>NZ_JAMOKG010000001.1:0-68355 GCF_023656565.1 Flavobacterium tyrosinilyticum
TGGGGGATCTCCCTCTCAGGACCCCTACCCATCGTAGCCTTGGTAAGCCGTTACCTTACCAACTAGCTAATGGGACGCATGCTCATCTTTCACCGTTGTGACTTTAATAATCAAACCATGCGGTTTGGTTATGCTATGAGGTATTAATCCAAATTTCTCTGGGCTATCCCTCTGTGAAAGGCAGATTGCATACGCGTTACGCACCCGTGCGCCGGTCTCAAGGCCCGAAAGCCTCTACCCCTCGACTTGCATGTGTTAAGCCTGCCGCTAGCGTTCATCCTGAGCCAGGATCAAACTCTTCATCGTATATTTTAATATTATATAGTCGATGCTCTTCCTATCGGTTCTTTTCGAATCTTCCGATTCTACTGCTCTTATTCTTTTTGTTTTAAGATCTCTCTTAAAACGGCTGTCAATTCAATATGTCTACGAACGTGTCTTATTCTCTTTCCGCCTGTGTTTCAAAGCGGGTGCAAAACTAAAACTTCTTTTTGTTTCCTGCAAGAAAAATTTAAAGTTTTTTTTGAGATCTTTTCAATCCCGTTTTCTCTAATTTTTCTCCCAGTCTCTCAATGAACTTTCCGTGTTTTGCGGGGTGCAAATGTAAAAAGCATTTTCAAATCTCGCAAGCTTTTTCGAATCTTTTTTTTTTTGAAAATTTCTTTTCGCCAGATTCTCCTTTCCTGCCAGTATTTCGATGAACGCCTTCGCTGTTGCGGGTGCAAAAGTAGCACCTTTATTTACATTTACAAGCCTTTTTTTTATATAATTTCAATCTTTTTTATAAACGGCTGGTTATGCGTTTTTTACAAGGCGAAGTTTTTTTCATGATTTTGGAATTACTGGGGCTTTTAGCCGTTTTACTCTATTTTGTCTGGCTTTACCGAAAAGGCAATAAGATGCAAACCTTCGTTTTTTTACAGTTTTTTTAATCTCGAAAAGGTATTAAGATGTAAAGGTTTCTTTTTTTTCTTCGTTTTTTCTTCTGAAATGGTCTTTTATTGCCGATTTTTTCTTCTGAAAACTGATGGCCCTAGCCCCGATAGAAGCGGAAATCCTTTTTGTGGCGGGGTTCGCCGCAAAAAGATTGTAGCGGATAGCGGGAATAGCTTCTAATTAAATTGCAAATAGAAAGGCTTCGACTTCGATCAGCGAGACAATTGATATATATTATAGCTATTGGTAACTAGATAATGTTACGGATAAGACGCACTGATGCGCGTCTCTACGGAAAACTGGATCTTTAATTTATTCTATACATATATATGTATAAAAATAAACCCGACACGTTTTGGAAACTGTCGGGTTGTATAAATAAAATCTACTCTTATATATAGTATACTTATATATGTATACTTTGGTTTAAAGTGTCGATTGCTTCTTTTGTGATTTGAATACTTTTTAGTTTTGCCTGATGATCGAAGATTGGGCTTGTTACCATTAGTTCGTCGATTCTTGCGTAATCGATGAACTTTTTTAAATCGGTTACTAATTGTTCTTTGTTTCCTGTGAAAGTTCCAGCTGTCATTTGATTGACATGGAAACGTTCCTGTTCGTTCATAATGTCGTCTAATGACAGAACTGGCGGCTGTAAACCTTTGCGGTCGTTTCTAATTAAATTCAAGAACATTTGATACAGACTTGTAGACAATAGTTCTGCTTCTTCGTTTGTGTCTGCTGCAATGATATTCACACAAGCCATTGTTTTTGGTTTGTCTAAATATTCTGAAGGCTGGAAATTTTCGCGGTAGAACTCAAATGCCTGAATCATTAGTTTTGGCGCAAAGTGTCCGGCAAAGGCATAAGGCAATCCGTAAGCTGCTGCCAAAGCTGCACTGTCCATACTTGATCCTAAAATCCAGATTGGCACTTTTAAGCCTTCGGCTGGGAACGCGCGTACTTTTCCTGTTTCATTTTCGCTTGAAAAATATTCTTGAAGTTTGCTTACGTTTTGCGGAAAACGCTGTGCTTGCTCAAAAAAGTCTTTTCTGATTGCTTCTGCAGTTGGTTGATCTGTTCCTGGCGCTCTTCCTAAACCTAAATCGATTCGGTTTGGATAAAGCGTTTCCAAGGTTCCAAATTGTTCGGCAACTACTAAAGGGGAATGATTCGGAAGCATAATTCCACCAGAACCTACTCGGATATTTTTGGTCTGACTTGCTACATAACCTATCAAAACAACCGTTGCTGTACTCGCAACGTGTGCCATATTGTGATGTTCTGCAAGCCAAAATCGCTTGTATCCTAAAGTATCTGCTAATTGCGCTATGTCTTTTGTTTTGTGAAATGTTTCTGTGGCATTGCTATCCTGAGTGATGATAGCGAGGTCTAATAATGAGACTGAAATTGGGTTTTTCATATAAAAAAATGCTAGTCTACAAAATTAACTCATTTATACGGATGCCTTTTGTTTTCTAATGTTAATAGATTTATAATATTTCTAAAACATTCCAAAAATGGAATTTTTAATAATTAATTATTGTTTTACGATAATTAATTATACATTTGCAATATCAATCTAACTTTTCAATAAATGAAGACAACTCATATTGTATCCAAAATATTATTTTACTTTACCCGATTTTTGTCTGTGGTTTATTTCTTTTTGGCCGGATATTCTGTTTTTACATTAATTACGGGATTATTTTTGACTTTTAAGGACAACGGAAAGTATTTTCAGGTTTGTTATCCGTTTACAACTCATCCAATAATGTTAGGTGATTATAATCTGCCGTATATTCTTTTTGATTTTTTGGCTCCGCTGAGTTTGTACGGGCTTTTCTTTTTATTAAGCAGTAATGTATTCAAAATATTTTTTCAGCCTAAATTATTTACTCTTAACGGAATTTCTCATTTAAGGCGTTTCTATTTATCCAATTTATTAATTCCAGGTATTGTAATATTTGTGGCTTTCTTTTTTGTTCCGCTGGATAATGAAGTTTCACTTTTTATATTATTACACGGAATGCTGGG
Organism: Flavobacterium tyrosinilyticum; assembly: GCF_023656565.1. GTDB lineage: Bacteria > Bacteroidota > Bacteroidia > Flavobacteriales > Flavobacteriaceae > Flavobacterium > Flavobacterium tyrosinilyticum. The sequence goes on from NZ_JAMOKG010000001.1 coordinate 2,974, forward strand.
TGTTTTCGCTTACTTTTTAGCTGCCATTTTTAAACAAGGTTTAAACCTTCAGAACGAACAAGACTTATTTATATAACTATGCCAATAATTGTAAATGTTGATGTAATGCTTGCCAAACGCAAGATGCAAAGTAAAGAGTTGGCAGAAAAACTAGATATTACACCTGCCAATTTATCGATTCTAAAAACTGGAAAAGCAAAAGGAATTCGGTTTGATACTCTCGAAGCTATTTGTAAAATATTGGATTGCCAGCCTGGAGATATTTTAGAATACGTGGCAGAATAGCTTTCTTTTAAATTTTATTTCACTCTTAATAAATCGGTTTTTGAAGCCGACAGGTATTCTATTGCCTAATTTTTTCAAATCATAGTTTAATTCAATCATCAAAATCAATCAAAAAATGAACAGTTTATCAATCAAAAATCTCAGCAAAACGTATGAGAACGGCACAAAAGCGATTGCCGATTTATCGCTTGAAATTACAAACGGAATGTTTGGTTTACTCGGCCCAAACGGCGCCGGAAAATCGACTTTAATGCGAACTATTGCCGCTTTGCAGGAACCTACCTCGGGAATTATTGAATTTAACGGAATTAATATTCTGGAAAATTCAATGTTTATCAGGCAAAATCTGGGTTATCTGCCTCAGGAATTTGGTGTTTATCCTAAAATTTCTGCTTATCGTCTGCTCGATCATCTGGCAGTTTTAAAAGGAATCGTAGATAAAAAGGAACGTCAGGATCAAATTTTGTATTTATTACAGCAGACTAATTTACTACAGCATAAAGACAAAGCAGTTCATTCTTTTTCTGGCGGTATGCGTCAGCGCTTTGGAATTGCTCAGGCTTTGCTGGGAAATCCGAAGATTATTATTGTGGATGAACCAACTGCTGGACTTGATCCTGAGGAAAGAAATCGTTTCAATAATCTTTTAAGTGAAATTGGCGAAAGCATAATCGTAGTTCTATCGACTCATATTGTAGAAGACGTTCGTGATTTATGCCCTAAGATGGCCATTATCTCAAACGGAAAATTGATTTTGGAAGGAAAACCAAACGAAGCGATCGATTCTTTGAAAGATAAAATCTGGATGAAGGCGATTGAAAAAGCACAACTAAAAGAACATCAATCGAACTTTAATATCATTTCGTCCAACTTAAATTCAGGGAAAATCAATATTCACGTTTTCTCCCATCAACGCCCAGATTCTGGTTTCGAATTGATATCGCCAGATTTAAGCGATGTTTATTTTAGTGTTTTAGCTCAAAATCAACTTAAAAATTAATGTTATGCTTTCTAAATTAATTCAATTTGAATGGCATAACACCACCAGAAGCTGGACTTTTTATGCCACGTTTATCATTTATTTGGTTTCAGGATTTTTTGTGAGTGCTTTTGCGAATTTTTCTTTTTCGGGTGCTTACAAAAATAGTCCGTACGTGCTCACGTATGCGATTGGTCTAATTTCGTTGATGACGATTTTTTCGATTACACTTCAGGTCGCACAAAGTTTTTTAAAAGAATATGAAACGAAATTCGATTCGATTATTTTCTCCTCTCCTATTACTAAACTTCATTATTTAGCTCCAAAATTTATTACCGCATTTATAATCGCCGTAGTTTCTTTTGGAATGTTTATCGTGGGAATGATGGTTGGACACCAAATCTCTTGGATTCCTAAAAGCGAGATCGGTTCTTTTGAAATTATAAATTATCTCTGGCCGTATTTTGTAATTGTGATTCCGAATATTTTTCTGTGCCTTTCGATATTAACGGCTTTAGCCTGGCTTACACGAAGTAAGCTTTTAATTTATGTTGGGGGTTTATTAATCTACATCTTATATATAGCCGGTTCAATTTTTTCTAATTCGCCCATCTTTGCAAATGCTTCTCCCTCTTCGGCCAAAGCCATGTCTTTGGCTGCAAAAATAGATCCGTTTGGTTTGGCAGCTTTTTTAGAACAAACGAGATATTGGACTGCAATTGAAAAAAATACCGAACTGGTTTCGCTTTCTGGTAACTTTTTATTTAACCGATTGTTGTGGATTTCAGTTTCTCTACTTTTACTTTTTGCTTCGTATAAATTGTTTTCCTTCCGAAAAACAAAAACTAAAAATGTAAAAGTGTCAAAAATTATTTCAAAAGAAGTAAAAATCCTTTCTTCGGAAATTCCAAAAAGTGTCGAGTTCAAAACTTTCAGACACAACTTTGCTGTTTTTAGAAGTAATATCAAACTGGATATTTTTTTAGTTCTAAAAGGAATTCCGTTTTTAGTGATTGTTCTTTTATTCTCGGGATTATTGGCAATCGAAATTTCGGATGAAATTGACGGTGGAATCCGATTAGCCGAAAAAATTACGGATACAGCTTTAATGATTTCCACGATAATGGATCGCCTGCCATTTATTCTGATTTTAATTCTCCTTTTTTACAGCAGTGAATTATTAAACCGAAGCGAAAATTCGAGATTTGAAACGCTGGAAAATACAGCACCATATTCTCAATTTGTCGTTTTATTGGCAAAATTGACAGCGCTTTTTATTATTCCGTTAATCATAATTAGTATTAGTATTTTAATTGGATGCGCCTTTCAGATTGCGAATGCCAATGCTCCAATCGAAACTGGTCTTTATCTTTCTTTGTTTTATTATCTCGGATTTCCGTTGTTGTTGATTTCGATTTTGGTAATTGCTATTCAGACTTTTATTAAAAATAAATACATCGGACTTTCGGTTGCTGCTTTTGTCTGCATTCTGTTTTGTACGGGAATTGGAGAACAATTGGGAATTTCGCATCCGTTATTTCGATTCGGAGATTCTTTTAAGAGAGAATATTTTGATTTGAATGGTTTCGGAAAATACACTTTTCCGTTTCATATTTCGATGTTGTACAATTTCGGATTGGCTTTATTGCTTCTTACTTTGACAGAAATCTTATGGAAAAGAAATGCTTCAATCGTAAAAACCTTTCGAAGAAATTCATTTAATGGTATTCAAAAAGCAACATTCTACTTGGGAATTATTCTTTTTATTGGTTTTGGGAGTTATCTTTTTTATAAAACGAATATCGAATATCCGTATTTGACCGAAGAAGATCAGAATAACTGGAGCGAACAATATGAAAAGCAATTTAAAAAATACACCAATCTTGCTCAGCCCACGATTGTCTATGTAAAAAGTAAAGTTGATTTATTTCCTGAGGAAAATCGTTATGAAGTAAAAGGCACTTATGAATTGATCAATAATTCTGAAAAATCAATTAATAGTTTACTCCTATATATAGATCGAAATTCGAAACTGACTTCTGTTGAAATTCCGAATTCGAAAAACCTGGATGATGCTTCAACATTTCAGCATTATTGGTATCAATTGGAAAAACCTTTACAGCCCCAGCAGAAAATGAAAATGAGTTTTTCTTTTGAGTCTTCGTGGTCGCCATTTAAAGGTCATACTGCATTTAATTCTATAATCGAAAATGGTTCGTTTATGCGAATAAGCCGTTACTTTCCGCTTTTTGGTTATCAGGAATCGAATGAAATCAGCAGTAAAAAAGAGCGGACAAAAAGACATTTGAAACCTCAGTCGCATCTTAAAAAACTGGAAGACAAATCGAAAATTAAATATGATTTTATTGATTATGATGCTGTAGTTTCGACTTCTAAAAATCAAATGGCGATTGGCGTTGGAGATTTAATTGGGAATTGGAAAAAAGACAACCGTAATTATTTTCATTATAAATCTAACGGCAAGATTCCGTTTCGATTTGCTTTTTCTTCTGCTGAATATGAAATTCAAAAAACGAATTATAAAGGTATTTCCATTGAAGTTTTTTACGATAAAGGACATTCGAGAAATATCAAAAAACTAATTCAGGATGTAAAAAATACTCTAGATTATTGCCAAAGTAATTTTGGTAAATATCCGTATAAAACAATTCGCTATGCCGAAGTTTCTGCTTTCGCCGATGGATTTGCTGCGACTTCATATCCGTCGACGGTTTTTATGAAAGAGAATTTCGGATTCTACAGCAACCTCAACAACAAGGATAAGGAAGATGTAATTAATCAATTAACGGCGCATGAATTGTCGCATGAATGGTGGGGAAATTCACAAATTAGTCTGGAACAAAAAGAAGGAAGCTGGATTTTGACTGAAACTCTGGCGCAATACACCGAACTGATGTTGTATGAAAAAGAACATGGTTTGGAAAAGGCACTCGAAACTTTAAAAATTCATCTGGATTTATATTTGAGCAGTCGGAGTTATGATCCTGAAACGCCTTTGTATAAAACGAATTATGACACACCGCATTTACCTTATGATAAAGGAATGCTGGTGATGCATCAGCTTCGGATTTTAATTGGTGAAGAAAAAGTAAATCTGGCTTTGAAAAATTTTCTGAATCATTATAAATATCCAAATCCGTTTCCTGATTCTGAAAATTTATTAAAAGAAATTTATGCTGTAACGGATAAAAAGCTGCATTCTAAACTAGACGAAATGTTTAAGCAGATTATTACGTATTCTTCAAAAATAGAATCAGTTTCAAGTAGTAAGAAGAATGGTTTTTATGAGGTTTCTTTTAAAGTTTATTCTAAAAAGTATCAGGAAAATGCGACCGGAGAACGTAGACAAATTGATAATGATACCACTATAGATATTGGAATTTATGATGAAAACGGAAAATTATTATGTTTCCCTTTCGCTGTCAAAAACAATAAAATTGAAGGTAAAATCAAACTCAAAACAAAACCTCAACGCATTGTTATTGATCCGTTTATAATGAATATTGATACTTTTATAAAGGACAACGAAAAGGAAATTGATTAGTTTTTTTGCCATTATCCGAGCGATAGCGAACAGGCTAATCAATTCACCAATTTTTACTAATTTTTAATTTTAGTTTTTCGCAAATGCTCAAAATATAGCTCGCGATTTCAACCGCGGGACACGTTACGAATTGGGTGTAATTATATATTGTGTACCCGTGGTTGAAACTACGGGCTATGTTTGAAATAAAAACCAGTCAACAAATAGAAATTAGAGAAATTCGTGAATTGCTTCGCCTGTTCGCTATCGCTCGAGTCGTGGCAAAAAATTATTTCAGCTGAATCAAAAAAGGAAAATGATTTAAAACCTACATTTGTACATCAAAATACCAATTCGGTTTTAGCTTATATGCAAATGACACACAAAATTTTAATTATAGACGACGAAGAAAAACTGAGAAGTCTATTGGTTCGTATTATAAAATCGGAAGGATTTGAAGTTTTTGAAGCAAAAGATTTAAAGTCTGGTTTTAAAAAACTAGAGCAAACTGATATTGATGTTGTTTTATGTGATGTGAAACTGCCTGACGGAAATGGCGTTGATTTTCTTCAAAACATAAAAGGAAGTTTTCCGCTGACAGAGGTTATTCTGTTAACTGCTTTTGGGAATATTCCGGATGGTGTTCAGGCAATGAAAAATGGCGCTTTCGATTATATTGTAAAAGGCGACGACAACGACAAGATTATTCCGCTTCTTTATAAAGCGGTTGAAAAAGTGCATTTGCAAAAAAAGGTGCAGCAGCTTGAAAAACGCATCAACGATAAATATTCTTTCAATACCATTATTGGAAAATCGAAAGGAATTGAACAAGTTATTGATCTTGCCCAAAAAGTTGCCAAAACAGATTCGACTGTTTTATTGACTGGTGAAACTGGAACCGGAAAAGAAGTTTTTGCACAGGCCATTCACGAAAACAGCAATCGTGTAGGGAAATCTTTTGTGGCATTAAACTGCAGTACTTTTACAAAAGAAATTTTAGAAAGCGAACTTTTCGGTCATAAGCAAGGTGCTTTTACGGGAGCTGTAAAAGATAAGAAAGGTTTCATTGAAGAAGCAAACGGAGGAACATTATTTCTGGATGAAATTGGAGAAATGCCAATTGATCTTCAAGCCAAATTATTGCGTGTTTTAGAAACTTCCGAATATATTCCCGTTGGCGACACCACTCCGAAAAAATCAAATTTCAGATTAATTGCAGCCACGAACCGAGATTTAAAAACAGAAAGCGACGAACATCGTTTCCGTTCTGATTTGTATTTCCGTTTGAATATTTTCGAAATCAAATTGCCTTCTTTGCGAGAAAGAATTAAAGATATTCCGCTTTTGGCTAATTATTACGTGAAGCAGTTTTCTGAAAAAACGAATAAAAAAGCTTTAAATATCTCTGATGATTTTCTGCAAAAATTAGAAAATTATTCGTGGCCGGGAAATATCCGCGAACTTAAAAACATCATCGAAAGATCGGTTATTTTGAGTAATGGCGATACTTTAACTTCAGATGTTCTGCCGTATGAAATGCAACATCAGGCTGAAAATAATTCAAAACCAATGTCGGCTTTCTCGATGCAGAGTGTTGAAAAACTGCATATTCAAAAGGTTTTAAATTATACGAAAGGGAATAAAGCAGAAACGGCAAGATTATTAGAAATTGGAATTGCGACTTTGTATAGAAAGTTGGAAGAATATCAAATTCAATAACAATAACAAAATTCAATTTCAATATCAATTACAATTCTCAAAGCTTCAGAGAAGCACAATATTTATAGATTATTTATTGCCAATGAGAAAAAGCTCCAGAGGAGCGACACCTACGCAATCTGAAAAAATATGTCACCCCGCTGGGGCTCTGATAAATGTGGATTCATCATTTCTATAAATATTTCGCTCCTCTGGAGCTTGACAATAACATATCAAAACGAGAAAAGCTTATCAAAATGATAGGCTTTTTTTATGCCTGATTTTTGGCATAAAACTACATTCCTTTTATTGACAGCACTTTAGCTGTAACTCAACTTTTTCGGAACATATTTTGGCATAAGGAGGGGGAACATTAAAATTCATTCCAAATGAAAACTCAAGTTACCTCAATCTACAAACAAGCTGAACGCTTTGCCGAAATCACCAAAAAATCGATTATTTCCGGCAATATCGTGAGAGCAAAGAAATGTCTGGCTCTTGCCGAACGTTTGTTTATAACCGGAAGCATCGAAACTAAAAACGCCATTTCTAATGTGTATGTTTTTTCGGTTTCTTCTTTTATGGAAGTGCGCCACTGCAATATTTCACACCTATTTCCGCAGACACTTAAAGCGGAATATATCAAGCAGGTTAATGCCTCTGGTGTTTAATCACTTAATCGCTCCAACATAATCTAAAATCTGAATTCTAAAATCTAAAATAATATTATGATCACTTTTCTTTTACTCGGGCTAGCCGTTGTGCTGTTTGCCATTTGTTTTCTCTCTGTTGAATTCTTTGAAAAAATCTAAATCATGACTGCACTATTTATTATTTCAATCGCTGTTTTCGTGTATTTGGTTTATGTATTAATCAAACCCGAAAAATTTTAAATCATGTAAAAAGTGAAATGCTTTATGTGAAATGTAAACGCAAATTTTATTCATCAACTCATTTTACAAATCACCTCTCTCCTTTCACTAAAAAATATAAAAATTATGAACACAGAATTATTAGGCGTCATTGGTATTTTTATCCTAACTATTGTTTTAGCGATTCCTTTAGGAAAATATATTGCTAAAGTTTTCTTGGGAGATAAAACACTTCTTGACCCGATTTTCAATCCAATTGAAAAATTTATTTTTAAAATCAGCGGTATTAATTCGGCTGAAGAAATGAACTGGAAACAACACTTAAAAGCACTTTTAAGTATCAATATGGTTTGGTTCTTTCTTTGCTTTTTTGTCTTACTGTTTCAAGGGTCTTTGCCTTTAAATCCAGATAATAATCCATCTATGACGCCAGATTTGGCATTTAATACTGCCATTTCATTTTTAGTCAATTGCAACTTACAGCATTACTCAGGCGAAAGCGGGGTTTCTTACCTTTCACAAATCGTCTTGATGTTCCTTCAATTTGTTTCTGCCGGTATCGGAATGGCTGCTGCCGCAATGATTTTTACAGCAATGAAAGAAAGAACTACAGAAAAACTGGGTAATTTTTATAATTATTTCATCAAAAGCTGTACTCGTATTTTATTACCACTTTCAGCAATTGTAGCTGTAGCACTAGTATTTAGTGGTACTCCAATGACTTTTGAAGGAAAAGATGCTATTACAACACTTCAAGGCGACCATGTAGAAGTTTCTCGCGGGCCCGCTGCAGCCTTTATTGCAATTAAACATATTGGTACAAATGGTGGTGGATTTTTTGGAGCCAACTCAGCGCATCCATTAGAAAATCCAACTTATTTTACGAATGGAGTTGAGCTTTGGGCGCAAATGATTATTCCGTTTGCGATGATTTTTGCTCTTGGATTTTACCTCAACAAAAGAAAATTATCAAACATCATTTTTGGTGTAATGACAGTTGGATTTTTACTATTGGTTGTTCCAACAGTTATGAGTGAAATCAACGGAAATCCTGCTATCGAAAAAATGGGTATTGCGCAGGCAACCGGAGCAATGGAAGGAAAAGAAGTTCGGTTTGGCCCGGCAATTTCAGGTTTCTGGAGTATTGCTACAACGGTAATTTCTACAGGTTCTGTAAATAGTATGCACGATAGTTCAATGCCAATGTCTGGAGCTATGCAATTATTATCGATGATGGTAAATGCCTTTTACGGCGGATGTGGTGTTGGTATTTTGAACTACTATGTTTTCATTATTCTGGCTGTATTTATCTCCGGATTGATGGTCGGCCGAACTCCCGAATTTTTAGGCAAGAAAATCGAAGCGCGGGAAGTTAAAATTGCCGCTTTTATCGCCATTCTTCATCCTTTATTAATATTATCAGGAACTGCTTTAGCATCTTATTTTGCCGCACATGATACCGCAATGGGTTATTGGTTTAACGGAAATGCAACAGGTTGGTTAAATAATCCTGGTAATCACGGATTCTCAGAAATGTTATACGAATACACTTCAAGCGCTGCCAATAATGGTTCTGGTTTTGAAGGTTTGGGAGATAATAATCCGTTCTGGAATATCACTACAGGAATTGTATTGCTGTTAAGCCGTTTTATTCCAATCATTGGGCCATTAGCAATTGCAGGTTTACTGGCAGGTAAAAAATACATTCCAGAGAGTGCAGGAACTTTAAAAACCGACACCTCAATTTTCGGAATCATGACTTTTGCCGTAATCGCAATTATCGCTGCTTTATCGTTCTTTCCTGCGTTGGCTCTTGGACCTTTAGCGGAATTCTTTACACTAAAATAAAAATGCTGGATATTTTAAACACATAGGAACATAGAATTTTAATCTATAAAAAAGAATAAAAAGAAAACTCGTTTTCACACATAGTTAGAATAACGATTTTACCATTCGCATTTCAATATAGCCCGTGGTTTCAACCACGGGAAACGGGTTGCACGTTCACAGATTATGATATACGTTGCGTCCCAGCGGTTGAAACCGCTGGCTATATTCTATAATCTATGTGTTTTTAGCGCATAACATTTTACAAATAACATTTAACTTTTTACAAAAAAATGACAACTAATAAATCCACATCATTGTTTGAAAGTAAACAGGTAAAAGAAGCCTTAGCGCAGTCTTTTGTGAAGCTTAATCCAAAAATGATGATCAAAAATCCGGTAATGTTTACCGTAGAAATTGGAACAGCCATTATGTTTGCTGTTTGCGTTTCGATCTTAATGGGCGCAAATAACCAAGGTAGTTTTACTTATAACTTAATTGTGTTTTTAATTTTACTGGCAACACTTTTATTTGCCAATTTCGCCGAAGCAATTGCTGAAGCAAGAGGAAAAGCACAAGCCGACAGTTTACGAAAAACACGTGAAGAAACTCCGGCAAGACAAATTCTGCCAAATGGAGAAATCAAAAACATTAGTTCTTCAGCATTAAAAAAAGACGATATTTTCGTTTGCGAAGCCGGTGATTTAATTGCTGCCGATGGTGAAATTATCGAAGGTCTGGCTACAATCGACGAAAGTGCCATTACCGGAGAAAGTGCGCCTGTAATTCGTGAAGCTGGCGGAGATAAATCTTCGGTTACCGGAGGGACAAAAGTATTATCTGATAAAATTAAAGTAAAAGTTACTTCTGAACCTGGTGAAAGCTTTTTAGATAAAATGATAGCTTTGGTTGAAGGTGCGAGCCGTCAGAAAACACCAAACGAAATTGCCTTAACTATTTTATTAGCCGCATTTACTTTAATCTTCGTGATTGTGTGCGTTACGCTAAAACCGTTTGCCGACTATGCCAACGCACCCATCACGATTGCGGCTTTCATTGCTTTGTTTGTTTGTTTAATTCCAACTACAATTGGAGGTTTACTTTCTGCGATTGGTATTGCGGGAATGGACAGAGCGTTGCGTGCTAACGTAATTACAAAATCGGGTAAAGCGGTTGAAACTGCTGGGGATATTGATGTTTTACTTTTGGATAAAACAGGAACCATCACCATTGGAAACAGAAAAGCAACTAATTTTTATCCAACAAAAGGAATTTCTTTTGATGATTTCGTGAAATCGGCTGTTTTGAGTTCACTTGCTGATGATACTCCAGAAGGGAAAAGTATTCTCGAATTAAGTGAAATGTTAGATGTAAAAAGTGAAACGAAAGCGAGCTTTTTAAAAACTACTTCTGATATTTCACATACCATCAAATTTACTGCCGAAACCAGAACTTCTGGAGTCGTATTAAAAGACGGAACAAATATTAGAAAAGGTGCACAAGACGCTGCAAAAAATATTGCGCAGCAAGCCGGAAATTCTTTTCCTGAAGATACTGCCCAACAAGTTATTACCATTTCGTCTAACGGAGGAACGCCACTAGTAGTAATCAAAAACAATGAAATTCAAGGTGTTATCGAGCTTCAGGATATCATTAAAACCGGTATGAAAGAACGTTTTGAACGCTTACGCAGAATGGGAATCAAAACTGTAATGGTTACGGGTGATAATCCGCTTACGGCCAAATTTATTGCCGAAGCTGCCGGAGTTGATGATTTTATTGCCGAGGCTAAGCCTGAGGATAAAATGAATTACATTAGAAAAGAACAAGCTGAAGGACGTTTGGTTGCCATGATGGGTGACGGAACAAATGATGCTCCCGCTTTGGCTCAGGCGAATGTTGGAGTTGCCATGAACAGCGGAACTCAAGCTGCAAAAGAAGCCGGAAACATGGTCGATCTTGACAATGACCCAACGAAACTAATTGAAATCGTTGAAATTGGAAAACAGCTTTTAATGACTCGAGGTACTTTAACTACTTTTTCTATTGCAAATGACGTTGCGAAATATTTTGCTATTGTTCCTGCTCTTTTTATTACTGCGATTCCTGCGCTTCAAGGTTTAAACATCATGCATTTGCACAGCCCTGAAAGTGCCATTTTATCAGCGGTAATTTTCAACGCGATTATTATTCCAATTTTGATTCCGCTTGCGCTGAAAGGTGTTGACTATCGACCAATTGGAGCTAGTGCAATCTTAAAAAGAAACCTTTTGATTTATGGTTTGGGAGGTCTGATTGTCCCTTTTATAGGAATAAAAGTTATTGATTTACTGGTTGCCTTATTTATGTAAAAATCAAACCTGACAGGTTTTAAAAACCTGTCAGGTTTACAAAAACTCAATAAAAACATAGACTTTAGATTACTAAGCTTCAAAGAAAAAACTTAGAACCTTAGCAACTTAGTCCCTTAGAATCTCAAAAAAATGAAAAATCTATTTTCACTATTAAAACTTACCGTATTTACTTTGATTTTGTTTGCGGTTATTTATCCTTTAGCAATTTACGGAATCGCACAATTGGCTCCAAATCAAGGAAAAGGAGAAACAATTTCGGTTAACGGAAAAGTTGTTGGTTATCAAAAAATTGGTCAGAAATTCGATAAGTCGAATTATTTCTGGGGAAGACCATCAGCTGTTGATTATAATGCCGCCGGAAGTGCCGGAAGTAACAAAGGTCCAAGCAACGCTGATTATCTGGCTTTGGTTCAAAAAAGAATTGACACGCTTTTACTGGTTCATCCGTATTTGAAAAAATCTGATATTCCATCAGATATGGTTACAGCTTCAGGAAGCGGTTTAGATCCGAATATTTCTCCGCAAGGCGCTTTGATTCAGGTTAAACGAATTGCCAAAGAACGAAAACTTGATGAAGAGAAAGTGAAATCTTTGGTGGAATCTAAAATTAATTCGGCTGTTGTTGGGCCAGAAACTGTGAATGTTTTGGAATTGAATGTGGCGCTGGATGAGCTTCGCTAAAGCTCTAAGATGCTAAGGTTCTAAGATACTGAGATTCTAAGTTTTTCTCTTGCAAGGTTTTGAAAACCTTGCAAGTATGATAGACATATTAGAAATTATTGTACAGTGACCACACCGTTTGTCATTCCGAGGAACGAGGAATGTCCGCAAGCAGCTCGACAAAGATTGGCGATTAACTGTGCGGAGTTTCTAGTGTGATTTCTCCTTCGTCGAAATGACAAACTAAGCGATAAAAAATAATCTTTAAAATTAAATACCTACAAGGTTTCAAAAACCTTGCAGGAAACGGAAACGCCTTTTTACCCCAAATGCCCTAGCCCCGATAGTAGTGAAAATCCTTTTGTGCCGGGGTTCGGTACAAAAGATTGAAACGGATAGCGGGATTAGCTCCTAAAAAAATCTACTAATAAATAATTGAATACCACAAAAATGAAAAAAATAATACTTACTGCTTTAATCGCTTTTGGTTTTAGCAATTTACATGCGCAAGAAGAATCTAAAAGTCCGTTGACGTTTTCAGGATATGTAGAAACTTATTATAGCTACGATTTTGGGAAACCTGAGAATCATACTCGTCCCAGCTTTTTTTATAACTTTAATAAAAGCTATGAAGTCAACATTAATTTAGGTTTGGCAAAAGTAAATTATACGAAAGAAAATGTTCGTGGAAACTTTGCCTTAATGGCCGGAACGTATGCTGAATATAATATGTCGGCTGAACAAGGTTTGCTGAAAAATATCTACGAGGCAAATGTGGGTGTGAAAATTTCGAGAAACCATAATTTATGGATTGATGCAGGGATTATGCCTGCTCACATTGGTTTTGAAAGTGCCATTGGAAAAGACTGCCAGACTCTATCAAGAAGCATTCTGGCTGAGAATTCGCCTTATTATGAAGCGGGAGTCAAAATTGGTTATACTTCTGAATCGGGAAAATGGTACTTGGCAGCGATGTATTTGAACGGTTGGCAGAGAATTCAGAAAATCGATGGGAATCAAACTCCTGCTTTTGGAACGCAAGTTACCTACAAACCATCTGATCGGGTTGTTTTGAACTGGAGTACGTATGTTGGAAATGAACAGCCAGATATTGATAAAAAATGGCGCTATTTCAACAACTTTTATGGACAATTTAAGGTAACGGAAAAGACAAATATTACGGCTGGTTTTGATATTGGATCTCAACAATCGGCTAAAGGAAGTGATAAATATGATACTTGGTTTTCGCCCGTTTTGATTCTGCAATACAAACCAGTTGACAAGATTCAGCTTGCAGTACGAGGTGAATATTATAGTGATGAAAAAGGTGTAATTATCGCAACTGAAACCCCAAACGGTTTTAAAACTTATGGTTTTTCAGCTAACTTTGATTACTTAGTTTCTGATAATGTTATGTTTAGAATTGAAGCAAGAAATCTTTCGAGTAAAGACGAAATCTTCACCAATAAAGACAATCTTCCAACGGATACGAATACGTTTGTAACGACTTCGCTGGCGATTTCTTTCTAAACATTAAAAGATTTTTTACCATTAAGAGATTAAGAAAATTAAGTTTTAGCACCTCATTTAAATCTAGAATACAGAACATTAAGCTTAATGTTCTGTAGACTAAGAAAAGCTTAACTTCCTTAATCTCTTAATGGTTAAACCAAAAAATATGGAAAACGAAAATAATAACGCTCAGCACTTTCTAGATTTAATTCAGAAATCACGAAAGGGAAAGTTTAAAATCTACATTGGAATGAGTGCCGGTGTGGGAAAGACTTTTCGTATGCTTCAGGAAGCGCATTCGTTATTGAAAAACGGAATCGATGTAAAAATTGGCTACATTGAAACACACATGCGGAAGGAAACGCATGAATTACTTGCCGGTCTTCCGATTATTCCGAGACGGACCATTTTCTATAAAGGAAAAGAATTAGAAGAATTGGATGTTCAGGCGATTATCAATCTTCGTCCAGAAGTGGTTATTGTTGATGAATTAGCACACACAAATGTTGAGGGAAGCAAAAACGAAAAACGCTGGCAGGATGTTTTGGAAATTCTGGAAGCTGGAATAAATGTCATTTCGGCCGTTAATATTCAGCATATTGAAAGTTTAAACGAAGACGTAAAACGAATTACGAATATTGATGTTCAAGAAAGAATTCCTGATAATGTTTTGCGTCTGGCCGATGAGGTCGTGAATATCGATTTGACTTCGGAAGATTTGATTGCACGTTTAAAGGAAGGTAAAATTTATACGGCAGATAAAATTCCGACGGCTTTAACGAACTTTTTTAAATCGGAACAGATTCTGCAATTGCGTGAATTGGCTTTGAAAGAAGTAGCAAGTCAAGTGGTTCGAAAAGTAGAAAGCGAAGTACCGAATCTGCATGCTTTACGACATGAGAAACTTTTGGCCTGTATTAGCAGTAATGATAAAACGGCCAAAATTGTAATTAGAAAAGCAGCTCGCTTGGCAAGCTATTATAACGGAAGCTGGTATGTTTTGTATGTCGAAACTCCGCAGGAAAGCAGTACAAGAATTGCACTTGATAAACAAAGACATTTAATTAATAACTTTAAACTTGCCGTGCAATTAGGAGCCGAAGTTATTAAACTCGAAAATTCGAATATTGCCAATGCAATTTTGACAACCGTAGAAGAAAAACAAATTACAACTGTGTGCATCGGAAAACCGCATTTGAATTTATTTAAAGTAATTTTGTCTACAACAATTTTCAGACGTTTGCTAAACAAGCTGTCGTTATCAAATGTTGATCTTGTAATACTGTCGTAATTTTTCTAACCATTAAGATATTAAGAAAATAAAGGCTATACTTAATTTTCTCTTTGTAAGTTTCATTAAGTTCAAAAGCTTAATTTCCTTAATATCTTAATGGTTCAAATAAAAAAACTTGTTTTTAAATAAACGTCATGAGAATTAAAACCAAATTGAATCTGGGTGTTGGATTGTTATTTTTAATGATCATCATTCTCTCGTTAGTGAGTGCTTATTCTGTTTTTTTGATTAAGCAAGACACCGAGAATATTCTGAAATCCAATTATAATACTTTGGAATATTCCCGAAATATGATTTTTGCTTTAGACGGAATCAAATCGGGTTCAAAAGAGACGATTCAGAATTTTGAGGAAAATCTCGAAAAGCAGACTCAAAATATTACAGAACCAGGCGAAAAACAAGCCACTGAAAAACTGAAAGCGAGTTTTGCTCTTTTAGACAAAAACAATGCTGATGAATCTGTAAAAGCTCAGATTCGTCAGGATATTTTTGCGATTATGAAACTGAATCTGGACGCCATAAAACAGAAAAGCGATATCGCTAAACATTCGGCTGAAACGGCTAATTTGTCGATTGCCATTGTGGGAACTTTATGCTTTCTGATTGCTTTTAATTTATTGGTTAATCTACCCAATAATATTGCCAATCCGATTAGAGAATTAACGCAGAGTATTAAGGAAATTGCCAATAAAAACTATTCAGAACGTGTTCATTTTACGAGTCACAGCGAATTTGGAGATCTTGCGAAATCATTCAATACCATGGCGCAAAAGCTGGAAGAATATCATGATAGTAATGTTTATAAACTTCTTTTTGAGAAGAAACGACTGGAAACGCTGATCAATAATATGAATGATCCTATTATTGGTTTGGATAACGAAGGAATTGTTTTGTTTGTGAATGATGAAGCGCTGAAAATTATCGGTCTAAAATCGGAAGATATTATTGGAAAACCTGCATCTAAATTAGCCGTTTCCAATGATTTAATTCGTTCTTTGATTCTGAAAGAAACTGAAACTCCTAAAAAACAGGCTCTCAAAATTTTTGCTCACGGAAAAGAAAGTTATTTCGAAAAAGAGATTCACAATATCACAATAACGCCAACTGGTGAAGAAAAAGAAATTAATATTGGCGATGTCATTATTCTTCGAAATATTACGCTTTTTAAAGAATTGGATTTTGCTAAAACGAATTTTATTGCCACCGTTTCGCATGAATTAAAAACACCAATTGCTTCTATAAAATTAAGTCTTCAATTGCTTGAAAATGCTAAAACGGGCAATATGAACGACGACCAAAAACAATTGGTTGAAAGTATAAAAGATGACAGTCAGCGTTTGTTGAAAATTACAGGTGAATTACTGAATTTATCACAATTGGAAACTGGAAATATTCAGCTGAATATTGGAAAAAGCAATCCACAGGAAATTGTGAAATATGCCGTAGAAGCTGTAAAAGTTCAAGCAGATCAAAAACAGATTCTGTTAGTTGTTGATGCCAATGAAAATCTCAAAAACGTAAAAGCAGATGCTGAAAAAACAGGCTGGGTTTTAATTAATTATTTATCGAATGCCATTAGATATTCGTCTGAAAAAAGCACAATTCTTATTAAATTAAAAGAAGAAAATAATCAAATGTTTTTTCAGGTTATTGATACAGGAAAAGGAATTGATGCAAGATATAAAGACAGGGTTTTTGATAAATATTTTCAAGTTCCGGGAAGTCAAAAATCTGGAACAGGATTGGGATTAGCCATTAGCAAAGAATTTATTGAAGCCCAAAACGGAAGTGTTGGGGTCGAGAGTAATTTAGGATTGGGAAGCACATTTTGGTTTTCGTTGAAAGTTTAGATTTTTTTGCCACAAAGACACTAAGTCGCAAAGTTTTTTTAAGCCACAGATTGCACAGATTAAAAGGATTTTTAATGGCTTTGTCTAAATTTAATTATTTGTATCAATTTATTGCATCTGTCAGTCTGAGCGAAGTAGAAGACCTTTTGTACTGTAAAGCCCTTCGACTTCGCTCAGGGTGACACTCAGAATAATAAAAAATAAGCCAATCTTAATTCAATTACCTCATTTAAAACCAACAAATTAATATTCCCTTAAGGTTCAATTAAGCCCAAAATACCTGCGTCGAACATTCGTTAATTTTGTACAATATAACGACTAAGAAAATGTTCCACAAAACGATTTCCCTACTATTTCTATTCGGATTATTTTCTGTAAATGCACAGCAAAATGATTCGATTACAAAAATTGACAGTACTTCGCATCAGCTAAAATTCAATTACAAACAATTGATTATTCCTGGTGTATTAATTGGGTATGGTGTTATTGGACTTGAAAGCGATCAGCTGTTAAGCTTCAATTCGCAAATCAAAAAAGAAGTTACTGAAGACATTGACGAGAAAGTTACAATTGATGATTTTTCTCAATATGCGCCTGCTGCATCGGTTTATGCATTGAATGCTTTTGGCGTAAAAGGCAAAAACAATATGCGTGACCGCTCTGTGATATTGGTGACTTCGTATGCAATTATGGCTACAACGGTTTTAGGTTTAAAATCAATTTCACATGTAGAAAGGCCCGACGGAAGTTCAAACAACTCCTTCCCTTCCGGACATACTGCTACTGCATTTATGGGTGCCGAATTTTTATATCAAGAATATAAAGACAAATCAATTTGGTACGGAATTGCAGGTTACGCCGTTGCAACAGGAACTGGCCTTTTCAGAATTTACAATAACCGTCATTGGCTGACCGATGTCGCTGCTGGAGCTGGAATCGGGATTTTGAGTACGAAAATTGCCTATTGGATTAATCCGTATATCACTAAAAAATTGTTCAAATCATCAGCCGAAAATAAATCTACTTCTATGATAATGCCCTTTTATAATGGACAGCAATATGGTTTAGGATTTGCTAAGGTTTTTTAATTTATAATTTGTCATAAAATGCTATTATTCTTTATTTAATATTTTAAGTTTGTTAGAAAAACAAATCAAAAATTAAATGAGTTATATAGTTGTAGACATAGAATCAGACGGACCAATTCCTGGAGATTATTCCATGATATGCTTTGGTGCTGTGCTTGTAAATGAAAAGTTAGATAAAACTTTTTATGGAAAATTAAAACCTATTTCCGATAAGTTTGATCCGCAAGCTTTAGCAATTTCAGGTTTCGACAGAGAAACAACTTTAGAATTTGATGATCCAGAAGAGGTAATGCTAAATTTTGAAGAATGGATAAAAGAAAATTCAAAAGGAAGACCAATATTTATTAGCGATAATAATGGTTTTGACTGGATGTTCATTTGCTGGTATTTTCATCATTTTTTGAATAGAAATCCTTTTGGATATTCATCAAGAAGAATAGGTGATTTATACTGTGGTTTAGCAAATGATACTTTCGCTCAATGGAAACATCTTCGAAAAACAGAACATACGCATAATCCCGTTGATGATGCCATGGGAAATGCTGAAGCATTATTGCATATGAAAAATGAAATGCAACTGAAAATTGATTTAAAATAAACTCCAGAATTAAAGATTCATTTCCATAATCGGCATAAATCTATTTTTTATTGAAGTTTCAAATTCACCGATTTTTGTAAATCCGATTTTCTGGTAAAATTGTTCGGCATTTGGTTCTGAATCTAAAATGATTTTCTGGCATTTTTCATTTCGCATTCTTTCCAAAAAATCATTCATTAGAAAAGAACCAAATCCTTTTCCTATATATTCAGGTAAAATAAATAAGTTATCCAATTTTACCTGATTACTTTCTAATCTTAAATATGAATAATAACCAACAATCTGATTCTCATCAACCAAATTAAAAGCAGGATTTGTTTCGATATAATCTATCGTGATCGTTAGACTTTTACTCCATTTCTCCATTTGCTCATCCGAATATCCCCAATACGCTTTTGACTTTTTGGTGATTTCCGTTAAACGGATATGATCTTCGATTTTGGTTTTTTGGATGTTCATTTAAAATATCGGTCTAAAGTAATTTTCTATTTTCGACAATTGCTTTTTCATATTCGATTGAATCCATTTTCTGTAAATTATCAATCAAATAATCTATTTGTGCTAAACCAATTTCTTTATATCTTTTGATATCCTCTTCGCTTAATTTAATTTCTCTTTGAACATCTGCTATTCCGCCTAAAAAGCACCACAGAAAATATTCTTCATTAAACACTCGAAATATAAAATTCCAATCTTCAAAATACAAAATCTGTCCTTCTATAGCTGTAAAATCTAAATAATTTTCAGCATATCTAAAACCTTCAAAAGCTTTGTTTGTAATTCGAATACTGATAAAACTCTTTTTACTGATTATTTCATTAATCTCTTCAACAGTCTTATCGTCAACACGATATAAAAATCGGAGTTCGTCCAGAAATTCTTCATCACTAATAAAACCAATAACTCTTAGAAACTTGTGAAATCGTTTATCCCATTCTGCAAGTGTTAATTCTGTTCTTGTTATAAAACTCACTGTGCCTGTATAAACAATAAATATCATTACTCTTAATTTCTATAGTTAATGAACCTCTAGGTATTCGAAGTATTATTCTTAATCTCTCGAACTTCACGTTTCAATTCTAAAAGCAAATCTTTCATTGCTCCGGTTTCTGTCATTTCTTGTTTTTTATCCGAACGGCCAATATTACATTCATATTCCCAAATCTCCAAAATATCAGAAGCTTTCACTTCATAATTCGGATAAAAACTGTTATCAGATTCTAAAACCAAAGAGTTCTTTTTGTTTTTATTCAGACGCTTATACACCATTCCTTCATTTTTAGTAATCAGAATATAGGTTTTGCCATCCATCACCTCTCCTAGTTTTTCTACATAACGACCAATAATGATAGAACCGTCTTCGTGTGGAGGCATTGAATCGCCTTCAACGGGAAATCCGCGATGTTTTCCAGGTCCTAAAAACGGAAGTGTAATTTGCTGTAAACTTTCAATATATTCAGGATCAGCATATCCGTTCAAATATCCTGCTTTTGCTTTTTGAGATACAATTTCAATAAAATTTTCTCCAAAACTATCCACTTGAATGGGCAAAATAAGTCGATTGCCTTCCAGTTTTATCAAATTTTGCACATCAATTTTACGGATATCGACCGATAATATCAAGTCAATACTCATGTGAAAATATAATGCAATCTTCTTTAGAATATCATACGGTGCTTCCGAAGTTCCGTCTTCGTATTTCACGTATCTTCCTCTTGTAATACTAAGGTTTTCAGCTAATTTCTCCTGTGATATTTTATGCTTAACCCTTAACGCTCTGATGTTGTCTGAAAATAAGGACATAATAAATTTGTTATAATTTGGAACAGCAAATATACGTAAAATGTTCTAATCTGTACTAATTTTGCTTTATACAAAGAATTATTTTTTTGAAGTGATTACGAAATTAAACAATATAAATACCACTAAATCAATTGAACTATACTTTCCAGACATAAGTACGGAAGTAAAACTGCCTTTTTTTGACGTTGGTATCAGCGCTGGTTTTCCTTCGCCTGCTGATGACTTTATTGAATTATCTATTGATCTCAACAAAGAATTCATCAAACATAAATACACCACTTATTTTGCCAGAGTAAAAGGACATTCTATGAAAAATGTAGGCATCAATGACGGTGACTTATTGATTATTGATAAAAGCCTTGAACCGCAGAATAATAAAATTGCTGTTTGTCAAATCGATGGGGAATTTACTGTAAAACGCATCAGAATAGAAAAAGAGATTATCTGGCTTATTGCCGAAAATGAAGATTATCAGCCTATAAAAGTAACTCCTGAAAATAATTTTCTAATCTGGGGAATTGTAACTCATAGTATCAAAACTTTTTGAATTTAATGTCACGCTGAGCGAAGTCGAAGCGCTTTATAGCATAAATGGTCTTCGACTTCGCTCAGACGGACAAAATAGAACAAAAACACATTTAGAAATGTTTGCTTTAGTCGATTGTAATAATTTTTATGCTTCTTGCCAAAGAGTATTTGAACCGCATTTAAGAGGAAAACCTATTGTTATTCTCTCCAATAATGACGGCTGTGTTATTTCGCGTTCTGATGAAGCTAAAGCTTTAGGTATACCAATGGCAATTCCTGCTTTTAAATACGAATCTATTTTTAAGGAAAAGAACATTTTTGTTTATTCTTCAAATTATCCGCTCTATGGAGATATGAGCAATCGGGTAATGAATTTGCTTCGAACTTACACGCATGAAATTGAAATTTACAGTATTGACGAAGCTTTTCTAAAGTTTTCGGGTTACGATTTATTTGATCTGAACACACTTGGCTTAAAAATGCGTAAAGAGGTCACACAAGGAACAGGTATTCCCGTAAGTGTAGGTTTTGCGCCCACCAAAGCGTTAGCCAAAATGGCGAATAAAATTGCTCGAAAATTTGCCGATCGCACACAGAATGTTTATTCCATTGATTCTGAAGAAAAAAGAATCAAAGCCCTAAAATGGACTAAAATTGAAGATGTTTGGGGAATTGGGAGAAAACTTGCTAAAAGACTTAAAGCAAAAAAAATTAACACAGCTTATGAATTTACCCAACTTCCTGATGCTTGGGTAAGAAAAGAAATGTCTGTAGTTGGGCTTCGTTTAAAACATGAATTAGAAGGGAAACCAACTTTAGAATTAGAGGAAGCGTCAGACCGAAAAATGATTGCCACAACAAGATCTTTCGAAAAAAGATATACTACTTATGAAGAAATATCAGAGCGAATCAGCACATTTACAGCTTCTTGTGCCGAGAAATTAAGAAGACAGAATTGTCATTGCAATATGGTAACTGTTTTTATACAGACTAGTTTTATAAAAAACGAAGAATCTCATTATTCAAGAAGCATTACAATCACAACAGATTTTCCAACCAATTCTACAATAGAACTTAATACGGTTGCTCAAAAAGGATTTAAAGCTATTTTTAAAAAGGGCTATCGCTATAAAAAAGCAGGTGTAATTGTAATGGGTTTAACACCAAATAGCGAAACACAGCTGAATTTATTCAACACTTCAAACCCTAAACATCAACCTTTAATGAAGGTAATTGATGAAATGAATCGGAGTTATGGCAACAATAAAATTAAATTCGGCGTGCAATCTTTAGGACGACAATGGAAAATGAAACAAAATAGATTATCCCCTAAATTTTCTACTCTCCTTAAAGATGTTATTACAGTTAAAGTTTAATCAAACAACAGAAAAAGAACATTTTACGTTATATAAAGATGAAAAACACGGAATATGCTATAGTCGATATCGAAACCACAGGCGGAAATGCCAGTGGAAGCCGTATTACAGAAATTGCCATTATTATTCATGACGGTACAAATGTATTGGATCGTTACGAAACACTTGTAAATCCTGAACAGGACATACCTCCTTCTATTTTTGGATTGACAGGAATTAACAACGAAATGGTAGCCAATGCGCCCATTTTTGATGCTATTTCAGAGAAAGTTTTGGAAATGCTAACTGATCGTGTTTTTGTTGCGCACAACGTGAACTTTGATTATTCATTCGTTCATCATCAACTGGAGCAAGCTGGTTTTAAATGGTCGGCAAAAAAGCTTTGTACAGTTCGTGCAGCTCGAAAAATCAAACCTGGACTGGGTTCTTATAGTTTAGGAAATCTGTGCAATTCTTTAAATATATCTTTAGAAAACAGACACCGTGCCGGCGGAGATGCCGATGCGACTGCTCTTTTATTTTCGCTTTTATTGGAATGGGACGATGCTGGAGAGATTGATAAAATGATCAAGAAAACAGCGCAAGATCAGCGCTTGCCGCCCAATTTACCACAAGAAGATTTTAATAATTTACCTGACAAACCAGGAGTCTATTATTTTTATAATCAGGCAAAAAAAGTGATTTATGTTGGAAAAGCAATCAACTTAAAAAAGCGTGTCACTTCTCATTTTACAGGAAATAATATCAAACCGCAAAGACAACATTTTTTAAGAGACATTCACGGAATTTCTTTTGAAGTCTGCGCGACCGAACTAATGGCGCTTCTTTTAGAATGTACTGAAATCAAAAAACTTTGGCCCACTTATAACAGAGCCTTAAAACGTTTTGAAGCCAAATATGGCATTTATCAATACGAAGCTCGAAACGGCTATAAATATTTGGCAGTTGGTAAATTGAGTAAATTTCAGACTTGTATTCATGAGTTTAATAGCCAATACGATGGCATTAATTTATTGCGAACTCTAGCCGAGCATTTTGAAATCGATCATCGTTTTTGCAAATATACAAGACCAGAAGAAGGCGAATTTTTCCAAAACAATGATACAAAAGATTTGCCAGACGTTTCATTTCATAACCAACAAGTCGACAATGCTATTGAATTTTTATTGAATAACAGACCAAGTTTTGCCATTATAGATAAAGGACGTTCTACAGACGAAAGAAGCTGTATTTGGATCGAAAATGGTCATTTTCATGGAATGGGCTACATTCCGAGAGATGTTGCCATCAACGATTCTGATGAAGTAAAAAATTATGTTACGCCTTATAAAAGCAATCAATATATTGAACAGTTAATTTTTGCTTACGCAGAAAAACATCCGAGAAAAATATTCTTTAACAAACAACTTTTCATTTCCTAAACCAATAAAAATAGAGCTGTAAAACTAAAATCTGAATTATGACACTATTTAGCGACACCGAATTATTTACTACAGGTTTGGGAGGAAAAAAAATATTTGACATTCCAGATTCTGAATTAATTTTAATCGATAACTTTTTTACCAAAGAAGAATCTGATGCTTTTTACGAGAGAATACTTCGCAAAACCAAATGGAGAGAGTATGAAATGGAAATTTACGATAAAACTTATACCGTTCCGCGAATGATTTCTTGGTATGAAGATAAAGATAATCCTGGGGCAGATCCAAACGGACCAGATTGGACTTATGAATTGTTAAAAATTAGAGGCCGTGTAGAAAAAGAAACACAGCTTGATTTTAATACTGTATTATTGAATTTATACCGAGACGGAAATGATGGCGTAGGTTGGCATAGCGACAAAGAACATAATACAGGTCCAAATCCTATTATTGCTTCCGTTACTTTTGGAGAAACGAGAATGTTTAAACTTCGCCATAAATTCAGAAAAGAAATTCCGCCAATTGAGATTCCGCTGCATCATGGATCCTTTTTGTTGATGGCTGGAACTACTAATAGTTTTTGGCAACATCAAGTTCCAAAAACGGCTCGAGATGTTTTACCAAGGATCAATCTTACCTTTAGAAGAACTAATCGAAATCTTTGATTTTTATAGCATTGAATCTTTAAAAAGAAGCAATTTTTACTCCAAACAACGTAAGATATTCCTTCTTTAAAAAGTTAAAACATGCACTATATGAACCTTTTACTAGGCAAAACCTATCTTTTTTACTATTTTTGCAACCTTTTTTAAAATACAATACCGTAATGGCTTATTCGAACAATGATTTAGCGCGTTTCTTAGACGCACAGAACAAACTTTATCTTACCGCTCTTTCTGAAATCAGTAAAGGGAAAAAAGAAACACACTGGATGTGGTTTATTTTCCCGCAAATAAAAGGCTTAGGAAAAAGCGATACTGCAAATCTTTATGCCATTAATGATTTAAAAGAAGCTACAGATTATTTGGAACATCCAATTTTGGGAAAACATTTAATCGAAATTTCAGAGTTGCTTGTGACTTTTAAAATGAAATCGGCTGACGGAATTTTTGGAGATTTAGATGCTCGAAAATTGCGTTCATGCATGACTTTGTTTTCTTTGGTTGAAAATGCAAATCCGATATTTCAGGAAATTTTGGACGCTTTCTTCTCTGGAGAAACCGATCCGCTTACTTTGTCTATTATTAATTCAACTATAAAATCTGTTGATGAACCAGTTACCATATAACTAGCGTTTTCAACGATTATTTACATTTAAAAGACACTAATTATAGTGTCTTTTTTTTGTTTGCAAACTTAGCAGTTTAATAAAACTGAAACATAAATCATTCATTTAAAAAGAATTAATCTTAAATTGCATAATTAACCTCAAATCTAAACCAAATTATGACCGAAAAAATCAAAGCTTTACAAATTATCCATCTTGGCATTTGCGTAGGAACCATTATCGCTTATTTTATTGTGGGCGATATTTCGCTAGAAACACTACAAGTTCCTACTGTTGATTCTGCTTCCATAATATATCTTGCAATTCCTGTTCTAGCCTTTGTTTTGAGTAGTATATTATTTAAAGCGCAATTAAAACAGATTGACCCAAAGCTAAAACTTGAAGACAAATTGCCTATCTATCAAACAGCTTCAATTATGCGATGGGCAGTTTTGGAAGGCGCTGCTTTTATTATTTTATTTCTTAAACCTGATTTTATACTATTTGGAATTCTTCTCATTATCTATCTTCTTTTTCTAAGACCAACAGAAGAAAAAATTAATAACGATTTATCCAATTAGTAAACCACACATACCTTAAATAAAAAAGCATCTTGAAATAGATCAAGATGCTTTTTTATTTAGTAGTTTTTCAACTTCAAATAGAAAATATTATTCGCTTGGTTTTGTTAAATAGTAAACTGGAATTCCAGTTAGCATAATTAATACTCCCCAGCCACAGGTTGAAAATTTTGTAATTAATAACGAAACACAAATTGCTGATGCTACAATAATATACACCATTGGCAAAAACGGATATCCAAAAGCTTTATAAGGTCTTTCTACATCTGGCATTTTTTTTCTTAGAATAAAAATTCCGTAAATAGTCAAAATGTAAAAAATCAGTACAATTATAATTACAAAATCTAATAAATCGCCATATTTCCCTGTTAGACATAAAGCTGAAGCCCAAACACATTGCGCCCAAAGTGCCCAAGCAGGAACACTCGAACTATTTAAAACAGCAGCTTTTTTGAAAAATAAACCATCTTTTGCCATTGTATAATAAACTCTTGCTCCAGCCATAATTAATCCGTTGTTGCAGGCAAAAGTCGAAATCATAATCATAATTGCGATAATCAAAGCTCCAATATTTCCAAAAATATAATCTGAAGCCACAACTGCAACACGATCAAACTTTGCTGTTGCAATTTCGTCAAACGGAATTACAGCCAAATACATCAGATTTGTCACAACATAAAGACAAGTAACAATAAACGTTCCTAGAAACAGGCTAAGACCAACATTTCGTTTCGGATTTTTAATTTCACCCGCGATAAAAGTCACACCGTTCCACGCATCGCTAGAAAACAATGATCCAACCATTGCTGCCGAAATTCCAGAAATTAGAGCCGTTCCACTAATTGGAAGCCATGAACCGCTTTCTTTGTCAAATGTTTTTGTACTCCATCCGTCTGCCCAGTTTGCATCCCAAACAGAAGCTTTGGCGGCAAGCGTTAATCCAAAAATAACTAAACCAAGAAGCGATAAAATTTTAATTATGGTTAAAACGGTTTGTAGAATTTTTCCGTTTTTCACTCCACGACTATTAATAAAAGTCAGAATGATAATGGTTAAAATCGAAACTAGTTGCGCTGCATTCAGTTTAAAGGCGCCTAATTCGTAAAGAATATTTTCATCACTTAACGGCTCATACAAATAAGCTGCAAATTTTGAAAAAGCCACCCCAACTGCCGCGATAGTTCCAGTCTGAATAACCGCAAAAAAACTCCAGCCGTATAAAAAGGCAATCAGCTTATTATAAGCTTCTTTCAGGTACACATATTGTCCTCCTGCTTTTGGGAACATCGCACTCAATTCGCCGTAACTAACTGCTGCGACAACAGTAATAAATCCAGACAAAAGCCAGATCAAGGTAAGCCATCCCGCCGAACCCACTTGTCTGGCTATATCGGCGCTTACAATAAATATCCCGGATCCGATCATAGAGCCAACCACAAGCATGGTTCCGTCTAAGAGGCCGAGTTCTCTTTTAAAATGTTCTTGGTCGTTTTCTTGCATTTTTATTGGTTTAGGTTGGCTAAAGATATACTTTTTTTGGAAATTTCAATTAAAGAAAACGATTTCATGATATTTATTGCATTAGGAAACTTTTAGTCTATTTAGTAAAAAAATTAGAGACTTTTCTTGTTTAAAATTTATTTGTCTTTGAACATTATATTGACTTATATTTATCACGAAACTAACTAACCTTTGAATTATACATTTAGACAATGTGTTAAAATTAGCATTCCCCATGAAATTACAAATTTTTACATTTTTATTCTTTTTACTTACTACTATTTCCCATTCACAAATACCTGTCGCTGGCGAACTTGATACTAGCTTTGGAGATTCTGGAACCTTAACTCTTGATGAAAAAATGTATCTTTTACCTTATTCAATTAAGGTTCAACCCAAAACAGGGGATATACTTATTGCCGGTTGTTATGAAAAGACCGAAGGGCATTTTGTTGGATTTATAAGAAAGTATGATTTTTATGGCAATCCTAAAAAAGATTTCGGAACAAACGGCTTTCTCGAAATATCTGATTTAGTTTATAAAAGCTATGTACTATACAGAACATATTTTGAATCTTCTGATAATGATTCTCGTATTTATATACGAGGAGCACGCTCTAATTTAGATGGTTCATCTGTTTATTTTATAAGTAGATATTTGTCAAATGGAACCCTAGACACAAGTTATGGAACAAATGGTTCAATTGATATTCATGGCCAAATACATGGAAATTATATTTACTCTCTCCTATTAAACCCTATTACTCAACATCAAACTCTTAATCGCTATAATTTATCCGATGGATCCTTAGATTCGTCATTTAATAATGGAGATCTTCCTTTTTCAAATTCAGAAATTACATTATATCGAAACCAATATGACCAAATAAACTTTCAAGATGATGGAAAAATAATTTTATCTGGATACGAAGGTCAAAGAGGTATTATTGTGTGTTTTGACAATACTGGCCATATCGATACAGGTTTTGGCGTTAATGGATTTTATAGAGCCGATCCGAATTATGTTAAAGATATTTTTTTTACTAAAATTCAATCTGATGGGAAAATTATTTTCCTAAATCGACAATTTACAACAAACAATCCTGCAACTATTTTAGGACGATTAAACAAAGATGGAAGTCTAGATACGAGCTATGGCGATTCTGGTTATTTCAGACATAGGCTATATGGCTCAATCTTTTTTGCAGACATAGCTCTACAATCCGACGACAAAATAATTTTTTGTGGCAGTTACAATTTCGAGAATAATGACGATAATTTTCTATATACTACAAGAGTATCTAAAGAAGGTAAACTTGATTTTTGGAAAAATGATTTACCAAGTATCTACTCTGAAAATTGGTCTCTAGCTTTAGTAAAAGATTCTTATTTGTTTTCATTAGGACTTAAAAGCCCTAATGTATTCGAAAAAAATTTTCCTCTTATTAGGAAAATGTTTTTAAAACAACCTGAAATTTCAATTAACGGAAGTAGTCTTCCAGATAATGCAACAGATATAGTTCTACCTACAACTGATGGTATTTTGTACACTATAGATAATGTGGTATTATCTCAAGGCGATATTAAATTTCGCTTAGACAAGTCAGATAATTTATATTGGGGCAAATCAGAATCAGCACCATTTCTTTCTGGAATATCTACTATGGGAGCTGAAACTATTAAAATAGACACACCAGGAACCTACAAAATCAATTTTAATATAAAAACTGGTGCTTATAGTCTTATTAATAATACATTGGGAATAGAAGATTTTAACAATCAAAAATTGAAATTTGTTTTTTATCCAAATCCTTCAAAAGAAAAAATAACTTTTAATGAGAACTTGAAATCAATAAAAGTTTATGCTACAGATGGAAAATTAATAAATAGTAATTTGGTTAATAACGAAATCAATATTAGCAGTTTTCCAAAAGGAGTTTATTATTTTCAAGTCGTGACAGAAAACGATACTATAATTGGAGATAAATTCATTAAAGAGTAGAAAACATATTGAACAAGACAGAAGAAATAATCAATAAGATCGCCCAAGATAAATTAGATTTTCATCTTGGGTTGCATATTTTGCTAGAAGAAGATTATAGTTTTAAAGAGCTTTTTAATACTCTACATAACTATATTATCAATTCTATTCCAAACAAAACAGATTATAATTCAGAAGCGTATCAAAGAGCAATAAATAGTATTCCACTAAAACCAACTTTCACGCCAATTATAATCTTAAAAAGTTTCTCCAATAAAATTGCTTTCTATAAATTGGCTTCACTGCCAGAAAATGAAAATAAAAAAGTAATAACTTCTTTACTTTGGATTTTTAAAATTACAGATACAGAAAGAAGAAATACAGAATGCAAAAACGGCTGTGGTCATTTTTGGCATGAATTAGAATAACTTTTAAATGAGTTTTTCAATTTTAAATTGAAAAACAACAGAACAATCTTTTATCCTTGGTTTTGAAGCATTAGAATTTTTCATTAATTTTAAATAAAAACAGCATCATGACTTGGGATCCAAAAAAATACAACGAATTTAAAGAAGAACGTTCTAAACCTTTTCATGATCTTACAAGTCATATTGTTGACAAACCCAATCTGAAAGTTATAGACCTGGGGTGCGGAACGGGTGAACTTACCCAAAAATTATATCAAAAACTTACCAATCCGTTTGTTTTGGGTATCGATAATTCTGCTGAAATGTTAGCGAAAGCACCAATACAAGAAAATCTTGAGTTTAAAGATAAAACCATTTTAGAACAGATTGCTGATGAAACCAAATGGGATTTGATTTTTTCAAACGCCGCATTACAATGGATTGATAATCATTACGAGCTTTTCCCAAAAATTATATCGTGCATTAATTCAGGCGGACAGCTAGCTGTTCAGATGCCGCAGCAAAATGAAAATATCCTCAATAAAATACTTTTCCAATTGGTGCAGGAAGAGCCCTTTGCATCGTATCTTAAAAATTGGACACGTCCTTCACCAGTATTGACTTTAGATGAATATGCCAAAATCCTTTTCGAAAATGGCGGTACCGATTTGGTTCTGTATGAGAAAGTTTATCCTATAATTTCTACTAATAAAGATGACTTTTTTGAGTTCATTTCGGGTTCTGCCTTAACTGCTTATCAAGAAAGATTGAATGAGCAGGAATTTACCGCTTTAACAACAGAATTTAAGAAAAGAATAGATGCTTATTTTCCTTCAGTTCCTTCAATCTATGCGTTTAGACGATTGATTATTTACGCTAAATTTTAAAGAGACGATTCACTGAGTGAGCCTTTAATCTTTAAACAAAAACAAAAATTTTTTTTGTTTATTTTAATGCATCGCAAATTCCTTTTTCACTTCAAAATTAAATTTAAAAGTTGCTTTTTTTACCAATATTCCAATAAAAAAAGCCCTCAAAAAAAACGCAACAAATTAACAACCAAATACTTAAATAAAATTATTTAGAATGGAAATATTTTTGTTTAGCATCTATTTTTTTTCTTAAAACCATAAGATAAATTTTACTATATTTGAGATAATCATTATAAAAGCATTTACAAAGAGCGAAATACCTTAACAAGTGTTTAACGTATAATATAGATTAATTTCCCCCAAATAATTATTTATTCATACTGACAAAAAACGCAAAAGGCACTTTTTCATTAACCTACTAATTTTAAGATTATGTCTAAACTGCAAGCTTTAAAAAACTTTCGTTTCCCAAATGTTTTCATCCTTATTTTAATCGTTTTTATTTCGTGTGCATTGCTAATCTGCATCAATTTTTTTACAATTAAAATCTTATCTGCCAATAGAGCTTATGTAAACGGGGAATCACATTATTCGAAAGGACAAAAAGATGCATCAAGACATTTAATTACCTATTTATTCACCAAAAACCATACACAATGGAAATTGTTTCTTGAAGAATTAAAGGTGCCCCAAGGAGATGGTATTGCAAGAATCACGCTTTTGAAAGCTGGAGACAATAAAGTTGCTCGCAATGGATTTTTAATTGGCCGAAATCACGAAGATGATCTAGATGATCTTATCTGGCTATTCGAAAATTTTAAAAATGTCAGCTTTTTATCTAAAGCCATAAAAGAATGGGGAGAAGGAGATCAATTAATTTTTGATTTATTTGTTATCGGCCAGCAGATTAATGCAAAAATCGAACATAATATTTTAACCTCAACAGATCAGAAAAAACACTTAAAGCAAATTAGCTCAATAAGCGACCAATTAACTATTAACCAACGTAACTTTTCTAATACGCTTGGTGAAGGAACCCGAAAAATAAAAGATTTACTAATTATCACAAACATCTTTTTTATTCTGGTTATAATCTGCAGCGTTTGCCTTTATTATTCGATAATGGTCAAAAGACTACTAGTTTCGAAGAAAGAAACAGAAGTGAAAAATGAAAATCTGATTATTGTAAATCGCGAATTGGATCGATTTGTCTACAGCGCCTCTCACGACTTGAGATCCCCAATTACTTCTTTAAAAGGCCTTATCGAAATAACAGCATTGGAGGACGACGCACAACAGGTTCGGAACTATTTAGAAATGATGCATCAAAGCCTTGAAAGGCAAGATCAGTTTATAAGTGACATTATTGATTATTCTAAAAACAAAAGAAAGGAAATAATCCTGGAGCCCGTAAGCCTGAAAGAGTTGTGCAATGAAGCCATCCTTCAATTAATGCATATTGAGAATGCAAACAGAATTAAATTCACGCAAGAACTTTTAGTAGATCAGATTGAAAGTGACGGTCTTCGTTTAAAAATAATCATCAACAACCTACTATCCAATGCTATAAAATATGCCGATTGCAGTAAACAAGAAATGTTTATTACAATAAGAACCTATTTGAGCGAAGGATTAAATAAAATTGAAGTAACAGATAACGGAATTGGAATTCATGATGATCATAAAGCCAATATTTTTGACATGTATTTTGGAACAAACAAAAATAAAGGCTCGGGATTAGGCCTTTATATCGTCAAGGAAGCAGTTGAAAATATTAAAGGAGATATTTCTGTTTTTTCAGAAAGCAGTGTTGGAAGTAAATTTATAGTAACAATACCAAATTCATATGCCACATAGATCTCAATTTATAATTATAGAAGACAATTTGATTGATCAATTTGTCACTAAAAAATTACTTAAAAAAGGACTTGACATTAATCCTATCTACATAGCTAATAATGGACGAGAAGGAATTAATTGGATACTAAAGAATCAGCCGCAAAATCCTTTGATTATTCTTTTAGACATTCAGATGCCTATTATGAATGGTTTTGAATTTTTGGAAGAATTTGACAGATTACCAGAAGATTTAAAAAAAAGAACTGAAATTTTTGTACTTTCTTCGACCTTAGATATCGATGAAATTAAAAAAGTCAAAGAGAATAAATATGTGTCCGCCTTTTGGACTAAACCTTTTAGATTAGAAATATTGAAAAATGCTTTTCTAGAAGCTTAATTTAAAACGCGATTTACCTGAGAGAAAGCTCTTGTGTAATATGGTTCTTTTGTAGAAGAAATCATAACACCGCCATGAGTTGATGAATGTACGAATTTAATCTCACCATCAACATTTTCAACAACCATACCTACATGATTTATATGACGTCTGCCGTTAGTTCTAAAGAAAATTAAATCGCCTTTTTGAGCCTCATCTGAAGCAACTTTTGTTCCTATTCGAGATTGTTCTATTGAGCTTCTCGGCAGTTTAATATCAAAATTACCAAAAGTACAGAACATTAATCCCGAACAGTCGAAACCTGCTTTTGTTGTTCCGCCTGATCTATATCTAATACCTATATTTTCAGTTGCACTTGCTATTATCTGATCAATTAATCCAGAATAATCTCCTGTCCTTACAACAGTTGAATCTCTTTTTATTTCTGGAGCAGCTTGAGCTACTTGATTAGAAGGAGTATCTATTTGTGAATTATTATCTTGTAATGCTTTTGCAGACTGAATCGCATCTGCTTTTTCTTTTGGAACGCGAATTTTTAACAGATACCCAACAGGAACTTTTCCTTTAATTGATGGATTCTGGCGTTCTAATTCTGCAACCGTAATACCATATTCTTTAGAAATTCCGTATTTTGTTTCTTTAGGCTTAACTTCTCTTATAAGCTCAACATCTGTTGAAACTACTTCTGAAGCAACTGGAGTTTCATTTGGCGAACTACTATTCGTCGCTACGTTATTGGAAGGAATATTTATTTGCTGTCCTATTTTTAAGCCTTCTGTTTCCAAAGATGGATTTGCTTTCTTTAGATCCTCAACAGAAACATTATATTTTTTAGAAATTCCCCAAAGCGTTTCTTTTGAGGCTACTTCGTGAGTTCCAGAAGCATTAAGAGGAGTATCGTTTACTGCAATTTCTTCATTTTTTGACTTTATTTTTGCAGTACTTTTATTTTTATTGGGAATTAAAAGTGTTGAATTTAGTTTTAATACCTTAGGAGCATTTGGATTTGCATCTGCAATATCTTTTACTTTCACTCCATATTTTTTAGCAATAACAGAAAGATTTTCCCCTTTTGAGATCTTATGCTTAATGAAATTATCCTGCGCAAAAGCTCCAACACTGAAAAAAAACAACACTATTATTAACCGATAAATCATACTCTCTTATTAAAGTGTTTACACTTTTTTAAATTATACATTTATTTCAACTCAAAAAAAGCAAATATATTGCCTAAAAAGCGAATTTAACTTTTTAAAGTAAAAAAATCGGTATTTTTAACAATTATTTTACCTCAAATTAACAGCCTCGGCATAAAAATTGAGCCAACTTTTTGAAAAGCAGTTTTTTATAAAAAACAACCTTTTTAAAAATTTCTAACCAAACTAAAACCTAAGATTGTGAAAAAATTACTCTACATTGTCATTTTATTGCCTTTTATTACAAATGCGCAAACAATAAGCGGAATTGTTAAGTCTGAAACCACTAATTTACCAATCGAAGATGCAAACATATATGCATTACGAGCTCAAATAGGTACCATAACTAATGATATTGGAGAGTTTTCATTAAGCAAAGCAAAAGCAAGCGATACACTCCAGGTATCACATATTGGCTACCTAACAGCAAAAATTGCAATTGCTGATTTTAAAAAGTCAAATTTTATCATTTCACTTAAAGAAGACATCGAAACTCTTAATAATATTGAGATCACTAATCGTCAGGCGAAATTAAAATCTAAACTTGACTTTATTCGTCTCGAATCCTTAAATAATGTTCTTTACTCTTTTGGTTCGACAGTCGTAAATGGCAAAATTTACATCATAGGCGGTGACATCAGCGAAGAAGAGAATGTACTAAAGATTTTAAAGGAAAGAAGCATAAGCTATGACAACGATCCTAACTTCCAAAAAAAATATCTACAATTACTTCAAATGCAAGTAGCCAAAAAATTTTACAGGGAAGACTTGCTTATTTACGATACTAAAACAGATGTATGGGAGAAATCAAATACAAAATTCAAGAGAAGAGCTTATCATAACGTAAATTGCTACAACAATACGCTTTATGTTTTAGGAGGTAAAAGAATGTCCACAAATCAAAGATTTGAATATTTAGAAAACGAAATTGAAGTTTTTGACATTAATAAAAACTCGATTAACATTGACAAAACCAATCCTCATATGGCTGCAGACTTTGCTTCTTTTGTCTATAAAGACAATATTATTGTCATGGGCGGCTCTACAAAAAAGACTGAAAAAGGAGAAAAAACTTTTACAGACAAAGTACACATGTACAACATCACTTCTGGATTATGGTATGAGCTAGAAAAAATGCCTGTTGCCAAAGAAGTAAAAGGAGTTTTGATTGGCGATAAAATTTTTACTGTCGGAAATAATGACAACAAAAGCTTATCTGAGATTCAGAGTTTTGATTTAACAAACGAAACTTGGAAAAATGAAGCAACTCTAATTTCTCATTTAGAAAATCCGGCAATTGCTTACAATGTTGATGATATTTACCTTTTTGAAGATGGGAAGCTTTCAATCTACAATACAAAATCAAAACAAATTAAAGAATACTTTGTTGATCTTCAATTAAGAGATGCCACCATGCATCTTATAGACAACAAATTGTACATTCTTGGAGGCTATTCATTTGGTTCGTTCATGAAAATTCCTTCATCAAAAGTGTACAGCATTTCTATTGACGAATTTGACACTACCGCACCAAACCGTATTAGAATTTTGTCTCAAAATAATGTTGCTCAAAGAAACTAACTCATGATAAAAATGCTCTGCAAAAAAACAGGGCTTTTTTTTATGTCTTATTTTAAAAATAGAAATAAACTTTGATTTTAACTGAAAGTCTATTTCATTTCATTGGAACTCAAAAAATTTAATACTAAATTTACTTCAAATCAGCCACTATAATTTAGAAGCTCATCTTTGAAGAATTTAATCCAAGACAAAACTTATTTACCGTGAAAAAATTACTGTACATTATCGTTTTAATCCCTTTTATTACAAATGCGCAAACAGTAAGTGGAATTGTTAAATCTCAAGCGACAAACTTACCGATAGAAAATACCAATATCTATTCATTAAATACTAAAATTGGAACTTTAACCAATGGAAAAGGAGAATTTTCATTGAATAATAAAATAAATCCAAATGACACTCTTCAGGTTTCTCATATCGGATACATCACAACAAAAATTGCAATTACAGATTTGAAAAAATCAAATTATGTTATCTCTCTTGAAGAAGATGTTGAAACTTTAAAAAATGTAACTGTAACCGATAATAGGTGGTCGAAATTAAAATCGAAACTTGAATTCACCAAACTATCACCTTTGGAGTATGGTATTTATTCTTTTGGCTCCGTAGTAGCAAATGGTAAAATTTATGTTATTGGAGGTGACAATAGTGAACAATGGAATGTTTTAACTACTATAAAATCAAAAGACATTGGTGGAGGTGATCCTAATAGATTTAATGATCCTATTTTTTTAAACAAATATCTTCAAGAGATTGGAGGCGATCAAGGTAAAGTTTTTTACAAGGGAGATCTCCTTATTTATGATCCAAAAACAGATGTATGGGAGAAATCAAACCAAAAATTAAAAAAACGAGCTTACCATAGTATAAATTTTTACAATAACACACTGTATGTTTTGGGAGGAAAAAGAGGGCCTCTAGGCAATAAAAAACATGAATTTCTAGATAATGAAATTGAAGTTTTTGACCTTAACACAAATCAAATTGCAATTGACAAAACAAATCCACATAAAGCCGTAAACTTTGCTTCCTTCACCTACAAGGACAACATTATTGTTATGGGTGGATCAATAAAATCAACTGTAAGAGGTGCAAAAATTTTTACAGATAAAGTACATCTGTACAATTTAACTTCTGGCCTTTGGTATGAGTTAGCAAAAATGCCAGTAGCCCAAGAAGTAAGCGGAGTTTTAATTGAGGACAAAATTTTCACAATTGGCAATACCGACAATAGAAGTTTTTCTGAGATTCAGAGTTTCGATTTGACAAATGAAAGCTGGAAAAAGGAAGCAACTTTACTTTGCCGACTCGAAAATCCTGCAGTTACATACAATGAAGACACTATCTACATGTTTGAAGACGGAAAACTGTTCGTTTACAATACAAAATCAAAACTAATTAAAGAATTTTATATTAATCTTGAGCTAAAATGTGCTGCAATGCACTTTATTAATGACAAATTATATATCATTGGAGGATACGATTTCAGCAATTACTACGCATCTCCTTCATCAAAAACATACAGCATTTCTATAGATGAATTTGAGACCACAAGACCTTACCGAATTAGAGTTCTATCACAAGATAGTTTAGCAAACAAAAACTAATCTCATCAACATATTGCTTAAAAAAAACAAAAGCCCTGTTTTCACAGGGCTTTTGGATTATATAAAATTTAAATATTAAGCTTTTCCGGCTGCAATTAAATTTAATGCAGAACCTGCAACAAACCAGCCAATTTGACCTGCGTTGTAGGTATGGTTTGCCAAGATAATATCTTTTGTACCATCTGCATGAACAAATTCTAATGTTAATGGTTTGCCCGGAGCAAATTCTGTTAAATCTAAGAAATTAATGGTATCATCTTCTTGGATTTTATCGTAATCTGCTTCGTTTGCAAATGTCAATCCTAGAAGACCTTGTTTTTTAAGGTTAGTTTCGTGAATACGAGCGAAAGATTTCACCAATACCGCTTTAACTCCTAAGAAACGAGGTTCCATAGCCGCATGCTCACGAGAAGAACCTTCTCCGTAGTTATGATCTCCAACTACGATAGATGGAACTCCAGCCGCTTTGTATGAACGAGCTACAGCAGGAACAGCATCATATTCGCCAGTCAATTGGTTTTTAACAGAGTTTGTTTTTTGATTGTAAGCATTTACCGCTCCAATCAACATATTGTTTGAAATATTATCTAAGTGCCCACGGAAACGCAACCAAGGTCCAGCCATAGAAATGTGGTCTGTAGTACATTTTCCGAATGCTTTAATTAACAATTTAGCACCAGTAATATTTTTACCGTCCCAAGCATCAAATGGAGCTAATAATTGTAAACGCTCTGAAGCTGGATTAACCACTACTTGAACACTTGAACCATCTTCTGCGGGAGCTTGAAAACCTGGATCTTCAGCATAGAAGCCTTTAGCAGGAAGTTCGTCTCCTGTTGGCTCGTCAAGCATTACCTCTTCTCCATCTTCGTTGATTAATTTATCTGTCAATGGATTAAAACTTAAATCACCTGCAATAGCTAAAGCTGTTACCAATTCTGGCGATCCTACAAAGGCCAAAGTATTTGGATTACCATCTGCACGTTTTGAGAAGTTACGATTGAAAGAGTGTACAATGGTGTTTCTTTCTTCTTTTTCTGCTCCTTCTCTATCCCACATACCAATACATGGTCCGCAGGCATTTGCAAAAACTGTTGCCCCAATTTTATGGAAAGTATCAATAAATCCATCTCTTTCGATTGTAGAACGAACTACCTCAGAACCTGGAGTAATTGTAAACTGTGATTTTGTTTTTAAATTTTTATCGGCAACCTGTCTTGCCAATGAAGCTGCACGAGAAATATCTTCGTAAGAAGAGTTAGTACAAGAACCAATCAAACCAACTTGAATTTGTAATGGCCAATTATTTTTAACCGCTTCTTCTTTCATTTTAGAAATTGGAGTAGCTAAATCTGGAGTAAAAGGACCATTTAAATGCGGTTCTAATGTAGATAAGTCTATTTCGATAACTTGATCAAAATATTTTTCTGGATCTGCATACACTTCTGGATCTCCTGTTAGGTAAGAAGCAATTTTATCTGCAGCATCAGCCACTTCTGCTCTATTTGTCGAACGTAAGTAACGGCTCATTGAATCATCGTAACCAAAAGTTGAGGTTGTAGCTCCAATCTCAGCTCCCATATTACAAATTGTTCCTTTACCTGTACAAGACATCGCTGTTGCACCTTCACCAAAATACTCTACAATAGCTCCAGTACCACCTTTTACAGTTAGAATACCTGCAACTTTAAGAATAACATCTTTTGGAGCTGTCCATCCCGATAATTTACCAGTTAATTTAACTCCGATTAATTTAGGAAATTTAAGTTCCCAAGCCATTCCAGACATAACATCTACAGCATCTGCTCCACCAACACCAATTGCGACCATTCCTAAACCACCTGCATTTACAGTATGAGAATCGGTACCAATCATCATTCCGCCCGGAAATGCATAATTTTCAAGTACAACTTGGTGAATAATTCCAGCTCCTGGCTTCCAGAAACCAATTCCGTATTTATTAGAAACAGAAGATAAGAAGTCAAAAACCTCATTACTCTGTGTTTTTGCTCTTGCCAAATCGGTTACAGCATCTACTTTTGCCTGAATTAGGTGATCACAGTGAACCGTTGTTGGAACCGCCACTTTAGATTTACCAGCATGCATAAACTGTAATAATGCCATTTGTGCAGTTGCATCTTGACAAGCTACGCGATCGGGTGCAAAATCAACGTAATCAATTCCTCTTCCAAACGCCTTATTAGGATTTCCATCCCAAAGGTGATTGTATAAAATTTTCTCTGTTAAAGTAAGCGGACGACCAACAATCTCGCGCGCTTTATCAACGCGACCTGGCATGTTTTCGTACACTTTTTTAATCATTTCGATATCAAAAGCCATAGATTTTTTGTTTTTATTATTCTTTTTTGAACATGACAAGTTACAAAAAATAGAACAATTATTACTAAAAAAGCCCGAGTTTTACGACTCGGGCTTTAAAGATATTATTAAATAATCTTTCGATTACATAACTAATTGTTTGTTAGAAGGTGCGAACTTAGTTAAGTTAATACCATCTACCGCAGCAGTGTATTCTTCCATTGTTGGAGTTCTACCTAAGATTGTAGAAAGAACCACAACTGGAGTAGAAGAAAGTAAAGATTCTCCTTTTTTACCTTCTTTATCTTCTACAACTCTTCCTTGGAATAAACGAGTAGATGTCGCCATTACTGTATCTCCTTTAGCTGCTTTTTCTTGGTTACCCATACAAAGGTTACATCCTGGACGCTCTAAGTATAACATGTTTTCGTATTCTGTACGAGCTTCACCTTTAGGAGCGTTATCGTCAAATTCGAAACCTGAGTATTTTTGTAAAACTTCCCAGTCACCTTCTGCTTTTAACTCATCAACGATATTGTAAGTAGGAGGAGCAACTACAAGAGGAGCATTAAATTCAACTTTTCCTGTTTGCGCTTCAACGTTTTTCAACATCTGTGCAAGGATTTTCATATCTCCTTTGTGAACCATACAAGAACCAATAAATCCAAGATCCACTTTTTTCTCTCCACCATAGAAAGATAATGGTCTGATGGTATCGTGAGTATAACGTTTAGAAACGTCTTTATTATTAACATCTGGATCAGCGATCATTGGCTCAGCAATTTGATCCAAATCAACTACAACTTCAGCATAATATTTAGCATTTGCATCTGGAGTTAAAGCTGGTTTCTCTGCAGATTTAATTTCAGCAATTCTCTTATCTGCTTTATTGATCAATCCTTGAAGAACGTGTTTCTCGTTATCCATTCCTTTGTCGATCATGATTTGGATTCTGCCTTTAGCAATTTCCAATGATTCGATTAAAGTATCATCTTCAGAAATACAGATAGACGCTTTTGCTTTCATTTCAGCAGTCCAGTCAGTAAACGTAAACGCTTGGTCAGCAGTTAATGTTCCAATGTGAACCTCAATAATTCTTCCTTGGAAAACATTTTCTCCTCCAAATTGGTGAAGCATTTGCGCCTGAGTAGCATGAACCACATCACGGAAATCCATGTACCCTTTCATATCTCCTTTGAAAGTAACTTTTACAGACTCTGGAATTGGCATTGAAGCTTCTCCAGTAGCCAATGCAAGAGCAACAGTTCCTGAGTCAGCACCAAAAGCAACACCTTTTGACATTCTTGTATGAGAGTCACCACCAATGATGATAGCCCATTCATCAATAGTAATATCATTAAGCACTTTGTGGATTACATCTGTCATTGAATGATAAACTCCTTTCGGGTCACGAGCTGTGATTAAACCGAAATCGTTCATGAATTTCATCAATTTAGGAATGTTTGCTTGCGCTTTTTTATCCCAAACCGAAGCAGTGTGACAACCAGATTGGTAAGCACCATCAACAATTGGAGAAATTACTGTAGCAGCCATAGATTCTAATTCCTGAGCAGTCATTAGACCTGTAGTATCTTGAGAACCTACAATATTTACTTCTACACGAACGTCAGAACCAGCGTGTAATACTTTACCTGGCGCAATACCAACTGCATTTTTGTTAAAGATTTTCTCTACTGCAGTAAGACCTTGTCCTTCATAAGAAACCTCTTTTGATGGAGCGTAAACAAGAGGTGCTTCAACATTTAAAACTTTCGCAGCCAATGTTTGAAGTTTTTTACCAAATACGATAGCATAAGAACCACCCGCTTTGATAAATTCCATTTTTTGAGGAGTAAATGCTTTAGAAACATCAATCAATTCCTGATCGCCATTATAAAGTTTTTTCTCTTTAATATTTATAGTAAGAACCGTTCCTGTAGCAACAGAATATGCTTGCTCTAAAATTGGCTCATCATTTTCATTACGAATAACGTTACCTTCTGCATCAACTTTCTTTACCCAGTTTTTAAGGTCTAAACCAATACCACCAGTAACATCAACTGTTGTTAAGAAAATTGGAGAAATTCCGTTTGTTCCTCCAACAATTGGAGCGATATTAACGAATGGAATATATGGACTTGCTTGCTTTCCTGTCCAAAGTGCTACGTTGTTTACACCTGACATTCTAGAAGAACCAACTCCCATTGTTCCTTTTTCAGCAATTAGCATTACACTTTTATCTGGGTGCTGTGCTTGTAATGCTTTAATTTCTTGTTGCGCCTGAGGAGTAATCATGCACTGACCATGAAGTTCACGATCTGAACGAGAGTGGGCTTGATTTCCTGGAGAAAGTAAATCTGTAGAGATATCACCTTCACCAGCAATAAAAGTAACCACTTTAACTTCGTCTGCTACTTCTGGAAGTTTTGTAAAAAACTCAGCTTGAGCATAACTTTCAAGGATTTCTTTTGCAATTGCATTATCATTTTTGAATGCCTCTACCAAACGATCTGTATCTGCTTCGTAAAGGAAAACTTGGGTCTTCAATACTTTTGCCGCTTCTTTTGCGATAGCAGTATCATTACCTAAAGCCAAGTCAAGCAATACTTCAATTGACGGCCCACCTTTCATGTGTGAAAGCAACTCAAAAGCAAAAGCTGGAGTGATTTCTTTTACTACCGATTGACCAAGAATAATTTCTTTTAAAAACTTTGCTTTTTCACCTGCAGCACTTGTAGTACCTGGTAATGTATTGTAAATAAAAAACTTAAGAGAGTCTTCGCGATTGGCGTTATCTGCATCTTTAATTTGGGAAATGATTTCGCTTAATAATTCAGCTCCATCAATTGGTTTAGGGTGTAACCCTAGATTTTTTCTTTCTTCAATTTCTTGAATGTAATCCTGATAAATATTCATAATAAAAGCGGATTTATTTTTTTGAGGCAAATTTAAGCATTAAAGGCGATAATTAAAAAAAATTTAATAGAACAAGCCTTTTCAAAAATTATTATTGCTAAAAAACGATTTTGACTGCTTGTTTTTGACAAAAACTCAATTTTACATCAAAATAATGAATTATTAACATTTAAAGATCTTTTCTTTAACAAAGTCGAAATTTGATGTTAGAAAACAAGTAAGTTTTTACCTCTATTTTCATGAAGAATCTTTCTAAATAAGCAATTATAACGTTATAGTTGGGATTTTAGACGTCTTTTGAGAAGAGTTTTTGACTTGCTAAAAACAAAAAATCCTGACAATAAATTATCAGGATTCTATAAATGTAAATTTTAATTTTACATTAATTTTTTAATAATAACTTCTTCTGTTATACCTTCAGCATCAGCTTTATAGTTTTTAATAATTCTGTGTCTCAAGATACCCGTCGCAACGGCTTGAACATCCTCAATATCTGGTGAAAATTTCCCATTAAAAGCCGCATGTGCTTTTGCTGCTAGAATTAAGTTTTGCGAAGCCCTTGGTCCTGCTCCCCAATCTAAATAGTTTTTCACAAAATCGTTAGTTAAACTATTATCTGGACGAGTTTTGCTTACTAGAGTTACCGCATATTCTATAACATTATCTGCAACAGGAATTCTGCGAATTAGGTGCTGAAAATCGATAATTTCTTGAGCTGTAAATAATGGATTAATTTCTGTTTTAACATCAGAAGTTGTTCTTTTTACAACTTGAACTTCTTCTTCAAAAGTTGGATATTCCAATTTAATAGCAAACATAAAACGGTCTAATTGCGCTTCTGGCAAAGGATAAGTACCTTCTTGCTCAATAGGGTTTTGAGTCGCTAAAACAAAATATGGCAAATCTAATTTATGATGTTGTCCTGCAATTGTCACCGATCTTTCTTGCATGGCTTCTAGCAAAGCTGCTTGTGTTTTTGGTGGCGTTCTGTTTATCTCATCAGCCAAAATAATATTAGAAAAAATGGGACCTTTAATGAATTTGAAGTTCCTATTTTCATCTAAAATTTCACTTCCTAAAATATCAGAAGGCATCAAATCTGGCGTAAACTGAATTCTTTTAAAATCCAGACCTAAGGCCTGAGACAAAGTATTAATCATTAAGGTTTTTGCTAAACCAGGAACTCCAATTAAAAGTGCGTGTCCTCCAGAAAATATACAAAGTAAAATTTGATCTACAACGGCGTCTTGCCCTACAATGATTTTCGCTATTTCTTTTTTTAATTCATTTCTTTTTTGAACTAAATTGTGAATTGCTGTTACGTCAGACATTTATGAATGTATTTAAAATTAAAAAGAGTTAATTCTATGAATTCATAAAACTAACTCTTTTTATTTATTTATTAAAACTTATTTTTTCAACCAATTGTTTGCAAAAGAACAGTCTTTATACTCACCGATAATTTTGATGTAAGTATCTTTAATTTTAGCATCAAACCATTTTGCAATGGCATTAATCTGCTTTTCTTTTAATGCTAATTCTTTGATCTTAGTATAATCTTTAGCATAATCTGCAGTATGATCTTCAATTCTGTTGGTAACTGTAATTAACTTATATGTTTTTTTACCTTTATCATCAGTATTTAAAAGTGGCTGAGAAATCTCATCTCCTTTTAAATTTGAAACCTGGCTGTATAAAGTCGGATCCATTTTTGTCAACTCAAATCGAGTATCTTGTGTGGTTGGATTTACCAATGTTCCTCCGTTTGCTCTAGTTTCCTTTTCATCAGATTCTGTTCTTGCCGCTTCAGCAAAAGTCAATTCTTTATTGATGATTTTATTTCTAATATTTGTAATTCTTTCTTTTGCTTCTTTTAAAGCTGCTTCAGAAACAGTTGGAGCAATCAAAATATGACGAAGCTCTACTTCTTGCCCTTTAATTTTTTCTACCATAATAATATGGTATCCAAAAGTAGTTTCAAATGGCTGAGAGATCTCACCCGCTTGCAAACTAAATGCAACATCTTTAAACTCTTTAACAAAAGGAGTTTTTCTTGTCATTTTATAATATCCTCCGTTTGGTGCAGATCCTGGATCTTGAGAATATAAAACTGCTTTTGTTGCAAAACTAGAACCTTCTAAAACGTCTTGTCGAATTGCATTTAACCTATCGATAACTTTTTGCTTGTCTTCTTTAGAAATTTTAGGCTCAACAACAATCTGCGCTACTTCCATTTCGGCTCCAAAAGTTGGCAATTCATCTTTTGGGATTTTCTTAAAGAAATTACGAACTTCTTCTGGAGTGATTTCAACATCTTTAACGATCTTATCTCTCATTTCTGATGCTAGTTTTTGCTCCTTTAAGATATCAGCAAAATATGTCTTGAACTCTTCTACAGAACTTTTTTTATAATATTCAACAACTTTATTGATATCTCCTACCTGTTGCGTCATGTAATTAAGACGATCTTCCATCATTCCTCTTACCTCTGCATCACTTACAATAATACTATCCTGAATTGCTTGGTGAGCATATAATTTATCTTCTAAAAGTTTACCAAGCATCTGGCATCTTGTAATATCTTTTACAGATCCCCCTTGCGCAGTAATTTCTAAAAATCCTTTATCGATATCAGAATCTAAAACGATGTAATCTCCTACTGTCGCAATAATTCCGTCGATTTTCAATTTCCCACCAGAAGGAACTTCAATTGGTTTTTGAGCCACAACATCAGGAATAATTTCTTGCGCTGAGATAAT
Source organism: Flavobacterium tyrosinilyticum (assembly GCF_023656565.1). Lineage (GTDB taxonomy): Bacteria > Bacteroidota > Bacteroidia > Flavobacteriales > Flavobacteriaceae > Flavobacterium > Flavobacterium tyrosinilyticum. Next base: position 47,885 of record NZ_JAMOKG010000001.1, read on the forward strand.
TGGAGTAAAAAAAAGAAAAAAACAAATTGTTAGTGCAAACCTGTAATCAATTGTTTTTAGCTGTAATTTTTTTAATAGCATTATTTTAATTTTTATTTGAATGTAAGCCTGTTTTAGATAATCCCTCTGAAACTATGTATGTTCATCAAACATAAATAATTAAAGTATAGTTCTTTCGTAACTTATAACGAACAAAAATAACAATTCAATTACATAATCCAACTATCCGATATAGTATTAACAAAAAATTATAGGATAGTTCTCTTTCAATGTATGAAATCATGTATTCCGGTTTTTCTAATTCAATGAAAGACAGTTTCTAATTGCTCTCAAAATTTAGTTTTAAACATCAATAAATAACTAATTATAAGCATCATAAAAAAAAAGTTCTCAACACTACAACGTTTTCGTTACAAACTGTTTTCTTACAAATTAAAATTAAATCAAAAAAAATTTACTTTAGATGCGTAATTAACAATTTAAAGGACGAAAAAATAGCAATATATACATTTTTAAACCTAATAATTAAACAATTACAAAGCTTACTATTTAACTTAACCACATCTATTATGAAAAAACCTATTTTAAAATTATGCCTTATTACGGCATTTAGCGCACTTCTGTATTCGTGTTCTGAAAATGAAATCAACCAATCGGATGCAAAAACTGAAAGTCAAAAATTTAAAATCATTGATGTTACGCATCACGATGGCAAACCTTTCAGTACAGGAGCTTCAGGCAATTCTTCAACAGGAAAATATGTTGATAATCCTGGCGGAGGTGTTATGATGCAAGCTTTCTATTGGGATGTGCCCGCTGGAGGAAATTGGTGGAATACAGTAAGCAGTAAAGTAACGGCTTGGGGAAATGCTGGAATTGGCTCAATTTGGCTTCCACCTGCTTCAAAAGCACAAAATGGAGCATTTTCTATGGGATATGACCCAACAGATTATTTTGATTTTGGCGACTATAACCAGAATGGAACAACGGAAACAAGATTCGGATCAAAAACCGAATTAGTAAATTTGATTACAGCTGCACATGCAGAAAACATAAAGGTTTATGCGGATATTGTCATTAACCATAACAGTGGCGGACAATCTGAAGCGAATCCTTTTACTGGAACAAATACTTGGACTAATTTTAATGGAATCGCGTCTGGAAAGTTCAAACGTACTTATGCTAATTTTTACAAAAACAGCTATGGCAATAATGACGAAGGCTCGTTTGGAGGATTTCCTGACTTATGCCATGCCGATCCTTATGTAAAAGATTGGTTGTGGATTAGAGCTGATGGAGTTGGTAAATACTATAAAAATACCATGAAATTTGATGGCTGGAGATTCGACTATGTAAAAGGATTCGGTGCTTGGGTTGTAAATGCTTGGAATGCTAATGTAGGCGGATTTTCTGTTGGAGAATTATGGGATTCAAATGTAAATGTATTAAATGACTGGGCAAACGCAGCAAATAGCTCTGTTTTTGACTTTGCTTGTTACTACAAAATGAATGACGCTTTTGACGGAAATAATCTTGCTCTTTTGAATGATGATATGATGTGGAAACGTAATCCATACAAAGCTGTGACTTTTGTAACCAATCATGATACAGATGAAATTTGGAGCAAAATGCTTGCGTACTCCTATATATTAACTCACGAAGGTTATCCAACTATTTTTTATAGAGATTATGAAGAATGGCTAGATAAAAACAAATTAAATAATCTAATCTGGATCCATAACAACAAAGCAACAGGAACAACTTCTATTTTATATTCTGATAATGACGAATATGTTGCACGAAGAAATGGATATAACGGAAATCCAGGATTGGTAGTTTACATTAATAACTCTGACGTTTGGCAAGAAAGATGGATTCAGACCAATTGGGCTAATACTCAAATTAAAGATTTTACAGGAAACTCAACTTGGTACCCAACTACTCAGGCAGACAAATGGGTAAAAATACAATGTCCTCCAAAAGGATATTCAATTTGGTCAATTAATCAGTAATTTTAAAAATGACTATTTAAGGCTGTTGCAAAAAAGCCTTATTTTTTTGTTTAAAAATCCCGTTAGAAGTAAAGACTACCAAATTTAGGAACTGAATATTTTTATAAAGCCGTAATTTAATAGTACTTTTGCAACCTATTTATACGAAATATGAGCTTTTTAAAAGAAATACAACGCAGAAGAACATTTGGAATTATATCGCATCCCGATGCCGGTAAAACGACATTAACAGAGAAATTACTTTTATTTGGAGGTGCAATTCAAGAAGCAGGAGCTGTAAAGAATAACAAAATTAAAAAAGGAGCAACGAGTGACTTTATGGAAATCGAACGCCAAAGAGGTATCTCGGTTTCGACTTCTGTGCTTGCTTTTAATTATAAAGATAAAAAAATCAATATCCTTGATACTCCTGGACACAAGGATTTTGCTGAAGATACATTTAGAACTTTAACTGCCGTAGACAGCGTAATTGTTGTAATTGACGTTGCTAAAGGGGTTGAGGAACAAACAGAAAAATTAGTTGCTGTTTGTAGAATGCGTAATATTCCTATGATTGTTTTCATCAACAAATTAGACCGTGAAGGTAAAGATGCTTTCGATCTAATGGATGAAGTAGAACAAAAATTAGGTTTGAAAGTTACACCGCTAAGTTTCCCAATCGGAATGGGTTACGATTTCCAAGGAATTTATAATTTATGGGAAGAAAATATTAACCTTTTCAGCGGAGACAGTCGTAAAAATATCGAAGAAACAATTGCTTTTTCTGATGTACAGAATAATCCAGAATTAGATAAAATTGTGGGTGAAAAAGCAGCTAATAAACTTCGCGAAGAATTAGAATTAATTGACGAAGTATATCCAAAATTTGAACGTCAAGATTATTTGGATGGAAAAATTCAACCTGTATTCTTTGGTTCTGCTTTGAATAACTTTGGTGTTCGTGAATTATTAGATTGTTTCATTACAATTGCACCATCTCCAAGAGCTAAAGATTCTGAGACTCGTACAGTTGAACCTACAGAGGAGAAAATGACTGGATTTGTTTTTAAAATCCACGCCAATATGGATCCAAAACATCGCGACCGTTTAGCCTTTATCAAAATTGTTTCTGGAACTTTCGAAAGAAATAAGCCTTATTACCACGTTCGTCAGAAGAAAAACTTGAAATTTTCAAGTCCGAATGCCTTTTTTGCTGAGAAAAAAGAAATTGTAGACATTTCTTATCCTGGTGATATTGTTGGTTTACACGATACTGGAAACTTTAAAATTGGAGATACTTTAACAGAAGGAGAAATAATGAGCTTTAAAGGAATTCCAAGTTTCTCTCCAGAGCACTTTAGATACATTAACAACGCCGATCCGATGAAAGCTAAGCAATTAGAAAAAGGTGTAGATCAGTTAATGGATGAAGGTGTAGCGCAGTTGTTTACTTTAGAGATGAATAATCGTAAAGTTATCGGAACTGTTGGAGCGCTTCAGTATGAGGTAATTCAATATCGTTTAGAGCACGAATATGGCGCTAAATGTACTTACGAGAACTTCCCTGTTCATAAAGCGTGCTGGGTAAAACCGGATGATGCTAAAAACGAAGAATTCAAAGAATTTAAACGTATCAAACAAAAATTCCTTGCTCATGATAAATATGGTCAATTGGTATTTTTAGCTGATTCTGATTTCACTATTCAAATGACACAAAGTAAATATCCTAGTGTTAAATTGTATTTCACATCAGAATTCGATTAATTTCTTTTGAAAGAAAAAAAACATAAAAGGCCTGTCTAATTTACTAGACAGGCCTTTTATTTACATTCCCCACAATATGCAAATTTAATTATTGTCCTGTATAATTAATTCCTAATCCACCAGCAATATAAATTTTAGTAAGTTCTTCTGAAGCAATAATCATATTTTGTTGCAATATATTTCCCTTAACCGATTTTATGTTAAAAGGGATTTGTTTGGCAAGATAGTAGTCATTTCCACTTATCGTAACCATAAGCGTTTTGCTGTCTTTTGAAACTTCTGTTGTTATAGAAAATTCCCCAGTTTTTGCATTTATTTTCACTGCGTTTCCAGAATTGTTAACAGAAAGTGATAAGTTAGAATACGCATCTCCCCTAAATGGTCTTTTAGACTTAGCTTCAATTAACTTGCCTTTAATTATTATCAAAACCTCTTTATCTACAGTTTGATTATATGCAACTTTACCTTGAGCGTAATAAGCTGGTTCCGGACAATTTGCCTCTGTTTCTATAATTTGTTTTTCCTGTCCAACAACGTTATTTGAAGCAAGTAAAATAGTGGCGGCTACTGCAGCATATTTAAAATTACTTATTCTTGACGTTTCATCATATTGAAATTCTTCTTCTAGTTGAGAAACTTTTAATCTGGCGCAAATGCTTTTGCCTTTGTTTTCTGAAATGAATTTAGCTACCTCAGAGTTGGTTTTTCTACTCAAATCAATTACATTTTTCATACAAGAATTACAAAATGAACCATTTGAATTTGGAATCATTTTATCAAAATTTTCAGAACATGGACTTGCTATTTCTAAGGTGAATTTCTTTTTCATACTGTAATTATTTAAGTTAAAAATCACGAAAGGATTATTATACTTATATAGAGTATGTTTTTGAATAAAAGGTTGGGAAAAGAATAAAAAAATATTTGGCATAAAAAAAAGCGCTAATGAAATCAGCGCTTTTTTATAATTTGAATTAATCAACCTTTACTAAGTCATTATATTTCAAAATTTAATCTTTTTTAGGCAATAGCAAGTTAAATAAATACTTTCTTGAAAAGAAAATTACCCGACTAAAGTAAATTAAATCCGACAAACTGCATTTTAACTCAAAAGCCATAAAAAAAGCCCCTTAAAAAAGGGGCTTTTAAAGTTTATGCTTGTCCAGTTGGACCAAAATTAAGCGGAATTGGCGCTTGTTCCGTTTCTTTGATTTCGCCATGAGCTGCTTCAAATCTATGGATATTTTCACCTATTGCTTTTAATAATCTTTTAGCATGTTGTGGTGTCAAGACAATTCTTGATTTTACCTTGGCTTTAGGAATACCTGGCATAATACTCACAAAATCTAAAACAAACTCAGATGATGAGTGATTGATAATTGCAAGATTAGAATAAATTCCTTCTGCAATAGTTTCGTCCAACTCAATATTAATTTGCTCTTGTTGTTGTTTCGGATTACTCATAGTTTCCTAATTAATAAATGTATTCTTCTTTATTTGCCATCATTTCGTTGTAATCGTCTTTAGATCCTACGATAGTGTTATCGTACTCTCTCATACCAGTTCCCGCAGGAATTCTGTGTCCAACAATTACATTTTCTTTTAATCCTTCTAAGTCATCTACTTTACCAGCTACTGCAGCTTCGTTAAGTACTTTCGTTGTCTCCTGGAATGAAGCCGCAGAAATGAATGATTTAGTTTGTAACGAAGCTCTCGTAATACCTTGAAGAACTGGCGTTGCAGTTGCAGTGATTACATCTCTTGCTACAACAAGATTTTTATCTGTACGTTTCAATAATGAATTTTCATCACGTAATTCACGAGGTGTAATGATCTGACCTGGTTTCAATACTGAAGAATCTCCAGCATCTTCAACCACTTTCATACCGTACAATTTATCGTTTTGAACGATGAAATCTTTAGTATGGATTAATTGGTCTTCTAAGAATAAAGTATCACCTGGATCCTGAACTCTTACTTTACGCATCATTTGACGAATAACTACCTCAAAGTGCTTGTCATTAATTTTTACCCCTTGTAAACGGTAAACCTCTTGAATTTCATTTACCAAGTACTGTTGTACAGCAGCTGGACCTTGAATTCTTAAGATATCATCTGGTGTAATCGCACCATCAGACAATGGAACTCCCGCTCTTACGAAGTCATTCTCTTGTACTAAGATTTGGCTAGAAAGTTTAACTAAATACTTTTTAATCTCACCAAATTTAGATTCGATAACGATCTCACGGTTACCTCTTTTGATTTTTCCAAAAGAAACAACACCATCAATTTCAGATACAACTGCTGGGTTAGAAGGGTTACGAGCCTCAAGAAGCTCAGTAATTCTTGGTAAACCTCCCGTGATATCGCCCGCTTTAGAAGAACGACGTGGGATTTTTACTAATACTTTACCTGCTTTAATTTTCTCACCGTTTTCAACCATTAAGTGTGCACCTACTGGTAAGTTGTAAGAACGAATCAATTCACCTTCTTTACCATACACTAATAAAGTTGGGATTAATTTTTTGTTTCTAGCTTCAGAAATTACTTTTTCTTGGAAACCAGTCTGCTCATCGATCTCAACCATGAACGATTGTCCTTGCTCTAAATCTTCGTAAGCAATCTTACCAGTAAACTCAGAAACAATTACACCGTTATATGGATCCCATTTACAGATTACAGTTCCTTTAGCTACAGTTTCTCCATCTCCAACAAAGATACTAGAACCGTAAGGAATGTTATGCGTGTTTAAAACAATTCCTGTTTTCTCGTCAACTAATTTTAATTCAGTTGAACGTGAAACTACGATATCAACAGAGTTACCTTCTCCGTCTTCTCCTTTAACTGTTTTTAAATCTTCAATTTCAAGTCTACCTGCGAATCTTGTAACAATACTAGACTCTTCAGAGATACCTCCAGCAACCCCTCCAACGTGGAACGTACGAAGTGTCAACTGTGTACCTGGCTCTCCAATAGACTGAGCTGCAATAACTCCGACAGCTTCACCTCTTTGTGTCATTTTACCAGTAGCTAAGTTTCTACCGTAACATTTAGCACAAATACCTTTTAAAGCTTCACAAGTTAATGGAGATCTAACCTCTACTTTTTCAATTGGAGAAGCTTCAATAGTTCTCATAATTGCTTCAGTAATTTGCTCTCCAGATTTAACCATTACTTCATTAGTAAGAGGATTAATAACGTCTTGCAATGCAACACGTCCTAAAATTCTTTCTCCTAAAGATTCAACGATTTCCTCATTTTTCTTCAATGCAGCAACTTCAACACCTCTTAAAGTTCCACAATCTTCGATGTTAACAATAACATCTTGAGAAACGTCATGAAGCCTTCTTGTTAAGTAACCAGCATCGGCCGTTTTAAGAGCCGTATCCGCAAGACCTTTACGAGCACCGTGAGTAGAAATAAAGTACTCAAGGATCGAAAGACCTTCCTTAAAGTTAGAAAGAATCGGGTTTTCAATAATCTCACCACCACCAGCAGTAGATTTTTTAGGCTTAGCCATCAAACCACGCATACCAGTTAACTGACGAATCTGTTCCTTAGAACCCCTCGCCCCAGAGTCAAGCATCATATATACAGAGTTGAAACCTTGTTGGTCTTCTCTAATATTTTTCATTGCTAACTCTGTTAACTGAGCATTTGCTGAAGTCCATACGTCAATAACTTGGTTGTAACGCTCGTTATTTGTAATAAGCCCCATGTTATAGTTAGTTGAGATACCTTCAACTTGCTCTCTAGCATCTGCAATTAACTTCGTTTTTTGTTCTGGAATTCTAATATCACCTAAAGAGAATGATAAACCTCCTCTAAATGCAAATTTATAACCCATATCTTTCATATTATCCAAGAAAGCTGCCGTTGTAGGTACATCAGTCACACTTAAAATGTGTCCGATAATATCTCTAAGGTTTTTCTTAGTCAATACGTCGTTGATATATCCAGCTGCTTCAGGTACTACTTCGTTAAATAATACACGTCCTGCAGTTGTTTGAATAATTTGATACACTAATTCTCCAGCGTCATTAAAATCTTTTGCTCTAATTTTTACACGAGCATTCAATTCTAATCTTCCTTCGTTTAATGCAATGTTTACTTCCTCAGCAGAATAGAATGTTAAATCCTGACCAATAATTTTGTGGTCTTCTGTAGAAATACGCTCTTTGGTCATATAGTATAGACCTAAGACCATGTCCTGAGAAGGTACCGTAATTGGTGCACCATTTGCAGGGTTCAAGATATTATGAGAAGCCAACATTAATAACTGAGCTTCTAAAATAGCCTCTGGCCCTAATGGTAAGTGAACCGCCATCTGGTCACCATCGAAATCGGCGTTGAATGCCGTACATACTAATGGGTGTAACTGGATCGCTTTTCCTTCAATTAATTTTGGCTGGAAAGCCTGAATACCAAGTCTGTGCAAAGTAGGAGCACGGTTAAGTAATACTGGGTGTCCTTTAATTACGTTTTCAAGGATATCCCAAACTACAGGCTCTTTCTTATCAATGATTTTCTTAGCAGATTTTACTGTTTTTACAATACCTCTTTCGATCAATTTACGGATAACGAATGGTTTGTATAATTCAGAAGCCATATCTTTTGGCAATCCACACTCATATAATTTTAACTCTGGACCAACGACAATTACCGAACGAGCAGAATAATCCACACGTTTTCCTAAAAGGTTTTGACGGAAACGTCCTTGTTTACCTTTTAACGAGTCAGATAATGATTTTAATGGTCTGTTAGATTCTGTTTTAACAGCAGAAGCTTTACGTGTGTTATCGAATAATGAATCTACAGACTCTTGCAACATACGTTTTTCGTTTCTTAAGATAACTTCTGGAGCTTTAATCTCCATTAATCTTTTCAAACGGTTGTTACGGATGATTACACGACGATATAAATCGTTCAAATCTGAAGTTGCAAAACGACCTCCATCAAGTGGTACAAGCGGACGTAATTCTGGTGGGATAACTGGAACCACTTTCATAATCATCCATTCTGGACGGTTTTCGCGGTTTTCGTTAGACTCACGGAAAGATTCAACAACTTGTAATCTTTTTAAAGCTTCAGTTTTTCTTTGTTTAGACGTTTCATTGTTAGCGCTGTGTCTTAATTCATAAGATAAAGCATCTAAGTCAATACGAGCTAATAAATCCATAATACACTCTGCTCCCATTTTGGCAACAAACTTATTTGGATCTAAATCATCTAAATATTGGTTTTCTTGCGGAAGAGTATCTAAAATATTTAGGTATTCTTCTTCAGTTAAGAAATCTAATCTTTGTAATGATTCTCCATCTGCATTTTTAGCAATACCAGCTTGGATTACTACGTATCTTTCGTAGTAAATGATCATATCTAATTTCTTAGATGGAAGACCAAGGATATAACCAATTTTGTTTGGAAGAGAACGGAAGTACCAGATGTGAGCAATTGGCACAACAAGGTTGATGTGTCCTACTCTATCACGACGTACTTTTTTCTCAGTAACTTCAACACCACAACGGTCACAGATGATACCTTTGTAACGAATTCTTTTATACTTACCACAAGCACATTCGAAATCTTTTACTGGTCCGAAGATTCTTTCGCAGAAAAGTCCGTCACGCTCTGGTTTGTGAGTTCTATAGTTAATTGTTTCTGGCTTTAAAACCTCTCCTCTTGATTCTTTCAAGATAGATTCTGGTGAAGCCAATCCAATAGAAATTTTGTTAAATCTTTTTACTGGATTCTTATCTTTATTATTGTTTCTGTTATTCATCATAGTTTTTACTATTGATTTATTTGCAATTAAAAAATTGAATTTAGATTTATAATCTACTCTTAAAAAGATAAGAGTTAATCATTCAGCTACTACCTCGGGTTACTTCTCTAAACCTCAAATTCTTATTTGAAGCGCTAGTTATAAAATGCCTGGCATTGTTATAAAAAATCGGAACGGGTTACGGGTATAAATCTTTAAAAACTTCTAACATTTAGTAAACAGTCCCAGTCCCAGTGTTCAGCGCTAAACTGAATACTGAGACTGTAACTGAAAACTTTTTATTTATTCTTCCAAACGAAGATCTAATCCTAGACCTTTCAATTCGTGCATTAATACATTGAATGATTCTGGTAAACCTGGTTCTGGCATAGTTTCACCCTTAACGATAGCTTCGTAAGTTTTAGCTCTACCAATAACGTCATCAGACTTAACAGTTAAGATTTCACGTAAAGTACTAGAAGCTCCATAAGCCTCAAGTGCCCAAACCTCCATCTCTCCAAAACGCTGACCTCCAAATTGAGCCTTACCTCCAAGTGGCTGTTGCGTAATCAATGAGTATGGTCCGATAGAACGTGCGTGCATCTTATCATCAACCATGTGTCCTAATTTAAGCATGTAAATTACACCCACAGTTGCTTTTTGTGCAAAACGCTCTCCAGTTCCACCATCATAAAGATATGTATGCCCGAAACGTGGTACGTTAGCCTCATCAGTCAAAGCGTTGATCTCGTCAAGAGAAGCACCGTCGAAAATTGGAGTAGCAAATTTTCTACCCAAGTTCATACCAGCCCATCCAAGAACAGTCTCATAAATCTGACCAATGTTCATACGTGAAGGTACCCCAAGTGGATTCAATACGATATCTACTGGTGTTCCGTCTTCTAAGAAAGGCATATCTTCGTGACGAACGATTCTAGCAACAATACCTTTGTTACCGTGACGTCCCGCCATTTTATCACCAACTTTTAACTTACGTTTTTTAGCGATATAGATTTTAGCCAATTTCAAGATTCCAGATGGTAATTCATCCCCAACCGTAATAGTAAATTTCTCTCTTCTTAAAGCTCCTTGTAAGTCGTTTAGCTTAATTTTATAATTATGAATTAAATCATTAACCATTTTATTTGTAGCATCATCAGCAACCCACTGACCTTTGCTTAAGTGAGCAAAATCTTCTACTGCGTAAAGCATTTTTTGAGTATATTTTTTACCTTTTGGTAAAACTTCTTCACCCAAATCATTCATTACACCTTGAGATGTTTTTCCGTTAACGATTAAGAATAATTTCTCAACTAATCTGTCTTTTAATTCAACAAATTTAGTTTCGAATTCCATTTCTAAAGCGCCTAAAGCATCTTTATCTTGAGTACGTTTACGTTTATCTTTTACGGCTCTTGCAAATAATTTTTTGTCAAGAACTACACCATGTAAAGATGGAGAAGCTTTTAATGAAGCATCTTTCACATCACCCGCTTTATCCCCGAAGATTGCACGAAGCAATTTCTCCTCTGGAGTAGGATCTGACTCTCCTTTTGGTGTAATTTTTCCGATCAAAATGTCGCCAGGTTTAACCTCTGCTCCAATTCTGATCATACCGTTTTCATCTAAATCTTTAGTAGCCTCTTCAGAAACGTTAGGAATATCGTTTGTTAACTCTTCATTTCCTAACTTAGTATCTCTAACCTCTAATGAATAATCATCAACGTGGATAGATGTAAAAATATCATCGCGAACTACTTTTTCAGAAATTACAATCGCATCCTCGAAGTTGTACCCTTTCCATGGCATGAACGCAACTTTTAAGTTTCTACCTAAAGCTAATTCTCCATTTTGAGTAGCGTATCCTTCAGACAATACTTGTCCAGGAACAACTCTATCACCTCTTCTTACGATAGGCTTCAAGTTGATACTTGTACCTTGATTGGTTTTTCTAAATTTAATTAAGTTGTACGTTTTCTCATCAGCATCAAAACTAACCATTCTCTCGTCTTCTGTACGATCATATTTAATAGTTATGATGTTAGCATCTACGTATTCAACAGTACCATGCCCTTCAGCATTGATTAATACTCTTGAATCTGAAGCTACCTGACGCTCTAAACCTGTACCAACAATCGGTGCTTCAGGACGGATCAAAGGAACTGCCTGACGCATCATGTTTGATCCCATCAACGCACGGTTCGCATCATCATGCTCCAAGAAAGGAATCAAAGATGCAGAAATCGAAGCGATCTGGTTAGGAGCAACGTCTGTATAATGTACTGAACTTGGTTCAACAACTGGGAAGTCACCCTCTTCACGAGCAATAACATTACTAGCTGTAATTTTACCAGAAGCATCCATTTCAATGTTTGCCTGAGCAATCATTTTACCTTCTTCTTCTTCAGCACTTAAATAGATTGGTGCGCTTTCTAAATCAACAACACCATCTGTAACTTTACGGTATGGAGTTTCGATGAATCCCATTCCGTTTACTTTTGCATAAACACCAAGAGATGAAATCAAACCAATGTTTGGTCCCTCAGGAGTTTCAATCGGACATAAACGACCATAGTGCGTATAGTGAACGTCACGAACCTCGAAACCAGCTCTCTCTCTCGAAAGTCCACCTGGCCCAAGTGCAGAAAGTCTTCTTTTGTGTGTAATCTCAGCTAATGGATTCGTTTGGTCCATAAATTGAGATAACTGGTTAGTACCAAAGAAAGAGTTGATAACTGATGATAATGTTTTAGCATTGATCAAATCAATTGGTGTAAACACCTCGTTATCTCTAACGTTCATTCTCTCACGAATAGTTCTAGCCATACGTGCTAAACCAACACCGAATTGTTGAGACAATTGTTCACCAACTGTTCTAACACGACGGTTTGATAAGTGATCAATATCATCAATCTCTGCTTTAGAGTTAATCAATTCGATCAAATATTTAACGATTGTAATGATATCCTCTTTAGTAAGCACTTGCTTATCCATAGGGATATCTAAATCTAATTTTTTGTTCATTCTGTAACGACCAACTTCACCTAAGTTATAACGTTGATCAGAGAAGAACAATTTATCTATAATACCACGAGCAGTTTCCTCATCAGGCGGTTCAGCGTTACGCAACTGACGGTAAATGTGCTCTACAGCTTCTTTTTCAGAGTTTGTTGGATCTTTTTGTAACGTATTGTGGATAATAGCATAATCTGCTTGGTTATTATCCTCTTTGTGCAACAAAATAGATTTTACGTTAGAATCGATGATCTCTTCAACATTATCTTTGTCGATAATAGTATCACGATCAAGGATGATTTCGTTACGCTCGATAGAAACTACCTCGCCAGTATCCTCATCTACGAAATCCTCGTGCCATGTATTCAAAACACGCGCAGCAAGTCTTCTTCCAATATATTTCTTAATTCCTGTTTTAGAAACTTTAATTTCTTCTGCTAAGTCGAAAATTTCAAGGATATCCTTATCTCTTTCGAAACCGATAGCACGGAATAAAGTTGTTACAGGTAATTTTTTCTTTCTATCGATATATGCGTACATTACGCTGTTAATATCAGTAGAGAATTCTATCCAAGATCCTTTAAAAGGAATTACTCTCGCAGAATAAAGTTTAGTTCCATTTGCGTGGAATGACTGTCCAAAGAAAACCCCTGGAGAACGGTGTAATTGAGATACTACAACACGCTCGGCACCATTAATAACAAAAGTACCACTAGGAGTCATGTAAGGAATTGTTCCAAGATAAACATCTTGTACAATAGTTTCAAAATCTTCGTGTTCTGGATCTGTACAATATAGTTTTAACCTAGCTTTTAAAGGCACACTATAAGTAAGACCTCTCTCTATACATTCTTGAATTGTATAACGTGGAGGATCAACAAAATAATCTAGGAATTCCAATACAAAGTTATTTCTTGTATCTGTAATTGGGAAGTTTTCCATGAAGGTATTGTATAACCCTTCGTTGCCTCTTTCGTCAGATTTCGTTTCTAATTGAAAGAAATCTTTAAAAGATTTAACCTGAACATCTAAGAAATCTGGATAATCAGGGATATTTTTTGTAGAGGCAAAATTCAATCTTTCAGTCTGATTTGTTATCATCAATGGACAAAATTTTGATTAAAAAAAAGTAATTTTTGTTTGTGTAAATACACTGTTTAATCTATACTTTCTTATTATAATCAATACATCTTTAAAAATAAAACAATAAAAACAAGTTCGATTTTCTTTCTTCGTATTGATCAAAAACTTTTTCGTATTTTAAACTATGGGATAATAAAATTTATAATATTTTATTATACGAAAAATGGTTTAGGCCTTTGAGTGTTAACTCAAGACCTAAACCTAGTTCTTAAACTGAGTTTAATTATTTAAGCTCAACAGTAGCTCCAGCCTCTTCTAAAGATTTTTTAAGACCTTCAGCCTCTTCTTTAGAAACACCTTCTTTAACGTTGCTTGGTGCACCGTCAACTACATCTTTAGCTTCTTTAAGACCTAAACCAGTTAATTCTTTAACTAATTTTACAACAGCTAATTTAGAAGCTCCTGCATCTTTTAATACAACTGTAAATTCAGTTTGTGCTTCTTCAGCAGCACCGTCTCCACCTCCAGCAGCAACTACTACAGCAGCAGCAGCAGGCTCGATTCCGTACTCATCTTTTAATATTGTTGCTAATTCGTTAACTTCTTTAACTGTTAAGTTAACTAATTGTTCTGCGAATTGTTTCAAATCTGCCATTTTTTCTATCGTTTAAAATGATTTGTGTAAAAAATATAATTTAATTATTGTGCGCTAATTAAGCAGTAAGGAAGCAAACTCCCTTACGATAATTACTCTGCTTCTTCTTCTTCGCTTCCAGCGAATTTGTTTTGTAAAGCAGAAATAATTCTTTGAGCTGGAGATTGTAATAATCCAATGATTTCTCCAATAAGCTCTTCTTTAGATTTAATTGTAGCTAATGCATCTAATTGGTTATCCCCAATATATACTTCAGAATTGATGTAAGCTCCTTTTAAAACTGGTTTATCAGATTTCTTACGGAAATCTTTGATAATTTTTCCAGGTGCGTTAGCAACATCAGAAATAAAGATAGCACTGTTACCTGATAAAACTGTAGGTAAATCACCATAATCATTATCAGAAGCTTCCATTGCTTTTGCAAGCAAAGTGTTCTTTACAACCTCTAATTTAATACCTGCTTTAAAACAAGCTCTACGCAAGTTTGAAGTTGTCTCTGCGTTTAAACCAGAAATATCAGAAATGTAAATGATATTTGTACCAGCTAACTGCGCAGTTAAATTTTCAATCGCGATTGATTTTTCTTCTCTAGTCATACTAAAAATTTTTAACTACCAATTATACTGCTTTTGGGTCTAATGCGATAGCAGGACTCATTGTGCTTGTAAGGTGAATACCTTTAATGTATGTACCTTTAGCAGCAGTTGGTTTAAGTTTTATTAATGTTTGAATAATTTCGTGTGCGTTGTCAACAATCTGCTCAGCTCCAAAAGAAACTTTACCGATTCCTGCGTGTACGATACCAGTTTTATCAACTTTAAAGTCAATTTTACCAGCTTTAACTTCTTGAACAGCTTTAGCAACATCCATAGTTACTGTACCTGTTTTAGGGTTTGGCATTAAACCTCTAGGTCCTAAAATACGACCTAATGGACCTAATTTACCCATAACAGCAGGCATAGTAATGATCACATCAACATCTGTCCAACCGTCTTTAATTTTTTGTAAGTAATCGTCAAGACCAACGTGATCTGCTCCAGCCTCTCTTGCTTCAGCTTCTTTATCTGGAGTAACCAATGCTAATACTTTAACGTCTTTTCCTGTTCCGTGAGGTAAAGTAACTACACCTCTAACCATTTGATTCGCTTTTCTTGGATCAACACCCAAACGAACTGCGATATCAACAGACTCATCAAATTTTGCAGAAGCAACAACTTTAATTAATGCCGCAGCATCTTTTAAAGAGTATAATTTGTTCTTTTCAATTTTTGAAGCAGCCTCTTTTTGCTTTTTTGTTAATTTTGCCATTTCTTTTTCTTAATTAAAAAGGAGCATCTCCTGATACAGTTATACCCATAGATCTAGCTGTTCCAGCAACCATACTCATAGCTTTCTCAATTGTGAAAGCATTTAAGTCCGGCATTTTGTCTTCAGCAATAGTTCTAATTTGTTCCCAAGTAACGCTAGCTACTTTTTTACGATTAGGCTCACCAGAACCAGATTTTAGCTTTGCAGCTTCCATTAACTGAACTGCCGCTGGAGGAGTCTTAACAACAAAATCAAATGATTTGTCTTTGTACACAGTGATTTGCACTGGACAAATTTTGCCAGGTTTATCTTGAGTTCTAGCATTAAATTGCTTACAAAACTCCATGATATTAACCCCAGCAGCTCCTAAAGCAGGTCCAACCGGTGGCGACGGGTTCGCAGCACCTCCCTTAACTTGTAGTTTAACTACCTTACTAATTTCTTTAGCCATTTTTAAAAAATTTTACACTGTAATCAATGGAAGCGATTACAATGGTTTATTATAGTGTAACAAAAAATTATACTTTTTCAACTTGCATAAAACTCAACTCTAATGGCGTCTTTCTTCCGAAAATCTTAACCATTACCTCAAGTTTACGCTTTTCTTCATTGATTTTCTCAACAGATCCATTAAATCCATTGAAAGGTCCATCAATAACCTTAACTGTTTCACCAACACTAAATGGAATAGAACGAGTATCTGTATTTACAGCTAACTCATCTACTTTACCTAACATACGGTTTACTTCAGAAAGTCTTAAAGGAACAGGTTCTCCACCTTTAGTTTCTCCTAAAAATCCAATAACACTAGTAATTGACTTAATAATATGAGGGATTTCACCAACTAAGTTAGCTTCAATCATAACATATCCAGGAAAGTAAACTTTATCCTTAGATGATTTTTTCCCATCTTTTACAGTAACCACTTTTTCAGTAGGAACTAAAACCTGAGAAACATAATCCTCCATACCTAATCTCGCAATCTCAGTCTCGATATAAGCTTTCACTTTATTCTCTTGACCGCTAACTGCTCTAACTACGTACCATTTTTTCACATTATTATCTGCCATCACAAAAAAAATTATCCTTTTAACCAGTTAAAAAATCCAGCCAAAGCTTTTGCAAAAAATTCGTCTACTCCCCAAGTTGCCAAAGCGAATAAGATCGAAAATACAGCCACAACAATTGTCAATTTCTGTACTTCAGCCCAAGCTGGCCAAGTAACATTTGACTTTAACTCTTCGAAAGCCTCTGATAAATAATTAGTAACCTTTGTCATTTGATATATTTTTTATTGCACGGGCGGAGGGATTCGAACCCCCATCAACGGTTTTGGAGACCGCTATTCTACCCTTGAACTACGCCCGTAATTAAAGCCAGTGATTAAAAAATAATCACTGGCTTTCTTATTTATTTTATAGAATTACTCTACGATTTCAGTAACCTGACCAGCTCCAACTGTTCTACCACCTTCACGGATAGCGAAACGTAAACCTACGTTCATAGCGATTGGGCTTAATAAAGCAACTTCAATAGTTAAGTTATCACCTGGCATTACCATCTCTACACCTGCTGGTAAAGAAATAACTCCTGTTACGTCAGTTGTACGTACGTAGAACTGTGGACGGTAATTATTGTGGAATGGAGTGTGACGTCCACCTTCTTCTTTTTTCAAGATATAAACCTCAGCTTTGAATTTAGCGTGTGGTTTTACTGAACCTGGCTTAATAATAACCATACCTCTTTTGATATCAGCTTTATCAATACCTCTTAACAATAAACCTACGTTATCTCCAGCTTCACCTCTGTCAAGGATTTTACGGAACATCTCAACTCCTGTAATAGTAGAAGTTAATTTTTCAGCTCCCATACCAATGATTTCAACAGGATCTCCAGTGTTAGCAACTCCAGTTTCGATACGACCTGTAGCAACAGTTCCACGACCTGTAATTGTAAATACGTCCTCAACTGGCATCAAGAATGGTTTAGCTACGTCACGTACTGGCTCTTCGATCCAAGCATCAACAGCTTCCATTAATTCGATAATTTTAGGAACCCAGTTAGGATCATTGTTCAATCCACCTAAAGCAGAACCTTGAACAACAGGACCATTATCTCCATCATATTCGTAGAAAGATAATAAATCTCTAATTTCCATTTCAACAAGTTCTAATAACTCAGCATCATCAACCATATCCACTTTGTTCATGAAAACAACGATTCTTGGAATACCAACCTGACGACCTAAAAGGATGTGCTCACGAGTTTGTGGCATTGGACCATCTGTAGCAGCAACTACTAAGATAGCTCCGTCCATTTGAGCAGCACCAGTAACCATGTTCTTTACGTAATCCGCGTGACCTGGACAGTCAACGTGAGCGTAGTGACGGTTAGCAGTTTCGTACTCTACGTGTGATGTATTAATAGTAATACCTCTTTCTTTCTCCTCTGGAGCGTTATCGATTTGATCAAACGATTTTGCTTGACAGTAACCAGCATCTGACAATACTTTTGTAATTGCAGCAGTTAATGTAGTTTTTCCGTGATCTACGTGTCCAATTGTACCTATGTTTAAGTGCGGTTTGGAACGATTAAAATTCTCCTTTGCCATTTTACTTAATTTTTAATCTTAGTTATATATTAATTTTCAATTTCCTACTTACTTGAGCCAATGTCGGGATTTGAACCCGAGACCTCTTCCTTACCAAGGAAGCACTCTACCCCTGAGCTACACCGGCAGAGAGTTCTGAGTTTAGAATTCAGAATTTAAATTTTAGAATTTATCAATCCAAAACCTACAATCTAAAACTTCAACTTCTTTTTAGTGGGGAGAGCAGGATTCGAACCTGCGAAGTTCACACAGCAGATTTACAGTCTGCCCTCGTTGGCCGCTTGAGTATCTCCCCTAATTTTAAAATTCCATCATTTTAAAGAACCAATTTCAAATCGCATTTGAAATTTATTGAGCCGATAGAGGGACTCGAACCCACGACCTGCTGATTACAAATCAGCTGCTCTAGCCAGCTGAGCTACATCGGCGAATACATTAAAAAAGTCCGCTATTTCTAACGGACTGCAAATGTAGGTATTTTATCTTTTAATCAAAACATTTTTTGAAAAAAATTTCAATTAAATGTGTGCTCTAATTTTTTCCTTCCTTTTTACAAGTAAACGTTCTAGCGATTCTGCCGAAAGCTCAACAGCCTCCTCAAATGTTTTACACTGTTTTTTTACCAAAAAATCATCACCAGGAACATTAATCTTTATTTCCACCACTTTATTCTCTTTATCACTCGTTCTTTCAACTTTTAAAAAAACATCTGATGAAACCACTCGATCGTAGTATTTCTCTAGCTTACCCATTCTTTCTTGGATAAAATCGACTAATTTTCTGTCGACAGTAAAATTAACTGCATGAACATCTACCTTCATAATAAAAATTTTAGGGTTAACATTTAGAACCACTATTTATTTCTAGGATGCGCATCTTTATACACTTTTTTAAGTTCCGCCAAACTGTTATGAGTATAAACCTGTGTAGACGCCAAACTAGAATGCCCTAGCAATTCTTTAACTGAATTCAAATCTGCCCCATTGTTCAATAAGTGAGTTGCAAAAGTATGACGAAGCACATGCGGACTTTTTTTCACCTTTTCTGAGACCCTACTAAAGTATGAATTTATTAAACGATAAACAAAAGATTCGCTCAATTTTAACCCTTTTTTTGAAACAAAAAAATAGTCATAATCCGTCAAACTTTCCAGACCATCTCTTTCCCCCACATACAAATCAATTTGATCGGCAATAATTGGCAAAATTGGAATAATGCGTTCTTTATTTCTTTTCCCCAAAACCTTAATCGTATTATTTGAGCGATCGACGTTTTTAATCATTAAATGAATCAACTCCGCCCGACGCATTCCTGTCACGTAAAACATTTCCACAATAAGTTTATCCCGAATCCCTTCAAAATCAACCGGAGCCTCTATTGTAGCAAGTAAATCTTTCAGCTCTTTTTCCGAGAAAGGAACCTGAACCACTTTCGGAGTCTTTAAAGACTTATGCTTCAGCATCGGATTAACCTCTATCTGTTTTGTCTTTAAAAGAAACTTATAAAAAGCTTTCAAAGAAGCCATCTTTCTATTAACCGAAACATTAGAAATGTTATGATCAACCAAAAAGACAATCCAACTTCTGACCTGACTATAATTTACCAAATCAATACTTTCTTGATCAAAAGATTCTTTTACAAAAGCCTCAAAAGAAACCACATCATTCAAGTAAGCCTCAACTGTATGCGAAGAATATTTTTTCTCCAGCAAAAGATAATCCGAGAAAGCTTCTTTGTTTGTTTTCATAAAATCTAAAAAAATTAGGCATAAAAAAAACCGTTAGCATCAAAATTAAAACATTTTGACCACTAACGGTAATTATTTTCTAAAAGCTTATATTAACTTTCTAAACTATCTTTCAAGCCTTGAATGTAAGCCGCTTTTTGGATTTGAGCTCTTTTGATAACAGAAGGCTTAATAAAAGCAGTACGTGCTCTTAATTGACGAACAGTTCCTGTTTTATCAAATTTTCTTTTATAGCGCTTTAATGCTCTATCGATATTTTCTCCGTCTTTAATTGGTATAATTAACATAATATAGACACCTCCTCTCGTTAAGGCTGCAAATGTATATATTAATTATGAATTATGAATTATAAATTTTGAATTATTTTTAAAAAAGAGAAAAGAGTATAGAGAAGAGATAATAGATATAATTCTTAATTCTTAATTCTTAATTCTTAATTCTTAATTCTTAATTCTTAATTCTTAATTCTTAATTCTTAATTCTTAATTCTTAATTCTTAATTCTTAATTCTTAATTCTTAATTCTTAATTCTT
>NZ_JAMOKG010000001.1:68455-1195282 GCF_023656565.1 Flavobacterium tyrosinilyticum
TAATTCTTAATTCTTAATTCTTAATTCTTAATTCTTAATTCTTAATTCTTAATTCTTAATTCTTAATTCTTAATTCTTAATTCTTAATTCTTAATTCTTAATTCTTAATTCTTAATTCTTAATTCTTTATTCTTTATTCTTTATTCTTTATTCTTTATTCTTTATTCTTTATTCTTTATTCTTTATTCTTTATTCTTTATTCTTTATTCTTTATTCTTTATTCTTTATTCTTTATTCTTTATTCTTTATTCTTTCAACAAATTCCTCGAAATAACAACCTTTTGAATCTCAGTTGTCCCTTCTCCTATAGTACATAATTTAGAGTCTCTGTAGAATTTTTCTACTGGAAAGTCTTTAGTGTAACCGTAACCGCCATGAATTTGAACTGCATCATTTGCGATTTTAACACACGCTTCTGAAGCATACATCTTTGCCATAGCTCCTGATGTTGTTACTGGTTTATGCTTTTGTTTCAAGAAAGCCGCTTTATGCAATAGTAATTCTGAAGCTTCAATTTCTGTTGCCATATCTGCCAATTTAAAAGAGATTCCTTGAAAATTACTGATTGGTTGCCCAAACTGATGTCTTTCTTTCGAATATTTCAATGCAGCTTCGTAAGCTCCCTTTGCGATTCCTAAAGACAGAGCTCCGATAGAGATTCTCCCGCCATCCAGAATTTTCATTGCCTGAACAAAACCTTCTCCAACTTCTCCTAATCTATTTTCATCTGGAACGCGACAATTATCAAAAACCAGCTCTGCGGTCTCACTTGCCCTCATTCCTAACTTATTTTCTTTTTTACCTGATGAAAAACCTTTCATTCCTTTTTCAAAAACAAAAGCCGTCATTCCTTTAGAATCACCTTTTTCTCCAGTTCGCACTACCACAACCGCAATATCTCCAGAGATTGCATGCGTAATAAAGTTTTTAGCGCCATTTACAATCCAATGGTCTCCGTCTTTAACAGCTGTTGTATTCATTCCGCCGGCATCAGAACCTGTATTATGTTCTGTAAGTCCCCACGCGCCAATATGTTCAGCAGTAGCTAGTTTTGGAAGCCATTTTTTCTTTTGCTCTTCATTTCCAAAAGTTAAAATATGATTGGTACACAATGAATTATGCGCCGCAACTGATAATCCGATTGAAGGATCTACTTTCGAAATCTCTTCTATAACTGTAATATATTCGTGATAACCTAAACCAGAACCTCCGTATTCTTCTGGAACCAAAACGCCCATGAAGCCCATCTCGCCAAGTTGCCTAAACAACGGAATTGGAAAAATTTGTGCTTCATCCCATTCCATTATATAAGGTCTAATATTTTTTTCTGCAAAGTCTTTTATAGACTGTGCAATCATTAGTTGTGTTTCGTTGTAATCAAAGTTCATGAGTTAGTTTCTTTTAGAACTCCAAATATAAACTAATTATTTTTGCTTTTTCAACAGGAAAATCTTTAATTTTTGCCAAATCCTCAATATTATTAAAATTTCCATTCATACTTCTATAGGTTACAATTTGTTTTGCTAGCCCATATTTGAAATATGAAAATTGAGCCAATTCTTTTAAGGAAGCGTCATTTACATTTATTTTCTTCAAGTTTGCAGGAATTACAACTTTAAAATGAGCATTTAGTTCATTTATAACTTCAGGCGATAGCCCCCAAATCTCTTTCATCTGCTCCATCGATACAAATGACCCAATGATTTCTTTCTGCTTTAAGATTCTAGAAGACAACCCTTCTCCTATTCCGTAGATTTTCATCAAATCTTCTTGCGTTGCCTCATTAATATTTATTATTTCTAACTTTTCTTTTTTAGGAAAACTTTTTACAATAAATTCTTTTTTCTCGACACTATAATTCTTTTTATTCTGTTTCCAATCTGGAAATTTAAACAAAGGAGAAATTTCCTTTAATAGAGAATCCGAGACTCCAGTAACCGCCTGAAACTCTTCTGCAGAGTTTACATATTTATTTTCTTTACGAAATGCCATTAAACGATCTATTTCCTCTACAGACATTCCAAGCTTATATCCTTTATAATCTGAAATAAAATTAGGATTGAAAAGATAAGTAATTGGTTTTACGCTTTTATCAGTTAATTTCTGTTGATCAATTTCTGACTGAAGTGCAAGCCACTCTTCTTTTTCAGAGTTTTTTGCTTCTGAAATACTAAAATCAGATAAAAAATAAAATAACTGCAGTCCGGTCATAATAAGAAAAAGCATAAAAATACCAATCCGTTGCTGTTTAGTAAAATGAAAATATTGGTTTAAAGACTTAAAATTCATGATTAAAATTACTTTTGAAGGATAACTTAAGAAAAATCTTTCAAATTTATTAAGAAAATTAGTAAGAAAAGTAACTTTTAAAAAATTATCGAATCTCTTATAAAAGTCCAATTAATTTAATGAATGTCAATACTTAGAGAATCTTTCTTACGAGTACTGTAAAAAAAACAAAGATTTTATAACTTAAAACATGATAATTGTTTTTATTTTTTACAAAAAACAATACATTTGGCACTTAATAACAAATAAACCAATAAAATAATATGTCAATTTGGAGAGTTAAACCTATATCAGCCTTTGAGGCCGATATGAAAAAGAGTGATTTAAAGAGAGTCCTAGGAAAATGGAGCCTTACTGCCATTGGTGTTGGTGCCATTATCGGTGGTGGAATTTTTGTACTTACAGGTACTGGGGCTTATTATCATGCAGGTCCAGCATTAGCTATTTCGTTTATCATCGCAGGTATTGCGTGTGTATTTGCAGCTCTTTGCTATTCTGAATTTGCTTCTATTTTGCCTGTTGAAGGATCTGCTTATGCATATGCTTACGGTACAATTGGAGAAGTTTTTGCCTGGATAATTGGATGGGGACTAATTCTCGAGTATGCAATGGGATCGATGACTGTAGCGGTTTCCTGGTCCGGATACTTTAACAAATTGCTCAAAATATTTCACATTCACCTTCCTGATTGGCTAACTACAGATCCTGCAAGTTACACGGGAGAAGGTTTTTCTATGAATCTTCCAGCTTTCTTGATCGTTCTTTTAGTTATTTCATTGCTTATTAAAGGAACAAAAAGCGCTGCTAAAGCAAATAACGCAATTGTTATTCTTAAAGTATCTGCTGTAATCTTTGTAATTATTGCTGGTCTTTTCTTTATTAATACAGCAAACTGGAGCCCGTTTATTCCTGAAGCAACTCAGATTATTGAAAAAGAAACTACGCACAATGCTTACGGAATTGGAGGTATCATCTCTGGAGCTGCAGCTATTTTCTTTGCTTATGTTGGTTTCGATGCTGTTTCTACACAAGCTGGAGAAGCTATTAATCCTAAAAAAGATGTTCCTTTTGCAATTATTGCTTCTTTGTTAATTTGTACTACTTTATATATCCTTGTTTCTCTAGTACTAACAGGAATGATGAATTACCAAGACTTTAATCCACTAGGAAAATATCCTGAAGCTATCAAAGCTCCTGTTGCTTATGCATTTGATATTGCAGGACAAGGCTGGGCTGGTTCTATTATTACTGTTGCCGCAACTATTGGTTTGGTTTCAGTATTAATGGTAATGATCATGGGACAATCTAGAATTTTCCTTGGAATGTCTAAAGACGGTTTAATTCCATCTGTATTCTCTAAAGTAAACCCTATTTCTGGAACTCCAAAAACAAACTTAATGATTCTTGGAATTATTATCGCAACAGTTGCTGCCTTTACACCAATCAACAAATTGGCTGACATGACCAGTTTTGGTACTTTGTTTGCCTTTACAATGGTTTGTATTGCTGTTTGGATTTTAAGAGTAAAACAACCAGGATTAACCAGAACATTTAAAGTTCCTGCTTTACCAGTTATTGCGGTATTAGGAATTGCAATCAATTCTTATTTAATTTTTAATTTAAGCAAAGATGCACAGTTATTATCTTTTGGATGGCTTATTATTGGTATAATTGTATACTTTGGATATAGCAAGAAAAGATCTAAACTTAACAATCCTACCGAAGAATAATAAATACAACTTCATAAAAAAAGCTCCAAATTTAGATTTGGAGCTTTTTTTATAAATCAAATACCGATGTTCTTTTTGATCGAATTAAATCTTTTAGTCGAATCCAGAAGGCGAGAGTCAAGTAGACTCCAAACCCCAAACCCGCTGTAACAAAAGAAATGTAGATAAAAAACAATCGCACGCTTGTTACGCGCATTCCGAGTTTATCTGCTAGTCTTGAAGAAACATGGAAACCATATTTTTCAAAAAAGAATTTAAGTTTTAAAATTGCTGACATTTCTATATTTTAGATTTAATACTTTAGATTTTTAGATTCCTGATTGCTCAGGATTACAAAAGTACAAATTATCTAATTATTTTTAAGCAGTTCTAATCCGATAGCACATTTTAGACAAGCCTTTCGCTCGCAATATTCATTTTTAAGTTCTAATAGCGTCTGACTTTCAAATGCAGTTTTTGATTGGATGCCAAAAGAATTAAACTTGTCTATAATGACGTTTTTCTCTGAAGTAACTTCATTCATAAAATCAATTAAATCTTCGGAAATTGATTCACCTATAATATTGGAATAAGTAAATTGAAGCGGAATAATAGTATTTATAATCAAGAGATCTATAAACGACTTAGAGAGCGTTTTAGACTTCTTCGGGCTATCTTTATCAAATTGGTAATGATTTTGCCAATACGGGCTTGCAGACACGCTTAGCAAACGATATACGGCATCTACTGATTTTAAATCGATAATCTTAGAAAACAAATTTTGATGTTTATGGTATAATGCCGCCAATTGAGAAAGCCTGATTGTTGGAAAATTATCGGGACGAAGTTTAAAAAACTGGAGAGGTTCTGTGTACGTCTTTTCTATTTGATACTTATGCAATAAATAAAAATAGCGAAACCTTAAATCTTTATAATAAACATCTTCTTTCTCGACCTCCAACAAACCAGCAGTGCCAAAAAGGAGCGCTTCTAAATTTTCGATTTCAAAACTTTCTTTTCTGATTACTGAAAACGGGATTGCCATCGAGATTTGCAGAAAGGAATTTCCGTTCGTATTTAGTCCAAAATTCTTCGCTAGAAGACAAAATAAGACCGCCTCCCAATCTTGATTGGTTTCTTCCAATAACTGAGCAATAAATTTAGATTTACGCTCTAAACGCTCAAAAAACAATCTTTCCTGCCAGTTTTTAAAAATAAATCTGTCTATCTTTTTTAATTGCCTTTCGCAGAAAATCCAAGTTTTTGGAGAAACCAATGAATTATAATTTTCGATTATTTCTTTTGAAACATAATCTTTAAGAACAAAAACAGGAATTTCGGTATTGTTTTCTCTAAAAATAGCCGTGTCGTTTTCCCAAACCACATGAAGAATAACATTTTTATAAGCAGGATCTTTCTCGTGATTATGCAAATACCAATCTGAAGATTTCAAATGAATCTCTACATTGCCTGCCCATTTTTGGTTTCCTATTTCTATATGAGCATTAAAAAAGTCTGGCCCAGCAAGTTCTAAATAATCACCCGTTTTAAGAATTGTTATCGATTCGCCTTGAACCGTTTTTAAATTCAGAGAATCAAACTTCTTGAATTTCCAGATATAATGAAGAAAGTCTTCTTTCATTTTCAGATTTTATAGTAGAATTACAAAATCTAAAAGTAATAAATTTTTAATATTATTCTTACAAAATTAAAAAATTTTAACGAAGCATGTACAATTTAGCACAAGCTCTTGCATCAGACAAAGCTTCATGGTGATTCAACTGGATACTCATTTCTCGACAGCAATCACTTAATTTTGTTGGTTTTATGCCTTTAGCTTTGTAGATTTTAACCGTGCATTCCCACTTTGTGGCAATATTTAAATCGTCATAATTTAAGCCATGCAGGAGCATGGTTTTCATTAAGACATTTCGATCAAAACTTTCGTTATGTGCTACTACAACTTTATTTTTTAGCCTCTTTTCAATCTCTGGATAGATCTGAAAGAATGATTTTGCATTCATAGTATCTTTAGGGTAAATTCCATGAACACGAATTGTAAAAGGATTATACTCGTTATTTGGCGGTTTAATTAAAGTCACATATTCGTCCACAATAATTCCATTTTCGACGGTCACAATACCTACCGAGCACGGATGATATCCTGTCGCGGTTTCAAAATCTATAGCTGTAAAATTCATTTTCTAATTTTAAAAGACAAATCCATAAATCTAATTGATTTACAACAAGATTTATGGATTATTTATATTTATAAGAGGCTTACTTTATTGCGCCAATAATATCATATTTAGTAATAATGTGATGGTGTCCGTTTCCTAAGTCAACCAAAACAGCATCATTTTCTTTGCTAAAAAGCTTTGAAACCTCTTCAATCGGTGTCCCTAGTTTCACAATTGGGAAAGGTTTCCCCATTACTTCTTTAATTGGTTTTTCAGCAACATTTTTATCCGCAACATAGCTTCTAAATAAGTCTGTTTCGTCAACAGAACCTACAAATCCATTGATATCAACAACCGGAATTTGTGAAATCTTATATTTACGCATACGCTCGATTGCATGCGAAACTAATTCTTCAGTACGAACAACGATTAATTCTTTATCAATATGATCTTTAATAACGTCTTCTGCTTTTGTAATGTTTTCTTCCAAGAATCCGCGCTCGCGCATCCAGTCATCATTAAACATTTTTCCAACATAACGGCTTCCAGAATCGTGAAATAATACCACAACAACATCTTCTGGTTTAAAATGTTCTTTTAACTGCAACAGACCTTTTATACAAGCTCCTGCAGAATTTCCAACAAAAATACCTTCTTCAAGCGCAATCTTTCTAGTATAAACTGCAGCATCTTTATCGGTTACTTTTGTAAAACCATCAATTAGAGAAAAGTCAACATTCTTAGGCAAAATATCTTCTCCAATACCTTCTGTTATATACGAGTAGATTTCGTTCTCGTCGAAAATTCCAGTTTCGTGGTATTTCTTGAACACAGAACCATAGGTATCAATTCCCCAGATTTTAATATTTGGATTTTGTTCTTTCAAATATTTTCCAACTCCAGAAATAGTTCCTCCTGTTCCAACTCCCACAACAAAATGTGTAATTTTTCCATCCGTCTGTTTCCAGATTTCAGGTCCAGTTTGCTCATAATGCGCCAACGAATTTGACATGTTATCATACTGATTGACATACCAAGAATTTGGCGTTTCTTCTGCTAAACGCTTTGAAACCGAATAATAGGAACGTGGATCTGTAGGCTCAACATCTGTAGGACAAACAACAACTTTTGCACCAACAGCACGAAGAATATCCATTTTTTCTTTAGACTGTTTGTCTGAGATTACACAAATTAATTTGTAGCCTTTTACAATTGCCACAAGTGCAAGTCCCATTCCTGTATTTCCAGAAGTTCCTTCAATAATAGTTCCTCCAGGTTTAAGTCGGCCATCTGCCTCTGCATCTTCAATCATTTTTACAGCCATTCTGTCTTTTACAGAATTACCCGGATTAAAGGTTTCGACTTTTGCCAATACTAACGCATCAATTTCAGCAACAATTTTGTTGAGTTTTACCAATGGTGTATTACCAATTGTTTCTAAAATATTATTTGAAAAGTCCATTTTTATTTAAGTTTATTTAGTGGTTCGAAATAAAAAAAGCCAGTTTTTATTGGAAGAAATTCCAAACCAGACCAAAGCGCAGTACAAAATCACGATACGGATTATGAGGCGCTGAATAATAATTACTTTGCGAAAACAAAGCATTAAAATGTTCCGCTTTTAAATAAAAACGTGTCTGGCGTATTCTGGCATTCACAAAGAAATCGAATGTTGCAAAACCACCGATTTTCTTGTCTTGCTGCACAAAAAATTCTGCTATAACAGGATTATAATCATCTCCATAATATTTCGTAAGATAATTAAAGACAAGACCTGTTTGCATGAATAATGCTTTTTTAAAGAAATGATTCGAATAATAGAATGTATTTCTAGTTACAAAATCTGGCACATTTAAAACTAAATCTGACTGATCTACTTTTTGATACAAAAGGGTATTATCTAATGCAAAAGGTCCAAATTTGAATTCTCTACTAGCCTTTATCTCTAAATAATTAATCGCATTTCCGTACTGCATTGGATTAACGATCTGTATATTAGCCGCTTTTTGCGCATCTGTCGCTACATCTGTAAAATACAAATGATCTTTTAATACCGTATACTGAACTTGTCCTGTTAGCCACGGAGTCGTAATTTCTGCACTTAACGAATTAATTTTTTCGTTTTTAAAATCATTTGACCAATTGTACGAAATCCAACTACTTTGGTATAAATTATAATTGTTATTAGGCAGTTTATTGATGTTGCGATATCTAAAATCAAACTTAATTTCATCGCTCATATCATAACGTAATTTAGCATCTAAATCAGAAAGCGATTCATTAGTAATTGATCTTGAATATAAAAATCGACCATTCCATTTGTTTTTCTGATATTCGTACTGAGCACCAAAATTGTTAAACTGTAAATACAAATTGTCCGGAACGGCGTTTCCAGCTGCATCAACAATAATTCGGTTATATCTATAATTAGATCTATAATCGTCAACAAAAAATATAAATTTACCTAACAGCGAATTTTCGTAAGCTGCTCCAACTTTATTATAAAGTCTTTCATATTTAGTCTGATCGTTAATATTGCTTGCCGCGTACGACTCACCAAATCTCTGCACTCGACTAGTTGTTCCATCATTTGCAGTTACTGTAGAAATTACAGTTGGCTGCTTGTATTCATAATCTTTATACTCATAATTAAATTGATGTGTAAGGTATAAATTATTACTTCCGTCAGTTGGATTCACTCTAAAAGCATGATCAAAAAACAATCTTCTTCCTTTTAAAAATGATTCTGCATCGGTTAAATAAACCTGCAATCTTTGTCTATTTTTATAATCTTGACTATCACTTTCAAAATCTGCATCGTTTGTTATACCACCATTTTCCTCATTCAAAATATCCTGATTTGTAAAATGTGCATTTATCGCATATCGTTTGCTAGTTGTGGCATAACTGGTTGTAATTCTTAAATTACCAGCACTAACCAATTGATTATTATAATCTCCTTCAGATCTTAAACCTTTATAAGCAATCGAGAAATTAAGATTTTTAGAGACATTTAATGTGATAAAAGAATCTACATTCTGTCCTTTTTTTATCGTAGTATTAAAAAACAATTCTGTAAAAGGCGTTGCTACAGAATAATATCTTATTTGATCTGCTTGCATATAATTAGAATGCTTTCCGCTAAAACCAATTTCAGGATACGGAGAAAAACTTGTCAAACTGTATTGAAGCGTATTTACAGGCTGTCCGATATTAGAAAACTCCATAAGACCAAAAAGATCTTTTCTCAGATGATTTTGCCTATAAGCACTTTTAAGTGTTAGAGACGTATCTGCATAAATAGTATCATGTTCTAAAGTGACAATTTTATACTGATCTATTGTTGCAATCTTTTGTTTTTTCTTTTTTACGGTATCGGTGACACTTGAATATTCTGTATTCATATCTAAATTATTTTTAGAAGCAGTTTTTTTTTCTTGCGAAAACAATAAAGTTGGAACAACTAATAGATATAAAAAAATGAATATTCTCATTTGATGGCTTTGTATAAATTTATTTTGACAAAATTTGCTAAGCAAAGGTAATATAAAAAGGTATAAACGAAAAAACATAATATATAATATGAAGCTTGAATCGCTTTGGTCTTTTGAAACGAAAACCCCGTATACAAAAGTATACGGGGCTCTCAAAAAAAATCAAAATATTTATTATTCTTATTCCCAAACTGGGTATAATTTACTTTGAATATCAATTAAATTGATATGGATTATATTCTAAATATTAGAATTTATCCCAGAACAATTTAGTATTTAACAAATCTCCTCCAATATCAGCAGATGCTTTAACATAATTTGTTTTATTGATACTTGCTTCTACACCTGGATAAGTATATCTAACAGGAACAGTAAAAATAAGTTTGTTAATAGCTGCTTGAGGCGCTTTTAACACAGGAAAATCCAATCTTCTGTAAGATGTCCATGCTTCATATCCTCTGTTATAAAGAGCAAACCATGCTTGATTACCGATTTTTTCTTTATACGTAGCTCCACTTAACGGATTATTATAATCTACTTTTGGACTTGCAATGTAAGCATCGATAGCTGTAGTGCTAGTTACTCCCCAATCTGCCATAGAAGCTTTAATACCCGCTTCGTAATATACTTTTGCCTGAGCAGAACCACCTGGAATTAAGTTTTTCTCAGCAGCTTCTGCTAATAAGAAATTCAACTCAGCGAAATCAAAAATAGTTCCTGGAAAAACTGGATTGTTTAATGTAGACGTTATTTGTGAATAAGCTGTATAAACATTTGCCGAACCATAAGTTCCACCAGTAAATGTTCTTCCTGCAGGAATAACTGGAGCTGGAGCAGTTAAGTTAGTAAAATATTTAGGCATCCTTGGGTCACCACCAGGAACAACAGCGTCCATAGCAGAAACAAAAGGCTCAGCAGGAATAAAATCAAATCTCTGACTAGTTACTAAATCAGCATATAATGGATTTTGATTTCCTGATGTAGTTAAATAAGTCAATTTTGTATTATCAGCATTACTAGCCAAAGCACCAGAAGCAAGAGCTGCCTGAACTTGAGTAGTTGCATAAGCTGGATCAACATCAGACATATTTACTGCCATTCTAATGATTAATGAATTAGCAAATTTTGCCCATTTTGCATTACTAGCTGCATTACCAGAATAGATGATATCTGCTGCGCCAAAGTTAGCTACTGTACTATTTGCTTTTAAAACTGCAGCAGATGCACTTAATCTTTTAATAAGATCTTGGTAAATCGTTTTTGCATCATCATAAGCTGGTAAAGGATATTTTTGAATATCAATTGCTTGTGAGTAAGGAACGTTTCCAAAAGTATCTACCAATACGCTATAAGCATAAGCTTCTAAGATATCGATAAGCGCTAATTTATTTTGCTTAATCGCTTCATCAGCAGGAGTTGCAGTAGTTGTTGCTGCAATCATAACTCTTGAATCATGAAAATCGGCTAAAACATCTCTGTACAAAACCAAAAAGTGCGTATCTGGAATTTTTCTGTTTGTAATGTTATATTGGCTCTCATCTGGATAAGTTGTCTCTGTCCATTGCTGTGCAAATAATCTAAAAACGTTATTATTCACACTAGTACTAACCATTTGATCGACTAATTTCTTCTCAGCATTGGTAAACAAAAATTCCGCTTTGGTTGTTGTTGGTCTTTTCGGATCAACATTCATATCTGTAATGTCCTGGCTGCACGAAACCATCATACCCACCACAGACATTAATAAAAGTACTTTTTTCATGATTTAAAATTTTAATGTTAGGTTACAACCAATATTTCTTGTTGTCGGAAGTGAACCTCCTGAATAACCTGATGATAAGTTACCTGAACTTATACCACTTTCTGGATCTGCATCTGGAAGATTTTTACTGATGATCCATAAGTTAGAACCTACTAAAGAAAGACGTAAATCATTCAAACCTGCTTTAGCTATAAATTGTTTAGGGAAACTATAAGTAATGCTTACCTCTCTTAATTTCACATAACTTGCATCATAAACAAATGCTTTTTGTGGGTTATTATTGTAACCATAGATACTTCCAGCCACCTCAGGACTTGGTGTTCTTGTAGTATTAGGAGTTCCATCTTCGTTTACTCCAGGTAAAATAACACCTCCACCATTAGCAAGTGTATTTCTTACAGGATTTCCAAGTTCGTTGTTTCCTGCTGTAGAAGCATACAATCCAGAGCTTTGTCCATAATATTGATCAAGAGAGAAAATATCTCCTCCTTTTTGAACATCGATTAAGAAACCTAAAGAGATTTGTTTGTAAGTGAATTTGTTACGAACACCACCAATCCAATCTGGAGTAACATTACCAATTACATTATTAGTAGTTGCTGTTTGTAAATACACTCCATTTTTAGTTACTTTTTGTCCATCTGCACTGTAAATAAAATCTTTTCCAAGAATATCTCCATAAGCATGTCCTTTTGTACCAACGATACTAACTCCTCCTTGGAATGTACCAATTGTTAAAACATCAACACCTGGTGTTAAATCTACAACTGTATTCTCATTTTTAGACCAGTTTACGTTAATATCCCATTGGAAATCATTTGTTTTAACAGGAGTTACGTTGAAGATTACCTCAACACCTTTATTTTCTACAGATCCCGCGTTTACGTATCTAGAAGAGTTACCAGTTGCAGTAGAATAATCTACTGGGAAGATTTGGTCTTCACTTAAACTTTTGTAAACACTCACATCAAAACCTACTCTTCTATCAAGGAATTGCATCTCTAAACCAAGTTCTTGAGATTTAGTTTTAACAGGACGTAATTCTGGATTATTAGCAATGTTTGGTCTTGAATAAAGTTGGTTTGATCCAAATGGATTAAATTTAGTAAATACATCTTGCAATGCATAAGAATCGATACTTCCTTGTGGGTTTTCAGCATAACTTGCTCTTAATTTACCAAAAGTTAACCATGGAGCATTAATATGTTTTGTGAATACATAACTTCCAGAAACAGAGAATGTATTAACATCATTGTTGTCTTTCGGCAACTGAGAGAATGCGTCATTACGTACAGTTCCTTCCAAATAAAGGAAATCTCTAAATCCTACTGAAGCAGATGCATAAACACTATTTACAGCTGTATTGTCTTCAACCTCAATCGGGAATGGAGAAGCATTTACTGAATTTGATAATGCATAGATTCCAGGAATAATAAGTCCTCCATCTGTAGAAGATAATGTAGATGTACGTCTAGTTCTTAAAGCATTATAACCAACTAAACCTGTTAATGAGAAATCATCATTAAGTTTTTTATTGAAGTTTAATGTAAACTGATAGTTTTGCTCAGAAAACATACCAGTATATTTTTGGTATCCTGAACCAACAGCTAAACGGTTAATTCCGAATGTTCCAGCCAAAGATCCTACCGCTTTTCTTTCTTCACGTAATTCTGAATAAGAATCTGTACTAATTTTTCCTGTAGCGTTTAACCAATCTGTAAATTTATAATCTAACTGACCGTAACCGATGAAACGATTTCTTTCGTCTGATTGGTAGTTTTTATATCTTGTGAAATATGGGTTATCCCAATATTTAGGATTTGTATTTCCATTAGAAGGATCTGCCATGTTCCAAGAAATATTTTGTCCGCCTGAATTTTGGAAAGCTTCTTCCTGAGATTTAATATCCACGTTAGTTCCCCACCATTGACGGAATAAACTCGCAACGTTATCACCACCGTAACCAGTAGTATTTCTACCTTGCGTAGTTTGTGCTAAATAATTAGCAAAAACACTTGCAGATAATTTATCTGTTAATTTGTGGTTGAATTTAATACTTGCGTTATTTTTTCTCAATTCACTATTTGGCAAAATACCATTCTCTTTATAGTTGTTATAATTGATAACGAAATTACTTTTATCTGAACCACCTTCAAAAGAGATTGAGTTATTGAATGTTTGAGCTGTTTGAAAAAACGTTATTGGACCATTTTTAGCCGCTACCCATGGAGATTTTTGTCCAAATTTTGAAGAATATGGAGTATAAGATTCCCAAGTATAAACAGAAAGATTTGGATCAAACGCAACACCGTAAGAAGCATCATCTGTAGTACTTACCACTTGGTTGCCATTTTTATCCATAACAAAAAACGCTCCTGTTGGTCCAACTGGAATTCCATTAGGAGTTCCATCAGTCTTATAAGTTGGTCCGTAACCTTGTCCATATTTGTTTTGGTAAACAGGGAAAGTATTTTTATCAACTGAACCAACACCAAACTCACTTGAAATAGTAACTCCCATACCTTTTTGAGCTTTTCCTTTTTTCGTAGTAATCATGATTACACCATTACCAGCTTGAAATCCGTATAAAGCAGATGCCGCAGCACCTTTAAGAATATTTAATGTTTCGATATCATCTGGATTAATATCCATACCAGCATTACCGTAATCATAAGTATTACGCGCTCCAGCTGTTTGTGCTCCATTGCTTGAATTCACATTCGAGTTATTAATTGGCATACCATCAATAACAATAAGCATTTGGTTATTTCCAGTAAGGTTTTTAACACCTCTTGAAACTACGTTTGTAGATCCTCCAAAGTTTGTATTTTTTCTGATATATACCCCTGCAGATTTACCAGAAAGATCGTTAAGGAAGTTCGCGCCAGTAGTACCACCAACTAAATCTTCTCCTTTTAATTCCTGAGTAGAATATCCAAGAGCTTTTTTCTCTCTCTTAATACCCAATGCAGTAACAACAACACTTTCTAATTCTGTAGTATTACTAGTTAATTTTACACTTAGTGTTGTAGAACTAGCTGCAACTTCTTGCGTTTTCATTCCAATGTAAGTAAAAACCAAGACTTCACTTGGAGTTGCTTTGATAGAGAATTTTCCATCAAAATCTGTTTGCGTTCCGCTTTTAGTTCCCTTAACTAATACACTCACACCTGGAAGAGGCATTCCTGAATTATCGGAAACTATACCCGAAACAGTTCTTTCTTGCGCAAAGGTTAGTTGCGTAATCAGCGCCACCAAAAGCACTAAGAATCCATTTAACTTTAGTTTCATTTTTAAAAATTTTGAATTAGTATGTCGCAAACATCTTAATATTTTCTTAAAAGAACAATGCATGTTACAGTCTCGTTCTAACATTTTTTTAATATTTCTTTAACATATATTTGTTAATGAATAGTTAATTAACACAAAAACAACTCAATACGCAATTTTAAGCGTAAAATACTGCAATTTTTTTAATCAAAAAATTAACATATATTTAACATTTAAGATAGCGCTTTTCTTAAAAAAATAGACAAAAAAATAAAATAAAACAAAGTGTATTCTTACAATAAAGCCGATTAAATACAACATTCTTGACTGAAAATGTTGTATTTGACAAATTTTTAATTTGGTTTTCGTCATCAAATCGTAATAAATTGTAAATCAATTCTTCCAAGTTGCAAAAATCCTTGATTTCATCTTTTTAGAATACATTTTTAGAAAATTACCAATTATTTATTTCATAAAAAAAATCATAAAAACCAAGTGTTTTCGCGGGTTTTTAACCAATACCGCATACTTATAGTCAATTTGAAAAATAGCATAATTTCCAACAGTAATACTCCTAAATAGGATTGCTCTAAAAGAGCAATTATTGACAGTATTCATTTGAATCTATTTAATGCTTTTTAGAAAAAAAAGTACAATATTTGCCTTTTTAAAACCTAAAAAAAATGCTCGAAAAAAATTTCTCAGGATTTGTTTTAGAAACTGGAACTGATGAAGCTGGAAGAGGATGTCTAGCTGGTCCAGTCACGGCCGCTGCCATAATTTTACCCGAAAATTTTGAAAATAAAATTCTAAATGACAGTAAGCAGCTTTCTGAAAAAACAAGAGCGCTTTTAAGGCCTATTATAGAAAAAGAAGCCCTATGTTTTGCCGTTACGCATTTGTTTCCCGACGAAATTGACGAAATAAACATTCTAAATGCTTCAATGAAGGGAATGCAGGAATGTATTTTAAAATTAAAACACGTTCCCGAATATATTATTGTGGACGGAAACCGCTCTTTGAATGCTAAACTTGGACTTAAAAATAATTTTGGGAAACAGTTTTCGCAAGATGAAATTGCACTTTTAAAATCGATTCCGAATCAAAGTATTATAAAAGGTGATGGGAAATACTTAAGTATTGCTGCTGCGTCTGTTTTAGCAAAAACGTATCGTGACGAATATATGGATCAAATTCATGAAGAATTTCCAATGTACAACTGGAAACAGAACAAAGGATATCCAACCAAAGAACATCGTGAAGCCATCAAAGAATTTGGAACCACAAAATATCACAGAATGAGTTTTAGGCTTTTACCCGAGCAATTAGAACTCGATTTATTTCCATAAAAAAAACGACCTATTCAATAGGTCGTTTTTTTTATTTTTTACTTTTTAAGAATTCTGCAAATGTTTTGGTATCATAATAAAAAGACCTTATGGCAGCAATTTTACCATCCTTCAAATCAAAATGTTCTGAAATCGGAACCGACATTGTTTTGCCTGATTTCTTAGATCTACAGTTTATCGTAAAATAAATGATTACTTCATTTTTAGAAGCATCACTAAAATAAACGGGTTCTTTTTCTATTTGCAAATCAAAAAACTCAGTCGATTTTGTAAACATTTTAGTCCATTCGCTAAAACCAATATAAGTTCCTCCATAAGGCAAACCTGCAGCTTGATTGTAAACAGCTCCGTCTGCAATTAGACTTCCCAGAGTATCAAAGTCTCTTGTTTTAAAAAGACTTTCGTAATATTTTGCTATTACTTTCAAATTATCAGCTTCCAGATTTTTCAAAACATCCGCTTCAGACGGAGCTGCTCCTTTATCCCAAAAACCAATAATTTTACTTACTTGACCTTTTCCATTCAAACGCGCAAAGTCGCGGACAGCCAGTATAAGGTTATTTTTAGAATCGAAAATTTTCCATTCCCAGGTGACATAATTATCTTTTACAATTTTGGTTCCCGAAGTTAAAACTGCATCTGGGTTTTTCTTGTAAAATTCGTTGATAACATTATTAAACGCAGCAGTTCCTTTTATAGAAGCCGAAGGATCTTCAAAAGTACTATCTTCTAACCAGATTGATTTAATCATCTTTAATCTGGTATCGCTGTTTTTTTCCTGCCACACTTTTTCATAAACGGCAACTGGATATAATTTATCTTTCTTTTGGGCAAAAAGACCATTAAGCACAAAAAGAAAACAGAATAAGTAGATTTTTCTCATAAGCAATCAGTTAGAATAAAATTTAAATTTAATAGTACAAAACCAAATTTAGCATAAATAGCTAAGAGAACTACAAGAAGTATAGGATTTGCCATCCCTGCAAAATCTTAACTTTTGCGAAATGGTTTTTCCGTTTTTTCAATATAAATTTAAGAAAAAAACTGCTTTCTATTAAAAAAACAAGCCTAATTTACTATTCAAGAGCCCCATTGCTAATTCACTAAAAACAAAAAACCCGTTTCAAAATCGACGCTTGAAACGGGTTACTTTTTATTAGTAATTATTTTTTAAACAAATTCGGCTTCGAACAGCTCAGTTAAATGTTTGATGATTTTAGCTTTTACTTCTTCTTCATCTACTTTTTCTACTCCAAGTTCTACGTTTAAAGAAGTAACGCCTTTTCCACGAATTCCACACGGAATAATATTGTCAAAATATCCTAAATCGACATTTGCGTTTAAAGCAAATCCGTGCATGGTAACCCAGCGTGAGGCGCGAACGCCCATTGCACAGATTTTACGTGCAAACGGAGTTCCTGCACCAAGCCAGACTCCAGTTTCTCCTTCACTCCTGCCCGATTCTAATCCGTATTCTGCCAAAGTCAGAATTATGGATTCTTCTAACAAACGCAGGTATTTATGGATATCAGTAAAGAAGTTTTCTAAATCTAAAATCGGATAACCTACAATTTGTCCGGGTCCATGATAGGTAATATCTCCACCTCGGTTGATTTTATAAAAAGTCGCTCCTTTGGCTTCGAGCTGTTTTTCGTTTAATAATAAATTTTCAAGATCACCGCTTTTTCCTAAAGTATAAACATGAGGATGCTCAACAAAAAGCAAATAATTTGGCGTTGGCAGATCTAGTTCTTCTCTTCTGTTCTTTATTTTTAAATCTACTATATCTTTAAAGATTTCTTCTTGATATTCCCAAGTCGATTTATAATCTTTATTGCCCAGATCCTGAAGTTGGATTTTTTTGTTCATTTTAATTATTTTTCAAACTCAACATCAAAGTTCAGTTTGTCGGGATTCTCCATATAATCCGTAAAAGAGTATTGAATTGTAATCGATTTTCGATCGTCGCTAAACAAAGCTGTTGGGTTAGAGACTTTCTTTATTTTTTTTGGAAAATGATATTTTACAATATAGCTAGACGAAGCAAACATCATTTTAGACATATCTCCAGCCGAATCTTTTGCCTTTGCTGCTTTTTTCTGCTCATCGACCACTGTTTTTCTTGTAAATTTCTTTCCGTCATACGTATAACTTAATTTACTGCCATTATCTCCGAAACCGCTTCCCATAGGATTTGCGCCTCCTTCTAATTTTTGCAGTGTCCCTAATGTTTGCAAAATATCTTGAAGTTCGTTTACATTTTTAAAATCAGTCGACATGTTCATTAAAAACTGTTTTTTCTCCGAACTTATTTTTGTTGATACAATATAACTCTCCAGTTTTTTAAGTTGTTTTTGGGTTTCTGGCGACAACTTGGCAATACTGTCTTTTTTCTCTTCAAACACTTTTTTGAAAGTAAAAGTCGTATCAATATCTTTTTTGTTATCTCCCATTTGACCCGCAATCTGATCGCCAGCCATTTCCATTAAAGCAGAACCATCCATATCTACAGAGAATTTCCCAGTTCCGTTATCGTTTATGTAAATATTCTCAGTGAAAGTACAGCTAGTTAAAGTCGCTATTAAAAAAGAAAAACTAAGTAGTTTATATAGTTTCATTAATGTTCTATTTTTTATCAAAGATACAAAGACTATTTTTAAAAACACATTTTATCGAAAACCTCAATTATTGCTCAAATTCTACTTTAAAACCAAAATCCACACTACTCTCCTGCATATTATCCAGAGGAACTTCTACAGTAAAACCTTTTCTGTCTTTTGTTAGTACTGCATTTTTAAGCGAAACTGTTTTAATCTTTTTGGGGAATTGATACTCAGCGGTATATTTACATTCTTTCATCATTTCTTCCATTTTTTTAGAGAATGGATCGTCGCTTTTATCTTTCTTGTTTTCTTTTTTCTTTTTAACTTTTTTATCGTCTTTAGAAGGAGTAACCGTTTTAATGAAAACCTTACCATCATAAAAAATGGTAGTATTAGACTTTTCTTCTGGCTTTGGCGCAGCACTTAAAGCTCCTAATCTCTTTTTATCTGTCGCAGCCAGCGCTTCTAAACTTTCAGCAGGTGTTGCAATAGTTTTAAAATCTGTTCCACTAGGAAAATCAATTGCCATAGTATATTCAAATTGCTGTTTCTCGTCGTTTACTTTCATGCTAACTTTAAAATTCTCCAAAATTTTAAGTTTCTCTTTTTCTTTCTCCAGCATCTCGATTTTTTCTTTATCTGCATCTGGTAATTTAGAAATACTGTCTCTTAACTTGTTAAGCATATCTTTGAAGGTAAAAGTAGTGTCTACTACTTTATTAACTTTAGTCGAGTCACTTTTTTTCATCCCCATTTTATACATCGGAGACATATCAAAACCGTACGAAAAAGTTCCAGATCCATCTTCGTTCATAATCATCTTTTCTTTAAGAATACAACTTGACAGACATAACATTACAAAAAAGCAAAGTAGAGTTTTTTTCATTTTTTTAGATTTAGGTTGTACAGGCGAAGATACTTTCTTTTAATAATTATTTGATTGTAATCTAAAACAACTTCAAATTTGTCTTTTAAGGATTCATATAAACAACTAATAATCAATCATTAAGATCAAAACTGATTTTATACTTCTTAGAAATGAATTCAGTACAACAGCCATCAATGCAGACTAAAGATGATTGAAACCCAATAAATTGATGTCACAAAAAATCTAAAATCTGCATTCTAAAATCTGCATTCTTTTCTTTATCTTTGCACACTTAAAAAAATAAAGCAAAAATGGCATTATCAGAACAAGAAATCATCAGAAGAGAAAAACTTCAAAACTTACGCAACTTAGGAATCAATCCTTATCCAGCTAATCTTTTTCCTGTAAATCATACATCTAAGCAGATAAAGGAATCATTTGAAGAGGGTAAGAAGGTTATCGTTGCGGGTCGTTTGATGAGTGTTCGTGATCAAGGTAAAGCTTGTTTTGCTGAGTTGCAAGATAGCGAAGGACGTATTCAATTGTACGTAAATCGCGATGTTTTGTGTGAAGGTGATGATAAAACTTTGTACAATCAAGTATTCAAAAAATTAACCGATTTAGGTGATTTTATTGGTATTGAAGGTGAATTGTTTACTACACAAGTTGGTGCAAAATGTATTCGTGTTTCTGGTTTTACTTTCTTGAGTAAAACTTTGCGCCCGCTTCCGTTGCCAAAAGTTGACGAAGAAGGAAATGTTCACGACGCATTTAATGACGCTGAATTACGTTATAGAATGCGTTATGTAGATTTAACTGTAAATCCACAAGTTAAAGAAACGTTCATCAAACGTACTAAATTGTTCAGTGCGATGCGTGGTTATTTTAACGATGCAGGATATTTGGAAGTTGACACTCCGGTTTTACAATCCATTCCTGGTGGTGCTTCGGCGAGACCATTTATTACACACCATAATTCGCTTGATATTCCGCTTTACATGCGTATTGCAAATGAGTTATACTTAAAAAGATTAATTGTTGGTGGATTTGAAGGTGTTTATGAGTTCTCTAGAAACTTCCGTAACGAAGGTATGGACAGAACGCATAACCCTGAGTTTACTGCAATGGAAATATATGTAGCTTACAAAGACTACAACTGGATGATGGAGTTTGCTGAAGGCTTATTAGAGCATTGTGCGATTGCTGTAAATGGTACAAGCGAAGTTACTTTTGGTGAGCACAAAATCAACTTTAAAGCGCCTTATGCACGCGTTACCATGACAGATTCTATCAAACATTTTACAGGTTTTGATATCTCTGGAAAAACAGAACAAGAATTGTTTGAAGCAGCACGCGGAATGGGAATCGAGGTTGACGAAACAATGGGTAAAGGAAAATTAATTGATGAGATTTTTGGAGCTAAATGTGAAGGAAATTATATTCAGCCAACTTTCATTACTGATTATCCAAAAGAAATGTCTCCGCTTTGTAAAGAGCACCGCGATAATCCAGATTTGACGGAGCGTTTTGAATTAATGGTTTGCGGAAAAGAAATCGCAAATGCATATTCTGAATTAAATGATCCTATTGATCAAAGAGAGCGTTTTGAAGATCAAATGCGTTTGGCTGCAAAAGGTGATGATGAAGCAAACGGAATTATCGACGAAGATTTCTTAAGAGCGCTTGAATACGGTATGCCTCCTACTTCTGGAATGGGAATTGGAATGGACCGTTTGATTATGTATTTAACAAATAACGCTTCTATTCAGGAAGTTTTATTGTTCCCTCAAATGCGTCCTGAGAAAAAACAACTAATTGAACTTTCTGATGAAGAAAAATTCATTGTAGATTTATTGAAAGGAAATGATAATAAAATGGATCTTCAGCAATTAAAAATTACTGCAAATTTAAGTGGTAAAAAATGGGATGCATCTATGAAAAACTTATCTAAACACGGTTTGACTAAAGTTGCTGTTGAAGGTGAATTTAAATTTGTAGAATTGGTGGGGTAAATTCCAAAATTAAAATTCCAAATTCCAAGTTGGATTTTATAATATTCAAACCCGACAGGTTTTAAAAACCTGTCGGGTTTCTTTTTTTAAAGGAATACTTCTTCCTATCACCATTTAAAACAAAAATCAAAACTTATTTTTAAAAAACTGAAAAACAACACTTTACTTTTTCTAAATTGTTTTACAAGAAAATACTTTCACAAGACTTGCTATACCACTAAAAAACAAAACAAAATTTGGTTAGCACTGAATATGCAATTGATTTTGTTTTTGCTTTTTTTTAGCAAACAAATTACTACATTTGAAGAAAAAATAGACTTTATATAAAGTCTATTTTTTTTTAACCCAAACCCATTCAATTAACATTTTTCAACCAATCCTTTAAATGAAAATTAGAAAAATCGCCCCAAACGAAGACTTAGAAACAACAGTCAACAAAAAAAGAAATCGTTACAAAATTGCTATCATCGCTGCTATCTTTATTTCAGCTGCAGGATTTTTAGGATTTAAATATTTTACGCCTAAAAAAGAAGCTGTTTGTTTAGGTACAGATACCAAAATCTATGATACCTACAAAAACGCCGTTGTACTTGTAAAGCATAAATATGGCTATTTTGCTAAAATTAATGGAAAAGAAATTCCGCTTAATGTTGAGGATGCTAAGGACGAAACCATTTACGGAACAGGCTTTTTTGTAGATACAGAAGGAGACATGATTACCAATAGACATGTTTTACAGCCATGGAATTCAACTGAAGAAGAAAGTGAGAAAGTAAATACTACTATTCGAAATCTGAGAATGAAGATTGCTTCTATCCTTACTACCGATGTTTCTGAGGAGGATTATGAAAGTTTTATTAGCAACAACTGGTCACATGCTTCTGTCTCGTATGATGAAGGTGAAGGAGAGGGAGAATATGAAGAATCGAGCGAAGAGACTAGTGAGTCAGCGGGTGAAGAATTTGTTAGTTCTAATGAAACAGAAACAGATACATCGCAAGTATCAACTGATATCGCAGCATCTATTCCAGTAAAAGAATATGTTTCTGCAGAAAATATTGAAGTATATGTAAAAACAGTAGACATTCAAGTTGCACTTCATAATTCTGATAGCGAATGGATTAATTGTGAAATGAAAAAAGTTTCAGATGACAGCAATATTGATTTAGGTATTTTGCAAGTAGCTGATCATAAAACTCCTCAAACCGTTACCAATATTATAAGTCTTGATAATATTGTTGACAATGATACTTCTCTAGCTCCAGGGCAAAAAGCGATAATGGTGGGCTATCCGATGGGAATAGATTTGGCACAGACCAATTCTGGTATAAAAGTACAGCTTTACAATGGTCAAATAAGTAAAGAATCTGATGGCAACAAAATTCAATACAGTATAACTTCTACACATGGTGCTAGTGGTTCACCTGTTTTTAATGAATGTGGCCAGCTTATTGCAGTTAATTTCAGTGGATTCGATCAGGTGCAGGGTTTCAACTTTGGAATTGTAGCTAAGCATATTCAAGCGCTCTAATTTGGGAAAATCCAAAAAAAAGACACTTAAATCTAATCGGGTTTTCACATTTCCAATCAAATAAAAATCGACTTAATCAATTATGAATAAATTTTTTAGCATCTGTGCACTACTGTTCTGTTGTGCCGCTTTTTCACAGATTCCAACTCTGGATGTCGAAAATCAGAAAAAAAATTCGGTAATCTTACAGGAGGTAAAAATTGAAACCAAAATTCTAGGAAATCTTGCTTCAACTACAGCTACTTATACATTTTACAATCCTGGCGACAGAATTTTAGAAGGAAATTTTACCCTTCCGTTGCCAGAAGGAGTAAGCGTGAGTGGTTATGCTTTGGACATTAATGGAAGCTTAAGAGATGCCGTTCCTGTTCCAAAAGAACGAGCTAAAGAAGTATTTGAAAGTATTGAAAAAAGAAATGTAGATCCAGGGATTATTGAAAAAGTAGCCGGAAACAATTTCAGAACCAGAATTTATCCCATTACAGCTAGAGGCAGCAGATTTATTAGAATTACGTACAATCAGGAATTGAAAAATTCGGCTACTGATTATCAGTATTTTTTAAGTTTTGCCAATGCAGTTAATATCCCAAAATTCAATCTGAAAGTATTAGTTAATGAAAGTCTGAGCACTCCTAAAATTACGGAAAATCCAGATGGAAGTTTTACTTTTCAGAAAAAAGGGAATCAATGGGTTGCTGAAATTAATAAAGTAAATTTTACGCCAAATGAAAGCCTTAAAATCGCTATTCCAAAAGTAAACGAATCGTCAAATGTGATGCTTCAAAAAGCTTCTGACGATAAATCTTATTTTGCGGCAAGTGTTGCGATGAATTTCCCTGTAAAGGAAAAAGCAAAATCTCAAAAAATTGCTATTATTTGGGATAATTCATTTAGCGGATCAAAAAGAGATCGTCAAAAAGAACTGGACTTTCTTAATGCGTATTTTTCAGACAACAAGAATGTTGCAGTCTCTTTTGTCCTTTTAAATAATATCCTTGAAAAAACAGAAGAATTTACTGTTTCTGGAGGAAACTGGAATGCCTTAAAAGACAGAATTCTTAATCTGAAATATGATGGCGGAACTGACTTTAGTGCTTTAAAAGAAATTTCATCAATAGACGAATATCTTTTATTTTCTGACGGAATTTCTAATTTTGGCGATTTAACTTTAAAATTCAAAAAACCGGTCAACACTATAACGA
Source organism: Flavobacterium tyrosinilyticum (assembly GCF_023656565.1). Classification (GTDB taxonomy): domain Bacteria; phylum Bacteroidota; class Bacteroidia; order Flavobacteriales; family Flavobacteriaceae; genus Flavobacterium; species Flavobacterium tyrosinilyticum. Next base: position 92,725 of record NZ_JAMOKG010000001.1, read on the forward strand.
GCACACCAACTTCTGATTTTAATCTGCTGAAACTTTTAGCATCGCAATCTGGAGGAAATTTTATCAATCTTAACGAATTAGATACGCAATCTGCTCTTAAAACATATAAAAGGCTTCCTATTGTATTTTTAGGCTTTAAAGAAACAAATACGCTTCAAGAATTGTTCCCCAATGTTGGAACCGCAGTAAACGAACCAGTGAACATATTTGGAATTTCATCTTCAAACTTGAATAAACTTACTGCTGTTTTCTCAGTAGGAGATAAGAAATTTGAAGTGCCTGTAGATTTTACTAACGCTGTACAAGTAGATAATTGGCCTCTTGCACAATTTTGGGCGCAAAGAAAAATTAATGATTTGGAACTTAATTCAACACAAAACAGCGATGAAATTAGAAATCTGAGCGAACAGTTTGGGGTTGTAAGCAAGAACACCAGTCTTATCGTATTGGAAGATGTTAATGATTATGTGCGTTTTGGCATCACACCTCCACAAGAATTATTACCAGAATACAACAAAATCGTTTCGCAAAACAAAAAACAAATTTTAGAAAAAAGAAGAAATCTTCTATCTAAAGCTTTTGATAAAACACGAGAATTGACAACTTGGTGGAACAGTGAATTTAAGCCTACAGAAAAAAAACAGTATCCTACCATTTCTAAGCAGTCACAAAAATTGTCGTCGGCAGAAGAAAGTGTTGTTAGCGATAATGCTGTATATTCTGCCGAAAGTAGAGCAGGCGATAAAAAAACAGCTACAGGTAAAATAACTTTGGTAGATGTAGAAAGCACTCAAGAGTATATGAAAGATTTTCAATCTTTACAGTCTCCTGAATTGATTTATCAGAAATATCTTGAAAATCGTCCGAAATATGAGAAACAGGTAACCTATTATTTTGATGTTTCTAAACTCCTATTCAAAAAAGGAGACAAAGCACTTTCTCTAAAGGTTTTAAGCACATTAGCAGAACTTGATTTGGAAAACGAAGAATTGTACAAAACGATCTCTTACTTATTGAAACAAAGAGGTAATTATGAAAAAGAATTGTGGATTACCCAAAAGATTCTAGAATGGAGACCATTTGACCCTCAAAGTCATAGAGATTATGCATTGGCCTTGGTAGACAATAAAAAACCTCAAGAAGCTCTTAATATCTATAAAGGCATGCTGTATCAGGAATATACCGATGAGATTTCTGTGAGAGATAATGGTATTGAAGAAATCTTGATTATGGAAATCAATAATATTTTGAGCCAAAACAAAAATGTTGATGCAAGCAAAGTTGATGATCGTCTAAAAGCAAATCTTCCAGTAGACATTCGTATTGTTATTAACTGGAATAAAGACAATACAGATATAGATCTTTGGGTTACAGATCCAAGAGGAGAAGATTGTTCGTACTCGCATAAATCTACAGAAATAGGAGGACGATTAAGCAACGATTTCACTCAAGGTTTTGGTCCTGAACAATTTTTACTTAAAAAAGCAATTAAAGGGAAATATAAAATCAAGACGAATTTCTTCGGTGAGAGGCAAAATATTCTTTCTGGACCAACCACTGTAATGGCAGAAGTTTACCTTTACTATTCTGATGGTAGACAGGAACGAAAAATTGCTGTTTTCCAGAGTCAAAAAGAAAACAAACGCGAAAGTGATAGTAAAATTCTAATTGGAGAATTTGAATTTTAGAAAAATATATAAAATCCAAGATTTAAAAATTCCAAACTCCAAAATTAGGATTTATAATATTTCAAACCTGACAGATTTCAAAATCTGTCGGGTTTTTTATTTTAAAACAAATACTTCTCCAATTTTTTCCCTTGAATATCCAAAACCTTTGTGCTTTCTTTTGGAATATCCCCTTTTATAACTGCTTGAACTGAAGGATTAGATGGATATTTTCCACCTTTCATTTTTAGAAGATGAAATTTTCCTCCGCTTTCAAATATCAAATCATAAAATTTTTCTGTTGCTGAAGTGGTTACATAAATTGGAAAATCGGTTACAGAGAAACGATTAATTACAGTTCCGTCATTCTTCAAAATATAACCTGAACAGCCTCCGCTTCCGCAGAAATAAGAATTAGAGAAACCAACAAAATATTCCTCTTTCTTATCGTTATTTAAATCGAAAGCTTCATAATAGAAAGATCTGTCTTCTTTTGTCATTGCAGGTAAATCTTTCTCCAATAAAACCAGCAATTGTTTTCGGATTAATGCTACTTCTTTATCATTTTTTTCGGAAACTTCACTTAAATCAGCCGTTCCGCCAAGAGTTTTAGATAAGGTATCTTGAACAATTGTTTTTACAATATTTTTTGAATTGTCTTTGTTTTGGCAAGAAGATAATGCCAAAATTGCAATTAAAATCAGAAATCTATTTTTCATAATCTGATGTTTTAAATTCGCGATCAATTATACTAATAATGCTGCTTTATTTTCAATATCATTCTGCATCAATAATGATTTTATGTTATTGAAAGTCACCAATGCAATTTGAGTCAAAGCTTCGTTGGTAAAAAATGCTTGATGCGCTGTTACCAATACATTCGGAAAACTCATTAAACGCTGAATCGCGTCGTCTTGAATAATATCTGCCGATAAATCTCTAAAGAACAATTTTTCTTCTTGTTCGTAAACATCAATTCCTAAATAACCTATTTTCCCTTCTTTTAAGCCTTCAATAACCGACGATGTTTCTATTAATCCACCGCGGCTCGTATTGATAATCATAACACTGTCTTTCATAAAAGTCAGCGAAGTTTTATTGATTACATGTTTCGTCTGATCGTTTAATGGACAATGCAACGAAATAATATCACTCACCTTGAAGATCTCTTCTAAACCAACAAAAGAAACGCCGTCTTTTTTCATATCATCGCTTTCAACAATATCATACGCCAAAACTTTACAGCCAAAACCTAATGCTATTTTAGAAAATGCTTTTCCGATATTTCCTGTTCCTATAATTCCAATTGTTTTTCCGAATAAATCGAAACCTAATAAACCGTTTAAAGAGAAATTCTGTTCCCTAACTCTATTATAAGCTTTATGTGTTTTTCTGTTTAAAGTTAAAATCATTGCCATTGCATGTTCTGCAACCGCCTGTGGAGAATAAGCAGGAACTCGGCAAACTTTTATGTGGTGTTTTTTAGCGGTTTCTAAATCGACATTATTAAATCCAGCGCAACGCAAAGCAATTATTTTTACTTTTTTTTCTGCTAATTGTTTAATGACCGTTTCGTTTACAATATCATTTACAAAAACACAGACAATCTCACATTCTTCAATTAAAGCAACAGTCTGAGGATTTAACTGTGTTTCAAAAAAATCCAGCTGAAAACCAAAATCTTCATTGTATTTATTGAAAAACGTTTTGTCGTAAGGCTGTGTGGAAAAAAAGGCGATTTTACTCATGGTTCTGGAATTAATTCTTCGTTTCAAATTTCTTGATACTTTAAAAATAAGAAAATATTTTCAATGCGCGCTTAACAAAATCATTAATCAACTACTTTTCAACCTGTTAAATAAAACATAATTTTAAAATAGTGATTAAACCTGTTTTAATTAATAAAGTCTAATCTTAAAAACAATTAAAAAAACTTGAATATGAAAAAATTATTTATCGCAGCTATGTTATTTGTTGGAATAGCAAGTTTTGCACAAGAAACGGATCAAAAACCGGCGCGTGAACAAAGAGAGAGAATGACTCCAGAACAGCGTAATGAGAAACAGCTTCAAAAACTGACTACAGAATTAAGTTTAGATGCTAGTCAGCAAGCACAGATAAAGCAGCTTTTAGCAGATAGAAGTGCAAAAGCCGAAAAATTTAGAGAAGCTAGAAAAGAAAAAAAAGATAGCAACACAAAACCAACTGCTGAAGAAAAAGCGGCTTTCAAAAAACAAATGGAAGACGAAGTCGCAGCAAATGATGCTAAAATGAAATCGATCTTAAAAGCTGATCAATACACAAAATGGAAAGCCCTACAAGAAGAGAAAAAAGACAAAATGAGGGATAAAATGAAAGAGCACAAAAAAGATAAAATCTAATTTGATGCATAAAAAAAAGAGGCTTTTTAAGCCTCTTTTTTGTTATCTAAAATGTTTTCGAAACTTTATCAATCGCATTGATCGTAAAATCTAAATCTTCGTAAGTTAATGCATCTGTAATAAACCACGTTTCGTATGCAGATGGCGCAATGTAAACACCTTCTTGCAATAATCCGTGGAAGAATTTCTTGAATGTTTCGTTATCTCCTTTTGCAGCAGTTTGGAAATCAGTAACTGGATTGGCATCAAAGTGAACCGAGATCATAGAACCAACTCGATTGATTGTAAACGCGACATTATTTGCTTTTAAAACTCTATCAATTCCTGCTTCTAAATAAGCTGTTTTTTCTTCTAAACGAGTAAAAACTTCTCTATCCGAATCAAGTGCTTTTAGCATTGCCAATCCCGCTGCCATTGCTAATGGATTCCCAGATAATGTTCCCGCTTGGTAAACTGGTCCAAGAGGAGCTAAATAATTCATAATTTCTTCTCGTGCTGCAAAAGCTCCAACTGGCAATCCACCACCGATAACTTTTCCGAAAGTCACGATATCAGCATCGATACCATATAATTCCTGTACACCACCGCGAGCCAAACGGAAACCTGTCATTACTTCATCAAAAATCAATAAGATTCCGTTTGCAGTACACAAATCTCTTAAGCCTTGCAAGAATCCTTCTTGAGGAGGAATACATCCCATATTTCCTGCAACTGCTTCAATGATAATCGCAGCAATTTCTCCTTTATTAGCTTCGATTAAAGTTTTTACATTCTCTAAATCATTGTATTTGGCTAACAAAGTATCTTTTGCTGTTCCTTCTGTAACTCCAGGGCTATTTGGCGAACCAAAAGTTACAGCTCCACTTCCTGCCTGAATCAAAAATGAATCTGAATGTCCGTGGTAACAACCTGCAAATTTTACAATTTTATCTCTTTTTGTAAATCCTCGAGCCAAACGAATTGCACTCATACAAGCTTCTGTACCTGAATTTACAAAACGAATTTTATCAATATTTGGAACCATAGAAACAGCCAAAGCAGCGATTTCAGTTTCCAATTCTGTAGGCATACCAAATGAAGTTCCTAGTTTTGCTTTTTCAATAACAGCATCAACAACTGGCTGATAAGCGTGACCTAAAACCATTGGTCCCCAAGAGTTAATATAATCTATTAATTTGTTTCCGTCTTCATCATATAAATAAGCACCTTTGGCACTTTTTACAAAAATCGGAGTTCCGCCAACGGCTTTAAATGCTCTTACTGGTGAATTTACTCCTCCCGGAATTACTTTTTCTGCTTCAGCAAAAAGCTGACTACTTCTTTTATATAACATTCTTATTTTTGATTTTAGAATTCAGATTTTAGATTAAAACTGAAAACCTATTTTAATTTCTAGATTAATTTCAACAGAACTGAAAACTGCCACTGAGACTGAACACTAAAAACTGACCACTTAATTACTTAACCTTAAGTCTCTGTCCAATTGAAATCGCATTATCCGTTAGATTATTTTTTCTTTTTAAATCCTCAACCAATAAATTGAATTTCTTTGATATGGAATACAATGTATCTCCTTTTTGAACTTCGTATGAATTTGGATCATATTGGTTCATATTGATCTTTGGATCAGAAGCGACATCATAAGATGATTTTTTGGGTGGAGTCGAAGTATTTATCGGAACATAGTTTCTTCCTGTCACCTGGCAATCGTATTGATGCAGATTATAACGTTCGATATAACTAATTAACTTATCTGGATATTTCGGATCTGTTGCATAACCTGCCGCTCTCAAGCCTTTTGCCCAAGATTTATAATCGTCTTTTTCGTAAGTAAATAAAGTTGCATATCGCTTTTTTCCAACCAAAAATAAAGCATGATCTCTATAGGATTCTGATGCCTGAGGATATTTTCTAAAACATTCCTGAGCCGAATCATCATCGTGGCGAACACTTTCTCCTAACCAATCATTATGACATTTTATACCAAAGTGATTATTAGCATCTACAGCCAAATCTCCTCTTCCTGCACCAGATTCCAAAATTCCTTGCGCCAGAATAATACTCGCTGGAATTCCGTACGTTTTCATGTTTCCCATTGCAATATCTTTGTAAAGCAATACATAATTATTAATCAAATCGCTGGTAACAACTGTTTTGGAAGTAGATTGAATAACCTCAGTTGTATTATTTGTAGAAGGGTAATTTTTACCGATTGGCTTAACAGGAGTACTTCTTTTTGTCGCTGCCGTTCGAGATTGAACTGCTGCCGCTTTTTTAGTCGTCGCGATAGCAGGCTTACTAGAAGAGCAGCTTGCTAAAGCTAATATTACGAGAAGTAATACAATTTTTTTAATCATTGGTTTTTAGTATTGGTAATTTCTTCTGCTTCAACTTTATATTCATTCCATCAATTCCCTGCAATCCGCCAGTGTGAATGAGTAGAATTTTTGAATGTACAGGAAAATAATTTTTGCTGATTAAATCTATAACGCCAAAAACCATCTTTCCTGTATAAATTGGATCTAACGGCACTTTTGTTTTTTCAAAAAAAGCATTAATAAATTCGATTAATTCTAAATTTATCTTTCCGTAACCTCCAAAATGATAGTCAGAAATTAAATTCCAGTTATCTTTTTTTGCAAAAATACGAATTTCATCGGTTAAAAAGTCACCTTTTAACGCTGGAAAGCCCAAAATTTTCTGATTTGGCAATGCACTATTGATTAATCCTGAAATCGTGCCACCCGTTCCAACTGCACAGCAAACGTAGTTGAAAGTCGAATCTTCTTCTGTTAAAATCTCTTCACAGCCTTTTACAGCGAGTTCGTTTGTACCGCCTTCGGGAACCAAATAAAAATCTCCAAATTGCTCTTTAAGCTTTTCTATAAATGAAGTCTCATTTTTTGAACGATACTCTTCTCTAGAAACAAATTCAAATTGCATTCCGTTTTCTTGGGCAAATTTCAAAGTTGGATTCTTTTCTATTTTATCTAAAAGTTCATCGCCTCGAATTATTCCGATGGTTTTGAAACCTTGTTCTTTTCCCGCATAAGCAACTGCTGCAATATGATTGGAAAATGCTCCGCCAAAAGTCAGTAAAGTGATTTTATTTTCGGCTTTCGCCTGAAGTAAATTGTATTTTAGTTTTCTAAATTTATTCCCCGAAACAAAAGGATGAATGAGATCTTCACGCTTTATAGTCAACGAAATATCATTCGGAAATTGAATATTGATGGACTGATTGAAAACTGGATTCATTTTAATTTAATGTAATGTAGAAACTGGAAAAAGGATCTATTTTTCAGATAATTTAAATCGGTTTCTTTTGTGTAAGCTTCTCTTTCAAAACTAATATTTCGATACGCTAGATCTTTGTTTTTGTATTGAATTAAACGAATTAAAAATTCTACAACATACCAAATAAAAAATGGCAGAACTAGCATTTCTAATTGTTGCCTCAAATGTATTTTTTCATGATTTACAAAAGTCCCGTTTGCTTTATCAAAATCATATTTAACTAAAACGAAAGGAAATAAAGTCATTCCTCGATACCCTTTCGGAATTAAATATTTAGCAACAATCAGAAACATTGGCTGTAAAATTTATAAATTTGTAGCTATAAAATTGTTCGATTTCAATAAAATCATAATCAAATATTTATATTTTTGATTTTAGTTTATTCGAAAAAGAACCCGAAGCAGATTTATGAAAGAGCAAAGTAATGAAAATAAATTAATCGAAGGCGAAGATTTTTACTATACGCCCGAAGGTTACAAATGCTTTACTGAAAAACATCATTTAAAACGTGGTTATTGTTGCAAAAGCGGTTGTCGCCACTGCCCGTACGGATATGATAAAAAAACAGGAAGAATAAATAAAAATTAGAATACCACAAGATGAAGATTTTTATCAATAAAAATATACCAGAAGTTGGCATTAAATTGCTTCAAGACAAAGGCATTACCTTTACAATAAATCCAACAGAAAATGCATTGTCAAGAGATGAGTTTATAAAAATCTGTCAAGAACATGATGCACTGCTAAATGTTGGAACAAACAAGTTTGATGAAGATTTTTTTCAGCAATGTCCCAATTTAAAAGGTATCGCACTGTTTTCTGTCGGATTTGATTCTGTCAATATTCCATCGGCTAACAGCAGAAAAATTCCTGTTGGGAATACGCCAGATGTTTTAAGCAGAGCTACATCGGATGTTGCTTTTTTATTGATGCAAAGTGTTGCGAGAAAGTCATTTTTCAATCATAAAAGGATTTTAAATGATAACTGGGGAAGTTTTGACCCTTTGGCTAATTTAGGACAGGAACTTTACGTTAAAACACTTGGAATTTTTGGTTTGGGAAGAATTGGTTTTGAAATGGCTAAAAAATGTAAGGCCGCATTCGGAATGAACATAATTTACCACAATCGTTCTCATAATGAAATTGCCGAAAAAGAATTGGATGCGAAATATGTAGATTTTGAAACGTTACTTGCAGAAAGTGATGTTTTAAGTGTTCATTCGAATTATACAGAAGAAAACAACGAAATTTTCAATAAAAATGCTTTTGCTAAAATGAAATCTAATTCGATTTTCATCAACACGGCAAGAGGAAAATTCCATAATGAAAATGATTTATTTGAGGCGCTAACGAATAGTATAATCTGGGGCGCAGGATTGGATGTTACCAATCCTGAACCAATGAAATCAGACAATCCGTTATTATCACTTTCTAATTGTTGCATTTTACCACATATTGGCTCTGCAACTTATGAAGCTAGAAATGCAATGGCGATTTGCGCAGCTCAAAATATTATTGCGCTTTTTGAAAATAAAAAAATGCCGTTTTGTGTTAATGAAGAAGTTTATATTTAAAATTCCAATTTTTTAAATTTCAAATTCCAATTTAAAATCAACAATCTAAAATCTAAAATTATAAATGGATATTCGTTCAAGAAAGTTTAAGATTACGATTTACAAATCGTATCATAGGTCGGATATCCGTTATCCCTAGCTCTTTTTAATTAGAAAATGTGATAATTTGCCAATGAGTCAATTTGAAAATGAGGAAATTAAAATAAATTTTAATTTCCAATTTCGTTGGCTAATATTTCGCTACGCTGGAGCTTTTATATTGGGGTTACTGTTTTTCTATAAATATTTTGCCTTTCCAAGGCTTTATTTTATTAGCTCCAGAGGAGCGAAATATTTATAGAAATTATTTAAACGTTTGTCAGATATAAGCCCCAGCGGGGCGGCATAATTAAAAAAACAAAAATTAATCTGATGTTAATCTAAGCTCAATATCTTAGTAACTTAGAATCTCAGCATCTTAGAATCTTAAAAAAAAATGACTTTCACAGAACAAATACAACAAGGAATACCTTCTATACTACCATCAAAGCAGGCTTACGATCCAGCAATTAATCATGCTCCGAAACGAAAAGAAATTCTTTCGGCAGAAGAAAAAAAGTTGGCGCTGAAAAATGCTTTACGTTATTTCGATCCAAAACATCACGCCGAATTACTTCCTGAATTTTTAGAAGAATTAGAAGAATACGGCCGTATTTATATGTATCGTCTTCGTCCAGATTACAGAATGTACGCAAGACCAATTGATGAATATCCTGGAAAATCATTGCAGGCAAAAGCGATTATGCACATGATTCAGAACAATCTGGATTATGCTGTTGCACAGCATCCACATGAATTGATTACGTATGGAGGAAACGGAGCCGTTTTTCAAAACTGGGCGCAGTATTTATTGACGATGCAATATTTATCTGAAATGACAGACGAGCAGACTTTAACCATGTATTCAGGACACCCAATGGGATTATTCCCTTCGCATAAAGAAGCGCCGAGAGTTGTGGTTACTAACGGAATGGTGATTCCGAATTACTCGAAACCTGACGATTGGGAAAAAATGAATGCATTGGGAGTTTCGCAATACGGACAAATGACGGCGGGAAGTTATATGTACATTGGCCCGCAGGGAATTGTGCACGGAACGACAATTACGGTTTTAAACGGTTTTAGAAAAATAAAACAAAATCCTGAAGGAAGTTTATTTGTAACTTCTGGTCTTGGCGGAATGTCTGGCGCACAACCGAAAGCAGGAAATATTGCAGGTTGTATTACGGTTTGTGCTGAGGTAAATCCGAAAATCACAAAAATTCGTCACGAACAAGGCTGGATTAATGAAGTGGTAACTTCTACAGACGAATTGGTTGCCAGAGTCACTTTGGCGAAAGCCAATAAAGAAACGGTTTCTATTGCCTATTTAGGAAATGTGGTAGATGTTTGGGAACGTTTTGATGAAGAAAATATCAAGATCGATTTAGGTTCAGACCAGACTTCGCTTCATAATCCGTGGGCTGGTGGTTATTATCCAGTTGGAATTTCTTTTGAAGAAGCAAATGATTTGATGGCCAATAATCCAGAATTATTTAAAGAAAAAGTTCAGGAAACGTTACGTCGTCATGCAGATGCAATTAACAAACACACTGCAAAAGGAACTTACTTTTTTGATTACGGAAATGCCTTTTTATTAGAAGCTTCTCGAGCAGGAGCCGATGTAATGGCCGAAAATAATATCGATTTTAAATATCCAAGTTACGTTCAGGATATTATGGGCCCAATGTGTTTCGATTATGGATTTGGTCCTTTCCGTTGGGTTTGTACTTCAGGGAAACCAGAAGATTTATTAAAAACAGATGCAATTGCTTGCGAAGTTTTGGAAAAAATGGCTGAAACCGCTCCAAATGAAATTCAGCAGCAAATGCAGGATAATATTAAATGGATTAAAGGCGCACAGGAAAATAAATTGGTTGTAGGTTCACAAGCTCGAATCTTGTATGCTGATGCAGAAGGCCGAATCAAGATTGCAGAAGTTTTTAATCAGGCAATTGCAAAAGGTGAAATTGGCGCGGTTGTTTTAGGACGCGATCACCACGACGTTTCAGGAACTGATTCTCCTTATAGAGAGACTTCCAACATCTATGACGGATCTCGTTTTACCGCCGATATGGCAATTCATAATGTTATCGGAGATAGCTTTAGGGGAGCAACTTGGGTTTCTATACACAATGGCGGCGGAGTTGGCTGGGGTGAGGTTATAAATGGTGGTTTTGGTATGGTTCTTGATGGTTCTACAGAGGCTTCAAAACGTTTAGCATCAATGCTTTTCTGGGATGTTAACAACGGAATTTCAAGAAGAAGCTGGGCTCGAAATGAAGGTGCTGTTTTTGCCATAAAAAGAGCCATGGAAGTTGAGCCTTTATTAAAAGTGACTTTACCAAATTTAGTTGACGAAAGTTTGCTTTAAAATAATGCAATGTCATCCTGAGCGAAGTCGAAGGCTTACAACAACGAAAGGTCTTCGATTCCGCTCAGCCTAACAGACTTAAAAAAAGAACATTTAATTTTTGAATATATGAAAACACTAAAGTTAATTCCGTTTTTCCTGCTTTTGATCCTTACTTCATGTAGCAGTGTGACTGTTTATTCTGATTATGACAAAACTGTCGATTTTGCGCCTTATAAAACGTACGCCTATTTTAAGCCCGGAATTGACAAGGTTGAAATATCAGATTTAGACAAAAGAAGAATTCTACGCGCTATTGATGATCAAATGCAAGCTAAAGGATTTACAAAAAGCGACAATCCAGATTTGCTGATCAATATTTTTACTAAATCAAGAGAGCAGGTAGATGTAAACCAATTTAGTGCTGGCTGGGGTTATGGCTGGGGCTGGGGTTGGAATCCTTATATGATGTATGGAAATCAAACTACCGTTTCTACTTCTACTGAAGGAACTTTGTACATTGATTTGATCGATGCTAAAAAGAAAGAAATGATCTGGCAAGGTGAAGGAATCGGAACTTTGACAAGAAACATCGATAAAAAAGATGAAAAAATTGCTGAATTTGTAGGCAAAATTTTAGCTCAATATCCGCCAGTTAAAAAATAGTTTTCAGTCGCAATTGGCAGTTCTCAGCTTTTATAAAACTTTAAATAGTTGTGAACTTTCCAGAAATAATTAATACATTTGCTACTCAATCAACTAGAAAAATGAAAAACTTTAACAACATTATTATCGCTATTATTAGCATTATTGCAATTCAGCAGTAATGGCGAGGTGTTATATAAGTTTGTAAAATATAATTTATAGAAACCTCCCAATCGGGAGGTTTTTTATTTTAAGAAAGTTCAAGACAAATATTTTTTGCCACAGATTTCACAGATTCACACAGATTAAAAATCATTATAATCCTTTTAATCTGTGGCAAAAAAAATAAAAACAAAACATCATGAGTTTATTTAACGAAGTACTTAATGCCCAAAAGCAGCTTGAAAATGTAGTTGCCGCTACTCCTCTAACCCAAAATTTGAACCTTTCAGACGAATTTGAATCTACTATTTTATTAAAAAGAGAAGATTTGCAAATTGTTCGTTCGTATAAAATTCGGGGTGCTTACAATAAGATTTCTTCGTTAAATGAAAAAGAAAAAGCAAACGGAATTGTTTGTGCCAGTGCAGGAAATCATGCTCAAGGTGTTGCCTATTCTTGCAATCTTTTAAAGATTCAAGGCAAAATTTATATGCCTAAAACAACTCCAAAACAAAAAGTAAAGCAAGTTCAATTATTCGGGAAATCGTTTGTTGAAATTGTTTTAACTGGAGATACTTTTGATGACGCTTATGCTTCTGCAACTGCTGATGCTATAAAAAATCATAAAACATTTATTCACCCTTTTGATGATGAAAAAGTAATTGCTGGACAAGGAACTGTTGGGTTAGAAATCTTAGAAAGTTGTAAAGAACCTATCGATTATGTTTTTGTTCCAATCGGAGGCGGCGGATTGGCTTCGGGATTGTCTGAAGTTTTTAAGCATTTAAGTCCAAATACCAAAATAATAGGAGTCGAACCAAAAGGTGCGCCTTCAATGAAAACTTCGCTTGAAGAAAACAAAAATACGGCACTAAAAACTATAGACAAATTTGTAGATGGAGCTGCTGTAAAACAAGTTGGAGATAAAACTTTTGAAATCTGCCGATATAATCTGGAAGATATAATTTTGGTTCCCGAAGGAAAAGTCTGCACTACAATTTTAAGATTGTATAATGAAGAAGCAATGGTTGTTGAACCAGCAGGAGCATTAACAATTGCAGCTTTAGATTTTTACAAAGATAAAATTAAAGGTAAAAATGTAGTTTGTATTGTAAGCGGAAGCAATAATGATATTGAAAGAACTGCCGAAATAAAAGAGCGTTCTCTACTTTATGAAGGTTTGATGCACTATTTTATGATTCAGTTTCCACAGCGTCCAGGAGCTTTAAAAGAATTTGTCAATAATATTTTAGGGCCTGATGATGACATCACGTATTTTCAGTTTGCTAAGAAAAACAGTCGCGAAGTTGGTTCTGTTGTCGTTGGTTTAGAATTGAAAAACAAAAACGACATTATGCCTATTAAATTAAAAATGACCGAAAATGGTTTTGAGTTTCAATACCTGAATGATAATCAAGATTTGTTTACACAATTGATTGGATAATCTTGTCTGAAATGATAAATGTCAGAAAACAAAAAAGAAGTTATCGTATTTTTGCATTTTACTTTAAAACTTAAAAAATGACAGCTTTAAAAGATATTTCGACAATAGAAGACATTCAGCAAATGGTTAATAGCTTTTATGCAAATGTTAGAAAGGACGATTTAATCGGGCCGATATTTAATGATAAATTACAAGACCGTTGGGAACCTCATCTGCAAAAAATGTACAATTTTTGGCAGACGATTCTATTTGATGTTCGCGCTTATTCTGGAACGCCTTTTCCTCCACATAAACAGTTACCAGTAGACAAAACGCACTTTGACCGTTGGATCGCTATTTTTAATTCGACAATCGATTCACAATTTGCAGGACCAATAACCGAAGAAGCCAAAATGCGCGCTACGAATATGGCTTTTATGTTTAGCCATAAAATTGAGTATTTTAGAAATGCAGAAAATGAAATGAGAAATGCAATAAAAAAATCTTAAAAAATTTCTTTCAATTAAAAAGCAGAACTTTATATTTGATAAAATGAATTAAACCCAAATCTATATTCTTTTATTTATGAAAAAAGTTATTTTCTTTATTGCAATCTGTTTCTCATTTTTAAACCAATTATCAGCACAAACCACAGCTTCTAATTTATACAAAGGAACTGTCGATGGAAAAACCCCGATTACACTTTACATTCAGACATCAGAAAATCAATGCAATGCCGATTTAAGCTATGCGGCTATGTATCGCTACAATAAATCAAAAAATTGGATTCAAATTTATCCTACTCAAAACAAAAAGAAAGAAAATGAGTTTGTTATGGTTGAACACAATTTCAGTGGTGTTTTAATCTTACAGAAAAGCGGCAATACTTTCACCGGTTTATGGATTAGCCCTGATGCTAAAAAACAATTGAAAGTAGAGGTAAAAGAAACTCCAATGACCAAAAAAGAGATTGAAAACTATCAACAAACAATGGAAAGAGTAAGTTTCGATAATAACGACTGCTAAAATCGCATTTATTTCAGCTCTTTAAAAATCTAAAAAAATGCAATAAAAGTCAATTTCGAATAAAAATTTTGCGATGGATGATAAAAAATGGAGTCTTAAATTCGTAATTTTACATTTTAATCTACAACGTTTTCGAAATGAATCCAAATATTGAAACCAATCCGTTATTAGAGAGATTGCCGAAGCATTTACAGCAATTTATTAAACCTCAAGATTATAGTGACTACACTCCTATCAATCAAGCGGTTTGGCGATATGTTATGCGCAAAAATGTAGATTATCTTTCTAAAGTTGCACATCATTCTTATTTAGAAGGTTTACGCAAAACAGGAATCGAAATTGATTCTATTCCGAGCATGTACGGCATGAACCGAATTCTAAGTGAAATTGGATGGGCTGCGGTTGCAGTTGATGGCTTTATTCCGCCAAATGCTTTTATGGAATTTCAAGCTTATAATGTTTTGGTTATTGCTTCAGACATTAGACAATTAGAACATATTGAATATACTCCTGCTCCAGACATCATTCACGAAGGTGCAGGTCACGCTCCTATTATTGCCAATCCAGAATATGCCGAATATTTAAGACGTTTTGGCGAAATTGGCTGTAAAGCGATTTCTTCTCATAAAGATTATCAAATGTATGAAGCGATTCGTCTGCTTTCTATTTTAAAAGAAGCAGAAGATACGCCACAAGAAAAAATCGATGAGGCCGAAAAAGCGGTTGCCGATTTGCAAAACAACATGGGCGAATTATCTGAAATGGCTCAAATTCGAAACCTGCACTGGTGGACCGTTGAATACGGTTTGATTGGAACGGTTGAAAATCCAAAAATTTATGGTGCGGGATTACTTTCTTCTATTGGAGAAAGCGCTTGGTGCATGACTGATAATGTGAAGAAAATTCCGTATGATATTTCTGCAGCCAATCAGAATTTTGATATTACTCAATTGCAACCTCAGCTATATGTAACGCCAAATTTCTCTTATTTGAGTTTGATTTTGGAAGAATTTGCAAATAAAATGGCTTTACGAACTGGAGGTTTGTCGGGTATCCAGAAACTGATTCAATCGAATGCTTTAGGAACAATAGAATTAAGTACAGGTTTACAAATTTCTGGAGTTTTTACCAATGTAATTGAAGAAGAAGGAAAACCAGTTTACATTCAGACTACTGGAAAAACAGCTCTTTCTTACCGCGAAAAAGAATTAGTTGGTCACGGAACTTTAACGCATCCGCATGGATTTGGAAGTCCGATCGGGAAACTAAAAGGTTTTAATCTGGCGATTGAAGATATGAGTCCGAAAGATTTACAGGCTTACAGTATTGTAGAAAACGAAACTGTAAAACTGGAATTTGAAGGCAATATTATTGTGGAGGGCGAAATCATTACAGGTTCTAGGAACTTACATGGAGAAATCATTCTAATTAGTTTTAAAAATTGTACCGTTACTCATGGAGAAACTATTTTGTTTCAGCCTGAATGGGGTAATTATGATATGGCAATTGGTAAAAAAGTGATTTCTGCATTCTCTGGCCCAGCCGATGTGAATAGTTTTGATTTAATTAATATTGTTCCTTCAACAAAAACAATTAAAGCGAAACATACTGAGGAACGTGATGAATTGGAAGTTTTATATGCTACAGTTAGAAACATAAGAAATAATAATGACTCTAAATCGGAATTGAAATCGGTTTTTGAAAAAGTCAAAAGTAATCATTCAAATGACTGGCTGTTAAATATCGAAATTGCCGAGCTTCTGAAAGATTCAGATGAGAAACAGCTTTTGCAAGAAGTTTTGGTATATCTGGATCAATTGAAAGAAAGACGTCCCGAAATTGCGCATTTAATTTCTGGTGGATTGGATTTGATTTTTGATAATTTGCCACAAAGGCACTAAGGCGCAAAGTTTTTATATCATTTTGTTTTTCACGCAGATTTTGCAGATTTAAGCTGATTCTGCAGATTTTTTAATCTCGCAAAGACACAGAGTCGCAAAGCTTTCCCCTATTTTTTGTCATTTCGACGAAGGAGAAATCTCCGTAAGTAACTCCGTAAAGATAACCCTATCTTTGTCGAGCTTCTCGCGGAGATTTCTCCTTCGTCAGAAATGACAAGATTCTGAAAAAAATTTAGTAGTAGCTCAGTTTTATCTTTGTTGCTCCGTGTTTTTTATAACAGTTTAAAATACTTTTTAGCTGGTTTAACTCTTCAACAAACTTCTTAGAACTTAAATACCCATTATCTGCTGGATAACCAAAAAGTGGACTTTTTTCATATTCTCTTTGTTGCTTCTTCATTCGTTCCATTTCTTTCTTGTCAGTAGAATATCCATAACTTGGTGGATTAGCAGAATTATATTTTACCTTTTTATAATAATCAGGATTTGCTTTTATTTTCAGTAATAAATCATCTATTGTTTTTTCGAAGGTTTTTATATTCTTCCAATGTTTACTAGAATTTTCTTCACCTTCAAAATCATAATCCTGAAAAATCGAAAGGTTAATTTTCAGGATTTTTTCTACCTGCATTACCATACTTTTTTCTTCAAAACCTCCTACTTGCTCAAAAAAGAAAGACAAACCTGAAGGAAAATCGTCTTTACAATTCGTTTTACCATTTGCTTCGATATAATAATCCATTCCAAAAAAATTGAAATTTAAGATTGATATCAGAAAACATAAACTTGCTTTCATATATTTTTATCTAAAATTTTAAATTTAACTCTAATAAAAATCTTTGAGCCTTTGTTCCTTTGAACCTCAAAAACTACAATTTCAAATCCTGACTTAACTCCGTTTCAGACTCGATAGTTTTTCCGTTGTATTGCAGTTTCCAGCCCATTGAATTCGTCATGATTAAAATCTTAGACAACTCGCTTATTAATCGGTTTTGGGCGTTGGTTTTTAGGGTAGATTTTTCGATTTTCTTCGCCAGATTATCTTTTACCGATTTGTTGATTTTATTGTAATCGTCGCCCGTAAAAGGATTCAGTTTACTTTGTTCGACATCATAAAACTGAATATCTGGGTTTATGGTAATTTCTTCTTTTGGAATATTTAAAATCGTAATGGTTTTGTTTTTCTCATCAATATCATATTTCATCTGATGTAGATCGTAAGCAACCGTCACATTTGCATTGACCACAATAAGTGCTTTTTTCTCAAAAGAAATCATGTCCATCAAATATTTCTGCTGATTTTTGTAAGTAATGACTTCTGAAAAATGCCCTTCGGTAACAACCAATTTCCCAACGTTAAGAATCTGCTGCTGAATTAAATTAGTATTGTACTGAATATCTGAATCGTCTTCTTTTTTGAACTGGCAATATTTAAACCCCAGAACAATTAGTAAAACAATAACTCCAACACCTATAATTCTTTTAATCAAGTTTTGCATTCCTCTAAATATTTTAGACCAATTTACTCCTTTTTTTAGTTTTTTTCGCCACGAAATTGTTTCTTTTTCTGCCACGAATTCACGAATTTTCGCTAATGTCATTATCTATAAATTTTTCCATTTCACAAATTTAATTTGTGAAATTCAATTATAAGTATCCGCATAGATTAGCGAAAATTCGTGAATTCGTGGCGAAAAAATGGCAAAAAAACTTAAAAAGGATATCCAATAGCGATATTCAAAATCAGGTTGTCTTTTCTCCACGAACTGCTTCCAAAATTAATGTCGTCAATTACCCATCTTTGTCCGTCTGGCAAGGCAGGATTTCGAAGCGGAATGGCCAAATCTGTTCTTAAAACTAAAAACGATAAATCGAAACGTAAACCTGCTCCTGCTCCAATTGCGATTTCTTTCATAAAATCTTTTGAGATTTCTGCGCCAGGTTTATTTGGATCAGCATGCAGCAACCAAATGTTTCCAGCATCTAAAAACACTGCACCTCTAACAATACTGAAAAGCTTTGCTCGATATTCGGTATTAAATTCCAATTTTAAATCAGCGGATTGATCTGGCGTATAATTATCATTTGTCGTTGGTGGAATAACATAACTTCCTGGCCCTAAAGTTCGTGCTCTAAAAGCTCGAATACTATTAGTTCCTCCTACAACAAACTGTTTGGATGCTGGAAGCGTATTCGAATTCCCGTAGGCAAATCCAGCTCCAACAATCAATCTGCTGGCTAATTCGCTTTCTTTTCCGAGTTTTAAATAATGCCTAAAATCGGATCTGATTTTTACATATTGGCTAAACGGAACATCAAATATAGTTTTAACCTTATTTGGATAGTCTGCCCCTGTAATCAATCCGGTAAGATTTCCCGCCAAATCCAATTCGCCATTAAAATAGATTGTATTTTTTCGGCGCTTCTGCATCGTATTGGTATAGGTATAATTGTAAGTTGGACCAAAAATCAGCTGCTTTTCGATTACTTTTCCGAGAGCTGGATCATCTTTAATATCTTCCATATATTCTGGCGTAACATGGTTTGGACTCACATAAGTCACGTCTACAATATTTAACTGATGCTCTTTACGAAGGTTTTCTTTCCACAAATATCCAAATGAAGTATTAAAAGAATTCAAGGCATACAACTGCGTTCGTTTTTGATATTCGTAACGAATAGTAGCTTTGGTTCTGGGCACATATTCGCTATTTCCTTCAATATTAAAAGGGGTAATAAATCTAGGCCAGGTCAAGCTGACTTCACCTCCAAGCTTATAAATATTTTTCCCTTTATTTACTCCCCCAAGCTGAAAATCGGCACCACCAAAAATCGAAGCGGTAAACAATTCTGCTCCACGCAAAAAGTTTCTGTTGTTCCAGTTTAGATTTAATTCTGTACCGGTATAACTGGCTGAATTGGTTTTTCCGATAACTTCAACACGAATAAACTTTTTAGGCAAAAGCGTTAGATAATAATACGAATCTAAAGCATTATCTATACTATCTGAAGGCTTGAATTCATTTTTGACAAAACTGAAAGTTCCCAAATTTACGAAACGATTCAACGTCAAATTATGATCGGTTCGGTTGTATAAATCTCCTTTTTTGAAATAGATTGTTCTGTCGTAAACTCTTGGTTTAAAAGTTTCTGCCGTATCAATAATGGTAAAATCTTTATACTGAGTAATATTCTTTTTTCTGTAAACCATACTGTCATTTCCCAGAGAATAATTGGGATAGACAAAAATGTTATTTATAGTATAAGCTCTTAATGCTTTTACAGGAGTTTCGTCTTTAATAACCAATCTGATTTTTACTTCATGATCGCCTTTACTGCTGTCTACTTTTGCCAAAAGATAATCAGGATTAAAATAGTAATACCCTTTTTCTTTCAGTCTGGCATCAATACGTTCCCGTTCTGCTTTTATTACATCCAAATCATATGGTTTTCCCACTTTCAATAAACTGCGTCTGCTTGATCTGGCAATTATTTTTGACATCTTTAAAGAGTCATCTGGAAATGTGACGCTTTTAATAATATATTGCTTTTTTGGAACCACAGTGTATTCTGCCGTTACTCTTTTGTTACTTACAGTAGAATCGGCACTGACACGAGTTTTAAAGTAGCCTCTATTTTCAGTAAAATTTCGCAACACTGAAGCATTATAATCTAAATCGACTTTACTAAAAAGCACTGGCTCTTCTCCAACTTTGTTTCGAAGCCAATATCTAAATCCTTTTTCTTTTTTAGGCTCACCAGCAATATTATAAAACCACAATTTTGGACGTAATCCTAAAAACGTTTTATTTGGTTTTGGACGAAGAAGACCTTCCAACTCGGTTTGCAGCGCTTTTCTATCTTTCTTTTTCATGATAGAATCTTTCACTTTCACCGAACCACCAGTATAAAGCAAATCACCTTCTGGAAGATATTTTGTGTTACTGCATCCTAAAGCAAAAAATAAGGAAAGCAGCGCGATATACTTTAAATATATATTTCTATGATTAAGTCTTTTGCTCATTTCCTTCAATTGTTTTTTCGTCTTCGTTCTCTTGCAATTTTTCCTTTTCCTTCTGCTCTTTCTTTTTCTGTTTTTCTTTTTCCTTGCGGATTTTTTCTTCTCTAATTAATTCTTTTTCTTTTTCAGTACGATGGAAAAGTTCCCTAAACTTATTGTAACTCATCGTGATAATAAAAGCAACACCTGTTTCTACAACCTGCCCTTCAACTGCCACTTGATATTGATTTTTTCTGTAGGCACGAACCATATAACGGCCGTCTTTTGTCAATTGATAATCTAAAGCGACATCACCAGCAATATTGGTGCTTTCTTCATTGGCGCGCTCTGCACCTTCTACTCCAAAACTGCTTCCAACCGTGACTTTTAATCTGTCATCCAACAGTTTTTTAGAAACCTCCACATTTAAATCGGTTCTATTTTGCATCGTTCCAGATGTGTAATCTTCAGACGATTCTAAATCGAAATTGACTTCAACTCCTGTAATTAATTCTCCTGCCAGATTATTCAATTGTTGAGAAAGTATTTTACTCACACTTTGTCTTGCCATTGTTTCAGCGCTTACACCACCACTTTGACTCGCAAACGGATTTTCTCCTACAAAACGGTTTAATAATAAAAGGGCAAAAACCTGTTTGTTCAATTCTGCAGGATCTTGTTCTAATTGTTTTAATTTACTTTGCGTCGTTGTAACAACATCTGTAGAAACATTATAATTTCCTTCTGGCAATACAATTCCAAATGAAATTTCAGGTTTCATCAATTCTCCATTCATTTTCAATAAAGTTTGAAAAGGAAGCTTTTGTTTATAGGTATTTTGAACAGCCGGTTCCATTCCCGCCAACTGATTTCCAAGCAAATCAATTGGTGCTGCGTTTACATTATAAATCGCTGTAATATTTAAGTTTGCCATTGTTGGCTCTCCATTCCAAGTAATATAACTTCCTTTCTGAATATCAAATTTTCTTTTGATTCCATTAAAATTCATTTCATAAGCTCCATCCGAGAACTCGTATTTCCCTGTTAGCGTTGTTTTTCCTGATTGATCAATTCCTCCAACTAATTCCGCTTCCCCTTTCAAGTTCAGATAATCTCCGTTTGCTTTATCAATCAGCAGTGTCAACTCGGCCTCTTTATCAATTGTAATAGCAACATTTACATCCATTCCTTTCAGTTCCGATTGATCTAATTTATTCTGAAGATCAACTGTTTGTTTGAGGTACATATTGTCTTCATCAACAAACTCTACAATTCCCTCACGATCTGCAATAGAAGGATCTGATTGTGGCATTACCACCGTAAATTTGGTTTCTTTATTGATTTTGAGCGTTCCGTCAACAACCGGACTGTCCAAGTTTCCTTTTATATTCAATTTGGTATCTAAGAATAAATCTCCATAGAACAAATCGTTGTCTTTTGCTTTTGAATGAATGGCTCTAAAATCGTCTGCTTCAACTAGCAAATTGAAATTGTACTTAACAAAATCTGGAGACTGAATGGTTCCGTTTACATACAATTCGTTGTCATTTTCATCAAAAAGAGAAAATTTATCAAATGAGATCGTTTCATTGCTAAAAGTGATTTTCTCATTTTTAGTTTTAAAGTACGAATTGAGCTGTGTCACTCTAAAACCAGCATCGTTAAAAATCAATTCGCCATTAATTTTTGGAGCAGAAGTGTTTCCTGTAAGCTTAAAATTTCCTGATAAAAAGCCTTGTCCTTCAGTAATATTACCCATGCTAAAACCTTGGATGCTTTTGATGTTTAACTTATTAATAGCCACATCAAAATCAAAATCCCCAGTATCCATCAAATAATCTCCTGTTAGCTTCAAATCATTTCCTTCGTCGCTTAAAGCTACATTTGCAGCAAGTGTATTTGCCGTTTTATTGTTAACTTTTATTTCTAAGTCGCCGACTTTTGAACCTTTAAAAGTAAAATCATCAATTTTTAAATCAGAAGTAAAAGTTGGGTTTGTCATCACGTTTTCAACCAATGCATTTCCGTTTATCAACCCTTGCATCAGCAATTCGTCTTTTTTAACCATATTCATAATGGTTTCGATTTTGAAATTCACAAAATCGACTTGCAACGGCGCATTATCCTTTGTTCCTTGCGATTGAATTTTTAACTCGTTTCCGTTATTATTCAAATTGAATTTATCGACATAAAGTCTTTTTTCTCCAAACTCAATCCTGTTTTCTGGATCTACATTCCATTTATCATAATTTAAAATGAAGTTTTCAGCATCTAGTTTTACAATGTTCTTTGAGTCTTCTGCCTTAAATTCACCTGCTATAAAATATTGCTGTTTCTCTTTGGCATCTTTTACTTCAAGAGCATAAGTCAAAATATTATTCTGCACATTTCCTGATAAACTTGTAAATGGAATTTTAAGCGAGCCACTTTCAATTGTTGCCACAGAAATCGAATATCCTAAAGCATTTTCTTTGGCTTCGATGTTTATTTTCCCGTCCGAAATGGTATTGCCTCCATAAACAATTCTTGGAATGGTTCCTTTTACAGTCAACGAATCTGTCTGATTATTATAATTTCCTGTTATGCTAAAAGGTTCTAAACCTGTTAATTTTGGCAATAATTTCATAAGCACAGGATCATTATCTACTTTCAAAGTAAAGGCTAATCTTTGTTCATCTGATTCTGCATTAACCTTTGGATTTTTTAGATCAATATATTTTGATAATGATTTTTGAATCGAATTTGCCAGTGTCGTGAGTTTGTATTTTCCCGTTACTTCGGCTTTTAAAAATTGAGACGAAATTTTAATCGAATTGCTGTCTTTGTCTGCAAAAGCCAAAACACGAATTGAATCTAGAACAATTGGTTCGGCATCTTGCAAAATCTGAATGTTCGAAAGAAATAATTTTCCGTTCAGAAAATCTGGATTGCTATTGGTTATATCGGCATCGACATTTCCGCGAAGTTTCATTGGTCCTGCATGCAGATTTAGCTTTTCTAAATCGGCAATATCCAAATTTAGTTTCAGTTTTACGGTTGGATATTTCTCTTTTGTATCGCCTGAAGCCGTTAAATTGAAATTCAAATTAGGATCTTCCATTCCTGATTTTACAGCAAAAGAACCGTTTTCGATATTTCCTTTCAGCGTTAAATCTTTATAAGTATATCTGTTAAAAACCGCTTTCTGAACAATTCCATCTACAAAAGCATTTGCCGTCTTCGGATCTAAACCGTTTCCTTTTACTTTCGCTTTAAGCGTAATTTTTCCAATGGAATCGTTTTTTATTAATCGTCCCAAATCGAATTCCTGCAGAGAAACGTTTGCATCATATTTTTCTTTTTTCTTAATGCGCTGATCGAATAATGCATCAACTTTTGCATTTCCGAAACTGCTGTTTAAAGCCAGATTCGTTTTAAAATTTTGAACTGAACCTTTAAATTTTCCCTGCAAACTTAACTGTGACGGAAGTTGAATATTTTTCGGAATTGTTCCCGCAGGCACAAACAGGTTAATGTCTTTTGAAGTACTCGAAATCTTCTTGATATTTAAATCATAATACGCTTTTTGAGCATCCGGAAGCCCAGCGATTTTCCCAGAAAGCGAAACTTTTGTCGTTCCTATTCCGCTCATTTCAAATTTCGAAATAGTCAAATCTTTTACTTTGCCGCTCACGCGACTGTCTACATACAAAATCGCATTTGGATTGCTTTTAAACGGATTTGTTTTCTGCAAATCTGGAACAAACAAGAGAATGTCTTTAAACCCAATTTTTGATTGTTTTAAATTAGCATCAATTGCCAGATTTCCTAAATCTTTCTGAAGCGATTCAAGTGATTTATATTGCGCCTTAACTTTATCTTGAACAAGAGTTTGTGGCGTTTTTAAATATAAATTATCTAACGAAGCATTTTTTGGACCATAAAAGAAATCGGTTTTGAAAGCCTGAATCTGCAAACCGCTTTTTTCGTTAACAGTCAATGTTTTAATATTTCCAGAAATGGTATCATTTCCATAATATAATTTTTCGGCTTTAAAATTAAATCTACTCAAATCAAGATGCGCATAATCCAATCCTTTTGTTTTAGGTTTGGACTGCATATCATCAAATTTGAAAGCGATATTTTCTAGATTGGTTTCGTTCAATTTTACTTTCCAACCTGCTTGCTTTATGGCTGTGCTATCCAAATCGGGTGCATCAATTTTCTTGTCTTGTGCTCCCAAGCGCAGATTTCCGCTTAGATTTTTTACTTCGAAAGTATCAAAATCTAAAAGCTGCTTATTCAGGTCAATTTCATTAACGGCTAAATTTAAGTTTCCTAAACGAATCCCAGAATTTAGTTTCGAATCTTTATTATCGTATAAAATATCGATTTTAGACAACGTTATTTTATCTAAAGCCAATTTAAAATCTGGACGCTTCGAAATTGTATCAACCGTTTTTACTGAGACTTCAGCAATTTTTTCGACCACATCTTGATCTAAAACCACCTTCAATCCATTTAAATTAATTGTCGGAATATTAAAATCCATCTGATCCAGATCAAATTTTTTGAATTTGGTATCAAAATGAGTCAGGTTTACACGAATGTCATTTTTAGCGAAATCATCCTTAAAATTAAATTTAACCTGATCAAGGTTTATTTTTACAACCGAAATTTTAAAGGGCTTTGCATTAGGATCTTCAACCTTTGGTTCATTTGATTCGAATGCTTTGATGATATAATCGAAATTGAAGACTCCTTGTTTGTTTCTAGAAATATTGGCTTTTACATTTTCAAGCGAAACTGAGTTGATTTCGAGTTCACTGCTAACGAGTTTAAAAAGGTCGACATCAACTTCTAATCGATTACCTGCCAACAAAGTATCTTTTTTTTGATCTTCAAAATAAAAACCTTCCAGAACTACGTCTTTGGGGAATTTTATCGAAATATGATCTAAGGAAACTTTAGTTTTTATCTTGCCCTGAAGATAGTTTATCGCTTTATCCTTAACGAAATTTTGAACCGAAGGAACTTGAACTAAAATGATTAGAAGTAATAAAAGTGCAACTACAGAAACCACGCACCACATAAGGATACGAAGTGTTTTTTTAAGAAAATAAACAGGTTTCTTATTCATACCTCAATAAAATCGGATTAGATTAAAATTGCTTCTGAAAAAAGCAGAGTTACACATTTTACAAAAATGTAAAATTTAAACCTTAACAATTTACATAATTATGAGGAATTATTCTAAAATTTTATTGTTGTTTTTA
Organism: Flavobacterium tyrosinilyticum; assembly: GCF_023656565.1. Taxonomy (GTDB): domain Bacteria; phylum Bacteroidota; class Bacteroidia; order Flavobacteriales; family Flavobacteriaceae; genus Flavobacterium; species Flavobacterium tyrosinilyticum. Next base: position 118,487 of record NZ_JAMOKG010000001.1, read on the forward strand.
CCACAAAGGCGCTAAGGCACGAAGTTCTTTTTAAATAACTATAGTTAGAATTTGATATGAGAAATCTTTTCTTGTAAGAGATTTATCTTTTGTTGGAGTTTAGCCAAGAATTTTTGATGCTGTTCAGATTCTGGATTAAAGCTTCTGTGGCGAAGACTTTTCTGAATTTCGTCGACTTCCTGCATTGTTGTCAAACTTTCCTGAGAAATGTAATTTTCGCTGAAAAGCTTCCAGATATAATCAATCGCAATTTGATTGGGATGCAGCATATCTTCATTATAAAAACGATAGTCGCGAAGTTCGTCCATCATGATTTCATACGAAGGAAAGTATTCCGTGTTCAGTTTTAAGTATTCAGTCTTCAACACAAAATGCAACGCTGCAAATAAATGTGATTTGCTTAATTGATTTTCTACGAAACCATCTTTTATGTGTCGCACCGGAGAAATCGTAAAAATGAAATGGATACTTGGATTTAAAGACTGAATTAAATTGATTGTATTGTGAATGCTTTTCTGAATCACTTCAACCGATAATAATTCCTTTGAAAATTGTTTTTGAGGTACTTTATGGCAATTGGCAACAACTTCGTCTTTTTCTAGATTTCTATAAATCCATGAAGTTCCAAAAGTGATAATAATATGAGTTGCTTCCTTTAATTGTTTGTTCGTTTCTAAAATCCCTTTGTTTAAAGTTTCAAGTAATTCTTGTCGGTCGGCATTACTTAAATCAGAATGCACGTCAAAAGAATGCCAGCGTTCGTTATGAAAGAAAACGTCTTTTTCTTCAAACCATTGCTCTTTGCAAACGCGTTCAAATAATTTTTCGATAGAGACTGAATTAAATATAATTCCAAACGGATTGGTTTCATTCTGAAATTTAAAATAATCGAATTTCTCCGCCATATTCTCTGCAAAACAAGAACCAATAGAAAGTATTTTCGAATTATAATCGATTGGCGAATTACTTTTTGAAATGGGGATTTGTGTTCTGAATTGCATGACTTAAACATTTTAAACAAATTTCGATTATTTTTAGCAATAAAAAAAGCCAGATAAATCTGGCTCTATAGCTAAAAAGTTGGCTCTTAATAAAAATATTCAGTAGTACCTAAACTATCAGATCCTGTATTAACTTCTTTAGTTGGATATCCCTGATCATTATAGGTAAAAGTGCTGTTGCCCCATAAATCACCATCTGCTGTATCGGTTAGGATATTGAATTTAACTCCATTTGCTTCTCCATCAACAAATGCGATTTTATCCATTCCTAAAATATTTTTAGTCGCATTGTTTTTATTATCATAAGTGTATTTATGATCTGGTGAGTTAGTGCTTGTAATTTCGCTTACTTCACCATTTACAAATTTAATTGTAGCTGTTCCTGAAGGAACATTTTGTAAAACATCATTTCCTGAATATCCTTTTACCGAAATTGTACCATCTGTATTATACGTATAAACTTCTTTATATCCTCTTAATACTGCTACTCCTTCTTCATATTCATATTCAACTCTTAAAAAAGTTGATAGCTTTCCATCAGTAGTGTATGTAAAAGTATTTACTTGTTCTGATTTTCCATTAGGAAGTTTGAAATCAATTTTTGTAATTAAATCTCCTGTATAAGTATAATGCAGATTAAAAAATCCAGTATCATCTGTTGCACTTACTATTTTGTTACCGTCGTACTTATAATTAATGGTAGCTTTATCTCCATCTGGATTTGTAATAACAGTTTTTTTAAGTAAAACAAGATCTGAAGAACTTGATGAATCATCGCTTGAACACGATGTCAAAACTAGTGCTAAAGCACCAAAAAGGCATAATAGTTTTTTCATGTTGATTTGGTTAAAATTCTTATTGGTGCAAACCTAGTACAATCAAAAATTAAAACCTTACGGAATTCCTCATCGAAGCATATTTTACAATTACAAATTATTACATCACTAATAACAAACAATATAAACTTCCTTTTTATTTTTTAAATAAAAAAAGTCAAATACAAAAAGTATTTGACTTTTATATATTTAAAATCACTTGAAATTAATATGCATATTCAATTTCATATTCAATATTTTTTCCTCCTCCATCAAACGAAGTATGTCTTGTTGGATAGGAAGCATCATTATAAATATAACTAGTTACATAAACAGATGGATTCGGAAATTCAGTTGTAGTTTTCGTAGTTTTTACAATATTATTATTACCAAATCCATCAATTTCGTTTAATAATAAATTGAAACCTAGTATGTTTTTTAGAGGGTTCTTTTTAGAATCATACTCAAAAAGTAGTATTGTTGCTGATGAACCAGACTTTTCTTCTATTTTGATAAGGTTTCCGTCTTTATAAGTTAAAGTTCCCTCTGCACTTTTAGTTTCTGTTTTCTTTATATTCTCAACATCATAATTAATATAAGAAACCGTTCCGTTAGAGTTATGAGTATAAACCACCTTCTCAATAAAATAACCATCAGGATATTCAGCACTTATACTTTCTCTAAAAATCCTTGTTTTTAATTTTCCACTTTCATAACTATACGAAACTTCTTCATTTTTAATCTCTTTTCCATTTTCTATATCAAATACTTCTTCTTTAATTATTACATCTCCATTGTATGTAAATACAGTTTTTGAATCTTCACGAACTATAGTGACAATTTTATTGCCGTTGTAAGTAAGAGTTTCTTTGCTATTTATTCCAAGATAAACAGAAGGATAAATATAAGAAATTGTTTTTGGCAATGTAGAATCAATTTCTTGTGAAGGAGAATTTTCGTCACTTGAACACGATGATAACAGTAATGCAAAAGCACTAAAAAAGAATAATTTTATTTTCATGGTTTATGGTATTTATTCATCAAATATATAATAATCTTACAACTAACAAAAAGTTAAATATCTATTAGCAAAAACTTCTTTACTCTCGCCTCTTGCTTAATAAGTTCTATAATTGAGAAACCTTAATTTAATTTTGCAGAATCAAACTATAAAAATTACATTTTTAATAACAGAAATCAACTTCACAAACTAAAACAATTCCTTACTTTTGCATCTTCCATTTTTTTAAAATCTTATATGAAATTATTATATACTTATATTATCAAACATAAAATGCTCTTGTTTTTTGCTTTGATAATGGCCACTATCAACATTTGTTTCAGTTTATCAGACTCTGTAATTACAGGTAAATTAATGCAGGACTGCGGAGTCGGTCTGGCAAAATATAAAGGAAACGAAATCGGATTTATAAAATCTTTAGCTTTCTGGCTTGGTCTTTCACTTGGTGCTGCCATGATTTCCAGAATTACCAAAAACTTTCAGGATTATTTTACCAATGTGGTCATTCAGAGAACTGGTGCGCAAATGTATACCGACGGAATCAAAAAATCTCTTGATCTTCCTTATGCAGAATTTGAAGATCAGCGAAGCGGTGAAACTTTAAGCAAACTGACAAAAGTTAGAATCGATTCAGAAAAACTGATCACGCTTTCTATTTCTCTAATTTTCCAAACTATTATTGGTTTCATTTTCGTAATCGTTTATGTAGCCCGAATTGATATGAGAATTTCAATTATCTTTTTAATTACTGCTCCAATTATTGCTTTGGTAAGTTTGTACTTAGGAAAAAAGATCAAAATTGTTTCTCGAAAAATTGTCAATCAAACCAATGCATTGGCAGGTTCTACTACCGAAAGTTTAAGAAACATCGAATTGGTAAAGAGTCTTGGCTTAACATATCAAGAAGAAAAGCGTTTAAACTTAAATACTTTTAAGATTCTTCAATTAGAGTTACAAAAAATAAGATTTATTAGAAGTTTAAGTTTCATTCAAGGAACAACCGTTCATTTCTTAAGAACTTGTGTTGTTTTTGCTTTGTATTATTTCTTATTTGGAGGAAAAATTATCGTTGGAGATTTATTGACAATGGTATTTTTTACCTTCTTCATTTTTGGTCCTTTACAAGAATTAGGAAACTTCATCATCGCTTTGAACGAAACAAAAGTGTCAATGGAGAATTTCAAAAACTTACTGAACGCTCCAAAAGAATTCCGCCCAAAAACTCCAATACATATTGGTGCAATTCAGAAACTGCTTTTCGAAAATGTGAGTTTTCAGCATAAAACTGCCAAATTTAAAGCAGTTGAAAATATCAATTTCGAAATCAAACAAGGTCAGACCGTTGCGTTTGTTGGGCCGTCGGGATCTGGAAAAACAACTTTGGTAAAATTGTTAGTCGGATTGTATACTCCAGAAGAAGGTCAGGTTTTATACAATGATATTGATTCTACAGAAATTGATTTACTAGATTTAAGAAAACAACTTGGTTTCGTGACTCAAGATGCACAATTATTCTCTGGAACAATCCGCGAAAACTTATTATTCGTTAAGCCAAATGCAACCGACGAAGAACTTTATGACGCTTTAAAACGCGCAAGCTGTGACAAACTTTTAAGACGCGCCGAAGATGGTTTAAATACTACAATCGGAGAAGGCGGAATTAAAGTTTCTGGCGGTGAAAAACAGCGTTTATCTATTGCCAGAGCAATTCTTAGAAATCCAAATTTATTGATTTTTGATGAAGCGACTTCTGCTTTAGATTCGATTACCGAGGAAGAAATCAACGATACGATACGAAATATTTCAGATAAAAACAGAATCACAGTACTAATCGCACACCGTTTATCAACTGTAATGCATGCCGATAGAATTTTTGTTTTAGAGCAAGGTAAAATCATCGAACAAGGTAAACATGAAGATTTAATTGTGGAGAAAGGTCTTTATTATGCTATGTGGCGCCAGCAAATTGGCGAGAGAAAATAGTTTTGGGTAAAGAATCTCGCAAAGTCGCAGAGTCGCAAAGTTTAATTTTAAGCTTTGCGACTTTGCTCTTTTATTTAAGTTTTTAAGTGCTTTTACTAAAGATTAGAAACTACTCTTTTTATTCCAAATTTGATAATTGGTACATTAAAGTTAATTAGTAAACCTAATTTCATTTTTGTGATTTTGAGATATGTGAGAACTTGTTTTGCATGTACATCTGTCAATTGTTCGATAGATTTAATCTCTAGAATTACTTTATTTTCAACAATTAAATCTGCTCTAAATCCAATATCCAGGTTTAGTTGATCCCAAATAACAGGCAAAGTTTTTTGTCTTTCTACACTTAATCCTCTCTTTGTTAATTCATGAAACAAAATCGCTTCATAAACTGATTCCAATAATCCTGGCCCTAATTTGACATGTATTTTATAGCAAACATCAACTACAATAGCCGAAATTTCATTCTCATTTATTCTTACAAAATTAAAGTATAAACTTACAAAAATAAAACTCAAAAACTTTGCGTTTCTGCGACTTTGCGAGATTAAAACACATTCAACTTAACAAACAAAATTTTAAAGAATAAATTAACTTAAAAAAAAAGTCGGAAAGCTTAAAAAATTAAACTTTGCGACTCTGCGTCTTTGCGAGATTAAAAATGCGTTCAACTTAACAAACAAAATCTTAAAGATTAAATTACTTAAAAAAAAGTCGCAAAGCTTAAAAAATTAAACTTTGCGACTCTGCGTCTTTGCGAGATTAAAAAAAACCTTACTTCACGAAATCCACAGCTTTAGCTAAAGCCTCAGCAATTCCATCAACATTTTTACCTCCTGCCGTTGCGAAGAAAGGCTGTCCTCCACCACCACCTTGGATGTATTTACCTAATTCGCGAACAACTTGTCCAGCGTTTAAGTTTTTCTCTGCTACAATTTCTTTAGAAACATAACAAGTTAACATTGGTTTTCCTTCGTGAGCAGTTGCTAAAACTACAAATAAGTTGTTATAAGAACCACCTAATTCGTAAGCTAAATCTTTTGCCCCTTCTGGGTTTAAATCTACTTGTTTAGCTAAGAATCGAACCCCATTGATTTCTTGTAATTCTTTAGCCAAATCCGCTTTCATATTTTTAGCTTTATCTTTCAATAAAACTTCCAATTGTTTTTTCAATTGTGCATTTTCGTCTTGTAATGCTTGGATCGCTTTTACAGGATCTGGAGCATTTTTTAGCACTTCTTTAATTTCTCCGAAAGAAATTGCTTGAGACTCAAAATATTCTTTTGCAGCTTCACTTGTAATCGCTTCAATTCTTCTAATTCCAGCAGCAACAGCTCCTTCAGAAACAATTTTAAAGTGCCAGATATCAGATGTATTCGCAACGTGTGTTCCTCCGCATAATTCGACGGAATCTCCGAATTTAATAGTACGAACTAAATCACCATATTTTTCACCAAACAAAGCAATTGCACCATCTTCAAGAGCTTGATCTTTTGGAATCGCTCTTTTCTCGATTAACGGCAAACTCTCACGAATCCTTGCATTTACAAAGTTTTCAACCTCTAATAATTCCTCATCTGTAACTTTAGCAAAATGAGAAAAGTCAAAACGCAATGAAGCATTTCTTACCATCGACCCTTTTTGCTCGATATGAGTTCCTAAAATCTTACGTAAAGCTTGGTGCAACAAGTGCGTAGCAGAGTGATTTGAAGAAGTTTTAGCTCTTTGAATAGCATCAACAACAGCATTAAACGTTCCAGTAAGATTCTCTGGCAGTGATTTTGCCAAATGTATCGTTTGGTTGTTTTCTTTTTTAGTGTCGATGATATAAATGATATCTCCGTTTTGCGCTTCTAAATATCCTTTATCTCCAGTTTGTCCTCCGCTCTCTCCATAAAATGGAGTAGCATTGAAAACTAATTGGAAAATTTCACCATCCTTTGCACTTTCAACTCTACGGTATTTTGTAATCTTAACTTGTTGTGATAATCTGTCATATCCAACAAACTCCTGAATATCATCTTCTACAAGCACATTCCAGTCACCAGCAGTTACTTTAGAAGCTGCACGAGATCTTTCTTTTTGTAATTGCAATTGTTCTTGGAATCCTTCTTCGTCTAATTTCAATCCTCTTTCAGAAAGAATCAAAGCTGTTAAATCAATTGGAAATCCGTAAGTATCATATAATTCAAATGCTTTTTTACCATCAACAGTATCTCCGTTGTTATTTAAAATTACAGCATCTAAAAGAATCAATCCTTGATCTAATGTTTTAAGGAAAGAGTTCTCTTCTTCACGAATTACATTTGAACAAAGTGCTTTCTGCGTTCTGATTTCTGGGAAAGAATCTCCCATTTGCTCACTTAGAGTTTCAACCAATTTAAAAATAAATGGCTCTTTAGTCCCTAAGAAAGTAAATCCGTAACGAATTGCACGACGTAAAATTCTACGAATTACATATCCTGCTCCCGTGTTAGATGGCAACTGACCGTCAGCAATAGCAAAAGCTACCGCACGAACGTGATCTGCCACTACACGAATAGCAATATTCATTTTATTTTGTTCTTCACTAATGCCTGTTACATCATTAGTTGTATATTTTGCACCTGTAATGGTTTCGATTTCTCTAATCAAAGGCATGAAAACATCAGTATCATAGTTTGATGTTTTTCCTTGCAAAGCCATACACAAACGCTCAAATCCCATTCCGGTATCTACGTGTTGTGCAGGAAGTTTTTCTAATGAACCATCTGCTTTACGGTTGAATTCCATAAATACATTATTCCAGATTTCAACAACTTGCGGGTGATCATTATTAACTAAGCTTTTCCCTGAAACTTGAGCTTTTTCTTCTGCAGAACGTAAATCAACGTGAATTTCAGAACAAGGTCCGCATGGTCCTTGGTCACCCATTTCCCAGAAATTATCTTTTTTGTTTCCAAGAATAATTCTATCCTCGTCAATTAATGTTTTCCAAATATCCCAAGCTTCTTGATCAAACGGAACATTATCTTCTTTACTTCCTTCAAAAACAGAAACATAAAGATTTTCTTTTGGGATTTTGTACACTTCTGTCAATAGTTCCCAAGCCCAGTTGATCGCTTCTTTTTTGAAGTAATCACCAAAAGACCAGTTTCCTAACATTTCGAACATAGTGTGGTGGTACGTATCAATACCAACCTCTTCAAGGTCATTATGTTTTCCTGAAACACGAAGACATTTTTGCGTATCGGCTATTCTTGGACTTTTTGGAGTTCCGTTTCCTAAGAAAAATTCTTTAAACTGGGCCATCCCCGAGTTATTGAACATTAGGGTTGGGTCGTCTTTAAGAACAATAGGAGCTGAAGGAACAATAGTATGCCCTTTACTCTCAAAAAAATCTAAAAATTGTTTACGTACGTCTTGTGATTTCATATTTAAATTAGAAAAATTGTCAATTTATTGTGTCAATTTGAAAACTAGATAATTAGCTAATATATTCATTTGATGATGCGTTAAGTTTTTTATAATGTAATTAAAAAACTTATAATTTAAACAATAAATTGCCTATTTTGCGCATTATCTAATGATAAAATAGCCCCAATATCTAATCATTAATTCTTGTAAAATAAAGTGTTGAAGAACTGAAACATTTAGCAGTTTTATTCGACTAACTTATTTTACAGGGAGCAAAAATAGCGTATTTTAAAATATGGCGAAAGTAAAATATTATTACGACCCAGAAAATCTGGCTTATACGAAAATAAAAACCAGAAAAAGAATTAAAATTGGTTATGCCTTACTGTTTTTATTAGCCTCGGCATTGTTTGGCTTTTTAGTTTTTGTTCTTTTAATTAACACGCCTTATTTTGAAACTCCTAAAGATCGTTTACAGGCACGCGAAATTGAAAATTTAAAACTGCAATATGCTATTTTGAATAAAAAATTGGATGAAATTGACGCTGCCGCAGATGCATTAGAAGAACGTGACAATAATATTTATCGTGTGTATTTTAATAAAGCTGAAATTCCAGATTCGATTCGAAAAGCTGGTTTTAGAAGTTCTGACAGATACAAAACGCTAGAAGGATATAACAATTCTCAATTGGTTTTAAATGCAACCAAAAGAGTCGACAAACTATCGAAACAGTTGGCCATTCAGTCTAAATCTTTAGATGATATTTTAAAATTAGCTGGAGCTAAAGAAAATTTATTGTTAGCGATTCCTGCCATTCAGCCAGTTCGAAATGAAAATTTAAAACGTGTCGCGTCAGGTTTTGGATACCGAATTGACCCTTTCACGAAAGTGAGAAAAATGCACAATGGAATGGATTTCACGGCCAATACAGGCGCCCCCATTTATGCAACAGGAGACGGTGTTGTAGAAAGAGCTGACAATACCGCTTCGGGATACGGAAACCACATCGTGATCAGGCACGGTTTTGGATATGAGAGTTTATACGCGCATTTGAGCAAATACAACTGCCGTCCAGGGCAAAGAGTGAAACGCGGCGATGTGATTGGTTATGTTGGAAGCACAGGTAGATCTGAAGGTCCGCATTGTCATTATGAAGTGCATAAAGACGGAAAAGTAGTCAATCCGCTGAATTTCTATTACGGAAATATTTCGGCTGTCGAATATGTGGCGATTTCGCAAATGGCAAACCAAGAAAACCAATCATTAGATTAATATCACGAAAAAATAGTATTTTTGAAATAAAATAGAAAAAAACGAACCATGCATATTGAACTTTCTAAAGACAAAAGATATTACAGTATTGGCGAAGTTGCCAAAGCTTTTAATGTCAATGCCTCTTTGATACGATTTTGGGACAGCGAATTTGACATTCTAAAACCTAAAAAAAATGCAAAAGGAAATAGAATGTTCACTCCAGAAGATGTTACCAACCTTCAATTAATCTATCATTTAGTAAAAGAAAGAGGTTTTACGCTTGAAGGTGCCAAAATACACTTAAAAGAGGGTCAGAAGAAAACGTTAGATAAATTCGAAATAATACGTAAATTAGAGTCGATAAAAACGCAACTGAACGACATCAAAAACGAATTGTAATTAAAAATAGAAATAAACTTAAATCAAAACAAATATGAAAAAGTGGTTAATCCCTGTAGGAATTATTGTAGCACTTATTGCTATTATCGCATTTTGGTCGATTGGTATTAAAAATACTGCTTTGCAACACAGTCAGGCTGTTAATAAAGAATGGGGAAATGTTCAAACGGCTTACCAAAGACGTAATGATCTTATCGGGAATTTAGTAAACACTGTAAAAGGTGCTGCTGACTTTGAAAAAGGAACTTTGACAGCAGTAATTGAAGCTCGTGCAAAAGCTACATCGGTAACTATCGATCCTAGCAATGTTACGCCAGAACAATTAGCAGCATTTAATCAAGCTCAAAGTGGCGTAAGTTCATCATTATCAAGATTATTAGTTTCTGTTGAGCAGTATCCTACTTTAAAAGCAAACGAGAATTTCTTAAAATTACAAGACGAATTAGCAAGTACTGAAAACCAGATTTTAACTGCTAGAACTCGTTTTAACGAAGCTGTACAAGTTTACAACGGATACGTTTTAAAGATTCCAAACAACTGGTTCTTGAGCGAATACAAAGAAAAACCATACTTTGAAGCCTCTACTGGTGCTGATAAACCAGTTGAAGTAAAATTCTAAAATCTACAATCTAAACTCTAAAATCATTTTCATGTCAAAAGTAGAAGATTTTTTAACCAAAGAAGAAGAGCGTGAAATTGTTGAAGCAATTCGCGTGGCCGAAAACAATACTTCTGGCGAAATTAGAGTACATATAGAAAAAACAACTTCTAAAGTCCATTTTGATCGGGCTTTAGAAGTTTTTCATGAATTGCGAATGGATGAAACTAGATTGAAAAATGGAGTATTGCTCTATTTTGCAGTTGAAGATAAAAACTTTGTGATTTGTGGAGACAAAGGAATTAATGATGTCGTAGCCAACGATTTTTGGGATTGTACCAAAGACATTATGGTGAATCATTTTAAATCTGGCAATTTTAAACAAGGAATTGTTGACGGTATTTTGAATGCCGGAGAACAGCTCAAAAAATATTTTCCGTCTCAGGAAGATGATGTAAACGAACTATCTAACGAAATCTCAAAAGGATAAATAATGAAAAATTCCAAAATTAAAATCCCAAATTCCAATAGAATTTTTCAGATTACTTTTTTGTTTATCGCATTATTTATCAGCAATGCTATTTTTGCGCAATTTGAGATTCCACCCAAACCAAGTTTCCAGACTTCTGTTTACGATTACGCTAACATTTTAAGTTCTACAGAAAAGGCACAATTAGAAGAAAAACTAATTCGTTACTCCGATTCAACTACTACTCAAATCGTAGTAATTACCATTGAAAGTTTAAAAGGAGAAGATGTAAGCCAATTGGCAACTAAATGGGGGCAAACATGGGGAATTGGGGGAACTAAAGAAGACGATAATGGAGTTGTCATTCTTTTAGCTAAAAATGAAAAAAAAATTGCCATCAATCCCGGATACGGTCTTGAAGATCGTTTAACGGCAGGTATTGGCGGAACAATTATCAGAAATATTATTATACCTGAATTTAAAGCAGGAAGCTTTTACAACGGTCTTGATAAAGGAACTGATGCTATTATTGACGTTTTTAAAGGAAAATTTAAAGGCGAACGCAAACAAGCAAAAGGACAAGATTTTCCTATTCTGCCTTTTATTGTAATTGTTGTAATTGTTTTAATCTTACTCGCTCGAAATAAAAGAGGCGGTGGAGGAAATTCTGGCAACAATGGCGGTGGTGGCCCTAGCCTACTCGATGTTATTATTCTGAGCAATCTTGGAAGAAGTGGCGGAGGCGGATTTGGAGGCTTCGGCGGTGGATCATCTGGTGGTGGTTTTGGCGGTGGCGGAGGCTTCGGCGGAGGATTTGGCGGTGGAGGTTTCTCTGGCGGTGGATCTAGCGGAGGCTGGTAATTTATTCTGGTTCTAATTTTCCTCGTTTCAGGTTTCAAGTTTAGGTTTCAATCTTAAAAAATCATACATTTACATTTTACAATTTATTAATAGATGTTATCACATAAAGCAAAATACGCCCTTAAGGCCTTACTTTATTTAGCAGAACAAGACGAAAATCACATTTCTAGAACTGTAGAAATCGCTGATGGCGCTAACATTCCTAAAAAGTTTTTAGAGCAGATTTTATTAGATCTAAAACGCGGCCGTTTTGTAAGCAGTAAGCAGGGAAAATTTGGCGGATACTATCTAATTAAATCCAAAAATGATATCACTCTGGCAGAAATTCACCGATTATTTGACGGTGCCATTGCCCTTTTGCCATGCGCTTCTTTAAATTTCTACGAGCCTTGCTCTGATTGTAAAACCGAGTCAGAATGCAGTCTTCGTCACGGTTTAATGCTAATTAGAGATAAAACTTTGAAGGCTATGGAAGGCATCACAATCGCCTCATTGGTGAAAAAATAAAAAAATATTTTCTAAAGTCTAGTAAATCGATAGAATTAATTATATATATTTGCCAAAAATAATTAACTAATCATTTACAAAATTTTAACTCATGAAAGTACATTCTAGTAAATCAGGTGGACAAAATCTTTTGCAAAAAAAACATAATTATAATTTCACAACTGTGAATACTGCTTCATCTATGATGTGTATGTGTTGGTAAAAAAAATTTAATTTTAAATTCTACTAATCATATATACTTAATATAAAAAATGAAGACATCTATAAAAAATATATTTACAATACTTGCAGTTTTAACATTCTCAATCTCATTCGCACAAAAAATTGACGGAGTTGTTACAACAGATCAAAATATTCCTTTAGAAGCAGCCAATGTGGTAATTAAAGGAACAACTTTTAGTACAATTACAGATTCTGAAGGAAGATTTTCGATAGAATCACAAGGGAAGTTACCGCTTACAATATTAATTCAATACATTGGCTATAATACTGCTGAACTTGAAATTACAGCTATCCCTGCTTCACCATTATTGGTGACTTTACGAGAAGAAAACAAACTTGTTGAGGTTGTAGTTTCTTCAAGAAGAAGAATTGAAAAAGTACAAGACGTGCCTATTGCCGTTTCTGTAGTTACAGGAAAACAAGCAGAAGCAGCAGGAGCTTTCAACGTAAACCGTATTAAAGAATTGGTTCCTTCTGTACAATTGTATTCTTCTAATCCAAGAAATACTGGAATCAACATTAGAAGTTTAGGTTCACCATTCGGACTTACCAACGATGGTATCGATCCTGGAGTTGGTTTCTACGTAGACGGTGTTTATTATGCGCGTCCTGCAGCAACTACTTTAGATTTTATCGATGTAGAACAAATCGAGGTATTACGTGGCCCACAAGGTTCTTTATTCGGAAAAAACACAACTTCTGGAGCTTTTAATATTACATCTCGTAAACCAAGTTTTACAACTGGTGCCGATTTTGAATTGAGTTACGGAAATTACGCCTTTTTACAAGCTAAAGCTTCTATCACTGGAGCATTAGGAAAAAAAGTTGCTGGTCGTTTATCTTTCTCAGGTACACAGCGTGATGGTTTAATTGATAACGTTGCAACAGGAAGACCAACCAATACTTTAAACAATCAAGGTTTTAGAGGACAATTATTATGGACTCCTACTGAAAATACTAACATTACTTTTGCAGGAGATTTAACAACACAGCGTCCTGACGGTTATGCGCAGGTTGTTGCTGGTGTTGCCCCTACTCAAAGGGCTGCATACCGTCAGTTTGATGCTATTATTAAAGATTTAAATTATCAATTACCAAGTTTAAATGCTTTTGACCGTAAAATAGATCACGATACACCTTGGCGTTCTGGACAAGATTTAGGAGGTGTTTCTTTAAACATTGACACTAAAATTGGAGGCGGAACTCTAACTTCTACAACTGCATGGCGTTTCTGGAACTGGGATCCGTCAAACGATAGGGATTTTACAGGATTACAAGTTTTAGCTAAATCTCAAAACCCAACAAGACAAACTCAGATTACACAAGAAGTTCGTTATGCTGGACAATTAACTTCAAAAATTAGTGGTGTTGCAGGAGTATTCTTTATCGATCAGACTTCTCAAACAGATGGTACAGAAGAATCAGGAAATGCTCAATGGAGATTCTCTCAAAGTTCAACAAGTCCATTATGGAAAACTCCAGGTCTTTTTGAAGGATACGGAATTAAAACTGATGCAAGAATTAGAGCTTCTAGTGCTGCAGTATTCGGACAGCTTGATTGGGCTGTTACAGAGAGATTCCACATTTTACCTGGTTTGAGATATAATTTTGATAAAAAAGATGCAAGTTATTCTCGTAAAACTTATGGAGGTCTTCAAACTACAGATCCTGCCTTATTGGCTTTGAAAAAATCGGTTTACTCTGATCAAGCATTTGATTCAGATACTGACAATACAGACTTTTCTGGAAACTTAACGCTTACTTATAAAGCATCAGACAAAATCAACGCTTATGCAACTTACGCAAAAAGTTATAAACCTGTTGGAGTTAACGTAGCAGGTCTTCCAACAAATGCAGCGGGACAGCCATTAACTGAACTTGCAGTGGTTAAGCCAGAAAAAGTAAATCATTATGAAATTGGAGTAAAAACTTCTCCTTTCAAAAACTCAATTTTCAACTTAACGTTCTTTAATACTGACATCAAAGATTTCCAAACCAACGTTCAGGCAGCTGAATTAGGTGTAAACCGTGGATATCTTGCTAATGCAGATAAAGTACGTGTAAGAGGTGCAGAATTGGATGCAAGTTTTGTGATCAATTCGCATGTAACAATTAATGGAGCGGCAACTTATACAGATGGTAAATATGTGAAGTTTACTAATGCGCCACTTCCGTTAGAAGAAACTGGAGCTCCAGTTGCCTTCAAAGATGTTTCTGGAACTGAATTGCCAGGAGCTTCAAGATGGGCAGGTTCTCTTGGAGGTGAACTTTCGGACAAAGCAAAATTCTTTGGTAATGCTGGAAAAATTTTCTTCGCGGCTGACGGATACGCTCGTTCTGAATTTTCTTCAAGCCCTTCGGCTTCAAAATATTTAGTAGTACAAGGTTATGCAATCTTTAATGCTCGTTTAGGTTTCCGTGCTTCGCAAGGTTTATCTATTCAGATTTGGGGAAGAAACCTTTTCAATAAAGATTACTATGAGCAATTATTGCCTGCAGGTGGTAACACAGGTCAATATGCTGGAGTTCTTGGTGATCAAAGAACTTACGGAGTTACATTTAAGTATTCACTGTAAGATGGTTAGTTAGTTTTAGTATTAAAAAGGGATACATTTTAAAATGTGTCCCTTTTTTTATTTCACAAAATAACGTTCAAATCAAATTTAAAAATAGACAGAAATAAGATCATTTGTATAAATTCGCAGCCTGAATTTATAGTTTTTGAACAGATCTTTTAGATTACTTTTTATCATAATCTTTGTTTGCCACACTGTGACAGGGCAAAATCAAAGAAATATCGACCAGCAGACTTTGACCTGGATTCGATACTATAATATCTTTCCGTTATCCGAAAAATGGTCTATTCATTCTGAATTTGATAATCGAAGTTTTGTAAATCCCGTTCATGAGAATCTTTTCGTTATACGATCTCAAGCTCGCTATAGAGCAACTAAAATGATGGATTTAGGTGCTGGATTTGCTTTTTTTAGCGTCAATACTCAAAACCCAAACCTTGATCCTGATTATTCTGTTCCTGAATATCGGGCACAGCAAGACCTTACTTTAATTAATGATATTGCCAAAATCACTTTTCATAATCGCTTTCAACTGGAAGAACGATTCATTCAAAAAGCAGATAAAAACGGACTTTTAGACGAATTCTCATTTGCTTACCGATTTAGATACCGATTACAATCTATGTTTACCCTTTGGGAAAAAGAAGGAAGAAGCATAAAAGGAACGATTTCTGACGAAGTGTTATTCAATTTTGGAAAAGACAACCGAAGAAATACTTTCGATCAAAACCGTTTTTACGTTGCTGTACGTTATCATTTCAATCCAAATCTAGGTTTGGAACTGGGTTATTTAAAGAACTTTCAAAGACGCGCCAGCGGTGTAGATTTCTACGATCGTGATATTATAAGGTTTACGGTTTATCACAGGATTAATCGGAAAAAGTTATGAGTTATACAAAAAATGCCTGTCAAATTAATTTGACAGGCATTTTTTTTAACCTTTGTTTCTCTGAACCTCTGCACCTTAAAAACTAAGATCCTCTTTGTTTTCTTCCTTTTTTGCTTTCAGCAAAATTTCCGATTTTATAGGCTAAAGAAAACATTACGTAACGTTTTAAAACTGTATTTTCTTCATCTCGGATTGAGGTTGGGGAAATAGTTCTTGTTGCACTTTGGTTCTGATTTAAAACATCATACACTTTTACTTTTGCATATATTTTTTTATCTAAAAATCCGTAAGACAAACTTGTATTCCAAAGGAAGAAATCCTTTTTGAAATCGTCTGAAATATTTGAATTATATGTATATCCAAAATCATTTCCGAAGATTAAATTAGCGGGCCAATAGGATGTGGTCTGCAAATTAATTCTATGGATTACGTTTGAAGTCGCATCTCTAGAATAGTTTTCATATCGTGTTTCGTTGTACGATAAACTATAAGAAGGCGCGATTGAAAGCACTTCTCCATAATCGTAAGAAGCGTAAACACTTGGCGTTAATACAACCGATTTTGCATTGTACATAACAGCATTTGTAAATCCTTTATCAAAATTATAATTACCGCTTAAACGCAAGCCGTATCTTAAAGTATGAGCATCTTTTTTAACTTGCTGATTCCAATTTCCTCCAACCGAAGCCGAATACGTTCCTGAAATATTTACATACGTTGTATTTCTTTTTCCGCTATCATCATAAATAGAAGTTGAAACTATATCATTATTGTAGTAATCTCCTTTAAGGAACAGGCTATAGCCAGAACGCGTTCTAAAATCAAAATTTTTAAAGTCGATTCCAGCAGTATTTTTCTCAATCGGATTTAAGTTTGGATTACCAATTACACTATTCAACGGATTATTTAAATCTGCAACTGGCATTAATTGTGTTGATGACGGAAGCGCATTAGAATAATCGTATTTAAAAGTTAAATTTTTAGAACGATTAAATTTATATCGAAGTTGTGCCGTTCCGTACGGAAGCATGTATCTTTTATTCAAATCGGTTGCTTGATTTAAATAAAAAGAATGATTATCGAACTCCACAATTGATGTTCTAGAATTGATATTAAGCGTGTATTTACTTTTCTGCCAACTAATACCCACTTTTGGTGTAATCGAATTTTGTTTGGATGTGGTATAATTCGTAAGAGACAAATTTAAATCTGAATAGTCTTGTGAAGCATCATCAAAATTAAATGTCTTTTGATCGTTCATCGAACTTTGCCAGTCAAAATCGGTACCAAAACGAACGCGAAGCGAATCTGTAATTGGCTCTGTATATTCTAAATCTAGTGAATAAGCATCGCTTTTTGAAGTGTTTTTTGCGTTCTGATTTCTTTCGTCATTTGGTTTATTATCCTGATAGAAAATAGTCTCCGAAATGTTGATTCCGTTCGAATCATTTTTAGTGTTATTGTTATTAAAAACCACACTTAAATTTCGCGACTTCTTTTCAAACGTTTTATTGAAATTGATACTATTGGCAAAACTAGTATTTGAACTTTCGGTATGCGATGTTGCCGTACTTTCGTTCAACGCATCGCCATTTTCATTTTCAGAGAAAGTCGAAGAAGAAGAATTGCTATTTGATTGTGATAAATTCAATTTAGGAGCAACAACAATCTGCATCGTAGGATTGATTTTATATTCTAACTCAAAATTGGCCTTGTTTCCTGTATTTTCATTTCTAGTTTTAGAATCTGCTTCTGTCAAAATATTTCCTGTTGGCAAAAAACTAAGCTGGTTGGATTTGCTATCGTTTTTAGTTACCGCATTTGTAAAGTTATAACTGCTCATGAACTCCAAATCCTTTGTCCAATCGTCAGAATAATTAATCCCAGCCAAAGTAGACTGTGTAATCCCTTTCCCTCCACTACTCGCACCTTGACTGCCTCCTTTTGCATTTCTTCCGCCTCCCATATTATCAAAAACTTCATCCATAGAAAATCCGGTTGAGTTGATATTATTTGAAGATGCTAAAACACTAATTTTTTGTTTGTTCTTGAAGAAATTCATCATCAAACTACTTTCATAGCGTTCGTCTGAACCATATCCTCCAAGCACTTTACCGAAATATCCCTTGTTTTTCTTTTCGTCGATTGTAATATTTATACTCGAATAATCTGAAGTAGATTCTTGCTTAGAAAGTTCTTCTTTTTTGGTTTTAAAATCAGAAACCTGAACTTTTTTAATAATATCTGCCGGAAGGTTTTTAATGGCAATAGCTCCATCTTTATCAAAAAATGCTTTTCCGTTGACTAAAACTTGATTGACTTCTCGCCCATTTACGGTAATTTTTCCTGTATTGTCAACATCAAATCCTGGCAATTGTTTCAATAAAGTTTCCACATTTGCATCTGGACGCACTTTATAAGATCCGGCGTTAAATTCTAATGTATCTTTTTTGATGGTAATGGGTGGTGCTTCGCTTTTTATGATTACCTCATTTAAGACATTTGCATTTTCAAGCATGTACAATTTACCAAAGTCTTTACTTTCTGTAAGTCCTTTTTGTTCTTCGTAATACGCTTGATATCCCGTATAATTTACTTTTAAGAAAACGGGCTTATCGTATTTTTTAGTATTGATAATGAAATTTCCGTTTTTATCGGTTGTAGCATATTCGATAATCGTGGAATCTTTTACCGCTGTAAAATAAACGGTGGCGAGTTCTAGCGGAAGTTGCGAGTTAATATCTACTACAGTTCCTTTAATAACAATATTGTTCTGAGCATTTGCCGAATATATAAAGGCTAAAAACAATAGTAATGAATAAATTCTGGTCATAAAATTAGGTTAGTTAGATCATTAAGACTTAAAAAAATGCAAAAGGTTTAATTGTATTTTTTACATTTATCCAAATATAATGCCAATAAAAAAATTGATCTTTTAATTATCTAGACACCAAACATAAAAAAATCCCCTAATTCAAGGGGATTGTTTTTTTATTTTTCTCTAATATAAATATCGATCGGAACTCCTGCAAAATCCCATTTTTCTCTAATTTTATTTTCGAGATATCTTTTATATGGTTCTTTAACATATTGCGGCATATTGGCGAAAAATACAAACTGAGGTGTTTGTGTTGGCAACTGCATACAATATTTAATCTTTACATATTTTCCTTTTGTTGCTGGCGGCGGATAAGCCTCAATAACCTTCAACATGTACTCGTTGAATTTTGAAGTTGCAATTCTTTGCTTTCTGTTTTCGAAAACTTGAACTGTTGCTTCCAATGCTTTTAATAAACGCTGTTTGGTTAAAGCAGAAACGAATAAAATTGGCACATCTGTAAAAGGCATCAATTCTTTTTTGATTTTCTCTTCGTAATCGCGAGTAGACATCGTATCTTTTTCTACCAAGTCCCATTTGTTTACCAAGATTACAACCCCTTTACGGTTTTTCTCAGCCAACCAGAAAATACTCTGATCTTGACCTTCAAATCCGCGAGTTGCATCGATAACCAAAATACAGATATCTGCATGCTCAATTGCACGTACAGAACGCATTACAGAATAAAACTCTAAATCTTCTTTTACTTTTGCTTTACGGCGAATACCTGCAGTATCAACCAAGTTAAATTCGAAACCAAAACGGTCAAATTTTGTATCAATTGCATCACGAGTTGTTCCTGCAATATCCGTAACAATATAACGGTCTTTACCAATCAAAGCATTGATAAAACTAGATTTTCCAGCATTCGGACGTCCTACAACTGCAAAACGAGGCAATTCAACTTCTGGCGTTTCTGGTTCTGGTTTTTCTGGGAACGCATCAATTAAAGCATCCAATAAATCTCCTGTTCCACTTCCAGAAATACTTGCGAATGTATAATATTCACCTAAACCAAGGTTATAAAACTCTACCGCGTCTTTTTCGCGCATAGCATTATCAACCTTATTTACAGCCAATAAAACTGGTTTTGTCACTTTACGAAGTAATTTTGCAACAGTTTCATCCATTGGCGTAATTCCTTCTTCAACATCAACCACAAAAATAATAACATCGGCTTCGTCGATAGCAAGTTCTACCTGCTTACGGATTTCACCTTCAAATACGTCATCGCTTCCGCGTACGTATCCACCTGTATCTATGACAGAAAACTCTTTTCCGTTCCACTCGCTTTTACCATAGTTTCTATCACGGGTAACCCCAGATACTGAATCTACAATAGCTTCTCTTCTTTGTATCAGCCTATTAAACAGGGTCGATTTCCCTACGTTAGGTCTTCCTACTATCGCAACAATGTTATTACTCATTTTTTTTGAATTTTAGACTTTAGACTTTAGATTTCAGATTTTTAGGTTTCTAAAAATCGAATCACTAAAACCCTAAATGCCTTATTTAAATTTTTTGCAAAGGTAGTTAAAAAAAGTTGCTGAGACGCTAAGATTCTAAGTACCTAAGTTTTTATTATTTTTTGTTTCAAGTTTCAGGTTTCAAGTGCCAAGTTTTATACCTGACGTTTAACTTGAAACCTGAAACTTGAAACAATTATAAACTATTGATTATATCCGAAACGTTTCAGCATATTGGCGTTGCTTCTCCAGTTTTTGTTCACTTTTACGACTAGTTCAATGTGAATTTGTTTTCCGAAGAATTTCTCTAAATCGGCACGGGCATCGGTTCCTACTTTTTTTAAAGCGGCACCTTTATGTCCGATAATAATTCCTTTTTGAGTTTCACGTTCTACCATAATAATCGAACGGATTCTGATGATTTTTTCGTCTTCAAAAAATTCTTCTGTAACGATTTCTACAGCGTATGGAATCTCTTTGCTGTAATTCAATAAGATTTTTTCACGAATAGTTTCGTTAACAAAGAAACGTTCTGGCTTGTCTGTCAACTGATCTTTTGGATAATAAGCTGGAGATTCTGGCAATAATTCGATAATTCTTCCGAAAACTTCCGGTACGTTGAAGTTTTGCAAAGCCGAAATTGGGAAAATTTCTGCATTTGGCACTTTTTCTTTCCAGAAAGAAACCTGCTCTTCTAATTGTTCCTGATTTGAATTATCGATTTTATTTAAAAGTAATAAAACGGGAATTTTGGCATGAATGATTTTATTAAAGAAAGCTTCGTCTTTTAGATCTTGCTCGCCTATTTCGACCATATAGATTAAAATGTCTGCATCTTCAAAAGCCGATTTTACGAAGTTCATCATCGATTCCTGCATTTCGTATGCTGGTTTGATGATTCCAGGAGTATCAGACAAAACTAACTGAAAGTCTTCTCCGTTTACGATTCCTAGAATTCTATGACGTGTAGTTTGTGCTTTTGATGTAATGATCGACAATCGTTCTCCAACGAAAGCGTTCATCAATGTTGATTTTCCAACATTTGGATTTCCGATAATATTTACGAAACCTGCTTTATGTGACATTTTTTGCTTTATTTATTTTGCAAAGGTAGTCATATCAACTCAATACAGAAAATAAAACATTTTTTTAAGTTTTCGTTGGATTTCTCAAAAATCGACGTATCTTTGCACCCGAAACATCGCGGGATAGAGCAGTAGGCAGCTCGTCGGGCTCATAACCCGAAGGTCACAGGTTCGAGTCCTGTTCCCGCTACTAAGTAAAACACCACTTGAAAAAGATGGTGTTTTTTTATTCAAAATTTTAATAGCCGTCGGACTCATATCCGCAGCGGCGGACACAGGTTCAAGTCCTTTTCCCGCTACTAAGACAAAAGCTTCAGAGAAATCTGGAGCTTTTTTTGTTTATCTTCAATTTTTAAAATATCCTTGCATTCACGAGCGCGACGCCCACGCTAGCAACGTTTTGTCAAATTCTATTTTAATATTTTTTTGTGAATTTACATTTAGGATACGATTTACACCCAAAAAATTTCCCAAATTCTCCTTTTCTTTCAACTAAACTATTACCACATCTTGGGCATTTCTTTTCTTGAATTTTTTTCTCTCGATCGTTAATCCTTTGTTTAATTGAATTAATGTGTTCCTTTTTCTTGAACGAATCAACTAAATTAGAAGCATTAATTTTTTCAAAAATTTTTTCCTTAACTTCTTCTGAGAGATTTACAGTTGAGTATTTTTTAATTGTTCTTAACAGACGATGCATATTAACAACATCTACGCTAGTATCTATTTTTATTTTAGCATTTGTCGAGAAAACAATAACAGATATATATTCTAGATTCCTGTATTCTTTTAGACAGATTTTCAAAGCTCTTATATGTCCTGCATTTTGGAAAATAGGATTATAAAACTTGGCTTTATATTTATATATTACCTGGGTCCAGTATTCCGATTTTTCATAGCCAACAATCCATCCTTTATAGTTTTTGGTTTCAATAACAAATATTCCGAAACTAGAAATGATTACATGATCAATTTGAGTGGTTACTTCGCCTCTTTGTAAAACGACATTATGGATGACTTTATAATCTGATTTATCTAAAAAATGCAATATTGAAGAAACTGTTTTCTCGCCAATTATTCCTTTAATTTTTGCCTTATAAAAACCAAAAATAAAAACAAGGAAAAAAATCACAATTAGTAAAATTAACTCCATAAATTCTTAGGCTATTAAATCCGTCCCAATATAAAAATTATATCAAAACATTATCAATTAGCAATTTTATGAAATTTTAAGCAAACTGATTAAATATTCAAGCACCTCATTATAACAATGAAAAGCTGGTGTTTTTCTTATTCAAAATTTTAACAGCTCGTCAGACTCATATCCGTCGCCGCGGACACAGGTTCGAGTCCTGTTCTCGCTAATAAGAAAAAGCTCCAGATTTCTCTGAAGCTTTTTCTTTTACCTTTTCCGATTCTCTTTGCGGGCACAGATTGCAAATCTGCGCTATTGTTGCCTACATGTCGGAATGATCGGATTTTTATTTCATACGTTTTGCTTCTATCTTTTTTCCATTCTGTAATAAAAACAAATTTGAAATTTCTCCTTTTTCGTTCTTTTCAAACTGAATTTGTGCATCTACTACTTTGTAGAAAAATAACATTTCACTTTCTACAAATATTCGGAACGCATCTTGTCCTGTCAATTGTGAAAAAAGTTGGTCTTTATCTAATGAAATTTTGATTTCATACTCATTTTCAACTGCATAAGTCCCAACAAACTTTTGAAGTTCTTCAGGAGTAATACTAATTTCTTTTCTGATTTTTTGCACAGGCAATGGTTTATTATAGAGAATACTTCTAATTGCTTTAGAAGGAATTGTAACGTTGCTGTGATTTTGAAGTATTATTATTGTTTTATCATTTGTAAGATGTCTATCGATAAAAGTTACATAACCTGGCCATCCCCCATCATGGTTTGCAATTTTTCCAAAATCAGCATTTTCTTCAATGCCCCAACCAAAACCATAATTCCTTTTAGCTCCGTCTTTCAAAGTTGCTAATTCAAAAACTGATTTCATATCCTCTTTTGTGAGTAATTTATTGCTATATAATGCTCTATCCCAAATCAATAAATCGTTTACAGTTGAATTAACTCCTCCGTCTCCAACAACACCATCAAGCCAAATAACAATTTTAGTTTCTTCCAATTCGTCTGGTAAAACATATTTTTTTAAACTATCTGAGTAAACGTATCCAAAAGCATAATTGTCAATTTTCTTTGGCGATAATCTACGATTGTACGCAAAGGTATTTTTCATTTTTAAAGGTCGGAAAATAGCCTTGTTTAGATAGTCAGCGTATGTCATACCCGATGCTTTCTCAATTATTGATGCCAATAGTGCATAGCCCGTATTGCTATATTCCCATTTAGTATTTGGCTCAAATAGTATTTTGGGTTGATGTTTACTAAATATATTAATTATGTCTTTGTTAGTGGCAATTTTAGATTTGTCAAATAAACTATCCATAAGCTGCATATAGTCTGGTAGACCTCCTGTATGATTCAATAAGTTTTTTACCGTTACCCCTTTATAAAAAGAAAGTTCGGGTAAGTATTTTGTGATGTCATCGTCCAAATTCAACTTCCCTTTTTCTTTAAGGATCATGATACCCATAGCTGTAAACTGCTTTGAACAAGATGCCAATTCAAAAATCGAATTTTCGTTCAATTTTTTTTTTGTTGTTTCATTTGCAAGTCCAAAACTACGGCTATAAATAACTTTCCCTTTTTCTGCAATTAGAACATTTCCATTGATTTTCTCTTTTGAATAAAGAGAGTTGAGTAAACTGTCAATTTTTTGAATTCTGTCTTGTCCAAATGTAAGATGTGCAATTAAAAGAAGTCCGATTGTAATTGTTAATTTCATTTTTTTATTTCTGGTTAATTAATGTAGGTGAGATGTCTCGCAAAATTGCCAACAACTTATTTATATGTGTGACAAAACCACACAAAGTCATCCAAATTTTGGTAGTTATGTATGATAAATTTCATACATTATTTATCTTTCAAATATATATTTTTTTAACTGCAAATTGTTAAAAAGACAGTAAATTTGATTGATGCTTTTTAGCACTTAAATGAGTGGCTATCAAACAAAAAACATAAAAAAATTAAGATTCACCTGCTAAAATATTGTAATAACACAAGATAATCTGGTTAGATATTTTAATGCTCGTAAGCTTTAATCATAACTTGTAGCCATTATTACAGCCAGAATTTAATTCAGCCAATATTCCAATTTCTTTTCTGAGTAATAAGGTCCATAAGAAATTTGGACTTCTCTTTTTCCTGCTTTTGGAATCAAAAATGAGATTTTTATTTTTCCAGTTCTGTTTTCAATCAAGGTTAATATTTTTACATAATTTTCGTGTATAATTCCTTCTTTTTGAGCCATTTTAATTATTTTCTGTGATTTCCTCATTGTCCTTTTAGTAGGCGAACAACCAAAAACTGCTTTGTACTTTCTTGGTCTAATAGAGTCCAAAGTTTTTTTATTGAGAACAGGTTTTATAAAATCTTCATAATCGTTGAAACTTACTCCAATTTCGTTAGCATCATTTCCGTAAGAGTATGTATGATTATTATCGAAAAGAAAATCTTCATAAATTCCATATTTACTTTCCAAGAAATTATATCCCTCAACTATTAAAATTGTTGAACTTGTTGTATCAATTCGTTTTTGAGTTTGGTAATCTTCTCTTTTTGAAATTAATAATTTAAAACACTTAATTTGTTCTGGCTCTAATTCGTTTTGTATTGAGTCTAGAGTGTTAATTGTAACTTCATTCCAATTGCCTTTCTTTTGTGCAAAAGATAGAATAGAGGTCAATAATATAAATCTTGTAATGATTTTTCTCATATGACTTAACATTTATATGATCTGCTTTACAGAATGTTCTCAAATTAAAGGAATAATTACAAGTATCACATCTTCAAATCCTACAACATTCCGTCTGTATTTATAAACTAATATTTCCATTTGCCTACTTAACTATTTTATGAGGATTATTAGGCAAAAAAATATCTCGGCTTAGCAGTTTTTATTTGTCTTTTGCTATTCTAAATCCAAAACCATCATTTCGCGTGTCTTTTGGAGATTGGTATCTCACTTCCGGCATATGAATTCCGTATTCTAATGGTTTTCCATCTGCACTTTGGGTTTCGTAAAACCAACTTACACCTTTCGAGATTTTATATGATCCTTCTCCTTCTGGTGGTCCTTGAGTATTGTGTTTGCTTACTAAACTATCCTTTTCAGGATTATACCAATCAGAAACCCACTCCCCAACATTCCCAGTCATATCATAAATTCCTAGTTCATTAGGTTTAAGAAGTCCCACTTTATGGAAAATATTATCTGAGTTTTCTTTTACCCAACCAATCTCAATGGGATTATTACTGCCACTATATTTGTAGTTTTTAGTTTTCTTTCCACCTTTAGCAGCATACTCCCACTCTGCTTCCGTTGGTAATCTTCCTCCTGCCCATTTTGCATAATCATTTGCTTCATCCCAAGTGGCAAGCATCGGATTTTCGTCTATCCATTTATAATATACTTTTACTCCATGTGCATTTTCTATAGGTGCGTCTGGCATTTTTCTTCCCGTTTTTTCACAAAACTGCCTAAACTGTTTAACCGTTATTTCATATTTACTTATATAAAAATCATCGAGTTCAACCATTCGGTTCGGACTCGTAAAACCATTTATGGTGTCTCCTTTGGGGCTAATGACGATTTGGTTTTTACCTTGTTCAAAAGTGCCACCCTCTACAAAAATCCAGTCAACATTGTCTTCTTTACAGGAAGTAAATACCAAAAGTCCAAGAAAGATTATCAATATTTGTGTTTTCATATTGTTTCCTTAAAATTACGATCACTATATCTGACAACTATACAAATCTATCCAAATTTGTATAATACTACGATACTTTAAAGAAACAAAATTCCTTGCGACAAAGACAAAATCTCTTAAAAAAAACTAAACTTTTTTGCCTTTTCCAAATAAAAATTTCCCAATAAACCTCTCTCTCGCCCTAGACCAAAATATCTTATAATTCTTTCATAATTTTAGTTAATCATTTCTTAATCTGCTAAGAAAACAATTTGCATTACTATAAATTCGTCCTGTGATTTAGTATGAAATTAGCTATCTTTTAAAAATAGCATCATTCTAATTACATTCCAAAAACAAAACTTAAAAACAACTAAATACCAAAACGTGATTTATACCACACTTTTAAATATTGCGGTTTTTCAGGGAATAGTTTTAGGCTTTATTATTTTAAAGTCTTCCATTTTCAATAGTAATTCAAATAAATATCTGGCAGGTTTGCTTTTTACACTTTCCATTATATTACTGAATCATGTTTTTGAGGTTGAAGATGCGTTTACTCCTTACCCTTTCCTTCGCTTTATTGATCATATCGAATGGACATTTCTAATACCCGCTTTTATATTCCTGTTTATTATAAACCGAATTGATGATTCTGTAAAAAGCAAGCAAAAATCTTATTTGTGTTTTATTCCCTTTGCGTACACCGTGATACTTAATATTGCTTGCGATCTGGATCGTATTGCAGGACTTTACACTATTCCTGAATCGGGTTCTGGTTTACTCAAAATACTTGGTCTGATTCATCTTGTGTTAGCCATTACATTCATGCCTTTTTTACTGTGTTACTCTTATTTTATGCTAAGACATTTAAAAGATCCACAGGAAAAAAATTGGATTTTTATCCTATTAACAATTGTTTCTTCATCGCTATTTGCTTTTCTTATTATTGCTTTAGCTAATAAATTTATTCCATTTGACCTTTCTGCAACGATGAGCATCTTGGCTTTTTTTGCCACATTTATAATTCATTGGACTGCTTATATCGGTATTTATAAATACAAGCTGGCTAAAGACCACGAAGCTGTTTACAATTTTTTAAACAGAGATTTAGCCATTTCGCCCGCCCATGTTCAAATTATAGAAAATGACACTCGAGAAGAATATAGCGAATCTATCACGGCAGATAATCTTTACTTTCAAGAACTAGAACTTCTTTGCAAAGAGCATCACATTTATACTGACAGTACATTAAATAGAGAAAAAGTTGCCGAAAAATTAGGCATAAGCCCAGGATATGTTTCTCTAATTGTAAACACAATAACAGAAGACAACTTTGCCAACTACATCAACAAATATCGGGTTGAAGCGGTTAAGGAAATGATTTCAAATTCTGAATATGAAAACTATAATTTGCTCGCAATGGGTCTAGAATCTGGCTTTACTTCCAAAACCACTTTTTATAAAGCTTTTAAAAAAATTACTGGCCAAACACCAAATGAGTATAAAAACAACCTCAAATAAGTACCATTTTATACATTTTTGAGTTTTTGAAACCTTTTATAATTTTTCTTATACCAATTTTGGCTTCAAATAATTCAAATCAATTTTTATGAAAAAAATTTTATTGCTAGCTGTTTTTACAGTTTTAGGATTTGCAAATGTGAATGCCCAAGAAATTAAATTTGGAGCTAAAGCAGGTTTAAACTTTTCAACTGTTAATGGAAGTAACACCAACAACATTGATTATGTAACATCATATCATTTTGGTGTTGTATCAGAAATTCCAATCTCTGATAAATTTTCCTTCCAGCCTGAAATAATGTATTCGCGTCAAGGATATAGCTTCAATAATGATGTTGTTGCTATGAATTATTTGAACATTCCTTTAATGGGAAAATATTACGTAACAAAAGGATTAAGTCTTGAAGCCGGACCGCAAATAGGTTTTTTACTTTCTGCTAAAAATGAAGGGGTGAAAGTAACAAATTCATTCACTACTTTTGATTTTGGCGTTAATTTTGGCGTAGGCTATAAATTAGAAAACGGACTTAATTTTGGTGCCAGATACAACTTAGGAATAACTAAGGTTGATACTGATAATAGAAATGGAGTATTTCAAGTATCTGTTGGTTACTTCTTTTTCTAAAATTTAATACTCTCATCGCTTTTACACTTGGAACTCCTTAGAAAAAGAAGATCATAATAAACGATGAGTATAGATTTTAATTTAAAAGCTTCAGAGATCTCTGAAGCTTTTTTTATAAATATACTTTATCTATATAAAACCCGTTATTGCTTTACAATAATTTAATATCATGTTTTCTTAATAACTGATTTTATATTATTAAATGTTTTCTTAAATTTGCAATTCCGTAATGAAACGATTCGTTTTTATTCCAAAATTGTGATTTTCATATCAATACCACAAAAACAACTTTAAAATTTCTTAAAAACAAATTATATTATAATTACAATTCAACACAATGCAAAACAAACACAACCCCCAATTCTTATTTTTTGCCGTTTTAGCCTTATTTTTTTCTGTCAATTTATTTTCTCAAAAAAGTGTTTACGCTGGAATCGAAATTGGACGTAGAGCCATAAAAGTTTCTGTAATTGATGTAAATAACATCAGAAAAGCTGATTACAAAATTCTTTCTTTCTGGACAGAAAGAATTCCGTTTGCTGATCATATTACCGCTAACGGTGAACTTACACAAGAAGATATCACTAGAACTAGTGTTATCGTTACTAACCAATTGCAAAGAATTAAAGCTGAAAACAAAATTCTTGAAGAAAACATTTTTGTTGTAGCGGCTCCTGTTTTTGCTTCTGCACGTAACTTAGATGTTTTAAAAAATAAAATTGCGATTTTAACTGGAAAACAATTAGAAGTATTAGATGTTAACGAAGAAGCAAAAACACTTGTAAAAGGTGCTATACCGCCTGTTGATTTTGCTAATGCTTTCCTTCTAGATATTGGTGCTCAAACTACAAAAGGAGGTTATATTGACGAACTTAAAGACGGTAAATTAGAATTTATTCCTTTAGAGCTTAGTTTTGGTACAATGACACTTACTGATGCTGTAGAAAAAACAGTGGTAAACAAAAGTCAGGTAAACGATATGTCTACTTACCAAGAGAAATCTTTTGACTATAATGTAATTCTACGTAAAAAGACAAAAGAATTATTTGATGCGAATCCTCCTTTAGCAAAAAAGGATAAATTATACTTATCTGGTGGCGCTGTTTGGGCGTTTTCAACTCTTTTCTATGACGAAAATATAAATAAAGAGCATTATGTTGCTCTAACTCTTCAAGATGTCATCGATTATGATGCTATTCTTAAAAACAACTTTAACAAGTTTACTAATCTTGCCAAAACAAATAAAGAAGCTGCGAGAGTTTTAAGCACTTACGACCAAAAATACTTGATTTCGGCAAACAACATCCTTGTAACTTGTCTTGAAAGTATTCCAGACTATGCTACAAAGAAAATTTTCTTTGTAAAAGAAGGACAGGTAATCTGGTTAATCTCTTATATTGCAGATCGTTCTAAAAAAATAAATACTAATTTCTAAAAAGTATTTTTTAAATATTATAAAGCCTCAGAGAAATCTGGGGCTTTTTTTATTTTAAATTAATCTCTGAAAAGTTTCATCATTTAAAAACTATATCGTAATATTGCAATATTAATATACTTTTTATGGGAGCAACTAAAACAGAACATTTTACAGACGCACAAAATCAAATTGCTACAATTGCTAAAGCTTTAGGGCATCCTGCAAGAATTGCCATAATCGAATATTTACTGCAAGTGAATGAATGTATTTGCGGTGATATTGTAAATGAATTGCCTCTTGCCCAGCCTACCGTTTCTCAGCATCTAAAAGAGTTAAAAAACGCTGGAATCATTAAAGGAAATATCTCAGGAAATGCAATTTGCTATTGTATTGATGAAAAAACAATTGATATTTTAAACTCCTATTTTTTAAACATCACACAAACCATTTCAAAATCAAAATGTTGCTAAAACATTTTTTTTGATCAAGTGTATCGCAATATTGCAATTAACAAATAAATAAAAACAAGATGAAATTATCAGAAGTAAAACAGGTTTTATCAACATTAGATAATGTTGAGTTTCAGTTAGAAAACGGAGCTTTTGTACCAGAACATTTTCATGTGACAGAAGTTGGTGTAGTTACCAAAAGTTTTATTGATTGCGGCGGAGTAATAAGAACTGAAAAAGCAGTTAACTTTCAACTTTGGGATGCCAATGATTTTGAGCATCGCCTGAAACCTAATAAACTATTACACATCATTCAATTGTCTGAAGACAAGCTAAACATCGAAGACTTAGAAATTGAAGTAGAATACCAAAACGTTACAATTGGAAAATATGATTTAGAATTTAATGGAAAAACGTTTATTCTAAAAAACAAAACAACGGCATGTTTAGCACAAGATGCTTGCGGTATTCCTACTGAAAAACAAAAGATCAATCTTACTCAACTAACCAATGACAATGCTTCTTGCTGTACTCCAAATTCAGGATGCTGCTAAAAAATGAAAGAACAAATCTTTAAATACAAGAAACCAATTATAATAACCTCATCCGTTATTTTACTGCAGCTCATTTTCGGTTTTGAACCCAAATTCTGCATCATAAATCTCATTTGGTTATTTGTTTAATTATGAAAAAGAAAATACTAATACTTTGTACAGGAAATAGCTGCAGAAGCCAAATTGCCGAAGGCTACATGAAGTTTTTTGCAGGAAATAAAGCTGAGGTTTACAGCGCGGGTGTAGAAACTCATGGCGTTAATCCAAAAGCGATTTCGATAATGAAGGAAGATGGAATAGACATTTCGAATCACACGTCAAATCATATTGATGAATACGTCGATATAGATTTTGATTTTGTGATTACAGTTTGCGATAATGCTAAAGAAAGATGCCCATTTTTTCCAACGAAAGCAACCAAATTTCATTACAATTTTCCTGATCCTGCAAAAGCAACAGGAACGGATTCTGAAATCGTGGAGCAATTTAGAGTCGTGAGAGATCTGATAAAAAACTATTGCAAAAACTTTGTGGCAGAAAATCTAGATTAACATTATTTAATATTCCGTTAGGAATATCTCATCGGTAGAAAAAAAAATAATATCATTTTGCATTGTGTCCTGCAGGGACACCTGATTTGTGAAAATTTTACCAACGAGACGTTCCTACGGAACGTGTAATCGTGATTTAAATTTCGTTTCTACCGATGAGACATTCCTACGGAATGAATTGCTAAAGATTTCTTTGTTTTTTTATTCAACCTCAGCATAAGATTGTTTAATCTGCATTTCATTAATAATGTCCAACAATTCCATTTCATCGGTTGGAAATAATTGAAGCGCTTGTTCCAAAACCAATCCAACATCTATTGAAGGTTTTTTATAATTGTCATTTTCTAATGCCAAAATACACAGTTTTAGCATATTTGTTATCACACAGCCTAATTCGGAGTAATTTAAAACATTGATTTCTGCGTTGTAACCTTTATCAGCCGTTTTTAAAATATTTAAATATTGAGCTGATTGTTTTTTTAGGTACTCTATTTCTGCCACTTTCATTCTTTGAATTTTATATCATTTTCAATAATTCAAATGTCATAATATATTTTCATTAATCGGTTATCTTATATGATAACCAGCAAAATAAATGCTTTTTTTCGATAAAATTCTATTCAATATAACCCCACTACAGAAAACGTAAATTAACATTATTCAATATTCCGTTAGGAATATCTCGTCGGTAGAAAAAAAATAATTGTTTTGCATTGTGTCCTGTAGGGACACCTGATTTTAGGGAAATAAAAATACGTTCAATTAATCAAACGTTCCTACGGAACGTATAATCATGGTTCATATTTAATTTTTACCGACGAGACGTTCCTACGGAACGTGTATTTCTGATTCAAATCTTATTTCGACCAACGAAACATTCCTACGGAATGAATTGCTTCAAAAATCTTGTGTATAATTTTAAACATGACTTCATCAGATATAAAAACCAAAAATGCGTAAATCCAAAAGGACTTACGCATTTTTTCTGATGAAACATTATAAAAAACGCCGTTTATCTTCTTCTTCCGCCGCCTCCGCCTCCGAAGCCACCGCCTCCCATACTACGAGATCCGCCTCCCATTTGTCCTGCGCTTGGTCTTGATGAAGAACCTCCTCCTCTATTAAAATTGGAGTTTGAAGAACTTCCTCTATTAAGATTTGAAGTCCCGGCACTTGGTGATGCACTCTGGCGGGTTCTTCCAGATGCACTAGTATTTCCTGCCCGATTGGTGTTTCCTGTTGATGGTCGTGTGCTTGCAGAATTACGCGAACCTCCACGATTGGTATTATATCGGTTATTAACAGAATTGTCTCGCACTGTATTAGATCTCATTTTATTATTGTTGTAATTATTGAAGTTGTTTCTGTTATTAATAATCACATTATTACCGCCATGATAATGACCGCCATGATAACCATGATGATGGTAATAATGGTTGTGACGATAAATTCCGACCGCCATTACGGTAAAAGCGGCGAAGTAAGGCGGATAAAATCCGTAATAATATGGAGGATAATAGGGTACATAAGCTGGTGAATATACATATTGTACAATGGGCACCGTTTCTACCACAACTGCTGTTACGGCTGGCGAGCTTTGTACGGGATCGTCTCCTGAATAGGCTGGGTTTGCTGTTTTTGCTGCCGACGACTTGGCAACTGGCTCAATGACATAATCTTTTCCGTACAGCAGCTCATCGCCTACAATCTGCATTTTTACCTTTCCATTTTTATCTTTATCAACCAAAATAACGGCAACGTCTTGATTTTCTTTTTTATTTACAGCAACTTGAAGAACGAAAGTAAACGAATTACCATTTTTCTTTGTGACTACTTTTATAAAATCTACTTTTTTATCCAGGTTCAAATCCAGATTATTGATTCCTGTTTTCTCCAGATTTAGATTTTTTTCAAATTCTTCAATAGTTTTTGATTTCTGAAACAAGCTCATCACAGCATAAAGATCAAGATTGTCTCCAGGAAGCCCAAGCTCTGGACCATCATTTTCAGCTTGACAAAAAATCAACTGGGCAGACATGATTAATGCGACTGTCAAATATTTTGTAAATATCTTTATCATAGTAAGAGTATAAAATATTAATAAGAGGAGTAGAAAATCATTCTTTTATACTTTCTACTCTGTACCCAGAAATTTTCTAATGTACTTTGGTTTTATCCAATTCGCCAATAAAAGGAATGGCATTCTGAATTTCAGCTCGTATGGTTACTTGCAGATACTGTTCGAGCTGTACAAATTTTGCAGCATTGATTCCGCCAATAGCTTTTACCAGTTTAGAATGTGTTTTGGCAAGCAGTTTTTCAGAATCCTGATTGTACTTTAAATTTGATGAGGTTAATTCTGTGGCTTTAGCATCGCTCAAAGTAGCATAATTTTTTGCATACTCTTCCAGAATTTGAATTTTATGCTGGCTCAAGGATTTACGTTCTGTTTCGTATTTGTCATAAATAGGCTGAAATGCTGTAGCTTGCACATCGGTTAAACCTAAATATTCTTTCACCACTTCTGCCTTAGATTTTCCGTAAAGGTCTTGTATTAATTTAATCTCATCAACAGAACCTTGCGCACTAGCATTCAATCCAAAAGCCAACAAGAGTATAAATAGTATCTTTTTCATAATTTTTATTTTATAGTTTATTATGCAGAATGTTGTTTTAAAGGAAATCTTAATTATTCTACTAATCCATCAGAAGCGCTCATGTCTCTTACGCACACATATTTGCCATCTCTTTTTTCAAAATAACTCATATAGTTTCCTGTATTAATTGGTGTTTTGGTGGAATCTGTCACTTTATAATAGCCTACTTCTAAAACCATATTACCATCATGAGAGACAAAAACTTCTTTGGTTTCAAATGATATTATATTGGTATTATTAGCCAAATCTGATTTTAAAAATTCATATCGCGCTTCTTTACCAATTAGTGGAGGTCTGTTTTGATAAAATGTAATGGCATCATCTGCATAATATCCAATCTCTTTTAACTGGCCGGCGTTATATGTTGCCGCATATTCATTTTCTTTTGCCTGAATTTCTTTCTTGACCTGTTTTAAATCAATCACAACATTCTCTTCCTTTTTTGTATTGCAGGAAATCAATAAAACACAGAACCCTGCGAAAACCGCTCTTGTTATTATTTTATTTTTCATATACATGTAAATTTTCAAGTTGATATAAGTTTTATTTTCCAATACCGTTCTTTTAATAATTCAATTCTACATTCAGCATCCCAATTACTCCTTTTGACCCCACTTGTGTTGGATAACTTAAATACCCTACTGGCGAATGATTTTCGTACATCACTTCTGGGTTTATGCGGAAAAATTTGGTTTTAAACGGAAACCAGTTCAGTCCGCAGGTTACTTCCCACGGTTTACCGTAATCTCCATTTATATAAGAATAAGTGCTATACAATTGCAGTTTTTTATCCACAAGCATTGCAGAACCTTGAAGCGAAAAACCGGAATCGTAGAGTTTGGTTACTGGAATTTGTCCTGAGGTTTCAAAATCTGACAGCCAGCGCATAAACACTTCTACATCAAAAGAAAAACCATTGTATTTAACTCCTGTATTAAAAGAGGCCATTTGATATTTTGCATTGATTACCTGCGTATTTGGAGCAAAAGCATTTAAAGAAAAAATACCTGTACCATCAGATAATCTTATTTGGGAGTTTTCGGGTGCATCTGTATCAGGCTGAGACTGGCGGTTTTCGGTGCTTCGCGTAAAAGCTCCTCCAAGAATAGTGGCCACTTTATCGTGTTTTTCGTAATCGCCATAGGTTGGTATTTTCCCAAAATTATGGGTTGTCCACCAGATGGCACCACTCCAAGTATCTAATTTATTGTCTAACTGACCTGCATCTACACCTAATTGGCTAAGGTTGTTACCTAGCATTACTTTATAGTAAACATTTTTTGCAATTTCCCCCTGCGCATAAATACCAGTTGTAAAAGAACCTCTGAAATATTCATCAGCAATTGGTCTGGCATCAGATCGGAGCCAGTCAGGCCATTGACCTAAAATAGAACGAACAGACGGCAGACCATTAATGCCAATTCCTAATTCAAAATTTTTATTAAACTTATATTGTAAATTTCCTGCTACAACAACCTGTGCACCTTGTCCTAAAGTTGCGTTTGAGGTCCAGACGAAAACCGTATATCTTATTTTTGGATCGGCAACCCAGCCTCGAAAATAAAGGTTTGCTTTTTGAAACTGCATGTCTTGACGTCTATCAATAGCAATAACGTCTCCGTTATGATTGGTATAACTATCATCTATACCCATCTGATTTAGATATCGGCCTAAAACATAAAAAGAAAGGGTCATTGAACCATATTTGCCGTCTGCGATCTTAAAACCAGTGCCTCCGCGATGTCCTTCGTCGGATTCTTTTACAATAGTACTATCTGGCATGGTGGTATTCATAATTTGTCCCCACGATAAGTGGCATACAAATAATACTATAAGGAGATATCTTGATTTCATATAAATGGCTTTTAATTATTTTTAAGAACACTTAACTTTACAAATAAAAATTACTGCTTAACATTGGCCGCTTCCCAGGCACGTACTTTTTTACGCGCGGCATCAAAAAGTTTTATATAATTCTGTTTTCTAATTTTTTCGCTTGTTTCAGGTTTGAGGGCTTTCCAAAGTGGCTGATACTTCTCGTAAACCGCCATATAAAATTTTTGATCTTGAGGCGCAACGACATCTGTTCCAAATAAAAAACGGTCGGGATATTGATCCATTAACTCGGCGCATTTTTTAATGATTTCTGGCGATGAGACGATGTATTTGGCAACCTCATCCCAAGAAATATCAAAATAAACGTTTGAATACGCTGGGTCATCCAGTATGCTTTTCACAATATCAGTATGATTTGGCGGTCTGTCGGTTGAGGAATCAGATCCGTAACCTGCAGGATAAACAATTCTTCCGAGCCCGATGTGCGCCCAGATTATGGTTGTTTTAGAATGACGTTTGAGCAAATTTCTCATATCACTCAAATAAACTGGCTCTGTTTTTTGTTTGGCCATCGGCATATCCATATCATTATGCAGAATAACTAGCAGACCAACTTTTCCAGCAAAATCCATAATACTGTCTAAAGCAGGATTTGTTAAGCTGGCTACTTCGCCCGATACTTTTGCAGATACAAATTCTTTGTGTATCGAAAATTCTCCAATTCCTGTAAAAACCCCTGGAAAAGTTTTCAGCACACGCTCAATATGTTTGTAAGCATACATATCTGACGGATTAAATCCTGTAATCATTGGATCAAATCGAGCCTGTTTCTCTTTACTTAACGATTTATACTGCATGGCAATAAAGGCATCAGTAAAAGAGTAATAGTACAAAGGAGCATCGGTCTGCAAATAATACGTGGGACTATAATTACCCGAATTTTGGTAAGACCATTGCTGCTGCAACGGAATACCGAATAAGGTAGAACGTCCGACCTTGTTTCCCATAATTTCCAAGAACTTATCAATAGAAATTCCTTCTTGTATATAATTGGTCAAATGAAAATGACTGTCATTAAATAAATAGTCCTCTTTTTTTTGTCCATACAAGACAATAGACTGTATGCATAAAAGAAACAGCGTCAAAATCAGTTTTATTTTCGTCTGCATACTTATTCGGGTTTTGATTTAACTTAAGTTATGACTCGAAATCTCAAAAGGCTTATTTTTTTGGAGTAACGATATACGGATTTACACCAAGGTCTTTTGCAATATCAAAAATGGCTTTTTGAGCTTTTACACTATTTCCTGCTGCATTAAGCGGAGGCGAAATAACCGCAATTCCGAATTTACCCGGACAGACCGCAATAAGGCCGCCACCAACACCGCTTTTTGCGGGCAGACCAACCGCGTAGAGCCATTGTCCAGAATCGTCATAAAGTCCAGCTGTAGACATAATTCCCATTGTAAATGCACACGTTTCTGGCGATACCACTTTCTCTTTTGTAATTGGGTTTACACCTCCATTGGCCAAAGTTGCTGTCATAACCGCAAGTTCTTTTGCATTAACATTAATAGCGCATTGTTTGGTGTAGATATCGGTAGATTGAACGGGATCAAAATACATTCGGCCATATGCCAATAATAAGTGTGCAATAGCTTGATTTCTCAAATTATCTCCTGCTTCACTAATATAAACGGGCATATTCAATTTCAGTTTAGTTCCCGCAAAAGCATTATGAGTGTCTAAGATGTTTTTCCATTTGGCAAGAGAATCATTTCCTTTTATAAGACTCACCGCTGCAATTGCTCCCGGATTTACCAAAGGATTGATTTCTTTTCCTTTCTGAAGTTCAACAGCTACAATCGAATTAAAACGAAGACCAGTTGCATCTACTCCAATTTTATCTGCTACAACTCTTGCCCCTTGTTCTTCTATAAGACGTGCGAGCGTAAATACTTTTGAAATAGATTGGATAGAAACACGCTGGTTTAGATCGCCTTTACTGTACACTTTACCTTCAGCTGTAACAATAGCAATTCCAAAAATATTGGGATCTACATTGGCCAGTTCTTTTATATAATCTGCATTTTTACCTTCTTTCAGATCTTTGAATTTATCATAAGCGCGATCAATAACGGCCTGATAGGATAATTCTTTCTGAGCAGCTGCTTTAAACGATGGGTTTATCAGCATCAAGAGTATTAGGATTACTAATTTTAGATTTGTTTTCATTTTGTTTTTTTTAATTGGTTTGTTTTTTTAATCTTTTCAGAATTAAAAACAATGCTTAATATTCTTCAAATATCTTTTGAAGTTCAGCAAGACTTCTCTGTTTCAGCAATGCTATTGACAATAAGATTCTAGATTTCTGCGGATTCAAAGCGTATGAAGCAATTAATCCAAGTTCATCATCATTGCATTCCACATTACGACTTACAAGTCCAGTCGCAACGCGTGTGCTTCGAACTACAATAATTCCTTTTTTACTGGCTCGTGCGCAAGCATCTAGAGAAGCTTTATTCATATTTCCATTTCCTACACC
Organism: Flavobacterium tyrosinilyticum; assembly: GCF_023656565.1. Lineage (GTDB taxonomy): Bacteria > Bacteroidota > Bacteroidia > Flavobacteriales > Flavobacteriaceae > Flavobacterium > Flavobacterium tyrosinilyticum. The sequence continues at coordinate 156,899 of NZ_JAMOKG010000001.1, forward strand.
CGCTATAACAATTCCTTTAGCCCCTCGTTCTATCGAAGCATCAATTAAATCTGGTTTCATATCTGCATCGGCATAAATAATATCGACGCGAGGAAAAGTGCTAACGCCTTTCACATCAAACTCTGAAGATTTCCCAAATTTTTGACTAGGATAATTAAAGAAATCATTGGTTCCGTAAGAAGTAATACCGATAAGTCCGCGAAGCGGTGACATGAAAGTCTGAACGGCTGTTGTGCTCACCTTTGTTAAAGATTGTGCTGAATGAATCCAATCGTTCATTACCAAAAGCACTCCGCGTCCTTTTGCATTAGGATCGCCAGCCACCGCGATAGCATTGTAAAGATTCAAAGGTCCGTCTGCACTAATGGCTGTTGATGGGCGCATCGACCCTACAAGTACTATTGGTTTATCTGTTTTTGTAGTTAGATTTAAAAAATAGGCCGTTTCTTCCATTGTATCGGTTCCGTGTGTAATTACAAAACCGTTTACATCATTGCTATTGGCCAATTCGTTAATTCTATTGGCTACTTTCATCATAATTTCAAACGACATGTCTTGAGATCCGACATTTGCAATTTGTTCACCTTTTATATCTGCCACTTTTAAAGCTTCTGGAATTGCATTTACCATTGCATCTATGGTAACTTGACCCGAAGTATATCCTGACTGTACTCCAGTTTTAGCAGAACCCGCAATTGTTCCTCCTGTTGCCAAGATTAGAACTTTAGGTTTAGTCTGCCCGAACATGCTAATACTAAGTGACAACATTATCACTAAAAATATTTTACTGCAAAAGTTTATATTTAATTTCATGGGTATTTTAGTTTAAGTTTGATAGTTATTTTTGACCTGTTAAGGTTGCTGGATCAAGAAGTTTCTTAATCTGATCTTCTGTCAGCAATTTCTTTTCGCGTATCAGCTCCAAGATTCCCTTATTGGTTGCCAGTGCTTCTTTGGCCAGTTCGGTTGTTTTTTCATAACCCAACACAGGATTCAGAGCCGTTACAACACCTACACTTCTATCCATATAATGCGCTAAAACATCTTTATTTACAGTAATACCATCGATACAGTTTTTTCTAAAGAGAGGCATTGCTTTAAAAAACAATCCTTGCGATTCCATCATGGCAATGGCTTCAACAGGTTCAAAAGCATTTAATTGCAGTAATCCAGATTGGGCAGCCATTGTTACTGTCAGATCATTTCCTATTACTTTAAAACACAACTGATTCATAAGTTCTGGCATAACCGGATTTACTTTACCTGGCATAATCGAAGATCCTGGCTGCAGTGCTGGCAAATTGATTTCGAAAAATCCTGTACGTGGTCCAGAAGCCAAAATGATCAAATCGCTGCTTATTTTTGCCAATGCAACGGCCATACTTTTAAGTGTCGAAGAATACATTACAAATCCCTGCTGACTTGTTGTAGCTGCAATAAGGTCTTTGCTCATTACAATTGGTTTTCCTGTAATTTTCGCAAGATGTGTTGCCACTTTTTCAGCATAACCTGGAGAAGCGGTAATTCCAGTCCCGATAGCCGTAGCTCCCATGTTCTGTTCGCACAAGAAAGACTCAGATTTTTTTAAAGCGCTAATTTCTGCATCAAGCTGATTTCCGAAAGCATGAAACTCCTGCCCAACCGTCATCGGTACAGCGTCTTGTCCTTCGGTTCTTCCCATTTTTATGATGTCTTTAAATTCATCTCCTTTTTTATGGAAAGCCTTTGCCAAAAGATCAGCTTCTTTAAGCAGTTTATCATTATGAAGCAGTAAGGCTACTTTTATAGCAGTTGGGTAAACATCGTTTGTAGATTGTCCCATATTCAAATCATCATGAGGCTCAATGTATTGATACTCGCCTTTTTTATGACCACTTAGTTCAAGCGCAATATTGGCCAAAACTTCGTTCACATTCATATTGGCAGAAGTACCAGCTCCACCTTGATACAAATCAACTAAAAATTGATCATGATATTTGCCGTCGATTACCGCTTGACAAGCTTTTTCTATAGCGGCCAACCTGTCTTTTTTAAGTCGGCCCACATCAGCATTGGCACGTGCAGCGGCCAGTTTAACCATTGCAAAAGCTTTTACATAGTCAGGATAAGATTGCGTAGTCAAGCTACTTATCTGAAAATTTTCTAAAGCGCGAGCAGTTTGCACACCGTAGTAAGCATTTGCTGGGATTTGTTTTTCTCCTAGAAGATCTTTTTCAGTTCGAGTCTGAGCATTCAAAGTACTTACAGACAATCCGAACAGTATCAGGTATTGTACAGTTTTATACATAATTTCTTTTTTTAATGATTTAAAAGCAGAAGGCTTTTATTGATTCTTTTTATAAAATGATTGTGAGAAGTTATATTTGAAAGAAAACTGCAGCTTGTTTATAGAAGTGCTCCATCCATCGTTAAAATTTTCACGATTACCCCACTGAAACTCCACTCCTACCATACAGTTTTTAACGGGCGTATATAAAAGGTTTCCTAATATATATTGTCCCTTTTTAAAAGCATCATCTGTCTGTCCGTCTGAATTATCGATATCAATCATAGAATATCCTATTGCAGTACTAAATTTTTCGCTCCAAGTATGATCTAAAAAAGCTACAACACCAATTAAAGGGAGCGTAACACCTTTTACAGGCGTTACCGGATTACCAAAATTGTTTTGAATACCAATATCGACCGGAGCGTCGTTCATGTAGTTTTGTATTCCTTCTCCGTACACAACCTGCCCTCTAAAAACATCATTTTTACTGAAATTGATGTTCGTGCTTAAATTAAGCCCCCAGCCTACAGCATCTCCAGACAAATCATACTGATCATTATTCAGATCTTTCCATTCAATTTTTCTCAAAATACCAGCTAACTCAATATACCCCCACTTGGTTCCAAGATGGTATTCTGCGGAAAGATCTGGAAGTGGGAATCTTCCCTTTACCCCTTGCAGTTCTACACGATTGGCATAATCTCCCTGATCGGCACTTGCTCCTGGTCTTTCTAATGCAATGGTTAAACGGGTATCGCCTTGAATTGGCATGTAACGTATTTGGATATTTCTAAAAAACACCATTCCGGTTGGTCCCCAATATTCTAGCGAATTTGGGAATACGCCAATATCCATAAAAGGGCTCCAGGTTTGTCCTGCTCCAAATTTTCCTAACTCAGCATAGGCATGACGCAGACGAAAGGTAGTCTGACCGGCATCGACACCCGTACCGAATAATTCGAACTCAAACTGTGTTTTTAATTCGCCAATTCCTGTATCAAAGTAATTTTTAAAACCTAATCTGGTTTGGCGTACAGAGGCGTAGTAGCTGCCATCTGGTCCGTATTGATCTTTATAGGCGGGTAATTTTGTAGGTCTTACTACATCATACCAATCTGATTGTATCTGATTGAAATTATAACCAATATCGGTCATAATAAAACCGTAAATTTCCATGCTTTTATTCCCTTCCTCTTGAGCTTGGACAAAAGTTGTTATGAGAAAACAAATCATAATGGCCAGATGCTTCATCTTCGCCATTTGCAAAAACTTTTTTTTCATAATGATTATAGTTTGTTTAGTATGGATACAACCTTAATCTAATTTTTGCAGTCCTGGCTTAAAATAAAAGTCACTTTATTTTAAAAATCGATATTTCTCAGTACAAATTTTTATTCGCCTCAAAATCTTTTATCTGATCCTAAAAGTTTTTAAACATGGAATGCAAAAATTTTAACCTTAATATTACAGTCTTTTTTTGTTAAAAAAAGAGAACAAATACAGGTTTTACCTGATTTTCAAACAAATATAATTAATAGTAACGCACGGTCAGGGTTATTAACCGTTACATTTAACCGTTAAAATATCAGAGAAATAATACTAACATGTTAAAAATTTTCATAATTTTATAATCTCATAACTATCAGATATTTAACATTTTATACGCCCCAGTGAATTTTTTTTGACATTAATAATTTTTTAATAATTTATTATGGAGTCTCCAAAAAAAATCCCCTCGGATAAAATTTATAATGAGCTGGAAAATGTTTTAAGGTTTTATTCTTTTAAGAACTCCACACTTTTAAGTAATTTTCTGCGCTATATTGTCACAGAAACTATAGATGAAAGGCAGAAGCATATTAAAGAATATTCTATAGCTGTAAATGCTTTAAGCAGACCTTCCCATTTTAATCCTCATGATGATGCAATGGTTCGCATTCATGCAGGTCGATTACGAAAACTGCTTAATGAATATTATTCTTCTGAAGGAAAAGATAATTCGGTTATTATACATGTCCCAAAAGGTGGCTATATTCCTGAATTTATTCATAACGATAAAAAGAAACACGTTGAGGTTCCTATCAGCATCAATAAAACAAATCCAGTTATTACGGTTTTCCCTTTTAAATCGTTTGTTGAGAGACCCGATTTACAGGCTTTTGCCAAAATTCTTTCTGACGAAATAAGCGCAGAACTATCCCGATTTCAGGATATATCAGTAATTGGCCATTTTTCTTCTGATGTCATTTCGAAAATTAATGAAAATGTTCTTGAAGCGGCCAGTGTACTTGGAGCCGATTTTATTATTACCGGTCACGTTCAGGTCATTGGCAGCAAACTGCAGCTACGTGTAAATCTAGTAGATTCATCTTCTGGAAAATACTTATTAACTCAATTGTTTACACCAGCCACTGTCGATGATGGCATTAAAATTCAAAATGAAATTGTAAAAGATATTGTATCTGCTATAGGCGGTTATTATGGCAGTATTTTTAAAGAAATTGCAAAGACAGCACCTTCCAAAATATCAAATAATGCAGCTATTTTAAAAGCGATTTGCAGCTATCATGAGTATCAATGTTCTTTTTCTATAGAAAATTATGCTAATGCATTATCCAGTTTAACTGATGCAGTAGAATTAGCTCCAAACCATGCTCTTACCTGGGCCATGCTGGGCGAAATTCATCTTGCTTCTTTAGGTCTAGGAATAGACAATTCGAAAAAAAATATTGAAAAAAGCAGCCATTGTGTCTCGAAGGCTTTAAATATAGATCCGCACTGTCAGCAGGCTTGGTATGCGCAGGCTCTAATACATTGTTTTAGAAAAGATCAGGACAATTGTCTTTATGCAGCAGAGCAATGTATCAAGATGAATCCAAATTCATCGGGTATTGCTTCAGGAATAGGCTGTATGCTAATTTTTGCCGGTTACTTTGAGAAAGGCTTTAATTTATTAGAGAATGCCAGTCGGCTAAATCTCTCACATCCATGGTGGATTAATATTGGCTATTGGTATTACTACATGCATAAAAAAGAGTATCAAAAAATGCTGTACTGGGCAGAAAAAATGGATTTTAACGAAACCATTTGGGATCCTTTGCTAAAAGCAGTTTCTCTATCGCTACTCAATGAAGAAGCTGCCGCAAAAATACATTTAAACAACCTTGTAGAACTACAACCTCTAATTGCGACTGAAATAAAGGAAATCCTTTCCAGCTTTATGTTCTCTGATGAAATCGTATTCAGGATTGTAAACAGCTTAAAAAGAATTGGTTTAAAAGATGAGGTTTGATTTTTTTATAAAACAAAGCCACTTTATAGTAATAAAGTCCTATAAATTGTAATAGAAAAACCGTCGCATATATTGCGCGCGCTCACTAAGCCGCTTTCTTTGCTGCTCGTTTTTTCTTTTCTAATAATTTAAGATGATTTTCGGCACACAAAATTTTCTCGGTCGTGCCGTTCTTTTGTATTTCGATGAGATAATGAAAATCTCTTTCTTTTGAAGTTGATTTTATTATAAGCCCCTTTTTAAAATCCATTTTTCTTTCGATAATGGTTCCCTTGTAAGATCTCCCACTCAATGCTGTGTAGGAAACATCTTGTCCTTTTACAAATTTCATTGTTTTAGCCTTTTGTTCCTAATATTTGCTAACACTTCTAAATTTGAAAAACCAATGTTAAGGGGGGAAATCAGTTTTTCTATTTCGGCGAATGTATAAAGTTTTGACAATTTACAACCCCGTATTTATACCTGTTTTTTGAACTTTAAATATAATTATTTTTTTAATGTAAAAATTACCTTCCAAAAAAAAATTTGATACAATTTAGAACAGCTTCTTTTGCTTCTTTTTTAGCTTGAATTCCTAGTTTTGAAAGAATGAATTTTTGTTTCAAAAACAACTAAAAAAGAGCAAAATGGTACAAGAAAGAGTGATGGAGAAGTTGGCAATTTTAGCAGATGCCGCAAAATATGATGTTTCTTGCTCATCGGGACAAAGCACGCGCAAAAATAAAAATAAGGGATTAGGAGATACTGGAGGCGGAATCTGTCATGCTTTTACAGAAGACGGACGATGTGTTTCTCTTCTAAAAATCCTTCTTACCAATCATTGCATTTTTGATTGCGCTTATTGTGTAAGCAGAAAAAGCAACGACATCAAACGGGCTGCTTTTACCGTACAAGAAGTGGTAGACTTAACAATTGGATTTTACAGAAGAAATTATATTGAAGGCCTATTTCTTAGTTCTGGAATTTTTGACAATGCAGATTATACAATGGAGCGTCTGGTTAGAATTGTCAAAAAACTAAGATTGGAAGAAAATTTTAATGGCTATATTCATCTAAAAGCAATTCCAGGTGCCAGCGAAGAATTACTAAAAGAAGCTGGATTATACGCCGACCGTTTGAGTGTCAATGTCGAAATGCCGACAGAACAAAGCCTCAAATTACTTGCTCCAGACAAAAATCATAAAGATGTGATTAAACCAATGCAATATCTAAAAAATGAGATTATTGGTTACCAAGAAGAGAAAAAAACGAATTATAAAACACCGCTTTTTGCTCCTGCAGGACAAAGCACGCAAATGGTAATTGGCGCAACAAAAGAAAATGATCTGGAAATTCTCGGAATGGCCAATTACTTTTACGAACAAATGAAAATGCGTCGGGTCTATTATTCTGGTTATGTGCCAATAAGCCACGACAACAGACTTCCTGCAATTGGAACTCCCGTACCTATGATTCGTGAAAATCGTTTATACCAAGCCGATTGGCTCATTCGCTATTATGGATTTAATGTAAATGAAATTGTTGGTTTTGACCAACCGAATCTTGACTTGGATATTGATCCAAAATTAGGATGGGCTTTGCGAAATCTTCATCAGTTTCCTGTTGATATTAATACGGCCGATTTAGAAATGATCCAACGTATTCCAGGAATAGGATTTTTGGGCGCGAAAAAGATTGTTGCTGCTAGAACTTTCAAAAAATTACAGCCTGATGATTTAAAGAAACTTGGCATTTCGTACAGCAGATCCAAGTATTTTTTAGCTTTCTCTTCTCCTTTTTATTTACAGAAAGACTTGACCCCGATTCAAATAAAAAATCAGATTTTGAACTTGCAAAACAGTAAATACAAGAATAATTTTTCGAACCAGCTTGCTTTATTTTAATTCAAATGACACAAATTCTTTATGATGGAAGTTATGAAGGCTGGCTTACAGCTATTTTTGAAATCTACGAATACAAACTTAAAGATGTTGTTTTTGCCAAAGAAGAGATTTCAAACACTTTGCTTTTCTCCAATACACATTCTGTAACAACTGATGAGGTAAAAGCTAATCGGGTTTTGAATGGCTTGCAGGAACGTCTTTCGCATCATGGCTTCAACAATCTTTATTTTGCTTTTTTATCTGAATTGGATCAGATTGAAGAAATTTTGTTTCGATTTACAACCTATGTTTTTGCAAGTAAAATTAATATTGAAGGAGATTTAAGCCGAAGTGAAGTACTGAATGTAAAAAAAGCGGCGCATTTAACAGGAAAAGAAAGTCATAGAATGAAAGCCTTTGTTCGTTTTAAACTAACAAAAGACGGATTATATTATGCCATTATAGAACCAGATTGCGACGTTTTACCACTTATCGAACAGCATTTTAAAAACCGTTACGCCGACCAGCGCTGGCTGATTTACGATTCTAAACGCAAGTACGGAATTTATTACGACCTTGAAAATGTTTCTACGGTCGAAATGCAATTTGAATCAAATCCGTCCTCTAGTTTTCTAGCCGAAATCAACGATGAAAACGAAGAATTTTTCGAGAATTTATGGCGTAATTATTTCAAAAGCGTCAATATCGAATCCAGAAAAAACACCAAACTTCATATCAAACACATGCCAAAACGATATTGGAAAAACCTGACGGAGAAAATCCCAAACCTCAACAAAAGATAATGTCCCCTAAGCCATTGGTCGAAATTAAAAAGTACACTTTCAACACATAGAAACATAGACTTTTATAATGAAAAAGAAAATTCAAAGAAACCAGTTTCTACACATAGATAAGATATGTGCTTTTAAATAAGTGAAACGCCTTTTTTTTAACTTCCAAAAACTAATGTTTCTATGTGTTAAAACAATTTAAACATGGTGTTACTATTTGCTTTTCTTAAGTGCGTCCAACAACTCTACCATATCTACCACAGCATAAGTTGAGCAATAATCTGATACGGCATAAGGCAAAATTAAGCTGTTGTTATGAATAATCGCTCCACAAGAATATACTACATTAGGAACATATCCCTCTCGCTCATCTTCCAACGGAGAAAGCAATGGTTCTGTCAATCTTCCTATTTCTTTAGACGGATCATCAAGATCAAACAACGAAGCGCCAATACAATAGCGTCGCATTGTACCCACTCCATGCGTGATAACAAGCCAGCCTTCTTCTGTCCATAATGGCGAACCGCAATTTCCTATCTGAGTCAATTCCCAAGTAAATTTAGGCTTTTGCAAAAGAATGGGTGTGTTCCATTGTGTTACACGCTCAGAATACATAATGTAATTATTAACGCCATCGATTCTGGCAAGCATAGCATATTTACCTTTTATTTTTCGAGGAAACAAAGCCAGATTTTTGTTCTGTGCGCCTTCTCCATGCAGTGGCATAACTCTAAAACTATAAAAATCTTCGGTAGAAATTAACTTCGGCAAGATCGTGTGTCCGTTATATGCCGTATAAGTTGCCATAACACGATCTGAACCATCATCATCAACAAAACGTACAAAACGCGCATCTTCTATTCCGCGGCTTTCAGAATCAGAAATTGGGAATATGACACGTTCTGTAATATCAGAGTCATGTTTAAACTGCAAATCGTAAAAAGAATTGGCCAGCCACAAAATTTCTTCCAGCGCAACTTTTCTTTCTTCCCGAATTAAAGGATCTTTTAAAGCTTCAATCAACGTATTTTTAAGAACCGCAAATTCAAATTCTTGCGGAAGATCCTGCATAATCTGAGCGATATATTTATCAGTAGTATGCATCTCATACAATTTGGACAAAAATCGCTCTTTATTAAACAGCGTTTTATGCTCAATTTCTGCCTTATCAATATGATTTCCTATTTTCATGATATGCAGATTGTTATCGCGATCTAAAATTGCTCTTCTAAAAACAATCGAGGAAATATGTCCTTCACCCGTTGCACGAAAAGAAATAATAACGCGTTTTTCTCCTGCCTCTAATCCCGTCTGATCAAAATCTTCTACAATTGAAGGATTAAAAATCGCCGCCGATTCTATGGCATATTCCATTGTGCAATAAGAGCCAATGAGCATTTTTCGGTCTAAAGACATCCCTTCGTAATCGATTTGCATTCCTTCTATTATAGGTCTGATTCTTTCGCAATGTCTAAAGAATACTGCCGAAATATTTCGATGTCTTCTGGCAAATTCTCTAAGCGTCTGTTCCAAAGTCTGCAGCACCTCCTTTTCGTCCAGCATCATAATACGAAGTACCATTTGCTGGGTTCTTTCCTGCCCATTCATAAAATATCGGGCAACAACCCTTTTGGAATCTGGTAATAGTTTTATATTTTTTCGGACTACGGATACTCGCATAACTGGAAATTTTATGATAAAGAATTGTTTATTTCTCAACAAGTTAGTGATTTTTGTTAAAGTAAAAAACTTAATTTTTTATTAAAACTTAGAATTGGCCTATTATCCTAGGTTATTTTATACTGATTTCATCAAAAGTTTTTTCATAAATTCGTCTCTGGACATCCAACTTAAAACAATGAAGAATAAAGTTAAATTTTTGAGAGAAGAGAAAAACATGACTCAAAATGAACTTGCCGAAAAATCGGGTCTTTCATTGCGAACCATTCAGCGAATTGAAGCTGGAAATATTCTGAAAGGCTTTACCTTAAAAACAATTGCCGAAGCTCTAGAAACCAATCCCGAAAATGTCATCATCAAAAAAGAAAATATCCAAGTCGAAAGAGCCAAACTCATTAACCTTTCTGTTTTATCTGGACTTATTATTCCGTTTGGAAGCGTCTTTTTTCCTTTAGTTTTAACTTATAAAACACAAGATGCGGTAAACAAAGAAATAGGAAAACAAATTGTAAGCCTTCAAATTGTTTTAAGTCTCATTCTTTCGGTTTTAATGATTGTGAGTCCGTTTATTCAAAGTTTATTTACTTTCAAATTTCCGCTTTTCATCATTCCTTTAATTGCCTTTCTGAGCATAAAATTTCTGATTGTTATTCTAAACGGAGTCAGTTTAAACCAAAAACAAGAATTAGCTATAAAACTGAAAAACAAATTCTTATAATACAAGTCATAAAAATGGCGTAAAACTGTCGTATTGTTTTTACAAGAAAATCGGAATCGAAACCCGAATCTTGTAGAAAAAATAAACCATGAAAGTATTTAAGAAAATTGCAACCGTATTTTTAATCATTATTGTTTTATTCTTGTTGGGAGGATATTTTTATTTTCAAAAGAAATTCACTCCGCCAGAGAACTATTTGAAGGTTTCGGGAATTGCAGAAAACATTCCCATAAAATGGATTTCGAGCGACGGAAATTCCCATTCTGCTTTGCTTTTGCCCATAAAAGTAAACGGAATCAAACGAACCTTTTACATGCAATTTGATTCGGGTTCTGCTATTACGGTTTTCTATAAAAAATCTTTGGAATCTATTGCTCAAAAATTTCACAATCAGATTACAATTGATGTTGCAAATAATTCCATTTCGACTGCTTTTACAATCGGAAATATGAAAGTTACATCCAATACTTTTGAAGTTTTAAATTATGGCGAAAAAATCAATTTTAATGATCCAAAAGCTGAAAATATAATCGGAACAATTGGAACCGATTTATTAGAAAAACGAATTACGATTTTGGATTTCAAAAACAATCAATTTTCCTTCATCGAAAAAATTAAAGAAGATGATTTTTCCAATTTCGAATTTAAAAAACGTAAAATTTTAATTCCATCAAATATCGAAAATGAAAAACTAAATCTTCTGTACGATTCTGGATCGAGCGGTTATGAATTGATTACAACAAAAGAAATCTGGCAGCAATACCGTAATAAAAACAGTACTGTAAAAACCGAAAAAGGAAATTCGTGGGGAAATACTTTGAGCATTTACTCTGCTTCCGCGAAAAAGAAAATACAATTTGGGAAAGTGATTTTAGACCTCTCCGAAGTTACACATATAGAAGGTACTTCAGACCTTCAAAAATTCTTAATGAAGCGTTCGGGAATGCAAGGAATGATTGGCAACAAACTATTCCTAAACCACAAATTGATTCTAGATTGCAGAAACGAAAAATTTAAATTGAAATAAAAAGTAAAAATCTACAATAAAAAATGGTTTAAAGAATTGATTTTGATGATATTTTTGACATTTTCGATAAAAGTTTCCGTGTCTTTGATTTCTTGTTTTATCAATTGATGATGATCAGATAAATCGTGCTGTTCCATCATATCTTTTTTTAAATATTTAATCATTGATTCTAGACTTCGCGTATCGTTTTGATTTTGTTTTTTTAATTCGCGCTGTTTGCTTTCCAAATATTTTAAAGTCTCTTTTAACTTCTGAACGTCTAATTTCACCAACCTATTCTTTTTAATAATTATAAAAACAATAGCTGGAAATGTGACAAAATTCAATATGCTCCAAAAACCAATACCATTTGAATTCAACTCCGTTCCCAGCCATTGTTATTGGTACTTACGAACAAATTGATTTTTTGGATTTAAAAATTTTCTTATTTTTTTGCTAATTTTCAAATCAAGAAAATAAATAATTGAATTACAAATATTTACATCAAAAATAGTGATGAATTATTTTTAATTTTAAGCAAAATAGAAAAGAATGAATGTGATTACAAATCACTTTTACCATTAAAAAACACAACTTTCAGAATCTCAAAACATTAGAAAAAATCATCTAAAATTGTGAATATCTATTTGAAGATTTAACTATTTATTTTGCAGTAAGATTTATCTTTGGCATCCTTAAAATTTAAAAAGAGATGAGCGCAACTTGGTACGAATGCAAAGTAAAATATAGAAAGACAGATGAAACTGGAGGACAAAAAGTTTTAACCGAGCCCTATTTGGTTGATGCTTTGTCTTATACAGAAGCTGAAAAAAGAATGACTGAAGAAATGGCCGCGTATACGAGTGAAGAATTTAAAATCACGGCTATCAAAGTGGCAAATTATGCCGAAATTCATCCTTTTGAGAATGCAGACAGATGGTTTAAATCTAAAATCACTTTAATTGCTTATGATGAAGAAAGTGGTAAGGAAAGAAAAACAAGCATGTATATGCTGGTTCAGGCAAATGATGTTCGCGAAGCCTTTGACAATACACTTCACATCATGAAAAACACAATGGGAGAATATTCTATTCCAGCCATTTCAGAAACGGCAATTATGGATGTTTTTCCTTATTTCAGCGGTGAAGAAGGCGAATCAGAAATGTTGGAAAGATTTAATGCTTTGAAAGCGTCTAAGCCAGAAAAACCAGAGGCTGAAATGATCGATCACATGGAATTTGAAACGGCTGTAGAGGAGTAATATCCCAAGCTGCATAAAAAAAAACGAAAAGCTTCAGAATGGTCTGAAGCTTTTTTATTTTAGACTATTTCAATAAAGCATTTTTGCCAATGGCGTTACTGCCGAAGCTGATTTTGGCAATAAAGACGTAAGCGCATCAAATTGTGTTGGACTTATATTCTTTTTCATTTTGGCTATAAAAGACTCTCTAGTGTTGGTCATTTTAGAAGTATAACCTGCTTTGTCTGTAGCCATTGTAGGCAAAATGTTTTTCTTTTTATTTAGCGTTTCATTTACCAACGAATTCACGATTGGTTTTTGAGCATCGGTTAATTTCAATTTTGGAGACAGTACGCCCATAACCTGATTTGCGACACTAGCAACATCAAAAGCAGGTACTGCTGTTGTCGATGCCTTACTGGCTGCTTTTGTCACGTCTCCTATGCTTTGTGCATTTGCAAATGAAATTGTCCCTAAAAAGACAGCTAAAATCAATAATTTCTTTTCCATGGTATTTTCTTTTAAAGTTATTTGCTTGATACTAAAGGTAATAAAAATGTGAATTCATCTGACATTTCAAAACCATAAACACCTAAAAGTCTGTACTTTATACCATTTCAGCAAGAACCATTGCAAATCGTCATAAATCAAAATAAGTCCTATCTTAGCTATAGAATTGCGCGTTGATTTAAAACCACTTACAACACCAAAGCCAAAAAACCTAAGAAACCAAAATCTATATGACCAGAAAGAACCTGATTTTAGTCGGATTTATAATTTTAAAATTCATTTTGCAATATGTATTAATTAGTCCCGAATACGATTTACAGCGCGACGAATATCTGCATCTGGATCAAGCAAATCATTTGGCTTGGGGATATTTGTCAGTTCCGCCACTTACCTCTTGGTTTTCGTATCTCATTTTACTGCTTGGAAATTCGATTTTTTGGGTTAAGTTCTTCCCTGCTCTATTTGGCGCCTTGACACTTTTGATTGTCTGGAAAGCTATCGAACTTTTAAAAGGCAATCTTTACGCATTAATTCTTGGTGCTTTATGTGTTTTATTTTCATGTTTACTGCGCTTAAACATGCTTTATCAGCCAAACTCATTTGATGTTTTATGTTGGACTGCATTTTATTATTTTCTCATACAATATCTTACTTCAGAAAATAAAAAATGGTTTTATTGGGCAGGCATAATTTTCGCTTTAGGTTTCTTGAACAAATACAATATCGTGTTTTTATTACTCGGATTAATTCCTGCTATTTTAATTTCTAAACAGCGAAAAATACTCGCAAAAAAAGAATTCTACTTTGCTCTGATTTTAGGATTAATTTTAATTCTTCCTAACCTTTATTGGCAATACAGCAACCATTTTCCAATTGTACACCACATGAAGGAATTGGCCGAAACGCAATTGGTTAATGTTGATTTAGGTGATTTTGTAAAAGATCAGATTCTATTTTTTATTGGTGGATTATTGGTTATTTTGACTGGACTTTTTGCGGTTTTATTGTATAAACCTTTTCAAAAATACAGGCTCTTTTTTACCGCTTTCGTTTTTACAATGCTGATCTTTATTTACTTTAAAGCAAAATCGTATTATGTAATTGGCTTATATCCTATTTATATTGCTTTTGGCTCTGTTTTTCTATCCCAAATTTTAAATCAGGGATGGAAACGATATTTAAAACCTGTATTTATAGCACTGCCCTTATTGTTTTTTATTCCGATGTACGAAATGGCTTTTCCAAATAAAAGTCCAGAATATATAGTGGCGCATCCTGAGAAATACAAAAAAATGGGAATGCTGCGATGGGAAGACGGAAAAGATCATCATCTTCCACAGGATTTTGCGGATATGCTCGGGTGGAAAGAATTGGCTAGAAAAACAGATTCGCTTTATGCTTTAATGCCTAATCAAAAAGAAACCATTGTACTCTGCGATAATTATGGACAAGCGGGAGCGATTAATTTTTATTCTAAAAAAGGAATCAAAGCGGTTTCCTTCAATGCCGATTATCTGAACTGGTTTGATCTTAGCATTCCATACAAAAACCTTATTCGTGTTAAAGAATATGACGAAAATAATGAAGAACTTAAAGAAACGAGTCCGTATTTTGAAACGGCAACAATTGGCGGTCAAATAACCAATCAATATGCGAGAGAATACGGCGCTACGATTTTTGTTTTCACGAATGCCAAAATCGATATCAATAAAAGGTTAGAACAAGAAATCAACGAAGAAAAAAGCGCTATCATACATGATTAATTTCAAGAACCTCTCGTATTTAGAAACTGGAAATCTTAAACAGCAAGCCGCATTTCATGTTTTGACTAAACATCAAGTTTTGGAAAACCTTGCTGAGTTTGATCCTATTTTGGTTGGCACGATTCCGATAAATATTGATATTGAAAATAGCGATTTGGATATTGCCTGTTACTGGAAAAGCAAAGCTGATTTTATTGAAAGGATTAAATCTTTATTCGAAAAAGAAAGCAATTCTACCATTCAAGAAATCGTGATTGATAACCAGGAATCTGTTGTGGCAAACTTTTTTATTGAGACTTTTGAAATCGAAATCTTTGGACAAAATATCCCAACCGAACTCCAAAATGGTTATAGACATATGCTCATTGAGCACCAAATTCTAAGTTCAAAAGACGAAAACTTTAGATTGGAGATCATAAAACTGAAAGAAAGTGGCATAAAAACCGAACCCGCATTTGGCTTGCTATTAGGCTTAAACGGAAACGTTTACCAAGAATTACTGGATTTTAAATTATAAGAAAAACCGTCTTTCCTAAAAATTATAAAAAATAAAGTACTAAAATTGTTTGCATAACCGTATTTAGTGTGTATCTTTGCACCCGAAACATCGCGGGATAGAGCAGTAGGCAGCTCGTCGGGCTCATAACCCGAAGGTCACAGGTTCGAGTCCTGTTCCCGCTACTAAGACAAAAGCTTCAGAGAAATCTGGAGCTTTTTTTCTTTACATACCTTTCTGATTCTCTTTGCGGGCGCAGATTGCAAATATGCGCTTTCGTTTTGTACACATCGGAGCTATAGGGTTGCAAAAATCTCCCCTTAACTTGGTTTCCTTTTTTGACAATATTAGCTTTTAGGCTTAAAAGAAGAATTATTTTTTCAAATAAGACTCCCTGCTTGGCATTGGCCCTTTAGACACTGCATTGGTATCAATTATAATTTTTAAATCATCGATTGTCTTTCTAACTATTAAATAATCATCATATATTTCGGGCTTACCATAAAAAAATAAAGTAATTGTATCATTTGAAAAATGGACATCTTTTATATTTGTTGAATTAACAATAGTATCGCTTTTACCACTTATTGTATCATAGAGTAACACATAGTCTGCACTTGTTGAACTCACATTTGAATAATAAAACCATTCTATAACCTTATTTTTTGCTTTTATTTCCTTCAGATATAGGCGATCTTCTTGTAATGTATTTACACAACCTAAAGCTATAATAGGGATAAAGATTAAAAATTTTCTCATTGTTTAAAAAATTATTTATAATATCCATAACAAATAAACCCTTCTTCGCAAAGTGTCCTTCATTAGTGTTACGCAAATGTCTCTGACCTTACGCTACTCAAAACAAATATATCTAAAAAACATAAGCGTCTCAAAGTCTCTTACTTTAGAATAAAACCCCGCTACTAAGACAAAAGCTTCAGAGAAATCTGGAGCTTTTTTTGTTTTTTTTGAACTATTGCTGAAACTTTTATATTTGTTGTGTTCACGAGCGGGATGACTAATACTAGCAGATAAAAAATTTAAGAAATATCAAAACTGTTACTTACTTCCCTTTATAAGTAATTGTCCAGTTCAGATTATCTAAGTCTTCAATTGTGAAGAGATATTTTTTACTATAAATATTTTTACTGAAAATTGTTTTCCATCCATACTTATCTACACTATCTTTTTCAACAATGAATAATCTTGCCTGTTTATCTTCTAATGAATTAAAGTAATTGTTCCAATATCGAGGTCTATCAGAATTCGCAATTATTTGCCCTTTTTTAATTTCCTCAAAAACAAAAGGCGCATCATAATCTCCTCTTTTACTTTCAGAAAAGTCATCTTTGTACTCATAATAAAATGATCCATCATTCATACTGTCATTTCCTGACAGGATACCAAATATCACTTTCTCTGAATTATTTTTTAAAAACAACTCTCTCGTATCCAATTTATCGCACGAACAAAAAATAATTAAAAGAGCAAAAAAAAGAAGAGTTTTAACCTTTAGCATATTTTAAATTTAAATAGCTCCAATTTATATTTTATTCAAGTGAAGATAGTTTAGATTTACTAAATAATCATTCTTACATCTATAAAAAATGCTGCTAATAAAAAGCTTCAGATTTCTCTGAAGCTTTTTATCTAAACTTTAATTGAAAACTTTATCTTCGTTGTCTTCACGAGCGGGACGCTCGCGCTAGCAGGAATTGGAGTAATGTTTTAGAGGCGAACAGGAATTTCTTCTTGCAAGGCATTTATAAACTCTTCAAAGCTATTGGCTACTAATTCAAAAGCATCATTTTTTGTTTCCCACTCCATTTCCATTTGATATAGTAAAATTTTATCCATCGATTCTTCATCAAATGATATACAAAATACCCAGCCTCCATTATCAATAGCAAAGGGCAACTTTTTTCCCAAACCTTCTTCTTTGAATTCTTTAATAAAATCGCACATCATCCTATAAGTTATGAATTGCGAAATCTCAAACAACTTTCCGTTATTATTTATAAACTTATTTTCCTTTACCGACAAATCAGCATATTCTGAAATAAAATCTTTAATGTTATCAGGTATTTTGATACCAACTTCATTTTCAATTCTAATATATTGATGTGGTAAAAACCTATCACCTAAAGTTAACTTTCTCATTTTTTTAATCACTAATTTTCGAATAATCCTTTTCTAATTGAGCCACTACAACAGAATATCCCCCTGCTCCGCAAAGTCTTCTTCATTAGTGCTGCGCAAATATCTCTGACTTTGCGCTACTCAAAACAAATATATCTAAAAAACATAAGCGTCTCAAAGACTCTTACTTTAGAATAAAACTCCTAACAAGATATAAACGAAAAAAGTCAGGAGACTTTTGAGACGTTTTTGTATTCAATATGATGAAAAAAAAAATACGCAAAGTCAGAGACATTTGCCCTGGTTCTCATGAGGAACTCTTCGAAGAGCGGCGGTTAATAAAAGCAAAAGTCACTCCATAATGAAGTGACTTTTATATTTTGATTACGTTCACGAGCGGGACGCTCGCCTTTACTTTGTTTTAGATAAAAAGTAGTATCTTTTTCAAAAGGAAGGCAGAGGGTGAAAAATATACCAGATTACTACTTCTTTTCCAATTCAGTTTCAGTATGCATCACACACGCCCACTTGCTGTTTTCTTTAATCCAGGTAGAAGTGCAAACGCACTTTATAGGTTCTTGACTGTGATCCACTATCTCAAAATCGAGACGATATCCTATTACGGCAGTATTTTCGGTAATTAGCTTTTCTTTTACATCATAGATGTTCAGCACTTTTATTTTATTGGTCTGCCCAGAATCGAACATGTTTTTGAACTCAGTCTCGCTGATACTCTGAACACCATTTTTTCCCGCAACTATACAAGGAAACAACGTCAGATTTCTTACCGTTTCATAGTCATTATTTTCAACTCCGTGCCAGTATTTTTTTTCTAATTCTATGATTTGTCCTTCCATATTATCTCGTTGTTAATTAGACATTTCACAAATTTCAAATTAATATTGAAATAAAATTACTCTTTTAACATAGATTTAATTTCGTAAAAAAGCTTCTTAAATTATCTTAATCAAATTAAATGGATTTAGGATCTATCAACTGTTGGCGTGAGCGTCTGGCTCGTCCTACGATTTTTTTAACTACTAACTCATAATTTTCAGGCTCAAACAATATGATAAAATGAGAAAGAAAGAAGTTCCTGAATCTCTAAAGATTGTTGGAAATAATATAAATGAGATTATTAAAGAAAAAAACTAAAAGTTAGGCATGTCGCTAACGATTCTAATGTAGATATTGAAACTTTAAGAACATATATGTTAGGCAAACAAATTATGGGTACCGATAAAGTTATTTGAATTTCTAAAGTTTTAGGTGTCGAAGTATCGGAACTATTTCAGAAAACATAATTATTCTTCCCTTTATTAAAACATAAAACACAATAAAAACACAGAAGAATATTCTCTCAAACCTAAAATTATTCAATATTTCTAAAAATTATTTCTCACTTAAAAAACAAATATTTCCGCTACATAAGACCACAACAACAAATTATTAATCAAACAAATACAAAAACACTAACTCGATTAACATGCCAATAGTGATCGCCAAAAATGGTTTTCCATCAAAAAAAAAATAAAAATTTTTCTAAAAATGCTTTGTACATCTCAAAAATAGTTGCATTTTTGCACCCGCAATAGCAAAGCAGGTCCGTTCGTCTATCGGTTAGGACGCCAGGTTTTCATCCTGGTAAGGGGGGTTCGATTCCCCCACGGACTACTTACTAAGACAAAAGCTTCAGAGAAATCTGGAGCTTTTTTTGTTTATATTTACTTCCTTAAATGTTTGAGGATTTGAGAACAGTATTAAAGCGCACAAAACCTACAAATTGGCAATTAATAAAGACACAAATACAGCAAACACAATAACAAAGCAAACAAGAAGTTATGAATGAAGTAATTTCAGATTACAAACACAATCAGAAAATCAACCCAAATCTTAAAATGAAACACAAATTAATAGCCCTTTTATTTGTATTCGCCTTTGCAAATATGTCTGGACAAGCGCCCGCCAGCAAAACCAACTACACCAACAGTAAATTACCTGCCGAAGAAGCTGTTACTAATAAATCTCTAAAACCGCTTAAAAAGATTTCTCTAGACGACACATCAATTTTAATTTATGATTACGATGGTTCGCTTTTTTCATGGGACCTGGAAGTCGAAAGCATTGTTTGGACAGTAAAAGCTTCAGACGCCCACACAGAGATGTGTGCCAACAAAATAACCATTCATGACGGAGTTGTTTATATTCCTTTTATTAATGGAGAAATTTATGCTGTAGATAATGGAACAGGAACTATTTTCTGGAAATCTAGAATAGGAAACCTTACAGACCAAATTGTCTTAAAAGATCAAACTCCGATTATAGCTAACGGAAAATTATTTATTACGGCTCAAAATCAAAATCAGAGCAGTAATTTATATGCTTTAGATCTAAAAGACGGCAGCTTGGCTTGGAACTACAAATTAGACACTCCAAACAACGATATTGAGCCACTTTATTTCGATAATAAGATCTTTACCCAAAGCGGAACAAATGTGTATTGTTTTGAAGCTAATACAGGGAAATTGCTTTACCAAAAAAACTTTGATGAAACCATGACTGGAAAACCTGTTACAGATGGCGAAAATATCTTTATAGCGGGCGATAAAAATTGGCTGTACGCTTTAAAACCAAACAGCCTTGATGTTTTGTGGCAGTTTAAAATAGAAGAAAACCAGAACAACGTTAAGGAACGCATAGTATGCCATGACAAAAAGCTATATTTTGCAGCGCAAGGGCCAGAAGTTTCTTCGATATATGCTGTAGATTCTAAAACAGGGACGCAGCTTTGGAAAACAGATTTTAAAGGCGATAATGTAGAATATATTGTCAAAGAAGTGGATAATCTTTGGGGATATACCCGCAAAAAGAAACTTTTTGAATTGGACTTGTCAAACGGTGAAATTGCATTTGAAGAAAAACTAACTACACTGCCAATTTCTAATATAGAATTTCCTGCTGACGATAACTTGCTTTACTATTATTGCGATGCAGGCTTAATTCAGTTTGATTTAAAAGAAAAAGACGAAAACGTGTACTACATGCGCACTTCTCTTAAAGACGACCCCTACAGCGCTTATTTAAAGATAATTCGATAATAGCTTGCTGCTTTTTAAAATAAAAAAAAGACCATTTATTAAAATGGTCTTTTTTTATACTCTTTTGAGAAAAATTTACGCTCTAAACAAAGCATATTTATTGTAGCTATATAAAACTTTATCATAAGGAACATAAAGCGAAACAATTTTCTCTGATGACTCATTGAATGTGATTCCGTTATATTTTCTAAACAAGTAAATTTCTTTTAAACAATTAGAAAGACTTTGGTGAATTTCACTTGTAAAAGTCGGCAGTTTTTTATCTCCTACCAAAAGATCAATCTGATAGTTTGAACTACTTTTTGATAAGTTATTACCAATAATTCTAATTGTAAAAGTGGTTGGTTTTCCGTACTGTTCTCCTTGATATTGTAGTGTCATAATTTCTTCTTATTAAGTGATTAGTAATACCGTTGGTTAATCGGTTTTTGGTTCTCCGGATACTTATATTAAAGTTATAAAAATTTAGGCAAACATAAAGAATTCAATTCTAAATTAAATGTTATTTTTTTAAAAAGACGAAACCTCTAGAAACCAGAAAACCGTAACGAATTACGGTTTTGGCAATTAACTAAATATATTTAATCAACTTGTTTAACGAGTGTAAAATTCATTCATAAGCATCGATTAATTTTGGGTAATTATTGTAATTTATTTTCTTGGTTTATTTCTAATAAAAACGGATTTCCATTTTCGTCCATCATGGTCATATTCAAAGCATCTAATAATGCTGTTTTTTTTGAAACTTCGCCTGTAAATTTATTATACGAAAGATTCAATTCTTCTAGCTTGCTCAATTTTTCTATTTCTTGCGGAATTGCACCTGAAAATTCATTGTCAAATAAACTGAAATTTTCCAACACATTCCAATTAATAATTTCATTTGTCAAATTTCCCGACAGCTTATTATTATTCAGCAGCAATACTTTTAGACCAGAAATTTTATAAATTGAAACAGGCAGTTTTCCGTTTAATTCATTATTGCAAACCGCTAAAACTTCTAACTGATTTAGTTTTCCAATTTCCGACGGAAGCTCTCCAGAGATCTTATTCATAAAAAGCTCCAAATCTTTCAATTTAGTCAACTGGCAAATCGAAGATGGAATTGTACCTGATAATTTATTATCGGCAATATTAAGCATTTCTAACTCTTTCAGATTAAAAATGGCAGAAGACAAACTTCCTTCAATTTTATTTTTTTCCAGATTCAGCGATTCTAAATTCACAAGATCGTAAAGAGCTTCAGGCAATTCTCCCTGCAGATTATTATCTGCCAAATTGAGCGCGACCACTTTTCCGTTTTCGGCTTTAACACCGTACCAAGTAGAAACAGACAGACTTAAGTCCCATTTGTTTTTCCATTGCAAACCATTTGTTGCATGATACAATTTTACAAGCGCTTCTTTTTCTTTATCCGAAATGGTATCTGCCAAAACGTTTAGCGAAAAAGCAAATAATAAAGAAAGAGTAATTAAAATTTTCATAACAGATTTGGGATTTGTTACTTGTGTAAAATTATGCAATTCACTGTTATAATACACCAAATATCGGCAAACTGTTGAAAAAAATTTTACAAGTAGGATTTAAGCTACTTTTATTATTTTTCAGAACCTGCATTTTTTTTGATTACATTTGATTAACTAATTCTAAAAACCTCACATTATGCAAATTAACTTCATTGCTTTATTCCTTGCAGCAATTGTCACACTCGTTACCGGTTTTATTTGGTACAACCCAAAAGTATTCGGAACAATCTGGATGAAAGAAAATAATCTTACTCAAGAAGAGTTGAAAAAAGGAAATATGCTTAAAATCTTCGGGCTAACGTATATTTTTTCTCTAATGATTACAATGACTTTAATGTCTCTTACCATTCATCAGTCTGGCGCAATCGGAATGGTTGGCGGACCGCCATTAATTGACAGTGCAAAACCTTCATTTGCAGCTTTTATGGCCGATTACGGAATGGCTTACAGAACTTTTAAGCATGGTGCGCTTCACGGTTTTATGTCGGGACTATTTTTTGCTTTTCCTATAATTGGAATCAACGGTTTGTTTGAAAGAAAATCTTGGAAATACATTTTCATCCATAGCGGATACTGGATTCTTACTCTAACTCTTATGGGCGGAATCATCTGCGGATTTGCCTAAATAACAGCATACAAAAACCCGTTTAAAGAGACAATCTAAAACGGGTTTTTCTTAATAATAACTTAAACACCATTAGTTATTATAAATATTATCTAATTTTGAAGAAATTAGCTCACTCTTTTGAATACAACTTATTCTTTCCAGATTTACAAAAGCGCATCGTTACTGCCTTTAGAATGGAACTCGCTTGCAGCAAATAACATTTTTTTGACACGAGAATATCTCGAAGTACTGGAGAATTCTTGTCCAGTAAATATGACTTGCCATTTTATCGGGCTTTTTGAAGAGAAAAAACTAATCGGAATTGTGCTAACGCAATTCTTATTTGCAGAAAAACTTGAATCTTTTGGAGAGCGTGATAAATGCCTAAAAACTTCGGTGCGTAATTTTGCTTTAAAGAATTTTGCTTCGCACGTTTTATTTGTTGGAAACAATATGCTTACAGGACAAAATGCTTTTGTTTTTGACAAGAACATTAAAGAATCCAAAGCGATTAAAACATTTCATAAGGCTATCAATCAGCTTAAAAAAGGTTTGAAAGAAAGCGGAAGAAAAGTTCATATAACGAGCATAAAAGATTTTACAGCAAAAGAAATCGAACCTCTTCAGGCAGAATTCAAAAACAACTACACATTTTCGACCCAACCAAATATGATTTTTGAAATCAATGAAAATTGGAAAACCGAACAAGATTACATTGATGCTTTATTAAAAAAATATCGCGATCAATACAAACGGGCACGCAAAAAATCGGAAGGAATTGTAAAACAGCAAATGTCTCTTTCCGACATTAAACAATATGAAGATGTGATTTACGATCTGTATTTTCATGTTGCAAAAAATGCACCTTTCAATACCTTTTTTCTCGCGAGAAATCATTTCAGCTTTTTCAAAGAAATCATGGGAGACAACTTTCTTCTCTATGGGTATTTTTTAGACGAAAAACTAATCGGCTTCAACACTTTAATCAAAAATGGCGATGTAATGGATACGTATTTTCTTGGTTATGACGAAAGTGTGCAGCGCGAAAAAATGCTGTACTTAAATATGCTCTACGACATGATCGCTTATTCTATTAAGAAAGGTTTCAAAGAAATTGTTTTTGCCAGAACAGCTCTTGAAATTAAAAGTTCAGTCGGAGCAAAACCAGTTAAAATGTATGGTTTAATCACACATAGCAATGCATTGATTAACCATAACATTTCAAGGTTTTTCAATTATTTAGAACCAAAAACAGAATGGCAGGAACGTAATCCGTTTAAATAAAAAATGTGTCGCACCGCTGGAGCTTTTCATTTAGATGTTCAATTTAAACTATAAATATTTCGCTCCTCCGGAGCTTGCTTTGGAAGAGCAAAATATTATAGACTAATTTTTCTATATATACTTTGCTCCTCAAGAAGCTTTTTTTTGAGCTCTGGAAGAGCGAAATGTTTATAGAAATGTTTGCCCTAAAGTGGTAAAAGCTCCAACGGAGCGACACCAATATTTCTTTAATAAAAATCAATCAAAATCTACGGAACTGCAATTTTCATTTGCTTGTGCAGGATATGAATTTCTAACGATGTCTGCGCACCACAATACTCTCCATCAATTTGGAAATTAACGGGATAATCTGTTTTTATTTCTGCTTTATCGGTTGAAATAATTACAATATCATCAGAATCAATTGGCATATTTCCGGTAATTATTTTTCCAATCAAAAGCAGGTCGAGACTCTTTAAAATTACGAGCTCAAACTTACCGTCATTCATAGCTCCATTTGGATTAATTACAACTCCAGTTCCGTATTTCTGCGAATTGGCAATGACAATCATTCTTGCTACATGCTCTACCGTTTTGTTATTTGCCGAAATGGTAGCAACAAAAGGTTCTTCAGATTCTTTTAGCGTAGTAAAAGCTTGCAATGCATATCCCCAAAAACCACGCACATCACTTTCTTCATAGTTTTTAACCAAATTGGCATTTAATCCGATATCGCTTAAATGGATGCTTTTTTTGCCGTTGATGCAAATCATATCCATTTCGATATAATGGTGTAGAAACGCTATTTTAAGGTTCTCCTCTATTCCATCAGGAAGATTCAAATCTACCGAAAGTCCGTTTGCAGAACCTGCAGGCAAAATCCCGATTATAACATCTTGCTCTTCTACCGCTTCGGCCACCATTTTTATCGTTCCATCGCCTCCTGCAACAATAATGCGCTCTGGCTCATGTTCATTATATAAAGATTGTATGGTTCTTAGATCATTTTTTCCCGTAGTTTCGTAGACTTCCAAATCGAAATGATTGGTTGCTGCAAACTCTTCAACAGCATCAATAAGATCTGATTTATCCAAATCTCCCGAGATAGGATTTACAACAAATAGAATATTCTTTTTCAAAATTTTATTTTTAAAACCAATTAAATTAAGTAATTTACAGTTACATAAATATACGTAATTAATGAAACCAATTCTACAATTATATCGCGGTTATGCAAATGAGCAAGAGTTAATTGTAATGGGGCATGTTTTAAAAAGGGAAAACAAATACGATTTTGAGAAAAGAAAATTAAAAAATGCCACCTCGATACTCAGATTGTTCAGAATAAAAACCATTAAAAATTTTGATGTTTATCTTCACTACAATGGCGAAGTCATCCACACTAAAACATTAGATGATGGCTTTTTCAATTTTTGCATTCCATTAGAAAAAGAAACCCATTTTGGATGGATGTCTTACGAAGTGAGTTTAAAATATAAAGAGGAGACCACAACTAGCAAAGGCAGCTTTATTAGACCTCATAAAGGAAAACTCGGAATCATCTCTGATATTGATGACACTTTTCTAATCTCTCATACTAAAAATTTATTCCTTAAAATTTACATCTTACTTTTTAAAAATGTAAACGACCGAAAAGTTTTTAAAGATGTAGTATCACATTATCAAGCATTGAGCCAGTCCGGAAGAGAAAACCCTGAAGAAGGAAATGCTTTTTTCTACATCTCTAGCAGCGAATGGAATTTATACCGATTTATTGCTAAATTCACCCGAATTCACAAACTCCCTAAAGCAGTTTTTCTCTTAAAAGACATCAAAAGAGGAGTCACCGATTTCTTCATGAGCGGAAGAGGAAATCATGATCATAAATACGAAAAAATAAAGCATGTTGTGGAGTTCTACCCAACTTTAAAATATGTTTTAATGGGCGATGACTCGCAGCACGATCCTATTCTATATGAAAGAATATGCAAAATTTTCCCTGTTACTGTAATTGCAGTTTACATTAGACAAACTGGTAAAGCTCCAAAAAAAGAAGTAAATAAAATTTTGAAGAATTTAGAAAGCCTGAATGTCTCGGTTTGTTATTTTAAAGATAGCAGTAAAGCGATTGAACATTCTAGATCTATTGGGATTATTAAGTAGTTTGTTTCAAGTTTCAAGTTTCAAGTTTCAAGTTTTGTAAAACGCAAAGTTCGCAAAGCTATCTATTGATAAAGCTTTGCGAACTTTGTAAATTGTAAATGCAAACTACAAAAAACTTAGCGTGCCTTGCGGTTAAATTTACTCGTCAAGATGAAACTTGAAACCTGAAACAAAAAAATTAAGCATTCAACCCATCAATCTCTTCTGAAACCACTTCCCAGTCAATTAATAATTGCTCCAAATCTTCTTTCTTTTTGTTGTAAGCAGTAAAGAATGAGGCATCTTCGATATGTTTGTCGTAATTAGTTTCTAACATCTTATCGTCGTGCTGAATTTGCTTTTCTAGTTGCTGAATCTGGCTTTCGATTTTGCTTAATTTGTTCTGAAGGGCTTTTCCTTTCTTCTGATCTTCATAAGATACTTTGGCAACCTCCTTCTCTTTTGGAGTCGTTGCTTTTACAACATCTTTTTTCTCAACCTCGCGCATGTTTTCCAAATTGCGCTGTTCTAAGAAAAAGTTGATATCTCCTAAATATTCTTTAATCTTCTGATCTTTAAATTCGTAAACAATATTTGACATTCCTTGAAGGAAATCCCTGTCGTGAGAAACTAATAATAAAGTTCCGCCAAATTTTTGAAGAGCAGCTTTCAAAACGTTTTTAGATTTAATATCTAAGTGGTTCGTAGGCTCATCCATCAGCAAGACGTTAATTGGCTGCAACAACAATTTACAAAGTGCCAAACGGTTACGTTCACCCCCAGAAAGTACTTTCACTTTTTTCTCCACATCATCTCCACGAAATAAAAACGAACCTAACATATCACGTACTTTCATACGATTTGTATCAGTTGCTGCATCTTCCATAGTTTGAAGCAAAGTAATTTCTCCGTCTAAATATTCAGCCTGATTTTGAGCAAAATATCCTAACTGAACATTGTGTCCTAATTTGATATTTCCTTCATATTCAAATTCGTTTACAAGAGCCTTGATGAAAGTCGATTTTCCTTGTCCGTTTTGTCCAACAAAAGCAATCTTACTTCCTCTTTCAACCAGTAAACTTATATCTTTAAGAATCGTTTTGTCTCCGTAAGATTTTGTTACGTGTTCAGCTTCAATAACAACTTTCCCTGGTTCTTTTGAAACTGGAAACGAGATATTCATTACTGAGTTATCATCTTCGTCAACTTCGATTCTTTCTACTTTATCTAACTTTTTAATCAGCGATTGCGCCATTGAAGCTTTTGAAGCCTTTGCACGAAATTTCTCGATTAATTTTTCTGTTTCTTCAATCTTTTTCTGCTGATTCTTTTGAGTCGCCAATTGCTTTTCGCGAATTTCATGACGTAACTCTAAATATTGAGAATATGGCTTATTAAAATCGTATGCTTTTCCTAACGAAATTTCAATTGTTCTATTGGTAACATTATCTAAGAACATTTTATCGTGCGATACAATTACCACAACTCCAGGATAATTACGAAGGAAATTCTCTAACCAAATGATACTTTCGATATCTAAGTGGTTGGTTGGCTCATCCAGAAGCAATACATCGTTGGATTGTAATAATAATTTAGCCAATTCGATACGCATTCTCCATCCTCCGGAGAAGGTTTCAGTTTGATTATTAAAAACTTCTCTTTTAAAACCAAGACCTAAAAGAATTTTCTCTGTGTCTCCTACATAATTATAACCTCCAAGAAGTTCAAAACGATGTGTGTAATCAGATAAATCTTCAATGATTTGTCCGTATTCTTCACTTTCATAATCGGTTCTGGTAACCAATTGATGATTGATTTCTTCCAGCTTTTTCTCTACAACTTTAATCTCTGTAAAAGCTTCATACGCTTCTTCCAAAACGGTTCTTCCTTGTTCAAAATCAATATCCTGACGTAGAAAACCCATTCTGATATCTTTCTCTTGCGAAATAACTCCTGAGTCTGGTTTAAAATCTCCTGCCAGCATTTTTAGCATTGTAGATTTACCCGCTCCGTTTTTACCAACAAGACCTACGCGGTCGCCAGCCCCTAAACGGAAAGTTACTTCTTCAAATAAATAGGTTCCTCCAAAAGAAACAGAAAGATTGTGTATATTAAGCATAATTTGAGCAAAAACTAAAGGCTGTGAAAAACCTTTATTTTATTAATAAAAAACAAACTGTAAATAAACCTTTGGCATTTACAATTTTGAAAGTGCAAAAGTATAACTTTTAATTGAAGTTTTTGTACTGAAAAACAATCGCTTTTACAATATTCTAAACAAAAAACGGATTGAAAATTCAATGTGATTTTCAATCCGTTTTTTAAAATTTAAATTATTGAATACTTTTTTAAGCTTCTTTAGGCTCTGGCATTAAGATCGAAGCTAAAACAGAAATTAAAAGTACACCTCCAATTACTAATAAAGAATAAATAGATTCAATATGGTAGAATGGAGAAATAATCATTTTTATTCCGATAAATGACAAAATAATAGCTAGACCGTATTGTAATTTACTAAACAAGTGAATAAAGTTGTCTAACAAGAAAAACAATGCTCTAAGCCCTAAAATCGCAAAAATGTTAGAGGTATAAAGAATAAATGGATCATTTGAAATTGCGAAAATTGCTGGAATAGAATCTACTGCGAACAATAAATCTGTAAATTCAATTACGGCTACAACTACTAAAAGTGGAGTTGCTAATTTTTTACCATTTTCGTATGTAAAGAATTTATCTCCGTCATACTTATCGCTAACTTTAAAGAACTTTCTAATCAATCTTGCTCCTCTTGTGTTGTTGAAATCTTCATCTTCGTCATCGTCTCCAGAAGACCAAGATTTGATACCTGCGTATACAAGAAACAATCCAAAAGCAGTCATAATCAAGTTAATATCATACTTAAATCCTTCTAACCCTGCCAGACTTAAAAGCTTGTTTAAATACGTCAATTCGATTAAGAAAGCACCAGAGAAAATAAAGATTGCTCTTAAAACTAATGCTCCGATGATTCCCCAAAATAACACCTTGTGTTTGTTCTGATTCGCAACATCAAAAAATTTAAATACTAATATGAATACAAAAAGGTTATCAACAGAAAGCGCTTTTTCGATCCAATATGCCGATTGAAATTCATAGAATTTAGCCGCACCTGCAAAATAGTACACTAAACCACTAAAGATCATGGCTAAACTGATCCAAACTAATGACCATGTTATCGCTTCTTTATTTGTTACGACGTGACTTTTTTTGTTGAAGATTCCTAAATCTAGCAACAGCATAATAACTACTGCAACCGCAAAAACAATAATTAAACCGGGATGTTCCGAAAAGATTGGGTGTTGATTCATTTTTAGATATTAATTAGGTTAATTTTTTAAATTATGTATTGGCCATTGTTACCATAATGACTCTTCCGCCCTCTTCGTTAGAAAGCAGTATTTTTTTTCCGTGCGTAAGTTCTACCATTGTACCAATTGGAACTTCTTTGTCTTCGGTTAAATCTTTTAGCGAAGTCAGTTTTTGATTGACCAAAACCCACTTCCCATTAAAAAAAGTAAAGTAACCAACAGGCACTTTTTGCTGCGGTGTTAATTTCTCATTTCTGGCAATATTACGATTAACATGCCATTGAAACAAATATTGATCATTATAAACCATCAATCTATGATTCTCGGGCTTCCAAGTGGTTTCTTGAAACTGATAATACAGGTCTAGAACAGGAAGTGTTCCTTGATGTGGAGTACCACAGAAAGGACATTTTGGAGTATTGGTATTATCAAAAACATACCATTTTTGGTCGCATGTCGGATTATGACATTTCTGCATTAAATCGGTTGTTTTTAACAATGCTATTTCCCATTCTTCTGCATTTGGTCTTTGCATCGGATTGTGTAATCCGTCTATAAAAACTTTATCAAACAAAGTCTTTAAATAAGGCCCTGTGATGCTATAAGGCAATTTTGCAATATCTGCCCAAGGCAAATCCCACTTCGAAACTTGATTTAATTTTGGTCTGTTTGTGGCATCGGTTGGATGTTCGATAAACATCGCTTTCTCGCCCATTGACAACAAATCGTCTTTTTCGGTATCCAAATCATGGACTTTTCCTCCTTTTAACGGATGTCTATGCAATAGAAACATATAAATCAAAACCGGAAGTGCATGCAAATCAGTTAATCTGTTTGGTAATTTTCTGTTCGGGTCATTTTTATCTAAATGTTTGCTAGAAAGTACTTCTGGCGCTATAAATTCAGCTGTTCCAATTACTTCTGCAGGAAATAATCCCGGAACAACTAATCCGTCCAAATCTATCATACAAGCCGATCTTTCTATCGGATCGATCAACACATTATTATACGATAAATCAGAGTGTGCCAATCCCATGGCGTGCATTTTTTTTACGCCTCTAGAAAGATTTACGCAAACCTGAAAATAGCTTAACCAATCGCCCAATTCAGAATTTGCAACACGTAACGGAAAATGCGGGTTTCTAAATTTTGGTCCTGCAAACCATTTTCCGTTCTTTTCTTTTCCTTGAATTAATTCACTGGTTTGATATCCCTTTTTAAAGAAGAATTTTGGCTTATAAACAGGGACAATAATTCCCGTTAAACCATTGTATTCAATAACGTCCGTTGGCCATCTGAAAACTTCATTTAAATAATAATCTCCAGCTTCTCCATTTTGAATTTGAGAATAGTATTTATTGGTAATTTTTTGAAGTCTTTCTTTCTGATTGAAGTCTAATTTATCTCTAAAAATGGCGACTACATATTTTCTGTCGGGACTAAAATAAACATCTTTTACACCACCGCGCATGGGTTCTCCGTTATCAACAAATTGATACGTTTTTGTAGTGTCGTTTATTGATTTTACTGTAACTGTACTCATATTAGTAAATTATAGCAAGAGTTCTGTCATCATGATTTCCTGGACTCCAAAAGTCCATCCAAGTTGAAAGTTGCGCTGCAATATCTGCATTTTCATCTTCAAAATCAACTTTAGATCCGTCTTCATTTTTGCCATGTAAATCAGACAGAAACTCATTCCATTTTTCTATTTTTTCCAAATTGGCTTCGACCACAAATTTAGGATCGTAAATTCCATCTGTCATCAGCATTAAATAAGAGAAATCGTCTACCAATTTAAAGCCAAAACGCGAAGAAAGTTTATCGCTTTGAAAAATTTCAGGCATGGTAATAAATCGTGTTCCACCTCCAAATTCGCCGACATCGATAACATTCATCAATGTAATTTCGGTTAAATCTTTATTTAGCAAACCAATAGGACAATCGCCAACTCCAAAAGTTAAAATGGCGTATCCGAAATCATATTTTTTAACTAATGCGAAAATTAAAGTCGCATGAAATTTTTTCAGTTCTTCGTTATTTGCCGTTGCAAATTCTTCAATTTTCTGATTTACAAAATGAGCCGCTTTTGATAATATATTATAACCAAAATGACTTATTTTTTTTGATGAATCTGAATCTGTTTTATTATAATGATGAAGTAAAATCTCGTCAAATTCTTTTAAATTTTCTTTATCTAGATTTTCTTCGAAATACTCAATTAAAGTATCGCAAGCTAATTTTGAACCTTTTCTCGACAAAGCTGCCGAACCCGCTCCATCTGAAACAGCCAAAACGCTCCAGCCATTTGTATCAAAATTTTTGAATGCAAAATCGTCTTCTCTAAAAGAGCCCACATTAGCATGACTTCTTCCTCGTTTTGAAGCCACAACAATTTTTTTATCTAAAAAAGTACTCGCAACCGCAACATTATCTTCTTTAGCAAAAGGAGCATTTTTATCACTTTCGATATTTTTCCAAAGTGATTTCGGATCAGGATTTATAATTATGGTAAAAACCTTTTCATTTAAAGGCGCTTCTTCCGATTCTCCATCAATTTTAAAAAGCATTTTTATTTTTAAATCCCCGCTTATTTTCGGATTTCCAGAAAGCGCTTCTTCTTCGCGATCAAATGAAAGTCCGGTTTCTTCTAAATTTTCCATTTCGTACGCAATAATATCATCCCAGCCCAATTGCACGAAATCAATTTTTGCTTGGTATGCTTTATTTACAGTACCGTTTGGCAGAAAAACAGATTGATTCGTAATATCATCTATTCGATTTATTAAGTTCCAATTTTGCATGATCATCTGCTGTTTTTCTTTTATTGTTTTTACTGCTGCAATATTGTTTTCACTAGAAATAAAATCTTCAAAAAGCGATTGTTTGCCTTTTGGAATATCGATTTTATTCTGGAATAAAAAAGACTGAAGATATCTTTTGGTCTCTTCCATATGTATTATCCTTGCGTTCTGTTTACATCAAAACCACCTTCGCCATAACCGTAAGATCCTTGATTGTTACACCACGGGCATGTACTAATTTGCTCGTCGCCAATACAATGTATTTTTTCGCAAACACAAACTGCAAATGCAATTTGATTGCCGCAACATGGACAAGTTGGTGCACCAAACAATTCTTCTGTATTTACTTTTGTATTGAAATTACTAGTATCAGCCAATTCAAAATAATTATTGTCAACTTGATAAGCGCCAACTAATTTGTAATTTTTTGAAGCCAATTCGATTCCTGCATAAATAGATGGCGCAATATTTTTGCGGTATTTCATCAAATATGGTCTTTTGGTATTTTGACATTTTCCGCTCAAAACCACATAATTATCATCTACATATTGTTTGTTTGGCTCTTCTTTTGTCAAGTCAATTTTAGAAAGTGTTTCTCCGTCTAATTTTGCCAATTCAAATCCAGATGAATTATTTTCTACACTAATACTGCTGGTTTTAATAGAATCTGTAACCCATTTAAAAAACTCTTTGTACGATTGTACATTGGTGTTTTTAAAGTGAAGTACGTTTTCTGTCAGCTGCCCTAATAGTTTTGTATCAGTTTCGTTTCCAAATGAAACCGCAATTAAATTTGCTGTTCGCTGCCAATTATTTTTCCATTCGTTTATTGCCGCCTGCGTATCGTCTGTCGGAACTCCGTCGGTAAATAAGAAAACAATTGGTTTCCAGTCTCCTTTTACTTCATAAGTCGTTTTTACAATATTATTTCTTAATTCAAACATTAAATGACCTAAACCTTTACTAAGCGATGTCCCGCTTCCGATTGGAAATCTAGGCGGATAAAAACTCACTATTTCCTGCAAAGGCACTAAAGTTTTTGGCTGTCCAGCAAATACAATTATAGAAACATAAACGGTTTCTAAAGCATGCGGATCTGTTTTTAATGCCTGAATAATAGTAGCCAAACCCTCTTCAACTTGCTGAATAGGTTCTCCAACCATTGATTCTGAAATATCAATTAAAAAATATATTGGTAATCTTCTCATTTTAAAGGAATTTTAATAGCATTAAAAAAATAAATAAAAGGATAATTTGTGTCATATCAACTGCCAATCCAACGCCGACTTGAGCAGGTTTTACAAATGTTTTCAGAAAATTTAATATGGGGGAAAATATACTATTGAAAAAATCAAAATACGATTTAAACTGAGGATGAAGCTTATCTTTATATGGCAATAATTTGGAATAAAAAAATAATGCAATAATCAGAATTTCAATAAGAATTTTAATTGTATACATTATGAAAGTGCCTTGATTATCTCGCTCGCTATTTCCTTAAAAGCCTCTCTTTCTGCGGTATTTTTAGTTGGATAGCCGTAAACTGCTATTCCGTTATTTGGTTCCATATAATTTATAGAGAAACAAGCGCCATAACATTTATTTCCTCCATTTAAAGGTATATCATGTTTCACTTTTAGATAAGCACAACTTCTTCTAACAATAACATCGTGGATAATAAAATCCTTTTTCATGTAATTCTGCTTTAAGATCTGCTCTACATTTTTAATATTGAAATTTTCAATACCTGTTGTCCCGTAACACATATTGATATTATCTATATTCATGGTGTCTAATATCTCATCTGAAGTTTGCTCTAAATTTTCAAGCTCATTTTCTTTTCCTTCATAATAAGCTTCATCCACTGCTGTGGCAACATGTATAAGCACTTTTGAAAATGTAAATAGCATATCAAGCATTTTTTTTTAAAATTAAATCACAACTGTTATTTCGCTTGGCGGTGGCGGAAGTGTTACACTTTCTCCAGTTCCTTGGCTTTTATTACCTTGTTCGATAGTTTCAGAAACCCATTTAAAAAATTGCTTTAAAGTCGAACTATCAGCAGAATCTAAATGCACAACATTATCTGTAAGCTCTTTCAAAATACTGTCGTTCGCCATATGTCCGGCCGCACAACCTACAACTGCACCAAAATTTAAAGCTTTTATTTCTTGAATTTTCTCTCTGTAGAATTGTATATCTGATGGTTTTCCGTCTGTAAAAACAAATAATAATGGTTTCCAGTCGCCTTTTAAAGTTGCAGATCCTTTTATTACTTCTGTTTTTACTTTCTGAATTACAAAATCTAAACCTGCGCCCGTATTGGTCGGACCACTTTGCGGACAAGTTATTTCAGGAAGCTGAAAATGAACCAATTCGGTTAAGGGTACAATTTCTTTTACTTCTCTGTCGTAGGTTATAATACTAATCCAAAGAGAATCTAATGCCTGGGCGTCTGAACGCAATGTATTAATCATACCGCTCAAAGCATTATTCAAAGCCTGAATTGGCTCTCCGTACATTGAACCCGAAGTATCTAGCAAAAAATATACTGGTAGTCTTCTCATAATAATTTTTAAAAACTAATAAAACAATGAATTCGTGAACTATTAATTAGACGGTATAGCCCCGCCTTTTACTGAATTTAAACCACAATGTTTAATTCAGATGGTGGCGGAGGTAATTCTTTTACATTGGTAAATTCTCTGCCTAAATCTTCAATTTTTGTAGAAGTTACACCAATTGAAGCTGTTACCCATTGAAAAAACTTGCCAATACTAGCACTATCTGCATTTTCTAAACTTACTACAGTATCTGTAATTTGTTTTAGAACATTGGTATCTGCACCGCCTCCCGCTGCACAAGCAACCGTAAAAGCTGTTTTTACTTTTCTAAATTCTGCCAGACCGCTTTCCCAATTATCTGTCGGAATTCCATCAGTCATAATAAAAACCAATGGTTTCCAATCGCCTTTTTGTTCTGTTGTTGTTTTGGCAACTTCCGTTTCTATTTTCTGCGCGGTCAATCTTAAAGCATCACCCAAAGCCGTAACTCCAGTCGCTTTTAAATCAACCATTTGAAAAGATGCCAAATCCGTCAAAGGAATAATTTGCTGCGCCGTAGTGTCAAAAGTAATGACGCTTAAAAAAGCAGTTTCTATGGCTTGCGGATTTTGTCGCAACGAACTGATCATCATTTGTACGCCGTTTTTAACAGCTTCAATAGGTTCGCCAGTCATTGAACCAGATGTGTCTAAAAGTAAATATACAGGCAGTCTTCTCATGATATAACGATTTATACAGGAATAATATAGGTTGGAGTTTCAAAAGCGCTATAAATATTAGAGCTTCTTTTTAAAGTCGCTACTAAAAATGAAATAATGCATGAAAATATTACAAGTTTCTCAGCTTGATCATCAGAGATATATCACCTGAGAAACTGTAATCTATTAATGTTTTCAATTTATAGGTAAGATTGTACTATTTTATGAATAGTCTGTCCTAAAAAAGTATCGTCTGTTGGATCTCCAATTGCGCTGAATTTCCATTCTCCATTACGTTTGTACAATTTACCCATAATGATAGAACGCTTGTTTACATATTGACGGTCTGCGGCTACATTATACGAAGCAAATTCAGAAACTACTTTGGTTGGAGTTCCTTCATACATTCTAATTTTTGCATAAGGAATTTGAGAAAAGTCTTCTTTTCCTGCATTATTCAAAAAGAAAAATATCTGATTTACTTTGGCATCAACTTTTGAAAGGTCAACTGTAATAATTTCATTATCCAAACCATCGTCACCGCCTGTATCACCTGCAAGGTCATCACCAGTATGTTTCAATGCACCATCTACACTTATCAATTTACCTTTTGGCAAACCAAATTGTTGTAAAACCTCTACTCTGTAAAGTGGGGAATACAAATGATCGCATAGTTTGTTTTGATCGTCGATTAATACACAGCTTAAATCTAAATCAATATCCACTACATTTTTTGATAATCCTAAAAAGCCTTTTGTTTCAATAGCTCCCCAGTTTACTCCAACACAAAAGTTGGTTAATGTTTCACCACTAGTTTTTCTTAAATCAATTTTTTGACCTTTGGTTAAGTTAATTGCCATTTGAGTTAATATTTTAAAATTAATTATATTTATTTAAGTAATCTTGTAAACCGCCTTTCATTCCAATACCAACAGCTTCAAATTTCCACTCTTCATTTCTTTTGTAAATTCTACCAAATTCTACGGCCGTTTCTATAGAAAAATCTTCGTCAAGTTCATATTTTACTAACTCAACATTAGATTGATCTAAAATTCTAATAAATGAATTTCTAACTTGTCCAAAATTTTGTCTTTTTGTATCTGCATGATGAATGGTAACCACAAAACAGATTTCGTGAACTTCTGGAGAAATTTTCGATAAGTCGATGTATACTTTTTCATCATCGCCGTCACCATCTCCTGTTAAGTTATCACCTGCATGCGTAACTGCTTGATCTGGAGATTTTAAATTATTGTAATAAATAAAATGATTGTCATTTGGAATTTTTCCATTTGCACCAACTAAAAAAACTGAAGCATCCAAATCAAAACTTGATCCTGTGTTGCTTGAATTACTATCCCATCCTAATCCAACAGTAAATTTTGGAGCATCGATACTTTGTCTTTGTCCTTTTTCTAAGTTAATTGCCATTTTATTTTTTTAATTAATATTAATATTCAACATTGTTTTTAAAATATTAGTCTGTTCGTCAACATTCTGTAATTCATCCAGAAAATCGACAGACGAAATTTTTTCTAGATATTCATTTAGCACTTCTAAAACACTTTCAGGCAGTGTTGTTTTTATCGTACTAAGTTCATTTTTTAGGTCCGCATTTTTATTTTTCAGCCCTTTTATAATAACTTGTTTAGAAGAATCATTTTTAGAAAGATCAATTCCTTTTACAGCTTCTTCATTTAAGAAATAGAATGATTTTTCGTTAGCAACAAAAACAAATTTGTCATTAGAATCCCTGAATTCATAAACTTCTATAATCTCATTATTACAAACTAATCCGCAACAAAATTTGATCTTAAAACCTAAAATATTTAGTCGTCCTAAAAGCTTTCTTTCAAATCGTGCGTGTGCATTTTCATATACACTTTTATTAAACTGCGAAAGCTTCTCGTATTGATCAATAGTAATTTCTCTATAATATTCTGCTTGAATGCTTTGTGAGAAAGTCAACAAATCATTCCAATTAAAAAAAACATCTTTTTCTGTGACAAACAATTGATAGAGTTCTTCTATCTTTCTTGACATATTTTGAGCATGAAGCTGCAGTTGTTTTGCAAGCTTTGTCTCCCCGATTTCCGATTTTAATTTTGCTAAAATATCTTCGTTAATGTAAATCTCATCTGAAATTAAAACATACTGCTGTTCTTTTGATTTTTTTAGTTTTTGAAACAAATCAATTAAACTGTTAGTATATTGAATATGAAAAAGTTCCAATTTATTAATATCTAAAATTCTATTTTGTTCGAAGAGTTTATGAATGATTTTTGTTCGTACCAAAACTCCAACAAGATCCTTGTGATTAAAGAAATTGGCTAACAATTCTAAAACCACTAATTTTCTATTACTCTCTTTTATTATTTCAAGATATCTTTCCTCTTCCTCCTGCATTTATTTAATTTCCAAACATTCAATTTTTATTAATCTTAGCTTACAACGCCTTTTTTCAATTCTTGTTCTAGACTTTGTAAACCGGCATCAAGTTGTCTTCTGGTTTCTGCACCTTGCTCATGAATTTGCTTCACTTCTGTCAAAGTATCAATCAAAGATTTTGTTGTCATCTTAAGTGTTTCAAGAGAAACGACTGTATTTTCGTTTTCTTTAGCCACTTCAATACTATTTTGTTTCAGCATTTCAGCGTTTTTCTGTAAAATAGTATTTGTTGTTTCTGATACTTTTCTTTGTACTTCTATATTTTGTTTTTGTCTTTGAAGTGCTACCGCAAGTGTAAGCTGGTTTTTCCAAACTGGCATTGTTGTAGTCAGTATAGACTGTGCTTTTTCTGCAATAGAAGTGTTATTGTTTTGCACCACTCTAATTTGTGCCAAAGACTGAAGCATGATAAAACGTACAATCTTCATATCAGCAAGACGTTTATCTAAGCGATTGATGAAAGTTCTTTTATCTGATATTTGATAATCCTGATATTGAGCGCTATTTGCTTCCATTACAGCAAGCTCTTCGTTTAATTCTTTAAAACGAATTTGTCCTGCAATAATGTGTTTTTCCATTTCTTTGATAAGATTCACATTGCCATCAAACATAGTTTGAAGTGCGCTGTTATCTTTCACAGAATTAATCATTCCTGCTTTTACCTTATTACTGATTTTATCAATATTTACAGTAATTCTGTCGTATTCCTGGAATAACTTTTTTACATCAATAATAAACTTATTAAGCAATGGAATTTTTGAAATGAATCTTTTAAACGGACTTTGATTTAACTGTTCAACGTCTATATAATTCAATTCAGTCAATAAATCATTAATCAAACCTCCTACTTCGCCAGAATTATAAGTTCTTACATTCGTTAAGAAATTATCGCTTTGTTTAGCAATAGAATTTTGAATTTCGGCGCCATAATTCAGAATAGAATTGGCGTCATTTTCATTCAATTGATTCGAAATGCTTTTATAACTATTTACTTCTGCTTCTGTAATTGAAGCTAAGTTTACATTTCCATCTTTATCAATCAAAGCAGTATTCTCCTGAGTAACTAATTGATTTTCCATGATTTTTATAAGTGATTCTGTTGAATTGTAACAATAGTTTGTTCTAATTTTTTATCGCTTGTTGGTACTCCAACTGCATTAAATTTCCATTCGTCATTTCTTTTATAAAAAACACCTAAAATCATGGATACGTTTCCAGCAAAGGAAGCATCATTTGCAACATCGTAACGTGCAAATTCTTGAGTTACTCTAGTTGGAGTACCTTCGTATATTCTGATAGATGCGAAAGGAATATCTTTAAAATCCTGACCTCTAAAACTGTTTATAAAAAACGCAACATGACTTGCAGAAGGCGTTAACTGAGAAAAATCTAAAGTAATAACTTCATTATCCAATCCGTCGTCACCATTTAAATCTCCTGTTAAATCATCTCCACTGTGTTTAATTGCACGATCATTAGAAATTAATTTTCTAAAGTTTACCGAATCAATATGATTTTTCTTGTCGTCATAAACAGCACAGCTAGCATCTAGATCTACTGCTTCTTTTTTTGTACCAAAAAAACCTTTTTTCTCGATTGCTCCCCAATTCACACCTACACAGATGTTTACTAGTTTTGAGCCATTGCTTTTTTCAAGATTAATACGTTGTCCTTTTTCTAAATTAATTGCCATATCTTAGTTATATTTATTTAAATAATCTTCCAATCCGCCTTTCATTCCAACACCCATTGCCTCAAATTTCCACTGTCCATCTTTATTGTAAATTCTTCCAAATTCAACTGCAGTTTCGATAGAGAAATCTTCTTCCAATTCGTATTTAACCATTTCTGTATTGTTAGAATCATCTACAATACGAATAAATGAATTACGCACTTGTCCAAAATTCTGTCTTCTTTCTTGAGCATCATGAATTGTAACCACGATACAAACTTCTTTTACAGCGGGATTTATTTTAGTTAAATCTATTTTAATTTGCTCATCATCACCGTCTCCATCCCCTGTTAAATTATCTCCTGTGTGAATAACAGATTCGTCTGGAGCTTTTAGATTATTGTAAAAGATAAAATGAGAATCGGATAATATTTTTCCGTTAGCACCAACAATAAAAGCCGAAGCATCAAGATCAAAACTAGAACCTGTACTGCTGTTGTTTGTATCCCATCCTAGACCAATTGTAAATTTTGGTGCATTAATATTTTCTCTTTGTCCTTTCTGTAAATTAATAGCCATAATCTAATCTATTTTTATTACGTTAATATTGTTTTGATATTCTAAAATCTGATGATAATTATTACTAATTGCAAGATGAAATAATTCGTTACTTTTTTTTCTAGAAATATTAGAAATTAAATAAGCAAATTGTTTGTCATCAAGGCTTAATATATATTTTACGATTCTCGTATTGTATTGAAAATCTTCACTATTTACAATAGAGACAATATCTTCTACGTTTTTAACCGCAAAATAATTGTAATGATTTTCTATTTTCGGATGAATCTCTTTATTAGTCAATTCTGCGTAGTAAACAAATAGAAAATCTCCTTTCACATTATACTGATCCAAAATTTTATTTACTGTATGCTCGTGACTACCTGTTATTTTAATATCGTCTACAAAAATGCATAGTTTGCCTTCAATAAAATTACGATCGATGTAATACGTATCATTCGATATTAATTTTACTCTTTGTTCAAAATCTAAATTTCCGTAATCTGTTACGTAAGTTTGATTTCTATAAATTTTAGATTCAATACAAGCTTTTTTCCCATTTTTAAACAAATAGCTGTTTAGCTCTTTTTTAAAATAATAGCACAAAAAGTTGGATGCAGTTGGAATAGACAAATAAGGACTTGGTAAAATAACAATGTCTTTATTTGATAAAATTAAATCTTTATGTTGAGCAACAAATCCGTCGAAAAGATCTTCTGCAAATTTCTCTGCAAAAAACTTATCTCCAAACTTAAATCGGCTGTATTCTGCCTCTTCAAAAGGACAGATTTCTTCTTCAGCAATTTTATGTAAACTATAGCTTATATTCACTTTTATATTTTTAATAGATGTGCATCAAAACCAAACTTTAATGCTCCATTATAATCAGCAATACTATTATCGCCAATATGTAAAACATCCTTTTTTTCTATTTTTTTATACTTATTAACTTCATCAAATACCAGTTTAAAAATTTCAGTATTTGGTTTTGAAAATCCGACTTCATCAGAATATATCTGAAATTTTAAGTATTCGACCAGATCATAATGTTCCAATATTTTTCTTAAAACCTTCCCCTTAATAAATGCTGTATTACTCAAAATATTTATCGATTTACCTTGATTGGTCACTTCTTTAAACATCTTTTCAATATCAGAATAAATTAAAACTGGCTTATATTTTAAAAATAGTTCTTCTGTATGGCCATAAAACTCCTTTAAGCGATCTGTACCATTTTTATCAAAATCAACATTTAAAGCCGCTAAAATTAAATAATAAATTTCGTACGTATCAATATTTAATCCTGTTTTTTCGTTAATATTATTGCATAAAACATCGTAGTATCTTACGACTTCATTTACCCTTTCAATTCCATGCTCTATTTCAAAAAAGTCCTTAAATAATAGATTTCTTTTTTGTTTAAATTCTGGATTTGATTTTATTAATGTCAGCCACAAATCAAAAGAAAGATGGCTGTAATTTTCATGATTTATTTTCAAGTATCTCGTTTATTTAATTATTTCTCCCGAATAATATTTCTCCAAGAAGAAACCTAAATCGGCTCTGTAGCCAATTCCTGAAGCCTCAAATCTCCAGTTACCGTTTCTCTTATATAATCTTCCGAATTCGACACCTGTTTCAATAGAAAAATCTTCTCCTAATTCATATTTAGCAATCTCCTGACCATTGGCATCGTCAACAATTCTAATATAAGAATTTCGGACCTGACCAAAGTTTTGCTTTCTGCGCTCAAAATCTTCAATTGTAACTACAAAAAGAATTTCTTCTATTGCATCGTTAATTTTAGCTAAATCTACCTTTATCGCTTCATCATCGTCTCCATCACTATTTCCTCCAGTAGGATCGTCACCTGTATGCAATAAAGCTCCATCTGGAGATGATAAATTATTATAAAAAACAAAATAGCTTTCACCTAAAAGTTTTCTGTCAGCATTAATCATAATGGCTGAAGCATCCAAATCAAAA
Organism: Flavobacterium tyrosinilyticum; assembly: GCF_023656565.1. Classification (GTDB taxonomy): domain Bacteria; phylum Bacteroidota; class Bacteroidia; order Flavobacteriales; family Flavobacteriaceae; genus Flavobacterium; species Flavobacterium tyrosinilyticum. The sequence goes on from NZ_JAMOKG010000001.1 coordinate 199,378, forward strand.
TCATGGCCCGTTCCTTCATTTGGATCCCATCCTAAACCAACAGTAATATTAGACAGGCCTATATCAATTTTTTGTCCTTTTTGTAAATTTATTGCCATTATATTATTTTATATTAAAAAAATTAACTTGCACAATAATACGAAAAAGAAGACCATTAATAATGAGGAAAACCGTAAAAGCAAAAAAATTATCAACAAATTAAAGTACAATTCTATTAAAATTGCGTTGATTTAATTTTTACATAATAAATTATTTACCAACAAAAAATTACGACAAAGATTTATCTTAAACTAATGAGAATACAAGACCGAGCAAAAAACAAACATTATTGCTATATTTACATTTTATTCTAAAAACTCAAAATTGAAATTATAAGTGCTTTTATTAAAGATCAATTCTTAGTTTACAATATTTCTAAAATTACATCAGCATTAAAATGTTTAAAAGAGGTTCCAAATTAAATAGCATTATAACAGGAAGTTGTCCAAAATGCCAAAAAGAAAGCATGTATGAAGACAAAAATCCGCTTCATTTGAGTAAAGTTCTCAAAATGAACGAGCATTGCAGCCATTGCGGATTCAAATACCAAATTGAACCTTCTTTTTTTTATGGCGCAATGTATGTTAGTTACGGATTAAATGTTGCGGTAGGAATTGCAGCTTTTATTGTTTCGTTTGTCTTTTTTGGAGCCACAATCGAACAAGCCTTTATTGCAATTATCTTGACATTAGTTGCATTGTTTCCTTTTGTACTTCGTCTTTCAAGAAACTTATACATTAATATGTTTGTTTCTTACGATCCTAATGCCGGTCAGGAGTAAGAGATTTTAAATATCTTTTATGGAAGCGTTTTATATCTGCTTCTTTGTCTATTGGAGTTCCGCTTTCAATATTATCATACAACATTTTCGCTAAAGCCGGTCCGAGCATTACACCACGTGTCCCTAATCCGTTAAGAAGATGAATCGATTCGTATGCTTCATGAGTACCTACCAAAGGTCTTCTGTCGGCAACTGTTGGTCTAACTCCAGCAAAATGCTTTACAATTTCAAAATCGCAGGTAATAATTTCTTTAATGCGATCTAAAAGCTCTTGTTTTCCTTCTTCGGTGGGAAGATCTGTTTTATCATGCCAATTGTAAGTAGCTCCAACTTTAAATAAATTGCCACCTACTGGTAAAATAAAAACACTGGTATTAACAATTAAATCCAATTTTAAATCTGGCGCTTTTATTAAAAACAGTTCCCCTTTTGTTCCATCCAAAGGGAGATAATTAAAATAAGGGTTTTTATGCAGCCCAAAACCCTCTGCAAAAATGATGTGGCGTGCTTTAATATTTTTATACTGAATTCCTAAATCAAGAATTTCCAAGAAAGAACTATGGAAAGATTCTTCAAGAAGCAAGTTATTTTCCTTTAAGTAAGCTTTATAACTTTCCAATAGTTGTCCAGTTTTAACATAGCCGGTATGCAGAACTTCTCCATAATCATAAGGAGAATCAATACCTTGATACTTCTTAGTAATTAGTTTTGTTGACAAAAAAGGAGCTAAGTTTATTTTATCTGACGCTGCAAACCAGTTATTCTGTTCTTCAATTGAAAAAAACTTTCGAAGAATTGGCATTTTAAAATTGAATTTCTCCTGTAGCTTATCTTCAACCTGTTCGTAAAACTCATTCATTAAAACCAAATGTTCTTTAGCGTTCCAGACTTCACTAAATCGCTTCAGAATAACGGGATTGTACAAACCTCCAGCAATTCTCGAAGAATTCTGAGATTTGTCATCAACAATTAAAATAGATTTATTGTTTTTTAAGGCGATTTCGGCAAAAGAAATTCCAGCCAATCCAGATCCGACGATTAAATAATCAAGCATTGTGAAGTGTATAGATAAAATAAAAAAAACTCTAACTACAAAGGTAGCAAGAGTTTTTCTTATTATGAGTTTATGAACTTAGTAATTCCACATATCTTGTTCAAAATTACGAATCTTCTCTTTTACCCTTTCAGACTCTAGCAATTGGCTTTGTGCATTATCTCTAATATAATCTTTAATCTCACGATCACCATAGACATTTTCTTCCTTATATATCATAGCATTGAAACGTCTTGAGTTTAAAATCTGATCAAAGGAAATTGGTAAGGCCGAATTCTGATCATTAAAAGCTTTTCCTTCATGTAGTACTTCTCTAGCGTTGGGGAAGAAAACCCAGAATAGTTCAATATAATCTTTTTCATCACTATTCATGGTATAAACATCGGGCGTTACAGGGCAAATGCCAAGCAGACGATATTTCAAATCGCTCTGTCTTTTATCAAAATACCAAAACCCTTTAATTTTATATTGACTTACATCAGCAGCCGTAAGATCTTGCTTCAAAATATATTCAGCAGGAACTGTTCTAGTTGGTCCTACTGTCTGGTCAACATAAGTTACTTTCTTATTTTTTCCTGTGCCTGTAACTACTTTCTTCTTAACCACACGCGTTCTATAGTCATCAGGATATTGATTAATAAGCTCTCTCCCCGCATCTGTTGTATCAACACGAGATAAAGATCCTTGAATGTCTTTTAAAGTCTTTTTTGTATTAAAATAACTGTCTGTATAAACTTCTGTTATTTTACCGTTTCTCATTGCTTTGGTTAATATATCATAAAGCGAACGTCTATCTGGGCCAATATTGGCCGTATCCACAGGAAAATATAATGGAAAATTAATTTTTTCATTTAAATCAATAATTTCCCAAACCATCTTTCCCATCAAAACATCTCGATCATCAACATAACCATACGCTAGAGGCTTATCATTATCAGATATCATTTGAGCAGGTGTCTTATACCCTATCTGATCGGCAGTTTTGGCATTAAGTAAATTAGACTGAGCATTAGAAGATATGCCTCCTAGAACAGTAACAATAGCGATTAATAAATTTCTTACTTTCATCATGATAATTTTTACAAGACATTAAACGAAATTTTATTACAAATATTGTTATTTTTCTTACATAAATATAAAATAATATATTCAACCTATAGCAGACAGCTTATAATAATATATTGACATAAAAAAAACTCTTACTACAAAGGTAGTAAGAGTTTTTTAATTATCATGCTATGTATCAACTTAGTAGTTCCACATATCTTGTTCGAAGTTGCGAATTTTTTCTTTCACTCTTTCAGATTCCAACAACTGATTTTGTGCGTTGTCTTTCATATAATCGCTAATTGCCCTGTCTCCATAAAGGTTTTCCTCTTTGTAAACAACCGCATTAAAACGTCTTGAATTTAAAATCTGATCAAATGAAATCGGAAGAGCTGAGTTGTTGTCATTGAACGCTTTTGCTTCATGCAATGCTTCTCTGGCATTTGGGAAGAATACCCAAAACAATTCAATATAATCCTTTTCATCACTATTCATTGTATAAACGTCCGGAGTTACAGGACAAATTCCTAGTAAACGATATTTTAATTCACTTTGACGTTTATCAAAATACCAGTATCCTTTAATTTTATACTGAGTAACATCTGCAGCAGTAAGATCTTGTTTTAAGATATATTCAGCAGGAACCGTTCTTGTTGGTCCAACTGTCTCTTCAACATAAGAAACTGATTTGTTTTTACCTTTACCTGAAACAACTTTTTTCTTCACAACACGTGATTTGTAGTCATCTGGATATTGGTTAATTAACTCTCTACCTGCATCTGTTGTATCAATACGAGATAATGAGCCCTCGATGTCTTTCATAGATTTTTTAGTATTGAAATAACTGTCAGTATAAACTTCAGTAACTTTTCCACCTTTAATAGCTTTAGTTAAAACGTCATAAAGAGAACGTCTGTTAGGACCAATATTAGCTGTATCTACTGGAAAATATAAAGGAAAGTTGATTTTTTCATTTAAATCAATGATCTCCCATGTTGTTTTTCCCATCAAGATATCTCTATCATCTACGTAACCATAAGCCAATGGCTTATCATTATCAGATATTAATTGAGCAGGAGTTTTAAGTCCAATCTGAGCAGGAGTTTTAGCGTTTAGCAAATTAGATTGCGCATTAGAAGCAAAACCTCCAGCGATAGAAACAATAGCTATTAAAAAATTTCTTACTTTCATCGTGGTATCGTTATAAGATATTGAATGTAGCTTACACTACTTTATTATTGTATTTCGTAAATTACAGGAGCAGTTCTTGGCAATAAATAACTACCAGCTCCAACAAGTTTAGTTTTAATTTCAGAAATAGTAACTTGGTCTCCTTTACCTGCTCTTGAAAGTACTTGTTTACATTGTGCATTCATTTTGTTTCCTGTAACAACAACTGTAGGTTGTCCAGCAATTTTCATATTGAATCCAACAACATCTAAACCAACTTCAAAATCAAAATCAAGAAGTTTTGCACCAATAGTAGCAATCTCTAAGTTAGATTTAGGACCTTTAACAACTCCCATCTCACCTCTAATTGTTCCTGTTGGACCAGGAATACCTTTAATTCTGAATGTTTTCTTATCAGTTACTTTATCACCGTTTGGTAAAGTACCTGTTACAGAAATTGTAGTTTCAGTACCTTGACCTGGGCTCATGTTATATTTTCCTGGTTTTCCAGCAGAAGCTAAACCTGGAGCACTTGCAACAATTTTGTTTGCATCAACACCAGCAAAAGACACAGAGATTGGGTTAACAACTCCTCTATATACTACGTTCATTTTATCTGCAGAAATTGTAGCAGCGTTTGGTCTTGGAACTACAACATATTTTCCAGAGAATTTTAAAGGAATATTTTTTCCATCCTCTAAGAACGTAAATTGTCCGTTGATGTCTTGTTCTCCAACTCCACCAGCAGTTAAAGAGATAACAGCTTGTCCGTTTACGATTTGCCCTGGACCTTGGAAAGAAGTTGGTGTAGTGTTTTCATCGTAACGACCTAAAACAACTTTACCAGTAACTTTTTCTCCTTGGAAATAAGCATTTTTATCCAAAACAACGATTGCTTGGTAGTTGCTATAAGAAGCAGCAGCAACTGCAGCTTTACCTAAAGCACTGTTGTAAACGTCTGTTTCAACTTTTTTAACGTCATTCTGCCAAGCTGAAAGTTTTGCAGCTGTAGCGATTGCAGGAAATCCTTTAAAGTGGTACGCTAAGTATTTTTCTTTAATTCCCTCTTTGTTTTTAACATCAGAAACATCAAATTTCTTTTCAACCTCAGCAATAATTGATGCGTACTTTTTGTCTGTTCCTAAAGCTGCTTTGATATCAGCTTTATATTTTTCGATTTTAGATATAATTTCGTTACCTTTTTTAGTGTAACCGTCTCCTGTAAACCAGTCGTCGATATTATCTCCTCTATCCATAGCCTCATAAGGCATTTTTCCTGTTGCTTTATCAACTTCGAAACCTTTAACTGCCTGAGCTTTTAGAGTAGCTATATAATCATAAAAATCTTTTGTAATTGTTTCAACTTTGTGAGCTGTTACTGCAGCAATAGCAAATTCTCCTTTTGCTTCAGCAGCTTTTTGATCTAAAGAGCTTAATAAACCAGCGTTTGACTCTATAGAACTAGTGTTTGCACCTTCGAATTTTTCATTCATCAAACCAAAAGCAGAAATTACTTCTTTTGATACGTTCATTGCTAACATTGCGATGAAAACCAGGTACATCAGGTTAATCATCTTCTGTCTAGGGGTTAATTTTCCTCCTGCCATTTTTCTTTAATTAGTTCTTATTAATAAATTTAATATTTAGTTAAAAACTAATTATCCTTTGTTACTCATTGCAGAAAGCATACCACCGTAAACACTGTTTAAAGAAGCAATGTTTGCTGTCATAGAAGCCATTTGTTCTTTTAATTTAGTAGCGTTATCAGCGATTTCTTTGTTAGCCTCAGCATTTCTAGAAGCACTTTCCAATTGTACTTTGTACAAACTGTTTAATGATTCCATTTGAGTAGCAGCCAAAGTTAATTCATCAGAATATTTCTTTTGCCCAGCGATTGAATCTACAGTTGGAGCAATTCCTTTAGCAGCAGATTCGAAATTTTTGATGCTGTTTCCTAAACTTGACATTAATTCACCGTCAATTTTAGCTTCTTTTAATAATGTGTCTAATTTTTGAGATAATAATCCTTGAGCATCAGTTGTAGATTCAGGTTTAGCTTTTTTCTCTCTTGCTTGTCCATTAGCTAATTCTGGGTAAACTAGAGTCCAATCTAGTTCTTCTTCAACTGGTTCGAAAGCAGAAAGCGCAAAAATTAACGCCTCAGTAACTAATCCTACTGAAAGCATAACTGTACCTGTTAATGGTCCAATCTCAAAGTGAGTAATTTTGAATAACGCTCCAACGATTACCACTGCCGCTCCCATACCATAAGCGAAATTCATTGCTTTTTTACTTAATAATGCCATAATACTTTTTTTTTAGGTTTAAAATAGATTTGTTGGATATTGATAAAATTATAAAATTACTTTTTTCTGTTTCCTGTAACTTGAGTACCCATGTAATCTTGTACAGTTCTGAATCCGATATAACTTCTAGCAGAATCAGCATATTCGTGGTCACGAGTACTTACCTGTAGGAAATAAGCAACGTCTTTCCAAGAACCTCCACGAACTACTTTTCTTTGATTTTTACCATCAATTACGTTTGGATTCATTGTAGAAACATATTCGTATGCATTTGGATTGTAAGCTGAATCTGTCCACTCTGAAACGTTTCCTGCCATGTTATATAATCCGTAACCATTTACGTCATATGATTTTGCTTCTACTGTATATAAAGCTTCGTCAGCAGCATAATCTCCTCTACTTGGTTTAAAGTTTGCTAAGAAACAACCTCTATCACTTTTAGTATAAGGACCTCCCCATGGGTAAGTAGCAGACTCTAGACCTCCTCTAGCAGCGTACTCCCACTCTGCCTCAGTTGGTAATCTGAAAGAGTTTACAAGATCACGCCCTTTTTTCTTAGATTTAATATAACTGTTTTTGTTTAAAGTTCTCCAAGCACAGAATGCTTTAGCTTGTTTCCAAGTAACACCAACTACAGGATAATCTCCATAAGCTTTGTGCCAGAAATAATCGTTGTGCATTGGCTCATTATATGAGTAAGCGAAGTCTTTAATCCAAACTGCAGTGTCAGGATAAACATTTACCTGCTCTGTTTTTACGAAGTCACTTCTTTTTCCAACTTTAGCTTTTGCAGCAGCTTGAATATCCATCCAAGAATAACGGAATTTCAATTTATTTACGTCAATTGTTCTTAAACCATTGTATGATTCTTCAATTGGTAAATACATAGAATCCATTACTTCAGCATAATACTCATCTGGATATGCTTTTGTATCTTTAATTAACTTAACTTTTCTGTTTAATTTTCTTCCAGCATATGGATCATCCTTAGTACCAACACTATAGTAGTTGTCATACATGTATTTATCATAAGCTGTCATTTTTTCTGGATCAGAATCATTAAAAGCGTAATCAGCAATGCTTCCGCCTTTTTTACCTTTTCCATCAGTAGCTTTTTGTCCAGTTTCATCTGCAAGGATTGCTAAACGAACTCTCATTGTAGAATCTTTCACCCATTCTACGAATTGACGATATTCACTATTTGTAATTTCTGTTTCATCCATATAGAATGAACGCACGGTTACAGTTTTAGTTGGAGCATCTTCTACGTTAGCTAAATCAGCATCTGATTTACCCATAATAAAAGATCCGCCCGGAACTAATGTCATTCCATAAGGCTTCTCGGGATGCCATTTCCCTCCTGTAACACCAACTAATTCACCTTTGTCACCTGACTTACCACAGCCGATTACTAGTGTTAACATTGCTGCAAATGCAATAAACTTCTTCATATAAATTTGGGATTATCTATTCATTATTAAAAGTCCGTAAACGTATTTATTATTTATCTAAAAAACAATACTACTTGCGAATTTATTTTACCGTTCAAAAATAATGTTAAATAAAATAAAAAAAAAATATTTTATCGATAAACTGTTCTAAAAAATCGATGTAAAACGTTAATTTTTATATATTATACGTATTTTCTTACTAATTAATTTTAACTATTTTAAACAAGTTTTAAAAATTTAAGATTTCGCTTAAATTTTCGAACTACAAAGCGTTTTTTCGTTGCGCTTTCCACCATCTTTCTGGCAATTCTTGATTGCAAGCCGACAAATATTCGTCGTAAGAACAGGGTAATAACGTATTTCTTTTCAATTTATTGTTGCCGTTTGATTCGAATGGAATTTCGATCCACCAACGATCTGTTTTGTCACTTTTATAGAATATCAATTCTTCATCATCTAACGGAACTATATACTTTAAATAGTTTGCTCGGCTTCCAAATGGATATTCTTTTGAGCGATAGTGATAACCTTCAATAAAATACCAAACAATCTGAGCAATAATAGCCGACTCTGCCGTTGTACTGTTATGATTAAAGATTCCAAATGAAGATACTTTATCACTAATACCAGCATATCTTGCTAAAGCACAAATTTCTTTTCCATTAAATCCGTTTGGCTCAAAAGTAACCATATTTGCTGAAGCAGAAGATTTTACAGAATTCAAATCAATACTAACCAAGTCTGCATCTCTAAAAACTGGCTCAGCCAAAGTGATTTTGTTTGAAATTTCGCCCAATCGATATGCATCAAAGAATAACTTTTCGATTAGATCAATTTCTTCTTGCGAATTATAATAGGTTTGATACCCTATATTACAGTAATTGAAAAGGTTATTTGGTTCATCAATAATAATTTTTGTCAAGTACGAATTAGCCGAAACTGATTCATTTTCCTTTCCAAAATCAAATCTATTATCAACTGCAACCAAATTTACCATTTGCTCTAAATCATCGTAAGCACGATACAAAGCATAGGTCAAATCCTGAGAACCTCCTAGAACTATAGGAATGACTTTATTCTTAATTAATGTAGCCGTAACCTTCTTTAATGCATAATAAGTATCCTCTACAGAATCGCCTGCAAGTATATCTCCAAGATCTGCGATTGAAGCATCCCAATTGCCAGGAAACATCCCATAAAGCTTTTTACGCACAGCTGTTAGATTAACTTCATTAATCATATTGATATTTGTACGGTCTTCTAAAACCCCAATTATAGCAATATTAATCTGTGCAATATCAGGAAACTGATCTTGGGTATGGAAGACAACTTTGCTTCCAAGCTCTTGTGAAGACAGTGCGCCGACGAATTTTACAATTGCGTCATTAACTGGTTCTAGAAAATCAAATTCCATTTATACTTATTTCTTTTTAGCAGCCGTTTTTTTAGCTGGAGCTTTTTTAGCCGTTGTTGTTTTTTTAGCAGCAGTTTTCTTTGCTGGTGTTTTTGCCGCGATCATTTCTTGAACTTGAGCCAATGTTAATTTTGTTGCATCAACATCTTTACTTAATTCAATTTTGATTTTTCCTTTCAGAATCACAGAGCGTCCCCAACGGGCTTTTTCTACTACAATTCCTTCTTCTTCCCAATTATGAATAACCTTATCAATGTTTTTCTGAAGTTTATCTTCAATCAATTCCTCAACATCAGCTTGAGAAAGATTATCAAAATTATATTTCTTGCTTACGTTTACAAAAAGTCCGTTCCATTTAATGAATGGTCCAAAACGTCCCACTCCTTTTTGAACAGCTTCTCCTTTATAAACAGCAATTGGCGCATCAGCAAGTGCTTTTTCATCAATTAATTCCTGAGCTCTTTCTTTAGAAACACTTAGTGGATCTTCTCCTCTAGGCAATGAAATAAAAACGCTTCCGTGACGAACATAAGGACCGTAACGGCCATTGCTCACTTCCACTTCTTCTCCTTTATATTCACCTAAACTTTTTGGAAGCAAGAACAAATTCAATGCCTCTTCAAGTGTAATGTTTCCTATATTTTGGTCTGCCATTAAACTAGCAAACTTTTTATCCTCATCATCTGCTTCTCCAATCTGCGCCATTGGCCCAAATTTTCCTAAACGAACAGAAACTTGTCTACCGTCTGCATCTTTTCCTAGAATTCTTTCACCACTTTCACGTTCAGCATTTGCTTCAACTTCTTTTACATTTGGATGAAATTTATTGTAGAAATCCTGCATCATTTTTGCCCAGTCAATATTTCCTTCAGCAATTTCGTCAAAGTCCTGCTCAACTTTTGCAGTGAAATTATAATCTAGGATGTTTCCGAAATTCTTTACCAAGAAATCAGTAACAATAGTTCCGATATCTGTTGGAACCAATTTCCCTTTATCAGAACCTGTATTTTCTTTTAGAAGCTTCTCTCCTACTTTACTATTCTGCAAAGTAAGTTGTGTATAATTACGTTCTACACCCTCAAGAGTTCCTTTTTCAACGTAATTTCTATTGATAATTGTCGAAATAGTTGGTGCGTATGTAGATGGACGCCCGATTCCAAGTTCCTCTAATTTTTTAACCAAAGATGCCTCAGTGTAACGGGCAGGCGGTCTTGAATATCGTTCTGTGGCTGTAATATAGTTATTCGCCAGTTTTTCGTTTACTTTTAAAGCCGGAAGCATTCCTTCTTGCTCTTCTTCATCGTCATCGTGACCTTCTAAGTACACCTTTAAGAAACCTTCAAAAAGCAATACTTCTCCAGAAGCTGTAAAAATTTCGCTGTGATTATCTGCTTCGATTTTTACGTTTGTTCTTTCCAATTGTGCGTCGCTCATTTGCGAAGCCAAAGTTCTTTTCCAGATCAAATCGTATAAGCGAGCTTGGTCACGGTCAATATTTACGGTGTGACGAGACATATCAGTCGGACGAATTGCTTCGTGCGCTTCTTGTGCTCCTTTACTTTTATTAGCAAAAACTCTCGGCTTAGAGAATTCTTTTCCGTAAGATTTGATAATTTCTGCTTGTGCAGCATCCATTGCTTCTTTAGAAAGGTTTACCGAGTCGGTTCTCATATAAGTAATAAGTCCGGCTTCGTATAGACGCTGTGCTAATTGCATGGTAATTCCAACTGGCAAGTACAATTTTCTTGCTGCTTCTTGCTGCAATGTAGAAGTTGTAAAAGGTGCTGTTGGAGATTTTTTGGTAGGTTTAGTTTCTAAATCAGCTACCTTATATTTAGAACCGATGTTTTGATTTAAGAAATCTTCGGCTTCTTTTTTAGTGTTGAAGTTTTTTGGAAGTTTTGCTTTGAAAGCTTTTCCTGCTTCGTTTACAAATTCTGCAACAATAGAATATGTTGCAACTGCATTGAAGCTTTGTATTTCGCGTTCTCTTTCTACAATCAAACGCACAGAAACTGACTGTACACGACCAGCTGAAAGTCCGCCTTTAATTTTTCTCCATAAAACTGGAGATAATTCATAACCTACTAAACGATCTAAAACACGACGTGCTTGTTGTGCGTTTACTAAATTATAATCAATTTCTCTTGGATTGTCGATTGCCTTAAGAATCGCAGATTTTGTGATCTCGTGAAAAACAATTCGTTTGGTTTTTTTTCTATCTAGCTTTAATTCTTCCGCCAAGTGCCATGAAATAGCCTCTCCCTCGCGGTCCTCATCGGATGCTAACCAAACCGTTTCGGCATTTTTAGAAAGTGACTTCAGCTTCGTTACCAAGGCTTTTTTATCCGGAGAAACTTCATATTTAGGTTTAAAACCATTTTCTACATCTACTCCTATTTCCTTTGATGGTAAATCTGCTATGTGTCCATAACTTGACTCCACCTGAAAATCACTCCCAAGAAATTTCTCGATCGTTTTCGCCTTTGCAGGTGACTCCACTATTACTAAATTCTTTGCCATTGCTCTATTTTTCTGCAACAAAAGTATTTATTTTTTTTAAATATTAACCTTACGAATGCATTTTTGAGGTATTTTGATATTATGAAACTTAAAATTGCAGATTTATCTGTAATAATCTCGATAATATATATAGGTATAACTTTTAGTGATTTTTAACCAAGAAATCCCTTTTAATTTTAGATTTCAGAGCTGAAATTTTAAATTGTAAAAAACATTTCTTAAAATCTACGATTCAACCTACAATTTATTTTAATTACGTTTTCCTTTGAAATCGAATTTCCTAGCCCAGATTGTAGCGAAAAGCCCGGAGTAAAAAAAGCAAAAGTTTCTTGTTTTAAAAAAAGCGACCAACGGAAGCTCTTTTTGAAACATTAGAAACTTTGCTTTTTTTATGAGGACTTGAAGTGAAAAGCTGGAAATAGCTCCTAATTACCCTTAAATTGAGCTCAAAGCATTAGGTATCAACATTTCTCAAAACATTGTTAATTCTTTATCTGACATCTTGTCATATTAGATTCAATTACGCTATCTTTGCACTTTGAATTTTTACAATGGAAAAGATTATTGAAGAAAGCAAACAGGGCGAAAGTCTTGTTTTGGAAAATAAACCTGAAAATACTAAAAAACTATTTATAGAAAGTTACGGCTGTGCGATGAATTTTTCGGACAGTGAAGTCGTAGCTTCCATTTTGTCTGACGGAGGTTATAACACTACTTCTATTCTAGAAGAAGCCGATTTGGTTTTGGTAAACACTTGCTCTATTAGAGATAAGGCAGAACAGACTATTCGCAAGCGTTTAGAGAAATACAATGCAGTTAAACGCACGAATCCGAAAATGAAAGTGGGTGTTTTGGGCTGTATGGCGGAGCGTTTGAAAAGTCAATTTCTAGAAGAAGAAAAAATCGTTGACTTAGTTGTTGGTCCAGATGCTTATAAAGATCTTCCGAATTTATTGGCTGAAGTTGAAGAAGGACGTGATGCTATTAATGTAATTTTATCAAAAGAAGAAACGTACGGAGATATTTCGCCTGTTCGTTTAATGAGCAACGGAATTACAGCTTTGGTTTCGATTACTCGTGGATGCGATAATATGTGTACATTTTGCGTTGTACCTTTTACACGCGGACGCGAACGCAGTCGTGAACCACAGAGTATTATGGCTGAAATTCAGGATTTATGGAACAAAGGCTATAAAGAAGTTACTCTTTTAGGCCAAAACGTTGACAGTTACCTTTGGTACGGTGGCGGTTTGAAAAAAGATTTCGTAAATGCTTCTGAAATGCAGAAAGCAACTGCGGTTGATTTTGATCAATTGCTAGAAATGGTTGCTGTTGGTTTTCCAAAAATGCGTATTCGATTTTCGACTTCTAATCCGCAGGATATGCACGAAAGCATTTTGCATGTTATTGCGAAATATCCAAACATCTGTAAACATATTCACTTACCGGTTCAATCTGGAAGTAATAGAATTTTAAAAGAAATGAATCGTCTGCATTCTCGTGAAGAATATATGGCTTTGATTGATAAAATTAAGGCGATTATTCCTGACGCTTCGATTTCGCAAGATATGATTGCTGGTTTCCCAACAGAAACTGAAGAAGACCACCAAGATACAATGAGCTTGATGGAATATGTAAAATATAATTTCGGTTATATGTATTCGTATTCTGAACGTCCTGGAACTTTGGCTGGAAGAAAAATGAAAGATGATGTGGAGGAAGAAACTAAAGCAAGAAGATTACAAGAAATTGTCGATTTACAACAAAAACATGCTTGGTTTAGAAGCGAAGAATTTGTTGGAAAAACAGTTGAAGTTTTAGTCGAAAAAGTTTCTAAAAAATCAAAAGACGAATTTTCTGGAAGAAACTCTCAAAGTATTACGGTAGTTTTCCCAAAAGAAAATTACAAAATTGGAGATTTCGTAAACGTAAAAATCACAAGCTGTACTAGCGGAACTTTAAAAGGTGAAGCAGTGGGATATTCTGAAATGAATTAGTTTTTTTAACCGCAAATTTCACAAATTTCCGCAAATTAATTATTGATGATTGATACAAACGAATATTACTACAAGAAAGATCAAAATTATCAAATTGTAGGTATATGCATGGAAGTACATAGATTATTGGGACCTGGATTACTTGAAATTGTATATAAAGACGCATTAGAAATTGAATTTAAAAACAATAACATTCCTTATCATCGAGAAAAGGAATTTTCTATAGAATACAAAGGGGTTATTTTGCCTCATAAATTTTATGCAGATTTTATAGTTTATGAAGATATAATATTAGAAGTGAAATCAGTGAGAGAAATTAGCAATGACCATCTTGCCCAAACCTTAAATTACATGAAGCTTGCTGATACTCCTGTCGGAATAATTGCAAACTTTCAAAACAAATCATTAGTACACAAAAGATTGATAAATTCATAAACTGAATTTGCGCTAATTTGTGTAATTTGTGGTTAATTTCAATTACTTCTAAAAAAGAATTGATTAGCCCGATTTCAAGAAAAATTCGAGAAATTCGTGGCAAACAAAAATACAAGCCAAAGTTTTAGGCAAAACCTAAAACAAACAAAAAACTTGAAACAAAATCGATATGGAAACAGTTCAAGCAATAAAACAGCGATTTGAAATTATTGGAAATGATCCGAAATTAAATCGCGCCATTGAAAAAGCCATTCAGGTTGCTCCAACTGATATTTCGGTTATGGTAACTGGGGAAAGTGGTGTTGGTAAAGAAAATATTCCTAGAATTATACATTCGCTTTCGCACAGAAAGCATGGTAAATATATTGCCGTAAACTGTGGTGCAATTCCGGAAGGAACAATTGACAGTGAACTTTTTGGTCACGAAAAAGGAGCTTTTACAGGTGCAACAAGCACGCGTGAAGGTTATTTTGAAGTGGCTGATGGCGGAACAATATTTCTTGATGAAGTTGGAGAATTACCATTAACAACTCAAGTAAGATTACTTCGTGTTTTGGAAAATGGTGAATTTATAAAAGTAGGTTCGTCTCAGGTTCAAAAAACGAATGTGAGAATTGTTGCGGCAACAAACGTCAATTTATTCAATGCAATTGAAAAAGGTAAATTCCGTGAGGATTTGTACTATCGTTTAAGCACAGTCGAAATTACATTACCGCCTTTACGCGAAAGAAACGACGATATTCATTTGTTGTTCAGAAAGTTTGTAGCCGATTTTGCTCATAAATATAAAATGCCTCCTTTAAGACTGGATGATGATGCTGTTCAGCTTTTACAGAAATTCAGATGGAGCGGAAATATTCGTCAGCTTCGAAATGTGGCAGAACAAATTTCAGTTTTAGAAACTAATCGTGATATTACCTTAGCTACTTTACAATCTTATTTGCCTGCCGAAGGAAGCAATTTGCCTTCAGTTATTAGCGACAGCAAAAAAGAAAGTGATTTCAGTACCGAAAGAGATATTTTGTACAAAGTGCTTTTTGATATGAGAAGCGATTTGAACGACTTGAAAAAACTGACTCTAGAGTTGATGAAAAATGGGACTTCTAAAGTTCAAGACATTAACCCGAATTTGATCCAGAAAATTTACGGAAATCAGCAAAATGATAGCGAGATTGATTTTGAAGAAGAGCCAAGAACCGCTGTTGTGACCTCTCCTGTTGTTCGTGAAGATAATTATCAGATGCAAGACGATAATTATTTATTTGCTGAAACTATCGAGGAAGAAGAAATTTTACGTTTGGAACAAAAAGAAATCGAAATGATCAAAAAATCATTAGAAAAAAACAAAGGAAAACGTAAAGCCGCTGCTGATGAATTAGGTATCTCTGAAAGAACTTTGTACCGTAAAATCAAGCAATTCGATCTATAATAAATCTCAATTTTTAAATCCCAAATCCCAAATTACTATATTTGGCGAAATTTGAAATTTGGAATTCGACTAATACACATTATGAAAAAAATATATTCTCTTTTCGCACTATTAAGCCTTTTTATGTTGAGTGGCTGTTCTGTTTACAACTTTACAGGAACTGGAAAAATCGATGCCAAAACATTTCAGGTTAACTTCTTTCAGAATAATGCCGATTTGATTGAACCAGGAATCGATAGAACTTTTACTTTGGCTTTGCAGGATTTGATTATGAATCAGACCAACTTAAACTTGGTTAGCAATAGTGGCGATTTGGTTTACGAAGGTGAAATTACAGATTACCGAATTACACCAATGACGGCAACTGCAGATCAGCAGGCAGCACAAAACCGTTTATCTATTCGTGTAAATGTACGTTTTACAAACAAAAAGAAAGAGACAGACGATTTTGAAAAATCTTTTGAATTCTATTATGATTTCCCTGGACGAGATCTTCCAACAGGATCTGTTTTAAACGAGGCAATCAGAATAATTTTTGAAAGAATCACCCAAGATATCTTTAATCAATCATTGGCAAAATGGTAGTTTTGCCTGTTTATTTAGTCGTTAAACTATAAAAACCGTTTAATCGATAAAACAAGCAAAAACAAATAAACAATTAACCGATCAAACAAAAAAAACAAATAATGAACGTTAGCGATTATACCTACTTAATGAATAAACCCGATGCTATTACAGAAAAGCAGGCGGACGCATTAGGAAGTGTTTTGAATGAATTTCCGTATTTTCAAAGTGCACGCGCATTGCGATTAAAAGGACTTTACAATCAAAATAGTTTTAAGTATAATTATGCTTTGAAGGTTACAGCAGCATACACGGCTGATCGTTCTGTTTTATTTGATTTTATAACATCTGAAGCTTTCACTTCTATTCAAAATGATTTTTACGAACAGAAATTGAGAGATCTTCTTGAAATTACTGTTTTTGACAGTGAAATAATTTCACCAGAGCAGATTCAAAAAGCAATTGAAGTTAAAACCGATATTGAAGAACTGCCTGTTTCAGATACAACTAAAGAAGCTCAAACTTCTGTTGTTGAAACACCTTCAATTGTACAGTCTGTAAAAGTTGAAGAATCTGCAAAAATTGAAGAAACTTTAAAAGAAGAACCTGTACAAGTTGAGGAAATAAAAGCTCAAGAACCAGTAATTGCCGAAGAGCCTAAAAAATTTCCAGAAATAGATCCTTCTATTTTTCTTGCCATAAAAGAAGCTCAAACTATAACTTTTGAAAAACCATCAATTAAGGAAGAAGAGCCAAAACCAATTCCAGAAATAGATTTTTATATTTTTGCGATAAAAGAAGCACAAAATGTAACTTTTGAAAAGCCAATAATAGAAGAGGAAAAACCAAAACCACTTCCAGAAATAGACTTATCTACTGTAACTTTTGAAAAACCTGCATTAGAAGAACAACAGAAAATTGATTCTACTGAACTTACTATTTCAGATAATGTAGAAGAAGAAGTTGAAACAGCTCCGTTTTCAGAATCTAGACAAACTGAAGAACCTAAAATTGATCGTATAGAGAATTCGATCTTAAGTTCGATAAAGGGCTCTGAAACACCTTCTCTACCAGAACCTGTAAAAGCTGAAGAACCTAAAAATGAGCGTGTCGAAAACTCTATTCTAAGTTCGATTAAAGAAGCAGAAGCCAAAAATGCTGAACAACCTGTAAAAACTGAAGAAGTAAAAGCAGATCCTATTATAGAAGAACCTGCTCTAAATGCTGTTGAAGAAGATGAAGACGACAGCGTAATTGAAGAAATGATTATTCCAGAATTTAAAATGAATTCTGTTGAACGATCTATTCTTTCTTCGATTAAAGAAGCTGAAACAAAAACACCCGAGGAACCAAAAGCAGAAATTCTAGAAGTTCTTCAATCTGAGGATAAAGAAGAAGAGCCAATTATAGAAGAAAATGAAGAGCCGATTGAAGAAATAATCGAAGAGGAAGAGCCTAATGAGCCTGCAAGAACAGCTGCAGAACATTTAGAAATAGGAAAACCTTTGGATTTTTCTCTTAGCGAAAAACATTCATTTCAAGAATGGCTTCAATTGTCTCGAACAGAACCAATTGACCGCTCAAATGAAATTTCTCCAGAAGAACAAGCAAAAATTGAAGCGGCTAAAGAAGAAGAGAGACAAAAGAAGGCTGAAATTATCGATAAATTTATCGAAACCAATCCGAAAATCTCTCCAATTAAACCTGGAACAAGTGCTCCAGTAGTTCAAATTGAGCCTGTTATAGAGGACAATTCGTATTTAATGACCGAGACTCTGGCCAGAGTATATCTGGAACAAAAGAAATATACAAAAGCAATTCAAGCTTATGAAATATTAATTTTGAAATATCCAGAAAAAATTACTTTCTTTGCAGACCGCATATCGGATATAAAGATTTTACAACAAAATAACAATAACAATAATTAAGTAATGAGCACATTTTCAATTTTTTTAGTTTTAATTACAATAGTTTGTTTTCTATTGATCATCGTTATCATGGTACAAAACCCTAAAGGAGGCGGATTGTCTTCTACTATCAGCGGAACGCAGATGTTAGGTGGAGTACAAAAAACAACTGACTTTTTAGATAAAAGTACTTGGACTTTAGCTACTGTTTTAATTGTGCTAATTTTACTTTCTAGCTTAAGCTTCTCTGGATCTTTAAGCGACACAGATTCTAAAATCATTGATAAAACTGAAGCTCCTGTAAATGCACCTGCAGCTCCAGCACAAGGAACTACTCCTGCTCCTGCAACACCTGCACCAGCAAAATAAAAAGTAGCTCGATATACAATCTAATGCCAGCCTGTCAAAGCTGGCATTTTTTTTAAGAAATAATGTCAGTTTTTCCAGCATGGCACAGTTTCTGAAAGTTTATAGAACAGAAAAAAAACGTATAACTTATAATAATATAAAATCATGGCTTTAAACATTAAACCGCTTTCAGACCGCGTACTTATTGAGCCTGTTGCAGCTGAAACTAAAACTGCCTCAGGTATTTTTATTCCAGATACTGCCAAAGAGAAACCACAAAAAGGAACTGTAGTTGCAGTAGGAAACGGAACTAAAGATCACACAATGACTGTAAAAGTTGGAGATACTGTTCTTTACGGTAAATATGCAGGAACCGAGTTAAAACTGGAAGGCACTGATTATCTAATCATGCGCGAGGATGATATTTTAGCGATTATCTAAAAAATATTGTATTAAGTACGAAGTATTAAGAACTTCATTTAACTTGAAACAAATCAAACTTTAAACAAAAATTAAAATGGCAAAAGATATAAAATTTGATATTGAAGCACGTGACGGATTAAAACGTGGTGTTGATGCATTAGCAAATGCTGTAAAAGTAACTCTTGGACCAAAAGGTCGTAACGTAATTATCGGAAAATCATTTGGTGGACCAACTGTTACTAAAGATGGTGTTTCTGTTGCAAAAGAAATCGAATTAAAAGACGCACTAGAAAATATGGGTGCGCAAATGGTAAAAGAAGTTGCTTCTAAAACAAATGATTTAGCTGGAGACGGAACTACAACGGCTACAGTTTTAGCGCAAGCGATCGTAAAAGAAGGTCTTAAAAACGTTGCTGCAGGTGCAAATCCTATGGACTTGAAACGTGGTATAGACAAAGCTGTTGAAACTATCGTGGCTGACTTAGCAAAACAAGCTAAAGTTGTTGGAAGTGACTCAGATAAAATCAAACAAATTGCTTCTATCTCTGCTAACAATGACGAAGTTATTGGTGAATTAATCGCTACAGCTTTCGCTAAAGTTGGAAAAGAAGGTGTTATCACTGTAGAAGAAGCTAAAGGAACTGATACTTTCGTTGACGTTGTTGAAGGAATGCAGTTTGACAGAGGATACCTTTCTCCTTATTTCGTTACAAATCCAGAGAAAATGGAAGTTGAATTAGATTCTCCATATATCTTATTATACGACAAAAAAGTATCTTCTTTAAAAGAATTACTACCAGTTTTAGAGCCAGTTGCTCAATCAGGAAAACCATTATTGATTATTGCTGAAGATGTTGACGGAGAAGCTCTTTCTACATTAGTAGTAAACAAATTAAGAGGTGCTCTTAAAATTGCTGCTGTAAAAGCTCCAGGTTTTGGAGACAGAAGAAAAGCAATGTTAGAAGATATCGCAATCTTAACTGGCGGAACTGTAATTTCTGAAGAAAGAGGTTATACGCTAGAAAATACAACTATCGAAATGTTAGGAAACGCAAAAAGAGTTTCTATCGATAAAGATAACACAACTATCGTAAGCGGTGCTGGCGAAGCTGATATCATCAAAAACAGAGTAAACCAAATTAAAGGTCAGATGGAAACTACAACATCTGATTATGATAAAGAAAAATTACAAGAGCGTTTGGCTAAATTAGCTGGAGGTGTTGCTGTTCTTTACGTTGGTGCAGCTTCTGAAGTTGAAATGAAAGAGAAAAAAGACAGAGTTGATGACGCTTTACACGCAACTCGTGCTGCTGTAGAAGAAGGAATCGTTGCTGGTGGTGGTGTTGCTTTATTAAGAGCTAAACTTGCTTTAGCGGACTTAAAAGCAGACAATGCTGACGAAGCTACTGGAATCCAAATCGTTTCTCGCGCGGTTGAAGCTCCATTAAGAACTATCGTTGAAAACGCTGGTCTTGAAGGTTCTGTTGTTGTGGCTAAAGTTTCTGAAGGTTCAGGTGATTTTGGATACAACGCAAAAACTGACGAATATGTAGATATGCTTACTGCTGGAATTATCGATCCTAAAAAAGTAACTCGTGTTGCATTAGAAAATGCTGCATCTGTTTCTGGAATGATCTTAACTACAGAATGTGCATTAATTGATATTAAAGAAGAAAATGCTGGAGGCGGAATGCCAATGGGAGGCGGAATGCCAGGAATGATGTAATTCATTCTCTTCTTAAAAATTAAAAGCGCTAGATTTACTTCTAGCGCTTTTTTTGTTCGCCACGAATTCACGAATTATATTTTCAAATCTGTGTGTTTATTTTTTGCCACAGATTTCATTGATTTAATGGATTTTCCAAGCTTTGTCTATAATTTTTTTCACGCAGATTTTACTGATTTTGGCAGATCTATGCAGATTAAAATTTAAAAAATCTGCTTAAATCTTTTTTAAATCTGCGTGAAAATTTACTCCTAAAGATTTCGCAGATTTTATTTTAATCCTTTTAATCTGTGTAATCTGTGGCTAACAAAATAGATACAGATTATAAAAAATAATTCGTGAATTCGTGGCTATTCTCAATGGTCAAATCGTGGCTATCTTTTTATTTAACATTCTCTTTTTCTTTAAAAAATCTGTTATCTCTACCTTTGCAGGCATAATATATTCAAAAAATGAAAAAGTATTTTACTTCACTCCTATCTTTAGTTTTTCTTTCTCTTTCATTCGTTTTACAAGCCCAAAATAGCAAAGACAATTATGTTGTTTTAATTTCGATGGATGGTTTCCGTTGGGATTATGACAAAATGTATAATCTTCCGAATCTGAAGCAAATTGAAAAAGAAGGCGTTCATGCCAAATCAATGAAACCTTCTTACCCAAGTAAAACTTTTCCAAATCATTATTCCATTGTAACGGGACTTTACCCAGATCATCACGGAATCATCAATAATGTTTTTTACGATGCTTCTTTGAATCAATCTTTCTCATTATCTAGTAATGCTAAAAACGATTCGAGATTTTATGGCGGTAATCCGATTTGGAATTTAGCGGAGCAGCAAGGTGTAAAAACCGCTTCTTTCTTTTGGCCAGGTTCTGATATTGACAAAAGAAATCCGAGTTATTTCAAGAACTACGATGGTAAAGTTCCATACGGCGCTAGAATCGATACGGTTATGAAATGGTTACAGCTTCCAGAAAAGCAACGTCCGCATTTGGTTACTTTATATTTTGACGAACCCGATCATACGGGCCATAATTTTGGTCCGCTTTCGCCAAAAACCGAAAAAACAGTAATCAAAATGGATTCGATTATGGGCGAAATATCGAGAAGATTAGATCAATTGCCTATTGGGAAACAAATCAATTTAATTATCGTTTCAGACCACGGAATGGCCACTATAAGTAACGATAAAAAAGTAGCGGTTTTAGATTATTTAAAACCAGAATGGCTAGGATATAAGGATGTTGTCAATCCAATTATGAGTTTGCAGGCAAAACCAGGCTATCAGGATTCTATTGCCAATGCTTTGAAAAAAGTGCCTCATATTAAATTTTGGAAATCGACAGAAGTTCCGAAGAGACTACATTACGGAACAAATCCACGTGTGCATGATTTCGTTATAGAAGCCGATAAAGGTTGGAGTTTAGTAAGCAAAGAAAGCACACATATAAATGGCGGAACGCATGGTTATGACAATGAAGAAAAAGACATGCATGCTATTTTTTATGCAAAAGGCCCTGCTTTTAAAGTTGACAAAACAGTAAAAACATTTCAGAATGTTTCGGTTTATCCTTTAATTGCTCATATTTTAGGTCTGCAAATTGGCGAAATTGACGGGAAGTTAAGTGATGTCAAATCGATGCTTCGCTAATTAGAGAATGAGGCAATTAGAAAATTTGATAATTAGAAAATTCTTGAATTAAATAATTAATTGAATTGCCTCCAGCTAAAGCTGGAGGCAATTCAAAAAAAAACAAATTCGCACAGTATATATCTGTAGAGATACACTGCGGTGCGTCTCTAAAGATATACATGATGTAAAATCATTTTCTAATTGACAAATTTTCTAATTATCAAATTGACACATTATCAAATTAGCCCATTAAAAACCAGTCGAAACCGAAACCGATTTCCATCCTTCTAATTCTTTCTGAACACTTGCTATTTTTTGATTTGCCATATTAAAAGCATCTTCACCTAAAAATAAATGTAAAGGCGGATTTTGGTCCTGACTTACTTTAATTAAAGCTTCAGCCAATTTAACTGGATCTCCTGGCTGATTTTCATTGATGTCGTCTTTATGAGCACTTTGAGACTGTCTCACTTCTTTATACTCCGCAATTGGATTTTCTGGCACTAAAAGCGAGCTGTCTTTTAAGAAATCGGTTCTAAAATAACCTGGATAGACAATTGTAGCATGAACTCCAAAAGGCTTAATTTCTGTTGCTAAAGATTCCGTTAGGCCTGCAACCGCAAACTTAGTCGAGCAGTAAATTCCCCAACCAGGAAATTCTCCATAATATCCTCCAACAGAAGAAATATTAAAAATATGCCCCGATTGATTGGCACGAAGAATAGGCATTGCATTTCTAATTACATTTAATAATCCGAAAACATTTACTTCGTAGTTTTTTCTAGCTTCTGCATCTGTTAATTCTTCTAAAGCTCCTAATAATCCGTAACCAGCATTATTGACTAAAACATCGATTGTTTTAAAATGGTTTACGGCTCTATCAATTGCTGTTTTTACACTTTTTTCATCCACTAAATCCATCTCAAGAGGAAGAAAATTTTCTGATGCTTTTCCTAATGCTACACTTAAAGAAGCTTCATTTCTTGACGTTGCAGCCACTTTAAAACCCTCTGCTAATAATTTTTTAGCTAACTCTAATCCAAGTCCTTTTGAAGCACCTGTAATAAACCAAACTTTGTTATTTTCCATGATCTTAAATTTTTACGTTTATAATTACAGGACAAAGGTATTGGCAAAGTGCTTCTTAAAAATTAAAGCAATCAAGTAAGAAGTTGCAAAAATCAATCAATTTCTGCTAATCGATAGTTTTTAGGAGAAACCTGAACATTTTTTTTGAAGAAATTAATAAAATGGGACAATTCTTCAAAACCTAAACACCAAGCAATTTCATTAATATTCCAATTGGTTTGTTTTAAAAGAATCATCGCTTCCTGAACAATTCTTTCCGAAATGATCTGAGAAGTTGTTTTTCCTGTTGTTTCTTTTAACGCTTTATTTAAATGATTCACATGTACATTTAACTGATTGGCATATTCTGACGGCGAACGAAAATTAATTTGCTGTGAAATGGATTCTACAGGAAATTGTCTTTCTAATAATTCTAAAAACAAAGAAGAAACTCGAATTGTAGCATTCGATTTACTATATAATGAAGCAGTTACGGTTTGTGTTTTTAATGCTAAATGAATAATTTCAAAAACCAGATTTCGAAGCACATCATATTTAAAAGCATAATCAGAATTGATTTCTTCGAACATTTTTAAATAAATTGTTTTTAGAGATTCTGCTAATGCTGCAGAAACAGGAACAACAGGATTCCCGCCTGGCTGAAATAATGGATATTCTTTTAGATTGCCAAACTGACTAAAAAATGCATCTGTAAAAATACAGAAAAAGCCCGTTTGATTTTCATCAATATGCTCCCAACTATACGGAATTTGTGGATTTGCAAAAAACAAGGCTTGATCTTCAATCGTTACAATTTTATCTGCATAATGCACTTTGTTTTTACCAATGATTAAACTTATCTTATAAAAGTCTTTTCTGGTATAAGGCAATGGATTGCAAGTACTTCCAATATATTCGTCTAGCTTAAAAACATTAAAATGTCCGATCTCCTTTTTAAGATTCTCGGGCATTCCTTTTATTTTTACTGTATAAAAGTCTTCTAAAGTTTCTGTCAGTTTCATTTGGCAAAGTTACGAAAATCAAATTATTCTAATTAGATAATTTTAGAATGTGCCAATTAGAAAATTAGAAAATTTGATGATCAACTGATTGTCACCCTGAGCGAAGTCGAAGGGCGTTCTAATTAGCACGTGGGCTTCGACTTCGCTCAGCCTGACAAAAACAGCAAACCCGACAGGTTTTAAAACCTGTCGGGTTTAATTTTTTGAGATACTTTGTGTAGACGCACTGCAGTGCGCCTCTACAGATACACGTCTCCAAAATCATTATCTAATTATCTAATGGACACATTCTCAAATTATCTAATTATCAAATTGCCCCATTTTCTAATTAACTAACCACTTTATATGTCGGATCTTCAATAACATTAACATTTATAACCGCATCTGCATTTTTGAGTAATTGCCTGCAGTCTGGGCTTAAATGCTGCAACTCTACTGTTTTATTTAGCTGATTGTATTTTTTTGTCAGATTATTTAAAGCTTCTATTGCCGACATATCAGAAACTCGACTTTCTTTAAAATCTATTATAATATGATCCGGATCGTTCTGAATATCAAATTTTTCTAAAAAAGCAGCAGTTGAACCAAAGAATAATGGACCATAAATTTCGTAATGTTTTACTCCGTTTTCATCTATATAATTTCTTGCGCGAATTCGTTTTGCACTTTCCCAAGCAAAAACCAAAGCCGAAATAATTATGCCAATTAAAACTGCCAAAGCCAGATTATGCAATACAATCGTGATTAAAGCCACTAGAATTCCAACAAAAATATCATGTCTTGGCATTTTATTGATAATCTTAAAACTAGCCCATTCAAAAGTTGTAATGGCAACCATCATCATCACTCCAACTAAGGCCGCCATGGGCAGTTTTCCAATTACGGGCGCTCCAAAAAGTATGATAATCAAAATGGTTAGAGAAGCAATAATTCCCGAAAGTCTGGCTCTAGAACCAGCTCCAAGATTTACCAATGTTTGTGCAATCATTGGGCATCCACCCATTCCGTAAAAAAAGCCGTTTAAGATGTTCGAGCTTCCTTGCGCAATACATTCTCTATTGCTGTTTCCTCTTGTTCCTGTAATTTCATCAACTAAATTCAGCGTAAGCAAACCTTCTGTTAAACCTACAGCCGCAACAATTACCGAATATGGGAATATCACTTTAAAAGTCTCAAAAGAAAATGGAATATTCGGAATATGAAACGGAGGAAATCCGCCTTGAACCGATGCGATATCTTCTACCGTTTTAGTTTCAATATTAAAAACAATGACCAAAGCAAAAACGACCATAATAGCTACTAAAGATGCTGGAACCGCTTTTGTAATCTTTGGAAAAATCAAAACAATTGCAATAGTCAAAGCCACCAAACCTAACATAATATAAAGAGGAGTTCCCTGAAGCCAAGAAACCTGACCGTTCACCATGGTTTTAAACTGTTCTAGCTGCGACATAAAAATCACAACCGCCAAACCGTTTACAAAACCAAACATTACGGGCTGCGGAACTAATCGAATAAATTTTCCAAGTTTAAAAAGTCCGATACAAATTTGAACCACGCCGCCCAATGCGACTGCGGCAAAAACATATTCTATTCCGTGCGATTTCATTAAGGCAATCAAAACAATTACCGTTGCCCCTGCACCGCCTGAAATCATTCCGGGTCTTCCTCCAAAAATAGCCGTAACCAATCCCGCAATAAAAGCAGCATACAACCCAACCAACGGCGGAAATCCAGCTAAAATAGCAAACGACAGCGATTCTGGAATCATAGTCATCGCCACAGTTAAACCCGCTAAAATTTCGTTTTTGTAATTGACTTTCTGGCTAAAATCGAAGAGTTGGAATGCTTTTTTCATGGGCACAAAATTAGAAAAATAATATGCAAAAAAGCACAAACCTTTTCGTATTGAAAAAGCAGTAATGATAGGATAATTTAAACAGCTTTATTAAGTTAGCTGTTCTAAAAGAAAAAGTAAAATCGAAAGTATAAAACCGATCATTTCT
The DNA here is from genome assembly GCF_023656565.1 of Flavobacterium tyrosinilyticum. Classification (GTDB taxonomy): domain Bacteria; phylum Bacteroidota; class Bacteroidia; order Flavobacteriales; family Flavobacteriaceae; genus Flavobacterium; species Flavobacterium tyrosinilyticum. The sequence continues at coordinate 225,722 of NZ_JAMOKG010000001.1, forward strand.
GTATTTAATTTTAAATTAAAATATTATGCAAAATACTTACAAAAAAAGCAAATACAGCTGCGTATTTTCACCCGATTTAATTTTTGATGGTTTTAAAACATTATTCCAATCTTACACAAGTATAACCTAAACCTGCAACATGACTCGCAACATTATCGTATTGCAAATCAATGCCTTCAATTCTTAATATCTTATCACAATCTTCCAAATCAAAATTAATTTTGTATTCTGGAAACTGCTTTTGCATCATGGTTACCACATAGTCTCGATCAGATTCTTTCTGAACATTTGTTTTAAAAATTTCCACGACCATATCGGCATCTTTTAATTCTTTAAACTGGTACATTTTTATTTTTTATTAAAAAGAGATTAGAAATTCGAATTCAAAAATAAAGGAGAAGTCCCTATTTTAACAGCAATTTTATACCAATGGCGTATGATTTATACGAATGGCGTTGGTATAAATTATTCCTGATAAATGCCTACAAACTATACGATTGTATTATTTTTGCCGCTATGACAATTGCAAAAATCTACCAGAACTTTTTTCTACGAAACCTAATCGTAAACACACTTGTTTATTTAGTTATTTTCGCCTGTATTTACGACGAAGTCAAACTCGACGGACATAGCTGGTCTTATATTCTGGGTAAAATTGCCATGGGCTATTTTCCTTGTATTGTCTGGATTACGATCTTTAATATCTGTATTATTAAGCCTTTTTTATTTCATAAAAGGTTTAAAATCTTTTTTACGCTTCTTGCCATTTATTGGACTTGTTTTTATTTCTTCATGAACTGGTTCCTTCCGCTTGTAGAGTTAGGAAATCTAAAAACCCTTCAGATCGTATCTTTAATCATAAATGGATGTTTCTTTTATTTCCTGCATATTGTTATTAGCAAAAAAATGAGTCAGGCCGATAAAGACATTATGAATTTTAAGTCTGAACTTTCGTTTTTAAAACAGCAGCTGAATCCGCATTTTTTACTGAATGCAATGAATAACCTTTATGGCGAAGCCCTTGCAGAACCCGACAAAGTTCCTGATCGAATTCTAAATCTTTCAGAAATGCTGCGCTACCAAATTGAAGCTTCTAAAAAGGATTTTGTTTCAATGGAAGAAGAAATCGCTTTTATTAAAAAATACATCGAATATTATACCTTTAGAAACGAAAGACTGGCCGTAAAACAGAACATTGAAGGTCTGCACGGTCAAATCGAAATTCCGCCTTTGTTTTTTCTGCCTTTGGTTGAAAACGCTGTCAAGTTTTCTGCCGAAACAGTAGAACCGTTTATTAATCTGGATTTGAAAGTACAATGCCGAGGCGTTATTTTTACCTTAAAAAACAATTATCTCGATTCGGGTTCGCGACTTTCGAGCACAGGAATCGGAATTGAAAATCTAAAAAGACGTTTGGAAGTTTATGGCTTAAAACACAATTTAAGCTGTAAAAAAGATAAAAATATATTTACCGTAAAATTGACCATATGGCACTTACCTACCGCTGTCTGATAATTGATGACGAATCGCCGGCACATAAGGCCTTGATTTCGCACATCTCCAAATTTGACGAACTGGAACATTCTGGAAGCGCTTTTAATGGTATGGAAGCCATAAAACTGCTCAACGAAAACCAATACGATATTATTTTTCTCGACATTAATATGCCTGTAATTTCGGGTGTAGAATTAATGGAACTGCAGCCCAAACGCCCAATTACGATTGTAACAACGGCTTATTCTGATTTTGCGCTTTCGGCTTACCAAAACGATGCGATAGATTATTTAATGAAACCCATTTCGTTCGATAAATTCTCAAAGGCAATAGAAAAAGCCAAAACGTATCATTCTGGAAATAATCTTAAAAAAGAAAACAGCACCGACGAAAAAGTGCTTTCTTACCGCTCGAACGGACACGTAATTGAAACACCTCTTTCTGATATTTTATACATAGAAAGTCTAGGCAATTACATGAAATTGTACAACTGCAAATTAAAATCTCCTATTGTCATTTACGGTTCGCTTGCGAGTATAAGCGCCGAAATTGATTGTGCACATTTCGTACAAGTTCACAGATCTTATATTGTAAATACAACCAAAATTTCTGCTGTTACTACTAAGAATCTTACGATGTCTAACGGTGATATTATTCCTGTGGGAAGGAAGTATCAGATTTTGTTAAATAATTTGTCAATGAGATAATCTTTTTTTAATGAGATAATTTGTCAATTTGGATAATGAGATAATTTTTGAAAAGCTCAACTTTTTTAGGTTGGGCTTTTTTGTTTTTTAAGGGTTTGTAAAAATGCGTAAAAGTACTTGGTGATGAGTTTTTATTTATTGAATTACGGTTTTCCATAAAACCTACAGCTCCACTATTAAGATATTTGTTTTAATCTTTTATCAAAAACATAATATTAAAAAATTTAGCTATGAAAAAAACTTACCTAATTGGCTATGATTTAAATAAATCTGGTCAAGATTATAAAACTTTAATAGAAGAAATTAAAAAATTAGGAGATTGGTGGCATTGTCTTGATAGTACATGGATAATAAAATCAGCATCAAGTGCGTCTATAATTAGAGACCATTTAAAAAAATTTATTGATAGCAATGACAGACTATTAGTTGTCTGTCTTTCAGGTGAAGGAGCTTGGACAGGTTTTTCTGAACAATGCTCAACATGGTTAAAAAATAATCTTTAATTTAAATTCAATTATTTCTTAATTATTCCCCTAACAAGCGCGAGCGTCTCGCTCGGGAAATCAAAGTATTTCTAATATATTTGCGTGAGCGAGACTTTCAAGCTAACAAGATCAAATAAATACATCCCAAAAATGAATAAAATTATTATTGTATTTTTAATATGCGTTTACAATTTTACCAACGGACAAGAATTAAAATCCCATTCTTTTATAAAAAAAGAGTCTAATATAGTAGACAGAGAACAGGAAACAGAAATTACTATAACTGACTCAGAAATCATATTAAAAAATTACGCAAACAATAACACAAAAGATCTAATAAGAATAATTGAAAGATCAGAAATGAAACCCTACAATGGAATAAATTGTATTTGGTACTATTGTATTTCTGCCGAAAAAGATCTTTTTAGAGGAGGCTATAGAAAAAGCATATTCATCTATGATAAAGTGGGCAAGAATATAGTTTTTGCAGATTTTGCCTCTGAAATTGATGTATACTGGACAAAGTTTCTAATATAAATATTTTTTCTCTTACCAATACCCACTCAAACAAATTCTTAAAAGAAGAAACAAAAAAAGAGACTTTCTCACAAAAGTCTCTTTTTCCATTTTTATATTATTCTCGAAAATATTATTTCTCCTTCAACAACTTCTCTAAATACTCCACTTTTTCCTTCTCCGCTTGAACCAAACGCTCATAAAGTTCTACAACTTTATCTAAAGGATTAAATGAGCAACTATTATTTTGACCAAATGCACCATTACTATTTGCAAAATTAGGCTCGTTAAAAGTATTAAAGTAATTGAATACTCCTTCATCACTAAAATTCTTAATAGTTTCTACAGAAACCCCTAAAGCTTCGGCAATTTTAGTTAGTCTTTCATCATCAATGTTTTCACTTCCTTCAAGAGTAGAAACATATTGCTGGCTCATACCAAGGGCAATCGCTAGCGCTTCTTGTTTCATACCTCTAAACTCTCTAATTCGGCTGATATTTCTGCCAATATGTTTTGGTTTTGTTGCTGTGCTCATAATTCAAAGATATTTAAAATTCTTTAATTTTTTTTAATTTCAAGAAATCTCTTACTTTAAAAAAAACTAAATATTTTGCTCTCCGTATTTCTTATTTCTAAACAACGCTGCAAGTGCCCCAGTTGACCATAAAGCCAGGAAAATTAAAACGGGTTGAAAAAACAAACGTATTAAACGCGCCTGATCTGTGTCGAGTCCAAAGGCAGAAGTTCCGTTTAGGTATTGTGCTATATTTCCTGGGAAAACTAACACGTAAAATATGGCCAGCGTTATTCCGACTTTCACTTTGTATTGGGTTAAAAATACCATTGCCAAACCTAAAGCAATTTCGACAATTCCAGAAAGTATAACTACCAAATCTTTGTCCAGAGGAACCCAATTGGGAACCTGTGCCTGAAAATCTGTTCTCTGAAAAGTAAAATGTCCGATAGCAGCTGTTATCATAAACAATCCCAAAAATATTCGAATAAAATTTTGAAGCTTTGAAGTTTTTATATGTTCCATATCTAATTATTATTTTTTTAAATGAACTTTCTACCAAATTTACAAGAATTAAAGTGAGATTTTTTCTATATTTTTAATATCATTTTTGTTTAATAACCATATCATCTTATTTTAATTGAAAATAAAAAATGATTTCTTTCGTTTTTGTCATCGCCTAATATTGTTACCGAAACTATTTTTTTCCTGCCTCTAATCCTCTCTCAAAATATACAAATTTGCAATTTTGTTAATTCTTTTCTTAAAAAAAGTATAGATTAAAGTAACTTTTCCTACTTAATTCTTTAAATTCGCCGCCAACCAACCCCTAAGCTATTTAATAACCAATGTCCATTTTTAATCTTTTTAAAAGATCTACTGTAAAATGTCCAAGATGCCTTGGAAAAAGATTTGTTGATTGGGATGATATCCGCCGTTTAAACCGACAATTGAAATGGGTTCCCGCACCATGCGCCTATTGCGATGCAACAGGAAGAGTCCCAAAAGAAATGCTTTCAAAGGTTTCTGTCGATTGTATGTATCTCACAATCGATTTACCAGAATCTGTAATCGAAAAAATAAAAGAAGGCGATCCTGAAACAGTCGAAAAAGGAAAGCTACGCGAACTTTTTGTAGATCATCTTATACAATATTCAGAACATCATTACCTTACAGAAAATCTTGATGCCGAAAGCATTGCCAATTTGTATTTAAAATTTGAGGCAGAAAAAGCTCCTTTTGCTGTAACCAAAGAAGAATTAATAAAATACATTCAAGGCGTAATCGAACTAAAGAAAACGGTGTTACAATAATATTCGCGGCTCAGCTACTCAAAATCTACAACCGTTTACAAAAACAGGTAAAAACACCTATAGCCACCATTTTATTTAGTGGTAATATTGCGGTAAATAATTTTTAGTTTCTAAAAAAGCTTCTAGAGAGCTTCTTAATTTTTTGTCACTTTTTTTTTGGAACAGAAAGTGGAATTTCAAATCGCTGGTACCGATTGGAAATTTCACTTTTTTTTGTTTTTAACTGTGATGTTTTTTTACCGCAAAGTGCGCAAAGAATTTACGCAAAGTTCACAAAGTTTTTTTTTTGAAAAGCTTGTGAAGACTCAAAGCTTTATCTACACAAAGCTTTGTCCACTTTGCGTAATTCTTAAACACAAAGCACACAAAGATTTTTTTAGAAAACCAAGAAGGAAAGCTTTCTTTGCGAACTCACAAACCTATTATGCATCACTTAAAAAACTTGGCGAACTTTGCGTAAATTCTTTGCGCACTTTGCGTTAAAAAACACGATCTTTAATCCAAAAAACTTTTCAAAATCAAATTTCAGGCTGTACTTTTGCGTTCTGTAAATGCCACGAAATTAAAGTCCAAATGACTAGAGAACATTATATTCCATTCAACAAAGAATTCTTACTGGAACAGCAAATCGCAGCTTTTGCTGAAAATCCAGAAAAGGTTAGCGATTTTAAGAAATTGTTCGAAATTATCGAACATTATTATCATTACGAATCTTTTAATCTTAATCGAAATCTAAAACAGCATTACGCGCTTTACGATCCAGATTTAAGCGAAAAAGAACGTGAACAGTTTATTAATAAAAGTGATTTTCCTGTTTTTAAAGAAACGCTTTTAAAGGTTTTAGAACGTGGAAATTATTATAGAATTGACCAAGAAGCTTTAGACGAAGCCTTTAATGAATCTGATTTGGTGGGCCTGAATCTTGCGATCGATTTTAACGCTTTTAAAGATTTTGAACTCTACGCACGCGGGCATCATAAAGCAAAAGAAAAAGTCAAAAAATACTTTTTCTGGACCAAAGAAGTGGAGATTGAATATTACGATCGTGTTCTCATTTACCTCAATTACAGCGATGCAGATTACCTCAAAGAAAAGAAAGTCAAATTGGGCAAAATGCCAATCGATCCAGGTTCTATTGCATTAAAGATCTTTAAACGCGTTCCTAAGAATGATCTCGAAACGGTTTTCCCCAATGCTATTCCGAAAATGTCTCTGAAGGATAAATTATTGCTTTGGGTTCCGGGTGTTTTTGGTGGACTTTCTCTATTAAGCGCCAAAGTGATTCCTGCTTTGATTAATATGTACGAAGCTTATCAAACGGGCGAAACAATTGATCTCTTAAACAGTAAGACGTCCTTAAATCAAGGTTTAATTGCATTGGGAATCTTAGGAGCGTATTGTTTCCGTCAATACAATAACTTTATAAACAAAAAAATCCGATATTCTAAAACACTTTCAGACAGTTTGTATTTTAAGAATGTTGGTAACAATAGCGGCGCATTTTATTCTTTATTAAATTCTTCTGAAGAAGAAGCTTTGAAAGAAACGATTCTTGCCTATACTTTTTTGCACGAAAGTGAAAAATCTTTAACTGCCGAAGAGCTAGACGATAAAATAGAATCTTGGTTTAAAACCAAACTAAATACCGATTTGGATTTTGATGTAAACGATGCTTTAGCAAAACTAAAAAGCATTGGTTTAGGAATAGAAACTAACGGAAAATGGAATGTCATTCGACTCAATGAAGCACTTGTTGCCATTGACGAATTATGGGATAATGTTTTTCAGTATAACCAGAAAGTTGATTCTTTAAAAAATTAAAAATGTATACCTACACATGTTCTTGCTGCGGAGAGGTCTTTGATGAAATGCCTTTGTGTTTTGGAAATGAATTTCCTGCTTATTATTTTTCCATTCCGCCCGAAGAAAGAGAACAAAGAATTGAATTCGGAGGAAGCTGGTGCTACATCGATGAAGAACATTTTTTTCATCGTGGCAGATTAACCATTCCTATTCTAGATTATCATGAAGATTTGGTTTTTAATGTTTGGACAACGATAAGTGAAGATAATTTCTGTGTGCGAATGGAATTATGGGAAGATCCAAATCGAGTAAATCAAGAGCCTTATTTTGGTTGGATGCAAACCAATGTGCCTACTTATGGCAAAACTATTTCGCTTAAAACAATTGCAATCGAACAAGGTTTAGGATTAATTCCCGAAATAAAAATGATTGAAGAAAATCATCCTTTGATGCTAGATCAAGAAAACGGAATTACATTAGAAAAAGCCATTTCTATTGTCGATGAAATAATGAAAATAGAGCACGGTAAAACCTAAAAGAAATTTCATTAGATTTACGCATCTAACCTTAAAACCACAAAAATGAGAACATTAGATCAATGGTTTGCAGAATATGCCGTAAGTCATCAGAACCCAAAAAACAAAGCGATACATTATATTTGTGTACCTGCTATTTACTTTTCGATCGTTGGTTTACTTATGAGTATTCCGAGTACGATAATCTCTCATACCTTACAATTAAATGCACCTATTATTGAAAATTGGGCATTTCTGGTTTTGCTTTTTGTTCTCGTTTTTTACATCAGATTATCGATTGCCATGGCTGCTAAAATTGCCATTTTTTCTATGCTTTGCTTAGTTGTCAATTATTACATCTCGCAATTGGTTCCATTATGGATCTTCTCGATTGGTGTCTTTGCTTTGGCATGGATTGGACAATTTTACGGGCATAATATCGAAGGTAAAAAACCTTCATTCCTTAAAGATCTTCAGTTTTTATTGATTGGTCCAGCTTGGGTGGTAGAGAATTTATTTTCGAAGAAATAAAAGCAGAATGAAAGCTGCAAAAACAAGTAGAACGGCCCAATATATGGCCTTCTTTAGAGCATTGGAAACTAAACGGAATGCGAACGAAAGATTGTTTTCTGATCCTTATGCCATACATTTTATAGACTTTAAGCTGAGACTTGCAGTACGTCTGTCTCAATTTCCTTTTTTTAGGAAATATATCAATGGCATCATAAACAAAAAGATTCCAGGAGCTCTTTCTTCTGGAATTGCAAGAACAAAATATATTGATAGTCTACTGGAAAATTCGATCTCCGAAGGCGTAAAACAAGTCATCATTTTAGGTGCCGGATTTGATACTAGAGCAATTCGTCTTGATGCACTAAAATCGATTCCCGTAATAGAAATCGACCATCCGAATACTTCAAATTTTAAGGCTGAAATCCATAAGAAACGTATCGGTAAAATTCCAGAAAATGTGGCTTTTCTTCAAATTGATTTTAATAAAGAAGATCTAAATCAGCTGGCATTAAAACACAATCTCGACTTTTCAAAACCTACCACGATAATCTGGGAAGGTGTTACCAATTATTTAACCGAAGAAGCGGTAAAAAGTACTTTTTCATTTATTTCAAAATTTGCCCACAACAGTCAAATTATTTTTACTTACGTACATAAAGACATCCTTCAAAATCCTGATGCTTTTTTAGGAGGAAAAAAATTGTTAGAAGATCTTAAAAGCATAGAAGAACATTGGACTTTTGGTTTACTTCCTGAAGAAGTGCCTAGCTTTTTAAATCTGTTTGGAATTAAACTTTTGGAAGATTTGGGAGCCGATGAATACCGCGAAAGATTTCTCCCCGATCGCTCTGAAAAAGGTTACGAATTTTATCGGACTGCAATTGGCATAAAAGAACCCCATTTTTCTTCTACGATCTAACTTATTTTTTGATTGTTCTGAAACTATTCTATGTTTTTTATGCTAACATTTTCTTAATAAAAATCGTACAAAGGCAACATTGTATAATTTAGCATTCGTTAAAATTTAAGAAATCATCAATCAAAAAACCAAAAACAAATGAAAAAAACCATTCTTTTAGTCCTCTTTGCAATCTTTAACACCGCTTTTTCTCAAAGTGGGAAAGTCTATTTAAAAAACAATAAGTTCAATGTAGGCAAACCCAATACCTATATTTACGAACCACCGCAAGGTCTTGTTATAGAAGAAAATGCTAAAGCCAATGTTTTGTACGCTACTCCTGACGAATTTTCTAATGATTTAGTTTCTTTAAAAAAGGACGGAAAACGTTATGAATTCACCACAAAAGTTTCCGATTCGGCTAGAGTGCTTATGGTAGCTATAAATGATCTGCACAAAATTGCTGACAGCAATAAAGACCAAGGCTATTCGGTATTACTGAAAACACAAAATGATATTGAATTAGGAAAATCGCTGATGAACCAAATTTTCATGAGAAATTATGGGAATCATTTTTTAAACCTAAAATTAGATACCAAAAAAGAAAATGTTATTGCCGCTTATGACGCTTTATTTGCAAAATATCCAAAACTAAGAGTAGACAAAGATGCTGTAAATTATTTGTATTTAAAGAAGTCTCTTAATGCCGAAGAAGGCCAAAAAGAGCTGCTTGCTTTCGCTTCAAAATGCATCGAAAAAAACAAAGAAGAATATTTAACTCTTGCTTACAATATCTTTCAAGGCAGCAATAAGCCCGACGAAACTGAAAAACTCGGAAAAGAAATTTCGGCTAGGTATCCTACAGGTAAACTTGAAAAAATGTTTTTTATGCGAAGCTTCTACGATCAGCCTAATAAAACGGAGGCTTCGATTATGGAAAGCATGAAGACTTATAACGCCAAGTTTAAAGATATTTCAGCAGAATCTTCGAGAACTTTTTATCGCGCTTTACTAACGGTATATTTGGAGAATGGACAATATGAAAAGGCAATTGCATTAGAACCACACTTAAAAAACGCTAGTGACTTGTACAACGACTTTGCTTGGGGCAAATCGGGAGGAGATCTAACTACACCCGTAAAAGATCTAGATTTTGTTGTAAAAGTATCTGAGAGAGCAATGTATTTGCTTGAACAAAGAAATAAAGAAAGCTTTTATCCTGCATATAAAGAGTCGTTTAATATGTTTGCAGACACTTATGCCCTTTTGCTTTACAAACAAGGCAAATATGAAGAGGCGTTTAAATATCAAAGTGGCGTTAAAGAGAATAACGGTTTGGATTCTGGAGGAAAAGACCGCTATTTGACCATGATGGATAAGGTGAAAAGCAAAGACGAAGTAAAAGCTTATATTGATGACGAAATTAGTAAAGGCAATACATCGTCAGTATTTCTGGCTAAACTAAAAGAGATTTATATCGAGAAGAAATTGCCTCTTGCAGAATTTAATGCCATTGAGCAAAAAACAGATGCAAAAGCAAAAGAGAACAAAAGCAAAGATCTAATTGAAAGATTTGGAAGTACGAATGCAATTGATTTTACCTTAAAAAATCTAGACGGAAAAGAGACTAAACTTTCTGATTATAAAGGTAAAGTGGTCGTTCTTGATTTTTGGGCAACTTGGTGCGGACCATGCAAAGCTTCTTTTCCGAAGATGCAGAATTTAGTGACTAAATACAAAGGGAAAGATGTTGCTTTTTTGTTTGTAAACACTTGGGAAAATGGCAAAGAAGAAGACATATTTAAAAAAGTTTCTGCGTATATCACTGATAAAAAATTTGACTTCAACGTTGTTTTTGATTCAAAGACAGAGGTAGTTACCAGTTACAAAGTAAACGGCATCCCGACTCGCGTTGTCATTGACAAAAACGGAACTATTCTGGCTTACGATTATTCAAATACCGATATCGCAGCAATTATTGATGAACAATTAAAATAAGTATTCTCTTATTTTTAAAATAAAATGTACATTTGATATACCAAAACTAAATTTATGATACAGTTAATTTGGGCGATAGTAAACATTGCCACAGTATTAGGGCTTGTCATTTTTTGTACAAAAACGGCTTCAGAAATTCGCAACAAAATTAGCCTTTCAGCTGCGATTCTTTTTTCTTTTTTTGCTTTATCTTTTATCACAAGACCTAGCAAAGAAGAAAAAGATAAAAAATTTGAATTTGAAAATAGGGAAACCAAAACGCAGTCTTTAAATCATAATAACTATTTTTCAAATATTATTCTTGAAGAAGATCTCCTTTCAAAAATCGAATTGTATGCTAATTCCGATGGCGAAAATGCTACTTCAGCAATGATTCGAAGAACTGGATTTGTTTGTGGTACAACATGGTCTACACAGTACATTATTATAAATAAAACAGAAAAGAAAAACAGCTTTCAATATGAGGTTGGAGGAACTAGAAAATGGATGCTTCTTGGTATAGAAGTATACTCAGAGTTAAAAGACTTTAAAGGCTCAGGCGAATTTAAGTCTTTATAATTTTCTTTAATCTAATTCATTTCTAAAAAAATAAAGGGCAAAGAAGAATTTTATCTTTTTGTCCTTTTTTATTTAAAAAACACTACAAAAAAATTCAACCTATAAAATGAAAAATTTCATTATCGCTATTACTTCTTTAATTTTACTTTCTTCTTGCAAACAAACAGCTAATAAAAGTGTTTCTGGCAAAGCAGAAATAAAAAAAGACAGTGTTAAAGTTGAAGATGGTGCCAAAACAGCACAATCAGATTCTAACTTATTAGAACAGTTTTCTAAAAACAAAAATGAAGTGGTTCTCCAATTAAAATCATTACCCAATAGAGAAGCTGCCAATGCATTGTATGAAAAATATTTTGAAGCAAATGGCACTTTATTGCAAGAGATCGCCACAAAAGAATCTGGAGTATTGGATAAGTTTTATAATGAAGACGAAGCCGACAAAAAAGCGGTTAAACTTTTGGGCGAAAGACTTTCTAAACATGAATTGGAATTTTCTGAAATTGGAGAAGGATATGTTGAAATAGATCCGCTTCATGATTTCTATTATAAGATCTTCAAAGATTATGTAACGAATGATTATAAAGATTATTTGTACTTAAAGAGTGAAGAAAATAAGTCGCTCTATTCTGCAGATGCAGGACTTGTAATCTCTTTTAAAGATTTGGGCGATCGAATCATTTCGTGGGAAAATTTTATGGCCAAATACCCGAACTCAAAATTAATTCCATCTGTAAAAGAGCAATACAAAAGCTATCAAATGGATTATCTGGTGGGTCAAGACAATACGCCCACAGCCGAAAGGTCTTCAGACGAAAAATATATTTATCCAGAAAACATTCAGGAATTTAATCGTTTCTTGAAAAAATATCCAAAAAGCCCAACGGTTCCTCTAATCAATTTGTTTCTAGAGAACTTTAAGAGTGAAACTATTTTTGATATTTTAAGTGCTGAACAAAGTAAACTGTAAAGAAAAAAATTATAATGGGAGATTGGAATACCTTACATTTTTTTAGTGACAAACACTTTTATGAAAAAGTAGTTCCTGATCTAACAGGTGAAGGAACTTTGCTTAAAAAATACTTTGATTCAAAATTAGGCAACTATCTTTTGTTTCATAATTCTGATAATGACAAAAGAATTAATGCTGTCTTAGAATATTGTCAATTTTTTGGCGAAGATTTCAAAACCCATAAACTTCTTTATGAGATCGAAACTCGGAAGAAAAAACCAGACGAGGAATATCCAACATTCATGCAGAAGATGCTACAAGATACAGACGAATTCTACAAACAAAATGGAAACGCAGCTGATGATCTTGCTACGGCACTACCATTAATAATGTTTTCTGAATGTGCTGCATTTAATCCGCATCTCATTTTAGGACGTAGAATTTTTTCTGGAAATGTTGGGGCAAAACCAAAATCTGTTGCTGAAGCAATTATTTCGCAAATAGACAATTCACCATCCGGATCGACGCACTCTTACGGTTCGGGAATCATGAACTGGATTACAAACGAAGACTTAAAATTATTATGGCTAGACCGCGCTAATTTAGTTCCAACTAATTCCAAAAAATATTTCAATGATTTTTTAAAGTTTATTGAAATTGCCATTGAAAATGATTTTGGAGTCGTTTCTGGAACTAATATGCGAGAATCAATCTTAAAACTGGCAGAAAATCCCAATATAAATATTGAAGTAGATTTAGAAAAACTCGGACTTCAAAGTGTTATCATATACGATGGCAACTAATCGACATTAAAATTAACTTTAAACTTAGAACCATGGAAAATAAAAACCAACCTATTACATTTGTTTTTTGGATTGTTGCGATCATTTTAGGCGTAACTTTATACAAGCAATTTGATTTTAAAAGTCTAAAATTTGAGAATCCTGCAATGGCAGTTATTTACAGTATTGTCTTTGTGTTTTCGGTTTATTACATTATTAAAAATTCTAAGAAAAAATAATACAACAAACCAAAGCTGAAACATAGCCAAATCAAATTGAAGTAATTAATTTTAGCTATTATGAGAAAGATAATTGTTTTATCGATGATTTCATTAGACGGCGTAATGCAAGCTCCAGGCGGACCAAAAGAAGATACCTCGGAAGGTTTTAAATTTGGAGGTTGGACAGTTCCATACGGTGACGAACTTTACGATAAAGCGGTTCAAAACGAACTGCAACCGGCAGATTATCTTTTGGGTAGGAAAACATTCGAAATTTGGGAAAATTATTGGCCTGACCATTCCGAATTTTGGCCAGGAATTAATAATGGAAATAAATATGTTTTGTCTACAACCAGACAAAAATCAGATTGGAAAAATTCCATTTTTATCGAAAGTCTTGATGCTATCAAAAAACTCAAAAATTCTGATGGAAAAGATATTCAAGTTTGGGGCAGTAGCGAACTGATCCATTTATTATTGCAAAATGATCTGGTTGATGAACTTCGCTTAAAAATTCATCCTTTGTTACTTGGAAAAGGAAAAAAGCTTTTTGATGATAATGCAAATCAATCGGGATTTTCCTTAATAGAAAGTACGGTAACTACAACAGGAGTAATTTTAGCCAATTATATCCGAAATGGGGAAGTAAAAACTGGGAATGCAATAATCTAGAATATATATATGAAGAAAAATATCTTAACGTTCATTTTAATCTTTTTCAGCTTAGTGATTCTCGCTCAAGATAAAGTAACAAATGAACTTAAAAACTTATCGGACAGTCAGCAATTTGACAAAATAATTAGCCAATACACTTCTGAATACAAAGATTTTTCAGCAAAATCTCTCTATTATATTGGACTTGCTTATTACATGAAAGAAGACGATGCAAATTGCATTAAATTCATGGATTTAGCTATAAATAAAGACAGCAAAGATCCTGCACCCGCTTATATAAAAGCTTCTACATTAAACTATATGGGTAAATACAATGAAGCTATAACTTATTTTCAAAATGCAATCAATTTAAATCCAAATGATGCAGAATCTTATAGCGGAATTGGTGATTCTTATTATCAAATCAAAGAATTCAATTTAGCCCTTGAAAATTATAAGAAAGCAACATTGCAAAAAGTATGTCCAAACAGACCTTATTTAATGTTAGCTCAAATCTATTACGAACAAAAAGAAAATGACAAAGCTCTAGAAACCTATTATACAGCAAAATCAAAAATATCAAAAGAATCTGATTCATACATAAATGTCTTATTTAACATTGGACTTTTAGAATCTTTAAAAGGAAATTACGAAAAAGCAGAGCCCGTTTTCATCGAACTCATTCAATTAGATCCTGCTGATTATCATTCTTATGCAAAACTTATTCAAATTTATTACTATAGAAAAGAATATGAAAAAGCAAAACCTTACAAAGACAAGCTCTATGAAGCATATGCAAAAGGAGAATTAAAAGACAATTTAAAAGATATGTTTTGTTATGATCAATTTAAATGGAATGGCTATCAGGTACAAGCATTTGAGCGCTACGAAAATAAAAATAAAGGAAATATTTATAATAAACATCTCTTCTATTTAATAGACAATTCAGGTCAAATTGTCTTGAGAGTACAAACGGAGTTTTCACCAATTTCGATTGAATTAGGCGGAACAAAATACCTTCTTTGCGCCACTAAAGGGAACACACATTACAACTCAGGAATAGGGTTTAATGATGACTTAAATTATAGTGACTTAAAAACGGAGGCTATTAAACTCTTTGAAAAATATAATAAGTAAAATTATTTCATTTGTTTTGAATATTCTCGAGCACATATAAGGAAATTACATAAATAAAAAAGCGCAAGGCCTATTTTTACTGGCTTGCGCTTTTTTTAAGTGACCCCGGAGGGGTTCGAACCCCCAACCCTCAGAGCCGAAATCTGATATTCTATCCAGTTGAACTACGAGGTCAAAATTTTTAAATTTTCAATTTTTTAAAATCCCAAATTCCAAGTTTACTATTGGAATTTGGAATTATATATTGAGCTTTCCAATTTGGAATTTGGAATTTCTTTATTGGAATTTATTACGAAAGTAATTTCTTTACAATTGTAGAAATGGTTTTTCCTTCAGCAGTTCCTCCTAATTGAGCAGATGCTAATCCCATTACTTTACCCATTGAAGCGATTCCAGAAGCTCCTGTTTCAGCAATAATTTTTGCTATTACAGCTTCTACTTCTTCTTCGCTTAATTGAGCTGGTAAAAACTTCTCGATTACAGCCACTTGAGCCAATTCTGGTTCTGCTAAATCTGGACGGTTTTGCTCTGTAAAGATTCTTGCGCTTTCTTTACGAGTTTTAACCAATCTCTGAAGTAATTTAATTTCTTCATCTTCTGATAAATCTTCTTTAGATCCAGAAGCTGTTGAAGCCAATAATAATTCTGATTTTACAGCTCTTAATGCTTCTAAAGCTACAGTATCTTTTGCTTTCATGGCCGTTTTGATTTCGTCCATGATTTGTGTTTGTAAACTCATGTTTATGTTTTATTTAAAATAAGCCAAAGCTTATTAATTGATATATTAATTTGGCCCTTCGACTTCGCTCAGGTTGACCATAAGATTCACTTTAAAAACCTATTTAGAAAGTCAAATTTTGAAATTCTGTGCGAAGATAAAAAAAATAACCCGAAAATTAAATCCAATTTTCGGGTTACCCAATATTATGATTCTAAAATTAATCTACGTTATCGTGCAAAAATGAATTGTTTGAACGCAATTGCAAATCGTTGTTACTATCTGTTCCAACAGATATTCTAGAATTTGTATTGTTAGATTGTGAATTAGATAAATCTATTCCTAATCTTTTATAAGCTGGCTCTTTTTCCAACTCATCTATTCTAGAAACATTGTTATGAAATTTATAGTTAAATTCTTTTAGTTTCTTTCTTCTTTCTTCAGCTCTTAAACGTAATGTTTCTTCAATAGTTAATTCTAAAGGAGAAACTTCAGAAGTTGTAGAGAAATCAGGTTGACTAGCAAAATCAGGTCTTGGTTTCAACGTGATGTTTAATTCCTCTGGAATGGTTTCTTCAACCACTTTTTCAACTGGTTTAGAAGCCAATAAATCGTTTTCAACTTCCATATATTCTTCTAGAGAATACTTAATGATTCCGTTATCTGAAACTTCAGTTACTGGAACAAATTGTACTGGATCGTTTACTTTAATATCACGAGTTTCATTTGTCAATTCAAACAAAACTCTATTATCTTCAACAACTGGTTCTCTTTTTATAGGCTCTTGCTTGAACAAAGGAAGATCAAAAGAAAAAGTAGTTTGCTCTTCTCTTTCAAATACTCTTTGCTGTTGCACTGGCTGTTGCTGTACTGGTGGCTGTTGCACTTCTCTTGCTGCTGGCGTTTCAGGAGCAGAGATTGTAAAATCGATATCGGTAATTGGCGAAACAATTTCGAAAGTTACGTCAAGATTTTTGATAAACTCAGACATCACCACTAACTCTTCCTGATTAATAGCTGGAGCAACAGCTTGAACTGGAGTCGGAGTAAAAGTTTCGTCATCATCAATTAAATCAAAAACTACTTTATCTTCCACTTTTGCTGTTGGTGTATCCACAGTTAAATCAAAAGATGCAAGCGGTTTATTGGTTAGATTATGAACACTTCTTTGCTCATCTTCTAACGTGTGAATGATTTTCTTTGGTTCTGTATTTACAATTTCATTTTGTTGTTCTACATCAAAACCTGTTGCGATAATAGTTACTGCAATAGCTTCGCCAAGACTTTCGTCTTCACCAACTCCCATGATAATGTTTGCATTGTAACCCGCTTCAGCTTGGATGTGATCGTTGATTTCTCCAATTTCGTCCAGAGTAATCTCATTAGTTCCAGAAACGATAAGCAACAATACGTTTTTGGCACCTGTAATTTTATTATCATTCAACAATGGAGAATCCAAAGCCGAAACGATAGCATCTTTAGCTCTGTTTTCGCCTTCAGCTACAGAAGACCCCATTATAGCAGTCCCACTGTTGGCCAAAACAGTTTTCGCGTCACGTAAATCGATATTCTGAGTATAGTGGTGCGTAATTACTTCGGCAATACCTCTAGAGGCTGTTGCCAAAACTTCATCCGCTTTCGAGAATCCAGCTTTAAAACCTAGATTTCCATATACTTCTCTTAATTTATTATTGTTGATTACAATTAAAGAATCGACTTGCTTACGCAATTTCTCGATCCCAATAATAGCTTGCTCCTGACGTACTTTCCCTTCAAACTGAA
This sequence comes from Flavobacterium tyrosinilyticum, assembly GCF_023656565.1. GTDB lineage: Bacteria > Bacteroidota > Bacteroidia > Flavobacteriales > Flavobacteriaceae > Flavobacterium > Flavobacterium tyrosinilyticum. Next base: position 243,279 of record NZ_JAMOKG010000001.1, read on the forward strand.
ACGGAATGGTCACGATACCAACTGTTAATATTTCTCTTTCTTTTGCTAATTGCGCAATTACCGGAGCTGCACCAGTTCCTGTTCCTCCGCCCATACCAGCAGTAATAAATACCATCTTAGTACCACGGTCCAACATCTTTTCAATATCAGAAATACTTTCAATTGCAGACTGCTGTCCAACGTCTGGATTTGCTCCAGCTCCTAAACCTTCAGTTAAATTAACTCCTAACTGAATTTTATTGGGAACTGAACTATTTTGAAGCGCTTGCGAATCGGTATTACAAACGATAAAATCTACGCCTTTAATACCTTGTTTGAACATGTGGTTAATTGCGTTACTTCCGCCTCCACCTACACCTATTACTTTGATTACATTTGATTGATTTTTTGGTAAATCAAATGAAATACTTCCAAATTCTGAGTTGCTCATCATCTTTTTGGTTTTTTGAAATTCTTATTAAGTACATTTTTTACTTCTTGACTTGGGGCAAGAAATAATCCTTCTCTTTTTATTATTCTGCGTTGTCTAAAAATTCTTTGATTTTGTCGACATATCGATCAAAAAATGATCTTCTTATTTTGGTTTCAGTAGATTCATTTTTAGGCGCCTTCTGACTTACAACTTCTTCAGGCTCATCAATGGTTTCTACTCTTTCAACGTAGTTTTCTTCAACTTCGTATCGCTGTACTGGCGGAGCGGTTCTATAAACAATTTTTGGTTGCTCTTTTACCATTTCCATTCTAACAGCGCTTTGCGAACTGTTTTCGATACTGTTCATTACTAATCCTACTGCAGTTGCATATAGCGGGCTAGAGATTTCTTCTCCAGAGTTTCCTGCCAAATGCTCGTTCGGATAACCAATTCTCGTATCCATTCCTGTAATGTATTCTACCAGTTGCTTAATGTGCTTTAATTGTGCACCACCACCTGTTAATACAATTCCAGCGATTAGCTTTTTACGAGGATCTTCGTGTCCGTAAGCTTTAATTTCTGCAAAAACTTGCTCTACAATTTCCACCACTCTTGCGTGGATAATTTTAGATAAGTTTTTAAGCGAAATCTCTTTTGGCTCTCTTCCTCTTAAACCTGGAATAGACACGATCTCGTTATCTTTATTTTCGCCTGGCCAAGCAGATCCGAATTTTATTTTTAAAAGTTCAGCTTGTTTTTCGATGATCGAACAGCCTTCTTTGATATCATCTGTAATTACATTTCCACCAAAAGGAATTACAGCCGTATGGCGAATGATACCGTCTTTGAAAATAGCTAAATCTGTTGTTCCACCACCAATATCGATAAGCGCAACACCAGCTTCTTTTTCTTCCTGACTCAAAACAGCATCTGCCGAAGCTAATGGTTCTAATGTCAATCCAGACAATTCTATTCCTGAACTCTGAATGCATCTTCCGACGTTTCTGATTGAAGACGCTTGCCCTACTACAACGTGAAAACTAGATTCTAATCTTCCGCCATACATTCCGATTGGCTCTTTAATTTCAGACTGTCCGTCAATTTTAAACTCTTGAGGCAAAACGTGAATAATTTCTTCTCCTGGTAACATCGCCAGTTTGTTTACCTGATCGATTAGAAGCTGAATGTCTTTTTCGCCAATTACTTCTTCTGGATTATTTCTACTGATGTAATCTGTATGCTGAATACTTCTGATGTGTTGCCCGGCAATACCCACAACCACATCTTTAATTTTGTATCCTGAATTATTTTCTGCTTCGACTATCGCCTGCTGTATCGATTGAATCGTCTGCGTAATGTTGTTTACTACTCCTCTGGCAACACCCAAACTTTTGGATTTGCCAATGCCCAAAATCTCCAACTTACCATATTCATTTTTTTTGCCAATCATGGCAACGATTTTGGTTGTTCCAATATCTAGACCTACTGCAATATTATCTTTTTCCATTTTCTATTATTTAGTGCAAACTACTTGTTCCGTAAACCTAAGGTCAATTTTTTTGTATTTGTATAACGAACTATCTAAAACTGCTTTTTGAAAAAAGGCTTTATAGTTTCTAAATTTCTTATCAACATTCATCGTTCTTCCAAAATCTATGAAGTAATCATAGTTACGATTAAACATTTTTAAGCTTCCATTCGGCATAATCTCTACAGCAATGATGTTTTTTTTCAAAAACGCATCGTCATAAATTGTGCGAAATAAAGCGGCTAAATCTTCGTTATTTTTTTCATTTATTGCCCCTGAAACAAGAGGAACTCGCGCAGTGAAATTGTCCGATAAGGGCATTTTATTCCCCTCATAGTCAATATAAAAAGAAGCAGCGCCGTCATAAACTCTTGCTATGGGCGTCTTCTGTTTTACTACTGCTTTTAGAACTCCATCAATACTTACAAAAACATTTGACTTCTCAATCATCTCTTGCGTATCGAGGGTTTTCTCTATCTTATTCAAATCTAGTTCATCTTTTCTAATACTGGAAGCGTCTCTTCTATTTTCTATCAACAATTTATTAACCGTCTCTGGCTTCACAAAAAGCGTATTTTCTCCTACAAAAACGACCACTGATTTTTTCAATTTTCGATCGCCATTTCGGTGTTTAGCGAAAGAATACAGGAACAAAACCAGTCCGAAAATAAGTACTAATCTAATATTTGCCCAATTAAATATTTTCATTTAAAACCTTTTTAATTGACGGAACCATCTCTCCCAGATCACCAGCTCCAATTGTTACAATAATAGGTGCATCACTGGCTTTAATTTCACCTAATAGATCTTCTTTTGCAACAATTTTTTTGTTCGAATTTGTCATTTTACCCAAAAGCCACTCAGAAGTTACTCCTTCCATCGGAAGCTCTCTAGCAGGGTAAATATCCATCAAAAACACTTCATCAAACTGCGATAAACTTGCTGCAAATCCGTCAATAAAGTCTCTTGTTCTGCTAAACAAATGCGGCTGGAAAATTGCCAAAACTTTACGTCCTGGATACAACTCTCTAACTGCTTGATGAACAGCATTTATTTCTGTTGGATGATGTGCATAATCATCAATATATACTAAATTTTCACTCTTAATTTGGTATGAAAAACGTCTTCTAATTCCGTTGAATGAAGCAATGGCTTTTGCAATAGAATCAGTCGGGGTGCCATAAGTTTTAGCCATCGCAATAGCCATCAATCCATTCATTAAATTGTGTCTTCCAGGCAATCCAAAACGCAAATCCTTCATAATTTCTGATGGCGTCTGCACATCAAAAACATAGGCCCCATCTTCAATGCGAACATTAAAAGCCTTATAAACAGCATCTTCATTTACAGCACATTGAACTCCCTCTAAAGGCAATTCTTTGGTAATGAAGAGATTATTTTTATCCTCAACTTTTGAAGCAAATTCTCTAAAAGAAGCCTCAATTGCATCACTTGTTTCGTAGATATCTAAATGATCCGCATCCATAGAAGTCACACAAGCGATATCTGGACGCAAATGCAAAAACGATCTGTCAAATTCATCTGCTTCTACAACTGTTACCGTTTTTCCACTTCCTATCAAGTTTGAATTATAATTTTCTACAATTCCACCAATGAAAGCCGTTACATCAGCACCGCTTTGAAACAAAATATGCCCCAAAATACTAGAAGTCGTTGTTTTTCCGTGTGTTCCTGCAACTGCAAAACAAAAAGTATCTTTACTTATAATTCCAAGAACTTCTGCACGCTTTTTAACCTCGTAATGTCTTTCAATAAAATAATTCCATTCTGAATGTGTTTTTGGAACCGCTGGAGTATAAATTACCAATGTATTCTCTACATAATAATCTTTTGGAATTAAGTTTATATCATCTTCAAAATGAATATCAATACCGCTTTCAATCAATTCATTAGTTAGCATAGAAGGCGTTTTGTCGTAACCTGAAACTTGTTTTCCAATAAACTTGAAATAACGAGCCAGAGCACTCATTCCGATTCCTCCGATACCAATAAAATAAACGTTTTGTATTTGATTTAAATTCATTTTTATTTGCTTTAAGCCTTCAACTTATTTTATTATTTAATTAACTTGACAATTTCAGCTACGATATCTTGCGTAGCTCTTGGTTTTGCCAGTTTTTTAATGTTATCACTTAATTGTTTCTGTTTTCCAGAATCTTTCAGCAGCGCTTCAAAAACAATGCTAAACTGACTGTCAAGCTCAGATTCTTTCAACAAAATCGCACCTTTAGCATCAACAATCGCTTGTGCATTTTTAGTCTGGTGATCCTCAGCTACATTCGGTGACGGAATAAAAATCACTGGTTTCCCCACAATGCACAATTCTGACACTGATGAAGCACCTGCACGTGAAATTATGACATCTGATGCTGCGTAAACAAAATCCATTCTTTCAATAAAATCAACCACTTTTACATTTGGCTGATTGTATTTTTTATAATCTTCAAAATATAATTTTCCACATTGCCAGATTACTTGAACATCTTGCGAAAGGAAATTCTGCAATTCTTTTTCAATTAACTGATTGATTCTTCTTGCTCCTAAACTTCCTCCTAAAACCAATAATGTTTTCTTATTCGGATCTAAGCCATAGTAAGCAATTGCTTCTTCACGTTTACTTTCAATATCAATCAAATCTTGACGAACGGGGTTCCCTGTTAAAACAATTTTTTCTTTTGGAAAAAAACGCTCTAAATTTTCATAAGCTACACAAATCGCATTGGCTTTCTTGCTCAACAATTTGTTTGTAATTCCTGGATAAGAATTCTGCTCCTGAACAACCGTTGGAATTCCTGCCGAACCTGCCGCTTGCAATAAAGGGCCGCTGGCAAAACCACCCGTACCGATTACCACATTTGGCTTAAACTTTTTAATTATCCTTTTTGATTCCAATAAACTGCTTGCCAGTTTAAGCGGAAACATTAAATTTTGTAATGTCAATTTTCGCTGTAAACCAGCAATCCAAAGACCTTTTATTTCGTAACCTGCCTGAGGCACTTTTTGCATTTCCATTTTATCTCTGGCACCTACAAAAAGAAACTCTGCATCAGGAAATTGTAATTTTAATTCATTTGCAATTGCAATCGCAGGATAGATATGCCCTCCTGTTCCTCCTCCGCTAAGTATGAATTTATACTTTGTCATCTGTCTAAAAATTACAACTTTTTAAAAAATTTTTATATTTTAATCTTATTTATTTAAAACCGCATTCATCGGATTTCTCGAATTGTCTTCTATCGAATACATTGCCTCTTCTTCATATATTTCATCTGCTGGTAAATCCTCTTCTGCCATTTCTTTATCTATCAATCGCTGTAAGGCTTCTTTTCGTTTTTCTCTCTCCAATTTATCCTCAGCAATTTCTTCTTCTTTTCTTGTTACACTAATGATAATTCCAAGTCCAAGACAGGTCATCCAAATCGAACTTCCCCCGCTACTTATCAACGGAAGTGTCTGCCCTGTAACTGGCAATAATTCTACCGCAACCGCCATATTGATCATTGCTTGAAATATCATCGGAAACCCAACCCCAACGACAACTAATTTTCCAAACACTGTAGGAGCTTTATGCGAAGCAATTACAAATCGGAACAACAATAACAAATACAGAATAACAATTGAAACTCCTCCAACCAAACCGTATTCTTCTACAATAATGGCATAAATAAAATCGGAAGAAGATTGCGGTAAAAAGTTCTTCTGAACACTTTTTCCTGGACCTAATCCACCTAATTTTCCAGATGCAATTGCAATTTTTGCTTTCTCAATCTGATAATCATCTTCGTCTGGCTTGTCTGTTGTAAAATTCGTAATACGACTTTCCCAAGTTGAAACCCTGCTAAAGAATCTTGAATCTGGAAAAGCTTTTGCTACCAAAAGGAAAAATGCCAACATCGCAACTCCTGAACCAATGATAAAAGCAATATATTTTAATGGATATTTACCAATAAATGTCAGCATCAAAACCATTGCAAAAATTAACGCCGTAGTCGAAAAGTTTGCCGGAAGAATTAATACTAATGTGATAAATACTGGAACCCAAAGCTGAATCAACGAGGTCTGAAATGGCTCATTTTCTTCTTTAGTCTTTGACAAATAACGCGCTACATAAATAAACAATACAATAGATGCCAATGTTGATGTCTGAAACGTAATTCCGATAAAAGGCACCTGAATCCAACGGCTAGCATTTGCACCAGCGATAACAGTTCCTTTTAAAAGCGTATAAAGCAGTAAAATCCAAACCACCGGGAGCGCAATCTTCGAAATGGCTCTAAAATAGTGATACGGAACTCTATGCACCCAGTAAATAATCAAGAATCCAATACAGATATGCGCCAGATGTTTTACCAAATACCCTAATGTATTTCCTGTTCCGTGTCCAATATAAGCCAAATTACTACTCGCACTAAAAACAGGCATAAACGAAAACAACGCCAATAAGGCCACAAATGACCATATTACCCTATCTCCTTTTAGTTTGTTTACTAGCTCCTTCATAATCTTTTTGTTTCAGGTTTTGTTTTGTTTCATGTTTCAAGTTCCGTTCAACTTGAAACCTGAAACATAAAACTCTTTCTTTTCTACAAGTTGTGTACCGCTTGCTTAAATTGTTTTCCACGGTCTTCGTAGTTTTCGAATAAATCGAAACTTGCGCAGGCTGGAGACAATAAAACCACGTCGCCTTTTTCTGTTAATCTTTGAGCAGTTTTTACTGCATCGTTCATATTATTTACTTCAACCATAATATCAACAACGTTTCCAAAAGCATCAATAATTTTACGGTTATCGATTCCAAGGCAGATAATTGCTTTTACTTTTTCGCGTACTAACGACATTAATTCGTTGTAATCGTTTCCTTTATCAACACCACCAACAATCCATACGGTAGGTGAATTCATACTATCCAAAGCAAAGAAAGTAGCGTTTACATTTGTTGCTTTTGAATCGTTGATATATTGAACGTTCTGTATTTTTAATACTTTTTCTAAACGGTGCTCAACACCTTGGAAATTAGATAGACTTTCACGAATCGTTGCATTTCTAATTTGCATCAATTTAGCTACAGAGCTTGCTGCCATGGCGTTTTTCATATTATGTTTTCCTTCTAACGCAATGTGTTCTGTATCCATTGTAAACTCTTCTTGGTTGATCTTTATTTCCATTTTGTTGTTATTTATAGAAGCCCCTTCATCAAATTTTTTCGTCAATGAAAAAGGAATTAGTTTTGCTTTTGTTTTGTTCTTCTGTAACCATTCTGTACTTGCGACATCATCTGCATCGTAAATGAGATAATCATTTTCAGTCTGGTTCATTGTTATTCGGAACTTCGAATTGATATAATTTTCATATTTATATTCGTATCGATCTAAATGGTCTGGACTTATATTGGTTATAATCGCAATATCGGGTCTGTAATTTATTATTCCGTCCAACTGAAAACTGCTTAATTCAAGAACGTAGGCATCAAATTTATTCTCAGCCACCTGCCAGGCGAAGCTCTTTCCAATATTCCCTCCCAATCCGACATTTAATCCTGCATATTTCAACAAGTGATGGGTCAGCATTGTGGTGGTTGTTTTGCCATTACTTCCCGTAATCCCGATAGTCATGGCTTCTGTGTAAGGAATTGCAAATTCAATTTCAGAAATCACTTTCACTCCTGCCGCAACCAGCTTTTTTACTATCGGAGATTTATCTGGAATTCCTGGGCTTTTCATTACCACATCTGCATTTAGAATTAAATCTTCTGTATGCTGCTCTTCTTCCCAGGCTATTTTATTAATGATAAGAACTTCTTTGTAACTCTCTTTTATTTTTCCGAAATCGGATACAAAAACATCATACCCCTGTTTCTTACCGAGGATCGCGGTTCCTACACCGCTTTCTCCTCCACCTAAAACTACTAGCCTCATTTATCTTAATTTTAGGGTAATGATTGATAAAATGGCTAACATTACAGCAACAATCCAGAAACGGGTTACGATTTTACTTTCGTGATATCCTTTTTTCTGATAATGATGATGCAAAGGCGACATCAGAAATATCCTTCGCCCTTCGCCAAAACGCTTTTTGGTATATTTAAAATAAGTTACCTGAATAATTACTGAAGCACTTTCTGCCAAGAAAATTCCACAGAACAAAACAATCAATATTTCTTTACGAACTGCAATGGCCAATACCGCAATGATTCCTCCGATTGTCAAACTTCCTGTATCTCCCATAAAAACAGATGCCGGATAAGAATTGTACCAAAGGAAACCAATCAATGCACCAACAAAAGCCGAAATAAAGACCGTCATTTCTCCCGAATTGGGGATATACATAATATTCAGATAATTCGAAAAAATAATATTACCAGAAACGAATGTAAAAATCCCGAGCGCGAGGACGGATATTGCGGAGGTTCCGGCGGCGAGCCCATCAATTCCATCTGTTAAATTAGCCCCATTTGAAACTGCTGTAATAATAAAAATAACTACCGGAATAAATACTAGCCAAGCCCATTTCTCATAGCCGTCTCCCATAAAAGACAATACTTCTGCGTAGTCAAATTCGTTGTTTTTTACGAAAGGAATAGTCGTTGCTGTAGATTTTTCTTCAACCCCTGCTGGTACAATAACTGTTGAATTTACTACAGTTTTAAATACATCTGTACGGCCAGTATCTGTTCTTACCGTTACGGCAGGATTAAAATAAAGAACTGCTCCAACGATAATTCCAAGACCAACCTGTCCAATTACTTTAAAAATACCTTTTAAACCTTGCTTGTCTTTTTTGAATATCTTGATATAATCGTCAACAAAACCAATAGTTCCCATCCATAACGTAGTTACAATAAGCAATACGATATAGATATTATGCAATCTTGCAAATAACAAAACTGGAATTAAGGTTGCAACAATGATAATTAACCCTCCCATTGTTGGTGTACCAGCTTTTTCATTCTGACCTGCAAGACCAAGCTCACGCACTGTTTCTCCAACTTGCTGACGGCGTAAAAAGTTAATTACTCTTTTACCATAAATAGTCGACAGAAGCAACGAAAGCATAAATGCCAAAGCTGACCTAAATGTGATGTACTGGAAAACTCCTGTTCCAGGAATGTCCAATGTTTTATCAAAATATTCAAATAAATAGTACAGCATATTTTCTTATTTTTTTAAATTCCAATCTCGAATTAAATTCCAAATTTTAAAACTCAAAATCCAAATTTTATTGGGATTTGGAATTTGAAATTTCCTTTTTGTTATTTATTTAGTTGTTCTAAAATCTCTTTTACCGTTTCCATATCATCAAAATGATGGCGAACACCATTTATTTCCTGATACGTTTCATGCCCTTTTCCTGCAATTAAAATGATATCTTTAGGCTGAGCCAATTGACAAGCCGTTTTAATTGCCTGTTTTCTATCTGTAATTCGCAGCATTTTTTTATAGTTTTGAGGCTCAACTCCCTGCTCCATTTCATCCAAAATAACTTCAGGATCTTCGTTTCTTGGATTATCCGAGGTCAAAACTGCTTTATCGCTTAAATCCGAAGCAATCTTTGCCATAATTGGACGTTTCGTTTTATCTCTGTTTCCGCCACAACCAACAACAGTAATCAGCTGTTCATTTTTGGTACGAATATCATTTATCGTTTTTAAAACATTTTCTAAGGCATCTGGCGTATGTGCATAATCTACAACAGCAGTAATTCCGCCATCTGATACGATATACTGAAAACGACCCGATACACTTTCTAAATCAGACAGTAAACGCAACGCTTCAAGACTATCAATTCCTAGCTCTACAGCAGTTCCATAAATCGCTAAAACATTGTATGCGTTGAATGTACCAATCAGTTTTACCCAAACTTCATTATCATTGATTTTCAACAATAATCCAGACAATTGGCTTTCTAAAATCTGCGCTCTATAATCTGCATACGATTTTAAAGCGTAAGTCAGTTTTTTAGCCACTGTATTCTGAAGCATTACTGATCCGTTTTTGTCATCAATATTCGATATTACAAAAGCTGATTTTGGAAGCGAATCAAAAAACGACTTTTTAACATCTCTATATTCAGCAAATGTTGGATGATAATCTAAGTGATCGTGAGAAAGATTCGTGAAGATTCCACCCACAAAATGTAAAGCTTCTGTACGTTTCTGGTGAATTCCATGCGAACTTACTTCCATAAAACAATGCGTAACTCCCGCTTCAACCATTTCATTCAAATAATGATTAATAGTTAAAGAATCTGGTGTTGTATGCGTTGCTGGATATTCTGTTTGATCTACTACGATTTTTACCGTTGACAATAAGCCAACTTTAAAACCCGCTTTTTGAAACAATTGAAACAATAATGATGCAATTGTAGTTTTACCATTTGTTCCTGTTACACCGACTAATTTTAGTTTTGCAGATGGATCTTCAAAATAATTAGCCGCCATAAAAGCCAAAGCCGTATTGGTATCTTTTACTTGAATATAAGTTACTTCATTAGCTGTATTTTCAGGAAGCGCATCACAAATAATCGCTTTTGCTCCAAGCTGAATTGCTTTTTCGATATAATCGTGTCCATCTGAAAGTGAACCGCGAATTGCTACGAAAATATCATTTGCTTCTACTTTACGAGAATCAAATTCGATTTTCTGAATAGCAATATCTGTTGAACCTTTTACAGATTCAATAGCTACTTTATATAATATGTCTTTTAATACTTTCACGATAATTCTAATACAATTGTTGTGTTTTTACTTATACTGGTTCCCGCTTGAATCGATTGATTCTTTACTTTTCCCATTCCATTTACTTTTACTTTCAAACCTAAATTTTCTAGTAAAGCAATCGCGTCCATTCCTGGCATTCCTTTTAAATTCGGAATCTGGTTAAGCTTTTTATTAGCTTCAGCCGTATATTTATCATAACTAGCATCCTGCTTCGGAATCCTAGAATCTAATTTTTTGATTTTATTTGTCGAAGGCGCATCAGTAAAAATCTTTTGCGCAATTCTCTTAAAAACCGGTCCGGCAACATCTGCTCCATAGTAATTATTTCTAGACGTATTAGGTTTATGAACCACTACAATACAAGAATACTTTGGATGATCAGCTGGAAAATACCCCGCAAAAGAAGATGCATAATACATTCCTTCTCTTCCTGCGTTACCATAATTCACCATAGCTGTTCCCGTTTTTCCTGCCATTGAAAAATCTTTCGAATACAACTTAGAACCTGTTCCTTTTTTAACCACATTCGCCAAGACTGCTTTTACTTTTTTAAGTGTTTCTGGCGAACAAACCTTTGGATTCATTACTTCTGTATCAAACTTTTTAATGGTTTTGTTCCATTCTTTAATTTCTGACACAAATTGTGGTTTTACCATTACCCCATTGTTTGCAACCGCATTATACAAGGTTAAAGTCTGCATTGGCGTAACCGAAACATTATATCCAAAAGCCATCCACGGAAGCGTAGTTCCCGACCAATGTTTGTCTCCAGGCTGCGGAATATAAGGCCTTCCTTCTCCTTTAAAATGCAATCCCAATGGTTTATTTAAACCTAATTCATTAATATGATTTACAAACTTACGCGGGTTGCTTTTATAATTTTCATAAACCGCCTGAACCATTACGGTATTCGACGAAAGCTCAAATCCGCGTGCCAAAGTAACTTTCCCGTAACCACCTCTATGCGAATCACGAACAGCTCTTCCATAATATCTAATTTCCCCTCCATGGCTATCGTAAACTGTACTCGTATCAGCCACTTTATCTTCTAAAATTGCCATTAAATCAACTAATTTAAAAGTCGATCCAGGTTCGTGAGATTCAGCAACTGCATAATTGGTTGTTTCGTAATAAGAACCGTCTTCTGCTCTTCCTAAATTTGAAATTGCTTTTATGTATCCTGTTTCCGTTTCCATTACTACCACACAACCGTGATCTGCTTCGTAATCTTCCAATTGTTTCAACAAAGCGTGGTGTGCGATATCTTGAATGAAAACATCTATAGTCGATATCACATCATAACCGTCAATGGGATCTACTTCGTTTACATCACGAATTGGTTTCCATTGTCCTTTTGCAATTTTTTGCTTTAGAATCTTACCATCTTTTCCGTTCAAATAGCTTTTAAAAGCCCATTCAATTCCTTTTCCTACTTCTATTCCAGTTGCTGGATCAATACGGTCGTAACCAATTGTTCTTTCTGCAATTTTACCTATTGGATGTTTTCTAACAGTTTCTTGCTCAACAATAATTCCACCTTTGAAAGCACCTAAATTGAATAATGGAAACCCTTTAATTTTAACATATTCCGTATAACTCAAATTGCGAGCAATCAAGTAATAACGGTTTTTATTCTCTCGTGCTTTTCGCAATTCTTTTTGAAAGTAACCGCTTGGCTTATCTAAAACTGTTGCTAGAGAATCTGACAATTGTTTTACATATTTTTCGAAAGTCTCTGTTTTTGGCGCTTTTGCATCAAAACGAATTTCATAATTCGGAATTGATGTTGCCAACAAACTTCCATCGGCAGAATAAATATTTCCTTTATTGGCAGGAATTACAAAGTTTCTAACCGTACGCTGTTTCGCCAGTTTTCTGTAATAATCTCCATCAACCCACTGAATATTGGTTAATTTAACGACAATAGCAATTGCCATCAAAAAGATGAAAACTGCTACGAGGTAAATTCTGTAGGATATATGTTTATCGTCTACTGCCATATTCTTTTAAAGAAACTTTTTTCTTCTTCTTTTTTAACTTCTATTTTCACTGGAGGAACCGTCGACGGAAAAATTTGTTTTTCTAACATTTTATCCGAAATGGTTGACTCCATTTTTAATTTCATCAATTCTGAACGGCGATCTACAAATTCTGATCTTAGTTCTTTTACTTCATTATTTAATTTCGCGATTTCAAAAACCTTTTGTTCGTATCGCTGTGTATTGGCAATCATCAAAATGGCCAGCAGAATTATAAAGACGATAAATCGCCAATTTTTCACTGCATCTTCATGAATCAGGAATCTTGCTTTTAATATGCTAAATACACCACTTTTCATTATTTCCTACCTTAATATATATTATAGCTTTTCTGCGACTCTTAATTTGGCACTTCTTGCTCTATTATTAATTTTGATTTCTTCGTTGTCTGGAACAATCAGTTTTCCGATAGTTTTGAATGGAACTGAAAAATTTCCGTAAAAATCTCTTTCTGGCTCTCCTTCAAACATTCCGTTTTTAATAAATCTCTTTACTAAACGATCTTCTAGAGAATGATACGAGATTACCGAAAATCTTCCTCCTGGTTTTAAAATCTCCAATGACTGCTCAATAAATTCTTTTAGAACATCCATTTCCTGATTTACCTCGATTCGAATTGCTTGATAAATCTGAGCCAAAACTTTATTTCGAACTTTCTCTGGCAAAAACTTTTTCAGAACATCTTTCAATTCTTCAGTCGTTTTGATCGGGTAATCTTTTCTTGCTTCGACAATTGTTCTAGCCAAAACCGGTGCATTTTTCAATTCCCCATAATCAAAAAAAACACGACGTAAATCCTGTTCTTCATATTCGTTAACCACTCGATAAGCATTTAAATCATTTTTTTGACTCATCCGCATATCTAGTTCGGCATCAAATCGGGTTGAAAAACCTCTTTCTGGAACATCAAACTGATGTGATGAAACTCCCAAATCTGCCAAGATTCCATCTACTGCTTTTACTCCGTGAAAACGCAAAAACCTTTTTATGAACCTAAAATTTTCGTTTATCAAAGTGAACCTTTCGTCTGGCAGTGCATTGGCAAGCGCATCTTCGTCTTGGTCAAATGCAAACAGCCTTCCGTTTGGCCCTAATCTTTTTAAAATCTCTTTTGAATGACCACCGCCTCCAAACGTAACATCTACATACACACCATCAGGTTTAATATTTAAACCATCTACTGTTGGATGAAGCAAAACCGGATTATGATATTCCATCTTCGTCGTCATTAATATTTCCCATTACTTCTTCGGCTAGATCTGCAAAATCCATATCTTCGCCACTAATTGATTTCTCGTATAAATCTTTGTCCCAAATCTCAACAATATTAACCGCAGATGAAAAAACCACATCTTTAGCAATACTTGCAAACGTTACCAAATCTTTTGGAACAAGCAATCTTCCTAATGCATCAACCTCAACCACTTTAACACCAGCAGTAAACCTTCTAATGAAATCGTTGTTCTTTTTTACAAAGCGATTAAGCTTGTTGATTTTTTTCATCATCGCATCCCATTCTACCATAGGATACAATTCTAAACACGGCTGAAAAACAGAACGCTTCAAAACGAATCCGTCTTGAAGAGAAGCCGTCAACTGCTTTTTTAAAGGTGCAGGCATCATTAGCCTCCCTTTAGCATCGACTTTACATTCATATGTTCCAACAATTGTGTTCAAAAAAAACTAGTTAACATGTTATACAGCAAAAATATAAAAAATATTACCACATTTTACCACTTTATACCACTTTGTTAATAAGTTTAACCACTTTGCTACCACTTTCCATAACCTACATTTAATCAATAGATTAACTATTAATTAACAGATTCTTAAATACGTTATTCAATCAAAAAAATAATGCGCTAATTTTCTTAAAAAATTGATTATAATGCACATTTCTTAACATTTGCTCATTTTAACAAATATCATCTTAATTACTGATTTTTAACATTTTACATATTCTACTGAAATTATCTAGTTAAAAAATCACATCAAAAATTCATTTTTGTTGAATTAACCCTATATTTGTCGAAATTGAAATTGGCATTAGATTAGATGGACAAACACTATAAAAAAGAAGGCAAATACAGCTATTTCGAAGCTGGAGAAGGAACTCCGATCGTTATTCTGCATGGTTTAATGGGAGGTCTAAGTAACTTTGATGGTGTAGCACAATATTTCCCAACGAAAGGATATAAAGTTGTTATCCCAGATTTGCCAATATACACCCAAAGCATTTTAAAAACGAACGTAAAAAGTTTTGCGAAATACGTAAAAGACTTTATCACTTACAAAGGTTTTGACAAAGTTATTCTTCTAGGAAATTCTCTTGGAGGACATATTGCTTTGTACCATACAAAACTTTATCCTGAGAAAGTTGCCGGACTTGTAATTACTGGAAGTTCTGGACTTTACGAAAGCGCAATGGGAGATAGCTATCCAAGAAGAGGTGATTACGAATACATCAAAACAAAAGCTGAAGCTGTATTTTATGACCCAAAAATTGCAACTCCCGATTTGATTGATGAAGTTTACGCTACAGCTAATGACCGCATCAAATTAATCAAAACTTTAACCATTGCAAAGAGTGCCATTCGTCATAATATGGCTAAAGATTTGCCAAAAATGGACGTTGAAACCTGTATTATTTGGGGTCGAAATGACTCTGTAACTCCTCCAAATGTAGCTGAAGAATTTGATAAATTATTGCCAAATTCAACTTTATACTGGATTGACAAATGCGGACACGCAGCAATGATGGAACACCCTCAGGAATTTAATGAAATTCTTGAAAAATGGCTTACTGAAAAGAATTTTTAGCCGTCAAAATTTATTTTTTTTAGGAGGTTTTAAAACGAAAGAACATGAAAATTAACACCGCCGAATTTATTGTCAGCAATTCTGATGCATCAAAATGTCCAAAGGACTTTTTGCCAGAATATGCTTTTATAGGAAGATCAAACGTAGGTAAGTCATCTTTGATTAATATGCTTACCAACAATAAAAACTTAGCCAAAACATCTGGAAAACCAGGAAAAACACAATTAATAAATCATTTCAAAATCAACAACAATTGGTTTTTGGTCGATTTGCCTGGTTATGGTTACGCTAAAGTTTCTAAGAAAACAAAATCAGTTTTTCAGCAATTTATTACTGATTATTTTGAAAACAGAGAACAACTGGTTTGTGCTTTTGTTTTAATTGACATTCGCCACGAAGCTCAAAAAATAGATATCGAATTTATGTCTTATATGGGCGAAAGCGAAATTCCATTCTGCATTATTTTTACTAAAGCAGATAAAATTAGCAAAACAAAAATAGATTCGCATATTGCAGCTTACAAAAAACAGATGTTTGCCAACAACTGGGCCGAAATGCCTCAATATTTTGTAACCTCATCTACAGAATCTACCGGAAAAGAAGAACTATTATCTTATATAGATGAAGTGAATCAAGAAGTTTTTAAAAACAACTCGGAATTTTAGAGTTTAAATTCCAAAAATTCAAAACTTATAATAGCTTAAATCCCAAATTCCAAGTTTGCAATTGGAATTTGGGATTTTTTTTATTGAAGTTTTCTTTTTACTGTTCTTCTAAAGTTTAAAGCTTTCCATTCTTTATAAATCAAAAATTGATAGAGGATATAAAAGAGCGAATTGAAAAACCAGAAATCAAGCACAAACGGTTCTGTAAAAATTACCGATTCGGTATTTCCTGATAGAAAAATACCCGCACTACTTGTTAGGTAGATAATTAACCCATTACAGAAATAGAAATAATTATGCTTGTGGTTTTTTAAATTTGAAACAATAAAATAAACCGCATAACATAACAATGGAATAGATGTTAGAGCTATTTCTACTAAATTAAACTCCCAATAAAGCGAAGGCTTGTTATAATATTGATATCCTAAAAAAAGCAACACCGAAACGAATACCATTATCATAACCTGCTTTAATTTCTGGTTTGAAAAACTTTTATAAAAAAAGAGATTAAGCGTGATAAACTGGAAATTAAAATAATAGTGCGAAAGGAATAAATTAGAATTCGGATAAAGGAATCCGATGATATTGCAAAGCAATTCTACACAAAATAGCAGAACCAAATAAGTGGTTATAATACGATACAATACATCTCTATCTTTGCAAGTCATGTAAAACCGTATCGCATTGGCAAGTAAAAAAAACAATCCGACAAGGCTTACAAGAAAAGGAAATAGCATACATTTTTTTTTACTCAGACAATTTACAATAAAAAGCAAAAAATCCCAAACCCAATCTTTGAAATTGGAATTTGGGATTTTTTATATTGGAATTTCTGTTACTTTGTAAGCTCCAGTTTTTCTGCAAAGTAGTCACAGAAATCTTTCATTGTGTCAGACATTTTTTCGTCGTCTGTTGCACGTTTAAAAGTATCGGCCATTGCAACTAAAGTCTGGTGGAAGAAAATCTTCATTTCATCTACCGGCATATCTTTTGTCCACAAATCTATACGCATTGTTTCTTTTACCTTACTGTCCCAAATAGACAGCATGATTGCTTTTGCTTCTTCCGCTTGAACTCCACCATCTTGCGCACTCCATGTTAATTTTTCAGGAACACGGTTTTCGTCCAATTCTATATTAAATTTAATCTCTGAGTTTATATTTGCCATTATTTCTTAGGTTTATATTTTGATTTTTCGAAGATTTCTTTTGGCTCAAGCTTGAATAATTCAGCCAAAGTAACATCACTATTGTTTTTCATGTAAGAACGTACCATCTGCCAGCCAATCCAAGCTCCCACTCGTCCTGGAGAATCGTTATCTATTTCTAGAAAGAATTTAGAAAAAGGTGCTGGAGCTATAAATCTTGCTCTCAGCTTTGGGTCTTCGTTGTAAAGCATTTCATTTTCTATGAAATAACGCCACATATAGGCTTCATTTTCTTCACACCATTTTATCTGCTCTGGAGTATATCCCATTTTTTCTGCATCTGTATATTCAGGAATCAGCAAATCTTTTGCATAAAGCTGTTTCCCTTCAAAAACCATTTGAGCAACCAAACTCTTATCTATAGAATTTGGAATATTTCGATACGAAAAACTAGACACTACGTCTGGCATAATTTGTCTTTCTTCAAAGTTCTCTTTTAAGTAATTTGGAAACTCATAAAACTTATGATTTTTACCTAAATACAATTCTAAAGCCACCACTACAAGACTATCTGCATAAATAGATTTTGCATTATAATCCATTTCTCCAATTACCGTAATTACTTTAGGAATTTTAGTTTTAGGAAAATAGTATTTTACATGCTGAAAAAGTTCGTTAAACTCTTTGCGAACCGGCTCAAAATTGCTGTACTTTTTCTGAACTTCTGTATAAACTTCTCTCCAGATTGGATCGTTCATTTTCTGAACCCAAACGTTATCGTCATTACCAGGAAAGAAAAACGGATATTGTTTTTTTACTTTCGCAAGATCTTGCGGTTTGGTTTCAAAAAACACCTTATCAAATCGTTCTACTTTAATATCAACAGGAATTTCTTCTACTTCTTTTTCAACCTTACTTTTTTGATTGCAAGACAAAAAAAACAGGCATAGAACCACTGCAAAGCGATATATTTTCATTTTATTTTAATTAGATTTGTGTTATCAGAATTTTAAGTAGTTGCATACTCAAAATAATTCTGCAAATATACATCCCTGCATCTTAAAACTTAAACTATTATGGCTAAAAAAAGCACAATTCAGACAGAAAAAGTAAATACGCACATTGTAGAGTGGTTAAAAAATTACGCTGCTAATGCAAAAGTAAATGGTTTTGTAATTGGAATCTCAGGAGGTGTAGATTCTGCAGTAACTTCTACTTTATGCGCACAGACAGGACTGAATGTTTTATGTGTCGAAATGCCTATTCATCAGGCAGAAAGTCAAGTTTCGAGAGGAAGAGAGCATATTGAACAGCTCAAAAAACGCTTCCCTAATGTTTCTGACGTTAAGACCGATTTGACCCAAACTTTTGAATCTTTTAAAAGCGCAGTGCCTTCAACTGAAGATGCAGCAAAAGTTAATTTAGCTTTAGCAAACACACGTGCCCGCATTAGAATGACTTCTTTGTATTATTTAGCAGGAATTCATGGTTTACTTGTAGCCGGAACAGGAAACAAAGTGGAAGATTTTGGCGTAGGTTTTTACACCAAATACGGAGATGGCGGCGTAGATTTGAGTCCGATTGCCGATTTAATGAAATCTGATGTATATGCTTTAGGAGAATTTTTGCAAATTCCACAATCTATTTTAACAGCCGCACCTACAGATGGATTATTTGGAGACAATCGTACAGATGAAGATCAATTAGGTGCAAGTTATGACGAATTAGAATGGGCGATGTTAGCCGCGGAGTCAGGAAAAACGGCATCTGACTTCGAAGAGAGAGAAAAATCTGTCTTTGAAATCTATAAACGATTAAACACCAGCAACAAGCATAAAATGGATCCAATTCCTGTCTGTTTAATCCCAAAAACGTTAAAATAATACATTTTAACATTCTCTGCGAGTTATTACAGAATTTATTTATTAATTTTACCATTCCAAAAACATGAACAATTCTAAAAAAGGTAAAAATTATGATTAAAGTATGTCTAGCAGACAATCATCCTGTGACGCACTTTGGCGTTAAGTCTTATTTTAAAGACCACGATCAAATTTCAATTGTTGCCAACGTAGGCAATTTTTCAATGGTTAGAGATATTCTTCAAACGAAGGAGATCGACATTTTAATTCTAGATTTAGAGTTAGAAGGTCTTTCAAGCATCTTTGAAATTAAATCTATCTTAAAAAATTTCCCAAAAACAAAAATTGTTATTTTCAGTGATCTTGCTGAGCAAATGTACGCTCCAAACGCAATTAAAGCAGGAGTTTCTGGGTATGTACACAAAACAGAAAAACTTGAAACATTAGGTCATTCTATTATTAAAGTACACGAAGGAAAAATTATCATCAACGAAACAGTACGTAAAAACATGGCACTTATTGCGAAACAAAGCAAAAGTGAGCGTCTGTACAGAAAACTTTCTAACCGCGAAATCGAGGTTTTACGTTATTTAAGCGATGGTAAGAAAAACAATGAAATCTCTAAAATCTTAAATCTGAACGAAAAAACAATCAGTACTTACAAACTGAGATTATTAACAAAATTAAATGTTACTAATCTTGTTGACTTAGTGAACAAAGCTAAGACTTTAGAAATTATTTAATCAAGTCGAAAATCTTAGCCTTTTAAGAGAATCGAAAATTATAAAACTCTATCTATTTTGAATTATCAAATTAGATAGAGTTTTTTCTTTTAGTGATAAGGCACTACTACTCGCCCTAATTTTTTCGAAAAGTTATTCAGCAATTTAGAATAATCGATCACCATACTCAAAACTTCTGAATTATCTTCCTGCGGATCGGTTAAAAGAGAATTCTTTAATTCTGCAATAATTCCAGATACCAAATACCATCTCATAGAAAATATCGTATCTGAAACATTCTGCTCAATGGTTTCACTTTTATGTTTTGGGTAAATATTCTGCCCTTCCCAATTATGAATGGTTAATCGTTCATCTTCCATCAAAATATTGGTTACTTCCTGAGCAAAATCAGGTTCTAAATGCATCAAATATTTATCTAAACTAAATGTTTCATTCTGATTATAAAAATCAATGATGTTCGTGTAAATATTCTGAAACAAAATATTAGACAACTGCACCTCATCTTCTTGAAGACTTAGATATATTTTTTCGAATACCTTATATTGTCTTTTTTCTGAAACTTCTTTTACATTTCCTTCTTCATCTGCCCTCAAAAAAACATCTTCAAAATTTTCTACTACACTTCCGTACAATAGTAAAATCTCAATGACTTTTCTTTCGAAACCATATAAAATATCTACTTTTTGATTTTGTTCTTGCGGAAAATATCCTGGATCTCCCGGATAATCGTAACCTTCGGGCGGGCCAGTTCTTGGATCTTCTGGGTCTCCTCCTGAAAATGAACCTGCTTGCGGAGGCTGATTTCTGACTACCTCAAAAGGCCTTTGTTCCTGTTTCTGCTTTTTATTAGCGTCTGCTATATCTTTCTGAATCAGCTGCGCCAAAGTACTCGTCAAAACCTGCTCCGAAATATCCATGATTCGAGCACATTCCTGAATATAAACTTCACGCTGAATACGGTCTGGAATTTTAGAAATACTCGTAACCATATCGCGAATTAGATCTGCCTTTTTTATGGGGTCATTCTTAGCTTCGCCCATTAAAATCGAAGCCTTAAATTGTATAAAATCTTTACTGTTGTTTTCTAGATACGCAACTAAATCGTCATGAGAATTTTTACGCGCAAAACTGTCCGGATCTTCTCCCTGAGGAAAAGAACAAACACGAACATTCATACCTTCTTCCAAAATCAAATCAATTCCTCGAATGGCCGCTCGTAAACCAGCCGCATCTCCATCAAAAAGAACGGTGATATTTCTAGTTAGACGATTGATCAAACGAATCTGATCTGGCGTTAATGCAGTTCCCGAAGATGCCACAACATTTTCTATTCCTGCTTGGCTAAACTGAATAACATCGGTATAACCTTCAACCAAATAACAGTTATTTTGTTTGGCTATAGATTGTTTGGCATGATAAATTCCGTAAAGAACCTTACTTTTATGGTAAATATCACTTTCAGGCGAATTGAGGTATTTTGCCGCTTTTTTATCATTCGTTAAAATACGCCCTCCAAAACCTAAAACACGACCCGACATACTTTGAATCGGGAACATTACACGCCCTTTAAATCGGTCAAATGGTCGATCTTCTCTCGGAATTGTCAAACCTGTACTTTCTAGAAATTCTAATTTATATCCTTTCCCTAAGGCTTCTTTCGTCAAAGCATCCCAAGTTTCTGGAGAATATCCTAAATTGAATTTTTTAATGGTTTCATTCGTAAATCCTCTTTCTTTAAAATACGATAAACCAATTGCTTTTCCTTCTTCAGAATTAACCAAAACATCCTGAAAATACTTAGCAGCAAATTCAGAAACCAAATACATACTTTCACGAAGATCTGTATTGGCTTTTTCTGCTTCAGTCTGCTCCGTTTCTTCAATTTCGATATTGTATTTTTTAGCTAAATAGCGAATGGCTTCTGGATAAGTAAATTGTGAATGTTCCATTAAAAATTTAACAGAGTTTCCGCCTTTTCCGGTACTAAAATCTTTCCAGATTCCTTTTGCCGGAGAAACCATGAACGAAGGAGAGCGCTCGTCTGAGAACGGACTCAGCCCTTTAAAATTACTTCCTGCACGCTTCAAATTCACAAAATCGCCAATAACCTCCTCTACTCGAGCAGTTTCAAAAACAGAATCAATGGTGGTTTGTGAAATCAAAGTGTATTAAATTTTAGAAGTTGAGAGCTTGCAAAAATACGTAAATCTTGTTGGAATTCTAATCATTTTTAAATCAAAAAAAGCATCTCTGTTGAGATGCTTTTTCCACTAACTAAACGACCAATACTTTTAGTTTAAATCTACGCGAAGTCCTAACGATATATTATTCTCTTTTACTAGATTATTTTGAAATAATGGATTTAAATCATACTTACAATACAAACTCAATTCTCTATATCCGATATAGGAGCTCAAACCATAAATGAAATTATTTACATTGTAATCGCCTTTTATTGTGGTTTTATATTTTAAATCTTCTTCTTCAAATTTTAATATCTGTTTTGATTTTACGTTGATTCCTGCATAACCCCCAATACCAAAACGGAAACTTTTATGAGTTTTAAAATACGTTTTCCCGTCACGTTCTATTGGTCTCGTAAAATCAAATTCTAAATGCACTGGCGCTACCAAATACACATTTCTGAAACGAGATTCGGTCAAATGCACTTGGTTTTCTACTAGATTGGTCTGTTCTCCATCTACGACAAAACTTCTGTTACTTGTTGGACGTATATTATTATACATTAACGAAAGTCCATATTTTGCATGAAGCAGATTGTCATTTTTCATTAATCTTGAATTATAGGTTAAACCCCATTCGTAAAAATGCGATCCCATAAATTTATAATTTGAATCCTGAAGCTTTCCATCTGCCAGCATATTATTTAAACCCATCGCAAATACAAATTGAGACGTAGTTCTTTTTTCGCTACGAATAGAATCTTTATGATGGCTATATGACTTCCAGCGAATCATGTAGATTTTTGCAGAATCTTCTTTTATTTTCCCATCTACTTTTTTCTGAACTAAATCGTTTAGTTCATTTTGAGCCATAGTAATTTTTTCCTCCATAATTACAGCTCTTACCTCTGCCAATTCTTTTTTACGTTTTTCAGCCTGTTCCTGAGTAATTTTTCCTTCAGATAACTGAACATTTACTGCTTCAACTTCTTCTTTTAAAGCTTCTTTTTCTTCTTTTGTAATTTTCTCGATTTTATTGGCAATTGCTTTTGCTTTTGCTTCAAAGGTTTCCTGCCCTACTACTTTACTTACTACTAAAAAGAAGAAAAGTATAAGGTAAATGGTAAAATTTCTCATGATTGATTGGTTTTTAAATGATTGATTGATGATGATTAATTGTTAATATAAATTGTAAATGTTGATTCTTTTATTCCATCTCCAGCGGATTAAAACCCTGCGCTACAATACGGATCGTTCCTTCTGGAATACAATCTATCTTCTTTATTCTATGCTCTTAATTCTCACTCTTGTTGATTTCTATTAGACAAAGCGACTTTTACTTCCTGAAGGTTTTTGTTTACTTTAGTAATTACTTTTTCTCTAAATGAAAGCTCTAATTCGCCGTCGACTTGATTCAATAAATCGTTGGCATTGATTTTTACTTTTGCTTTTTTAACGCCACTTTCTGCCAGAACTTTATTTTCTGCTGTTTGCAATAATTGATCAACATTTTCTTTTTTAGGATTCTCTGGAATTACGGTTTGATTGTTTGTTAATTGTTTTTCTTGATTGTTTTTGATGATTGAAGACTCCGCTATTTGATTTGATTTATTTTGAGTGATTTTATTTGAAATTTGTCCCGAAACTTTGGGATTGTTTTTTTTGTTTTTGTTTACTGTTTCTTCCGAAGTTTTTTCGGCAATTGCAGTTTCCGTTTTCACTGAATCAGCAGTATTTAAAATAGGTTCTGTTAGTGATTCTTTCTCGGTTTCAGTTTCTTTTTCTTTTTCAACAATTACCGTTTCTGGCGTTTTAGCTGCATTTTTATTTTGATTGAAAAACAGCATTCCAACCAATAAAAACCCGATGAAACTTGCTGCGATATACAACCATTTTCTTTTTGATTTTTTTTCTGGTTTTTTCTCTTCTGCCACACTCAACATCGCATCCAATCGATCCCAGGCTTTGTTGCTTGGTTCAATTTCGCGTTGATTTAGTTTTTCACGGAAATCCTTTTCAAAATTATTCGGTTCCATTATCTTGTTTTTTTAAAATAGTAATTTGTGTTTGCAGCATTTTTCTAGCGTGCGATAATTGCGATTTCGATGTTCCTTCATTAATTCCTAACATCTTGGCAATTTCATTGTGTTTGTAACCTTCAATTGCATA
This sequence comes from Flavobacterium tyrosinilyticum, assembly GCF_023656565.1. GTDB lineage: Bacteria > Bacteroidota > Bacteroidia > Flavobacteriales > Flavobacteriaceae > Flavobacterium > Flavobacterium tyrosinilyticum. The sequence goes on from NZ_JAMOKG010000001.1 coordinate 267,584, forward strand.
TAAATTGAAAACCATTTTATAGCCGTTGGGCAAAGCATCAATTAAATACTGAATCTGTTCTACGGTAAATTGGCTATCTATTTCATTAAAGCTTTCTTCTACAAAAAATTCATCTTCGGCAAATTTTACCTTTTTCTGAACTCTTAAATACGAAATGCATTCGTTAACCATAATTCGGCGGATCCAGCCTTCAAAACTTCCTTTGTGTTCAAACTTGCTTAAATTGGTAAAAACTTTCATGAAAGCCGTTATCATTACATCTTCTGCCAATTGAATGTCTTTTATATATTGACGACACACACTTAACATTTTAGAAGAAAACTTGCTATAAATCTGCTGCTGTGCCTGACGATTGTTCTCGGCAGCCAGCTTTATGATTTTGGTTTCTTCTTGATGTAACTGGATAATTTTCATTAATAAGCTTTTCGGTTTTGGTTTTAGAAACAGACTTCTATTAGCATAGACGATTGTCGATTTGAAATGGTTGCATGGAGTTAAAAAAAAATCAAATTTTTAAATTCCAACATATAACAATACATAACTGATTTACAACAAAGTAAATCAATTATCTAATTGACAAATTTTCTGATTATCTAATTTAAAAAGATTATTTCTTTCTCTCAATAACGTAGTTGACCATCAAAGTCAAAGCGTCTTTGTATTCTGAATCTTCGAAGTTTTGAAGTAATGCAAGTGCTTCTTGCTGAAATTCGACCATTTTATTTTCGGCGTAAGCCAAACCATTATTATTTTTTACAAAGGCAATAACTTCTTTTACGCGTTTTTTGTCTTTGTTGTGGTTTTTGATGGAGTTTATCAGCCACTTTTTTTCTTGTGGAGTACAAGTATTTAAAACGTGAATTAAAGGCAAAGTCATTTTTTGCTCTTTAATATCTATTCCGGTTGGTTTTCCGATGGCTTCTTCGCTGTAATCAAATAAATCGTCTTTGATTTGAAATGCCATTCCGATCAATTCACCGAATTTGCGCATGTTTTCTACCTGAGCATCATCTTCGATTACGGCTTTCGCGCCAAGCGCACAACAAGCAGCAATAAGCGTTGCGGTTTTTTTTCTGATGATTTCGTAGTAAACATCTTCCGTGATATCAAGTCTTCTTGCCTTTTCTATTTGAAGTAATTCTCCTTCGCTCATTTCGCGAACGGCTACAGAAATAATTCTCAATAAATCGAAATCGCCATTATCTATAGAAAGCAATAAACCTTTAGACAATAAATAATCTCCAACCAAAACGGCAATTTTATTTTTCCAAAGCGCATTGATTGAGAAAAATCCGCGACGGCGATTACTATCATCTACCACATCATCGTGTACCAAAGTTGCCGTGTGAATAAGTTCTATTACCGAAGCTCCGCGATAGGTTCTTTCGTTTACAGTACCTCCAGAAACCATTTTTGCAGTAAGAAAAACAAACATCGGACGCATTTGTTTTCCCTTGCGGTTTACGATATAATAAGTGATTCGATTTAGCAACGCAACCTTTGAAGTCATCGATTCATGGAACTTTTTCTCGAAAAGTTCCATCTCGGTAAAAATAGGCTGCTTTATTTGAGACGTAATATTCATTTAGATTCCAAATATACTATTTTAAATAAAAATACGTTGTTTATTTTAGGTTAGGATTTAAATATTTTATGTTTTAACCTGAAAAAAAACGCCAAAAATAGCTCTAACTAATACTGATTTGAATTCATTAAGTTAAAAAAAGAACCTAAAACCATTTTTTTTATGAAAACAAAACTTTTATTAATTAGTACTTTTATTACTATGTCTTTTTTCATCAGCTGTAATTCTGATGAAAAAACAAATGACGGATCGGGAGCTGCGATTACCAACGAGGAGATTGTAACCAATGCTAAAATCGATGCTTCTGTTGAGGATGTTACGGATATTGCTGAAGATCAGTTTAGCTCTCAATTGAATATAAATGCAAAACCAAACGGACCTATAAAAAAATATCTTCCTAGCTGTGCTACAATCACTACAGTTTTAACCAATAGCACTTGGACAAAAACAGTAGATTTTGGCGTGGAAGGCTGCACTCTTAATAACGGAAATACAGTAAAAGGTAAAATGGTTGTTTCTTTTTCAAACGATTTTACTTCTTCTACCCAAACCATTAGCTACACTTTTGATGGATTTTATCATAATGGTAAAAAAATTCAAGGAAGCAAAAGTATTGTGAGAACTATTAAAGAGACCAATTTATTGGTGACAGCACATCCTGTTTCTACAGCTTCTATAGATTTAACCATTACGTTTGATGATGGAAAAGTGTATACTAGAAAAGGAACGCTAACAAAAGAAATGACTTCTGGCTATGATACATGGTTTGATTGGGATGATAATGTGTTTGTGGTTACCGGAAGCGGTTCTACAACTTTCCCGAACGGAGATACTTTTTCGGCAGAAATTACAACTCCTCTAGAGTTTAATGCGTCTTGCAGAAAATCGATTGCTGTAAAAGGAATCGCTTCTATAACTAAAAATGGCGCTACAGCAACTATTGATTATGGTAGCGGAGAATGCGATACGCTTGTAAAAGTAACAAAAGACGGCGTTACTGAAGAAGTAGATTTGAAAAAATAAGCATCCTTTTTGTCCAAGAAAAAAGCATTAAAAACGAAAAATAATTCTTGTTTTTAATGCTTTTTAATTGACCAATCAAATGTCCCGATGGGACATATTCATCATTGTCAATATTTTTTTTGTACCGACCATATACTCCTACGGAGTATTTTTTATGCTTCTTTGTTTGCTAATTGTCCGCAGGCTGCATCGATATCTTTACCTCGGCTTCTTCTCACTTTTACCACTACTCCAATATTTTCTAACGCTTTTATGTAAGCCATAATCGATTCTTCTGAAGCTTGCTGGAATTCGCCATCATCAATCGGATTGTATTCGATCAAATTGACTTTACAAGGCACATATTTACAGAATTTAACCAACGCATCAACCGAAGCTTTATCATCGTTAATTCCTTTCCAAACTACATATTCGTACGAAATTTTGCTTTTGGTTTTTCTATACCAATATTCTAAAGCTTCTCGTAAATCTTTTAAAGGGAAGTTTTTACTGAAAGGCATAATGCGAGCACGAGTTTCATCTATAGCGGAGTGCAGAGAAACTGCCAGCTTAAACTTTACATCATCATCGGCCATTTTTTTTATCATCTTCGGAATTCCTGAAGTCGAAACCATAATTCGTTTTGGAGACATTCCTAAACCTTCTTCTGAAGTAATCATGTCTATTGCTTTAATGACATTATTATAATTCATTAAAGGTTCTCCCATTCCCATGAAAACAATATTAGAAAGCGGATGATTGTAATACAAACGGCTCTCTCTATCAATAGCTAGAACTTGATCGTAAATTTCTCCAGGTTCTAGATTTCGCATTCTTTTTAATCGTGCTGTTGCACAGAAATTACAATCTAAACTACAACCCACTTGACTAGAAACACAAGCAGTAGTTCTCGTTTCTGTAGGAATTAAAACAGACTCTACTACAAGTCCGTCATGAAGCCTAACAGCATTTTTTACTGTTCCGTCACTACTTCTTTGCATTGTATCAACCTTAATATGATTGATAACAAAGCTATTTTCAAGCATAGACCTTGTAGCTTTGGCTACATTTGTCATGTCTTCAAAACTGTGGGCTCCTTTGCTCCATAACCATTCGTAAACCTGATTTCCGCGGAAAGCTTTATCTCCATTTTCAACAAAAAAATCGCGAAGCTGTTCTTTTGATAAGGCTCGTATGTCTTTTTTCTCCATTTGCATGCTGCAAAGTTAGTTTATTTCCAGTATTTTCTAAAACTTAAAGCACTTTCCCGCTTTTTTTATTGATTTCTTTCCAAAAAAATGGGCTGAAAAAACAGTACGAGATGTTTTCGATCAAAACAACACAATAAACTAATAAGCAATTACTTATATCTTGTTTTATTTCCTTTAAAGATAAAATCTTAGTGTTAATAGGCCATTCCCTCCTTTACTATAACAATTTAATAAAACTTTAGCCATGATTTTTATCATTTCGTTTTCTTCGCGCGCGCGATAATTTTGGTCTAAGAAATAAGGATAGTTTTTAATTCTGCATCCACTAACTGAATTTTAAAACGTCCTCATTTAAATGATTAACCTATACTTTATCAACATGAAAACAATTCAATCATTTTTACTGACCGTAATTTTTACAACAATAGCATTACAGGCAAATGCTCAAAAAAATTATAGTGTAGCTGCAAACTCAACTTTTGAAGTAGCAGGAACCTCTACAGTACACGACTGGGTAATGAAATCTACAGAAGGAACTGGAATGGCTAACTTAATAGTTAAGGATTCTAAACTTGCTACAATAAATAGTTTAAGAATTTCAATATTGGCCGAAAGCTTAAAAAGCTATAAAGCGAGTATGGACAAAGTAGCTTACGAAGCTTTGGATACCGAAACACACAAGAATATTGAATACGTTTTAAAATCTGCTGAAAAGATAGATGATAACACTTGGAACTTAACAGGAGTTTACACGATTGCAGGAGTAAGCAAAGAATACAAAACCCAAGTAAAAGTAACCACTAGTAAAGGAAATATTATTCTGCAGGGTTCTAACCAAATTACTTTTGGAGATTTTGAAATGACACCTCCTAAAGCAGCTCTTGGAGTTGTTAAAGCAGGAAAAGATTTAACTGTAATCTTCAATATTATTTTAAGCTAAATCAAATCGACTTAATGTTAAAAATGTCTCTCTTTTTAAGATTTTGATTTTTTAGCAAAATGTTAAAAAATGACAATTTAATAAAAATCAATACTCTTTTTTGCTTTAGTAATCGATTATGCAGAAAATGAAAACGTTGTAGTTATTAAATACCAATTTAATAAAATTTTAACAATGATTTTTATCATGTACCAAGCTGGTTTTTAAGTAGATCTTTGATACAAGTTAAAAACAAACAATAAACACTTAGAGATAGAATTGGCCGAGTTTATCTATTTTTTTTAATCAAAATCCATAATTAAAATGAAAACCCATAAAATGAAATTATTCGCCCTTGTTATTGCAATTTTCGGAATCACCTCATTTGCGACAGCACAAAAATCATATGCCTTAGATAGTAAATCAACTTTTTCTGTAGCTGGTACATCTACACTTCACGACTGGGAGATGAAATCGGCGTCTGGAACTGGAACAGCAACTCTAAACATTGCTAGCGGAAAGCTAACTGACATAGACGCTCTAACCGTTACTCTATTGGCAGAAAGCGTAAAAAGTGAGAAAAAAAGTATGGATAAAGTGGCATACGAAACGCTAAAAACAGATAAAAACAAGCAAATAAAATATGTTTTAAAGTCTGCTGAAAAAGTAAACGAAACTACTTGGGAACTCACTGGTACTTACACCATTGCTGGAGTTAGCAAAGTTTACAAAACTTCTGTAAAAACAACTGTTACTGCAAATGGATTAAATCTTCAGGGAAGCAACAAAATCACTTTTACAGACTTCGGAATGAAATCGCCAACAGCAATGCTTGGAACAATCAAAACAGGACAAGACCTGACTATAAAATTTAATTTAAACTTTAATTTATAACCGCCATGAAGAAGATTTATATCCTATTTATTACAGTAATAAGTACGTTCGCTGTAAATGCACAAGTAAGCTTTGGGAATATGCAAAACCAAATATCTAGAGGGAAAGACGGTATTAACGTTTTTGACGTACAAAAAGACAATAGAGAATTTAAAGGCCTTAGCATTGACCTTGGCGGTGCTTTCAACATGGATTTCCAAGCAACAAATTCATTCAACAACCAGCCTGCTAGTTCTACGACTACGACCACTACAGCAACTGGGACTACTACTAGAACAATTACTGGATATCGTTTAATGAATACTGAAAACAATTTTACTCTTCCAGCAGCTGATATGTATATTGGTGCACAATTGTTTGACGGAGTACGAGTAAATTTAGATGTTTATTTAGCTTCAAGACACCACAATGATTCTTACGTAAAAGGTGGATACTTACAAATTGACAAGTTAGACTTCATCAAAAAAGACTTCTTGGCTGATGTAATGAAATATGCTACCATTAAAATTGGACAAATGGAGAACAATTTTGGTGATGCTCACTTTAGAGGGTCTGATAATGGTAATACCATTAGAAATGCATTTGTTGGAAACAACATCATGTATTCTTTCACTACAGAAATGGGTATGGAGGTTTACTACAACCGAAGCGGGTTGGTAAGCATGTTAGGTATTACAAATGGTAATTTAAATCAAAGTAATGAAGAAGTTTTTTATACTAATGGTCCAAACACCAATACAACACACAGTCCTTCAATCTTAGCTAAATTAGGTTATGACAAACAGCTTAAAGAAGACTTAAGAATAAGATTAACTGGTTCTCTTTACCATAATGCAAATCTTGGAAACGCAAACATATATTCTGCCAATAGATCAGGATTTGGTTATTGGGGTATATTAAATAACAACTCTTATAAAAATACGATTACTAAGACCGACGCTGATGGTAACGTTACTTCTACAACTACTACAGATGTTCCTACTAGTTTCAGTAAAACATCTACTCCAGAAGCAACGTTCAACCCTAATTTCAAAAACTGGGCTACTACATACATGATTAACCCTTTTGTGAAATATAAAGGACTTGAATTCTTCGGAACAATCGAATTAGCTTCAGGAGGAGATAAAGCGGGTACTGACGACAAACGTACTGCTAATCAATATGCTTCAGAGCTTATTTACAGATTTGGAGGAACTGAACAATTCTATATCGGAGGAAAATACAATACAGTCTCTGGAAAATTATCTAATGCTGACGCTAAAAAGGTTACTGTAGATAAATTTGAAGCAAGTGCTGGTTGGTTTATGACGAAAAACATTTTGGCTAAATTAAACTATGTGAATCAAAAATATAAAGATTATTCACAATTTGTAGGAGATCCTGCTACTGGAAATGTAAACAACTTTTATGGCGGTAAGTTTGAAGGTATAGTATTCGAAGCAACCATTGCGTTCTAATATAAAAAAAATGAAAACGAGATTTCAAATATTAATAATGGGTTTAGCAATGTTCTTTTTACTAGGAAGTGCTAAACCCACTTTTTTCGCAGAAGATAGCGCTGTGGCAATTAATAAAATTAAAATAGAAATCACAGGACTATCTACAGTCGGTAAATATAATTGCTCCAATACCTTCGCTATAAAGGATACTGTTTATGTAAACTCAGTTAAAAAAAACACCTTTAATACCGACATCAAAATGTCAAACTTTGATTGTGGGAATAAGGTAATGACCAAAGATTTGCAAGGAACGGTAAAAGTCAAACAATTCCCAAACAGCACAGTTTCTATAAGCGACATAAAGCCAATGGGAAAGAATTACAAATGCAGACTCAACTTCTTCATAACCGACAAAACACTCAAATACAAAGATTTTATACTATATAATACTGATGATAAAATTCAAGGAACGCTTAGTTTAAAGTTCTCTGATATTGAGTTGGAACCACCAGTAAAAATGGCCGGCTTGATTAAAGTGAAAGACGACATTGTTATTAATTTCAGTTTATATAAAAACTAAATTTTATTGTAGAAAAAAAATTGAACACCAAGCTAAAAAAAGCCAAAATTTGGCACAAGAATTGTTTTGCTCTCAAAAGAAAAATAATCTTACAAAGAGCTCAATCATTTTAAAATTTGTAATTTTATTTTCAGCCATTTAACCTTTAAGTTTTATCAACCTAAAAAAATGTAATTATGAAAAAACAAATTTTAAGTTTAGCTGTTATTGCCTTATTAGCATTTGCTGTTCAGTCATGTGAAAAAAAAGAAAACAAACCTGCCGAAGATGAATTAACGCTAGGCAACAAAGTTGATTCTCTTACAACAGATATCGAAGAAGTAAAAGACAGTGCGGTAAGCAAAGCCGAAGGCGCTGCTGCTAAAGCAAAAGATGCTACAGAAACTGCTGCTCAAGATGTAAAAGACGCTACTAAAAAAGCGGCAAACGATGTTGAAAATGCAGCTAAAAAAACCGCAACTGATGTAAAAGATGCTACTAAAAAAGGAGCTGAAAAAGTTGAAAATGCGGCTAAAGCAGCCAAAGACGGAACTGTAAAAACAGCCAAAGACGTAAACGAAGCTTTGAAAAAATAAAACCTTTTTAAACCTTAAAATAAACCATTCGCAAAACGAATGGTTTTTTTATGCCCAATCGCAAGCAGATATTTTTGTATTTTTGCCTTCAAATTACAAGATACTACACCATGCATTTTATATCACAAGAATTAGAAGATTATATCGAACAGCATTCTGAAAATGAACCAGAATTGTTAGCTAAACTTAATAAAGAAACGTATCAGAAAATACTTTTGCCTAGAATGCTCAGCGGTCATTTTCAAGGACGTGTTTTAAGCATGTTGTCAAAATTGATTCGTCCGGTTAATATTTTGGAAATCGGAACTTATACAGGCTATGCTGCTTTGTGCTTATGCGAAGGAATGCAGGAAAATGGTCAATTACACACTATTGATATCAAAGAAGAATTAATCGATTTTCAGCGAAAATATTTTGACATGTCTCCTTGGGGAGAACAGATTTTTCAGCATTTAGGAGAGGCAGTAAACATTATTCCAGATTTAGACTTAAAATTTGATTTGGTTTTTATTGATGCTGATAAAGAAAACTACTTGAACTACTGGGAAATGATTGTTCCAAAAATGAATAAGGGTGGTATCATTTTATCTGATAATGTTTTGTGGAGCGGAAAAATCCTAGAGCCAGTCCACCCAAATGATGTAAGCACAAAAGTACTTTTAGAATACAATCAGCTTTTAAAAGACGATCCGAGAGTAGAAACGGTTTTATTGCCAATTCGTGATGGGTTGACGGTTTCGAGAGTATTGTGATTTTTAAGATGCTAAGGTTCTGAGATGCTGAGATTCTAAGTTTTTTTTAAAGATGCTAAGGCTCTAAGATCCTGAGCCTCTCAGTTTTTATACTGAATGAATATAGTATTGAGTTTCCTCTAGAACTGGAGGAACATAATTTAATATGAAAACTTCCCCTAGCTAAGGCTGGAGGCAATTCAACAACTATTAAAGATGAATTATAACACAGAAATAAGCGCTGAAGGTTTTTCAATCATAAATAATGTTTTTACAGAAAATGAAATTCAGAATCTAATTTCACTGATTGAAAACAAAACTGCAGATAATCAAGAAAATACGACTTTTAGAAAGTCTCAAGATTTATTTGCGATTAGACAATTTCATAAAGAAATACCTGAAACGCTTCCCTTCATTTTTAATGAAAAACTGCAGGATATTATCGAATCTACTTTTGGCGAAGGCTTTTTTATAACAAAATCTATATACTTTGATAAACCGGAAAAATCGAATTGGTTTGTGGCTTATCATCAGGATTTAACGATTTCTGTTGACCAAAAAATTGAAGTGGAAAATTTTGAAAACTGGACTGTAAAACAAAATCAATTTGCGGTTCAGCCACCTACAGAAATATTAGAAAATAATTTTACAATCAGAATTCATATTGACAAAACCACTAAAGAGAATGGTGCTTTAAAAGTGATTAATAACTCTCATTCAAAAGGAATTTTGAGAATTGAGAATCTAGATTTTAAAACTGAAAAAGAAACAATTTGTGAAGTCGAAAAAGGGGGGATTATGATTATGAAACCTTTATTATTTCACGCATCAAACAAAACCACAAACAACGAACGCAGAAGAGTCATTCATATTGAATTTAGCAAACAGCAACTTCCAAATGGTTTGGAATGGAGCGAAAAAACAATCATTAACTAAGGTTCTGAGACACTAAGATTCTAAGTTGCTAAGATTCTGAGATTCTAAGTTTTACACTACTCACTTGTCTCCTGCTTTCGCTGGAGATATATAATTTAACTACCTAAGGCTTTAGCCAAATACTTCATAATATTTGGCTAAAGCCTTTTATTTGCATATAAAAAAACCTCCAGCTAAAGCTGGAGGCAATTTAATATATATCTTTAAAACCTTAAAATCTTAGTATCTCAGAACCTTAGCACCTTTAAAAAGAACTATCCTGGAAAATACTGTGGTTTTAATTTTCTATAAACTAAATAAAGTAAAAATCCGAAAAGTGCACCAAAGAAATATCCGGTAAGGATATCACCTGGAAAATGCAATCCTAAATAAATTCGGCTGTAAGCAAAAACTAAAGGCCAAAAAAATATGAATCCGAAATATTTGAAATAGCGTTTTAAAATCAAAAATAAGAAAGTTGCAACCGCCATAGTATTGGCAGCATGTCCAGAGAAAAAGCTATATGATTTTCTAACCTGAACAACTCTAATAATTGTATTTACTTCTGGATCATTGCATGGTCTCAAACGTTGAAAAGTGTGTTTGAATAAATTGCAGGTCTGATCTGTAAAAGCAATTAGAACAGCTATAAAAAGCAACAAATACAGGGTTTGTTTTCCTCCTATTTTTTTATAAATAAGATAGAATAGTAATAGAAAAAATGGCGTCCAATACAATTGATTGGTAATAATAAGCCATAATTTGTCGTATGTTTCAGAACCTAATCCGTTAAGATAGATTAAAAGATCTTTATCTAATTCCTGTATTTTTTCAAGCATTACATTTGGCGTTTAATAGGTCCAGAAAGAGTATCAATATCTTCTTTTACTTTTTCGATTTCAGCTGTAGTGTCTCCTAAAAGGTTTCCAGTATCTCCAAGCAAATTAGATTTTGCATTATCAATTTCTGCGTTGATATTTCCAGTAATATCATTCAAAGATTTCGCATCAAGACCATTAGCCTCTGCTCCTTTTTGAATTTCACTTTTAATATCATTAGTTGCATTTTTTAACTGAGCCATAGCCTTCCCCATTGTACGCGCAATTTCAGGCACTTTATCAGAACCAAAAAGCATTAGCACTATAAACAGTATGAAAACTAATTCTCCTCCTCCTATACCAAACATAACTTTTATTTTTGTTGTCGCAAAGATATTAAATTTTGCAGCTTAGAGTTTTAAAATTAACTTAAAAAGTCCTTGAAAATACATTTAGTTAAAATAAAAAAGCTCATCAAGCTTTTATAAACCTGATGAGCATTTTATTAATTTCTATTTTATTTAGTCAAATTTTGACTTAGTTTCTACTTTTGGCCAAGAGTTATTGGTCACATCAATATCTGCTGTTAGCAATTGTGGATCAATTTGAATGCTCTTAATTGCTTTTGTAGTAGCATATACTTTTTTAGCTGTCTCGTTACTTTTTCTCCAGATTTGTGCTGGATATTTGTAATTATCTTTAGAACCATCTTCATAAGTAATCTCAACTAAGATAGGCATAATCATTCCGCCTGGCTTATTAAATTCTACTTCGTAGAAGTATTTAGGAGATTTAATAGAAGCTTTTTCTTCAGCCGTAAAAGTCTGATCTACGTAATCTGCCAAAGACTTGAAATCTTGCACTTTTAAAGCTTTTTTCTTAGAATCGTTTACTTCTGCATTATCTCCAGAAACTAAGTAAACAAAAGGTCCTTTTTCAAAACCAAAACGTCCTTTTCTAACTTTTACATCTTTAATGTCTGTAGTTGGAGTATCTGAAACGTAATATTGTTTTACGTCTTTAATTCCGATATCTACGAAATCTGTTGAGTAAAACCATCCTCTCCAGAACCAATCCAAATCTACTGCCGAAGCATCTTCCATTGTTCTAAAGAAATCTTCTGGTGTTGGGTGCTTAAACTTCCATCTGTTTGCATACGTTCTGAATGCGTGATCAAATAATTCTCTTCCCATAACTACTTCTCTCAAAATATTAAGACCTGTAGCTGGTTTTCCGTAAGCGTTATTTCCAAATTGGTGAATCGTCTCAGAGTTTGACATAATTGGCTCTAAGAACTTTTGGTCACCGCTCATGTAAGGAACAATATTTTTTGCTGGTCCTCTTCTTGAAGGGAAATTTGGATCTAATTCCTGCTCTGCCAGATATTCTAAAAATGAATTCAAACCTTCATCCATCCAAGTCCATTGGCGCTCATCTGAGTTTACAATCATTGGGAAGAAAGTGTGTCCAACTTCATGAATAATAACACCAATCATTCCGTTTTTAACTTCTCTACTTGTCACTCCATTTTCATCTGGACGACCATAATTCCAGCAAATCATTGGATATTCCATTCCTTGATCTTCTGCCGAAACAGAAACTGCTTTTGGATAAGGATAATCAAAAGTATGAGAAGAATAGCTTTTTAAAGTATGTGCTACAACCATTGTAGAAGTTTCTCCCCACAATGGGTTTGCTTCTTTTGGATAAACAGATTCTGCCATAACAGTTCTGTTTCCAATTTTCACAGCCATTGCATCGTAAATGAATTTTCTTGAAGAAGCAATTCCGAAATCACGAACATTTTTTGCACTGAATTTCCAAGTTTTTTTCTTTTCAGAAAAACCTTTTTCAGCTGCTTCTGCTTCTGCCTGCGTTACAATAACAACAGGTTTGTCAAATGATTTTTGAGCTTGCTCGTATCGTTTAACTTGTTCAGCAGTAAAGACTTCGCTTCTATTCATTAATTCACCAGTTGCATCGATCACGTGATCTGCAGGAACTGTAATATTTACATCAAAGTTTCCGAAAGGAAGAGCAAACTCTCCGCTTCCCCAGAACTGCATGTTCTGCCACCCTTCAACATCGTTGTAAACTGCCATTCTTGGATAGAATTGTGCGATTACATATAATTTATTTCCGTCTTTCTCGAATAATTCGTATCCTGAACGACCGCCTTCTTTTCTGTAGTTATTGATGTTGTACCACCATTTTATTGAGAAAGAAATCTTTTCTCCTGGTTTTAATGGTGAAGTCAAATTAATACGCATCATGGTTTCGTTGATCGTATAAGACAATGCACTTCCTTTAGCATCTTTAACTTGTTCAATATTAAAACCGCGCTCTAAATCTTTTTTCAAATATTTAGAAGAAAAACCATCCAATGGAAGAACTTGACTTATTTTGTCACTTTCTGCCAATGAGGTTTGCGTATTTGCTTTTGCTTGATTTTGATCTAACTGCACCCATAAATATTCCAGACTATCTGGTGAATTATTAGTGTAGGTAATAGTTTCAGATCCGCTTAATTTTGAATTTTTATCATCCAATTCAACATCAATTTTGTAATCTGCTTGCTGTTGGTAATAAGCAGGTCCTGGAGCCCCAGAAGCCGTACGAAACATATTTGGCGTTGCCAGCAAATCGTACATTTGGCTAAACTTGTTCGTATCGTACTTTCCCTGTTGTTTGGCTGGTGTGGTTGTTGCTTTATCCTGCGCTACTAACATTGCAGGAAAAAGTAATAATAATGAAAGTTTTTTCATAAAATTTTAATGGTAATTTCTTTAGGCTGTGAAAATAGTAATTAAAACATTAATTTTAGTAATACCTTAATATTTTAACAATTCTTTCCTTGAAGATTCTGTAAAAAGCACACTTCTTTTTGTATCAAATGCTGAAATATGTGTAATGTTTTGCTGCTCTGAATTCCAATCTACCAAAATAGTATTCGAAATTTCAAGTGTTTTGAATTTATCAATGTCTTTTATCCTGGAATAACACACCAAAACATCATCGGCTTCAACTTCTTTAGACAAAAAAGTTATTGTTTTTGATTGCCCATTTACTTTAATCAGAAAGTGTTCTGATAAATATTTTTTTAATAATTCAACATCTGCCGGAGTTTCTTTGCTTGTACCAACAAATGTTTTTTTGTGATACTTTTTCTCCATTGCATTATTTAAATCATCAATAAAAATGCGGGAAGTAATTTGCAGCATTTTCTTTTCTGCCGCATAATTTACCTGAAAAACACCAACATAAAATTTATGAAAAGCAAATGCCGAAGACAATACAAACAAAACTCCCAGCAAAGGGAAAACTAACTTTTTTTTCATTTTTGAGTAGCCTCAGCTTTCTTAAATTCTTTATTCTTATTAATCATAAAATCCATTAACTGAAACTTCTGATCTGGATTTACCAAGTCTTTAGAATGCGGATCGTTTGAGCAATACATTAAAAAAAGCTCTACTTCATCATCTTTCAAATTAAGCGTTTTAGAATAAAAATCTTTTGTAAAATTATCTTTAGCGTATTCTACAAAAGCAATATCGGTAACTTCTTCCTCTCTTACTTCGTCTTTTTTACTCAAAAGTTTTTTGACATCTTTAAAGATTCGCACAAAGTCAGTTCCATACTTTATAGTCTGATCAGAAAGCATTGCATTGTTTTTTGCAGTAGACTGCTGATCGTCTTCAAACTGCATATCTACATATTTCTGCGAACCGCCTTGTAACGCTTTTACTTTTAATTCTTTATGAACAACAACTTCTTTAAGCTGATTATTAACTAAATCTAATTTTACTTTTAAAAGGATCTCAGCACAATCTTTTTCGGTTAAAACTATTTTTTTTGACTGAAATGTAAGGCCTGAGAATAATAAAGTATCTTTTGGCTGTGCAACAATATCAAACAAACCGCCAGAACCAATAAATGTCCTAACATTGGCATTAATATTCATTACATAACCACTTTCTATGGCTAAAAAATCATTTATAACCTGACCGTGTAATGGTTTCCTGAAACCGTTTTGCCCTAATGCAATTTGACAAAATAAGCATACAACGAGTACTCCTAATTTATTTTTCATTTTCGAGAATTGTTAGATATTTTCTTGCTAGATCTGTGATTAAAAACATACTCATTGTTTTGTTTTTGATATTCAAAGATACAGCAAAATCAGCATCATCCACACAAAATAATTGAAATCCTTTAATATCATCTACTGGAATTTTCAATCTATCTGTATAATAATTCTCCTCAAAAAGGTATTCCAATTTTCTAAAAAGCGCTTCTTTTTTCTCTACATTCACCTCTTTTTTCAGCATCGAAGTTCGTCCCGAAATCGCATTTAACAACTTATCTACAGAAGTCGAATTTGCCGTATAAAGTTTTCGTTCTGCAGGCGTATATTTTTTTTGTCCGTACGGAATAATTCCTAAATTCTCAGCCGTTATATTCGCGTTTTCATTGACAATTACTTCTTTTAACTCCACTTCCTTAGCCGTCATTTTTACAACTAAAGAACTGACAGTCAAATCTTCTGCCGATATTCTTCGTTTAACAGGCTCTAAGTTTACAGCAGAAAAAACCAAAACGTCTCCTTCATGCACTCCAATCGAAAAATTACCATCAGAATCCGAAACCGTAGCGGCCTGTGTGGCATTATTTATAATATTAACCCCTTCAAGCGAAGTCGATTGCTCTTGTACTCTTCCCACCAATAACTTCAAATCTGTTTTTTGCCCAAAACCAATCTGAACAAAAAAAAGAAAAACAATAATCGATATAATCTTATTTACCCTCACCAGCAATCATTTCTTTATATTTTACAGCCAATTCTCCTAAAAGAAATTCTGTAGAAGTTTTATTTTTCGAATTCAATATCACCGTAAACTTATCATTTTCTATCGCATAATATTCAAACCCCTTTACATAATCTGCCGGAATTTTTAATCGGTCAACAAAATGATCCAGACTAAACATATTTTCCAGAAGTCTCATAAAAAATTCCTTTTTCTCAACCGCAACTTCTTTCTTAAGCATAGCCGTTCTTCCTGAAAAGAAATTCAGCAACGGATCCGCAGAAATAGAACCTCCAGCCATTGACCCTGCATTTGCTGTAGCATTTAACGCAGTCGCCGTCTGCAATTTACGTTCTGCTGCAGTATATTTCTTTTGCCCCATGGGAGTTATACCCAAACTTTCGGCATTAATATTATCATACCGTTTTACCACAACCTCTTGCAATTGATACATAATCATAGTAAGATTAACAGCAAAATTAAGATTTGAAAAATCTTCTTGTTTCAGCATCACTCTTTTTTCTTTAAAGCTTATTGACGAAAAAACCAGAACATCAGTTGGTTTTGCCAAGATTGAAAAAGAACCAGACGCATTTGTTGTTACTGTTTCTTCTGTTTGCGCATTAATCACATAAATACCATCCAAATCCAAAGTGCTTGAGACCACTTTGCCATTGAAAGCAGAACGATCTTGACTTTGAGACCAACAAACTTGCCCCGCGATAACAATTAAAAAACAAGTAATTTTCTGAAACAAAATAAAATAAATTAGAAATATTCTTAAAACGGTAAAAATATCTCAAGTCTTTCCAAATTTAATACTAATGACTTCGTAAAAATATGTTAATTAAAACATTAAAAACTAAGACAAAAACAGAGTTTTTAATATCTTTAACAAACAAAATTTGAGTTTAAAAAATCATGAAAAGCGTTATTATTGCAAGCACCTCTACTTTACACGGAGGCAACTACTTAGAATATATTTTACCTACTTTAAAAACACATTTTAAAAACTGTAAAACCATCTTATTCATTCCGTATGCGCGTCCTGGCGGAATTTCCCATGACGAGTACACCCAAAAAGCTGCGGAGGCTTTTGCGAGCATCAACATTGATGTTAAAGGAATTCATGAATTTGAAAATCCACAAGATGCTGTAAAAAATGCGGAAGGAATTTTTACAGGCGGAGGCAACACGTTTTTACTAGTTACCCAACTTTATAAAAATAATATTATGCAGTTACTTTCTGAAACTGTAAAAAATGGAACTCCGTATTTAGGATCAAGCGCAGGAAGCAATATTTGCGGTTTGTCAATGCAGACTACGAATGATATGCCTATTATTTATCCTCCAAGTTTTCAGACTTTAGGATTAATTCCATTTAACTTAAACCCACATTATTTGGATGCCGATTTGCAATCTAAACACATGGGAGAAACTCGCGAAACAAGAATTAAAGAATTTCATGCATTCAATTCGATTCCGGTTTTAGGCTTAAGAGAAGGAAGCTGGCTTGAAGTAAAAGGTAAAAAAATTACTTTGAAAGGTTCTTTATCTGCGAGATTGTTTAGACAAAATCAAGAAGCGCAAGAATTAGAATCAGAAAGCGACTTAAGTGATTTAAAGTAAAATCCAATTTTAAAATTCCAAATTCCAAAATTAAGTCAACATAATGAATACAGAATTGGAATTTGGAATTTTAAAAATATTGGAATTTACGTTTAGTCTAAAAACAAAAAAGCCTCAAACAATGTTTGAGGCTTTTGAAGAGCGAAAGACGAGGCTCGAACTCGCGACAACCAGCTTGGAAGGCTGGAGCTCTACCAACTGAGCTACTTTCGCATTAACCGGGTGCAAATTTAAAAATTTTAATTTTAAAAACAAATAAAAATCAAAAATTTTATTTTCACAAAAACAAAACTAAAAAGTTTGTTTTCTAGAGCGAAAGACGAGGCTCGAACTCGCGACAACCAGCTTGGAAGGCTGGAGCTCTACCAACTGAGCTACTTTCGCATTGGTTGTGCAAATATAGAAAGAAAGTTCAGTTCAAAACAAGCTTTTGGGCAAAAAAAATCAATAAAAATCAACATTTTTTTATAACTTATTTAAAATTAAAAAGTTATAAATGCAATATTTTTTCAAAAAATCATGATTACAATTAGAGAAATTACATCAAAAGAAACTTATGCTGTTCGCCAACCCGTTTTAAGAAAAGGAAAACCTATAGAAAGTTGCGTCTTTGAAGGCGATGATTTGAAGTCTACTCATCATTTTGGTTTATTTGATGATGAAGATTTAATAGGAATTATTTCGTTATTTGACAAAATCAACACTATATTTGCCGCACAAAATCAAGCGCAAATTCGCGGGATGGCAGTTTTAGACACCTATCAAAAAAAGGGATTTGGAGAGGCTTTGGTAAAACATTGCGAAACCTATTGCAATGAAAATCAAGTCGATCTAATTTGGTTCAATGCAAGAACAGCCGCTGTAGGCTTTTATCAAAAAATGAACTACCAAACAGTAGGCGAAGCGTTTGATATTAAAGATGTTGGCGAACATTATTTGATGTTTAAAAAATTATAATTATGAAAAAAATCTACTCTTTAGTAGTAATATGTATTCTTGTGGGTTGTAAAAAAGAGCGCCCAGAACTCGCACCCATTGTCAAAAAAAAGGTGCCGGCAATTATACTTACTGATGAGAGAAAAGTTGAAATAGATACTGCAACGATAAACGTTTTTAAAAGCGAAACGTTGAAACAATTTTACATTGCATCTGAAAATCAAACGGTATGGGGAAATCTTAAAAAGAGAGCTTTTGTTTTATCTCAATTAGAAAAATCTGATGAACTAGGCTTAGATCCAGAAGATTACAAAATATCTCAGCTGAAAAAATTTGAAAGTAAAGTGGCTTCGCTTAGCGATAAAGATTTGGCCGCTTATGACATTTTACTGACTTATAATTTTGAGAAATATCTCAATCATATTTATAAAGGGAAGCTAGACCCTAAAAAATTATATACCAATTGGGATTTGGACGCGAAGGAATTTGATGTAAATTCTGTTTTAATTAAAGGATTCAATAAAAACAAATTGGACAGCGTTGTTGAAAACATTCAGCCTAAAACACAAATTTACAAAGAGCTGTTAAAAGCACTTCAAATCATAAACACTTTTCCAGATGATAATGTAAAACCGATTGAAGCTGCTGATAAAATCGTTTTAAACGATACTAATCCTGCTTTAATAAACATCAAAAAAAGGCTTTTGTATTGGAACGACATGTCAGGAAAAGACAGTCTTACAACAATTTACAATCAAAAAACTTTTGAAGCTGTTAAAAGATTTCAAGAAAGACATGGATTAGCTTCTGACGGCGTTATCGGAGTAGGAACTATCCGCGCTTTAAACTATTCTAAAGAAAGTAGAAAAAAACAGATAATTGCCAATTTGGAGCGCTGGAGATGGTATCCATCAGAATTGGCTGAAAATTATTTCATTATTAATATTCCCGATTACAGCTTAAATGTTGTTGAAAATCAGGACACCACTTTGGTTCGGAATGTTGTAGTAGGAACTAGCAAAAGAAGAACACCTATTATTACTTCTTTCTTAAAAACAGTTGTTTTTAATCCGACTTGGACTGTTCCGCCAACGATCTTAAAAGAAGATGTAGTTCCAGCAATGAAAAGGAACCGAAATTACCTGGCCAATAAAAATATTACGATTTATGACACTTCTGGAAAGGTAGTTTCTCCAATGGCTTGGAATGAAAACAAACCTAATAATTACCGATATGTACAAAGTCCCGGCTCTAATAATTCGTTGGGATTAATGAAAATTTTGTTTCCAAACCATCACAGTGTTTATCTGCATGACACCAATCACCGTGGTGTTTTTGGACGTAATAATCGTTCTATGAGCTCTGGATGTGTGCGTGTTGAAAATCCATTAGAACTTGCACAACACATATTAGATGTTGACGGAAACTGGCCTCAAGACAGAATCGACACAATTATTGCAAGCAAAACAACAATGAGTTTTAAGATTACCAAAAAATATGCTTTATATCAATGGTATTGGACAGCATGGAGCAAAAAAAATCAGCTCATTTTCAGAGCTGATATTTATGATTTAGATTCGGATTTATATGATCAATTAAGAAATTAACCTCTCCTCCATCGAAAAGCTTCTAGATGGATGATAGATATATAAACACGATTTGTCTTTTATTAATTGAATAATTTCATTTGTCAATTCAACTGGAACTGCAGGACAGCCTTGACTTCTGCCTAATCTTTTATGATCTCTGATGAAAGATTCAGACACATAGTCTGCACCGTGCATTACAACACCTCTTTCACGAGCATTGTCGTTTACGCCATTTTCTAAGCCATCTAAACGAAGTGAAGCACCATGTTTTCCTTGATAGATTTCGCCAGTTGCATAAAATCCTAAACTGCTTTTAAATGAAGAATTAAGATTTGAAAATGCTGAAGCAAATTCTTCACCAGTGTTTCTTCCGTGAGCTACAAGAGAATTAAATAAAATAGTATTGCTAGTTAAATCAATCACCCACAAACGTTTGGAGTTTGATGACAAACTAAAATCAATCAGTGTTAAGATGTTTTTCTTAATCACTCCTTTTTCTTTCAACAAATAAAATCCTTTTAAAGCTTCCGAGAAAGTTTTAAGTTCGGGCATTTTAAAGTTGTTTGAATTTAATGAATTATAAACGCTCTCGATTTTAGAATCTACTGTAAGTTTTTCGACTTTAGCAATCGCTTTTACAGTGGCATTTTTTTTAAGGTCGGGTGTGCTTTTTGAATCTTTTCCAAAAGACAATAGCAAAAACACAAATAGCGGATAAATTTTGTAAATCATTGAATTTCTTTAGGTTAAACAAAAAATTTGGGTATCGCAAAAATATAAAAAAATCACGCCTTGCAAAATATAAGCCTGATTTTCAAGCCTTTTTTACTTAAACTTTAACATTATTAACATAAAAATGCTTTTTCTGTAAGATTTTGCCTTACAGAAAAAATCATAACATTTTGGCCTATTTCTTAAAAAAAATGAAACAAAAATGGAAATCTTGAAACAAAAACTGTAACAAGTAGAACAAAATAGAGTCTATTTCTACTATAAAAAATACATTTGCATTTTATTTCGCATCAAAAAACCAATGAAAAAAATCCTATTCTTCTGTTTTCTAATATGCTCTGTATGGAGTTATGGCCAGAAAAAATCAATTCAGGCACAAGTAACTTCGCACACAATTTCTATTGATGGAAAACTAGACGAACCTGCTTGGGAAAATATACCAGTTGCTACAGACTTTATCATGCTGGAGCCAGACAATGGAAAAGCCATTCCGCATGAAAAACGTACAGAAGTAAAAGTCCTATATAATAATGACGCCATTTATATTGGTGCAATGATGTACGATGACGAGCCTTCTAAAATTTTAAAGGAAATCTCTCAGCGTGATAATTTTGGAACGGCAGATCTTTTTGGTGTTTTCATAAACGGCTTCAATGACGGGCAACAGGACTTTATGTTTTACGTTTCTGCTGCCGATGTTCAAGGCGATTGTATCATGACTGATGCAAATGGTGAAGATTATTCTTGGGATGCGGTTTGGATCAGTAAAGCTGCTATGGCAGAAAATGGATGGGTGGTTGAGATGAAAATTCCGTACTCGGCATTGCGTTTTTCAGGAGAAAACAAACAAATCTGGGGAATCAATTTCTTTAGAGAAATTAAACGTGACCGTTATAAATATACTTGGAATTTTGTTGACAGAAAGATTGGCACTTTTACACAACAGGCCGGAACTTTGGAAGGAATTGAAAACATCAAACCTCCTACTCGATTGTTCTTTATGCCTTATGCCTCGTATTATTTAAATGCTGCCGAGGGACAAAAAACATACGGAACAATTAAAGGCGGAATGGATATCAAATATGGTATAACAGATGCTTTTACAGTTGATGCTATTTTAATTCCAGATTTTGGACAGACAAAATATGACGATCAGATTTTAAATCTTGGACCTTTTGAGCAGCAGTTTAACGAAAACAGGGCATTCTTTACAGAAGGAACAGATTTATTCAGTAAAGGAAATATTTTCTATTCTAGAAGAATTGGCGGCACTCCATCGATCGACCCAAAATTAAATGAAAATGAAGAAATTACCGAATTGCCTGCTGCAGTAAATTTAGTTAACGCTTTAAAATTATCAGGAAGAACAAAAGACGGACTTGGAATTGGGGTTTTAAATGCTGTAACAGAAAAAACTTTTGCTACTATAAAAAATACAGAAAATGGCGAAACAAGACAAGTAATTGTAGAGCCGCTCACCAATTATAATGTATTGGTTTTGGATCAGCGTTTTAGAAAAAACTCATCGGTTACTTTTATTAATACCAATGTAACTCGAAATGGACATACTAGAGATGCAAACGTAACGGGTCTAGCTTGGGACTTAAACACAAAAGCCAATACTTATAGTTTATTTGGAAACGTAAAATACAGCCACATTAATGATCTTCAAGATAAAAATGGCTTTTATTCTACTGTAAGTTTAGCCGAAACCAGCGGAAATTACAGATACAGTGTAGGCTCTGATTTTGTTACAAAAGATTATGACCCGAATGATCTTGGGATTAATTTCTATACCAATTATTACAACTTTTACGGAAATGCCAATTATAGAATTCTAAATCCAACTAAACGTTTTAATACATTTAGAATCAATTATAATATGTATACCGAATTCAACAAAGAATCTGGAAAACTGCAGGACAATAGTGTAAATGCGAACTTAAATCTAACTACCGTAAAAAATAATTACTACGGAACCGGAATCACTTTTTATCCTATAGAAATTAATGATTATTACGAACCGCGTGCCGCCAACAGATATGTAATAATTCCTCGAAAAATAGAAACCTGGGGAAGTATTTCAACCAATTACAACCATAAATTTGCAATTGACCTAAATGGAACACTGAATGTATTTGATGAATCTGAACGCATTACATACGGCTTTGATATTGGCCCGAGATATCGTTTCAGTGATAAACTTTTACTAACTTATTTCTTTAGTTATTTAAGAAAAAACAACAACAAAGGTTACATCGATCAGGTTGATGGTGACGAGAATGAAGCCACTCCAAATGATATCATTTTTGCCAACCGAAATGTCATTACGTACTCTAACACTTTAGGAGGCAAGTATGCCATAAACAGCGCGATGACTATAAATCTGGCCGTTCGCCAATATTGGTCTTATGCAGACAATAAAGATATTCTAACTTTAGAATCAAACGGAAATCTAAGTCCGTATCCACAATATACGGATAACAAAAATTCAAGTTTCTATTCTTGGAATGCCGATTTATCTTATTCTTGGTGGTTTGCGCCTGGAAGTCAGCTTTCGGCCCTGTACCGAAATAATGCTGCTAATTTTGAACGAGTTATTGATAAAGATTACAGACACAATGTGGCAGGATTATTAAATAATGACGCCCTAAAACATATCTTTTCTATAAGTGTCAAATACTTTATTGACTACAATGCTGTCAAAAATAAAGTCAGAAAAAGAGCTTAGCGTGAATTAATTTTAAAAAATAAAGGGTTCTTCAATTAAATCAATATTTTTTTTTATAGTTCATTTTATTAAATATAAATGTAACATTCCTCAGGTTTCAAACTTTAGAAATGCTTTATATTTGTAGAAAACAAAAATGTAATGAACAAGAAAGTTATCCTTATGATTTTAGATGGTTGGGGAAAATCTCCTGACCCTAAAGTATCTGCAATAGACAATGCAAATGTTCCTTTTATAAACAGTCTATACAAAAATTACCCAAGTGCTCAACTTAGAACTGACGGATTAAATGTTGGTCTTCCAGAAGGACAAATGGGAAATAGCGAAGTGGGACACATGAATCTTGGTGCTGGAAGAATTGTATACCAAGATTTAGCCAAAATAAATTTAGCTGTAGAACACAAAACTTTAGCAAAAGAGCAAGTTTTAATTGATGCTTTTACTTACGCTAAAGACAACAATAAAAAAGTACACTTTTTAGGATTAGTTTCAGATGGTGGTGTTCACTCACATACTTCACACCTTCGCGGATTAATCGATGCTTCTCAAGAATATGGTTTAGATCAAGTTTACATTCACGCTTTTACAGACGGACGTGACGTTGACCCTAAATCGGGAGGAAAATATATTCATGATTTACAAGATTATATTAAAGATACTCCAGTTAAAATTGCTTCTATTATTGGGCGTTATTATGCAATGGACCGCGACAAACGTTGGGAACGTGTAAAATTAGCTTACGATTTAGTGGTAAATGGCGTTGGAACTCCATCAACGAACGCTGTTGCAAGTGTTTTAGACAGCTACGCAAGAGACGTAACAGATGAGTTTATCGAACCAGTTGTTATTGTTGATGAAAATGCAAAACCTCTTGCTACAATTGTTGAAGGCGATGTTGTGATCTTCTTTAACTTTAGAACAGATAGAGGACGTGAACTTACTGAAGCGCTTTCTCAGCAAGATTTCCACGAGCAAAACATGCACAAACTAAACCTATATTATGTAACATTGACCAACTACGACGAAACGTACCAAAACGTAAAAGTAGTTTACAATAAAGATAATATCACTGAAACACTTGGTGAGGTTTTAGAAAAAGCAGGCAAAAAACAAATCAGAATTGCGGAGACTGAGAAATATCCTCACGTAACATTCTTCTTTTCTGGTGGTAGAGAAATTCCTTTTGAAGGTGAATCGAGAATCTTGAGAAATTCTCCAAAAGTAGCAACTTACGATTTGAAACCAGAAATGAGCGCTTACGAATTGGCTGATGCTCTTGTTCCGGAATTAAACAAAGGCGAGGTTGATTTCGTTTGTTTAAATTTCGCAAACGGAGATATGGTTGGGCATACAGGAATTATGGAAGCTGCAATTAAAGCTTGTGAAGCTGTTGACGCTTGCGCGAAAAAAGTTATCGACGCTGCTCTTGCTAACGATTACACTACAATTGTAATTGCTGATCACGGAAACTGCGAAACCATGATTAATCCTGATGGTTCTCCAAATACAGCTCACACAACAAACCCAGTGCCGATTATTTTAGTTGACAAACAATTAAAAAGCATTCAAGACGGTGTGCTAGGTGATATCGCTCCAACAATTTTAGAATTAATGGGAGTGCAGCAGCCAAATGCTATGACTTGCCATTCATTATTGTAGAAAATTTAAAACCATATAAGTGATATAAGTTCATTTAAACGGAACTTAAAAAATCTCGCAAAGACGCTAAGTCACAAAGAAATTAAACTTTGCGTCTCTGCGACTTTGCGAGAACTATTTTATACATACTCTTATTGTCATCCTGAGCGAAGTCGAAGGCTTATAAAACGTAAAAGGGCTTCGACTTCGCTCAGCCTGACAATCCTATACTTGGAAATATTTTTTATCAAACAATAAAATAATGATAAATCTGCTCCACTCCATAAATAATAAGCCCAATAACTCCACCAACTAAAGTTCCGTTGATTCGAATGTATTGAAGATCTTTCCCGATTTCCAATTCTAATTTTTCTGAAACTTCTTTTCCATCCCAACTTTTTACGGTTGAAGAAATCAAATCTCCAATTACTTTTTTGTTATTTAAAAGAACCGATAACAAATCATTTTTTATGAAACTGTTGATTTTATCAATCATAACCGAATCTTCTTTAATTCCGTTTCCGAAAGTTTGAACTAAATTTGAAATGCTATTTTTTATGGAAGAATCATCGCCTTTGTTCAAATCGTTTGTAATGGACAATTTAATTTCGTCCCAAATTCCGTTGATGTAATCTTGAACTTCTTTTTTTCCAACGAAACCTAAAATCATATCATTGATTTTAGTTCTCATTTCTTCGGAGTTTTTTACTTTCTCCAAAAAATTAAAAATGTATTCGTCAATTTTTAAACGAACAGCGCTTTCAGGCTTTTTAGCTTCATTTAAAAAATCCTGCAATCCATTAAAAACACCTTCTGTGATGCTTTTATCTGCCAAGCCAAAACTTAGAAGGGGAGTCGAAGCTTTTACTTTTTGCCTAATTAAATCTTTATTGTTGGTCAATTCAGCGCTCATTACTTCGAGAAGGTTCGTCAGCATTTGATTTTTTAATTCTCCTTTTTGCAAAGGTTCCAAAGCAACAGCAACCCAATTTCCGAAATTAATTCCCTCTATTTTTTCTTTAAATTGAACCTGAATAAATCTTTTGACATCTTCGTCTTTTATTGTTCGTAAAATTCCGTGAATAATATTTACGGCAACAACATTTGCTATTTTATCGGCATTTTCTTCATTTGAAATCCAATCTGAAGCTTTAACAGCAAAATTAAATTCGTCCAATTTAACCTCCATTTTTTCGCGATTCAGAAATTCTTCAGAAACAAAATTTCCAAGGTTCTCTCCTATTTCATTTTTCTTAGTTGGAATAATAGCGGTGTGCCAAATCGGGATTCCCATAGGATGGCGAAAAAGTGCCACAACCGCAAACCAATCGGCAATTCCGCCAACCATTGCCGCCTCGCTAAAAGCCTGAAGTATTGGGATTTTAAAATAAATGGCAATTATAAAAAGAAGCACTGCAAAACCCAAAAGCGACAAGGCTGTTGCTTTCATTTTCTTTAATGCTTTTACTTTAGCTATATCTTGATCAGTTGAAATTTCCATAATTATAAACATTTGCACTACTAATTTATGGCTTTTTTCTGAAAGCCTCAAGAGTTATTAGCCCCGAATTCACGAATTATATCAAAACTTTACCTTTAAATTCTTTATTAATGAGGTTTGTGAAATTCGATTTCTAAGATTTTTATTTGAGATAATTTGTGAATTCGTGGCAAAAAAAAATTACATAAAAAATGAGATAAAAATTGTACTTTTGCGAACTGAAAAATGGAAAAAATATGATTATCCAAAAAACTAGAGAGGAAATCGAATTGATGCGCGAAAGTGCTTTAATCGTATCAAAAACATTAGGAATGATTGCTTCTGAAATTAAAGAAGGAGTAACTACATTATATCTTGACAAATTAGCCGAAGAATTTATTCGTGATCACGGTGCAGTTCCAAGTTTCCTTGGATTGTATGATTTCCCGAATTCGCTTTGCATGAGTCCAAACGCTCAAGTTGTTCACGGTATTCCTAATAATACACCTCTTAAAAATGGTGATGTTATTTCGGTTGACTGTGGCGCTTTTAAAAATGGTTTCCACGGAGATCACGCTTACAGTTTCGAAATTGGAGAAGTTGCGCCAGAAGTTAAAAAACTTTTACGTGTTACTAAAGAATCTCTTTACGTTGGAATTAGAGAATTTAAAGCAGGAAATCGCGTAGAAGATGTTGGAAATGCGATTCAAAAATATACTGAAGCTCACGGTTATGGAGTAGTTCGTGAATTGGTTGGACATGGTGTTGGGCAAAAAATGCACGAAGAACCAGAAATGCCAAATTACGGAAAACGCGGACGCGGAAAGCTTTTTGTTGAAGGAATGGTTGTAGCAATCGAACCTATGATCAACATGGGAACTAGAAACATCAAACAACTTAAAGACGGCTGGACAATCTTGACTGCCGACGGAAAACCTAGTGCACATTTTGAGCACGATGTAGCTTTAATTAATGGAAAACCAGAATTATTATCGACTTTCCAATACATTTACAAAGCCCTTGGAATTGAGAGCAACGAAGAAGATGAATTTAGACAAGTTCCTTTAGTACTGTAAGGTATTCCACAGAGATTCACAGAGATATACGCCAAGATTCACAAAAAATTTTTTATACGCCTTTAAAATGTATTCTCAAAATTTAGTCTCACAGGATGAACTGGATGCTATTTCTTATAAAATTATTGGTTTAGCAATTGAAGTTCATAGACAGCTTGGTCCAGGTTTATTAGAATCTGCTTATCAAGAATGTTTGTATTATGAAATTATGAATTCAGGTTTAATTGTTGAAAAACAAAAAGCTTTACCGATAATTTATAAAGACATAAAATTAGATCACGGATATAGAATAGATTTGCTGATTGAAAATAAAATTGTCATCGAATTAAAAACTGTTGAGGCTTTTACAGATGTCCATTTTGCTCAAATATTAACCTACCTAAAATTAGGAAATTATCCATTAGGATTGCTTATTAATTTTGATTCAAAAATATTAAAAAACAATATAAAAAGATTTATAAACACTTTGTGAAGCTCTGTGCAAACTTTGTGTAACTCTGCGAAATAACCCCATGAAAAAACTTTTCAAATTAGTTTTAAATACAATCCCGCGCCCAATATTAATTCGTTTAAGTTATGTGGCGCGTCCAATTTTAGCTTTCTCTTTAAAAGGAGATAAATTTACAGATCCAATTGACGGAAAAAGCTTTAAATCGTTTTTGCCTTACGGATACGGAAAACAGCGTAATAATGTGCTTTCACCAAGTACACTTTCTTTAGAAAGACACCGTTTGCTTTGGCTGTATTTAAATGATCAGACTGATTTTTTTACAGCACCAAAAAAAGTGTTGCATTTTGCTCCAGAACAAGCTTTTTACAAAAGATTTCGCAAGCAAAAAAACTTAGATTATACGACAACTGACTTACTTTCGCCATTGGCCGATGTAAAAGCAGACATCTGTAATTTACCTTTTAAGGATAACGAATATGACGTTATTTTATGCAATCACGTTTTAGAGCACATTCCAGACGACACAAAAGCAATGCAGGAATTATACCGTGTTTTAAAACCAGGCGGAATGGCAATTTTACAGATTCCTCAGGATTTATCTCGCGAAGTTACTTTTGCTGATGATTCGATTACAGACCAGAAAGAACGCGCAAAAATCTTTGGACAATATGATCACGTACGTGTTTACGGACGCGATTATTTCAATAAATTAAGAAGCATTGGATTTATTGTTATCGAAGAAGATTATACAAATAAAATTGCACCAGAATTGGTTGAGAAATACTGTTTAGCCAAAGGCGAAATTATTCCACTTTGCTTTAAACAGGAAAACTAATTTTTCACCATATAAGTTCATTTAATAAAGAGTTTTCAAAATATTTAGATTTGAAAACTCTTTATTTTTTTGCCCAATTCCCAAATATAAGCCTAACCAAATCTCTAAATCTTGGAACCTACAAAATCATTTCAGTTCTGTTTTGACATCAGTTTGGAAAAAAATCTGAATGTCTATATTCCAACCGCGTACATTGTTGAGAATACTAGCGAAATCAAATACTTAGATAAAAAAGCAAGTCCAGATGTACTTGAAAGTTTCGGAATCATTTTTGACAATTTAGATTCCAATTCAAAAAGAATATTAACCGCTTGCGACTCTCTTAAACCTGAATTTATTTTTAAAAAATTCGGAGCCAAAATTAAATCAGCCAAAACAATTGCTGATCTACAGAAAGATTCAAAAATTGAATTCGCCATTCGCCAGCATTTAAAATTCAATTTAAGTTCGTTTTACGATTTAATTGTAAAAGAACAATTTCCGCTGTCTCTAAACCTCGGACCAGAAAAAGATTTCTACCGATCTAGAATCAGCATTGAGCCACTTGATTTTGAACCTCAGATTCAATTTGATAAACATGCCGAAGGAATCACTTACACGTTATCTTTAAAAGAAAATGAAACTATTTTTCCTCCAATGGACAGCAAAGTTGATATTCTTTTAGATGAACCAGGCTGGCTGATTATCAATAAAAAATTAGGACAAATAAAAGAGCTTAATTCAAAAAAATTAATGCCTTTTTTAAAGAAAAAATCTATTGAAATTCCATCCAAATTAGTTGATGATTATTTCAAGAGTTTTATTCCGCAGATTGCAAAGAAAATAGATATTGAAGCAACTGGTTTTGAGATCGAGCTTCGTGATAAAATTATTTCGTGCACGATTCAGCCTATTCATGATTTCTTCAAAAACTGTTATTATCTCAATCTTTATTTTGATTATAACGGCTATTCATTTGACGGAAGCAAAGCCAAAAAGTCACATTCTTTTGTA
This sequence comes from Flavobacterium tyrosinilyticum, assembly GCF_023656565.1. Taxonomy (GTDB): domain Bacteria; phylum Bacteroidota; class Bacteroidia; order Flavobacteriales; family Flavobacteriaceae; genus Flavobacterium; species Flavobacterium tyrosinilyticum. The sequence continues at coordinate 297,148 of NZ_JAMOKG010000001.1, forward strand.
GATTTCAGCGTTGCTAATGAACCTAAGATAATTCAGTTTAAAAGAAATCCTGAAGAAAATTTATATATCGATAAATTAAATGAAATTGGTTTAACCAAAATCAAAAACGAATTATTTGGATTAAATTCAGAAACTGAAAATACAGATCCATATATCAACATTCAGCTGATTATTGATAACAAAGAGAAACTGAAAAATTTAGGTTTTACTATTGAAAATCTAAAACTGGAAAGCAAAGAAATCATTACAGAAAATCATACTATTTTTGCTTCAAAAGAAACAACTGGAGATTGGTTTGATATTAAAATAATTATTACCGTTGGAAATTATAAAATCAATTTCAGCGAAATTATTCCGAATATAAAAAGCAAAGAAAGACTTTTTGCATTACCTGACGGAAACTATTTCTTGATTCCATTAGAATGGTTTAGCAAATATGGTTCTTTGGCAAAATTAGCTAAAACAGAAAATGGTATTTTACTTTTACGAAAAAGTAATTTTACGGCTTTGGACGGAATTTCAGAAATTGATAATGATTTAGATCAAATTCACCAAGCCGAATTTACAGCTTCAGACTTAATAAAAGCAAGTTTAAGACCCTATCAAATTGATGGCGTAAAATGGCTTTTAGGACATTTTAATTCCAATATGGGCGCGTGTTTAGCTGATGATATGGGACTTGGAAAGACGTTGCAAACCTTATCTGTTTTGGTTTCGGTGCAAGAGCAATTAGGCTTTACCACTAAAACCACCAATTTTGATTTGTTTGCCAACGAAACCACGATCGAAAGAGAACCGCTTAAAGCTTTGATCGTCCTACCTTCTTCGCTGGTTTTTAACTGGTTTAATGAAGCTGGAAAGTTTACGCCTCACTTTTCGAAAATGCAATATGTGGGGAATGACCGAAAATCTTTAGCAAGCAGAATCAATTCAACCGATTTGATTTTTACAAGTTACAGTATCATTCACCGAGATATTTCTATTTTAGAAAAATACGATTTCCGTTATTTGATTTTGGACGAAAGCCAATACATTAAAAACAAAAATTCTAAGATTTTTAAAGCCATAAATAAAATCAGTACGGGACATAAAATTGCTTTAAGTGGAACACCGATCGAAAATTCGCTTGACGATTTATGGTCGCAAATGCAGTTTATCAATCCAGAAATTTTAGGAAGCTATGCTTTCTTTATGGAAAATTTCAAAAATCCGATTGAGAAAAAACAGAATGAAGAAGTTTTAGCAGAATTAAAAAATTTGATTCAACCTTATATTTTGCGACGAACTAAAGAACAGGTTTTAAAAGATTTACCAGAATTAACAGAGCAGATTTATTACTGTGACATGGATCCTGAACAGGAAAAATTATACGAAAAAGAAAAATCTAAAGCTCGTAATTTCCTTCTTAAAACCGATGGATCTCCAGACAAAATCAGCATTATCAATACTTTGATGAAGTTAAGACAATTGAGTAATCACCCAAAAATGGTCGATGCAGATTCTGAAATTGATTCTGGGAAATATATTGCAGTAACCAATTATTTAGAAAGTTTAGTAAAAGGAAAACAGAAAGCGATTATTTTCAGTTCGTTTGTTACCAATTTAAGTTTTTATACCGATTGGTGTAAAGAAAACAAAATTGATTTTTGCGAAATTACAGGTGAAACGCCTGCCGATAAAAGAGAACAGCAAGTAAAATTATTTCAGGAAAAAGAAAGCCCGTTGTTATTCTTTATTTCGCTAAAAGCTGGTGGAGTTGGTTTGAATATTACAAAAGCTTCTTATGTATTATTCTTGGATCCTTGGTGGAATCCTTTCGCAGAAAAACAAGGCGTTGGACGTGCACATAGAATTGGACAAATGAATAAAGTAAACGTGATTCGTTTTATTTCTAAAAACACCGTTGAGGAAAAAATCATCAAACTCCAAGAAAACAAAAAACTATTATCTGATTCTCTTTTAGAAGAAAGTTATATTAATGATGAGATCGAAGGCAACTTAGAATATATTTTGGGTTCATAATCGTTAAATCCAATAGAATGGCATCTTTTTCGTTATATAAAATTGTTATATTTACAATCTTACAATGTTTTAAGATGCCAAAATTTTTATATACAAGCTTTATTTTTCTTTTTATTTTCACTTTAGCGAAAGCTCAAGAAAAAGAAATCGACCCACCGTATAATATTAAAACGGTTTCGTTTATCCAGAATGGCAGCAATGTCCCTCCTATTTTCGAATTAGGCTCTGCATTTACTTTTCAATTTGATGATTTATTTGGTAATGAAGCCAATTATTATTTTGAAGTTATTCATTGTGATTACAATTGGTTTCCAACAAATATTCCAAAAACAGACTATGTTGTTGGAATGGATAATCAGAGAATTACCGATTTTTCAAATTCTTTTAATACACTGCAGGTTTATACACATTACAGACTTTCTTTTCCGAATCAATTTACACAGCTTCTGAAACTTTCGGGCAATTATATGCTCCGAATTCTAAATGAAGACAAAGAAGTTATTTTCTCTAGAAAATTCATCTTGTATGAAAACCATTGTACAGTTGGAGTTCAAGTAAAAAGAAGTCGCAACCTCAGCAATATTGAGTACAAGCAGAATCTTGATTTTGCCATTTTATCTAACGATATTGTTTTTCAGACTCCATTACAAAATGTAAAAGTGCTTTTACTTCAAAATGGCAATTTTCATACCGAGATAAAAAACATCGTTCCTCAATATACCATTGGCAATCAGCTGGTTTATAAATACGATAAAGAAACGCAGTTTTGGGGCGGAAATGAGTTTTTGTATTTTGAAAACAAAGACATTCGAGCAGCCAATAATAATGTTGCCAAAATAGGTTCGAACAATGATATTTACAATGCGTTTTTGTATACCAATGCCGCAAGAGGAAATCAGATTTATACGAATTATGAAGATGTAAACGGAAATTTTGTAGTTAAGAACATCAACGGTTCTAACAACGACATTGAAGCCGATTATGCTTGGGTTTATTTTACTCTTTCTGCTCCTGCTTTTAGAATGAACAAAGACATTTATATTACTGGAATGTTCAACAATTACAGCCTTTCACCAGAATACAAAATGGATTACAATACTGACAAAGGAGTTTTTGAAAAAGCTATTATGATCAAACAAGGTTTTACTAATTTTCAATATACAGTTGCAGATAAAAAAGGGGCTATTGACTTTGAAAATGCTATTGACGGAAACTTTTATCAGACTGAAAACGAGTACACCGTGCTGGTTTATTACAAAGAGGCAACAGACCGTTATCAGCGTGTAATCGGAAAGGGAAATGCAAACTCTATCAATATAGTCAATTAAAACAATGTTAAGGTTTTAGTTTAAACGATTTTTTTTCGTAGCTTTGCCTCTATAACACTCACATATATACGGCGTTAGTATGGTTTCTCAAATTACACGAGGCATAAAAATATCTGTTTTGACTAGTTTTGAAGGTACATACTTCAAAAACTACAAGATTCATTTTGCTTTTAGCTACGTAGTTACCATCGAAAATCATAGTAAAGATTCGGTACAATTAACTTCTCGCCATTGGGAAATTTTTGACTCTTTAAATGATTTAGAAGTTGTAGATGGTGAAGGTGTAATTGGTAAAAAACCAGTTCTAAAACCTGGCGAAAACCACACTTATAGCTCTGGCTGTTTATTATCGTCTCCTTACGGTGCAATGAAAGGTCATTTCAATATGATCAATTTTACTACCACAAAAACATTCAAAGTAATTGTCCCTACTTTTAGAATGTGCGCTCCTTTTGCATTAAATTAAGATATAGTTTACATCTATAGCTTTTATCGTTATCTTAATCATAAAATTGACAATTTATTAATTTATCCTTTGTACTTTTGTGCAGCGTTAGATTATTCGTAACAAAACAAATCGTCTAACTTTAAATTGTCTAATTCACAAATTTTAAATAACATGCTTAAAGGATTTTTTCATGTACCAAAAGCGGTAAACGAGCCTGTAAAGAGCTACGCACCAAACTCACCAGAAAAAGCTGCTGTTCAGGCTGCTTATACCACAATGTGGAATTCTCAAATTGACGTTCCTTTATATATTGGAAACGAAGAAATTAGAACTGGAAATACAAGAAACATTACAGCTCCACACGACCACAAACACGTTGTTGGGAAATACCATTTAGCTGAAAAACAACATATTGAAAAAGCAATTGCTAATGCACTTGAAGCAAGAAAAGCATGGGCTAACATGGCATGGGAACAACGTGCTGCTATTTTCTTAAAAGCTGCTGAACTTATCGCAGGACCATACAGAGCTCGTATTAACGCTGCTACAATGATTGGTCAATCTAAAAATATTCACCAAGCAGAAATTGATGCATCTTGTGAATTAATCGACTTCTTACGTTACAATGTTGAGTTTATGACTCAAATCTACAACGATCAGCCAAAATCAGATTCTACTGTTTGGAATCGCGTAGAATACAGACCATTAGAAGGTTTTGTTTACGCTATTACTCCTTTTAACTTTACTGCTATTGCCGCAAATCTTCCTGCAAGTGCTGCTATGATGGGTAACGTTGTGGTTTGGAAACCAAGTGATAGCCAAGTATTCTCTGCAAAAGTTATCATCGATGTTTTCAAAGAAGCTGGAGTTCCAGACGGAGTTATCAACGTAGTTTTCGGAGATGCTTTAATGATTACCGATACAGTTTTAGCAAGTCGTGAGTTTGCTGGAGTACACTTTACTGGTTCAACTCACGTATTTAAAGATATTTGGGGTAAAATTGGAGCAAACATCAATAACTATAAAACGTATCCAAGAATTGTTGGTGAAACTGGAGGTAAAGATTTTATCATTGCTCACCCAAGTGCAAACGTAAAACAAGTAGCTACAGGAATTACTCGTGGAGCTTTTGAATTCCAAGGACAAAAATGTTCTGCAGCTTCTAGAGCTTATGTTCCGCAAAGTTTATGGCCAGCCGTAAAAGAGCAATTAATTACTGATGTAAAATCTATGAAAATGGGTTCTCCAGAAGATTTTGGAAACTTCATTACAGCAGTTATTCACGAAGGTTCTTTTGACAAATTAGCTAGCTATATTGACCAAGCAAAAAAAGATGCTGACGCTGAAATCATCGTTGGAGGAAATTACGATAAATCTGTAGGATACTTTATTGAGCCAACAGTTATTGTAACGACAAACCCTAAATATACTACAATGGAAACTGAGTTGTTTGGACCAGTTATCACGATTTATGTTTACGAAGATGCTAAATGGGAAGAAACTCTTGAATTAGTAGATACTACTTCTGAGTACGCTTTAACAGGAGCTGTTTTCAGCCAAGATCGTTATGCAATTGAAGTAGCAACTACTAAATTACAAAACTCAGCTGGTAACTTCTATATTAATGACAAACCAACTGGAGCTGTTGTAGGTATGCAACCATTTGGTGGAGCAAGAGCTTCTGGAACTAACGATAAAGCAGGTTCTGCATTAAACTTATTGCGTTGGGCTTCTCCAAGAACTATCAAAGAAACTTTTGTAACTCCTGAAGATTACAGATATCCATTCTTAGGTTAATCTGATTTTAGAGTTTAGATTATAAAAAAGCGGGAATTTCATTTGAAATTCCCGCTTTTGCTTTTGCAATTAGAATTATATAAAAACGCATCTCCTTCTGTATATTGTATTTTTTGTAATACTTTTCTTATTTATTTAAAAATCAGCACTTTAAAAAACTTATTTGCCTTATTTTAATACTTTAAAAACTTTTTGTTCCAGTCAAAAAAAAATCATCCTTATAAATTTGCTTCAATCTTAATTGATATTAAAAGATTTAATAAAATAAACAATATAAGAATGAGAAATCTAAACAATGTTCCTAAGATTATTATGGAATCAAAAAGTATTGGACATCCAATAGATTACAAATGGACAAAAAGAAAAATAAACGAACTTTTAGATCCATCAGAAGAAAATATTAACCTTGAAGACACTCTTATGCAAATTAATCACAAGGGGTCAATTGGTTTAACTGCTGCATTGTTAGAATGGATCTATTGGCGTTTTACAGGGTATACTCAAGCAACAACCGATACACAAAAACGTATTGAAGCACTTTGGTGTTCCATTAATAATCGCGAACAAACAAACCCTTTATTATTTGATACCGATTTTGAAATATCTGCTTCAGGTTCAGTAAATGGTGCATTATGGATTGCCTTAATGAATGTTAGAATGATTGATGTTAGATACAGAAAAGGTTCTTACTTTTTACAAAGCGAACTTATTGGACTGGTTCTTCTTGCACGCCATATTACGCCTAAAAAGAAAAAATTTGACAAGTGGTTTAGTCAAACCATTATAAAGTTAATTCACTCACATCCTAATCCATACAAAAACGATGAATTAGATGAAAGCGATGAAGCTGTTTACGATTCTTCAAACGAATCTGTAATTTCCAGAGAATTTTTCTTTGATTCAGAATTTCAATACACCATTGAAGCTTCTGAAAACTCAATTCATAATTTCATTGATAATTTAAATATAAAAGCAAATCCTTTCTTAGATTTTTCTAAAAAAGCATCTTAGTTAGGCCTATTAATTCAAAAACCGGAAAGAAATTCTTTCCGGTTTTTTTTTATATCAAACTAAGGCTTAAATTTTAAAGGAAGATGAACCACTTTTTTAGTTTCAAAAAACTCATCCTCAAATATTGCTGCTAAATCATACAAAGTGGCATTCGGAAAATCTTTTAATTCTTCTGTTAAATCGCCACCTTTTAAATATAGGATTCCATTTTTTAAAAGATGCTTGTGTTGCTTTTTGATTTTATCTTTAATCCAAGAAACAAAATCTGGCATATTGGTCACTGCACGGCTAACGATAAAATCGAAATCACCTTTTACCAATTCGGCACGTTTTTGTTCCGCTTTAACGTTCTTTAATTCTAACGCATCTACAACTCCCTGCACTACTTTTATTTTTTTGGCAATCACATCAATCAAATAAAAACGAGTTTCAGGAAATAGAATCGCTAACGGAATGCCCGGAAAACCACCCCCAGTTCCAACATCTAAAACTGTCGCTCCAGGCTCAAATTTCATAATCTTAGCAATTCCTAACGAATGCAAAATATGTTTTGTGTATAAAGAATCAATGTCTTTGCGCGAAATGACGTTGATTTTTTCATTCCAATCGTGATATAATAAGTCTAATTTTTGAAACTGTTCGATTTGAAGATCGGTCAAATTGGGAAAATATTTCAATATCTCATCCATTGCTGTAAATTTTTAACAAAAGTACTACTTTACGATTGAAATATTTAACTCAATTTTGCAAATTGAGAATTTATAATAATTACCTTTGAAATCTATTTAAAACAATTATGAATAACACGGCTCCAACTTTTGCAAGGCAAGACAATTTGAAGTTCTTCAGAACGCTTAACTCTCGGGTAAACAATTACTTCAAAGAAAACAATATCAAAAAAACCGGAAACTGGAAATTACACTTAAAAGCCGTTATTCTATTTGCAGTTTTTTTAACTCCATACTTTTTAATTCTTACACTTGACATGCCGTTTTGGGTAATGCTGCTTTTATCTATCGTAATTGGTATTGGAATGGCTGGTGTTGGAATGAACGTAATGCACGATGGTAATCACGGTTCTTATTCGACTAAAAGCTGGATTAATAAATTTATGGGAGGAACAATTTATGTTCTTGCCGGAAATGTTTACAACTGGCAGGTACAGCACAATGTCTTGCATCATACTTACACCAATATCCCTGGTCACGACGAAGATCTGGATGCAGGAAGAATTATCCGTTTTACGGAACATGCAGAATGGCATAGTTTTCACCGTTTTCAGCATTACTATTCTGTTTTCTTGTATGGTTTATTAACTTTTAATTGGGCCATCACTACTGATTTTAAGCAGATGAGAAATTATCTGAAAAGAAAATTGTCTTACGGTGAACCAAAAAGCCCAAAAATTCTTTGGACAACCCTAATTATTACTAAAGTTATTTATATCTCTATTTGGATCGTTTTGCCAATGGTAATTGGAATTACGTGGTGGAAAGTTCTTCTTGGATTTTTCGTAATGCATTATACTGCCGGATTAATTTTAAGTATTGTATTTCAGTTAGCACACGTTGTAGATCATACTACAAATCCTTCTCCAAATGAATTGGGAGAAATGGACAACACCTGGGCTGTTCACCAATTGTATACTACAACTAATTTTGCACCAAAAAATGCAATCGTAAACTGGTATACAGGTGGATTAAATCATCAAATCGAACATCATATTTTCCCGAATATTAGTCACATTCACTATGGTAAAATTGCAAAAATTGTAAAGGAAACTGCCAAAGAATGTAATTTACCCTATTACGAATACAAAACAATGGGAAGTGCTATTGTAGCTCACTTCAAACATTTACGTGATTTGGGAATGAAACCTGAATTATCTGTTTAAACTAAAAAAAATCTATTAATAATTAACCTTCCTTAATTTTGCTACGCCAATTAAGGACATTCAAAATTTTTATAATGAATCATATTCTTTCGGACAGAATCAACAATCTTGCAACTTCGCAGACATTAGCAATGGCCGCTTTGGCAAGAGAATTAAAAGCACAAGGAAAAGACATTATCAGCTTAAGTTTAGGTGAGCCAGATTTCAATACGCCAGACTTTATTAAAGAAGCAGTAATAAAAGCAGTAAACGAAAATTATAGCACTTATTCTCCAGTAGAAGGTTACCTTGAATTGAGAGAGGCAATTTGCAGAAAATTCAAAAGAGACAACGATTTAGATTATAAACCATCACAAATCGTAGTTTCTACAGGAGCAAAACAATCTTTATACAACATTGCACAAGTAATGTTAAACGATGGAGACGAAGTTATTTTACCAGCTCCATACTGGGTTTCTTATTTCGAAATCGTAAAACTTTCTGGAGGAGTTCCTGTTGAAGTTCCAACATCAGTAGATACTGATTTCAAAATTACTCCAGAGCAATTAGAAGCTGCAATCACACCAAAAACAAAAATGATGTGGTTTTCTTCTCCATGTAATCCTTCTGGATCTGTTTACAGCAGAGAAGAATTAACAGCATTGGCAAAAGTTTTAGAAAAACACCCAAATATTTACGTAGTTGCAGATGAAATCTATGAGCATATCAATTTCTCAGGAACTTTCTGCAGTATCGGTTCAATTCCGGGAATGTTCGAAAAAACAATTACTGTAAACGGAGTTGCAAAAGCATTTGCAATGACAGGATACAGAATTGGGTACATCGGAGCTCCTGAATTTATCGCAAAAGCGTGTACTAAAATTCAAGGACAAGTAACTTCTGGTGCAAATTCTGTAGCACAAAGAGCTACCATTACAGCCGTAGATGCTGATCCAAGCGTATTAAACGAAATGGTTCAAGCTTTCCACGGTCGTAGAGATTTAGTGGTTGGATTATTAAAAGAAATTCCAGGAGTAAAAATCAACGTTCCGGAAGGTGCATTTTATGTATTCCCAGACGTTTCTTCTTTCTTCGGAAAAACTTTAAAAGGAACTGAAATCAAAGATGCAAACGATGTTTCGATGTATCTTTTAGCTGAGGCAAACGTTGCTACAGTAACAGGAGACGCTTTCGGAAATCCAAACTGTATTCGTTTCTCTTACGCAACAAGCAACGACATTTTAAAAGAAGCTTTACGCAGAATCAAAGAAGCTTTGACTGCATAACAATATTCTAAGTTTTTATAAAAACGGCTTAAGGTTCAAAAGTTTCATCACTTTTATACTTTAAGCTGTTTTTTTTGCAAACAAAACAAATGTAAGTTTTTATTTATATTTTTGTGCCGTAAAAAAAAATAAAATTATGGGAACCTGGTCTGCTAAAATTGAAGATGATGATACTTTTTTGGATATTTATGATGAGTTTTTTAATTTGTATAATTTAGAAAACGAACCTCTAGAAATAAAAGAAAAACTTAGATTAGAATATACTCTTCCACGAACGGAGCATCTTTTCTGGCTTGCATTAGCAAAAGCTTTTTGGGAGTGTCAGCAAGAAGATCTTGAAATAAATAAACATATAGATGAATTAATTAGCAATAAAAAAGATCTTGAAATTTGCAAAGATTTAGGTTTTGACCAATCATTTATACAACAACGGGAAAAAGAGTTACAAAAGTTTTTAAAGAAAATTTCTATTAGAAAAACAAAACCAAAAATCCGAAAAAAAATACAACAACCTCTTTTCGAAACTGGTCAAATATGGACCTTTTCTTATAACTCAATTTTCTATTCATTTATAGTTCTTGCGGAATTAAAAAATATCTACGGACAAAATTTAATTGGTTTACTTAACTATAACAAATCTACAGAACCAAAATTGGAAGATTTAAAAGACAAACAGATTTTTTATTATGAAGTTGACGCATTTGTTAAAAGTGAAGAACCTAGTTTTTTGATTTTTAAAGACAATGATGAAGTTTACAGTGCAACCATATTAGTCATAGATAGAGATAATTTTCCTGTAAAAAATTTAAAACAAAACTTTAAACTTATAGATAAAATTAAAATTAATATCTCATTAAATCATAAAGATCAATATTATCATCATTGCGGAAATGGATTACTCCCATTGATTCAAAAAAGCTTTAATTCTAAACAAATATTAGATGATTCATCTTTTAAAATAGATTTGACCAATCTTAATTAAAAAATATATTACAAAATTCCCATTCCACAATATTATAAAACCCCAAATGTAATCCTGTAAAACATTCCATTCTAGAAGTCCCCATCTTTGTAATGTATTAATTTAAAAACTATTAGTCATGATACATACAGATGAAACCACACAAGAAGCAGTTAAAACTTTAGAAGGATTAATTTCAATCCTTGAAGACGGAAAATTAGGATATACAGATGCAGCTGAACATATAGAGAATCCTGCAATGAAAACTGATTTCCTTGAATATGCCCGCGAACGCGCTTTATTTATTGTAGAACTACAAAATCAAATCAATAAACTAGGAAAATCTACAGACAACTCAGGAGGAGGACCACTAGGAGCTTTACACCGAGTTTGGATCGATATTAAATCGGCATTTACTGGCGGCGACACAGAAGCCATTATAAACGCTTGTATTACAGGTGAAGAAGCTGCTGTTGAAAAATACAAAAAAGCACTAGAAGAAAATCATTTAGAGCACGATCAGATCTACATTGTTTCTAAACAATTAAATAGTATCCAAAATACTTTATCGCAAATTAAAATGAGAGCAAGCTAAACGATTCATGCTTTTTTTTTTGAAAACCGCTCGGTCTTCGGATTGGGCGGTTTTTTTGTTTTTTTAATAGAAATTCTTGATGCAAAAGAAGAAAAAAAAAAAATACTCTTATAAATCCTAAAAAAAAAACATTCATCTTTGTGAATATCAAAATCAGTTCATGGGAAAAATTATAGGAATAATTATTCTAATTTTTGGAATTAGATTTGCTTACAAATTTTCAGATATAGGAAGAAAAACACCGACAATAAAACATAGTAATAAATCAGATACTTTTTTTATAATAATATTCATTTTCATGATAATTGCAGCTGGGATTAGTTCTTTATTCCATTAATACTACAATTAAGAGAGTTCTAATTATCATCATTCCATATTTAGTTAACAATTTCAAAAAAATCGCTTCATCACTAGCAAACTCGAATAATTTATTAGACCTTTGCACACTTTTTTTCGGGAATACCACAAAAGTCTAAAGTTTTAGAAATGAAGAAGAAAATCGAAATATTAGCTCCTGCTAGAGATTTAATTGGAGGAATCGCCGCCATAAACAGTGGCGCTGATGCTGTATATATTGGTGCGCCACAGTTTGGTGCACGTTCTAACGCCAACAATTCTATTGAAGATGTGGCAGAATTGGTAAAATACGCACACTTATTTAACGCACAGGTTTTTGTGGTTATGAATACCATTTTATACGACAATGAATTAGAAACTTGTCGCGCTATGATTTGGGAATTATACGATATTGGTGTCGACGCCCTGATCATTCAGGATATGGCGATTATGGAAATGGACTTGCCTCCTATCGTACTTCACGCCAGTACACAAGCCAATAATCGTGACGCAGATAAAATTAAATTCCTAAAAGATGCCGGAATCAAACGTGTTGTTTTAGCACGTGAATTAAACTTGCATCAAATTAAAACAATATACGACCACGCTGATGTTGAACTAGAGTTTTTCGTAACCGGAGCTTTATGTGTTTCTTTTAGCGGAAACTGTTATATGAGTGTGGCCAACGGAGAACGTAGCGCCAATCGTGGTTCTTGCGCGCAAAACTGCCGTTTACCTTATAACCTAATCGATGGAAACGGAGATACTTTAATCAGAAACAGTCACTTGCTTTCGATTAAAGATTTAGATGTTTCAGATCAGATTCCGAATTTGATTGAAGCTGGAATCGTTTCTTTCAAAATCGAAGGAAGATTAAAAGACGTTGCTTATGTTAAAAATAACGTATCTTATTTACGTCAAAAACTAGACAGCTATTTAGAAGGAAGCGATAAATACATTAAAGCCTCTTCAGGAAAATGCACGTATACTTTTGATTCTACTTTAAGCAGAACTTTCAACCGTGGTTATACCGATTATTTCGTAAACGAAAGACACAGTTCTATTGGTTCTTGGGAAAGCCCAAAATCAAAAGGACAATATATTGGTAAATTAATTAGAACTATTGGAAACGCTTACGAAATCGAAAACGGCGAATTATTGAACAACGGTGACGGACTTTGCTTTATCAACGAAAATAATGAAGCTGACGGAATCTACGTAAACAAAGCCGAAAACGGAAAAGTATACCCAAACGTTCTGAAAGAAATTAAAGACGGAACTTTCATTTATAGAAATAACGACGCTGCTTTCATCAAAATTGTTGAAAGAGAAGACAGTGCAATTCGTAAAATCGGAACAACTTTATTGCTTACAGAAAACGAAAACGGTTTTGAATTAATTGCAACCGACGAAGATGGAAATGTAAGTACAGTAAAATTAGAGCACCCGAAAGAACAAACGAAAACAGGCGAATCAATCGAAGAAAACATAAAAGTTCAATTAGCCAAAACAGGTTTTACGCCTTACAGCGCTGATGAAATCAATGTAATGTTCACTGAAAACTGGTTCCTTCCTATTTCAAAAATCAACGAAATGAGAAGAAATGTTTTCGAACAATTATCAGAAATTCGTTTGGCAAATTACGTTCGCGAAGAACATCAATTGGTAAAAACGTCACATCCGTATCCAGAAACCAAACTGGATTTCATGTACAATGTTTCGAACAAAACCGCTCGTAAATTCTACGAACGTCACGGTGTAACCGAAATTGAAAAAGCTTTCGAATTACAATGGGATCCAGGAAAATCTCGTGTAATGACAACCAAATATTGCATCAAATACGAGTTAAAAAAATGCCCAATTCACCAAAAAGATATAGTGGGTGTTAAAGTAAAAGAACCTTTGGTTTTAAAACAAGGCGAGCTTGAATACAAACTAAAATTCAACTGCAAACCATGCGAAATGGAAATCTGGGAAAAAGATGCTGAATTTGAGATTGAAGAAGATCATTTTCACTAAAAAAGTTTAACCGCAAAGGACGCAAAGTTTACGCAAGGTTCGCAAAGATTTTAAAATATCTTTGCGAACCTTTTCTTTTACTTAAAAACTTGACCTTGCGTTCTTCGCGTAATTCTTTGCGCTCTTTGCGGTTAAATTAATTTGCAAAATCAGCGCGAGAACTTTGCGGTTAAAAAAAGCTTTTTCCCTACTTTTACTACTCAAACAATACAACACTCCAAAATGAAAATACTACTCCTAGGTTCAGGCGAATTAGGCAAAGAATTTGTCATTGCCGCACAACGAATCGGACAAACCATAATTGCAGTTGACAGTTACGAAAACGCACCAGCCATGCAGGTTGCGCACGGATTTGAAGTCATCAACATGCTTGACGGTGACGCACTTGACCGAATCGTAGCCAAACACCAACCCGATTTTATCGTTCCCGAGATAGAAGCTATACGCACCGAACGTTTTTACGATTACGAAAAACAAGGAATCACCGTTGTTCCTTCAGCGAAAGCGGCAAACTTTACCATGAATCGTAAAGCAATTCGTGATTTAGCAGCAATAGAATTGGGATTACGAACAGCAAAATATCAATACGCAACATCAGCCGAAGAACTGCAAAAAGCCGTTCAGGAAGTTGGAATTCCATGTGTTGTAAAACCATTAATGTCTTCGTCAGGAAAAGGACAATCGACAATCAAAACAGAAAGTGATATCGAGAAAGCATGGCAATATGCTGTTGCAGGTTCGCGTGGCGATGTTATTGAAGTTATTGTAGAAGCTTTTGTAGATTTCCATTCAGAAATTACCCTTTTAACGATTACTCAAAATAACAACCCGACTTTATTTTGTGCTCCAATTGGCCACAGACAAGAAAGAGGTGATTACCAAGAAAGCTGGCAACCGGCTTTGGTATCAGAAAAGGATTTATACGAGGCTCAGGATATGGCCGAAAAAATCACCGAAGCGCTTGGCGGTGCAGGACTTTTTGGCGTTGAGTTTTTCCTGACCAATGAAGGCGTTTATTTCTCTGAACTTTCTCCACGTCCGCATGATACTGGAATGGTAACTTTAGCAGGAACACAGAATTTCAACGAATTTGAACTGCATTTGAGAGCGATTTTAAGTCTTCCGATTTTTGAAATTACTTTAGAAAAAGCTGGAGCAAGCGCCGTAATTTTAGCATCTGAAGATTCTGCAAATCCAACTTTTAGCGGAATCGAAAAAGTAGCAGCTTTACCTAAAACTGATTTCAGGATTTTCGGAAAACCAACTTCTAGACCATATCGAAGAATGGGAGTTGTTTTAAGCCACGATACGCTTTCAACTCCAATTAACGAAGTAATAGAGCGTGCCAAAGAAACGGCAAAATTAATAACTGTAAACTCTTAGAAAATGAAAAATATACTTTTAGCGACTTTCCTTTTTATTGGAATCGCAGTACAGGCACAAGACAAAAAGAAATTTGACAAACCAACAATCGTTGAAGCTTCTTGCGGAGAATGTCAATTTGGAATGAAAGGTAAAAGCTGTGATTTAGCCGTTCGCATTGACGGAAAAAGCTATTTCGTGGACGGAACTACAATTCACGATCACGGAGATGCTCACGCTGAAAAAGGTTTTTGCAATGCAATCAGTAAAGCATTAGTTACAGGAGAAATTAAAGGAGATAGATTTAAAGCAACTTCATTTACTTTAATCGACGATAAAAAATAATGGCATTAATTCTCGAAAACATTGCCAAACACGTTTCTCTGACACCAGAAGAACAGGCGCTTTTTTTATCTAAACTAGAAACGAACACTTACAAAGCCAAAACGCTTTTATTAAACGCCGGCGAAGTCTGCAAACATTCGTATTTTGTAAATTCAGGTATTTTAAGAAGTTTCAATATCAACGACAATATTGTTGAACATGTTTTATCGTTTGCCTGCGAAGGCTGGTGGATGAGCGATATGTACAGCTTTTTTTCACAGAAACCAGGTCAGCTTTTTATTGAAGTTTTGGAAGAAGCAGAAGTCGTTTCTTTATCAAAAGAAAATCAAGAACAATTGTATCTTGAAATTCCGAAACTGGAACGTTTTTTCAGAATTTTAATTGAGAATTCATTAGTTGCGAATCAACAGCGATTAATGGACAATTTGAGTTTACCTGCGGAAGAACGTTTCGAAAAATTCACAAAAAAATACGGAACATTGGTTCACAAAGTTCCTCAAAAACAAATCGCTTCTTTTATTGGTGTAACACCAGAATTCTTCAGCAAAATGAAAGCAAGACTTTTGAAAAAGTAAAATTAAACCATTAAGATATTAAGATTCATTAAGCTAGACTTAATCTTCCTTATTTTTAAGGATATAAAGCTTAACTTTCTTAATATCTTAATGGTAAAAAAAAGAATTAAAATTGCTCAACCTCTGTAGAATGTTCCATTGCGGTTATTGCTGATTTTCCTAACATTACTGTGTTCTGAACGGCATCGAAATACGAAGTTCCCACAAAAGCCTGATGTTTTACCGCTCTGAATCCGTTTTTCTGTAAAGCGAATTCGCGTTCCTGCAATTCAGAATATCCTGCCATTCCTCGCTCTTTATAAGCTCTTGACAATTCGAACATACTCGTATTTAAAGCGTGGAATCCTGCTAAAGTGATGAACTGGAAACTATATCCCATTGCTGCCAAATCTTCTCTGAATGTTTCCATTTCGGCTACTGATAATTTTGCTGCCCAATTGAAAGACGGTGAGCAATTGTAAGCCAGCATTTTATCTGGAAATTCTTTTTTCATTGCTTTTGCAAATTTTCTTGCATAATCCAAATCGGGATTACTGGTTTCCATCCAAATTAAATCTGCATAAGGCGCGTAGCTCAAACCTCTTGCAATTCCCTGCTCTATCCCGTTATTTACATAAAAGAAACCTTCAGGCGTTTTCTCACCCGTTAAAAACTTTCTGTCTCTTGGATCTGCATCGCTCGTTAATAAATTAGCTGCATCAGCATCTGTTCTTGCCACAATTAAAGTTGAAACGCCCATAACATCTGAAGCCAGTCGTGCTGCAATTAGTTTATTGATCGCTTCCTGAGTTGGCACCAAAACCTTTCCACCAAGGTGTCCACACTTTTTAGCAGAACTCAGCTGATCTTCAAAATGAACTCCAGAAGCTCCCGCTTCAATCATAGATTTCATCAATTCGAAAGCATTTAAGTTTCCTCCAAAACCTGCTTCAGCATCAGCTACAATTGGAACTAAATAATCTTTTTTATCTTCAATATTATTTACTGTTTGAATTTGATCGGCACGCAATAAAGCATTGTTGATCTTTTTTACCACCATTGGAACGCTGTTTACAGGATAAAGCGACTGATCTGGATACATTTCTCCCGCCAGATTTGCATCAGCAGCAACCTGCCATCCACTTAAATAAATCGCTTCTAAACCCGCATCGACTTCCTGAATTGCCTGATTTCCAGTCAACGCCCCCAAACCCGCAACATAATCCTGACTTTTTAACTTTCGCCATAATTTTTCTGCACCCATTTTCGCAATAGAATGCTCAATTTTATAAGACCCCTGAAGCGTTACTACTTCGCTTGCGGTGTAAGGACGCTCAACACCTTTCCATCTCGGGTTTGTAATCCAATCGTTAATCAATTCCTGAATTCTGTCTTCTGTTGTTTTCATAATATAGTTTAGTTAAAGTGGTTCGTAAGTATATAGTGTTCAGTTTACAGTTAAAAATGCTCAGTTTTCACTGGACTTATTTTTTTAAACACATAGAAACATAGTTATCCTTTGTGGTTAAAGGCGTTTCACTTGTTTCAACAAACATAGCTATGTGTGAAAAACTAGTTTTTTTCTTTTATCTTTTAATTAAAATCTAAAATCTATGTTTCTATGTGTTTAAATAAATCATAAATATTTGTAACACGGAATCGTCAAGAAATCAACGAAATCAGAGTTTACAACTAATCTTTCCAATACTTTTTCAGCCAATGGAAATTGTTGTTTTTCATGATTTTCTTCGCCTAATTCCTCTTTGATTTTACTGAATTCATCTAAAGCTAATTCATGATAATAAGCCAAATCTAATTTTCGGCCGTTATCCAAAAGCACTTTATTCTGAAGCCATTGCCACAATTGCGATCTTGAAATTTCGGCCGTTGCGGCATCTTCCATCAAATTATGCAATGCGGCAGCGCCTTGTCCGTTCAGCCAGGAAGCCAAATACAAAACTCCAACATTGATATTTTTTCGAACACCATTTTCAGTGATGATTCCAATTGGTGGTTCAATCAAATCGGCTTCTGTAATTTTTCGATGTTCTCTTTTTATATGAATCTGATTTGGAGTTGGCATTCCTTTATCAAAAATCTCTTTTGCAACCGCAACCAAATCGGGATGCGCTACCCAAGTTCCGTCATGACCATTTCGAACTTCACGCTCTTTGTCGGTTTTTACTTTTGCGAAAGCAACTGCATTGGCTTCTTCATTGTTTCGAATCGGAATCTGTGCTGCCATTCCGCCAATCGCATGAATTCCTCTTTTATGACATCTCTGAATTACCAGATTTGAATAGGCATTCATAAAAGGCGAAGTCATATTTACCTGATCGCGATCTGGAACAATGAATTTTGGATTTTTTCTAAACTTCTTGATGTATGAGAAAATATAATCCCAACGTCCACAATTCAAGCCAACAATATGCTCTTTCAATTCGTGAATAATTTCATCCAGCTGAAAACTTGCCGTTATGGTTTCAATTAAAACCGTCACTTTTATCGTTCCTCTTTTCAGTTTCAAATAATCCTCAGTAAAATCAATTACATTATTCCACCAGCGCGCTTCCAGATAATGTTCTAATTTCGGAATGTAGAAATAGGGTCCAGAATTATTTTCTAAAAGTCGTTTATGATTATGAAAAACATACAGTCCAAAATCTACCAAAGAACCCGAAACTTCTTTTCCTTCAATTAAAACATGCTTTTCTGGCAAATGCAAACCTCTTGGGCGAACAATTAACGTTGCAGTTTTTTCATTCAAGTGATACGATTTCTGTTTAACCAAATCAGTAAACGTAATTGTTTTTTTTACTGCATCAATTAAATTCACTTGCCCATCCATAAGGTTTTGCCAAGTTGGCGAAGTACTGTCTTCAAAATCAGCCATAAACGTTTTGGCGCCAGAATTCAAAGCATTGATAATCATTTTACGGTCAACTGGACCAGTAATTTCTACTCTTCGATCCAGTAAATCCTTAGGAATTTCTCCAGCTGTCCAATTACTTTCTCTGATGCTTTTTGTTTCAGGAGTAAAAACGGGCATGATTCCCTGATCAAAAGTGACTTGTTTCTGTTCTCTCTGTAAAAGCAATAATTTTCTTTGCGATTCGAATTTTCTGTGCAATTCGATAATAAACGTAGTCGCTTCTTCTGTCCAGATTTTTGGATAAGCAAGCTTTTTGTCGGCTAGGAATTCTATAGCCATTTCAGTAATCTCTAATTGGTTTTTCATAGCTGCAGATTTTAATTTTTAATTTGACTAAACAGATTTTCTATTTAATCCTTTTCATCGTATCAAAACAACTCAATCATAACTAATTCATAATTAACAAGTTTCAACGATACAATGTTATAAAAAAGTTTTTTACAAAACAAGCGAACGTTCGCTAAATTTTAAAAATATTTTTTTGGCGATTATTTTTAGATTACTTACATTTGGATTATGGATATCGAAAAAGACTATATAAAGCTGATTTTTGGGCTAAAAATGAAACAAGTTCGTACGCAAAAAAACTTGTCTCTTTTTGGCTTAGCCAAACTGACCAATCTTTCAAAATCGTACTTGAACGAAATTGAAAAGGGAAAAAAATATCCAAAAACAGATAAAATTCTGCTTCTCTGTGAGCATTTGGATGTGAATTACGACCAAATGGTGTCTTTAAAACTCGACAACAACCTCGCTCCTATTGGCGAAATCTTGAAATCAGGAATTTTAAAAGAGATTCCGCTCGAGCTTTTCGGGATCCAGGAAGCGGATTTAATTGATATTATTGCCAATGCTCCAGCAAAAGTCAATGCGTTTATTAGTACAATAATCGAAATCGCGCAACACTATAATTTAAGCCGCGAAAGTTTCTTTTTAGCCGCTTTGCGTTCGTATCAGGAAGCGCACAGTAATTATTTTGAGGACTTAGAAGAAAAAGTAATTGCATTTTCAAAGTCGTTTCAAATTAATCTGGATTCTAAAATCAGCGTTGAAGAATTGGAAGCGATTTTAAAAGAGGAATACGAATACAACATTAAAGAAATCGCTTTTACAGATCAGGAAGCTTTGGGCGATTTGCGCTCGATTTATGTTCCAAAAAGTAAAACTTTATTGCTTTCAACCGAATTAGATTCTCCGCAGAAAGCATTTATTTTAGCCAAAGAAATAGCTTATAATTATCTAAAAATATCCGATCGATTACTGACTTTCAGCTGGATTAAGTTTGAAAATTTCGATCAGGTTTTGCACAACTTTTATGCTTCTTATTTTGCCGGCGCTTTATTATTGCCGAGAAAATTGGTTGTCGAGAAAATCAATTCTTTTTTGGAAAATGAAAATCCAAAACCCGAAGAATTTGTTCAATTAATTGAAAGCTTTGAAGTTTCGCCAGAATCGTTTTATCAGCGATTGACCAATTTATTACCAAAAGATTTTCAGCTAAAAAACTTGTTCTTTTTAAGATTATCACATAAAATCAATTCTGATTTTTACCAGATCAATAAAGAGTTGCACATTACACATCAGCAGGAACCGCACGCTAATGAAACCAACGAACATTATTGCAGAAGATGGGTTTCGATAAAAACAATTGACGAAGCGATCAGACAAAACAAATCTCATTTTTTTGATGCACAAATATCGAGTTATGCGAATAGCGGAAACGAATATCTGGTTTTTTCATCGGCTACAAAAGATCCTTTCTTGCATGATACCATCCGAAGTATTTCTGTTGGAATTTTGATCAATCCAGCCATGAAAAAGAAATTCAAATTCATCGACGGAAAACCTTTGGTGAAACGAATTGTTGGTGTAACTTGTGAGACTTGCGCTGTCAAAGATTGCTTAGAAAGAGTTGCCCCACCAATTGTTTTAGAAAGAAAAAAACGCCACGAGAATACAGATGCTGTTGTACAGCAATTTATGAATCAATATAGTTAGAATGCCATGAAATATTTTGCTTTACTCATCACGCTGCTTTTCATTAACTTCAATCAGAAAACAGATAAACTTACTGGCCGATACAATTATTTGATTGAAGACGATAATGCTTATATCCTAAAAGATAAAATTACTTTTAAGGACAGCATTTTTGCTTTTGATAACAAATATTTGCCGAAAGGAAAAGTTTCTTATGGCAATGTAATACTATTGGATAATTTCATTAATACCGATTTGATTATCAGTATTCCAAAGGATCAAATCGAAAAAGATACTATTCCTTTTTTTATGCATGATAAGAAACATCGTGCTATGAATTATCTTGATGTAGTAGTTGGAAAAGGGAAATTGGTTCGGATTAAGTAGTTTTTAATAATCTCGCAAAGACGCTAAGTCGCAAAGATTATTTTTCTTTGAGTGCAATTGTTCAACGCAATCTTGTCATCCTGAGGAACGAAGGATCACACTCGGAACTCGACAAAAATTGACGATTATGTAGGGGAATTTCTTGTGTGATCCTTCGTTCCTCAGGATGACAAACTTTGTGGCTACACTTTGTGTTCAATCGTAAATAAAACTTCTACTGAAAACTAAAACTTCTAAAATAGCCCCGATAGAAGTGGAAATCCTTTTGTGTCTCGTTCCTTTAACGAGACACAAAAGATTGAAACGGATAGCGGGACTAAACGTCTTTTGAAAACGATACTTCTGCTCCCGAAAAAAACTTAGCATCTCAGCCACTTAGAACCTCAGAATCTTTTCTTAATCTACATTAAGTGCTTTTCGTTTACATCGACTGTATCTTTGTACTATCAAAATCAATAAAAGACAAAATCATGGAAAATATAGTATTGCACAAAGCAGACACAAGAGGAAACGCAAATCACGGATGGTTGAACGCTTATCATAGCTTTAGCTTTGCGAGCTGGTACAATCCAGATAGAATTCAGTTTGGAGCGCTTCGTGTTTTGAATGACGATACAATTGCTGCGGGAATGGGATTTGGAACTCACCCTCACGATAATATGGAAATTATTACGATTCCGTTGGAAGGTGATTTGGCTCATAAAGACAGCATGGGAAATACGGAAGTGATCAAAAACGGAGATATTCAGGTAATGAGTGCAGGAACTGGAATTCAGCATAGTGAGTTTAATCCGAATGAAGATCAGCAGACTAAATTGTTGCAGATTTGGTTGTTTCCAAACAAAAGAAATGTTACGCCTCGTTATCAGCAAATTACTTTGGATGTTGCCGATAGACACAATAAATTGTCTCAGGTTTTATCTCCAAATGCAGATGATGAAGGAGTTTGGATTCACCAAGACGCATGGTTCAATATGGGTAATTTCGATTCTGGAATTACGGCCGAATATAAAATCAAAAAAGAAGGAAACGGAGTTTATGCTTTCGTTTTAAAGGGAAATGTAACCATCAACGGTCAGGAATTAAATTCTCGTGATGCAGTTGGAATTTCAGGAACTGATGTTTTAAATATTAAAGCCAATACAGATGCTGAATTTTTATTAATGGACATTCCGATGAATTATTAATTCAAACAAAAACAATTAATACCTGTACTTTGAAACGATAATAAATCTGTAAATCAGATCATTATCGTTTCTTTTTTTGTTCCATTTCAAAAAAGAAAGACTAACTTTATGATAAGAAATTGGTCTGACTTTAAAATTAAAACTAATCCTTAAAATTTTAAACCATGAATCCAAATAACCTAACTAAAGAATACACAAACGGAGAAGTTACGATTGTATGGCAATCTGGAAAATGCATTCATTCTGCCAATTGTGTCAAAAATAATCCAGATGTTTTTCGCCCAAAAGAAAAACCCTGGATTACTCCAGAACAATCTACAACTGAGAAAATAATTTCTACTGTTAATAAATGTCCTTCAGGAGCGCTGACATTTTATATGAATAGCAAAAACTAAGCTTAAGCATTAGTTTTTTTTCGCCACAGATTAAAAGGATTAAATTGATTTTTTTCGCCACGTCTCGAGCGATAGCGAACAGGCGTAGCAATTGCTCGAAATAAATTGAATTGAAACTTGTGGAAATTCGTGGCAATATTTCTTTTAATCCTATTAATCTGTGTAATCTGTGGCAAAAACAATTACATTTTTCATTTCTTAATCTAGGTTAAGTGCTCCAGGACAACTGTCACCGTAACTTTGTCCTATCAAAATGAAACAAATTAATTATTTAAAAAAAAATAAAATTATGGCAACTACAAAATGGTCAATTGACCCAACTCACTCAGAAATTGGTTTTAAAGTTAAACACATGATGTTTACAAATGTTTCAGGAAAATTCGGAACTTATGATGCTTCTGCAATTACAGAAGGAGAAAGTTTTGATAATGCAGATTTCAGTTTTTCTGCTGATATTGCTTCAGTAGACACTGCAAATGCTGATCGTGACGGACATTTAAGAAGCGGTGATTTCTTTGACGCTGAAAATCACCCGAAATTAACTTTCAAATCTTCTGCTTTCAAAAAAATCAATGATGGTGAATATGAATTAACTGGAGATTTAGACATTAAAGGTGTTTCTAAAACAGTAAAATTCCCAGTTGAATTTAGCGGAATCATGACTGATCCTTGGGGAAATACAAAAGTAGGTTTAAGCATAGAAGGAAAAATTAATCGTAAAGATTGGGGTTTAAATTGGAACTCAGCTCTTGAAACAGGTGGTGTTTTGGTAGGTGAAGAAGTTCGTTTGAACATTGAATTACAATTTGTAAAACAAGCCTAATACTTATAATAGGTTTTAATTTGGTTGGTTAAAATCCTGTACCTTCTCGGGGTACAGGATTTTTTGCTTTTAGGAACGGGGCTTCGACTTCGCTCAGCCTGACAATCGTATTCTTAAAGATATCATATGTCAGGCTGAGCGAAGTCGAAGCCACTTCTTACTTTACATTTCTAAATTCAGTCGGCGACATTCCGGTTTGTTTTTTGAAGAAGCGGGAGAAATATGAATAATCTTCGTAACCGACTTTGAATGCTACTTCATTTACAGCTAATTGTTTGTCGATCAGCATTCTTTTTATTTCCAAAATCACTCGGTCTGTAATTACTTCTGTGGCTGTTTTTTGGAGAATTTCGTTACAGATTCTGTTTAAATGCTTCAACGTAATATTTAGTTTTTCTGCATAAAATGAAGGCAGTTTCTCTGTTCTGAAATATTCTTCTAAAAGCGATTCAAACGTATTGATTTTAATATTGTAAGAATGGGTTTGATGCGAATACGTTTCGCCATATTTTCTAGCGACTTCAATATGAATGCAATCCAATAAATTCAATAATTTGTCTAATTGATATTTATTAGCTTGACTATTTTCTTGAATCAACAAATCGAAATAAGGTAGGATTTTCGGGATTTCCTTTTCTTCAAAAACCATCTCGGGACGGTTTTGAATGGAATGGTAAAAATTGTAATCGTTGATTTTTTTCTGTCCGAAATACAGATTATACAATTCCTGTGAAAAGATAATAACGAAACCTTCAATATCTTCCGATAAATTCCAATGGTGCATTTGCCCAGGTTGAAGCACAAAAAGACTTCCTCTTTTGATTTCGAATTGATCAAAATCGACTTCATGCAATCCCGAGCCATTTGTAAAAAAGACCATTAAATAGGAATCGTGGCGATGCGGTTCTTCTACAAAACTGTGACTTTTTAAATGCTCCGTAAAAGTATTGACATAGAAATCGCGGTGAATATCGTTACAGCTAAAATTCTGAACACTATAAATGGGATATTTTTTCATAAATAAGTATTATTTATTTTTTTGATTATAAAAATCACCGTTTCCATTTTGTAATTTGGAATTTGTTTTTTGAAAATTTAAATCAAAATGTCTTTATTGTGCTATAATAAGCGAAGATACTAAAAAGACTTTTATAATGCTCTGAATTACCTTTGTATAAACAAAAATTAACAATATCATGTCAAGCGCATTAACTCATATTTTAAAAAACGAATGTCCTGTTTGTCATAAAGGAAAAGTTTTTACAGACAAAAATATTTTTCTGAATTTCAGTTTTCCGAAAATGAATGAATACTGCAGCCACTGCAATTATAAGTTTCAAAAAGAGCCTGGTTATTTCTTTGGTGCTATGTATGTAAACTACGGATTAACAGTTGCTCAAGGAATTGCAACCTATTGTATTGCTCAGTATTTTTTCGAAACAAACTTCGATTTAAGAATCCTTCCTATTATTGCTGTGGTTATTACTTTACTGACTCCTTTTAATCTTAGATTTTCAAGATTAGCATGGATTTATATGTTTAAGAGATATACGAGCTAAAAAAAATAGTACTTTTGCCTTTCAATTGAAACTAATTTTCAATCAAAAAAAATAAAAAACAAATTAGACAAATGAAAGCATACGTATTTCCGGGTCAAGGAGCGCAATTCACAGGAATGGGTAAAGACGTTTATGAAAATTCGGCTTTAGCCAAAGAATTATTCGAAAAAGCAAATGAAATTCTAGGTTTCAGAATTACAGATATCATGTTTGAAGGTACTGCCGAAGAACTAAAAGAAACTAAAGTAACGCAACCAGCTGTATTTTTGCACTCTGTTATTTTAGCTAAAACTTTAGAAGATTTCAAACCGGAAATGGTTGCAGGGCATTCATTAGGAGAATTTTCAGCTTTGGTTGCTAACGGAACTTTATCTTTTGAAGATGGTCTTAAATTAGTTTCTCAGCGTGCTTTGGCAATGCAAAAAGCTTGCGAAATTACTCCATCAACAATGGCTGCTGTTTTAGGTTTGGCCGATAATGTTGTAGAAGAAGTTTGTGCTTCTATCGATGGTGTTGTGGTTGCTGCTAACTATAACTGCCCAGGACAATTAGTTATTTCTGGTGAAACTACTGCTGTTGAAAAAGCTTGCGAAGCTATGAAAGCTGCTGGAGCAAAACGTGCTTTGATTTTACCTGTTGGAGGTGCTTTTCACTCTCCAATGATGGAGCCAGCAAGAGAAGAATTGGCTGCCGCAATTGAAGCAACTACTTTCTCTGCTCCAATCTGTCCTGTGTATCAAAACGTAACTGCAAATGCGGTTTCTGATGCTAATGAAATTAAAAAGAATTTAATCATTCAATTGACTGCTCCTGTAAAATGGACTCAGTCTGTACAGCAAATGATCGCTGATGGCGCTACTTTGTTTACTGAAGTTGGTCCTGGAAAAGTATTAACTGGTTTGATTAATAAAATTGACAAAGAAGCTGCTGTTGCGAATGCTTAATTAGTATTCAGTTTTTAGTGATCAGTTAAAAACTATACTTATAAAAAATCCTCATGAACAGATTGTTTATGAGGATTTTTGCTTTATAGCTCTTTTGCTTCTTCGCTGTAATTATTTAGAATTCCGGTAATCAAATAATTTTGATTTCTTTTTTCGAAAAATATATACCAAGTTGTTCTCGCATTAGATTTATAAAAGATATAATTTAAACCTAAATATTGAAGAGGTTTTGGAGTTTTCTTATGAGGAGATTTTTTTATTCTTTCGGGAACAACATCATAAATAGCATCTACATATTCTTCGGCTGATTCTATAAAACCAAAGTATTCTTTTTTATACAAGATTAAAACCAAATTATCAAGATAACTAATTACTGATGGAGTAAAAACAACTTCTATTTCCCCCACCATTCTCTAATTCTCCTTTTCGATTCTGCTTTTGCTTCCTCCGGCGTTAATCCTTTTGCAAATTCAGCATCAAAATCAAAAGTTTCACGATCTATACCTTTAAATTTTGGTTTTTGAACTTCATATTCAACCGCAGGTTCTTCAACCTTGTTCTTTTTATTTTCTTTATCCGAACCCATTATTCCTACATTTTAATTCTTACAAATTTACAAAATAAAATGAATCAAATTTTATAAAACTTTCTTTTCCTTCTTCTTGTAATTTACAATAAAAACACCGAGAATAATTAAAGCTGTAGCAATAATAAAATCTATTGTAATCACTTCGTCTAAAAGCAGCCAGCCTAGAAAAACTGCAATTATCGTATTGATGTACGATAAAATAGAAACCTGCACTGCTGTAACATGTTTCAGAGCGTAATTATAGCTAAAAAAAGCAATTACAGACCCGAAAATCGACAAATACAATGCTGCTAAAATACTTTTAGAACTCCATAAACTCACATCAATATTGGGCGAAAAAATAAATGCTAAAACAATCTGAATGCACGAAGCCATTGTAAACTGGTAAAATAAATTAAGAATTATATTTTTAGATTTATTCCCATGAAGTTTGGTATAAATTGTTCCACCAGCCCAAGCCAATATCGCAAATCCCATGAACATCATTCCGGTTCTATAATCAGCATCTAAAAAGGATCCGAGGCCGTCTTTAAAAATAAAAACCACCCCTGAAAATCCAATAATTACACCTATAAATCCTCTTAAACTCATTTTTTGTAGTCCAAACATAATGCTACCTAGAAAAATAAGTATCGGAGACAAGGCGCTTATCACAGATGCTAATCCGCTAGGTACAGTCTGCTCGGCTATGGTTGTAAACCCATTTGCTATTACAATCATTAACACAGAAGGAACGAGCTGATGTTTTAAATTCTCCCATCCAATCCATTTTAACTCTTTCTTAAACAATAAAATTGTCATCATGATCAATCCTGCTAATCCCTGACGAATTGAAGTTACAAACCAAGGCGGAATCGTTTCAACTGCAACGCGAATTCCTAAAAAGGTTGTTCCCCAGATAATTCCAACTGCTGCAAGAGCAAAAATTAATTTATAATCTAAATTTTGTTTCATAAAAATGCTTTAAAAAAAAGTCCCAAACTATATTACTATAATCTGGGACTTTAAAAAATTATAATCTTATTAAAAAATTACTTATTCCTTACTTTTTGTTCCCATTCCCAGGCGCTTGCCATCGCTTTATCAAGACTTAGTTCAGCCTTCCATCCTAAGACGTTATTTGCCTTATCTGTATTTGCGTAAGCTTCAGTAATATCACCTTCGCGGCGAGGCATCATCTTATAAGGCAGTTTTTTACCGCTGACTTTTTCAAAACTATGAATCACTTCAAGAACAGAACTTCCCTTTCCAGTTCCTAAATTGAAGGTTTCAACTTTTGCTAAATTCTTTTTATTTAACAAACGTTGTAAAGCAATGACATGGGCTTTTGCCAAATCAACAACGTGAATATAATCACGAACTGCGGTTCCGTCTGGAGTTGGATAATCATTACCAAAAACAGATAATTCCTGGCGCATTCCTACACCTGTTTGTGTAATAAATGGAACTAGATTTTGAGGAACTCCTAACGGTAATTCGCCAATCTGCACAGATTCGTGAGCTCCAACTGGATTAAAATAACGCAATAAAATCGCACTGATATTGGTAACTTTTGCGGTGTCTGTGATAATTTCTTCTCCGATCTGTTTTGTGTTTCCGTAAGGAGACATTGCCAACTGAACCGGAGCATCTTCTGTAATTGGCATTTTTTCGGCTTGACCGTAAACGGTACAAGACGAGCTAAAAATAAAACTTGCTTCAGGTTTTTGCTGTAATTCCTGTAAAAGATAAATTAAACTGCTAATGTTGTTTTCATAATACAACAAAGGCTGTTCAACACTTTCGCCCACTGCTTTTGAAGCCGCAAAATGAATTACCCCAGTAACATCATTATGTTTTTTAAAAAAATCCTGCACTGCAGTCTTTTCTCTTAAATCTAATTTTTCAAATAAAGGTGTTTTCCCTGTAATTGCTGTAATTCCATTTAAAACATCTTCTGAAGAATTGGAAAGGTTATCAATAATCACTACTTCGAAGCCTTCATTTTGCAATTCGACTACGGTGTGAGATCCAATAAATCCTAATCCTCCTGTTACTAATACTTTCATTTGGTGGTTGTTTGTAGTTATATTTTGGCTAATACTTAAATTGTCTTATTTTAAAAATTCGATTACGCTGTCTGTAATATATTTAATCTGTTCATCATCAAGTTCTGTATGCATTGGTAAAGCAATTACTTCTTGAACTAATTGATTTGTTACAGGAAATTGCTCTTCTTTATAACGAGGATCTAAATATGCTTTTTGAGAGTGAAGTGGAATTGGATAATAAATTGCACAAGGAATTCCTTTATCCAATAAATGTTGCATTAAAGCATTACGATCTGCATCAACGATTCTTAATACATATTGATGAAAAACGTGATCATTTTCGTTTGCATCAAAATCTGGAGTTATGATATGCGCATTTCCAGCGAAAGCTGCATTGTATTTAGTTGCCGCCAAACGACGTGCTTGATTGTATTCATCTAAAAGTGGCAATTTTGCATTTAAAACTCCAGCCTGAATACTATCTAAACGTGAATTTACACCTACAACATCGTGGTGGTAACGCTCATACATTCCGTGATTTACAATTCCGCGGATAATGTGAGCCAATTTATCATCATTTGTAAAAATCGCTCCTCCGTCACCATAACACCCTAAGTTTTTAGATGGGAAGAATGAAGTTGCTGCCACGTGACCAATTGTTCCTACTTTAACTTTTGAACCAGATTTAGAAACATAATCTGCACCAATTGCCTGAGCATTATCTTCGATTACATATAAATTGTATTGAGCTGCAATTTCCATAATTGCATCCATATTTGCAGCGCGTCCAAATAAATGTACAGGAACAATCGCTTTTGTTTTTGGCGTAATTGCTTTTTTCACCGCATCAATATCGATGTTCATATTATGCAAATCAACATCAACCAAAACTGGAGTTAATTGCAATAAAGCAATCACCTCAACTGTAGCCGCAAAAGTAAAATCGGCAGTGATAACCTCATCTCCAGGTTGAAGACCAAGTCCCATCATGGCAATCTGCAACGCATCTGTACCATTTGCACAAGGAATAACGTGTTTTGCGCCTAAATAATCTTCAAGATTTTTTTGAAACTGATGAACTAAAGGTCCGTTGATATAAGTATTTGTATCTAAAACTTCTTGAATTGAAGCATCTACAGTCGATTTTATTTTTTCGTATTGACTCTTTAAGTCAACCATTTGTATTTTTTTCATTTTGAATCTATTTAAAAAAATTAAAGACACCGTTTTTAGGCAGAAATCTCTAAAAGGAGGAACAAAAATAGTTATTAATAGCTTCAAACCAATGAAAATAGTCGAAAGAAATGTAATTTAGCTGCAAAAAAAATTACATGCTTTTTTTATACAATCTAACCATTTACATCGCAGGATTTTTCTTAAAAATCATAGCGCTATTTAGTCCGAAAATTAAGCTTTTTATTGAAGGCCGAAAAAATGTATTTTCAGTATTAGAAGAAAAAATTAAAGTAGAGGACAAAACAATCTGGTTTCATTCTGCCTCACTTGGCGAATATGAACAAGGACTTCCTGTTATAGAAAAAATCAAAGAAAAATATCCCTCACATAAAATTATTGTAACCTTTTTTTCACCATCTGGATACGAAGTGCGTAAAAATAACACAGTTGCCGATGTGACCATTTATTTACCGCTTGACACTAAAAGTAATGCAAAACGATTTTTAAAACTGGTTCATCCTGAATTTGCTTTTTTCATCAAATACGAATTCTGGCTTAACTATTTAAAGGAATTAGAAAAAAGCAAAACACCAGCTTATCTGATTTCGGGAATTTTCAGAGACAATCAGATGTTTTTTAAATGGTATGGCGGCTTTTACAGAAAAGCTCTGAATACTTTCACTTATTTTTTTGTTCAAAATGAAAGCTCCAAACAAAAAATTGAATCAATTGGATTTCATAACGTAATTGTTTCTGGCGACACTCGTTTTGATCGCGTAAATGCTATTTTAGAAAGAGACAATCGTCTTGATTTTGTTGAGAATTTTAAAAACAATCAGACGACAATTGTCGTTGGAAGCTCATGGCCAAAAGATGAAATCTTAATTGCCGAATATATCAATCAAGCTCCTGAAAATGTAAAATTCATAATTGCTCCACACAATATTAAACCCGATCAGATTTCAGATCTTTTGTCAAAAATCACAAAACCAACGGTTCTCTTTTCAGAAAAAGAAAACAAAGATTTATTTGATTACAGCGTTTTTATAATAGACACTATTGGAATTTTGACTAAGATCTATAGTTACGGAACCATTGCATATGTAGGCGGCGGATTTGGAAATCCCGGAATACACAATATATTAGAACCTGCTACCTTTGGAATTCCAATTGTAATTGGCCCTAATTATTCAAATTTCGCAGAAGCAGTTGATTTAGCCAAAATTGGAGGCTGCATGCCCATATCAACGAGCGCAGAACTTAAAGCCATTTTGGACAAATTATTGAATGATAAAAACTTTCTAGAAGAAAAAAGCGCAATCTGCAAATCGTTTATTCAAGACCATAAAGGAGCCACTGAAACGATCATAAAACTCATCTCATAGCCTTTTGACTTGATAAAGGTGTTAAAATTGAAGAAATAAGTCTAAACGATCCTGCTTAAATACTCTTAAAAAACAATACAAATCCTAAATCAAAGAAACTAAATAACTGATTTTCATAAAGATTATTCAACAAAAAATTATTTAGACGAGAAATTAGATAATTTAAGAAAAATTTATAATTTTGGCATATTCTTTGATAAATAAGATAAACGTGAGTAAGGAAAATATTTTAAAAAAAAAGTGAAAAAATATTTTACATATTAAAAAATTTATATCTTTGCCACGAATTAATAATTAACCTTTTATAATAAAGTAAGATGAAAAAAGTATTTTTAAGTTTAGCTGTTGTTGCTGTTTTAACTGTTGTATCTTGTAAAAAAGCTGACGCTGCTGCTGAAGCTCCTGCTGTAGATTCTACTGCTGTTGCTGTTGATTCAGCTGCTGCTGTTGTTGATTCTGCTGCTGCAACTGTTGATTCTGCTGCTGCTAAAGTTGACTCTGCTGCTGCTAAAGTAGAAGAAGTAAAAAAATAATTAGAACCTAAGTTCTAACGATTTTAAAACCATCTTTATAGATGGTTTTTTTTTGCGATAACTTTTTTTTTCGCAAAATTCACAAATAAAAAAAAGCGTCCGCAATTGCGAACGCTTTTTTCATTCAGCCGCTTCTTCCACTTCTTCATCTTCAGATTCCTCATCACCAAAAATTGACTCACTCGAAGAAAAATCCAAAATTTCCGATCTAGAAGAATAAGTCACGATCTCCTTCACCCCTTTCTGCAAAAGCAATTCCGTACTGTATTTTCGACTTGTAGCAAAATGAACATCACCAAGCATCAATTTAAAAAAATACTTCCCTCCAGAACCCTTAAACTTCAAAAACTTCGCAAGCTCAATATTCGCCTTAAACCTTTCAATATCCTCTTCACACTCAAACCTCAACTCATAACTCAAACTCGTAA
Source organism: Flavobacterium tyrosinilyticum (assembly GCF_023656565.1). Taxonomy (GTDB): domain Bacteria; phylum Bacteroidota; class Bacteroidia; order Flavobacteriales; family Flavobacteriaceae; genus Flavobacterium; species Flavobacterium tyrosinilyticum. The sequence continues at coordinate 329,430 of NZ_JAMOKG010000001.1, forward strand.
AAATTACTTTCCCTCTCCGAGAGGTAAACGTAAACTTATATTCATCATTAAACCGCTTGCTAATTACAAAAGCACCCATTTATAAATTTTAGATTTTAGATTGTTGATTTTTTTTTGAGATTCCGAGATTCTGAGATTCTGAGATTCTGAGATTCTGAGATTCTGAGATTCTGAGATTCTGAGATTCTGAGATTCTGAGATTCTGAGATTCTGAGATTCTGAGATTCTGAGATTCTGAGATTCTGAGATTCTAATAAATTTACTGCGTAAATTTATTATCTGCAAGCCTGCAAATAAAAAAAGCCTCTTCAAAAGAAGAGGCTTTAGTACTCAGAGCGGGACTTGAACCCGCACGAACATTGCTGTTCACTGGATTTTAAGTCCAGCGTGTCTACCAATTTCACCATCCGAGCATTGTATGGTTTTTGAGCGAAAAACGGGGCTCGAACCCGCGACCTCGACCTTGGCAAGGTCGCGCTCTACCAACTGAGCTATTTTCGCATTTTCAAATTCTATTTAAGAACTGCAACACTTGATTTGTTTCGTATTGCGAGTGCAAATTTAGGACATTTATTCAATTACACAAGCGTTTTTTCAAAAAAAAATCCACTTATTTTATAACATTCTGATAACCTAAACTTTAAAATTGAAAATTTTTAGATTTTATTTTTTAACCAGCATTCTTTTGATCTCATTCAGTTTCATCAATGCTTCTACTGGTGTAATTGCATTAATGTCGAGGCTCAAAATTTCCTCTTTTATCTCTTCCAACAAAGGATCATCTAGATTAAAGAAACTCATCTGCATTTCATCATTAGCAGATTTTATTCCGTTTAGAGCATCACTTGAATGGTTCTTTTCTAATTTCTTTAAAAGCTTTTGTGCTTTCGAAATAACCAGCTGAGGCATTCCAGCCATTTTAGCAACATGAATTCCGAAACTATGTGCGCTCCCTCCTTTTACCAGCTTTCTAACAAAAAGAACGGTATCTTTCAACTCTTTTACCGCCACATTAAAATTCTGGATTCTCGGCATCGATTCCGTCATTTCATTCAACTCATGATAATGCGTTGCAAAAAGCGTTTTTGCTCTCCCCGGATGCTCGTGCAAAAATTCAGCAATTGCCCAAGCAATCGAGATTCCGTCGTAGGTACTTGTTCCTCTTCCAATCTCATCTAACAGCACTAAACTTCGATCTGAAATATTATTCAAGATCGAAGCCGTTTCGTTCATTTCGACCATAAAAGTTGATTCTCCCATTGAGATATTATCAGAAGCTCCAACTCTGGTAAAGATCTTATCGACAATTCCCATTCTAACACTGTCAGCAGGCACAAAACTTCCCATTTGAGCCAAAAGTACAATTAGAGCCGTTTGCCTTAAAATCGCCGACTTACCCGACATGTTTGGCCCGGTAATCATAATAATCTGCTGCGTTTCTCTGTCTAAGAAAACATCATTGGCAATATAAGGCGTTCCAACTGGCAATTGCTTTTCGATTACAGGGTGTCTTCCGTTTTTGATATCCAATTCGAATGTATCATCGATTTCAGGCTGCACATATTGATTTTCGACAGCCATTTGCGTAAACGAACATAAACAATCCAATTGCGCAACCAAATACGCGTTCATTTGAACTGGTTTGATATAAGTCGAAATCCAAGCTACTAATTGCTCAAAAAGCTCACTTTCTATTTTATAGATCTTTTCTTCTGCTCCTAAAATTTTGGTTTCGTATTCTTTTAATTCTTCAGTAATATAACGCTCTGCATTTACCAAAGTCTGTTTACGAATCCATTCTTCTGGAACTTTATCTTTGTGCGTATTTCTAACTTCAATATAGTATCCGAAAACATTGTTAAAAGAAATTTTCAATGAAGAAATTCCTGTTCTTTCCGATTCTCTTTTTTCAATTCCTTCTAAAAATTCTTTTCCTGAAGTTGAAATCGCACGCAATTCATCCAGTTCTTCATTTATTCCTGCTGCGATCGCATTTCCTTTTGAGATTGCAACTGGCGCATCTTGGTTTAATGTCGTTTTAATTTTTTCGCGAAGCAAATCACAAGCATGTAAACTGTCTCCGATAACCTTTACCGCTTCTTGCGGACTTTCCAGCGCAAGAGTTTTAATCGGAATAATGGCATCTAAAGATTCCTTTAAATACACAATTTCTCTTGGCGAAACTTTTCCTGCAGCAATTTTAGAAATCAAACGCTCTAAATCTGAAATCTGTTTAATCTGATATTGGATATTATGCAGAATTTCAGGATTTGATTTTAAATACGCTACTACTTCATGTCGTCCTTTTATTTTATTAGCGTCTTTTAAAGGCAATGCCAACCAACGTTTCAACAAACGACCTCCCATTGGAGAAAGCGTTTTATCGATAACGTCCAAAAGCGTAACTGCATTTGGATTATAACTATGATACAATTCTAAGTTTCGAATGGTAAAGCGATCCATCCACACGTAAGCATCTTCCGCAATACGCTGAATAGCCGTAATATGCTGCACACGATTATGCTGCGTCTCGGATAAATAATATAAAATTGCTCCAGAAGCAATAATTCCTTCTTTTAATTCTTCAACACCAAATCCTTTTAAGGAATTCGTCTGAAAATGCTTTGTTAAAGTTTCTAAAGCATAATCTTCTTTATAAATCCAATCTTCTAGGTAGAAACTATGAAAATCTTCTCCAAAAGCAGTTTTAAAATCATTCTTATTATTCTTTGCAACCAAAACCTCGCTTGGGTTAAAGTTCTGCAACAATTTGTCAATATATTCTGCATTTCCTTGAGCCGTTAAAAACTCTCCAGTTGAAACATCTAAAAATGAAATTCCGATATTTTTATTAGCAAAATAAACAGATGCCAAAAAGTTGTTTGATTTCGATTGTAAAACCTCATCGTTCAAAGAAACTCCAGGAGTTACCAACTCCGTTACCCCTCTTTTTACAATTGTTTTGGTCATTTTTGGATCTTCCAGCTGATCGCAGATTGCAACACGAAGTCCAGCTTTTACCAATTTTGGCAAATAAGTATTAACAGAATGATGTGGAAACCCCGCAAGCGCCGTTTCTGTATCAGATCCTGCACCTCTTTTTGTTAATGTTATTCCTAAAATCTTAGAAGCTCTAATGGCGTCTTCTCCAAAGGTTTCATAAAAATCTCCTACTCTGAAAAGCAGACATGCATCAGGATATTTAGCCTTGATTTCGTTGTACTGTTTCATTAAAGGTGTTTCCTTCACCACTTTCTCTTTAGCTGCCAAATTGTAATGTTTTTAAATGAAAAAATTAAGACAGCGAATTTATGCTTTTTTAGCCGCATATGAAAAGCTTCAAAAATTAAAATATTTTAAGATTTTTTTAGGTTGTAGTATAAGATTTTTACATAGCTTTGTTTATCATTAAAAAAGACCCTTAAAGATGAAAAAAATAATCTTATTCGCTATGTTAGCTGTAGCTGGTATTACGGCTACTAATGCACAAACAACTAAAAAAGCTAAAGCGGCTAAAGTTGCTAAAGTTGAAGGAGCTGGAATGGCTTTCGAAACTGAAACTATCGATTACGGAACTATCGCTCACAATGCTGATGGAAAACGTGAATTCGTTTTTGTAAACAACGGAACTAAGCCATTAATCATTACTAACACTACAGGATCTTGCGGATGTACTGTTCCAACTACTCCAAAAGAACCAATCGCTCCAGGAGCTAAAGGTGTTATTGGTGTAAAATATGCTACTGATAGAGTTGGTGCTTTTACAAAAACTGTAACTGTAACTTCTAACGCAGAAGGACAACCTACAAAAATCCTTACTATTAAAGGTACTGTTTTACCAGATCCAGTAAAAAGCTAATCTGAAAAACATTTAAAATAATCAAAAAGCTTCCTTATCTTTGGAAGCTTTTTTTATGACTACAATTCAAAAACAATGAGAAAACTCGAAAACAGCGAACTAGACCGTAAATCTATTGAAGATTTTAAAAAATCGGAGAAAACACCTTTAATATTAGTTTTAGACGATATTAGAAGTCTACACAATATTGGTTCTGTTTTTAGAACTGCTGATGCGTTTTTGATTGAAAAAATAATCTTATGCGGAATCACCGCAACTCCTCCAAATAAGGAAATCCATAAAACTGCTCTTGGCGCAACCGAAACTGTTGCTTGGGAACATAATGAAAATGTTTTGGAAGTTATCGAAAACTTAAAGAAAGAAAATGTTCTTACAATGGCAATTGAGCAGGTTGAAAGTTCCGTTTTTCTTCAGGATTTTAAAATTGAAAAAGACCAGAAATATGCTTTAGTTTTTGGAAATGAAGTTTATGGCGTTTCGCAAGAAGCCGTAGCAATCTGCGACGGATGTATTGAAATTCCGCAACTTGGAACCAAACACTCTCTTAATATTTCTGTAAGTGCCGGAATTGTGGTTTGGGATTTATTTCAAAAAATGAACTGGCCAGAATAAAATCAATCGGGTTTTTATTAAAAAAATGTGATTTTATGATATTTTCAAGCCTAAATATGTTAGAAATGTAAATATATTTTTTTGTTGTTATAAAATTGATACTTTTATAAAATGAAAAATAATTATTTCTTAAAAGCATCTTTTTTATTCATTTTATTGCTGTCCAGTTTTATTGGATCTGCACAACAATATACTTCAATTCCCGATTCTAACTTCGAACAAGCTTTAATCGATTTAAATATTGATAGTGGCACTATTGATGGTCAAGTTCTGACTGCAAATATTATTAATCTGAAGACATTAGTGCTACAAGGAAAAAATATTTCAGATCTAACCGGAATAGAAAACTTTACAAATCTGGAATATTTAGACTTAGGAGCAACCAATAATGATCCTGATAGGAATAACAAAATCAGCTATTTAAATATCACAAAAAACACAAAGCTAAAGCTTCTAAGCTGCAACTTCAACAATCTAACCAGTCTTGATTTATCAAAAAACATCAATCTGACTGAACTACATTTAAATGGAAACAAATTAAATAGCATCAACATATCTAACAATAACCTTTTAGCCATTTTTAATTGCGGCGGCAACAATCTTACAAATCTAGATGTAACCCAAAACACAGCATTAAAACATTTATCTTTCGACAGAAACAAATTAACAGATATAGATTTATCAAACAATACAGCATTAATCGGTTTATCCTGCAATTACAACGAATTAACAAATCTTAATATCAGTAAAAACATAAATCTTGATAATTTAAATTGCAGTTTCAATAAATTAACCACTCTAGATGTTAGTCAAAATACTATTATTCAAGGCATATCCTGCGATATCAATCAGCTTACAAGTTTAGATGTCAGCAATAACCCCATATTAAAAACTTTAACTTTAAATAACAATAAAATAAGTGCATTGGACATTTCTAAAAATCTTCAGTTATTTGTTTTAGATGCTGGCAATAATCAACTAACTAGCATCGATGCAACAAAACATTTAAGTTTGAACAATTTAAATATTGGTAGTAATCCAATATCAAATCTAGATATTACAAACAATAGCGCTTTAGAATCATTATCTTTTCGTTCGACAAAGGTTTCCAATATTGATACTTCTAAAAACCCCAAACTAACACAGTTATATTGTTCTAACACATTATTAACTTCTTTAGATGTTTCTAAAAATCCTAAGTTAACCAGCTTTGTCTGCAATGGTAATTCATTAAGTTCTTTGAATTTAAAAAACGGAAACAATACTCTACTTAATAATTTAAGTTTTATCTCCAACCCAAGCCTTAGCTGCATTCAAGTAGACAACGCAAATTATTCTAATGCCAATTGGTCTGCTTACAAAGACAATACAGCTACTTATTCTAACGATTGCAGCAAATTTTCGGCTGTTGCGCCGCCAGTAATTAAAGCTACTGGCGATCAATTATACTGTCCTCAAAGCACTATAAAAATTGTAACAGACGTAACCATAACAAACGATCCTTCTGAAACTGGAACCGAAGCCATTTATATTCAAATTTCTTCTGGATATTCTAGCGGTTTTGATAAACTTGAACTTTTAAATCCTACAGCGCATTCTAACATTACCACAAGTTGGGATCCTGTGGCAGGAAAAATAACATTATCTAGCACTACCACTGGAGCCGATGTTTTATATTCCGATTTTGTTGCCGCTATTAAAGATGTTGCCTTTACAAATTCTTCTGCAACGGCTTCTGGAATCAAGACATTTTCTATTACAATGGGTAAAGCAAATTATTTACCCTCTACACAGCATTATTATGAATATGTTCCAAGTATCGGAATAACATGGACAGCAGCAAGAGATGCGGCAGCGGCTCGAACTTATTATGGTCTTCAAGGTTATTTAGCCACTATTTTATCTGCTGATGAAGCAAAACTAATTGGCGAACAAGCTTCTGGAACGGGATGGATTGGAGGCAGCGATGCCGAAACTGAAGGAGTCTGGAAATGGGTTACGGGTCCTGAAGCAGGAACTATTTTTTGGAATGGAAACGCAAACGGATCAACACCAAATTATGCTTTTTGGAACACAAATGAACCCAACCAACAAGGCGATGAAGATTATGCTCATATTACACAACCTGGTGTAGGAATACGAGGCTCTTGGAACGACTTATCAAATGCAGGAGATACCTCTGGCGATTATCAGCCAAAAGGATATGTGGTAGAATATGGCGGAATGCCGGGCGAAACTCCTTTACAGATTGCAACCAGTACCAAAATCACTATTCCTGTGGCAACACCAGCTAGCAATCTGAGTCCCGTTTGCAACTCAGGAAGTTTTACTTTAACTGCAACCGCAAATGCTGGTACGATTAACTGGTACGATGCCGCTACAGGAGGAAATTTATTAGGAACCGGAACTACCTACACCACTCCAATAATAAGTACAACTACCATTTATTATGTTGATGCAGGTTGCGAACTAAACCGAAAATCGATAACTGCAACTGTAAATATAACTCCTTCGACTCCTATTGCAGAACGAGACACCTATACCAATTGTGGCCCAGGAACTCTGACTATTAAAGCAACTTCAAATATTGGTTCCATAAATTGGTATGCTTCAGCAACTGGAGGAACAAGTCTTTATGTGGGAACAACTTTTACCACTCCAACTATTTCATCCAATACCACTTATTATGCCGAAGCATCAAATACTGGATGCATCAACCCAACAAGAACTCCAATAAATATTGAGATTTACACACCTCCAGCTGTTACTGATGAAACTTTGTCATTGTGCGAATTTAAGACCATAACATTAGATGCTGGAATTTCTGGAATGAATTATTTATGGTCAAATGGAGCTACAACTCAAACTAATACTGTTAGTACTGGCGGAACATACACGGTAGCCGTTACAAGTCCGTCTCCTGAAAATTGTACGAGTACAAAAACAATTATAGTCGAAGAACATAAAATTCCTCAAATTGCGCGAGTTGATGTTGAAGGAACTAGAGCTATTATCTATCCTGTAAAAGCAGAAGATTATTATGAATATTCTGTAGATGGTGTCAATTTTCAAGATTCTACTATTTTCTACGATGTTCCTGGCGGATTACAAACTGCGTATGCACGAGAAAAAAGTGGCTGCGGGCAAAATACCAAACAATTTGTAGTGCTCGTTTTTCCTCCATTTTTTACACCAAACAACGATACTTACAACGATGTTTGGGAAGTAACCGGAATGGAAAATTATCCTCAGGCGGTCGTTACGATTTTTGACCGCTACGGAAAATTAATAGCACAATTAAGCCGCTTCAAAATGACTTGGGACGGTACTTTAAATCAAGTTCCGCTTCCTGCTTCAGATTATTGGTATGCTTTAAAAGTAGATGATTCAACGCCTATTTTAAGAGGACATTTTACTTTGAAAAGATAGTTTTTAATGAGAGAATATGTCAATTTGATAATTAGATAATTAAAAAAAGACATCTCTAAAAAATTATCTAATTGACACATTATCTAATTATCTCAATTAATTAAGCTTCTTCTTAATTTCATTTAATATATAAAGATAATCTTCGTGTTTTTTTACAAAATCTCGGTCTGAAACATCAATGATTAAAACATTCAAATCGGTTTGAGATTTTATGTATTCCAAATACCCATTATTGATTTTATCCAAATAGGATCCTTCAATATTCTGTTCGTAAATACGTCCGCGTTTTTTTATATTTTGAAGAAGTCGTTCTGTATTTTGATACAAATAAACATACAAATCGGGTTTTGGCATTTCTTTATAAATGATATCAAACAGATTTCTATACAAACGATATTCATCTTCGGCAAGCGTTATTTTCGCAAAAATCAAAGATTTAAAAATATGATAATCGGCCACTATAAAATCTTTAAACAAATCGAATTGCGCCAAATCATCGGCCAATTGCTGATAACGGTCCGCCAGAAAAGACATTTCTAGAGGAAACGCATATCTATTTTGATCTTTATAAAATTTGGGCAAAAACGGATTATCTGCAAATCGTTCTAAAACAGTTTTTCCGTTAAAATCTTCGGCTATCTTATGCACCAAAGTAGTTTTTCCTGCCCCAATATTCCCTTCAAAAGCAACATAATTAAATTGATTTAGAGGAATTTGTGCAATTGGACTTTTCAGATTCTGCACAACTGTACAAACACTATCGTCTGGAGTTACGGCAATCAATTCGGGAATTGTTTTTTGCAAAATCGGATGTTTCCAACTTAACTTTAAATCCTGCATTGGAAGCAAAACAAAATTTCTGTTCTGCATTAGCGGATGCGGGACTTGAAGTTTTTCCGTATCAATTATTTCGTTATCAAAAGCAATCAAATCAACATCAATAATTCTAGACTGATACCCTTCTTGATTCAAACGGATCCTTCCTAGTTCTTTTTCGACTTTTAAAATTTGATTTAATACTTTTTGCGCAGATAAATTGGTATGCAAAAGAAGTGCGCAATTATAAAAAGCATCACTTTCAAACCCCCATGCAGGAGTTTCATAAAGTTTTGAAACCTCGATAACAGTTCCCACATTTTGATGTATTAAATCAATACAATTTTGAATGTTTTCTAGTCTGCTGCCTTGGTTGCTGCCTATCGATAAAACGATTTGATGCTGTAATTTCATAATTAATGCAAATTAACTAAAACTATTTTAGAATTAACCAATATATTTGTGAAACGACGTCTCAAATTCAATCCTAAATTTAGATGTCTAGTTTGTAACATTTTGCCCTTTTTTGCTACTTATTAAAAAAATATACATATGAAGTTTTTAGGAAATGTAATTGCCACAGTTATTGGTATTTTTGTTTTTATTATGCTCTTCTTTTTTGGAGTGCTCTTTATCGGAGTTGTTTTTGGCGGTGACGATAGCGTTTCTGTTAAATCCAATTCGGTTATTGAATTAAATTTAAAAGAAATTAAAAACGATTACGCAGGAAAATATAAAGATCCATGGGTAACTCGTTTTTCTGAACAAAAAGGCATTGGTTTGACCGATGTAATTGATGCTATTGAAGCGGCAAAAACAGATGATAACATCAAAGGAATTTCAATCTTAAATGATGAATCGTCTCTTGGTCTTGCACAATATAAAGATTTAAGAAATGCTTTAGAAAGCTTCAAAAAATCTGGAAAATTTGTCTGGGCTTATGCCAATACGTATTCTCAAAAAGAATATTACTTAAACTCGGTTGCCAATACCATTTATCTAAATCCAGCTGGAGATTTAGATTTTAAAGGACTTTCTTCTGAAGTTATGTTTTTCAAAGATTTTCAAGATAAATCTGGAATTCATATGGAGGTAATTCGTCACGGAAAATACAAAAGTGCTGTTGAACCTTTCTTAGACAATAAAATGAGCGATGCCAATAGAGAGCAGATTACTGCACTTTTAAACTCTATTTGGGGTATCGTTTCGGCAGATATTTCAAAAAGCAGAAATATTTCGTTACCAAAATTAAACGAAATTGCAAACGGTCTTTTGGCTAGAACTCCAGAAATGGCAAAACAGCAGCATTTAGTAGATATTATTGCTTACGAAGATGTTTACCACGATGCCATTAGAAAAGTTCTAAAAGTAGACAAAGATGAAGATTACAACAAAATTTCAATCTCAGATTACACTCAAAATCACGTAACAACAGCTTTGGCCGATACTTCAAGCGATCAGATTGCGATTATTTACGCTCAAGGCGAAATTGGAAGCGGTGAAGGAGATGTAAATACAATTGGAGAAGGTTCTATGCGCCGCTCTTTGCAAGAAGCTAGAAAAAATGATGATGTTAAAGCAATCGTCCTTAGAATTGACAGTCCGGGCGGAAGTGCACTAACTTCTGATTTAATCTGGAGGGAAATTGAAATTACTAAAAAAGTTAAACCTGTTGTGGTTTCTATGGGTAATTATGCGGCTTCTGGCGGTTATTATATCGCTTGTAACGCCAATAAAATTTTTGCTGAAAACAATACCATTACAGGATCTATTGGAGTTTTCGGAATGCTGCCAAACTTTAGTCCATTGGCAAACAAATTAGGAATCAATTCTGAACAAGTTAAAACGCATGAAAACTCAGCAAACTACAGTCCGTTTGTACCTGTTGATGAAAAATTCAAAGCTTTTACTTTAGAAGGAGTTGAAAAAGTATACAACACTTTTGTAACTCATGTTGCCGAAGGTCGAAAAATGACTTTTGCACAAGTCGACTCAATTGCGCAAGGTCGCGTTTGGTCAGGAACTGAAGCTTTAAAAATTGGTTTGGTGGATAAAATTGGCGGATTGAATGATGCGATTGCTGAAGCAGCTAAAATTGCTAAAGTAAAAAAATACAGCACTCAGAATTATCCTGAATACGAAAAAACACTAAACGATCTTCTTTCTAATCTTCCTTTTGCTAAATCGAAAGAAGCTTTTATAAAAGAAGAAATTGGCGAAGAAAACTACCTTCTTATCGAACAGGTTAAGAAATTTCAAAAACAAAAAGGAGTGCAAACGATATTGCCCTACGGAATCAATATTTATTAATTGAATTAAAAGATGAATAAAGTAATTCTTTTTTTAACGGTTTTGTTTTGGAGTTTCATAAATGCCCAAGACAAAAAAGAAATCACGTTTAAGGAAACTCCGGCTATATTAAAGATTAACAACGACCAGATTTTCGGTACGCTGACAACTCCAGATTTGACTAAAAAATTTCCGGTTGCTTTAATCATTGCTGGCTCTGGCCCAACAGACAGAAACGGGAATAATCCGATGATGAAAAACAATTCGTTGAAAATGCTGGCAGAAGCTTTGGCTAAAAACGGAATTGCCTCTTTGCGATATGATAAAAGGGCTATAGGAGAAAGTAAGGCAGCAGGCGGATCTGAAGGCAGTCTGGTTTTTGAAAATTATATTCAAGATGCCAAAAGCTGGATTAATTACTTGAAACAAGATAAGCGTTTTTCTAAAATAATCATCATTGGTCATAGTGAAGGCTCTTTAATTGGAATGGTTGCAAGTGCAAAAGCAGACAAATTTGTTTCTATTGCGGGCGCGGGCGAACCAGCAGATCAAATTCTAAAAACACAGATTGGTGCAAAATCAATGAAACAGCTAAACGATATGACTTTTCCGATTATCGATAGTTTAAAAAACGGATTCGAGGTTAAAAAAATCGACCCAATGCTGAATTCTCTTTTCAGGCCAAGCATTCAACCCTATTTGATTTCGTGGTTTAAATACAATCCGCAGACCGAAATACAAAAACTTACTATTCCTGTTTTAATTCTGCAAGGAAATAATGATATTCAAATTGCAGTAAAAGATGCAGAGAATTTAAAACAAGCCAACAAAAATGCAGATTTGCAGATTATTGATAAAATGAATCATATCATGAAAATTGTTGAAGGCAATCAGGAAGCCAATTTAGCCACCTACAACAATGAAACATTTCCTATTTCGGAAGTCTTGGTCGAGAAGATAGTTTCATTTATTCAGAAATAATAAAATAAATTCACTTAAAAATCCGTTTTGAAAATAGTTCTCAACGGATTTTTTTATTTAACAATTTTAATAAAATTCCTACTTTTTTAAGAAAACTTTATCTGCAAACTGTAGTAAAAAAAACTATTTTTGCAGGAGTCGATTTTAAAACGTTAACCCTCAAATCTATTAATATATGCTAAAAAAAGTTTTAAAAATAAGTGCCATATTTATTGTGGTATTTATTGCTGCCTTATTTGCCATTCCGTTTTTGTTTAAAGACCAAATCAAATCTAAAATCGTCGAAGCAATTAACGAAAGTGTTGATGCCAAAGTAAGTTTTACAGATGCCGATTTAAGTTTATTTAAAAATTTCCCTAATGCAACGGTTGGAATCGAGAAATTAGTTATCATCAACAAAGCTCCTTTTGAAGGTGACACATTGGTTTCTTTAGGAGAATTGAATTTAAAAATGAGCGTTAAAGAACTTTTCAAAGGAAAAGATGAGCCTTTAAGCATTCAGGGAATCAGTTCTACAAACGGATTAATAAACATTATCTTCAATAAAGATGGTGTCGGAAACTTCGATATTGCCTTAAAAGACAAAAAAGACGATAAAAAAGACGAAGCAAGCAAACCTCTTGCACTTAAAATTCAAAATTATAAGATTGAGAATTTTACTTTTAGATACATCGATCAAGGTTCTAAAATTAAAATGGTAATTGACAGTTTAAACCACGAAGGAACTGGAGATTTTACCAATTCAAAATTAGACTTGACAACAAAATCTACCGCAAAAGTTTCATTAGACATGGATAAAATGAATTACATGAAAAATGTGAAACTGACTTTAGACGCCGTTCTTGGAATTGATTTAGAGAAGAGCAAATATACTTTCAAAGAAAATAAAGCTTTAATCAATCAATTGCCTTTAGAGTTTGATGGATTTATTCAAATGACTGAAAAAGCTCAGATTTACGATTTGAAATTCAAAACGCCTACTTCATCGTTTACAAACTTCTTAGGTTTAATTCCTTCGGCATACGCATCTAGTTTAGAAGGTGTAAAAACGACTGGAGATTTTACTGTAAATGGTTTTGCAAAGGGTGAATTGACAGATACTACAGTTCCTAAATTTAACATCGAAATTGCATCAAACAACTCTTCTTTCCAATATCCAAACCTTCCAAAATCGGTTCAGAATATTGTAATTGATACGAAAATCATTAACGAAACCGGAATCTTAAATGATACTTACGTTAATTTAGATAAGTTATCTTTCAGAATTGATCAGGATGTTTTTAGCGCTAAAGCGAATATCAAAAACATAACGGTAAATCCAATTGTTGATGCAGCTTTAAAAGGAACAATCAACCTAGCTAATCTTTCGAAAGCCTATCCAATTAAAATGGATAAGCCTTTGGCGGGTATTTTAAAAGCTGACGTTACAACAAATTTTGATATGGCTTCTGTAGAAAAAAGTCAATATCAGAACATAAAAAATGCGGGTACAATGAGTTTGTCAGGATTTAAATATACTGATGAAAACAATAAAGCAATGAACATCAGTACAGCGTTGGTCGAATTTAATCCGAGCAAAATCAACTTAAAACAATTTGATGCTACAACTGGAAAAAGTGATATTAGCATTAACGGAGTTCTAGAAAATTTTTATGGTTTTATGTTTAAAAAACAAGAACTAAGAGGAAATTTCAACATGAGTTCAAAACAATTGGCTGTTGATGATTTTATGACTTCTGGCGAACCTGCAAGTGCAAAGACAGAAGCGAAACCAGCTGAGGCGATGAAGATTCCGGCTTTCTTAAACTGTACTTTAAATGCTAAAGCGACAACCGTTTTATACGATAATTTAAAACTTCAGGATGTTGCTGGAACATTAATTATTAAAGACGAGAAAGCAACTCTTCAAAACTTTAAAACTAATATCTTCGGCGGATCAATTGGTCTTAACGGAGCTGTTTCTACAAAAGAAAAAGTACCTACATTTGATATGAACTTAGGTTTCAATCAAGTTGATATTGCACAGACTTTTACACAATTGGATATGATGAAAAAAATCGCTCCAATTGCGGGAATCATCAACGGAAAATTAAATTCGACTATCAAATTAAATGGTAATTTGGATGCTAAAGAATTGACTCCAGATCTTAAATCAATTTCAGGAGATTTAATTGGCCAATTACTATCTACTACAGTAAACTCGAGTAACTCTACTTTACTTACTGCATTAAGTTCTAATGTTAAGTTTCTTGATTTAAATAAAGTGAACCTGAATGACATTAAAGCTGCTTTAACTTTTGATAATGGAAAAGTAAATGTTAAACCTTTTGATATTAAATACCAAGATATTAAAGTAACGGTTGGAGGAACTCATGGTTTCGATCAAACTATGAATTATACTCTAAAATTTGATGTTCCTGCTAAATATTTAGGAACTGAAGCCAATAATTTAATTGCAAAATTATCTCCTGCTGATGCTGCAAAATTGGAAAACATTCCAATTAATGCCGCTTTGACGGGTAACTTTTCAAATCCTAAGATCAGTACAGATATGAAAGCTGCTGTAAGCAATTTGACTACACAATTGGTTAATCAGCAAAAAGAAAAACTGACTCAAAAAGGAACTACCGCACTTACAGATTTAATCAATAAAAATACTAAAGCGAAAGATACAACTCAAGCAGCTAAAACTGAGAAAGAGCAAAAAACTCAGGAAGTAACTAAAAAAGCGAGTGATTTATTGAATGGATTGTTTAAGAAAAAGAATCCATAAAAAAGTTGCTAAGATGCAAAGGTTGTAAGATACTGAGTTTATCTAAAGCTTAAAAAACTTAGAACCTCAGTATCTTAGAAACTTAGCATCTTTTAAAAAAAAATCCTGTTCGAATGAACAGGATTTTTTTTATTATATTGCTCTTGAATAAAAATTTAATCTACCGTTATTCAAAATTGAATTTATTGTTTTTATGTATTGTTTTTTCGTGTAGAGATTAACATCTATTCCAATACTGCAATTGTCATACGGTTCATATTTTTTCAAATTAGATACAGAAAACAATCCAATAGTTGGTGTATGTACCGAACTTGATAAATGCATAATTCCGCTGTCAGCACCAATAAACAAATCTGCATTTGCAATAACAGATCCTATTTCTCGAATATCTTTACTGTAAAATGTTGGTGCTTTAAACCCAATTTGCGACACATTCTCTACAGGCAAAATCTCAATAATATTATAGTCTTTATACTCTGAAGTAAGTTGAGAATAAAATTTTTCCCACCATTCCTCCGAAAGACATTTTGTTCCTGTTGCATAGGTAAAAATACAGATTGTCTTTTTATCGTTATTTGTCAGCTCTCCTAATATCTTTCTGCCTTCTGCAATTTCAGAAGCAGATAATTTAAGTTCTAAAGGAGCAATTATTTTGTTGCTGTTAGTTGGTAGTCTCAATTTTGAAAGATAATTTCGAAAATTATAAACAGGATATTTTGCAATATGTTCAAAATCACTTTTGTGCTCTGTTTCTTCCTCATTTGAGTCTCCAAAAAACTTGTATTTGGCATTTGAAAATTGAACTGCTAATCGTCCAGAAGAAGAGTTTTGATCTACGTTAATCGCTAAATCATATGGTGTTCTCTTTAATGAAATCCAGACTTTTGAATAGGCTAGCAAACTTTTAAATGGTTTTTTAGGCAGATGAATTATTTTGTCAACAGTATCGTATTTTTCAAAAATAATTGGAGCTAACGTTCCTTTTACAAATAAATCAATTTTACAATTTGGAAACATTTCAGACACTTCTTGAACAAGTGGCGTGATTAACAAAAGGTTTCCTAATCTTCCATTTGGTCTACAGATTAGAACTTTTTTGATCTCGCTCTTATCGACCAAAATAAAATCGTCCTGCAAATTTGTCTTTCCAACATTCTTAGTCAGATTCCGCATTATGCTACGTCTGTGTACGTTTATTTTGCTTAAAACACTCATTTATGGAATAATTTATTGATTATAAAATCTTAATTAAATTTTAGAAATAGTGGCAGTCTCAAATCTACCTTCTTTTATTATCTAAAAATAAATTCTTCCAATAAGCATTTGTTACAAAATTGTAATCAAATGTATCATCATTTACACCTTTTCGTGTTTTGGAATTGAGCTAAAATTACAACAAATTATCACAGAATTAACAAATTAATAGACTATTATGCAATAAACATCGACAACTCCCTAGAAAACCTAGACATTTATTGAAACTACGTAGCCTTCAGATCCGCGAATATTAAAAACTGTACCGTTCTCAAATAGTAAATATTGACCTTTAATTCCAGTTAATTTTCCGCTGAAAGAAGGTGTTTTATCAAGATTTAAACTGTTCACTTTAGCAGGATAACTCAAAACGGGATACTGAAGTTCGTAAACATCATTTTTTTCAGCATAAAAATAATCTCTAACTTCTGTTGGAATTAAACTTTCAATTTTTGCTTTCTCTGCAATTAAATCAAAACTTTCAACAGCGTTTTGCAACATTTTTCTCCAATTGGTTTTGTCTGTATAGTGGTCTTTTAATGCTACCTCTGTTATTCCCGCCAGATATCGGTTTGGAACCTCAACAATGGCAATCGCTTGAGATGCACCTTGATCGATCCAACGAGTTGGAACTTGCGATTTGCGAGTCACTCCCACTTTTATTTCGCAAGCCGAAGCCAAATACACAACGTGCGGTTGCAATTGCGCTTTTGATTCGTATTCTAAATCTCTATCTGCAATTCCTAAGTGCGCTGTACTCAATTCTGGTCTCATAATCCAATCTCCTACTGCAGGGCTTGAATAAAAACACTCGTAACAGAAACCTTGTCGGTATATTTTTTTCTTTTTACCGCAATTTAAGCATTGACAGCCCACAAAATTGATTTCAATTTCTTTATCTAATAATTGATTAACATTTAAGAAACTATCTTCGAAAACCAAATAATATTGAATTGGACTTCCAAGTTCGGTTTGCATTTTTGTGAGTACACCTTGATATTGCATTCGTAATTTTTATTTATAATTGCTGATTTAGATTTATCAAAAGATTTAAAATTTTTGTGTTAAAATTCGACTTATCAGGTAGAATCTTTACCTTAAATCGAATTGTTTATTACAAAAAAATATTATTTTTGATATGAAGACAAAGTTACTATTTGTCTATCGATATTCAAATTTTAAGTTTTCTGTTTTACACAGATTGTAAGATTTAAAACCTAAAATTAGTTAACTAAAAAACAAATCCATGCCTTTATCTATTATCAATTCGTTTGCATCTTGGGTCCTTAAACAAAGGATTCATCAAATAGAGCTTTTTTTAAAATACCCAAATGAAGTTCAGGAAGAATTATTGCACAACTTATTGACGGCATCTGAAAATACGGTTATTGGAAAACAATATGATTTCTCGAGTATTAACTCTTATCAAACCTTTGCAGAAAGAGTTCCAATTGCCACTTATGAAGAATTACAACCGCTAATCGAACGTACGCGTTTGGGCGAACAAAATGTGTTTTGGGAAACGCCAATTAAATGGTTTGCCAAATCTAGCGGAACCACAAATGCAAAAAGCAAATTTATTCCAGTAAGTAACGAAGCTTTGGAAGACTGCCATTATAAAGGAAGTAAAGACCTTTTGTGTCTTTATTTGAATAATAATGAAGATTCTGAATTGTTTTTGGGAAAGAGCCTTCGTTTGGGAGGAAGTTCTCAGATTTACGAAAACAACAATACTTTCTTTGGCGATTTATCGGCAATTTTGATTGAAAACATGCCTATTTGGGCTGAATTTAGTAGTACACCTAGCAGTAAAACTTCGTTAATGAGCGAATGGGAAACTAAAATGGCTGCGATTATCAACGAAACTAAAAATGAAAACGTAACCAGTTTTGCTGGAGTTCCATCTTGGATGCTGGTTTTAATGAATAAAGTTTTAGAAAATACTGGCAAACAAAGTTTATTGGAAATTTGGCCGAATCTTGAAGTCTATTTTCATGGTGGTGTAAGTTTTTCTCCGTACAAAGAACAATACAAGAAAATTTTACCAAGTAAAGATTTTAAATATTATGAAATCTACAACGCTTCTGAAGGGTTCTTTGCTATTCAGGATTTAAATAACTCAAGTGATTTATTATTGATGTTGGATTATGGAATTTTCTACGAATTTATTCCGATGGATACTTTTGGAACTCCAAACCAAAAAGTAGTTCGCCTGGCCGATGTAGAATTGAATAAAAATTACGCCATTGTAATTACTACCAATTCTGGTTTGTGGCGTTATTTGATTGGAGATACGGTTCGTTTTACTTCTTTAAATCCGTACAGAATTAGAGTTACGGGAAGAACCAAACATCATATTAATGTTTTTGGGGAAGAATTAATGGTAGAAAATACTGATCAGGCTATTGCAAAAGCTTGTCAGGTAACCCAAACTGAAGTTATCGATTATACAGTAGCTCCTATTTTTATGCAAGATAAAGAAAAAGGCGCTCACGAATGGATGATTGAATTTAAGAAACATCCTGCTGATGTTGGTCTTTTCCAAAAAGTTTTAGACGAAACGTTGCAGACTTTAAACTCAGATTACGAAGCAAAACGTTACAACAATATGACTCTTAATCCTTTGGTGATTAATGTTGCTCGTGAAAATCTTTTTTATGATTGGCTGAAAGAAAGAGACAAATTAGGAGGCCAACATAAGATTCCGAGATTATCGAATCAGAGAGATTATTTGGAGCAGTTAAAAGAAATGTGCTAATTTATATCTAACTCATTTGATCAAGAAATTTTTATCTAAAAGAGAAATTGAGGTTAAAATTCTAATTGCTCTTCTTTTAATTCTTATTTTCAGTTGCTGTTCTCATTCAAAGTTTGGAAGCGATCAGGCTGAATTTGAATTAAAAGATGCACTTGAAAATCCAAGGAAGGACAATTTTGTCGATAACAAAAAATTACTCATTAAGGACAATCAAACTGCAATCAAAATCGCAGAGCCTATTCTTTTTAATATTTATGGAGAAGATGAAATTACACATCAAAAACCTTATGAAGTAAATCGAATTTATAATCATTATGTTATTAACGGAACGTTAATGTGGGGAGAACAGGGCGGAACATTTTTAATTATAATTGACGCTAGGAATGCAAAAGTTTTAAAAATCAGTCATTCCAAATAACTATTTAATTTTCTTAAATAAAAATTATACCAAATGAAGGATACCAAATTCAGCGATATGACTACTGAAGAACTGATTAAAAATCAGAAGACATTAAAAACTGTGAATACTATTTTTTGCGTTGTACTTTTTATGTTATTCGTTCTTAATCTATTCATTATTTTTATGAAAGGTTTTAGTGCCATGAATGTTATTCCGATTGCTTTGTTGCCTATTCTTTTTTTGAATATTAAGAATTTAAAAGAGATTAAACGAGAGTTGGAATCGAGAAAGTAAATTCAAAAAGTTTTGGATGAAATTTTGCAGACCTTAAGTGCACCTTAAAAATCCAAAAGAAATTAAACAATGACTCATCAAGAAAATAAATTAGTTTTAAATAACTTTTTCCATTCTCTGTTTCCAATAGAAAAAGAAACAGTAGAAAAAATTACTAAAAATTTTACTCCTTTTAAATTAGAAAAAAACTCAATTCTTCTGGATAAAGAAACTGTAAGCACCAAAACTTATTTCTTAGAAAAAGGCTACATGGCATCTTTTATTTTAAATGAAGATAATGATGAAATCATTACAAATATCTTCACAGCACCTTGCTTTGTAAACGATTTTCTTTCTTTTTTTAAAAAAGAACCCACCAAAGAAACATTTCAAACCATTACAGATTGTACTTTTTGGGAAACGGATTTAGAAACGGTTCAAGACAATTTTCATTCTATTTCTCAATTTAGAGAATTTAGCCGACTATTGTTTGTAATTAATTATCACAATCTTAACGATAGACTTATCGAAATGATAAGTCAAAAAGCCGAAACTAGATATTTAAAACTTTTAAAGCAAAGACCCGATATATTTAAGCATGTCCCGCTTAAAATTATAGCTTCGTATTTAGGAATTACCGATACTTCATTAAGCCGTATTAGAAGAGACACATCCCATTTTTAAATTCTTATCATTTGACAAGTATTATTAAATACAGAAGAAATGATATTTGTAAAAAAATGAAAAAATGAAAAGAAAACATATTATTGTAGTAGGACTCGGAGGAGTTGGAGGCTATTTTGGTTTTAAAATAAATCAAACCAATGAAACTAAAAAAAAGCATCAAATTACATTTGTTGCCAGAGAACAAACGTACGATGCTGTTAAAAATAATGGATTAGTTTTAATTTCTGATGAGCATCCTAATTCGGTTACAAAACCTGATTTTATTTGTGATAATATAAAAGAAATCTCTTCTCCTGATTTAATATTACTTTGCACAAAAGAATATGATCTTGAAAACATCTGTAAGCAGATGGTTCAAATTATAAGCCCAGAAACTATCATATTACCAATGATGAATGGCGCTGATATTTATGAAAGAATAAGAAAATTAATTCCTAAAAATACTATTCTACCAAGTTGCATTTATGTCGCTTCTCATATAAAAGAAAAGGGAATAGTCGAACACAAAGGAAAACCAGGAAAGATATTCATTGGACGTGATCCTGAAAATTTTAATGAAAACATTGACTGGATAATTGATTTATTATCTGAAAGCAGCATCGATTTTGAATTGAAAGACAATTCTTTTACTGAAATCTGGACGAAATTTATTTTTATTGCCAGTTTTGGCTTGGTAACTTCCAAATACAATTCGTCTATTGGAGAAGTTTGTACAAATCCTATACAAAGAAGTGAAGCTGAAGAAATCATGCAAGAGATTAAACTAATAGCCAATAAAAAAGGAATTGAATTAAGTACCGAAATCATAGAAAAGACTTTTGAAAAAGCATCAACTTTTCCGCCGAAAACACCAACTTCCTTACAGCTTGATATAAACTCAAACAAAGCAAATAATGAGTTGGAATTATTTGCAAGTCCAATAATTAATTACGGAATCGAATTAAATATTGAAACTCCATGCACGAGAAAAATTTACAATGAACTGAACGAAAAAATAAACTTAAGTTCTTTTTAGTCAGCTAATTTCATAATTTAAAAACATTAATTCCACTAAACCCGCATGAGGGATAGAAGTGGAAATCCTTTTGTGGTGGGGTTCACCACAAAAGATTGAAACGGATAGCCCGACCCAGAGGGACATGCCATTATTAAGATTCTGAGATTCTAAGTTGCTAAGATTTTCTCCATATTGTCAATTTCGGCGTAAGGAGAAATCTTCGCTAGAAATTCAAAAAAGATTGGATTCTCTTTGCGGAGCTACTTGTGAAGATTTCTCCTTACGTCGAAATGACAAAAATTAGGTGAATTTTCTCTTTATTTCGGTTGTCAGGCTGAGCGAAATCAAAGCCTTTTTCTACATGAAAATCCTTCGACTTCGCTCAGGGTGACAACTTGTAAATTACATCATATCAATATACCTATCGTGATATCCTAATAAGTATAAAACACCGTCAAGACCTAAACTTGAGATTGAGGTTGAGGCACTTTCTTTTACTTTTGGTTTGGCATGGAAAGCGATTCCTAAACCTGCTAAGTTTAGCATTGGTAAATCGTTTGCTCCGTCTCCAACTGCGATTGTTTGATTGATGTGAATTCCTTCTTTTTCGGCAATTGCTTTTAGATATTCGGCTTTTTTCTGGCCGTCTACGATATCGCCTAAATATTTACCGGTCAGTTTACCGTCTTTTATTTCTAATTGATTGGCGTGAACATAATCTATTCCTAGCTCTTTTTGAAGATATTCTCCAAAATAAGTAAATCCTCCAGATAGAATTGCGGTTTTGTAGCCGTAGTATTTTAAGGCTTTCATTAAACGATGTGCCCCTTGTGTAATTGGCAAATTAACAGCAACGTTTTGTAGAACTTCTTCGCTTAAACCCTCAAGAAGAGCCATACGTTTTTTGAAACTTTCGTTGAAATCAATTTCGCCATTCATAGCCGATTCTGTAATCGCTCGAACTTGATCTCCAACGCCATTCAATTCTGCAAGCTCATCGATTACTTCGGTTTGAATTAAAGTCGAATCCATATCGAAGCAAACCAAACGACGGTTTCTTCTATAAATATTATCTTCTTGGAATGAAATATCAACGTTTAGCGTTCTAGAGATCTCCATAAAACTCGCCGTCATGATGATCTTATTTACAATTTCGCCCGTTACAGACAATTGAATACAAGAACGCGGATATTCTTCTTTTTCTACAATTGAAGTTCTTCCCGTTAATCGGATAATAGAATCGATATTTAAATTTTGATCTGACAATATTTGAGTTACTGCAGACAATTGTGAAGCCGCAAGTTTCTCCCCCAAAATATTGATGATATAACGTTGTTTTGATTGTGATTTTACCCACGTTTCGTAATCTTCGATAGAAATCGGAATGAATTTCACTTTGATTTCCAATTCGTATGCTTTAAACAAAAGATCTTTTAAAACGGGAGCCGAAGAAGAACCTGCAGCAATTTCGAACAAAATTCCTAAAGAAAGCGTATCATGAATATCGGCTTGGCCAATATCTAATATATTAGCATCATATGCTGCCAAAACAGCCGTTAAACCTGCTGTAACCCCAATTTTATCGTGTCCTGAAACTTTTAATAAAATTATTTCTTTATCTTCTGCTGCCATTTTTCTTTCTTGATTATGAAGCGACAAAAATCGGCAATCTCTCGTTGATAAAAAAGAATAATGCTTGTTTTTTTGAAAAGAAAAAGCACATATAAATGTGCTTTTTCGAGTAATTTAACAATTATCTTTTATTATTAAAATAACGTAACTTTTAAGTTATTTCATTCCTTCATTTTTATCAAAACTCACCATCCAATTGATGCCGAATTTATCTTTAAACATTCCGAAATAAGATCCCCAGAAAGTGTCATTCATCGGCATTTCTACTTTTCCTCCAGCCGAAAGTCCGTTAAAGATTTTATCGGCATCTTCTCTGCTTTCTGCATTAATGGAAATCGAAAAATTATCTCCAAAACCTACATCTCCGTATCTCGGATGACTGTCACTTCCCATTAAAATAGTATTTCCAATTGGAAGAGAAACATGCATAATTCGATTTAGAGCTTCCTCAGAAAGTACTTCTCCTTCTTCTGCTGGTGCATCTTTATATTTTCCGATATACGGAAAATCTCCACCAAAAACTGATTTATAAAACAGAAATGCCTCTTCACATGTTCCGTTAAACATTAAATATGGATTGACTGCTGTTGCCATGATATTTCTTTTTAATTGTAAATTGTTAATTATCTAACTTCCCTCTCTCCTCTTTATTCTTTATTCTATTCTCTTTCTTCTAACTTTTACTTCTCAGACAATTCTTTAATTAATTCCACCGCCTTTGGAAATGCATCTTTGAAGTAATCAATATATTTTTCAATTACATCTACCTCAACATGAAGATCTACAACATCTCCTTTTTGAGTCAGTCTGTAAGTTTCCATTGCACCGCTCCATTTTTCTGTTTCTTTATTTGGTGGCACTTCCTTATGATCCTTGATTTCGCCAAGATGCTTAAAAGCCATATATTCATTCGGAATTTTGGTCTCAATCAGACTATTCATTCCATCTGCTCCTCCAGGACCTAAAAAATAAATTTTGTCCCCTTCGTTCCAAGTTGACTCAGCGTAACTTCCTTCGGCAAAAACGCTTGTCCATTTTCTGTACGTTTCATCGTCCCATAAGACTTTCCAAATCTTTTCTTTTGGAGCCTTTATATCGATATTAAATACTAATTTTTCCATATTAACCTGGTAATTTGCTAAAATCCATAAATAAAACATTCCAACGATGACCATCCAAATCGGCAAAACCACAGCCGTACATCCAACCCTGACTTTCAGCAGGAGGAGCAAAAACGTTTCCGCCCGCTTCTTTGACTTTCTCTGCTAGTTCATCTACTTCTTCCCTGCTTTCTGCATCAATCGAAATCAACACTTCTGAGCTTAATTTTGTATCTGTAATACTATTTTGAGAAAAGCTTGAAAAAAGCATTTCTTCAAAAAGCATTACTACAAAATGTCCTTCACCTACCACCATGCACGTCGAACTTGGCGTGTCATGCTGTTCATTAAACGAAAAACCTATTTTCCAGAAAAAGTCCTTCGCTTTTGCCACATCCTTTACAGGAAGATTCAACCATATTTGTTTTGTCATTTTTTGTTTTTTTTGTTGGGTTAGATATTTGTTTTTTTTAAACCATATAAGTGATATAAGCTATTTAAGTTTGTAATCTTTAAACCTTTGTTACTTTGAGCCTTTAAACCTAAAAACTAATTAGTCTCAACGTAACTTTTAAAATTATCCAGAATTGCCTGCCAGCCTGCACGCTGCATTTCTTCTGGATTTTGTGTTTCCGGATCAAAACTTTCAACGATTTCTACACCGTCTGGAGTTTCTGTAAAAGTAATTTCAACTTTTCTTCCATCTCCCAGAACATACGAAAGCGCTTCGTTTGGTTTAACCAAAGTAAATTCTCCTCCAAAATCAAAACTCATGCTTCCGTCTTTGGCTGCCATAGTCGATTTGAACTTGCCTCCTTCTCTCAAATCTGCTTCTGCATAAGGTGTGTGCCAATCGGGAGATGCAAAACTCCATTTTGTAATGTGTTCTGGTGTGTTCCAAAATTTCCAAACTTTCTCTGCAGATGCTTTTACTGTATTTTTTATTGTTATCATTATTCTTATTTTTATATTTAAAAAATTGATCTATTTCTTAAAATGATTCGACGTAGTTTTTAAAATTTTTAATAATTGCAGAACAAAATTGTTCTTCCATATCTGCGCTTTTTGGAGTTGTAGGCTCAAATGTTTCCGTAATTCTTACTGTATTATTCTCGCTTTCAAACCGTACATTTGCAGTTCTATTATCAAAAAGTTTATATTCTATTAATGAAAACTTTTCTATTTTAGTATAAATACCTTCAAAGTCAAAACTATCGCTGCCGTCTTTAAGAGCCATAGTAAATTTAAATTTATTTCCTACCTTCAAATCATTTTCAACGTAAGGAGTATGCCAATCCAAAGAAGCATTATTCCAATTCATAATGTGTTCAGGCAATGTCCAAAATTTCCACACTTTTTCTATTGAGGCATTTATAGTGTTTTGAACTTTTATCATGTCTTTCGCTTAATTTACATACTATCAGGAATCTGACTTTCATCCATATAAAAAACTTCCCAGTGATGTCCGTCTGGATCAAGAAAAGTTCTTTGATACATCCATCCGTAATCTTTTGCTTCAATATAATCTGTTCCTCCAGCTTTAACAGCTTTTTCAAGCATTTCATCTACTTGTTTACGAGAATCAAGAGAAATCGAAATAAGAACTTCGCTTGTTGTAGCAGAATCACAAATCTGCTTATTAGTAAAGGTTTTATAAAACTCTTCTACCAATATCATTACAAATATATTTTCGTCAATAACTATGCAAGCTCCTTTTTCGTTTGTGAATTTCGGATTGGTTGAAAAACCAAGTCCGTTGTAAAAAGACACTGCCTTGTTCAAATCTTTTACGGCAAGATTTAAGAAGATTTTTGTTTTCATCTTTATAAAATTACGAATTAATTAAAACAAATTTAATTTTTTAAGATTAGTTTAAAATGCCAATAAAAGTCATTTTTAGGGGCATTTAAGACAAAATGCTTATTTTTGTCTGAATGTGAAATTTTCAAAACAATCAAAATCATGAGCAAGAAATTAGGATTAATCGTGCCTCACGACTATAAATTATTAAGTATTGCGGCTATTTTAGAAGTATTCGAAACAACCAATAAATTAAGTTCGGAAATCGAAAAACCATTCGAAATCATGATTTTTCAATCTAAAGAACAATCGGATCAAGGAAAGATATTTGGTTATACTTCTAACGAAATTGAAACTTCTGATATTATTTTAGACCTCATTTTGATTCCCGCTTTTACGACTGACAATATGAGTGAAATGATTAAAAAGAATAGAAATTTTATTCCGTGGTTACAAAAACAACATCAAAATGGAGCCGAATTAGCCAGTTTTTGCACTGGAGCTTTTTTGTTTGCTGCTTCTGGTTTATTGAATGAAAAATTGGCCACAACACATGTTGACGCTTGCAGTGCCTTTACCAAAGCTTTTCCGATGGTAAAATTAAAACCTGAAGAAACTTTGACTGCAGACGGAAGTTTATACACTAGCGGCGGATCTACCTCAACCTTTCATTTATTGATTCTTTTGGTTCAGAAATTCTGCGGCAACGAAATGGCAGTTAAAATTGCTAAAATATTTTCAATCGATTTGAATCGATACAAACAAAGTTATTTCAGCACCTTCAGACCCAATCATTTACACAATGATTCCTTAGTTGCACTTTTGCAGCAAAAAATTGAAAATCAGTATCATTCTATCGAAAAACTGGAAGAAATCACGAAAGATATCCCGACAAGTGCTCGAAACATGACTCGCCGTTTTAAACAAGTGACAGGAATTCCTCCTATTGAATATTTACAGAATATCAGGGTCGAAAGTTCGAAGAAATACTTAGAGCAAACCCAACTTTCGATTTCAGAAATTATCGAAAAAACCGGCTATAACGATCCCAAAGCTTTTAGAAAAGTATTTTATAAGATGGTCGGTATGAAACCAATTGAATATCGAGAAAAATTTAGAGTGCAATAAATAATATTTTATAATTATTTTCCTATTTTTATCATCGATTTTAAAATTTTAAAAAGATGAAAAAAGTTATTGGAGTTTCATTAATCATCTTATTTTCAACTAGCTGCGACTCAAACAGTCTTAAAGAAGAACCTATCGCAGGTTATATTCTTGACGCCGCTATAGACTTCAGCGTTGTTAATTCTAAAAACGAAGATTTATTAAATCCGAGCAATCCTGGCAGTTATGACCAAAGTAAGATAAAAATACTTTTTTTATTAGATGGTAAATTAGTTTCACAATATCAAGGAAACTTAGATTACCCCAATTTCTTCATGATTTATCAAAATTCAGATCGCTATGTAATTAGGGTTTTCTTAAATTACGATAAAGCAGAAAAATTCCCTGAAACTTATATTCAATGGAATGAAAACGACAAAGACATCGTAAAAGTTGAATATTCGCGAACAAAAAATTCTACTATCAAAAAAAATGTTTGGCTTAATGATCAAGCAATTACTAATCCTACTTATTTGACCATTACAAAGTAAGTGTTTAGCTGATTATATATTTATGTTTTTATAATCCACATTAGGACTTTTTTATTCGTTTTCAAAAGTTCGTCAATTTCTTTCATGCTTTCGTTTGAAACTGCAGGACAGCCCCAGCCTTCTGGTGTTCCTTCGGGATAAACTTCATTATCTGGCACCGCTTCCCAAGAATGCAAAACAATAGCACGTTTTCGCGCATTAAAATTGCTTTTTTCTTTTCCTTGCAAAACATAATTTACTTTTATTCCCCACTGACTTACACCACGATCTAAAACGACATATTTTCCAACCGAAGAACAATGGGAATCAAATTCGTTGCTCGTCCTTGCATTATTTTTAGAAGAAGTTCCTCCCCATTGATTATCTCCACAACCATGACTTACCATATACGATTTTGAGACTTCCTTCATTTTAAAATCGTAAACAAAAAATCTTTTATAACCAGAATGCAATCCGAGGTCAATTAAAATAAATTTATCTTGATTCAAATCATTGACTTTACAATAGTATGTTGCTTCTTTATAATAATTACTGTAATTAACTTCAATATGAGGATTTTCTAATGAAACCGCTTCGCTTTTATTCTTATTTTCTGAAACAGTTATTCTTTTGCTTTCTTTATTACAAGAAAAAACAAAAGCCAGACAAATTATAAAAAGCATTTTCTTCATATTAAACATTCATTAAAAGCACAAACGAAAATAGAATTAAAAAAGTACATAAAAAAACCTGTTCAAAATAAATGAACAGGTTCTATAAATTGAACTTTGTCAAAGTTTTAAACTTTGACAAAGTTGATAATCCTAGAGTCTAAGAAGCAATCTCCATACGCTTCAATAAGTTTTTACTTAACGTATGTTCTGCATATTCTTTGTCGATTGTCAGACTAATATCATCAGATGTTGGCAGTTCGTACATGGCATCTGTTAAGATAGCCTCACATAATGAACGTAATCCACGAGCACCTAATTTGTACTCTAGAGCTTTATCTACAATAAAATCTAAAGCTTCATCGGTAATTGTAAACTCAACATCATCCATTAAGAACAACTTCTGATATTGTTTGATCAACGCATTTTTAGGCTGTGTCAAAATTGCACGAAGCGTTGCTTTATCCAAAGGATCCATGTGCGTTAAAACTGGTAAACGTCCAATAATCTCAGGAATCAAACCAAAGTCTTTAATGTCTTTGGGGATAATGTATTGCAACAAATTGTCTTTATCTATATTGTCAGCATTTTTAGAAGTTGAGTACCCAACTGCCTGACGGTTTAAACGTTTTGAAATAATACGTTCTACCCCATCAAAAGCACCACCAGCAATAAATAAGATATTTTGAGTATTCACCTCAACAAATTTCTGGTCTGGATGTTTACGTCCACCTTTTGGTGGTACGTTTACAACTGTCCCTTCTAATAATTTCAATAAAGCCTGCTGAACACCTTCTCCAGAAACATCACGAGTAATAGACGGATTATCGCTCTTACGGGCAATTTTATCAATTTCATCAATAAATACGATTCCTCTTTCTGCTTTAGCCACATCATAATCTGCAGCTTGAAGCAAACGTGTCAAAATACTTTCAACATCTTCTCCAACATAACCAGCTTCTGTCAATACAGTTGCATCAACAATTGCTAACGGAACATCTAACATTTTAGCAATAGTTTTTGCTACTAATGTTTTTCCAGTTCCTGTCTGACCAACCATTATGATGTTACTTTTTTCGATCTCTACTTCATCGTCTAATTGCTGTTGCATTAAACGCTTGTAGTGATTGTAAACCGCAACTGACATCACTTTTTTTGTCTGGTCTTGACCAATAACATATTGATCTAGAAAAGCTCTAATTTCTTTTGGTTTCTTTAAAATTAAGTCCCCAACTAGTTTCGCGCTTCCGCTAGATTTTAATTCTTCTAAAACAATTCCGTGTGCCTGTTCAATACACTTATCACAAATATGTGCATTGATACCTGCAATTAATAAATTAGTTTCTGGCTTCTTTCTTCCACAAAACGAACATTCTAATACTACTTTTGCCATTCTATATTTAAGTTACTAAGCTGCAAAGATACTAAGTTTCTAAGCTTTTTGACCTAAAACTTAAAAACTTAGCTCTTTACAGCTTAATATTTTTGTTTAAAGTTTAAAGTTTCATGTTTCAGATTTGCCGAAGCAACTTGAAACATGAGACCTGAAACTAATTCTTAGCTTCTTCTTAATACTTCGTCAATCATTCCGTACTCTTTTGCTTCATCTGCTTTCATCCAGTAATCACGCTCACTGTCTTTGTGCACTTTATCAAAAGTTTGTCCAGAATGTTGAGAGATGATGTTGTATAGTTCATCTTTTAATTTCAACATCTCACGTAAGTTGATTTCCATATCTGTTGCAACACCTTGCGCTCCTCCAGATGGTTGGTGAATCATTACTCTTGAGTGAGGTAGTGCAGAACGTTTTCCAGCAGCTCCCGCACATAATAAAACTGCCCCCATAGAAGCGGCCATTCCTGTACAAATTGTTGCTACATCTGGCTTGATGTACTGCATAGTATCATAAATTCCTAAACCTGCATAAACACTTCCTCCTGGCGAGTTTAAATAAATTTGAATATCTTTTGAAGCATCAGCGCTTTCTAAAAATAACAACTGAGCCTGAACAATATTAGCAATCTGATCGTCAATACCAGTTCCTAAAAAGATAATTCTGTCCATCATTAATCTTGAGAAAACGTCTAATTGAGAAATATTCAGCTGACGCTCTTCGATAATATATGGAGTCATGTTTGTTGGTGTCATCGCTGCTACGATTTTATCGTAATACATTGCGTTTACTCCTTGGTGCTTTGTAGCAAATTTTTTGAATTCTTTACCGTAGTTCATATTTTTAGTTTAAAGTTGAAAAGTCTAAAGTCAGCATGTGACTTAAACGAATTAAACAAAGTTCATACCTTTTTATAAGAAATGCCAATTTGTCGTCTTTTTTAAGATGCTAAGATTCTAAGTTACTAAGGTCCTAAGTTTTTTTTTCTAAGAAACATTTACCAACTTCAAACCTGAAACAAAAAAAGAACGTCAACAGAATAAAAAATTCCATTGACGTTCAAATATAATTATTTTTATCTTTCAGTTTCTGTAATAAAATCTTAATTTTTAAAAAGTATACCTCTTAACTTTAGACTTTAGAACTTTAGACTTTCAGACTTAAATTTATTCTCCGTAAGAAGCAGCAATAAATTCTTCGTAAGTAACCTCTTTAGTAGTTGGGTTAGCTTTTTCTTTGAAGATATCTAACATTTTAGCTGCTACAACTTGCTCAGAAAGTCTTTTTACTTCGTCTTGGTTAGATAAAACTCTAGCCACGATTCCTTGAACTTCTTCATCAGTTGGGTTTGTTTGACCAAATTGAGCCATTTGCTGTCTGATTGCGTTTGATGTAAACTCTTTCAAGTCATCAAATGTAATTTGGATATTGCTTTGAGCCAATGCTTTTCCTTCGATTAATTGGAAACGTAAACCTTTTTCAGATCTTGCGTATTCAACTTCAGCTTCTTCTGCAGAAAGTTTTTTCTCTCCAACAGTTTGCAACCATTTTTTAAGGAATTCAGCTGGTAAATCAAATTTTGTGTTTTCGATCAAGAAATCCTGAACGTCTAATAATAATTTTTGGTCTGCTTGCTGAGCAAATTGCGCTTCAGCATCTTCTTTAATTTTAGCTTTTAAGTCTTCTAAAGAAGCAACATTTCCTTCACCAAAAAGTTTATCAAATAATTCTTGGTTTAATTCAGCTGGTTCAGAACCGTTAATAGCTTCGATAGTGAAGTTTACTTCAACATCTAAACCGTGAACACCTTCGTGACCTACTTTTAAATAATCCATTAATTGGTGATCGTCTTCAAATAAACCTTTTGTGCTTACTGTAACAACATCTCCAACTTTTTTACCTGTGAATTGTTTTTGAGCTTTTTTGCTAAATGCATCAACAGAAATTGTAGTCGTATTATTGATTCCGTTTGCTTCGTTTGAGAAAGTTCCAGTTAAATCAGATTTAGCATCAGAAACTTCTTGAGGAACTGCTTTTCCAAATTGTTTTTGGATACGCTCCACTTGTCCGTCGATTAATTTATCGTCTGCAGTAACGATATATTTTACGATATTATTTTTAGCTTCAAGATCAATTTCGAAGTTTGGCACTAAACCAATTTCATATTCGAAAGTTAACTCTTCAGCATCCCAGTTAAAGTTTTCGTCTACTTTAGCAAGAGGAGTTCCTAAAAGATTTAATCTTTCAGATTGAATATAACGCTCTAAAGCCAAATCAACTACTTTTTTGATCTCTTCTTGCTTAATAGCTTTTCCGTATTGTTTTTCAACAAGATCTTTAGGCACGGCACCTTTTCTAAATCCTTTAACTTGTGCTAAAGGCATTTTTTCGTTAATTCTTTTTGCTACTTGACCTTTATAATCCATATGAACAACGTTCATAACAATCGTCTCGTTTACAGCGTCTATTGCTACTCTTTTAATATCCATCTTCTTCTTTAATTTACATAATAAAATTGGGTTGCAAAATTATAAAATTTTTGCAACCCAACCAAGTTTTTAATCTATTGTATTTGAAGCAGTTTTAATCTGCTCAATTGTTTTATTTATCGTCTCCCAATATTTTATAAGTAAGAGATTGAAGGATAGACAAAATAATGCTGAATATTAATGCCGTCCAGAATGTATCGACTACAAAACCGCCAACAATTTTTGTACAAAGCAAAATAATCAAAGCATTTATAACTAATAAAAATAAACCAAGTGTAACAAACGTTACTGGCAGAGTTAGCAATACCAAAATTGGTTTAATGAAGATATTTAGCAATCCTAAAACTACTGCAACAATTACGGCTGTACCAAAACTTTTAACATCTACTCCAGTTAAAATGTTAGACAATAATAAAACCAAGGCAGCTGTAACAAGAAGTCTAAGTAATAATTTCATAGTTATTCAGGTTTAAAATTTATTTAAAAGTACTAATTTTTCATCAAAAAATAACTACTCTTTCAAAAACTCCGTTGTCAATTCAAAAAACATTTTCGGATTTTCAGCATGAAGCCAATGCCCAGCATTTGGTATGGTTTCTAATTTTAAATTTGGAAAATGTTTACGGATTCCGTCCAAATCTTCATCTTGAATGTATCCAGAGTTTCCTCCACGAATAAATAATGTCAGGTTATTAAAAACTAAATCGTCTTCCAAAGGTTTTCCAATGGCATCCAGATTATTATTAAAAGCTTCAAGATTAAATCTAAAAGCCAATTGTCCAGGTTCTTTCCAGTATAAATTTTTCAACAAAAACTGACGTGTTCCAAAATCCGGAACGTATTGAGACACAATTTCCTCAACATCATTTCGGCTTGGTTTTATCGAAAAATCAACCGCATTTAATCCTGCCAAAATCTCCTGATGGTGCTGTTTGTAGAATCTCGGGCCAATATCTGCCACAATCAATTTATCGACAATCTCTGGATGCGTTGTTGCGAAAAGCATTGCTACTTTTCCTCCCATTGAATGTCCAAGAATATCAATTCGTGTTAGATTATTTGCTTGACAGTATTCATAAACATCTTGAACCATTGCTTCATAATTCCATTCGCTTGAATGAAAACTGCGCCCGTGGTTTCTTAAATCTAAAATATGAACCTGAAATCCAGCTTCTACATATTGCCCCGCAAGAGTTTTCCAGTTATCAGACATTCCTAGAAATCCGTGCATGATGACAAATGGTTTTCCTTCGCCTTCTATTTTTGAGTATAACATTTAATTTGCTTATAAAAATTCTATTTACAAATGTAAAAAACTTATCCATTACGACGATAACAGATATATCTATTAAACATTTTCAGATT
The DNA here is from genome assembly GCF_023656565.1 of Flavobacterium tyrosinilyticum. GTDB lineage: Bacteria > Bacteroidota > Bacteroidia > Flavobacteriales > Flavobacteriaceae > Flavobacterium > Flavobacterium tyrosinilyticum. The sequence goes on from NZ_JAMOKG010000001.1 coordinate 362,645, forward strand.
ATAATATTAATAAAAAAAACTTTACATACTTACGGTTTCCCGTAATGTTTAGAGCATTTAATCCTCTACCTTGCGCCCCAAAATAAAACCTAAAATTTCATTTTAATTTAAACACAAATCATGATCAAAAAACTACTTTTATTATCATTGATTGCTTCGCAACTTATGATTTCATGTTCTAGCGACAACAGCGATGAAGTAATTCCAGAAGTAAAACCAGACCCAAAACCAGAAGTAGAGCTAACTTTAGAAGAGCAAATTGCTGCGTTATTAAAACAGCCTTATTCAAGCCTTACTCCTGATCAGCAAAAAACAAAATTAGAAGCAGAAGCTAATGAAATGCTTGTTCAATTAGATAAAACAAAAAAATTAAGTGCTCTTGAAACTATCGAAAATCTAAACAATCTCCTTCAAGAAAGCCCTGTTGACATTTTTAACGGAAAAAGCGGTAATGGTATCGAAGAAGCTTTAACAGTATCTGGCGCTTATGGCGTATACACTTGGAACAGTACTCAAAAAATCTGGGTAAAAACATCGTCGTCTACTGAATTAAAATTTGTTTTCCCTGCTAAAAAGACACAAACTACTAACAATGCAGCATTTACTGCAAAAAGCACATCTTCTGATATTAAATTTTTAACTATCGATACTTATGGCGAATGGGCATGGAATTCAACTACTAGCCAATACACACAGGTTAAACCAGACTTAAATGACTGGTATTATTTGCCAACATCTGCAGATGCTGTTTTAACTATTGACAATGCACCAGCAGCAACTCTTTCTCTAACAGCAAAATATGCTAATGGCAAACAAGTTCCAACCGACCTTGGTTATAAAGTAACTCTAATCGATGGATATACTTGGGAAATGAGCAGTATAAAAGCAGTGCAAAACACTGCAAAAGCAGCTCTTACTTACAATGGTAAAAATTTACTTTCATTTACTGGCGGAAGCAGCACTGAAGTTGACAAACTAATTGGTAATGACGAACTTGGACAATACAGAGGTAAAGCAAATGGTCTATTGTCATTAATGGATAATTTTGTTGTCATAGCTGATATGGATCTGGCAAAAGACGCTGCTGATCGTATAGCATTAGACAAAAATATGCCTTATCCAACCTCTAGCACTCCTTCTGAAATGAGTATTTACAACAAAAAATACGCTGAGGCTAAAGTCGCTAATTTCAATAAAAACATCAAATTAATCTTAGTTTCTAAAAAAGACGGAACTAAAATCGCAGATATTGTACAGTATGCAGAAAAAGAAGTTAATGGATATTCTTCTGAAATCGATTATTACAATGCTGTGAATTATTTAAAATTTAATGACAAAACTGAAGTAGAAATGGGAGTTTATTTCTCTAAAGGATTTGATACTTTCTATGCTAAATTTAATGATTTTTCTGCTAGTTTTCAACAAAAGTAATACATCATTAAAATAAAATAGTAAAGCCGATTTGATCAGTTCATCAAATCGGCTTTGTTTTTTTAGAAGAAGTCTGGATAATTATATTACTTTGCCCATACCCAGCCCAAATACCTATTCCTCCTTTTATATTCGATTTTAAACTTGTATTCGATGGATAAATTGGATTTTTGGCATTCACAATTTCGTTTTGCCAACTGTTCCAGAAATCTAAAGATTCTTTAGTTTGAGTTCGTAACTTTACATGAATCAAATCTCCGTCAGTAAAATTTGGTGTAAATTTAGTTTTAGGAAACAATAAAACTCCTCTGTTTATCTGCATTTCAATGGCAGGATTTTCGAAATTTTTATCATCTAAATTACCATAAAAAGAGGGAACAAAAATGGGTTCTTCTCCTTCCACTTTTGTTGCAATTTGATAATAATTTTTTTCAGATACTGGATCATCAAATTTCACGAAGACATATCCTGTTGTATCTGTTGCATTCTTTTTTATGTATTCTGCACTTTTAAGCTGTACCGATTTTGGAATTGTGGTCGTTGCTTCAATAACACGGTTTAAATATTCAATTTTCATCGTGTATTCTTTCCCTGCTTGCCCCATTAAAGTCGAACCAAAATATACAAAGGGCGGAATACGGTTTTTATCGTTTTTTACTCTTAAAACTTCTGAACTCTCTCCGTCAGAAATGGTGATTTTTGCAGATCGAATTACATGATTTAAAACGTTTGTAGAATCAATGCCATCTGTCACAGGAATACTGCTAGAAAGCAAAACATTTGCATAATCTCCTTCTTCAATCCAGCCTTCTACAACTATTTTAGATTCCACGTTTTTCTGTTCACTAAAATTATCATTAGAACAGCTGACTACTAATAACCCCAAAAGAAACAATAGATATTTTTTCATCTCATTTTAAAATTTAAATCTCCAGCTCACTGAAGGAAGAATTCTATACAAAACTTTCTCATCTTGCTTTACTACAACTTTGTCTTTGTTTTCGTTTACTTGGACATCCAAAACAACATATATAGGATTAGAAACATTAAATGTATTGTAAATCGAAAAGTTTAAAGCGCTTTCTTTCTTCGAGGTTTTTATAAAATAATAATTAACTGAAAGATCTGTTCTGATATAATTTGGCATTTGAGCATTATTATATCCCGAATATTCTTTGACAGGATTATTATTTATAAAATACCACGACGTTGGCATTGTGAATCTATTTCCAGAACCAAATATTTGAGTTATTCCGAAATTCCATTTTGTATTTAAATCATACATTCCAACTACTGAAAGATTATGTCGTCTGTCATATTTTGCAAAATACGTGTTGCCGTTATTCAATTCATCAAAGTTTCTTTCAGACCAACTCAAAGTATAGCTTAACCAGCCCGTAAATTTTCCATTGCTTTTTTTCAACATCATTTCAAATCCATATGCCTTACCTTCTCCAACATACAAATCGTTCTTTAGAGTTGTAATTTCATTAAACTGAGTTATTCCATACGGATATTCGAGTAGATTTTTCATCGAACGGTAAAACCCTCCAAAAGAAGAAGAAAAATTCCTGCTTATATTTTGATTTGATCCAATAGAAAATTCATTAGAAGACTGCGGTTTAATTCCGTCAGAACTCGCAATCCAAAAATCAGTAGGAATACCAACACTAGAAGTTGTGATCAAACTTAAATATTGATATTGTTTATTGTAAGAAGCATAAAACGAATACTTTTCGTTTGCATAATAATTAAGTACCACTCGCGGTTGAAAATGCAGATATGAATCAGATCCCGAAATATAATAGTTCATTCGAAGTCCTAATTCAGCTGTTAGATTCTCCAATAATTTAGGTTTGGCACTTATAAAAATTGCGACTTCGTTTGCATCAATTTTTCTTTGAGAATAATTGTCAATTGTTGCCAGATTTTCGACATTTATTTTTTGAGGTTGCAAGTCATGATAAACATATTGCAATCCAGATTCAAACGGAACATTATGGATTGAAAATCTTACTGAATTTGCAAATCCTAAGTCCTTTACATAAGAAGAAACTCCAAACTCAATTGTTGCCTGCTCCATATTCAAGTCATTCAAATATTGGCTAAAATAAACCGTATTAGACATACTTACTTTAGACGAAAATGTAGTTGTTAAAGATGGCGATACTGTAAAATTACTCCATTTTAAATCGGTGTCAAGCGCAAAATTCTTATCCTTTATTTTGAGTCTATCAGCACTGTAAAAAGAATTTAAAGAAAATGAATTCTTTTCTGAGACTTGAGATAGAAAAGTAATATTGGCATCCGAAAAACCATATTTCATATCCTGAACATCATTCTTCGAATCAGATTTTAGCAATGGCCCAACGACTTCATCAATATAGGTTTTTCTTCCAGAAATATAGAATCCGGTTTTGTCACTTAACGGAACCGCTAAAGTTACCTGCGACGCCAGAATTCCAGCATTCCCTTGAATCGAAAACTCAGAAGGAATTTTTTTATTGGTATTTAAAAGCGTTGTAGAACTCAAGCGTCCGCCATATTTTGCATTCGAACTCGATTTATCAAATTCAACATCTTTAATATGATCTGTATTGTAAAAAGGAAATATTCCCAATAAATGCGACATTCCATAAATTGGAGTTTCATTATATAAAATCGCATTATGGCCCGGATCACCGCCACGAACATACAAATAACCATTTGCGTCTCCAGAGTTTTGCACTCCAGGTGTTAACTGCAAAAGTTTAATAACATCTGTTGTTCCTAAAAGTGTTGGAACAGCGTTTAATTCTTTCAAGTTAAAAGAAAGTCTTCCGCCAGATAAAGTTTTGATTTGATTTTTCTTATCACCTGAAACGATCACCTCTTTTAACTGAGAAATATCTTTTTCTAAAACTACAGCAATCACAGTATCTTTTAGGATATCGAACTCAATAGTTTTTGAGATAAAATCAGAATGATTGACTTTTATAACAAGTCTGCCAGAAGAAATGTTTTCTGAAAAATTCCCTAAAACATCAGTAGCAACATTCCATTGTTTTTTATTTACTTCTAAAAAAACATTTGCGCCAACAAGATTTTGGCTGTCAGAAGATTTTATATTTCCAGATATCTTTACGGTCTGTGCAAAGAGGCCAGAAAAAGAAAACAAGAGAAAGAAAATAATAGATTTTGGCACTTCGTTTTAATAAGAAAAGTGCGAAAATAAACAATTATAACCCAAATGTATCAGGTTATAATTGTTTTAAGTAGAAAGTTTATTTCAATTTATTCAGATACATATTTACGGTATTATCCAATCCAAGATAAAGTGCCTCTGAAATTAAAGCGTGGCCTATAGAAACTTCTAATAAACCTGGAATATTTTCTTTGAAAAATTTGATATTGTCTAAACTTAAATCATGTCCAGCATTGATTCCTAAACCTAATTCGTTTGCCAATACTGCCGCTTTTGTATAAGGATCAATTCCTTTTTCGTTTCCTAAACTATATTGATGCGCAAAAGATTCGGTGTATAATTCAATTCTATCTGTCCCTGTTTTTTTAGCGCCTTCAATCATTTCTAGAATTGGATCAACAAAAATCGAAGTTCTAATTCCGTTTCTTTGAAACTCGCCAATAACCTCTGTTAAATATTCTTGATTTTTGATGGTATCCCAGCCTGCAGATGATGTTATTGCTCCAATTGCATCTGGAACTAAGGTTACCTGATCTGGTTTGCATTCTAAAACCAAATCAATAAAATTATGTTGTGGATTTCCTTCAATATTATATTCTGTAGTAACAACTGCTTTTAAATCGCGCGCATCCTGATAACGAATATGACGCTCATCTGGACGCGGATGAATGGTAATTCCTTGCCCTCCAAATCGCTGAATATCTGCAGCTACTTTTAATAAATCAGGGACATTTCCGCCGCGAGCATTTCGAAGCGTTGCTATTTTATTGATATTTACACTTAATTTTGTCATATAAATAGATATTAATTCTAGTAATCTTATATTTGTTACGACAAAAATACAAAGTAAAACAGAGCAGTTTTCGGTATTTTTTGATTATTTTGCATCAAATATCCTCAATTGATTTATGACAGAAATTACAAACTATATCACAAACGATTTCAGAGCGATTGACAGTCAGGAAACGATTGCCTCGATTCAGGACTTTTTTATCGATGTAAATTTTTCTCATTTTCCGATTTTAGAAGATGGTATTTTCATTGGAAGCATCTCTTCTGATGATGTTGAAACATTTGACATTGATAAAAAAGCAATTGATTACAAATATACTTTGGAACGTTTTTTTGCGCGAAAATCTATGATTTGGTTAGACGTTCTAGAAGTTTTTGCAAAAAACCATACCAATATTCTTCCTATTCTTGACGAAAACAATACTTACATAGGCTACTATGAAATGGAAGATATCATGAAGTTTTTTCAGGAAACTCCGTTTTTAAAAGAGCCAGGTGCAATTATTATTGTTCAGAAAGGACTTTTGGATTATTCTATGAGCGAAGTAACCCAAATTGTAGAAAGCAATAATGGTAAGATTTTAGGCTGTTTTGTTTCTGAAGCTGATACAGAAAATGTTCAGATTACAGTAAAAATAGGCTTAGGAGCAATCAATGAAATAATCCAGACGTATAGAAGATACGGATACGAAATTATTTCAGAACATCAAGAGGACAACTATATCAACAGCTTAAAAGAGCGATCAGATTATTTAGACAAATATCTCAACATATAAATTATGAATGTGCCAATGGGAGAATTAGTTAATTAGATAATTTTCGCATTTTCCAAATTATCTAATTTACACATTGACAAATTATCTAATTTACAAAGAATGAAAATAGCCATTTACGGACAATACTATCAGAATAGCACTGAACCTATCATAAAAGACATTTTCTCATTCTTCAATACCAATAACGTCGAAATGGTAATTGAAGAAAACTTCCTGAATATGCTTTATGAAAAACAGCTTGTAAAAAAAGAATACAAAACTTTTTCGCCAAGTACTGCTTTAGACAATAGTTTCGAAATGCTGATTAGTATTGGAGGTGATGGAACGATTTTAAGAGCCGCTGCTTTTGTTCGTAATTCTGGTGTTCCTTTATTAGGTATAAATGCTGGGCGTTTAGGATTTCTTGCTAAAGTTCAGAAAGAAAATATCGAAAGTTTATTGCAATATGTAATAGATCAAAACTATACCACTTCTGAAAGAACTTTATTAGGAATTACATGCGAACCTTTTAATGAAGCCTTTAAAGAACTTAATTTCGCTATGAACGAAGTTACAGTAAGTAGAAAAGATACAACCTCGATGATTACAGTGGAGACTTATTTGAACAACGAATATTTGAACTCTTATTGGGCCGACGGATTAATCATTTCTACACCAACTGGTTCTACTGGATATTCTCTAAGCTGCGGCGGCCCCATTTTAACTCCAGATGTAAAAAGTTTAGTTATTACGCCAATTGCCCCTCACAATTTAACTGCCAGACCGCTTGTTATTCCAGACGATACCGAAATTAAACTTCGAGTAACAGGAAGAGAAGACCAATATTTGGTTTCTTTAGACTCGAGAATTTCTTCTGTAAAAAACGAGTCTATTTTAAAGATTAAAAAAACAGATTACAAAATTAAAATGGTTGAAATACCAGGCGAAACTTTCTTAAAGACCTTAAGAAACAAACTGCTCTGGGGAGAAGATAAAAGAAATTAAACTCTTTTCTGATTCTTCACTATACGATAATACCACATTTTCTCGTTCTGCATGTAGTGAATCATCATTAAATGGCTCTAAATCATATCGTAAATTGAAAAAAAAGCACATTTAACCAAAGGAACTTTGATTCGTATTGATAATTATTATATTTGCACGCAATTTTGAATTAAATGAAGAAAATTTTTAATTTATTGTTATGTTTTTTCCCCTTTATTACACTTAATGCTCAAATCCATGAGCTTGGTGTCTTTCTTGGCGGAAGCAACTTTGTAGGTGATGTTGGAAAAACCACTTACATAGCCCCAGAAAAGCTAGCTTTTGGAGTTCTTTACAAATGGAACAGAAGTCCGAGACATGCCTGGCGTTTCTCTTATACACAATCAAACATTAGTGGAAATGATTATAAATCAGATGAAACTGGAAGAAATCAGAGAGGCTATCGTTTTGACAATGATATAAAAGAGCTTTCTGCTGGTTTAGAATTCAATTTTTTTGATTTTAATCTTCACGATTATCACACCAAAATAACACCTTATGTATTTACTGGTCTAAATTACTTTTTCTACAATAATTTATACCGATATACTTCAAGTCCAAACACCGTATACGAGCTAAAAAATCAAAGCTCGGTTGCTATACCTATTATATTAGGTATAAAATCAAATATATCACCACGTTTTGTTTTAGCCGCTGAAGTTGGTGCGCGCTATACCTTTACAGATAATATTGACGGAAGTAATCCTAATACAAGCAGTCCAAATATCATGAAATTTGGAAATTTAAATAATAATGACTGGTATATTTTTTCAGGTATGACTTTAACGTATACCTTTGGAAAGAAACCATGCTATTGCGCATACTAAAAAATGAATTTACTAGAATCAATAGATCACACAAACTTACCTAAGCATCTGGCCATTATTATGGACGGTAACGGACGATGGGCAAAACAACAAGGTTTTTTGCGCGCATTTGGCCACGAAAACGGTACAAAATCTGTAAAAGAAATAATCAAAACTTCAGCTAAGCTTGGTATTGAATATTTAACCTTATACGCTTTTTCTACAGAAAATTGGAATCGTCCTAAATTGGAAGTTCAGGCATTGATGAAAATATTGATCAATTCATTGAAAAAAGAGCTTGTTACCCTTCAAGAAAACAATATTCGCCTTAACGCAATCGGAAATCTTGACAAATTACCCAAAACAGCCCAAAAAGAACTTTTGGATGTTATGGAAAAAACGAAAAACAATACTCGCTTAACTCTTACTCTCGCTTTAAGCTACGGCTCTAGAGAAGAATTAGTAAATGCCATAAAGTCAATTAGTGATAAAGTTAAAAATAATATAATTTCAATAGACACTATTGACGATTCAATTATAAATGAGCATCTTTACACGCAAAATTTACCAGACGTAGATTTATTAATACGAACAAGTGGAGAACATAGAATAAGTAATTTTTTACTGTGGCAGATTGCCTATGCAGAATTGTATTTTACTAATGTCTTGTGGCCAGACTTTAAAGACCAAGATTTATATGAGGCTATTATTAGTTATCAAAAAAGAGAACGTAGATTTGGAAAAACCAGTGAACAAATTAAATAATTTTTTAGTGTTACAAAAAAGAATACCACAAATAATCTGTGCCCTTTTATTACTGGGTAGTTTTTCACAAGTCAAAGCACAAGAAAGAGTTCCTTTTGATCAAGGAAAAAAATATATTCTAGCTAAAGTTTCTGTTGTTGGTAAAATAAGCTTCAATGAGCAGACTGTTGTAACCTTTTCGGGACTTCAAAAAGGCCAAGAAATTACTGTGCCTGGAGAAGAAATCAGTAGTGCAATTAAAAAATTAGGTAAACTAGGACTTTTTGACGAAATCGCTTTCTATGTTAACAAAGTAGAAAACGACAGTATTTATTTAGACCTAGATATTGTTGAGCTTCCTAAATTAAACGAAGTTAAAATCGTTGGCGTTAAGAAAAGCAAAATCGAAGGATTAATTAAAGATAATAACCTGACAAAGAACAAAATTGTCAACGAAAACTTAATTACTACGACAAAAAATTACATCGAAAATAAATACAAAAAAGAAGGTTTTTATAATACGAAAGTTACTATAACAAACACTCCTGACACTATTAACGGGCATCAAGTTAATATGCTTGTTAGAATAGATAAAGGAGACAAAGTTAAAATTAGCAGTATTGACTTCATTGGCAATAAACAGCTTACTGACAATCAATTGCGTGCTGCAATGAAAGACACGAAACAGAAAAACTTCATTCGTGTATTTAAAGCTTCTAAATTTATTCCAGAGAAATACAAAACTGACTTAGAAAAAGTAATTGCTGCCTACAAAGAAAAAGGATATCGTGATGCGCGTATTATCTACGATTCTGTGCAATACAGCAAGCAAAAAAATACCCTTGCAATTAAAATTAATGTAGAAGAAGGAAACAAATATTACTTCGGAAACATCAAATTCTTAGGAAATACTGTTTATTCAGATCAGCTTCTAAGCCGTTATTTAGGAATCAAAAAAGGAGAAACTTATAACGGAGTTTTACTAGAAAAAAGAATTGCAGATAAGACTAAACCAGACGCAGAAGATATTACGAATTTATACCAAAACAATGGTTATTTATTCTCTAACATCAACGCTGTAGAGGTAAAAACAGTTAATGACACTATTGATTTTGAGATTAGAGTTACAGAAGGTCCTATCGCTTATTTCAATAAGATCACTGTTGTTGGAAATGACAAAACAAACGACCACGTTATTTATCGTGAGTTAAGAACAAAACCAGGAGAAAAATATAGTAAAGAACAATTAGTTAGAACCATTCGTGAGATTGGACAATTAGGCTTCTTTGATCCTGAGGCAATTGATCCTAAGTTTAAAAACGTAGACGCCGGAGCTGGAACTGTAGATATTGAGTATAATGTAGTAGAAAAAGGATCTAGTCAGGTCGAACTTCAAGGAGGTTATGGCGGTGGAGGTTTCATTGGTACATTGGGACTTTCGTTTAATAACTTCTCGGCACGAAAGCTCTTTGACAAAGAAGCTTACAAGCCTTTACCAATGGGAGACGGACAAAAAGTTGCGCTTCGTTTACAAGGAAGTACCTATTTCCAAACCTACAGTTTATCTTTCTCAGAGCCATGGTTTGGAGGAAAGAAACCAGTACAGTTTAGTTCATCTATTTCATACAGTAAGCAATTTCTTAACAATTACATCACTAGAACTGTTGATAGAAGCAAAAGTTTTAATATTTTTACAATCCAAGTTGGGTTAGCAAAAAGATTAACGGTGCCAGATGATTACTTCGTATTATCACAATCTGTAAGTTATCAGCACTATGATTTGAACAATTACAACACAGGTTTATTTACTTTTGGTAATGGTGCATCAAGAAACTTAGCGTATACAATCGGGCTTTCAAGAAGTAATAAAGGGGTAAACCCAATATTCCCTACTTATGGTTCTGAATTTAGTATTAGTGCTAAAGTTACACCTCCATATTCATTATTTAACGGTGTTGATTATGGTAATTTACAAAATGAAAAGGAATACAAAACACAATATACAGGAACATCTGGAAGTGGTATAGATGGAAAACCACTTAACAATGGTGACTATGTTAAAACAGAAACTATAAATGGAACATCTGGTTATGTAAGTGTTGGATCTGATTTTGCAAGTGCTGATACAGATGTAGCAAAAGTCGATCAGAAAAAATACAACTGGTTAGAATACTATAAAATTAAATTTAAAGGAGACTGGTATACTAAAGTTTATGGAAAATTAGTATTAAGAACACTTACTGAATTTGGTTTCTTAGGAGCTTACAACCAAGAAAGAGGTGTAATTCCGTTTGAGCGTTTTTACTTAGGAGGTGACGGTATGGCAAACTACTCAATGGATGGTAGAGAGACTATTCAGTTGAGAGGTTATCCAAACAACTCTTTAACTCCAGTAAATGCAAATGGTGATGCAATTGGAGCAACGATTTACAACAAATTCTCTATGGAATTACGTTACCCAATTACATTAAAAGCGTCGGCTTCTATTTTTGCATTAACGTTCTTAGAAGCAGGTTCATCATACCCAACGTTCAAAGATTATAACCCATTCGACTTAAACCGTTCTGCTGGTGCTGGTTTACGTGTATTTATGCCTGCATTTGGATTATTGGGTATTGACTTTGGTTACGGGTTTGACGCTCTTCCAGGACAAACAAAAGCTAATGGTTGGGAAACACACTTTATCATTGGACAACAATTTTAAAGAAATAACGTTTGGTTAAAAATCATCAAATAAAGTTATGTTATGAGAAAACAATTTTTATTTATATTTTTAGCCTTGATTGTAGCAAATACAAGTCAGGCACAAGGTAAGACTACTCGAATTGGCTACATCGACATGGAATATATTTTAGAAAATGTTTCCGATTATAAAGAAGCTAAATCACAATTAGAGCAAAAAGCTCAAAAGTGGAAACAAGAGGTAGAGGCCAAAAAATTAAATATAAATAATTTGAAGGAAGGCTTAAAGACAGAAAAAGCTTTACTTACAAAAGAATTAATAGAAGAAAGAGAAACCGAAATTAAGTTTCTTGAACAAGAAATGATGGATTATCAGCAGAAACAATTTGGTTCTGATGGAAATCTAATGAGACAAAAAGCGGCTTTAGCAAAGCCAATACAGGATCAGGTTTTTACTGCTGTGCAAGATATCGCAGAAGCAAAAAATTACGATTTTGTTTTTGACAAATCATCAGATCTTACCATGCTTTTTAGCAATAAAAGATTTGATATTAGCGATCAGGTTTTAAGAATCTTAAACCGTACCGAAAAACGTGAGCAGCTAACAAAGAAACAATTGAAAGAGCAAGAAGTTAAAGAAAATCTTGAGAATGCAATTGACGAAAATCCAGCAATGGCTGACCGTCAAAAAGCACTTGACGAGAAAAGAGCTGCTAGAGAAAAGCTTATTCAAGATAGAAAACTAGAGCAAGAAGCTAAGAGAAAAGAATACGAAGATAGAAGAAAAGCGTTGCAAGAAGAGAGAGACGCGAAAAAAAATGGCACGGTTTCTGGAACAGCTACAACAACAGCCGTTCCTGCTGCAACGAGTGGTGCTGCTAATACAAACTCGACTGCAAAAACAGCAACGCCTGCAGCCAACGGAGAAATACCTTCAGCTGAACAGTCTGGAATGACAAAAGCAGAAGAAAGACAATTACTTTACGAACAACGTAAAAAAGAATTGGAAGAAAGAAGAAAGAAAATTTTAGAAGAAAGAGAAGCGGCTAAAAAAGCAAAAGAAGCCGAATCGCAAAAAACAAATACGACCAATAATTAATTAATATTTTAAAAATGATGAAACAAATCAAAACTTTACTAATTGCTGCAATTCTTATTTTAGGAGCAAGTAACACAATGAACGCACAAGCGAAGGTAGCTCATGTTGATGTAAGCGAGATCATGTCGAAAATGCCTGCTATGCTAGATGCTCAAAATCAACTGCAAAAATTAAGTGGTACATATGATGCTGAATACAAAAAAATGGTTGACGAATATCAAGTAAAAATCAAAAAGTACGAAGCTGAAGCTGCAACTGTAACTGATGCTGTAAACGGTGAGCGTTCTAAAGAGGTTCAAGATATGCAAAAGAGAATTGTTGATTACAGAGACAATGCTCAAAAAGAATTACAACAAAAAGAAACTGACATCGTAAAACCATTAATGGAAAAAGTTAGAACTTCTATTCAAAAAGTAGGAAAAGCTAAAGGTTTCCAATATGTTTTAGACGGTTCTACTTTATTATTAGCTGATGGTCCAAACATCACTGCTGACGTTAAAAAAGATTTAGGATTCTAAGAAATTAAATCTCTATAATTAAACTGCTCAATTACACGATTGAGCAGTTTTTTTTTACAAAAAATTAAAAGCAATCTTTGAAATTATTTCAAGATTTGACTTAACTTAGAATAACGAATTATCTTAAAAAACATTAAATTTGCTTTATGACAAACAATAATCCTATAGGCGTTTTTGATTCTGGTATTGGTGGAACTTCCATTTGGAGCGCTATTCATGATCTTCTTCCGAACGAAAAAACCATTTATTTGGCTGACAGTAAAAATGCTCCTTACGGGCAAAGAACCAAAGAAGAGATTGTTGCATTAAGCAAAAAAAACGTAGAATTTCTATTAGAGAATAATTGTAAACTAATTGTTGTAGCGTGTAATACTGCGACTACAAATGCGATATTTGAACTTCGTGCAGATTATGATGTTCCGTTTGTCGGAATTGAGCCTGCCATTAAACCTGCCGCAAACAATTCTCAAACACAGGTAATCGGAATTCTAGCTACAAAAGGAACGCTCAACAGCGAATTGTTTAATAAAACTGCTGAGATGTTTCAAAACACTAAAATTATTGAGCAAGTAGGACACGGACTTGTACAGCTAATTGAAGATGGCAATTTGTACTCGCCAGAAATGACTCAGTTATTAGAATCATATCTGCAACCTATGATTGAAGCTAATATTGATTATTTGGTTTTAGGATGCAGCCATTACCCTTATCTAATTCCTCAGATAAAAAAAATTCTCCCAGATCATATTAAAATAATAGATTCAGGAGAAGCTGTTGCGCGTCAGACTAAAAATCTGCTGCGTGATAAAGTTGGTTTTTCTGAAAGTGCAGATCATGATCCTATATTTTATGTCAACTCAAACCCAAAAGTTTTGGAGTCAATTTTAGAACATAAATATCCTGTAATCAAAAAAGACTTTTAAATCATTATTCAAACTTTCGCTTGACGAACCAAATTCCGTCCAACGACAAATTGATTGATATTTTATGGTAATTTTCTTTTATTAAATCATTTGCAATTCGGCCTTTCTGCCCATAAGAATACGAAATGTTAAGTGACGAAAATGTATTTTCGATTGGCAAGTTTAATCCAATAGAAACAGATGCATTATTGACACGATGTTTATCAACTTCAAGATAGCCATTGTCAAAATTTACACCTGCAGAATACCCTACTCTATCCCAATATTTCCTAATATTCTTTTTAGCATTATAGGAAATCCCTAGTGCAAAACGATCTTGATTTACAAATTCTCCATAAAGTTCAGATTGCTTTGTGCTATCCCAGAAACTTTTCTCATAATCTAAAGTTAGATTCAAATTATTTTTAAATCGTTTACTGACTCCAAAACCTAGCTCTAAAGGCATGTAATAATCGTCTGTATCTGTAGCTACATTGGTCTCTACAGCAGTCTCTACTTCATCTGCAATACTTGCTACCGACTGCACTTTGGACGCTTTTATTCTTGACGGAACTTTAACTGTTGTACCGATCGTAAAAGTAGAATCTATTTTGAATTGCCCCCCTAATGTTGCGCGTACGCCATTATAATCTGTTTTTTTATGTATGGTTGTAATGGCATTCGAAATCAAAAAAGCACGATCGTCTACTGTGTTTCCAAAAAGAAACGTTCCTGTTGCTCCCAAGGTTAATTTTTTTCCAAATCTATATCCGTACGAAAAATCCAAATTGTTTAAACCTCCAGATCCCTGTGCTGTCACATAATAATATTCCTGACTATCGGAAATGGGAAGTTTTAAATTTGAAATCTTAAACACCGAACTAGAATAAGGACGAAGTGCTAAACTAAAACCAGAATTTTTAGTGACTGGAAAAGCAAAAGCCAAATGAGAAAATTGAAAATTATTTCGCTTTTCTGTACGAGTACTGCTCTGATAAGTTGTCGCAATAGCTTTTCCTCCAATATCAAAAAGAAAGTGACTCTGATACATAAATCCTAATGATGCCGGATTTAGATTATTGATAAAAGTATCTGAAGGCAAAGCAATTCCAGAACCACCAATGGAAGGCAGATTACCAAAATCTGATTCATACAAGCTTCCAACACCATAAAGTGAATAGGGAGAACTTGAGATGCTTTGAGAAAACGAAGTCAGCGACATTAAAAGGAAGCAACTCCATAAAACAATTTTATTTTTCATTTAGTAAGAGATGTAATAAATTTTGAGCTGAAGTTTGTTGTCGACATGTTTTTGATTTCCTAATACAATTCGATTAACCGATTTAGAAATCGAAGGTAATGTCAGAATAAGTGATGATCTAGAATCGGCTTGCTTGAGCATTTCTTTTTGAAGAAAAGCGCCAATCGGAATGGTGTAACCTAAATTTTCATTAAACTCGTCACTCTTTTTATTCAATATTCCATAGACAGTGGTTCCAGCAGAATTTACCAATGTCCCGCTTATTCGATTCAGATTATCTCCAACATAAACCGCCAAAGAATCTGCCAACGGATATTTATCTGAATAAGAATTATTGATGGGCTTAACGAACAATTCGGCATTTACAATAGCTCCGTTGGTCGAGATATTTTTAAACTGCTTAATATTCGGAAATTCAACCCTACAAGCAACTCCTGTTCCTGACTGAATAAATCCTTGATTATTGGTTAACTTACTGGAGAGATTACTGCTTGAAACCGGAAGGTTTTGCAGTATGGTTCCCGTTTTATCCAGAGAAATAGAATTGAACTGTTTTGTATTGTCAATAATTGTAAAATCGAGATAATAAGAGGCTTGATCTGCATCTCCTTTATATTTTGAATAATACAATCGAATTTTACTATTTCCCCCACTAAATCCGATTACACTAGAAGAATTGGATGTGTCTGGAACCAAAACAAGTCCTTTTAAATATTCGGTAAAACTATCTAAATCTGTAACTTCTTTCTTTTTTACTTTCTGAAAGAGAGCTTCTCCAAACTCATCATTCATTTTAATATTTATAGAGTCCTTTTGTGTTGGTCTTGGCATAAAGGATATCTTTCCCAAGCTTTCAGAACTATAATTAAATGCCGAATTGTTGTATAAATCACTCTCGCCAGTATTGGCCTTAATTTTTTGAAGCAAACGATGAATATCAAATGTTTGAACTTTTGTAGTATCTCCATAATAATACTTATCGTATTTAAGAATCATCGAAATAGAATCGAAAACATAATTTACAGCATCAGTATCAGAGCCTGCACTGTTTAAGGTATAAATATTGCTTGAAACCTGAAAATAGCTGTTTGATTTGACTTTCCCAAAAATAGGATCATCATAATTCCCAACCAATATTCTGTTTTTAGCCGAAGTTACCAGCGAGTCAAAATTAATAGTTGACATTTCTACTGTCACAGTATCTATCATAATTACTTTATTGCTTAAAGCCAGATAATCTGAACCAACAGTAAATTCTCCAGTATCTGTATCTGTACCACATGAAAATAGGGTAAATACAAAAAGCAGTATCAATATAAACTTGTGCATAATTTAATTTTTGGGCAAATATAAATTGTGCACTTTGGCAACACACTATAACATATACTATCGCGCTTTTTTAAGCTACAAATTGTACAAAACGATCTATAATCTGAATTCTATTCTCAAATTCTAATTCGGCCTTAAAAACAACGATTTTGTCTATCAAAACACGTCATATATATATCTTCTTTTTTTTAAGGGCGTCATCCATCTAATTTTGAACCAATAAAATAAATAATGAAAGTAAGGTTTTTAGTTTGTTCTCTTTTTTTGATTTCGTTTTTAGGTTTAAAAGCTCAGGAAAACTTTGGCGCTACGATAAATTTTAAAACGGAGCCAACAGAAAAGATAAATTTTAGCGAAACAGATGTTGCCATTTTTTATCAGAAGAAACTAGGAACAAAAAGCAAAATAACGAACACGTTAGAATATTCTAATTTGAAGGTGAATTACGAATTCAATCCCTATAATTTTTATGCGGATGAGGATAAATTCAATCAAGTTCAAAACAAATTCGAATATTCGTCTAAAATAACAGAAAAAACTAAATGGCAGTTTTCTATTATTCCGACAGCAAATTTCCAGAGCAAACTTGATTTTTCGGACCTGACAGTTCTAGGAAGTTTGACAATAAGCCAGCAGTTGACTTCAAAAATAAATTTAATTGTCGGAGCTGGCAGAACATCGATTTTTGGAGCGCCAAAAATAACACCGATTGTGGTTTTTGATTATAAAATGAATGAGCAAACCGATTTTAAAATTGGATTCCCAGATTCGAGAATTTCTTATTCTAATAATGATCGAAACCAATTCAGTATGACGAATAGTTTTAATGGAAATTTTTATCATTTGAACGAAACAAACACAGACAACAATGCCGAAAAAGCAGTTTTATCGCAAATGACATCGGCTCTAGAATATGAAAGAAATGTTACTGGCAATTGGTTTTTAAATTTTAAAACTGGTTACGATTTCAATAAAAAATACAATTTACTAGATAAAAGTGACCATAAAGTATATGACTACAATAGCGGAAATGGTTACGTTTTAGGAATAGGGATCAAATACAAACAATAAATATTAAATACACTATGATTAATCTAAAAAAAGGAATTTTATTCACCGCGCTTTTTTCAAGCCTCTTTTTGATAAGCTGCAGCAATGATAATGATGATGATGATTTGATGGGTAACTGGATTAAAAAATCAGCTTTTGACGGTCCTGCAAGATCTAGTGCAACAAGTTTCGTTATCGGAGATTATGCTTATGTAGTTGGCGGCTATACTGGCGATGTTTATTTAAAAGATTTATGGGTTTATAACTCAAACGGAGATTACTGGGAGCAAAAAGCAGATTTTGGAGGCGTAGGAAGAAGTTCTGCGTCTAGTTTTGCATTAAATGAAAAAGGTTATGTTGGTCTTGGTTATGATGGAACGAACAAACTGAAAGACTTTTACCAATATGATCCTTCTGCAAATAGCTGGACACAAAAAACAGATTTTGCAGGAACAGCGCGTTATGCCGCCGTAGGTTTTCAAGTTGGCGGTAAAGCCTATTTTGGAACAGGTTACGACGGAAACTATTTGAAAGATTTCTATCAGTACGATGATCAGGCAAATACGTGGACTCTGGTAAATGGTTTTAGCGGTAACAAAAGACGAAATGCAACGGTCTTTACAATTGCAGACAAAGCATA
Organism: Flavobacterium tyrosinilyticum; assembly: GCF_023656565.1. Taxonomy (GTDB): domain Bacteria; phylum Bacteroidota; class Bacteroidia; order Flavobacteriales; family Flavobacteriaceae; genus Flavobacterium; species Flavobacterium tyrosinilyticum. The sequence goes on from NZ_JAMOKG010000001.1 coordinate 380,882, forward strand.
TTTAGTTACTGGTGTAAATAATGGGGTTTATCAAGAGGATTTCTGGGAATTTGATCCAGCGACAGATGTGTGGACCAGAAAAAGAGACGTTGACAAAGATACAGATGACGATTACAGCTACAATGATGATTATGCTATTGTACGTTCTAATGCTTCAAGCTTTTCTATGAATGGATTAGGATACATTATAGGTGGTGAAAACATAAAAACAGTTTGGGAGTACAATCCATCAACTGATTTATGGACAGAAAGAACTCCAATGGAAGGCGCTACAAGAACAGATGCTGTTGGTTTTGCCATCAACAACCGTGGATTCTATATGTTAGGAAGAGTTGGTTCTACTTATTTTGATGATGCATGGGAGTTTAGCCCATTAGACGAACAAAGCGACGATGATAATTAATATTAAACAATTCTTCTGGAGTAACATCCAGAAGAGTTTTGTAGTTTTTGCTATTCTATTTTTCATCGCTTGTGCGAAAAAAGAAACTTTAACAACAGCTTCTTTTAAAACAAACTCCGGTTGGGGATACACCATTGCCTACAAGGAAAAAGTTTTAATTAAACAGTCTGTTATTCCCGTAATAAGCGACACTAAAAGTTTTGAAACAGAAACAGATGCTCTAAAAGTTGCAGATCTTGTTAAGCAGAAGCTCCAACAAAACTTATCTCCAACGGTAACTAAAAATGAATTAATTTTATTAAAAATAAAATTGTAAATGCAGATCGATACCATTAAAAATACAGGCTATAACAAAATATTATTCCATTCTATGATATGGATTTTCTTTATTTTAACTTCTTTGATTCAATTTTACGAAAGTCCATTTAAACTCGACAGCGATTTTTACGCCCAATGGTTTTCTGGAATTTTATTGTTTTATCTGAACTATTTTTATTTGGTTCCCAATTATCTGTTGCAAAAAAAATATTGGCTGTATGGTATATTTGCTATTGGCCTGATTGTACTATTTATGGTAATAAGATTTAATTATTTTGTTCCTGAATTTAGACACTTAAGACCTGAAAATGCAATGTATGCTAAAACCGCTATTCGTGACCCTCATTTTTTTCCGAGAGACGGCAGAATACATCACAGAGTAGAAATGAGACAGCCGTTTTTTTTTAAGATTGCTCCTTCATTTTTCTACATCCTGATCATTACCATTTCAGCAATTATTAGAACATTAACTGAGTTTTATAATAATCAGCAAAATAAACTGATTGCCGAAACACATAGAACAAATACAGAATTGATTTATCTGCGCAAACAAACCAATCCGCATTTTTTATTCAATTCTTTAAACAGTATTTATTCTTTGGCACACAAAAAATCTGATTTGGTCCCTGATGCCATCGTGACCTTATCTGAACTGATGCGCTACATGCTGTATGAGACAGATAACAAAACGGTGGCTTTAGAAAAAGAAGTCAATTATATCCAGAATTACATAGAGTTACAAAAACTGCGATTAAATAATATCGAAGACATTGTTATCAACGTACATGGCGATACTAAAAATAAATTTATCGAGCCTTTGTTACTAATATCTTTTGTCGAAAACGCCTTTAAGTATGGAACAGATTATAAAGGTGCGGCTCATGTAAAAATTAAGATTCTAATTACAGATCATAATCTGGATTTTTGGATTGAAAACACCATTGAGAATTACGTAAAAGATCCTGAAAATTCAGGAATTGGATTAGTAAATATTCAAAGCCGTCTTGATCTTTTATATCCTAACGCACACGAACTAACCATTACTCAGGATAATGAATATTACCGAGTTCATTTGAATTTAAAGTTGGACGAAATTAAAACTGCAATACATTAAAGAAAACTGATTATGGACAGAAAGAAATTTATCCGAAATGGTATTTTGGGCATTGCATCATTGGCAACAGCTTCAAAATTTTTAGAATCTTGTTCTAAAAGCGACAATGACGAAACTGACACGAGCAATTCTGGAGACGGAAGCTGTACCGTTTCTCCTTCAGAAACAAAAGGTCCGTTCCCTATCAAAACGCCAAGTCAGCTAGTTTTAGAAAACATCAAATCTGATCGTGTTGGAATTGCGCTATTGATTAATTTAAAAATCGAAAATAAAAGCAACAATTGCGAACCTCTTTCGGGAGCTTTAGTAGATGTTTGGCATTGCGACAAAGACGGAAATTATTCCGAATACGGCGGCACGCAAATGCAGCAGACAGATTATACTTCTGTTCATTTCCTTAGAGGAAGGCAAACTTCTAATGCTAGCGGAGAAGTTTCTTTTATTTCAATTTATCCTGGTTGGTACCAAGGAAGGGCTCCTCACGTGCACGTAGAAGTTCTATCAAGCACTGGAACTTCTTTATTGGTAACGCAGATTGCTTTTCCTGAAACCATTTCAAGTGAAGTATATTCAAGCACAAATTATGCCGCACACGGGCAAGCAGATACTGCAAATACAAAAGACAATGTTTTTGCTGATAGCTTATCCGACGAGCTAGCTACCATAACGGGTAATTTGACAGATGGTTTCACATTGACTAAGACTATAACTGTTAACGCATAATTTTGATTTGTAAAAACCAGTATTTTATGAAAATTTTAAAACTTAATTTACTGGTTTCAAACTACTTTTGACTGCGAAATAAACTTTAAAAAATTAATCCCGAAAAAGATGAAATGTGTAATTATTGATGACGAACCTTTAGCTGTAGACTTATTGCAGGATTTTGTCAAAAAAGTAGATGCTCTAGAGCTGGTAAGCACTTTCAATAATGCTATTGATGCTGTTTCATTTATCAACCAGAATAATATTGATTTAATTTTTCTAGACATACAGATGCCTCATTTTTCTGGAATTGATTTTTTAAATACAATTGAAAAAAAACCTCTTGTTATTTTTACAACTGCTTATTCTGATTATGCTGTAGAAGGTTTTAATTTAGGTGCTGTCGATTATTTAGTGAAGCCAATTCCGTTTCATCGATTTTTGAAAGCAGTCGTAAGAGCACAACAAGTCTTGCAACCTGTCGCCAATACTGCAATTGCAGAAAACAATAATGCACCCGAAATTGAGCAGGATTTTATGTTTGTTAGGGCTGAATATGAAAATGTAAAATTGAATTTTGCTGACATTCTTTTTATTGAAGGCCTAAAAGATTATGTCAAAATTTATACAACAGATAATAAATTTACACTGACATTAATTAGTTTGATCAAACTTGAAAATCTACTTTCAAGCAAAGGTTTTGCAAGAATTCATAGATCGTATATTATCAATATCAAACACGTAAAATCGATTCAGAAAAACAAGGTTTTAATTAGCGATAAAAGAATTCCAATCAGCGAAAGCTACAAAAATACTTTCTTCGAAAAAATCAATCTATAAATTTCTGAAATTCCAATAATAAAAAATTCCAAATTCCAAGGATCTGATCTTTTTGGAATTTGGAATTTCTATTTTGGGATTTTATTATTTTTATTTTTCTTCTTTAAACCAACTAGAATACATCACATAATTGTTTGAAATACGCCCTATTTCGCCTGCAAAATCAGATTGATCAATGTCTTTCACTTTTTTGGCAGGAACTCCAGCATAAATACTTCCAGAAGTTACAACAGTATTCTGAGTTACAACGGCGCCAGCAGCAACGATAGCATTGCTTTCTACCACACAGTTATCCATTACAATTGCTCCCATTCCGATTAAAACATTATCATGAATAGTACAGCCGTGCACAATTGCATTATGCCCAATTGAAACGTTATTCCCAATAATTGTTGGGTGTTTTTGATACGTGCAGTGAATTACGGCACCATCCTGAATGTTAACCTTGTTTCCGATTTTAATGAAATGAACATCTCCTCTCACAACAGCATTAAACCAAACGCTACAAGATTCTCCAAAAGTAACATCTCCTACAATAGTCGCGTTTTCGGCAACATAACAATCCTCTGGAATAAGAGGTGATTTTCCGTTTACAGATTTAATAAGCATAATAATAATTTTAGTTCACCGCAGGACAATTACAGTCGTAACGTGCTTTTCTGCAGAATAAATTAATTCCTAAAGTAATTTGATGAAAACCGCCTGTATCAAACTTAACATCTCCCATTAACTGAGTATAGGTGTAAGCAAACATAAAGTTCTTGAAATTAACACCAACAATCGGTGTAAAGTATTGTAATTTTTGAGAGGATACTCCAGTTCCCGAAATATATTGAGCGCCATCAAAACCTCTTCTATAAGATAAAGCCGCCCATAGACTTCCAAAATCCATGCTTTTGTAGGCTTTCATATTCAAATCAAGCGTTTTTGCTTTTGTCTGATCAAATAGCTGAAAAAGAATAGAAGGCTCCCAAGTCCAACTGCTATTTTTCCCAAAAACATAACCAGCACTCAATAAAAACTTTCTAAGATTATCCGATTCATAATCAGTATATAATTCTCTTCTAGTTTCTAACAATCCTTGAACTGTTGCGTGGGCATAGAAATCTAAATAATTATAAGACGCTCCAACATCAAGATTGAAATAAGAGTCTTTCTGAATTGACCCAAAAACAATTGGATCAAAAGTTCCGCCAAATTTAGTTTCGTCCAATTGGCTTTGTATTAAACCTCCGCTAATTCCAAAAGACAACTGATTCAAATCTAATTCATCTCTTGAAAACATAATATGGTGCGCGTAAGTCAATTTCACACCTTTTTGAGAATGATATCCGTTTTTATCATTAAAAAGAATTATACCAGCTCCAGAACGTTCTCCAACTCTTCCGTTAAAACTTAGAGTCTGTAAAGATGGAGCATCTTCTTCTCCAAACCATTGCTTTCTGGCCGTTAATCTTATTTTGGCACAGTTAGCCGCGCCAGCCATAGAAGGGTGAATTAAGTAATAATTATCAGACAAATAATCAGAATAAACTGGTAGTCCCTCTTGAGAGTAGGAATAAAAAGTAGTAATAAGAAAAATTAATAAAACCTTGATTTTAAATTCCATAAAGACAATTTTGTTTTCATATAATTTTCACTCTTGCAATTTAACACGATTTATTTGAAAAGAGTCTTAATTATTTCATTAAAAAATCAAATATAGCCATTAGTAGAAAATAACTTTAGTAAATTTGCAAAAAATATATTACCATGACTAAAATCACTATAAAAGAAACTCAAAATCCAACTATTTTAAAGTTCGAATTTGATGATTTCATTACTCAAAATCAAAACTTTGAGTTCAAAAATATTGATGAAGCGCAAGCTTCTCCTCTAGCACAGCAATTATTCTATTTACCATTTGTTAAAACAGTTTATATCTCAGGAAATTTTATCGCTATCGAAAGATATAGCATTGTAGATTGGGACGATGTAAAAGACGCGGTTGCAGAGCAAATTAGTGCTTTTGTTGACAAAGGTGGAGTTATCATTAAAATTGACGAAACAAAAGCAAAAAAACAGCCTATTACAGTTTACGGAGAAACAACTCCAAACCCTTCTGCATTAAAATTTGTTGTAAGCAGAATGTTAACTCGCAATGCTGTAGAATATAAAAATATTGACCAGACTGCTTCTTCTCCATTAGCTCAGGAATTATTTAAATTTCCTTATGTGAAAGAAATTTTTATTGACGAAAATTATATTTCGGTAACAAAATATGAAATCAATAATTGGGATGAAATAACTTTAGAATTAAGAACTTTCATTAAACAATTTATTGAAAATGGAGGAACTGTTTTAGACGAAAGTTTAATCGAAACTAAAGTCAAAAATGAAGCAACAAAAGATGAAGCTTTTGATAAATTGGATGTTACTTCACAGCAAATCATCAATATCTTAGAAGAATATGTAAAACCAGCTGTAGCTGCTGATGGTGGAAACATTGCTTTTGAATCTTATAATGAAGATGATAAAACAGTAAAAGTATTATTGCAAGGTGCTTGCAGCGGTTGCCCTTCATCTACATTTACTTTAAAAAGCGGTATCGAAAATATGCTGAAAAGCATGTTGAATGATGACGCTATAAAAGTAGAGGCATCAAATGCATAGTTTGACTAAATTATTATACAAAGCGTCTCATTGAGGCGCTTTTTTTATTATTAACCACTAGTTACCAATTATTTACCATTTAAAAAACGAGTAATTCTATAAAATTAATTAATATTGTAATCTTAACCAATTAATTAACAACCATGGGATTATCTTCATTTTTTAAAAATCTATTTGGCTCAACCAAAGAGTCTGTAACTGAATTGGCAAACAATGCCGAAAGTACTTTTGAGCAGGCAAAAGAAGCTGCTGCGCCATACATCGAGAAAGCGGAAGCTTTTGCAGAAGAAGCAATTGAAAAAGTAAAAGAAGTTTCGGAACCTATTATTGACAACGCAGCCGAGTATGCTGAAAAAGCAAAAGATACCGTAAGCGAATATGCCGATAAAGCCGCTAAAGTAGTAAATGATGTAGTCGATTCTGTTAAAGAAAAAACAACTTCTGCAACAGTAAGCGAGACGCCAGAAACTATTTATGAAACTGTTGTTGATGTAAGCGAAAAATCGGCTTCAGAAGTAGAAGAAATCGCCGATGAAGCAGCCGACAAGGCCTAAACTTACTTTTCTGATAATGTAAATATTTTTATATTTGCACTACTAATATACCTTCTCTTTTGAGAAGGTTTTTTTATTTCAAAATCATGAACATTAGCCCAGAACAAGTCAGTAAATACGTTGCTCGATTTATTGATATTTTAGTCGATTATTCACCAAAACTGATTTCTGCATTTTTAATCTTATTTGTTGGTTTATATGCCATCAGATTGATTAATCGAATTATTAGAAAAATAATGATTCAGCGAAATCTCGATCCAACATTAACAAAATTCTTAACTGACATTTTATTATGGGCATTAAGAATTTTATTATTTGTAACCTTTATTTCTAAATTAGGAATTGAAACTTCTTCATTTGTTGCCATCTTAGGAGCAATGGGACTTGCGGTTGGCTTATCATTACAAGGATCACTTTCTAATTTTGCTGGCGGAATGCTTATTATTGTTTTTAAACCATTTAAAGTTGGAGATACGATAGAAGCACAAGGCATTGTTGCTACGGTTGAAGAAATTCAAATTTTTGTAACAAAAATGATTACTGGAAACAATCAGACTGTTTTTGTTCCCAATGGGGCTTTGTCTAACGGAAATATCATTAATTATTCCATGAAGGGGGAAAGAAAAGCCGACTTGACATTTTCAGTTTCCTACGACTCTGATATTAAAAAAGCAAAAGAAGTTCTCTTAGATGTCTTGCTTAAAAACCCAAAGGTTCTTAAAAATCCTGCTCCAGAAGTTTTTGTAAAAAATTTATCTGCAAGTTCGGTGGATTTTGCAGTTCGCCCTTGGGCTAAAAATGCCAATTATGGAGCTGTTTTTTCTGAAACTCTAGAGAATTGTAAAATAGCTTTGGATGAGGCAGGAATTGCAATTCAGCCGTACACAATACAGAAATAATATGTTTACTCGTGGGGCAAAGAATAAAATAATTTTGCGCTACGAGCAAAATCTAATTTAATCTGCTAAAATCTTATCAAATCTGCGTGAAATACTTTTTACGCAGATTTTTTTTCACGCAGATTTAAAAAGATTAAAGCAGATGCAAACAGATTAAATTTAAACATGAGTTAAATTCTTATTCTTGTTTCTTTGGAGGAGCAATCATAAAATCTTTTAAATAATAAGGTTCAAAATAAGCGACATCTACAGTGTCGCTTTTTTGATACTTATCAAAACTGATTTTACTCATTGCTTGCGCTGAAGGATATTTTATGTTATCTAAAAACACAAAATTGTCTTTAGTCAAAACAGATTTACATTTATCAGCACAATCGCCAACAAAGTAAAGTTTCTCTGTATATTCTTGAAATGAATTTTCGTCAATAATTTCAGCTTGAATAGCTCTTTCGACTGTCAAATCTGAGTTAAAAATAGCGCTGTAAACTTCCATTCGGCGCGCATCTAACATAGGTACAATTTTTCCGTCTGTAACTCCCGCCTGAGAAGCTAGAGTTTTTAAAGTGTCTACAGCAATTAACGGAATATTTAAAGCATAACACAACCCTTTTGCTGCCGAAACTCCAATTCTTAAACCTGTATAAGATCCTGGACCTTGGCTAACCGCAACAGCATTTAAATCCTGTGCCGAAATTCCTGCTTTTGCAATTACTTCTTCTATAAAAACATGCAGTTTTTCGGCATGCGAATAGCCTTCATCTGCCAATTCATTGCAAACAATTGTTTCACCATCTTTTGCAATAGATACAGAACAATTTTTAGTAGCCGTTTCGATATTGAGAATAAAAGACAAAATATGTAGTTTTAAATTAATTATTGATGCCAGGCTGAGCGAAGTTGCAACTTCGAATTCGCTCAGCCTGACAATATGCTTATATTGTTATTTTTTTGGAGCTTCAGCTTTCTTAAGCTTTACCTTGTCTCCAGAATTAAGATCTTTAGAAACTGTTGTGTAAGGCCCTGTAATTACGACATCCCCTGGTTTAAGACCAGACATTACTTCAATATTAGTATCATCCTGAATTCCAGTTTTAATAACTCTAATCTTGGCCTTATCTCCAACTTTCACAAAAACACATTCGAATTTTTTATCGCTTTTTGGAGCTGCTTTTTTATCTTCGTTTGGATCTTCAACCTTAAAATCTTTTACGGCGGTAGTATCCGACTTTACTACAACAGAACTAATTGGCACTGCCAAAACATTTGTTTTTGTTGTTGTAATAATGTCAACCGTAGCCGTCATTCCAGGTCTAAAAGGAGAATATGTACTTGGCTTTCCTTCTAACAAATCCTGATAAGAATCTTTTAGGATACGAACTTTAACTTTAAAATTTGTTACCTGATCTGAAGTTAATGTTGTGCTTGCAGAATTAGAAATACTGGTTACAACGCCCTTAAATTTCTTTTTTAAATAAGCATCAACTTCAACATTTGCTTCGTCTCCAATTTTAATCTTTACGATGTCATTTTCATTCACATCTACTTCAACCTCCATATTGTTTAGGTTTGCCACACGTAAAAGCTCCGTTCCGGCCATTTGCTGTGTTCCTAAAACTCTTTCTCCCAATTCTACATTTAATACCGAAATGGTTCCATCTGCAGGAGAATAAATTGTGGTACGGCCTAAATTATCTCGAGCTTCAGTAACAGATGCCGAAGCACTCTGCACATTATAATAAGCACTTTGTTTTGTTGCTTTAGCAACTTCAAAAGTAGAAATGGCTTTATCCCAATCTGATTTTGAGATTACACCTTTATCATACAATATTTTATTACGCTCATAATTTGCTTTTGCCTCTTTAAAACTTGCGTCAGACTGAGTTAGACTTGCTTTTGTTCCAGCTAAATTTGCAACAGATCTTTCTAATCCTGAGGTGTACAAATCGGGATTTATTTTTACTAATAAATCTCCTTTTTTCACCACTTGCCCTTCTTTTACATTTAATGAGATAATCTCGCCTGACACCATCGAAGCAATTTTAACTTCAATTTCAGGCTGAATTTTACCTGTTGCCGAAACAGTTTCTACAATTGTTGAAGCGGTTACTTTTGCAATTTCTACTTCTTTTCCTTCGTCCTTATTTCCTATTACTCCAGCCTTAGAAAGACCGACCAAAGCTGCAATAATAACTATTGCACCACCTAATAAGAAATAAACAGTTTTTTTTGACATAATGAATTATTTTGTAATAATTGGAACAATTGGAATTCCGAAATAAAACTCTAATATTTTAATTTTAAACATGTAATCGTATTTTGTTCTGATAACATCAGACTGTGCATTAGTCAATAATGTTTGAGCTTGAGTGAAATCAAATGAATTCATTAAACCAACATCATATTTTTCTTTTGCATAATTGTAAGCCTGCTGTCTTGCCTCTAAAGTTACAGTAGAAGATTCGTACGTATTTAAAGCTCCTCTTGCATCTGTAAAAGCGGTGTAAACGTTACGCTGCAAATCTAAACTTTTTTGCTCTAAATCTATTTTAGATTTTTCTAAACTTACTTTATTACGCTCTACATTATTCTTAACTGAGAATCCATTGAAAATAGGAACATTTAACTGCAAACCAAAATTATGTCCTTTATTATCGCTAAACTGCTGGAATATAGGATCTGGACCTACAGTATATGGATTACCGCTTGCATCTAACCTAACTTGATCACTATAACTTGCTCTGGTATTAAACCCATAGAAACCAGAAAGTGTTGGCTGATAAGCTCCTTTGGCTATAGCAACATTTTTTTCGGCAATCTCCAAATTGGTCTGTGCTAATTTTAACTCTGTTCTAGTTTCTTTCGCTTTATTGTAAATTTCAATTGGAGTCTGAGCTAGGATATTATTTTCATCCGCTACATTAGTATCGTCAACTACATCAAAATCTGCAAACTCTTTTAATTGTAAAAGCTGTGCTAAACTCAATTTAGAAATCAGTAAATTATTTTCAGAAACCGCAATGTTTTGTTTGTCTGTTGCAACAGTAGCTTTCAAATCGAACAAATCTCCACGTGGAATAGTTCCTGCATTTACCATTTCTTCAGAACGAGCATATCGTTTTTCGTCAATTAACAATTGCTCTTTTTTAACCTTTAAATCTTCTTTATTAGATAAAATCTGCAAAAAGGCACTAGCGACATTCAACGAAATATCTTCCTGCATTTTTAACAGCTGATAATGTGAGGCAATAATACTTAATTTTGCCCTTCTCATTGTATTTTGATTCTGCAGACCTTTGTAGATGTCAACTCCTGCGTTTATCCCAACTGAAGAATATTGTGTAGTTTGATTACGTAAAATACCTGTTGTAACATCCTGGTTCAAACCGATATTCCAAGAGTGAGAAGCGGTTCCATTTACAGATGGAAGATAATTTCCTAAAGCTCCTCTTTTATCGATCTCAGCATTTTTTACATCTAATTCAGATAGTTTTACCGTGATATTATTTTCGAGTGCATATCTCACACACTCTTCCAATGTCCATTGTTTTGATTGTGCCTGCCCAGTTAATCCGAATCCGAATAACACTGCAAAAATCAGACTATTATATTTATTTATTTTCATATACTTTTAATGAAGGCGCAGTAAACCGAACTACGCAAATTTAACATTTTTAAAACCAAAAAGATCCTTAACCTTTCAAATTAGCTTATTTTTTTTCTTTGTCTCCTTCGTTAATCAAGCCCTGATTCCAGATTTTAATTTTATCTGTATCACTTATACCGCTTTTAACTTGAACGTAGATTCCGTCGCTTACCCCCAGAACCAAATCCCTTCTTTGAAATTTCTGTGGAGCATTTTCGACTTCTACATAAGGCTTTTGTGTTTTTTTGTCAAATTGAACCAAAGATTCTTTTATTGCTAAAACTTTCTCTGCTTTCTCCAAAATAATAGAAGCATTGGCACTTAAACCAGCTCTAATAAAAGTATCATCTCTGTTGATCATTTGTGCTTTTATTTCAAATTGGATCGCACCATTTTCTGTAACTCCTTTTGGAGCGATATAGTTTAAAACTGCATCAAATTTTTTATTTTCGATTGCACCAATTGTAATCTCGATTGGCATTTTTTCTTTGATTTTTCCAACCTCAGATTCATCAATTTTACCAATAAAAATCATTCTTCCAACATCGGCAACACTTGCAATTGTAGTTCCTTCGTTAAAGTTATTACTTTCGATAACTTGGTTCCCTACTTTTACCGGAACGTCTAATACCATTCCGTTAACTGTCGAACGAATTAATGTATTAGCATAATTTCCTAAAGATGAAGTTGTTCCTGTTTTAACAATATCCAAACCTTGTTTTGCAGCCAGATAATTTTGTTTTGCCTGATTGTAAGCCAGCTGTGCAGCATCATAATCATTTGCAGAAATTACATCTTTCTCAAATAATGTTTTCTGTCTTTTATAAATTTTTTCCTGATTATCTAATGCTATTTTAGCAGTCTGTACCTGATTCTGAGAGCTACTTACATTCGAAACGTTTGCTACAACTCTAATCTTAGCAATCATATCGCCAGCTTTGATTTTTTCACCAGCTTTGATATACACTTCTTCAATAATACCTGAAATATTTGGTTTGATTAAAACTTCTTCATCAGGCTGAATATTTCCTGTCGCAATAGTATTTTTTACGATAGTTTTTATTTCTGCTTTTTCCGTTTTAAATACAATCGGTGATTCTTGGTTTTTCGCATACAAATAGTAAAGTGCGCCAAAAAAAACAACTGCAATAAATATTAAAATGGTTACGGTTACTCCTTTTTTCATTTGTTCTTGGTTTAATCGATTTATTTTGATTGATAATTTATTCTGTCCTTAATGCATCTACGGGTTTCACATTGATGGCGGTCTGTGCCGGGATAAATCCAGCGAGCAAACCAGATCCGACCAATATAATTAATGCTACAAATACAACTCCTAAATCTACAGTTGGATTGGCAAACATAGTATTTTGATCAGGAGGCATCGAATCTAGTACCATATTTAAAAGTGCTATAATTCCTGTTGCAACAGCAATTCCGAGCATACCTGAAATAATGGTTAAAAATATTGACTCCGATAATATCTGCCCTCTAATTGCTCCAGGAGTTGCACCCAAGGCTCTTCTAATTCCGATTTCTTTTGTGCGTTCTTTAACCACAATTAGCATGATATTCGAAATTCCAATTACACCCGAAATCAAAACTAATGTTCCTACGAAATACGCAATTACTTTTAAGATATTAAATAAGCTTTGTACTTTATTAAACTGCTCATACAAATCAAAATTTCCAACCGCTCTTTCATCTGTCGGATTTATAGAATGTAGTGCTTTTATAATCTCTAAAATTTTAGGCTTTAAATCGGTTATAGAAGTTTCGTCTTTTGCCGTAAGCGCCATCCATCCCACTTTATCTCCATAATTAAAGGCTTGCTGAAAAGTTGTAAAAGGAATAAAAATATTTTTCTGTTCCTGTTCTGCATTTCCTCCCTGCTGTTTCGATTTATAAACTCCAACAACCATGAAATTAATGCTGTTAATTTTTATATAAGTTCCAACAGCTTCCTCTTCTTTACCATAAAGCTCACTGATAACTCCTTTACCAATTACGCAAACTTTTCTTCTCTGCTCAATATCCTGCTGATTTACAAATCTTCCTTTAATAATATCCATCGGCTGTTGTTTAATCAGCTCTGGGTAATCTCCATAAATTGTAAATGCAGAAGTTTTTGTGCCTCTTACCACGTTATTTGTTCCGTTAAAATCCCCCAATTGATTTCTCGGAGAAACATATAATAAATCTGGTAGTGCTGCTTTTAAAGCTGTTACATCACTATTTCTAAAATCATAACGTCTTGTTTTTGGTAAACCTTTATAAGCCTTAGAAGTAGTCTGGCTCCACATAAACATGGTATTGGTCGCGATTCCGTCAAAACCTTTTTTGATACCATTTTCCAAACCATTACCTGCAGCAAGTAAAATCACCAAGATAAAAATACCCCAAAAAACACCAAAAGCCGTCAGGATAGTCCTGAAAGGATTGGCAGTTAAGGCCTGTAAAATCTCGTCCCAATTATCTTTTTTAAACATAATTATTCGTCTCTAAGTGCTACAATAGGTTTAATTTTGGCTGCTCTGTAGGCTGGAAAAAATCCTGCCATTGCTCCGGCAAAAACAAGTAATACCAAAGTAGTTAAAGCTACACTAAAATCTACTTCAGGATTTCTGAAATACTCGCTCTGAACCATCGGACCAACGAACTCCAATAAAGCAAGACTGGCCAATAACCCCACAAAACCAGCAATGGTCGTAATGAAAATTGATTCATGAAGAATCATCGTGATAATAGAAAAAGGTGAAGCTCCCAGAGCTTTTCTAATTCCGATTTCTTTTGTACGTTCTTTTACAATAATAAGCATGATATTACTAACTCCAACAACTCCTGCTATAATGGTACAGATACCAACCCACCAGAAAAAGAGTCTGATATATAAATTTAAATCGTAAAACTGTTTAGCGTCTTTAACCGAATTATAAACTCCTACACCTCCATCATCTTCGGGTGCCACTACGTTTTTACTTTTTAATAAGTTTTTTAAATCTTGGGTAAATTTTTCTGATTGAGCCAATGCTTCATCATAATCGCTTGTCTTTTTTAGGGTAAAAAACAAGTTGCTAATTTTATCGCCACCTCCAAATGTTTTCTGAACTGTAGTTAAAGGCAAATAAGCACGAGTCTCTTCTCTTTCTCCTCCTGGATCTGTAAAGACTCCAACTACTTTAAAGTTAATGTTGTTAATTAGGATTTCTTCTCCTATTGCTTCTTTATCTTTAAGCAAATCGGTTTTTAATTTCATTCCGATAACCGCCACTTTTGCATTACTTTCTAAATCCTTTGCGTTTACATAACGGCCTTGAACTATGGTTAAATTCTCGATTCCGCCATAATCTGGATTTACTCCTCTAAATTGATAATTACCAGATTCTTTGCCATAAGCAAAAGACTGCCCCCAGTAATTGTTTGTTGAAGCTCTCAAATCTAATTTATCTTCGAATTTCTGTACCGATTGATTGTAATCGCTATTGCGAAATTGAATTTGCCTTCCTGGGTTTAATCCCTTATATTCTTTAGTGGTCGTTCCAGACCAAACCTCTATAATTCCAGCTGCATCACGTTCGAATTGTTTTTCAATTCCGTTCTGAAGACCTTTTCCTGCACCAAGCAAGATTACCAAAATAAAGATCCCCGAAGCCACAGAGACTCCCGTTAAGAATGTTCTTAAACGGTTTTTAGAAATGGCTTCAAATATTTCCTGCCAACGTTCAATATTAAACATAAGACGAAGCTCTAACTTGTTCTACTCTTTTATCATCGATAATTAATCCATCTTTTAGGACTACATTTCTTTTGCACATTGCCGCAATATCGGGTTCGTGTGTCACAATCAAAATTGTTTTTCCCTCGTCATTGATTCCTTGAATAAGCTCCATAACTTCATAAGACGTTTTGGTGTCAAGAGCCCCCGTTGGTTCATCGGCAAGTAACACTTTGGGATTTGAAGCTAATGCTCTCGCAATAGCAACACGCTGTTTTTGACCTCCAGAAAGTTCATTTGGCAAGTGGTTAACATGAGAACCCAAACCTACTTTCTCCAAATACTTCATTGCAATCTCGTAACGTTCCTTCCTTTTAACGCCTTGATAATACAATGGCATCGCTACATTGTCTAATGCTGTTTTGTAATTTATTAAGTTAAAAGACTGAAAGACAAAACCTAAAAATTTGTTACGATATTTTGAAGCAATTGTTTCGTTTAATTTCTTAATTGGTGTTTTGTCTAAAATATAACTTCCTGAATCGGCTTCATCCAAAATTCCTAAAATGTTAAGAAGTGTTGATTTACCTGAACCAGACGATCCCATGATTGCAACCAATTCTCCTTCCTCTATATTAAAATTAATTCCCTTTAATACATGTAATTGCGAACTTCCCATTTTATAGGATTTGTGTAAATCTTTAATTTCAATCATGGTATTGTTAAATTTTTTAGACAATAATAACGTATTTATTAAGTAATTTATGATAATAAAAAGTTAATAATTATGTTACCTATTTTCTATTAGACTACCTTTTTGAGTTATTGTTACACTTTTTTCAGAAAATATGATTGTTTTTGTAATTTTACCTTGTCTAAAAATTCATATTAAAATGAAGCTTACTTCTATTATTACAATGTTTTCGGTGCTTGCCGTATTAACAAGCTGTTCTTCAACTTCAAAATTAGAAACATTAAAACCCGAACCCGACGATGCCAGTCCGCTAGTTTATGACAGCAGCCCATCCTTTATTAACCTTCCGATTACGATCAAATTAAGTGATATCGAAAATCAGACAAACACGCTCCTTAACGGATTGATTTATGAGGACAACAACATCCAAGATGATGATATTGAAATGAAAATCTGGAAACAGGCTCCAATCAAAATTCAAAATGATCCTTCAAATCCGAACAAAAGAATTAGAACGATTTTACCGCTTAAAGCGAATATCAAATATCGAATCGGAACAAAAAAAATGGGGATAGAGCTCTACGACGTTAGAGAATTTAACCTAAACGGAGTGATAACTTTATCTAGCGAAACCACTCTTACCAATTGGAAACTAACAACAAAAACAGAGTTCAAGTCTCTTAATTGGAACGAAAGCCCAACAATGACTGTATTTGGCAAAAACATGCCGATTACTTATTTAATAAATCCAGCTATTTCTATTTTTAAAACCCAACTGGAAAAGGAAATTGATGGAGCAATTGAAAAATCAATGGATTTTAAACCAAACGTTCTTCAGGCTGTTGAAAAAATTTCTACTCCTTTTCAAATGAGTGATACATATGAAAGCTGGCTGCGAATTGTTCCAATTGAAATTTACTCTACAAATGCAAAACTGAAAAACGATTCTTTCTTGCTCGATATGGGAATGAAATGCAATATGGAAACCATCGTTGGAAAACAGCCAGAATCAAAATATAATGCTAGCAAAATTGCTCTAAAACCTGTTGCTAAAATCCCAAATCAGATTTCTGCTAATATTGCTGCCATTTCGAGTTATGTAGATGCATCCAAGATTATGACCAAAAATTTTGCAGGTCAGGAGTTTGGTTCTGGAAGCAAAAAAGTAACCGTAAAAAATGTTTCCATTTGGCATAAAGACGGAAAAATGGTCATTGCTTTAGACATTTTAGGTTCTATAAACGGAACCATTTATTTAAATGGATTTCCTTCATACAATGCACAAACAAAAGAGATTTATTTTGAAAAGCTGGATTATGTCTTGGACACCAAAAGCAAATTGATGCGTACCGCAAACTGGCTTGCGCAAGGATATATACTTAGAAAAATGGAAGAAAGCTGCCGTTATTCTATTCAACCGAATTTGGAAGAAGGCAAAAAAAGTATGGCGGGTTACTTAAAGAACTATTCACCGATGCCTGGAGTATTTGTTAACGGAAAAATGGAAGACATTCAGTTTGATAAAATACAGTTGACCAATCAAGCCATTATAGCCTTCATCAAAATAAACGGAACGGTAAATGTCTCCGTAAACGGACTTAAATAAAAACAAAAAAAGCAGTGTAAAATTACACTGCTTTTTTCTTTTTAGAATACATTCGATAAATCAAATATCCAATTATTAATACAAGCAAATAAGGAATTACCATTAAGTAAACAATTCCATCATTTACAGCTTCAGCCTTTTTGATATTAGAATCTCCTCCTAAAGCCGCACGGCACATTGCACATTGTGCATTAGCAGAAATTCCAATAAAGAAAAAACAAATTCCAAAAAACAGAGCTTGAAATTTGAATTTCACGGTTTGAATATTATTTTTTCTAGTGTACATAATATGGAGAAATCATTAAGTAAACCACTACTCCCGTTACTGCTACATATAACCAAAGGGGGAAAGTGATTCTAGCTATTTTTCTATGTCTGTCAAAACGTTTTGCAAGCGCTCTTACATAAGTAATCAAAACAAGTGGAATAATAGCAATTGACAATAAAATATGCGTTACAAGAATAAAGAAATACACATAACGCAATACTCCTTCTCCTCCATATTTTGTAGAATCCGAAGTCATATGATATGCTACATACATAACCAAAAATGCAACAGACAATGCAATAGCAAAAGTCATTAATCTTTCGTGTAATTTTTGGTTTCCTTTCTTAATTGCCATAACAGCCAAAACTAACACAACAGCAGTAATACCATTTGTAGTTGCATAAATTGGAGGTAAAAAAGATAAAGGCTCTACATTGAAACCAAAATCTTTTAATTTAACACCAAATAAAATTGCCACGACAACTGGAATTACAATTGAAACCGCAATAATAAACTTGTTATATTTTTTCTCTAAAGTATTATCTTCCATTTTTATTCTTCTAATAAAATTTTAATGTCTTGCTGAATATCTCTAACTCCTTTTTTATCTAAACCATCGTAGTATATACTTGGATTTCCGAATTCGTCTTTTCTGCATCTAATGTTTCCGTCTTTGTCAATTAGAGCAAACAAACCAGAATGCTCAAATCCGCCGCTTACTTTATCATTTTCTCCTGCATAAAGATTAAATCCTTTATTAGACAAATCCATAATTACGTTTCTGTCTCCAGTTAAGAAATTCCAGTTTGAAGATTTTACACCTAACAATTTAGCATGGTCTTTCAAAACTTGTGGAGTATCGTGTTTCGGATCGATCGTAATAGAAACAATTCCAAAGTTTGGGTTTCCAAAAAAAGTCTTTTCAATCTCCAGCATACTCATATTCATCTTTGGACAAATTGAAGGACAAGTTGTAAAGAAGAATTCCAAAACATATACTTTTCCTTTATACGTTTCATTAGAAACCTTTACGTTATCTTGATTCGTCAATTCGAATTTTGGAGCTGGCCCAATTGTCAAAAGCTTAGCATCTTTTGAAGATTTAGCCTCTACATTGTCCAAACGGTTTCCTTTTACAACGTCACCGTTTTTAACTCGATCGACAATTTTAGGAATGGCATAAATCCCGAAGATTAGAATCACAAAAGAGATTCCGATATATGATTTGTTCTTAAACATTATAAATGATTTTTTAAAGTTGCTTTGTAGCGTTATGATTCTTCTTTAAAGCTGCGCGATATTCGTAAAGAATAATCTTGAAGTCATCAAGCATTTCATTACTCAACTCAGACGGATGAAAAGTATCGTAACCTTCTTTATATTCTTTCTGATCTTTTCTACCTCTCAAATTACGTTCTTTATCGATAATATAAACATTAGAAGTTCCAAGGTTTTCATTTAGTTTTTCTTTTAAATGCAATCCGTCATAAAATTTCTGGATTTCTTCTTTTGAAGCAAAAACAAAATTCCAATTCTTAACATCTGTAAAAGGAGATAATGCATCAACAATTTTTTGAGCTTCTTTTTCAGTTCCTGTTGGACACAGCACTACAAACTGAAGATCTTCAAAACCGTTATAACGTTTGTAAATCTTTTCATTTAGATTAAAATAATTACCTCTATTTTCTAAAATATTTGTACCAGCAAAACCTAGCACGGTAATCTTTTTATCAAGGGAGATTTTTTTTCCGTTTAATGAATTCCAATTTCCAAAGTCGGTCACTTTTGGCGTTATTACAGGAAGTGTTGTAAAACTATTTACACCGGAAGCGAAAAACAAATACGCTACAATTGGCAATACAAAAAGTACAAAGAGAACTATATTTTTTTTCATTGTATAACGGAGAATTATTGAGGTACAAAAATAAAAAAAGCTCCGTAAATCGGAGCTTCTTTTCGAATTAATATCATGTTAAAAATTCCATTTAATAGTAGAATCTTTAAAAACCCCATAAATATAATGTCCTTCTGTCAATAGAATAAACAATAAATATAAAACTAGGAAGATAACAGGAGAAACTACAGACCATCTAAGGCTGCTTTTTTCACCTTCCATGTGCATAAATGCCCATACAATATAATATGCTTTGAAAATTGTAAGGATATAGAAAATCCAGTTTAACAAATTCAAACCAACGAAATGAGTAAATTCTAATGATGCAGGTTTGTAGATACCCAAAATAACTTCAACTGTAGTTACTACTGAAAGTAATGCGAAAACAAACCAGATTCTTTTTGTATTTGATACGTGCTCGTGTGACATAATAATGAAATGCTAAAAATTAAACTAGGTAGAAAACTGTAAATACAAATACCCAAACTAAATCTACGAAGTGCCAGTATAAACCAACTTTTTCTACCATTTCGTAGCTTCTTCTCTTCTCGTAAGTACCTAATAATACATTAAAGAAAATAATGATATTGATGATAACTCCAGAGAATACGTGGAATCCGTGGAAACCTGTAATAAAGAAGAAGAAATCAGCAAATAATTTATTACCGTACTCGTTTCTGATCAAGTTAGCACCTTCTACTACATACTTAGCTGTTGCTAAATGTTTTTCAGATTCTTCTCTTGACAAGATTGTCTTTTTCTTTTTATCTGTAAGTTTTTCTGTTCTGATTAAAACTTCAGGGTGTGCTTTAAAACCAGCCTGAACTTCAGCAACTGTGTAAGTCGGTAGAGACTGAGCATCTTCCATAAACCAAGTTGAGTGGCTTCTTGTTAAAGCTTCTCTTTGTTCTGGCAATTTAACAGCAAAATCAGCTAAAGCTACTCTTTTACCATCTTTATCCACAAACTGAAGCAAACTACCTCCAGCAGTTTCAACTGCACCATATTCTCCTTTAATGAAGTTTTTCCATTCCCAAGCTTGAGAACCAACGAAAATTAAACCTCCAATAATAGTTAAGAACATGTAAACAGCAACTTTTGTCTTTTTCAATTGGTGTCCTGCATCAACAGCTAATACCATTGTTACAGAAGAAAAGATCAAAATAAAAGTCATTAATGCTACATAATACATTGGAGCCGCAACACCATGCATAAATGGGAAGTGAGTAAACACTTCATCAGCCAAAGGCCAAGTTTCAATAAATTTGAATCTAGAAAAACCATAAGCTCCTAGAAATCCAGAGAATGTTAAGGCATCTGATACGATAAAAAACCACATCATCATTTTACCATAACTTGCTCCTAAAGGCTCATTGTGACCGCCTCCCCAAGTTTTTTCGTCGTTGTTTGCAGTAGTAACTGTCGCTCCCATAAAAGATATTCGTTAAAAAGTTCCCAAATTTACGTTTTTTTCTTATTTAAAGAAATATAAAAATAAAAATAAATATACCCATAATAAATCCAAAAAGTGCCAATACATCGCACCTAGCTCTATCCCAAGAGTTTGAGTCGAATTGTATTTTTGTTTAAAATGATTATAAATTATAATTAAAAGTGAAATTAATCCGCCAGCTAAGTGTAACAAGTGTGTAACTGTTACCACATAAAGAAAAGTTGTAGTAATTGAACTACCTTCTCCTGTAAAGTAATACCCTTCTGAAACGATTTGTCCAAATCCTTTGAATTGTAATACCACAAATAAAACCCCTAAAGCTAAAGTTCCAATAAGCAATCCTGTAACCGCACTTCTATTGTCTTTTTGAATGGCTTTTTTTGCCAAGTAAAAAGTAACACTGCAGGCAATAATTACTGCTGTACTCCAATAGAAAGCTGAAGGAAGTTCAAAATTCTTCAACCAGTCTGCTCTTGATTTACTAACTACAAATGCACTTGTTAAACCAGCAAACATCATGGTCATACTAACCATCGCGAAAAGCAGAATCAGTTTTGCCGATTTTGATTTCCTTGCTTGCTCTTCATTTGTTTTCAATGTCATTTCCATAACAACTATCTTAAAAATTTATCTACTATAAATACAATTTGCAAAAGCGAGATATAAGAAACACTCACTAGCATTAATGTTCTCGCTGCCTTTGCAGTTCTTAACTTATACAAACGAACCGCATAAAAAAGCATCCAAATCCCTAAAAGAAACACTAAAACTGCCGCAATTGGAGAAATAAACAACTGCCCCGTAAAACCTAACATAGGTAATAACGATGCTATAATAAGCCAAATTGTATACAATATTATCTGTAATGCTGTTCCTTTATCTTTTTTACCTGTCGGAAGCATAAAAATTCCTGCTTTCTCATAGTCTTCATATAAAAACCATCCAATAGACCAAAAATGCGGGAACTGCCAAAAAAATTGAATTAAGAACAAAGTCCCTGCCTCGATGCCAAATTCGCCAGTTGCTGCTACCCAGCCCAACATAAACGGAATCCCTCCTGGAAATGCCCCAACAAAAACAGACAACGAAGTTACTGTTTTTAATGGTGTATAAACACTTGTATAAAGAAATATAGAAATCGCAGCAAACATTGCTGACTTTGCATTTATCGTATAAAGAAGCGCAATACCAATAATAGTAAGCAAACTTGCTACTAATAAAGCGACTTTAGGAGACATACGTCCTGAAGGAACTGGACGGTTTTTGGTACGATCCATTAAAGAATCGATATCTTTTTCTATTACTTGATTAAAAGCATTCGAAGCTCCAACCATGCAATAACCTCCAACTGCCAAAACAGCCAAAACACTCCATCTGAAGGGATGTTCAGAATCTACTCCTAATAAATATCCAGCGATTGAAGAGAACAATACACTAATAGCTAAACCAGCTTTAGTAATCTCTTTAAAATCCAGAAATATTGATTTGATTGATAATGTATTTTTTGCAGCGTTCAATACCGTTGTATTTTGTGTATTTTTTTTGAGTGGTGCAAATGTACAAATTAGATTGTAGAATTTAAGCCTATAAAAATAGATTTTTTTCAATAAAACCTTTGCAAATTAAGATCTCAGCATTCTTTAACACTATTATTTCGAAAAATCTTATTAAAAAGACTAGTAATCAAAATACCAATTAAAAATATCTGATCGCAGACCAACACTAAACCAAGTTGTACTTTGCTTAAAAGTTGTTGCTGTTTCTTGAGTCGGATCAAAATTTCTATAGATTAAACTTCCAAATAATTTCAAGTTTGTCATTGGATTAATTAAATATCCTCCTTGAACGTCTGCAATAAAAACACTAGTTTTATTTCCTTGTCCAATTTTCACACCTGTATCATAAGGGCGTTTTACATCGTAACTTTTATAGATATTTCCTCCATAATTATAAGAATCTGCTGCAGTATCAAAATCCAAACCTCTAGTTCCAACAGTCAATTTCGCATCGGCAAGCCAACGTCCTTTATGGTATCTCGCAATTGCAATAAGTTCTTTAAAATTGCCTCCCCATTGATGCCCTACACTCTGATTGTTGTGTCCGTAGTTTGTAATAACAGCGCTGTGCGAGTACACATAAGGACGTACACTGTTCAATTCTACCTGCAACAAAAGATCTTTTACATTAAATGCGTTGAAATATTTTGCTCCAAATTGAAATCCGAATTTATTTTTCCAGCTTTGATTTCCCGCTCCAACATCTGAAACAGAAAACTCATCAATCAAGAACTGCGAATACAGATTTATGCTATTATTCCATTTGTATTTACCCGTAATCCCCAAAAGTGCATTTCCACTTTTAGATGAAGATCCAAATTCTACTGCACGGTAAAAAATAATCGGATTGACAAAATTAGCATCAAAACCTCTATTGTTGGTATCTGTCCAAACTACAGATTCAAAAAATCCTAAGTTTACTCTATTTGAAACATTCCAACTTAAATAATGGTTCGCCATAAATTTTGTTGCATACGTCTTTTCGGCTGTTACTTCTGGACGAACATCTTTCATCCACATATACGTATTGGTATATTTAATTTTCCAAAATTTAGTATTGATTTTAAAGTACGGGTACGGACTTGCTCCATCGCTTTCCAACAAAGAACGATAACCATCACCTATGAAATTTCTTCCATAACCCAATTGAAAATCAAATATTTTTCCTGGTGCAAAAGTGATATTCGCTTCCGCTAAAGGAAAATCGTAAGCATCTGTTTTGAATCTTTTTGCAATTCCAACTCCCGGAATTATTGCCGGATTTCCTCCAGATGGCTTAATAGATTCCGCATAATCGTTAAAATACCCTGCAAATCTTCCCTGACTTTCAAAAAATGTAGTCGTAAAGTTAATTTGTTTCCCTAAACCTCCTCTAAAGTTTAGAGCTCTAGTATTCACATAAGTGTAAGATGCATCAAGATCTGAAGCCTTACCCATTTGTAAATCTACAATCGGGTTTAAAGAAAACCAGTAATCCTCTCCTTGAATCTGTACCAAGTTCTCATTCCACCATTTTCTTCCTAGCCAAGTCGATGTTTTTTTCTGCAACGATTCATTGACCGCTCTCAAATTATAATATTTTGAAACCTCAGCGTAAGTATAAGGTTTAGACGCTGTATGGTTATTAATCCCAACTTGATTCATTTCTGCATCAAACTGCGCATAATAACTATGTGAAAAAGGAATATTTAAATGGCTATCAAATTCTGGATTATTGTATTTTTTGTATACAATACTATCCAGCTCAGTCATTGGTTTTTGTGTTGGCTTTAAGATTTCTGCCGCTGCCTGAGCTTCTGCTGCAAGCTGCGACGCACTTTTCAACGGTATATCAATAGAAATCGTATATTTAGAATACGTTGGTTTTCCATTGTAAGTTGAAGGTTTTATTTTCGGAAATGTGCCAAAAACTCTTTTTGCTTCTTCAGACAATTCTTCAGTTTCTGCAGAAACATAAATTACCTTAAATTCGCCTTCCGCATTTACCTCAAAAAGTACTTTTACCACTCCTTTATAATTGTTTTCTTTTGACTTTTGAGGGACTTGAAAATTGCTAAAAACAAAATCTTGCACTTCTTTATAAAAACAATTTTCTAATTTTTTTCCTTCTAAATTTTCGCAGTTAGGAAAAACTGGAAACATTTCTGCCGCAAAACCTGGCTGAACAGAAGAATTACCATTTTGCTGAGCAGAAACAATAAAGAACGAAGAAATTAAAACAAGGGACAAAAAAAACTTATTCACTTAAAATTTGGGTATTTATTTAATATTGATTTGGGGAAATTTCTCCGTTTACAATTGCTTTTGCTGCCGAAGTTCCGATGCGTTTTACTCCTAAACGAATCATTTCTGCTGCTTCTTCAAATGAACGGACTCCACCAGCTGCCTTTACTGAAAGTGGCGAAGCATTTTCGAGCATTATAATTATTGCTGGAACCGTTGCTCCATTTGGAAGATCATTCTCTGTTTTATAAAAACCCGTAGAGGATTTCACAAAAACAGAATCAAAATCTTCTTCTTTAAAATTAGACACTACAACATGTTTTATTAAAGAAGATAACTGGATGATTTCTTTATCTGTTAAGGCCGCAACTTCAATAATCCATTTTACTGTTTTATCATTTGCCAATGCGATCTGCGTTCCAATTAAGATTTCTTTTTTAACCAAATCGAAATCTCCATTCTTGAATGCTTCGTAATTACAAACAAAATCTAAATCGTCAGCTCCATTTGCAATTGCTTCGTTTGCTTCTTTAATTTTGGTTTCCAAACTTGACTTTCCTTCTGGAAAATCAATTACAGTTCCAACCAACAAAACAGAATTGGCTTCAACAATCATGTTTTTTGCCAAAGAAACATACTCTGGACGAATCATAATTAGCTTAAAACCTTCTTGAATTGCTTCGGCAATGGCATTTTTGACCACAACAGTATTTTCTGCTTCCGAAAGACCAGCTTGCGATGCAGTTTTCAAATACGTGGAGTCTAAATATTGCTTTACATTCATTTTGATTGAAGTTGCAGGAAACCAGCACAAAAGTACATTTTATATTGAAAAAACATAGCTTTTAACTGCTTGATTTTCTTGTAATAAAAAACCCACCGAAGTGGGTTTTGAAATTATATTTTATCGATTTGACTTTTAAAAGCTATTGCAGAAAAAACTGCCACAAACGCTCCTAGTGCATTTGCTAAAACATCTGTAACATCTGAAGCTCTTGTTACTGTAAGAGCGCTTTGGAGAATTTCAATTGTAATTCCGAAAAAAACAGAGAATATAAAAGAAATTAAATACGCTTTATAAGCGTCTGCTTCTTTTCCTTTTAACTCTTTTTTGAAAAACAAAATCCATGAAATTGTAAATCCAAAATGAAAACAGAAATGTACAATTTTATCAATGCTTGGAAAACTAACCGCTGGTATATTACTAGAATCTGTAAGACAAAAATAAGTAATGATTCCAGAGCAGATAATTGCCCAAATTAATAATAGTTGTTTAGGCACCGATTAATTCTTTATAAGCTTGATCAGACAATAAAGTGTCAATTTCTGAAGCATCAGCAATTTTTATTTTAATCATCCATCCAGCTCCATAAGGATCTGAATTTACAGTTTCTGGAGCACTTTCTAAGTCTTCATTAAAAGCAATGATCTCACCTGTTAATGGTAAAAATAAATCAGAAACTGTTTTTACAGCCTCAACAGTTCCAAAAACTTCATCTTTTGAAAGTGTCTGATCTAAAGTTTCTACCTCAACATACACGATATCTCCTAACTCTTTTTGTGCAAAATGAGTAATTCCTACAGTTGCAACATCTCCTTCGATGCTAACCCATTCGTGATCTTTTGTGTACTTTAAATTTGCTGGTATGCTCATAATCGTTGTGTTTGAAAATTGATTGTTTAAAATTTAAGCCACAAATGTAATAATCTTCTAATAAAATCTAGTTTAGAAACTAAAATTTAATTTCCAAAATTATAACGAAGTGTGAAACCTGATCTGATATTCGTTAAAGGGAAAGAAGTCGAAATAACTGCTTTCGAGAACGAATGATCGTAATAAAATATCGCTGTTAAGTTTTTACTGAAAGCATAATCGGCCGTTAATTTTAAAGTCCAGATGTTCTGTCCCGCTGCCAGCTGATTATTATCATAATCTAAATATCGAACTAAAGTCTCATTGTTTCTATATGAAAAATCAGCTTTTATATTGATATCACTCTTAATAATTCCAGTTGGATTATCTGCCAATCTTGATGAAATAATAACATCTTTAAAACGATATCCTACTCCAACAACATATTCAACTCCTTTAACCTCTGTCAATAAATTATTATCAAAACTCATAGACAATGCACGGTCCTTTTTAACTTCTGTCAATAAACGGAATGAATTTTTCAATTCAAAATCAATTCTCATCAGCGGACTAAATTGCTCCACTAAGTTAACATTAGACATGATTGTTTTATTGAAGAAGTTCGTATTTACATCTTGCCCTCCAGGGGTTTCCAAATAATCAAAATTTGACCTAAACTGACTTATTGTATATGATGCTCTATAATTATGTTGTAACGAAAAACGTCTAAAATGATCTTTGAAATACTTATAACGCATTAAACCATTATACTTCACATTCCAGTTCGGGATAGGGAAACTTCTAAAAATACCTGTTGAACTCTTTGAAGCATCTGCTCCTGTATACGCCGCCATAAATGAAGGCAACAATACCGCTTGATTACTTTTTGAGAAACCAATAGGATAACCTTGATTGGCTACATAAATTTTGTAATTCGGATCTGATTCATCTGGAATAGGATTATTTGCATCTCCGTATCTCGGAATTTCCCCTCCTCCATAATGCTGTTCTGCCAAACGATTTGCAATAACTAAACGATTGCTTCTAAAATCATCAAATGCCGAAGACTCCGTTTCTGTACTTGTTGAGAAAGCAGTCTTAATCAATACAGTAGAAATTGAAAACATTCCATAAGTGTATGGAGATAAAGGCGTATAAAACTTTTGTCCAATAGAATCTCTAACTGTATATTGCTCTGATGAATTTTCAGAATAAGCGCGATCCATAGCCAGATCGATTTTCAAATCGGGCAATAAATCTACGTTTGCCATTACTTTCAAAAGCTTATTACTTACTTGCGTATAGTTTTGATTAAAGTTCTGGTAACTAGTCAGCCATCCATTTTTAGCAGCTTCAAAACGCACATCATCCTGACTACCAAAAACAAAACCTAACGAAGGTTTCGATGTACCAAAGAAACCAACTCCAGGAATATATCCTGGTAAAACGGTTCCGCTGTTTTTTGTATAGTTGATCTGAACATTTTTAACACTTGTTAAAACTCCAATCAAACCATCATAAAAAGGATTACTGCTGGTAACTGGTTTAGCCGTATTTACAATTTTCTCTCCTGGTTTTGGCGGTGCAGCAGGTTTTGCTTTTGCTGGCTTGCCTCCAGGTGTCAAACCTAAATATTTATACAGTGTATTCATATTTAATGTCGTAGAGAAAGTATTCGAATTGGCATTTTGAACCGTATTTCCTAAATCCCAAGACACTCCACTATCATCAACGTATTGAGAAAGTGCCGTAGACGATCTTTGCCAATTGTAATCTGCCGTATAAGAATAGTTTGCTTTTATGAAACTAAATATTGGAATTTTGTTAATTGGAATGTCATAGTTTAAAATCAATTGTTGTAAATGCTGATTTGGTATACCAATATCAAAATAATCATCCCAGATATTAAAATCTTCTTTTGGCGTATTATCGTCGTTCAAAAAGTTTCTTACAATATTGTTAGACGCTGCTGTGTAATTTAATTTTAACGATTTTGTCAAATTAAATCCGAAACCATATTGATAATTAAACGCAAAGTTTCTTCTGTAAAGAGGATCTAATCCAATACCTTCTACATCAACTTGTCTGTATTGCTGGCGATTACTTTGTCTTAAAATATTGGTGTTAAATGAAACGTTCGAAGGAAGATAATTGATATTAAAATCGCTTAGCAATTTCCAATATTCACTTGTTTTCATGAATTTGGTTTGCTTAAACGGAACTACTTCTTTAGGCTGAAAAGTGTAAGCATAATTGACAGAAGTATTAGACTGCTCATCATTATAACTTTCAACTTCATAATCATGTCGCTCTACCTGATTATAAGACTGCGAGAACGTAAAGTTTTCTACATCATAAACATGCGGTTTCTGTTCTGGCGCTCTATCCTTTCTTACCCCAATAAAATTGATGCTTTTACGCTTCGTGTAATCAACCGCACGAGTTCTAATATTTTCTTTTTCTGCCGGATCTGTCGTTTCTTTAATCAATTGATCTAACTTGATATCCTGATTAAACGGATCATATTCTGGCGTAATAACTTCTTCTCCAATAGCATAATTGAATGGAAGATTAATACCCCATTTCGGTGGCAATAACTTTCCTAAATTTATATTGGTTACAATGTTGTACTGCTGAATATCTTCACGATCTCTCTCGTTGGCTCCCTGCTCAAGAGAACCAAAACCGATTGTGCTCTTTTTTCCAGAAGCCGATAATGTCATTAAATCGGCCATATTGGTATCTACATTCAGTAATGCAGCCATACCTCCTTTGTTTTCCAAATCGGACATACGAAGTTCGTTAAACCACACTTCTCCCATAATATCCTTATGGTTTGCCGCGCTTTTTACCCCGACCATTAAATTTCGAACTAAACCGAAATTCGGATTTCCTTTAATACCTAAAGTCAACTTACCATCCTGGTCACCACCGTCTACATCTGGATCTCGGTCTGGATAATAAATACCATTTATATCTCTTTTTGGCGAATTAATATCGATATTCATTCCCAAGATTTTCATTCTGGTAAGTAATGAAAGTGCTACATCAATATTATTTTCTTCAAGCCACACTTGATCTGGACTTATAGTACAACTTCCTCCAGTTCTCGTTACTTTTAATGGAATCTCAATTTGATAAAAGTTTTGTGTAAAGTCATTACCAAAACGAATAAATCCGATCATCTCATCGTCTAAAAGCTGAGTTTCATTTGGAAGAGATTCTGCGTGAAGGAACATTTTCAGTTTTTTGTACTGACGCATATCAACACTTACATTTTTGAAAACTGCTCTAGAATCTTGATATTCTAATCCTGAACCAGCAATTCTCAATGCTAAAGACTGTTCGTTCTGATTGATAATTGTATTGTTGTTGTACAATTGCTCCCTTTGAACTCCTGGCGGAATAACATAATTTACAGGACATTTAGTTCCGTTTTCCTGAATATTTACAGCTGCAACATCAAATTGAGTTCCGTCATCATCAGGGTTTGTATCATTTGCATCAAGCGTTCCTGTATACTTTCTCCATTCTCCTCTAACTAAATCTAATGCTCCAAAACGAACTGTCATTTGATCATTAAACCCAGTCATGAACATACGCATGAAACGAATAGATCTAAAATCGGTAATATTTCCAATAGTATTTTGAGGTTTCGAAACCGGAATTTTAAACTGAATCCATCTTGCATTGGTAGTACTACCATTAGGAAGATCTACATTTTGAACCTCTCTAATATCTGTAATATAATTTTCTCCAACCTGCATTCCTGGTCTTACATCAATACTATACTCATAATACGCATTGATTGTACTCATGGTATTATCACGATTAATGTCTTCAACATCTGGAAGAGTGGTTGAACCACGATTTGGATCATCAACGCTTACAGCAGAGTTCCCCTCTGTTCCATTGTATCTTTTATAACGCTGTAAAATGCCTCCTTCTGTATTTAAGAAGTATTTATAGTTGTCTGCTGCGGGATCTTCTTCTCCTGCATAGTTGGTATAGATTGATCCCTCTTTTGCGTCTGGCAAACCATCTAAACCAACATCCTGATTTTTACGATTGTCTGGATTAGTATCAAATGCATAAATCAATGATTGAGATGCTGGCACGTCTCCCCAAATTGGCTGTGGGTTTACCATTATTTGATCTGGCCCTAAACCGTTTTCATATTGTTTTCTTCCATCTTTCAGAACATCTTCTGAAACTTCTCCTAAATTGAAGTAAATTTTTCCATTATTAGTTCCTTGAGCCTGCCCCGTTCCAACATAAGGATCCAATACCCAGAACTGAATGTATTCAACATTTCCTTGCTCAAAGTTTGTAGAATTCAGCGCACGCATAATTCCACCAAAATTAGATGAAGCGCTACTTGAACTAAAATTAGGGTTATTATTGTAAGGCCCTCTATCTGATGGATAATACGTTAAGTCTAATGTATTAACAACCTGAATCTGTCCTTGTGCAATATCTGTATTTGGATAAAGCTCTCTGCTATAAATTCTTCTTGTTGAGTTTAATGATAAATCATCATTTGAGACTCCAGATGGTTTTGAGGTGTAGAAAATTGGATCGATAGTATACCAAGCCAATTTTGCACGTTTAAAACCATACTCAAGCGTATTGGAGTTAGCATTGAAAGTATTGTCTGTTGCAGAAGTAATAAATGGTGTAGAAGCCAAACTCCACGCGTAAGCAGACCTCATATCAATTGTGGTCTGAGTACCTTCAAAATCATCAATATAAATAGTTGCTTCGCCTTCAAAATCACTTGCCTTTGGAGCATCTGGTTTCAAAAATGCGACTTCTCCACGAATCGAAAGATTGGACGGAACGTCTGTGTCTATGTTAGGCAATTTATTAGCCAATCTTGTCAAAAACGGAACTTCTGTCGCATAATTTCCATTAAAACCAAAAATGGTATTATTTACAGACTCTTGTCCGTAGCTTGATTTTTGAGTGAAAGGACGTTCTGTCATTTTCAAAAATGTACCTCCAACAACAAACTTTTCAGAAATTTTATGTTCAACATTGAATCCCATAAATCTTCTTGTCTGCTGCCCAAAGATTGAATTGTTCTCCAACGAAACTTCAATCGGTGTATTAGAAGCTTGAAGCGAAGGATCTAATATCTGCACACGTCCTAATTGATAATCAACACTATAATCTATACCCTCTACTAAAACACGTCCTGCAGCAGTTACCACAACAGACCCTTGCGGAACATTAAAGGCTCCGATAGGAATACCATTGCTTCCCGAAGATTTATATTTTCCTCTTAATAAGAATTTGTTTTTATCACTATCCTGCAATGCACCAGCCTGAGTATTCTTGTACATGTTTCTAAACACATATTTCCTCTGATTTGCATTATAGGTAGCCGGATCATCATAACTTTCTCCAGAGTTGGTATTCAATTTTCTAAATAAAAGTTCTCCAAAAGGCTCTTTAGTGGTGAAAATAATTCGGGCATTCTGCACATCAACCGTAACTCCTGGAACATAATCGAAGAATCCGTCTCCTCCCGTTTGCGGATCGTTGTTGTAATTTAAACGGTCAAGATTAAAAACATTCAATAATGGCGTTTGGTCTATTTTATCGTCTGGTGCAGGATTTGCCGGAAAAGTACTTCCTGTTACTGGCGTAATATAATTTATTGGCGAAGGATCGGTATAAAGAATATTAAGTCTAAAATCTTCTTGTTTGATTTGATAGGCTTGAGGAATTTGATAAACGTTTTTCATCATCAAGTTCCAAACTGGATTTTGAACGTTTGTCAAACTACTTTTCAGCATTTTTAAAACCAAACTCTGTGTTACAATTGCTTGATTGGCATTGTTGTTTCCTGTAACTACAGTTGCATCTACACCATCACTACCAAACTCCCCTACTTGGTATGTTTTTCCTCCAACGGTATATTCAAACGCAACCGCTAGAATTTCGTCATTGGCCAATCGCTGTTGTAACGAGATGTAACCTAACTGTGCGTTAAAAGTATACTCGTTTGTAGTTAATTTTCTAGCATTTTCTAGAACAGAATAATCAGTTCCCTCGTTTACGTTGGTATTATTAAATCCAGATTTTGCTGTTACAATTTCTCTAATATTAGAGTTTAAATAACTTCCTGCTTTTCCAATGGATGCCGGATCGTATTTGTTATTTGTATTATCTGTAGGTGAATCTATTGGGTTATTAAAGAATCCGGCAGAATTTGTAATTACAACAACCTGGTTATCTGGCACACCAGAAACTTGTCCTTCCCCTAAATCCTGAAGCGCAATAACGTTTCTTAAGTTGTTACTTGTTGTTGTTACCCTATTCTGTTTATTCGTTACCCATACTTCGATTCTTGTAACTTGAACACGGCTGTCAATTAACGGATAGTTTTTAAGAGAAGCATCGTATTTATTTCTAAAGTATTGTGATAAGAAGAAATGTCGGTCATTATCATAATCTAAGGCAAATAAATCAAAGTTTTGTACGGTACCGCCACCCTCTGCGACTATACTTTTGGTTTGAGACTTTTGTTCTGAGAAAACTCCCGTAACAGTTGTCTTACCAAACTGCAGTTGCGCTTTAACCCCAAATAAACTTTGAGCACCTCGAATTAAGGTACTATTTAAAGGCATACTAACGTTACCGACCTCAACTTTCTGAACAATATCGTCTTCTGAAGGTGTGTAAGCTAGTTTAAATAAATTCTGAAATGCAAATGTAGATTGTGTATCGTAGTTGGCATTTACCTCCAAACGAGTTCCAATTTTCCCCATTAAACTCATACTGATTCTTTGGTCGAAATCAAAAGTTAGAGAGGATCTGTTTCTTGGCGAAAATGATGGATTATCTTGTTTTGTATAACGCATACCCAAGTCCATTTCTACTGACCCTGTGGGCTTTACATCTATAGTATTACTTCCAAAAATACTTTCGAATAAGCTCGAGTTGATGTAATATCTTGGCAATAAATCTTTTTTGGCTGCCTCGGCTCCCGCTTTTTTACCATCAATAGCATCAGATTTTTTTCTAAAATAATCTCTTCTTGCTTCTTTGAGAACTAAATCTTCGTATTCTTTTGGAGTTAGAATTAAAGGGTAATTGATGGAGAAACCATCTACCGAATTGGTATAGATATAACGATCTGTAATAGGGTCGTATCTATATGCCGAAAGTACGCTCGGAGGATCTTCGAGCTCTATCTTACCTACTGAAAACTGAGTTTTAGTTGTATCTTGTGCCGCCGGTGTAACCTGTGCCCGTAAAACATTACCGCAGAGCAATACCAGCAACAAAATACAAATTTTACGCATAGAATTCTTTTATATAAAATGAAATTTATAAGCTTTTTAAAGCCTTTTTGATAATTGTTTCAACGGTAGCTTCTGGATCTTCTTTTACGATTTTTTCTACCACTTTTTCGGAAGCTTTTCGGACAAAACCTAACACTTCTAGAGCAGATAACGCTTCATCTCGATTTCTATTGTTTTGAGCAGCAAAAACTTCGTCAATATCGTACAATTTAACAACTTTTTCCTTTAAATCAAGTATAACTCTTTGTGCTGTTTTGTTTCCAATCCCTTTGATAGACTGGATTACGCCAACATCTCCTGATGCAATAGCGTTTATAATTTGCTTTGGTTCTATAGACGAAAGCATTGTTCTCGCGATTCCAGCACCGATTCCTGAAACAGAAAGCAGCATTCTAAAAATTTCCCGTTCTGATTTTTCGGCAAAACCATATAAAGTATGCGCATCTTCTTTAATTTGAAGATGCGTATACAATTTTATATTTTCAGAATTTGGAATTAAGGAGAAGGTATGTAGCGATATATTTACCTGATAACCAACCCCTCCACAATCAATTACAACCTCTGTAGGATTCTTTTCTACTAATCTTCCCTGCAAATGTGCTATCATAAATGTAATTTATTAGTATCAAATATAACAAAAATGCCATAAAACTACGACAAATTTGTTCAATCCTTGTTAGAACGTTTATTGTGTTATTTTATTCTTTTTACTTTCTTTTTCCTGTGCATCAATAACAGCAATAGCTGCCATATTTACCATTTCTTCAACGCTAGCACCCAATTGGAAAATGTGAACTGGTTTGCCCATACCCATCATAATTGGTCCAATTGAATTCACTTTATACAATTCTTTTAATAATTTGTAAGTGATATTTGCTGACTCTAAGTTAGGGAAAACCAATGTATTCACTTTTTTTCCTGCTAATTTAGAGAATGGGAATTTCTCTTGAAGCATTTCTGGATTTAATGCAAAATCTGCTTGAATTTCTCCATCAACAATTAATTCTGGATGATTTTTATGCAAGTAAGCTACAGCTTCTCTAACTTTTGAAGCGCTTTCGCTAGTTGAAGAACCAAAGTTTGAGAATGAAACCATTGCTATAACTGGCTCAATGCCAAACATTTTTGCAGTTTTTGCAGTCATGATGGCAATATTAATCAAATCTTGTGCAGATGGATTAATGTTTATTGCAGTATCTGATAAGAACATTGGCCCACGAGAAGTAAGCATCATATTTGCAGTTGCTACCAAAGAAGCATTAGGCGCTTTTTCGATTAACTGAAGCATTGGTTTAACTACTGAAGGATAGCTTCTAGAATGCCCTGTTACCACTGCATCTGCCTCTCCTTCATTAACCATCATAGCTGCAAAGTAGTTTCTTTCTCGCATGAATTTTTCAGCATCTAATTTAGAAACACCTCTTCTTCCTCTAGTTTCCCAGAATGATTTTGCAAACTTATTACGTCTTACGGCTTCCTCATCTGTTTTTGGATCGATAATTTCTAAATCGGCATCAAAACCTAATTCTGCTTTTAATTCCAAAATCTGCTCTTTGTTTCCTAATAAGATTGGGAATCCGATTCCGTCTTCGTAAACAATTTGAGCTGCTTTTAAAACGTTTAATTGATCTGCTTCAGCAAAAACAATTTTCTTTGGGTTTAATTTTGCACGGTTTGTAATCAAACGCACCATTTTGTTATCGTTACCCATACGTTCGCGAAGAACATCTTCGTAAGCTGCCCAGTCTGTAATAGGATTTTTTGCCACTCCAGATTCCATTGCTGCTTTTGCAACCGCTGGAGCTACAACTGTAATCAATCTAGGATCGAATGGTTTAGGAATGATATATTCTTGACCAAAACCAAGTTTTGTTGCACCGTATGCTACGTTAACCTGTTCTGGAACTGGTTCTTTTGCCAAAATAGCTAAAGCTTTTACAGCCGCCATTTTCATTTCTTCATTAATTTTTGTCGCTCTTACGTCTAGCGCTCCTCTAAAAATATAAGGGAAACCTAAAACGTTATTTACCTGATTAGGAAAATCTGAACGTCCAGTAGCCATAATAACATCTTTACGAGTTTCTGTAGCTAAATTATAATCGATTTCCGGGTTCGGGTTTGCCATTGCAAAAACGATCGGATTTTTAGACATTGTCAATAACATTTCTGGCGAAAGAATATCTCCAGAAGATAATCCGATGAAAACGTCAGCGCCTTTTACCGCTTCTGCCAAAGGAATCTGAGGTCCGTCAATCGCATATTTTAATTGTAAATCTGAAAGCGCAGGATTGTCTTTGGTTAAAAGTCCTTTACTGTTGTACATTAAAACATTTTCAACTTTTACTCCAAGTAAAACATATAAATCTGTACACGCAATCGCCGCAGATCCTGCTCCAGAAACTACTACTTTTACGTCTTCTGCTTTTTTACCTGCCAATTCAAGTGCATTGATTAAGGCTGCAGAAGAGATAATTGCTGTTCCGTGCTGGTCGTCGTGCATTACCGGAATATCCAATTCTTCGATCAATCTTCTTTCTATTTCAAAAGATTCTGGAGCTTTAATATCTTCCAAATTGATACCTCCAAAAGTTGGAGCAATATTTTTTACAGTTTGAATAAATTCTTCCACATTTTCAGTATCGATTTCGATATCAAAAACGTCTATATCAGAAAATATTTTAAACAATAAACCTTTTCCTTCCATTACAGGTTTTCCTGCTTCTGGACCAATATTTCCAAGACCTAAAACAGCTGTACCGTTTGAGATTACGGCTACTAAATTTCCTTTTGCTGTATATTTATAAACGTCTTCTTTGTTTGCTGCGATTTCTAAACATGGTTCTGCAACTCCTGGCGAATAAGCCAATGATAAGTCTCTCTGGGTTGCATATTTTTTTGTTGGAACTACCTGAATTTTTCCTGGAGTTGGTTCTGCATGGTACAGTAACGCCTCTCTTCTTTTACTCTCTTTGTTCATTTTTTTAGCATTTATTCTAGCTTACAAAGATATAAGTCTTGTTTTAAAATGGCGTCTTTTTAGCGTTTTCTTTTCTTAAAATCTATTCGAATAAATAAAAAAAGTCCAATAGAAATTGGACTCGTTTGAATTTTTATCGTTTTTAGTTACTGTTTATTGAGAAATATAAGAATTCAAATGATTGATTGTATCTTTTTGAATTTCTATAATTGCCTTCACTACATCGCTGATTGAAATTACTCCAACCACTGTTCCTTCTTCTAAAACAGGCAGGTGTCTTATTCTTTTTTCGCTCATAAGTTCCATACAATCTTCAAGATTATCTGAAAGTTTTACTGTAAAAACATGACTTTCCATAATCTCATGAACAAAAGTTTCTTTAGAAGATTTATCCTTCAGAACAATTTTTCTGGCATAATCTCTTTCCGATAATATTCCTTTTAAAATATTATCATCCATAACTAAAATTGCTCCAATGTTTTTTTCTCCCATAACTTTTAACGCATCATAAACCGTTAAATTGGAGAAAATAGAATACACGTTCCTTCCTTTTGCCTTAAGTATTTGATCTACAGTCATAATGAAAAATTTTTAGGATTATAAAGTTAAAACAAAAACCAACACGATCTACAGCGAAATCGATTTTTTAAAAACATAAACAATTCATTTTAAACATAATACATCAAAATTTATATTTTCAAAATTATACTGTAAAGAATGAATTTGTTTAGAATTGTTTTTTGAAGAAAATTAGATTTTTTAACGTTTACCGACCAGAAACTCCTAGCGGAGTTTTTTCATTTTTTTTGACCATTAACAATGCTCCAGCGGAACATAATATTAATTAGGTAAAAATTATAGTAAAGAAAAAGGCTCCAGCGGAGCATAATATTTATAGCCAAAAAATTTATTGTAAAAGAAAAAAGCTCCAGAGGAGCGACATATCACCCCGCTGGGGCTTTTAGGTAGGTGTTTAATATATTTTCTATAAATATTTCGTCCCGCTGGGACTTAG
This sequence comes from Flavobacterium tyrosinilyticum, assembly GCF_023656565.1. Classification (GTDB taxonomy): domain Bacteria; phylum Bacteroidota; class Bacteroidia; order Flavobacteriales; family Flavobacteriaceae; genus Flavobacterium; species Flavobacterium tyrosinilyticum. Next base: position 418,357 of record NZ_JAMOKG010000001.1, read on the forward strand.
GAAATAATATTTTAGATTAAAAATCAAGCAATTCACTTATTGAAATTTCTAATCCTTTAGCCAGTGCAAGTAAATAAATATAAGTAGGATTAAATTCACCTGCTTCAACTTTATGTATAGATTGCTGATCTTTCAATATCAACAATCCTAGTTTAGCTTGTGATAATCCTTTGGCATTTCTAAGCTCTTTAATTCGAGCTCCTAAACGCTTTAATTCTTCTGACTGCTCCACTTCTTTTAATTTCAGACAATTTGCGTTTTCTATTTATTATTTTTAACATACTATAGTATGTTATTTAAAGTTTTTCGTACATTTGAATTTCATCATAGAAATACTAAACATTATTATGGAAGCGACTGAAATCAAAAATTTAGATCATCTAAAAAAATTAACCTCTTTATATTTTCATACTCTAAAACCAGCAAATGATAAAACCGACTCAAACGTTGCTCAGATTAAATTTCAAAATTATTCTGAAATGGGTTATTTCATTTCCGACATGCTGAAAATGTGCATTTTGGCTTTAGATCAAAACGCTCATGATTTTTTAGAGAATAATAAAAAACAGTCTATAAATGTGAGTTTAATATTAGAAACTATATTGCAATTAATTCCTTTGGATGAATTTGAATTTTTAAGTGAGATTAATGAAATAGTTATGGCAGATTAATTCATAAACAAAAACCCTTTTCTAGAATTCAGAAAAGGGTTTTTAAATTTTATGTGAAGATTCTTTTACATCGATACAATAATAAACTCGCTTCGTCTATTTTGCATGTGCTGTTTTTCTGTACATTTTACTCCGTCTGCACATTTGTTTACTAATTGCGTTTCGCCATAACCTTTTGCAGTTAATCGATCTTCGCTGATTCCTTTTTGAATTAACCAGTTTTTTGTCGATTGCGCTCTTTTTTCTGAAAGAATCTGATTGCTTTCTGAAGAAGAACGGCTGTCGGTATGCGAACGAATATCTAGTCTCATGTTTGGATAATCATTTAAAAGATTTACCACTTTCATTAATTGTGGTTCTGATGTCTTTTTAATAGTTGCTTTACCCAAATCAAAGAAGTTCATAGGAAGGTTTAACAGTTTTGCAATGTCTACACCTACACGCATAGAACTCAATTTTACTGGACTAATTGCCACTTTTTTTATCGCTACTGTTTTTGCTGCAAGTGGTTTAAAGACTTTATTTAATGCAATCATTTCTGTAGTTTCTCCTTTTTCTTTAAGGATTGTTACTACAACTTCTTTGGCATTATAATCGTTTTTAGCAGTTCTAATGGTATATTTTTTACCACATCTTAGATCAGGAAAGATGTAATTTCCTTTTTCGTCTGTGGTGATTGTTCCAACTGGATCAAATTTTTCATTAAACAAAGTCAGAGAAGTATTGGACAATATTTCGTTTGTTTCTGCATCTGTTACTGTTCCTGATAAGTTTTGTTCGCAGATTAATCTTCTTGTTTCTGTAAATCTGTAAATATCATCCATCCCTAGTCCGTTTTCTCTGTTTGAAGAAAAGTAACCGCTTCTGCTTTTGCTGTCAATACTGAAGGCAAAATCGTCTTGTTTACTATTTACAGGTTCTCCAACATTTAGGACGTCATCATAAGTTCCGTTTGCTTTAATACGAGAAGCAAAAATGTCTAATCCTCCTAAACCTGGACGTCCGTCTGTAGCAAAATACAATTCGTTTTCTCCAGAAATAAAAGGAAAAGTTTCTCTTCCTTCTGTATTAATAGTTGGACCTAAGTTTTCGGGTGTACCAAAAGTTCCATCATTATTAATTGCAACTTTATAAATATCAGATTGTCCTAATGTTCCCGGCATATCTGATGCAAAATAAAGTGTTTTTTCGTCTACGCTTAAAGCGGGATGCGCCGTACTGTATTGATCACTATTGAACGGAAGTTCTGCAACATTTTTCCATTCGTTATCTATAAATTCTGCTTTGTACAATTTTAATAGCGTTACGTTTTTGTCATTGCTGCGTCTTTTACCATCTGTAAAATTATTTCGAGTAAAATACATTGTTCGTCCATCTTTTGTAAAAATCGGACTTGACTCATTGAAATTATCTTTTTTTCTTTTTACTAAAAGTTCTGGTTTTCCAACGCTTCCGTCTGGAAGTAGATCAGCTGTATATAATCTAGAGAAAGATCTGTTTGTCCATTGAAAATTAGCTTTAACAACTCCGCCAGTATCTCGTGCAGAAGTAAAGACTATTTTATTATTGTAAACAACGCTTCCGTAATCCGAATATCTAGAATTAACGCCAGCATCGGCAATTTGGAATCGCCCTGAGTTTTCTTTTATATCTTCTAAATAATTTTTGTCACTTCTAATAAGATCTGCTCTCTTTTCTGCAGTTGCTTTTTGATTGAATTTCTGCAAAATCTCATCAGATCTACGATAGTCTCCTCCCGATTTTAATGATTGTGCGTATCGATACAAATATTCAGCCTCTTGGTTTTCGTTTATCACAAATAACTGTTCGTACCATTTTAAGGCTTTCTTTAATTCACCATTAAAATAGTATGAATTTGCCAAACGCTGAATTACACCTTCGTTGGCAGTTTCAGCATTTACTAAAGTCTCGTATACTTTTATGGCATCCGCGTAAGCATACTCTTCGTATTTTTTATCTGCATATTTTATATTCATCGTAGTAAATGGATTTTGTGCATTTACATTTGAAAAAAAACAAAACAGTAAAATAATCAATATTAAATTTCTAGCTTTCATAGGTTGTATTAAAAGAATCTTGGGGATATCATTTTATTGTAATTATTAAAGAATTCGAATCTTAGGAAAACCTCATGAGATCCAGAATTGTATTTTCTTAATCGTGTCGTTTCATGATCGTAACCATAACCTATGTACATTCCTTTTGTAACTTGAAATCCTGCCATTGCACTAACAGATGCGCTCCAGCGATAAGCAAGTCCTAGAACAAATTTGTCATTAAACATAAAGTTTCCTGAAACATCAACCTGCAAAGGAGCTCCTTCTACCATTTTGGTCATTAATGCTGGTTTGAATTTTATATACTCTAAACGATCTAGATTAAATACATAACCTGCTATTAAATAATAATTGATTTTTTCTTTGAAAATAGCTACATCATCTGAGTCATAACGATTTGTTTCTATAAAATTAGGAACCGATAACCCGATATATGCTCTGTCTGAATGAAAATAAAGTCCCGCTCCAACATTGGGCGAAAATTTATTCTTCAGGTTCTGAAACTGCGGATCATCTTGATCTTCATAACTCAATTTATTGATATCGATGTTAAAAAGATTAGCTGTACCTTTTATTCCGAAAGACAAATTCCATGTATCTGAAGTTGGAATTGTATAAGACAAATCTGCCGATAAAGTGTTCTCTACCGTTGGTCCGATTTTATCATTTACCAAAGAAACTCCAAGTCCTAAATCAGTATTATTCAAAGGTGCATTAACAGAAAATGTACTCGTTTCTGGCGCTCCATCTAATCCAATCCATTGTGTACGATATAAACCAAAAACGCTTAATGCTCCACGTGAGCCTGCATAGGCTGGATTGACTTCGATTGTGTTATACATGTATTGTGTATATTGCGCATCTTGCTGCGCATTTGACACAATCGAAAAAAACATAAAAACTAAAATTAATTTTTTCATTTATTAAGTTTTAGAACGGCCTAGGGTTAACTAAGCCGTAATCCATTTTATTTATTAAGGTATAAGTAACCAGATTCTTGGTGAGATTTCTGAGCACTGTCTTTGTATTTTAAGATATAGAAATACGTTCCAACCGGAAGACCGTCTGTTTGTTTAATTGTAGAACGTCCGTTAGAATATCCTTCAAAAACTCGATCGTTATTATTGTACTGATCTATACTGAAAACCAAAACTCCCCAACGGTTATAAATTTCAACCGTGTTATCCGGATAACATTCAATTCCTCTAATGTAGAATCTTGCATTCTTACTGTCTCCGTTTGGAGAGAAAGCATTCATTACTTTAATAGAACATCCGTTTAGGTCTAAGACTGTTGGACTATCTCCGCTATTGCTTGCATCGTCTGACTGATCTTCAACTACAACTCCTCTTACACTGCTTCCTTTAACTGTTGCCTGATTACTCACACTGCCACGGTTAATATCTTCTTGAGTGATTTTGTAAACCGCTGTAAAATTAGTTTCGTTAGATTCGTTGACACCCAAATTAATTGCTGGCCCAGAAACTACTACTCCTGGCAACGGATCGTTAATAGTGATTCCAACAAGTGGTACATTTCCTGTATTAGTTACAGTAAATTTGTACGTAATTGTTTCTCCTGCATTTGCAAAACCGCTCTTGTTTTCGTCATTGAAAACTGCTGTTTTGATCACAGAAATAGCTGGCACTTCTACAAAAACATTTAATGTCGCAGTAGAACAATTTGACGAATTTGCTTTTTCGCAAACCTGATAAGTCAACGGATAATTTCCTCCTGGCGTGTTTGGCTTAACATTTACCGTTCCGTCAGCATTCCATTCAAAATATGGACTTTCTGTTAAAGGCTTAATTGTAACATCTGCAGGATTTATTGGTTTTCCGTTTATTAAATCATTTTCTAAAACATTTACAAATTCTAATGAACCATTAATTCCATCTGCACTAACATCATTATCATTATTTAAAGTAATTTGATTTTCTGTTGGCGGAGCTGGATCTGCAACATTATCAACTGTAATTTTAATAACCGCTTGACTGCAATTTGATGTATTCGCAACTTCACAGATCTGATAAGTCAATTCGTAAATTCCATCTGGCGTATTTGCAGCAATATTGACCGAACCATTTTCATTTAATGAGAAGTTTGGATTTACTACAGGTATTGATAAAATAACATCTGAAGGCTTAATTTGCGCTCCATTCAATAAGTCATTTAGAAAAATATTAACCGTAGCGTTTGCTCCTTTTTTCACATTTACAGGTCCCGTTTCATCATTATTTGCTTTTATTGAGAATGTTGGACGTGCATTACAATCTGGCGTAGCTGGCGGATAAGCAACAGAAACTGTAACCGTTGGATTTAATGAAAATTCAATTTTCACTCCATTTCTGGTAGCTTCAAATCCGTCGGCACCTTCTGACCATATTCCGTTATTTAAAATCCATCCTGGCCAATCTGTTCCATTTTTGTTGTTGTCAACCTCTGCTCCAGGCCATAAAATATTTCCGCTTAATGGCAGATTGGTTTGAGTTGCCACTACATTATTATTACTATCAATCCATTTTACTGTTAATAGATTATTTGTCGTGAAATTTTCTGGTGAAACCGAATAGTTAACATAAGGAACATTGTTTGAACAATAACTATTTGCAGTTACTGCCATTTTTGGTTCTGTTACCGTAACTTTTACAACATTTGAATCACAGTTATTCGGATTTAATTTCTCACATATTGTGTATGTCAATTCATATTCTCCCGCAGGTGCATTAGGAGCTAGTATAACATTTCCGTCTGCATCCACCGTTAAATATCCTTTTGGATCCCCTTGCGTTACTTTAAGATCTACCTCTGATGGCACTAATTTATTTCCATCTTTAGTATCGTTCTCAAAAATGTTGATTACTTTCTGCGGAATGTTTACTCCAACTGCTGACGGCATAACATCTTCATTTGCTACAAGATTTCCTCCTGTAACTTTTACTACTGTAATTACCGAATCACAATTTAATGGATTTGTATTTTCACAGATTTTATATTCGACATTATAATCTGCGGCCGGCGTGTTTGGCGCAACTGTAATCGTATAGTCTGAATTTAATGTAAGTCCTGATGGAAGCGTTCCGATAATTTCAAACTTAACTTCTCCTGCTGCTGTTCCAACTGTAATTGGATTTCCGTTCAATTTATCATTTGCTGTTAATGAAATGGTTGTTCCGCCGATATTTCCATTTATTGGACTTACCGTATCTTCAACTGCATCAATTACTGGCAGTCCAACTGTTACCTTCACAGTGTTTGAACTGCAGTTGTCTTGATTTAATTTCTCACAGATTTCATAAGTCAGCTCATAATCTCCCGCTGGAGGGTTTGCGCCCAAGATAATTTTTCCGTCTGCATCTACAGTCAGATATCCTTTTGGATCTGCCGCTGTAGTTTTCAGCGTAACATCTGAAGGATCTAATGGCTGCGCGTTTTTAGTGTCATTGTCAAATACATTTTTTCCTAATGTCTGAGGAGCATCTGATCCTAAAACTGATGGAATTTCATCAGCATTTGCCACAAGATTTCCTGCTGTAACTGGTACGGTAATAGTAACCGAGTCGCAGTTTAGTGGATTCGTGTTTTCGCAGATTTTATATTCTACCTTATAATCTCCTTTTGGAGTATTTGGCGCAACACTTATGGTGTAATCTGAATTAAGGGTTAATCCTGATGGAAGCGTTCCGATAATTTCAAACTTAACTTCTCCTGCTGCCGTTCCAACTGTGATTGGATTTCCGTTCAATTTATCGTTTGCAGTTAATGAAATTGTTTTTCCGCCGATATTTCCGTTTATCGAACCGATCACGTCTTCAACTGCATCAATTACAGGCAGTCCAACCGTTACCTTCACAGTATTTGAACTGCAGTTGTCTGGATTTAATTTCTCGCAGATTTCATACGTCAGCTCATAATCTCCTGCTGGAGGATTTGCGCCCAAGATAATTTTTCCGTCTGCATCCACAGTCAGATATCCTTTTGGATCTGCCGCTGTAGTTTTCAGCGTAACATCTGAAGGATCTAATGGCTGTGCATTTTTAGTGTCATTGTCAAATACATTTTTCCCTAATGTCTGAGGAGCATCCGATCCTAAAACTGATGGAATTTCATCAGCATTTGCCACAAGGTTTCCTGCCGTTACCGGTACGGTAATAGTAACCGAGTCGCAGTTTAGTGGATTCGTGTTTTCGCAGATTTTATATTCTACTTTGTAATCTCCTTTTGGAGTATTTGGCGCAACACTTATGGTGTAATCTGAATTAAGGGTTAATCCTGATGGAAGCGTTCCGATAATTTCAAACTTAACTTCTCCTGCTGCCGTTCCAACTGTAATTGGATTTCCGTTCAATTTATCATTTGCAGTTAATGAAATCGTTTTTCCGCCGATATTTCCATTTATTGGACTCACCGTATCTTCAACTGCATCAATTACAGGCAGTCCAACCGTTACCTTCACAGTATTTGAACTGCAGTTGTCTGGATTTAATTTCTCGCAGATTTCATACGTCAGCTCATAATCTCCTGCTGGAGGATTTGCTCCTAAAATAATTTTTCCGTCTGCATCCACAGTCAGATATCCTTTTGGATCTGCCGCTGTAGTTTTCAGCGTAACATCTGAAGGATCTAATGGCTGTGCGTTTTTAGTGTCATTGTCAAATACATTTTTCCCTAATGTCTGAGGAGCATCTGACCCTAAAACTGATGGAATTTCGTCTGCATTTGCCACAAGGTTTCCTGCTGTAACTGGTACGGTAATAGTAACCGAGTCGCAGTTTGTTGGAACTGCACCTACTTCACATATTGTATATTCTATCTTATAATCTCCTTTTGGCGTATTTGGAGCTACTGTAATAGTTCCATTTGTATTTAATGTTAATCCAGATGGTAAAGTGCCAACAATATTTATCGTCACTTCTCCTGAATTAGTTCCAATTACTGCTTTATTTCCGTTTAATGTATCGTTTCCTATTAAAGATACTGTTGTTCCACCAATGTTTCCATTAATTGGAGTAATAGTATCGAGTACTGCATCTATTGTATTCACAACTTTAACCTCTGCTGTCGCTGTCTTGCAATTCGATGGATTAGCAGATTTCTCGCAGATTTCGTATGTAATGCTGTAGCTTCCGCTTGGCGTGTTGGCTGCCAGAGTAACATCTCCGTTGGCATCAACGCTTAATGGTCCGTCGCTTCCAACTGTAACCACTGTATTTGCAGACGTAACAGATGCTCCGTCTAAAGTGTCGTTTGATTTTACGTTTCCGACAATTGCCGATGCTGATCCTGAAGTTTTTGTTCCGAAGTCATCTTTAACCGCAACTAGGCCGTTTTCAACTTTAACCTCTGCTGTAGCTGTCTTGCAGTTTGATGGATTCGCACCCTTCTCGCAGATTTCGTATGTAATGCTGTAGCTTCCGCTTGGCGTGTTTGCTGCCAGAGTAACGTCTCCGTTTGCATCAACGCTTAATGGCCCGTCGCTTCCAGCTGTAACAGCAGTATTTGCAGACGTAACAGATGCCCCGTCTAAAGTGTCGTTTGATTTTACGTTTCCGACAATTGCCGATGCTGATCCAGAAGTTTTTGTTCCGAAATCATCTTTAACCGCAATTAAACCATTCACAACTTTAACTTCTGCTGTTGCTGTCTTGCAGTTTGAAGGATTCGCATCTTTCTCGCAGATTTCGTATGTAATGCTGTACGTTCCGCTTGGCGTGTTGGCTGCCAGAGTAACGTCTCCGTTGGCGTCAACGCTTAATGGCCCGTCGCTTCCAGCTGTAACAGCCGTATTTGCAGACGTAACAGATGCCCCGTCTAAAGTGTCGTTTGATTTTACGTTTCCGATATTTGATGCTGCTGATCCAGAAGTTTTTGTTCCGAAATCATCTTTAACCGCAACTAAGCCATTTTCAACTTTAACCTCTGCTGTAGCTGTCTTGCAGTTTGATGGATTCGCACCCTTCTCGCAGATTTCGTATGTAATGCTGTAGCTTCCGCTTGGCGTGTTGGCTGCCAGAGTAACATCTCCGTCTGCATCAACGCTTAATGGTCCGTCGCTTCCAGCTGTAACAGCCGTATTTGCAGACGTAACAGATGCCCCGTCTAAAGTGTCGTTTGATTTTACGTTTCCGATATTTGATGCTGCCGATCCAGAAGTTTTTGTTCCGAAATCATCTTTAACCGCAACTAAATCATTTACAATTTCAACTTTAACCGTAGCTGTATTGCAATTTCCACTATTAGCAATTTCACAAATTGAATAATCAAAAGTATAAGTGCCTGTTGGAGTATTTGGTTTTACTGACACAGCACCATTTGTAGCATTAAAAATTAACACTGAAGGTACATTACCATTTACTGTAACATCAATATCTGCTCTATTAACTTTATTACAATTTAAAATATCATTATCAAAAATATTAGTAATAACTACTCCTCCAGCTACTCCATTTGATGAAGAAACACTATCATCATTTGCTGTAATTTCACCAATTACTTTAACGATTTGTGTGCAAGTCTCTATATTTCCTCCTGCATCTGTTGCTGTCCATGTCACAGTAGTGTTTCCGATTGGGAAACTTGAAGGTGCATTATTCGTCACTGTTACAGTTCCAGAGCAATTATCCGATACTGTCGGAGCACCTAAAGCAACTCCAGTTGCAGTGCATGAATTCGCATCTGTCGAAACTGAAACTGCCAACGGACAAGTGATTGACGGTTTCTGAGTATCTTTAATAATAACTTTTTGAGTAGCAGTTTCCACGTTTCCATTTCCGTCGCTAAAACTCCAGTTAATGGTATAAGTTCCCTGAGCATTATAGGTCAATGGATCTGTTGTTGTTCCAGTCACCGTTCCTTTACAATTATCTGTAGTTGTCGGAGCAGTTGCTGTTGCAGAGCATTCTCCTGTAATATCTGCCAATGTTGGTTTTACAGGTTTCTGAGTGTCTTTAATAATTACTTTCTGAGTCGCAGTTTCTACGTTTCCGTTTCCGTCGCTAAAACTCCAGTTAATCGTGTAAGTTCCTTGAGTGTTATATGTCAATGGATCTGCCGTTGTTCCAGTCACCGTTCCTTTACAATTATCTGTCGTCGTCGGAGCTGTTGCTGTTGCAGAGCATTCTCCCGTAATGTCAGCCAATGTTGGTTTTACAGGTTTCTGAGTATCTTTAATAATAACTTTTTGAGTCGCTGTTTCCGTATTTCCGTTCCCGTCGCTAAAACTCCAGTTAATGGTATAAGTTCCCTGAGCATTATATGTCAATGGATCTGCCGTTATTCCCGTAACTGTTCCTTTGCAGTTATCAGTTGTTGTAGGAGCTGTTGCTGTTGCTGAACATTCTCCCGTAATGTCAGCCAATGTTGGTTTTACAGGTTTCTGAGTGTCTTTAATAATAACTTTTTGAGTCGCAGTTTCTACGTTTCCATTTCCGTCGCTAAAACTCCAGTTAATGGCATAAGTTCCCTGAGCATTATATGTCAATGGATCTGTTGTTGTTCCAGTCACCGTTCCTTTACAATTATCTGTCGTAGTCGGAGCTGTTGCTGTCACTGAACATTCTGCTGTAATATCTGCTAAAACAGGTTTTACAGGTTTCTGTGTGTCTTTAACAATTACTTTTTGAGTTGCTGTTTCCGTATTTCCGTTCCCGTCGCTAAAACTCCAGTTAATGGTATAAGTTCCCTGAGTGTTATAGGTCAATGGATCCGTTGTTGTTCCAGTCACCGTTTCTTTACAATTATCAGTCGTTGTCGGAGCTGTTGCTGTTGCAGAGCATTCTCCTGTAATATCTGCTAAAACAGGTTTTACAGGTTTCTGAGTGTCCTTAACAATTACTTTTTGAGCTGCAGTTTCTACGTTTCCATTTCCGTCGCTAAAACTCCAGTTAATGGTATAAGTTCCCTGAGCATTATAAGTCAATGGATCCGTCGTTGTTCCAGTCACCGTTCCTTTACAATTATCCGTCGTTGTCGGAGCAGTTGCAGTTACTGAACATTCGCCCGTAATGTCAGCCAATGTTGGTTTTACAGGTTTCTGCGTGTCTTTAATAATTACTTTTTGAGTCGCAGTTTCTACGTTTCCATTTCCGTCGCTAAAACTCCAGTTAATGGTATAAGTTCCCTGAGTGCTATATGTCAATGGATCTGTTGTTGTTCCAGTCACCGTTCCTTTACAATTATCTGTCGTTGTCGGAGCAGTTGCTGTCACTGAACATTCTGCTGTAATATCTGCTAAAACAGGTTTTACAGGTTTTTCTGTATCACTAACTTTTACTGTAGAAGCAGCAGAAGTTGCTTCACATCCAGTTGAAGAATTTTTAATTTTTACTTTATAATCTCCATCAGAATTCACAACTAACGTAGAAGAAGTTTGACTAGGAATCGCAACATTATTTTTGTACCAAACATAAGTTGCTGAACTTGCATTTGAATTCGCTGTCAAAGTTGTAGTTAAACATGCTGTTAAATTTCCAGATATAGTTGCTGTAGGTAAAGTATTTGTTGTTACTGTATGAGTAGTTGTTACTGGTCCGTTACATCCCGCAGCGCTTGCTGTGATTGTAGTTGTTCCCGACCATCCAGCAACATAAGTTACTGCTCCAGTAGTTGAATTTATCGTATTTCCGCCTGTGCTACTTGCAGAATCTAGGCTATATGCAATACCTCCTGTTGAATTTGTTGCTGTTGTAGTTCTTGTTATTGTTTCAACTCCTTGGCAACGAGAAGATGTTGCAGGTGAAAATGATGCAATCGTTACATTTGGTGTTAAGGTAATCTTTCCTTGAATTGTTGTTTCTGTGCAAGGAGCAGTATGACCAACTGTAGTAATAGTATAAGTACCAGCTGTTGTTGGATTTCCAGAAATTGTTACTGTTTTTGCATTAGTATCAACTGCAGCAGACAATCCTGTTGGTAAATTAGAGACTGTAGCATTTGTAGCACTTCCTCCAAAAGTATATACTGCATTCGGAACTGATGCTCCAGAACAAACTGTTGGATTTTGAGTGCCACTTGTAAATGCAATACTAGAAGCCGTATTTATAACTGCTGCGACAGCAATTCTAGACGTTGAAGTACAACCTGATGATGTTACTGCTCCTACATAGTAAGTTGTAGTAGCTGTTAAAGTTGGAGTATTAAAAGTTGTTCCTGTTCCTAATACTGTCGAACTTGTAGGATCAGCATACCAATTAATAGTCGCTCCTGTTGATGCAGTTGCAGTTAATTTCACTGATCCAGAACCACATATTGAACCTTCTGTTGTCGAATTTATTGTTGGTACTGTATTTATTGTTGCTTTAACTTCTGTTCTTGTTGGTGTAGTACAACCATTTTCTGTTGCGTCAACATAATAAGAAGTCGATGTTGATAAACTTGGCGTCGTAAAACTCTCTCCTGTCCCTAATGATGTTCCTCCTGTTGCTGCTGCATACCAATTAATAGTTCCTACTGATGCTGTAGCCTCCAAAGTTACTTCTCCTGCACCACATCGTGAGTTAGAAGTAATTGTTGCAATTGTTGGTTTTGCATTAACAACAAAATTAACCGCTGCTCTACAATTTGAATTACCTGAACAAGCCGCATAATACGTTTTTGTTGTTGCTGTAGCGGTACTTGTCAATCCAGATCCTGTAACTCCTACTGGATTAAAAGAAGTACCCGTATAAATTGATGAACCACCTGTCGATGTGGTATACCATTCTATTTCGCCTATAGTATAACTTACAGTTATCTGAATATAATCAACAGATGCTGTAACAGTAGTATTGTTTGATCTAATACTAGCTGATAAAGCAATTCCAAAACCAGAATCATTAATATCATCACGCGTCCATGTAGTATTCCATAAATCAGATCCTCCTCCATAATCAATAGTCGACGTGCTACTTGTTGACCATTTAGTGCTTACCTTATTATCTTGAGTAAGAATTGCATTTGCTTTAATTAAACGGACAGCATTATCGGTTACATAATTATTATTACCACTTGCACTGCCATAACGTCCAATTGTCACTGCAATTCCTTTAATCTTAGCATTTACTGGAATTGAAAACTTAAAATCCTTAGCCATAAGATATTTGGTTGTCGTATTGCTACTGCTACTTGCAGAGGCAACACCTGAGCCAATTGAATTAGCGCCTGTAGGATTTGACCAATCAAAAGATCCTGATCCTGTTCCTGAGACATTACTTACGGTTCCAAATAGTGGTCCAACACTATTTGAAGTCGCACATGGCGAAGTGGCTGTCAATGATCCAGTTTCACCTTGACAAATAGTTACTCCTGTTGTTGTTGGCGCACCATCAACTGCATTAATAACAATACCAGTGTTTGCAGCAGAAGTACATCCTTGTGGATTTGTTGTAGTTACCGAATAGGTACCGGGTACCAATCCAGAAAAAATACCAGTTGTACTATTTACTGAAGCAGAAACAGGATTTGTTCCCGTTAATGTATAACTTATTCCAGAACCGTTTGCAGGTGTATTAACCGTTATTGTACCTGTTGGAGCAGTACAAGTTGTTTGCGTTACACTCACTGTTGGAGCTGCAGGCAAAGCTAAAATTGATATATCATCAACGGCAGTACTTGTTCCATTAAAATTTACACCTGGAACATTTGATTGGCCTGTACCTTCGTACGTTTTATTCGCACTACCATAAGCATTTGTAAATGCCGTTATTCTTCTAGTAGAATTGGCTGTTGTACGCGTTGGGTCAAGATATAATGCTTGCGCATTTGCACTATAAGTTCCTGCCGCCATAGAAGCCGCTACTTTTCCAAATAAAGTTATGGTAACAATACCATTTTGTGCAATGTTAAATCCTCCAAAAACAGGATTATTGGCCGTAGCTGTAGCCGAATTAGCTAGAGTTCCTGCTGGTCCTGAAGCTCCAGTAGAGTAAGTTGCTGTAGCTGAATCAAATTCGATACCTGTTGGAAAACTAAAATCCAACATTACACCAGCAGCATTTCCTGCTCCCGTATTTTTTATTTCAATTTCATAAGAAACTTTTTCATCAATAGCATTACAAATTGCAGTAGTAGATAATGTTTTGGCTTTTGTCTCAAGAACGGGGAAACAATTCGCATTAACTTGTAGATTTGCAGGTACGTCTGCAACTGTAAAAGTTGATACATAACCATCTGTTCCAGCAATAGCTCCATGATTAATTCCGTTTCCTGCATTAGATTTACCAGCTGCTCCACCAATTACATTTGTTGTAATGGTTACTGAACTTGAAACATTATGACAGATTATTCCACCACCACCACCACCACCTGGTCCGTGCTCGTTATTATTATCGTTTTCAGTGTTTCCACCTACTCCTCCCTTAGCTTGAATTTGAATGGTAGCAGTACTATTGTTAGAAACATTCAGCAAAACTGTTCCACCTGCTCCTCCACCTCCAGCACCATCAGGTGAGTTAGCGTAGGTTCCAGGCGCTCCTTTTCCTCCATTTGCATAAATAGTACCATTCCCTAAAACATTCCCTGCGTTTATAAGAATAATTGCTCCACCAACACCACCTTTTACACCAGAAGAAGCATCATTTGCATCACCTGCGCCTCCTCCACCGCCCATAATAAGCCTTGGAAATTTTTCAATCACAGTATACGATTTTGATCCTGGTCTTCCTGCTCCTGTAAGGTTATTGGAGAATAAATCTCCACCACCACCTTGCCATCCAGCGCCACCAAGTCCACCAAATCCACCATTTCCACCGCCTCCACCGCCAGTATTATGGTCGTTACCACCACCTCCTGCATTCGCTGGAGCTCCTCTTCCTGAAGAACCTCCTGGCATTCCTTCCACTGTATTTGCTACCTGATTAAAACCATCCCACATATACTTAGGCGTACCAGCTATTCCTTCTCCTTTTCCTGAAATTTTGCTATTTGATGAATCACCAACATAAGTTTTTGAGTCATTAGCATCCGAACCTGCTTTTGGGCTATATCCTCCTCTAAAACCTCTTGCACTTCCATCAATACTAAAACCGTTAAAGTTAAAGGTTCCAGAAACATTAAATGCAATAATACCACCCGCAACTCCATTAAAAGGAGGAGTAGTAATATTGGCTGTAAGAGTTAAATTAGAATATTGAGGCACTCTAACTACCTGAAATGTCCTCTTTCCTCTTGAAGTAGTTGGATCTGCATTATAAAAACTATTCAAGACACCATTATTAGCACCTGTACCTTTAAACGTTAAATTTCCTCCTGTCAAGGGTACATTATTTGTTGCAATTACATACTCAAAAACCCCGGTATTACCGAGAGCTGTAAATCCTGTTCCTCCTAGATTATCTGGACCGCTGTTCGTCGTACCAGAACCATAACTAGTTGTATTTGTATAATTTATTGAGGCATCTTGCATTTGAATAATTAAAATCAAATCTCCAGCAGAGATTGGAGTTGTGCCAAAATTATTCGAGTATTGATCCGTTGCTGGCACACCTGCTAGATATATAGATTGTGCTCCTGCATTCAGTGTTACATTTCCTGTGATCGGATAATATGTATTCACTGAACTTGACACCGCAACAGGTCCGTCAACTCCAGGGGTGCCACATACTTGTGAGTATGAGAATATTGGTAATGTAATAAATAAAATAAGAAAAATTAGCCTGTAAAATCCAGACTTACAAAAAGTAGAGTTACGCATAGACAACTTGAGTTTGTGGAACAGAAATTTCGGATGCTAAAAAACAGATGATTGTTTTTAGCATATTGATGAGATACGAGAAAAAATATAAAATGGATTTAAAAAAACTTAGAACAGCTTTTTCAAGACATACATATAAAAAAGACATTATGCAGACCATTGTCATATAGTAATTTAAGACTATAAAAGTCTCACTGGTTTTAAATTAAGTAGATTTGGAAAGTGCGAAAGTATATCTAGGAATAAAATCAATCCTCATTATTCCGACAAAGTGCACATAAAGTCGTTAAACAACATTTTTTAACAATTGTTTACCTATTGAAAATCTAATTTCTGTAAATATTTAACAATAAAACAGCCGAATTTTCTTAAAAATTTAAAGAGATATTCAATTCCTACAGAATTTATTGATAAATAAGTAAAAAACGTAGGAAAAAAAATAGCGCAAAGGGAGAAAGATCCTTTTAATATAAAAAACTAAGAATCAGAAAGATAAAACAAACATCAGCTTGTTACTGTAAAAACTTAATATTACGTTTTAAACCATCGAATTTGGTTCTTTTAATAGGAGAGTTTTTAAAAACTAGCTTAAAGGTTTCTTCTGTAATCTCTATCCAGTCTTTTTTAGCAAAAGAAAGCAGCTCTGGATTAGGATTAAATAAAGGTTCTGAGTGGGGTTTAGAAAATCGGTTCCATGGACAAACATCTTGGCAGGTATCACAGCCAAACATCCATTCATCGAATTTCCCTTTCATTTCTTCAGGAAGATTTTCTTTTAATTCGATGGTATAATAAGAAATGCATTTGCTACCATCAACAATATATGGTGCTACAATTGCCTGTGTAGGACAGGCATCAATACAGGCGGTACAAGACCCACAATGGTCTGTAACTGCATAATCGTATTCTAATTCTAAATCAATAATAAGTTCGGCAATGAAGTAAAAAGAGCCAACCTTTTGAGTAATCAGGTTACTGTTTTTTCCAATCCAACCCAAACCGCTCTTTGCCGCCCAAGCTTTATCTAAAACAGGTGCCGAATCGACAAAAGCACGTCCTGATACCTCTCCAATATTTTCTTGGATTGAGTGCAAAAACTCCTTTAATTTATCCTTAATTACAAAATGATAATCTTGACCGTAAGCATATTTAGAAATCTTAAAACTCTCATCGTTTTGCTTAGAATCTGGGAAATAATTAAGCAAAAGCGATACGACACTTTTACCATCATCAACCAACAAAGTTGGATCGAGACGCTTATCAAAATGGTTTTCCATATAGGCCATTTGACCATTACGATTGTTCTTTAACCAATTTTCAAGTCGAGGAGCTTCTTGTTCTAAAAAACCAGCCTTAGAAATTCCGCAAGAAATAAACCCAAGTCTTTTGGCTTCTTCTTTTATAAATTTTGAATATGTTTCTTTTGAATTGATACTCATCGTTTAGAAAATGAAACTTCAACGTTAATAGGTTTTAAAGTAATTAATGGATTAAACTGAACGGTATCATTATCAGATTTAATAGTATACTTTTTAACAATCTGAGATATCGTTAAACACATTTCATAAATGGCAAATCCAGTTCCAATACACATTCTAGGACCAGCCCCAAAAGGATAAAAATATTGCATTGATTCCTTTTTTTGCTCTCCAAGAAATCGCTCTGGAATAAATTCATCAGGATTATTCCAATATTTTGGATTACGATGCAATTCGTAAAAAGAAACTCCAATCAAAGTGTCTTTTTTAATTTTAAATTCAGCCAAAGCATCATCCTCGAGATTTTGCCTGTCAGTAATCCAAGCTGGTGGATATAAACGCATAGACTCGTTCAAAACCGCATTTGTATAGACCATTTTTTGAAGCTGTTCTATAGTGTTGCTTGTTTGAGATTCAACCTCAATGATTTCCTCAAAAACCTTCTGTTGAACTTCGGGATTTCTTCCTAAAAGATAAAGTGTAAAAGTTAACGCGTTTGCCGTGGTTTCATGTCCTGCAATAAAGAGAACTTTAATTTCATCAATCAATTGTTCAATAGACATGCTTTCGCCCGTATCTTCATATCTGGTTTCCAGAAGCATGTTCAATAAATCATTAATTTCTTCATTCGAAGTTTTTCTTTCCTCGATGATTTCCTTAATAATAGCATTATTTTCCTCTGCTAACTTAAGATGTTTCTTGACCTGGCCACTCATTGCAAACCACCAAGCTTTATGCGGAAGTCTGATTTCCTTAATCAAGAAGTTTTGCACTTCTTCTATAATAAATTTAATGCGATGAAATTTATCCTCAGCATTTGAAAGCTGGAATAAAGATTTTGCGACAACATTAAACGCAAGATTACTCATAACTGGAAAAAGATCTATTGGCCTTTCTTCAACTAAATTATTTACTTCTGAAGCAATAGTCTCATTCATATTATCAACTAGCTGATTCATTTTTTGTTTATGAAATGCTGGCTGAATAAGTCGTCTCTGTTTTAACCAAAAATCACCATCACTAGTTAAAAGTCCCTTTCCTAAATATTTGGAAAGATAAACCGATTGAAATTTAGATTTATTATAATTCTTTTGATTCTTAACTAAAATATGCTGTGCAATTTCATTATCTCGTGACAAGATTATATACTTGGAAAAACCAATTCGTATAGAAAAAGAATCTCCGAATTTCTCAAAATATCTTTTATGAAAAGGAATCGGATTTCTACGAACACCTTCAGCATCCTTGAAAAATCTAAGTAAAGATAAATTCTGAGGATAAGTATATTTAAACTTGTCTGACATATAATTAAAATAAACCTCCCTGTATATTTGTGTTTATTTTTCCAAGATGCTTATACGCTTTATCTGTAACTTCTCTTCCTCGAGGCGTTCGCATGATAAATCCTTCTTGAATCAAGAAAGGCTCATAAACTTCTTCTATCGTTTCACTGCTTTCACTAACAGCTGTAGCTAAAGTTGAAAGTCCTACCGGACCGCCTTTAAATTTATTAATAATAGTTAATAGTATTTTATTATCCATTTCATCTAGACCATGAGCGTCTACATTTAAGGCTTTTAAAGCATATCTTGAAATTTCTATATCAATTCTTCCATTTCCTTTAATTTGAGCAAAATCACGAACACGTCTTAATAATGCATTTGCAATACGAGGAGTTCCGCGGCTTCTTCCAGCAATTTCAATTGCAGCTTCTAGATCAATAGGCATTTTTAGAATAGAGGCACTTCTTTCAACAATTGTTGTCAAAAGTTCTGTAGTATAATATTGTAAACGCGAAGATATTCCGAAACGAGCACGCATTGGAGCCGTTAATAATCCCGATCGAGTTGTTGCTCCAATCAAAGTAAAGGGATTCAAATTGATTTGCACTGTTCTCGCATTTGGACCAGATTCAATCATAATATCAATTTTGAAGTCCTCCATAGCAGAATACAAATATTCTTCCACTACAGGACTTAATCGATGAATTTCATCAATGAACAAAACGTCTCTTTCGTCTAAGTTTGTCAGCAAACCAGCCAAATCACCAGGTTTATCCAACACAGGACCAGAAGTAATTTTGATTCCGACTTGCAGTTCGTTAGCCAATATATTTGCCAAAGTCGTTTTCCCTAAACCAGGAGGTCCATGAAAAAGTGCATGATCGAGTGCTTCACCACGCTGATTAGCGGCGGCAACAAACACTTTTAAATTTTCCAAAACTTGATCTTGTCCAGCAAAATCATCAAATGATAGCGGACGCAATCTTTTTTCGAGATCTAACTCTTCTGAGTTATATCCTTTAGTAGTAGGATCTAGATTTTCATTCATCCTACAAAGATATATAAACTAATCAGTTTGTAAAATAGCAAGACTGAACGATTAAAACTTTAACTAAACAAAAAAGGCTATCATTTCTGATAGCCTTTGATTATTTTTAGTGGTGTAAAACTTCTTCACCTTCTTTCATCGGTACATTTTGAGGAACAAAATCTACATCATGATTTGGGTTACTATAGTCATACGGCCAACGATATACGTGAGGAATTTCTCCTGGCCAGTTTCCGTGAATATGTTCAACTGGTGTAGTCCACTCTAAAGTTGTAGATCTCCATGGATTTTGAACTGCTTTTTTACCGTAGAAAATACTGCTAAAGAAGTTATATAAGAATACCAACTGGAATGCACCTCCTACAAGAGCAAATGTTGTAATTAAAACATTCACATTTTGTAAATCATCAAATAATGGGAAGTTAGTGTTAGTATAGTAACGTCTTGGTAAACCAGCTAATCCGATAAAGTGCATTGGGAAGAAAACTCCGTAAGCACAAACTGCAGTTACCCAGAAGTGGATATAACCTAAGTTTTTATTTAACATTCTTCCATACATTTTAGGGAACCAGTGGTAAATACCAGCAAACATTCCGTAAAGTGCAGAGATACCCATTACTAAGTGAAAGTGAGCAATTACGAAGTAAGTATCGTGAACGTTAATATCTAAAGTACTATCTCCTAAAATGATTCCTGTTAAACCTCCAGTGATGAAAGTAGAAACCATTCCGATAGAGAATAACATTGCTGGATTAAATTGTAAGTTACCTTTCCATAAAGTTGTAATCCAGTTAAATGCTTTTACAGCAGAAGGAATTGCAATCAATAAAGTTGTAAAGGTAAATACAGATCCTAAGAAAGGATTCATACCTGAAATAAACATGTGGTGACCCCAAACAATAGTAGATAAGAATGCAATTGCAAGAACTGACATAATCATCGCTCTGTATCCGAAGATCGGTTTACGAGAGTTCGTAGCCATAATTTCAGAAACAAGACCCATTGCTGGTAAGATTACGATGTAAACCTCAGGGTGACCTAAGAACCAGAATAAGTGCTCAAACAATACTGGAGAACCTCCTTGGTAATGTAAAACCTCTCCTGCAATATAGATATCAGATAAGAAGAATGAAGTACCAAAACTTCTATCAAAAATCAATAATAAAGCTGCTGATAATAAAACTGGGAATGAAATAACACCAATAATAGCTGTTACGAAAAATGTCCAGATTGTAAGAGGAAGTCTAGTCATAGACATTCCTTTAGTTCTTAAGTTAAGTACAGTAACAATGTAATTTAAAGATCCCATCAAAGAAGATGCGATGAAAATAGCCATAGATACTAACCATAATGTCATACCTGTTCCTGATCCTGGAATTGCTTGTGGCAATGCACTCAAAGGAGGATAAATTGTCCATCCTGCAGATGCTGGTCCAGCTTCAACGAATAAAGAAGACAACATTACAACAGCTGATAAGAAAAACAACCAGTATGAAATCATATTCATAAACCCAGACGCCATATCTCTTGCTCCAATTTGAAGCGGAATAAGTAAATTACTAAAAGTTCCACTTAAACCTGCCGTCAGTACAAAGAATACCATAATGGTACCGTGAATTGTTACTAAAGCTAAATAAATATCATTTGCCATTACACCATCAGGTGCAAATTTATCTCCTAATAAAACATTAAATATCTTAAAAGACTCTTCTGGCCACGCCAATTGCATTCTAAAAAGCAAGGACATTGCAATACCAATGATTCCCATAATAATACCAGTAATCAAGTATTGTTTAGCAATCATTTTGTGATCAATACTAAAAATATATTTAGTAATGAACGTGTCTTTATGATGATGTTCGTGCTCGTGATCGTGTCCGTGATCGTGATCGTGCGCTTCTGCTGACATATATGTGTACTTTAAATTTTCTAAATAATATTATTTCAATGCAACTTTAGCTACAGCTGCTTTAACAGTATCGACAACAGCTTTAACAGTGTCAATTACTTTTGCAGTAGAATCTGCAGTTGGAGCAGTTCCTTCAGCTGGTTTCTCAGCCGCTTTTGCAGCAGCAATATCCTGAGCCAAAGTAGTTTTCTCACTTAACCATTTTTTATAGTCTTCTGGAGAATCTACAACCACTTTCATTTGCATATTATAGTGAGACGCTCCACAGATTTTATTACACAATAATAGGTAATCAAAAGTATAAGGATCTAAAGCTGTGCCTCCTTTTGCAACTAACTCAATGCTTTTTTCAGCTCTAAGTTTGTTAATGTTAGCAACTTTTTCAACCATAAATGGTAACTCTCTATATTCCGAAGTAGTATATGTTGGAACGAAAGCAAATTCAGTTACCATACCTGGAACACAGTTCATTTGTGCTCTAAAGTGAGGAAAGTAAGCAGAGTGCAATACATCCTGAGAACGCATTTTAAAGTGAACTTTTTTACCTTTAGGAATGTGCAATTCCGAAACTACGATATCATCTTGAGCATTTGGATCTGACATATCAACTCCTAATGTATTTATTCCTTGGATTAAACGCACGTTAGCTTTTCCTAAAACATTATCTTGTCCAGCATATCTTGCAGTCCATTTAAACTGCTGAGCATATAATTCGATTTCGATTACATCTTCATCTTTATCAACAAACATAATGTTATTCCAAGCATACAATCCATAAAGGATTAAACAAGCTAAAACAACAGAAGGAATGATACTCCAAATTGCCTCTAATTTATTACTATCAGCAAAGAATAACGCTTTTTTATCTTTGTTACCTTTATATTTAAAAGAAAACCAATATAATAAACCCTGTGTAATTACTTGAACTGTAAAGATCAATACCCAAGTAATGTTCATTAAATTATCTACTAAACCACCATGCTCTGAAGCAGGGGTATGAAGTGCCAAATTACCCCATTTTAGTAAACCATAAATAGTAAATATATAAATGAAAGCTAAAAAGCCAAACATGATATATCCCTGAACGTTATTGTCATTATCTGATGCAACTTGAGAATCGTCCGAAGAAGCTCCTACCTGAGTAAGATCAAATATCTTCGTCAATTGCCATAATGCAACTGCTAATAAAACTAAAACTATAATTACCAACAAACTTGTCATCTGTTTACTTCTTTAAATATTAATAATGAAAATGTTTACTTTCTTCGATGAAAGGATTTCTTTTTGCAAGCAAAGGAGATTTAGTTAATGCAGTAAATACAACAAATATAAATAAACCTAAGAAGAAAAGAATCGATGCAATTTCAGGAACTCCAATAAACCATTTGTCTCCTACAGTACCAGGCATAATCATATTAAAGAAATCAACATAATGACCTAATAATATCACAATACCAGCCATAACAACAACCCAGTTAAGACGTTTGAAGTCAGTATTGATTAATATTAATAATGGGAAAACAAAGTTCATAACAACCGCTCCAAAGAAAGGAAGGTTATATAACTGAATTCTTGTTACAAAATAAGTTACCTCTTCTGGAATGTTAGCGTACCAAATCAACATAAATTGAGAGAACCATAAATAAGTCCAGAATACACTAATACCAAACATGAACTTAGCTAAATCATGGATATGACTTGTATTTACATACTCTAAATATCCTTTAGATTTTAAATAGATAGTTACTAATGCAATAGCTGTAATACCACTTACAAAGAAAGAAGCAAATACATACCATCCAAATAAAGTACTAAACCAGTGTGGATCAAAAGACATAATCCAATCCCAAGACATAATAGACTCAGAAACGATAAAGAATACTAAGAATCCTGCAGATGCTTTGAAATTCTTTTTGTAGTAAAGATCATCATTTGCTTCATCTTGTGCTAAACAGTTTTTTCTAGAAAAATGACGGTAGATATTCCATCCTAATAAAAAGATAAAAGCTCTTGCAATCCAGAAAGGAAAATTTAAATATCCAGATTTTCCTGCGATGATAGCATCATAATTTGGACTTTTCGGATCTGTAACTCCTTCTCCTAACCATACAAAAATGTGATTAAAATGTAATCCACATAATACTAAAAGTATAAAGAAGATTATAGAACCAGCTGGCAAATAAGCTGTTATACCTTGCATAACTCTAAACAAAACTGGAGACCAACCTGCTTGAGCAACTTGTTGAATTGCATAGAAAGCTAAAACTCCCATTGAAAGAAGTAAAAAGAAAATACAAGCTACATATACAGCAGACCAAGGCTTATTTTGCAATTGGTGCAATACGTGCTCTAAATGTTTTTCGTGCTCATTTGCACCAGAAACTTCTGCATGCTCAGCTCCTTTATGAGAGTCATGTGCAACTTCAGCAGCCTCATGATGACCTGCTTCTTTGTGAGATGCCTCCGCTTTTTCTTCATGCGCAGCGCCATGAGAACCATGTTCATCTGCAGCAAGTATTTTTTCAACTTCTTGAATATCTTTTGGTGCACTTAAAAAACCATACCCAATTCCTAATAGACCAACGGCCATTAAGATGATAGAAAAAGTTTTTAATTTACTTGAAAATGTATACATATCTATTACGATCAGTTTGTTCAACAATTATAATTGGCTTTTTAGTTTCAGAACATAGTCAGCAACTAACCAACGTTCGTGAGCACTTAATTGATTTGCATGTGAACCCATTGCATTTAAACCATAAGTCTCAACATGAAAGATACTTCCTTCAGTGATCTCTCTGTCTTTATAGCTAGGTACTCCAAGAAATTTCTCTCTTTCAACCAATTTACCTTTACCGTTACCAGTTGCACCATGGCAGCTGATACAATAAATATCAAAAAGCTCTTTACCTTTTCCAGAGTTTTTCTCTTCTTCTGTCAAAGGTGATTTTAAATTAGCTTTTGCTAATTCATAACCAGCAGTTGAGTTTTCATATTCATAAGGTTCAAAACCTCTATTGATAGTTCCTTCAACAGGAAGCTGTCCTTCTTTTCCTCCCTTAAATATTTTTGCTTCTGAATATGGCTCGTAAGCAACAGATTCATACATATTAGGGAAATACTGATAGTTCGGTGCCGAATTATTGTGGCAAGATGAAACTAAAATAGTTATACCAACTAAAAGTGTTATTTTATATATCCTTTTCATAGCTACAATTAATTCTTTTCTATTACTTTAACTTCAACAGCTCCAGTTCCTTCAAAGAAAGAAACTAATTCAGCTTCGTTATCATTTACAGCAACCTCCATTAAAAAGTGGTCATCAGTTGTTCTTACATCTGGGTTTTCAGCTTCTTTAAAAGGCCATAATCTACTTCTCATGTAAAAAGTAATAACCATTAAGTGAGCTGCAAAGAATACAGTCATCTCAAACATAATTGGCACAAAAGATGGCATATTTTGGATAAAACTAAAACTTGGTTTACCTCCAATATCCTGTGGCCAGTCATGAATCATGATGTAACCCATCATAGTTGTTGCAACAGAAATACCAACACATCCATATAAAAAAGCACATATTGCTAATCTTGTTGGTGCTAATCCCATGGCTTTATCCAATCCGTGAACCGGGAATGGAGTAAAAACCTCTTCAATATGATGATGAGCAGCTCTAGTTTTCTTTACTGCATTCATCAAAACGTCATCGTCATTATAAATGGCGTATATAACTTTATTACTCATGATGTGAATCTTTACTGTTTGCTCTTTCTCTAATATAATTATCTCCTGTTCCTTTCAAAATTGTTTTAACCTCTGCCTGAGCAATTACAGGGAATGTTCTAGAGTATAACAAAAACAATACAAAGAAGAAACCAATTGTTCCAATGAAAATTCCAATATCAACAAATGTTGGTGAGAACATTGTCCAAGAAGATGGAAGGTAATCTCTATGTAAAGAAGTAACAATAATTACGAATCTTTCAAACCACATACCGATGTTTACTACAATCGAAATGATGAATGAGAACATGATACTAGTTCTTAATTTTTTGAACCACATAAACTGAGGAGAGAACACGTTACATGTCATCATTGACCAATATGCCCACCAGTAAGGTCCAGTAGCTCTGTTTAAGAATGCATATTGCTCATATTCTACACCTGAATACCAAGCTACGAATAACTCAGTGATGTAAGCTACACCTACAATAGATCCAGTAATCATGATAATGATGTTCATTAACTCGATATGTTGTAATGTGATGTAAGCTTCAAGATTAGATACTTTTCTCATAACGATCAACAATGTATTTACCATCGCGAATCCAGAGAAAACCGCTCCAGCAACGAAATATGGAGGGAAAATTGTTGTATGCCATCCAGGGATTACAGAAGTAGCAAAGTCCATAGATACAATCGTGTGTACAGAAAGTACAAGTGGAGTAGCTAAACCAGCTAATACTAAAGATACTTCTTCAAAACGCTGCCAGTCTTTAGCTCTACCGCTCCATCCAAAACTTAAGATAGAATAAACTCTTTTGTTAAAAGGAGTAATAGCTCTATCACGAAGCATTGCAAAGTCAGGTAACAAACCAGTCCACCAGAAAACTAATGATACTGAAAGATACGTTGAAATCGCGAATACGTCCCAAAGTAAAGGTGAGTTAAAGTTTACCCATAAAGATCCAAATTGGTTTGGAATAGGTAATACCCAGTATGCTAACCATGGACGTCCCATGTGAATAATTGGAAATAAACCTGCTTGAACTACAGAGAAAATAGTCATAGCTTCAGCAGAACGGTTGATGGCCATTCTCCAACGTTGACGGAAAAGTAATAATACCGCAGAAATTAATGTTCCAGCGTGACCAATACCAACCCACCAAACGAAGTTAGTAATATCCCAAGCCCAGCCAACTGTTTTATTTAATCCCCATGTTCCGATACCGGTAGATACGGTGTAAATTATACAACCTAACCCCCAAAGGAAGGCTATTAATGCGATTGAAAATACAATCCACCATTGCTTGTTTGCAGGCCCCTCAACAGGTGCAGCTACATCTACAGTTACATCGTGATAAGATTTATCACCAATAACTAAAGGTTTTCTAATGGGTGCTTCGTAGTGAGACGACATAATCCTTTATATTGTTTCTTAATTAATAATTTTACTAAGTATTTCTAACTTTAACATGGTAAACCACATTAGGTTTTGTACCTACATGCTCTAATAAGTGGTATGATCTTTCGTCAGCAGCTAATTTAGCAACTTTACTTTCTTTATCATTTACATCACCAAATATCATCGCTCCTGAAGAACAAGCACTAGAACAAGCTGTTTGGAATTCACCATCTCTAACTGGACGGCCTTCGTTTTTAGCTTTTAATTTAGTAGCTTGTGTCATTTGGATACACATAGAACATTTCTCCATAACACCACGAGAACGTACGTTAACGTCAGGATTTAATACCATACGGCCTAAATCATCGTTCATATGATAATCGAACTCGCTGTTTTTGTTGTATAAGAACCAGTTAAAACGACGTACTTTATATGGACAGTTGTTAGCACAGTAACGAGTACCAACACATCTGTTGTAAGCCATATGGTTTTGACCTTCACGACCGTGAGAAGTTGCAGCAACTGGACAAACTGTTTCACAAGGTGCGTGGTTACAGTGTTGACACATTACAGGCTGGAATGCAACTTGAGGATTATCTCCTGCTTTTTCCATTTCATTAAATGTAGATAATGAACTAGACAAACCAGCAATTCCTTCTTTTCTTTCATTATCACCTTCAAAAGTGCTTTCAGAAGAATAATATCTATCGATACGTAACCAGTGCATATCACGGCTTCTTCTTACCTCTGCTTTACCTACAACTGGAACGTTGTTTTCTGCGTGACAAGCGATAACACAAGCTCCACATCCAGTACAAGCATTTAAGTCAATTGAAAGGTTGAAGTGGTGCCCAGTTGTACGATCGAATGATTCCCAAAGATCTACAGTAGTAGCCTCAACTTCTTGGTGATCTAAAGATACCATTGGTTTTTCATTCCAATGTTCAGCATCTTTAGTATTAAATATTTCTAAAGTAGTTTCTTTAATAATATCTCCTCTACCCATTAAAGTTTTCTGACCTTGAACACAAGCAAACTCATGTACACCACCAGCTTTAGCAATAGATACTGATTGAACATTATTGAAACCTTTATATAAAGCGTAAGCATTTAAACCTACTTGCATTTCTTCTTTTAGAGCAGCTTTACGTCCGTATCCAAGAGCTAGACCTAAAGTACCAACTGCTTGACCTGGCTGAACGATAACTGGAACATTTTCCAATTTAACGCCATCAACAGTAATAGTAGCATAACTACCATTTAAACCTCCGTTTGCAACAATTTCATTTGATAAACCAAGTTTTTTAGCATCTGCATTAGAAACTGTAACATAGTTATCCCAAGAAACTCTTGTAATTGGATCTGGAAACTCTTGTAACCATGGGTTATTAGCGTGTTGTCCATCTCCTAATCCTGTTTTAGTGTATAATACTAATTCAAAATCACCAGCAGATTTAGATCTTGCAACAGCATTTGCAGCAGTAGCAGCATCAATAGCACCTCCAGACAAAGCTGAAGTTCCAAGAACAGCTACACCATCATGCAATACTTTATTCCAAGAAGCTCCTGCAGTGTAAGCTCCAGAATTTGTTTTTAAGTAGTCATAAAAAGTACCAGTAGTACCATTTACTGACAATAAAACATCTTGAAATTGTTTTGTATTAAAGATTGGGCGAATTGTAGGCTGAGTTAAGCTATATGTTCCGCTTGTAAGTTCAAGATCTCCCCAAGATTCTAAGTAGTGAGGAGCTGGCGCAGCAATTGAAACAATTGATGCAGTTTCGTCTTCTTTTAATGAAAAAGCAACAGACGTTTTAACTTTTTTCAATCCAGATACAAAAGAAGCTGAATCAGCTAAAGTGTAAACAGGATTAACTCCACTCATAATTAAAGTATGAACACTTCCAGCATTCAAATCTTTAATCAACTGTGCAACTGCAACATTAGAACCTTTTCTAATTTGTCTAGCTCCAGCAGTATTAAAAGCTTCACTAGCCAATACTTGATTGATAGCTAAAACTAATAATTGAGCATTTTTATCTTCAATTCCAGATACTAAAACTCCTTTTGAACCAGCAGCTTTAAGCTGTTGTGCAGCTTTTACTACTTCAGTTTTAAAGTTTCCTTCTAAAGCCACAGGAATAGAAGCACCTACAACAATATTATAAATTTGAACTAAAGCTTGCTTTTGAGCAGCTACAGTCATTGGAACACGCTTATCAGCAGCAGCTCCAGATAATGTCATGTTTGATTCAAACTGAAAATGACGAGACATTTTTCCGTTTTGAGGAATACGTCCTTGTGCATATCCTGTATCATATCCTCCACCTTGCCAGTCTCCTAAGAAATCAGCACCAACAGAAACGATTAAAGAAGCTTTTGAAAAATCATAATCAACTAAAGCTCTTTGACCATAAGCAGATTCAAAAGCATCTAAAGCCTCAGATGAAGAAACCGCATCATACACAACGTGCTTAGCGTTTGGATTTTTTGCAATAAACTCAGCAATTAATTTTTCTGTAGATGGACTAGCTAAAGTATTCGTTAACAATACCACTTGACCACCTTTTGCTTTTGCATCTGCCAAACTTGATTTAATTTTTAAATCAACAGCTGACCAAGAAGAATTTTTACCATCTACTTTTGGCTCTTTCAAACGAGCACTATCATACAATCCTAAGATAGATGCATGAATTCTAGCATTCGCAGAAAATTTAGCTCCTGCAATTGTATTGTTTTCAATTTTAATTGGACGACCCTCACGAGTTTTCACCAAAAGATTAGCAAAATCAAATCCGTCAAAAACTGTAGTTGCATAATAATCTGCAACACCAGGAATGATTTGTTCTGGTTGTAATACATAAGGGATAGACTTGTGAACAGGACCTTCGCAAGCAGCTAATGTTACAGCCGCTGTACTAAACCCTACGTACTTTAAAAAGTCACGACGTGAAGTTCCAGATGTAGATAAAGCCTCAGCGTTACCCAAAAACTCATCAGTAGGAATCTCTTCAACAAATTCGTTATTTCTAAGCGCCTCAACAATAGAGCTATTTTCTAGCTCTTCAACACTTTTCCAGTATTTTTTGTTTGATGACATTGTATATATATATTAAAATCTTAATAAATCGATTAATAGTGGCATTTACCACACTCTAAACCTCCCATTTGCGCTGCAGTTAATTTCTCTACACCGTATTTTTTAGAAAGTTCAGCATGAATTTTGTCATAGTAAGCATTGCCTTCCATCTTAACATCAGTTTTTCTATGGCAATCAACACACCATCCCATTGTTAATTTAGAGTACTGCTTCATGATTTCAAATTCTTGTACTGGTCCGTGACAAGTTTGACATTCAATACCTGCAACAGAAACGTGTTGAGAGTGGTTGAAGTAAACAAAGTCAGGCAAGTTATGAATACGAACCCATTTTACAGGCTGTGTTTTTCCAGTATAAGCTTGTTTAGTCTTATCCCATCCAACAGCATCATATAATTTTTGGATTTGAGCATCGTAGAATGCTTTACTGTACTCAGGAGTCGCAGTTGTTTCAGCAACCTCAGAAATATTTTTATGACAGTTCATACAAACATTTAATGAAGGTATACCAGCAGTTTTACTTACACGAGCAGCAGAGTGGCAATATTTACAATTGATTTCGTTATCACCAGCGTGAATCTTGTGAGAGTAGTGAATTGGCTGAATTGGCTCATAATTCTGATCTACACCTACTTGCATTAAGTATCCATAAACAAAATAACCACTTGCCAAAAGCAAAAAGATAGAAGTTACTAAAACCAAGAATTGGTTTTTAACGAAAGCTTTCCAAATTGGAGTTCTAGCTTCTTTTGGAGCAACTTCAATTCCATTTTTGTTTGCAACTTTAGTTAAAACCTTGTTTACCATAAACAACATCACAACTAAAATAGCCATTACAAGAGCAAGAGCTCCTAAAATAATGTTATTTGAAATAGCACCATCCTGAACACTTGTCCCAGGAGGAGTTGCTGCACCTCCTGGAGCTGCAGCTGGTTCAGCTTTCGGCTCAGAAGTATAAGCTATAATATTATCAATATCACCTTCAGATAATTGAGGAAAAGAAGTCATTACTGCTTTATTATTTTCCTCGAAAAGTTTAACAGCAACAGGATCACCTGACTTAATCATGTCAGAACTGTTATGCACCCACTTATAAAGCCAAGCTTTATCATGTCTATCAGCAACTCCTCGTAAAGCCGGACCTGTTGATTTAGCATCTAATTTGTGACATGCAGCGCAATTTGCATTAAAAAGTTCTTTCCCTTTTACTGGATCACCGCCTCCTGCAGCTGGAGCAGCCGCAGCAGCCTCAGGCGCCGCCGGAGCAGCAGCATCTTGAGCAAATGAAGTTAGGGAGAAAATTAACGTTAGCGATAAGCCAAACAGCAATTTTCTTGAGATCGAATTATGGTTACCCACCTTTTTCATATAGTATAAATAATTGTCTACTAATTTTTGGTATGATTTTTTCTGTACTAAATCCAGTAAAAACCTATACCCTCTTTTAAAACTTGCACAAAAATACGACTTATGAACTATTCTCAAAACCTTAAAATAGTCTTAATTATCAATTTATATCAATTCTAAATAATATTAAAATTTCACACTCAAACTTTAAATAGTATTTTTGCATAAAAACCATCACATTATGAGAATTTTAAGTCCTTCAAAAAACCTTTTCTTAACAATTACAACGATTGCTTTCGCACACAATATTAATGCTCAAGATCAAAATTTAACACTGAACCAAGACCCTAAATTTGAGCAGCTACTTAACGAAAAGCGCAAAATTAACACGTCAATAAATACAAACGATACTTATAGAATTCAAATCTTTAGCGGTAAAAGCGACGAGGCAAAAAAAACGTTATCGGATTTTAAAAGAGAAAATTCGAATATCGACGGAACCATTATTTTCAGCACTCCAAACTACAAAGTAATTGTTGGAAATTTTAAAACCAGAATAGAAGCAGAAAGAAACCTGGCAGAAATCAAAAAAAGATACAAAAGCGTTTTCTTACTTAAACCCGGAAAATAATCCATTCAAAAAAAACAAAAAAAGGCGAGATAAAAATCTCGCCTTTTTTTGTTTCATTAACATATCTTAAACACTTATCCTCTAAAAAATAAAACCATTTCACTCATTAGAAACCGTCGCGTTTTTATTTTTTAATTTACCACTTTTATTCCACTAGCCAAGAAACGAATTTCCTCTTTAGGCGCGTTAATAGCATCTATTTCTGCCTTTGTTTTTTTAGCATCTTTTGCATAATGCTTCAACTCTTCAACTGATGTTACTTTTCTCTCTACACTTCCTTCTAAAACAACATTCTTACCTTTTACTGCCGTTGGTACAAAAAAAGCATAATCTTTCATTTTAACGAAGAAAGATGCCCCGTCATTCGTTTTAACACTTATCCAACAACCTCTTTTCGGACAAACATTTGTCACTTCTCCCCTAACCGCAACGCTTTCTATTTTACTTGTAGCTTTTAAATCTTTCTGTAATTCCCCTACAGAAATTGCTTTACTCATCAAAGCATCTGAAACATTTTCACCATAATAATCTCCAACGGAAGCATTACCTGCTGGCGGAGCTGGTTTTTCTACAGCTTCTTGAGCAAAAGACGAAGTAAAAAAACACACAAACAAAATGATCGAGTAAAATACTTTTTTCATATTTCATTATTTTTAATTCAATACATCAAAACTTGAATAAACTAAAATACACATTTATCTCAAATTATTACGAATCAATTTCGGCTCAAAATTTCACAAATAAAAAAAGTCCCAATTCGCATTGGGACTTTTAATTATATAATTGAATATTATTTCAATTTCTTTTTGATTGCTACTTCATGGTAAGCTTCGATAACATCATTAATTTCGATATCATTAAATCCTTTTATCTGGATACCACAATCGTAACCTTTAGTTACTTCTTTCACATCGTCTTTGAAACGTTTCAAGGCAACTAACTCACCTGTATGAACCACAACTCCATCTCTAATAACTCTAATTTTAGAAGTTCTTAAGATTTTACCATCTGTCACCATACATCCAGCGATCGAACCAACTTTAGAAATTTTGAAAATCTCACGAATTTCAGCATTTCCTAAAATTTCTTCTTTCATCTCTGGAGCAAGCATTCCTTCCATCGCATCTTTCAAGTCATCGATAGCAGCATAGATAATAGAATAGTAACGGATATCGATTTCTTCCTTATCAGCAAGCTGTCTCGCATTTCCAGCAGGACGAACGTTAAATCCGATAATGATTGCATCTGATGCAGAAGCCAAGTTAACATCGGTTTCTGTAATTGCACCAACACCTTTATGGATAATATTGATCTGAACTTCTTCTGTAGAAAGTTTAGAGAACGAATCTGATAATGCCTCAACAGAACCATCCACGTCTCCTTTAAGAATCACGTTCAATTCTTTAAACTGACCAAGAGCAATACGACGTCCAATTTCGTCAAGTGTAATATGTCTTTGAGTACGAACAGATTGTTCACGCATTAATTGAGAACGTTTAGATGCAATTTGTTTTGCTTCTTTTTCATCTTCAAATACATTAAACTTATCACCCGCCGTTGGAGCTCCATCTAAACCTAAAACAGATACTGGAGTCGAAGGACCTGCACTTAAAATAGTATGCCCTCTTTCATCATGCATTGCTTTAACTTTACCATGGTGTTTACCAGCAAGCATATAATCTCCAATTTTCAAAGTACCTTGTTGTACTAAAATCGTAGACACATATCCTTTTCCTTTATCCAAGAAAGCCTCAACAACAGTTCCTTGAGCTGCTTTATTTGGATTTGCTTTTAGATCTAAAATCTCAGCTTCCAATAAAACTTTTTCTAATAATTCTTTAACACCTGTTCCGACTTTTGCAGAAATATCATGTGACTGAATTTTTCCACCCCAATCTTCAACAAGTAAATTCATACCAGCCAAACGCTCTTTAATTTTTTCAACATTAGCATTTGGTTTATCAATTTTATTGATTGCAAATATAATTGGCACTCCCGCAGCCTGCGCGTGAGAAATTGCCTCTTTTGTTTGTGGCATGATATCATCATCCGCCGCCACTACGATAATAGCAATATCGGTAACCTGAGCTCCACGCGCACGCATCGCGGTAAACGCCTCGTGACCTGGAGTATCTAAGAATGCAATTTTTTGTCCATTATCCAAAGTAACTCCATATGCCCCAATGTGCTGTGTAATACCTCCAGACTCACCAGCGATAACATTCTCTTTACGGATATAATCCAGTAAAGATGTTTTACCGTGGTCAACGTGACCCATTACTGTCACAATTGGCGCTCGTGTTACTAAATCTTCTTCTCTATCTTCTACAACCTCGATTGCTTCTTCAATATCTACCGTAATAAACTCAACATCATAACCAAATTCATCTGCTACAATAGTTAATGTTTCAGCATCTAGACGCTGGTTCATGGTTACCATGATACCAAGAGACATACAAGTTCCAATTACTTTAGTAATCGGCACATCCATCATGATAGCAATTTCACCTACAGTAACGAACTCTGTAACTTTAATCGTTTTACTTCCTTCGTCAAGAGCTCTTTGCTCATCATCAGATTTCTGACGGTGCGTTTCTCTTTTATCTCTTCTATATTTTGCCGCTTTAGATTTTCCTCCTTTACCTTGAAGTTTTTCAAGAGTTTCTCTAATTTGGTTTTTTACTTCTTCTTCAGTAGGCTCAACTTTTGCTACAATTGCAGGACGATTTCCTTTTACAAAACCTGGTCTCTGACTTCTGTTAGCATTAAATCCTCCTCCACTATTTTGAGCTGGTTTATTATTCGGATTTGGCGTTCCACCTGCATTACCTGTAGCAGGCTTTGGCGCACCAGGCGTACCCGGTTTTGGACCAATTCTTTTACGCTTATTTTTATTATTTGCGTTGTTATTATTACCAACACCAGGAGCTCCAGGTTTATTCTGAGCCGCTTTAGGATCTTCTTTCTTCTTCTTAGGCTTATTAAATTGAGATAAATCAATTGTCTGACCTGTAAGAGTTGTTCCTGTAAGTTTTTGGTATTGAGTAGTAATAGTTTCCTCTGAAGTTGTTGGATCAGTAGACACGATTGGCTCCTGAGCAACTTTAGATTCTGCCTTAACTTCTTTTTTCTCAGTAATAATAGGTTCTTCTTTTTTTGTTTCAGAAACAGGAGTTGAAACAACTGGTTCAGATTTTACTGTTTCATTTTGAACAGGTTTTTCTGGTTGCACAGGTGCAACAACAGCTTTTGGCTCTTCAGCCTTAACCGTTTCCTCAGAAGGAGTAATCGCAGGTTTTTTTGGATTCAAGTCAATTTTACCCACTTGTACAGGTCCCGAAACAATTGCTCTCGCTTTAATTATTTCTTGCTGTTTTTGACGCTCTTCTTCTTGTCTGCGTTTGTCTTCAATTTCTTTCTCACGCTCTACACGTAATGCTTCTTTTTCTTTTCTTTTTTCTTCTCCAACCTCTTTAGAAGCCTCCTTGTTCCCCTTATCGCCCGCAAATTGGCTTTGAAGGATATTAAATTCGCTATCAGAAATTTTTGCATTTGGATTTGCATCAATAGCAATTCCTTTATCTTTTAGATAATCTACAGCTCTTTCTAACGAAATATTTAATTCCCTTAAAACCTTGTTTATTCTTATTACTCTCTCTTCAGACATATAACCTTTTTATTATTACCTTTTTCGTTGTGTTGTTAGAGCAGATCTAAGCCATTGCTTAATTATCAAACTCTTCTTTTAGTATCTTCATAACATCTAGAATCGTTTCCTCTTCTAAGTCTGTTCTTCTTACTAAATCTTCTACGTCGTGTTTCAAGATACTTTTTGCTGTATCCAAACCGATCTTTGCAAACTCTTCAATTACCCACTCTTCGATCTCATCTGAAAACTCTGTTAATTCAACATCGTCTTCATCTGCAACAGTACCGGCAACGTCTCCTTCACGAATAACATCTAGCTCATAACCTGTCAATTGACCTGCTAATTTGATATTGTGACCACCTCTACCAATTGCTTTAGAAACCTCTTCTAGTTTCAAGAACACTTCAGCTCTTTTGTTATCTTCATCAATTTTGATAGAAGAAACTTTAGCAGGGCTTAAAGCTCTTGTAATAAATAATTGAATATTGTTTGTATAATTGATTACATCAATATTTTCATTTCCTAATTCGCGAACAATTCCGTGAATACGAGAACCTTTCATTCCCACACAAGCCCCAACTGGATCAATTCTATCATCATAAGAATCAACAGCTACTTTTGCTTTTTCACCAGGAATACGAACTACATTTTTAACTGTAATTAATCCGTCGAAAACTTCTGGAATTTCTTGTTCAAATAATTTTTCTAAAAACTTCTCTGAAGTTCTAGACATAATAATCTGAGGTTTGTTTCCTTTTAATTCAACGCTTTCAATAATTCCACGCACATTATCTCCTTTACGGAAGAAATCTGACGGAATTTGTTTTTCTTTTGGAAGTACAATTTCATTTCCTTCGTCATCCACTAAGATCACTACTCTTGGACGTACGTGATGTACTTCGGCTGTATAAATATCACCGATAATATCTTTAAATTGCTTATAAAGATTTGTATTATCGTGTTCGTGAATTTTAGATATTAAATTCTGACGAAGCGCTAAGATAGCTCTTCTTCCTAAATCAATCAATTTTACTTCTTCAGAAACTTCTTCACCAATTTCAAAATCCGCTTCAATTTTTCTTGCTTCAGTCAATGTAATTTCTTCATTTTCAAAATCAAGATCCTCATCAGCAACAATTACTCTTCTTCTCCAAATTTCCATATCCCCTTTATCAGGATTTATAATGATATCAAAATTTTCATCTGACCCGTATTTTTTCTTTAATGCATTTCTAAATACGTCCTCTAAAATTGCCATAAGCGTTACACGATCAATAAGTTTATTATCTTTAAACTCTGAGAATGAATCGATTAATGCTAAATTTTCCATGCGAATTTTTTAATTAAAATTAAAATGTTACCGTAACAACTGCCTCTTTAATTTCTGTATAAGGTATTTGTTGCTCTTTTTGAACTGTTTCTTTTCCTTTTCCTACTTTTTTCGGTTCTCTTGCTTTCCAAGACAAAATTATAAAAACATCATTAGCTTCTACTAATTCTGCCTCTATTTTTTCCGTATTTGTGGTAACAATCAACGTTCTACCAACATTTTTCTTGTATTGTCTTACCATTTTTAATGGCGTTCCTACTCCAACTGATGCTACTTCAAGAGAAAAATCTTGCTCTTCACGATCTAGATTATTCTCGATTGCACGACTAATGTCGATACAGTCTTGCAACGCCACTCCATTATCACCGTCTAAACCAACACTAATTTTAAAAGAATCCGAAACTGCCAAATCAACCAAAAAGACTGATGGTTTTTCCAGAAGAGCTTCTGTAATTAATCCGTTTACTTTTTCTTTAAATGTCATAATTTTATAAAAAGAGGGGACACTTAGTCCCCTCATTATTTAGATTTTAATAAATAACAGTGCAAATATAGTGTTTTTTTTATAAATCAAATAAATTGATTGCTCTAAAATAATTCCGTATCTTTATAATAGCATTAAAAACACAGAATTATTCATATTTAACCCTCAAATCATGAAACGAATTTTAGTACCTACCGACTTCTCCGAACACGCAGAAGACGCTTTAAGAGTTGCCTCCCAAATCGCAAAAAAGAACAATTCTGAAATCATTCTACTCCATATGCTTGAATTGCCCCAGCAATCAAATGATGCAATAGTAGGCGGAACAAGCATTCCTGAAACGATGCTTTTTATGAAGAAAGCAAACGAAACACTAGATGAAGTCGCTTCAAAAGAATATCTCGAAGGAATACCGGTGACTGAAATTGTAAAAATGGACAAACCTATACATGGAATAACACAGATAAGCAAAGATTATGATGTCGACTTAATAATCATGGGATCTCATGGATCTTCTGGCGTTGAAGAATTATTAATAGGTTCTAATACAGAAAAAGTAGTTAGAAATTCAGAAATCCCTGTTTTGGTCATCAAGAAAAACATTCCAAATTTTAATGCCCAAAACATTGTTTTCGCTTCTGATTTTTCTGAAGAAGCAAAAAAACCATTTGAAAAACTTTTAAATTTCACGAAACTATTTGATTCAAAATTACACTTAGTCACCATTTGTACACCTAACAGCTTTAAACCAACCCATGTTAGCGAAAAAGCAATGAGCGATTTTGTAACAGAATTCGATATTACCAATTATACAACCCAAATTTACAACGACACCAATATCGAAAAAGGAATTATTAATTTCTCTAACAGAATAGATGCTGATGTAATTGGAATGTGCACGCATGGAAGAACAGGTTTTGCACATTTCTTCAACGGAAGCATAAGCGAAGGCTTAGTTAATCACGCCGTAAAACCTGTTATAACATTAAAAATCTAACATAAATATCTTTCCCTTTTAAAAGCTTCTCCGACGAGAAGCTTTTTTTCTGTAAAAAAACGAGCTTTTCAACAAAGTTTAAATGAGCTTTTCAACAAAACGGCAAACCCATTCAATGCAGAATTTTGTCAAATAAAAATTCATTAAAAAGCAACAAAATGAAAACAATAGACAAAATTTACATTAACGGAGAATTTATCACCCCACAAGGAACAGAATATTTTGACCTTATTAGCCCTACAACAAACAAAAATCTAGGAAAAGTACTTTTAGGAAACACAGAAGATACCAAAAAAGCAATTGAAGCTGCTCAAAATGCTTTCAAAACTTTTTCAAAAACAACAACCTCCGAAAGAATCCAATATCTCAAAAACATTAAATCTTCTATTGAAAAAAGAAAAGATGATTTTATAAATGTAATGATAGAAGAATACGGAGGAACATTTCAATTTGCAAGCGTAAGCTATGAATACATGTTAAAAGGTTTTGATTCTGCAATTAACCTTCTTAATTCATACAATTTTATCAAAACAATGGGAGAATCTGAGGTTCAAATGGCTCCAATTGGCGTTGTGGGAATTATAATTCCATGGAACTCAAGCAACGGATTTATTTGCAGCAAACTTTCTACCGCAATTGCAGCGGGATGTACAACCGTAATTAAACCAAGCGAGATGAGTGCGCAGCAAACACAACTAATCACCGAATGCATTCACGAAGCAAATCTTCCAAAAGGTGTTTTCAATATTGTAAATGGACTAGGAGAAGTTGTTGGCGCTGAAATAAGCAGAAATCCAAATATTGCCAAAATATCATTTACAGGCTCTACAAACGTTGGGAAAATAATCGCAAAAGAAGCTGTCAATACCATGAAAAGAGTCACTCTCGAGCTTGGCGGAAAATCCCCAAACATCATTCTAGACGATGCCGATTTCTCGAAAGCCATTCCGCTTGCCATTGGCGCCGCTTTTATGAATAGCGGACAAGCTTGTATTGCAGGAACGAGATTACTGATTCCAGAAAACAAACTAGAAGAAACAAAACTTTTAATTAAAGAAACCATTTCACACCTTATAGTTGGCGATCCTAAAAATCCAAATACCGCAGTCGGACCAATGGTTAGCACAAAACAATTCAATCGTGTTCAAGATTATATTCAAACAGGAATTAATGAAGGAGCAGAAATATTGACTGGCGGACTTGGAAAACCACAGGGATTAGAAAATGGAAATTTTGTTAAACCAACAGTCTTTATTAAAGTAAATAATCAGATGCGAATTGCAAGAGAAGAAATATTCGGACCCGTTTTATCTGTCATTACCTATAAAACAGAAGAAGAAGCTATTGAAATCGCCAACGACACCACTTACGGATTACAAGCTTATGTAAGTTCGTCAGATTCAAAAAGAGCCCATAATGTCGCTTCGCAAATTAATGCCGGCCGTGTTCAAATAAACGGAATCAGCCATGACCCAATGGCTCCTTTCGGCGGATTTAAACAATCTGGAATTGGGCGCGAATTTGGAATACTTGGTCTAGAAGCTTATTTGGAACCAAGAGCACTAATTCAACAAAAATAATCTTGACTAATCTGGAAATCTTCTAGCCAAAGATTTCCAGATCTTTTAGTATTTTTACAATCATGAGCATTAAACTAAACACAAAGCCTAAAATTCTTTACTCGTGCTATTACTCACGCAGTCGCGAGGGAGAGCATTTTA
This sequence comes from Flavobacterium tyrosinilyticum, assembly GCF_023656565.1. Classification (GTDB taxonomy): domain Bacteria; phylum Bacteroidota; class Bacteroidia; order Flavobacteriales; family Flavobacteriaceae; genus Flavobacterium; species Flavobacterium tyrosinilyticum. The sequence goes on from NZ_JAMOKG010000001.1 coordinate 457,871, forward strand.
TTCCCGAACACGTTTTCAGCTATCAGATTTCTGGCGAAATGATTGCTTCAGACAGCAAAAACACCTTTCATTCTAAACCAGGAGATTTCCGCTTTAGCAGAAGAAATCATTTAGCAAAATTTACTAAAATTCCGCCAGAAGGAGGAGAATTCAAAACTATTTCCCTTTTTCTTGATCAGGAAATTTTAAGAGAAGTCAGCAAAGAATACAATTTAAAATCTGACAAAAAAGCCGATACAGAAGCTATGTTCTCATTAGCTCCTAACCCACTCTATAAATCGTTCATGGAATCACTGTTGTCTTATCTTGAAGTCGAAGAAGAGAACAACGAAACTTTATTCAACTTAAAAATAAAGGAAGCTATTCATCTTTTATTAAAAGTAAATCCAGAATTAAAAGATATTTTATTCGATTTTAATGAGCCCGGAAAAATTGACCTGGAAGCATTTATGAATAAAAACTTCCACTTTAATGTTCAAATGCAACGATTTGCTTATCTAACCGGAAGAAGCTTAGCTACATTTAAAAGAGATTTTCAAAAAGTATTTGAGCAAACACCAGGAAAATGGCTATTGAACAAAAGACTTCAAGAAGCTTATTATTTAATCAGCCAAGGAAATCCGCCATCTGAAGTATACATTGGTGTTGGCTTTGAAGATCTTTCGCATTTTTCATTTTCATTTAAAAAGAAATTCGGAATAGTTCCTTCTTCTTTAAATCACAAATAAAAACATCGAAGTAATTAAAAATCAATATTCAAGCAAAGCAAACACCGATCTAAAATTTACAGCATAAAAAAAGCCTCTCATTTCTGAGAGGCTTTTCTGTTGGTCTACTAGGACTCGAACCTAGAAAGACGGCACCAAAAACCGTAGTGTTACCATTACACCATAGACCAGCAGTGCGGTTAAGCGGGTGCAAAATTAAAACTTTATTTAATTTATGCAAATTTTAAACAAAACTTTTTTAAATAAAAAAAAGCCTCTCATTTCTGAGAGGCTTTTCTGTTGGTCTACTAGGACTCGAACCTAGAAAGACGGCACCAAAAACCGTAGTGTTACCATTACACCATAGACCAGCAGTGCTATTAGCGAGTGCAAATTTAAGTCTTTATTTAGTTTGTGCAAACTTTTTGATAAAAAAAAATCATTTTTTTTGATTTTTTTTACATTAAAACCTGCGCCAACACCAAAACCACCTCATAGCCAATACATTACTTTTCACTTAAGCTTTTGTAGAATTTTTTGTTAATGCTCGTTTCTTTAAGTAAAAAAACATTTTCTTTGTAGGATAGAAAAACATTCAAATTTTTAACACCTAAATATGGCACAATTCAATTTCAATAAATGGAATACAATTATTGGTTGGTTTGCATTTGCAATCGCTTTAATAACTTATACATTAACAGTAGAACCTACAATGAGCTTTTGGGATTGCGGAGAATATATTGCTACCGCAGCTAAACTTGAAGTAGGTCACCCACCGGGAGCTCCACTTTTCCAGATGATGGGTGCATTTTTTGCAATGTTTGCAATAGATGCTCAACATGTAGCTCTAATGGTCAACATGATGTCTGTTTTCTCTAGCGCATTTACCATATTATTTATGTTCTGGTCATCTTCTATGATTTTGAAAAAGATTGTGGCTCGTTTTACAGAAATTGACCAAAATAATTCGATTGTTATTTTAGGAAGCTCTTTTGTTGGAGCTTTGGCTTATACGTTTTCTGATAGTTTTTGGTTTAACGCAGTAGAAGCCGAAGTTTATGCAATGGCATCTTTATTAATCGCATTGCTTTTCTGGCTTGGTTTACGTTGGGAGCAAGACATGGACAAACCAAAAGGAAACAAATGGCTTTTAATTATTTCTTTGGTTATTGGTCTTTCGTTTGGAGTTCACTTCATGGCTCTTTTGACTATTCCTTCTATTGGATTCTTATATTATTTCAAACACTACGAAAAAGTTACCATAAAAAACTTCCTTATTGCCAATGTAGTTGTTATCGGAATCTTGTTATTTATTTTTAAATTACTTCTTCCATTGACTATGGCATTTTTCGGAAAAACCGAAATCTTCATGGTGAATAGCATGGGACTTCCATTCAATTCAGGGACTATCTTTGTTGCATTAGTATTTATTGCGTTTTTCTATTTTGGATTAAAATACACGAGACAAAAAGGTTTGATATTCTATAACACTATTATATTATGTGTTTTATTCATCCTGATTGGTTTCTCAACTTGGTTAATGCTTCCTGTTCGTGCAAATGCGAATACTGTTATTAACGAAAACAAACCATCAGATGCTACTGAGGTTTTAGCTTATTACAATCGTGAGCAATATGGTGTAAATCCTTTGTTTTACGGACCTCAATACACGGAACTTTTTGCTGGACTTGATGCTAAAACTCCTTATTTAGACAAAAAACCAAACTACGAAAGAGATTATAAAACTGGTAAATATATTATTACCAACAATTATAAAAATGCAGAACAAAATTCTGACGACAACCAGAAAGCCATTCTGCCAAGAATGTGGAGCACAGAAACAGGCCACATTCAAAACTATATCAACTTTACAAATCCTCCGAAGTTCCGAATCAATCCTAATTACAATTATGATGAAGATTTGGCAAAATACGGAATCGATGCTAGCCAATTAAGCGAAGATGAATACAATAAAGCTACGGCTCAATTGCGTAATGAAGTTGAAAAAACAGTTTCTGAGTTTAGAAAAGCTTACGCTCAAAAACAAATTGACAACGAAGGTTACGTAAAATTCTTAAGAAGCTACGGCGAGTATTTACTTATCGAAAAACCTTCTACAGCAGACAACTTCAGTTTTATGTTTGAATACCAATTTGGATATATGTACTGGAGATATTTAATGTGGAATTTTGTTGGACGCCAAAACGATGTTCAAGGTAAATACGATAATCTTGACGGAAACTGGATTAGCGGAATCAAAGCTTTAGATTCTGTTCATTTAGGTTCTCAAGACAATTTACCTTCTGATGTATTAAATAACAAAGGGCGTAATGTTTATTATTTCCTTCCGTTTATTTTAGGATTAATTGGTATTATGTACCATGCCAACAAAGACTTGAAGAGTTTCTATGTTCTTCTGGCTTTGTTTTTATTTACAGGAATTGCACTAAAAATATATTTAAATGAAAGACCTTTTGAACCTCGTGAAAGAGATTATGCTCTTGTAGGTTCCTTCTATGTCTTTGCCATCTGGATCGGATTTGGTGTTTATTCACTTTATGAAAGTTTGCAGAAATACTTGGCTCCAAAAATTGCAGGTCCAGTAATTATCGCTGGAAGTTTATTGGCAGCTCCTGTTTTAATGGCTTCTCAAAACTGGGATGATCATGATAGATCTGGAAGATATACAGCAGTTGCTATGGCAAAAGCTTATTTAAGTTCTTGCGATAAAGATGCTATTTTATTTACCATTGGAGACAATGACACCTTCCCTCTTTGGTACGCGCAGGAAATTGAGCATTTTAGAACCGATGTGAAGATTGTAAATACAAGTTTATTTATGACAGATTGGTACATTGATCAAATGAAAGCGAAGTCTTACGAGTCAAATCCGTTGCCAATTTCTTTTGTACATAGCCAATATGTGGGAGATAATTTGGATTACACAGCTTACATCCAGAAAATTGATACACGCTGGAATATTAAAGATTTTATCGACTTCATCAAAAACCCTAAATCGACTGTTGGTTTACAAAACGGACAAACTATCCATTTCTACCCAACAAACAAGATTAGAGTGAATGTTGACAAAAACACTATTATCCAAAATAAAGTAGTTAACCCTAAATATTACGATTCTATTGTTCCTTATTTAGACATTGATATCAAAGGAAGCGCATTATACAAAAACCGTTTAATGATGCTTGATATCTTAGCAAATAACAACTGGAAAAGACCAATCTATTTTAGTGGTGGTGCTTTTGATGATGAAGATTATTTATGGTTAAAAGATTATCTGCAATTGGACGGAATGGTTTATAAATTAGTTCCGGTTAAAAACACTCCTTCTAAAGATGGCGGACCATTAGATATGGGACAAATTGATGCAGATAAAATGTACGATATTGTAATGAAATGGGATTGGGGTAATAGCGAAAGCGAAAAAATCTATCACGATCCTGAAACTAGAAGAAACAGTATTACATACCGTACCAATCTTTCGAGATTAATGAATCAGCTTATTGCTGAAGGGAAAATTGACAAAGCTAAAAATGTAATCAATTTAGCAATGACCAAAATGCCTTTGGACAAATATGGTTATTATTCACTAGTTGAAGCTTTTGGAGACGGCTATTATAAAGTTGGCGAAAAAGCTAAGGCGCAAGATCTTTTAAATAAATTAGTTCAGAAATATAAAGAGAATCTAAACTATTACAGCACATTGCCTCCTTCTGACCAAACTTCTTTAGCAGTAGACATTATTACTGATATTGAACGTTACAGAAGCTTGCTACACGTAATGGATGATAATAAAGACACTGCTTTTTACAACCAGCACAAAACTACGTTTAACACTTATGTAAATGTTTTTGAGCGTTTTGGACGTGAAAAAGAATAAATAATATACGTAAATCTTACTTATTAAAAAAATGCAGCGCTGTTTGATAAATAGCGCTGCATTTTTTAATTTTATACTATTATAATTTTAATTCAAAATGGGCTTCTATTGGGTAAAAACTAACGCATTTATCAAAAAGGTATTTTCTAAATATTGCTGGGATATTCCTAACAACGAAAAGAAAATTTACCTCACTTTTGATGATGGGCCTACTCCAGAAATTACAGACTGGGTTTTATCTGAATTAAAAAAATTTGATGCTAAAGCTACTTTCTTCTGTATCGGAAAAAACATCAAAGCTAATCTGGCTTTGTTTGACAAGTTAATTACCGACGGACATTCAATTGGAAACCATACCATGAATCATGTTAATGGATGGAAAAGCCACACGAATGAATATATTGAAAATGTACAAAACTGCGCCGCTATTTTAGACGAGCAAGAGAAAACCCCTCATCGTTTATTATTCCGTCCTCCTTACGGAAAAATCAAAAAAGCGCAATCTAAAATCCTTAGAAGTTTAGGATATAAAATAGTAATGTGGGATGTTTTAAGTGCCGATTTTGATCAAAGCATTACGCCAGAAAAATGTCTTGAAAACGTAACAAAAAATGTAAAATCAGGTAGCGTAATTGTTTTTCATGACAGTATTAAGGCTTCTCCAAATTTAAGATTTGCCCTGCCTAGAACACTGCATTTTTTAAAAGAAAACGGATATAAGTTTGATATTATTCACTAAATAACATCAATTAAAGAAGTTATTTAGACATTAAATTGTTCCTGAACAATTCCGATAATAGTATTAGCATCAAGCTCTCCAGATTGTCTCCAGATCATTTGTCCTTCTTTGTAAATCATTAAGGTTGGAAGTCCTTTAATACGAAGTGCTTCTGCGAGTTCCTGATTTTTATCTACATCAATTTTGATTACTTTGGCTTTATCGCCAAGCGCAGCCGCTACGTCCTTAATAACAGGATGCATAGAAACCGAAGATTCATTCCAATCTGTGTAAAAATCAATTAACACTGGAACTTGGGCATTTATTAGTTCTCCAAATTTTGACATAAAACCAAAAATTTAAGTTTTTTAAATCTCTTAAAAGAAATAAATATTATACAAATGTAGCATTTTTAACGAATTAAGCGACATTACGGCCTTTTTTTAGTTCAATTACTGTTATTTCAGGCATAATTCCAACTCGTCCTGGATAAGCGTGAAAACCAAATCCGCGGTTAACATAAACGTATTTTCCGACGTTTTCGTACAAACCTGCCCACTGTTTATAAATGTATTGTGCCAAACTCCATTTAAAATAACCTGGAATTTCAATTCCAAACTGCATACCATGGGTATGGCCAGCAAAAGTCAGATGAAAATTCTTTGGATGGTCTTTAATTTCAGCATCCCAATGGCTCGGATCATGGCTCATTAAAACTTTAAAATCGTCTTGATGCACATTTTCTGAAGCTTTATTTAAATCACCTGCTTTTTTAAAATTCACTCCCCAATTCTCTACTCCAATCAAAGCGATTTTATCATTTCCTTTTTGAATATAAGTATGCTCATTCAACATTAATTTAAAACCAATCTGACCATAAAGGTCTTTAATCGCCTTAAAATTTTCGTCTTTTTCTTTTTCAGAAGGCCATGTTACGTATTCGCCATAATCATGATTTCCTAAAACCGCAAACTTACCGTATTTATACTCTTTAATGCGATTAAAAGTTTCCAGCCAAGGATGCATTTCTTTAGCGTGCGTATTTACAATATCTCCTGTAAACAAAATCAAATCTGATTCTTGTGTATTGATCAAATCAATAGCATAATTAATTTTTTCTGGATTATCAAAACTTCCGCTGTGAACATCAGAAATCTGCGTGATTTTAAACCCGTCAAAAGCATCTGGAAGATCTGGAAAAAATATGGTTTGTTTGATTACTTTGAAATTATATTTCCCTTCAAAAATTCCGTAAATAATAGAAAGAAATGGAATTGCAGCCAAACCTAAAGCGATCTGACTTACAAATTTTCTTCTGTCGGGCATCATCTCCTTTCGCGGAGTATTGTAAACAAAATAATTCAGTATACTGGCCCCTACTCTAATAATATCCTCGCCAAACATTATTAATGTCAGTACAATTTTTGGCACATATACGACAAGCATCAAACCTGTAGTAAACATAAATTGCCTAGTCTGACCAACTGATCGGTCTACCTGCGAAAAAGAATAGATAATAAAAATTAAAACCAGCAAGCTTATAACTTGATAGCCAATCAAAACCCAACGTGCTTTGATTAAAGTTCGAAAAGCCTGATAAGAATAGAACTCAATAAATAATAAAAGAGCGCATAGAATTATAAAACGAAAGATCATTTAATTTATAGTTTTAAACAAAGTAACAAAGAATGAAAATTCTATTTCTTTTTATTATAAAAAATTTAACGCTGTTAAAATAAAAAAGCTGAAAGATGGCTCTTTCAGCTTTAACCTACCAACCTTTAAAACTATTTACTCTAAGACCTAAAGTCTTGTTTTATTTTGCTTTTGGAGCTTCTGTTTTTGCAGCTTCTGCTTTTTTCTCCCCTTTAGCTTTTTTGTCTGCTTTCTTTTCTGCTTTTTTATCGTGTTTAGCAGCTTTCACTTCTTTCGTTTGCGTTGGCGCTGGAGTTGTTTGTGCGTTTACCATTGAGAATGTTCCTAAAACTGCTACTGCTAAAATTGCTAATTTTTTCATGACTTTAATTTTTTATGATTGTTTATTTTCATTTTTACAAGTCAAAGATATAATCGCAAAATGAAGACAAAATGAAGAAAAAGTCTTACAGAAAATTTTAACTTTTAATTGGCTTTTTCAAACAACAACGTAAAAGTTGTCCCTTGGCTTAAAGCCGATTTAACTTTGATTTGAATATGATGAAAAGAAGCAATACTTTGTGCAATTGCAAGTCCTAGCCCCTGCCCTTCTTGATCTGAATTAATTCTCGCAAAACGACTAAATATTTTCTCAAGTTGCGATTCGTCCATTCCTATTCCTGAATCTTTTACCGAAATAAAATAATGCTCCTCTACAAAACCGTCTTCTATAATTATTTTTCCTTCGGGCTTATTGTATTTTATAGCATTGGTTACGAGATTATAGATAAGAATATGGACTAAGGTTTTATTTCCTATAAAAACAAAATTATTTTCCATTTCGTTCATAAACTGAATATCTTTATCCTCAATTCGATCCTGAAGATCTTCCTGCAAATCAGCAACAATCTCTCTAAGATTGATTTCTTCATTTGCTTCATATTGATTATTATCTATTCTAGAAATCAACAGTAAATTATTAATGATTTTTTTCAGCATATCTAATGTCTTCAACGAACCTGCAATCTTATCAATTGCATGATCATCCAAAGATTCATTCTGCAACAAGTTTTCAAGTTTGTTTTTAAGCAGTGCAATTGGCGTAAGAAGTTCATGTGAAACATTCGAAATAAACTGTTTTTCCTTTTTAAAAACCTCCGTGATTCTATCCATCATTTGATTTAAAACAAAATCCAATTCTCTAAAATCTCTTGAAGTTGCTTTTATTGGAGTATGATCAAATGTTTCTGGCTCGTTTACACGCCTGATTTTGGTATCGATAATTTTGTAAAATGGCTTTAAAAGATATTCGATATAAAAAGTATCGGCCAAAAAAGTAATCAGAAGAATTACCACAAAAACAATGATAATGAAAAGTTTAATTGCAAAAGTCAGATCATTAACCTCGCTCAAACTACTTCCTATTTCAAGCTGATAATCTTCGCCTTCATATGTAAAATGATGCTGCAGGATTCGATACTCGCTTTCTTCTCCTTCTATTTTTCTATATTCGTTACTGAAAGTTGTTTTTTTCTGATGTGGTTTTATAGAAACTCTGGATAAAACCAAAAATTCACTGTGAAGTGTCGAAAACTCAGAAAAAGCATCGGTTGAATCGTCTGGATTTTCTATAAAATCATTTATTTCTTCCTTATTCAGATGTTCAATAAATTTTTTCTTTTTCTCTAGCAGTGTATTATTAATGTGATGGTACACCACATTTTCTACCAAAATTGGAAGCATTAGCCATAAAACCAAAATGACCAGCAATCTGGTCAAGGCGTTAAAAATAGCTAATTGATGTTTTATTTTCACAAGAATCGATTTATTCGTTTATACGATAACCAACATTTCGAACCGTTTCAAACCAATCTATAGCAGTATGCTTATCCAGTTTTTTTCGAAGGTTACGAACATGCACATCTATAAAATTAGAGTCAGAATTAACTTCTAGAATATCGCCCCAAATATGCTCTGTTAATTGCAATCTGGTAATAACACGATTTTTATTGAGAACCAAATACTGAAAGATATCAAATTCTTTTTTGGTAAGACTAATTGGCTGATCGCTAAAGCTCACCTTATAATCCTGAAGCTGCAATAGAAAACCATGAATGCTTAAATTGTTTAAAGTAAAACCATGAATTCTGCGAACTACGGCAAACATTCTTGCTGCCAATTCTGTCAAAGCAAAAGGTTTGGTCAAATAATCATCAGCACCCAAATGCAGTCCATTTATTCTATCATCCAATTCTCCGCGGGCAGTAAGAACAATTACCGCAATTTTCGATTTTGTTTTTCTAATTGCCTGCAAAACCTCAAAACCATCACCATCGGGCAACCCAAGATCTAAAAGCATAACATCGTAATCATTGCTTCCAAATTCTTCAAGAGCTTCGGCACAATTATTTGCAATTTTGCAAATATATCCTGCGTTACATAAAAAATCGTAGACCTCTACGGCAAGTTCCTTATTATCTTCAACAATTAAAACATTCATAAGCACAACATTTAAGCGCAATTAAAATTAATCAATTATAAAAAATTGAGTAGCATATTATTAAAAAATTAACGAATGAAAAAAGCTGATAAATTTCTTCATCAGCTCCTTCAATCGCATTCTCATAATCATTATTCCTGTTTTGCCTTCGTTACAAAGCTTCGAAAACAAAACGAGAGCAATTTTTATTTTTTAGCCTTTGCTGTTTCTGGTTTTACAGCTTCTGGTTTCGCAGTTTCTGTTTTTGTAGCTTCAGTTTTTACTGATTTTGCTTTTTTATCAGATTTGTGTTTAGGGTGTTTGGTTGCTTTTACTTCTTTAGCTGGAGCTTCTTTTCCATCTTTTGCAGGAAATGCGTGAACCATTGCACTTGTTCCTAAAACTGCTACTAGTAACATTAATAAATTTCTCATGATTTCTAAGATTTAAGAATTAATAACCTTTTATTTTATACCTCAAAATTACCTTCGCAACATGAAGAGAAAATGAAGAAATGCCTGAATAAAAATTTTTAACTTGATATTAACGCTTTGCGGTTTTTTACCATATAAGTTATATAAGTTCACTTGAAACATTCACTACAATAACATTAACGATAAAATAGGAGACGCATTGCGGTGCATCTCTACAGGCGCATCTCAGCTAAAATGAACTTATATAACTTATATGGTAAAAATTTTCTTTTTTGATTAATTTTTGCAATCTCAATTGTTTATTTTTACAGACTAATATTTTTAATATGTCAACTCAAAAACGTCTTTTTCTTCTAGATGCTTATGCACTAATTTTTCGTGGTTATTATGCTTTTATAAAAAACCCGAGAATCAACTCAAAAGGAATGGATACATCTGCAATTATGGGTTTTATGAACTCACTTTTGGATGTTATTAAAAGAGAAAAACCAGATCATTTAGCCGTTGCTTTTGATAAAGGAGGTAGCCACGTAAGAAGCGAAATGTTTGTAGAATATAAAGCCAATCGTGATGCAACACCAGAGGCTATTAAAATTGCCATTCCGTATATTCAGGAATTATTACGAGCAATGCATATTCCTATTATTGAAATCGAGGGCTGCGAAGCCGATGACTTAATTGGAACAATCGCTAAACAAGCAGAAAAACAAAACTACAAAGTCTACATGGTAACTCCAGATAAGGATTTTGCCCAACTAGTTTCTGAAAACATTTTTATGTATAAACCTGCTCGAATGGGTAACGGAATCGAAATCTGGGGTGTTCCTGAGGTTTTGGCAAAATTTGAAATTGAAAGGCCAGAACAAGTAATTGATTTTCTTGGAATGATGGGCGACGCCGTGGATAATATTCCTGGATTGCCTGGAGTTGGTGAAGTTACAGCCAAAAAGTTCCTAAAAGAATTTGGAACAATGGAAAACCTTTTAGAAAACACACATTTACTAAAAGGAAAAATGAAAGAGAACATCGAAGCCAACAAAGAAAAAGGGATTCTTTCTAAAAAATTAGCCGCGATTATTACCGATTGTAATGTTACTTTTAATGAAGAAGATTACGAACTTTCTCGTCCTGATATCGAAAAAACAGATGCTATTTTTCAAGAACTAGAGTTTAGAAGAATGGCAGAACAGTTTGACAATTTATTTAAAAAGGATGGCACTCAAACTGCTGCTCCAGCTTCTGATGCCAAATTATACAAAAAAGCACAGCCTAAAAACGAAGACCAATTTGATCTTTTTGGAGGCGGAAATACGAATGGAGAAAACGCTGAAATCGAAAGAACTTCGTTTTATAATACTTTAGAAAACACCGAGCATTTTTACCAAACCATTCAAGGTGATTTAGGCATTAAAATGCTTTTACAAAATTTACAAAAACAGACTTCGGTTTGTTTTGATACTGAAACCACAGGAATCGATGCTTTGCACGCAGAACTTGTTGGAATGTCTTTCTCTTACGAAAAAGGAAAAGCATTTTATGTTCCGTTTCCAGAAAGTCAGGAAGAAGCAAAAGCTTTAGTAGATAAATTTGTTCCGTTTTTTGAAAATGAAAATATTGAGAAAATCGGACAGAATTTAAAATACGATCTAAAAATCCTTTCTAATTATGGTGTAACTGTAAAAGGAAAACTTTTTGATACGATGATTGCGCATTATCTGATTAATCCGGATATGCGTCATAATATGGATATTTTGGCAGAAACATACTTGAAATATTCACCAAAATCTATTGAAACTTTAATTGGTAAAAAAGGAAAAAACCAGCTTAATATGCGCGATGTTCCTTTAGAAAACATTAAAGAATATGCAGCTGAAGATGCCGATGTTACTTTACAATTAAAAGAAATCTTCACAACCGAATTAGATAAAACCGAAACTAAAAAGTTATTTGACGAAATCGAAATTCCATTAGTAAGCGTATTGGCCGACATGGAAACGGAAGGAATTCGTTTGGATGTAGATTTCTTAAAAGCAATGTCTTCTGAAATGGAAGTCGAAATAAAATCGTTAGAAGAAAAAATATATGAAACTGCTGGAGAGAAATTCAACTTAGCTTCTCCAAAACAATTAGGAGATATTTTATTTGACAAACTAAAAATTGGTGGTGCAAAGCAAAAGAAAACCAAAACGGGACAGTACGCAACTGGCGAAGAAGTTTTGACTTATTTGGCCAATGACAACCCAATTGTAAAACAGATTTTAGATTGGCGTCAGATGGTAAAACTGCAAAGTACTTATATCTTAGCTTTACCAGAACAAGTTGATAAAAAAACGTTACGCGTTCATACCGATTATATGCAGACGGTTGCTGCAACGGGACGTTTGAGCTCTAACAATCCAAACTTGCAGAACATTCCAATTCGTACCGAAAGAGGCCGTCAGATTCGTAAAGCTTTTGTGGCACGTGATGAAAATTACACTTTAATCTCTGCCGATTACTCGCAAATTGAATTAAGAATTATTGCTGCTTTGAGTGGTGAAGAAAATATGATTGCAGCTTTCCAAAACGGAGAAGACATTCACAGAGCAACTGCAGCAAAAGTTTTTGATGTGGCGCTGGAAGAAGTTTCCCGCGAGCAAAGAAGCAATGCCAAAACAGTAAACTTTGGAATCATATACGGTGTTTCTGCTTTTGGTTTGAGTAATCAGACTTCGCTATCAAGAAGCGAAAGCGCTGCATTGATTGATGCTTATTATAAAACGTATCCAAGATTGAAATCATACATTTCTGAGCAAATCGAATTTGCACGAGAAAAAGGATACGTACAAACCATTTTAGGACGTCGCAGATACTTAAAAGATATTAATTCTGCCAATGCCGTTGTGAGAAGTGCCGCTGAACGAAATGCTGTAAATGCTCCAATTCAAGGAAGCGCTGCTGATGTGATTAAAATTGCCATGATCAACATTCATAAAAAACTCCGTGACGAAAACTGGAAATCTAAAATGTTGCTTCAGGTACATGATGAGCTTGTATTCGATGTTCATAACGACGAACTCGAAAAAATCCAGCCGATGATTAAACATGAAATGGAAAATGCATTTAAAATGTCGGTTCCTTTAGAAGTTGAATTAGGAATGGGTAAAGATTGGTTAGAAGCGCATTAATAATTTTAGATTTCAGATTGTTGATTTCAGATATCTAAATAAAAAATCAACCCAATCTTGTCATTTCTGACATAAATATATATATAAAAAAATCCATTCTTTCGAATGGATTTTTTTGTTTTTATTATTTTTTTCGAGTGGATTCTCTTTCTTTCAATTTTGTTTTGATGACGATTGTTTCGTATTCAGAAATTGTTCCTTCTGGCTCTTCCAATCTTTCAATTAATCTTTTTGCAGCAACTTCTCCAATTTCAACTCCATGCTGACTTACAGTAGTCAAACTTGGTGACAAACGTCTTGAAGCCAAAATTCCGTCAGCAAAACCAATGATTGAAATATCTTCTGGGACTCTGTAACCCTTTTTCAAACTTACTCTTAAAGCCGCAACAGAATCATTTTCGTCTAAAGCAAAAATTCCGTCAATTTTATGATCAAAAAGCCCTTCGATTTTAGCTTTCATATCTTCTTCAGAATCGGTACGAAGAATGATTTTTTCATTAACTGGAATATTATTGTCTTTCAAGGCTTTTAAATATCCTTCAGTTCTAAGCTTTCCAACACTAATATTATCTACAGAAGATATCAGAGCAATATTTTTACAACCTAAATTAATTAAATGCTGTGTCGAATTGATAGCCGAATCATAATCATCTACTACTACTTTATCACAATCAACTTCATCAGCAATACGATCAAACATAACGATTGGCGTTCCGTCATTGATTATTTCAGAGAAATGATTGTAATCTTGAAGCTTTTGAGCTTCTTGTGAAACCGACAAAATAAATCCATCTATAGTTCCATTGCTCAGCATTTCCAGCGTATGAACTTCTTTTTCTAGAGATTCATTAGAAATACAGGTAATTACATTATATCCTTTTTTATCGGCAACTTTCTCAATACCGCTAAAAACTTTCGCAAAGAAAGAATTTAAAATATTAGGAATAATTACGCCAATCGTTTTTGTCTTACGATTCTTAAGATTCAAACCAATAACATTCGGCTTATAATTTTTGAGTTTGGCATACTCTTTAATCTTCACCTTGGTTTGTTCACTAATTTCTGGACTGTCATTCAATGCTTTAGACACAGTCGAAACAGAAACTCCCAGTTCCTTCGCAATTTGTTTTAGAGTTGCTTTAGCTTTCATCCAATTGAATTTTATGTAATTAATACAAATATAGTAGAATTACCTAAAATAAAACAAAAACAAGCCATTAGTATTTAAAAATATAAGTCATTTCGAAATAATAATTAATTAAACAGCGATTTTAAAACCGCTCTTACTAAAATTTCGTTAATAACTAAATACCCGTTAACTAAAAACCAATGTTATTAACCTAATAAAAAACTTGATTATGAAAAACGAAGTTAAAATTCATGAAGTTGACCCTTCACTGAATAGTAGAAGGAGCTTTCTTAAGCTCAGCGGATTAACATTAGTCACCACAGGTTTGGTTCTAGCTGGCTGCAGCGACAATGACAATGATAATGATATGCCAGACACCTCATTGCCTGGAATAAGAAATGGTGTTTTTGATTTAGGCTCTGGAGATTTTGGAGTTTTGACTTATGCGTACGCTCTCGAACAACTAGAAGCCGACTTTTATACTAAAGTTGTTAATGCAAGTAGTTTTAATACTGTATTTAGCAGTCTTGAACGTGAAGTTCTAACCGATTTATATCACCATGAAGTGGTTCACAGAGATTTCTTCAAAGCAGCTTTGAATGGAGCACTTCCTGATCCTAGTTCGCAATTACTGCCTTCTTTATCTTTTAATTATGGTTCATTAAATTTCAACAGCCGCACTGAAGTTCTCGCAACTGCAAAAGCACTAGAAGATACTGGCGTTGCTGCTTATAACGGAGCAGGAAAACTAATTAAAACAGCGGACTACTTATTATTGGCCGGAAAAATTGTTTCTGTTGAAGCCAGACACGCTTCAGCAATAAGAAGTTTAATTAATCCGAATTCGAAAGATTTTGCGGGAGATGATATTGTAAATATGTCAACAGGATTAGATGATGCAAAAGATCCATCTAAAATACTGCCAATTGCTGCTGGTTTTATTACCACAAAATTCACAGCTAAATACCTACCTTAATCTTAACCGTCAAAAACTTAGAAATTATGAACATTTTAAAATTTATAGAATCTTTTACTGATGATAATTTGATGAACAGTACTGGTTCTCGAAGAGACAGTTTTGCACAGTTTGGAAATATTGGAAAAGATTTAGCTTTGGCATCAATTCCATTCGGATTGTCGGCTCTTACCAATAAAGCTTTCGCAAAAGACATAACAGCAACTCCAGCAACACCTATTGGAGCTTTGCAATTTGCTTTGACTTTAGAATACCTTGAAAACGAATTTTACGCAATGGCTTTAGATTCTGGCGTAATTCCAGCTTCAGAAAACTCAGGAAGAGACTTAAAAGTATTCCAACAAATTGCAGCACACGAATCTGATCATGTTAAATTTTTAATTGCAGGCTTAGGTGGTACCGCAAGTGCCAACTTCGTCACTAAACCAACTTTTGACTTTACGGTTGGAGGAGCATTTAATCCGTTTGGAGATTACCCAACCTTTTTAGCTTTGGCACAAGCTTTTGAAGATACTGGAGTTCGAGCATATAAAGGACAAGCTGCAAACTTGATAACCACTCCAGATTTATTGACTGCAGCATTGCAGATACATTCTGTCGAAGCGCGCCATGCTTCTGAAGTGAGAAGATTAAGAGGTTTAAAAGGATGGATCTCTAATGCCGAAAGAGGCGCTGGCATGCCAGCAGCAACTCAAGCCGTCTACGATGGCGAAGGTGTAACCGTTCAAGCTGGATTTAATACTGCAGCTGCTTTTGGTGCTGCGGCAGGCTCAGAAGCTTACGATGAGCCACTTACGACACAGCAAGTGGTTGATATTGCCAATATATTTATTGTATAATCACTTTTTTTCATAAATATTTAACCGTCTTTACTTTATTGTAGAGACGGTTTTTTTATTCGCTAATTATTTAAAAAACTGAAGCCCTGATTTTCAGCAGATAAAATATTCTTTCAGGTATTTGGTTTTAAAATAATTAATTGTACTTTTGCATCCCCTTTATTGGGGATGGAATGTTTAATTAAAATAATATTATGGACGCATTAAGCTACAAAACAGTTTCAGCAAGCAAAGCCACTGTAACTAAAGAGTGGATTGTTGTTGACGCTGAAGGTCATAACTTAGGACGTCTTGCTTCTAAAGTTGCAATGATTTTAAGAGGTAAGTACAAGCCAAGTTACACACCGCACGTTGACTGTGGAGATAACGTAATTGTTATCAACTCAGAAAAAATTAACCTTACAGGTACAAAATTGAATGACAAAATTTACATGCGTCATACAGGTTACCCAGGAGGACAAAGAACTTTAACTGCTAAAGTATTGCAAGCTAAAAACCCTGCATTATTAGTAGAAAAAGCTGTAAAAGGTATGTTACCTAAAAACAAATTAGGAGCTGAACTTTTTAGAAATCTAAATGTTGTTGTAGGATCTGAGCACACTCACGGAGCTCAAAAACCTAGAACTGTTAACCTAAATGATCTTAAGTAATGGGAGTTATTCACAAAATCGGTAGAAGAAAAACCGCTGTTGCACGTGTATACGTTTCTGAAGGAACTGGAAACATCACTGTAAACAAAAAAGAATTCGCAACTTACTTTCCAACTGCAACTTTACAATACAAAGTTTTACAACCGCTTTCTATGACAGAAAACGCTGGTAACTTTGATGTAAAAGTAAACGTTTACGGAGGTGGTACAACTGGTCAGGCAGAAGCTGTAAGAATGGCATTAGCACGCGTAATGTGTGAAGTTAACGCTGAAAACAGAGGAATCCTTAAACCAGAAGGTTTATTAACAAGAGACCCAAGAATGGTTGAACGTAAGAAATTCGGTCAGAAGAAAGCTCGTAAGAGATTCCAGTTCTCTAAACGTTAATATTACCTGTCTTGTTCAAATGGGACAAGACATTATCAATTATTTATTGAAATTAAAAAACACA
Source organism: Flavobacterium tyrosinilyticum (assembly GCF_023656565.1). Taxonomy (GTDB): domain Bacteria; phylum Bacteroidota; class Bacteroidia; order Flavobacteriales; family Flavobacteriaceae; genus Flavobacterium; species Flavobacterium tyrosinilyticum. Next base: position 474,953 of record NZ_JAMOKG010000001.1, read on the forward strand.
GTTATTGTTGCTCTCCTACCGAGGTAGGATATAGTTTAGCATCTAAATGTATAAAGCCAGAGAAATCGCCATTTATACATTGCTAATCAACAGAACGTAAACTAGTACAAAAATGGCAAACAAAATAGAAGTAAAAGAATTACTAGAAGCAGGTGTTCACTTCGGACACATGACTAGAAAATGGGATCCAAACATGGCTCCTTACATTTATATGGAGCGTAATGGTATTCACATTATCAATCTATATAAAACTGCAGCTAAAATTGAAGAGGCTAACGAAGCTTTGAAAAAAATCGCTGCATCAGGTAGAAAAATCTTATTCGTAGCTACCAAAAAACAAGCAAAAGACATCGTTGCTGATAAAGCAAAAGCTGCAAACATGCCTTACATCACTGAAAGATGGCCAGGTGGAATGTTGACTAACTTCGTAACTATCAGAAAGGCAGTTAAAAAAATGTCTTCTATCGATAAAATGAAGAAAGATGGTACTTTCAACACTTTATCTAAAAAAGAGCGTTTACAAGTTGATCGTCTACGTGCTAAATTAGAGAAAAACTTAGGTTCAATTGCTGATATGTCTAGACTACCTGCAGCATTGTTCGTAGTAGATATCAAAGCTGAACACATCGCAATAAAAGAAGCTCAAAAATTAAACATTCCAGTTTTCGCAATGGTTGATACGAATTCTGACCCAAGAGAGGTTGATTACGTGATTCCTGCAAATGATGACGCTTCTAAATCAATTGACAAAATTTTATCTTTAGTAACTACTGCAGTAATCGAAGGTCTTTCTGACAGAGGTGCTGAAAAAGAAGTTGAAGCTGCTGAAGAAGCTCCTGCTGTTGAGGCTGAAGCTGCTCCTGCAACTGAAGAATAAATCAAATTTTAAATTCCAAATTTTAAATTCCAAAGTCCAAATACAAAATTAAAAACGTTATGTTGATAATTTATTAAAATTGGAGTTTGGGATTTAAAAGCTGGAATTTTTTACTTTTAACATTAAAAATTCAAAATATTATGTCAACAATTACTGCTGCAGACGTAAATAAATTAAGACAATCTACAGGTGCCGGAATGATGGACTGTAAAAAAGCTTTAGTTGAAGCTGAAGGAGATTTCGATAAAGCAATCCAAATCCTTAGAGAAAAAGGACAAAAAGTTGCTGCTAACCGTTCTGACCGTGAGTCTTCTGAAGGAGCTGCTGTTTCTTTTATCAATGCTGACAACACTAAAGGAGCTATTCTTACTTTAAACTGCGAAACTGACTTCGTAGGTAAAAATGAAGCTTTCGTAACTTTAGCTAAAGATTTAGTTGAAAAAGCGATCAACTTCTCTACTAAAGAAGAATTATTAGCTTCTGATTTCAACGGAATCACTGTTGCTGAGAAATTAATCGAGCAAACTGGTGTTATCGGTGAGAAAATCGAAATCGGTGGTTTCGAAATTTTAGAAGGTGCTTACGTTGGATCTTATGTTCACGTTAATAAAATTGCTGCTTTAACTGCAATTTCTGCTCCAGTTGCAAACGCTGAAGCTTTAACAAAAGACATCTCTATGCAAGTTGCTTCTATGGGAGCTGACACATTATCTTACAAAGATTTTGATCCTGCTTTTGTTGAATCTGAACTTGCTGCTCGTATTGCTGTAATCGAAAAAGACAATGAAGAAGCAAAACGTTTAGGAAAAACTTTAAAAAATGTTCCTAAATACATCTCTTTCTCTCAATTAACTCCTGAAGTTATCAAACAAGCTGAAGAAGATGCTAAAGCTGAATTAAAAGCTGAAGGAAAACCAGAGCAAATCTGGGATAAAATTCTTCCAGGTAAAGTTCAACGTTTTATCTCTGACAACACTACTTTAGATCAAGAGAAAGCTCTTTTAGATCAAAACTTCATCAAAGATGACAGTAAAAAAGTTAGTGATTACGTAAAAGGATTCAATGTTGAAATTACAGGTTTCAAAAGAGTTACTTTAGGTTAATATATTATTTTTTCAATATTAAAAAGCCCGAATATTTATTCGGGCTTTTTTATTTTTAGCTTTCAATTGGAAAATTTCTTGCTCTCATCAATGCATCAGATTGAGGCGCATGTCCTCTGAAACTCTCGTACATTTCTTCATTATCAATCGTATTTCCAACGCTTAAAACTGTTTTATAAAGACGTTCAGAAACATTCTTATCAAAAGGCCCACTTCCTTCCAAAAATGCTTCGTAAGCATCTGCATTAATAACATCCGCCCATAAATAGCTGTAATACCCAGCCGCATATCCGTCACTTGAAAAAATATGAGCAAATTGCGGAATCCTATGTCGCATCACAATTTCGGCAGGCATATTAATTTCACTTAGGACTTTCTCTTCAAATGCATCCGGATCGACCGTTTCAGTTGTTAAATGCAATTTCATATCAACAAACGAACTTGAAATCGTTTCTACTGTTGCAAAACCTTCATTAAAATTAGCCGCTTTTCCTATTCTCTCTACTAATGATTGCGATAAAGGTTCGTTCGTTTTATAATGAAGTGCAAATTTATTCAACACTTCTGGAGTTGCTAACCAATGTTCTAGCAATTGCGAAGGAAACTCTACATAATCTCTCGCAACAGAAGTTCCTGAAAGACTCGGATAAGTAACATTGGAACATAATCCGTGAAGAGCATGTCCAAATTCATGAAACAAAGTTGTGGCGTCATCCCACGAAATCAAAACAGCTTCATCGCTATTTCCTTTAATAAAATTACAGTTGTTTGAAACAATCGGAAGTACATTTCCTTTTATTTTCTGCTGGTCTCTGTGTGAATTCATCCATGCACCTGAACGTTTACCAACGCGCGCATAGGGATCAAAATACCACAACCCGATTGGTTCTCCAGTATTTTTATTATTCACTTCCCAAACACGAACATCGGCATGATATACCGGAACATCAAATAACTGTTTAAATCCTAAATCAAACAATTCTCCAGCCACCCAGAACATTCCTTCTCGCAAATTCTCTAATTGCAGATATTGCTTTATTTCATTTTGATCCAAATCATATTGCGCTTTTCTAACTTTTTCCGCATAAAAACGGTAATCCCAAGGCTGTATTTTAAAATCTCCACCTTCATTATTTACCATTTCCTGCATAGCAAAAACATCATTTTTCACCTTTTCTACGGCAGGTTTCCATACAGAGTTCATTAAATCGAGCGTTTTCTGTGGGTCTTTGGCCATTTTATTAGACAAACTCCATTCAGCAAAGTTTTTAAATCCTAAAATCTTCGCTTTTTCAGCTCTTAATCTTAAAATAGATACCAATATTTCATTTGTATCATTTTCATTCTTATTATCACCTCTTTTTACGAAAATATCAAAAGCTTTTTCTCTTAAATTCCTTCTGTTTGAGAAAGTCAAAAAGGGCTCGATCGAAGATCTTGTATTTCCAATACATCCTAAAACATTTAGATTTCTTTCTTTCGCTTCGGCAATTGCAGCATTCTTAAATTCTTCGGGCAAACCGTCAAAATCAGCTTCTGTATTTAGCTCGATATATTGATTATTTTCTTCTGCTAGCAACTTTTGACTGAAAGCTGTAAAAAGTCCCGCTAATTCCTGATTGATCTTAGCCACTTTACCCTTATCGGCTTCGTTTAGCTCTGCTCCTTCCCTAACAAAATCGGTATAATACAGCCAAAGCAAGCGTTGCTGTTCTTTAGTTAAATTATCCTTTTCATCCGATTTGTATAAGGTTTTAATTCTAGAAAACAGCTTTTCATTTTGATACAATTTATCATTAATCTCCGCCAACTTTGGCGACATTTCGGTATCAACTACATTAAATTGTGGAGTACTCAGATTGGACCTATAAATACCGTAGACTGAATGAATTCGGTCTAATTTTTCGCCCGAAAGTTCTAAAGCTTCAATAGTATTTTTAAATGTAGGTTTTTCTGGATTATTGACGATTGCATCAATTTCTTGTAGTTTTTCCTGAATTGCAAATTCTATTGCAGGCTGAAAATCAGAAACTTTATAAGCTTTAAAATCTGGAACGCCTCCATAAGGACCAGACCAACTTTTTAACAATGAATTATCTAACTCTATTGGTGTTTTCATAACAAATACATTAATTAATTCTGTGCAGAATTTCAATTAAAAAAAAGCAACAGAATCTCAAAATTAACCAATCAAAAGCAAACTTCATATCGAAAAGGATTATAAAAATTAATCCGTTTCAAAGATTTAAAAGAAATAGTTTATTTTTGAAATATCAATTTAAAAATGACATGTTTAAAACCAGAAAAGAAATTGTTTTTGTAATTTTAGCAGGAATATTTATAACCAATGCCATTGTAGCTGAGTTAATTGGAGGAAAGCTAATTCAAATTGGTCCTTTTGTGATGAGTATCGGGATCTTGCCTTGGCCAATCGTATTTCTTACAACAGATTTGATTAATGAATATTTTGGTGAAAAAGGGGTAAAAAAACTTTCTTTCATTACAGCATGTCTGATTGCTTATGCTTTTCTGATACTTTTTATGGCAATTGTTATTCCCGCCGCAAAAGGAATCAGCCCTGTTAACGATCAACAGTTTGAAGCTGTTTTTGGACAAAGTATGTGGATTATCGTGGGAAGTTTAATTGCCTTTATGGCCTCTCAGCTGATTGACGTCTGGATATTTTGGTTTTTCAAAAACAGAACTGGCGAAAAGAAAATATGGCTAAGAGCGACTGGCTCTACTGTTATTTCGCAATTGTTTGATTCGTTTATTGTTCTAGGAATTGCTTTTTGGCTTCCAGGAAAAATTGATTTTGACACTTTTATATCTTCAGGGTTAATAGGATATACTTTTAAATTAGCAATTGCTATTTTATTAACTCCAGCAATTTATTTAGGCCATCATCTGATTAAAAAATATTTAGACCAAGATCCAGCACACAAAGTATAAAAACATAGTTAGGTCATGAAAAATAATTACTTACTTATTTTATTCTCTGTTACCTATTTCTTTTTCAGCTGTGGCAATGACGAAAAAAAACAGCCTAAAAAAGTCATTCAATCTGTCAATAAGTTGACACCAGCAGCTATGAAGATACCTCGTAAAATTTCTTCAAAAAACATAACTGCTCCAAAAGAGTTTGGCTCAAAGAAAACTACTGCTCAAAAAAATCCTTTTTCACTTAAAAAACCGATAGAAGTAAACACTTTAAACTCTCAAGCGGAAAATACCGCTGCAAGTGCTCCAATATCTGTAAAAAAAGAAGTCAACGAGGAATTATTGAATTTTGTTAATGTTCGTAAAATATTAGCAAAATGCAAAATAGGTGAGACTATAACTCAAAAGCAACTAACAGAACACTTTGAAATTCCAGAAGAAGCTGTCAAACTAGTAAAAAGCGTAACCAAAACAGCAGAAAACGAATTGGCCTTAAAATGGCAATCTACTTGGCTTGTTGAAAGAGTATCGGACGCAGAACTTGAAGATGGGAAAATGAAAGTAGTATTTAAAGCTAATAAAATGTATACTTCTGGAAATGCAATTGGCATTAAATACAACAGAAAAATCTACACCAATTTAGTCATTGTTGGACGTTCTGCTTATATTCCGAGTGTAAAAGGATATAGTTGGCAAATAGGTCGATAGAAAAAGAAAAAAATCTATCATGAGCTAAAACTCGTCAGATTTACCTGAAAACCAACAAATTATAAAAGAATGTTAAATAAATACGAAAAAACTGATTTTAAAACCTAGTTTTTCTTAAAAAAGATTTTACTTTTGTTAAAAAATTTAACAAACAAATCTACCAAAATGAAAAAACTAAGTATTTTTTTTGTGTCAGTATTGGCACTAGCATTATCAGTATCTTGTAGCAGTAATGACAATGATAACGCGTCTCTTGAAGGTAAATGGGAATTATACCAAGACGGAACCATTGTTGATGGAAAAGAAAAATTAACTCCAGTAGTTTACGAAGGAGGCTGCAACAAAGATGTTTTTGAAATTCAAGCAGGAGGAAAATTCATCGATCATTATTCTCAATACAGCAATTCAAAATGTAATGATTATACTGAAAATGGAACTTGGACTAGAAAAGACAATAAGATAACTGTTGTATATGACGGAGATACTTCTGGAGATAATGGAGAAATCTTAGTATTAAATAAAACGACTTTAAAAATTAAATATACTTACGGTGTATCTGAAACATATGTAGTTGAATTTAAACGTATATAATTTTTTTCTGAAACTTTTTTAAAACCTCAAGCCTTTAAGTTTGAGGTTTTTTTATACATTTAAAATAAAAAGATGGAACCAATAAGATGCAGCTGGTGCTCTGCCAGCGATTTGTATAAAAAATATCATGATGAAGAATGGGGCGTTCCTGTTTATGATGATCCTACTTTATTTGAATTTTTAATTTTAGAAACTTTTCAGGCTGGTTTAAGTTGGATTACAATTTTAAACAAAAGAGAAAACTTCAGAGCTGCTTTTGATTATTTCGATTATAAAAAAATAGCCCTTTACTCTGAAGATAAAATTGAAGAGTTAATGCAAAATACAGGAATTATTAGAAACAAACTTAAAATTAAAGCAGCGGTTTCTAATGCTCTGGCTTTTATGAAAGTCCAGGAGGAATTTGGTTCTTTCTCTGATTATATTTGGAAATACACTGATGGAAAACCGATTGTAAACCATCTAAAAAATTCAAAAGATGCCCCAGCTACTACTCCTCTTTCAGATGAAATAAGCAAAGATTTAAAAAAACGCGGATTTAAATTTGTCGGTTCGACGGTTATTTATGCACACATGCAGGCAACTGGAATGGTCAATGATCACGTGGAAGATTGCTTTACCCGAAAAGGAAAATAGTCTCGGTTTTCAGTCATAGTTTTCAGTCATAGTTTTCAGTTTTTTTGAACCTGAAACCTGAAACCTGAAACTTTTAAACAAAAATTACATATATTTGCTTCACACTTTAGGGGTGTCTACAAACTTGTAGGCTGAGATTTTACCCTCTGAACCTGATCTAGTTCATACTAGCGTAGGGAAAAGTAAGATGACTTCTGCACGCATTTTTATGCGTTCTTGTAGCCATTCCTAAGGTGTATCTATACACTAAACTCAAATAAGGAATGGAACTTAAAATCAATCAACAAACCAAACAATTCAATGCTGAAACGCTAAGCGTTCAATCATTGCTCGATCTCGAAATTCCGCACAAACAAAACGGAATCGCCGTTGCTGTCAACAATACCGTTGTTCCAAAAACCAAATGGAACGAATTCCTCATACAAGAAACTGACGAAATTCTGATTATTTCTGCCACACAAGGTGGTTAATTTTTAAAATTCCAAAACAGAAAATTCCAAATTCCAAATTTTCATCCTTTACGAAGACGCACTGCATTGCGTCTCTACAATAACTCATAACTTATAACTTCTTTTCCTATGACAACAGAAGAACAAATATCCAGAACCCCGTTTCCGAATTCTAAGAAAGTATATATCGACGGAGAAATTCATCCAATAAAAGTAGCAATGCGCGAAATTGCTTTGAGCGATACCAAACTTTCAAATGGCGGAATTGAGAAAAATCCACCCGTAACCGTTTATGACACTTCGGGCGCTTACACAGATCCGAATATTGAAATTGATATTAGAAAAGGATTGCCACGATTAAGAGAACAATGGATTTTAGATCGAAATGATGTTGAAATTCTAAACGAAATTACCTCAGATTATGGCTTAAGCCGATTAAAAGATGAAAACCTAAATCATCTTCGTTTTGAGTATTTACATCAGCCAAAACGTGCTAAGAAAGGCGCGAATGTAACACAATTGTATTATGCTAAACAAGGAATCATTACTCCAGAAATGGAATATATTGCGATTCGTGAAAACCAGCGTATTGAACTTTTAAATGAACAAACCAAAGCCATGCAATGCCAGCACGGCGGAAATAGTTTTGGTGCAAATACTCCAAAAAGCAAAATCACTCCAGAATTTGTTCGTTCTGAAGTTGCTTGTGGTAGAGCTATTATTCCGAACAACATCAACCATCCAGAAAGCGAACCTATGATTGTGGGTCGTAATTTCTTGGTAAAAATCAATGCTAATATTGGAAACAGCGCCGTGACTTCAAGCATTGAAGAAGAGGTTGAAAAAGCCGTTTGGGCTTGCCGTTGGGGAGCTGATACGATTATGGATTTATCTACGGGAAAAAATATTCATGAAACCAGAGAATGGATTATTCGTAATTCACCTGTTCCAATCGGAACTGTTCCAATTTATCAGGCATTAGAAAAAGTAAAAGGAATTGCTGAAGATTTGACTTGGGAGATTTTCCGTGATACTTTAATTGAACAAGCAGAACAAGGTGTTTCATATTTCACAATTCATGCAGGAGTTTTGCTTCGTTATATCCATTTAACAGCCAATCGTGTTACCGGAATCGTTTCCCGAGGCGGGTCTATTATGGCAAAGTGGTGTTTATTTCATCATAAAGAAAACTTCCTTTACACGCATTTTGAAGAAATCTGCGAAATCATGAAACAATATGACGTTGCCTTTTCTTTGGGAGATGGTTTACGTCCAGGTTCGATTGCGGATGCGAATGACGCTGCACAATTTGCCGAATTAGAAACTTTAGGCGAATTGACCAAAATCGCTTGGAAACACGATGTTCAGGTTTTTATTGAAGGTCCAGGGCACGTACCAATGCACATGATTAAAGAAAACATGGACAAACAGCTGGAACATTGTCATGAAGCTCCATTTTATACTTTAGGCCCTTTAACTACAGATATTGCACCTGGCTATGACCACATTACTTCGGCGATTGGAGCTGCTATGATTGGCTGGTACGGCTGCGCGATGTTATGTTATGTTACTCCAAAGGAACACCTTGGATTACCGAACAAAAAAGACGTTAAAGACGGCGTAATCACTTATAAAATTTCTGCTCATGCAGCTGACTTGGCGAAAGGCCATCCGGGTGCGCAGTATCGTGATAATGCATTAAGTAAAGCAAGATTTGAATTCCGTTGGGAAGATCAGTTTAATTTGGCTTTAGATCCAGACACAGCAAGAGAATTCCACGATGAAACACTTCCTGCTGATGGCGCGAAGGTAGCGCACTTCTGCTCGATGTGCGGACCTAAATTCTGTTCTATGAAAATATCTCAGGAAATTAGAGATGTCGCTGCGGCTGAAAAAGGAATGCAGGAGAAATCAGAAGAATTTATTGAACAGGGGAAAGAGATTTATATATAATCAAAGTATTAAGATGAAAGAATTAAGTATTAAGATTTTAAATCGATAAACTTTCAATGCTTTCATCTTGATACTCTAGTCTTAATACTTAATACTCAAATCTTAATACTCCAAAAAAATGATTGTGATTACAAATCCTTTTTTTATTGAAGATGAAACTCAAATTCTTCATTCTTTATTGGAAGAAGGATTGTATTCGCTTCATATTCGCAAACCTGATTTTTCAGAAGTAGAAATGGCAAAGTTCATTCATCAGATCAAATTAGAATTTCGGACTAATCTGGTTTTGCACAGTCATCATCAGTTAGCCGAAGATCTTGGCATTGAAAGATTTCATTTTTCTGAGAAAGATAGAAAAGAATTTCCTGCAAGGTTTCCAAAACCTTGTAGGTTTAAATGCGAATCAATTTCAACATCAACGCATTCCATCGAAGATTTCAATTCGTTAGAAACGAAATTTAATTATGCGTTCTTAAGTCCTGTTTTTAAAAGTATTTCTAAAGAAAATTATTCTCCTGAAAAAGATCTTTTTGAAGAAATAAAATCAAGAAAAAATCATAAAACAAAAATGGTTGCTTTGGGCGGAATCGATTTAGAGAGCATTCAAAAAACATTAGAAAATGGTTTTGATGATGTCGCACTTTTGGGAACTATTTGGAAAAATGAAAATCCGTTAAAACAATTTAAATTATGTCAGAAAATCGTCCATTCGTACTTACAATAGCAGGTTTAGATCCGTCTGGTGGCGCTGGAATTTTGGCTGACATCAAGACATTTGAACAGCATAAAGTGGCTGGTCTTGCTATTTCTACAGCAAATACTATTCAAACTGAAAATGAATTTTATGAGATTCAGTGGAATGATTTGAGTTTTGTAATTCGTTCGATCGAAACTTTGTTTTTAAATTATAAAATCAGCGTTGTGAAAATAGGAATTGTGTCTTCTTTACATGATTTAAACCAGATTCTTTCAATTATAAAACAGCTTTCTCCTTCAGCAAAAATTGTTTGGGATCCTGTTTTGAAATCGACTACAAAATTTGAATTTATGAATATTGAAGATCAATTAGATTTAAATAAAACACTGTCAAAAATCGATTTGATTACACCGAACTATCATGAAGCTGAAATTTTATTTCCTGATTATATTTCTAAAGAAAATAGATTTTCAACGAACATTTTATTAAAAGGCGGACATAACGAAAAGGCACTAGGAACAGATCGTCTGTTTCTAAAAGATGAAGTATTAGAATTGCTTCCATCAGAAAAAAACTGCTTTGAAAAACATGGCTCAGGTTGTGTACTTTCTTCTGCCATTGCTTCGAATTTAGCTTTAAATCAGCCTGTAAAAGAAGCGTGTAAAAACGCTAAAATCTATATCGAAAATTACTTGAGCTCAACTACAACTTTAATAGGATATCACTATGTATAGCAAACTTCAATATATCTCGCAGGGAGAAACTATCGAAAATCAATTGTATAATATTCATAAAGCACTTGACGCTGGTTGCAATTGGATACAAATGCGTTTTAAAAACCAAACACAAAAAGATGCTTTCACTTTAGCGGAAGCGGTAAAATATTTATGCGAAAAGTACACCGCCAATTTTATTGTAAATGACGATTTGCGTCTTACCAAAGAAATAGATGCTTGTGGAGTTCACTTAGGGTTAAGTGATACCAAAATCGACGAAGCAAGAGCAATTTTAGGCGCTGCAAAAATTATCGGAGGAACTGCAAATACTTTTGAAGATATTGAAAATCATGTTAAAAATGGATGTGATTATATTGGTTTAGGACCTTTTCGCTTTACTGCCACAAAAGAAAAACTAAGTCCAATTTTGGGTTTGTCAGGTTACTATGAAATTCTTCAAAAACTGAAAAAAAATAAAATCGAAATTCCTGTGTATGCCATTGGAGGAATCACATTAAGAGATGTGAGTCCGTTAATGGAGACTGGAATTCATGGAATTGCCGTTTCTGGAATCATTACCGAAAGTGATGAGAAAGAAAAATTAATTCATCAACTAAACGAAAAATTACATGGAAACATCATTGTTTAATATAGGAGACAAAACTTTTCAATCCCGCTTGTTTCTTGGAACGGGAAAATTTGGTTCTAATGAAGAAATGGAAAGCGCTATTTTAGCTTCAGAAAGTGAATTGGTTACGGTTGCCTTAAAACGTATCGATCTGGAAACTGATACAGATGCTATTTTATCGCATCTAAATCATCCGAAAATCAATTTATTACCCAACACTTCGGGAGCAAGAAATGCCAAGGAAGCCGTTTTTGCAGCGCAACTGGCTCGTGAAGCTTTAGAAACAAACTGGGTAAAACTAGAAATTCATCCCGATCCGAAATATTTAATGCCAGATCCAATTGAGACTTTAAAAGCAACAGAAGAATTGGCCAAACTCGGCTTTATTGTACTTCCTTACATTCATGCTGATCCTGTTTTGTGCAAACATTTAGAAAGCGTAGGGACTTCTGCCGTTATGCCTTTGGGTTCGCCAATTGGAAGCAATAAAGGTTTAAAAACGATTGATTTCTTAGAGATTATAATTGAACAAAGTACAGTTCCTGTTATTGTCGATGCAGGAATTGGAGCTCCTTCTGATGCTGCAAAAGCAATGGAAATTGGTGCTGATGCTGTTTTGGTGAACACTGCAATTGCTGTTGCAGGAAACCCGAAATTAATGGCTGAGGCTTTTAGAGAAGCTGTAATTGCAGGAAGAAAAGCTTTTGAAGCTAAAGTTGCTAATCAGCAAAAATATGCTTCGGCTTCTAGCCCTTTGACTTCTTTTCTTTATGAATAATTTTTGGTTTCACGCAGATTTCTGCAGATTAAAGCAGATTTAATTTGATTTTTTTTATCGCTCAAATCTGTATAAAACCAACATTGTAAAAAAGAAAGAAAATTCTTTAATTTTGTTTTTTTAATAAAATTTAAAGAATTATGACTGAGAATGAAATTTCGTATCTGATAAGAGGAGCAATTTTTAAAGTGTATAACAATTTAGGGCCAGGTTTGTTTGAATCTGTTTATGAAAGTGCTTTGTTTTATGAATTAGAAAAGCTGGATTTAAAGATTCAAAAACAAGTTGAAGTTATAATTCCATATGAAGAAATAACGTTAGATCCAGCTTTTAGAATTGATATTTTAGTAGAAGACAAAGTAATTATAGAATTAAAATCTGTAGAGGATTTAGCCCCTATTCATTACAAACAAGTAGCAACATACTTAAGATTAACAAACAAAAAATTAGGCTTGTTAGTAAATTTCAATACGACAAACATTCTTAATGACATTAAAAGAATTGCAAATAAAATCTAATCAATCACACAGATCAAAATTTAAATCATTTTAATCAGCTTAAATCTGTAAAATCTGCGTGAAACAAAAACAAAATGAAAACATTCAAATCTATTTTTGAGCAATATAATTGGGATGAAATTCAATCCAGAATATACAAGACCACATCTAAAGATGTCGAACGCACTTTGGCTAAAACCAAATACAACCTCGATGATTTTTTGATTCTGATTTCTCCTATTGCACAAAATTATCTGGAACAAATGGCACAAAAATGCCATGAAATCACCAAAAAACGTTTCGGGAAAACCATCCAGATGTATGCCCCGCTTTACTTAAGCAACGAATGCCAAAATATTTGTACGTATTGCGGATTTAGTTTAGACAATAAAATCAAAAGAAAAACTCTTTCTGATGCTGAGATAAAACTCGAAGTCGAAGCCCTAAAAAACACTGGTTTTGATCATGTTTTATTGGTTACAGGCGAGGCGAATTATACTGTAAACATCAATTATTTTCTAAATGCAATTGATTTAATTAGAAAAGATTTTTCTATTATTTCTGTTGAAGTACAGCCACTTTCTACAGAAGACTATCAACGTTTGCATGATGCGGGAGTCTATTCAGTTTTAGTTTATCAGGAAACGTATCATCAGGAAGTTTACAAAAAGTATCATACAAAAGGGAAGAAATCAAACTTTGATTATCGATTGGAAACTCCAGATCGAATTGGAACTGCCGGAATTCATAAAATAGGTTTGGGCATTTTATTAGGTTTAGAAGACTGGCGAACAGATAGCTTTTTTAATGCTCTGCATTTAGATTACCTTCAGAAGAAATATTGGCAAACCAAATATTCCGTTTCCTTTCCGCGTCTCCGTCCTGCTGAAGGAATTATAGAACCTAATTTTATTATGGATGATAAAGATTTGACACAATTAATTTGTGCTTACCGTTTATGGAATGAAGATCTAGAAATTTCGATTTCAACTCGTGAAAACGAGAAATTTAGAAATAATATTATTCCGATTGGGGTTACAAGCATGAGCGCTGGTTCTAAAACAAATCCGGGTGGTTATGTTGTAGACCCGCAATCTTTGGAACAATTTGAAATCAGCGATGAACGCACAGCAGAAGAAATTTCAAAAATTATTAAAAACGCGGGCTATGAACCCGTTTGGAAAGACTGGGACAAAGCTTATAGTTGAAATGTTTCAAGTTTCAAGTTTCAGGTTTGAAGTCTTAACATTTCACAATTCACAATTAAAAAGATGAGCATTATACAAGAATTTCTTCGTTACAACAGACAAACTATTCTTCCTGAAATTGGTGATGAGGGTCAGGAAAAATTAAAAAAAGCTAGAGTTTTAGTAATTGGCGCAGGCGGTTTGGGCTGCCCGATTTTACAATACATTGCAACTGCAGGAGTTGGTTTTATTGGAATCATGGATTTTGACACTATTGAAATTCACAATCTTCACAGACAGATTTTATATACTGAAAATGAAATTGGCCAGTCCAAATCAATTGTTGCAAAAAATGTTGTTTCCAAGCTAAATCCGCTGATTGAAGCTGTTGCAATTAATGAAAAACTAACTGCTGAAAATGCTTCAAAAATCATTCAGCAGTATGATATTGTTGTAGATGGTTCTGATAATTTTTCTACTCGTTATTTGGTCAATGACACTTGCGTTGAGCATAAAAAACCTTTAATTTATGGAAGCATTTTAAAATTTGAAGGGCAAATTGCTGTTTTCAATCATAACGGAAGTAAAAATCTTAGAGATTTATTTCCTGAAATGCCCGATCCAAAAGATGTTCCAAATTGCAATTTAAACGGAGTTCTAGGAACTCTGCCAGGAATTATAGGCAACATGATGGCGCACGAAACCTTAAAATTAATTTTAGAATTACCAACCTTAAAAAATGAATTGGTCATTTTTAATACTTTAAACTGGAACTTTATAAAATTGAATTTCTAAAAAACAACCTCATCACCTACGCTAATAATTCCAGAATTCAAACTCACGATATTAGTCCCAAATAAAACCGAGTTATCTACATTTCTGTATTTACTTAACGTTTTCAAAGGTTCTTTTTTTAAACGTCCATTCTCGGGATCATTATTCACCATAACACATCGTCCACAAGGTTTTATGTTTTTAAATTGAACATCTCCTATCGAAAAAGTCTTAAAATCATCTTCTTCATGAGGATTTTCAGTACTTACTACAATATTGGGACGAAATCTTTTTATGGTAATTTTTTCATCGAGCTTATCATTCAAAAAATCCAAGCTTTTGGATCCAATCAATAAATAGGGATAACCGTCTGCCAAACTTACATTGAATGTTTCTTTTAATCTGGAACTTTCGTGTTTACGATCTCCGTTTTTTATTATTTTGACCAATTTACATTCAAAGCCTAAATGCTGGCTGAACCATTTTGAAGTTTCAAGATTCACCTCAACAACTTCACTTTTATCATCCCAGACATTTACAGATATTGCGTTTTCTAAATGTTCATCTATAGAAAATTCATGCTTTTGATCCTGAAAACTAATACTGATTTTCCCATTTGAAATCTGAGGGTAAAATTGACTCATTACACGATGTTCTCTCTGTGTCAGCATTTGATTTTCTGCATCAATGAGCATCCAACGTCGATCGTTTTCAAATCCCATTTCTTCAGCTTTTGCAGACGCAAGGCTGATTCCTGCCAAACTCTTTATCGGATAAATATAAATTTCTTTTACGCTGTAAATTGCATTCATTTTCTATTTACTTTTTAAAATGGACATAAACTCTTCACGATCAATTTCGCGACACCCCAAACTATCCAAATGTGGATTATAAACCTGACAATCTAATAATTTATAATTCTCTTTTTCTAAATGCTTTACTAGAGATATAAAAGCCACTTTAGAAGCATTTGACACTTTCGAAAACATACTTTCTCCACAGAAAACATGTCCCAAATCGACGCCATACAAACCTCCAACTAAAACATCGTCTTGCCAAACCTCAACCGATTTTGCAATTCCTTGACGATTAAGTTCACAATATGATTCTACTATATCATCTGAAATCCAAGTTCCGTCCTGGCCAATACGTTGTATTTTCTGGCAGTTCGAAATTACTTCTTTAAAATTGGTATTAAAGGTAACTGTAAATTGTTTTCTATTTAAAATATTCCGCATGCTTTTAGAAATAACTAATTCGTCTAAAAACAAAACCATACGAGGATCAGGCGCCCACCAAAGTATAGGCTCACCTTCATTAAACCAAGGAAAAATTCCTCTTTGGTACGCCAATTTTAAGCGTTCGGGACTTAAATCACCACCAACAGCCAAAATACCTTCTTCATCGGCTTCTGAAACGGGCGGAAAATATAAATTATCAAATAAGAAATACATTATTTAAATTTCAATGACAAAATTCTAATTAGAATTATTAATTCAAAAACAAAATTCCAAATCCCAAACTCACGTGAATGAATTGGAATTTGGAATTTATAATTTGGAATTTAAACCTTTTTTAGAACGGTAAATCGTCTGGTTCGTCTTCGTTTATACTTGTTGCTGGCGCAAAAGTTTCTGCAGCTGGCATTGGTGCTCCTTGTGCAGGCCCTTCTGGAGCTAATCTTTCGATTCTCCAACCTTGAATACTATTGAAATATCTAGTTTCTCCTTGTGGGTTAACCCATTCTCTTCCTCTTAAATTGATAGAAACTTTTACTGCATCTCCTTGTTTATAGCTACTCAATAAATCGCATTTATCTTGTGTAAATTCGATTAAAATATGTTGTGGATACTGCTCCTCAGTAGTAACAACTAACTCTCTTTTTTTGAATGAGGCACTAACTTGCTGCTCTGGGTTAACCACTTTTACTTTTCCTGTAACTTCCATCTTCGTCTATTTAATTATTGTTTCTATTTCTTTTTATTTTTTAGCTAAAAGTACTTTCCAAGCCGATTCTACATCGCCATTATCCAAGTATTTTTTGGCTTCTAAGTGTACTTTTTTCTGGTCATCTGAGCTTAAAACTCCTTTGACTGCGAAATTTTCTTTCACAAATATAGTAACTTCTTCTTTTGTAGGCAAGGCTTCTATATTACCTAATTTTCCTAAATCATTTCCATCAAAAACATTGCTTTCTTTTACAAAATCTGGTATTGCATCTACTCCAACCCCTAGTGTTGTCAAGGGTTTTGCAACTTCAAAAAGTCCTTGATTAGATCTTGAATACCAATTATTTCCAAGTCTCGAAACCAAGTCAATTTTATGCTGGTCGATTGCTCCGTTTTCATCTAGAATCGATTCATGGATATGAATTTTCACCACTTCGCACAAAATCAAATTTCCTGCTCCTCCTTCTGTTCCTAACGGAATAATCTGCGTAATCTTACATTCAAACTGAACCGGAGATTCTTTTACTCGATATGGTTTTACTAAATCTGACGGAATTTGGGTTAATCCAGCTTTAATAAATTCGTTTACTCCGTCTCCATATTCTGTGCTTGCTAAAGAAGTTTGCTGAACAATATCGTAATTTACAACATTTATCACTACTTCTCGAGTTGCTTCGGCATTAATTAAAGTATGTTTAATCGTATTATCGCGAACACGTCTTGATGGCGAAAAAACCAAAATTGGCGGATTGGCACTAAATACATTAAAGAAACTAAAGGGAGATAAATTTGGAATCCCTGTTTCGCTAATTGTACTTGCAAAAGCAATTGGCCTAGGTCCGATTGAACTCTGCAGATAGCCTTGCAATTTGGCCGTTGGAATTTCTTTTGGGTTAACGCTGATCATACTTTAAAATTTAGACAGAATCTCATTTTAGTAGCTACAAAAGTATTGAAATGGTTTAATTCGAAGAAATAGTTTTGCAGATAAAAACGAAAAATCTTTCCACATCGGCAAAATATAAAATGTGTATATTTCGTTATATTTATACCTCAAAAAAACTGATATGTCTTTTTCTGAAAGAACAAATACAACCCGCTGGATTATTATTTCGGTCTGTTTTATAATCATTTCTCTAATTCTTTGGAATACTTATACTTTCTTCCAAATTTTTAAAAATGAAGAACGCTTGAAAATGAACCTTTTTGTAAAGGCGCAAATTTCAATAGTTAATGCCGATGAAAATACCGATGTAGAACTTCCTCTTCAGATTTTCAACAATAACACTTCTATTCCGGGTATAATTATGCTGTATGATAAAGTGGTAAGTGCTGTAAATGTTCCCGACGAAATTCTGAATGATAAGAAAAAAAGAATTGCTTTTTTGAATAAGCTGAAAAATGAAAATGAGCCAATCACCTTCGAATATGCACCTGGGAAATATCAGACACTATATTATGGCAACTCTTCATTACTAAATAAACTCAAATATTATCCTATTGCACTGCTTCTAATTATATTTTTATGTATTGCTTTAATTTACAACTTTTATAAAAGCACCAAAATGGCAACCCAGAACAAACTTTGGGCTGGGATGGCAAAAGAAACAGCGCATCAGATTGGTACACCACTTTCTTCATTAATTGGCTGGGTTGAAATATTAAAAACAGAAGATATAGATCCGTCTATTAGTACCGAAATAGAAAAAGATATCGAACGTTTGCAGACTATCACAGATCGTTTTTCCAAGATTGGTTCGATACCCGTTTTGGAACTTCATGACATCGTACAAGAAACTAAAACGGCTTATGAATATCTACAGTCCCGTTTTTCTAAACAGGTCGCATTTTCGTTTCAAGCTCCAAAAGAACCTATTTTAGGAATGATAAATCCAACATTGCATAGCTGGACGATAGAGAATTTGGTTAAAAATGCTATTGATGCCATGAAAGGAAAAGGAACACTAGATCTTTATCTCGAACAAGATGCAAATCATATAAAAATCAACATTAAAGATTCTGGAACCGGAATTCCTAAAAAACAATTTAAAACCATTTTTGAAACCGGTTATACCACTAAAAAACGTGGTTGGGGTCTTGGCCTTTCTTTAACTAAAAGAATTGTTGAGGAATATCACAATGGAAAAATAAAAGTCCTGCATTCTGAAATTGGTAAAGGAACTACTTTCCAGATTTCATTAAATAAAAAAGTGCAGTAATCAATTTACTGCACTTTTTTATTTATATATAATTCTTCAACTTTATATGGCTTCGACTCCGCTCAGCCTGACAATCTTATTCTATTTGAATCTTATAAATTTGACTGAATATCTTTTGCTAAAGCTTCGAATTCTTCTTTTGAAAGAGAAACTTTATCAATAAAACGCATTTCATCCATATGGTTTAACGGAATCAAATGTACGTGTGCATGAGGCACTTCAAGTCCAACAACTGCAATTCCGATTCTTTTGCATGGAACTGTCTTTTCTAAAGCTGCTGCCACTTTTTTAGAAAATTTCATCAGCCCTAAATACAGTTCTTCGTCCATATCAAAAATCTTATCGATTTCTTGTTTCGGAATACAAAGTGTATGTCCTTTAGCATTCGGATTTACATCTAAAAATGCTAAATAGTTCTCGTCTTCAGCGATTTTGTATGCCGGAATTTCTCCGTTAACTATTTTAGTGAATATTGATGCCATTGTTTATTTGTGTAATCGGTTAATCGTTAAATAGGTTAAACGAATAAACGATTAACCAGTTAAACTAAAATTTAGTCTCTCGAAATTTCTAAAATTTCAAATTTCAAAACTCCGTTTGGAACTGTAATTTCAGCTACTTCTCCAACAGATTTTCCTAATAAACCTTTCCCGATAGGAGAAGTTACAGAGATTTTACCAGTCTTTAAATCTGCTTCACTTTCAGCAACAAGTGTATATTTCATCTCCATTCCGTTACTTTGGTTTTTGATTTTTACATTCGATAAAACCAAAACTTTAGAAACATCCAATTGAGATTCGTCAATTAATCTTGCATTTGCATATACTTCTTCTAATTTAGAAATTCTCATCTCTAACAAGCCTTGTGCTTCTTTTGCGGCATCATATTCTGCATTTTCAGACAAATCTCCTTTATCTCTTGCGTCTGCAATATCTTGAGATGCTTTTGGACGCATTACACTTTTCAGGTGCTCCAATTCATCTTTTAATTTTTTTAATCCTTCAGCTGTATAATAAGATACTTTACTCATAACTTCATCGTTTATATAAATACAAAAAATCCCATCGCGACGGGATTTTCTTACCACAAATATACTATAATTTTTAATAGTACATAATTATATGTTAATCATATAGATTTCAAATCTAAATAAATTATTTTTGTTTTAACTAATTCTTATTCAAATAATGAAAAAAATCTGGTTTTTTATCGCATTTACTGCTATTTTATTCTCTTGTAGTGACAATACCAAGAGCAACAACAATCCTTACATTCCTAACTATTCGATAAACGCTTATCTTGACACTAATCTTCCAACTTATAATAAATTACTATATCCAAGTAATCCTGTTTATGTATCCAATTATGGTGCAAAAGGAATTATTGTTATGAAGACTGGCGAAGGAACCTATACTGCTTTTGATGCAGCCTGCCCAAACCAAGCCCTAACTTCTTGCACAGCAATGACAATAGACGGAATTTATGCTGTTTGTTCTTGCGATAAAACTCAATATAATTTATTTACAGGACTTGGCGGAAAAGAATATCCGATGAAACAATATCGTGTCGAATCTTCTGGAACTGTTATTCACGTATACAACTAAAACAAAAAAGCCTGAAAAAATAAATTTCAGGCTTTTTTTGTATTTGACTTCATTAGAATTTCAAATTTAAACCAATTAAGAAATTGGTTCCTGCTTGAGGATAATAGTATGGATAAACATCATACATGTATCCGTTTGAAACATATTTTTTGTCGAAAATATTATTAACCAAAGCCGTTATGGTTATCGATTTAAAAATCTTATTAGGAATTATTTCGTAAGAAGCATTAAAATCGTTCACGAAGTAATCTGCCAATTTTGCTGCAGGAAGTTCAATGTTATTCATATATTGTTCTCCAACATATTTCTGCAATAATGAAAGATACAATCCCTTAAGTGGTTTGTATACCACTACGTTTCCTGCAATAACTTCTGGAGAATACGCAATTTTAGTTGTTCCATAGTATTCGCCATCAACAGCCAAATCTACATTTTTATTGCTGCTCAAAGTAAAGTTTGGTCGTAAAGTAAATTTCTCAGAAAGCGCAATTGTGGCGTCAAATTCAAAACCTAAACGGTAACTTTTCTCTGTGTTGGCACGAATTGGATTTCCAACATCGTCTAATCTTCCCGTTAAGATTAACTGATCTTTGTAAGCCATGTAATACACGTTAGAATTCAATTGGAATTTCTCTGTATTAAATCTCCATCCTAACTCGTAATCATTTAATTTTTCAGGTTTTACATTTCCGCCTTCGTAATCGGTTCTATTTGGCTCACGATTCGCTCTTGCATAAGAAAAGTACAAAGTGCTATTTTGAGTAAAGGCATAATTTAAACCTGCTTTAGGATTAAAGAAATTGAAATTATCATCTACCAAACCAGTTTCTGCACTATTAGCCTTGTACTTTACATTTCTATATTGTAAATCGCCATAGAAACTTAATTTTTCTGTGAATTGATAATTTGCTTTTGCGAAAATATTACCGTCTGTTTTTGATGAATAATCATCGTAGTAGTGATCTCCTAATTCAGATTGAGAAGCATATCTTGCCCAGATTACTTTTCCGAAATGATCTCCTTCATATTTATTCCAGCCTCCACCTAAAATCACATTCAAATCCTCTGTTACATATTTAGCAGAAAAAGTAGTTCCGTAGAAATCATTATCCAACCATTTTTGGCGAATCAAATCTGTCGTTGTTACTGCTCCAACAGGATTTAAACTATAATCGGCCATGTCTGCATCTTCTTTATAATTTTCGAAATAACCTTTTCCTTTTGTATAATGCAATGCAAAATTTGTACTCCATTTATCAGAAAGAGATTCGCTCCAATGCAATTGATAATGATCTTGATTATAATTATCGGTTTCGTTATCATAATAACGCGTTACACCAAACTCATCTGTATATACTCCTGCCGAATTATACTTTCTGTTTTCGTTTAATGTTTCCCCGTCAATTCCATTCCAAGATTGATATGTTTTTTGAGTTCCGCCAAAAACCAAAGCTTTAATCAAGGTTGTTTTGCCAACATAAGTTCCTTGAAGGAAATATGATTTCAAGTCTGCACTTCCGCGATCAATATAACCATCTGTTTTTATTGTAGATAAACGCCCCGCAATTTCAAAATGATCATTCATCAAACCAGTACTAAATTTCACTGTATTTTTAAATGTATTGAAAGATCCTGCAGAACTAGAAATTTCTCCAGTTGCTTTATTAGCATAATTATCCGTCAATAAATTTAAACTAGCTCCAAAAGCACCTGCTCCATTTGTAGATGTCCCAACTCCGCGTTGTAGTTGAAGGCTTTCTACAGAAGAAGCAAAATCGGGCATATTTACCCAAAAGGTTCCTTGACTTTCGGCATCATTGTACGGAATTCCGTTTATGGTTACATTTACACGAGTAGCATCACTTCCACGCACACGAATTCCAGTATAACCAACACCATTACCTGCATCTGAAGTTGTTACAACCGAAGGAAGATAATTCATCAGAACAGGAATGTCCTGACCTAAATTTCTATACTTAATTTCTTTTTTATCCATATTGCTAAAACTTACCGGAGTCTTAGAAGTGACACGAACTGCAGAAACCAATACATCATCCAGCTGATTGACCTTTGTAGAATCTTGCTGTTGTGCAAAAGAGAAAAGAGAACAGAAAAAAGAGAATAGAAAAAATAAAATAGATTTGGTTCTGCTCATTTTTTGAACCTTAGAACCTTTGCAACTTAGTACCTCAGTACCTTTAAAGATAGTTTTCATTCGTAAAGAATTACGAATAAAAGGGGGAATTATTCTTTTGTTAAATTAATAAATGTGTTTCCCGACAAAATAAAGTGTATACGCTCGATTGTGTCGTTTTTCCCTTAGCAACATTACTCGCTCAGGTTCTTTGGGTATGATCTCAGCTCGTTATTTAGAGCACCCCTTTGAGACAGTGCAAATATAAAAAAGTATTAAGATAAATGTATTAAGTATTAAGATTTTTCATCTTTGAATTTCTTAATACTTAATTCTACTGTCTTAATACTAAAAATCTGGTTTTCTTCGAGATTGTTTTAAATCAGAAACATTCTTTTTGTCTTTAATCCTTTTTTTAATTACCGCTTTCGGAACTTTTGTAGCCTTCCTTACTTTCGGAACATGCAATCCTTTTTTGATAATTTCCAAAAATCGTTTAATTACAATTTCTTTATTTTTAAGCTGGCTTCTGTCTTCATCACAATTTAAAATCAGGATATTTTCTGAAGTTAATCTTGCTGCTATATTTTGTTGCAAGAGCAGTTTTTCTTCATCAGACAAAGCTTGAGAAGCATTCAAATCAAAATTCAGAACTACTTTTGATGAAACTTTATTTACGTTTTGCCCGCCCGAACCTCTACTGCGAACGGCTTTAAAGCTTAATTCTGATATGATTTTTTCTGCATCCATATTATTGTGGTTGATGTGCTGCTTTCAATAAATCGTTTACCGTTTTTACTGGATTAAAAGTAATTAATGGTACCGCCACAAAAACGGTTAACCAATTGGCCATTGAACCATTCCATAGACCTGGCAATTCATAACTTCTCACTGTCTTTCCATCAACACTCTTTTCTACAATAAAACCAGCTTTCTGATCTACAAATTGCAATAAATCAAACTTTTCATTTTTATAATTCTTAATACCGCAAACTAAATCTACAGGATTAAAATGAGTTGATTCTGTTAAAATTGACTGTTGCTTTTTACTTGCCAAATCTACTTGAGAAGTTTCAACAATTTGCAGAGAAGCCACACCTTTATCATTCATAACCCAAAACGGACCGCCTCCAGGTTCTCCCTCATTTTTTACCATTCCGCAAACACGAATTGGCCTGTCTAAAAGTTCTGTAATTTTGCTTATCTTATTTTCTAAAGTAAATTTATTGAAGTCATTACCCATCTCGACATTTAGCTCTTCTTTTAAAAACAAAACAATATCTGCAAGATGATCTTCTTTAATCTTGTTTTGATCAATTAATTTTAAATAAGAGAAAACTTGTTGCTGCACTTCAATCAAAACACCTGCAAGTGCTTTTTTGTACAATGTAATTTTATCGATATGATTCTGAATTACATTGTCTATATTTTTAATGAAAATTACATCAGCATCAAGACTATTAAGATTTTCAATTAAGGCTCCATGTCCACCTGGCCTAAAGACTAAATTCCCATTTTTATCTTTTACTAGTTTCTTTTTCTCATCTATAGTAATAGAATCTGTACTTTTATTTTGATAAGAATATCCGATATTAATTTTTACACCAGATGGTTCTTCAATTTTTTCTATAACCTCATCAACTCCTTTGTAGAATAAATTTTGATGGATTTCTGAAACTGTAAAATGCAAATTGGAAATCCTATTTGAAGTAGCGTAATGTATACACTCATTCAAATGCTCTTCTATTGGAGTTGCAATATGTGTATCATACCAATGGAATGGCAATACAGCTTTTGGTTTATTTGCGAAATCAAAATAATCTGGAGACAACAATAATTTTATAAAATAGTAATTCTTGAAATCTCTTTCAAGAGTTTCAAAATCAGGATAAATTTCTCTTAATTTTTGATCTACTGTTTTAAAGAAAGGAAACTTATCCATTCCGATAATAAAAATGGCAAGTTCTTTATCTTTTTTTCTATTGATGTAAGCATTAATCGTTTCTTTCTGAATATCAAAATCATTCAAAAAAGCAGTCAAGAATTTAAACATTCTTGTTGCTGCTCCAGAAGCTGGAACAAATTTTTTGATCTTTAATTCTTCTTTCTGATTATCAAAAAAATCAGCTTTTTCTTCGAAATCAGCTTCTGTTAAACTTAAAATTCCGTTACCAATTGTGGCAGGACTCACTAAATTACTTTTAATGATTCCGTTATCAAAAAACTCTAATTGTTTTAAAATAGCATCAAAAGAAATACCTCTATTATATATCTGCACAAAATCATTCGATGAGAAATCATTTTCTTTTGCAATAGTCAAATTCTCAATGATGGCTGTTGCTTTTTCCAATCTCGTTTCTTTATTACCAGACAAGATTATAAAAGGCTTTTTTGTATCTATTAAAGTTTGTTTAAAAGCAGAAAAAACAGTTTCTCTTCCTTCAGGAGTATCACGAATATCGTCTTTTTCCCAAGGAACATCAATATCGGTCAAGAAAAACAAATCGTATTCATGCTTTAATGCCGCTTCATTCAAAAGCGGGTCGCAAAAGCCATAATACATTTCAGAGAATACTTTAGTCACCATTAAGTTGGTATCACAAAACAAGTATCTATTTGCATTTGCTAGCTTTTCATTTTCTAATGCAGTCTGTCCATAAGCAATTGGCAACATATCATCTGCTACGCAAATATGCTGATTTTCTTCCCATTTTTCTTGCAAATAGTCACGTGCAAACTCAGGAACCCATTCTGTTTCGTAGTAATCGGCAAGCTGTTTTGCTAAGGTTGTTTTCCCTGTACTTTCAGGTCCAAACAAAGCAATTTTTATGATATTTGTTTTTTGCTGTCTAAGATCTTTCTCCATTCTAAATAAGCTGAAATAGCCAAAATTGTAAAAATTATATACTGAAGTGACAGCATCCCTAAGCCACGATAAGCATAAAGAGGCACAACAATAATATCACCAATAATCCAAAGTGTCCAGTTTTCTATTTTTTTTCTAGCCATGTACCACATTCCAGCAAAAAATATCCCAGACGAAATCATATCGACATAATTGTCTTTATGAATTTCATAGTCAAAATATTTATAAATCCCGAAAACTACAAAAACGGTCACAATAAACAGTAAGATTCCGATTATTTTTTCTTTAAAACTTGTACGGGTAATCGGCAGATTGTCTTCTGTCGTTCCTCCTTTTGCCCACACATACCATCCGTAAATACTCATTATTGAGAAATAAGCATTAATAATCATGTCCCCTATATAACCCGCAACATAAAGCAGATAAACCGATATTACGGTAGCAATTAGTCCTGTTGGATATACCCAAATATTTTCTTTTTTAGCAAACCAAACGCTCAAAATTCCGCAAACAAATACTAAAAACTCTAAAGCAATATGCCATAGCGGTGCATTTTTATAACTTTCTAAGAAAAAATCTATCATCGGAAATGTGGTATTTGGCGTTTATTGTTCAAAAAAATGACTGTTGTTTTCAAAAGCAGTTCCAATAACAACCAAATCTGCACCAGCCTTATATGCTTTCTGAATTCCGTGCAAATCTACAATTCCTCCACCAACAATAACAGGAATTTTAATATTTTGAGAAATCAGCTCAATCATTTCTGTCGGAACGGACTGTTTTGCGCCACTTCCAGCTTCTAAATAAATCAGTTGATTTCCTAACATTTCTCCTGCCTGAGCCGTCGCCAAGACCAAATCAAGATTTTCGCGGCTTAAGGGTTTCGTTTTGCTTACGCGAGCAACAGCGGTTTCGTTACCGCTTTCTATCAAAATATAACCTGTAGAAATAACTTCTAAGTTTGTTTTCTTAAGAATTGGAGCAGCCTGAACTTGATATTCAATTAAATAATCGGGATTTCGGCCAGATAACAAAGACAGAAACAAAATACCATCTGCTTTTGGTGAAATCTGCGAAGGATCTCCAGGAAATAAAATAACAGGCAGATTCGTTTCTTGTTTTAATGCTGTAATTAATTCCTCTAAAATATTATTCTGAACAATACTTCCTCCCACAAAAATATGAGTTGCTGGAGACTGATTAATTTTATCAATTAAATGATTTAAATTTTCCAGTACAATTTTATCAGGATCCAAAAGCACTGCCAGTAGTTTTTGACCGTTGCTTTTAGCTTCTAAAATCTGTTGTCTAATAGTGAGTAATTGTTCTTGCATACCAAGGTGTAAAAGTAAAAGTTTTTTAATGCAGAAGAACTATTTTGAATAAATTATATTTGCTCTATGTCTTTTGATAACATAAATAATACATTATGATTACAGTTGAATTACTAGAAAAGTATGGTGTTGTAAAAAAATCATTTGATAAAAATGACATTATTTTCGAAGAAGGAAATCTGCCATTGCACTATTATCAGATTATTTCGGGTGAAATAAAAATGAGTAATTATAATGATGACGGACGCGAATTTATTCAGGGTATATTTTATAACGGACAGTCTTTTGGCGAACCTCCTTTATTCTTAAATCAAAAATATCCCGCAAATGCTATTGCTGTAGAAAAAGCGGCAATTTTCATTCTTCCAAAAGAAAACTTTATGAAATTATTGGAAGAAAATCCAAAGGTCAGCATTAAAGTAATCGAAAATCTCGCGCAACGATTGTATTACAAATCGGTTATGGCAGCAGAAATTTCGACACACGAACCCGAACATCGCGTATTGAAGCTAATAGATCACGGTATTGCCTATTTCAATTTTCAGCAAGATAAAAATGGATACCTGATTAACTTTACAAGACAACAAATTGGAGATTTGACCGGTTTACGTGTAGAAACAGTCATTAGAGCCATAAAAGCATTGGAGAAAAAAGGCAAATTGAAAATTATTAACCGAAAAGTATACAGATAAAAAAAATCCCATTTTATGATTAAAATCATAAAATGCAGCACTATTGTAGGCGTAATTTTGTTGGTATAAAAAACTGAATACCATGACACTATATCAAACAACATTCGACATTTTCAATAGAAACTATATGGGCTCTGCTGCAATGGCAGTTATTGGACAAAGCTGTTTAGGAGGCGCTGCAGCTATGTATGTTTTAGCCAACGGAACTTCAATTCCGCAAATGATTCAGCTAGGAATTATTGTTTTAGCTTGTGTTTTTGCAAACACATCTATTTTGGCACAAATGAAACATAAAGTAGTTTTCAATCTTATAATGCTAAGCGCTTTTTTAAGTTTGTTCTTTATACTTTTAAATAGTTTAATTCTATGAAAAAACAAATAGACAATAGAGCTGATGTTTCCTTTTTGGTTCATCAGTTTTATGCTAAAATAAGAGCCGATCGAGAAATCGGCTTTTATTTTAATGAAATGATTTCGGATTGGGATGCTCATCTCGAAAAACTGACTGATTTTTGGGAAACCAATCTATTTGGCGTTCGCAAATACAAAGGAAATCCTCATGCGGTCCACAATGAAGTTGATGCTCATTTTGACGAAAAAATCACAACAAACGAATTCGGAATCTGGTTGAATCATTGGTTTCAAACTATTGACGAACATTTTGAAGGTGAAAATGCCGAAACATTAAAAAGACGCGCTAGAAAAATGAGCACGTTTTTATACATGAGTATGTTTCAGCACCGTCAAAAAGAAAGTGAAGTTTAAATATAAAAATCTTGGGTTTGGAATTTGGAATTTGGAATTTTTAAATTGAAATTTTACTTCTCAAAAGCATAAACCAATGTAAACTTACCCTCAAAATTATCTGATTGGACTTCTTGATAATGTACATCAAAATCCTTAATCAGATTATCAAAATGAAGACTTGCCTGCGTTTGGGTTTCTCCTAAAGAAAAGTTGCTCACCTTAATATGATCTTTAAAACTGATCCCTTTTTCATTTCTGATTTTAAAGATCGCCTCTTTGGCTCCCCAGATTACGGTAAGTTTTTTTATGTATTCTTCTACAGATGAAGTATCTAAATAATTACTTTCAAAGTCTGTAAATTTATCTGCAATTCTCTGGATTTTTTCTCGCTGCAATTCCATGTCAATTCCAACCTTTTCATGGCTTATAATTATCGCCGCAAAATGGTACGAATGTGTAATTGAGATATGATTATCACAATCGAAATAAGGTTTTCCGAATTCATCATAATGCAAATCTTTATCTGTAAAACCCATTTCCTGAATCAGCATACGAACACTTAAAAAAGCACGCTGATGCATTTGCGATTTCATTCCGTCCAATCTCTTTTGTGTTTTTTCTTTCAACACCACTTTACTCAATAATTCTTCGAGAGATTCTGTGATTTCCCAAATTAAAATTTTAGTCGTTTCATTGAATTGTATGGTCTGAAATAAAGGCATTACTTTTTAGTTGTAGATTATGAATGGTTAATTATAAATTATTTGGTGGTAAATTTTAAACCATATAAGTCATTTAAGAAATATAACTGTTGGCTTAAAGAATGCATAAGTAAATATAAGCAATTCGTGACAAAGGTAATAGTTTCATAATCTTTTTTAAATGAACTTATATTACTTATATGGTTTAAAACGATTCAGAAACTAACATTCTAGAGATTAAGAAATTAAAGATTTCACAAATCTGACAGAAATTAGTAAAAATAAAAAGCTATTCCTTAAATTTGCAAAAAATTTACAATTCTACAAATATAATATAAATGAGTACAACGACTACGCCTTACGTGGCTTTCAAAGTAAAAGACATTTCTCTAGCGGCTTGGGGAAGAAAAGAAATTGAACTAGCTGAAGCTGAAATGCCAGGTTTAATGGCACTTCGTGCTGAATACAAAGACGAACAACCATTAAAAGGTGCTCGTATTGCTGGATGTTTACACATGACGATTCAAACTGCTGTTTTAATCGAAACTTTAATTGCTCTGGGTGCAGAAGTTACTTGGTCTTCTTGTAACATTTTCTCTACTCAAGATCAGGCTGCTGCTGCTATTGCTGCTGCTGGGATTTCAGTTTACGCTTGGAAAGGTCTTGATGAAGAGTCATTTGACTGGTGTATTGAGCAGACTTTATTTTTTGGTGAAGAAAGAAAACCATTGAACATGATCTTGGATGATGGTGGAGATTTAACTAACATGGTTATTGATCGTTACCCAGAATTAGTTGCTGGAATTAAAGGTCTTTCTGAAGAAACTACAACTGGTGTTCACAGACTTTACGAAAGAGTAAAAGCTGGAACTCTTCCAATGCCTGCAATCAACATTAACGACTCTGTTACTAAATCTAAATTTGATAACAAATACGGTTGTAAAGAATCTGCTGTAGATGCTGTGCGTCGTGCAACTGACTTAATGTTAGCTGGAAAAAGAGTTATCGTTTGCGGATACGGTGATGTTGGAAAAGGAACTGCTGCTTCTTTTAGAGGTGCTGGTTCTATTGTAACAGTTACTGAAATCGATCCAATCTGTGCTTTACAAGCTGCAATGGACGGTTATGAAGTTAAAAAATTAAACACTGTAATTGCTAATGCTGATATCATCATTACAACTACAGGAAATAAAGATATCGTTCTTGGAGAGCACTTCGAGCAAATGAAAGACAAAACTGTTGTTTGTAACATCGGTCACTTCGATAACGAAATCGACATGGCTTGGTTAAACAAAAACCACGGTGCATCTAAAATCGAAATCAAACCTCAGGTTGATAAATACAACATCAACGGTAAAGATATCATTATCTTGGCTGAAGGTCGTTTAGTAAACCTTGGTTGTGCTACAGGTCACCCAAGTTTTGTAATGAGTAACTCATTTACAAACCAGACTTTGGCTCAAATCGAATTATGGAACAACAGCGCAGCTTACAAAAATGAAGTTTATATGTTACCAAAACATTTAGATGAAAAAGTTGCTGCTTTACACTTGGCTAAATTAGGTGTTGAACTTGAAGTTCTAAGAGAAGATCAAGCTGCTTACATCGGTGTTGAAGTTCAAGGTCCATTTAAACCAGAGTACTACAGATACTAATATATTTTAGATTGAAGATTTCTGATTTTAGATTTCTTTAATTACATATTTCAAACCCGACAGGTTTTAAAAAATCTGTCGGGTTTTCTGTTTTTATGCTTCAGTAAAAAAACATTTCTCTCAAAAAATTGTACTTTTATAAATATCTGCTTACTTTTAATAACCAGAATAAGAATCTATTTATCAAATACTTAAATAGTAAAAAATTGAAAAAAACATCTTATTTATTAGTCTTCTTATTTTTATTAACCCTTCCGCACTTTCTTTTCTCTCAGGAAAAAAAACCTAAAGTTGTATTAGTATTAAGCGGTGGCGGTGCAAAAGGAATTGCACATATTCCTCTTTTACAGAAGTTAGACTCTCTTCACATCGTTCCAGATCTTATTGTTGGAAACAGTATGGGAAGCATTATAGGTGGTTTATATGCAATGGGATATTCTGGTGACAGCATAGAAAAAATTACCAAAGATATTTATTGGGATAAACTCCTAGGCGGAGGACAGGCGCTTCGATCCGTAAGTGCCGAAGAAAAAAGAGAATTTCAACGGTATTTAGTCGGAATAGGTGTTAAAGACGGGAAACTTAACAGCATTGGTTCTTTGTTAAATGATCAAAATCTAAGAGAATACCTTTCCGAATTGACTTTCCCTGTATACAATGTTAAAGATTTTGACAGTCTCCCAATTCCCTTTAGAGCCATGGCTACAGACTTGGTCGAAGGAAAAGAAGTTATTTTAAGTAAAGGAAGTTTATCCTACGCTATGCGCGCCAGTATGTCGCTGCCTGCTATCTTCAAACCAATGCCATACGGAAAAACAGTTTTGGTAGACGGTGGAGTATTGAATAATTTTCCAACAGATGTTGCCAAACAAATGGGTGCCGACATTATTATTGGAAGTGACGTCGGAGGCGGAATGGAACCTGTAGATAAGCTAAATAATCTTATGACCATATTAATGCAGACCAGTATGTTCCCGAGCAACATTAAAAATCCTGCAAATCGTGATTTATGCAACATATTGGTAGATCACTTACCCAATCTCCGCTTCTCAACAGCCGATTTTGCCGATAGTAACGAAATTTACAAGGATGGAAAAATAGCAACAAATCAAAATCTCCCAGCTTTAATTGCTCTTTCAGAAAAATTAAAAGGATTTCAGCAGCGAACGCATAAATTGCCTGATATGCCAAATGATTTTGTTCTAGACACGATTGTTTATAAAAAAATAAGCCCTGAAAATATGCCACTGGTTGTCGGAAGAGCCAATCTTAAAACCCATGTAAAATATACTACCAAAGATTTAATTGCAGGCATTAACAGAGCAATGGGAACCAATCTTTTTGATGAGATTACGTACAGTTATTTCATCCAAGACGGTGATAAATTAGGCATTACATTGTTTGGTTTTGAACGTGCCAAAAACCAATTAAATACATCTGTACATTATGATACGTATAGAGGTGTTGGAATCATTTTTAACTACACTGGAAGAAACGTCTTGGCCGATGCTTCACGCCTTTTAATAACTGCCGATATTGCCGAACAGCCAAAAGCCAGAATCAATTATCAGAAAAATTTTGGCGGCCATAGAGAATGGTGGTGGGCAACTGAAGCTTATGGAGCTTTCCTGCGCCAAGAAATTTATATAAACGGTAAAGCATCAGACAATATACTCTATAATACTTTTGAATTCAAAAATGAGGTAAACAGAAATATAAATTCTCTGAAAAGCTATGTAGGCTTTGGCCTAAATTATAGCTACACGAATTTAAAACCAAAATACGACAGAGAATACAACCCTAATTCTGTAAGCATTAACAGCTACAACTTTAACAACATCGAATTCAACCTGCATTACTCTTATAATGACATGGATAAGGTTTTCTTTGCCACAAACGGAACCATCATAAAATCAAACGTGGCACGGTCATTTCTTACCGATCTCAATGCCGCATTTTCTGATCCAGACTTAACACGTGTTTCTGGCTCAACAAATGGCTACACCAAATTTGGTTTTACCTACGAAAAAAGATTGCCTATAAAAAAGAAAATTACAGGAATCGTTGGCTTTGATTCTTATTTTATTTTTCAAGACAAACTTAAACATGACGATATTCCATTTTCAGGATTTGGTTATGCTGCAAAATATTTCATAGGCGGCATTATACCTAGTTCTGGCAGCAATCGCTTCTCCTTTGCTGGACTCCATGAAGACGAACTTAATGTTACACAGTATATGAGTGTTAAACTTGCATCTCAGATCAATCTAATCGGAAAAATTTATCTTACCCCTCATTTCAATCTCGCCACTGTCGGTTTTGATAGCTTTAATGAATATTTAAAACACGCCTTCAATCCAAAAGGAAAGTGGGACGACAATATCGAGACCAGCCTCGTAATATCGGGAGGCGCTGCAATTTCCTATCAATCCATTTTAGGTCCAATTCATTTTGACACTTCATGGATCAACAATATCGACAAAGTGCGATTATTTTTTAGCGTTGGATTATCCCTTAATCCTTAAAAGAAAAACCTAACGCTTAAACTTGAAACCTGAAACTTGAAACAAAAAAACAATCTGGGCGTGCCACCATCCCGATAAGAGGGCAAAAATACTTTATGCTCATTCGCCCTCTTATCGGGATGCTGTCGGGCTATCCGTGCTACTTTGGTAGCCTACTCCTATCCCTCACGCTCACGTAGATCAAGAACGACTTAATTTAACAAGACATTTACAAGGTTTTTAATTTATAGCTTTAAATTTGAACTTAAAGCTTTTAAAATTCAAAAAATGATCGAAAAAATTTCCTGCGACATACACGGCTCAAAAGAAATGTCTTTTACCTGCATTCATATCGCAACTGCAATAGATTCAAAAAACCAAGTTGGATTTTTCTATTCAGAAGCCGAGGAAGATCTCCCACAAATTGCTTGGTGTGGTTCTTGCGAACAATATCTTTTGGATAACGAAGAAGAATGGACAGAAACTTTTCAATCTCTTGCCGATTTTAAAATGTTATGTTCTGATTGTTTTGAAGAAGCAAGAAACAACGAAACAGAAGTTCATATTCGATAAATCCATTTTCATGAAAAAAATCCTTATCCTCATTCTATTCTTTCTCTTTAATTCTTTAACATTTGCTCAAAGCAATGACATCTGGACTGCATTTCCTAACAAAGACACTACATTAACCGGGTTTAAAGACAAAAATGGTGTAATCAAAATAGAACCCAAGTTTAGTGGTTTTACCATTGCACGCAAATTCGAAAATATAATTGCTGTTACTGAAGAAGAAAACGGCAAATGGAACAGCTATTATTTAACCAAACAAGGAAAGATTGTCGGGCAAGATAGTCTGTATGTATTTGATAATGGTCCAGACTGCGAAAACGAAGGTTTTATAAGATTCACAGATCGTAAAACTGATAAAATGGGAGTATTTAATGCCGCAGGAAAAATTACAATTCCAGCAGAATACAGTGCCTTAACCAAAGTAAGAAACGGAATGATTACGGCTTTGAAAGACGCCAAAAAGCAACAAGATGGAGAACACTTTTTCTTGACAGGAGGAAAAGAATTTTTAATCGATATCAACAACAAAGTCCTTATTGAAAATTTCTCCTACAATGATGAGCTGAATTTTTACTCTTTAGAGAAGTCCAAAGAACCCAGCAAAGATCCAACAAGAGACAGTTTTCTTGGAGTTGATGGACAATATTATTCTTTCATTAATTTTGATAAAGAGTTTAAATATTGGTTAGAAAACATTCTACTTAAGGACTTATCTAAACCCAATTTAGAAAAACATTCCTTCGATAAAATCACCTATTGGAAAGAACCAGACGGCTGGATAAATGCTTCGAAAACCATATTCATTAATCAAAATTATACCTATTTAAAACTAAAACTTCAGGAG
This sequence comes from Flavobacterium tyrosinilyticum, assembly GCF_023656565.1. Classification (GTDB taxonomy): domain Bacteria; phylum Bacteroidota; class Bacteroidia; order Flavobacteriales; family Flavobacteriaceae; genus Flavobacterium; species Flavobacterium tyrosinilyticum. Next base: position 509,306 of record NZ_JAMOKG010000001.1, read on the forward strand.
CTTAAAAATCCAAAAACAGATTATTTTATTTCTTCTGGCGGATTAAATCAGTTTATTTTTGAATCAAGTGAATACGACATTTATTTCAACAATTGCAATGAATCTAAAGATTGGATTTACCCAACAATGGATATTGTTATCAACCCAAAAAAGCAAACCGATCGCGGGCAAGATCATTTTGAATTTCTAAGAACAGAAAACGGATATAAGTTGATCAGTGTTTCTTCCAGAACAGATAATCTTAAATAATTATTGGAATTTACATTTTTTTGTAAGAATATTTTCTACTTTTGCAAAATTATAAAATCTAAATTAATGTGGTATAGTAAATTGAATTTTTACGACAAACAACAATCTTTAACAGAAAAAGATTCTATAAAATTTGAATGGAAAAAAATGCTTCCAGATGAATTTTATTTGCCCAAGGAACTATTAGAATTATTAGAATTTTCTAATGGCGGAGGAATAATAAACGGTGATAGGGAGTTTGGTTATTTTTCATTAGCGGAAATTGAAACTTTTTATAATGAATATCAATTTCCTATATATGTTCCATTATTTTTACCTATTGCATTTAATGGAGGAGGAATCTTTTATGCTTATGATTTCAGAAACCCAATTAATATAAATATTGTTGCGGTTAGTTCTGGTGATTTAGATTATGAAAGCTCTATAATTATAGGTAAAACATTAAATGAAGTACTAAATAAAACAAATAATATAGAAGATGAATTATATCATTCTCCTAAAATACCAATAAATAATTCTTTAATAAAATTAACACAACTTCGTATTCAACTTAAAGAAGTAAATGAAAATAAAAGTAAAATGAATACAAAAGAATATTTACTAACAAAAAGAAAGTTAGAAAAAGAAATTAAGGAATTTAATAAAGAAATTTAGCAACATTTTACGTTTCCCTACATACAAAACCTAAATTTGTAAAAAACGGAAACCATGAAGAATTTTTTATTTTTATTTATTGCCATTGTCTTTGAAATTGTTGCTACTACAGCCTTAAAAAAATCACAAGAATTCACTAAACTAATTCCAAGCATTATAACTATTATTGGCTATTGTGGCGCATTTTACTGTTTAAGTTTTGCCGTTAGAACTATTCCCGTTGGTTTTGCTTACGCTATTTGGTCAGGAGTTGGAATTGTTTTAATCACGATCGTTGGCGCCATTTTCTTTAAAGAAATTCCAGATTTGCCAGCTATTATTGGTCTTGCATTGATTGTAATTGGTGTTATTGTAATTAATGTTTTTTCTAAAACTACGGCTCATTAATCAAAACAATGATAGTATCATTTGATACTATCAAATTTTACATTGTTTTAAAAATCAAACCATTATATGTTTTTAAAAAAAGCAACAATCTCAGACCTTCCCGAAATGCAGGAGTTATTTGTCCAGACTATTCAATCTGTTTGTAAAAACGACTACAATCCAGAACAAATTGAAGCTTGGACTTATGGGATAAATAATAAAGAGCGCTGGCTTGAAGTAATTGAAAAACAATACGTTTTATTAGCGGTAATTGAAAACAAAATTGCAGGTTTCGCAACTTTAAAAGGCGGAAATTATATTGATTTTTTCTACATTCATAAAGATTTTCAACGACAAGGAATTGCAGACAAACTTTTAGCCGAATTAGAACTTGAAGCTCAAAAACAGCATTCAAAAATGATAACTTCGGATATTAGCATTACTGCCAAACCTTTTTTTGAAAAGAAAGGATTTGTTGCAAAAGCTGAGCAAAAAAACATACGCTTAAATGTTGAACTGATCAATTACAAAATGGAGAAGCAATTAAAACAATAAAAGTCTAACGGAATAATCTCTCGCAAAGACGCAGAGTCACAAAGTTTTATTTTTTAAGTTTATAATCTTTGTAGACTTGCTTTGAGATCCTTCGACTTCGCTCAGGAAGACAATTTTGAGAAAAAACTTTGCGTCTTCGCGCCTTTGCGAGCAAAAAAACTTGCGAACTTTGCATAAATCTTAGCGCACTTTGCGGTTAAAAAAACAAAGCAAGTTTCGGATTTTATAACTTTAGAAACCAATCGATATTTGTATTATAAAATGGAAAGAAGATGAACACACAGGAAACCATCAATTATAATCGTATCGCTGAAGCTATAGATTATATCAAAGCTAATTTTAAAAATCAGCCCAATCTAGATGAGGTTGCAGAAAAAGTGCATTTGAGCCCGTTTCACTTTCAGAGACTTTTTAGTGAATGGGCAGGAACAAGCCCTAAGAAGTTTTTACAGTATACCAGTATCGAACACGCTAAAAAGTTACTTAAAGAAAATCAAGCCACAATTTCTGAAACTGCTTTTGAAACTGGCCTTTCAGGAACCAGCCGACTTCATGATTTATTTGTAAATATTGAAGGAATGACTCCGGCTGAATATAAAAATGGAGGAAAAAATCTTGAGATCAATTACAGTTTTGCAGAAAGTCCATTTGGGAATATTATTGTTGCATCGACCTCAAAAGGCGTTTGTTTTATGGCTTTCGCCGAAGATGAAATTACTGGATTTATTGCGTTGAAAGATAAATTCCCGAATGCTCGATTTTCGAAAAAACTGGATTTATTACAACAAAATGCATTGTTTATTTTTCAAAACGATTGGAGCAAATTATCTGAAATCAAACTGCATTTAAAAGGAACCGATTTTCAATTGAAAGTTTGGGAAACTTTACTAAAAATCCCAATGGGACAGCTTTCTACATACGGAACTATTGCGCACCAAATTCAAAAACCAAATGCATCACGAGCAGTTGGAACAGCGATTGGAAGTAATCCTGTGGCGTTTTTAATTCCGTGTCACCGCGTAATTCAATCTTCGGGAACATTTGGTGGCTATATGTGGGGAAATACCAGAAAAACAGCTATTATCGGCTGGGAAGGCGCACAGATAAATCCATAAAAACAAAATTCCAAATTTCGAATCCCAAATTCCAAATTTCGATGATTCATCTTCATTGAAAATCTCCTAAAATATAATTGCTATGCAAACTATACAATCAAAAATTGCTTCTCAAGACTGGGAAAGCATCACTGAGTCTATGCACCAAAATGGATTCGCAATCATTCAGAATGTACTCAATAACGAACAATGCGAAGATTTAAAATTTGATTTTGATAATCCAAATTTATATCGAAAAACGGTTGTTATGGAACGTTATCGATTTGGTTTAGGCGAATATAAATATTTCAGTTATCCACTTCCAGATTTAATTCAAAATATTCGAACTTCAATTTATCCCAAACTCGCTCCAATTGCTAATTCTTGGATGAAAGTGTTGAACATTGATACCGTTTTTCCTAACAAACACGAAGAATTATTGAAACAATGTCACGAAAATAATCAGCTGAAAGCAACGGTTTTAATTTTAAAATATGGAAAAAGCGGATTCAATACTTTACATCAGGATTTATATGGAGATGTATATTTTCCTATTCAAATTGTGCTTTTTCTAAATGAACCTGATGAAGATTTTACTGGCGGAGAATTTGTGTTGACTGAACAAACTCCAAGAGCACAATCGAAAGCCATTGTGTTAAAACCTAAAAAGGGGGATATTCTTGTTTTTACAACTAATTTCAGGCCAGTAAAAGGCACAAAAGGATATTATCGCGTGAATATGAAACATGGAGTAAGCGAAGTTCATTCTGGCGAAAGATACACGTTGGGAATTATTTTTCATGATGCCCTTTCGTGATTTTTGCTCGCAAAGTTGAGAAGTCGCCAAGAGATATTTTTAAGACTTATCTAACTTAATTTTTTAAGATTAATAAGTTCTAAACTTTGCGATTCTGCGACTTTGCGAGAAATAAATCTTTAACAATATAATTATGATTGAACACAATAAAATTTCAGATCGAGAACTTCGAAATAAAATTAAAAATGCGGAAATTTGTTTCGGCGGCAACCAAAAATTAAAAATCTACGGAACGCTCAAATGTTCTTCGGGAAAAAGAATGAAAAGAGAAAATCGTGTTTTCTTTTTATCTGAAAATGACGCCAAACAAAATGGTTTCAGGCCGTGCGGGCATTGTATGAAATCAGAATATCAAAAATGGAAAAATGGACTTATTTAATCCTCAAACAGACGAAACAACCAATCTGCTTCCGAAAGATGGAACGGTAAATTATTATGGAAAATGCTTCTCCAGACAGGAAGCCGATTTCTATCGCGATGTCTTATTAAATACAATTGAATGGAAAAATGACGAAGCGGTGATCTTCGGAAAATTAATTTTAACCAAACGAAAAGTGGCTTGGTACGGCGATCAGGAATTTGAATATACATATTCGAATACGACCAAAAAAGCGCTGCCTTGGACTCCTGAACTTTTAAAGTTAAAGAAAATCATTGAAGAAAAAACGGGAGAAACTTTCAATTCTTGCTTACTAAATTTATATCATACTGGCGAAGAAGGAATGGCGTGGCACAGCGATGCTGAGAAAGATTTGAAAAAAAATGGCGCTATTGGATCGGTAAGTTTTGGTGCCGAACGTAAATTTGCTTTCAAACATAAAGAATCTAAAGAAACCGTTTCTCTAATTCTGGAACATGGAAGTTTATTGGTTATGAAAGATGAAACACAAACGCATTGGCTGCATCGGTTGCCTCCAACAAAAACAACTCAAAAACCTCGAGTAAATTTGACTTTTAGAACTATTGTGAGATAAAATGTTACTTCTTTTTTGCAGCAACATTTTCGTACGAACGTATTAAAGCGTCTTCAAACATTTCGGGTCTTACTCTTGAAAGTTCAACGATGGTCCAGCCTTGTTTTCCCCATTTGTTTGGAACCTCATAGAAAATCTTTTCGCTGGAAGCACAAAAAACGGATTGGTCGATTTCGTTTAGTTTTAAAACGGCGCGATTATTTTTTTCGTCAAAAGTGGCAAAAATCTTCTTTTTGATTCGAAAGGAAGTTTTCTCAAAATGGGGTTCTTCGGTCGCATCTGGAAATGACATTGCTAATTTTCTAAATTCTTCAATTGAAACCATAATATCATTTTTAAAGATTAAAGTTTACTTTTCACCATCCTTGATTCAATCCGTTTTTAAGAACCTCATCGTATTTTTCTTTATCGAAAGAATATAAGTTTGGAGCTTTGTGCGCTACGTTACTTTTCTTTTCGTCCAATTTATTAAGGATACCTATATTGGTGATTTTACGTAAAAAATTTCGTCGGTCTAATTTTTTGTCCAAAATTGTTTCGTACAATTTTTGCAGTTCTGGAATAGTAAATTTCTCTGGCAATAAATTGTAACCCACTGGCATTAAATTTAATTCTGTACGCAAAGTGTCTAAGGCTTTATCCAAAATTTCCTTATGATCTAAAATAAGCTCGGGAACTTCTTTATGATCAATCCATTCCACTACTTCATATCTGCCTGTTGGGTTAGGAAGAATTTTAGAAAAATCAACCAAAGCATAATATCCAATTGTAACAAAACGGCGCGTTAGCCATTTTCCTTTTTCTTCTTCAATTTGGAGATATTCCAAGGTTTTTTTATCAAAATGCTGATGGTTGCGATTTACTTTTCCAAAGGTCGCAAATTGCCTTAAAAATACCCCATCAACACCTGTTCTGCCATTCAGCACCGTGATTGCAGCCGTATCAATATCCTGATCTACAGGAATAAAACCGCCGGGCAAAGACCATTTATTGGCACGTTCCACTTTAATCAATAAAACTTTTAACTGATTATCATGAAAACCAAAAATGACACAGTCTATAGAAAGTCCTGGTTGATAATTTTCGTTATTATCTATAATGTCTTTTAACATCAGATTGGTATAAATTCTTCTTTTAATAACTCTGCAATTTACTTTATTTTTATAAAATGGAAATATGTTATAGAAACAAAGCGCTAACTTTCATTAAAACAGAAGTGTTGAAACTACAATTTTAACGAAAATTTAAAATCAAATTTAAAAAAAATAAGTACATTGCGTCATAATAACACATTAACAATTTTAATTGTTAATATTAGAATCAAATTCAAAGAAAAATAATACAAGCTGTTTCCATTTTTCTTCAAGTGAGCGTAGAAATTTAAATGCAGAAGTTATGATTACCAACCCTTTAAAAGGCATCAATAAAAAAATTAGAACCAGAATCTGGTCTTCATTCGGATTTGTTTCGAAAACATATCTTCTGGAAGAATCTCTAAAATATAGCGAAGAACAGGAGAGAATTTTCAACGAAATGATCGTCGAAACTGATGCAAAAGACAAAAAAGCAAAAAGAGAAGCTTATGAAAAAGCTTTGTATGCATCTTACAAAGGAATTGGCGCAATGGATTTTATAAATACCGTTTTAAAATAAATACCTACACATTTTTATAATTTATAATGCTAGCCTCACTTCGGTGAGGTTTTTTTATTATAAAATTTACAATAAAATGAAAGAAAATGGTCATTTATTAGTTATTTTAGCCGTTTTAAAAGTAAGAATATACCCCTATAGACCGAATACATGGAAAACATCATCGAATCAGAGAGTTACAAAATTCAAAAACCAGAAAACTGGGCCCCTACAATTAATGACGATCAACTTATCGACTATATAAAAGAATCCGATTTCTCAAACAAACAAGTTGAAGAAGGTCGTGATTTCTGCTACTTCTTAGATAAAATCTACTACACAAGCGATACCGAAAACAGCGAATATGCTTGCGTTGCCTATACTCTTAACGAGCCTTCAAATCTTGAAAACGCTTCTGTAAAAGATGTTGTTGTAGAAGAAAATGAAACTTATCTGATACACAGAATTAGCGTGCTGAGAGATGGCGTTTTGATTGATAAAATTCCTGATACTAAAATTAAAGTTTTAGATAGTGAAAATCAGAGTGAAGGCGGCATTTTAAGCAGCAACAAAAAAGTAAATATTACGATTAAAGATTTACGTCTTTATGATGTATTAATTACAGAAGATTCGCGTACTAAGGTTTTTACTGATCGTGATTTTATGCGAAAAGAATTTCTTAAGTATGTGTACGTAACACCAAGTACTTATTGGGCTTATGGCAAATACAAATTTTCTTTTATCAATGACAGAAAAGAAGCAATCACATATAAAAAGACATTCTTTAGAGATGAAGAAGGAAATGTTTTGGAACCAGAAATTAATTTCTTGCAAAAAGGAGAAAAGTTTGTAATTGAAAAAGAAGATTATATTAACTCTTTTGATTCAAACCGAGAAATTGCTCCTTTTATTGATTTTGCAACAGATCGTAACTGGGTTGACTTATCAAATTATATTTCTCCGCTTTACGAAGACATATACAGTAAAGCTTCTTTAACAGAATTTGCTCCAAAACTGGTAGAAAAATTGGATGCCATTGCAGATCAAGACGAAAAATTACAATTTGCAATTGATTACGTGCAGAACCATGTTTACTATATTTATAATGCGGATGAAATGAATGGCCATAAACCGCAAGAGCCATCAGTAACGTATGAAAATAAACAGGGAGATTGCAAGGCAAAGTCGGTTTTACTGAAAGTGGTTTTAGATTATATCAATGTTGATTCTTCTGTAGTTTTGGTTAATTTCAATTCAGATCTTTACATTAAATATTACCTTCCGTCATTATTGACTTTTAATCATGTTATTGTAAAAATCAATTACAAAGGCGAAACTTATTTTGTTGATGCTACTTCAAGAGACGAATTCGGGTTAATTGAAAATCGCGGCTACATCTATTTTATGCATTATTTGGAAGTAAAACCAAATCAGGAATTGCAGATTAAGGAGCCTTACAGATTTCCTTATTATGGAATAACTGAAAAAGCAGATTTTAGTGCTCAAAATAATATAGGAACGCTAAAATTGGTTTCGACTTACAAAGGAGGTCGCGCCAACTACATGCGTAAATATTTCAAAAACACAAACAAAAGGGAGATCATTGACAGCTGGAATAATTTCTTGTTCTATGCTTTAAATTATTCTAACGATCGAAACGGAACGGATATCAGAACTATTTTTAAAGATGCGACGATTGAACTTGTAAGCGATGATAAAAAGCTAAATGAATTTACGATTCAGTATAATGCTACAGTCGAAAATCCGTATTTTATAGATGCCGAAAAGAATCGCTTTTTAATGTATTTTGATCGCAATGTGGTTAAAAATGCTGCACGAGACTTTATGCACACGGATCTTTTGTTTTGGCATAATTTTGATAACGAGAAGTACGAAATTAATTTAACGACAGATCAAAAAATCGATACTCAGGAAAAATATACTATTCAGGAAAGTACGATCACAAATCCTTATTTTGATTTTACAAGCCGTAAAAAAGTAACCAAAAATGGTGCTTCAATAATTGTTGATTATAAACCGTTAATCAACTTAGAAATTCCAAGTGAAGATTTTGAAGATTTTAGAAATGCACATCATGAAATTGCCGATAGTAATTATGGCGTTGGAATTGACATTATCGAACAAGGTTTAATGAACATGCTAAAGTATAGTTTTAAAAAACGACTAAAATAATTTCGATATAAAAAAACGGGGCTCAAAAAGAAGCCCCGTTTTTTATTTAATTTACTAATTCAAAATCAGATCTTAATTTAATATCTGCTGATGAAGTTCCGATCATTACTTCAAAATCTCCTGGTTCAGCAACCCATTCTACTTTATCATTATAGAAAGAAAGTTTCTCTTTGTCAATTGTAAATTCGATTGTTTTAGATTCTCCTGCATTTAATTTCACTTTCTGGAAATCTCTTAATTCTAAAACGGGTCTTACAACAGATCCAAATTTATCTTTCAAATACAATTGAGCTACTTCTTCTCCAGCTACTTTTCCGCTATTTGTCAATTGGAAAGAAACTTTAATCGTTTCATTGCTTTTTATTTTAGTTGAAGATAATTTCAAACCAGAATAATCAAACGTTGTATAGCTCAAACCATATCCAAAAGGAAATTTTGGAGAGTTTTTCAAGTCGATATAAGCCGAAACATAGTTCGTTGCGTTTTCGTCTTTAGCAGGTCTTCCTGTGCTGAAATGATTGTAGTAAATTGGAATCTGCCCTACTTCTCTTGGAAAAGTCATTGGCAATTTTCCAGACGGATTGTAGTCTCCAAACAAAACATTTGCAATAGCATTTCCAGCTTCAGTTCCTAACCACCAAGTGTATAAAATTGCCGGAACATTATCTGCAGTCCAGTTGAAAACCAAAGGTCTTCCAGCATTTATTAAAACTACAACTGGTTTTCCTGTTGCCATAACTGCTTTTACTAAATCTTCTTGAACTCCTGGCAAATGCAAGTCGCTTCTGCTTTTTGCCTCACCGCTCATGTCGCGTCTTTCACCAATACTCAAAATGACAACATCTGCTTGTTTAGCCGTAGCAACCGCTTCTGCAAAACCATCTTTGTTTGTTCCTTCTATTTCACAACCTTTTGCATACAATAATTTGGTGTTTTTCCCTACTTTATTTTGCAATCCATCCCATTGCGAAACGATCCATTTATTGTAATCAACTTCTGGAAGTTCTACAGACCAGAATCCCATGTTTTCTTTATATTCTTTTACCATTGGACCAATAAATGCAATGGTTTTAGCATTTTTTGAAATTGGCAAAGTTTGGTTTTCGTTCTTTAATAAAACGATACTTTTTTCAGCCATTTCTCTAGCTGCTTTTCTGTGTTCCGGATTGTTTAATGCTTTTTCAGCACGTTTTTCGTCTGAGTATCTGTAAGGATCATCAAATAATCCTAATTCGAATTTCTTGCGAAGAATACGTTTTACAGCATCATCAATTAAATCAATAGAAACTCTGCCTTCTTTTACTAACTCTGCTAAATGCTTACGGTATGCATTACTTTCCATATCCATGTCGCTTCCTGCAGTAATCGCTGAATAAGCGGCTTCTTTAAGATCTTTAGAATAACCGTGTGCGACCATTTCTCCAATTGATCCCCAGTCTGAAACTACGAAACCTTGAAAGTTCCATTTCCCTTTTAAGATATCTCTTTGTAAATGTGCATTCCCAGTTGCTGGAATTCCGTTAATATCATTAAATGAATTCATAAATGTTGCAGCTCCTGCATCTAAAGCCGCTTTAAATGGCGGTAAATAGGTTTCCCTCAACATTCGTTCGCTCATGTCTACAGAGTTGTAATCTCTTCCTCCAACTCCGGCCCCATAAGCTGCAAAGTGTTTTACGCAGGCCATAACCGAGTTTAAGTCTCCAAGTTTGTTTCCTTGAAAACCTTTTACTCTTGCGTAAGCAATTTTAGAACCCAAGTAAGTATCTTCTCCCGCACCTTCCATTACACGTCCCCAACGAGGATCACGACCAATATCAACCATTGGAGCAAATGTCCAATGAATTCCGCTTGCTGCTGCTTCTGTTGCCGCAACTCTTGCGCCTAATTCGATTGCTGCTAAATCCCAACTTGCCGCTTCTGCTAGAGGAAGAGGAAAAGTCATTTTGTAACCGTGAATAACGTCTTGGCCAAACAACAACGGAATTTTAAGTCTTGACTGCATCGCCAATTCTTGGTATCCTCTGGTATATTTTGTTCCGATAACATTTAGCATCGAACCAATTAAACCTTGTTTGATTTCGTTTTGCTTGTTCGGATTAATTGTGATTGGTCCAGTTGCCTGATTGTCTCCAGTGTACTGATTTAGCTGACCAATTTTTTCTTCAATTGTCATTTTTTTCAATAGATCATTGACTTTCTGATCTATTGACTGCTGCTGTGCCGTCGCAAAAAGCGAGAGCATAAACAGTGTAATTGTAGTTGCTTTTTTCATAGTTTAAGTGGTTTACCAAACGTAAGTAGCAACTGCTCCTGCGTTTAGTGTGGTTGTGGTTTGTTTGTCGTTGTATTTTATATTAAAAGTTTCTGCTGAAGCTCCGTCATTTTCTACAATTAAAACTGTTTGTCCTAACGGAGTTATGAAAGAAACATTGTGTAAATTTCCTATAATATTACTACCAATTCTTACTGAACCTTCTGGAACAAATTTAGAAGCTTGTCCGATAATATAATATCCTACTTCTCTTTTGATATTCTGATTTTGATCAATCATCAAAGCACCTTTACAAGTTGAACATCCTCCTGGCGTGAAAGGTTTGTAAAACTCATCATTTGCTAATCCCCAAGAAAGCGCATTTTTGCTCCAATTTCTCATAGAACCAATCACTACATTTTTCACACTCCATTTTAGATCTGTTTCGAAATTAGTTCCGCTTCCGGTATACTGTTCTGTAAAATACAAATCCTTATTTGGAAATTCGTTATGAACAGTTGATAAAGCACTAATATCTCCTTCATACAAGTGAAAAGCTGATCCTGCTACAAACTGATTTGCTTTTGGATCTCTTAAAATCGTCAAAGGATATTCTGGTTTATTACAGTTGTGATCATAAACAATGATTTTGGTTTTGATTCCTGCTTTCGCGAAAGCGGGACCCAAATTATTCCCAACAAAATCTGCTTGTTGCTCTGCCAACATTAGCAAACTTGGGTTATTTCCTGGGTGTAAAGGTTCATTTTGAGGCGTAATCGCATCAATTACAATTCCGTGCGATTTCATTGCCTGAATATATTTCACAAAATATTCTGCATAAACCTGATAGTATTTTGGCTGTAAACTACCGCCTTTTGAACTTCCGTTATCTTTCATCCAAACTGGAGGCGACCACGGAGAACCCATTATTTTGATTTTAGGATTTATAGCTAAAATCTCTTTTAAAACCGGAATTACATCGTTTAAATCTGGACCAAGATTGAAATGTTCCAATTTTAAGTCGGTTTGACCTTCTGGCATATCATCATACGAAAAAACTTTTTCATTCAAATCTGATGCTCCAATACTTATTCTTAAATAACTTAAACCAATGGCATCTTCTTTTCTAGAAAACAATTCCTGAAGCAAAGCTTCTCTTTTTGATTTGTCTAGTTTTTTAATGGCTTGCGCACTTCCTCCAGTTAATGAAAATCCAAAACCTTCAATAGTTTGAAATTTCTCTGAAGGATTTACTTCAATGGTTTGATTTGAATTTGTTTCTGAAGTGAAAACTAACTCAGGTTGTTTTTTAAGTTTTGAAGTTTCATCTGTTGTGGTAATCCACGAAGAAACTTTTCCAGTATTTTTTACAGTATTTGTTGAAGATCCACAGTTGAACTGCATTGCAATTAATGGCAGCAAAACTAGGATTTGAAGTTTTTTGTTGATGTTTTTCATTTTTAATCTATTTCTATTAAGACAGGCAAATGATCTGACGGATATTTTAAATCTTTGGAATCACTTAACACTGCGTGTTTTTGAACTTTTAGACCACTATTTTTTGAAATAAAAATGTAGTCTAATAATAATGTTACGGGTTCATTGTGTTTGAAATCGTTGAAAGTTCCTGAAGGACCGAATGGCTTTTCTATTGAAACATCTTTGGTATCATCCATCACTTTTTTGATTTCTCCAATTTGCGTTGTGTTTGGTTCAGAATTGAAATCACCCATTAAAAAAGCAGGATAATTTTTTGTGTTTAATTCCTTTATTTTAGAAAGAGCAAGCTGTACGCCTTTTACTCTAGCTTCTTCGCCCATGTGATCTAAATGCAAATTGAAAACCCAAAATACTTTTTTAGTTTTTAGATCTTTAAAAAGTCCGTATGTACAAACTCTATTGCAAGCAGCATCCCAACCTCTTGAAACCACATTTGGAGTTTCAGACAACCAGAAAGTATTTGATTGCTCTACTTTAAAACGGTCTTTTTTGTAGTAAATCGTACACGCTTCACCTAAACCTCCTTCTTCTCTTCCTACTCCGAATTTGTTATAATTAGGCAAAGCCGATGCAATATCTAACACTTGGTTTGGCGTTGCTTCCTGAACTCCGAAAACGTCTGGACTGTAAAAACCAATTTGAGATGTAAAATAATCTTTTCGGTTTGGCCACGCATTTTCTCCATCTGAGGCAACATCCAGACGGATATTATATGTCATAATTTTTAAATTCTGACCATAAAATGAGTTCACGCTTAAAAGCAGGATTACTGCAAAAACAAGTTTGTTTATCTTTTTCATGTTAAAAAATTTTAATCTTGTAAAGCTAGTGTTTACGAGGCTTTAAAGAAAAAAATCTGTTTAAAAATTATGTTAATTATATACTCTTACATAATCAATTTCGTAGGTCGCTCTTTGAAAGTTTGGATCGACAGTTCCTCCAAAATTTCCTCCCATTGCAAAGTTTACAATCACAAAGAATTTATCATTAAATGGAGTTGTACTAGAGTTTTTGTAGCTATAAAATAAATTATCATCTACATAAAAATTGATGTTTTCTGCACTCCATTCGGCAGCATAGATATGAAACTCGGTTGTCGAATTTGGAGCCGTTGTTGTTTTAGTATCTGGCGTGTTTCCTGAACGTCCTGGGGAATGCAAGGACGAATGGATTACATTTGGATTATTCCCAACCGATTCTAAAATATCTATTTCTCCGCATAACGGCCATCCTGCGGTATCGATGTTATCTCCAAGCAGCCAGAAAGCTGGCCAAGTACCGCCGCCAGCTGGTAATTTTGCGCGAATCTCTGCTCTTCCGTATTTAAAAGAAAATTTCCCTTTGGTTAGCATTCTTGTAGAAGTATATTGGCTTCCTTGGTAATTTTCTTTGATTGCCGTAATTTTCAAAAGGCCTCCTTCGATTTTTACATTTTCAGAACGATTGGTGTAATATTGTAATTCGTTATTTCCCCAGCCATTTCCCGTTCCTAAATCATAACCCCATTTTGAACTATCAGGCGCTCCATCTGTATTGAATTCGTCAGACCAGATTAATTTTCTGGCCACGAAAATATTTACTGTTGCAGAAGTATTCGTATACTTTATTCCGTTAAATGCTGTAACATCAATCGTATAGGTTTTGGTTCCGGGTTGCGTAAATTCGTATGTAAAACTGCTAGTTGTAAACTCTTTTGTTTCATTGTTCACCACTACCTTATATGACTTTGCATTGGGAGCATCAATTTTTAAATTAATTTTTCCGCTTCCATCTCCATTTGGCATTTCGGCGGTTTTGCCCACTACATCAACTTGTACAGAAATTTTATCGGGAGCTACAACAACAGGAGTATCTGTTGTATCGTTGTTACTGCTGCAAGATTGGAATACAAACAACAGAATTAAAGTAAGAACTCCAGCTCTATTTGCGAGATTAATCATTTTCATCTTTTTATTATTTAAATGGTTTAGTTAATAAATTGAATATCAAGATAAATATTATTTCTTCTACTTTTTGTTTTTGTTCATAACAAAAAGTTTTAGATCAAAACGAGTTTTAAATTTTATGCGTTTATTTCCAAGTATACGTTCCGACAGATCCTGCTTCAAGTGAAGTGGTTACCCATTTTCCATTAAATTTAATATTGAAAGTTTCAGTTGCAGAACCATCATTTTCTACAATCAATACTTTAGAACCCGAAGGCGTAATAAAGGCAACATTTTGCAAGCTACCACCAGAATTGCTCTCGATTCTAGTAGATCCCATTGGAACAAATTTTGAAGCATGAGCAATAATATAATACGCCAAATTACGCTGAAAACTATCGCCAGAAGTTATTGTGATAGCTCCTTTACACATTGTACATCCTCCATCTGTATGAGGTCCAAAATTTGCATTATTTGCCACATTCCATTCTAAAGCATTTTTACTGTAATTTCTCATCGATCCGATAATTACATTTCGAATATGCCATTTTAAATCACCATCAAAACTACCTTCAGAAGATGTCCATTGTTCTGTAAAATATACGTTTTTGGTCGGATAAGAATTGTACACATTCGTTAGTGCACTAATATCTCCTGCATATAAATGAAAAGCCGATCCGTCAACAAAAGGAAAGGCATCTGCATCTGCCAAAATTGCTTTCGGATAATTTGGATTATCGCAATTATGATCGTAGGCAATAATTTTTACGTTTAGATTTGCGGCTTTAAATGCAGGCCCTAAACTCTTTTTAATAAAACTCCCCTGATCAGTAGCAGACATATACATACTTGGGTTATTCCCGTCATGCAAAGGCTCGTTTTGAGGAGTTACAGCATCGATTGTAATTCCTTCTGCTTTCATTTGTTGAATGTATTTTACAAAATATTTAGCGTAAACATCATAGTATTCTGTTTTCAGTTTTCCGCCTTTAAAACTTGCTACATCTTTCATCCAAATAGGCGCAGACCAAGGCGTTGCTAAGATTAATATTTTAGGATTAATTGCCACTATTTCTTTCAGCATGGCAATTAGATTTTTGTCTTTTTCTAAACTAAATTTCTCTAGATTTAAATCTGTTTCTCCTGCTGCAAGATCGTTGTAAGTAAACGGTGTTGCATTTAAATCTGAAGCTCCGATACTGATTCTGATATAACTCACTCCAATTGAGCTTTCTCCATTCCCGAATAATTCCTGCAAAAGAGCAGTTCTCTTAGCCCCATTTAATTGGTTTATAACATCTACGCTTCCTCCTGTCAAAGTATATCCGAAACCATCGATAGTCTGGTATTTTTGAGCAGCATTCACTTCAATATTAGCATACCCATTTGCTGTTGTACTAAATCCTAATGTCCCTGATTGTTTTGCCAATATAACACTTTGATTGCCTTTTGTAAGCCAAAAATCAACATCGTTTGTTACCACTACTGGAGGGTTTACTACTGGCGGATCTACTGGCAGATTTTCTACCGGATCGCTTGAAGAAGAGCATTTTACTTGAGCCATTACTGCTGCCATAAATAAAAACGCTTTTATGGTGTTCTTTAGATTAAATTTCATATTTCGTGGTTATTTAGTTAGCTGACAATTAATATACAATTGTCTGTATAGCGTGTGCCGGAATTGTAATTGTTGTTTTTTCTTTTTGATTTTCTAAAGAATAAATAATCTCTTTTTCAGATTGATTCATTACGATAGTTATCAATTTTCCGTCAGAATTTTTAAAAGAAGTACTTAACAACGATTTGTCGTTTACGTTTTCAAGTACTCTTTTTGCATTTGGTCTAATGAATTTTGAGAAATGTCCAATATAATAATACATTGGCGTATAAATTAATTCATCTTTTGTGGTATCAGCATGGATTGGCGCAAAACAGAAATTACCAACATGATTTGGACCTCCGTTCTGGTCTAAAAGAATATTCCAGTCTGTCCAACCAACTGTTCCGTTATTAAAATCATGAATCATATTGGTTCCGTAGCGTTCTGCATTTCCCCAAAACTGATATTTTGTGGCATCAAATTTCTCAATACATCCTTCGGTAAAAAGGAGATTTTTATTTGGAAATTCTTCATGAACTTTCGCTACAGATTCAAATTGAGGCGGGCCTCCGTTCCAAGTTTCATACCAGTGAAATCCAATTCCCCAAGCATATTTGGAAACTTCTGGATCTGAGAAAACTAGATTGGCTCTTTTTTCCAACATATCTCCCCTATTATGATCCCAAATAATAACGTTTTTAGAACCCAGTCCTTCTTTTTCTAAAGTTGGACCAAGATGATTTTTAAGAAAATCTCTTTCTGCTTCTGGAGTGTAAATGCAAGATTCCCAGCTTTGTTTCGCCATTGGTTCGTTCTGAACCGTTAACCCCCAGATTGGGATTCCTTCTTTTTCGTATTCTTTTATAAACTTAGCATAATACAATGCCCAAGCTGGAGCAAATTCTGGCAACAAAACGCCGCCGTGCAAAATATCGTTATTGTCTTTCATGAAAGCTGGGGGACTCCAAGGGCTGACAAATAAGGTTAGTTTCCCGCCGGCTGTTTCAATTGCTTTTTTAATTAATGGAATTCTATATTTGCGATCGTGGTTTATATTAAAAGTCTTTAGTTCTTTGTCTCCTTCAGAAACATATGTATAGCTGTCACTGCTGAAATCACAGCTGTGAATGTTTGTTCTTGCCAAAGTATAACCAATACCTTTGTTTTTATCGTAATAAGCAGTTAAGAATTCCTGCTGTTTTTTGGGTGATAATTTTGCGAAAACTTCTGCACTTGCATCTGTAATTGCGCCCCCGATTCCGAGGAAGGTCTGGTCTGTTTTTTCAGTATCTACTCGAATAGATACTGTTGGTGTTTTTTGTTGTGTAGTGTTGTTTTTTGAAATTAAATCATTTGATAAAGTCAATTTCAAATTGGTGTTTTCGGCAGTAGTATAAACCTTTATTTTGCTGTTTTTTTGAGCTGTTATTTTTGAGCTAAAACCGCTTAATTGAATTAAGACAAAGGCTGATAAAAATATTTGAGAGGTAACTTTCATGTTGCTTAAATAATCGTTTTAAAATTAAAAGCAAGAGAAGACTAAGATGGATGATTCAAATTAGTCCTCTTCATTACTTTACTACAAAATATTAATAAACAAGTGTTTGTATAGCGTGTGGCGGAATTTTTACTTCTGCCTTTTTATCTCCAATAATCAAATTGTAGGTAAGGTCGTTTGCCGATTGGTTCATGACAATTGTTGCCATTGTTCCGTCAGCATTTAAAAAAGAGGTGCTTAATAAAGCACTTTTGCTTACTGCAGTACTTACTCTAACTGCATCTAAACGGATGAATTTTGAAAAGTGTCCGATATAATAATAAGATGGTGTGTAGATTAATTCTCCTGTTGTAGTATCTGCATGGATTGGTGCAAAACAGAAATTTCCAACATGATTAGGTCCTCCAAACTGGTCTAAAAGAATATTCCAGTCTGTCCAAGCTACTGTTCCATTATTAAAATCATTTATCATATTGATTCCGTAACGTTCTGCATTACCCCAAAATTGATATTTCGATGCGTCAAATTTTTCGATACAACCTTCAGTAAACATCAATTTTTTATCTGGATAAGCTTCATTTACTTTTCCAACATTATCAAACATCGGCGCACCGCCCGACCAAGTTTCGTACCAGTGAAATCCCATTCCCCAAACATATTTTGATGCTTCTGGATCTGAGTAAATTACGTTTGCACGATAGTTCATTAAATCGCGGTTATGATCCCAAACGATTATTTTTTTATTGCCAAGGTTCTCTTTTTTCAAAGTTGGCCCAAGGTAATTTTTGATAAAGTCTCTTTCCGCTTCAGCTGTGTAAATACAAGATTCCCAAGTCTGCACCGCCATTGGCTCATTTTGTGTAGAAGTTCCCCAAATTGGGATTCCTTCCTTTTCATAAGCTTTAATAAATTTCACATAAAAATTAGCCCAAGTCTGGTAGTATTCTGGAAGTAAAGTCCCCCCTTTCAAAACATTCTTATTGCTTTTCATAAAAGCATTTGGAGACCAAGGCGCAACGTATGTTGTCAATTTTCCTCCCGCTTTCTGAATGGCTTGTTTGATTAAAGGAATACGATACTGTCTATCATGATCAATAGAAAAAGTCTTCAAATCTTTGTCACCTTCTTCGATATAAGAATAGCTTCCACTGCTAAAATCAGAACTTTGAATTGTTGTTCTTAGCAAAGAATAGCCGATTCCTTTTTGCTGATCGTAGTAGGCATTTAAAAATTCTGCTTGTTTTTCTTTTGAAAGTTTAGCAAATATTTCGGCGCTAGCATCTGTAATAGCACCTCCGATTCCCATAAAAGTCTGAAATTTTTTAGCTGGCTGTACAAAAACAGAAGTTTCTGTTTCTAGAGGTTGTTTTGCAGCAGAAAAAGTCAAATTATCTGTTGTAGTTAATCGCAACTTAGAATTCTCTGCGGTAGTATAAACGGTTATTTTTTTTCCGTTGGTTGTAAACTCTTTTTTTGTTTTTGGCTGTTGTGCAAAAGCTGCAGCAGAAAACAAAAGGCATATAATTTTTAGGCTATTTTTTTTCATTCGCTTCCAAATATTGTGTGTTATTAAATTGAAGTTTAGAAGAAATCAAAAATCGAGTTCTACCCTTTGAAGGATTTAAAAAATAGCCCATACTCATAATGATTATGGGCTATTTACAACCAAACTTAAACTTAAACTTAAACTTAACTTAACTTTTTATTTTCCTCTAAACTCAATTTTTGTAACTGTAATTCCGTCTTTAGTGAAAGTATTACCTCCAGAACGAATCAATAAGTAGATTTTTCCGCTTTCATTGAATTTTACAACATTTGAAACTGTACCTGTTACATCGTTTTTCACACATCCAATTGCGGATAATTTTCCTGAAAATTTCTCTTTTGCGCAACCATCCCAAGTACTTAGACCCATTACTTTATTGTCTTTATATTCTACTCCAGGTTGAGGCAATGATTTACCAGCGTAAACTTCAAACCAAGTTTCATCAGAACCACTAGGACAAGAAACTGCCATATCTATAGTATATTCTCTATCTTTTACGACTTCGATTGCTTGGTAGATACCTTCTTGAGCCCATCCGCCAGGCGAATGAATTGTAGCACTGTTGTTAGCAAAAGACCAAAAAGCAGCACCAGATGGGCTTAATTGTACACTAGTCCATTTAGCTTGATCTGCGGCTGTAGCAAAAGTTCCGCCTTGCACTAAGTTTCCTTTTGCAGGATCTGTTTGTGCTACTATAATCTGCTGAGAAGAAGTTGCCATTGCTGCTCCAGCTCCAATAGCTGTATGTGTAACCGTATAAGTTCCTGCATCAGGTAAAGAAATTACTTGATTCATTTTTCCTGGACTAGCACCGTCACCAGTATCCCATTTTGAAGAAATAACTCCTTTAGGCTGTGCCGTTAAAAGGTAAGTATTCATAGCACCTGCAACTGGTGTTATTGTAAACGAAGCATCAACATTCGTAGCTACAAGAGGATTCTCATTAACTTCTTCGCTGCAACTGCTTAGTGTTCCTAATGCTAAAGCTAGCATTAGGTATACACTTTTTCTAAAATATATATTTAGGTTCATTTCTTTTTGTTTTGGTTAATTAGTAAATACTATTGGTAATTAGGATTTTGTTTCAATTTAGTACCGTTAAGTTCTGTATACGGAATTGGGAAAATCTCATCTGTTCCAGCATCAAAACCTCTATCAGATAAAGCTGCAGCTGCATCTCCCCATCTTACTAAATCGAAAAATCTATGTCCTTCACCTGCTAACTCCATTCTTCTTTCATGTTTGATAGCTGCTAATGTTACAGGAACTGGATCTAGGCCAGCTCTTTTTCTAACTGCGTCAAGTAAAGCTTGTGCTCTTGTTCCAGATCCTAAAGCTTCTGCTTCCATTAAGTAAGTATCTGCAAGTCTGATTATATAAGAATTTTGTTTGTAGTTCAACTCTGAGTTACCTCCACCAGTACTTACATCTGACTGTCTTGGAAGATATTTGTTCAAGAAATATCCAGTATCTTGGTAAGCTGGAATATAATCTGCTTTTCCTGCTGCTTTTAATGCTTTTAAGTCAAGAATTGTAGCATCCTTACGTGGATCACCCTGCATTGCATCATATAATTTTTGTGTTGCAACGTTAAATGCCCATCCTGCAGGAAGATTTGGTGCATCAGAACCTTCTGGTCTAGAATATCCTCTAGGTCCAACCATGATGTTTAATGAGTTTCCTTCGTCTCTACCAGATCCCCAGAATGTCCAGTCAGAGTTACCTGCACTGCTGTGAGATACTTCGATTAATGATTCTGCGTTGAATTTGTTTGATGTAATCCATAAGTCGCTAAATTTATCTAACAATTTATTGCCATATTGATTTACTCCTCCTGGAGTACCATTTACTTCTGCTAAAACAGCTGCTGCTTCCGCTTTTTTACCTTCAAATAAATATACTTTTCCTAATAGTGCTTGAGCTGCTCCTTTGTTAAATCTTCCAGCTTCAGTTTTTGCAACTACCGTATTTGGTAAAACTGCAATAGCCTCTGTTAAATCTTTTTCGATTTGAGCATAAATTACCTCTGGTGCAACTTGCTCAGGTGTAAAGATTGTTTCTGTTGTTAATGGCTCTAAAACTAATGCAATGTTTTTGAACAATCTTACTAAGTTAAAATAGTAAAATGCACGTAGTGTTTTAGCTTCTGCCGCAAATCTACTTCTAACTGCATCATTCATTGAAGCAGCTGGTAACTTAGACAACAAAATATTTGCTCTAGAAATACCTTGATAGTGATCGTTCCAGTAGCTTCCTGGAATAGTGATTGAAGAAAGTGAGTGTGTAGAGAAATTTTGAATTCCTGTTCCATCTGTAGAACTACCTCCACCAGCATAAAAATCGTCAGAACCAGCATTCAACATTGCTACTAGGTTTTCAAAGCCTCCAGTGTTTTTTCTAATTGGATCGTAAACTCCAATTAAAGCGGCATAACATTGCTGCTCATTAGAAAAGTAGGTACTTGTATCAAATTTTCCTTGTGGGTCAATGGTCACAAAATCTTCAGAACAAGATCCTAGAACAGCCATTGCCACAGCGATATATATATATTTAAATTTTATCGTTTTCATGATTCTTTAATTTTTTTAAAATTGAACGTTAGCTCCAAACAGAATAGATCTTGCTTGCGGATAAACTCCTTTATCTACACCATAAACCTGACCTCCAATTTCTGGATCAAATCCAGTATATTTTGTAAAAGTGATTAAGTTTTCTCCAGTTAAATAAAAACGTAATTTATCTGCTCCAATTTTAGATGATAAACTAGCTGGCATTGTGTAACCAAGAGTTACCACTTTTAGACGCAAGTAGTTTCCATTTTCAAGATAAAAATCAGACATGTTAGTGTAATTTTTATTTGGGTCATTATTTGTCAATCTTGGATAATCGTTTGAAGTTCCCTCTCCAACCCAACGCTCTAAAGCTTTAGTCTGGTAGTTTGCATTCAGCACATCTAATCTTCTTAAACCTTGGAAAATTTTGCTTCCCGCAGCTCCTTGAGTAAATGCCATAAAGTCAAAGTTTTTGTAATCTAAATTTACGGTAAAACCAAAAGTATATTTAGGCAAGTTTGTTCCTAAGAATTGTTTATCATCCTCAGTAATATTTCCGTCACCATTTGTATCTACCCAACGGAAATCTCCAGGTCTGGCATTTGGTTGGATTAAACCACCTGCTGCATTTTTGTATGCTGCAACTTCAGCTTCATTTTGGAAAATACCAGCTGTTTTAAAACCATAGAATTCGTTAAATGAGTGTCCAACTTGTGTTCTAGT
Source organism: Flavobacterium tyrosinilyticum (assembly GCF_023656565.1). Classification (GTDB taxonomy): domain Bacteria; phylum Bacteroidota; class Bacteroidia; order Flavobacteriales; family Flavobacteriaceae; genus Flavobacterium; species Flavobacterium tyrosinilyticum. The sequence goes on from NZ_JAMOKG010000001.1 coordinate 531,438, forward strand.
TACTGGCCCCATAGATTGGAAACTAGCATCTCCAACAATGAAATTAGTAGATGATCCTACATAAGTAATTTCGTTTTTCAAGTAAGCAACGTTAGCATTAACACCTAAGTTAAAATCTCCAAGTCTTTTCTTGTATCCTAATTCAAGCTCAAAACCGCTATTGTCCATATCTGCGATATTTGCAGAAGGCGCATCAACAACTCCTACATATCCAGGAATTACAATGTTTCTTAAAATTCCTTTTGTTGTTTTTTTGTAGTAATCAGCAGTAAAAGTAAAATCATTAAATAATTTTGCATCAAGACCAACAGTTGTTTGAGAAGTTTCTTCCCATCCTAAGTTTGCATTTGGAAGAGTAGAGTTTCCGTATCCTGTTGTAATATCTCCTGTATTTCCAACAGCATAATTGTAACCTCCAACTACCAATGCTCTATATTTAAAATCATCAATGTTATCGTTACCTACAACTCCATAACCTCCACGTATTTTTAAAGTATTAACTACATTGTTTTCTTTCCAGAAGCCTTCTTTAGAAAGTACCCATCCAAGAGAGAATGAAGGGAAAACTCCCCATTTGTTATTTTCTCCAAAACGAGTTGAACCATCACGACGAACAATACCAGTGAAAAGATATTTTTCCATGTAATCGTAGTTTGCACGTAAGAATAATGAAGATAATTTGTGCTCTACTTTATCGCTTGTTCTTGTTGTTCTATCTGCTTGAGGAATATCAAAATTCCAAGAAGCATCTTTGTAGCTTGTAATTGGAAGACCAAACATTGTTGTTCCGATAGTAGTACCAATATTCTCAACATAAGCACCTTGTCCTGCTAAAACACTAAAATTGTGCTCTCCAAATTTGTTAGCATATGTTAAGATATTTTCAAGAGTCCAAGAAAATGATTTCTCATTGTTTTGGTTATAGTTGTTTCTATCCGCTTTCATATTTGGGTTTAAGAAGTTAACCGGAGTAAACATCTCATCTCCCCAATAGGCAATCTTACCACCAAGTGTAGTTCTAAATTTTAAATGACTTGTAATGTTAGCTTCTAAATAAGCATTACCAACAAAATCATCTGACCAGTTATAACCTCCTAATCTTGTTTGAGTATAGGCTAGAGGGTTTGTCATCTCTTGCTGCACTAAAGAAGAAATTCCGTAAGGATTTCCGTTTGCATCTCTAATAACATTTGGGTTTGTATAGAAACCTGTATTTGCTACAGCAGGATCAGTAACCACTAGTGGAGTAAGTGGGTCTAAGTTAATTGCAGAGCTTAACGGTCCACCAAACTCACTGTTTGTATTACCAATACCTTTAGACTTTTGGTGTGTATATCCGAAAGTTTGTCCGAAAGTAAAATAATCAGAAATTTTGTGTGTAGAGTTTAATCTGAAGTTTTTCTTTGTATAGTTAGAAATTTGAGTAGCTACGATACCTTCTTGATCTTGAATTCCAAAAGAAGCATAAAAAGTAGATTTTTCACCACCACCGCTAATACTTAATTCATGTGTGTATCTAAAAGCAGAATCGTTAAAAATGGCGTCTTGCCAATCTGTACCTTTACCGAAAGCAGCTGGATTTGCATATTTAATAGCTCCGCCATCATTCAAAGATTTTTCATTCATAAGAGTTGCATACTGAGTCGCATTCAACATATCCAATCTTTTAGCTGGAGCAGAAATACCTGCAAAACCATTATAGTTTACAGAAATTTTTCCTGATTTTCCTTTTTTAGTAGTAACTAAAATAACCCCAGTTGCAGCACGAGTACCATAGATTGCAGCAGAAGCAGCATCTTTAAGCACCTCAATAGACTCAATGTCAGATTGATTGATGAAACCAATTGCACCAGCATCTACAGCAATTCCGTCAACAACCCATAAAGGATCATTTCCTCCTTCTCTAAATGTAGTGATACCTCTTACACGAACTTTTGATGCCGCACCAGGCTGTCCAGAAGTTGCCGCTACAGAAACCCCTGCTACTCTACCTTGTAGCGTCTGCTCAACTCTTCCGTTTGGCACTTTTTCAAGATCAGCTGCTTTTACACTCGAGATTGCACCGGTTACAACAGATTTCTTTTGAGTTCCATATCCAACAACTACAACCTCATTTAAAGATTGTGATTCTGGTTTTAATTGAATTGTAATTTTTGTTCTTCCGTTTACTGCTTCTGTTACTGTCGCGTAACCAATAAAAGTAATTGTTAATGATCCGTTTGAAGGTGCCTGAATCTGGAATTTTCCGTCAAAGTCTGACGCAGTAGATTTAGTGGTACCTTTTAATAAAACTGTTGCACCTGGGACAGGCAAACCATTTTCATCATTAATTATTCCATTTACTGTGACATCCTGAGCCACAGCAATAACCGAGAATAACAAAGATGAAATACAAAAAACAAGTAATTTTGTTAATTTCATTTTTCTAAAAATTTTGGTTAATTAATTAGTAATTTGATGCAATACTAAAACTAAATTTTTACTTTTCACATCAAAAAGTCATTACAAAAACACATCAAAAACAAAAAAATAATATTATAAAAACACATCAAAAAAACTATAATTATTTAATTATTAGTGTTTTAAAAAAACAAAAAATAGTACTAAAGAAAAGTTAATATTAAAAAATAACACTACATCAACTTTTTGCTACAATAGTTTATTAAAAATCATTAAAACTACAACGTGATAGTACCTACTATTACGTTGTAAATAGCTATTAAATAAACAATTAGAGGAATAAAGCTTTCATTTTTACTAAAACCAAAAAAACAGAGAATATCGTTTTTTTACCCTACTTTTTTTACATTATTAGCAATTATTTTTATTATAAGAAAAAACTTATTTTGCGTAATTTTACAGGAAATTACTTTCTTTTAAAAAGATTTATGGATCAAAATAATGGGAAATAACACCTTAAAAAATGGAAAAAACATCTTTTTTAGCGCAAATGAGAAGAAGGTTGGCTTTTCATTGGAATTTAATCTCGTAATTGTACTTTCTTTTAAAGCGCTTTAAGATTCATTGTAATTTTATTTTAAAAGAAAAAGAGAATAAGAAAAGAATCTTAAAAAAGCTTTAGAAAGCTTTAGAAAGCTTCAAAACACCGTTGTACATGTCCTATACTTCCTTAAATGAAAATAAAAAGAGTATTGTTGGGATATGGTCAAAAAACTAGATACAAAAGGCCTTTCTGAGGCGTTACAGAGCATATCGCTTATAATCACATTTACTTAACTTCCAGGAAAGCAATAAGCAAAAAAATAGCCCATAATCGAAATTATGGGCTAACCAGGCAATAAACTTAACTTAAACTAACCATAGTTTAAATCGTAAATACACTTCTTTCTGAGAATGAAGCATAAAAGGTTTGAAATTCGAAAAAGGAATCTTTTAGTCTTCCTTTTTCGAAATAACTAACACAAAATATTTTATTCAGGTCTATAAACAAATGTCCAACCAGTTCCAGCATCTTTTAAACTTCTTGGCACATATAACACCAATTTATCTTCTGTAAGCGTAACAACATTATACTCATTGGCAGTGTTTCCAGCTTCATATCCTAAAATCTTTGAATTCGTAATAAATAGCTTTTTATTAGCAATATCCAAAACAAAGCTTCCTTTTTCAGCTGTTGCAGATGCTGTTTGATAATGATTATAATTCGCAGCCCCATTTAAGTCAAAATGCATTTTACCCGCAACGTCTAAAGGAGGACAACAATCTCCCGCATTCCACCAAGCAGTCATGGCTGAATCAGGATTATCTGGAGGAGACATAAACCAATACGCTTCACCTGTGCCTGCAGCACCATCAAAAACCCAAGTCTTACCTGCCGCAGTGTTAGTACTAACTAAATCATACCAATCTTGATCTAATGGAGTATCAAGTTTGTCGACTTGTACATCTATCGTTTTTGTAAAAAATTCTCCTCCTAAAGTACCTATGAATGTAAAAGTAGACTTACCAGGAATTGGATAAACAACAGTTACTTCATTTGTAAGCGCTTTTCCTAAATTATAGTCCCAATACCCTGTAACACCAGGCGTATCCATACTTAAAGTAATTTTATTTCCGCCAGGAGGGGTTTGCACACTTTTTAATTGAACACCAGCAACGTCTGTAGAATTCTGTAAATGCTGTTCATCTACAATTGGGTCACATGCCGAAAAGACCAGCATAAACACAGCAATTAGTAAATATTTTATATTATGAATTTTCATCTTTCTAATTATTAATAGTTATTAAATATTACCAACCCGGATTTTGATTGTAAACTCCATTCAATAGTCTGATTTCAGTTTCAGGAATCGGAACCAACCCTTTAGTTTCGGTTCTGTATTTTACACTATAATTAGCATCAACACCAGAATTTCTAACTTGAGTTACGTCATTAAAAGCAGTTTCAACATCTCCCCAACGAACCAAGTCAAACCAGTGCAAACCTTCAAAAGCCAATTCATGCAAACGTTCTGTTTTAATATTCTCAAGAGAATAGGCAACCGGTCCGAGATGTGCTCTTCCTCTTACTGCATTCATACCGTCAGCTGTTTTAGTAATTTCAGAATGCATTAATAATACATCTGCAAAACGCATAAAAATAAAGTCTTGAGCGTGCATTAACTGCATATCGGTAATTGACCAAGCATACATTTGAACAAACATACCAACATATGATCCTTTACCATTGTCGTGCTGTAATGAAACATATTTTTTATTAAAATACCCTGTTTCATGGTCCCCTTTATCTGCAGCATAGCCATCTGTTCCTTGATCCGCTTTACCCACTTCAAGTATAGAACCTCTTTTTCTTGGGTCGGCATCATCCCAGCCACTATACAATCTCGGATTTACCGTACACCATCCCCAGCCTTCTCCGAAAGGCGCCAATGAGTTACCACGCAATGAATTAAATAAAGCAAGTCTATTAGTATAGCTCTGACCATTTGTCCAATCCCAGTTACCAAAAGAATATCTTTGTACAAACATAGTCTCTAAATTTCCTGTGCCAAATGTTGGTGTAACACCATCTTGGCCTACCCATGACAAACCTTCTGCAGCAGCCCAAGGCAATACGCTATCGCTTTTTGCACTTTTATTCACATAAGAATATGGCCAAAGGTTTCTGAAATCAGACGCTAGCTTATGCCCACTATTATTTATACAATCATCTAAATAAGAGGCAACTTGCGTTCCTGTTAAAGATCCGCCGCCTACAAGAGGTAAATCTGCGGTTGCTTTCTTTTCGATATTGCTCATGTATCCAGTATAAAACAAAAATACACGTCCTAAATAAGCTTCAGCAACCCATTTATTAGCATGTCCATATCTAGAAGTTGGAATGCTTGTAAATGGCGTAGAAGGCAAAGTTTCAATGGCCAATTTCAAATCAGATGCAATTTGCGCAAAGGTCTCCTCATAAGTTGATCTTGGCACTAATCTATCAGCATCATAAGTTACAATCAACGGAACTCCTCCAAAGAATTTAGCTAATCTGAAATAAAAGAAAGCTCTCATAAATAAAGCTTCACCAAGCGCTTGCTTTTTAAAATCATCTGCTTCTTGCGGTGTATTAAAATACTTAGAAAAATCTGCCGTTGGCACTTTTTCTATAATGGCATTTGCTCTAGAAATTCCATTGTATGACTGTTTCCACATGTCGCGATAAGTATCTTCAGCAGGGTCTTCAAAATTATCTACCCATTTAGCCGATTTATCATCAGGACCTCCTCCACCAAACATCATATTATCCATTAAATTGGCAGCAACCTGTTCTTCACTATGAACATTCGCTGTATAGATGGCATTATAAACACCTGCCATGGCTTCGTTTATATCAGTAGGGCTCTTATAAAAACTATTTAAACTCTTTTCTGAAAGGTTCTCGGTATCCAGATAATCATCACAGCTCGATACTGCAAAAATTGCTGAAATTGCTATTATATATCTTAGTTTTTTCATTGTCAATGTTTTAATATTAAAAATCTGCACTTAATCCAAACATTACTGTTCTCGATTGTGGATATAGACCTAGATCTACCCCAGAAGCCCATGAATAGTTTGTATTATCTCCTCCCCAGCGCACCTCTGGATCCATACCATCATATTTAGTAAATGTGTATAAGTTATTTACTGCAACATAAAATTTAAGATTCGAGATGAATTTAAAATCTTTCAGTATTTCATTAAAATTATAACCTACAGTTAAATTATTAATTCTTAAATAATCAGCATTGTGCATGTAGATATCAGAAACATAATTTGTATTTCTGTTTGATACAGAACTTAAGCGAGGCATTTTGTTCGAAGTTCCTTCACCGTGCCAACGATCAAAAACATCTGAAGTATAATTTTGTTTCGGGCTATCAGCAAATGATCTGTAAGATTGCATTACCTGCATTCCGTATTTCCCTGCCATTGTAGTGTTTAAATACACATTTTTATATTCGAAGTTTAACTGAATACCTAATTGGAAATCAGGATTTGGATCTCCTAACATTGTTTTATCTTTTTCATCTATAACACCATCGTTATTTAGATCGACAAAACGAACATCTCCAGGACGCTGATCATTAAAATAAGGCTGACCTGTAGGACCTACGTAAGCCTCAACCTCTTGTTGGTTTTGTAAAATTCCTGCTGTTTTAAAGCCATAGAAAGAACCAATCGCATAACCTACTTGTGCTCTTGAAATCTCTGATGTTCCTTGAGATAATACATGAGACAAACCGTTAATTATACCATTACCGTTTGCAATTCTTGTAACTCTATTTTTATTAAAAGCTCCACTTACAGTAGCACCATATTTAAAACCACCTATTTTATCTTTCCAACTAACAGAAAGCTCATAACCTTTATTTTCAATATCTCCTCCGTTAATATAAGGATCATCAGCACCAGCAGTTCCAGGATATTGTGCTTTAACCAACCAGTCTTTTGTTGTTTTCTTGTACCAGTCAAATGTTACCCCTAATCTTGAATCGAAAAAACTTGAATCAAATCCGAAATCTAACTGTTCTGACGTTTCCCAGCTAACATCTGGATTTGGCACTGTTGAAGGATATGCAGTCTGTCCAGAAACTGGTTTTGTATCTCCAAAGAAGTATCCAGGAAAAGCATATTTAATACTAGATGAGTAATAGAAAGCATAATCAGTATATTGATTACCGTTTTGCCCCCAGCTTGCTCTTAACTTCAAGAAATTAAGATATTTTGAAGTGCTGGCCATAAAATCTTCTTTTGTAACCACCCATCCTGCAGATACTGACGGGAAATTACCATACTTATTACCATCACCAAAGTTTGAAGATCCGTCACGACGTATAACAGCAGAAAGAAGATATTTCTCTTTATAATCGTATTGTGCACGTGCAAAATAAGACATAATAGCACCACCACCCGCTGCTTTATCAAAGCCTGTTGTATTAATATCGGCAACAGTTCCAGGGCTCTTAGTGTTATCTAAATAAGAATACTTTGGATCATTTGGAAACAATAAACCGTTTCTTGAACCATATACATTATTATCAACAATTCTTTGCCATAACTCTGTACCAATTACTGCATTAATATTATGATTACCAATTTGTTTCTGATACGCAGCTGTATTCGTCCATGTTGAGTTAGCGCCAAAATACTGAGATTGCGTAGCGCCATCAATAGCATCATTGTAAAGTACTCCCAAATGATAGGTTGGGTTCATTGTTCTATTGTATCCAAACCATGAATCGATTCCATAAACTGATTTAAATCTCAGGTTAGAAATTGGCTCAATCTCTACAAATACATTCCCAATAATTTTATGATCTTTTGGATAATTGTAATTACTTCTGTAATACATTACCGCCAAAGGATTTGTTTGATTTGTATTTAACCCATCCAATGTAGGAGTAAATCCGTATTCGTTGATATTTCTATCAATTGCTGTTTGCCAATAAGCAGGCTGTAACGGATTTTGTGTAAGAGCGTTGTGCAAGTCGTTCCCATAAATATTTCCATTTGAAACATCTCTTTTTTGGATATTGGTATACGTTACATTCTCTCCAATAGTAATGATGTTATGGCTTTCATTTTTTTTCAGAACCATTTGCGTATTCATTCTTGCTGTTAATCTTTTAAATCCAGCATCTACGATATTTCCACCTAGTATACCGTCTTGATCAAAATAAGAAACCCCAAATGAATACGTAATATCTTCAGTTCCTCCAGTAATATTAATCGAATGATTCACTACAGGAGCGTCCTTTTTAGACATTTCATTGATCCAATTAGTTCCTGTCCAGCCATTTTGCAGTTTATTCCAGATCTCTTCTCCTAGCTGTGTTCCAGCTCCAGGATAATTTCTCTCTAACCAATCGTTAGTAGTTAACATTGTTTTCCAGTCATTTGGAGCAAGACCATCATTTACTCTTCCTTCATCCATGATGTACATATATTCTTGCGCATTTAAAGGATCCAGATTTTTGTAGATGTTCTGAATTCCAAAATAAGTGTCATAAGAAATTTTAGCCGGTCTTCCTTTACGTCCTTTCACTGTAGTTACCAAAACAACTCCATTTGCTGCCCTAGAACCATAGATCGCAGCAGAAGCCGCATCTTTAAGAACATCTATAGATTCGATATCCGAAGGGCTTAGATAATCAATATCTCCAACAGCAACTCCATCTACGATATACAGAGGATTTGAAGATCCAATGGTACCGATACCACGGATAACAACTTTTGTTCCTGCTCCCGGTGCACCACTATTTCTTGTAATGCTAATACCTGGCGCAATACCTTGAAGAGCTTCCATTGCCGATCCTGTATTCAATTCTTTTAGTGTTTCTCCTTTTAAGTTAGTAGAAGCACCAGTAATCAAAGCTTTCTTTTGCGTACCGTATCCGATAACTACAACTTCATTTAAACTTTGAGACACTGCTTTAAGAACAATAGTAAGCTTGGTTTTTCCTCCTATTGCTTCATTTACAGTTTCAAAACCAACGAAACTAATAGTCAAAGTTCCGTTAGAGGGAGCACTAATCTGAAATTTCCCATCAAAGTCAGATGCAGTTGCTTTATTGGTTCCCTTTACTAAAACCGTCGCACCTGGGACGGGTAATCCACTTTCGTCATTAATGATTCCATTTATGGTCACATCCTGAGCTAATGCGACAACAGAAAACAGTAAAGACGAAATACAAAAAATAAATAATTTTGTCAATTTCATTTTTCTAAAAATTTTGGTTAATTAATTAGTAATTTAATGCAATGATAATGTTAAATTTGAATAAACTCTTATTAAAAATCTTTACAAAAACACTTCAAACTAAATATTAACACACTACAAAAACACAACATTTATCTTTTAATTAACTCATTTACTGTGTTTTAATTTTTAAAAAAAAATGTTATAAAAATGTTAATTAAAAAAAAACGTATATTACATGAGCAGAAGAGTAACTATTACGTTATAATTTATAAAAAAATCAAAAAACAAGATTTATCGTGATTGATAAATCAACAATTTAAAATCAAAATAAAGCATTTCTAATAAAAATATATTTAAAATTTTATGAAATACATAGTTAGAATTTTTACATTAATTTTGTTATTATTCTTACAAATTAAAGGTTTTTCGCAAGTAAAAGATATTGGAATTCCAGACATAAAAAACTATAAGAGATCAGAATATAAAGGTGGAACTCAAAATTGGAGTATTGATCAGGATAAAAATGGAAATATTTATTTCGCTAACAACAGCGGTTTAATTCAATTTGACGGCTCAAACTGGCACAAATACTCTTTACCAAACAAATCTGAGATCAGAAGTTTAAAAATTGATGCTTTAGGACGAATATTTGTTGGAGGAAATAACGAATTTGGCTATTTCAAAAACGACGAAAAAGGAATATTAAAATATCACTCGCTCTATAATCTATTGAGTCCAATAGACAAAGAAAACATCAACCTAATATGGAGAATTCATATTTTTAATGGAGAAGTTATCTTTCAGTCTTTCAGCAAAGTGTTTTTTCTGAAAAATGAAAAAGTCACAACCCTTACAGCTCCTCATAAATTTCAATTTTCATTTTTAGTAAACAATAGACTTTATTTTCAAGATAAAACATTAGGTGTACTCGAATACAAAAACAGAAAGCTTACTGCAATAAAAGGCACTACAATGTTTAATGATAAAGAGATATGGTCTCTTTTCCCATTGCCTAACAATAAATTATTATACGCTACTTTAGAAAAGGGACTTTTTGTGTCCGAAAATGGCATTATTAAACCATGGGCAACTGAAGCCAATGAATTTATAAAGAAAAACACTTCGCTTGGTGGATCTATCATCAAAAATAAATTTATAATACTTAATTCTGTATTAGACGGAGCCATTATCTGTGATCTAAACGGAAAAATAATCCAGCATTTAAACCGCCAAAAAGGAATTCAGAACAATACAATTCTAGCTTCATTTGTTGACAACAAAAGTAATATTTGGCTCGGACTAGATAATGGTATCACTTTTATAAATGAAAATTCTCCTTTCTCCTACTTTGATTACAGTTATAATATAGGTACTGTATACGCCTCTACGATGTATAACGGGAATCTTTATGTCGCAACCAACCAGGGATTATTTTATCATTCTTGGGGAGGTTCTTTTAAAGACAGTCCATTTACAAGAGTCGAGGGAACAATTTCGCAAGTTTGGAACATCCAGGTTTTAAATAATGTATTAATATGCGCCAGTAATAGTGGAGCTTTAATTATTGAAAACAACAGGGTATCAAAAATACTGGACAATAAAGGATATTTTGGCTTCAAAAAAATACCCGATCATGAAAACTATATAATAGGTGAAAGTTACAATGGGTTTTCTGTCTTTAAACGATCAGCCACTGGTTACGATTATTTACATCAGGTAAAAGGATTTGATGAAACGACTAATAATTTTTCTGTAGAAATTGATGCGAATTATCTTTGGCTAAAGAAAAACCCTTTCTTATACCAAGTAAAATTATCTGAAGATTTACAACGCTTTGATTTCATAAAAAAGCACGTCAACATATCAGAAAAATATAAAGGAATAAACAGTTTGCAAAATATAAATGGCAAAGTCTATTTTCAAGTAAAAAATCATTTTTTCAGATATTCTGTTGAACAAGAAGCCTTTTTTGAAGATAAAAAAATAACAAACTTATTCAACGGAATTCCTACTATTAACACCTTAATTGAAGATTCTGCTGGAAACCTTTGGTATGCTTTTAACGAATCTCTTGGCGTATTAGTCAAAAACAAGAATGGAACTTTTACGAAAAAACAAGCTATTTTTTCAAATTTAACGGGGAATTTGGTTAACAATTATATATCAGTAAATGCAATAGATCCGCAAAATGTTTTTATAGGATTAACAGATCGTTTGGCGCATTACAACTCCACTATTCCAAACACTTTTATGACAAAACCAAAAGCTTTTATCGAAAGCTTTACGAATCCTGGAGATACAATTTTGACTGGTAATTTGGCCAATAAACTAGAATCCTACAGCATACCATATAAATACAATCGCGTCAAATTCACTTTTGCGTCGCCAACATACGAAAATCAGGAAAACGTAATGTACTCCTACAAACTAGAACCTTTTGAAGAAAATTGGCGCGGCTGGTCATCAACAGCAATAAAAGAATATACCAATCTGAGAGAAGGCAATTATGTAATGAAACTAAAAGCCAGAAATAGCTATGGTATAGAATCTAGCATCACAGAAGTAGAATTTACAGTATCTCCGCCATGGTACAGGCACTTTTTGGCTTACTTATTTTATCTGGTTCTTATTCTGCTTGGCGCGTATTTAATCTCAGTTAGAATTAAACTGAAGATTAGAAAAAATAGGTATTATGAAACCATCGAGCAAAGAAGACTTTATCTTGAAAAGGAGTCTAAAATTAGGCATGAACAGCATGACTTGGAAAAAGAAATTGAAAAGCTGAAAAATGACAAGCTTCAAATCAAAATCCTGGCAAAGGATAAAGAACTAGTAAATAACTCTTTACAAGTTGTAAAAAAGAACAAAGTTTTAAACGGAATCATTCATAAACTAAAAGATATTGACACTGGAATTTTGGACGAAAACACCAAATCTGAGTTTAGCAAATTACATAAAAGCATTGTAAAAGAAGTAAATACAGACAAGAGTTGGAAAGACCTCGAAAAGCACATTAAAAACGTTCATTTTGAGTTTTTAAAGCGATTAAAAGGACAATATCCAACCATTTCTCCAAGGGAATTAGATTTATCTACTTATTTATTAATGAATATGTCTACCAAAGAAATAGCTGAAATTATGAACATTTCTACAGGCGGAGTCGAATTAGCTCGTTATCGTTTAAGAAAGAAATTAGGCCTAAACAAAAAGGAAAACCTAATCGGATTTTTAATGAGTATATAAAAGAGAAGCCATTCAAATTTGAATGGCTTTATGTTATTAAATTATTCTTTTTGTACAGGCCTTATAATAAGTTCCCCTTTCATTACGGTTACAGCAACAGGTTCATCAATTAAAAATCCAGCCTCTTTGAGCCAATTACCACACAAACGTATTTGTGGTACAATTACTGGCTCTGTTTTGTACACGCCAATAGAACGCGAAAGCCTATAAAATGCATAAGCTTTCATTCGCCTAATTGATAATACTTTTGAAGTTTTTTTGATTATTGAGGCTGTAATCTCTACCTCTTTACTGCTTGTTTTTTCTGCGTTAGTCATTTCAGAATTTTTTTAGCTGGCCAAAAAAAAATACGGTTTCAGCCTTTCCCGTTGACTAACACTTTTTTAAGAGCTGTGGGCGCATTAACGCTTCACACGGGGGTACCGAAACCGCGTATCTATACAAGGCGGATTTAAAAATTCCACCTTAATTTTTACGAAATACTCGCTCTTAAAATGTTAGTCACAACAAATGTAAGAAAAAAGCATTTGTTTTTGTAAGAAAAAAAATAAAAAACTAACTTTTGAGATATACAAACAATAAACTATTAATTTTCAAATTTAAACAAAATGAGCCCGATAAAATATCGAACTCATTATTATAAAACTTAACTATAAATTTGCCTAAATTTTTGGACGCAATCAACATTATGCATGACTTTCTTTTAAATATAATCTAAAGTTCGTTCTAAGGCCATGCCTCGCGAACCTTTTACCAATATCATATTAGACTGAAAGCTAAAGGTCTTTAAAAATTCGGCAAAAGCATCGAATGTTTCAAAAAATTGAATATTTTCACTCGGAATCTTATTCGTAAAAAAGGCTTTTCCTATTAGAAAACATAAAGCCTGTTTTTGATCTGCTAAAGAATCAATTATAACTTTATGCTCGTGAAGACTTTCATCTCCCAATTCGAACATATCTCCAAGAATCATAATCTTATTTTTCTTGTCCAATTGCAAGAAATTGGTAATCGCCACCGCCATACTACTCGGGTTAGCATTATAAGCATCTAAAATAATCTCATTTGAGCCTTTTTGCATCATTTGAGATCTATTATTAGCCGGAATATAATTCTCAATAGCACTCTTAATATCGCTTTCTTTTACCTCAAAATATTTCCCGATTGCAGTAGCTGCATTTATGTTGTTGGCATTGTACAGCCCAATTAAATGAGATTCGATTGAAAAATCATTGTACTCAATAGCAACAAAAGGGTTTGCCGTAATATTCTGTATATTTAAGTCTGCCTTTTCTTTTTTTATTCCAAAAGTAAAAGACTTTATGCCCGCTGATTTCTCTATCTGAATCGGATCTTCTAAATTTACAAAAACAGTTTTCCCGTTTGCAGAAAGATATTGGTACATTTCACTTTTACCTGCTATTACACCTTCAACTCCACCAAAACCTTCCAAGTGTGCCTTTCCAAAATTGGTAATATAGCCAAAATCAGGCTGTGCAATCTGACACAAAAATTCAATTTCTTTTTGATGGTTGGCACCCATTTCTACAATTCCGATTTCTGTTTCCTTTGTAAAAGAAAGCAGTGTTAGCGGAACACCAATGTGGTTATTTAAATTACCAACAGTCGCTTTAGTCTTAAACTTTTTTGACAAAACAACATTGATCAATTCTTTTGTTGTAGTTTTTCCGTTACTACCTGTTAAAGCAACAATCGGTAGTGCTAAATAAGCACGGTGAAACTTTGCCAGCTCCTGAAGCGTCTCCAAACTATTTTTTACCAAAATAGTCCTATCGTCAATAAAATAAGATTCGTTGTCAATAACAACAAATAAAGCTCCCAAATCTAATGCTTCTTTAGCAAATGTATTAGCATCAAAATTCTCTCCTTTAATAGCAAAAAACATCGAGTCCTTTTCGATTTTTCTTGTATCGATAGACAGAGAACTGCACTTTAAATATAAGTTATGAATGTCTTGAATATTCATTTATAATTTTTTTAATATGTCATAAAAGTAGAAAAAAAACAATAAAAAAATTCCAAATTCCAGACTGAATATTCAGCTTTTGGAATTTGGAATTTTTGATATTATAATTCCTAAATCTTAGTTTCTAGGAGATTTTCTTTTTTCAGCTTTAGAACCTACTCTAGACATTGCACATCTGAAACCGATGTAATCAGTTGCCATATCTTGTGGAAAATATCTTCTTTGAGCTGGATCTAACCAGTAAGCTCTATCTCTCCAAGATCCTCCTTTGTAAACTCTTACTTTATCATCGATCAAAGTAGTACGTTTACTAGAGTTATCATATTTTCTGATCATTTTTCCTAAACTGTCTGTTGTAACATTATGCTTAGGAGAATTGTACATTGCCTGCTCTGTTTTAGATCCAGACTCTGAGTCACCAAAATCAAAATATCTAGAAGATTGTTTATCACCATCTCTGTAATTGATATTATCGCTTGTGCTAAAGTTTTGTCTCAAATACGTTTCTTGTTCGTCAACTGGAATCTGAGCAATTTCTCCTGGAAGGTTTCTTGCAACAACTTTACCGTTACTTAAAGTATCATATTTAATATTAGCAGTAGAAACGATTTCAAGTTTACCATCTTTACCAATTTTGTTTTTAGCATATTGATTTCCTCTATAGTAGTTAAAATCATTTGCTTCATTATCAATAATAGGTCTGTAAACGTCAGCTACCCATTCTGCAACGTTTCCTGCCATATCATAAAGACCGAAATCGTTTGGTGCATAACTTTTTACTTCATTAGTAATATCAGCTCCGTCATCTGACCAACCTGCAATTCCACCGTAATCACCGTTTCCTTGTTTAAAGTTAGCCAATTGATCACCTTTGTTTTTACGTTTATTAGAACGTGTATAATCTCCAGACCAAGGATATTTCTTTTGTCCTTTGTAGATGTTGTATTCTCTTTGTCCAACGTCTGCAGCAGCTGCATATTCCCATTCTGCTTCAGTAGGAAGTCTATATTCTGGTAAAATGATACCAGAAGAACGCTGAGCATAAACGTTTTTCTCTTCAGGAACTACACCGTCTTTACCAGCTCTAGGTTTTCTTCCGTTAGGGTTTTTCTTTAAAACTAACTCTTCGTTTCCTCCATAAGTTGTAGACGGAGATGCAACGTAAGCTTCAGTATTAAATAAACTTTCAGCACTTACATCATTTGTTTTTGCGCCTTTTTTAAGATACCCATTTTTCTCTAAAACAGCTTCGTTTACACGGTCTGTTCTCCATTTACTAAATTCAACTGCTTGAATCCAGTTAACACCAACTACAGGGTAGTTAGCATAAGATGGGTGTCTTAAGTAGTTATTAGTCATCGTTTCGTTATATCCTAAACGATTTCTCCATACTAATGTATCAGGAGATGCTCCTTCATAAATATTCTTGTAATTTTCTTCTGTTGGTGGAAAAACTTTCTTTAACCACTCTAGGTATTCTAAGTACATACCGTTCGTAACTTCAGTTTCATCCATATAGAATGATTGAACGTGTTGTTGAGTTGGCGTGTTATTCCAATCATGCATAACATCATCCTGTACTTTACCCATAGTAAACGTACCTCCTTCAACAAAAACCAAACCAGGACCAGCCTGTTGTTTTTTACCTGCATTTCTGGCAGCAGTTCCATTCTGACTATCTACATCCCAGCCTGTAGCTCTAGAAGCATGGCTCGAACTCGATTTTTTGCTACAACTAGCCGTGCCCAACATCAATACCATTGACATCATTAACTGCAAGACTACAATTTTGTTTACTTTCATACTCATTCTTAGGTGATAAATTTAGGTGCTGCAATATAATAATTAACATTTAATTGGCAACATCTGTTCTAATAATTTTATTTAGCTGTTTTTTCCAGAAAATAACCTTTAGTTACGAACGCAAAAATATACTTTTTATTATTTACTGTAACATGAAATACTATATTTTTACTTACTAATTATTTTTTAATTAAATTTCGGTTTTTTAACTCATGAAACAAGCAATTCTTATCTCTCTTTTACTGATCCCAATTCTTTCGTTTTCCCAGATAAATGGGAGCATAACGATAGATTGGCAAAACAAAAAAGAGGTAAATTATGGCGAAAATAAAATTACAATTCCATTCTTCTCAGGAAGTAGTTTTCGCTTCGACACTACAAAAAAAACCATAATGTTCTTCCAAAATCTGAATCAACCTAACGCTTCAGGCAACAGTTCGGCACAAATTAGCAATGTCATTTATGAATCGGTTTCGAGAGCAGATTTAGGAGATTTAACACTTGAAAACATACCGGAAAAACCAAATGAATCATTAATAGTCACCAATGCAAGAGACAAAAGATATACTTTTCTTTCCTTATCCCCTATAATTAAGGAAGGAAACAGCTACAAACGCATCAAGTCATTTTCTTACTTTATTGGCAACACAACGGGACGAACTACATCTACTTCTTCCTTTCAAAAATCGGCGGCAATCTCAAATTCTGTCTTAGCATCTGGAGATTGGTATCGCTTTTATATTCAGAAATCTGGTGTCTACAGAATAAACCGATCTTTTTTGCAAAGTTTAGGATTTGACCCTTCTAAAGCTGATCCTAGGAAAATCAAAATTTATGGAAACGGCGGAAGAATGCTCCCCCTTCCTAATGACAGTTATTATCCCGATGATTTAACAGAAAACACTATACAGATAATAGGTGAAAATGATGGCACTTTTAACAATGAAGATTACATTCTTTTTTATGCCGAAGGGCCCGACAGTTGGAGTTCTGAAAACCAAACTAACTTAAATTTATACGACACCAAGTCCTATTATTATATTACGGCTTCTGGCGGAGATGGCAAGAGAATTCAAAACTTAAATCAGCCAGCAGGAAATAGCACCTTAGATCTAAACACGTTTGATGACTATCAATATCACGAAATTGACCAAACCAACATTGTGCACCTCGGTCGCCAATGGCTCGGCGAGTCGTTTGATATCAATCAAGAGCAGGAATTTTCATTTAATTTCCCAAACCTTGATACTACCGTGCCTGTAAAAATAGAAGTAAGCGCCGCATCTGCATCTTTAACCAGCACTTCTTTTTCAATAGCCGCAAACACACTAAATGTGGGATCTATAAACTTTCCAGCTTTAATTGCAAACTCTGACACTAAATATAGGACGGGAAAACTTCCAGCAAATACAGAATTTACCGGAACAGACAATATCAAAATAAAACTTACCTATAATAATAATGGTGTTCCAGGATCTAAAGGTTATTTAGATTATATCAATCTTATTGCCAAACGAAAACTTTTAGGAACTGGCAAACAATTTCATTTTCAATACAACGATGCGGGCTCTAAAGCAGGAATTGCCAATTACACTATTGGAAATGCATCTGGAATAACACAAATCTGGGACATTACGAACCTATATAATGTATATAAAATCGAAAATGCCAATCAAACTTCTTTTAGCTTTAAGGCCAATTTGGGAGAAGTTAGAAAATATATCGCTATAGATGCTTCTGATTATTACACTCCATTAAAGGAAAATCTGTCAAAAGTTGCCAACCAGAATGTAAAAGGAACGATTTTCAGAAACAATCAAAGTTCTTTTCAAGATATTGATTATGTAATTATAACTCCAAAGGCATTATCCTCACAGGCCGAAAGATTGGCCAGTTTTCACAGAACCAATTCCAATTTAAATGTAAAAGTGATTGCCTTAGAAAACATCTATCAAGAATTTTCTTCTGGCAAACAAGATATTGCCGCTATTCGAAATTGCATCAGATATATCTACAACAATGCTTCTTCTCCAGAAAAAAGAGTACGTTATGTTAACTTATTTGGAGACGCTTCGTTTGATTATAAAGATCGCATCTCAAACAACACTAATATTGTACCTATATATCAATCTCTAATAAGCAATACAGTCGGAGAATCTTCATTTGCTTCTGATGATTTTTACGGATTAATGGATTCTAACGAAGGAGTTATTATTCCGTCTCTTGCAGGAATAGATATAGCCGTAGGAAGAATGCTAGTTTCAGATAATGCCCAAGCGCAGGAAATGGTGAACAAAGTCTTTGAATATTACGACACAAAATCATACGGGAATTGGAGAAATAATGTGGTTTTAATTAGCGACGATTCAGACAAAGCCGGCGATCAGACCTTGCAAGCCAACCAAAATACTCTTGCAGATCAAATTGCAATCGAAAAGCCTTTTTTTAATATCGATAAAATATTTTTAGACGCTTACACGCAAGAAGCTTCTGCCGGCGGAGCGCGATATCCTAAAGCAAGAACCGATTTTTTTAATGCTTTCGAAAAAGGTGCTTTAATTTTCAACTATTTAGGTCATGGCGGAGAGGACGGACTAGCAAGCGAAAGAATTTGGGAAAAATCAGATGGGCAAAACTTGACCAATCAATATAAATACACTTTATTTATTACCATTACCTGCGAATTTTCTCGTTTTGACGATCCGACGAGACCAACTGCTGGAGAATATGTTTTCTGGAATCCAAAAGGAGGAGCTATTTCAATGCTAACAACAATTCGCGAAATCGGTCAAGCAAACGCGGAAGAATTCAATAAAACGCTCAGCAAAAACCTTCTTTCTTATGGATCAAATCAATACAACACTATTGCAGAGTCTTTAAGAATATCCAAAAACGAAAATCCAAGCTCTTCTAGCAATGTTGTCTTTTATTTAGGAGATCCTGCTTTAATGCTTGCTATTCCAAAACCACGAATTAATTTAACTAAAGTAAACGATATTGTGATTTCGCAGGCAATTCCTGATTTAAAATCATTGTCAAAAATTAAAATTTCAGGAGAAATCACAGACGAAAACAATACGCTTTTAAGCAATTATAACGGAGAATTGGCAACGGCCATTTTCGATAAATTAATCACAAACACCACTTTAAATAACGACGGATTTAGCCCTCCAATGCAATTTAAAACTTTAGGAGAAACCATTTTTAGAGGAAATGCATCTGTTACAAACGGACAATTCGAATTTAGTTTTGTGGTTCCTAGAGATATAAGGATTCCTGTTGACAATGGCAGAATCAGTTTTTATTCAAAGAAAAACGAATCGCTAGAAAACCAAACAGGATACAACAACACGATCAAAATTGGAGGAATTAACGAAAATGCACCTCAGGACAATATAAGTCCAAAAGTGAAGTTATATATGAACGATGAAACTTTTGTATCTGGTGGAATAACGAATGAATCGCCTTTTCTTTTGGCTTTTTTAGAAGATGAAAACGGAATTAATACAGCAAGTGGAATCGGACACGATATTGTCGCTATTTTAGACGGAGATGTGAGCAATCCTTATATTTTGAATGATTATTACCAAACGAAATTAGACGATTACACTAACGGAAATTTACGTTTTCCATTCCGAAATCTAGCTCCTGGACTGCACACTATAAGCTTTACCGCTTGGGATGTTTACAATAATCCTGTTACTAGTGAAATCCAATTTACAGTTGTAGGAGACGATTCTTTGACACTATCACACGTTCTTAATTATCCAAATCCATTTTCAACTTATACACAATTCTGGTTTTCACACAACAGGCCTTATGAACCATTAGACGTACAAGTACAAGTAATGACTATTACAGGAAAAGTAGTTTGGACAAAAAATCAAATGATTACAACAGAAGGTTTTTTATCTAGAGAAATAACATGGGACGGAAGAGACGATTTTGGTGACAAAATCGGAAAAGGAGTGTATATTTACAAACTGACTGTAAAATCTAATTTAACAAATAAAAAAGCAGAAAAATACGAAAAGCTTGTCATCCTATAATATTATATATATTTGCACCACCAAAAACATTAGTCCCATAAATGAAAAAACTATCACTTTTATTAATTTGTATTTTTAGCATTTACAACTCAAAGGCACAGGAATCA
Organism: Flavobacterium tyrosinilyticum; assembly: GCF_023656565.1. Taxonomy (GTDB): domain Bacteria; phylum Bacteroidota; class Bacteroidia; order Flavobacteriales; family Flavobacteriaceae; genus Flavobacterium; species Flavobacterium tyrosinilyticum. The sequence goes on from NZ_JAMOKG010000001.1 coordinate 551,817, forward strand.
AGACCAATTGTTACTGGAGTACCTTTTTTATTAGTCGCTGCTGATGCTAGAGCAGCAGGTTTGGCAGACCAAGGTGTCGCCACTTCTGCAGACGTTTTCTCTCAACAATGGAACCCTGCTAAGTATGCATTTTCTGAAGATGCACAAGGGCTTTCTATTAGTTACACTCCTTATTTAACAGATCTTGCCAATGATATCTCATTGGGCCAGATTACCTACTACAACAAAATCAACGAAAAAAGTGCCTTTGCAGGAAGTTTTCGCTATTTTGGTTTTGGAGGAATTGAATTAAGATACACTGGAGATCCAAATGAGGCAGTAAGAGAAGTAAATCCAAACGAATTTGCCTTAGACGGATCTTATTCATTAAAATTAAGCGAGAAATTCTCGATGGCTGTTGCCGGACGTTTCATCAGTTCAAACTTAAAAGTTGCTTCAGAAGAAGTTGATGCTACATCTGCAAGATCTTTTGCTGTTGATGTGGCAGCTTTTTACCAATCTGAAGAAATTGCTTATCAAGATTTCAATGGTAGATGGAGAGCTGGTGTTAACTTCCAAAACATGGGACCAAAAATCAGCTATGATAATGACGACGTAAGCACAAACTTCTTACCTGCAAATTTAAGATTAGGAGGAGGATTTGACTTTATCTTTGATGATTACAACAAACTTACTTTAAGCGCTGAACTTACTAAACTTTTAGTTCCGACACCTCCAGGAATTGGAACACCAGTAGATGTAAATGGCGATGGTGATTTTGACGACCCAGAAGATATTTCTCAACAAGAAGCGACAGACATTGGTTATAGAAATTATAACGACATTGGCTGGTTCCAAGGAATCTTTAAATCTTTTGGAGATGCACCAGGCGGATTTAAAGAAGAAATAAAAGAAGTAACTTATAGCGTAGCTGCAGAGTATATGTATCAAGATGCTTTTGCAATGCGTTTAGGATATTACCATGAAAGCCCAGAAAAAGGTGCTAAACAATTTTTCTCTTTAGGAGCAGGATTCAAATACAACATTATGAAAATCGATGTGTCTTACTTATTCTCAGCGTCTAAAATAAAAAATCCTTTAGAAAACACACTTCGTTTCTCTTTAACGTTTAACTTTGGAGACAAATACGAAACGTATTAAAGAGAAAGTTTAAAATAAAAATAATTCAATCCAAATTCCGGCATTTTAGGAATTTGGATTTTTTTTCCCTTAAAAACAGATGAAAGAAATCAATATAACAACATCATTTACAATATTTGATACTCTAAATGAACTTCCAACGGAAATTCAGGATTTAATGCATCAAGCTATCGAGGTTAGAAAAAAAGCTTATGCACCCTATTCAAAATTTAAAGTTGGAGCCGCTTTGCTTTTAGACAACGGAAAAGTTATTTTAGGTTCCAATCAAGAAAATGCTGCTTATCCGTCTGGACTTTGTGCAGAAAGAACTGCGATTTTTTATGCCGGAAGCACTTATCCAGAAGCAAAAATCTTAAAAATGGCGATTACAGCAGCTTCAGACATCAATCAGACCACTGCTCCTATTCCGCCTTGCGGATCGTGTCGCCAATCAATAGCAGAATACGAAATAAAACAAGACACCCCTATTGAAATCTATTTTATGGGTGAAATTGGTGAAATTTACAAATCCTCATCCCTAAAAAATTTACTCCCATTGATGTTCGACAAAAAGTTCTTGTAAAAAAAAGCCAAAAAGTATCGTTTTAATTTTAGTTCTTAAATGTAATGTCTTATTTTTGCATCCCGACCTTTCGGGCGCAAATTTGTGGGAGGAAACTATTTTGCGTTACAGGCACAATAATCGATAACACAAACAACTTTAGCAAAAGAAAGAATTCAGATGAAAGAAGTTACAAAAGAGGTATATTTAAAGTGGTATGAGGACATGCTACTTTGGAGAAAGTTTGAAGACAAACTTGCAGCATTATACATTCAACAAAAAGTTAGAGGTTTTCTACACCTATATAATGGTCAAGAAGCTGTATTAGCTGGCGCACTGCACGCTATGGATTTGACCAAAGATAAAATGATTACTGCTTACAGAAACCACGTTCAGCCAATTGGTATGGGAGTTGATCCTAGAAACGTAATGGCAGAACTTTTAGGAAAAGCTACAGGAACTTCTAAAGGTATGGGAGGTTCTATGCACATTTTCTCTAAAGAACACGGCTTTTATGGAGGACACGGAATCGTAGGTGCTCAAATTCCTGTAGGAGCTGGTATTGCTTTTGCAGATAAATATTTTAATACTGGCGGTGTTACCATGACTTACTTTGGTGATGGTGCTGCTAGACAAGGTTCTCTTCACGAAGCTTTTAACATGGCTATGTTATGGAAACTTCCAGTTGTATTTATCGTTGAAAACAACGGTTACGCAATGGGAACTTCTGTAGAAAGAACTGCAAACCACACTGACATCTGGAAATTAGGTTTAGGTTATGAAATGCCTTGCGGGCCTGTTGACGGAATGAATCCTGTAAAAGTTGCCGAAGCAATGCACGAAGCTATCGAAAGAGCGCGTCGAGGAGACGGACCAACTTTCCTTGAAATGAAAACGTACCGTTACAGAGGACACTCTATGTCTGATGCACAATTATACCGTTCGAAAGAAGAGGTTGAAGAGTACAAAAAAATCGACCCAATTACTCAAGTTCTTGATGTAATCTTGGATCAAAAATATGCTACACAAGAAGAAATTGAAGTAATTGACCAAAGAGTTAAAGACTTAGTTGAAGAGTGTGCGAAATTCGCTGAAGAATCTCCATACCCAGACTTACAACAATTATACGATGTAGTATACGCACAAGAAGACTATCCATTTACACCTCATAAATTATAATATCATGGCGATTAAAGTAACAATGCCTCGTTTGAGCGATACTATGACTGAAGGAACGGTAGCAACTTGGCTTAAAAAAGTAGGCGACAAAGTAAGCGAAGGTGATATCTTAGCTGAAATTGAAACAGACAAAGCAACAATGGAGTTCGAATCTTTTAACGAAGGAACTCTTTTACATATCGGAATTCAGGCTGGAGAAACTGCTCCTGTTGATTCATTATTAGCTATCATTGGTAAAGAAGGAGAAGATATTTCTGCTCTTTTAGCTGGTGGTGATGCTCCTGCTGCTGAAGCTCCAAAAGCGGATGCTCCTGCTGCTGAAGCAAAAACGGAAACTGCTGCTCCTGCAAAAGCCGCAGCTGAATTACCAAAAGGTGTTATAGTTGTAACTATGCCTCGTTTGAGCGATACAATGACCGAAGGTACTGTTGCAACTTGGTTGAAAAAAGTTGGCGATACTGTAGCTGAAGGCGATATTTTAGCAGAAATTGAAACAGACAAAGCGACTATGGAGTTTGAGTCTTTCAATGCTGGTACATTATTATACATCGGAATTCAAGAAGGAAACACTGCTCCTGTTGACAGCTTATTAGCTATCATTGGACCTGCAGGAACTGATATTTCTGGAGTTGCTGATAACTTTACTGCTGGAGGCACTGCAACTGCAAGTGCTCCTGTTGCAGAAGAAAAAGCTGCTCCTGCTGCTGAAAAAGCACCTGAAGCTGCTGCTGAAACTTCAAACGGAGGAAGAATTTTAGCTTCACCATTAGCTAAGAAAATTGCTTCTGACAAAGGAATCCAACTATCTCAAGTTAAAGGTTCTGGAGAAAACGGACGTATCGTAAAAAGCGATATCGAGAACTTTACTCCATCTGCTCAAGCACAAACTGCTTCTGCACCTGCTGCTAAACAAGAAGCATCTGCTCCTGCTGCACCAAAAGTTTTTGTTCCTGCTGGAGAAGTTTACACAGAAGAGATCAAAAATTCTCAAATGCGTAAAATCATTGCAAAACGTTTGGCAGAATCTTTATTTACTGCGCCTCACTACAACTTAGTGATCGAAGTAAGCATGGACGAAGCAATGCAAGCAAGAGCTGCTATCAATAGCGTTCCAGATACAAAAGTATCTTTCAACGATATGGTAATCAAAGCTTGTGCTTTAGCATTGAAAAAACATCCAAAAATCAACTCTCAGTGGAAAGAAGATGCTATCATCATCAACCACCACGTAAACATTGGTGTTGCTGTAGCTGTTGAGGACGGATTAGTAGTTCCTGTATTGAAATTTACAGACGCTATGAGTTTATCTCAAATCGGTGGTTCAGTAAGAGATCTTGCCGGAAGAGCTAAAAACAAAAAATTAGGACCACAAGAAATGGAAGGAAGTACTTTTACAGTATCTAACCTTGGAATGTTTGGTATTACTGAATTCAATTCAATTATCAACCAACCAAACTCTGCTATCCTTTCTGTAGGTGCAATTGTTGAGAAACCAGTAGTTAAAAACGGTCAAATCGTAGTTGGAAACACAATGATGTTATCATTAGCATGTGACCACAGAACAATTGACGGAGCAACTGGAGCTCAGTTCTTACAAACATTAAAACAATACATCGAAAGCCCAGTTACAATGTTGGCATAATTTCAAATTGCCAGCCTGAGCGAAGTCGAAGGTATCCATAATAAAATCCCGTCCCGAAGTTTTTCAGGACGGGATTTTTTGTTTAATTTTCATCCTCAAATTCAAAACCTCACAAAATGAAGAAACTAATTCTTGTTACTTTATTTCTGACAGCAATTGCCTGCCAGAAAAAAGACCAGACAGAAAAAACAGGTGCCGTTACAGACGAACACAGTTATTCCAAACCAGAACTTGCTGTTGTAAAACATCTTGATCTGGATATCAAAGTTGATTTTGACACGCAAACTATTTCAGGAAAAGCATCTTGGACAATTGATAACATCAGCAAAGGGAACGAAATTATTTTCGACGAAAACACTTTAGACATCACAAAAGTAACTTTAGGCGATGACGAAAAAGAAACCAAATTCGAACTTGGGGCAGCCACTGAATTTCACGGAAAACCGCTTCATATTACAATCGACCCCAATACAACCAAAGTAAATATTTACTACAACACCACTAAAGATGCTGTGGCATTGCAATGGTTAAAACCAGAACAAACTGCAGACAAAAAGAAACCTTTTGTTTTCTCTCAAGGCGAAAGCGTTTGGTCACGCACATGGATTCCGTGTCAAGATTCTCCAGGAATTCGTTTTACTTATAATGCAAAAGTTACCGTTCCTAAAGATTTATTAGCCGTTATGAGCGCTGTAAATCCGCAGAAGAAAAATGATACTGGAATCTATACTTTCAAACAAGACAAAGCAATTCCTTCTTATTTAATGGCAATTGCTGTTGGAGATATCGAATTTCAAGCCATCGACAACAGAACTGGAGTTTACGCAGAACCATCTGTTCTAAAAAGCGCAGCTTATGAATTTGCTGAATTAGGAAAAATGGTAAATGCTGCCGAAAAACTATACGGACCATACCGCTGGGGACGTTACGATGTTCTGGTGTTACCTCCAAGCTTCCCTTATGGCGGAATGGAAAATCCAAACTTGACTTTCTTAACTCCGGGAGTAATTGCTGGAGATCGTTCTCTTACGAGTTTACTAGCACACGAATTAGGACACAGCTGGAGCGGAAACCTAGTTACAAACGCAACTTGGGATGATATTTGGCTAAACGAAGGTTTTACTACTTATGTTGAGCACAGAATTGGAGAAGCAATCTTCGGGAAGAAAGAATTTGACATGCAAAATGTTATCACCAATAAAGAATTGGTTGATAATGTTGCCGAATATGGAGATACAAATCCAGACACAAGATTAAAAGTTAGCTTGACAGGAAGAAACCCTGACGAAGGTATCAGCATGATTCCTTACGTAAAAGGATATGCTTTTTTAAGAGTTATTGAAAATGCTGTCGGGCGTGAAAAATTCGATCCGTTTATTAAAAATTATTTTGATTCTCACGCTTTTCAATCTATTACAACAGAAGATTTCGTTAAATACATCAACGAAAACCTTATTAAAGGCGATAAAGTTTTAGCAGATAAAATCCAATTAGATAACTGGATTTACAAACCAGGAATTCCATCAAACATTCTTCCTGTAAGTTCTGCAGATTTTGATGCCATTGATGCTATTCAAAAAAGCTGGAGAGAAACTGGCGTTGCAGGTTTAAGCAAAAAAATTACAACAACTGCAGAAAAACAGCATTTTATTGATCATCTTCCTGCTGATATTACTGCAAAAGAAATGGAAGCAATTGATAAAGAATTCAACTTTACTAAAGGCGGTAATTTCATCATTAAACGCCAATGGTTTGTTCAGGCAATTCGTCATCAATATAAAGCAGCAAATCCTGCAATTGAACAATTTTTAATTGGAAGCAGCAGAACTGGTTCTATCATGATGCTTTATAAAGAAATGGTTAAAACTCCAGAAGGAAAAATTTGGGCAAAACAGGTTTTCGAGAAAGCGAAGTCTGGTTATCATGCTACAACTATTCAGGATGCTGAAGGTGTTTTGAAATAAAGATTTCAAGAATATTATTTTAAAAATAGGTTGTCTTTTCAAGCACAACCTATTTTTTTTTACGCACTATTTGTCATTTCGACTGAAAGGAGAAATCACACTCGTAACCACAAAGATTGGAGGTTTTCTTTGCGGAGTTTCTAGTGTGATTTCTCCTTTCAGTCGAAATGACAAACTGGATGGAAAAACACAGAACATTCCTAATCTTTGTCGAGCTTCTTACGAAGATTTCTCCTTCGTCGAAATGACAAGATTGTGTTAATTATTCCCAGAATCTCTAGTGCAATTTCTCGTTCCGAAATGACAAACTAAACTAAAACATTCTTATGAAAACGAGTACCCTAGCCCCGATAGAAGTGAAAATCCTTTTGTGCCGGGGTTCGGCACAAAAGATTGCAACGGATAGCGGGATTAGCTCCTGAAAAAACGATCAGGGAAAATTATCCATCACATAGCGTACATTCTCCATGTTTTAAAATCTGTAATCGTCGCACCTTTGTAATGTCAAAAGACGACAACAAATAACAACAATTAAAAATTAAATAAAATGACACGATTAACAGCTTTAAACCCAGAAGAAGTAACAGGAAAAACTAAAGATTTATTCAACGCAGTTCAGGCAAAATTAGGCGTTGTTCCAAACATGATGAGAACAATGGGAAATTCTCCAGCCGTTTTGGAAGGATATTTGAATTTGAGCGGCGCATTAAGTCACGGAAAATTAAGCGCAAAAACAGGTGAATTAATTGCATTGGCGGTTTCAGAAAGCAACTCTTGCGATTATTGTTTAGCAGCCCACACCTTTATTGGAGAAAAACTAGTAAAAGCAGATCCTGCAATTTTAAAAGCGGCAAGAACAGGAAATTCTGATGATGCTAAAACAGAGGCTATTTTACAATTGGCTAAAACCTTAATTAGCAAAGGTGGTTTAGTAAATGACGAAGATGTCAACAAAGCTAAAAACGCAGGAGTTTCTGATGCTGAAATTGCAGAAACTATCGCTCATGTAGCTTTGAATGTATTGACAAACTACTTTAACAATGTAGCAAATACGGAAATTGATTTTCCAGCAGTTTAATCAAGATTTACGCAATCACTATAACAAAAAACAATTTGCAAAGATAGCCACGGATTTATTTCATGGCTATCTTTATACTTTCAAAAACAAAACAGGTTATGAGCTCTCAAAATGTTTTTACCTTAATAAATCCGCAAAATGGAAATTTGGCTTTTAAAATTCTTCCGTTTAGCGACAACAGCCATTTTGATCATTTGCAACGAAATAACTATTACTCTTTAATTTGGGTAACCAAAGGAAAAGGCAAAGTAAAAGCCGATTTTGCAGAACACCATTTTGAAGAAAACTCACTTCTTGCTTTTTCGCCTTATCAGCCTTTTATGCTTTGCGTGAGCGAACCAATTGAAGGAATCGCAATCCATTTTCATTCTGATTTTTATTGCATTCACATGCATCAAAAAGAGGTTTCCTGCAATGGCGTTTTATTCAATAATATTTATCAACCTCCGTATGTTCAGGTTACAGAACAGGCTTCGCAAACTTTTAATATGGTAATTGATCAGATGAAAGCTGAAATTCAGAACGCAGAATTAGCGCAGTATGAATTATTGATTTCTTATTTGAAAATATTTTTAATTACCGCTTCAAGATTAAAAACAGAGCAATTGGAAGAAATGAAATCGGTTCCAGATTCTAAAGAACCTATCATTCTCCAAAACTTAAAAGATGCCATTGAACTGAATTTTAAAACAAAACATTCTGCTGGAAACTATGCTGAATTATTGAATATTTCCTCAAAAGCCTTGGCAAAATTATCTAAGAATTATTTCAATAAAACCTTAACAGATTTAATTTCGGAAAGAATCATCATTGAAGCCAAAAGGGAATTATACATGACCAACAAAACGGTCAAAGAAATTGCATACGAATTAGGTTATGATGATGAACATTATTTCAGTCGTTTCTTTAAAACCAACGCAGATGTTTCGCCACAAATCTATCGCGAAACGATAGGTTTTGGCAAAATGGATACTTAGTTTAGAGTCGCAGTTTGCTGATTACTGTAAACTGTTACTGATTACTTATTTTTCGCTTCTATCCATTTAGACATGTATCTCGTACTTGTATAAGCGTGATGCTGGAGCAGATTTCCCATGAAATTATGAAGACGATGGCTTTTTGAATCTATTAAAAGTGAATTTATCAATGAAATCAATTGACTTGAATAAGCGCTTTTCTGATAGCATTTATTAATGATTTCGATTCCGTTTTTTTGTGATTGTTTCCAAAAATTCTCATCCTTATAAAGCTCAATCGCTTTTTTTGCAAACTCAACCGAATCATCTTCAATGAAACCATTCCAAGGCAAATTTTCATACATTGCTTCAGAACCAATTGAAGTTGTCGCACTTGGCGTTCCACATTGCATTGCTTCTAAAAGTTTACCTTTTAAACCCGCACCAAAACGAATTGGCGCTAGAACAACTTTAGCTTTTTTTACAATTTCATTGGCATCTTCTGCCCTTCTCATTATATAAAAACCATTTTTAGGCTGATGCAATTGCAGTACTTTTTGTGAAGGATATGCTCCATAGACTTCCAAAATGGCTTCTGGAAAATCTCTTTTTATAGAAGGCCAGATTGCTTCTTTCAAATATTGAACGGTATTCCAATTTGGTTCATGAAGAAAATTTCCAATGAAAATGAAATTTTTCCGTTCATCAAAAGAAGGCAATTTCAAAAGCTCTTCCTCTTTCATTTTATCCACTAAAAACGGAAGATAAAAAAGTAAGTCTTCATTAATTTTGAAAACATCTTTTAGAATATTCATTTCGAATTCAGAAATAATTAAAGACAGATCACATCTTAAAATACTGGCAATTTCTCGTTTTGCCACTTCTTCAGACAATAAATCTTGGATTTCAAAAATCCGATTTTCCTTGAAAGCTTTTTGCCTCGCCGTTCTTAAACAATGTACATCTTCTGTGTCTAAAATTCTAATTGCTTTTGGGCACTTTTCAATTACGCGCCACCCAAATTGTTCTTCAATCATAAAGCGATCAAACAAGACAACATCTGGATTTAATTCCAAGATAAAATCATCAAAAGTAGAAGAATTGAGTTCGATGCTCTTTTTTATTACTCCAAACTCAGACAAATCAACCATAAAACTACTATCCTGAGCCGCACTTGCAAAAGTAATTTCGAATCCATTTTCTTTGAAAATAGAAATCAATTGCATCATTCTTCCACCTGCTGCAGAAGACTTTGGCTCGGGCCAGACAAACCCTATAATTAAAAGTTTTTTGATTTGATTCATAATCTTTGTTTCATATTACAAAATAATACTATTTTCCGCGGATTTGCACCCAATTTCCTGAAATTCGGTGGTAAAAAAACACTAATTTTGCAAAATCTAAATGGTGGGAAATTATGTTGGGATTAAAATTAGCTACAGACCCTCGCTGGGTAAATATCGTTGAGTCAAATATCGAAGAAATTTTAACGGATCACGCCTGGTGCGAGCAAAAAGCGGCTTCAAATGCGATTAGTATCGTGACTTACAACTCTGAACTCGAAGAATTGGTAACCGAAATGCTTGAAATTGCTAGAGAAGAACTGGAACATTTTCAGATGGTTCATAACATCATAAAGCAACGCGGACTTGCTTTAGGCCGCGAAAGAAAAGATCATTACGTAAATGTACTTTTTAAATTCATGAAAAAAGATGGTAGCCGTAGAGATGCACTTTGCGACCGGTTATTGTTTTCTGCCATGATCGAAGCTAGAAGTTGTGAGCGTTTTAAAGTACTTTCTGAAAACATTAAAGATGAAGAATTAGCAAAATTCTACCGCGATTTAATGATCTCTGAAGCTGGCCATTACACTACATTTTTAGGATTTGCCAGAAAATATCAAGATAATATTGATATTGATAAACGCTGGAAAGAATGGATTGAATATGAAGGTTCGATTATTACTAATTATGGTAAAAACGAAACCGTTCACGGATAAATTACGCTCTTTTTTTATTACTCTATTTTCATATTTAAATACCACTATTCGCTATGCAGAAAAGTAAATCCAAATCAATCGTTTTTAAAATTGCGAAGTATTTCGGAATAACTTTCGCGGTTATTATAGGATTATTATTTTTAACGCCTATCGTCTTTGAGGATCAAATAAAAGAGCAAATAAAGAAAACAGCCAATGAAAGATTAAGCGCAGAACTGAATTATTCTGACGTTTCTGTCTCATTCTTCCGCCATTTTCCTTCTCTTACTTTAACTTTAGATAATTTAAGCTTAAATGGTTCAGCTCCATATACAAACGAAAAATTTATCACCGCAAAAGAGGTTTCTTTCGGAATCAATGTAGCGAGTCTTATTTTCAGCAAATCGGTAAAAATTGACCAGATTTATTTATCCGATTCTTTTATAAATGTAAAAGTGAATCCAAATGGAGAAGCCAACTACAACATTTATAAATCTCAGGAACAGGCTTCGCAACCAAAAGACAGCTCCGACACTGCCTTAAAACTAGAGCGAATTGAGATTTTAAACAGTAAAATTATTTACGACGATAAATCGACAAAAGTCCATTTTGACGCTTACGGATTTAATTATTTAGGAAAAGGAGATTTGAATAAAGCCGTATTTGATTTGTATTCGAAAGCTAAAATCGAGAAATTGAATATCGTTTATGAAGACGAACCTTATTTAATGAACAAAAAAATTGATGCTGATTTGATCACAAAAGTCAACATCAACTCGCTTTCTTTCTTTTTCCAACAAAACAACCTTAAAATCAATCAGCTTCTGGTGGACTTTAAAGGAAAATTTGACATTTTGAAAGATGGTTACAACATGGATTTTGTGATTAAATCTGACAACAGCAATCTATATGATGTTTTTACCGCTTTTCCTCCAAAATACATTACTTGGCTTTCTAAAACCGAATTGAAAGGAAATACGAATCTTTTACTTACCTTAAAAGGAAAGTATATCGCTTCAGAAAATATTGCTCCAGATTTGAACTTAGATGTAAAAATAAACGACGGTTTTGTCAATTATAACAAAAGCGCATTTCCTGTTTCAAACTTAAATTTAGACATTAAAACAAAAGTTCCGTCTTTAAATCCGGATCTGGTTATTGTCGATGCAAAAAACCTTTCCTTGAACATTAATCAGGATTATTTAAAATCTACATTTTGGGTTAAAGGAGTAAACACACCCGAAATTAATGCCGATTTTAAAGCTAAAATTGATCTTGAAAAACTAACCAAAGCACTCGGAATTCCTGATATTGAGCTAAAAGGAGCTTTGGCTGGAGATGTAAAAGCAAACGGAGTATTCGATCAAAAAAACAAGCGCTTTCCTGTTACAAACGGAATTGTTAATTTGGAAAATGGTTATTTAAAAACACCGTATTACCCGAATCCGATTACAAACATTATTATTAAATCGAAAATCGAAAACCAAAAAGGAACTTTTGAGGATTTAAAAATAAACTTAACCCCAACTCAATTTACTTTTGAAGGAAAACCTGTTTTTGTGCAAGCTTATTTAAGCAATTTTGACGATTTAAATTATGACATAAAAGCAAAAGGAGAATTGGATGTGAGCAGAATTTATAAAGTTTTCTCGCAAAAAGGCCTTGATCTTGACGGTTTCGTAAAAGCAGATTTGTCTTTGAAAGGAAAACAAAGCGATGCCGAAAAAGGAAATTACAGCAAACTAAACAATAAAGGTACTCTTGAATTAAGAAACATTGGAATTGCTTCTGAATATCTTCCAAAGAAATTCATTATCAAAGAAGGAATTTTCAAAATCAATCAGGATAAAATGTCGTTCAATAATTTCTTGGCCGCTTACGGACAATCTGATTTTAAAATGAATGGTTATTTACAGAATGTTTTTAATTACACCATGACCAATACAGGCGTTTTAAGAGGTTCTTTTAAAGTTACTTCTCGATATATCAATATTGACGAATTTATGTCGAGTGTAAATCCTAATACACCTGTAACACAAAGTCCAGCTCCAAAAACAGAAGCCAAACAATCAGACAACACCCAAACTGGCGTTATTATCATTCCAAACAATTTGAATTTACAGTTATTCGCAAATGCGCAAAAAGTTAATTTCGACAAACTGAATCTGCAAAATGCAACTGGAAATTTAACCATGAAAAATGGTAAATTAACTATGCAAAATACTGGTTTCAACTTAATTGGATGCAACGTTTCTATGAACGCCAATTATCAAGCTGTTACTCCGCAAAAAGCAAATTTTGATTACGCTATAAAAGCTACTGATTTTGATATTAAAAGAGCGTACAATGAAATTGAAGTTTTCAGAAAAATGGCCAGCGCCGCAGAGAAAGCTCAAGGAATTGTTTCTTTAGATTATCAATTAAAAGGTCGCTTAAACGGAAATATGGATCCTGTCTATCCTTCTCTTGTAGGCGGTGGGACGCTTTCTGTAAAAGATGTAAAAGTGAGAGGTTTGAAAATGTTTAATGCTGTAAGCAAACAAACAAATTCAGAGTCTATGAAAAATCCAGATCTTTCGAAAGTAGACATTAAAACAACCATTAAAAACAACATTATAACTGTAGAACGCTTTAAATTTAAGTTTGCAGGCTTTAGACCAAGAATCGAAGGGACATCAAGCTTAGACGGAAGACTGAACCTAAAAATGCGTTTAGGGCTGCCTCCTTTCGGTATTTTTGGAATTCCTTTAACCGTAACAGGAACACAGGATAATCCAAAAGTAAAAGTGGGAAGAAAAACAGAAGACCTGGAAGAAACTAAGGATACAGAGAATTAAAATTTCAAACTAAAAAATTCCAAATTCCAAACTGGATCTCAACATATCAACCTTTGTAAAAGTTTAAAACTTTGACAAAGGTTTTTCTTTTCCAGATAATTAGACTGCAAATATTTGTTTTGAAAGAAACAAAATTCCCTTGCCTAAAAGCCAAAACAAAACTGCAAGTCCCAATAATTTCCAAGCCCAACCTCTTCCTCTTTTCCAATTTGAGAAAAAAGAAAAGACTTCCATATACTTTATTATTACAAACAAGGTTGATCCTATAATTGCAAACCAGATCACTTCATATAAGGCAAAATAAAAACCGTATAGAAAAACCGCTCCCAGAAAAAGGAACGTTACCAATTGTATAAAATAATAATTTCTAAAACTGTATTTATGATTCATTTTTAGTGACAGTATTAAAAATGAGAAAATCTCCAAACTTATGAATGCTGCAATAACATTATAAAAAACAGCATTCCATTGCAGCACAAGAACAATAGTCAAAACAACCGCTACAACTGTACATGCGCCTAGAGAATTGATACTTCTTTCTCTATATCCTTCATTCTTAAAAGGAAATAAAATTGGATACATAAATTTTTCCAATGTACGCCAAAACGGTAAAGCATAAATTGCAGCAATTGCTGAAACCACAATTTCGTAGTTATAAAAAATATCTGCAGGAACTTTATACAATACATACCAAAGAGCCAATGTAACCAAAACAGCTGGCAGACATATTGTTTTTATAGTCTCCCACGGGTCTTTTCCCCAGAAATTACTTCCGATCTCAAAAACGTATTTTTTAACCCAATATTCTCTAGTAAACAAAGCCGTTGACTGACTCCATAATAAAAATAGTCCCAAATGAATAATTACTGTTCGCACTACAAAATCCTCAACAGAAACGGCATAAAAGATACAAGCGAGTCCTACTATCAAAAGTTCGAGAGTCAACAATAAAGGAGAAAATAAACATCTTAAAACAGGCTCTAAACGTCTAAGAAGAAACCCAATCCATAAGCTCCAATATTTTTTAAAGAGCGCAATAACTGCACAAATAGCTATAAAGGCCGACAAATAAAACATCCAGTTCGTAAACAATTGAGTCTGCATCCAAATTTGAACTCTGGAGTTTTTTTGAGGTTCGTAGATTACTTTGGAATTTTCAAAAATCTGCTGTGCTAATTCATCTCTCATTTTAGAATCAAACTCTGGAAACAATTTTTTGTTTTCCTCCCAAAATTGATCTGTTTTAAAGCCATTTCTTTTTAGAACTTCAAATTCATATAAAGTTTTTTTCTGTTTTTCATTTAAAGAACTTAAATGACTTGCGATATTTTCCGAAGGAGTATTTGCATAAGTGCCCAGACAGCACAACAAAAACAATATTAAAATCTTTTTCAAACTTTTTTATTTAAAGAGGCTAAACAAATGTAAGTTTTAAAGTCTTTCCAAAAAAGTCATAGAAATAAAAAAAACCCGATCATTTCTGAACGGGTTTTTTATAAAAAGTAATCTTAAATTATTAAGCCTCGAAAGGAATAATAGATACATAAGATTTGTTATCTCTTTTCTTTTGGAACTTAACAACTCCAGCAACTCTTGCGTGAAGAGTGTGATCTTTACTAATGTAAACGTTTTCACCTGGATTGTGTTTCGAACCTCTTTGTCTAACGATGATGTTCCCAGCAATAGCAGCTTGTCCACCATAAATCTTAACGCCTAAACGTTTTGATTCTGATTCTCTACCATTCTTCGAACTACCGACACCTTTCTTGTGAGCCATGACGTATGAGTTTAAATATTGTTATTATTCTTTAGTAGCTTCTTTTTTAGCTTTTGGAGCTGCTTTTTTTGCTTTTGGAGCTTCTACTTCTTCAGTAGCTGCTTCTTCTGCTACAACCGCTTTTTTAGCTGCTGCTTTTTTAGTTCCTCCTGCTGCAGTAATACCTTCAATTACAATTTGTGTAAGATATTGTCTGTGACCATTTCTTTTTTTGTATCCTTTTCTTCTTTTCTTTTTGAAAACGATAACTTTATCACCTTTTAAGTGTTGTAACACTTTAGCTTCTACTGAAGCACCTTCTATAGCTGGGGCGCCTAAAGTTACATTTCCGTTATCATCTAATAAAAGAACTTTGTCAAAAGAAACTTTTGAACCTTCTTCATTAGCTAAACGGTGAACATAAACCTTTAAGTCTTTGCTTACTTTAAATTGTTGCCCTGCTATCTCTACGATTGCATACATATCAAATTGATTTATTGAATTTTAAGGTTGCAAATATACAACTAATAATTTACTATGCAACCTATAGAAGCAAAAATATTTTTACCCGAAAAAACCTTGTTTTTCAGGTAGTTCTGCACATAAAACCTAATTAATTTAAAGTAAAAGATTGTTAAAATTGTATTTATTTAAAACCAAATCTACAATTCGTAATTAAAAAAAACTATTTTTGGTGTAACCAAAATCAACTCTTGTCTACCTACTATATGTTGATATTTTAAAATTATTAATCTTTATGAAAAAATCAGTAATGATGTTAAGTGCTGCATTAATGCTTGGCGGAGTGGCTCATGCCCAAAAAGTAGCTTTCGAAGAATACGACTTAGACAATGGCCTGCATGTCATTTTACACAATGACCCTTCTGCTCCTGTCGTTATCACTTCGGTAATGTATCATGTGGGATCAAAAGACGAACGTCCGGACAGAACTGGATTTGCCCACTTTTTTGAACATCTATTATTTGAAGGAACCCAAAATATAAAACGTGGGGAATGGATGAAAATTGTTACTGCAAATGGAGGTGTAAACAACGCCAACACATCTGATGACAGAACGTATTATTATGAAGTTTTCCCTTCTAACAGTTTAGAACTTGGCTTATGGATGGAATCGGAAAGATTAATGCATCCTATCATTAATAAGATTGGAGTTGACACGCAGAATGAAGTCGTAAAGGAAGAAAAAAGAATGCGTTATGACAATCAGCCGTACGGAAATATTCTTCCTGAGGTTAAAAAGAACATGTTCAAAAATCATCCTTATAGATGGACTACAATTGGTTCTATGAAAGATTTGGATGCAGCAACTCTTGAAGAATTCCAGGCTTTCAATAAAAAATTCTATACTCCAAACAATGCCGTTTTGGTCGTTGCAGGAGATTTTGAAAAAACAAAAACAAAAGAATGGATTCAGAAATATTTTGGACCAATTCCAAAAGGTGAAGAAGTTAAAAAACAAACTTACACAGAAGAACCTATAAACCAAACTATTAAAGCAACTTACGAAGATCCGAATATTCAGATTCCAATGATTGTAGCTTCATACAGAACGCCTTCAATGAAAACCAGAGATGCTAGGGTTTTAGATTTGATTTCTTCTTATTTAAGTGATGGAAAAAGCTCTAAACTTTATAAAAAAATAGTTGACGACAAAAAAATGGCGTTACAAATTGGCGCAGTAGGATTTAGCCAAGAAGATTACGGAATGTACATTCTTTATGGCCTACCAATGGTACCATACACCATTAATGATATTTTAAAGGAAATGGATGAGGAAATTGTAAAAATCCAAACCGATCTTATTTCCGAAAAAGATTATGAAAAATTACAGAATAAATTCGATAACAATTACGTAAATGCCAATGCAAGCGTAGAAGGAATTGCAGAAAATCTGGCCTCTTATTATCTTCTGTATGGAGATGTCAATTTAATTAATACTGAAATCGACATTTACCATTCTATTACGAGAGAAGAAATTAGAGAAGTTGCCAAAAAATACCTGAATCCGAATCAGCGTTTGATTTTAGATTATATTCCTACTGCCAAATCTCAAAACTAAGAATATCGAATCATGAAAAAAATATATCCTTTTTTAATCCTTATTTTCCTAACTGGAATTATGCAAGCACAAGATCGTCCACAACCCAAACCAGGAAATGCCCCAGTAGTCAACATCAAAAAACCGCAGACCTTTGTTTTAGCAAACGGAATGAAAGTTTTAGTTGTTGAAAACCACAAATTACCTAGAGTGAGCTATACACTTACTTTAGATAATGCTCCATTTACCGAAGGCAACAAAAAAGGGGTTGACGAATTGACCAGCAGCTTAATTGGAAACGGAACTAAAAAAACAACCAAAGAAGCTTTTAACGAAGAAATTGATTTTTACGGCGCTAATATCAACTTTACTTCTCAAGGCGCCTATGCAAGTTCATTGTCAAAGTATTCTGGCCGCGTCTTAGAGCTATTAGCAGAAGGTGCTTTACAACCAAACTTCACTCAAACTGAATTTGATAAAGAAAAAGCAAAACTTTTGGAAGGCCTTAAAGCCGATGAAAAAAGCGTTCCTGCCATTTCAAACCGAGTGGTTGATGTTTTGGCTTTTGGAAAAAATCATCCGGTAGGAGAATATCTTTCTGAAGAGACTGTAAAAAATGTAACTCTTGCAGATGTTCAAAATAATTACAATACTTATTTCGTTCCAGAAAATGCTTATTTAGTTATTATTGGAGACGTCAAATTTAAAGAAGCAAAAACTGCTGTTGAGAAATTATTCAGCGGATGGAAAAAACAGACTGCACCAAAAAACACCTACCCAACTCCAGTAAATGTTTCGAGCTTACAAATCGATTTTGTTGATGTTCCAAATGCGGTTCAATCTGAAATTTCATTAGTAAATACGGTAAATTTAAGAATGAACGATCCTGATTTTTTTCCTGCCGTTATTGCGAATCAAATTCTTGGAGGCGATTTTAATAGTTACTTAAACATGAATTTACGCGAACAGCATGCTTGGACTTATGGAGCAAGCTCTAGCATTGGGAGCGGAAAGTATGTTACTAAATTTAAGGCTTCATCTGCTGTTAGAAACACAGTAACAGATAGCGCTGTTGTTCAATTCGTTAAAGAAATCAAGAGAATCAGAACAGAAAGAGTTGATCCAGAAGTTTTAAGAAATGTAAAAGCAGGTTATATTGGAAGATTTGTAATGCAAGTTGAAAAACCGCAAGCTGTCGCACGTTACGCTTTGAACATTGAAACCGAAAAACTTCCTGCAGATTTCTACGAAAAATACATTCAGACCATTAACAATGTTACTGCCGATGATATTTATCGTGTGGCCAACAAGTATTTCTTGTTAGACAATATGCGTATCGTAATTGTTGGTAAAGGATCTGATGTAATCTCTGGTTTAGAAAAATTACAAATTCCGATTCATTATTTCGACAAATACGGAAATCCAGTTGAAAAACCTGCTACAAAAAAAGAGGCGCCTAAAGATATTAGCGCAAAAAAGGTTTTTGAAAACTATATTAACGCAATTGGTGGAGAAAAAGCAGTTACAGCAGTAAAAACATTATACATGAATGGCACAACAACTGTTCCGCAAGCTCCTAATCCATTAACTTTTATTTCTAAGTTAGATTCAAAAGGAAAAATGATGGTTTCGCTTTCTATGGGAACTATGAATTTAATGAAACAGGTGGTTAACGAAAAAGGTGCTTACGTTGAACAGCAAGGACAAAGAAAAAACCTTGAAGGTGAAGATTTAGCCGAAATGAAAGCTAATGCCGCTCCTTTTGAAGAATTACAACTTGTAAAAAGAACGGATCTTAAAGTAGAAGGAATTGAACCAATTAACGGGAATGATGCTTACGTAATTAAAGATGGCAAAACAAAGTATTATTACGACGTTAAATCTGGATTAAAAACAGCCGAATCTAAAGTTCGCGAACAAGACGGCAAATCAGTTGAACAAATCACTAATTTCAATGATTATAAAGAAGTAAAAGGCGTTAAAGTTCCTTTTAACTTAGTTCAGAATGTTGGTTTTGAATTGGATATTAAAATGTCTGACATTAAGATCAACGAAGGGGTTTCTGAGAAAGATTTTTTATAGAAGTTTCAAAGTTGCAAAGGCTCAAAGGGACAAAAACTCTGAGATGCTAAGTTACAAAGGCTCTAAGATTTCAAGGCTTTGTCAAAGTTTTAAACTTTGACAAAGCTTTTTTTATTTATATCGTTTGTCAGGCTGAGCGAAGTCGAAGCCAAACTCATAACTCATAACTTCTAACCCCTAACTCAAACAAAATCACTTCTTCGCCGACAAATAAACTCCAATTAAAATAATAAATGCCCCGACAGATTGAATTGGCGTCAGGAATTCATTATCTAACAATCCCCAGAAGAATGCTACGATCGGAATTAAATATGTCACAGATGTTGCAAAAACTGGCGATGACATCTGAATCAGTTTGAAGAAAAGAATGTTGGCGATTCCTGTTCCAAGAACACCTAAAATCGCTACAAAAAGTATAGAATGTTGTGTTTCTGCTAAATGTATTTTCTGACTGATATCGGTTGTGCTTAAAATGATTAATGCTGGCAAAAGCAAAACCGCAAAATTTCCTGTTGTGATACTTACAGAATTTAAATCATGAAGATATTTTTTAATCAGATTTACATTGATTGCATAACTAAGCGTTGCAATAACTACTAATAAAACATAAAGGTAATTTTGAGTTCCGCTTGCAGAATCTCCGCTTAAAACCAAAAGCAGACAACCTACAAGCCCGACAAAAACACCTAAAACCTGTCGCTTTTGAAACTGAATCCCAAATGCTATAATTCCTAGAATCAAAGTGTTTAATGGCGTTAACGAATTTAAAATCGCTACAATTGAGCTATTAACCTGAGTTTCTGCAATAGCAAAAAGATACGCAGGCATGAAAGTTCCGAAAAGTGAAGTTATGGCGACAAATTTCCATTGGCGACGAGAAATCTTTTTCAGACTATTAAAACCCACAATCAATAAAAACAAAGCAGCAAAAATAATTCGGAACGATCCTACTTGAACAGCACTTAAGCCTATCAATCCTTTTTTTATCAGAATAAAAGAGCTTCCCCAGATAAGAGAAAGAATAGTCAAGTAAATCCACTTTAACTGTTTTGTTTCCATAAATTGTTATTTACTGCAAATTTGTAATTATTTTACGAACTAAGCATTCTCTTTTTATTAATTTTGCAAGAATCATATTCGCAATTTTTAAATTTATATATAATGAAAATTTCAAAAATCTTATTCGCTGCAGCAATCGCTGGTTTAGTATTTGTTGGATGCAAAAAAGCAGAAGACAAAAGTCTTGAAGTTGTAAATGCAGAAAAAAGTGCTCCAAAAGAACACAAGCCTATTGCTGCTGAAAATCTTCAAACAGCAAGCTTCACAATTGACGGAATGACTTGTGCAATGGGATGCGCAAAAACAATAGAAGAAGAATTAGCTAATCTTGACGGAGTTGATAAAGCAACGGTTGATTTTGACAAGAAAACAGCAACAGTAAGTTTTGACAAAACAATCCAAAACTCAGAATCTTTAACAAAAGTGGTTCAAGAAACTGGAGATGGGAAAACATATAAAGTTTCGAATTTTAAGTCTTAAATTCTAGATTAAAAATCAAATAGGCACTCAATTGAGTGCTTTTTTTTTGTAAAAACATTCCGTAGGAATGTCTGGTTGGTAGCAGAATTAAATTTGAATTATGATTATACGTTCCGTAGGAACGTTTGATAAACACATTCGATTTTTCTAAAATCAGGTGTCCCTACAGGACACGATGCGGCACAACATTATCTTTTTTCTACCGACGAGATATTCCTACGGAATATTACATATAGTTATAGATATAACTAATAAAAAACAATCTTTTGGTAAACGTAAAAAAAAGGATCCAAATCGGATCCTTTTGTTTTTATTTCCATTTCAATGTTTCCATCAAACGCTGCATATCGTTTTTAACGTAACTCGCAGCAGGCATAATCGAATCAAAATTTGGTTTTGCATAAAAATACACAGAACCTATTAAAAAGTGTTTTGTACTGTCGGTAACGTAAAATTGAGAGTTTGTCGCTGCATTTCCGTCAACTTGATAAAACATTCCGTAAACCTTTTTCTGCGGATTTAAATACGGCTGTTCCAAAATATCATCGGCTTTAATAACGTGTTCGTAAGTCAGTTTTTGTGCATCACGCAACAACTTATCAATATTTCCATTTACTGGCTTATATGTCAAATAAATGGTTGCTTTCATCTTTGGATAGGTAATTGCAAATCCGCATTCTTTCTCTCCTTTGATAATTGCATCTTCATTCATTTCGAAAGCAAACGGACAATTGTTTTCAAAATTCACATATTTTGCTTCCGGATAATCTAATCGCAGGTAACTTGCTGGTTTTGGCAAAACATCATTTTTACAGCTTATAACCGTTAGCGCAAGCAAAATTGCTGTTATTGAAAGTATTCTATTAAACATTTTTATTTATGGTTACTTTTATTTGTTTTACACGCTTTTTATCAACTGTTTCTACGGTGAAAATACAGTTTTCAAAAGGCACTTTTTGATCTTTTTTGGGGAAATTACCCAATATCTCCAGAATGAATCCGGCCAATGTTTCGGCTTCTCCTTTGTGAGCTTCAAAAACATCTTCGTCGACATCTACAATTCGATAGAAATCTTTCAGGTTTATTTTTCCTTCAAAAAGAAAATTATTTTCATCGATCTGCGAGAAGTTTAGATTTTCATCGTCAAACTCATCACTAATATCACCAACAATTTCTTCGATAACATCTTCTAAAGAAACCAATCCAGAAGTACCTCCATATTCATCAACCACAATGGCTAAATGGCTTTTTAAACTCTGAAAATCCTTTAATAAATTATCCAATTTTTTATTTTCAGGAACAAAGAAAGGCTCTCTAATCAAAGAAGCCCAGTCAAATTCTTCTTTATCAATATGAGGCAATAAATCTTTTACGAAAAGCACACCTTCAATCTGATCGATATTATCTCGATAAACAGGAATTCTCGAAAAACCAGTTTCTATTATTTTAGGATAAATCTCCGCAAATGTTTCTGATATTTCCAATGCAAAAATATCAATTCTCGGACTCATTACCTGTTTTGTATCGGTATTTCCAAAAGAAACAATTCCTTCCAGAATTTTCTGTTCTTCTGTAGATGTTCCTTCTGAATCTGTAAGTTCCAATGCCTGAGAAAGTTGATTGACAGAAAAATTACTTTTTTGCTTTCCTAATTTATTTTGAAAATATATCGTAACGGCGCGCATTGGTAAACTAACTGGAGAAAGCACTTTATCTAAAAATGCCAGCGGATAAGCAACTCGCTTAGCAAAACGAATACTATTTCTGCTAGCGTAAACTTTAGGAAGAACTTCCCCAAATAATAAAATTAAAAAAGTAACTAAAATTACCTCTAGAGTAAATTTAAAGGCTGGCGAACTTATATTGGCAAAAATATTTTGCCCTATATAAGCAAACAGGATTACTACACCAATATTAAAAAAGTTATTCGCAACCAATAAAGTTGCCAAAAGTTTTTTAGGCTTTTCTAGTAGATTCGAAATAATTTTACCTTTTGCTGGACTATCATTTAAAGAATCATCGATGTCTTGCTGCGATAAAGAAAAAAGAGCTACTTCAGCACCAGAAACGATTGCTGAAAGAAATAATAAAATAAAAATTCCGACGAAACCAATAATTAAATTGGCGTCAAGATTTGTAGAAAAAAGTAAACTGGGCTCCGGGTCCAAATTGCATAAAATTAGTTAAACATCGCTTAAAAGGGCAGATCGTTAATTGGAAGCCCTTCAGGAGCATCAAAGTTAGTGTTTTTTGCCGACTCTGTATCCTGGTTTTGTTTAGTATACGCAGTTTCTTTTTTAGTTGTCAGGAAAGTAAACTCCGTTACCTGAATTTCGGTCGTATATTTTGTTGTTCCATCTTCTGTTTGCCACTGGCGAGATTTTATTCTTCCTTCGACATAAATTTTGTCTCCTTTAGAAAGATATTTTTCGCAAATCTCTGCGGCTTTATTACGCACAACCAAATTATGCCATTCTGTAGAGGTTATTTTTTCATTAGTCGTTTTATTGATATATACCTCATTGGTAGCCAGCTGAAAACGTCCGATGCAGTTTCCTCCATCAAAATAATGCATCTTTACATCATCGCCTAAATGGCCAATAAGCATCACTTTATTTAATGTTCCGTTCATAGTTTTGGTGGTATTTCTCCCAAAGATACATTTTTTTAGCAATTTATTTCTTGCTTTTCTATAAAATTATACAACACAATAGGAAAAGGAAAAGTTTTCAATTTTTGAGCATCCACTCCATTTTCAACTTCTTCTTTCACTTTAATTTTCCAAAATTGAATATGTAAATGTTGGTGCGAAAGCTTGTGTATAAGGGTCGATTCGCTACAATCTTCTATACTTATAATAGTATACTTTGTAAAAATTTCATTTTTGACTGTTTGAGAAATCTCGTCAAAATCAACAATTGATTGCGTTTCTAATAACGGAAACTCATATAAATTATGCCAAATTCCTTTTGCGGTTCTTTTTTGAATTAATGTGTTTCCTGAAGCATCTTCTAAAATCAAATAATTAAAGTAACGATTGGTTACTTTAATCTTTTTTGACTTAACGGGCAGCATATTTACTTTTCCTTTTTGCAAAGCAGCACAGCTTTCGTTAAAAACGCAAATTGCACAATTAGGACTTTTAGGAACACATTGAAGCGCACCAAACTCCATTATGGCCTGATTGAATATCGCTGGATTATCTTTAGGCATTAATTGCTGTGCCAAAGCGGCAAACTCTTTTTTGGTTGCTGGAAGCGCAATATCAGATTCAATATCAAAATAACGAGCCAATACCCTAAATACATTTCCATCTACAACAGGAACCGCTTCATTATAAGAAAAAGAAGCTATTGCAGCAGCTGTATATTCGCCAACACCTTTGAGTTTTAGCAGCTCTTTATAAGAATCAGGAAAAACTCCATTTAAGTCATTAGATATATATTGAGCTGTTTTATGAAGATTACGAGCTCGAGAATAATACCCCAGACCTTGCCAAAGTTTCAAAACTTTCTCTTCTGAAGCATCTGCTAAATGTTTTACAGTAGGAAATTCCTGAGTAAATGAAAAAAAATAAGGCATTCCTTGCGCAACTCGCGTCTGCTGAAGCATGATTTCTGAGAGCCAAATCTGGTACGGATCGACCGTTTTTCGCCACGGTAAATCACGCTGGTGCTGTAAATACCATTTTATCAATATGTTATGAAAATCCATTGCAAAATACTTAGATTGCAAAAGTAAATGTTTATGTAATTAAAATTTAACGAATTAGCTTGATTAATTATTTTTTTAATTCCTATATTTGCAAACTCAAAAAAATAGTACACCATTTATAAAATAAAATAGGAAAGAAAATGACGAAAGCAGATATCGTAGCGAAGATTTCAGAGAAGCTAGGTCTTGAAAAAGGAGACGTTCAAGCAACAGTAGAAACTTTTATGGAAGAAGTTAAAACTTCTTTAGAGACTGGAGACAATGTATACCTTAGAGGTTTTGGTAGTTTTATCGTTAAAACAAGAGCTGAAAAAACTGGAAGAAACATTTCTAAAAACACTACTATTAAAATTCCAGCACACAACATTCCTGCTTTCAAACCTGCAAAAGTTTTTGTAGAAGGAGTTAAAACCAACAACGAAGCAAAATAATATTAATTAACATAAATCTGACACAATATGCCAAGTGGTAAAAAAAGAAAGAGACATAAGGTAGCTACTCACAAACGTAAGAAAAGAGCGAGAGCTAACCGCCACAAAAAGAAAAAGTAGTTTTAAACTACTTTTTTCTTTTTAAACGTTCATTGAAATTTGGGAAATTTCAAAAATTCCAAAAAATAAAATCCAAAATCCAAAAATTAAGAAATCAATATTGATTTAATTGGAATTTGGAATTTAAAAATTTGAAATTTAAGTTTCCCTCCCGGGTTCAATACCTGTTAAAATATTGTTTAATCCATCTGTAGATAAGATTTTAGATTTTAGACTTAAGATTTTAGATTTTTATTAATCTATACTCTTCTCTCTTTTTCTATTTTCTGAAAAAACAGATAAAAATTTACAGTGTGAATAAAGAATTAATCATTAGATCTAGTTCTGAAGCAGTAGATTTTGCCTTATTAAAAGATGGAAAACTAATTGAATTACACAAAGAAGAAGAAAAAAGCAACTTTCAGGTTGGTGATATTTTTATTGCCAAAATCAGAAAACCAGTTGCTGGACTTAACGCCGCTTTTGTAAATGTAGGCTTCGAAAAAGATGCCTTTTTACATTATCACGATTTGGGTCCAAATCTAGCTTCTCAGCTGAAATTCATAAAACTTGTAAGCGCAGGTAAATTAAAAGATTTCTCCCTAAAAACCTTTCAGTTTGAAAAAGAGATTGACAAAGATGGCATCATTACTGATATTTTAAGTGCCAATCAATCTGTCTTAGTTCAAGTAGTTAAAGAACCTATATCGACCAAAGGCCCAAGAATAAGTGCTGAGCTTTCTCTTGCCGGAAGATTTATTGTTCTAGTTCCTTTCTCTGATCGTGTTTCTATTTCTCAAAAAATAGAGGACAAAAAAGAAAAGGATCGTCTAAAAAAACTTGTTCTATCGATCAAACCTAAAGGATTTGGTGTTATTGTTCGTACAGTAGCCGAAGGCAAAAACGTAGCCGAATTAGAAAAAGATTTGCAGAACCTGCTTGGCAGATGGTCTGCAATGTGTAAAAAATTACCAACTGCTCATCATCCATCAAAAGTATTAGGAGAGCTCAATAGAGCTTCTTCGATATTAAGAGATGTATTTAATGATACCTTCAGTGGTATTCAAATAGATGATGAAGAGTTGTACCATCAAACGAAGGAATATTTGCAAGAAATTGCACCTTCAAAACAATCGATTGTTAAGTTTTATCAATCAAATGACACTCCCATTTTTGAGAAATACAATATAGAGAGACAAATCAAAACTTCTTTTGGCCGAACTGTTTCCATGAGCAAAGGTGCGTATCTTATTATAGAGCACACTGAAGCGTTACACGTTATAGACGTAAACAGCGGAAACCGTTCTAATAAAGCGACCAACCAAGAAGACACAGCCATGGAAGTAAATATGATTGCCGCAGCAGAAATCGCACGACAACTTCGTTTGCGTGATATGGGCGGAATAATCGTAGTTGATTTTATCGATATGTCTAATCCAGAAAACAGGAAAGTTTTGTTCGACTTCTTGCGAGAAGAAATGAGCGACGATAAAGCAAAACATAAAATATTACCGCCGAGTAAATTTGGTTTGGTCCAGATTACAAGACAGCGCGTAAGACCAGAAGTGAATATCAAAACCAGAGAGGAAGATCCTAACAAACATAATGGTGAAATTGAAGCTCCAATTTTAATCATTGATAAGATCACCGCTGATTTAGAAAGACTTTTAAAAACCCACAACAAGGTTGTACTAAACACACACCCGTTTGTGGCTGCATACCTCAGTAAAGGTTTTCCATCATTACGTTCAAAATGGTTTTTTGAACATAAGAAATGGGTGAAAATCATACCTCGTGACGCTTACACGTACTTAGAATACCATTTCTATGATAAAAAAGGAAATGTTATTTCAGAATAAAAACAAAAACCGCCTTTCGTGAGATTGGCGGTTTTTTTGTGGCTTTTTTTTGATACGACCCAAGCGATAGCGAACAGGCAAAGCAATTCATGATTTTTTTCAATGATTTGTGAATTCATGGCAGAATTTATGTTCAAAACTATATTCAAAAAGCTCTTTTGAATACTAATGTCACCCTGAGCGAAGTTGAAGGGCGCTCCAATCGGCACATAGGCTTCGACTTCGCTCAACCAGACAACCTAACCTCTTTTTTTGGAATTTGGAATTTTAAAAATTGGGATTTATATTCACCATTTAGTCTCTAACAATTTCAATTCTCCGTCTTATTTCATTTCCAGAAGCATCTAAAACCGTAATGTAATGTATTCCTGTTGTTGGCGTAATAGGCAATTCGTGAAAGGTTTTGGTTGTTGCTTTATAAACATCATCAACATACCAAAATAACTCTTTGTCTCTTTCAGAATAAGCCACTTTTAAAATTACAGGCTGTACGTTACTGTTAAAATCCTTTGTCAGGTAGATTTTGCTGTTCGCTTTCGGATAAATAAAATCCATTGTAGTAGTTTGTGTTCCCTCGCATCCTTCTTTGAATGGCGGTAACGGCAAATATTCAATATGCTGGCTTTTATAATACCAAGCCATAACAGGAGGCAGTACAAACCAGTTTCTAGTCACAATATTATCGATGCTCTCGCAGCTGCTATTTACCTGAAATTGCTCAGTTTTATCTAAATGAATTGTTCTATGATACGGACAAACTTTGGTCGATTTACCTTTTTTAGAGACCCATTGTTTGATTTTGGGACAATTTTCTTTTGCCAAGTAACCGCTTAATCGACAGACCTCAACTTCTGCTAAATCATTATATGGAGTATCAAACCATCTTTGCCTTGGTAATAAATTAAAAACATCAAATAAAATTGGTGCGGCGCTAGTAACTCCAGTTAAAGTTGGCCTTCCCTCACCCGTAGCATTTCCAACCCAAATTCCAACCACATATCTTGAATTTGTTCCAATAGCCCACGCATCACGATTCCCGAAACTGGTTCCCGTTTTCCATGCAATTTTAAGCGAACTGTCATAAAACTTCCACGCTTCATCTCCTTCCGGCCTATTAACCTCTTCCATTGCATTGTATGTTAACCAAATTGATCCCGCACCCAAAATATTCTTCTGGTCAGTTTCTGAGCCAAAATCGGGCTTAAAATCATTTTTATAATTAAGTTCGGTAAATTCGTTAGTTCTATACTTATTCTTATTTTTAGTATAATAATTCACCGTAGACGAAAGATTTGCATACGTTCGACATAAATCCCATAAATTACTTTCGGCACCGCCCAAAATAAGAGACAACCCATAATGATCGGGAGTTTTATTTATGTTCTTTAATTTAAATTTTTGAAGTTCTTCGTAAAACTTGTTTACAGTAAATTCCTGAAGCATTAAAACCGCAGGAATATTCAACGAACGTGACAATGCACGATGTGCAGGAACAGCGCCATCAAAAGTTAAATTGAAATTTTGAGGCGTATATCCAGAAATCTGTGTTGGAATATCAGCTACTAAAGTATTGGGCAGTAATTCGCCATCATCCAACATTGCTCCATACAAAAGTGGTTTTAAAATACTTCCTGTACTTCTTGGTGCATCGATGATATCTACGTCTTTTTGATGATCTGCATCTGCTGGAGAATTTCCAACATAACTCATTACATTTCTACTCTGAACATCAATAACCAAAATCGCCAAATTATGCACTTCATTCTGCTTATACTGATTGTAATAATATCTCGCGATTTGATTGACCCTATTTTGCAAAGCATAATCAATTGTAGTTTTTACCCTTGTTCCTTCTTCATTTTTGGCCACTCTCTGTAATAAATGCGGAGCGATTTGAGGCAAATCATATGGTTTTTGAGGCAATGGTTCTTCTATTGAAAGTTCGTACGTCTGCTTATCGATAATACCTTCCTGATGTAGTTTTAATAAAAGTCGGTTTCTTTTGTTCAATAATTTTATCTGATTTTTTCCTGGATAAATCAAGCTTGGTGCATTAGGCAAAACAGCCAAAACTGCATTTTCTGCCCAAGATAATTGATTAGATTGTACGCCAAAATAACGCCACGAAGCCATTTCCAGTCCTACGACATTTCCCCCAAAAGGCGCATGCGCAGCGTACATTTCGAGAATTTCATCTTTAGAATAACCCAATTCTAATCTTGTAGCGAGAATAATTTCTATTATTTTTTCAAAATACGTCCTGTTTTTTCCTTTTCGGGATAATCGAATAACCTGTTGCGTTAAGGTACTTCCTCCTCTGACTACTTTTCCAGCTTTTCTGTTTTGTTTAAAAGCATTAATCATCGCACCAGGATTGAAACCGGGGTGTTTGTAGAAATATTCGTCTTCAAAATAAACAATGCATTTTTTAAACTTATCTGGAACGCTGTCTTGTGCTGGAAAACGCCATTGTCCATCGCGGGCAATTTTAGCTCCGAGCAATTCTCCTTCTTTACTTTCTATAACGGTAGAATATGGTTCTTTGAACAAAGTTCGAGGTATCGAAAAATAGTAAATCAGCAAGAGCAGAAATGCAATTGCTGATTTTATTTTATTCTTTTTTATCCAGTTTAGAATGCGCTGAAAGAACGCTTTTAATTTATTTTTCAATGCTTGTTTTTTTAACTGCAAAGGCGCTAAGTTATCGCAAAGTTCACAAAGTTTTTTTGCTCGCAGATGCAGCAGATCTTATTTTATCTGCTTAATCTGCGGGAAACTTTTTTGCTAAGTTCGCAAAGTTTTTGCCACAGATTAAAGGATTAAAAAAGATTTTAAAATCTGTGCTAATCTGTATAATCTGTGGCTAAAAAAATTTTATTTCACAACCTCAACCCAGAATCCTTTTGTTCTTGCTAAGAATGTATTATCGTACATGGCTTCGCATTGTAATCCTGGTAAATAATAGTTACCTAAATATGATGCGTTCAATAGAATTCTGAAAACTTTAGTTTCTCTTGCTTTCATTCCGAAATAGAAATTTGTTCTATCGTCTCGAATATCAATATAATCGGCGATATTGTTTACTGCATCTCCATAATCGGTAAAACGAGTATTTACAATTTCGAATCCAGAAGGCAGAATTTGAGATAACGCTACATTCTGAACGCTTTCTCCTCTTTGGTTTTTAATCGTAACCTCGGCCACAAATTCAGTTCCCTGATTGATTCTTGAAACATTGATTACGCTTCCTTTTCTGTTTTTGAAAACAATAGAAGCCGTAACATCACTTTGAACCGCATTTTCTTGTCCGACAGGCAATATTCCGGTGTTCAATACACGAACATAAACGGTATTGGCTTTATTGTTTTTCAGCGTAATACTGTTTGAACCCGAAGCAACAGACAAACTGCGATCTGCAACTGATTTACCTGTATTGATTGTCTCTCCTTTTCCGTTTTTACTAAATTGGATATTGATTCCTTTTGGACCATTGCTCACCGCAAATTTCGACATTGCATACAAACAGTAAGCTGTGGTTTGCGTACTCATCCATTGATTTGCTGACATTTCTTTGGCTAATTTTGTTGCAGTAACAAATGCTTTTTGTTTCTGGTCTAATAAAAGCATGGTTTCAAGAGCCATTGCTCGGTTTCTTTCACTTGAACCATAATAGTAATAGCTGTAACCATCTGAACTACCATCAATGCTGGTTTTCAAGAACAAACTTTGCCCAGCCGATTTCTGACCTGCTAAAACATAAGCTGCTGCTAAACGAAGCATACTTTCATTCGAAATACCTTTTGTTTCTCTCAATCTGTTCATAGACGACAAATCGGCATTTCCTGCTAAAGCTAAAGTGTACAAACGATATGCCTGAGCTAAATCATTTCCGTATTTAGGCTCAAAACGCCATTGTTTTGCTTCTTTCTGCTGATACGATAACCATTTCGATTTGAAGTTTATTGGCAGTACATATCCTTTTTTCTCTGCTTCAATTAAGAAATGTCCAGCATACGAAGTTCCCCAATCGTCTGCAATTGCATTTCCTTGCCAGTACGGCATTCCGCCATTTGATAACTGGAAATTACCCAATCTCTGAATTCCAGCCGCAATATTTTTTTGAATTAAATCTTTGCGTTTCGCATCTATATCTGCCACATCGCCCAAATACAATTGCGGGAAAACAGATGAAGTAGTCTGTTCTACACAACCATGCGGATATTGAATCAAGAATTGCAATCTTCCATTCAAATTCATCGATGGCATAGATGAAACTTCTAATCTGGCTTTATTACTTCCGGCAATTCCGAAAGTTTTCCATGAAATTGTCTTCGTACTGTTTGGCGTTAAAACAACATCTGTAAAAGTACTCGTAACTGGATTTGGATTCGTCATGTCGATTTCAACATCATAAGTTGATTTCTCGCTTCCAGATGTTGCGATTACCTGAACTTTGGCAATTCCAGTTGCAGAACCCACAACTAAATTAAAATAGGCCATTTTTTCATCTGGCTGTGCAAAACTTAACTTCTGAACCGGACTTCCCATTACTTTCAATCCGTTGCTGGTTTTAACCTGAATCGAAACATTTTTGATTTTATTTTCAGTTGCAAAAACGGTTACAGGCAATGTTACTTTTTCTGACGGAGAAATTTTTCTAGGCAACGAAGCCAATACCATCAACGGACTCTTAACCTGTGTTGCTTTTTCCACACTTCCGTAAGCACTAGTCGCTGCATCTCCCGCTACTACCATTGTTCGAACAGAACCAATATATTTTGGAAGCTTTAAATCATGCGATTTTGTTTCTCCTTTTCCTAATTTAAATGGTCCATAATATAACACTACAGGTTTAAAACGGTTGGCTTTTTTAGCTTTTCCACCACCTAAATCCTGGTCACCACCAATACTGAAAATCTGGTTTATTTTTCCGCCATAAGCTCCAATTACATCATCGTAAACATCCCAGGTTTTTACTCCTAAAACTTCACGAACATAGAAACTATCCCATGCATTTGGTGTTTTAAAACGAGTTAAATCCAAAAGTCCTTCATCTACAACCGCAATTGTATACGTCATTTCTTTACCTGATTTTTCACCCACTTTTACTGTAAACGGCTGTTCTGGTCTTAAAACATCTGGCATATTTAGAGTTGGTGCCAAAATGGTGTTTTTATCTACTACTTCGATTGGCACAATTCCGTACATACGAATTGGCGAATCGTTTTTGGTTGAAGCGTGTGGCTGTAATAAGGTAATATTAAAATATACGTTTGGCGCCATAGCTCCTGTAATTGGAACCTCAACTTTTGTTTCTCCGTTTTTAGTTTCAGCCCAAATAGTCTGCACTACTCTTGATCCGTTTTCGATAGAAATCAACGCACGCCCACCTTCACTTGAAGGGAAAGAAATTTGTGCTTTTTCTCCAACAGCATAATTCTTTTTATCGGTAGAAAAAACTAACATATTAGCAGTAGAAGCATCTCTGTTACGCGTTTTTCCAGACCAGATTGGCCAATCGATATTTACCGTTAAAGAAGTCGCATGACCATCTTCCTGATCGGCAATACGAATTAAATAACGTCCCCATTCTTCATCTGTTAAGGCAAATTGAAAACTTCCTTTTCCGCTTGAATCGGTATTGATGACAAAAGTTTTGTATGAAGTAGTTGCATTCGAAGAGTTATAATTTGATAGATTATCGCTTGAAGAATCCCACCACCATCTCCAGTCTACTTTGTAAACTCTTACTTCGAGATTACGAACCGATTTTGGTCTTCCGTTTTCGTCAACCGTTACCACATCAAAACGATTGTTTGTTCTCGTTTCAAGCATGCTGTATTTATTCAGTTCCGGCGTTTTTAAACCTACATAGGTTTTGTACGGAGAATAAGTCGTTGACATCACATCTGTACTAAAATCTCCTCCTTCTTCGTACACTTTTGTAATGAATGAAGCACGAAGCATTCCGGGTGCCTGACCTTGTAATCTTGGTTGAATGTTTACTGATGCTTTTCCGCTTTCATTTAATTTGCCAGAGAAAATATTAATTTCTTCTGTACTGAATTGACGTGCCAAATCATCAAAAGTATATTTTTCATAGCCTTTAAATGTTGTGCTTTGTTGAGAGAATTTAGCCTGCATTTCTACATTCAAATTCTTAGCAATTGCACCGTGAAGCCATGTTACCTCAAGATTGTCTGTATTTGGATACGAAGCCGAAAGTGTTTTTCTGCTAAATGTATTCTTGATTTTTAAACGATTTGGTTTAATCGTTTCAATCTTAATGCTTTTATAGAATTTAGCTCCACCAACGCTTACCATTGCCTCCCAATTTCCTGTTGGCGCATCTTGGTTTGTTGGCACTATAAAGGTGTAATGATTTAAATCGTTCGTTTTTTGAACGGTTTGATAAACTGTTTTACCATTCGGATCGTTTAATCGGAATTTAATTGGATGTGATTTTGGCAATTTATTTGCCGCATCATTCAAAATAAATGACAGATACAAATTATCACCCGGGCGCCAAACGCCTCTTTCTCCATAAATAAATCCTTTCAGTCCTTTTTGCAAAGTTTCACCCGCAACATCAAAATTACTTACAGACAATGAAAGTCCGTCGTCCAGTTTTACGTAAGTCGACTGATCGCCTAAAGTTACAATGGCAAAATAGGCGAATTTATCCAATTGGAAAGATGCAATACCTTCACTGCTTGTTGCTTCTGTCACTATTTTTTGCTGTTGGAAATTGTATAAATCTACTCTTGCATTTGAAACAGGTTCAGTTGTAACGATATTATTTACCGCAAATAAGTATGATTTGTTTTCTCCTCTTTTGGCAATAACTCCTAAATCTGATGCTAAAATATTGGTTGCAATTCTAGCGTTGTAATAATAAGAACCTGTACACGGATCTTGACTTTCTCTCCAGTCATAATCATCATAATAATAGTAATCGTCATAAGAGTTTCCGCTGTAGTTTACGTCGTTTTCATCAACTTCTTCTTCCTCGGCTTCATCATCGCTATTGTCTGATGTTTCACATTTATAAAGCGAATATTTCTTTTTATAAACAAATTCAACTCTGTAAATTGCTCCTGGTTCTGGTTTAATGATTTTAGATAAATCTAAGGCGTATGTATTCCATTTCGAGAGATTTACGAGCGTACTTTCTTTTAAATTTAAAGTGGTTTTGGCAATTGGCTGCGCGACTTTTTTAAGATTTTGCCCGCCATTTAATTCATTGTATTGAAGGAATTGCAGAATGTTATTTTTATAAATCTTATACACTTTTACATCTACAGCGCTTAGATTTACGGCTTCGAAATTCAATTTTAAATTGTTTGAACTTGGCAGAATTGTTCCATTTTTAATGAAACGAATGTTTGGTTTTATCTGATCAAAAGAAATTTTCTCGCTGTAATTGTTTTCCAGTTTTTTACCATATTGACTCTCGATTCCCTGAAAAACTTCCAATAATAATTCGCCCGTAACAACTTGTTCTGGTTCTTCGTCTGGCACATATTCAACAGCTTCTTCTACAACTGCGGCGGCTGAATCTACGGCAACCGCGGCTGAATCAACCACTACCGCAGCCGAATCTACTGCTACTGCAACTGGCTCCTGCACAGCTACTGCTACAGGCTCTTGTTTTTTAGAAGCATTTTGGTTTGTAAAATATACTTTAAGTAAATTTCCTTGGGTAGAAAATTTCAGATTATTGGTGTTTTGAATTGAAACCAATCCAGCAAAATCTTGACCTTTTTCTAAAGGCTCAGAAAAATTAATTAAAACCTGCTGATTGTTTCCGTCTGGAACTTCAACTTTTATAACTTTAAATTCGTTGATGCTCGTAATCGGGAAATCGATTTGTCCTTTTTGATCAATGTCAAAATCATTTCCGTCATAGATAATTTCCAAAGTGGAAGCTTCTGACTGACGCTGAATACTGTCAATTATAAAACGAAATTCTTTAGCAGGGCCAGCTACTTTCTCAAATTTAATTTTAAGATTGTTCCCTTTATGTTTGGCTTCAACCAGCTTTTGAGCGGTTTCCAAATCAATATTGTCGGCTGTTTTTAAAACACAGTTTAAATACTGGTATTCCTTGCTGTACGATTGAATATCGCCCGTATTGATAGTAAAATCCTGTTTTACTGTTTTAACTGTAAAGTTGAATTTTGACAGTTCCTTTTCTTTCTCTTTCGGAATGGCAGTCAGTTTATCTAAGTTTAAAGTAACCTGATATTCTGTTCCCATTTTAAGTTTTTTCTCTGGAATAAAAGCCAACGTATTTGTTGAAAGCGCTATAACTTTCCCGTGAACACTCGGCGAAATATCAAACAAATCATCGTCTAATTCCTGATTCGGTTTCCAATCATTTTTATCGAAAGCTAAAACCACACGAATGTCAGAATCCGAAGAAACGATTCCGCCCGTAAAACTGGTAATGTAATCTTTAAATAGTGAAAAATCTGAATTGAAATCTGCTGCTGATTTGCGCCCGCAAGATTGAAAAATAAAAAACACAAAAAATACGAGAAATAGTCCTTTTACTTTCACTTTTTATCTAGAGTTAATCGGTTAATAAACTAGTATAAAAGTAAAATATTTTCCGAATCTTTAAGAGGAAAATTCTCTAATAATGATTATTTAACTTTTGTTGAAGTTTTATCATTACTCTCAAAGCTCAGATCCCAATTTTGAAAGAACTTTATCCATTTCTGCAAAATGTTCTTTTGTACCCGATGAATAAAATATTTGATTATTACTCATAACAATTATGACATCATCTTCATAATTTCCATAGAAATTTATTCCGTCAGCCCATTGTTTAAAAGCAACACCTTTATTTTTGAAATTCTCATCAATAAATTTTAAGGCTTTTTCATCCATTTCATAAAAACATTCTGAATAGAAATCCAACCCAAAACCAGCCTGGAGATAAGCCATTGCAGTAAAAAAATCTGTCAAAGTTTCGGTTTCCAGATTCCATTCCTTTTCATCAAAACTCATATATACCGGCGGATTGTCTTTTGATAAATCGTCTTTATGAATTCCCCAGACACAAGCATGCTGGTTTTCTGTATAAAAAATAAAATATTCATCAGTAGCATAATTTATTAAACGATCAACAACAACTAATGAATCTTGAGTATTATTTAATTTTTGAATTTTACCCAATTCGGTATAATAATCAACAAAAACTGCTGGAAGATCTCCAAAAATATCTTTTACAACCTGAATTTCATCATTTGTAAAACCAATTGATTCTGTGATATGAAATAGTTTTTTTATTGTTGAAAAATCTGTCATAGTGATTTAATATTTTGGAACTCCAGCATCCCACATTTCTTGCACCGTTTTTAAAGGATAATTATCTTCTCCCAACAAACGTAATTCTTTTAATGGATCAATCCATCGTTCATTTTCTATTGATAAAATCAATCTACGCACAAATTCATATCCCGTATTATATCCTGTAATTTCATAAGAACTTGAATTGTATTCTTTTTTATCAATATTGTATTTCACAATTTCATTTCCCATGATACCTTGATCTCCTGTAATAGGATCAATTCTAACTAAATTGTAAATAAGTTCGTGATCTGCGTATTGTGAACTTTTACCCCATTGTTCTCTATCTTTACTAATAAACAATTCTGGAGTAGGAATATTTAAATTTGGCTTAAAGTTTTTAATTTTTCCGAAAGAGCATTTTTTTAAAAACTCTTTCAAAACCATACAAACACCAAAAGACTCAAATACATTTAAGTCAATTTGTTCATTGTCAAAATCAGGATTAGAACTTTTCAAATTAAAAACAGCAATGTAAGGTGCTTTTAAAACCTGAACAACTATAAAAAGATCATTCTTCAATTGTATTGAATGAATCTCATTTTCTTTCCAAGTGAATCTCTTTAGCATTTTTAAGCAATTAAAAAGAAGCTAAATTACTACAAAAAAATTAATTCTTTCTTCTTTCCAGAAAAAAACGTTTCATCAAATCTGCAGCTTCATTAGCCATAACGCCAGAAACGACAGTCGTTTTAGGATGCAATTTTGTTCCCATATTGATAAAACCGCGTTGTTCATCTCTTGCGCCAAAAACAATTTTAGAAATCTGGCTCCAATACAAAGCGCCAGCACACATTTGGCAAGGTTCAAGAGTAACATAAAGCGTACAGTCTTTTAAGTATTTTCCGCCTAGGAAGTTTGCTGCTGCTGTGATAGATT
The DNA here is from genome assembly GCF_023656565.1 of Flavobacterium tyrosinilyticum. Taxonomy (GTDB): domain Bacteria; phylum Bacteroidota; class Bacteroidia; order Flavobacteriales; family Flavobacteriaceae; genus Flavobacterium; species Flavobacterium tyrosinilyticum. The sequence goes on from NZ_JAMOKG010000001.1 coordinate 588,907, forward strand.
GCATTTCAGCATGAGCGGTAACATCATTTAATAATTCGGTTAAGTTATGACTGCTTGCAATTACTTTATCTGCAACGACAATTACAGCGCCAACAGGAATTTCGCCTCTTTCAAAAGCTATTTCTGCTTCCTGCAAAGCTTTTTTCATAAAATATTCGTCTGTAAAAGGATTTATCATAATTGCAAAAATAGGATTTTAGAACTTATTTTTATTACATTTAATCCTTGATATCTGAATATGGAAAGAAATTACAAAATCAGCATTCCTGAACCATGCTCTGAAGACTGGAACAAAATGACGCCAAATGAAAATGGCCGTTTCTGCATGAGCTGTTCAAAAACTGTTGTTGATTTTACCTTGATGTCTCCAGAAGAAATTCAACAATACATTATTAAAAATCAAGGCCATAAAATGTGTGGCAGATTTAAAAAATCTCAACTTGATTCGATAACAATCCAAATTCCGATTAAGGTTCTTTATACGCAAACGCATTTTCATAAAATGTTTTTACTGGCTTTATTTATTGCCATGGGAACTACTTTGTTTAGCTGTCAGAATAAAGAAGGAAACAAACAAAAAATCGAGAAAATTGAAATAATTGAAAATTCTTCTTCTCCAAAAACTGAATCCAACGAAAAGCAGGAAGTATCTACTACTAAACCAACACCCGTTAGCAAAACAAAATCCAAAAAGGTTTCTACTCTAAAAAGCAAAAAATACCTTTCTTTAGTAAAAACAGAATGCGCAGAAACGCTGCCCAATGAGGATATTTATGAAGACAATACCGTCTATGGAAGTGTAGCAATTGATGTTATACCTGATTATCCTGGAGGGAAAGATGTATTTTACGAAGCTTTTAAATCTGAATTTAAAATACCCAAAGAGTTAAAAAAATCTACCGGAGTAATCAAAATGTCTTTTGTTATTGAAAAAGACGGAAGTTTAAATGAAATAAAAACTATTGAAGATCTTGGTTTTGGAACTGGAGAAGAAGCTATCAGAGTTTTACAAAAATCTATAAAATGGACTCCAGGCGAAATCCAAGGAAGGAAAGTTAGAACTTTTTACAATCTACCCATCACATTGGAACTCGACACTTTAAATCCGAAAAAAAGGAAGAGAAAGTTTTCAAAAATTACGACCATGCAAATTGTTAAAACTGGTGACCGTCAGGAACAAACCGAATTAAGTTTACAACCATAAAAGACTAACTTTAAGAGATTTTTCTATAAAAAAATTGCTTGTGCTTATTATTTATTACATTTAATTCTCTGAATTTAGAAATGGAAAGAAAAGGAAAAATAACAATACCAGAACCATGTCATGAAAACTGGGACAAAATGACGCCAAATGAAAATGGCCGTTTCTGCATGAGCTGTTCAAAAACTGTTGTTGATTTTACTTCTATGCTTCCAGAAGAAATTCAGCAATATTTCATTCAAAATCAAAACAAAAAAATTTGTGGAAGATTTAAGCAATCACAGTTAGATACCATTACGATTCAAATTCCTAATCGCGTTTTATATTCTCAGACCAACTATCATAAAATGTTTCTCCTCGCCTTGTTTATTGCCATGGGAACCACTTTGTTTAGCTGTGCAGATAAAGAAGGGAACAAGAAAAAAATTGATCAAATTGAAATTGTTGACAATAGCACACAAAATCAAGATGAAGATGTTTCCTCCTGCTATGGCCATGAGATTGAATCTAAAAAAGAAAAAACAAAAAAGCCAAGAGAAAGAATCACAATGGGAGCTGTACTTCCTCCCATAGCTAGTGAAAATAACAGATTAAATTTTAAATATAGTATTATATATAATGCCGTTGATTTAGATATTCTACCCGCTCCAAAAAACGGAATTAAAAAATTCTATTCTTATTTTGCAAAAAATTATACTGCTTCAAAAGAAGGAGAAATGTCCGTTTTATTTGTTGTAGAAAGAGATGGCAATTTAAGCAATTTTAGAGTAACTCAAAACAAGTCGTCAGAAAATGAAGCAAAAGTTATTAAAGTATTAGAATCTGGCCCAAAATGGATTCCCGGAAAAACAAACAATCAGTTTGTTCGATCAACTTTCATTTTGCCAATTACATTTAAATAATGAAAATAAAACATAAAATAACTACTTATATAAATCGCAAATCGTTTTTGCCAACGTTGTATGTAGTTATGGCTGTAGTTTTTTTCGGTTGTCAAAACAAAGAAGCCAAACAGCAAGAAATTAAGAATATTGAAGTTATTGAAGATACTCTGACAGCAAAACCAGAAGCTTTGGATGCAACTGCAATTAGTACAAAAAAATTAGATCAAGCGCCTTCAGATGTATCAAAAATTGAGCAACTTAAAATAAAACAAACGACAACAATAGCCTCTAGAGAAGTGGATGATAACAAATCTTCGAAATCTGATAAAGCAAAAAAAGACGATGCTTCTTCTTCAACTCTAAAACCTCTTTCAAATACAAACGCCGAATTTCCTGGTGGTATTGATCAATTTCATACTTTCTTCATGAAAGAATATAAAAAACCAGAAAATGTAAATTACTGGAAACTCAATTTTACACTTGCCTTTGCGATAGAAAAAAACGGAAGTGTTTCATTTCTTGAATGTTCGCCGCCTGTTGAAGAGCCTTTAGAAAAAGAAATTATAAGGGTTTTAATCTTATGTCCTAAATGGCAACCAGGCGAATCAAACGGAAAAAAAGTCAGAATGCAATATTCTGTGCCTATTCTTCTAAAATAATACGCACAGAGAAATTAAATTTAAAACCGTAAATTTGCTTTTTACCATACAATGAAAAGCGATTTACTTTCAAACATATACAATCCTGCCGATTTACGTCTTTTAAAAGAAGAACAGCTTACTCAGGTTGCTCAAGAACTACGTCAATTTATTATTGATATCGTTTCTGTAAAAGAAGGGCATTTGGGAGCAAGTTTGGGCGTTGTAGAGCTTACAATTGCTTTGCATTACGTTTTTAATACTCCAGATGATTTATTGGTTTGGGATGTTGGACATCAAGCTTATGGACACAAAATATTGACCGAAAGAAGAGAAAACTTTCATACCAACAGACAAATCGACGGTATTTCTGGTTTCCCTAAAAGAAACGAAAGCGTTTACGATACTTTTGGTGTTGGGCATTCTTCTACTTCGATCTCTGCTGCTTTAGGAATGGCGATTGCATCTAAACTCAAAGGTGATTTTGACAAAGAACATATTGCTGTAATTGGCGATGCTTCTATTGCAAGCGGAATGGCATTTGAAGGACTTAATCATGCTGGAGTTACCGATGCAAATATTTTGGTTATTCTAAATGACAATGCGATCGGAATTGACCCCAGTGTTGGCGCTTTAAAACAATATCTGACCTCTGTCAAAAACGGAAAAAATCCAAGACAAAATAATATCATAAAGTCTTTAAATTTTGATTATTCTGGTCCAATAGATGGTCATGATCTTCCGAAATTAATAAAAGAATTAAATCGTTTAAAAAAGATTAAAGGCCCAAAATTCCTTCATATCGTAACTACAAAAGGGAAAGGCTTGCTTCAGGCCGAAGAGAATCAGGTAAAATATCACGCTCCTGGAAAGTTTGATGCTTCGACTGGCGAAATTCATTCAAAATCGGAAGAAAATCTTCCTCCAAAATATCAAGATGTTTTTGGCTTAACCATTTTAGACTTAGCTAAAAAGAATGAAAAAATAATCGGAATTACTCCTGCAATGCCATCTGGAAGTTCATTAAAATTTATGATGGACGAATTGCCAGATCGCGCCTTTGACGTTGGGATTGCCGAACAGCATGCCGTTACATTAGCGGCTGGCATGGCAACTCAGGGAATGATTGTTTACTGCAATATTTATTCGACTTTTTTACAGCGCGCCTATGATCAAGTAATTCATGATGTGGCGCTGCAAAACCTTTCTGTTATTTTTTGTTTGGACAGAGCAGGTTTAGTTGGAGAAGATGGAGCAACGCATCATGGTGTTTTTGACATTGCTTATCTGCGTTCAATTCCGAATATGATTATCTATGCGCCTTTAAACGAAATTGAACTTCAAAACATTTTATATACTGCACAATTAGGATTAGATCATCCCATTGCAATTCGATATCCAAGAGGTCGAGGTGTACTGCCAAATTGGGAAGTAGAAAATTTCGGACATTACAAAAAAATTAATTTAGGCGAAGCAAAATGTTTAAAAGACGGTACAAAAGTTGCTGTACTGTCGACCGGAACAATTGGAAATAATGTCATAGAAGCCCTCAAAGAATCTACCCATTCTGATGAGATTGCCCATTACAACTTTAGTTTTATTAAACCATTAGACATCAATACATTAAAAACTATATTTAAAACTTTCGAAAGCATTATTACAATCGAAGATGGAGTGAAAAATGGTGGTTTTGGAAGTGCTGTTTTAGAGTTTGCGGCATCAAATAATTTTAAAAATTCAATTGAAATTTTGGGTGTTCCAGACCAATTTATTGAGCATGGAACAGTAAATCAATTACAACAATTGTGTAAAATTGACGTTAAAAATTTAATAAATCTTTTTTCTAACGGTTCAAAATAATTATTTTGCGATACCAAAACAAAAATTACCTATAATGAAATTATTGCGTTCTACCCTTTTGCTATTATTGCTTTTGTGTACTTCTAATAACTTTGCCCAGATTATACAAACAACTCTAAGCCCCAATCAAGCACCTAAACCGCCTTCAAACTGGACAGAAAAAAACCAACTTGGTTTTGACCTTTCACAAATAGCTTTTGTAAACTGGAGCGCGGGGGGAACAAGTTCTATTTCTGGATTATTTAAAGGAGAATTCTCTAGAACTTATTTGAAAGGAAATCATAAATGGTTCAACGAACTTATTATGAAATATGGTCTAAACAAACAAGAAGATATTGAAACGAGAAAAACAGATGATGCGATTCAATTGAACTCTACTTACGGTTTTAGAAAAGATACCGCTTCAAATTGGTACTACTCAGCAAAGTTTAACTTCAATACGCAGTTTACCAACGGTTACAATTATCCTAATCGAGACGTTCCTATTTCTAGACCTTTTGCACCAGCATATGTCTTTTTAGGAGCCGGAGCAGAGAATTCAAATAAAGAGAAAAACAGAACATTTTATTTCTCACCAATAACTTTAAAGACCACCTTGGTATTAGATCAAGATTTGGCAAATCAAGGTTCTTTTGGTGTTAAAAAAGCCGTTTATGCACCAGATCCTTTAGATCCAACCCAGCAAATTTTGATTGAAGAAGGGCAAAAGGTAAAAGCCGAATTTGGTATCCTTTTTACTGCCTACATGAAAAACGAAATCTATAAAAATGTTTTTTACGAAAACAGACTTTCCTTATATACTGACTATTTAAATCGATTCGGAAATGTCGACATTGATTATGATACACGTCTAGATTTGGTTGTAAATGCTTATGTCAAAGCAAACATTGGTTTTCATTTAATTTACGATGATGACATTAAAAACAAAAAAGACGTTATTGATCCTGCCACAGGAACAAAAAGTCAAGTTACTGAAGGTCCAAAAATGCAGTTAAAACAAGTCCTTGGTGTTGGTTTGGTTTATGCCTTCAAATAAAGAAATCAATAAAAATAAAAAAAGCTTCTTTTAGAATATTCTAAAAGAAGCTTTTTTTATTTAACGCTTTTTTTGTCCTTGAATCATTTCATAGAGTTCAAGCGCATTTCCGTCTGTTAAGAGCGAAACATAATGGCAGATATGCAATAGACGCTCATATAAATTTGTTTTCTCTAAATGATGTTTTTCTGGAAGCATTTTCAAAATCAACTTATCGTAGTTTGAGGCAGTTCCATCATATTTATTATTAAATGCTGTAATAAATTTATCCAACAGCGTTTGAATAATCTGGTAACCTACAATTTCTTTTTCAATTACTTCTCTGCTCTGGTATATTTTTTCAACACTCAGTTTGATAATATCATTCATCTGCGCTTTGTATTTGCTTTTATCTGTTAAAGCATGAGGGAAATTTCCCGCCAGAATTGCTTCTTCATTTTCAACAAAAACATTTACAGCATCATTAATTAAAGTTCCAATTGCCAAAGCTCTCAAATAACTGATACGATCTTCTTTTGTCGTTAACGATTTGTATTTAGAAACCCCAATATTATCTTTTACAAGATTAATCAGATATTCTAAAGCAAAATCTTCAGAAACCAAACCTAAATTAATTCCGTCTTCAAAATCAATAATCGTATAGCAAATATCATCTGCAGCTTCCACTAAATACGCTAAAGGATGTCTTTCAAAACCAATATCGCCTCCAGATTTATTGGCAATCATTCCCATATCTTTGGCTACTTCTTCAAAGAATAATTTATCTGTTTGAAAGAAACCGTATTTCTTATCGGCAATATTATTGGTTGGCTTTTTCGGAAGGCTCTCTTTCGGATATTTCATAAAAGCTCCCAAAGTAGCATACGAAATACGAAGTCCGCCTTCAATTCCAGGCCGGCTTGCGGTTAGAACTGAAAATCCGTTTGCATTTCCTTCAAAATCAATTAAATCCTGCCATTGCTTATCTGTTAGCTGATTTCTATATTTCTGCCCATTTCCGATAGCAAAATATTCGCCAATTGCTTTTTCTCCAGAATGCCCAAAAGGTGGGTTCCCGATATCGTGCGCTAAAGAGGCCGCAGCCACAATTGCACCAAAATCGTTCATATGATACCCATGAACTTCTTTTAAATAAGGGTACTTTTCAATGATTTTTTTCCCAACCAAACGTCCAAGCGAACGCCCTACAACAGAAACTTCCAAACTATGCGTTAAGCGCGTGTGCACGAAATCGGTTTTAGAAAGCGGAATAACTTGTGTCTTATCTTGCAAACTTCTAAAAGCGGCAGAGAATATAATTCGGTCGTAATCGACTTCAAATCCTAAACGAGTATCATCTTGTTCTACACGTAATCTTTTGCTTGTATCCCCCTGACGTTTTAATGATAAAAGTTGTTCCCAGTTCATTTTAATTTTTGATTGTAGATTAACGATTTTAGATTTTTAATCTAAATTGCTGATTTTAGATTTCAAAAATACGTTTTATTTTAGGATTTTCTTCTGCTTTAAAATTCTAAAGCGGTGCTGTGTTTGATTTCTCCCATTACAAAAATACTGTTCGTTTTTCCAATGTTTTCAATCGTTGACAGCTTATTCATTACAAAATCCTGATAACTAGCCATATCTTGCACTAAGATCTTGAGCATAAAATCGTAATCGCCAGCAATATTGTAACATTCTATAATTTGACTTAATACCTTTAAATAGTTTTTGTTTTTTATGTCAACAAATGAGGCCGAATGTTAGTTATGATTTGGTTCGGCTTCATTTTGTTGGTGTTTTTTTAGGAGCAGAAGCATTTAGTTTTCAAAACAACTTCTGTCCCGCTATCCACTATATCTTTTCCTGTCTAAAGAAGCCAGAAAAAGGATACCGTTCCTATCTGGGCTAAAAAACAACTATTACTTTTCAGAAGAACTTTAATAAACAAAAAAAGCGCTCCAATTGGAACGCTTTTTTTGTTTTATTAAAAATTTAAAACTAGAAGTTTTTAGAAATTCCTATGTTTACGGTTTTTCCAAAATTGACGAAAAATTTACTATAATCAACATCATTTCCACTTATATCATAGTTTAATGTTTCGTATCCTAATCCACCAATACTAAAGTTTAAACCGAAACCTTTTTTCATATTAATAAAAAGAGCTGGAGTGATGCCTGTATAAAATCCATCAGCTTTATTTTCTGACACAAGCGATCCATTTTCGTAATTTTTGATTTTTTGATTTTGAAACCCCGCCCCCAAATCGGCAAAAACTGAAAAAGTTTCGTTCAATGGCATTGTATAACGTACAAAGGCTCCTGTTTTAAAAGTATTCGCTTTACCTTCACCCTCTCCAAGATTACTTTTTGAAGATTGTACCGAAAATTCGACTCCAGCTGTCCAGTTATCATGAAATTGATATCCGATTTTTGGAGAAAACTCAAAAAAATTGTTTTTTGCTGATACAATTTCTCTATCCGTTTTTTCAGAAGTATAACCAATATTTCCTCCAACTAAAATTGTTCCCTTTTGGGCATTTGCAAAGCCAAAAACTGACAATGCAAGAATAAGTAGCATTTTTTTCATAATGGTTTATATTTTAAAATTTGTAGGTATTAACCAACAACAATGCCACCAGACAATCAATAATAATCGAAAAACCAAACATTTACAGTTACTTAATGCATTCTAAACACATTGGAAACAATTGCGTTTTTTATTACAAATTCTTAAACAATAAATTTACATTAGAACATAAAAAAAGCGCTCCAAATGGAGCGCTTTCTGAAATTGAATATAAAAACTAAGATTAGAAGTTTTTAGAGATTCCAATGTTAAATGTTTGACCAAAGTTGAAGTAGAATTTACTGTAATCTGCTCCATTATTGTCATAGCTTAAAGTTTCGTATCCTAAACCACCAATGCTGAAGTTAAGACCAAAACCTTTTTTCATGTTAATGAAAAGAGCTGGAGTTACTCCAACATACATACCGTCTCCTTTGTATTTTGAGAAAGCATTTCCTGGACCGTATACTTTGTCTTTTTGAGTTTGGAAACCTGCACCCATATCAGCAAAAACTGCGAAAGTTTGGCTTAATGGCACAGAGTAACGAACGAATGCTCCTAATTTGAAGTTGTTGTTTTTTTCTTCGATACCAACTGTAGTTTCGTTGTTAGATGAACTTACTGCAAATTCTCCTCCTACTGTCCAGTTATCGTTAAATTGGTAACCTACTTTTGGAGAAAAAGTAAATGTACTTGTTTTGTCTTCGCTAAATCTGTATTCTGATTTTTCAGAAGTGTAACCGATGTTTCCACCAACTAAGATTGTACCTTTTTGTGCGTTTGCAAAACTGCAGATAGCTAAAGCAGCCATCACTAGAATTTTTTTCATGATTTGGGTTTTATTTTAATTTTAGCATTCCTTTAACAATAACGATGCCGTGAATACTGGGCTGCTCAATTTTTTTATAATTACTTTAAGAGATAAAATTGTAGCAATCGAAACTATTTCTCGCTACTTTTGTAACAAATAAAAAGTCATGTCGATAGAAGTAAACAGTATATCAAAAAGTTACGGAGAGCAAAAAGCTCTAAATGAAATTTCTTTTAAAATCGAGAAAGGAGAAATCGTAGGATTTCTTGGTCCAAACGGAGCTGGAAAATCTACTTTGATGAAAATTTTGACCACTTATTTACTTGCCGATAGTGGCTCAGCCCTTGTAAATGGTCACGATGTCATGACAAACGCAAAAGAAGTACAACGCTCGATTGGTTACTTACCAGAGCACAATCCGTTATATTTGGATTTGTATGTTCGTGAGTATTTGGCATTTAATGCTGATGTTTACAACGTGCCAAAATCAAGAATTGAAGAAGTAATTCAACTGACAGGACTGACACCAGAAAGTCATAAAAAGATTGGACAGCTTTCTAAAGGATATCGCCAACGCGTTGGATTGGCAAATGCCCTGCTTCATGATCCAGAAGTTTTAATTTTGGATGAACCAACTACCGGACTGGATCCTAACCAGTTAATGGAAATTCGAAATGTGATTAAAAATGCAGGGAAAAATAAAACTGTTTTTTTATCGACACACATCATGCAAGAGGTTGAAGCAATTTGCGATCGTGTCATAATTATTGACAAAGGACAAATCGTTGCAGACAATAAATTGGATCATTTGGTTACTACCAATAAAGAGCAAGTAATTGAAGTAGAGTTTGATTACAAAGTTGAAGAACAGCTTTTGGCTAGACTAGAAAATATTTCTTCTTATATAAATACGCATGACATGACATGGGAGCTAACTTTTATTACAGAGAAAGATATGCGTCCCGCTATTTTTGACTTTGCCAACGAAAATGGATTAAAAACTTTACAACTCAATCAGAAAAATAAAAATCTGGAAGCTGTTTTTAGAGAAATTACTAAGTAGGTTTTCAATCGTAGTTACGGTTTTCAGTTAGAAAAGCGGTTTGTTTTATTTAAAAACAAACCGCTTTTCTTATTCTCTTTTTTCTGTAAATCAGTAAAATAAGGAGTTTCCAAAAAAATAATTACTATTTTTATTTAGACTTGTTATAAATAATATTATATTTGGCAAATCAAATTTTAAATGCCACGGTATGTTACCTATTCTCCTTACTCTTAAAAAACTCATTTCTGTTGTTCCAAATCAAGTAATACATCTTCGAAAAAGATTATCAGACAAATTAGAACAAATTGTACTGCGCTAAACTCTGATTTTAAAATTACAAAAGATTATTATGTTCTAAATCTCGGTTTAGGATAGGCAAAATTCAAACAACATGAAAAAAATTATAACCTCTCTTATGCTTGCTTTTTCGGTATATGATGGATATTCTCAAACAGAAAAAGAAACCGATAGTATTATTGAAACCACTATAAATGCTTTAGATGAAATTGTGATTAGTAAAAAGAAAGTACTTTACACTCAAAAATCGGATCGTCTTGTTTTTAATGTAGAAAACAGCATCGTTTCTGAAGGCGGGACCGCGCTTGACGTCTTATCACGTGCGCCAGGCGTTGTTGTGTCTCAAGATGGCGATTTGTCCATTCGAGGACAACAAGGCGTTGCCGTAATGATTAACGGTAAACTAACACAGCTGTCTCAAAAAGAATTGGCCAATTATCTAAAAGCTACAACTTCATCCAACATCAAACAAATTGAAGTAATTACAAATCCTTCTTCTAAATACGATGCGGCTGGAAAAGCTGGAATTATTAACATCATACTTAAAAAACCAAACTCAGCTGGTTTAAAAGGCACCGCTTTTGCGAGTTATGGAAGAGGACGAAAAAACAGAACCAATTCGGGTTTCAATTTAAATTACAATAAAGATAAATGGGGCGTTTTCGGAAACTACAGCTATACTTTCCGTGGCGAAGAAGAGCATAAACAATTCAATCAGACTCAATATACAAGTCTTACACACCAAGAAATTACTTCTACCAATCACCAAACTTCTATAACAGACGAACCTTTGACTTCTAATAATTTTAAGGTTGGAACTCAATATGAGGTTTCGCCTAAAACCAATTTAGAGTTCTATGTTGATGCCAAAATCGGGCGCTATGAAAATATGGCGGACGGAACAAATAAAGTCTTCAACACTTCAAATCAGCCCATTTTTGATGCTTTGACTTACAATGATAGTAAAGAAAAATGGAACGATTACACGTATGCTTTTTCTGGCACGCATAAATTCAACGACGAAGGAAAAAACATGATTTTTGATTTTGAATATGAAACTTCGAAGTTCAGATCTAATCAATTTCAGAGTGCAGATAATACGGCAAATGCTACTGTTGTAAACGATCGTCGCGGTTATATTCCTTCTCAATTAAAAGTCTTTACAGGAAAAGTCGATTTTGTAAATCCGTTCAAGGAAAAACAATCTATTGAATGGGGTTTTAAAGCCAGTATTAAAAACAATGATAATCCGTCTGTTTACGAATATTATGAAAACAACGAATGGCTTATTGATTTTAACTCGACCAATCATTTTGAGTATAATGAACAGATTTACGCCACTTACGCCAACTACAAATATCAGTTGGAAAAATTAAATATTCAGGCCGGTTTAAGAAGCGAATACACTGCAATCAATATTGATCAGAAAACATTGAATGAAGAACACAAAGATGACTATTTAAAATGGTTCCCGAGTCTTTCTTTAAAATATGAATTCACGAGTAATCATTCTGCACATGCATCGTATAGCAAAAGAATCAATAGACCAAGTCAGTTTGATTTGAATCCGTTTCGTTTTTACGATGATTCATTTAATTATTCGCAGGGAAATCCGAACTTGATTCCAGAGATTACACACGCTATGGAAATTGGTTATGCGTGGAAAAGCAATTTTATGGCTTCTCTATATTTTAATAGTACCAAAGATGTTTTTACGGAAGTGTACAACTACAATCCAGACACGAATACAACCGTTACCACTGAAATAAACGTGGATAAATCATACAATTACGGAGTTAACATTACCAATACTTCTGAGTTAAGCAAGTGGTGGTCTGTAAACACTTTATTCAATGTTTTTGAAAATAAATTTATGGGACAAATTTTAAATAGCAATACAATTGATCCCATTATGACAATCAATCTGAGTGTTCAAAACTCTTTTACGATAACCGAAACCTTGAAAGCAGAAGGAAACGCACAATATCAGTCAAAATCTAATCTTGGAATTTACCAAAGAGATGGTTTCTTTGATTTTAGCATTGGGATTTCTAAACAAATTTTAGCTAAAAAAGGGAATATTAAACTCAATTTCACCGATGTTTTTAATACCAATAATTTCTACATTAAATCTGCTGTTGCGCAAACTACTATTGATAAAAGATATGATCTTGACAATCGTATAGCGACAATTGCATTTACATACCGTATATAAAGTTTCGTTCTTTAAATACCTTGTTTTTTGTTTTTTTTTGTGTTAGTCAAGAGCCTGTTCCTTCAAACAGGCTCTTCTATTTTTGGATTGTATAAGATTGCAGATTATAGATTATAGATTATAGATTATAGATTGTAGATTGTAGATTATAGATTATAGATTGTAGATTATAGATTGTAGATTTTGGATTTTGGATTTTGGAATTTGGATTTTGGATTTTGGAATTTGGAATTTGGAATTTGGAATTTGGAATTTGGGATATAAAAAAGTCTTTTTAAAGCTATTCGCTTCAAAAAGACTTTTACTATTTTGTTGAAAACACTCTTAGTTCTTCTTTGTTTTTTTCTTTCTTCCCCACCAAATATAAAAACCTGTAATTGGCAAGCTAGCGCAGATTAGACTTGCTGTAAAATAGAGGATTTTAGTTGTTATTCCGCCAATTGCACCAACGTGAAGACTATAATTGGAGCGGCTCATCCAATCGTGGAATTTCTCGTCGCCTATATATTTTCTAGATTTTGGAAGCAATTCTAATGTTTTCTGATCAAAATATAAATCTCTCCAATTTCCGTTATGCATATCGGTACAGGCATAAAAATCATCTTTGGGTTCATCTGGAAAATGAATAATTACAGCTTCATTATTATGCTTAGCAATCTCGTTTCTAACTTTATCAAATATAATATCAGCAGAAGTAAGCATATCATATTTAGGTTTTAAGAGCGTATCCGTTTTTATTTCGACTACCACTTCTTTCTTTGCTTTTTCATTGCTAAAACCTCCTGTAATCCAGTAAGTGCTTTCTCGTACCCAATGAAAACTCATTATTAAACCCGTTAACGCGATTAAAAATGCCAAAAGAAGCGAATAAAACCCTAAAACATTGTGAAGATCATAATTCAGCCTTTTAAACTTAGCGCTCCATTTAATTTTAAAACTATTGTTGATTCCTGTTTTATTCCACTTTTTAGGAAACCATAAAATGATGCCACTTATTAATAAAAAGAAGAAAATAAGAGTTGCCCAAGAGGTTACTGCAGTTCCTACTTCTCTGCCCAGCCAAACATAGCGATGCCCTTCATCAATTTCATGGAAAAAATCTTCATGATCGACCATTCCGGTTATTTTTCCGTTATAAGGATTTACATAAATCAAAGAATCAGATTCTATATCTACTTTTATTGTTTTATCTAAACCATTATACCATACTCCATGAATATCCTTTTCTGGCAAGGCTTTTTTTACTGCAGCATAAATTTTAGAAGGAGGCAAAACTTTATCTGGAGTTTGTGCTTCTACATTTAACCACGGAGAAGTCAATTCTTTTATTTCATGTTCAAAAACCAAAATACAGCCAGTAATTCCCATTATAAAAACTACTATTCCAGAAGCAAGTCCAAGCCATAGATGCAACCAGGCATTAATTTTACTGAATCGAGATTTCTCTTTTGATTTTGGTTTTGGTGATTTAATAACACTCATTTTGTTCCTAGTTTAATGACGCAATAAAACCATACAATCAATGCTTTAAAGCAATAATTGTATGGTCTTAATTATGTAAAAATTAAATTGTGTAACTGCTTATTTCTTTTTTGTCAATCTTGTAATTGCTGGCAAATCAACTCCGCCTGTAATTAAAGCTCCTGCTTTTGCCACACCAGTTGCAATATCAATTTGATAAACACGTCCTTCTGTATTAGTTACAAAACTTTTGTAAATTTTACCGCTTTCAATTAAAGCACTTCCGAAACCAAAATAATTGTCTCCAGCGTGATCAGGCAATCCTGTAACTGGCGTAATTGCCTTTGTAGTAAGATCGATGATAGCAGATTTTAAATTGAAAGATTTATAGTTTAAGAATCCCCAGTTTGGTTGTGCAGCGTCAATATCTGCAGGAATATAGTTAACTAATACTTTTTCTCCACCTGCTGGATAAGCAGATAAAACTTTTCCTTTTAGAGAACTTGTTTCAAAGTCGAAGAAGTAAGTTGAATCAAATTCTGACTGTCCTTTTTTAATTCTAAGAATTCCTGAGTGAGACGCAGTTGGCGTGTAACCGCATAAAACTGAATTAGAAGAGAAAGTATAAATATCTCCAGATTCTGTTTGTACCATACCTGTATTAGTATAATATTGACCAATTGCTGTAGTACGAGAATCTTCTAGAGTTTTTAAGTATTTTAAAGATGGATATTCGTAAACTTTTACAACCGCTTTTTCTTGGTAAAGTTTCCAGTCTTTATCACGCTCAAATGTCGAAACAAATAATTTATCTCCTGATACATTTACACTAGTTGGCCATAAAAAGTGTCCGTTAGAAATAGCAAAATCATCATAAACACGCTTTGAAATTGTAACTGTAGCTGGATCGTAAATTAAAATTTCATTTTGAGTAGAACTAGCATCCCATGGAGAATTAATCATAACCAATTTGTTATCATCAGTAGTTCCGTAAGCATAACTATCTCCTGTAAATAAGTTTGCAGTTGTTCCTAATTTACCTTCAGCGTTAAGGTAATATCCAACAGATCCTTCAGCATTTCCTGTTAAAGCAAAAAATGTATTGGCAACCGGAACTAAAGCTCCTGCTTGCTCGATACCTTTACCAACCATGTTGATTGATCCAGTCATCAATTCATCTACAGATTCAAACTGCCAAACATAAACATCCCAATCAGTTGTTTGATATGAAAGCACATACGTTTCATCAGCTGGATTTCTTACCTCTGAATTATCATTATCACTGCTGCATGAAAAAAACAGAGCAGGCAATACTGCTAAAGCCAAAAGATTTTTAATTCTTTTATTCATTGTGTTCAATTTAAAATTATATAATTAGTTTAAAAAATATCTCAGTTTAACTGCAAAAGATCTTCCTGGTTTTTGCACTTTAAAATAGTCATAGACTTTTGTGTCTGCGACGTTATTACATTCTATTCCGATATTGTATTTTCCATTTTGAAAAGCATAAGAAGCGGCAATATTCTGTGTAAGTTGCTCCGGAATTGTTTTTCTACTGTCAGGAGTTCCATTTTTTGTTGATACTAAGTAGTATTCATCAATGTAATTTGTAAATAAATTAATTGATAAATTGTCATCTGAAGTCCTTAGTTTTCTGAAGTTTAAACCAACACTTGCATTAGCATAAAAAATAGGAACATTTGCCAGCTGAGAACCATTGTTATAATTGATAATATTAGATCCAGGAGGGTCAAATTTATTGGTGTCAATAGTTTTCTGATGAGTAGCATTTACTTCAACTGTCAGCCAATTTTTATATCCATAATGCAAAGAAGCATCAAAACCAGTAACTCTTACACTGTATTCATTTTGATAAATAGACTGAAATCCTTGAGTCTGGATACGGATAAAATCTTTTGCATCTCTATAAATGAAATTTCCTTGCACTCCAAAAGAATGATCTTCTAAAGCTTTCTTGTACGCAAGTCCTGCATTAAAGTTATCACTTGCCTCTGGTTTCAAAGTCGGTGCTGGCCTAAGATTTAAACCATCTCCCAACATTTCATCTCCTGTTGGCAAACGATATGCATGCTCGTAAGACGTTTTCAATTGTAGTTCACTTGTAACAAAATAAGCTAATGCAGCTCCATATCCTATGTCATCAAAAGAGCTTTTAAGTGGCGTATAGACATTTTTACCATTAATGTATTCTAAAACATTCATACTGGTATTCAGGAAATATTTCTTTCCAAATGCGATTACAGATAATTTTCTGTCAAATGCAGCAAGATTATAAGAAAGTCCTAAAATATTTTTGTTTACTACTGGAGAACCTGGTTTAGTAATTTCACGAACTTCATCATCTTCTTTTCTTTTTAAAGTATTAACAGAATAATTAAAAGCAAAATACTGTCTGTCATTCAAATCATATTTGAAGTTTGTATTAGCTTGAAAAGAGTTATCATCGTAAACATAAATCGTTTTTTCATCATTTAACTCTCCTCCACTATTGCTTACTACACTTGGCGTACTACTACCATCCCATTGATACCTATAAGATGAAGTATCTACAGAACGGCTTTGAACGACATTGTACGAAGCAATGAAGTTTACAGATAAATTTTTAGTGAATAAACTGTCTTTTTTAAATTTTAGGGAAGGCACAAAAGCTTTACTATCATTAAAAGCCTGTCCAACTACTCTTTGCATAGTAGATCCCGTTTGTATTTCTTTCTTATTTGCTGAAGCCATCATGCCAATCAACAAATAATCTGCATACTTCTTTCCTTTTACTCCAACCTCAGCCATAATAGCCCCTGATTTGTAACCGTCATGAAAGTGTTTGTATTCTCGTTCTGGGTTAAATGTCCCATCTGGATTAGAAGTAGTCGCAGTAATTTTATAGCTGTTATCGGTATAATTACCAAATGCGTTAACATTAGCCACTAAACCATTTTTACCCGTAAATCTAGTATTTACAGCAACTCTGTGTGTATTAAAAGATCCAAAACTGTAAGATGCATCAATATATCTTTTTACAGATTGGTTGGTAATAATGTTTACCGCTCCACCTAAGGCATCGCTACCTAACTCAACAGGCACCACTCCTTTGTAAACTTCGATACGCTCTGCCATGTTTACTGGAATGTTATTCAGGGTAAATGAAGATCCGTAACTGTCGATTGGAATTCCGTCCATAAAAAATTTTACCTGATTCCCTGAAAATCCATTCAATGAAAATTTAAAATCAGAGCCCATTCCTCCTGTTTCTCTAATACGAACTCCAGTAGTTGTTCCTAATACTTGATTTAAATCTGCTGAAGAATTGTATGTTTTCTTTAAATCAATTGCTGCAATATTAAAAGGCTGTTCTTTAACTCGCTCAATTTTAGACTTTCCAGTTACCTGAACTTCATCTAAAGCCGCCATATCTTCTTCGATAGTAATTTTAGGCGCAGTTTGATTGGATTGTAAATTGATTTTAGTCTGTTTGGATTTGTAGCCAACATAATTAACTACTAAAATATAATTACCTGGTTCTGCAGTAATTTCATATTCACCATTTGCATTTGTAAGGGCTGCATAATTGGTTCCTTTTAGAGCTACAGAAACTCCTTCTGCCGGCTGACCATTGTCTGCCATAATCACTCCACTTAAAACTACTTTGCCGTTTTGCGAGAAACCCTGAACCGAAGAAAGCATCAGTAATAACAGGATTACAATTCTTTTAATCTGCATTATTTAAAATTAGTTTAAATTAAATTTGGCGCAAAATTAACATCAACAATTAGGTTTAACAAATTATTTTTAATTATTCTAAATAAAAGTTTTTATTAACGTAAAAAATGATTTTTTTCTAAAAAAAAGATGCTTTCTTAAGATTTAATTAATTTTAGATTAAAATCACATTAAAAAAAATCAAAATAAAATCAGAAATTTAAAATCGCTTTTATAAAAAAACTTACAAAAAATAAAAAAACCTGCTTAGTAAGCAGGTTTCTAAAATGGGTTAATTATGTTTCAGATTAAATAATTTCTAATAGATCTTTCATCTCTTTAATTACTATTCTAATATCTTCTTCATTCGTCCTCCAATTCACAAATGAAGCTCTAATTCCTTTTTTGTTCTGATAAACTGTTGGCGTCATAAATACTTTCCCAGTATCATTCAAAGCAGATAAAAAGGGAGTTACTTTTTCCTGATTGTGTTCTCCTTTTAATGTAAAGCAAACATTATTTAAACGAATTGGCGCTAAGAGCTCAAAATCATTTTCTATTAGAGCATTTGCAAAATGTAAAGCCAATGCTGAACTATCTTCAACAAGGTCTCTAAAACCTTCTTTTCCGTAGGCTTTAAGCGAAAACCATACCGGCAGCGCACGCAAACGGCGTGAATTTTCAGGAAGCACATTCAGATAATTAAAATTTTCTAACGGATTCCCTAAATAAGGCGCATTAGAATTTTGGAATGTTTCAATCTGCAGATTAACATGTTCTTTTTTAACCAAATAAAAAGCACTTTCGTATGGAACATTCAGCCATTTATGACAATCAATCGTAATACTGTCTGCTCCTTCCCAACCTTTTACATAATGTCTGTATTTTTCTGAAACTGCCGCAAAACCGCCAAAAGCACCGTCAATATGCCACCAGAAATTGTATTTTTCTCTTAGTTTGGCAATGGTTTCAAAATCATCAAAATCGGCGGTGTTTACCGTTCCAGCACTTGAAATCAGGATAAAAGGTTTTCCGTTTAAAGCTTTGATTTTTTCTTCTAAATCGGCAATATCCAAAGCTTCACGATTACCTTCAATTGTTTTTATAACTGTATAATTCTGGCTTCCAACTCCTAACATCGATAATGATTTTATGGAAGAAGAATGTGGAGTAGCCGTTAAAATATTGATGGTTTCAGAAATTCCATTTTTAGCAAAATCTTTTCCATACTGTTTTCCAAACCATTGTCTCGCAACTGCTAAACTGGTGAAATTGGACATTGTTGCCCCTGTTACAAATCCGCCTAAAAACGAATCTGGAAGTTCTAATAATTGCAATAATAAATTAATAGTTTCAAACTCTATTAAAGCTGAATTACCGCCCTGTGAAGTCACCGATTGTGTATTTTGATCATAAACCGATGCCAACCAATCTCCAACAATAGAAGCGGGAGTTGATCCCCCTGTCACAAATCCCCAATATCTTGGACCAGACGAGGAAACCATCAATGGAGCCAATCTTTCATTAAATTCCTTTAAAGCTTCAATAGATCCTAAACCTAACTCATTTAGCTCCGTTTTAGGATTTATTGAATAAGTATTGGAGGTTGGAATGTTATCGATATTACTCAAAAAATCAATTCCCTGCTGTTTTGTTTTTTCTAAGATATTCTCAAAATTGTCGAGATCGTGCTGTAATTTTGAATTCATATTATATAGTGATTTACATCACGCATTGTCAGGCTGAGCGAAGTCGAAGCCATTTCACGCGAGATAAGTTATTTTTAGTATTTATTTTAAGAATTGGAAATTTATAGTGAAGCTACCACTTTGTCTTTTCGGAGAACCTCGAAACCATCATCGAACAAATTACGTCACCGTTTGCGTTTAATAAAGTAGCAATTGGATCAACCAGAGTTCCTAAAATCATGGCAACTGGCAAAGCTTGTTCCATTGGAAAACCATAAACTGTTATGGCTAAAATTTCTCCAATATAACCTCCGTTTGGAATTCCGCCTTCGACAATTGAAACTATAACTGTAATTCCAAGTGCTAAAAGAATCGTCATCGGATCTGTAAAATCTTTGCCAAACATGGCAAACAAAAACGTTATTTTTAAGATGGATGACATACTCGAACCGTCTTTGTGCAGAGGCGCGCCAAGCGGAATTACCAGATTTCGTACATGTGCCGGAATTCCCATTTTTTCTGCTGCTGCTAAATTGGCTGGAATAGTCGCAATACTGCTGCAAGTTCCAACTGCTGTTAGAGAAGGCATTATGTTATTGCTCCAAAAAACTTTAAAAGCTCTTTTTCCGCCAGCGACAAGGGCATATAAACTAAAGAAAACAAAGAAATAGAAAATACAGGCAGCGTAATAAACTGCCATTGGTTTTGCATAAACGCCTAGCAATTGTGGGCCGAAAACTCCAACTTGATAAGCAAAATACGCTCCTAAACCAATTGGCGCAAATTTCATGATGATGTTTAAAAGCTGCTTCATTACCTCGTTTCCTGAATCCAGAAAACTCTTGAAAGCATTTCCTTTTTCTCCAGATTGTAATGTGGCGAAACCTACTAAAAAAGAAAAAATAATCAACGCGAGCATACTTTTTCGAGACAATAATTCGAAGAAATCATTGGCTGTAAGCAGTTTGGTAATTTGATCTCCCGCTGATCCTGAAGCTACTTCTTCAAACGGAACTTTCGCAATTGCGATATCTTCATGAATCGGAAAAAGATAAACAGCACAAATCATTACAATGGCAGAAATTAAAATTGTAGCGAGAAAAACCAATACCATTATGACAAACAGTTTTCCTAGCTTTTCTGTTCGTTCCAGATTTGCAACCGAAGAACCGATTGTGAAAAATATAAGCGGAATAATGGCTGTAAAAAGTAAATTCAGGAATATATCGCCGAGTGGTTTTATAATCAAAACATCTTCTCCAAACACCAATCCGAAAATACTTCCGATTATAATACCTCCAAGAAGCCATAAAATACTGCTGTAACTCTGCAAAAAATTGATTTTCTTAACTTCCATAAGTTGTAGAGAATTATAATTCGGAAAAGATTAATAATAAAATGAAAGTACTCAAAAAAGGATTGCAAAAATTGATTGGTTATTTTTTTGACACAGATTACAGCGATTAAAATGATTTTGTAATCTGGGCTAATCTTTATAATCTGTGGCTAAAAATTACTTTTCCAGAACAATAGTCGTAAAAGCTCTGTCGACTAATTCTCCTGTTTTGCTTTTTACTTTTTCGGTTTGTGTTTCTGTATAGACAATTTTAAAATCCGATTTTTTGATTAATTCCTGTGCTTTTTCTGTACTGTACAATTCAAATTCGAATTGTGTAAAAGGCAGTTTTTTCATGAAATCTTCTTCGGCAAATGTCAAACAGAAAGTACCATTTGGTTTTAAAACCCTGTAGATTTCTGATAGTAATTCCTCAGGTTTCTGCCAAAAATAAATGGTGTTTACTGTAAATATTTTAGCAAATAATTCCGCTTCAAAAGGAATCGTATTTCCATCATAAAGGGAAAAGAAAGCCTGTTTTTGAGAAACGAAATTTCGGTTGATTTGTCTTGCTTCCTGAAACATCAGTTCCGACATTTCTAGTCCGTAATATTTTAGCTTTTCGGCTTGTTCAAACAAAAATTCAACGTGACCCGCGTTTCCGTGGCCTAGTTCTAGAATTCTGTTTTCGTTTGCTATATTTAAATTCTGAATCGAATGTTTGGTCATGTTGATGTTTGTTTCGTTCATCATATTTCCCATTTCGATTCCTTTGTCTCCCGATGGATGTTTTAATTGAGAAGCTATGGCTTGTAGTTCTTCTTGTTTCATAATCTTTTAAATTAAATTCCAATTTAAAAATACCAAATTCCAAGCTTTCTTGTCATTTCGGGAATTTTCACCATTAAGACATTAAGAAAATTAAGCTAAACTTTATGAGCTTAATCTCTTAATGGTAAAAAAAACTAAAAAACCTGACTTGCAATCTGGCGGATATTCTCAGATTTACCCATTGAATAATAGTGCAAAAATGGAACTCCAGCGGCTTTCAATTCTAATGACTGTTGAATCGCCCATTCGATTCCGACTTGTTTGATTTCAGCGTTGTTTTTGCATTTATCTACAGCATCGATTAAATCTTCTGGCAAATCGATTCTGAAAATCTGTGGTAAAACCTGTAAATGTCTCTGAACCGCAATAGGTTTTATTCCAGGAATAATCGGAATTGTGATTCCCATTTCTCTTGCTTTTTCTACAAAGGCAAAATATTTTGAGTTGTCAAAAAACATTTGTGTTACCACATAATCTGCTCCTGCATCTACTTTTTCTTTTAATCTTTTTAAATCTGATTGTAAAGATGGTGATTCTAAATGTTTTTCCGGATAACCCGCAACACCAATACAAAAGTCAGCTTTATTATCAATATCCATCACTTCGTGCAGATATTTTCCACAATTTAAATCTTTGATTTGACGAACCAAATCAACTGCGTAATGATTTCCTCCTGCTTTCGGTACAAAAGATTGTTCGTCTTTCATTGCATCGCCTCTAAGTGCCATTACGTTGTTGATTCCTAAATACTGGCAATCAACCAGCATGTATTCGGTTTCCTCTTGTGTAAATCCACCGCAAAGCAAATGCGGCACCGTATCTACATTGTATTTATGTTTTATAGAAGCGCAAATTCCAAGCGTTCCTGGACGCATACGAGTTAATTTCTTATCCAAAAGTCCATTACCTTTATCAATATAAATATATTCTTCACGAGAAGTCGTTACATCAATAAACGGCGGTTTAAACTCCATTAACGGATCAATATTATCGTATAATTCCTGAATGCTTTTCCCCTTTTGAGGTGGAATAATTTCAAATGAGAATAATGTTTTTCCTTTGGCGTTTTCTATATGCTCTGTTACTTTCATTTTTTATTTTTTGTTTCAAGTTTTAGGTTTCAAGTTTCAAGTTGCTGTAGAGAACTTGAAACCTGAAACCTGAAACCAAAATAACTTTTATTAATCTGCTATATTAGGGTTTAACCATTTCATGGCGTAATCTGTTGAGACATTACGTCGTTTGGCGTAATCTACAACCTGATCTTCTTTTATTTTTCCTAATCCGAAATATCTACTTTTTGGGTTTCCGAAATAATATCCTGAAACTGAAGAAGCCGGCCACATCGCCATACTTTCTGTTAAGGTTACTCCAATTTCTTCGGCTACATTTAAAAGCTTCCAAATCGTTGGTTTTTCCAAGTGATCAGGGCAAGCTGGATAACCCGGAGCCGGACGAATTCCTTTATAACTTTCTTTAATCAATTCTTCGTTGGTTAAAGATTCTTCGCTGTCATAACCCCAAAAATCTTTACGAACTCTCTCGTGAAGATATTCGGCGAAAGCCTCAGCAAAACGATCAGCAAGTGCTTTCACCATAATCGAATTATAATCGTCTAAATTCTTTTCATATTCCGCAGCCCATTCATCTACACCAAAACCTGTGGTTACGCAAAACGCTCCCATATAATCTTCAATTCCGCTTTCTTTTGGCAGAATAAAATCGGCTAAAGCAATGTTTGGAGCGCCTTTTGTTTTTTGCGACTGCTGACGAAGCGTTAAGAATTTCTCCAGAACTTTTCCGTTTTCATCACGCAATTCGATATCGTCATCATCCACCTGATTCGCAGGGAAAATTCCGTAAATACCTTTTGCTTTAAGTTTTTTCTCTTCTAAAATCACTTTAAGCATCGCCTGAGCATCTTTAAAAACAGATGTTGCTTGTTCGCCCACAACCTCATCGGTTAAAATTGCAGGATATTTTCCGTACAATTCCCAAGTCTGAAAAAATGGCGTCCAGTCGATATATGGAATCAAAACATCTAGTTCTATTTCAATCGTTTGTGCACCAATTACTTTTGGTTTAGTTGGCGTATATTCAGACCAATCCAATGGCAATTTGTTTTTGCGGGCATCTTCAATCGTAAGGAAGTTTTTATCTCTCGAACGATTTAAGAATGTTTCTCTAAAAGAATCGTATTCTGCACGAATATCTGCCGCATATATTTTTCGGTTATGATCTAGCAGATTTCCTGCAACGGTAACGGCTCTCGAAGCATCGTTTACGTGAATTACAGTTTCTCTATATTGAGGCGCAATTTTCACCGCGGTGTGCGCACGCGAAGTCGTCGCCCCGCCAATCATAATCGGGATTTTAATATTTTGTTTGTCTAATTCTTTTGCCAAATACACCATTTCGTCAAGCGAAGGCGTGATCAATCCGCTTAATCCAATAATATCTACTTGATGTTCAATCGCCGCCGCAATGATTTTTTCCGGAGGCACCATAACACCAAGATCTACAATCTCGTAATTGTTACAAGCTAAAACCACCGAAACGATATTTTTACCAATATCGTGAACGTCTCCTTTTACAGTTGCCATTAGGATTTTTCCATTTCCTTGTTTATCTCCTGCTTGTTTGCTTGCTTCAATAAAAGGCAATAAATAAGCCACTGCTTTTTTCATTACACGAGCCGATTTTACCACCTGAGGCAGGAACATTTTTCCGCTTCCGAATAAATCTCCAACCACATTCATTCCCGTCATTAAATTGATTTCGATAACTTCTATTGGTTTCGTTGCTGCCAAACGAGCTTCTTCTACATCTTCTTCAATAAAAGCATCGATTCCTTTTACCAACGAATGTGTAATACGATCCTGAACAGATCCTAAACGCCATTCCTGAATCGCTTTTTCATCGCTTTTTACTTCCCCTTTTACATTTTCTGCAAAATCCAGAAGTCTTTCAGTAGCATCGTCACGTCTATCTAAAATTACGTCTTCAACGTGTTCTAATAAGTCTTTCGGAATATCATCGTAAATCGTAAGCATCTCTGGATTCACGATTCCCATCGTCATTCCTTCTTTAATTGCGTGATACAAAAACACCGAGTGCATCGCTTCACGAACAACATCATTTCCTCTAAACGAGAACGAAACGTTACTCACTCCACCGCTGATATGTGCATGTGGCAAATTCTCACGAACCCATTTTGTTCCTCTAAAAAAGTCCAGAGCATTCAGGCGGTGTTCTTCCATTCCTGTTGCAACCGGGAAAATATTCAAATCGAAAATAATATCCTGCGGAGGGAATCCTACTTTGTTTACCAAAATATCATACGAACGTTGGCAGATTTCCACTCTACGATCGTAATTATCCGCCTGACCAACTTCGTCAAAAGCCATAACAATAGCAGCTGCTCCGTAACGTTTGATTAATTTGGCGTGGTGAATAAAGGCTTCTTCTCCTTCTTTTAACGAAATCGAGTTTACAACGCTTTTTCCTTGTACTACTTTTAGACCTGCTTCGATGATTTCCCATTTCGAGCTGTCGATCATAATTGGCACTCTTGAAATGTCTGGTTCTGCCGCAATTAAATTCAAAAATTTAGTCATTGCAGTAACACCATCAAGCATTCCTTCATCCATATTAATATCGATGATTTGTGCTCCTCCTTCTACTTGTTGTCTCGCAATATCAAGTGCCTCGTCATATTTCTCTTCCTTGATTAATCTTAGGAATTTTCTTGAACCTGTTACGTTTGTACGCTCACCAACATTCACGAAAACACTTTCGGGCGTAATAATCAACGGTTCTAATCCTGATAATACAAGGTCTCTTCTTTTTTCTGTCATTTCTTTTTTAAGTTACTGAGATTCTAAGATGCTTAGATTCTGAGTTTTTTTATTCTATTTCTTTCCTGCAAGGTTTTTAAAACCTTGTAGGTATTCATGTTTATTATTTTGGGCGTGCCCCTCCGGGTCGGGCTATCCGTTGCAAGTCCTCAACCAATTCCGTTTCACTACATTGGTCTGCGGGCTTTTCACTTCTATCCCTCACGCAGATCCGGTTTCAAAACACGTTTTGTGTTTCCTGTTCATTTCCATTTTGATTTTTCTAAATATCCATGAGTTACATCATCATATTCATAATATTTAGTTTTAGTAAAACCCGCTTTAACGAGTGATAAAGAATCATGTTTTACTTCCTCTTCTAAGAAAATTTCATTCTCTTCAGGTTTATTCAAATCGTATTTTACTTTATAAAACTTATTTATCTCTTTATATAAATTACTATGACGTGATCTATTTCCAATTTTTCCTAAAATTTTTCGATCTGTATAAAAATAATATCTTAAAACTTTGTCTTCTCTTGAACCTTCATTTATAGTTACTAATGCAATTGTTTCACCTTTGAAAGATTTTCTATAATCATCTTGCTGAACATTCTTATATACTTCATATATTAGTAAGCCAGCTATCATAAATAAAAAAATAGTCTTCCAATTATTCATTTCGCTTTACAATTATTTTTTGCTTTCCAAGAACAAAATTTTCTTCATTTTTAAACTTCGTGAAAATTATTCAATAACAGGCGCCACTCTCGGCTTATAATCCTTCGCAACTTCAGCCATTAATCTAATATGATCTGGAGTTGTACCACAACAACCGCCAATAATATTGATTAAATTATCATCTAAATATTCTTTAATGAAAGCCTGAGTTTGTTCTGGCGTTTCATCATATTGTCCGAATGCATTTGGCAATCCTGCGTTTGGATGCGCCGAAACATTAAAACTTGTGTTATGCGCTAATGTTTTTAAGTATGGTTTCAACAAATCGGCTCCAAGGGCGCAATTGAATCCTACGCTTAATAACGGAATATGTGAAATTGAAATCAAAAACGCTTCAACTGTTTGCCCCGAAAGTGTTCTTCCAGACGCATCTGTAATTGTTCCCGAAACCATGATTGGAATATCGATGTTGCGTTCTTCTTTTACTTCTTCAATTGCAAAAAGTGCTGCTTTTGCATTTAGTGTATCAAAAATCGTTTCTACTAAAAGTAAATCGCATCCACCATCCATTAAAGCTTCTGCTTGTTGTTTGTAAGCAATTCGTAAATCGTCAAACGTTACGGCTCTGTAACCTGGATCATTTACGTCTGGTGACATACTTGCCGTACGGTTTGTCGGTCCAATTGAACCGGCTACGAAACGAGGTTTTTCCGGATTTTTTGCGGTAAACTCATCGGCAACCTCGCGTGCGAGTTTTGCCGATTCGTAGTTTAACTCGTAAACCAAATCTTCCATATGATAATCGGCCATACCGATTGTCGTTCCCGAGAAAGTATTGGTTTCTACAATGTCAGCACCAGCTTCATAATAAGCGGCATGAACATCGCGGATCGCTTGTGGTTGTGTTAGGGATAGTAAATCGTTGTTTCCTTTTAACGGATGTGGAAAATCTTTGAAACGCTCTCCTCTGAAATCTTCTTCTGAGAAATTATAGCGCTGCAGCATTGTTCCCATTGCTCCATCAAGGATTAGGATATTTTTTTTTATTGCTTCTTGAATTGTAATTGCCATATTTTTTTGTTTTAGCTGCTAAGACGCTAAGGTTCTAAGATGCTAAGTTTTTTTTATTATGATTGTGAAGTTTAAACCTAACAGGTTTTTAAAACCTGTTAGGTTTGCTTCGGATATTTTTTTCACTTTAATTCCAAAAGTGCACTATTGCTGGCTCATTAGCCCCGATTACTTCACTTAATTTCTATTTTCATAGGAGTTCAGTGAACTCCGTTTGAAGTGGAAATCCTTTTGATTTTTTTCTTTAAAAAAGCAAAAGATTGCAACGAAAAGCGGGAACTATTGACTGCAAAAATGCGCCAATGATTCGCTCCTGATACAGAATCTGTTTCAGTAAATATTATATGTTATCGAGAAAAGTTTTGAGAAATACGAGTATGTATTTGTGTTATCTATCTTTAATACTGGAAAATGTCGTATAAAGTAGAATTTAGCACCTTCTTTATGATAAAGGGTTGCTAAGGTTTCATCGGGTCTATCCCTCCGCCTTTCGTGATAACTGACAATAATTTTAAGAACAGTGCAAAGGTATGAAATAGGGTTTCTATTTGCAAATGTTTTTTTCTAAGGTTCTGAGGTACTTAGGTGCTAAGGTTTTATCTTTTACGTGATTTAGCCTCCAGAGGAGCATAATATTTATAGAAAAAAGACAAGCACAACACAAGAGCTCCAGCGGAGCGAAATATATTTCGCTCCGCTGGAGCTCTTGCCCAAACGAATAATTTCTTTTCTATAAATATGTCATCCCTCTGGGATTAATAAAAAAGCTAAAACTGTTTTTCTAATATAGCCCGTGGTTTCAACCACGGGAAACGTATTGTGATAATCCGTTTTGTTTTTGTTATCATGTAAATTGATTGTGCGTTGTGTCTATATGTTGTGTTCCAGTGGTTGAAACCACTGGCTATGTTTGAATATGTTTTATATAAAAAAAGCTCAAACTAAAAGTTTGAGCTTTCTATATAAAAATCTTAGCACCTTAGTCCCTTAGAACCTCAGCACCTTCGATTAAACAATCGCCTTCACAACCGCTTTTGGAGCTTCTTTACGAGTTCCGTCGAAACCGTCTACACCAGAAACTGTTGTATATTTCAATACATATTTTTTACCTGGATTGATGATTCCGTATGCAGCTTGGCACATTAAAGTTGCTTCGTGGAAACCACAAAGGATTAACTTTAATTTTCCTGGGTATGTATTTACGTCTCCAATAGCGAAGATTCCCGGAATGTTAGTTTGGTAATCTAATGCATTGTTTACTTTAATTGCATTTTTCTCGATTTCTAATCCCCAGTCTCCAATTGGACCTAATTTTGGTGTTAATCCGAAAAGCGGGATGAAATAATCGCATTCGATTTTACGGTGTGCGCCGTTTTCTTCGATATCTAGTGACTCAACGTGCTCAGCACCATTGATTCCGATAACTTCTGCTGGTGTAATTAGTTTAATTTTTCCAGCTGATTTTAATTCCTGTACTTTTTCTACAGAATCTAAAGCTCCTCTGAATTCGTTTCTTCTGTGGATTAAAGTTACTTCTGAAGCTACATTTGCCAAGAAGATACTCCAATCTAATGCTGAATCTCCTCCTCCTGCAATAACAACTCTTTTATCTCTGAATTTCTCAGGATTTTTGATGAAGTATTTTACTCCTTTATCTTCATAAAACTCGATATCTTCGATAAGTGGTTTACGAGGCTCAAAACTTCCTAAACCTCCAGCGATTGCGATAACTGGTGCGTGGAATTTAGTTCCTTTGTTTGATGTTACGATGAAAGATCCGTCTTCTTGCTTTTCAACTGTTTCAGCACGTTCTCCTAAAGTAAAACCTGGTTCAAATTGTTTGATTTGCTCCATTAATCCGTCAACTAAATCTCCGGCTAATACTTCTGGAAATCCAGGAATATCATAAATTGGCTTTTTTGGATATAACTCTGATAGCTGTCCTCCTGGTTGTGGAAGAGCATCTAAAATGTGGCATTTTAATTTTAACAATCCTGCCTCGAATACGGCAAATAAACCTGTTGGGCCTGCTCCAATTATAAGTATATCTGTTTTAATCATTATGTTGTTGTTTATAATCATTCTTAATAACGCAAAGAAACGAATAAATCCTTGTACTTTCAATGATTTTTATCATTAATTTCTTTCCGAAACTTTTTTACTCTTTATTTTTTAATGAATCGGTTATCTCATTCATTCGTTTAACCTTTTCTTCAAAATTGCCTTTTAAGGTTTTTCGATATTCGTTCAGATTCTCAACCATTTGGTTGATATCCTCAGGAATTACTTCTTCAAAAAACTCCCGAAGCCTTTTGGCTGTTGTTGGTGATTTTCCGTTGGTTGAAATAGCAATTTTTACATTTCCTTTTGTTACGATTCCGCCCAAATAATAATCACATAAATCTGGTGTATCGGCTATATTGCAAATCAAATAACGTTTTCTCGCCAAATCGTAAACCTTTTTATTTACTTTCAAATCGTCTGTACAGGCAATTACCATGTGACGTTTTTTAAGCATTTTCTTTTTGAACTTTTTTTCCGTCAATTTAATCGAAGGATATTTTTCGGCCAGAACTTTTATTTCTAAATGAAATTCTTTTGCCACTACCTCAACATTTGCATTCGGACTTGATTTTAGCAAGAAAGAAAGCTTTTCCAGACCTACATTTCCTCCGCCTACAATCAAAACATTTAAATTGTGAAGCTTTAGAAATATCGGATATAATTCGTTTTGTTCCATTTTAATTTAATTTCATCTAAACAAAATTAGATGATTTACCAACGAATTGTTCCTAACGGAACATATAATTATTTTAATGAATGGTTTCTTTTGATAGAAATTCTTCGTAAAATCCTTTTAGTTTATTGCTTTCGCGGACAACCTCGCCTAAAACAATAATGGCTGGTGAACCTAATCCTTTTTCTTTTACAACTTCTAAAATTGAATCAACTGTTCCTACACCCACTTTTTCTTCTGTTGTTGTTCCGTTTTGGATGATCGCAACGGGTAAATTTCCTTTATCTTCTTTTTGAAACAAATTGATTATTTGTGGCAATTTGTGCATTCCCATCAAAATCACAACAGTTGCAGAAGATTGTGCAGCCAAAGCTACATCTGACGATAATTTTCTATCAGAAGTTGTTCCGGTAATAGCCCAAAAGCTTTCTGAAATGCCTCGTTTTGTAATCGAAATTCCCTGACTTGCGGGAACGGCAACTACCGATGAAATTCCTGGAACAACAATGGTTTCAATTCCGAAACTTTCAGCAAAATCAATTTCTTCTCCGCCTCTTCCGAAAATAAATGGATCTCCACCTTTTAATCGAACTACGTTTCCGTAAGTCAAAGCATTATCTACAATCAATTGATTGATTTGATCCTGCGTGTAAGCATGATTTCCGATTCTTTTACCAACAAAAATTCGGATGGCATTTTTTGGTGCGTAATCCAGAATTTCTTCATTGGCCAATGCGTCGTATAAAACCACATTTGCTTCAGCCAATGCTTTTACAGCTTTTAGCGTCAGTAAATCGGGATCGCCCGGACCTGCACCGACTAAAGTTATTTTGGATTTTATATTATGCATTTGCTAATTCCTGTGCTCTGAAAGTTTCGATTTTGTCAAAGAAAACTGTTGCTTGTGCAATGTAACCTTTAGCGAAAGCTTCAGATGGTTCATTTTTATTGATTTGGTAAACCAAGTCTTTAAAAGTTGAGTTTAATTCGATTTTACTAGTGTCGATGAAAACAGTATCAAATAAATCTACAATTCCTGCGTGGTGGTTTGTTTTTTGGTTTTCAGCCAATAATAATGCTTTTGCTCCATTTACAAATCCTGCATAAGCATGATAGATTGCATCTGACCATTTTTTCTCGTCGAAAGATTCTTGAGCCAAAATCAATTTCTCTTTCGCTTCAAACAATAATGTCGCCACTAAATCGATCACAACTCCGGCACATTCTCCAACTCCAACTGCTTTTACGTAATTGTCTGCATTACCCCAATCTACAAAATCAGCTTCTGTTAAATTGGTTACGTCTGCGAAAGGTTTTAAGATTTCATAGAAATATTTCTCTCCTTTTGTATCATAATAATCTAGGAATTTTTGTCCGCTTCCGTTAGCATCAAAATCATTTAAGATGGTACGCAATGCATCTGGACCTCTACGGCTAGGCACTTTGATTACTTTATCAGCAAAACGCCCTGCTCCATTTCCTAATCTTCCTCCTCCTAATAAAACCTGCAAAGCCGGAGCAACGAGTTTACCTGAGTTGATAGACATTCCTTGGAATCCAATTGCAGACATATTATGTTGTCCGCAAGCATTCATGCAGCCTGAAATTTTAATTTCGATTTCGCGGTTGTTTAAATACTGAGGATATTCTGCCGTTAAAACTCTTTCTAATTCTTCTGCAATACCGGTACTACTTGCAATCCCCAAATTACAAGTATCAGTACCCGGACATGCCGTAATATCTCCAACTGAATTATATCCTAATTGAACAAAATCCAACTTGGCTAATTCTTGGTAAAAGAATGGTAAATTCTCTTCTTTTACGTGACGTATTACAATATTTTGACGCAATGAAAAACGTAATTCATTTGCTGCGTAATTTTTAATTAAAGCGGCTAATAATCTGGCTTTATCAGTATAAAAATCACCTAATAAAACTTTGATTCCAATAGCATAATAACCGTCTTGTTTCTGCTTGATTACATTCGATTTTTTCCAAGCTTCATAAGCTTCTGTATCTTCGATTGTAACTTGCGGAACTTCTAATAATGGTTCTGGAATTGGACTATCAAAAGCTGTTGTATCAATTTCGTATGTTTCAAACGCGATGGCTTTTTTCTCTTGTTCAACCAAATCAAGAAAAGCATCTTTCCCCATTTCTTTGATTAAGAATTTCATACGCGCTTTCATTCTTTTTGCACGTTCTCCGTATCTATCGAAAATACGGATGATTCCTTCTGCTGTTGGGATGATTTCGTTTACGGGAACAAACTCTGAAAGCAACTCAGCATGTGCTGGCTGAGATCCTAAACCTCCACCAAACATGATTTTGAAACCTTTTTGTCCGTCTTTAATTTTTGGAATAAATCCTAAATCGTGTAAATAACTCAAAGCTGTATCTTCGTCTGAAGAAGAGAACGAAATTTTGAATTTACGTCCCATTTCCTGACAGATTGGGTTTCTTAACAAATATTGAAAAAGTCCGTGTGCATAAGGCGAAACATCAAACGGTTCGTTTACGTCTACACCTGCTAATTCGCTTCCTGTAATATTTCTTACTGTGTTTCCACAAGCTTCACGAAGTGTAATATCGTCTTTAGCCAAATCTGCCCAAAGTTCTGGTGTTCTGTCTAAACTCACGTAGTGAATCTGGATATCCTGACGTGTTGTAATATGCAAACGTCCTGTAGAATATTCATCAGAAACCTGCGTGATACGCACCAATTGCTCGCTGGTTACTTTACCATAAGGCAATTTGATACGAATCATCTGAACGCCTTCCTGACGCTGACCATAAATTCCACGCGCTAAACGAAGACTACGAAAACGCTCATCATCAATTTTTCCTCCACGGAATAAGTGAATCTTTTTTTCTAATTCGATAATCTCCTTCTGAACTACCGGATTTTCTATTTCTGTTCTAAAACTTTCCATTTTCTTTTTCTTGCTTTAGGCTTTAAGCTGTAGGCTATAAGCTTTTTAAACTTTGTGTCTTCAATCTTTTAAGCTTAAGGCTTATTGCTTAAAGCTTATAGCAGGTTTACCTAATAAATCCTACTCCTGCTGTTGTGTTAGTTGCTGTATCAATTAAGATGAAAGCTCCGTTTGATTTGTTTTCGTTGTATGAATCAAAATATAACGGTTTGCTTAATTTGATCGTTACTTCTCCAATTTCGTTTATTGACAATTGTGAAGCTTCTGTCGTTCCCGAGTAATCTGTTGCAATTGTATTTTTGATGCTTTCTACTTTTGCTAAAACTCTATTTGTATTGTGTTGTACCAAATATTTAGTTCCTGGAACCAATTTCTTGCTGTCCATCCAACAAACTGTTGTGGTAATATCTTTTTCAATTTTTGGAAGCTCTGATGATTTTACAATCATATCACCTCTCGTTACATTGATATCATTTTCTAATTCGATTGTGATCGAAGAACCTGCAACGGCTTCGTCAAATGTTTTATCGAAAAAGTAAATTTTAGATACTTTAGATTCTGTTAAAGAAGGAAGAACTGTTACAGCATCTCCAACTTTGATTGAGTTTCCGTATAATTTTCCTGCGTAACCTCTGAAATCGTGGTATTCTTCAGTTTTTGGACGAATCACAGTCTGAACCGGGAAACGTGCTTTTCCTGCTTCAAAAACATCATGAGCATGCAATCCTTCTAAATGTTCCAATACCGTTTGTCCGTCATACCAAGGCATATTTTCAGATTTGTCAACAACATTTCCACCGTTGATTGCACTTAACGGAATGTAACTTACGTTTTGTTCCTTGAAAGTACTTTTTGCATTTAATGCCTGAAAATCTGCTTTGATTTTATTGAAAACTTCTTCAGAATAATCAACTAAATCCATTTTGTTAATCGCAACGATTACTTCTTTTACTCTCAATAAATTATTGATAAAAAAGTGACGGTAAGTCTGCTCGATAACTCCTTTTCTAGCATCAATTAAAATAATAGAAACCTGAGAAGTAGAAGCTCCTGTAACCATGTTTCTTGTATATTCTACGTGACCCGGAGTATCGGCAATAATGTAACTTTTCTTTGCAGTCGAAAAATAAATATGAGCAACATCAATCGTGATTCCTTGTTCTCTTTCCGCCACTAAACCATCAGTTGCCAAAGAAAAATCAAGATAATCGTATCCTTTTTGTTTACTGCTTTTTTCGATTGCTTCTATCTTATCAGTCGTCAATGATTTTGTGTCATACAATAATCTCCCGATCAAAGTACTTTTTCCGTCATCTACACTTCCTGCTGTTGCTATTTTTAAAACGTCCATCTTATATATTGTTTCAGGTTTAAAGTTTCATGTTTCATGTTCTCTCGAAACTTATAAAACTGTATGTTTTTGTTTTCTTGATTTTTACTTTTAAAATTCCGTTCCGAATTGCATTAACAATTAACAATTCATAATTAACAATTATTAAAAGTATCCTTGTTGTTTTCTCTTTTCCATTGCAGCTTCAGAACGTTTATCATCGATTCTGGCTCCTCTTTCAGAAATGGTTGATGATCTGATTTCTCCAACTACTTCTTCGATTGTTGCTGCGTAAGATTCAACAGCTGCTGTACAGCTCATATCTCCAACGGTTCTGAAGCGAACAATTCTTTCTTCGATTTGTTCGTCTTCTTCTTGGTACACAAAAGGAGAATGCGACCAGATTAAACCGTCTCTCAAAAAAACTTTTCTTTTATGTGAGAAGTAGATTGATGGAATCTCGATGTGTTCTTTCTCGATATAGCTCCAAACATCTAATTCTGTCCAGTTTGAAATTGGGAAAACACGAACGTTTTGTCCATTTTCGATTTTTCCATTTAAAATATCAAACAACTCAGGTCTCTGATTTTTTTCGTCCCATTGTCCGAAATCATCACGAACAGAGAAAATACGTTCTTTTGCTCTTGCTTTTTCTTCATCACGACGTGCACCACCAATACAAGCGTCAAACTTAAATTCTTCAATTGCATCCAAAAGCGTTGTAGTCTGCAAGCTGTTACGGCTTGAATATTTTCCAGTTTCTTCAACCACTTTTCCTTCATCAATAGCATCCTGAACATTACGAACGATTAGCTCTAAACCTAATTCTTCTACCAATTTATCTCTGAAAGCAATTGTTTCAGGGAAATTGTGTCCCGTATCAACGTGTAATAGAGGAAACGGAATCTTAGCAGGGAAAAATGCTTTTTGCGCCAAACGCACTAATGTGATAGAATCTTTTCCTCCTGAGAAAAGTAAAACCGGTTTGTCAAACTGTGAAATTACTTCTCTGAAAATGTATATCGCTTCACTCTCTAAAGCGTTTGTTTTTAATACTGAACTCATTGTTTTTTTGTTTGATATTTTGTTTGTGAAAAATTTTGTTTCAGGTTTCATGTTTAAAGTTTCAAGTTGCCTGATCTAAAAATCTCCACTCTTTATTCTATAATCTATATCCTATTCTCTGCGAAAGTCTCGCCTCTTTCTTCTTGCTTCTATCTACTCTTTCTTAGCACTATGAAGTCCGCACTCTTTATGGCTTGATTCCCACCACCATCTTCCGGCTCTTATATCTTCTCCAGGAAAAATTGCTCTCGTACACGGTGCGCATCCAATACTTACGAAACCTTGTTTGTGTAAAGCGTTTTGCGGAACATTGTTTTCGGATAAATACGTTTCAACTTCTTCTAAAGTCCATTTTAGTAACGGATTGAATTTGATAATTTCGAAGTTTCCGTCGTATTCAAACAGATTTAAATCATGTCTGTTTTCTGATTGTTCTGCTCTTAAACCCGTAATCCAAACTGAGTTTCCTGCCAAAGCTTTTCTTAATGGAACCACTTTTCGAATAAAACAGCACTCTTTTCTGTTTTCAACCGAATCGTAAAAGCTATTTGGCCCTTTTGTTTTCAGAAGATTTTCTACTGAAGCAGCTTCTGGGAAAAAAACTTCGATTGGTCTTTTGTATTTTTTTAATGTTTTATGAAAAACATCGTAAGTTTCCTGAAATAATCTTCCAGTGTCTAAAGTAAACACGGTAATATCAGTATTGCTTTTTGCAATAAAATCAGTAATTACCTGATCTTCCTGACCGAAAGATGTCGAAAAAATTACTTTTCCCGGAAATTCTTTTGCTAAAAAAACTAAGGTTTCGTCAAGCGAAAGAGCTGCAGTTTTTTCTAATAATTCTTGTACAATAATCGCACTCATAAATCTCTCCTTTCTAAAATTATCTTTTACAA
Organism: Flavobacterium tyrosinilyticum; assembly: GCF_023656565.1. GTDB lineage: Bacteria > Bacteroidota > Bacteroidia > Flavobacteriales > Flavobacteriaceae > Flavobacterium > Flavobacterium tyrosinilyticum. The sequence continues at coordinate 625,022 of NZ_JAMOKG010000001.1, forward strand.
TAATTTAGATAATGTTTTTAAACTCAATATTATAATTAGAACTCCAACCGCAACCATCATTGGTTTTCTTTTGATTCTATTTACCAAATAAGCTGCTATTGGCGCTGAAATAACTCCTCCTAAAATCAATCCGATAATTATCTGCCAGCCGTGAATTCCGCCAAAAAGCATGAAAGTAATTCCGCTTGCAAACGAAATGGCAAACTCAGCCGCATTTACAGACCCAATGGTATATTTCGGGTTTCTTCCTCTTCCTAATAATGTTGAAGTCACAATTGGCCCCCAACCTCCTCCTCCAACAGAATCCATGAAACCTCCAAACACTGCTAATACGCCTAGTTTCTTAGTTTTCTTTTTAACAACACTTTTTCTCAAAGCTTTTCTGATAATTACAACTGCCAGAATAATCATGTAAACCGCAATAAAAGGCTTAATAATATCTCCGTCAATAACATCTGATAATAAATAAGCTCCTGTAATTGATCCTAAAACTCCGGGAATCAATAAATGTTTGACTAGTTTTTTATTGATGTTTCCAAAACGGTGGTGCGAAAGCGCCGATGCTCCGGTTGTAAACATTTCTGAAACGTGAACTGCCGTACTGCTCAAAACTGGCGAAACTCCATAAGCCAATAAAAATGACGTAGAAGTTGCTCCATATCCCATCCCTAAAGCACCATCTACCAATTGAGCAAAAGCACCAATTAAAAAAAACGCTAAAAGATTTTCATCAAATCCCTGAACAAAACCATCCCACGAAAATTCAGCGTGATGATTATAAATTAATGTAACTGCCAAACCTAACAATAAAACAACAGGTATTACAACCCACAATTTTTCCTTTAATAAAGAATCAGACTTTACTATCGTGTTGTTTAACTTAAGTTCATTTTCCATATTTTAAGAATTGTTTTTGTTCTTAAAAATCCATTACCCTATCGGCTTAGTAGATTACTTTGCAAAAGTACTATATATTTCGAAATATCAAAACAATATATTTACTTTTTTACATAAGCTATCCTCTTATAAACCAAGTTAAAAGAGATTTAAAAAAGAATTAGTGATTATTTTAACAAATTAAATGCTGCCTCTTATTATTTTAACAACATGATCCCATTTTGTGATCCACAAAAATACACATTTAATCTCTACAAAATCTATAGGATAATTATAAAATTGTTATTATTTTAGCGGCAAATAATTTTTCATGGATTTTCAGATCGGTCTTGTAATAGCAGGTTTAGCAGTTGGTTTTATTGTTGGGTTAACAGGTGTTGGAGGAGGCTCTTTAATGACTCCTATTTTATTATATTTCGGCATTTCTCCAACAACCGCAGTAGGAACCGATTTACTATACGCTGCTTTTACCAAAGCTGGAGGAATATTTGTACACAATAAAAAAGGGAACATCAACTGGAAAATCACGGGCTGGCTGACTTTAGGAAGCGTTCCCGCTGCTTTAGTAACTTTATGGATTTTACATAGCATTAAAACCGATATAGAAACTATAAATCGAGTTATTAAGTACAGTTTAGGATGGGCTTTACTGTTTACTTCTATAGCGATAATATTCAAAAAGAAACTTTTAGTTTTTTCTCAAAAGCATGCTGGAGATAAATTTCATAGTGAAAGCACTACACAAAACATGCTTACCATTGGAATTGGAGTTTTACTAGGAGCAACCGTAACCTTAACTTCTATTGGCGCTGGAGCATTGGGCACCGTGACTTTATTTTTCCTTTATCCATTATTACCAACTCCTCGTTTAGTCGGAACCGAAATTGCACACGCTGTTCCTTTAACTTTAGTAGCTGGAATTGGCCATGCTTCAATGGGAAATTTAGATATAGGTTTATTGGGTCAATTATTAATGGGATCGCTTCCTGGAATCTATATGGGAAGTATGCTAAGCGGAAAAGTGCCTGACCAGTTTCTTAGAAATGCAATTGCAGTAATGCTTTTCTTAGCGGGATATAAATTGATTTTTTAAAAACATTAGATAAAAACAAAAAAGACCATTTCAAATTTAGAAATGGTCTTTTTTTATATGAACTAACTAATTCTTAAAACGCAATATCTGCTAAAGAATTACTTTCTAATATTTTAAGTGTATTATCACGCACTTCTGTCATTAAACGTCTAGCAGCACAAGTTGATTCATCATCGCAATCATCGCATCTTTCATAAAAATTATGACTCGCGCAAGGCAATAAAGCAATTGGCCCCTCAAGAATACGGTACACTTTGGCCATACTGATATCTTTTGGATCTTTTATCAGATAATAACCTCCGCCTTTTCCTTTTTTAGCACCTAGGAAACCTGAGTTTCTTAACAGCAGTAAAATACTTTCTAAAAATTTTATCGAAATATGTTCGCTTTTCGCAATTTCAGCTATTTGTACCGGTTCATTATTCTCACGTCTGGCTAAATAAGTTAAAGCTTTAATTCCGTATTTTGTTTTCTTTGAAAGCACTAATGTAAAATTTTGACTGCAGAATTTAATTTCAAATCAAACTCTTGCAAATTATTGAATAACAAAAGTATGCTTTTTGTTTGAACTATCACAAAGAATAAAGTTAAATTCTACTAAATCTATCAGATTACTTCCTTTTTACCAATTAAATCTAAAGAATAAAAATTTTCCATATCTTGTTCTAAATCTTTTTTCTCCACAACGTAGGTTTTAGAAAACGAATCATGCCAAAATCTTGCTGATTTACTTAAAAAAGATAATGCCTCAAAAGGAATTAAACGACATAAAGTTCTAATAAAAATAATCTTGAAACTTGGTTTTAGCCCATTTTCATCCACCACAACACTTCCTGTAACAATTTTTCCAATTGTTCTTCCAAAAAGACTTTCCAAAAACAAATAATAAATCGTTGCAAAAGAAAGATATGTTCCTACTACTCCAAGGCTTATCATGATTTCTACCCAAGCGCTATAAATGTCCCATTGAAAAACATTTCCTATAATTACAACGAAAAATGAAAAAACAAATATGAAAACTGAAATAAAAACAAAATCAATAATGCCATTAAAAAAACGATCACGATCAGACGTTAACAATTTCTTTCCCAGCACATATGTAGAATTAGCCATTTTTTGCTTTAATTATTTAATATTCTAGATTCACAAAAATATGTCTTTCGCAGCATTAATTACAAAAAATTACTACAAAAAAGAAAAGCAATCTCTTTTTCCTTATATAAAAGATGATCTCGATTTTCAATAGTTTGATTTGAAATTTTTAAGTCCAAAAACCACTCCTCATTAGGCTTATTCAAATCTTTTTCACCATAATAAAGTTTGACTTTACAATTAGGCATTTCAGTTTCAAAACGCAATCTTGTAGAAGAAACAGCCACGAATTCTGTAATCTTTAAGCCTTTTAGAGAAGCTTTCCACGCAATAGTTCCGCCAATGCTAAAACCTAAAACGGCAACTTTTTCTTTTTCAAAAGCCAACAAATTAACTACTGCTTTTTCAAGTCCTCCATTTAAAAATTGATTATGAATTTTGACTTCAGTATTTATTGAGTTCATCTGAGCTAATTCTAAAACATCATAATATTGAATATCATATTTAACTTCCAATATTTTGATGTAATACTCAACCCATTTAGGATTACCTCCAAACAAATCTGATAACAAAAGCAATCTTGGTTTTTTCATGTTATGGATCTAGTTTTAAAAGCAATTTTCTTTATATGAAAAAGGGCTATTTTAGAAAAAATAGCCCTTCAAAAGTATTATATTTTATTTTAAGCCAATGCTTGCTTCAAATCTGCAATTACATCTTCAACAGTTTCCAAACCAACAGAAACACGAACCAAACCTTGTGTGATTCCAACTGCTAATTGATCTTCTTCAGATAACTTGCTGTGCGTTGTAGAAGCTGGATGCGTAACAATTGTTCTTGTATCTCCAATATTTGCTGATAACGAACAAAGTTGAATTGAGTTCAAGAATTTTCTTCCCGCTTCGATTCCGCCTTTAATTTCAAATGCGATGATGTTTCCACCCGCTTTCATTTGCTTTTTAGCAATTTCGTATTGCGGATGCGATTTCAAGAACGGGTATTTTACGCTGTTTACATTTGGGTGGCTTTCTAAAAATTCAGCTACTTTTAAAGCATTTTCGCAGTGTCTATCCACACGAACTGCTAATGTTTCTAAACTTTTTGAAAGAACCCACGCATTAAACGGTGATAAAGCCGGACCTGTATTTCTTGAAAATAAATAAATCTGTCTGATTAACTCTGCATCTCCAACTGTAACTCCACCTAAAACACGTCCTTGTCCGTCAATTAATTTTGTTGCAGAATGGATAACCAAATGTGCTCCAAATTTAATTGGCTGCTGCAAATATGGTGTTGCAAAACAGTTGTCGATCACTAAAATCAAGTTGTGTTTTTTAGCAATATTTCCTAACAATTCTAAGTCAATTACGTCAACTCCAGGATTTGTCGGAGATTCGGCATATAAAATTTTTGTGTTTGGCTTAATGAAACTTTCGATTGTTTCTGGCTTATTGATTTCGAAATAAGAAGTTTCGATATTCCATTTTGGAAAATAAGTCATAAACAAAGCGTGAGTAGAACCAAAAACACTGCTTGCAGAAACAATATGATCTCCAGAATTTAACAAAGCTGCAAAAGTAGAATATACTGCTGCCATTCCTGTTGCAAAAGCATAACCAGACTCAGCCCCTTCCATTTTACAGATCTTATCTACAAACTCCGAAGTGTTTGGATTACTGAAACGGCTATAGATATTTCTTTCTTTTTCTTCTGTAAAAGAAGCTCTCATATCTTCAGCATCTTCAAAAACGAAGCTTGACGAAAGGTACAAAGGCACCGAATGTTCTAAATATTGTGATCTCTCTAATTGTGTTCTAATGGCTTGTGTTTCAAAACCAAATTCTTCTGTATTCATTGTGTGTTGTTTTGTTTTTTTGTTTCAGGTTTCAAGTTTTAAGTTTCAAGTTTTCCAACGAGGCAAAAGAAATCTAAAAACCTAAACCAAAACGAGTCTATTATTCAACTCAATCCAAGAATTATCTAATTCCCTAATTGACTAATTATCTAATTTATAAAGCTTCGTTGTTCAAGACAACTTTGTATTTAATTGTCGCCGTTGGTTCAACTGTTTTGGCAACTGAACAGTATTTCTCGAAAGAAAGTTGTGCTGCTTTTTTGGCTTTTTCCGGGTTGATTTCTCCTTCTAAATAAAAAACCACATCTATTTCTTTGAAAGGTTTTGCTTCTTCGATTTGAACTCGTGTTCCTTCAACCTCAGCATTAAAAGAAGTGATTTCCTGACGCTGTTTTTTTAAGATAGAAATCATATCAATAGCGCTGCATCCTGCAACTCCCATTAATACCAATTCCATTGGGCTTGCACCTAAATCGCTTCCGCCAAATTCGGCTCTGCTATCAACGTCAACTACGTGTCCGCGTTCATTTTTTACTTTAAAATGAAATGCGTCATTTACTCTGTTTAAACTTACTTTCATTGTGTTGTTATTTTTTTTTTGTTTTTTATTCTATTCAATTTTGTCATTTCGACTGAAAGGAGAAATCGCACTAGAAATTCCGCAAAGAATATCGCCAATCTTTGTCGAGTTCCGAGTGTGATTTCTCGTTCCTCGAAATGACAAACTAGGCTTGCAAATCTTAAATCTAAAATCTTCAATCTAAAATCTAAAATCGTCTTATCCTTTATCAGACAATCTCAAAATATCTCCGAAAACTCCTCTTGCTGTTACTGCAGAACCTGCACCGGCTCCCTGAATAACGATTGGACGATCTCCGTATGATTCTGTATAAATTTCGAAGAAAGAATCAGAACCTTTTAATCCACCTAATGCAGTATCTTTTGGTACTGAAACTAATTTGACTTCTAGATTTCCTTTGTCATTCTGCAAATCTCCAGACAATTCACCAATATATCTTAAAACGTGATTTGGCTGTTGCTCTGCTTTTATTTTAGCGTAAATTGGATCGAATTCTTTCAATTTCGTCAAGAAATCGGCAGCACTTCCTTCACGTAAGTGCTCTGGAATTAAATTCTGAATTGAGATTTCTTCAAATTCATTTTGCAAATCTAATTCTCTAGCTAAAATTAATAATTTTCTACCAACGTCATTTCCGCATAAATCCTCACGCGGATCTGGTTCTGTGTATCCGTTATCAATTGCTTCTTGCAAGATTTCGCTAAAAGGAGCATCTTTCGCAGAGAAATTATTGAATAAATAACTTAATGTTCCAGAGAAAACCCCTTTAATTTTTGTGATATTTTCTCCCGAAAGGTGTAATAATTTAATGGTATCAATTAACGGTAATCCTGCCCCCACATTGGTTTCGTATAAGTAATTCTTTTGGTTTTCTGCCAAAGCTTTTCTCAATTCTTTATAGAAACCATACGTCAAAGTATTAGCTACTTTATTCGAAGAAATCAAATCGAAACTACTTTCTACAAGCGGAATATAATTCTCAACGAAAGTTGCACTTGCTGTATTATCAATTGCAATTAAGTTCTCTAAATGATGTTCGTTTGCGTAAGCAATAATATCTTTAATCGTGTAAGCTTCGCCTTTTGTTTGAATATCGTTTTTCCAGTTATCTGTAACACCGTATTTGTTCAAAAGCAGTTTTTTAGAATTCGCTATAGCGAAAACATTCAACTTAATATCTTTACGTTTTTCGATTGCTGCAGCCGATTCTAAAATTTGATTAATCAAAGTTCCTCCTACTAGTCCATGACCAAAAATGGCAATGTTGATCTTTTTCGAAACTCCAAAAATCTCTCCGTGAATTACGTTTAAAGCTTTATTTAATTCTTCTTTTTTAACAACCAAACTCACGTTTTTACCTGTTACGGTGTTGTTAAACAAAATCGGAACAATTTTATTTTTGATTAAAGCCGTGTACGGTTTATGGAAAGTGCTCAAATCCTGACCAATAATCGAAATTACCGATACATTATCTGTTACCGTAATCTGATTTACGTCTTTAGAATAGAAGTCATTTTCGAATTCTTTTTCCAATTCGACCATTGCAAGAGTAGCTTTTTCTGTTGCCACAACCAATCCGATTCCTCTTTCTGAAGAACCTTGCGAAATGATACTCACACTGATATTGTGATCTCCCATTACTTTAAAAATTCGAGCATCAACTCCTGCTTTTCCAAGTAATCCGCGTCCTTCAAGATTTACAAGAGAGACATTTTCTAAAACAGAAAGCGTTTTAATTCCTTCTTTAGAAGAATCAGATGTAATTAAAGTTCCACGGTTTTCGTGATTGAAAGTATTTAAAATACGAAGCGGAATATTCTTTTCTAACAAAGGAATAATTGTCTTCGCATGAAGAATCGTTGCACCAAAATTTGCCAGCTCATTTGCTTCATTGAAAGATAAATATTCAATCTTCTTAGCATCGGCAACCAAATCTGGATTTGCCGTATAGATTCCGTCTACGTGCGTGAAGTTTTGTAATTCTTCTGCATTTAAATAATTTGCGATTAACGAAGCGGTATAGTTACTGCCATTTCTACCTAAAGTAGTTGTGTCGTTGTTGTTGTTTGAGCCAATGAAGCCTGTAACTATATTAACCGTTTCGCCGTTATGTTCTTTAAAATAATTGACTACGTTTTTCTTTGAAAGCTGTTCTAAAGGCTGTGCATCACCAAATTTAGAATCGGTTTTCAACAATTCTCTTGTATCTACAAAATTGGCTGGAATTCCTTTTTCCAATAAAATAGCCGTTAATAATTTAGCCGAAAGTAATTCTCCTTTTGATAAAATCTGATCTTTGATTTTTTTGCTGTAATCGCCAATTAAACTTACGCCTTCAAAAAGTTTGTCTAAGACACCAAATTCCTCCGATAAATCTACATTCGGATAATCTGATATTTGATATTTTTTAAAATTCTCTAATAATTCCTTGTAACTGCCGTTTTTAGCAGCAATGCTCAAAATAAACTCTAATTCGTCTGTAGCATTTCCGCGTGCAGAAACTACAACGGCAATTTTTTCACCTTGACTTACTTTATCAGAAATGATTGAAACAACTTTGTTAAGTCCTTCTCCGTTTGCTAACGATTTACCTCCAAATTTTAATACTTTCATTTTATTTCTTTATTGTTTCTGCCTTAAAAATGTCGGCAAGTAAATGATCTAATTGTTTGTACTCGATTAAAAAAGCGTCATGTCCGTGAACCGAATCAATTTCGCTATAGAAAACATTATCTTTAAACTTCTTCAATTCTTCGTAGGTTTCTACGTTTTCTTTTGCTGTAAAAAACAAATCCGAATTGATTCCGATAATATGAATTGAAGCTTTTGTTTTAGACAATAAATTTTCAAAACTTTCACTATTTCTAGTAATATCAATTGTTTTAAGCAACTGATTCATTAATTTATAAGAAGACAATTGGAATCTTTTCTGCAATTTTTTTCCGTGATGTGCCAGCCAGCTTTCGATATTAAAAATCAAAAGATCTTGGTTGATCGTGCGCTGAAATTTTTCTTTGAAAGATTCTGGAGAACGGTAACAAAGCATTGCATGTATTCTGGCATCTTCAATTGGTTTTGAAGAATTATTGAGAATTTGCTCTTGTAAAAAGCAATTTGCAATAAGCCAATCAGTCGATTTCCAGTCGCTCGCAATCGGAATAAGGTTTTCTGTTATATTTGGCGCTAAAGCTAAAATTTCCCAAGCAATTCCGCCACCAACAGAACCTCCAATAACCACAAAAAGTTTTTCGATATTTAACGCTTTTACACCTTCGATAAAGATTTTGGCAATGTCTCTAGCCGTAAAATCTAAATAGTTGTCAATTAAAAAAGAATTGCTTCCGTTTCCTGGAATATCGAAAGCTAGAATGGTATAAACAGCAGTATCAATGGTTTTACCTTTACCAATTAAGTCATTCCACCAGCCATTTTCGCCAGTAACTTGCGAATTTCCAGTTAAAGCATGATTAACCAAAACAATAGGCGCGCTGTGCAAAGGTTGCCCTGCCAGCGTAAAACTTAATGGTATAGCATGATAAGTTGCACCACTTTCTGTGATGAAATCTTGAATTATAATGGGATTTGGTATATTTTCCAATTTCAAATCTGTTGTATTATTGATTTGTATATGGAAATATTAGAAAGAAAAACTAGGTTTAACTAGAAAAAATCTTGTTGTTATCTTTCCACGTTTGGCGTGGTAGAATGTAGCACCTTCTTCGCTTTACCGAAGGGTTGCTAAGGCTTCATTGGGTCTAATCCCTCGTCCTTTCTTTATAACATTTCAATACGTGTTTGAACTTAACGAGTGCAAATTAACTACTAATTTCGCTAACAAACAAATTTTATCTAAAAGTGTTTGTTAAATTTCTGTGACATACCTTAGCAAAAACTATTATACGCAAAAATTTACCGAACAAAAATGCCCAGTAAAATTAAGCAGGTTTTCACCTAGTTTATGATGCTTTTCCGTTTAGATAAAAAGCGTTTCATTTTCTTTTGAATACATCAAAAACAATAAAGAGTTTGGTGCTTTTTTCTCAGCACTTTTATCTTCCTCTGTCATTCCGAATCTTGGGTGAGCCAATTCGTTTGTTGGCGGTGGATTACTATTTTTTGTCCTTCTATTTTTCAATTTAGAAATTTTTTCTGCGAAGTAGTTCAATTTGCTCATGATATTAAGTTTTAGTTAAGTTGTGTTTTATAATCTTTATTTCTCGTTTATCTTTTTGTTAATTCGTTTTACCGAATAAAAAAACCCTTTTGGATTTTTAGATACCAAAAGGGTTTAAGTTTTTACACTCAGTATGCTTTTAGTATCAACAGACGTATGCGCAAATAACCGCGACAGTAAACATCTTGTTCATCTGTAAGGATTTATTCATCTGTGATTTATATTGTATTTTAAAATTTTGCATTTCTGTTAAATTAAAAAGCCTCCTAATATTTCTATCGGAGGCTCTTACTATATTGTTATTGTATTCTTACAATTTTTTTAAGCAATAGACACCCCAGCCTCGGTCTTAACCGAAATGGCACAAAACATTTTGTTGACTTTTAAGTTCATTTGATTTCTAGTAGTTTTTGGGTATAACAAATATGCAAATATTTTTTTTATTACACAAATAAAATTCAAGAATTTAATTACAAAATTCGTTGAAAATGTGTTTTTTAACGACAAAAAACATCTTACAAAAACGAAAACGAAATAACAAAGGTAAAAAACTTACAAAAAAGCTAATTTTTTCTTCATGACTCCATTTGACAAATCAATTTATCAAAGAACTTTTTTCTCTTTTTTCTTTTTTTTAACTAAAAAATTAAAGCCAAACAGCTTCTTTGCTCCTAATTCGCTCCGCAATTTTCAGAATATCGGTTATAATTCCTCTAGAAATCGCTTGTTTGCAAGGCGGAGCACTTTGAATTACGATAGGAATGTCGGCATAAGATTTAGTGAAAATTTCAAAAATGGCATCAGAACCTTTCAATTGTCCGATTGGAGAATCTACTGGTTCCGAAATCAACTTAACTTCCAAAATCCCTTTTTCAACATCAAACTCACCCACATATCTCAATACATGATTTTCTGCTTGAGTAATTTTGGTGATTTTAAAAGATTTATCGAGAGCGTCTTTGTTTAGCACTCCGTTTTTCTCCAAATGCTCTTCGGTTATAAATGGCTTGATTTTAATGTCTGAAAGTTCAAAATCTTTTCCTATTTCTCTGGCCAATATCAAAAGTTTTCTTGCTGTATCGTTTCCTGACAAATCTTCTTTAAAGTTTGACTTCATTAATCCTAAAAGACTCGCATCTTTTAAAACAGATGAAAACGAAACTTCTTCTGATGAAAATCGATTAAAAACATAACTTAGATGATCAGAGAAAACACCTCGAATTTTTGTGATTTTTTCGCCCGAATAATACAAATCTCTTAAGGTTTGCAAAACGGGAATCCCAGTTTCGACAGAGGTTTCATATAAAAACTCTTTGCCATGCTTTTTAAGATTCGCTCGTAGTTCTTTATATAAGTCAATCGGGAGCGTATTGGCTTTTTTGTTAACCGCTACAATATTGAATCCGTTTTTGATTAGTGTATTGTAATGCTTTACCAATTCATCACTGGCTGTTGCATCTACAGCTATCAAGTTTTCAAATTCGTTTTCTTGTGCAAATTCGACAATATCTTCTACTTTAAAAGGAACTGCCAATTGTCTAAAATTGGTTTCCCAAGCATAACCAACGCCTTCTTTCTCAAAAAAAGCAACCGTCGAATTGGTTATTATGGGAAAATGAAAATCGACATTTTTGCTTTCAAGAAAAAACTCCTGACTTTCGACAATCTGATTAATCAAAGTACTTCCGATATTTCCAATTCCGAAAAGGATAATGTTTATTTTAAGCTTTGACATAATTTCTATTTTTTAATTTTTGAAACCATATAAGAGATATAAGTTCATTTAATATTCCAACGTTTATCAGGTTAGACGCACTACGGTGCTTCTCTACAAAATGCACTTATATTCCTTTTAGGGTTTAAATTTTATAAAGATGCTTTTCATAAAAAATTACCTTTAGCAAAACCACTCGCTAAAGGCAATTTTTCAAACAAAAAACAAAAAAACCTAATTTTTATTGATGCTGAATTGAGAAAGCGAAACGCTCTCAAAAACAGTTTGCAAATCAGCAATTAAATCTTCAATATCTTCAATTCCCACAGACAGACGAATCAAATCTTTAGAAACGCCTGTTTCTATTTGTTCTTCATCTGTTAATTGCTGGTGCGTAGTACTTGCTGGGTGAATAATCAGCGATTTTGTATCGCCAATATTGGCTAGCAGAGAGAATAATTTAGTATCATCAACCACTTTTTTAGCAGCATCAAAACCTCCTTTTAATCCGAAAGTGATAATACCGCTTTGTCCTTCTGGCAGATATTCTTTGGCCAGATCATTATATTTACTCGATTTTAAACCTGGATAATTCACCCAAACCACCTCATCTTGTTTTTCTAACCATTCGGCTAGAGCCAAAGCATTTTCACTGTGTTTCTTAATTCGAATTGGAAGTGTTTCTAGTCCCTGAATAATCTGAAAAGCATTAAATGGACTTAAAGCAGCACCAAAATCACGCAAACCTTCAATTCGAGCTTTTGCTATAAAAGCTGCATTTCCTAAGGCCTCATGATATACTAATCCGTGGTATCCTGCAGATGGCTCGGTAAATTCAGGAAATTTCCCGTTTGCCCAATCAAAGTTTCCAGCATCAATGATAACGCCTCCTAATGAAGTTCCGTTTCCTGCGATATATTTAGTTAAGGAATGAATTACAATATCGGCACCATATTTAATTGGGTTTAATAAATAAGGTGTCGCAACTGTATTATCTACTATAAATGGCACTTTGAATGCTTTGGCTTCTGCCGAAATTGCTTTTAAGTCTAGCACATCTAATTTTGGATTTCCAAGAGACTCCACAAAGAAAGCTCTTGTATTTTCTTTTGCTGCTTTGGTAAAATTTTCAGGTTTTGAAGGATCTACAAATGTGGTAGTAATTCCTAATCTTGGCAAGGTAACTTTTAATAGATTGTAAGTTCCTCCGTATAAACTATTTGAAGCAACAATATGATCTCCCGCTTTTAAAAGTGTCAATAAAGTTGTTGAAATTGCAGATGCTCCAGAAGCCGTTACTACAGCTCCAATTCCGCCTTCAAGTGCTGCCAAACGCTGTTCTAAAATATCGTTTGTCGGATTGTTTAATCTCGTGTAGATAAATCCAGCTTCGGCAAGACCAAATAAATTGGCTGCATGATCTGCGTTATTAAATACATATGATGATGTCTGGTAAATAGGCACGGCTCTTGTTCCTGAATTTTTAGTAACGTCGTGACCTGCATGTAATGCGTTTGTTGCAAATTTTTGTGTACTCATGATTTCTTAGTTTTTTAGGTATTTTTAATACGTTTATATATATTGTAATTGATATTGCTATTGAATCTGAAATTGATTTAAGCCAAAATATCTTCAGCTTCTTCTTCAAGATCATATAGATGAAACAGTAATGATTTCTGCGTTTTTATCTGCTGTGCAGGATCATATTTTGGAGTTTCAGTTGATACTTCTTCCGAATTATTATTTCTTAATAAGTATTGAAATGCGATTGTATTTATATCTAGTGTATTCATGATTTAAAATTTAAAATGTTGGAAATAAAAAAGCCCTTTCGGATGGCGACCAAAAGGGCTTATAGTTTAACTATAACAAAGATTGTCTCTTTCACTTTTGGCAACAGCAAATTGGGATGCACATTTGCATCATCTCACAACACATCATATTTCTTTTTGCTATTGTTTTCATTTTGATTTAAAATTTGAATTCGACTATTTTTTAAATTCGACTAATTCGATAGAGTAAATGTAATAAGTATTTTTTTAACGACCAAATTAAAATTGAAATTTTATACTATTTTTTTTAGAATCTCTTTCAAGCCTTTTAAATAAAGGCCTGAAAGAGCCTATTTTAATTAAAATTTAAAGCTTAAGCGTGCAAAACCAAATCTTCCGTTTAACCCAAATTGAGAAACTGCTCTTGAATAAGCAAACTGATTCGCATTTGTCAAATCTGTACTTGGCGCAGGCGACAAAGTTGGAGTTGTATTTGTAAAGGCAGGAGTTGCAGGATTATTTCTGTCTGGATAAACATCTCCTATATTATTCACTCCAATTGTAGCTCTCAAATGCTCGTTGATCTGATATCCTAAAGACAAATCGGTAACCAATTTTGCGCTGTATTCTGGATGTTCGTACACAGAAGAAAATCCGTCCAGATTAACATCTGTTGCTCCTGGATCTGTAACTTTTCCGAAATAGCTGTTTCTTAAATAGATATCTAGTTTTTTAATATTGAAAGTAGTCATCAAATTGGCTTTCAATTTCGGAATCGCTTCTTCTAAATATACTCGGCTTGATTCTGGGAAGAAAGAATAAATGTAAGGTTCTCCTCCTGCATTCACTATAGATTGCGGAATATGCAGATCCCCTACTCTTTTGGTTTCATTAAAGCTAAATGCAAAATCGTTTCTAATTGTGAAATCCTGAATTACATCGTATTTCTGAGAAATTACCAAATCAATCCCTTTTGTTTCAGAATCGATTCCGTTTGTCCAGAATGAAGCTCTTTCTACGCCTTTCAAATCAAATGCTTGTTGAAACAAAGTCAATGCCTCTGCTTGTTCTGGCGAAGTTGCAGCACCGATTTGCGCATCTGTTGGTCTAGAATATTGTCCAGACAATACAATTCTGTCGTTGATTCTTGTAAAATAAGCATCAGTTGCAATGGTTATGTTAGCTTCAGGAATTTTGAATGTAAATCCCGTACTGATGCTTTTTGATTTTTCTGGTTTTAAACTTTCAATTCCAATACTTTTTGCCGCTTGTGAATCGTTTGTAAAATAACCCACTTGGTATGGAGATCCATTGATAAACTGAGTAGAACTTGACTCAAAATATCTTTGCTGCAAAGAAGGCGCTCTAAAACCAGTTTGTCCAGAAATTCTCCAATTGATATTATCATTTAATTTTAAAAGAGAAGCCAGTTTGAACGTAACCGTATTTCCAAAATCTGAATAATTTTCATAACGCGCAGCTCCATTTATAAGCCATTTTTCAGTGGCATTCAATTCTAAATCAACATAAGCGGCACCACTTTTTCTGTCTTTTTCTTTAGCATCCGAAGGCTGAAATCCTGAAAATCCTTGCGCTCCTGCTCCACGTTTGTTTCCGAAGAAGTCAGTTACAATCAATGGTGAATTACTTGGCAGAATTCCTGAAACTAAATTTCCGTTTACATCATATAATCCGTAAGAAGCTTCTTCTCCTGCTTTAATTTGGTAGTTTTCATATCTGAATTCACCTCCAAAAGCAACGTTCAGCCCAGAAAGAACATCCAGTTTTTTGCTAAAGTCCAAATTGGTAGTGCTCTGTAAAAACGAAACTTTTCCGGCATCAAAGCTAAAAGGAGAATTGGTTCCTAAAGTCGCGTTGATAGAATTATTCACATCATAATTAAAAGAGTTTGTTCCTAAGTTGGTGCTTAAATCGGTATCAAACCCAAATAATTGTGTATTTACACCAATTGCTGCTGAAGCATCTAAAATTTTTGATTCAATTTCTGGCAAGAATCCGTTTTGATACACTTGCGTGAAAGTACCAGAACCATTTGGCAATCTATTGAACGCATACGATTTACCTCCTCTATAAGAAACCCCTCCAAAAGAATATAAAGAAGTGGTTTCGCTCAAAGGATATTTAGCATTAAAATACAATTGTCCTGCAGCCAATTCTGACTGCCCAACACTCATATTATAATCACTTCTCTGCTGACCTCTGTAAGCCAATTCATTATTAGTTACGTCAAAATTTAAAGCCGTCTGCATTTGCGCAATTGTTGATGCAGATGCAATAGCATTTTGTTGTGCTGTTGTAAAATAACCTACTTGCGGCGCATATTGTTTTAAAGAAGACAAAATCTGAGCCGAGTTTGCAGTTGTATTAATATTGCTAAACAAAGAGTTGATTTCTACTCCATTTTGCGCCGCTCTATTTTCAACGGCATTGTAAGCATTAAAAATTCCATTACTTCTTATTCCTGCTCTACTCGTTGCTTGTCTTGTTACCGCAGTTCCTGTAACATTTAAGAAACTTCCCGGTTTACCTAATGAAGTTCCGTAGTTTAAATCGATTTGGGCAGTTTGACCGTCTGCTCCTCCTTCAAAATTATTTGATCCCGAAGACAAATTGGCTCCATACTGAATTCCTCCTGTCAAATAATTAGCGTTTTTCTTTAGAACAATATTAATGACTCCTGCAATCGCATCAGAACCATATTGTGCGGCAGCTCCATCTCGTAAAACTTCTATTCTTTCTATTGCAAAAGACGGAATTGCATTTAAGTCTGTTCCTACAGACCCTCTTCCTGGCGATCCGTTTATGTTTACTAAAGCACTTGTATGTCTTCTTTTTCCGTTTACTAAAATTAAAACCTGATCTGGTCCTAATCCTCTTAATTGTGCAGGGTCAACGTGGTCTGTTGCATCTGCTGTAGATGTTGGGTTACTCGTAAACGACGGCGCAACATAATTTAAAATTTGAGTTACACTCGTTTGCGGTGCTCCTTTTGTTATTTCTGATACGTTAAAAACATCAACCGGAACCGGCACATCTGTTTTAACTCTGTTTTTACTTCTTGATCCAATAATAGTAACTTCAGACAGTTCGTTGTTTTTTAGACTATCCTGCTCTTTTTTATTGTCCTGAGCATAAAGTCCTGAAAAAGTCACAAGACCTAAAACGATTAGTACATTTTTCTTCATTTCTTTTTTTACTGATTAATTATTGTTTTTGGCTTAAAAAAAATCTTACAGGTTTATTTTTGGCATAAAAAAAACCTCTGCGGTTCGGCAGAGGTTCTATTTATATTTTTATTGAAAAATAATTACAATAGCGTCTCTGCGGATAACTCCGGCATCTTACAAGACATCATATTGCAAACTGTAAATCTCATTTGTTTCTTTTGTTTTAACGGGGCAAAGTTGCAAACTATTTTTTAATCGACCAAACAAAAAACAAATTATTTTCTATTACCCTATCAAAATAGTATGTTATTGTTAAATTTCTGCTAGAAAAAATAAAAAAAGTTGAACTTTAATTTGCAAATCAAAATGGTTTCATACCTTTGCACCCGAAACAGAGGAAAAATTTGAACTGATTGCAACCTCTTCATAATGAAATGATTTCGTTATGAATGCTGAAAGATTCATTTCAGTAGTAAAAAATGCTAAAGCAGGAACTCTCCTTTAGCCCTTTTTAGCAATTACTTTCCCTGCTTAAATTTTTAAAAACTAATATTTTATTATTACATTATTATGGCTTATTTATTTACGTCAGAATCTGTTAGTGAAGGGCATCCAGACAAAGTTGCAGATCAAATTTCGGATGCATTAATCGATAACTTTTTGGCATTTGATGCTGATTCT
Source organism: Flavobacterium tyrosinilyticum (assembly GCF_023656565.1). Classification (GTDB taxonomy): domain Bacteria; phylum Bacteroidota; class Bacteroidia; order Flavobacteriales; family Flavobacteriaceae; genus Flavobacterium; species Flavobacterium tyrosinilyticum. Next base: position 642,068 of record NZ_JAMOKG010000001.1, read on the forward strand.
AAAGTAGCATGTGAAACTTTAGTTACTACAGGTCAGGTTATTTTAGCAGGTGAAGTAAAGTCGAATACTTATCTTGATGTTCAGCAAATCGCTCGCGAAGTAATCCGTAAAATTGGATATACTAAAAGTGAGTATATGTTTGAAGCGAATTCTTGTGGAATTCTTTCAGCTATTCATGAGCAATCTGCAGATATTAACCAAGGTGTTGACAGAGCTAAGCCAGAAGAGCAAGGTGCAGGTGACCAAGGAATGATGTTTGGTTACGCTACAAACGAAACTGAAAACTTCATGCCGTTGGCATTAGATTTATCTCATAAATTATTACAAGAGTTAGCTATTTTAAGACGTGAAAACAAAGAAATCACGTATTTACGTCCAGATGCTAAATCTCAAGTAACTTTAGAATATAGCGACGATAACAAACCAACTCGTATTGATGCGATTGTAATTTCAACTCAACATGATGATTTTGATGAAGAAGCTACAATGTTGGCTAAAATCAAAAAAGATATTATCGAAATCTTGATTCCAAGAATTATCGCTAAAAACCCAGAGCACGCTCACTTATTTAACGATAAAATCAACTACCATATTAACCCAACAGGAAAATTCGTTATTGGAGGACCTCACGGAGATACTGGTTTAACAGGAAGAAAAATCATTGTTGATACTTACGGTGGAAAAGGTGCTCACGGTGGTGGTGCATTCTCTGGAAAAGATCCAAGTAAAGTTGATAGAAGTGCTGCTTATGCAACTCGTCATATCGCTAAAAACTTAGTTGCTGCTGGTGTTGCTGACGAAATCTTAGTTCAGGTTTCTTACGCAATTGGAGTTGCTGAACCAATGGGAATTTTCATTGAAACTTACGGAACTTCTAAAGTAAACTTAACTAACGGTGAAATCGCTAAAAAAGTAGAGGCTATCTTCGATATGCGTCCTTACTTTATCGAACAAAGATTAAAATTAAGAAACCCTATTTATAGCGAAACTGCTGCTTACGGACACATGGGACGTAAACCTGAAACTGTAACTAAAACTTTCTCTGCTCCAGGCGGAAACGAAAAAACGGTTACTGTTGAGTTGTTTACATGGGAAAAACTTGATTTTGTTGACCAAGTAAAAGCTGCATTTGGATTGTAATTCAATCTAAATTTTAAATACTAAAAAAGGCTGTCTAAAATTTTAGACAGCCTTTTTTTTACTTCTATAATTACTAAAACTAGTAAGTTCCGTTGCTCATTTTAGTTAAAACTTCTTTCATTTGATTTGCAGTTTCTTCATCCATATCACTAGTGATAAACTTTACTGCTAAAACTTGCGTTTCAATAGCTTTGTCTTTTTGTCCATCTTTATAATACAATTGCGCTAAAGTGTCTAAATAATACGGATTGTTTTTAGAGATCACCAAACTATATTCAGACCATTTAATAGCATCTTTAATAAAGTTTGAATTTTGTGGTTTTAACACAACTGTCCATGCCGCATTGTTACAGATATCTGAATGGTAAAGTTTGAATGAATTCCATCCATCATAAGAATAGCTTGAACTTGAATCTAATCCAGAAAAAATAGCGTCTAATTTTTCTATCGGACTTGTTCCTGCTAAAGTATTATCAAAATAAGTGTTGAACTCTTTTAAATAAGTTGTGTTTGAACCGTCCTGATCTTCAAGCTGGCCTAAATAATAAAAATAGTTTCTGTAAGAATCGAAATTCCCTTTTCCAGAAGCAATAATCTTTTTATAAATAGAATTGATCTTTTCTTTATTCATCTCTCCAGAAACGCCATCTTGAGCAAGATATAGATTTTGCTGCAATGCATCTGAAACTTCAGAAACCACATTCCCAATGGTATGAAGTTCTCCTTGTTTGCTATTAAAATCTGCACGATTACGGTCAATATCTTCTGAGTGATTTAGCAAATAATCGATTGCTAAGAAATCTGTATCGTTTAGAATTCTATCTGTACTAAAAAGCTGTTTTGTAAATCCTTGGTTTTTGATTTCTTTAATAATCGTTTCTACCAAATACATATTGGCAACTTTATCTTTTTGATGCGTTTCAATCAACTTTTTCCAAGTTTGAGCCACCTCTTTTTGATTTAAAGCTGTTTTTGTAATTACAAATTCAGTCGAATTAGGATCGTTTACTGTATAATCTGAATCATAATCATAAGATGTTTCTAATAAGGCTGCCTTATTAAAAGCTGCAATTAAATCTGAGTCTGAAGCTTTTTTGTTCTTTAAAACTTTATCTATAGAAAGGAATGCATTTGCTCTCTGAAGTTTTCTATAGAAATCTCCATAATAACTAAATTGATATTGTTGCGTAGTTAAGTCTGATTTTGCAACAGCAAGCAGATCACCACTTCCATTTAAAATAATTACACTTTGGTCGCTTGCAATTTTATTGTTTTTAAGCCATTTTTTATCATCGGCTCCAGCCAAATAATAATTGTAGATATCATAAAGAGCATTATAAGAATCGTACATATTATATCCCGTCTGGGTTTCCTGCTCCTTTACAAAAGCATCAAAATTTTCTTTTGCAATCTTATCCTTATGGTCAACTACAACAACCAAAAACTTGTTATTTGCCGTTTTTGTAGATTCTATTGCCTTTTTTAGATTGTTTTCAACTTTTAATTTAAAATCATATTTGGTATACGCTGGCGGAGGAATTGTCGCATCAACTGCGGCAGCATCAACTATTACAGCTGCACTATCCACAGCTACTCCAGAACCAAAATCATCATTTATTAAAACATTTTCTTTTCCTGGATACGTCCAATTTTTTATGGTTTGATTTTCAATGGGAACAACTGTTGGAGCTTTAGCAGGTTTCTCCTCTTTTTCATTTATAAATACCAAAGGATCTTTTCCGTATTGATCAGAAATTTTCAATTCTCTTGTTCTTTTATCAAAAGATCCAATAAGATTTAAATCGCTTAAAACTGCCATATCATAATTGATCGTCACTTCCGAAACATCTTTTGGCAATGCATATTTACTCACATCGCTTTTTCCGTCATAATCTTCGTAAACCAAATAAAGGAAGTTGGTTTTCTCTATTTCAAAATCTAAATCTGTTTTAATATAATCAGGATCTACTTTCGTTTTTATATCAGAAAGTCTCTCGTATTGCACCGATTCTGCACCTTTTTGGGTTCCAATATAAAAAGAATAATAAGATGGATTTAAGAATTTAATCTTAACTTTTTTTGCCTTTTTATCTTTAGCAAAAGTAAGATCAAATCTATTTGTTTTATTTTCAGTGCTTTTTAAAAAAACTAGCGAATCGCCTTTAATCTCGTAACCTCCCGAATAAAAAACCAATTCGTATTTATTATCGTCTAATAAATTTAGCTTAATCTTTCCTCCTTTATTTGTAGATAAATAAGTTCCTTTTTCGATGCCATTTGTTTGAGAGAAAGAGATAGAAATTCCAGCAAACAGGAGCGATACACTCCAGATAAAATTGCGCATGATTACGTTTTTTGTCGTTAATACTATATCGCAAAGATATTTGATTCTTCATTAAACAAATCACAAAAACCACAATATTAGCACCAAAAATACTACAAATTGTATTTCATAGAAAATATGACATAACGCGGCTGAACTGTGTATTGAGAAACTCGAGTCGAGAACTGAGAAAAGCTGTCGTCGTTAAGATAAGTCGTGTTTAACAGGTTGGTTGCCGAAACTTTATATTCCCATTTGCTATTCTTTTTTTGATAAACCAAACTCGCACTTAAGAAATCATATTCATTATCGACCATTTTATCTCCATTATAATAATGATAGAATTCGTATTCTGAAACAAAAGAAAAACTATCCAAGAAATAATAGTCTAATCTTGCAAATGGCTTGTCGGTGTAAAAAGTTGAACCACTGTATTTATTAACCAAAAGATTATAACCAAATTCGATATTAGGAAGATTTTTATAATTTGTTGAAGCTTTAACGGTATAACTTTGACTGAAACTTTCTGTAGTTGATAATTGATTGTTTTGAATATTATTGAATTTCGACCAATTAAAACTAGCATTGACAGAAGCTTTATAATTTTTTAAAAACGAACGCCCGTAATTTCCCATTCCTGTAAAAGTTTCATCGGCCAAATTGGAATTGTAAGGAACAGAAGACTGATTAATTCCGTCAAAATTAGCTTTTGTTTTAATCGCATCTACTTTTCTTGTATAAGTTGCATTGGCAAAAATATTCTCAAAATTGAACATGTTATATTTAAAATATCGAAGCGAATGCACTTGCGAGGTCGCATTTTCTAAGAAACGATTTCCGCGAAAGAGACTGCTGTAATCTGACAGAACATAACCCGAAGCCAATTGATTAATATCGGTAAAATCGTTTGTTAAAGAGAAATTATAGGTAAGCGTTTCCGATTTTTTGATTTGATATAAAGCAAAGAAATCAGGAAGGACCTTTACGAAATTCTGAGAATAATCGGTTCCCAATTGCCCATTTGTCATTTGATACGTATGCACACTAACCCCAGGCGTTAATGTAAATTTCCCTGTTAGAATTTTATAATGAAAACCTAAAAAGGCATCATTAAAACTATAATCAACATCATTATTATTTTCAGGATCATTTAAGTCATTTTTATCTCCATTATCTAGCATTTGAAAAATGTGAGAATTGAAGTTTTGATACGAATAGGTATTTCCTACTGTAATATTGATGTTACTTTTTGGCGTTACCATATAATAGTAATCCAATTTGGCATCCAATTTATTGGTTTTTACAAAACGATCTTGGTTCAAGTCGTTTCGATTTTGTCCCGTAATATATCCTGATAAATCAAAAGGCTGTGTTCTTAAATTGGCATTATAAAATGGATTTTCGTCTTGATACAAATGCTGCATTTCAAAAGCAAAAATATTTTTACTGCTTTGCGTGTAATACAAACTCAGATTTTGATTGATAGAAGTTGGATCTTGTTTCTTTTGAGTTAAAATAGTTTCTACCGCAGAAACATCACTAACAACCGATTCACGAAGCAAATCTGTATCTTCATTCTGTTTTGATAATTTGGTCAGGATATCATAATCAAACTGAAATTTATCATTTGGCTTGTAAGTCGAACTCAGTTTAAAAAGTCCCAAATTATTCTTTTGATGCGTCATTTCATCACGTTTCTGCTGATCTCCAGAATCTAAAATCGTAGTTTGAGATTTGGTTTCTAAATCTGTTTTTGAAGTTGAAAGAATTCCGAAACCACTTATATTCCAAGCTTTATTTACAGAATAAGCGAAGTTTGTTGCCCCAAATTTGGTTTCGATTTCTTTAGCGCGATTATTTCGAAGCAATGAAATCCCTAAATCATTTGAAGAAACATTAAAATTGCTTCCGCCTTTTTTCATCATATTTTTAAATCCGCCCGTGAACTTAAAATAATCTTGTGCAGTAAGTGGTAATTCTCCGATATTATTAAAATTGGTAATTAAATTAATACTGTATTTTGGACTGTAATAAAATAGTTTCGGATTAATAATATAGCGACTATCCAATTCTGCAACTCCAATTCCAGCAGTCACATCTCCAAACCAAAAGTTCTTTTTTCCTTCTTTTAATTTGATATTCATTGCCACATTATCTTGATCGTTTTCTAGACCTTTAAGTGCGCTTACTTCGTTGTAATTTCTTAAAACCTGAACCTTATCAATAGCATCGGCCGGAATATTTTTAACGCCTAATTTGGTATCTCCGTCAAAAAAATCTTTTCCTTCCACCATCAATTTACTGACTTTTTTCCCTTCAACTTCGATTTCACCATCGGCATTTACCTCAACTCCGGGCAATTTCTTCAGAACATCTTCGAGCTTTTTTTCTGTTCCCGATTTAAAAGAATCTGCATTGTAAACAATTGTATCGCCTTTTATAGAAACAGGCATTTCTCGAACAATTTCTACACCTTCCAATTCGATTCCAGCACCATCCATAACAATATTTTGAGTCATGTTCTCAGCCTTTGTAACTACAGCTATTTCCTTAGATTTCATTCCCAAATAACTTAATTTAATAGTGTAAGCTGTATTAGGTTTTAAAGTAAGCTGGAACTTTCCTTTATCATTGGTGATTCCGTATGAATCCATTGCTTTGGTGCCATTGTTAATCGCCATGATATTGGCCATTTCCAACGGATTTTTCTGTTCGTCTTGAATTAAACCATCAAAACGGATACTTTGCGAAAAGGAAATAGATGTAAAAAGTAAGGCAAATAAAAAAAGTGTCTTATTCATGATAAGAATATTGGAAGTTTGGATTTTGGAATTTGGATTTTATAAATTTTATCTTCCCATTGGAGGAGGCCCGCCTGCTCTGCCACGGTTCATCTCCCTAAATTCTTCCATTTTTTTAATTACCGTTTCATCGTATTCTTTCTGAGAAATTACTTTTCCTTTTTTAGAAGGTTTTATTTCCGCTTTCTCTTTAGCATTCAAAACGATCTTTGAACACAAAATTGTCGTAGTTCCATCATTGATTTCTAAAATTAAACCAGGAAGTCCCCAGTAATTTTCCGGCCCTTGATTTATAGGAATTTCAGGTGTATACCAAGCTGTCACAACAATTTCTTTTGGAATTTCGAAGTTATCAGCAAAATTCGTTTTGGTATCTCCCGAAGTCTTTTTAGCCTCCTCTTTTTTATCTTCATCCTTTTTAGGTCTGAAATTTCTAAAATCGGTTTTGCTGGCTTGTTTTACCGCTATGGCTTTGTAACAATTGTAACCACCTATTTGTTTGGTTTCTTGTTCCAGTTTCCAGTCTAATTTTGGCAGCGAATCAACCACAAGAAATTCTTTACCCATAAACTCTTTATCAACCGTATACGTTTTTGTTTTTACATCTTTGTAAAAAGTACCGCCTCCACCTGTAAGCGAACCAAACATCATGCGAAAACCTCCTTGCTGCTGACCTGGCGCTTCTAGTTTTTCTTCTTCTTTGTAAATCGATGCTGCTTTATCGAAATTTAAAATGAATGTTTTCTCTAGCATTTTTTTCATACGCTCTTCCATGTTTTTCTGCATTTCTGGGGTAATATCTCTATTCCCGCGCATGCCTTCAAATTTTGGAGCCTGTGTTTTTGACTCATAAACAGCCATTCCTTGAAAATCTTTTTGCGCTTGAATTTGTGCAGAAACAAGCAGTAAAGTCATATAAAAAAATATCTTTTTCATTTCATTTTCTTTAAGTGAGTAAATCCGATAAAGCTTACATTCAAATGTATTACTTATTTTAAAATTCAAAAAACTAAATATATAAACGGCATTAAGGTATAGATAGAACCGCTTATTTTTTAGACTATTAGATTTTAAAAAGGTTTAAGACTCCAAATTGAATTTTAAGAAGAGTTTTTTGTAATTTGGTGCTCTTGTAAATTAATTTTCTAATGTATAGAAACGTGCAAAAAATTTTATTTTCCGTATTTCTTTTCTGCACTTTTCATGCGCTTTCAGCTCAGGATCTGAGCATAAATCCAACTTTAATTTCGCAGTATAAAAACGCTGCTGATGAATTTTTAGGATACGATTCGTTTGGATATTCCTATCAGATTACGAACAACGTTTTTAGCAAAATTAAAGGAAAAGAAATCTTCGAATACAAGAATGTTTCTTTGGGAAAAATTACAAAAGTCGATCTTCAAAATCCGTTAAAAATTGTTTTGTTTTATGAAGATTTCAACAGTGTCGTTTTATTAGACAATCAATTGAATAAAATGACCGAAATTAACTTTTCGCAAAATGCAGCGCCAATTGTAGTAAGTGCCATCGGAATGTCAACGCAAAACCAGTTATGGATTTACAATACTTTAAATCAGCAAATTGGACTTTTTGATTATTTAAAAAATGAATACAAAACGGTTTCAATTCCGTTGACTGAACCAATTCAATATTATCAAACCGATTTTAATACTTTCTATTGGATTGATAAAAAAAACAACGGGTATTCTTGTGATATTTTTGGAAAAATCACTTCATTAGGCCCAATAGGAGATTTTGATAAAATTGTTATAATTAGCCCTTCACAATATCTTTTCAGTAAGAACCGTTTACTGTACTTTAAAGGTATTAATAAGTCAAATCCAGAGGTAATTTCTGAGATTAAAATTTTAGAAAAAACCTTTGACAATTTTTATTACAAAGACCAAATTTTATCTATTTTTACAGCTACAGATATATCAAATTATAAAATCGTAACACCGTAATGCACATAGCAATAGCAGGAAACATAGGCGCAGGGAAAACCACTCTGACCAAATTATTGGCGAAACACTTCAAATGGGAACCTCATTATGAAGATGTTGTTGATAATCCGTACTTGGATGATTTCTACCATCAAATGGAGCGCTGGTCATTTAATCTTCAGATTTATTTCCTAAATAGCCGTTTCCGTCAAGTGCAGCAAATTCGCGAAAGCGGAAAAAGAATCATTCAAGACAGAACGATTTATGAAGATGCTCATATCTTTGCTCCCAACTTATATGCAATGGGATTAATGACGAGTCGTGATTTTGAAAATTACACGTCGTTGTTTGAATTAATGGAATCTTTGGTTAAAGCTCCAGATTTATTGATTTATTTAAGAAGTTCTATTCCGAATTTAGTGGGACAAATTCATAAACGCGGACGCGAATATGAAAACTCTATTTCGATTGATTATTTAAGCCGTTTGAACGAAAGATATGAAGCTTGGATTCAGACTTACACTAAAGGAAAACTCTTAATTATTGATGTTGATAATATCAATTTTGTTGACAATCCTGAAGATTTGGGTGATATCATTAATAGAATTGATGCTGAGTTGAACGGATTGTTTTAAAACACTAATTACGCAGATTTACACGAAATAAAAAAAGCCTCTAAATATTTTTTTAGAGGCTTTTGTATTTATTTACTTACTTTTGAGTTGATTGATAAAAAGAAGAAATTTAAAAGTCGGTTGAAAATGAATATAAAACTAATTAAAACAGAGTATGATTATGATTTAGCTTTAGAACGAATAAATAGGATTTTTGAAGCTAAACCAAATTCAAATGAAGCCAATGAATTAAACATATTAGTGAATCTTGTAGAACAGTATGAACAAATCCATTATCCAATTCCAGAACCAGAGATTATAGAAAGTATAAAACTCATGCAACCTGAGAAAAAGATTATCTTCTTTCTAGTTCTTTCTCAACAAACCGTATCTAAATTTGATCAAACAAAAAATCAAGAAATTGCTCAAAAAGCCCTAGATGATTGTTGGACTTGGTTACAAGAACAAAAAAATATGGGTTATTACTTATACAATTTATTAGATAACGAAAATGATAACAGCATAACAATATTACAAGAAATATCAAAAAATGAACTCGATGTTTCCGTCTGGAACTGCATTATTGATTCTGTCGCATATACTAGCAGAAAAGCTTATGAAAAAGAAAACACAAAATACTTTCCCGAGCCGATTGCATTAGTTGATGATGAGCTTTTAAACCATTTCGTAAAATGTTTTAAACAATGTGTCCCAAATTCTAAAAAATATATTAGTAATCTAACATCCTATTTACAGCAATATAAAATTGATAGAAATTACACCCTTAAAGAAGAAATATTAAAAAATCTATTCTAGTGATTATTAAACAAAAAAAGCCTCTAAAAAATATTTAGAGGCTTTTGCTTTTAATTATCCTAACAGATTTCCAAAACCTGTTAGGATAGATCGTAAATTATTTCGCAGCTTCAACTTTTGCTAAAACTTCTTCTTCAGTTCCTTCAAAAACTTCTGTGGTTGTTTTACCGTTTTCTGTTTTAGTAACAGTTCCTGTAGTTTTTCCGTTAATATTTTTAACTTCAACACGAACTGATTGGCTTTCGGTATGAGAGTATTTTCCTTTCGCATCAAAATGAGCTAAACATTTAGCTGTTTCTTCTTCAGAACAACCTTTTTCTTTACACATTTTAATACATTCTTCTTTTGTCATTCCAGACATATCGCCACATTTAGACATTCCTGCATGCATTTCTGTTTTAGCACAGCAAGAAGCTTTTGTAGCAATATCTGATGGCGCGTTACCTTCGCCTAAAATTGGAGCGATTACCAATCCAATCAAACAAGTTAATTTAATTAAGATATTCATAGAAGGCCCAGAAGTATCCTTAAACGGATCTCCAACTGTATCTCCTGTTACTGCAGCTTTATGTGCATCAGAACCTTTATAAGTCATTTCTCCGTTGATCATAACTCCTGCTTCAAAAGATTTTTTCGCATTGTCCCAAGCTCCTCCTGCGTTATTTTGGAAAACTGCCCAAAGTACTCCAGAAACTGTAACTCCTGCCATATATCCTCCTAACATTTCAGCAATTAACTGATTGTTGTCTGAGTAAACTAACTTTCCTATAAGAACAATTAAAATTGGGAAACCAATCGTTAAAATCCCTGGAAGCATCATTTCTCGCAAAGCAGCTTTTGTAGAAATCTCAACACATTTTCCGTATTCTGGTTTTCCTGTTCCTTCCATAATTCCAGGAATTTCTTTGAACTGGCGGCGAACTTCGTACACCATATCCATTGCCGCTTTTCCAACAGAATTCATTGCTAAAGCCGAGAAAACTACCGGTATCATTCCGCCGACAAATAACATCGCCAAAACTGGAGCTTTAAAAATATTGATTCCGTCAATTCCTGTAAAAGTTACGTATGCTGCAAATAATGCTAATGAAGTTAAAGCTGCAGAAGCAATAGCAAATCCTTTTCCTGTTGCTGCTGTTGTATTTCCAACTGAGTCTAAAATATCGGTTCTGGTACGAACTTCTTTTGGCAATTCGCTCATTTCGGCAATTCCTCCAGCATTATCAGAGATAGGTCCAAAAGCATCAATTGCTAATTGCATAGCAGTTGTCGCCATCATGGCTGAAGCCGCTAAAGCTACTCCGTAGAATCCTGCTAAAGCATACGAAATCCAAATTGCAACAGCAAACAATAATACCGTTGGAAAAGTCGAAATCATACCTGTTGCTAAACCAGCAATTACGTTTGTACCTGCTCCTGTAGATGATTTTTGAACAATTGCCAAAACTGGTTTTGTCCCTAATCCTGTATAATATTCTGTTACTGATGAAATAGCTCCACCAACAACTAATCCGACCAATGTAGCGTAGAAAACACGCATTGACGAAATCGCTTTTGATCCTTCTCCAAAGAAACTCATCTGCATCGTTTCTGGAAGCATGTGCTGTACCAAGAAGAAACAAGCTACAGCTGTTAAAACAATCGAAACCCAGTTTCCTACATTTAAAGCTTTTTGAACTTGTGCTTCTTTGGCATTATCATCTGAAATTTTCACTAAAAGTGTTCCTATTATGGAAAATATAATCCCAAAACCGGCAATTGCCATTGGAAGCAAAATTGTACCGATTCCGCCGAAAGCATCATTAATACTTCCGCCCATATCTTTTATAACATAATTTCCTAGTACCATTGCTGCTAGAACTGTTGCTACATAAGACCCAAATAAATCGGCTCCCATACCGGCAACGTCTCCTACGTTATCTCCTACGTTATCTGCAATTGTAGCAGGATTACGAGGATCATCTTCTGGAATTCCTGCTTCTACTTTACCAACTAAATCGGCTCCAACATCAGCTGCTTTAGTATAGATTCCACCTCCAACACGGGCAAACAAAGCAATTGATTCTGCTCCTAATGAAAATCCTGCAAGAGTTTCTAGAACAACAGTCATGGTATCCGTATCTTTCCAAACTCCATCAGAAAATAAATGAAAGAAAATGATAAAAAAGGATGTTAAACCCAAAACAGCTAGACCAGCAACGCCAAGCCCCATTACAGTTCCACCGCCAAAAGAAACTTTTAAAGCTTGCGGTAAACTAGTACGTGCCGCTTGGGTGGTTCTAACGTTTGTTTTAGTTGCTATTTTCATTCCGATATTTCCAGCATAAGCTGAAAATAAAGCACCAAAAATAAATGCAATTACGATTAATAAATGTGTTTTTACTCCCGGAATAAAAGTAATTCCTGCCAAAGCTAAACTGGCAATAATTACAAAGATGGTTAATAGTTTATATTCGGCTTTTAGAAAGGCTAAGGCTCCTTCGTAGATGTAATCTGAAATCTCTTTCATCTTACCGTCTCCAGCATCTTGTTTTAAAACCCAAGTCCTTTTTATTCCCATGAAAAGTAATCCTAAAACTGCCATTACAATAGGCAGGTAAATCATAAATGCATTCATAATATTTTAATGGTTTTGGTTAATAGTCAACAATCTAACTAAAACGAATTTAAACAAAAAAGCAATACTCCTGACGGTAGTATTGCTTTTTTTATATTAGAATGCGGTTAAAATTATTTAATACTAAATAATCCTGCCGGTTTATTTTCAATGTCATCAAAACGCTTTGTACACTCTGCGATAATATCGTAAGCTTCTTTAACATCTCCCCATCCTTCAACATCTACTTTTTTGTTTTCAAGATCTTTGTAAACTTGGAAAAAGTGCTCGATTTCTTTTACTAAGTGCGGGTTGATATCAGAAAGATCATTTAATGAATTCCAAATTGGATCTGAAACTGGTACACAAATAATTTTCTCGTCTGGTCCTTTATCATCTGCCATGTGGAATACACCAATTGGCTTAACTTCCATAACACATCCAGGGAAAGTTGGTTCGTTTACCAAAACTAATACATCAAGAGGATCACCATCTAAAGCTAAAGTTTCTGGAATAAATCCGTAATCTGCTGGGTACATCATTGAAGAGAATAACATTCTGTCAAAACGCATTCTTTTGATTTCAAAATCGTACTCATATTTATTTCTGCTTCCTCTTGGTATTTCGATTAATACATCGAAAGTCGTTAATTTGTCTGCGGTCATTTTCGTTTTTTATTATTTCTATAATTTCGGTTGCAAAAATAACTAAAGAATCTAGTTCTACAACAAAAAACAAGGTTAAATTATCCGCATTAGAGTTTAAAATACAAGCATTTAATAGGTAATGTTTCGATTTCTCTTCTTCAGGTAATAATGCCAAAGTAAATAAGTCGCATAAGATCGATATGGACTCCACTGTTCTGCATGAATTTCCATTTCCTGTTTATCGTGAATATTAAGCAATTCTTTGATGGTATTGATTACTGCAATATCGCCAAGCGGAATCAAATCGGGCTCTTCTAGACAAAACATTAAATAAATATCGATTGTCCAATTACCAATTCCTTTTAATTTAATGAGTTCTTCGCGAACTTGTTTTGCAGATTTCAAAGCTAAACTTTCAATATCTAATTCTTTGTTTAAAACTGCTTCCGCTAAGATTTTGATGTATTTTGTTTTCTGACGGCTTACTCCTAGATTTCTAAATTCTTCATCAGACAAAACGGCCATGTTTTCAGGGTTGCAAGTTTTGTAAGCTTTTATTTTTAAAAAAGTAGCTTTCGCCGAATCAATAGAAACCTGCTGTTCGAGTATAAGTAAAACCAAAGTTTCAAAACCTGGCGGGCGTTTTGGAATTGGAGGCAATCCGTATATTTCTATGATTTCAAGAAATATTGGATTTTTAGATGAAAGAAAATCAATAGCTTCTTGCATGGTTTTGGATTTTGAAAGTAAATCAAAAATAAGAAAAATGAAATTAGTTATCGCAAAGACGTAAAGGCGCTAAGTTTTTTTTCACGCAGATTCTGTGGATTTAAGCAAATTCTATTTTTCCAATCTTAAATTATTTAATCTGTGTTTATCTGCTCAAATCCGCAGAATCTGCGTGAAAAAAAATATTAAAACACAAAAAAGCCGCAAAGATTTTAAACCTTTGCGACTCTGTAACTTTGAGCCTTTACCCCTAAATGCAACTAGAAATAAAATCCGAAAGATCCTTTTATTGCAAATTTGTGAGCATCTGGCATATCTAAATAATTTCCTCTCCAAGAAAAATCAATACGAAAAACTTTAAAAATATTTCCAATTCCTGCATGATATTCCCAATACACTTTCTCTGGAGCATTATAAGGCAATCCAGAAGCATTAATCGCGCGGTTAGCATCAGAAATTGTTCCGTGAACCGCTCTTACTCCAACAAACTCTCTCCAATTCAGTTTTCTCATAAAAGGAACTCTTGCAAATAATCTTCCTCCAAAATCATGATTCCACTGCAGAGTCGTATATTGATCCGTAACGAATTCGTAGAAATTCAAGTTACTGAATGTATTCTCTATCGTAAAATAAGTCTGGTTACCCGGAATTACACTCATCAAACCTAACGGAATTGTACCAAATGTTTTTCCTGTCTCAACTGTAATATTACTTCTTCCTAAAGGTCCAATAATGATTGGCTGTCTGTAGAAAACTTGAATTTTTTCGTAAGCAAAATCACTGTCAAAAACTCCTTTTAAACCATAACTAAAATTCACAAAGAAATGACTAAATGGGCTATCAACTAAATCTCTTTCAACACCATAACCAATAGTTTTACGGTTAGGCATATATTCAAATTGAATATTGGCTTCAGATTGTTTTACTGCATTTTCAATAACTCCAGCTGGATTTTCAGGAGTTGGTAAAGTCGAATAATAATCTAAACTAAATGTTTTTGATGCCGATTCTAATGTTCGATAAGAAAAACCAGCCTGAACTATAAAGTTCTTTTTAGCCTCCATTTCAACAGAAACATTACTCAGATTAATATTGGTCAGCTTACCATTACTTCCCGTTGTAAACAATGCAGAAGAAGCAAAACTTCGCCCTAAAACATCATTTGTTGTAGTTAAGCTTGCACCAATTTGTTCAATATCACGCCTATTTCCTCCAGAGATAATAACACGGTTTTTCTTGTCAACCATCCATTTTCCAGAAACTCCGTATTTGAATTTATTATCATCAAATCCGTAAGCTGTATAGGCTTGAATACGCCAAGGATCATTTGGTCCAAAATAGGTTCTTCCTCCTACCCTTAACCTCAATCCTTCGACTTCATTATATCCAAAAGTTGAAAAAATTGGTCCGTAATCGAAGTTTTTAAACTCAACATAACCACTTCCTAAAATGGAGACGAGATTATACAACTGCTTAAATCTCTTGACCGTTTGTAATGTATCGAGCATTTTATAAATTCCCTGCTCGTCTTTATTTAATTTTTCAAAACGATTTTCGTCCCAGAATTCAGGCGGTCGATCATAAACTGCATTATCAATAAAATTGACTTCTTCTTTGTAAAACTTCTCGGGTTTCTGAATATTGAATTTATGATTGCGATATAAAGTGGTTCTTTTACCGTAAACTCCTTTTGATTTTTCTTTTTTATTTAAAGCAAAATCAGACATCATGTAATCACGCGTCAAAAGAAAAATGGAATCGTTTTGCACATCAAATTCCTGTTCGATATAAATATCTTTTACCCAGTTAATATTGGCGCTTTTCGTAACACCCATATTAATTTTCTTGATCGCAAAAGTGGTATCGTTAACCCAAAAATCTCCTTTAAAAGTTAATTCGTTTTTACGTCTAGGATAAAAGACAATATTATAACACCATTTTTTATCTACAAATGCACTGTCTTTTAAGACATAATTGTAAACATCAATTCCTGTTCTTGAAAGTGGGCTTGTAAAACTTTTATCAAAAAATTTAAGATGATTATCGTAAATATTATACTCCGAATAAAGGTCTTTTACAAAAGATAAAATCTGCTGATTTCCATTAAAACCAGACATTTTATTTCCTGTTATATTTTCTTTTACTTTCTTTAATTTATTATCACCGTAAACATCATAAACCGATTCGTTGATAAAAATTGGCAGATACGTTTTCCCTGTAACATCTGAAGTATCAACATGATTGAAGATAAACTCCATTCCTTTAAAAAGCTTATTTTTCATGAATGCACTATCAATAGTGTTCATGTCAAACTCTACTTTTTCATACTTCTGCATTTGATATTGATTAAACTGATAAAGTCCGTTTTTACGTTTTCTTTCCCAGATTTTTCTTAAAATATCCAATGCGGGATTGTTCTTTTTAGAAGTTTTACCCGTATAAATTACAACTTCATTTAGCGCCTCGGCTTCGCCTAATACAATTTTGAAATTATAATTAACAGCTTTTTCTAAAGGAACTTCTTTATCTGAAAATCCTGCCGAAGTAACAATAAGTGCCGTATACGTATTTGGCGATTCTAAATAAAAACGTCCGTCTTCATTAGACACAATTCCGATATTAGAACCTTTAAATACAACATTTGCAAAAGGTATTGGCTGGTTCGATTTGTCCAAAACAACTCCACTCACCTTAGTTTGTGCAGTAGCAACATTCGCAAATGCAAATAAAAAATATAAGAGAAGTAGAGTTAATTTGTTCATTATAAAGTAAAAAAAAACTTCACCAATCCATGTTTGTCTGATGAAGTTTTATGAGTATTTTGTATTTGTATTATTTATATAATACTTTTTTTACTGCTTTTACTACATCACCTGCATTTGGCAACCAGTCTTTAAGCAGTACTGGAGAATACGGTGCAGGAGTATCTGCAGTTGTAATACGTTGAATTGGCGCATCAAGGAAGTCAAACGCTTGTTCTTGTACGATATAAGATATTTCAGAAGAAAGGCTGGCAACTGGCCAAGCTTCCTCCAGAATTACTAAACGGTTTGTTTTTTTAACCGATTTTAAGATTGCATCTTTGTCCATTGGACGAACTGTTCTTAAATCGATAATCTCACAAGAAATTCCTTCTTTAGCTAATTCATCAGCAGCGATAAAAGCTTCTTTGATAATTTTTCCGAAAGAAACAATTGTTACATCTGTTCCTTCACGTTTAACATCAGCAACACCTAGAGGAATTGTGTATTCTCCGTCTGGCACTTCACCTTTGTCACCGTACATTTGCTCAGATTCCATGAAAATAACTGGGTCGTTATCACGGATAGCAGATTTCAAAAGTCCTTTTGCATCGTAAGGAGTTGAAGGAACAACAACTTTAAGACCTGGAGTGTTAGCAAACCAGTTTTCTAAAGCTTGTGAGTGAGTAGCTCCTAATTGACCAGCAGAAGCTGTTGGTCCGCGGAAAACGATAGGCACATTAAATTGTCCTCCTGTCATTTGACGCATTTTAGCAGCGTTATTTATAATTTGATCAATACCAACTAAACAGAAGTTGAATGTCATATATTCTACAATAGGACGGTTTCCATTCATTGCAGAACCTACTGCAATCCCTGAAAATCCAAGCTCAGCGATTGGAGTATCAATTACTCTCTTTTCACCAAACTCAGCAAGCATTCCTTTAGAAGCTTTGTAAGCTCCATTGTATTCTGCAACCTCTTCTCCCATTAAATATATGGATTCATCGCGACGCATTTCTTCACTCATCGCTTCGCAAATGGCCTCTCTAAATTGTATTGTTCTCATATTTTATATTGTATGTTGAATTTTCTGAAGAGCAAAAATAAATATTTTAAATAACTTAAAAGCATAAATTGAATTTAAAATCGCATGAACTTCTATCTGTTCTCTTGTTTTAACTTTTTAATCTTTATTGTGATAATTACGAAATCGATATAATAACGTATAAATCACACTTAATCTCCTCAAAATATTTTTCAGACAAACTTTTATGGATTTGTTTAATTCTTGTCTCTCCAAAATTCATTCATCATAACGCAGAAAACCAAAAAATAGTATTTATCAGACAAATTTAATTCGCTTTCCAGCCCTCTATCATTGCAAAATTCCTAACAATCAGACAAAATGTATATTATTTTATTTTTGGATTACGATGAAAATCATCCAAAATTGCACAATCTTCGAAATCGTAATAGTTTTAAAAAATATTATGCATGCATAGTATAATTATTCCAAATTAAATTCTAAATTTGTAAAAGCATATTATAAATTCAAAATATATACTTATGAAAATACTAGTTTGCATCAGCCATGTGCCTGATACTACTTCAAAAATCAACTTCACCAACGGTGACTCAGAATTTGACACCAATGGCGTACAATATGTAATTAACCCTAATGACGAATTCGGTCTTACACGTGCTATCTGGTTCCAAGAACAACAAGGCGCAAATGTAACGGTTGTAAACGTCGGAGGTCCTGATACTGAACCAACTTTACGTAAAGCTTTGGCAATTGGAGCAAACGAAGCAATTCGTGTTAATGCAAACCCTACTGATGGTTTTTTTGTTGCAAAACAATTGGCAGAAGTTATTAAAAACGGTGGTTACGACTTAGTAATTGCTGGTAAAGAATCTTTAGATTATAATGGAGGGATGGTTCCTGGAATGATCGCTGGTATTTTAGGTTCTAATTTCTTAAACTCTTGCACTTCTTTAACTGTTGACGGAAATAATGTAAAAGCTGTTCGTGAAATCGACGGTGGAAAAGAAACAGTAAGCACGACTCTTCCTTTAATCATTGGAGGTCAAAAAGGTCTTGTTGAAGAAAAAGATTTACGTATCCCGAACATGAGAGGAATTATGACAGCCAGAACTAAGGCTCTTACTATTCTTGAGCCAGTTGATGCTGCTGTAAATACAAAAGCCGTGAAATTTGAAAAACCAGCTCCAAAATCGGCAGTAAAATTAGTTTCTGCAGATAATTTAGATGAGTTAATCAATTTATTACACAACGAGGCAAAGGTGATTTAAGATTGTAGAATTTAGATTTTAGATTGCAGATCGCAATACTAAATCTAAAACTCAACATTTGATTCACTTCAAAATCTAAAATCAATAATCATTTTAGATTTCAATTTTTAAATCTGAAATCTAAAATCTAAAATCTAAAATTGTTATGTCAATATTAATATATGCAGAATCTGCAGAAGGAAAATTTAAAAAAGTTGCTTTCGAATTAGCTTCTTATGCTAAAAAAGTAGCTGAATCATTAGGAACAACTGTTACGGCTTTGACTGTAAACATTAGCGATGTGAGCGAATTAGGCAAATACGGAGTTGATAAAGTTCTAAAAGTAAGCAATGATAAATTAGCTGGTTTTAATGCAAAAGCTTATGCTGATGTTATCAAACAAGCTGCTGAAAAAGAAGGAACAAAAGTAGTTTTACTTTCTTCTACAACAGACAGTATTTACCTTTCTCCTCTAGTTGCGGTAGCTTTAAATGCTGGTTTTGCTTCAAATGTAGTTGGGTTGCCAGTTAGCACTTCTCCATTTCAAGTAAAAAGAAATGCTTTTTCAAACAAAGCCTTCAACATTACACAAATCGATACAGATGTAAAAGTTCTTGGTCTAGCTAAAAATTCTTACGGACTTTTTGAAAGCGCAGGAGCAGCTGCAGCAGAAGATTTTAACCCAACAATTGGAGACAATGATTTTGGTGTAAAAGTAGAATCTGTAGAAAAAGTTTCTGGAAAAGTTTCTATCGCTGACGCTGATATCGTAGTTTCTGGCGGACGTGGATTAAAAGGACCAGAAAACTGGGGATTAGTAGAAGATCTAGCTGCCGTACTTGGTGCTGCAACCGCATGTTCTAAACCAGTTTCAGATTTAGGGTGGAGACCTCATAGCGAGCACGTTGGACAAACAGGAAAACCTGTAGCAACAAACTTATATATTGCAATCGGTATTTCTGGAGCTATTCAGCACATTGCTGGTATTAACTCTTCTAAAGTAAAAGTAGTAATCAACAACGACCCTGAAGCACCTTTCTTTAAAGTGGCAGATTATGGTGTAGTTGGAGATGCTTTTGAAATTGTACCACAATTAACAGAGAAATTAAAAGCTTTTAAAGCTCAGCATTCTTAACACAAAGAATTCTCTTTAAATTTTTTGCTGCCTAAAAACAAGATGTTGTATCTTTGTTTATAGGCAGCTTTTTTGTTCCATATTTTTTGATTAAAATTGCAGCTTTATTTTTCAAACCAAAAAAGCATTAAAATAAGGTGCTAAGTACCTTTTTTACAAACATATATGAGTCTAGTAAAATTATCCATAAAAGGAATTTCATACAGTCAAACTCAAAATGGCGCTTATGCCTTAATTTTGAATGAAGTTGATGGCGAAAGAAAATTACCCATTGTTATTGGCGCTTTTGAAGCCCAGTCAATCGCTATTGCTTTAGAAAAAGAAATAAAACCTCCACGTCCTTTAACTCACGATTTATTCAAAAATTTTGCCGAAAGATTTGATATTGTAGTAAAGCAAGTCATCATTCACAAATTAGTTGATGGTGTTTTCTACTCTAGCTTAATTTGCGAAAGAGACAAAATCGAAGAAATTATCGATGCAAGAACTTCTGATGCTATTGCTTTGGCATTGCGTTTTAATGCCCCTATTTTTACTTATAAAAACATTTTAGATAAAGCTGGTATTTATCTAAAATCAAATACTGCTGAAACAGATTCTGGAGCTCAGGAAATAGATGATGTTCTTTCAAATCCTGAAACTTTCGGACACGAAGAGGAAAGCAACCAATCTGGAGATGTTTACGCAAAACATTCTTTACAGGAATTAAATGAGCTTTTAGATCAAGCCGTTTCTCAAGAAGATTACGAAAAAGCAGCAAAAATTAGAGACGAAATCTCTAGAAGATAAATATATGTTTAATCGTTGATTTGTTTATTCGTTAAATCGATTAAACAGTTAAACGAATAACCGAATACACAAAACATGAAACAATACTTAGATTTAGTAAAACACGTTTTAGAAAACGGCAATCAAAAAGGAGACCGAACTGGAACTGGAACAAAAAGTGTTTTCGGTTACCAAATGCGTTTTGATTTAAGTGAAGGTTTCCCAATGGTTACAACTAAAAAACTGCATTTAAAATCCATCATTTACGAATTGCTTTGGTTTTTAAAAGGCGATACAAACGTAAAATACCTTCAAGAAAACGGAGTCAAAATCTGGGATGAATGGGCAGATTCTAAAGGCGATTTAGGACCTGTTTATGGTCATCAATGGCGTAATTGGAATAGTGAGGAAATAGATCAGATTTCTGAATTAATAAAAGAATTAAAAACAAATCCGAATAGCAGAAGAATGTTGGTTTCTGCTTGGAACCCATCGGTTTTGCCAGATACTAAAAAGTCTTTCGAAGAGAATGTTGCCAATAACAAAGCAGCATTACCTCCATGCCATGCCTTTTTTCAGTTTTATGTAGCAAGCCCAGATCCTGAAAAAGGCGAAACAAAAGGAAAATTATCTTGCCAATTGTATCAGAGAAGTGCCGATATCTTTTTAGGAGTTCCTTTTAACATTGCTTCTTATGCATTGCTAACCATGATGATTGCACAAGTATGCGATTTAGAAGCAGGCGAATTTATTCATACTTTTGGTGACGCACACATTTATAACAATCACTTTGAGCAATTGGAATTACAACTTTCTAGAGAACCAAAACCATTACCAAAAATGATTTTAAATCCAGAGATTAAAAACATTTTTGATTTTGATTATAATGATTTTACACTTGTAGATTACGATCCGCATCCTGCCATAAAAGGAAGTGTTGCTGTATAATTATAAAAAAATCCGCTTAAAAATTTAAGCGGATTTTTTTATACAACTAAAACTCCATTTTCACTTCCGGCATAATCGTTCCATTTGTAAAAATCGGCTTCAGGATCATTAACATAATTTCCGTCGATTACGTACTTAAATTCGTAAATCGCATCTTTCACCAAATCGTAAGTTGCTTTAAACGTTCCGTTTTTTAACTTGCTTAAAGTTCCTTCTGAGGCATTCCAGTTATTAAAATCTCCAACCACCGCTGCCGAATCAGCATCTTTGGCATCTATTGAAAATGTAACTTTAACAACCGGCTTCGTTTTGATAAATTGTTTTTTCAAAGACATAACTATTTCGTTTTTAGATTTATACATCTAAAATTACTTAAATTCAACGAAACACTAACTAACCTCAGAACCGATTTATGATAATGCCAAAAACTGCATATTATTTTCGCTATATCTGTAATTTAAAGTGGTTAAAATTTTGTTTTTCAAATTCTTATAATTTTTAAAAACAAATATTCCTAATCCAAAATATGGACTTTCGAAAATAAATTTTAACTTTATAATCTCATTTTTATCTTATGGAAAAAGAAGTACACGAACAATACGAATACGCTAGACGCCGGTTAAGACAAAAAAAAATCTTATATTTTCATTTTGTTCTTTTCCTTCTAGGAAGTTTATTTCTATTTATTGCGAACAAATTTTTTGGTTTTGGCGAGGGTACAACCCAAAACTGGTGTATTTGGGGAATTACAATCTGGCTTTTCCTTTTTATTCTGCATTTTATAAAAGTGTACATAACTGACCGTTTTATGAATAAAAAATGGGAAAGAGAACAAATTGATCGATTAGTTGCTTTACAGCAAAAACGAATCAGTCAGCTCGAATCTTCTATTAACGAAGAAAATGAAAGTAAAATTTAGTTAGGCATACCATGATTATAATGATAGCGGCTGCAGCCGAAAATAATGCGCTTGGAAAAAATAACGAATTAGTATGGCATTTGCCAAATGACTTTAAAAGGTTTAAATCACTAACTACAGGTCATCATATTATTATGGGAAGAAAAACTTTTGAAAGTTTCCCAAAACCATTACCTGATCGCGTTCATGTTGTAATTTCTCGCCAAGAAAATTACAAACCAGAAGGATGCATCGTAGTAGATAGTATTGAAAAAGCCATTGCAATATGTCCTGAAAATGATGATAGCTATGTTATAGGTGGTGGAGAAATTTACAATTTAGCCCTTCCGTTTACCGACATTATTGAATTAACTAAGGTTCATCATTCTTTTGAAGCAGATGCCTTTTTTCCTAAAATCAATAAAAGTGAGTGGACTTTGGTCGAATCTGAAGAAAATTACAAAGATGAAAAACATCTTTATGATTACACTTATGAAACTTACATTAGAAAATAAATAAAAAACATCCTCTTTTTACGGAGGATGTTTTTAAATAATTGACATGAAGCTTAACTCGCTCAAGAAAAAATTTTTGTTTAAAAAAATCACAAATGTTGAGAAACATTTGTAAAACTGAATAACATTTAATGTTGTTTGAGACCTAAATCTCAAAAAGCCTTTAATAACAAATACCACTAAGATATTAAAGGCAGAAAATTAAAATTTCCAAAAACAAATTTAATCCTAAGAACGTACTTTGCACTTAATATAGTATATCCCCCCAAAGAACAATACTTACAAAACTCTTTCATGAACAAATGAAATTACCAGCGCAAAAAAAGCAACCATTTGTTTAAGTCATAGCGACATTATCAATCATTAACTTTAATCATTTTTACTTTGACAAAGTTGGCCATAATAGGCCTATTAGACAATACCGTGATTTAGGGATTTTGACAAAATACCTAGATTTAGGGATAGCAGAAATACCATTTTATTCTGTTTTAAAATAAACACTCCAAAACATTTATTTGACAAATTAAAAAACTCAATTACAGTTAAACTAGATTGTTTATATTTGCCTAAATAAAAAAAATGTCTGAAAAAGTAACTCCGTATAAAGACTCTACCTTAGGTAAAAAAGAGCAAGTAACCCAAATGTTTGACACCATTTCTGGGAATTACGATAATTTGAATCGTGTAATTTCATTTGGAATTGACGTCAAATGGCGCAAAAAAGTATTAAAAATTGTTTCAGACAAAAAACCAAAAGTTATTCTGGATATCGCAACAGGTACTGGTGACTTAGCCATTTTAATGGCAAAGACTAATGCTGAAAAAATTATTGGCCTAGATATCTCTGCTGGAATGCTGGAAGTTGGTAAAAAGAAAGTTGAAGAAAAAAATCTATCCAATATTATTGAACTAGTTTTAGGCGATTCTGAAAATATGCCTTTTGAGGACAATTACTTTGACGCTATTACGGTTGGCTTCGGTGTGAGAAATTTTGAAAACCTAGAAAAAGGTTTTGCAGAAATCTTAAGAGTCTTAAAACCAAATGGGGTATTTGTAATATTAGAAACTTCTGTTCCAGATAAATTTCCTTATAAACAAGGCTATAATTTTTACAGCAAAAATATACTTCCATTAATTGGTAAATTATTCTCTAAAGATAATGATGCCTATGGCTACTTGTCTGAATCTGCTGCCGCTTTTCCTTATGGCGAAGCCTTAAACAATATTTTGAGAAAAACTGGGTTTATAGATGTTGTGGCAATGCCCCAAACTTTTGGTGTCGCAACAATTTATTCTGCATCTAAAAAATAGTATGAAAAAAGTTGTAATCTTATTTTTATTAGTCTTAACGACAAAAGGACATTCTCAATTTGCTAAAAACATGTTTAGCAAAGACCCTATCATTAATCTTGAAAACTGGCAAAAACAGCGTGTCTATTTTGGCTATTATCTAGGTTTTAATAGTTTTGACTTTAAATTTGACTACAAAACTCCTGTACAGGAAGATATTCAAGTAAAAAAAACTACTGGTTTTAATGTTGGTGTCGTAGCCGATTTAAGACTTCAGGAATACATTAATCTTCGTTTTGAACCAGGTTTGTATTATACTAAACGTGATTTGTTTTTTCCTGGCGTAGGAACTACAGAAAACGACTATTTAAGAGAAGTAAATAGTACTTATATTCACTTTCCTTTATTATTGAAATTTTCTGCCTTGCGCACAGGAAATATACGTCCGTACTTGGTTGGCGGTATGTCTACAACTTTAAATTTATCTAGTAATGCGAAGTCTCAAGATGATAACTTTGAGCAAAAATTTAGAGTAAAACAATGGACAGCTGCTTACGAGTTAGGTTTAGGAATTGACATTTTTACCGAATACTTTATTTTTTCTCCTTCTGTTAGAGGTATGTTCGGAATCACAGATGAACTTATTAGAGATAAAACTCCAGACAGCCCTTGGACTGGAAATATCGATTCGATGAAATCTAGAGCAATTTTAATAAATTTCACTTTTCATTAAAACAAAATATCAACTATTTCGTTTAAATTCACTAAGAATAATTGCTGTTGCAGTAGCTACATTTAAACTTTCGGTTTTTTGAAGCTCTCCAAATCTAGGAATTGTTAGGCGACTGGTTACTATTTTTTCAATTTCTTCTGAAATCCCATTGGCTTCATTACCCATAATAATGATTCCATCCTGAGGTAATTTGGATTGATAAATATTTTCTCCGTCCATAAAAGTTCCAAAAACTGGCAGTTTAGTTTGAGCAAGAAAAAGTTTTAAATCAACATAGCTTACATTTACTCTGGTAATTGACCCCATTGTAGCTTGTACCACTTTCGGATTATAAATATCTACCGTTTCTTTAGAACAAATAATCTGCTTAATACCAAACCAATCGCATAAACGCAAAATAGTTCCTAGATTTCCAGGATCTCTAATGTCGTCTAATGCTAAAATTAAGCCCGAATCGATTGTCTTTTTGGGAGCTGGAATTTTAAAAACTGCCAAACAAGAATTCGGAGTCGACAAAGCACTTATTTTTTTCAGTTCTTGGTCATTAATAAGAGTTCGTTTTGAAGCTTGTACCGTTTCAAAATCATTCAATGTGGTGTATAAATGTTCTAATTCAAAATTGGATTGCAGCAATTCTTGAATTACTTTTACTCCTTCAGCAAAGAATAATTGACTAGCAAGACGCTGCTTTTTTTGATGTAAACTAGAGATAAGCTTTATTTGGTTTTTACTAACCATAAAATAATGTACTTTTGAATTAAATATTAAAAAACACTTGAAAAATAATTCCACAAAAATAATAGCATTTCTTCTAATTGCAATATTAATTTGCGCTTGTAATGCCGTAAAAAGAGTTCCCGATGGAAAAAACCTTCTTGTAAAAAATAATATTTTAGTTAACGGAAAATCTACAAATGACGAAACAGCTTCTAACCAAATGTA
This sequence comes from Flavobacterium tyrosinilyticum, assembly GCF_023656565.1. Lineage (GTDB taxonomy): Bacteria > Bacteroidota > Bacteroidia > Flavobacteriales > Flavobacteriaceae > Flavobacterium > Flavobacterium tyrosinilyticum. The sequence continues at coordinate 667,942 of NZ_JAMOKG010000001.1, forward strand.
CCAAAAACCAAATGGTAAATTATTAGGTTACAAACTTCGATTAAATTTATACAATTTAGCCAATTTAAATCCAGATTCTACTTATCAGGCAAAATTTAAAAATAATCCTGGAAAATATGAGCGTATGTCTAAAATACTCTCTGCAAAACAAGTAGACCGCCTTGGACAATCTTTTTATTACAAAGGAATTCATGAGTTTTTAAAAAGCACTGGTGAACCGCCTGTAATAATTGACACTTCAAAAACCAGAAAATCATTATTGCGTTTAAAATACTATTATTTTAACAATGGTTTTTTCAATGTTCATACCGATTATACAATCGACACGATTGGATTAAAAAGAGCCGAAATTAATTATAACATCACTACAGGACCAGCTTATAAATTGGACACTATTAGAACCAAAATAATGACTCCTGCACTAGACTCTTTATACAGAACCAACAATGAACCTTCTTTATTAAAATCTGGAAATCAATATAAAACTACCGATTTTGAAGAAGAGAAAAACCGTATTACAACCTACTTTAGAAATCACGGAGCTTATTATTTTCAGCCTACTTATGTAACTTTTGACATTGATACCATTGGCAAAAAAGCAAAAGCCGATGTGAGTTTAATTATTAACAACAATACTATTCAGGAAAAAGATTCGAGCCGTACAGAGCCTTTTAAACTATACAAAATTAGTGATGTAAATATTTACACTGATTATTCTGCCACTAATGCTAAGAAAAAACCAACAGATAGCGTAACATACAACAATTTTAATCTATACAGTTACAAAGGATTAAAATACAGACCGCGTGCTATTACCGACGCGATTTTCATTACTAAAGGAAGCACTTTTGCCGATTTTAGAACCACCCTTTCTTCTCGCTCTTTAAACAATTTGAGGATTTTTAACTATCCTTCTATTCAATACGAAGTAGATAAGAGAGATTCTACAGCTCAATCTCTCATCGCTAATGTTTATTTGACTCCAAGAAAAAAATACAGTTTTGGAGCTACTCTTGACGTAACGCACTCTAATATTCAGGATTTCGGAATTGGAGCCAGCATTTCTGAAACGATTCGAAATGTATTTAATCGAGCAGAAACTCTTGAAATTTCAGCTCGTTTGAATGTTGGTTCATCTAGAGACATGGCCAATCCGAACAACAACTTCTTTAACGTTTCGGAATATGGTCTAGATATGAAATTGAATTTTCCGAGAATTTTACTGCCCTTTGGAACCGAAAAAATCATTCCGAAAAGCATGATTCCATATACCTCAATATCTTCTGGTTTTTCAAAACAGAGAAATATTGGTCTTGATAAAGAAAACTTCACAGGAGGTATCTCGTATAACTGGAGTCCAAAACGCCATAATACTGCGAAACTGGAATTATTGAATGCACAGTTTGTCCGCAACTTAAATCCAGACAACTATTTTAGAGTTTACACTTCTTCTTATGATGATTTGAATGGAATTGGAAAAGACTACAATGTTAACCCTGGCAACTGGGGAGAAACAACAGAAGAACAAGCAAGAAAAGATCTGACCATACCTAAAGGAACTACAGGATTTACGAATGACGTATTAACAGGCCAAACTACTCTAACACCTTCAGACTCTCAATACCAAGAAGTTGAAAGTATTGAAGAAAGAAGAGTTCGTTTAACTGAAAATGATTTCATTCTGGCAACAAGTTTCTCTTTTACTAAAACAACTAAAAAAGATTTAGCAGATAACAACTTCTATCAATTTAGAACAAAAATAGAATCAGCGGGAACTTTATTGTCTTTAGTCTCTGAAATTGGAAACCTTCAAAAAAATTCAAGAGGTAATTATGAGATTTTCAATCTAGAATACTCAGAATATGTTAAAACTGAATTTGATTACATCAAACACTGGGACTTTGGAAAAGAAAAAGTTTTGGCTGTTAGAAGCTTCTTCGGAATTGCAGTTCCGTTTGGAAATTCAAATTACATTCCGTTTTCACGAAGTTATTATGCAGGAGGTTCAAATGACAACCGTGCTTGGCAACCTTATGCTTTAGGACCGGGAAGTACAAATGCTGTAAATGACTTTAATGAAGCAAATATGAAAATTGCGGCAAGTATCGAATATCGCTTCAAAATTTTTGGAGATGTGAAAGGAGCTCTCTTTGCAGACGCCGGAAATATCTGGAATGTGCTCGATAATGTCGTAGATCCTAAAGCAAAATTTGACAACTTAAACGATTTAGAAGAAATTGCTTTGGGTACAGGATTTGGTTTAAGATACGATTTGAGCTTTTTTGTTATTCGTTTAGATTTAGGGTTTAAGACCTATAATCCCTCGCATGACAAAGGAGATAGATGGTTTAAAGAATACAATTTTGGGCACTCGGTTTTAAATTTTGGTATAAATTATCCGTTCTAATGCTAATTAATTCTTATTTTTGCAACCTAAAAACTAAAAACAACTATAAAAAAAATTACAATGGCACATAACATTAAACCAGGAGTAGCTACAGGAGATCAAGTACAAGAGATCTTTAATTATGCTAAAGAGAAGGGTTTTGCTCTTCCAGCAGTAAACGTTACTGGATCAAGCACAATTAACGGAGTTCTTGAAACTGCAGCAAAACTAAACGCGCCAGTTATCATTCAATTTTCTAACGGAGGAGCACAATTCAACGCTGGAAAAGGATTATCAAATGCAGGTGAAAAAGCAGCAATCGCAGGAGGAATCGCGGGAGCAAAACATATTCATACTTTGGCAGAAGCTTACGGTGCAACTGTAATCTTACACACTGACCACTGTGCAAAAAAACTTTTACCTTGGATTGATGGTTTATTAGATGCTTCTGAAAAACACTTTGCAGAAACAGGAAAACCATTATTCAGTTCTCACATGATCGATTTGTCTGAGGAGCCAATCGAAGAAAACATCGAGATCTGTAAAGAATATTTAGCTAGAATGAGCAAAATGGGTATGACATTAGAAATCGAACTTGGTATTACAGGTGGTGAAGAAGATGGTGTTGATAACTCTGATGTTGACAGCTCAAAACTATATACTCAACCAGAAGAAGTAGCTTACGCTTACGAAGAATTATCTAAAGTAAGCCCTAAATTTACAATTGCCGCTGCTTTCGGAAACGTTCACGGTGTTTACAAACCAGGAAACGTAAAATTAACTCCAAAAATCTTAAAAAATTCTCAAGATTTCGTACAAAACAAATTCAACACAGGACACAATCCAGTTGATTTCGTATTCCACGGAGGTTCAGGTTCTACACTTGAAGAAATCAGAGAAGGAATTAGCTACGGAGTTATCAAAATGAACATCGATACAGATTTACAGTTTGCATACACTGAAGGAATCCGTGATTATATGGTTAAAAACCTTGACTATTTGAAATCACAAATTGGTAACCCAGAAGGTGCTGATGCTCCAAACAAAAAATATTACGATCCAAGAAGATGGGTTCGTGAAAGCGAAGTAACTTTCAACGCAAGATTGGAACAAGCTTTTGCAGATTTAAATAACGTAAACACGCTTTAAATTTTAGATTTCTGATTTTAGATTTCAGACTTCTAAAAGCCTGAAATCTAATTTCTGAATCAGATTAAAAATCTAAAATCTAAAATCTACATTCTAAAATTAAAAAAATGGCTTGGTTTAAAAGACAAGAAAAAGGGATTACGACCGCGACAGAAGATAAGATGGACGTTCCGAAAGGATTGTGGTACAAATCTCCTACTGGAAAAATTATTGATGCTGACGAATTAGCGAGAAATTTATTCGTGAGCCCTGAAGATGATTTTCATGTTCGAATTGGAAGCGCAACCTATTTTGAAATTTTATTCGACAACAACGAATTTGTTGAGTTAGACAAAAACATGACTTCTAAAGATCCTTTGCATTTTGTGGATACAAAAAAATATGCAGAGCGTTTGAAAGATGTAATGGAAAAAACTCACTTAAAAGACGCTGTTCGTACGGGAGTAGGAAAATCTAAAGGAAGAGAACTTGTAATCTGTTGTATGGATTTTGCATTCATCGGTGGATCTATGGGGGCTGTAGTAGGTGAAAAAATCGCAAGAGGTATTGATCACGCTATTAAAAACAAACTTCCTTTTGTAATGATTTCTAAATCTGGTGGAGCTCGTATGATGGAAGCTGCTTATTCTTTAATGCAATTAGCAAAAACTTCTGTAAAACTAGCTCAATTAGCTGAAGCTAAATTACCTTATATTTCTCTTTGTACAGATCCAACAACTGGAGGAACAACAGCATCATACGCTATGTTAGGAGATATCAACATCTCTGAGCCAGGCGCATTGATTGGTTTTGCAGGTCCGCGTGTTGTACGTGACACTACAGGAAAAGATTTACCAGAAGGTTTCCAAACTGCTGAGTTCTTATTAGAGCACGGTTTCTTAGACTTTATCACGCCTAGAAAAGAATTGAAAGATAAGATCAACTTATATATCGATTTGATTCAAAATAATGATATTAGATAGTTTTAAAACTACTAGAACATATAAATCCCATTCGCTTCTGCAGATGGGATTTTTTTTATATTTTATTTCCTAGATAAAACACTTGGATCATCCCGCTTTTTTCAAATCCTTTTTTAATTGTTTTTCAGCAATTACAAACGCTCGCTTTTCGCGCCAAACAGCATAACGTTCTCTAAATATCACTTTTATACCGCTATCTACGGCTCCATGCATAAACAAGCTCCAAACACTGGCTATTTTACGAGAAACAGATTGATCCCATGCGCGAAGTGTTAGAGAAAAAGAACCGTCTATGTAACGCATCCAATGCCACATTCCTGTTGGCATGAATAACGTATCACCATGTTCTAAAAAAACTTCATAACCTTCTACTCCTTTTAGAGCTGGGAATTTTTCAAAATCGGGATTAGCAACATCATAATCTTCTAATGCATAAGTCGTATTTGGAAGACAATACAATCTTTTCTTCCATTTGTTATCAAATAAGATAATATGCTTCCTTCCACCGAAATGAGTGTGAAAAAGATGCGGTAAATCGATATCATAATGTAGAAAAGTAATCGCCTTAGAACCGCCAAAAAACATCGCAGGCATACTTTCTATAAAACCTCCCATTAATTCTTTAGGAACTTTTACATCGTCAATTAATTCTGGTCTATGTTTGAAAAGATTAAAGAAAAAAATACGCAATTGTGTGGGTTCGCGTTTGATCAAATCCAAATATTCTCCAAATTTCATACTCGCAATCGAAGCATTGATTACTTTTTTTGGATCTGCCTTTGAATTATCTACAAGTTTAACCTCTATATCTCCAGCAATCTGCTTGAAATACTCTGTTGACCATTTTTCTCTTGCTGGCCAATCTTTTGTAAGCCCCTTTATGATTAAAGGTTTTCTTTTATCTAGGTAATTCTTTTTAAAATCTTCCCTAGAAATCGACTCAACAGTATCAACAGATTTAAGATTAAAGCTCATTTATCTTGTGTTTTAATTTGTTGCCTATCAAATGTATCTATTTATTCCCACTCAACAAAATTTACAATTAAATAACATAAAAACAATATTTTACATTCCTGTTCGAATGGCTTCTACAGGATCTAAATTTGCCGCCGAAATAGCAGGAAGAATTCCAGAAATCAAACCAATAAGAGCCGCTAAACTAGTTCCTAAAAGAATGTTTCCTAAACTCAAAACAAATTCAAAATCAAGGGCTTTTGTTAAGATTACAGCAATTCCCCAAACCATCAGCAGACCTATAATTCCGCCAATAACAGAAAGAATAACGGCTTCAAACAAAAATTGAAATAAGATAAATTTATTCTTCGCTCCCAATGATTTCTGAATCCCGATTAGATTGGTTCTTTCTTTAACCGAAACAAACATAATATTCGCAATTCCGAACCCGCCAACTAAAAGAGAAAACCCACTAATGATCCACCCCACAAAATTCATCTGACCTAAAATTCCGTCAATGAAATCGGTAAATCCAGAAAGTACATTAATAAAGAAATTATCCATTTCTCCTGCTTTCATCCCACGGATTGCTCGAAGCTTTTGGGCAATTTCTGCTTTATATGCCTCCATATCTACGCCTTTTTCTGGCTTTAAAACTATAACTGGAGTCATCGAATCACTGTCTCCATACATTCTTCTCAAAAAATTAGCTGGAAGATAAACCGAAGTATCATTGCTGTCTCCAAAAAAACCGGCTCCTTGTTTTGCCATTACGCCAATTACAGTAAATCGCTGTCCATATAAGCGAATATTTTTCCCAATTGGATCACTGGAACCAAAAAGTCCTTCGGCTATATCATATCCAAGAACAATAACGGGAGTTCCTGAATTAGATTCAGATTCGTTATAAAATCTTCCTTTGTCAAAACTCAATCCGTCAATATCGACCATTTCGTTTGATGCCGGAATAATATTTACATCGCTGACTGTTTTAGAATCATATTTTAAACTTTCCCTATTTACAAAAAGCTGATATGCTACTTGATCGGTATTATTCATTGAATTTTTTAAACCAATATATTCGTCATATTTTACATTTGGAAACTGTTCTCTCTTCCATTGCGGAATTTCAGACGGCCCAAAGCAGTATTTCATTAAATAAATTGTATTTTTATCTAAGCTACTCAGATCTTTAGAGATTTTTTTATCTAAAGAGTCAACAGCGGCCAAAACGGCAATGATTGAAAAAATACCGATCGTTACACCTAAAAGCGACAATAATGTGCGTAATTTATTATTTCGCAAAGCATTGATGGCAAAGCTTAGACTTTCTTTTAATAATCTTAGATAAACGATCATATTTTTGTATATTTCAATAAAGTAAAATTCAATAATTTAAATTCAAAAACCTAATAAAAGTTAACTTACTCATCAGTAGATTTTTTTAGCATTTTGTTACACTAATTTTCTTTAATATAATATATAAAAAAACTACTTTTGCAGTCTCAAAATCATAACTACACAATGAGCACAACAAAAAAAATACAATCGGCATTAATTTCTGTTTTTTCTAAAGATGGATTAGAACCAATTGTTAGAAAATTACACGAACAAAATGTAACACTTTATTCAACTGGAGGAACTGAAGATTTCATCAAAAACCTTGGTATTCCAGTCGTTCCTGTTGAGGATATCACTTCTTTCCCTGAAATTCTTGGCGGAAGAGTAAAAACTTTACACCCAAAGATTTTTGGCGGAATCTTGAATCGTCAAGATAATGAAAGCGACGTTCAGCAAATGAAGGAATTTGATATTCCTCAAATCGATTTAGTAATTGTTGATTTATATCCTTTTGAAAAAACAGTTGCTTCTGGAGCTAGCGAACAAGATATTATTGAGAAAATTGATATTGGTGGTATTTCATTAATTCGTGCTGGTGCAAAAAATTTCAAAGATACTGTAATTGTTGCTTCTGTTAACGAGTACAGCTTACTTTTGGATTTGATTACGGAGCAAGATGGAGCAACAACTTTGGAAAACAGAAGATTGTTGGCTACTAAAGCATTCCACGTTTCCTCTCACTACGATGGAGCTATTTTTAATTATTTCAATACAGACGAGACTATTTACAAAGAAAGCATTGCAAATGGTCAAGTTTTAAGATACGGTGAAAACCCTCACCAAAAAGGATTCTTCTTTGGAGATTTTGATGCAATGTTCAACAAACTTCACGGAAAAGAATTATCTTACAATAATTTACTTGATGTTGATGCTGCAGTAAATTTAATTGCTGAATTTAAAACTGACGGACCAACGTTCGCCATTTTAAAACATAACAATGCTTGCGGATTGGCTTCAAGAAAAACAATCAGCGAAGCTTATTTAGCCGCTTTAGCTTGTGATCCTACTTCTGCTTTTGGAGGAGTGTTAATTTCTAACACAAAAATTGATTTAGAAACTGCACAAGAAATCAACAAATTATTCTGCGAGGTTGTAATCGCTCCTGCATATGATGATGAGGCAGTTACAGTTTTACAAGAGAAGAAAAACAGAATTATTTTAGTTCAAAATGAAGTGGAATTACCTTCTCGTCAAGTAAGAACTTGTCTTAATGGTTTGTTAATTCAGGACAGAAATAATATTACGGATAATAAAGAGCATTTAAAAACCGTTACAATTACAGAACCTACTGCTCAAGAGATCGAAGATTTGATCTTTGCTTCTAAAATCTGCAAGAATACAAAATCAAACACTATTGTATTTGCTAAGAACGGAACATTGATTTCATCAGGTACAGGTCAGACTTCAAGAGTTGACGCTTTAATTCAAGCTGTTGACAAAGCAAAAGCTTTTGGATTTGATTTAAATGGAGCTTCGATGGCAAGTGATGCATTTTTCCCATTTCCGGATTGTGTAGAATTAGCCAAAAAAGCAGGAATAACTGCTGTAATTCAGCCAGGAGGTTCAATTAAAGACGAATTAAGTATAAATTATTGCAATGAAAATAATCTTGCAATGGTATTTACAGGAACTCGTCATTTTAAACATTAATTTGTTTAACTTTGTTCGATAAATAATTTATAACATTTTAAACCCCTAAAAAACTTATGGGATTTTTTGATTTCATGACCGAGGATATTGCGATAGACCTTGGAACCGCAAACACTTTAATCATTCATAATGATAAAGTTGTCATTGATAGTCCATCTATCGTTGCACGTGATAGAGTATCAGGCAAAATCATTGCTGTTGGTAAGGAAGCCAATATGATGCAAGGTAAAACACATGAAAACATCAAAACTATAAGGCCTTTGAAAGATGGTGTAATCGCTGATTTTGATGCTTCGGAAAAAATGATCAATATGTTCATTAAAAGTATTCCTGCATTGAAAAAAAGAATGTTTACTCCAGCTTTACGTATGGTTGTATGTATTCCTTCTGGTATTACTGAAGTGGAGATGAGAGCGGTGAAGGAATCTTGTGAGAGAGTAAACGGAAAAGAAGTTTACTTGATTCATGAGCCAATGGCAGCGGCAATTGGTATTGGTATAGACATTATGCAGCCAAAAGGTAACATGATTGTAGATATCGGAGGTGGTACAACAGAAATTGCTGTTATCGCTTTAGGTGGAATTGTATGTGACAAATCTGTAAAAATTGCAGGTGACGTTTTCACAAACGACATCGTTTACTACATGCGTACACAGCATAACCTTTTTGTGGGAGAAAGTACTGCAGAAAAAATTAAAATTCAAATCGGAGCGGCTATTGAAGATTTAGATGGTCCGCCAGAAGATATGTCAGTTCAAGGTAGAGATTTGCTTACTGGTAAACCAAAACAAGTAGATGTTTCTTACCGTGAAATTGCAAAAGCATTAGACAAATCTATTCAGCGTATTGAAGATGCGGTAATGGAAACATTATCTCAGACTCCGCCAGAATTAGCAGCAGATATCTACAACACTGGTATCTATTTAGCTGGTGGTGGATCGATGCTAAGAGGTCTTGACAAACGTATTTCTCAAAAAACAGACTTACCGGTTTATATTGCCGAAGATCCTTTAAGAGCAGTTGTACGAGGAACAGGAATGGCTCTTAAAAACATCGCTAAATTTAAAAGTATCTTAATCAAATAAGATTCAAAATAACAATCAATTTACTTTTATAAGGGTCAGATTTTTAATATTTGACCCTTGTAAAAACTGAAACCTTTAAGCATATCCTGAAACAAAATAACCAGACAAGAAATGCAGCAAATATTTAATTTCATTATAAGAAACAGTAATCGATTGCTGTTTTTGCTGCTTTTAGGTATTTCGTTGACGCTCACAATTCAATCGCATTCTTACCACAGAAGCAGAGTAATCAGTTCAGCTAATTTTTTAAGCGGAGGTGTTTATGAAAGAATTAATCGTGTAAACGAATATTTGAATTTAAGAGCCGAAAATGATGAACTTGTATTAGAGAATGCAAGGTTAAAAAGTCTTTTGTTCAATAAAGAAGACACTACCAAAGCACCATTGCCAGATAGCATTAAAGGTGTAAAACCTGCAGATATCGTGGTATCAAAAGTAATTCATAATACATATAACACACACGAAAACTATATCACTTTAAACTCTGGAAGCAAAGAAGGAGTTAAGCCAGATATGGGAGTTATAAACAGTTTAGGTATTATTGGAGTAGTAGACAATACTTCTGCTAACTATTCTACAGTAGTGAGCATTTTGAACATGAAGTCGCATATTAATGCTAAAATCAAAAAATCTAACCACTTTGGTTCTTTAACTTGGGATGGTAAAAGCACAGGATTTGTTCAGCTAGAAGATGTGCCAAGATTAGCATCAATTAGAAAAGGTGACACCATTGTTACCGGAGGACAATCTGTAATTTTCCCTGAAGGAATTAATATCGGAACTGTAGACGTTATATACAAAAAAGAAAACACAAGTTTTTATGTTATAAAAGTTAAACTATTTAACGATATGACAAACTTGGGTCATGTATACGTCATCAAAAGTAAAGACAGAGAAGAACTTATTAACTTAGAAAACAAAAACAAAGAAAAAAATGAATAGCGCTCTGTTAGTCAATATTTTTCGATTTATTATGTTACTGGCAGTTCAGATTGTTATTTTCAACAATATGAATTTCTTAGGATATATAAGTCCTTTCCCGTATATCTTGTATATCATTCTATACCCTGTAAACAGCAATAAAGCAGGATTAATAATTTCTAGTTTTTTACTTGGACTTACAATGGATATGTTCTGCAATTCTGGAGGTATACATGCAACTGCATGCGTTATATTAGCGTATTATAGACCCTATATTTTTAAATTTTCTTTTGGTCTGAGTTATGAATATCAAACTATTAAACTAAACGAATCTTTAACACCAGAACGATTTTCATTTATACTGGTTTCGGTTTTAATGCATCATATTGTATTATTTGTTTTAGAGGCATTTCAATTCAAATTTATCTGGGACATTTTACTCCGAACCTTATTTAGTTCTATCTTTACTATAATCACCTCAATAATAATAATTTATCTTATTAAGCCCAATAAACGATGAGAAAAGTCTTGCTGCCCACTATAATTATTATTGCAGCGTCTTTGCTAGTGATTAGGATTTTTTACCTGCAAATTATTGATGATTCTTTTAAATTGAAATCGGAAAATAATGCGATAAAAAAAGTATACGACTATCCTGAAAGAGGTTATATTTATGATCGTAACGGAAAACTTCTTGTTGCGAATCAGGCTTCTTATGACATCATGGTTATTCCGAGAGACATTAAAAAAGATTTAAATATTGCCGAATTTTGCGCTCTTCTAAATATTACTGAAGAAGAATATCATAAACGCGTTGAAAAGGCAAAAGTATATAGTCCTAGGCTTCCTTCTGTTTTCTTATCTCAGCTAAATAAAAATGAATTTGCTGCTTTTCAGGAAAAAATCAGAAAATATGATGGTTTCTATTTCCAGAAAAGATCACTTCGTGATTATGAAGTAGATTATGGAGCAAATATTTTTGGTTTTATTACACAGGTTAACGAAAAACAGATTGAAAAAAATCCTTACTACAATAGTGGAGATTTAATTGGAAAACAAGGTGTAGAACAAAGTTATGAAGAAATTTTACGCGGAATAAAAGGTGTAAAATATATTCAAAAAGACAAATACAACCGAGAAATTGGTGCTTATAAAGAAGGAAAATATGACACCATCGCCGTAGCTGGAGAAGATATCAATTTAACTATTGATGCTGAACTTCAAAAATATGGTGAAGAATTGATGATTAATAAGCGAGGAGGAATTGTCGCGCTTGAACCTAAATCTGGAGAAATTCTAGCATTGGTTACTGCACCTTCTTATGATCCAGGTATTTTAGTAGGTCGCCAGAGATCTAAAAATTATACGCTTTTATATAACGATTCTATTTCAAAACCATTATACGACAGAGGACTTTTAGCAGAGTATCCTCCAGGCTCTCCATTCAAAATCCTGACTGGTTTAGTTGCACTTCAAGAAGGGGTGGTAAATGAGCAGACTACTTTTATGTGTCATCACGGATTTAGTTATGGTGGAGGCCGATTCATGAAGTGTCACGGTTTTGGTCCACATCAATTGCATAACGGAATTTACAATTCTTGCAACACTTATTTTGGACAAGCCTATATGCTTACCATCAATAAGTACAAAGATCCTGGCCAAGCTGTTGATGTTTGGAGCAGTCACGTAAAAAGTTTCGGTTTAGGACAATTTATGGGATATGATTTACCAATTGGAAAACGAGGTAATATTCCAACTTCTAAAACCTATAAAAGAATTTATCCTAACGGAGGATGGAGAAGCTCAACCATTGTATCCAATGCAATTGGCCAAGGAGAGGTCTTAATGACACCTATTCAATTGGCCAACATGATGGCGACTGTTGCAAATCAGGGTTATTATTATACTCCTCATATCATTAAAAAAATTGAAGGAGAAAAAATCGACGAAAAGTTCACTACAAAACACGTGACTACGGTTGATCAAAAATATTTCCCACCAGTTATCAGCGGACTGTTTGATGTTTACAACAAAGGTACCGCTTACAGCTTAAGAGTAGAAGGAATCGATATTTGCGGAAAAACAGGTACTGCCGAGAACTTTGCCAAAATAAATGGCAAAAGAACGCAGCTTAAAGACCACTCTATATTTGTTGCTTTTGCCCCAAAAGACAATCCAAAAATTGCTATTGCGGTTATGATTGAAAATGGAGGTTTTGGAGCAACAGTTGCGGGTCCGATAGCGAGTTTAATGATTGAAAAATATCTAAGAAAGAAGATTACAAGAACAGACCTAGAAGTAAGAGTATTAAACAAAAGCTTACTTTCGGAATATGCTAAATTAGGAGGAATAAGCGAGGCTCTTAAAATCGAATCTGTTCCAAAAGACTCTGTTTTACAAGCTAAAATTGTAAAACCAAAAGCACCAGTTACAACGGCACCAAAAACTGAAGTTAAAAAAACAGCAGTAGACACAACTAAGAAAAACTAAGAAAGATTATTTCAAATGAAAAATCAAAGTGTAAAAAATAATATTGATTGGATAAGTGTCTTTATCTACATTGCGCTGGTAACTTTAGGTTGGCTTAATATTTACTCGTCTTCCTTATTATCAACAGATGGCACTTATCAAAAACAGCTGATTTTTATTTGCTGTACAATTCCTTTGATATTTGTTGTGCTCTTTGTTGATGGTAAATTCTATGAAAAATATGCTAGTATCATATTTGGAGTTTCTTTATTATCTCTTGCCGGATTGTTTCTCTTTGGAAAAACAATTGCCGGACAGCGATGCTGGTACGCCATCGGAAGTTTTACTTTGCAGCCTTCTGAGTTTGCAAAAGCTGCGACATCATTGGCTTTGGCCAAATATTTAAGCGACACACAGATCAACTTAAAAGAAACCAATAGACAAATTCAGGCTTTAGCCATTATGCTATTACCTGTACTACTTATTTTACCGCAGCCAGATCCTGGAAGTGCTTTAATTTATAGTGCATTTATTCTTGTTCTATATCGAGAAGGCTTACCTTCTTGGTATGTTTGGACAGCATTTATAACAATTATCCTCTTTGTTCTTACTTTGGTTTTAGAACCATACGCTGTTATCGCAATGGCTTTTGTGGTTTTGGCAATCATACATTTTAAAGGCAGGGCGGTAGATCGAAATATTATCTTAAGCGGTATCTTATTAGTTTTAATCTCAGGATTTGTTTTCTCTGTAGATTATGTATTTGATAACGTTTTTAAACAACACCACAGAGACCGTTTCAATATTTTACTTGGTAAAACTGTAGATATGAAAGGTATTGGATACAATACCAATCAGTCTGAAATTGCAATTGGATCTGGCGGATGGATTGGAAAAGGCTTCCTAGAAGGAACTCAAACCAAAGGAGGATTTGTTCCTGAACAACACACCGATTATATTTTTACAACTGTGGGTGAAGAATGGGGATTTGCAGGTTCGTTTGTCGTTATTTTACTTTTCGTTAGTTTATTGCTTAGAGTAATTTATTTGGCAGAAAGACAGAAGACAAAGTTTAGCCGGGTTTATGGCTATTGCGTCGCCGCAATTCTATTTATACACTTCTTTGTAAATATTGCGATGGTAATTGGAATTTTCCCTACAATTGGTGTTCCTCTGCCGTTCTTTTCATACGGAGGCTCTGGACTCTGGGGATTCACCATTTTGCTGTTTATTTTCCTTAAAATGGATGCAAACAAAGTGAATGAGTGGTAAGTGTTTAAAATATTCAATTTTTAAATGCCAAATTCCAAGTAGAATAATTATAATACAAAAGCTGTAATTATGTTTTAAAAAACTAATTACAGCTTTTTTTGATTTTACACTTAAGCTATTAACTTCGATTTTATCTGCTAACTAATTATATCGCATATCATATCATGGAAACGCCGATAATAACTTTACCGACAAGCAAAAAAAATCCGAAGTTTAAGCTTCGGATTTTTTTATTTACTTTAAGATTATATTTGTTCCTTTGGTGTCTTTTTAAATAGTTTAACTAGAACCGGGAACGTTGAGATTATAACTATAATGATAATAATGTATTCAATATGTTTCTTTAAATCTATGCCTTGCTTCAAGAAAATGCCATATAGATAATGTCCTGCAAAAATTAAAATAAACGACCAAAGAAAAGAACTCAAGATATTGTAAAACATAAACTTCTTTCTATCCATCGATACAATACCCGCAACAATTGGAGCAAAGGTTCTGAAAATTGGAAGGAAACGTGCGTAAATAATTGCTTTTCCACCATATTTTTCAAAGAAATCTTTTGACTGCAACAGATATTTCTTCTTGAACCAGAATGTATCTTCTTTTTTGAATAAATAATAACCGCTTTTTGCGCCAAACCAATAACCAGTCATATTACCTAAAACTCCCATTATAGCAACTGAAGTAGCAAGCAGAAAGACATTTATAAAATCATTTGGAATAGAGGCAACATTCTCAACTAGATCACGGCTGTAAATACCTGCCAAAAAAAGCAAACTATCTCCAGGCAGAAAAAAACCTGCAAAAAGTCCTGTTTCGGCAAAAACGATAAACAGAACAATAAACAACCCAATCTGAAAACCTCCAACGCTTAAAGTAATATAAAATTCAGGGTTTAGTAACTGGGTCCATTCAAAATTATTCATAAAAGGGGAATTGGTTATCTTATAAGTTCGTGAAAGTAACAATAATTTAGCTTAACCACAATAAAATACGGTATTTTAAACATAAATTAACTATTAAAAAAAGCCCAAACTAATCGTCTGGGCTTTCCTTTACATTATTCTCTTACATACTTGCAACAGCTATGTAAGTTATCATAATCTGCAGATGTCGCCTTAACTTCCTTAGTATCATGACCTGCCTTTGCAATCGCTTTGTTTAAATCTGAAGGGGAACATTTTTCTTCGTTTAAAATAACCGAAAGCTGATGAGAACTTACATCCCAACTTGCAGTTTTCACACCTGGAACTCCATAAGCCGCTTTTTCAATTCGTTTCTTGCATTGTTCGCAGTTACCATTTACTTCTGTTGTATATTTTAAGTTCTTATTTTTCTTCGTCTGAGCCTGAGCCGAAAAACCTAAAAAAACCATCATTGCGATTAAAACTATCTTATTCATTGTATTTATTTTTATTGTTATTGAAATTGATTTTTGATATTGTTATTGATATTGTTATTTAATTTTAAACCTTAATCCGGCATAATACATCTGTCCAAAAATTGGAGCGTATGCTATCGATGCATCAAAATTAGGTCCAAAAGGATCGTTTGCTCCTAAAATTGCTTTTTGCTGCTTATAATTTCCAATATTCTCCCCTCCTACATACACCTCAAAAACCGATGAAAAAACACGAGTTACCTGAGCATTCATCACGCCATAAGCTGGTGAAAAATCAGGAAATTGATCTTCTGCAGGATTTGTTGCCGTATAAGGCAATTGCTGTTTTCCTGACCAATTATACGTAAAGTCAAACCTCCATTGTTTATCATTATTCATCGTTGTTTCGTATTCTAAATTTCCTAAGAAACGATGTTTAGCCTGAAGCGGACGCTGGAATGTCCCTCTTAAATAGTCAGTTTGGATATCGTAATATTTGTAAGCTGTTCTCAAATTTAAATTATGAATCAATTCATAATTAAACTCTACTTGAAGGCTGTTTGCAAAAGAACTTCCTTTCAAATCATAAAACAAAACTTGTTGCGGGCTTTGCATTACATCTACAACTGCTTGATTTTGGAAATCGGTGCGGTAAAAATCAAAACCTGCATCGGCATTTTTATTGAAAAGACGGAATTTCTGTGAGAAACTCACGCCATAATTCCAAGCAATCTCTGGATTTAAACCGTATACTTTTCCACTAGAATCTAAAATCGAAAATGTTCTTGAACTGGCAAAAAGCTGCTGATTCTCGGCAAAAATATTGGCAGAACGTTTCCCTCTTCCCGCAGAAAAACGAACTACTCCATTTTTCCAAGGATTATATCTCATGTGTAATCTTGGTGTAACAAAAAATCCTAATCGGTTATGATTATCTACTCTTCCTCCTAAAATCAAACTAAAATTGTCTGTATTATCGTAAGTGTACTCAAAGAAAGCTCCAACCGAATTATCAATTCTACCCACATCTGTTAAATTGACAAACTCCTGATATTGATCGTAAGTAAAATTCAGACCAGTAGTAAACTTGTGCATGGTGTTATTAATAATCGAATTGAAAATCAAATTAGAATAAAAACTATTTTGTTTGATATCGTATTGATTTAAACCATAATAAGAATCTTGTTTATGACTATTAAAAGCATTTTGAAAACCAATACTTTGATAAGGCATATCTTTAAACACATATCCGATTTTTGTTGAAACATCAAAACGTTCTGTATTAATTTCAGACCCCCAGTGGTTAGTTGTGCCTCGATCGCGATCTTTATCAAAATCAACTTCTCCTGTTTGTTTTTTATCATTCATATATCTGAAATTGATAAAACTAACCAATCCGCTTTCTGGATCGTAATATTGGTAACGGTTTAAAACATTGATTTGTTTTCCTAACGGATTATCTAAAAAACCATCATTGTTCATGTCGTTTTTGGCTACACGCGCATTTCCATGAACAAACAAACTTGTTGCCCATTTATCTGATAATTTTTTATTGAAATGAGTATTCAATTCAAAACGAGAATCGGTTGAACCATAAGCATTCAAGAAAAACGGAATATCGTTTAAAGGTTTTAAAAGCTCCGTATTGATTTGACCTGAAATACTTTCGTATCCATTTATAACACTTCCCGCTCCTTTGGTAATCTGAACACTTTCGATCCAAGTTCCGGGAGTAAATGACAATCCGTAAGCTTGAGAAGCTCCTCGAACAGAAGGAATATTCTCTTCTGTAATCATTAAGTAAGGACTCGTCAATCCAAGCATTTTAATTTGCTTAGTTCCTGTTAAAGCGTCAGAAAAATTGACATCGATTGATGGATTGGTTTCAAAGCTTTCTGCCAAATTACAACAAGCCGCTTTAAGCAGTTCTTTACTAGTAATTACAGAAGTATTGGCTGTTAACGTATAGGATTTTTTAATTCCTTTTTGCTTTTTAGTGATTTTTACCTCTTCTAAATCTTCTTGCGAAAACACAGATACAGAAAGCAAAAACGCTACAAAAAGCATTATATTTTTTTGCATAAAAAATGATTTTAATGTTGAAATAGAATTACATTATTGCATTCTGCGCAAAGCAAAAGCAATTAAAATGTAAATACGAAGTCTTAATCAAGACTTGTAGTGCATCTTAACATTAAAATCAGGAATAGAAAATATACTGATGGTATAATTTAAATAAGGGGGGCGCATTCGCATCAGCATAATACGAAAGAACTTCTTTCTTTTTAAAATTTGGAATTTCTAAAAAGACAAGAGGCTTATAATCTTGTATAACTGCTGGGAAAGCAAATTGAAAAAAGAAGAATTTGATTGTCGCATCATCTGATTTCTTTTCGAAATGAACAACTTTGTCTTTACAACAAGAGTTCTTTTTCTCTTTAGACCCGCAGCATTTCTTTTCAACAACAGGTTCTGCGGTAGTTTTTAATGAAACAGAAGCAATTTCTCCTCCACAATAGTGCACATCAAAAGCAAACCCAATATTGGAAACCAATAAAAGGAACGCCAAAAACAGACCTGTACACTTTTTCAAATTCATACTGCAAAGCTATTCAAAAACTGTTGATAAAAAACTAAATGAATTGTTATTTTTTAGATTTCTGGAGCTGATAGTAAAATCCAGGAATAAACAATAACACCAAAATTGGCTGAACTATAAATCTTCTCACATAAAAAAGAAGCCAACTGCCATCTGGAAAAAAATTAAGTATTATATAAAATAAACTCAATAGCACAAACAAAAAGGAGGCATAAACAAATGAGCTAAACTTAAAAATATCACGATCTTGAAATAAGACATAAATCAGTAAAAGTGACAAAGCAGAGTTTAGAAAATAACGAAGAAAAAGCGACCCGAAAAGTTTTAAAGTTTCCACTTCAGGATAAGGACTCGAATGGAAATCAGATTCAAAGTATCTCAGAAAAGGATCATAAAACAAATTTCTTTCAAATGTCCTAATCAAAGCAAAACCTATTATCACAACAATTGCTATAAAGATTTTAAATTTATTCTCTTTTAAATTATTTAGCATATTTTGAAAATCTATTAATCCAGAAAACCCATAAAATAAAAACATAACCGTAAATCACCAATGGAAAGAAAGTACCATGTAAAAATCGGGTATAATGAGGAAAGTTATATACGAGGACAATCAAAATCGCAATTCTTAGAACATTTAATATATATAGAGACACAAGTCCAAAAAGTATAAACAATACTGTTTTTTTTAAGCTTCTCGAAAAAGCAGCTACAAACGACACAAAAAGTATCATTACGCTAACAGCATTACATCCCTCTGTTATACGGGCTATGAATTTGCCATTTAAAATAATCTCCTGCCACGGATTTTGTGAACTTTTCTGAATTATGATATCATAATTAAAAAGTTTTAGCAATTGTTCTGCATTTTGCCCGGCCATCATTGTCGCACCATCAAGTTCCTCGGCTTCATAGGTATTTAAATAAAACTTATACAGCAGTGTAAGAACAATATAGGTAAGAAAAAAGACGCTTACAAAAATTAAGAATGGCTTAAACTGGACTAAATATTTTTTCAAGAGATTTTTTTTTCAAATTTATGTATTTTTTGAGTTCAGCTTTAAATACTTTTGTATAAATTTTTACATTATGACATTTCAAGAATTACAACCAAAAATAAGTGCAATTGTTACTGGCACTGAAACAGATAGAGACGGAAAATTATTAGCAATATGCCAACTTTTAAACGAAAACGTCGAGTATTACAACTGGGTAGGATTTTATTTTGCTAATCACGAGGCTAAAACTTTACATTTAGGACCTTATGTTGGTGCAGAAACAGATCATACTGTTATTCCTTTTGGAAAAGGAATTTGTGGCCAAGTTGCTGAAAGTAATGCCAATTTTGTTGTGCCAGATGTTAAAGCACAAGACAATTACATCGCCTGCAGTTTAACAGTAAAATCTGAAATCGTAGTACCCCTTTTTGTTAACGGAGTAAATATTGGTCAAATCGACATTGACAGCCACGTTATCGATCCTTTTACAGAAGCTGACGAAAGATTTTTAGAATTTGTAAATCAAGAAGTTGCTAAATTATTCTAGAAGAACTATTTTTAAGATAAAAAATAGCACAGAATGAAAAGAAACTTCCTTCTCTTTTTGCTTATACTAATTTCAGCTCATCTGTCTGCACAAATTAATATGGTTTCTAAAAAAATCTTTTTAGACTCCTTAAATCGTGAATGCACACTAGAAAACCATGCCTACACAAGAGTAATTACCAATTATTCGCAAAAAAGCGTTCGCTATGTTGTAACTGATTTTTATAAGAATGGAAGAAAGAAAATGACCGGTTCTACTCTGGATCGCGATGTCTTAAAAAAAGACGGCGAATTTATTTACTATTATAAAAACGGAGCAAAAGAAACCGTTGTCAATTATTCTGAGGATCACAAAAACGGAAAAGAAATCAATTGGTACGAAAACCAAAATAAAAAGTGCGAAAAACAGAATCTCTGGTATCCGAAAACAAAAAAGACACAAACTTTAGTGCTTAACTGCTGGGATGAAAACAAAAGTCAGACCGTAGTGGACGGAAATGGAGATTATGAAGAAACAGATTTATTTGTAACACAAAAAGGAACTCTTAAAGATGGATTGAAACAAGGAGTTTGGGAAGGAAATGATACGTCGAGAAAAATTACATTTGTCGATAATTATGATAAAGGGATTTTAATTTCAGGCGTGAGCACTGATACAAACAATGTCAAATTTTCCTATTCTTCTTTAAGCGAAAAACAATCTGGCAAAAAAGCCCAGAAGCTTAAGTAAAAAAAATGATCGTAAATCATTAAAAACAAATTTCTTAACCCTTATTTTAAGATTCTTTTATTTTTGTTTGATTTTTTTGTTTTTTTAATCTAATTTTGCACCCGTCTTACAAAAGTTGTATTGACATACATAAAAATCATTAAAACAATATTGGAATGTATTTAACTAAAGAAAAGAAAGAAGAAATCTTCGCACAACACGGTGATGCAAAAAACACTGGTAAAGCTGAAGGTCAAATCGCGTTGTTCACTTACAGAATCTCTCACTTAACTGAACACTTGAAAAAAAATCGTCACGATTACAACACTGAGCGTTCACTTGTACTATTAGTAGGTAAAAGAAGAGCTTTGTTGGACTACTTGAAAAAGAAAGATATCAACAGATATCGTGAGATTATCAAAGTATTGAATATCAGAAAATAATCAATATAGAAAAGAGGTGCGAAAGTGCCTCTTTTTGTTTTTACATTATAGCTATTTATAATAAGCATATTACAAGAAAAAAAGTTTGGTTTTTCATTGGGTTTTAGATAACAACAACTACACACAACAACACTACAACACAACTAAAACCCATTGTATAATCAATAAGGAAAAAATTTATGATTCCACAATTATTTGTAGAAAAGATCGATTTAGGTGATGGCAGAAGCATCACAATCGAGACAGGACGTTTAGCGAAACAAGCTGACGGTTCTGTAGTAGTAAGAATGGGCGACACTATGATTCTTGCAACAGCAGTTTCAGCTCGCACATCAAACCCAGGCGTTGATTTTTTACCGTTAACGGTAGATTACCGCGAAAAATTTGCAGCAGCAGGTCGTTTCCCAGGAGGTTTCTTTAAAAGAGAAGCACGTCCAAGCGACAGCGAAGTATTGACAATGAGATTAGTTGACCGTGTATTGCGTCCGCTTTTCCCAGACGATTACCATGCTGAAACACAAGTTATGATTCAATTAATGTCTCACGACGAAGAAGTTATGCCAGATGCTTTAGCTGGTTTAGCTGCTTCTGCGGCATTAGCTGTATCAGACATTCCTTTTTATAACTTAATTTCTGAAGTTCGTGTTGCACGTATCGACGGAAAATTAGTAATCAACCCAAGCAGAGAAGAATTAGAAAAATCTGATATCGATATGATGATTGGAGCTTCTATGGATTCTGTAGCAATGGTTGAAGGTGAGATGAAAGAAATCTCAGAAGCTGAAATGATCGAAGCTATTAAGTTTGCTCACGAAGCTATCAAAGTTCAAATTCAAGCTCAATATCGTTTACAAGAAGCTTTTGGTAAAAAAGAAATTCGTACTTACGAAGGAGAGAGAGAAAACGAAGAAATTTACGCAAAAGTAAAAGCTGCAGCATACGATAAAATCTATGCTATTGCAAAAGTTGGCTCAGCTAAACACGAAAGAGGTGCTGCATTTGCTGAAGTAAAAGAAGAAGTTAAAGCTTTATTTACTGAAGAAGAATTAGCAGCTGACGGTGATTTAGTTTCAAAATATTTCTACAAAACAAACAAAGAAGCTGTTCGTAATGTAGTTTTAGAATTAGGTGTACGTTTAGATGGTAGAAAAACTACAGATATCAGACCAATCTGGTGTGAAACTGATTATTTACCAAGAGTTCACGGATCTTCTTTATTTACACGTGGAGAAACTCAAGCTTTGGCTACTGTAACTTTAGGAACTTCTAGAGAAGCAAACCAAATCGATTCTCCATCTGAACAAGGTGAAGAGAAATTCTACTTACACTATAACTTCCCTCCTTTCTCAACTGGTGAAGCAAAACCATTAAGAGGAACTTCAAGAAGAGAAGTTGGTCACGGTAACTTGGCTCAAAGAGCTTTAAAAAATATGATTCCTGCTGATTGTCCTTATACAATTCGTGTTGTTTCTGAGGTTTTAGAATCTAATGGTTCTTCTTCTATGGCAACAGTTTGTGCTGGAACAATGGCTTTGATGGATGCTGGAGTTCAGATGGTAAAACCAGTTTCTGGTATTGCTATGGGATTAATTACTGACGGTGAGAAATTTGCTGTATTGTCTGACATCTTAGGAGACGAAGATCACTTAGGAGATATGGACTTTAAAGTAACTGGAACTGCTGACGGTATTACAGCTTGTCAAATGGACATCAAAATTGATGGTTTACGTTATGATATTATGGAGCAAGCTTTGGCTCAGGCTCGTGATGGACGTTTACACATTTTAGGAAAACTAACTGAAACAATCGCTGCACCAAGAGCTGACGTAAAAGCTCATGCGCCAAAAATCATTACCAGAACTATTCCTGGAAACTTTATTGGAGCTTTAATTGGACCTGGTGGAAAAGTAATTCAAGAATTACAAAAAGCTACTGGAACAACTATCGTTATTAATGAAGTTGACGAACAAGGTGTTATCGAGATTTTAGGTACAGATCCTGCTGGAATTGAAACGGTATTAGCAAAAATTGCTTCTATCACTTTCAAACCAGTATTAGGAGAAGCTTACGAAGTTAAAGTAATTAAAATGCTTGATTTTGGAGCTGTTGTAGAATATACTGCTGCACCAGGAAACGAAGTTTTACTTCACGTTTCTGAACTAGCTTGGGAGCGTACAGAAAATGTTGCTGACGTAGTTAAAATGGGAGATGTTTTCCAAGTAAAATACTTAGGAGTTGACCCTAAAACTAAAAAAGAAAAAGTGTCTAAAAAAGCACTTGTTCCAAGACCTCCACGTGAGGAGAAAAAAGAGTAATCAGATCTTAGTTTACTAAAGGTTTATTCATAGAAAACCCCAATTCTTAATCGAATTGGGGTTTTTCAGTTTTTATTTTGTCTCCACTACAGGATTTCCCATTTTATGCAAATGAACAAAATGTGAAAACATCATTTCAAACAATGTTTTATGATGATAAGGCTGCCTATACTCTTTTGTTGTTTTTTTAATTATTTCATTTATTTCACTATAATTAGTATGACAGATATTAGGAAAAAGATGATGAGCAGCATGACAATTGGAACCCCCACTTAAAAATCTTGCCCAACCTTTATCTGCATCCCAATCGCAACTAGTGTAAAGCTGATGAACCGCCCAAGTGTGTTCTAAAAACTCTCCCTCGGGCTGCGGATAATCTGCGCCATCAAAAAAATGGGTCCCAACAAGCATGATAATAAATACCATTGATGTAAATGCACTGGCGGTAAGATAACTCAAAACCACAAATCTCCATGAAAAATCAGAATACAGTAATGGAAGAACCAGCACCAAAGAAAAATAAAATATTTTATACAATACAAATCTAAAATATAACGCCGCTTTAGGAACACCCCTTTTCATCCAGTTGTAGTCTTCTGAAAATAAATATACCCAATCACTCATAAAAACAGAGTGCAGTAAAGTAAACATATAAACAAATGGCGCGTAATATGCCTGATATTTATGCTTCGGTTTCCAAGGATGCGTTGGGCTTAATCTCAAAAAAGGGTTTTTATCTATATCAATATCACTTCCTTCTACATTTGCATATAAATGGTGTGATCGAATATGTCTTAATCCCCAAAGCATCGGGTCAATTCCTACCGTAAGAAAACTAAAAAAATGCAAAACGGAATTTGCCTTTTTAT
Organism: Flavobacterium tyrosinilyticum; assembly: GCF_023656565.1. Lineage (GTDB taxonomy): Bacteria > Bacteroidota > Bacteroidia > Flavobacteriales > Flavobacteriaceae > Flavobacterium > Flavobacterium tyrosinilyticum. The sequence goes on from NZ_JAMOKG010000001.1 coordinate 692,051, forward strand.
TTTGGAATGCCGTATTGTGCGAAGCATCATGCCCAAAACTAAATCCTATTAACAATCCTGATAATTGAAAAACAACATATAATACCCAAAAGTTTATTTTAGTGATGGACTCCAAAAAAAGCAACGAATAAGACAAATAACAAACGAATGTCCAAAACAAACCTTTAAACCAAAACTGAGCATCTCCATAAGAAATAGTTTTATCCTGAAGCTTCTCCTGTACTCTTTTCTTTAAAACAGAAAAGAAAAGTTTTTCGTCTTCTGATTTATTAAAATATTTAGCTTTCATAAAATTTTATTTTTTTTTAATTACAGAACAAACGTATTGCATTTATCGCATATCAATTTGTGTAAACTAATAAATCATTTTTATACATTTGCGATTATCGCAAAATATGAAATCGCAAGAATTATTTTTAAAAGCAATTAGACAAAAAATACCTAAATCAGTTTCTTTAATAGAGGAAATTGCAGGCATTTTACAAATTAGCTACGATGCTTCACACCGAAGAGTTTCGGGAAAAAGCAAATTCTCTATAGATGAAACAGTTACACTGGCAGGCTATTTCAACATTTCGTTAGATAACTTATTTTCAAATAAGGAAAAGGTGGTGGTTGAAAAAACAATTGAGATTGAAAACTTAAAGGACATGCTTCAATATTTCAAAACATCATCTGAAAATATAGCAACCTTAATAAAAAACAAGAAAACAACACTTTTTTATTCCGCAAAAGATATTCCTCTGTTTTATTTTATGGATGGTACAATTCTATCTAAATTTAAAGCTTTTGTATGGCTGAATCTATTAAATTCAAATCAGAAAAAAGTTGCTTTTGAAAATTTTGTAGTCGATGAATCGTTTACTGAGTACATGCAGAAATTAAAAGAAATATATGAGAATACTTCTGTCAACGAAGTATGGAATGATACTACCATAAACAGCAGCTTACAGCAAATTTTATATTTTTATGAAGCTGGCCTTTTAAATTTAAAAAGTGCCAATGCCCTTTGTTTAGATTTAAAACGGATTGTAAACCTAATAAAATCAAAGTGCAACGATACTAATAATAAGTTTTCCATTTATTATAATGAACTCATATTATTAAACAACAATATGCTTATAGAAACAGAAGACAAGCTTACGATGTTTGTACCCTATACTCTTTTGGGATATTTTATAACCGACAATAAAGAAAGTTGTAAAAATGTTCATCAATTTTTTAAGCAGCAAATCACGAACTCTATACCTTTGGGTCAATCTGGCATTAAAGAACAAAATCTTTTCTTTAATCGAGCCATTCGAAAAATTGATTATTATATTGAAAAAATTAATTCACAAGTAGATTTATTTTTTTGAAAGAAAATATTAGAAACCCCAATTCTTAATCGAATTGGGGTTTTTCAGTTTTTGAACTATTTGTACCTTTTTGCTATCCTTCTACAAATCAGGCTTATTCTTCATAAAAATCAAAAAACACATCAATACAACATCATTTTTCGAATATTTTTAATAAAAATTCCAAATTTTAATAGTCTAACAATGCCTTTCACTAGCCTGTAGCGTGATTTTATAACAATTTAACAAATTAGCGTTTTATTTGTAACCTTTTTTTTATACTTTTGAAATCTTCCAAAAACAACTAATAAACCATTAAATCCTTTGAAAAATTACCAAAAAAAAATCGTTTTTCTCATTTTATTTGAATTATTATTAAACATTCATACTATCCAGAGTCAAACTAGCAATGACGTAAAAACTTACAATTGGTTTGACACTACAGTTGGCAAAGACAATCTGGATATTAACAATGGGGTACCACACACAAATCCTTACAGAACTTTAAGAAATGACATTCATTTGTATTTAGTAGATAAATACGAATTAGGAAAAGCTATCTACGAAAACCAAGCTTATTATGATGTTAAACTTAAATACGACATCTATCGCGACATATTGGTCTTAAATCCAGCTGGAGGTTCAGAAAATGTCGGTATAAGTTTAATTCAGAATAAAGTCAGTTCGTTTTCGATCCAAGATAAGAACTTTATCAAAAGAGAAAGAGCAACCGAAGACATACCTGAATTTACAACAGGCTACTACGAAGAAAGCAAGGTTGCACCAGAATTAATTTTGTATATCAGACATCACAAAGACATGCAAAAAACAATTTCTGATAACAGCATCTATTATGTATTCAAAGAAAACAATTCTTATTTTATCGATTTAAAAGGCAAAATTTATTTAATAAAAAGCAAAGGCGACCTTGTTAAATTATTCCCAGAACAAAAAAAACAAATCAATGGGTTTTATTTATTGAACAGAGAACTAAGAAAATCCGATTTAGATCAATTCATGAAAAATTTGATGAAATACACTTTTAACTCTCTTTCAATATCAAGCAAATAAAACAAATGAAAAAAATTTTACTCTCCTTACTTATCTTCTTCTCTTTTCAATTGTCTTTTGCGCAAAATTCTAATGAGAAGTTATCGATTACTTTAAAAGATGAAACTTTAGAAAACACTATAAAACGTATTGAATCATCGACATCTTATAAATTTTATTTTGATTCGGCTTGGTTAAATTCTAACAAAACACTTATTTCTGGCACTTTTAATAATGTTAGTATTGATGAATTTATGTCTGCTGTTTTAAATAAAACAGACTTAAATTATGTTGTTATCAAGAATAAAGTGATCTTGACGCTTAACAGCACAATATATAGTACTTTACCATCCAATTATTTCCCAGACGAACCACTTCAAACAAACAGCCAAGGAAATGATCAAAATGACAATCCTGTTTTTTATCAGCAATATGACTCAACTAGTAGCTATAGTGTAAGCAAAAAGAGTTCTATTGTATTTATAGGCAAAGAAAATAAGGACACAACAAAGAAAACATTTACAGTTACTGGAACCGTTAAAAATGAAGAAAACGGAAAACCAGAAGCCAATATTTATATTAAGGTAAAAAATAAAAACATAAGCACATCTAGTGATCTTGACGGAAATTATACTTTACAATTACCAAGAGGAATTAACATAGTCGAAATAAAGTCACTTAGCCACAAAGAGGTTACAAAGACTTTAGTCGTATACGATGATGGCCAATTTGATATAGAACTTAACGAAAAATCGAATCAATTGGACGAAGTAGTCATTAAAAAGAAAGGACAAAGAGCAACAGAAACAGTTGTATCTGGTTTGGTTTCTATTGACATTGAAAACATAAAAAATGTCCCTCTTATTCTTGGAGAAAGAGATATTTTTAAAGTTGCTACTACTTTCCCAGGTATAAAAACTACGGGTGAAGGATCTGCAGGATTTAACGTGCGTGGAGGAAAAGAAGATCAGAACTTAATTCTTTTGGATAATGCAGTTGTGTATAATCCGCAGCACTTTTTAGGTTTTTTCTCTGCTGTTAATCCTTATACAACAAAAAAGGCAGACATCTACAAAGGAAGCATTCCTGCCGATTTTGGAGGAAGATTATCATCTGTATTTGACATCGCAACAAAAAACGGAAATAAAGAGAAAATTTCTGGAGAAGGTGCTATAGGGCCAATTACTTCGAACCTTACATTAAGCGTACCTCTTGAAAAAAATAAATCAAGCATAATTGTTGGAGGTCGTGCAACTTATTCTGATTGGATTTTAAAACAATTGGATGACGAAAGACTTAAAAATAGCGAGGCTGGATTTTATGATGGAATTTTAAAATACCAAAATAACATCAACAGTAAGAATGCAATTGAAGCAATGGCATATTACAGTAATGACCGTTTTAGATTGAGTTCAGATTCATTATACAAATACAGCAACCGATTATTCTCTGCAAAATGGGATCATACTTTTAACGACAAAAACAAAGGAGCTCTTATTTTAACGAATAGCGAATACAAATTCAATATAGATTATCATTCTGACGATATTAATTCTTTTGATTTCGGATATAAAATAAACGAAACTCAACTACAATTAAAGATGAATTATAAGTTGAATGAAAAACACAATTTTTCTTATGGTGTAGCTAGTAAATTATATAATATTTCACCAGGTTACCAGCATCCGACAAACCCTAATGCAACTTTAGTTCCGACTGATATTAACAAAGAAAAAGGATTAGAATCGGCAATTTATCTAGCAGACAACTATAAAGTAAGTGACAAATTATTAATTGATCTTGGTTTAAGATATTCTTTATACGCATCATTAGGACCTGCCGATGTCAATACTTATGAAAGTGGCAAACCGATCAGCGATGCTACAATTATAGACACAAAGCACTACAACAATAATGAAGTTGTAACAACTTATGGAGGTCTAGAACCAAGAATAGCAGCACGTTATTTCTTTACAGAAGATTTTTCTATCAAAGCGGGTTATGACGTAACAAGGCAATACATTCACCTTTTGTCTAGCAACACCACACAATCTCCTACTGACACTTGGAAATTATCTGATGCAAACGTAAAACCACAAAGCGCACAACAAGCCTCTTTAGGATTGTTTAAAAACTTTGGAGATGACGAATACGAAGTTAGTTTGGAAGGTTACTACAAGAAATCTAAAAACATTTTAGACTATAAAGTTGGTGCGCAATTATTGCTAAATGAAAATGTAGAAACAGAACTTTTACAAGGTGAAGGAAAAGCTTATGGTGTAGAGTTTTTAATTAAAAAACAAGTTGGTAAATTAAATGGATGGTTAGGATACTCTTATTCAAGATCATTGATTAAATTAGATGGCGAGTTTAATGAGGAAATTGTGAACAATGGTAAATTCTTCGCTTCTAATTTTGATAAGCCACATGATTTAAGCGCTGTTTTAAATTACAAATTCACAAAACGCTATAGTCTGTCAACAAACTTTATATACCAAACAGGAAGACCAATTACCTACCCTATCGGAACTTATAATCTTGGAGGCGCACAATACACTTTATATAGTGATAGAAATGAATTTAGAATACCAGATTACATTCGTTTAGACATCGGTATCAACATTGAAGGGAATCATAAAATTAAAAAATTAGCGCATAGTTTCTGGAATATTTCTGTTTACAATGTATTAGGAAGAAATAATCCGTACTCGATATTTTTTGTAACAGATCCAAACGGAAAATTAAAGGGATACAAAACATCAATCTTCTCTATTCCGGTTCCAAGTATAACTTATAATTTTAAATTTTAATCTTCCGTAAAGCAGAATTTAAAAAATCATGAAAACATTATTAAAAAATAAAATAGCAGTATTATTACTAATGAGTACTATATTCATTAGCTGTACTGAAACCTATAACCTTAAGACTGATTCTTACGAGGAGGCACTTGTTGTAGAAGCAACTATAACAAATGAATTAAAAAAGCAGGAAATTAAACTAACGAAAACTGCCCGTTTGGAAGAAGAAGGAGTGCAATTAGAAACAGGTGCGAATGTTGTAGTTACCGACAACAAAGGAAACAGCTATCACTTTACTGAAAATTCAGAAAAATATATTTCTGACTCCGAGTTCAAAGCAGAACCTAACACAGAATATTCTTTAGAAATTACAACAAAAGGCGGTAAAAAATACCAATCTTCAAGTGAAGTTTTGACAACTGAAAATCAGATTGAAAACATAGTCCCTAAAGTCGTTTCAACCCAAGAAGGAGAAGGCGTACAAATAAGTGTTGAAAGCTACGATCCTACAAATACTTCAAAATACTACAGATACGAATATGAAGAAACCTATAAAATAATTGCACCAAAATGGGGTGATAAAAAATTAATTGCTACTGGTCCACAAGAGATTGAGCTTATCCAAAGCCCATTAGACATTCAAATTTGTTATGGCTCAAAAAAATCTGTCGATATCATTCAAACATCAACAACAAATCTACAAGAAGACCGCGTTAATTTTCCTGTTCGATTTATAAGCGACCAAGATTACATTATCAGTCACAGATATAGTATTCTAGTTCGCCAATATGTACAAAATCTTGAGGCCTATACTTTTTACAAAACATTAAAAGAAATTTCAAGCAGCTCTAGTGTATTATCGCCTAAACAGCCTGGTTTTGTAAATGGTAATATTAAATGTGTTACCGATACTGAAAGCAAAGTAATAGGCTTTTTTGATGTGTCTTCTGTATCATCAAAAAGAATGTTTTTTAATTATGCTGACTTATATCCGGGAAGACCTTTACCTCCGTATTATGTGCCATGTATTGACGCTGAGTACAGATTCTGTTTCGGATTTGGTGATCCACCTTGCCTTGGACGACAATTAATAACAGAACTTAACAGCTATAGACTTTGGTACAGCTATAATACCAACGATTATTATACTATGGTACCTATAGAATGCGGAGACTGCACAACATTTTCATCTAACGTAAAACCTTCATTTTGGACAGAATAAAGCACCTATTATTATTGTTTGTTTTAATTAGCACACAATTAGGAAACGCACAGCAAAATATTGTTGTAGACGAAACTATTTATCTTCATGCCAATGCATCGACATTTGTATCGGGTGAGACATTATTGTATAAAATATACTGCTTAAAATCGTCTGACAAAACCATAAGCCAAATTAGTAAAATTGCCTATGTAGAATTGGTAGACAGCGATAAAAAGAGCGTTTTTAAAGCCAAAATCAAGTTAGAAAATGCGTTAGGACAAGGAGATTATTTTATCCCGACTACTCTTAAAACAGGAAGCTACAAACTAGTTGCTTACACCAATTGGATGTTAAACAAACCTGCTTCAGAATTTTTTCAAATGGATATTAATATTGTTAATCCTTATAAAACAAACGAAAAAACTCCAAACAGCAATATTTTAACAAGCAGTTCAAATACTGTAGAGAGTTCTGCAAATACAACAGATTTAAACCTTAGATTAAACAAAAAAGTTTTCTCTAGTCGCGAACATGTCGATTTAAAACTAGAATCTTCAAATGATAATATTAAAGAAGGCAGTTACTCTTTATCTGTTAGAAAACTAGACAACATTCCTACTCAAAATTCAATTTCGGCAACAAATTTTGCTGCTAAAGCATCAAATACTGTTGTGCTAGATGGTAATTCAAAAGCAGTGCTTCCAGAATTAAGAGGAGAGATGATATCTGGTAAAGTAGTTTCTAAAAGCGGAACAGATAAGATTCAAGATGTTACGGTTTCTTTTTCTTTACCAGGAAAATCTTTTGTTTTTCAAGTAGTAAAGACAAATTCAGAAGGACGCTTTATTTTTAGTATTGATAAAGACAATTACAATCCAAACATCATTATTCAAGTAATTGATGAACGTGCTGATAATTATTCTATTACATTGGACGAACTTCCTAGTATAAACACAACGCAATTAGCCTTTTCGCCAAATAACAATTTATCATACACCTTTAAGGAAAGCCTTTTGGACAGAGCGGTTTCAAGTCAAATTGAAAATGCTTATATCCATAGAAAAAAGGACAACTTAGAAAAGCAAACTACCCAAGATCCATTCTATGCCACTAAAGCAAAAGAATATGTTTTGGATGATTATACAAGATTTAAAACGTTACGAGAAACAATAACAGAGGTTACAACAGAAGTATATCATAAAGAAAATAACGGAGTCATGCATCTGCATGTAACAGATCCAAGTGTCTTCCCTCAATTGCCAGATCCTGCATTAGTACTAGTTGACGGATTGCAATTGCAAAACCAAATTGATTTATTAAAATACAACATGAAAAATATCTATAGAATCGATCTTATTGTCGGAAGATATTATGTTGGACCAAAATCATTTAACGGATTAGTAAGTTTTATAACTTTTGATAAGGATTTCGCAAGCACACAAAGCGGTTCTTCGATTCTAAAAACTACAATTTTGAGACCACAGCTTAAAAAAATCTACAACAATGTAGATTATACAAACTTAGCTGATAATGCAAGAATTCCTGATTTCAGAAATCAATTGCTTTGGAATCCTGATGTAAAATTAAATAAGGATTCTCAAACTTCATTCTACACTTCTGATGTTGCCGGAAATTATGAAATAAGATTGGAAGGTTTTGCAAAAAACGGAACTCCAGTTTCTATTAAAGAATTAATTGAAGTAAAAGATACAGCGACAAATTAAAAAAATTACAACTACTAAAAGCCCATGTTTCAAAAAGTTAGAAACATGGGCTTTTTATTTTTCCATAGTAACGCAACCTTTTCATTCTTTTTATACTATAGATTATAAAAGGCCAAATACTATGAAAAAAGCAACACTTTTTATTTCGACAATTCTACTTGTTTTTTTATTTTCATGCAATAATGAAGCTGTAGAAACAAAAAATGCAACTCCAATAGATGAGAGCGTATATTATGATCAAGATCCGGATTGCAAAGACATCACATCTGGAACCTGCTGCGATGTAGATGGCAGGATATGGGTAGAAACAGGAACTTCATATAAATACACCTATGACTACAAAGCATTTAATGCACCATCTGACGATTATGAAATTGAATGGACTGTTATAAGTGGTTCAATAATTTTACTGAAAGGACAAGGCACAAAAGAAGCAACTTTTTACTTTAATAAAGATTTTACTAAGGGAGAAATTTCAGCATATAACAAGAAATCTTTAGAATGTCAAAGCACTATATTAATTTCAAAATTATAGTTTTTACAATTTGAATTTAGATCAGCTCATAAAAGATTGCGTTAGGCAAAACAGAAAAGCACAAGAAGAATTATACCAATTGTATAAAAACACTCTTTTTGTGCTTAGTCTGAAATATTGCCCTAATGAAGCAGAAGCGGAAGATAATCTGCATGATTCTTTTATCGAAATCTTTACCAATATAAAAAACTACAAAGGAAACGGAAGTTTTGAAGGCTGGATTAAAAGAATTACGATCAATAAAGCCATAATGCGATATAAGCAATCGTACCTGCTTACTGCAATTAAAGATGATTTCTCTCAAGATGACACCGTAAATGAAAGCGAAATAGATTTTTCTCTTGACACCATTTTATCTTTTGTTCAAGAACTTCCTCATCAATACCGATTGGTTTTTAATTTATACGAACTCGATGATTATACGCATAAAGAAATTGCCACAATGTTATCCATTTCCGAAAGCACGTCAAAATCAAATTTACATCGAGCGAAACAGATTCTGAAATCAAAAATCAAATCAAAAAATACATTTTATTATTCAAAACAAAAAAATGGAGAATAAAACTGAAATAGGAAAAGTAATCAAAAACAAATTGGACAATTTAGACAAAAGTCCGAGTGATTTTGTATGGTCTAAAATTGAAAAAGATTTAAATAATAAAAGACGCAAAAGAATTTTGTTTTGGCTAATTCCTAGCATTCTTACAGTTATAATTTTATCAAGCTTGCTCTATATTAATTCAGATTTTCACAAAGAAAATATAGACCCAAAAACGCCATCACAAAAAAATGCTTCTAATTCGACTAACTCTAAAAATGAAACTTTGCCAGCCAACCTGCAAAAAAAAGGATCAGATGAAATTACCACTGTTAAAAAAACCAAGACCGTAAAACTCGTAAAACAATCCACCAAATTCGTTACATCGACTAATGAATACGAAGAATATGAAGTGGTAAAAAAATATAAAGTCATTATTAAAAAAGAACAAATCACCTCTAAACCTATAAAAACTACTGCAAAAGATCCCAATACAATTAATGCCAAAAAACCAATTGTAGCTTACAAAAAAGGTAATTCTAAAAATGGAATTGCGAAAAAAATAGCAAAATCTAGTTTCACCAAGCCGAAGAAAACTCAAAAAAAGGAAATCAATAAAATTTCAAAAACCACTATTGTGGGAAACAAAACTCCAAAAAATGTAATTTTAGAAAAGACAATTGCAGAAAAAGATACTATAACTTATAATAATTTCAAAAAAGACCTACCAACCTCAATAATAATAGCTGAACCCAAAATGGATAGTGTTGCCAAAAAAGACAGCACAGATTTAAAGAAAAAGACAACTCCAAAACGAGAGTATAAAGAACGTAAGTATACGCCTCAAACAGCAGAGATTGAACCTGAATTTACAATTTCCGTTTTTTACGGCCCTGCGCTTTTTGGTTCTTTAAACAGCAAATCCATGATTAGTCCTAGAATGGATGATTTATCTAAAAGTCATCCTATCACCTCACATTATGGCGTTTATGTAAAAACGATGTTTGACAAAATTGGTTTCAGAGGAGGATTTTCTAAGATAAATCTAAAAACATCAACGCGATTAAATCAGAATTTAATTCCAGATTACACCAATATAAATTTAAAAACAGAAATAAATGTAAAAGAAACATTCGGCGAATCCAACCAAGTAGATTTAGTGCAAAACCTCTCTTATTACGAACTGCCTTTAGAATTTAATTACGCAATAAAAAAAGACGAAAGCAAAATTGGAATAGAAGCTTTTACGGGCTTTAGTTTTTTAATATTGGATAAAAACAAACTGTATTTAAAATCAGAAAATGTGTCTCAACAAAATATAGGAGAAGCAAAAAATCTTTCAGGCGCAAATTTCTCTTATAATTTAGGTCTAGGGTTAAGTTATAAATTGACTGAACGTATTGCATTGGATATAAACCCTTTATTCAAATATTATTTAAGCACTTTCAATAAAAATGAAGAGGCTAAACCATACAGTATTTCGCTTCAATCTGGTGTTAGTTATAAATTTTAAAAATATTTTTAAAATATTGTAACTTTTTTGATACTCCTTACGTATAATCATTTGTACACTTTAAAAATAGGGAGACAACAACATGAGACAACTTAAAATCACCAAGCAGGTAACTAATCGTGAAACTGCATCGTTAGATAAATATCTACAAGAAATTGGAAAAGTTGACCTAATTACCGCTGATGAAGAGGTAGAATTAGCACAAAGAATAAAGGCTGGTGATCAAAGAGCTTTAGAAAAACTAACAAAAGCCAACCTACGTTTCGTAGTATCTGTGGCTAAACAATATCAAAATCAAGGATTAACTCTTCCGGATTTAATTAATGAAGGAAACTTAGGTTTAATTAAAGCGGCTCAACGTTTTGATGAAACTCGTGGTTTCAAATTCATTTCTTACGCTGTATGGTGGATTCGTCAATCGATTCTTCAAGCTCTAGCTGAACAGTCTCGTATTGTACGTTTACCATTAAATAAAATTGGTTCTATCAATAAAATCAACAAAATGTATGCGTTATTAGAGCAATCTAACGAACGTCCGCCTTCTGCTGAAGAAATTGCAAAAGAACTTGATATGACTGTAAATGACGTAAAAGAGTCTATGAAAAACTCTGGACGTCACCTATCTATGGATGCTCCTCTTGTTGAAGGAGAAGATTCTAACCTTTATGACGTATTACGTTCTGGCGAATCTCCAAATCCAGATAGAGAATTAATTCACGAATCTCTTCGTACTGAGATCGAACGTTCTTTAGAAACATTAACTCCAAGAGAGGCAGATGTTGTACGTTTGTATTTCGGACTTGGCGACCAACACCCAATGACTCTTGAAGAAATTGGTGAAACTTTCGATCTAACTCGTGAGCGTGTTCGTCAGATTAAAGAAAAAGCAATCCGTCGATTGAAACACACTTCTAGAAGTAAAATCCTTAAAACTTATTTAGGATAACAATATTAAATTTCAATATTTAAAATCCCAAATTCCAATCTAATTGTGATTTGGAATTTATAACTTGGAATTTTACCCCAAACAACAGTTTGATTGACTGTTCGTTTTTTGATTGATGATTGAAACTCCGGCTGATTACCGGAGTTTTTTATTTTTTATTATTTAGTTGAAATGTTTGTAACGCAGAGTACACAAAGTTTTTACGCAAAGTTCGCTAAGATTTTATTTAAGTATCTGTCGAAAGCCAAAGTTCACAAAGCTTTGTGAACTTTGGCTTCTCAAATAATTTCAAACAGAAACTTTGTGAACTCTGCGTAAAAGCTTTGCGCTCTTTGCGTTTAAATCATTAACTACAGCATAAAAAAACTTAGCGCACCTTGCGTAATTCTTTGCGCTCTTTGCGGTTAAAAAAATTTATCTTTGCAATAAAAACAACACATACTACAAAATGAAAAATACACTTATTGCTCCTTCAGTTCTTGCTGCCGATTTTGGTAATTTACAGCGTGATGCAGAAATGCTTAACAACAGTCAGGCAGATTGGTTTCATATCGATATTATGGACGGCGTTTTTGTTCCGAATATCTCTTTTGGAATGCCAGTCTTAGAAGCAATTTCAAAACATGCAAAAAAATATATTGATGTACATTTAATGATTATTGACCCAGATCGATACATTAAAACTTTTGCCGATTTAGGAGCAAATGGATTAACAGTGCATTATGAGGCTTGCACACACTTGCACAGAACACTTCAAGCCATTAAAGCAGAAGGAATGAAAGCTGGCGTTGCCATGAATCCGCATACCAATGTTGATTTACTAGAAGACATTATTAACGATATTGATGTGGTTTGCATTATGAGCGTAAATCCTGGATTTGGAGGACAATCATTCATCGAAAACACTTACGATAAAGTAAAGAAACTAAAAGCGCTTATTACACGTAAAAATGCTTCAACACTAATCGAAATTGACGGCGGTGTAACAAGCAAAAACGCTAAACAATTAGTAGAAGCTGGTGCAGATGTTTTAGTTGCTGGAAGCTTTGTTTTTAAAGCCGAGAATCCAACGGAAACAATTGCAGAACTAAAAGCTCTTACTGCTTTTTAAACTTTCAAAAAAACAACAAAAAAAAGTCCAAAAATAATTTTGGACTTTTTTTTACTTCAAACTTACTTAGGAGTAATCCAATAAGGGTTTACTTTAAGTTTTTCTACAACATATTGGATCACTTTCTGAGCTTTCAAACTATTTCCAGTTTCATCTAATGGAGGCGAAATAACAGCAATTCCAAATTTACCAGGACACACCGCCAATATTCCTCCTCCAACACCACTCTTTGCTGGAAGTCCGGAATTAAATAGCCATACTCCAGAATTGTCATAAAGCCCTGCAGTTGCCATTACAGGCAAAGTATACATTACAGTTGTCTGACTAACAACCTTATTTTTTGTAACAGGATTAACACCTCCATTTGCCAATGTGGCCGCCATTGTAGCAAGATCCTTTACATTTACATTCAATGCACATTGTTTCGTATAAAGATCTGTTGCTTGTACTGGATCAAAATATATTCTGTTATAAGCCAACAACAAATGTGCAATAGCTTGATTACGCAAATTATCACCCGCCTCACTTCTATAAACAGGAAGATTTATAGAAAGCGGTCTTCCGGCAAAGTCACTCTGAATTTTCTCGATTTCTTTCCACTTTGCTATAGAATCAACACCACGAATAAGACTCGTAGTTGCAATAGCTCCTGGATTTACAAGAGGATTAATTTTATCGCCTTTATGCATTTCTACTGCAACAATAGAATTAAATGGCAATCCAGTCGCATTTACTCCTACTTTATCTTCCAAAAATTGTGGGCCTTCTTGCTCAATTACTTTTGCCATAGTAAATACTTTCGATATACTTTGAATTGAAACCATTGACGTTATATCACCTTTTGTATATATGGCTCCCTCTGCAGTAACAAGTGCAATGCCAAAAATATTGGGATCAACATTGGCCAGTTCTTGAATATAGTCGGCATTTTTTCCTTCTTTTAAATCTTTAAATTTATTAAAGGCTTCATTAAGTGTATTCTCTATATTTTGTTTATTCAGTAGTATTTGGCTATAGCCTTGGTTTATGATAAAAAAAATCATTAAACCAACAAAAATCATTTGCTTGTTCATTCTAAAAATTGCATTCTTATTTGTATTCTGTATTAATTTATGACTAAAAAGTATTGAATTAAAAATCCTTACTGCTTTTAAGGTTTTTAAGATTTGGGAAGAAATCAATTCCAGTCATTTTTTCTAAAGTCTCGATCGGAACAACAAAATCATAAATAGATTTGTCGCTTTTTTCGTTTGGAACCAAGAAAGCAATTGCTTTATGCTCTTTCCCTGTTTTAGCCAAAACGATTTTATAAAAATATTTAGGAACAGCAACCTTTTCTGTACCTATTTTTTTATCCGATTCTTTAGCAATTCCGCCAGTTACGACATAAATATCATTATATTTTCCTGCCCAATAACGCGTCTTCTGCTCTATCCTATTCCAGATTCCAGCATTAAACTCCTTTTTCTGAGGTGAAATATTCGACGTGTAAAAAGTATCGTTATAAGCATCTTTACTAAATTCCATATCCCCAGCAGGGCAAAGATGTCCCTTATCATAACCTGAATTTTTATAATTTCTCCAATCTGCAGAACCTGTCGTTACATTTGGATCTTCAATAAAATAGGGTCTTTTAAAATCATTATTTTTTAAATATTCTTTTTTCAATTCGTACGCCACCCATTCTGCCTGCTCAAACTTTTCATTATACGATAAAGTATAATATTGGTGTTTTACAATCTGCTTTGTCGTCGAAGTTGGCAAATAAGCAACCGTATAAACAGAATCTGTACTAGAAGAATTTCCTTTAAAAGAAGAAACCGCTTCATCATTAGTTACTTTTTCGGTAATTTCTGTATTCTCTTTTTTACAAGAAAATAATGCAAAACCCATTAAAATCAAACTCAGGCCAACTTTCATAATTCTATTTTTAGAGGTTAAACATACAAAAAAACGCTCCATAAATTTAAAATTCATAGAGCGTTTTTAAACAAATTAAATTCTTCTCGAATTTAAGACTTCACTAGCTTGTCCTTTTTCATTTTAGGATTAACTGTAGCTTTTACCAAACTTTTTGATTGTAAATCATCCAATACGTTTAACGCTTCTTCTACATAAACATCTTTAGATAAAGCTTGGTGCCATGCCTCTCTTTTTTCTTTTAAAGAAGCATCAGCTTTCATTTCATCTTCTTCATACGGTAATGATTTAAAAATCAAATCGTTTTTGTAATCGGAAATTGGTTTATATTTTTTTCCTTCGTTTTCAACTTGTTCTTGAGTTTCTTTAAAATTCTTAATATTCAAGCTATATACGTTTTCTTTGTTCTTAACATCGATCCATTTCGCATTGTCATCAATTAACTTAAATTGAGCATTTTGAGCAATTCTGTTTTTACTGTTCATAATTGCTTTGTTGAAATTCTCATTAGAAGTCCAAGTGCTGTAATCGGCTGGATCAATTTTATCCCAAGGCATTGCATTATCAATGTCTCTTTCTCCCATTTTTAAGTAAGCATAACGATCTGGCATTACCACATCACTATGAACACCTTCTAATTGAGTAGAACCACCATTAATTCTATAAAACTTCTGTCCTGTAATTTTCAATGCTCCAAGATCTCCATAGTTTGCATTACGCACAAACTGATTTAAATCTAATACGTTTTGTACAGTTCCTTTACCGTAGGTTTGTTTACTTCCGATAATAACACCACGTTTATAATCCTGAATTGCAGCCGCCAAGATCTCAGAAGCCGAAGCAGAAAAACTGTTTACCATGATAACTAATGGACCATCCCACTCGATTTTTTTATCTTTATCATATAAAACTTCTTTCTTTTTACCAGCAGATTTTACCTGAACGATTGGCCCTTCTTCGATAAATAAACCAGCAATATCAACCACTGTAGAAAGAGATCCTCCACCATCATCACGAACGTCTAAAACAATACCGTTGATGTTTTCTTTTTTTAATCTCTCTACTTCACGAGCAATATCTTTTCCTGCATCACGTCCGTCTTTGTTTTCAAAATCGATATAAAATTTAGGAAGATAGATCACTCCATATTTTAAACCATCTTTCTCCACAATACTAGACTTAGCGTATGTTTCTTCAATTTCAACAACATCACGAATAATAGAAATCACTTTAATAGAACCATCAACTTTCTTAACAGTCAATTTTACTTCAGTTCCTTTGTGACCTTTAATTTTCTTTACAACATCATCCAAACGCATTCCAACAACATCTACAGGCTCTTCGTTACCTTGAGCAACTTTTAAGATTAAATCTCCTGCTTCTAATTGTTTTCCTTTCCAAGCTGGACCTCCAGAAATTAACTCATCAATTTGAGTAAAATCATTTTTCTTAGTCAAACGAGCTCCAATACCTTCCAATTTACCGCTGATGTTTACATCAAAACGATCTTTTTCTTCTGGTGCAAAATAGCTTGTATGCGGATCAAAACGAGCCATGATAGAGTTCAAATAAACAGAAAACCAGTAGTCTCTATTCAAATCTTTAATCACGCTAAAATTATCATCTAGAGATTTTAATGAGCTCTCACGAGTTTCCTTCTCTAAAGTTTCAAAAGATTTTTCTTTGTAAGCTGGATCTTTTTTCTTCTTTTCATCTTCAATTTTTTGTTTTGTAACCAAAGAAGAAAGAGTCGATAATTTAATCTGTTTTCTCCATCTTTCATTAATCTCTGCTAAGTTTTTTGCATACGGAATCTTCTCATAATCCGCATCAAAAGTCTCATCTACATTATAGTTAAATGGCTGAGCTAAAATCGTTTTATAACGTTTTTTACTTTCCTCCATACGCTTCATTAACCTTGTATAGGTAAGGTTGAAAAACGTAATATCTTTATTCAAAAACTGATCGTCCAGCATTAATTCATACTGTTTGAATTCGTCAATATCAGACTGAAGGAAAAATCTTTTTGAAGGGTCTAGAGCATCAATGTAATCCTTGAAAATACCTTTAGAAAATTCATCATTTATTTCTGCTGGGCTATAATGCCCTTTTTCAATAACAAATGCTAATAATTCTAAAAGTGTCTTGTCTTTGTTCGGATCTGGGTCGATTGTCCTATCGGCATTCATCTTAAATGCAAATAATGTAAGCGATAAGCACAATACGGCTATGAGTATCTTATAATTTCTTTTCATAAACTTTATAATAGCATTCATCAATTTTTTTATCTAAGTTACGTTAAAAACTATGCCACGAGAGCTAACGCTTCGATAATTTTTTGTTAAAGATATAAAAATGTTTAATTCGCAAAAAAGTTCTTTACCTTAGTTGACAAATTTTACAGTATTTGTGACTTCTCGCAAATAATTGTGATTAATTTTGTTCTTAAAATCTTACAATTGTTAAAACTACACATAATATTTATTAAATGAAAGCTGAGAAACCACTTATATTAGTAACTAACGATGATGGTATTTTGGCTCCAGGAATTAGAGCCCTTATTAGCGTTATGGAAACAATAGGCGATGTCATTGTTGTGGCACCAGACAAACCACAAAGTGCAATGGGGCACGCAATCACCATCAATAATACTTTATTTATTGATAAAATCTCCAAAGACAATGACACAATTGCAGAGTACAGCTGCTCTGGCACGCCTGTCGATTGTGTAAAATTGGCAGTAAACGAAATCTTAAAACGCAAACCCGATTTGTGCGTTTCGGGAATAAATCACGGATCGAATTCTTCTATTAATGTCATATATTCCGGCACCATGAGCGCCGCGGTTGAAGCTGGAATCGAAGGTATTCAAGCCATAGGTTTTTCTCTTTTAGATTTTGATTGGAATGCTGATTTTGAACCTATAAAATCTTTCGTAAAAAAAATCACTTTAGAAACCCTTGCCAATAAACTTCCGCCAGGAGTAGTTCTAAATGTGAATTTTCCGAAGCTAAAGGAATCTGAAATTAAAGGTGTTAAAGTTTGCCGTCAAGCGAAAGCCTACTACGCGCAAAAATTTGATAAAAGACAAACTCCTTTTGGGAAAGATTATTACTGGCTTGCCGGAAAATTTGTAAACGAAGATAAAGGCGAAGATACAGACGAATGGGCTTTGGCAAACGGATACATTTCGGTAGTTCCGGTACAGTTTGACTTGACCGCTCACCACTCTATTCAACAACTTAATACTTGGAAATTAAATGACTAAAGAAATACTGATCGGTTTTTTAATCGGAATTTTTACAGCTCTTTTAGGAAGTTATCTATTCATCACTTTTTTTACCACATTTGATATTTCACAAGGATTTCAAATGATTCGAGAATACGGATATCTCGGAAAAATAATTACTATAGGAACACTTTTAGATCTTGCCGTTTTTGGTATTCTGTTAAAAAGAAATAAAGAATTTATGGCGCGGGGCGTAATTTTAGCCGTGATTGTACTGGCAATTTCGACATTAGTTATTTAAATCTTATCTTTGCTAAGTTCCCTTTAATGGTTGCAACTTTAGCACATTTACAAAAAAACCAACATGAAGTATTACATAATTGCAGGAGAAGCCTCTGGAGATTTACATGGTTCAAATTTAATGAAGGCCTTATATACCGAAGATCCAGAAGCAGAAATTAGATTTTGGGGTGGAGACTTAATGCAAAAAGCAGGCGGAACTCTGGTAAAACACTATCGCGACCTGGCTTTTATGGGCTTTATCGAAGTGGTTTTCAATTTAAAAACCATTTTAAACAATATTAAAATCTGTAAAAAAGACATCTTGGAGTTCCAACCAGATGTGATCATTTTTATCGATTATCCTGGTTTTAATATGCGAATTGCAAAATGGGCAAAAGAATTAGGCTATAAAACGCATTACTATATTTCTCCTCAAATTTGGGCTTGGAAAGAAAACCGAATCAAAGCCATCAAACAAGACGTTGATAAAATGTATGTTATTTTGCCTTTCGAGAAAAGTTTCTACGAAGACAAACATCATTTTCCTGTAGATTTTGTTGGCCATCCGCTTATTGATGCTATTCAGAATCAGCCCGCTTTTGATGAAGCGTTATTTAGAAAAGAAAATAATTTAGGCGAAAAGCCCATTATTGCCGTTCTACCAGGAAGCCGTAAACAGGAAATTACCAAAATGCTAAGCGTAATGCTGAGTGTTGTAGATGATTTTCAGGATTATGAATTTGTTATTGCAGGCGCTCCAAGTCAGGAATACGAATTTTATCAGCAGTTTCTAAAAAATAAAAACATCGCCTTTGTTTCCAATAAAACGTACGATTTACTTCGTTCTTCTACCGCCGCTCTGGTAACTTCTGGAACAGCAACTCTTGAAACAGCTCTTTTTAAAGTTCCCGAAGTAGTTTGCTATAAAGGAAGTGAAGTATCGTACCAAATTGCAAAACGTATTATTACATTAAAATATATTTCTCTTGTCAATTTAATTATGGATCAAGAAGTTGTAACCGAGTTGATTCAAGGAGATTGTAATAAAAAACGAATCAAAGAAGAACTTCAAAAATTATTAGAGCCTGACCATCGCAATAAAGTGCTGCAAAATTACGATATATTAGAACAAAAATTAGGCGGAGTTGGCGCGAGTAAAAACACAGCAAAACTCATTGTTGCCGATTTAAAACAAAATAATTAATTGATTTGAAACGAATTGTAATTTTTCTGCTTTTAGCAATTGCCGTTACTTCTTGTAAATCGACTTCAACAGCGGTATCAAAAAACAGCACAAAAAGCGAATCAAAAAAAGAAAACAGAGCTTTGGTTAATAATTTAATTGAAAAAGCTACTGATAATATTGGCGTTCGCTATAAAGCAGGTGGAACTACAAAAAGCGGTTTTGATTGTTCTGGATTGGTTTACACCACTTTTGAAAGTGAAAATATCCAACTTCCTAGAAGTTCTTTCGATCAAGCAAAAATTGGAAAAGTTGTCCCGTTAAATGACGCCAAAAAGGGAGATTTAATATTCTTTAAAACCAACAAAAGCAGACAAATCAATCACGTCGGACTAATTACAGAAGTCAATTCTGATGAAATAAAATTTGTTCATTCTTCGACTTCAAAAGGTGTAATTATTTCCTCTACAAAAGAAACCTATTATAAAAACTCCTTTGAGCAGGTAAATAGGATTCTTCCATAAAAAGATATTTTTTTATTATTTTTCTTACAAATATTTAATACTTTTAAGCCATGAAAGTATTAGATTTTCCGTTAATAAAAATTACAATCGCTTTTATAATAGGTGTCATTACAGCTTATTATTTACACTTACCTATTGCGGCAATTCATTATTTACTAATAATTTGTATTTCCCTATTTGTCATTACATTTTTCTGGAATTTAAAAAACAATAAGAAAACAATTCCCTTCGGGATTTCAGTTTACTTGCTCTCTTTTTTCTTGGGTTCTTTTACCCTTATTAGCCATACCGAAAGTCTTCAAAAGAACAATTACACGCATTGCAAAGCAGTATTTGAAACAAAACAATCTCTTACTTTAATCTTGAGAGAAAAATTAAAAAGCAATGATTTCAGTGATCGTTACATTGGGCATATCAAAACCATTTCAGGAAAAGTTTATTCTGGAAAAATAATTGTAAACGTTCAAAAAGATAGTAGCCGCAATCCTCTAATTATAGGAAACAGCATTAAAATTCAAACGCTTTTACAGCGAAACAAACCCAGTAAAAATCCAAATCAATTTGATTACAGCGGGTATTTGGCAGACAAACAAATTTATGCTCAAATATATTGTTCCAAAAAAGAAATTTTGGTGAACAAAAACATTAAAAAAGACATTTGGTATTATTGTGCCAAATTACATTCGCGAATAATTTTTAATCTTGAAAAGTCAAAATTCAACAAATCTGAAATGAATGTTGCTCTGGCGCTCATTTTAGGTCAGCAGCAGGACATCTCACAAGATATTATCCAAGATTATCAATACTCTGGGGCTACACACGTTTTATCTGTTTCTGGGCTTCATGTAGGCTTTATAATGCTTTTTATCACTTTTATACTTAAACCAATTCCAAACACAAAAAAAGGTTCGTTTTTTAAACTGGCTTGCATTCTAATTTCTTTAGCCGGTTTTGCTATTATTTCTGGTTTATCGCCTTCCGTTTTACGATCTGTAGTCATGTTCTCCTTTCTTGCAATTGGAAATCATTTGCGCCGAACTGGCAACATCTATCATACTTTACTAGTTTCAATTTTACTAATATTACTTTTTGAGCCTTATTTCTTGTTTGATGTTGGCTTTCAATTAAGTTACATCGCACTTTTTTTCATCCTTTGGCTACAGCCTATTTTAAAAAATATTTATAAACCGAATAACAAAATAACAATTTACATTTGGGAAGCTTTAACGGTTTCATTCGCTGCTCAAATTGGCACATTGCCTTTATGCCTTTACTATTTTCATCAATTTCCAGGATTATTTTTTGTCACGAACATTATTATACTCCCTATTTTATCCTTTATCATGATTGCTGGAATTGTGGTTATGATTATCGCTATTTTCACTAGTCCGCCTTTATTCATCACCATGATTTTTGAGAAAAGCATTTATCTGCTAAATCTCATGATTCATGCTGTTGCTTCTATAGATTCATTTGTTATCCGAGACATTAGCTTTAATTTGTTTCATTTATGGGCATTTTCTTTATTTATAATCAGCACGATTGTCTGGATTAAAAAACCAAGTTTCAGCAAATTGCTATATGCATTGATTTCGATTATTACGATTCAGATTGCTTTTATTTTAACCAAAATAGAAACTGAAAAAGAAGAAGAATTGATTGTTTACAACGAAAGAAATAATACACTCATTTCTGAACGTTCAGGAAGAAACTTTGTACTTTTTACTAGAGATACTGTTATTGAAAACAACCGAAACTTCAATTCGTATCTCGTAGGAAATTCAATTACTTTATCTAGAGTCAAAGAAATTAAAAATTTGCTGTATTTTAAAAACACCAAAATTCTAATTATTGACAGCACTAAAACTTTACCAGAAAAAATAAATCCAGATATCTTAATTCTAACTCAGACCTCAAAAATAAATCTGGATAGATTGCTAGAAAATATTCGTCCTAGAATTGTTATTGCTGATGGATCGAACTCTAATTCGATTCAGAAAAATTGGAAAAATAGTTGTCTTAAAAAAAATATCCCTTTTCATTCAACAAAAGAAAAGGGATATTATAGATTGTAATTTTATTCTGGATTTAAAATCAAATCCGATTCAGAAATCCATGATTTAACGCCAGAAGCTGTATAGCCAATAAGCCCTAGTTTATTAAAATTGGTCTTTCCTTTTCTACTGGTAACTTCAGAAAAACACACTTGCGGAATCTCTTCGATACCAAAAGCATTTTTCAATCGTAAATTTTGCTCTTTACTTGCATCAGAAATAGACGGATCGGAAAGATCAAGCTTGACCAAAATAACATTTTTACGCGACCATTCTTCAAAATCACGAGTGGCAAAAATTTCATTTTGCAATTGAGGACTCACGTTTTGACTAGTAAAAAAAATGAGTAACGGTTTTCTTTTTTCTGCGCTTGCAGTTACAGCATCATTGATGTCTGTTTTCCATATTATATTTTGAGAATTCATATAAAATGGACTTAAAATAAATAGTAGGATAAGTAATTTTTTCGGCATATAATTTTGGTTTGGGTTATGTTAATAAAACTAAAATAGTATAAAAATATAATCCAATAAAGAATTTAAGAGATTAAAAACCAACTTCTAAGCATTAAAATCAAATTGACAATAAATTGCTTATTTTTTAATAAATGTGAAATAAACACTAATAAAAAACGTTAAATATTGATTGATCTTTTTAATAATAAAAAAATCCCCTTCTGTAAAACACAAAGGGGACTAAAAAAAATTAAAATAAAAGTCGAATGAAATCGTTTACTATTCTGCTGGATGTAAAATTGCATTTGATTCTGCAATCCAAGCTTTCGCTCCTCCAGGTTTATAGGCTATTTTTCCTAAGGCACTAAATGTAGTCTTGTTTTTTCTTACCGACGCCATTGCAAAGCATACTTCTGGAAGATCTTGAACTCCAAATGCATTTTTTAATTTCACATTTTGTTCACGATCGCTATCTGAAGCATTCATATCAGACAAATCTAATTTTACTAAGACCACATTGTCACGTGACCATACAGCAAAATCGGGCGTTTTAAAGATTTCGTTTTGAAGATTTTCTGGTACACCTGAGGCAGTGAATAAAATCAGCATTGGTTTTTTCTGGTCATTACTTATAGCAATAGCATCTGTCATGTTTGTTCTCCATGCTAAGTTTTGTGCTTGCGCCATAAATGAACCTAAAAAAAATAGTAGGATAAGTAATTTTTTAGTCATACAAATTGGTTTTGGTTAGATTAGCAAGACGAAATTAACATTATATTTTAGTTATCCAAATTTTATTAGCACAAAAAATACATTATATGTTTTTTTAAACGTAATAAAATAAATAATACTCAATTCGCATAGATTTTGTAAAGAATTTTTCCTACTAAACAAAAAAAGGTCCCTTACAGTGTAAGAGACCTTTTGATATTTTTTTATTCTAAATTTATAATTTCTTCGGATGCACTATTCCTTCTGCAACATTTAACCAAGCAGATGGACCACCGGCAACATATCCCGTTTTACCAAGACCTTTAAAATTAACTCTTCCGTCTTTTGTTTCTGCACTTGTAAAGAAAACAGTTGGAAACCCTTGAATACCGAAAGCTTGCTGTAATTCATTGTTTTGACTTTTAAGCTCTGGCGTTTGTGCAACAGCTCTAGGATAATCTAATTCTACTAGAACTACATTATCTGTCGCCCACTTTTTAAATTCAGCAGTTTTTAAAACTTCATTTTGCAAACGAATACACCAACCACACCAATCACTGCCAGTAAAAAACATTAGCATAGGCTTTTGTTCTTTGTTACTTATAGTAATGGCTTCTCTAACATCTGTATACCATTTTAATTCTTGTGCCTGAATATTTGCGGCACCAATTAAAAACAAAGCGATGAGTAGTATTTTTTTCATAACGAGGAATTTTATGCAAATTTATGCAAAAAGTTATTATAATATAATTATTTAACTTCCTGCATTAATCTTCTGATTAGCGGGGTAGCCACAATTAAAACAACTCCCGCAATTAAAGAATACAATGCTAATTGATAATATCCGTCTGTATAAGCAATAAGTTTAGACATTAATGTAGTTCCAGTGTTGGCATCAGATATTTCAGCTCCCAATTTCCCGGCAGCAAACTGCCCGAATGCACTAGATAAGAACCATAATCCCATCATCATTCCGAACAATCGTTTAGGAGATAATTTGGTAATTACCGACATTCCGATTGGACCAATACACAACTCCCCAAGCGTATAAACAAGATATCCTAAAGCAAAAACATCAAGAGAACTTAATCCATCTGCATCTACAAAAAATCTAGCAGAGTAAAAGATAAAGAAACCTGCCGCAAGAAGAATAAATGACAAACCAAACTTAATAACAGTATTAGGTTCAATTTTTCGTTTAGCCATTAATATCCATAACAAACCTACCAATGGACTAAAAATAACAACATACAAGGAGTTGATACTATTATTTACCACATTTGGATCAATATGAAAAAACAACAACTTGTTCGATAAATTGTCTTTTGCAAACAAAGACAATGAACCTCCAGATTGTTCCGAGATGGCCATAAACATAAAGTATCCAAAAATGAATACAAATGCAGCTAAAAGTTTTCTCTGCTGTTTTCCATCTTTTAACATTATCAATTCATATGCAAAATATCCTAATGCCACTACTCCCATAGTATACATAAAGTACTCTGTAAAATCAGAATTGATAACCATTATATAAACTAGTGGAATTACAACAAAAGAACCTACATAAACTGCAGTTTCATAAAGATTACGTTTTTTAGGCGCATGGTTTTCTAATGGAGAATTTCCAATTGGCGCAAGATGCTTTTTCGTTAAAAGAAAAGTAATAACTCCAATTATCATCACAATTGCCGCAGAAAGAAAACAAAGACTCCAAGAATAGTTCTTTCCTAAATAAATAGGAATTGCACCACCAAGCATTCCTCCAATATTAATTCCTGCATAAAACAATCCGTAACCAGCATCTCGACGGCCGTCACTTTCGTGATACAACTCTCCTACCATTGAAGATACGTTCGGCTTAAAAAAACCTGTTCCAATAATAGAAAGTGTTATTCCGTAGTAAAAGAAATCATGCGGAGAAGCTGCAATAAGCAAGTTACCCAAAATCATGACAATTCCTCCAAAAAGAAGCGATTTCTTAAAACCTAGTATCTTATCAGCAAAAATTCCACCGATAAAAGTAAATGCATATACAAAAGCCTGAATTGCTCCATATTGCAAATTTGCTTTTCCTTCTACTAGCCCTAATTGGTCTACCATAAAAAAAGCTAAAACCCCTCTCATTCCGTAGAAACAAAAACGCTCCCACATTTCAACCAAAAACAAGTACCACAATTGTTTTGGGTACTTGCCTTTAAAATTTTGAATTTCTTCTAAAGTAATATTGTTTTCCATTTTTTATCTAACACCGTGCATTAATTTTTTCAATAGTGGTGTTAAAGCAAATAATAAAATTGCAGCAATACCAGTTAGGACAACAAATACCATAAAGAATTCATATAAGTTATGGATTTCAAATCCTGCAAAAATTGGGTTTTGCGCACTAATTTGATGATGATCCAACAAAGCCAATTGGTCTGCTGAAAGTGTTATTTTTTTATCTAAAACTGCCTGAAGATCAATTCCTAATTCTTTTGCTTTTGCAAATTTATCACCAGTTGCTGGCAAGATAGAACCTAAAGTTCCTCCTAAAGCGTAACCTGATGCATTAGACAAGAAGAATACCCCGTATAATAATGATGCAAAACGTTTTGGAGATAATTTACCTACCAATGACAAACCAATTGGAGACAAACATAACTCTGCACATGTATTTAAGAAATACAATAAGATTAACCATTTAACTAGCAATAAACCAGAAGTTCCGATATAAGATACCTGAGTAGCAATCATAAAGAAGCTGATCGAAATGATCACTAAACCTGCAGCCAGTTTTACTGGAGAAATCGGCTCTTTCCCTTTAGCTCTCAAAGTATCCCAAAGAATACTGAAAGGAACCGCTAAAAACACTACAAACATTCCGTTAAAAATTTGAACCATCGATGGTGGCATTGCCCAACCAAAGAAATGTCTGTCTGTTTGGTTATCTGCAATAAAAGTTAAAGATGAACCTGCCTGCTCAAATGCCGCCCAGAAGAAAATAATAAAGAACGATACGATATAGATTACAATAATTCTATCTCTTTCAATTTTAGTTAAAGAAGTATCAGATATAATTAATCCTGCCAAAGCCAAACCACTTGAGTAAATCAAAGTATAGATCAAATTCTGACCTACAACATAATGAAAAAAGAATCCTAAAGCAATAAATGCTACTCCTGCCATAGCAAGCGCTTTATTTGAAAAGTTTGCTTTCTGAGCTTCTCCTTCTTCAAAATCTGAAGCATCATTTTTAGAAGGAAGTCCTCCTAATGGTTTTCCTTCTGGAGAAACCACATATTTATTTTTTAAGAAATAGAATAAAATTGTCCCTAACAACATAGCTACAGAAGCTGCCATGAATCCCCATCTAAAAGCGTGGATATCTCTAATTCCACCTGCATCTTTAACATCTCCTAACAAAGGACAGATAGACTGACCTAAGAATGCTCCGATGTTAATTCCCATATAGAAAATAGTAAATGCACTATCTAATTTTGTTTTTTCTTGTTTTGGATACAAACTTCCAACCATACTAGAAATATTTGGTTTAAAGAATCCGTTACCAAAAACAATTACACCCAATGCAGAGTACATAACGATTTTTGCCAAGTCTAAATTAGACTCAAAAATACTTCCGCTGGTGAACAAAAGCATTTGTCCTATTGCCATTAATAACCCTCCTAATAAGATACAATTTCTGTTTCCTAAATAGCGGTCAGCAACAAAACCTCCTAACATTGGAGTCAAATAACAAAGCCCAAGGAAACCTCCGTAAATTAAAGAAGCTTCTTCTTCCTTCATTAATAATGAATTCACAAGGAATAAAGTTAATAAAGCTCGCATTCCATAAAAATTGAATCGCTCCCACATCTCCGTTCCAAACAATACCCAAAGCCCTTTTGGATGCGCGGTTTTTACTTGTGTTTCTCCCATATTATTCATTATTTAATTAGGTTATGATTTAAAATTATAGATTTTCTTTGATGAAATTGGTCATTTTTGTGTAAAGCTGAACTCTAGTGTTACCGCCATAAATACCGTGGTCTTTATCTGGATAAATTTGAGAATCAAACTGTTTATTAGCTTGAATTAAAGCTTCCATCATCTGCATCGAGTTTTGAACATGAACATTGTCATCTCCAGAACCGTGAATCAATAAGAACTTACCTTTCAATTTACTAACATGATTGATTGGAGAGTTTTGATCGTATCCGCTGGCATTCTCTTGTGGAGTCTGCATGTATCTTTCTGTATAAACGCTGTCGTAAAATCTCCAGTTGGTAACTGGCGCAACAGCAATTGCCATTTTAAACACATCGTTTCCTTGGAAAATACAGTTAGAAGCCATAAATCCACCGTAGCTCCATCCGAAGATTCCAATTCTTGAAGCATCAACGTAAGAATAAGCACCAATTACTTTTGCAGCATCTATTTGGTCTTCAACCTCATATTTTCCTAATTCTTTTTGAGTCACTTTTTTGAAATCAGCTCCTTTATAACCTGTACCTCTTCCGTCAACACAAGCTACGATATAACCTTGCTGCGTTAATGAAAGAAACCAGTAATCATTAGAATTATTCCATTGATTCGCTACCTGCTGAGATCCTGGACCAGAATATTGGAACATGAAAACAGGATATTTTTTTGAAGGATCAAAATCTTTTGGCTTTAAAATCCAAGCATTCAATTCATTTCCTTTTGCAGTTTTTAAAACAATAAATTCTTTTGAAGGAAGGCCATACGCTTTCAATTTATCAGCAAGAGCCTGATTGTTTTCGATAACCTGAATTTCTTTTCCAGCTTTTGCATCATTTAAAGTATAAACCGTTGGTTGAGTAGCGCTAGAATACGTATTGATAAAGTATTGGAAATTTGGACTAAATGTAGCTTTATTTGTTCCAGTTTTCGAAGATAAACGCACTTTATTTTTTCCGTCTAAACCAATTCTGTAAAGATCTCTATTGATAGAACCATTTTCTGTAGATTGGTAGAAAATAGTTTTTGTTTTTTCATCGAAACCGTAGTATGAAACCACTTCCCAGTTTCCTTTTGTAACTTGATTTTTAAGTTTTCCGTTTTTATCATATACATAAATATGATTGAAACCGTCTTTTTCGCTTGTCCAGATAAAACTGTTATCTTTTAAGAACGTCAAATTATCATTGATATCTACGTATGCTTTATCTTTTTCATTCAAAACTACTTTTGCAGCCGCTGTGTTTCCATCAACAAACAATAAGTCTAAATTATCTTGGTGACGGTTCAAAACCTGTGCACAAAGTACATTTGCATCATTTGTCCATTGCATTCTTGCAATATAGAAATCATTATATTTTCCTAAATCTACTTTCTTAGTTGCTGCAGCAGCTACATCATAGATATGTAATGAAACTTCTGAATTTTTTTCTCCAGCTTTAGGATATTTAAAAGTCTCAATTTTTGGATATAAATCTTTATGAAAGATTGACATTGAAAACTCAGGAACTTGGCTTTCGTCAAAACGAATATAAGCTACTTTTTTACTGTCTTTACTCCAGTCAAAAGCGCGAACAAATGCAAATTCTTCTTCGTAAACCCAGTCCGTAATACCATTTATAACAGCATTTTTCTTTCCGTCAGTTGTAATAGCCGTAGATTTTTTTGAGGCTACATCGTATACATATAAGTTATTTTCTTTTGCGTAAGCGATTTTTGTTCCGTCAGGTGAGAATGTTGGCTCTTGAATTTGAAAATCAACAAGTTTGATCAGAGATTTTGCTGCGATATCATAAAGATAGTAATCGGCAGTAAAAGAGTGACGGAAGATTTTAGAAGAATGACAAGCAATTAAGATCTTTTTTTCAGAAGCATCAAAAGTATAGCTGTTAATTCCGTCGGCAAGTTCTTTATGGTTCTTAGTATCAATAAGATTGGATACTTTTTTCAGGGTAGCAAAATCGTATAAATCAATCTGCATACTTCTGCTCGCTTGGTCAATATTTAAAACAGTATATTGATTTGTATTTTTCAGCGATTGTAGTTCATCCATTCCTTTAGCCCGGAAAGTACCGCTAAAAACATTTTCGACAGTTATTTTCTGCTGCCCAAAAACAACCGCAGTTAAGAATAAAAGTACTGCAGTAAATTTGCTTGTATTCATTAGAATTATTTTAAATATAAAAAGAGCCCAATTTTAGTAAAAAAAATAAACATAATACACATTTTAAGTGTTAAATGTTAAAAAAAATAACGATTGCGTACTTTCATGTCTGAAATAGATTGCAATCAAAACTCTTAAAATAGTATCTTTGTGCATACAATATTATTTAATACATTGAGAATGAACAACGCTGTTGCCGGATTTTCTAAATTATCCAAAAAAGAAAAAATTAACTGGATTGCAAATGAATATTTTTCAAATCCTGAAGAGGCACAAAATATTATAAGAAATTACTGGAATTCAGACGAAAAGCTTCAGCAGCTTCATGACGAATTTATAGAAAACACCATTACAAACCTTTATATTCCACTTGGAGTTGCTCCTAACTTTTTGATTAACGGAAAATACAAAACAATTCCGATGGCAATTGAAGAAAGTTCTGTAGTGGCAGCAGCTTCTAAAGCTGCAAAATACTGGTCGACAAGAGGCGGATTTAAAGCTACTATTATCAATACTGAAAAAATTGGCCAGGTGCATTTTACTTACAGCGGAGATGCAGAAAAACTAACTCAGTTTTTCGATCAATTAAAGCCAAAATTCTTTTCAGAAACGCAAAGCATTACCAAAAACATGCAGCAGCGTGGCGGAGGAATTTTAGACATTAAACTAAAAGATAAAAGAAGTTTACTTGAAAACTACTATCAGCTTCATGCTACTTTTGAAACCAAAGACAGCATGGGCGCAAATTTTATAAACTCTTGTTTAGAGCAATTTGCTACAACTTTAAAAGAAGAAGCTCAAAATTCTGACTTATGCCAAAATGATGAAAAGCTCGAAGTCATAATGAGTATTCTTTCTAATTACGTGCCTCATTGCCTAGTGAGAGCAGAAGTTTCTTGCCCAATTGAAGAATTGGCAGAAAAACACATCACCAATCCTCAAGAGTTTGCTGAACGTTTTGTGCAAGCTGTTCAAATTGCAGAAGTAGAACCTTTTAGAGCAGTTACCCATAACAAAGGCATCATGAATGGTGTCGATGCTGTAATTCTGGCAACAGGAAACGATTTTAGAGCCGTAGAAGCTGGCGTCCACGCTTATGCATCCCGAAATGGTCAATACGCGAGTTTATCTCACGCCAAAATCGAAGACGGAATCTTTACTTTTTGGCTTGAAATTCCGCTTGCAGTTGGCACTGTTGGTGGCTTAACTTCTTTACATCCATTAGTAAAATTGTGCTTAGAAATTTTAGAAAAACCATCCGCACCAGAATTAATGCAGATTGTTGCAGTTGCAGGTTTAGCACAAAATTTTGCCGCATTGCGCTCGCTAACCACAACTGGAATTCAGGAAGGCCATATGAAAATGCACCTTAACAACATCATCAATCAATTTGAAGCTACCGATGAAGAGCGTCATTTAATTAAAACACACTTCAAAAAAACAGCTGTTTCTCATAGCGCTGTGGTAGAATTTATTGAAAACTTAAGAAAATAACAGAAATTGCAAATTTCAATATTTTAAATTCCAAATTCCAATGTTAGTTCTTGGAATTTGGAGTTTGGGATTTTGAATTTAAGATTTAGAATTTATATAATAAAACAAGTATGTCAACAACCTTTTATAGTAACGGAAAACTTTTTATAGCTGGAGAATATCTGGTTTTAGATGGAGCAGATGCTTTTGCGTTGCCTACAAAATTTGGTCAGGATTTAGTGATTGAAGATTCAGAAGACAAACAAATCGAATGGAAAAGTTATGATTACGACAAACACTTATGGTTTGAAGAGACTATTTCATTTGACGAAGTAATAAAAGGTTTAGACTCTCAAATTGATACGGTAAAATCGACTTTAGTCAACATTCTGCATGAAGCTTATATCTTAAACCCAAAGTTTATTGATAACGCAACAGGCTATAAAGTAAGCACGCATTTGAGTTTTCCAAAAAATTGGGGATTAGGAACTTCTTCTACTCTTATAAATAATATTGCACAGTGGACTGAAATTAATGCTTTCACCCTATTAAATAATAGTTTTGGCGGAAGCGGTTATGATATTGCGTGCGCACAAAACGACACCCCTGTTTTATACAGAATAAAAGATAATTTTGTACAACAAGTTGAATTTAACCCAGACTTTAAGGAGCATATCTATTTTGTTTACTTGAATAAAAAACAAAATAGCAAATCTGCTATTTTCTCATACAACAACCACAAAAATAATCATTTAGCAGACAGAGTTGCAGAAAACAATAAAATCACAAATGCGATTCTTCATGCTCAAACCTTAAAAGATTTTGCTTCTGCAGTTCAGAAACACGAAATTCATTTGAGCAAAATCTTAGAAATGCAAACTATAAAAGAAGCTATTTTTCCTGATTTTAATGGTGTCATTAAAAGTCTAGGAGCTTGGGGCGGCGATTTTGTTATGGTAGTTTCTAAAGAAAATCCGAAAGACTATTTCTTTAATAAAGGATATGAGACGATTTTGACTTATGAAGAAATGATTTTATAAATCAATTTTGAAAAAAGACATTAATTAGCCTTTTTAGTGCTTTTAACGTGCTTGGTCTCCAAACGACGAACAGCTTTACTTTCTTGCTCATTAGACTCTATAAGTCTATTATGCAAGCGCTCAGCCATTTTTTCGATACTGCTTGTAATAGAATCGTAAACCACTTCCATTCGGCGGTGTTTCTCCTCTTTTACTGCTCTTAGAACATCTTCTACAAAAACTTTATCATATTTTTCGGCAACAGAATCATGTGTATTGGTCAATCTGATCACATAATCGTTACTCAAAATAGTAACTTTAAAATGCTGTTCTTCATTACTCAAATAATACTTCCCACCCAATTCATCAACATTGATGTCGGTGCTGCCCACTTTTAAAAGCTCGATAATAATCCCATAAATATGACTCTCTATTTTGGTGTATACTCTCGGCTTCTTTCTAAAAAAATTAAAAGTAAAAAACATTAAATGATCAATTATTAAGGATATTGCTTTTGGTTTTGAATTCTTTCTTTTTTCATTTCCAGCAAAAGCCAAAAATATGTTAAAATGAAAAATCGAGCAAATAAACTGTAATATTTTGAAAATCACAAGTTTTTCAAATTAAATTTCGATAATCCCTATATACTTTAAGAAAATTAACACAAAGTAAAATATTTGCTTCAATAAGGACAGAAAACCTTTACCAATTCCTTGTGCGTGTTTTATCTAATCTTGAAATAAAACTTACTTTTTAAAAATAAATAAACTCTTTATTAGATCTATAAAAATTAAAAAACGCTAATTACGAAACCAAATCTTAGCAAAGTCACTAAAAAAAAGAAAGCCCAAAACATTTAGTTTTGGGCTCTTATATATTAACCTTTTTAACGTAATAAAACTAGTAGTTAAATTGTAATCTGTTATCTTCAATTTTAGCATTGTTTTTCAACGCTGGCAATACTCTACTTGCATCATTAGCACTTTGAGCTTTTACTTTCTCTACATAAGCAGCATGATTAGCAATTGCAGGAGCTTTTACAGTTTTAATGTTTTTAACGACATAAACACCTGTATTTCCTTCAATTGGAGCAGAGATTTTGTTTGCTGTTAAAGCAAATGCATTACCTACTACTCTTGGCTCTTGTCCAACTCCGCCTGGCAATACAGGATTATCTAGAGTTACATCTGTAGCTTGTTGAACTGCAACACCTGCAGCTTTAGCAATAGCTTCAATGCTAGAACCTTGCATTTTAGCTTTTAACAATTCTGCTTTTTTCTTGTTTTTCAAGATTGGCTCAACATAAGGTCTTGCCATATCAACAGAAACTAAACCTGATTTGTTTTCACCTTTATATTGTGCGATAACGTGTCCGATGTTTGCGATTTCAAAACGTTTTACATCTCCTTTGTCAGTTTCTTTATCAAAAGCCCATCTTACAATGTTACGTTGGTTTCCTAATGGTCCAAACGCTTCATCCATAGCTTTTGCATTAACTGGCTGAGCCACTTTTAAACCTAATTCTTTTGCTGCAGCGTTGAAATCTTTATCAGCAGCATCCATTTCGAATTTAGTCGCTAAAGTAAATACTTTATCAGATGTAGCTTCAGAAGGTTCGATTTTTTGAGCGATTGTAGCTAAACGAATTCCGTCTTGTTTATCTGTAATTTTGATAATGTGAAATCCGAAAGGAGTTTCAACTAAACCAACTTTACCAATTCCGTTGCTGAATACAAAATCATTGAAAGGTTTTACCATTTGGTTTGGTCCAAAATATCCTAAATCACCACCTTGTTGTGCAGATGAATCATCAGAACTTGTAAAAGCCAACATCATAAAACTATCTGGATTAGCTTGAACTTGAGCTAAAATTTCTTCCGCTTTAGCTTTAGCTTCTTCTTTAGTTCTTTTCTCTTTTGGATTTGGAGTTTGAGATCCTTCATAACCAATTAAGATATGACTTGCTTTTGCATTAACACCAGCTTTAAATCCTAAAGATTTAGAGATTGCATAGTATCTTCCGTAAACGTATGGTCCGTAGATTGCTCCAGCTGGCAAGCTAAATAATTTATCAGCATCAACTGCTGGCAATGCATTTTTAGGAACATAAGTAGAATCGTAAGGCACATCAGAATTTGCATTTACAAATTCAGCAATGTTTGTTGCGCTTTTAAATCCTGGCAATGTATCGTTTTTACCTGTTTTTGCATTGTAAACAACACTTCCTGATAATAAAGCAGTTAATTTAGCTTTAATTTCAGCCTCATCTTCTTTAGAAGCTTTATCTTCAACTAAAACGTACTGAATTTCGCGAGTTGCATCAGCTTTGAATTTTTTCTCGTTTTTCTTCATGTAAGCTACGATCTCATCATCAGAGATTTTTACTTCACTATCTTTAATAGAAGAATAAGGAGCTGCTGCATAAGCAAAACTCACTTTATTAGCTTCCATTTCATACTTTAATTTTCCTTCACTAGCAGTTGTGTAAAGTCCTGATTTAATTAAAGTATTATAGATTTGAAACTTAGCATTCAATTCAGCATCTTTCTCTTTCTCAGCGATGTATTGTGCAGCTTCTGGATTTGTTTTAAAATAATCCTTAAACTTAACAACATCAAAAATTCCTGCTGCGTTTAAGAACATTGGGTTTTTACCAATATTTGGATCTGATTTCAAAACCTCTAAAATGTGTTTTTCACCAACTCTCAATCCTAATTTATCAAATTGAGATGACAATAAAGCGATTGAAACTTCTTGATCCCAAACTCTGTTTGCAGCTTCAGTGGAAGTTATACCTTGCCCACTTTTTTCAACATTACTAACTTTAACTCTAAAGTCTTCAAATGAAATATCTTTTCCATCGATGCTTCCTACATCTTTTGAACTTTGACCAAATGTTCCTCTTGTAAATAGATCTTGTATTATAAATGCAAATAATGCAAGTGCAATAACTCCTATCAATAAAGCGGAACGCTGTCTAATTTTTGCTAAAACTGCCATTTTATTATCGTTAATTTTATATTCAGTTTGCGAAAATACAATTATCTAGTTAATAACAATACAACTAGCGTTTTATTTTCAATATTTTTTTTCATTAATTTAAAAAATCAGTCTTTAATTGTCATTTTGACTAGTTCTATTTTCTTATTTGAAGCCTCTTCAATAGAAAAATGGAACTTATCTACTACAATTTTATCTCCTTTTTGTGGGATTTCTTTTGTATGATGGACAATAAAACCTCCTAATGTGCCATAAGAATCTTCTTCAGGAATCATTAATTTATAGGTCTCGTTCAAGTACTCAACATCTAATCGTGTTGAAAACAAATACTTACCCTCTCCTATTTGCTCTTCGATCAATTCTTCATCTAAATCGTGCTCGTCTTCAATTTCTCCAAAAAGCTCTTCTACAATATCTTCAATTGTAATAATTCCTGCAGTACCTCCATATTCATCTAAAACTACTGCAACATTTTTTCGTTTTTTGATCAATAAATTCAGAACATCTTTAATTAAAATGGTTTCTGGAACAAATTCAACGGTCATTAGAACCGATTTTATTGTAGCTGGTTTTTTAAACAAATCGAAGGAATGAACATAACCTACAATATCATCTAATGAATTCTGGCTTATGATAATTTTAGAATAACCCGTTTCTATGAATAAGGCTCTAAGATCGTCTACAGTATCAAACAAATCTATGTCGACAATCTCTGTTCGAGGTGTCATAATATCGCGTGCCTTAACGGCTGAAAATTCTAAAGCATTTTGAAAAATCTGAATTTCAGAATCTACCTCTTCATCTTCTTCAACCGTGCTCATTTGCTCTGTGATGTAATTTCCTAGCTCAATTCGACTAAACAAATGAATTTGACTGCCTTCTGTTTTAAAAAATTTACTCAACACAAAATCTGCAATCCAAATAAAGAAAGTCGAGATATAATAAAACAATCGGTAAAATAAATAAGCCGGAAGAGCCAAAATCTTAATTAAAGAATTGGCATAAATTTGGAAAAATACCTTCGGAAAAAATTCTGAAGTCAGTAGCACAACAAATGTAGCCAGAAGTGTCTGGATAAGGATATTCCACCAATCAGAAAAAACTAAACCAAAATAAGCCATCCAATCTAAAATCAGATCGCCCATAAAAAAACCGTAAATCACCAAAGCGACATTGTTGCCAATAAGCATAGCAGCAATAAACTTAGAAGGGTTTTCGGTTAATTTTGTTAAGATTCGAGACAAGAAATCGTCTTGTTTCTTTTCTATTTCGAGATAAATTTTATTGGCGGATGTAAAAGCGATTTCCATCCCAGAAAAAAAGGCGGCTAGTATTAAACAGAGTATTATAATACTAATTTCCATTTTTTATTGTTTTTTGTTTCGGTCATTATGCCTATTAAGAAATCTTCTCCTAAAGAAAAACATAAAAACAGCCATCCCTGCAATTACAAAATAGAAAGGATAACTCTCATCGCCTTCATTTAGCTTCACAATACCATCATAAGTAAAGAAAACCGCAAAAAGGATGTAAACGTATTGTGTATATTTTAAATAACCCATAATATTATATTTCTTCGTCTGATTCAATTTCACCGCTTATTCGCTGCGAATTAATCACTTTAAAATCTTTACTAAAATCTATTCCCTGACCGTAGGAAACCCCTTTTTTATCAGTCAATTTGAACTTTCGTTCTGTATAAAACCACTCATTTTTCTGATCGAAATACAATTGTTCTGTTTCTAAAACCTGTCCTTCTTCAGAGGTAATCTTTACTTTACCAATCAAATCAATAATTCCAGTGTTTTTATACGAAACCGCGTAATTACCTCTAATAAAGGTACGCTTTTGCTTTTTATCATATAAAGTAACATCGATTCCTTTAGGGAATTCTGTAAAAGGAAAATCAAGATTGGAATAATCTAACATTTTTGGACTGATCAAAACCCCTGTAATGCGTCCAGAATCTGTGTATTTAATATTTACAGTATCGGCATCACTGGCAGGAACAAATTCTGAGAAGTTAATTTTCTGAACTTCTTTAAAATTACTTTCGCATCCAAAAAATAGTGTCACAGCAATAACTGTGACAACTAATAGACTATATCTTTTTGGTAAATTCATTTGCCAAATGTAGTAAATTGTAATGAGCTTCTAAAAGATAAAATATTTAGTTTATTGGAATTTGCTCTTCACAAACCATTTGTCGTTGAAAGAGAAACTCACACTAAAATTAACATAATTCTCTTGTACTAAATCTGATGCTGTTGTACCACGTTTACCAAATTCAATTCCGAAATTTAGATTTGAGAAAGATCCTGTAATTGGAATTCCAGCTCCTAAACTCATTCCAACATCTTTAATAGATTCATTATTTACAATAAGACCGATTTTTTCATATTTCAAACCAGCTCTATACGTAATTCTACTCAAATAACTAGTAAAAGAAGTATAATTTGGAAGGTAATATCCACCAAGAGCGTATTTAGAATAGCTCTCATATCTTACATTACTTGCCTCATTGTAATAATTTGCTAGCTGTCCGTCTCCTTGAAAAGTCATGTTAGCTCCTACAAGCCATTTTCTAGATTCACCAATACCAAAACCAATACTCAATTTGTTCGGAAGTTTTAATTTTGTTGTTTCTGTTGGAGAGATATAAGGGTCAGAATCTCCTTGAACCGAAATAGCTCTCTTATTATCTGAATTCAGATTGCTAGCGAAAGTATAGCTTAAACTAGAAAAAATGCTCGTTTTTTTATCGATTTTTTTCTGATACATTGTACCGAAACTAAATGCCATGCCCGAAAGTTCAGAAGTATTCACTTCTGCCGTTCCGCTTTCAACTCCAGTAATACCTTCTATAGTTGTAGTTGTAATTTTTCCGAAATTATATTGTGCATCTGCTCCAATATTCCAGTTTTTCATGATTTTATATGATAAACCAAAATATACTTTATTCACACCACCTTTTCCGTCAAGCTGAGAATTTAATGCACCTTCTGTAGCCGAATTGTCATTACGTATTTTGTATCCTACTGAACTCACCGGAATCAAACCAAATGAAGCACCAAATTTTCCCATCGGAATACCTAATGCTAAATAATCAAAAGTAGTTCTTTGTGCTTTTTCTGATTGAGAAGTAGTCTTTAAATTAGAAGTAGCAAATGTTCCTCCAACTGTAAAAGTTGTCTGAATTAAGCTGGCATAACTTGCCGGGTTTTCTATATTTAAGTGAATCGTATCTTGCTCTACTGCAACTCCTGCCATAGATCTGTTTTCAAGTGTTCCCTTGAATCTCACATCTCCTATTCCGAAAAAAGAATAAGGTGAAGCAGTACCTTGTTGAGCGAATGAAACGAACGATATAAGCAAACAAGCGCTTAGTATTACTTTTTTAATCATTGTCGATTTTATATTGATATGTTTGGCTCAAACTCTCCAGAAGGAAATTTGAATTGGCAAATATGGTATTTTTTAATCGTTTAGCCAAAAAATCTGCATCGCCTCCCGTTAAAATTATGATAAAATTTGAAAACTCTTTCCGATATTCATCGATAAAACCGTCAATCTCATAGACGAAACCGTTGACAACACCAGAATGTATAGCCTGTGCCGTTGAGTTTCCTATATAAGAGTCGGGCTCTTCTAAGGTTAGTAACGGCAGTCTGGCCGTAAAATTATGTAGCGATTCATATCGCAAACGAAGTCCCGGAGAAATGGCTCCTCCTAAATAATTATCATTTTCGTCGATGAAATCGTAGGTTATGCAAGTTCCGGCATCGATAACCAAACGGTTTTGTTTTGGAAATTGAAGTGTTGCTCCTGCAGCCAAAATCATTCGATCTATTCCTAAAGTTTTTGGAGTTGCATACTTATTTTGAAAAGGAAAAACATCTTCGTGGGTAAAAAAGTGAACTTTTAGTCTGTTTTCGAAAGTCAAAAAGGACTGTTTTTCGATATTTCCTACCGAAGCAACAACCAAATCGGAGCATTTTGGATATTTTTCTAAAATTTTTTCAATTTTTTTTTCGATTTCATTTTTATCAAAAACAAAATTTTCTAGAGAAGTATTATCCTCAAATACAGACGCTTTAATTCTGGTATTGCCAACATCTATCGTTAAAATCATATTTCCATTTTTGCTTTTGCGAAGATACGAATAGATTTTTTCTAAAAAATGTTTTGCACAAACCAAAAATGATTATATATTTGCACCCGCAACAAGCACGGTACCTTAGCTCAGATGGTAGAGCAATGGACTGAAAATCCATGTGTCCCTGGTTCGATCCCTGGAGGTACCACAAAACCCGAATAGCAATATTCGGGTTTTTTGTTTTTATACTTTTCTGTTTTTTTTAACCGCAAGGAACGCTAGGGTTTACGCAAAGGTTCACAAAGTTTAATTTTAAAAACTTTGCGAACCTTTGCGTTTTTTCTTTATTTTTAAATCTATATAAAAATTCCGATCCATTATACTAAAAATTTCCTGAATTAAGTAAACATTAATATCTGAGGCCTTTATTTCATAAGGATGATTCTCTGGAGAATAATACTGAGCTTTCATATCATTATTACACCTTACAACCAATATATATAAATTGGCATGGCCATGATCCTTCCTGCAACTCTGATAGTAACTTTTCTTCTCCAAAATTTCACAAGTAAACTTTAGCTTCTTTTTATCTTCTGCTGAAAAATTTACTTCTTGATTTAGGTTTTTTGTTTTCAATACAGCGCTAAAATTTTTATCAAAATCAACTACTAAAAATTGACCATTTTCATATCCTTCCTGCCATTTGTATAGCAACACTCCATTTTTGACTTTAATAAAATTAGCAAATTCACTTTTGTAAGAAGCAGAATCTCCCCTAAGACCAATATACTGCCATTGCAAAATTTCTGAAGCCACAGAATCAATATAACATTTATTTTCGTCAGAAACATTTACTTCCTGACTTTGACAAACTGCAAAGCTCAAAAAAAGAATTACCCAAAAAATCTGCTTCATAATATGGATCATAAAAATATAGTTCAAATATAAGCACCTTGCTTTATTTCTAAGCTTTACTAAAAACGTTAACACGGAATGTCAACAAATAAATAGTTTTTGTTAAAAAAGTATAAAGTGAATAACGAAATATCTTCTATATTCGTAAAACTGTATTTTTAGAATTCATTCATTAACAAGATCTCAAAGCAGTTTTATGAGCAAAACTTCTACTAAGGGCATTTGGAAAGTAATTTCAGCCTCTTCTATGGGCACCATGATCGAATGGTACGATTTTTACATTTTTGGCAGTCTAGCTGTCGTTATTTCAACTAAATTTTTTCCAAACGACAACCCTACCGCAGCATTTTTATCTACTTTGGCCACATTTGCTGCAGGATTTGTAGTTCGACCATTTGGAGCTTTATTCTTTGGAAGACTTGGCGATATTATTGGGCGTAAATACACTTTCATGGCTACCTTATTATTAATGGGTGGTTCTACTTTTCTAATTGGGTGTATTCCGAGTTATGAAACGATTGGTTTTCTCGCTCCCTTATTAGTTCTGATTTTACGTTTACTGCAAGGACTTGCTCTTGGAGGCGAATATGGCGGAGCCGCTACGTATGTTGCCGAACACGCACCTGCTGGAGAAAAAGGATATTGGACTTCTTGGATTCAGACCACTGCGACTGTTGGTTTATTTATTTCGCTAATGGTTATTTTAGCTACTAAAAGCGTGCTTTCTGCCGAAGCCTTTGATTTATGGGGATGGCGCGTTCCGTTTTGGGTTTCGATTGCTATGGTTGGAGTTTCGTATTTAATTCGAAAAAACATGGACGAATCTCCAGTTTTCGCGAAAGCTAAAAAAGAAGGAACCACAAGCACAAATCCGTTAAAGGAGAGTTTTGGAAACCGATACAATTTAAAATTTGTTCTTTTGGCTTTGTTCGGAGCTACAATGGGACAAGGTGTTGTTTGGTATACAGGTCAATTCTATGCGATGAGCTTTATGAAAACGGTAATGAATGTTGATTCTTCTCAAGTTGATGAATTATTAGGAATTGCTCTTTTAATTGGAACTCCATTTTTTATTGTTTTTGGTTGGCTGAGCGACAAAATTGGGCGCAAATACATTATGATGTTCGGAATGCTATTGGCAATTTTATCCTATAGGCCTATTTATAAAGCAATGTACAACACGACAGACATTAGCCAAAAAACAGAAATCGCAGAAAATCCTAGAGAAACAACCGAAAAGAAAGCTGATGGAAGTTCTATTACAACGATTCAAAAAAAATATACAGATGGCACAACCGTAATGGAGAAAAAAACGTACATGGAGAAAAAAGATGTGCAAACAAGTGTCTCAATTCAAATAACTCCTAATGATAAATGGACTTTAATTTTTCTGGTTTTTATTCAAGTACTATTTGTGACCATGGTTTATGGTCCGATTGCGGCGTTTTTAGTGGAGATGTTTCCAACCAAAATTAGATATACTTCTATGTCACTGCCTTATCATGTCGGAAATGGAATTTTTGGAGGTTTGCTCCCTGCTATCTCTACTTACTTTGTATCACACGCCAAAACAGCAGGCAAAGCCGATTTTTATCTGGACGGATTATGGTATCCTATAATTATTGCTGGAATCTGCTTTGTTATTGGAATGATTTATATTGACAACAAAAACAAAATTACTCACCTTTAAAATTTACAAAAAAATGAATGCGATTAAACAAGTTTTAGGGGCGTTATGGATTGCTTTGGCTGCAGCTGCTGCCTATTTTTGCGTTTTTGAATTTGGTTTGCCTAAGCTTCTTTCAGACCAACAAGACGATTTAGTATTTGGTGTTATTATTCTATTTATACTAACGCCACTTATAGTCATGGGATTAGGAACATTTGGATATTATTCTTTAATTGGAGAATATAATGATCCTAAAAGAAAAACAAATAAATAATTATAGGCTAAACCACAAAAAAAACAATGTCTGGTGATTTAATTACCTCAAAAGACATTAAAATATCAAAAATAAAAACATTTGAACTGAAAAACTACTCAACAAAAAAAAGGCTGTCCATTTCTAGACAGCCCTTTTTCATTACTAACCAAACCTAATTTTTAATAAACTTCACAACGCGAACCTTATTATATTCGTCAAACGTTTTTACTAGATACAATCCAGATGCTAAACTGCTTACAGAGAATTGATAATCTGTATTTCCGTTTGTATTAAATGTTTTTACTAATTGTCCTGTAACAGAATAGATCTCTACTTTTGAAGTTTTGAAACCTAAAGTAAAATAATCGGCAACAGGATTTGGATATAAATTAACTTGGCTTCCTTTTTCGAAATCTTCAATTGCCAAATTTGCTGTTTTATTACCATAAATCCTATACTCTCCTGGTGGCAAATTAATTGGAGCATTTACATCGGTAACATTTATTGTCGTGTTATCCATCAAATTATACCAAGTTCCTGCATATGGAAAACCAGTTGAAATATTTTGTGCGGAAGTATCGAAATTAGCCAGAATCAAGACATCTTTTAACTGTGCTGAAGTAAGATTTGAATTCGTAATCTTTACATTTAAAGTTAATGTATTGGCGTCTGGAATTATAGCTGTACCTAAAAACACGGGCTCCGTCTTTTTAAGTGTAATCATTTTTGCCCAATCATTATAAATCTTATTACGATTTGAATTTCCTAGCCAATTGTTTACCCATTGAGGTTGTGGCTTTGTATCTAATTTACAATCTCCTCCTACCGCATCAAAATCTGTATTTACAGAATCATCATTGCAGGAAAAAATAGAATTTTCCCAGCCTAGTTCTCCAAAATGCCAAATCATTTTTGGTCCTGGAATCAACAAAGAAACTGCTCCAATGGCAGACATTCTTGATAAAGCTGTATTTAATGTTTTCACATTATAACTTCCGTTTGAAGCTCCGTATTGTACATTTTTATACATTAAACGTTCTTCGTCATGGCTTTCTGCATACCCCATTAAACGATTGGCCGCAAATCCGCGGTTTGCACTATTCATTCTAAAAATATTACTTTCAGAAGCGTATCCCATTGACAATTGATTGTACTCTTTTGTCATTTTTCCCCACATCATAACTCCTTTACTTGGTGTTTCAGAAATTTTATAATCTGCCCATTGTTTTTCTTCCGCGTCACTTCCTAAATGCTCAAAAATGGTGTAATGAGTTGGATCTAAACTCCAAGAATAATCGGCATATTTTTTTAAAATATCTACTCTGTCTTGCTGATAGCCATCAGTACATGCATTATCTGAAGCCGTACAGGCTTGAGTAAATCCTTTGGTTAAATCCCATCTAAATCCATCAATTTTATACTCTTCAATCCATTGTTTAATAACTCTTTCTACATAATATTGCGTTTTAGCTGACTGATGATTAAAGTCCTCTCCTACACTATAAGTATGTTTTGCCACGGTATTAAAATATGGATTTTCTACTGTTGGCGATCCAAAACCGTCTCCATCAGGATCATTCATCCACATTCTAACCATCGGATTTCTTCCAAAAGCATGATTTAAGGCAACATCCAAAATTACTGCGATCTCATTTTGATGACACAAATCGATAAACTCTTTTAGTTTGTCCGAAGTTCCATAAAACTTATCTAAAGCCATATGAAATGAAGTATTGTAACCCCAGCTTTCATTGCCTTCAAACTCCATTACAGGCATTAGCTGAATAGCATTTATTTTAAGGTTTTTAAAATAATCTATCTTATCTATTAAACTTTGAAAATTACGAGAAGCATCAAAATCACGAACCAAAACTTCGTAAACCACCAGTTTTTCTTTTTCTGGTTTTACAAAGTTTGTAACCTGCCAGTTGTATGGAGTCTGTCCTGTTTTAAGAACGGTAACTTCAAATTGTTGGCCTGCAGGATAAACTGGTAAATTTGGATAGGAAGATGCTGGAATCCAAGGATCATCATAAGGTGATAAAACCAAAGTTGAGTAAGGATCTGCTGTTTTTACTAAAGATGGAGAATTTGCCAGCGGTGAAGCATCTACAACCCAATATTGAAAAGTATTATTTACACCTGAAACCAATCCAGTTAATTCTAACCAAAATTTTCCTGAAACAGGGTCTTTTTTCATGGCATACGCCGATGTAGGCTGCCAGTTATTGAAACTTCCGGCAACGTAAACAAAATCTTTTGATGGTGCATCAAGAACTAATGTTGCTTTTGAAACATCACTAGAATAATTAATTCCATCAACCAATCCTGTTGGCATTGCTTCAGAAACGGTATTTGGATTTACAACAACCGAAAACTTCTTTATAATGGTAACTCCTGCTTGAGTCACACTCAATTCATACATCTGATTGCTTGTAACATTTGTATGAGAATAAGAATAGCTTGCTGTACTTGCATTAGCATTTATAACTACTCCATCTGCTTTTAAAGAATAACTTGCCACTCCATTTGTATTTGTTACAACAATATTAAAATTTGATCCAGATGCTAAAATTACAGCACTATTTTCGACTGGCGAAGTGAGATTTACCTGAAAAGCTCCTACTTCAGCAACGGCATCTTGAGATTGTTTTGATCCAGATCCGTCTTTTGCTTTAACCAAAAAACCTATTCTGCCTATTCCGTTTCTGCCAAAATACACAGAAGGTATAAATGTTTTGGTATACGTGTCGGTTCCTGCGTTGTATGTAAATCTGCTGGATTCGTTTGAAGCAGTCCAAGATCCGTTTGAAGGAGAATCTGCTTGATTTGCATCATTTACATCATAAGACCATGACCAAAGATATAAGGCATTGTCTGTAATTCCCCAAGTGTCTTCATTAACACTTGTTCCTGCAATTGAAATAGTTATAGAAGTGGTATCTTCAAAAGTGGGTGGATTTATTGAAAAACTAACCGTTTGCTGTTGGGCAAAAGCAGTTAGTGCCATCAATAAAAATATTGATAGTAAAGTTTTTTTCATAATCAGTGTGGTTATTTGATTAGTAAGTTTGATTAAAAAAGGGCTATCTCAGATAGCCCTTTTTCAGTTATTAACTGAAGTTTTATTGATTTGGAATCATCAAATAACTTCCGTCTAAATCATTGAAATAAATTACATATTTAGATTTTGCTACTGGTATATTATCCCCAGTTCCTCCACCTGAAAAGGCAGTAGTTCCTCCCCATGAAACATCCCATGCATTATTCGCTC
The DNA here is from genome assembly GCF_023656565.1 of Flavobacterium tyrosinilyticum. Classification (GTDB taxonomy): domain Bacteria; phylum Bacteroidota; class Bacteroidia; order Flavobacteriales; family Flavobacteriaceae; genus Flavobacterium; species Flavobacterium tyrosinilyticum. The sequence continues at coordinate 736,988 of NZ_JAMOKG010000001.1, forward strand.
TGAATTTTGCTTCTCCATCATTTAAGCTTGTTGCTCCTAATGACCACGCATGTTTGTCAAAAGTCGATTTATCTAATGCAGTAGAAGCATCCCAGCCACCAGGAGTACTGCTTCCTATAACACCAACAGTATCATATAATTTTGCTATTGATGCAGCATCTGTGTAAGGTGTCAAAGTATACTTTAAAGTTTTGGTATTAAACTGGAAATTATAATATCCATCTGCTGGAATTGTAAATTCACCTGCATTATTTTTAATTTCAATCGAACTGTCATCTGCTTTCCCCAATTGAGAATCCCAGCTTCCTTTTACAGATATTAGTTTAAAGTTACCTGCTTTGAAATAACCAACAAATTTATATTTTGTATCATCTTTACCATCTCTGAACATTGGCTGATGTTTCGTATCAACATTATTATCCCATCCGCCAGCAACAGCCGCTCCTATTAGATACCAATCTGTGAAATCATAAGTAACTCTTCCTAAATACGGAGTAACACTAATTGTAATTAAGTTTTTTCCAACTTGAACAAAACCTCCAGAAACATTGGCAGTAATTTTCACATCATACTGAGCCGCTTCTTCTGGTTTTCCTCCTAAATCAATCGCTGCTTGATTTAATTCTTTACCTAGAACAGAAACCTCAGTAAGACTGTTTGTAGTACTTTGCAATGTTTTTGCAGCAGTAAAATCTCCGCCTTTCTTATCAATAAGCAATGTATACTTTATTGCTACAGTTGAAGAATATTGCGCAGCCGACCAAGTAAATTTAGCCACTTCGTCTGATGCTTTTTCAACATCAAGAACATAATTCTGACCTGTTGTCGGCGCTGTAATTTCTGGAGCTCCAGCAACATTCAGTACTGGTCTTTCGTCTACAGAGTCTGCATTACACGACACCAATAGCACACCAATAAATGCGATTAAAATTTTATATATATTTTTCATTTTACAGTTCTATTAGATATTAGTACCCAGGATTTTGTTTCAATGTAGGGTTCGCCTGAATTGTCTTAGAAGGAATAGGCATTAAGTCTCTATATGAATCTGTTGCCATACCATTCATTACGCCACCTTTCCATTGCCAGATTTTGCTTCCTCCTGTAAATTTTCCAAAACGAATCAAATCTGTTCTTCTGTGGCACTCCCAGAATAACTCTCTACCTCTTTCTGCCAAAAGAAAATCAAGAGTTAAATTTGCACTAGATATTGTAGTTGCTCCTGCTCTTGTTCTAATTTGGTTTACATAATCTACAGCAGTTGCCAAATTACCTGTAGTTGCACCACGTACAACAGCTTCAGCATACATTAAATAAGCATCAGAAACTCTGAATACTGGAAAATCAGTATCTGGAATATCAGTTCTTTGAGCTGGTGAACCATCCGATTTTTTATTAATATATTTAGTTACAGCATAACCATCTGTAAATGTTGAAATATTAGTAATATCTAAAGCTTGTCCATCAGTATGGAATGTTCCTCTTTTATCTCCAGTAGCAGTTGCATCAGGAAAAAGAGCTACGAATTCTTTACGAGTTCTAGTACCGAACCAACCTCCGTCCATTCCTCTTGAAGCAGCATCTATACTTCCTCCAATAGCAGCGTGAATAATAAAACTCATTCCTCCACCAGTTGCTCTAATTGCATTTCCATCACTTACGATTGGGAAAATAAATTCGTTTTGAGCACCATTTGTATTGTTATCCGCAGAGAATAGGTAAGCATAAGGAACGTTTGCAAACGTATACCCTGAATTAATGATTTCAGTACATAAAGTTGCTACGTCATTGTTTCTTTCTGTTCCTGTATATACCTTAGAGTTCAAATAAATTTGAGCTAATAAAAATTTAGCTGCTACTTTATCAACTCTACCGTATTCATTTGATCTAGCATTTGCCAAACTATTATCTAAATCTTTTAATTCAGACTCTACAAAAGCAAAAACTTCTGCTCTTGATTTTTGTACTGGATAAAAGAATCCAACAGGATCTGCTTCTGTTGTAATTGGCACATTACCAAACAAATCCATTAAGTTTACATAAGAATAAGCTCTTAAAAAACGAGCTTCTGCTCTAAAAGTTGCAATTTCAGCTTTTAGATTGGCATCAACACCTCTTGCTTGTAGTTTATCATCTGTAGTTTGTCTTAAAAATTCGTTTGCCAAACTGATATGATAAGATGCTCTAGAATAAGTTCCGTATAAAAACTCATTTACAGGAGACCATGTTTGTGTATTTAATGTTGGTAAAGCACCATCAGCCCAAGCAATAACAGCCTCATCTGTAGGTAATTCTTGCGTTACAAAAAGCAAACGCAAATAACTGCTGAAATCCCCGCTAAGACCAGCAATATCTGCTTGTCCGTCACCATCATTTCCTCCTACATAAAGTCCAGCGTATAATTTTGCTAAAACCTGCTTGTAAGATGCTGGATCTTCAAAAAAAGTTTCCGATAAAAATTCATCATCATCTTTTGGTGTCACGTTTAAATCGTCAGTACACGAAGTAAGCGTCATACTTATTCCTAAAATAAATAGGAAGAAATAAGATATATATTTAAATGATATTTTCATTTTGTATGTTTTAAAATTTTGTTTTTCAATGTACTATTAGAAACTTGCATTTACTCCAAACAAGAATGTTCTTGCTCTTGGATAAACGTTACCATCGATTCCGTTGAATTTCTCCGGATCTAATCCATCATATTTTGTAAGTACAAAAACATTTTGAACACCTGCTGAGAATCTTAAAGAAGCAGCTTTCAATAAAGCTTTATCCAAAGTATAACCAACTGTTACGTTATCTAATTTGATGAAAGAAGCATCTTTTACATAGTAATTAGATAAATAACGCTGAGTTCCATTATCTTCATAAGTAAATCCAGTATTTAAATAATCTGAACTTACGTTTGATAAGTCAGTTTGTCTTCTTAAACCAGCATCTGAATATCCCATGTTAGAATTTACGTTATCAAAAATGTAATTTCCTAAACTTGCTCTCCAGTTCATTGTAAAATCAAACTTTTTGTAGTTTAAAGTTGAGAATAAACCGAAAGTATAATCTGCTGTTGGCTTTTTATATCTGTAACGATCGTTACCATCAATTTTACCATCTCCATTTCTGTCAACATAAGCTCCAGCGATAGGTTTTTTGTTTGCATCATACAATTGCTCGTATACAAAGAATGAATTTGGAGCAGATCCAACTGTATTAATTAAAACTTTATTTCCGTTTCCTCCTTTAATATTATCTCCTACTTCATAACCTTGGAAACCTTCAACAGTCTGACCTAAACTTTCAATTTTTTGGTCTAAATAAGTAGCATTAACCGCTACGTTCCAAGTTAAATCATCTTTTTTGATGATATCTGACTGAAGGCTGAATTCAACCCCTTTAGTTCTTAAATCACCAATATTATTAAATCCTTGGTTTCTCAAGTTAGCACCATCTGGCACCAATACATCAGCTAATAAGTCAGAAGATTTTTTATCAAAATAGTTAATAGATCCCGTAATTCTATCTTTTAAGAATCCAAAATCAACTCCGATATTCATCTCAGCCAATTCTTCCCATTTGATATTTTGGTTATATCCTTCTGGTCTAGCTGTTCTGTAAACAACACCATTAAATATATATTGAGTATTAACAGTACCAAGTGTAACTCTTCTTAAATAGTCATACTGAGCAGAAATATCCTGCTGACCTGTAGTACCGTAACCAACTCTTAATTTCAAACTAGAAAGTGTTTCGTTATCTTTTAAGAAAGACTCTTCAGCAATATTCCATGCAAAAGCACCTCCCATAAAGTTACCCCATCTGTTTTCTTCAGAGAAGCGAGAAGTTCCGTCTCTTCTATAGTTTAAAGTCAATAAATATTTACTGTCCCAACCTAAGTTTACACGCCCAAAATAAGATTGTAAATTAATATCTGGATCAGTAATAACATCTTCATTTCTACTTTCTGCTGGCTGAGTTAGAGCTCCAGATTGGTATTTTTCTTTTTGGAATAACTGATAGTTGTAACCAGCAGTAGCATCCAATTTAAGTTTTCCTAAATTTTTGCTGTAAACAAAATAAGCATTTAAGTTTTTGTTTTGAAGATCATCAGTATACGTATCATAGTTTCCTAAATTCACCCAGTTTCCTGAACTGAATGGATTTGGCTGATAACCTAAAGCACTTTCCGTACTTTGTCTGTTGTATCCACTACTATCGAATCTATCAATACCAGCTTCAGCAACAAATCTTAAGTCTTCAAAGAAGTGGAATTTATAGTCAAGGCTAATATTACCCCATTTTCTTGTAGATTTAGATCTTTTATCTTCTTGATTTAATCTTGCAAGTGGATTTTTAGCAGGTAATAATGCTAAGTTTCCGTTTGGTTCCAACCATTCGAAATATCCTCCGTAGCGAGAACCCGCTTGGTAAGGAGATTGTGTTGGATCGAAGCTAATTGCAGAACCAATAACTGCGTCTTCATCTTGAAATTGATTTTTGCTGAAAGATAAGTTTCCGCTAATATCAATTTTTAAGTGATTATCAAACAATACTGGATTTAACGATATCGATGTCGTTGTTCTTTCAAAAGAAGTGTTTCTTAAGATTCCTGGATTATCAACATTACCAACAGATAAACGCACTGGTAATTTATTGAATAAAGCACCACTTACAGATATATTATTGTTTGTTGTTAAAGCGGTATGGAAAATTTCATCTTGCCAGTTTGTATTTGCAGTACCCATTAATGCTTTTTGAGCATCAGATCCTTTTGTGTTTACAAAATTTCTGAACTGATCTGCATTTAAAACATCAACTGTATTAGCCACTGTATTGATACCAACTTGAGAGCTGAAGTTCACTTTTACACCACCTTTAGTTCCTTTTTTAGTCGTAATTACAATTACACCATTTGCTGCACGTGAACCGTAAATAGCTGCTGCAGAAGCATCTTTAAGAACTGTAAATGACTCAATATCATTTGGGTCAATTGTAGACAATATACTTGTAGCACCACTTGGAACAGCGTTGCTTAAAGGAAGTCCATCTAAAATAATCAATGGGTCGTTTGAAGCACTTAATGAAGATCCTCCACGAATTCTAATATCTGCTTTTGCTCCTGGAGCACCTCCTCCAACAACATTTACACCAGCAATACGCCCACCAATCAAAGATTCTGGAGTAACGTTGATACCTTTATTAAATTCTTTGGCCGAAATTTGAGAAACAGATCCTGTTGCGTCTTTTTTCTTAACAGTTCCGTAACCCACTTGCACTACAACTTCCTGTAATTGATTGGTATCTTCTTCTAAAGATACTGGCAAGTTTTTTTGACCATTAAAGACAATAGTCGTTGTTTTATATCCAATAAATGAAACTAAAATCTTGTCTCCATTTTTTAAATTTGGCAATTGGAATTTACCATCAAAATCTGTAGAGGTACCAACTGCGGAACCTTGTACATTTACATTTACTCCTGGTATAGGCTGACCTGTGGCATGATCAGTTACTACCCCACTTAAAGTACTCTGAGCTAGTACTGTAAACGGAAGCAAAAGGAATAAAAATAACAACTTTTTGTAAATTGTTTTCATACTTTTTGTTTAAATTAGTTTTGAGTTTTTGACTGTTAGTTAAGTTTTTAATTTTACTTCGAATTCCAAAATTATGAATTTATTAACATGCTCAACCAGAGACAATTTTTATTGCTTTACGAAAACGTGGTAGTGTTGAAAACTTTCTATTTTTTGTAATCTTTTAGCGTTAAAATTGCAAATACCAAAAATATTGCACACCTTTATTATTAATTAGATTTTTTTCAATTAACTCGATGAAACGTAAAATAACCCTCAAACAGATTGCAAAGGAGCTTGACGTGTCTATCTCAACTGTCTCAAAATCACTTAGAAACAGTTTAGAAATTGGCGAAGAAACACGACTAAAAGTGCAGGCTTTTGCGAAGTTTTACAACTACAAACCAAACAATATTGCCCTTAGTTTAAAGAACCGAAAAACCAAGAGTATCGGGATTATTATTCCCGAAATTGTACACTACTTTTTCTCTACTGTCATCAATGGAGTAGAACAAGTTGCAAATGAATACGGATACAGCGTAGTAATCTGTGTATCAGACGATTCTTTTGACAAGGAAGTACTAAACATGGAGATGTTAGCCAACGGAAGTATTGATGGTTTTATCATGTCGCTTTCAAAAGAAACACAATTTAAAGGCGACTTTCATCATATTACCGAAGTGATCAATCAAGGAATGCCTGTAGTAATGTTTGATCGCGTTACAAACGATATATTATGCGATAAAGTAATTATTGATGATAAATCTGCAGCCTATGAAGCAGTTCAAAGTTTAATTGACAATGGCCGCAAAAAAATCGCTCTAGTAACTACAGTCGATTATGTAAGTGTTGGAAAACTGAGAACCGACGGCTACGAAAAAGCATTATTAGACAACGGATTGCCTTTTAATGAAGATTTAATCATAAAAATTGAAGATGTAGAAACTTGCGAAATAACCATTAGTCAGCTTTTGCATGAAAGAGCTTTCGATGCCGTTTTTGCTGTAAATGAGCTTTTTGCCGTAACAATTATCAAAACAGCAAATAAAATGGGGTTAAAAGTTCCTGAAGATTTAGCTGTAATTGCATTTACTGACGGAATCATTTCAAAATACTCGACTCCAACAATTACAACCGTTAGTCAAAGCGGAGAAAAAATGGGCAACAAAGCAGCAAAAATGCTTATTGAAAGACTTGAAGCAGAAGAAGATGACGATGAAGAACATACAGAAAATTACACCACAGAAGTTATAGAAACTCATTTAATAAAAAGAGAATCTACTGACTAAAAAACTTAAAATCAACACTTTCTAAAGCCATAAAAAATATTTATGGCTTTTTTATTAGCATTAATAAAAAAATAATTTATAATTTTACGCCCGTCAAGGCTTTTAGTTTTACTTCGAAAAGAACAAAGTTTTGATAAGCAAGGCGCTTATCGTATAATTTTTCAAATTACGATAATGGAAAAGCGTAAATTAAGTTTCTGGGAAATTTGGAACATGAGTTTCGGTTTCTTAGGAATACAATTTGGTTTTGCACTGCAAAACGCAAATACTTCAAGAATTTTTGAAACCCTTGGTGCTAAAATAGATGAAATCCCAATTTTGTGGATTGCTGCGCCTGTTTCAGGTTTAATTATTCAGCCCGTTATTGGTTATTTCAGTGATAGAACTTGGACTCGTTTAGGGAGACGACGCCCCTATTTTTTAATTGGCGCGATTTTATCATCGATGGCTTTGTTCGTAATGCCCAACTCTCCAACTTTATGGATTGCTGCAGGAACTTTATGGATAATGGATGCATCGATCAACGTTTCAATGGAACCTTTCCGTGCTTTCGTAGGCGATAATTTACCCGACCATCAGCGTGCCTTGGGCTTTGTTATGCAGAGTTTCTTTATTGGTACCGGTGCCGTTGTTGGTTCTGTTTTACCCTATCTTTTCACAAATGTTTTTGATGTCAGCAATGTTGCGCCAAAAGGAATTATTCCGGATGCCGTAAAATGGTCATTTTATATTGGCGGAATCGTTTTTCTGCTTTCCGTTTTATGGACCGTTTTTAAATCAACCGAATATACGCCTGAAGAACTTCATGCTTTTGAAGCTAACAGCAAAAAAGACTCAGAAGGCATATCAAATTCTGAAACAGAATCTGGCGTTTCTACAAAAAAACAATTGCTTTTAGGATTACTGTTTGCTGGTATCGGAGCATTAATTTCATTTTTAATTTTCGAAAACAACCTGGCAAAAGAACTTTACATTCTATTTATTGGTCTAATTTTCATGGGCGTTTTATTTGTAATTGCATCGCAACTACGAACAAAAAAAGTTCAGAATGGTTTTACCATAATCATGACCGATTTATTGAATATGCCAAAAACAATGCAAAAATTAGCTTGGGTTCAATTTTTCTCTTGGTTTGCGCTTTTCTCCATGTGGATTTATACGACTCAAGCAGTCACGCAGCATATTTTTGGAACTACAGACACAACTTCGAAAACCTACAATGATGCCGCCGACTGGGTTTCGGTATTGTTTACAGTTTACAACGGAATTGCCGCTGCAGTTGCCTTTTTATTGCCAATTATTGCAAAAAAAGTAGGCGTTAGAGCAACACACTTATTGGCTTTATGTGCTGGAGGTGTTGGTTTAATTTCAATTTATTTTATTGGTGACAAACAAATGCTTATCCTTCCAATGCTGGGAGTTGGTATTGCATGGGCAAGTATTTTATCCATGCCTTATGCGATGTTATCTGGTGCTTTGCCAGCTGCAAAAATGGGTTATTATATGGGAGTTTTTAACTTTTTCGTAGTAATTCCGCAAATCGTAGCCGCTACGATATTAGGATTCGTAATCAAACAATTCTTCCATAATGAACCTATTTACGCTCTAATAATTGGAGGCATATCAATGATTTTCGCAGGATTATTGACTCTTAGAGTAAATAGTAAAACTAAAATTGAAATCCATGAATAATAAAAAAGCATTCATCTTCGATCTTGACGGCGTGATCGTTGATACCGCTAAATACCACTTTTTGGCTTGGCAAAAAATTGCCCAATCATTAAATATAAATTTTACGCATGAAGACAACGAACTTTTAAAAGGCGTAAGCCGAGTTCGTTCGTTGGATATTATACTTGGATTAGGAAATGTTCAGGCTTCACAAGAGGACAAAGACAAATGGCTGATTCAAAAAAACGAAGATTATTTATCTTATTTAGTTGACATGGATGAAAGTGAGGTTCTTCCAGGAGTTTTAAAAATTCTAAAACTATTAAAAGAGAAAAATCAAGGTATTGCATTGGGTTCTGCCAGCAAAAATGCAAGACCAATTTTAGAAAAAACTGGAGTTCTATCTTACTTCGATGTTATTGTTGACGGAAATGACGTTACCAATGCAAAACCAGACCCGGAAGTTTTCTTAAAAGCGGCTCAATTATTACATATTGATCCAAAAAATTCAATCGTATTTGAAGATTCTGTTGCCGGAATTCAGGCAGCAAACATCGCAGAAATGGTAAGTGTTGGAATTGGTGAGGAAACAATTTTACATGAAGCTGATCATATTTTTAAAGATTTTACCCAAATCGAAACAAGCTTTATTAACGATTTAATTAGTCAATGAGAAAATTTGATAATTAGATAATTTCTAAAATGAGAATTATTTAATTATCAATCGACAAATTATTTCACTTAAAAAAAACGTAGAACAACCAAGCAGTTCAAAAGGTAAAAAAAGCGTCAAAAAAATAATTATCAAATTATCAAATTGACACATTTTCTAATTCCTAAAATTGCCACATTATCTAATTAAAAAATGAATCAAGATTATATAAAACCAGACAATTGGTCCATAATAGAAGAAGGATTTGATGTCGAAAGAGTAAAATCGTCTGAAAGTCTTTTTAGTATCGGAAACGGTGCTATGGGGCAGCGTGCGAATTTTGAAGAAGCATATTCTGGCGAAACATTCCAGGGAAGTTATATCGCAGGGATTTATTATCCAGATAAAACAAAAGTGGGCTGGTGGAAAAACGGTTATCCGAAATATTTCGCCAAAGTACTAAATGCACCAAACTGGATTGGAATTGATATTGAAATCAACGAGGAAAACCTTGATTTACACAATTGTACCGAAGTTCAAAATTTCCGCAGAGAATTGAATATGAAAGAAGGATGGTACAATCGTTCTTTTGAAGCTGTTCTTAAAAACGGAACTGAGATTGCGGTAAATATTCGTCGTTTTCTTTCCTTAGATTTAGACGAAGCTGGAGTGATCAAATACGATATTACACCTTTAAATAAAGACGCAAAAATCGTTTACAAACCGTATATCGACGCTGGTGTAACCAATGAAGATGCCAACTGGGAAGAAAAATTCTGGGAACCTTTGGAAGTTAAAAAAGGTACAAATGAAGCTTTTGTAACGGCTCAAACTTTCAAAACGCATTTTAAAGTAACGACCTTTATGCACAATACGATTTTGGCAAATGGAGAAAACATCAATGTTTCGCCGTCAACAATCGATTCGACTGTAGATAAAGTTCAGTACACTTACGGTACTATTATCGCAAAAGGACAAACCTCAACCATTCAAAAAATTGGAGGTTATACCGTTTCTTTAAACCACGAAAACACTTTGGCTGGAGCCGAAAAAGTAATCAAATCTGCGGTTGCCTTAGGATATGATACTTTGCTTCAAAATCAAATTGAGGCTTGGGCAAAAGTTTGGGAAATGTCAGATATTACTATTGAAGGCGATGTAAAAGCGCAACAAGGAATTCGTTTTAATATTTTCCAATTAAACCAAACGTATTCAGGAAAAGATTCTCGTTTAAATATTGGTCCAAAAGGATTTACAGGAGAAAAATACGGCGGATCTACTTATTGGGACACTGAGGCTTATTGTATTCCGTTTTACATGGCGACAAAAGACCAACAAGTTGCGCGTAATTTATTGACATATCGTTACAATCAATTAGACAAAGCGATTGAAAACGCTAAAGATAATTTAGGTTTCAAAAACGGTGCAGCGTTGTATCCAATGGTAACCATGAATGGCGAAGAATGTCACAACGAATGGGAAATCACACACGAAGAAATTCACAGAAATGGAGCGATTGCTTTTGCGATTTACAATTATAACCGTTACACGGGAGATTACTCATATATTCCAGAAAAAGGATTAGAAGTTTTAATTGGTATTGCGCGTTTTTGGCATCAGAGAGCTTCATTTTCTAAAGATAAAAATCAGTACGTAATTCTTGGTGTTACAGGACCAAACGAATACGAAAACAACATCAACAATAATTTCTACACCAACTATATTGCAAAATGGTGTATTGATTTTGCAGCTGAACAAATTGAAAAAGTAGCTTCAGAATATCCTGCAGACCACAAACGTGTTCTCGAAAAAGTAAATCTTTCTGCTGAAGAAATCAAAGAATGGAAGAAAGTGGCAGATGATATGTATTTCCCTATTTCTAAAGAGCTTGGAATCTACTTACAGCAAGACGGTTTCTTAGACAAAGATTTAGTTCCGGTAAAAGATTTAGATAAATCACAGCGCCCAATTAATCAAAAATGGTCTTGGGATCGCGTGTTACGTTCGCCTTACATCAAGCAGGCCGATGTTTTACAAGGTTTTTATTTCTTTGAAGATCATTTCTCTAAAGAAGAATTGAAACGCAATTTCGAATTTTACGAGTCATTTACGGTTCATGAAAGTTCTCTTTCGCCTTGCGTTCACTCGATTCAGGCTGCAGCTTTAGATAAAATGGACATGGCATATACATTTTATTTAAGAACTTCTCGTCTGGATTTAGATGATTATAATAAAGAAGTAGAAGAAGGTTGTCATATCACGTCAATGGCCGGTACATGGATGAGTATCGTGGAAGGCTTTGGAGGAATGCGTGTTAAAAATGACCAGCTTCATTTCTCACCAAAAATTCCAAAAGAATGGAAAGGTTACTCTTTTAAAATTAATTTCAGAAATCAAATTTTAAAAGTAGCTGTAAATCATAACGAAACAACATTTACTGTAGATGGCGATCAAGATTTAACAATTATCGTTAATGGAAAACCTGAAATTGCAAGTAAATTTGTACAAATAAATTAAATTACAATACACCTAAAAATCTAAAAACATGAAAAACTTATTTTTCGCAAGTTTAATTTTGTTTGCGTTTAGCACGGTTGCAAAAGCGCAGCAGTTAAAATCACCCGAAGGCAAGTTCGTAATGGAATTTTCTCTTCAAAACGACGGAACTCCAACGTACAACTTAAAATACAAAAACAAAGAAGTTGTAAAAACTAGTAAATTAGGTCTTGAATTAAAAGATGACAAAAAATCTTTGTTGAATGACTTTACAATTACTGATACAAAAACTTCGACTTTTGACGAAACTTGGAAACCGGTTTGGGGAGAAGTAGATCACATCAGAAATCATTATAATGAATTGGCTGTAACTTTAAACCAAAAAGGAACAGACAGACAAATCGTTATCCGTTTCCGTTTATTCGACGACGGTTTAGGATTTAGATATGAATTTCCAGCGCAAAAGAATCTTACTTATTTTGTAATTAAAGAAGAAAGATCTCAATTTGCAATGACTGGAGATCATACTGCTTTCTGGATTCCAGGAGATTATGATACTCAGGAATACGATTACACAAAATCGAAATTATCTGAAATTCGAGGATTATCTGAAAAAGCGTATACAGCAAACGTTTCACAAAAATCTTTTTCACCAACAGGAGTTCAGACTTCTTTGATGTTAAAAACAAACGACGGAATCTATATCAACTTACATGAAGCGGCTTTGATTGACTATTCTTGTATGCATTTGAATTTAGACGATAAAAACTTAGTATTCGAATCTTGGTTAACGCCAGATGCAAAAGGAGATAAAGGTCACATGCAGGCACCAAATCATTCACCTTGGAGAACGATTATCGTGAGCGATGATGCTAGAGAAATCTTAGCTTCAAAAATGACTTACAACTTAAACGATCCATCAAAAATTGACAATACTTCTTGGATTAAACCAGTAAAATACGTTGGTGTTTGGTGGGAAATGATTACAGGAAAAAGCTCTTGGTCATATACTAATGACTACCCAACAGTTCAATTGGGAGTTACTGATTTCGCGAAAGCAAAACCAAACGGAACGCACGGAGCAAACAATGCTAATGTGAAAAAATACATTGATTTTGCTGCACAACACGCTTTCGACGCTGTTTTGGTTGAAGGCTGGAACGAAGGCTGGGAAGACTGGTTTGGACATTCTAAAGATTATGTTTTTGATTTCTTGACTCCATATCCAGATTTCGATGTAAAAGGTCTACATGAATATGCGAAATCTAAAGGTGTAAAAATCATCATGCACCACGAAACTTCAGGTTCTGTTCGTAACTACGAGCGACACATGGATGCTGCTTACAAATTCATGAATGATAATGGATATGATGCTGTAAAAAGCGGTTACGTAGGTGATATTTTGCCAAGAGGCGAAAACCACTACAGCCAATGGATTGTAAATCACTATCAATATGCAATCGAAAAAGCAGCTGATTATAAAATTATGGTAAACGCTCACGAAGCCGTTCGACCAACAGGAATTGCAAGAACGTATCCTAACTTAATTGGAAACGAAGCTGCAAGAGGAACAGAATACCAAGCTTTTGGAGGTTCTAAACCAAATCACGTAACGGTATTGCCATTTACACGTTTAATTGGTGGTCCAATGGATTACACTCCTGGAATCTTCGAAATGGATATCAGCAAAATGAATCCTGAGAACAAATCGCATGTAAACAGTACAATTGCAAACCAATTGGCATTATACGTTACTATGTACAGCCCGTTGCAAATGGCTGCTGATACTCCAGAAAACTACAACCGTTTTCCAGATGCATTTCAATTCATTAAAGATGTAGCTGTAGACTGGTCTGAAAGTAAATATATTGAAGCTGAGCCAGGAGATTTTATCACAGTTGCTCGTAAAGCAAAAGGAACAAATAACTGGTTCATTGGAAACGTAAACGGAGAAACGCCACGTACTTCAAACATCGATTTCAGTTTCCTTGAAAAAGGTAAAAAATATACTGCAACCATTTATGCTGATGCAAAAGATGCGCATTACAAAACGAATCCGCAAGCTTACACAATCAAGAAAATTGCTGTAACTAATAAATCAAAATTATCTCAGTTTTCTGCTCCTGGAGGAGGATATGCGATAAGCATTATTGAAAACAAATAATTTAAATTAACCATATAAGAAATGTAAGTCCATTTAAATAGAAATCTCCCCCAGTTTTTGTCTTAAATGTTCTTACATTTCTTATATGGTTTAAATTCTACTTCACTATGAAAAACCAAAAAACATCACTTATCTATAAATTAGTCTTATTGGTTTTGCTGTTTTCCGCTTCCGCGAAAGCACAAATCCAAAAAGTAGAACCGCCTTTCTGGTACGCTGGAATGAAAAATTCAGAACTGCAGATTATGTTCTACGGAAAAAATATTGCACAATATGAAGCTTCGGTTTCGAATAATGTTGTGATTAAAAATGTAGAAAAAACAGAAAATCCAAACTATCTTTTCGTAACAATTGATACAAAAGACGTAAAAGCTTCTGAATTGGTTTTCTCTTTCAAAAACAATAATAAAATTGCCTTTAAACAAAAATATGCTCTAAAAGAAAGAAGAGCAAATTCGGCAGACAGAAAAAGTTACGACGCCTCTGATTTGATTTACTTAATCATGCCGGATCGTTTTGCTAATGGAAATCCTAAAAATGACAGCGACGCTTCTTTAACTGAAAAAGGAAATCGTCAAGATCCAAGCGGACGCCACGGCGGTGATATCGAAGGGATTATCAAAAACCTAGATTATATTTCGTCTCTTGGCGCGACAACAATTTGGAGCACACCTTTATGCGAAGACAACGACAAACAGCATTCCTATCATACGTATGGACAATCGGATGTTTACAAAATAGATCCGCGTTACGGAACAAACGATGATTATGCTCGTTTGTCTTCAGAAATGAACAAAAAGAACATGAAACTGGTTATGGATTATGTAACAAATCACTGGGGAATTACGCACTGGATGATGAAAGATATTCCAACTAAAACTTGGTTCAATCAATTCGAAACTTTCACACAAACGCATCACCGTCGTGAAGTAATTACAGATATTCATGCTTCAAAAATAGATCAGGAAGTTTGTGTTGATGGTTGGTTTGTGCCTTCAATGCCAGACTTGAATCTTAGAAATCCTCTTGTTGCAAAATACTTAACTCAAAATGCTATTTGGTGGATTGAATTTGCAAATCTTGACGGATTCCGTGTAGATACTTATAACTATTCAGATAAAACGGCAATGGCCGAATGGGCAAAATCAATCACAAACGAATATCCTAATTTTAATATTGTAGGTGAAATCTGGATGCACAATCAGGCGAATTTAGCTTTTTGGCAAAAAGACAGTAAAATTGGTGCTATTGAAAACTACAATTCGAATCTTCCAAGTGTAATGGATTTTACGCTTCAAAGTCAGATTACTTCTGCTTTTAGTGAAGATGAACCAAATTGGGATAGCGGATTGATTAAATTCTACAACAATTTTGCAATGGATTTTTTATATCCAAATACCAATAATATCTTAGTTTTTGCTGAAAATCATGACACGGATCGTATGAATGAAAAATTCAAATATGATTTACCAAAATACAAACTGGCAATGACTTTATTGGCAACAGTTCGTGGAATTCCGCAAATCTATTACGGTTCAGAAATTGGAATGGGTGGTGATAAGGGAAAAGGCGGAGATGCCGATATTCGTCAGGACTTCCCTGGCGGATGGGCTGGGGACAAAAACAATGCTTTCACCAAAGAAGGAAGAACTCCAGAACAAGCGGCTTACTTTGATTTCAGTGCAAAATTATTCAACTGGAGAAAAACAAACGAAGCGGTTCATTTCGGAAAAATGAAGCATTATATTCCAGAAAACAACACTTATGTATATTTCAGATATACTGATAATAAAACCGTTATGGTAGTTTTCAATAACAATGCAAAAGAGCAGGTTGTAAAAACAAACCGCTTTAAAGAAAGCATCAAAAACTTTAAATCTGGAAAAGATGTTATTTCAGGAAAAACATTCGATTTAGCTTCTGAAATTACTTTAGAACCAAAATCAGCTTTGGTTTTAGAATTGGAATAGACCTAACCGCAAAGTTCGCAAGGACAAGCGCAAAGTTCGCAATATTTTTTGCCACAGTATATATCGTAGAGGCGCACTGCATTGCGTCTACGCAAAGTTTTTCCGCCACGAATTCACGAATTTTTATTCTCACAGATTTTAAAAAATAATTCGTGAATTCGTGGCTATTTTTTTCAACACAATCCATCCTAAAATATTCTAAAATAATGAAAAAATACACTTTCCTTTTTTTATCTTTAGTATACTTAACAATGAGTTGTTCTGGCTCAAAATCAGTTTCAATGAATAAAGACAATACTTCGAAAACACCTTTCGTTTGGGAAGGGGCAAATGTTTATTTTTTACTTACAGATCGTTTTTACAATGGAGATACTTCCAACGACGTCAATTTCAATCGAACTAAAACCCCTGGAAAACTTCGCGGATTTGAAGGCGGAGATATCATAGGAATTACCAAAAAAATAGAATCGGGATATTTTGAAAAATTAGGAATCAATGCCATTTGGCTTACGCCGATTGTCGAGCAGATTCACGATGGCGTTGACGAAGGAACTGGATTGAGTTATGGTTTTCATGGCTATTGGGCAAAAGATTGGACGGCTCTCGATCCGAACTTTGGAACAAAAGAAGATTTAGCCAATCTTGTAAAAAAAGCACACGAAAAAGGAATCAGGATAGTTTTAGACGGCGTAATTAATCATACTGGCCCTGTAACTCCCGAAGATCCCGTTTGGCCTTCAGATTGGGTTAGAACTGGCGTTGTCTGCGATTATAAATCTTTTGAAAATACTACAATGTGTACTTTGGTTGAAAATCTGCCAGATGTTAGAACTGAAAGTGTACAAGAAGTCGAACTCCCTCCTTTTTTAATAGAAAAATGGAAAAAAGAAGGCCGTTACGAAAAAGAAATTGCTTCATTAGATGAATTCTTCAAAAGAACAGGATATCCAAGAACACCAAAATATTACATTATAAAATGGCTAACCGATTATATTCTTGAATTTGGAATTGACGGCTACCGCGCTGATACAGTAAAACACACCGAAGAAGGAGTTTGGGCCGATTTCAAAAAAGAATGCGATTATGCATTTGAGACTTGGAAAAAACACCATCCTTTACAGGTTTTAGATCAGAATCCGTTTTACACAATTGCCGAAGTTTACGGTTATGGAATAAGCGGTGGGCAGGATTATGATTTTGGAGACCGAAAAGTCAATTATTTCCAGAATGGTTTCAACAGCATGATCAACTTTGAATTTAAATGGAATGCAACTCAAAACGATTACGAAGGTTTATTTTCTAAATATTCAAACGCTTTGAACAATGATTTAAAAGGATATTCAGTTCTCAATTATATGTCTTCTCATGACGACGGACAACCTTTTGATGCCAACAGAACAAAAAGCATCGAAACAGCCAACAAACTATTGCTTTCGCCTGGAATGTCTCAGGTTTATTATGGAGATGAATCGGCTAGATCATTGGTAGTTGAAGGAACTCAAGGTGATGCTACATTACGTTCTAATATGAATTGGGAGGATATTCAGAACAATCCTGAAACGCAAAAAACACTTTTACACTGGCAGAAATTAGGTCAGTTTAGACGAAATCATCCTGCGGTTGGAGCTGGTGTTCACCAACTGATTAATCCATATCCTTATACTTTTTCCAGAACATTTACAAAAGGCTCTTTTACAGATAAAGTAGTTATGGGAGTAGATTTACCAAAAGGCAGAAAAGAGCTTCCCGTTGGCGATGTCTTCCCAAACGGAACTAAATTAAAAGATGCTTATTCAAATCAAGAAGTCGAAGTAATTGATGGAAAAGTAATTATAGACAATGATTTTGATATTGTTTTATTAGAAGAGCTTTAAAAGTTTAACCGCAAAGGTCGCAAGGGAAAATCGCAAGGTTCGCAAAGTTTTTTAGCCACAGATTATTAGGATTAAAAGGATTTTTAAAAATCTGAGGTAATCTGTGTAATCTGTGGCTAACTTTTTTTATAATCCTTGTGACCTTTGCGTAAAACTTTGCGACCTTTGCGGTTAAACACACAACAGATGCTCAAGATTGCACATCGAGGCGCCAAGGCCTACGAACCTGAAAATACTTTACAAGCTTTTCAAAAAGCCCTAGACTTAAACTCAGACGGAATTGAACTTGATGTACATGTAAGCTCTGACGGACATATTATCGTAATTCACGACGAAACCATAGACAGAACCGCCAATGGAAAAGGTCTTGTAAATGATTTTACTTTAGCTGAACTGAAATCATTTTTAATTGATGGAAAATATCAAATCCCAACTTTAAATGAAGTTTTTGATTTGGTGGACAAAAAATGTTTCATCAATATCGAATTAAAAGGTTTAGGAACTGCGACTAAAGTTGTTGCTTTAATTGAAGAATATATTTCAGTAAAAAACTGGAATTACAATCATTTCATCATTTCAAGTTTTGAATGGAATATGTTGGAGGAAACATCAAACTTAAATCCAAACATCCCAATTGGTGTTTTAACAGAAGAAGATATTGACATTGCTTTGGCTTTCGCCGAAAAAATAAAAGCAAAAGCTATTCATCCTGATTTTCAGTTATTGAATAAAGAGAACGTACATCAAATGCAAGAAAAAGGATTCTTAGTTTTACCATGGACAGTAAACACAAAAGAAGACATTCAAAAAGTAAAAAGTTACAACGTAAACGGAATTATCTCTGATAATCCAGACAAAATATAAAATTTAAAATAGCCATGAATTCACGAATTTATCATCAAAGATTATCAAAAATAATTCGTGAATTCGTGGCTAACAAAAAAACATGATCAAAAATTTCGACATAATCATCGTTGGCGGAGGCGCTGCAGGTTTTTTTACCGCAATTAATATTGCCGAGAAAAATCCGAAACTAAAAATTGCCATTTTAGAAAGAGGAAAAGAAGTCCTTTCTAAAGTCCGCGTTTCCGGAGGCGGACGCTGCAACGTTACACACGCTTGTTTCGAACCCAACGAATTAGTAAAATTTTATCCCCGAGGCGAAAAAGAACTTCGCGGGCCTTTTCATCAATTTTGTTCGGGAGATACTATTGAATGGTTTGAAAAACACGGTGTAGAATTAAAAATTGAAGAAGACGGAAGAATGTTTCCAGTTTCTAATTCATCCCAAACTATTATTGACTGTTTCCTTAAAGCAACAGAAAAACTAGGCATAAAAGTATTGACAGGACAAAGTGTTCAATCTATTTTCAAAAAAGAAAATCATTGGAAAATAGATACGCAAAGCGACAATTATGCTGCCGAAAAATTAGTTATGGCAACGGGAAGCAACCCTAAAATTTGGGAAATGCTTCAGGAACACGGACACGCTGTTGTTAGTCCAGTTCCTTCCCTATTTACTTTCAATATCAAAGATTCTCGAATTAAGGAATTGCCAGGCGTTGCAGCGCAAGTTACCATTAATGTAAAAGATACCAAACTCGAATCGACAGGACCTTTGTTAATCACACATTGGGGAATGAGCGGACCCGCAATCCTGAAACTTTCGGCTTGGGGCGCTCGTATTTTACATGATAAAAATTATCAATTTACCATTTTCGTTAATTGGCTAAATGATGTTGATTTTGAAGATGCCGAAAAAATCTTGAAAGATTTAAAACAAGAACACGCTAAAAAAGCGGTGTCTAAAAAATCACCTTTTGACTTCCCAAACCGTTTATGGGAAAGTTTGGTTCTCGCTTCGGGAATTGATTCTGAAACGAAATGGGCAGATTTGTCTAAAAATCAATTGCAAAACATAGCTTCACAGTTAACAAAATCTGAATTTAAAGTCAACGGAAAAAGTACTTTTAAAGAAGAATTTGTAACGGCTGGCGGAATCGATTTAAAAGAAATCAACTTTAAAACCATGGAAAGTAAAATTCACGAAAATCTTTATTTTGCTGGCGAAATTGTAAACATCGACGCTATTACAGGCGGATTTAATTTTCAGAATGCCTGGACAAGCGGGTTTATTCTGGCTCAAAACATTTAATACAAAATGAAATTTAAAGGAATTATTTTCGATTTAGACGGCACATTAGTCAATTCGTTAGAAGACATCTCAGATGCGATGAACAAAGTACTTACTGCTTTAAATTATCCTACACATACTTACGACACATATCAATATTTTATTGGGAGCGGTTTACGAAATCTGGTAAGTAAAGCTTTACCTGCTACAAACAATTCTGATGATGAAATCGAAAGTTGTTTTGAATGTATGGTCGATGAATACACTAAAATCTGTACGCTCAAAACAAAACCTTATGAGGGTATTGTAGAATTGCTAGAAAATCTGACTTCGCAAAACATCAAAATGGCTGTTTTCTCCAACAAAGCCGATGAGTTAACCAAGAAAATAGCTTATGAATTATTTCCAAAACAATTTGACACAGCTATTGGTTTAAGCACAGAAGCGCTTAAGAAACCGAATCCGTTTGAAGCGATTGAAATCAGTAAAAAATGGAATTTAAAACCCGAAGAAATTCTTTTTGTCGGAGATTCTGATATTGACATGAAAACGGCTATAAATGCTAATATGTTTCCTGTGGGCGTAACTTGGGGCTACAGAACAGCAGATGAATTGAAATCTAGTGGCGCAAAAACGGTTATTAATAATGCTTCAGAATTAATCGGAATATTGTAAATCGTGAATGCTGAATTACAAAAACAAATACTATCAATCGCTTCGTTTTCTGAAAAAGAAATTGAAAAGATAGATTCTTGTTTTGAATATGAAAAGTTTACAGCTAAAGATTCTCTTTCTTCAATGGGAAAAATCAGCAATAAAATCTTTTTTGTTGTTGAAGGTCTGGCGCGGGTTTATTATTTAAAAGACGGAAAAGAAATTACGACTTATTTAAGTTGTGATGAGGGTTTTATTGCTTCATATTCTAGTTTTATAAATCAATCCGTTTCTTTTGAAAATATTCAGTGTATTGAAGATTGCGAAGTTCTTTCGATTACTTTCGAAAAAATGCAGTTTCTGTATAACGAAATTCCGAATTGGGAACGTGTCGGGAGAATTTTAGCCGAGCAAAATTACCTTTGTATGGCGGATCGTGTTTTAAAACTGCAAATGATTCCGGCAAAAGAAAAGTACCAGACTTTTTTATCTTCGGCTCCAGCCAAAATAATTCAGCGAACGCCTTTAATTTATATCGCTTCTTTTCTCGGAATTACTCCTGAATCGTTGAGCAGAATCCGTCAGGACATTTCTTAACATTTATCAAGTGGATTAAGAATCTGAATTCGAATCTTTGTCAAAATAAAATTTGAAAAAGATGAAGAATATTGCCAAAGACGTTTACCAGATTCCTTTATTTCCGCGCAACGGTATTAATTGTTATGTAATTGAAGATGTTTTAATCGATGCCGGAATTCGAACTTCTGCCAGTAAAATAGTAACAGCAATTAAAGATAAATCTATTACCAAACACGCCTTGACACACGCTCACGCCGATCATCAGGGAAGCAGTAGAATACTCTGCGAAACTTTGAATATCCCCCTTTTATGCAGTGAACCTGAAAAAGCATTTGCTGAAAACGGAAATGTAATTACAGAATACCCAAATCCGAATCATATCATTTCTAAATTTCAGAAAAACTTTTGGGCAGGAAAAGGATATCTCGTTTCTGAAACTTTAAAAGAAGGAGATCAGATTGGCGGATTCACGGTAATTGAAACTCCTGGACATTCCAGCGGACATATCTCTTTTTTCAGAGAAAAAGATGGCGTTTTAATTGTAGGCGATGTGATGACTAATATGAATCTTCTCACTACAAAAGTCGGTTTGCATGAACCTCCCCATTTATTTACCGCTAATAAAGAAACCAATAGAAAATCGATTCTCAAATTGGCATCATTACAACCTAAAATATTGTGTTTTGGTCACGGACCAGTTTTATTTAATAATGGAGAACTGGGAAAATTTGTTCAAAACATGCGATAATTTTATTAACAAGAATTTACACATTCCGTAAGTTTTCATTAAGACAATTCTAATGATTTTACTCTCAACTAATTAATCCTATATGAGAGTAAAATTACTTACTACAATTTCTATTTTCACTTATCAGCTCAGCGTTTCTCAAACGGAAAAAGTATTAAACGGAAAAGTTTTTTCGCAAAACATTCCGCTTAATAAAGTAGAGGTGATTAACAAAACAGCTCGAATTAGTACCAGAACAAATGAGCTAGGCGAGTTTTCAATTTTAGTCCGTCCACAAGACAGCCTTCTTTTTTACTCCAAAGACTATTTCTTTAAAAGATTTAAAATTTCTCAGGAAAACATAGATCAAAATAACCTTGTTGTCAATATGATTTTGAAACCGGAAGAACTCGATGAAGTCTTAATTACAACTATAAAATTTCCTCATGTTGGTCCTACTCAAGAAGTTTCAGATTCGATTGCATTAATGAGAGCCTCGAGCGATTTACGAAAATATACTGGCGTTTATGACGGTACTATTGCAAACGGAATGAATTTTGGCGCTATGGGAGCAGGTCTTTTAAGTTTATTTAAAAAAGAAGATAGTGGCAACAAAAAACCTAAAAAGAAAACTCCTGAATTGGATTTCAAAACATTCGCCGAAGCAACTTGTCCTTTAGATTTTTTTACAAAAGATCTAAAATTAAATCCTGATGAAAAAGCTCTTTTCCTAGACTTTTGTACAGCCGATCCGCAATCTGAAATTATTCTAAAACAGAAAAATTTACTTTATATAATGGATTTTTTATATGTTAAAAATGAAGAGTTTAAGAAGTTGAAATAGCTTAACTTGAAACAGAGAAAAACCTGAAACTTGAAACTAAATTTTACTTATTCAGCCACCAAATACTAGCATTCAAAACTGTAGCAAATCCAACCCAAGCTAAATAAGGAATCAATAAATAACCTGAAGTTTTATTGATTTTGACGAATTTCAAATACGTTTCATAAATCATCAGCCATAAAAGCACGATTTCGACTAAAGCCAACATCGGGTTTTTTAATCCGAAAAATAAATAAGACCAAATAGCATTTAAAATCAATTGAATGATGAAGAAAAGCAGTGCTTTTTTAACTTCCTCAGTATGTTCTTTTATTCGGTCCCAAACCAACGCTGCTGCAATTGCCATAAATATGTAAAGAACTGTCCAAACTGGCATAAAAATCCAATTCGGCGGATTAAAAACGGGTTTTTCCAACGTTACATACCAAGTCTCAATACTTGGCCTTGTTACTAAACTAGCAGAATATCCAACCGTTAAACAAATTACTAAAGCTATAGCGATTTTTACAAACTTATTCATGACATCAAATTTTGAATTCAAAAATAGGCAAAAGAAAATTTTAAACCATATAAGTAATGTAAGTTCATTTTACGAAAGTCTGCTTACATTTTCTTATATTCCTTATATGCTAAAAAAATTTAAAAACTATCTTTGCCAAAATTTTATAATTCATGTTAACAGCAGCCGATTTTATACCAAATTCATATACTTCAGCAATCGAAAACGGAAACTTTGAATGGAGCGCTCCAAGCAACATTGCCTTAGTGAAATACTGGGGAAAAAAAGACAACCAGATTCCAGCAAATCCTTCTGTTAGTTTTACTCTAAATAACTGTAAAACAATTACAAAATTAGGTTTTGAAAAAAGAGACACTTCGAGTTTACTCAACGTGACAAATGGTTTTTCTTTTGATTTACTTTTTGAAGGAAAACCAAAAGAAGATTTCAAACCAAAAATTCAGAAGTTTTTAGAAAGAGTTGAAGTTTATCTGCCGTTTTTGAAAGAATATCATTTTACAATTGACACTCAAAATACTTTCCCTCATAGTTCAGGAATTGCTTCTTCGGCTTCTGGAATGGCGGCTTTGGCAATGAATTTTATGAGTTTGGAGAGAAAATTGAATCCAGAAATGACCGATGAGTATTTCTATCAAAAAGCTTCATTTCTAGCGCGATTAGGTTCTGGAAGCGCTTGCAGAAGTGTGAAAGGGAATGTTGTCGTTTGGGGAAATCAGGAAAATATTGAAGGAAGCACCGATTTGTTTGGAGTAGAATTTCCATATACAATTCACGAAAACTTCAAGAATTATCAAGATACTATTTTATTGGTTGACAAAGGCGAAAAACAGGTTTCGAGTACAGTTGGGCACGATTTAATGCACAACCATCCGTATGCTGAAAGACGTTTTGCTCAGGCACATGAAAATCTGGATAAATTAATTTCCATTTTTGAAAACGGAGATTTAAACGAGTTTATAAAAGTTGTAGAAAGTGAAGCATTGACACTACACGCTATGATGATGACCTCTATGCCGTACTTTATTTTGATGAAACCAAACACACTGCAAATCATAAATGCGATCTGGAAATTTAGAAATGAAACCCAGATTCCAGTATGTTTTACGCTAGATGCTGGAGCAAATGTGCACGTACTTTATCCCGAAAACGTTAGCGAAAAAGTACTTCAATTTATTCAGGACGAATTAGTTGTATTTTGTCAGAATAGTCAATACATTTGCGACAAAATTGGAAGTGGCGCGATTGCATTATAATTTTGCGTATCTTTAGTTAAATTTTTGATTATTGACATTCAATTAGAAAAACGCGAAGCGATGGAGATGTTGAAAAAAACTGATGATCCTTCAATCATTATGGCAGTTGCAAAATTGCTTAGAAAAAACAAAAAAGATTGGTGGGACGATTTGACCGATCAACAAAAAGAGGATATAGCTCAAAGTGAATTAGAATTTGAAAGAGGAGAATTTACGAGCTATGAGGATGTGATGAAAAAATACAGATAGTAGATCTTAAAGTAAGTTTTTCAAAAACAGCGGAGAAAAATTTAGATTCAGTTTTAAAGTTCATTGAAGCAAGATGGTCAGAAAAATCAAAAAAGATTTTTATTGTCAAATTTGAAAAAGCAATTTCAATAATGGTGGTGAATCCAGAAATTTTTCCAAAATCAACTGTGAATAAAAAATATCGAAAATGTGTTATAACAAAGCAATCGAGCCTATTATATAGTTTTAGTGCAAACGAAATCAGGATTCACAACATTTTCGACACTAGACAAAACCCAAATAAAATAAAGAAAGACATAAAATAAATCATGAAAGGACCACTATTTTACTCAAAAATATTACTCTTTGGAGAGTACGGAATTATCCGCGACTCTAAAGGACTTTCTATTCCTTATAATTTTTACAACGGCGCTTTAAAAAAATCTGAAGAGCCTACAGAAGAAGCCATTTCATCAAACAAAAGCTTAAGAAGTTTTGCTTCTTATCTTGAAGTGCTACATACGCAACAGCCAGAATTGGTTACTTTTGATTTAGAAGCTTTAAAAAATGATGTTGAAACTGGAATGTATTTCGATTCTAGTATTCCGCAAGGATATGGCGTTGGAAGCAGCGGTGCGCTTGTTGCAGCTATTTACGATAAATATGCTACTAATAAAATCACTGTGTTGGAAAATCTGACTCGTGAAAAATTATTACACTTAAAAAATATATTTTCTCAAATGGAAAGCTTTTTCCACGGAAAAAGTTCTGGTTTAGATCCTTTAAATAGCTATTTGAGCATTCCAATCCTGATTAATTCGAAAGACAATATTGAAGCAACTGGTATTCCAACTCAAAGTTTTGACGGAAAAGGTGCTGTATTTTTGTTAGACTCAGGAATTGTTGGAGAAACTGCTCCAATGGTAAGTATTTTTATGGAAAACCTAAAAGATAAAGGTTTCCGTGCTATGCTTAAAAATCAGTTTGTGAAATATACAGATGCCTGCGTAGAAAACTTCCTGCATGGCGATATGACATCTTTGTTTACCAATACCAAAAAACTTTCTAAAGTTGTTTTAAATCACTTTAAACCAATGATTCCAGAACAATTTCACGGAATCTGGCAACACGGAATTGACTCTAACGATTATTACCTAAAACTTTGCGGTTCTGGAGGAGGCGGTTATATCCTTGGTTTTACCGAAGATTTAGAAAGAGCCAAAGCATCCTTAAAAGACTATAAATTAGAAGTAGTTTACCAGTTTTAAAGTTAAACCTCTAAAAATATTGTTGTGATGTATTGAATACCCTTTCCTAAAATTTAATCTTAAAAAATTATTGCCTATGAAAAGTATTTTAAAGATTATCAAAACAACTTTTTTAGGAGGAATTCTTTTTTTAGTGCCTTTAGTTATACTATTAATTGTTTTGGAAAAAGGATATGGTATTATACAAAAAACAACACTTCCGCTAGTAAGTGCTTTACCAAAAGTAAGCGTTTTAGGGCTTGCAATTCAAGAACTTGTTGGATTATTAATCATAATTCTAATCTGTCTAGTCGCTGGATTATTGGCAAGAACTGCAGCGGCAGAAAAATTGGTTCAGAAATTAGAAGAAGGAATTTTAAGTTTTGTTCCCGGTTATTCATTTATGAAAAGCATGAATGAAAATATATTAGGATTAGAATCTAAAGACGATTTAAAAGTAATATTAGTTCCTACTGATGCTGGTTTACAATTTGCTTTTTTAATAGAACAAATCAGTGATGAGAAATCTACAGTTTTTATACCAGATGCTCCAAACCCTTGGAGCGGGTCGGTGGTTTTTGTAGATAAAAAAGATATTACAGAAATCGATATTACGCAAAAACAAGCTTTGGCCTGCATTCGAAAATTAGGTTACGGATCTGAAGAATTGTTAAAAAACAAGCTCTAGTTTTCAGAATCAAAAAATATACTTTAACTTCCCTACATCAAATCAACTCCACTATATCATCTATGTTAAGCAGACAACAAAAACTTTTAGTAATGAAAATTGTTAGTCTGTTCTCTGTAGTTCGAGGTTACAATATTCCAATTATCGTTTTAGCCCAGTATTTATCGGCAATTTTTATATTGGCGCCAGAAATTAGAGCGTTGGATATTTTGCTTGATTTTCACTTGTTTTTAATTGTTTTTGCTTCGGCTATTACAATCGCTTCAGGATATATCATCAATAATTTTTACGACAGTCAGAAGGATTTGATTAATCGTCCGAATAAATCCATGCTGGATCGTTTGGTTAGTCAGAAAACTAAATTGAACGTATATTTCAGTTTGAATTTTCTCGCTGTTCTAATGGCTTTTATAGTTTCCTGGAGAGCCTTTTTGTTCTTTTCGGGCTATATTTTTATGATTTGGTTTTATTCTCATAAAATTAAAAAATATCCCATTATTGGAAATTTAATGTCTGCTTTGCTTGCTGTAACACCGTTTTTTGCGATTTTACTTTATTTCTATAATAAGATTTCGTTTGAAGAAATTGAGAATCATATGAGTCATTTTGTGGTGATTTCGGCACATGCGGTTTTCTTGTTTCTGCTTTTATTGATTCGCGAAATGATAAAAGATTTAGAAAACCTGAAAGGCGATTTAGTAAGCGACTATAGAACCATTCCGGTTTTATACGGAGAAAAAATTTCTAAGCAAATTATCACGGGGTTGACTTTGTCTACCATTTTACCTGTTTACGTTTTGGTTAATATTTATGATGTAGGCTATATGGACATTTATTTCTATGTCTGTTTTGGAGTTCTTCTTTTCTTCCTGATTTATTTATGGAAATCGGACTCTAAAGAACAATATCTAAGACTACATAATGTTCTTAAGTTCCTGATTGTATCTGGCGTTTGCTGCATTGTTTTGATTAACCCGAGCGTATTATGGCATGGTCGCGAATTGATTTCTAATTACTAAAGCTTTTTATTTCACAGAGATTCGCAAAGTCTTTTTTGTGTAACTCCGCGAAATTCTTTGCGAATCTCTGCGGAACAACCTATTTTAAAAAGACCAATTATATTGCTCCTAAACCTCTTAAAATAAAGCGCTATTAATCTAAGAACATTGAACTTAAGATTTATTAGCAGGAAAAAACTATCTTTGCACAAATTAATGATTCTATGAACAACAAGGAAGGCAACAATAAAAGAGGCGGATCGAGACCAAATAGCTCACGACCAAACTCTAACAAGCCAAAACCTCCTATGGCTAAGCGCGCGCAAGGGCCTAAAAAAGTAAAACCTGAAGTTAAAGCTGCTCAGGAAGCTGCTGCTGAAAAATTGAGAAAACAAAATCAGCCAGCAAAGAGACAAAAGGCTTCAGATGAAATTCGTCTGAACAAATACATCTCTAATTCTGGTGTTTGTTCTCGTCGTGACGCCGACATTTATATTCAGTCTGGAAACGTTAAAGTTAACGGTACTGTAGTTACAGAAATGGGTTATTTGGTAAAACTAAATGATGTTGTAAACTTTGACGGTGTTACATTAACTCCTGAAAAGAAAGAATATATTTTATTAAATAAACCTAAAAACTTTACGACTGCCTTTGACGAAGGTCAGGAATATCGTAACGTTCTAGAACTTGTTCGTGGCGCTACAAATGCAAAAATTGCTGCTGTAGGAAGAATGGACAAGAATACAACTGGTTTATTATTGTTTACAAACGATACAGATATGATTCGTAAGTTTACATTGCCAAACCAGAAATCGTCTAAAATCTATCAGGTTTCTTTAGACAAAAACTTGAAATTTGAAGATTTAGAGAAAATCAGCAAAGGTTTAGTTCTTGACGGACACCGCGTTTTTGTTGAAGAAGTAAGCTATATTGATAATGAACCAAAAAGCGAAGTTGGTCTTAAACTGCGTACTGCTAACGTAAAAGTGGTGCGTTCAATTTTTGAATCTTTCGAATACAATGTATTGCGTATTGACCGTGTTTCGTTTGCTGGATTAACCAAAAAGAATCTTCCTCGTGGAAATTGGCGCTTTTTGACCGATCAAGAAGTTATCAATTTGAAAAACACATAAGCATTTTTCAAATTTAAGTCATAAATGAATCCTATTTTCTTCTAGAAAATGGGATTTTTTATTTAAAAACTAAAGAAATTATGTCCGAAAAGGGTAAAAATAGATCTTCCGATAGATTGGTTTTTATCTTCTACAGTTTCGTAAGATGAAAAACCTAGGATGATTTTAATTCCGGGAGGAATGCTGTTTAAAATATCTCTTTTTTGGTCTTCTAAAAGGAGCTTTAAACTTTCTATTAATTGAAGATTGTATCTTAAATAAGACATTACAAGTAATGCTGAAAAGTTAAGTATTTCTCTGGCTGTTTCGCTTTTAATGCCAACTTCGTTTGAAACCATTTCTGAAATTCTGCCTTTTTTGTTGGAGAATAATTCTTTCAGTAAAGCATTTCCTTCTATGCGGTAACAATCGTCGACTGATAAAATTCTGCCTGCATTAAAGTCTATTTCTTGGTAAAAAGTAGAATCTTCTTGGATTAATGAAACGATTTCAGAATAAAAATCAGATTCTTCAGCTTTGTTATAGAGTCCCATTAAAATTGTACCGATCGAGACGTCTATTCCCTTTATTAAAAGTGCATCATTCTCAAAATAAAACTTGTTTAACTTGGAGACAACATTAGAAGAAATAAAGCGTCTAAGTTCAATTTGTAGGTTTGGGGTCATACTCATAACTTAAAAAATGATTATTTATACTTATTTAAAATAATCGATAAAATGAGGCTTTTTATCGTTTATCGTGATAAAAATATAAAATATTTTAACATTTCCAAAAATTAAGTTAAAAATTTACCTTCTTAATAACCAGTTCTTAACACTAAAAACGTCTTAACACTAGCAAACTCAACCCTTTCGTTGTCAAACACAAAAGAAAAAAAGTTAAGAAAAGTTTGATGTTTATTTTTGCAAGCAACGCCAAAAAGCTAAAATTGTTATAGAATTAAAATAAAATGTTTCGATATTCCCACACAATATTTAAAAATATGCCCAAATAAACCACTGCAAAAAGAAAATTAACGAAACTCGAAGCGATGAATCCCAATAGCGATCCAGTGGCTGCTTTTATAGCTCGCTTATGATTTTGAGAATCATACATTAATTCGCCTATTAAAGCGCCTAAAAATGGTCCAATAATAATTCCAAAAGGAATTGGAGCAAAGATTCCGACAATTAAACCAATGTTGGTTCCCCAAACTCCATAAGAGCTTCCTCCAAACTTTTTAGTGCCTTTTGACGGAATAATATAATCTAATACAGTGATGATGACCATTAGAACAAAAGTAATCCCTAAAACCCAGTAATTATTTTCGACTGCTTTAGTCAGGTAAAGTAATAATATCCCAACCCAAGAGCTTGATAATCCAGGTAGAACAGGAAGAAAGCTTCCAAAAACGCCCACGATTACACATATAAATCCTAGCAGCACTAAAAGTAAATCCATAATATTTTGTAAGTTTGTACTTATTATTTAAACATTTTACTAGTATGAGAACTCTTGTAAAAATAGTTTTTTTTCTATTCTTTGTATTTTCCATCAGCGAAAAAACAATAGCTCAATCTAAGAAACTTTCTACAAATGACAAAGTAATACAAGACAGTCTTTACTCCTCCAATAAGAAAAAAGTAATAAATTTTTCTATGAGAGACTTTGATAAGCTATTTTTCGATTTTTTTAGTAAAAAAAATGATCCCAATATCCTTCTGAGTAAAATTGAATTTTATACCTATATGGTTCAAATAGCAGCTTTTTCAGATAGACTCATCAAATTATATCCTGATCAAAAGGAAGTTGCAGAAAAAAATAAAGAAAATTGGCTGTCGGAAAACTATGAAGATTATTTAGAATACAAAGCTTCTCAAAAAAAATAATCGTATTTTTGTTATATCATCCAATTTTAAAACTTTGAGGCAGTTTTTCCCTTTTCTTATTTGCATCCTTTTTAATTCTTGTCAATATTTTGAGAAGCAGGTTCCGTCTGAAAAAGAATTACTTCAAAAAGAGTTGAAATCTATTAACTGGAAAGAAGTTGATGAATATCCTTCTTTGCCTGATTGCGATAAAATTGGTGATAAAAAGCTTCGCCAGCAATGTTTTTTTGAAGTGATGTCGAATCTTATTCAAGAAAAACTTAACGTTGATACTTTATCTATTCTATATCCAGAATTGGACACCATTGAAGTCAAAGTAACTGTTTTTCCTAACTCAACTATGAAGTTTGAACCTCAGTTTCCTAAAGATTCTGTAGTTTACGATACTATAAGGATTGACAGCATTCTGCACGCGCGTCTAGTCGATTTTCCCAAAGTAAATCCAGCCATAAAACGCGGTATTCCAGTAAAAACACAGTTTATTTTGCCTGTAATTATAAAAGCAAAAGAAGAAAAGTAGTTATTTTCTAAATTGGCGTCCTTTCCATTTATAAGACCCAAATAAGCTGTAAAAAGCAACAGTCGAACTAAAAAATGGATACCATAAACTACTTAACAAAAGACTTTTAATTCTCGTTTTTGCCAAAAATCGATTAGTGATTGAAAGCAAAATAAAGTCAATTGAAATTTTAGAAAAAGCAAAAATTACAAAAATTGGGTACGAGCAAATCCCTAAAAGAAGAGAGAAAAATCCAATTACAAAACTCAGATTTCCGAAGAAAACAATCAATCCAAGAAACTTTCCGAAAGTGCTATTATACGAACTTGTTTTAGCCGCCCAACGTACTCTTTGATAAAATAAAGATTTCCAGTTTTCGGTTGGTTTTGTTGTTACAATCGCTTCTTCTGCTTTTAAATAATACACTTTTTCAGGAAACTTTTGAATCGCTTTTTGCAGTAAAAAAACATCATCTCCGCTGGCAATTTTATCATTCCCTTCAAAACCATTTAAACTTTCAAAGAATGCTTTTGTGTAAGCAAAATTAGCTCCGTTGCACATAAAACCTTTACTCAAACCAAAACTTCCAATTGTAGCGCCTTGCAGACTCGTTAAATCCAATTGCTGAAAATGATCTAAAAAAGAGTTTTCACATTGATACGTTACAGCTCCAGCAAGCATGGAAACTTTGTTCTGCTGAATATAATTATCAAAAGTCAACAGCCAATTTTTGGGAACAATACAATCGGCATCGGTTGTAATAACCCAGTCGGTTTTTACGTGCTGCATTGCTGTTGTAATGGCATCTTTTTTAGGAGAATTGGAAATTCTGATATTGTCAATTATCGAAATTTGGAATTTGGAATTTAAAAATTGGAATTTCTCGTTAGAGCTATCATCAACTAAAATTACTTCAAATAAATCTGTTGGATAATTTAGCTTTGAAAAACTTTCCAAAAGTAGGGGCAGATTTTCTTTTTCATTCCGAAAAGGAACAATTATCGTAAAACTTGTATTTGGCTTTAAATCACTTTTCTGATATTGTTCCACCTTGAAAAAACCATAAATCAGCAATAAAATGCTAATTACATAAACTGCTAATATGGTGAATAATCCGAAAATCATTCTGGAGTTTTCGTTTTAAAATTCAGCACAAAAAAGCTTCCTAAAACTACGGGAAGAACTACGTTTAAAAACCACATTAAAGTGCTTATAAAAACAACGATCCATTCGTTTACGCCCAGTATTCCGAAGAAATAAATCGCAACACTTCCTTTTACTGCAAAGTCTAAAAACTGAAAAGTTGGCAATGAAGAAGCTAAAAAGTAAACTGATGTTATCGCTGCCATCAAAGTTAAATAAGGCAAATCGACATCAAAACCTAAAAACAAAAAGTAATATTGGTGCGAGAAAACCAAGTAACGGCAGATTCCTAAAAAGATATTTTTCTGATGAACCGATTTCGGAATTTCATTGATTTTATGAATCAGTTTTTCTATCGAATATCCTTTGACTTTTATCTTTTTAATGGAGAATAAAAAAATCAAAATCAGAACAAATCCGCCGAAAAGAATCAAGACTGTTTTGGTTGTAATTACATTAAATTGCGCATTGAAATAGAGTAATCCGAAAATACCAAAAATGATCGTTAAAATCATTTGGATTCCGTTACAGATTAAGTTTAAGAAAACCACTCTTTTGGCTTCAGATTTTGGGTAATACAACGCTTTTCCTGCGTACTCTCCTACTCCATTTGGTGTAAAAATTCCTGCCGTCAAAGCAGCCAAAACCTGTTTTGTCGCTTCATAAACCGATATTTTATGAATAACCTGCGCTAGATTCTGCCATTTCAAAATTTCGAAATAACGGTTCAAAACGCTCAAAAGCAAGATAAACGAAATACCTAAAACCGACTGATTTTTTTGGAACAAAGCAATAAACTTCTGCCAATCTAATTTATCGTTGTTAGCCAACTGATTATAAATAAAATAAAATGCGCCGCCAACAATTAAAAGTTTGGCTAGAAGAACTAGGAATTGCTTAGCTTTGTGAGGAATTGAAATCATGCCGCAAAAGTAAAGCTATTTCACAAAGATTCGCGAAGAAATCACAAAGATACACGGAGAAAATAAAAACTTTGTGAATCTCTGTGGCAACTTGAAAATGAGAAAATGAATTGTTTCATTTTTCAAAAACTTGAAACTTGAAACAAAAAAACTTGAAACAAAAACTCTCTTGACACAAGAACGCATCATATTAGGTATTGACCCCGGAACCACAATTATGGGTTTTGGATTGATTAAAGTAATCAATAAAAAAATGGAATTTCTGCAGTTGAACGAATTGCAACTTTCCAAATACGACAATCATTACCAAAAACTAAGAATCATTTTTGAAAGAACCATTGAACTTATCGAAACTCATTGTCCTGACGAAATTGCTATTGAAGCACCTTTCTTTGGCAAAAACGTACAGTCGATGTTAAAGCTCGGACGAGCGCAAGGGGTTGCAATGGCAGCAGGACTTTCAAGAGGCATTCCGATTACTGAATACGAACCTAAAAAGATAAAAATGGCGATTACCGGAAACGGAAATGCCAGTAAAGAACAAGTTGCCAAAATGCTGCAACAGCTTTTAGGCTTAAAAGAATTACCCAAAAATCTTGATTCCACAGACGGTTTGGCTGCTGCGGTTTGTCATTTCTTTAATTCGGGAAAAGTCGTGGCTGGAAAAAGCTATTCAGGCTGGGATGCTTTTGTGAAACAGAATGAAGATCGAGTTAAGAAATGAGTCAATGTGTCAATTTGCCAATTTGATAATTAGATAATTCTGTAGACAACGAATAAATTATCTAATTGACATATTCTCTAATTATCTAATAAAAAATGTCAGGAATTTACATTCACATACCTTTTTGCAAGCAAGCTTGCCATTATTGCGACTTTCATTTTTCTACTTCGATGAAAAAGAAAGACGAGATGGTTTTAGCATTAGCCAAAGAAATTGCTATGCGCAAAACCGAAAGTGATAGTGAAATTGAAACCATTTATTTTGGCGGAGGAACTCCTTCGGTTTTATCAAATGACGAAATAAACTTTTTAATTTCTGAAGTTTATAAAAATTATAAAGTTGTAGAAAACCCTGAAATTACACTTGAAGCTAATCCGGATGATTTGTCTGCTGAACGAATTCTGGAATTATCTAAAAGCCCAATAAATAGATTAAGCATCGGAATTCAGTCTTTTTATGAAGAAGATTTAAAGATGATGAATCGTGCCCATAATTCGGCGGAAGCCAAAAAATGTTTAGAAGAAGCGACAAAGTATTTCGATAATATTTCATTGGATTTAATTTACGGAATTCCAGGAATGAGTGACGAAATGTGGAGACAGAATATCCAAACGGCTTTAGATTTCGGCATTCCGCATATATCGAGTTATGCTTTGACTGTTGAACCCAAAACGGCTTTAAGCAAATTAATTCAAACCGGAAAAGTTGCTGAACCACAAGATGAAGTGGCTTCCAACCATTTTATGATTTTGGTTGAAATGCTTCAACAGAATGGTTTTATTCATTACGAATTATCCAATTTTGGAAAAGAGAATTATTTCTCTAAAAACAATTCGGCTTACTGGCTGGGCAAAAAATACATCGGAATCGGACCTTCGGCACATAGTTATGACGGCGAAAAAAGAGGCTGGAATATTGCTAATAATTCGTTGTATCTAAAAGCAATTCAAAACAACGAACTTCCAATTGAAACCGAAATCTTAACTGTTTCTGATCGTTACAATGAATATATCATGACGGGTTTACGAACCATTTGGGGCGTTTCTTTAGAAAGAATTGAAAAGGAATTCGGAACAGAGTATTTGAATTATTTACTGGAACAAGCTCAAAAGTTCTTAAATGACGATTTGCTTTCGATCGAAAACAACATTTTAAAACCAACTCTTAAAGGAAAATTTTTAACGGATGGAATTGCTTCAGATTTATTTTATGTTGAAAGTTAAGTTTAACCGCAAGGTTCGCTAAGGTTTACGCAAAGAACGCTATTTGTTTTTTTTGTAGGAATAAATATATGTTTTAAAGGCGCAAGTATTATATTTGGAGCTTTAAATATTTATTTTATGTCAGAGAATGATTTATCTCGAATTGTGTTTCATTCAGCTTTGAAGGTTCATCAAACTTTAGGACCTGGACTTTTAGAAAGTGCTTATGAAGAATGTCTATTTTATGAGTTGAAAAAATTTAACTTGGTAGTTGAAAAACAAAAGCCTCTACCATTAATTTACGAAGAAGTAAAATTAGATGTTGGTTATCGATTAGATATTTTAGTAGAAAATAAACTAATTTTGGAAATAAAGTCTGTAGATTGCTTAAATGAAGTTCATTTTGCCCAACTATTGACTTACTTAAAATTAACAAATTGCAAACTAGGCTTATTAATAAATTTTAATGTTGCATTACTAAAACATGGAGTTAAAAGAATAGCAAACAATCTTTAATAAAATCCTAGCGCCCTTTGCGTAAACCTTAGCGAACCTTGCGGTTAAATTATGATAGCAAAAATCAACAACTTCGAAATCGACTTATCAAAACCCATTGATATTTCTATTCCATTAACCAATACAGATGAAAATCCGATTGCGTGGTACATCGAAAAACCAGTCATTGAACCAGTAGTTTTTGGCGATTGGATTGGAAAAGTTTCTGAAGGAAAATCATCTACGAATTTCAATAATATTTTCTTCAATCCGCATGGGCATGGAACGCATACGGAATGCTTGGGGCATATTACCAATGATTTTTACAGTATTAACCAATCTCTAAAACAATTCTTCTTTTTTGCTAAACTGATTACGGTTGAACCTGAAAAGATTGGAGATGATTTGGTGATTACGAAAGAAAACATTTCGACTTCGCTCAATGTGACATCACTGGATAGCGCTTCGACTTCGCTCAGCGTGACAAATGAGGCTTTAATAATTCGGACTCTTCCAAATCAGCTGGAAAAAAAGTCTCGAAAATATTCCAATACCAATCCTCCGTATTTGTCTGAAGATGCTGCAATTTTCATCCGCGAAAGTGAAATTCAGCATTTATTGATCGATCTCCCAAGTGTGGACAAAGAACATGACGAAGGAAAATTATTAGCACATAAAGCATTTTGGAATGTAAAAGACACAAATAATTTAAATCAAGATGCACGGTTCAATGCGACAATTACAGAAATGATTTATGTTGCAGACGAAATTGAAGACGGAAATTATATACTAAATCTTCAAATCGCTTCGTTTGAAAATGATGCAAGTCCAAGCAAACCAATTTTATATAAAATTTAAAAGGCCGCCACTAGTTGCACTAATTTTCGCGAATTTCTTTTTTTATTTGCCACAGATTAAAAAGATTCACACAGATTTAATCATTTTTAATCCTTTAATCTGTGGCAAAAAATAATTCGTGAAAATTAGTGTAATTAGTGACAAAAAAATTAGACAATATGATTAGTGTTTCAACTGACAAAACCAAACTCGATGTCCCATTTATACAGAACTTTTTAAAAGACATTTATTGGGCTGCAGGACGAACGATTGACGAAGTGCAAAGAACGATTGATGCTTCGGTTTGTTTTGGAATTTATTTAGAGGACAAACAAATTGGCTTTGCACGCGTGATAACCGATTATGTCGTTTTTGCTTATTTAATGGATGTTTTTATTGATGAAGAACATCGCGGAAAAGGTTATTCTTCCATTTTAATTGAAGCGATGATGAAAGAACCTCAACTGCAAGAAGTTAAAATCTGGCGATTGGCAACAACTGATGCTCACTTTTTATACGAGAAATTCGGATTTACAAAACTAAATCATCCTGAAAAGATGATGGAAAAAATAGTCAAATGAAAACAGTTTTAAAGCTTGAGGAAGTTGCTTTATTCCTTCTCGGAATCTTTTTGTTTAACCGCTTAAATTATGAATGGTGGTGGTTTCTTACTTTAATTTTAGCTCCCGATTTATCAATGATGGGTTATGTTTTTGGAAACAAAACTGGAGCATTTCTTTACAACATCTTTCATCACAAAGGAATTGCACTTTTAATTTATGCTATCGGATTTTATTTAAGTATTGAAATGGTGCAATTAGCGGGAATTATTTTATTTTCACATTCGGCAATGGATCGTATTTTTGGTTATGGTCTTAAATATGAAAAAGGCTTTAAATACACGCATTTAGGTGAAATTGGTAAATAAACAGTTATGAATTTAGAAACGTTTTACGAATATTGTCTTTCAAAAAAAGGAGCCAGCGAACATTTTCCGTTTGATGAAGATACTTTGGTCTTTAAGGTGGGCGGAAAAATGTTTGCTTTGTCTTCACTTTCTCAATGGGAAAAAAATGAACAGTCGGCAAATTTAAAATGCGATCCAGAACGCGCACAAGAACTTCGAGCAGAGTATGACGAAATACAGCCTGGATTTCATATGAGCAAAGTACACTGGAATACCGTGGCTTTGAACGGAAATTTACCTGATAAATTCGTGAAGGAACTCATAGACCATTCGTATGAATTGGTTTTCAAAAGTTTGACGAAGAAAATTCAAAATGAAATTATCGAATTAGAAAATTAGGCATTACATTTGCATCGTAAGAAAAAAAATTTAGCAGCTTAGCCGCTTTGAAACTTAGCAACTAATAAACAATGAAAGAACAATTTAAAAAATTTCTAAACGAAGAACAAGATCCAAAAGCGATTGAAAAAATAACTTCGAAACTTACTGATTTATTAATGAAAGGTGAAGAAGTTGGTTATATCGCCGTGCAAAAAAAGCCTGCAATTACTGTTTTTCCTGATAGTATAATCTTAACCAATAAACGTATTATTATTTGCACGCCTAAAAACTTAGGCCTTTCAATGAATTTTACAGATTATACTTGGGATGATATTACAAGCTCATTTGTAAAAGAAAATATTTTAGGTTCTGAATTTTCATTTAGCACTAATACAGACCTGATTATTTCTATAGATTATATTCCGAAAATTCAGGCTAGAAAAATGTATACCTATGCTAAAGAGCAATTAGATTTATTAAAAAATCCTGTTCAGACAGCAGCTCCAGTTCAAGAAATTGTGGCAGAAGCAGAAGTTGAAGACGAAATCGAAGAGGTAGAAACAGAAGAAGTAACAAGCTTTGCAGAAATTTTACCTGCAGCTCCAGCTGTGACAGAAACTTTTGAACCGCTTCCGACGCAACCAACTCAACCTGCTGGAGAACGTAGGTTAAGTGATTTGTCTAAAGAAGAACTTTTTGATAAATTACAGAATTACAAAAAACTTCTTGATAATGGTTTGATCATGCAAGGAGAATACGATGCTTACAAAAAAGAGATTTTAAGTTATATGTAATTTTAAAGTACAAAGTTCTGAGTACAAAGTACAAAGATTATTGACTTTGTCTAAAATAAAAAGCCCGAAATAGAGATTCCTATTTCGGGCTTTGCTTTTATAACTTTGCACTTTGTACTTATAAAGTCGCCTTCTGCTTTTCTACAAATTTATGAGATTGCAGTTCTAGTAACTCTTTTGCATTTTTTCGCTGCAGATCGAATAAACCTTTATCTTCTGCAATATCAGCGTACACTTTATCATGCATTTCTGCACTTGTTTTAACCAATAATTCACGTTGGTATTTATTTTGTGTCAAAGTTGCTTTCATTGCGGTTTCGGCTTCTTCTTGCTTGAAATCGAATTCCCCTTTTGGCGCTAATAATTTAGCGATAATCGGAGAGGTTTCAATAGCAAGAAACAACAACATGATAAAAAATGACGGAAGCCAAGGCAGTTTGTTCAATGCATTGATGCGCGCCATTAATCCGTCGAAACCTTCAATGATTGGCTGTGTCTGCGAAACTTTTTTATCTAAATCGGCCTGAAGCTGTACGCCTGCTTTTTCTTTTTCGGCAATTTTAGCTTCGTTTGCCTTTTTAAGCGCTTCGAATTCTTTTAAAGCCGCATCGTGTTTTTCGCGTTTCTCTTTATAAACTGGACCTTTTCCTAATTTTTTAGTTCCGGTTGTTCCTTCGGCTTCAGTAATATAAACTGAATACAAATCGTTTACTTCTTTCTCTTTCTTTACAATATCTGCTTTAAGCGCAGCAATTTCAGCTTTATTTTTATCTAAATCCGTTTTGAAATACGTTCCAATTTGCTTTTTGTTGGCCAATTCCATTTCGTTTTTCTCTTTCAATAAAACGGTATTGATTTCTTTTTCGAAAATCTTAATCTCCAAAGGCTTCGAAATTACAATTGCAATAATAATAGCCAAAGCAATACGCGGAGTTGCCTGAAGGAATTCGTCTAAGAAACGATCTCTTTTTTTAATCGTAGAAACGATAAATCGGTCTAAATTGAAGATTAGCAAACTCCAAACAAAACCGAAAATTAAAGCTGGGTAAATAGAATCGAAAACAGTAAAAAGCGCATAAGCACTGGCTAGAAAAGCCATAACTGCCGTAAAGAACACGGTGGCGCCAATACCAACATACTTGGTTTGTTCGCCTTCTGAGCAGTCTTTCAAGAGATCACGGTCGGCTCCTGAACATAGGATAAAAAATTGTTTTAACATGATTGATGATTTTTGATTGTGATTGATATGGCAAATTTAACGCCAAATTTTCAAATACAGTCAAAATATCAATTTCTTTTTAGTTGTGAATCAAAGGTTTGAAAGCACAATGTTAGTTAAACATTAATAATCATAAGCAATAACTGACTAATCATAACACTATGTTAATTTTTTTTCAAGGCTTTAGTAATACACGGGTCTTAGTTTCGCAACCGAAATTAAACTAAACACACACAATGAAAAAATTTTATCTATTAACAGCATTCTTTTTATTCGCCTTTACAGGTTTTGCTCAGAAAGCTATTATATCTGGAAAGATATTAGATGCCGATGACAAACTGCCTCTTCCTGGAGCAATGGTTCAAATTGTAGGCGAAAAAAAATACACCGTTTCTGACTACAACGGTCGTTTTGAATTATTAAATATTAATGAAGGAACTTACCAAGTTGAAGTAAAATATATTGGATATACTTCTTTAACTCAAGAAATAAAAGTGGAGCAAGGAAAAAACAACGTAATTGATTTTTCTCTTAAAGCTTCTGAGAATGAACTGAAAGAAGTTATTGTTGGAGATATCTTAAAAGGTCAGGCAAAAGCGCTGAATCAACAAAAAAATAACAAAAACATCGGAAACGTAATCTCTTCAGATCAAATGGGTCGTTTTCCTGATGCTAACGTTGGAGACGCTTTAAAACGTGTTCCAGGTATCACAATGCAGAATGATCAAGGTGAAGCTCGTAACATTATTATTAGAGGTTTAGCTCCATCTTTGAACTCTGTAACTTTAAATGGTGACCGTATTCCATCTGCTGAAGGAGATAACAGAAACGTACAAATGGACTTAATTCCATCTGATATGATTTCTACAATCGAAGTAAACAAAACACTAACATCAGACATGGATGCAGATGCAATTGGAGGTTCTGTAAACTTAATTACAAGAGCAACTCCAAACGGAGAAAGAATTTCTGCAACTCTTGCAGGAGGTTATTTACCAATTCGTGATCACGCTTCTTATACTGCTGGTTTTGTTTATGGTAACCGTTTTGCTAATGATAAATTAGGAGTTGTTTTCAGCGGATCTTATAACAATGTAGATTACGGTTCTGATAACGTCGAAAACGAATGGGTAAAAGATGAGTTTGGAAATGACTATTTACAAGCTTCTGAAATTAGAAAGTATGATGTACAACGTATTCGTCGTAGTGCGTCTGTTGCTTTAGATTATAAATTCAATGACAACAATACCATCTTTGCCAATGCAATCTACAACTGGAGAGATGATAGAGAAAACCGTTTTAGAACTACTTACGATGATATTGAGCCACTTTATAATGGTGAAGAAATTGTTGGTTTTGAAGGCCGTGTAAAACGTCAGACAAAAGGTGGTTTAGACAATAATAGAAACAAAAACAGAAGATTAGAAGATCAAAGAGTTCAAAACTATTCTATTCGTGGAGAACATTTAATCAATTCTACATTAGATTTAGATTGGTCTGCTAACTATGCAAAAGCTAGAGAATACCGTCCAGGTGAGCGTTATATCGAATACCGTCAAAAAGGTCTAGAAATGTTTGAAGATTTATCAGATATCAGATTTCCTCTAATCACTACTGTTGGTGAATCTGTTGACGAATTTAAATTTGACTCTGTTACTGAAAATACAGACGAAACAAGCGAAAGCGAATTTGGTGCTAAAGTAAACATTCGTTTCCCTTTCTCTGTTATTGCAGGAGAAAAAGGAAGATTGAGAACGGGTCTAAGACTTCGTTTAAAGGAAAAAGAAAGAAACAATATGTTCTATTCTTATACGCCACTTAATGACGATATGGAATTATTATCGCAAGTTCCTACATCTTATTATGATGGAAACGGGTTTAATCCAGGAAGCAAATATGTACCGGGAACTTTCGCTTCTGCTAACTATTTAGGAGGTTTAGATTTGAACAATGCTTCTTTATTTGAAAAAGAAACAGATCCAGCAGAATATTTAGCTGTAAATTACAATGCTAAAGAAAGAATTACTGCTGCTTATGTAAGATGGGATCAGGATTTTAACGATAAACTTTCTATGGTTTTAGGTTTCCGTGTGGAGAATACTCATATCGATTATACAGGAAACCGTGTATTAGACGAGGAAGAATTAGAAAGCAAAATCAACAATACCAACTCTTATACTAATTTATTGCCAAGTATTTCATTCCAATACAACGCAACAAAAGATTTAGTTTTGAGAGCTGCTGCTACAACTGCATTGGCTAGACCAAACTATTATGCATTGGCTCCTTATGTAAACAATATCGCTGCCGATAAAGAAATTACAGCTGGAAATCCAGATCTTAAAGCTACCTATTCATACAATTATGATTTCATGGCTGAGAACTATTTCAAATCTGTTGGTTTAATTTCCGGAGGTGTTTTCTACAAAAGATTAAATGATTTCATTTACAATTATAGCGACAATCAATATACAGATGCGAAATTTGCTGCAGATTTTCCTAATCAAGCAAATCCAGTTCCAGCAGGAGAAAACTGGTCTTTCTTACAATCAAGAAATGGAGAAAATGTAGATGTTTACGGGTTTGAAGTTGCATTCCAACGCCAATTGGATTTCTTGCCAGGTAAATTCCTAAAAGGCTTTGCAATCTATTTGAATTATACTTACACGCAATCTAAAGCAAAAGGTATTGCCGATGAGGACGGAAACGAAAGAAATGATATTAGTCTTCCAGGTACAACTCCACACATGTTTAACGGATCTTTATCTTGGGAAAACAAACGTTTCTCTGCAAGAATCTCAACCAACTTTACTTCTGATTATTTAGATGAATTAGGTTCTGAGTCTTACAAAGACAGCTACTATGACAAGCAGTTTTTCTTAGATGCAAATGCTTCTTATAAAATTACTCCAAAATTGCGCTTTTTTGCTGAAGCTAATAACTTAACAAACCAACCGTTACGTTACTACCAAGGAGTTGCGGCTCATACAAAACAAGCTGAATATTACCAGCCTCGTTACAATTTCGGATTGAAATTAGACTTGTAATCTGCACTTTTTTAAAATTCTTAAATTAGACAGAGTTTAGCGCTCTGTCTAATTGCATTAAAATATATAACATAATGAAAAATAAATCTTTAGTTGCTCTTTTACTTTTAGCTGTTTCATTTACAGCTTGTAAAGACGATAAATTAGCTCCAGTTCAGCCAAATGCTGTAAAACCAACAGCCGTTACAGAAGCTTTACCTCACGATACAGACGATCCTTCTATTTGGATAAACCCA
This sequence comes from Flavobacterium tyrosinilyticum, assembly GCF_023656565.1. Classification (GTDB taxonomy): domain Bacteria; phylum Bacteroidota; class Bacteroidia; order Flavobacteriales; family Flavobacteriaceae; genus Flavobacterium; species Flavobacterium tyrosinilyticum. Next base: position 779,954 of record NZ_JAMOKG010000001.1, read on the forward strand.
ACAGATCCTTCAAAAAGTATTATTGTTGGAACAGATAAAGACACAGACGGAGGTTTGTATGCTTTTGATTTGAGTGGAAAAATCCTTAAAAAATCAATTCCGTTAAAACGTCCAAACAACGTTGATATCGCTTACGGATTGATTATTGACGGAAAAAAAGTAGACGTTGCGGTTACAACAGAACGTGAAGAAAACAAAATCAGAATTTTCAGCTTACCTGATTTAGAACCAATTGATAACGGTGGAATTCCTGTTTTTGAAGGAGAAGCGCAACGCGACCCAATGGGAGTTGCTTTGTTCACACGCCCAACTGATGGGAAAATCTTTGCTATTGTAGGAAGAAAAACAGGTCCTTCTGGAAGTTATTTATGGCAATATGAACTTTCTGGAAACGGAAAATTTGCTGCAGCAAAAGTGGTTCGCAAATTCGGAACATACAGCGGTAAAAAAGAAATTGAAGCTATTGCTGTAGACAACGAGTTAGGATTTGTTTACTATTGCGATGAGCAGGCTGGAATTAGAAAATACAAAGCAGATCCAGCTTTAAACGATAATAAAGAATTGGCTTTCTTTGGCCAGAAAGATTTCAAAGCAGACCACGAAGGAATTGCGATTTACAAAAAAACAGATTCTACAGGATATATTTTAGTATCCAATCAGCAGGCCAATTCTTTTATGGTTTATCCAAGAGAAGGCGCAAACGGCAATCCAAACAATCATTCTTTATTGGCAGAAGTTCCGACTTCTACAATTGAATGTGACGGTGCAGATGTTACGAGCGTAAACTTAGGCCCAAAATATAAAAACGGACTTTTTGTAGCGATGAGCAACGGAATGACTTTCCATTATTATGCTTGGGATTTGATTCAAAAACGCATCGACGAAGCTAAGAAATAAAGATTCAGTGTTGATTTGAAATTGCAGTTTTTCGGTACTTTCCTTTAAACTGTACTGAAAACTGCGTTTCAATGTCTTTAAAAAGTACTTCTTGTCAGTCTGAGCAAAGTCGAAGCCCAGTTTCCAATTGAAACACCCTTCGACTCCGCTCAGGGAGACAAACAAGCAGTATCAGACAAACACAAAAAACAAAAAAAGCTGTTCATTTCTGAACAGCTTTTTTATTTTGAATTAAATAATTCCTTTTATTCTGTAATCGGTGCTCCTGCTAAGATTTCAGCATTTGCAAACTCTTCAAATTTGGCAAAATTAGCTTTGAATTTCTGAGCCAATTCTAACGCTTTTTTATCGTATAAATCTTTGTCTTCCCAAGTATTTCTAGGATTTAGAATTTCTTCTGGAACATTCGGGCAAGATTGTGGTTTTGCAATTCCAAACACTTTGTGATCTACATACTCTACGTTGTCTAATTCTCCTTTTAAAGCAGCAGTAATCATTGCACGAGTATATTTCAGTTTCATACGGCTTCCTACTCCATAAGGTCCGCCTGTCCAACCTGTGTTGATCAACCAAACTTTTACTCCCGCATCTTTCATTTTCTTGCTCAACATCTCTGCATAACGCGTTGGGTGTAAAGGCATAAATGGTGCTCCAAAACAAGCAGAGAAATTAGGCTGAGGCTCTGTTACACCAGCTTCTGTACCAGCAACTTTTGCTGTATATCCAGAAATAAAGTGGTAAGCCGCCTGACCTGGATTTAATCTTGAGATTGGAGGCAAAATTCCAAAAGAATCGGCCGTTAAGAAAAATATATTTTTAGGATTATGTCCAACCAAACCTGGCTGTACATTATCGATATGTGTAATTGGGTAGCTTACACGAGTATTTTGAGTAATAGAAACATCGTCAAAATCTACTTCGTTTGTTCCTTCTTTGAAAACCACATTTTCTAAAAGCGCTCCTTTTTTGATTGCTCTAAAAATGTCTGGTTCGTTTTCTTCTGTTAAATTAATCACTTTTGCATAACATCCGCCTTCAAAATTGAAAACAGTGTTTTCGTTTGTCCAGCCGTGCTCGTCATCTCCAATTAATTTACGTTCTGGGTCTGCAGATAAAGTTGTTTTTCCAGTACCAGACAATCCAAAGAAGATTGCTGTATCTCCTGCTTCACCAACATTGGCGCTGCAGTGCATTGGAAGTGTATTTTTGAAAACCGGAAGAATAAAGTTCAATGCAGAGAAAATTCCTTTTTTCATTTCTCCTGTGTAACCTGTTCCTCCAATTAAAGCAATTTTTTTAGTAAAATCTAAAATAGCAAAATTAGACTGACGTGTTCCATCTACAGCAGGATCTGCCATAAAACTTGGAGCACAAACTACAGTCCATTCTGGAGTAAAATTAGCCAGTTCTGAATCTTCTGGACGTAAGAACATATTGTAGCAAAACAAGTTTGACCAAGCAGTTTCTGTTACAACACGAACATTTAATCTATAATTTGGATCTGAACATACATAAGAATCGCGAACAAAAACTTCTTTGTCTGATAAAAATGCTGTTACCTTATTATAAAGCTTTTCAAAAGCTTGGGGCTCAAAAGGGATATTTACATTTCCCCACCAAACTTGATCTTTAGTGATATCATCTTTTACGATAAAACGATCTTGTGGAGAACGACCTGTAAATTCACCTGTATTAATTGCTAACGCTCCTGTAGAATTCTCAACACCTTGTCCTGACTGCAAAGTAATCGCATGTAATTCATCTGCAGATAGTTGATAACGAACTTTTGCATTTTCAATTCCTAACTCTTTTAACGAAATCGATTGCGCGAAAACTGTATTAGTGTCCATAAGTTTTTAAGTTGTGTGTGATTTTTTGTTTTAAGCAAAATTACAGATTTATTTTTATTTCCTTTAAAATACTTAAATTTCACTTTAATTTATATGAAAAAAGAGAAATTTTAATTTAAAAATTATAAAAAGAAAAAAATAACCGCCTCTAATTTGTTTATTTACAACCTTATACGCGAATTTGTTATATTATTTTTGTTTGACAACAGAAAATACAAAAAAGTCACATAAATAAAGTTATATGTTATTTATGTGACAAAATTAAAGATTAATTCTTAGACAGAATTTTTTTTTCGGGATTTTATGATTTTCTCTTCAATATCGTAAAGAATAATAGCGCCCAACCAATAATTAATAGAAAACCACCCACAGGAGTTGCGAATACGATAATTTTAGATTCAAACAAAGTGTAGTCTTTTGTAGCCAATACATAAATTGAACCACTGAAAAGAACAACACCTGCTACTACAAAATTATAGATCGTTTTTAAGGTCTTTTCGGCTATATCTTTTTGAGTAGATAAAAAGAGAAGAAATAAGGCGTGATACATTTGGTAACGAACACCAACTTCAAAAGTATTTAATTGATCAACTGAAAGATATTTTTTCAATAAGTGAGCGCCAAAAGCACCCAAAATAATAGCTAACATACCGATAAAAGCTCCAGTTAAAACGATTCTTCTTTTCATAATATATCTCTTTTGAAATTTCAAACAAAAATACTTCAAACGAACCGAAAAACCGCTTTAGTTTCTGGATTATTTAGAACAAAATCAGGTTATTTTTTATCCGATTTCAAAAAATAAATTGAATTTTATTTAATTTGAATTGTTATATTTATAACATTTAAATATATTTGTGTTAAATATTTGAGACATGAGAAACGTTTTAATAATTGGAGCAGGAAGATCTGCATCGTCTTTGATTCGATATTTATTATCAAAATCTAATGAAGAAAAGCTGCATTTAACCGTAGCCGATCTTTCATTGAATCTCGCAAAAGCAAAGACTCAGAATCATCCGAATGCCACACCGCTTGCCTTAGATATTTTTAATTCCGACGAAAGAAAAAAAGCTATTGTAAATGCGTCAATAGTAATTTCTATGCTTCCTGCACACTTGCATATCGAAATTGCAAAAGATTGTTTAGAATTTAAAAAACATCTTGTTACAGCTTCTTATATAAGTGATGGCATGCAAGCTTTAAACGAGGAAGCCATCAAAAGCAATCTGATTTTCATGAACGAAATTGGTCTCGATCCAGGAATCGACCACATGAGCGCCATGAAAGTTATTGACGAAATAAGATCGAAAGGCGGTAAAATGCTTTTGTTTGAATCTTTCTGTGGCGGACTTGTAGCTCCTGAATCTGACAATAATTTATGGAATTACAAATTTACTTGGGCACCAAGAAACGTGGTCTTAGCAGGACAAGGCGGAGCTGCAAAGTTTATTCAGGAAGGAACTTATAAATATATTCCGTACAGTGCTTTGTTTAGAAGAACTGAATTTCTAGAAGTAGAAGGCTATGGAAAATTTGAAGCCTATTCGAATCGGGATTCTCTTAAATACCGTTCGGTTTATGGCTTGGATGATATTCTGACATTATATAGAGGAACTATTCGAAGAGTGGGATATTCTCGCGCTTGGAATATGTTTGTACAGCTCGGGATGACTGATGATAGCTATATTTTAGAGGGGTCAGAAAATATGAGTTATCGTCAGTTCATCAATTCTTTCCTTCCGTATCATCCAACCGATTCTGTAGAAATTAAAACTCGATTGATTCTAAAAATCGATCAAGACGATATTATGTGGGATAAACTTTTAGAACTGGATTTATTTAACCCAGATAAAAAGGTAAATCTGCCAAATGCTACTCCGGCTCAAATTTTAGAAAAAATTCTGACTGACAGCTGGGCTCTTGAACCAGAGGACAAAGATATGATTGTGATGTATCATAAATTTGGCTATGAACTAAATGGAGAAAAGAAACAAATCGATTCAAAAATGGTTTGTATCGGCGAAGACCAGACTTATACGGCAATGGCAAAAACAGTCGGACTTCCGGTTGCAATTGCTACTTTATTAATCTTAAACGGAAAAATTACAACTCCAGGCGTTCAGCTTCCTATAAAAAAAGAAGTTTATGAGCCGATTTTGAAAGAGTTAGAAGAATATGGGGTCATTTTTAACGAGCAAAATGTGCCTTATTTTGGATACAATCCGGACCTATTTTAGTCTGGATCTGCATGTTTATTTTTAGAATTTTTTTTAATTAGTTTTTAATTTTATCCGCTTCTCCCATCAGAAGCGGATTTTTTTCTTTTACATAGCTGGTGTAAGCGTTATTGGCAATTTATACAATACTCGTACTGGCAAACCATTGTTTGAGCCTGGAATCCATTTAGGAGAAAGTTTTATAACCCTAACAGCTTCTTCACCCGTTCCATATCCTATATCTTCTACTGCTTTAATATCAGATAACGTACCGTCTTTCTCAATAATAAACTGCAGTTTTACCTTTCCTCCATATTTCAGTGCTTTTTCTGGAACTTTAAAGTTTTTGCCCACAAACCTGTAAAACTTGTTTATTCCACCCGGAAAATCAGGCTTTTTCTCAATGCTATCAACCTTCATTTCCAAAGGTCTATCTTCATCTTTCGAAGTATTTTCCTGAGCCATACTTTTAGTACTCATGAAAATCAATATTACTAATACAAAACTCTGAGTAAGTATTCTCTTCATATTTTTAAATTGTTTAATCGCTTAAATATCCTGTCTTACACGTACAAATATAGATTTTTACTTTAATTAAAGTTGTTCTAATTTTAGCACAAGAACAAAAAAATCCGTTCAAAAAGAACGGATTTTTTTGTTTTGATTTAATGTCCTAAAGGTCTCGCTAATTGAACAACCATCGGTAAAATAAATTTAGAACTTACTGGTTCGCCATCCTTAGTTGCTGGAATCCATTTTGGACAAAGTTTCATAACACGAATAGCTTCGGCACCCAAACCATATCCTAAATCTTTAACAATTTTTATATTAGATAAAGATCCGTCTTTTTCAATTGTGAAATGTATATAATACTTTCCATCTACTTTTTTTTCATAAGCAATCTCAGGCATATTATAATTTCGACCATAAAAGATGTAAAAATCGGTTAAACCATTAGGAAATTCTGCCTGAGTTTCTACACTTACAGTATTATCAGATTTAGCAGAAAGATCTATTAGTTCTACTTCTTGTGCCCAACTTTTTGAATTACATGAAAGCAGTAGAAAAAAGGAAAAAGCACCTTTAAATATTAAATTAGAAAACGGTTTCATTTGTAGCATATTTTTTACAAATCTACACTAATTCTTATTTCTTTTAAATTTTTTGCTAATTATTATTTTGAATAGTAATTGGTAAAGTATAAAGGACTCTAACAGGTTTTCCGTGTTCGCTTCCTGGAATCCATTTTGGAGAAAGTTTTAAAACTCGAGTCGCCTCTTCTGCAAGACCATATCCAGAATCTTTTAAAATTGTAATTTCAGACAGGCTTCCGTCTTTTTCAACCATAAACTGCATGGAAATTTTGGTGTTCACACTATTTTTTGAAACTTCTGCTGGAACTTTAAAATGCTGTCCAACAAACATGTAGAACTTCTCTATTCCGCCAGGAAATTGTGGCTGTTTTACATTTGTCTTTTCACTAATTCTATTATCATTGGCGTTTTTTCCGCTAAAACTGGTCTGTGCAACAGCTTGCGAATTAAAAGCAATTAATAATACAACAGAAACGACAGCTACAGAACTCACTTTTAAAATCATAGCAAGTGGCGATTTCTTCTTAGTCATCATAAGCAAACGTTTTTTGGTTATTAAATAATTGATAGTACTTGCCAAAGCAACAGTTTGTTGGTTTGAAGCAAATTCCAGCAATAAGTTCTGATAACTTCTAACTTCACCAAATTGTTTATTTACGGCTTCATCGGCCAAAAATTCATGATTGAGTTTAATTGCTTTTCTAAAAAGAGATAGAAACGGATTAAACCAAAATACCGTTTGCAAGATTGAGACAAAAAGAATATCCAATGTATGTCTTTGCTCTAAATGCGCTTTTTCATGTATTAGTAATTCTGATGGAATTTTTCCCTTCTCAAATTCTGTTTTATTTACAAAAATGGCATTCCAAAAAGAATGAGGCAAAACAGCTTCATCAGTCAAAATTACTTTTACACCATCGACAGAGCGGGTTTCTTTTCGGTTTATTTTTTTGAAAAACGAAAGCACATTTAAAATTAAACGAAACCCCATCACTATTGCAACGATTACATAAACACGTTTCAAAATGGCGAATACGTATTCTAATAGGTAATTTTCATTTATAGGCGCACGACTAGTTCTAATCTCTATTCCTTCCAATTGAATTGCGTTTAATCCGCTCTCAAATAAAGGTTTGAATGTAAATAGTTGCAACGGAATAATAAAACTAAAAATCAAACTTCCGAGAAGATAGGCACGATTGAACCGAAACATTCTTTCGTTTTCTAACAACAACTTATATACTGCATAAAAAACAGCAAGCAGTAAACCCGATTTTAAAAGATATGTTATCATTTTTTCTTTTTTTGAATTTCTGAATCGATTATTTTTTTAAGATCTTCCAGTTCTGAAGCCGACAAATTTGTTTCGGTCGTAAAAAACGAAGCAAACTGCGAAGCCGAATTATTAAAGAAATTGCTAATTAGTCCTTTTACGTGTTTTGCAAAATAGTCTGTCTTTTTTACCAACGGATAATATTCTCGAGAATTTCCAAATTCGTTATACGCCACAAATTTCTTATCAATCATTCGTTTTAAAAGCGTCGCCACGGTTGTTGTTGCCGGTTTTGGTTCCGGATACGCTTCGAGCAAATCTTTCATAAAAGCTTTTTCAAGCTTCCATAAATGTTCCATTAATTGTTCTTCTGCGTTTGATAATTGTATCATGGTTTTGTATTTTCAAGTTTTTCTGTTTCAGCCAATTCCTTTTTATATTCTTCCAAATTCCATTCAATATTCAATTTTGTTGCATAGTCGGCCATAGTTCCAAGTCCGACTTCTGCGCGCCTTTTATCGACATTATCTGGATCTATCATTGGCGCAATACAAATTTTACCAGTCTTTTTATTCTTTGAACTCTGACTGCCATAAATTTGTTTTTTTCCTTCTCTCAAAGCAACTCTATCTTCCAAATACGCCAGATTTCCCGGATTGGCATTTCCATTTTTAACCGCCTCTCTCATCATCGGCAGATATTTTTGTTGGTATTTTAAATCGGCATGCTGAATTACCAGAAACAAAGTCTGATTTCCCTGAGAACCTACAACATTTTTCCCTAGCCATCCTCTTTCGTCCAGTATTTTCATCACCTTAATGAGGTTAATACTGTCTTTTCTTTCCATGATTTTACCAATGCTGTCAATTTTCTTTTTGTCAGGTTTTGAGACTCTATAAACATTCATAAATTCTCCGCGAATTTCCTGATCTTCGGTATAAATTTCTGCAAGCTCTTTTTCCAGCACTTTATCATAATTTGCTCCAATTATATCTAATTTCTTCTGCAGTTTATCAATTGTTTTATTCCATTGTTTTTCTGAGTGCAAAGGCTTTAAATCGTTATCAATTTTAAGATGGGCAATATTCTCGTATCCGTTATCGATAGAAAGATTTAACCATTTAAATGCTTTTTTGTTCTTTTTTGCCATAGAAGCAGAACAGCCTGCGTTGTATAAGTCTCGATCGTCTTTCTGCTCTATTTTAAACGCTTTTTCATAATACGAAACAGACAATTCATAGTTTTTTGCCGTATAGCAAGAATCTGCTTTTCGAACCCATTCTTTATACGTTTGAGCTTGCAGAAAAATACAGTTCATCACTAATAAAGAGAGTGTAATTATTTTTTTCATGGTTTAGAGGTTAGTTGGTTTATTTAATATTTTGTTCCGAAATCAATTCTCCTTTATCGTAATTCTTGATATTTTTTAATTTTCCTTTGTCCGAATAAAACTTCCATTCTCCAAAATAAAACCAATGCGTTTCTACCGAATTCGTTTCTAATTTTGTTTTCCCTTTCGATTCCAGTTTTCCGTTTTCGTAATAACTTTTCACGATACAGATTCCGTTTTTATACTTCTCCGTTTTGTAAATTTTCCCATTAATGTACGATTTCCACTTTTTTACCGGAAGATCATTTTTATAATATTCATACGATTTATAATCTGTTCCGTCTTGTGAATATGTATCAATCCAAACACCTTCCTTTTTCCTGTCAATCTTCTGATTAATCGGCTGGCTTTTACAACCCAAAAGCATTAATCCGAAAAGAAATAATAATAAGATGTTTTTCAATTTCATGATTGCTCTACAATTATAGATTCGTTTCTACAAATGTAGAGTTAATTTTTAAACGACCAAGTTTTTTCTTATTTTTTTATTCTAAAAAATCCTTATTCCTATTTTTCTAATGTTGACTCAATTCACACCTAACAGGTTTTAAAAACCTGTTAGGATAAACAAAAAAAATCCGCTCATTTCTGAACGGATTCTATATCTAAATTCAACTTTGTCAAAGTTTAAAACTTTGACAAAGTATCAAAAAATATTTGCGACTTTGCGACTTTGCGAGCAAAAAAAACTTAGTGCCTTAGCGCCTTCGCGGCAAAAAAACTTATTTACTTAATTCCACAAAATACTTGTAAAACAACGGAATAGTCTCAATACCTTTCAAGTAATTAAAGATCCCGAAATGCTCATTTGGCGAGTGAATAGCATCGCTGTCCAAACCAAATCCCATTAAGATCGTTTTACTTTTTAATTCTTTTTCAAACAAAGCCACAATCGGAATACTTCCTCCAGAACGAACCGGAATTGCAGGAACTCCAAACGTTTCTGTATACGCTTTGTTTGCTGCCTGATATCCAATGCTGTCAATTGGCGTAACATAACCTTGACCACCGTGGTGAGGCGTAACTTTTACCGTAACTCCAGCTGGCGCAATGCTTGTAAAATGTTTGGTAAAAAGTTCTGTAATTTCTTCCCATTCTTGGTTTGGAACCAAACGCATCGAGATTTTAGCAAAAGCTTTGCTCGCAATAACCGTTTTAGCACCTTCGCCAGTATAACCGCCCCAGATTCCGTTTACGTCTAATGTCGGACGAATTGAGTTGCGCTCGTTGGTTACATACCCTTTTTCGCCGTAAACATCGGCAATGTTTAAAGCATTTTTATATTTTTCTAGGCTGAAAGGCGCTTTTGCCATTTCGGCTCTTTCTTCTGCAGATAATTCTTCTACTTTATCGTAGAAACCTGGAATTGTAATATGATTGTTTTCGTCGTGAAGCGAAGCAATCATTTTTGCCAGAATATTAATTGGATTCGCCACTGCTCCACCGTATAAACCTGAATGCAAATCGCGGTTTGGACCTGTAACTTCTACCTCAACATAACTCAAACCTCTTAAACCTGTTGTGATAGACGGCTGTTGGTTGGAGATCATTCCTGTATCTGAAATCAAGATAACGTCGTTTTTCAGTTTTTCCTGATTGCGTTCTACGAACCAAGCCAAACTTGCAGAACCTACTTCTTCCTCTCCTTCGATCATGAATTTTACGTTACAAGGCAACGTATTGCTTTGCACCATTAACTCAAGTGCTTTTACGTGCATGTACATCTGACCTTTGTCGTCACATGCTCCGCGCGCGAAGATAGCTCCTTCTGGGTGAATATCTGTAGTTTTAATAACCGGTTCAAAAGGTGGTGAAGTCCATAATTCTAATGGATCTGGCGGTTGTACGTCGTAGTGTCCGTAAACTAAAACCGTTGGAAGATTTGGATCTATAATTTTCTCTCCGTAGATAATTGGGTAACCTGGAGTGTCGCAAGTTTCGACATAATCGCACCCTGCTTTTGATAAACTTTCTTTTACAGCCTCTGCTGTGTCAATAACATCTTGAGAATATGCAGTGTCGGCAGAAACCGACGGAATCTTTAATAATTCGATCAATTCGTTGATAAACCGATCTTTATGTTGTTGAACGTAGGACTTAATATTTTCCATTTAAATTATTTTTATAGAAAACCAAAAGTACAAAAAAGAGAATTAAAAAAAATTTTCAAAAAATGCTTTGATAATTCAAAAGTATGCCTATCTTTGCACCCACAATTACCGCGGATATGGCGAAATTGGTAGACGTGCCAGACTTAGGATCTGGTGCCGCAAGGCGTGTAGGTTCGAGTCCTATTATCCGCACAAAAAAAAGCTTCTGAAGATTTTTCAGAAGCTTTTTTTTTGGCGCATTTTCTTAATACCTATTTTATTTAAAATCCATTTTTAAGAATTCTTTTATATATTTGATAAATTAGATGTAATTTACATTTCTGCTTTTTTATAGACATATACATTTTATTTTTTTTAATTAAACACGAGAAGAATTAATGAAAGTAATTCAAGTTATCATAAATAGAATTCCGTATTGGTTAACTTTTGAAGCAATTAACGTTGAAACTGAAAAAGGAATTGAAGAAGTCCCTAATAAAATTATTTGTTATTACAGTTCTACACAACCAAATCAGATAAATTATGGCACTACATTAAAAGATGAAAACAATATTTCGCTTACATTTGAAACAATACAAATCGCAAGAGAAACGACCATCGATTATCTCGAAAGAATAGTGTATCCTCCAACATTTATTCACCCTCTTGAATACAAAAAGGAAGATTTACCTGAAATTATGCACAAACCGCTAACGTTTGATATTGGCTCAGTAAATTCAGATATAATTAAAGAATCTTTGAGTGGTATAATGACACAATGTTCTCTAGCCGCAAATTATCCTCATCTTCCTGGAACGGCAACAATTCAAACTACAACTGGGCAAATTAGAAGTTTTAATTTTTTTGAAATTAAAAGAGTAAGGAATTAAACTTCGTCGAAATGAAAGATTGGGAAAAATATGAAGAACAAATATTTGAAAAACTAAGTGATGAATTCCCTGATTCTAATATTTTAAAAAATCAAAAAATAACTGGAAAATATTCAAATAGAAGCAGACAAATAGACATTCTTGTAAAATCAGAATCGATAGGCCGAAACCTTTTAATTGCAGTAGACTGTAAAATGTTTAATAAAAAAATCGACATTAAAACTGTCGAATCATTTATAGGTTTTACAGAAGATATCGGTGCTCATGTAGGGATCTTAATAACAAATAAAGGCTATTCTAAAAGTGCATTAAACAGAGTCAAAAATTACCATAGAGATATTCAATTAGATATAATTGAATTTGAATACATTGATGATTATCATTTTTCTTGGGATGATTGTTATTTATGCAAAGATGAATATGACATTCCAAGAGGTAGAATAATCTGGAACGAACCTTTTGGCTTTATAGATGACGGAGCTCTTACAATAATCGATAATGGCAAATGCTCTTATTGTGGAGAAATACATGCTAAATGTCAAGGCTGTGGAATGACTTTAGAATTTGATTCCAATTCTACAGATGAAATCCACGAATGCTATTGCGAAAATATATTTTCCATAAAATCAGAATATATTGGAAGAGGAATGTACGAAAACCAAATCATAATTCGAAAAAAGATTAATAATGAAGACGATGATAATTTTGAAGTTAATGATCCAAATCAAATAAAATTATTTGAATGAAATCTTAGAAACCGCCCACTTTAATCTATTTGCGTGAAAAATGAGTAAAAATCTCAATTGCCCGTTACCTAGGCAAAAAAAGATTTTCAGCATAACCAACAGGTTGTACACTATGAAAAAAATTGCGGAAATCACTCCGGAATTTTTTGTCGGTTTTGCTTTTGATTTCTCCTTTCGTCGAAATGAAGATATCTTAAAACGTTATTTTCTCTTATTCAACTTCCAGATACGGATGCAAAATTTCGGCTAATTCATTCAGCCAATAAAAACCTTTTTCTAGGTTTTCTCTTTGAGCATAGACATATCCTCTTTCATCATCTCTCATAACAACTAAAGCAATTGCATAATTTAATTGCCGTATTGCTTTTGCCAAATCTTTGGCATCAATAACATTATTAAAAAAATCTAAGAGTTTCTTTTCTGTTTCTTCCGAAAGATCATTTGTAGCCATTGTCTTATTTTTTATTTGGAGCAAATATAATAATTTGTAGGCATGTATGCTATCGAAAGCGAAATAAATCTTTCCACTTTTGAAATATGAACATTTCAGAAGAAAATTATATTATAAATCTTGGCATTCACATTAGACAATTACGTGAAAAGAAAGACTTATCACAGCAAGATTTAGCTGATGATTCTGGTGTTACTAAGTCTCAGATAGCAAGAATAGAAACTGCTAAAATCAATACTTCAATAAAAACCCTCGTGAAAATTGCAAAAGGTTTAGATATTGAACCTAAAGAATTGCTTGATTTTCCTTTGAAATAAAACCTTAAAATTTTCCTTAATCTCCAATGATTAAAACCAAAAAATTTCAACTTACTAAAAAAGAATACTTCTCGTTCATTATTAGGATTTTATTAAAAAAGCGATGGTGGCTTTACGCGCTTATGTGGCTATTCTCTTTTGGCATTCTTTTTAATGACAAAAAAGATTATCTCATCAATTCTATTATGATTGTTGGATTCCTCTATCCTATTTTAACAATCTTAACATATTGGAGATTTGCAAATTCAAAAGAAAACAAGATTTTTTTTAAAGAAAGACAATATGAAATTTTCTCGGATAGAATTATTTCTTACATGGGAGAAATCTCTGAAGGAACAATTGACAACCAGAATTTTATAAAAGTTTTCGAATTAAAAGATCTTTACCTTTTATATATTTCAAAAGGTCAATGTTTTTACTTTCCTAAAAGAATTTTTGAAACTCAAGAAGATGAAAATTGGTTTAGAAATGAAGTATTTTTAAAGATTAACAATAAATAAATTAGGCTAAAACCTTTTCCTTTTTAATCATAAAAAAACCTCCAGCTGAAGCAGGAGGCAATTCATTTCTTTATTAGATTTGTTTATCAATAATTGCACATGAAAGTATCAAAACCCAAAATAATCCAATTATCTCTTTTGGCTTTATCGAGCATAATTATTCTAACTAGTTTTATAAATTTCAAAGGCTTTCATGCAAAATTCTACAACAAAACTGGAGAAGATATTGATTCTTTAGTAATTGCAGGAACTTTCATTGGATCATTAAAAAAAGGCGAATCGACAGAATATATTAGTTTTAAAGAATTTGAATTTGATGATAATTTCCCATACGAAAATATTAGCGGCTTAATTAGAAATAAAAAAATAGTTCAAGATTATTGGAGCGATTGAGGCCAGGGAAGGGAAACAAAATCTAATGGAACTTATTCTTTTGACTTAAAAAAAGATGCAAGACTTATAGATACGACTTGTTTTTATCTTACTGGACATAACGAAAAAATATTCTGGGAGGATTTTTAAAAAACACATTGACAAACCTAAAAGCAAAATATTTCAGAAATTTCTTTAATTATTTTACACTTTAATATTTAAATATTCTTATTTTTAAAACACCAAAAACTTAATTCTCAAAATTTCGCTTGTTTTTAAATCTCAAAAAACAATTAGAACACATGAGAAAATACAGATTACTAGTCATTCTATTAGCAATTATTGCTGTTTTTTACTTTGCGAGAACGATTCGAAGCTTTACCGTTCAGCACGAAACCACAACTCTTAAATCGGAGCATTTTATTGTTTCCTATAACGGAATTTATAAAAGCGAGGCAGAAAAAGTCAGCAAACATCTCGAGGAAAATTATTCTAGAATAAGAGAAAATCTAAAAGACGTAGAACACGACCCGATAAAGGTTTTTGTTTACGGTTCGCAATTCAAGTTTAATGACGCTACGGGTTTAAAAGAAAACACAAAAGGCACAAGTCGCGGCCCAAACGAATTTCATTTTGTGTGGACGAATTGGTTTAATTCCATCTTTCCAGACGATCCGCTCAAAACGGCTTTGCACGAGTTTACACATTGCGTTCAGCTGAACCTATTAATACACAAAGCAAAAGATACCATAATCACCCAAGACCGACTGACTTTTGAAAGAGAATTTGATAAAAGATTCAAAGCCGAATATCCACGCTGGCTTTGGGAATCGATTAGTATGTTTGAAGCAGAAGAAGTAAATATGTTAAGCGTGAAATACGCCAAAAGCAAAAACCTGACTTTAGAAGATCTTAATCACAGCAATCAGATTTATAATATTGGCTACACGATAATCGAATATATGACCCAAAAATGGGGAAAAGACATTCTGCCCAAACTGATTGCTTCTTTCGGCAACATCGAAAAAACATTGAACGTAACGCAAGAGGAATTTGAAAAAGGCTGGATGGCTTTTTTGGAGGAGAAGTATTGATTCTGCTGTAAAAATCCATCTAGTTTGTCATTTCGACGAAGGAGAAATCCTCGCGAGAAGCTCTACAAAGATTGGCTTTTCGTTACGGAGTTACTTACAGAGATTTCTCCTTCGTCGAAATGACAAGATTATGGTTACAATATGAAAAAAAACCTTTGTCAAAGTTTAAAACTTTGACAAAGGCCTCTCGTGCAGATTTGGAATTTGAAATTTATTTATTGGAATTTAATATTTCAATAATCTTATCTACATTGATTTCACTATAATCATTAATATAAAAATCACATGGTGGAAGCTGTTCTTTGGTATGCGTGCTCAAAACACCAACCACTTTCATTCCGGCATTCAATCCTGCCGTAATACCCGAAAAAGAATCTTCGAAAACCACACAATCCGACGGAGAAACTCCAACGCGTTCTGCCGATTTTAGATATACTTCGGGATTTGGTTTATGAAACGTAACGTCTTCTGACGACATCATCGAATCCATTTTTTCGCCGAGTTTCAAAGCGTTTGCAATTAAATCTAGATTCGCACGCGGCGCCGATGTGGCAACTGCAGTTTTAAATCCACGAGATTTTAATTCGTTTAAAAAATCCATATAATGCGGAATTGTTTCGACTTTGTCTTTGTAGATCTCACGGAACATTCCTTCTTTCTCGTCTTCAAGCTTAATCAATTCCTCTCCCTCAATTGGACGTTTGAAGAAATGCGTCATGATATAACTATTGTGTTTTCCGTACATATGTTCTTCAAATTCTTCTTGAGTATACGGAACATTATATTTATCGAAAAACTTTTCAAAAGCGATTACATGATGCGGATTGGTGTGTGAAATCACGCCGTCCATATCAAAAATTACACATTGTTGGCTCATAATTTTGTTTTGTTGTTTTAACGGTTGCAAGATAAGTTTTTCCGCAGAGTTGCGCGGAGGTTTTTCGCAGAGATTCGCTAAGATTTTTTTTGAATCTCGCAAAGTCGCGAAGCCGCAAAGTTTTTTTGTTTCACGCAGATTTTAAAAAGATTTAAGCAGATAAGCGCAGATTATTTATTTTTAAAAATCTCAAAAATTAAATCTGCTAAAATCTGCCGAATCTGCGTGAAACAAAAATCCTTTTAATCTTTACAATCTGTGGCTTTAAAAATAAAACTTTACGCCTTTTGGAATTTGGAATTTAAAAAATTGGGATTTGCTTTCTAGCCGATCCAAATTTTACTTTTAACCAACGTCATAGTTTGTCTCAAATGCTGATTGCATGCAATTAGAATAATTAAAACCACTAAACCATAACCAACAATCGTATAAATTTCCATATCGGCCAATAAAGTCGATTGTTTAGAGATTGTGCTGAAAATCTTTTTCATGGCCAAAACATTTGCATTATCTGCCGAATATCCTTTGGCAATAAAACTTTGAGTTGTGCTTGCAATGGTTTGCTGTGCTTCTGGATTTTCGCCAGTAACAAATTGACTTAATTTGAGAAAGTGTTTTTTATTCAAGAAAACCATTGCATTCTGCATCACGCAAAAGCCAATTGTACTTCCCCAAAAACGTCCTGAAACCCCAACAATTCCTGAAGAAACCGCCATATTTGCCGGAACCGATGATGTGGTAAATAAGATGAGCGGAACAAATAAAAATCCAACACCGATTCCTTGCAAAATATAGGGAATGATTATATCGCTCAATGCAATATCTGGCACAAAAAGAAACGTAAACCAGAAATGGAAAATAGCAATAAGCGTAAAACCAATCATAAAAATAATTTTTGTCGAAACAGATTTCATCAGAAAAAATGCGGCTAAAATAAGTCCGATTACGTTTCCTAATCCGTTTATGTACTGAACGCCCGCAACACGAGAAGGATCCCAATTCCAGATTGAAAACATTGCCGAATGACAAAGACTCAGTGTTGCTCTGCTGATATAGAAAAGGAAAAACAATAAAAATCCTATTCGCAGATTGGCGTATTTTATAACTTCAAAATTAAAACTCGGTCTTTTTACTAAACGTTCTTTAAAAATGAATAATCCGCCTGTAATGAGCGAAATCATCAAGATTAAAACCATTTCTGAAGACTGTAACCAATATTTTTTCTCAGCATAAACAAAAAAGTAGGCACCGCAAAGAATCGAAATTAAAACCAAAAAATAACTCATCCAGTCGATTTGATACAACGGAATCTTCTTTGTAATTCGGTGCCCTCTGAAAGTAACTAAGATTAAAAAGACGTTTAAAACTTGTAGTCCGCCCGAAACATACAACATATATTTCCAGTCGTAATGATCGAGAAACCACACGGCGATATTCATAATAAAAGGCGTAGACAACAACAGCGCGCCGTAGTAAAATGAAAATCCAATAATAATGGCATTTTTAGTATTGAACTGCTCAATAAGCAATTGTCTAATTGTGATTACAGGAAGTGCCATTAGGATCCCTTCGGCAACTCTCATCAATAGAAAAACCGAAAAATTGGTAATATAAGCCGATGAAATAATTGTAATTCCAATTAAGGAATAAACCGCCATCAGGTAATTTTTTGCAGGAAAAAAACTCGAAAATCGGCTTTCTATTAAAATGGTTGCTAGTAGAGTTCCGTACGTAACGCACATTGCAAACTGCAAATCTTCTGGCTCAATGTCCAGAAAACTCGCCGCATACGTTACGTTTGACGTATAAACTCCCAATAAAATCATGGAATGCAGCAAACAAACGAACAAAATAATAATGATCGCCCATCTTGGAACCCATGATTTAAATATACTTTTATCTTCCATTTTATTTGTGTGCAGCAACAACCGTAATGTTCATTCCCGCTCTTAAAAAATCGGTTTGTTTGTCTTGTTCTTTTAACTGAATTCTAACTGGAATTCTCTGTTCAATTTTTACGAAGTTTCCTGTCGCATTATCTGGAGGAAGCAACGAGAATCTCGCACCACTCGCAGGCGATAACGAAGCAATTGTTCCCACAAAAACTTTGTCGCTTATTGCATCTGCTTTGATTTCCACTTCTTGCCCAACCGTTAAATATTGCAGTTGAGTTTCTTTAAAGTTCGCTGTAATCCATTTTTCTTTACTTACAATAGAAAGCAAAGATTGTCCTTCTTTTACCATTTGTCCTGGCTGTAAAGTTCTTTTTCCGATCCATCCATCATAAGGCGCTGTGATTACAGTGTACGAAAGAAATAGTGCCGCATTATCTGCAACAGCTTGTTTTGAAGCAATATTCGTTTGCGTTGTTGGAACGTTCGCTTCAGCAACAGAAGTACTTAAAGTAGCCGAATGAATTCTGTTTTTCATTTCCTGAAAATGTGCTTGCGCCGATTCGTAATCTGCTTTAACTTTTTCTAATTGCTGAGAAGTTGCTGCTTCTTCGCTCACCAAAGCTTTATATCTTTCATATTCTAGTTTGGTTTTCCAAAGATTTGATTTTGCAGCTTCTAATTGCGATTCGTTAATTGCCGTTGCACTTGCTGTATTAATGGCATTTTTTTGAGCCACAACGCTATTTTGTTGCGCATTTTGAACATCGGCAAGAGCCACATTCAATTTCGATTTATATTCTCTATTATCGATCACAACCAAAGTATCTCCTTTATGCACAAATTGATTTTCGTCAAAACGAACTTCCTGCACATATCCTGTAATTCTCGACATAATTGGTGTAACATATTGTTCTACCTGCGCGTCATTGGTTTCTTCATGGTTTCGGTTAAACACATAAAACCAAATTCCTAAAATAACCCCGCTTATTACCAGCGTACACGCAATAATTGTTATTAGTATATGAAACGTTTTATTTCTCTTAGTTTCATTTTTTATCTTAACCATCTTTTTTATCTCTTTATCTTAGTTCTTTCTTTTAAGTCTTCTATCAAGTCTTTTCTCTTGCTTCTAAAATTCTCCGCATTAAGTCTTTCCTCTTGCTTCTTCCCTCTAAGGCTTTAGCCTAATCTTTATCAGCATTTAGCTCTGAGGCATGATCCCAGCCGTATGCATCATTTCATAATGTTTCAAAACAGCATCCAATCGAGTAGAGATTTTGTTGTATTTTGCCTGAAGCAACGCATTATCAGCATCGACCATTTCGGTAATTAAAACCAATTGGTTTAAGTATTTCAGCTTTACAATTCGGTAGTTTTCTTCAGCTAAATCTAAAGCTTTGTCAACCACGACAAATTTTTCTAGGATTTCCTGATACTGTGTATGTTCTTTGTATAACTGATCTTGAATTTCTTCTTTTATAATTTCAGTCTGCATTTTCTGCATATCAATTTTAGTACTCGCTTTTGCCACTTTCGTCTTGTTTTTATACAAAGCCGAAAGATCAAAACGCGCCTCGATTCCCACCTGTCCTAAAGTGTACAAATACGGATTTGGCGGAAAGAATTTGTAGTTTGGATAATAAAAGCCATAATTCCCGAAGAAGTTTACGCTAGGCAGATAATTCCCTTTTACCAATTGCATTTCAGTTTTGCTGATGTCTAATTCCTGACTTGCAATTCGCATTTCTTCATTCTGCATCGCTTTATTCAGATAAAAATCATACGGATCTAAACCATTCATTTCGTCCAGACTTGCAGTCGTGTCGATTGAAATTTCTTCGTTTTCCTGAATCTGAATTAAAGTCTTCAGATCGTGAAGCGCAATTTTAATGTTTTTGGAGTTTGTAAGCGCGTTCAACTCACGATCTGAAAGCTGTAATTCGGCACGTATAACCTCATTTTTAGTTACCGTTCCGTGTTTTTGAAGCGATTGCACTTCTTTTAATCGGCTTTTTTCTTCTTTGATGTTTTCTTCAAAAATCTTTTGAAGTTCCATCATTTTATAAATCGCCAGATAGTTTGCAACAACTTCCAGTTCAATATCATTTTCTGTTTTTTCCGATTTTATTTTTGCAATTTCGTTTTCCTGATTCGCAATTTTTATTGCGTTATTAATCTTGTTTCCAACGTAAATTGGCATTTTAAAAGTTGAATTGACCTCATAGATCTCAGGAATTGCTTTCGTAACTTCTTTTCCGTTTAAGAAACCATCTCCTTTAAATTCTGTAATGTTGGTAATTCTGGAGTACATTCCGTTCAGTTGTACATCCGGTAATCTAAGTTCTTTTCTTTCTTTGATGTTTTGCTCAGCGAGCGTAATCTCCAGTTGAGATTTAAGGATTTTTTTGTTGTTTTCCTTCGCCAGTTTCATCGCTTCTTGTAAAGAAACCGTATGAACTTCCTGAGCTTGTAAACTACTGAATACTAATACCATTAGTAAAATCAATAAGCTTCTGGGAAAACAATCTTCTTTAGAGTTTGTTTTTGTAAGGAACATGAATATTTGAATAATTTATGCTGCAAAGTTCCTTCATTTTTTGCTTGGCGGAAGATTATAAAAAGCCAACAACATATTCATTTCGGACAAATGTTAAAATTCTATTTTCCGAAAACGTTATATTAAATGACTGAAAAACAATTTATTACAAAATAGATTTGGATTGTGATATTTCACGCAGATTTTAATAGATTTAAACAGATATGCGCAGATTTTTATTTTTTACAATCGTAGAATCAAACAATTATCTGCAAAATCTACTCAAATCAGCCAAATCTGCGTGAAACAAAAACTATTTACCTCGTTCTAAAATCTCCTCACCATTTAAATAATCAGAAGGTCTTTGTCCTAAAATCTTAAAAAAAGTATTACTGAAAGTCGGAACACTATTATACCCAACTTCTAGAGCTACCTCTTTTACCGAAAGTTTTCTTTCTAATAAAAGTTCGATCGCTTTGAGGATTCTTCGAATGGTATAATATTGAATAAAAGACATCTTGAGATCTTTTTGAAATAAGCGATACAAAGAGCGTTCGCTAAAGCCAAATTCATGTGCTACATCTGCAAAGAGAATCGTTTCTCCCAAATTATTTTCGATATGTCGAAGAATTTTTCCTAATCGTTTATCTTTAGGCTGAGGAAGTTCTAAAGGCAAATTCGTATGACATATCTGCGGAAGAATCGCTTTTATGGCTTTTGCAATCACAAAACTTGGACTTCCTTTTTTCAAATCGCCGTTCCACTGATTGGTAAACATCATCATTTGAAGCAGTAGATTATTCACTGGATAAATACCTTCGCTTTTATAGAAATCATCCTCATCTTTTTCAACCGGAAAATACAAATTTCGCATCATCACATGTTCCGACTTGGGCTCGATACTATGCTCTACTCCCGCGGGAATCCAAATAAAATGTCTTGCAGGCAAAAAATATGATTTCGTTTCAGTTGTCACAAAAACCACATCACCTTCTGCATACAGCATCTGAGCTTTGTTGTGTTTATGTGTAGGAACCAGTAATTCACCCATTATATCATGATGACAATAAATGCTTTTCTTATCGGCATCTACTCTCTTGATGTAATATTTGTCTACTTTAAAAGGGGATTGTTCCATGTTATAAAGATAATAGAATTTTAACCGCTAAGAGCGCTAAGATTTCTTCTAAGATTACGTTTACAAACGCAAAGTTCGCAAAGCTATATGATATAGCTTTGCGAACTACTATAAATCTCGTTAAAAAAACCTTGGGTACTTTGCGTAAACCTTTGCGCTCTTTGCGGTTAAATTTCATAAACTGTATAAAAACAAAAAAGCTTCTCATTAAGAGAAGCTTTTTACAAACTTAGGCGGTCTGGACGGGACTCGAACCCGCGACCCCATGCGTGACAGGCATGTATTCTAACCAACTGAACTACCAAACCCTGCGTTATTGTGGGTGCAAAAATACAACAGAATTTCGTTTCTGCAAGCGTTTTTTCAAATAAAATTTAGACATTTTTTTAATTGGTTAAAATCCAATATTTTAAAAATTCAAGTTTTAATCAAAAAGCAGGAATTTTCTTTTACTTAACCGCAAAGAGCGCTAAGATTTACGCAAAGTCCCCAATTTTTCATTCACACAACCTGTGGTTTCAAACACTCATTTTTAAACATAGCCCGTGGTTTCAACTACGGGAGACGTATTTATATACATTGTGTTCCCGTGGTTGAAACCACGGGCTATGTTTTTATATAATGAATGGAAAATCTTTATATAATTACTTGCGGAAATTGCTTCGCCTATTCGCTATCGCTCGAGTCTCCTTCGTCGAAATGCAAACTGTTACGTTAAAGTTGAGATTAAGCAAAAAAAAACGCAAAACTTTCTCAATTGTAAGCTTTGCGAACTTTGCATTCTTTAGAAAATATCTTTGCGGACTTTGCGTAAAATCTTAGCGCTCTTTGCGGTAAAATTTTCATCGTATGTAAGCAAAACCAAAAGTGTCTTAAATCAAAAAAGCCATCCACAAAAGTGGAAAGCTTTTCATTGGTCTAACTACTAAACCAGCTACGAGTTACAAAGTCGTAGCAAAACAACACAACTAATCTTAGATACCGTATTTGGGCAAAAAAGCCTTTCTGTTAAGAAAGGCTTCCCCAATATTGCGGTCTGGACGGGACTCGAACCCGCGACCCCATGCGTGACAGGCATGTATTCTAACCAACTGAACTACCAAACCTCTGCGTTATTGCGGTTGCAAAGATAGAACAGAATTTCGTTTCTGCAAGCGTTTTTGTAAAAAAAATGAAATAAATTTTCAAATCTTTATCCAAAGTTTTGTTTTTCAACTAAATATGTAGTCAATATTTTTTCAAAATTATCGCCCACATTTACCGAAACGTACTTAATTTGGTTCTTTGCACAGGTTAAAGCCAAGTTTTTAAAGTAGGCTTCTACCCTTTTTTCATATTCTTCTTTTACATTGTCAGCAAAAATTGAAACCTCTTCTCCTGATTCTAAGTCGATAAACTTTCTTGGCGTGTTATCAAAATCAAATTTCAATTCGGTTTCATTATCAACTACATGAAATAAAACTACTTTGTGCTTATTGTGTTTTAGATGTTGCAGTGCGTTGAATAATTTCTCATCATCTTCGGTCTGAAACATATCGGTAAACAAAATAATCATAGAACGGCGATGCATTTTCTCTGCAATCTGATGCAGATAGGTAATCGTATCGGTCGTTTTTTTGACTTTTGGCTGAACCAATAATTCTTCCAGTTTATTCAAAAGCATTCTATGGTGACGATCGCTTCCTTTTTCCGGTGCGTAATATTCGTATTTGTCCGAGAAAACGCTCAAACCAACGGCATCACGCTGTTTCTTTAAAATATTCATTAAAACAGCCGAAGCCAAAACTGCAAAACCGATTTTCTTTTCGTAAAAAGGCTGATTTGATTTGAGCTCAGGATAATGCATTGATGACGAATTATCTACAATCAAATGACAGCGTAAATTGGTTTCTTCCTCAAAACGTTTCGTGTACAAACGATCCGTTTTAGCAAACAATTTCCAATCGATATGTTTGGTGCTTTCGCCTGCATTGTAGACTTTATGTTCTGCAAATTCAGCCGAAAATCCATGAAACGGACTCTTGTGCATTCCCGATATAAAACCTTCCACAACCTGATTGGCCAGCATTTCAAGATGCTGAAAACTGGAGACTTTCTCTATTTCCGATTCGATTTTCATTCGGTTTCTTTTTTAATATTTTGTGCTTTATAAAGCAAATCTGTCGCCTGAAACAATTTACGTTTCAAGATCGGACTAAAATTAGGGTTTTCTTTTAAGAATCGCTGTACTTCATCAAAAGCAAATTTCGACGAATATTTCCCAACGGTATTATCCAGCCAATCTTTCGGGAAAAAAATATCTCCCGTGCGCTGGATTTCATCAACCAAATCTAGTGAAAATCTAAGATACTTTTGTGCACTTCCTTGACGAAGCGGATGATTTACATTTGCCAAACCTACAGAAACCCAAGATTCTTTTTCACGATTAGAATCCTCTTTTAATGATTCGATAAAGGCATTTCGAACCGATTCATCTTTTGATAAAGATGGAAGCAAAAACTCAAAACGCTTTTGTTTATCCGGATTTGTGAAAGATGTTCTGGTTTTCTCCAAAATTTCATCGGCTTTTGGATGTTCAAAAATCGCGAGATTCATCGCCATATTGGTATAATCGTCTTCATTTAATTTCAAATTCGAAATCGAAATTTCTCTGTTCCAAATTTTATATAAACTGGCTTTAGCCGAATTAGAATAGGCAATTGAGCTAAATAATCCAAATAAAGTCTTTTTGATATTCGCAGATAAATTGGCCTGTAAACGCTCATATAAAACACCTTCAAGCTGTTTCTGAACTTTACTTTCTTGTTTTTCTGTCAATAATCTCCAATAAATCGTATTTAAACTTCCTGCCGCCATTCTCAAAACCAATTCGTTTTGTTCTGTTTGAATTCCTTTTACAAAACATTCAAAAGCTTTTTCTGGCGAAACATTGCCAATCAAAGTATTTTCATAAAGATTACTATAACTAGAAGCTCTTGCCATTTCATCTTTTAAATCAGCAATATAATTTAAATTGTTCCCGTCAAGCGGAAAAACGCCGTACCCGAAACCATTATAATTGTAAACAATGGCGATCGGTTTTTCAAGTCCGATAGCTTCTTTTACGATCGTATTTTTATCATTAATATTACCTGATAAAACTTTTACCTCCTTAGCATAAACTAAACCAATCTGAAAAACCTGAGGCCAGATATTCTCTGATTTATCTTCGGCTTGCTGTATAATTTCAAACTTCTTGATTTTGTTTTGCGTGTCATATTCTATTTGATCCGTAAAAATGGCTCTTCCCGATTTATTTACCCAGACATCGCTCCATTTTTTCATATCCAAAGGCGTTTCGGCATCTAGAAGTTCCACTAAGTTATTCCAATCGGCATTGTCGTTGGCATATTTCTGAATGTATTTTTCGATTCCTTTCTGAAAAGCTTCCTTACCCATCGAAGCTTCTAACTGACGCATCATAATGGGTGCTTTGTTGTAAATAATGGCTCCATATAGCGAACCCGCATCTTTTAAATTCGCCAAATGCTGTTTGATAGGATGTGTTCCTAAAGATCGATCTTCCGCGAAAGCGCTAGGATAATGCGCCGTAAAAAATTGCAGATTATGATTGACTTTCGGAAAAATCGGATTCATGATTTTATCGGCCATAAAGTTGGCAAAAACCTCTTTCATCCAAACGTCGTCAAACCATTTCATCGTAACAAAATCGCCAAACCACATGTGTGAAGTTTCGTGTGCAATTAGCTTTGCACGATTTAGTTTTTCGCTGTCGGTTGCGCTGTTGTCCAAAAACAAAGTCGATTCTCTGTATTGAATCGCGCCGACATGCTCCATTCCACCATATTGAAAAACAGGAATCGAAGCAAAATCTAACTTCTGAAACGGAAATTTATAATTGGTATATTTTTCTAAAAAGTCTAACGATTGCTGATGTAAATTGAAAATAGTATCAGCGCTTACGCGAAATTTCTCCGGACTATTTTCACGATACAACATCGTCATTTCTAAACCTGGCTTTCGTGTCGCGCTTTTGAATTTTCCTGCAACAAAAGAGAATAAATAGGTACTCATTTTGTCCGATTCTCCAAAAGTATAAGACGTAAAACCACCTTTTTCAAGTTTCTCTACGACATTGGCTCCAGCCAAAACCGACCAATCTTTTGGCACAGAAAGCTTTAGTTTATAAATCGCTTTTAAATCGGGCTGATCAAAGCAAGGAAACAATGTACTCGCGCGGTCTGGAACTAATAAAGTATATAAAAAATCGTCATTTCTATTTAATGACAAATTACCTGCTATAAATGAAATTGAAATGCTATTTTTTCCTGAAACTAAGGCCGAAGAATCAATCACAATATGGCCATTTTCGTGTACAATTGAAACCTTTTTTCCATTGGCTTCAATTGCTTGTATGTTTTCCGTTTTCTCTTTAAAATCTAAATAAACATAACGATAAGGATGATTTGGCAAAGTTACTCCTAAAACCAAATTGGCTTTAATTTGTTCTTCTTTTTTATTCGGAATTTCAAATGAAAGTCCGTAAGTGACATCTGAGATTTCCTGTTTTCTATAATTAGCCAATGACTCTGAAACACCTTTATCCAAAAGGTAAACCTGTATTTCTTTTGACTGAGAAAAACTATTGAAAATCAAGATAAAAAAACAAAGAAAGCTGTAGAAAATTTTCATTTTTAAGGAATATAAGATTTGCTAAAATTAACAAAAGCATTGATTTTTTACAAACAATTACTGCAACAACATTGCATTTAAAAATAAGATTTCTATATTTGCAACACTATTGCATTAATTCTGACTATAAAATGGTCAGAAGCAATCTCGACGAATGAAAAAGAAACTTAAAATTATTAATCTCTTTATGCCTTTAATCGTATTGTTCGCAATACTTTTTCCGGCTATCCATTCGTATGAGCATATTTTAGACACTCATAATTGCAAAGAGAAATTAGAGTTTTCTGTTTCCGAAAAACCGCAATTTAAAGCCAAACTACATTCGTTTCATAAATGTTCAATTTGTGATTTTAAATTCAGCGCTGTTGGTACCTTTGAGTTTACTGTTTTTCAGTTTTTCAAAAATAATCCTGTTGTAAAACACCTTAGTTTTTACAGCAAACCACATTTTACATTTTTTAAGGGCTCTTTATTTTCCCTTCGAGCCCCGCCTTTTACACTTTAGTATTTTTTTGTGTTCTCAATTGCCTAGGCAATTCGGCTATTTAGTTGTTTTTATGATTTCAAAATCTTAAAACATTCAAAGGCTATTTTATTCATTTTAAGCATTTAATACAACATATTGATATTGATATTGATATTGATATTGATATTGACATTGAAATAGCGTTTTCTACACAAAAAAAACTTCCAAATTTTTATCGATTAACACATTCTGAACTAAATCCTTATTCAGGTTTCTAGTTCGCGCTGTTGCTTAATCAGAGAAAAGAAATATGTCGCCTCTCTGAGGCTTTTTCTTAGGTCGTAAATCTTTTTTCTATAAATATTTCGTCCCTCCGGGACTTAGCCAAATATCCAATTTTCTACCAGTATTCCGTCACAATGGGACTGGAATATTGAAATCGCTATGCCCTTTTTGTAACCCAAATACCCTTTATAAAATGATCAAAATCAAATCAGAAAAAATGAAAACAACAAAACTCATTTTGGCTTCACTCTTTGCTGCAATTACTTTTTCAAGTTGTAGTAATGACGATTCCGAAAAAGAACAGGCAATTCCCACCATTGATAAAATCGAACTTGGTCTTGGCAACAACGAAACAGCAACTATCGGCGCAGATTTCCATTTTAATGCAGAAGTGACAGCTGCTTATAAAATCGAAAATGTACAAGTTAAGATTATACAAAAAAGCACCGAAACGTATTCTAAAATATGGTCACATGAAATTACTTGGACGCAATATGCAGGTGCAAAAAACGCAACGGTTCACAAACATTTTGATATTCCCGAAGATGCTGCAGAAGGAAAATATGATTTCATCATTATCATAAACGATCAAAACGGAACCAAGCTGGAAGTAAAGAAAAACCTAACGATTTACAAACTAGAAAATATTCCTGTAAAACCAGTAGCTTCAGTATTCACGCTTTTTATAAATGACACATTTATGTATCGAAAAGGCAAATTTTCTGATGAGACGGCTAAATACAAAAACAACGACATTTTCAGTTCGCAAGTAACGCTTGAAGGCGTAAAAGGCGACGGAATTATGTATTTGCTTTTGATTAATAAAAATACCAAACACAACCCAGAAAGTGTAGATCAGATTGATTTTAGCAAAGTGATTGTCTATGATGTTTTCGAACATAAAAATATGGCAGATGTAGGTCAATTTTCTAACATTCCGTGGGACGGTACAAAATTTCTGAGAGAAACTCCAAAGCTTACTATTGGTGCCGCAAAAGATAACAATTTACCAGTTCCACAAGATTTGGTTGCTAATAAATCTTGGACTTCTGGCAACTATACTTTCTTGGTTTTGTATAAAAATACGACGTACAATATCAACTTTTCGCAATCTCTTGAGCTTCCATTTGCACTTTAATTCCAATCTAAAAATATGAAAAAGATACAATTTCTTTTAGGTGTTTTGGCACTTGCTTTTATTTCATCATGTTCCAGTGATACTGCAGAAATCGATACAGAATATCCTGTAATTGACATCACTGGAGCGAATGCTTTTCCGATTCAATGCAGTACAATTGAGCGCGGACAAACCTTCACGTTTAAAGCCACTTTTACTGATAATGTTGCTTTAGGTTCTTACAGTCTGGATATTCACCACAATTTTGACCATCACACGCACAGTACAGAAGTAGCGAGCTGTTATATGGAAGCGGTAAAAAAACCTGTAAAACCAATGCTTTTCATCAACAATTACACTATTCCTGATGGTTTAAAAAGTTACGAAGCAACAGCACAAATCACCATTCCTGCCGATGTTGATCCTGGAGATTATCATTTTATGATCCGCTTGACGGATAAAGAAGGCTGGCAAACACTGAAAGGTTTAAGTATTAAAATTTTATAAGATCAGATTAATGAAGAATGCCCTATCCATTTATTGGAAATATTATTTTTTACTCCTCAGTTTATTGGTTTCAAGCGAAGTTTTTACCCAAAATCAGCCATCAGAAAAAAAACCAGAAATCAAAGAGCTTGACGAAGTTTTAGTTAACGGAAATTCTGCCGAAAAACGCAAAAAAGAAGAATCGCTGAATGTTGAAACGGTAAACAATAGCTTCATTCAACGTAATCTTGGCGGAAGCCTTATGCAATCGTTGCAGAAATTGCCAGGCGTTAAAACTATTTCCATTGGTTCTGGAGGTTCTAAACCGCTTATTCGTGGCTTGAGTTTCAATCAGGTTATTGTAGTGGAGAATGGCTTGAAACACGAAGGACAACAATGGGGCGCAGATCACGGCTTGGAAATCGATCAATATGCTGTCAATCGGGTAGAAATTATAAAAGGTCCTTCTTCATTTATTTACGGATCTGATGCTGTGGGCGGTGCAATTAACATTAAACCTTTACCTCTGCCGTCGCAAAACACTTTTGGCGGAAGCGTTGATCTTACGGGAAAAAGCAATAATGCACAATTTGGAAGCTCCATTAATTTATTTGGAAGAAACGAAAATTGGTTCTTCGATTCTCGAGTTACCACAATGGATTACGGCGATTATCGCGTTCCGACCGATGTGGTTCATGTGTATAGTTATGCTGTTCAATTATACAAAAATCATTTGCGAAATACGGCTGGAAAAGAACTTGATTTCCATTTGAGTACAGGTTATTCTGGAGAACATTTTAAATCGGTTTTCTATTTCAGCAATGTGCACACCAAAAGCGGATTTTTTGCGAATGCGCACGGGCTAGAACCTCGAAATGTAGATCTAGAATTACACGACAAATCGAACCGTGATATTTTGATGCCATATCAGCAAGTCAATCATTTAAAGGTTAGCAATACGACTTCTTTTCAATTCAGAAATCATGCTTTTGAGACGCAGATTGGTTTTCAGAATAACTTTAGAAGAGAGTACAGCCATTACGTAAATCACGGATATATGCCAGCAATTTATCCGGAAGATATGTACGCTCCTCAAGATTTGGAACGCCAATACGATAAAGATGTCTGGTCGTTTTCTGCTAAAGACGAATTTAGAATTCAAAATCATCAAATTACGGTCGGTTCGAATTTAGCTTTTCAGCAAAATGAAATCGGCGGATGGAGTTTTTTAATTCCTGCTTTCACGCAATTCAATGCTGGTTTATTTGCTTACGATAAAATTGAACTGAACGAAAAATGGTTTCTAAATGGCGCTGTTCGTTACGACTACGGAAAAATTAAAATGAAATCGCATTACGATTGGTTTCAAAGTCCCGTTTCAGAAAACAATCAAACTCATTTAGAATATTTACAGCGTTCTGAAGATTTGACCAAAACTTTTGACAGTTTTACGTGGTCGATTGGTGCAAATTATAATCCTGGAAAGCTTTCGCTGAAAGCCAATTTGGGTTCGAGTTTTAGAATGCCGATTGCCAAAGAATTGGCTTCAAACGGTGTAAATTATCATTATTTCCGATTCGAAAAAGGGAATCCGAATTTGAATGCAGAGCGTTCGTATCAATTGGATTTGGGAATGGAATGGAATCAGCAAAACTGGTCTTTTCAACTGACGCCGTTTGTGAACTATTTTCCAAATTTCATTTATCTGAATCCGACTTCCGCTCATGATATTTATTATGGTGCAGGAAATCAGGTTTTTGAATATGAACAAAGTAAAATCTTTCGTTATGGTGCGGAATTGCAGACGAGATATTATTTCCTAAATTCTTTAAGTGTAGAAATCGGTGCCGAATATCTTTATTCAGAACAAAAATCGGGCAGTAAAAAAGGCTATACACTCCCGTTTTCTCCACCGCCTTCTGTTTTGTTGGGATTGAATTACGAACCTCAAATATCCTTTTTAAAAGAACCTTACTTTTCTTTTGATTATCGCTTTACGGCACAACAAAACAATATCGTTCCGCCTGAGAAAAAAACGGCTGAAAGTCATGTGTTCAATTTGGCTTTTGGTTCAAAAGTTAAGACAGGAAAACAGGATATCAGCATCAATATTCAGATCCAGAATTTATTTAACACGAGATATTTAAATCACACCAGCTTTTATCGACTTATCGAACTTCCAGAAGCGGGACGAAACATTATTGTTTCTATGAAGATTCCGTTTTCGGTTTCGAGATAAGTCCAACCATTCAAAAATCAATTATTTACAAATTTTAAACCCTTTATTACAATGAAAAACAATTTTTACAAACTGCTTTTTTTATTCGCTGTGTCGCTTTTTGCGGTTTCGTGCAGCAACGACGATGACAACCACGATGATCATGATCACGATCACGACACTTCTGAAGAACATACATTTGTTCGAGTTTTACTTTCTGACGAAAAAACTGCAGAGTTAACGCTTTTTGATCCGCATGAAGATAAAATCAGTTCTTTTACGGCAAAATTCCCAAAATCATCTTTGTACACAACAGAATCTGGACGTTTTGCAGGAATTGTTCACAGAGACAATAATTTCGTAGAAACTTTTGACAGCGGATTGGAATTGCACGGCGATCATATTGATGTTGATGATGTTCCTAAATTTGGAATTTTAGCGACAAGCGCATTAAAACCAACGCATTTTAAAAGTAAAATCGGCGAAATCCTGACTTTTAATGATGGCGACGGAACGCTTTCTGTTGGTAAAGAAGCCGATGTAAACAAAGCTGGTTCAACTTTCAAAACGATAAATGCAGGTTTATTGGCACATCACGGTGCAATGGCAACTTTTACTAATGGAACTTATGCGATTACGGTAAAAGATAATTCGGTTACAGGAACGCTTCCTGAAAAAGTAAAAATTATTGACAACACCGGAAAAACACTTTTTGATGCTAAAATTGCGACAAAAGGAATTCACGGAAATGCTTCAGATGGTGTTTATGCTGTTTTTGGTTCGTCAAGCGGAATTTTGGTTGTAGAAAGCAACGGAAATCAAAAACTAATCGATCATCCAGCAGATTTTGGAACAGCTTGGTTTGGGAGTATCTTAGAAACGGCTTCTGCTGGAAAATTCATTGGGTATACTGCTGCAAAAGGCGCTTATTTAATTGATGTTGTGGCTAATACTGTAAAACCAATTATTGCGAACACAACCATTATGCAATGTAAAGTAAGTTACGATCATAAAAAACTGGCTGTTTTATTGCATTCTGGAGAATTTAAACTTTACGACATCAGCAGTTTGCAAGCGATAAAAGAAACTAAAGCAACTGCAGAAACAGCTACAGATGCAACACTAAAACCTCAAATGGCAGTTACAGACCGTTTTGCTTACATTACTTCGCCAACAACTGGAGAACTAGTACAGGTAAATCTTTCGACATTGGCAATCAAAAAGACTAAGGTTTCTAGCACGCCTTATATGATTACGGTTTTGGGTTATGAAAACAGTGAAACTCACAGCCACTAATTGATTTTAGAGCAACTCTTGCGATTATTTTAACACATAGAAACATAGCTTATCTTTGAGTGTAGAGGCGTTTCACTTTTTTAAAAGCACATAGCTATGTGTAAAAACTAGTTTTCTCTAAACTCTTTTATGAGCATAAAATCTATGTTTCTATGTGTTTAAAAAACTTAACATATAAAAAATAAAAAAGGTTTGACTTTCGTCAAACCTTTTTTATATCAATCGTAATCTAAGATTACAATAAAGCGTCTAAACTATCTGCGTAGGTTTGTTTCGGAGCTACTCCTACTTGTTTTCCTACTACTTCACCGTTATGAAACACCAAAACGGTTGGTATGTTACGCACACCATATTTTGCAGCAAATTCTTGGTTAGCATCTACATCTACTTTACCAACAACTACTTTACCAGCGTACTCTTCGCTTAATTGGTCAATGATTGGACCAACCATTCTACAAGGACCACACCATGCTGCCCAAAAATCTACCATTACTGGTTTATCTGATTTCAAAACTACTTCATCAAAAGTAGCATCTGTTATTGCTAATGCCATAATATATTAAGATTAAAATTAGGTTTGAATATTTAACTTTCAAACTACAGTACAAATTTAAAAATTTAAAATAAATCAAACACCATTACTAAATTAGTTTTCGTTATAAATGTATTATCATTAATTATGAGCCACATAGCTTTAAAATTACAATATATTTATCTGAAAATCAAACCAATAAAAAGTTAAAGTTTTTTGTAGTATCTTTAATACATCCAAAATTCGGCTACTATGAAAGAAGCTATATCCAAAACCAAATCCTTTCTGCAATCTGATTCTTTTAAAAAATATGCCAAACGTTTTGGATATTTTATCTTGGGCTTAATTGCAATACTTTTGCTGGCCTGCGGAGGTTTGTCGATTTATTTTAACCGAAATAAAGCCGAAATTATTGCTAAAGTCAATACCAAAATCAATGAAAATATAAACGGTAAATTCCATATTAGAGATTTTCATTATAAGTTTCTTACTGGTTTCCCAAACTTTACATTGGCACTAAGTGATGTCGAAATAAAAGACAATCAATGGCAAAGCCACAAACATACTTTGCTAAGAGCAAAAGAAATTGAAGCGCGTTTAAATATTTTGAGTTTGTTGCAGCACGAAATCAACATTCATAAAATCTTAATCAACGACGCCGATATTTATATTTATAAAGCTGAAAATGGTTATTCTAACGCCAATATTTTTAAACCCAAAAAGAAGAAACCAAAAACCGATAAAGAAAAACCCGAAACGACTATTGACGAAGTAAACCTCAACAAAGTTCACGTTATTATTGACAATCATTTGGGGCATAAACTGTTTGATTTTGACGTGGCGAGTTTAGAATCTAAAGTAAATTATGGCGATAACAGCTGGCAGACCAATCTCTATTTGAAAACCAAAATTAACAGTCTAGCCTTTAATACCGTTCACGGAAGTTTTGCTAAAGAAAAAGTGCTGGAAGGCAATTTTGATATTTCGTATGCTGAAGCCAATCAGAAAATAGATATTAAAACCAAAGGACTTAAAATTGGTTCTGACGTTTTTGACATTATCGCTTATTTTAATGTCGGAAAAAGCAATTCGCTTTTCGGAATCAATATTGGAACGGATATTTTATGGCGAAATGCTTCCAATTTATTATCGTCAAACATTAGTTCAAAGCTTAATCAGTTTGACATCAAAAAACCGATTAAGGTAAACTGCGACATTAAAGGCGATTTGAATGTTGAGGGTGATCCGAAAATTGTGGTGCAGGCAGACATTCGCGATAACGAAGTGAGTATTCCAGATGGTTTGTTTACCAATTGCAGTTTCAAAGGAATTTTTACTAACACTTTTAAACCCAAAGAAGAATCCAGCGATCCTAATTCTGCCATTATTCTAACCAATTTTAATGCTGAATACGAAAACATTCCATTAAAAATTGCGCAAGCCGTAATTAACAATCTCGAAAAACCGATTGCGACAGGAGTTGTAAATTCCGATTTTGATATTTCAAAACTCAACGGAATGATGAACGAGAAAATTCTTCATTTTGAAAGCGGTCATGCCAAAGCCAATTTGAAATTTCAGTTTGACATTGTCGATTTGTACATCAATAAACCCAAATTTACAGGCGATGTAGATATTACTGATGCCACATTTGATTATATTCCGAAGAAGATTCACGCCGAAAAAACGGCTGTACAATTGTCGTTTACTCAACAAGCGCTTTACATTAAAAAAATTGCCTACAAACACAAAAAGAACATTATCCGCATTGACGGAAAAATCGATAATTTCTTGAATCTCTATTACGACGCACCCGAAAAAATGGTCGTAAACTGGAATATTTATTGCCCGAATATTGATGTGAAACAGTTTTTAGGCGTTCTGCAAAATTCTCCAAAACAAAAAGTGGCAGAGAAAAAACCAGTTAAAAAGAATGTCAATTTTACGAATCAGTTGCGATCGGTAATAGAAAAATGCACGGCTGTCATTAATCTCAAAGCCGATAATATCACCTACGGGGCGCTTACCGCAACCAACACTAGGGCAACGCTGCAAATGCTAAATTCTAAGATTCTGCTTAAAAACGGAACATTAAATACTTCTGGTGGAAGTATAAACTTTAGCGGTTCTGTTGAGCCAAGCGGAAATCGTTATGTTTTTACTTCAAACGCACAGGTAAACCGAGTTGATATTGCGAGCTTTTTAAGGTCTTTTAATAATTTCGGAATCAAATCTTTTAGTCCAAAAAACATTCGCGGACGATTGACCAGCAATGCGAATGTTGCAGGTTTAATGAGCAGTAAAGGCGATTTGATTGTCAATTCGATGAAAGGAAAACTGGATTTTAATGTCAATCAAGGCGCATTAATCAATTTTGAGCCGATTATGAAAGTCGGAAAATTTGCTTTTCCGTTTCGTGATGTAGAGAATATTACTTTCAGCGATTTGTCAGGTTCGCTTAATCTACGCGGAGAACAAATCGATGTCAATAAACTTACCATAAGTTCTAGCGTCTTAAATTTTGACATAAATGGCATTTACTCTTTCGGCCGAGGTACCAATCTCGCCCTTACCATTCCGCTAAGAAACTCTAAAAACGACGCCAAACTCGCCACCAAAGAAGAACGAAAAGCCGTTCGAGAAAAGGGTATTGTCCTGCATTTGATTGCTTATGATAATGAAGGAAAAATGAAGGTTAAGTGGGGGAAGAAGGATAAGGGGTAAGCAAATAATTACTATTCATTAAATCCAGTTTGTGGAAAACATAATTCCAAATTTTAGATTATTATTCATAAATTGCACCACTAATTTTAGCGCAAAATGACGGGAGAAGAAAAGATCAACATTGACGAATTTGATGGTAAAAAATTTAAAAATCGCTTTGTAGAAGAAGACGATAATAGAAAAGCCGTTGTTACACATTATCTGCACAATTATCACAATGGCGTTAAAGATCATTTTGAAGAAGAAGCTGCCCAATACATAAAACAAATTGTTGAATATAAGAATGAAGAAGAGAAACTAAATATGCTTTCTGATTCTGCATTACAGCAATTACTTTTTGAAGTGGAAGATGTTCCGTTTCCTACTCCCGAAAATTATACTTTTAAATTTATCGATCTTTTTGCAGGAATTGGAGGTTTTAGAATTGCATTACAGAATTTAGGAGGAAAATGTGTTTTTACTTCTGAATGGGATGAGAACGCAAAAAAAACGTACAAAGCTAATTTTGGAGAAACTCCTTTTGGAGATATAACAAAAGAAAGAACAAAGAATTATATTCCAGAAGGTTTTGATGTTTTATGCGCAGGATTTCCTTGCCAAGCTTTTTCAATTGCAGGAAAAAGAGGCGGATTTGAAGATACGCGAGGAACATTATTTTTTGATGTTGCTAAAATTATAAAAGACAAACAACCAAAAGCAATTTTCTTAGAAAACGTAAAAGGTTTAAAAAGTCATGATAAAGGAAAAACTTTAGAAACAATTTTAAATGTTCTAAGAAATGATTTAGGATATTATGTTCCTGATCCTGAAATTATGAACGCTAAAGAATTTGGTGTGCCTCAAAACAGAGAACGTATTTATATTGTTGGTTTTAGAGGTGACTTAGGAATAAAGTCATTTGAATATCCCGAAACTTTAGATGAAAAAGTTACATTCAAAGATGTAAAAGAGAAGGATGTTGTACCTACAAAATATTATTTATCATCTCAATATCTTCAAAC
Organism: Flavobacterium tyrosinilyticum; assembly: GCF_023656565.1. Lineage (GTDB taxonomy): Bacteria > Bacteroidota > Bacteroidia > Flavobacteriales > Flavobacteriaceae > Flavobacterium > Flavobacterium tyrosinilyticum. Next base: position 816,400 of record NZ_JAMOKG010000001.1, read on the forward strand.
TTTAAAAAATCACAAAGAAAGACACGCCAGCAAAGGAAATGGATTTGGATATCAAATCATTAAAGATGACGAAATATCAAATTCTATCTTAGTTGGAGGAATGGGAAGAGAAAGAAATCTAGTAATAGATAATCGAATTACTGATTTCACACCATCAACACATATTAAAGGCGAAGTAAATCGTGAAGGCGTTAGAAAAATGACTCCTAGAGAATGGGCAAGATTACAAGGTTTTCCTGATCATTTTGTAATTCCAGTTGCTGATGCTTCCGCATATAAACAATTTGGAAATTCTGTTGCTATTCCTGCAATTCAAGCAACAGCAGAAAAGATTTTAGAAAAAATTATAGAACGTAGAAATGAGTAAACTAAACAAATTAGGAATTACAATAGGATTAGATAAAAAGGCAAATATTGTATTTGATAGTTTATTTGTAAATTTTTTAGATGTAAAATATAGTAAACCTTCTGAGTATATTTCACTTTACTGGGAAGCGTACAAAAAACATCCTGAAGGCAATAACAATTTAAACGGTAAAATATTTGAATATATATTAGCCACCTTGTTTATTCGTGAAAACATTTTACCCTTATACTTAAGTGCAAAAGTGGCTTTTGTTCCTAATGTTATATATGATTTAATGTTATACACAACTGAACGTGGTCCTATATGCATCTCCGCAAAAACGAGCTTAAGGGAACGATACAAACAAGCCGATTTAGAAGCTATTGCTTTAAAATATGTTCATAGAAAAGCATTAAGCTATTTAGTAACATTAGAAATTAATGAAGCAAGAAGCGTAAAAGCAAAAATTAAAAGTGGTGATGTTATTGGCTTAGATGATGTTATTGTAGCTACTAGTGAAGAGTTTGATTTGTTAATTTCAGAACTAAAAAACTATCAATTTTCAGAACCTCCAACAGTTAAAGTAATTGAAAGCAATCAAATTATTACAAAAGAAAAAGTTTTAAAAATAAGCGAAGAGAATAAGACAATTCAAAGTAATGATATCCAACTTAACCTTGAATAACCAAACAATTTAAAAATTTTATCTCGTATAGTTACTGTTGTTTAGCTCAATAATTATTAAAAAATAAAAACTTAAAATACGGAAATGGCTGAAATTTGCTTTCAAAATAGAAAATTTAAGATCCGAGAAATTAAATTACCTGAAATTGGAAGCGTTTTAATTTCTACTACCTCATTAAACGAGTTATTATTAAATAAAAATCAAAACTATGTTTCTAACGAAGCTAATAAAATAGATGAAAGTATATATTTTTTTGTTGATGATAATGAAATTGAACTTTCAGATATAGAATTATTAGATTTAATAACTAAAGAAGTAAAATAATATATTTTTCTAATATTACTAAAGAAACTAGTTTTATTAAACAAAAAAGCCACTTTCCCAAGTGGCTTTTTCTCATTTCTTACTCAATCCCTAAATAAGGATCAAGAATTTCTGCTAATTCATTTAGCCAAAAGAAACCATCTTCAATATTTACGGTTTCAGTTTTCATAAATCCATCTTCTCGTATTGCATTTAAAGCAATTAGGAAATTTACTTGCCTAATGGTTTTTGCCATACTTTTGGAATCAATTGAATTGTTGAAGAATTCAGTTAACCTCAATTCGGTTTCTTTGGAAAGGGTGTTTGTACTCATAATTTTGCATTTAGGAATTATAAAACCCGCATAGCTTAGGTGTCCTACGCTGCAAAGAGCGTTGCGATTGTTTCCAATACCGCCACCATACCATACGGGCAAGAAGTTTTTTGTATTCATATTTTTTGCATTTAGGAACTCCAAATATATGAAAAACAAAAACAAATTGTAAGTTTTTTCTTTATTTAAAAATTAAAGTACTCTAAGTATATTTTCTCCAAATCGAAATTACAAAATTGAAAAATAAATCAATTTAAAATTTCATAATATTTCCTTAACCTACTTGTCTTTTCTCACAAAAATGGGTAAGTTTGAGAATGAATCATTAAATTTTATTTGTTATGAAAGTACAAATCAACACCGACAAAAACATTGAAGGAAGTGCAAGATTAGAAAGTTATTTTTCTGGAGAAGTAGAAAAAAGCTTAGACCGTTTTCAAGATAAAATTACTCGCGTAGAAATTCATTTTGGAGATGAAAATGGAGAAAAATTCAGCTTGCATGACAAAAAGTGTGTGATTGAAGTTCGTCCTGTAAAACTACAGCCAATTACGGTTACAGAACACGCCGAAAGTCTTGAAAAAGCTTTTAGCGGTGCATTGGCCAAAGCTAAAAAGACATTGACGAGCACTTTCGAGAAGATAAAAGAACATTAATATAATAAGTTGCAAAGTAACAAAGTAACAAAGTGACAAAGATTCCAAGAAAACTTAGAATCTTTGTCACTTTGTTACTTTATTACTTTGTCACTTTCACTTACGATTTTGGCAACGGTGCGCCAACTGCAATATCGCAACGGTGGCCTGGTTTTCCGTGTGGCGGGTTCATTCCGTCTGCTACTGTCGCTTCAGTACCTTCTGTGCTTAACAAAGCTGGAACTGGGTTTGATGCTGGCGGAGTAACCGTAAAATTTTGCGTAACTGTTCCGCTTTGAGCGGTATTTGAAGCTGTTGTTTTTGTAGTTTTTGCAGGAGCAGAATTTAAAGGTGCTCCAACAGGAATATCACATCTATGTCCTGGCTGTCCGTGTGGCGGATTCATTCCTTTTGCTACTTTAACTGGAGCAGCAGTTGTAGTCGTAACCATTTTCTGCTGAGTCGGATTTACCTGAACGGTTTGTGCTTGAGTTGCCTGCGCTTGCTGTGTTGGTGCCGAATTTAAAGGCGCCCCAACCGCAATATCGCAACGATGTCCCGGCTGTCCGTGAGCAGGGTTAATTCCTTTCGTATCGCTTAAAACTGTATTTGGGTTTGTTGCAGGTGCTTGCACCACTGGCGCCGCAGTTTTAGTTGTATCTTTTGCAAGTCCTAATCTTACTAATTCTGATGTTGCTGTACTTTCTTGCGGTTCTAATTCCTTTTTACAAGAAACAAAAAGTAAAGAAGTAACAGCTATTGAGCTTAGAAGTATTTTTGGATTCATGACTGGGGTATTTTTATTGATGAATCAAATATAGTGGTTTTTGAGATATTACACCATATAAGTAATGTAAGATAATTTAAGCTTTACTTACACATGCCACAAAGGCACCAAGGGCGCAAAGTTTTATTTTAAAGATTCTTAGTGCCTTGGTGCCTTTGCGGCAATAATTCGTTTTCTTTAGTTTTCTTATATCACTTATATGGTTCAAAAAAAATTATACCTTTAAACTCAAATAACATATCTCATGAAAAAAACACTTTTACTTCTTTTATTCGTTGCTTCTTTTGCCAATGCACAAGCAGACAAAAACAAAATCAATCAGACTCTTGACGCGTGGCACAAAGCTGCTGGCGAAGTAAAATTTGATGCTTACTTTAATACATTGGCAGACGACGCAATTTACATCGGAACCGATGCAACCGAGAATTGGACTAAAAAAGAATTTGCCGTTTGGGCAAAACCCTTTTTCGACAAAGGAACTACATGGAATTTTAAAGCTTTAGAGCGTCATATCTTTTTTGATAAAAGCGGAAAGATTGCTTGGTTTGATGAACTGCTAGACACACAAATGAAAATTTGCCGCGGTTCTGGGGTTTTAATAAAAGTAGGGAACGAATGGAAAATTCAGCATTATGTTCTATCGATGACCGTTCCGAATGACGAAGTTGATGCTGTAACCAAAATAAAAGCACCAATTGAAGACGCTTTGATTGCAAAACTTCAGAAAAAATAAAACATTTTACGGTTTTCTTATTATAAACATAACTTTTTGAGCACTTTAGAAGCACTGTTAGCAGATTATTTTTAATTAATTCGGCAAAAACAGTGCTTTTTTGTAACTTTAGAATAAGATACTGTCAAAAAAACGAGTGGTATTTTACAAAATTCATCAAAATAAAACCTACACCTCTATTTTATCAGCCTTAAAAACAAGAATATTTATTTTTTTCTAACTTTGACCCCAAAAAAAATAGGGTTAAACAAAGTATTTTAAAAATGAAAATAGAAAAACGCTGGATTATCTCCTTTATCATGATAAGCGTCGTATGTACGATAGGAGCTTTTTGGCCAACAGTTACCGAAAATAATTATGTTTTATCAGAATTTGGAACGACAGATCATATTGTTCCTGCCGATGTTGCCTGGATGCTTACTTCAAGCTGTCTGGTTTTAATCATGACACCAGGATTGTCTTTCTTTTATGGCGGAATGGTAGGAAAGAAAAACGTTATTTCGACTATGCTTCAAAGTTTTATCTGTCTAGGTGTCGTTACGCTTTTATGGGTTGTAGTTGCATTTAGTCTTGCTTTTGGAGAACCGGTTGGTTTTGGTTCTGGAGATCATTTTTACAGCTTTTTTGGTAATCCGACCACTTTTGCTTTTATGGATTATGTTGGCGTTCTGCCTCATAAACAATTGGCCAATACGATTCCGTTTATGCTTTTTGCTTTGTTTCAGATGAAATTTGCCATCATTTGTCCTGCAATTATCACAGGTTCGTTTGCAGAGCGCGTTCGTTTTATTTCTTATTTAGTTTTCATTAGTTTATTTACCATTTTTATATATGCTCCTTTATGTCACGCGGTTTGGTACCCAACGGGCATTTTAGGAAGTTATTTTGGCGTTAAAGATTTTGCTGGAGGAACTGTGGTGCACATGAGTTCTGGTTTTGCAGCTTTGGCGGGAGTTATTGTTTTAGGAAAAAGAAAAAACAGCCAGCATATTCCAACCAATATTCCATTTGTATTATTAGGAACAGGAATGCTTTGGTTTGGATGGTTCGGTTTCAACGCTGGATCTGCTCTAGCGGCCAACGGAACTGCGGCTATGGCTTTTGCTACAACGACAACTTCATCGGCTGCAGCGATGTTAACTTGGATTTTCTTTGACAGAATGAACGGAAGAAAAGTTTCTGCCCTTGGCGCTTGTATTGGTGCTGTTGTTGGTCTTGTTGCCATTACGCCTGCTGCAGGATTTATTTCGGTGCCAGAAAGTATGTTTTTCGGTTTCATTACGGCTCTAGTCTCTAATACCGCTGTAAATTGTAAATATTCTAAAAAATTCGACGATACGCTTGACGTTTTTGCTTGTCACGGTGTGGGCGGAATTATGGGAATGATCCTAACCGCTATTTTCGCTCACGGCGAAAATGCAAGTTTACTTCACGGCGGATGGAATGTTTTCGGACATCACATGATGGCATTGGTTCTAGTTTCAGTCTTTACTTTCTTTGGAGCTTATTTCTTGTTCAAAGTAACCAATTTCATTATTCCGCTAAGAGTTTCAGAAGAATCAGAACACATCGGATTGGATTTATCTCAACATGATGAAACTTTAGATCCGAAATCAAAACCAATTACTGAGCCTCATTACGGTTAAAAATATTTTTTTCAGCCACGAATTCACGAATTATTTTAAAAATAAAATTCGTGAATTCGTGGCGGAAAACTTTTTAAACCTAATTACGCTATTTTCATTCGTTTATATTCCTTAATTTTGCGGAAAATTTTTGTAAAAGTGGGAAGTAAAAATAAACTAAAAAGATTCAGAGAAAACGAAACATTTCAAAACGTTTTTCAGCCAACCAGAGAAGAAGTTGTAGGCGATTTAATGCCTTTAAAAGGAAAATGGAACTCTGATTTCTTTAAAAATGACAATCCATTAGTTTTAGAATTAGGATGTGGAAAGGGAGAATATTCTGTTGGATTAGCAGAAAAATACCCAAACAAAAATTTTATCGGAATTGATATTAAAGGTGCGCGTTTCTGGCGTGGTGCCAAAACTGCTGTTGAAGACGGACTTCATAATGTTGCTTTCGTACGTACACAAATCGAATTGATCAATCATATTTTTGCTGAAGGCGAAGTAGACGAAATCTGGATTACTTTCCCAGATCCGCAGATCAAATACAAGAGAACCAAACACAGAATGACCAATTCTGAGTTCTTGAAATTGTACAAAAAAATCCTAAAAAAAGACGGTGTTGTAAACCTTAAAACCGATAGCGAATTTATGCACGGTTATACGCTTGGACTACTTCACGGAGAAGGTCACGAAGTTTTATATGCCAACCATAATGTTTATAAAAACGAAGGAAGCCCAGAAGTTGTAACTTCTATACAGACTTTTTACGAAAAACAATATTTAGAAATTAATAAGGCAATTACGTATATTCGTTTCAAAATTAAAGACTAACTTTAATTTTGAAACCTTTTATCTAACCGATTTTAATAACTAAATGACCTATCTTACCCCATTACTTTCAGGCTTTATTGCTGCAGCCATCGGGACTGTTCCGCCAGGATTGCTCAACATGACAGCTGCGAAAATAAAAATAAAAGAAGGCAAAAAGAATGCTTTATGGTTTGTAATCGGGGCTGTTTTAGTTATTTTTTTTCAAGCTTATGTTGCCGTATTATTTGCTCGCGTCATAGACAATCGTCCAGATGTTGTAACCTTATTGCGTGAAGTTGGTTTTGTCATTTTTTCGATTTTAACTATTTATTTTTTATTTTTTGCAAAAGATCCGATAGCAAAGAAAAAAACGAAAATCAAAAAGAGTAAAAAAAGCAGTTTCTTTCTCGGAATGCTACTTTCTGGATTAAACTTCTTTCCGATTCCGTATTATGTTGTCGTAAGTGTTACTCTGGCTTCATACAATCTTTTTACATTTCAAAACCCGATTATACTAACATTTGTATTAGGTTCTGTTCTTGGGGCTTTCGGAATTTTATACAGCTATATTGCTTTCTTCGGAAGAATAGAAAAGAAAACCGATTACTTCATGAGAAACATGAATACCATTATCGGGACCATTACTGGATTAGTTGCTCTAGCAACACTTTTTAATATCCTGAATTACTACTTCGGATAATTTTTATAGCCACAGATTAAAGGGATTAAAATGATTTTTTTCTTTGTGGTTAATTATTTCTCACGCAGATTTTGCAGATTTTAGCAGATTAATAGTAATTTTAAAATCTTTATAATCCTTTTAATCTGTGGCAAAACATCATGGCAGAAGAGAATTTTTTTGAAAGAGTTTATGTAATCGCCAGACAAATTCCATTTGGAAAAGTTACTTCTTATGGCGCTATTGCAAAAGCTTTGGGCACAGCTCGTTCCGCACGAATGGTCGGTTGGGCAATGAATGCCTGTCATAATATGGATGATGTTCCTGCGCACCGAGTGGTAAACCAAAAAGGTCTTCTAACAGGAAAACATCACTTTGACGGAACCAATTTAATGCAGCAACTTTTAGAAAATGAAGGCATAAAAGTGGTCAATAATCAGATTGTAGATTTTGAAAAACATTTTTGGAAACCGGAAGTTGAATCGTAAAAATCATTTTCACCATATAAGTGATATAAGTTCATTTTAGCAGAAAGAATTTATATTTTTATTTTCTCTCGCAGATTTTGCAGATTAAACAGATTTATCGTTCAATAAAAAAAGAAAATCTTCCGAATCTGCAAAATCTGCGGGAACAAAAAAAACTTCAAGACTTTGCGAGATTAACACAATTCTCTTTATGTAGACGCACTGCAGTGCGTCTCTACGATAAAATCTTCGCGTCTTTGCGACTTTGTGGCAAACCCACTAAATCAAGCAAATCACAAAACTTGTTTTATCTTCATCGGTTTGATAGCTTAGATAACCTCCGTGCGCTTCAATTATGTTTTTAGAAAGCGTCAAACCAATTCCAGCTCCATCTTTTCTGGTGGTGAAAAACGGAAGAAAAACTTTATCTCTAATTTCCGCATCTACTCCTTTTCCGTTATCTGAAATCACAATGAAAAAACGATTATTTTCAGTATAGCTCGAGATTATTAATTTCTTTTCTGTTTTCTCTTTTAAAGCATGAATACTATTGGTAATCAAATTGATAATCACCTGCTCCATCTGATTTTTATCAATCATAATAGAACGTGAACTGTGTATCTCATTCATTAATTCTATTCTTTCTTCCTTCAAGATCGGACTCATAATTCGAAGGCAATCTTCAAACAGAGCATTGATTGGCGTCATTTGTTTATTCGGCGTTGGCAGCATTGCCAGTTTACGATAATTCTCGACAAAAAACTGTAAATGATCGCTTCTATTTATGATTGTCGAAATACTGCTTTTGATATCTTCAAAATCGTCATCTTCCAATTCATCCTGATCTACAATATGAAGCAAATTCTGCGAAAGCGCACGAATAGGCGTTAGTGAATTCATTAATTCATGCGAAATAATTTTCATCAGATTAATCCATGCTTCTTTTTCTTTTTTCTCAATAACGCGCTGAATACTGTCTAGTAAAATAATAAAATACTCTTTGTTATAAGTCTGCGTAAGAGAAGTTTGCAGCATAAAAGTCTGCAGATCCTGATCTTCAATTTTAATTGAAATGGCAGTTTTTAATTCTGTAAAACCAACCTTTTCAATTTCGCCACACAAACTTGGAAGATAATTTTTAAGGTATTTCCAATGACTTACTTTTGGCACTTTAAAAAGATTCGAAAAACAGTCATTCATTATAAAAATGGACCAATCCTCATTTTCTTTTTCTAAGATTAAAGCAGCGGTATCAATACTGTTCAGAATCGAACGGTAGATTAATTCTTTGGATATCTGCTCTTGTTTCTGAACCTTTAAAGTATCATACAAAAGATATAGACTATTAAAATTGTCTTTTTTATATTCTTCTGGAAAATGGGCAGAAAAGTCATCATGAAGAATTGAATTTATCGTTTTATCATAAAACAGCAACTGGTTTTTGACAAAAAAATACATTTCGATTAGAAAAATCAAAACGAAAACACCAACCAATAAAGCGTTGTATTGAAATCCTTTGTACAACAATAGCGCACTGCAAAGAAAGAGCGCCATGACAAACACAACTCTTATGAACAAGGCATTATAAAATTTCCAGTTTTTCATTTATTATTTTTTTTTGCCACAGATTAAAAGGATTAAAAAGGATTTTTTATTTTAAATCTGTGAAAATCCTTTTAATCTGTGGCAAAATTATTATTCGTTCTAATTCTTCAAATCGTATTTTTCTATTCTTCTGTACAAAGCAGCACGAGACAAACCTAATTCCTCTGCAGTTTTACTGATGTTTCCGTTGTGTTTAAAAAGTGCTTTTTCAATTGCTCCCTTCTCCATTTCCGATAACGGATTTTCATCATTTTCCTGAATTTCTTCAAAGTCCAAAATATCCAGATCCATTACCGAAATGGTATTGTTTTCAGCTAAAATCAGAGCGCGTTCAATTTTGTTTTCCATTTCTCGAACATTCCCTTTCCATGGATATTTTTCCAAATACAAGAGAACATTATCTTCAAAGCGCCAATTTTCCTGATTGTATTTTTCGGCAATCTGTTCCAAAATAAAATTAGCCATCGGTACAATATCGTCTTTTCTTTCTCTTAAAGAAGGCAGATTGATTTCCATGGTATTAATTCGGTACAGCAAATCTTCACGGAACGTTTTATTTTTGACTTCTGTTTTAATATCACTGTTCGTTGCGGCAATAACGCGAACATTCAGTGGTCGTGGTTTGCTTTCGCCTAAACGCGTTACGGTTTTGGTTTGTAAAACGTGCAATAATTTAGCTTGAAGATGCAAGGGAATATTTCCGATTTCGTCTAGAAAAATTGTTCCGTTTGATGCATTTTCAAAACGTCCCGGAGTATCAATTTTAGCATCAGTAAAAGCACCTTTGGCATAACCAAAAAGCTCGCTTTCAAACAGATTATCGCTTAGAGAACCTAAATCTACATGTACAAAAGGCTCGTTTTTCCTCTCAGAATGCTGATGAATAAATTCGGCAAAAACATATTTTCCTGTTCCATTTTCGCCCAAAATCAAAACATTGGCATCTGTTCGGGCTACTTTTTCGGCTATAGAATACGCTTGTTTTATTTTAGCTGAAGTGCCGACAAAATATTTCTTTTCGGTCTTTTCTATTTTTTCTAAAGTTGTTTTTTTGCCGTTTTTTCTGCTTTCCGTAACCGCTTTATCAATAACTTCTAACAGCTTTTCGTTATTCCACGGTTTTAGCACATAATCAAAAGCTCCAATCTTAATACCCTCTACAGCAGTTTCAATTTTACCAAAAGCGGTCATTAAGATCACAATTGTATTTGGAGAAAGGGTTTTAATTTCTTTTAGCCAATGAATTCCTTCACGCCCATCTTCAAAACCAATTCGGTAATTCATATCCAGCAAAACCACATTTATGTCATTTTCGCTTAAAATTGAAATGATTTTTTTAGGACTATTGGTTGTAAAAATCGTCTCGAAATGTTTTTTAAGAATCATTTTTGCAGAAAAAAGAATTTCTTCCTGATCGTCAACAACTAATATTTGGGCTAGTTTCTTTCTCATTTGGTCTTTTTTCTGTCCGCTTCCGAACGGTCAACTGTTCATTATCGGACACTGCTTTTTTGAAGTGTTTTTTAAAGCCTCTTTAAAATCAATACTTTACAAATAATAAATTTTATGGCACAGTATTTACCTATTGATTATCAGTAAAATAAATTAAAAAATGGACACGATAATTCCTCGTAAAAATAAAAAATTTAGATATCTCGCAATAGCAATTGCTGTTTTTTTAGTTTTGCTTACCATCTCGGTTTTTGCATTTAATACCAAAAGAACTTTAAATGTAAAAGCAGACGAATTGGTAATCCAAAAAGCAGAAAAAGCCTTTTTTGAAGATTTTGTCGTTTTTCAGGCAAAAGTAGAGCCATTGAACGTTATGCTAGTAAACGTTACCGAAGGTGGTTCTGTAAAAGAGATATTTGTAGAAAATGGTGCAATGGTAACCAAAGGACAATCGCTGGCTCGTTTGTACAATCCGAATACAGAATTGAATTATCTTACTCAGGAAACCGCTATTATTGAGCAAATCAACAATTTAAATACAGGAAAATTAAATATCAGAAATCAAGAATTGAACTTAAACAAAGATTTAGTTCTGATTGAACATGATTACAACGACGCGAAGAGACTATATGATATGAATGCGAAGTTGTATGAGAAAGATGTAATTTCTAAAAATGACTGGAATACTTTTAAAGAAAGCCTTCGTTTTCAGGAAGAACGCAAAAGAACAATTCAGCAAAGCATTCAAAAAGAAAAACAAAGCAATCAGGTTCAGATTTCGCAAATAAACCGTTCGATCCAGACTATGGAAAAGAGTTTGGATATTCTTAGAAACAACAAAAAGAACTTTTTAATTACAGCGCCAGAAACAGGACGATTAACCTCTTTTGAACCTGTTTTAGGAAAGACTTTTCAGGCAGGCGCAAGCATTGGAAGAATCGATTCTAACAAAGGATACAAGCTGATTGCCGAAGTAGACGAATTTTATCTGGAAAAACTTAGAGAAGGTTTAAAAGGACAGGTAGAATTTAAAGGAAAAAACCTTGAAGTTGTTGTGACCAAAGTAATTCCAGAGGTTAAAGGGGGACGATTTACTGTGGAGCTTGCTTTTGTAAGCAAAGAAAACATTGTTCTACAGGACGGACTTAGTTTTGGTGTAAAACTGATTTTGTCTGAAAAGAATAGAACTTTGGTAATTCCGAGAGGAGCTTTTAACCAGGAAGCAGCAGGAAAATGGATTTTTGTTGTAAATGGTAACAAAGCAGTAAGAAGAAATATCAAACTAGGCCGCGAAAACCCTTCTTATTATGAAGTCCTAGAAGGCTTAAAAGAAGGCGAATCTGTAGTTACTTCTTCTTACAGCGATTATAAGGATATCGAAGAGCTTTCTCTAAATAAAGAATAGTTTATTTTGTTTCAAGCTTCAGGTTTCACGTTAACGCTGCAACCAACTTGAAACCTGAAGCTTGAAACAAAATAAACAAAAACATAGTTTCAATCATCAATCAAAAAACGCATTTAATAACATTTCAAAACCTTAAAAAATTATGATCACAATTCAGAATTTAACCAAAGTTTTTAGAACAGAAGAAATAGAAACTGCTGCTTTGAGCGGTATCAATTTAGAAATAAAAAAAGGAGATTTTTTAACCATTATGGGACCTTCTGGATGTGGAAAATCGACTTTATTAAATATTATCGGGCTTTTGGATAGCGCTAGCACCGGAAGCTACAAACTGCTAGACCAAGAAATGATTGGCCTAAAAGAGAAAGGCAGAGCAAAAGTGAGAAAAGAAAACATTGGTTTTATTTTTCAGAATTTCAATTTAATTGATGAGCTTTCTGTTTATGATAATATCGAATTGCCATTGCTTTACAACAATGTAAAAGCTTCTGAGAGAAAACAGAAAATCGAGGCTATTGCTGAGAAACTTAACATTTCTCATCGTTTGAAACATTTTCCGCAACAGCTTTCTGGAGGACAGCAACAGAGGGTTGCCGTTGCAAGAGCGCTGGTAAACGATCCGAAAATTATTTTGGCCGATGAGCCAACAGGAAACTTAGACAGTAAAAACGGTAATGAAGTGATGGAACTTTTAACCGATTTGCACGCTAAAGGCACTACCATTTTGATGGTTACCCACTCTGATTATGATGCTTCTTTTTCGCAAAGAACCATTCATATGAAAGACGGAGTTATATTTTCTGAGAAATTAAATCAACGAAATGTTGATGTTTTTATGGACGCTAAATAATAAGACGATGATTAAAATTATTGTTACTGCACTTGTAGTTCTGGTAGAACTAGTATGCAAAATATTTACTATGATGTAAAACCGAAAGGTTTACCAAAAACAACCATATCAACTATAAAAAAATATACCACAAAATGATTTTTAACTGGTTTAAAATATTTATATATCATTTAAAACAAAGCAAATTGTTTTCGTTTTTAAATGTTTTAGGACTAAGCATCGGGATTGCTTCTGTCATTTTTGCGATCTTATATTGGAACAATGAAAATGCATACGATCAATGGAATCCTGAAAAAGAGAATGCTTATCTTGTTCTAAACAAAATTGGTTCGGGAGATATCTGGGCAACTAGTTCGATCCCTTTTGGCGAGACTTGTAAAGCTACGATCCCTGAAATTGACAAAATTTGTTTTCTCTACAATTGGTACGAAGATGGTGTTGTTAAATTTCAAAATCTAAAAATATTAGATAAAAAAGTTGTTCGTACAGACGAAAACTTTTTTGATTTTTTCCCTTTTGAAATTATAAAAGGAAACAAACAGAACATTTTAAAAGAAAAAAATAGCGTTGCCATATCCGAAGATCAAGCAAAATTGCTTTTCAAAAACGATGATCCAATTGGTAAATCAATTTCGTATGGTAATGGAGATTATATCGTAAAAGCGGTTTTTCGTGTAACTACACCTTCTTCAATTGAACCAAATTATGTCTTTAACGGGGTTAAACGTGAGGGCGACAGAGATCAATGGGGGAATTTTAATTATGCTTTAATGGTCAAAGCTAAAAAAGGAACCAATTCTGCTGCTCTTATAAAGAAAATGCAAAATGTAATTTTTGTTAACAGAACCGTAAAAGATGCCAAAGCCAGCGGTCAGACCGTCGAGCAATATTTAAAAGAAAACGGACAGGTAGAAGTAATCCTAGATCAATTGAAAACGTCTCGTTTATATGGCACAATAAGTTCAGGAGGCCAAAATTTTCCTGAAGGACAGGGCAATTTAAAATTGCTTTACATTATGGGCGGCTTGTCTGTTCTAATCTTATTTTTATCTATAGTAAATTATATCAATTTGGCAACTGCATCGGCCATCAAACGCGCCAAAGAAGTAGGTGTGCGTAAAATTGTGGGTGCAACAAAAAAGCAAATTGTTACGCAGTTTATTTTTGAAACCTCTATAATCGTAACGCTTGCAATTATTTTTGCACTTGCAATTGTAGAACTTTCATTACCTTATTACAATACCTTTTTGAGAAAAACTTTGACTATGAATGGCGGCGAATTTTACCTGCAGCTCATTTTTATATTTGGATTAGTAATCGTTCTTGCGGGTATTTTCCCTGCTGTTTATATCTCAAATTTTGAAACATTAAAGGTTTTAAAAGGGAATTTTTCAAGAAGTAAAAGCGGTATTTGGATTCGAAACTCAATGCTTATCTTTCAATTCGGAATTGCGGCCTTCTTTATCATTGGAGCATTGATTGTTAATTCGCAGGTTAGTTACATGATGAACAAAGATCTAGGCTTTAGCGGTGATCAGGTACTTTCTATTACGTACAATACAAAAGACCGATTAAGCAGAACAGATAAATATTTAGCAGAGAAACAAGAAATTAAAAAAATCCCAGGAGTTGTAGATGTTACTACATTTGCCGGCACTTTTGGAGGCAATTCGGGATCAAGTTCAGGATTTAAGCATAATGGAATTTTTGTACAGCCAAAAAACATCGAAATGGATTTTGGATTTCTTGAAATGATGAAGATTAAAATAGTTGAAGGGCGCGATTTATCTTCTCAATTTGCTTCAGACACTGTAAACGGCATGCTTATAAACGAGACACTTGCTAAAGAACTAAATCTTAAGAATCCAGTAAACACCATGATAACATCGGGCTGGAGTATTGGAAGCGGTGATAATTTGAAGTTTAAAGTTGTTGGCGTTGTGAAAGACTTTAATTTAATCAATTTACAAAATAAGGTTCCGCCAATGGTTTTTATTAGTTTAAAAACGCTAAAATGGAATAATTTTAATAGAGTGCTTGTAAAGGTTTCTCCAAATAATTTAACAGAAACGTTAGAAAAATTGAAATTATATTGGGAGAAAAACGTCAACCCTGACTATCCGTTTGATTACGAATTTGTTAACAAGGGATTTGCAAAAACTTACGAAGAGCAAGTCAAACAAAAAAACCTCTTTTTCATCCTAAATTTGGTCGTAATCATAATTGCTATATTCGGATTGTTCGCTTTGGCATCATTTTCGATGGAGAGAAGATTGAAAGAAATCGCCATTAGAAAAACATTAGGAGCTGAAACAGATATACTCCTAAAAGAATTGTCGAAACAATATATTGTTTTCTGTTTTATAGGATTTGCAATCGGGATTGTTCCTGCTTATATATTATTACAGAAATGGCTTGAAGATTTCGCTTTTAGAATTGGAATATCGACAGTTCCTTTTGTAATTGCCCTGATTTCACTTTTGTTTTTAACATTAGTAATTGTTTTAACAAAAGCATTTCAGGTAACTAGAATAGATGTATTAAAATATCTAAAATACGAATAAGCTTGTAGACCATTTTTTTTAAAGAAGCCCGACAGATTTCAGTAAAATCCGTCGGGCTTTTATTTTTAATCTTTCATTGTAATGGCATCATTATAAATCAACTTATCCAGACTTTGATCTCGATCGTAAACATCTGGGAAAAAATTGACTTCTCCATTGTCCTGAACCCAGCAGGTAAAATAACCTATATAAACCGGAATTTTACGTTTAAGCATACAAGTTGTTTCTTTTCCGCCATTCATAGCACTTTCAATTTTGTCTGCCGGCCAGTCTGGATCATCTTTTAAAATATGCAAAGCAAGCTGTTTGGCTTCTTTCACATTGATACAGCCGTGGCTAAAAGTGCGTTTTTCAAATTCGAATAAACTTTTTGCAGGCGTATCGTGCATATAAATATCGTTTGGATTTGGGAACATGAATTTTACTAATCCCAGCGAATTTTTCGGTCCTGGTTTTTGTCGCACTTTACCTCCGTTCCATTCCATATTATGTTCTTCCAAATAGTTCTTATCACTTGCAATCTGGAGTTTTAATTCGTTTTGAATAATGCTATTTGGAACGTACCAATACGGGCTAAAGACTATTCGATCCATATTTCCGCTAAAAATCACTGTCTCACTAAGTCTGTTACCCACAAAAATGTCTGAAACAAGATCATATTTTCCATCCTTAACATAAAACAGCCTAAACGAAGGAATATTAACCATGACGTACTCGTCTGCTTTTGCCAATTTGGTCGGAATCCATCTGCATCTTTCCATGTTCAGCATGATGGTTCTGATTCTCTTGCTAATCGGCTCATTCATTTGATTGATAATATCTCTCGTTAGGACATAATTTATTTTTAAATTATATCTTTTTTTATAATTTAAAACTCCCGCCATCAATTCTTCATCATAAATATCACTTCCAGAATCTTGCTTTAAGTCTCCTACTACAAATAAGCGATTTCTAATTTGTTTAATGGCGATAGCTGTGTCATCTGGTCTTAAATCTTTAAAAGTCGCACTGTCAATCGCAATTTTCTGCCATAGATTATCGGTTTCAATTTTACGGTATTTTTTCAGCGCACCTTTTAATCTGTAGTACTGACTGAATAACAGATTATCATCTTCATTCAATCGATTGGTATCTAACATTAATGAATCTAGAATGTGAGAATACGAAATGGATTTTGCAGGCAGATACCATCCTATTTTTTTTAATGTCGCAGGATCAACTCCAGAATATACATTGCTTGCATAAAATACATACATACTAGTAAGCAGTAATTCGGTATCAAGCTGAGATGGTTTGTTTGAAGAACTTTCATTAAACGCCTCATCAATTTGTTCTTTATAAGGCATTTTTTCTTCAATTCCCTGATCTTTCAGAACATTTACTTTCTGATACAATAAGGATCCAAATTCAGTGATACTTTTATCATCATACCAAAGAGATTTGTACTGTTTAGCTTTATAAATATCATCAACATCTTTTTGATATTTTTTAAGCTTTGGATATTTCTTGAAGAAAGCATTAATGGAAGCTGCATCGATTGTAAGGACCGCAACAGCTTTTCGATCTGACAGATCAGAATTACTTTTAGCATTGTTAGATAATGAATTGAATGAAAATGCAAAAAAACTGACTGTAACAATAATTAGAGAAAAAGTAAAATTTCGCATATTTTTAAAGTTTAAATTGGTAGAAATAACTTTAAAAAAAATACCGAAAACCCAAAAAATCACTCAAAAAACCTTAGTTTTCACATATTTTTTTCCTGTCTGGTAATCAATCGATTTGGGTAATCAAATATAACGAAGTTTTGTGAGAATTTTATTTATTTGAAAGAAAACTTACAGAAACGAATATTCTTTTAAATTGGAAGAACTTTTCTAAAAGCATCAAAATAGATAATGATCCTTAAATTCCATTTTAATGAAAAGTTATGTTGAATAATTTTGAATAATCTCAATATCAATAATTACAATCCAAAAACGCTTAATTTCCGAACTTAATCTGTTATCTTTGCACCCTGAAATCAGTTTAAATAAATATAATCTTATAAGACTGTTTTTAGAGAATAAAAAAATAGCCCATTACAATGAAACTAGATAGAAAAGAAATTCTAAAAGCCTTAGAGACAATCACTATTGCTGGAGAAGGAAAAAATATGGTTGAAAGCGGTGCTGTAACCAATGTAATTACATTTGGAGATGAAGCTGTTGTAGACCTTGTATTGCATACGCCTGCTATGCACATCAAAAAAAGAGCTGAAGATGATATTAGAAGAACAATTCATGAGCTAATATCACCAGATGCAAAAGTAAAGGTAAATATTAAAGTAGAAGCTCCAGAGAAACCGGAAATTAAAGGCCGTGCTATTCCTGGAATTAAAAATATTATCGCAGTTGCTTCTGGTAAAGGAGGAGTAGGAAAATCTACTGTAACTGCAAACTTGGCTGTTACACTTGCAAAAATGGGCTTTAAAGTTGGTGTTTTAGATGCTGATATCTATGGTCCTTCTATGCCAATTATGTTTGACGTTGAAAACGAAAAACCTATTTCTGTAACAGTTGACGGAAAATCAAAAATGAAACCTATTGAAAGCTACGAAATCAAAATGCTTTCAATCGGATTTTTTACAGCGCCAAGCCAAGCCGTAATCTGGAGAGGACCGATGGCAGCAAAAGCATTAAACCAAATGATTTTTGATGCAGATTGGGGAGAATTAGATTTCATGCTTCTTGATCTGCCTCCTGGAACTGGAGATATTCACCTTTCTATCATGCAATCACTTCCAATTACTGGAGCGGTTGTAGTAAGTACACCGCAAGCGGTAGCACTTGCAGATGCCAAAAAAGGTGTGGCAATGTTTATGCAGGACAACATCAATGTTCCTGTTTTAGGAATTATAGAAAATATGGCTTACTTTACACCAGAAGAATTGCCAGAAAACAAATATTATATCTTTGGACAAGAAGGTGCTAAAAACCTTGCTGAAGATTTAGGAGTTCCGTTTTTAGGAGAAGTTCCAATTGTACAATCTATTCGCGAAGCAGGAGATTACGGTCGTCCGGCAGCATTGCAAACTGGTTCTCCAATAGAAACAGTTTTTGAAGAAATTACTAGAAATGTTGTACAAGAAACAGTAAACAGAAACGAAAGCTTACCAGCAACAGAAGCTATTAAAATTACAACAATGGCAGGTTGCTCGGCAGTGAAAAAATAATTAGATAATTGAGATAATGAAACTAATGAGATAATTTGAAAATTAGATAATGAGATAATTTCACGCAACAAAGTGAATTTTCTATTTTCTAATTGGCACATTTTCGAATTAAAAACATTCTCTAATTGACACATTAATATTATGACAACAGAAGAATTAACAAGTAATGTTTTATTGGCCTTAGATGAGATAAGACCATTCTTAAAATCTGACGGTGGAGATATTTCATTAATTTCTATCGAAGATGACAAACATGTAAAAGTTCGTTTGGAAGGAGCTTGCATTAGCTGTAGCGTTAATCAAATGACGCTAAAAGCTGGTGTTGAAACAACCATAAAAAAATATGCACCACAAATTGAAACTGTGGTGAACGTAATGTAACAAAAAACAGTGTCTTTTTATTCAAATTAAACCTTCAAAGTTTAACAAGAATAATAGGTGATTTATTATTTGATTGAAAAAATCATAAAATAACACTGAAAAAAAGATGTTTTTTGCCACATTCACAAAAAACAACGCAAAGATTTAAGAGTTTCCGTTAAGGAATTGTTACATTTTTAACTTAAATTTGTCACAAAACCCTTAAATCTTAAACTTATGAAAAACTATTACGCTCTTTTTTTATTATTGTTTTTTGTTTCTGTAGGATATGCCCAAAGTAAGAATGTTGTGGTTGACAAGGCTTGGGTAAGTGAATCTGAAGAATGGTCTGACTTTCAATATTCAGGAAAGATTATCTTTTCAATCAATCCAAACGAAGCACCTGGAACATTGCGAATTGGAAACTATGATTTCTTATACGATTTCGTAGAAGGAAAAGCAAAATTTACAGTAAAATCAACTTACAGTTCAGCAGAATTCTCAAATCCGAGAAAGCTTTCTGCTTCAACTGACAAACAAGGTGTATTAAACACAACTTACGAAGGAACATTGATTTTCCAGTCTGATAGAGATTATTATTCTGTAATTGCAGTGGTTACCATTCTTGAAAAAAACGACAACGTTCTTGGTGTAAAAATGCACTTAAAGGAGAATGATAGAAAAGAATACGCATTTAGTACTAAACCTACTAGCTAATATAAATTAGGATTTTTTCACGTTATAAAATCCTTCCAAAAATTCCAATAATTAAAATGGATGTATTAATTAAAATTAAAGATCGAGAAGGAGTTATACACGAATTACAGGCTCCAACTGATATGGCAATGAATATAATGGAATTATGCAAAGCATACGAACTTCCTGTTGAAGGAACCTGTGGCGGAATGGCCATGTGCGCTTCTTGCCAGTGTTATGTTCTAAATGATGTTGCATTACCAGAAATGGGAGACGATGAAGAAGCCATGCTTTCTGAAGCATTTTATGTTAAGTCTAATAGCCGTTTAGGTTGTCAGATACCAATTACTGAAGAATTAGAAGGACTAGAATTAGAACTGGCTCCGGAATATTAAAAATAAAAGAAAAGCGAGGATTTATTGATTCTCGCTTTTTTGTTTTCTTATTCTACGATAAACCTTATTGGATAGTTATCTATCTTTTCAATCGCAAAATACTCATCAAAATCTTCAGATTTTGTATTAGAATAATAAATAGTAAGCTGAGCGATGAAATCTTCTAAATTTAATGAGATAACATTTCTGTCATTATCTCTATTCCAGTATTCAATTAACTGCCCTTTTTTTCCAGTAAAAATTCCACTTAAATCATAGCAGATATAACTTCCTCCTCCATTATGAAAAATTGGCAACCAATTTTCATTCCACCAATTTTCAATCTCAAAGTCATCAATCATGGAGTTAAACTCTTCCCTTGAATCTAATACATCTTCTAAAGACATAAACATTGAATTATTGACAAAAGCTTCGTAACAATTCTGATCCTGTCCATTTTTCCATTTATAAAGTTCTTTCAAATCATTAGGAATTTGAACTTGATATTTTTCTTCTAATATTTCTATTTCTTTATCACTCAATGGTTCTTTAAGATTATTATAATAATCAAGTCTCGATGTTTCCAATTGATCATTTAATCTGTTTACTAAATCTATCATCATTTTTAAATTATTATTTTTAAAAGATCATTTATAATCTTCATTAAAGCCTAATCTTTTTTCAATATCAACATTAGGAAATTTTAATTTGCAATATTCAATAAAATCTGAATTTCCTCCTTTTCCATTCAAAGACCATATTTTAGATTTTGTCGGATTTTCAGTTAATTCTATTAAGCCTTGTTCTGTTTTTAATTTTTCAAATGATGGTAAAATTTTCAAATCAATAAATTCGATTATCTTTTTAAATTTATATTCATCAATGTCATAAATATTACAAACATTACTTTCTTTTATTACAGATTCACTACTATATTCATCTATTTGTTCTACTACTTCTCCAAATATTTTTACAACTCTAATTTTTTTTGGATTATCAGTATACTTATGATTAAATATTGCACTGTGACCAAATAAAAATCCACTTGTTTTTTTAGTTTTAGGAATTATGGAAGAATAAAAATTTGGCAATATCTCAAGAGTAATAGATTGTCCTGAAATATTCGATTTACTTGACCAGAAACATATTTCTAATTTTAAATCTTCTTTTTTTAAAACAATTTTAGGTCTTGATCTTGAATATTTAAACCCTAGTTTTTCATAATGTTTACCTAGTTCATCACAGACCGCCTGAAAAATTTCTTTACAATCTGCATTTTTCTGATTTAACAATATTGTATTTTCTATCAAACTCATAAATCTTTCAATTTATCTTTTAATCAAATCTTCCAAAGAAAACTCTCTTAATAACTTATCCAAATACTTACCGCGACTGCTCAATTCTCGTTGATACGGAGCAAATAAACTAGTCGCTTTATTAAATTCTGCATTAAGGTTTTCTAATTCTATTTTTTCATCATTTGTTAATGACGTAGATTTCTTTTCTATAAAGCTCAAAATCCTTTTTATAGCGATTTCTTTATCAATAATGGCATTTTCATTATTGTCTAAAGTGCAAATTCCGTATACACCATTACAATAGTGATTCCACTCTTCTTCTAAAGCCTTTTCGACTTTTTCATTATCAAGATTCTCATTTTCATCAAAAACATTTCCGTATGCAAAAGCTTTGTGGACATGATTTTTTAAGTTTGACAACAAATTTTCTTTGAACTCCAGTTTAAATTTTTCAGGATTCGAATTATCCGCATTCTTTTTTATAAGTTCTAAAACACTTGTGTGAAAATACTTTTCTTCAACAATAATTCTATGATTATCATTTAATGAAGAGCTAATGTTTATTTCTGAATTTATAACATAAGAAGGCCCAGGAACAAGTTTACTTTCAATTAACCGATTTAATTTATCTGATGAAATATTTGCTGTTTTTATTACTTCTTCAAACTCTATATAATTGTCTTTGATGTAATTTAAGTTTATGTCTATCATATTCGTCTAATTTCAAATCAAATATACCATAAAACAGCGCACAAAAAAACCGTAATTACATTACTGCAATTACGGTTTTCTCTTTATAACAATTTTATTTAATCTCTAATTATACCAAACCAGCTTGAATTAAGTATTCAGCGATTTGGATTGTGTTTGTTGCAGCTCCTTTTCTTAAGTTATCGGCAACAATCCACATGTTTAATGTATTTGGCTGGCTTTCGTCACGACGAATTCTTCCAACAAAAACATCATTTTTACCTTCTGCGTATAATGGCATTGGATAACTAAAGGTATCTAAATTATCTTGAACTACTACTCCATCTGTATGGTGTAGAATTTCGCGAACTTCATTTACATCAAAATCATTTGTAAACTCAACGTTTACTGCTTCACTATGTCCGCCTACAACTGGCACACGAACTGCAGTAGCGGTAACTCTAATGGTGTTATCACCAAGAATTTTTTGAGTTTCGCGAACTAATTTCATTTCTTCTTTAGTGTATCCGTTTTCTTCAAAACTATCGCAGTGAGGAATCGCATTTCTGTGAATTGGATATTTGTAAGCCATCTCGCCTTGAACTCCAGCGTACTCGTTTTCTAATTGTTTTACCGCTTTTACACCAGTTCCTGTAATAGATTGGTAAGTAGAAACTATGATTCTTTTAATGTTGTATTTTTTGTGCAAAGGAGACAAAGCCAAAACCATTTGGATTGTAGAACAGTTTGGATTTGCAATAATTTTGTCTTCTTTAGTTAAAACATCAGCATTGATTTCTGGAACTACTAATTTTTTAGTAGGGTCCATTCTCCATGCAGAAGAGTTGTCGATTACAGTTGTTCCAGCTTCAGCAAATTTTGGAGCCCATTCTAATGAAGTATCTCCACCAGCAGAGAAAACAGCAATATCAGCTTTCATATCAACAGCTGTTTGTAATCCTACTACTTTATATTTGGTTCCTTTGTATTCGATTTCTTTTCCAACTGATCTTTCTGATGCAACAGGAATTAATTCTGTAACAGGAAAATTTCTTTCTGCTAATACTTTAAGCATTACTTCGCCTACCATTCCGGTAGCACCTACAACTGCAATTCTCATTTTTATATGTTTAAATAATCAATTAATCTAATTTGTAAGGCAAAAGTAAGTATAATAAAAGTTTCCACAAGGCGATTCACAAAAAATAACAAAATGTTATAAAATAAACATTTTGTAAAAAAACCACCTCTTTAAAAGGCGGTTAAGTTAGACTTAGTGTAGCGGTATTATATTTTTATTTATTTTTCAATAAATCTCTAATCTGTATCAATAATTCTTCTTGAGTTGGTCCAGCTGGAGGAGGTGGCGGTGCAACATCTTTCTTTTTAGCATGGTTCATTGCCTTAATTATCAGGAATAAAACAAAAGCCACAATAATAAAGTTAATTACTGCCGATATAAAGACTCCGTACTTTACACCTCCAAAAGCAGTTAATTGCTCAATAGTCGATAAATGCGCAGCATCTAAAGCTGGTTTCAACAGCAATGGCGTAATTACATCTTCAATAAATGAGCTGACAATTTTACCAAAAGCAGCTCCAATGATCACCCCGACAGCCAGGTCAACCACGTTGCCTTTCATTGCAAATTCCTTAAATTCTGAAAAAAATCCCATATCTGATCTGTTTAGTTGAATAATAAATGAATATCGAAAATACGCAATTTTATTGAAAAAAACACATTCGACACTCTCTTTTGAACCATATAAGTCATAGTAGAAATTATAAGCGTAACGCAATTGAAATGCATAGTAAGCTAAAAAAAGAAATGCATTTCGATAAAATGGACTTATATATCTTATATGGTTTAAATACTATTATCTAAAAAATACCCTCTTAACTCGTTGCGAAATACTGGTCATTATCTCGTACGGAATTGTTTTTAACGCCTCAGCCATCTCTATCACAGTCGGGCTTTCGCCGAAAATAATTACCGAATCGCCTTCTTTACAATCTATGTCGGTTACGTTGACCATTAGCATATCCATACAAACACTTCCAACGATTTTGGCTTTTTGATTTTTGATGGTGACAAAACCAACTTCATTTCCCCATAGTCTTGCTATTCCGTCTGCATATCCAATTGGAATTGTGGCAATTTTAGTTGCTGCATCGGCCATAAAACGGCGTCCGTAACCAACGCTATCACCAGCAGGAATGGTTCGGACTTGAGAAATGATGGATTTTAACGTTCCAACGTTTTCCAGATATTTTTGCTCTGAAGGATCATTTGAAACTCCGTATAAACCAATTCCTAAACGCACCATATTATACTGCGCGTTTGGAAAATTGCTAATTCCAGAAGTATTCAAAATATGTCGAATTGGGTTAATATTTAGTTCGCTGATTAGTCTTGAAGATAATTTCTCAAACAATGCAATTTGCTGATTCACAAAATCATAATGTTTCGGATCATCACTAGTTGCCAAATGCGATAAAATACTTTGAACACGAACTGTTGAATTTCCTTTTAAAGTCGCAATCAGTTCGTCGATCGTATTGTTTTCAAAACCTAAACGATGCATTCCTGTATCTATTTTGATATGAATTGGGTACTCTTTTAAGTTCTTTTCGCGAGCCATTTTCAAAAAGGCATTTAACCCTTTCAAACTATAAATTTCAGGTTCTAATTGATATTGAATAATAGATGGAAAACTAGTCGATTCTGGATTTAAAACCATAATTGGAAGTTTTATTCCGCCATTTTTCAACGCGATTCCTTCATCCGCGAAAGCGACACCCAAATAATCTACTTTCTGATGTTCTAATAATTTAGCAATTTCTAATCCGCCGTTTCCATAACCAAATGCTTTTACCATCACCATCATTTTAACATTTGGCGCTAGTTTTGACTTATAATAATTGAAGTTATGAGTGATCGCATCGAGATTAATTTCAAGAACGGTCTCGTGTGTTTTTTCTTCTAGAAGCGCAACAATTTCTTCAAATTGAAAAGATCTTGCTCCCTTTATTAGAATCGTTTCATTATTGAAATTCAAATCATCTATTTCAGTTATAAAATCGGCTGTGTTTTCAAACATTGTACTGTTTTGAAACTTCGTTTTAAAAGAAGAAATTGTGGGTCCGATACCAATTACGCGGTTTATTTTATTATCTGAAATTAATTGAGCCACTTTAGAATACAATTCTTCATTGCTGAATCCGCTCTGGAAAATATCTGATAAAATAACCGTTTTTGAAGCGCCTTTCTTCTTCTGGCTTTCTAAAAAGTCTAAAGCAATTTTAAGCGATTGAAAATCGGAACTGTAACTATCATCAATAATACTGCAATTGTTGATTCCGTTTTTTACTTCCAAACGCATACGAACAGGATATAGCATCTCAATTCGATTCTGGATCGTTTCTTGATCGTAATCAAAATGCAATAAAACCAACAAACAAGAAATCGCATTTTCTACCGAAGCCGAATCGTTAAACGGAATTTCTAAACTAAAAATTTCGTTTTTGTATCGATATTGAATAAAAGTATGGTCATTTTTATGTTCTCGTTTTTCAATAAAAACATCTGCGTTTTGATCGGTAAAACTCCATGAGAAAAGTTTTCGCGGATGCACCATATATTCTGCTGCAAACTGCGTTAAACAAGATTCGACAACTTCGGTTTTTTGATAGATAATGATCGGACAATCTTTAAACAAAAGTAATTTTTCATCAATCTTTTGCACCAAATTTAGAAACCCTTCATCGTGCGCGCTTCCAATATTAGTGAGCACGCCTATTGTAGGTTTAATTATTTTTTCCAGATGAATCATTTCGTTAACCGTCGAAATTCCAGCTTCGAAAATGCCTAAATTATGCTTTTCATTAATTGCAATTACCGAAAGCGGAACCCCAACTTGAGAATTGTAACTCTTTGGACTTCTAATAATATTATAATCAGGACTCAATAAAAAATTAAGCCATTCTTTTACAATCGTTTTACCATTACTTCCCGTTAATCCGATAACTGGAAAATGGAATAAATTTCTATAATAAGCAGCAAATTCCTGAAGTGCAAAAAGCGTATTTTCGACCACCAAAAAATTAGCTTTATCGGCACAACCTTCTGGAATATATTGAACAACAAAATTTTGAACTTTGTTTTCTATTAAATCTGGAATAAACAAATGAGCATCATTGTTAACCCCAGCCAGAGCAAAAAATAATGTTTGCGATCCGTTTTGAAGCGAACGGCTGTCAATTGAGATATGATCGATTAAAACATCAGCATCTGAGCCAATCCATTTGGCATTTAATACTGATACAAGGCTTTTTAAATTTAGGCTCATTTAGAAATTTCTTTTTTTCAAATTTAAAAAAAGGTTTGCCACGAATGTCCCAAATTTTTACAAATTAATTTCACGCAGATTTAAAAAAATTTAAGCAGATGCGCGCAGATTTTTTTATTAATTAAATTGGCTTAGATCTGCCTAAATCTGCAGAATCTGCGTGAAAAATTTCAGTCACAGATTAAAAGATTATCACTGATTATAATCCTTTTTAATCCTAAAAATCTGTGGCAAAAAAAATAATTCCCTTGAATTCATGTAATTCATGGCAGAAAAAATTTATTGATTATATTTGTTTTTACACCACAAATTTCCATGTTTTGAAAAAAGTACTTCCGATATTCTCCTATATATTACATCCGATTTTTATATCGTTATATGCAACTTTGTTTTACCTCTTTTACAAAGACGATATTTTCAGCACAAACGAAAAGTATTTTGTCTTAATTCAGATTTTGGTCATTAACGTCATTGTTCCTGTCTTATTTTATCTATTGTTGAAATCGACTGGACACGTAAAATCAATAATGCTAAGTCAGACTTCAGAACGAACGATTCCGCTTATTCTGCAATGTTTTCTGTATATTTTATTAGTTAAAAGAAGCATCGTAATTACGCGTTATCCAGAGCTTCATTTCTTTTTTCTTGCCGCATTATTCAGTACTATCTTGGCACTGGTATGCGTGCTGTTCAAGACAAAAGCAAGCTTACATATGGTCGCTATATCTGGTTTAACGATTTTTGTTATCGGATTAAACATTCATCTTCAGCTTCATAATCCGTATTGGCCCGCTTTACTTATTTTATTATCGGGAATTGTGGCTTCATCCCGTTTAGAAATGAATGCGCATACTTCTAGAGAAATATTAATTGGATTGTTTGTTGGCATAATGCCGCAGCTTCTATTTTTATATTTGTGGTTATAAAATGTAAAAAATCAATCCTGCATTTAAGGTTTTCATATTGATTTTTTCGCCAGACAAAGTAGTTGCCGAATTAAACAAAGGGCTTAAACCATAATAGATGTAGACATTCCAAGTGTTGTATCCCGCCGAAAGATAAGGACCGTATTGAAATTTATTGATATTATCGTTATTCTTAATTCTATATGTTTTTTCTCCATCATCCAAAATAGAGGTACTTGAAAACACATAACTCAATTTTATACCACCATAAATACGCCAGAACTTAGTGCTCTCGAAAGTCGAATTACGCCATCTAAATTCTATTGGAAGATCTACAGAATATTGTCGGTAACGATTAGAAACAAATTCTCCATAACTGTTAACTCCATATATAATTGCACCTGAAGCATCTTCAGAAATCGTTAAATTTTGATAATAATTCTGGTAACTTAAACCCAAACCCGTAGCAATAGCAATAGTTCTCGATTGATTAACCGGCATATCGCGCAAGAAACCTCCTGAAAGTCCAAGAGAAAACTTATTCTGTTTGAAATTAACTGGAATATCAGTAAACATATTATAAGTAACCGAAAAATAAAACTGATCTTCTCGATATAAAGAATCTATTTTCACAACTGGTTTTATCTCAGGCTTAACGTCTTCTTGTGCAAAAGAGTTAAAAAAAGTGAGTAAAAATAAGCAGCTAAAAATAATTCGCATATCGTAAATTGGGTTTTAAAAGAGGATTTCAAAATAAACGTTTTTATGTGTTTATTTATTTCATATACAAATATAATACAATGCTTTTAGCAACACTAAGAAATGCAAATATTCTTATTTTACCTGCTAATAAAATTAATTGCTGCATATTTTTCAATAAATCGACTGGAAAAGCCAAAAATAAATCAATTATCTTTTTATGTTTTATACCTTTGCAGTAAATGAAGAAAAAGCAGCTCATACTAAGTTTATCTTTTGCTGTCACGATATTGTTCTCAATATTGTTTCAGTCTATACATAGTTATGAGCATATTGTAAAGCAGCTTTCAGAAAAACAGTGCCATCATAATTACAATGATCCGAACGGCGAAATAACGCATCAGCATCATGATTATGACGTTTGTTTTGTTTGCCATTTTGCTTTTGAATCTTTTATTCTTCCACAAGATTTCTCTTTTGAATTTCGTTCATTTGATAGAGAAACCCCTTATTTCTTCCCATTTTCAGAGAAGATTTTTTCAATTTCGACCACTTCGTATTTCTTACGGGGACCGCCTGACGCTATAGTTTCTTAAGTTTCGATTATTCGAAAAAACAGCACATTTCTTTTAATTTAAAATTCAAATAACATTGAGTTTCCTAATCCTATTTTTATCCATTAGGATCAGAATGCTTTATTGTTGGCTTTTGGTTTTTCATTCGAAGAAAAAATTCCATTTAACTTTAGCATCATTTTCAAATGAAAAAATTTATAATTGCCCTTTTTTTAGGGTTTTCGAGCATGCTTTTTGCTCAAAATTCGGTTTCAGGAACCGTAACTGACAATCAGAATAATCCATTGCCTGGAGTTTCTGTTTATGCTCAAGAATTGCATAAAGGAACTACAACAGACGCAAACGGAAAATACGAATTGAATAATCTTCCAAATGGAACCTTACGTATTGCTTTTACTTATGTTGGATATGCCAATCAAAACAAAACGATTGCTAAATTATTAAAACAAAACACACTAGATATTGTTCTTGAAGAATCTATTTTAGAAATGGATGAAGTAGTGGTTTCAACGCCTTTTAACAAACTGCAATCGCAAAACGTAATGAAGATTGAACACGAAAGCATTAAAACATTACAGCAAAAAGGAACCTCAACTTTAATTGAAGGTTTGGCAACAATTCCTGGAGTTTCTCAGATTTCTACAGGAACTTCTATCGGAAAACCTGTAATTCGCGGACTTAGCGGTAATCGTGTTTTGGTGTATTCTCAAGGCGTTCGTATAGAAAACCAGCAGTTTGGAGACGAACATGGTTTAGGTTTAAACGATGCAGGAATAGAAAGTGTTGAAGTTATTAAAGGCCCAGCTTCTTTATTGTACGGTTCTGATGCTTTGGGAGGTGTTTTATATTTCAATCCTGAAAAATTTGCAGATGCAGGCGATTTTAAAGCTAATTTCAGTCAAAAATATTTTACAAATACGCAAGGAAGCAATTCATCGATCGGATTGAAAACTTCTACCGATAACTGGAAATTCTTGGCGCGAGGAAGCTACAACACGCATTCTGACTACAAAATTGCTGACGGCGATCGCGTAACCAATTCACGCTATAACGAAACTGATTTTAAAACCGGAATCGGGTACAGCAACTCTACTTTTTCTAGCGTTGTTAGATATAATTTTAACAAACTGGACATTGGAATTCCAGAAGATGGAATTGCAGAACAATCTTCGAGCAAAGACACTCAATTTCCGAGACAAGGAATTTACAATCATTTATTAAGTTTGAATAATGTGATTTTCTTTGAAAATTCAAAACTAGATGTTGATTTAGGATATATCGCCAATGATAGAAGCGAATTTGAAGATAGCAACGAAGCTTCTCTTCACATGAAATTGAATACTTTCAATTATAATGCAAAATATCACTTTCCTAAATTCGGAAAAATTGAAACTATTTTTGGTGTTCAAGGAATGCACCAGACCAACAAAAATTCTGGAGAAGAATATTTAATTCCAGATGCCACAACTAACGATTTTGGAGTTTTTGGAACTGCCAATTACGAATGGGATAATAGCGTTATTCAAGCCGGATTGCGTTTTGACAACAGAAACATTACTTCTATCGCACACGGAATTGAAGGCGAAGAAGGCTATTTTCAAGCTTTAGATCGTTCTTTTGATAGTTTTAATGCTTCTTTAGGCTACAAAACAAAATTTGCTGAGCCTTTAACTTTCCGCTTAAATGTTGCAACAGGATTTAGAGCGCCGAATTTGGCAGAATTGACTTCAAATGGTGTTCATGAAGGAACAAATCGTTACGAAATTGGAAATGCAAATCTGAAAACAGAACAAAACGTTCAGACAGATTTGAATTTAGAATATAAAAACTCGCATTTTGAGTTCTTCGTAAACGGATTTTACAATCACGTAAACAACTATATTTACACTTCGCCAACAGGAGAGGTTTTAGAAGACAATGATGTTTTTGCTTATATTCAGGATAATGCACAGTTGTACGGTGGAGAAGTCGGTCTTCATTTTCACCCTCATCCATTAGATTGGTTGCATTTTGAAACGAGCTTTGAAACGGTTACTGGTAAAAAAGACAACAAAGATTATCTTCCTTTGATTCCTGCAAACAATTGGAATAATACACTTAGAACTGAATTTAATATCAAAAATTGGCTAAGCGAAGGTTTTGCATCTTTGAATGTTTCTTCTACTTTCAATCAAGATAATGTAAGCGGCTTCGAAACAGCTTCGAAAGGCTATACTTTGGTAAATTTAGGTTTTGGAGGAACGGTCAAACTAGGAAAAACGGCTTTCGACATTAACCTTAATGGAAACAATTTATTTGATAAAAAATACATTGCACACCTTTCTAGATTAAAAACAGACGGAATTCCGAATATTGGAAGAAATATCGTTTTAGGGGTTAATTTCAATTTATAATTTTAAATTTTAAATTTAACCGCAAAGAGCGCAAAGTATTACGCAAGGTTCGCTAAGTTTTATTTTATAAAATGACGATTAAAAGATTCTCGCAAAGACGCCAAGCCGCAAAGAAATTTTAAAACTTTGCACATCCGCGTCTTTACGAGATTAATTTTGCGTGCTTTGCGTAAACTCTTTGCGTTCTTTGCGGTTAGTAACACAACAATCTCACAAAAAGCGCTATTTTTGTTACAACAGATAAAACTAATTATGAAAAAAACATTTTTATTAATGGCACTTACAACTGCAGGGGTTTCATTTGCCCAAACTAAATATCCGGAAACCAAAAAAGGAGAAACTGTTGATGTTTATTTTGATACTAAAATAAGCGATCCGTACCGTTGGTTAGAAGATGATAAATCTGCCGAAACCGGTGCTTGGGTAAAAGCTGAAAATGAAGTTACGTATGCGTATTTAGATAAAATTCCGTTTCGCGAAGAACTTAAAAAGCGAATGGAAAAACTATGGAATTACGAAAAAATAGGAGCTCCACATAAAGAAGGGAAATTTACTTATTACTCTAAAAACAACGGACTTCAGAATCAATCTGTAGTTTACAGAAAAGATGCAAACGGAAAAGAAGAAGTTTTCTTAGATCCAAATACTTTTTCTAAAGACGGAACAACTTCTCTTGGCGGTCTTGACTTTTCTGAAGATGGAAGCAAAGCAGCTTATGCAATTTCTGAAGGCGGAAGCGACTGGAGAAAAGTAATCATCATAGATGCGCTTTCTAAAAAAGTTGTAGAAGACACTTTGGTTGATGTGAAATTTAGTGGTGTTTCATGGTACAAAAATGAAGGTTTCTACTATTCTAGTTATGACAAACCAAAGGGAAGTGAATTATCGGCTAAAACAGATCAGCACAAATTGTATTTCCATAAACTGGGAACTTCTCAAAAAGACGATAAAGTAATTTTTGGAGCAGATCAAAAAAGAAGATATGTAGGCGGATATGTTACTGAAGACGATCGTTATTTGGTAATTACAGCTGCTAATTCGACTTACGGAAATGAATTGTACATTAAAGACTTGACAAAGCCTAACAGTCCAATTGTTACAATCGTAGACAATTTTAACAGCGACAGCAGTGTTATTGACAATGAAGGAAGCAAATTGTTTATCGAAACCGACTTTAATGCTCCTAACAAACGTGTCGTAACGGTTGACGCAGCAAATCCGAAACCTGAAAACTGGAAAGATTTTATTAAAGAAACCAAAGATATCTTATCTCCTTCAACTGGTGCTGGTTATATCTTTGCTAATTATACAAAAGATGCTGTTTCATTTGTACAACAATATGATTACAACGGAAAATTAGTTCGTGAAATCAAACTTCCTGCTGTTGGAACTGCTGGCGGATTTGGCGGTAAAAAAGAAGATAAAATTTTATACTACAGCTTTACTAACTATACAACTCCAGGAAGCATCTATGCTTTGGAGCCAAAATCTGGTAAATCTGAAGTGTATCAAAAACCAAAAGTAGATTTCAAAAGCGAAGATTACGAATCTAAACAGGTTTTCTATACGTCAAAAGACGGTACAAAAGTTCCTATGATTATTACGTATAAAAAAGGAACAAAATTAGACGGTAAAAATCCAACTATCCTTTATGGTTACGGCGGATTCAATATTTCTTTAACTCCAAGTTTTAACATTGCAAATGCTGTTTGGTTGGAAAACGGAGGTATATATGCGGTAGCGAACTTAAGAGGAGGTGGCGAATATGGAAAAAAATGGCACGATGCGGGAACGAAACTTCAAAAACAGAATGTATTTGACGATTTCATCGCTGCTGCAGAATATTTAATTGCTCAAAAATATACTTCTTCTGATTATTTGGCTATTCGCGGAGGATCTAACGGAGGTTTATTGGTTGGTGCAACTATGACACAGCGTCCAGATTTAATGAAAGTAGCTTTACCAGCTGTGGGGGTTATGGATATGCTTCGTTACAATGCTTTTACAGCAGGTGCCGGATGGGCTTTTGACTACGGAACTGCTCAAGACAGCAAAGAAATGTTTGAATACTTAAAAGGATATTCGCCCGTACACAATGTAAAAAAAGGAACTCATTATCCTGCTACAATGGTAACTACTGGTGATCATGACGATCGTGTTGTTCCTGCCCATAGTTTCAAATTTGCTTCTGAGTTACAGGAAAAACAAACAGGAGAAAATCCGGTTTTAATTAGAATTGATGTTAAAGCAGGACACGGAGCAGGAAAATCTGTTGCGGCTACAATTCAGGAAAATGTAGACATTCAAGCTTTCACGCTTTACAATATGGGTTTTAAAACTTTGCCTAAAAAGTAGGACTTTAAACTGATTTTTTTTAGCCACGAATTCACGAATTATTTTTGTGAGCTCTTGGCTAATTTATTTTATGCCACAGATTAAAAGGATTAGATAGATTAAAAAATCTGTGAAAATCTTTTCAATCTGTGGCTTTTATTTTTTTTCACTCAGATTCTGCAGATTTAGCAGATTGAATTAAAAAAATCTGCGAGCATCTGCTAACATTATTTTAAATCTGCGTGAAATTAGTTCGCATAATTCGATACAGATTTTTTAAACATTCAGATCAAAAAATTCGTGAATTCGTGGCTAATTTTCTTTTAAATTTGAGAAACTTAAAACTTAAACCATGAAAATTATAAAATGGGGAATTATTGGCTGTGGAAATGTAACCGAAGTTAAAAGTGGACCAGCTTTTCAGAAAGCTCCAAATTCGGCTTTAGTTGCGGTTATGCGAAGAGATGCGGCTCTTGCCGAAGATTACGCCAAACGCCATAATGTTCCGAAATGGTATTCTAACGCTGAAGATCTAATAAATGATCCAGAAGTTGATGCCGTTTATATAGCTACTCCTCCGTCTTCTCATAAAGAATACACTATTTTATGCGCCAAAGCTGGAAAACCTGTTTACGTAGAAAAACCAATGGCTTTGACATTTGAAGAATGCAACGAAATGATTAGCGCTTGCAAAGAGCATAATGTTCCTTTGTTTGTTGCTTATTACAGAAGAGCGTTACCTCGTTTTTTAAAAATTAAAGAAATAATCGATCAGGGGAAATTAGGAACTATTAGACACGTAAATTGTGTTTTGTATCATCCTTTTGAAGCACGTTATGATGACGAAATCAATCTTCCTTGGACTGTTCTGCCACATATTTCTGGAGGTGGAATTTTTGTTGATTTGGCCTGCCATACTCTAGATTTCCTAGATTTTGTTTTAGGTCCGATAAAATCAGTTCGCGGACATGCCACTTCTCAGTTAATGGCTTATCCTGCCGAAGATGCTGTTTCAATGTCATTTTTATTTGAAAACGGAATTCACGGATCTGGTCTATGGAATTTTGCAAGTTTTGAACGTTATGATAACACTGAAATTGTAGGCGATAAAGGTAAAATCTCGTTTTCTACTTTTGGAAATGATCCCGTTCATATTCAATATACCGATGGAGAAAAAGAAAGCATTACAATAGAAAACCCGCTTCACATTCAACAGCCGTTTATTGAAACTGTTATTACTGAACTTTTAGGGAATGAAAATGCTTCTCCATCAAAAGGTACTTCTGGCGCCAGAACCACTTGGGTTATTGATCAAGTTTTGAAGGAGTTTAGAGATTCGAAATTATAATTATCAATTAAAATCCTTCCTTCGTCAGGATGACAGACAAGACTCAAAAAAAAAAGAGGATATTCTTTCGAATATCCTCTTTTTGTAAACTATAAAAAAAATTGGAAAATTATAGGCTGTATCTTAAACCTAAAGTCAAACCTAAACCAGAAATTCCAACATAAGAACTAATATCATCTGTAGCTCTTGTATTATCAAATCCTGCAGCATTAGTTACTTTACTGTTTGAAGTTGTATTAATTTGATCAACATATTTCGTATGACTTGCAGAGTATGAAGCATCAGGACGGAAATTAGTTGGTGTATTTAATTTATCTACTCCATTTTCTGTATACACTTCAGTTTCTTTTGTTTTTCCGTGAACAGTAAAGTTACGGTACTCTAATTCTCCAAAAACAGCAATGTGTGTTCCTAATTTATAAGATGTTCCTAATGCAGCCAAAAATCCAACTGTTGGATTAGGTTTTACTACATCTTTAGCATAACTAGTAACAACACCTGCAGGGGTTGTATAAGCTCTATTTGTTTTAATTGTCAAATCTCCATGAACAGGTACAATAACTCCTACTTTCGTGTAAGGTTCAAAACCGTGAGATTCTCCTAAAAACAACACAAGAGCTGGAGCAACATCAAAAGCCTGAATTTTTCCTACTGCTTTTCCAGTAGCAAATACAGGACCAGCAGCAACTAATCTGTTAGTAGTTTCAACCATAGTTTTACTAGCACTACTGAAATAGTTAAATCCTACTTCTACTCCCAAACGAGTTGAAAAACGATATCCTGCAGTTATACCTGTACGAAATCCTTCTCCAAATGAACCATGATTTGTTTCTCTCGAAATTAAAGTTGTACCATCTGCTGCATATACATCTGTATTAGGCAATGCACCATTTACAATTGGAAATTCTGTAGCAGCTGTTTGAATAAAATAAGATCCACCCAATTTAAAATACCAGCTTTCTGGTTTTTCTGCTTTTTCTGATTGCGCCATTGTGGCCATAGAGCAAACTAATAACCCTAATAAAAATAGGTTCTTTTTCATAATTTTGATTTATTGATTAGTACAAACTTAGAACATTTTAACACATTCTTACAGTTTGTAAAGTTAGACTTGGAACGAAAACGTTGTAATTTGGGGCAATATTACTAAAAAACTATTATGCATGCATATTTTTAACATAAAAAATTAACATGTGTTTAAATTTTAACTGTTAATTTTTTAGTTCAATTTAAAATTAATCTGCATTTTCTCCAACTCCTGCAGTAATTCAGCAGAAATTTTAACCTTCAAACGACGGCTCGGCATGGTTAATTTGGTAACTACTTTTATTTCTTCAACCTCATTTACCTCTTGAATCTTAGTGTCTTCCATCGCACTATCTTCATTTTCATTTTCGGCTTCAAAAACAGCATCTTCAGCTTCAAAATCGGTTGGAGTTTCTACCTCAACCAATCGCTTTATTTTTTCTAACTCCATGATTTCAAAAGTCACAGA
This sequence comes from Flavobacterium tyrosinilyticum, assembly GCF_023656565.1. Taxonomy (GTDB): domain Bacteria; phylum Bacteroidota; class Bacteroidia; order Flavobacteriales; family Flavobacteriaceae; genus Flavobacterium; species Flavobacterium tyrosinilyticum. Next base: position 852,416 of record NZ_JAMOKG010000001.1, read on the forward strand.
ATTCTCTCCTTTGTATTCAGCAAACAAATGGCTCAGTTTATGAATAAACTCCGGATGAAGATCTTTGATATTTAACAGAACTATCAATTTCTTAGCGAAAGCTTCTAAAATATCCTGCAACTGACGAATCTCTACAAACTGCATTCTAGGATCCGACTTTTTACCTGTATCATGGTTTACCCATCCGTCTTTGATTAATATTTTCAAAAAGGCAAAATTGTTCTGAATTAAGAAGTGGCGGAATTTTAAATATTCCTCTCCAAAAATCTTAAACTCGTAACTTTCATCATACCCTTCTAAGTTGAAAGCCGCCCAACCTTTTCCATTTTTGGCTACACGATGCTGTACGTTATTGATAATTCCGGCAAAGTGCAAATTCTTTCCAACATATTCATTCATACTCTTCAATGCTTCCAATCGAGCATTACAGAAGTATTTCATTTCAAACCTAAAATCGTCAAGCGGATGCCCAGAAATATAGATTCCGACAACCTCTTTTTCTTTAGCCAGTTTTTCCATTGTACTCCAGTCTTCACATGGAGGTACAACCGGTTCTGCAATTTGTACTTCACTGGTTTCTCCAAACAAACTTACCTGAGATGAGTTTTCATTTTCCTGAAACTTCGATCCATAACGCATGGCTTTTTCGTAGAATGTAATTCCGTCACCATCATCGTGGAAATACTGCGCTCTGGTTGTTCCTTCAAAAGAATCAAAACCTCCAGCCAGTGCTAAGTTTTCAATCGCTTTTTTGTTGGCAGCACGCAAATCAATTCGCTTCGCCAAATCAAAAATCGATTTATATCTTCCGTCTTTTCTATTTTCTACAATTGTTTCAACCGCTCCAGAACCTACTCCTTTAATCGCTCCCATTCCGAAACGAACCGCGTAATCATCATTTACTGTAAATTTATAGTACGATTCGTTTACGTCTGGACCTAAAACCTGTAATCCCATACGTTTACATTCTTCCATGAAGAACGAAACCTGTTTGATATCGTTCATGTTATTTGAAAGTACCGCTGCCATATATTCCGCAGGATAATGTGCTTTCAAATAAGCCGTTTGGTAGGCAATCCAAGCATAACAAGTCGAGTGCGACTTGTTGAAGGCATAACTCGCAAACGCTTCCCAGTCTTTCCAGATTTTCTCTAGAACTTTTGCGTCGTGACCTTTTGCAGCCGCTTGCTCCACAAACTTAGGCTTCATTTTATCCAATACGTCTTTTTGTTTCTTACCCATCGCTTTACGCAATACGTCGGCCTCACCCTTTGTAAATCCTGCCAAAGACTGAGACAAAAGCATTACCTGCTCTTGGTAAACCGTAATTCCGTAGGTCTCTGATAAATATTCGGCACAGGCATCTAAATCGTATTTGATTTCCTCGTCACCATTTTTTCTTCGAACGAAAGACGGAATATACTCCAAAGGTCCCGGACGATATAAGGCATTCATGGCAATTAAATCTCCAAAAACCGTTGGCTTCAGATCTTTCATGTATTTCTGCATCCCAGGCGACTCGTATTGGAAGATTCCAACGGTTTCACCTCTTTGGAAAAGCGCATATGTTTCTTCGTCATCAATCGGGAAATTATCTGGATCCAGATCAATATTCGTTCTATATTTTACCAGTTTAACGGTATCTTTTATCAACGTAAGGGTCTTCAGACCCAAGAAGTCCATTTTCAACAATCCGGCACTTTCTGCCACCGAGTTGTCAAACTGTGTTACATATAAATCAGAATCTTTTGCGGTTGTTACTGGAACGTAATTCGTAATATCCGATGGTGTAATGATAACCCCACAGGCGTGAATTCCCGTGTTACGCATCGATCCTTCCAGAATTTTTGCCTGCTGAATAGTCTCTCCTGCCAAATCATCTTCATTGGCAATCGCGATTAATTCTTTTACATTATCAAATTCGTCAGAACGAAGCGCTTTTTTAACCTCATCTTCACTCTCCGAAATAAAACGCGCCAAATTCCATTTTGATGGCATCATTCCTGGAATCAGTTTTGCAATTCTATCGGCCTCGAATAATGGTAAATCCAATACACGCGCCGTATCACGAATTGCCGATTTGGTTGCCATTTTACCATAAGTGATAATCTGAGCCACCTGTTTTTGACCGTATTTGTTGATTACATAATCCATTACACGTCCACGACCCTCGTCATCAAAGTCGATATCAATATCGGGCATCGATACACGGTCAGGATTTAGGAAACGCTCAAAAAGTAAGTCATATTTAATCGGGTCAATATTGGTAATTCCCAGACAGTATGCAACGGCCGAACCCGCTGCAGATCCACGACCTGGCCCTACTGATACGTCCATTTTTCTTGCTTCGGCGATAAAATCCTGTACAATCAAAAAGTAACCTGGATAACCTGAGTTTGAAATCGTCATTAACTCAAAATCCAAACGCTCTTGAATCGATTCGGTTATTTCGCCATAACGTCTTTTGGCACCTTCCATTGTAAGGTGTCTCAAGTATTTATTTTCCCCTCTTACACCACCATCTTCTTCATCTTCGGGTACCATAAATTCTTCTGGAATATCAAATTTCGGAAGCAATACATCACGATAAAGTGAATATATTTCAACCTTATCTATAATTTCCTGAATATTGATAATCGCTTCGGGCAAATCGGCGAAGAGTTTTTTCATCTCTGCTTCCGACTTGAAATAATATTCCTGATTTGGAAGTCCGTAGCGATAACCACGTCCACGTCCAATAGGCGTTGCCTGCTTTTCACCGTCTTTTACACAAAGCAAAATATCGTGCGCATTGGCATCTTCTTTATTTAAGTAATAGGTGTTATTGGTCGCAATTAATTTGACATCATGTTTCTTAGAAAACTCAATCAGGGTTTTATTGACACGATTTTCATCTTCCTGATTGTGGCGCATCACTTCTAGATAGAAATCTTCGCCAAATTGTTCTTTCCACCAAATCAGAGCTTCTTCGGCTTGGTTCTCACCAATATTCAGAATTTTACTCGGAATCTCTCCGTATAAATTTCCAGACAAAACCATTATATCTCCCTTATATTGCTCCACAATCGCGCGGTCAATCCTAGGAACATAATAAAATCCGTTTGTATAAGCGATCGAAGCCATTTTAGCCAAGTTGTGGTAACCCGCTTTATTTTTAGCCATTAAAACAACCTGATAACCGTTGTCTTTTTTACTTTTATCTAAATGGTTTTCACAAATATTAAACTCACAGCCAACAATTGGTTTTACTTCCGTTTCTGTTGGTTCTTCTCCAGCTTCAACTAGAGCTTTATTTTTTCCAGAAGCCGCTTTGTTGTGGTTCATAACGGCACTCACAAAATGGAAAGCTCCCATCATGTTTCCGGTATCCGTCATGGCAACGGCCGGCATTCCGTTTTTAGCAGCAGCGGCAACTATATTCCCAATTCCGATAGTCGATTGAAGTACCGAAAACTGTGTGTGATTATGTAAATGCGCAAATTTTGCTGCTTTAAAATCGGCTTTATCTTCTTCTGAAACGACATTTTGCTGCCCTTCTCCAGCTAAAGCTTTAAGCTGCTCTCTGATTTTATCAGAAGCTGCTTTTAAGTTGATATGCTTTAAACCAATTAACTTAAATGGCTCAGCATTTTTTTGCTGAAATTCTTTGAAATATTCCTTCGGAACGTCTAATTCTTCTTTTGTAAAAACTTCTCTTCTAACCAATTCTAAAAAACAACGCGTAGTTGCCTCAACGTCCGCAGTTGCGTTGTGCGCTTCCGCGAAAGGCTGATCGAAAAGATAGCTATGCAATTCGGTCAAAGTTGGAAGTTTGAATTTTCCTCCACGACCTCCTGGAAGCTGCAATAACGAAGCGGTAACTTCGGTACAAGTATCCAAAACAGGCATTGAACTCATTTGAGACTCCACTCCCATTCTATGAAATTCGGCTCCCATAATATTAACGTCGAAACCTAAATTTTGTCCAACGATAAATTTAGTTTTGCTTAAAGCAATATTGAATTTTTCTAAAACTTCGGCCAAAGTGATTCCATCGGCTTCAGCCAATTCAGTTGAGATTCCGTGAATACGCTCGGCATCATACGGAATATTAAATCCTTCTGGTTTTACCAAATAATCCTGATGTTCTATAAGCTGTCCCATTTCGTCATGAAGCTGCCACGCAATTTGTATACAGCGAGGCCAGTTATCAGAATCGGTAATCGGGGCATCCCAGCGTTTTGGTAATCCGGTTGTTTCGGTATCGAATATTAAATACATAGAGTTGTAAAAGTCAAATTTTAAAGATCCAAATCTCAAATCTTACACATTGCAAAACATTGACAACATGAAACATAACAAAATGCGAAATGAAAAATGGAAGGAAGTCAAATTTACGCTTTTTTTGGAGAAATAAAGAAGTGAAAGTTGTTAACAAAAGCATTTTTAACACGATTATGAAAGTACACCAAAAACCTTAAAAAGTACATTTAATTTCATTATTTTCTCTTAAAAACTTCAATTATTCATTTTGGATACTCATTGCACCAAAATGAACACTTTTAAGCTGTACTGTATCCTGAACTTTGCTTCATCAAATTAAAACAATTAAAAAGTAATAATCATGAAAACAATTTTTATCACAGGCGCATCATCAGGTTTAGGAAAAGCAACAGCAAAATTATTCCACGAAAAAGGATGGAATGTAATTGCTACAATGAGAACTCCTGAAAAGGAAACAGAACTTTCTCAATTAAAAAATGTAACACTTTTGCCATTAGACGTTACCAATTACGAACAGATACAAACTACAGTTCAAAAAGCTATTGAATTAAGCGATATTGACGTTGTTTTTAATAACGCGGGATATGGATTAATTGGCCCTCTAGAAAGTCTTTCTGACGATCAAATCACCAAACAATTAAACACTAACTTATTAGGAGTTATTCGAGTTACCAATGCTTTTATTCCGTATTTCAGAGAAAGAAAAAGCGGTTTATTTATCTCTACAACTTCTATCGGCGGATTAATCGCTTTCCCTTTAGGATCTGTTTATCACGCAACAAAATGGGGATTGGAAGGCTGGAGCGAAAGTATGGCTTACGAATTAAATCCGTTTGGCGTACATATTAAAACGGTTTCTCCGGGTGGTATTAAAACTGAATTTCTGCATGGCTCTCTTGATACAGGAGCAAAACCCGAATACGAGGCCATGACCAACAGTATGTTTGCAAGTGTTGACACGATGTTTGAAATGGCATCAACCCCAGAGCAAATTGCCGATGTGGTTTATGAAGCAGCAACCGACGGAAAAAATCAATTAAGATATGTTGCTGGAGAAGACGCAAAAGCACTTTACAACCAACGATTAGAATTAGGCGCTGAAACTTTCCGCACCGAATTTGGAAAACAGTTTCTTGGAGCATAATAACTCCTAATAAGGCTGTCCAAAAAGCTTTCAATATTCTTTTTTTAAGCTCCAGCGGAGCGAAATATTTATAGAAATTCAATTATGAAAGTGCAAAATAGCTCCAGCGGAGCGACATATTTATTGCAATACAGATGTCGCTCCGCTGGAGCTTTGCTCTCAACAACAAATACGATTTCTATAAATATTTCGCTTCTCCGAAGCTGATCTTTCATAAATCAAGGAGCTTGTTTAATACTTTTTGGAAAGCCTCACTAGTCTTTTAATTTTCTTATTTTTATATCATGGAAAAGAAAAACAATAATCCGGAAAAAATCTCTTCTATATCGCAGTTTCATGACCTGCTTCGATTGCCAAAACCGCTTCATCCGATGGTGAGTTTGGTAGACAATACACAATTGGTCATTAATGGAGATTTAGCGAATCATGCCTTTTTGCTTGATTTCTATAAGGTATCTTATAAGTTTTCCACTAATGGCAAAATGGGCTACGGTCAAGGTTATTACGATTTTAATGAAGGCGGACTCCTGTTTGCTTCTCCCAAACAGTTAATTTTTACTAAAAATGAAGAAGGTGCTGAATATGGCGGCTATACACTTTTATTTCATCCCGATTTTATTCGAAATTACCCTTTAGGAAAAAGCATCAAAAAGTATGGTTTCTTTTCTTATGACATCAATGAAGCACTGCATCTTTCAGATAGTGAAAAAACAATTATTATTGGATTATTAAAAAGTATCGACAACGAACTTAACACGGCAATTGACGAAATGAGTCAAGATGTGATTGTTTCTTATATCGATGTTCTGCTGAATTACAGCAATCGCTTTTACAAACGCCAATTTATTACCAGAAAAACCATCAGCCACGATTTGTTATTAAAAGTCGAAGAAACTCTGGATAACTATATCAGTAATGCAGAAACCCTAAAAAGAGGATTACCTACGGTAGAATTTCTAGCTTCACAGATTAATGTTTCTAGTCATTATCTTAGCGATATGCTTCGTAATTTAACTGGATTAAATGCGCAACAGCATATTCATTCGAAATTAATAGAAAAATCAAAAGATTTTCTAATTACTACTAATCTTTCGGTAGCCGAAATTGCTTATCAATTAGGTTTTGAATATCCGCAATCGTTTAGTAAACTATTCAAAAAGAAAACTAGTCTTACCCCATTAGAATTTAAAAACTCCTTGAATTAATTTTCAAAAATACTGCTCTCAAAAAATCGGTTTCAGCCTTAAAAAATCATAAAATTTCATAAAAATACACTTCTTGGATGTCGTAGTATTTAGACTGTTTATTGAATCTAAATAATGTCCAAAAAACTCCTTTAAAAGCGATAAAAAACTCAAAAAACCTCTTTTAAGCAGCGATTTCAAAAATAACAATTATTACTATTTTTATTCATTTTGTTAGATTTTTTCAATTAAATTCTTATATTTTATATTGATTTTGAGATAAATTTGCAAACTATTAAAACAAAAAACAATCAGGTAAAATTAAAGCCGAAAAAGAAAAAGCAAATCAGTTTCTTCATCATTTTTCTTTCAAATTTTAGTCTGCAAAAGCCGTTTGGCAATTTGTAAATTAGTTTGGGTATCGTATATAATGAAATATCGAAATTGACGCTTTTTTATCTTTTTTTACTTTTGTTTTGCTATTATAATGAACAGGAAATTGCTGTGGTTATAGAAATTACAATTAAAAAAAATAAAAAATGAGTAAGACATTATTTGACAAAGTATGGGATTCACATGTAGTGCGTAAAATTGAAGATGGACCAGATGTGTTTTTTATTGACCGCCATTTCATTCATGAAGTTACGAGTCCTGTTGCTTTTTTAGGATTAAAATCAAGAGGCGTTAACGTTTTATACCCACAACGTACTTTTGCAACTGCAGATCACAATACCCCAACCATAAACCAACATTTACCAGTTCAGGATCCGCTTTCTGCTAACCAGCTTCAGGCTCTTGAAGACAATGCAAACGAATACGGAATTTCGCACTGGGGATTAGGCCACCAAAAAAATGGAATTGTACACGTAGTTGGTCCTGAAAACGGAATTACTTTGCCAGGTGCTACTATTGTATGTGGAGATTCGCATACGTCTACTCACGGTGCTTTTGGAGCTATTGCTTTTGGTATCGGAACTTCTGAGGTTGAAATGGTGCTTTCTACACAATGTATTATGCAGCCTAAGCCAAAGAAAATGCGTATCAACGTAAACGGTCAATTGAGCAAAGGTGTTGGTCCAAAAGACGTTGCACTTTATATTATTGCGCAATTAACTACTTCTGGAGGAACAGGATATTTTGTTGAATATGCTGGTGATGTTTTTGAAAACATGACTATGGAAGGCCGTATGACAGTTTGTAACCTAAGTATCGAAATGGGTGCTCGTGGAGGAATGATTGCACCTGACCAAACTACTTTCGATTTCTTAGAAGGAAGACTTTATGCTCCAAAAGGAGAAGCTTGGACAAAAGCTGTTGAATACTGGAAAACTTTAAAAACAGATGCTGATGCTGTATTTGATGCTGAATTAAACATTAAAGCTGAAGATATCGAACCAATGATTACTTACGGTACTAACCCAGGAATGGGAATTGGTATCACAAAACATATCCCAAGTGCAAACCAAGTTGAAGGTGGTGAGGAGACTTACAAAAAATCTTTAGCTTATATGGGCTTCCATGAAGACGATGTAATGATTGGAAAACAAATCGATTATGTTTTCTTGGGAAGTTGTACAAATGGACGTATTGAAGATTTTAGAGCTTTCGCTGAAATTGTAAAAGGAAGAAAAAAAGCAGATAATGTTACCGCTTGGTTAGTTCCAGGTTCTCACGTTGTTGAAGCACAAATTAAAGAAGAAGGAATTTTAGACATTTTGACTGAAGCTGGTTTTGTATTACGTCAGCCGGGTTGTTCTGCTTGTTTAGCAATGAACGATGATAAAGTTCCTGCTGGAAAATATGCGGTAAGTACTTCAAACAGAAACTTTGAAGGTCGTCAAGGTCCTGGTTCAAGAACTTTATTAGCAAGTCCAATTATGGCTGCTGCAGCTGCTGTTACAGGAAAACTAACAGATCCAAGAGAGCTTTTTTAAAGATTTAGGAATGAAGATTAACGATTTTTGATTTCAGATTTCGATACGCTTCATTAAAAAATCTTCTAAAATTTCAATTTACATTTTACAAAAAAAACATTAACGCTTACAATTTTAAGATACAACAACAAATCTAAAATCAGAAATCGTTAATCTAAAATCAAAAATCAAAATGGCATACGATAAATTTACTATACTTACCAGCAGTGCAGTGCCACTGCCAATTGAGAACGTTGATACAGATCAAATCATTCCAGCTCGTTTCTTAAAAGCTACAAAACGTGAAGGTTTTGGAGACAACCTTTTTAGAGACTGGAGATACAACGGAGACGATACTCCAAAAGCAGATTTCGTTTTAAATGATTCTACTTATTCTGGAAAAATTTTGGTTGGAGGAAAAAACTTCGGTTCTGGATCTTCTAGAGAGCACGCTGCTTGGGCAGTTTACGATTACGGATTCCGCGCTGTGGTTTCTAGTTTCTTTGCTGATATCTTCAAAGGAAACTGTTTGAATATTGGTGTTTTGCCAGTTCAAATCAGCCCTGAGTTTTTGGAAAACATTTTCAAAGCTATCGAGGCCGATCCTAAAACAGAATTAGAAATCAATCTTCCAGATCAAACTATCACTTTATTGTCAACTGGTCAGCAAGAATCTTTTGCTATTAACGGTTACAAAAAGAACAATATGATTAATGGTTTTGACGACATTGATTATTTACAAGATATGAAGGAAGATATTAAAACTTTTGCCGATAAACTTCCTTACTAAATAGAAATCTCATTCAGGATATTAGACCCGACAGGTTTCAAAAACTAGTCGGGTCTTTCTAAATTAAATGAGAAAAAATAGAACGCGGATGAAACAGATTTGCTATCGCAAAAGCGCGGATTAACGCAGATTTTATTTTAATAAAAAAATCCATTTTATCAGCGTCTTCGCAAACCTAATCAGTAAAATCAGCGTCAAAATTAAATAGGATATTACTAATATCCGACCCGTTAGAAACATCAATATGGAAAAAAGAAAAATTGAAATAATGGATACGACGCTTCGTGATGGTGAACAAACCTCAGGAGTATCTTTTTCTGCTGCAGAAAAATTAACCATTGCACAATTGTTGTTGGAGGAATTAAATATTGATAGAATCGAAATTGCTTCCGCACGCGTGAGCGAGGGAGAATTTCAGGCTGTTAAAGGCATTACTTCTTGGGCTGAAGAAAAAGGTTATATTGAAAGAATCGAAGTGCTAACGTTTGTTGACGGAGGCGTTTCAATCGACTGGATGAAAAAAGCTGGAGCCAAAGTGCAGAATTTATTGACCAAAGGTTCAATGAATCACTTAACGCATCAGTTAAAAAAAACTCCAGAACAGCATTTTTCTGAAATTTCTCAGATTATTGCTTTAGCCAAAGAAAACAATATAGAAACTAATGTTTATCTGGAAGACTGGAGCAACGGAATGCGAAATTCTCCTGAATATGTTTTTCAGTTTTTGGATTTCTTATCTACGCAGCCAATTAAAAGGATTTTACTTCCAGATACTTTAGGGGTTTTAATTCCATCTTTGACTTTCGAATTTATTTCAAAAATCAGAGCAAAATACCCAACTCTTCATTTTGACTTTCACGCTCATAACGATTACGATTTAAGTATTGCGAATGTTATGGAAGCCGTAAAAGCTGGAATCAACGGACTTCATGTAACGGTAAACGGAATGGGAGAACGTGCTGGAAATGCACCTCTTGAAAGTACTGTTGCCGTAATCAACGATTATTTGCCACAAGTAAACATCAATGTAAAAGAGACTTCTCTGTATTCTGTAAGCAAACTAGTTGAGACTTTCACAGGCTATAGAATTCCTGCCAACAAACCTATTGTAGGCGATAATGTTTTTACACAAACAGCAGGAATTCATGCTGATGGAGATAACAAAAACAATCTTTATTTTAATGATCTTCTTCCAGAACGTTTTGGAAGAAAAAGAAAATATGCTCTCGGAAAAACTTCGGGAAAAGCCAATATCGAGAAAAATCTTCAGGAATTAGGTTTAAAACTAAACAACGAGGATTTGAAATTAGTTACCCAAAGAATTATCGAGTTGGGCGACAAAAAAGAAACCGTAACGAAAGAAGATCTTCCGTACATTATTTCGGATGTTTTGGACAGTCATACTTACGAAGAAAAAATCACTATAAATTCTTATATGCTGGTTCATTCTAAAGGAATGCGCCCATCTACGACTTTATCTTTAAATTTAAACGGAGAAATAATCGAAGAAAATGCACAAGGAGACGGTCAGTTTGATGCTTTTATGAATGCTTTATCCAAGATTTATAAAAGCAAAAAATTAACGCTTCCAAAATTAATTGATTATGCGGTAAGAATCCCTCCAGGAAGTAGTTCTGATGCATTGTGTGAAACCATTATTACATGGGTCAACAACGGAAAAGAATTCAAAACCCGCGGATTAGATTCTGACCAGACTGTTGCAGCGATTATTGCAACGCAAAAAATGCTTAACATTATAACTTAATATAGTTGCAAAGTTTCAAAGTAACAAAGGGACAAAGATTTTAGTCTGCTTTTAAAAACTTTGAAACTTTGAAACTTTGTCACTTTGAACCTTAATAACACATATAGAATGAAATTAAACATAGCCCTTTTAGCCGGAGACGGAATCGGACCAGAAGTAATAAATGAAGCAGTAAAAGTATCTGATGCTATTGCAAAAAAATTCGGACATGAAATCACTTGGAAACCAGCTTTAACCGGTGCTGCTGCAATTGATGCTGTGGGAGAACCTTATCCAGATTCAACACACGAAGTTTGTAAAAATGCTGATGCCGTTCTTTTTGGAGCAATCGGCCACCCAAAATACGATAACGATCCTTCTGCACCAGTACGTCCAGAGCAAGGTTTATTAAAAATGCGTAAAGCATTAGGTTTGTTCGCAAACGTAAGACCAACTTTTACATTCCCATCTTTATTAGATAAATCTCCTTTAAAAAGAGAAAGAATTGAAGGAACTGATTTAGTTTTCTTAAGAGAATTAACTGGAGGAATTTATTTTGGTGAAAAAGGAAGAAAAGACAACGGAGATACAGCTTACGACAACTGTGTTTACACAAGAGCCGAAGTACAGCGTTTAGCTAAAAAAGGTTTCGAATTAGCCATGACTCGTTCTAAAAAATTATGCTGCGTTGACAAAGCAAACGTTTTGGAAACTTCACGCTTGTGGAGAGAAACAGTTCAAGCAATGGAAAAAGACTATCCAGAAGTTGAAGTAAGCTACGAATTTGTTGACGCTGTTGCTATGCGTTTGGTTCAATGGCCAAACTCTTATGATGTATTGATTACGGAGAACTTATTTGGAGATATCTTAACAGACGAAGCTTCTGTAATTTCAGGCTCAATGGGATTAATGCCTTCTGCCTCTATGGGAGCTGAAGTATCTTTATTCGAACCTATTCACGGTTCATATCCGCAAGCTACAGGATTAAACATTGCAAATCCAATGGCTACTATTTTATCTGCTGCCATGATGTTCGAAAACTTCGGATTGATGGAAGAAGGAAAAGCGATGAGAGATGCTGTAAACAAGGCTTTAGAAGCTGGAGTAGTTACCGAAGATTTAGCTAATGGCGGAAAAGCATACGGCACTAAAGAAGTTGGTGACTGGTTGGCTGCGAATGTATAATTAGTTATTTTTTGTTTCAAGTTTCAAGTTTAACGTTACAACAACCTGAAACTTGAAACCTGAAACAAAAAAAGGGATCAACTTTCGTTGATCCCTTTTATATTTTAGAAAAAAAACATTAATATTCTCTTCTGTTTCCGCGATCTCCGCCACGGTTGTTTCCGTAACCACCACGATCGTTTCCTCCGCGGTTGTTATTAAAACTTCTTCTTTCGCCTTCTGGTTTAGGTTCAGATTTATTAACAACGATTGTACGACCTGAAACTACAGCACCGTTCAATTCATCGATTGCTTTTTGAGCCTCTGCATCATTTGGCATTTCAACAAAACCAAATCCTTTACTTCTTCCAGTAAATTTATCAGTAATAATTTTAACAGAGTCAACTGTTCCATAAGCCTCAAAAGACTCTCTTAAATCTGCTTCCTCAATACTGAATGGAAGGCTTCCAACAAAAATATTCATAGATATTTATTTATAATAATAAGCAAATGTAGTCTTATTATTCTGTAATCTACTATATATTAGTTTATTTAAGTTTTTATTTTGATTTTGTAAAATATATTCAGACGAATAACTTAATCAACGGGAACAAAATTCCCTTCTGGCGCAACTGGAATTTTATAAAAAACACCTTCAGAAAAGTGCATTTCCTGCTTCTCAGCACTAGGATCAGTATTAATTACAGTAAATTTAAACGTCCCCGAAATAGTTTTTTCTTCCGTATTATATTCCGTCACCACAATTTGCCCGCTTCCTTTGGCAGCTCCTGTACTAAATTCTGCTTCTTGTCCTTTATAAGTGTTTTTATAAGTCGCTTTTGTAACATCATCTACACCTAAAACATAGGTCTTTACGGTTGGCGCAGGAAGTTTAAAACTTATTTGTTCATTCCCTAGAGAACCATGTATAACAAAAGTTCCGTTCGATTCTGTTCCTGCTTCATAAGCTTGAGCCCTCCAAAAATTATTGTCTTTTAAAGTCTGAAAAGCTGGATTATTAAATCTTACATCTTCTGTACAAGAGATAAGTAAAAGTAAAAATGATAAAAAGTAAAAGTATTTTTTCATGTTTAAAATGAATTTGATGCAAAAGTATTGCATTAAGAACTAAATACTTAAATTAAAAAGTCAAAAAAATGCTAAAAAAACAACTCAAGTATATTTAATCTTCTTTAAAACGTGTTTTTCATAAAAAAATTATATCTTTGCGCCCTTAATTAACAGAGGTCGAGTACCTCAAAATTTAATCAATAAGATTATGTCAGTAAAAATTAGATTACAAAGACACGGTAAAAAAGGAAAACCTTTTTACTGGGTAGTAGCTGCAGATGCACGCTCAAAAAGAGATGGTAAATACTTAGAGAAAATCGGTACTTACAATCCAAACACTAACCCAGCAACTGTTGAATTAAACCTTGACAGCGCAGTTAAATGGTTACACAATGGTGCTCAACCAACTGATACTGCAAGAGCTATCCTTTCTTACAAAGGTGCTTTATTGAAACACCACCTTGATGGAGGAGTTCGTAAAGGTGCTTTAACACAAGAGCAAGCAGATGCTAAATTAACTGCTTGGTTAGAATCAAAAGCTGGTAAAGTTGATGCTAAAAAAGATGGTTTATCTAAAGCAAAAGCTGATGCTAAAGCAAAATCTTTAAAAGCTGAGCAAGAAGTTAACGCTAAACGTGTTGCTGATGCTGCTGCTGCACAAGCTGAAGCTGAAGCTGCTGCACAAGCTACTGAGGCTACTGAAGAAGTTGCTGAAGCTACTGAAGAAGCTCCTGCTGCTGAAGAGAATAACGAAACAACTGAAGCATAATTTTACTTAGCGATAATGCGTAAAGAAGACTGTTTTTATTTAGGTAAAATCGCTAAAAAATTTAGTTTCAAAGGTGAAGTCTTGGTCTATTTAGACACAGATGAGCCTGAGTTATACGAAAATCTGGAATCAGTGTTTGTTGAACACAACAAACACTTGGTTCCTTTTTTTATTGAAACAAGTTCATTACACAAAAACGACTTTCTAAGAGTTCGTTTTGAAGATGTAAATACCGAAGAAGATGCAGATGCTTTATTAGGAAATGCAATCTACCTTCCTTTAACTATGTTGCCAAAACTTACTGGCAACAAATTCTATTTCCACGAAGTTATTGGATTTGAAATTGAAGACCAGCGTTTAGGTGTTTTCGGAAAAATAACTTCTATCAACGATTCAACTGCCCAGCCTCTTTTTGAAGTTTTAAATGGTGAAGTTGAAATCTTAGTTCCAATGATTGATAATTTCCTTGTAAAAATCGATCGTGAGAACAAAAAAGTAATCATGGATCTTCCTGAAGGTCTTGTGGAGATGTACCTTTAATTTAGTTTTCAGTCTCAGTTTTTAGTATTCAGTGTCTAACTGCATCATAAACTTTTAAATTCAATTATATACTGCAATGTTTTCATTCAAGCAATTTTCTGTTAAACAAGACAAAACCGCTATGAAAGTAGGCACTGATGGTGTTTTACTTGGCGCTTGGGCTCCCATTCATCATAATCCGTTTAGTGTTTTAGATGTTGGCGCTGGAACAGGAATTATTGCTTTAATGCTGGCACAGAGAAGTCATGCTGAACAAATTGATGCTCTAGAAATTGATGAAGACGCTTACGAACAAGCGGTAGAAAATTTTGAGAGTTCTCCTTGGGGCGATCGCTTATTCTGTTTTCATGCTGGTTTAGATGAATTTATTGAAGAACCGGAAGATGAATATGATTTAATCATTTCGAATCCGCCTTTTTATGCTGAGGATTACAAAACAGATAACGAACAGCGCGATTTAGCGCGTTTTCAAGATGCAATGCCTTTTGAAGAAATTGTTGAAGCTGCCGATTTATTACTTTCAGAAAACGGAGTTTTAGCCATTATTCTTCCTTTCAAAGAAGAAGAAAAGTTTATCGCCTTAGCTAAAGAAGCAGAATTATATCCTTTAAAAATTACAAGAGTAAAAGGAACTCCTAAAACAGAAATCAAACGCAGTTTATTGGCTTTTAGCCGAAATGAAGTTTCAGAAATTGAAATTGATGAATTAATAATCGAAATCGATCGTCATGTTTATACGCCAGAATATATTGAATTAACTAAAGAATTTTATTTGAAGATGTAAAAAACATCTTTGTCAAAGTTTAAAACTTTGACAAAGACTCTGTTTAAATTTTTCTATTTACCCTTTTTAGCAAAAAGAACAGCTCTTTCCAAAACCTCATCTCTTCCTTGCTGAATTCCTAAAATAGTAGGCTTCACTTCAATATCTGGAACAATTCCAATACGTTGGGTCTCTTTTTTGTTTGGATAAAAAACACCATAGCAAGTAAATGCTGAACCAAATCCTTTAATAATTTGAAATCTGTAATTTGCACCATCAGCTCCACCAGTCTGACTTCCAATTACTACACAATTAGGAACCGTTTGTAAACTCATTACAGTAAATTCAGCATGACTTACAGCTTTTTCATTAGTTATCACAATTACTTTTCCTTTATAATGATCTGGATTATTTTTTCCGCACTTCTGAATTCCTTCTCTCCAATAATAACGTCCAGGATAATTTACATCTGGATCAAGAAATCTGGCAAATTCTTTCTCTTCGGGATTAAGCCAATCTACAATTGGATACATAACCTCGTGTGGTCGATTTCTATTGTCAAAAATTATTGCATTTGTATTATTTAAGGCTGAAATTAAGGCTGGAACATCTGCTGGATCAAGTTCATTAAAATCAACATAACCGATATTGCCCTCTAAAATTTTCCATTTTTCTTTATCTGGAAATTGAACTTTTAAATCTTCATACTCATATCTATTAATAGACTTTATTGAAGTTTTTCCGTCTCGAATATACTCGATTTCAAATGAAGGTGTTTTTCCATTAAAAATTGCCCAATATGCATTCTTTAAAACAGATGGCTCGTTAGATCCTTCTACATATTTTCGGTTTTCATTCAAAATTTCTGCAATAGTCTTCCCTTCTACTTTTGTAATTACGTCGCTAATCTTAATGTCACTAACTTTTGCCAGAGAATCATTTTTCAATGCAACAACAATTGCTTTTTCATCAATGATAGTAACGTCTACGGGAATAAATTTATCGCCAAAATATTCAAACAATTGAGGCATACTAGTTGAGGCGTGAGTATCATTTAGCTTTACAGAGATCTCACGCATTGCCAAATTAAAATCCTTTTCAGATTCTGGCGCATAATATCTTGGCAGCATTTCATTTAATACTTTATCCCAATTTTCATCCATTTGATATTTATATGGAAAGAAATATTCGATGTAATTCCAATATCTAAAAAGGGCTAAAAGACGTAAATTTTTATCAGTCCATTTAAATTCTGCATATTTTACTTCATTTTTAAATTGCAATGGAGTACCATTACTGCCGAATTCGTAAGCAACATAATACTGTTTTTCCTGAATTCTATTTTCTTCAATAAATTTCAATTTTTTTGAAAGTGATTTCGAGAACAATTCTTTATTATTGACCCATGACAAATCGAAATTTTTATCAAAATATTCTTTTTTTACAGCAGGTTTTAAAGATTCCTGTTTTTTAATTTCCCCCAAAGAATCAATCCAATTTTCAATTACCAAAGAAAATGCTTCAGAAGTCTTCGCTTCTTCTACTTTTGGCAGAATTTGAAATAATTGTTCATCCCAATTTTTACTTCCATCTGCAACATTCGGATGATAATATTTTAGGAAACCCCAAACCTTGCAGGTTGCAGCTAACTTTTGAGTTTCGGTAATTGGTTTTGAAAAAGAAAATTGAAATAATAATAAAAAGGCAATAAGTACTGTTTTTTTCATTTAAATTTTGTGATTTTGGTTAATTGTTAGGTATGTGGGATTGGTTAATTTTTAAACTTGTTCAAAAATGCTTTTAAACTGATACAGAATTCTCTCAATTAAACGCAGATCTTCGGTTACAATCTCTGCATTTCCTTTCATTTCCTGCTGAAAAGCAATTTGTTTATTGTATGATGTTTTTAAACCGTTTGGAAGCGCAACATCTATTAGTAGATTTCCTTCTTTATCGGGCACTAGCGAAATATTTTTGATTTCACCTTTTAGAACCCCAAATTCTCTGTCAGGAAAATTTGCCAAACGAATATTGACCCTTTGCCCCACTTTTATTTTTCCTGAATTTAAAGCTGGAGCTTTTACTTTTCCTATGAAACTATTTTTTGCATCTGGAATAATAGAAAACACGTTATCGCCAACATTTATGGTCTGATTTTCATTCCAAACCTGCAAAAACGTGACTTTTCCGCTAATTGACGATTTTAAGGCATACGCCAACTCCCAATCTCTTATCACTTTTTTCAATTGATAAAAGG
Source organism: Flavobacterium tyrosinilyticum (assembly GCF_023656565.1). Taxonomy (GTDB): domain Bacteria; phylum Bacteroidota; class Bacteroidia; order Flavobacteriales; family Flavobacteriaceae; genus Flavobacterium; species Flavobacterium tyrosinilyticum. Next base: position 870,018 of record NZ_JAMOKG010000001.1, read on the forward strand.
ACTGCGAAACACTACGATCGAGATTAACTTCTTCTTTAGTGCTATTTATTTGCAAATTCTGGCTTGATTTTGTGTTGTCAATCAAAGAAGACCTCAATTGAGAAATCGAAGACAGCAGGCTTCGATAGTTCTTTTGCGCCTGAAGGAAATTCAATTTTTTAACTTCCATTTCCTGAGCAGAAATAATTCCTTTATTAAACAGCGTTTCAAAACGGGCTACTTCATTTTTCTGAAGCTCCAATTCGCGTTCGTTAATTATTTTTTGCTGTTGCAGGATTTCCAACCTTTCTGTTATTTGGATTTTTTCGGACTGTTGCGCTCTACTTTCGATCTGAAATGGATGCAGATCTTTATTGAGTTCCTGTGCCTGATAATCTTTCTGGAATGCAGCATACGCACTTTCTACTTCACCGAATTGCGTATTTTTCAATTGCTCAAAAGGAAATTCTTTTTGCGAGTTGTTGATGTCGTATTTATCAACAATATCCTTTAGTCGAAAAACATCTTTGTAATTGGCTGTATTTTCTATAATAGCCAATGTGCTGTTTTTAGGAACTAGCATTTTATTTTTAACCAAAATAGCCTCAATGCGTCCAGAAGATTTGGAAACTATTTTCTCTGGCGGAATATTAGTGGTAATTACAATTTCTGTTTTTACAACATCTGGATATTTGACAAACCAGGAAACAAAAAACAGTAAAACAATTATGGCAAATATTAAAACCGTACCCCATCGTATCATCCAATGTGGCACTTTGGTCAGGATATCCTGAACCTCTTCGCTTCTTAATTCAAATGTATCTTTGTTCATGATTAATTTCCTAATTGCAGCTGATTTCTAACCAATTCAAAATAACTACCCTTTTGTTCTACCAATGACGAATGGCTTCCTATCTCTATGATTTTTCCTTTATCTAAAACCACAATCTGATCAGCATTCATAACAGTACTCAATCGATGCGCAATTACAACAACCGTTTTGTCTTTGAAAAAAATATCGAGTTTTTTCATGATTTCCTTTTCATTATTGGCATCTAAGGCTGAAGTGGCTTCATCAAAAAATAAAATTTCGGGATTTTTATAAACAGCCCTCGCAATAAGCAGACGCTGTTTCTGTCCTGTACTCATTCCTAATCCTTCAGAACCTACCTTGGTATTAAAATTTAGAGGCAGCTCACTGATATACTGTTTAATATTTGCCACATCTGCAGCATAAAGCAATCTTTCTTTATCTATTTTATCTACTCCAATAGCAATGTTATTAGCAATGGTATCGCTAAAAATAAAACCTTCCTGCATTACAGCTCCAATATTAGCTCTCCATGCATGTTGCGAAATATTTTTAAGCTGTGCGTTTCCAATAAGCACTTCTCCTTTTTCAGGTTCATAAAACTTGAGCAAGAGCTTCATTAAAGTCGTTTTACCGCTTCCGCTAACACCCACTATCGCAGTTACTTTATTGCTCGGAATTAAAAGGTTTAAATTGTCTAAAACAGGAATATCTGAACCTAAGTATCTAAAAGAAAGGTTTTTAATTACTATGTCGACATTTTGCGGAACTTCACTTGTTTGGTTGGCTTCCTGCTGAACTTCGTCTTCTTTTTGATGAATTTCGGACAATCTGGCTAACGATATTTTAGCATCCTGAAGCTCCCTAACAAATTCAATAAGTTGCGTAATTGGCCCATTTAAACTCCCAACAATCGAACTGATTGCCAACATCATACCTAAAGTTATAGAACCATCAATCACTAATTTTGCCGAAAGAAATACGATAAAAATATTCTTTAATTCATTAATAATTGATGAACCAATTGTTTGGGTCTGCTCTAGAACCAATCCTTTTATCGAAACCCTAAAAAGTCTTGCTTGAACATACTCCCAGCCCCATCGTTTTTGCTTTTCGGCATTATGAAGCTTAATTTCCTGCATTCCGTTTATCAGCTCTATTACTTTACTCTGCTCATTCGAAATTTCTGCAAATCGTTTATAATCCAATGCTTCTCTTCTTTTCAAGAATAGAATTATCCAGCCAAAGTATAACACACTTCCTGCAAAAAACACCAAAAAAATCTGCAGATTATAATAGGCCAAAACAGCTCCCATTATAAACATATTAATTACAGAAAATAGAACATTGAGTGATGATGTGGTCAGAATTTTTTCGATACGGCGATGATCATTTATTCGCTGCATGATATCTCCCGTCATTCGCACATCAAAGAAGGAAATAGGCAGATTCATTAATTTGATAAAGAAATCTGAAATAAGCGAAATATTGATTCGGGTTGATAAATGCAGTAAAATCCAACTCCTAATGAGATCCAAACCTGTTCTTCCAGCAAAAAGAAAAAGCTGGGCAAAAAGAACCAGATAAATAAAATTTAGATTCTGATTTTGGATTCCGACATCAACAATACTTTGAGTCAAGAAAGGGAAGATAAGCTGCAGTAAACTGCTTGCCAATAAACCGATACTCAACTGTATCAAAAATGATTTATAGCGAAGAATATAATGCGATAACAGTCCAAAACCTATTTCTCCACCTTCTTGTTTATCAAATTCAGACTGAAAAAAAACTGGTGTTGGTTCTAGCAACAGCGCAACACCTTCTTTGGTTTGATCGTCGGCATTATTTCCTATCCAGAATTTTAAAAAATCTTCCTTATTATATTGAATTAGTCCAAAAGCTGGATCAGAAATGTAATATGTCCCTTTTTTGATTTTATAAAGTACAACATAATGGTTTTGGTTCCAATGCAGCACACAAGGCAAAGGCACCTCTTCTAATCTCTCCAAGCTTAGCTTTACCCCTAAAGTTCTAAAGCCTGTTTTTTCGGCAGCATCGCTTAAAAAAAGTAGATTACTTCCTTCACGAGTTGTCTCGCTTGCGTCACGCAATTCCTGAATTTTGATTGTTTTTCCGTAATGCTTTGCAATTATTTTCAAACAAGTTGGGCCACAATCTTTGTAATCTGCCTGTTTATAATGGGGAAATTTTTTCAATTGTCATTCAATTTTTTGTACAGCAATATAATCTAAAATACTTACAAAAAGTATAAAATTATTAGATGAGATAAAAAATAAATCGGTAAACCCTTCTGTCAAATATCTATAATCATTTTATACCAAAAATCTCTTTAGAAGCATTTCCTTCAATTTGTTTTTTTTCTAACCTTTTTACCTTTCTTGTTTTTTTATTATCTATGATTATAACTACCTCTGTTACATCATATGCGTTTTTATTAAAAAATAATAATGCAGCTGTTTTTAAATTTTCAAGCCATCTCAAAAATGCGTCTTTTAGATTTAAAATACTTAAATAAAATTGAAAGAATATCTTATAGAACTTAATTCTAGCGGAGTTCTCGGGATAAGAGGAAAAGTAATTCTTACCGATATAAAATTTTGAAGGTACTTTTTTCCAAAAAAAAGGCACAAAGTGTGGAAAATTCTTAAATGTGATTAAATGATACAATAGTATTTCGTACTGATCTTTAAAGCTGAGTGTACCATTCTCCCAAAGTAAATTTCCTGGAACACCTTCGACAACAAAGAAATCAAAATAGGCTCTAATTTTTTCTTCCTGATTAAGTCTTTTTATCACATGAGTCATTGTTTCTATTTCCGATTCTAATTCAAAAATAGATTCTCCCGCCTGAAGCTCTGAAAACAAGTTGCCACATTCATCAAATACAAAGTTTTTTTCGTTTTGAAAAACAAACTTATAATCTTTACTTTCCTCATATAATTTATTTACAAACTCATTATTTCTAAATAAAGTAAAAAAACCTGTAACGTATTCATCCCGAACACACACTACATCAAAATTATCTAAAATCTCATCGGTCATAAACGTCCTTATATTTCCGAAGATTAAATCAATGTCTCCATGTCCCCAAAAATCATAATCAGTAATAAATTCTGAAAAAATTACTCCGTATGCAGGTTTAAAATCACATAATTTATAAGGAGAATTCAATGAAACAGAAAAGCCCATTTTCTCACTTATTAATTTTTTCAATTCTAAAAATGAGTATTCAATTACGATTATATTTTTTGGCAGTTCTTCATTAATTTTTATGTCTGTGAAAATTATAAAATCAACTGATGGATTGTACTTACATGATTCAATGAAAAATTTAAAATACCATGGAAATTTCCCATAGTAAGGATATAGCAAAGCTATTTTCTTGGAATTATCCATGCTCTAGTTTATTTAATAAGGGAAGCCGTTATTTTATCATAAAATTTTTGTTTCTCACTTGGATAACCTTCAACTAAAGTTATTTTTTTTGTTTTGTAATTATAAACAAAATAATGAGGCACATAATCTATAACTTCTTTCATTATTTTTTCATTTCTATAAACCTCGCTTGCAAAAAGATGATACCCAACTAAACTGTAATCGCTAATCATTTTCTTCCATAATTCAACACTTGCTTCGTTATCAATAGTCACATAAATCGTTTTGATATCCTGTTTGTTTAAAAACACATGCAATTCGTCATTATATTCAAATTGTTTGATACATGGAGAGCAATATGTTGCCCAAAAATCAATGAACAAATTTTGATTTGGATATTTTTCAGCAATTGCCTCCTCAAAGGATTTCTTTACATCAATACGGCTATTTGAAATCGACAACCCAACAGCTGCGTCATACGAACTTAAACTTCCTATTGGAGAATTATTATTCTCCTTTTGCTTTAGATCATCTTCAAAGAGAAGATTCTCTATTATTGCATTATAATTGCTTTCAGGGTATTTTTTTATAAAAGCCCTATAAACAGCTATTAAGTCTTTTTTATTTTTTACGCAATTGAATCGTATTGACTCAAAAATACAACTTGCAATATATATTTCTTTGTATTGTTCGGGCTCTACAAAATCAATTACACCAAAATTTGATCTGCAACTTTTAAATAGCTCATCAAATTGATTCCAAAACCTATTGACTTTTTTATTTGTCTTTTTGGCCTGTGCTTCCATATTCCAGCCCGTCATATAGAGGTTTTGATCCAATATGGTACTATACAAACTATTTTCGCTAAATACAGAATATTTTGAATTATAAAACTCAACTAATTTTTGAGCTTCTTTTGGATCAAATGCTAATCCTAGTTTTTTTCTCGTTTCCTCGTTTCTTCCGTTTTCCGAATAATTACCCGCAAAAAAATTAATTCGCCCATCTATTTCAGCATTAACTGCTTTCAAACAGTTCGCACTAATTTTTTTCTCTTTGTGTAAAGCTTTGTAAAAATTAAATATTTTTTGTTTTTGAATATCTATATTTTTAATAACATCATCAGCATTTTTGTACTTTTTTAAAACCGTCAAAACATCAAAAACACTATCTGGACTTAATTTTAAATATGAATTTTTTGTATAAAGATTATTAAAAGCTGAATTATTCCCGCTTATTTCAATTCTATCTTTTTTTTGTTCTATTATTATGGAATCTCCTTTCTCTACAAAAAAAGAAAAACTTCCAAACATATATGGATCCTCATAAACTGTAATAAAGCCGTTAGAATCTAATTCTAATTCTTTTACAAATTGTCCATTTTCGACTTTTATATCGTCGTTATTTTTTTTATAAAAACTTTTAGGATAATTTCCAATTGGTTTTGCTACTTTAAGAAGTTTGCCATTTTGTTTATCAAAACCTTTGCCTAGAATAACTGCCTTATTTTGCGAAAAAGTTTCCTGATTAAAAAATAGCACAAGAAGCAAAACTAGTAGTCTTTGTTTATATTTATAAATACTTACAGTCATAATAATTTAAGATAATTCTAGAGGCTTTGTTGCTGGTTAAAAAAAGGTTTTATAAAGAGTAAGGAGTTGCCTCCTTACCCTACTCTGTAATTTAGCAACTTACATTGCAAGCAGAACAACATGCGCTTGCAGAAGAATACTCTCCTAGATAACGACCATTGCAAGAGCAAGAAAATCCGCCATTAATACTTTTCATTTCAGCTTTGCTTAAAGCTTTACCAAATTTTTGTAAATTTTTCATAATTTAAAATGTTATAGTTAAAAAATAACTCACAAGAATAATTTTAAAGTTTTGTGATTTGCTCGCGATCAAATTCATAATTTTAAGATTAAACCTACGGTTATTATAAATATAACACTTTTAAACTTACATAATAGCAATATTTAAATTTTAACATAAAAAAACAGAGAAGATATGATCTTCTCTGTTTCGTATTTAAAAACAAATTTTAGCAACACAATTTCTTTAGGACATGGCCGCGGTTACCCTAACCAAATAAAATTAACACAGCGGCCAACTCCTAAGAATCTCAGTACCAATCATCAATACTGAGAATTTGCTCAATGTTCCACGATCGAGCGCCTATACATTCAAAAAAAACATGACTAAATTCTAAATAAGGCTATATCGTATTACTTTTAAAAAAGTTAAAAATCAACAACAAAGACGGCTTGTATCACAAATACCCGATGATGTATTTAGCGGACAAGTTTCGCCTAACGGTATTAAAATGCATCCTGCTTCCAAAGCATAAACCCAACAATCTGGAATTCCTCCTTTCATGGTCTTCTGTACACTTTTGTTAATGTACTGAGCACCTTCTAGTTTTAAGATCTTCTTTAACATATTTAATACCTTTTTTATATAATAACAGTGCTTGATTGTTACTATCTAAACATTAAAATTAGCAAGCATAATATTTCTCGACAGCAGTATCATTGCAATTCAGTTCTTGTGAATACTCACTTCCTAAAATGCTTTTCTGCTCTTTTTTTGTCAGCTTTCTCGTTTCTTTGCTTTTTAAAATTTTTTCTAACATAACTGGTTATTTACATTTTTGAGTTTAAGCCTCAAATCCTTAATAACTTGATGCTTAGCATTTTATTCCTTAGCAATTTCCAACATAACTATTTGGTATACAGTTCCAGTGTGCTGGCACCGTTCCAAATTCTGTACATCTTTTCGCTTTAAATCCATCTTCACAAATAGGAGCATGATCTCCGTTCATTGTTTTTAGCTCATTTGCAGTCAATTCTACCGCACCTTTCAATTTCAAAATATTCTTTAACATAACTGCAGGTTTTAAATCGGGGATTAACATTTTCTATTTGAACAGTCGAAATTTCTGTTTTTTTATGCTGTCTTCTCTAAAACTTGAACTTCCTCAACAAAATCATTTAAGAAATATTTCAATTCATTCAATTCATATTCATTTGGAAACAGCCTTTCATTGACAATTTTAATAGGTGTATAATTAAAATTGTTCATAGAGCACCAATCATATTGTTTCTGAATTTCCTGATTTATCATCATGCTTACAGAATCAACGTTCCATTTTTTAAGCCATTTTTTATGAACCATTCTCTTGATATACCAATCTGAGATTGCTTCAACTGTTTTCCCTGGCGTTGTTCTATTAATTGTTAATAGTCTTTCTACAACTGCTTTATAAGGATTATCGTTGTTTTCGGGATTAATATTAAAAAGAACATTCAAAAATATTTTGTCTGGAAACTTCAATACTAAATCAAAAGCTTCTTGAAAAGTTTTATAACAATGTCCACAACTTGGACTAAGAATGACAGAAAGTCTAACTCCTGCATTTTTGTTGCCAAATGTCAAACCTCTTAAATCTTCAAATCCTTTTGTATATTTTACTTTTTTAGACAAGAAATTTAATAGCGAATAATTTCTTTTAAATTTCTTAAGCTCTTTTAAAGAGTTCTCGTTATCAAGCATTTTTTTAATCATCACCTTAACTGTCGCCCAAATTGGAATTAAAAGCAGTAAAGAAAATACATAAGGAAAAATGGCATTAAAACTAAAACTCAACGTAAAAAGATCTGACGAAAACCAAACTATACTTTGAACTAAGATTAAAAATGATATTGCTAAACACATTATACACCATTTTTGAATCTCGAATTTCTGAATCCAGATCGAACAAACTATTATTGGAATAGCTAATAGACTTAAGAATCCAATAAAAATAGCCGAACTTAAAGGCTGAACTAATATAGCGATGATGCTTGATCCAAAGAAAAGCAATGGCAAATCTGAGAAACTCAACCATCTATTTGCAATATCATCATTGAAACTTATTACAGAGTGGCAAGAAGTATTTGAACTTAAATTACAGAATTTAGAAATTACTGTGTTTTTAACTCCCCATTTCTCCTGTACAATAAATATGCTTACGACAAAACCTAATACCGATGTTACCAAAAAAGAAGCGCTAAACCAATCAAAACGATTAAAAAAGAAAGATAATCCGGCTACTAGCGCAAGTGGCAGAAAATATTTCAACCAATTGTATTCTATTTTAAGATTGTCTCTTGCTACAACATTGTTTGGTTCAATGGCTACAATTACGCCATTCCAATCTAAAAGGAATTTATCATATGATAATTTTTGAGTCCCTTTTTTTGTAGTTGTGATTCTAACGCCGCTTTTAATTTTTTCTACCAGTATTAATTCGTCTTTAAAATAAGCCAAAAAGTTTGAAGGCAAATCTTCAATCTGCTCTTTCGAAACTCTCACAGCTGCGTTCTCCACAGAAAGCAAATCAAACGAGTCTGTAATGGCAAACAAACTCGGATAATTTGGATGTGACAAAAACAGATCCTTAAACTCATTTTTGATATCTGAGTAGCGATTGATTTGCAGAAATTTTTGGACCAGCTTTAACATCGTTTTGGATCGTTTTTAAATCATAATTACACTGCAAAGATTGGGGTTTTTATTGATTAAAATCGCATGAACACATACATTTTATTAATTATACCACATACAATTTATAAATTATACCAAGTATAGTAACCACTGCAACATGTTGAAAAATAAGCTTTTAAATGTTTATTTATTTGTCAAAAAGCTTCAAAAGCCCATTTTCGATTAACGGTTTCGCTTTTTATCTAGTTTTGGATAAGTAATAATCTAAACATTCATAAACATGAAAAATAGGCCCTAAAAAAGAGTTGATTTTACAAGAAAAAAATCATAAAAAGAGGATGCAAAAAATAACCAATTTTAGTCCATAATTGATCCTCGAAAAGAACAAAAAACACTCCCAAAAAAGCAAAGAAAAACAATTTTAAAAAATCAGAATTAACTTATAAATAAATCTTTTTTCTACTGCTTTTAAAGACCAAAAAATAAACCCAAAAAACTTTACATAATCAATTTTTAGCGCTGTTTTTTATCGCATCTGATATGACTGCCAAAAAATATTTATGAAAGATTTATAGTACTAATTTTAAATAATACAAATATCAAAAACATGAAAAATTCAAAATTAACATTCAGTGATTTTCAAATAGATAAACTTTCTAGAGAAGAACAAAAAATAATTAGAGGGGGAAATATAGATCCTAATGATCAAAACGAGCCTAAAAAAACTGGCGGAAACGGGAATCCATAAACAATAGAAAAAAACACTTTAAAACTAATCCAAAAAAATAAAGTCATGAAAAATAGCAAATTAACATTCGAAAATTTTCAATTAGAAACAATCTCGAGAAAAGAACTAAAAACAATTAAAGGAGGTGACGATCCAGTTATTGATCCAAATAATCAAAATGAGCCTAGAAAAACTGGCGGAAACGGGAATCCATAAACAATAGAAAAAAACACTTTAAAACTAATCCAAAAAAATAAAGTCATGAAAAATAGCAAATTAACATTCGAAAATTTTCAATTAGAAACAATCTCTAGAAAAGAGCTAAAAACAATTAAAGGAGGTGACGATCCAGTTATTGATCCAAATAATCAAAACGAGCCTAGAAAAACTGGCGGAAACGGGAATCCATAAACAATAGAAAAAACTCTTTTAAAAACTAATCCAAAAAAAATAAAGTCATGAAAAATAACAAATTAACATTCGAAAATTTTCAATTAGAAGCAATCTCTAGAAAAGAGCTAAAAACAATTAAAGGAGGTGACGATCCTGTTATTGATCCAAATAATCAAAACGAGCCTAGAAAAACTGGCGGAAACGGAAATCCATAAACAAGAGAAAAAACTCTTTTAAAAACTAATCCAAAAAAATAAAGTCATGAAAAATAACAAATTAGCATTCGAAAATTTTCAATTAGAAGCAATCTCTAGAAAAGAGCAAAAAACAATTAAAGGAGGAGGTGACGATCCAACTATTGATCCAAACGAGCCTAAGAAAACTGGTGGAAATGGAAACAATTAAAAAGCTTAGATCTTATGAAATTAAATATTATTCGCAAACTGAGCTGGAGACACTCCAGTTCTTTTGCGAAATGATTTTGCAAAAGATACGGCATTTTTAAAACCAACACTTTCTGCAATTGCCTGTGTCGAATATTTTCGATACAAATGGTTTGTAATCATCTGATTGATAACATAGTTAATTTTCAATTCATTAGAATATTCACTAAAAGATTTTCCAAATCTTTTATTCACTACATAAGACAAATAAGTAGTATTGGTCTTTATTTTTTTTGCAGCATACGAAAGCGTAAAATCGGCATTTAAGTATTCTAGCTTTTCTTCCAAAAGCAATAGTTTTTCTACTATTTTATTTTCTTTGGCTTCGTCGATACTCAAATTAGCATTTTCTTTTTTCAAGGCAACATCCTCTACTTCTAGAATTTCTGTTACTATTGCTTCGGCTGCAACTTGCTCAGTTTCTGTTTTTTCAAGTTCTTTCCTTTCCAGATTAGCTTTGAACTCTTCAATTAAAGCGTTCATTTTCTTTTGCGCTTTGTTTTTATCCCTAATATTTTTTATGAGAAAAAACACAATTCCAATTACGAGAATAACATAAAATATTTTCAATGCTTTATTCCAAAACACTTCATATTTATACTTCTCCTGAACGCTAAGCATTTCTCCACTAAGATCTGCCGTACCCAATTTATAGTTAACCTCTAATGCTTCATCTCTTAGATTCCCCTCATATTTTTCGTAAGAATCCAAGTATAGCTTAGAGTGCTTGTAGGCTAGCTCAGGTTCATTTTTAATACTGTAAATCTTAGCCTGTATATAATTAGACCTAAAAAAACTAATGTCGACCTTTTTATTTTTTTGACTAATAGAATCTACCTTTTTTAAAAATATAAGTGCTCTATCATATTTTTTAATCGAATAATAAAGATCTCCTAAATTAAAACAAGCAACTTGATATAGAGATTCATTATCCACTTGTTTTGCATAAAAAGAGATATCGTAATAAATTTTTTCGGCGTTGGTAAAGTCCTTTTTAAACACATAAATATTACCTAAACTAAGTTTAGCAGTAGTCTTGTTGTCAATAAATTTATCCGAATACGCTACACTTTTTTTATAATAATATTCTGCAGAATCTAATAAATAGCTTTTTTGACGATTTTTAGAATAATATCCTTCATAAGAATTTCCGAGATTGGTATACGTGTTACTTTTAGAATTTTGAAACTGATCTTTTTCGTATAGACTCTCATTCTTGTCTAAGAATGCTTCATTTTGTTTTAAGATTTTTATAGATAACTGATAGTTGCCAACACTTTCATTAAGCAAAGCAATATTGGCTTTGAATTTTACAATTTGAACAACATCATTTATTTTAGAAGAAAGCTTAACTCCTTCCTGATAGCTACCTAGAGCCTTACCATAATTAGATCTTTTCCAATAAGTAAGACCTCTATAGTTACACAGATAGGCTTGCAGTTTTGTTTTTTCATTTGACTCAGGAATCTTGCTTAATTGCTTTATCGCTTCTGCATACATTTTATCAGACTTATCAGCATTTCCTTTTAACTGATACAAATACGAACCTGCCCCATAAGCAAAAGCTTTGTGCATGTCATTTTTAGACTTAAGCATCTGATTAACATAGCCTAAGCCTTCATCATTATCTCCATTAACACTAAAGCGGATTTTATCCTGTAATTCTAAGTACTTTTCTTCTGTAAGCTCTCCATTGTTTTGAGCCGCTCCACTGAAAAGTGTTAGTAATAAAAAGAAAAAAGAGATGATCAGCCTCATTAAGTTTGTTTTTGGAATTCAAAAATAGTCTATAAATTATCAATAAACTACAATTTATTTGCCAAATTCCTATTAATTTTATTTTTACCATAAAAAAATATAACAATTTTATACCTATTTGTTATATTTTTATTATGTAAATTTGCTTTGCTAAAATTAAATAACATGAAACCAGACCTATTTCAATCTCCAGATTACTATAACTTAGACGATTTGCTAACAGACGAACACAAATTAGTTCGCGAATCTGCACGTGCGTGGGTTAAAAGAGAAGTTTCTCCTATAATAGAAGAATATGCTCAAAAAGCCGAATTTCCTAAACAAATTATAAAAGGTCTTGGCGAAATTGGTGGTTTCGGTCCTTATATTCCTGTAGAATATGGAGGCGCAGGACTAGATCAAATTTCTTATGGCTTGATTATGCAGGAAATTGAAAGAGGCGATTCTGGCGTAAGATCGACCTCATCTGTACAATCTTCTTTGGTCATGTATCCTATATGGAAATATGGAAATGAAGAACAAAGAATGAAATACTTGCCAAAATTAGCTACAGGAGAATTTATTGGCTGTTTTGGTTTAACAGAACCCGATCATGGTTCAGATCCAGGAAGCATGATTACCAATTTTAAAGACATGGGTGATCATTATCTTTTAAATGGTGCCAAAATGTGGATCTCAAATGCTCCGTTTGCAGATATTGCTATTGTTTGGGCTAAAAATGAAGAAGGCCGTATTCACGGATTAATAGTAGAACGTGGCATGGAAGGGTTTTCGACTCCAGAAACGCACAATAAATGGTCGCTTCGTGCATCTGCAACAGGTGAGCTTATTTTTGATAACGTAAAAGTTCCAAAAGAAAACCTTTTACCAAATAAGTCTGGTTTGGGCGCACCGCTTGGCTGTTTAGATTCTGCTCGTTACGGAATCGCATGGGGAGCAATTGGCGCCGCAATGGACTGTTATGACACTGCTTTAAGATATGCAAAAGAGAGAATCCAATTCGGAAAACCAATTGGAGGAACTCAATTACAGCAAAAAAAATTGGCCGAAATGATTACCGAAATCACAAAAGCACAATTATTAACTTGGCGTTTAGGTGTTTTAAGAAACGAAGGAAAAGCTACAACTGCACAGATTTCTATGGCAAAACGCAACAACGTAAACATGGCAATTACCATTGCGCGCGAAGCAAGACAAATGCTTGGAGGTATGGGAATCACAGGCGAATACTCTATTATGCGCCACATGATGAACCTTGAAAGTGTGATTACATACGAAGGAACTCACGATATACATTTATTAATAACTGGAATGGATGTAACTGGAATCCCTGCGTTTAAATAATTGATAATTATTAAAATATATACAAAATCAATCTTAAAAAGCTTCTTCTAACAGAGAAGCTTTTTATCTTTGCATTAAAATTTTTTTAAAATGAATATCGAAACGATAAACAAAAGCATACAAACACAAAAAGACCAACTATTACATCATTCTTTATACAATAAGATTCAAAACATAGATGATTTACACAGCTTTCTAGAAACACACGTTTATGCTGTTTGGGATTTTATGTCACTTTTAAAAGCATTGCAGGCCAAACTTACTTGCACAACAACACCTTGGTTTGCAACTAAAAACCCAGAAACTCGTTATTTAATTAACGAAATTGTTCTTGCAGAAGAAACCGATTTGACAATTGACGGAAGAAGACAAAGCCACTACGAAATGTATCTGGAAGCAATGGAAGCTTGTGGAGCCAATACAACTGGAGTTTTAAACTTTTTATCAGATGTACATTCCCTTCAAAATATATTTGTTGCCATCAAACAAAGTTCATTACATCCAAATGTAAAATCTTTCCTTGATTTTACTTTTAGAGTTATCGAAGAAGGAAAACCACACGAAATTGCCGCTGCATTTACCTTTGGAAGAGAAGATTTGATTCCGAGTATGTTTACTCAGATTTTGAAAAATTTCCAGAAAAACCTTCCGGATACAGATCTAACAAAATTGCTATACTATTTTGAAAGACATATCGAATTGGATGCCGACGAGCATGGACCAATGGCTATGCAAATGATTACAGAACTATGTGAAGAAGATGCTCAAAAATGGAAAGAGGTTGAAGAAGTTTCAATTCTTGCCTTAGAAAGACGTATCGCACTTTGGAACGCCATCGAAGAAGAAATCGTGATGAAAACCGAAATGGTTTAAAAACAAAATAAGTTATTTAACGTAACTCTTCTCTAAAAAATTCCAATAACTGAAACTGTTTTAACAACAGATAAGTTATTGGAATTTTGTTTTTCATACCTTTGACATTCAAACTGTTGAAAACACTTTCAAATGAAAATTATCGATTTCATTCCAACAGAACAATTAAAGCCTTTTGTCAAAACTTACAGAATTATTGAAAGCGAAGACGAATTGACAAACAGGGTTTTGCCCAGCACTTCGCTAGCAATTGCTTTTCGCTGCAAAGGCGACGTCAATTATATTCAAGAAAATCGGCATGATAAATTACCCCTTTCTACAATTTCGGGTATTCGCAAATCTGTACGATTAATTAATTATGCAAAAGATACGGCAACTCTTGTCGTTCAGTTTAAAGAAGCTGGTGCTAAAGCTTTTTTTAAAGAACCGCTCCATGAATTATTTGAAGAAAGTGTTTCGCTCGACAACTTTATTCCACGGCAAAAAATTGCCATTATTGAAGAACTTTTAGCCGAAGCAAAAACCAACAATCAAAAAATTGCAATTATAGAACAGTTTCTTTTATCAAGACTCCACAATTATAAACCAGACGATTTAATCTCGGCTGCCATTAATATCATACAATCTAAAAAAGGCATCGTTAAAATAAAAGAACTTTCCAATGCACTTTTTATCAGTCAAGATGCTTTTGAGAAAAGATTCCGAAAAACAATTGGATCATCTCCAAAACAATTTTGTTATGTTGTTCGTATAAAATCGATTATCGATCACAAACAAAAAAACCAAAACCTTATCGATCTGGCTTTTGATGCGGGTTATTTTGACCAGCCTCACTTCAATAAAGACTTCAAATTGTTTACAGGACAAACTCCAACAGAGTTTTTCAACTTTCCTTCATTTTGGTAAATCAATGATTTTTTACAATGATTAGAGCTTCGTAATTCTGAATTTTACATCAATAAAAACAAGAATTATGAAAACAAATCTTTTAATCGGAATTGTCTTTTTGACATTATTCAGCTATAGAACAAATGCTCAATCAACAACAATCAATTCAGAAATTGAACCTAAAAAATCAGAAACCATGCAGCAAATTTTTATCGATAAATTTATTGTTCCCGAGAAATCAAAACAAGAATTTTTAGAACGGGTGCGAATCAACCGAAACTTTATAAAACATTTAAACGGATTTGTAAATGACAATGCTTACGAACGCGTTGATGAAAAAGGCAATTTAATTTACATTACAATTGCCGTTTGGGAAAATGAAACGGTCTTGAAAAGCGCCAAAGAAGCTGTACAAGCTTACTATAAAAAAGAAAGTTTTAATATTTTTGAAATGTTTGAAAGACTTCACATTACTATGGAAAGAAATATTTACAAAGAAGCCACAAAACCGTAACCAGTCATTTAACGTAACTATTTGTTTAAAGCGACTAGAATCTAATTGGAACAAATTATGAAACCACATTTTAAACAAATAGTTATTATTATACTTTCAGTATTTCTTTTGAGCTGCAGTTCAGACGAAACTACTACCACAACTTCTCCCCCGGTTGTAACTCCACCTAAAACCACAGAACCACCAATTGCTAGCAAAGTAAATTATTTAGCTCTAGGCGACAGTTATACCATTGGTCAAAGCGTGTGTGCTACATGCCGTTTTCCTGAGCAATTAAAGGCGAGTTTAAACGCCATGTACTCTAGTAGCATTTCTCTTAAAATAATCGCTACAACAGGCTGGACAACATCCAATTTAATTTCGGCCATTGATTCTCAAAATCCAGAATCCAATTACGATCTCGTAACACTTTTAATTGGTGTTAACAATCAATTTCAGCATAGAAGTTTTTCTATTTACGAAAAAGAATTCCCAGAATTAGTCAACAAAGCCATTATGCTAGCCAAAGGCGACAGAAAAAATGTTGTCGTTATTTCTATTCCAGACTACGCTTATACTCCATACGGACAAGCTCTTGCAGGAAATCAAAGCGGTACAATTTCAACAGAAATTAACCAATACAATGCTTTTGCAGAGAAATACTGCAACACCAATCAAATTGCCTTTGTATCGATTACAGAAATCACGCGCGAAGGACTTAATAATCCTATTTTGGTTGCTTCAGATGGTTTGCATCCTTCAGAAGCCGCTTATAGAATGTTTGTCGATAAGATGATGCCAAAGGTTAAAATAGCACTGCAGGATTAATATTTTTAATTTTTAGAAGCAGAAAACTCATTTTCAAAATCACGTTTAGTCCCGCTATCCGCTTTATCTTTTGTGTTGAACCCCAACACAAAAGGATATCGCTTCTATCGGGGCTAGATTAGACGTTTTCGTTTTTTATAGAAAATAAACCTATTTTTGCTAAAATTGATTCTTCACGATTCAAATTCCACAAAAGCAGATTAAAAACTTCCTAAAAGAAAATCAAAGCGCCATAATAAAAGACAATCTTGATTTCGAATAAAGATTTACTATAAACATGCAAGTTTCACCTTCCAAAGAGTTATCGCCTTATATTAAACATTATCTGTTTTTAGATCATACTGAAACTGCTGTACAAAAATTTCGCCTGTTTTCTGATGGTAATACTGGTCTTGTATTTTCGGTAAAAAGCAAACTTATTTCTGGAATTAATAAATACAAAATAAAAGAACATCTGCCCGATTCCTTTTTATACGGACAACTTAAAGGTTTTAAAGATCTTTATTCTGAAAATGAAATAACGCTGATTATAGTCGTTTTTCAGCCCAACGGAATCCATCAATTATTAGACATTCCTGCTAATGAATTTCATGATGCTATTATTCCTGTTGAAGATGTATTCGATGAAAAAATCAAAACCCTTCAAGAGAACCTGTTTCAGCAAAACAACTCAACACGTGTTCAATTGTTGAATTCTTTTTTTAAGTCCTTAATTGTAGCAAAACCAGCCTCAAATCAGTTTATAATAAATCATTCTTTACACTTTATCATTAACAGTAAAGGACATTTCTCCATAAAACAATTAGTCGACTATACCGGCTATACCGAAAGACATCTGGAAAGAAAATTCAAAGAATGCATTGGACTAAATCCGAAGAAATTTGGCAACGTTGTGAGACTACATCATTTTTTAAAATTATTAAAAGGCAAATCTGACGATACCAATCTCACCACAATTTGTTACGATGCCGGATTTTCAGACCAATCACATTTAATAAAGGAATTTAAAAAACACACTGGAATTACTCCGACGGAATATTTTTATAACACTGGGAAATTAACCAATAATCTCATAAAAAGAACATTATAAAATGTCGGTTTTGTACAATTCATAACGTATTGATCAAGCTATTTTTGACTTAATTATTAATAGTTTACAATATGAAAAATCTAAAAATAGCCACAGCCCAGTTCGAAAATAAAAGTGGCGACAAAAACTATAACTTATCTGTAATCGAAAAACTTTCTAAGAAAGCCTCTGCCGAAAGCTGCGATGTGATTTCTTTTCACGAATGTTCTATAACCGGATACACATTTGCAAGAAACTTATCGAAAGATCAAATGCTAGATTTGGCAGAATTGATTCCGAGTGGCGAAAGCATCTTAAAATTGATTGAAATTGCCAAAAACAACAACATTGTAATATTGGCGGGATTATTCGAAAAAGACGAAAATGATAATTTATTCAAAGCCTATATTTGTGTAGATAAAAATGGTTTAGTTGCTAAATATCGAAAATTACATCCGTTTATAAACCCATATTTAACACCAGGAGATCGTTATTGTATTTTTGAAATTGAAGGCTGGAAATGTGGTATTTTAATTTGTTATGACAACAATATTATTGAAAACGTGCGTGCAACAAAACTTCTAGGTGCAGATATTATTTTTATGCCCCACGTAACGATGTGCACACCTTCTACCCGACCGGGTGCTGGTTTTGTAGCGCCACAGCTTTGGGAAAACCGCGAAGCAGATCCAACTTCATTACGATTAGAATTTGACGGAATGAAAGGCCGTGACTGGTTAATGAAATGGCTTCCGGCAAGAGCTTACGACAATGCCATTTATGCCATCTTTTCGAATCCAATTGGCATGGACGATGATCAATTAAAAAACGGCTGTTCTATGATTATTGATCCTTTTGGAGATATTCTAGCCGAATGCCGCACTTTTGACGATTCTTTTGCAACGGCAATAATCACTCCTGAAAAATGCATTCAAGCTGGAGGACATCGCTATATAAAAGCTAGAAGACCAGAATTGTACAGAGATATTATTGGTCAAAATCACGAATCTGAACAAAATGTGGTTTGGCTGAACTCTGATAAAAAAAGCATAAATTAAACATTTAGCCTCTCTAAAGCTATTGAAAGATTTACCTTTGAAGATTCATTAATCTACAGAATAAAGCCCAATAATGGAATTTTTTAAAACTACAACTCAGGATATCGATGCTGTTTTCGATATTTATAACGAAGCTACATCTTACCAGAAAACAGTAAACAATAAAAGCTGGAGAGGTTTTGAAAGAGCATTAATAGAAAAGGAAATTGCTGAGAACCGTCATTTTATAATCAAAGAAGGAGACGAAGTTGCTTGTACCTTTGTACTAACTTTTAACGATTTAATTATCTGGAAAGAAGCCAGCAAAGATCCAGCAATTTATTTACATCGTATTGCTACAAACCCAAAATTTAGAGGTCAATCTTATGTCAAAAAAATTGTAGAATGGGTTAAAGAATATGCCCAAGAAAATAATAAAGAATACATTAGGCTTGATACACACAGTGGCAACGAAAGAATAAATAAATATTATATCAGCTGTGGTTTTGAATATAAAGGAATAAGTACAATCGAGTGGACAAATGAATTACCAGAACATTATAAAGAAGGTTCTTTTAGTTTGTTTGAGATTAAGCTTTAAAAAAACAAACCCTTGTGAAAGACTTCACAAGGGTTTGTTTTTTATCGCAGAAAGGAAGGGATTCGAACCCTCGATACAGTTACCCATATACTAGCTTTCCAGGCTAGCTCCTTAAACCACTCGGACACCTTTCTAATTTGGTCTGCAAATAACACAAAAAAAATCGAGTTTAAAAAGTAAAATTAAGTTTCGTTTATACTTTTTCGAAATTCTTCCATAAACAATTTTACTGCTTTCTTTTGGTAACTGCCAATGGTCAGCATAAACGAATCGCGTTTGGTTACTACTCCGGTAATATGAATGGCTTTTAGACTATGCTCCCAGCCTTTCAATGCTTTTTCGGCTACAATGGTTGCCCAGTCGCTGTTTTCTACCATTTGCAATAGCGCATGAATCGAATTTAATTCTATCGAAATTTTCGGATTCATGTTGTGTTTCGCAAACAATAATTCTACATATTCTCTAGAATTGGAACCTTTTCCTGGCAAAATCAACGGAACTTCTTCTATTTTCTTAAAAGGTATTTTTTCCAATTCGGCCAAAGAATGCGATTTTGAAACCGCCATTACCATATTTGAAGTAAACAAGGGCACTTTCTGAATTGGCGGCCCAATTTCGTGTGACGAAATCACCAAAACCAAATCCAATTCATTATTAATCAGTTTTTGTTCTAAAGCTTCTGTAGTACCGTATTCTACAACTATTCTTAAATTCAGATATCTTTTGGCAAATGCATTGACAACAGGCAGAATCAATAATCCAAAAATATACGTCACGCCAATACGCAATTCGCCACCAATCATTTCGTTTAAATCTTCAATGGCCTGTTTTCCGTTTTCAACATTTTCTACCACTTTTTTAGCGTGGATTAAGAAAACAGCTCCTGCTTCTGTCAATTGCACTTTTTTGCCGATTCGCTTAAACAAAGGCAAACCAAGTTCTTCTTCGAGTTTTTTAATTTGTTGCGAAAGTCCCGATTGTGTCACAAAACACAATTCTGCCGCTTTGGTAAAGTGCAAAACCTCAGCTGTTTTGATAAAATATTGTAGTTGATAAATCTCCATATTGATAAGTTTTACTACTTATTATCAGTAAAATTATTAATTTTTCTAATGCTATCATAATCCCGACCTTTGTATTAAATATTTAGAGTTATGTTTAAAGCCTTAAAATCAAAAAATTTCAAATTATTTTTCTACGGTCAATCGGTATCCGTTATCGGAACCTGGATGCAAAAAACTGCAGTAAGCTGGATGGTTTACAGCATTACAGGATCTGTTTTTTTATTAGGTTTGGCAACTTTCTTAAGTATGATTCCGTCTTTGTTTCTGGCACCTTTAGCAGGAAGTATTATTGGACGTTATGACAGACACCGAGCCATGATTGTCTTACAGTCTTTAGCAATGCTTCAAGCTGGAGCTTTGGCTCTACTTATTTATCTTAAAATTTACAATATCAATTTTATACTTGCACTAAGTCTTATTCAGGGAATTATCAATGCTTTTGATATGACGTGCCGTCAAACCATGATGATTGATATTGTTGATAATAAAGAAGATCTCCCGAATGCTGTAGCGCTAAACTCTACCATGAATAATTTTGCCAGAATTGCAGGTCCTGCGCTTGCTGGAATTATCTTGCATCAATATGGAGAAGACATCTGTTTTATTGGAAATTTTGTGAGTTACGTACCCGTTTTGATTTCGCTAATGCTGATGAAAATCACTCCACATATTAAAGCCGAAAATAAGCTGAATATGCTAGATGATTTAGTAGAAGGCTTAGATTATGTAAAAAAAGAAACCGAAATGGCCAGAATGCTTTTAATGCTTACCTGCAGCAGTTTATTCGTCATTTCTTTTAATACTTTGATGCCTGTTTTCGCCAAAGATATTTTTAGCGGAAACGCCGAAACTTTCAGCTGGTTTGAAAGCGCTGCCGGAATTGGTTCTGTTTTGTCTGCAATTTATTTGGCCAATCTAAAATCTGCTGAGAATATGGGGAAATTAATGATTGCTGCCAGCTTATTGTTAGGATTTAGTATTATTATTCTAGCAATTTCAAGCAGTATTAGCATCGCACTTATCTGTATGACTTTAAGCGGAATCGGAATGATGGGACAGACTTCATCAATCAACATTTATATCCAGACTCATAGTATTGTCAGTATGCGTTCTAGAAGCATCAGTTATTATATGATGGCGTATCAGGGAATGATTCCTGTGGGAAGTTTAATTATTGGCTATGTTTCTCATTCGCTTGGCGTAAGAGCTACAGTAGCCATTCAGGGAATTATCTGTATTCTTTCTGTGATTGTTTATGTGTATTACAAAAAACAAAAAACTTCAGAGGATTTGGAGACTTGCCCTGTTCCATATCAAAATTCCAAAAATTAAATTCCAATTTCCAATTGCACTTGTCATCCTGACGGAGGAAGGATCACACTAGTAATTCCGTATGCAAAAGAACCAATCTTTGTCGAGTTTCTTGTGTGATCCTTCCTTCGTCAGGATGACAAACTTTGTGGTTAAGTGAAAATTTCAATAAAAAAAATCCCAAATTCCAACTTTAGATTTTGGAATTTGGGATTTAAAATATTGGAATTTACATTTAAGATATTTCGCCGCGAAGTGCAGTTTCAAAAATATCTTTAAATTCGTTTTCTGGAATATTGTGTCCAAGCAAATACATCAATTTGGTAATTGCTGCTTCTGTCGTGATGTCTTTTCCTGAGATCACTCCAAGTGATTTTAAAGCTGTACTGGTTTCGTATTGTCCCATGTTTACACTTCCTCCAGAACATTGCGTTACGTTTACGATATGCATTCCAGATTTAATCGCTTTTTCAATTAGGTTTAAAAACCAGTCTTCTGTTGGTGCATTTCCTGAACCGTAGGTTTCCAGAATGATTCCTCGCAAACCTTTCGTTGAAAGAATGGAAGCTAGAACAATTTCACTCATTCCAGGAAACATTTTTATAATAGCAACGTGATTGTCTAATTTTTTATGAACGATCAGCTTTGCATCTTTATTTATTGGAAGAAATAAATGCTTGTTTAATTTTAAATGAACACCAGATTCTACCAATTCAGGATAATTTGGCGCCGTAAAAGCTCTAAAATGTTCTGCATTTACTTTAGAAGTTCGGTTTCCACGGTATAATTTGTATTCAAAATACAAACACACTTCTGTAATAACCGGTTTTCCGTTTTCTTGAAGAGAAGCAATCTGAATCGCTGTAATCAAGTTTTCTTTTGCATCAGTACGCAAATCACCAATTGGCAATTGCGAACCTGTAAACACGACTGGTTTGGCCAAATTCTCCAGCATAAAGCTTAATGCCGAAGCAGAATACGACATGGTATCTGATCCATGAAGCACTACAAATCCGTCATAAGTATTGTAATTTTCCTCGATAATGGTGGCAATTCTTGTCCACATTTCGGGATTCATATTAGAAGAATCAATTGGATGTTCGAACGAAATTGATTCGATTTCGCAATCCAATTGTTTAATTTCTGGAATTTTCTGAATTAATTTACCAAAATTGAAGGCTTTAAGCGCTCCCGTTTCAAAATCTTTGCTCATACCGATAGTTCCTCCAGTATAAACCAATAGTATTTTTGCTTTAGATGACATCTTGGTATTTCAATTTATTGACAACAGGGTTAGCATACATGGCCAAGAATCCTTGTCTTGTCACAGGATTATCGCTTCCGATACGCATTTCTAAACGACGCTCAAAAAGCTGTTTTTCGTTCTCTTTATACTTGTGAGCAAACTTGTCTGTTTCGTTTAAAATATCGTAAGCAATAAAGTTTGTTGGCCATAATTGGTAGTTTTTCAAAATAACATCATCAATAGTTTGTGCCAAAGCTTGAACTTGCTTGTTTGCATTATCGTTTTCAGCCACAATCTGATCGATTTCTTTATCTAGAACATCGCCAACAGAAATGTGTATTCTTTTCTTCGTTCCCATGATACCACTCAAAATGGTCATGAAATCTTCGTTTTTGTCTTTTACGTAAACTTCGTTATTTGCTTCTGCCATTAATTGCGGCATTTTCAAAACATCAGTCGGATCGTATTCGTAAGAAATAGAAACTGGAACAATTTTTAATTTCTTAAAATAATCCATTAAGTTTTCTTCGTCAGAACCCATTCCGATCATTTTTAAAACTCCTGGATTGGTTTCGTCATTTCCATCTTTTGTTCTTCCTTCTCTTTGGGCAATCCAAACCGAACGATTTTCGCGAAGCAGTAATTGTCCCATATATTCAGACAACAACTTTGAACTTTGCAGCATTTCACGAGGCGTTAATCCCCTTAAAACCAAAAAATTTCTATTTAATTTTGCTAAAGTTGCCAAGAACGCTTTCTTTACTAAATTATCTCCAATTGCCGAAGCAGTCATTACTAAACCATGTTCGAATAGACAAACATTTAATAATGTTGTATCCAAAAGAATGTCTCTATGATTCGAGATAAACAGATAAGAAGTATTAGGTTCCAGTTTTTCAAAACCTGAAGTTGTAAGACCTTCAGAACTTTTTTCTAAAACTTTCTGAATTGTGTTGTAAATAAAGTTGCATTGAAAATCACGAATAGAATGTGTTTTCTTTAATTGTTCCTTCCAAACCTCATCTTCTACGTCCGGAAAAGTAAAGTTCATCATGGTTTTCATCATAGGATGATTTACTACACCATGAAGTGCTTCATTTATTTCGGAATCATAAAACGGTCGAATGGCATCAAATCTCTGCATTATTTATTTGGGTTTAAGTGGGCAAAAGAACAAAAAAAAAATTAAAGTTTTGTAAGGTACAGGTTAAATCCCAAAAACGTCTTTCGAATTCTGGGTTGTAACTGCTGCAATTTCTTCTGTAGAAACTCCATATACATCGCTTAATTTAGCAATAACGTTGACCAAATAACTGCTTTCGTTTCTTTTTCCTCTAAACGGAATTGGTGCTAAATATGGAGAATCAGTCTCCAAAACGATGTGTTTCAAATCTATTTGATTTAAAAACTGATCGATTTTTCCGTTCTTAAAAGTAACAACGCCGCCAATTCCTAATTTCATTTTGTAGGAAATCGCACGTTCTGCTTGTTCTAAAGTTCCGGAAAAACAATGAAAAATCCCAAATAAATCTTCAGATTTTTCTTCTTCTAACACTTCAAAGATTTCATCAAAAGCTTCTCTGCAATGAATTACAATAGGTAATTTATATTGTTTTGCTAACTGAATTTGTCTTTTAAAAGCGATTTGCTGTTCTTTTAAATGGGTTTTATCCCAATACAAATCGATCCCGATTTCTCCAACAGCATAGAATTTTCTTTTAGATAATTCTGCTTCTACATGTGCTAATTCTTCCAGATAATTATCTTTCACGTAAGTAGGATGCAAACCCATCATTAGAAATACATTTTCGGGATAGTTTTTCTCCAAATCGTACATAGATTGCGTAGCAGCAGCATCAATTGCGGGAATAAAAAAACGGGTAATTCCGGCATCAATTGCGCGCTGAATCATTGCGTCACGATCCTGATCAAATTCTTCAGAATATAAATGCGTGTGGGTATCGGTAATAATGGGTGTTGAATTCAAGACTATAATTTTAAAGCGCCAAAATTACGACAATATTAAAAGAATAGCAATTTCGTAAATGGGACACGGATAAAACGGATTTCACTTTCGTGAAAACGCGGATAAAAACGGATTTTTTCTTTTTTATAAATGCCTGAAAATAAAAAAACCTTTGTCAAAGCTTGGAGCTTTAACAAAGGTCAGAATAATAATCACCTAATTTTTGTTATTCTGAAGAACAAAGGGCCTCACAAGAAGCGTCGAAAAGAAAACCCCCATTTTTTCTCTCGATCAGCTAGTGTGACCCCTCGTTCTTCAGTATGACAAACGAGGTTTTATTTTCCCGTTTCTATATATAGCAAAGCCCGTTCCAAAACTTCATCTCTGCCTTGTTGAATACCTAAAATTGTTGGTTTTATCTCAATATCGGGTACAATTCCTATACGTTGCGTTTCTCTTCCGTCTGGGTAGTAAACGCCAATACCAGAGAAATTAGTATGATAACCACTAAAATCAAATTCAAAAACATTTCCGTCTGCTCCAGCAGTCTGACTTCCAATAATTGTGGTATTTCCAGCTGTTTGAAAACACATCGCCGTCCATTCTGACTGGCTTATAGAATCTTCATTAAGCAATACTATTACTTTTCCTTTGTAATTGTCTTTATTTTCAAATCCCACTTTTCGTCCTTCTTCCCAAGTATACTTTCCTGGATAATTTGGATATGGATGGGTATAAAGGCAAAATTCTTTTTCTTCAGAATTCAAAAAATTACCAATTTCTCCAAAAGTTCCATTTGGATAATTTCTCATATCAAAAACTATCGCTTTTGTCGATTTAAGAGCATCAATCATATTAGGAACATTTTTGGGTTTAATAACTCCCATGTTTACGTAACCAATATTATTGTCCAAAAGTTTAAATTTATCTTTCTTTATCTGAGCTCCTTTTTTATATTCATTTCGATGCGAATCGTGATAGTTAAACCAAGTCATTGACTTTGTTTCGTACTTTCCATCTTTCAGGAATTCTACATTTACCTTTTCAGATTCGCTCATTAAAATTGTACGCAGAACTTTATCCAGAAAAGCAACCTCGTTTGAAGCAGAAATAATATCTCTTTTCTCTTCAATAATTTCTTTAATGCTCTTATCGTTTATTTTAGTAATTACAGTTCCAATTTTAATATTGTCGACCTCTGCAAGACTATCTCCTAAAATCTCGGTAATCACTAATTTTTCATCTATTACTTTACCTGTTGCAGGAAAATAATAAAAACTCTTTTTTGTTGTTTCAGACGGGTAAATATGAAACTGGACGTGAGTATCATTGAGTTTTGCAGCCGCTTTTCTCAATACTTTATAAAAATCTTCTGGTGTTTTGGACTCAACAACAGAGGGTAATAACTCATTTAAAGTTTTATCCCATCTCTGATCCATTATGTATTTGTATGGATAATAATATTCTACCACATTCCAATACGCATAAAACATTAAAAGCTTTGAATTTTTATTAGTGTAATCAAGATTAAAATAGTTTTTTAAGTTTTTAAAACCGTCAAAACTTGGTCCAAATTCTTCATTACTTTGAAATCTGTTTTCTTCGATAAATTTTAATTTTTTTGAGAGCCTTTTAGAAAACAATTTGTCATTGAACCAGCTTAGATCAAAGTTCTTATCAAAAAATTTAACCTCTTTTGGAGTAACAATTGGAGCAATTTCTTTTACTGGTCCCAGATCATCAATCCAATTTTCTAAGATTAAAGAGAACTCTTCTTTAGTTTGTGCTTTTTCTATTAATGGCAATTTCTCCAAAAGCTGATTATCCCAATTCAATTCTCCATTAGCCACTTTTGGATGATAATATTTTAAGAAACCCCAAATTTTGCAAGTCGCAGCCAACTTTTCAGTCTCGGTAATTTTATTGAAACTAAAAATGGTTTGCGAACAAATAAAAAGAAACAACAGGATAACTTTTTTCATTTTGGTTTTAATCGTTAGGTTAAATTGATTTTGGGCTATTCCTTAAAAAAGAAAATCGAATTTAGAACTAAAATTCCAAATTCGATTGAGGTTTCCCGTAAAGAGATAAAATTTTTCTTAATAATTTAATTTTACTCCAATTCTTCAAGTAATTGTTCTACATCATCATAGCCTTCATAGTCTTGCGAAATAGTCTGTAAAATGGCTTTGCATTCGTTATATTTTCCTTGTTTTAGCTTAGATAAAGCCAGATTCCACTTTGCTTTTTCTTTGTAAACAGAATTTTCTGCTTCCAATTCTTTAAAAATGGTTTCTGCTTTTACGTATTTACTTACCTGCAACAATGAAACAGCATAAAAATATTTTATTTCATCTGAATTGTTTTCCTTCAAAATACTTTCAAAAATCGGAATCGCGGTTTCATATCTTTTTCCGTTAAAATTATTTTCTGCTTGTTTTAAAATGGCTTCAGAAACGCCTCTTTCTGTAAAATAGGCACTTTCTGGATGGTTATAATCTTCAAAATTAGGATAATGTCTATAATCAAAGAAAAACAATCCGAACATTACAATTATAGAAATTGCTACGGCAAAATACCAAGGTTTAAGCGACGCTGTTTTATGTTTCTTTTTATTGAAATATTTATCTGAAATTTTAGTCAGGTTTCCTTCAAAAGCAACTCTATCCTCTTCTATTTCATGTTTATTTTCGTTTCCGTAACGCTTTAGTTCTTCTTCAAATTTTTCTGTCTGAGCAATCAATTCGTGAGCAGATTCATTAACAGATACTACGTTTTCATAAATTGTTACATCTTTATGGGCAGAATTTTTGAGTTGGTTTAGCCATCGTCTTTTACAAAGCAAGAAAAAATAGGCATCAAATGGACATGTTAAGTGAAGTTTTCCCGCTTTCGCCTGATTAAAAAGCAAAACCATGATTTCGTGAACCACATCCTGCGCTTGATCTTTGTCTCCAGAATTATTGGTTATAAACTGGACCACTTTGGGCGCAAACTTTTTATATATCATTTCAATTACTACCGAGTCATTTGCAGCAAGTCCGTCGATATATTTTTGATCCGGATGAATTGTATTTAGATCCATAAAAAGCATTTTATAGCTAATTTAGAAAAAAGAATCCTAAAAATCTTAAAAAACAAAAGGTAACCACATTATAATCAACTGCATATAATTAAAAAAAACTTAAAAAAAGCTTTAAAAAATTAAAAGGATAAAAATAGGAAACAAACCTTACGTATATTTTGAAACTCCAACAAGCCTTCCAATTATATCTTTTGCATATCATTAGTTTTTTGGGTTTAATTGCTTTATTTTTGAGTTTCAATCAATACTAGGAATGGAAAATCTTCACGAAATTCTCAAAACAGAGAAGTACAAAAAAATAAAGTTTAAAATAACCAAAACACAGCATTTGCTAATTAAAGCTAAAATTAATGGCTATTCTGGAAATTTTATTTTAGATACAGGCGCATCCAATACTTGTGTAGGTTTTGAGTCTATTGAACGTTTTGAACTTGCTGCAAAAAATTCTAAAACAAAAGCTTCTGGAGCTGGTGGGACTGGAATGGCAACACAGATTTCGTCTCAAAATAAACTGCAATTAGGTAGCTGGAAAAGTAAAGATTTTAGCATTGTCATTTTTGATCTTTCACATGTAAACGAAGCATTAGAATCGTACAAAGCAAAACCTGTTCACGGTATTATCGGTGCCGATGTTTTATTGCAAGGAAAAGCAATTATTGACTATTTTAACCATTATTTGTATTTAAAATAAGACAATCCCTTTTTTTGATATATTTGTTGAGCTATTTTAACAAATATATCTGTATGAAAAAAACTCTACTTTGTTTTCTTTTTTTATTGCCTACTTTAATTTTTGCTCAGATTAGCAAACTTGAAACCTGCCAAAATTATCCTTTATTTGATTTGACTACTAAAAGTGCGGAACTAATTGGAAATTTAAATCCTTTGCAGACAAACATTAGCTATCATCTAAGTCTTGAAGACGCTAATAATAATGTAAATGCAATACCTGATCCTGTAAGGTATTCTTCTTATAATCCTCGCACTATATATGCCAGAATAAATAATAATGGCACTATTAGCACTAACTATTTTGAGTTAGGTTTCTATCCGTCTTTTGAAGTTCAATATCTCACAACTGCAATAACTTGTGATCAACCAAAATCACAAATTATGATAGTTGGGCCAGGAGGCAATACCACTTATTATTATTCTCTTGATTATGGAGAAACTTACAAGCCTACAAATTTCTTCTATTTAGATCCTGGAAACTATACAGTTCTGATTAGAGACAGTAAAAATTGTGCACCTCTCAATAATCCTTTACACATACAAGTAGGTAGCTATACTCCATTGATTGCAAATGCAACTGTTACAGAAGGTGTTAGTTGTGGCGATAAAGATCTTGTTACAATCACAGGAACTGGAGGGGCATCTTTTTATACTTATTCTTTTGATGGAAAAAATTACTCCGCCTCAAATGTATCAAGCGAATTAAAAGCGGGAACTCATACTGTATACATAAAAGATCAAGTTGGATGTATTGCTTCAACAAACGTTACAGTCAATCAATATAAATCTACTTTATCTTCAATGGCTGCGATAACCAATACTACTTGTAATAACAAAGGTTCAATTAAAATTGTTACCGAAGGCGGAAAACTGCCATACCAGTATTCTATCAATGGTGCTCCTTATATAACTAATCAAACATCTAACTTTACTTTAAACAACTTAGAACCAGGCGCTTATTCAATAACAACAAAAGATGATGCAAACTGTACATTTACACAAAACATTCTTATAAGACAATATAACCCAATATCTGTTGATTTAACAGCCAAAAATGTATCCTGTAAATCAGCAGCAGACGGATCAATTGAAGCAAATGCAACTGGCGGTGTTTTTCCCTACAAATTCCAACTTAGAAACGCCATTGGAACTCAACTAACAGACCCGCAATCGTCTAATATTTTTAAATATTTAGGAGTGGGAGATTACACTGTTGATGTTATTGATGCCGTAAACTGCAGTATAAGATCATCAATAATACATATAAGTGAGCCTAATCCAATAATTGTAAGTGCAAATATTGAAAATCAGACCATAACTGTAAATGCAGTTGGAGGAACTGGAAAATATCTTTATTCTTTAGATCTTTTCGAACGTGTGACTAATAATGTCTTTACAAATGTAAGTTTTGGAAATCATGAAATTTATGTTTTCGATGAAAATGGCTGTTACACCATGTTATATATAACGGTTAATCCGCCAGCTCCAATAATTGATGGAAAAACAGAAATAGTTTTAGAATTCAAGTCTGGGCAAACTTTAGGTGATCTTGTTATTAATGGTCAAAACATTAAATGGTACAGTACACCTGGAACTTCATCAACGGGAAAAACAAGTAAAGTTGCCATAGAACCTTCTTTACCATTGTCTACGGTTTTGGTTGATGGTGTAACTTATTATGCCTCACAAACTATAAACGGAATTGAAAGTAAGGAACGTCTTGCTGTAACTGCAAAATTAAACGGTTCGCTTTCTAATCCAGATTTTGACTTGACTAGTTTTCAGTTTTACCCAAATCCAGTAAAACATATTTTATCAGTCAAAAACAAATCAGCTATAGAAGACATTCAAATTTTCTCTGTTTCGGGACAATCTGCTTTTGCAAAAAAATTAAATAGTACAGAAGCTCAAATAGATTTATCTCATCTTGCTTCTGGTCTGTACATTTTAAATATAAAGTCTGACGGAAAAGAAAAAGCTGTGAAATTTATTAAAGAATAAAACTTCACCACACATAAAAAAGCCTTCATAATTTAAATATGAAGGCTTTTTTACTTTAAAAATATATCTTTTTATTGTTCCTTTTCTGTTTGTGGAACAGCATGTTTTTTCAACGAAAAATAAGCAACAACTGTACTTAGCAACATTAAAACTCCTCCTAAAATAAAAGGTGCTCCAGCAAATTTAAACGGTGCATCATCGTGCGTGAAAAAGTAAAATGTATTGGCCATCATGGGCGGACCAATAATAGAAGAAGCGCTCATTAAACTGGTTAAAGTTCCTTGAATTTCTCCTTGCTCGCTTGGTTCTACTTTACTTGCTACAACAGATTGTAGTGCTGGTCCAGCAATTCCACCAAGGCAATACGGAATTAAAAACACAAACATCATCCAGCTTTCTGTTGCAAAAGCAAACAACAGCATTCCGATTGTATATAAAGCTAAACCGATGTAAATACTTTTCTCGTTTCCAATCTTCGGATTGATGTATCTAACCAATCCTCCTTGCACAACTCCTACCAAGAGACCAATTATTCCTAATGAGATTCCGATCATTCTTTCATCCCAATTAAATTGATAAATGGTGAAGAAACTCCAATTGCTTTGTACGGCATGCGAACCTACATACAACAAAAATATTGCGGCAATTAAACCAATTAAAGTTGGATATTTTCTCAAACCTAAAATAGCTCCAATTGGATTGGCACGTTTCCAATCAAAAGGTCTACGATTCTCTTTTTTAAGTGATTCTGGTAAAATAAAAAATCCATAAAGAAAGTTTACCATACATAAAATGGCTGCGGCATAAAAAGGAACTCGTGATCCGTATTGGCCTAAAAGCCCTCCAATAACTGGTCCGATTATGAATCCTAGTCCGAAAGCAGCACCTACTAATCCGAAATTCTTAGCTCTATTTTCAGGAGTGCTGACATCGGCAATATAAGCCGAAGCTGTTGTAATACTCGCACCAGTGACTCCAGCAATAATCCTTCCGATAAAAAGCCAGATAATGGTTGGAGAGAACGCCAGTAAAATATAATCTAAAGAAAATCCGAAAAGGGAAATTAAGATGATTGGTCTTCTTCCGAATTTATCACTTAAATTTCCAATTACAGGAGCAAATACAAACTGAGTTATCGCATACGCGAAAGTTAACCAGCCACCAATTTTTGCCGCTTCGCTGATGTCTCCATGAATCAATTCTTCGATTAGTTTTGGTATTACAGGAATAATAATTCCCCATCCTGTAATGTCTATTAACATGGTTATGAAAATAAAACCAATTGCTGCAGATTTATCTTTTTGTAGCATAATTATTTTAGTAAGGTGATGCAAATAAACATATTTTTCAATTAAGAATAGGAAAATTCCAAATCTCAAAGTTCAAATTCCAAAGTTCAAATTCCAAATTCCAATGTAAAGTGCTGTTTTTTTTCACGCAGATCTACTAAAGATTTGAGCAGATACATGCAGATTTCTTTTAATTTAATCTGCCAAAATCTGTAAAATCTGCGTGAAATAATTTTAAAGAATCAATAAAAAAATCCCAAATTCCAATTTAAAGGAACTTGGGATTTTTCATTGTGAAATTCCGAATTCGGGCTCGGAATTCCACTATCAAAAATCAAAACTATTAATGAGTATGTTTCGGATTAAAACCGTCTTCACTTAATTCTGTATGCTCATAATCGGCATGCATTTCAGCTTCATAATCGATTTTTTCTCCTTTAGAGAACTTACGGATAATTTTCTCCATAATGTCGTAGATAACTGGTACAACAATCAAAGTAAGGAATAATGATGAAATCAAACCTCCAATGATTACCCATGCTAATCCGTTTTTCCATTCAGCTCCTGCTCCAGATGCTAATGCAATTGGGAACATACCAAACACCATCGCAATTGTTGTCATCAAGATCGGACGTAAACGAGCGTGGTTTGCTTGGATTAGGGCATTTCTAATTGATTCTCCAGCTGCTCTTCGCTGATTCGTATAATCGACAAGCATAATCGCATTCTTACACACCAGACCAATCAACATGATTACCCCTAAGATCGTAAAGATATTTAAAGTGTTGTTTGTTAATGCTAAGGCGAATAAAACTCCAATGAACGAAAGCGGAATAGCAAATAATACGACAAACGGGTGAACGAAACTATCATATAATCCAACCATTACAAGGTAAACCAAGATAATAGCGGCTAATAATGCAATTCCTAAAGTACCAAATCCTTCAGATTGGTTCTCTTGGTCACCACCCCAGATATAGTTGACCCCTGTTGGTTTTTGCAATTTATCCAATTTCGCTTGCCATTGCTGAACGATTGTTCCAGCTGGCACCCCAACGTTCTGACCTTGTACAGTTACAGAAGCTGTTTTATCTCTACGCTCTAATTTACTTGGTCCAGAACCTTCACTAATCGTTGCAAATTGGTTTAATTTAATCTGCTGACCTGCATTGTTGATGAAAATCAAGTTACTAACGTCTGTGATATTTTTTCTATCAAATTCGTTGTATTTGATATTGATGTCATATTCGTATTCACCAGCTCTAAATTTACCGTCTGTATTACCACTATAAGCTGTCTGCATAGTTAAACCAACTGTTTGAAGTGTTAATCCTAATGCAGCCATTTTATCTCTATCAACTTGAACGTTGATCTCAGGATTTCCGTCCTCAACTGTTAATTTAATCTCAGTTGTTCCAGGAATAGTACGTAATTCAGCTTCAGCCATTTTTGCAAATTTCATCGCGCTTTCTACGTTTGGACCTGTTACAATCAAACCTAAAGTTGCATCCTCAGCAGTACCTAAAATACCTACTGGAACCGTTTTAACTTTTGCACCAACTAAAACTTTTTCTAATTTACGTTTTACTTTTGCAGCATAAACATTGGCATCATCCGTACGATCTTTTTGATCAATCATTTTAACATCAATCTCAGCTTTGTAAGCAGTTGCCTGAGCAGCTCCTAAACCTTCACTGGTTTGTCCTACAGTTGTAATTTGGCTGAAAACATATTTCTCTCCTTTTAAGAAAGCTTCTGCTTTTTGCGTCATAAAGTTAGTTTGCTCTAATGAAGCATCTTTTGGCATCTCAATTTGAACCAAGAACTCACCACTATCAGATGATGCGAAGAACTCTCCTCCAATATATCCACCTCCCATTAACCAGAAGATCGTACCAAAAAACAATACCAGAATAACTCCCATTGTTTTAATATAGTGATCCAAACACCAGTTTAACAAGTTAGATACCCAGTTAGTAAAACGAGTTAAGTAGCTTTCAAATCCTAAAATGATTCTTCCGAAAATGTTTTTACCTTCAATATGTTCTAGTTTTCCAAAACGAGAAGACAACCACGGAATAATGGTAAACGAAGCCAATAATGAGAACATCGTAGAGATAATTACCGTAACACAGAATTGTGTAATAATGTTCGATACTAATCCTGTACTCATTGCAATTGGCAAGAACACTACCACAATTACTAATGTAATCGAAGTTACTGTTGCACCAATTTCGGCAGTTCCGTCATAAGCTGCACGGATTCGGCTTTTACCCATCTCCATGTGTCGATAAATATTCTCCAATACCACAATCGCGTCATCCACAAGAATACCAACAACAAGAGATAAACCAAGTAAAGACATTAAGTTAAGCGTATAGCCTAATAAATAAATTCCAATAAATGTTGCAATCAAAGATGCTGGAATAGAAACCATTACGATCAATGAGTTTCTAATACTGTGCAAGAAGAACAACATTACGAAAGCTACCAGAATAACCGCAATTAACAAATCGTGTACAACAGAATCTGCTGCTTCAAGAGTAAAGACTGTACTGTCTTTTGCTACTTCCAATTTCAATTGAGCCGATTTATAATCGTTCTCTAAAGTCTTAATTGTCTTAATCAATTGCTCACTTACCGCAACGGCATTTGCATCTGATTGTTTTACAATTTGAAGTACTATCGCACTTTTTTGATCTACACGCGCAATTTTCTCCGCGATTTTTTGTGTATCCTGAACATCAGCAATATCTCCTAAACGAACTTGAATTCCGTCTTGTGAAGAAACTACTAAATTTCTTAATTCATCAACATTTTTATATTTACCCGCTAAACGAATTAATATTTTTTGGTTACGAGTTTGAATGTTACCCGTTGGGAAATCCAGATTCGAAGTTAAGATAGTCTGCTGCACCTGAGGAACTGAAAGTCCGTAACCTTGCATTTTTACTGCGTCAAGGTTTACTTGAATCTCACGCTCTTGACCACCAATAATGTTTACCTGAGCAACCCCTTGTACACGAGATAAAACTGGAGCAATTTTTTTATCGATCAAATCGTAAAACGCTGCTTCGTCCATTTTTCCATTCGCACCAAGCGTCATAATTGGTAAATCACTCAAAGAGAATTTAGTTAATGACGGTGGATCTGCATCGTCTGGAAGATCACTTAAAATAGCATTAATTTTCCGCTGCGCATCGTTCATCGAAATATCAACGTTTGCATTTGATGTCAATGTAATCGATACTACAGAAAGAGATTCATAAGATTTAGAATCAATTTTCTTGATATTTTCCAGAGACGCAATCGCATCTTCAATTTTCTTTGTCACTGTATTTTCAACCTCACTTGGAGAAGCTCCAGGATATACAGTTGAAACCGTAATAACGTTGGTTTCGAATTTTGGGATCAGCTCGTAGCCTAATTGGCTGTAGCTGAACAATCCACCAAGAGTCAGAATTGTAAACAATACAATTACCAACGACGGACGTTTTATGGATATTTCGGCTAATTTCATATATCTTATTTTTGGCTTTAGGCTATATGCTGTAGGCTTTAGGCTTTTATTAAAGGCTTAAAGTTTATGGCTTAAGGCTTAAAGCGGTATAATTATTTAATAATTTCTACTGTATTTCCGTCTTGTAAGTTGATCTGACCTGTAACAATTACTACTTCTCCGTCATTTAAACCATTAATGATTTCAACTTTATCTCCTAAAATTCTTCCAGCTACAACTTTTTTCAATTTAGCAACATTGTTTTCTACAACAAAGATTTCGTTGCTGCTCACACTTCCAACAAAAGCATTTCTAGGAACAACTTTCAAGTTTTGTTTTTGGTTTTTAGCACCAAAGTTTGCAGTTCCGTACATACCCGCTTTTAGGTCATTGTTTGCATTGTTTGTAATTTCAATTTCAACAGGGAAATTTAAAGATGCATCTGCTTTTGCAGCGATGAAAGTAATTTTTCCGCTAAAAGATTTATCAGGATAAACACTTGCTGTAATATCTACAGTCTGTCCTAATTTTAAACTAGCAACTTGCGTTTCGTTTACTGTAACAGTCAATTTTAATTTAGAAACATTTACAATATCAAATAAAGCAGTTGCAGGCATTCCAGCTAAAATAGAACCTGGTTCGATATATTTTTTATTGATGTATCCATTAATAGGAGCTTTTACTCTTGTGTCTCCAACATTAATTTTAGCTTGAGTATAGCTAGATTGTGCATTAGTCAAAGCCAATTTTGCTTGATCTAATTGTTGTTTTGTAACACCACCTGTTTTGAAAGCATTTTCATATCTAGCATAATCAGATTTTGCATTTTGATATGCTGCTTCTGCCGCTTGCGCATTTACATTGATAACATCGCCCCTTACTGTTAAAAGAGTTTGTCCTACTCTTACGTAGTCACCTTCTTTAACTAAAACACTAATTACTTTTCCAGATTTTTCAGCAGAAAAAGTCAATTCCTGAATCGGTGCAAAGTTTCCGTTTGCAGTAAACCCTAAGTTAACATCTTCTGTTTTTACTGTAGCTACTTTTACAGAAACGGCTGCATTTTTTTCTGCTACAATTGCAGTTTTCGCTTCGTTTTCTGTTTTGTTCTTATTTAGAATGTAGTTAATCCCGACAATAGCCACGACTATGATTACGATTGTTATAATTATTTTCTTCATTGTAATAATTTGTTATTTAGTAAGAGATTTTAGTTCGCCTTTCGATTTGATTAGAGATATTTCGGCAATTTTATAATTTAAAACTGCTCTTGTAAAGTTATTTTGAGCTTCAAGCGATGCATTTTGTGCGTCTAACAAATCGGTTAAAGATGCTAAACCTTGAAGGTAATTGTTTTTGGTATTTGATAAAATATCAAGTGCTAAACGCATATTTTCTCTTTGGTTTTCAATAGTTACAAGGTTATTATTGATCTGCGTCATTGCATTTCTATAATCTAAATCCAAAGAAAGTTTAGTGTCCTTAATATCTTCTTGAAGAGATCTGATTTCAACATCAGCTTGTCTTACTCTAGAACGAGTTCCAAAACCTGTAAAAATCGGCACTCTCAAATTTAATCCGATTCCAGAGAAATCTGACCAGTATACTCCAGATGATGGTTTTGCAAACCAAGGAAATTCTGGACCTTGACCTATATAGTTATATCCAGCTGTCAATGAAAGAGTAGGATAATATTCTGCCTGAATTGCCTTTTTATTAAATACTAAAAGCTCTTCTTGTTTCTTTAAAAGCAGGTATTCAGTTCTGTTTTCAACATTTGGCTCTTCAGTTAAAGACGTTGGAACCACTTCAAATTCTTCTTTAGGCATCACAAATTGAGATTCGATAGGCATACCCATGTAGAATTTCAATGCATTTTCCTGCAGCTCAATTTGATTTTTAACTTGCTGACGCTCTGTGTCAATGTTAGACATTTTTACAATAATACGGTCTAAATCTATTTTTTTAGCCAAACCATTATCAAATTGTCCTTGCACAATATCACGAACCTTTTGAGTATTTACATAATTACTGTCTAACAATATCAGTCTTTCACGCTGTACATAAACAGAATAGTAGTTATTTGCAACTCTTTCAATAACTTGTTCGTCTGTCAATTGACTATTAATCTGATAAAATTCACGTGTCGACTGTGCAGCTCTTAAACCTGTAAAAACAGCCTGATCAAATATTGCCTGAGTTAAAGAAACTCCAGCTGTAGATGTCCATTTTTGGCCAAAAGCAGCCTGAATTGCAGTTCCTGGCTGTCCAAACCCCGCACCATCAATAACTGTTGTTTGAATGATAGGATTATAGGTTAAGTTACCATTTGCAGTTATTTGCGGTAATGCTCTCGAGCGTATTTCTTGAATTTTATATTCGCTGTTTTCGACCTGAAGTTTTGCCTTCTTAGCATCGGCTTTATTTTCAAGTGCATATGTAACAGCCTCTTTCAAGGTTAAGGTTTTGACTTGTGCGCCAGCAGTTATGCCTAGTGTACACAAAACTATAAGAAAGATTCTTTTCATAAGTAGTTACTATTTATTTTAAAAATTTGAGATGGCATCGTCATTTCATCTTTTACAACTCTCCCAGAATAAATGACGACAATTTGGATAATTAATTATTTATTTTTTTTAATTGCTTTTCTAATTCCTCTACTCCTTTTTCGGTTGCCATTGCACGAGTATGGTACTCCAAGGCCTCCAACTCTATTCTTTGCGCTTCACTTTCAGAAACCGTATTTTCGTTTATATGAAAAACTAGAGTGTAATAAAACTTAACATATACCTCTACATTTAAATCACTTCTATAAAGGCCTTCACGAATTCCTTTTTCGATATTTTCTCTAAAAAGCTGCGTGCATTGATCAATTTCAAAAGACAAAATGTTCTGATAAATCTCTGGATAGTGTTTTTTTAATTGATAGATTGGCGAAGTATCAATGTTGTTTTTAAACATATCACGAAACATTTCTCTAATCTCAAAATTCTCATGAATAGCATTATATTTCTTCGCTATAATAGTATCCATGATTTCGTGTACTTGCCCATGAACCAATGATGTGCTTTCCTCAATCAAAACTTCTTTGTTGCAGAAATATTTGTAAATCGTTTTTTTAGAAATACACATTTCGCCTGCAATATCATCCATTGTAACACTCTTAAAACCAAGCTTTAAAAATAACTCACTTGCTTTTGCTATAATCTTCTCTTTCATTTTAAATTCTCGAATTGCCTTACAAATATACTTTGGAAACTAAAATCAAAAAAATAGTTTCCGATATTTTTGTAATAATTTTACATTAATTTATTATTTTAGTAAGATTTATATGCTAAATTCTAAATTTGCTATAAGTTTGATATCTTTTCCCAAAGCGGCACCAGAAGAATGATTAAAAGAGCTGAAATCTAAACCAAAGTCTTCTCGTTTGATATTTCCTTTAATTTCAAAAGCTACTTTCTTTTCTCCGTTATAAATATTTTCTCCCAAAAATTCAGCATCCAATTCAACTACTCTTGTAATATCTTTTATGGTTAAATCTCCTTTGAAGAAATTGATATTCTGATTTACTTTTTGAAATGAAGTCGATTTAAAGCTAATAATTGGATGCTCATCTTCTTCAAAAAAGTCTTGAAGCTGTAAATAAGCATCTATAGATTGGAAACTTTCATTTTTGTTATTGATATCCAAAGAGAATTCAACCGAAGCATCTTCAATCTCATTATCTTCTATGTTTACATAACCATCAAATTTATTTGTATTTCCACCCATATAAGCAGTTCTCGATCTTCTCATTTCTAATAAAACATCTGACTGACTAGAATCTAAGGTCCATTTTGTTTTCATAAATACTTGATTTAATTGAATTTATAAATCATTCAAACTCTTATGGAAACTTTTACAGTGTTCTTAGTTTCCATTATAGTGCTGCAAATATAGACAGGAAACTCTAAATACCAAAAAAGTTTCCAAGTTTTTTATAAAAAATTTTAACATCTTAGAAATGAGAATAATTAAGCCCCCTTTCCAATTCTTTAAGAAGCTTTTAATCATTTCAATAATTGAAATTCATATTTGAATTGTATCTTTGAGCCTCGAAATCAGAATTCATTATGCACGATATAAGTCAGTACCAAGATTTTTTCATCAATTATCTTCAAAGCCAAAACATACATAAAGAGCCTAAAAATCTTTACGAGCCTATAGAATATATTTTAGGACTTGGCGGAAAACGCATCCGTCCTGTTTTAACTTTAATGGCCGCAGAGGTTTTTGACACTGATTATTCGATTGCACTTCCGGCAGCAATGGCGGTTGAAGTTTTTCATAACTTTTCGCTGGTTCATGATGACATTATGGACGACGCGCCTTTGAGAAGAGGACAAGTTACGGTGCATGAAAAATGGGATTTAAACACTGGGATTCTTTCTGGAGATGCCATGCTTATTTTGGCTTATCAATATTTTGAACAATATGAACCAACTGTTTTTAGAAATCTAGCCAAATTATTCAGCAAAACAGCGCTTGAAGTTTGCGAAGGACAGCAGTGGGATGTAGATTTTGAAACTCGTAAAGATGTTACAATTCCGCAATACCTTAAAATGATTGAATACAAAACAGCTGTTTTGGTTGCGGCTGCCATGAAAATGGGCGCAATTGTATCTAAAACTTCTGAAAAAGAAGCCGATTTAATTTATGATTTCGGATTGAATTTAGGATTGGCTTTCCAGCTTCAAGATGATTATTTAGATGCTTTTGGAGATCCTGAAACTTTTGGAAAACAAGTTGGAGGAGATATTATAGAAAATAAAAAAACGTATTTATATCTAAAAGCCTTAGAATTTTCTTCTGACGAAAAAGCTTCAGAATTAGAACAATTATTTACGCTTCAGCTAGAAGATAACGTAGAAAAAATAGAAACTGCCAAAGCAATTTTTAACGAATCTGGAGCATCAAAAGCAACACAGGAAGCAATTGAAATGTATACTTTTAAAGCTTTTGAAACATTGGAAAAAATGGAAATCAGCGATGAAAAGAAAAACGTTTTGAGGACTTTCGGAGAAAACTTAATGGGGCGTAAAGTTTAGTGTTCAGTTTTCAGTAATTAGTATTCAGAAAAAAATCTACAATCAGCAATCTAAAATCTAAAATCACATGTTTGTAGCACCAGTAAATACCGAATCATTATTAGAGCAAGCGCAGGCAGAGACTTTATATTTAAACCTTATTGAGCAGATTAATAAAGACTTCAATCTGGCCAATGAAGGAATCGATTTTCCGTTAAGCATTTCGCCAGACGAATTAAAGATTCAGCTTCACGAAAAAGTCTA
Organism: Flavobacterium tyrosinilyticum; assembly: GCF_023656565.1. GTDB lineage: Bacteria > Bacteroidota > Bacteroidia > Flavobacteriales > Flavobacteriaceae > Flavobacterium > Flavobacterium tyrosinilyticum. Next base: position 910,669 of record NZ_JAMOKG010000001.1, read on the forward strand.
CCGAATGATTCAGTACAAATTTGCTGAATACTTAAATCTACTCTACATCATTGATGTTCCTGAAAACGAAATCAAACAACTCGACGGTTCTGATTTAGTTATTCTTGCCGAACAAGTTGCTTTTTTGATTTTAAAAAGAGAATGGCAGAAGGTATGGTTTCGAAATTATTATAAATAAGGTTATGAGGTTCTGAGGTTCTGAGATAATAAGATTCTAAGGTTTTTGAATACTTAAACCTCATCTCATACATACAACTTTTCATCTTCTTTCACAGCTATCTCTTCATTTTTATCTAATGGAATATATTTATCATCTTCCAAAATAAAAACCTGTTCTTTATTTAAAATTTTATTCAGTTGTTTAGTCAATTCTTGCAGCTCCTCATTTAGATTATTTCCTCGTGAAGCTCCAATGTGAAAATGCCAATCAGATTCTTTATTATGATTTTCAAAACCAATGGTTATTTCTAAATCGTAAGTCGCTATCCACAAAAATCTGCTCCCTTTGATACTTTTAATAAAACAATCAAAAGTTTGATCTTCTTTAAAATCAATACTTTCTAAAAATTCGGGATGATTTTGTTTTAAATATTTTAAAGTTATATCAGAATATAAAGCTTGGTTCATTTTAAAGATTTTGCAAATAAAACTTAGAATCTTAGCGACTCAGAACCTTAGCAACTTAAAAATACACCCTCACAAAAGGCATAAATCCAGAGCCGTAAAGACTTTTATTAGGATCATATAAAACATCGTAACGAGCTCCAATTGTCACGTTTCCTGTTCTATAACCTGCTCCTAGATATAATGCGGTATTCCAATAAGAATCGGAAAAACCGGGATGATAATAATTTTCATCGTAGTCGGTATCGACCTTAACTTGTTCCAATTCTGCAGATAATTGAAGTTGCGGAATCGGGTTTACAAGCGTTATAAAACTTCCGCCGTAAACAAATGATTCGTAATAATTCTTTTGATATAAATAGCCAAACTGCAATCCAACTCCAACGGCAACAATTTCGTTGATATTGTAAATGGCGCTTGGCATTACAGAGACATTAGTGTATCCTGAGCCAAACCCAAGACCTAAACCAGCCCCAAATTGAACTTTTTCCCAAAAATGGTTACTGCTGTTGTCAATGACATATTTTTGTTGTGCAATACTATAACTTGAAAATAAGACGGCCAAAATCACAAAAAAATATTTGCAATCGATTGAAAATTGAATTTTATTCATAGTTAACGTTTATTTTAACAAATTTTTACGTAAAAGTACGTAAAAAAAAGATTTAAATAAATGTGATTGTTGTACTTTTGCCTTTCTATATAACAAAAAAGTATATTCACTCATATTATGGATAGGTTTTCATTTTTAAACGCAGCGCATACCGAGTTTTTTGCACAATTATACGATCAATATTTAGTTAACCCAGACAGCGTTGAGCCTAGCTGGAGAAGTTTTTTTCAAGGTTTTGACTTTGGACAAACAACTTATAACGACGAAAATCCAGTGCAAACGATCGTTGAGTACGTGACTAGCGACAACGCAGACTGTAGTTTGGTTTCAGAAAAACTGCAAAAAGAATTCAATGTACTAAAATTAATTGACGGATACCGTACGCGTGGGCATTTATTCACGAAAACAAATCCTGTTCGTGACCGTAGAACTTCATCTCCAACTTTGGATATTGAAAACTTCGGATTAACAACAGCCGATCTTTCAACTATTTTTGATGCTGCTCAAACGATCGGCATGGTGCCTTCTTCTTTACAAGATATCGTAAATCGTCTTAAAGCTATTTACTGCCAGCATATCGGTATTGAATATATGTATATTAGAAATCCTGGCGTTGTAAAATGGATTCAGGACAAATTGGCTGTAAATGTTAATCAGCCAAATTTCTCTATAGAAGAAAAGAAAACAATCTTAAATAAATTAAACGAAGCTGTTTCTTTTGAAAACTTCCTTCATACTAAATATGTTGGACAAAAACGTTTCTCATTAGAAGGTGGAGAATCTATCATCCCAGCTTTAGATGCTTTGATCGAGCAAGCTGCCGAAAAAGGTGTTGAACAATTCGTAATGGGAATGGCTCACCGTGGTCGTTTGAACGTTTTGGCAAACATCTTCGGAAAATCTACTCAAGATATCTTTGGTGAGTTTGACGGTAAAGATTACGATCAAGAATATTTTGACGGTGACGTAAAATACCACTTAGGTCTTACTGCCGACAAAAAAACAAGATCAGGAAAAAGCATCAACATCAATTTAGCGCCAAACCCTTCTCACCTAGAAACTGTTGGAGCTGTAATTGAAGGTATCACAAGAGCTAAACAAGATAAATACTATGCTGACGATTTCTCTAAAGTATTGCCAATCGCAGTACACGGAGATGCTGCAATTGCAGGTCAAGGTATTTTATATGAAATCATTCAAATGGCTCAACTTGATGGTTACAAAACTGGAGGAACAATCCACATTGTAATCAACAACCAAGTTGGATTTACAACAAACTACTTAGACGCTCGTTCTTCTACTTATTGTACAGACGTTGCCAAAGTGACTCTTTCTCCAGTATTACACGTAAATGCTGATGATGCAGAGGCTGTTGTACACGCTGTATCTTTTGCATTAGACTACAGAATGCAATTTGGACGTGACGTATTTATTGACTTATTAGGATATAGAAAATACGGACATAATGAAGGTGACGAACCTCGTTTCACACAACCTGTTTTATATAAAATCATTGCTAAACATAAAAACCCAAGAGACATCTACGCAGATAAATTACTTTCTGACGGTGTAATCGATGCATCTTATGTTAATGCTTTAGAAAAACAATACAAATCTGCTTTAGAAGAAAACTTAGAAGCTTCACGTAAAAAAGATTTGACAATCATTACTCCATTCATGAAAAACGAATGGGACGGATTTGTTCAAGTAACAGATACTCAAATGCTTCAAAAAGTTGACACTACTTTTGCTAAAGAAGGATTAGATTCTATCATTAAGACAATCTCAACTTTACCAGAAGACAAAAAGTTTATCAACAAAATAAGTAAAATTGTTACAGACAGAAAAGCTGGTTACGATAACAATACCATCGATTGGGGAACTGCAGAAGCACTAGCTTACGGTTCGCTTTTAACAGAAGGATTTGACGTTCGTATTTCTGGTCAAGATGTTGAACGTGGTACATTCTCTCACCGTCATGCTGTTGTAAAAGTAGAAGATTCTGAAGAAGAGGTAATCTTATTAAACGCTATTGAAAACAAAAAAGGAAACTTTGGTGTATTCAATTCACTTTTATCAGAATATGGTGTTTTAGGTTTTGATTATGGATATGCATTAGCAAACCCGAAAGCCTTAACAATCTGGGAAGCACAATTTGGAGATTTCTCTAACGGTGCTCAAATCATGATTGACCAATACATTTCTTGTGGTGAAGACAAATGGAACAACCAAAACGGTATTGTTTTATTATTGCCTCACGGATATGAAGGACAAGGTGCAGAACACTCTTCTGCAAGAATGGAGCGTTACTTACAGCTTTGCGCAAGACACAACATGTATGTTGCCGATTGTACAACGCCAGCTAACTTCTTCCACTTGTTAAGAAGACAAATGAAAACGAATTTCCGTAAACCATTGGTAGTTTTCTCTCCAAAAAGTTTATTGCGTGATCCAAGATGTGTATCTACAGTTGAAGAAATTGCAAACGGAAGTTTCCAAGAAACAATTGATGACAATACAGTAGACAAAAAAGGTGTAAAAACTTTAGTTTTTGTTACAGGTAAATTCTACTATGATATCGTAGCAGAAAGAGAAAACAACGGAAGGAATGATGTTGCAGTGGTTCGTATCGAACAATTATTCCCTTTCCCTGTAGATCAAATCAAAGAAATTATTGCACAATATCCAAATGCTGACGATTATGTTTGGGCGCAAGAAGAGCCTAAAAACATGGGAGCTTACAGCTTTATGTTAATGAACTTTGATCTTGTAAAATGGAGATTGGCTTCATTAAAAGCATATTCTGCTCCAGCATCTGGAAGTTACACACGTGCAAAACGTCGTCATGCAGATGCAATTAGAATGGTATTCGATAAAAATTTATTCAGATAATAAAAAAATGTTTCAAGTTTCAGCCCCGATAACTATCAGGAATGAAGCCATAAAAACCTTAAACAAAGAAATAAGATGATTTTAGAAATGAAAGTCCCATCACCAGGGGAATCAATAAAAGAAGTTGAAATTGCAACTTGGTTAGTAAAAGACGGAGATTATGTAGAAAAAGATCAGGCGATTGCTGAAGTTGATTCAGATAAAGCTACTCTTGAATTACCTGCTGAAATGAGCGGTGTAATTACACTAAAAGCTGAAGAAGGTGATACAGTAGCTGTAGGTGCTGTAGTTTGTTTAATTGATACAGATGCTGCTAAACCAGCAGGTGGTGCAGCTCCAGCGGCGGAAGCTCCTAAAGCTGAGGCACCAAAAGCGGAAGCTCCAAAGGCAGAAGCACCAAAAGCTGAGGCTCCGAAAGCGGCTCCGGCAGCAACAAGTTATGCAGCTGGAACTCCATCTCCTGCAGCGAGAAAAATATTAGACGAAAAAAATATTGCTCCAGCAACAGTTTCTGGAACTGGTAAAGGCGGAAGAATTACTAAAGATGATGCTGTAAATGCAGTACCATCTATGGGAACTCCAACAGGAGGAAGCCGTGGAACTGAGCGTACAAAATTATCTATGTTACGTCGTAAAGTAGCAGAAAGATTAGTTTCAGCTAAAAATGAAACTGCTATGCTTACTACTTTCAACGAAGTAAACATGACACCAATCAACCAAATTCGTAACGAATACAAAGATGCTTTCAAAGCTAAACATGGTGGTCTTGGTTTAGGTTTTATGTCATTCTTTACAAAAGCAGTTACAAGAGCTTTAGAATTATATCCAGATGTTAACTCAATGATGGATGGTGATTACAAAATCGCTTATGATTTTGCTGACATCTCAATCGCAGTTTCTGGACCAAAAGGATTAATGGTTCCTGTTGTTCGTAATGCTGAATTATTGACTTTCCGTGGAATTGAAGCTGAAATCAAAAGATTAGCTTTAAGAGCTCGTGACGGTCAAATTACAGTTGACGATATGACTGGAGGAACTTTTACAATTACTAATGGTGGAGTTTTTGGAAGTATGTTATCTACTCCAATCATCAACCCTCCACAATCAGGAATCTTAGGAATGCACAACATCATCGAGCGTCCGATTGCTGTAAACGGAAAAGTTGAAATTCACCCAATGATGTACGTTGCTCTTTCTTACGATCACAGAATCATCGACGGACGTGAGTCTGTTGGTTTCTTAGTTGCTGTAAAAGAGGCTTTAGAAAACCCAGTAGAATTATTGATGAATGGCGACGCTAAACGTGCTTTAGAGCTGTAATTTTTAAAGTAATTTTTGACAATAATAAAAACCTGTTCATTAATTTGAGCAGGTTTTTTTGCTTAAAATTGGCTTAATTTTAGCTTAAGATGTTAATTTTTTAAAAAAATGTAAATTTTACCCTTTAAAAAATATTTAATTTAGAATAAATAAGAATAACTTGTTTAGTTGCAGTCCAACAATTAAATTTGCACTATCAAAATTAATTCTAAATAAAAATGAAATTAAAATTTACAGTTTCTTTTTTGAGTTTTTGTTTTGCTTTAATGACCAGCGTATCTGCTTTGGCTCAGGAAAAAGCAACTATTAAAGGTCAAATTAGCTTAACAAATAATCAAGCTGCAGATAATGTATCTGTCACATTGAAAGGAACAAAAATAGGAACTAACACAGACGCCAACGGTTTCTATGAAATTAAAAATATTAAACCAGGCAACTATGTGATAAAAGTTTCTGGAATTGGTTATTCTTCTAAAGAAAAAAGCGTTAGCCTTAATGGTGGCGATTCAATTATTGAGGATTTTAGAATTAGTGAAAACTCTCAAGAATTAAATGAAATTGTTGTAAACGGAAACAGAAAAAATCCGCTAGCTCGCAAAGAAACACAACAAGTATCAAGATTACCTCTTAAAAATCTTGAAAACCCACAAGTTTATACTACAATTACTGCTGAGTTATTAAAAGAACAAGTAGTTACCAATCTTGATGATGCGCTTAAAAATGCTCCAGGATTAACACCTCTTTGGGCTTCTACAGGTCGTGGAGGTGATGGTGCAGGTTACTTCTCTTTAAGAGGATTTGCTGTACAGCCAACAATGACTAATGGATTACCAGGATTAACAAACGGAGGTTTAGATCCTGCTAACATAGATAAAATTGAAGTAATTAAAGGTCCTTCTGGTACTTTATTCGGAAGCAGTTTAATCTCTTACGGAGGTTTAATTAACTTAACTACAAAAAAACCTTATGATCGTTTTGGAGGAGAAGTTAGCTACACTGCTGGAAGCAACGGTTTAAACAGAGTAACGGCAGATGTTAATACTCCTGTGGACGAGGAACACAGAATTAATTTCCGCGTAAATACTGCTTATCATACAGAAAACAGTTTCCAAGATGCTGGATTTAAAAAATCGTTCTTTTTTGCTCCATCATTATCTTACCAAGTAAATGACAAACTTTCGTTTTTCATTAATACAGAATTCATGAACAACAAACAGACAAACGCTACTATGTTATTTTTAGATAGAGCAGCTCCGTTGAGAGTTCACAATATGGATGAATTAGGTTATGATAACAAACGTTCTTACACTAGTAATGAATTGGCAATCGAAACTCCTTCATACAATTTACAAGGTCAAATGATGTACAAATTCAATGACCAATGGACTTCACAAACTGTAGTTTCAAGAGGTTCTTCTTCATCTAATGGATACTATAGCTATTTATACGAAGGAACACAATACGCTCCAGCTGAAATAAGCGAAGGAATTGTTTTAGGACGTTCTATGAATTATCAAAATTCAACAACTCTAACAACAGATATTCAACAAAACTTTATTGGAGACTTTAAAATAGGAAGTCTAAGAAACCGTCTTGTTGTTGGTTTAGACTACTTCAACAGAGGCATGGTTGACAATAGCTCTAATTACGTAAGAAATGGTAATATCTATATTGGTAATCTAGATGTTGCCACTGTGAATCAATATCTTTATAACATCACAGATCCTACTAAATACATCACTAATGGAGATAATGGAAACTTAACTAAAGCTGGAACTGATGCTCTTATTGCAAGTGCGGGAATTAGCATGAACAAAACAAAACAAGAAGTTTACAGCGCCTATTTCTCAGATGTAATCAATTTTACACCTGCTTTATCAGCAATGGCAAGTTTACGTGTTGACCGTTTTGTAACTGCTGGTGATGTATCAACAAATGCTGATGATTTTAATCAAACTGCATTTTCTCCTAAATTTGGTATCGTTTATCAGCCAATTATAGATAAAGTTTCGCTTTTTGCAAACTATATGGATGGTTTTGCTAATTCTGCTCCAGTAACAGAAATTTTAGGTGACGGAACTACTCGCCCAAGAACTTTCAAACCAGAACACGCTAACCAATTTGAAATTGGTACAAAATTAAACGTGTTTAAAGATAAACTTTACGCGACATTTAGCTACTATGACATTCAGGTAAAAGACCAAGTTTATGTAGTTTATACAGCTACATCTCAAACACCTTATCAAGATGGAGCACAAAGAAATAAAGGTTTTGAAGCAGAATTTGTTGCAAATCCTATTGATGGTTTAAACATCGTAGCGGGTTACAGCTATGTTGATGCTGTCTTAAACGCTGGAGATCCTTCTTTTGTAGGACGTAGACCAGAAAGTTCAGGACCAAGAAACTTAGCAAATCTTTGGGCAAGTTATAAATTCCCTGAAGGAGATTTAAAAGGTTTTGGTTTAGGATTTGGAGGAAACTACGCCGACAAAAACTTAATCATGAACAGAAACGGTGTTGGTCAATTTACAATCCCTTCTTATACTGTTTTAAATTCTTCTATTTTCTACGGAACAGAAAAATATACATTGACATTAAAATTAGACAATCTTGCTAATGTTGATACATATGATGGTTGGTCAACAATTCATCCAAGAAACATGAGAACTGTAGCAGCGAACTTCTCATACAGATTCTAATAAAAAACAGCAAAAACACCTTTCTCATAAAAGAAAGGTGTTTTTTAAATTTTAAAGATTATGATTACAACTGCCAGCGTTATCGTTTTTTTAGCTTTTTACACTCTTTATTATACTTCAAAAAGAGCTGTATTGTCTTATGATTTGGGTTTTGAAAAATGGATGCAGAAAAATCCAAAGCAAACTAAAATCATTGGCTTAATGCTTTTGTTATCTGCTTACATGATGTGGCTTTTTACACAATCATTAGGCTGTGGCACTTTGATGTTTTTTATTCAGCTCATGACAGTTGGAAGTTTAATCATTATCCTTACACCATTAAAAAAAATAAACAGTAAGTTACTTTTGGCATTACTGGTTTTTATTGCACTAACAGAATTCTACTACCAGTAATCATTATCAAATTATGCCAGCAAATTCAAAATATCTAAATCCCTCTTTTTGGCCACGCTTTTCCAAAATTACTGCTGCAATTTTAGGAGGATACTTTGTTTCTGTTACTTTTCATTTGGCTTTAGCTTCTTGGTTTAACCGTGCCAATGTATTAATCACAATGGCTTTTAGCGGTTTTATTCTATGGGTCGCTTTAATGATCATCGCATTTTTAGCCAAAAGTGGTTGGAAAGTATGGGGAGTTTACATCTTGCTTTCTTTACTTTTTTGTCTTTTTATCTATTGGGGTCAAACCTATAATACGGCACAATAATATTTATGAATAACCGTCATTACAATATCTATTTTCACACGCATACTGTCAGCGGAATCGTTATCAGTGTAGTTCTTTTTGTAATTTTCTTCGCTGGATCTTTTTCTTTTTTTAGAGATGAAATCATCAATTGGGAAAGAAGTGAATCTACAGCAATCACAAGAGAAATTCAATTAGATTACAATAACGCACTGCAGCATCTGGACAAAAAATATGTTTTGCACGGAAGAAATATCACTATTTCTAAACCTTCAGTAGAAAATCGAGTTGCGGTTTATATGGAAGGAACCAAAGACACTTTGGCTCCAAAAAAACAGCAAGCAGGAGAGTTTTTTTATTTAGACAACAAAAATTACAAAAGCTATACTTATGAAGAATCGTATTCATTAGGGGAGCTTTTATACCGTCTGCACTTTCTGGCACAAATTCCATATCCTGTAGGATACTATTTATCTGGATTTACAGCTTTGTTTTTTTTATTCGCAATCATAACAGGCGTTTTGTTGCATTGGAATAAAATTGTTTCTAATTTTTACATGTTCCGTCCGAAAGAAAAATTAAAAACACTTTGGACAGATGCTCATACAGCTTTAGGAATGATTGGTTTGCCATTTCAATTTGTATATGCAGTTACAGGTGCATTTTTTATGATTAAACTTTTAATTGTAGCACCAGCCGTAATGGCTTTATACAAAGGAGACCAAGATAAACTATACAAGGAACTGGAATATACAGATCCCGATTATAAATTTGAAAATAAAAAACTGGCTAATCCATTTAATATTAATGAGCTGGTTGCCAAAACCAAAAAGAATTGGGCCGATTTTGAAATTACCCGTGTTTTTATCCAAAATTATGGAGATGCTAATATGCATGTTTTGGTAGAAGGCGAACTTTTAAGCCATAAAAAGTTTACTGGAATTGGAAAAGTAGTTTATAGAGTTGCCGACGGAAAAGAAATTGCAAAAAAAGACCCAATTGCACAAACCAGTTATTTGGATGTTGTAAAAAATGTTTTGTATAGAATACATTTTGGCGATTATGGCGGATATGCTTTAAAAATTGTAAGTTTCCTTTTAGGAATTATAACCTGTTTTGTCATTATTTCTGGAGTTATGATTTGGCTTGTTGCCCGACAAAAAAACAATATGCCAGAAAAGAAAAGACGTTTCAATAATGCTGTTGTTCGCATTTATTTGGCCATCTGCTTGAGCATGTATCCAATTACAGCACTGGCTTTTATAGGAAGTAAAATTTTCTATCCGTTAAGTCAGTCCAATTTGTACGCACTTTATTTTGGAGGCTGGCTATTGCTGACTATTTTCTTTATTATTAAAAAGAATGATGCTTTTACCAACAAATTCTGTCTGATTTCAGGAAGTATTTTAGGATTCTTAATTCCAATTACCAACGGAATCGTTTCTGGAAATTGGTTCTGGACTTCATTTATGGAAAACAAATTTCAGATTTTCTTTATTGACGTTTTCTGGATTTTCCTAGCTGGAATTTCATTATACACCGCTTATAATTTAAAGCCTAAAAAAGCAGTTTCTTAAATGATTTTTGCCACAAAGGCGCGAAGACACAAAGTTTTTTAATCTCGCAAAACGCCAAATCGCAAAGACTTTTTCTAATATTCTCTACGACTTCGCGACTTTGCGAGATTTTTCTTTTACCAACACTTTACCCTTACAAACAAAATACTTTCGAAATATTTGCCCTATATAGATTTTGAGTATACTTTTACGCTTTTAATCAAAATATGGGATTCAAAACCAAAATACGTTTTATACACAAATGGCTCGGATTAATTTCTGGGCTTATTGTTTTTATAGTTTGTATTACGGGCTGCATTTTTTGTTTTCACGACGAGATAAAAGACATCACAAGAAAAGAATGGCGTTTGGTTGAACTTCAAAATAAACCTTTTCTATTACCATCTCAATTACAGAAAAAAGCACAGGAAGTTGTTCCGGCAAACAAAACCAGCATGGTTGCTTATTACGGAAAAAACAGATCGGCAATTGTTTATACCTATTCGGATACTGAAAATTTGTATCTTTATTTTAATCCCTATACAGGTAAATATTTAAAAACAGAAAATCCAAAAACCGATTTCTTTATTATTGTAGAATACATTCATTTGTATCTGCTCCTGCCCGATTACATTGGAAAACATATTATTGGTGGCGCAACCATTATTTTTATTCTATTATTAATTTCGGGAATTATACAATGGTGGCCAAAACGAAAAAGCGATATTAAAAGAAGTTTCACCATCAAATGGTCTGCAAAATGGCGTCGTGTCAATTACGATTGGCATAATACCACCGGTTTTTATATCTCTATAATAGCTTTAATTCTAGCCATAACCGGACTTACTTTTACGTACGAATGGGTTGGCGACGGAATTTATAAATCTTTCAATTTTGGTGGAGACAAAGAAACCGAAACCAAATTGCCTGTAATTGACACAACCACTTTCAAAGTAAATTCAGTTAACGCAATTGACAAAGCATTTATCCAAACCTTAAAATTACAGCCAAAAGCAGAAATGTTCTTTGTAATGATTCCGCAACAAAAAGGCGATATTGTGAGTACAGGTGCCTATCCGCATACCTTACGTTACGACCAGCAGAGCAATTATTATTTTCATCCGTCAAGCGGAAAATTGATTCAAAGCCAGACATTTGATAAAAAAACTTTAGGATTACAAGTGGTAGAAATGAATTACGGAATACACACGGGACAAGTTTTAGATCTTCCAGGAAAAATTATAGCTTTTACCGTGAGTTTAATTGCTGCAATACTTCCTATCACTGGATTTATAATTTGGTTTGGAAGAAACAAGAAATCTAAAAAAGTAAAAGCATAAAAAAACCGTCCCCTTTCTAATGGGACGGTTTTTTTATAATTGGACTGAAATTATGTGATTAATTTCTGTTTGCTAAAGCATTTTTCTGTAAATTTTTAACCGAACTTACTTTGTTGTCAACATAGGCAACTTCTTTCAAGCTGTCTTCATTAAAGTAAATCCATTTGCCAGTTTTAACTCCGTCTGCGTATTCTCCAACGGTTTTTTTGTTTCCATTTTCGTCATAAGATACCCAAACACCGTCTAATTTACCGTCTTTAAAAAAGCCTTCTTGCTGCACTTTACCATTTTCATAGTAATACGTTGCTTTTACCTTGTTTCCAGCAGCTTCTAATTCAGGCTTTCCTTCTTGTGCAACTACAATTCCAGAGAACAATATTGCAGCTAAAATTACACTCTTTTTCATATCTTTAGGTATTTAATGTTAAGAAATCTTTATCAAATATAATCAATTGTTTACATTAAAAAAACTTTTGCTTAACAATTTGGTAACATTGATTAAAAACTTAACATTGGAAAAATAGATAAAATAAAAAAATCAGCGCTCAAGCACTGGTTTTACTGGTATTTTAGAAATATTTGAACTTTACGATAACGTTGTAAATTTCGTAAATAAATTAGTTCAATAATGCTGTAAGCTGTTTATCCAATTCTGGATCTGAAGGTCTTGCAGCGTCATATTTTACAATATTACCACTTGGATCTAACAGAATAAATCTTGGAATTCCAGTTACATTATAATTAACAATAAACTCAGATTCCCAATCTTTATCAGCTAAAAGCTGTGTACCGCCAAGACTTTTATCGGAAACAAATTTTCTCCATTTGTCGCTGTCTTTCAATTTATCAATAGAGATACTCACAAACTCGATATTTTTTCCATGATACTTTTCTTCAAGCTTTTTTAAATACGGAATCTCAGCTCTACAAGGTGCGCACCAAATTGCCCATAAATCAATGTAAACATATTTCCCTTTAAAATCAGAAAGTTTGGTTTTTCCTCCTTTATAATTTTCATAATCAAAACTCGGAGAAGCTTTCCCTATAAATTTATTTGATTTTAAAACCCTTTCATAATCTTGCGCAACATATTGGTGGAAACTTTCAAAACTGCGCTTTAAGGCAGTTTTAAACTCTGCCGGAAAATCACTCTTCTCTATTTTTTCTGTATCCGATTTCAATTTGCTATCTAGTAAAGCAGTAAATTCATTCGGTTCTTTAGTAAAAGCCTCTTTAGTAAAGTTTTCATCATTTAAAGCCTGTTGTGCTAAAAAGTTACTTTCCTCCACTCCTTTACCTTTATACACAATCGTTTCATCAAATTCTTGCGCGTTTAGTGTTAAATTGACTTCAGAATTTGGCTTTAAATACAAATTAGAAGATTCCTTCCCATCATACAACACATAAAATCCTTGAGGAGCATCAAAAGTGGTTGCAAAAACTCCTTTTTTATCAATCGGGATTACTTTCTCAAAATTATCTCTTCCTTTAATTATTAAAGTATCACTATTTCTATTGGCAATTGTAGCCGTAAACTTGATAGTATTTGTGCCTTGAGCGACAATGTTTAAAGCATTCAAAATTACTAAACCTGCAACAAAAAGTTTTTTCATAGGTGTTTCAATTAGTTTTTAGATAATCAAAACTAAAGAAATTAAAGCTTTCCGTTTTTGGAATTAACAAAATATTTAAAATTATTCTGCATCAACTTATCACTTTACTATATTATCTTGAATTTTGTATTTACTTTTGCAATCTAAAATTTTGATTATGTATAGAAGTCATAATTGTGGCGAATTAAACGCTTCAAATATTAATACCGAAGTTACACTTGCAGGCTGGGTTCAAAAATCACGCGATAAAGGATTTATGAATTGGGTCGATTTACGTGACCGCTACGGAATTACACAACTTATTTTTGACGAAAGTCGTACTAATAAAACTGTTTTTGAATTGGCAAAAACACTTGGACGTGAATTTGTAATTCAGGTAAAAGGAACTGTTATTGAACGTGAAGCTAAAAACAAAAACATCCCAACTGGTGAAATTGAAATTTTAGTTTCAGAATTAACGATTTTAAATACTGCACTTACTCCTCCTTTTACAATTGAAGATGAAACTGACGGTGGAGAAGATATCAGAATGAAATACCGTTACTTGGACATTAGAAGAAATCCAGTAAAAAATAGTTTATTATTCCGTCACAAAGTGGCAATGGAAGTTCGTAAATATTTATCTGATTTGGATTTCTGCGAAGTGGAGACTCCATATTTAATCAAATCGACTCCAGAAGGAGCGAGAGATTTTGTTGTGCCAAGCCGTATGAACGAAGGTCAGTTTTATGCTTTACCGCAATCTCCGCAAACTTTCAAACAATTATTGATGGTAGGTGGAATGGATAAATATTTCCAAATTGTGAAATGTTTCCGTGACGAAGATTTACGTGCAGACCGTCAGCCAGAGTTTACTCAGATTGACTGCGAAATGGCATTTGTAGAGCAAGAAGATATCTTGAATATTTTCGAAGGATTGACAAGACATTTATTAAAAGAAATTAAAGGCATTGAAGTAGATAAATTCCCAAGAATTACTTACGACTACGCCATGAAAACATACGGAAATGACAAACCGGACATCCGTTTCGGAATGAAGTTTGGAGAATTAAACGAATTTGCACAACACAAAGAATTCCCTGTATTTAATGCCGCAGAATTAGTTGTCGGAATTGCTGTTCCTGGAGCAGGAAATTATACTCGTAAAGAAATCGACGGGTTAATTGACTGGGTTAAACGTCCGCAGGTTGGAGCATCAGGAATGGTTTATGTAAAATGTAACGAAGACGGAACTTACAAATCATCTGTAGATAAATTCTACGATCAAGACGATTTGACAAACTGGGCAAAAGCAACAGAAGCAAATCCTGGAGATATGATTTTTGTTCTTTCTGGTCCAGCAAACAAAACACGTGCTCAGCTTTCTGCTTTACGTATGGAATTAGCAACTCGTTTAGGCTTACGTAATCCTGAAGAATTTGCTCCATTATGGGTGGTAGATTTCCCATTATTAGAGTTAGACGAAGAAAGCGGTCGTTACCATGCAATGCACCATCCATTTACTTCTCCAAAACCAGAAGATATGGCTTTACTAGAAACAGAACCTGGAAAAGTTCGTGCAAATGCTTATGATATGGTTTTAAACGGAAATGAAATTGGAGGTGGATCTATTCGTATTCACGATAAAGCGACACAACAATTAATGTTTAAATATTTAGGATTTACTGAAGAAGAAGCAAAAGCACAATTCGGCTTCTTAATGGATGCTTTCCAATTTGGAGCACCACCTCACGGAGGACTTGCTTTTGGTCTTGACAGACTTGTGGCAATTCTGGGAGGTCAGGAAACAATTAGAGATTTCATCGCTTTCCCTAAAAACAATTCAGGACGCGATGTAATGATTGATGCTCCTGCTGCAATTGACGACGCACAATTAAAAGAACTTCGAATTAAAGTAGATATTGCTTAATTTGAAGTAAATTATTCATAAAAAAACAAAAAGCCGCTGAAATTTCAGCGGCTTTTTTAATTTAACGAAATACTAAGAAAAATCTTAAATGCTATTTTTTGTGAATTATCATATTCCTACAAACGTAATGTTTTTATATTCCTACAATTAATGATTCGCAAATTATGGTATTTTATAAACAATTTGACGCAATAAACCGCGTAAAAACACTGTAAATCAATAATTTTTACAAAAAATTAACACGTATATGTCTTTTGTATGATTTTAAATATTACATTTGTTTTATTATAAATTATTATTACATTACAAATGCGTACAGGTACAGTAAAATTTTTCAATGAATCTAAAGGTTATGGATTCATTACAGACGAAGAAACAGGAAAAGACATCTTCGTTCACGCTTCAGGAATTAACGCGGAAGAATTACGCGAAGGTGACCGTGTAAGCTATGAAGAAGAAGAAGGAAGAAAAGGGAAAGTTGCTGCTAAAGTAGCAGTAATCTAAGAAAAATATAGCAATTTATTTTTTTTGCCTCTGAATGGTCTCAGAAGACGTCCCGAAGTATCGGGACGTTTTTTTTTACCCATTTCTTAAAAAAATATTAAAATAACGCAATGTTATTTATAATGAATAAAAATTAGACATAAACGCGGTTTACTACCCTACTTAAATCCTTTTTTAGCTTGTGTTTTACAGAGTTCCAAGTTATCTTTGTGGCTCATTTTTTAAGTAAAAAATCGAAGTTTATGCAATCTGATCAATACAGTTACATTCCTATTTTAATGCAGTTTATTCTAGCTGTTGGTTTTGTGGTAGGAACAATCATTATTTCTGGAAAATTAGGACCAAGAAGAACCTCTGAAGTTAAAGATAAAAACTTCGAGTGTGGTATCGAATCTGTTGGTAACGCCCGTATTCCATTTTCTGTAAAATACTTCTTAGTTGCCATTTTGTTCGTATTATTCGACGTAGAGGTTATTTTCCTTTATCCTTGGGCAGTAAACTTTAAAGACTTAGGAATTGAAGGAATGCTAAAAATGTTAGTTTTCATGTCTTTGCTTTTAGTCGGTTTCTTTTACATCATCAAGAAGAAAGCATTAGAGTGGGAATAATAATTTTAGATTTTAGATCTGAGATTTTAGATTTATCTAATATTGAGATTTAAAATTTGAATTCAAATTTAAAGTACTGATTTAAAAAATTGATTTTACCTTTTACGATTTCAAAAATCTAAAATCTAAAATCAGAAATCTAAAATAAAATGAGCGATTCAAAAGTAAATATGGTTGCGCCGCCAGAAGGAGTTACTGGTGAAGGTTTCTTCGCTACAAAACTTAGTGATGTTGTTGGTTTAGCAAGAGCTAACTCATTATGGCCGCTTCCTTTCGCGACTTCATGCTGTGGTATCGAATTCATGGCAACAATGGCATCTCACTATGACTTAGCTCGATTTGGTTCTGAGCGTGTGAGTTTCTCGCCAAGACAAGCCGATATGTTATTAGTTATGGGAACTATTTCTAAAAAAATGGCTCCAATTTTAAGACAAGTATACGAACAAATGGCAGAACCTCGCTGGGTTATTGCTGTTGGAGCATGCGCTTCGTCAGGAGGAGTATTTGACACTTACTCTGTTCTTCAAGGAATTGACAAAGTAATTCCTGTTGATGTTTATGTGCCAGGATGTCCGCCAAGACCAGAACAAATTGTTGATGGAGTTATGAGACTTCAAGACCTGGTAAAAAGCGAATCTGTGAGACGAAGAAGCTCACCTGAATACCAAGAATTATTAGCTTCATATAATATCTCATAAGATGGCTTTAGAAAATACCCTGATCCAAGATAAACTTACTGAAACATTTAATAACGATGTTTTCAATTTTCAGCAAGAAAGAGATATTTTTTCTTTAGAAGCTTCGGCTGATAAAATTACGCCCCTAATTCTATTCCTTAAAAATGATCCTGAATTACGTTTTCATTTCTTAACAGATTTATGCGGCATTCATTATCCAGATAACGAAACAGAACGTCAGTTTGCAGTTGTTTATCATTTACACAACTGGTACGAAAACAAAAGATTGAAAATAAAAGTTTTCTTAAACGGCGACAAACCAGAAATTAAATCGGTTTCAAACATTTTCTTGTCTTCTAACTGGATGGAAAGAGAAACTTTCGATTTCTACGGAATTGACTTTATAGGACATCCTCAATTGAAACGTATTTTAAATATGGATGAAATGCAGTCTCACCCAATGAGAAAAGAATTCCCATTGGAAGACAGCGGAAGAACAGATAAGGATGACCGATTCTTCGGAAGAACAACAACAAATTGCTAAAAAATAATTCAACATTATAAAATGTCAGAACTATTATTACCACCAGAGCATCGATATGCTAAAATAATTAAGGAGAGACTAAACGAAGACGGAAGTGAACTTTCTGTACTGAATTTAGGTCCGACTCACCCTGCTACACACGGTATTTTCCAAAATATTTTGTTGATGGATGGTGAAAAAATTCTTGAGGCTGAGCCAACTATTGGCTACATCCACAGAGCATTCGAAAAAATTGCCGAAAATCGTCCTTTTTATCAAATTACACCTCTTACAGACCGTATGAACTACTGTTCATCTCCTATCAATAATATGGGATGGTGGATGACTGTAGAAAAACTATTAGGCATTGAAGTTCCTAAAAGAGCACAGTACTTAAGAGTTATCGTTATGGAGCTGGCTCGTATTACAGACCACATTATCTGTAATGGTATTTTGGGTGTTGATACTGGTGCGTATACTGGTTTCTTATACGTTTTTCAATTTAGAGAAAAAATCTACGAAATCTACGAAGAAATTTGTGGAGCTCGTTTGACTACAAATATGGGAAGAATTGGTGGCTTTGAAAGAGACTGGTCTCCAGAAGTTTTCAAAAAACTAGACAAATTCCTTGAAGAATTTCCACCAGTTTGGCAAGAATTCCAAAACTTATTCGAGAGAAATAGAATTTTCCTTGATAGAACTGTAAACGTAGGTGGTATCACTGCTGAAAAAGCAATGGCTTACGGATTTACAGGTCCAAACTTACGTGCTGCTGGAGTTGATTATGACGTACGTGTAGCACAACCTTACTCCTCTTACGAAGATTTCGATTTTATTGTACCTGTTGGAAAATCAGGAGATACGTACGATCGTTTCTGTGTTCGTAATGCTGAAGTTTGGGAAAGTTTAAGTATTATTCGTCAGGCGTTAGAAAAAATGCCTCCAGGGAACGAATATCATGCCGAAGTTCCAGATTACTACCTTCCTCCAAAAGAAGACGTTTACACTTCTATGGAATCTTTAATTTATCACTTTAAGATCGTAATGGGAGAAGTTCCTGTACCAGTTGCAGAAATTTACCACCCAGTAGAAGGAGGAAATGGAGAACTTGGTTTTTATTTAGTAACAGACGGAAGCAGAACTCCATATAGATTACATTTCAGAAGACCATGCTTTATTTATTATCAAGCATTCCCTGAAATGATTAAAGGTGCTATGCTTTCTGATGCAATTATCATCTTATCAAGTTTGAACGTAATTGCAGGAGAATTAGACGCCTAACAGATTGTAAATTTTAAATTGTAGATTTTAGATTGCTGAATGAAAATGCAGATTTTAGAATTTAGATTTAAAATTATAATTAAGAATTGTAAAATTCAGATTGAAGAATCTAAAACTTAAAACAAAGATTGAAGAATAAGGATTGTAGATAAAGATTTGAAAAAATCTAAAATCTAAAATCTAAAATCTAAAATAAAAATGGAACGTAAACATTACAAACAAGAAATAAACATGACTGAGGCATTGATCGCTCGTATCAATGAATTGATCAGTCATTATCCTGAGGGCAAACAAAAATCGGCTTTATTGCCTGTTTTGCACGAGGTTCAGGATGCACACAACAACTGGCTTAGTATTGAATTGCAAGATAAAGTTGCCGAGATTCTTCAGATAAAACCAATTGAGGTTTATGAAGTGGTTACTTTCTATACGATGTTCAACCAAAAGCCAATTGGTAAGTATATGTTTGAGTTCTGCCAGACTTCTTGCTGCTGTTTAAGAGGTGCCGAGGATTTAATGGATTATACTTCTGAAAAACTTGGCATTAAAATGGGCGAAACAACTCCAGACGGAATGTTTACCATTGCCGGTGTAGAATGTTTAGGTGCTTGCGGATATGCTCCAATGATGCAATTGGGAGATTTCTACAAAGAAAAACTGACAGAAGAAAAAATCGATCAGATCATTGCTGATTGTAGAGATGATAAAATAATATTACACGATAAATAAGATGTCACAAAAAATATTATTAGATAAAATCAATATTCTTGGAATTAAAACCTACGAAGTGTATCGCCAAAATGGTGGTTATGCTTCTGTAGAAAAAGCTTTAAAAACACTTACTCCAGATGAAGTTACTGAAGAAGTAAAAAAATCAGGATTACGTGGACGTGGTGGAGCAGGTTTCCCTGCGGGAATGAAATGGAGCTTTATTGATAAAAAATCAGGAAAACCAAGACACTTAGTTTGTAATGCCGACGAATCTGAGCCTGGAACATTCAAAGATAGATTTTTGATGGAATATATTCCTCACTTATTGATCGAAGGAATGATTACTTCAAGCTATGCTTTGGGCGCTAACCTATCGTATATCTACATTCGTGGAGAATATATGTGGGTTTTCAAAATCTTAGAAAGAGCAATCGCCGAAGCAAAAGCTGCCGGATGGTTAGGAAAAAATATATTAGGATCAGGTTATGATCTTGAACTTCATGTACACTGTGGAGCTGGAGCATATATATGTGGAGAAGAAACAGCATTAATTGAATCATTGGAAGGTAAAAGAGGAAACCCTCGTATTAAACCGCCTTTCCCAGCAGTTTCTGGTCTTTGGGCAAACCCAACCGTAGTGAACAATGTTGAAACTATTGCGACGGTGCCATGGATTGTAAACAATTCTGGTGATGATTATGCTAAAATTGGAATTGGACGCTCTACTGGAACTAAATTAATTTCTGCTTCAGGGCACATTAAAAATCCTGGTGTTTACGAAATTGAATTAGGTTTAAGTGTGGACGAATTCATGAATTCTGATGAATATCTAGGAGGAATGTCTTCAAGTAGACCTTTGAAAGCATTTGTACCTGGAGGTTCTTCTGTGCCAATTTTACCAGCTGAATTGATTTTCAAAACAGCAAATGGCGAAGATCGTTTAATGACTTACGAATCTTTAAGTGATGGTGGTTTTGCTACTGGATCTATGTTAGGTTCTGGAGGATTTATTGTTTATAACGATACTGCTTGTGTCGTTAGAAACACTTGGAACTTTGCTCGTTTCTACCACCATGAGTCTTGCGGACAATGTACTCCATGCCGTGAAGGAACTGGATGGTTAGAAAAAATCTTATGGAGAATCGAAAACGGTCAAGGCCGTGAAGAAGATATCGAATTATTGTGGAGCATTCAGAGTAAAATTGAAGGAAACACAATTTGTCCTCTTGGTGACGCTGCTTCTTGGCCAGTAGCTGCAGCGATTCGTCACTTTAGAGATGAATTTGAATATCACGTTCGTTTCCCAGAAAAAATTAAAAACAGAGATCACTTTGTTGCCGAGCCTTTCTCACAAGTTAAGCATTTAGTTGGCGGTAAAGTAATCGTATAAAAATAAAAAGCAGAAAGTTATAAAGTTCATAATGTTAAAAAGGACAGCAATTCTTTTCAATATTCCGACTTTCAACAAAAAAGTTTAAAATAGTTTCAAGTTTCAAGTTTTTTTAGTTTCAAGTCCAACAACTTGAAACTTTAAACCTGAAACTAAAAAAACAAACAAAGAGATGAAAGTAACCATAGACGGTCAAAGTATAGACGTAGAACCAGGAACAACGATCCTGCAGGCTGCACGTATGATTGGAGGGGATTTAGTACCGCCAGCCATGTGCTATTACTCAAAATTAAAAGGCAGCGGCGGTAAATGTCGTTGTTGTTTAGTTGAAGTTTCTAAAGGAAGTGAAGCTGACCCACGACCAATGCCAAAATTAATGGCATCTTGTGTAACAGGATGTATGGATGGTATGGAAGTTAACAGTAAATCGTCTGCAAGAGTAACTGAAGCCCGTAAATCTGTAACAGAATTTTTATTAATCAATCACCCATTAGATTGCCCTATTTGTGATCAAGCTGGTGAATGTGATTTACAGAATTTAAGTTTTGAGCACGGAAATCCGAAATCACGTTACATTGAAGAGAAAAGAACATTTGAACCAGAAGATATTGGTCCAAATATTCAACTTCACATGAACCGTTGTATTTTATGCCAAAGATGTGTGCAAGTTGCAGATCAATTGACAGACAACAGAGTTCACGGAGTATTGGATCGTGGTGACCACGCTAATATTTCAACTGGAATTTCTAAAGCGATCGACAATGAGTTCTCTGGAAACATGATTGATGTTTGTCCAGTTGGAGCTTTAACAGATAAAACTTTCCGTTTTAAATCAAGAGTTTGGTTTAATAAACCTTATAACGCACACAGAGAATGTACTACGCCAGGATGTTGCGGAAAAACTACAGTTTGGATGTTTGGTGGAGAAATTCAGCGTGTAACTGGTCGTAAAGACGAGTACCATGAAGTGGAAGAATTCATTTGCAACAGCTGTCGTTTTGATCACAAAGATGTGAATGACTGGGTAATTGAAGGTCCAAGAGAATTTGAAAAAGATTCTGTTATCAACCAAAACAACTACACTCAAAAATTAGAGAAAGTTACAATCGATACAGAAAAGAATATTCTTTTAGGTAGAGATATTGACCGTAAAAAGATTAGTATGGCTGCAATTCCATTAACTGATAAAGATCAAAAATAGTAAGAAATGGAAAGTGCATTTATTATAGAAAAAAGTGTTGTTATTGTTGTCGTTTTTGCGGTAACAATGATCATGGCGATGTATTCTACTTGGGCAGAACGTAAAGTTGCTGCTTTCTTGCAAGATCGTGTTGGACCCAACCGTGCTGGATGGGGAGGTTTATTACAACCACTTGCAGATGGTATGAAATTGTTCTCTAAGGAAGAGTTTTTCCCAAACACACCAAATAGATTTTTATTCGTAGTTGGACCTGCAATTGCAATGAGTACTGCTTTAATGACTAGTGCTGTAATTCCGTGGGGAGATCGTTTGCATCTTTTCGGAAGAGACATTATTCTTCAAGCTACAGATGTAAACATTGCCTTATTGTACATTTTCGGAGTTCTTTCTGTTGGAGTTTACGGTATCATGATTGGTGGATGGGCATCTAACAACAAGTTCTCTTTGATGGGAGCAATTCGTGCCGCTTCTCAAATGGTTTCTTACGAGGTTGCAATGGGATTATCAATAATTGCTTTATTGATGATGACTGGAACAATGAGTTTAAAAGAAATTTCATTACAACAGCAAGGAATGAATTGGAATGTTTTTTATCAGCCATTATCATTCTTAATTTTCTTAATCTGCTCATTTGCAGAAACAAACAGAACTCCTTTCGATTTAGCAGAATGTGAAAACGAATTAATTGGAGGTTACCACACCGAATATTCATCTATGAAAATGGGATTCTATTTATTTGCTGAATATGCAAGTATGTTTATCTCTTCTACTATTATTTCTGTATTATTCTTTGGTGGATACAACTACCCAGGAATGCAATGGATGGTAGAAAATATAGGTGTAAATACAGCAAACTTATTAGGAATTGGAGCATTATTTATAAAAATATGTTTCTTCATTTTCTTCTATATGTGGGTACGTTGGACAATTCCAAGATTTAGATATGACCAATTAATGAACTTAGGTTGGAGAATTTTAATTCCGCTTTCGATTATTAATATCATGATTACAGGTGTTGTTATTTTAAGACACGAAATCTTAGCCGCTTTAGGGTTCTAAGAACTGTAATTAGCTTCAAATAAAAACAAAATAGATTTTGAATTTGATCGATGTCAAATTATAAATCATAAACTATAATAGTAAAAATGTCAATAGAAACTATATCATTATCGGGTAGAAAAAAGGTGGTGTCAAATAAAGACATGTCTTTTGTTGAGCGATTGTATCTTGTGGCGATTGTAAAAGGTTTGGTTATTACAGTAAAACACCTTTTCAGAAAAAAAGTTACCATTCATTACCCAGAGCAAGTTCGTGAAATGAGTCCTGTTTACCGTGGCCAGCACATGCTGAAACGCGATGAACAAGGCCGTGAAAACTGTACAGCTTGCGGATTATGTGCTTTATCATGCCCTGCAGAAGCGATCACTATGAAAGCTGCAGAACGCAAACCTGATGAAAAACACTTGTATAGAGAAGAGAAATATGCAGAAATCTACGAAATCAATATGCTTCGTTGTATTTTCTGTGGTTTATGTGAAGAAGCTTGTCCAAAAGACGCTATTTACTTAACTGAATCTAAAGTATTAGTTCCTGCTAATTACAATAGAGAAGATTTCATTTTTGGGAAAGATAAATTAGTAATGCCTTTAGAAATGGCTTTGAAAAACGCTCAACTTAAAAACGCTAACTAAATGATACATATTCCTGATTTTGCACACGCAACAACTGTTCAAGTTATCTTTTGCTTTTTAGCGTTCATTACCGTTATTACTGCGTTCTTGACTATTTTCAGCAGAAACCCGATTCATAGTGCCATCTACTTGGTAATATGTTTCTTTTCAATCGCTGGTCATTATTTACTATTAAATTCTCAGTTCTTAGCTGTTGTACATATAATAGTCTACTCTGGAGCTATTATGATTCTGTTCCTGTTTACCATCATGTTGATGAACCTGAACGAACAGCGAGAAGTTCACCGCCCTAGAATTACACGTTTAGGTGCTATTGTTTCTTTCTGTTTAATATTGATTGTTTTGATTACAATCTTTATTAACTCGAAACCAATTGTTGGTGAATACGATTCTACTGGAGAAGATTTCCAATCAATTAAAGTTTTAGGTAAAATATTATTGAACGAATATATGGTTCCGTTCGAATTTGCTTCGATCCTACTTTTGGTTGCTATGATTGGAGCAGTTCTATTGTCTAAAAAAGAAAAATTAAATAAATAATGGGTAATATATTAAATCAAATAGGTATTGAAAACTACATTTTTTTAAGTGTTGTGCTTTTCTGTATTGGTATTTTTGGTGTATTGTACAGACGAAATGCTATTATCGTTTTCATGTCTATCGAAATTATGTTGAATGCGGTAAACCTTTTATTTGTTGCTTTTTCAACTTATCATCAAGATGCGCAAGGACAAGTTTTTGTGTTCTTCTCGATGGCGGTTGCTGCAGCCGAAGTTGCGGTAGGATTGGCCATTTTAGTTTCTATCTTTAGAAATATCGGATCAATCAGTATCGATAATTTAAAAAATTTAAAAGGATAATCAGAAATGGATACCAATTTAGCTTTAATTTTAGTTTTAACTCCTTTACTAGGTTTTCTAGTAAATGTCTTTTTTGGAAAAAGCTTAGGCAAAACAGTTTCTGGTGCAATCGGAACTATTGCCGTAGCAATTTCTTTTGTAGTTTCTCTTTTACTTTTTAATCAAATAACTTCAACTGGAAAAGGAATTCAAGTTACTTTATTTGATTGGATTCAAATTAGCAACTTAAAAATCAATCTTGGATTTTTATTAGATCAATTATCTGTTCTTTGGTTACTTTTTGTAACTGGAATTGGATCTTTGATTCACTTATACTCTATCAGTTACATGCACGATGATGAGAATATGCACAAATTTTTTGCATATTTAAATCTATTCGTATTCTTCATGATTACACTTGTAATTGGAAGCAACTTATTAGTTCTTTTCATTGGATGGGAAGGTGTTGGACTTTGTTCTTACCTATTAATTGGATTCTGGCATAA
This sequence comes from Flavobacterium tyrosinilyticum, assembly GCF_023656565.1. Lineage (GTDB taxonomy): Bacteria > Bacteroidota > Bacteroidia > Flavobacteriales > Flavobacteriaceae > Flavobacterium > Flavobacterium tyrosinilyticum. The sequence goes on from NZ_JAMOKG010000001.1 coordinate 935,851, forward strand.
AAACCAAGATTACAATGATGCTGCAAAAAAAGCGTTCATTATGAACAGAATTGGAGATTTAGGTCTTTTAATCGGAATGTTCATCATTGGTTCAATGTTCTCTACATTAGATTATGCAACTTTAAAAACGGCAATTGCTGGAGCTACAAATTTAAATTTACCATTACTTTCTCTAGCAGCTTTATGCTTGTTTATTGGAGCTTGTGGTAAATCTGCTCAAATTCCGTTATACACTTGGTTGCCTGATGCGATGGCTGGACCAACTCCAGTTTCTGCATTAATCCACGCAGCTACCATGGTTACTGCTGGTATTTTTATGGTAACAAGATTAAATTTTGTTTTTGACCTTGCAACAGATGTTCAAACTGTAATTGCGGTTATTGGAGCTATCACTTCATTAGTTGCGGCTACAATCGGATTGGTTCAAAACGATATCAAAAAAGTATTGGCTTACTCTACAGTTTCACAATTAGGTTTAATGTTCTTAGCATTAGGTTTTGGAGCTTATGAAGTAGCGGTTTTCCACGTAATTACTCATGCTTTCTTTAAAGCTTGTTTATTCTTAGGATCTGGATCTGTAATTCACGGATTACACGGAGAACAAGATATGCGTAACATGGGAGGTTTGCGTAAAGCAATGCCAATTACATTCTGGACTATGTTGATTTCTTCATTGGCAATTTCAGGAGTTCCATTTTTCTCAGGATTCTTTTCTAAAGACGAAATTTTATTGACAGCTTTCCACCACAGTATTCCATTATACGTTGTTGGATCGGTTGCTTCAATCATGACAGCTTTCTATATGTTCCGTTTAATGTTCTTGACTTTCTTCAAAGAATTTAGAGGAACTGAAGAACAAAAACATCACTTACACGAAAGTGGTTCATTAATTACTATTCCGCTTATCATCTTAGCTATTTTAGCAACTTTTGGCGGATTGATCAGTTTACCTGGAAGCAGCTGGTTAAATGGGTACCTTGCTCCTCTTTTTACAAAAGTGGCAGGTGAAGAACACCATTTAGGTGCAACAGAATACACTTTAATGGGTGTAGCTGTTTTAGGCGGATTACTTGGAATTTTAATTGCTTACGTAAAATACTTTAAACAAGATAATGTTCCAGAATCTGATGAAAACATTACTGGTTTAAGCAGACTTTTATATGACAAATATTATGTAGACGAAATCTACGATGCAGTATTTGTGAAGCCAATTAATGTTTTATCTAAATTCTTTAGAGATCACGTTGAAACTGTATTATCTGCCGCTGTTTTTGGATTAGGTAAAATAGCAAGCGAAATTGCTTTCCAAGGAAAAAAATTACAAACCGGAAGTATAGGATTATATCTATTTGTATTTGTTTTAGGACTTTGTGCAATTGTTTCCTATATATTTTTAGCTCAATAATATTATCACTATGAACGTTTCTACTATATTAATTATACTTTTAATTGGTGCATTTGCCACTTACTTTTCTGGTGACAAACTAGCTTCAAAAGTTGCTTTACTTTTTAGTTTAGCCGCTTTAGGATGTTCAATTGTATTATTGAATAATTATAACGCTGGTGAAAATATTAGCGTAATCAACAGCTGGATTAATCAGCCAAAAATTTCTTTCGCTTTAAATGGTGATGGACTTGGACTTGCAATGGTTTTACTAACTGCAGCTTTAACTCCGATAATCATATTTTCTTCTTTCGGAAATGAATATAAAAATGCAAAAGGCTTTTATGCTCTAATCTTGTTTATGGCATTTGCTATGGTCGGGACTTTCTTAGCAGCTGATGGTCTTTTATATTATATCTTCTGGGAGTTAGCACTTATTCCAATCTACTTTATTGCTTTGATCTGGGGTAATGGCGATGCTGAAGAGCGTAGAAAAGCAGTGGTTAAATTCTTTATTTACACACTTGCTGGTTCGTTATTCATGTTAACTGCTTTTATCTATTTATACCAAAAAGCAGGTTCTTTCTTAATCGAAGATTTATATAAAGTAAACTTATCTGCTTGCGAGCAATTCTGGATTTTCTTGGCTTTCTTCTTAGCTTATGCTATCAAAATTCCAATTATTCCTTTCCATACTTGGCAAGCAAATGTATACCAAAAAGCACCAACAGTTGGAACAATGCTTTTATCTGGTATCATGCTTAAAATGGGATTATACAGCGTACTTCGTTGGCAATTGCCAATTGCGCCTTTAGCGGCAAAAGAATACATGACTATTTTTATTGCTTTAGGAATTGCAGGAGTTATCTACGGATCTATAGTTGCTTTGAGACAAAAAGATTTGAAAAAATTATTGGCTTATTCTTCTCTTGCTCACGTTGGTTTAATCGCTGCTGGATCTTACACTTTAACTCTTGATGGTTTAAGAGGTTCAGTTATGCAAATGATCGCTCACGGTTTTGTTGTAGTGGGATTATTCTTTGCTGCTGAAGTAATTTTCAGAAGATATGAAACTAGAGAAATTGGAGAAATGGGCGGAATCCGTACTCAGTCTCCAAAATTCACGTCAATGTTTTTAATCTTAGTATTGGCTTCTGTTGCATTACCTAGCACATTTAACTTTGTTGGAGAGTTTACAGTATTGTACAGTTTATCTCAAATCAATATTTGGTTTGCTATTCTTGGCGGAACAACTATCATTTTAGGAGCTTACTATATGTTAAGAATGTTCCAACATGTAATGTTAGGTGAAACTAATTCTAAAACTTTTGCAGATGTTACGCTTAACGAAGGAGTTTCATTTGCGGTAATCATTGCAGTTTTATTATTCTTTGGTTTCTATCCAAAACCAATCACAGATTTGATTACACCAAGCTTGGAAACTATTTTACAAGTTATCAATAAGAACTAATATTTTAAACAAAAAATAAATTAGGATTCCACTTAAAAATTGAAATCCTAAATCAAAAAGATAAAAATGAATACATTAATAGCTATAACAGGATTGGGTATTTTCTGCCTATTGTTTGAAATTCTTAATTTAAGAAAGGCCATAATTCCTATTACCATTTTGGGTTTAATAGGTGTATTGGCACTTAATTACTGTGAATTTGGAACAGAACAAAGTTATTACAACAATATGATAGCAGTGAGTAAGTTTTCTACAGCTTTTTCATCATTGTTTATCGTTTTGACGATTTTCCTTGTAGCGTTAAGTCACAATTTTTACCAAAATCACCCAACGAAAATTTCAGATTTCGTTGCAATTAAAGTATTCTTATTAGCTGGAGCTGTAGCAATGGTTTCTTTTGGAAACTTAGCGATGTTCTTTTTAGGAATTGAAATCTTATCTATTGCATTATATGTACTTGCTGCAAGTGACCGTTTAAATATCAAGAGTAACGAAGCCGGTATGAAGTATTTCTTAATGGGATCTTTCGCATCAGGAATTATATTATTTGGAATCTGCTTGATCTACGGCGCTATGGGAAGCTTTGATATCAGCGAAATTCACGAAAGTGCTTTGTCTGCAGAGTTACCAATCTGGTTTCCAATCGGAATGATTTTAATGGTTGTTGGAATGTTATTTAAAGTAGCTGCTGTTCCTTTCCATTTCTGGGCTCCAGACGTTTATGAAGGTTCTCCTGCTTTAACAACAGCTTTAATGAGTACATTGGCAAAAGTAGTAGCAATCGCAACTTTATTTAAACTGATTGCTAGTATGAACTTCATTTCTTCATTAGAAAATCAAGATCTATTGCATACTTTTGAAGTTATAGTGGTTATTATTTCTATTGCTTCAATGTCTGTTGGTAATATCATGGCGTTGAGACAAGTAAACGTAAAACGTATGCTTGCTTTCTCTGGAATCTCTCACGCAGGTTTCATGTTAATGACCTTGTTAACTGTTTCTGCATCAGCTGGAGTTTTATTATACTATACTGCTGCTTATGCATTAGCAGGAATCGCAGCTTTCAGTGTGATTTTATATGTATGCAGAGATCAAGATAATGAAGACATTACAAACTTCCACGGTTTAGGAAAAACAAATCCGCTATTGGCTGCAGTTTTAACGGCTTCATTATTATCAATGGCTGGAATTCCTATTTTCTCTGGATTCTTTGCTAAATTATTCTTATTCAATCAAACAATTCAAGCAGGATACATTGGTTTAGTAATCGTTGCCGTAATCAACTCTATTATTAGTGTTGGATATTATTTCAAACTGATCATTGCAATGTATTCTAAAGAACCTAATCAAGAAAGAACAGGAAGACCATTCCTTATTTATGCTACAGCTGTAGTGTCAATTGTTTTAAATATTGCCTTAGGTTTATTCCCATCGTTAGTTTTAGACTTATTGAAATAAGATAATTTCTTTAAATTAAAATATTCGAAAATCCATTAAATTAGTTTTAATGGATTTTTTTTATGTCTTAAATAAGAACAGAAATTCATGTTAAAAAATTCTCCTATGCAAGTGCACATCAAAAAATCTCCATATATTTGAATTCAATTAAATGTATTACAATATGAACTTTAATTCAAAAAATCCATTTTTAAACAGTAAGCGTTTTTCGTCTAATACTGAATCAAGAACAGAAGTACACCAAGCTCAGATTATTGATTACAATCAAGAAATGACGGTGTCTGGAACAATTAACAAAACAGCAATCTTATTTCTAATTTTATGCGGAGCTGCTATGGTGACATGGTGGATGGCTTTTAATGGAATGAATCCGATGTTACCTACAATTGGAGGTGCAATTATTGGTTTTATTTTAGTTTTAGTTTCTTCATTCAAACCACAGCTATCTCCTTACCTAGCGCCAGGATATGCTTTATTCGAAGGATTGTTCATTGGTGGTATTTCTGCGATATTTGAATTAAAATTTCCAGGAATCGTAATCAATGCAGTTGGTGCAACTCTTGTTACTTTCTTGGTTTGCCTTGGTTTGTACAAATTTAGAATCGTAAAAGTTACAGAACAATTCAAATCTGTTGTGGTTGCTGCAACATTAGCAATTGCGACTTATTATTTAATTTCTTGGGTTGTATCAATGTTTACAAGCTGGACACCTGTTCATTATGGAAATTCTATGATGAGTATTGGTATCAGTGTTTTTGTTATCATTATTGCGGCACTTAACCTTTTCTTAGATTTTGATTTAATTGAAAAAGGTGCAAGAGAAAAAATGCCAAAATTTATGGAATGGTACGGAGCAATGGGATTAATGATCACATTGGTTTGGTTGTATATCGAATTCTTAAGACTTTTATCGAAACTTTCTAGTAAAGACTAATAAGTTAAAAAATATAAAACTGAAGCCCTTTTGATTTTACTCAAAAGGGCTTTTTTTTTATTTCTATAGCCTTAAATTTTCAACACCAATTCAAGATTCTAATTAAATCTTCTAAGAATAATCTCTTATTTAAAACACAAAAAGAATCCATTTCTTACAAAAAATTAGAATGTAATTTATGTAATAAAAAAAAATTACAGATTATCTCAATTCATTTTGTTTAAGGTTTAAAATTACTAAAAGCGAGAAAAATACGGCTTTCCGTACTCAATAGCCAATGTGTAATAAATTACAATTAATGCAATTTATTACATTTTTAATATTTTAATAGTTCAAAAATTCAAGTATCCTCTTTTTTTTACCCAAAAAATTATACTATTAAAAATTAATATATAATTTTGTGTAATCGATTACAATTAAATCACTTGAAATCGAAAGTAATAACCACTTACTTATTTTATTAACTATCTTAAACAAACCTTATGAAAAAAAAACTACTTTTCGTGGCTGTCTTTCTCATGACAGTTCAATTATGGGCCCAAACCATCCAAATTAATGAAGCTTCTGGCTGGTTGGAAACTGCTTTTGTAAAATGGCAACCAGTCAGTGGTGCTCAGACCTACAATGTGTATTACACAGGCAACGGATTTACAGACCAAAAGATAGACGACCAGCTTATTAGAAGCTATGGTTCTTATTTCCGCGCTGACATTCTGGGACTTAAAGCCGGAACTTACACTGTAAAAGTAAAACCTGTTGTAAATGGCACAGAAGGAACTGGAGCCACAACAGGAAATCTAACTGTAACTGCACACGACAGAAACGGATTTGCTTTTGATGGCGGGCGTGTTCCAGGAGGATACAAAGCAGACGGAACTCCTAAAGACAATGCGGTAATTCTGTACATTACACAAAATACTAAAAACACCATTTCAATGAATATTACCGGTGCAAGTGCAAACCCTTGTATTGGGTTACAGAATATTCTTTACGCTATCAAGAAAGGAAAAGATACACGTCCGTTTATTATTCGTTTAATCGGAAATATCACTGATATGACGGTTATGGAAGGTGGCGATGTTGTTATTGAAAACGCAAACAATGCTTCGAGTTATGTTACCATTGAAGGTATTGGAGACGATGCTGTAGCAAATGGATGGGGAGTTCGACTGAAGTCGGCTTCAAACATCGAAGTAAGCAATCTTGGATTTATGAACTGCAATAGTACTGCAGGCGATAACGTAGGAATGCAGCAGGACAATGACCACGTTTGGGTTCATAACTGTGATCTATTCTACGGAAATGCTGGTAGTGATGCTGACCAAATAAAAGGTGATGGTGCACTTGACAATAAAACTTCAACTTATATCACATTATCTTACAACCACTTTTGGGATAATGGAAAAGCAAGTCTTTTAGGTTTAAGCGAAGGAACAACTTCTGGACTTTATATCACGTATCACCACAACTGGTTTGACCACTCCGATTCACGCCATCCTCGTGTGCGTTATTATTCAGCACATATTTATAACAACTATTATGATGGTGTTTCTAAATATGGAGCAGGATCAACTTTAGGATCTTCACTTTTTGTTGAAGGAAATTATTTTAGAAATAGTAAGCACCCAATGCTAACTTCACTTCAAGGTTCTGATATTTGGGATGAAGCAAACCAAGTGAATAATGCTGGAACAATGGGAACATTCTCTGGTGAAGCAGGAGGAAGCATTAAAGCTTTCAACAATACTTTTGACGCTTCTAACGGAACAAACAACATGCGTTTTGTAGCTTACAACGATCCAAATCCTTTGTATAATATTTCAGGAAAAATAAGCTCTACAACAGATTTCGATGCTTACGTAGCAACAACAAGAGGAGAAACGGTGAGCAGTACTGTAAAATCTAAATCTGGCGCTAATGTTTACAACAACTTCGATACAGATGCTAATTTGTACATAAAAAATCTAGTAATCGATACTCCGGCTGCGGCGAAAACAAAAACGACTCAATATGCTGGACGTGTTTCTGGAGGAGATTTAAAATGGACATTTAACAATGCCACAGATGACACTTCTTCTTTGGTTATTACAGCATTAAAAACAGCTCTTACAAATTATACTGGAACTTTAGTTGCTGTACAAGGAGAAGGAAATCCACCTGCTGGAACACAGACCTTAACTTTGACTTCTGCATCAAATAACAATCAAACAGTTGCAAGTGGTACGGCAATCTCTTCAATCGTATTTACGTGGGGTGGAGATGCAACTGATGCAACAGTAACAGGATTGCCTGCTTCTGGATTATCTTTTGTAAAAAATTCTACAGCTAAAACTATAACTATTACGGGTACGCCAACTGCAACAGTTTCGTATTCCATTGCAACTTCTGGAACTAGTGGTTCCCCAGCCACTGGTTCTGGAACTGTAACAGTAACTGCAGCTGGAACACAAACATTAACTTCATCTGGCAACAATAGCCAAACGGTTTCTTCTGGAACTGCTATTGCTTCAATTGTATTTACTTGGGGCGGAAACGCTACAGATGCATCTGTAACTGGGCTACCAGCTTCTGGACTATCTTTTGTAAAAAATACAACAGCAAAAACCATAACTATTACTGGAACTCCAACAGCAAATGTATCTTATTCTGTAACAACATCAGGCACTGCAGGAACACCTGTAACGGCATCAGGAACAATAACAGTTACAACAGGCTCAACTGGCGGATCTGAACTTCATAACTTTACAACTTCTGGAAAAACAAGCACATTCTACTCTATTACAGGAAACATGAATTCAACTCCTGGATCTGTGACCTATAACGGATTAACATTGACAGAGCGTTTAAAGATAGAATCTAGTACATCAATAACGTATACAACAACTAGTGCATCAACTTTAACTTTGGTTTTCGATTCAAGCTTTACTGGAACGATCAAAGTCGACAATGTTTCCTATACAGCATCGGCAGGTATCGTAACGGCTTCAATTGCTGCCGGTTCTCATACTATAACAAAAGGCTCTGTTGCTAATTTATTCTATATCAGCACAGTTTACAGCGGAACGACTTTGAAAATGGCTACAGTTGCCGAAACTACATCTATAGAATCAGCAAAAATAATTTTATATCCTAATCCTGTTTCCAACACATTATACTTATCAGATCCAGAACAGAAAGTACAAAAAGTACTTATTTACAATATTTCTGGAAACCTTGTAGTTAATTCTGGAAACTCTGAAAGCATTGATACAAGCGGTTTAATTCCGGGAACTTATCTAGCTAAAATTTATACCGTTGACGGGTCATTTAACCAAACATTAATTAAAAAATAACTTAACTTAAAAAGGCTTCCAAATCTGGAAGCCTTTTTAACTTTATTATCATTATCTTCTTCGATTTCTAAACTCCTCTTGTTCTATAACTTTTCCAAATTCATTCAAACATTTTTTGATTGTTTCGAGATTAAAACCAACAAAAAACAACATTCCAATAAAAATGGTGATCCAACTGTACATAATTTTTACACCAGAAATATCTGAAGCCACAACATAAAAAACAATTGTTGGCAAAATAGCCACAAGTAATGTTAATCCTAAAGATAACATAAGCGGATTAATAAAATAGCTATTGAAACTTTTAAGTCCCAGTTTTCTAATCACTATTGAAATAAATAACAGCGCAACAATACTAAAAATAATACCTGCAAAACCATAGATTAGAACTTGGTCTCCTAGATTGTTAATCTGGTTTTCATGACCAAAAAAAGTATTAAAATTGAATCCCGTCATACTTTTTTTCATTGAGTGTAACTTCAAATAAACCTTGCGCTCTATAACCAATCATTTTGGCTAATATAAAATTAGGAAATTCCTGAATTCCAACATTGTAAAGATTTACACTATCATTAAAGAACTCTCTCCTGTCTGCAATTTTATCTTCCATTTGAGAAACTCTTTTCTGCAATTCTAGAAAATTATTGTTGGATAAAAGAGCGGGATAATTTTCAGAAACTGCAAATAGATTTTTCATGGTTTTTGAAAACTCATTGGCATTTTCTATTTTTTCATCAACTGTTTTTGAATTCAAAAAATCAGTTCTTAATTTGGTCAAACTGGTTAGCATTGCAGTTTCATGTTCCATAAATTTCGAAGCTACTTTTACCAATTCTGGAACTTCATCAGCTCTCTGCATTAAAATAACATCAATGTTTCTAAAAGCTTTCTCATAATTATTCTTTAGCATAACCAACTTATTATAAATTCTGATAAGTACATTAAAAAATATAAGTATGAGAAGTAATCCAACAATTAAGGCAATGTTTTGAGCGGTCATATTTTTTTAATTTAAAATGATATAAATGAGTATAAGGGAAATGAAAAACAAAGTCACCAAAAAAGAGTCTAATAAAGGTTTATATTTATTTCTGAATGAAATACTTCTCGGCATAGCAATGCCAAAAACAGTATCTGGACTTCCTTTTCTAATTATGGTAGTACCATTGTCTGAATCTGCGTAACCTATAAGTAGCATATAATCATTGCTTTTTAAGTAAGTTTCGGTATACCTAGTCTTTCCTCCTGCTTGATTATCTATTCTGTTAAAATAATATTCTAATCCTTCCCCATCTACTGTTACCGAGCCTGTTTCGTCTTTTATCTTAAATTTACCTGTTTTAATTTCTGAAAAAATAGTGCTGTAAGTCGTTCTTCCATCATCATCACGAGGACTTTCTTTTTCAATTTTATAATAATATCCAATACAAGGTTTATTAAAATAGGGCGAAATAATGGGTTCGATTTCTTCTAAATCTCCTACAATCTCTACCTGACCCATCGCTATTGCATCAATTTTTGAAGTTGGTAAAATAGACTGGAGCCTCATAAATTTGCTTTTATTACTTGGGAAAAATATAGAACTAACTACAATGAAACCTGGAATAATGAGCAAAAGAAGTTTCAAATTTCCATTTTCAGCCAAATAGATAAAAGATAGAATAATACCGATCAAAACAACGATTCCAAGGATTTTTTTACTCAATGGTGTTTTTTGAATATTATGTTTCCGATTGAATTTTTCCCTTTCTATCCTTTCCTCTTTACTGCTTCTAATTCCCGAAACAATCATTCCAATAAAAGCCGATAAAAAAACAGACAAAAACAATAGCAATACAACTGCCAAAGGATACGAAGAATCAATTAAAAAACTGAGTCCGACAAGTACGGGAGATAAAACAAAAAACAGCCAAGATGGAAATTTAAAATTAAAAAGTCCTGAATAAATGACCGTCTGGAACAAAGCAATTCCTAAACTAAAAAACATCAGAAAAACAACCTCTACGGCATCTGCTTTATTTTGAGTTAAAAATTCGAAAAGATCATTCATAAAATGATAAATAATGATATTGTTAAAGGTTTAAAATAGGATCTCAACTTCCGTAGAAAGCAATTTTCTGATTTTATTTCTCTCTACATCTGAAATTGGATTATTACTTAAATCCAAACCAATCAATTTACTCAATTTATTGATTTCGTTTGGAACTTCGGTAATTTGGTTATGACTTAAAATAAGAAACTTCAAATTTTTAAACTTCAAAATCTCTTCAGGAAATAGTGTCAATTTGTTCTTAGATAAATCCAATTCTAGTACTAATTCTGGTTTTAATTTCGCTTGTTCCAGATCATAGAAAGATGTTTTTTCTCTTTTCTTCTCTTCTTTATTTTTACTCAAAAGGCCAAATCCTGCTATAATAAGTGCTGCCACAAAAAAGATGCACAAGAAAGCAACCCAAACAGGATCTTGATTTTTTTCGTTTGTGAAAAGTCTTTGGTAAATATAAAATGCCATTCCGAAAAACAGAACCAGAAACAAACCTAAAAAAATTAAAAAAAGAAGGTATTTGAAAAAGGTAAAAATCACTTTTTTAACGCTGGAAGTATTTTTTGCAAATCGGAAATAGACAACTAACGCCAAGATTAAGACCCAAAAAACAGCAACTCCAATTTTAGCCCATAGGTTTCCATTTTCAATAATCGAAAAGGAAATAAAAGTTGGAAACATCAAAACAAACCAAATAATTATTCCTCCAATTCCAATAGAAACACAGCCAATTTTATCCTCTTTCCCATTTGATTTCAACCAAAAATAGGCCAATAAAAACGATAAAAGAAGTACTCCAATAAATCCGTATCCAAATGGAGTAAGTCCGGCTAAAAAAAATAGAGTCATTTTGGGTTGCTTATAAATTATAGAAAGTTTAGGCTAATAAAAGTAAAAATACTACAAATTTTTAGCATTAAAAAACCGCCTTTCTCAAATACTGAAAAAAGCGGTTTTATTTATTTTAAACTTCCTACCTACAAGTCAAATTTAATTCCCTGTGCTAACGGAAGATTTGTTGTATAATTAATCGTATTGGTTTGGCGTCTCATGTAAATTTTCCATGCATCAGATCCTGACTCACGCCCTCCTCCTGTTTCTTTTTCACCACCAAAAGCACCTCCAATTTCGGCACCAGAAGTTCCTATGTTTACGTTTGCAATACCACAATCAGAACCTGTTGCAGATAAAAATCTTTCTGCTTCGCGTAAATTATTAGTCATAATTGCAGAAGATAATCCTTGCGCAACACCATTCTGAATTTCGATGGCATTCTCTACTTCTCCAGAATATTTAATTAAATACAAAACCGGAGCAAAGGTTTCATGCTGTACAATTTCAAACGAATTTTCAGCTTCCGCAATGGCTGGTTTTACATAACAGCCACTCTCGTAACCTTGACCAGAAAGCACTCCTCCTTCTACAAGGATTTTTCCGCCTTCGGCTACAACTTTATTCAAAGCTGCTGCATACATTTCTACAGCATGAGTATCAATTAGTGGTCCAACATGATTATTTTCGTCAAGCGGATTTCCGATTCGTAACTGCTTATAAGCCGCAACCAGAGCATCTTTTACTTTATCATAAATACTTTCGTGAATAATCAATCGTCGAGTTGAAGTACAACGTTGTCCAGCCGTTCCAACAGCTCCAAAAACAGCACCAATAACCGTCATTTTTATATCTGCATCTGGAGTAACAATAATAGCATTATTTCCTCCTAATTCTAATAATGATTTTCCTAATCTTCCTGCAACAGTTTGTGCTACGATTTTCCCCATTCGGGTAGAACCTGTAGCTGAAATAAGAGGAATTCGAGTATCTGCAGTCAACAACTCTCCTATTTTATAATCACCATTTATTAAACACGAAATTCCTTCTGGAAGATTGTTTTCTTTTATAACTTGAGAAATTATATTTTGGCAGGCAATTCCGCAAAGAGGTGTTTTTTCAGAAGGTTTCCAAACGCAGACATCACCAGAAATCCAAGCTAAAGCTGTGTTCCAAGACCAAACTGCAACTGGGAAATTAAATGCCGAAATAATTCCAACAATGCCAAGCGGATGATATTGTTCGTACATTCTATGTCCAGGTCTTTCAGAATGCATTGTTAGTCCGTGAAGCTGGCGAGATAATCCTACTGCAAAATCGCAGATATCAATCATTTCCTGTACTTCTCCATATCCTTCTTGTAATGATTTCCCCATTTCATAAGAAACCAATTTACCAAGCGCTTCTTTATTTTGTCTCAATTTTTCTCCAAACTGACGCACAATTTCACCACGCTGTGGAGCAGGAATTAATCTAAAAGTTTTAAAAGCTTCAGCCGCAGTTTGAATTGTTTTTTCATAATCTGCTGCCGTTGACATTTTTACCGAAGCAATTAATTTCCCATCAACTGGCGAGTAACTTTCTAGAATTTCTCCAGAAGAAAAATTATTAATTCCTGTTGATGTTCCTTCATTTATTGTCTTGATGCCCAATTTATCAAGAGCTTCCTTCATTCCAAATTGCGATGCTATTGTTGTCATTGTAACTTTTTTGGTTAAAATTGTTGTATTTTTATGTAAAGATATTGTTTTAGAATTAATTTTCAATTGAAGTTAATTCATAAATCAGAGTAAATTTAAGTTTATTTTATAGTATTAACAGAACCGAAACCTCATTATTGAATTTATTTAATGAAATTTGCAGTACTTAAAATTAAAAAATATGACCCTTTTTAATAGGCTTCTGCTTTGTTTTCTTTTAGTTACAACCAATATATTTTCCCAAAAGGAAAAAACCTCTTTTTCTGTAGTTCCATTGGGAGTAATGGGCGGTATCGACGAAAAAAATCTTTCGGCTTATTTAATCGCTCCATCCAATACAACTGATTATATCTGTCTAGACGCTGGAACTGTAAACGCTGGAATCGAAAAAGCTATAGAAAATAAAACTTTTAAAGTTTCTACAAGCGAAGTTTTACGAAAATACATCAAAGGATATTTGATTTCTCATGCACATTTAGATCATGTGTCAGGTTTGATAATCAATTCTCCAGCCGATTCTTCGAAAACGGTTTATGCTACAAAGAAATGCATGGAAATGATGGAAAACCATTATTTCAACGATCAGACTTGGGCTAATTTTGGAGATGCAGGTCCTGGCTTTCATATCAAAAAATATCATTTTCAGACTTTAGATTTGGCGAAAGAAACTCTTTTGACCAATGCTAAAATGACGGTTAAAGCATTTCCTTTAAGCCATGTTAATCCGTTTGAAAGTACCGCTTTCTTAATTAAAAACGACAATAATTATGCTTTGTACTTAGGTGATACAGGGCCTGACGAAGTGGAAAAAAGCAATAATCTCCGTGATTTATGGACAGCTGTTGCGCCATTGGTTAAGGCCAAGCAATTGAAAGGAATTTTTATTGAAGTTTCGTTTCCAAATGAACAGCCAGATAAATTTTTGTTTGGTCATTTGACTCCGAATTATTTAATGAAAGAACTTCATGTTTTAGAGGAATTATCAGGAAAAGGTTCTCTGGAAAACTTTAAAATTATTATTACACATTTGAAACCGCCGGCAAAAAATATTGCAAAAATTAGAGAGCAGTTAAAAGCTCAAAACAATTTAGGATTGAAGATTATTTATCCTGAGCAAGGGAAAAATTTTAGTTTATAAATGTGCGTTTTGTAAGTTTATTTCTATATTTTAGCCGAATATTCAAATTCACAATGGAGATTATTTGGTCTAAAAAATCACAATATAACTTTGATAATATTCAAAATTACCTTGAACAATTTTGGTCGCCACACATAGCTCAAAAATTCATTAAGGATGTTTTACGCATTATAACTTTATTACAAAACAATCCTATGCTTGGAAAATACGATACGAAATTGAAATGTCGAAGTATAATTATTTCAAAAAACATTACTCTATATTATGAACTTACAGACAATCATATTGAATTGATCTCATTTTATAACAATCGACAAAAACCAATAAATTTTATATAAGATTTTTGCTCTTCAGCTTGGCTAACATTTGTTCATGTGTTATAAAATCTCCATTTTTTATATCTCGTTTTCCTTGCTCAATATCCGCCTTTAACTCTAACATAAAATTTTCTTCTGGAGAAAGTATTTTAGCAATAGATAATACTTCGTCAGGAGTAAATGACTGTGTTTTCAATTTACGATAAAATGTTGGACTAGGAATTCCTACTTTTTCAATTATGTAGTTTTTCTTGTAAGGGGATTTTTCCATTAATCCTTCAATATTATCAACTATATTCTTATATGCGATTATTTCTTGTATCATAATTGATATGTTTTCATTTCGTTTTTGATACAAATATAAAAAATAAAGCACATATATATGTGCTTTTTTGCAGTTAAATACTTCTTATTTCTTAGCCGTAAATCTAGGATCGGTTTCCATAGCAGTTCCACAATTATCACAAGTTCTTAATTCTTCTGAATTGTAGAAGTGCTCAAAATGAGGAAGAAAGTCTTTCTCAATGTTATGAAGTTCAAAATATACTTCATACAATTTATGATTGCAGTTATCGCAATGCCAAAGCAAACCATCTGTAAAACCTTGTCCAGCACGTTTTCTTTCGATCACAAGTCCGATAGAACCTTCTGAACGAACGGGAGAATGAGGCACTTTTGCAGGATGCAAATACATATCGCCAGCATTTAATTCCATTTCTTTACGCTGTCCATCTTCCTGAATGACGACCTTAATACTTCCTTCTAACTGATAAAAAAGTTCTTCTGTTTCGTTATAATGGTAATCTTTTCGTGCATTTGGTCCAGCAACTATCATTACAATATAATCTCCAGAATCAACATACAGGTTTTTATTTCCAACAGGCGGTTTTAGTAAATGACGGTTTTCGTCAATCCATTGCGTCAGGTTAAAAGGTTTTGCTATAGCCATTTTTATTCAAAATTTATGAAAAGCTAAGGTAGTGAAATTGTAGAGACGCACCGCAGTGCGTCTATGGGTTTGTATTTTAATTTCTGAAAAACTTCAGATGCACTGCAGTGCGTCTCTACCTTAAAAACTCTTTTATCAAATAAACATAAACCGGAAAATGATCACTAAAACCTGCTTCGCTCAATGTATTCCGCAACGGATATCCTTTATATGCACCAGAATTTTGAATAAGATAAGGTCTATTGAAAATCCCTGCTTTCCAAAAATTAAAAGTCGAAAAATCAGCTTTAACTAAGGATTCTGTTAGGATAATTTGATCAAAAATATTCCAAGAGTCCCGATAAGCAATAGTTCCTAAGCCATTTTTAGCAAGCTCTTCAAACGGATTAAAAACATCAAATTCAGCAACTTCAGCTTTTATTCCCTTAGCACCTAACCCTATTTTGATACTTTTATTAAATGGTCCGTCATTAAAATCTCCCATTGTCAATACTTTTGCCTGCGGAATAATTTGCTGTAATGAATCGATAATTTTTCGGTTCAATTTTCCTGCTGCTTCCCGAAATAGCATTGTTGCTTTTTCTCCGCCAGATCTGGACGGCCAGTGATTGACAATAATATGGATTTCTTCGTCTTCTAAAAATCCTGACACTAAAAGCTGGTCTCTTGTAAAAACTCGATTTTTATTTTCTTTTTTAATTTCAATTTCGTCATCCAAAACTTCTGCTTCTTGTTCTTTTTTGACCATTTCTTTTTTGTAAATAATTAAAGGAATATTTGAATAAGAAGTGGGTCTAAAATATTTTTTCTGATACAGCAAAGCCACATCGATTCCTCGTTTGTCTGGAGAATCAAAATGAATGATTCCTAAATCTAGTGGCAATAGCTTTGGTTCTTTAATTAAATCTTCTAAAACGCCACGATTCTCGATTTCAGCTCCTCCAATTAAAGTCGGAGCATTTGAATTCTCGGGTGTACCAATTTCAGATATTACCCTCGCCAAATTTTTTAATTTCTGCTCGTATTTTTCCGTTGTCCAACGTTGTGCTCCATTTGGCGTCCATTCGTCATCATTTGTAAATTCATCATTTACAGTGTCGTACAGATTTTCAAAATTGTAAAAAGCTACGGTATGTATTTTGTATTTTTTGGGTTGGCTAAACAGAACATTCAACGCAAAAAGAATAATCAAAGAGAATTTATATTTTAACGGCATAGAGAAGATTTTTAAAAAGACAAACTTAATTAATTTGTAAGATTTTTACTTGAATAAAATTTAAAAATATTACATTTGTTTCTAATAAAACTCTTGTATCTTGCTCAAAAAATCTGACAATTTATAACATGAAAAAAATACTGTTTTTTGCTTTATTCTTGAGCTTTACAAATCCATTTTACGGGCAAAAAAATAGTTCCAGAGCAGAGGAAATCAGAAAACAATATAAAATTCCAGAATTGGCTTATGCAGTTGTTTCTTCAGATTCTATTTTTGAAATCGAAGCTTTTGGATTTCAACGCTACAAATCTTCTCATAAAGCAAAAATTAACGATATATTTCGTTTAGGATCCATCACAAAAACGGTCACAAGTTATATTGCGGCGACTTTAGTTAAAGAAGGAAAAATAAACTGGAATTCTAAATTTTTTGATTTATATCCTGAATTAAAAGCAGAAAGTAATCCAGAAATTTATAATGTAACCCTGCAAGATTTCTTGACATTTAGAGCACCAATTCCAACTTGGTCTTACGGAAATGAAACTCCAAATCAACAAGAAATTAAAGGAAATAATCAAGAACAGCGTTATGAGTTTATAAGCTGGTTTTTTAAGCAAAAACAAATTGCTACAGAAAAACAAGAATGGTATGGTTCCAATCCAAGTTTTGTTGCTGCAGGTTTAATGCTTGAAAAAGCAACTGGAAAGAGTTATGAAACTTTAGTGGAAGAATTGGGTAAAAAGCTAAATATTAACTTCGGTTTTGGACAACCAAACGTGACTGATATAAACCAGCCGTGGGGACATGATGAAAATTTGAAGCCTGAAAAACCATTTGTAAATTATAAATTAAATTGGCTTTCATCAGCAGGAAATATCAATGTAAATCTTCCTGATTTTTGCAAATTTACACAGATGCAACTACAAGGTTTGTTAGGAAAATCAAAAGTAATGTCTGAAGAAGAATTTAATAAAATGCATTTTGGTTTTCCTGAATTTTCTTTTGGATGATATTCTGAAATAAATGAAAAATCGGGCCTAAAATATTCTTTTCACTACGGAAATCCAGGAACATTTTTAACCAAAGTGTATATTTGCATAGACATCGATAAAGCTTTTATCTTATTTGCCAATGTGCAGTCTGAAGAAGCAGACAAAGGTTTAATGTTACTTTTGTCGGAACTGCAAAAACAATATGGAGGTTAAATTGTTAAACCTTAAAAATTAATTTTATAATTTTAAGCAAAAGAAAAAAATGAATAAAAACTGCTTTCACTATATAAAGAGACACTTTGTCTTTTGTAAACTCGCATTTCTTATTTTTGCTTTACAATCATTCAACTGTCAATCTCAACAAAACATGATAACACCGCCTTATTTACAAAAAGGAGATACTGTGGCACTTTTGGCAACAGCAAGAAAAAACATCGACGACAATTTAAAACCAACAATAGACCTATTGCACAGTTGGGGGTTAGAAGCCGTAATCGGGTCAACAATTGGTTTAGATTATCATCAATTGGCTGGAACAGATGAACAGAGAGCTGCCGATTTTCAGAAACAAATGGACAATCCAAATATTAAAGCGATCTGGTGCGTTCGCGGCGGATATGGAACTGTTAGAATGTTGGATTTATTAGATTTTACGAAATTTAAACAGCATCCTAAATGGGTGATCGGTTTTAGTGATGTAACGGTTCTTCATAATCATTTGAATACGATGGGCTATAAATCTATTCATGGTATTATGCCCGTAACGGTTCCTAGAGCAACTCCAGATGCCGTCAGCTCATTAAAAGCCGCTTTATTCAACCAACCTATTTCTTACTCTATTAGTCCAAATCCTATGAATCGTTTAGGAAGTGCTACTGGAGAATTGGTTGGAGGTAACTTGTCTATTTTATATAGTTTGTTAGGATCCCCATCGGCAATTGACTGCAAAGATAAAATTTTATTTATCGAAGATTTAGACGAATATCTGTATCATATTGACCGTATGATGATGAATCTAAGACGTAACGGATGTATCGAAAATCTAAAAGGAATTATCATTGGCGGAATGACAAGCATGAAAGACAATGAAGTTCCTTGGGGGAAAAATGCATTGGAAATTATTGATGATGTTACGAAAAAATACAATATTCCAGTCATTTTTAATTTCCCAGCCGGTCATATCAGAGACAATAGAGCTTTAATTATGGGAAATACTATTTCTATAGAAGTTACTGCTTCTGGAAGTACGGTTACTTTTAAAAAGTAATATCACATTGCTTAGGATCTAAGCAAATCTCACAATACCACATAAAATCTCGCAAAGACACGAAGTCGCAAAGTTTAATATTCTTTGTGCCTTCGCGTCTTTGCGTGCAAAAAACATAAAATTAATATGACGCTTTCAAAAACTCAAAACTCAAAACTTGAAACCTGAAACTTGAAACAAAAAAACAAAACCCATGGCAGAACATAACGATTTAGGAAAATTAGGAGAAGATCTCGCTGCGGCACATCTTGAAGAAAATGGATATTCGATTATAGAACGAAACTTTGTTATCCAAAAAGCAGAAATAGATATAATTGCACAAAAAGATAATATTTTGGCAATTGTTGAAGTTAAAACTCGTTCGAGTTTAGATTTTGGTTCTCCGCAAGATTTTGTGAAGTCCAAAAAAATTCAATTACTCATTAAAGCAGTAAATGCCTACATAAACGATAGGGAAAAGGATTTTCAAGAAGATTTAGAAATCCGTTTTGATATCATTGCGGTCCATAAAAACGGCGAATCATTTGCAATTGAACATCTTACTGATGCTTTTTATCACTTTTAACATATTTTTTTATTGTTATAATTGTAACAATTTGTTTTTTTATTTATATTTGCAAAGAATTATAACATCGCAATGTTAAATTAACTACCAACTCAACTGTTACCAAAAAAAAAAAAAAAAAGATTATGAAAACTGTTTCTTCTATTGTAGAAAACTACATTAAAACAAAACCATTTTTATTAAATGCCCTGTCACTCGGAATTATTAACCTAACTTCACTTTCGCGAAATATTATGACCGAATTAGAAAGTGAGTTTGGCAAAGAAGTAAAACAAGGCGCTGTTGTAATGTCTTTAAAACGACTAACGGAAGAACTAGATTTTAAACTAAACCACAAAATCAATAAAGTAATTAAAAATATTGGTGAAATCACAGTTCGTTCGGAACTTACCGATTACACTTTTGCTGCATCTGAAACGGTCTTAAACAAACAAGCAGATTTGATCTCTGATATCAATGCTCTATCTGATATTTTTTATACCTCATCTCGTGGAGTAAACGAAACTAATATTGTAGTGAGCAGCAGTGTAAATCACTTGGTTGAAAAACACTTTATGAGAGAAAAATTAATCCAGAAATTGGATAATTTAGCTTCGATTACAGTAAAATTACCAAAAGAGAACATTGTTGTCCCTGGTATTTACTACTTCATTTTCCAGCGTTTGGCTTGGGAAGGAATCATTATCAATGAGGTAATTTCGACTTCAAATGAATTTACTATTTTAGTTGGAGAAGATCAAGTTGATGTTGCTTTTAAAGTAATTAAAGACTTGAAAAATTAATTAATAAGATTTAAAGAATCGCTTTGATTCTTCTTTATAACACAAAAATCCTTTTGTCTTTTTAATAAAAGATGAAAGGATTTTTGTGTTATAAAGAAGTACATCGGCATAATTCTATTTTTAGCAAATAAGAATATTCTCAAAAGTAAAATTCAAAAATTACTTTCTACTTCAGAAAAGCGTCAATATGACACTTACTTGCAGAATGCCACTTTACAATGCATTTTACGTCTTTCTCTAAAAAAACTAACAAAAAATTTGAATTAAGTTTTTTTATATATGATTTATTGAGAATAATATTTTTATATATTTGTGAAGAAGTCAGACATCAGACCTCGAATTTTGATAGTTTAGTACCACTAGAATTAAATAAATGCAAATTAAATTGTTCGAAGCGGCTAACCATAGTGAAAAATTATTGCTAAGTGAACTCCAAAAAGGAAACTTAAAAAACAAGCTATAAAATAGCTTCCAACCAAACGAAGGCAGATTTTAAAATGTCGGAAAAAAGGAATGAGCTACGAAGAAATAAGCAAGGAATTCGGAATCTCGATAAATGCATTCCGGAACCAAATAAGTAAAGCGCTCGAATTGATGCGCGGTTTTTTTTAACTTCATGATAAAATTATCTAACCAAAACCACAAATATTACCCTTAAAATCACTCTTCGGAGTGATTTTTTTTTATCAATTCCAAGTGCTATATTTCCTAAAAAGTTTCTATCATTTCGACCGAAGGGAAATACACTACTCTAATTGTTTTGGCTAATACCATTAGAAAAATGCATTAACTGGAAGCACGATTTCTTTAGATTCAGAAATTAATTTAGAAGCTTACCAATATTTAATACTTAAAAAAGAATAAAAGCTTATAATAAAGTTAGATTTGCAAAAAACTAAATAAAATGAATTTTCAATCCCAAAAAACACTGCTTCAAATGCGTTTGAACAAAAAAACAGCGTTTTTATTTTTTACTATCCTAAGTGTATTTTCACTTCAGGCACAAGAAATAGCTTCGCCAGACAAAAATCTTTCTCTAAAATTTGAATTAAAAGAAGGTGGTATTCCGTCTTACCAATTATCATACAAACAGAAACCAGTTATTAAACCAAGTTCTTTAGGTTTAGAGCTTAAAAACAATGCTTCGTTTATGGATGGTTTTACCATTACAAATACAGCACAATCTTCTGTTGATGAAAATTGGAATCCGGTTTTAGGAGAAGAAAAAACAATTCGAAATCGTTACAACGAATTGGTTGTCACTTTAGCGCAAGCGAAAAACAACAATAGATTTATCCGTATTCGTTTCCGTTTATTCAACGACGGATTGGGATTTAGATACGAATTTCCTAAACAAAATGATCTCAACTATTTTGTAATTAAAGAAGAGCGCACCGAATTTCAATTGGCTGGAAATCATAAAATTTTCTGGATTCCAGGAGACTATGACACCAACGAATATGCTTATACAACATCAAAGATTTCAGAAATCCCTTCTTTGATGAAAAAAGCTACGATTGAGATTAATGCACAACAGCCAATCAAAGAATTATCTGTACAAACGCCTTCAATGATGAAGTCGGACGATGGTTTATATATCAACATTCACGAAGCAGGATTAATTAACTATCCAGCAATGTATCTTGAAGTTGATGCCAAAACCAACAAAATGACAAGTCATTTAGCACCAGATGCCGTTAGCGCAAAAGGCTACATGCAGACTGATGCTCAAACACCTTGGAGAACTATTGTGGTAAGTGATAAAGCAACTGATATTTTAGCTTCAAAATTAATTTTAAACCTTAACGAACCAACCAGTTACAAAGATGTTTCATGGATTAAACCAGTAAAATACATTGGAATTTGGTGGGAATATTTTGTTGCAGGAAGAAGTACATGGGCTTTTGGAAAAGAAAACAACGTAAAAATGACAGATGATTTTACGAAACTTACTCCAAACGGAAAACACGGAGCTACAACAGAACGCGCAAAAGAATACATTGATTTTGCTTCTAAAAATGGCTTTGATGCAATCCTTATCGAAGGTTGGAACATTGGCTGGGAAGACTGGATTGGCAACTGGAAAGAAGACGTTTTTGATTTCGTTACCGCATATCCTGATTTTGATGTAAAAACGGTTCATGCTTATGCAGCTTCTAAAGGTGTAAAAATTATCATGCACCATGAAACTTCAGGCTCTGCAACCAATTACGAACGTCGTCTAGATCGTGCTTTTCAATTTATGAATGATAACGGTTATGATGCTGTAAAAACAGGTTATGTAGGACAGATTATTCCGCGTGGAGAACATCATGACGGACAATGGATGGTCAATCATTATATCAACGTTGCGAAACGTGCTGCCGATTATAAAATTATGATCAACAGCCACGAAGCCGTTCGCCCAACGGGATTAAACCGAACTTTTCCAAACTGGATTGCTCAGGAATCAGCGCGCGGTACTGAGTTCGAATCTATGGGAGGATTAGCTCCAGATCACACTACAATTCTGCCATTTACCCGCTTAATGGGAGGCCCAATGGATTATACGCCTGGAATTTTCCAGACCGATCTTTCATATTACGGAACAGGAAGTTCACAACGAGTAAATACGACTTTAGTAAAACAATTGGCTTACTATGTAACGATGTACAGTCCGTTGCAGATGGCGGCTGATATTCCTGGAAATTACGAGCGTTTTCCAGATGCATTTCAGTTTATTAAAGACGTCGCTGTAGATTGGGATAACAGTTATATTCTAGAAGCCGAACCTGGAGATTACATTACAATTGCACGTAAAGCAAAAGGCAAAAACGAATGGTTTATTGGCGGAATTACAGATGAAAATGCCAGAACAGCAAACATTTCTTTCGATTATTTACCTGCAGGAAAAAATTTCGTTGCCACAATTTATGCCGATGCTAAAGAGGCCAATTGGAGTCAAAATCCACAGAAGTATAAGGTTGCTAAAGTTATCGTAAACTCAAAAAGCAAATTGAAGCAGTATTTAGCTCCTGGTGGAGGTGTTGCCATCAGTATTAAAGAAGGAATGGCTTCCGATTTAAAAGGATTGAAAAAGTTATAATTTAAAGTGCTGAGATACTGAGGTATTTAGTTTCTTAGTTTTTTGCCACGAATTTTACACTAGATTATTTCTAAAGATTTTAAAACTAAAAAACTGATTTTAAATAAATTCGGTTGGGTTGAAATAGAAAAGCGCATGAAATTCATGCGCTTTTCTATCTTTTAAAATGTGTAATTCAGAGCAAATCCTAAATTATTCTCCGATGTGATTTCATTTTTATTTAATGCGGGTTTAAAAGCTAAATTCTCATTTACATTAAACTGAGATAAAGCGGCATCAACGTTGGCATCGATAATGTTTAAGACATAAAAACCAACCATAAACAAAGCAGATAAATCTCTATTTCTTTGATAGCCTTTTTGAGCTGTAATTAATTGGCTTTCGCTTAAGCCAGCCAAAAATTCAGAATCGCTTTTTTTGCCTTCAAGCCTATTTTTGTATTCATTTCTATAAAGATTGTAATTCTTCTGATTGTCGATGTAGAAATAAGCACTCGTGCCAATAGCACCATATACCAAAGGAAGTTTCCAATATTTTTTATTATAAATCTGTCCTAAACCAGGCAAAACTGCCGAATAAAAAGCCGCTTTTGCTGGACGAAGCGGATCAATTGTTTCTGATTTTAAGGAATCATTTGAAATAATTCTATCTTTTCCCTGAGCGAAAATTGAAGTAAATCCAAGAAGTAAAAAAAGAACAAGAAGTTGATTCTGCATATAAAGTGTCTTTGAAAATTTTGGTTCAAAGAAAACTTTTTAATTCTAAGGTTTTTCTTAAATAAAAGATAAAGAAAACTTAATTTTTAAATTAACTGATAATCAATAAAATACTTTTAAAAAAAAAATATAATATTACAAATTTTTCAATATTCAACTTAAAACTGTTACTTTGCAACATGAAAACTACAACAGTAAATAAGGAAGCAATTAAACAAGCCATTATCAAGATGAGAGATGATAAGTTTGCTGTACGCTCTTTTTTACAAGGTAAAACTTCTATAGAAACCTTAACTTTAAAAGGTATCAAACTTGTTAAAGCAATATAATTATACTTTTAATTCTGATTCTGGTTATTATAGTTTCTTTACAAAAAGACAAATGGAATACAGAGTTGCTTTCTACGAAGATTTCACATTAGCATCTTGCGTTGGGAACGATATAGAACTTGGAAATGTTTATCAAATTACCATTGACAAAATTAGCTCTCGACCTGAACAATTTGATGTATTGATTTCAAAAACAATCAAAAACATTATTACCGCATTTTTTGAAAATATTCATGATGCATTAATTTATATCTGCGATGATAATGATAAAAAAGCATTTCAAAGATTTTCTGTTTTTGATAGATGGTACAAAAAAAGATCCATGACCAATTATATCACAAAGCTTGATAATATTATTGAATTTGATTCTGATACAGAAACTATTAAACTTTATACATCTCTAATGTTTCATAAAGAAAATACTAATTTTAAAACCATAACAGAAGCTTTTAATAATATCAGCAATGTTTTAAATGGAGAAAAACCATAGCTAGTTCTAGCAACAAAAAACCGATATATTTCTATATCGGTTTGTTATTATTTATTACTATACACTTTACTCCTCAAACAACTCCATCAACTCCAAAGCTCGTTTTATCGACTTCACATTTTCAAAAGTCAATAACAAGCGTAGGCCATTCACGGTTTGTTTTTCTTTCATTTTGCAAAGATTACTATGCTTTTGAACAAAGTTTAAAACATTTCTAAACTTTACCGACTGGTAATAATCTGATTGTTGGTCGGATACAAAATAGCCAATCATTTTGCCTTGCTTCAAGACTAATTTCTCGATTCCGACTTTTGTAGCAATCCATTTTATTCTAATGCTGTTTAACAATGCTGTTGCCTGTTTTGGCAATGGCCCGAAACGGTCAATTAATTTTTTCTCAAATTCCTGTAATCCCGCTTCGTCTTTTATTGCTCCTAATTCGTTGTATAAAACCAAACGTTCCGAAACGTTATTGATATATTCATCTGGGAATAATAATTCGAAATCGGCATCAATTTGAATGTCTTTTACGTATTCTTTGGTATCAATATCATTTTCTTCAGGATACAAATCCTTGAATTCGTTTTCCTTCAATTCTTCAATGGCTTCATTCATGATTTTCTGGTACGTATCAAAACCAATTTCATTAATGAAACCGCTTTGTTCTCCACCCAATAAATCTCCAGCACCACGAATCTCCAAATCTTTCATGGCAATATTGAAACCACTTCCCAATTCACTGAATTGTTCCAAAGCCTGAATACGTTTTCTGGCATCTTCAGTCATTGACGAATACGGCGGACAAATGAAATAACAGAATGCTTTTTTGTTGCTTCGCCCTACTCGACCACGCATTTGATGCAAATCTGATAATCCGAAATTATTGGCATTATTGATGAAAATCGTGTTGGCATTTGGAACATCCAAACCACTTTCGATGATTGTGGTTGCGACCAAAATATCAAAATCTCCGTTCATGAAACCTAACATCAATTCTTCAAGTTTGGCACCGTCCATTTGTCCATGGCCAATTCCGACTCTTGCATTTGGAACCAAACGCTGAATCATTCCGGCCACTTCTTTTATATTTTCGATTCGGTTATTAATGAAGAAAACTTGTCCGTTTCTCTGAATTTCATACGAAATAGCATCACGAATAATTTCTTCATTAAAACCAACCACATTCGTTTCAATCGGATATCGGTTTGGCGGAGGCGTTGTAATTACCGATAAATCTCGAGCTGCCATCAAAGAAAACTGCAGTGTTCTCGGAATTGGCGTTGCAGTCAAAGTCAGCGTATCAACATTGGCCGCAATGGTTTTCAGTTTATCTTTTACGTTTACACCAAACTTTTGTTCCTCATCAACAATCAATAATCCTAAGTCTTTAAAAACTACATTTTTATTGACCAATTGATGTGTTCCAATTACAATATCTAGTTTCCCTTCGGCTAAATCTTTTAAAGTCTGCGTTTTTTGTTTTGCCGTTCTAAATCGGTTTAAGTAACCAATTGTAACGGGCATATCTTTTAATCGTTCCGAAAAAGTTCTAAAATGCTGATACGCTAAAATAGTAGTCGGAACCAAAACAGCAACTTGTTTACTATTATCAACCGCTTTAAAAGCAGCACGAATCGCAACCTCTGTTTTTCCAAAACCAACATCACCACAAACCAAACGATCCATTGGGCGATCGCTTTCCATATCGGCTTTCACTTCTGCCGTTGATTTCATTTGATCTGGCGTATCTTCATAAATAAACGAACTTTCCAATTCGTTTTGAAGATAACTGTCAGGCGCAAACTGAAATCCTTTTTCTAAACGGCGTTTTGCATAAAGCTGAATCAAGTTGAACGCAATATGTTTTACGCGCGCTTTGGTTTTTTGTTTTAAAACTTTCCAAGCGTTCGATCCAAGTTTATAGATTTTAGGAGGCGTTCCGTCTTTTCCGTTGTATTTTGAGATTTTATGAAGCGAGTGAATGCTCACATACACAATATCATTATCGGCATAAACCAATTTTATGGCTTCCTGGGTTTTGCCTTCAACCTGAATTTTTTGCAACCCGCCAAACTTTCCAATTCCGTGATCGATGTGTGTTACATAATCACCAACCGAAAGTGCCGTTAATTCCTTAAGCGTAATATTCTGCTTTTTAGAATATCCGTTTTTGATGTTGAATTTATGATAACGTTCAAAAATCTGATGATCGGTATAAGCCGTTATTTGATTTTCTTCGTCAATAAAACCTTGGTATAAAGGCAATACAATGGTATGATATTGCTTTCTTATATTTTCTGAATTGGCTTCATCTAAGCTTTCAAAAATATCGTGAAAACGTTTTGCCTGCGTATCATTCGAACAAAACAGATAATTGACATATCCGTTAAAATGATTTTCACTCAGATTATTCAGCAATAAATCAAATTGTTTATTGAAAGATGGCTGTGGCTGAATATGAAATTCGATTTTTTTAGTGGTTTTAAAAATCGGTCTTGAAGCCAATTCTACCACCGAAAAATCTAAAGCGCGTTTAATAAACGAAGCCTGATTTAAGAATAATTGCTCTGGCGTGGCGTGTTTTATTTCTTTCGAAAGTTTCTCAAAAGCTTCTTCTGCTCTCGCAAATTGTTTGTCTAACTGACTAAAAAGTCCGTCGGTATTTTGGATGAAAAGAACTGTCTTTTCAGCAATATAATCTAAGAAGCTTTCTCGGTTTTCCTGAAAAAGCTTGTTCTCCACATTTGGGATGATCGTGATTTTTTTATGTGTTTCGACAGATAATTGCGTTTCCACATCAAAAGTTCTGATGCTGTCAACTTCGTTTCCGAAAAACTCAATTCGATACGGATGATCATTTGAGAAAGAGAATACATCGACAATTCCTCCACGAACAGAAAATTCGCCAGGTTCTGTAATGAAATCTACTCTTTTGAATTCGTATTCAAATAAAACTTCATTAATAAAATCAATCGAAATTTTATCGTTTAAAGCCACTTTTAAAGTGTTTTTATCGAGTTCTCTTCTCGTAACTACTTTTTCAAAAAGTGCTTCAGGATACGTAACTATTACGGCAGGTTTTTTTCTTGAATTAATTCGGTTTAAAACCTCAGCGCGAAGCAGTACATTGGCATTGTCTGTTTCATCAATCTGATATGGACGGCGAAATGATGCCGGATAAAACAGTACATCTTGTTCTCCAATCATTTGCTCTAAATCGTTCAGGTAATAAGCCGCTTCTTCTTTGTTGTCTAAAACAATCAGAAAAGGCAGTTCGGTTTTCCTGAAAACAGAACGTATTATAAAAGAAACAGCAGATCCCAACAATCCGCTGATGTTCATTTTTACCTGATTTCCTTCCAGTAAACTTTTAGCAATCTGCTCGGCTTTTGGCAGATTATCGTAGGTTGTATATAAGGCGTTTTTACTCAACTTTTGGTATATTTTTATCTAAAGGCGGTGCCGAACTCGGAATCGCGCGTGTTGTGTCTAACATTCTAAGGAAATCTTCTTCTCCTTGTTCTTTAGGTATTTTGGCTTTTTCGACAATTTTATCCATTTGTCTTTCCAAAGAAATCAGCTCTTTATTGATTTCTTGTATCAAAAACACCACTTTATCATCTGGAATGGTACTCAAATGAATAAATAAATCCAGCATTTTAATTTTAGTAATCAAAATAGAAATACGGCTTTTGATCTGTGGCTGATTAAATTGAGCCGGAATATTATTGTTTAAAGCCATTGCTTTCTTAGAAATCGCAGCCGATTTTTTCTGAAAAGCCCCAATTGTCTTTCTAGGCTTTTCTGAAATTTCTTTATTAAATTCACGCCACTCTGTCCATGAATTCAATTGTGATTCTGAAATTTCATTAATGGGTTCGTCTAGAAAAGTCCAACCTTTATTTATGTTGTTAAAAATAGCTTCTTTCTTTTTTGCTTCTTTTGCATTTTCTGCAAGGCGTTTTTCATTTTCATTTTGGCAAGAAAATAACACAGTTGTCAAAAGCAGAAAAAGAGATATTTTGTATTTCATTTATTAAAATGTTAGGCTGCAAAGTTACGAAGTAAATTTACAATTACGAATTCTGTTTTTTGCTAAAGATTCTATAAATCAAGGTTATTTTTTCGTCTTTTTATCCTTATCAGAAAATCAATTTTAAAAAAAATCATTTGATCATTATATCAATAAAATAGCGCTTTTTCATGGGATTCTTAAAAAGGCACAAAGACACACTCTTAAAAGAGAATAATATAACAAACAAACTTTTAAATTATTGAATTTATAATTTATTATTCAAAAAAGTGCAAGTAATTGCGAAAACGTTATATTTGTGTCTCTAAAAATCATCATGAAATGAATCCTAAAATATTGATCATTGGCGCCTGCGGTCAGATTGGAACAGAACTGACGCAAAAACTGCGCAAAATATACGGAACCGAGAATGTTATCGCTTCTGATATTCGAAAATTAAATACTGATGTTGTTAATTCGGGACCTTTTGAAGTGGTCAATGCTTTAGATTTTAATCAGATCGAACATTTGGTAGAAGTGCATAAAATTACTGATGTATATCTAATGGCGGCACTTTTATCGGCAACTGCTGAAAAAAATCCAGCTTTTGCTTGGGATTTGAATATGAATTCACTTTTTCATGTTTTAAATTTAGCTAAAGCCAAAAAGATTCAGAAAATTTTCTGGCCGTCGAGTATTGCGGTTTTTGGACCAACAACTCCAAAAGAAAACACGCCTCAATATACCATAATGGAGCCTTCTACAGTTTACGGAATTAGTAAACAGGCAGGCGAAAGATGGTGCGAATACTACCATAATATTTATGGTGTAGATGTTCGCAGTATTCGTTATCCAGGTTTAATCAGCTGGTCTACTCCTCCAGGGGGCGGAACTACAGATTATGCAGTTGATATTTTCTACAAGGCGATTGCCGATAAAAAATACGAATGCTTTTTGTCTTCTGAAACCAAAATGCCAATGATGTATATGGATGATGCAATCGATGCGACAATTAATATTATGAAAGCACCAGCTGAAGAAATTAAAATACATTCTTCATACAATTTGGCTGCAATGAGTTTTACTCCAACTGAAATTGCTGCTGAAATTAAAAAACATATTCCTGAATTTGAAATTACGTATAATCCAGATTTCCGTCAGAAAATTGCAGACAGCTGGCCGGCAAGTATCGACGATGCTGATGCAAGGAAAGATTGGGGATGGAATCATAAATTTGATTTGGAAACTATGACTAAAGATATGCTGGAGCATTTGGCATAATCTGAAACGATAAAATTTTAAAGCGTGTTATTCTAAAAAATAACGCGCTTTTTTGTACATTTTATTTGTAAGAAAAAATATTGATTGTATAATTTATGTACTTTTGATTGCGTTTGAACAATAATCAAGTTTATTCCAAAATCATCAATCAAATCACAACAAAAACATCAATCAAATGACAAATTCTTATCATCCTGTCGAGCAAGGCAAAAGAACTGCAATTGTCGACATCCTTCGGGGCTGGGCTATATTGGGTGTAGCCATTGGCAATTATCTGGATTTTCTATACATCGGTATAGAAAAAGAGCTTAAGCATAGTGCTTTCTCTGAAACTCTTCAATTTATTAACCGCTATTTATTTGCGGCAAAATCTTGGACATTATTAACTCTTTTATTTGGTTACGGATTTGCAATTTTGATTAACAATGTTGCTTCTAAAGGAAAAAATCCTGTCGCTTTTTTTGCATGGCGAATGTTTTTGCTATTTATTTTAGCCTTTATTAACTCTGCTTTCTGGCTTGGCGATATTTTAAAAGATTATGCCTTTTTAGGACTTGTTTTATTACTGTTTTACAGATGTTCTACCAAAACTTTAGCCATTATTTCTGCTGTAATTATACTTACAGTTCCTTTTGTAATGGCTTATGTAAATGGTTTAAAAATTGAACATCCTGAAATTGCAACAAATCCAGAATACTTAAAACTCTATCATTCTGGAAACTGGATTGACTTTTT
This sequence comes from Flavobacterium tyrosinilyticum, assembly GCF_023656565.1. GTDB lineage: Bacteria > Bacteroidota > Bacteroidia > Flavobacteriales > Flavobacteriaceae > Flavobacterium > Flavobacterium tyrosinilyticum. The sequence goes on from NZ_JAMOKG010000001.1 coordinate 966,879, forward strand.
CAGATTTAATCTGCTTGCGTCATTCTACGAACAAATTATAATTCCAGGCTATGCAATTACTGCTCATTATGTAATGTTGGGCTGTATGCTTTTTGGGTTTATGCTTCAAAAACTAAACTTCTTCAATCGCTTAACAGAATTAAAGAGACTTTTAAAATCTGTCTGCATCATTAGTTTGGCTGTTGCTGTACTTATCGCAATTGGATTTAATATTGCTATAATATACAAAGCTCCGTTATTAAAATTCTTTCACCCACTTTACTGGTTAGTGTTAAGTACAATGATTTTTATCTCGACTGGAATCTGTCTTTTATACGTCAATGGAAAATTAAAAACAGTTTTCAGTTATTTTAGCGCAGGCGGAAAAATGACATTGACCAATTATATGAGCCAAAATATATTGGCTGGTATTATTTTTTCTGGAATTGGATTCGGAATTGCAGATTCAATGCCGTATTGGTTTTACTTTTTATTGGCTGTTTTTATCTTTATCATTCAATTGTTTATTAGTAAATGGTGGCTTTCAAAATACAATTATGGCCCAATTGAATGGTTATGGAGATCTGCAAGTTATAGAGAATGGGTTCCTTTTAAAAAAGCACAACCAGAAGAGGTTGCTGCTGATATAAAAATGGTCTAAAATTAGAAATTTGGAATAAACTTGAATATAAAAGAAAAGCCCTTAAATTTAGATTTAAGGGCTTTTTTAAGTAGTCTAAAGGAATTACTTCACTTCAAAATATTGTTTATTTTACATCTGTCGCTTCAATTTATGGTATGATTTTTTTCTGACGCAATTGATCAAAAAGACTAAAAAACATTTCTTCGGTATCTATAAATTCATAAAAACCCAAACGTCTTGCTTTGGTTCCATCAGCAAAAAAATCATAATCCCACGAAAAAACAAAATCTCCAAAGTTCCAACTGGCTAATTTTTCATAATCGTGTTTTTCTAAATTGTATTTTTCCTGAATATTTCCCCATAAAACCTTTTTGTCAGCCATAACTGTTTTTAATTCCATTTGAAGCGGAGACGCAACAGGAATATCAAAATAAGAAGCAATTTTTGGCCAAAGTTCTGTCCATCGAAACAAATCTCCATTTGTAATATTAAAAGCCTGATTGGCACATTGCGGATTTGTAGCTGCCCAAACAGTTGCTTTAGCTAAGAGTCCTGCATCAGTCATTTCCATAAGTTTATCGTATGCCCCTGCCTTCCCTGGAAATCGAAGCGGTAGATTTAATTCTTTAGAAATTGATGCATAAACAGCTATCAAAAGTGCCAGATTCATTGGGTTTCCTATTGCAGTACCACCTACAACAGAAGGTCTAATGGCACTCCAATTCCACTTTTTTCCTTCTTTCTTTTTTTCTAAATATTGCTGTTGGTCAATGTTAAATTCTGGAGGCATATGACCCGCATCTGTTTCTTTTGCTGGAGTTTTAAAAGGTCCTAAATGAGCTCCATAAACTTTGTATCCCTGCATCAGACTAATATGCTGTAAGTCTTTAGCTATTAGCTCAATTATCTCAACTACATTCTTAAGCATATTAAGATTCGGCTCAACAAGCTCAGACCATGATGGACGATCTTGATAGGCGGTGTAAAATATATGTGTAATTTTTGTGAGATTAGATAACTGCTTTTTACTGTTTTCAGTATCCAATAAATCAACTGAAATGTATTTCAGATTAGGAGCATTTGCACCTCCTTTTCTGGATAATCCGATAATATTCCAGTTGTTGGTAGATAAAAGATATTCTATAAGATTTGCACCGATAACGCCATTTGCGCCAACAACCAATGCTGTGTTTTTATTTGCTGTCATTTTCTTTGTATTTAAAATTGTTTTACAAAGTTCAGACAAGCTAAAGAGCTATAAAATGAAGTGGATTATGAAATAAGGTTGAACTAGTTCAAGTTTACTTTTTCAATTTATTGTTTTTTATTTTTGAAAGAAATTCTGTTGTCATTCCTAGATAAGAAGCCAAAGCATATTGAGGTACCCGATTTGCGATTAAAGGGAATTGATTTATAAATTTCTCATAACGCTCTTCTGCCGAAGAAGTAAGATTGGTAATAATTCTTCGTTGAAAAAATGCTGCTGTACGTTCTGCTGTAATACGAAAAAAAGTTTCAAATTTTGGATTAGCCCCTTTTAATTTCGCTTCCGTTTCGAAATCTATTTGCAGCAAAACAGCATCTTCTAAAGCCATAACAAACATCGTAGCTGGTTGCTGATAAATGTAACTATTATAGTCAGAAATCCACCAGTCTTCAATAGCAAACGCAATCGTATGTTCCTGACCTTCATCATTTACCACATACGCTCTTAAAGCACCTTCGACCACATAGTTCCTATGTTGAGCCACAAAATCTGGCTGCACTATAAACTGCCGTTTCTTTATCTTTTTTATTTTAAAATTAGAAACAAATTGATTGGCCTCTTCGTCAGAAAGATCTATTCGGTCTTGCAAATGCTTGATTAAAAACTCGTATTCTGTCATTCTTTTTCGAATTTAAAAATTTCAATCCACAAGATTGCTATTGTATCAAAATTACAACTCTTTTAAATTTTATAAAGCAAAAAAAATCCAAAGCCAGAATTGCTTTGGATTTTTCTATTTGAAAATGTAGAATCTTTACTTCACTTCAAAAACATTATTTGTTTGTTTTACATCAGCCATTAATCCGCTTGGATCGATAGTGATTTTTTTGATTGACGTTTTGTTTTTGTCAATTGTAAAACTATAATTTTGCTGTGCCCAAGCCCAGTCTTCTAGAACTGTTCTTTTCTCGTTCGGATTTGGATTTGGTTTAATGAAATTCATCATTCTTAATGGAATATAGAATGTTTCAGATGTTCCGTCTGTGTAATCCACTTTCAAGTCAATTGGCATTGGCATTCTTCCAATTCTTTCTAAAGAAACGGTTGTTTTTCCTGCATTGTCAGCAACGTCTTTGATTCCGTAATCGATTGTATTGGTAGTTTGTGTCCAATCAATCAAATACCAATCTAACTCAGCTCCAGAAACTCTTTCAGCTGTTCTTTTGATGTCGTTTGGAGTTGGGTGTTTGAATTTGAAATCGTTGAAATATCTTTTTAAAGTTGCATCAACATTCTCTTTTCCGATTATATATTCTAATTGAGAAAGGAAAAGACTTCCTTTAATATAAGAAGAAATACTATAAGGGCGGTTTTCATCGTAACGGTCTCCGTGAGTGGTTTGTGGCTGTTCTTTTCCAGAATTTACTAAACTGTAATATGCTTTGTAATTTCCTACAAAAGGATTTACTTCTTTTTTATCTCCTTTTAATTCATTCAAAGCACTGTCTTCGATGTAAGTTGTAAAACCTTCGTCCATCCAAGGGTGTTTTGATTCGTTTGAAGCTAAAATGTGCTGAAACCAAGAGTGTCCTAATTCGTGTGTAGCTGTTCCTAGAATTCCTTCAAGAGTTCCGTTTCCTAACATTAAAGTACACATTGCGTACTCCATTCCACCGTCTCCACCTTGAATAAATGAGTATTGCTTGTAAGGATACGCTCCAACTCTCTGGTTGTAATATTCCATTACTTTAACCATTAAAGGCTCAAGTTGTTTCCAGTTTGCAGTCGTTTTTTCGTTGTTTTTGTAGAAGAAATGCAAATCGACATCGTTTGGTCCTTTTACAATATCGTGCGTATATTCTTTATCGGCAGCCCATGTAAAATCGTGAACATTTGGCGCAATAAAATGCCAAGTCAATGTTTTTGCTTTTTTAGGATAAGTAACCGTTACACCAGCATCTTGATAACCATGTCCGATAGAATTTTTGTCTTGCAAATATCCAGAACCACCAATTGTGTACTCTTTATCGATTGTAATTTTTACATCAAAATTACCCCAAACACCATGGAATTCTCTTGCAATGTATGGATCTGCATGCCATCCTTCAAAATCAAATTCGGCTAATTTTGGATACCATTGCGACATAGAAAGTTCTACTCCTTCAGAATTGTTTCTTCCAGAACGGCGAATCTGTACTGGAACTTGTCCGTCAAAATCTAATGTAAAAGTCGTTTTAGAATTTGGAAGGATTGGTTTCTCCAAAGTTACTTCTAAGATCGTTCCAGAAACTCTTGTTTGAGCAGCTGCACCGTCTTGTTTGAAGTTTGTAATTTTTAAATAACCGGCTTCATTTGGTTTTAAAGTCTCAATACGGCTCTGTTTTACTTCTTTTCCGTCAGCTTGTTTTACTTTGCTTACCATTCTTCCGTCTGGATCTTTAATAAAATGAAGACGTGCATCCATTTCGCTTCCTGGTTGAAATGCGTTTGGATATAAATGATAGAATACTTTTTTTAAAGTATCAGAAGAATTATTGGTATAAACCAATTCTTGTTTTCCTTTGTACTGATAGTTTTTTACATCCATAGAAACCTCCATTTTGTAGTCAGCGTGCTGCTGCCAATATGGGGCGCTTTGTGCAAAAGCCGAGTTAAAACCTAAGCTTAGGAAAGAAAGTAAAATAATTTTTCGCATGTGTATATGTAATAGAAAATGGAAGAGCGTTAACTCTTCCATTGGATTAATCGTTTATTATTGTTTATTTTTTAGACATCTTTTCAGCCATTAATAACGCATTATAAGCATTTACCATCTTTGCTGTTTTTGATGATTCTGCAGAAGAAACCGCAACTGGTTTTTCATCTGGATTCTCACTTTCGCCCAAAACAACCATTGAAGGAAGCGCTACTCCAGAGTCCATTAAAATCTTTTTAACTTGAGCTGCTTTCAATTTTGGATAGTAAGAACGAATCAATGCTGCAACACCCGCCGCATTTGGAGATGCCATTGAAGTTCCTTGCAAGTATTTGTATTTGTTGTTTGGCACTGTTGCATAGATTTCTTCACCTGGAGCAAAAACGTCTACGTTTATTTTTCCAAAGTTTGAAAATGGAGCCACAACATTTTCTCCATACGATTTATTAATCGCTCCAATTGTAATTACATTATCTGCAAATTCTTTTACGTTGTCTTTAGAATCGTTTGGATAATTGATGTTTTTTGTTTCATCGATATTGTAACCGTCATTACCTGCAGCATGCACAATTAAAACGTCTTTCTTAGCTGCATATTTAATCGCGTCGTAAACCCATTCTTTCTGTGGAGAGAAACTTTTTCCAAAACTTCCATTGATTACTTTAGCCCCATTGTCTACTGCATAACGAATTGCCAAAGCAATATCCTTATCGTATTCGTCTCCATCTGGGACGGCTCTAACTGTCAAAATTTCAACATTTGGAGAAGCAACTCCGTCTCCGCCTAAATTATTTCCTCTAATTTGAGCAATAATTCCAGCTACGTGAGTTCCGTGAAGCGCTTTTTCTTTATCTGGACCAAAAACCACATTATTTCCATAATGAGCATCTTTAATATCTTCTGGATTATCGCCTACGATTTTTCTTCCGTCAAAATCTTTGTTCAAGTTGTACTCCAACTGATCGTAAACTTGGTCTTTGTATTCTCCAAAATCGGCTTCTGGATCAAAAGTTGGTCCAGCGTTTGTAAAAATCTGAGTCATAATTGCTTTACTTCTCGCCACTTTTGGATCTGTAGAAGTTACAGCGCTTAAATCTTCAATTTTGTATGTTGTCTTATTAAGCTCTTTTTTTATTGTATTGTGAACATCAAGTAAAAAATCTACTTGTTCTTTATCTTTAAGAGCTTTATTATATTTCTCTGTGTATTGCGCTAAAGCTGCTTTATATTCTGGAGAACCGTCATCGGCTTTTTTCACGATACGTGTCATTTCCAGATTTTCGTGAACAGCATTTCCTAGGAAATTCCATCCGTGAACGTCATCTATAAATCCGTTTTTATCGTCATCGATTCCGTTTCCTGGAATCTCTTTTTTATTCGTCCAAATCATTCCTTGAAGATCTTCGTGCTCGATATCGACACCAGAATCTACAATTCCTACGATTACTTTCTGCCCTTTTTTACCTTGCAGTAATTCAGCGTAAGCTCTATCAACACTCATTCCCGGAATAGAATCTTTTATCAAATCAAGATGACTCCATCTCTTCAATTCATTTTCGCTAACTGGAGCTTTTTTTACTACTGCTAAAGGAGCCACAATTGGCTGTTTTGGCACTGAATTTTGTGCTTGTAAAGTTGCATTACAACCTGCTAAAACAAGTAATGCAAACGCAGATAATTTAAGTGGTTTTATATGACTCATATATCTATAAATAATTGTAAAGTTAAAAGATGGGTCTAAATTATGCTTTTTTGTTACAAAAAACTAACTGTTAACACTGTGTTATGAAATTAGGAATATTTTTTTTCAAAATACAATCAAATTATTGCAGAAAAAACTGTAGGAAAAATATATTCCAAATAAACAAATCGTTTTTATAACGGCAAAAAAACAACAAATAATATATTGTTTACGGGTTCACGTAAAGATTATCAGTTAAATATACGTAGAATTGCGCGACCTAATTCTAAACATATTCTATGAAGACAAAACTACTCTTGTTGCTGTTACTGGCAAATTTTTCTATTTATGCACAAACAACAGCTATTCCTGACATTAATTTTGAAAAAAAATTGATTGCTCTAGGAATTGATTCTGGTACTCCCGACGGACAAGTACTTACATCAAAAGTTAGTTCGCTAACCAGACTAGATGTTTCGTTTAGTTCTATTGCAGATTTAACTGGTATTGAAGCCTTTACTTCCTTAATAGAATTAACCTGTTATTACAATTCTCTAACAGCTCTTAATCTGTCTAAAAATACAAACTTGCAGGCATTATATTGTTCAGACAATCAATTGGAGACTCTTGATCTATCGAACAATATAAAATTATTAAACTTATCTTGCGGTCAAAATAAATTGACCAGTTTAAATCTTACAAAAAACAGTGTCTTAAGTGATTTAAGCTGTTCTAGTAACAAATTAACGAGCATAGATCTGACTAATAATGTTGCTCTTAAGGATTTAAGTTTGTACCAAAACCAATTAACTAGCTTAGATTTATCTAAAAATGTTTTACTTGCAAGATTTAGCTGTGAAGGTAATTATTTAACCAGTTTAAATCTTACAAACAATCCTAGCTTAGTCAATTTAACTGCAGGACGCAATAATTTTACCAGTTTGGATCTTTCTAAAAATTTGGATTTGCAAGCTGTGCATATTTATAATGGCTCTTTAACGACACTTAATATTTCAAAAAACATCAATTTAAAAACACTTACCTGTTCTTCTAATAGATTAACAAGTTTGGATGTTTCTAATAACCTTTACTTAAATTATTTAGAATGTTCGAGCAATTTACTGACAAGTCTTGATGTAAGTAAAAATATCTTATTAACTAATTTGTCTTGTGGTTATAATTCAGCTATTACAACTTTAAATGTAGCAAGTAATACTGCCTTAAAAACTTTAGATATCGCTAGCTGTAAACTCACAACTATAGACGTTTCTTTAAATAAGGACTTAACTTCTTTAAATGTAAGCTCCAATAAATTGTCTAGCTTAAATGTCTCTAGTAATACAAACCTGAAAAGTTTAAGCTGCTCAAATAATGCTCTAACAAGTTTAGATATTACCCAACTTGGCTCACTAAATGAATTGCAATGCAACAACAATCAATTAACTGATTTGAATGTTTCTAAGAATTCTAATCTAAATGTAATAAATTGTTCTGGCAATAAATTGACTTCTTTGGATTTGTCTAACAACAAAATCTTAACCGATTTATCTTGTCAGTCCAATAAAATTACAACATTAGATTTCTCTAAAAATACATCTTTAGTTAATTTAAATTGTTCTAGTAATAGTTTACTAAATTTAAATTTAAAGAATGGGAAAAACTCTTTAATTAATAAAGTTTTTTTTAATATAAATACAAATCCAACTTTGCTGTGTGTACAAGTAGATGATGTTGCTTTTTCAAATGCAAATTGGACAAAAAAAGATGCAGGTACTAGTTTTAATACCAATTGCAATCAGTATACAGCTATTCCAGACCCTGCTTTTGAAAGCAAATTGATTGCTCTTGGATTTGACACAGATGGGAAAAACGGATTAGTTTTAAATTCAAATATTGCAGCATTAACTTCTCTTAATGTTTCAAATAGTTCGATAACTAATTTAAGCGGTATAGAAGGATTTGTTAGCCTAAAAGATCTTAACTGCTCAAATAATTTATTGGAAAACTTAGATCTTTCTAAAAATACAGCAATAAATTCATTAAATACGACTGGCAATAAAAGCTTAACATGTGTTCAGGTTGCCAATGTTTCAGAGATCAATAATTGGACAATTACAAAAGATGCTATAACTAGTTTTGGCATAGATTGTAATGCTTATACACTTATTCCAGATTCTAAATTTGAAGATAAACTTATTGCTCTTGGAATTGATACTGATGGAAAAAATGGAAAAGTAATCACTAAAAGCATCTCTTCTATAACCTCTCTCGATGTTACCAATTCATCTATATCTGATTTAACTGGGATTCAAGATTTCACAGCTCTAAAAGAATTATCTTGTGCTCAAAATAGTTTTGAAACGGTAGATCTTTCAAAAAACATTGCCTTAACTAGCTTTTATTCTTCTGGTAATTCGGGTAGTGCTGTAGGAGGTGGTAATGGTAAATTAAAATCTTTGGATTTTTCTAAGAACACAAACTTAAAATCATTAAGCTGTTCATTGAACCAAATTTCATCGCTTAATATTTCAGGATGTAATCAGTTAACCTATTTAGACTGCAGCAGTAACAATATTTCGTATATTGATATTACAAGTACTTCACTTACATCTTTAAATGTTTATGGCAATCCATTTACTAATATTGACGTAACTAAAAATCCGAAACTTACTTATTTAGACGTTGGTTACACCAAAATAAAGGCAATAGATTTATCTAACACCCCTTTATTGGAGTCCTTTTTCTGCCACAATAATAGTGTTACTTCTTTAGACATTTCAAAATGTCCAAACATAATTTACCTAAATGTTTCTTATAATCAGCTGGTAAATCTAAATTTAAAGAACAATAACAATAGAAAAATTGCGACAAATATTTCGTTTTATAATTTCAAAAACAATCCTAATTTAACTTGTATTCAAGTTGATGACGTATCTTTTGCAAATGCGAACTTAAGTGCGTTAAAAGATGGAACGGCAAGTTTTTCTACTTTTTGTGAGCCTGTTGTAGCATATACTACTATACCAGACATCAATTTCGAAAAGAAACTTATCGCATTAGGTATTGATAAGGATGGAGAAAATGGAAAAGTTGCAACTTCAAGCATTACTTCTGTCGCTTCTTTAAATGTTTCAGGTTCTAATATTAAAGACTTAACTGGTATTAAGGATTTTGCTTCATTAAACTCGTTGGATTGCAGCAACAATCAATTGACTGTTTTGGATGTTTCTGAAAACAACAACTTGAAGAAATTAAATGTTAGCAAAAACCAATTATCAAAACTTGCACTTGATAAAAATGCACCGCTGAATGATTTAAACATTAGCAATAATAATTTTGTTTCGATCGACATTTCAAAAAACACGAACTTAAGTACTTTTAACTGTAGTTATAATAACTTCGTAGTTTTAAATACTGCCAATAACACCAATCTTACTTTCTTAAGCTGTGGTTTTAATAAATTAGCCAATCTTGATGTTTCTAAAAATACCAATTTGAAAGAGCTGGAATGTTCAAACAACAACATTTACAATCTTAATTTGAAAAATGGAAACAACGCCAATATGCAAAGAATGATTTTTGGCAATTTTACCAATAATCCAAATCTATCTTGTATTCAAGTTGATAATGCGGCTTATTCTACTGAAAATTGGATTGCAAAAGATTCGAATGCTTCCTATTCTGAAGCATGTGCAGAGAATGTTCAATATACTCTTATTCCTGATGTTAATTTTGAAAATGCATTAATCGCTCTAGGATACGATTCTGGCAAAGCAGATGGGAAGGTATTGACCTCAAAAATTAATACTGTTACTTCTTTATATGTTGTAGAAAAATCTATTACAAACTTAAAAGGAATTGAAGATTTTACTTCGCTAAGTATATTTTCTTGTAGCGCAAATCAGGTAACATCTTTAGATGTTTCTAAAAACTCCGCTTTGACTGTTTTATATTGTGATAGAAATAAATTAACAACTCTTGATGTTTCCAAAAATACTGGTTTAGTAACTCTTGGCATCAGTAATAATCAAATAGAAGACATAGACCTATCTAACAATTTATCTTTAGTGAATTTTTATGGAGCTTCTAACAAATTGAGCAGCTTAAATACATCTAAAAACTTAAAATTAGGTTCTTTAACTATTGACAATAATAAACTAACCGCATTAGACATATCTCAAAATACAGAATTAAAGGAACTTTATTGTTCTACTAATACTTTAAACAGTTTAAATATCTCTAAGAATGTTAATCTTATGTATTTAAATGTTTACTACAACAATTTAACAAGCTTAGATGTTTCTAAAAATACTGCTTTAATTACCTTAGATTGTTCTTATAATAAATTGAGCAGTATTAATGTTTCTAAAAACAAAGCCTTATCTACATTCTATTGCAGCAGCAATAAAATAACAGATTTAGACCTTTCGGGCAATACTGCTTTGACGAAGTTTTTCTGCGGAGGCAACACTTTGAAAAGCTTAAACTTAAAAAATGGTAATAATACCAAATTAACAGTGAGCCTTACAAGCAATCCAAACTTAAGCTGTATACAGGTAGATGATGTTGATTATGCAAATAACAATTGGAGCGCTCAAAAAGACAAAACAGCTTCTTTTAACGTAGACTGTGCTTTCTCTACTCTTATTCCAGATCCTGCTTTTGAAGATAAACTAATAGCTTTAGAGATTGACAAAGATGGTAAAAACGGAAAAGTATTAACTTCAAGTATTGTAAACCTAACTTCTTTAGATGTTTCTGGAAGTCAGATTAACGATTTAACAGGGATTCAAGATTTTACTGCGCTAGAATCTTTAACCGCTAGTGAGAATAATTTAACTAAGATTGACGTATCTAAAAATCAAAATTTAACTCGTTTAAACGTTGGCCAAAACAAGTTGACAGCATTGAACGTTATAAATAATGTGGCACTACAGGCGATATATTGTAATAACAATGCAATTAAAAGTCTTGATTTGTCGAAGAACGTGAAATTGACGGAGATTTATTGTCCAGACAACAAACTTGTTTCCTTAAATTTAAAAAATGGAAATAATGCCGCTAACAATGGTCCAAGCATTAAAAACTTTACTAATAATCCAGATTTAACTTGTATCCAAGTTGATGATGTAGATTACTCTAATACAAATTGGGCTTATTTTAAAGATGCTACTGCAAATTACAGTTCAAACTGCGATTATTTCACAGCTATTCCTGATATCAATTTTGAAAAGAAATTAATTGCTTTAGGCATTGATACTGATGGAGAAAATGGTAAAGTCGCTACCTCAAACATTCTTCATATAAAAGACTTAGACGTTTCTTCAAGCTCTATTAAAGACTTAACGGGTATTCAAGATTTTATTTCGTTAGAAAGATTATCCTCTAAATCAAATCAATTAACTACTTTGGATTTAAGCAAAAACACCGCTCTTTATAGCTTAACTGCCGATTCCAATTCATTAACAACTGTAAACATAACAGGCAATCAAGCCTTAACAACGCTTTCGTTAAGCTCTAACAGAATTGCTGATTTAGATATTTCTAAAAACACAGCTTTAAATTATTTAGATTTAGGTTACAACCAAATTAAAAGACTAGATGCTTCTAATCATAAAAAATTGGTTTCGCTAAAAGTCAACAACAATCAGTTAGTATATCTAAACCTTCAAAATGGTAAAAACCAATTACTAACGAATGCTAATTTTACTTGTAAAGGAAACTTACTCTTATCTTGTATTCTTGTTGATGATATTAATTATGCTAACACCAATTGGTTAGATAAAAAAGACAACGCCGCAAATTATAATACAGAATGTACAGGTGAATTGGCTTTACCAGTAAACAACTTTACTGTCGAAACCAAATCAGAATCTTGCTTAGGAGAAAATAACGGAGAAATTACGATTGTTGGAACAGCTCCGCTTGCTTACAATGCGACAATTAACGACAAGCCTTATACCTTTACGAATAATGCTTTAAAACTTACAGCATTAACTCCAGGAGTTTACAATATCAAGATTACGATTCCTGAAATGATTTATGAACAAATTTTTAATGTAACTATTCAAAAAGGTGCAACTGCTACAGGAAAATCTAGCATAAGCGCTAAGAATGTAGAAGTTGAAATTACTGAAGGAACTGCTCCTTTTACTGTATTTGTTAATGGTACAGAACAATTTCAGACAACAGATACAAACTTTACAGTTTCTATGCAAACAGCTGGATTAGTTGAAGTGGCAACGGCAAAAGCTTGCGAAGGTGTTTTTGCTAAAAAAGTTTCTTCTTACGAATTGGGGACAATACTTGCCGCTTATCCGAACCCAACTACTGGAATTATTGAAATTGAAATTCCAAGCACTAAAACTGAAATTGCAATTGAACTATACAATTTTGGAGGCCAATTAGTTTCTCACGGAACTTACACTATTGAAAACGGAAAAGCTCTTTTAAATCTTGAAAAATTACCTTCAGGAATTTATGCTGCTAAAGTCAATTTAGAAACTCCAGAATACATTAAAATTATAAAAAAATAAAGATGAAGAATTCTATATACCTTTCAATAATCTCTTTAGTATTTGCTGCTTGCGGAAGCGGAGGCGGAGACGACCCTGTTACTCCACCTGCAGTTAATACGGCTCCGACAGTTCCTGTATTAACACTTCCTGCTGATAATAAATTATGTTTAGACAATAATGTTTCTTTTCAGTGGAATGCTTCAACCGATGAGCAAAAAGATGCGATTGTTTATCAAATTCAAATTGCAAAAGATAATGCATTCTCTCAAATTGTAAGTACGCTAGATAATTCGTCTCTTTCGACAAGTGCTTTAGCATTAGAAAAAAATACAGCGTATTACTGGAGAGTAAAAGCGACAGATGCCAAAGGATTGTCAAGCGCTTATTCGTCAACATTTAAATTTTACACTGCTGGTACAGCTGTTGTGAATCATTTGCCTTTTTCTCCAGAATTGATCGCTCCAGTTTTAAATGGAAACATCGGTACATCATCTGCAAATTTAAGCTGGAATGCTTTCGATGTTGATACGTCTGACATTCTTACTTATGATGTCTATTTTGGAACTGCAAATCCGCCAACTGCAAAAGTAGGTGACAATATAACTTCAAAAGCATTTGAGGTAGCGCTACAGCCAACTACACAGTATTACTGGAGAGTGGTTGTAAAAGACAATAAAGGCGGTGAATCCGTAGGTCAGGTTTGGAAATTCAAGACCAACTAAACTTCATAATTACAATTAGTTAAAACCAAAAAATCCCATTTTCATTAAGTTGAAAATGGGATTTTTTTATATTGATTATATTCTCTTAAAAAATATCTTCGCAAGTAAAAACCTCTTTCAATCGAACGCCTTTTTCGGTATGTTCTACAGTTATAATCTCATTGTGTGCATCGTGCTCCAAAAACAGATAATGATTCTGATCTGCTGCTAAATTCAAGAATTTCGATTTCTCAGGCATTGTCAGCAAAGGTCTTGTATCGTATCCCATAACATATGGAAGCGGAATATGCCCAGCTGTAGCCAATAAATCGGCACAAAAAACAATCGTTTTATCTTGATATTTGATATAAGGAATCATTTGTTTTTCGGTATGACCGTCAACATAATAAATATCAAACTCAAGTTCTTTTGAAAAACCAAAATCAGATTCTGGTCTTTCAATAAAATTCAATTGTCCGCTTTCTTGCATTGGCAGAATATTTTCAGACAAGAACGAAGCTTTTTCTCTAGCGTTGGGTTTTGTCGCCCATTCCCAATGATTTTCGTTGGTCCAAAATTTAGCATTTTTAAAAGCTGGCTCGTAACCTGTTTTATCAGCATTCCATTGAACACTTCCTCCGCAATGATCAAAATGAAGATGCGTCATAAAAACGTCGGTAATATCATCTCGATTGAAACCATATTTTGCCAGAGATTTATCTAAAGAGTGTGATCCCCAAAGCGAATAGTACCCGAAGAATTTTTCTGATTGCTTATCGCCCATTCCTGTGTCGATCAAAATAAGACGATTTCCGTCTTCGATCAATAAACAGCGTGCAGCAATATCGATAAGATTATTGGCATCGGCAGGATTTGTTTTATTCCAAATTGTTTTAGGAACAACGCCAAACATTGCGCCTCCATCTAACTTAAAATTTCCAGATTCTATTGGGTAAAGTTTCATGAGAATGATTTTCTAAAAGAACAAAGCTAGAAAATTCAAACTCCTTTTGCTAAAATTTAAAGCTAAAAAACTTTTAGATTAATCTAATGTAATCGAAGTGCTTCCCATTATTTCCTGCTTATCAAAATAATTCACAAAATAAGTCCCTTTCTTAAACCCATCTGCATTTAAAATTCCGTAAGCATTAAGAGATTTACCTTGAAAATCGGTACTAACAATAAAACTATAAACCAGTGCTTTATCATTTCCAAATTCAATCAATTTGTTATCTCCTAAAACCGTATTTTTTTGATCCAAAACTTGAACATAAAAAACTCTTTTTCCTGTCTTTGCAACGGCATTTCCGTTCACAGTAAAACTAATTTTAAGTTTCTTTGCGTTCTTTGCTTTTGTCGTTTCTAGTTCTGCTCCAGAGTTTTTTTCGCGAAGTGCAATTGCTTTAAAATTGCTTAAATAAAGTTTTGAAGCATCTTTTAAACTCGATTCCAATTTCACTTGTTTAGAAATCAAAGTGTCATTTTCTGCCTTTTGTTTGTACATGACAACATTCTGACTTTCTATTTCGGTCAATAAATTTTTATTCTGGGATTTTAGTTTTTTAATCTCTAAGACCTTACTGTCCAATGAAGATTTTAGCCCCGAAAGCTGGTTCCGGTAAATTTTAA
This sequence comes from Flavobacterium tyrosinilyticum, assembly GCF_023656565.1. Classification (GTDB taxonomy): domain Bacteria; phylum Bacteroidota; class Bacteroidia; order Flavobacteriales; family Flavobacteriaceae; genus Flavobacterium; species Flavobacterium tyrosinilyticum. The sequence continues at coordinate 981,932 of NZ_JAMOKG010000001.1, forward strand.
TTTGATCTGCCGACGGATTTTGCGAAACTTTTATAATTTCCATTAAATTTTCGACATTCTTACGTTCCAGTTCCAACTCTTTAGACAGAGCCGTATTTTCCTGAATGACCAGATCATATGCCGCTTTCAGTGTACTTAATGAATCTAAAATGTTTTCCTGTTCCGTTCTTTCATTATTAACTACTAAAGCTTTATCGCCTTCGGTTTTAACTTCTTTCTTAATTTTATCAGATTCACTGCTAAAAACCAATACTGCAGCACCTAATCCAAAAACAAAAATTACTGCCAATAAGGGCTTTAACCACTTATTTTTGTGTTGTTTTTTCATAATTACTCACAATTTTCTGCAAAAGTACCGAATAAATAATGGCTATAATCAGTAGAAATACTTGTTTTTTAACATTAAGGAGCGATATTTGCAGCACGATTCAAAAAACAATTCCTTTTCGAATTTTGATTCCGATTTTGTCAAAATAAGTATTATCTATTTTCACATTTGTTATAATAATGTGAACCGTTATGGAAAAAGGTTTTTAAGTCGTATCTTTGCAGATAATTTCTATTTAACATTGAAAATTAGCGTTTTAAATCTGTAATAAATTCATTACAGACAAAAAATGTTCATTAAAAACAAACATCTAAGAACAATGATAAAAGTTTCTGATACTGCCAAAAAGAAAATCATCGACCTGATGACGGATGATGGTTTTGACGCCGCAAGCGACTACGTAAGAGTAGGCGTGAAAAGTGGTGGATGCTCTGGTTTGTCTTACGATTTAAAATTTGACAAAACCAAAGGAGATGACGACAAAATATTCGTTGACAACGACATACAAATTGCTGTAGAAAAAAAATCATTCCTTTATTTAGCTGGGACAATTTTAGAATTCTCTGGCGGATTAAACGGAAAAGGATTTGTTTTCAACAATCCGAACGCAAGCAGAACTTGCGGATGCGGAGAATCATTCTCTCTTTAGTCAAAAGCTGAAAGTTGTAAGTCATTAAAGACTTCAATTGACTTTCGAACTTTAGACTTTAAAACATTAGACAATAACAAAAATAATGAGCAAATACACCGAAGACGATTTAAAGATCGAACTGGAAACTAAAGAATACGAGTACGGATTTTATACCAATATAGAATCTGAGACTTTCCCTATTGGCTTAAACGAAGAAATTGTAAGAGCTATTTCTCTTAAAAAAGAAGAACCTGAATGGATGACCGAATGGCGCATCGAGGCTTTCCGTGCATGGAAAGAAATGATCGAGCCAGAATGGGCAAACGTTCGTTACGAAAAGCCAGACTTTCAGGCCATTTCATATTATTCAGCTCCAAAACAAGTAGACCCTAATAAAACTTTGGATGATGTTGATCCAGAATTATTAGAGATGTACAAAAAATTGGGAATTTCTGTTGACGAACAAAAAATGATGAACAATGTCGCTATGGATATTGTTGTCGATTCTGTTTCTGTAGCAACAACTTTCAAGAAAACTTTGGCAGAAAAAGGAATTATTTTCTGTCCAATTTCTGAAGCGATCAAAGAACATCCTGAATTAGTAAAAAAATACTTAGGTACAGTTGTCCCTCAGAAAGATAACTTCTACGCAGCATTAAACTCAGCTGTTTTCTCTGATGGAAGTTTCTGTTATATTCCAAAAGGCGTAAAATGTCCAATGGAACTTTCAACTTATTTCAGAATCAACCAGGCAGGAACTGGACAATTCGAAAGAACTCTAGTTATTGCCGATGAAGGAAGCTACGTTTCTTACCTTGAAGGATGTACTGCTCCAAGCCGTGATGAAAATCAATTACACGCTGCTGTGGTTGAATTAATCGCTTTGGATGATGCTGAAATTAAATATTCTACCGTTCAAAACTGGTTCCCAGGAAATAAAGAAGGAAAAGGTGGAGTTTACAACTTTGTAACCAAAAGAGGTTTATGCGAAACAAACGCTAAAATTTCTTGGACACAAGTTGAAACAGGCTCTGCTGTAACTTGGAAATATCCTTCTTGTGTATTAAAAGGAGATAATTCAGTAGGAGAATTTTATTCTATTGCTGTTACCAATAATTACCAACAAGCAGATACTGGAACAAAAATGATCCATTTAGGAAAAAACACTAAATCGACTATTATTTCTAAAGGTATCTCGGCTGGAAAATCTCAAAATAGCTACCGCGGTTTAGTGCAAATCTCTCCAAGAGCTGAGAATGCAAGAAACTTTTCTCAATGTGATTCATTGTTAATGGGTAACAATTGCGGAGCGCATACTTTCCCTTATATCGAAAGTAAAAATCCATCAGCAAAAATCGAGCACGAGGCAACTACAAGTAAAATTGGAGAAGACCAGGTATTTTACTGTAACCAAAGAGGTATTCCAACTGAAAAAGCGATTGCCTTAATTGTAAACGGTTTCAGTAAAGATGTATTGAATAAACTTCCAATGGAATTTGCTGTTGAAGCTCAAAAATTATTAGAGATTTCTTTAGAAGGTTCTGTAGGATAATCAAAAGTAAATAATTATGGACATCATCTTAAAAAATGTAAAGAAAAAAGATTTTCCAGTTTTTCAATCACTGGCAAAATCTCTTGGTTTTGAAATTGTTGAAGATAATGAAAAGCCATATAATCCAGAATTTGTAAAAGAGATTATTGACGCTGAAAAAAGTATTGAAGAAGGAAAAGGAATTAAAATAAAAGTTGAGGATTTGTGGAAATAATTTATTCTGAAAAGGCACAAAAAGACATTCTTTTTTGGAAGAAGTCCGGAAACAAATCAATAATGAAAAAAATCACAAATTTAATTGAAGATATTTTACTTCATCCTTATGAAGGGCTTGGAAAACCAGAACAATTAAAATATGAATTATCTGGAAGATGGTCAAGAAGAATTGATAAAGAGCATAGAATTATTTACAGAATAACCGAAGAAAACAATATAGAAATACTAAATATTCTTTCACTGAAAGGACATTACGAATAAGTATTAATGGAAAACAAAAACGTCATCATTTTAGGTTCTTCAAGAAAAAACGGAAACACAACCAAAATTGTGGATGAACTTTCGAAAGAACATAACATTGATGTAGTTAATTTGAGTGATTATAATATTTCATATTACGATTACGAAAGCAAAAACATAGACGATGATTTTTTGCCTCTTATAAGAGGAATTATCGAAAAATACGACACCTTAATTTTTGCAACGCCCATTTATTGGTACAATATGAGCGGAATTATGAAGGTCTTTTTCGACAGGATTTCAGATTTAATCCGAATTGAGAAAGAAACCGGAAGAAAACTTAGAGGGAAGAAAATCGGAGTGATATCAAATTCTCACGATGATGAAACTGACGAAAGTTTTTACATTCCATTTCAAAAATCTGCCGATTATTTAGGCATGGAATATTTAGGACACACGCATTTTAATGCCGACACCCTAAACCAACAAACAAAAATAGAATTGACATTTATATAAAATAAAAAACAATGTTATCAATAAAAAACCTTCACGCCGCGATTGGTGATAAAGAAATTCTTAAAGGAATTAATATAGAAGTTAAAGCTGGAGAAGTTCACGCGATAATGGGACCAAACGGTTCTGGAAAAAGTACACTTTCTGCTGTTATTGCAGGAAACGAAAATTATGAAGTTACAGATGGAGAGGTTATCCTTGATGGAGAAGATCTTGCTGATTTAGCTCCAGAAGAAAGAGCACACAAAGGTGTTTTTCTTTCGTTTCAATATCCTGTAGAAATTCCTGGAGTAAGTGTGACTAACTTCATGAAAACTGCTATCAACGAAACTCGTAAAGCAAATGGTCAGGAAGAAATGCCTGCAAATGAAATGCTGAAAGTGATTCGTGAGAAATCTGAATTGTTAGAAATCGATCGTAAATTTCTTTCTCGTTCTCTTAATGAAGGTTTTTCTGGAGGAGAGAAAAAAAGAAACGAAATCTTCCAAATGGCAATGTTAGAGCCAAAATTAGCTATCCTTGACGAAACCGATTCTGGTCTTGATATCGATGCTTTAAGAATTGTGGCTAATGGTGTAAACAAATTAAAAAGCGACAAAAACGCTATTATTGTTATCACACACTACCAACGTTTGTTAGATTATATCGTTCCTGATTTCGTTCACGTTCTTTACAACGGAAGAATCGTAAAATCTGGCGGAAAAGAATTGGCTTATGAGCTTGAGGAAAAAGGATACGATTGGATTAAAGCAGAAAACTAGTTTACAGTTACAGTTTACAGTTTGCAAAAACTCATAACTCATAACTCATAACTTACAACTAAAGAAATGGATTTAAAAGAAAAATTAGTATCGTCTTTTATGGCTTTTGAAGAGCGTGTCGATGTACATTCAGATTTACATGACATACGCACAAATGCTTTAAAAAACTTCGAAAATAAAGGTTTCCCAACCAAAAAAGAAGAAGCTTGGAAATATACATCGCTAAATGCCATCTTAAAAAATGACTTTACGGTTTTTCCAAAACAGGAAAATGCAATCGAATTCAATCAAGTAAAAAAATACTTTTTACACGAAATTGATACTTACAAATTAGTATTTATCGATGGTGTTTTCAGTTCGCATTTGTCTTCTACAACGCATGACGGAATCGATGTTTGCTTGATGTCATCGGCATTGACCAAACCAAAATATAAAATGGTTATTGATACGTACTTTAATCAAATTGCAAGTAAAGACGACAGCTTGACTTCATTGAATACAGCTTTTGCAATTGAGGGTGCTTTTATCAATATCCCAAAGAAAAAAGTTGCTGATAAACCAATTGAAATCATGTATTTCTCAACTGGAAACGAAGCGGCTTTAATGGTTCAGCCAAGAAATTTGGTTATTGTGGGTGAAAATTCACATGTTCAAATTATCGAGCGTCACCAAAGTTTGAACGAAAATCCAGTTTTAACAAACTCTGTTACTGAGATTTTTGCTCAAAAACGCGCGATTGTTGATTATTATAAAATTCAAAACGATAATAGTGAAGCGAATTTAATTGACAATACATACGTTTCTCAACAACAAGAAAGTCATGCTTATGTGCATACTTTCTCATTTGGTGGAAATCTAACTCGTAACAACTTAAACTTTTATCATTTTGGTGAAAGATTGACAAGTACGTTAAACGGAATTTCAATCTTAAACGACAAACAACACGTTGATCATTATACTTTGGTAAACCATGCACAGCCAAACTGCGAAAGTTTCCAAGATTATAAAGGAATTTTCTCTGATCGCTCAACAGGAGTTTTCAACGGAAAAGTTTTGGTAGAAAAAGAAGCTCAAAAAACAAATGCTTTCCAAAAAAGCAATAACATTTTATTAAGTGACAAAGCGACTATCAACGCAAAACCGCAATTAGAGATTTTTGCAGATGACGTAAAATGTTCTCACGGATGTACAGTTGGACAACTGGATGAAACAGCAATGTTCTACATGCAATCACGTGGAATTCCGAAAAAAGAAGCTAAAGCTTTATTGATGTACGCATTCTCAAATGCCGTTATCGAAAGCATTAAAATACCAGAATTAAAACAAAGAATTACTAAAATCATTGCCATGAAATTGGGAGTGAATTTAGGATTTGATTTGTAGTCAGGTTTTACCGCAAAGACACAAAGGTTACGCAAAGTTCGCAAAGGTTTATTACAAAACTTTGCGAACTTTGCGCTTTTACCCTTGCGCTCTTTGCGGTTAAATCTTATTTTTTACTGAAGAAATTATATCTTTCAAAAACCCATTAAAGTCAAAACTTTTATCACCTTCTCTTACTCCCATTCTCACAATAACCATATCCAAAGACGGAATAATCGCTACCATTTGACCTTGATAACCGCTGCAATAAAACATATCTCTAGGAACATCTGGAAATTTCCCTCCAGCGTTTAACCAAAATTGTGCTCCATATTTTCCTTCAGAAGTATTTGTTGGAGTTACGGTGTATTTTACCCAGCTTTCATCCAGAATCTGTTCACCGTTCCAGTTTCCTTTGCGCAGATATAATAATCCAAATTTTGACCAATCTCTTGGCGTTGCCCATCCGTAAGATGAACCTACGAAAGTTCCTGACATATCTTGTTCGACAATCATCGAGTTCATTCCGATTTTGTCAATTACGGCGCTGTACCAAAAATCAAGATATTCCTGCTGTGTTTTAAATTGTCTTCTTAAAATCAGGGACAATAAATTGGTCGTTCCAGATGAATAATTCCAATGTGTGTTGGGTTTAAATTGCGCTGGTTTATCCAATTGTACTTTTCCCATATCTTCGGCCTGAAAAAGCATTTTTGTAGCGTCGCAGATTGTGCTGTAATTCTCTTCCCATTCTAAACCAGAATTCATGTGAAGCAAATCGTTAATCGTGATAATTTTACGTTCATCGTCCTGCCATTCTTTAACTGGAGCTGGTTTGTAAATATCAATTTTTCCTTGTTTGGCTAAAACTCCAAATGCAGAACTTGTAATACTTTTTGTCATTGACCAACCTAAAATTTTACTGTCTTTATTAAAACCTGTATCGTATTTTTCGGCAATCAATTTATCTTTATATAAAACCACAACAGCACGAGTTCTTTTAATTCTTCCACCTGTTTTGTCAAAAGCATTATCGACCGCTTTTTTCAGTTTCGAATAATCAACATTAGAAAATGCAGTGTCTTTTGGCTCATTATTTCCGTATGGAAAAGGAAGATTGTTTTCTAATTTTGTTCTCTTTGGAAGCAGATATGGTTTTGAAACATCAAAATTATCATTAATCAAAACTGCACCTAAACCTTCACGATAAATTGCTTTTCTTTCCTTTAAACCATAAACATTTGAAGTGGCAAATTTCCCAGCTTCATCAATTGAATTTTTCGCCAAATCAATCATATCGATATCATTGTCGGTTTTCTCAATTAAATCCAACGGACGATTATCTATAAAATGTCCAGATGCGACACTTTTAGCCGAGAAGCCTGAAATCAAATCAAGCTTTGGATAAGTTGTAAATCCGAAATACAAAAAAGCAAGAACCACTGCAAGCAAAAGTACTTTGAGAAATTTTTTCATGATGATTAGATATTTTTACTGCAATATAAATAATTTATGTTCAAGATTTTAAGCATCAAATTAGAAAACCGCTTCAGATAATTCAGAAAACTGATTTGATTTTTACGGAATCAGCATTTACGCCCTAAATCAATGGGACCATAAAAGGAAATTATAGAATTACTGTATAAACAAATTTAGTTTTAGTACTTTTGTAAATAGATTTTTTCTAAATAAGACATGCTAGATATTCAAAAAATAAGAGCTGATTTCCCGATACTTTCTCAAACTGTAAACGGAAAGCCATTAGTATATTTCGACAACGGAGCTACTTCTCAGAAACCACAAGTTGTAATTGATGCAGAAGTAAAATATTATCAAGAAATCAATGCCAATATTCACCGTGGCGTTCACACTTTAAGCCAGTTAGCAACTGATGCTTACGAGGTTGCTCGCGGAAAAGTAAAAGACCATATCAACGCAAAACACGCCCACGAAGTTCTTTTTACTTCGGGAACAACACACGGAATTAATTTGGTTTCAAATGGTTTTGCTTCGATTTTAAAACCTGGTGATGAAGTTGTAGTTTCTTCATTAGAACATCACAGTAATATTGTGCCTTGGCAAATGTTATGCGAGAAAACTGGAGCAATTTTAAAAGTTATTCCAATCAATGAAAATGGAGAATTAATCATTGAGGAATTTGACAAATTGCTTTCAGACAAAACAAAAATTGTTACTGTAAATCATATTTCAAATGCATTGGGTGTAATCAATCCAATCAAATATATTATTGACAAAGCACATGCTGTAGGCGCAGCAGTTTTAATTGACGGTGCGCAAGCTGTTCCACATTTAAAACCAAATGTTCAAGAATTAGATTGTGATTTTTATGCTTTTTCTGGTCATAAAATGTGTGGCCCAACGGGAACAGGAATTCTTTATGGAAAAGAAGAATGGCTGAACAAACTTCCTCCTTATCAAGGTGGCGGTGAAATGATCAAAGAAGTTACTTTCGAGAAAACAACTTACGCTGATCTTCCTCACAAATTTGAAGCAGGAACTCCAAATATTGCTGGCGGAATTGTTTTAGGAACTGCAATTGATTATTTAAACGAGATCGGTTTTGATAAAATTCATGAATATGAAAATGAATTGTTAGAACATGCTACAAAACGTCTTAACGAAATTGAAGGTATCCGAATTTACGGAAACACCAAAAATAAAGCTTCTGTAGTTTCATTTAATATTGACGGAATTCACCCTTATGATGTTGGTTCAATTATAGATAAATTAGGAATTGCTGTTAGAACAGGACATCATTGCGCACAACCAATCATGAATTTCTTCTGTATTCCAGGAACAATTCGTGCTTCTTTCTCTTTTTACAACACAAAAGAAGAAATTGACGCAATGGTTGATGCTGTTAAAAAAGCACAAACCATGTTAAGCTAAAAAAGAAACATATGAGAATATTATCACTATTGCTTTTAACTCTTTTTATCGCAACTGGATGTTGCAGTCAAAAAAAGACCGATATGAAATCGACACAAATTGAATATTCTGCTCATTCTAGAGGTTACTTTAAAGTGATAACGGTACAAGACAAAACTGTTTCGGTTATTAAGGAACGTAATGCTGAAGCCGTTAGAAGCAATATTGATGATGCAAAATGGAATAAAATTGCTGATGCGTTTTCAAAAGTAAATTTAGAAGGACTTTCTACTTTAAAAGCACCAACCGACAAACGCACTTATGACGGTGCTGCAATAGGAAATTTAAAAATAGTAAAAGACGGAAAAACGTATGAAACTCCAGGTTTCGATAATGGTTTTCCTCCAAAAGAAATTGAAAAGCTAGTTAATTTATTAGTTGATTTTTCTAAAGAATAATTATGACAATAAAAGAAATACAAAACGAAATAATAGACGAATTTTCAATGTTTGATGATTGGATGCAGCGTTATGAATACATCATTGAACTAGGAAAAAGTCTTCCTTTAATAAAAGAAGAATACAAAACCGACGATAATTTAATTAAAGGCTGCCAGTCAAAAGTTTGGTTGCAAGGTGAACAAAACGATGATAAGATTGTTTTTACAGCCGATAGCGATGCTATTTTGACAAAAGGAATAATCGCAATTTTAATTCGTGCTTTCTCCAATCAAAAACCAAAAGATATTCTAGAAGCCGATACTGATTTTATCGACGAAATTGGACTAAAAGAACATTTGTCTGCAACTCGTGCCAACGGTTTGGTTTCGATGATAAAAAACATCAAAATGTACGCTTTGGCTTTTGATGCAAAAAACAAAAATTAAATTTTAATTAAACCATTAAGAAATTAAGTTTCATAAAGATGATATGCTTAATTTCCTTAATCGTCAAAAGTAAATTAAGCTTGCTGTTTTGACACAAAGCAAAACTTAATTTTCTTAATGTCTTAATGGTAAAACATAGAAAACACTTAGTGTTCAAAAACAAAAAAACAATGGAACAAGAAATAGACACAAACGAATTAGGAGAATCAATTGTAAGAGTTTTAAAAGGCATTTACGATCCTGAGATTCCGGTAGATATTTACGAATTAGGATTAATTTACGATGTAATGGTAAACACAGATTACGAAGTAAAAATCCTTATGACGCTTACTTCTCCAAACTGCCCAGTTGCCGAAAGTTTACCAAGAGAAGTAGAAGAAAAAGTAAAAACAATCGAAAACATTAAAGATGTTGACGTTGAAATTACTTTTGATCCGCCTTGGAGCAAGGATTTAATGAGCGAAGAAGCGAAATTAGAATTAGGAATGCTTTAATATTTGTTTCAGGTTTAAAGTTTCACGTTTCAGGTTACACAACTTGAAACATGAAACCTCAAACTTGAAACTAACTTTTCATATGGAAGAAATTATCAATAAAGTTGCCAATAGTGCTTTAGAAGTTTTTGATTTGGAGGATTATTATCCAAAAGGAATGCGTGTGCAGATTGACATTTCGCAATGGCTTTTGGAAGGATTTTTATTGAAAGAAAAAGACTTTAGAGAACACCTTAAAAACCACGATTGGTCACAATATCAAGATCAATATGTGGCTGTACATTGCAGTACAGATGCTATAATTCCTGCTTGGGCATTAATTTTAGTAAGTGTTCATTTAGCACCTTTCGCAAAAAAAGTCGTTAACGGAACAATTGAAGATCTTGACGCCAGTCTTTACGAAGAAATTCTAACTAAAATTGATTACTCTGCTTACAAAGGCAAACCTGTAATTGTAAAAGGTTGCTCTAGAAAACCCGTTCCTATGAGGGCTTACATTTTGGCAACAACTTATCTGCAACCATTTGCCAGAAGCATTATGTACGGCGAAGCATGCTCTGCAGTGCCTTTATACAAAGAATCTAAGAAATAACCTGCAATAACAGGATAACATCACTTAACTTTCCATTGGTTTTTAGTATATTTGATAATACACTCTAAACTAAAAACCATGAGAAAGATTCTATTATTGCTCTTCGTTTTAGCAAATCTTACTTTTGTTCAAGCCCAAAACACCGAAAAAGAACTAGCACAAAACACCGAAAAAGCCGTAAAAAAAATCAATGATACAATTGAAAAAGAAGGCTGGAAAGCAAAAGGAACCGTATCTCTTTTATTAAATCAGTCCAGCTTCAATAACTGGATTGCGGGAGGTGAAGACAGCTTTTCTGGAACACTCGGAATCAATTACGACTTCAATTACAAAAAAGAAGATATAACCTGGGATAACAAAATACTAGCGTCATACGGTCTTTTACAAACTAAAAATACTGATTTCGGAAAAAAAACAGATGACCGTTTAGAATTTAACTCCATTCTGGGTAAAAGAGCCTTTGGTGAATGGTATTACTCTTATTTCTTAAACTTCAGAACTCAATTTACTACAGGTTATATTTATGGGCAGGATGCCAACGGCAAAGAAATCAGAACTGAACAGACGAAGTTTATGTCACCAGGATATCTTACCACTGGACCTGGTATTTATTGGTCTAAAGATGAAAATCTGAAAATTAACTTCGCACCACTGACTTCAAAATTCACTTTTGTAGACAACGCTTATACAAGCGGCATAGATAGATTTACTGGTCTGCCTTATGTAGATGGAGATTATTTTGGTGTTGATGAAGGCAAAACCATGCGCTATGAACTGGGTTTTTATGCATCAGTTTATTACAAATTAGCCATTATGACGAATGTAACGGCAGAAAACGCACTTAATTTATATTCTAATTATCTAGAAGATCCTCAAAATGTAGATATCAATTATTCTTTGAATATCATTATGAAAATTAACAAATTCTTATCTGCAAATTTTGCTTTTCAAGCGATATATGATGACAATGCCTTCAGAGGACTTCAAACAAGACAAGTATTTGGTTTAGGCGTTAATTTTGGATTTTAATCTAAAAATTGAAGCCGCTAATAATTTACCGCAAAGAACGCTAAGATTTTCATAAGTTACATTTATATATAAATACAAAGTTCGCAAAGCTATATGTAGATTTAGCTTTGCGAACTTTGTATTTTCTAAAGATACTTTAAATAATCTTAGCGCTTTGTGCGGTTGATTAACTATTCCTCTTCTTCATCATCCTTTTCAACTGCATCCTTATAATCTGGATATAAGAAGTTGTTATAAGGAAAACGTGTTATATGAATCTGGCGAACAGCTTCATAAACTGTTTCTCTGAATTCTTCAAAATTTTCTTTGTTTCTTGCAGAAATAAATAACGCTTTATTCTGACCAACATTACTCATCCAAGTTTGTTTCCACTCGTCAAGTGTCCAGTGTTTTCTGGTTCTTTCCGTGATCAAATCATCTTCCTCGATAGTTAAATGTTTGTAAGCATCGATTTTATTAAAAACCATAATGGTTGGTTTATCGTTGCTTTTGATCTCTTGTAAAGTCTTATTTACAGACTCGATATGATCCTCAAAATCTGGATGCGAAATATCTACAACATGCAATAACAAATCTGCTTCCCGAACCTCATCTAGGGTACTTTTAAAAGAATCAACCAATTGTGTTGGTAATTTTCTAATAAATCCAACTGTATCAGAAAGCAAAAAAGGAAGGTTTTTGATAACCACTTTTCTAACTGTTGTGTCTAAAGTTGCAAATAATTTATTCTCAACAAAAACATCACTTTTACCAATTGCATTCATCAAAGTCGATTTTCCAACATTGGTATATCCAACCAAGGCCACACGAACCATTGCTCCGCGATTGCTTCGCTGAATACTCATTTGCTTGTCAATCGTTTTGATTTTATCTTTCAGCAACGAAATTCTATCACGTACAATACGTCTGTCTGTTTCAATCTCCGTTTCTCCAGGTCCACGCATACCGATACCCCCTTTTTGACGCTCAAGGTGTGTCCATAAACCAGAAAGTCTTGGCAACAAATATTGGCATTGCGCCAATTCTACCTGCGTTCTTGCGTATGAAGTCTCTGCTCTCTGTGCAAAAATATCTAGAATCAAGTTCGTTCTGTCTAAGATTTTGCAGTCAATTATTCTTGAGATATTTTTTTGCTGAGATGGCGTTAATTCATCATCAAAAATTACAGTCGATATTTTGTTCTCTTTTACAAAAAGATTGATGTCGTCAATTTTCCCTGTTCCAACAAAAGTTTTCGGATTAGGGCGTTCCATTTTCTGCGAAAAGCGTTTAATAACCTCACCTCCAGCGGTAAAAGTTAAAAACTCCAATTCGTCTAAATATTCATTTAGTTTTTCTTCACTTTGATTCTGAGTAACAATACCAACGATAACTGTTCTCTCAAAATTTATAACTTCTTTTTCTAACATAGTCTTGAATAAGGTGCAAATTTAATCATTTGTCAGCTACAATCAATTATACAATTTTGTTTTTACGTTTATATTAAGACATTATAATTCAAAAAAAAAAAAATGGAACCCGTCAAGATAAACTCAACTAAAGTTCCACTTTTCAAATGAATGGTCTAAGTTTAAAACCTTTATTCGTAAATAAACGTTTTTTCCGTTTTCACAATTCCGTTTTCTTCTATTTGAGAACAAGAAATTGGGTAATTTAATTTGTTGTATTTGTATTTTCTGCTCACCGCAACTAAAGCTGTAGATGATGGGCTGAAATTCATTTCGTTATTATAAGAAATAGATTCAAACTCAAATTCCTCTTCATGATAAGAAACCATCGGAACAATTACTTTGTAATTATCTCCAAAAAGACTCTGAACGATTAACTGGTCAACCGATTTTTTATCATCATAAGTATATGATTTAGAGATCTTATCTCCTACCAATCCTTTATGTCTTGATACATTATCGTTTACATAAACATATTCTAATTTTCCAATAATAGCTTTATTTCTATCTCGTGAAGTACGTCTTACAATAATTCCGTTTTCAACAAGATATTCAATATCATCTACTAAATTCTGATGGTTGGTACTCTTTTTTGTAGTCACTTTTACCCTTGCTCCTTCGTATACAAACGAAACCACTTTTGTAATATAATTAGGCCCTTCCTGATATTTTTTTACAAATTTGGTAATATTGTTATCAGCGTTGTAAGTATAGTTGATTACTTCTTTCCAATCGCTTCCAACTTTGTCTTTTACAGTCATATCCAGCAAGCCGTTTTTGTTGTAATAGAAATGCTGTACAACATCTGAAGTGGTTATGGTTTGAAGTTTACCTTCTTTAAAAACTATTGTTTTGTTAACAATTTCGCCGTCTTTAGAGTTTTGGTAATTTGTTCTTACAATGTTAATCTGCTTTAGTTTAACGTCGTCTTGACTGTGCATCAAGAAAGGAAACACCATCATTAAGATGGCAATAAAGTAGGTTTTCATGTGGTATTTGTATTGATTTGGGATGACCAAAGTACAAAATTCAATTAGATTTTAACGTTTTGAAATACAAAAACTACAAACTTTTCAATAATACTTTAAAAATCAGCAGATTATTTTCATTATTCTAAATTAGTTCTTACTTCTCTCCAAATATCTTTATGTCGTCTACCATAAAAGCGCCATTCAATGTTTTGTCTTTTCCAGAACCAATATATTTAAATGCAATATGTATGTTTCCAGAATAAGCAGAAAGATCGATTCCGCCAGAACTTATAAATTCTCGAGCAGGCGTTGAAAGCGTTGGCACCTTTGCTTCCAATTTTGTCCATTTTGCTTTGGTCACACTTGCACCGTCAAAATTGGTTGAAACATAAACTTCTAAAGTATTTAGAGGCGAATCTACTTTCAAATCATGCTGTGCACTTCTAAACGAAAGAACAGCATTTTTATACCCCGTAAGATTTATTTTTGGCGAAACTAACCAAGCTATATTCTCAGCTGCAGTTGTACTTGTGGTATTAAATTCTGCATAACCATTTCCAGAATACACCATACTTTTCCACAATTTTGCCGCTTTTTCAACAATATTACTCCAACCTGGAAGCGTAAAATTGACATTGTTTTTAACCGATTGGAAATCTTCTGAAAAAAACGGAGTATTTCTTTTTCCATTCATCACAATATCACTTTCATATCGGACCATAAATTGATAATCAGTTCCAAATTTTGTTAGAATACCTCTCACTTTTCCACTTCCCTCTGGCACAAAATGATCTGCAAATTTTGCATAAGCGCTTGTTCTAAAAATAATCTGATTTCCTGTTTTATCTCTCAAATACCAATTGGTAGAACCTCCAACGTTATTGGATTCTTCAAAATAATGGCGTCCTAATGCCGCTTCTGTAAATTCAACATCGTTTAATTCAATCAAAGTATTTAGTTTAGAATCTGAAAACGCTTCTTCCACAGAAAGTGATTTTACCAATTGATTCTCGTCTATAGTTGTACAGGAAGCATTCAGCACATTTCTATATTCGTTTTGAGAGATCCTTCCAATTGTCGGGTCTCCAGCATTGCTCACATACAAACTTCCGATTCTTAAACCACCATAATACAAATCTGTAAATTGATTTTTAAGTTTTACAAACACTTTATTTCCCACTCGATAATCAATATAAGTATTTGTGGCATCAACTGGAGCACTAAAACCAATAGCAGGTATATTTTCAGTTTCTTTTGTCTGTAATGAAATCGTTTTGAAAAAATTACCTCCTTCATCACTCGATATAACATAAGCTTCTATGATATCATCATATAAATATTGTTTAGCAGTCGTTCCCGAAAGCTCGTAGACTTTTGCTACCGATTTGTTTACAGTAAAATTGGGTTGATTACATTTTAATTCTGGTGTTTCAACTTCATTACTGCAACCATACAGTAACGATATAACAAAAAATAAAATTAGTTTTTTCATGAGAAGTAGGTTTTCGTTTATAAACCGATTGTAAGATTTAGAAAATAAGTTCGGCCATAGCCATAATAATATCTTGGTCCAAAAGATGGCGTTCCACTAGATGCGTCCTGATTTAGTGCTCTAAAATTGGCATTTCTTGCCTGTTCAAAACCACCAGTTTTATACATTAAATCGAAAACATTATTTATACTGGCAAAAAGTCCCACGTATTTTTTATGAATACGCCAAGATTTGCCTCCGCTAAAATTCAGTAACGTGGCAGGATTAAACTTTTCTTGTTTTAACAATTCATTTCCTCTTTCGGAAGTTGCTTCAGGAAAAGGAAAACCATTGGCTGGATTTATATAAAATTGAGAAGTACGAGAAATTGGTGAAACATCAATATAGTTTTCTGCCAAATAATTGATGTTGCCTCCAATCCACCAGAACTTTGGATCACGATATTCTAATCCAAAAGAATAGGCCTGTTGTGGAGTTCCTGGCTGCTTATAGTTCTTTAAATAAGCGCTTCCAAAATCAAAAGTTGTTTGCGCTCCTTCTTTCGCTCTATTGGCATCGTTTACAATGATTACGTTCGGATTGCTATTGTAGATGTAATTCCCGAATGCTGCAGATAAAGTTGTTTTTACTGTTGGCCAAATCTGATATTCAAAACTTAATTCTGCTCCAGTATTTTTCTTATCCAAATTGGTCAAAGTCTGACTTACAAATGCATTGGTTGAATCATAACCCGAACCGTTGTCAAAAATTCCTTCTGCATAGAAGTAAGAAGTTTTCGAAGTGTTTTTAATCAAAGAATAATATGCTGTTAAACGTAATTTGAGTTTTGCGGAACGATAAACATAATTAGCCTCGGCACTACTTATATTTTCACTTTCGATTCCGTCAACGACATTATTATTTAAGCGTGAATTTGAAAACGTATTACGAAGCGAAGGCGCTCTGGTAAAATGTGCAGCATTAAAAAACAACAATTGTTTTCCTGAAATTTTATAGGTAAAACCTCCTTTGAAACCGAAATTCTCAAAATTTACTTTCTCACTTTTACCTAGCGAATTTGTTGGATACAATCCGTTTTGATACAATCCTTCTCTTTGGTAATCTGACATGGAATAGGATTGCGCCAAAAAGAATTCTGTTTTATTATAGCTAAATTTAAACTGCGCAAAAACATCTAAAGTATTGGCCAGTAAATTATAATTGTATCCATAAATATCTCCTTTTACGACTTGGCGATCTGGATGCTGCAAATCGGACTGAGAAAGGCTTCCTTTATAAAACGGATCAATATCTTCAAAATAGGCTCCGCCCAGAAGATCTAATAGATACTGAAAATTATGCGATTTTAATTGCTTAAAAGTAAATCCACCATCAAAAGAAATATTTGGAGTTATCTGTGTATTTAGATTTGAATTTATTGCCAAAGTCCGATCATCTGTTCGGTCTTCATAAAGCACATAATGACTTTGAGCAGGCAAATAACCATTTTGCCCTATTTTTTGATTGGCAAAATACATCTCATCCCAATTTATATGCGGACGTTCCAGAAATACCACTTTGTTTTTTTCTGCATTTTCATAATCTGGAGTAAACGCGCCCGAAAATTCGCCTTGATCTTTCGCGTAAAGCGAACTAAAATAACTTGGCATTTTTTTATAATAAACAGGATCTGGACTATCAGCATTCTGATAATCAATATTGCTGTTTCCAACTTTTCCAAATTGATACATAATTGCAGAATTCAGATTGGTTTTATCATCTATTTTAAAATAATGATTCAGCATAAAGAGCGGCTCTTTTACATTTTTCACTCTTGCATTTCTCTTTTCACCATTCTGAAATCCCCAATACGAATTGTATTTTGCGCCCATTAAATCAGTAACCTCAGCCGTATTAGCAGAATTCTTTCCTCGAGAATTTGGCGTGTAAAATCCTGTAAAATTGAGAGAATGTCTGTTGTTTAATTTCTTTTCGACACTAAGAAAAAAAGAATCAGCATCGAAATTGGTTCCTTCAAAATACCCTTCATCTGTCCACCGTTTTCCTGCTGAAACGACATATGCCCAACCAGAGGCATTCATTCCTGAAGCATATGTTCCGATTGCTCGCCATAAATAAGTAGTATTGCTTCCCGAAAACGTGAGTGATGTTCCTTTTCTATATAAAGAAGCACGAGTAAAAATCTGTTGTGTTCCTAAAATGCCTCCAAAAGTATAATTGGAAGCGGCTGTTCCTACTGAGAATTCCTGATTTCGAAGCACATTGTTTAGGCCACCCCAATTTCCCCATTGTGGTCTGCCATCATAGATTTTATTCATTGGCATTCCGTTAAGCATCGTGACTGCATTTTCGCTGTCTAAACCACGCATACGAAATCTAGCCTGTCCCCAATTGAATGCCGATGCCTGCATAAAAGCATCTCTTGAGGATTGTAAAAGTCCAGATGTCATTTCTGATGAACTGTTGTCATCTGAAAAATCATTATCTGAGAGCGTAATCAATGCAGCTGGAACCTCGTCTGAATACGTATCTTCTAATTGTAAAATACCGAGATTAATATCCTGTCCAGAATTAGACTTTACTTTTAAAAGAAAATCTTTGTATCCTTGACTTCTTAGTAAAAGTAGCTGTTCTTTTTTAGGAAATATATGAAGTTCAAATTTCCCTGTTTTTGATGTAAGCTGCATCACGGCTGTGTTCTGGATCGTTACCACTACACTTTCCAACGGATTCTGCGTTCGGGCATCAATAACAATTCCTGTTACCGTAATTTCTTTCTGCGAAAAAGCAAAATTAAAGAACCAAAAAATAAAGAAGACTGCGTAATTTTTTACCATTAAAACCTATTATTAACTTTGAAAATACTCTAGGATTGTAATCCTTAATTCAAAAGATAAAATTGGTTTTTGGAAAAAAAGAAAATTTCAAACTTCTGTGCTTGAAGTTTGAAATTCAAAAATAAACAAATTTTTTAATTATAAGTAAATTCTCTCAAATTTATTTTAATGTAATGAAAGAATAGTTAATAAAAGACAATTTTAAAAGGCAAACTATTACGCTTCTGTTCTAATTTTAGAAACCATAAAAGCAATTAGAACTCCAAAAATTCCGATAAAGGCAAAAGAAAACTGCAGTCCGAAACTTTGTGCAATATGTCCAATTACAGGCGGCCCCATTAAGAAACCTAAGAAACTTACACTCGAAACAATGGTTAAAGCTTCACCCGCTGGAACTGTTGGGTTTTTACCTGCAATACTATATACGGTAGGAACGATCGTTGCAACGCCCAAACCTACAAACATAAAGGCGATTGTGCACGGAATGATATAAGGAAGAAAAACAGCTGTAAAAAGCCCAGCCGAAATCATAACACCGCTGATCTGCATAACGCGTTCGCGTCCAAATTTATTGATTAATCCGTCGCCAAGAAATCTTCCGCTGGCCATCATAATCATAAAAGAAGTGTAGCCTAAAACCACCAATGGCCCAGGGGCTTTTACAATATCTTTAAAGTAAACACCGCTCCAGTCGAACATAACACCTTCGCTGGCCATACTGCAGAATCCGATAACACCTAACCAAAGTAAAGCGGTATCTGGTTTCACAAATAGCTTTTTGCCTTCTTCTTTTGGTTTCTTTTTTTCTTTGGCTCTAACCAAAAATTTAAAGTTAAATGCCACCATCAATAAAACAATTCCGGCTACAATTATAAAATGATGCAGCGGACTTAATTTTAAAGCCAGCATTCCTAAACCTACAAGTGCACCTGTAAATCCAGCAAAACTCCACATTCCGTGAAAAGAGGACATGATTGTTTTTTTGAACAAAACTTCAGTATAAACCCCTTGCGTATTTACAGCAATATTGGCAAGATTTCCAAACACACCAAATAAAAATAATCCTAATGATAATTGTAACGATGTTGTTGCCAATCCTAAATTGATTAAGCACATAACATACATTATTAAAGAGAAAATTAGAATACGATGGCTGCCAAATTTGGTTACCATTTTTCCTGAAAAAGGCATAACAATCAGCTGTCCAACCGGAAGTGCAAAAAGAATAGAACCTAAATCTCCTTCTGTTAAATGCAAAGCTGTTTTGATATCTGGGATCCTACTGGCCCATGTGGCAAAACTCAAACCCATTCCGAAATAAAACATTCCCACAGCAAAACGAATCCGATTTAAATAGGAAGCCTTGGCTTCTCTAAATACTTTCTTGATTTTGGCTTTGGTCTGAAAAAGCGATAATGGATTAATGTTTAACAGCATATTGAATTTTATTGGAATAGGATCAAAAATACTAAAAACGCTCGTTAAAGTGCATAAAGCCTAATGTTATACACAATATACAACGTTATTGTTTATAAATTCAAAGGTTTTGAGTTGAATTCTTATTACTAAAATTACAATTTTTCGCCTTTAGTAGAATTATAATTAGTTTGATTTTTTTTATTGAAGCAAAAAAGGAGCATTCTCAAAATTGAAAATGCTCCTTTTTTAAATATTATACTTCTTTGTTCCTACAGAATGTGTTATGATATGCCTATTACCTTTTGCTGGGCATTACTCGCAATTGCAGCTTCTATAACATGCTTTACTACCGATCAGACATTCCTACGGAATGTTTTTATGATATGCCTATTACTTTTTGTTGTGCATTACTAGCAATTGCGGCTTCTATCACTTGCATCACTTTTACACCTTCATCTGCGGTAACAGGCTCTTTTTTATCGTTTGCAATAGAATCATAAACGCCATCGAAGAAACTGAAATAATTGCCTTGAAGCGTTGGTATTTTTTCTCGCACAATTTTACCGTCTATTTCGGTGTGTAAAAGTCCCTGTAAACTTTCATCTTCTGTTCCCCAAGAATCTAGGTTTGGTTTTTTGCCGACTTTTAAATCATCTTCCTGAACATCTCCGCGAGGTTTTAAGAAAGAACCTTTTTTTCCGTGCAAGGTATACGCCGGATTGGCTTCTCTCACAAAAAATCCTGCTTTTAAACGGACTCTGAAATTAGAATAAAACAAAGTAAGATCGATCCAGTCGTCTACAACAGAATTCTCTCTCGTTACCCGAATATCTCCAAAGACAGCTTTTGGACAGCCAAATAAACTTACCGCCTGATCTATAATATGAGGGCCTAAATCTTTTAGAACCCCTGCTCCATCATTGGCAGTTTCTTTATGAGCTTTCGGACTCAATAACGGATTGTATCTGTCAAAATGAAATTCGGCCTCAACCAAATCTCCCAAAAGACCATCATCGATTACTTTTTTAACGGTTTTAAAATCGCTATCCCATCTTCTGTTCTGGAAAACAGCCAATTTCAAGCCTTTTTCTTTTGTAATTTTTGCCAGTTCTTTTGCTTCTTCAGCCGTTGTTGTAAAGGCTTTTTCTACAACAGCATGTTTTCCTGCCAAAAGCACTTTTTTAGCATATTCGTAATGCGTTCCAACTGGCGTATTCACAATTACCAAATCGACATCATCGTTTAATAATTCGTCTAGCGAAGCATAGCTTTTTACGTATGGATAATCTTCTTGAATTAATTTTTTGCTTCTTTCCCAAGAACCTAAAAGTTCAAATCCTTCGTGAATATCTAAAAACGGAGCGTGGAAAACTTTTCCCGACATTCCGTAAGATAATAATGCTGTTTTTATCTTTTGCATGTTGTTATGTTTTTTTTGCCACAGATTATATGGATTAAAAGGATTTTCTGTCTGCCACGAATTACACAAATTTACACAAATCATAATGTTCAAAACCTAAATAAACTTTGTGAAAATTTGTGTAATTCGTGGCGAAAAAAAATAAAAAAAATCATTTTAATCTGTGTAATCTGTGGCTAATAAAAATATTAAAGTTTAGCTCTTTCGTATTGTTTTGGCCATTGAATATCGTCGTTTAGTTCTTTGGCAAAATCCAAGGGAAGGTTTGGGTTTCTTAAAGATTCTCTGGCAAATAAAATCAGGTCGGCTTGACTGTTATTTAAAATTTCTTCGGCTTGTTTGGCTTCTGTAATTAAACCCACCGCTCCTGTAGAAATTCCTGCTTCTTGTTTTACTTTTTCTGCAAAAGGAACCTGATAACCTGGTCCTAATGTGATTTTCTGATGCGAAACCAATCCGCCTGACGAAACATCAATTAAATCTACTCCTTTTTCTTTTAATATTTTAGAAAGCTGTACAGATTCTTCTGGATTCCATCCGTTTTCTGCCCAATCTGTTGCCGAAATTCTAACCAATAAAGGTAGATCTGAAGGCCATTCTGACTGAACTGCTTCTACAATTTCTAAAGTAAAACGGATTCTGTTTTCGAAACTTCCTCCATATTCATCGGTTCTTACGTTTGTTAAAGGCGATAGAAATTGGTGCAATAAATAACCGTGAGCCGCATGGATTTCTACAACCTGATATCCTGCTTCCACCACTCTTTTGGTTGCCGTTTTAAAATCGGAGATCACTTTCTGAATTCCGTTTTTATCTAACGCTTCTGGAAGAAAGGGTTCGTTGTCATGATACGGAATCGTACTTGGTGCAACGGTTTGCCATCCGCCTTGAGCGAAATCTAACTTTTTATTTCCCAACCATGGAGCCGAAACACTTGCTTTTCTTCCCGCATGCGCTAACTGAATTCCAGGAATTGAATTCTGAGAAACAATAAAAGCGTTGATTTGTTTTAGTTTTTCGATGTGTTCGTCTTTCCAGATTCCTAAATCGGCAGGAGAAATTCTCGCTTCTGGAGAAACTGCTGTCGCTTCCTGAATAATTAATCCCGCGCCGCCTGTTGCTCTACTTCCTAGATGAACGAGATGCCAATCGTTTGCAAATCCGTCAACGGCAGAATACTGGCACATTGGCGAGATTGCAATTCTATTTTTTAAAGTGATATTTTTTATAGTAAGCGGAGAAAATAATTTCGTTGCCATATACGTGTAACTTTTAATGAGTTTATACTACCAATTGAGTAAGGCAGTGTTCAAAAAGTAAAGTTACAGTATCTTGTTAAAACGAGAAATCGAAATGTTTATTAATTAACAAACATTTAAAACCTTAAACACTATCTTGCACTCTTATATTAAAATAGAAAACGCTACTTTTGTGCGTTAAATACGAATTAAAAACAAAAAATGGATATAGTTATCAAACTCTCTCAATTTCTATTGAGTTTATCTTTACTTATTATTCTTCATGAATTAGGGCATTTTATCCCTGCTAAATTGTTTAAAACCAGAGTCGAAAAATTTTATTTGTTTTTTGATGTAAAATATTCACTTTTCAAAAAGAAAATCGGAGAAACAGAATACGGTATCGGATGGCTTCCGCTTGGTGGTTATGTGAAAATTTCTGGAATGATTGACGAAAGTATGGACAAAGAGCAAATGGCGCTTCCGCCTGAGCCTTGGGAATTTCGTACTAAACCAGCTTGGCAGCGTTTAATTATTATGCTTGGTGGTGTTACTGTAAACTTTATTCTGGCTTTTATTATTTATATCGGAATGGCATTTGCTTACGGAGATACTTACATTGCAAACTCCGACTTAAAAGATGGTGTTGCGATCGAAAATCCTGCTATGCTTAAAGCTGGGTTTAAAACTGGCGATAAAATTATTTCTATTGATGGTAAAGCGGTAGAAAACTTTGACAGTGATATGAACATGAATGTAATCATGGCAAAACACGTTTTGATTGAAAGAAACGGACAACAGCAAACGATTACTATGCCAACTGATTTTGTTGATCAGCTTTCTAAAACAGAAAAAGGCTTATTAGTTGGCATTAGAATGCCATTTGTTGTGGGCAAAATTACTGAAGAATCTGAGAATACTGCTCTAAAACCAAAAGATTTAGTGGTAAGTCTGAACGGACAGAAAATTAAATATTTTGATGAAGCCAAAGTTATTTTAGAAAGCAATAAAGGAAAATCTATTCCTGCTGTTGTTTTGCGTGATTTAAAAGAAACTCCTATTACAGTAAAAGTATCTAATGCAGGGAAACTTGGAGTTGCTGTTGGTGGCTTAGGAATGGATTCTTTAGAAAAATTAGGCTACTATAAAGTAAGCAAAAAAGAATACGGTTTCTTCGAATCTATTCCGGTTGGTCTTCAAAAAGGAAAAGATCAATTAGTAGGTTACGGAAAACAATTGAAAATGATTTTTAACCCAGAAACAAAAGCTTACAAACAAGTGGGTGGTTTTGCTGCGATTTACAATATTTTCCCTAGTTCTTGGAGCTGGGAAGTTTTCTGGTCAATCACGGCTTTATTGTCAATTATGCTTGGAGTTATGAATTTATTGCCAATTCCGGCACTTGATGGTGGACACGTAATGTTTTTATTGTATGAAATTGTAAGCGGCAAAAAACCGAGCGATAAATTCCTAGAGAATGCGCAAATGGTTGGTTTTGTTTTACTTATTTCACTACTACTATTTGCTAACGGTAACGACATTTACAAAGCAATTGTAGGCAAGTAAAAAAAAGTCAAAAAAAGAGTGAAAATGTTTTTGAGAAACTAAAAATAGTTTTATATTTGCACTCGCTAAAAAGAGCAACACTTTCCTCCTTAGCTCAGTTGGTTAGAGCATCTGACTGTTAATCAGAGGGTCCTTGGTTCGAGCCCAAGAGGGGGAGCAACTTTTTTTAGCAAACATATTAACCTTTTAAGGTGATTCCTCCTTAGCTCAGTTGGTTAGAGCATCTGACTGTTAATCAGAGGGTCCTTGGTTCGAGCCCAAGAGGGGGAGCTTAAAAAAAGACGATCAAATTTGATCGTCTTTTTTTTTGTTCAAATTCCAATACTATAGGACTGCTTATTTAAACGCAAAGAGCGCAAGGTTTTTACGCAAATTTCGCTAAGATTTAACGCAGAGGTCGCTAAGAGTTTTTTTTTATGCGAGACTTAATAGGAATCTATAAAAGAGATGGCAAAGATTGCCAATCTTTGTCGATATACGAGTGTGATCCTTCGTTCCTCAGGATGACAAACTGTAAGTAAAACAAAAAATTCGCAAAGCATTATCTACACAAAGCTTTGCGAACTTAATCTTTAGATTTAACTCAAAATAACCTTAGCGAACTCTGCGTAAATCTTAGCGCTCTCTGCGGTAAAAAAATTAGAAATTCCAATATATTGGATTGTTTATTTAACCGCAAAGAGCGCAAGGTTTTTACGCAAAGTTCGCTAAGAGTTTTTTTTATGCGAGACTTAATAGGAATCTATAAAAGAGATCGCAAAGGCCACCAATCTTTGTCGATATACGAGTGTGATCCTTCGTTCCTCAGGATGACAAACCGTAGGTAAAACAAAAAAAATTCGCAAAACTTTATACACACAAAGCTTTGCGAACTTAATCTTTAGATTTAGGCTAAACTCCACATTAAAATAACTTTGTGCTCTTTGCGTAAATCTTAGCGCACTTTGCGTAAAAAAAATTAACCCAATCTTGTCATCCTGACGACTGTAGGTAAAACAAAAAAAATTCGCAAAGCCTTATACACACAAAGCTTTGCGAACTTAATCTTTAGATTTAGCTCAAAATAACCTTTGCGAACTTTGCGTAAAATCTTAGCATACTTTGCGGTAAAAAAACTTTACGTAAAGCTTAGCTAAAAAAAACCTATTTCATACTCAAAGTTTCACTCTTAAACCTTTTCATTAAAGTATTTGCTTTTTCATTTTCATTTATTGCTTTTAAGGACTGTGCATATCTATAATAATAAATAACCTCCAAATCTTTAGCTTCTTCAAATAATTGCGTGTAATAGCCCGCCGCGGCGCTTAGATTGCCTTCAAAATAAAAACGATCGGCTACTTTTTTCAGCATGTCGATAGATTTATACCCTTTATCAATAACTTTTTCGTACGTGTCAACCATATTAACGGTTACATATTTTGAAGTTGTCGGAGCGGGAGCTGTAATTTCGACTTTAACGGGCTCTACAGAGACAGACGAACTTGCAGCAAGCGTTTTGGTCTCTATTGCATTTGGAGCTACCTTAGGTTTTCTTTTTACATAATTCGGAATTACTGTTCTAGTATTGTTTGGCCCGAGATCGTAAGTGTCGACCATGTCCAATTTGGAAACTTGGTAGGTAATAATTCTACCTCCAAAAAGTTTATTTATTCTCTCTTCTACATAATAAGATTGAATGACCAAATCATCATTAGAAAGACTATCCGTCAAAAGTGTCGTTTTTCCTGTTGCTGGAGAAGCGGAGGCATGGTTGGTGCGCTGAGCAAAACAGCCGAGAGAAAATACGAACGCAAGTGTACATAAAATTGCTTCATACTTTTTCATGATTTTTGAATAAAATTAGATGCCCCAATTAAAAAACTCAGCCTAAAGTTACTGATTTTCTTTTAGTTAGCTTTTATTCTGACCACGAATTACTTAGAAAACCGATAAAATACTTCTTTTTACCCATTTATCATTTGAACACAGGCTTTTTGTATTTCTTCGTCTGAAAATGGTTCTAGCGCTTTTGCTACCATTTTACTGGTTCTAATGCAACTTAGCATTTTAATTCGTAAAGAACGGCTGTCTCCGGATTCTGTTTCTAGAAGATGCTCAAAAATCTCGGTTAAGTATTCTGGATGATTTTTATATTCTCCGTCGAAACAAAGATCTGATACCAATCTCGCTACCGATTCTATTATTTTGTTTTGATTGGCATTGCTTTCGTTTTCTGTTTTCATGGCGTTTATTTATGGTTCTGATTACGAATAATTATTGTACGAAAAATTGTATTTTTGTTTCGGCTAAATAAACGATAGAATGCATTCTAACAAAATAGATCGTGATTTTATCTCACAAGCAAAAAGATTGTATTTTACTATATTCCTAATTTTTAAGGATTTTTAATATCTTTGAAGTATGAGCACAGCAACAAAACCAAAACATATCGGGAGAAACATAAGCCGCATTCGTGAGCTTAGAGGAATGAAACAAGAAGCACTTGCCATCGCGATAGGTGTAAGCCAACAATATGTTTCTACGATTGAAGGAAGCGAAAATGTTGACGATGAAAGACTAAACTCTATTGCAGAAGCTTTGGGAGTTTCGGCTGATGCAATTAAGAATTATAGCGACGAAGTTGTATTAAACAACATTCAAAATAACCACGAAGGTTCTGTTATTCATAGCGGACCAACTGTAAACCATAATTGTAACTTCAACCCGCTTGATAAAATTGTAGAACTTTATGAGCGTTTGGTTCAGGCTGAAAAGGATAAAGTAGAGTATTTGGAAAGGTTGATGAAGGGGAAGTGATCTAAAAAACAGCATGAGGTTTACATTATATACATCTTTAATTTGTTTTTTGTAAATTTGCATCATTATGAAAGATATTTCTAACACATCCGAAAGAGTACAATTTGCTTTAAAGCAAATGAGTAAAGTTATGCCTTCTGTAAAGAAGCAAGTGGCTGTTTATGAAAGAAACATAGCTTTAGGAAAAAATCAAAAAAATCCTCCAGTAGCTCCTCAATTTAAGAATGTCTAAACCTATTTTGACAGTCATTGCTGGATGCAATGGCTCTGGAAAATCTACTTTTTCTAAAGTACTTTCTCCTGAAAAGTTTACTCCCTTTGATTACGATTTCTATTTTTTAAAATTTTACAACTCTTTATTCGATTCCGATATAAGAGAAGAGATGGCTCATAGCTTAGCATTTAATGAATTGGAAAATCAAATTAAAATAGCTATTGCCAATAAATCTAGTTTTTGTTATGAAACTAATTTCAATTCAACTCCTCTTCACTGGCCTGATATTTTTAAAAATAATGGATATGATTTACAACTTATTTTTCTATGCCTAAATTCAATTCAAGAGGCAAAGAAAAGAGTTGCTATTCGTGTAGAAAATGGGGGACACTTTGTTCCGGAAAATGAAATTGAAAGACGCTATCAAGAAGGATATGATAATCTCAATAAATTCTTTGATCATTTTGATTATGTTGACATATATGACTCTTCTGCATATAAGGAACAACCTTCGTATGTATTATCAATTGAATCAGGAAAAATTCAATCGATAAATTATGTGCCAGATTATTTAAAAGATTTGATACCTAATATAATTCCATAGAACAAAAAAAAAGCGCCGCAATCCAAAGATTACGGCGCTTTTCTATTTAATTAAAACTCTACGGTTAATTAAACCCCTAATTTCTTAGCAATTTCAGCAGGAATTCCTCCTTTGTTTACTAGTAATGCAGTAGTTTTATATTTTACGAAGTTCTTAGTTACAAACAAGAAACCTTTGTAGTCGTTTGTTTCTCCCCAAGAATTTTTTACGATATAGTATTCTTTTCCAGTTTGATCTTTTGCAAGACCAATAATGTGCATTCCGTGGTCGTCTGTTGTAGTGTAGTTATCAAACGCAGCCTGACGCATTTCTGGAGTAATTTCTGGTTCTGCTTTTGGTCCGTTAAACATGTCTGCTTTTTCTTCAGCTGTCATGTCGTCGAATTTTTTAGATGCTACATACGCTACACCGTTTTTCCAGCTAAAGCTTTTCTCGCTAACATCTGTTGCCCAAGCTACAGTGTATCCTTTTTTAAGTGCATTGTCGATAACGTCTGTCATATCGTTTACTTTTACGTTGTAAACTTGATCCAATGACCAGTTGTCTGGCACCATCATCGTTGTTTTTTGGTAGTATGGAGCGTTTGTAAAAGATGACATTTCTACGTAATCATCTGGGTTAATGCCTACTACTTCTTTAGCAAAAGTTTGTGGCGTATAGTTTTTCCCTTTGTAAGTAAAGCTATCTGGCACTTTTCCTAAGTAAGAATCAATAACTGCTGCGTACGCTTTTTGCCAGTTTGGAGTCAATTCTCCGTTCGGGTTTTTCACCACTGCTGCAAGAACACTTTCCATAAGAGCTCCCATTTCGGCAAATTTGTTTTTGTCTGTTCCGTAGTTTAATCCTGTATAAACTTCTCTTGGTACAGTTCCGTATTTTTTATACATATTAATTACATCGTGAAGAGCACCTCCGTCACCAAGCGTAATTGCTCCGTGCATACGAACATAGTTTACCCCCTTTTCTACATACACGTTTCTTGCAGAATAAATTTGAGAAAGCTCAACTGGCTGTTTTCCTAAACGAATCATTTCTGACTCTAAGAATGAGTTTGTTGAGTAACTCCAGCAAGTTCCAGATGATCCTTGAGATTTTACCGATGTTGTACCTAGGTTAATTACTTCTGTAAATTTGAAGTTCTCTTTACTTTTGTCGCTTGCATTTAGTTTAAGTGAATTTACTAAAATGTCTTGCGCAAAACAGCCTGCAGTTCCAGCCAAAAATACTGAAGCAGCAAACACTGATTTGAATGAAAATGTATTCATAATTTATGTTTAAGATTTAACAAAATTAGTCTCCAATGTTTCCAATTTGTTACAAAACAATTAAATATTATACAATTTGTGTAATGTTTAGTTGTTAATGTTTTCTTAACGGCATTAATTATTAAGGCATTTAACACAAAAAGCCTCCATAACGTATTATTGAGGCTTTTTGCGTTTATTAATTTATAAATTAACTTCTTACAAGTTTTTTTCTTCTAAAACTATCGCATCCAGTTGCTTCCAAAAACAATATAGTAGGCCCACTCTTCTGGCCCTCTGGCAACGTCTACTCCCATTCGGAGCTTAAACTTTCTGGCAATGAGATATCTAAAGCCTGTTCCGTAGCTGTAGACAATGGGTTTGGCAAAGGCCTGATCCCAATCGTTAAAGGCGCTGGCAAGACCTCCGTAACCCATTAAGCTCCATCGTCTGTAGAGATCCCATCTAAATTCTAACTCGCTCACAATACTGGTGTTTCCCATGTATCTCGCCGCTGGAATTCCACGCATATTAATTCCTGGTTTTAAATAAAAAGGCGGACTCCCCAACGCCTGCTCCCCTTCAATCCTGAGTCCGCCAATTAGTGTTTTGGCCAGAGGATAATATCCAATCGCCGAAAAGTTAATACGCCAAGCCTGATAATCGCTTCCCAGCGCTTTATCTGACCAGAAAAAATCGGACTGAAGCCGTATTCCTTTATCTGGCGTAAATATATTGTCACGTCCATCAAACTGGAGCGCGGCTCCAAGCTGACTTATGGTACTTTTTATGTCTTTTGGGTCTACAAATGGCGGCGGAAGATTAAAGTCGGGCAGGTTTATTTTTGAGTTTAAAAACAAATACTGAGGTCCTACACTCCATTTGGCATTATTAAACTGTTTGAGCCATTGTGTATAAAAAATAGTCGATTTAAAGTTCAATTTAAATTCCTCGTCTTTCTGATTGGGCAAGTTATTGGCATAAAAGGATAAATTCATATCGCCATAAGCCGCAAAAGCCCTGTAGAGAATTTTAGGTTTTACCAATGTTGCAGAACGAAAAGCGCCCACCATCCAGCTTTTGTTGGCCGTATACATTCCAAGTCCTCCTGTAATATCTGGATTTACAAATCGTTTTCTTCCGTCTGCTTCAATAACAGGAGCGCGTTTTTTGAGGAAAATTGGTGCAACTGCCGCTCCAAATCCTCCAACAGCGGGTTCTGTAATTATGGTTGGCACAACTATAAATCCGTTGGCATAAATAAGAAAGTCGCTTAAATCAAAAGCTCCGTCTAGCGAATCTTTTAAAACTGCATGGTGTTTTTGTGCATTTAAAACATTAAACGATAGAATTATACAAAGCAAAAACAGAACGCTTTTTATTGTTGTTTTTTTGTTTTCCATATAGTGTTTATCGTTTTAGATTTAAATTTTCACTTCGTCAAAAAAATCTCCAGCAATTATTTTTTCTTAAAACTAAATACGTGTGCCAGCGTAATAAAGAAAGTATTTCCCTGAAATCTATTTACTGCATTTACTTCGCCAATCCATCTAAAACCTGCCGAGGTCATACAGCCAAGATGCAAGTAATTTACCTCAGCGCCTAGTCCGCCCACTCGATCTTTGTCGGGTTCAACAACCAAAATGCTTCCTACTGGAATTTTATCGTCTGAAACTTTATATTGCAAGTAATAAATCAACCCTGCATTGAATATGCCTTTTGGAGCCGTTTTTTCGGCATTCATACAATAAAATGTTTTTCCTAAACCACCTTCAATGCTTAAAATATCTCCTGTTTTTATATCGGTGTCTTTCTTTTTTCCATTAATCTCATAGGAAGCCAAAGCAGAAAAATGAAATGTTTTTTTATCATTAAAAAATAAAGTTGTCCCTGCCGAAAACTCATTCATAAACATTCCTAAACCGCTATTATCGCTAGCTCCAAGTTCATACTTTCCTGTTGGCATATACAATTGGTAACTGAATACAAAATCGGCTCTTTTATTGTGCCAGCCTAACTGAACGGGCTGTATGTACATATCTGTAAAAGCAAAATTGCTTTTAGAATCTACATAACTTCCTTGAATAGTATTAGACGCTCCAGCCAACAGAATTGTAGCACCGTAATTGGCACCTAGAATTTTAAAATCAGTTACATAATTGGCTCCAGCACCAGTAATAAACATGGTAAGATCTGGATTGCCCATTTTATCTCCGTCAGCATTTCTTAAAGAAGATGCGCTATAAATATAACCTGGAATGTAGACGCTCAACGTTTTCTCTGGAGCCTGAGTTCCAGATTGGAGGCCCATTGCACCCAAAATATGTCCGCCTTTTAATTGAGCATTACCACAAAAAGAAATCAATAAAAGCATCGCTGCATATATTGATCGGAATGTTTGTATTGAAAAAATTTTTTTTGCCTTCATGCTGAAATGTTTTAAAATAAATTAAGACTTTACAACCGCTGTCAACAACGCTATTTTGGAAGGGGATAATTTTATTTAAAATAATACGCTCCTTTATGATCCGGATTTATTCGTATGGTTTTAAAATATTCTGAGGGAGATTTTCCAGTATGTTTTATAAAAGCTCTAAAACAAGTTGTTCGGGATTTAAAACCAGAACCCCAAGCCATACCTTCTAAGGATAAGTCTTTCCACTCGGGATCGTTTATTTTATCTTTAAAATATTCAATCCTTTTAAGATTAACATAATCCTGAAAATGAAGACCAAATTCGGAATTAATCAAATTGGATAAATGATGTACCGATATTCCTGTTTCTTCAGCCAAATCTCTTATTACAAAATCCTTTTTTAAGAATAGATTTTTAGAGTTTAACTCATAATCTAATTTTAAAAGGTATTCTTCTCTTTTTTCAAGAGTCAGTTCGTTTGCAATTGGAAGCGTATTCTTTGTTTCTTTTGTTTTTACCACTAATGTATTGTCGACAACAAAATCGAATGACTCTTCTTCGTCATGAAAGATTTGAGGTTTGAAATAAAGCCAACCGACCGTGAAAAACAATACAGAAGAAATGAGAATGTAACACGAAAGATCTGTGGTCTCTACTTTTTGCAATAAAAAATGATGCACAAAAAGTGTCGAAAATAAAAACAAAATCATGAGATTATATACTCTAATCCAGTTAATTACTTTATTATGATGAAATTGGTTTCCTGTAAATTTTTTCAGATCATAGTTTAAAATCAACATGGTTTGAAAAAAGACATAGAAAAGCCAAATCGTCAGTGTTAAAACAGAAAATGGATTTTTGATTAATCCCGCAATATAATGGACCACTTTTATATTTGTATAACTTCCGACATAAACAACGAGCGTTAAAAAGAAATAAATAGCAAATGGTACAAAATGCAGCCAGTCGTATTTTCTGAAACTTTTATTTAATGATAAAATGTTTCTAACGTACAAAAATGAGCAAGGAGCGGTTAAAAATATAAACGCTTTTGTGATAGTAAATAGATCTGGGAAATTTTTAAATAAATTGGCCGACAAATAAAAATTGTAGATACTTACCAACGCAAGACTCAATAAGAACATTCCCAAAAAGAAACTCTTTGAATAGTTTTTTTTGGAAAATAAAACCATAATTGCAGTAGCCAGGCCAGCAATTGTGGCTATAAAAAAGAAAAGGGAAAGTAAAATATCGATCATTTTTTTAAGCTTAAATTAGTAACAATTATTTTTCTTAAAATCTTAAAAATAGAATACGATGGGGGGGCGTATGCAGAAGTATAAAACATTGTACTTGCCAGACTTTGGCAAGTACAATGCTTGACTGTAGTTATTTTTTAACTGCTCCCGGAGGAAAACCAGTTAATATTTTTTTGATTGCATCGTTGATGAATTGTTCTGGATTGTCTGGTTTACTGTCAATTTCGGCATTTCCGATTCCCTGCCAAACCAGCTTATCTGTTTTTGAAGATACGATGTCTATAATTAATGATCCATCAACATAATCGTAAGAGTTAAATGTTGTGGTACCGCCACCCATCATAGCACCGCCACCCCAATATCCATACGGACGATACATTCCGCCATAGCCATAAAAATTACTATCGGCCGTTACTTGTGTTTTATTTTTTAAGATAGAAACGGCATTCACTTTTAAATCAGGATTGCTGGATTCTGTAAATCCTTTTGCTAGCATTTCATTTCGGATTGCTTTTGCAACACGATCAACATTTAACTGATTTACTTGACCTTGCTGCGCTTTTAAGTCATAAACCGCAAAAGTTTTGTATTCGCTGAAGTTAGCAGAATGATCATAATCAGTTGTAACTTTTACAGTTGGAGAGCAGCTGTAAAACAAACCCAAAAATAAGACTGGGAGTATACGAAGACTTGTTCTTTTAATATTCATGTTGTGGTATTTATTAAATTAATAATTAAATCAGTTTAACTCGAATGTATTAAAATCGTAAAAATCTTGAACGGAGGGCAAAATGCATTTATAATTGTCAGTATGACACAAAGACTTACTAAACAATCACTTACATCACTCTCAAAGATAAATCATTTTATTTAATTAACAGTATTAAATAAATAAAATCTTACTTTATCATTTTTTAACCTATTTTGTTCAAAATTTTAAGATTGTTTAAAGTTCTATTTACCTTGTACAGCTACATCATTATCTGTATGATGCTTATTAAATTTCTGCAGCTATAGGCAGTTTGCCATGTTTTATTGCTTCCAGCATTTTGTTGTAATCCGATTCGTTTTGATCGGCGTATAAAACTGAGAACTCCGAAATGGCATTGGCAAATTCGTTGGTATCTCCAATATAACCCGAAATTATAGAAGGATCTCCCGAACGTGCGTGAGCTCTTGCAAGTGCCCATCCGCAGGCTTTGGCGTACTCTGCCATATTTTTAGGCTTCATTACTTCTAGCACTGGTTTTACTTTAGCATCTCTAAGCTGGCGTATGTAGAAGAACTTGTTTTTGCTGTCGTCTGTCCAGCCCAGAAACATATCGGACGCCGACTGCATTAGTTTTTGTCCCATTACAATTCGTTCGCCCTGATGGCTGTATTTTCCTTGTGTTTTTACATTGCCTTCCAAGACGCTTTTTCGGGCTTCTTTAAACTGTAAAAAAATAGGCTCTCCAGATGCCGACATCAGCAAGCTAATGCCGCACAATGTTCCAACACTGCCAACCCCAACAACTTTTATGACTATATCATGAAGCTTGTATCTGCTTAGCAAAACTTGTTTTTCTTCTGAAAGGGATTCTAAATATCTATTATGGATAATTTCTCCTTCTTTGGCCACTTGTTTTTCAAGATCTCCGGTTGGATGAAATATCAAAGGCGGATCATCTTTTATACGTGCTCTGGCTCCATCAAAATAAGTCATTTTGGCAAACTCCTTTTCATGAGCGGTATATTCTGATGCTTTTTTTATTCTCTTTTGGTCAAATTCTTTAAAGTCTTTGTCTCGGCCTAATTCAATCAGTTCTGCGAGATCAATATCGGCATACCAAATTTGAAGCGCTGAGAGTTTACTATAATCCAACATGTGCCGCTTATAACTGTCTGCAACATTCCAAGCAAATTCTTTACAATTTTTATGGGAAAATTTGCGCCATCTTCCGGCAATAACAAAACTGGCCGCAAGTCTTTTTACATCCCATTCCCAAGGCCCTGGATAAGTTTCATCAAAATCATTAATATCAAAAACCAGTTTCCGTTCGGGAGTTGCAAATCCGCCAAAATTCATCAAATGGCAATCTCCGCAAAGCTGTAAATTTATACCCGATACCAGAGTGTGAGCCAAGTCGGCAGCCATGATAGCAGCGGCACCTCTGTAAAATGAAAAAGGAGATTCCATCATTCTTCTGTACCGAATAGGCAGCAGACTTTCAACCCTTCCCACACTGGTCTGAATTAAAATATCTACTGGATCTTTTCTGTTTTTAAAAGAATTCCATTCTCCATGCTTCGCTAAAGGGATTTTCTTTCTAATCGAAGCTCCTTTGTCATAACGTTCTGCCTTTGATGCAATGGGATCAAAACTTTTTTCGGCACTATCTGCTTTTTCGATCATGAGAATGCAAATTATTTTACTTCGGTTACATCACCCATTTTCCAAACTTTCTCAAAAAATCCTTTCTCTGGACCATAGAAACGAGCTAATAACTCAAATTTTCCTTTTGGATCTGTTGGAACCCAGTTTGATTCTTTTCCTGCAGGAGCTTTTGCACCAAAATAAATATCGACAGAACCATCACTGTTTTTCTGAATGCCTGGAGATGTAGAAGCGCGGCTGAAATATTTCATGCCTTTTATTAAAGCATGTGTTTCTCGATCATAAGCCGTTACAGACCAATATAATTTTACAGGAACATTTGGCGGCAAATGCAATTGATATAATTTTGAGCCGTCAAATTCTTGGCCTTTATCATCTTTAATTGTCATTAAATAAAACTGACCTGTTCCCAAATGTTTTGCACTGAAATAAGCTATTGAATAACTTATTGCTCTTTCGCTTACCGGATAAATATTTGGCACTGTATAATTAGACATTATAGCTTTTACTACATCTTGAGAAGCTGGTAAAGCCCAATTTGTATTATCGTAAAAAGGAGGTTTGAAAATAGCCTGATATTTGCTGTCAATCCATTTTCCTGCATCTTTTACTGCTGCTTCCAAAATCTCTTTTTTTCTAGCATTTGCTTCAAACGTTTTTCCTTTTTCAATACCAATTGATTTTAGAAAATCTACCATAACTAAATCTCGATTCAGCCAAGGTTCGCGCTGTACAAATTGGTTTAAGAGTTCGAAAAAATGAAAATTGTATGGAATTGTATTGCTGAAAGGAACTTCTAATAAATCTACAAATTTTGTTGCTGGCGGATTTGCTGCCTGAGAATAAGGATAAATCTTTACTTTTTTTCCATAATCAATGGCTCTCTTAAGATCATTCGGACTTCCGTCTGTAAGATTTGATCGGAGAATTGCAAATCCTGTATAGGTTGAAGAAGGCATCGGAATGTATCCAGCTGGTACTTTGTCTTTATAATCTGGCGGAAGAATGAGATATTTTCCTCCTTTTCCTTTGTCTACACCCGCTGGGCCAATATCTTCTATTGCAGTCTGCCATCCGTCATCTAAACTTCCTGTAATAGATGAACTGCCCTCCGCCGGCGGAATCTCTAATACAACAGGTCCTTTTCTAGTATCATACAAAGGATTGATATAAACCACATCTGGATTTGGCGTTAAGGTCTGATTTTTTGAATTTATCAACCCAGACCAATAAATAACTTCGTTAAAATTGCCTTTTGCGTTAGTTAGACTTTCGTTTAATAATTCAAAATTTACAGCTGGAACTCCCCAAACAACGGCTTCAATTGCACGATTATAAATGATCTGCTCTTGCAGATCCGTTGGTTTAAAAGTACCTAAAACAGATTCTGAAGAAACGGTTTCTGTTTTTTCTGTCGATTTTTTATTGCAAGAAATAAATAGCGCAATAAGGAAAAGTGAAATTATTTTAGTTTTCATTTTATATAGTATTAAAAATTTAAAATGATATTTTCTAAAAATTCTTATGGAAATTATTGAGGAAATATAAAGGCAACAACCGCTCTTAATCCCCAATCGGGTCTTATGCTTGAGTGGCCGACAACAGGAATTAAAGGCATAACGGCAAACTGCATGGTCTGTCCTCCTAATTTTGTAATGGCGCCAACGTTTGGGCTAACGGTAATAAGAGTTGTTTTTCCTTCCCAATTTTGGGTTATTTCTGAAGTGATTCCTAAACTTGCACCGCTTTTATAACTATGTGTTAGAAATAATTGCGTGTAAAACTGATTAAAATCTGCTCTGCCGGCATTTCCTGCAACAGACCAAATTTGATTGGCTAAAAAACCTATCGAAAGCCCTTTTCCTTGATGCATGACCAAAACGCTGGGTCCAATTCCAAATTTTTCTGTTCCTAAAAGTTTCTCTGTAGCCGTTGGTACCAAAAAAGCAGGACCAATTCCCAAAATAATTCCTTTGGTTTTAGGAGCAAAAAATGCTGTGACTGTTGCATCGCTCAAACCAAACTCATGTGTGTTTTCTCCCGTAACATCCTGCTGATCTACAACTGGAAGAATGTAACGCGTAATTAAGTTTAAATTTTCACTCAACTTAAAAGGAACAACGGGCTGTATATTGATCTGATATTTTGATCCATTATAAGCACCAATACCGTAAGTGAGGTTATTTTGCAGCGGGACACTAATTAAACTTGCTACAGGATTGGCCATTTTATCGGCGAGTTCCTGTGCACTATTTCCCGGCTTTGGCTCTTCTTGTGCAAAAACCGTAAATGACAGTGCAAAAAGACTTATACAGAAAAATAATTTATTGAAGATATAATTCATAAAACTGCCATTTTAAAAGATTAGTAACAATTATATTAATGAACAGCTTCTAGCAACTAGAAACTGTTCATTTTTTTAATAACTAACTCAAAATTTTAGTTTTATCACCCGCCTCCACTTCTTTTTGCAGTTGATATAGATTTTAATTTCTGTTGTGCCTCTTTAAGCTTCAAATAATTATCAATAGTAATTGGACCAGGATATAAGTTACTTTGCACTTCATGAGGTGGATATTTTTCATAGGTTTTAGCAAATTCTCCTATAATGTTCTGAATAGTTGGCAAGAACCAAGTTTTCTCTGTAAAATTGTTCATGAATAAATCATAGCGCTCTTGTGGATCTGCCCATAAGTCAAATATTTGCGGTACAGTTGCTACATAACTCGCAGCCCCTTTCCAACCTAAATTAGAATCTACCGCCAAGCCACCTGTTGCCTGTCCGTTATCACCACGTAAATTAAAGACTGCTTTGAATTTTCCAACTCTGATAGCTCCAGGCAATAATTCATCTTCAGTAAAATAAAACCACATGTTTCTTTTAGATTTTCCTGTACCAAATAAAACTGGAGACATATCATAACTATCAAAAATAGTTGGTTTTCCTTCTCTGTCTACCGTTGGCAATTCCTGCCCTGATAAAGCAGCAAAAGTTGCCATAAAGTCTAGTGTTCCTAAAATATCGCTGTTTTTACTATTGGGTTTAATTTTTCCAGGCCACCATGCTAAAGTTGGAATACGGCTACCGCCTTCACGATCAGTTCCTTTTGTTCCTCTAAAAGGAGTATAACCACAATCAGGATAAACGTCTTGCCAAGTTCCATTATCAACCGTATAAATGATTAATGTATTTTCGGCAATTCCCATGTTACGAACTTCATCCATAATACGGCCAATTCTTGAATCTAATTCAACAATACAATCGGCGTATTTATTTTTACCTGCAGATTTTCCTGCATAATCAGGATGCGGTAAATTGGGCTGGTGATTTTTTGCAAAAGAGATTTCCATAAAAAATGGTTTATCCTTTTTACCGTTTTCTTTCAGCCATTTTATAGACTCTTCTTCTGTATATTGATCTAAAAACGGAATTACTTTTCCGTCTATTTTTCTAACTTCTCTATATGGCTTTCCAGCCTCTCCCTCCAAAGCACCTTTGGTTCCTTTTACCCATGTTGCTCTAATATCATCTGGCATATCAGCATTCCAATCTGGATCTGTATACGTGTAAGCGTTTAAGTGATATAACGTTACGTTTTTCATCACATCAAAACCTTGTGCAATTGGCATAGAATAGTCTTCTTCACCCAAGTGCCATTTTCCGGCAAAAAAGGTATTGTAATTTTTTCTTTTTAATAAAGAAGCAAGAGTCCATTCTGCTTTTGGCAGACCGCCACCATCACCTGGAAAAGCAACGGTTGTCATACCGCTTCGATTAGGAATTCTTCCTGTAATTAGAGCTGCTCTTCCCGGAGTACAGCTTGGCTGTCCGTAGAAAGACCAAAATTGCATTCCTTCGTTTGCCATTCGATCGATATTTGGAGTTGCGGCACCTCTAGCTTCACCACCGCCATAAGGGCCTAAATCTCCCCATCCGGTATCATCTGATAATAAAATAATAATGTTTGGGCTTTTTTGCGCATAACCAACACTGGCTATCAAGAAGCAAAAAAGCAAGCCAAAGGTCTTCAGGAGACTGGC
Source organism: Flavobacterium tyrosinilyticum (assembly GCF_023656565.1). Classification (GTDB taxonomy): domain Bacteria; phylum Bacteroidota; class Bacteroidia; order Flavobacteriales; family Flavobacteriaceae; genus Flavobacterium; species Flavobacterium tyrosinilyticum. Next base: position 1,020,767 of record NZ_JAMOKG010000001.1, read on the forward strand.
TGGTTTGTTTGATCTAAAATTTGTTTTCATAAGCTGTTCTGGAATAAATTAATACAATCTTTAATTCTAAACTTTTGGATAGAAAATATTTATTTCAAATTCGAACTATTTATCAGGAAATACTTTTTTCCAATCGTCTTTCACGCTTATTACATGATATTTGTATTTTGCTGCCGTATTTAATGAAAGATTATCTTTTTCCTGATAATTGTATTCTCTAATGGAGTCGTTGTGGTTTACAATTAATTGAAAAGATGGATATTTACTTCCAGAAGAATATCTCAACATGGCAAGATCTCCTGCTCCGCCTTCATTTCCACAGGCAAAAACAGGTCTTTGACCAATGTGTAGCTGTATGCCAACAGGTTTTCCTTCTTTATCATTAAAATGATCTAATGCCGGTTCTCTCAAAACTGCATTTTTAGCATCATCAAATTTGTATTTGAAAGAGGTTCCCACAACTTGATCTTTTGGAATTCCGTAAAAATCCTGAGATATTGCTCTAACCACTTCAACCGTTCCGCCAGTAACAATAAAAGTTTTAAAACCATTTGCACGCAAATAATTCAAAAGTTCCAATTGAGGCTGATATCTAATTTGTTTTACTGGAACATTTTTACCAGGATATTGCGCTGTTTTAAAAAAATCATTCACTGATGCTTCAAATTCATCTTCTGTCATTCCGGTATGAGTTGCTGCAACAAGTTCAATAAGTGCTTTATCCCCTCCTTTTTCAAAAAACGTTTTGTCTTTTTCTACAACGGCTTTAAATGGCTGTTTTTGAGCTAAAGCAGGATTGGCTTCAACCATTTTTTTTACTTTATAAAAAGCAAAAAGCTCTTGTACGTATGGTTTTTCTGCCCATAGAGTTCCGTCGTTATCAAAAGTTGCAATTCTGCTTTCTACCGGAATAAAATCTGGACTTCCTTCCTTGGTTACTTTTTCAACATAAGCGATAATGTCTTTTTTTAAAGCTCCATCATTCCAGCTCGGCAGCGGGTCACCACTGGTTGCAACGACAGCTGTACTATCCTTAGCATCTACAGTTGTAGTAGTCTCCGATTTTTTGCAGGAAACCAGTAAAAATAAAAACAAGGGCACTATATATATTTTTCTATACATGATGTTGATTTTTAAATCAATAGAGCTTGAACTATGATAAATTCAAGCTCTATTTTATTAGATCTTTTTATTTTTTCTTAGAGCCACCTTGAGCTGCATTAAGTGCTTTTTCTAACTTAATTTGATCCAAAGTTTCTTCCATAATGGTTAATGGAGAAAAACTTGGAGGAATTGATCGAGGAGGATATTGCTTAAATGTTTCAGCAAACTTCATCACTTCTACATTCATTCCGTAAATTGATCCCACATGGTTAATAAGCCAATCCCAGTACGTGTTTGAAGTAAAATCTGCTCTTTCATAAGGATCTTGGTATAAATTAAAGATTTTTTGTAAACGGAGTTTTGTAAAAGGCTCTGCCCATACTCCCATTGTTCCTGCTAAACGTTGTTCTGCGAAAACATATTTATAATCTCCTTGGCGCATACCTACAAGCAATCCATCATCATCAGAATAGAAAAATTCATTTCTAGCACTTTTTGGTGTTTTACCTTCTAAAAATGCAGACTGATCATAACCGTCTAAATGTATTTTATAAGTATTCCCGTTTGCTTTGTATCCTGTCAACATTTTTTTAACAATATCAGGTTCTCCAGCGATTGAAACCAAAGTAGGAAACCAGTCGTTGTGACTCATCATTTCAGTAGTTATTTGACCTGGTTTAATTACCCCTGGCCAACGTACCATACATGGAACTCTAAATGCACCTTCCCAGTTAGTGTTTTTTTCTGAACGGAAAGATGTCATTCCTCCATCAGGCCAAGTATTCATATGAGGGCCATTATCTGTAGAATATACAACCAAGGTATTATTTGCAATTCCTAAATCATCTAGGACTTTTAAAAGTTCTCCTACTGTTAAATCGTGTTCAATCATTCCGTCAATATATTCACTATCTCCATGTGTATATCTACCTCTATGTTCTGCTCTTACGTGTGTTCGCAAGTGCATACGAGTACCATTCCACCATACAAAAAAAGGTTTTCCCGCTGCATTCTGTCTTTTGATAAAATCAATTGCCGCAGCTACTGTTTCATCATCTACTGTCTCCATTCTCTTTTTAGTAAGAGCTCCAGTATCTTCAATTTTTTGTTTTCCTATTTTTCCAAAGCGAGGATCTGTTACAGTAGCATCATCGGCATTTGTAGCGATACATTTTAAAACACCTCTTGGGCCATATTGTTTTAAGTACGCAGGATCTTTTGGGTAGTCTGGTAATTCTGGTTCTTCTTCTGCATTTAAGTGATAAAGATTTCCAAAAAACTCATCAAAACCATTTACAGTTGGTAAACTTTCATTGCGATCGCCTAAGTGGTTTTTTCCAAATTGTCCAGTTGCATATCCCAATGATTTAAGAACTCCTGCAATTGTAGGATCTAATTGACTCATTCCCATTGGTGCTCCTGGAAAACCTACTTTCGTCAAACCAGTACGAATACCATGTTGTCCAGTTATAAACGCTGCACGACCTGCTGTACAGCTCTGTTCTGCATAATAATGCAAAAAGCGTATTCCTTCATTTCCAACACGATCAATATTTGGAGTTGTATACCCCATTAATCCATCACTATAAGCACTGACATTAGTTGTTCCAATATCATCTCCCCAAATTATCAAAATATTAGGTTTTTTGCTCTGTGCTGTAACAGAAACTCCCGAAAACAATAGCAATGCTAATACCTTCAAGGTACTTGCAAGTCTGTACTTAAATTTGATTTGTTTCATGATAAAAAAAATTCGTTAATGATATTTGTTAAATATGAGTTTGAAAGAAATAAATAGGAAAAATGATAAACTTTGAAAAGGCATTTCTAAATCGATGTTGCACTTTTTTGATGTTTCAAATTCATTTTTATTTTAAAATCTGAAACAAAATAATTTTAACTTTTTCTTAAGTATCTCAAATTTAACTAGTAAAAGAGCGAACTATTGAATTTATTCGGCATGAACTTGTTTCATTTTATAATATGAAACAAGAAAATTGGAGAATTTGCACCAAAATGTTTCATTTTAAAAAATGAAACACATTAAAACATCAGAAAATTAAGAAGTTATGTTTTAATTTAAAAAAGGACAAAAAAGAGGTAAATAACGATTTAAGTTCGTTTTTTGAGTAGGTATTTTTTAAAAAATGGTCAAATGAAACAAAAAATTCTTTTTTTTAGGTAAAATTTTAACAAATTTTGAATTGCAAAACATTCCTTAAAAGACAAAATAACAACTGGAGAAAAGCAAATGAAGTTTTGCAAAACAGTCTAAAACAAAAAAAGCCGCTTAAAAAAGCGACTTTTTTTAAATTATTAAAGAATAAATTATTCGATTTCAGAAACTCTCATCGTATTAACCATTCCTTTATCTTTAATTGGCATTGCAGCAAGGTTGATTAAATAATCTCCTTTTTGTGCGTAACCTTTTTCGATTGCAATTTGGTTTACATCTGTTACAGTATCATCTGTACTTTCTTCATTATCATAGTAGAAAGATTTAACTCCCCATAATAAATTCAATTGTGTTAAGATTCTTCTGTTTGAAGTAAATACTAAAATATGAGCTGTAGATGGTCTCCAAGCTGAAATTTGGAACGCTGTATAACCACTATTTGTTAGCGTACAAATCGCTTTAGCTTCAATTTCATTTGCTAATAAAGCTGCTTGGTGACAAACTGTTTTAGTAACAAAACGTTTAGTTTTAATTTGTGGTGTATTTTGGGGCACTTGAATAAGCGGAGAGTTTTCTACAGCCTCGCAAATTTGCGCCATTCTTTGAATTACTTGTACTGGATAGTTTCCTGTAGCAGTTTCTCCAGACAACATTACAGCATCTGCGCCATCCATTACAGAGTTTGCAACGTCATTTACTTCTGCTCTTGTTGGAGTTAAGCTTGTAATCATTGTTTCCATCATTTGTGTAGCAACGATAACCGGAATTCTAGCTGTTTTAGCTCTTCTGATCAAATCTTTTTGTACCAATGGAACTTCGTGAGCAGGAAGCTCAACACCAAGATCTCCACGAGCCACCATTAAACCATCGCAATACGCTACAATTTTATCCATATTCTCAAGAGCTTCTGGCATTTCAATTTTAGCAATAATTGGAATTTTAACTTCTGAATGTTTTGCAATTAACTCTTGCAAATCTTGTAAATCGCGTGGAGTTTTCACGAATGAAAGTGCGATCCAGTCTACTTTTTGTTCGATTGCAAAAATAGCATCTGCAATATCTTTTTCTGTTAAAGCTGGTAAAGAAATTTTAGTGTTTGGAAGATTAACTCCTTTTTTAGATTTTAATTCTCCTCCTTGAATAACTTTAGCAACAACCTCTGTTTTTTTATCCGTTGAAACAATTTCAAAAATAAGTTTACCATCGTCAAGCAAAATACGCTCTCCAACATTTACATCATTTGGGAAATTTTGATATTTCATAAATGCTTTTTTTGCATTTCCGATAATATCTTCTGCAGTTGTAAAAGTGATTTCATCACCATCATTTACCACAGTTCCTTCTTCCATTACACCAACTCTAAGTTTTGGTCCTTGCAAATCTCCTAAGATTGCAGTTGTGTAACCAAACTCTTCGTTTAATCCTCTAATAATGTCGATTTTTTCTTTTACTCCTTCGTAATCTGCATGCGAAAAATTGATTCTAAACACATTAACACCTGCATCGATCATATCTTTAATGATCTCTCTTGTACTACAAGCGGGGCCAAGTGTAGCAACAATTTTGGTTTTCTTGTTTGTTAGCATTTTTTTTAAAAAATTAGATTGTTTTTTGATTTTATTTTGTCTGTATCAACGGCATAAATAGCCGCAATACTTTCTATTGTGTTTAATTTTTGTTGAATTTCTGAAAAATTAAGCGCCTCTTCGCTATTATCAATTTTCAGGAAAAAATCGACTTTTTTAAATTCAGGAAGTAAATGAATTGTTGTAGAAACCTCACTTGTTTCATTAGAAAACAAATTCTGGAAATCATTTGTACTCACAGAAATGATTTCATTTTTATTCTGAATTAAATTCCAGGAAACAGCTTTTTCTTCATCATAATAATAGAATCTGGAAAAATTTGCTTCACCTTCCTTAGTTTGAGCATGAATCTCGTTTTTGCTCTTACTTAAGTTGATCGGAAGGATTTTATTGATAAAATAGGCTAATCTATAATCTTCTAATGAAGTATGAATTGCCATTAAATAATAATCAATTTCGTCAAATTCGTCTAAATCCAATTTATGAATAGCCATGTCTTGAAAAATCAAGTTGTAAATATACTATTTCTAAACGGAGCATCAACAGTTATGACATGCTTGTTTTGTTAAATTATAAACGAAAACGTTGTAGCCTTGTGATAGTTACAACATTTTTGCAGCTATTTCTTGTCAATTTTCTCTTGAAATGCAAAATACGCTCTTTGCGATGCTTTTTCTTCTGCTTTCTTTTTTGATGTTGCGCGCGCTCTTGCGACAACTTTATCATCAATGCTCAATTTGACACCAAATAAACGCTGGCCGTCTATACCATTGTCTTCAAAAATGTCATAATGAAAAACTCTTTTTTCCTTCTGACACCATTCGATAACAAGGCTTTTATAACTTATAACTTTTCCTTCTAGTCGAGCAATGTCGACATAAGGAGTAACTACTCTTTTCTGGATGAATTTCTCGCAAAAAGAATAGCCTTTATCTAAGTAAATTGCTCCAATTAAAGACTCAAAAATATTACCATGAATGTTTTCTCCAAAGTGCTGAATAGGCACTTTACTTTCTACAAACTGCACTAAATTTAAATCTTTTCCTAATTCGTTCAAATGTTCTCGGCTCACAATTTTCGAACGCATTTTGGTTAAATAACCTTCATCGCCATTGGGAGCTTTGTTGAACAAATGTGCAGCAATAACGGCACTTAACATAGCGTCTCCTAAAAATTCTAAGCGTTCATAATTTATAGGGTGCCCATTTTGATCTAATTTATTAGAAGAGCGATGTGTGAAAGCTCTTCGATAAAAATCAACATTTGTAGGCGGAAAACCAAGAATTTTCTGAATAGTGTCAAAAAAAATCCCGTCTTCTAGAGAACGGGATTTAGAAAATATTTTTTTGATAATATTCATATACAGAAAATTAATCAGCTAGTTTTTTAAACAATACGCAAGCATTGTGTCCACCAAAACCAAATGTATTACTCATAGCAACATTTACTTCTCTTTTTTGAGGTTTGTTTAGAGTAAGGTTTAAAGATGGGTCAATGTTTTCGTCAACAACTGTATGGTTAATCGTTGGAGGAACAATACCGTGTTGCATTGCCAAGATAGAAGCAATTGCTTCAATAGCTCCGGCAGCACCAAGTAAGTGTCCTGTCATAGATTTTGTAGAGTTGATGTTGATGTTTTTAGCATGCTCACCAAAAACTTTACTGATTGCTTTTAACTCTGCAACGTCTCCTAATGGAGTAGAAGTTCCGTGAGTATTGATATGATCCACTTGATCAGGAGTCATACCAGCATCTCTCAATGTGTTTTCCATTACTGCAATAACTCCAATTCCTTCTGGATGTGGTGCAGTTAAGTGGTAAGCATCAGATGACATACCTCCACCGCCAATTTCGCAGTAGATTTTTGCACCTCTTGCTTTAGCATGCTCGTAATCTTCAAGAACTAAAGCTCCTGCTCCTTCTCCTAAAACGAAACCATCTCTAGTTGCATCAAAAGGTCTTGAAGCCGTTTCTGGGCTTTCGTTTCTTGTAGATAAAGCGTGCATTGAGCTAAATCCTCCCATACCAGCAATTGTAACTGCAGCTTCAGAACCACCAGAAACAATAACGTCGCACATTCCTAAACGAATGTAGTTGAAAGCATCGATTAATGCATTTGCAGAAGATGCACAAGCAGAAACCGTTGTATAATTTGGTCCCATATACCCGTTACGCATAGAAATATGTGCAGGAGCAATATCGGCAATCATTTTAGGTATAAAGAAAGGATTGAACTTTGGAGTTCCATCACCTTTTGCATAGTACAATACTTCATCCTGAAAAGTTTCTAAACCTCCAATTCCTGCTCCCCAGATAACACCAACTCTTTGTTTGTTTACGTTATCATTTGTGATTCCAGCATCTTTAATCGCTTCATCACTGGCAGCAATTGCATATTGTGCAAACTTATCTAATCTACGAGATTCCTTGCGATCCATGTAATCTTCAATATTGAAGTTTTTTACTTCGCAGGCAAATTTCGTTTTGTGTTTCTCGGTATCATAATATGTGATCGGAGCGGCTCCGCTAACTCCATTCACAAGTGCATTCCAATATTCCTGGATATTATTCCCAATAGGAGTAAGTGCACCTAATCCTGTTACAACAACTCGCCTTAATGCCATAAATATGTATTTTGTGTCTTAAACAAATAAAACCCATTGCTTTCTTAATCGTATTGCTACTTAAGAGCCATGGGTATTTATATAAATATATCTTGTTTGATTGAAAATCAATCGAAATTTAAAAATTTAAAAAATAATAACACCCGACTCTTAAAAATTTCAAATTTCAAAAATCAAATTCCAATTGGAATTTGGAATTTCAAAAATTGGGATTTTTAGAAATCGGGTGTGGTATTATTATTTTTTTGCTTCTTCGATATAAGAAATAGCTTGACCAACAGTAGCAATGTTTTCTGCTTGATCGTCTGGAATTTGAATATCAAATTCTTTTTCGAATTCCATAATAAGCTCAACAGTGTCTAATGAGTCAGCTCCTAAATCATTAGTGAAGCTTGCTTCTGTTACAACTTCGTTTTCGTCAACACCTAATTTGTCTACGATAATCGCTTTTACTCTTGATGCAATGTCTGACATAATCTTTAATTTTAGAATTTAATTTGTTGGCAAAAATAAAAAACTTTATTTTAAAACAACTATTTAGTTTATAAATGTGACACTAATTTATAAAATTAATTTCAAGAAAGGTCTTTTAAAGCTATTTATTTTCGATTTTTATTCCGTTTTTTGCAGTCTTAAAACACACAACTCTATGAAAAAAATCATCGTTTTCGCCTCAGGATCAGGAACTAACGCAGAGAACATTATAAAATATTTTTCGAACACCGAAATTGCAAGGGTCGTTTCGGTATTTACAAATAATGCTTCGGCAAAAGTGATTGAAAGAGCAAAAAATCATCAAATTCCAGTCGAAATCTTCTCAAAAAACGAACTTTTAGAAAGAAACGTACTACAAAAAGTACAAGAAATCGACCCAGATTTAATAATCTTGGCTGGCTTCTTACTAAAGTTCCCAGAAAACATAATCGAACAATATCCAAACAAAATAATTAATATTCATCCTGCACTTTTACCAAATTACGGAGGTAAAGGAATGTATGGAATGCACATTCATAGAGCAATTGTAAATAATAAGGAGAAAGAAACAGGAATCTCGATTCATTACGTTAATGAAAACTATGATGAAGGTGCCATTATCTTTCAAGCAAATGTTGCCTTAACCGACGAAGACACACCCGAAACAGTTGCAGAAAAGATTCATGAACTGGAACAGAAACATTTTCCAGAGATTATTCATAGCATATTGGAAAAATAAATCAATTCAAAAATCAATTACAATTACAAAAATCATCCCGATAGCTATCGGGACTGAAATCTAAAATTAAATGAATCACGAAGTACATATATATACTGATGGCGCAGCAAAAGGAAATCCTGGCAATGGAGGTTACGGCGTGGTAATGGAATTGGTTGGCACTCCTTATAAAAAAGAATTTTATGAAGGTTTTCGTCTAACTACTAATAATAGAATGGAACTTCTAGCCGTAATTGTAGGTTTAGAAAAACTCAAAAAACCAAACATGAAAGTCCTTGTAGTTTCTGATTCTAAATACGTCGTCGATTCTGTCGAAAAAAAATGGGTTTTTGGCTGGGAGAAAAAAGGATACAAGGATAAAAAAAATCCAGATTTATGGAAACGTTTTTTAATTGTCTACCGCAAACATCAAGTCGACTTTAAATGGATTAAAGGCCACAACAATCATCCGCAAAATGAGCGTTGCGATCAATTGGCTGTTATGGCATCTATGCAACCAAAACTTTCGGTTGATGTTTATTACGAAACCATCGGATCAAAAGAATAAAAAAACGCATCAAATTACTTGATGCGTTTTTTGTACTAACTTTAATTTTATTTACTCTTTATCCAAATCTTTTGCTGTTTTAAATCCGGTCAAAAGTCCGATTCCCGCCATGATAAAAATGATTGAAGGATAAACCGCTCCGTCGTTTAAAGAGGTGTAAGTTATAATTAACAGCGCAAGAAAAATTCCAACACCGCTACCTATTAATAAGAATGCAAGATTTACCACAAAGATTTTCCAAGCCGGAACTCCATTTCCTTTTCCCTGAATAAAAATACTGGCATCTACTCCTTTTTCTATAAGAGCCAGACGCTCTCTGTTTCTTGTTGAATAAATAAGATAAACAATTCCGAAGACCATTAAGAAAAAGCTAATTGGAATTAAAATTTTGTCGTCCATGATATTTTACGTTTTTAATTGATTGATATATCCCATATGACGAGGTTTTTTAAAATCAGGTTACAACTTTTGGTGAAAAATTTTAAATTTTAAATCATAAATTCCAAAACTAATTGATAATCAGTTAATTTTGATTCAAAATTAATTCATCCCCGCAACTTTGTCAAAGTTTTAAACTTTGACAAAGTTCAACCTTATACTTATTATATATTAAAGATTGGAATTTGGAATTTAAGTATTGAAATTTATTTTTTTTCAAAATTCTTGTAACCTAAACAAACAACTTGTCGTCCTATATAATATGAGCACAATACATGATCAACATTATATCGATAAAATTCTGCAAGGCGAGACCAATGCGTTTGCCGTTCTTGTGGATCGTTATAAAGATATGATCTTTACTTTGGCTCTTAAAATGGTTAAAAACCGAGAGGAAGCGGAAGAAGTTGCACAAGACACTTTTATAAAGATTTATAATTCGCTGACGAAATTTAAAGGAGAATCTAAATTTTCGACCTGGATTTATAAAATTGCTTATAATACTTGCCTAGATCGTTTAAAGAAAAATAAAAAAGAAGATTTAAATATTTCTATTGATGATTTTTCATCTCATTTAATCAAAACAATGGACAATGCTTTGAGTGCCTTGGAAGAAAAAGAACGAAAGCAAACCATTCAAAAATGTTTAAATTTATTACCCAGCGACGAAAACTTCCTTTTAACCTTATTTTATTTTGATGATCAGAATTTAGAGGAAATCGGAAAAATAATGAACATTTCGGCCAATAATGCGAAAGTAAAATTATTTAGGAGCCGACAGAAATTAGCTGTAATTTTGAGACAGCAGTTAGAACCAGAAATAATCGAATGTTATGAAAGAGAGCGATAAAAATATAGAACAACTTATTGAGAAAATGATGGCTGAGGAAAAACTGCAGTCACCATCAATAGATTTCACTTCAAAAATTATGGCAAATGTTCAAATTTTAGAAGAGAAAAAATTGAAAGTATACAAGCCTTTAATTTCTAAACCAATCTGGATTTCGATTGGCTTGGCGGTAGCGGCATTAGTAATTTATGTATCCCTATTCTCAGTTTCAGAAACTGATTTCAAAATTGACGAAGTCGGCAAATTATATTCTGATAGAATGTCAACAGCGTTTTCAGGAATTCATTTATCTAAAAATATCTTGTATGCCATTTTAATTGTTCCCATTATGATTTTGATTCAGGTTGGGATTTTGAAGAATTATTTTGATAAAAAGTATCAACTATAAATTTAAAGATGAAAAATAAAACAACAATATTTAAACACTCTCTAAGAGCAAAAAAAACATATAGATATTCTCTTTTAATATTGTTGTTTTCTGTCGCTAATTATGCATTAGCAATTCCAACAAACTTTACTACTAAGGAAATAAAATTTGCTAGTGAAGGAATTTCACTCGCTGGAACCGTTTTTATACCCAACAACATTGAGGCTGCCGTTGTTATTGTTCATGGATCTGGGCAAGAAAAAAGAATGATAGATTTTGCTACAACTCTAGCCAACAATGGAATTGCAGTTTTAACGTATGACAAACGTGGAGTCGGAGAATCAGGCGGTGTATATGCCGGACCTGAAGTAGGAACTAACAATGTCGATTTCTCCAATCTAAATCTTTTGTCTTTAGATGTGAGTGCTGCTGTAAACACTTTATCTAAATCTCTATCCAATAATAAAATACCAGTCGGTTTAATTGGAGGCAGTCAAGCTGGATGGATCATTCCATTGGCTGCAGAGAAAAATAAGAAAGTTAAATTTATGACCATATTTAGCGGAGCTCTTATAACGGTTAAAGAACAATTGAGATTCCAGTTTTATACCAATGGAGATCAAAATTTTTGGAATACACATTCAGAAGAAGAGGCAAGAAAGCACGTATTTAATGATCCAGACAAGTATGAGTTTATTGACACAGACCCTAAAGGTATTCTTGCTAAAGTATCTATTCCAGGAATATGGATTTTTGGAGGCAAGGATATTCAAGTTCCTGCGAATCTATCAATCGAATATCTTGATCAATTAAAATCTAAAGGAAAACCTTTTGAATATAAATTATTTCCAGACTTGGGGCACAATACAGCTTTTTCAGACGATGAAGAGCCTATGAAAGATGCAATTAATTGGATGAAAAATATAAGTAAATCAAAGAATCATGAGTAAAAAAATCACTTACTATACTTGATATTTAAATAATAAAAGAAAAATGAAAATTGTCAAAACCAAAAGTAAAATCTCTATGCAAGATTTCAAAATGTGAATAGAAACTGCTGAAAAATTACCAAGAATAATTTTAGAAGAATTTAATGAGAAGTGGGAAAAGAAAAAACAAGAAATTAATTGTAGAAATTATTTAAAGAAATCTTCTCTTTTTCTGACAAAATCAATTCCTAGATAACAATCAGAGCTTATATCATATCTGTTTTTAAATAAAAGATATACTACAGTTGAATATTCATCATCTTTAATAATTGCTCGATTAAGAGCTACTCTTTTTGATGCAGTTTCTTTTGAATATTTCTTTAGAAAATTATCAAATCCTAAAACAGTATATTCTTTTTCTATTTTTGAATTAAGTTTGAAACTTTCAAAATGAGTGATTTTTTTTAACCTTTTCTTTTCAATAACAAATGATTTATTTAAAACAGCATCTAGAAAAGTCTTAAATGACCGAAATTCTTTAGCATAATATTTATTATGAATATACCACAACTCGCTCTTGAAGCTGCGATGAACTTCATTATTATCTATTAAAACATAGAATTCTAAAAAATTATAGGGATCCAAACGAACAATTCCATCCTTTGAATGGTCTTCATTAGCCAATTTCTCTATCATTTCCTCAGAAAAATTAGGCTCCTTTCTTTCGCAAGAGAACAAACCGAAAAACAGCAATAAAAAGATAATTTTCTTCATTCTTAAGATTTCATATTTAAACAAATCTAATGAAAAAGATTTTTCAAAATATAAATTGCATTTTAAATCCAGAAAACCTATTTTAAGCTTTCAAAAAAATCAATTTTAACCAATTCATTTACAATAGTTTTACCCCGAAATCGTTGTCATTTTTTTAAGAAAATTTTGAGAACCTAAACCATTGCAAGATTGTAACTTATGAAGTATCTTTGCACCCTAATTCGAAATTCATAAAATGAATAAACTATTGATTGTTGGAACAGTTGCTTTCGACGCGATTGAAACTCCTTTCGGAAAAACAGATAAAATTTTAGGTGGTGCTGCAACGTATATTGGTTTATCAGCTTCATTTTTTAACTTGCAATCGGCCATTGTTTCTGTAGTTGGCGACGATTTCCCTCAAGAACATTTAGATCTTTTAACTTCAAAAAATATTGATATCTCTGGTATCGAAATTGTAAAAGGTGGAAAGACTTTTTTCTGGAGCGGTTTATACCACAACGATTTAAATTCTAGAGACACTCTTGTAACGGAGTTGAACGTTTTAGCTGATTTTCAGCCAAAGGTTCCTCAAAACTACAAAGACGCTGATGTTGTCATGTTAGGAAACTTACATCCATTAGTTCAAAGCAGTGTTTTAGATCAAATGGAGAAAAAACCAAAATTAGTTGTTTTAGATACAATGAACTTTTGGATGGATTGCGCTCTTCCAGAATTATTAGACGTTATTAAACGTGTAGATGTTATTACAATCAATGACGAAGAAGCTAGACAACTTTCTGGCGAATATTCATTAGTAAAAGCAGCTTCTAAAATCCAAGACATGGGACCAAAATATGTGGTGATCAAAAAAGGAGAACATGGAGCACTTTTATTCCACAACAGAGAAGTATTCTTTGCACCAGCTTTACCATTAGAAGATGTTTTTGATCCAACAGGAGCTGGAGATACTTTCGCAGGTGGTTTCTCTGGATTTATTGCACAGAGCGAAAACATCTCGTTTAACAACATGAAGAATGCGATTATTTATGGTTCAAATTTAGCTTCGTTCTGCGTTGAAAAATTTGGAACCGAAAGGATGGAAACATTAAGCAAAGCCGAAGTAGCGATTCGATTACAACAATTTAAGTCGTTAACTCAGTTTGACATAGAAATATAATGCCTAAGAGCCTCGATAAAACGGGGCTTTTTTTATTACGTTAATACACACAACTTACAACAACAACACACAAATAACAAAAAACAATGAGCGACGCTTTAAAACACGAATGTGGTATAGCCTTAGTTAGACTACTAAAACCGCTTGAATATTATAAAGAAAAATACGGAACTGCTTTCTACGGAATCCAGAAGATGTATTTAATGATGGAAAAACAGCACAACCGCGGACAAGACGGAGCTGGTTTTGCTAGCATTAAATTTGATGTTGAACCTGGACAGCGCTACATTAGCAGAGTTCGTTCAAATCATTCGCAACCTATCCAAGATGTTTTCAAACAAATCAATGAGCGCGTTAGTGAAGAACTAAAAGCGCATCCAGAACTGGGAGACGACATGAAAGAATTAAAAGCAAATATTCCGTACGTTGGAGAATTGTTTTTAGGCCACGTTCGCTATGGAACTTTTGGAAAAAACAGCATTGAGAGCGTTCACCCATTCTTACGTCAAAGTAACTGGATGCACCGCAACTTGATTTTGGCAGGAAACTTCAACATGACCAATGTTAAAGAGCTTTTCGAAAATCTGGTTGAATTAGGACAGCATCCAAAAGAAATGGCTGATACTGTTACGGTAATGGAAAAAATTGGTCACTTCTTAGATAAGGAAGTAATGCAATTGTACCAAGACTGTAAAGCTGAAGGATATTCTAAAAGAGAGGCTTCTCCAGTAATTGCAGAACGTTTGGATATTGCCAAAATATTAGGCCGTTCGGCTAAAAACTTAGACGGAGGTTACGCTATGGCTGGCTTATTAGGTCATGGTGATGCGTTTGTTTTTAGAGATCCAGCAGGAATTCGTCCAGCTTACTTTTATCAAGATGATGAAGTTGTGGTTGTAGCTTCAGAAAGACCTGTTATTCAAACTGTATTCAACGTTCCTTTTGAAAGTGTTCAGGAAATCGATCCTGGCCACGCTTTAATCATCAAGAAAAACGGAAATGTTTCTATGAATCAAATCTTGGAACCAACAATCAAAAAAGCTTGTTCGTTCGAAAGAATTTATTTCTCAAGAGGAAGCGACGCCGAAATTTACCAAGAACGTAAAGATTTAGGAAAATTAATTTTACCTGCTGTTCTTAAAGCTATTGATAGCGATACAGATAATACTGTTTTCTCTTATATTCCAAATACAGCCGAAACATCATTTTACGGTTTAGTAGAAGCTGCTCAAGATTTCTTAAATCAGAGAAAAAACAATTATATTTTAGAAAACCGAAACACATTAACTGCTGAAACGCTACAGGAACTTTTATCTGTAAAAATACGCACAGAAAAAGTAGCAATAAAAGATGCTAAACTTAGAACTTTTATTACCGAAGATAGCAGCCGTGATGATTTGGTAGCTCACGTTTACGATGTTACTTATGGTGTAATTAAACCAGAAGATAATTTGGTTATTATCGACGACAGTATTGTTCGTGGTACTACATTGAAAATGAGTATCATTAAAATGATGGATCGTTTGAAACCAAAACGTATCGTAATCGTTTCATCTGCGCCACAAATTCGTTACCCAGATTGTTACGGAATTGATATGGCAAAATTAGAAGGTCTAGTTGCTTTTAGAGCAGCTCTTGCTTTATTAAAAGAGAGAAATCTTTACCATATTGTAGATGAAGTATATGCAAAATGTAAAGCTCAAGAAAATTTCCTTGACAAAGATGTTGTAAACTATGTAACAGCAATCTACGACCAGTTTACAGACGAGGAGATTTCAGATAAAATTGCAGAAATGTTAAGCTCACCAGAAATTAATGCCGAAGTAAAAATCATCTTCCAAACTGTAGACGATTTACACAAAGCATGTCCTAAAAATTTAGGAGACTGGTACTTTACAGGAGACTACCCAACTCCTGGTGGAAATAGAGTTGTAAATCGTGCCTTCATGAATTTTTACGAAGGAAAAGATGCTCGAGCTTATTAATAAAATACTAACAAAAGGTTAAATTGTGCATTTCATCGGTTTTTTTTGCCGTTCATCCTATTTCTTTGGTGAAATTGAAAAGCTATGATACTTTTGAGATACCATAACATTAGTAGGTTAAGTTTATGGTAGATTTGGGGCAAAAAGGGTGGAAGAAATTCCACCTTTTTTATTGGAATTAACTCAAACAATTTATAAACAGCCGATTATATCTCTTAATCGGATTTACTTACCTTTCATCTAAATTTTTTTCATCACAAAAATATCCACCATACATTTACTAGACCATAACATTAGTAGGTTAGTTTATGGTAAATTTGGGGCAAAAAAGGCAGAGTAACATCTGCCTTTTTTACTTTAACACATAAGATACTGATTATCAATTACTTAAATGGTTTTTATCGGATATAATTGCGTTTCATCTAAAAAATTTTCTTTATCAAAATGTCCGCCATACATTTACTGAACCATAACATTAGTAGGTTAGTTTATGGTAGATTTGGGGCAAAAAAGGTGGAAGAAATTCCGCCTTTTTTATTGAAATAAATCCGCGATTCACAAAAACAAGCATTATACGCCTTTAATCGGATATACTTGCTTTTTATCTGATAAGTTTCTTTAAAAAAAACATCTGCCATACCTTTACAGGACCATAACATTAGTAGGTTAAGTTTATGGTAGATTTGGGGCAAAAAAGGCAGAGTAATATCTGCCTTTTTTATTTTTCTTTTTTTTGAGAAGAGAGGAAAGAAAATAGAATAAAGAGAATAGAATAACTATTGTTGACGAAAATGCATATATAAAAAAAGACGAGCACCTTTGGGCTCGTCTTTTATCTTTATTCTTTACTCTATTTTCTTATTTGTCTAAAGCAAATCTTCTAGCAACTTCTGTCCAGTTAATTACACTGAAAAAAGCTTCAATATAATCTGGTCTTCTGTTTTGGTAGTTTAAGTAGTAAGCGTGCTCCCAAACGTCCATTCCTAAGATTGGAGTTCCACCGTTACCAGCAACTTCTGGCATTAATGGATTATCTTGATTTGGAGTACCTACAACTTCTAATTTCCCTCCTTTTTGAACTGTTAACCAAGCCCATCCAGAACCGAATTGTGTAGCTCCAGCTTTAGCAAATTTTGCTTTAAATTCTTCGAATGATCCGAAAGAAGCTTCGATTGCAGCCAATAAATCACCTGTAGGCAATCCTCCTCCGTTTGGAGACATTACAGTCCAGAATAAATTGTGGTTGTAAAAACCTCCACCATTGTTACGAACTGCAGCGTTAGATTTATCTAAGTTGATTAAGATATTTTCGATTGTTTTTCCTTCTAAATCTGTTCCAGCAATAGCTGCGTTAAGATTTGTAGTATAAGCGTTGTGGTGCTTTGTATGATGGATTTCCATTGTACGTGCATCAATATGTGGTTCTAATGCATCGTATGCATAAGGTAATTGTGGTAATTCAAAAGCCATGGTATTATGATTTTTATGGTTTATAAATAATTTATCCCAAATTTAGACATTTAACTTTGGAATTGAAAATACTATTTCGTTATAATTGAATTAAATTCTCTGATAATTTACATTTTTACAACATAAATATCTGAAAATCTTTATTTTCCATTAAATGTTGTCATTGTATTTTCTAAACCAGCAGTTCCAAAAGTTCTAATAATTTCTGCAGAAGTTTCTAAACGTTCTGGAAGTTTTGCTTCTTCTTCGGCCGTCCATTCTCCTAAAACATAATCTACTTGCTGTCCTTTTTTGAATTCATCACTAATACCAAATCTATAGCGTGTATAATTTTGTGTATTTAAAACCAAATTAATGTTTTTTAAACCGTTATGACCACCGTCGCTTCCTTTTGGTTTTATTCTAATAGTGCCAAATGACAGATTTAAATCGTCTGTAATGACCAAAATATTCTCTAATGGTATATTTTCTTTATCCATCCAATATTTTACCGCTTTACCGCTTAAGTTCATGTAAGTGTTTGGTTTTAAAAGAAAAAAGGTTCTTCCTTTAAATTTGTATTCAGCCAAAGCGCCTAATTTTACGGTTTCAAATGAAAGCCCTTCTTTTTTTGCTAAAAAGTCTAGGACTTTAAATCCGATATTATGTCTGGTGTTTACGTATTCGGCTCCGATATTTCCTAAACCTACAATTAAATATTTCTTCATATTGTCTTCTATGTTCTCTTCTTTTGATTTTGATGAAAACAGTTTTGTTATCCATTTTATCATGATTACAAAAGTAAGATTAATTAGAGAATGTGGCAATTGGTTAATTGGATAATTTGAAAATGTGAAAATTAGAGAATTGTTTGCCGAATGAATTTTAACCGCAAAGGACACAAAGGTTTTACGCAAAGGTCGCTAAGAAATAGTTTCTATCGAGATGCGCAAAGGACACAAGCAAAATCTCTCTCGCAGATTCTCTTGTCACCCTGAGCGAAGTCGAAGGAATGCAAGAAGCTCGACAATCTAAATTCCATACTTTGAGCGGGCTTCGACTTCGCTCAGCCTGACAATAATGATAAACTTAACACCTCAGGATCTTAGCAACTTTGAATCTTATGAAAAAGATATTTTCTTGCTAGCCCTGACAGGAGCGGCATCCTTTTTCCTGCTCCTTTAGCAGGGAAAAGATATAGCGGATGGCAGGAATTTCACGTCTTGAAAAACCCGCAAACATTCTGCTTCTAAAAACAAATCATAAAAAATAAAAAACCTTAGCACCTCAGCATCTTAGAAACTTAGCATCTAAAAAAAGCCCCAATCGTAAGATTGAGGCTTTTTGTATAGTTTAAAAAAAATTATTTTTTCTTTCCTTTTGCAGGAGCTTTTGCAGCTTTTGCAGCCTCTTGAGCAGCTTTCATAGCAGCACGAGAGATTCTCACTTGACAAACAACTGTGTTGTCTGGGTGCATAATTTTGTACTCTGGTTTTCCAACTTTAGTAACGTATAATTTGTTACCCATTTCAAGTGGAGTGATGTCAGCTTCAACAAAATCAGGAAGATTTGCTGGTAAAGCTTTAACTTTTAATTTACGTTGGTTTAAACGTAAAACACCTCCCGCAAGAACACCTTTAGATGTACCAACGATTTTCACAGGAACTTCCATTGTGATTTCTTTATCATCAAATAATTGGAAGAAGTCAATGTGTAAAATTTTGTCAGTTACTGGGTGAACTTGGATATCTTGCAAAATTGCATTGAATGATTTTCCTTTTCCAAGCTCAATCACAACTGTGTGTGCATTTGGAGTGTAAACCAAGTTTTTGAACGCTGCAGCGTCTGCTGAGAAGTGTACTGCTTGATTTCCTCCGTATAACACGCAAGGAACCGCTCCAGCATTACGTAAGGCTTTAGTTGACACTTTGCCCACGCTTTCTCTTTCTGATCCTTTAATTGTAATCGATTTCATTGTAAAAAAAATATAGTTATTAATATAAATATTCAATTTTGTTGCCAGCTTTAAGCACTAGGCTTTAAGCTTTTTTGTAATTGCGATAGCTTATAGCCTATTGCTTTTACATAATAAATTTTCCACTGATGGAATTGTTGTGGTGAACCATCTGCATAACCTCAGCAAATAGAGGCGCACAGCTTACCACTTTTATCTTTTTTGACTCTTTCTTTAACGGAATAGAATCTGTTACGATTAACTCAGTTAATTTTGAGTTTTCGATTTTTTCGTATGCTCCACCAGATAAAATAGCGTGCGTACAAATTGCTCTTACACTTAGCGCTCCTTTTTCGATCATTAGGTCTGCCGCTTTCGCTAAAGTTCCTCCTGTATCGATCATATCGTCTACTAAGATTACGTTACGTCCTTTTACTTCACCAATAAGCTCCATAGTGTCGATAACGTTGGCTGCTTTTCTTTGTTTGTAACAGATTACTACATCTGATTCTAAAAACTTAGAGTAAGCATATGCTCTTTTTGAACCTCCCATATCTGGAGATGCAATTGTTAGATTTTCTAATTTTAAACTTTCTACGTATGGTAAAAAGATGGTAGATGCAAATAAATGATCTACTGGTTTTTCGAAGAATCCTTGAATCTGGTCTGCGTGCAAATCCATAGTCATGATTCTTGTTGCTCCTGCAGCTGTTAGTAGATTTGCTACTAATTTAGCTCCAATTGGAACTCTTGGTTTGTCTTTTCTATCTTGTCTTGCCCAACCAAAATAAGGCATAACAGCTGTAATATGTCTTGCTGATGCACGTTTTGCCGCATCAATCATTAACAACAATTCCATCAGATTATCTGCACTTGGAAAAGTTGAACATACGATGAATACTCGTAAACCTCTTATTGATTCTTCGTAAGATGGCTGAAATTCTCCATCACTATACGTTGACATCGTTACTTTTCCTAACGGAATCCCGTAATCTTTTGCAATTTTTTCTGCAAGATAAACACTTTGTGAACAAGCAAAAATTTTAGCTTCTGGTTCTAGGTGCGACATTGTAATTTGTTGTTTTATCCCGTTACTTTTAAAAAAATTCAGCTTTATATTTCAATAAAGCGGAATGCGTATAAATGTCTCGGATGTAGTTAGTTGTGTGTGCTTCGTTTTAACGAGCTGCAAATTTATAAAATTTATTGAACACTGAAAGCAAAAATTTAAGTATTTTTAGTAGTTCGTTTAAAATTATTTTTTACATTTGCACCGTGTTAAAGGAATGACGTCATTTATGACTTCATTCTATTGCGTTAAAATAATTGATTTATCATTTATTTTTTCGTCTGCTAAGCCCGGATGGCGGAATTGGTAGACGCGCTGGTCTCAAACACCTGTGGGAAACCGTGCCGGTTCGACTCCGGCTCCGGGTACATAAAAACCTCTTCTTAACGGAAGAGGTTTTTTTAGTTAAATCAACTTCTAACTTACCATATTTAATCCTTTGGCTTGTGAATATGAGGTTTTAAAATTGGATGTTTTGGTTGATTTGGCGGCGTAACTCGTCTTCTTTCGTCTGGCGTCCCATCTGGCGTTTTAGGTTTTGGACCTGGTTTAATTGCTTCAATTGTTTCCATAATTGATTTTTTAAGTTTAAAAATATTTTTCATGAGACTATCTCTAATCCACAAATAACATTAACATTTACCTTAAAATATTACGGAAAACCATAGTCTTTTATATTTTTAAAACCTCACAACTCCCCTTATGCAAAACAGGAAAATTGCAAGAATTAGCAATAAAACACAATTGATTTGCTTTATGATGCAAGTCTAAAGCCAATTCTATTTGGTCTGGATTTGAGATTTTCACTTTCGGATATAATCTTGCCTCAACAAAACGACCGCTACCATCTGGATTTACTTCTAGAGTTGCTTCGGCATTGTCTGAATACTCCAGAACTTCTATTCCGTTTTGCGAGCAGACATATAAATATGACATCATGTGGCAGGAAACCAAACTGCTCAATAACAAATCTTCGGGATTATATAATGATGGATCGCCTTTGAAGACTTTTGCTGCCGAGACGTCCAAAATTGGTTTTCTTTCAATTTTTATTTGATGGGTTTTGCTGTAGAATCTTTTACCTGTATCTTCTTGATTTTGTTTGGAAGTCCAGTTTAGTTGTGTTTTGAATAAATGTTTGAAGACCATAATACTTCAATTTTTTGAACTTCTAATAATTGAATTTCTAACAAATATAAAAATATTAACAACAGCTTATCTAAACGAAGGTCTTGTACCAATAATTGGCTTTTTGACTTCTGGTTCATTATAAATTTCTCTTACCAAATCATTGTAACTGTTTAAAAAATTCTCATCATTCCTAGTATCAATATGAATAAACTGTTGCATAAAAGTTGGAATACTTTCTTCTGACGATCCATGTCGCAATATTGGAATTATTTTTTCATTTGAAGTTTGATTCTTATACAGTTCAACATTCATTATAGAATACTCATAACCCACACCTCCTGCTCTTTTATCAGCTTTTAGTTTATAATTTGGCGTAAAAATTATCAATACTCGATCTGCTTTATTCAAATTATCTTCCACAAAATGAGGCAAATTAGTTCCTGGTTTTAAATAGTACCTATCTAATATAACATCAATTCCATCTGCACAAAGTTTATCTGCCAAATCAAGAACCCATTTCTTATGCTCTTCATTATCCCAAGAATATGAAATAAAAACAATTGGTTTTCTAGAATCAGAACTTGATTCGTGTATTGGTTTCGATATAGGCTTTCTATCTTCTATAATATTTTCAATTTGTAAAACCTTATCTTCTGAAAATGGCTTCACTATTTCCAATATTCTATTAATAACTTTAACTCTAACATCATCACTTAAACCAAGTAAAATATCATAATAAAAAATTTTCCTGCTTGTACTTTTGCCTTCAACATTTCTTTGATTTATAAATTGAGCGTAGTCTGGGAAATATGGCTCATATTGTCTTACTGTATCTATAAATCTTGGACCTGAAAAATATGTTGCAGGATCTCCTTGATTATTAATCAATTCAAAAAGTCTATTATAAATTTCTATCCAATTCATAGGTAATTTGCTTGTTTTTTTAAGTTTAAATCCTTCTTCCTTAACTTTCAAAAAATTATACTCAGAAATTATTTTTTTACAAATTTCTTCATTTGGAAGTAATGTTGCGTAACCATACGCTTCTTTCAGTTTTTTTCTTTTAACGATTTCAACAATTAATATTTTATAATTTTCATCGGTTAGTTTGTAAAAACCTCCATGATGCAATAAAACAAAGTTTTCTAAATATTGTATTATTTCTGATCTTGAATGGTCGTATTCTTGTGTTTTCCTCAAAAATTCAGTTTCAAAAGTTCTAGCTGCAAAGCCTAGGAGAGCGTCATTATTAATTTGCTTTTTATATTTATACAAAATATCTAGTATCTCTTTCCAATTTTCCTTTGCTAAATATTGATATAATTCTTCTTGACTTATCATAAATGTTTTTTCTCAAATTCGCCTCTAACTTGCTTTTCTATGACCAAATTTCTGTTCAGCCAATAATAGCACAATTACAACATAAATTATTTCAACAAATTTAATAAAGAATTTATCCCCTTTGTCAAATTCAATATACTTTAAAATACAACCAAAAAACCTCGAAAGCTAAACAATTTCGAGGTTTTTTAGAGAATTACTAAACTGTTCAATAATAAATCTTCTGGATCACATAATATTATCTTTTTAATCTTTATTCCATTGATGCTGATGATAACTACACATGCTCCCTTCTAAAAATAAAACTTCGCTCAAAGGTATTAAGTCATCACAAACACTACATCTTATATCATTATATCTATCAAAAATTTTTTGCAAATGATACGATTGTTTTTCACTTAAACCTTCCGTTCCTTCATCTCTTACTTTTTTAGCTATACCTATTTCTATACTGCTTTCTAATTCATCTCGATCTATTAGTTCGCTAATTAAATCTGCAAATTCAGAATTATAAAACTCTCCTTCCATCTGCTCTCTCATCAATTGATTACTTTTGTAAATTGGAAATTCCATAGTTTAAAATTTTAGAATACAGAGTTACAAAAAATAGAGGATAAAAGAAAATTTTCCACACAACATTTTCACATTAAGCAAATAGATTTAAAAGATTATTAATTCTTTTACTGAAGTTTTTAATCAAAAACAAAAAACCTCGAAAGCAAAACACTTTCGAGGTTTTTCAGAGAATTAGAACTAACTAAACAAATTCTAAAGATTATTTTTGAACAGAAAACTTAAAAGTAGTTTTAGTTTTATAATTTTCTCCCGGGTTTAAAACCGTTGTTGGGAAATTTTTCTGGTTTGGAGAATCTGGATAATGTTCTGTTTCTAGACATAATCCTGTTCTGTGTGCAAAAGTTCCTCCGTTTGGCATTGGCAAGGTTCCGTCAAGGAAGTTTCCAGAGTAGAACTGAATTCCAGGCTCGTCTGTTGTCATTTCCATAATCCTTCCGCTTGCTGCGTGGTATACTTTTGCAATGATTGTTTTTCCTTTTTCAGGGTTGTTCAATACCCAGCAATGGTCGTAGCCTTTTCCTTTTTCTAATTGATCATTTTTAGCATTGATATCTTTTCCAATTAATTTCGGAGTTCTGAAATCGAAAGGTGTACCAGCAACATCTTCTAATTTTCCTGTCGGAATCAAATCTGCATCAACTGGAACTAATTTATCAGCATTTAAAGTCAATTCATGATCCAAGATTGTTTTGGTAAAATCTCCTGACAAATTGAAGTATGAATGTTGTGTCAAATTAACAACCGTTTTTTTGTCTGTTGTAGCTTCATACAAAACTTCCAACTGATTATCATTTGTCAAAGTATAAGTCACAAAAACCTTTAAGTTTCCTGGATAACCTTCTTCCATATCTTTACTTAAGTACGATAATTTTAAAGAAGCTGTTTGACCAGATTTAACCTCATCTGCTTTCCAAACGACATTAAAAAATCCTTGCGGACCTCCGTGTAAAGCATTTGGAGCATTGTTTAAAGCCAATTGATATTCTTTTCCATCTAATGAAAATTTACCTTTTGCAATTCGGTTTCCGTATCTTCCGATCAAAGCTCCAAAGAATGGATTTTCTTTTTCGTATTGCGCTAAAGAACTAAAACCGATTACTACATTTTCAGAAACACCTGCTTTATTAGGCACTTTTAAATCTGTAATTCTTCCACCAAAAGTGATGATGTCCACTTCCATCCCGTTTTGGTTTTTCAATTTATAGCTTTCTACTTTTTCTCCTTTAGCAGTAGTTCCATATTCCGATTTGTCAATTGTAACTAAAGCTTTTGCATCGGCTTCCGTTTTTTCTGTATCAGCTTTTTTATCGCCTTTACACTGAACTGAAACTATAGCAATACCAAGCATGCTTAATATGAAAAGAGAGCGTTTTAATACATTCATAAATGATAATTTTGGGTTTGTAAAAAAGTTAAATGTTAGATGTAAATTGTTAGATGTGAAATTTAATCATTTTAAAAATGTAAAAATTACCTTTTTAAGTTTTTTCACATTTTACATCTTACAAATTACATTTTACCACCTTACAGGCCGTGTTGAAACAAATGGAAATACGCTTCGTTAGCATTGATTTTATCTTTAAACTCTCTTACAGTTGTTTTCTCATCAATTACCAATAATTCGATTCCAGCAATGTCTGCGAAATCTTCCATATATTCTGTTGTAATCGATTGGCTGTAAACCGTGTGGTGCGCTCCTCCAGCTAAAATCCAAGCTGTTGCTGCAACTTCTAAATTTGGTTTACAATCCCATAAAACTCTCGCAACAGGAAGTTTTGGTAATTCTGCCATTGGTTTTACAGCTTCTACTTCGTTCACGATTAAACGGAAACGAGTTCCCATATCCACCAAAGAAACATTGATTGCGTCTCCTGCAGGCGAATTAAACACCAAACGAGCCGGATCTTCTTTTCCTCCAATTCCTAATGGATGCACTTCGCAAGAAGGCTTTCCGTCAGCGATTGATGGACAAATCTCTAACATGTGAGAACCTAAAACGTATGATTTTTGTGGTGTGAAATGGTAGGTATAATCTTCCATGAAAGAAGTTCCACCTTCTAAACCAATACACATTACTTTTAAAGCTCTAACCATTGCAGCTGTTTTCCAGTCTCCTTCTCCACCAAAACCATAACCATCGGCCATTAATCTTTGTGTTGCGATTCCTGGCAATTGTTTCCAAACTCCAAGGTTTTCAAATGTATCTGTAAAAGCACCGAATCCTCCTTCTTCAAGGAAAGCTCTTAATCCTAATTCGATTTTTGCCGCTTCAACCAAAGAACTTCTTTGTGCTCCGCCTTCTTTTAAAGAATCCGTTAAGTTGTATGATTGCTCGTAAACGGCTAATAAATCATTTAATTCTTTGTCTGTTACTTTCTCGATATGTTTTGTGACGTCTGAAGAATCATATCCGTTTACAGACATTCCAAAACGAATTTGAGCTTCAACCTTATCACCCTCTGTTACAGCAACTTCACGCATATTATCTCCAATACGAGCAACTTTTAAGTTTTGAAGTTCATCCCATCCAAGAACTACTCTTGACCAGATTCCTAATTGTTTTTGAACTCTTTGATCTTCCCAGTGACCAACGACAACTTTACGTTTTTTACGTAATCTAGACATGATAAAACCGAATTCACGATCTCCGTGAGCCGATTGGTTCAAGTTCATGAAATCCATGTCGATGCTTCCCCACGGAATTTCAGCATTGTATTGTGTATGCAAGTGGCATAATGGTTTTTTAAGGATATTTAATCCGCCAATCCACATTTTTGCTGGAGAAAAAGTATGCATCCAAGCAATAATTCCGATACAGTTTTTAGCCGAGTTTGCTGCCAAACATACATCCAAAATCTGCGAAGGCGATTTCACCACATCTTTGTAAACCACTTTTACTGGAATTGAAGATGAAGCATCTAATCCTTTTGCAATAATCTGTGAATGTTCTGCTACTTTTCTAAGTGTTTCTTCACCGTATAATTCCTGGCTTCCTACTACAAACCATACTTCTTTTTGAGAAATGTCTATCATTTTGTTATTTTTTGTTTCAAGTTTCAGGTTTCAGGTTATTGGAATCTGAAAAGCTTGAATTGTTATTTTATTGTTTTGTTTTTGTTTGTTTCAGGTTTCACGTTCCAACAACTTGAAACTTGAAACAAAGAAAACCTGAAACAAAATATTTACTGTCCGTAATACGAATCTTTTCCGTGTTTACGGTTGTAATGTTTCTTTATTAATGAGTCTTTTAATCTTGGCGCGTTTGGGTTTATTTGTAAAGTCAAGTATGCCATTTCTGCCACGACTTCTAAGACTTTACTATTATAAACCGCTTTTGCTGCATTTTTTCCCCATGCAAACGGACCGTGATTTCCAATCAAAATCATTTCTACTTCTTCATAAGAAAGATTCTTTTCTTTGAAGCAATCTAGAATCTGAATTCCGGTATTGTGTTCATAGTTTCCTTCAATTAAATGATCTGCCATCGGGGGTGCACACGGAATATCAGCCGTTAAATGATCGGCATGCGTTGTTCCGAAAATCGGAATATCTTGTTGCGATTGTGCCCAAGCCACAGAATAAGTAGCGTGTGTATGAGCCACTCCGCCAATATTTGGCCAATGTTTGTATAAATAAGCATGCGTTTTTGTGTCAGATGACGGACGCATTGTACCTTCAATAACATTATTATCAAAATCGACAATTACGATATCTTCAGGTTTTAAATCTTCATAAGGAACACCGCTTGGCTTAATGGCAAAAACACCATTTTTTCTATCCACGGCACTTACATTTCCAAAAGTGTATACCACCAAATTCAATGCATTTAACTGCATGTTGGCTTCGTAACATTCTTGTTTTAAATCTTTATATTGAGAGCTCATGTTGCGATATTTTAAGGTTTGGATCTGCAAAAGCACTTAATTTTTCGTATCCCAAAAGCAGTTTATGATATGCTTCAACTTTATCTGTCTGAGGGAAATATTCTCCGTCAAAATCACTTCCGATTTTCTGGCTTGCTTCGATTACATTTGGGTAAATTCCAGCTGCAACCGCTGCGTAAATTGCCGCTCCTAAAGCTGGTGTTTGGTCTGAAGCTGCAATTTTAATTGGCTTATTTAAAACGTTAGCCAAAGTCTGCATGATGAAAGGAGATTTTCTAGCAACACCGCCAATTCCGATTACGCTGTCGATTTTTACACCTTCTTCTTCAAAACGATCTACAATTTTCTTCGCTCCAAAACAGATTGCGTTTACTAAAGCTTTAAAAATATGAGGCGCTTTTGTTCCTAATGATAAATTTGAAATCGCACTTTTTAATTCCTGATTGGCATCTGGAGTTCTACGTCCGTTAATCCAGTCTAAAGCAATTGGAAGACTTTCTGAAACCGGAATTTTGGCTGCTTCTTTTGTTAATTCTACAATTAATTTATCGCTGAATTCTTCTCTTAACTGCTCTTTTTGAGCATCATTTAAAAGTGACGAAGAACCTAGTAAATGTTCTGTCGGCCAAAGCAATAATTCCTTATACCAAGCCAATAAATCTCCAAAAGCAGATTGTCCCGCTTCTAAACCAATAAATCCTGGAATAACTGAACCATCAACTTGTCCGCAGATACCGCGAACGGTTTTTGTTCCCACCTCATCATAAGAACCCACTAGGATATCACAAGTTGAAGTTCCCATAACACGAACCAAAGTATTCTCTTCGATTTTAGCTCCAACTGCACCAGAATGTGCGTCGAATGTTCCAACAGCGATAACTGTTTCTGTCGAAAGTCCTAAACGCTCTGCCCATTCTTGGCTTAGATTTCCAGCAACTAAATCTGATGTATAAGTTTCATCATATAAATTACCTCGAAGCTGCGCTAAATACGGATGTAATTTTTCTAAGAATTCAACTGGCGGTAATCCGTTCCAGTCTGCATGCCACATGGCTTTATGACCTGCTGCGCAACGGCTTCTTTTGAACGTTTTTAAATCTTTATCTTCAATTAACAAATACGTCATTAAATCGCAATGCTCCATCCAAGTGTGTGCTGCATTTCGAACCGCTTCGTCTTGTCTTGCGATATGGAGGATTTTTGCCCAAAACCATTCAGAAGAATAAATTCCTCCAACATATTTTGTAACATCTTCTCCGCCCCAGCTAACTGCCAGTTCATTGATTTCGTTTGCTTCATTTATCGAAGTATGATCTTTCCATAAAACCATCATCGCATTTGGATTTTCTTCAAAACCTTTTGTCAAAGCTAATGGCGTTCCGTCTTTTGTAACTGGCACTGGAGACGATCCAGTTGTATCAATACAAATTCCTTTTACTAACGAAGGATCTACTTTACTTTCTTTTACAACGTTTTGAATCGTAATTTCTAATCCTTCGATATGATCCAAAGGATGCTGACGAAATTGGTTTATAGAAGCGTCACAATATTGTTTGTTTTTCCATCTTTTGTAATGAGAAACATTCGATGCTAGCTCCTGCCCATTTTCTGTATCAATTAGCACCGCGCGAACAGAATCTGTTCCGTAGTCCAATCCTATTACATAATTTTTCATTCGTATTTTATTTTTAAAATATTGACAAATATAATTATAAATAATTTATAAGTGTATAAAAAACACTTAACAAAATTCTGTTCTTTAATTTTTACAAAAAATGCATCAAAACAAAGATTTAAGCTCAAAACAAAAAATAAATGTCAATGTTACATTTATAATCTTGCGATTATTTCATCTTAATTTTCAAAACAGTCAAAGAATAAGCTGGAAAATCATACTGAACTTTACTTCCACTTATCTAAAACTGACTTTCTTTTGGACTAATTTTGGTTGGTGCTGCGAATGAATTTTCGTCATTACCATTTGGCTTTTTTAGTTAAATTCGAATATTGGTCTACCACTTTCATCAAATTTTAATTTCATCATTCTTGCATGACGATTAGGATCATATAGCGGATCTGCAATAATTTCTTTCAACGGCCTTTTATCTGTCGAAGGCACCACTTTCGGATCGCCAACAGCTTTTTCGTAATCTCTTGCATGATAAATTACTAATGGTTCTCCGTTTTCATCCACCGTGAATGAGTTATGCCCTGGTCCATAAATCTTTTTTGCTTCATTGGTTTTTAATACTGGATATCTAGATTTTTTCCAAGAATTTCTATCTAGTAAATCAGCGTTTTCATCTGCTTCCATCATTCCCATACTGTAACAAGAACCAGTAGCACTTGCCGAAAAAGTAATGTAAATTTTTCCTTTGTTTTTAATCACCGCAGGACCTTCATTTACCCAAAAACCTACGCGTTCCCAATCATAATCTGGAGTTGTTAGCATGAATTGAACTGTTTTTAGTTTTACGGGCGATTCCATTTCGGCTAAATACAAATTGGAAGCGGCAAACTGTCCGCCTGTTTTTTCTGCCCAACAGAAATAGCGTTTGTTTTTATGCTCAAATACAGTCCCGTCCAGAGAAAAATCGGTAAAGCTTTTTGGATCTGCATCCGCTGCCTGCATTTGTCCAAGTTCAATCCACTTGTCATGTAAAGGATCCTGGCCTGTACACTCCAAAACATAAGGTCTTAATTTCCAAATATCTTCTTCTTCGCTTGCTGCAAAATACACGTACCATTTTCCATCTAAATAATGAATTTCAGGAGCCCACACGTGACGGCTCATTGGTCCGCTTTTATGTTTTTCCCATACTCTAAAGGTTTCAGCATTTTGAAGCTCAGCAATAGACTTTGCACGTCTTAACTCTATAGCGTCGTAGGTTGGTACCGATCCTGTAAAATAATAATACCCATCTGTATGCTTGTAGATAAAAGGATCTGCTCTTTGCAACACAATAGGTTTGTTAGTTAAGGTTGTTTTTGTATTAGTCACTTCTTTAGACAGTTCTTTTTCTGCTTTTTTATCTGTACAAGAAGAAACACTTACAAAAACAATGGCCGAAAGTGCCCAATTTTTTAATAGGTTTGTTTGCATGTTATACTGGTTTGTTTGAATTTAATTTATTTGGGAGGAATTCAGTCTTTAAAATCAATCCACACTTTCATTTTCCCAACTCCGCGATTTGACCAAGAATAATAGGGAATGGCTTTGAATTTTGAATTTTCGATTACATTTACACCTTGCAATAAGTTCGCTTCTTTTCTTACTTTGAAAGTATCTGAAGCCGAAATATTGATCTTGTCAAAATTGGTTTTGTTGTCCATTTCTTCCACTGCATATACCAGCGGACCGTATTCCAAAGAAACTTTATTTTTATTCGTTTCTACCTTTGAATTGGTTTCTACTTCTTGAACTTCCATCGGGAAATTGAGAGCGATTTTGTCTCCTTTTTTCCAGTTTCTTGTTACATTGAAATAGCCATTTTCAGGCTGAATTGCTACTATTTCTCCATTTATAGTAATCGTTGGTTTTTGAATTGAAGCTTTCTTATATGTATACAAATCTCCTGGCAAAACTTCATTTCTTGCCCAACCTGGAACGCGAAGTTTTATAGTGAATTGACTTTCTTTTTTAGGATTAACTGAAATTCCGACTTTTCCGTTCCAAGGATAAGAAGTCTGTTGCGAAATCTGTAAATCGGTTTTTCCTAATGCGAAAGAAGCGTCATTTGAAGCATATAAATTCACATACAAATCGTTCTTAGTTTTCGAATAAATCAATCCCGGAATTGAAGGAATAAAACGAATTAAATTCGTCGGACAGCAAGAGCAATCAAACCAAGCCTGACGTGTGCAAGAACCTCTGTTTGATTTGTAAACACCGTCTGCTTCTAAGGCATTTGGATAGAAAAATTGTTTTCCGTCAAGCGAAATACCCGAAATTAATCCGTTGTACATTGTTCTTTCTATGACATCAAAATATTGTGATTTCCCGTATAAATTATGCAATCTATGATTCCAATATACATCGCCAATTGCAGCACAAGTTTCGTTGTAAGCCGTTAGATTTGGCAATTCGTAGTTTGCTCCAAAAGCTTCGCCGTCATGTCTCGATCCGATTCCGCCTGTGATGTACATTTTTTTATTGATCATATTTTCCCATAAACTATTTACAGCATTTTCGTAGGCTTTATCTTTGGTCATGGCTACAATATCTGTCATTCCCGCATACATGTAAACAGCGCGAACGGCATGTCCAACTGCTTCTTTTTGCTGCACAACAGGCATATGATCCTGAGCATATTCTCCGTATAATTTATGATTGTCTGGATTCCCGCGATTATCCAAATAGTATTTGGCCAATTTCAGATACTCTTCTTTTCCTGTAATCTGATACAATTTTATTAAACCCGTTTCTACAATCTGATGCCCTGGAACCCCTTTTACCTGACCCGGATTATCGCCAAAAGTTCTTACCAGCATATCGGCTGCTTTTATGGCAATATCTAGAAAATTGGTTTTTCCTGTGGCTTCATAATGCACGATTGCCGCTTCGATTAAATGTCCTGGATTGTATAATTCATGGCTGATTTGCAAAGATTCCCATCGTTTTCCCTCAATTACAGGAACCCAAGGTGCCGGCGGTTTTGCAGGGTTTATCGTTCTCCAAGTGGTAATATATCCGTCTGGTTCCTGACCAATTTTTACAATGGCAATCATCGAATCAAGAACTCTCTCCAATTTCGGATTCGGAGCACTTATTAAAGTATTAGATGCGCCTTCAATGATTTTGTAAACATCGGTATCATCGAAAGGCATATCGCCTCGCACTTTTCCAGTTTTTTGTTTTCCAGCAATTAAAAAGTTTTCAAAACGACCTTCTTCATCACATTTCTTAATCGCATATTCGATTGTTACTTCTTGGACTCTTTTGATAATTGGAAGCCAAAAAGAATCTGTCAGTTTTACATTTTGAATGTTAATCGGTTCGATTTCATAACCTGCTTTTAAGGCCGATGTTTTATTTTGCACCACATTGTTTTTGGTTTCCTTACAAGAAGCCAAAACAAGTAATAACATCAAAATCGTTAAAATTGGTAAGTTATATTTCTTCATTGTATTTGTATTCTATTTTAAAACAGGCCAGAAATCGGCATCCCATTTAATTTCTCTAACCACTAATCTTGGTGTTCCGTTGGTTTTCTTTTCGTAACCGTGATAAAACATATAATCTTTTCCATCAAAAGTATAAGCACTGTTATGGCCTACGCCAAAGTAATTTTCATCGCCTTGAACTACTAAACTTCCTCCACCTTGATCGAGTTGTTTTCCTTCTTTATCCAAATAAGGTCCTGCTACATTTTTTGATCTTCCAACAACCACTTTGTAAGTGCTTTTTTCTCCGCGACAGCACAAATCCCAAGAAAGAAATTGATAATAGTATCCGTTTTTCTTAAAGATAAAAGGAGCTTCAAGTGCGCCATCTCCCGGGTCTGAATCTGTTAATTCGAAAGATCTTTTGCGTTTTGCAATCGTATGCCATTCTTGAGGTTGTGCAATTGATTTTAAATCGGGATTTAGTTTGACCAATTTCAATCCTTCCCAAAAAGAACCAAAAGAAAGCCAAGGCGTATTGTTTTCATCAAAAACCAAATTCGGATCAATGGCATTCCACATATCTCTGTTTGGTTGTGATTTAATGACAATTCCCTGATCGACCCATTTGTAATTTTTATCTTTTGGATCTAAAGTTGTATTCGTCGCAACGCCAATCGCCGATGTATTTTTGGCGAAAGCCGAAACTGAATAATACAGATAATAGGTATTGTTGTGAAATGAAATATCTGGCGCCCAAATATGATTTTTAAAATCGGCCGCAACGCCATCTGCCCAAACTGGTTTTTCTGTGAAAACTTGTGGTTCTTTGTTCCATTTTTTTAAATCTTTAGAACTAAAAACACTTATTCCGTTGCCTGTACAATACAAATAATAAATGCCTTTTTGCTTGATAACAACAGGATCGTGCACAACAATTTCTTGAGCCATAATCACCGAAGTTGTCAGCATCAAAAAAATTGAAATTGTATATTTTATGTTTTTGTAAACCATATAAGTGATTTAAGTAAGTTTAAGTTTTGGCTAAATGAGAACTGCTTTAGATAATATAAGTCAAACTGCAACTGAACACTGAACACTTATTACTGTATTCCTTCAGACGTCATCACGACACGTTTCATTGTTCCGTCTTTGTTATAAAATAATTTATCTACACAAACAGATCTTCTAAAACTTCCTCCATGTGGTTTTGATGCTCCGTTATGATAAATGAAATACGATTGTCCTTTAAAGTCAATTATAGATTGATGATTGGTGTTACTGTTTCCTGCTAATTCATTCAAAATTCCTTTAAACTCCCAAGGCCCTGTAATTGATTTGCTCATGGCGTAGGCAATTTTTTCGGGAAACTCATATGCGTATGACAAATAGTACCAGCCGTTATGTTTATGAATCCATGGTGCTTCAGTGAAATTTGGTAATTTTATGTGATGAATTTCTCCGTCTATTTCCGTCATATTTTCTTTTAATTTAGCATAATGACAAGCTGTATTTCCCCAAAACAGATACGCTTGTCCGTCAGTATCAATAAAAACCGTCGGATCGATATCGTCCCAGCTTATGTCGCTAAACTTGGTCATATCGTTGGTGATTAGTGCTTTTCCCAATGCATCTTTAAAAGGTCCAAGCGGATTATCTGCAACCGCAACTCCAATCGATTTTCCTGGAACAGTTCCATGTTCAACCGTTACGTACCAATAAAATTTTCCATTTCTTTCTATTACCTGCGAAGCCCATGCATCACTTTTTGCCCATTTAAAATCGGTTACTTTCAATGGCACAGGATGTGATTCCCATTTTTTCATATCAGAAGAAGAATACACTAGCCATTCATTCATTTTATAAAAATTAAAATCGTTTGGCGCTTCATCATGACCTGCATACAAATACACTTTGTCTTTGTAAACCAATGCTGCGGGATCTCCTGTATATTTATCTGTAATAATGGGGTTGTTGAATTTTACCGATTGTGCTGTTCCCACAATCGATAAAAGCAAAACAGAAAGGTTTATAAATAGGTTTTTCATTTGTTACTTTTTTTTGCCACGAATCCACGAATTTTTACAAATTATAATTTGAGAAATTTGCGGTTATTTTTATTCAAGCAGATTTCACAGATTTTTTAATCATTTTAATTCGTGAATTGCTTCGCCTATTCGCTATCGCTCGGGTTGTGGCTATTTTTCTCTCGCAGATTGAGCAGTTTTTTTAATCTTTTTAATCCTTTAATCTGTGGCCATTCTTTAATGTTTGGAATTTGGAATTTAAAAAAT
This sequence comes from Flavobacterium tyrosinilyticum, assembly GCF_023656565.1. Taxonomy (GTDB): domain Bacteria; phylum Bacteroidota; class Bacteroidia; order Flavobacteriales; family Flavobacteriaceae; genus Flavobacterium; species Flavobacterium tyrosinilyticum. The sequence continues at coordinate 1,055,320 of NZ_JAMOKG010000001.1, forward strand.
TGGAATTTTCTAGTTTACTTTTTTACCCCAAACTGCTAATCCCGCACTATTGATTCCAGTGTAACTTAAAGTCACTTTTCTGGTTGCCGATTCCCAATCCCAAGCATCAATTACATTGCATTTCACTCCGTTTATGGTAGCGATTTTTTTTGCAGGATCGTAAGACCAAGTTCCTGTTATATCACCACTTACTTTTTTATCGGCCGTTAAATAAATCGTAACCGCTTTCTGCATCGTTTTGTATTGATAATTCATGGTGATTTGTTCCCAAGTTCCTACCAGATTTCCTTCTGCAAAAGTTGTTGTTGGTACTCCAGCATAGCGTTCTGGTTCTATTACAGGCCAGCCGTCTTCTGTCCATTGAATTCCGTGCACATGTCCCATCATGACTGCATTTGAGACATTAATTCCAGCAACTCCTTCTGGCAAACGTGCCTGCGAAGCATAAAACCATTGTTTTGTTTCTGGGTTTTGAAAAACAGCGCAGTGCGCAAATCCAACCCAACCTGTATGATTTTTAAACTGATACGGATGTGTTACCAACGGAAAACATTCTGCACCGTTTGTAATACTCATTCCTGTATTGGTTACATAAGGCCCCAAAATATTTTTAGAACGAGCTACACGTGTGTTATAGGCAACCGATAATTCGTCATAAGCCAAAAACAAATAATAATATTGCGTCTCTGGATTGTAGATAATTTCTGGTCCTTCAAGTGCTTGCCATCGATTTGAATTTACATTTCCTCGACCCGCGATTCGAACCCCGTAATCGTCGATTGTTTTTAATTTATCTGGTTTTCCTGTTGTCGGATTTAGTTTTAAAGCTGCAATTCCTGAATGCCAAGAACCGTAAATTAAATATTGTTCGCCTTCTGGGGTTTCAATAAAACTCGGATCAATGGCATTGAATTTAAAATAAGCATCCCAATCGTTTCCTCCGTTTCTCACATAACTTTTTACACCGTCAGGTTCTGAGCAGACTACCATTCCTTTGTCAACCCAATTATTAGAAGCCAAATCTGTTGTTTCAGCCAAACCAATAAAAGCACGTTCTGTCCAAGAAGTATTGGTGTCTGTTCCTGTAATGGGATTGGTTACTACAATGCTGTAATACATTCTAAAAACATTACCTACTTTTCGAACGCATGGCGCCCAAAATCCATAATTTGGATTTTCTATCGGAGGAAGAGCTGGACTCATTCTGGCTCTTTTATTATTTAAAGAATCTTTTACCCAAGCTGGAGCCTGAGCCATTGAAGATCCCATAAATTCCCAATTGATTAAATCTTTGGATCTTCTGTAGAAAAAATGTCCGTTACCCTCATGTGCATTTCCGTACGAAGCATCTGTTTGGTACATATAATAATATTCTCCCGATTTTTCAACTGACGGATCATGTACATTTGCCAGATTCCATTGTGATCTAGTGTTCCAGCTTGCAAATGCCGTATAATTGTCTGCATAAGTTGGTCCTGCAAACGTTGGCGTAACCACTGGCGGTACGACAGGATCTGGCCCACCAACTTCAGGTGCCGCAGGATCATCTTTGGAACAGCTTGCCATTAGAATTGCTGCCGCAAAAAATCCGATGGAAGAAATGGTTTTTAAAATGAAGTTTTGCTTTTTCATCTGCTTCTATTTTATTTTCCTTCTAAAACAACAACTGAGAAAGGAGGAATAGTGATTTCAAGTTTTCCTTTTTTGTTTTCGAAACCTTTAAAAGCTGTTGGAACAATTTTATTTGGGTTTTCAAATGAATTATAATCTTGTAATTTAGCCGATGTTATAACCGCTCCTGTGAAGTTTTTCACACCTAAATCTTTTACATCAATTTCGATTTTGTTTTTGTTTTTTGCATCCACATTAACTAATGAAATATGAACTGCGCCATTTTTGTCTTTTGATGCCGATGCTGAAACTGCTGGAAGGATTTCTCCATTAAAAGTATAATTTGGTGAAGTAAAACTTACTGGCAATAACTTCGCATCTTGATGCACGCTGTACATTTTCATTACATGATAGGTTGGCGTTACAATCATTTTAGCTTTGTCTGTAAGGATTACAGCTTGTAAAACGTTAACGCATTGTGCTAGGTTTGCCATACGAACGCGATCTGCATGGTTATTGAAAATGTTAAGAGTTGCTCCAGCTAAAACCGCATCACGCATGGTATTTTGCTGATACAAAAATCCTGGATTGGTTCCTTTTTCTACTTCATACCAGCCTCCCCATTCGTCAACAATCATGGCTACTTTTTTCTCAGGATCGTACTTGTCCATAATAGCAGAATGTTTCGTAACTAATTCTTCCATTTTTAAAGCCGATTGCATCGTTTTAAAATAGCCTTCTTCTGTAAAATTTCTGTCATCTCCTTTTTTACCCCAGTCAATTACAGCATAATGATGAACTCCAACTCCGCCTAACATATTTAGCGGAATTCCTTTCATTAAAACTTCTGTCCAATTGTAATCTGCACTATTTGATCCAGATGCAATTCTGGTGATTCCTCCCGTATTTTCCCAGTCAGACATGAAAGTCGCATATTTACGGTATTCTCCTGCATAATATTCTGCTGTCATATTTCCTCCACATCCCCAAGCTTCATTTCCAATTCCCCAATACTTGACTTTCCAAGGTTCTTTTCTTCCATTTTTAGCACGTAAATCACTCATCGGACTTTTACCGCTGAAGTTCGTATACTGAACCCAGTCTGCTAATTCCTGAACCGTTCCGCTTCCTACATTTCCAGATAAATAAGGTTCAGCACCTAAAAGTTCACACATATTCAAGAAATCATGTGTTCCAAAACTGTTATCTTCAGTAACTCCGCCCCACCATTTGTTTACAATAGTTGGTCTTTGTTCTTGTGGCCCGATTCCATCTTTCCAATGGTAAGTATCAGCGAAACAGCCTCCTGGCCATCTTAAATTTGGAATTTTTAAATCTTTTAAAGCCGCAATAATATCATTTCTTACTCCTTTTGTATTTGGAATTTTCGAAGTATCTCCCACAAAAAATCCTCCGTAAATACAACGCCCTAAATGCTCTGCAAAATGACCGTAGATGTTTTTGTCAATTGTGGGCGCATCGGCCGTATTTTTAATGGTGATTGTGGTCTGCGCAAAATTCAGCTGACTGCAAAACGAAATAAGAAATGTGATTAAAAGTGCTTTTTTCATAGTGGTTTTTATTGTAGAGGAAAGCCCGAAAACTTTCCTCTGAATTTTAATTTTTTAATAAGAAAGTGTCGGCCATCCTGATGACCAAGTAAAGTATACAATTTCGAGTTTTGGATTTCCGCTGTCGGCTCCGTCATAATAATGAACCGCTCCCTTTTGCGTTCCTGTAATTCTAGACAAATGACCTGGACCGATATAATTTCCTTGTGAAGCCAGAACGGTTGTTCCGCCGCCGCTTTTTAGAGATACTCCGTTTTTATCCACAAAAGGCCCAAACGGACTTGTAGAACGCCCAACTACAATATAGTAGGTGCTGTTAACTCCATTGCAGCAAGTTCCTCGGTTTACAAATAAGTAATAATAGCTTCCTTCTTTAATTAAACAAGGAGCCTCCCAAGATGCGCTGTTTCCGCCAGCAACAATGGTTTTGCTTCCTGTTGTTTTTCCTGTTGAAGGATTAATTTGAATTACACCAATACCTGCATGCCATGAACCGTAAGCCATATAGACATTGCTTCCATCTACTAAAATTGACGGATCGATTGCATTAACATCTGATGCTGATGAAGAAGAAACAACAACTCCTCTGTCTGTCCATGTTGTTCCCGCGCTTTGCGAAATGGCTGGTGTTGTTACCAATCCAATTGCTGATGTTGCCGAACCAAATGTCGAGCATGAATAATACATATTCCATCTGTTATTGAACCAAGCAACGTCTGGTGCCCAAAACGTTTTAACGAATCCTGGAACGTATCCTGTAATCCAACTTGGTGTTGATGAAAACACCGATGTTCCCCATGACCAGCTTGTTAGATTTGTTGAATAGGTAACTGGTATATTATCTCCTGTTGTAAAAACATAATAATTAACACCACTTTTTACAATCGTACTTGGATCATGTGATGGCACATTTCCGCTGACTGTTTTGGCTGTTAAATTGGTAACCTTTGAATCCTCTGCATTTACAATTGCTGTTGTTTCTTCTTGTGTTGGGACAATATCTTCATTCTGACAACTCCCAAATAATATCGCTAATAAAACCAAACTTGTAATTGTTTTCATTATTCTAATTTTAGTTACTGTTAAAAATTACTTCTCTTGTATTCCAAATTCTAAGGCATAATATTATAGTCTCAGTTTTCATTTACAGTATCCAGTGAGACTGTGACTGAAAACCGAGACTGAAAACTTAATAACTGTCGTTTTGAACAGTTCCCGGGTTATTATCCATTTCTAATTGTGGAATTGGGAAATATTCTCTTCCTGCTGTATAAGAATTAAACTCAGCATCTCTTGCTTTTAACCAAGCTAATTTAGCAGGATCTTGAAGCCATCCCCAACGGCGGATATCGTCAAAACGGTGTCCTTCTAGAGGAAATTCTAAAAATCTTTCGTGACCAATCTGCTCTCTCATTTGCGCTTGAGACAATCCTGGTTTTGCAGTGGCTAAATCAGGAAGATTTACTCTATCTCTTACCATCTGAATGTAAGTATAAGCTCCTTGAGTATCGCCCGTTTCATTCAAACATTCGGCATACATTAAAAGAACATCAGCATATCTTAATAAACGCTCATTGATTCCGGAACGCCAATCGTATTCGTCTGCAAATTGTCCGTCAGAGTTTTGGTATTTTCTGCAGAATAAATCATTTAAATCGGCTGGACTTGAAGCATAGAATGTGGCAAAATCTTTTCCGTACAATTGCATTCCGCCTGGTTTATTGTAGAAAATAGTAGCATCTAGACGAGGATCATCTTGTCCTGTTTTTGTTTTTTCTTCTTTAAATTCATTAAACAATGCCCAAGTTGGCTGAACATCTGTCCATCCAAAAGCACGAGGTGCATAGGTAATAGCTCTTGCAGATGTTTTTCCCCATCCAGAAGCAGGAGCACCTCCCCAACCTAAATCGACACCTCCGGCATCACGGCTAAATTGCACTTCAAAAAGAGATTCTGAATTGTTTTCGTTTGCTGTTGTGAAGTTATCACGGTAATTTGCGACCAAAGAATAAACTCCTAAATCTATTACTTGCTTGAAAGTTGTTTTAGCATTTGTAAAATCTTTTGTAAACAAATAGGCTTTTCCTAAATATCCTAACGCTGCACCTTTAGTTGCACGTCCTTTTTGTCCTCCATCTAATCCTGAAAGGCCAACATAAGAATTTGGAAGTAATTCTGCTGCCGCTTTAAAGTCTGCAATAACTTGTACCCAGCCTTCGTCTTGTGTTTTTTGAGGATAATAAACTGCTAATTCTGTTGGAAGAGGCACATTCTTAAACATGTTTACTGCATGAAAAAAGTACAATCCTCTTAAGAAATAAGCTTGTCCTATAATTCTGTTTTTTAAAGCTTCGTCTTCAAATTCAATTCCGGGTACATTTGTCAATACTTGATTGGCACGGTAAATACCTTGATAATAGGTTTCGTAAGCCCACCCATAAATAGCTGCATCTGCAACATTTGAATTAAAGTGCCCCACATTATACATTGATGCCCAAGGGCTGTTTGTACGAGAATCATCTGCTTTTGCATCTAATAATAATGGTGTACTTCTCATGTAAGTTCCGTCTGTTAGTAAACTTCCATAAGCAGCATTTACACCTTGCAATGCATCTTCATCTGTTTTCCAAAAATTATCGACTGAATCATTATTTGGATCTAGTTGAGTCAAATCTTCGTTATCCACACAGCTTGTGGTTACCAAGGCTAGTGAAAGGAAAACGGTTATATAGCTAAAAAATTTAGATTTCATTTTAATACGTTTTAATGGTTAGACCTGGTTAGAAGCTCACTTCTACTCCTAAAGAAATTGTTCTTGGATTTGGAAAAGATCCTGCATCATATCCTCTTGAAAGTAATCCGTCACTGTTAAAGTCAGGATCATATCCTTTATATTTAGAGATAATCAACAGATTTTGACCATTTAGGTAAACCTTAGCTTTTTCAATAAATTTATCTTTTATCGGAATGTTATACCCGATTTCCATTGTTTGCAGTTTCACATAATCACCGCTTTCAATAAATCTGTTTGAATCTCTGCTGTTTCCATTTGGATCTCCAATAACTGGAGCTGGAATATTGGTATTGGTATTAGTTGGTGTCCAATAATTTAACTCATCTGTATGATGGTTTGTATATTGTCCGATCATCAAATTGCGGTACATTGCATTAAATACTTTGTTACCTCCCGCTCCTTGCCAAAACATAGAGAAATCGAAGTTAGAATAAGAAGCACTGAAATTGAATCCGAAGCCATATTTAGGAATTGTTACTCCTTGGAAAGTTCTATCTGCATCCGTAATTATTCCGTCGCCATTTACATCTCTAAATTTCACGTCTCCAGGAGCCGCGCCAGTTTGAGTTGGAGAAGCTGCAACTTCAGCTGCATTTTGGAAAATTCCAATTGCTTCCCAAGCAAACATTTCGCCAACAGATCTTCCTACTTCGGTTTTAGAAACTGCTCCGTAGATCGGATTTCCGTTTACACCGATTTTAGTAACTTCATTTTTCAGTGTTCCAAAGTTTGCAGAAATATCATATCTAAATTTATGATGATGATTGCTGTAAGCTGCTGTAAACTCAACCCCAGAGTTTTTCATTGATCCTGCATTTGTGGTAACACTTGCCGGAAATGCCCCTGTAGAAAACGGAAGCGGAACGCCTAACAATAAATCATCTGATTTTTTTACAAAGTACTCTGCTGTAAACTGTAAATCATTATTTAAGAAACCTAATTCGATACCTACGTTTGAGTTTGTAGATTTTTCCCATTTTACATTCGGATCCAATGCCGCAACTACAGTTGTTCCTGGAGCAAGCTCATTATTAAAATCATAACCTGCAAAACTGTTTACGGTTGAAGCAAAGAAATATTGCGAAATGGTATTATTTCCTAATGTCCCGTAACCTCCTCTAAGTTTAATATTGCTTATCCATTCTGGCAATGTCCAGAATTTTTCGTTACTAAGTTTCCATCCTCCTGAAAAAGAGTAAAAGTTTGCCGAATTATTTTTTTCGCTAAAAAGAGATGTTTTATCTTGTCTAAAGTTAGCCTGCACTAAATATCTGTCATCATAAGAATAATTTAATCTACTGATGTATGATATTCCAGTAATCGTAAATTTATATTCAGATGCATTTCTAGCATCAGCGTATTGAAGCATTGGAATGTCGTTTGGAGTAAAACCTACACCTCTCATATTATATCTATGATAATCTCTTTTTTCCTGAATCCAACCTGCAAGAGCGTCAATTTTATGCTTCCCAAGAGTCACTTCATACGTTAGCAAATTATTCAAAAACGTTCTTAGTTCGTTTCCTGTTTCAACATCTAGAGATGCTTCGTCATTTGTAGTAATGTAATACCATCCTAAATCACTTGGCGGAATAAATTTTCTATTTTCCCAATCTGTTCTATCATAACTTACATCCAGTTTGTATTTAAGACCTTTTACGATTTCGATTTCTCCCCAAACATCTCCAATAAAACGGTTTCTTTTTCCATTATTATCAATCAGATTGTTGTATCCAATAGGGTTCATAGAAATTGCTCTCTGAGTCAGGTTGTCTGTACCTCCATAACCACCGAGTCTGTTTGCATCATAAACGGGCATAGTCGGAATAGCTCCCAAAATGTCACTTACAACCGTTTGACCTGCATTGTATTCATTAAAAATTTCTTTATCAGATTGTGTATAAGCTATTTTTGCACCGTATTTAAATTTTCCTTTTTTACCATTTAAATTCAAATTGGTTGACAATCTCTCATAGTCCTGAGGTGTTTTAATATAACTTGTATTTTTAAAATAGTCAACATTAAAGCTGTAAGCAATACTTTCTGCGCCTCCAGTAAATGTCAAGGCTTGATTTTGCACAACACCAGTCTGAAAAGATTCTTTCTGCCAATCTGTATCTACATTTGATATGTACGATGCACTATTTGGGTCATTTCCTGGAGCAATGCTTACAGGAACACCTGCTCTAATATCTCTGTTTCTTTCGGCCTCGCTCGTAATTTTCTGATAACCTACTCGATCTGTAACATCCCACTTTTTAGCAACATTTTGCAGACCTACAATAGACTTGAATTTAATATCCATTTTGCCTTGTTTTCCTTTTTTAGTCGTAATAATTACAACACCATTTGCACCGCGAACACCATAAATAGCAGCCGATGATGCATCTTTTAAAACCTGCATAGATTCTATTTCTCCTGGGGCAAAATCATAAGGTGAATCGACCATAATTCCGTCGATTACAAAAAGTGGATTATTGTTGCTAAAGGAAGTTATACCTCTAATCTTCACATTAACAAAGCCTCCCGGTTCTCCTGAAGATTGTACAGTAACACCTGGCACTTGTCCTTGAAGCATTTTAGCAGCATCATACGTAACTACTTTTTTAGCCGATTCTAAGTTAACAACACTTACAGAACCTGTTAAATCTGATTTCTTTTGAGTTCCGTAACCAATAACAACTACCTCGTTAAGTTTATTAGTGTCTTCACCCAACGCCACATCAATTTTAGACTGGCTTCCTACGACTATCTCTTTGTTCTGAAATCCTATAAATGAAAAAACTAAAACATCATTTGTCGATGCTTTAATCGAATACTCTCCATCAAATCCAGTTGTAGCAACTGTTTTGGTTCCTTTTATTATAATGTTTACACCCGGCAAAGGAAGATTGTCTTGCGCCGATGTAACAACCCCTGTTATCGTTTTGCCTTGAGCAGACATCTGATTAACAGAAAATAATAGCATTAATACTGCTAAAATCCAATTTGTTTTTGGCAATAGAAAATTGCAATACAAAAGTAATTTTTGTTTTGTAATCATAATGGTTTAGTTAAGATTGGTTAGTGGTTTAGTTAATAAGTGTTAATCTTACATTTGTAAATTTAACTAAAAAAAAACCATGTAAACAAATTAATATCACAAAAAAAGAGCTCAAAAAAAACACATATCGCAAATTAAGTGTCAAATTAACATTTAAAAATTCAAGGTTTTTTCAAAAAAACTGCTGTTTTAATGATTTTAATTGTGTAAAAAATACACTTTTACTGAAAAACTCGTTTTTTAATCAAAAAAAGAAGGAAATAAAAAAAAGCATAAATAATCTGTTTTTTAATGTTTTGAATTCAAAAAAAAGATTGTTTTGTAGGTAAAAGATTGTTTATTTTTATATGTTTTTAAACAAACAGAACTTATTTTTACAAAAAACTATCCTTGACTGTCCTGTTTTTTTCTTAAAAAAATCTTAAAAAGAAAATTTGTATGTTATTTTTATGTAAAAAGTAACTTTTTTAACTATACATTTGAGTAGTTAATTATGTAAGTGTAAAATCTACATTAATAAATTATGATACGTTTTAAGAAGTTCATATATTTACCCATCCAAATTAATAATATATGCTAAATAGTTATAGCTCTGCTGATAAAGTTTTACTGGCAGTAGACTGCATCATTTTCGGATTCGACAATGATGGTCTAAAAATCCTTTTGATCCAAAGAGATTTTGAGCCAGAAAAAGGGAAATGGTCCTTAATTGGAGGTTTTCTAAAACGTGATGAAGTCTTAGATGCTGCCGCAACCAGAATCTTAAATACCTATACAGGTCTTAATGATATTTATATGGAGCAACTTCATGCTTACAGTGAAATTGATCGTGACCCTGTAGAAAGAACCATCTCGGTTTCTTATTTCGCTTTAATTAATATCGAAAACCACAATGCAGAATTGATCCAGAATTACCACGCTGAATGGTTCCCGATTAACGACGCTCCAAACTTAATTTTTGACCATAACGAAATGGTTCAAAATGCTATTAAGAGGCTTCGATATAAAACTTCTGTAAAACCAATTGGTTTTGAATTGCTTCCAGAAAAATTCACCATGCGTCAGCTTTTAGAATTGTACGAAGCAATTTTGAGTAAAGAATTGGACAAAAGAAATTTCATCAGTAAAATAAACTCTCTAGAAATTTTAAATAAACTGGAAGAAAAAGACATGCAGTCTTCTCGAAAAGGTTCTTACTTATATACTTTTAATAAGGAGAAATATGAAGAAAAACTACTAAATAATTTCGTATTGAATTTATAACTTTATTTATTCTCCCTATTGGGTGAAATAGAACAAGTTTTAATTTAAACACATAGAAATATAGATTTTTATTGCTCTGTTTAAGATTACAGAAAAAGCTCGCTTTAACACATAGCTATGTGCATTGAAATTAGTGAAACGCCTTTTTTGGGTTCACAAAAGCTATGTTTCTATGTGTTAAAAATTTTACTCAACGATTTATAAAGAATTCCTTACTATAAGAGCAGATCTATTTTCGATCTGCTCTTTTGTTCCTTTTAAAACCATATCTGCCAGAATTTTTCCCATCAACTCAAAATTGGTTGAAATGGTTGTAATTCCATTTGCGGCAATTTTCTTCAATGGAGTTTCATTGTATGATATAATTCCGAAATCTTCTCCTAGTTTCAAATTTCGATTTATGGCATTTTCTATTACCAAAAGCAAGTCACGATCGTGCGGAATAATGTACAAATCTCCCAAAGCAATAGACTGGTTGCTGAAATCTGAAATAATTTCATAATCAAAACCATAATCTTGGCAGAAAGATTCAAAACCTAATTTCATTCCGGGTGGTTCTCTAAAACCAGGAAAAATTAAAATCAGTTTCTTGTATTTAGACAATCTCGTTTTGCCTTTCATCAAACCTTCGTAAATATCTTTTTGGTGATTTTGATAAATGGCAGGAAACATTTTTAAATCTGAATTGGTCTGATCCAAAATAATTACGTCGCTTACTGGTAGGGTTTTTATAGAATCGACGATATCGTTTAAGTTCGTCGGCATAATAATATATTTTGTATAATTTCCGTTGCTGTCATTTAGCAGCTTTTTGAAAACTTGAACATTAAAATGGTGAAAAAAAATATCGACTTGAACATTTTTTCCAATGTTTTTTAAAAACGAATTATAAATATCTTCTTTAAAAATATTCAACTCATCAAAAAGCAAAAAAACCTTCTGAGTTATAGTGATTTCAACGCTTTTAACGTAATATCCCTTTCCTGGAATAGCGTAAATAATTCCTCTTTTCTTCAATTCGTCATACGCCAATAAGACCGTATCACGAGATAAAGAAAAAGCCAAGCAGACTTTATTTACCGACGGAAGCCTATCGCCTTTAATCAAATTTCCTTCTTCAATCGCTTTTTCGATTGAAAGAATAATCTGCTTATATTTTGGCAGACCGATGTTATTTTGAATTGAAATAATGTTCATAATAAAGTCATTTTGACTATAAACAGCAAAAACTGGTAGGTACTGGTATGTAAAAATAATAAATGTTTCTATTTTTGGATTTCATTTTTGGTAAAATTTTTATGGAAATAAAACACATATCGCATTTAAAAGAGACTCACAATTGCAATTTATTTGGTTTAATGCCTAATAAGGAAGAAATTTATTCTTTTGATCTGATTAATAAAAACGGAATGAAAGTGCAGATTATCAATTATGGAGCAACTGTAACTTCTATCCAAATTCCGCTTGACGGAAAACTAGTAGATGTTGTTTTAGGTTTTGATAATCTTGAAGCATATTTAGAATCGTATAATTTACCAAGCGCTCCTTATTTCGGAACTACAGTTGGCCGTTACGCAGGACGTATTCATAATGCGACTTTTAGTCTTGACGATAAAAAATTTCAGCTAGACGGAAACAATAACGGCAACACGCTTCACGGAGGAGTAATGGGATTTGGAAGAAAAGCATGGAGTGTTGTTAATGCAACTTCTGGTGAAAATCCTTCTATAACTTTCGCCCTTTTGAGTGCCCATCTGGACGAAAATTTTCCTGGAGAAATGACGGTTTATTTGACTTATACTTTGACCGAAGAAAATGAATTGAAGCTAGAATACAAAGCAACCTCAACAGAAGATACGATTATCAATTTGACACATCATAGCTATTTTAACCTGGATGGACATGACGGAAATGTTTTAGAACAGCAAATGTTTATCAAATCGGCTAAAATGCTAGAAACCAATTCTGACAATATTCCAACAGGAAATTTCACCGATTTAACCAATCATGATTTTGATTTTAGAACTTCAAAAAACTGTCCGTTTCCAATTGACAATTCTTTTGTAGTGAATTCTAAAACTGAAATCGTAGCGCAGTTAATCAGCATAAAAAATAACCTAAGAATGAATGTTTATACCGATCAGCCAAGTGTACATATATATGTTGGTGGAAATTGTTTCGGAAAACTGAAAGGAAAAGAAAACGTTGATTACAATGCACAAAGCGGAATTTGTTTTGAAACTCAAAATTTCCCAGATGCGCCAAATCATGCGCATTTTCCAAATGCAGTTTTGAAAAAAGGTGAAGAATACACGCAAAAAACACTTTACAAATTTGAAAGTTTAAACTAATATAATAACTGCTGGATAAGATAAAATAAAAATAATTTCATCCATCAAGTAAAATCTAATTGAATCTGCTGAAATCTTTTAGAATCTGCGTGAAATACTTTTGCCAAGATTTTTTCACGCAGATTTACACAAATTAAAGCTGATCTAGACAGATTTTGATTTAAACTATAAGTAGTAGGTAGAATAGAAAAAATAATTTCACTCAACACATATAAAATTCTAAAACCACAATATACTAACTATATAATGAATGATATTTTAATACAAAATACCGTTGCTTTTTTTGAGAAATCTTTTGGAGCTTCTCCTCAAAAAACGGTACTTTCTCCAGGCAGAATCAACATCATTGGAGAACATATTGACTACAATGACGGTTATGTTTTGCCTGCTGCAATTGACAAAGTGATTTGCTTTGCTTTTGAAAAAAACAACACCAAAACTTCTAAAATAATTGCCATCGATTTGAATGAAGAATTTGAAATCGATTTGACTCAGGAAGTAAAACTGAGCGATGTGGTTTGGACCAATTACATTCGTGGTGTAATCAAACAATTGCAAGATAACGGATTTTCGTTTGATGGTTTTAACTGTGTTTTCAGCAGTAATATTCCGGTTGGTTCTGGATTGTCTTCTTCTGCAGCTTTAGAATGCGGAATGATTTTCGGAATCAAATCGCTGTTTGATTTAAAAATTGAGAAAAAAGACATTTCATTATTAGGCCAAAAAGCAGAACACTGGGTGGGTATCAACTGCGGAATTATGGACCAATTTTCAAGCGTTCACGGTCTTGAAAATAAAGTGATCAAACTAGATTGCAACACTTTAGATTTTGAATATCACAATGCCGACTTCAAAGATTATTCTCTAATTTTATTTGATTCTAATGTAAAACATTCGCTTTTTACATCAGAATACAATACCAGAAGAATTGAATGTGAGGAAGGTTTATCTATCATAAAAAATCATTTCCCAGAAGTAAAAAGTTTCAGAGATTCTTCTGTAGAACAAGTTTTGAGCTTACAAGATAAAATGACTGAAAAAGTTTTTGACCGAGTTCATTTTGTTGTAAAAGAAATCAATCGCGTTATCAAAGCTTGTGAAGCACTAGACCAAGGAAACATCGAACTTTTAGGAGAACTGCTTTTTGAAACACATTATGGTTTATCTAAAGAATACGAGGTAAGCTGCGAAGAATTAGACATGCTTGTTGATACCGCAAAAGAAGATGATGCCATTATTGGTTCCCGACTTATGGGAGGTGGTTTTGGAGGATGCACTATCAATTTAGTTAAAAAAGGAAATGAAAATGAGGTAAAGCGTAAGTTCTCTAAACTTTATTTAGATACATTTGGAATTGAATTAAAATTCTATGATGTAAAAATCTCTAACGGAACAACGCTACTTTAAAACCACAACTGTACAATGAAAAATTTTGACATTAACGAAGATCCTCACAGACGCTTCAACCCATTAATTAACGAATGGGTCTTGGTTTCACCTCACCGTGCAAAACGCCCTTGGCAAGGACAAAATGAAACTATTTCAACTGAAGAACTCCCTAAGTACGACCCTACTTGTTACTTGTGTCCAGGAAATGTTCGTGCCAACGGAATGAATAATCCGCAATACGAAAACAGTTTTGTTTTTGAAAATGATTTTGCAGCCATGAAACAGGACGAAATCATTTTTGAAGATGATATTAAACATACTTTTTTTAAGGCAAAACCAGAACAAGGAATTTCGAGAGTGGTTTGCTTTTCGCCAAGACACGATCTGACTCTTCCAGAAATGGAAATTGCCGATATTGAAAACATCATTAGAACTTGGCAGAAAGAATATACCGATTTAGGAAACATTAAATTCATCAACCATGTTCAGATTTTTGAAAACAAAGGAAGTGTTATGGGCTGCAGCAACCCACATCCGCACGGTCAAATTTGGGCACAATCTTCTCTACCAACTCAGGTCGAAAAAACACAAAATAGCTTAAAATCGTACTACGATAAAAATCAGACAACATTGTTAGAAGATTATGTAAAAGCCGAATTGAAAGCTGGCGATCGTATCGTAATCGAAAACGATCATTTTGTGGCATTGGTTCCATTTTGGGCAATCTGGCCATACGAAACTATGATTATCAGCAAAAGAGCTGTAAACAAAATCACCAATTTTACTGAAGATGAAAGTAGCGCTTTCGCGAAAATCTTAAAGCAACTTACAACGAAGTACGACAATTTATTTAATACTTCATTTCCATATTCGTCAGGAATTCACCAATCGCCAACAGACGGTTTAATCCATCCAGAATGGCATTTCCACATGCATTTTTATCCACCTTTGCTGAGATCTGCAACGGTAAAGAAATTCATGGTCGGATATGAAATGTTGGGAGAATCGCAGCGTGATATTACACCTGAAAAAAGTGCTGAAATTTTGAGACAGCTTTCAGATGTACATTACAAAAGCCCAGTAAAAGCTTAATGGTTTAGTGTTGTCCTTAATTCAAATCTAAAAATTTAACACAATTCTTATTAGATAAATGTAAAAAACACATTTACTAATGGTTAATTTCTAAATTTTTATTTTACATTTGGCTTCTGCTTTATTTTCGCAAAAAAATAACAGAAATAAAACACATCTTGCATTTTTAACAAGATTTGACAACACAAAAACTGATTTAAAACCACATAAACAAACAACCCTATAATAATTATTTAAAATACTACTAACAATGAACCAAAACCTCGCTTTCGCAGACTATGCGGTTTTTATTATTTATTTCATCGTAGTCTCGGTCTACGGTTACACCGTTTACCGCAAACGTAAACAAGACGAACAAGATGCTAAAGCTTACTTTTTGGCTGAAGGAAATTTAACTTGGTGGGCAATTGGAGCTTCTCTTATTGCTTCTAATATCTCTGCAGAACAGTTCATCGGAATGAGCGGTGAAGGATTCTTCTTAGGAATCGCTGTTGCTGCTTACGAATGGCTTGCTGCCGTTGCTCTTATTATTGTCGCGGTGTGGTTTATTCCTGTATATCTTAAAAATAAGATTTACACGATGCCACAATTCTTAAAAACACGTTACAACGAATCTACTGCACTTATCATGGCTGTATTCTGGCTGTTTTTATATGTTTTCGTAAACCTTACTTCTATTTTATACTTAGGAGCTGTTGCGATTAACAAACTTGCGGGTGGAGAATATCTTCACGTAATTATGCTTGGATTGGCTATTTTTGCTTTGTTTATTTCTCTTGGAGGAATGAAGGTTGTGGCTTATACAGACGTTATTCAGGTGGCTGTATTAATTATCGGAGGTTTAGTAACATCTTATATTGCCTTAACAACAGTTGCAGAAGCTTTTGGTGTTGGACAAAACGCAATTGCCGGTTTCAAAGTTTTAATGCAGCAGGCTCCAGAACATTTCAAAATGATTATTCCGAAACCAACTGCGACGTCTTCTCAGCTTGAAATCGATAAATACCTTACTTTCCCTGGATTGTTATCTTACGCTGCTGGTATCTGGATCATCAACCTAAACTATTGGGGATGTAACCAATACATTACACAAAGAGCACTTGGAGCAGATCTACAAACCGCTCGTACAGGTATTTTGTTTGCTGGTATGTTAAAATTATTAATGCCACTTATCGTCATGTTACCTGGTATTGCTGCTTACGTTTTATATACAAACGGACATTTACCTCAATTGGAGGGAGGAGTAAAAGACGAGGCATATTCTGCTATATTAACATTCCTTCCAACTGGATTAAAAGGTCTTTCTGTTGCTGCTCTTACTGCTGCAATTGTAGCATCGTTGGCTGGAAAAGTAAACAGTATTTCTACAATCTACACATTAGACGTTCATAAAAAATATATCCAGAAAGATGCGGGTGAAAAACAGCAGGTGAACATCGGGCGTCTTGCCGTTTTTGTTGCCATGCTTTTAGCTGTGTTATTTACATGGAATGACGTCTTAGGAATTGGTGGCGTTGGAGGATTTACCTACATCCAAAAATACACTGGATTTATTAGCCCTGGAGTTTTTGCTATGTTCTTCTTAGGTATGTTCTGGAAAAGGACTACTGGAACAGCAGCAATTGTTGGTGTAATTTTAGGATTCTTATTATCTGTTTTATTCAACGAATACGCTCCGGCTTTATTTGGAAACGATACACTTTTATACACAGCTTACCCTAACGGAAAAGGAGGTTTCGAAATTCCGTTCCATATCTGTATGGGATTATCATTCTTATTCACAATGATTGCAATGATTCTGATAAGTTTTGCTGGTCCAAAAGTAAACCCTAAAGCATTTGAAATTGATTCTGAAATGTTTAAAGTTAAACCGCAGACAACAGTCTTAATCGTAATTACATTATTGATTATTGCTGCGCTTTATGTTAAGTTCTGGTAATAAATTATCAGTTCTATTCTCTCTATCTTTACAGCTGTTGTTTGTCATGAACAACAGCTGTAAATTTTTAAAAAAGTTTTAAAATAGAAATAAAAGCTACGGACTAAAATGATTCGCTTTATTTTGTCACCCTGAGCGAAGTCGAAGGGCGCTCCGATTGGACGTGGGCTTCGACTTCGCTCAGCCTGACAAAACTGGATTTTAAAAATCCTTTTAATCTTTATGATCTGTGGCAAAAAATATTAAACAGAATTTAAATTATAATAAATAAATACCATGCAGTTATCATTAACCCAAAAAATCATTATCGTTACGGGAGGCGCAAAAGGAATCGGTTTAGGAATCGTTAAGGTTCTAGCCGAAGAAAATGCCATTCCGTTTATCGTTGGACGTAACGAAAATGACAACATCAAAGCCGTAGAAGAATTAAAAGCCATTGGAAAAGAAGCGCATCAAGTTGCCGCCGATTTGACAAAACCTGAAGACTGCAAAAAAGCCGTTGAAGCCGTAATCGCAAAATTCGGCAGAATTGACGGATTGGTAAACAATGCCGGCGTTAATGACGGTGTTGGATTAGAAAACGGAAATTATGAAGATTTCGCTGCTTCTCTTCACAAAAATTTAGTGCATTATTATTTAATGGCACAGCATGCTCTTCCTTATCTTAAAGAATCAAAAGGAGCCATTGTAAACATTGGTTCTAAAACTGCCGAAACTGGTCAGGGCGGAACTTCAGCGTATGCCGCTTCAAACGGTGGAAGAAATGCTTTAACCAGAGAATGGGCTGTTGAATTATTAAAATACAGCATTCGTGTAAACGCTGTAATTGTAGCAGAATGTTACACGCCACTTTACGAAACTTGGATCAATACTTTTGAAAATAAAGAAGAAAAACTGGCTGCAATTACCAAAAATATTCCGCTAGAAAACAGAATGACAACCGCAGAAGAAATTGCGAATATGGTTGTTTTCTTATTGTCTGAAAAATCAAGTCATACCACTGGACAGATTATTTATGTTGATGGTGGTTATACGCATTTAGATCGTTCTATTTAATTTTTTTTGCCACAGATTAAAAGGATTACAATGATTCGCTTTAGTTTGTCACCCTGAGCGAAGTCGAAGGGCACTCCAATTGGACGTGGGCTTCGACTTCGCTCAGCCTGACAAAACTGGACGTAAAAATCATTTTAATCCTTTTAATCTGTGGCATTTATTTAAATTCACATAGCACTATGTGTTCAAATCTAGATTTGTTTTTTCACTCTTTTATGGATGACAAATTCTATGTTTCTATGTGTTTATTTTTTTGTTTCACGCAGATTCGGCAGATCAAGCAGATTTAATTCTGAAATCCTTTTTAATCTTTATAATCTGTGGCAAAACTAACCTTCGCATTATTTTTAAAATCGGAAGGCGTAATTCCTTTAACTTTTTTGAAGAGTTTATTAAAGTTTGAAGCTGTTTTATAACCGCATTCATACGCAATCTCAGACATACTTTTATCCGTTTCCAACAACAATTTGCAGGCATTCGAAATTCGGATTTCATGTAGATAATCCACAAAATTCTTTTTCGTTTTTACCCTGAACATTCTGCAGAAAGACGTTCTTGTCATATTAGCTACAGCGGCAATTTCTTCTAAGGAAATATTCTTTTTGTAATTTTTGTTGACGTATTGAAAAACCTCCGAAAGACGATCTACTTTCGAATCCTTTTGCATCAAAGAATAAATTTCATCGTTGATATAAATCGTATCCTGACTTTCAGAAAGAATAGACAAAATCTCAAAAAGCCCAACAATAACTTCGAAGTCTTTTTTAGCAACTAACTTCTCTAGTTTCTTTGCAATTTGTTTATTGGTTTTTCCGATAATCGAAATTCCTTTTCCTGCCTGAAAAAAGAGTTCGTTTATTTTCTGAGTTTCTTTTAATTCGTAAAAAGTCGGCCCGAAAATATCCTTATGAAAATATACGACTATCGAATTGGCTCTTAAATCTTCAATTCCATGATAGTATTTTTCATCATTTAACCAAACATGCGGAATATCAGAACCTAAAAAAACCATATCTCCAGGCTCAAACGGCATTACCGAATTTCCGATAATCCGCTTACCGTAACTCTCTTTTACATATACCAATTCCAATTCCGGATGCGAATGAAACGGCGCCTGAAAAAAAGGTTCAATACGATTCAGCACCGAAACTTTAGTATTGAGATAAGATGCTATTTTAGTTTGTTCCAATTTCATATTGCAAAGATAATTAAAGATTAGATACGGATAATATTAGACTATTAACCAATGTGTAAAAAAACTAATTTTATTTTTCGTTAACTGCCCGAATTCTATACAAAATCAAAGGATTAAATTGTTATAAAACGAACGCAGTGACATCAAAAAAAAGAAAAAACAAACAACACAATGTCTGAGAATAACACAAAAAAACTGGTTGTAAAACTGCATCCAGACGATAATGTATTGGTTGCCTTAACCGATCTTCAAAAAGGCGAAACCATTCATTTTGAAAACGAAACATACGTTTTACAAGACCTCATCAAAGCCAAACATAAATTCTACATGCAGGATATGAAGCAAGGAGAAGAAGTAAATATGTACGGTGTTTTGGTAGGAAAAGTGCAAAACGATATTGTGAAAGGAAGTCTAATGACGACCGAAAATCTTAAACACGCCGCAGATCCTTACGCCTACAGAAACGCTTCTTACGAATGGAATGCACCAGATATTTCTAAATTTGAAAACAGAACTTTTAAAGGTTACAAAAGAAAAGACGGACGCGTTGGAACGGCAAATTACTGGCTTTTTGTTCCAACTGTTTTTTGTGAAAACAGAAATTTAGATGTTATCAAAGAAGCCTTACACAAACAATTGGGTTATGCTGTAACGGACAAATACAACCAATTTACGCACGAATTACTAGAAGGTTATTTGAACGGAAATGACATTAACGATATCAATATTGAATTAAATCCGACTCCAAAAAACAAACGTGTTTTTGAAAATGTGGACGGAATTAAATTCTTAAATCATCAAGGAGGCTGCGGCGGAACTCGTCAGGATGCTTCTACTTTGAGCGCTTTATTGGCTTCTTATGCGAATCATCCAAATGTGGGCGGAATTACACTTTTGAGTTTAGGATGCCAGCATTTACAGGTTCAAGATTTTGTAAATGATGTAAAAAGACAAAACCCAGAGTTTGACAAACCGTTGTTTATTTTTGAGCAGCAGCAGACCGAAAGCGAAGAAGTTTTGATTACCAATGCCATCAAAAAAACATTTGAAGGTTTAATTGAAATCAACAAATATGAAAGAACCGATGCGCCTTTGAGCGATTTATGCATTGGTGTAAAATGTGGCGGAAGCGATGGATTCAGTGGTGTTTCTGCAAATCCTGCTGTGGGTTATACTTCAGATTTAGTCGTAGCTTTAGGCGGAAAAATTCTTTTGGCTGAATTTCCAGAATTGTGCGGTGCCGAGCAGAATTTAATCGACAGATGTATTACGGAAGATAACGCTAAAAAATTCATAGATTTAATGGAATCTTATGATGAGCTAGCGCATAAAGTGGGTTCAGGTTTTCATATGAATCCGTCTCCGGGAAATATCAAAGACGGATTAATTACAGACGCCATCAAAAGTGCCGGAGCGGCCAAAAAAGGCGGAACTTCTCCTGTTGTTGATGTTTTAGATTATACCGAATTGGTTACAAAACCGGGTTTAAGTTTGGTTTGTACGCCAGGAAATGATGTCGAAGCAACAACTGGAAAAGCGGCTTCGGGAGCAACTTTAATTTTGTTTACAACGGGATTGGGAACTCCTACAGGAAACCCAGTTTGTCCTGTAATCAAAGTGGCGACAAACTCTGTTCTAGCAACCAGAATGAAAGATATTATCGATATTGACTGCGGACCAATTATCAGTGGTGAAAAATCTATTGAAGAAATGGGCGAGGAAATTTTAGAATATTGCATCAAAGCGGCAAGCGGCGAAATTATTCCGAAAGCGGTTCAATTAAATCAAGATGATTTTATTCCGTGGAAACGCGGCGTATCTTTGTAAAAGACTATTAAAAAACAACTCATAAAAATTTATATCAAATGTTTTCATTACAAAATAAAAAAGCAATAATCACGGGCGGCGGAAGCGGAATTGGAAGAGCGATTTCGGTATTATTTGCAAAACAAGGTGCTGAAGTTCACATTCTAGAATTGACGGAAGAAAGCGCAAAAGAAACTGTTGAAGAAATTAAATCAGCTGGCGGAACTGTTTTTGCTCATGCTTGTGACGTTTCGAACCACGAACAAGTAAACTCAACTTTCGAAAAAATCGGAAATATCAATATTCTGGTAAACAACGCTGGAATTGCTCACGTTGGAAAAGTAGACACCACTTCAGAATCTGATTTTGACAGAATTATGAATGTAAACGTTAAAGGGGTTTACAACTGTCTTCACGCTTCGATTCCAGCGCTAAGAAATTCTGGCGGAGGTGTAATTTTGAACTTGGCTTCAATCGCTTGCTGGGTTGGAATACCAGATCGTTTTGCTTATTCTACGGCAAAAGGAGCGGTTATGGCCATGACTTTATCGGTTGCAAAAGATTATTTGAATGATAAAATCAGATGTAATTCTATTTCTCCTGCGAGAGTTCACACACCTTTCGTAGATGGATTTATTGCTAAAAATTATCCTGGAAAAGAAGAAGAAATTTTCGAAAAACTATCTCAATCACAGCCAATCGGCCGTATGGGAAAACCAGAAGAAATCGCAACTTTAGCATTATTTTTATGCAGTGATGAGTCTTCTTTCATCACAGGTTCAGATTACCCAATTGATGGTGGATTTATTAAATTGAATAACTAAAAAAGGAAATAGCCACGAATTCACGAATTAAAAAGATTAAAAAATTTGTGAAATCTGTGCGAATTAAAATAACCGCGAATTTCACAAATTATGATTTGTAAAAATTCGTGAATTCGTGGCTAAAAAAAATACATATTACTAAAAAAATTAAAATATGAAACTTATTAGATTCGGAGAAGAAGGAAAGGAAAAACCAGGAGTTTTACTAAATGAAAAAAGATACGATGTTTCGTCTATTGTAACAGATTACAACGAAGCTTTTTTTGAAAATGACGGTTTAGCAAAATTAGAAGAAGCTTTAAAAAATAACCCATCTTTACCAGAAGTAAGCGATTCAGTACGTTTAGGTTCGCCAGTTGCACGTCCATCAAAAATTATCTGCATCGGATTAAATTATGTAGATCACTGTGAAGAAACGGGTGCTACAATTCCAGAAGAACCAATTATTTTCTTCAAATCAACCACTTCTTTATGCGGACCAAATGACAATTTGATCATCCCAAAAAACAGCGAAAAAACAGACTGGGAAGTAGAACTAGCTTTTGTTGTAGGAAAAAAAGCAAGCTACGTTTCTGAAGAAGATGCACCAAACTACATCGCTGGATACTGCCTTTTGAATGATTACAGCGAAAGAGCATTCCAAATCGAGCGTGGCGGACAATGGGCAAAAGGAAAAGGTTCTGATACCTTCGCTCCTCTTGGACCAATTATGGCAACTCCAGACGAAATTGGAGATGTTAACAACTTAAAAATGTGGCTTACGGTAAATGGAAAAACGTTCCAAAATAGTAATACTTCAAACTTGATTTTTAAAATTCCATTTTTAGTACATTACTTAAGCCAGTTTATGACATTGCTCCCTGGTGATGTTATTAGTACTGGAACACCTCCGGGAGTTGGATTAGGAATTAAACCAGATCCAATTTACATTAAAGCAGGTGACGTAATCGAATTAGGAATTGAAGGTTTAGGTACAAGCAAACAGACTGCCGTAGCGTATCAACAAAACTAAAATTATGGCAACTCAAAAATTCTATCTGGCACTAGACTTAAAAGACAACGCCAATTTAATTGCAGAATACAAAGAACTACACAAAAATGTATGGCCAGAAATCAAGAAAAGCATTCAAGATTCTGGAATTGAAGTTTTAGATATTTATTGCACTGGAAACCGTTTATTCATGATCATCGAAGCAGATGCCGATTTTACTTTCGAGAAAAAAGACAAAGCAGATGCCGAAAACGAAAAAGTTCAGGAATGGGAAACTTTAATGTGGAAATTCCAACAAGCTTTACCTTGGGCAAAACCGGGACAAAAATGGATTTTAATGGATAAAATATTTGGATTGTAATATCCGATTCCATATCAATAGCAATATTTAATATTCCGTAGGAATATCTGATCGGTAGAAAAAAAATATTATCGTTTTGAATGTGTCCTGTAGGGACACCTCTTTTACGGAAACAAAATATTCATCCATTAATCAAACGTTCCTACGGAACGTATATGATCATAATTACAATTTCATTCTACCGACGAGACATTCCTACGGAATGAATTTAGAAAATGAATTGTTTTTTTAATAAAAAAGCCCTGATTATTCAGGGCTTTGTTCTTTTTGCATATTTAATAAATACGCCATATTGGCTATTACGTGATCGTGTTTTTTGACAAAAGGATTTTCTTCGTTCCAAACATATCCTGCTAATACAGAACATATTTTTTCTTTCACATCTGGATTTTCAGGTTGGTGGAAAAACAGCGTCTGTAAATTTCCTGTGTACCATTCTTGAACGTAAGTGGTGAAAACAGCGATTCCGCGTTTCATGTATTGCGTGAATTCCACTTCCCAGTCAACAGGAATTCCTTGTGATTCTTTTAAATATAATTTTGCTGCCAACATTCCCGATTCAGTTGCAAACGCAACTCCAGATGAGAAAACTGGATCTAAGAATTCTGAGCTGTTTCCTGTCAAAGCAAAGCCATCGCCGTACATTCTTTTAACCGCTCTCGAATAGTTTTCTAACTTAACAGGTTCGAATAAAAATTCTGTTCCCGCAAATCTTTTAATATAATAATCCGATTTCTGAATGGCATTTCGCAAAGCTTCAGCATTGTCTTTATTTTCAGAAAGTGAGTTAATAAAATCTGTCGGTCCCACAACTCCCAAACTAGTATTTCCATTAGAAAACGGAATTACCCAAAGCCAAACTTCGGTTTCCAAAATGTCAAAAGAAATCTGGATTCCCTCTACTCCTTCTTCTCTATTAATGTCTTTAACATGCGTAAAAATAGAAGAATGCGGATCTAGTTTTGAAGGCGTATCCAGATCTAAAAGTCTTGGTAAAACGCGTCCGTAACCACTAGAGTCGATGATAAATTTAGCGTGAATTTCTTTTAGGTTTCCGTCCTTATCTTTTACAATAGTTTTTGAATTTTTCCCTTCAAAAGAAACCTCCAAAACTTCGGTTTCAAATTCTAAGTCTATTCCTTTTCGTATGATTTCTTGAGCCATTGTATTGTCAAAATCAGCTCTAGGAACTTGCCAAGTCCAGTCCCAGCCTTCGCCAAATTTTACACTAAAATCAAAATTGCAGATTTCTTCTCCTCTAATAAAACGAGCTCCTAATTTCTTTTCGAAGTTCATCGCGTCAAGAGCGTCAAACAATTCTGCTTCAGCAAAATGATCCATTACTCGCGGAATAAGGCTTTCGCCCACTACAAGTCTTGGGAACTTCGTTTTTTCTACAACTTTAACCTTTACGTTGTTTTTAAAAAGATACGATGCCGAAACACATCCAGACGGTCCTGCACCAATCACTAAAACATCAACAAACTCCTTTGTCATATTAGAATTATTATCATTAATTAACCTACATTTGCCATCATCAAAATAACTACATTTATTTTGATAAATAAAATTAAATTAGCACAACCAAAATCGATTTAATGAATACAATAAATGAATATCTAAGTTTAGCAGAATTTGAAGCCATAATCTTTGGAAAAAACAAAGTTGCCATAAGCGATGTGGTTCAAAATCGAGTAAACGAAAGTTTTAATTTCTTAAAAGAATTCTCGGGAAATAAAGTAATCTACGGAGTAAATACTGGCTTTGGTCCGATGGCTCAATATAGAATTAAGGAGTCAGATCAAATTCAATTGCAATATAACTTAATTAGAAGCCACTCTTCTGGAACTGGAAAACCTTTAAACGCTGAGTGCGCAAAAGCAGCAATTTTAGCACGATTAAATACACTTTCTTTAGGAAATTCAGGAGTTCATTCTTCTGTTATTCATTTAATGGCAGAATTAATCAATCGAGATATTACGCCTTTAATTTTTGAGCACGGTGGTGTTGGTGCCAGCGGCGATTTAGTACAATTATCACATTTAGCTTTAGTATTAATTGGCGAAGGAGAAGTTTTTTATAAAGGAGATAGACGCCCAACGGCAGAAGTTTTCGAAATTGAAGGTTTAAAACCAATTCAGGTAGAAATTAGAGAAGGTCTGGCATTAATCAACGGAACTTCTGTAATGACAGGAATTGGAGTAGTAAATGTTCATTATTCAAAAAAATTATTGGACTGGTCGTTAAAAGCTTCTTGTGCCATTAACGAATTGGTTCAAGCTTATGATGATCACTTCTCTGAAGAATTAAATCAAACCAAACGCCATAAAGGACAGCAGGAAGTTGCGGAAAGAATGAGACAAAATCTTTCTGACAGTACTTTAATCCGTAAAAGAGAAGACCATTTATATTCTGGCGAAAACACCGAAGAAATCTTCAAAGAAAAAGTTCAGGAATATTATTCACTAAGATGTGTTCCTCAAATTTTAGGGCCTGTTTTAGAAACTATAAATAATGTAGCTTCTATTTTGGAAGACGAATTTAACTCGGCAAACGACAACCCAATTATAGACGTAAAAAACAAACATGTTTACCACGGCGGAAATTTCCACGGAGATTATATTTCGCTAGAAATGGATAAATTGAAAATCGTTATTACGAAATTAACGATGCTTGCAGAACGTCAATTGAATTATTTATTGAATTCAAAAATCAACGAAATTTTGCCTCCATTCGTAAATTTAGGAACATTAGGATTTAATTTCGGAATGCAGGGTGTTCAATTCGTTGCCACTTCAACAACTGCCGAAAGTCAAATGTTATCTAACCCAATGTATGTGCATAGTATTCCAAACAACAATGACAATCAAGACATTGTAAGCATGGGAACTAATGCGGCAGTGATTACATCAAAAGTAATTGAAAACTCATTTGAGGTTTTGGCAATCGAATTAATCACAATTGTTCAGGCAATCGATTATTTGAAGCAAAAAGATCAAATTTCGTCTACAACTAAAAAATGGTATGACGATATCAGAACTATAATTCCAGAATTTAAGGAAGATCAGGTAATGTATCCTTTTGTTCAAAAAGTAAAAGATTATTTGATCAACAGTTAAAAATCTTTATTTTACAGTATTAATATTGAATCTTAAAATCATGAAAAAGTCACTTGTTTTTTTATTGCTAAGCTGCATTCAATTTGTTAATAGTCAAGAATTGGCATTAGTAAAGAAAAATTCCAAAATTGGATATCTGTCTAAAGATGGATCTTTTAAAATCGAACCTCAATACAAATCTGCCAGAAGTTTTTCTGAAGGTTTAGCCGCTGTAGAAAATGGCGGAAAATGGGGATTTATCGATGCAAAAGGAACTTGGGTAATTCCAGCCGATTTTAAAGATGCTAAAGATTTTAACAGCGGAATCGCAGTTGTACAAAAAGAGAAAGACTGGGTTTATATTAATACAAAAGGAGAAATCCAAAAAGGACCAACTACTGACAAAGTATTTGATTTTAATGATGGAGTTGCTTTCTTCAGACAAAATAATAAAGTGGGTTTAATCAACAACAAAATGGCTGTTGTTTTAGAACCAAAATACGATCAGATCAAACCTTTTGAAAATGGTTACGCCAGAGTAGAATTGAACAAAAACTGGGGAATTATTGATACCAACGGAAAAGAATTGGTTGAGCCTATTTATGCCGAAGTTGGAAATTATTTTAAAGGAACAACTTGGGCTAAAAAAGATAAAACTTTCGGTTTGGTAAGCGGTGGAAAATTTATTCCTGTTGATGGAGCAGAAAAAATCTGGGATTTTGAAACTCAAGATTTGACGTTTGCCAAAAAGAACGGAAAAATTGGTTATATCGATTTAAAAGGAAATTGGGCCATTCTTCCTATTTATGATAAAGGAAAAGCGTTTTCAAAAAATTTAGCTCCAGTTTTGGTTGGAAAAAAATGGGGATTCATTAATCCAGAAGGGAAATTTGTGATTGAACCAACTTACAGCGATGCAGAAGTTTTCAGTACAAATGGTCTGGCTCCTGTAAAAGAAAGCAATTGGGGATTTATAAATGAATCTGGAAAATTGGTTATTCCAACTCAATACGGGATTACTGCAAATGCTATTATTGCAATGTTTGTACAACAGGACAAAGGATTTATTGATGGCGTTGCCCGCGTAAAAAACGAAGGAAAATGGGGATTTCTAAAACCAGACGGAACCGTTTTAGCTAATCAATGGTTTGAAAACGCTGAATTGTTTTCTAAAAGCGCTGAAAAACCTCAGCCAGCTGCAGCTCCTGTTTCTGCCGAAAAACCAAAACAAGAGACTAAGCCTGCGGCGAGACCAGCTGCAAAACCAGCACCGAAAAAAAAGAAATAATATTTATCTCCAAATAAATTAGAAATTTGCATAAGTGAAATCGCATTCGATAAAGCGGTTTCATTTTATGATGAATAAAAACAAACCCTACATAAATGAAGTGTGTATTAGTAACAGGCGGTTCAAGAGGAATTGGAAGTGCGATTTGTAAAAAACTGGCCGTAGAATCCGATTATCATATTCTGATTAATTATCATTCGAATAAAACAGCTGCCGAAGAAACATTACAAGAAGTACAAAAATTGGGCGCAACAGGAGAAATCTTAGGTTTTGATGTTTCTAATTTTGAAAACGTACAAAATGTTTTAACTGCTTGGCAGGAAGCAAATCCTGAAAAATTGGTTGAAGCAATTGTAAACAATGCCGGAATCACAAAAGATGGTCTTTTTATGTGGATGACACCAGAAGACTGGAACGGCGTTATGAATACAAGTGTAAACGGTTTCTTTAATGTTACGCAGTTTTTTATTCAAAAAATGTTACGCAACAAATACGGCCGAATCGTAAATATGGTTTCCGTTTCTGGAGTAAAAGGTACTGCGGGACAAACCAATTATTCGGCTGCAAAAGGTGCCATTGTTGCAGCAACTAAAGCCTTGGCACAAGAAGTTGCAAAAAGAAATATTACTGTAAATGCTGTCGCTCCAGGTTTTATTAGAACCGATATGACGAGTGAATTGGATGAAAAAGAATTATTAAAGCTAATTCCCGTAAACCGTTTTGGCGAAGCCGAAGAGGTTGCAGATTTGGTAAGCTTTTTGATTTCTAAAAAAGCAAGCTATATTACAGGAGAAATTATCAATATTAACGGCGGAATATATTCTTAAAGAATACTATGTTTGCGAGATTATTTTAAGATTTTTAAACATAGAAAATTGCTCGCAAAGACGCAGAGTCGCAAAGTTTAAGCAAAAAGACTTTAAAAAAACTTAGTGCCTTTGTGGCAAGATTAAAAAATTACACTTTAAGGATAAAAAATTACTTTTGAAAGACGATGAATAGACGAGTTGTAATTACTGGAATGGGAATTTATTCTTGTATCGGAACTTCTTTAGACGAAGTAAAAAATTCGTTATACGAAGGAAGATCTGGTATTCAGTTTGATTCTGAACGTAAAGAATTTGGTTTCCAGTCGGCCTTAACAGGGATGGTTCCGAAAGCCGATCTTAAAAATTTATTGACGCGCAGACAACGTATGAGCATCGGTGAAGAAACCGAATATGCTTATATGGCCACTATAGAAGCATTAAAAAATGCCAACATTGATGATGCTTTTTTTGATGAACACGAAGTAGGTATTATGTACGGAAACGACAGCGTTTCTAAAGCAATCATTGACGCAACAGATATTGTTCGCGAGAAAAAAGACACCGCTCTTATTGGTTCTGGTGCTATTTTCAAATCGATGAATTCTACTGTAACGATGAATCTTTCTACGATTTTTAAACTTCGCGGCATCAATCTTACGGTAAGTGCAGCTTGCGCGAGTGGTTCTCACTCTATTGGTTTGGCTTATTTTTTAATTAAAAGCGGTTTTCAAGATATTGTTATAACTGGCGGAGCACAGGAAATCAACAAATACGCCATGAGCAGTTTTGACGGTTTAGGTGTTTTTTCTAACCGAGAAGGTGATCCTACAAAAGCTTCAAGACCTTTTGATATTGGTCGTGATGGATTAATTCCGAGTGGTGGTGGCGCAACTTTAATTTTAGAAAGTTACGAATCTGCCATTGCACGTGGTGCCAATATCATTGCAGAAATTGGCGGGTACGGATTTTCATCAAACGGCGGACACATCTCAACACCAAACGTTGAAGGACCAGCCACAGCAATGAAACGTGCACTTGATGATGCAAAAATAGAAGCTTCAGATATTGAATACATAAATGCCCATGCCACCTCAACACCTGTTGGAGATGCTAATGAAGCTAAAGCCATTTTTGAAGTTTTTGGAGAAAAAAATCCTCCTGTAAGTTCTACAAAATCAATGACTGGCCACGAATGCTGGATGGCAGGAGCCAGCGAAATCATTTATTCTATCCTAATGATGCAGCACGATTTTATCGCGCCAAACATTAATTTGGAAACTCCAGATGAAGATGCGTCAAAATTAAATTTAGTTAAAACTACGTTAAACAAAAAATTTGACATATTTTTGTCCAATTCTTTCGGTTTCGGAGGAACCAACTCTGCGTTGGTGGTTAAAAAGTTTAAATTGAACAATGAATAAAGAAGAGATTATAGCAAAGATTAATGGTTTTTTAGTTGATGAATTTGAAGTTGATAGTGACGACATTGAACCAAATGCTAATTTAAAAGATACACTTGGGTTAGACAGTCTGGATTATGTTGATTTAGTCGTTTCAATAGAGGCAAACTTTGGTGTAAAACTAGTTGAAGCAGATTTTGTTGGAATTTCTGATTTTCAAAGTTTTTATGACTTAATCGAAACTAAAATAAAAGCCAAATCAGCTTAAATGAGTCAATGGGATGGTAAATCCAAAGGAACTGTTTTAGGTTATAAAATATTCGTTTTTTTAATTCAAAAAGCGGGTGTCAAAGCGGCTTATGTCTTACTTTATTTTGTTGCATCTTATTATTTTTTATTTCTAAGAAAAAGCAACAGAGCCATTTTTTATTATTTTAAAGAAAGACTGCAATACTCGTATTTCAAATCCAAAAAAATGGTTTTCAAAAGTTACTATACTTTTGGACAAACTATTATTGATAAAGTTTCCATTTCGGCAGGAATGCGAAACAAATTTACTTATGAATTTGACGGAATAGAAACACTAAAAAAATTACTTGCCGAGAAAAAAGGTGGTGTTTTAATTAGTGCCCATGTCGGAAATTTTGAAATTGCCGAACATTTTTTGGGAGATATTGATCTTAATTTCCAAATCAATTTGGTTACAACAGATTTAGAGCATTCTGCCATTAAGAATTATCTCGAAAGCGTTTCTCAAAAACCAACTGTAAAATTTATTATCATCAAAGATGATCTTTCTCATATATTTGAGATCAATGCCGCTTTGGCCAATAACGAATTAATCTGCTTTACGGGCGATCGTTATTTTGAAGGAACAAAATCGCTTTCTGAAACACTTCTGGGCAAAGAAGCCAATTTCCCTGCTGGTCCGTTTTTAATTGCTTCACGATTAAAAGTTCCTGTAGTTTTTGTTTATGTAATGAAAGAACCCAATCTTCATTATCATTTGTACGCAAGAGAGGCCGAAGTCAAACACCGAGACGAAAAAGCACTTTTGAAGGAATATGTAAAAAGTGTTGAATGCATTCTGCACACATATCCTTTGCAATGGTTCAATTATTTTGATTTCTGGAACGATATAAAATCGTAATTTTTTTAGCCACGACCCGAGCGATAGCGAACTGGCGAAGCAATTCACGAATTTTTATTAATTACTGGGGCAGAATCTTTATTTCGAATTACACTAATTTTTATTAATTCGTTTTTCGTGAAATTATTACTATTTAATAATTTAAGGAAAATCATTAATAACAACAGTATTTGAATAATTCGTGAATTCGTGGCTAATAAAAAACCATTGGTCGAAATAAGAAAATTCGTTTAAATAAATTTACTTATTTTTGCTGACCACCAAAGCCCAAAAACCTAAAATGAAAAATGTTCTCGTAATTTATTATACGCAATCTGGACAGCTAGAATCTATTGCAAGAAATATTGCAAAACCATTTCTAGATTCAGAAGAAATAAAGCTCACATTTCATGAAATACAATTAGAGAAACCGTTTCCTTTTCCTTGGAACAAAGAATCATTTTTTGATGCCTTTCCAGAATCGTTTTTACAGATTCCGACCGCATTAAAACCTGTTCCTGAGGAAATTTTAAACACAAAATTTGATTTAGTATTATTTCATTATCAGGTTTGGTATTTATCGCCTTCTATTCCCATTAATTCATTTTTGAAAAGTGACGATGCCAAGAAAATTTTAAACAATACTCCTGTTATTACCATCAGCGGTTCAAGAAACATGTGGATTATGGCTCAGGAAAAGATTAAAGTTTTGCTGCGAAAAGCCAATGCCAATTTGGTTGGAAACGTAGCTTTGGTAGACCGCGTTGGAAATTTAATAAGTGTAATCACCATTGTAGAATGGATGTTCTCTGGAGTTAAGAAAAAATATTTAGGTATTTTTCCGCTTCCTGGAGTTTCAGAAAAAGACATACAAGAATCGAGTCAGTTTGGAGAAATCATGCTGGATTCTTTACAGCAAAATAATTTAGCGCAATTACAGCCCAAATTGGTCGATGCTGGCGCTGTAAAAATAAGTTCGTATTTGGTAACGGTTGACAAAACGGCCAATAAAATTTTTAATAAATGGTCAAATATCATTTATAAAAATCAAAAAAACCGAAAACAGCTGCTTAAAGTATTTAATGTTTATTTATTCCTTGCGATATGGTTAATCTCACCAATAGTGTATATATTGCACCTTATTACCTATCCGCTTAAGTTAAAATCTATAAAAAAGGAAACTCAATATTATCAGGGAGTTTAGAAGACGAAATTTAAATTATGTTTGAAGTATATATTACAAAAGCTGCAAAATATTTGCCAAACGAAGCTGTTTCTAATGATGAAATGGAAGCCTACTTGGGCCTTATCAATGATACTGCTTCCAAGGCTAGACGTATTATTTTGCGCAACAATAAAATTACAAGCCGATATTACGCTGTTGACAAAGAAGGAAAAAGCACACATAGCAATGCCGAATTAACCAAAAATGCCATTTTACCGTTATTCGACGAAAATTTTACGCCTCAAGATTTAGAGGTACTTTCTTGCGGGACCTCAACTCCAGACATTTTTCTGCCTTCACACGCAGCGATGGTTCATGGTCTGCTAAAAAATAAATCGGTAGAATTAAACTCTTCAACGGGAGTTTGCTGTGCCGGAATGAACTCTCTTAAATTTGGTTTTCTTTCTATAAAATCTGGAAATTCAAAAAACGCAATCTGCACAGGATCAGAAAAAGTTTCTACTTGGCT
Organism: Flavobacterium tyrosinilyticum; assembly: GCF_023656565.1. Classification (GTDB taxonomy): domain Bacteria; phylum Bacteroidota; class Bacteroidia; order Flavobacteriales; family Flavobacteriaceae; genus Flavobacterium; species Flavobacterium tyrosinilyticum. The sequence continues at coordinate 1,088,024 of NZ_JAMOKG010000001.1, forward strand.
GAATGCCCAAAAATACAATCACGAGGCCGATAATTTAAAAAGCCTTGAAGAACAGCCAATTATTGCATTCAAAAAAGATTTTCTTCGTTGGATGCTGTCAGATGGTGCTGGAGCTTTTCTTTTGGAAAACAAACCAAGAGGACCAATTTCATTAAAAATCGAATGGATGGAAGCTTTTTCGTATGCCTATGAATTAGAAACCTGTATGTATGCCGGAGGTGATAAATTGGAAAATGGTGAAATTAAAGGCTGGAGCGATTATTCTCCAGAACAATGGCTGAACGAATCTGTTTTTTCAATAAAACAGGACGTTAAATTATTAGACGAATTTATCCTGTCAAAAGGTGCTCAAAGCATGAAAGACGCCATGGATAAAAACAATATTAAATCGGAAGATATTACTTATTTTATTCCTCATGTTTCTTCTAACTTTTTTGTGGAAGGATTGAAAAAAGGATTAAACGAAAAAGGTATCGGAATGAGCGATGACAAATGGTTCATGAATCTTTCTAGAGTAGGAAATGTTGGCTCTGCCTCTATTTACTTGGCTCTTGAAGAATTGATGAGTTCAGGGAATTTGAAAAAAGGAGATAAAATTTTATTATCTGTTCCAGAAAGCGGAAGATTCTCTTTTGCGTATGCCTATTTAACGGTTTGTTAATGGAAACAATGCTTTTAGAAAAAGAAATGGTCGAAAATTTACTGCCTCAAAAGTTTCCTTTTGTGATGGTAGATGCTATGCATTCTTATTCTGAAACTTCGTTGGTTTCGGGTTTAGAAATTCAGCGCGAAAATATTTTTGTATCAAACGATATTTTTCTTGAAGCTGGATTAATAGAACATATGGCACAATCTGTGGCATTGCATACGGGATATCAATATTTCTTGAAAAACGAAATTGCTCCAACGGGCTATATCGGTTCTATTAAAGAAATTGAAATTAAGAAACTTCCAAAACTTAACGATACTATTCAATCTGAAGTTACGATTCTGCAGGAATTTGCAGGAATTACTTTGGTGAATATTGTTACGACTTTAAATAATGAAGAGATTGCCAGAGGACAAATGAAAACCGTTTTGGCAAAATAAAAATAACCGATGAAAACTACTTCTGCTGTTGACATACAAAACTATTTACCGCACCGAGCTCCAATGCTTATGGTGGATTTGATTTTGGATATAGATGCCAACTTTGTAGAAACCATATTTTTGATAAAAGAAGACAATATTTTTATTCAGAATACTGTTTTTATAGAAGCAGGATTAATCGAAAATACAGCGCAGACTTGTTCTGCAATTGTTGGAAAAAAATACTTTTTTGACGATAACGGAATCGAAAATGAAAACGTAAATGTAATTGGATTTATCAGCGCTTTAAAAAGTGTAAAAGTTCATGCATTGCCAAAAGTTGGCGATACGATCATAACAAAAGCCAATCTGGTTTCTAAATTTGTGGGCGACGATTATACTTTATGCACAATGAGCTGCAAAAGCTTATTGGAAGACCAGATTCTCTTAGAATGTGAAATTAATTTGTTTATTCAGAAAACAATCTCGGTTGGATAATCCAAAAAATATCATTTTACATCTAGGGACTCGAATCGTTGTTTTGGCTCTTTTACTTGGTTTAGTTTTCTTAATTTGGTATTTTGGCCCTTCTCACTTTTCTGTAGAAAAAGGAGATAAACATAACGCTGGTGCTTTAGCAATGGTAATGATAATATCTGTTATAGTACTTATTTTTAATATAGTATTATTTATAGAAATGGTTGATTTATTTTTAAGGAAAAACAAAATTTTAGCTTTTACAAATCTTGGATTTTTAATAATTAGCCTATACATAATTTCAGTCTATATGTTTCCTAATATATTAAATTAACAATATGGAAAAAGAAAATGTACCACAAGACCAAAGCAACTTAACGAAAAATAACGTTAAAGAGCTTTTGTACGCAACTGATGAAAATGGTAATTATACCACAACATTAAGTACGGGCTGGGAACCGAAAACAATTGCCCTTTCAAATTCTATTGATGAAATAAACGAACGAATTGCCGATGCCAGACAACAGGTTTTAAATGGTGAAGCAAGTCCGATTGTGTATTTTATGGAAGTCAATAAAATGGATCTTAACATATTATCCAGCTATGTTGGGTTTTGGAAATGGCGCGTAAAAAGACATTTTAAACCAAGTGTTTTTGCCAAACTAAACGATAAAATCCTGAAAAAATATGCTGATACTTTTGGAGTATCAATCGAAGAATTAAAAAACAGCATTACCAAATAAATGGAATTAACTTTCACACATCATCAGTCTGCTCATTGCGAGAATGGAGTAGCGTCAAATCTGCTAAAAAATAGCGGACTAAACATTAGCGAACCGATGGTTTTTGGTATTGGCTCTGGATTATTTTTTGTATATCTGCCTTTTATAAAAGTGAATCATGCACCAGCAATCAGTTATAGAACTTTGCCTGGACAGATTTTCAATAAAGTTGCCACTCGTTTAAATTTAAAAATCAAAAGACAAAAATTTTCCTCTATTTCAAGTGCCAATAAAGCTTTAGACGAAAATTTAAAAAATAATATTCCAACCGGATTACAAGTTGGCGTATACAATTTAAGTTATTTTCCTGACGAATATCGTTTTCATTTCAACGCGCACAATTTAGTCGTTTACGGAAAAACCGAAACCGAATATTTAGTGAGCGATCCAGTAATGGAAACCGTTACGACTTTAACTTACGAAGACATGAATAAAGTGCGTTTTGCCAAAGGAGCTTTTGCGCCTCGCGGACAAATGTACTATCCAATTCAGATTCCGAAAGAAGTCGATTTAAAAAGCGCCATCATTAAAGGAATCAAAAATACGTGCCGAGATATGCTTGCGCCAATGCCAATTGTTGGTATTCGCGGTATTAAAATGGTTTCTCGTCAGATTCGTAAATGGCCTAAAAAACATGGCGTTAGAAAAGCCAATCATTACTTGGCACAAATGGTTCGTATGCAGGAAGAAATTGGAACTGGTGGCGGTGGTTTCCGTTTTATTTATGCAGCTTTTTTACAAGAAGCTTCAGTTATTTTAGCTAACGAAGAACTGAAAGAACTTTCTAAAGAAATGACTCAAATTGGAGATTCATGGCGTGATTTTGCTGTTGAAGCTTCAAGAATTTATAAAAACAGAAGTGCCAAAGAAGATGCTTACAACACTATTGCCGATGAACTTTTGGACATTGCCAATAGAGAAGAAATCTTTTTCAAAAAACTAAAAAAAGCGATCAGCTAAAATCATATTTTGCAATCTATCATTCAAATAGAATCCCTTTCGAAAAAGTACAAAAATGCAGAAATGTATTCTTTGAACAATGTTTCGCTAAATATAAATGAAGGTCAGATTTTTGGTTTGCTCGGTCCAAATGGTGCTGGAAAAACAACCTTGATCTCGATGCTCTGCGGATTGGTAAAACCAACTTCGGGACATTTTACAATCGATGGTTTAGACTATCAGCATCATGCTTCGAAAATTAAAAAAATCATAGGCGTTGTTCCACAAGAATATGCTTTGTATCCGACTTTGACTGCTAGAGAAAATCTGCTTTATTTTGGAAGTATGTACGGTTTAAAAGGTTCTGATTTAAAAGATAAAGTAATCGAGACTCTGGATCTTTTAGGTTTATTGAAATTTGCCGACAAACAAGTTCAGACTTTCTCGGGCGGAATGAAACGACGTGTCAATCTGATTGCCGGAATTCTCCATAATCCGAAAGTTTTGTTTTTGGATGAACCAACAGTTGGTGTGGACGTGCATTCTAAAACTGCCATTATCGATTATCTGAAAGTTTTGAACCAAAACGGAACAACCATTATTTATACTTCGCATCATTTGGCTGAAGCCGAAGATTTCTGTTCGCAAATTGCGATTTTAGATCAAGGACAGATTTACGCACAAGCAACTCCGTTGGCATTGATTGAATCTACAAAAGACGCTCGAAATCTCGAAGATGTTTTTATTTCATTAACTGGTAAAGCGCTGAGAGATGATATATAAAATTTGGATGTCGGTAGTAAAAGAATTCCTTTTGCTAAAAAGAGATTTAGGCGGATTGATTATTTTATTTATAATGCCTTTGGTTTTGGTAATTGCTGTAACCTTAATTCAGGACAGCACTTTTAAAGCCGTAACCGATTCTAAACTTCAGATTCTTTTGGTCGATAAAGACAAAGGATCTGTATCAAAAACCGTTTTTGAAAATTTAGAAAAAAGCAAATATTTTACCGTTGTAACCCAAATTGACAATAAACCGATTACCGAAGAAATTGCCAAAGAAAATGTGTACAAAGGAAAATTTCAACTGGCAATTGTAATTCCAGAAAACCTAAGTTCCGATTTACAGGAAAAAGTAAATCAGAATGTAGAGAAAATTGTCAGCAATTTAGGTTTGACCGATAGCACTTCTGCTACCGAACCTCAGCGCATTATTAAAGAAAAAGAAGTAAAACTGTATTTTGACCCAGCGGTACAAATGAGTTTCAAAAATGCCGTAATGAGTTCGATTGACAAAATGATTTCTCAAATTGAAACCAAATCAATTTACAGCACTTTTCAAAAACAGTTAGGAGAAGAAACCATCGATTTTGAGCAAAAAAACTTTATTACTTTCAAAGAAATAATTCCGAGAATCAACAACAAAGAAGTTCGTCCAAATTCAGTTCAGCACAATGTTCCAGCGTGGACACTTTTTGCGATCTTTTTTATTGTAATTCCGTTATCTATCAATATTGTTAAAGAAAAATCACAAGGAACTTTTGTTCGATTAAGAACCAATCCGGTTTCTAATTTAGTGGTCATTATTGGAAAAACTATCACCTACTCGATCATCTGTATGATTCAGTTTTATATGATGGTTGCCGTTGCTGTATTCTTATTCCCATCAATCGGATTGCCTTCACTAAACATCGAAGGTCATTTCTTGCTGACAAGTGTTGTCGCATTATTTTCAGGTTTTGCCGCCATCGGATTCGGAATCTTATTAGGAACTGTAGCCAGCACACAAGAACAATCTGCTCCATTTGGCGCTACAAGTGTGATCATTTTAGCCGCAATTGGCGGTGTTTGGGTTCCTGTTTTTGCTATGCCGAAAATCATGCAGTATATCGCAAAATCATCTCCAATGAACTGGGGATTAGAAGCTTTTTACGATGTATTACTTAGAAACGTTTCTTTCGTTGAAATCATACCAAGAATAAGTTTATTATTTTTGTTTTTCATTATTACCACTTCCATCGCATTATTTTATGATAAAAAGAAAAGAGCAGTTTAAAGAAGCTACAGATCTAACCGTTTCACACGAAATTAGGATTCGTTTTAACGAAACAGATCCGCTTGGAATTGTTTGGCACGGCAATTACATTACGTATTTCGAAGATGGACGTGAAGCGTTTGGGCGCCAGCATGGACTTACATATCTGGATATTGCCAAAACGGGTTATACCACGCCAATTGTAAAATCGACTTGCGAACATAAATTATCTTTGCGTTATGGTGATGTGGTGACAATAGAAACAACAGTTGTTGATACTCCCGCAGCCAAAATGATTTACCGTTTTAAAATTATTGATGATAAAGGAGAAGTAGCATGTACAGGAGAAACCACTCAGGTTTTCTTAGATGCAGCAGGAAATTTAATGCTGACCAATCCTCCTTTTTATGAGGAATGGAAACGAAAAGTTGGGTTATTGAAATAAAACACGGATTACACGAATTTTCACGAATTAAAAAATAAAAATCTTTTTTAAATCTGCTGAAATCTTTATAAATCTGCGTGAAAATTTAAAAAATTGAGATTCATAAAATGTTAAGAGAAATATACATTACAGAAACGAATTGTATCACGCCTTTGGGTTTTGATGTTGAATCTAATATCGGTGCCATTCTTCGTGGAGATTCTGGAATTCAGCTTCATAACGATGTTTCTTTGATGCCGAATCCGTTTTATGCTTCGATTATTTCTGATGAAAAAATAAACAGTGCTTTTTCAAAAATTAGTCCTGACACCAAATATTCCCGTTTAGAGAAAATGATGATTTTGGCTTTAGAGCCGATTATCAAAAATTCAAACGTAGAATTAAATTCAAAAACTGCTTTTATACTTTCTACCACAAAAGGAAATGTTACCGCTTTGGCAAATGATTCTGAGGAAAGTTTCAACAACGCACATTTAGATGTTTTAGCAAAAAACGTTGCCGATTGGTTCGGATTCCAAACACAACCCATAGTAGTTTCAAATGCTTGCGTTTCTGGAATTTTAGCCGTTTCTGTTGCCAAAAGAATGATTCAGTCTGAACTTTACGACAACATTTTTGCAGTGGCTGGCGATGAAGTTTCAGAATTTGTTTTATCTGGTTTTAATGCTTTCCAAGCCATGAGCGAACTGCCTTGTAAACCCTATTCTAAAAACAGAACGGGAGTAAGTTTAGGCGAAGCGACAGCAGCAGTTTTAGTTACGGCGGAAGCCAAAAACGCTAAAATAAAAGTAATTGGCGACAGTTCGATAAACGATGCGAATCATATTTCTGGACCTTCAAGAACAGGTGAAGGTTTGTTCAGAAGCATTCAGAATGCCTTGAAAGAAGCGCAAATTGAGGCAAACAAATTAGATTATATTTCAGCCCACGGAACCGCAACGCCTTACAATGACGAAATGGAAGCGATTGCTCTAACTCGTTTAGATTTACAAAATGTTCCAGTAAATAGTTTAAAAGGATTTTACGGTCATACACTTGGCGCTTCGGGATTATTGGAAACCGTAATTGCCATAGAATCTGCCAATCAAAATAAACTTTTTGAATCGAAAGGTTTTGATGAAATTGGTGTAAGCGAATCTATTAATGTAATTGAGAAAAATGAAGAAAAAAATATTGAATATTTTCTAAAAACGGCTTCTGGTTTTGGAGGTTGTAATACGGCTGTGGTTTTTGAGAAAGTAAAATAAATAATAACAGAACTATTTATTAAAGAATGCTGAACCATTTAATTCTCTTTCTTTTAAAATAGTATCAACAATTTTAATGATTTTAATTTTTGAAACATTTTGATTCTCTAAATTCATGGTAGAATATACAGTATCAACAAGCACTTTTGATAAAAAGCCTTTTTGTTTTAATACTGGATATTTTTCGTAGAATTTCATGAGATATCAAATCTATAAAATTTAATTCCAACTTGTAAATAAATCTTACAAGTTCAACATAGTTAATTAAAAAATGAAGCTATCAAAATTCATATTTATAACACTCACCATTCTTTCATCTTTTGGATGTAAGAAGAAAGAAGTGCCTAAATCTGAATTTGAAAAAGAGGTTTTAAATAGTGTTTTTGTCGAAATTGTAGATTCTATTTATATGGATCGAAGAATGATGCTTGGACCACCACCTCCATTATTTAGTTCTAAAACAAATAAAATAGATACCACAGGACATGCTGCAGAATTAAAGAAATATTTACAGTATAAAGACAGCATAAAAAACATTAAAAAAAGAATCTTATTAGGTGTCTATGACCAAGTTGGAAAAATTAGTTCTTTTGAAACAGAAATGATTTCTAAAGAAGTTGTTCTTTCAAACTTTGCGTATGACACTTTAAAAGAAGGCGAAGAATTTAAATTTGATTTAAAACCTTTTAAGAATAATAAAAAGTTTCGTTTTGAAAATACTTCCAAATATCTTCATGAAAAAGAATGGAACTTAAATGATAAAAGTAATTCTTTGATACCTGTTGGAACTATTTTTATATCTAGAATTCAATTTGACAAAACAAAAAAATCAGGAATTTTATCAGCTGGTGCTTCATGTGGTGGTGGAAAATGCGGAAGAGGTTTTCTTGTTTTAGTTGAAAACAAGGCAGGGAAATGGAAAGTAAATAAAATTATTCATCTTTGGGATTCATAACTTGAATCCGTTATTAAAAAATGACTCAAAACAAAACCTACATACAATCCTACATCACCATCCAAAACAACGAAATTGTTTTGAACGGAAATTCTGTATTCAAAATTGAACCAACAGATTTTGCTGATTTCTCGAAACAAGCGTATCGAAATTTTGAAATGCAATATCCAAAGTTTTTCAAAATGGATGCTTTGAGCAAACTCGCTTTTTTAGGATCAGAATTGCTTTTGAGTCCGATAACCTCAACGGAACAAGAAAATAATATTGCTTTAGTTTTGGCTAATAAATCGTCGAGTTTGGATACCGATGTAAAATATCAGGAATCTATTTCAGACAAAGAAAACTATTATCCGAGTCCGGCGGTCTTTGTTTATACGCTGCCAAATATTTGTTTGGGCGAAATAAGTATCCGTCATCAGCTGAAAAGTGAAAATTCTTTCTTTATATTTGATGCCTTTAACACCGAATTTATGTCTAATTATTCAAATATTCTTCTGAATACGAATAAAGCAGATGTGGTTTTGTGCGGTTGGGTAGAATATTTTAACGACAATTATAAAGCTTTTTTATGTACAATTAGTACAGAAGAAAATGCAAAATATACAAACGAGACTATCAATACATTATACAATAAATAATCATGGAAGCATTAAAAGAAGAATTAAAAAATAAAATCATAACAACTTTAAACCTTGAAGATATTGCAGTAGAAGATATTGCTGATAACGATCCTTTGTTTGGAGACGGTTTAGGTTTAGACTCGATTGATGCACTTGAATTGATCGTGATTTTAGATAAAGATTACGGAATTAAATTAGTAGATCCGAAAGAAGGAAAATCTATTTTCCAGTCTATCGAAACTATGGCGGCGTATATCAGCGCTAACAGAACGAAGTAAGACTTCTTAGACTGACTTAGATTTTTAGACTTCTTAGACAATGCTTTTCAAAAATCTAAAAAGTCTAAAAATCTAAGCCAGTCTAAAAAAATCTAAGAAGTCTAAAATTCTAACAATCTAAGAAGTCTAAAAATGAAAGGTGTTGCAATAACGGGAATGGGAATTATCTCTGCGATTGGTAATTCGGTTGAGGAAAATTATATTTCGCTGACCGAAAACAAAATCGGCATTTCTCGTATTCAAAATATTTCGACTGTTCACGCAGATGTTATCAAAGTTGGTGAGATCAAAAAAACCAATGAAGATCTTGTTGATGAACTGAAATTAAAGGAGAATAATAATTTCTCTAGAACCGCTATGATTGGCACTTTGGCAGCAAAACAAGCTGTTGAAAATGCTGGCATTACCGATATAAATGAATTTAGAACGGGACTTATTTCGGCTACCAGCGTTGGCGGAATGGACATGACGGAAAGACATTATTACGATTATTTCGAAAAACCAGAATTGATCAAGTACATTACTTGCCACGATGGTGGCGATGTCGCCGAAAAAATTGCTGAAGAATTAGGTTTAAAAGGAATGGTGACAACTATTTCTACGGCTTGTTCATCTGCCGCCAATTCGATTATGTTGGGCGCAAGATTAATCAAAACGGGAAAACTGGATCGCGTAATTGTAGGCGGAGCCGATGCTTTGGCAAAATTCACCATAAACGGATTTAAGACTCTTATGATTTTATCTGACGATTACAACAAACCTTTTGACAACACCAGAAAAGGATTGAATCTGGGAGAAGCTGCCGCTTTTTTAGTTTTAGAATCAGATGAAATTGTAGAAAAGCAAAACAAAAAAGTGCTGGCAAGAGTTTCGGGTTACGGAAATGCCAACGACGCCTTTCACCAAACTGCTTCTTCAGAAAATGGAGACGGCGCTTATTTGGCCATGAAGAAAGCGTTTGACGTTTCGGGTTTAAAACCTTCTGAAATTGATTACATCAATGTGCACGGAACTGCAACTCCAAACAACGATTTATCTGAAGGAAGAGCTTTGCTCCGAATTTATGAAAACGAAAAAGTTCCAGATTTCAGTTCTACAAAACCTTTTACAGGACATACTTTAGCGGCCGCGGCTGCGATTGAAGCCGTTTACAGTGTTTTGGCAATTCAGAATAATGTGGTTTACCCCAATTTGAATTTTGAAGTTCCGATGGAAGAATTTGATTTGAAACCGCAGACAACTTTAAAAAATAAAAACATAGAGCACGTTTTATCTAACTCTTTTGGTTTTGGAGGAAATTGTTCAACCCTTATATTTTCAAAAAGCTAATGACGAAGACATATATAAATGGAGTAGGTTGTATTTCGACTCAAAAAACATTTGATACTGTTTTTTTGGAAGAAGCTGTTGTAAATCATGAAGAAAATGTACTGGCAATTATTCCGCCAGCATACAAAGAATATATTTCGCCAGCTGCCAGCCGACGCATGGCAAAAGGCGTAAAAAACGGAATCGTAGCTTCAGCTTTGGCTATGAAAGATGCTAATATTGAAAATGTCGATGCCATTATCACAGGAACTGGTTTAGGTTGTATCGAAGATTCTGAAAAATTCCTGAAAAGTATTTTAGATAATAACGAAGAGTTTTTAACTCCGACTTCTTTCATTCAGTCTACTCACAATACAGTTGGAGCGCAGATTGCACTTTTACAGCAATGTAAAGGTTATAATTTTACCTATGTTAATGGCGCTGTTTCTTTTGAATCGGCTCTTATTGATGCTAAAATGCAAATTGAAGAAGCTGAAGCTAACTCGATTTTAGTAGGCGGTGTTGATGAAAATGGAGATTATACGACTTCGCTTTTTAAACTAAACGGTCGCATTAAAGCAGACAATTCTGCTCCGTACGATGTTTTAAATTCTACAACGAGCGGTGCTGTATATGGTGAAGGCGCCAATTTTTTTGTTTTAGAACACGAAAGAAAAGAAAACACTTATGCCGAACTTCTAGATGTTTCTATTGTAAATACGCTGGAAGAAAATGAAGTTGAAGCAGCAATTATTTCTTTCTTAAAATCAAATCATTTAGAAATCTCAGATGTTGACGCGCTTGTTTTAGGTTTTGACGGAAATGTCGATTTTGAGAATTATTATAGAAATCTTGCCGAAAATTCGTTTGCGCAAACTCCTGTTTTATATTACAAACATTTGAGTGGAGAATACGATACGGCTTCGGCTTTTGCTTTTTGGATGGCTGCTAAAATTTTGAAAACTCAAGAAATTCCTGAAATCGTAAAAGTAAATGCTGTTGAAAAATCAGAATACAAAACGATTTTATTATACAATCAATTAAACGGAAAAAACCATAGTTTTACGCTGCTGTCAAAATGATAACGCACAAAAACATATCGCTGTTTTTTATCTTTTTATTGCTTTTATTGTTTCTTCTGAATCTGTATAACGCAATTCATTTTCTGTGGTTTATTGTTATAATTCTCATTTGGATCGGAATAAATGCTTTTGGATCAGCCCGAATTTCTTCCAATTATCATGTAAAAGCTTATTGCAGTAATCCGTTAGAAACCGAAAAAAAAATTGCACTCACTTTTGATGATGGTCCAAGTATTTACACTTTGGAAGTTTTGGAACTTTTGAAAAAATACAATGCTAAAGCCACTTTTTTCTGCATTGGAAAAAACATCGAAACGCATCCTGAAATTCTCCAGAAAGTAATTGACGATGGTCATTTAGTTGGAAATCATTCTTATTCACATTCTAAGTTTTTTGATTTTTATAATGCTAAAAAAATAACCGAAGAACTTCAGAAAACAGACGCGCTTCTGGAAAAATTCACTTCTAGAAAAATCAACTTTTTTCGTCCGCCCTATGGAATTACGACACCTTCGATTAGAAGAGCTTTAAAAGTAACCGGACATAAAACAATTGGCTGGAATATTCGTTCGCTTGACGGAGGAACCCAAAATCAGGAATTAATTTTCAATCGGTTAATTAAGCATATATCTCCCGGCGGAATTGTACTTTTGCATGATACAGCAGAACATTCGGTTTTGGTACTGGAACAGTTTTTGCAATTTTTACAGCAAAATAATTATCAAGTGATTTCTGTTGAAGAATTACTGAAGCTTAATGCTTATGAAATTGAACGCGGATAAAACAGATTCGCTTGCGCGAAGACGCAGATAAAACGAATTTTTCTAATCCTTTTAATCTGTGAAATCTGTGGCAAAAAAATTAAAGCACATTTTTGAAAAAATATGAAAACTAAAATAGCACTACTCATTCTATTTATTTCAGGCAATTTGTTCGCACAGGAACAAAAAATGACCGATGCCGAAATTGCTTCTTTTAAACAAGATGTAAATGTGGTGGCCAAAAAAATCAAGACGTTGACGACTGATTTTGTTCAGTATAAACATTTAGATTTTTTATCAAAAGACATTGAAACTTCAGGAAAAATGGTTTTTAAAGAACCTGCTTTACTTCAATGGCAATATAAAAAACCATACAACTATAGCATCACTTTCAAAAACGGAAAAATCCTGATTAACGATGAAGGAAAGAAAAGTGCGGTTGATATTGGAAACAGTAAAATCTTTGCCCGAATTAATAAATTGATCGTGGGAAGTGTGAGCGGCAATATGTTTGACGATAAAGAATTTACGATTTCGTATTTTAAATTGAAAGGTCAGAATCTGGCGAAATTTATTCCGAAAGATGCGACGCTTAAAAAATACATCAAACAAATTGAACTGACTTTTGACAAAGAGGAAGCGACTGTTGTTCAGGTAAAATTGTTAGAATCATCTGAAGATTATACCCGAATTGTACTTAAAAATAAAGTGATCAATGCAAAAATCGACGATTCAGTTTTTACTAATTAATTGCTTTCTGGCAATTGTTTTAATTTCTTGTGGCTCGGTCACAAAAAATTATACGTCCAAAAAATTAGACAAAACGTCTTATACAGTTCCGTATTTTTCAGACTCAAAAACCGATTATGTTTATAAAACCAACATTAGTGTTTACGGAAATGAATTGTCTGGAATTTTTATTGCCAAGAAAATAAATGACACCACACACCGAATTGTTTTTACAACCGAATTCGGAAACAAATTAATGGATTTCGAAATTTCAGAAACCGATTTTAAAGTCAATTCGATTGTGTCTGAATTGGATCGAAAAATATTGATCAATACTTTAAAAGAAGATTTCCGATTGCTTTTAAAGAAAGAATATTCGATTCAGGAACAATTCGAAAACGAATCGGATGACATTTACAAATCGGCAGATGGCAAACGCGACAATTACATTTTTATCTCCAAAAAAGATCAGAAATTAGAAAAGATCGTCCATGCTTCTCAAACAAAAGAAAAATTTACACTGCTTTTCAGTTCAGAAAACAATATTTTTGCCGAAAGGATTCAGATAATCCATCAGAATATTAAATTGAAAATTGAACTGAATTATTTCAAATCAGAATAAAAACTTAAACTAATCCTAAACTTAAACCAAACCCAAAATGAGAAAATTTGTTTTAATTGCATTTGTTTTATTAATCGGAATCCAAGCAGAAGCTCAAATAAAAGTTAGTCCAGGACTAAGAGGTGGTTTGAATGTATCAACATTAACGAATATTGATGATAATAGCTCTAAAACTGATTTCTATGTTGGTGGATTGGTAAATATTAAATTCAATAAATTTTTCTCGGTTCAACCAGAGATAAATTATTCCAGACAAGGTGATGAAGGAAGATATTTTGAAAACGGCCGTTATTATTCTGAAAAGTATGAGTTGAATTATATAACACTGGGAGCGGTTGCAAAATTTAACTTTGGAGGTGGAGGTTTTCATTTATTAGCAGGCCCTTCTTTAGATTTAAAAGTTAGTGATAATTATATAAATACTAACCCCGAAGATTTTGATCTTGCATTTGTTGGAGGTCTTGGTTATACTTTACCAAATGGTTTAACTTTTGAAGCTCGACTTAAACAAGGATTAATTGATATTTATGGTTATAACGGATATGATTATGACAATAATGGATATTACTATAATGATGTAATCTTAAATCAAGTTTTCCAAATCGGAATTAGTTATACGTTTAAAACAAAATAAAAATGAATAAAAGAATATTCTTCTTTATTGCTGTTTTTTTCTCGCTTTTAAATATACAAGCGCAAGTATCAGTTAAACCAGGTTTAAGAGCTGGTTTTAGTTTTTCGACTATTTCTGAAATGCACGCCGATTATAAAACTGATTTTTATGCTGGTGGTTTTACAGAAATTAAGATAACAAGAATTTATTCCCTTCAGCCTGAAATTAATTACAGCAGACAAGGTTCTAATAATGTTGCGCGAAATTATTTTGATGAAAATACACAGACCAATAAAGTAGAACATTTAGATCTGGACATCAACTATTTGTCTCTTTCTATGATAAATAAGTTTACGTTGCCACAAGGAATTCAGTTTCAAGCAGGGCCAACATTAGATATTTTATTGAATGATAATCTTGCGGTTAGAAAAGCACAAAATGATCTTGGTTTGGTTTTAGGAGTCGCTTATGCCCTACCTTCAGGTTTGACATTTGAAGCTCGATTTAAAAAAGGACTGCTTGATGTTTTAAGCAGCGATTATTATCAAAATGACTCCAATAACCATTATTTATTTGGAGATTATAACACAAATATTAATTTTCAGTTAGGGGTTTCCTATTCATTTGGAAAATAAAAAAATATGATTTTACAAGATTTTTATAAAATACTATCAGATGAAAAAGTATCTGATTCAAAATATACTGTTACTATTTTAGTCAACGAAAAACACGAGGTTTTTAAAGGACATTTCCCTGGAAATCCAATCATGCCTGGTGTTTGTATGATTCAGATTATCAAAGAACTTACAGAATCTATTACCAAAAGTTCGCTGATGATCCAATCTTTGGCAAATGTAAAATTCATGGCACTGATTAATCCTGAGGCTACTCCAGAATTACGATTGGAATTGGACATTACAACTACCGAAGACGGTTTAGTAAAAGTGAAAAACACGACTTACTTTAACGACACAACTGCTCTTAAATTGAGTAATGTGTACAAAAAAATATAATTATGAAACTATTACTGACCTTATTTTTATGGATAGGTTTTGCTGGAACGCCAGATTTGGCTTCGATACGCAAAATGTATTCTGATGTGGCAAAATCAGAAACCAACGCCAAAGAGTTTGTAGACAAACTTGCGGGTGTTTCAAGCAATGATGATAAAATTTTAGTGGCTTATAAAGCGGCTTCTATTTTATTGGATTCTAAATTTGAAAAAAAATTAAGCCAGAAAATGGAACGTTTTAAAGAAGGTGCAAAATTGCTTGAAGCAACAATAAAAAGTGATCCAAGCAATATCGAAATGCGAATGATTCGATTGAGTATTCAGGAAAATGTTCCTGGTATTACAGGCTACAAGAAAAACATTAAAGAAGATAAAAAATTCATAACCACATATTATGCATCACAAGGTGCGGCTTTGAAAGATTATCTTAAAGACTTTGTTTTACAATCTAAAAGTTTCTCCGAAAAAGAGAAGCAATTTGTAAAGTAAGCTCAAAAAACTCTCCATGAAATCACAGCAAGAATTACTTAGTTCGACTAACTTTTGCGTTATTGTGCCTACGTACAATAATCAAAAAACGCTGAAAAAAGTATTGGATTCTATTTTAGATTTCACCACAAATGTCATTATTGTCAATGACGGTTCTACCGATTCAACTGCCGAAATTCTAAAATCATATTCGCAACTGACTCAAATTCATCATCCTAAAAATTTAGGAAAAGGAAGAGCACTAAGAAACGGATTTAGAAAAGCATTGGAATTGAATTTTGAATATGCCATCACAATCGATTCTGACGGACAGCATTTTGCAGCAGATATTCCTGTTTTCTTGGAAGCAATTCAAGATGAGCCAAACGCTCTCTTGATTGGAAGCCGCAATATGACTCAGGAAAATGTTCCGAAGAAAAGCAGTTTTGGTAACAAGTTTTCTAATTTTTGGTTCAAGTTTGAAACTGGAATTAAACTAGACGACACACAATCTGGATTTAGACTATATCCGCTTCGATTACTACCAAAACGTTTTTACACCAATAAATTCGAATTTGAAATTGAAGTTATTGTTCGCGCAGCTTGGAAAGGAATTACAGTAAAAAATATTCCGATTCAGGTTTTATACGATCCTGCAGAAAGAGTTTCACATTTTCGTCCGTTTCAAGATTTTACCCGAATTAGTATTTTAAATACCGTTTTGGTTACTAATGCTTTGCTGTACATAAAGCCGAGAGATTTTTTTAGAAGAGCAAAAAAAAAAGGTTTTAAAAAATTCTTTCTAGAAGATATTTTAGAAAGCAACGATTCTAATTTTAAAAAGTCGGCCGCCATTGCTCTAGGTATTTTTATCGGACTTTCACCTTTTTGGGGATTTCAAACTATTCTGCTTTTTACTTTTGCTGCTTTGTTCAGGCTCAATAAAGTCATTGCTTACCTTACTTCAAATGTAAGTTTTCCTCCTTTTATTCCGTTTATTATTTTTGCTTCGCTCCAAGTTGGAAGTGTTTTCGTGACGAGCGATACACCGCTGGTTTTAGATAGTTCGATTACGCTCGACGATATTCAAAAAAATGCTACGCAATATATCGTAGGAAGTCTTATTTTAGCAACCGTTTCAGCGCTATCAGTTGGTCTTATAAGTTATTTGCTTTTAACGGCTTTTAGTTCTAAAAACAAACCGAATATTTAAGTTAAGTTTGCCACAGATTACAAGGATTAAAATGATTATTACATCTAGTTTGTCAGGCTGAGCGAAGTCGAAGCCCACGTCCAATTGGAGCGCCCTTCGACTTCGCTCAGGGTGACAAACTAAAGCTAATCTTTTTATCAGTGTCAAAAAATAAAATTACCATGCATCAATACTTCTACGCCATTCATTTATTTGTAAACCGAAGAAAGTCTCTTTCGGTTCTATTGGCTGTTATGATGCTTTTGGTTTTTGGATTTTTTGCTTCAAGACTAAAGTTTGAAGAAGATATAACCAAACTTATCCCAACCAACGACAAAACCGATGTTACTGCCAAAGTCTTAAAACAATTAAATTTTGCAGATAAAACAACCGTAATTTTTAGCTTGGATAAAAATGGTTCTGCTGAGGATTTGAAAGAAATGGCAACTGTATTTTCAGACAGCGTTTCTAAATCCTGCAAACCATACATAACCGGAATTCAAGGAAAAATTGACGAAGAAAACATTCAGGAAACTATAAATTTTGTTTACAATAATTTGCCTCTTTTTCTTGATGATAAAGATTATGCAGCTATTGAAAAGAAACTCCAAAAAGATAGTATTGCGGCAACCGTTCAAGGAAATTACAAATCGATTATTTCTCCGTCTGGATTTATAACCAAAGATTTTATTCTGCAAGATCCGTTTGGGATTTCTTTTATCGCTTTAAAAAAGTTACAGCAATTAAATATTGGCGACGATTTTACGCTCGAAAATGGCTTTGTAATGACAAAAGATAAAAAGAAATTACTGCTTTTTATCACATCCAATATTCCGTCAAGCGAAACAGAAAAGAATACCATTTTTGCTGAAAAACTGAAATCAATTCAGGAAAATCTAAATACACAATTTAAAGGAAAAACCTCTATCAGTTATTTTGGTTCTGCTTTAATAGCAGTTGCCAATGCCAATCAGATTAAAGGAGATATTATTTTGACAACATCAATCGCGATGTTTACCTTAATGCTAATTCTGATTTTATTTTATAGAAAAGTATTAATTCCGCTGATTATTTTTCTGCCAACCGTTTTTGGCGGTCTATTTGCTGTGGCATTTTTATACTTTGTGAGAGAACAGATTTCTGCAATTTCTTTGGGAATTGGTTCTATTTTATTGGGAATTACGATTGATTATTCTATTCATATTCTTACGCATTACAAACATAATAGCGATGTAAAAACATTGTACAAAGACATTACAATGCCTGTTATTATGAGCAGTTCTACAACTGCGGTTGCGTTTTTATGTCTGCTTTTTGTAAAATCGGATGCCTTAAACGATCTCGGAATTTTTGCTGCTGTTATCGTTATGGCTTCGGCTATTTTCTCTCTGTTGATTATTCCTCATTTATATAAACCAAAAGAAAATCCTGCAGATCATAAAAAGAATGTGATCGATAAAATGGCTCATTTTTCTTTTCACAACAATAAAATCTTAATTGGACTTTGTGTTATCATTACCATTATTTGCTGTTTTACTTATAATGATGTGGGTTTCAATAACGATTTATCACAGCTGAATTTTATTCCGAAAGAAATTAAAGCAGCCGAAAAACAGTTGGAGGAAAGCACGAGTTTAACTTCCAAAACGATTTATGTCGCTTCGTACGGAAAAACAATGGAAGAAGCTTTACAGCATAATAGCCAACTTTTTGATAATTTATTTGTAACAAAAAATCAGGATAAAATTTTAAATTTCAGCTCTGTTGGTGGAATTGTACTTTCGCAACAAGCTCAAATCGAAAAAATTGAAAAATGGAATTCGTTTTGGACTTCGCAGAAAAAACAATTTATAAAATCTGAATTAATTTCAGAAAGCGCTAAACTTGGTTTTAAACCTTCAACTTATAATTTATTTTTTGACCATTTAGATTTTGATTTCAAACCGATTTCTGCCAATGATTATCTTCAAATTAAAGCACTTCAACTACAAGAATTTATAACTGAAAAAAATGGTTTTTATACCATTTCAACTTTAGTAAAAGTATCGCCAGAACAACGCGATACGTTTGTAAAATCGGCTTCAGCAAAAGAAAACGTAATTGCAATCGATCGCCAGCAGATGAACGAAACGTTTTTCAGCACCTTAAAAACCGATTTTAATTCGCTTGTAAATTATTCTTTTGTAGCCGTAATTTTAATTTTGTTTTTCTTTTTCCGAAGAATCGAATTGGTGATCATCAGCTGTATTCCAATTGCTTTGACGGGAATTGTAACCGCAGGAATTATGGGCATTTTTGGCATTCAAATGAATATTTTCAGTATGATTGTCTGCACTTTGATTTTTGGTCACGGAGTCGATTTTAGTATTTTCATGACCAGCGCATTGCAAAAAGAATACACTAATGGTGTCAACGAAATTGCAATTTACAGAACCTCAATTATTCTGGCAGTTATCACAACAATTTTAGGAATTGGTGCAATGATTTTTGCCAAACATCCAGCACTTACTTCAATTTCATTGGTTTCGCTAATTGGAGTTTTTGCCGCGTTGATCATTACTTTCATTTTCTATCCGATTTTATTCAAACTGTTTTTATCAAATCGTCCTAAAAAAGGAAATCCGCCTTTTCAATTGCGAACTTTTGTTCATGGTGTAATTTCGTTTGCTTATTATGGTTTGGGCGGTATCGTAATGTCGATTTTCAGTTTTACTATCATGCCGATTTTGCCTTTCAGCAAAAAAACAAAAATGAAAGCTTTCCGATATGTGATTTCAAAATTCATGAAATCGGTATTGTATTCCAATCCATTTATACGCAAAAAAGTCATTAATAATTTTAATGAAACTTTTGAAAAACCCGCAGTAATTATTGCCAATCATTCTTCATTTATAGACATTCTAACAATCGGAATGCTGAGTCCAAAAATCATTTTCTTGGTAAGCGACTGGGTTTACAATTCTCCTATTTTTGGCGGTGTTGTGAGAAAAGCTGGTTTTTACCCAGTTTCTGAAGGTTTGGAAGGTGGAGTTGAACATTTACGCAAAAAAGTAGAACAAGGTTATTCTTTAATGGTTTTTCCAGAAGGAACGCGTTCAGAAAGCAATGTGGTGAAACGATTCCACAAAGGTGCTTTTTTCCTTGCTGAGGAATTTAAAATTGATATTATTCCGGTGGTTATTCATGGTGCTTCGGAGTTAATTCCAAAAGGCGATTTTGTCATTCACCACGGAAAATTGACCGTTACTATTTTAGAAAGAATTGCTCCAGATGATCTTTCTTTTGGAACTAATTATACCGAAAGAACCAAACAAATAAGTACTTTCTTTAAAGCAGAATATCGCAAAATAAGACAAGAACTTGAAGGTCCGGATTATTTCAAAACAATGCTAATCAACAGTTACGACTATAAAGAAATCGAGGTTGGAAATAGCGTAAAAAAAGATTTGAAACAGAATCTGGAAGTTTATTATAATTTAAACAAACACATTACACCAAAAGCAAAAATCCTTCATTTAGGAAATGATTACGGTCAGTTGGATATTTTGCTCGCTTTGCAGGAACCACAGCGAAAAATAGTTTCTTTTATAAATGATGAAGAAAAATTGCTGGTTGCCAAAACGAATTATATCGTTACAAAGAGAAAAATAGTTTATCTCGACAAATTAGAATCCGCACTTGAAGGTCATTTTGATGTACTCTTAATTTCTGATGAAAGTTATAACGTAGAAATCGAAAAAGTAATTTCTAATGTTTCTATTATAATTTTAGTCAATTGTTCTCGTTTGAAAAATCAGTTTGAGAATTTTGAAATTGCTTCTGAAGAAAATGCTTTGCTAGTTTTAAAGAAAAAAGAATGAAAAAACAGTACGATGTAGTCATAATTGGCAGCGGTTTAGGCGGATTGGTTTCTGCGGTAATTCTGGCGAAAGAAGGCTACAGCGTTTGTGTACTCGAAAAAAACAATCAATATGGTGGAAATCTTCAGACTTTCGTAAGAGATAAAACCATTTTTGATACGGGAATTCATTATATCGGAGGTTTAGGCGAAGGCCAGAATCTTCATCAATATTTCAAATATATTGGAATAATGGATCATTTGAATCTAAAAAAACTGGACGAAAATGGTTTTGATATTATTTCTTTTGATGACGATCAAACTGAATATCCGCATGCTCAGGGTTTCGAAAATTTCATTCAGCAACTGACAAAATACTTTCCTGAAGAAAAAGAAAATCTCGAACAATATTGCCAGAAAATAAAAACGGTCTGCAAAGCATTTCCGCTTTACAATCTAGAATCGGAAGGAAAATATGATGATGAAATTTTAGCGCTTAACGCAAAAGAAACGATTGATTCTTTTACTCAAAATGAAAAGCTGAAAGCTGTTTTGGCTGGATCTAATTTTCTCTACGCCGGAATTCCTGATAAATCGCCTTTTTACGTTCATGCGCTTGTAGTCAATTCGTATATCGAAAGTTCGTGGCGATGTGTAAATGGCGGAAGTCAGATTACCAAACAATTGCTGAAACAATTAAAAAAATATGGTGGTGAGTTTTTCAAACACAAAGAAGTCACAAAAATCGAAGTCGAAAACCAAAAGGTAAATTCGGTACAAATGAAAGACGGAACCGAAGTTTCTGGATCGTATTTTATTTCGAACATCGAACCTAAAACGACTTTGAAAATGGCTGGTCAGGAAAACTTTAGAAAACCGTTTTTCAATAGAATTCAAAATCTGGAAAGCGTACTTTCTGCTTTCAGTTTATACATTGTTTTTAAACCTAAAACTTTTAAATACATCAATCATAATTATTACCATTTTAAAAGTGCTAATGATGTCTGGACCGCTTATGATTATGATGAAAATTCGTGGCCAAAAACTTTTATGGCTTCTATGAATCCGTCGAAAAAAGACGAAGAATGGGCAGATGGAATGACGTTTTTGACTTATATGAAATATGATGATGTCAAAGCTTGGGAAAACACTTTCAATACTACTTTTGAAGAAAACGACCGAGGAGAAAGTTATGAGGAATTCAAAACCAAAAAAGCTGCAAAGTTTTTAGAAGAAATCGGGAAAAAATTTCCTGGAATAAAAGAATGCATTAAATCGGTTCATACTTCTACTCCACTTTCCTATCGCGATTATATTGGCGGAGACGGCGGAAATATGTACGGATATGTTAAAGATTCAAATAATCCGATGAAAACTATGATTCCAACTAAAACTAAGGTAGAAAATCTTTATCTTACAGGCCAAAGTATTAACATGCACGGTGTCTTGGGAGTTACGGTTGGAGCGGTCATAACCTGCTCTGAAATTGTAGGAAAAGAATATCTGCTGGAAAAAATTAAAAAAGCATCTGAATAATTGCATCATGAAAAGCCGAATTTTTTATTTCTTTCTTATCGGTTTTTTAAGCTTGATGACTTCCTGCGGTACTTCAAAATCAAAAAAACATATACCAGATATCACTGCTTTTAATTCGACAAAACCTATTGTCGAAAAAATATCAGACAGTATTTTTCTCTCTGGAAAAAATTCACTTTTAAAAAACAAACAAGGTCTTTGGGAATTATACGTAGAAGGTGATCCGCTCGAAATTGGACTTTCGACTGGCGCATTGACTGATTCTCTTTTGCACAAACAACAGCGCATTTTTTTCTCAAAAATAACCGATTTAATTCCGTCAAAATTCCAGCAGAAAATGCTCCGTCAGTTTTTAAAATGGTACAATCGTAAATTGTATCTAAATGTTCCTGACGAATATCAAACCGAAATTTATGGCGTTTCGCAATATACATCAAACGAGTTTGACAATATTGCACCGCAATATCAGCGCGGTTTGTACTTACATGCCGCTCATGATATTGGACACGCGTTACAAGATTTGGCATTAGTGGGCTGTTCTTCTTTTGCGGCTTGGAACGAAAAATCGGAAGATGGAAATTTAATTCTGGCTCGAAATTTTGATTTTTATGTGAATGATGCTTTCGCGGAAAATAAAATCGCGGCCTTTATAAAACCAAAAGAAGGATATCCGTTTATGATGGTAACATGGCCCGGAATGATTGGCGCTGTTTCTGGAATGAATTATGAAGGATTGACTGTAACGATAAATGCTTCTAAATCTAAAATTCCGCTTAGCGCGAAAACTCCGATTTCGATCTTGACCCGAGAAATTTTGCAACATGCGAAAAATCTGGACGAAGCCATTGCCATTGCAAAAAAAAGAAAAGTCTTTGTTTCTGAATCCATTATGGTTGGAAGCGCTAGTGATAACAAATCCATTTTAATTGAAGTTTCTCCAAATAAAATGGACATTTATGATGTTCCAAACAGCGATCAATTAATTTGTTCGAATCATTTTCAAGGTGAAGCTTTTGCAGCAGATAAACGAAATCTGGAACAAATTGCCAACAGCCATTCTGAATACCGTTATGAAAAAATGCAGGAATTGCTGTCTGAAAATCCGAAAGTAAATCCTGAAATTGCTTCAAAAATTCTTCGAGACAAAGATGGCTTAAAAAATATTTCTTTGGGATATGGAAATGAAAAAGCCTTGAATCAACTTTTGGCACATCACGGAATTATCTTTAAACCAAAAGAAAAATTAGTTTGGGTTTCGGCAAATCCGTTTCAATTGGGTGAATTTGTCTGTTATGATTTAAATCTGATTTTTGGTGAAAACCATAATGCAGCAAAATCTTTTCAAAAAGAAAATCTCAATATTGCCAAAGATCCTTTCTTAGAAACGACCGCTTTTCAGAACTTTAAAAAATTTAAAATTGAAGATCATAAAATAGATTCGATTTTAGAAAAGAAAAAAAACGTTTCTCCAGAGTTTCTTCAGAATTATCAAGCATTAAACCCTGATTATTGGGTTGTATATTATAAGGTAGGATTGTACTTTTACCAAAAAAAGGAATTTCTTCAGGCCAAGCTTAATTTTGAAAAGGCTTTAAGTCATGAAATCACTACAGTTCCCCAAAAAGAAGAGATTGAAAAATATTTAAAAAAAGTCAAAAGAAAATTACAATGATTCCAGCAATAGAAAAAGATTCTTTAGAAGAGATTAAAATTTTTCAAGAAAAAAAATTAGCCGAACTTTTAGCTTATATCAGCGAGAATTCTCCTTTTTATAAAAGACTTTTTGCAGGACAGAATATTGATATTTCGAAAGTAAAAACACTGGAAGATTTACAACATTTACCTGTTACAACCAAAGAAGATTTACAGCAATATAATGATGATTTTTTGTGCGTTCCGCAACATAAAATTATAGATTACGCTTCGACCTCAGGAACTTTAGGCGATCCCGTTACTTTCGGTCTAACCGATTCTGACTTAGATCGTTTGGCTTATAATGAAGCGATTTCGTTTGCTTGTGCCGGAATTGCAGAAGGCGATGTGGTACAGTTAATGACCACAATTGATAGAAAATTTATGGCTGGTTTGGCTTATTTTCTTGGTCTTCGAAAACTGAAAGTTGGCGTAATTCGTGTTGGCGCTGGAATTCCAGAAATGCAGTGGGATTCTATTTTAAAATACAATCCGTCTTATTTGATTACGGTTCCTTCTTTCCTTTTAAAATTAATCGAATATGCTGAAATGCACGGAATCGATTATAACAATTCGAGCATAAAAGGTGCCATCTGTATTGGGGAATCTTTGAGAGAGCAGGATTTTTCAATGAATATTCTATCGAAAAAAATCACAGATAAATGGGATATTAAATTGTTTTCGACTTATGCTTCTACCGAAATGAGCACCGCTTTTACAGAATGTGAACACGGAAAAGGCGGACATCATCACCCAGAATTGATCATTGTTGAAGTTTTAGACGAAAATAATCAGCCAGTAAAAAACGGGGAAACGGGCGAACTAACCTTCACTACTTTAGGAATTGAAGCGATGCCTTTACTGCGTTTTAAAACGGGAGACATGGTTCAGTTTCACGACGAACCTTGCGCTTGCGGAAGAAATACTTTACGTGTTGGTCCAGTTGTTGGCCGTAAAAAGCAGATGATCAAGTATAAAGGAACAACGCTTTATCCGCCAGCGATGAACGATGTTTTGAGCAGTTTTGATAATATCGAAAATCATTTGATTGAAATCTCTACAAACGATTTAGGTACTGATGAAATCCTGATTAAAATCGCGGTAAAAAATCAAACCCCAGAATTTTTACAAGAAATAAAAGATCACTTTAGAGCCAAATTGAGAGTGACTCCAAAAATAGAATTTGCTTCAAAAGAAGTTTTGAATCCGCTGGTTTTTAATCCAATGAGCCGAAAACCAATTCGATTTTTTGACTATAGGTCTTAATATAGGAGCAAAGTAACAAAGCAACAAAGGTTCAAAGGCTGTTAATCAGTACTATAAAAAACCTTTGTCACTTTGTTACTTTGAGCCTTTGTCTCTCGAATTGTGCCAATTCGACTAAAATGTTGTAATTTTGCAAAAAATTACGAAGATGGTCAAGATTGGCAACATAGAATTACCTGAATTTCCTTTATTACTAGCTCCGATGGAAGATGTTAGTGATCCGCCGTTTCGCAGGTTATGCAAAACGCATGGAGCGGACATGATGTACTCTGAATTTATTTCGTCGGAAGGATTAATTCGTGACGCTATAAAAAGCCGCATGAAGCTGGATATTTTTGATTACGAACGTCCTGTTGGAATACAGATTTTTGGTGGTGATGAAGAAGCGATGGAAATGTCGTCTAAAATTGTTTCTACTGTAAAACCAGATTTAGTGGATATCAATTTTGGATGTCCGGTAAAGAAAGTCGTTTGTCGTGGTGCTGGGGCAGGAGTTTTAAAAGATGTTGATTTGATGGTGCGTCTAACGAAAGCAGTTATCAAAGGAACTGATTTGCCTGTTACGGTAAAAACGCGTTTAGGCTGGGATGAAAGCTCAATCAATATTGATGAAGTTGCAGAAAGGCTTCAGGATATTGGTGTTCAGGCTTTAACAATCCACGCAAGAACTCGTGCTCAAATGTATAAAGGTCATTCTGACTGGTCGCATATTGCGCGTGTTAAAAACAATCCAAGAATTACAATGCCTATTTTTGGAAATGGCGATATCGACAGCCCTGAAAAAGCATTAAAATATAAAAATGAATACGGAATTGACGGAATCATGATTGGCCGTGCTGCAATTGGTTATCCGTGGATTTTTAACGAAATCAAACACTATTTCAAAACTGGCGAGCACTTGCCTGCTCCAACGGTTATTGATCGTGTTGAAGCTGCAAGAAACCACTTAAAATGGTCTATGGAGTGGAAAGGCGAGCGTTTAGGAATTGTAGAAATGCGTCGTCATTACACCAACTATTTCAAAGGAATTCATTCCTTCAAAGAATTCAAACAAAAGTTAGTAACAACTGATGCTCCTGAAGATTTATTCGCTATTATGAAAGAGATTGAAGAGGTTTATGCTGGATATGAGTTTGTTTAAAATAATCTTTGATAAAGAACTATAAAAAGAAAGACCTTCAAAAATTTGAAGGTCTTTCTTTTTAATCATCATAATGGAATCGACATTGTAAAATCACACATTTTTGATCAACACTTTTCGTTCCTGAAACTTTGTAAACCAGCCGATGCTCTCCTGTAATTCGGCGAGACCAAAAACTTTTTAAATCATGTCTTAAAGGCTCGGGTTTTCCAATTCCTTTAAAAGGATTCTCCCGAATAGATTTTATTAATTCTTTTATTTTTATCGCGGTATCTGTATCGTTTTCTAACCAATATTCAAACTCTTCCCAACCATTTTTAGTAAAACAAATATCCATACAATCTAAATTTCATCTGGGTTAAAGTCCACAAGTTTTCCTTTTTCCATTTGTTCTATAGATTCTGAAAGTCTTTTTCTATTTGCTTTAGTTGATAACAAATGTTGTGTTTCTAATATTGAATTGTATTCCTTCATAGAAATTATTACAACCGCATCTTCTTCCGAATTTCTCGGAACAACAATTATTTCTGATGATTCTGAAACTTCATCAAAATAATTTTTAATATTCTTTCTTAATGTTGATATCGTAATTGCCTTCATAAATTGGTACTTTAAAACGTACGTTCAAATGTACAATATTTTACATTTATAAACTGGCTATGTAGAATATTTAACTTTTAATTGAAAAAAGGCCTTCAATTATGAAAGACGTTTTCTTTATTATACTTGAACTCTCTTCCACCTTCCTCTTTTATAGAAAAATATTCCCGCTAAAGTGATTGCGGTTTCTGCAACTGGAATCGCAATAAAAACACCAGTTGGTCCCATATTGAAATGTTTGGCTAAAACAAAAGCAAGTGGAATTTGAAACAACCAAAAACCAAAGAAGTTAATTCCGGTTGGTGTCCAAGTATCTCCTGCTCCGTTGAAAGTATTGATTAAAACCATTCCGATTCCGTAGAAAATAAAACCGATACTCATAATCTGTAAAGCTTCAACTGCAATAGTTTTTACTGCTTCATCATTTGTAAAAAATGATATTATATATTTTCCAAAAACCAAAGTAATAATCATAATCGAAGCCATGAAAAGTACATTATATCTGGCTGTTGTATAAACCGATTTTTCTGCGCGCTCAATTTGTTTGGCTCCTAAATTCTGTCCTACCAAAGTCGCAGCGGCATTACTCAATCCCCAAGCTGGAAGTATGAAAAACATCATAATTCTTAAAGCCGTCTGATAACCTGCAGAACCGTGATCACCGCCCGTCGTCGCGACTAATTGTGCTAAGAAAATCCAGCTGCAAGATGCTATTACAAATTGCAAAATTCCAGGTGCTGCAATTTTTACTAAAGCCCGTATCTGTTTAAAATCGGGAGCAAAATAAGGAATCTTAATTTTTAAAATGCCGTTCCCAAAAAACAAATGATAAACCTGATATAAAACCCCAATACTTCTTCCGATAGTGGTTGCCAAAGCTGCACCAACTAGTCCGAAAGCGGGAATTGGCCCTAAACCATTAATTAAAATCGGACATAAAATAATATTACAAATGTTCGCAATCCAAAGACTTTTCATGGCAATGGCAGCATTTCCAGCTCCGCGAAAGATTCCGTTTATTAAGAACAAAAGCATAATGCACAAACTAGAGCCAATCATAATCTGAGTAAATTGGAAACCATGTTCAGCAGATTCTACAGAAGATCCCATTAAAATCAAAATCTCTTTGGCATATATAATTCCTAAAATGCTCATTATACTATTGATTGCAAATGCAATTATAATGGCTTGCATTCCGGCTTTTGCTGCAGCGACAGGATCTTTTTCTCCGATTCTTCGTGCAACAACTGCTGTTGCTGCCATACTCATTCCGATGGCGAGAGAATAAATTACTGTCAATACAGATTCGGTCAAACCAACAGTCTGGATGGCAAAACTGCTATGCTCTAAATGTCCGACGAAATATAAATCGACTAGGGCAAAAACCGATTCCATCATCATTTCTAAAACCATCGGAATGGCTAGTAGAATTACGGCTTTTTTGATACTCCCAGAAGTATAATCAAAAGATTCGTCGCCTTTTAAGGCTTGTTTTAGTGTGGTAAAAATTTTGGAAATCAAACTTTCCTTTATAGATGTTTCTGTCATGATATTTTAGGATAAATGATAAAATTGGTTCAGATGTAGTTGCAATCTGAACTGGAAAAGTAAACGTAAGTATCCTAATTATTCTAAAAAATAAAATAGGATTAGGCAGAAACAATCATATGCTGTAGATTTTCAAGGCAGTAAATATAAGTAATATTTCTAAAGAAGAAATTAATCCAGTAATTTTTTACTTACTCGGCTGCTTGCAATTAATGAAGCAACAAACCCTAATGAAATAATGGTCGTCATTACTATTAGAACATTTTCTATTGTAAAAACAACAGGGTAAGCCAAAGTTGGCGTGATCATGATAAGTTCAAACTTCTGCTGTAATAGGACAAGGACTATACCTAAAGCAAGTCCGATTAAACCACCAAAAACACTCAATAAAGTACCTTGAAGCAAAAATATTTTTCGAAGTCCCGTAATGTCTGTTCCTAAGTTGAACAGCGTTTTAAGATTTCCTTTCTTTTCTAAAATCATCATAATCAATGCGCCAATCAAATTAAAAAGAGCCACAATAATTACTAAGGTAAAAATCAGATAAACTGCAATATTTTCGGTATTTAGCATTCTATACAAAGACTCGTTTAGCTGTGCTCTATTTTTTAAAGTGATTTTATTTTTAAAAATAGATTTGAGCTGAGTCTTTACTGCTCCTTCATCTGCATTTTCTTTTAATTTAAATTCAATTCCAGAAATCTGATTTGGTTTGTACATGAGTAATTCCTGTGCCAATCCTAAATCTGCAAATACATATTTTGAATCTAAATCTTCACTGATCGAATAAATTCCAACAGGCAAAACATCGGTTTTAGTGAACGCTTCTTCTGGATTTTCGATTGCGCCTTTTCCTGGTTTAGGAGCAAAAACCTGAAGTGGGTTTTCAAAATCAAGAATTCCCATGGAGAAATTTTGAGCTAATCCGTAACCAATTACAACCTGATAACTGTCTGGTTTTAGCCACTGTCCATTAAAGAGTTTTTTCTTAATATCGTTAACAACTGGATAAACACTATCAACTCCTTTTAGATAAGTAACTTGTTGTTTGTCTTTAAATAAAAACAAAACACGCTCTTCTATAATTTTGGTATAAGAAGCAACACCATTGATTTTCTTAATTTCGTTTTCCTGATCGGGAGTAAGTAAAAAAGACTTTCCATAGGTATTTGTCAATTTTAAGTCCGGATCAATTTCGTTTGTAAACGAAAGACTAAAAACTTTAAGTCCGCTAAAAACAGATAAAACCACAAACAAAGCCATAGTACCAACAATGATTCCCATGCTGGCAATACGGTTAATAATATTGATAGCATTGTTTTTACTGCTGCTAAAAATATATCGTTTGGCTATGTATAAGGGGAAATTCAAATTAGGACTTTCTTCTTTTTTCTAAAAGATCTCTGTTTTCTATTGGGTTTTCTTTTCCTGCAAGTGCATTGTCGATTTTCTCGATGTAATCTAATGAATCGTCTATGAAGAATACTAAATTTGGAACACGGCGCAATTGTAAACGTACACGTTGTGATAAATCATGTTTGATTAAAGTGGTATTGGTTTTAATTGCCTCTAAAGTTTCTTTGGCTTTTTCTTGTGGAAAAATACTTAAATATACTGTCGCCACAGACAAATCTGTAGTTACACTCACTTTGGATACAGAAATTACCAAATTTGTAATTCCGTTTTTTCTCACTTCACCTTGCAAAATGTCAACCAGATCTTTCTGAATAACACCGCCTATTTTTTTCTGTCTATTTGTTTCCATACTGCAAAAATACTAAAATTTAGTCGTATTACATGCTCTTTTAATTGTTTTAAAAGCTGATAAAGGTCATAGCTTTTGAGGGAATTATTCTACATATTTGATATAAATATAAAACTAATCTATCATGAAAAAAAGAGAACCAATTAGTCATATTATGACTAAAACTGTAGTGACTGCAAACGAAAAAGATGATCTTAAAAAAGTGGTCGAAAAATTAAAAGCACATGCAATACGTCACATTCCGATTGTAAAAGGTAAAGAAGTTGTTGGAATTATTAGCCGAACGGATATAAATCGATTAACTTTTGGAGCTTTATTTGAAGGTCAGGAAAATGCCGATGAAGCGATATTAGAAATGTTAACTATTTCTCAGGTTATGACTTCGAAACCGAAAACAGTATCATCTGATACCATAATAAGAGATTTGGCTGAGATTTTTGTAAAAGAAGATTTTCATGCTCTTCCAGTTGTTGACAATGGAGAATTGAAAGGAATTATTACTACAACCGATGTCATGAAATATCTCTTAGAACAGTACGATTAACAAATATCAATCTCACATACATTTAATCTTAAAAGTGGCAGAGCATTCTTCTGCCACTTTTGTTTTTTATACAACACATATTTCAATAAATTATATAATTTCTTAAACATCATAACAAAAAATCAACCCATATTTGATTATTAAATAATTTTATTATTGTTAAAATTTTACATTTTTTTTGATAAAAATAAAATTAGTAATACTAAACTTAAAAAGCAGTAAATCAGCGTTTCAAAGAAAAAAAGACTCAAGGATTCTTGTAAAAAAGAACTTATTCAATTCAAAACTAACAGGATAGAACAGGATACTAAGGGTTTCTGTTATAAATAAGTTTAAACAACTTTAACTAACCGAAATCTATTCTTATGAAAAACAAAATTAGCCATTTGTTAATTTTGATCTTTTCCATTTTTGTGCATCTAACCACACTGGCACAAAACAAAATGGTAACTGGATCAATCACGGATTCCAACGGAATTCCAATT
The DNA here is from genome assembly GCF_023656565.1 of Flavobacterium tyrosinilyticum. Taxonomy (GTDB): domain Bacteria; phylum Bacteroidota; class Bacteroidia; order Flavobacteriales; family Flavobacteriaceae; genus Flavobacterium; species Flavobacterium tyrosinilyticum. The sequence goes on from NZ_JAMOKG010000001.1 coordinate 1,119,072, forward strand.
CCCGGCGCGAATATTGTCGTAAAGGGCTCACAAATCAACACCATTTCCGACTTTGATGGAAAATATTCCATAAACGCCAATACAGGAAGCGTTTTAATTTTTAGTTCTACTGGTTCTAAAACAATCGAAAAAACGGTTGAACAATCTTCCATTATCGATATCACATTAAGCGATGAAGTTGCCGAGCTTAAAGAAGTAGTTGTTGTGGGTTATGGAACTATGAAAAAAAGTGATTTAACGGGTTCGATCGCACAAATTAAAGGTGATGTTCTTAATACCGTTACCAGTTCTAATCCATTAGAAGCTGTTCAAGGACGAGCTGCTGGTGTAGCTGTTTTAAACAACGATTCTTCTCCAGGTTCTTCTCCGAAAATAAGAATTCGCGGAAACGGATCTGTCAGTGCAGGTAACGATCCTTTAATTGTTGTTGATGGTTTTCCGCTTGTAAATAGTAACTTAAACGACATTAGTTCTAACGACATTGAGTCTATGGAGATTCTTAAAGATGCTTCTTCAGCAGCAATTTACGGATCCAGAGGAGCAAACGGTGTTATCTTGATTACTACAAAAAGAGGTAAAAAAGGGCAAAATAATTTAGAGATCGTTGGTACTCAAGGAATCTCAACTCCTACCCGACTTCCTAAAACATTAAGCAGAGATAGTTTTGTCAATTTTATAAATGATGCCTACACGTATTCTACAGGAAAACCTGTTTACTCTGCTACCAATCCTGCCCCAAATATTAACACCGACTGGCAAGACGAAATTATCCAGAATATGGCGCTTATGCAAAACTATTCTTTGTCTTTTAGCGGAGGAAAAGACAATACAACTTATCTGCTTTCTGGAAATATTTTTTCGCAAGATGGAATCGTAGAAGCATCTGGTTTTAAGAAACTAACTCTTAGAACCAATTTAAATCACGAATACAAGCCTTGGCTTACCGTTGGAACGCATTTACAAGTTGGCCGTTCGCAAAGAGACATTCGAAACAATCCGACTGGAGATATCTTCAGATATGGGTGGCCAACAATACCTGTAAAAAATCCTGATGGCAGCTGGTATTATGCCACAGAAGATCCTGCAGTAAGCTCTTATTTTGAAGGAACTTGGAATCCTGTTTCGGAGGCATCAGAAATGACAAACGAAATTTCTACAGATCGTATTCTTGGCGATGTGTATGCCCATTTTAAAGTTGCAAAAAACTTGACTTTCAAAACCAATTATGGCGTAGATATTTCTAATGAAAAACAATATGAATACTACACTTCAAAATCTACAGCTGGAATTGGATCTGGAAACACAGGAACTGGAGGACAATATTACAGAAGACAAAGTTCTCAGCTAACCGACAATATTTTAAGTTATGCTAATACTTGGAAAGATAAACACAGTCTTACCGCAACAGCCGTTTATTCATGGCAAGAATATGTTTATGAAGATTTGGGAGTTAAGGGCTCTGGTTTTCAAAATGATGCAACGGGAGCAAATGATATTACATATGCAGATCGAGCAAGTATTACCAATTCTTCAAACAAATATTCTAGCAAATTAATTTCCTGGACAGCCAGAACTTCTTATGCTTACAACGAAAAATATCTTATAACCTTAACTGGGCGTTATGATGGATCTTCTCGTTTTGGAAGCAACAACAAATGGGGATTTTTCCCTTCTTTGGGACTCGGCTGGAATGTTGACAAAGAAAACTTTCTTAAAGATAGTAACGTAATTTCTGCTTTAAAACTTAGAGCTAGTTATGGTGTTACGGGTAATCAGGAAATTGGTAATTATCAATCTTTGTCTAAACTTGTTAAGGCAAATTATGTGTACGATAACAATCCGATTTTTGGATTTGTGGAGACAATTGGAAATCCTGATCTGAAATGGGAACGCAACATTCAGTACAATGCTGGAGTCGATTTAAGCTTATGGAAAAGATTTGATTTGAACTTAGATTTTTATCAGAGACAAACTTCAGATCTTTTATACAACGTTCCTATTCCTACCACTTCTGGTTATTCTAGTATGCTTCAGAATATTGGCGAAGTCAAAAATATTGGCTTTGAAGTTACGGCAAGAGTAAAAGTAATAGACTCTAATTTTAAATGGGATATAAGCGGTAATTTCTCTAAAAACAAAAACGAAATTGTGAGCCTTTACGGAGACGTAAGCCGTATAAATGTTGGAAGTTCTTCTGCTGGAATTGCTAAATATCTAGTTGTTGGCCAGCCTGTAAATAGTGTTTGGGCTAGAGAATCTGCTGGTATTATTAAAACTCAAGAACAACTGACGGCTTATCAGCAAATACGTCCAACAGCACAGCTTGGAGAAGAAATGTATGTGGACAAAAACAACGATAAAATCATTAATAATGACGATTACGTAAATATCGGAACAACTTCTCCTGATTTCTTTTACGGAATATCAACTAATCTAAGTTATAAGAATTTAACGTTAGACATTTACGGACAAGGGGCAACTGGTCTAGCTTCTGATGAAGATAGCAATTATATGATTTTTGGTGAAAACCAGATTCAGAACAGAAATTATATTCCGACTCAATATGCTTATGATAGAATGTGGAGTCCGACAAATCCGTCTGGAAATTTCCCAAGAGCAGGTGCTAAAGATGTATACCTGTCTGATCGTACAAACGGAGATTGGAATTATTTTGTAGTTAAAAACATTAAACTAGCTTACAATTTATCTAACGTAATCAAAAGTGTTGATTGGGTAAAACAATTAAACGTGTATGTGAATGCACAGAACTTTATCAATATTGCAAACCACAGAGGATATAATCCAGAAAGCGGAAATGTAACTTCTCCTTATGTAAAAACAATGCTGATTGGTTTTACTGCGAAATTTTAATTTAAAAATCTACACAAATGAAAATTCTAAAATATATCTTTTCGGGTTGTGCATTATTGCTTTTTTCACAGTGCACCGATTTGGCTGAAGAACCTTTTACTTTCCTATCGCCTAGTAATTACTATAAAAATGCAGATGAATTAAATACTGCTTTGGTAAGCGTTTACGATGGCTATCAAAATGGCTTTAATGGAAATTACAAATATATTATGTACTTGGAAGTGTTAACCGAATTTGGTTCGCCTGCTTACGCAAAAGACGATGCCCAACTTTGGAACGTTTGGTCAGACATGAATAATGCTGATAAAATGGTGATTACCAATTGGGATGATGCCTACAACATTATCAACCGAGCAAATTTAGTTATTGGCAGAGGGGAAGATGTTGAAATGGACGAAACGCTTAAAAAGAGATATTTTGCCGAAGCACGATTTCTGAGAGCGGCAACGTATTACAATTTAGTGCGCATGTACGGCGGTGTTCCAATTCCGGAAACTTTTACAGAAGGTTTAAAAAACTTGGCAATACCAAGAAAAACAACAGAAGAAACCTATGCTTACATTATTGCTGATCTTGAATATGCTGAGGAAAATTTACCTCAAAAATCTAATTATCAAAGCGACAACATTTGGAGAGCTTCAAAAGGAGCTGCGCAAGCCCTGCTTGGAGATTTGTACCTTACAAGAGGAAGCATGACGGGCGACAAAACCTTTTTTCAAAAGTCTAAAGAGTACACCACAAAAGTTATTCAGTCTGGTCAATACGATTTACAAGCCAACTTTAAAGATTTATGGTATTGGTGGAATATCAACAATAAAAACGGAATAGAATCTGTTTTTGAAATGCAGTATGGTGGTGTCGAAAATGAATACAACAATAACCATGTTATGTTTGGTGTAAATATAACTGAGACGACATTGGGCTGTTATATGTATCACAGATTCGGTCCTTCAATTCAGCATTATCTTTCTTATAACAATGACGATACAAGAAAAGAAGGAAGTTTTTTAACAAAAGTAAATGTCACTGAAAAAGGAAATTCAAGTCATATTTTGCAAACCATCGAATTTGTTCCAGCTGATAAAGGTTTCTTTCCCGGATCGAAAGGATGGAAAACGGCCTCTCCAGGAAATCTGAAATTTTATGATAGAACCGAAAGTTCTGCTTCGCTAAAAAAACCTCAGGCAAATTCTTATGTCATTCGTTATGCCGATGTGTTGCTAGATTATGCCGAAGCAGAAAATGAAATCAACGGTCCTGCTGCCGCTTACGCGTATGTAAACAAAGTACGAAACAGAGCAAAACTGCCAGATTTAACTCCAGGCTTAAGCAAAGAGCAATTTGCAGATGTCATTTATAAAGAAAGAGGATGGGAATTTGTTGGAGAGGGATTATTATTTTTTGATGAATTGAGAACCAATCGAATTGGGAAAAATGTTTCCGAACATGTAAAATATGGAAATGACAACGGAATCAACATGTACGTAAACAATCCTTTACAGTTTGTTCCTTCTAAAAATTTCTTATTTAAAATTCCAAGATATGATTTAGATTCTAATCCTGCACTGATTCAAAATCCTGATAACGTAAGCAATTAAAACAGAAAAACCTTTCCATCAGTTTGATGGAAAGGATTTTTTATAGGATAATCTTTTGGAAGAACTTTATCTACTTTGCAGCCATCCTTCTGGATTATTATTCGATGTGTTTTGAAGAATCAAGAATTTAATAATAGTTTTTCCTGTATCACCACTTGTTCTCACTTTTCCAATGTTTTGCTTAATAGTCACTTTATCTCCCTGACTAACAGAAACTGAACTTAAGTTCTGATACACGGTAAAAAAGTCTCCATGCTGAATCACGACTGCTTTATTCACAGGTGATAAAACGATTACTTTAGAAACTTCTCCAGCAAATACTGCTCTAGCGCTTGCCCCGTCTTCTGTTGTAATCTCAACTCCAGAATTGTGAACTGTAATTGAAGGATGCAATGGGTGTGGCTGATCTCCATATCCAAGAGAAATAAATCCTTTTTCAACTGGCCATGGTAATCTTCCTCTATTTGCTTTAAAATCTGCAGCTAAAATTTTATCTTCTGGTGTCAATGCAATTTTAGAAGAAGACACTGGTGCTTTTGCTTCACTAGATCCTGGATTCGCTTTTGCTCTTTCTGCAGCTGCTTTTCTATTGGCTTCAGCAATGGCTTCACGGATTAAACGATCAATTTGTTTATCAATTCTTTTCGCTTCACTTTGTTTTGATCTGATATCTGCAGCAATTTTATTCTTATCCTTTTTAAGGGCATTAACTAATTTCTGCTGTTCTTTTTTTTCTACTTCCAGCGTAACTTTCTCTTTCTGGTTTTCAGCAATTACCTTCTTTTTTATTTGTCTTTGTCCATCCAATTTAGCATTAAAATCTACTAATTGAGCCGTTTTGGACTGAATTTCAAGACCTTGATTTTTTCTAAAAGCAGTATATTGTTTTAGATATTGTGCCCTTTTATAGGCTTGTAAGAAACTTTCAGAAGATAAAATGAACATTGCACGGCTCTGTTCAGAACGGCTTTTGTATGATTTTAAAATCATCTCAGCATAATCTTCTTTTAGAACTTTTAGTTCTTTTTTAAGTTTATTTACCTGAACCTGATTAATATACATATCATTACTAATCAGCCTTTCTTGTTTTGCTGTAGTATTGATTAATTTCTCTTTTAGCTTGATTTTGTTTGCCTGAATTAAATATTCATTCACAGCAGATTTCTCTTTTTTTCGAACAGACTGTAGCATCTTTTCGTTATCTCTGATTTCCTGCTGAATTTGAGCTTTACGCTGCTCCAGTTTTTCTTGCTGAGAATCTTGCGCCCATACAAATGTAGTGGCACAAACTAAAACTAGGCTTAGGAGAAATTTTGGCATCTTTCTATTTTTATTTTGCAAATTTACTTAATTGTAACTTTTTTATAACCGCTTGGAACACTATACGGAAAAGAAAGTTCTTCATTAAATGAAATATTGTTGTAATTCAAGTTAATACTTGTTTTTCCTTTTGGCTGCACTGCATTGATTTCGATACTTGTAGGCAAGGCTCCTTGATCAAAATTTTTAGTGTCAGAATACGCAATTTGTAAAGTTCTATTTTCTGATGGCTGCGAAATTTCTTCTTTCTGAATTAAATATTTCTCTCCGTCTAAGAAAAAGGTTTTCTTCAAATTGGCATTTTTTTCTTCGTCTAGTCTAAAAAGATTATCTACAATAGTTTGAGTATATTTTCCTTTTCTCAAATCATCAAATGCTTCTCCAACCAACAGATTCTGAACTTTAGAATAATCTAAATCTGTTCCTAACCATTTGCTTAAACTAGTAAAATCACCTTCGTAATATGTACTGTTTATTTTCTCATAATAACTTACTGCATCAGGTGTTATTAAAGCTTTTGCCATTGTAATTCCTAAGAAACGAATGCTTATTAAAATCTGCTTATCCTTTTCGATTCTAATCTCAGCCGTAACATTTTGGCTTTGTTTTTCATCAACATATTTTGCACTTGCTTTGATGTATAAAGTCGAAAAATCTAACTTATTATCGTAATGTTTTTCGATTACTTTTTTGTCTTCTTTTGGTGCAATTGTCTGGCTTGTATTTCCTTGCACTGCTACTGCTTTCGATTTACATGAAATTACAGCAATAGACAATACTAGTATTGATATATATTTTTTCATCTGATTCTCTTTTTTATTTTTTCTTCTTTAATACTTCATTTGCCTTCAAAAAGTATTCCTCTTTTTTCTTTGCATCTCCCAACCCATTGTAAGCCTCTCCTAACTGAATATTAAAATTTGATTCTAATTTTACGTCATCCACCACATAATCAAGACCCATTTCTAAGACGGTTTTTGCATTTTTAAACTGCTTAAGCTGATTACTTCCTAAACCAGCATAGTAATAAAACTGAGCCTGACTCGGATAAACTTCGATCAGCATCATGGCTCTTTTGGTCATTGGTTCGTATTGTTTTGCTTGAGCATAAGCTTCCAGCAATAACATATTGGTTTCAAGATCTGTATCTGAATTTGCCTTTAAATCTTTTTCATAATATTTAATGGCATTTTCAAATTGTCCTTTGCTATGATAAAACTTTCCAATTTCTTTAGCAACGTCAACATCTTTGTCATTATCAAAGTAAGAAATAGCTTTTTCTAAATCGGCAGAATACTGTGGATTTTTATTTACATAAATCAAAAATTCATTCAAAGTTCTATGTTTGATTTTTGAATCGATTTTTGAACTTGCTAAAATCACATTCATCGATTTTATAGCTTTATCTGCCTGATTGGCATCCAAATAAGTTTTGAACAAACTCACTTGCGCCCATTCTGAATTTGGAATTTCTTTTGCCAATTGCTTTGCTACTTCAAGCGATTTTTCGTTTTCATTACTTTTTGAATATAAAAGAATTAAGTTCAAATAATTAGATTCTTCTTTTGGATCTTTTTTAATCTGTTGAATCAAATTATCAATTTCGGCATTCTGATATTTTCCTTGCGATAAAATCTGCGCTTTATAAATTTCGCGATCAGACGATTTTCCGAACTTATCGTTCATTTCGTTAATCGCTGTCAATGCCTTGTCATACTGATTGGTAATCATGTACAACGAAATCAAATCGTCTTTATATTCTTCGTCAAAAACAATTATTTTTTGAATAATTTCAATTGCCAGCGGATAGTTTTTTGTCTCATAACTTACATCGTAAATTCCAAGCCAAAACCATTTGTTTTTAGGATCAAGCTGTGTTGCTTTTTCAAAGGCATCTTGTGCGTTTGGGTATTGCTTAAGCGCCAGATAGTTTTTTCCTAATTCAAAATAAGCAACTGCATCATTGGGTTTCAGTTTAATACATTTCTCCAATGATACAATGGCTTTATCATAATTTTCAATCCCTTTTTGTTTTAAAGATTCATAAAATGAGTCTTGATATTCGTCTGGTGCCATAGCAATATCTTCGGGTTCTGTCTGTGCAAAAACCGAAAATGATATACTGAATAAAGCAAAAAACAAAACTGTAAAAACTCTTTTTTTGATCATTTGTAAAATTACATTTTAAACAAAACGAAAATCTGCTAATTCTTATTTTATTCTAAAACAGCGTAATCTCCAATACTGATGCTTGTAAATTTACCATCGTAACTTACATGGTTTCCAATCATTGCATTATCAAGATTAGCATTTTTAATTTTAGAATATGTTTGTACCAAACTGTTTTTGATTGTACTGTCTGTTACGTGACATCCATTTCCAAGAGAAACATTTGGTCCAATTGTCGTATTCTTCAAAACCACATTTTCTCCAATATAACAAGGAGGAATAATTGTTGAATTCTCTAAAGTCACGCCATAATCTACTAAATGTACTCCGTCATTATGAAGAAAACCTAACATTCTAGAATTAGTCTCAACAGTAACATCTTTGTTTCCGCAGTCCATCCATTCGTCAACACTTCCTGTCTTGAAAACTTTTCCATTTGCCATCATCGCTTTGATACCGTCATTAATCTGGTATTCTCCACCATTCTGGATATTATTATCCAAAACATTTTGAAGTTCATTTCTTAAAACTCCAACTTCTTTAAAATAATAAATCCCAATAACAGCTAAATCGCTTACAAACTCTTTTGGTTTTTCAACCAATTCTACAATTTCATTATTTTGGTTTAGTTTTACAACACCAAAAGCCTCAGGCTGATCTACTTGTTTTACCCAGATTACAGCATCTGCTTCTGGATCCAATTCGAAATCTGCTCTAATTAAAGTATCAGCATAAGCAATTACTGCTGGTCCTGAAAGAGAATCCTTAGCACACATAATAGCGTGTCCTGTTCCTAACGGCTGATCTTGACGGTAGATTGAAGCTTTAGCTCCTAATCCTTTTGCTAAATCTTCTAAACTTGCCACAACATCGTCTCCAAAGAAAGCTTCATCTCCTAAAATAAAAGCAACTTCTTCAATTGGTTCTTTCAATATTTTGGCAATATCTTCTACTAAGCGGTGTACAATAGATTTTCCCGCAACTGGAATTAATGGTTTTGGAACAGTTAATGTATGAGGCCTCAATCTTGATCCGCGGCCCGCCATTGGCACAATTATCTTCATTTTTTACTTGATTTTATGTGAAGAATTTATAAAAATCTTCATTGGGTTTGGTCTTTCTTTTTTATTATTTCACTCCAGTGCTTCCAAAGCCTCCTTCACCTCTTGATGTTTCAGTAAGTGTTTCAACTTCGATCCATTCTGCTCTTTCGTGTTTAGCAATAATCAACTGCGCAATTCGCTCTCCATTTTCGATTACAAAATCGTCATTAGATAAATTTACTAAAATTACTCCTATTTCTCCTCTGTAATCTGCATCAATAGTTCCTGGCGAATTTAAAACCGTTACGCCTTTTTTTGCAGCCAGACCGCTTCTTGGTCTCACTTGCGCTTCGTAACCAATTGGCAATTCGATAAAGAGTCCTGTTTTTACAATAGTTCTTTCTAAAGGTTTTAACGTAATTGGCTCTATAATATTGGCACGCAAATCCATACCTGCAGAAGCAATCGTTTCGTAATTTGGTAAATCGTGCTGTGATTTATTGATAATTTGAATTTTCATTTTTAAATATAAAATTTTTAAAAGCGTCTTATTTTCTCTTCATTATTCCTTTAATAGTATCTTTTTCAAAATGGTAAACCATATATATAAAAACTAAAAGAAGCGGAATTCCAACATAATATTTTTCTCTAAATCCGTAAAAAGAGATAATTGAAAACAATATTGAAACGCCTAGATAAGCGCCAATTTTGTTCATGTCGTAAGGAATCGGGTAATATTTATTTCCTAAAACATAAGAAATAAGCATCATACTTCCGTAAGCCGAAATAGTCGCAATTGCAGAACCGTAATAGCTATATTTCGGAATTAATAGATAATTTAAAATCAAGGTCACAATTGCTCCTACAATAGAAATGTAAGCTCCAATTTTTGTTTTATCGGTCAGTTTATACCAAACTGATAAATTGTTGTAAATCCCTAAAAAGAAATTTGCCAAAATAATTAGGGGCACAACTTTCATGGCTTCCCAATACGATTTGTTGTCTAATAACAAATATTTCAAAACGTCAGCGAAAACAATTACACCTAATAAAATCAATGATCCTAAAATCACGAAATACTTGGTAATTACCGCATAAGTCTGTGGTGCATTTTCATTTTTAGCATGACTAAAAAAGAAAGGCTCAATACCTAATCTAAAAGCGGTTGCAAAAAGAACCATAAACAATCCCAGTTTGTAACAAGCAGAATAAGCTCCAACTTCAGACTTTGCTAAATTTTCTGGAAGTAAATATCCTAATAGAATTTTATCGAAATGTTCATTTACTGCAAACGCTAGTCCAGCCACTAAAATAGGCAATCCATACTTCATCATTTTCTTCCAAAGCACAGGATCGAATTTTCGTCCAAGCGAAAGATAATTTGGAGAAAGTACAATAAAAGTTGCCAAACTTGCCAAAAGGTTTGCAATGAAAATATAAGCAATCTGGAAATTTTGAACATATAAATTATCCCAAACCGAATTCGGATTTTCTGTCGCCAATTTTGGCAGATACAACAAGAAAAAAATATTCAGCAATAAGTTTATCACCACATTTCCAATCTTGATTGCCGCATAAACCATTGGTCTCTGATTGGCTCTAAGCTTAGAAAACGGAATTAAAACAAGCGCATCTAAAACTAAAATCCAAACGGTATAAGTAATGTATTGAACATCCACTTCTGCTAGATTTGCCAGCGTATTTCTAAAAATTAATCCAACAAAAAGAAAGATTATTGAGGTCCAAAATATAGAAATGGTAGAAGTGGCTATTACATTTTTCTTATCTTCTTCGGCACTGTAAAATCTAAAAAAAGCCGTTTCCATTCCGTAAGAAAGAACTACGTTAAAGAAAACCATCCAAGACAATACAATTGAAACTTCACCATACTCAGCCGTAGGCAAAATTCCTGTATATAATCTCACTAGTAAAAAACTCAGCATTCTCGGTAAAACTGTTGCCAGTCCGTAAATTGCCGTTTGTTTGAATAGATTTTTATATAATCCCAAAATATAATTCTAATAATGTTTGTAAGACAAAAATAACCATTTCTTTTGTTTAATGGCGCTTTTGTTGATGCAATAAAGAAAACTTCTGATCGTTTTTAGACAGTCATTTTATTTTCATCTAAAATTTTGACAAAATGAAATCCTTTTGGAACATAACCTTGATTATAATAAAATCGATGAGCTCCAAAATTTCCTGTAAAAGCATCTAAAACTATACTGCTGCAATTTAACTCAATTGCCTTTTTTTCTATATAATCGGTAAGCAATTTTCCAATTCCTTTAGATCGCTGATCTGGATTAACAACAAAATTGTCAATTTCTAGATATTTTCCCGTCCAAAGCTTTGTAGCCGACCAGCAACCTGTTAGACCGAGACAGATATCATCTTCAAATATTGCAATCTGAATATAGTTATGCGGAACCATTTCAGAAAGAAATGATTGATACTTTTCTAGAGATATATTAGGATATAGAAATCGAATTGTACTTATTTGAGCCACCATTTCCTCAATGGTCGCAAGCTCTTTTATTTGTAAAGCCATTGTTTAAAAATGAAATAGAATTCAAAAATACTCAAAATATAATAATGAAAGAATCTGTTTTCCATCATAGATCTATTCTACTTAAACGTCTTTAACTAATTTTATTGAACATTAATTGTAGTAAAGAAAAAATAAATTCACATTTTATACGTTTTACATAAGAGCAATTGCTTTAAAAAACTTCTTTATAGCAGACAAAACTGAGGAATGTCTAGGCAAATTACTGAAACAGTGATAATATTTCATCAATCTACTTACTCACAGATAATTACAACTATTTTTTAACACAACATGTGAAATATATAAAACAAACATGAAAATTATGTAACATTTTTTTTACAGTCTTTTTTTAAATTTGTCTCAAAGGGAATGAGAAAGCTAGTAACAACCCTTCATAAAAAAGAAAGCACTGGGACTAATAAAGCTTGTTTGTTCCCATAAAAGACAAAGCATAAGGGATTGATTCAGCTGTATTGTAACCCTAACAAAAACAGAGCACTGGGACTGATAAAGCTTGTTTGTTCCCAAGAAAGACAAAGCACAAGGGATTGATTCTGCTGTATTGTAACCCTTAAAAAAACAGAGCATTGGGACTAATAAAGCTAGTTTGTTCCCATGAAAGACAAAGCACGCAGAGTTATCTGTCTATTTTTATAAAATGGTAGTGATTCTCAACTTAACTGTAATTTGAGAATCACCATTTTATAAAATTATTTTTAAAAAAGAATAAAACTTCCAATAAAAAGAAAAGCCAGCTAATGCTGGCTTTTCTTTTATATATTATAGGATAAATTATCCATTCAAAGCTTCTGCTCCACCAACGATCTCCAAAATCTCACTTGTAATCGCAGCTTGACGAGCTTTGTTATAAGTTAATTTCAATTGGTTTCTTAATTCAGTTGCGTTATCTGTTGCTTTGTGCATTGCAGTCATACGCGCTCCGTGCTCAGAAGCAAATGAATCACGAATACCTTTATACAATTGCGTTTTTAAAGACTTAGGAATTAAAGCCAATACAATTTCTTCTTTTCCTGGTTCAAAAATATAATCTCCAGAAACAGCAGCACCATTAGTATTAATAGGCGCTAACGGTAAAAACTGCTCTACTTGAACAATCTGAGTAGCAGCATTTTTAAACTGATTGTATACTAGCTCAATTCTATCGTATTCTCCAGATAAGAATTTCTCAGTCAAATTATCTGCAATTCCAGCAACATTTTCAAATGTTAAATGATCAAAGATTGCATTATGATGACCGTGAATTTTATGTGTTTTAACTAAAGCATCACCACCTTTTTTACCAATAGCAAAAACGTCAACTTGCTTTCCAGCATAAAATTCAGTACGATTTTTAATCTCTTTAATAATATTCGAATTGAAAGCACCGCAAAGACCTCTGTTTGAGGTTACGGCAACTAACAATACTTTTTTTACTTCACGCTGTGTAGTGTAATCTCCTCCTATTTCACCTTCTAGTGTAGCAGAAAGATCTTGCAATAACTCCGTTAATTTCTCGGCATAAGGACGCATTGCAGTGATTGCATCTTGTGCTTTCTTCAGCTTTGCAGCAGAAACCATTTTCATAGCCGATGTAATCTGCATCGTCGATGAAACGGAAGTAATTCTATTACGGATTTCCTTTAAATTTGCCATCTATTAATTAGAAAATGCGACAATTTTAAAATTAGATAATTAGAATAATGATGAAACATTATCTAATTATCTAATTTATCAATTATCTAATTAGTTATATTTTGCTGAAACTTCTTTTGCTGCTTTTTCGATAACATCTGTAATAGCGTCATCTAATTTACCAGCTTTCAAAGCGTTAAGTGTATCTTTATGTTTGCTGTTTAAGTAAGCTAAGAAATCTGCTTCGAATTCTTTTACTTTATTAACAGGTACATTTCTTAATAAGTTTTTAGAACCAGCGTAGATAATAGCTACTTGGTTTTCAACTGTATAAGGATCATTTAAACCTTGTTTCAAGATCTCAACGTTTCTTTTTCCTTTTTCAATTACGTTTAAAGTAACAGAATCTAAGTCAGAACCAAATTTAGCGAAAGCTTCTAATTCACGGAATTGAGCTTGGTCTAATTTTAAAGTTCCAGAAACTTTTTTCATTGATTTAATTTGAGCATTACCTCCAACACGAGATACAGAGATACCTACGTTAATAGCAGGACGAACTCCAGAGTTGAACAAATCTCCATCAAGGAAGATCTGACCATCTGTAATCGAGATTACGTTTGTTGGAATATATGCAGAAACGTCACCAGCTTGAGTTTCGATAATTGGTAAAGCAGTTAATGAACCACCACCTTTTACGATAGATTTGATAGAATCTGGTAAATCGTTCATGTTTTTAGCGATACCATCATCAGCAATTACTTTACAAGCACGCTCTAATAAACGAGAGTGTAAGTAGAAAACGTCTCCAGGATATGCCTCACGTCCCGGTGGTCTTCTTAATAAAAGAGAAACCTCACGGTAAGCAACAGCTTGTTTAGATAAATCATCATAAACGATAAGAGCTGGACGACCAGAATCTCTGAAATATTCTCCAATTGCAGCACCAGCGAATGGAGCGTAAACTTGCATTGGAGCCGGGTCAGAAGCATTAGCAGCAACGATAACTGTATAAGCCATTGCTCCTTTTTCTTCTAACATTTTAGCGATTCCTGCTACAGTTGAAGCTTTTTGTCCAATTGCAACATATATACAGAATACAGGTTTTCCTGCATCGTAAAATTCTTTTTGATTTAAGATTGTATCGATACAAACAGTAGATTTACCTGTTTGACGGTCACCGATTACAAGCTCACGCTGTCCACGACCAACTGGAATCATAGCATCAACTGCTTTTACTCCTGTTTGTAATGGCTCAGTTACTGGCTGACGGAAGATAACTCCAGGTGCTTTTCTTTCTAAAGGCATTTCGTATAAGTCACCACCGATTGGTCCTTTTCCATCAATTGGAAAACCAAGAGTGTTAACTACACGTCCTACCATTTGCTCACCAACTTTAAGAGAAGCAATACGTTGAGTTCTTTTTGCTGTAGATCCTTCTTTAATTCCAGTTGATGGTCCTAATAATACAACCCCAACATTATCCTCCTCAAGATTCAATACGATACCTTCCATACCGTTATCAAATTCCACTAACTCACCATATTGAACATTAGATAGCCCGTAAACACGAGCAATACCATCTCCAACTTGAAGTACTGATCCTACTTCCTCTAGCGTAGCACCAGATTCAAAACCTTCTACTTGCTTTCTTAATATTGCTGAAATTTCAGCAGGTTTGATTTCCGCCATCTTAATTTATAATTTAGACACTTTTTGTGTTATAAAACTAATTACTTAACTCTCTTTTTAATACTTGTAATCTGTTAGCAACTGAAGCGTTGTACTGATTATCTCCTATTCTCAAAATAAATCCACCAATAATTGAAGGATCTACTACATTTTCTATTGTAATTTTTTTATCTGATAAAGTTGCAACTTTTGCCAAAACTTTAGCTTCTAAAGCTGCATCCATTGGAATAGCTGTTGTAACTTTTGCTACTTCAACACCATTACTTTCATCAAATAATTTATTGTATTCTAATGCAATTGCATTTAGAATTTCGAATCTTTTGTTTTCAAATAATAAATGGAACAAACCTTTTGTTACTCCATTTACATCTGCAAAAACTTCCAAAAGAGCACTTTCTTTAACTTCAACAGTAGTTGTTGGGTTTTGGATAAATGTACTCAATTCTTGATTCGTCTCAATTGCATTCGCAATTGATTTCATATCGTTATTGACAGCTTCGGCAACACCTTTAGAGTTTGCTAAGTCTAGAATTGCTTTTGCATAACGAATTGCTGCTCTTGTACTTGCCATAATCTTAGTTTAACTTTACGTCACCTAATAATTTCTCTACCAATTTAGTTTGAGATTCTTTATTAGATAGTTCTTCTTTCAATAATTTTTCAGCAATACTCAAAGATAGAGTTGAAACTTGAGATTTCAATTCTGCCATTGCAGCATTTTTTTCGCTTTCGATAGCCGCTTTAGCTTGATCAATCATTTTTTGACCAGCTTCTTGAGCTTCGTTTTTAGAATCAGCAATCATTTTCTCTTTCATTTCGCGAGCTTCTTTCAACATCGCGTCACGTTCTGCACGAGCTTCATTCAAAATTCTTTGATTATCAGCTTGTAAATTTTCCATTTCTCTCTTTGCGTTTTCAGCAGAAAGCAATGCATTTTTAATACCTTCTTCTCTTGCAGTAATAGATTCCATAATTGGTTTCCAAGCAAATTTTACTAAAAGCAAAATTAATATTACCAAGATTAAAGCCTGCCAGAAGAATAATCCGAATGAAAAATCGTTAATTAACTTATCCATTTTATATAACTATATTAAATATTTAATTTCTTTTTTAAAAGTAACAACATCTTTAACCAACCGTTAAAGATGCTGTTATTTCTCTCTTTATTATTTTCCTAAGATCAAAGCAGCGAATGCTAAACCTTCTAATAAAGCCGCGATAATAATCATCGCAGTTTGAATTTTACCAGCAGCTTCTGGCTGACGAGCAATAGCGTCCATAGCAGATCCACCGATTTTACCTAAACCTAAACCTGCACCGATTACTACTAAACCAGCACCTACTAAAGTTGGAATTGTTCCCATAACTATTTATATATATAAAATTAAACTTCTAAATTAAATAATTGCTGTTTCGTCTTCATGGTGGTGAGCATGATCATGATCTTGAACTGCCATACCAATAAACAATGATGATAACATTGTAAAGATGAATGCCTGTAAAAATGCAACTAAAATTTCAATAACAGAGATAAATAATGTCAATCCTAATGAGATTGGCAAATCTGCTGCTAAATTTTTTCCAACAAAAATCATTGCGATCAAACTCATAATTACTACGTGACCTGCAGTAATGTTTGCGTACAAACGAATTAATAATGCGAATGGTTTTGTTAATGTTCCTAAAACCTCAATTGGAGCTAAGATAATTTTCATTGGAACTGGTACTCCTGGCATCCAGAAGATGTGTCCCCAATAATCTTTGTTTGCACTAAATTGAGTAATGATAAATGTAAAGGCTGCTAAACAAACTGTAATAGCAATATTTCCTGTAACGTTGATTCCTAGCGGAGTCATTCCTAATAAGTTTAAGATCCACACAAAGAAAAATACAGTTAATAAGTAACCCATGTATTTACGGTATTTTTTCTCTCCAATATTTGGAACAGCAATTTCGTCTCTGATGAAAATTACTAATGGTTCTAAAACTCTACCAAATCCTGTTGGGATTGGTCCTTTTTTATATGATCTTGCTAAACCAGTAAACATTACTAATAATAGTACTGATACGAAAAGCATTGAAACAACATTTTTAGTAATTGAAAAATCTAATGGTTTTTCATTTGAAGGATGACCGTGCTCATCAAAGTTGATTGTTCCGGCAGCATCTGTTTTGTAAATTTTACCGTGAACTAATTTGTAGTAGTTACCATCAACTTCTGCAACTTCTTCTCCGTGGTGTAATTTTGAAGAAGAAAAAACTTTTAAACCACCATCAATTAAAATAACTGGTAATGGGAAACCGTAGTGTTTATTTTCTTTTTCATCTGAAAAGAAAACAAAGTCATGAGAATCTTGTAAGTGGTGATCAATAAAAGCACCTACTTTAGCCTTTGGATCAAGAGCAACATGCTCTCCTTCTTCGTGAGCAGTATGTGAAACTACTTTCTCTTCGTGAGCTGTTTCAGTTTGAACATGCGTCGAATCATTCTCTTGATTTGCAAAACCCATAATAGGTAGAGAAGCTACAAAAGCTGCAAGAATAAAGCTGAGTGGTTTGTTTGAAATCACCATATCGTGGAAAATCTTATTTTTTTACGTTTCTAAAATTTGGTGCAAAGGTACATTTTTTATTAATATTCAAAAGGATATGAAAAATTATTTTTAAACCTTGTTTTAAAGAATTGTTATTTTAACGCTTTTCATTTAATAATCGGACAGTTAAAAGCGTCTGAAATAACAAAAACAGCACAAATGTTATAAAAAAACTGACTTTTTCAACATCGCTTTCTCCCATTTTATTTTTTAAGATCGGCTGAAGAAATAAATAGGCTAATAACATTTGTGTAAAAGTTCCAAATAAAAATGCCATTCCGACAATTTCAAAATTCTTCTTTTTTACTATTAATAATATAAGGTATAATAAAGACGAAATCGCGAAGAAAGAAAAATACAGTATTTCTAAACTGTAATGAAACTTCTCCGTACTAATTTCACTAAATAAAAAAGCGGCTTTATGAATACAATAAGTTCCTAAAGCAAGACATAACAAATAAAAAACTGGTTTGTAATTTTTTGAAAGCATTTAAAATAATTTTTGTGCAAAGATGCAACTTTTATCTTAAGGCATTTTTATTTACAAACTACTTTGTTTTATTGATATCGTTTACTTGTCGGATTACATTGTACAATGCAACTCCAACACCGGCTAATACAAAAATGGTGTTATAATATACTTTTGGACTTGGGTGTTTCTCGTCGAGCCAGGTTCCGAAATAAGAGAATACGAAAATGATTACTCCCATTTGAAAGGGAATATTAATAAATGCCAACCATTTATTCCTCCTATTATTATTCGGCTCCTTTTCCATCTTCTAGCATTATTACTGTATTTGAATGCGCAAGCATAGTACAGGTTGCTGTAAAGTCAGCTCCTGGTTCTATTGAAAGTTTTCCTACTGCTACTTCTCCATGAATTTGAGCAGTCGATTTAATATTAAGCGTTTCAAGAACTTTTATTTTTCCATGAAATTCTCCTTCGATGTCTGCATTGTTACAGATAATTTCTCCTTTAATAACTCCTTTTGCTCCTATCACAATTTTGCCCTGCGAAGTAAAATTTCCTATCAACTCACCGTCTAATCTAAAGTCGGCTTTAGAGACTATATCTCCTATTATTGATGTTCCTTCAACAATTCTATTAGTTTTTCCTAATTGTTCAGTTCCGTTTTTTTTTACTTTTTCAAACATGGCGGTTAAGATTTAAGGGGTTTTCGGGGTAAGGTATGCGTCTAGATTCTTTTTAATCTGAACAATTTTGTAATTATCATTTGATATAATTATTGCTTGATCTGGGATTTTATATTTCTTATCTTCTCTGAAAACTCCAGCAATATCATTTGCATAAGCTTCAGATTTTAAACCATGAATAACTACAAAACTTTCTGTTTTATTGTATTTATCTAGAGATGTTGTCAATCTTTCGTAGTTTTCAACTAATAAAAACACTCTAATTGCTTCTTCTATTCTTTTAACCGCCTTTGTATCGTTGTTTGCAACACGATATAGTATTTTCCAGTTTTTAGTATCTGTTGTTGTAAAGTTAAGTTTCTCCAAAATAGGAACTTGTTTTTCTAAAATCTCTCTTGCATTTTTACCTTCTTCACTATTTGGGTAATTATCTGCAACGTTCTCAAGTCCTTTTTTATAGGCTTCTAAACCATATACTTTTCCTGAAGTATTGGCTTTTAGTAATTCGTATTTTGAAACAATATCATCTCCCGAATATTGATTAATTAGATTATCAATATTGGCCAAGACTTCATCAAAATGTTCTTCTTCAAAAAGTTTATACCATTTTTGATATTCTTTGTCTGGACTAGAATTTGGATCGTCTTCTTTATTGTTTAGAATGTGAGCATATCTCGAATCTGGATATTTAGATGAAATCTCTGCTTTTATAGCTTCAGCTTTTGCCGGATTTGTAATTTGATAAATTTTATACAAATTATACATTGATGGCAATACCAATTTTTCTTCAGGATTGTTCTGAAGCAGTTGTTCTAGCTTGTTGCTAGCCAAATTATATTCTTTAAACTTCTCCTTATATATAAGTCCTAATTGATAGTATGAAAAATTACGCTCTTTACCAATACTATCCATTGCAGTTTGCGAATTCGGAAGCTGTTTTACATAATAAGCTACAGTATATTTTTCTGGCACAATTGTATCATTCAGTACATTGGCAACTTCTTTGGTAGAAATCGTATCATTCATAGCATCGCTATTTGCACCTTTTATACCTGACAATCGCCAGTTTCCGCCCATAGTTCTGTTACCCCACATTTTTTTAAACTGTAGTTTTCCGTAAGCAACTGTTGTTGGATTATAAAAATAGAATGAACTGGCATTATCATTTCCTCCAGGAGGCATTCCAACTCCTTCTGGTTCTACTGGTTTACCTAAAGAATTAGGATTAACAGCTCCATTTCCTGAAAAATCTGCTTGAGAGTTTCGGTCTATATTAGCTAATCGTTCTTTTTCCTTTTCTTCTAAAAGTTTTTTTGCTTCGTCTTTCTTTTTAAGTTCTGCAATATAATTTTCGAAATAAACTTTCTTATCGTTTGGTGGCAGATTATATACTTTAATGATACTGTCATTGCGTTTTGCAATAGCTTCGTATTTAATTACATCATCAAGATTTTTTCTGTTTTTTTCTATATAAGCATATTCCCTGGTTTTAGGATCCAGTTTAACCAAAGTACTATCATAATACTTTGCCGCCATCGAATAATCTGTATTTTTAAAATACATGTTTCCAATGTTTCTATAAGCAGAAGCCATTAAATACGGATCTTTAGATTTTCTTCCTAAAGACTTATTGTAAAATTTTAATGCGTTTTCTTGATCTTTCTTTTTATCATAATAAACTCCCATTTCATAAAAAAGAACATCATAATAAGGACGATTTTCACGATCAGTCACCAATTTATTAAATGTTTTCAAGAAAATCGTATCATTATCTTTTCCATAATCAAACATCTGCGCTTTTTTCGCATAAGCGTGCATCATGTACTTTCGATCTGCTTTTCTGTTTAAATCAATAACCGCATCATAAAAATAAATGGCACTGTCACGTTTTCCTTCTGCCTGATACATTTGACCAAGGATAAAACGATATCTTGCACGTTCTTCATTATTTCGAGTAAATTGTTCTGCAACTCTAAGTCTAGAAACAGCACTGTCTTTTTGTTCCAGATTTAGAAAAGCTTCTGCCAAAAGTGCGTTGGCATCTGCATAAGTCTGTTTATCTAAATCTGTCTTTTTAAGTAAAATTTTGATGTTCTTAAGAGCAATCGCGTCATTACCTAGACGCATGTTGGTTTTTTCACGCCAGATTTTTGCCGTATAAATATTATTGCTTTCTGGATATTTGTATAAAATATAATTGAATGCCTCAATTGCCGGAATAAAACGCTGATCGTAATATCTTGCTTTTCCCAGCATCAAATACGCTTCGTCAATCTGCCAGTTTCTTTCTCTTCCGCCAATATTCATGGAGTGCTTTTGAATGGCTTTTGTTGCTTTTGTTTCTGCCAATTCAAAATCAGGATTTTTTGCTTTTTCGGCTTCAGAAAAATTTTCGTCGAACTGCATTTTTTCAATTGGCAGTTGCTTCCAGAAATTATCTTCGTTATTGGCCTGAATGGACTTTAAACCTTTGTCTAAACCAATTCCTCCATTGTAAAGAATGTTATATTTTGTCCCGATCGAGTGGGAACTTCGAGCCAAAAAGGTATTTTTTTTGGTAGAACAAGCTATCAAAAAGAATAAAAAAACGAAAGTAAAACTATATTTAAGAGTATTCTTTTTCAATAGAAAAGAGTTTAAAACAGATAACTACTAAAAATTGGTTTTAGTATATTCATTTGTAAAAATACGCTTCTTTTTGAAATATAGAAATTCTTACACAGCAAAAAATAATTCTAGTTCTTGTAAGGTTTCTTCTGAGGTCTGAATATCTTTAACAATTTCTCCTTTATTAAGCGCCACAATACGATTGCAAACTTCTACAGTATGCTGTAAATCATGACTTGAAACCAAAACAGTTACATTTGGATCGTCGGCTAATTCTTTGATAATTTTTTTTAATCGGCTCACTGTTGTGGGATCTAAATTTGCAAAAGGCTCATCTAAAATTACAACTTCAGGATTACCAATAAGTGTGGCAATAATACCTGCTTTTTTCTGATTTCCTTTAGATAAATCGCGAAGGTATTTTTTGTTGTTCAAAATTTCACCGTTAAAAAACTCCTCGTGTTTTGCTAGCAACGCATCAATATCTGCCTTATTCTGATTGCGTAAATCACCAATAAAATAAAAGTATTCTTCTGGAGTTAAATACCCGATAAGGAAATTTTCATCTAAAAAAGATCCTGTAAAAGATTTCCAATTCTCGCTTGTATTTACCTGAATATCATTACTTTTTATATATCCCGTTGAAGGCTGGATTAGATCTAAAAGTAAACTGAAAAAAGTCGTTTTTCCAGCTCCGTTATTTCCCACCAAGCCAAAACTTTGTCCTTTTGGGATTTCTAGATTATTAATGTTTAAAACTGTTGTTCCGTTATATGTTTTTGAAAGCTGATTTACTTGTATCATAATAATTTTAGATTGTTGATTTCAGATTTTAGATATAAAATGAAGATAATGATCTCATTTTCAAATTGACAATTTATCTAATTAACCCTTTTGTTTATAAGCACTTATTGTACTGTATTTTTCTATTTTGTACCTCTTTTCTATTATTGAAAACACTTTTTCTTTAAAGATAAAACCCAAAATTCCTGCTCCTGCAACCAAACTTAATGCTACAGTTTTATCTGCAAAACGAAGTCCAAGCCAATACAATAATAAAGGAAGGAATATTTTTGGCAAAGACAGAAGCATCGAATTTACATTAAACGCTTTTTTATCTCCAAAAGCACCACCAGCACTGCTTAAATCAATTGGTGTTTTAGTAAAAGCACCTCCCAAAAGTACCAAATGAGAATTTACGCCAATATTATAAATTGCACCAACTACAATCGTTAGATAAACTTCCCATCCGTAAAAAAGATAAAAAGATGCTAGAATTGTAGAAATAAAAGTAGCAATTACAATTAGCCACCATTTTGCGGTAATATAACCTCTATACGGAATATTCTGTGTCATCATTAATTGATAATATGAACTATCCCAGCTGGGTACAAACTGTCCGAAGACAAATAGAAATCCTCCTGAAACGAATATTCCAGCAAAAATTTGCATAGCAGGCGGTTGATGTGTATTTCCGAAAAAAATCAATCCGTAGAATAAAAAGATCACACTCATTACTATAGTAGTCTTTGATCTTTTATTTCTTTTGATAAGTCTAATGTCATTTTTAAGGAAAGTCCCCAAAGTACCAAACTGATTTAGCCAAGAAAGATTTTCTGTAGAGGCAACATCATGTTTTACAGAAAGTCCTGCATCGAGATATAAATTCTTTTCGAAGTATTTAAATGTAAAATAATGAAATGCAATTAATACTAAAATCGGAATCAAGAAAAACCCATCTATTTCATAAAAGCTTTGAAAAAATGGAGTTGTAAACTCCGTAATATCAAATAATTGATAATACTGCGCACCTCCTAGAACTACAATTAGCAGTAGAAAAAGAGCAAATAATCTATCGATATTGCTTAAAATAATATTCAGAAAATTGTTAATGTAAATAATAGATATTACTCCCAAATGCCAAAAAATAATTTGGACAACATCATATCCGTTTAAAATTAGGACAACTGTAAATGGAATAAAAAATAAAGCATGTATCCAGTTAAAAAAGGATAAGATGGTTTTACCTAAAGAAAAATGAACAATAGTTGTTTTCTTTAAAGGAAGAGCTAGCAAAGGTTTGATGTTTAATACAGGAATTGACTGTAATAACAATCGAACTGCTAAATCGCCTAGAAAATAATAAATTAGAAATTTGTTTAAAGTTGCCAGAGGTTCCAAATTCATTTCCTTAAGCATATAAAATGCCCCCACGCCCATAGCAATAAAAATTAATGAAAAATAGATCATCAAAAAACCTATTATTATTTTCATTGTCAGATTTTTACCGAAAGATGCCGACCTAACAAAGGCCTTCCATTCGAGATAAATAAACTTCTTAATCATGGTTTATGGTTTTAATATTTTTGTAGTAAGAGACCAAATGTAGGAAAACGTTACAAAAAAAGTTAAAAAAAATAATTTCGTGCTAAAATTTTAATAGTGGTTTGCTACTTTTGCATAAAAATTCTATCATGCCTTCATTCTTAAAACTTATAATTAAAGAGGTTAAACGCGAAACTGCAGATGCTGTTTCGATTCTTTTTAATGTTCCTGAAGAACTAAAATCTGACTATAAATTTATAGCAGGCCAATATATAAATTTAAAATTAACTCTTGATAACCAAGAAATTAGACGTGCATATTCTATTTGCTCTGCACCAGACAGCGGCGAATTAAGAATTGCTGTAAAAGCAGTAAAAAATGGTCTTTTTTCTCAGTTTGCCAATACAACCTTAAAAGCGGGAGATGTTCTTGAAGTAGGCCAGCCTGAAGGTAAATTTACTTTTGAACCAGATGCTGAAAGACAAAAAAACTACGCGGCTTTTGTTGCAGGAAGCGGAATTACTCCAGTTCTTTCTATCATAAAATCGGTTTTAAAAAATGAACCAAAAAGTTCATTTGTATTGGTTTACGGAAATAAAACTCCTGAAAGCACCATCTTTCACCAAGAGCTTCACGATTTGCAATTACAATATGTAGGCAGGCTTTTTGTGCATTATGTGTACAGCCAAGCAAAAGCTGAAAATGCTT
Source organism: Flavobacterium tyrosinilyticum (assembly GCF_023656565.1). Taxonomy (GTDB): domain Bacteria; phylum Bacteroidota; class Bacteroidia; order Flavobacteriales; family Flavobacteriaceae; genus Flavobacterium; species Flavobacterium tyrosinilyticum. The sequence goes on from NZ_JAMOKG010000001.1 coordinate 1,143,334, forward strand.
TATTTGGAAGAATTGAAAAATCGGCTGTAAATTTTGTTTTAAACAACAAACACAAAGAACTTCAATTTGATAAGTTTTTCCTTTGCGGACCAGAAGAAATGATTAACACCGTTTCTAATGTTTTGAAAGAGAAAAATGTAAAAGAATCAGCTATTAAATTTGAGTTGTTCACGTCTTCTTCTGAAGAACATGAAATTCAGGGTTCTCAAGAAGGACATACAAAAATTACTGTTTTGGTCGACGATGAAGAAACTACTTTTGAAATGTCTAAAAAACAAACTATTCTTGACGCAGCTCTAAAACAAGGTGTTGACGCTCCTTATTCTTGTCAAGGCGGAATTTGCAGCAGCTGTTTAGGCCGTGTTACAAAAGGAAGCGCAGAAATGACTAAAAATTCTATTTTAACAGATGGCGAAATTGCTGAAGGTTTAATTTTAACTTGTCAAGCACATCCAACATCAGAGACCATTTATGTTGATTACGACGACGTTTAGTCTTTAAAATTCCAATATCAAAAATTCCAAATTCCAATCTTTCAATTGGGATTTGGAATTTTTTTTGTTTAATTGCGTTTCTACTCTTTGTCAAAGTTTAAAACTTTGATAAAGATGTAACTTGTAATTTGGAATTTAAAAATTTGAAAATTATTTATTTATGAAATCTGTACGAGAAATTTTTAGAAATAAAGAATATCTTTTGGAAGAGCCAGAAGTTATGAAGCTGGTTGATTACTGCGAAGAACTTCAGGACGAAATTGTTGAATTTAAATTTCAAAAAACCGACAATAAAGAACTTGCTTTACTAGACATGATCAAAGAGGTTCTAAAAGGCTGTGATGCCATCGAAAGAGAACAAATGGAACATGAACGCTACGGTTATGACGCGCCAAATTATCAGGAAACTATTGCAAATCTAAAAAGTTACATTTACAGTCGCTGCCGTGATGAGAAAATTTGGCTCTAATTGAAATAAAAGCAAAATTTTGGATAAATATTGCTGATTTTTCATTAAATTAGGAGTATAATTACGGCAATCTTACTCTCATTGTTTTGAGATTTTGTGGAGCTAAATCAAATTTGTCAAACATTTAAACATTAAATATCATGACAGCTCACGTTCAACACTTTCATTTATATCTATTTATTATGCTTGTTGTAACTGCTTCGCTATGCGTTTTGGCAGTTATTATAAAAATGAAAAACAAAAAAGGCCCTAAGTTGCTCGAAAGAGAAAAATACAATTCGACTTTGACCGAAAAAATGGTAGAAGTAAAAAAGACAGATTCGAACATCTTTAATATCTGGCCTTATGTAAGCAGACTTAAATCGGCTAAAATTTTATCTAAAAAAATTAAAGATCACGACTTAATTTACAAAATTTACAGAGATTCATCTGATAAATTCGAACACATTCTATTGTCAACCGAAGACAAAAATAACTTTGTCACCATTATAGTAAACAAAAAAAGAAAAAAAACTATCGGATACTCTTTCCTCGATTCTAATGAAAGATACGATTTAAACAAAAATATTGCTTAAATATTATTTTTACCAGCAATACTCCAGCCGGGAAAAATATTTATAGAAACAAATGAAAGAAGCTCCAGAGAAACGACTATATTATGAAAAATATGTCGCTCCTCTGGAGCTTTAATATTGTAGACGTTATTCCTTGCTATAAATATTTCGCTTCTCCGAAGCTTGCAAGTAACTATCGTTTTAGCCTGTTTTAAAAATATTTATAAAAGCTGTTCTGTAAGTTTGTCAACAACCTGTTGCGGTAAAATTGTCCTCATCGCATCCTCATATCCTTCAACAACTTTATTGCCATAAACTGAAGTTGGTAATTGTGGATATTGATTTCGGTCTGAAGTTAGGGCGTTTTCTAAGCTTTGATTGAAAGGCAAAAATCCAGCATAAGGATGTGTCGCACCCCAAAGAGTAACAACTTTTACGCCCAGCATTGCTGCAATATGCGCATTTCCAGAATCCATAGAAAGCATTACATCAAGATTGCTGATCAATTGTAATTCCTGCTGAAATTTAATTTTCCCAGCCATATTAATTACATTTTCAAATGGTTGTGCAAGAGAATCTAAAATTTCGATTTCTTTTTTTCCTCCGCCAAAAAGCAAAATTTTATATGATGAATTTTCAGCCAATTTTTCAATTACCTCTTTCATTAAGTCCAAAGGATAAACTTTAGAATCATATTGTGCAAAAGGCGCAATTCCGATAAGCTTTTGATTTTCATTTCCGATAATGTCTAAAACATCAGAACTTAAAACTGCTTTTTCAGGAAATGCTGGTTTCGATAAATCTAAAGGAAAACCTAATTCTTCAAACACTTTTACATGTCTTTCAAACATGGTTGGCAATTGTTTGAAAATCTTATTTTCTTCACGCGTTAATTCTTTTTTTCCTTCTCGGCCTTTATCAACGGTTGCTCTTTTTTTTCCGCTTAAAGCGAAAAGCAAACTCACAATCTTAGATCTTAAAACATTATGAAGATCTGCAAACGCATCGATTTTTAGTTTTTTTACATCTTTAAATAATCGTAAAAGTCCAAGAAATCCTTTATGTTTTTCTTTTTCATCAAAAGCAAAAAATTCAAGATTCGGAATTCCCTCAAAGAAAGGTTTAAAAAACGGACGTGAAATAACGGTCAATTTTACCGTTGGATATTGTTTTACAAAAGCTCGTAAAACAGGAACCGTCATGGCGACATCTCCCATTGCGGATAGTCTCATGACGGCTATATGCTTAATTTTGCTAGACAAGTCTGCCAAATTATTATTTTTTATTTTGATACAAAACTGGGTTCAAATCATCGTCGTTGTACATTTTCATTTGTTTGTACACTTTCATGAATTTATCTCCGTTTTCGATATCTGTCAATAATTCTTCAATTGCTGTAGATAAATCTGTTCTTTGTTCTAAAAGAATATTTAATTTTTCCTGACATTTATCTCTGTGCTCCTGAGAAGCTTCAGCACGATTAGCTTCTTCATTCATATGATAAATTTTTAAAGCCAAAATAGACAATCTGTCAAAAGCCCAAGCTGGACTTTCAGAATTGATTTTCGCTCCGTCTTTTACTTTAACATCGCTATACTTTTGTAAAAAGTAGCTATCTATATATTCCACCATATCAGTACGTTCCTGATTTGATGCATCAATTCTTCTTTTTAAAGTTAATGCCGCAACTGGGTCAATCTGCGGATCACGAATAATATCTTCAAAATGCCATTGAACGGTATCAATCCAGTTTTTTAGATATAACAAATGCTCGAACTTATCTTTTGGATAAGGGTTATTGATCGGCTGATCTACATTATCAAACTGGTGATAATCTTTGATGCTTTGCTCGAAAACAGAATATGCTAATTTTGAAAACATGTTTTTATTTTTTTATAAAACAAAGATACTTTTTATACTTTTATACTTTGAAAAAAAACAGCAATTTTTCAATTATTCTTAAAAAACAATTGCTCTTCTAAAAAAATAATATGAAAATCCATTATATCTCTGAGAACAACAGTGTGTTAAATCATTTTTTAGGCCAAATCCGAAATGTAAATGTTCAAAACGACAGTATGCGTTTTCGTAGAAATATTGAGCGCATTGGAGAAATTATGGCTTATGAATTAAGCAAAATTTTGCCTTATAAAAAAGTCGAAATTCAGACGCCTCTAGGAATTAAGAGCACCACAGAAATTGATGCCGATTTGGTATTATGCCCAATTTTAAGAGCTGGATTACCACTTCACAATGGGTTTTTAAATTATTTTGATCATGCCGAAAACAGCTTTGTGTCTGCCTGCAGATATCATCCAAATAATGACGACGAATTTGAAATTCGAGTTGAATATCAAGCTATTTCAGATTTAAATAATAAGACTGTTCTGCTTCTTGACCCAATGCTGGCAACTGGACAATCAATTGTTGCTGTTCATAAAAAATTAGTAGAAAATGCAACTCCAACAGAAATACATATTGTTGTTGTTATTGCTGCTCCAGAAGGAATTGCTTACCTAGAAAAAAATCTTCCAGAAAACTGCCACTTATGGGTTGCTTCTTTAGACGAAAAACTAAACGAAAAAAACTACATTGTTCCAGGACTTGGCGACGCTGGCGATCTTGCTTACGGAAGCAAATTATAACTGAGAGAAAAAAGTAAATAAACTACACACAATCAAGGTATAATATACAATTTCGTTGTTCAATTTCTGCTGTACATATTCGACATGACTTGCTGCCATTATTGTTAATGGCGCAATACTGAACAATAATAAATCGTTACTTTTATTTGGCGAAATAATGTAAACAAATACTGCTATAAAAAAACAAGCTACAATTTTCTTGTATGAAGAATGTACAATTTGTGGTCTGTTTGACAGCGTCATTAGCATGGAAGTAACAAAAAATAGCGCTACAGCTGTGTATATAGAAAGTGCTGCGTTTTCGTAATTATTCTTAAAATAATCTATTCTAAAATCGACTACAGCTCTTTCTTGAATGAAAGTTAAAGCATCAATATTTAAAATTAATGATGTCATGTAGAACAAAATTATTACGGCCAAAAGTGCTATAAAAGGCAAAACCCAGTTTCTATAATCTCTTGAAACGTGAAAAATAATAGAGATATAAACCAATATGATAAAGAGAATACTCCAAAATTGAAATAAAGAAGCTACAAAAATCCAAAATGCAGCATCAAATATTTTTTCTTTTGATGCTTTAAGAGATTGCAGCGAAACTAATCTTCGAAGCGCCAATAAAATGAAAAAATTGGCATAGATAACATTGGAGTCATTAAAGATTGTTGGAAAAAATAAAATAAACAACAAGTAGAAAAGTATCGCGTAACCGTTGTCTTTACTAAGTCCGTTCTTTTTTACGATAAAATTAATCATAAAAAAAGAAGCCAAAATAAAGCACAACAAACTCACTTTTTGAAAAGCCAAAAAATAAGAAGTAACCCAAGATGGGTCTTTAATTTGGAACATAAAAAAGAAAACCAGTATTAAAATTACAACCAATGAATAATTTAATGGTGTAGATTTTTTAAAAACACTTGTTATCATAAGGATATTTTATACTTTTGTGATTGTAAAGATAATACTTGTTTAAAAGGAAAAACCTAACAAGTTGAAAAAAAGATTTGGTTTACCGAATTTTATCTTCAAGGCATTACACAACAATAAATAACATATAATTTTTAAAATTATGACAGCTTTTTTTGAAGGAATTCAATACCTATTTGTTAACATTTTGTTTGCTCCTCTTGACTTTTTACGTCATTTAGAATTAATTACTTGGTTTGGTGCAAACACTATTAACTGGATTTTTATGATCATCTGTGCATGCGCAATCGTTTATTGGATTAAACAATTACGTATTTTTGATGACGCTGGAACAGAAAACCAAGATACAACGGCTCATTCATTTTTAAAATAAAAAACCAAACCCTTTAATTAAAAAGGGCTGGTGAATTTATTTTTAGATTAAATCGAAACCGATATCTTTTCTAAAATACATCTTATCAAAGCTTAGTTTATCTATGTTTTGGTAAGATTTTTTTATGGCCTCCTGGAAATTATCTCCATAAGAAGTTACAGCAATTACACGTCCTCCATTAGTAACGACATTTTCTCCATCTAATTTTGTTCCTGCGTGAAAAACTATAGAATCTGTAACATTTTCTAAACCTGTAATTACTTTTCCTTTTTCGAAATCTTCAGGATAACCGCCAGAAACAACCATAATTGTAGTCGCACTTCTCGGATCAACTTCTAAAGTAAATTCGTCTAATTTTTGATCAGCAACTGCTAAAAACAATTCAACCAAATCCGATTTTAATCTAGGAACCACAACTTCAGTTTCTGGATCTCCCATTCTAACGTTGTACTCAATAACGATAGGTTCGTTTTTAACATTAATCAAACCAATAAATACGAATCCTTTATATTCGATTCCGTCTTTTTGGAAACCTTCGATTGTTGGTTTTACAATACGTGTTTCAATTTTTTCCATTAAAACAGCGTCAACATAAGGAACTGGAGAAACTGCTCCCATTCCGCCTGTGTTTAAACCTGTATCTCCTTCTCCAATTCTTTTGTAGTCTTTTGCCGTTGGAAGAATTTTATAGCTTTTTCCGTCAGTTAAAACGAAACAGCTTAATTCGATTCCGTCCAAGAATTCTTCGATAACAACTTTTGCACTTGCTGTTCCAAATTTTGCATGAACCAACATATTTCTCAATTCTGTTTTTGCTTCTTCAAGATCTTGAATAATCAAAACACCTTTTCCAGCTGCTAATCCATCTGCTTTTAAAACATAAGGCGGCTGTAATGTTTCTAAAAACTCACATCCTTTTTCAACTGTTTCAGCAGTGAAACTATCATAAGCTGCAGTTGGAATATTATGTTTCATCAAGAATTCTTTTGCAAATTCTTTACTTCCTTCTAATTGAGCACCCAATTTTGATGGTCCAATAACCGGAATATGTTTTAAACTTTCGTCGTTTTTAAAATAATCGTAAACTCCTTTTACCAACGGATCTTCTGGCCCTACGACTACTAAACTTATATTTTCTTTAAGCACTAATGCCTTTACTGCTTCAAAATCAGTTGGAGATATTGCAACGTTTTCAGCAATTGCAGCAGTTCCCGCATTTCCAGGTACTACAAAAAGTTTTTCGCAAAGCGGACTCTGAGTCATTTTCCACGCAAATGCATGTTCTCTTCCGCCTGATCCCAATAGTAAAATTGTCATGGTGTAGTTGTATTTAGTTGTGGTACAAAAATACTTGCTTTTGTACGTAAAAAATAATTAAATCTTTAAAAAGTTGTTGAATCATTTCGAAACATTATTTTTGACGAAAATTATTCTGAAAAATGATTCGCCTTTTTGATATTTCGCTAAAATTAAATGGTTTTCCTATAGAGAAAGCCAAAGACGAATTGGATAAAATTGTTCATTTTTCTGAAGAAGAATTTGCTTCGTTTCTTCAAAACAAAAAAGCAGAAATTGTTGATTTTCATTTAAAAAACAACCCTTTTTACAAAGAGTTAGCAGGAAATACAACCGCACAAAATTGGGAAAATCTTCCTATTTTAAATAAACAGAATTTACAAAAACCTCTGGAAGAAAGACTTTCAAAAGGTTATTTTAAAAAATCTGTTTACCTCAACAAAACTTCTGGATCAAGCGGAACTCCTTTTGTTTTTGCTAAAGATAAATATTCACATGCTTTAACTTGGGCTTCCAACATTATGCGCTTTGGTTGGTTTGGAATTGATTTTAACCATTCGTATCAGGCACGTTTTTACGGAATTCCAATGGATTTTATTGGATATCAAAAAGAACGTTTCAAAGATTTTTTGAGTCATCGTTATCGTTTTCCCGTTTTTGATTTGTCTGATGAAGTGTTGGAAAAATTTCTACAAAAATTCAAAACCGCAAAATTCGATTACCTCAACGGATATACCAGTTCTATTGTTTTGTTTGCCAAATATTTGGAAAAGAAAAATATTGTTTTAAAAGATATTTGTCCAACTTTAAAAGCTTGCTTTGTTACTTCGGAAATGCTTTTTGAATCGGACAAAAAGCTTTTAGAAAAGCAATTTGGCATTCCGATTATCAGTGAATATGGCGCGTCTGAATTGGATTTGATTGCTTTTGAAAATCCAAAAGGCGAGTGGCAAGTTAATGCTGAAACCCTTTTTGTCGAAATTTTGGATGAAAACAATAATCCTGTTCCACATGGAACAGAAGGAAAAATTGTGATTACTTCTTTATACAACAAAGCAAATCCTTTTATACGATACGAAATTGGCGACATTGGAATTTTGGACGAAAAAAGTACACCTCAAAAACCAATTCTTAAAAAATTAATTGGAAGAACCAATGATGTTGCCATTTTGCCAAGCGGCAAAAAATCTCCAGGTTTGACCTTTTATTATGTAACCAAAAGCATTATTGAAGATGATGGAAACGTAAAAGAATTCATTATCAAACAAACTAAAATTGATACTTTTGAAATTGAATATATCTCTGAAAATGAATTAGTTTCAGAACAAATTCAAAAAATAAAAGAAGCTATTGATTTATATTTAGAACGTAATTTAAACTTCACTTTTACAAGAAAAAATGTTTTAGAAAGAACCAATCGAGGGAAATTAAAACAATTTAAATCTTATTTATAAAAAATAAATAAAATCTTACATTTGTTTTTTAATTAAAAACTTATGGAAAATCAATCTCTTCTTTCTGAAGAAACAATTTCTAGTAAAATATATTTTATCCGTGGTCAAAAAGTGATGCTTGATGGAGATTTAGCTTTACTTTATGGCGTAGAAACTAAAAGGTTAAATGAACAGGTAAAAAGAAATTTATCCAGATTTCCCGACGATTTCATGTTTCAACTTAATGATAATGAACATAATTCTCTAAGGTCGCAAATTGCGACCTTAAAGAAAGGAAGAGGAGAACATCAAAAATATTTACCGTTTGCTTTTACAGAGCATGGTGTATTAATGCTATCAAGTGTCTTAAAAAGCGATAAAGCCATTCAAACCAATATTCAAATTATGCGGATTTTCACCAAAGTAAGACAAATGCTTTTGGATACAACCGAAATTAAAGTTGATATTCTTCAGATTCAGAAGAAGTTAGAAAATCACGATAAAAATATAGAATTGGTGTTTTCTTACTTGGATGAACTAACTGAGAAAAAGGAAAATGATGAAGAAAGAGTAAAAATTGGATATAAAAAGTAATTTTTCAAGGTCGCAAATTGCGACCTTGAAAGATTTTAAATCTTCTTTATATATTTTGATTTGATTATCAACTGAGTAAACAAAAACCTAATCATCAATAAAACAGAAAACACAAAATTATATCTGTGGAATTCTCTATAAACTCCAAAATTATGTTTGATCAATTTAAATTTTGAAGAGGAAACAGAATCTTTTCTAATTCTGTAAAAAGCCAAAGATTCTGGAACTGGTTTTGCTATTTTAATTTGTTTTAAAATCGTAAGCCATATTCTCCAATCTTGTCTTTTTTGTGACGTTTCAAGAATAATTTTCCCAAAATAATCTGCGTCATAAATAGCTGTTAGATTGCCTACATAATTGCAGAAAAACAATTGTTTATAAGTCAACGGATTTGGGGATTCAACTCTCCTATTCAAATCATTTCCTTCTTCATCAATAGAATCGTAAAAGCTAAAAGTAAAATGTAAATTATTTGCTTTTAAAAACTGAATCTGTTTTTCTAATTTTTCAGGAAACCATAAATCATCAGCGTCTAAATAGGCAATATATTTTCCTGTGGCTTTTTCTAAAGCGGCGTTTCTGGCAAAACCATTTCCGCGATTTTTTGGTAGTTTAAAAAGCTTTATTCGGCTGTCTTTTTTTACAAATTCTTCAATTATAGCAACCGTATTATCGGTAGAAGCATCATCAACCAAAATCATTTCCCAGTTTGTATAGGTTTGATTTTGAGCTGACTCTATTGTTGATCTAATGAACTTTTCAGTATTATATGTTGGAGTTAAAATAGATACTAAATCGTTCATTAGAATTGAATGTCTTTCAAAGTTAAATGTTATTTAATGTAGCTTGAAAAATCTTTATGTTCTTCTTTAGCAAGTTCTTCAGGAGATAATGATTTGAAATACTCATAGGTAATTTTCATTCCCTCTGCACGGTTTACTTTTGCTTCCCAACCTAACAATTCTTTTGCTTTTGTGGTATCTGGCTGACGCTGTAATGGATCGTTTATTGGCAATGGATGATAAACCACTTTCTGATTTGTTCCTGTCAGTTTTATGATTTCTTCTGCAAAATCTTTAATTGTAATCTCATCTGGATTTCCAATATTTACAGGATACACATAATCTGAATGCAACAATCTGTAAATACCTTCAACTTGGTCATCAACATAACAGAAAGAACGCGTTTGCATACCGTCTCCAAAAATTGTTAAATCTTCTCCGCGAAGTGCTTGTCCGATAAAAGCTGGAATTACACGTCCGTCGTTTAATCGCATTCTTGGTCCGTAAGTATTAAAAATACGAACGATTCTAGTTTCTACGCCATGAAAAGTATGGTACGCCATTGTTATAGATTCCTGAAAACGTTTTGCCTCGTCATAAACACCACGCGGGCCAATTGTATTAACGTTTCCGTAATATTCTTCTGTTTGCGGATGCACCAAAGGATCTCCGTAAACTTCTGATGTTGATGCAATCAAAATTCTGGCTTTTTTTACTCTCGCCAATCCAAGTAGATTATGAGTTCCTAAAGATCCTACTTTCAAAGTCTGAATCGGAATTTTTAAATAATCAATTGGGCTTGCCGGCGAAGCAAAATGCAATATATAGTCTAAATCTCCAGGAACATGAACAAACTTAGTAATATCATGATGATAAAATTCAAAGTTTTCTAGTTTGAATAAATGTTCAATATTTTTAAGATCTCCCGTAATCAGATTATCCATTCCGATTACAAAATAACCTTCTTTGATAAATCTGTCACATAAATGCGATCCTAAAAAACCTGCCGCTCCGGTGATAAGTATTCTTTTCATATTATACTGATTGTTCTCTATAAATAGATTCGAGAACCTTTATTTTTCTATAAATATTATGGTGCTTTTCAAATGTCTCTTTTGCATTTTTTGAAAACTCATTATATAGTTTTTCATCTTGAAGTAAAAGATTAATTTTTTTACTAAACTCTACAGTATTATTTTCCTCAATGCAATAACCGTTATAATCATTCACAATCAAATCCCTGTTTCCATCACAATCTGAAACTACACTTGGAATTGACAATGCCAAACTCTCAATAACTGAATAAGGAAGTCCTTCGTATCTGGCTGTTGATAGATATAATTTTGATTTACTTATGATGTTTAAAACATCTTCCCTTGTTGTCCAATTTAATAAAGTAACTTTATTTTTTAAATTGAATTTTTCTATTAAATCTTCAACTTGTCTTATATGATCTGAATGATGTCCTAATCCTAAAATTACCAAATGTACATCAACAATTTTATTAAGTTCATATAAAACTTCAATCAATTCTTCAATATTTTTTTGATAACAAGGTCTTCCTACTGTACATAAATATTGATCAGGCCATGTTTTCGGTATAGATAAATTGTAAATTTTTTCTATTGGTTCTATTGCATTGTTAAACAGATCTGTTTTAGATTTTGCAAAACCAACCTCATTTACTGCTCTGTTTAATTCGGATTGAGAAGAGGCCACTAAAACCGTTTTTCCTTTGGAAAGCATTTTTTCAATTTTCAAAAAAAACAATCTTTTAGTTTTACTTTCTGTGCTTAAAAAAGAAAATGCTTGAGGTGTATGTAAGACTTTTATTCCTGTTAAGAAACCGACTATCCTTCCAATCACACCACCTTTTGTACTATGTGAATGAATTAAATCTGGTTTTTCTTTACGAATAATTTTCCATGCTTTTAAAATTGCCTGCAAATCATATCTAAAAGATATTTCTCGATATATAGGAAGTCTATAGCAACCTATTGGTTTAGCATCTTTGTCTACAAATTCATTTTTAGTATCAGAATCGCCATGAATCACTATATTCTCAAAATCCTGGGTATCTAAATTATGAAGTATCTGTCTTAGAGAAACATCAACCCCTCCTACTGAATGTAAAATATGCGCAACTTTAATTTTATTCATCTTCTTTTCTCTGAAGCAAAATTAGTGTAAATATACCAAACAAATAACAACCAAATTGTCTGTAAAATATGTTCTCTACAATAAAAAAAAGTAGAAAAGCAATCACTATTGCAATTTTAAAAAAATCTAGTCGTAATTCTAAAAATAATACAACAAAAATTGCTGTGAATAAAAGAAAAGCGATGATTCCCCCAACTAAATAAAAATCAATGAACTGATTATGGGTGTTAAATTTTTCTGATAAAAAATATTCTCTTTTCGATTGATTTTTGATACTTGATGCATAGCAATCAAGTAAATTATTCTTTATTTTTTGATATCCGTCAAAACCCGTTAAAAAACTAAAATCATCTTGTTTTGTCATTTTGTAAGCACAATTCCAAATTACAATTCTGGGTTCATAATCAGAGGCTTCTTGCAATGATTTTTCTAAATTATTTTTTATAAAAAATCTTTCTCCAATATTTTTGTTTGACATAACCATAACCACAAACAAAAGTGCCAACCCAAATGCATATAGAATTTTTTTATACCATTTTGTTTTAAAATAAAATATAAAATATACTCCCGCAATTGCAAAAACTGTAATAATTGAAATTCTGGCTGAAATCAATAAAATAAATCCCAGTAAGACAACAGAATTGAAACTATAAAGTTTACACCATTTTGAGGTAGTTATTGCTTTTTCTATGGATAATAAGAATCCGAGTACAGCAATAAATCCAATATATGGACGCTCCAAAAGCAATAATTTGTTTACCTCAGCTGTATTAGAAAAAGGCAGAATTCTTGTTTGAAAATAATATATTCCTATAAGAAACAATGAAATTAAAACACAGGCATCAATACCTATTAAAACCACTATCTTTAATATTTTTATATCTTTTATTTTAGACAATAAAATCGAAATCCAAACTGTTAATAATAATCCTTTATAAACTCTAAAATCAAAGGATAAATTGCCATACAATGCAGATTTGATTATTAAATAAAACATTAAAATCAGCAAAATACTTTTTGAATAAGAGTTGGATTTAAATGCTTTAATTTCAAAGTTTATCAAAAACAAAATGGTCAACAATATAAGACCAAGGTTAGGTAATGCTTTTGAAAAGAAAAGCACCAGAATCATAAAATATGCTGTATAATTATATATGTTCTTCTGTATTAAGATTTTCATTTTTTTATCTTTTTTAGGAACAAAATAAAACTATATGGAAGAATTAATAGTATATAATTTCTTATAAGCCCGTAAATTGGATAAAAACCAAAATAAAAGTTTTCCTTTATAATTTTAATTCTACATCTTACTTGTTGTTTTCTTTTTTGTATTGAAATACCTTTTTCGTTAATCTCAATTTGTGTGAGATATTCACTAATATTAGCCAATTTAAATGATTTTGAAATGGCAAAGAAAAAAGCATAATCTTCAGCTGATTTATAATTAAGAGAGTACATTCCGACCGTTTTTAATATTTCACAAGAAAAAGTAACAGCTGGATGAATAAGCATCGAATTGAAATACATTTTTTTCTTTATATCTCTATCTTTCAATGGTAAATCGATCGAATATAAAAAATTATCATTATTATCAACAGCCAAAACATTGGAACCTACTATTTTAATATCTGGATGAACTTCTAAAAAGTCTTTTTGAATAGCAAACCTTTTTCCCAGACAAATATCTCCGCAGTCTAATCTGGCGATATATTTATATCCTTTTTCTAAAATAATTTTTAAACCTGTATTTAATGCTGTTTCAATTCCTTTGTTCTGTGGTAAATATTCAAAAAATACTTTTCCTTTTGCTTTAAAGCTATTCACAGCTCTATTCTCATCAAATTTATTCACACTGCCATCATCAACAATCAAAACATCTAATTCATCATCTTCATCAATGGATTGAATGGATTTCATTAATCCATCAGAATTATTATAATACGGTATTAAAAGAATGAGATTATTCATTTTTTAAAATTAACGGTTTATATCGCATTCTAATTAAAATTGCCAAACAGAGCCAAACTCCATAAATTCTAAAAGTATCTATCTGAAGCCAGTTAATGTAGAGTCCTAAAAGCGAAATTAAAGCAATCATTAAAATAACTTTTTCTTCATCTTTTGCCTTTTTCATTAAAAGCTTAATTTCATTTAGAGAAAAATAAAGCAGCATTAAAAATAAAGCAATTCCAACTAAACCTGTTTCTGCAAGGAGTCTTGTGTAAAGATTATATCCCGGTGGAAATGCTTTTTCCTTTTTATTCTTATAATGCAATTCGAACTCGTAATTATTTCTTGTTGCCCAAGAAGGATAATGAGTTCTATTATGGTAAGCCTGCTGTCCAAACCCAACTCCTGTAATTGGATTTTCTGAAAAAACCTGCAATGCAGCATACTGCATTCCGAATCGGGACTGATTGGATACGTTTTTGGTTAAATTTTTTTGAAAGTTTAATGAATCCATTTTCTCGGTGACCGAATGAATTACTTTTTCCCCTTTAAAAATAAGCAAAACTGAAAAAACAACTAAAAATATCACTAAAAAATTGATAACGTATTTCTTAAATCTCACGTCCTTATATAAGAAAATTAAAAAAACAAATCCTTGAAAAAATATCACGATTAATCCTGTGCGTGATCCTGAAAAGTAAGTCAGAACAAAAACAGCAAACGTTGGCAAAAACCTTGTTAGTCTTTTGCTTGTGAGAATATAACTGAACATCCAGCCAGAAATCGTAATAAGATAAATAGCTAAAAAAGGCGGTTCGTAAGTTATTGTCGAAATTCTGCCTTCTGGATGAAGATTAACCTCTAAGAAAGGGAAATAATTAAATCCTTTTAGAATTGGATATAAAAACACATATCCAAAAATGGAGATTAAAATTTCGAAAAAACCATATATAGAAGCTACAATTAAAGAATAAAGAAACACTTTCCGTATTTTAGAAAGTGCTTCTTTCAGTTCCATTTTAGCTAAAACGTTGATATAGAAAATAAAAAATACAAAAGCAGAAATAAGCAAAGCAAAATATTGTCGTATAAACCTATTTGTACCACTTATACTCTTAAAATAATTAGAACTAACCGAAGATGCATTTAATATTGTTGTTATTAAACACCAGATTATAAACAACATTACAAGCTGAAAAAGAAAATTTTTGTACGGAAAAATTATTCTTTTTGTTAAAGAGGTATTTATAAGTAAAAATAAAAATCCGGCAAATAAAAAAAGCGCTCCAGATTCTGTTTTAAATTCTCCCAAAAATGATATTCCTTCATAACTATTAAATGGAAAAAAGAAAAGACCTAAGAAAAATAATATATTATATGTTTTTGCAAGCACTATCAGCGTTTTTTTGTCAATTTATTTATCTTTCTTATTGTTTCCGAAATCTTTGGATGATACACTAATTGAATGCTTAAAATTAATAAAACCAATAAAAAGGATTCTTTTTTAATGATAATTTTTAATGCTATTCTTTCATACAACCCTTTGTCTTGAAGAATTTCTTCATTATATTTTTTTGATAATTCATATACTTTTTCATGAAAAACCATATTCTTTATATAGTTCCATTTTGTTTTGAATTGAATTTTTAATACTGAACATTTATATACTAAATAAAAAACTCTTTGAACAAATCTAATCGCTTTTAGTTTCTCCAATTCATCATCTGAAATGCTCAAATCGTATTCTTTTTTATAATCAAAATAGTATTTTTCAAGAGCTTTATAAAAATAATCATTTTCAATAGTCTTTCTTGATTTACTATTTGCTACATCTCTGTAATAATAACCAGCATAATCGATAAATAAAACTTTCTCCGCTTTATTAAAAGACTTAATATTAAACATATTGTCTTCTTCAATTACTCTGTTACCAGGAAAACGAATATTATTTTCGAAAACAAAAGTTCTCTTGTAAATTTTATTCCAGACAGCAAATAAATCTTCTACTTTTAAAAGGTTTGGAAGAATTTGTTCCTGTATCATGTCTTTTGTAAATATTAAATTGGTACTAAAACCGTGATCTTTAATAATATACTTACCATCTCTTCCTAATATTGTTTTTGAAACTAAAATATCAAGATTGTTGTCTATCGCATTTTTATAGAGATTCTCAAAAAAATCTATTTTAACAAAATCATCGTTGTCCAAAAATCCAATATATTGTCCTGAAGCTATTTCTATTCCAGCATTTCTAGCTTCAGCAATTCCTTTGTTTTTTTGACTAATTAGATTTATTCGATTATCTTCTTCTTGATACTTTTGAATTATTTCTAAACTGTTATCTGTAGATCCATCATTTACAAAAATAAATTCACAATCTACAAGCGTCTGACTTAAAAGTGACTTTATACAATCATGCAAGTAATCTTTTGCATTGTAAACCGGAATAACAACACTTACCTTAATTATTGTCATAACTGTAGTTTTCTTTCAAAATCAAACTTGTTTCTTTATATGCAAAATACCACATACCTAAAACAATAAATATCTGAATGATTATTAAAGTAATTGCGGTTCCTTTTTCCTGATATAAATATGTTAGTATAAAATTAATAGTAAAATTTAGAATTGTAGCCAATGCAATTACTCTAAAATAAAATATGTCTTTACCTAAATTTAAAAGAATCTGTTTACCAAACATGGTGTCTAAAAACGATAATAGTGGTATAAGGATTATTATTCTAAATAACAGCACAGACGGAAGCATTTCTTTACCATAAATAATAGAAATTATTTGCTCTGCAAAGCAAAAACAAATAATAACAATCAAAGAGAATATAATTGATCCAACTATCGTTATTTTTCTTATTTTTAGAATTGCTTTTAGCTTGTCTAAAGCCATTTCGGTTGAGATATATGGAAAAATAGCGTTTGAAACTGGTGTTTGAAGATTACCTATTGCACGGGCTAGTTTCTCTGCTGCCGAAAAGTAACCTACTGCTTGATTTCCTGCAAAAATTCCTAAAATTAAGGTATTAGTATTGGTAAAAAGCGAAATTTTAAGCTCTGACAAAAACATAAATTTTGCTCTATTGAGCTGTTCTTTTATTCCTTTAACAGGCTGTAATTTAAAGCTAATCTTAAAATCTTTCCAAATATAAAACAATGACAAAATACCTGCAATCAGAAACCCTAAAGCATTAAAAACCGGAACTAAATAATAATCAGATTTTTTAGTTACAAAAACAAAAAGTGCAAGGGCAAATACTGTTTTAGTAATTAAATTTAAATATGTTACATACTTCATTTTTTGGATTCCGTGAAAAAACCAAACAGGAAAAATAGCCTGACCTAAAATAGATCCAAAGGAAAATAAATATATGTACCAGTATGCTCTAAAAATATCAAACAAGAAAACAATTCCCATCATTACAAAAAAACTTATACTTACCAGTATAAGTTTGGCAGACATTATTTGATTAAAAATCAAGATTTGTTTTTCGCGATTATTTATTGCTAATGAAATATCACGTGTACCAGTCGAATTAAATCCATATTCTGTTACAATTTGAAAATACGTTGCAAAAGCTAAGGAAAAAGACAAGAGTCCAAAATACTCAACTCCTACAACTCTTATTAAATAAGGGAAAGTAATTAATGGTAAAATAACATTTAAAGTCTGAAGAACAAAAAGATATACAAAATTCGAAGCTAAAATTTTGTGCTTTTTATATCGTTGAAATATATCAAAAATTAGCTTCAATATCTTTTGGTTTTAGAGTAAAAAGAAGGCTATACCTTTTTTTGAAGGAACAGCCTTAAAATATTAATTATATCATTAACAAAAACTACATTTTAACCCCTCTAACCATTTCAATTTGAGGATAAATAATTTCCTTTGTTAAAAAATACGGATCATAATCTTCGCCTTTTTTTATGAATGTTGCTGTACCGGCTGCTTCATCAAATTTTATAAAATCATTTGGCGTAAAATATTTTAAAATATCTTTCTGTTCAATTTTAAATACTCTTCCTTCAAAGCTTAATATAATTGAATTTATTGTAATTGGATTTTGCTCTTTATTTGAACTTATATCAAAACGAATGTCATTTGGTAAAATCCCCTCCGGAATACTAAATGTTATTTGTTGAGATTCAGCTTTTCCTTTTACACCGTTATATACAGTATTTTTAGCATCAAAATAAGAAATTGAAGGATCTTTGTAAAAAAGAATAAGTTCATCGTCTTTTTCAATTTTTAAATCTACAATCACATCAAAAGTATTGGCTTTTACTTCTTCAATTGGTTGTACTTCTTCTTTGTTTTTACAAGAAATAAATAATGTTAATAAAACTAAATTTATAAAAATCAACTGTTTTTTCATTTGCTCTTTTTTTTTTTGCAAAAATATATATTTACTATTTATGCTGAAATTTTTTTTGTTCGGTTCAATCCAAATTTAATTTTGAAAAATCTTATGCTTCTATCCTATAAACCGGCTAAATGCTTTTGTCTTTTATAAAATGATTTAAAAAATCCTAAGAAAATATATGCCAAAACAAATGTAATTGGTAGTAAAAATTTCAGATTACCATTGACAAATTTAACTAACTGTAAATTTAAAATGATATTATTTTCTTTTATAATCTTGTCAAAACCTATTAGCTCTACTCTCTGGATTGCTTGTTCATTTAATAAACCGTCTTTACTTTTAATAATATCGTTTAATTGTGTGTTTTCATTATAGTAGATCAATTTATCATTTTTTAAATTCCCTTTCGACGAATTTGATAAATTATTTAATATACCATCAATTTGTCTAATTATAGAATCTGTCTGCTGAATTTTCAATTCAACATTATGATATACTACTTTCTGAATTTTCGAATAATAATCTGAAGTATTTAAATATTTTAAAAGCGGTGTAGTTAAACTTTCCTCTGTAACTTTATGATTAGTAAATAAAAGTAAAGTTTGATAATTATAATTTTTACTTGTCACATTTTCCTCTAATACTTTTTTTATGTCACCATCTTCAGCCATCAATTTTATTAATTGAAAATTTTCAGGTTTATTCTGAATGAAATTATAAACGTCAGCAATAGGCTTTACTTCAATTAGTTTGAGATTTTTAGTGTCCGAAATCCCTACAACTTCTTTTAAGAAAAGAGTATCGTTCTCTTTGATTTTCGAGTTGATCAAATCGACCTTTGCATATAAATAATCTGCACTCCCAAAATTTGGCGCAACTATAATTTCGTGCCTATAACTTTTTTGATTTTGATCCAAAAAAATCCCAAGTCCAAAACCAACAACAACTAAAATCAAGACTATAACCCAATTTCGTATAAAGAATTGAATACTTCTAAAAATAGAAGTATTAATTCTAGCAAAAAAACTATTAACCTTCTTTGAAATCAGAAGTAAATCAATCTCTTGATCTTCTGTATTCTGCGGTACTTTTGTACTCATTTAAAAGCGCTATTATAAATTGAAAATCTGTTCTAAAATTTTAATGGTAATCAAATAAGTTGGTTTTACACCTGTTGTTCCTAATCCGCCTGAAGCCAAAGTGCTTCCTGTTTCTAAAGGATTATCTGAAGCATAATACGCATAACGAACTTTAATATCGTGTGGTACGCTTTTTCTAATTTTTGATGCCGACTGAATTGCTTTTTGGTAATAAGAACCTTCCATTTCTAGACCAATTACCCCCCAAGTCGATTCGTGGAAAAACTTCAATAAATCTCTATTTTGCAATGAAGTTCCTAAAACGGTAACCATCGCTCCTTCATAAATATCAATATCATTTCCTTCGAACATTGCACCAGTAAGTTCATTTTCAAAGAAATAATTATCAGCCGTTCCTTCGTTAATATGTGCAGACGGAATCATGATATCTCCTTTTCCACCTTCTAAAATTCCCGCTTTACCCATAATCGAAACCGATTTTACATTTAGTAAAGTTTCTTTTTTATATGGTTTTAAAAGTTCGTCGATTGTTTCATATGCCTGTTCGCCAAAAGCATAATCCATTACGATAATTACTGGTTTATCTTCCCCAACATTAGCGTGAGAAAAGGCTGTTTTTGACCAATCAATTTTAGCAGTATCAAAAATTTGAACATCGATATTAGTTCCTGAGCAATCTGGCAATGAAATCATTCCGTTTTTTAAAGCCAAATCTTCTACTTGAGATCTAATTTCTTTTGAACCAGAACTGCTTAATTCTTCATAAATAAAGAAATCTGTTTTTCCTTTATATTTTGTTTTTAACAATGGCGTTGCAAAAATCGAATTCATTACACTGTGCATGTTAGCACTAATGACATGAATTGGTCTTTTCAGCAAATCGTTTGCTTTAAGAACTTCTTTGATGTTTGTTGCCCAAATTTCTCCGTGAATATGGTGTCCCAGACGCTCACGTAAAACTGGGCTAAAAGTAATTGTACGTTTATTATTTTCAACAATTTCTTCGATTGCTAATTTTCCTAACCAATAAATAACGTGCAAGAAGCGATCTGGCGCAGTTTCTGAACCAAATGCGTCGTAAATGTCTAAAACCTCTTCAAAAGTTCTTGCCAAAATATTCGCAACGTGAGAAATCGCTTTTTCTTTTTCTACCAAAGTAAGCTTTTTGGTCTGCATAACAGCTTGTTCCAGTTTCTGCCAATCGCGAGAAACCTCTCCTCCATCGTCTATTAAAACTCTATTTTTAATTTTATGAGATTCAATGAAAATGAAAGTCAAGTGGGTTAGAATATCGTAAATGTCTGAACGTCCACGCGTGATTTCGACATTCATTTGCTCTTCGTCGATTCTATAGCAGTTTCTTCTTCTTTTTGGAGGAACAATTGCCTGGAAATGCGATTTAGAATATCCTTCGTCTGAAGTTAAATTGATAAAACGGCATTGCTCAATTCCTACCGGAAGACGCTCAATAACGTAGAGAAGTCCGTTAAGTTCTACTTTTTCTTCGGCAATATTCCCGTAAATCTCAGGACGTAATGCCAATAATGATTCTCTTAAACTATCGCCCGAAACTCCCATTGGTTTGTAAAAACCACGGTTGAATAAATGGCGCATTGTAATGTACATTTTTTCTATCGCCGCAGAAGATTCCTGCGCTCTAGATCTTGATATATGTTTAGTTTCTTTCATGTCTTTTTATTTAAAAAATCAACTCTCTTTTTAAAGAAGATTCGAATATTTCGAAAGGCGAAAGTAGGAATTATATATATAACTTTAAAGAATTACCATTTAACAAATTGTTAGAAGGTTTTTTTGAAAAAGCTAAATTCTACTTTAAATTATCTGCAATATCTCTATTATTGGATAATCTAGGAAGTTTATTTTGCCCGCCCAGTTTTCCTTGCGATTTCATGTAATCTTGGAATCCATTTTTAGAAACTTTCGTGATCACTACTTTTCGTAAAACGTTTCCGGTAATTAAATCATCGTAATAAATGTTTTGCTTACGCATTGAATTGTCAATCGTTTCTGCAAAAATTTCCATGTCTTCAGGCTCTTTTTCAAATTCTATTAGCCATTCATGATAAGGTAATCCGCTTGCAGGCGTTATTTGTGGTGCAACGGTAAATTCGTTAATTACAATATTAGTAGAATTTACGGCTTCTTTCATCGCATTTTCGACCTCATTGGCAATTACGTGTTCACCAAAAGCCGAAATATAATGTTTAATACGTCCAGAAACTATAACACGATGCGGAGCCAAAGAGGTAAATTGAATTGTGTCTCCAATGTTATAACGCCAAAGTCCTGCATTGGTCGAAATAATCAAAACGTAGTTTACTCCTACCTCAACTTCTCCAATTGTATATACTTTCGCGTTTTCGTTAAAGAATTCGTCTGCTTTTATAAACTCGTAAAAAATACCAGATTTCAAAAGTAACAACATTCCTTTTTCTTTCTGTGAATCCTGATAAGCAAAAAATCCTTCAGAAGCAGGAAACAATTCAATACTATCTACTTTTCGGCCAATCATGTTTTCAAATTTGGCGCGATAAGGCTCATAATTAACGCCTCCGTAAATAAACAGATTAAAGTTTTTGAAGATTTCGCCAATCTTTTTTCCGCCGCTTTTTTGCTGTAAACGTTCAAAATACATCTGAACCCAAGACGGAATTCCCGAAATCACCGACATATTTTCTTTGATTGTTTCATCAGCAATTGCATTTACTTTGGTTTCCCAATCTTCAATGCAATTGGTTTCCCAAGATGGCATTCTATTTTCCTGTAAATATTTAGGAACAAAGTGTGCTACAATTCCAG
The DNA here is from genome assembly GCF_023656565.1 of Flavobacterium tyrosinilyticum. Classification (GTDB taxonomy): domain Bacteria; phylum Bacteroidota; class Bacteroidia; order Flavobacteriales; family Flavobacteriaceae; genus Flavobacterium; species Flavobacterium tyrosinilyticum. Next base: position 1,165,301 of record NZ_JAMOKG010000001.1, read on the forward strand.
AAAGTCTTCCGAATTTAATTCCGTATTTTTCGGTTAGAATTGGACTTCCTTGCAAAAAAATCATTTTTCCATCAATAAAATCAGCATTTCCCGTTTCATGAATATAATGTAAAATCGCATTTCGGGCCGCTTCTATATGAAAAGGCATTGATTCTTTGGTTAGCGGAATAAATTTTGCTCCCGAAGTTGTCCCCGAAGTTTTAGCAAAATACAATGGTTTTCCTTTCCATAAAATATCCGATTCGCCTTTTACAACCTTTTCAACATAGGGTTTTAAATCTTCATAATCTCTTACAGGAACGCGTTTCTGAAAATCCTCAAAGTTTTTTATCTGATCAAAATGATGATCTTTTCCAAATGCAGTACTTTTTGCATTCTCTATCAAGCTTTTAAAAACCTTTTGTTGGGTTTCAACTGGTTTTTCAGTCCATTTAAGGGTTTGTTTATATATTTTTCGGGCAAAAATTTTTGCCGCAATTGACTTAATTGACATTTTCAGTGGTATTATTTTTTGTCACTTTTCTTTTTGTCTTGAGATTTTGCCTTCAGCTCTTTTTCTGTTTCGGCCACGTCTTCTCTTAGTTTTATTTCTGCATCAGATGCTTTCATATTTAAATCTGAAGCATCTTCAACAGATTCTGCTAAGATAGAATCTTTATTAAATTTTGAATAATCTAATTCCCCTTTTAAAACTTTCTGAATCCCTTTTATATAAGCTTCATTTTGTTTTAAAGCCGTTTCTAAAGAATCTGATTTAATAGCCAGTTTCGTAGCATTTCGTTTTAATTCTGTCGAAGAATATCCAGGAATAAATTCACGAAGTGGGGTAAATGCAATAATGAAAGTGGTAACCAAAATTAGAAATATTCCGCCTAAAGTAAACGTTACAAACACATTCATTAAAGTAAGCTTAAAAGAAAAGATCTCTTCAAAAGTGTCTTCATTTAAAATTACTAATCGGTTTTTAATGAATAGTTTTTTCCTAAAATTCTTTTTCTTATTCTTAGTCATTCTACTTCTTTATGCTAGCAAATATAGTAATTAATCGTCATGATATTTGTTCTAAAAATTTCATGAAGAGCTATAATTTACGATTTTATAAAATATTTAACGTGGTCTAATCGAAATATTTTAAACTAAAAATACTTCTATTTCGTATATTTCTATATACCTTTGCGGAATAATTAAGATAAACAATTTGCTTCGGCATTAAATATATTAGTCATGGGAAGATTAGGTCTTACAGAAATCCTTGTTATCGTAGGTATTGTGATATTACTTTTTGGAGGTAAAAAAATTCCAGAATTAATGAAAGGTTTAGGAAGTGGAATTAAGGAATTTAAAAACGCTGCTAAAGACGATCAACCTGCTGCTTCTAAAAAACAAGAAGAAGAAACGAAATAATAAATTCGAAAAAATTATTAAGTCCCAAATTACAAATGTAGTTTGGGATTTTTTTTATGTCCTTTTTTCTGCGTTTATGAAAAACTTCATAATACAAAAAGGGTTGTTACTACACTTTATAATCAATAATCTACCACTTATTTAGATTTATTTAATATATTATTTTTCTTACAATTATATTGCATTTTGAATTATCTTTGCCGATGGTAATTTTGGGATTAATTCCCTATAATGTTGATAATTATGAGTTTATTTTCTAATGAAAAGGAAAAAGTGTATGATCAATACTCTGATGTAATAAAATGGATCAATGCTGCAACACTTGTATATCCAGAAGCCGATAAATGGTTTCAAGAGAATTTAACAAGTGAAACTATTAAAAATGCTGCCGAATATGTCACAGAATGGGAAATCATTGACAAGGATACTGCAGATCAGCTTATGTCAAACCTATATTATGGTGGAGGCAATTTTAAAAATTACCAAATGAAAATTGGGAGTTTAATAGACGAAATGCGTGGTAAGCAAAGACAAAATAAAAAAAACAACAGGATAAAAAAGATTTTAAAAAAATCTGCTCTCATTTATATACAGCAAAAGTATCCTGAAATTGGTATTATAGCATCTGATTTAACAAAAGGAATATATTTAGCTTCACGTTTATATTTGGTAGGCATTTATTCTTTTGAAGAAGCTATGTCTGCCTCTGTGAAAATGGCTCAAAAACTTCAAAAATATTTTAACAGCTGGGATGAATGTATGGATAATCTATTTTGGGGTATACAATGTGAGGATGGCGAAAGTGTATATGACCCTGATTCTCATCTTGTTCAAAAACGTCGTCTTTATAATAAATTGAAAAAACAGAAAAACGGTACTTATGCCATCGAGTGGAAAATGCCATTAATAGATAACTCGAATGCTTCTACTATTATATATCCTGACACAGTAAAATGGATTAACGCGACAAAAGCATATTATAACGTAGTTAATCAAGTCACTCCGCATTTGTTTTGGCCAGCATTTGGAAAAGAAAGTATTATAACATTTTTATTTAATGTCTGGGGTATTGAAAAACGCGAACAAGCCCATGAAGTAATAAAAAATTTATGGGACCCAGATATTGATGGATTCTTGTTTGAAGAGTGGCGATACATGAATGGGATGACTTTAGCCGAATATATTGAATATAAATCAAATCATAAAAATTTAGACTTTGAATTAGAAAATAAACCTGACGATTATCACGAACGCCGATTTCGTTTACTTCATGCCATTATGAACAGCTATAGTAAACAAGGGAATCTTGCCCGCCACATGTTTACTGTCATTCAATCAGCTTCCATGTTTCATTTAGCAGGTTATTATAGTTATAAAGAATCCTTGAATACTTGTTTAAAAGCTGCTAAAAAAATCCAGGAAAATTTTACTTCGTGGGATGAGTATATAGATAGTTACTTTTTGAGCGAGCAATTATGTTCAGATGATATACTTGAAAATCCTCTTGAGTACGTTGATTTGGAAGATGGTGAGTTACTTAACTTTAAAAATAAAGGAACATTGTTTAGGTTAAAAATATATGAGTGGTTAAAAAGAGAACCAGATTCTGTCTATAATATTCCATGGAATACAGAGCTGAAAAAAGAATGGTAAACTTTTCTGGTAAGTAAAATTTAGGTAAGTGATTTAAAAAGCATATATCGGATATAATTATGAATGAATCTTCTGAAAATAAGAAAAAAAAGAATAATGAGTATTCTGACTCTGTGAAATGGACTATTGCTGCTTATGCTCCTACACTTGTTAGCGATGGGTTACAACCACTATTTGTTGGCGGGGTTTCAAAAAAAGATTTTTCAAGCGACTTAGTTGAAAAAGAATTAAAGATTTTTAGGGAAAATTGGGGCATTATCGACAAGGAGACTGCTTATCATACTATGATATACTTATACAATGATGGCGGAAATTTCCTGAGCTATAAGACAAAGATCGGGGCTTTAATAAATGAAATTTATGGCGATAGAATTGGAGAAAAAGAAAAGGATGAAAAAGAAAAAAGAAAAAATATTTTAAAAAAAACTGCACGTATTTATACCTTACAAAGGTATCCAGAAGTTGGTATTGTAGGAAATGATTTAACTAAAGGGTTATATTTCACCTCTTGTTTATATTTAGCAGGTATTTACTCTTTTGAAGAAGCAATGACTATTTCTATAAAAATGGCTAAAAAAGCACAAAATTCATTTAAAAGTTGGGATGAGTATATGGAGAATGCTTTTTGGGGTGCTCAATGTGAATTTGGGTCCAGTCCGTATGATTCAGGTTCTTCTATGTCTAAAAGACGAAATTATTACTATAATGAGAGAGAAATAAAAAACGGTATTTATGTTATTGATTGGAAAACGCCTTTAATAGATGAATGGAAGATTTCTAATGTATTAGAATATCCCGATACGATAAAATGGTTCAATGCAGCAAAAGCATTACTTCACGTTAGCAATGGTAATACTCCTCATCTGTTTCCAATGGGTTTAATGGATGAATCTAGTAAACAATCAAGTTTAGAAATGCTAGAATCAGGTTGGGGCATTCGCAATCGTAAAGATGCCAATGAAACAATACATAAATTATCAGAAGGAAAAATGCACAATGAAAGATTTCTAAATGAATATGAATATATTAAAAAAAATGCAAATTATAATAAAAAATTCTGTGATTTAGTCAACCTCATTGTAGAAAATTATGGTGATAGAGGCATTCTTGCATGGGATTTATATAGAGCAATGTATTTAATATCGGCTTGTTATACAGTGGGCTTTTATACTTATGAAGAGTCTTTAAATAAATCATTAATTGCTGCTAAAAAAATACAGGAAAATTTCGATTCTTGGGATGATTACATGAATAATTATTTCTTAGGCTATCAATATTGGTCGAGAGATATACTTAAAAATCCTCTTAGAAATCCTCCTTTACCGAAACACGGAATGCTAGATTTTAATGAATCTGGAACAGCATATCGAAAAAAATTATACCAATGGTTGAAAAACGATAAAGATTCTGTTTATAATATTTCATGGAATACCGAATTAAAAAAAGAATGGTAGTTTTTATATCCTAATATTTCCAAAAAGATTTAGATGTAATTCCATATTTAGATAACTTATAAAGTCCCAAATTACAAATGTAGTTTGGGATTTTTTTTATATCTAAAAATTCTTACTTTTAGAGTCCCAAATTTTTACATATGAAAAACTTAATTTTAGTGATGGCTTTTCTGCTTACAGCAGAAAGTTGGTCACAAACTCAACCCTTTCCCGCCAATAAGGTGTACGGAAACGGAATTATGGCAGTATCCAAAAACAGTCAGGATGCAAAAGAAAGTTACGACACTTGGAAAATCAATTTTGTCGAAACCTGTAACAATGGTCGGTACAGGGTAAAATTTGACAATCCAGGTGAAACCGTTTCTGAAGGTATTGCATACGGAATGCTCCTTTCTGCTTATATGGCCGATAAAATACTCTTTGACGGTTTCTGGCTTTACTACAAAGACCATGTAAATGGTAATGGCGTTATGAACTGGAAAATAAACGGATGCTCAGGAACAGCAGGTGCAAACGGAGCTACAGATGCCGAACTAGATGCAGCATTTGCTTTAATTGTTGCCGATTATCAATGGGCAAGTTCTGGAAGCATCAATTACAAAAGTGATGCAAAAGCGCTTATTGCAGCAATTAAAAATTATGAAATTGAAGCCAATACTTTTGTTTTAAAACCTGGAGATCAATTCGGCGGAAGCCAAATTACCAACATATCCTACTTCTCTCCTGCTTATTACCGAGCTTTTGGTGTTTTTACAAACGATGTAGTTTTTTGGAATCAGGTTGCATCTAAAGCTTATACGGTTATCAACAATAATTTGACACAAAATAATGCCGTTGGCGGATTAGTTTCTGATTGGTGTGAAGCTTCTGGGGCTTATTCAGCTGAAGCTAATAGATATGCTAATACAGGAAAAACCTATACTTATGATGCCGCTAGAACTCCTTGGAGAATTGCCGTTGATTATCTTTGGTATGGAACTCCAGATGCCAAAACCTATTCTAAAAAATCATCCGACTTTGTTCGCGTTAATCTAGGAGGTTCCGCAAACATCAAAGACGGTTATAACCAAAATGGAACCGTAATCGGACAATGGCATAATGCCACGTTTGTAGGTGCTTTTGCCTGCGCAGCCATGGCTGGAGAAAATCAAGCACACTTAAATGCTTCTTATAATGATCTAAAAAATCTCAACGAACCAAATAGTTATTTCAATCATACCCTTAAAACATTATATTCCCTATTACTAACAGGTAATTTCTATTTACCATTAAACGCCACATTATCTAATGATACTTTCGATCTTGAAAAATCTACAGTCACGCTTTACCCCAATCCGAGTGCTGATCGAATCACAATTAACGCGGCTGGGCAATCTACTATCTCGATAATTTCTTCTTCTGGAAGTATTATTCATCAGCAAAAAACAACTTCAGAATTGACAGAAATAAATTTAGCTAACCAATCAAGAGGTGTTTATTTTGTAAAAATATCAAATGCAGATTTTAAAAGCATTACCAAAAAAGTGATTTTGAAATAACTCTAAATCAAAAACTCCCAAATTACGATTGTAATTTGGGAGTTTTTACTTAAAGTAATTGTTATTTACACTTATTTTTATCAAAAATAGATGTAATCTGGTTTAATACTTTGTCAAGCTCAAATGTTTCCTTTTCAATTGCTTTGCTTATTTTAGTACAATCTGCAAATTCTTGCTTGGCCATTTTTTTCATGGTCGCATCTGTTCCGTATGATTTTACTACATTTCCCATTGTGTTATAGCCAAAAACTAAATGGTCTGTTTCTTTTTTTCCAAAAAAATAAGACGAACTAGGTGACCTGAAAGTATTTCTTCTGGCATCTCCCTTATCAAAAATTTTACCTATTTTAAATTCTTTAACATACACAATTTCAAACCAATGTTTCTTTTTTGAATTAGAAAATTTTCCTGAAAAAATATTGGCACTGGTTAAATAAAGATATTCCATTGTAAATATACCGCCTGATTCACCAGTGTATACTATTTTAGTAAGCTCTTTGCTTGGTATTTTTTCAGTGTCTGAATCTTCATTCGCTTTAAAAGTTACTTTCGAATCATCATCATCAACTAGTTTTGCTAAACCTGTTTTTTGAGTTCCATCTGCTAAATACAAAACTGCTTTAAGAAATTTTGCTTGTCCTACAGTAGAACATAATAATGCTATTAGAATTAAAAAGTTTTTTTTCATAAGTATTTTTGGGGTTTTAATTTCGGGCAAATATAGTAGTATAGGTAAGAATTATTTTAAAAAATAAAGCCTAACAACTTATATTCAATCTTAAATCAAGTTTAGTTTACTCATTATCAAAGGTTCTAAAACAGATAAAAATGAGTTACAGAATTTAAACTGAAACTGATTTAAACTAAAAACGCCCAAACTTCAAAAAGTTTGAGCGTATTATTATGTTTCCTAATTAAAAAATAGAGTTTTATAAAATCATCGTTAGCTGAATTCTCTTTCTATCTTCATCAACCTCAGTAACTTTTACATCAACATGCTGATGCAGTTTCACCACTTCGTTCACGTCACTTACAAATCCGGCTTTTAACTGAGAAATATGAACCAATCCGCTTTCTTTGATTCCGATATCAACAAAACAGCCGAAGTTGGTGATGTTATTCACAATTCCTGGAAGAATCATCCCTGTTTTTACATCTTTAATCGATTTTACGTTTGCATCAAATTCAAAAACCTTAGCCGCCTTTCTTGGGTCCAATCCAGGCTTTTCAAGCTCTTTAATGATGTCTTTCAGGGTAAGTAAACCTATTTCTGGTGTTACATACTTTTCAGGCTTAATAAGCGCTGTTTTCTCTTTATTTGCAATTAATTCATTTAAAGAAATATTCAAATCTTTTGCCATTTTTTCAACAACCGAATAAGCTTCTGGATGCACCGCCGAATTATCCAACGGATTTTTAGCATTTGTAATTCTAATAAACGCTGCTCCCTGCTGATACGCTTTATCTCCTAAACGAGGCACTTTTTTCAACTGTTTTCTATCTTCAAAAGGCCCGTTTTCAGAACGATACTGTACAATGTTTTCAGCCAGCTTCTCCCCGATTCCACTCACATAACTTAGTAAATGTTTACTTGCCGTGTTGATATTAATTCCAACCGAGTTTACGCAACGAATAACAGTATTATCTAATTCTTCTTTTAATTTAGTTTGGTCAACATCGTGCTGATACTGCCCTACTCCAATCGCTTTTGGGTCGATTTTTACCAATTCGGCCAACGGATCTGAAAGTCGTCTTCCGATAGAAACCGATCCACGAACCGTTACATCATAATTTGGAAATTCTTCTCTCGCAATTTTTGAAGCCGAATATACTGAAGCTCCAGCCTCAGAAACTATAAATACCTGAACTGGTTTGTCAAACGCGATTTTTTTGATGAAAAATTCAGTTTCTCTCGAAGCCGTTCCGTTTCCAATAGAAATCGCATCAATTTGATAAGCGTTTACCATAGAACGAATTTTTTTAATCGCCATAGATTCTTCGTTTTGAGGCGCGTGCGGATAAATGGTTTCGTTGTATAACAAATCGCCTTTTTCGTCCAGACAAACCACTTTACAACCGCTTCTAAATCCAGGATCGATTGCCAAAATACGTTTTTCTCCCAAAGGCGGGGCCAATAATAACTGACCTAAATTGTTGGCAAAAACCTGAATAGAATTCGCATCGGCTTTTGCTTTTGCTTCTTGCAGGGTTTCATTTCCAATTGCCGGATTCAATAAACGTTTATAACTATCCTCAATTGCTAATTGCAAATGAGCTGTTGAATTATTTTGTTTTTTAATGATAATTTCGTCAATAACATCATACGCATCGTCGATATCAACATCGATTTTCATTTTAATAAAACCTTCATTTTCTGCGCGTAACATTGCTAATAAACGGTGTGCCGGCGCTTTTGTCAAAGGTTCTTCCCAATCAAAATATTGGTTGAATTTCTGTGCTCCTTCTTCTTCGGCTTTCTTTTTAACCACTTTTGTAGTGATAGTCGCTTTTCGCTGAAATAATCTACGAAGCTGTTTACGAACATAAATGTTCTCGTTGATCCATTCGGCTACAATATCTCTTGCACCTTGAATAGCGGCTTCTTCGTTAATAACATTTTCATTAATGTACTGTGTTGAAATAAAATCAATATCAGCATCACTTTCAGATATAATCAATTTCGCCAAAGGTTCCAAACCGAATTCGCGCGCAACATCGGCTTTTGTTTTTTTCTTCTTTTTGTATGGAAGGTAAAAATCTTCGATTTCTTGCAAATCAAAACTGTCTTCAATTTTTTTCTTCAAATCTGGCGTAAGTGCTTTTTGCTCTTCAATAGATTTTAAAACGGCTTCTTTACGTTTTATAAGTGTATCATAATCTTTTTGAAGTTTTGCAATCTGCTCAATTACAGTTTCATCAAGATTTCCGGTAGCATCTTTTCGGTAACGCGAAATAAACGGAATCGTACAGTCTTCTTCTAATAATTTTACTGTGTTTTGAATACTAACTGCTGGCGCCTGCACAGACTTGGCAATGAATTGAATATTAGTCATACTTTTAATGAAATGATTTTCTTACTTAAAATAGTGTAATTTACTTGTTAAAACATTTCTGCAAAATAGTAAATCATTTGGCTAAAATAATATCTTTGTTTCTAATTTTAAACCAATGGAAGTTTTATTACTATATTTTTTATTTATAAATTTTCTCGTTTTTATTTTCGCTGGATATGACAAATCTCAAGCTCGAAAAAATAACCGAAGAATTCCTGAAAAAACCTTGTTTCTCATGGCTTTGATTGGAGGTTCACCGGGTTTATTAACAGCGATGTTATTATTTAGACATAAAACGAGTAAAACTTCTTTTATTGTAAAGTTTGTTTTGATTTTAGTAATTCAAGCATCACTTATAATTGCCTTTCTGAATTACAAAAAGTAGATATTAACATTGTTGATAACTCAAAAAACAGTGTTTTTACAAAAGTTTAAATAACTGAATTATAATTACTTAAATAAAAAACCGGGCAAATTAAAAAATCGGCCCGGTGTGTTTATTACTAGGTGCGAAGCACCGAATTTTTTTTTTGCCTTTTTATGCACAAGCAATTTTATTCACTCTATTTTGGTGTCTGCCTCCTTCAAAAGCGGTATCAAGGAAAGTTTCAACGATTTCAACAGCCTGATGAATTGATGTAAATCTCGCTGGAATACTCACAATATTTGCATCATTGTGTAAACGAGTTAAATAGGCTATTTCTTTAGTCCAGCACAATCCAGCTCTTACCTTAGGGTGTTTATTAACAGTCATTGCAATTCCGTTACCGCTTCCGCAGATAACGATTCCAAAATCAGCTTTTCCTTCAGATACATCATTTGCCACCGGATGTCCATAATCAGGATAATCAACAGAAGCATCAGTATCTGTACCATAGTTAGTTACTTCATATCCTCTAGCATTCAGCATTTCAACAATTGCTTTTTTATATTCTGGCCCTGCGTGGTCGTTTCCTATCGAAATTTTCATTTTTCTATACTATTAAGTTGTGTTATGCAAATTTACTCAATTAATAAATGGTTGCTACGAATTACACCAATTTTCACAAATTATTTTCTTTTTCAATACTATATAAACATTCCAATATAAGTTCCTGCACTTTCGTGTAATTCGTTTCAAAAAAACAAGAATCACAACTATCTTACTGTCAAAACATTATAGGTTATTAACAATTTTAATAACTCTATAACTATCTCATAATCAATGAAGAATAAACAGAATATTTGTTAAAATTTTGAGGTGTTAATAGGAGTTTGTAATTGCTTGATATTCAATTAACTTTAAGTTAACAGAAAATGTTAATAAGTTCGAAAAGAAAATTAGAAGTTTTTTTTGGTTGTTTCAAAAAAATGCCTAATCCAAAACAGGAATTAAATATGCAAGAAAAGTTTCGTGAATTTTTGGAAAAGTTATCAATATCAAAAATACCATTTTCAACAGAAATCAACATATCAACTTATCTACAAAATCAATTCAAATTTGGTTGTCAACCGTTGTTAATTAAAATACAAAAAGTCTTATAAATTAATCATTTAACTAAAAATAACTATGTTGATAACTCACAATAACTAAGAGAAACTTCATTTCAATACTTTTAAAAAAAAATTTATTCGACATATTAACACACTATAATAACCAACAAATTTTTTTAAATTTTTAAAAATCTTTTTTGTTGTATTTAATATATGTTGAAAACTAAAAAAGTTGAAAAGGAAAAAAAATTTTGATGAATTGAATTTTAGTCTTTTTTTGAGTTTGTTTGAATCTGTTTCAGACGATTTTGAGAGGATTGTTGAGAATTTACTTGACTTTTTGGAAATGGTTTGGATTTAGTTTAAAATGGATGCATTTACTTGTTAATATGTTTATTTATATTTACCTGAAATTTAAAATCAATTTATGAAAAAAACTTTACTTATTCTTTTATTTCCTTTAATGAGTATTGGACAAACTCAAATTGGAACTGATATCAATGGAGAAGCCGCTAATAATTATAGCGGTTCCAGTCTCAGTTTATCTTCAGATGGCAATGTGGTTGCTATTGGTGCTTCTGTTGATGCTGGAAACGGAACGAATTCAGGTCAAGTGCGTATATTTAAAAATATATCGGGTGTGTGGACTAAACAAGGACAAAGTATCAATGGAGAAGATGCTTATGATGATAGTGGTTCTAGTATTAGTTTATCTTCAGATGGAAGTGTGGTAGCCATTGGTGCTCGCTACAATGATGGTAATGGAAAGGATTCAGGTCATGTGCGAGTATATAAAAATATATCTGGAGTTTGGATCCAGCAAGGAACTGATATTGATGGAGAAGCTGTTGAAGATTATAGTGGATGGAGTGTTAGTTTATCTTCAGATGGAAGTATCGTAGCCATTGGTGCTCCTGGAAATGATGGAAGTGAGGGATATACATTCTATAAAGGTCAAGTTCGAGTATATAAAAATGTATCTGGCGTTTGGACTAAAATTGGAGCAGATATCGATGGAGAAGCCGCTTTTGATCAAAGTGGTGATAAGGTTTGTTTATCCTCAGATGGTAGTGTGGTAGCGATTGGTGCTATTTATAATAATGGAAATGGAACCCAATCTGGTCACGTTCGAGTTTATAAAAATGTATCTGGCGTTTGGACTAAAATAGGAGCAGATATCGATGGAAAAGCCTCTTATGATCGAATTGGTTCTAGTCTAAGTTTATCTTCAGATGGGAATGTGCTAGCGATTGGTATGCCTTTCAATGAGTTAATTGGATCTTCTTCATCTTCAGGTCAAGTTCGAGTATATAAAAATATATCTAATGTTTGGACGCAACAAGGAGATGATATCAACGGAGAAGCAATTTCTGATTTAAGTGGTTCCAGCGTTAGTTTATCTTCAGATGGAAGTGTGGTGGCAATTGGAGCTCCTTACAATGCTGGAAACGGAACGAATTCAGGTCAAGTTCGAATATATAAAAATGTATCTGGCGTTTGGATCCAACTAGGAATTGATATTGATGGAATAGCTACTAATGATAGAAGTGGATCAAGCGTTAGTTTATCTTCAAATGGAAGTACGGTTGCTATTGGTTCTCCTCTTAATGCGGATAATGGACGCAGTTCAGGGCAAGTTCGAGTTTATGATTTATCGGCGGTTTTAAGTTCTGACAGTTTTGTAATGGAACATTTTTCAATCTATCCTAATCCAGTATCAGAAGTTGTAAACATCATTTTAAAAGAAGATTTAAAATTAGAAAAAGTAAATATTTACAATACTTTAGGACAATTAGTTAAGACAGAAAAGAATAAGGTTATCAATGTAAATTCTTTATCTAATGGAACTTATTTCTTTGAAATTATTACAGATAAAGGAAAAGCAACAAAAAAAATCTTGATTAATTAAAAAAATGATTAGAAAGGCTGCCAGATGGTGGCCTTTTTATCTATACAATTTTTAGCGGATTATTGAGATTGTCCAGAATTTGTTGGACTTCTTCGAAATCGTTTGGATGAACTTTGAGTTTGATGCCACCGAGTGCGTTGGAGTAAAATGGCATGACGGAGAGTGTCATTTCGTTTTCAAAAAAGAACGGAATTCCTTCTTGCTCTAGTAAGTGTTTGAGAACTACGGTTTCGTGCAGATAATTGAATACGGCAATCGTTTTGAAGCTTTCCATTTTAGGTCTTTTTGTAAATGTACGAAAAGTTATATTTTTAATAATTCTATTTGCTAAAAAGTATTATCTGATATCTTATTTGTAATTTTAAGCCTTATTAGAAAAGATATATGAGTAAGAAAATTAGAAAGCCGATAAAAAAGGAGAAAGATTTCTCTGGAAAAATACTTAAGATTTTATCGCAAAATGCTAATAAACCTTTCAATTACAAACAAATAGGAGCTAAGCTAGAACTTGATGATACAAATAGTAGAAATCAGATTATAAAAGATCTAAAGATCCTTGCAGCTCAAAAGAAGATTATAGAAACAGAACCTGGAAAATACTTGATTAAAGCAGTAAGCCAAGATTACTACGAAGGAACAATAGATATGACGAGCAGAAAAACGGCATATTTTATTTGTGATGAATTTGAAGAAGATGTTTTTATTCCGACCAATAATTTGAATCGTGCATTAGATAAAGACAAAGTAAAAGTTTACGTTTATAACCGTAGAAAAGGAAAAAGACCTGAAGGTGAAGTAATTGAAGTGGTCGAAAGAGATAAAACAGAATTTGTTGGTGTAATTGATATGCAGCCAAATTTTGCTTTTGTTTCTACTGCAAATCCTAAAATGTATACCGATATTTTTATCCCTAAAGATAAAATTGGTGAAGCAGAAAACGGTGATGTTGTTTTAGTTAAGATTGAAGATTGGCCAAAAAGAGCCGATAGTCCGTTTGGATCTGTAATTCGCGTTTTAGGTAAACCTGGAGAACATAATACTGAAATTCATGCTATTTTAGCCGAATATGGCTTGCCAGCAGATTTTCCTGTTGAAGTAGAGGTGTTTGCGCAAAAGCTGGACACTTCGATTCAGGAATCTGAGATTGCAAAACGTCGTGATATGCGTGATACACTTACGTTTACGATTGACCCAAAAGATGCAAAAGATTTTGATGATGCCTTGTCTTTCAAAAAGTTAGAGAATGGAAACTTTGAAATTGGAATTCATATTGCCGATGTTTCGTATTATTTAGAAGAAGGAACAATCCTAGATGATGAAGCATATCAAAGAGCAACTTCGGTTTATTTGGTCGATAGAGTAGTGCCAATGCTCCCAGAAGTATTGTCTAATTTTGCTTGTTCGCTACGTCCAAATGAAGAGAAATATACATTTTCTGCAGTATTTGAAATTTCGCCAACTTCACAAGTTATCAACCAATGGTTTGGAAGAACAGTAATTTATTCTGATCAACGTTTTGCTTACGAAGAGGCTCAGCATATTATTGAAACAAAAGGAAATAATACCATTCCAGTTGATATTTCTATTACTGGAGAATCGTATGTAGTTTCAGATGAAATTGTTGAAGCCACTTTAAAATTAGATGAATTAGCTAAGATTTTAAGAAAGAAAAGAATGCAGCAAGGCGCTATTTCTTTTGATAAAGTGGAAGTGAAATTTAATCTTAATGAAGAAGGAGAACCAGAAGGAGTGTACTTTAAAGTTTCAAAAGATGCTAATCATTTGATTGAAGAATTTATGCTTTTGGCTAACAGAAAAGTAGCAGAATACATTGGTAAACAAAAGAAAACCTTTGTTTACCGTATTCACGATGAACCAAATGAAGATAAACTGGTTGCCATGCAAACTGTAATTGCTAAGTTTGGTTATAAAATTGATTTTAGGACAAAAGGTGATATAGCAAAATCAATAAATGCTTTAATGGAAGAAGTAAACGGTAAGAAAGAACAAAATCTTATTGATACTCTTGCCATTAGAAGTATGAGCAAAGCCAAATACTCGACTGATAATATTGGTCACTATGGCTTAGCTTTTGATTATTACAGCCATTTTACATCGCCAATTCGTCGTTATCCAGACGTTATGGTACACCGTTTGTTGCAGTATTATTTGGATGGAGGAGCTTCTGTAGATGAGGAAACTTACGAAACCAAATGTCTGCATTGTTCAAACATGGAAAGTTTAGCTACTAATGCTGAGCGAGATAGTATTAAATACATGCAGGTTAAATACATGCAGGATCATCAGGATGAAGAATTTCTTGGTGTTATTTCTGGCGTTACCGAATGGGGAATTTATGTTGAAATCGTTTCTAATAAATGCGAAGGAATGGTAAGAATCAGAGAAATAAAAGAGGATTACTATACTTTTGACGAAAGACAATATGCATTGGTTGGAGCAACTTCAAACCGTTTACTGCAGTTAGGAGACGAAATTTATGTGAAAGTAAAAAATGCCGATTTAGTTAAAAAACAACTGGATTTTCATTTTTTAAGAAGAGCAGAATAAATAATTAATTTAAAAATAAAAGTATGAGAAAGCTAATTATTGGAGCAGCAATTTTATTTGTACAAATGTCTTTTGGTCAGGTGACCAAAGAGTTAGGTGATTTTGATACCGTAAAAGTATTTGATAAATTAAGTGTAAAATTAGTTCAGTCATCTGAAAATAAGATTGTTATAAAAGGAGCAAGAGAAGCAGAGGTTGAAGCGGTTAATAAAAATGGTATTTTAAAATTAAGAATGCCTTTTCCAAAACTTTTGTCTGGAAATGATCTTGATATTACATTATACTACAAACATTTAGAACTTATTGATGTTAATGAAGGAGCAGAGGTAAAAAGCAGTGAAGCTATCAAAGCAACTTCTTTTAAAGTAAGTGCGCAAGAAGGAGGTGTTATTAATGTTGATTTGAATGTTGATAAACTCAAAGTAAGCTCTGTTTCAGGAGGTTCTATCACTTTGACAGGAAAAGCAGAAAATCAAGTTGCAAGTTTAGGAGCAGGAGGTTATTTACTTGCTAGTAAATTAGAGACTTCTCAGACTACTGTAAGCGTTTCTGCGGGCGGAAAAGCCGATGTTAATGCTTCTACCCTTGTCGACGCAAAAGTGAGCGCAGGAGGCTCTATTTACATTTATGGAAAACCAAAGCAAATAAACCAAAAAACTGTTTTTGGCGGTAAAATAGAAGAAGTAAAATAACAAGTAGCAATTTGATGATTAATGATATTCTAGCGGGACTTCCCTGGGGACTTGTTCTTAGTTTTATGGTAGGTCCGGTGTTTTTTGTTTTATTAGAAACCAGTATTACAAAAGGATTTAGAGCTGCAATGGTTTTTGATCTTGGAGTAGTACTAGGTGATATTTTTTTTATTGCTATTGCTTATCTAGGAAGTTACCGTTTGATTTCGAGTTTAAAAGACGATCCAGCGCTTTTTATCTTTGGAGGAATAATTATGCTTTCCTACGGTATTATTTCGTTTGTAAAACTAAAGAAAGAGGAAAAAATAAACGATGAAGAAATTGATCGTGACATTCTGAAAAGAAACTATGGCAGTTTGTTTGTAAAAGGCTTTTTATTGAACGTTATTAACATTGGAGTTTTAGGCTTTTGGCTGGCAGTAATTATCTCTGTAGGACCAAAGTTAGATATGCAGACTTCAAGAATGATGACCTTTTTTGCTGCCGTAATTATCACTTATTTATTAATTGATTGTGCTAAAATTTTATTAGCCAAACAGTTAAAATCAAAAATGACTCCAACTAATATTCTTAAGATTAAAAAAGGAATTAGCATTGTTTTAATGGTTTTCGGATTTGCTTTAGTAATTCAAGGATGGTTTCCAAAAGAAAAAGAAATGGTTAAAAATGCTTTCGAAAGAATAGAGAAGAAGAAGTAGTTGCTAATAACTCAAAAATATAAAATTAAACCTCTGAATTTCAGAGGTTTTTTTGTGTTTATAAGTGTCAGTTTAGAACTTTGTCAAAGTTTAAAAATTTGACAAAGTTGACAACAGTTTGTCATTTCGACGAAGGAGAAATCTTCGCAAGTAACTCCGTAATAATTGTCCAATCTTTGTAGAGCTTCTCGTGGAGATTTCTCCTTCGTCGAAATGACAAGATTGTGGAAAGTTTAGGCATAAAAAAAAGAGACACATTTCTGTATCTCTTTTTGAGGCATCGTCCGGATTCGAACCGGAGTAGGAGCTTTTGCAGAGCCCAGCCTAGCCACTCGGCCACGACGCCATTACTTGAACGGTTGGCAAAAGTAACTAAAATCTTTAAATTTCAAAAGTTTCGAATGAACTATTTTAAAAAAATACAGATTTAATTGCAGTGATTACTTTCTAATTTCCGTCATTTTTATAGTAACTGACTCAACATCACCACCAATAGGCGGATTTATTTTAGAAACCCAAACTGTAGTTTTTTCTACTGTTTCTATCTCTGCCAGCACACGAATATTGATTCTTTTGGCAACATGCTCTAATAAATGCGAACGAATTGCCATTTCTTCGGCTACAATTTTGTTCAAATGAACATAATCTACAGTGTCTAAAAGATGATCTGTTTCTGCTGATTTCTGTAAATTGGTTTTAATTTTTAGATCTACTTTGTAATCAGATCCAATTTTTCCTTCTTCAATTAAACATCCGTGGTAAGAGAAAGTGCGAATGTTTTTAAGTTTAATAACTCCCATTTTTATAATTTTATTCTTGTAGTGTTTGGATTTTGATAATTGGATGTTACAGCGTATACAGTAACTATTTTGTTAACTTCATCAACTGTAAAATGAATAGTGTAAGGAAATTTTTTCAAAGGTAGGGTTCGAACAGTATTGTATTTTTCTTCAAAAAAAGGAAAAGTATGTAAAGTTTCTACGTATTCTTGATATTCATTGAAGAATTTTGTTCCTAGTCCGTTTGAAAGAGATTCGTAGTATTCTCCAATTTCATCTACTTCTAAATCAGCGCGTAAGAGAATAATTATTTCAAACATTACTATTTATTCCATTTTGCGTTGAGTCTTTTTTTCGATTCTTCCCAGCTTACAAAATCCTCAGGTTTAGCATTCTTTATACGATCTAAAACCATTTCTTGCTGCCATAACGGAATTTCATTCTCAACATTTTCATTTACAGAAACATCTGGAATATGCTTAAAAAAACTAATAAAAGTTTCGTAAAAATCGTCTGGAATTGTAACAGTTAATTGTCTCATAATTCTTAATATTTGTACAAAAATACTAATAAAATTAATTTCAAGTTTCAGCTTTAACGTTTCATGTTTTGTGCGACTTAAATAACTTTAAACCTGAAACCTGAAACCTTTTTTTTATCTTTGCTAAAATTACTATAAAATAATGGCATCAGAAGAGAAATCACTCAATTTTATTGAACAAATCATAGAGGAAGACGTAAAATCAGGTCTTTCAAATACTAAACTTCGCTTTCGTTTTCCACCAGAACCTAATGGTTATTTACACATTGGGCACGCAAGTTCTATTGCGTTAAATTTTGGTTTAGGAATTGATTATCAATCTCCTGTGAATTTACGTTTTGATGATACAAACCCTGAAAAAGAAGAACAGGAATTTGTTGATGCTATTAAAAAAGATGTAGAGTGGCTAGGATATAAATGGGCAGAAGAATGTTATGCATCAGATTATTTCCAACAATTATACGAATGGGCAGTTTTATTAATTAAAAAAGATAAAGCTTATGTTGACAGTCAGACTTCTGAAGAAATGGCGATCCAGAAAGGAACTCCAACAACTCCCGGAACTGATAGCCCTTACAGAAATCGTTCTGTTGAAGAAAACTTAGATTTATTCGAAAGAATGAAAAACGGTGAATTTGAGGCTGGTACACATATTCTACGTGCAAAAATTGACATGAAATCAACAAATATGTTAATGCGTGATCCAATTATGTACAGAATTTTGCATAAAGAACATCACAGAACTGGAGATGCTTGGAAAATATACCCAATGTACGATTGGGCACATGGACAAAGTGATTATTTAGAGCAGATTTCTCATTCGTTTTGTACACTAGAATTCTTGCCTCACCGTGAATTATACGATTGGTTTTTAGATCAGATTTTTGATGAAAATAAACTGCGTCCAAAACAAAGAGAATTTGCAAGACGTAACTTATCGCATACTGTTGTTAGTAAAAGAAAATTACAGCAACTAGTTAAAGAAAAGCATGTTAACGGTTGGGATGATCCAAGAATGTCAACCATTTCTGGATTAAGAAGACGTGGTTATACAGCGGCTTCTTTACGTAATTTTGCCAATACAATTGGTATTGCAAAACGTGATAATTTAATAAATGTATCAGTTTTAGAATTCTGCATTCGTGAAGATTTGAACAAAATTGCGCCTCGTGTAATGGCTGTTTTAGATCCTGTAAAACTGGTAATTACCAATTATCCAGAAGGAAAAGAAGAGTGGTTAGAGGCTGAAAACAATCAAGAAGATGAAAGTGCAGGTTTCAGAAAAGTGCCATTTTCTCGTGAGTTATACATCGAAAGAGAAGACTTTTTGGAAGAAGCTCCAGCTAAATTTTTCCGTTTAACTTTAGGAAAAGAAGTTCGTCTTAAAAATGCTTATATTATTAAAGGTGAATCAGTTGTAAAAGATGAAAACGGTAATATTACTGAAATTCATGTAACGTATGATACCGATTCTTTAAGCGGAAGCGGAACAGAAGCAAGCCAAAGAAAAGTATCTGGAACATTGCATTGGGTTTCAATTCAGCATGCATTAGAAGCAGAAGTTCGTTTGTATGATCGTTTGTTTACAGATGAGGCTCCAGACAGTTATAAAGAGAAAAATTTCTTAGATTTTGTGAATCCAAATTCTTTAGAAATTGTAACTGGATATGTTGAACCAAGTTTATCAACAGCTCAAAATGAAGATAAATTTCAGTTTCAACGTTTAGGTTATTTTACTGTTGATAAAGACTCAACTACTTCAAAATTAGTATTTAATAAAACAGTTGGATTAAAAGATGCTTGGGAAGAAAAGGGTAAAAAAGAAGAAAATAGCATCAATAATTCTTTGAAAGATATCAACAAATATTTTAAAGTTGAGAGTAAACCAGAGCGTATTGCAATTGAAAGTGCGATAGGGGAGAACATCAAAAATATCTCTACTTTTTCTCTTTTACAAAATTCTTTGAAGAAGAATATCAACAATAATAAAGCTTCGCTGTTGTTTTCTCAATTTATTTTGAAGTATTCAAACTGGAAATCAACCGATTTTGAAGAAGAAGATATTAAGAAATTATATTCAATGTCTTTAAAAAGTGAATCTACTTATGTAAGGTCAAAAGCACTTTTAAATTTGAGAGATATTGAAAGTGAAAGTTTCAAAGATCAATATGATGATGAAATTTTGAAATTATATTCAAATCCACCAAAAAATGCTTCAGAAAGAGAAATTGAAATTCTTTCTGAAATGGTAAAGAAGTAATATCAACTAAATTTATGAAAAGCGCTTTTATAAGCGCTTTTTTTAATTATATAGATTTACTATTGAAATATATAAATTTATAATTTTTATAGATTAAAAGTGACTTTCATAAATTGATTTTAATAGAAAATAAAATTATGTTGGATAAGAAATTCACTTTTTAATTTTTCGTCTATTTAGAAGCTTTATTTGAGTTTTTGCTTCTTTTAAGTCCCAATTTTGCTCGAAAGGTAGTTTTAATAAATTAAATTTATAAATATAATATTTTAAATTAATTATATTTATTATTTATAAAATCTATTATATTTTAAATTTATATTTATTTTATAGATTAAAAATGACTTTCATAAATTAATTTTAAGAGGAAATAAAAAATGGTTAAATAGAAAAGACCTTTTTTAAATTTTCATGCAGCAAAACTCCTTATTTCATCTTTTTTCTTTTTTGACTCCAATTTTCTTCTCCAAATCTGAAAAATTCAGTTTTTTCCTAATTTTTAAAATTTTGACTTCAATTTTTAATTTATAAGTTTTATTTATTGATATTTTTTAATTTTAGTATTTAATTATTATTTAATAAATTGATCATAAAATTAAAAATAATAGTTTTTATATATTGATTTTAACATTCATAAATTGATTTTAAGACGTTTTTTAAACTTGATTGATAGATAACTCATTTTTTAGATTATTGTTTATTTACGGTCTTTATTTACTTTTTTACTGTTGTTTTAGTCAGTTTAACGGCTTGTTAACACACAATTGTTTATAAAGTTGCTATTTTTAACTCAATACCAAAAGTCAGAGATGATTTTTGTAAAAAATTAAAATTTGCCGTAAAGAATCTAAGTTGAAATTTATTGTTTTTAGAAACTCGTAATTTTTATAACAATAGATTTTCAAAACTGATTTCCTAAAAAGACAATTTTATGTTCTGATTTTTATTATGATGTAATTTTGATAATATTTCCCGTAAAAGATATTTTTTCAAATTGTATCGTAATGTATAAAATTCCATAATGTTGAATTTGAGTGAAAGTTTAGTTTTTAAATTTCAGGTCTGACAATTTTTAATTTAAATCTAATTATCATGAAAATTTTATATTTCGCAGTAGCGCTATTATTTGCAAACGTTGCAATTTCGCAAACACATCAAATTACAAAACACAATGGAGAACAACTTGATGTAAATTTTATTAAAAACGAAAATGGCTTTGTTTATTATTCTTTAAACGGAAGTTCTGAAGAAATCAAAATTAGTAAACATGCTGTTTCATCAGTTACAAACAAACAGAGTAAACAAACTCAGAAAGTTTCTGATAAAATAGTAGTGGATTCAAAAGATGATTACAAAATGGTAACTGTTCTTCCACAAGAAAAAACAATAGGACTGAAACAAGTTGCTAGTTTTACTGGTGTCTCAACAAGGACAAAAGGGGAACCGCCAATTGCAAATCAGAACCAGACTGCTATGAGAATCAAATCTAAGTCAGCTTCAAATGGATATCCGTTTGTTAGCATTGTTGAAAAAGCAGATGGTAAGTATGAAGCTGTAGCTTATGTGTATTAATAATATTGTTAATTTTGTATAAATTACAATTAATCAAAGTTTTATCATTTTAAAAAAGAGTATCTTTATTAATAATTTTAAATTGTAACTATCATGTCTAAGAATTTAAATACAGCAGCAGCAATTTTAGCTGCAGCAGCTGCAGGAGCGGCAATTGGAATTTTATTTGCTCCAGATAAAGGATCAAAAACTAGAGCAAAAATTAAAGAAGGTATCGATGATGCCAAACATAATCTGAAAGATTCTTTTGATGCCAGCTCTGAAGTTCTTCGTGAAAAATTTACGAGTGCTACTCATAATCTTGACGGAACTTTGAATGAGTTACTTTCTAATGTTAGCCATAAAACAGAAGAAGTAATCACTTTTTTAGAAACTAAATTGGCTGATTTAAAAGCACAAAACGCTAAATTTCAGAAATAATAATTGTATAAAGCACATTACTTGCTTATTTTTATAAGAAAGTTTTGTGCTTTTTTTTATCTAAAATTTTAATTATGGCTTTTGAAGAATTAAAAGAAAACACTGAAAAAGTTCAAGATCAGGCTAAAGAATATATTGATAGTCATTTAGCTTATTACAAACTTTGGGGTTTTAAGGTTGCAATGAAATCGACAACTTTGATCTTTAAGTTTACCTTGATTTTATTATGTTTCAGTATGGTTATGATTTTTGGATCTTTTGCTGCAGCGTACGCTTTTGGTTCTTTGTTTGAAAGTAATGCCCTCGGATTTTTGGCAGTAGGAGGGATCTATCTTTTCTTTACCATTTTACTTTTCTTTCTAAAGGATAAGTTTGTTGAAGGACCAATTTTGGAGAAATTTTCAGAAATCTTTTTTAATGATTAATTATGGAAAGAAAAAAATACTCTTCGTATGCTGAGATTGAAAGAGATCTGGAAATTCTAAAACTAGAAAAAGAAATCAATTATCAAAAATTGGTTTTAAGTTTTCAGAAAACTAAGGAAAGCATAACACCGCAAAATATTGTAAATGGTTTTGTTTCATCTTACACAGGTTATATCAAAAAATCATTTCCAGAAATTTTACAATCTATTTTACCATTTGTGATCAATTGGTTTATAAATAAAAAAAGAGGCAATTAAGCCTCTTTTTTATTTTCTAAAATTATTATTGAACATCTGGTTGAATGTCATCTTCATATCCAGATTGAGGTTGAATAGGTTTTGGTTTCTCTACTTTTTTATTGTGTTTTTTCATCATTTCGCCAACTTGGTTTGATGCTGTAAATGATGCAACCATATTATTCAACATATCACTACCAGCTTGTGGAGAATTTGGAAGTAAAATTAAATTAGAATTTGCATCAGCTCCAATTGCTTGTAAAGTATCATAATGCTGTGTCACTACAATTAGGGCAGAAGCTTCTTGAGAATTAATTCCAACATTGTTCAAAACTTCAACACTTTCTACAAGACCTCTTGCAATTTCACGACGCTGATCTGCAATACCTTGACCTTGCAAACGTTTACTTTCTGCTTCGGCTTTTGCTTTTGCAACGATTCTAATTCTTGAACTTTCAGCTTCAAATTCTGCAGCCGTTTTTTCTCTGTCCGCAGCATTAATTCTGTTCATTGCATTTTTTACCTGAATGTCTGGATCAATATCGGTAACCAAAGTATTGATGATATCATATCCGTAAGTAGACATTGCTTCGTTCAATTCACGTTTTACTGCAACTGCAATATCATCCTTTCTTTCAAAAACATCATCCAATTTTAGTTTAGGAACTTCGGCACGAACGACATCAAATACGTAAGAAGTAATTTGATCGTGTGGATATTCAAGTTTATAAAAAGCTTCATATACTTTTTCCTGAATTACTTTGAACTGAACAGAAACTTTCATTTTAATAAAAACGTTGTCTCTAGTTTTAGTTTCGATGATAACATCTAACTGCTGAATTTTAAGATTTACTCTTCCAGCTAATCTATCAACCAACGGAATTTTAAGTTGTAATCCAGAATTTCTAACACTTTGAAATTTTCCAAATCGTTCGATAATAACAGACGATTGCTGTTTTACAGTAAAGAAAGACGACATGAAAATGAAGAATGCCAATACTAAAAAGATAATAAATGCTGTACTCATGGTTATTTAGTTTAATTTATGAATTTCGGTAAATTACGAAAATTCTTCTAAATTAAAATTTTAAAACATTAAAAAAACGCTAAGAACATTTTTGAGATGTTGCTTAGCGTTTGTTTTTTTAACCATTAAGGTATTAAGAAAATTAAGATCAAAGCTTTGTCAAGAGAATTAAACTTAGCTTTATGAACTTTTAAGTTCTGTTTTTTACCATCAAGAAATGCTTAATTAACTTAATATCTTAATGGTAAAATTTTTTACAAAGAAGAAATTGCTTTCTGAATTCTAGAAATAGTTTCTTCTTTTCCAATGATTTCAACAATGTCAAATAGGTGAGGACCTTTAAGAGCTCCAACCAAACTTAGACGAAAAGGTTGCATTACTTTACCCATTCCGATTTCGTTTTTGGTTAACCAATCTTTTACAATTGTTTCAATATTTGCAGAAGTAAAATCTTCGATATTTTCTAAAACAGAAATCAATTCTTGCATTAAAGTTGGAGTTTCATCTTTCCAATTTTTACTTGCTTTTTCATCATAAGATGAGGGCGGTTGGAAAAAGAAATCAGTCAAATCCCAAAATTCAGAAACAAAGTTTGCTCTTTCTTTAATCAAAGAAACAATTCTTGTAAGATCATATTTAGAAACATCAATGCCTTTTTCTTCTAAAATAGGAGAGAAGGTTTTGGCTAAATCAGCATCATTTTGTTTTACTAAATATTGGTGATTGAACCATTTGTTTTTCTCTGGATCAAATTTTGCTCCAGCTTTGTGAACTCTGTTTAAGTCAAAAGATTGAGCTAATTCTTCTAAAGAAAATAATTCTTTGTCTGTTCCGTCATTCCATCCAAGCAAAGCAAGGAAGTTTACAACTGCTTCCGGGAAAAATCCTTTTTCTCTATAACCAGATGAAACGCTTTCTTCAGTTTTCCATTCTAATGGAAATACTGGGAATCCCATTTTATCTCCATCTCTTTTTGATAATTTACCATTTCCAATTGGTTTTAAAATCAAAGGTAAATGAGCAAATTCTGGAGCTTCCCAACCAAAAGCTTTGTATAATAAAACGTGAAGTGGCATAGATGGCAACCATTCTTCACCACGAATTACATGTGATGTTTCCATCAAATGATCATCGACAATATTGGCTAAATGGTATGTCGGCATTCCATCACTTTTGAACAAAACTTTATCATCCAAAAGATTAGTTTCAAACTTCACATCACCGCGAATAATATCTTTCAAATGTAAAGTTTCGTCAACTGGAGTTTTAAAACGGATTACATAATGTTCTCCATTATCAATTCTTTTCGAAACTTCATCAGCAGAAATTACTAAAGAGGTATCTAACTTTTCACGGTTTGTATGATTGTAAATAAATGTTTTTCCTTCAGCTTCATGTTGTTTTCTATGTGCATCCAAAGCTTCTGGAGTATCAAAAGCATAATAAGCCCAACCAGAATTGATTAATTGATCTGCATATTGCTGGTATAAATCTTTACGTTCGCTTTGTCTGTATGGACCAAATTTTTCATTTTTTCCAACTGTTTCTTCGGGAGCAATTCCTAACCATTCAAGAGCTTCCATAATGTAAGTCTCTGCACCTGGAACAAAACGAGTCTGATCTGTATCTTCAATTCTCAGATAAAAAACACCGTTATGTTTCTTTGCAAATAAATAATTAAATAGGGCAGTACGAACTCCGCCAATATGTAATGGTCCAGTCGGACTTGGTGCAAAACGCACACGAACTTGCTTTGACATTTGTTTAAATTTTGTTGCAAAGATACGTTTTATGATTTTAGATTTCAGAATGTTGATTTTAGATTTTGAAATCTTAGAACCTTAGCGTCTTAGTAACTTAATCTTAAAAAGGTATTATTATAATTACTACTTTTATAGGTTATAATTAAAACAGATTTATTTTGAAAACATCATCTGCAATATATCAAAAGCTAGAGGCTTTCATTAAGAAATATTATACCAACGAATTGATAAAAGGGATATTACTTTTTACTGGTTTTGGTTTATTATATTTTCTATTTACGCTTTTTGTAGAGTACTTTCTTTGGTTAAAACCTCTGGGAAGAACTTTTCTATTTTGGTTATTTGTTGGAGTTGAAGTTTTCCTTTTGGTCCGTTTAATTCTTTTTCCATTGTTCAAGTTATTCAAACTTCAAAAGGGAATAGATTATACTCAAGCTTCAAAAATTATTGGAAATCATTTTACAGAAGTAAGTGATAAGCTGACGAACTTTTTGCAATTGTCTTCTGAAAATAATAATGAAAGTTCGGAATTGGTTTTAGCTTCAATCGAACAAAAAGCAAATTCTTTGCAACCAATCCCGTTTGGAAATGCCATCAATTTTAAAGCAAATAAAAAATATTTGCCATTGGCTTTAGTTCCAATTGTGCTTTTTGCAGTGTTTTATATTTCTGGAAATAGCAATATTATTTCACAAAGTTTGAATAGAGTAGTGCATTTCAATTCTGCTTTTTTACCGCCAGCTCCTTTCAAATTTGTGGTTTTGAATTCGAATTTGCAAGCAGAGCAAAACAAAGATTTTGTGATCAAAATGGAATCTGTTGGGAATATAGTTCCAGAAAATGTAATGATTCATATTGGCGATGAAAGTTATTTTATGGAATCTTCTCAACCTGGAAAGTTTGAATTTAAAGTGGAGAAACCAGCAGAAGATATTCGTTTTTCTTTTGAAGGAAACTCGGTAGTTTCTGAAGAATATGATTTGAAAGTTATCACTGTTCCGTCAATTGCAAACTTCGAAATGGTTTTGAATTTTCCTTCTTATCTAAAGAAAAAATCAGAGACAATTCAAGGAACTGGAAATGCAATTGTACCTGAAGGAACAACTGTAACTTGGAAAATGAATACCAAATCTACACAAGAAGTAGCATGGAAAAGAGATAATGAAGTTTTTAAGTTTAATAAGGTGGAAAATGAGTTTAAATTGGCTAAAAATATTAGTCAAAATACAGAATATCAAATTCTTACGTCTAACGATAAGGTTAAAAACTACGAGAAATTAGACTATCAGCTCTCTGTGATAAAAGATCAGTTTCCAACCATCAATGTTGGGCCAGCGCCAGATAGTTTGAAGTTAGATAAGAACTATATTCTAGGTAGATTGGGTGATGATTATGGACTTTCGAAACTGCAAATTGTATACTATGAACGTAACAAACCTCAGTCTGCTAAGCGTGGAAACATTCCTGTAAAGGCTGCAGTATTTGATCAGTTTGTTTTTAATTTCCCAAGCAATCTCCCAGTAGAAGAAGGAGTGTCTTACGAGTACTATTTTGAAGTTTTTGATAACGATGCACCACACGGATTTAAGAGTACAAAGTCTTCTACATTTTCAGATCGTGTAGCTACAACAGATGAAATTCAGGATCAAGAATTACAACAGCAAAATCAAAATATTAATAGTTTATCTAAATCTTTGAAGAACCAAACAAAGCAGATTTCAGAAATGGATAAGCTTCAGAATACAGGAAAAGAAAAAGATAATTTAGAGTTTAAAGATCAGCAGAAGATCAATGATTTTATCAAACGTCAGAAACAACAAGACGAAATGATGAAACAATTCTCTGAGAAAATGAATCAGAATCTGGATAAGTTTAAAGATGATAAGAAAGATAAAACTGCTGAAGATTTACAAAAGCGTTTAGATAATGCACAGAAAGATTTAGAAAAGAATCAGAAATTATTAGACGAATTAAAGAACTTGAATGATAAATTAAACAGCGAAGAACTGTTTGATAAGATGGAAAAGTTCAAACAAATCAGTAAAAACCAATCTCGTAATTTAGAACAATTGGTGGAGTTGACCAAGCGTTTTTATGTTTCTAAGAAAGCAGAGCAAGTTGCTGAGAAACTAAATAAACTGTCAGAACAACAGGAACAGTTATCTAGTAAAGAGAAAGAAAATACGAAAGAGAAGCAAGATGAAATCAATAAATCTTTTGATAAGATTCAGGAAGATTTAAAAGATTTGAAAGAGGAGAATAAGACTTTGAAGAAACCTTTGGATATTCCATCTGATGCTTCTAAAGAAAAAGATGTAGACAATGATCTTAATAAAGCTTCTGAAGAATTGAGCAAAAAGAATACTTCTGCGGCTAAGCCAAAGCAGAAAAGTGCGGCTAAGAAAATGAAGTCTATGGCTCAAGAAATGCAGAGCGAAATGGAAGGTGGAGAACAAGAACAATTGGAAGAAGATGTAGCAATGCTTCGTCAGATTCTAGATAATCTTTTGGCTTATTCTTTATCACAAGAAGATGTGATGAAACAGTTCAAAGCAATGAAATTGGGTTCCTCTACATTTACAAAGAACATCAAGATTCAGCAGAATTTGAAACAGCAGTTTAGACATGTAGATGATAGTTTGTTTGCACTTTCATTACGTAACCCAAAGGTAGCAGAAGACGTAACTAAAGAAATTGGAAATGTACAATACAACATGGACAAGGCGATTGAAACTTTAACTGATGTTCAAATTCCAAGAGGAGTTTCACACCAACAATATGCAGTTTCATCTGCTAATAAGTTAGCCGATTTCTTGAGTGATCTATTAAATAATATGCAGATGTCTATGCCTAAACCAGGAGCGGGAAAACCTAAACCAGGAGACGGACAAGGAATGCAATTGCCAGATATTATTCAGAAACAAAAAGGACTTGCTGATAAGATGAAAGAAGGCATGAAACCTGGACAGCAATCTGGAGATAAACCTGGAGAAGGTAAAGATGGAAAGTCTGGACAAGGGCAAAATGGACAAGGAAAAGAAGGTCAGGGTAAAGAAGGACAAGGTAACAAAAGTGGAGATAAAGGTTCTTCTGGTAAAGAGGGTAAGAGCGGAAAAGGAGAGAAGAACGGTAATGAAGGAGAAGATGGCGAAGGAGATGCTGAAGCTATAATGGAGATATACAAAGAGCAAGTTAAACTTAGAGAAGCATTACAAAAGGAGTTAGCAAAGAAAGGTTTGGATGCTCAAGGAAAATCTATAATAGACCAAATGAAACAATCTGAAAAGCAGATTTTGAACAAAGGATTTAAGAATGAGAACCTGCTGCGTATACTAAATATACAACAAGAATTATGGAAATTAAACAACGCAGTTCAGCAACAAGGGCAAGATACACAAAGACAATCTGAAACTAATAAGGCTGAATTTAATAACCGTTCAAATGCTTTGCCAAGTTCATTATTGGAATATTTAAACAGCGTTGAGATATTAAACAGACAATCACTACCTTTGCGCTCGAATTTTAATCAAAAAGTTCAAGAATACTTTAATACAAAATGATAAATTTTAATTACGAAACAGATTTTACTTTAGGAGACGAGCAGGCTTTTAGTGACTGGCTAAGCGCTGTAATTGTTTCTGAGAATAAGAATGAAGGCGAGATCAACTATATATTTTGTGACGATGAATATCTACATAAAATCAATGTAGAATATCTAGATCACGACACGCTTACAGATATTATTAGTTTTGATTACTCTGTTGGTAACGAGTTAAATGGAGATATTTTTGTTTCTGTAGAACGTGTTGCAGATAATGCAAAAGATTTCAATGTTTCATTTGCTGAAGAACTTAAGAGAGTGCTGTCTCATGGTATATTACATTACTGTGGATACAAAGATAAATCAGAAGAAGAAGCTCAATTAATGAGACAAAAAGAAGAAGAGAAGATGAAGATGTTTCACGTGGAACAGTAATTGAATCTCTTTTTAATATATATGTTTCACGTGGAACGTTTTTGGTTTTTGATTTTTGATTTTTAAAACGTTCCACGTGAAACATATTTAAGAAGAATAGAAGAATTTTACAACGTTCCACGTGGAATGTTAAAGTAAAGAATTCGTATAAAAGATTAAATCGTTCCACGTGGAACGATTTTTAGGTTTGAATTTAAAGAGAATGAAGCAGATGTTTCACGTGGAACATGGTTAAAAAATGTTCTTTGGATGTTTAGAATGGATGTTTAGAATGGAAGTTTAGAATGGAAGTTTAGAATGGAAGTTTAGAATGGAAGTTTAGGATGGAAGTTTAGAATGGAAGTTTAGAATGGAAGTTTAGAATGGAAGTTTAGAAATGTTTCACGTGAAACATTTCTTTCAGAAGTTCTGCTTTGAAAGTTCTGCTTTGAAAGTTCTGCTTTGAAAGTTCTGCTTTGAAAGTTCTGCTTTGAAAGTTCTGCTTTGAAAGTTCTGCTTTGAAAGTTCTGCTTTGAAAGTTCTGCTTTGAAAGTTCTGCTTTGAA
>NZ_JAMOKG010000001.1:1195382-1767497 GCF_023656565.1 Flavobacterium tyrosinilyticum
AGTTCTGCTTTGAGAGTTCTGCTTTGAGAGTTCTGCTTTGAGAGTTCTGCTTTGAGAGTTCTGCTTTGAGAGTTCTGCTTTGAGAGTTCTGCTTTGAGAGTTCTGCTTTGTGAGTTCTGCTTTGAGAGTTCTGCTTTGAAAGTTCTGCTTTGAAAGTTCTGCTTTGAAAGTTCTGTTTTGAAAGTTCTGTTTTGAAAGTTCTGTTTTGAAAGTTCTGTTTTGAAAGTTCTGTTTTGAAAGTTCTGGTTTGAGAGTTCTGGTTTGAGAGTTCTGGTTTGAATGAAGTAAAATGTTTCACGTGAAACATTTTTATTGATTCCAGAATTTGAGAATTCCAGTTGACACGTTTCAGTTTGAACTTGAAACTTGAAACTTGAAACTTCAAAACTTCAAAACTTCAAAACTTGAAACTTCAAAACTTGAAACAAAATATAAAGTTCCACGTGGAACAAAGAAAGAAATAAATCTAATTCTAAAAACCGCGTTAGCGGTTTTTGGAGAATAATAAAACAAAATGTTTTTAGAAGAATACGATGTTATTGTGGTTGGTGCAGGCCATGCTGGTTCTGAAGCTGCGGCTGCGGCTGCAAATTTGGGATCGAAAACTTTATTGGTTACAATGAGTTTGCAAAACATAGCACAGATGTCTTGTAATCCTGCGATGGGTGGAATTGCAAAAGGACAAATCGTTCGAGAAATTGATGCGCTTGGAGGATATTCAGGAATTGTTTCTGATAAGACTGCAATTCAGTTCAAGATGCTGAACAAATCAAAAGGACCTGCAATGTGGTCGCCAAGAGTTCAAAGTGATAGAATGCGTTTTGCAGAAGAATGGAGAATGATGTTGGAGGCGACTCCAAATCTTGATTTTTATCAAGAGATGGTAAAAGGATTAATTATTGAAGACGGAAAGATAAAAGGAATTAGAACTTCACTAGGAGTGGAGATTCGTTCCAAATCTGTGGTTTTGACAAATGGTACTTTTTTGAACGGTTTAATTCATATCGGAGAAAAACAATTCGGAGGAGGAAGAGCAGGAGAAAGTGCTGCAACCGGAATTACAGAAGATTTGATCAAAGCAGGTTTTGAAGCTGGAAGAATGAAAACAGGAACGCCACCTCGAGTAGATGGGCGTTCTTTGGATTATTCTAAAATGAATGAAGAAAAAGGAGATGCAAAGCCAGCTAAGTTTTCTTATTCAGATGTGACCGCTCCATTAACGCATCAACGTTCTTGTTACATGACATATACTTCGTTGAATGTTCATGATATTTTGAGAGAAGGTTTTGATCGTTCTCCAATGTTCAACGGAAGAATCAAAAGTTTAGGACCAAGATACTGCCCATCGATTGAAGATAAGATTAATCGTTTTGCAGATAAAGAACGTCACCAATTATTTGTTGAGCCAGAAGGATGGAATACTTGTGAAGTTTATGTAAACGGATTTTCAACTTCACTTCCAGAAGATATTCAATTTAAAGCGCTTCGTTCTGTTGCAGGTTTTGAAAATGTAAAATTCTTTAGACCTGGTTATGCTATCGAATATGATTTCTTTCCACCAACGCAATTGAAACATACTTTAGAAACGAAATTAGTTGAGGGATTATATTTCGCAGGACAGATTAACGGAACGACAGGTTATGAAGAAGCAGCTTCTCAAGGATTAATGGCGGGAATCAATGCGCATTTAAAAGTGCACGAAAAAGATCCATTAATTTTAAAACGTGATGAAGCATACATCGGAGTTCTAATTGACGATTTGATTACAAAAGGAACAGAAGAACCATATCGTATGTTTACATCGCGAGCAGAATATAGAACATTGTTGCGTCAAGATAATGCCGATTTCAGATTGACTCCAATGTCATACGAAATTGGTTTAGCTTCTGAAGATCGTTTAAGAAGAATGGAAAAGAAACTAAACGAATCTGAAAAGATGGTTCAATTCTTCAAAGAAACAAGTGTTACAATTGCCGAAACAAATCCGATTTTGGAAGCGAAAGAATCAGCACCAATTTCTCAAGGAGATAAAATGTTCAAGATTTTTTCTCGTCCACAAATTGAATTGGAAGATATGTTGAAATTTGAAAAAGTTTCATCGTATGTCGAAGAGAATAATCTGGATGAAGAAATTGTAGAGCAGGCAGTAATTCAAGTTAAATATTCTGGTTATATCGAAAAAGAAAGAAATAATGCAGATAAGTTGAATCGTTTGGAAGAAGTAAAAATTCCAGACAATTTTGATTATAATAAAATTAAATCCATGTCTATTGAAGCAAAACAGAAATTAAGCAAGATTCGTCCTGTAACTATTTCGCAGGCTTCAAGAATCAGCGGAGTATCACCAAGTGATATTTCCGTGCTTTTGATTTATATGGGAAGGTAAATAATTTTAGATTTTAGATTGCTGATTTCAGATTACTGTAATATTTTGAAAATGACTTGTTCCACGTGAAACTATTTTTCGGTTTTTTATTTTCAGAATCCATTATAAATCTAAAGTCAGAAATCTAAATTGTAGCTGTTCCACGTGAAACCTTTTGAAGATTTTAGTGAAAGAGTAAAACAGTATTTGATAAAAGCAACTTTACAGGTATGCTGAATTATAAAAAGTGAAAAGAAATCTAAAGAAGAATTAAAAATAAAAAAGACAAAAAAATCCTAAAAGCGTTATAATTTCGTTTTTAGGATTTGCTATAAATTAAACCCAATATCTATAAAATTAAAAAATGAACGTTTTAAACAAAAAACATTTTCTTACGGTAAAAGACCATTCTGTTTCAAAAGAAATTTTTGATTTGTATTACGATGAAGAATTAGATATGCTAATTACTTCTCCACAACCTGAACTTCAAAATTTAGGTAAATATTACGAAAGCGAAGATTATATTTCGCATACCGACAACAAACGTTCGTTATTTGAAAAAGCATATCACTTTGTGAAAAATATTGCTCTTAAGAATAAATTGAATTTAATTAATAGCCAACAACCACAAAAAGGAAAACTTTTAGATATTGGAGCAGGAACTGGAGATTTTCTTCTAACTGCAAAAAATGACGGTTGGGAAACGATTGGAGTAGAGCCGAGCGATCGAGCTAAAAACATTGCAAAAGAAAAAGGAATTTCTTTTGTAGAAGAATTAAGCACTTTAGAAAATCATTCTCTTGATGTAATTACTATGTGGCACGTTTTAGAACACGTTCCAGATTTAGAATATCAGATCCAAGAATTGAAGCGTTTATTAAAACCAACTGGAACATTAATTATTGCGGTTCCGAACTACAAATCATTTGATGCAAACCATTATCAAACTTTTTGGGCTGCCTATGATGTGCCAATTCATTTTTGGCATTTTTCAAAAAAATCAATTCAAGTGCTTTTTGAGAGAGAAGATATGAAATTGGAAAAAGTTCTTCCAATGAAGTTCGATTCTTTTTACGTAAGCCTTTTGTCTGAAAAATACAAAACAGGAAAGATGAATTATGTTAAAGCTTTTTTCATTGGTTTAAAATCAAATTGGAAAGCGAAGAACTCAAAAGAATATTCATCGCATATTTATATTTTAAAAAATAAATAACACAAAAATATAGAAGGCCATTTTACCCTAAAAGGACAGAGTGGCTTTTTCTGGTTGATATAAAAAAAGCAAAAAAGCATCTAAAATAGTGCGATAGCGTTGGTTTATGATGATATTTTTTTTAATAAATAAAAACAATATCATAAATTTTACGCATTTTTTAAACTTTATGTTGATGCTATTGATTTTTTTATATTTTTGTCTTCAATACTTAAAAAAATAGAATTTAAAAAAATGAAAAAAGCATTAGTTATTATCGCACTTTCAGTTTTCGCAGTTTCTTGTAACAAAACAGCAGAGGTAAAGGAAGTAAAAACAGCTTACGTGGATACTTCGGTTTTGATGAAAGAATACACTGAGGCAAAAGATTTAGAGGCAAAGTACAAAGCTCAAGCGGAAGAAAAAGGTAGACAATTACAAGCTGAGATTTCACGTTTTAAACAAGACGCTGCTAATTTTCAAAGCCAGGCACAAGCAAACGGTCAAGCTTGGGCACAGCAAAGAGGAGCTGAATTGCAAAAGAGAGAGCAGCAATTAGGTTATGCACAACAAGCATTAGCACAACAATTACAACAAGAAAGTGGTGTTGAAATGGATTCTCTTGTTAGCGGAGTTAAAAAATTCATTAAAGACTACGGAAAGAAAAACGGTTACTCTTACATCTACGGAACAGGAGATGCTGCTACAATTTTGTATGCTGAAGAGAAATACGATATTACAAAAGAAATTATCAAAGCTTTAAATGATAAATACAAAGCAGAGCCAAAAACAGATGCAAAACCAGCAGCTGAAACAAAAGAAGGCGAAGCTAAAAAATAAAACTACCAAACTAACTAAATTACTGAAAACCTAAATCCACTGCGATTTAGGTTTTTTCTTTTTATAAAAATGCGGTAATTTTATTTTTTTAATACAAGCCCAATGCAGAACGTTTCAGAAGCGGCAGCTTATACTTTGCAATTCATCAATCAGACCCAGAAATCTATTTTCCTTACGGGAAAAGCAGGTACGGGAAAAACTACGCTTTTACGCGAAATTATTGCCACAACGCATAAAAATACTGTGGTCGTTGCACCAACCGGAATCGCTGCTTTGAATGCGGGTGGCGTAACCATTCACTCCATGTTTCAACTTCCGTTTTCTGCGTTTATTCCATCGTATGATGTAAGCGCGCAATTTACAGAAACGGTGAAATTTGAAAACAAAGAATCACTTCGCCGCCATTTCAAAATGAATAACGTCAAGCGAAATGTAATCAAAAACATGGAGCTTCTTGTGATTGATGAAGTGAGTATGATGCGTGCCGATTTGTTGGACGCTGTCGATTTCATGATGCAGACGGTTCGAAGAAATACTCATCCGTTTGGCGGAGTTCAAGTTTTGTTTATTGGAGATTTGCTGCAATTGCCGCCAGTGATTCGCGATGAAGAATGGCGAACACTGAAAAACTACTACCGTGGGAAATTCTTTTTCCATTCTCATGTTCTCCAAACGTATCCGCCGATTTATATCGAATTGTCAAAAATTTACCGCCAGACCGATGATGCTTTTATTTCGGTTTTGAACAATTTGAGAAATAACCAGATCACTCCAGAGGACATAACTATTCTAAATCAGTATGTTAAGCCAGATTTTGACTTCAAAGAGAACAAAGGCTATATCACGCTGACAACGCATAATGCTAAGGCTGATTCTATCAACTCGCAGTCAATCAATGATTTAGATGGTAAAGAATACATATATACGCCATTTGTGGTAGGAGATTTTCCAGAAAAGATATTTCCTGTTGAAGAAGAATTGAAATTGAAAGTGGGTGCGCAAATCATGTTCGTCAAAAATGACTTGTCTTTTGAAAAGAGATACTTCAACGGAAAGATGGGTGTAATCAAATCGCTTTCTGATGAAGAAATCTTTGTTCACTTTCCAGAAGAGAACATGACACTCGAAGTGGAGAAGTACGAATGGAAAAATATCCGTTACAAAGTTAACGAACAAACCAAAGATATCGAAGAAGAGGTTTTAGGAACTTTTGCGCATTATCCAATCAAGCTAGCATGGGCGATTACGGTGCACAAAAGCCAAGGTTTAACTTTTGACAAAGCAGCGCTCGATGTATCGCAAGTTTTTCTTCCTGGGCAGGCCTATGTAGCACTTTCGCGTTTGCGTTCGTTAGAAGGGCTTATTTTGCTTTCTCCGATGCAGATGAATGGTATTTCGAACGACCAAGATGTGATGGATTACGCTTTGAACAGGGCAACTGAAGAAACTTTGGAGAAAGCGCTTCACTTCGAAACCAAAAATTTTATTCATAACTATTTGATAAACAGTTTTAATTGGGGAGAATTAGCGCAGGAATGGAGAAATCATCGTTTCAGTTATAACGAAAATGCGGCCGGTTCCGAAAAAACGAAACATGCGGTTTGGGCGCATAAACGAATGGAAATCATGGAACAGCTTTTAGATCCTTCGCAGAAATTCATTTCACAGCTCAATAAAATCTTCAGCAAGGAAACGGTCGATTTGTTTTATGTGAAAGAAAGGGTAGAGGCGGCCTACGATTATTTTTTCAAGCCGATGGACAAATTGGTCGATGATCTGATTTACAAAATGGCTGAAATTCAAAAATTTAAAAAAGTAAAAGAATTCTACGAAGAGCTTAACTTTTTGGAAGATCTGCAGACCAAAGCGGTTTTGAGATTGATGAAAGCCAAGTTATTGATCGAAGTAGTTGTGGCTGGCGAAGAAATCAGTAAAGAAAAGTTAACATCGCCAAATATTAAAAATTACAAAACGAACAAAGCAGAAAGGATTCGAGAAGAGCTGAAAACGACAAATACGGACATTTTTAGAGCCGAAGAACCAGTTGTTCGATACAAATCAACTAAGACGGAGAAAAGTGAGCTTAAAACGGCTAAAAAAACGACAGTCGAAGAAACATACGATTTGTGGATGGAGAAAAATTCGGTTGAAGATATTGCAAGAATGCGTAAATTAAATGTTCAAACGATCGAAGGCCATTTGATAAGACTTATTCAGTCGAAGAAAATCGAAATTACTGATGTTCTTCCGTATGATAAAATTTTGGCTTTGCGAGAAGCTTTTCAGTTTTATCAAGAAGAATCTTTGAGTCCTTTGAAAGAAAAATATGGAGATGAATTTACTTGGGACGAACTAAAAATGTTCAAAGCGAGCATCAATTGATTTTATGAACGTCCTACTTGAAACACGGTTTTCTTTTTTTCAAAAATCTAATTCCTAACGTATTAAATTATTTTTGACATGAAAAGATTTAAAATATTTCTAACAATTCTGGTATTTAATTCTTCATTTTTGATTGCCCAGGATTTGAAACCAGAATATCAAAAGTTCATTTCGAAATTTATTTTAGAAGTGAAAAACGGCGATAAAGAAGCAATTGCAAAACGTATAAAATTCCCTTTAAGCGAGATTATCCAATTCCTTCGGTGAAGGATAAAGCAGATTTCGTGAAAAGATATAACCAAATTTTTGATAAGGTTTTAATTGAAAAAATAACAAAATCGGATCCAGCAAAAGATTGGTCAGAAGTGGGATGGCGCGGAATTATGCTAAATCGTGGAGACATGTGGATCGATATTGATGGAAGAATTATCAGCATCAATAATCAATCGGAGGAAGAATTGAAATTGAAAAATTCATTAATCGCAAAGCAGAAAAAAAGCGTAAATTCTTCACTTTCAAATTTTAAAGAACCTGTTGCAGTTCTTGAAACCTCTAAGTTCAGAATTAGAATTGATGATTTAGGAAATGATAATTATCGCTATGCTTCTTGGTCGATCAAACAGGAAATGACTGAAACTCCAGATCTTGTAATCGAAAAAGGAGTTTTTGTTGCAGACGGAACGGGAGGAAACCATTACTTCGATTTTAAAAAAGGCAATTTCAAATACCGATGCTATTTTATTGTTTTGGGAGAAAAAGATTCGCCGCCAGCAATATTGACCGTTTATCAGTCTGGAAAAGAAATCCTATCTCAAGACGCCAATATTGTTTCACGATAAACATTAGAAAGAAGCTATTTTAAAAAGATATTTAATTTCCACATAGAATTATATGCTGAACCTCAGAGAGGTTAAATATTTATAGAATCAAATAAAACAAATGAAAAAAGCTCGAGCGGAGCGACATATTTATTATAAAATTATGTCGCTCCGCTCGAGCTTTATATTGTAAATATTTATTCTTAGCTATAAATATTTTGCTTCTCCGAAGCTTAAAAAAGAAAATGTTCTTTCTATTAAAACGCTATTTAAATATTTGAGATTATTTTTTCTAATTCTTTTTCTTGAGAAATTTGCGTAAGCTTCAATTTCTGAATTGTAACTTCATTCTCTTTGGTTTTAATTTTTTGCTTTTGAATCTCTTCGTCAGAAACCGATGTAGTTGAGATTTTGTTTTCGATTTTCTGATTAGCGATTTCCAACTTTTCAATTTTATCTCTAGTCGATTTTAACTGGTTTTCAGCCTTAACAAGAGTGTTCTTTTTGGTTTCCAATTCTTTCTGTTCTTTTTTGAGTACAGCAATTTTGTCATCAAGCTTTTTATAATTTTCTTTAAGAACTTGCTGTGTTTGAGCTTCGTTCTTCTTTATTTGATTTTCTTGATCAGAATTGTTTTGTTGTGCAAAAATGGACTGAGAGCCAAGTAGTAATAAAAAAGTAAAGGTTTTAAAAATTGTCTTCATGATTGTATTAAATTTTATGAAGACGAATTTATTTGAATAGAGTTTAAGAAGTGTCCATTCAAAGATTTTAAAACAACAGAATAAGACAAAAAAAAATCCTGCTCTTTCGAACAGGATTAAAAGGTATTTTATAGATTTTCGACCAGAATCCAAGCTTGTGGATTTTCGCCTTTTTGTATTTCTTTTTGAGCTTGTTCTGCTTCTTTCATTGTAGCATAACTTCCGTACAAAACAGGAAATAAACCGTGTTTGTTTTCTTTTAGCATCCTGGCTTTGAAACCATCTTTAATTAATTGGTTATAAGCTTTTCTAGCATTTTGTTCACTTCTAAAAGCACCCGCCATAATGTGGTAAGGCATTGTGGTTTCGACAGTTTCAACAGCAGCAGAATCTACAGAAAGAGTTACAGCCGGAAGTGGACTTTTGATAAAGAAAGTGGCTTCTTGAATTTTGTTTTGCACTTTTTTCTGAACTGCTTGTTCTACAACAAGTGTTTGGTTATCAATTTGATTTTGGTATAATGGATAACCAATGCTTCCTGTAATTCCTAGTCCTAAAACCAGAATTGCAGCATATCGCAAGAACGGATTCGAAGATTTGGTTTCTTCTTCACTTTCGTATATCA
Source organism: Flavobacterium tyrosinilyticum (assembly GCF_023656565.1). Taxonomy (GTDB): domain Bacteria; phylum Bacteroidota; class Bacteroidia; order Flavobacteriales; family Flavobacteriaceae; genus Flavobacterium; species Flavobacterium tyrosinilyticum. The sequence goes on from NZ_JAMOKG010000001.1 coordinate 1,204,309, forward strand.
AAACAGCATCTTTTTCTTTTGCTGCAATTTTTTCGATTTTTTTCTCGAATGCCTCTTTTTTCACCATTGGAGAAACAAAAGGACTCAATCCAAAAGAAGCAGATAAATAGTTGGTCTGATCGTTTGGCTTGAAAACAATGTTGCTTTCAGAATTTAAACGTAGCTCTCCAATATTTTTTAAAAGAATTACGCCATCTTCTTCTAATGCTTTTTTCCAATTCAAAATTTCAAAAGCAATTGCGCTAACAGCAAAACCATAAGATGTTTTTTCTGCTTGAGCAATATGATTTGCCAACAATCCGTCGTTATTTTTGATACGGCTGTTAAAAGAAATGGTTTTTTTTGGTGGAAAAAACGAATTAGTGCTTTCATTTAGCTGCGCCGAATGAGTTTCTGTTAAAAATGCACCAAACCCTGGAACCGTTACACACTGATAACGATACAATAACTGTGAGATATATACTTCGATTTTCATAGTAACAAAGTTAGACAACGCGTATAGTTATCAAAATTTTATTCACAATTTTTATTAACAATTCAGAATTATTTTTAGGCAATTCGTTTTCAATTAATTAAGTGGTAGGTTTTTCTTATTTAAAAAGCATCACGAGAATTATTTTTAAAATTTATTAAGAAATTACTTTGTTTTATAGATATTTGCGCCTCATAAAAAGTAGATTTATTTTTTCTATTTTACATAATGTTAAAAACAATGAACGATCAGGAATTATTTAATTTACTTGCCTTATTAAAGGTTGATGGAGTGGGAGATATAATGGGCAAAAAGTTGCTTAATTCTTTTGGCGATGCTTCGGCTATTTTTAAAGCTAAAAGTTCGCAATTAGCAGCGGTTGATGGAATTGGAAGTGTTTTATTGAAAAATCTGAAAGATAAAAGTGTTTTTGAGAAGGCAGATAAAGAACTTTCGTTTATTAAAAACAACAATATTCAGATTTCTTTTTTTCAGGACGAAAACTACCCAGAACGGCTTAAGCATTGCATTGATGCACCAATTCTGATTTTTACCGCTGGAAATCTGGATTTCAAAAACAAAAAAATAATTAGCATTGTAGGTACACGCCAGATTACTTCTTATGGAACAGATTTCTGTAAAAAATTGATAGAAGATATTGCTCCTCTTGATCCTGTAATTGTAAGTGGATTTGCTTATGGAGTTGACATCGTGGCGCATCAGGCAGCAATGGATTTTAATTTGCAAACTGTTGGCGTTCTAGCTCATGGCTTAAATCAAATTTACCCGAGAACTCATAAAAAGTACATGGCCAGAATGGAAGAGAAGGGCGGATTCATAACCGAGTTTTGGAGTGATTCGAATCCGGATAAAGAAAAATTTGTTCGTCGAAATCGTATTGTTGCTGGGATGACTGAAGCTACAATCGTGATAGAATCTGCTGACAAAGGCGGATCTTTAATAACGGCAAATATGGCTAATGATTACAATCGCGATGTTTTTGCGGTACCAGGTAGAGTGACAGACAAATATAGCCAGGGCTGTAATAATTTGATTAAAACTCAGAAAGCAAATGTGTTAACAAGTGCCGCAGATTTGATTTATATGTTGAATTGGGATATTAAAGAAAATCCAAAAACGATTCAGAAACAGCTTTTTGTAGAATTAGAACCCGTAGAACAAAAGGTTTATGATTTTCTCCAGAAAAACGGAAAGGAATTACTTGATCTTATTGCAATTGAATGTGAAATTCCAATTTTCAAACTGTCAGGAATTTTGATTGGGATGGAATTAAAGGGCGTTATAAGGCCGCTTCCTGGAAAACTTTTTGAGTCAATTTAACGCAGAAAATCCTATATATTATTTTCTTGTAAAGTGTTTGTACAATCGATATAAAATGTAAATAAGCAATAAACCAAAAACGATATTTAGAATTTGAAATACATACGGTGGAACATTGTAATCTTCAATATACTTATCCATCTTTTTTATTTTTAAGAGGTTAATATACTTGAAGTTACGAAAAATAATATTATTTCATAAAAAAACCGCTAATCTATTTGATCAGCGGTTTTATTTTAATTTTCTTCATATTCAAAAAAAGCTTCTTCCGACCCAGCTCCATCTAAAAGACAAAAAGCGGCATATGAAATATCTATTAGCCAATTATCAATTTGTAAAATTTGCTGTTCTGTAATCAAATTATTGCTTTGTAGCATTCCTTCTGGATGAACTGCCCACATTCGACCCAAATGACAAATTCCCCAAATTGTATTAATTATTCTTTTATCTATAAAGTCTTTTTCCATTTCAGGAGCGAGAACCTTTAAAGATTTCATAATCAAGTGATAGTTTTCTTCATGCAAAATTCCCTTAAATGGACGTAATTGCCCCAGAAAACCATTTTGCCATCTTTCGCTTTCTATATTTTCGTGGTTACCACTCTGGTACATTAATTCCTCAATTGCATCTTCTTTCGTCATTAATAATGGATTATATTTTTTGATTATTTTGCAAAACCTAAAACCTCTCTAACCTTTGCCAAAACACCATCGGCAATTACAGAAGCTTTTGCAGCGCCTTTTTTCAACAAAGCGTCAACTTCTTCAAGGTTGTTGATGTAGTAATTATATTTTTCTCTTTCTGTTTTAAATTTTTCTGTAATCAATTCAAACAAAGCTTGTTTCGCGTGACCGTAACCGTAATTTCCGCCTAAATAGTTGGCTCTCATTTGGGCAGTTTGCTCTTCATTTGCTAGCAATGAATAAATAGCAAAAGCATTACAAGTATCTGGATTTTTTGGAGCTTCAAGCGGAGTCGAATCTGTTTCAATACTCATTACCTGTTTGCGTAATGTTTTGTCGTCCAAGAAAATATTGATAATATTATTGGCAGATTTACTCATTTTTCCTCCGTTTGTTCCTGGAATCAACATAATGTTTTCCTCAATTTTAGCTTCAGGAAGTACAAACGTTTCACCCATTTGGTGATTGAAACGAGCCGCAACATCACGAGTAATTTCTAAATGCTGCAACTGATCTTTTCCAACCGGAACAAATTCAGCGTCATATAATAAAATATCAGCAGCCATTAGCATCGGATATGTGAAAAGTCCTGCGTTAACATCGTCTAAACGATCTGCTTTATCTTTGAAAGAATGCGCTAAAGTCAATCTTTGAAATGGAAAAAAACAGCTCAAATACCAAGTCAATTCTGTAGTTTGAACCACATCAGATTGTCTGTAGAAAGTTACTTTTTCAGGATTTAATCCACACGCAAGCCAAGCCGCAGCTGTGCTATAAGTGTTTTCTCTTAAAGTCTTTCCGTCTTTAATCTGAGTGATGGAATGCAAATCGGCAATAAACAAATAAGATTCATTTGCTGGATCGTTTGATAATTCGATTGCCGGAATAATTGCGCCTAATAAATTTCCTAAATGCGGTGTTCCTGTACTTTGAACACCAGTAAGTATTTTTGCCATTCTCGTTTTTTCTTATTCTTGATCCGCAAAGTTCGTTTTTTTAGCGCAGAGTTCACAGAGTTTTTCGCAGAGTTTAAGAAGATTTTTTGAGTTTTTTGAAGTTCACAGTATTTTTTTACCGTTTTCAGTTGTTATTTATGACTCTTCTAATACCATTTTTCAAAAGAGTTTCGTTAAAGTTAATTAGCAAACCTAATTTATAGTTTCCTAGTTTCAAATAGGTCAATGTTTGCGCTAGATGGTTTACCGTTAAAGCTTCAACTGCTTTTATTTCAATTATGAACTTGTTTTCAATCAGTAAATCGATACGATAGCCACAGTCTAGTTTTATTTCCTCAAAAATTAACGGCATTGGTTTTTCCTTTTCTACTATGAGGCCTTTTTGCTTGAGTTTATAGAATAGACATTCTTGATAAACATTTTCTAATAAACCGGGTCCAAGTTTTCTATGTATTTCGATTGCTAGACCAATTACAATAGTCGAAATTTCATTTTCATTCATTTTTTTATTTAATTTTAACGCAGAATTTCGTATAAATATATAAAAATTTATTCAATAGATTTTGAAAATTTGAGCTAAACTCAAGTGAATATAAATCTTTGTGAACTTTTACTTTAGTAAATCCCGAAAATTAAATTAAACTTCTTAACTCTGCGGAAAAACTCTGTGAACTCTGTGCTAGAAATAAAAGAGTGAGGAGAATAAATTCTATATAGAAAATTCATTTCGGTTTTCTTACTTTTGAAGCTATGAAAATATTTAAAATTGCTTTTTGGATTCTTTGGAGAGTTTGGTTTTACATTTTGATGGCCATTCCAATACTCATTATGTTGCCTTTTCTGGTAATTTCTATCCTTTCTGAGAAAGGATATCCATATTTCTTTAAAATGGCCCGCATTTGGGCTAAATTTATCCTTTTCGGAATGGGTTTCTTTTATACCGTAAAACGCGAACAGAAGCTCATTAAAGGCAAAAGTTACATGATAGTGGCCAATCATACCTCTATGACCGATATTATGCTTACGTTGGCTTTAATTAAAAATCCGTTTGTTTTTGTTGGGAAGAAAGAGCTGGTAAAGATTCCGCTTTTTGGATTTTTCTATAAAAGAACTTGTATTTTAGTTGACAGAAGTTCGTCTAAAAGTAAAAATGAAGTTTTTAAAAGAGCTCAAAATAGATTAAATCAAGGTTTAAGTATTTGCATTTTCCCAGAGGGTGGAGTTCCAGATGACGAAAGTATTTTGCTGGATGAGTTTAAAGACGGCGCATTCAGATTAGCGATAGATCATCAGATTCCGATTGTCCCTATTGTTTATCCAGATAATAAGGAACGTTTTTCGTATACTTTTTTGAGTGGAAGTCCAGGAAAAATGCGAGCTAGAATTTTACCTTTCGTAGAAACACAAGGATTGACAAGTGACAACAGAAAAGAATTAAGAGATCAAGTTAGAAACATGATTTATAATGGTTTAATGGATTATCAAAAGGAATAACTATAAAAACATTATGTAAAATACAAAAGCCGGTAGATTTAATTATCTACCGGCTTTTCTTTGAATTAAAAACCCCCTATTTTTATTCAAAAGTTATTATCTGTGAATTATCTTTTCTGAAATAAAACGCAATACTTTTTTAAATCTCAATTTGGTTTTTCTTCGGTTTTTACTGTACAACAATTCCATTTTTTCTTTCATGGTTAAAAATATTAATGGTTGATAATAAAGAGTTTAGTTAATAACTCAAGTTAATGTCACATTATTATAGATGTAGAAAAATTAAAAAGGTTGCGTCAAAAATTAAAAAATTTGATAAAACCCGTCAGATGAAGATGCCAACGGGTTTTTAATCAAATAACCAACCAACGTAAATTCTAAAAAAAACTCGAAATTGATATATGGCAGTACCAATTATAAACTGCTTTTTTATAGAGATGAAAGTTTTGTAAAAAGGTTGCGTTAAAATTTCATTTTTATTTTGAAATAAAAAAAGCCGAGTAATTTTTACATTACTCGGCTTTAAAAAAAGCGTCTTTTTTCGACTTATTTTTTAGGCATTTGCCAATTCTTTTATATGTTCTTTAATTTTAATTTCCAGTTCATCAGCAAGTTCTGGATTATCTTTAATTAAAGTTTTAACAGCGTCACGACCTTGACCTAATTTTGTATCGCCGTAGCTAAACCAAGATCCTGCTTTTTTAACGATATCAAACTCAACTGCTAAGTCTAAGATTTCACCCGTTTTAGAAACACCTTCTCCGTACATGATGTCGAATTCGGCAGTTTTAAATGGTGGTGCCACTTTGTTTTTAACGATTTTTACTTTAGTTCTGTTACCAATCACATTTTCACCATCTTTAATTTGAGCAGAACGACGAATATCTAAACGAACAGAAGCGTAAAATTTAAGTGCGTTACCTCCAGTTGTAGTTTCTGGATTTCCGAACATAACACCAATTTTTTCACGAAGCTGGTTGATAAAGAAAACAGTACAGTTTGTTTTACTGATAGTTCCAGTAAGTTTTCTCAATGCTTGAGACATCAAACGTGCGTGAAGACCCATTTTAGAATCTCCCATTTCACCTTCGATCTCACTTTTCGGAGTTAAAGCCGCCACAGAGTCAATTACAACGATGTCTATAGCTCCAGAACGAATTAAGTTTTCAGCAATTTCTAAAGCCTGCTCTCCGTTGTCTGGTTGAGAAATAATTAAATTCTCGATATCAACATTTAATTTCTCAGCATAGTTTCTATCAAATGCGTGCTCGGCATCGATAAAGGCAGCAATACCACCTGCTTTTTGAGCTTCTGCAATAGCGTGAAGCGTCAAAGTTGTTTTTCCAGAAGATTCTGGACCATATATTTCGATAATTCTTCCTTTCGGGTATCCGTTTACTCCAAGAGCTAAGTCAACACCTAGTGAGCCAGAAGAAATCGTTTCTACTTCTACAATGGCTCTGTCGCCCATTTTCATTACGGTTCCTTTTCCGTAGGTTTTGTCAAGTTTGTCAAGCGTTAATTGTAGTGCTTTTAATTTGGCTTCTTTCTCTGAACTCATTTTTTTCTAATATCTAAATTATTGTTTTGTCTTTCTGGATAAAAATAAGAAAATTCTTCCGTAATCTTATTGATCTGTTTTATAATTTGTAAAATTACTTCTTTTTTTGAAGTTTGATTGTTCCAAATTGTCACAAAATCGTTCTATAAAAATAAAGCCTTTAATTCTGTAGCATCAGAAGGTTTTATTTTTCCAGCAAGCAATAAACTCAATTGTTTGCGACGAAGCGCTGCATCAAATCGCTGAATTTCTAGCTCGGTTTCTGGAATAATTGCTGGTACTTCAACTGGTCTTCCGGTATCGTCAACAGCAACGAAGGTGTAAATTGCTTCGTTGGCTTTAGTTCTGTTTCCAGATTCGCGGTCTTCTACCCATACGTCAATAAAAACTTCCATCGAACTTTTGAATGATCTTGAAACTTTTGCCTCTACGGTTACAACGCTTCCAAGAGAAATTGCTCTATTGAAGGCAACGTGATTTACAGAAGCCGTTACTACAATTCGTCGCGAATGCCTGCGGGCTGCAATACTTGCGGCGCGGTCCATTCTGGCTAATAATTCACCACCAAAAAGATTGTTTAAAGGATTTGTTTCGCTCGGTAAAACTAAATCAGTTAAAATAGTAAGGGATTCTGAAGGATGTTTTGGATTCATTTTTTTAAATAAAATTTGTTTTAACGCCTAGAAAAAGGCTTTTTTTGCTACAGATTTAACAGATTAAAATGATTAGAAAAATCTGTCGGAATCTGTGAAATCTGTGGCATATTTTAGTTCAACCAATAAACAGCCATAACGGCTGGTATAAAATAAATAACAATGGTTCTCGCACCATCGTAATCTTTTGCAAGTCTTTGACCGAAAAGCATCATTAACAAACAGATGCATGAAAATATAGCTCCGTAAAAACCAAATTCTCTGCCATTATTTGTAAATAATTGTATTCCCCCAACAACACATAAAATTCCAGAAATTAGTTCCAAAATTAGTAAGTGTAAAAGAGCCAGAGGAACCTGATTTTTTAATGGTGTTTTGGCAAAGTGTTCTTTTAGCCAAGCTACATTATCTTTCCAATAAAAAATTTTTTCGTAACCCGATTGTAAAAAAGTTAAAGCTAGAAAAGCTAAAAGTAAAATTGAGGCAACATTGTTCATTATGAATTATTTTTTATGAATTAAACGAGTCAATTTGATAGATAAATCGGTAAGGATTATTTTTGCATTTCCATTTCTTTCAATATGATATAGGGCATCTGAAAGTTCTTTAAATATTTCGTGTATGTTATTTCCGTTTACGAAAGGAGCAAAATTTTCTAATTTGAATTTATCGACTTTCGGCTCTATATAAACCAAACTAGGCGTCTGATAATTTAGCATTAGAGCTTGTCTAAACATTTCGATACAATACTGAATAAATTTTTTCTGACTCTCGCGTCCCAACGTTGCAATTTGCTCACTCCAAGAAATTAAATCTTGAATGGCCGCAGCATTTCCTTTTGCTCTAAAAGCAGCACGAACCCAATTTACAAACCATTGTTCGAACGGAAGATCATCATCATCTTCTTTTAACAAATGCAATGCTTTGCTAAAATTACCTTGCGCCTGATGCGCAATTTTTTTGGCTAAGCCGGCATCTATATTTTCTTGGGCAATTAAAGCATCGGCAATAACTTTTTCTGGCAGTCCGTTAAAATGAATTACCTGGCATCGCGAACGTATGGTTTGGATAATATCTTCTTCGTTTTCAGAAATCAGAATAAACATGGTTTTTTCTGAAGGTTCTTCCAGAAGTTTTAGAAGTTTATTGGAAGCGGCGATATTCATTTTATCGGCCATCCAGATAATCATGATTTTGTATCCGCCTTCATACGATTTTAGCGCAAGCGATTTTAAAACTTCCTGTGCATCTTCAACACGAATTTCTCCTTGTTTGTTTTGTACACCCAGAATTTTATACCAATCGAACAAACCTCCGTAAGGCATTTCTTGAATAAAACTACGCCAATCCTGAATAAAATCTAAACTCTTAGGTTTTGTTTTTACGTCTTCGGTTGTAACGGTTGGATAGATAAAATGCAGATCGGGATGAGAGATGTTATCAAACTTTAGATTACAAGAATCGTTTCCGTTTGAATTTTCGTCGCCGGTATTGCTACACAAAATATATTGAGCATAAGCAATGGCAGTTATTAATGTGCCACTTCCTTCTGGACCAACGAATAATTGTGCATGAGGAATTCTACCAGAAGCAGCACTTTTTATCAAGTGGCTTTTGATGTAATCTTGACCTAAAATTTGAGAAAATTGCATTGCGCAAAGATAGAAGAAAATGTGTAGTCAAAAATTTTAGAGATAGATTATTTAGCAGTTCACAATTTTCAATTTCGGTGCCGAAGCGAGGAGATGATTTTTAAAATTTTCGGATCACTTTCGACAGAATTTTGTTAATAAATATCTTCAAGTGAGTAAATATCAAGATGTTTTTGTTAATATTTTTTTTCGAAATTCGACAAACGTAGGTTTTTTTTGGCTATTTATAGAGTTAATTTTTTATTTTTTATAGATAATCTCTTACGATTTTTTAATTAACATTTTTAACAAAAAGCCCGTTAAAACGCACATTTTCTCGACATAAGACTGGTTTTTAAGGTTTTTTTAAGGAAATTTTTTGAAAAAAAAATTCATTAGAGTTGTAATTTAAGTTAATTTCTATATTTTTGTTTTTATCAACAACCAATTATAAAATAAGAATCTATGAAAGGGAAAATTATTCTATTTAGTGCTTTTTTTATCTTAACTACTGCGGCTGTTTCAGCACAAGCTAAAAACGCACCGAGAAGTATTATTAGTACAACTGCTCTTATCCGAAAATACCATGATCAAAAAGAATTAAGTGGTATGCAAAAGGGTGAACTTTTGGAATTATACATCGAGCGTATCAAAGTATTAGTTAAAACTCTCCCTTACATTGCTTTGGTTACTAAACCTGGAGTTACTATGGCCGACCTTGGTATTCCAGACGATAGTGAACACAAAAAAGTTTTGGATGCTCAAGCAGTTGGTACAACAACATTTTTGGATACAACTGTAGAATTCCAAAGAAAAATGATGCCTTACTCTGATAAAGGAAATCTAATCGCGGCAATCTTGTTCTACGAAAGTACATTGAAATCATTACACGAGTTCAACGATTTGAACGAAATGTAATAAAGCATTTTTTTTGAAATTTTTTTCTGGAAAGTCTCAGTAAAATATTGCTTTGACATTCTTCGAAAACAAAATAAAAAAAACTCATTCTTGAGGGTTCTGTAAAATTCCAGAAAACTTGAGAGGAGTTTTTGTATTTGCGCATACCCAAATTTATTATTAACCGTAATACCCCCCTTATCATGAAAAAAATTACTCAATTGATCTGCGTTCTTTTGACAGTTACGAGTATGAGTGCTCAACAAGAGAAAGGAATTATGGGCTACACTAATTGGTTAAACAATTGGACCGAGTTTAAGCCTAATAAAGTTGACTATGGAGAAGCAAACCAAATTTTAGCAGGAAATATTTCTGTTAATACTAAATTGCTAAAAAGAAATATCTACGTTCTACAAGGAAACGTTTATGTTACAAACAATGCTGTTTTAACTATCGAACCTGGAACTGTAATTATTGGTGATTTCGAAACAAAAGGAACATTGGTAGTTACAAAAGGTGCACAATTAGTGGCTGATGGTTTAGAAACAGATCCAATTGTATTTACTTCAAACCGCAGCATGAAAAAAGCTGGAGATTGGGGTGGAATTGTAATCCTTGGAGATGCACCAATTAACAAATTCGGAAATGTTGGTTCTTATAACCTTGACTTAGATCCTACAATGACTACTTACGGTGGTGATAATGTAGCTTCAAACTCTGGAGTTTTAAGATTCGTTAGAATCGAGTTTGCTGGTAAAAAAGTAAAAGGTTTAGATACTTTCAACGGATTGACTCTTGCAGCTGTTGGAAACAAAACTGTTCTTGAAAACATTATGGTAAGTTACGCTGGAGGAGATTCTTTCGGGATCTTAGGTGGTGACTTAAATGCTACAAAATTCGTATCTTATAAATCAGTTAACGACGACTTTAAATTTTCTCAAGGAGTTCAATGTCGTTTCTTCAACTCTTTAGCAGTTAGATCTTCTTACTTCTCAAGTACTAAAGATGGATCTCGTTGTATGGAGGTTAAATCTTATGAGAAGAAAAGTGAAACAGACTTCACTAAAAAACAAACTTTAGTTGTTGCTAGTAATATTACAATGGTTAACGACAGCGAAAACATTAAAGCTGACATTCAAGCAGGTTTAGTAAAAGAGGCTGTTTATGTAGCAGAGAATGCTTCTCTTGAAATGAAAAGAAGTGTAATCTCTGGATTTAACCCTGCTGTATTATTAGATAGCAAAACTGAAATCAATGATGCCAACCTTAAAAAAATCAAATTTGAGGAAATGTATTTCAACTTATGTAATGGAAACATCTTTACAGAGTACAATTCTAACAATGAAGATCTAGAAAGCTGGTATGGAAACAGTGTTTTCTTTAACGTAATGTCACAAAGTGACAACAAAGAAACATTCATTGATATGTTCAATCCAAAAAAACCAGATTTTAGATTACAATTAGGAAAAATCACAGCTTCTAGCGGTAATAGATAAATAGTTTCGATTTTTATTTCCCACGCGTAAATTTTATTAATTAAGTCCCCAGACACAATTTATGTATCGTCTAAAGGGCCTAAATAAAGATCAAAACATAATGGTATCTACGAAAAAATATTTTTTATATATAATATTTTTGGTTTCGCCTATTTCGTTAACTCTATATGCACAGAATACAGCAGAACAACCTACAAAGGCTGTTGGTTCTGAGCACAGTTTAACTTTGGCTTGTAATAACCAAAAGAACAGTAATAATAGTGCTGTTATTGAAAACAGCAATTTTAATCAGTTTATAGTAGGGATGTCCAACCCCAAGGACAGCCTTACTATAGCGGCTGAGTCAAATACATTATCTAACGATTGTGAAGAGAATTCTACACTTGCGGCTACTTCAGTTCTTGCAAAAGAAGTGATTGAAAACTACAAGTATGATTTCTCAGAAACATTCATAGATATCTTGTTTTTTGAGCGTATAGATCTAGCAAGAACACGCACTATATGATTCAAAAAATTACTTTATCTTTTTTTAAAGTTTTAATATTATTTAGCATTTTACTATTTGCTAGATCGAATGCCTATGCCCAAACTATAGCGCCTCAAACCTTTGATGGGTTAGAAAAACTTTGTGCTGGTAATTCGTTCAACGAGTTTTATGCTTCTTTTAGTTATATAGATTTTCCCGCAGGTACTACCTTCGTAGTGGAGCTTTCAGACGCTGCGGGAAATTTTACTACCCCTGTTGCCACAACTTTGCTTCAAACGGTTGATGTTTCTGCAACTCAAAAAACAATTAAATATGCAGTGCCTACAAATTTAGTTGGTTCTGATACCTATAGTCTTAGAGTAAAAAGTTCAACAGGCGTTACGAGTTCAAGATTTAGAAATTCTTTAGGAAATACTGCATTTCCTGCATACTTCAAACCATACGAATCATCTTTCTTTATCAATGGTAAGACTGATACAGCGATGCTATGCGCTGGTGGTAGTTTAACCCTTTCTGTTAGTGCAGAGACTCCTTCTCCAATCAATATTTCTAATATTAAATATAAATGGTACAAAGACGATGTTCTTATTGCTGGACAATCTTCTAAAGATATCGTTATTAATAGTACAGGAAAATATTATGCAGAGATCGATTATGGTCAATGCTCTGATGTTAACTTTAGTTCTAATCGTGTTAATGTTGTCTCTTCTTCTAGTGGATCTAACGTGACAATTAATTCAAGTTTAGGAAACCCGTTTTGTGCTAGTGGAACAGGTACTATTTTAACTGCAACTTCTGGAAACAGCTATGCTTGGAAAAAGGATGGAGTCTTGATAGCTGGTGCTACTAACCGTACTTACTCTACAAACGAATCTGGAGTGTATTCTGTTGAAGTCGATTTTGGCGGATGTAAAGCAACAGGAACTATCGATTTGAAAAGCAATAGTTTCGACGCAAGTATTGATGCTGAGGATGGATATAAATTAAGCGAAGGAGAAACAGTAACGGTTACGATTACTACAGATGCGGCAGATGCAACTTACGAATGGTATTTAAACGATAATTTAATTCCTAACGAAACAACAAGATCTTATGTTGTAGCTGTTAAAGGTAATTATAAAGCTAAGGTTTCTTTGGCATCTGGATGTGTTTCTAGCAAAGAATTTACATTTAAGATAAATGGCGATTCAGGCCCATCAAGTGTTATTCCAAACATTATCAAATTAAGTGGTATGAATCCGTACTGGAATATTCCAGACGAATATAAAAATGCAAATACAAAGGTAATGATCATTAGTTCAAACGGAGATATGGTTTTGGATGTAATGAATTACCAAGGCGATTGGCCTCAAAACAATGTAGATTTTAAGAATGTAAATCCCGTTTATTACTATGTCATTCAATCCGACACAGGTGAAAAAAAAGGATCAATAACTGTTATAAAATAATATGAAGAAACTTTTACTATTCATCACGTTATTTTACGGTTTATCTAATGTACTCTATTCTCAAAACGCAAGTGAGGATGGAGTTGTTTCGTTTTCATTACCTATTAGAAATTCTTTGAAGTTTAATAGATATTTAATTAACCCGACATTTAGTTTTGTTAGAGAATCAAATCCATATGTAAGTTTCTATAACAAAAGGCAGTGGGTACAATTTGAGAATGCTCCACAGACGTATTTGGCCAATTATTCTGGTCGTTTTAGAGAAAACGAAGCATTTGCAGTGGGGTTATTTCAACAAAATTACGGGCTTATGACTGTTTTTGGCGGAGTTGCCAATTTCGCTCATAACATCGTTTTAGAAGAAGATAGTAACTTGACTTTTGGTTTAAATGCAGGTATTTATCAAAGCGGACTAAATACAGGAAAAATCATATCTGATGATTCAACGATTTTAACTGGAGATTTTCCAAAAAGCACACTTTTAACTGTAAATCCTGGGATTAACTATGGTACAGCGTTTTTAGATTTCGGATTGGCTATTAACAATTTAGTACTTTATAATTTTGGATCTGGAATGGTAAAAGAAGATCCAGAAAGAGCAATTCAATTGCACGCCATGTATACTGGATATATTGACAGTTATGGCTTTTTTGATAGAAGTAAATTCTCTGGATTGGTTAGAACAGAAATTAAAAAAGATAAAACAGTTATTTCTGGTCTAGGAATGCTTGCACTTCAACAAGGAGTTTGGGCACAAGTAGGCTATAATACATTATATGGAGTTTCGGCTGGACTTGGGGTTAATATTTCTCCAAGTATTGCTATAGAATACAATTACGAAAGAGGAATGGGCAATTTCTCTAATTTAGGTGGTTCTCATGAATTCGCTATTGCCTACAAATTCAAAAATAGAAATTACTATTACGGAGATGATGATGAAGGTTCGTTGATTGATCCTTCAAAACCAAAATCGGTACCAGCTAAACCAAAGTCAGAAGCAACTCAGGTTAACAGAACTGAAATTGCAGAAAAGAATAGATTAGCTGCAGAAGCAAAAGCAAAAGCAGATGCTGAAGCAAAACAAGCAAGACTAGCAGCAGCAGAAAAGGTGAGAGCCGACGCTGAAGCTGCAGCAAAAGCAAAATTAGAAGCAGACAATAAAGCTAAAGCAGATGCTGAAGCTGTTAAAATAAGATTAGCTGCAGAGGCAAAAGCAAAAGCAGATGCCGCAGCCGCAGCGAGAGCACAAACTGCAACAGCAAATAGAGCCGTTGCTACAACACAAAAAACACAAGCTCAGTTAGCTGCTGATAAAGCAAGAGCAGATGCAGAAGAGCGTAGAATAAAATTAGCTGCAGACAACAAAGCTAGAGTAGATGCAGCAGCAGCAGCGAGAGCACAAGCGGCAGCAAATAAACCAACAGCAACAGCTGCTCAAAAAACGCAAGCTCAATTGGCTGCTGACAAAGCTAAAGCTGATGCAGAGGCAATGAAACTGAAATTGGCTGCAGATGCCAAAGCGAAAGCAGATGCAGAGGCAGCAGCAAAAGCAAAAGCTGAAGCTGGAAAATCAGTTCAAGCAGAACAAAAAACAGCGGCACAATTAGCTGGTGATAAAGCTCAAGCAGATGCTGAAGCAATGAAATTGAAATTTGCTGCAGATGCCAAAGCAAAAGCAGATGCAGAAGCGGCGGCTAAAGCAAAAGCAGAAGCTGCAAAAACCGCTCCAGCCCCACAGAAAACAGCGGCACAATTGGCTGCTGATAAAGCAAGAGCAGATGCAGAAGCGGCAGCAAAAGCAAGATTAGCCGCAGCTGAAAAAGTAAAAGCAGATGCTGAGGCAGCAAGACAAGCTAGATTGGCAGCGGCAGAGAAAGCAAAAGCCGATGCTGAAGCAGCAAGATTGAAATTAATTGCAGACAATAAAGCTAAAGCAGATGCTGCCGAAGCAAAACGTAAAGCAGATGCTAAAGCAAAAGCTGAAGCTGCAGATATGCAGTCAATTTTAGCAGCAGATGCTAAAGCCAAAGCAGACTCAGATGCATTACAAGCAAGATTAGCTGCAGAAGCAAAAGCAAAAGCAGCTGCAGAGGCTAAAACTAAAGTTTCTATCGATGCAGCAAATAAAGCGAAACTGGCAGCTGATCAAAAAGCAAAAGCTGCTGAAGAAGCTGCACTTAAAGAAAAATTAGCTGCAGATGCAAAAGCAAAAGCAGATGAAGAAGCTAGACAAGCACTTATTGCCGCAGAAGCAAAAGCAAAAGCTGATGCAGAAGCGCTGAAAATAAAACAAGCTGAAGATGCACGCCAAGCACAATTGGCGGCAGAAGCAAAAGCGAAGGCCGATGCTGAAGCACTTCAGGCAAAACTTGTAGCAGATGCAAAAGCGAAAGCTGATGCCGAAGCTGCTGCAAAAGCGAAATTAGAAGCTGACGCAAAAGCAAAAGCCGATGCTGAAGCTGAAAAAGTTAGATTGGCTGCAGAAGCAAAAGCACAAGCTGACGCCGAAGCAGAGAAAGCAAGATTAGCAGCTGATGCAAAAGCTAAAGCCGATATGGAAGCTTTACAAGCTAAATTAATTGCAGATGCTAGAGTGAAAGCAGATGCCGAAGCAACGGCGAAGGCAAAAGCTGAAGCTGAAGCGAAAAAATTACAAGATGAAGAAAATGCTCGTCAAGCGAAATTAGCAGCAGACGCAAAAGCGAAAGCAGATGCAGAAGCTGAGAAAGCGAGATTGGCAGCAGAAGCAAAAGCAAAGGCTGACGCCGAAGCAGAAAAAGCAAGATTAGCAGCCGAAGCAAAAGCGAAAGCCGATGCTGAAGCATTACAAGCTAAACAAGTAGCTGAAGAAAAAGCAAGAGTAGAAGAAGAAGCTCGTCAAGCAAAATTAGCCGCTGACGCAAAAGCAAAAGCGGATGCTGAAGCAGAGAAAGCAAGATTAGCAGCCGAAGCAAAAGCGAAAGCCGATGCAGAAGCATTACAAGCTAAACAAGTTGCTGAAGAAAAAGCTAGAGTAGAAGAAGAAGCGCTTCAAGCGAAATTGGCAGCAGATGCAAAAGCAAAAGCCGATATGGAAGCTCTTCAGGCAAAACTATTAGCTGATGCAAAAGTAAAAGCAGACGCAGAAGCAACGGCAAAAGCGAAAGCAGAAGCAGAAGCTAAAAAATTACAAGAAGAGGAAGAGGCACGTCAAGAGAAATTGGCTGCGGATGCAAAAGCAAAAGCCGATGCTGAGGCATTAAAAGCGCAACAAGTTGCAGAAGAAAAAGCTAGAGTTGAAGAACAAGCTCGCCAAGCGAAATTAGCTGCAGATGCGAAAGCAAAAGCAGATGCTGAAGCTCTTCAAGCAAAACTAGCTGCAGATGCAAAAGCAAAAGCAGATGCTGAGGCTCTTCAAGCGAAATTAGCTGCAGATGCGAAAGCAAAAGCAGATGCTGAAGCTCTTCAAGCAAAACTAGCTGCAGATGCGAAAGCAAAAGCAGATGCTGAGGCTCTTCAAGCAAAACTAGCTGCAGATGCGAAAGCAAAAGCTGATATGGAAGCTCTTCAAGCTAAACTTCTTGCAGATGCAAAAGCAAAAGCTGATGCAGAAGCAACAGAAAAATTGAAAGCGGAAGAAGAAACTAGACTGTTAAGAGAAGAAGAAGAGCGTCAGGCAAAATTAGCGGCGGACAAAGCTAAGGCAGATGCAGCAGCGGCGGCACTAGCAGCGAAAGCGAAAGATGATACTGGAAAAAGTATTGAAAACTTGACTCAGTCTGTAGAAAGTACAAGTAAAGTACAAACAGATTTATTAGATCAGTTTAAAGCAACTGTTGCGAATAAGCAAAAAGACTTAAACGATTTAAAAGAGGAGAATGATTTAAGTGAAAAAGGTATTTATAAAGAGCCAAAACCATTTAAGAGTGTAGCGGCAGAAAACAGTCAGATTGAAGCATTAAAAGTTCAGATTGCTGATGCAAACAACAGCATGAAAAATGAAATTGCGAAGTTGACAAATCTTTATAACGAAAGAAGTAAAAAGTTCCCTAAAGATGATCCTTTGAATAAAGCTTATCTTGAAAAGATAAACGAATTGAAAGCGGCTCAGTTAAAAATGGAACGAGAAGGTGCAGCATTAATTGCCGATTTGGAGCGTATTAAAACAGACACAGAAGTTGAGCGTAAACGTAGAATTAAACGTGCAGCTTATGAGAATGATGAAGGAAGATATGCCCAGGACGTTGCCGCTCTTAAACGAATAAAAGAGACAACAAAAGTAAGTAGCACACCACTGAAAGCAAATGATTTTGATTTTGGTGAAGAGCAGTCAAACATGCAGATTATTAAAAATATTAAAAACTCTGATAGTGGATATTACTTGATTCTTGCCGTACACAACAGTGTGCAGAAACGAGATGAGTTTTTAACGAAAGCAGTAGCTGCGGGACTTACAGATGTGAATTTCTTTTATAATGTGACAACAAGTAAATATTACATCTATTATGAAAAATACGACGGTCTACAAGAAGCGACAAAAGCTTTAGAAGCGAAAGGGAGCAAGCCATACAACGGTAGAATGGCTGTCGTAAAAATTGAGAATTAATAGAAATATATATAGATAAGTTAGTCCTTCTGAGTTTCAGAAGGACATAAATAAAATGTTAAGAATGCTATGATTTATTTTTTAATGCCCCTTAAAAAATTAAAAAAAGGCCACAACAAAATGAAGACTATGAAAAAACCTACTATTTTTAAAGTATTTATTGCAGCTGTATTTCTCTTGCTCGGTATTTCTTCTTACGGTCAGTTAAGAAAGAATTTCGATCCAAGGTATAATACCAGTTTAAAAGGAGATATTTTAGTTATTGGAAACAATATCTTAAATAGAGATGGAGGTGGAAGAAACAACCGTCCAAATAATGCTTTCGATTCTCAAGGTACCGGTACTACGGCGAACGATAACTTGGATATGAAGTATATCGACATAGACAATGATGCAGCAACTTTCAATTCTAGTTCGGCAACATTGGTTATTCCAGATGCCAGTAAAGATTGTTACGAAATTGCTTATGCCGCTTTATATTGGTCAGGAACTTATCAAGGCTCTGATAGAAACAATATTAATAAGGTTAAATTAAAAACGGGCACTAGCGCTTATAAGGATATAACAGGAAGTATAATTTGGGATGAAGGAGCATCAGGAGTAAACAATGCCTATCTTTCAAAGCCTTATGCTTGTTTTAAAGAAATTACGGCAGAAGTTAAGGCTGCTGGTCCAGGTCTATATACTATAGCAGATTTAGTTTGTTCTCAAGGGTCACTTAATCCTGGAGGTGGAAACTCTGCGGGATGGAGTATTTACGTAATTTATAAAGATCCAAAACTGCCAAGTAAATATATTACTAGTTTTGATGGTTTCAGTATGATTAGAAGTACTGATCCTCCTTTGGATATTCCAATTAGTGGCTTTACAACTAATCCTGAAGGAAATGTAAATGTAAAATTAGGATTTAGTGCCTTAGAGGGGGATAATCCTTTAGAGGGTGACGGATTACAATTTAAAGGTGGAAAATCTACTCTATGGGGAGATGTATCTTCATTAGCTAGGCCAATTACGCCAGCTGTCCCTCCTTCTAGAGGTAACGCAGGAACTCCTGCAAAGCCTAACTTTTTTAATAGTACAATTACAGACGGTGATGCAATTATGACCAATCGTAATCCGGCCAGTAAAAATACATTGGGTTATGATGCCGGAGTGGTTAAAGTTTTAAATGACGGCAATAATATCATTCAAAATAATGAGACGAGTGCGACGCTAAGAATTAATACTTCGCAGGATTCATACTTTATGTTCTTTACTGCCATATCGGTTGAAATTATTGAACCTAAAATTGTACTTACAAAAATTGTTAAAAACTCGAACGGAGATAATATTGGAGGACAAACGGTAACATTAGGTCAGCAATTAAATTACGAAATTGGTTTTAAAAATACAGGTAATGATGATGCGACTTCTTTTACAATTCGTGATCAATTGCCTATCAATATTATCTTTAATTATCCAACAGATTTATTGCCATTACCTGATGGTGTAACAGTAAAAAGCTGGAATCCTGCTACAAGAAGTATTGTTTTTGATGTTCGTAGTGATATCGTTAAAGTAGGTTTAACTGAAAAAACAATAAAATTTAAAGTACAGGTAATTCCTGATTGTACAATGCTTGATGAAGCTTGTTCAAACAGTATTGATAACTCTGCGTACGCTACATATAAAGGTTCTCAAAATACCTCTTTCACAATATCGGATGACCCGAGTGTGGATACTAACACAGGATGTATTTTGGTACCAAAAGCAACCAACTTCTTAGTAGGTGTTGAGGGTTGTCAATATGATAGAAAACGTACTTTGTGTACAGAGACGTTGGATATTACTGCAGCAAATGGTTACTCAACATATACTTGGTATAGCGACAAAGAAAAAACAAAAAAAATAGGAACAGGACAGACTCTTACAGTTAAAGATCCTGGAACTTATTATGTTTACAATGAAGCACCAGCACCATGTAGATCTATTTTTGAGAAATTTACTGTTGAAAGATTTGGTCAAACTGCTAAGAATCCAGTATTGGATGTTGCAGATCAAATTGTAATTTGTCCTAATGACGGTAAAGAATTGCCAAAGATATTTTTGTGTGGAGCAAATGCGTCAAGGCTAATTAAGACAGGAATTAATGATAGTTCTAATATTGTTTGGGAAAGGCTTGACACAAGTAGCTGTAAAGCAGTAACGAACGAAAATTGTGCTAACGAAAGTACAGATTGTAAATGGATACAAGTAAGTACTGGTCCTGATTTTACTGCAAAAGATGCTGGACAATACCGTTTGACAATTAATTATTCTGGCAGCTGTTTCAACCGTTTTTACTTTAATGTTTTCACTAATCCATTAGCACCAACAGAAGAACATGTTGATCTGCTTTGTGGTAGCAATGGAAGTATTACAGTACGTGACGTTCCTGCAGGATATCAATATGCAATTAAAACAAGTCCAACTGCAACTATCCAAGATTGGGAATGGCAAGACAGCAATACTTTCCCTATTTACAATCCAGATTCGTATACCATTTATATTAGACAAAAAGGGGTAACTACAAACCCATGTATTTTCAAAATACCTAATATTTTAATCAGAAGATTAAACCTAACATTAGATGGTAAGAAAACAGATCCGATCTGTCCAACTGATTTAGGAAGTGCAAGTGTTGGAATCAAAAATTTTGAAGGACCATATTATATTTATCTTTATAATCAGGCAACTGGACAAATTGAAAAACAAGATGGTCCTGTTACAGCTTTAGATTATAGTTTCTCATCTTTAAGCTACGGAACTTATGGTAAAAATTATTATATCAGAGTTACAAGTAGTCCTATAGACCAGACTCCAGCACCAAAATGTGATGTGTCTTATTATTTTGAAATAAAAGCGCCTTCAAGCCAGTTAAAAGCATTTGCAACTTTGCAAGAACCTTTTACAGCTTGTAGTGATGGTAAACTATTATTATCAGCATCAGGAGGAAAAGCACCTTATGCTTATTTTATAAACGGATCTCCAACACGTGTTGATACCAATCCGGTTATTATTACAGAAGCAAAAACATACGAGATTAGAGTCGTTGACGATGCTGGTTGTTCTGCAACAACTTCTATTACTATACCAGAAGTTTCAAAACCTACTTTTGATGTGAATCATACAAGTAGTGTTTGTTATGATGGAGCTTCATCTATTAGAATAGAAAATATTGTAGCAAATGGTAATACTCTTGCTTATAGTATTACAAATGGCCAAAGTTTTTCAGCAAATCCTGTGTTCTTAAATGTAGGGCCAGGTACTTATAAAGTTGTTGTTAGATATAGTGTTACTTACACAGTAAACAATGTACAACAAAGAAAAGACTGTTTTACTGATCCAATCGACGTAACAATTACAGGACCAACTTCTGCACTTACTGCATCTGCAGGTGTAGCTGCTTTGGCAGGATGTAGTTTACCTGATGGGAATGGTGTAAATCAAGGAGGTAAAGTACGTATTAATAACGTAGAAGGAGGAACTCCGCCTTATCAATATGATTTTGGAGATGGAAAAGGATGGATTCCAAATAAAAATGAAGCAGATGTTTTACCAGGAACTTATGTATTAAGAGTTAAGGATAATGCGGGATGTATTTTTACCATTCCTTACGATGTTGTTTTAGGTCCAAAACCAGGAGACCCAACAATTGATGATCCAATTACAACTTATACTTGCGACGGAAAAGCTTCAACAACTGTAACTGTTAGAAATCCTCAAAACGCAAATTATACTTACGAGTATTATATAGACAATGTACCAAACACGCCTATAACTAATAATGTCTTTACTAATGTTAAGGCAGGAACGCACACTATAAAAGTGAAGTATAAAGTAACTTCTGTTCCTACTTACAGTAACTTATTAAGAGAAGATTTTGGTCGTGGTCCAGATGCTAAAATACCAGGTATTCACCCAGCTTATTGTTGGGAACCACAAGATGATGTAGAAGATTGTGGTGTAGGTGGTTATATGCCTATTTTATTAAATGATGGTGAGTATGTCGTGACGAAAGGACTTCTTCCTGCTCACGTAGGTGGTTTCAATTGGAATTTACCAAAAGACAATACCGCTGTAATCAATAATACTCCTGGAATTACCGATGGTAGATTCTTAGCAGTAAACGTTGGTGGAGTTGTGCCAATTGGTGGTGTTTTATATAGTAAAACAATTAATGATGTTATACCAAATCAGGATATTCAGGTATCATTGTATATGCTTAACTTATTAAGTAAGAATAACAATTTGCCATCTCCTAGATTAACTATTCAGCTTCAAAAGAATGGTCAAGTTATAACAGGTGCATCTAAGGATACGCAAGAAATTCCAAGAGATGAAAAATGGCATAACACTACCGATTTAGGTAATGGTCAGGTTTTAACTTTAAATCCAGGAAATAATACCTCTTTAGAATTTGTAATTTTATCTTATAGCCAAGTAATTGATGGTAACGACTTAGCGGTTGATGATATCTGGGTACGCCAGATTCCTGAAACTTGCGGTGCAGAGAAAGATTTTACAGTTATTGTAGAGGATAGCAAAGGCTTTAAAGCCGATACGCCAATTGTTGATAACTTGACTTGTATTGATAAAGCTGACGGAATAATTACAATTCCGGTTAGTAACTTTAATCCTGCAACAGGATATTATTATACAGTAAACGGTGGAGGTTTACAAAATTCAAGTGCTTCACCTCTAGTTTTAGATAAATTAGCTGCAGGAAATTATACAGTAGTTGTTCAGTATGATACTGCTGGAAATTGTTCTACAAGTTATTCAAGAAGTGTAACTGCTCCAGAAGCTGTTACTGCATTGGCTACTGTAACGACTCAGCCAACTTGTATAGATGGTGCTGTAATTAAGGCTTCTGCAAAAGGCGGAAAACCAAATTATAAATATCAGTTAGAACGTCCAGATGGAACAATTGTAATAGCATTCCAGACTGAGGATACTTTCAACCTACCAGTAACTACTACAGGTGACTTTGTAGTGGTAGTAAAAGATTCTGGAGATTGTTCTTCAGCAGCTTCTGATAAGGTAACTGTTGTTGGAGCAGTACCTCCTACAGCGACTTTAGATCCTAGTTCAGATCTTTGTTATGATGCTGGAAACAAAGCAACTTTGGTTGTAAGTGTTAGCGGCGGAAAAGCACCTTACCATTACAGTTTAGATGGTGTGAATTATCAGGATTCAGAAAAATTCGAGAATTTAGGTTCAGGTAATTATACAATCTACGTTAGAGATGCAAATGGCTGTAACGCTACGCCACTTACAAATATTGCGATAGGAACACAAGTTACAGCATACGCAGAGGTAACAAAAGCATTGGATTGTACAAATTCGCCAAACGCGCAGATTACAATTACAGCTCAAAACGGAACACCAGGCTATACTTATGAAGTATCGGTTAATGGAGCTCCTTTTGCAGCGATCGGATCTAATGTTTACCCAGCGTCTGCAACTGGATCATATGTATTTAGAGTTACAGATTCTAAAGGATGTCCTGCTTTAACAACTGCAGTAACTGTAGATGCTAAACTTACACCGACAGGATCTACTACTCCAATAAACCCTAAATGTTATAACGGTAATAACGGAAGTTTTACAGTTATACCAGCTGGCGGAAATGGTGGACCATACGAATTTAGTTTTGACGGAGGTAATTTTACCACTTCTGCAACACATTCTAACTTAAATGCATTTGTTGGTGCAACAAATACAAAAACGTATAAATATCAAGTAAAAGATGGTAAAGGATGTCTTTCACCTATTTACGATGTTATATTAACTAACCCAACAGAGGTTAAAGTTTCTGGTAGCTTCCCTGCTAATACTACATGTAGCTCTACAGCAGTAATTACAATTATTGGTGCAGGAGGTGCAGGTAACTATACGTACAACTTTGATGGAGGTACAAATTATAATGGTGTAACGACTAAAACAGTTACTTTAACAAATGCTGAGCAAACGATTAAATTCTATGTAAAAGATGGAAATGGATGTACAGCAGAAGGTGAAGTTAAAGTTCCGGCATTTAACCCGCCAACAGGAATTACAATTTCTAATCCTGCTGCAATTACGTGTAATGCAGGAAGCACAACAACAAGTCTTACATTAACAGCAAATGGAGGCATTGCTCCGTATACATACGAAGTTACTGCTGGACCAGTTACGCCAGCAGCGCAAACTGGAAACACAGCTACATTTACTGGTCTAACAGCAGGCTACTATGAATTTAAAGTAACAGATGCAAGAGGTTGTACAGCTACAGGATCAAAAACTATTGCTGATGGAGTTAAAATCAAAGCTGAGGGTTCTAAAACAGATGAGCTATGTGTGGGTTCTAAAAACGGTAGTGCTACATTTACTGTTTCTGATGTAAGCAGTACGGGTAATTTTACTTATACTTTTACGCCTAATACAGGTACGCCAAATGTTAATGGTAATAAAGTTACCTATACAAATTTAGCACCTGGAACGTATACTTTCGTGGCTACAGATAGAGCAACAGGTTGTATTTCTGATAGCAAACAAGTAACTGTTGGTGCAGCTACTCCAATTACTTTTGATGTTGCTGCTTCAAAAATTAGCTGTAATAATAAATTTACAACAATAACAATTTCAAATTTACAGGGAGGAACAGGCAACTATTCTTATGCATTTGCAGCAAGTGGTTCAACTGCTCCATCAACACCTTACGGAACAACTTTAACAGTAGACACATCAGTTCTTACAACAAGTATTGATGTATACGTTAAAGATGCAAATAATTGTGCTGTTAAGAAAACAGTTTCTGTTGGAACAGAGGATCCTCCAAGAATGGATCCTATTGCAGCACAATGTTACCCAGGAAGTCCAATTTCTGTAAAAATTACAGGTGCATATGCATTGCCAGCAACATTTAGTAAGGATGGTACTAATTTTGGAACAGCTGATACATTTAATTTAACGCCTGGAACTTATAAATTAACGGTAAAAGATAAATTCGGTTGTACTGATTTTATTAATTATATCGTTCCTGAGCAATTAACAATTACTCCAAAAGTAGAAGAAGATATTACTTGTACAGCAAATACAACTATTACTCTAACTTCTGCAGGAGGAACAGGAACACGTACTTATGCAGTTTCATTCAATGGAGGAGCTTACTCAACAGTAACAAGTCCTTACACAGCAACTGCAGCAGGAACTTATAAATTTAGAGTTAACGATACTGCAAATCCAGTTTGTTATGCTTACACAACTGATATTCCAGTTACTTTAAAACCAACAACTTTAACAATAAGCACATCTAAAGTTGATGTACTATGTAATGGAGCATCTACAGGAAGTATATTGGTTACACCAACTTCAGGAAAAGCTCCTTATACTTATAGTATTACAAAAACTACAGCACCATTTACAAATTATACTGTAAATAATCCTTCTGGATTAAGCGCAGGTACATATACTATTGTGGTTACAGATGCTATAGGATGTACTTCACCAGCGACAGCTTCAGTTACGATTAATGAAAATACAAAGGTAACTGCATCTGCAGTTGTAGATCCGTTTACATGTAATACTTCAAATGTTAAGGAGTCTAAAGATGTAACCGTTACAGCAGGTGGAGGAGTTGGTCCTTATACTTATAGTTTTAATGGTGGTTCATTTGAAACTAGTAATAAATTTGAGGTTAAAGATAATCAAGCTCCACAAACAGTAAAATTTACTGTAAAAGATAGTAAAGGTTGTTTAAGCGATGAGGGAACTATTTCTATTACACCTCTTAGTTTACCTGAGATCGACAAAGTAGATGTAACGCCTATTTATTGTGATCCAGTAGCAAGCAGAACTAGTACAGCGACTATTACATTATCAAAAGGATCTGGAACATATACAATTGTTTCAGGACCAACAACTAATACCACAGGAGCAACAAATGGAGTCTTCACAGGCCTTACTGCTGGTGATTATGTTTTCAGAGTAACAAACGCGAATGGTTGTTATGATGATTTTTCTAAAAATATTCCTGCTTTAGTTTCTATTAAAGCTACAGCAACAAAGCAGAATGATGTTTATTGCTTCAATGGAAATACAGGAAGCATTAAATACGATTTAAGTAATTTTACTTCTTACAGTTATACAGTAAACGGTATAGCAACAGGAGCAAATAAAACTGATGCATCATTCGTATTGTCTAACTTAGCAGAAGGTAATTATGTTGTAGTGTTTACAGATGACACTACTTTATGTACAATTAGTACAACAGTTAGAATTAACCAGCCAACTGCAAAAGTATCTGCTGTTGTAGCTCAGGTAAATGCCAATTGTAAAACTGCGACTTCAAAAGTTACGGTTACTGCTAGTGGTGGTACACCTGACTATAAATATGCTTACATGCAAAATAATGTTGTACCAGCTGATGGAGACTATATTTTATTAGCTTCAGCAGATTTAGATCCAACAGTTAATACGCAATGGGATGTTTGGGTAAAAGATGCTAATGGATGTACAGAAAAAGTAGATGTTACTATTACTACAGATCCTGTACCTTCAGTAAGTGCTGTTGTAGCGAATCAGTGTACTGCTTCAGGAAGTAATTTCCAAATTGTTGCTACAGCATTAAGCGGAGTTGCTCCTTACACGTATACAATTAATACAGGTGTTACACCTAGTCCTGCAAATACATTTACAGTTCCTGCAGGTACATATACAATTACAGTAAAAGATGCCAATGGTTGTCCTGCAACTACGGTGGTTACTGTAAATGATCCATTAACTGCTGAAGCAGTACTAGATAAAGATATTACTTGTGCTTTACCAGCCGAAGCAAAAATTGATATTGAGATATTTGGAGGAAAAGCACCTTTTGGATACCGAGTTAAAATTGGAGCAGGCGCTTACAGTGGTACTCCAAATCCAATTACAGGAAATACTTTCTCTTATTATCCAACTTCATTAATTGGAAATACATACGAGTTTGAAATTACAGATTCGAATGGTGTGCCTTGTACAACTATTACTAAAGTTATTACAACAAATACACCAGCTACAGTTACTGCTTCTGCCGTAAAAGTTGATCCTACTTGTAATGGTTTTGACGATGGTTCTGTTGAAATAACAGCTACTGCAGGAGTTTCTCCATTTCAATACAATTTCAATGGTCTTGGTTTTGGTACAAAATCTGTTTTTGGTGGGCTAATTGCTGGTACTTACAGCTATCAAGTTAGAGACGCAAAAGGTTGTGTTTCTACACCTCAAGACATTACATTGGTTGACCCTGCTAAAATTGTTGCATTAGTTACTCCAACTATCATTGAATGTAATGATAACAAACCAGGTAGTATTACAGTTGATATTACTTCTGGCGGTGTAGCACCTTTTACATATACCATTTATAACAATACATTCACACAAGTAGTGCCTCCAGTTGTTACGAGTGCAACTTCAGTAACTTTTGGTGGAGATCCATTGGATCCAGCAGTTCTAACTTATGGGGATTATTACATAACAGTTGTTGATAGTAAAGGTTGTGAGTTTAAAAGCGCAAAAACACGTATTGAAACTAGACCATATATTGAAGCAACAGGTATAGCTTCTTCTGGAACATGTGCTGCCGGTGCATCTGTTACAATCAATGTATTAACTGCGGCTTACCCAGTAACGTATTCAATTTTTGGTCAGCCTGCTACAGCAGTAGGTCCAACGATGGCTACTTCAAATACATTTAATGGATTAGATCATGGTACAACATATCAGTTCCAAGTAATTGATAATGGTGGATGTTTCACAATTGTTGAAGTTACAACACCTCCTTCACCTTCATCTATTGCACTTGATCCAATTGTTAAAGAAGATGTACTTTGTTTTGGAAATGCTTCAGGTAAAATTGATTTTACAGTTAGAAACTACGGAGCTTTAGTGTCAGAGATCAGATACGAAGTTCGTGATGAATTGACAAATGTTTTAGTTCCTGGTTTTAGCGGAGCTTTTACAGGATTAACTGGAGCACCAGCTTTTGGAACTATAACAGGACTTAAAGCAGGTAATTATACTTTATATTTAAAAGAATTCGACGGAACAGAATGTAACGTTTCTCAAAAATTCCAAATTACGCAACCAGTTCAAGGACTTACATCTAGTGTACTTTCTAATAAACCTGCTACTTGTGACAAACCTGCTCAGGTTACATTAACAACGACAGGAGGAACAGGGCCGTATACATATTCTTATGCTGTAGCACCTGCAACATCTACTACATTTGCTTCAGGAAATGTTTTAAACTTAGATCCAGGAGCTGCAGGAACAGATTTAGTGTGGAATATTACAGTTAAAGATGCGAATGGTTGTACATTCCCATTACAAGTAACTATTACAAAAGATCCAAGTCCAGTAATTGCGTTAAGTGTAGTTAACAAATGTGCTGCGCAAGATGCATTTACAGTAAGAGTTTCTGAAGTAACTCCAGGTAAAGGAGCTTATTCTATTAGTGTAGACAGTAACAACGCCTATACAAGCATTACAGGTGGATTACCATACGATGTTACAGGATTGCATTCAGGTTCTCATACTATTTACATTAAAGATGCAAATGGCTGTATTGATTCTAAAACAATTTTAATTGATGCACCTATAAAAGTTGTGCCTGAACTTGGTACATTGCCAGACTGTGGAGTTAGTAATGGTTCAATTACTTTAACGCCATCAGGAGGTTCAGGAGCTTATACCTATACAATTTCGCCAACTTATCCAAGCGTTGTAATCGCTGGAAACACAATAAGTGGCTTACCAGATGGTACTTATACAGTAACCATGACGGATAATAATAATAATGATAATACAGGTGTTGCATGTATCACTTCAGCTCAAATAACATTACCAAAAGGAATTGATGTTACTTTTGATGCTCAAGTTGTAAATGTTGCTTGTAAAGGTGATGCTACAGGAAGTATAAAAGTAAACTTGCTTGCGGGTAATACTGATACTCCGTATACTTACCAAATAGCATTACAATCAGGAGCACCTTTACCATCAGGTATTGTGCAGACAGATAATGTATTCTCTAATCTTCCAGCTGAGACTTATATCATTACGGTTACTTCTGGAAGAAAATGTTCTCTAGCTTTACCTTATACAGTTAGTGAGCCAACAAATCCATTAACAGCTTCGCCTTCAGTAACGCAATATGCTTGTTCAGGTGGTAGCGATACACCAGAAGCGGCTATTATTACAATAAATGCTTTAGGTGGTGCTGGTGGATACAAATATAATTTTGATGGCGGTACTGACTATTACGATAGCAATGTATTGCTAGTAAGCGACGATAAGAGTACAACACCAAGAACGTTTAATTATTATGTAATAGATAAAAACGGTTGTAAAACTAATGGTACAGCTACAGTTGATCCTTTTGTGAAATTGTCAGATATTGATTTCGCTGTAACAGTGGCTCCAACTTGTCCATTAAATGTTGCTACAATTACTTTAACGGCTATCGACGGTAATACACCAATTGCCAAATACGAAATGGTTTCGCCTACAAGTATCGATAACGGACCAGTTGCTGTATTTAATAATATTCAGCCAGGCGTTAATTATATCTTTAGAGTTACGGATTCTAAAAATTGTTCGATCGAAAGACCTTATAAATTAGATCCGATCGCTCCAATTGATATTGTTAAAACATCACAAATCAATGTAAGCTGTAACACAATAAATGGAACCAATAACAACGGTACAGCAACTTTCACAGTTTCAGACTTTAGTGCTTCTGGTTACACAGTTGCAGTTACAAGTACTCCAGCTTTGTTACCTTTCAATCCTCCAACAACAGCTGGTAACATTGTTACCGTAACAGGTCTTGTTGAAGGAACTTACACGATAACCGTAACAGATAACACAACAAATTGTTCTAAATTTGCGGATGTTATCATTACAATGCCAGCGCCAATAGTGTTTACAGCATCTGGTACTAAAGTTTATTGTACAAATACAGATTCTCAAATTACAGTGACAAGTGTAGTTGGAGGTACGTCTCCATACACTTACGCAGTTGTACCAGGAGGTACAGCTACTGCGCCAACAGCATTCCCATATGCTATCAACGCGCCAGCGACAGTTAGTACAGGTTTAACAAACTTATCTTGGGATGTTTATGTTAAAGATGCAAATGGCTGTATTGCCGGACCAGAAAACGTAGTTATTATTTACAATGCTGCGCCAGTTCTTAATATGCCAGCACAGCAATGTTATGTAGGAACTGATTTAACAGTAGATCTTGATGCTCTTGCTACAACTTACAACAACGTGAAATCATTTACAGTTGATGGAGTTGCTACAAGTAGTCCTGCAACATTTACAAAGGCAGGAAATTACAAAATCGTCTTAACAGATGATAACGGATGTACTGCGGAGCGAGATTATATTATCGAAGAGCGCTTAACAGCTGCAGCAACAGTAGAGAAAGATCTTTATTGTGAAGTAGGTAATGAAGCAGCAAAAATTGTTGTTGAAGTAAAAGGTGGTGTAAAAAATTATACATACCAAATGTACTTAGACGGTGTTGCGGTATTCCCAGCTCCAAAAACAGCTACGGGTGATTTTACAGAATTTGTAACTGCTGAAGGAGATTACACTTTTGAAATCTCAGACAGTAACGTACCATGTACATTTACAACTATTCCTGTAACGGTTACAGATCCAGAGCCAATTACTCTTGGAGATTCGCATACAGATGTATTATGTTGGAATGACAGCAATGGAACTTTAACAGTTGTACCAACTGGTGGAGTAGAACCATATTCATACGTGCTTTCTGGAACAGTTACAAATACAACAGGAGATGTAAGTGGTGTTTATACCGATTTACCTGAAGGTACATATACGGTTCAAGTTACAGATGGTAAAGGTTGTACGACTACTTCGGCTAATATTATAATTATTCAGCCAGATGAATTAAAAGCAACACCTGAAATTACACCAAATAATGCTTGTAATACATTTACAGAAATTGTAATTACTGCTACAGGTGGTAAAGGAAAATACCAATACAATTTTGACGGAAATGGATACGATGATACAAATAGTATCTCTGTACCAAATGACGGTTCAGTTCTATCGGTTACGTATACAGTTAGAGATGCTAATGGTTGTGAAACACCACCAGTAACAGTTCCGATTGTTCCATTAAACAAACCAAAAGCTTTAGCATTCTTAGCAACTGCTATTACTTGTAATCCTGCAAACGCTACTAGTACTGTTACAGTAACTGCGACAGACGGAGTAGGTGCATTAAAGTTTAAAATTATAGAATTCAATGGTGCGGCTACTACGCTTTATCCTCCAGTTTCAACAACTGGAAGTGCAGATCCAGCCGTATTTACAGGATTGCCATTTGGTGAGTACAAATTTGAGGTAACAGATAGTTTTGGATGTTCATTCACTGATATATTGACTATCAAAGACGTTGTTAAAATCCAAGCTACAGGTGATGCTTTCGCGAAATCTTGTATTGGTACAGACGACGGAAAAGTAGTCTTTACAATGTCTGATTTCAAAGGAACATATACGTATTCAGTAACTAAAGACGGTGCTGCTTTTGTTGGACCAATTACAACTGCTGATACAGAGGTTACTTTAGCTAACTTAGCAAAAGGTGATTATGAGATTAGTGTAGTTGATGATATAACAACCTGTCCAACAACTTTCAAAGTTACAGTTAACGATCCTATCGATGTAACTGTTTCCGAAGAAGGTAACGTAAATGCTAATTGTAAAATTGGTGCTGTAGTTACAGTTCTAGGACACGGAGGAGCTGGAGATTATACCTATTCTTTTGTTGTAGCAGGTGCAACTTACGGTGCATTTGAACCAGAAGCTACTAGAGTATTAGATCCTGCTACGCCTAGCTGGTATGTATATGCGAAAGATAAAAACGGATGTATCTCTCAACCAATAACAGTTAACATTACAACTGATCCGTTGCCAAGTAACTTTACAGCAAAAGTTACATCACATTGTGCGGATAGTAATGGAAATTATGAAATTGTAGTAGACGATTCTGCTGCGATTGGAGTAGGTCCATTTACATATAGTATTGGTGGAGGATTCCAAATTTCTAAATCATTTACAGTGAACGTAGCAAAAGCTTACGATATCACAGTACGCGATAAATTTGGTTGTGAAACTAAGTTCCCAGCATTAGTGACTATTTTACAGCCTCTAGAATTGAAAACTGAAATTTTAGATTGGCCAAGTTGTAAGGAAGGAGACGGAAGAATTAGTGTTACAGCAACTGGTGGTTCAGGAAATTACAGTTATTCAATTGACAAACAACCAGCAGTAACGACTACGACAGCTGAATTTACAGGTTTAGATTCTGGTTCTCACACAATCGATGTGATTGATACAACGACTAAATGTCCAATTTCAACAATGGTAGTTATCGCTCCTGCAACCAAAATTATTGGTTTTGAAGCAAAAGCTACGCCTGTGACATGTTTCAGTTATACAGATGGTAAAATTAGAGCAAGTATTACTCCAGAAGTAAACGACAACCCTATATACAAATATAGAATCAACAACGGTCCACTTCAAGAAAGCGGATTGTTTGAAGGATTAGCAGCTGGAGATTACAGAGTTGAAGTATTCTCAGGAAGAGGTTGTACAGCTTTTATTGATGTAGAAGTAAAAGGACCTAAAGCAATTGTGGTTCCAGATCCAGCTGTGGTGCAGTACTTATGTACTAGCGGTAACACTAGCAATTTTGCAACAATCACAGTAACTGGTGTTACTGGAGGTTCTGAAAATTATGATAAGTACGAATATGAGTTTATTAAAAATGGTGTAAGAGTTTACAAAGGAGAAAGAAATGTGTATACTCAAACCGATTTTACAGGTGGAAATTTCGTAGTAAAAGTTTATGACGAAAATGGTTGTGAGGGTACCAATCCAACAACTTGGGTAATTAATCCATTCATCCGTTTAGACAAAGTAAATGTAAGAGTTGATGATGCAATCACTTGTCCTACTAAAGAAAACATTACAGTATCAGTAGATGCGACAGGAGGTACACCAACTAACTTAGAATATTCAATCGCTTATTCTTCTGGTGCTACTGTACCAGGAAATGCGCCAAATGCAAATGGAGTATTTACAGATTTAGGAATTGGTGAATATATCATCACAGTTCTTAATAAAGATACTGGCTGTTTATTGCAGAAAGTTCACAATGTGTTTGATCCAAATACATTCAGTATTCAAGCAGTTGCTGTAAATGGAGAAATTTGTTTCAATGCTACTGATGGAAGCGTAGATTTAACTTTTGTAGACAATCAGATAGTTCCAAAAGACGATGCTGGTAGATTTGATTATGTAGTGACTGGTCCGTCGCCAAGTACAGCGGTAGTAGCTTCAGGTCAATCACCAACAGCAGGTCCACAAAGAGTTTCTAATTTGAGCGCTGGTTTATACAAAGTTGTGGCTACTTTAGTAGGTGATCCTAGATGTTCAGTAGAAACATTATTTACGATCAGTCAGCCAAACGAAGCATTAGTTGCAACATCAGCAAAAGTGGATATTACATGTATTGCTGGTAACAATGACGGTGAAATCTCTGTTAGTGCAACAGGAGGTTGGAACACATCTTACCAATATGAATTAGTAAAAGATGGAAGAGTTGTAGAAAATTATTCAAGTAAGACAAACTATCCAGGTCTAACAGCAGGTGTTTATACCATAAACGTTAAAGACGCTAAAGGTTGTATGGCATCTACAAGTCAGACTTTAATAGTGCCACTGCCTATTAATGCTACAGCAAGTGCAAACGTTACGACGTTACCATGTTTTGGAGATAAATCTGGTGTAGTTACCGTGAGCCCTCCAACAGGTGGTCAAGGAAGTAACTATATGTATACTTTAAATATACTTTCTGAAGATCCTGTAATTTCATCAGGACCATTCTCTTCTCCAGTTTTCTCTGGATTAGGTGCAGGAAGATATAGTGTAACAATAACAGATGGATTCTCTTGTGAGTTTACAACTAATGAAGTTGAAATAAAAGATCCACTAAAAGTATTAGCTACTTTAGTAGAGTCTAGAGCACAAACTTGTCAGACTTTAACACAGCTTACGCTAAGTGCTGAAGGAGGAACAGGACCATATACTTATAGTGCAGATGGAACAACGATTTTAGGTTCATTCGCTTCTTCAATTTCATTTGAAGTGCCAGTAGGTTCTTATAAGTATTTTGTTTTTGACTCTATAGGATGTAGAAGTGTTGTCTCTAATACAGTTACAATCTATGCATTAACTCCATTAGATATTAAATTGGATGTTTCAAGCGCAGTTGTAAAATGTACTGGAGAAGCTACAGGGGTAATCACTGCAGAAGCAGTAGGAGGCTTAGGTCATTATTCTTATACATTGTTAAACGCGACAGACGGAATTGTTCGTCCAGCTCAAGACAATGGAGTATTTGCTGATCTTCCAATTGGAACATATCGAGTAGCAGTTGAAAGTGTGGATTGTAATGATAGATCTGAATTGGTTGTTATTACAGAACCAAGAGAAGCTTTACAAGCTCAATTTAAACCAACTGATGTTACTTGTTTCGGTGAGAATAATGGTAAACTTGAAATAATTGCTTCAGGTGGAACAGGAGTTATTAAATATGCAATTTCTCCAAATCTGAATCAATTTGATACTAAAGTATTATTTGAGAAATTAGCGCCTGGTGACTACCAAGCAATAGCTCAGGACGAAAACGGATGTTTTGTATTGTACGATTTCACAATCTCACAACCAAGACCTGTAGTTGTAACTGAGGTTCCAAACTCAATGATACCAGAAGTTTGTGACGGAGATAAAGATGGTGCATTTAGTATCGAAATTAAAGGTGGTACTTTACCTTATAGCGTAAGTTTAGATGCTCCAAACGGACCATTTACTGCAGGTACTGCAACACAAACAGTGTTTGACTTTACAAACCTTAAAGGTGGAGCACATACAGTATATGTGAAAGATGCAAACAACTGTCCAGTAGATTTCGTAGAGAATATGCCAAATGCTGTAATTCTTAACCCAACTGCAGAAGTAACATATGATTGTGTTAACAATGCACAGGCAAACATGGTAGTAGTAACAATCGATGCTTCTATCACAAACCCTGCAGAGGTAGATTACTCTCTTGACAATAATGGAACATTCCAACCAAGTAACATTTTCACAAATGTTGCTCCAGGAAGCCACTTCATTGTTGCTAGACATACTAACGGATGTGAAGTGCCAACTCCAATTTTTGAAGTAGCAGCTGTTGATCCAGTAAGTTTAATTGACGTTACAAACCAAAGCAAAGACATCAACACAATTGTTGTTAAAGCTTCTGGAGGAGTTGCTCCTTACGAGTACAGCTTCAATGGTGAATCATTCTCATCATCTAATAGCTATAGAATCTACAAATCGGGTGATTATGTAGTGATCGTAAGAGACAAAAATGGTTGTGAGGCAACAATTACAGTTCAGGGTACATTCTATGACTTCTGTCTGCCAAACTACTTCACTCCAAACGGTGACGGACAAAATGATACTATTGGTCCAGATTGTGGTGCATTAGCATACAAAGAGCTAACGTTCGATATTTATGATAGATATGGTAGAGTAGTTGCGAAATACCATGTAGGTGAAAAATGGGACGGTAGATATCATGGAAACGAATTGCCAACAGGTGATTACTGGTATGTTCTTAAATTAAATGATCCGAAGGATCCAAGAGAATTTGTTGGACATTTCACTTTATACAGATAACAAAATTATAGCCCCAATGATGTTATCTAAAAATATTATTACAATGAAAAAGCTTATTTTATCCTTAGTACTCATGGCTGTAACAACAAGTTACAGCCAAGAGTTAAACCTACCGGTGTTTACCCAGTATTTAGCTGATAACCCTTTTATTCTTTCTCCTGCTTATGCTGGTATTGGAGATAATCTCCGTATTAGAGCCAATGGTTTAACACAGTGGGTCGGAATTAAAGACGCACCAGATAACCAATCATTGTATGCAGATTTTCGTGTTTTAGATCGTTCTGGAGTTGGTTT
Organism: Flavobacterium tyrosinilyticum; assembly: GCF_023656565.1. Classification (GTDB taxonomy): domain Bacteria; phylum Bacteroidota; class Bacteroidia; order Flavobacteriales; family Flavobacteriaceae; genus Flavobacterium; species Flavobacterium tyrosinilyticum. Next base: position 1,240,115 of record NZ_JAMOKG010000001.1, read on the forward strand.
GTCATTGTATAATGATAGCAATGGTAATACAAGACAAACGGGAGCCAAAGTGTCATTTGCGCACCACTTGATCTTAGATTATCGTACAGAACAATACCTTTCATTTGGTATTTCGTATAACATCAATACTTTTCGTTTAGAAACCAATAATTTTACGGGAACTGACGGAGGGATAACAGACGATCGCCGTACATCAAATAACAACTTTGATCTTAGTGCGCTGTATCGTAACAGAGGGTTTTATTTTAGTTTCAATGCCAACAACGTATTGAAAAAGAATATTAGTCTTGAAAGAGCAAATGAACCAGATCTTTTATCGAACTTTCAGGTATATTCTGGATTTACTTTTAAAGATGGAGAAAACAGACGTATCGAATACGAACCATCGGTTTTCTTACAGTACTTTGCAAATGACCAGCGTTCTACAACCGATTTTAACTTCAAGTACAGACGTTACAATCGTTACGAAGATTACTATTGGATTGGAGTGTCTTACCGTTTCTTAAATGACCAGTTCCCAAAACCATTGGCAATGGGACCAATGGCTGGTTTTATGAAATCTAAATTCTATTTTGCATACTCTTACCAGTTAATGTTTAATGGACTTGGAACGTATAACACAGGAACACATTCCATCACAATCGGATTCGATTTCTTACAATCTATCAGTAACTGTCCTTGTACACAAAGTCCAGTTCACGATTAGACAAGTAATTTTTATCATTTTTGAGAATTATTTTGTTTGTTTTCATAATTTACAACGTTTTCGTTTTTATTAATGGATTATTTTTAGTTTTTTGAAATTTAGACTTCATTAAAAGTTCTATATTTGTTATTCTTTCAAAAAATTAAAAAAATTAGCAGATGAAAACTTTAAACGATTTCGATTTTAAAAATAAAAAAGCAATTATCCGTGTTGACTTCAACGTGCCATTGGATGAGAATTTTAATGTAACAGATACAACACGTATTGAAGCTGCAAAGCCAACAATTGATGCTATTTTAGCTCAAGGCGGAAGTGTGATTTTAATGTCACACCTTGGAAGACCAAAAGGAGCAGAAGAGAAATACTCTCTAAAACATATCTTAAAAACAGCTTCTGATATTTTAGGAGTTCAAGTAAAATTTGCTGAAAACTGCGTTGGAGAACCAGCTCAAACTGCAGCAAAAGATTTAAAACCAGGCGAAGTTCTTTTATTAGAAAATTTACGTTTCCACGCTGAAGAAGAAGCAGGAGATGTAGCTTTCGCTAAAGAATTAGCTTCTCTTGGAGATATTTATGTAAACGATGCATTTGGTACAGCTCACAGAGCGCACGCATCTACTACAATTATTGCACAATTTTTTGAAGACAAAAAATGTTTCGGAACATTATTGGCAAAAGAAATTGAAAGTTTAAATAAAGTTCTTAAAAACAGTGAAAAACCTGTAACTGCTGTTCTTGGAGGTTCTAAAGTTTCTTCTAAAATCACTGTTATCGAAAATATCTTAGATAAAGTAGATCACATGATTATTGGAGGAGGAATGACTTTTACTTTCATTAAAGCGCAAGGAGGAAAAATCGGAGAGTCTATCTGCGAAGATGACAAATTAGATTTGGCTCTAGAAATTTTAAGATTAGCAAAAGAAAAAGGAGTTCAGGTACATATTCCTGTTGATGTTATTGCTGCAGACGATTTCTCAAACAATGCAAATACTCAGGTTGTAGACGTAACTGCAATTCCTGACGGATGGCAAGGTTTAGATGCAGGTCCAAAATCTTTAGAGAACTTCAAAAAAGTTATTTTAGAGTCAAAAACAATTCTTTGGAATGGTCCATTAGGAGTTTTTGAAATGGAAACTTTCTCTAAAGGAACAATCGCATTAGGAGATTATATCGCTGAAGCTACAGAAAATGGAGCATTTTCTTTAGTAGGAGGTGGAGATTCTGTTGCAGCAGTAAAACAGTTCGGATTTGAAGACAAAATGAGCTATGTTTCCACTGGTGGCGGGGCAATGCTAGAAATGTTAGAAGGAAGAATTTTGCCTGGAATCGCAGCGATATTAGACTAAAATATCACAATTAACATTTTTTTAAACACTTTTCTTCAATAAAGGGCTTAGATTTGCAAAAATACAACTCTTGTAATAGATTGAATTACAGAATTTTAAAATAATGTTATATGATTGTAAAAAAATTATCATTAGTGGTTTCCGCTTTCTTTTCTTTAGCTGTCTGTGCACAGGAAACGGCAAAGACAGATGTAGAACTGAAGCCAGAGGTTAAGCTTTCATATTTAGATTCTATTAAAAGCACATTCAAGAAAGATCATTTAGCTACAAAAGTAGACAGTCTTTGGATGAACGAATTGGTAAGTCTAGATATTTATGATGATCTGACCAAAGACATTCAAACCATTAACAAAGATGTTACTGTTGATGAAGAACTCCCAACCGAATTGCTAAAACAGCGTTTGGCGGCGATGAATCAGAAATCACCTTTTGAGATAGAATACAATCAAGGTTTAGAAAATATAATAAAGTCATTTCTTAAGAACCGTAAAAAATCGTTTTCTCGATTAATGGCTTTATCAGAATATTATTTCCCAATGTTCGAGGATGCTTTTGCCAAACAAAACGTTCCTTTGGAAATAAAATATTTAGCCGTTGTAGAATCTGCTTTAAATCCTAAAGCAGTTTCTAAAATGGGCGCTACGGGACTTTGGCAGTTTATGTACGGAACCGGAAAACAATACGCTTTAAAAATCGATTCTTATATCGACGAAAGAAGTGATCCTCTTAAAGCTACAGCAGCAGCTTCAGAATACATGACCAAAATGTTCAATATTTTTGGCGACTGGGAACTGGTTTTAGCCTCTTACAACTCAGGTCCAGGAAATGTTACTAAAGCAATTCGTCGTTCTGGAGGAAAAACAAAATACTGGGACATTCGTAATTATCTTCCAAAAGAAACTCAAGGTTACGTTCCCGCTTTCTTAGCAACAATGTATCTTTTTGAATACCACAAAGAACACGGAATCAATCCGGAAAGAGCTGTGGTTAAAAATTTTGAAACAGATACTGTAGCGATCAAAAATCAAATGTCTTTCAAACAGATCGCCGATTTGTTAGACATGCCACAATCACAGATTCAGCTTTTAAATCCGTCATACAAAATGGGAGTAGTTCCATTTTATCAGGGTGAACAGCATTTTATCAGACTTCCGAAAGATAAAGTAGCAACCTTTGTATCAAACGAAGAGCAAATTTATGCTTATGTAAAACACAATACAGAATTTAGATCAACATCTTCTAGATTAGCTGTAAAATATGCTCCAAAAGCAAAACCTGCAACAGTTAAACCTGCTGCGATTGAAAGTGGAGATTTTGAATTTTATAAAGTTAGAAAAGGAGATAATTTAGGTGCAATCGCTTCTAAATATAATGTGAGCATTGGCGAGATAAAAAAATGGAATAATTTAAAAACAAATGCCGTTGCAATTGGCAGAAGTTTAAAAATTAAATCGGAAGAGCCAACACCATCAGCTATTAAAGCAAATGCAATTGTAGATAAAAAAGAAGAAGCAATCGCAGCTGCTGAAAATAAAGAGAAAACAGCTGTCGATATGGACTATGTTGTAGTAGCTGGAGACAATTTAGGTAGCATTGCAAAGAAATTCGGTACGACTATTGCGGAGTTAAAAGAACTTAACGATTTAACTTCAAATAACATTGGTTTAGGAAAAACACTTATTATTTCTAAAGCAGCAATAGTTATAGAAGAGCCAGCTTCAACAGCAATTGCATCAAACTCGGTTGATTCATTCAAGAAAAAAGCACCTTCTAAAAACGTTAGTGAAGATTATTACGTTAAAAAAGGAGATTCTTTATACAGCATTTCTAAAAAATATCCTGGAGTAACAATTTCAGATATTAAAAAATGGAATGGTATTAAAGATGAAGATATTAAACCGGGAATGAAACTTAAAATAAACGGATAATAGAAAAATCTTATTAAATTTGGGTTTTATTTCATAAATTAAAAAAATGAATAAAACCCATTTTTTATTGCTATTAATTCCATTTTTCCTAACTGCTTGTTTTAAAACTGAAAAACAAAGCGAAACAGTTTCTGGAAAGACCAATACTATATCGGTCATTATTGATGATCAGTTGTGGTACGGAGAAGTAGGCGATAGTATTAGAAATAAATTTGCCTCACCGGTTCTTGGACTTACTCAAGAAGAGCCACTTTTTACCATTAATCAATATCCTGCGAGATTGCTTGAAGGTTTTGTTACCGACAGCCGAAGCATCATTGTAGTCAAAAAAACAAACGCAGAGAAATTCGAAATCATTCGAAGCACAACCCTTCCTCACAATACCTTTCGCATTTACGGAAAATCGGTAGACGATATTATATGCAGTCTTGAACTGAACGCACCGCAAATAATCAAAATTATTCACGATGCCGAAATTCAGAAAATTCAAGAAGATAATAGTGCTTCATTGCTAAATAAAGCAATTATTAAGAACAAATTTCACATCAATATTCAAATCCCGACAGGATATGAATACATGTTGCATAAAAAGAAATTCATTTGGCTTAAAAAGGAAATTATCAGTGGTAATACCAGTTTATTAATTTACCAGATTCCGCTATATAATTTCAAGAAGAAAAAAGACGTTGTAAATGCTATTGTCAAAATGCGTGATTCAATCGGTAAATACATTCAGGGACGTGAACCCAATACACAAATGATTACCAGCGAAGCTTACGCACCTTATTTCTCAAAAATAATGTTGGACAATAAAGAAGCCTTTGAAACAAAAGGAACATGGGAATTGAAAAATGATTTCATGACTGGACCATTTATCAATTATGCCATTATAGACCCAACTTTTAATCGTGTTTTGGTTATTGAAGGATTCTCTTATTCACCCTCACATCAAGAACGGGATCTAATGCTAGAACTTGAAGCCATTATTAAAACAGTCAGAATAGACAAACGATAGGGGATTTGTTTTTTGTTTCAGGTTTCAGGTTTGAAGTTTCTTTGCGATTCAATTCGTTCAGTATGTCAACATGAAACTTGAAACTTTAAACCTGAAACAAAAAATTTCGTACTTTTATTCATAACAAACATAAAAACAATTAGTTATGAAAAAATTAACCACAACCTTAGTACTAATAACACTGTGTTTTATTTCTTGTAAAAAAGAAGTGAAGGAAGAAGCCACACCTACAACAGCGACAGATTCTATTAAAACGGAAGAACCAGTTGCTGAAGCACCATTAGATTCTGCAGCGCAGATGAAAGCTTGGCAAGATTATGCAACACCTGGAAATCCACATAAAATACTGGCTGATGAAGTTGGAACATGGAATTGTGATATGACATTTTGGTCGGATGCCAATGCAAAACCTGAAAAAGAAACTTGTGTAGCCGAAATTAAAATGATCTTAGGCGGACGCTTTCAAGAAGCAACTTACAAAGGAACTATGATGGGACAGCCATTTGATGGTAAAGGCACTGTAGGCTATAATAATGCGAGTAAAGAATACATCTCCACATTTATTGATAATATGGGAACTGGAATGATGATTGGCAAAGGAAAGTATAACGAAAGTACCAAGAGTATAGATTACGACGGAGAAATGGCCGATCCAGTAACAGCAAAAAATACCAAGTACAGAGAAGTTTACACTATCGTAGATGCTAAAACCCGAAAAATGGAAATGTACGATACAAAAAATGGAACTGAATATAAAAGCATGGAAATAGTAATGACGAAAAAGTGATTTTCTAGTTAGTTACAAAGAAGCAAGGCGCAAAGACACAAAGATTTATTCTAGGAAATATAACTTTGTGTCTTTGCGATTTCTATAAGAAACTTTAGCACAGCTAAAAAAATATATAACTTAGCGCCTTCGCGCCTTTGTGGCAAAAACAAAGTAGAATGGAATTAAAATGGAAAATAAAGCCTTTTGAGGCGTTAACGGTTCATGAGTTATATGATTTGCTCAGATTGCGAAGCAAAATCTTTGTAGTCGAACAAAATTGTGTTTATTTAGACCTTGATGGCAAGGACAAGAAAGCATTACACCTTTTGGGGGAATTTGAAGGTAAAATAGTAGCTTATTCGCGCTTATTTGATGCGGGGATTAGTTTCGATAACGCTTCGATCGGAAGAGTCGTTGTAGATCAAAATTACAGAGACAAAAAATGGGGACACGAATTAATGCGAGAAGCTATAGCTCAAATTCAATCCAATTTTGGAAAAGATAAAATTACTATAGGAGCACAATTGTATTTGAAGAAATTCTACGAAAGCCACGGTTTTGTTCAAACAAGCGAAATGTATTTAGAAGATGATATTCCGCATATCGAGATGATTCGAGAATGATTAAAATGAAGTAAAAAATCCACAAGGGTTTTTTAGCATATTCCAATAAGTAAAAAAAACTTAGAATCTTAGCATCTTAGAATCTTAGAAAAACTAAATTTTAGTAATCACAAACTCCACCCGCCGATCGTAAGTATCGCCTCGGCCTAAAGGATATCTATTGCCGCATCCAATATAGGTCATGCGGCTTTTGGATACTTTTTTAGACATTAGATAATGAAAAACAGTTTTGGCACGATTCCAAGAAAGTCTCCTTTCTTTAGTAGCTCTATCAATTCCGTCGCTGTAAATTTCGGGTGTACAGCAAACGTGTCCGCGTATTTCAAAATTTAAGTTTCGATGATCTTGAAGCGTTGTCGCAATTTTATCTAGTTCTTTTTTAGAATTGGGAGTTAGTTTGGCGCTTCCAATTTCAAACAAAATAGATTCCAGACAAACTTTATCGCCTACTTTTAACTTGTCTTTAAAAGAAGTGTGAATTCCTTTTCCGAAACTATTCTTTTTAACCACAATTAAGTCCACCCGCCGATTTCGGAGACGTGTTTCGTACAGATTTTCTATCGTATCTGCTTTTACAACAACACGTCCTTTTCCTTCCAGAATAACAATTTTACTTTGATTGAATCCTTTTTTGATCAACAGATCCTGAATCGTATTGGCTCGATTGTTTGACAATCTAAAGTTATACTCATCATTTCCTCGATCATCACAATAGCCATAAATCTGTATAGACTCTACTTTAGAAGTGTCTATGTTTTTTATAAAATTAGAAACCACACTGATTTGCTTTTCTGTCAAATCATACTTGTCGAATTCGAAATAAATAGTCTCAACAGGTTTTTGTTGTGCGTTTACTGTATAATATGAAAAAAGAATCAGAGCTAGAGTTATCTTCATTCACTACATTTTTAAAATCGTCTTATATTCTGTCTGGTTATTTAATACGCTAACTGCTCTTTTAATTTCAGAATTGTTTTTTAAGTAATACTGATATAAACCTTCCTGATATTGGTATCTTTTAATCAATTCTTCCAAAATCATGTTTTTAATCTCTTTTTGGTTTTTATCTAGTAAAGTAGTTTCGCTTTTTTCTAAAGCATTTAACAATTGCTGATATTCGGCAGTAATGGTCTCGTCTATTTTTTCTTTTTTAGCCGCAGCTAAAGTATTTTTTAAAGCCACTTCGGTGTCTGTGTCAAAAGTGATTTTGTTAGTTTTAAGATATTGTTTGAAAGCAGTATAATCTGCATCGGTCAAAGTCGGAATCTTATCACCCAAATTTGGATTTTTGTAATAGTATGTTGTGGCATAATCAAAAACACCATCATTTTTGATTAAAGCAGTAGCAATTGAGCTGGTTTTTGCTTCTTCCAATTCTATGTCTGGTAAAACTCCTCCGCCATCATAAACCGTTCTGCCTTTTCTAGTTTTAAAAGCATTATAGTTTTTGGCATCCGTTTTTTGCGCTACGCCATTTTTGTCTTTGTGTGCATAATCCAGAGCCTGAATACATCTTCCAGAAGGCGTATAATATCTTGAAATGGTTACTTTTAATTGAGTTCCATAAGTTAAATCAACAGAACGCTGTACCAAACCTTTACCAAAACTTCTGCTTCCTAAAACAACTGCACGATCCAAATCCTGCAAAGCACCCGAAACAATTTCTGAAGCCGAAGCACTTCTTCCGTTTACTAAAATTGCCAAAGGAATTTCAGTATCAACTGGTTCTTTCTGTGTTTTATAAGTGTTGTTGTGTTTTTCAATTCTAGATTTAGTCGTAACAATTACTTCATTTTTCGGAACAAACAAATTGCAGATATCAATGGCTTCGTTTAATAAACCACCTGGATTTCCTCTCAAATCCAAAACAATTTGTTTGGCACCGTCGGCTTTTAGTTTTTCCAATGCGTCTTTCACTTCGGCAGAAGCTTTTCTGCTAAAATGTGCCAAAACTATATAACCTGTTTTATCATCTATTTTTCCGTAAAAAGGAACCGATTTAATATCTACTTCATCTAAAACCAAAACGGTAGTATTTGGTTTTCCTTGACGAAGGTATTTGATGTTGATTTTAGTGTTTTTTGTTCCTTTCAATAATTGAGAGGCATCATCTTTAAAATCAGCAATCAGAACATCGCCAATCTGAATAATTTCATCTCCTGCTTTTAGTCCCGCTTTATCGGCAGGATAATTTTTATAAGGTTCACGAACAATTAAGCGATCTTTTTTTCTCGAAATCAAAGCGCCAATTCCAGTATATTCTCCGGTATTATTGATTTTAAAATTAACAACATCTTGCTCGTTAAAATAAACGGTATACGGATCCAAACTTCCCAGCATACTTTTGATCGCTTTGTCCATCAAATCTCCGGGATTGGTTTCGTCAACATAATTGGTATTTACGGCTTTAAACAAAGTGGTGAAAATCTCAATTTGTTTGGCAATCTCAAAAAAGTCTTCTTTAAAACTGGTTCCAACAAACAACATTCCCGCCGCAGCGACTGGTATAATAAATTTCTTTTTGAAATACGGATACATGATTATTCTTTTTTTCTTCTTTTTAATCTTCTTCTTATAAAATAGGCAAATACAACAAATAATATTACAAACGGCCAAACGCTGATTAAGGAAATTAAAAAATCGGATAAACTGAAAAATCCAGATTTGACAGCGTTCCAAAGTTTTGAACCGTAAGATATCTTAACGCCTTCTTTTTGGGCAATCGTTTTATAAAATTCAATGGTAACGGTACTTAAAGAAACTCGACTTTCCAAATATTTCAGCTCACTTTCTTTAGCTTCTATTTCTTCTCGAATCACTGAAATTTGTTTCTCAATTTCTAAAATCTCGCTGACTTTGTTTGCTTTCTTTAAAATTTCAAGATAACGTTCTTCGAGTTTCTTTTTTGTTTTTAATCTTGAGTTAATATCAATATATTGGTCTGTAACATTTGTTGCAGAGATTTCTTTTCTTTCGAAAAATGAAACGCCTTTTGAAATTGAATTTACAAATTGATCAAAATTTTCACTCGGAACTCTTACAGTGATATTTCTATATAATGAGTGATCATCTTTTCCCTCAGAATCATTCAAGACAATACTTTTATTCTCTTTTATTGCATTTTGAATTTGCGAAAATGTTTTTTCAAGATCATCTGTTTCAAACCTTATTGAAGCATTTTTAATAATTTTTTCAGGAACATCCAATGAGTTTGAACTTAAACTTTTTTGTCCTGGAGTTACTTGACTAAGTGTGATGCCTAGAGATTCAGATTCCTTTTCTGAAAATTTAGCTTTACTGCATCCAGAAAGAATCAACAAAAAAACACATAAAAAGAAAAGTTGACGCATAAAATTTCAATTTAGAGCTAAAACTACGATTTTTTTGTCTAACTTGATTAATAATCTTACGTTTTGAAATTTACGCTTCTGTTTTCGTATCAGAATCTTGTGGTTTGTTGATTTGAGCTGCAAATTTCTCAAACAATTGAATCATTTTAGTATTGATTTCTTCGTAAGATAAACGGTCTTTGGTCTGATAAAAAAGCATTATCGAATATGGCTGATCCAGATTATCTAAAAGTAAATGTTTGTTTAATCGATAGGTTTCTCTCAAAACTCTTTTGAAATAATTTCGATCAACGGCTTTCTTAAAATATTTCTTAGAAACCGAAACGCCAATTTTGGTTTGTTCTTCTGAATTTGCTTCCGCTTGACGGTAAACCAAACGAAGCGGGTATTTGGACACCGATTTTCCATTAGAAAACAGTAATCCAATTGTCGTTTTGCTTTTTAAACGCTCGTTTTTAGGGTAAGTAAAGTTCATTTAATTCAGAAAAAATTTGCAAATTCTAGTGCAAAGGTACAATTAAACCATAAAAACAGTTATTGTTTTCAATTTTAATAAGTCTAAAAATATATTTACTACTTTTGCGCATTAATTTTTGAAGCATGGAAAAAATTATTTCTTATCCCATATCGGTAATTTACTATTTATTATTTGGTTTGTGTTTGGCTGTTTTTCACCCAATTCAGTGGATTTGTTTAAATGTTTTTGGTTACCAGGCTCACAAAAAAAGTGTTGATTATTTAAATTTCTGTCTTTTAAAATGTACTAATCTTGTCGGGACAAGATATACAATTGAAGGAGTAGACACGGTTCCGAAGGGTGTGCCGATTATTTTTGTGGCAAATCACCAAAGTATGTACGATATCGTGGCAATGATTTGGTACTTTAGACGTTTTCATTGTAAATTTGTAAGTAAGAAGGAGTTAGGAAGCGGAATTCCAAGTGTTTCTTTTAATTTGAAATACGGAGGATCTGTTTTAATTGACCGAAAAGACCCTAAACAAGCGATACCCGTTATTAAAGGCTTGTCTGAATATATCGAAAAAAACACAAGATCTGCCGTTATTTTCCCAGAAGGGACAAGAAGTAAAACGGGAGTACCAAAAGAATTTGCGCAAAGCGGTTTAAAAATTTTATGCAAATATGCACCATCTGCGTATGTTGTGCCAGTAGGCATCAATAATTCTTGGAAAATGGTAAAGTTTGGTTTTTTTCCTGTTGGTTTAGGAAATCACCTCAAGTTTACTGCTCATAAAGCTTTGGCTGTTAAAGATTACAAGTTTGAAGAGCTGATGGAGATTGCTGAAAAAGCAGTTAAAGAAGGAATAAATGAATATAAACAAGTTTAAGTTTTAGTCCGAGCTAAAACGTACAACTCAAATCTATAATAAGTAATGTCTATAAAAAACATTAGATTAGAAGTAATGCAGTTTTTGGAAAAAAACGTGGATAGCTTCGTTGAACAGTATTTAATTCCAGTGGAAAAAATTTGGCAGCCGTCGGATTTCTTACCAAATTCTCAAGGAGAAAACTTCTTTGAAGAGGTAAAAGAATTACGCGAGATTGCTAAAGAACTTCCATACGATTTCTGGGTTACTCTTGTTGGAGATACCATCACAGAAGAAGCTTTGCCTACCTACGAGTCATGGTTAATGGATGTTGAAGGAATAGATCAGCAAGAAGGAAATCAAGGAAACGGTTGGGCTAAGTGGGTAAAACAATGGACTGGAGAAGAAAACCGCCACGGAGATCTTTTAAATAAATACTTGTATTTGTCTGGTCGTGTGAATATGCGTGAAATCGAAATGACTACACAGCATTTGATCAACGACGGTTTTGATATTGGAACTGGAACTGACCCATACAAAAACTTTGTATACACTAGTTTTCAGGAATTAGCAACTTATGTTTCGCACAATAGAGTAGCTCAGATAGCTAAGAAATTTGGCGATAACAAGTTGTCTAAAATGTGTAAAATGATTGCTGGAGACGAAATGCGTCACCACCATGCATACAGCGAATTTGTTACTAGAATTTTCCAAGTAGATCCAAGCGAAATGATGTTAGCTTTTCAATACATGATGAAGCAGAAAATTGTTATGCCGGCTCATTTCTTGAGAGAATCTGGTCAAAAAATAAGCACAGCTTTCGAACAGTTTTCAGATTCAGCACAGCGTATTGGTGTTTACACTGCAAACGATTATGTAGATATCATGCAGAAATTAATTAACAAATGGGAAATTGATAAGATTTCTAATTTGACTGATGAAGCAGAAAAAGCTCGTGATTACTTAATGAAATTACCAGCTCGTATGGCGAGAATTTCAGAAAGAATTGTGATCCCACAAGAATCGCATATTTTTAAATGGGTTGAACCAGCAAGACTTTAAATTTTAGATTTTAGATTGGAATTTGGAATTTAAAAAATTTGGAATTTAAAAAAGCAACAATGTTGCTTTAAAACATATTTGTTGATTGTTGGAGATTCAAAATCTTTGACAATCAACATTTTTTATAAACTGTAAAAACCTCTATATGAGCAATTCACAACTGATTATTAAAACTATTGCTTTTGTTAAAGAAAAACTAAATGATGCCGAGGGTGGACATGATTGGTTTCATATTGAGCGAGTTTATAAGAACGCAATTTTGATTGCCAAAGAAACAGAGTGCGATCTTACAGTGGTGCAATTGGGTGCTTTATTGCATGATATTGCAGATAGTAAATTTCACAACGGAGACGAAACAATCGGGCCAAAAACAGCAAGAGCATTTTTAGAGAAAGAAAATGTTTCTGAGGACACAATTGCCCATGTTGTTAAAATCATTGAAAATATCTCTTATAAAGGCGGAAATTTCGAAAGAAAGTTCTCTTCTGTCGAATTGGATGTTGTTCAAGATGCTGATCGTCTTGATGCAATTGGTGCAATTGGTGTTGCAAGAGCCTTTAATTATGGAGGATTTAAGAACAGAGCTTTATACAATCCAGAAATTGAGCCTGTAACCAATATGACAAAAGAGGAGTATAAAAAGAACAATGCTCCAACCATTAATCATTTCTACGAAAAGCTTTTACTGCTTAAAGACAAAATGAATACCGAAAAAGGAAAAGAAATCGCGGCAGAAAGACATCGTTTTATGGAAACTTTTCTAGCTCAGTTTTATGCCGAGTGGGAAGGGTTGAAATAGAAATTACATTCAGATTATAAAAATAAAAAACGGCTCTAATCTAGAGCCGTTTTTTATTTTGTGATAGGGTATATCAGAAGCTTTATAGGATTATAATCGGGATTTTAGAAAGCACATTATTACAAAAGCGCATAAAAAACCAATTGAAAACCATAGTATCCTAGTTATGTTGATATTTCTGATCATTTCCCTTTTTTCAAACCTTGTCATTTCAAATGTATTTTTAAAAATTCAAAAATAATTTTACTTACGGTGTGATGGTGCCTTGAAAAGCTTTTAAACCATTATAATAAGACATTTTTTAATCACAGTTTTCAGTCTCAGTCAAAGTTACAGTCTATATTCTTTGTTCTATATTCTTAATTAGATAAAACCGAGAAAAAACTAATGATGATGTTTCATTATCAAATAAGTAATAATGGTTGCGCAGAAAAAACCTATTGCAAACCACAGTAATCGAGCTACTCTGTTGTCTCGTATTACTTCCATTCTATCTTCTGGTGTCATTTTTTAATAAATTTAGAAGACAAAAATAGTTTTAGGAAATATACTAATAAGTTATTCTAGGTTTTTAAAATAACAGAATAAGACATTTTATTCATAAAAAAAGCCATTCAAAATGAACAGCTTTTTTTACTTTGTATCTGTGAACCTTTGTTCCTTTGTCCCTTTTTAAGAACATCCACAATCGGTTCCACTACCGCAGTCTTTTTTCTTTTTTGATTTAAAGAAGAACTTTTTAATCAAAAAAGCAACTGCAATTCCTAATATGGCAAAGGCTATTATTTCCTGAAACATAACTTTTTATTTTAAAAGTTGATACGCAATTAATGCGGTAAAATAAGCGAGACCACTCATTAAAAATAGTTGCATGGCAGGCCATTTCCATGAATTGGTTTCTTTTTTGGTAATCGCCAACGTACTGGCGCATTGCATAGCAAAAGCATAAAATAGCAATAAAGAAATTCCAGTGGCAAAATCAAATATTTTTTTTCCGGTATCTGGCCAAACTTCTGCCTGCATTTTGCTTTTTATAGTCGATTCGTTATCGGTATCTCCAACACTGTAAATGGTTGCCAGAGTTCCCACGAAAACTTCGCGGGCAGCAAAAGAACTGATTAAAGCAATTCCGATTTTCCAATCGTAACCCAAAGGCTGAATTACCGGTTCGATCGCGCGTCCCATTAATCCAATATAGGAATTCTCTAATTTTTGAGAATTAACTTCATTTTCAAACTGAGTTTCGTCTAAAGTCGTATTGGCAAATCTTTCTTTTACGATAGTTTCGGCTTCGTTGAATTCTTTTCCAGGTCCGTATGAGGCCAAGAACCAAAGAATAACAGAGATCGCCAAGATAATTTTACCTGCACCAACAACAAAAGCTTTTGTTTTTTCTACTACATTGATTCCAACATTTTTTGGAAGAGGCATTTTGTAACTTGGCATTTCAACAACAAAATATGTTTTTGAGTCTAATTTTAGAACCTTATTCAAAATGTAAGCCGATAAAATGGCCATAAAAAATCCTAAAACATAAAGTGACATAAGTGTTAATCCTTGAAGATTTAATACTCCAAAAATTCTTTTGCTCGGAATAACCAATGAGATAATAATCGCATAAACAGGTAATCTTGCCGAACAAGTCGTGAATGGCGTTACTAAGATCGTAATAAGGCGTTCTTTCCAGTTTTCAATATTTCGAGTTGCCATAATCGCGGGAATTGCACAGGCAGTTCCAGAAATTAAAGGCACGACACTTTTTCCTGAAAGTCCAAATCGGCGCATGATTTTGTCCATTAAGAATACGACACGACTCATATAACCGCTTTCTTCTAAAATAGAAATAAATAAAAACAAGAAAGCAATCTGCGGAATAAAAATAATAACTCCGCCAATTCCAGGAATAATTCCTTGCGAAAGTAAATCGGTCAAAATACCACTTGGCAGTTCTGCTGCAACCCAGCTGCTTAAAGAAGCAAAGGTGCTGTCAATGAAATCCATTGGAATAGTTGACCAGCTAAAAATCGATTGGAAAATCAAGAATAAAATGGCAAAGAAAATAAAGTAACCCCAAACTTTGTGCGTTAAAACGCGATCCAATTTTGCTCGGATATCTTTCGCCATCGAAGCATCAATCTTTAAACCTTCTTTTAAAACATCATTGATAAATTGATATCTTTTGATGGTCTCTTTCTGTTGTAAACGTTTTAATTCTGAATGTGATTTGGTAAAAGTGCTTCGGATTTCATTACGGTCTAAATTCAAGAAATTGACATCTTGCGTAATGACCAGCCACAATTTATACATTAATTGGTTTGGAAATGCTTTTTGTAATTTTTCAAAATATTCAGGATCAATTACAGAAGCATTCAAACAAGGTTCGTGTGGAAGTGTTTTATAAGAAACAATCAGTTCTTTTAATTCTTCAATTCCTAAACCTTTTCGGGAACTTACTAACGCAATTTTTGTTTTTAGTTTTTCTTCTAAATACGGAATATCTAAAGAAATTCCTTTACGCTCCATACGATCTGACATATTGATAACCAAAATCGTCGGAATTTCAAGATCTTTTATCTGTGTGTAGATTAGTAAATTTCGTTTTAGATTTTCGACATCTGTTACAACAACCGCTACATCTGGATATAGTTTATCGTTTTTGTTTAGCAAGAGTTCGATTACTACACTTTCGTCCATCGAACTCGCATTCAAACTATACGTTCCAGGCAAATCTAGAATGTTAGCTTTTACGTTATTAGGTAATTTGCAAAATCCTATTTTCTTCTCAACCGTGATTCCAGGATAGTTTCCAACTTGTTGGTTAAGACCTGTTAATTGATTAAAAACGGAAGTTTTTCCGGTATTGGGATTTCCGATAAGGGCAACATTGATATTCTGAACACTCATTACAAATTGGTTTTGATAAGTTCAACTTCAATTTCACGAGCTGTTTCAATTCGAATGGCAACATGAGAACCATTAATATCTAAATATAATGGATCGCCAAAAGGAGCAACCTGAAGCAATTCAACTAAACTGCCAGGAAGACAACCCATTTCTAATAATTTAAGTGGAATAAGATCGATATCAAAATCTTTGATAATGGCTTTTTCGCCTTTTTTCAGAGTGTGTATTGTATTTTGCAAGCTTATTTAGATTGAATTTAGATTGCAAAAGTAGGCAATTATTCTCTATTTCAAGGCATTTAACACTTCCACAAATGCTAAATGTTTCTAAAAATAAGGGATTTTACTCTTGAGAAAGGAATTCGATGTCTTCCAAAAGACGTTTTATATCTTCTTTGTTTGTTCCGTCATAAAAACCTCTAACGCGGCGCTTTTGATCAACCAAAACAAAATTCTCAGTATGTACCATATCATAAAGCTGATCTGGTCTTCCTAATTTAACAGCCAAATACGATTTTCTGGCCATAGTGTAGATTTGTTTTTTGTCACCAGTAACCAAATTCCATTTGCTATCGACAACTCCATATTTAATGGCATAAGCTTTTAAAACAGAAACACTGTCAACTTCTGGAAAAACGGTATGAGATAGCAACATTACTTTCGGATTGTTCAAAACCGCTTTTTGAACATCAACAAGATTGGTTGACATCTTTGGGCAGATCGATCCGCAAGTGGTAAAGAAGAAATCGGCAACATAAATTTTTCCTTCGTAATTTTTCTGGGTAATCGTATCGCCATTTTGATTGATAAAAGAAAAATCGGCAATTGTGTGGTATTTGCTTTTATATTGAACTGTACTATCTACCAATTCAGGATTAACATCAGCTGGATTATAAATAGGAAGTGTCTTTTTGGGTTTTAAAGCCGAGTAAAACAAAGATATCGTAACAACCGAAAATACTATTAGAACAATAAAGAATTTACGGTATTTATATAAAAGCGATTTCATAAAAATAATTTGGCGCAAAAATACAAAAAGCAGATTCTAAAAACTTTACTGAATTATTTTTTTAACAGGCTTTTGTAACTTTTACGAGTATCTGTATACATATATCTCAGTGTTCAGGTTGTATTTGTGAAATTTATCTGTCTTTTTGGCTTTACAGTTAGAATTTTAACACAATTTTTGAAATAATAACAATATGTTTGTATTTTCCCTTAAACTATAATTTTTTATGAAAAAACAATTTGCTAAACCTGTGTTTGGTGTGATATCTGCAATGTTTGCAATTACCGCAGCCCAAGCTCAAACAGCGCCAAAAGAGCCAGGTATTAATGTGTCTTATATGGATACGAAAATAAGCCCAAGTCAGGATTTTTTCAAATATGTAAACGGAACTTGGTTAGAAAAAACAGAAATCCCAAGTGATCGTACGACATGGGGAAGTTTTAATGAGCTGATTAAAAAAACGGACAAAGATGTAATGGCAGTTTTACAAGAAGCTTCAAAAAATCCAAAGTATAAATCAAATACAGATCAAGGAAAAGCAGTTAACCTGTTTAATACTTATCTAGATTCTATCGGAAGAAATAAAAGAGGAATCGAGCCATTAAAACCATATCTGAAAAAAATTGACGCAATTAAAAACATTGCCGATGTTCAGAAATATTTGGTTGAAATGGAAAAAGAAGGAAATGCTGGATTTTTCGGAATTTACATTGGAGCTGATGATAAAGACAGTTCTAAAAACTCTGTAAATTTAGGGCCAAGCCAATTAGGACTTTCAGATAAAGATTATTACACTTCTGATGACAAAGATTCTAAAGAAAAACGTGCGAAATATGAATTGCATGTTGCAAGAATGCTTCAGTTTATTGGAGAATCTCCAGAAAAAGCAAAACAAAGCGCTGCTGAAATTTTAGCTCTTGAAACAGAATTGTCAAAACCAAGATTAAACAGAGTTGAAAGAAGAGACAGTCGTTTGCAATATAATCCAATGACAGTTGCTGAACTTCAAAAATTGACTCCTGCTATTAAATGGAACGAATATTTTGCTGGCTTAGGAATTACTAATTTACAGAATGTAATTGTTTCTGAGCCTAAATATATGACTGCTTTAGAAACTGTTTTCAAAGAAAACAAAGTTGCACAATGGAAAGAATACCTAAAATGGGATTTATTAAACAATTCTGCAAGTAAATTGACAACAGCAATTGATCAAGCTAATTTTGATTTTTACAGCAAAACATTAAGAGGTGCAATTAAACAGCTTCCGGCTGAAGAAAGAGCACTGAATGTTGTTAACGGAAATGTTGGTGAAGCTCTTGGAAAACTGTATGTAGAGAAGGTTTTTCCAGCTGAGGCTAAAACTAAAGCGATTGATATGATTCATAATGTTATCACGGCTTACCAAAACCGTATTAACAATTTAACTTGGATGTCTAAAGACACTAAGGCAAAAGCAATCGAAAAGCTGAACAAAATAACAATTAAAGTTGGATACCCTGATAAATGGAAAGATTATTCTGCTTTGGAAATTAAAAGTATTGCAGAAGGAGGAAGCTATTTTGAGAATTCTAAAAACCTGGCGTTATGGAGATTTAAGAAAAGCATCGATAAATTGTCTAAGCCAGTTGATAAAACAGAATGGCACATGTCGCCTCAAACGGTAAATGCTTACTACAATCCATCTTATAACGAAATTGTATTCCCAGCTGCAATCCTACAGCCGCCTTTCTATAATTATCAAGCTGACGAAGCAGTTAATTATGGTGGAATTGGTGCTGTAATTGGTCACGAGATTTCTCACGGATTTGATGATTCTGGTGCACGTTACAATGCAGAAGGAAATTTGGTTGACTGGTGGACAGAAGATGATTTGAAACAATTTACTGCTCTTGGAACAGATTTAGCGAATCAATACAGTGCTCTTGAGCCTCTGCCAGGAATTCACGTTGATGGTAATTTTACTTTAGGTGAGAACATTGGTGACTTAGGCGGAATCAATGCTGCTTATGACGGTTTGCAATTGTATTTGAAAGCTCATGGAAACCCAGGTTTAATCGACGGATTTACACCAGAACAACGTTTCTTTATTTCTTGGGCTACGGTTTGGAGAACAAAAACTAGAGACGAAGCGATTAAAAATCAAGTAAAAACAGATCCGCACTCTCCAGGTATGTACAGAGCTTACGTTCCAATTCAGAATGTTGATGCTTTCTACAAAGCTTTCGATATTAAGAAAGGTGATAAAATGTATGTTGAACCAGAAAAACGAGTTAAAATCTGGTAATCAATTTTAATAATTCAAAAAAGGGCGGTTCCGAATTTGGGAACCGCCCTTTTTGATTATTTTAAGATATTAAAAAGATGTTCCGTAGGAACATAATCTGATCTGTGATTATTTTAAATGACTGTAAATGTATGCTTCAATTGCTTTTAATTCTTCGTCAGACATTGCCTGCGTAATAGCAAAATTGGTTTTCATTACCTCAAACTGACTCGGATCTACAATTGGTTCTGCATTTCCTTTTAAGAAAGTAACGATATTGCCATTTTTGTCTTTGTAGATTTTGGCAATTTCTTTAATGCTTGGGCCAATCACTTTTTGATCTGGCTGATGGCATGCAAAACAATTTCCAGCTCCCTCAAAAAGTTGTTTTCCTAATTCCTCTGGTGTTTTGGCTTTCGCCGATTCGCCTTCAGAAACCGATTCTGTTGCTGTATTTGTAGATTCAGAAACTTCTTTTTTACAAGAAGTCAAAGCTAAAACAGCAGCTAAAAATAAAACCTTTTTCATCTTATTTATTTAAAAGTATTGCCGCTTCTTTAGCAAAATAAGTAGAAATAAGATTAGCACCCGAACGTTTAATGCACATTAACTGTTCCATCATAATCTTGTCGTGATCTAGCCAGCCTCTTTCAGATGCGGCTTTAATCATGGCATATTCTCCAGAAACCTGATAAACGGTTACAGGAACGTGTACGGTATTTTTTATTTCGCGAACAATATCCAAATAAGCAATTCCAGGTTTTACCATAACCATATCAGCACCTTCTTCTACGTCTGACAACGCTTCTTTAATTGCTTCGATACGATTAGCATAATCCATTTGATATGTTTTTTTATCTTTTGGAACCACAACATCAGCTTCTCTTGGAGCCGAATCTAAAGCATCTCTAAAAGGACCGTAAAAAGCTGAAGCATATTTTGCAGAATAGCTCATAATGCCAACATTCTGAAATCCGGCAGCATCTAAACCTTCGCGAAGGCGTAAAACACGTCCGTCCATCATATCACTTGGCGCAACAAAATCGGCACCCGCTTCTGCGTGAGAAATGGCCATTTTTACTAAAGCATCAACTGTACTGTCATTTTCTACATCGCCATTTTTTATAATTCCATCATGACCATAAATGGAATAAGGGTCTAAAGCCACATCTGGCATTACAATCATTTCTGGACAAGCCGTTTTTATGGCACGAATAGCTTGCTGCATTAATCCGTTAGAATTCCAAGCCTCTTTTCCAGTATTGTCTTTTAGGTTTTCGCTAACTTTTACATAAATATTTACGGCGCGAATTCCTAAATCATAAAGTTCTTTTACTTCTTCAACTGTTAAATCTATAGATCTTCTGAAAATTCCTGGCATTGACGGAATTTCGACTTTTACATTTTCGCCTTCAGCAATAAACATTGGAAACATAAAATCTGATGGACTTAAACTGGTTTCGCGTACTAAAGAACGAATGGATTCATTTACTCTTAATCTTCTGCCTCTTTGTAATGGGAACATATAATTTTAGATTTTAGATTTTAGATTTTAGATTTTTTAGTTGATTTCTTTGAAACTCAGACTGAGAATCTATTTCTAAAACTGCAGTTGTTTTTATTTTTTTTTGAAGTTTATCTCAATTTTTAATGAGTGGCGCAAAGTTAAAGAAAAAGGAACAAAATAAGGCGTTTAGCTTGCTGTAGAATGAGTTAATATTATCTAAAAATTTGGTTTGATGTTTTTATTTGAAGTAGATTTGTAAAATTAGGAAAAATCTTATTTTTAAATGAATAATGAGAGATATAAACGAAATAAATCAATTATACATAAAAGCTAGAGAGCTTTGCAAACGCGACATCTTTGATATTGAAAAACCGGTCAATGAAAAGGCTATTTTACCTTTGCAGGATTTAAAACAAATACTAAATAATTATTTGATAGATAATCCAAATAATATAATTGCTTTGAGATTAATGTGTTTTGTAGAATGTTACTTGTCTGATTTTAATACTGCATTAATTTATTTAGAAAAAGCAGTTATGTTAAATGGTGATAATAAAGACAAGTTTAAATTAAGCAAATTGGCAGAGATTGCAAGAAATCAGAATATTCTAATGTTAGATTTGAAATCGATGGGTGCTAAACAATTAAATTTCCATAAAACAATTAAATCCATAATTACTAATATCAAGAACGAACTTGACAAAGATCCTTCAAGTATGATTTTTGCACAATTTTCATCAGGATTAAAGGGAATTTCTAGAAAGGAAGCCTCAAATGTAGGTATTTATTATGATTTTTTGCAAATATCTAATGTTGTCGATGTGGGATTATTGATTTATGGGATTATGATGATTTATTTAGAAATAAATGGGTGGTAGAACATAGACAAAATGAAAAAAAATCATTGATTTCAATAGGTCAAATTCTTTATGAACCATTAATATTAGATACAATAAGCGGAAATGTCTATATTTTTAGTAGAGATGATGACGATGAGATGCCAATGACTAAAAGAGGAGATTTGGAGTATTTTTTAATTAATTATGTTTTTGGAGATAAATATCAAGAAATTATACCAGATTATGAAGGTGACGAATGGATGTTATTTCTTAAACATAATAAGATTACTTAAAACCCAATAGCACGGATTGCAAATCAGCTTTATGAAATAGATAATTTACAATAATGTTAGAATAAATTATGGAAAAAGAAGTTATATCAATAAACACTAAATTCGGAAAATATAGATGTTTATTAATTGATCATGAGTGCATCAATGAAAGTTTAAGGTGTTTCATTAAGGAAGAATGTATTAACGGATTTGCAATAAGAAGTGAAAATCGCTTTGTCAATGATTTGTCATTCTTGAATAATATTGAAGAATTAAAATATTTAAATTTAAGAAGGTATTCTTATGTGAGTTTAAAAGATATTGAGAGTTTAAAATCTTTGGAAAGTTTAGAATTTAAAGGGGAATGTGAAAATGGGATTGATTTTTCTAATTTCAATAATCTAAATGATTTAACAATATTGTACCAAAAAAAGTTTAAAAATATCTTTAAGTGTAAAAACTTAAATCAATTAATTATTCATCATTATAATAATAAAGAAAAAGATATTAAGGAGTTTTTAGAATTACAAAAACTTCAAATTTTAGAAATTTGGTCGTCTCCAATAAAAAATATAGATTCTTTAATTACTCTGAAAGAATTAGAAAGTTTGCAGTTAAGATACCTTCGAAATTTAGAGTCAATAGAAGGTTTAGCGAATCATTTTAAAATATCTGAACTGAGGATTCAAAATTGCAAGAAAGTAAAAGATATAGAATTAATAGGAACGCTTGAAAATTTAAGTGTTTTAACTATCGATTCTTGTGGAGATCTTCCATCTCTAAATTTTCTTAAAAAATTAAAAAAATTAAAATCAATCAGATTAGTTAATACAAAAATTTTAGATGGTAAACTGTCTTGGCTTTTAGAAAAAGAAAGTATGCAGTATTTAGGTACGTCTGTCGATAAACATTATGATATAACATATGAGAAATTGACTATGTTTAATAATTTTTGATACACGATAACGATGATTTACAAACCCGATAGCGCGGATTTGCAATCCGTGCCCGCAAAGATTGATTTTTTGCTTTGAGAATTAGTATTGGGTCTCACTGTTGCGGGCACGGATTGCAAATCCGCGCTATTGAGTTAAAATATGTTTAATTAATTTAGAAATCGTTCACGAGCAAGATGCTCGCGCTAGCGGGGCGACAATCGAAACGTAATCGAAGCCCGATAGCGCGAATTATTAAAAGTTTAAATAGTTAAAATTACACTGACAATCAATGAAAAAAATGCTCATTTTATCCTGCTTTTTATTCCTGACAAGTTGTTTTGCAAAAAAAGAGCAAATCGAGCATGACGAGGATATATCTGTTCAGTCATTATATCGAAAAGCCCTTGATCAATATTTTCTGGAAAAACTGGATTTAAAAAAATATGATAGTCTTCTTGCAACTAGTAAATTACGATTTATTATAAGAACGACTGAAAGGCAAAATGTATATCAGCAGACTTCGACTCTTTCTTTAAATTATATTTATTTCCGCAATAACATTTATATTGAAAGGTTAGATAGAAAAACATTAGATTTTTTACAAAGTAGAATTGACAATTACAAACTTAATGTAGATGATGAATTGATAAAGGTTGTGAGAGAAACGTATTCAAAAATTGTTAAAATGTTTCCCGAAGAAAAATCCTCCATAAAAGTATTATACAGTAAAAATGATAAAAAGATAGCGTTCAATAACGCTGTGGTTTTTGAAATTGCACATCAATCGGAATTTGATGAGGAAGGTAATTACGTAAGCCGTGAAAATGAAGCTCGTAAGAAAACGTATTTAAAAGAAGAATTAATTCCGCATTTGGAAATGGAATTTTCAGAAAAATTAAGTTGTCCGGTTACTATTTTTATTGAAGAATAGGATAATAATTCAATTAGCACCCGATAGCGTGGATTTGCAATCCGTGCCCGCAAAGATTGATTTTTTTGCTTTGAGAATTAGTATTGTGTATCGCTGTTGCGGGCATGGATTGCAAATCCGCGCCCCGCTAGCGCGAGCATCTTGCTCGTGCACATAAGGATAAAATATGTTTAATAATTAGAAATCGTTCACGAGCAAGATGCTCGCGCTAGCGGGGGAAAAATCTTATTTTTATTGTTATGAAAATAAAAGCAGGTATTCTATTTTGTATTCCTCTATTTATGGAGAGAAATGATTGGAAGCTTAAAGTAAAGCTATCTGAAGATGATTTGGATAAACATTTTGCTTTTGGAAGAGTTATAGAAACAAGTTCTTCTGTATTAGTTGAAATATTTAAAAAAACAGGTTCTGCTAAAACAGATATAAATGAAATTATAAATTCTGGTATTATGTTTTCACCTGTTCAGATATTTTGGGATGGAATTGTGAAAAAGAGATGGAGAATTATCGGGCAAACGGAAGATTATGAGAAGATTCAAGATTCTAATTATAATAATCTTAAAATGGTTTACGGAATGGATGAAGATTTTAGATTAAGAGATTTAAGTACTGAAAAGGAATGTAATATTTCTCGAGAGGATATTGAAAAATATGAATTTTCGACAGTATGGTTTCCAATTGATTTAGAAAAAAGAATTTTAGAAAAAATAAGTGAAAGCAGCTAGCGCGCATTTGCAATCCGTGCCCGTAAAGATTGACTTTTTTGCTTTGAGAATTAATTTATAATTGAAATGTATATGAATGATCCATTTTTTGAAAAAATAAATAATATTGAATGGTTTTCTAATTGTGGAAAAGAGTTTTCCATTTCAGATTTTCCTTTTAAAATTCAGTTTTTGAGTTCTCTAGATGAAATGCAAAAGAATATATCTTCTCAAAAATGGGAAGATTTCACATTGGAAGCGACAAATAGATTAACAGTCTATCTACATAAAAATAATCGCAATAATTATCTGGATTGGAATAGAATTACAGAAATTAAAAAAAGTAATTTGAAACATGTGGAAACTACTGCGAAAAAATTTGCAGAAAAACATAATCTTGACAAAAACATTGTTGATGATGTATTATGGAATGTTCTCGGAGCAGCGATGGAAGATTATTATATTTCTATAAACAAAAGGATTCCGATATTTTTTAAACATCTATTAGAGATTTATTCTAGAGGAAATATTCCATGCGGTGTGATAGGTAATATAAAGGAAGATTTTGATGGAAATCAAATTAAGTTTTCTGATTTTGTATTGCTCGTATATTAAATATAACACCCACTAGTACAGATTTGCAATCCGTGCCCGCAAAGATTGATTTTTTTGCTTTGGGAATAAGTATTGGGTCTCACTGTTGCGGGCACGGATTGCAAATCCTCGTTAGCGAAACTATCGAACTAAGAATTTAGACATATCATGGGTTTTTCAGAATATTCCATCTAAATTTGTCTAATGAAGAAAATTCTCGCTTTATTATGCTGTTTGCTCTTAACGAGTTGTTTTGAGATAACAGAAAGAATCAAACACCACGACGATCAAAGTGGTGAATATACTCTTATCATCGACTTTTCGCGATCTTGGTTTAAAACCAAATCGGCTATTTGGTTGGAAGAAGTTGATGGTGTAAAAATTCCCAACGAACAGGAAATTACCGCGAAACTCAGTGATTTTAAAGAAAAAGCTTTAAAGATTAACGGAATTTCCAACGTTAGCACCAAAACAGATTTTGATAATTATGTTTTTATCATCAAATTGAACTACGCCAACCTAAAAGCACTCAATGCTGTTGTAAATACAATCAACAATCAGCGCGATCAGATTCACTTTAGCGGAAGCGGCAAAAATTTCGAAAGAATTGCTTCTTATCCAGTTCCAGAGAAAGTCGTAAATGATCCCAAGAAAAAGAAAGATCTTGAAGACGCTAGCATTATCGCTATTTATAGTTTTGATAAAGATATTATGTCAACAAACAATCCGAACAGTAAAATTTCGGCAAACAAAAAGACGGTTTTTTTAAAACAAAGTATGTACAGCGTTTTAAAAAAATCTACATTAATGAATAATACCATCCAATTAACGCCTTGATTTCATGAAGCATTTTTACACACTCATTTTTCTATTCGCCACGTATTTCTCTTTTGGGCAGACCGTTCCAGAAAAATACGATTATTTTGTACAGTTTAACGGAAGCCAGCTTTCTAAAAAAGTCAGCGTCGATGAGGTTTTAAATCATCCGATTTTAACCAAATACATCAGTAAGAAACCTGATTTTGATCTTCGTAAATATGCTGCTATTATTAAATTGAATGAAAAAATTACCATTCACGGGAACTTCTTAGATTCTGTTCCGTTTTACCAAGTTACGATTCCAGTCAAAAGCAAAGAAGCGGTTAGAAAATATTTAATCGAAAAGCAGGGAGCAAACGGAACGAACAGTTCTATTGAAGATTTTGGAAAATACGAAGTTTATACACCAAGTGGAGTAAAAAGATCGTTTGTTTGGAACGACAATTATTTGGTTGTTATTGAATTGACAAAACGACTTCCTTCTAAATTTTATGATGTTGCAGAAACTGCTGTAGCAACAGATTCTATAGCAATATCTGAACCTTATGAAGAAACTACTGTGATTGAAGCACCAGTTTATCCACCAACAATTCCTGTACCTCCAGCAAAAAGTACCGATTCAATAGTATTTGAAGAACCTGTAGAGAATGATTCTTTGTACGATGGAAATCCGTATGAAGAATATACTGTTGAACAAGCAGAATTTGATAAAAAATTAGCTGAAAAGCAGCGAGAAATCATAAAAACGTTATTCGAAAACGGATTTACAGCTCCGATTTCTCCAAAAATAAATGTTGCTGCTGATATTTCTTCTTGGGTAAATTATGGCGGAATGATGTCTAGTTTGTATTCCATGTATAATTATCCGCTTTCGTTATTTGGCGGTTATGATAAATATTTGCCAATGCAGAATAATTTTGGGAATTTTATAAAGGGCATCAATTTAGATTTTTATTTTGATAATGATAATGCCCGAATCGAAGAAGAGGTAGAATATTCTCCAGAGATTGCCAATGTTGTTAGCAAAATTAGCAATAGAAAAATCAATAAAAATATCTTTACTTATTTCCCTGCTCAGAAACCTTTGGGGTATATTTCGTATCATGCTAATACAAAAGCGGCATTAGAAAACTTTCCGTCATTAATGACAGAATTATTTCAAAATTCGAAATTCGCCAAAGAAGATATTACACTTATTACAGACTTGATTTCGACAATTGTAGATGAAGAAGCTACAGCAAAGCTTTTTGATGGCGATTTAAGCGCTTTTTTATACGATACGAAAGAAGTTGAGGTATTGAGCAAAAAATACGGTTATGACGAGAATTATGAAGAAACAATAACGGAAGAAAAAGTGAAAAAAGAGATTCCGCTGTTTTCTGTAATTTTTACTTCTTCGCACCCCACATTTGGAGATAAATTATTGCAATTGGGTGTTCGCAAAAAAGTATTAGTTCAAAATGGAAATATCTACACGATTATTGGAACTCAGGAATATGATAATATATTTATTCTGAAAGATAAAGACGTGGTAATTGTTGCCAATACAAAAGAGTATTTTGGTGCTGGAAACGGATCTTTTACAAAAGACACTAAGAAAGATTTGAGCAAAAACTACATTTCTGGAAAACTGAATATTGCACAAACAGTTAAAACATTTGGTAAAAATGCAAAAGACTCCGAATTGGATCGAATGACTAAAATTTCTTCTCAGTTTTCGGATATTGCTATAGAATCGCCTAAAAAGTTAATTGATAATAAATTGAAATTTGTTTTTAAACTGAATTCTTTCAAGTCTGATAAAAATATCATTTTACAGACTTTAGACATGGCCGCAGAAATGACTTCTAAATAATCATAAAAAAAATCCCTGAAACTCTTCAGGGATTTTTTTTATGATTTTATTGAATGGAAGCTTCGTAAATCTCTTTAATTGAATTTCCTAGTTGCGAATTAAATTCAGCCTCAGATTGCCCAGCGCTAAGTCCTTCTGATAAAGCTCTTGAAAAACTCGCAATCAATCCATGGTTTTCTGCTAGTTTCTGATTGGCATCTTCTCGAGAATATCCGCCAGAAAGCGCTACAACATGAACCACATGAGGATCGGTCATTAAATCGCCGTAAAAATTGTTTATAGTCGGGATAGATAGTTTCAGCATAACTTTCACGTCTTTATCTAAAGAATTTAGCTGTTTTTGAATTTCATCTTTCAAAATCTGTTCTGATTTTTCTTTATCAGGACTGTAAATATCAACTTCAGGTTCGATAATCGGGACAAGGCCTTTCTTAAATATCTGCAGTCCAACTTCAAATTGCTGCTTCACCACTTCCTGAATTCCTTTTGGATTTGCTTCTTTAATAACAGAACGCATTTTGGTTCCAAAAACATTTCGCTCTACAGCGCGATCAAGCAGTTCGTTTAAATTAGAAATCGGTTTCATTAACTGAACGCCATTGGCAAGATCAGCAAGACCTTTGTCTACTTTTAGAAACGGAATAATATGTTTTTTCTCCCAAAGATAATCCGCTGTCCATTGTCCGTCAATTTTTCGATCCATTGTGTTTTCAAACAAAATTGCGCCAAGAATATATTGGCTATCAAAAACGGGACTTTTGATAATTCGGGTTCTCATTTCATGTACAAGAGTGTACATTTCTTCATCATTTGTATATTGACTTTCTTCAACACCATATTGCGATAATGCCTTAGGTGTACTGCCGCCACTTTGATCTAATGCTGCAATAAAACCTTTTCCAGAATGCATGAGATTTAACTGTTCGCTGTTTATACCTTTCATAACAATGAATTTTAGTTTTTATAAATCTATGTAATTTAAGCATTTTAATTGGGCTTCATGCTTATTTCAAGTTAAGATTTCTTACAAACCTATTTTTTTATTGACATTGTCGTAGACTTCTTTTACTTTTTTTGGAGGATCAAATCGGTAACCAACAGAAAGTTTTACCGTAGCAATATTGTCATTCAATCTTGGATCGACTTTTTCATCTTGCGCAAAACTTACGGTATTAAGACTGGCAAAACCAAAGAAACGGTCTTTGTTGTAGGCGAGTTTTAAATTGAAATCGGCTTGGTATAAAGCTGAGGTTTCTTTATCAATAATATTTAATCCGCCACCTAAAGCAAGTCCTGCGCCAATTAAAACGCGATCACTAATTACGAAATTGTAAAAATAGGCGGGAGCCAAAGTGAATACATAAATGTCACCAGGAGATGAATCGGGAGTATTTAAATCGAGATTGGTATAATAAAAAGAAAACGACGGGATAAAACTTCCAGAGCTTTTGGTTTGCCATTCGTTTTGGCTGACCAATGTTTTAAAAGAGAATTTATCGTTAAAAATGTAAGCTGTCGATCCGCCAATTTTTGTTGTGCGCATGTTTGGCAGCTGTGCAATGATATTGTCATCGCTAATGTAAAATCCTTTTTGGTTGATAAAAGTAAAAGACTGCATCCATTTTTTATAGTAAAAACGGGTGTTGAAATTAAAATTTTTGGAATGAGAATCACCCTTGTTCTGACTTAGAAATTTGGGAGCAAAACCAATTGTAATATCAACGATTTTATAATTTAAGGTAAAACCGATCTGTTCTCGCCGATTCGGAATTAGATTAAGATACGTTGTCGAATCCTGTCCTGAAGCAATCTGAAAACTATTGGAAGTATCTAAATAATAAACGCTGGCAGTGATTTTATCGTTATAAGATTTAAAATACGGATTTTGCAGGGAATCGTTTTGGGCAAAACATCCAAAAAAGCTGATAAAAAATGCGATGTAAATCAGTTTTAAACGCATAGAAACATAGTTTTAGATAATTTTAAAAGAAGTTTCATTCGAATAATTCTCATAGAGCTATGTGAAAAAATATAATTTTCTAAAATTAGCCCTAAGATAGTGCTTTAAATCTATGTTTCTATGTGTTAAATAAATTTTAGACTAAAGAAACCCATTCAATAGGGTTCTGCAATATATTGATCAATTTCTCCTCTACGCTTCCTGCCTCTGGATGATGATCGTAAACCCATTGAACATGCGGAGGCAAACTCATCAAAATACTTTCAATTCTTCCGTTGGTTTTTAAACCGAACAAAGTGCCTTTATCGTGAACCAGATTAAATTCAACATAACGACCACGACGAATTTCCTGCCAGTTTCTATTTTCTGGGGTATACTCTAAATTCTTTCTTCTTTCTACAATTGGTACATAAGCTTCCAGGAAACTATTTCCAACTTCGGTTACAAAATCGTACCAGTTTTCCATTGACATTTGCTCATTTGCTTTGCAATAATCAAAGAACAAACCGCCAAGTCCTCGGGCTTCATTACGGTGTGCATTCCAGAAATACGAATCGCATTGTTTTTTATATTTCGGATAAAACTCTGGATTGTGTTTATCGCAAGCCGTTTTGCAAGTTTGATGAAAGTGTTTTGCGTCTTCTTCAAACAAATAATAAGGCGTTAAATCCTGTCCGCCACCAAACCATTGTTCGATTACATTTCCAGATTCGTCATACATTTCGAAATATCGCCAATTGGCGTGCACAGTAGGAACCATCGGGTTTTTCGGGTGAATAACTAAGCTTAATCCGCAGGCAAAGAAATCGGCTTCGCCAACGCCAAACATTTTCTGCATTGTTTCAGGAAGTTTTCCGTGAACGGCAGAAATGTTTACGCCACCTTTTTCAAAAACATTTCCGTTTTCTATAACGCGCGTTCTCCCGCCTCCGCCTTCAGGACGTTTCCATAAGTCTTCACGGAATTTTGTAGTTCCGTCAACAGCCTCTAATCCAGCACAGATCTGGTCTTGTAAATTTTGTATGTATGCGTAAAATTTGTCTTTCATGTCTTAATTTTCATTTTCTGGTATAGTATCGTGATACTTGAATGCAACATTCATATCAATTACTATTGTAGTATCTTTTTTAAAGATTTTTACAAATCTTGAATTTACTTTTTTAAATAGCGAATCTCCTATTTCAGCTTTTTCCCAAAGAACAGGATAAACATATATTGGAGTCGAATCTTTTAGAATAAATTTTTGAGACATATGGTTATGTTTATCTAAAAATTTTTTCACAATTATCCCAGAAAAATTTTTATGAAACATTTCTTTATATGCGTCTTTACTAATTTTGGCTTCATTTGAAAAATAAGAACAAGTACTAGCAAATACCGCAAAAAATACCATTACAAAAAAACCTTGATATAATGGATTCAATTTTTCAAAATTAAAATCAGCAATATCGTTTAAAATTTTTTCTAAATAACTCATTTAAATTTTAACAAAGCGATTTTATTGTTTATTCCAAAAGAAAAAACCTTGCTTTCCTGCTGAATATATTGATAAACTGCCAAAGCTTTAGCTGTAAAATTATGGTTTTCTTCTTTTGAGAATTCTATTAAAATATCAGCAAATTGTTCTAATTGATCCCAATCAAAATGAAGACGGATTAATAATGTGATTAATTCGTCATTGGAATAATCGACTAAAGTTTGAATGTTTAATCCGAATTCTTTCAATTGATTTTCAATTTCTGTTTTTTGTAAATCATTTAAAGGATAAGGCACAAAAATAAGAGTTCGTAACGTCTTAAGGACATTATCAATTCTTATTTTCTCTTCGTCTCGTAAACCTTTGTTCAGCATATTTTTTTAGATTTCCTGCAAGGTTTCCAAAACCTTGTAGGTATTTGTTGTCAGACTTTAAATTAAAAAAAATATAATTATATAGACCCTGATAAGGTTTTAAAAACCTTGCAGGACAGAATTGAATTATTCAAAAGTATAAGTTTCATTCAAAAACTCATTTTTTTGATTATGGCAAAAAATAAAATTTTCTAAATCTCCAAATAGATTTAAAACTTCATTTCGTTCTATTTTTGTTTCTTTATTTGATAGAAAGGCTTGATAAGATGAAAATTTAAAGCCAGCAAAATCCGAATCAAAATGATGTTTTGGATTTAAATGAACGTAAAGGATAAGTTGTTTTAGATAATTTTCATCTTTCAATTTTATTCTTTTAAAATGTTTTTCAAATAAGCTTCCAGTTCTACCGTTTTGTTTATTGTATGCTTTCGCGTAAGAATTAAATAGATTTGAAAATGCTTGCGTTACTTCTTTTTCTTCAGAGTTTAGTCGAATAACTAAATGAAAGTGATTATTCATTAAACAATAAGCAAAGAGGGATATTTTATTCTCCAAGTATTTTGCTAATTGTTGCAAGAAATAAAGTTTATTTATGTTGCTGTCAAAAATATTTGTTCCGTTAATTCCGCGATTATAAACATGATAATAGCAATCTTTTTGCAACACTTCAAGTTTCATTCTTAATTGTTTTTATTTTATTGTAGGTTTTTACTGTAAATATAAAAACAACTTTTAAACCTACAAGGTTTTCAAAACCTCATAGGTGTTTTTTAAAGTATGATTGTTGCTTAGTTTATACCTACAAGGTTTTGGAAACCTTGCAGGAACTCAACCGAAAACTGCGACTGCAAACATAACACTTAATTCCCGTATTCCTTCACAGCGTCAATAAACGCTTTGGCGTGATCTACAGGGATATTTGGTAAAATTCCGTGACCTAAATTTACGATATATTTATCTTTTCCGAACTCATCGATCATTTCATGAACCATTTTTTTGATAGTTGGAATTGGAGAAAGTAATCTTGACGGATCAAAGTTTCCTTGTAAAGTAATATTTCCACCAGACAAATAACGGGCATTTCTAGCCGAACAAGTCCAGTCAACTCCTAAAGCAGAAGCTTTACTTTTACCCATTTCGCCAAGAGCAAACCAGCATCCTTTTCCGAAAACAATAACAGGTGTAATATCTGCTAAAGCGTCAACAATCTGGTTGATGTATTTCCACGAAAATTCCTGATAATCAACAGGAGAAAGCATTCCGCCCCAAGAATCAAAAATCTG
The DNA here is from genome assembly GCF_023656565.1 of Flavobacterium tyrosinilyticum. Taxonomy (GTDB): domain Bacteria; phylum Bacteroidota; class Bacteroidia; order Flavobacteriales; family Flavobacteriaceae; genus Flavobacterium; species Flavobacterium tyrosinilyticum. The sequence continues at coordinate 1,272,767 of NZ_JAMOKG010000001.1, forward strand.
AACGGCATTTACTCCCGATTTTACTTTTTCTTTTAAGTATAAAATAGTCGTATCGGTAATTTTTTGCAATAAAGTATGTGCTGCGGCTGGGTTTGAAAAGCAAAATCCTTTTGCAGTGTCAAAACTTTTAGAACCTTTTCCTTCAACAGCATAACAGAAAATTGTCCAAGGAGAACCAGCGAAACCAATCAATGGCACTTCGTCGTTTAACATTTCCTTAGTCAATTTCACAGCGTCAAAAACGTAGCCTAAAGTCTCATTTACATCTGGAACGTAAACTTTATGAACATCTGCCAAAGAACGAATCGGATTTGGAATTATTGGTCCCAAATTATCTTTCAATTCTACATGAATTCCCATAGCACGTGGAACAACCAAAATATCCGAGAATAAAATCGCAGCATCTGGAGCGATTCTTCGGATAGGTTGAACTGTAATTTCAGCAGCTAATTCTGGAGTTTCACAACGCGTAAAAAAATCATATTTATCACGAAGTTCTCTAAATTCAGGTAAATATCTTCCTGCCTGACGCATCATCCATACCGGCGGACGTTGCACAGTTTCTCCTTTTAATGCTCTTAAAAATAGGTCGTTTTTTAACATCTCGTATTTGTTTTTCCTGTAAGGTTTTCAAAACCTTGTAGGTATTGTTTGTTGATTTATATTTAAACCTACAAGGTTTTGAAAACCTTGCAGGATTTGGTAAACATTATTTGTATTCGTGAATTACATCTTCAATCACGTCTTCAATTGTGGGCTGATCTGCGATGATGATATTCTTTGTGATTTTTGATAGAGCTTCTGCAGTAGTGTCGCCAATACAGAAACAGATTTGTTTATTGATGGTATTATGTTTCAAGTAACTTTTAACGCCAGACGGACTAAAAAACAAAATTGCTTCAGGATTTGCTTTTATTTTCTGCGGTTGCAGTGTAGTTTCGTAAACCTGAATTTCGTTGAATTTAATTCCGTTTTCTTTTAAAGCTTCCGGTAAAGTGTCTCTTCTAAGATTTCCGCTAAAAAAAGTATAACTTTGATTCGCATAAATCAAAGTGATAATTTCGGCTAAATCTGATGCATAACCGGTGTAAGCCACAACATTAAAGCCATTATCGCTTAAAAGCGTTTTGGTTTTAAGGCCAACGCAATACACATTTTTCTTTTTTAGTTCTTCTGATTTTGGATCTGATAAAACACTATGAACAGCGTTCTGACTTGTAAAAATCAGACTTTCGTTAATGTCTTTTAATTCGAAAGGTTTGTTTTCGGTTTTAATGAAATCGGCTTCGATTAATTCGATGCCATATTTCATCAGCTCTTGTTTATGAAGAGGAGATAATATTTTAGTGGATAGTATCTGGATTGGATTTGCCATTATTTCTTCAGGGATTCTTTAATCTGTTTCATTAATTCCGTTCCGCCATTATTCAAAATTTCCTGAGCAGAATTAAAACCTAATTTTTTCCATTCAGAAATATCAACTGTTTTATCGATTTCCAGTTTTTGTTTTCCGTCTATAGAAAGTAAGACACCTTGAAAATGCAAAGTATCTTCATCTTCATTATAAGTTACTAGAGCACCAATTGGGGCAGTACATCCGCCTTCAAGCGTTCTTAAAAACTGACGTTCGATATAGGTACAAATTTCAGTTTCGATATCATTTAACTGCGAAAGGGCATCTAGTGTATAATTGTCATTTTCCATTCCCACGACAAGCATTGCGCCTTGTGCTGGAGCAGGAATCATCCAATCTAAGTTGATGTAATTTTCAGGTTTTAAGTTGATGCGCTCTAAACCTGCAGCTGCAAAAACAGCTCCATCCCAATCATTATCTTGCAATTTTTGCATACGCGTATTCACATTTCCGCGTAAATCAACAACTGTATGATTTGGGTATTTATTGAACCATTGTGCCTGGCGACGCAAACTTCCTGTTGCAATAGTACTCGGATTTGTAAAATCAGGATTTCCTTTATGAACTAAAATGTCCAGAACATTGGCTCTTGGTAAAACAGCACCCTGAACGATACCTTTTGGTAGAGCTGTTGGAACATCTTTCATAGAATGCACTGCGATATCAATATCGCCATTGATCATGGCAATGTCAAGCGTTTTGGTAAAAATTCCGGTAATCCCTAATTCATAAAGAGGTTTATCCAGAATAATATCACCTTGAGATTTAACCGCAACAATTGAGGTTTTATAACCTAAATCGTTAAGTTTTTTCTCGACAGTATGGGCCTGCCAAAGTGCTAATTCGCTGTCACGCGTTCCAATTCTGATTGTTTTTTCAGCCATGTTTTTTTATTTTACCATTAAGGCATTAAGAGAATTAAGCCTTTGTGTAGAATTTAAGATTATTAAGCGTGTTATAACTTGGCTTAATTCTCTTGAAAAGATTGACTTAAATTATCTTAATCTCTTAATGGTTTAATATTTTATGAATCAATTAATCTTGCGAAATAATCATTCACAAGTGGTTTCATTGATTTTGTTATGTTTGTCGTGTTGAAATTTATCAATAGACCTTGAGGTCTTTCTAATAATTTCATGTATGTTAATAATTGGGCTTCGTGAATTGGTAATAGGTTTTCTATTGCTTTTAATTCAACAACAACACAATCGTTTACAAGTAAATCTATTCTTAAATCAGATTCAAATTCAAGATCGTAATAATCAATTTTAACAGATAATTGTTGTTTTACATCATATCCGTTTTGTTCTAATTCATATTTGAGGCACTTCTCATATATGCTTTCTAAAAGTCCAGGTCCCAAAGCTTTATGCACTTTTATAGCAAAACCTGTAATTTCATAAGCCAATTGAGTTACCTCTTTTTTTGTCATAGAACTTTTTTGTTTTTTACCATTAAGAGCATTAAGAGAATTAAGCTTTTTGTCTTGAATTTTAAGATTATTAAGCTTTGTGTTACAGCGACGCTTAATTCTCTTGACAAAGATTGGTCTTAATTTCCTTAATATCTTAATGGTTTAAATTAAAAACTAAGATGCTTTTATTTTGAAGACTTTCTCGATCCATTCGATGCTTTCATCTACCATGGTATCGTCGTCTTTTAAATGATTTGCGAAATGCGTAGTGATTTTTTGAATGATTCTGTTACTGATGATTTCAGCTTGCGCCTCATTAAAATCGGCAATTTTTTTGCTTTGAAAATCTAGTTCCGAAGCTTTAATAGCATTTAATTTTTCTTTTAAAGCATTGATTGTCGGAGCAAATTTTCGGCCTTTCATCCAAGTAACAAATTCTTCTTTGATTTCTTCGATGATTGCTTCAGCTGCCGGAATGTGTAATTTTCTGTTTTCCAAAGTTTCATCTGTCAATTGAGACAAATAATCCATGTGGATTAAAGTTACACCTTCTAATTCCTCTACGTTTTCATTTACGTTTTTCGGAATAGACAAATCCAGAATCAGCAAAGGTTTTTTAAGATTCAAAATCGCTTTGTCAACTGTTGGGTTTTGCGCGCCTGTTGCCACAACGACAACATCGGCTTTTTGAAGTTCTAAATGCAATTCAGAGTAATCTTTAACAATCAGATTTAACTTTCCTGCTAATTTTTCTGCTTTATCTTTAGTTCTGTTGATCAAAGTAATGTGTTCGTTTTTGGTATGTTTTACTAAATTCTCACACGTATTTCTTCCGATTTTTCCAGTTCCAAAAAGTAAAATATTTTTGTTGCTGATATCTTCAACATTTTTCAAAATATATTGTACAGATGCAAAAGAAACCGAAGTAGCACCAGAACTAATTTCTGTTTCCGTTTTAATTCTTTTGCTTGCCTGAATTACCGCATTGACCAATCTTTCCATAAAAGCATTGGCTAATCCCATTGATTTTGAATGTGTAAAACTGGTTTTTATTTGAGATATAATTTCAAAATCGCCTAAGATCTGACTGTCTAAACCAGTTCCTACGCGAAACATATGATTAATCGCTTCTTGATTTTTGTAAACGAAACCAACTTTTTGAAAGGCATCAACAGAACCATTGCTGTTGTCGCAGATCAGTTTTATTAATTGAAATGGATGTTCGGCAAAACCGTAGATTTCGGTTCTGTTGCAAGTTGAAGTAACCAGTAAACTTTCTATTCCATCGTTTTTAGCTTGTTCCAGTAAACGTGTTTTCGCAACGGCATCCAAACTAAATTGACCTCTAACCTCAGCATCAGCTTTTTTATAACTCAGACCAACTGAGTAAAAATAAAGGTGTTTCGGTACGTTATTGTTTTCCATAAATTCACTTTCATAAAAGTGCAACAAAATTATTACTATAGCATCGATAAAAATAACGCTAAAAGTACTTTTTATGTCGCTGTATGTTTTTTTGAACCTAAATAGGTGTTTTTGAGTAAAAAGGACTACTTTTGTAGCAAAATCAACTCATTTGAAGTGATTAGTTTAGAGTCGTTCTAAATAACATTTTGAGTTTGTTTCGATTTTTGATTCAAAAAAATATCGCTATGGGTTCTCAAGAAATTATAAAAATTGAAGACGACTTTACGCTGATCCGTTTTCAAAATGACGGTCTGGAGCCATTTTATGCACAGCATGAAATAATAGGTACTGGCCTGATACAGTTTCACTTCGGGATAAAAGGAAATGCAAAATTTTTATTCAATCAAGGCAATTATGCTTTAGAATTGAAAGAAGAAAAATCACTGCTTTTATACAATCCGCAGAAAGAATTACCGCTAAATTTAGAATTGGCTCCAAACTCTTGGGCGATTTCGGTAATTGTATCGATTAAAAAATTTCACGCGTTGTTTTCTGCTGAAGCCGATTATATTACTTTTTTGAGTCCTGATAATAAAGACAAAAAGTATTATAACGAAGGAAATATCAGTCCGTCAATGGCGATTGTGCTGAGTCAGTTGTTTCATTATAATCTTCATCCGTCTATAAAAAACCTTTATTATAAAGGAAAAGGATATGAATTATTGAGTTTGTATTTTAATAGAACAGAAGATCCAAATGCAGAACAATGTCCGTTTTTAATTGATGAAGATAACGTTTTAAAAATCCGAAAAGCCAAAGAAATTATTATCGCTAATATGGCCGAACCGCCAGGACTGCAAGAACTGGCAGATGAAATTGGTTTGAATTTGAAGAAACTTAAAATGGGTTTCAAACAAATTTACGGCGATACGGTATACGGTTTCCTTTTTGATTACAAAATGGATTTCGCCCGAAAACTTTTAGACAGCGGATCTTATAATGTAAACGAAGTAGGTTTGAAAATAGGTTACAGTACAGGAAGTCACTTTATTGCGGCATTTAAGAAAAAGTTCGCCACGACTCCAAAGAAGTATTTAATGTCGATTAATGCGAATGTTTAATGCTTAAAAGATATTCAATAGCTTTATTGTTTTTTCTAATGCTGTCTTGTAAATCAAAAGAAGAAAAAATGTTTTTTGATTTTGACAGTGTTGAATATTATTCATTGAATAAAAGCAAAGAGGAAGAAATGGGAGAGAACAATAGTAAAAGTATTGACAATGGTATTTTTGATAAAATTTTCTTCGATGATTATCCAGACAAGATAAATAATGGTATCTTTTATAAAACAATTAATTCAGAAGGATTTTCTAAGTTTAAGTTATCTCAAAAAGACGCCGAATATTTAAAAAGCGATATTTTTTTGGAGAAATCTTCTTTAAAGATGTTAGAAAATGTATATGCTTGTGCTCCTCAGTATAGAGATATTTTAGTTTTTAAAAAGAAAAATCAAATTTCAGGTATAGCTAAGATTTGTCTTTCCTGCCGTCAATTTTATCTTATTAGTTCTAAAAAAGAAATTGAAATAGAAAATTTTGGAACAGAGAAAGAGTTTAAATTGTTAGGAAAACTATTCGATAAATATAAAAAAGATAAAAATTAAAGATGTTTTCAAATATCAATTTTATAAATAAGTACATAATTAAAAAGTAATAAATATCATATTTCGGTAAAGTATCATGAAATACTTTTGACGAAATTTAAAAAACAAATAAAAAGCTTAAAGCAAAAGAACATAATGAAAGGCGTATTATTAGTAAATCTTGGATCTCCAGAAAGTCCAACTCCAAAAGATGTAAAACCATATTTAGATGAATTTTTAATGGATAAATACGTGATTGACGTTCCGTATTTATTGAGAGCATTATTAGTTCGAGGTATTATTTTAAGAAAAAGACCAGAAGAATCTGCGCACGCTTACGCAAAAATCTGGTGGGAAGAAGGTTCACCGTTAGTTGTTCTTTCAGAAAGAATGCAGAAAAAAGTACAGCCTTTAGTAAATGTTCCAGTTTCTTTAGCAATGCGTTATGGAAGTATGACCATTGAAAAAGGGCTTCAAGAATTGAGCGATAAAGGAGTTACAGATGTAATGCTTTTTCCATTATATCCGCAATATGCAATGGCTTCTACTTTGACTATTTTAGTAAAAGCAGAGGAAATTCGTAAGAAGAAATTCCCACACATGAAGTTTACAGATGTTCCGGCATTTTACAACAAACCTGATTATATCAAGAATTTAGCCGATTCAATCCAGAAACATTTAGTTGGTTTTGATTATGATCATTTATTGTTTTCTTACCACGGAATTCCAGAGCGTCATATTCGCAAAACGGATGTAACTAAATCGCATTGTAAAATTGACGGTTCTTGTTGCAACACGCCTTCACCAGCGCACGAATTTTGTTATCGCCACCAATGTTACGAAACAACGAAACAAGTTGTAAAGTTATTGGGACTTCCTGAAGATAAATACAGCCTGACATTTCAATCGCGTTTAGCGGGAGATAAATGGTTGGAACCTTATACCGATGTTGAAATTGATAACATGCCTGCAAAAGGAATCAAGAAATTGGCAGTTGTTACACCAGCTTTCGTTTCAGATTGTTTAGAGACTTTAGAAGAAATCGCCATGCGTGCCAAAGAAGATTTTGAAGCAAATGGAGGAGAAGAGTTCTTAGCGATTCCATGTCTGAATGATGATGATGAATGGTGCCAGACAGTTTCTAATTGGATTAATGATTGGGCGAAATAATATTTAGTTTCAAGTTTCAGGTTTCAAGTTTTTCTCAAAGTTGATAACTTGAAACTTTAAACCTGAAACTTTAAACCGAAAATAATGGAATACTATAATTACTTAAAATCACTGCACCTCATTTTTGTAATTACTTGGTTTGCGGGTTTGTTTTATATTGTGCGTTTGTTTGTGTACCAAATTGAAGCCAATCAAAAACCTTCGCCAGAAAAAGAGATTTTACAGGCGCAATACAAAATAATGGCCTACCGTTTGTGGTATATTATTACATGGCCTTCGGCGGTTTTGGCGAGTATTTTTGCTTTTTGGATGTTGTTTTTTACAGATGCAGGAAGCGTTTGGATCAAAATGCCGTGGATGCACGTAAAATTATGTTTCGTTTTTCTTTTATATTTATATCACGGAAAATGTCATCAGATTTTTAAACAGCTGCAAAACGATGAGGTAAAATATACCAATAATTTTATGCGTTTATGGAATGAAGGTGCAACGATAATTTTGTTTGCCGTTGTCTTTTTAGTAGTTTTAAAAAGTGCGATCAACTGGATTTTCGGCGTAATCGGAATTATATTATTCTCCGTTTTAATTATGCTGGGATTTCGTTTTTATAAGCGCATTCGAGAAAAAAAATAAAATCAGTTTGCCACGAGTTACACGAATTAGCACGAATTTCTTTTTGTAATATTTGCCACAGATTAAATGGATTTTAATGATTTTTTAGCGTTGCGTATAATCCCATTAATCATTTTAATCTGTGGCAGAAAAAAATAATTAGCGTAAATTCGTGTAACTCGTGGCAAAAAAGAAAATTATGCTAAACAACTTCAAAATGACAATGCTTTCGCTTCGTACCAGGATTTTCCTGTCGATGATTGTATTGATTGTGGTGGCATCTTTTTTATTGGCTTCGATTTCGATTATTCAGTTTAAAACCGAAGCCAAAGAATACCATCAGGAACGTTTAGAACGAAAAGAAAATGCCGTAAAAGAACACATCAATTATGTTCTGGCGACTACAACTTATCCGCTAAAAACTCAGAATTTAGATTTAATCTTTAAAGATAAAATCCACGAGTTAGCGCAGATTCATAAAATTGAAATCAACATTTACAGTTTGGATGGAAAACTTTTAAAATCATCCAAAGAGTCTTTTGCTGTAGATAAAATTGCACCGCCAATTCCGGAATATATTCTGAAACTAGTTCGTTCTTCCATCGAAAAACGTTTTGTGGATATTAAAACCATCGACGGAGTCAAAAACCGCTCTTCATACAGTTTAATTAAAGACGAAAAATTCAAACCGCTTGGAATCCTGAATCTTCCTTATTTAGAAGACGATGGTTATTATGATAACGAATTGAATACTTTCCTAATTCGTCTGAGTCAGGTCTATTCTTTTATGCTGATTGTTGCTTTTGCATTGGCGTATTTCCTTTCAACGTATATCACGAAATCATTAAAAACGATTTCAGAGAGACTAGAAGAGACTAATCTGGATCAGAAAAACGAAAAAATTGTTTTGGAAGCCAACAGTAAAGAAGTTAATTTCTTGATTAGAGCTTATAACGGAATGGTAGACAAACTGGAAACCAGTGCTATCAAACTAGCGCAAAGCGAACGTGAAGAAGCTTGGCGTGAAATGGCGAAACAGGTCGCGCACGAAATTAAAAATCCGCTTACACCGATGCGTTTGACGGTTCAGAGTTTCCAAAGAAAATTCGATCCTGCGGCTCCAGATGTAAAACAAAAAATGAATGATTACTCCGAAACTTTAATTCAGCAGATAGATACAATGACAGCTGTTGCTTCCGCATTTTCGAACTTTGCTTCGATGCCAGCACAGCAAAATGAAACGCTGAATGTAGTTGAGGTTGTCGAATTGGCTTTGGATATCTTCAACGAAGATTATATTTCTTTTGAAAAAGAAGAAGAAGAAATCATTTCCAAAATGGATCGTACGCAATTGATTCGCGTAATTACCAACTTGGTTAAAAATGCTACTCAGGCTATTCCAGAAAGTCAATTTCAGAAATCGATAGTAGTTTCGGTAAAAAGGCGAAATAACGATGTTGAAATTGCTGTAAAAGACAACGGAATCGGTATTCAGAAACAAGATATCGGAAGAATTTTCGAACCAAAATTTACTACCAAAACCAGCGGTATGGGACTTGGACTCGGAATTATCAAAAACATTATCGAAAATTACAAAGGAACAATTACCTTTGAGTCAACTTACGGAAAAGGAACAACATTTACGGTTTCTCTCCCTATCACCAACTCATAAAATATAGCGTCATGGATTACGAAAATATCTTAATTTCAATTGTAGAAAAAGTTGCTACCATCACTATTAACAGACCAACTAAATTAAATGCTTTAAACAAAGCAACCATTAGTGATCTGAGTAATGCTATTCAATCATTATCTAAAAATGATGATGTTCGTGTTATTATTTTAACCGGAAGCGGAGAGAAAGCCTTTGTTGCTGGAGCAGATATTTCGGAATTTGCAAATTATACTACTGTTGAAGGCGCACAATTAGCGGCAGAAGGACAGGAGTCTTTATTTGATTTCATCGAAAATCTTAAAAAGCCAGTTATTGCAGCCGTTAATGGTTTTGCTCTTGGTGGCGGATTAGAATTGGCAATGGCATGTCATTTTAGAGTTGCTTCGGATAATGCAAAAATGGGACTTCCAGAAGTAACTTTAGGATTAATTCCTGGTTATGGGGGAACACAGCGTTTACCGCAATTAGTTGGAAAAGGCCGTGCAATGGAAATGATTATGACCGCTGCAATGATTACTGCTGAACAAGCAAAAGATTACGGTTTGGTAAATCATGTTGTGCCTCAAGAAGAACTGTTGTCATTTACAACCGTAATCGCTCAGAAAATTATCAAAAATGCGCCATTTGCAATTGGAAAAGCAATCAAAGCGATTAATGCCAACTTTAAAGACGGTAAAAATGGTTTTGATACGGAAATAAAATCATTTGGAGAATGTTTTGGAACCGAGGATTTTAAAGAAGGAACCACAGCATTCTTAGAAAAACGTAAAGCTGAATTTACAGGAAAATAAGTTATTTCACAAAGTTACACAAAGACTTCGCAGAGATTCACAAAGAAAAAAAATTATATAAATCTTTGTGTAACTTTGCGAAGTCTTTGTGCAACTTTGCGGTAAAACACTAGACAAAGTTTGAAAACTTAGAATCTTAGCATCTCAGAACCTTAGCAACTTAAAAAAAAATGTACGAACCAATATTTGCCCTTTTTTGTGAACGAGTTAAAGAAAGCATCCAAAAAGGAACTTTCGCCAAACTGACTTTGGCAAAAACCATGGGCGATACAGAACTCAAAAATGTGTATTTCCGATTGGTTCTCAATGAAGATAATACATTCTCAATTTCGCTGACTTTTAGATATAAAACAGAAGAAATAGAAAGCATTCATACTTTAGATGAAGCCTTACTAGTTTTAGGCACTCACATTAAAAATCCTTTTTTGACGGCACTTTTATTTACAACTGAAGATGATGTGACTTTCAAAGTAAATAAAAAGAACGCTGGAAGTATAATCGAACAAGCACCAACTTTTAAAAATGCTTCGCCAGTTATGCTGGAAATGATTGAAAAGGGAATTGTTTAATAATAATTAATTTGTCAGGCTGAGCGAAGTGGAAGCCTACGTTTGCTGAATCGCTTTGCGGTGCTTCGACTTCGCTCAGCCTGACAGAAAAAACCTTGTTCAAACTCTTAGCGTATCTCTGTGAAACTTCTTTGTGAATCTCTGCGAAATAAGAATTAAACCAGCTTCACAAACAAATTAGAAGCAATTTTATTTGAAATCGATAATTCGGTACCATTTACTTTAATTTTAACCGATAAATCGAAAGATTCTTTAGAAAGGAATTCGATTTTAGACCCTAAAGCAATTCCTTGTTTGTCTAGATATTTTAAAAATTCTGAAGAAGTATCTTTTACGCCAACACAAACTCCGGTTTGATTCTCTTCAAGCTCTGATAAAAGCTGTTTTTCGATTTTGATAATTCTTCCATTCGCGTCTGGAATTGGATCTCCATGCGGATCTTCGGTTGGATTTCCAAGAAAATCATCCAGACGATTAATCAATTGTTCCGATTTGATGTGTTCCAACTGTTCTGCAATATCGTGGACTTCATCCCAGCTAAAGTTTAGTTTTTCCACCAAAAACACTTCCCAAAGACGATGTTTTCTCACAATCATTTTAGCAGCCAGTTTTCCGTTTTCGGTTAAAGAAACCCCTTGGTATTTTTTATAATTTACTAAATCTTTCTCAGCCAGTTTTTTAAGCATATCGGTTACAGAGGAAGCTTTCGTTTCCATAATTTCCGCAATAGCATTTGTGCTCACTTCGGTTTCTAATGCCGCTGTCAAGTGATAGATCGATTTAAGGTAATTTTCTTCTGAAAAGGTCATTTTTTTAAGCTTCTAAGTTTCTAAGATGCTGAGGTTCTAAGTTTTCTTTTCAGGCTTTTTAATAAAAACCTTAGAATCTTAGCAGCTTAGCATCTTAGAAACTTTATTTAACAATCAACAAAGGTATTGAAATTTTATGTCTCAATTTGTCTACTGTTGTGCCAAAAAGAATATCTTTCAATCCAGTGTGGCCGTGGGTTCCCATGACTAGAATGTCAAAATTTCCTTCGTTTATAATTTTCGGAATTATTTTGTTTGGTTTTCCAAAACCAAGTTCTGTTTTGATCTTGAATCCTTTGTCTGAAAGCATGTCCTTGTATTTCAGCAATAATTTCTCATCGATTGTGGTTTCGTGATCGTGAACATGAACGCCATACATTAAGGCTCCGACCGTTTCTACAATGTGAATGAGGGTATATTCTGTGTCAATGCCACCCAATTCGAAGGCTTTGTTTAAGGCAGCTTCATCGGCATGTGAGAAATCTACAGAGACTGCAATGTTTTTGATGCTTTGGCTTTCTCTTGGCGAAAACTTCAATTTTAAATTGTGCGGTGAATGATTTATTGCTTTTGATTTGAATTTGGCAATAAATGGTTTGAAAACAATGTACAGCAATAAAACGGAGAATGCGATAGCTAATGGAACAACCGTAAACCAAAGAACCATTGGGTGATTGGAGCTTGCTAACCACGAAGTAATTTCGTCATAAACCAATTTCGCGTTTAGAGAAACAATGATCGTCGCAATAATCCATGAAACAACCTGAGTCGTTCTAGAAATATGAAAACCATTCATTTTCGATTTATCACTCACAAAATGGATAAGCGGAATAATAGCAAAACCCAATTGCAAACTCAAAATGACCTGACTAAGGATTAACAGTTTTCCGGTCACGCTTTCTCCATAAATCAAAATCACGATTACGGCAGGAATAATGGCGATTAAACGTGTAATGATTCTTCGTACCCAAGGCTGAATTCTAAAATGCAGATACCCTTCCATTACGATTTGACCTGCAAGTGTTCCTGTTACGGTCGAACTTTGTCCGGCAGCAATTAGCGCAATAGCAAATAAAGCTGGTGCCCATTTTGTTCCCAGTAGTGGTTCTAAAAATTTGTGCGCGTCTTGAATTTCAGCCACTTCATACATTCCGTTTTTATGGAAAGTGGCTGCTGCCAGAATTAAAATAGCTGCATTTACAAAGAAAGCAAGATTTAAAGCGATAGTAGAATCTATAAAGTTATATTTTAAAGCTTGCTTGATTCCAGCAGGAGTTCGATCAAATTTTCTTGTTTGCACTAAAGACGAATGCAAGTAAAGGTTGTGAGGCATTACAGTTGCACCGATAATTCCGATTGCAATATATAAAGCAGCTGAATTTGGAATGGAGGGAATTAGTCCTTGTAAAACTTTGCCCATTTCTGGTTCTGCAAAAATCATTTCGAAAATAAAAGAAAATCCAATTATGGCAACCAAAGCGATAATGAAGGCTTCCATCTTGCGAATTCCTTTATTAATCAGGAAAAGCAGTAAAAAAGTGTCTAAAACGGTAATTAGAACGGCTTCAAGTAATGGAATTCCGAAAAGCAGATTAATTCCGATTGCCATTCCAAGCACTTCTGCCAGATCGCAGGCTGCAATGGCAATTTCAGCAAGAAAATATAAAATGTAATTGATGTATTTGGAATAGGTTTCTCGAGAGGCTTGTGCGAGGTCGCGCTGTGTTACAATTCCGAGGCGCGCACTTAAGCTCTGTAAAAGCAACGCCATTAAATTGCTCATTAATAAAACCCAAACCAAAGTGTATCCGAATTGGCTTCCGCCGGCAATGTCAGTCGCCCAGTTTCCTGGATCCATGTAGCCAACACTTACTAAATATGCAGGGCCTAAGAAGGCTAAAATTTTTCTAAAACCTTTTTTTTTGTTTTCTGTAGAAACCGATTCGTGGACTTCTTCTAAAGATTTGGTCATTGTAAAAGTATTGTTTTCACAAATATAGAGAAAAATTATATTCGCGAAACAATATTTTTAGACGAGTCTAAAAGTTAAATGTTAGAATTTAAACAATTCGGACATAATCCTGATAACGTAAAATTGATTTCGTTTACTTTATAATTGTGCGGCATAATGTAACTCGGCTTTACAGTCTCAAGGCAAGTAATCTCATGACAATTCTCGCAACTAAAGTGAGCATGGTTATGAATGTGTACACGCTGATGCGAATGATTGCATTTGGCATACTTTACCGTTCCATCCAAATTCGAAATTTTATGAATTACATCTTCATTAATCAAACGATCCAAAATTCTGTAAATGGTAACGCGATCGCATAAATCATTTAATTGTTTCTGAATTTCGGTATGCGAAAGAGCCGTTTTAGATTTCTCAAACACCTCTAAAACAGCCGTCTTTGCTGCGGTATTACGTGTAGTCTTCATTTTTTACGAAATTAAAATTTAAACGCAACAATGTTGCAATTGATAAAATTGTATATATTTGCAACAAAATTGCATTAAGCAAAAGTACACATAATGAAGAAAATAAGCACATCCTTTTACGATATTTTAGGAATTTCGAGCGCGACCATTTGTCTGGTGCATTGTTTGATTTTTCCTCTTTTAACGATTCTTCCTTTAGGATTGAGTCACAACCCAATTATAGATTTGCTATTTGCTTCGATAGGATTATTTGCAATTCTCAAAATTATAAAAAAATCAGCTCTGTTGGTATCGTCAATTTTGGTTGTTTCAATGGCGTTGATTTGGATTAGTATTTTGACAGAACTCTTTTTCGAAATTCATCTTGATCTGATTTATTTTGGAGGAATTGGAATGATCATCGGGCATTTAATCAATTACAAATTACACAGAAAACAAAATCATTAAAAATAGAAATATGGAACAGAAGCATTTTGAAGTGATTATCATTGGTGGCAGTTACAGCGGATTATCTGCCGCAATGAGTTTAGGACGTTCATTACGTCAGGTTTTGGTTATCGACAGCGGTTTGCCTTGCAACAGACAGACACCGCATTCTCATAATTTTATTACTCAAGATGGCGAGAAGCCAGCAGTTATTTCGGCGAAAGCCAAATTACAAGTCGACATTTATAAAACTGTTCAATTTTACAATGGACTTGCGATAAAAGCACTTAAAACAGAAGGCGGTTTCGAGATTACAACCGAATCTGGAGAAATCTTTACAGCAAGAAAAGTATTGTTTGCGACGGGAGTTAAGGATCTGCTTCCTGAAATTGAAGGTTTTGCAGCTTGTTGGGGAATTTCGGTTTTACATTGTCCGTATTGTCACGGCTATGAAGTTAAAAACAAGAAAACTGCGATTATAGCCAATGGAGAAATGGGATTTGAATTTGCTAAATTAATCTCCAATTGGACAAAAGACTTGAGATTATGCACCAACGGAAAATCGGAATTGAGTTTAGAACAAACACAAATTCTTAAAAATCATGGTGTTCAGATTTTCGAAGAAGAAATAGATTCTTTTGAGCATAATGAGGGTTATATTAAAAGGATCATTTTTAAAAACGGAGAAAAAGTGGAGGTAAAAGCTATTTATGCTAGGCCGCCTTTTGAACAGCATTGTCCAATTCCTGAAACTTTGGGATGCGATAGTAACGAACAAGGTTTGTTAAAAGTAGATGGCATGCAGAAAACAAATATTGCTGGAATTTTTGCTAGCGGAGATTGCACAACACAAATGCGATCTGTAGCCATTGCGGTTTCTACAGGTTCTTTTGCTGGCGCGGTAATTAATAAAGAACTTATTGACGAAGATTTTTAATACATGTGCAAAATTATCTCGCAAAGACGCAGAGTCGCAAAGCTTTTTTTTATAGAACTTGGCGACTCTGCGTCTTTGCGAGATTAAATAAAATTAATTACGATTCTTAAAAATGGAAATGTAACAGATTGAACTCAATCAGTTTGAAATTTTTGTTTTAAGAATGAATGTTTGTCGAATTTAATTTTTAGTTTTGTCTAAATTTAATTTTACAACAATGAAATATTTATTTTTGACAATATTAATAATTTCAACACAAAGCATTTTCTCTCAGAATATTTCTGGAAAAGTAGAAAGTATAATTCCTATTGGTCAGGAAATTACCATTCGTTTATTAAATACAAACTTTAGAACACAAACCGATTCTTTAGGACTTTATAAATTAGAAAATATTCCTAGCGGGACATATAAAATAAATGTAACCTCAACAGGATTCAAACCCATAACGCAAAGAATTTCAGTTTTAGAAAATGAAAATCTGAATTTGGATTTTGAATTAGAAGAAGATCAAAATGAATTGAACGAAGTGGTAGTTTCAGGAACTTTAAAACCTGTAAAACGATTAGAAAGTGCCGTTCCTGTTGAGGTATATTCGCCAACTTTCTTCAAGAAAAACCCAACCCCTAGTATTTACGATGCGCTTCAGAACATAAATGGTGTCCGCCCGCAACTCAATTGTGGCGTTTGTAACACAGGCGACATTCATATAAACGGATTGGAAGGTCCGTACACTTTGGTTATGATAGACGGAATGCCAATTGTAAGCAGCCTTTCGACAGTTTACGGTTTGTCTGGAATTCCGAATTCTTTGGTGGAACGAATCGAGATCGTAAAAGGTCCAGCTTCTTCTCTTTACGGAAGCGAAGCGGTTGGAGGTTTGATTAATATTATCACTAAAAATCCAACGAATGCACCAACTTTTTCTGCTGATTATTTTACAACTTCTTATTTTGAAAGCAATCTCGATTTAGGAACGAAATTTAATGTTGGAAAAAAAGCAACTTCGCTTATCGGAATTAATTACTTCAACTACGATCAAGTTATAGATAAAGACAAAGATAATTTTACCGATGTTACGCTTTCTGAACGTATTTCGGTTTTTAATAAATGGAGTTTTAAACGAAATCATAACCGATTATTTACCATTGCAGCGCGCGGAATGTACGAAGATCGTTGGGGCGGAGATATTCGTTGGGAGAAAAAATACCGTGGTGGCGATGAAATTTACGGCGAAAGCATTTACACCAAAAGAGCTGAATTAATTGGAAGTTACCAATTGCCGTTTGAAGAAAAATTGATGCTTTCCTTCTCTGGAAATGTTCATTATCAGGACAGCCGTTACGGGACAACATCTTATATTGCCAATCAGAAAATTGGATTTTTACAGCTGACTTGGGATAAAAAAATTGGTCGAAACGATTTATTAGCAGGAATCGCAAGCCGATATACCTATTATGACGATAACACGACTGCAACCAAAGAGGCTGAAAATACTTGGCTTCCAGGAATTTTTGTTCAAGACGAAATTACCTTTTCTCCAAAAAGTCAGGTTTTGTTAGGAATGCGTTACGATTATAACTCCATTCATGGCTCTATTTTTACACCAAGATTTGCTTACAGATTTAAGGCAAGCGAAAACACCATTTTTAGATTAAATGCTGGAACGGGTTTTAGAGTTGTGAATTTGTTTACCGAAGATCATGCGGCGTTGACGGGCTCAAGAGATGTTATTATCAAAAATGATTTGAAACCAGAACAATCTGTAAATGTCAATTTGAATTATATTCAGAAAATCAATTTCGGAAACGGAACGTTTATGGGAATTGAAACGACTGCTTTCTATACGAGATTCAGTAATAAGATTATTTCAGATTACGAAACCAATCCAAACGAAATTATCTACGACAATATTGATGGTTATGCGATAAGCCAAGGAATCAGTACAAATGTCGATCTTAATTTTCCTTCTGGATTAAAATTTATTGTTGGAGCAACGGTTTTAGACAACAAAAATGTCGAAAACGGCATTTCGGAAAGGCCTTTTTTGACTGAGAATTTCACTGGAACTTGGAGTGTTTCATACAAAATTCAACCTTGGAATTTATCCATGGATTATACGGGAAATGTTTACAGTCCGATGAAATTGCCTTTGTTGAGCGAAACCGACCCAAGAAGTCCAAATTCGCCTTGGTATAGCATTCAGAACATTCAGTTTACGTATTCAGGATGGAAAGATTTTGAAGTTTATGGAGGAATTAAAAACTTGCTGAACTTTACACCAAAACAAAATAATCCGTTTTTGATTTCAAGAACGAATGATCCTTTCGATAAAAATGTGCAATATGATTCGGCAGGAAAAGCATTAGTAACACCAGATAATCCATACGGTTTGACATTTGATACGACTTATGTTTACGGACAGAACCAAACTATTCGCGGATTTTTGGGATTGCGATATACTTTTAGGTAAATTTATAGGCCACAGATTACACAGATTAAGAGGATTATACTTTTTGTCAAGCTGAGCGAAGTCGAAGCCCACGTCTAATTGGAACGCCTTTCGACTTCGTTCAGGGGACAAAAATTAATCAAAAAGCTTAGAGAATAAAAATCTTTTTTAATCATTTTAATCTGTGGCTAAAAAAACAAAAAAATGAAAAAACTGTTTCTATTTATTTTCTTCTTCGGGATAACTTCAACAGGATTCTGCCAATTAAAAAGCAGAACTTTTGAAGAAATAGATAGCTTGCAACAAATTCAGAAACGAAAAATCATTGTTTTCATCCATACCGATTGGTGTCAGTTTTGCCAAAGAATGAAAGCGACAACTTTCAAGAATCAAGAGATAATAGAAAAACTAAACTCCGATTTCTATTTTATTGATTTCAATGCAGAGGAAAAACGAGATGTTAGATTTAATAATCACAATTTTAAATTTCAACCTTCGGGTAATAATGTTGGTGTTCATGAATTGGCATTAGAGCTTGGAACGATAAACAACCAAATAGCGTATCCTATTTTATGTGTTTTGAACGATAAGAATGAAATTATCTTTCAATACAACAATTATATGGCACTAAAAGATTTTAAAGTGCTATTAGAAAATCTGGAAAAGTAAATTTTCTTATTTTTGAGAATGAATTCTTCACAAATCCCACATTTCGACTACATTTTTACAGGAACTGGACTAGCATCTTTGATGACGGTTTATAAAATGGTTTTGTCTGGAAAATTCTCCGATAAGTCAATTTTATTGCTCGATAAGAATTCGAAGAAAATCAATGACAGAACCTGGTGTTTTTGGGAGAAAGAAGAAAGTGTTTGGAATTCGGTTATTTCAAAAAAATGGTATTCGGCCTTATTTGCCAATGAAAATTTCAAACGTGATATGGATCTCAAACCCTATTCATATAATAAAATTAAGGGTTTAGATTTTTATGATTTTGTTTTTAAAACCATTTCAAAACAATCCAATATTACTTTTTTAAACGAAAAAGTGACCGATATCAACGAATTGGAAACGCACGTTTTTGTTGGAACAGAAGAGAATCGATATACTGGCAATTATCTTTTCAATAGCATTTATACTAAGGCTTTCGCCGAAAGGCAAAACAAATATCCCGTTTTACAACAGCATTTTGTGGGTTGGTTTGTGAAAACGAAAAAGGAAGTTTTCAATGCAGAGGAAGTCACTTTCATGGATTTTTCTATTGAACAAAAAGGAAATACGAGATTTATGTATGTTTTGCCAACTTCAAAAACAGAGGCTTTGGTTGAATATACTTTATTTTCGGAAAAACTCCTTCCGAAAGAAGAATACGAAAAAGCAATTGAACTTTATCTGAAAAAATTAGGAACAGAAAACTACGAAATTCTCGAAAAAGAGGAGGGAAGTATTCCAATGACTTGCTATCCTTTTTGGAATAAAAACACCAAACGGGTTTTGAATATTGGCACAGCTGGCGGCTGGACAAAAGCCAGTACAGGTTATACTTTTAAAAACGCAGATAAAAAATCTTCAGATTTGGTGGAGTTTATTCAAGAGAAAGATTTCGAAATGAAAAGCTTTCATAAAAAGTCTAAGTTTTGGTTTTACGATTTATTGCTTTTGGATATTCTCTATCGTCATAACGAACTGGGAAGTTCTATCTTCTCTTCCTTATTTCGAAAAGGAAACCCAAAACTGATTTTCAAATTTTTAGATGAAGAAACAAGTTTTTCTGAAGATGTTAAAGTTATTTTAAAGTGTCCAAAAATCCCATTTATTAAAGCGTTATTTAGAGTGATTTTTCTTTCAAATAAATCTAACTAAACGTAACCATTGAAAAACATTATTCTAGGATTCAGTTTATTTTTTACTCTTTTATCGTTTGGACAAGTGTCTAAAAACAAAGCGCAAGATGAGATTGTTACTCAATATCTCGACAGTTGTGCTTATAAGCATAATTATGTTTTTGAAATGTCTGAATGGCAAAATTGTATTAACGAGGGCTTGAAAAAAGACAGTACAATTGCCTATTTATGGCAACAGAAAGCAATGCCGTATTTTAAATGTAAAAAGTATGAAGTTGGAATGCCATATTTAGATAAAGCAGTTTTCTATGATAAAGAACGCTGGCTTTCTTATCGCGCTTTTATGAAATGCATTTTTTCACATGATTACAAAGCGGCCATTGTTGATTTTGATGAAGCTATAAAATTATACGGAAATAGCTATGTTATGGACCATTCTTTTAATTTTTATAAAGCGCTATGTTATCTTCAGTTAAATGAATACGAAAAAGCAGAAAAGCTTTTGGATGATTATGTGAACGATATTTACAAAAACAGACAGCAATTAGAACATCCTACAGCTTACTTCTATCAAGGAATTGCAAAGTATGAACTTAAAAAATGGGATGAAGCAATTGCTATTTTTGATAAAGCATTAAAAATATATCCAGAATTCTCAGATGCTAAATATTTTAAAGCGATTTGCTGGCTCAAGCAAGGTAAATCTCGAGATGAAGTTATCGCATTGGTTGGCATAGCAAGAGAAGATGCCTCAAAAGGATTTTCGATAAACGAAGACAATACTATTTATGAGATGTATCCGTATCAAAAGAAATTTGGTAAGTAGTATTTTATAATCGTAAAAAATAGTTGATAGCCCCAAGAATGTGGTTTTTATTATGGATAAATAGAAGCTGGTGAGAATAAAATGTCTTATTGTTTTATTGTAAAAACTTTCAAGGGTAATTATAGATTTACATTCTATCTAGATTTGTTCATTGTCTAAAGACATAATATGTCTGTTATGATAGACAATTAACGATAAAAGAATTTGTAAATTAATAAGAATGGCCAAGCCTCTAAAATTTGATGAA
This sequence comes from Flavobacterium tyrosinilyticum, assembly GCF_023656565.1. Lineage (GTDB taxonomy): Bacteria > Bacteroidota > Bacteroidia > Flavobacteriales > Flavobacteriaceae > Flavobacterium > Flavobacterium tyrosinilyticum. Next base: position 1,293,438 of record NZ_JAMOKG010000001.1, read on the forward strand.
GAAACGGAAGCAATAGCTGAAATTTGTAAAGCCCTCGGGCATCCGACAAGAGTTCAGATTATGACTCTTCTTTGGAAAAGAGATCAAAGGACTTGTGGTGAAATAGTTGAATTAATTCCATTGGCACAATCCACGATATCCAAGCATTTGTTAGAGCTAAAAAAGGCAAATCTGGTTCAGATACAATATGAAGGCAAGAAGACCATTTATTCTGTTGGAGTAGATAATATTAATGCCCTAAAAAAATATTGCAGCAGTTATCTTTCGACAATTGAAATTTCTGAAGAAAATAAAGAAACAGTTTTAACTACGAAGCATAAAGTAAGAGGAAGGAATAGTCATTTGAAGAAATATAATTATCAGTTTCCGCATAAAAAGCCAAAAGAGGAAACCGAAGGGATTGCCGAAAATTGGAGTAAAGAGGGCGAACACATACTATATAAAATTTAATATTAAACTATAACAAAACTTTATACTTCAAATTAACTAGTTGCGAGTAAACTTTGTAACTTTGCAGTTCAAAAAGTACAATTTAAAACAAAAGAATATGTATCCACTAGATATGGTAAAACCAATGGAAGCTGAATTAACAGCAGCTGGTTTTCAAGATTTACATAGTGCTGAAGCTGTTGAGAATGCTATCAAAGCTGAAGGTACCACTTTAGTTGTTGTAAACTCTGTTTGCGGGTGTGCTGCAAGAAATGCACGTCCGGGAGCAAAAATGAGTTTGGATAATGCTAAAAAACCAGATCATTTAATTACTGTTTTTGCAGGTGTTGACAAAGAAGCTGTTGATGCTGCAAGACAACATATGTTTCCATTTCCTCCATCTTCGCCATCTATGGCTTTGTTCAAAAACGGAGAATTGGTTCACATGTTAGAGCGTCACCACATCGAAGGACGTCCAGCTGAATTAATTGCTGAGAATTTGCAAGATGCGTTTAACGAGTTTTGTTAATTTTAAGATACTAAGTTGCTAAGATTCTGAGATACTAATTTTAGGATTAAAGTGACAATGATTTAAAACTAAAAAGCACTATTTTAATAGTGCTTTTTGTTTTTTTATACGTCTCGCTTCAAAAAACTTAGAATCTTAGTATCTCAGAATCTTAGCAACTTAGAGATTCCACCCTCCTCCAAGTGCTTTGTACAATTCAACCATGGAGCTTAATTGTCTTTCAGATAATTGTGCTAGACTTAACTGTGCGTTGAAAAGATTGGTTTCTACATCTAAAACTTCTAAGTAAGAAACGTAACCGCTGTCATATCTTTCGCGAGATAGTTTAAAGTTTATTAAAGCTGCCTGAACTTGTCTGTTGCGGGCTTTCCATTCTTCTTGATAAGTTCTAACATTTTGTATCGATTGTTCTACTTCAGAAACGGCACCGATATAGGTTTGTTGATAAAGAAACTTAAACTGTTCTGCTTGTTGTCTGTTTATTTCAACTCTTCTTTTGTTTTTTCCGAAGGCAAATATTGGTCCTGCAATTCCACCAGAAGCATTTTGCATATACGAACTTCCTAGAAACAGATTGCTCAAATCGGCACTGGCAAATCCTGCAATGGCCGCAAGATTAATAGACGGAAAACGCATGGCTTGAGCTACGCCAATTCTTTCGTTTGCTGCTGCATATCTTAATTCGGCTGCTTTGACATCGGGTCTGTTTTCTAATAAGGCAGACGGAATTGACAATGGAATTTTACTGACGATTTGCAACTCGGTATTGCTTTTCCCTCTAGGAATTTCAGAAGGAAGCTGACCGGTAAGCAACGCAATTGCATTTTCTTGATAGGTTATTTGTCTTTCAATGTTAGGAATTGCAGCTTCGGCAATGGCAACCTGCTGTTCAATCTGCACTTTGTCTACTTCAGAGATGTAGCCTTTTTCGAATCTTTCGGTTATAATCTGATAGTACTTCTCTCTTGTTTCAAGGGTATGTTTGGTTATTTCCAGCTGATCATCAAAATTTCGCATCTGAAAGTACGCTATTGCAATATTGGCAACAATATCAGACAATATTACTTTACGAGCTTCCTCTGTGGCAAGAAGTTCATTTTTAACAGCATTGTTTTCATGACGATATTTTCCCCAGAAATCAAGTTCCCAAGACATGCTAGCACCGGCTGTAGATGGAGTAATATATTTCTTGTTGCTGTTTATAGTAGTTCCATATTGAAAAGACGGAAATAAATCGGCTTTAGTATAACCCAATTCAGCACGAAACTGCTCAATTCTCGAAACCGCAATTTTTAAATCGTAATTATTCTCAAGACCTTTTTGTATAAGACCTTTTAAAACATCATCATTAAACAGATCAAACCATTTTAAATTGGTTACCGAAGCGACACTGTCTAAATTTCTTTCGTTTCTATAAGAATCTGATTTTAACTGCTCAGGTTTTTTATATTTTGGTCCGACCATACATCCTACAGGAAATAAGGAAAGAACCAATACAATAACGATTATCTTATATTTCTTACTCATGGTCTGTAGTATTTGATTCTACATTGTTTTCTCCTGTTGTGATTGTTTCTTCTTTCTTATGTCCAATTTTTTCAATCATAACAAATAGACCTGGTACAATTAACACACCCAAAACGGTGGCGATCAACATGCCGCTAAACACGGCCATTCCCATTACAATACGAGCTTGTGAACCCGCACCTGTAGCGGTCAGTAACGGAACTACTCCAAGGATGAAAGCAAAGGCAGTCATCAGGATTGGTCGAAAACGAAGTCTCGCCGCAACCATTGCAGATTCGTAAAGAGGTTTTCCTTTCTCATATTCTTCTTTGGCAAACTCGACAATAAGGATAGCATTTTTTGCAACGAGTCCGATAAGCAAAACGAGCCCAATTTGCGCAAAAACGTTATTGACATAAGCATCACTTGCAAATCTTGCCAAAAATAATCCTAAAAATGCTCCAAATACAGCGAATGGAGCTCCTAAAAGTACACTAAAAGGTAATTTCCAGCTTTCGTATTGTGCGGCCAGAATTAAAAACACAAAGACTAATGCCATAGCAAATACTGTACCTCCCCCAGGAGAATGTTTCTCCTGATAAGATAAGTTAATATAATCATAACTCATATCCGATGGTAGTGTTGTTTTTGCAACTTCTTCTAAGGCATCTAATGCTTGCGCGCTACTATAACCATCGTTTGGAGCGCCTCCAATTTCTGCAGATCTAAATAGATTAAGACGATTGGTAAAGTCAGGCCCAGATACTTTTGTAGCCGTAACTAAAGTAGATATTGGTAACATATCACCTTTGTCATTTTTTACATAAATTAAATTTAGATTTTCTGGTTTAACACGATCAACAGCTTCGCCCTGCAAATAAACTTTGTATTGGCGACCAAAACGGTTGAAATCATTTACATAAGTTCCTCCTAAAAAAGTACCTAATACTTCGGTGACTTTTGAAACAGGCACGCCTAATTTCATTGCTTTGTCGTTGTCAATTTCTAATTTGATTTGAGGAGTTCCTGCGTTATAAGTGGTGTAAATTCTTTTTATTTCAGGACGTTTTTGAGCTTCAGCTATAAAAGCCTGAGTTTGTTGTGCCAGATATTGAGGTGTATTTCCACCCCTGTCCTGCAACATCATACTGAATCCTGCAGATGCTCCTAATCCTTGAATTGCTGGTGGACCAAAAGCCATCACTGTAGCATTGGTAATTTTTGTCGCAAACTGGGCATTGAGTTTATCTGCTATTTGTTTTGCCGTATGTGTTCTTTCTTCCCAAGGTTTTAATGCTATAAATATAAAACCATTTGCTGGTAAATAGGAACTTGTTAGTAAACTGTACCCGTTAATTGTTGTATAACAATCGAGTGTTTCTTCTTTTGATAAAATAGATTCTATCTTTCTTGTTACTTCATCAGTTCGCTGTAAAGATGAAGCAGGAGGAGTGCTTATATTTACCAATATATAGCCCTGATCTTCTTCAGGAATAAAGCCCAAAGGCACTTTCTTTCCTAATAAAACAACAGCACCTAAAACGACGACTAATAAAATAATAATTCGTAAAGATTTTTTTGCAAAGAATGTTGCCCCATTAATATATCTGCCTGTAACATTTTCGAAGATTCTATTAAAACCAGCAAAAAATTTAGCGAGCCAACCTGTTTGTTCTTCTACAGGTTTAGTTGGTTTTAAGAGCATTGCACAGAGCGCCGGACTTAGTGATAAGGCACTAAACGCAGAGAATGCGACCGAGACGGCAATGGTTATGGCAAATTGCTGGTAAAAACGACCAGTAATTCCGGGAGTCATTGCTACGGGAACGAATACTGCAATCAAAATTAAGGCAATAGCGATTACTGGTCCAGATACTTCCCGCATGGCTTGAATAGTTGCTTCCTTTGGCGTTTTACCATGTTCTATATGATGTACAACAGCTTCTACAACCACAATAGCATCGTCGACCACAATACCAATTGCCAATACCAATCCTAGAAGCGAAAGTGTATTGATTGAAAATCCTAGCATTGGAAAAACGGCAATAGTACCAATTAATGATACTGGAACGGTAATCAATGGAATAAGTGTAGCTCGCCAGTTTTGAAGGAAGATAAATACCACAAGTATCACTAATAAGATAGCTTCAAAAAGCGTGTGAATAATATCTTCAACCCCAGCAGTAATTGCTGTTGTTGTATCTAAAGAAACTTGATATTCAATATTTTCAGGGAATCTTTTGGATATTTCCTCCATAGCTTCCTTCGCTTTTGCGGCAACATCTAAAGCATTACTTCCCGGCATTTGGAATATTCCGATTGCAGCACTAGGTTTTCCATTTCTTCGGGCAGTTGAACTGTAATTTTCGGTGCCAAGTTCAATTCTGGCTATATCGCTAAGAAGTACTTTTGCTCCGTCTTCTTTGCTTTTTACTATAATTTCTGAGAATTGTTTTTGAGTTACAAGTCGATCCTGAAGGGTTACACTATAAGTAAAATCAGTACCAAGAGGAGCAGGCTCTGCACCAAATTTTCCCCCAGGCGTGATCATATTCTGATCGTTTAGTGCTTTTTTAACCTCGTCAACTGTAATTCCCAAACTGCTCATTTTTCCTGGCTGAAGCCAAATTCTCATTGAATATTCGCTTCCAGCAAATAGGATACAGTCTCCAACACCTTTAATTCTGGCAAGAGCGTCAATAACGTTGATATATGCATAGTTGTTTAAAAATACGCCATCATATTTAGGATCTGATGATGTTATGGTAAAAATCATCATCGGAAAGGATAGTGATTTTTTAATAGAAACCCCCTGTTGTTTAACACTCTGAGGTAAAAATGGTTCGGCCTGCTTTTCCTTATTTTGGGTAAGCATGTTGGCATTATCCAAATCTGTACCAACATCAAAAGTTACTTCGACAGTAAGTGCTCCGTCAGAAGTATTGATGGATTTCATGTATAGCATGTTTTCTACACCATTTACTTTCTGTTCGATTGGTGTAGCAACAGCCTGTTCTACATTTATGGCATTTGCTCCTGTAAAAGAAGTAGTAATTTTTACTAAAGGCGGAACAATATCTGGATATTGAGCTACAGGTGTTTTCTGTAAAGCCAGTAATCCGAGTATAATAATAATAATACTGATTACCATGGCAACAATTGGTCGTCTAACAAAAAATTCTCCCATAATGATGTTTCTAAATTATTTAGTTAGTACAGAATTAATTAATTGCTTTTCCTGGAGTCCATTCTTTAATTTGAGGCGTTACAACATTGCCACTTTTTAATTGTGAGGTTCCTCCGAGCGCAATTTTGTCATTGGCTGCTAATCCATCAATAACGATATAGGAGTCTTTGAATGCTGGACCCAGTTTTACTTCTTTCATTTCAACCTTATTGTTTGCGCCCAAAACATAAACTTGAGTAATTCCTTGCATTTCAATAACAGAACGTTGAGGTATAATTAATGCATTTTTATAAATATCAGTAACAACATGAATTTTTACATATTGCCCTGGACGAATCAACTGCTGTGGATTTGCAAATGCGGCTTCAAAAGTTACAGCGCCTGTCGCGGGATCAATTTGTCTGTCTGCAAAACTTATTTTTCCTGTTTCAGGATATGGTGTACCATCTGATAGTAAAATAGAAATTGATTTTGCTTCTCCTCTTAGTTGCGAATTTTTCTGTGACATTTCTCTGAAAATTCGAAGAAATTCTTGTTCGCTCATAGTAAATCGAACTCTAACATCACCTAAATCAGAAACTGTATTTAAAACAGAAGCTGGGCCTGGGCGAACATAATCACCAACTCTAACTTTTGATATTCCAATTAATCCGGAAATTGGTGCTGTAATATTAGAATAACTCAATTCTATTTTTGCATTTTTCACATTGGCAGATGCTGCATCAATTGATGCTTTGGAAGCATTATAAGCTGCTTTGGCTCCTATAAACTCTCTTTGACTGATGGCATTCATTTTGGCCAATGGTTCCATCATCTCGTAATCAGATTTGGTTTTAGCTAATCTGGCCTGCATTTCAGCCAATTTTCCTTCTGCTTCACTTACTTTAGTCTGAAATGGAAGAGGATCAATAGTATATAATAACTGTCCTTTGGTGACTAAACCACCTTCTTTGAAATTAAGACTTTGGATAACACCATCCACCCGTGGGTTAATTTGAATGTCAGATTGTCCATAAGTTTGGCCTGTAAATTCTGATTCCAGTTTTACATCTTGCTGTAGAACCTGAACAATTGGTATTTCAAGTGGCTTAGGACTTGGTGGTGTTTCTTTTTTGCAAGAAAGCATCAAAAGACTTAGTAAGATTGCTGAGGAGTAGATTTTGTTCATTGTTAAATTCTTTTAGATAAAATTCATTAAATACAACTAATTAAAAACCAGTAAAGTGCATTAGCTAAGTTAGCGTTTTTTTGTTTAGGTGGTTAAATATTGTGCGAATTTTGTTAATTTTAGTTAAAATTACATCTATCTGTTTATCAGTTGGTAATGGAAAGTCGGATGAAACGGCATTTATTGCCGACAAACGGCATTTTTGTAAGAATAGATTATTCAATGAACAAGTAATAATAATTCAAAAACTTTTGTAATCATGTCAAAGAATAATAAGAAAAAACACAAAAAGAGAGAAGAGGATGATAATGATTTAAAAAAATTAACTAAAAAAGAATTATTACATCGGGCAAAGAAATTTTCTGAGCAATATTGTGTAGGTGATAATAAGAACTTCACTTTAAGGGATAAACCAACTTCTTATTCTATAGAAGATGACAATATCTCGGTTCGAAAAACATTAAGAATGGGAGTCAAAGCACTTGCAGCCATGCAGGATATTTTGTACGCACAAGATAAATGGTCGGTTCTTATTATTTTTCAAGCGATGGATGCTGCTGGAAAAGACGGTGCAATCAAACATGTAATGTCAGGAATAAATCCGCAAGGCTGTCAGGTTTCTTCTTTTAAAGGGCCAAGCTCAGAAGAATTAGATCATGATTATTTATGGCGCTGTCAAAAACATCTCCCTGAAAGAGGCAGAATAGGAATTTTTAACCGTTCGTATTATGAAGAAGTTTTAGTAGTCCGCGTTCATGAACAGATATTAAAAGGCCAAAAAATCCCTGAAAAATTGATAAACGCGAACATTTGGGAGAATCGTTTTGAAGATATTCGAAATTTTGAAAAGTACCTCAATAGAAACGGAACGGTGGTCATTAAATTTTTTCTAAATGTTTCGAAAGAAGAGCAAAAAAGAAGATTTATTGAAAGGGTTGACAATCCTGATAAAAACTGGAAATTTAGTGCAGCCGATGCCAAAGAAAGAGGCTATTGGAATGATTATATGCATGCATATGAAGAATTAATTAAAAACACATCTACCAAAAAATCACCTTGGTATGTAATTCCTGCTGATGATAAATCGTATGCTCGAATTGCAATTGCTTCTGCAATAATTCATGCGTTAGACGAAATGGATTTGGAATATCCTAAAGTAAGTGTAGAAAAAATTGCTGAACTTAATGAGGTTAAGAAAGCATTGCTAGAAGAATAGGCAATAATTAATTATTCAGATCTGTTGAAATAGAGGGTTTTTGATTTCGTAAGCTGTTAAAAAAATCAGATAATTAGGTCAAGATCATTTTTAATCTCAAAATAAACCCTAAATTTGCCGCAGATTTAGAGAAAAATCTAAAAAAACATATATTCTTAACTTAAAACTGTTTATAGCATGCAACTGTATAACACTTTGAGCGCAGAAGAAAGAGCCATCATGATCGATGATGCAGGTAAACAACGACTAACGTTGTCTTTCTATGCGTATGCCAAAATTCAAGATCCACAAAAATTTCGTAACGACTTATTCGTAGCCTGGAATGCCCTTGACGCATTAGGCCGAATTTATGTTGCCCATGAAGGAATAAATGCTCAAATGAGTATTCCTGCCGAAAATTTGGAGGCTTTTAGAACCACTCTTGAAGTTTATGATTTCATGAAAGGCATTCGTTTGAATGAAGCTGTAGAACACGATGACCATTCGTTTTTGAAATTGACAATCAAAGTGCGTCACAAAATTGTTGCAGACGGTTTAAACGACGACACTTTTGATGTTACCAATATAGGCGTTCACTTGAAAGCCAAAGAATTCAATGAGATTTTAGATGATCCGAACACGATTGTGGTTGATTTTAGAAATCATTACGAAAGTGAAGTAGGGCATTTTAAAAACGCAATCACACCAGATGTGGAAACTTTTAGAGAGAGTTTGCCAATTATCAACGATCAGCTTAAAGATCACAAAGACGATAAAAATCTAGTAATGTATTGTACTGGAGGTATTCGTTGCGAAAAAGCAAGTGCTTACTTTAAACACCAAGGCTTCAAAAACGTTTATCAATTAGAAGGCGGAATCATTAATTACGCTAAACAATTGAAAGAAGAAGGTTTAGAAAGTAAATTCATTGGTAAAAACTTCGTGTTTGATAATCGTCTAGGCGAAAGAATTACAGATGATATTATTTCGCAATGTCACCAATGCGGAAAACCTTGTGATAACCACACAAATTGTGAAAATGACGGTTGTCATTTACTATTTATTCAGTGTGATGAATGTAAAGCGGCAATGGAAAACTGCTGTTCAACAGAATGTCTAGAAATTATCCACATGCCTTTGGTTGATCAAGTTCGTTTAAGAACTGGAAAACAAGTTGGAAACAAAGTATTCAGAAAAGGTAAATCTGAAAACTTGAAATTCAAACATTCAGGAGAATTGCCAGAGACTGCATTGGCAACGGCGCAAAAACCAGCTGATATCCGTCAGAAAGTAAAAGTAAAAAAAGTACTTCTTGGAAAAGCTGAACATTATTATGTGAAAGCGCAAGTTGGACAATTCACTATAGAAAATCAAGAACTAAATAGAGGTGATAAAATCCTTATTTCTGGTCCTACTACTGGAGATCAGGAATTGGTTTTAGATAAAATCATTGTTAACGGCGCAGAAACTCAATCTGCGAAAGTTGGTGATAAGGTTACTTTTGAGGTTCCATTTCGTATTCGTTTGTCAGATAAATTGTATAAAATTGTAAATTAGCAAAATTTTTATGTTAATTTAATTATGTCACAATCGTTTACCAAATTATGGATTCATGTAATTTGGGCTACCAAAAACCGTAAGGATCTGATTGATTTTTCAATTGAGAAAACTCTTTATGATTGCATTTGGCAAGAATTAACAGAACTTGGATGTCCAGTTAGAATCATTAATGGAATGCCAGACCATGTACATGTTTTATTTTTACAAAATCCACAAAAAACTATCGCAGATATTGTAAAGCAAGTAAAAGGAAGTTCTTCTCATTTTATGAATAGAGGAGAATTTATCCTTGAAAAATTTGCATGGCAAACTGGGTTTGGTGCTTTTTCTGTCAGCGAATCTCAGTTAAATGCTGTTACAATTATATTAAAAATCAAAAACAACATCATCTTAAAAAAAGTGGAGAAGATGAATTTGATGAATTTGTAAAATTGCATGGGTTAGGGGATAAATGATCGCTTGACGCAACGATATGTTTCCCGTGGTTGAAACCACGGGCTATATTTGAAAAACATTTGCAGAAAAACATAGCCTGCGGTTTCAACCGCAGGAGCGCAAAGAATGTCCACAACGATTTACGGATAATTTTTAAAATATAGACTATGATATATATCATAGGAATCTAATCTATACCCACATTATTTTTGTCATTTGAATAATAAATCAAAAATGACGATTAACAATACAATTGAACTCATGGCTCCCGCTGGGAACTTTGAGTCGCTTCAAGCTGCTTTAGATAATGGCTGTGATTCAGTATATTTTGGTGTTGAACAGCTCAACATGCGTGCAAGATCTACCGTTAATTTTACTATTGAAGATTTAAAAGAAATAGCTAATCGATGTGAAGAAAAAAATGTTAGAAGCTATCTTGCTTTAAACACCATTATTTACGATCACGATCTATCTGTTGTAAAAACATTATTGACAAAAGCTAAAGATGCTAATATTACTGCAGTAATTGCATCAGACCAAGCTGTAATTGCAATGGCAAGATCGATTGGAATGGAAGTTCATATTTCGACCCAATTGAATGTGACCAACATCGAAACCATTAGATTCTATAGTTTATTTGCCGATACGATGGTTTTAAGCCGTGAATTGAGTTTACGTCAAGTAAAGAAAATAACAGAACAAATAGAAAAAGATCAGATCAAAGGGCCTAACGGAAATTTAGTAGAAATCGAAATTTTTGGTCACGGAGCTTTGTGTATGGCAGTTTCAGGAAAATGTTATTTGAGTTTACATTCACACAATTCCTCTGCGAATCGTGGTGCCTGCAAACAAAATTGCCGAAAAAAATATACAGTTATCGATCAAGAAACGGGTTTCGAAATTGAATTGGATAACGAATACATGATGTCGCCAAAAGATTTATGTACTTTGGATTTCTTAGATCAAGTGATTGACTCTGGAATTCAGGTTTTAAAAATCGAAGGCCGCGGACGTGCACCAGAATATGTGGCAACGGTCATTAAAACCTATCGTGAAGCGATCGATGCCTATTACAAAGGCACTTTCTCAAAAGAGAAAACGGCAGTTTGGATGGAAGCTTTGAATACCGTTTACAATCGCGGTTTTTGGTCAGGCTATTATTTGGGACAAGAATTAGGAGAATGGAGCGATATTCCTGGATCTGCGGCAACTCAAAAGAAAGTTTATGTTGGAAAAGGAACGCATTATTTCCCAAAAGCCGAAGTTGGACAATTCAAAATTGAAGCTTACGATATTAAAGTCGGAGATAAAATTTTGGTAACAGGACCAAGTACAGGAGCTCAGGAAATGATTATCGATGAAATGTTTGTGAACGATCTTACAGCAGAAAAAGCAACAAAGGGAGACGATTGTACTTTCAAGCTTCCGTTTAGAATCAGAATGTCGGACAAGCTATATAAAATCGTTGAGGCATAATGGTTATTATTACTTTACAGAGGGACAAATGCATTGGTTGTAATTATTGCGTCGAAATGGATCCAGTTCATTTCCAGATGTCAAAAAAAGACGGAAAATCGGTATTGCTTCATTCGCAGAATGCAAAAGGATTTTTTACTTTAAAATCTTCGAATCATGCTATTGTAGAAAGTTGTGAACTGGCTGCAAAAGCTTGTCCGGTGAAGATTATTACGGTTAAAGAAACATAGAATATATAAAAATGGAAGAGCTGCAGTTTGCAGCTCTTTCTTATTGCAGTAAATTTATTCTTTAACCATATTTTTAAAGCTACTATTTGATAATAAAGACAAACTTCCTTTTTTAGTAATTCCCTGCCAATCTGATAGTTTTCCGTTTACATAAATTTTGATTCCAATGTCTGTGGCACTTTCATAAATTATATATTTTATGCTGCCACTATTAAATTCCAATTCATAAGCTGTATTTTGTTTTCGAAATTTAAATCCTGCTTTGTCTGCTTTTTCAGGACTTGATGGGTGGGCAAAAGAAACAAATTTATATTCATCATTTTGCCGAAATGCATAATACAAAATACCGTTATGCTTAAATAAAATTATGCGCCCCTTACCATTTTTAGTGTCAAAAGTAACTACTTTGTCTAAGTTTGGCTCGTAAACAGATAAAGTCGAAAAGGGTATAAAATCATTACCTTTTCGCTTTTTGCCAGTTATTTTTAAAAACGGAAAAGAATATCCGTCTTCCTCAAAAGTGCATTCTTCTTTAGCTTCCAAACCAGAAACACTATAATAGGAACAAACATGAAGGGCTGCACCGCCGCTGCTCGAGGTTATAAGACGTTTGTTTTTAGCATCAATTTCAAATCCTCCACCTCGTACACAAAAGGAATTGTAATATAAGTCGCTAATACTATTGCTGAGCACAAAAGAATTGGACCTATTAATAAAGATATACGCTGTTGCTTGCGGTGTATAACAACCTTCATCGTCATTTTTCTCGTTGTTAAAAAGGATAACGTCGGTACGTCCGTCAAAGTTGACATCTCCTAAAACGCGAATATTAGATTCAGGAATACTTTTGAACGCCGTGATTTTGGCTGTTTTGCTTAGTTCCGATTTAGAAAGTTGCTTAGAACCATATTCGAGTACCGTTTTCTTTGTTTGATTCTCTGTAAGCCTATAATATTCTTCTGTTTTCGAATTCTTAGTTTGTTTGGCAAAATACAAAGTATAGCCTTTCAAGAAATCATTAACGACATAAGCTTTTTGCGCATTTGTAATATAGCTTTGCGCAAGTAGAAAAATGACGAAGTAAAACTTTATTTTCATATTGTATTCAGAATAAGGATCATGAAATTATTCGTCAAAAAGATCAAGCTCATCAAAATCTTTAATTTCAGATAATTTAAGAAGTTTTGTTCTTTTGATTTTACTTTCGCTTTTTTCAAAAACTTCATCTTCATCATAGGTGTTTTCATTGATGTTTTGATCTACAATCTTTTTTCGAGTAAGAAAATTAATGCTGGTTTGTGTAAGCACAATAGGTCCTCGATTACTGCTGGCATCATAACCAATTAGTTCAAAGTCTGAATTTTGATATCTAAAAGTATACTGCCAATAGCCATATCTTCCATGAGCATAATTAATGTATAATTTTCCGTCTTTTATTTCAAAGTCAAGTTCGGGAGCATAATAAACACCTCCATCTTCATTTTCAGAAGAAAAACAGTCATAATTTTTAGCGGCCAGTTCGTAGCCGTTATTTTTATTTAATAATGCTATAATTCCTCTGCGGTTTCGATCTAGCTCTCCACGATATTCATGCTGAATGACTTTACTTTTATCAGTTCCTTTAATGATTAGAATATAATCTTCCAGTCCGTCTTTATTAAAATCTCCCTTAATGGTATCAAAAGGAACATATCCTTTCGGAATAAAATCTTCAGGTTTTTTCTTTATTTCGATTGAAGCTGTATCTGTTTCAAAAACTTCTGGAACAGTTGGAATTTCTGTAACCTGAGAAGATTCGGTTTTTTCTTTGCTTTTGTTACAACTTGAAAGTCCCGTAAATAGTAAAATAAGGACTATAATAAGTAAGTTTCTAATCATAATAGTTTTTTAGATTTCATAAGAAAAACACTCTGGTATCGTTCAAAATGTTTTGTAGTCTTATCTTTTGTAATTGGGTTCGCTTAGCAAAATGGGTGTCGTATTGGCAAGAACCCATTTAGTTGCGAGTTCGCATAAAAAATTAAGCTCATCGATTTCTGCGTCTCCATTTTTGCGAACATATTTTATAATCAAATCTGCTTTTTCAAGTTCGTTATCAGACAGTGAATTGTTCGAGGACAAATGGATAAAAAAGGCATCTAACATTTTTTTAAAATCGATATTCCAATTACCACCGCCATTTCTATATATTTCATCTCGTACCTTTCCTGAAATGCGCACGACTTCGCCTTGTACGGTTTTTGAACTGCCCTTTGACGGTATTAAAAGTTCCCATAGTTCTTCGAATTGTTTTTCCCAGGTTGTACCAGTTACAGAAATAGGAGACACACCGTCGTGCAGAATACGTCTTTTTACAGGCGGAACATGAAACATTTCATAAAGTTGCTTTAATGCATGGTCTGTTTCTTCCAAATAATCTTTGTTGAAATTTTCCCTATGAAATTCAAAATCTTCTCCTCTTCGAACAACAGCATTTTTCATGGACTGAGTTATTTCGACATCAGATTTTAAAAGTATTTTTGATATTTCGGCCAAATTTTTAAGGTCGATGTTATTTGCTCTAACCAAAGCACGTTCCAAAGGAGTTTGTTTGTAGGTATTCAAAGCATTGGTATCTGCTCCATATTCTATTAGTTTTTGGACAGCATCTACGTTAAAGCCACTTCCAGTTGCAAAATGTAAAGGTGTATCTCCATAATTGTCCCTTGCATGTATATTGGCACCGAGTTCTAATAAAGTTGAAATCTTACCAGTTCGTATCATCGCGTTTTGATGCAATGCAGTACGGTTATAAGTATCAACTGCTTCCAAATCTGCGCCATTTTCTACTAGCCAAATTATAAGCTCATTGGGAATGCCCCAAAAGCTTAAAGCAGTTGTTTTTCCGTAGCCGCCTCTTGCATCCAATTCGCAGGTGTCAAATACAGCTTTCAAAGCTTCAATGTCTTTCTTCTCAATTAATTCGCTAAAATTTTTCGGAAGCGTTTTCTTTTTCTTTGCCATTCTACCTATTTCTTTTTAAAATCATTTGTCAAGATATTTGATTTCAGACTCCAATTTTAGCATTAATGTTATGCTTTTCAACATATGCTTTTGCTGCATTCATCAGTTTTGCAAATTTTGCATCGATTTCACTTTGGGTTGAGGCGTCAAAATCTGAGATTGCTTTTTGTATTTGCTCTGGTGAAGCTTTTTCGTCTTTTAGTTTAGCAATCGGCAAATAGCCTTCTTTTTGTTTGGCAATTGCATAAGAAAATAAATCTTTTGAAGCCTGAAGAAGTTCTTTATTGTCATCGTCTTCAGCAATATCTTTAATAGATTGAAAACGTGTTTCCAGATTGGTAATATCATATTTAAAAGCATCGTAGTAAGAAGAAGGAATCATCTTTTTTTGGTTCTCATCATAAACTTGTGCTTCCGATTGCAGTTTTTCATTGATTTCTTTGCTTCCAAAACGTGACAATAAATTCGAATTTAAAGCAGCAATTTCAAAGGTTTTTTCTGGCGAAAGGTTGGTACAAGATGTAGAAACTATGCTCGAGGCAATTAATACTAAAAATAGAGTCGTGGCATTTAAGATTTTTTTCATTTGTGAGTTTATTTATTATTTATCCTTTTAAAATTTTACTTTTCTCAGCATCAAATTCTTCCGAAGTTAAAATGCCAGCATCTAAAAGTTCTTTTAAGTCTAATAGGGCTTTTTTCTTGGCTTCCATCGAATTTGAAGTGTCTGCTTTTGGAGCTTCGGTCTGCGGTGCAGTGTTTATTGGATTTACAGTAGTTCCAGAAGGAGCATATTTCAAAATCAATTCTGTAATTTCATTGAAACCTTTTACATTCGAATAGTCAATTGCTTTTTGCTCTTTTACATTGACGATTGAAGCATCGGCTTTATTGTCTAATAGATATTTTACAACATCTTTCTTTCCGTTTGCAGCGCTATAGTGAAGGGGTGTATTTCCGGATTCGTCTTGAATATTGATATTTGCTCCAGCTTCAATTAGTAGTTTTACCATACTCAGATTGCCTTTTTTGGTTGCAACATGTAAAAGACTTTCTCCTCCGTAAGTATAAGAATTATTTAGGGTGAAACTAGATTCGTTAGAAATATTGGTTGCGCTGACAATCCAATCGAGATAATCATTCATTGAAGAAGTATCATTGGCAACTGGTTTGCTGTAATTCACATCGACACCATTTTCTAAAAACAAAGCTACGATTTCCTTTTGATTATTCGCGCAAGCGTACCAAATAGGAGAATGTCCATTGTTACTTGAAGTGAATACATCTGAACCTCTTTCAATCAATAATTTAGCTAACATTCTATTGGTTTCGTAGCATGCAATTAAAAGCGCATTTTCCCCAGAATGATTCGTATGATTGATAGCCGCGCCGTTGTCCAAGAGTAACGTTACCATTGGCAATGACTTGGTATAACATGCGTAAAGTAATGGCGTATTACCTTGTTTATCGGTCGCATTAATGTCGGCACCTTTATCTAAAAGCAATTGGATAATTTCACGGTTTAGTTTTGCAGAAGCCAATAACAGCGGAGTTTCTCCATTGTTATTCAGTAAATTAACATCAATTCCTGCTTCAAGCAACTTTGTTGCAATTTCTACTTGAGCCGTCTGTACAGTCAAGTGTAACAGGCTGTTACCGTTTTTATCGTTGATTTCGATTTTGGCGCCATTCTCCAACAAAAATAAAGCGGTCTGTTTTTGCTTTTGCAGACAAGCAAAGAACAAAGGTGTTTCTCCCGCGTGATCTTCATAATCGATATCGGCTCCATCTTCAACTAATAGTTTTACAATATCCAGATACCCTCTGTGTGCGGCATAATGCAAGGCTGTTCTTCCTCTTTCGTCGGTATATTTTACATCTACTTCTTTATTTTGAAGCAGTAATTCAGCTATTTTTCGGTTGCCGTTTTCACAGGCAATTATAAATGACATTGACATAGAATCGTGATTTTATAAATTTAGGTTTTCATTAAAAGCTCAACAGTTTTAACTTTCAAATTGTCTGTAGAAGCAAGCGCAAGAGCAGTTTCGTCTTTATCGTTTGTAATCTCTTTGTCTGCACCATTCTCCAGAAGCAATTTTACTTTTCTGTAAATTTCTTTCGCCGCTTCGGGATCATAATTTACATTGTAGGCGCAGACTTTGTGCAAAATGGTATTGCCTTGATTGTCTTGTTCGTTAACGTCAATTGCACCACTGTCTAATGCCGATTTTAAAATACCCGATTTTTTCTCAGCAATATAATCGATGCCTGATTTCGGATTTCCGTAATATTGGGCACAGTGATTTAAGTCGGCACCATCAGATAATAATCTTTGTAAAGAATTGAGATCATTCTCCGAATCAGACATCATTCGGATAAACTCAGTCAGTAAAGTTCTTCCGTCTTTGTTGATGCTGTTGAAATCTGCTGAAGAGGATTCGGCTAAAAGCTCGTACATCGGAATAGAAAACTGCTCGCCAACCGCGTAATAAAAAGAACTGTTTTCCTGATTGTCTTTTTCATTCGGATCTGCTCCATTTTCTAATAAGGTCGGAATGTATTCTTTTTTGTTTCTTTTTACAGCGTACATCAGCGGTGTTGTACCCACTACATTTTTCTCGTTGATGTCGACTCCGTTTTCGAGAAGTATTTTAATATATTCTTTGCCTTTTTCGGCATTTAAAGAATAATTGTTTACGATTTTATGAATTAGATTTTCTTGAGCGTTGTTTTGGTATTGCGCATTGCATCCAAAATCTTCTATCAAGCTTTTAATGACTTCTGGAACGGCTTCTTTTTCTATAAAATAACCCAATAAAGTCTGATCGCTGATTTCGTCATTAATATTGTCGACTTTTGACATTATCTCTTTGAAGAAAGAAAGAGATTCTTCGTCATTTTTTATATTTCGAGAAAGCGGATTGAATATCGATTTGTCAAAACTGTCCAATTCGTAAATATCGGTTTCAATGAAGCCCGCTTTTATTAGTCGTTGGATGAAATCCATTTCTTTGGCTTCGATAATTTTGGCCGCTATTTGAGAGAAATTGTTTTTAAGATACTGATCGTTAAAGTTTTCTCCGTTATTTAGGCATTCTCTGGCCTCGTCAAATTTTCCCTGGAAAAGGAAATTTTCAATCTGGTTTTGTGTTTGCATTGGAAATATATTTAAAAATGATTATAAGTTTTACTCGCAATTTTGGCTTGTAATTAGTGGCCTCACAAACATTGCTGTAAGATAAAACATAAAAATGAGAAATATATTTCAGGATAAAAATTAAAAATGGCTTTTTATGGCATAAAATAGACAGAATAGATATTTTAAGGTTTTTTTTGGTCTGATTTTTTTTAAAAATAGACAGAAAGTATATTTAAGAGAAAACCCTATTTTGCAATTGAAGCAAAATAGGGTTTTTTATTTGTGGAGATTTATCAGTCAATACATCCCAACTTTTTGCAAGCATACAAAAAATCCTGTCGAAATGCAGTTGCATTGAATGCATCAAGTTTTTTCTGCTTATCGACTAAAACTTGAGTTGATTCATATAATAACTCAAATACATATGAGCAAATTGATTCTTCAGATGAAAGCTTTCTTAGTTTTTCAAAATCTGGTTTAACACTATAATGGCCTACATTGTAGGTGTATAATTCGGTATGAGATTCTGGATTATCAACTCTTTTTTGAAAACGAAAAGGCCAAGAATCCCTACTTTTTAAATGACTTTCAACTAATTCTAAATCTATCCAAAGATGTTCTAAAATTCCTCCATAATCTTTGTGTAATTCCTTTTCAAGATTAGAGAAATGATCTTCAATGGCATCAGCAACTTTCTTGGTGCTTGAATCCAAAATGTTTGCGTGAAATGCTACCTTTAGAGGTGTTCCATCAGTTCTTAAACGGCTTTTAGGAAAATCTCTAATTATTCCACTACTAAAGACTCCGTAGGTGGTAAAATGGATAATTTTTGTGCATGAAGTATTCATTACACCAATTTCTTTTTTGTGCAAAATTTTACCGATTTCTTCGACAACAATTGATTTTGAAACCAATGAACTTTTATTTGATGAAATAAAAAGATAAACTTCATCTTCTTCAAAAGTGTCATTTATTGATTCTTTAACTATTTTGGAATTAAAATCTTGATTAATTCCACAATAGACCCATTTTACTTCGCCATCGTTTTGAGCCAATTCGCCATTATCATTCAACCAGTTTGCCTTGAAAAATTTGCTGTGATATAATCTGAATAATTGTTTTGAGTCCATTTTAATTAAAATTTATTTTTTTGGATTTCCCCGATCGCGTATCTCAGCAACGATAGCGCGGATTTGCAATCCGTGCCCGCAAAGATTGGTTTATTCTCTTTGTGAATATAAAAAGTACATTAATTCGTGTATCTTTTTTAATGATTTGTTTTGTGTCTTACTATTGCTGGCACGGATTGCAAATCCGCGCTATCGGGGTTATCGAGGTTGAGCCAAGTATTTAAATTTCTTCCACTCTTATTTTTGCGTCTAAAAAAGTAAGATAATTTATTAATTCTTTTTTATTATCGCCATATCCCTCAGTTAAAAAAAAAGGAGTGTTTTCTAATTCTTTAATTATTTCATTGAAAGACAATCCGGTTTCTTTTTTTATAGCTACTATTACTTTAGAACGGTTTTTGCCCACGTCATCTAAATAGATATATTTCTTTTTAAAGTTATCAAATTTTGGTAGTGAATTAAAAGTTTTGTTAGCCTTTGCAATAGGGAGAAATTCCTTAATATTTTGAATTTCTTGTTCAGTTAGTTTAACTTTCCACTCATTTTCCAAAGAATCATAATATTCGGATTTATATTTACCATTGTGATAATATTCATCATTGTGCTTACTAAGCCAAACACCTAGAAAATAATCGAATTTTTCAAGTGAATCTACTAATAATTGTGGAGAAAAATCTCCGCCCACATAATCATAATAGATTGGTGTTTTAGGTTTAGCTATATCTGCGATTATTGGATTGCCATTAATAGTTGAAATAATAATCCAATTGCGTTGCCATTGCATTTCTACAAGATCTTCCCAATTTGCATTGTTTTTAATATATCGAAAACCCTCAAGAGCAACATTTAAGTTATTAGATGCAATTATATCAAAATCATTAGTCCAAAAAAATGTAATGTTTTCATCTTGTGGTAAATCTATATACCATTGTGTCAAATCTTGATTTAAAGTTGGAATTTGAAAGTTTTCCAAAAGTTCCTTTTTAGTTTTTTCGGAAACTTCATAAGATTTAATTTTCTCTTGATTGTTTTTAATAGAATTTGCTAAATAATTCATATTTCTATCCAATTTTTGGTTTTAAAAAATTACCCACAAAATTAATTTTGAAAAGAATTGAGAACGTCCCTAATAAGCCATAAAACAAACAGAATAAGTCTTTTATTTAGAGAAGAATAAAATGTTTTTATCAGTGAATTTTAAAACTATTATTTTTAAAAACCGAGTCAAATTTTATTTAACAACCCTTTAGAACTAATCTATAAATAGCCAAATAAAAAAAATACTATCTTTACCGATCAAACGTTTATGAACTTAAGCTGCATTCTGGCAGCACTACATATATAATTATGGCATGTACAAGTTGTTCAACCTCAGATGGTGGCGCACCAAAAGGTTGTAAAAATAATGGGACTTGCGGCACCGATAGCTGCAATAAATTGACGGTTTTTGACTGGCTTTCGAACATGAGTCCGTCTAATGGAGAGGCGATTTTTGATTGTGTTGAGGTTCGTTTTAAAAACGGACGTAAGGAATTTTTTAGAAATTCGGAGAAATTAACTTTAAGTATTGGCGATATTGTAGCAACTGTTGCTTCGCCAGGACATGATATTGGAATTGTGACTCTTACAGGAGAATTGGTTAAGATTCAAATGAAGAAAAAAGGAGTGAATTACGAAAGTAATGAGGTTCCAAAAATTTACAGAAAAGCATCTCAAAAAGACATCGATATTTGGTCTGTAGCGCGTGATCGTGAGGAACCAATGAAAGTTCGTGCTCGTGAATTGGCAATTCAGCACAAACTGGAAATGAAAATTTCGGATATTGAATTTCAAGGTGACGGATCTAAAGCAACATTTTACTACACAGCAAACGATCGTGTCGATTTTAGAATGCTGATTAAAGATTTTGCTAAAGAATTCAGCACTAGAGTAGAGATGAAACAAGTTGGTTTCCGTCAGGAAGCGGCTCGTTTAGGAGGAGTTGGATCTTGTGGACGCGAACTTTGCTGTTCGACTTGGCTAACCGATTTTAGAAGTGTAAATACATCAGCAGCTCGTTATCAGCAATTATCTTTGAATCCGCAGAAATTAGCAGGGCAATGTGGTAAATTAAAATGCTGTTTGAACTATGAGTTAGACACTTACATGGACGCATTAAAAGATTTTCCGGATTACGATACCAAACTAATCACAGAAAAAGGAGATGCTGTTTGCCAAAAACAGGATATTTTTAAAGGATTAATGTGGTTTGCTTATACAAACAACTTCGCAAACTGGCATGTTTTAAAAATTGATCAGGTAAAAGAAATCATTGCAGAAAATAAACAGAAAAATAAAGTTTCTTCTTTAGAAGATTTTGCTGTTGAAGTAGTTGCAGAACCAGAAAAAGATTTCAATAATGCAATGGGTCAAGAAAGTTTAACCCGTTTTGACCAGCCAAAAAGAAAGAAAAAACCAAATCGCAAGCGCAAGCAAAATGCAGAGGCGGCTATCGTTGCAACTCCAGCAAAACCACAGCAGGAGAAAAATACAAACCACGCTAAACCAGCAGGAAATAGCAATCCGAACAATGGTAATGCAAACAATGGCAATGGAAATAAGCCAAATAATCAGAATAATCCAAATAAGCAAAATCATAAGAAAAAGCATAATTCGAATAAGAACAATCCGAATAAGCCAAATTCTAATGAAAACAAACCTGCTGCTGAACCTAGAAAACCAATAACGAATACTAAAAATGAGAATAAAAAATAGCGGAATTCTTCTTTTGGTAGCCATACTTCTTTTTTCTTGTGATAAAAAAAGAGTATTTGATCAGTATAAATCTGTTGGAAGTGCTTGGCACAAAGACAGTATTGTGAGCTTTGATCTGCCAGTTTTAGATTCTACGAAAAAGTTCAACCTCTTTGTAAACATAAGAGACAATAACAATTATCCGTTTAATAATTTGTTTTTGATTGTAGCTTTAGAAACTCCAAGCGGTTTTACAAAAGTGGATACATTAGAATACCAAATGGCAGAGCCAGATGGAACATTGTTAGGAAATGGATTTTCTGACATAAAAGAAAGTAAGCTTTATTACAAAGAAGATGTGAAGTTTACAGGAAAGTACAAAGTTCACATCAAACAAGCGGTTAGACAATCGGGTAAAATTCCAGGTGTTGAAGCTTTGCAAGGAATTACAGACGTTGGTTTTAGAATAGAACAAAAAGATTAGATAAATAGTTATGGCTGCTAAAAAAAACAATCAATCCAAAAACGTTAAGGATATTAATTATTATAAAAAGAAATTTTGGCGGGTTTTTGCCTACTCTTTACTAGGAGTTTTAGCCTTCTTCTTATTTGCTTCTTGGGGTTTGTTTGGATCTATGCCTTCATTTGAAGATTTAGAAAATCCAGATTCAAACCTTGCTACCGAAATTATCTCTTCTGATGGAGTGGTACTTGGTAAATATTTCAAGACCAATAGATCGCAACTTAAATATTCTGATTTGCCTAAAAATTTAGTTGAAGCACTTGTTGCAACTGAAGATGCACGTTTTTATGACCACTCGGGAATTGATGGGCGCGGAACTTTAAGAGCTGTTTTTAGTTTAGGAACAAATGGTGGAGCGAGTACATTGACACAACAGCTTGCAAAACAGTTGTTTCACGGTGAAGGATCGAAATTTTTACCTTTTAGAATTGTACAAAAAATAAAAGAATGGATTATTGCCATTCGTCTGGAAAGACAATATACAAAGAACGAAATCTTAGCGATGTATTGCAATGTTTATGATTTCGGAAATTATTCTGTTGGAGTAAGTTCTGCCGCTCAGACTTATTTCTCAAAAGAGCCAAAAGACTTGACAGTTGACGAATCGGCTATTTTGGTCGGAATGTTCAAAAATTCAGGTTTGTACAATCCGGTAAGAAATCCGCAGGGCGTAAAAAACCGTCGTAATGTGGTTTTGTCGCAAATGGCAAAAGCAAAAATGATTTCGGAAGCTGAAAAAGAAAGACTTCAAGCACTTCCAATTACGCTAAAATTTAAATTGGAAAGCCACCGTGAAGGTATCGCTACTTATTTTAGAGAATATCTTCGTGATTACATGAAAAAATGGGTTGCTGAAAACAAAAAACCTGATGGATCTGATTACGATATTTACAAAGACGGTCTTAAAATTTACACTACGATAGATTCGAGAATGCAGACTTATGCTGAAGAAGCTGTTGCGGCACACATGCAAAATCTTCAACAGCAGTTTTTTATTGATCAGAAAAACAATAAAAATGCTCCTTTCGTAAATATTACACAAGCTGAGACAGACAGGATCATGATGCAGGCAATGAAAAATTCTGTTCGTTGGGCTCAGATGAAAGATATGGATAAAAGCGAAGACGATATCATTGCGTCATTCAAAGTAAAAACTAAAATGCGTGTCTTTACTTGGAAAGGCGAAAGAGATACCACTATGACACCACTAGATTCTATTCGTTATTACAAACACTTTTTACAATCTGGTTTAATGTCTATGGAACCTCAAACAGGAGCAATTAAAGCTTGGGTTGGAGGAATCAATTATAAATATTTCCAATATGATCACGTTGGACAAGGAGCAAGACAGGTAGGTTCTACTTTCAAGCCTTTTGTTTATGCAACAGCAATCGAAGAATTAAATATGTCGCCATGTGATTCTATTCTTGATGGACCTTTCATGATTCATAAAGGACGTCATCACGTAACAGAAGACTGGGAACCAAGAAACTCTGATTACAGATACCGCGGAATGGTAACTTTAAAACAAGCTTTGGCGGCTTCTATTAATACAGTTTCTGCTAAATTAATTGATAGAACAAGTCCAGAAGCAGTTGTAGAATTGACTAAAAAATTAGGGGTAAAAACAGAAATTCCAGTTCAGCCTTCAATCGCATTAGGAGCGGTAGATATTACAGTTGAAGATATGGTTGCGGCGTATAGTACATTTGCAAACCAAGGAGTTTATGTAAAACCACAGTTTTTAAGCAGAATTGAAAACAAAAGTGGAGAGGTTATCTACGAACCAATTCCGGAATCTCACGACGTTTTAAATAAAGATATCGCTTTTGCGGTAATCAAATTGCTTCAAGGGGTTACAGAAAGTGGTTCTGGTGTACGTTTACGTACGCAAGGCGGCGGAAGCGGTGATAATCGTTGGACAGGATATCCATACATGTTTACAAATCCAATTGCAGGTAAAACAGGTACAACGCAAAACCAGTCTGATGGTTGGTTTATGGGAATGGTACCGAACTTGGTAACTGGAGTTTGGGTTGGATGTGAAGATCGTTCAGCACGTTTCAAAAGTTTGACTTACGGACAAGGAGCAACTGCAGCTTTGCCTGTTTGGGGGTATTACATGAAAAAGTGTTATACTGATAAAACCCTTCAGGTTTCTAAAGGCGAGTTTGAACGTCCCGCAAACCTTTCTATAAAAGTGGACTGTTATGCTAGACCAGTTATAGTGAAAGATACCACACAGACGGAACAAAATACAGATGAGTTCGAATTGTAACATTGTTGCAATAAATCTTATCTAATTATACATCAATCCCTTTGCCAGTCTTCTAGAAGATTTGTAAAGGGATTTTTCTTTTCATTTTATTTTTACGAAATCGTTATAATTTCACCTAAAAATCTTATTTTTATCAAAAATATTCAGCAATAAAGATAGTTTGTTATGATAACAAAAAAAGTAAATAGCGTTCATGAAGCTATTGAAGGAATCGATAGCGGTATGACCATTATGTTTGGTGGTTTCGGATTATGTGGCATTCCTGAAAATACAATCGCAGCTTTGGTAAATACATCCATTTCAGATTTGACCTGTATTTCCAACAATGCTGGTGTAGGCGATTTTGGTTTGGGATTGTTGTTGCAGAAAAAGCAGATTAAAAAAATGATTTCTTCTTATGTGGGAGAAAACGCCGAATTCGAACGTCAGATGCTTTCGGGAGAATTGGAAGTTGAATTGACGCCTCAAGGAACTTTGGCAGAACGCTGTCGTGCGGCTCAGGCTGGAATTCCTGCTTTCTTTACACCAGCAGGTTACGGAACTGAAGTTGCAGAAGGAAAAGAAGCGCGCGAGTTTAATGGAAAAATGCATATTATGGAAGAAGCTTTCAAAGCCGATTTTTCTATTGTAAAAGCTTGGAAAGGCGATGAAGCCGGAAATCTGATTTTCAAAGGAACAGCTAGAAACTTCAACGCTTGTATGGCGGGTGCAGGAAAGATCACAATTGCAGAAGTAGAAGAGTTGGTTCCTGTGGGTACATTAGATCCAAATCAAATTCATATTCCTGGAATTATGGTACAGCGCATCTTTCAAGGAGAAAAATTTGAGAAGCGAATTGAACAACGCACAGTAAGAGCTAGAAATTAGATAATTAGAAAATGAGGCAATTAGATAATTAATTTAGATTGCATATAGAATTATCTTATTATCAAATTGACTAATTGACACATTAAAAAAATTGACACATTAAAAAAATTGACACATTAAAACTATGGCACTTAGTAAAGAAGATATAGCAAAACGAATTGCAAAAGAAGTAAAAGACCGTTATTTTGTAAATCTTGGAATTGGGATTCCGACTTTGGTCGCAAATTATGTTCGAGAGGATATAGCGGTTGAATTCCAAAGTGAAAATGGAGTTCTCGGCATGGGGCCTTTTCCTTTTGAAGGAGAAGAAGATGCAGATGTGATCAATGCAGGAAAACAAACTATCACGACACTTGCAGGGTCAAGTTTCTTTGATTCTGCTTTTAGTTTTGGAATGATTAGAAGCCAGAAGGTAGATTTGACGATTCTTGGAGCAATGGAGGTTTCTGAAAACGGTGACATCGCAAACTGGAAAATTCCAGGTAAAATGGTGAAAGGAATGGGAGGTGCAATGGATTTGGTGGCTTCCGCCGAAAATATAATCGTGGCTATGATGCATGTGAATAAAGCAGGAGAGTCAAAAATCTTAAAAAGATGCACTTTGCCATTAACGGGCGTAGGATGCGTTAAAAAGGTTGTAACCGAGCTTGCAGTTCTCGAAGTAATAAAAAAAGGTTTTAAGCTCTTAGAACGAGCGCCAGGTGTCTCAGTCGAGCACATCATCGCCTCAACCGAAGCCGATTTAATCATTGAAGGAGAAATTCCTGAGATGTCGATTTAAGAGAAATTGCCACGAAGGCACAAGGACTCGAAGTAATTTTAAGGAGAAAAATAAAAAACTGCCCCAAAAGGCGGTTTAGCCTTAAAAAAAACTTGGTGACTTGGTGCCTTTGCGGCAATCATACTTTTTTCTAAAAAACCGATCAAGGCCAGCTTTTAAAAGAGCTGGCCTTTTTTGTAGGAATTAACAAGAGGATTTACAGCTATTGTTTAATGAACTATAGTAGATTCAAAAACTTATTTTTAAATATAAATAACTATTAATCAATCAAATAATTATTTTTTAAGGCATTTTCTTACGGGATTGTTATGGTTTGTTAAATAAAAATGGAATTAATGTAAAAAATGTTGCGTTTTATCGATTAACGACATATTTAATCGATTATATAACATAAATAAAATATTTTTACACAAAAATAAAGTATTTACCTACATTAAATATTTTGTTTGTAATCCATTTAACCAAAATTAAATACCACATTATTATGGAAAGAAAATTACTTAAGATTATGGCGTCAGCCGTTATTATTCTTACATTTTCAGCGCCTGTATTTGCTCAGAATACAGACAAGCGGATAAGTCAGAAAAATTTATCAGAAAATGGACAACCGAGTCTAATCACTTTTAGTGATAAATCTACCTACAAGGGAACCGATTACAATACTGTTTTTAAAGAGCAACTTGGACTAAAAGATAATCAGTCTTTTTTGAGAGTTAAAACCGAATCAGATAGAGAGGGGTTTACTCATGAAAAGTTTCAGTTGTATGAACAGGGAATTAAAGTAGAATTTGCCAATTATACATTACATTCTAAAGAAGGTAAATTAGTTTCTATGAATGGTGAGTTTTATGCTTTTAATAATGTAAAAACTACTCCAAAATTATCAAGTCAGGATGCATTTGCTAAAGCGATTGCTTACACGGGAGCAAAAGAATACTTATGGGAAAAACCCGAAGATGCTGCTGCAATGGATTATGAAAAACCAAAGGGGGAATTGGTTTTATTGCCAGATATGGAAGAACAAGGACAGGATAGAAAATCAGACAAAGTTAGATTGGCTTATAAGTTTGATATCTATGCTACGAATCCGTTGAGCAGAGGTGATCTCTATATCGATGCTGAAACCGGAAATGTTTTGTTTTATAATGCTACAATAAAACACCTTGGAGAACATAGTCACGGAGGGAAATTGGAATCTGCGAAAGCAAAGCAAGAGGTAGCATCTAATGCAAAAGTTGCCATTGTTGCAGCAAATGCAGCGACACGTTACAGCGGAACTCAGACGATTCAGACTACTCTAAGCGGATCTTCTTATATTTTATCTGATGGAACTCGAGGAAATGGAATTCAAACCTATAATTCTGCCAGAACAGCGACATACCCAACAACCAATTTTACAGATGCTGACAATAACTGGACAGCTGCAGAGTATAATAATACAAATAAAGATAATGGAGCTTTAGATGCACATTGGGGTGCTGAAATGACCTATGACTATTGGTCTGCTGTTCATGGAAGAAACAGTTATGACAATGCTGGAGCAAAAATTAAAAGTTATGTTCACTACAATTTAGTAGCTGCTGGATATCCAAATAATAATAATGCATTCTGGAACGGAAGCGTTATGACCTATGGTGACGGAACAGGAACAGGAGGGTTTGATATTTTGACGTCAATAGATGTTGCTGGACATGAAATAGGGCATGCGGTTTGTACTTATACAGCAAATCTTGCTTATCAAAAAGAATCGGGGGCAATGAATGAGGGTTTCTCTGATATTTGGGGAGCTTGTATCGAATATCGTGCTGCACCAACAAAATCAACATGGTTAGTGGGAGAAGATATTGAAAGAAGAACTGGTCATCTTGCTTTGCGTTCTATGAGTAATCCAAAATCTGAGGGGCAACCAGATACTTATGGAGGAACTAATTGGGTGAGCCAAAGCTGTACACCAACTAGTAGTAATGATTATTGCGGCGTTCATACCAATTCTGGAGTTCTGAATCATTGGTTTTATATTTTATCAGTTGGTAAATCAGGAACAAATGATATTGGAAGCACCTATAATGTGACTGGTATTACTATTGATAAAGCAGCAAAAATTGCCTATCGTTTAGAGAGTGTGTATTTAACCGCAAATTCTACTTATGCAAATGCAAGGACATCGGGAATACAATCTGCAATAGATTTGTATGGTGCAGGTTCGGCTGAAGTTATAGCAACAACCAATGCTTTTTATGCAGTAGGTATTGGCGCTGCTTATGTAGGTTCTAGTGATACTGTTGCGCCTACAGCTCCAACAAGTCTTGCAGCTTCGGGTACTACAGGAACAACGACTAATTTATCGTGGACAGCATCAACAGATAATGTTGCTGTTACAGGGTATGATATTTACCAAGGAACAACATTAAAAGGTTCTTCTACAACAACTAGTTATACCGTAACTGGTTTAACAGCATTAACAGCTTATAGCTTTAGTGTAAAAGCTAAAGATGCTGCAGGAAATGTTTCGACAGCGAGTAACACAGTTAATGTTACAACTACTTCTGCCGCACTAGCATATTGTACATCTCAGGGGAATAGTACAGCAGACGAAAGAATTGGTAAAGTTGTATTTGGAACAATCAATAATACATCTACAGGAACAGCGGGTTATGAAAATTATACCGCAATTTCGACAAATGCAGCAAGAGGAACTGCATATACAATTACGATCACACCGAGCTGGACATCTACAGTTTACAGTGAAGGATATGCTGTATTTATAGATTACAATCAAGATGGTGATTTTGCCGATTCTGGTGAAACGGTTTGGACAAAAGCTACATCAACAGCAACTTCGGCATCTGGAACTATTACAATTCCGGCAACGGCAACTCTTGGGACAACAAGACTTAGAGTTTCTATGAAATACAATGGAGTTCCAACATCTTGCGAAAGTTTTTCTTATGGACAAGTCGAAGATTATTCGATAAACATAACAGCTTCAGGAGCAATTGTGAATGAAGAACTTGTTGCGGGATTGATAGAGACTAATGAAAATTCTGAATTTGTATTATATCCAAATCCTGTTACAAATGAGCTAAATGTTTCATTTCTAAACAATAAAGGATATACATTTAGAATTACAAATGTTTTAGGGCAGCAAATTAGTAATGGTGAACTTTCTGAAAGCCCTATAGATGTAAGTCAACTAAGTACAGGAATTTATCTTATAGAATTGAACAACGGTACAAAAAGAATCGTTAAGAAATTCGCTAAAAAATAAAATAATAATACTATAAAAAGTAAAAAACCGCCTACTTGGGCGGTTTTTCTTTTTCAAAATCTTAGAAACTTAGGATCTCAGTATCTTAGAAATTTTAAAAACTATAAATTAAATGAAGCTCCTAAACTAAAAGTAGCTTGATTATTCAAATGATAAAAAGGATCATTGTTTGAACCGTATTTTGCAATTGGGAATCCGATTTCTGTGAAAACACCAAATCCATCAGTGAAGAAATAACGCCCACCAACGTGTCCGCCGAAATTATGTAAACCTAAGCTTAATCCAGGGTAAACATCCAATTCTTTTACACCAATTACGCTAGATAAGTTAGCATTGATTCTTGCTTTTGCATCAAAACGATCAGAGAAATCTGGCTCAGCGTCACGGTAAGGATTTGTGCTGCCGTGGTAGAAACCGTTAAAATTATCAAATCCTAGTATGTAGTTGGCAACAAAACCAAAAGAGAAATTTTCTCCTAAACCAAAATCAACAGAACCTTGAATTCCAGAACCACCATCTTGTAAATTAGCTCCTACGTTTACTTTAATATCTCCCTTTCCTTTAAAAGCTTCTTGAGCATTAACAAATCCGAATGTCACTAAAAATACAAGTGTAATAACCTTTTTCATAAAAATTTAATATTAATTATTTGGGTAGCAAATGTAAATTTTAAATAAATTAATTCCTACCTTTTTCGTTAAAATAGAGTTCGTTTAGTGGTTCACTTTGCCAGTATTCTTTCGTGTCAACATCTAAAATCGTAAGCGGACCTCTAAATGCTGCGCCTGTATCTACATTCCAGACACAAGCTCTGTTGACAGGAACCGTTTCTCCTATTCGGGTAACAGGCGTGTGGCCAATATAAACTTCCTTATAAACGGTAAATCTTTTTGGATAGTGTAAATCGTCTTCTTTTAATTTGGGGTCTAATGAAAGTGCTGTTTCCCAAAGGGTTCTGTCCCAATAAAATAGTTTAGAAAAATATTCCCATTTTACACCATTTAAATTAGTGAAGCCAGCATGAACAAACAAACGATTTTGGTCGTCAAGATGAAAATCCTGAAGATTTTCTAGAAATTCGATATGCGCTTTCTTTTTCTCTTCAGAAATTTTAGCATAACCTTCAACAGTAGCTTTTCCGCCATGTTTGTACCACATTTCTTCGTCAAAATCATCATGCCTGTTTTCGAGCCAGTCCAAAGCCAGCTGATCGTGATTTCCTCGTATGCAGATGCAGTTTTGTTTGCTTTTTAAATCAATCAAATAGTCGATCACTTCAACAGACTGACTCCAGCCGTCAACATAATCGCCCAAAAAAATTAGAGTATCTTCTGTGGTAACGTTGGCTCTCTCGAGTACTTGTTCAAGTGCAAGTAATCCGCCATGAATGTCACCTATAACAAATGTTCGCATTATTTAATTTTTCGAGTAGAAGAACAAAAATAGAAAGAATAATTGGTTTGAACTCATCGAATTCAGATTCTTTAAAAATTGATATGATTTATAACTACTTACAATACTTTTTTATTGTTTTTCCTCAGTAAATTTGCAAAATGTCTGAAACACCAACATATCGCAAAATTATCCATATTGATATGGATGCATTTTACGCATCTGTAGAACAAATGGACAATCCGGAATTAAGAGGCAAACCGGTTGCAGTTGGAGGTTCTGAAAATCGCGGTGTAGTTTCGGCGGCAAGTTACGAAGCTAGAAAGTTTGGTGTGCGAAGCGCTCTTAGTGGGGCTTTGGCCAAAAAATACTGTCCAGAAATTATATTTGTCAGACCGAGATTTGATCGTTACAAAGAAATTTCATCCAAAATTCATAAAATCTTTCATGATTATACCGATTTAGTCGAGCCTCTTTCGCTTGACGAAGCCTATTTGGACGTTACTCAAAATAAAAAAGGAAATCCTAGCGCAAGCCTTTTGGCACAGGAAATTAGACAAAGAATTTTTAATGAAGTAGGGTTAACCGCTTCGGCTGGAATTTCGATCAATAAATTTGTGGCTAAAATTGCCAGCGATTATAACAAACCAAACGGACAAAAAACGGTAAATCCCGACGAGGTAGAAGCTTTTCTGGAGGATCTTCCCATTCGTAAATTTTACGGAGTTGGAAAAGTAACTACAGAAAAAATGTATCAGCTCGGAATTTTTACTGGAACCGATTTGAAAAGCAAATCTCTGGAGTTTTTAGAAAAGCACTTCGGAAAATCGGGAACATTTTATTATCATGTGGTTCGAGGTATTCATAATAGCGAAGTAAAATCTTCACGAATTACCAAATCTGTTGCTGCAGAACACACTTTTGATGTGAATTTGTCTTCGGAGATTTTTATGATGCAGCAGTTGGAGCGTATTGCAACTTCGCTAGAGAAACGTCTTCAAAGGCATAACATATCTGGAAAAACGATCACGCTCAAAATCAAATACAGCGATTTTTCACAACAGACGAGAAGTAAAACGCTGCCCTATTTTATTTCCGATAAAAGTCTGATTATGGAAAACGTTGAGGAATTATTGTATCAGGAAAAAATGAAAGATTCTGTACGATTGCTCGGAATTTCGTTGAGCAATTTGAATAATGAGGTGAAAAAAGCGGTGGTAGTACAGCTTAAATTTACTTTTTAATAACAATTTTGAAAAGTTTAAAATAAGGTCTAGATTATGAATAGCAAGATTTTTCTGCTATCTTTGAGTAAAAAGATGATATCTGTCTTCTGAATTGATTTTGTATGAAAAATAGAAATTCCGACGATCCGTTACAGCGAAATTCAGTTCCAATTCTTTCTTGGGATTTTCACTACGAATATCTAAATGAGCTAAAAGCATTAAGCACTGATTTAAAAAGGGTAAGCGAAATCTCAGATGAGTTTATCTGGGATGAAAAAACGCTCAATATTCAGGAAAGAATCAAAAATGAAGTGGTTTTAATAACCGATTTAGATTTGAAAATAGTTTTCGCGTCAAGCGGAATAAAAAAAATGACGGGTTACAAAGAAGAAGAAATCTTAGGAAAAACGCCTAAGATGTTTCAGGGCCCAGCAACTTCAGAAAAGGATTTAAAGGAAATTAGAGATGCCGTAAAAAAGAAGATTCCCTTTGCCAAAACCATCGAGAATTATAGAAAAAACGGTCAAACCTATAAATGTAAAATCGATGCTTCGCCAGTTTATAACCTGAAAGGTGAAATATCTCATTTTATAGCCTTCGAAAAACAAGACATAAGCGCGTAGTTATTTTGCCACAAAGGCACTAAGACGCAAAGATGTTTTTTAAAGAGAAGAAAAAAATAAAGCTATCCGTTAGGGATAGCTTTATTTTTATAAAAAACTTTGTGGCTTAGTGCCTTTGCGGCAAAGACCCCTATAAGTTAGCAAAGAAATCATTTCCTTTATCATCTGTAATAATAAAAGCAGGGAAATCTTTAACGGTAATTTTACGAACAGCTTCCATTCCTAATTCTTCAAAGTCAACAACTTCTACTTTTAAGATATTATCTTGAGCCAGAATCGCAGCAGGCCCTCCAATAGAACCCAAATAGAATCCGCCGTATTTGTTGCAAGCATCAGTAACTTGTTTGGTACGGTTTCCTTTTGCCAGCATAATCATACTTCCGCCATTTTTCTGGAATTCATCCACATAAACGTCCATACGTCCAGCAGTTGTTGGTCCGAAACTTCCTGAAGCCATTCCATCTGGAGTTTTTGCAGGACCGGCGTAATACACTGGGTGATTTTTGAAATACTCTGGCATTGGTTTTCCAGCGTCTAACAATTCTTTGATTTTTGCGTGAGCAATATCTCGGGCAACAATTACAGTTCCGTTTAGTTTTAAACGAGTTTTAACTGGATATTGAGATAATTTAGCCAAAATATCTGCCATTGGCTGATCTAAATCAATTTCAACAGGAGCTTCTAAATGTGGAGCTGTTTCTGGTAAAAATTGTTTTGGGTTTACTTCTAATTGCTCAACAAAGATTCCGTCTTTAGTAATTTTTCCTTTAATATTTCTATCTGCCGAGCAAGAAACTCCAAGTCCGACCGGACAAGAAGCTGCGTGACGAGGCAAACGGATTACACGAACATCGTGCGTGAAATATTTTCCTCCAAATTGCGCTCCAATAGCACTTTCTTGGCAGATTTTCTGAACTCTTTCTTCCCATTCAAAATCACGGAAAGCTTGGCCCGCCATGTTTCCAGAAGTTGGAAGGTGGTCATAATATCCAGCAGAAGCTTTTTTAACAGCGCTTAAGTTGGCTTCGGCAGAAGTTCCGCCAATTACTAAAGCTAAGTGATATGGAGGACAAGCAGAAGTTCCTAAATCTTTAATTTTTGTGCGAATGAATTCATCTAATGATTTTTCATTCAACAAAGACTTTGTTTGTTGGTATAAGTATGTTTTGTTTGCAGATCCTCCACCTTTTGCCATGAACAAAAATTCGTAAGAAGTTCCTTTTTTAGCATAAATATCAATTTGTGCTGGCAGATTTGATCCTGAATTTTTCTCTTCAAACATCGAAATCGGAACAATCTGAGAATAACGTAAATTTCTTTTTTGATACGTATTAAAAATACCACGGCTTAACCACTCTGCATCATCAACACCAGTAAAAATACTTTCGCCTTTTTTAGCCATTACAATCGCAGTTCCAGTATCTTGACAGCTCGGCAACTGACCTTCAGCAGCGACAGAAGCGTTTTGAAGCAAGTTGTAAGCTACAAATCGATCATTGTCTGTTGCTTCTGGATCGTCAAGAATTTTTCTTAGTTTCTGTAAATGCGTTGTTCTTAGCATAAACGAAACATCTGTCAAAGCTTCTTCAGCCAATAATTCTAAACCTTTTGGGTCAACGGTTAAAACTTCACGTTCTCCAAATTGTTCTACTTTCACAAAATCAGAAGTGATTTTGCGATACTGCGTATCATCCTTTAAGATCGGATAAGGATCTTGGTATATAAAATCGATCATTGTTTTGTTTTTTTACAAATTTAGAAATTATTTACCTAAGAAAGAATTTGAATTAGGACTCTTGTGCAGATGTTTTTTACTCTGCAGCGTTAAATTGATCAAACGTCATCTTTTTTTCGAAGTATGGTTTGTCTTTGGCAGACAGTAACATCTTTTTCCATTTATTATCTTTTAATTCAAAAGCTATGGAGTCTGAGTGCTTAAGGATGCCCATATCCATGTTTTCATCTTCGTCTGCAGGTATAAACGCAACAGTTTTGCAATAAAAGGATTTAGGTTCAGATTTGGTAGAAGGATTTACGATTTCAACCCAGCTACCCCAACCGCTGTCGGTCATAGAGCTCCATTGGTGTACCAATTGTAATCCGCTGTTTTTTAGATAATACAAGTAGTTGTCATGCGAATAACCACAAGCAGGAAATCCAACGGTGATTTGTATGAATGGCGAATTTTTAGAAGTTTCAGATGTTAATCCGTAAGAAGCCGTCCACTCAGAACCTTTCTCAAAACCTTTTATAGCAACTTTAGAAGATGCTGTTTTGGTTTTATTTTGATAAAAGTCTAATCGGTATTTTACCGTAACGATACTGTCCTTGTCTGCTTGCTGATCTACCAAATGCGCCAGGATAAAATCTGTAGAAGATTCTGTTCCGTCTGTGTAAATGGCTACGGTATCGGTTTTAATGATCTTTTCATCAGCAGAAACCTCTAATGTCTCTTGTGGTTCAATTATCTCTGCTATTGGTGGCGCAGCATCTGTTGGTTTTGTTTTTTGACATCCGATAAAAATAAGTAGGGAGAAAAATAGAGTGTGGATTTTCATCTTTGGGGAGATATTTAATTGTTTTTTTAATTCTAGCGAAACCTCTAAAGTATAAAATTATGAGATTTTTTTGAAGAAAAAAGAAAAAGAAGCACTTGAAAAATAAGTTTAATTACTTTCAAGGCTTCTTTTAAAACTTTAATTAATTAGTCTTTATTCTTTGTAATAAAGGTATTTAGATTGTTTTTTTTAAGGAGAAAAAAATGTTCTTAATTTTTTAAAAAAACCAAGTCGCTACAAAAATCGCTGTAATCACACAGATTAAATCTACCAAAAGCATTGTACCCAAAGCGTAACGAGTGTTTTTGATGTTTACAGATCCAAAGTAAACCGCAATTACGTAGAAAGTACTCTCGGCGCTACATTGGAAAATACTGCTCAATCTTGCAGTTAAAGAGTCGGCTCCAAAGGTATTCATCGAATCGATTAGAAAACCTCTTGAACCTGCAGAACTAAATGGACGAAGCATCGCAACTGGCAGCGCATTAGTAATTTCTTTGCTTACACCTAAATTCGAAAAGACAAACCCGATTGCATCGCTGATAATTTCGAATAAACCGCTGTTTCTGAACAGCGAGATTGCAACCAGCATTCCTAAAACATAAGGAAAAATGGTAACTCCAGTTTTAACTCCGTTATTGGCGCCAACTACAAAAGTGTCGAAAACAGTGGTTTCTGCCTCTTTGAATTTTTTTTCATGTATGAATGAGAAAATTAGAGTAAATGCAATAATGGCAATTAAGATTAATCCAGAAAGGTTAGAAGTAAAATAGTTTTTTCCGATTAAGTCCAAATGATTCACATACATCAATAAACTTACAATTGCAGCAATTAGAACCATCAAACCAATAAGAAGCGAAGCACTTTTAAAATTGATTTTTTGTTTGATTCCCACAATTAGGAAAGCTGCAATGGTTCCGATAAATGAAGTTATAATGCAAGGCAACATAACATCGGCGGGATTACTAGCGTTTGCCGCAGCACGGTAACCAATAATTGAAGTTGCAATTAAAGTCAAACCAGAAGCATGAAGGCACATAAACATGATTTGCGCATCACTCGCTTTGTCTTTTTCGGGGTTTATTTCCTGTAAACTTTCCATTGCTTTCAATCCGAATGGCGTTGCAGCAGAATCTAATCCCAAGAAATTGGCAGCAAAATTCAAAGTCATGTAGGATATCGAAGGGTGATTTTTAGGAATACTCGGGAAAACTTTCACAAAAACCGGACTTAAAGCTTTGGCCAATTTTCCTGAAGCTCCAGAAACGATTAAAAGTTCCATCAAACCACAGAAAAAAGCTAAATAAGCAATAAGAGGCAAAATTAGATCGACCAAAGTGCTTTTACAAGTGGGCAATAAACCATCAGATTTTTGAAGTCCGCTGTAAATTTTTACGGTTTTGTTTTTGTAAACGTAAGTAGTGTCGGCATTAAGCGTATCACGATTGATAATCATGGTCTGATCTGGCGCTTTTTTAATGCTGTCTTTTAAGAAAGCAGGAAGTTCTTCGACGTATTTTTCAGAAACCAAAATTGGATCGTCTTTCTTTCCATTCAAAATAGAATCAATAGTATACGTGTTGGCAGTAAACAAACTGACTACAATAAAAACAATCGAAGAAATAAAAATCGCTAACCAAAATCTGCTTAATACCATAATTGTAATTTTTTGTAAATGTAATTATTTAGCAATAATAAGCATAAAGATTTTATGTAATGAAACGGTAATTTGAGTTTATATGTCGCCCAGCTGTGGCTTTTTGAAATAGGGAAATTTCATTTGCTATAAATATTTTGTTCTTCCGGAGCTTTTTTTGAATTTTAGTCAGATGAATAGCTCTGGAAGAGCGAAATATTTATAGAAATCGATCAGGTTATAATTAAAAAGGCCCAAGCAGGGCAAAATCTAATTTATCTATTTTTTAAAATGTACTACACAATCACAACTTTGGTATCCAAATAGGTTTCAAAAGCTTTAATTCCTTCAAACAAAATTTCCTTTTTTGAACTTTCGGTTTCATTAAAAAATTCCGTTTCAATTTTGGCGTGATCTTTTTTTATGGTTCGTTTCCAGATTCCGATTACTTTTCCGTTTTCTAAAATTATGGGTTTAAAGATGCCATTATTGGTAAAAACTTTCGATTGATGTTCGGTACTAAAAGAAGCGTCACGCGTTTTGTACGAAATTAAAATCTCATCAAAAGCGGGAAGAAAATGTAAGCTTTCGCGAAAATTTCCCTCATCTCTTAGCCCTTTTTTGAACCAATATTGTTGATTGTCAATACTAATACCCTCTAATTGCAACTCTATTGCGTTAATTGTTTTCTTGCATATTGTAGCAGGAAATCCTGACCACCATGAAAAATCATGCACTGTTGCTGGACCATGACTTTCAAAATAGCGTAAGGCAAGTTTGGCTAATGCTTCTTCTGTTGACAATTTGGTTTTTGGTTTAGAAACTCTTTCTTCCAGCAGCGCATAAGTAATTTGTTTGCCTTTCATTTTACCATTGCAAACTAAACCATCCAATTCGGCATTCATCATTACAATAACAGGGGATAAATCTCCAGCTTTTTTGTGAATGTTAAGTTCCTGCATGATTTCCTCTCGTGTTAAATGATTATTTCCTGCTAGAAGTTTTTCTATGGCGGCATTGACTTGATCGAATTTCTTTTCATCAAAACCATGCTCTTTAGCCATAGTAGCAAAAAGGCGCTTTACTTGTGGCGAAGAAAGCTCCAGCATCCAATAAATATCATCAGGAGAAACAAAATGCCAAGTTGGACGCAGAATATGAGTTCGAATAATTTGAGCTGAATTTATGGCTTCTTCTATTTCTTTTTCGCTTGAACTACAACGAGAACCAATTGCCCATTTTGCCATAGTATAATCCTGAGCTTGCATAGCACCAAAATGCTTTACAATTTCTTGAGGAGAACTTAGATTTTCCTGATAAAGCTTCTGAGAAACCATACGATAATGTGAAATTTCGGAATGAATCATTTAAATAAAATTAAAGATTATAAGTTTAAACCTCTGTTTCTTTGCAACTTTGACCTTTTGTACCTCTAATTAAACATGAATAATTTCATCATCAATTAACAAATCCTCTCGTCGCAATCGAAGAAAAATCTGCGCAACAGCAATGGTGTCTTTTTCGCAATACGTAATAATTCGATCAATGTCTTTTTCGACATAATAGACGTGAGCAACCTGGCTTCCGTCAATATCGCCTTTTGGTGAAGGAACTCCCAAAATCTTGGTAAGCAATTTTAGCGAAGTAAAATGTTTATAATCGCCAAATTTCCATAATTCAAGAGTATCCAGATGCGGAATTTCCCAAGGTTTTTTACCGAACAAATTCAATTTGTCGGGAATGGGCATTTGGTTAATGATCATTCTTCGGGCAATAAACGGAATATCAAATTCTTTCGAATTATGTCCGCACAGCAAATGTTGAGGTTGATTAAAATGATTGTTAACCAGATTCGAAAAGTCTTTTAAGATTTTCTTTTCTTCACCAAAAAAAGAAGTCACTCTAAAATTTCGAACGTCTCCTTTGATGGTAAAAAAGCCAACTGAGATGCAGATTATCTTTCCGAACTCGGCCCAGATTCCGGCGCGTTCGTAAAATTCTTCTGGAGAAAATTCGTCTTTTCGCTGATATTGTGTTTTCAAATCCCAAAGCGATTGCATCTCCGCGTCAAGCGAATTGAAATTCTCTTCTTCAGGAACGGTTTCTATATCAAGAAATAAAATGTTATTGAGGTTTACTTTTTCAATCATTTTTCAGACTTCTTAGATATTAGATAATTAGACTTGTATTTTTATATTTTACAAATATGCGTAAAATTCTTACTATTTGAAAATCATTAGAATAAACTTTGTTGTGCGGACGGACATTCGTGTTCTAAAAGCCATTTTTTGCGTGACAATCCGCCAGCATATCCAGTTAAAGACCCATTTGTGCCAATAACGCGGTGACAGGGAACCACAATCCAAAGTGGGTTTTTACCATTTGCTGATGCTACGGCGCGAATTGCTTTTACATCGCCCAATTTCTTGGTCTGATCCATATAACTAACCGTTTTTCCGTAAGGAATTTCTAAAAGAGATTTCCAGACTTTCTGCTGGAATCCGGTTCCTTGCGGATTTAGTTTAAGATCAAAATCGGTTCTTTTCCCTTCAAAATATTCATTCAATTGCGAAACGGCTTCTTGCAAAACGGCTGGAATTTCCTTAGAAACTTCATTTGTTCCAACATCGGAAACAGAAATTACCGAAATACCGTTTTCATCTCCAATGATTTTGGTGATTCCGAGAGGCGAATTGATGAAAACTGTTTCCATGATTTATGAGTTATAACCGTATAGAAGCAAAGGTCAATCGCAAAGTTCGCAAAGTTTTTTTAAATCATGTAAGTAATTTAAGTTTTTGTATAACGCTTTAAAGGATTGTCACCCTTAGCGAAGTCGAAGGCTTGTGAAAATAATATATCCTTGACTCTGTTAAGTCTAGAAGGATAAAGAATCAATTAAAAAGTCATTAATAGTCCACAGTTTGATTCTTTGGCTTCTTCGTAAATCTCAATTAATTCTTCATAAGCTTGGATAACTTCTTTATCTAAGCTCTCAGTCTCGAAGATATTTATGAAGTTTTGTTTTAAACTTATTAGTTCTTTATGAATGCTAGAAATTTGCTGAGAGTCAATAAAACCAAGTCCCATTCTGCCTGGGTCTAGAGTAAATTTTTCAGAATCTAATGATTTGCCAAGTATATAATATTCATTATTAAACTTAAGGTCTAATTCATCAAATGACTCTAATAATAATTCCCAGCTATAAGATAACCCTAATTCTTCATCAGGATTATAATATTTTGTCATTGCAAAATCTGCTAGTTCTTGAATATCTTCGGTTTCTAACTCTTCTATCCATTCAACTGTAAGTTCTTCTCCCGAATAAGGCGACTTTAAATCGTTTAAATTTTGATTTATAAAAGAAATTAGCAATTTTTCGTTATCTGTTTCTCCGGCAGTAAGAATAATTTCTGATAATTCTTTTGTGAAGGCTGATGTATTAAACAAAAATGATTTGTGTTCCATTGACATGATTTTCGCTTTAAAATTTTTTGCAAAAATGTTTCATGGACGTGTCTTTAATAGCCTCAATAAGATGTATTTATATCATTTTAAGTTTAAATTAGGATTTTAACTTTACCAAGCTGGATATCTTAGAATTTAATAATTGTCTAAACAAAATTTATAGTTCAAATAGTTTTCAATCTTTTCGCTAGAAACTACTTTTTTAATATTTGATTTTTCAGAACTGAATTTTGGTTCTGGCAAATTCATTTCAATTGCTTTTTGAGTATAATAGTCTTCTCTTGTTGGGTGAAAAGGTGCAACGGCATTAAAAACTTCATTCCATTTGGATTGATTTATGATTTCGTCAATAATGCCAATACAATCGTTTTGATGAATTAAATTGATTGGAGCATCAGGATTATCTAGGTTTTCTTTTCCGGCTAAAAACTTTACAGGATGACGATCTTCACCAATTAATCCGCCGAAACGCAGAATTGTAGTGTCGAAGTTTTGATTTTCTTGAAGAAGCTTTTCAGCTAAAACTAACTGTTTACCACTTTCAGTATCTGGATTTGGACTCGTTTCTTCTGTTACCAAACCATTTTCATCTCCATAAACCGATGTTGAACTTACAAAAAGGACTTTCTTAACCGTTGATTTTGCTATAAACGGAATCAAATTCTTGATTTTGTTTACAAATGTCATTTCGAGCGGAGTTGAGAAACTTTGATTGGCTCTTAATTTTGGAGGAATGTCTATGATTAAGATTTCGCTTTCCGCTAAAAAATTAGTGGTATTTTCAGAAACACTTTCGCTTTCAACAGTTACTAAAAACGAATTTATTCCCGCGTCTTTTAAAATTGAAAGTTTATTTTCTGAAGTTGTTGACCCGTTTACCGAATTACCTGTTGCAATTAATGTTTTTGCTAAAGGAAGTCCTAACCAGCCACAGCCAAGTATACTAATTTTTGTCATTTTTTTCTTTTAAGGTGCAAAGTTACAAAGTTACAAAGTTGCAAAGGTTTTGTTTCAAGCAGATTTAAAAAGGTTTAAGCTGATATCCGCAGATAGTTATTTAAATCTGCTGAATCTGCGTGAAACAAAAAAGATTTACAAAGTTAAAGTAAATCGGACTTTGTCTTTTCCTTTTGCGCCTTGAATATGACTAAATTAGGTTTTAAAGTAAAAGAACTAATTGGTGGACTAGAATGGTGGAAAATCGACGGATATGCTACCGAAGGTACAAAAGTCGAAAAGCAAGGATTGAAAATAGAATGCGCTTGTTGATTTTTGAGTTGTAAAGGTTCAGAGAAACAAAGGCGCAAAGTTTTTTCAACATATCTTAAAAAACAAAAGCACTATGAAAATAGTGCTTTTTATCTTGATGTTTCTGAGGATAAATTTTACGATTCAATTAAAGATTTTAAGCCTAGTAAAATCGGATTCTCTTCGCCTTGCGGTTCTTCTTGAATTGCGCCTAGACGATTATCTTCTTGAATTATTTCAAGTTTTGTTTTCTGATTTTCTTCAGTCAAAACATAATTCATTATAAAATAATTCTCCGGTTTATCTTCTAAACCAGGTCTTGGAAAAAACAGAGAGTATTTGATTTTCTGATTTGGAACAACTTCTAAAACTGTTCCCCATTGTTCAAAAACTTGACCATCCCATTCATTTCTAAATCTGATTTCGCTTCCAGTTTTCCAAGTCGTAAGCAAATCGCTTCCGTATTGCCATTGTTTGACTAATTCTGGTTGTGTTAATGCATTCCATACTTTTTCAACTGATGCATTTAAAACGATTATAGAAATATTTGTTGCCATGTTTATTCAATTTTAATGTTGTTTTTCTCCGCAATTTTTTTGAATACATCCTCTTTGTTTTCCGATTTCATTTTCTGGTAAAGAGCACCTATAAGCTGTTCTGAATCTTTTGCATATTCAGAATTTTCATTGGTATAAATGATATGGGCCAAAAAAAGATTATCCAACGCTTTTTCATCATCTTTCAGCATAAAATAGTTTTTTCCAGCACCAAAATAGCCTTCAGCATTGTCTGGATGATATTGAATCAGCTTTTCATAATAACTTATCGCAGTTTGATAATCAGATTTAAAAGTATAGGCAACACCAATATTCATCAAAGCAAAATTTCCTTCGGGATAAATTTCGAGCGATTTTTTGTAATATTTAATGGCATTATCATAATCGTTTAACTGTCTGTAAGAAACCGCCATGTCATCAAGAGCAAGAACAAAATTTGGATCTTCTTTTAAAGCTAGGTGAAAACTTTCAATAGCCATTTTATAGTTGTTCTGGCGCATAAAATCTTTGGCAATTACATAAGAGTTCTGTGCGTTTTGGTTTTTTGATTTGCTATAAAAAACATCGTCTTTGTTTTCCGTTAATTCTGGAACCAGATTTGGACATTTTTTTGAAATGACCCCTTGAACTTTCAGAATCATGCTCTGAATGCCTTCAACTGTATTTATTGATTCTCTAACTTTAGGATCTTTATCTGTCAAGATCAGTTCGCTCATTGGTTTAGTTAGACAATCTCTATAAACATCTTCAGTAACTTTTGAACTTTTTTCTAAACACTCGCATGCTTTTGTGGCGATTTTTTCTTCAACGGTTTGTGCATTCATTGCTAAAAAGCCGCTAAAAGTTAAAAATAACGAAAAGTTTTTTTTCATTTTAAATGATTAAGGTTAGAGTGATTTTCTTATTCTGGTTTAACAACTGCCGGTTTCAAAGTATCTTTACTTACCGCCAAACTATCTACTGGCACAACAGGCTCGATAGGTTTTACTGGCGGAACATATCTTTTGATTTTCTGCTGTATTAAAATGGCGTCATTTAAAACAAATGGTGTTGGCATCATCCAATCATTTCTTGGTTTAACATTCAATAGCGGATTGCTCATTAAATCGAATGAACTTTCGATTAAATCCATATCAAAAATAGACGATTTATTGATGTAGAATTCCATTTCAAGCGGTTCATTTCCTGCAACATAATAACATAAAATTTTGCTGTCTTCTCTTTGCAGACGATTTCCTTTTTCGCCAGAAGTTGCCACTCCATTTGCTTTAAAGTTAAAGAACGTCATTTTCGGATTAGCATAAATGTCGTAACGGTTTACTTTTCTGTTTGGAGTAATTTTGATTTTTAGATATCTATTATTTCCAATTACACTATCTCTTAAAAACTGAATTGTTGGTTTCGGAACTTCAACAACCGGAGCAATAGCGCTATAGGTAAACGTTGTATTGTATTTACTTGCCAGAGGAAGCGTATTTAATCCAACTGCTTTTTGATTGTTTTCACCTAAATAAGATTTAGTCCATTCGTCCAAATTAGTATCGTATGTGGTCCAAACAGCCGAATTATTGTCTGCATTGTAAACATATAATAAACTATTCGATTTTGCTTTACCATGTTCGTAACCAGAATTGTATCCCGCGTAAATGAAAAATGCCATAGAAGAAAGGAAGAAAACAACGATCCAAGCTCCTTTTTTTGCAAATGCTCCAAATATCGGAAGTAATAATCCGAACAAAAGAACGGTTAGAACAGCACTTCCGTACAATATTTTAAGACCTAAACCAACAGGGAACATTACAATGAAAGGTGCAACAATTGCTAGGGCAGGAATAGAAAATATTAAATTCATTCCTAAACTGTAATGTTGTGTAAAGACAAAGATTCCGAATAATAAGATTCCAAAATAAACCGGAATAATTAAGAAACCTGCACCTGTTAAGCTATTTGCTAAAAAGGCATTGATAATAATCCAAGTCAGTAAGGGCGCCACAAAATGGTTCATCGTAGTTTTTGCCTCAGAAAAATGATGGTAAAAAGCAAAACAGATTGCAGTACTTAACGTAACAAAAGCGCCAATGTAAGCATGACCGTTATAAGTAAATCCGTTTAGAAGATCAGAATACTGCGGGTAGATTTCAAGAACAAGTTTCCATCCTAAAAACGTTACCAATCCTGCAATTATAAGTGATCCGAGAAGCGGAACAAAACCTTTAAAAATTTCTGTGAAAGTAATGATGCGTTTTACTTTTCCAACGAAAATGAAAATAACCAATAAGCCAAAAGCGATAAGTGTCATTGGCATTACCCAAGTAAACGGATAACTGATGAAAGTAAAAGGAGCGTTGAAATAAACATCGTCTTCTGTAGACTCGGTTTGGTTTAAATCAATATTAGAGAAGTATTTTATCAAAGGCATGATGTAAGTGCCTTGATGCGCCAATGTGTTTTTGTTTAGATGCTGAACATCATCCTGTTGCGTATGATAGTTAAAGTGCCCATCGATAAATGCAAAATTAAAACCTTGAATATTTCCTTGTTCTCTAAAAACAGTTAAATCGGTATCGTTAGGAAGCATTTTGTAAATACTGTACATCAACGAATTGGAAACGGGATGGGAAGGTTTTGCTTTGGTAAATTCCTTAATTAGAGCTTCGTTTCCTTTATTGGTTTCCATCAGCATGTAGCTTGGTCCAGAAGTTCCTCTTGCTTCAAAGTTTAAAACCAAACCAACGTCTTTTGCCCAAGG
The DNA here is from genome assembly GCF_023656565.1 of Flavobacterium tyrosinilyticum. Classification (GTDB taxonomy): domain Bacteria; phylum Bacteroidota; class Bacteroidia; order Flavobacteriales; family Flavobacteriaceae; genus Flavobacterium; species Flavobacterium tyrosinilyticum. Next base: position 1,338,335 of record NZ_JAMOKG010000001.1, read on the forward strand.
ATGTTTGTTTACGAATAAAGCAGCGCCGTTTAAACCTAATTCCTCAGCATCAGAGAATAATATGATAATATCGTTTTTTTGAGGGTGTTTTGAGTATAAAAAGGCACGAACACCTTCTAAAATGGTAGCGACTCCAGAAGCATCGTCGCTTGCGCCTTTTGAAAACGAGTGTGGCGCACTATCATAATGAGAAAGAAGTAAAAGCGCTTTTGTATTGTTAGTTCCTTTAATTCGAGCCAAAATATTTTTTGACTTTACCAAAAGACCTTTATCGTTTAACGTAAAACCTTCCTGGACACTCGTTTCTAAACCTATTCGGTTTAATTCTAGCTTTAAATAATTGGCAACAAGTTCGTGATTGGTTGATCCTACATAGTGCGGTTTCTGTGCAATAATCTCGACCTGATTTAAGGCTCTTTCGGTCGAAAATTCAGCAAGCGCTTCGTCATCTTTAGAGATTCCTTGCGGCATCATCGTGGCGTATATAATGCCAAGTAGGGCTAAAACGCAGACTATGGCTAGAATTGAGGTGGGGTTTTTTCTCATGGTAATAAATACTAACTATATTTCTTTTTTAACAAGCATAAAATAATCATTGTCCAAGGAACGATAGCCTTGATCGTACAAGAAATAATATGTATTTCCTGTCTTGGTCTGTAAAATGTTTGTAAAGAACTCAAAATCAAAACCTTTTGTTAGTAATTTATCTCTCGAAGCTTTCGATTTTCCGTCTACATTTAACTCTGCCAAAATACGGTAATTTTTGCGTAACTTGTTGTTTATATTTCGCATGAAATTCGTACTATCTTTATTTATTTTGTTATTGTAGGCATTTCGACAACTGTCTGAGCAGAATTTCTTGTCTTCTCTGCCAACAATTTTGGCTGAGCATTCGAGGCATGTTTTCATGAATTCAATTTTTTAATTTCATAAAGATCTGATCTTCTGTCTTTTAATGTTTTTACGCTTCCATGTTCATGAAGTTCTTTCAGTAAGTTTAAATCAACATCAACAATTAGGGTCATTTCGGTGTTTGGCGTAGCTTCTGCTTTGATTCCGTTACTTGGAAAAGCAAAATCGGATGGCGTAAATACAGAAGACTGCGCATATTGAATATCCATATTATTTACTTTCGGAAGATTTCCAACGCAACCTGCTATGGCTACATAACACTCATTTTCGATGGCGCGTGCCTGCGAACAATGTTTTACGCGAGTGTACCCGTTTTGAGTATCTGTTAAAAATGGTACAAACAAAATATTCATTCCCTCATCTGCTAAAAGTCTAGAAAGTTCTGGAAACTCAACATCATAGCAGATTAAAATTCCGATTTTACCGCAATCGGTATCAAAGGTTTTAAATTGAGATCCGCCTTTCATTCCCCAATGGATAACTTCGTTTGGTGTGATATGAACTTTGGTATACATTTCTGATGTCCCATCTCTTTTGCATAAGAAACCAACATTATAGAGATTTCCGCCTTCGAGATAAGGCATACTTCCAGTAATAATGTTGATATTGTATGAAATGGCAAATTCTTGAAACTTTTTTCTAATAGGATCAGAGTGACGAGCCAGTTCACGAATGGCTTCTGCTTCAGACAAGTGATTGTAATCGGCCATTAAAGGCGCAATAAATAATTCTGGAAATAAAGCAAAATCAGAACCATAGCCTGAAACGGCGTCAATAAAAAATTCGGCTTGTTCAAAAAGCGCTTCAACATTATTAAGCGGACGCATCTGCCACTGAATTAATCCTAAGCGAATAATGTTTTTCTTCAAATTAATCAGCTTCGGACTATCATCATAGTAAATATTATTCCATTCCAATAGAACCGCAAATTCTTTCGATTCTTCATCTCCTTCAAGGTAATTTTTGATGACTCTCAAAACGTGAAAATCGTTGCTTAACTGAAAAGAAAGAACAGGATCGTATAATTCTTTAGTGCGTACTTTTTCGATATAAGTTTTTGGAGACATCTTTTTGGCATGTTCTCTATAGTTCGGAATTCTTCCTGCAAAAACAATCGCCTTAAGGTTCAATTGTTCGCAAAGCTCTTTTCTTGCATCGTACAAACGACGCCCTAAACGCAAGCCTCTATAATTTGGATGAATAAAAACATCTATTCCATATAAAATTTCAGCATTCGGATTGTGGGTTGAGAAGGTATAATCGCCACTAATCTGCTGATAATTATGTCTTTTTTCTACTAATTTTTCGTCAACAATAAGAGATAGGGCAGAGCCAACAACTTTTCCGTCAACCAAAATCACCAGCTGTCCTTCTGGAAATATTGAAAGAAGTCTTTCTATATCCTCAGATCTCCAATAAGAATCGGCCATTTCTGGATACGATTCGATCATCGATTTTTTTAATTGCTTATAATCTTCTATTTCAAGATTTCGTAACTCTACTTTTTTAATTTTTGCCTGCATATCGTAAGATTTATCTCAAATATACAAAAAACAATTTCCATTTACAAACGCTTACAAATAGTTACAGTCGATAGTAAATAGTTAATAACCGACTGTCTCGTCTGAGCTTTCGCATCTTTGCCATGTTGAATTTAATAAACGATTCAATTTAATAGTAACATTAAAATAGTATACGCCATGAGTGCAATTAGAAACAAAGTTCAGTTAATTGGGAATGTTGGAAATGATCCAGAAATTAAAACATTAGAAAGCGGTAGAAAACTAGCACACCTTACGATCGCAACAAATGAGGTTTATAGAAATGATAAAGGCGAGAAAGTAGAACAAACGGAGTGGCATCGAATAACTGCTTGGGGAAAAACCGCAGAACTTATAGAAAAGTATGTCGTAAAAGGTAAAGAAATCGCTGTTGAAGGAAAACTGACACACAGAAGCTATGATGATAAAAACGGAGAGAAACGTTATATAACCGAGGTTGTGGTAAATGAAATTTTACTTCTAAGTAAATAACGCTTTTGCGAAATAGTAAAACCCGACAGGTTTCCAAAACTTGTCGGGTTTGCTATAAAAAAAATATTCCGTTAGGAATATCTTGTCGGTATAAAAAAAATGATTTTGTTTGTGTAGTGTCCGGTAGGGACACCTGTTTTGCGAAATAATATATCCATGTAATCAATCAAAGGTTCCTACGGAACGTAACACGGCAATTCAAATCGAATTCTACCGATGAGACATTCCTACGGAATGATTTTTTATGCGCAGAAAATGATTTGTTAAACCCTACAGGTTTCCAAAACCTGTAGGGTTTAATATTTTACTGGAAATTGTTTTTATAAAATCGAAACACCATTAGCATCGGTAGTAAGCACTTCACTCATATAATCAAAAAAAGGTCTCATATTTTTGAAAGCGTCCAAAGCCATTTCTAAAAATTTCGGACTCAATACTTCCTCATCGGTAAAACGTTTTATGACCAAGAATTGTTTGAAACGAAGCAAATCAATGGCAGGATGATCAACATCAAAACCTTTTGGCTTTGTTTTGAGCTGTTCTCCTTGCAAAGTGCCAAAATTGCTTTTGAAAGAATCTGAATTTAATATTTCTTGAAAGGTTTCGGGATCATGAGCAAATTCGTTTCTTATCCGTTTTAAATCTGCGGCATTTGGTCCCCAAAAACCACCGGCAAAAAAGCTGTTTCCTTTTTCCAGATGAAAATAATAACCGCCACGTCTTGCTGCAGTTGCTCGTGTGTAACTTCCTCCCCAATAATGTTTAAAAGGAGTTTTATCTTTAGAAAAACGAATGTCTCGATAAATTCTGTAAACACTTTTCTTGCCCGAAGCATTTTCTAAAACATCAGTTTTGGAAAGTTCCTTCAATAAAGCGCCTGCAAAATTTTCAATATGATTGAGCTCTATTAAATATTGTGGTTTATGTTCTTCAAACCAAGGTTTATTGTTGTTCTTTTTCAGTTCAACTAAAAAGTCAAGACTAGATTTGGGAATTGTAACGGTGTTTTCCATAATTGAATTTAAAAATCGAAAGTGACTGCAATTTAAAACTAAAAAACCCACCAGAGAAATCTGATGGGTTTTTCTATATTGTATTAAGCAGTTTTTTTGAATAAGTCAAACATAGGACAGCGTGAGCAGCGTTTCTTTTCGCTCTTTTTATATTTCTCACAGCAAGAAGATTTACAGTTTTCAATCTTCTTAATTTTATCAAGGATGTCTTTGTTTTTCTTTTTCTTTTTATCCTTTTTTTTGTCCTTGTCTTTTTCTTTCTTGCTCACTTTTTCCTCTGAATTTTAAAAACAGAGACAAATATAAACCAAAAAAAGTTATTTTTAAATGTTCTAAATAAATTTTAACTTTTTTATTTAGGATTGATAGCGATTGAACTTGTAACTGTTAATTGCTGGATATCACGGTCAAACAAATAAAGTCCGCCTTTATCATCACCAATTAAGTTGATTTTATCTAAGATCGATTTAGCTGTAGCTTCTTCTTCAATTTGTTCAGAAACGTACCATTGCAAGAAATTGTGCGTAGCATAATCTCTTTCTTCAAAAGTGATGTGCACTAATTCGTTGATAGATTGCGAAACAAAAAGTTCGTGATTGTAAAGCTCCTCAAACATCTCTTTGAAAGTAGTATAAGTTGTTTTTGGTGCTTTAAGATCTGTAACCTGAGCGTGACCTCCGCGTTCGTTTACATACTTAACTAGTTTAAGCATATGTGCGCGCTCTTCATCTGACTGTGTGTACATAAATTGAGCAATTCCCTCTAATCCTTGTACTTCAGCCCAACAAGCCATAGAAAGATAAGTTTGCGAAGATTCTGCTTCTATGCGGATTTGCTTGTTTAAAGCCGATTCAATATTTTTTGCTAACATAATAAGTGTCTTTTTTGTAAAATTAAGCAAAATTATTCATTTCATTTTTCTAAAGCTCGAAAACATTAGACTCTTTGATTAACTGTAAGTGAAATAATAGTAAGAAGTTAGGCTTTAGTTGTATAGCATAAAAAAAGCCCCTAAGAAAAAATCTTAAGGACTTTCGAATCAAGTATTAAAAAGAAATTATTTTACAATAAAAGTAACTCGTCTAGCTAATCTTCTAGCTTCGTCAGAATCTTTTTGAATTGATGTATCTGCACCATTTGCAACAACATTTAAACGAGAAGAAGCAATTCCAGCTTTTTCGAAAATTGTTTTTACGTTAGTAGCTCTAGTGTAAGATAATTTTTCATTATACTCAGCTTTTCCAACTTGGTCAGCATAACCAACAAGGTCTAGAGATGCAGAAGGGTTTTTTCTTAAGTAATTTAACACAACGTCAATTGCAGCTGTTGAGTTCTCGATTGGAGTTGTTTTATTGAAATCAAAATAAACACTGTAATATTTGTCATTAATCATTCTTCTGATTAATTCATTATCAGTTGCCTGAGGAGTGTTTATTTGTTTTTCAACTACTACTTCCTTTTGTGCAGGTATTTTTTTGATTTGTGCTTCAAGATCTGCTACTTTGCTTTCTAAACCAGAAATATCCACATTGTTACCTTCACTTGAAGTTACAGTCCAGTCTGCATGTTTTGCATTTTTCCCTAAGTACACATTTAAACCAATTGTACCATTAAAAATCAATCCTGAGAAACCTCTGTTTTGAGCTACATAAGCTCCGTCAAAGGTATGATCTTGTGATGCATTCAAAATAGTAGAGAAATCACCAGTTAAAGCAACTCTGTTTGATAATTTTATTTGTCCCGTTACACCGGCAATAAAGTTACCCACTTCATCTGCTCCTTTAAAGTTATCACTTCTTAATTGACCATAACCAAAACCAGCATGTCCTAATAAACCTAAAGTGTTTGTCCACGTTTCAAAATTCATGATACGGCCTAAGTTAGCAACAGCCTGTAAATCTACTCTGTAGTTTTTTGAATCAAAATCGATAGAGTTGCTTTTTGAAGTAAAACTGTTGTATCCAAAATCGGCCTTTAAACCAAATTTGTTGTTGAACATATAACGAACTCCTACTTCGCCAACCCAAGGACTTGGAGTACTTGTTGAGTAACCTGCTGAAAATGATCGTTGAGGTTTAGTTAGTCCGCCAGCTAATTCTACAGACCATTTATTATAGCTGCTATTGTTTTCTGTTTGCGCATGTACTCCTGTTAAAGCCAGGGCAAATGCAAGAGTCATTACAATTTTTTTCATTGTTTCTTAATTTTAAATATTGTCCAAAACAACAACAAATTGTAAGTAAAAACTTTCCCTTAAAGCCAAAAAAGTATTAAAATAGGGTAATTGGCAAAATCGAAGTGATAAAAAAAATAAGGAAATAAAAGTAAACAGGCTTTATCAACGAATTGATTTAATTAAATCCGTCAGTAAATTTGCGAAGAACAAGCTGTTTCGCAACCATATCGTAATAAGTTAAAATGCTGTAATTACTTAGTTTAACAGAATTAGGAAGAACTGCTTCTCGATGGGAATCTAAAAAGTAGAAGATTTTATCTGTCGCAAAAGGCTCGTGTGTTTCTTGTGTTGGTTCTAGTTTTTTGGTCCAGATACTTTCAAAAAAAACAGAATAATTGGTCTCAACATTGTAATAATTGTTTGAAGGAAAATCTCCAAAAGGATCACTAAAATTAAAGCCATTAATAGATACCGTATTAAAATCTCTTCCGCTTCCTCCTAGAGTGATAAACAGATTTTTCTCGTTTTTATAAACCGAAACTCCGGCGTCAAGAGAAGATAAAGCTTTTAAAAATTTCGCTGTATTCTTTAACTTTCTTGGCTCACGATCTTCAATTTGCATTAGTAATGGGGAATTGCTAAAACGAATGGTGTCTTTTTTTGAAACCGCAAAAGACTTTATCGATTCACCAGATCCATAATCTTTGATGTCAAGCAAAAGCTCATCGGCATTAAGATTAATTTGATATAATTTATTCTCGTGATAATAAGAATTAGACGTTTTTGGGTTTTTATCTCCAACGGGTTTTAAAAAGGTCTTTTCTTTTATTTCTAGATTTTCTAAATCAATATCAAACAATTGCGTTTTTCTAAAATTTTGATCTAAAGTTAGAATCAAACGATTAGGAAGGGTATAAATTTTACTTTTGGCAGTAACCTTATACAACGGATTATATTCGCCAGATCCCATCAGTTCTATTGGATTTTCAAACAAAATTTGATGAAATGTTTTAGGCTGGTTTTTCTGATCTATAAATTTGAAAGCGCTAAAATCTAAAAACTTTTGTTCGGCCATTCCGTTTTTAAAAATAAAAGCAATCAAAGCCTCTTTTGTTCGATCTTTCATCAACAAATAGAAGTTGTTGTCTCTCTGATAATTTGTTATTAGCGAATTCTCTTCAAGCGGAATCTGAAATTTTAATGCTCTCGAGGTTTTGTTTTCCAGATAATATTTAATTAAAATAATTGATTTGTCTTCTTTCGAAAACCAATATAAAGTAGGATTTCCATCGTCGCTGAAACTGTACCCCATTAAAGATCTGTTTTGAGTATACTGACGATTGGTAACAAATTTATCTCTAAGAAATAAAGCACTATTGTACTTTAATATCGAAAGGCTATCTGCACTGGCAGCAAAAAGAAAAACATCATGAGTAATGGTATTTTCACCAATCATAATTTCAGATTGGCCAATTTGGTTTTTTAAATCTATTGCATAAGAAGTCAGCACTGTTTGGCTTAACAAAACAGAACTAGAGATAAAAAACAAAAAAAGAAAAATTCGCTTCATATGTTTTTGGGCGCAAAAATCATTCCGATTATTTTATTGATTCATAAGCTCTTGAAAAAGATCTACAAATTGACCAACATGCATTCCGTCCATTAAACCATGATGAACATAAACGGCCATCGACATGGTTCTTTTTCCAGTTTCGGAAACCATCATTTTGCCAAAAGAAATTTTCGGACAGCTGTCTGGATACGTAAAACTGCGTGCATGGGTTATCGAACTAAAATTCAACCACGGAATTGCCGAAAAATGAATCAGATTATCATCATCAAAAGATCTGGTAAAAAGTCCGGTTGTATTTTGAATACGCTCGATTTCGGTTAAGGCAATTTGTTCGAATGTTTTAAAATCTGGATGATATTCAATTAGAGAAAATCCGAAAGTGCCATCTTCACGACCAATAGTAGCAGAAGCATCTATTTGGTCGTTAATGTAAATCTCGTTTTCTGAAATGCGATATTTGAAATTTTCGATTGCGTTTACCGCAGCCAAAGTTTTATGTAAATAGAAAATGAAAAAAGAAGCGTTTATACTTTTTGCGGTTTGATACGCTTTGGTGCAGTCAATTTCTACGGTGACTCCAAAAAAGGGTTCTTCCATTTGTTTAAAATGGGCAAAATGCTCTTTTCTATTCCAATTTTCTAGGTCTAATAATGTTTTCATTATAATAAATTCGGAACGACTTCTGCAATAGTTTCAAATGTACTAAAATGCTCGTGTTCTATAGTATGATTAATTTTTTCGTGTTCCCAAGTAGTGTGAAACGGAATGTGAACGGCATATCCGCCAATTCCTAAAACAGGAAGAACATCTGATTTTAATGAATTTCCGATCATCAAAAATTCGTGTGGCTCAATATCTAAACGGCCAAGCAATTTTTGATAATCGATTTCTTGTTTGTCTGACATTACTTCGATATGATGAAAATAATGCCCCAAACCAGAACGATGCAATTTGCTGTGCTGATCTTTCAAATCGCCTTTTGTAGCAACGACCAATTTGTATTTTCCTTTTAAAGCTTCAAGAGTTTCTTCAATTCCGTCTAGCAATTCGATTGGTTTTTCGAGTAATTCTTTTCCGTATTGAATGATTTTTTCAATAACTTCAACAGGAATTGTATTGTTCGAAATATTCATCGCAGCTTCAATCATCGAAAGGATATAACCTTTGATTCCATATCCATACAAAGGCAGATTGGCAATTTCTATTTTGAACAATTCCTGCGAAATGCCTTGATGTGAAAGGTAATCTTCCATCAAAGCGCAAAATTTATGTTCGGTTTCCTCGAAATAAGGTTCGTTTACAAACAAAGTATCATCGGCATCAAATGCGATTACTTTTAAGTTTGGTATTTTAGTTTTATGTAACATAGAGTTTTTTGTTTCAAGTTTAAGGTTTTCTTTGTTTCAGGTTTTCTCAAATAATTTTAAATACATAGAAACATAGTTTCACTTTGTGCATGAAGGCGTTTCACTAATTAAAATGCACATAGTTTCTATGTGTAAAAGCATGCTTTTTTAACAAACTTAAATAAAAACAAAAAAATCTATGTTTCTATGTGTTTAAATTTTTTACTCACAGTTTACAAATTAATCTGTGTTAATTCTTTAAATCTGTGGAAATCTGTGAGCTGTTCTTTACTTAGAAAAAAGCCCTTTCAAAGAAATCGTTTTATCGTAAAACGTAATTCGGATTCCGAAAAGCAGAATAATTCCGCCCAAAACCATCTGTAAAGTTATTTGTTCTTCCAAAAACAACCAAGCTAAAATGGAGGTAATTACAGCTTGACTCAATAAACTTAATGAAACTCTTGTAGCACGCATGTGTTGAGTCGCATAACTAATCGAAAGCCAAGCACACAATTGACAAATTACAGCTTGAAGAACCAAAACAAACCAGCCCATATCTGTAAATCCTGTGAAAGGTTCGTTTAATGAATAACATAAAATTCCCAAATAAATGCTTGAAGCCATTAAACTAATCGTCATAAACGAAAGAACATCAACTGTAGAAAGAACATTTTTACTCACCAAAAGATAAATTGAGTATAAGATTCCCGATAAAACAGCAAATAGAAATGCTTTATCAAAGTTTAAATCGATAAAAAACTCAAAACCGACCAAAGTGACCATTCCGAATAAAGCGACCAATGTTCCGATCCAAAAATTGGTTGCAGGTTTTGCTTTCAGAAAAAAGAAAGAACCAACACCAACCCAAACCGGAGATAAATTGGTTAAAAGTGAAGCCTGAGTCGCGCTTGATTCCTGAATAGCGATATTCCAAACGGCAACATCAGACGAAAATAAAACACCGCAAAGTATTGCCAAAAGTGCAAATTTTAGTTTTGGAAGTTTAAAGTTTCCGCTAAAAAGGACATAAGGCAATAGCAGAACGACCGCGAAAAACATTCGGTAAAAAGCCGAAATTAATCCTGGTGTTAAACGTAATTTTACCAATATCGGGAAAATAGATATGCAGAGTATACCGCAGATTAGGGCTAATCTTGGTTTGGTGAGTTTCATTGAATGTGTTTTATTCTTGTATTATTTTTCAAAGATAACTCACAAAAAGGAATAGTTTGAAAGCAAAAGACGTGAATTGGTTAAAAATTAACTATTCACGCCTTTTTTATTTTCTAATTATTAATCTACAAATTTCCTAATTGTATATTCTTTTGTCTTGTTATCATAATATCCTAAATAGTAAACTGCGTCCATATTAAACAAGATTTGAGAGGAGACATCTTTATACTCATCAAAGAAAGTACGGATTTTATCAAATGCCAAAGGCTTTAAATCACCTTTTATATGATTGTCTTGATTATCAAAAAGACCTTCAATTTTAACTACTTTTCTATTGGCATAAGCATTAAAATTATCCATTGTGGGACTAAAGAATGCTGCCCCAACTAAAGCCCCAATTAATCCAAATTGATTTGCTGTGACTTGTCCGGTAGATTGACCAACAGAAGAAATACCACCAAAAGTAATAAGGGTGTTCTCTCCTATATGGTAACAAGAAAGCCCAGCATTTAAATTGATAATTTTTCTTAAGAATTGAGAGCTGTTTGTTAAGGTTCTTTTTCCTCCAAAATCTCCTCCTTCTTGATAAATCTCGGAGTTTTTAAAATCTATGGGAGTATTAGATGTTGCAGTAAATTCTTTTAAGGTGTTATCTTCCAAATCTTTTACGGTAAAGAAAAATTGATCTTCTGAAGATTTTAAGATGTAAAATTTATTGTCAAAATAAAATGAATTCGAAGTTACAGCGATTTTATATCCTGAAGTAGTTACATTAGAAATCCCTGGAGATCGAACTATTCTTTCTGTTGCCGAAAATTTATCTAAGTCAATTATAATTGCTTGTGTATAATCTGAATTGGTATCTAGGGTTATAACAATTGTTTTGCTATTAAAATAACATTTTCTTTTTCTTGCCGCATCTGTTAATGAAGTCGGATTGTCAACATTGATATTTTTAATGGTAAAAGGTGCTTCAAATGGAAGTAAATTTTGCCCTAATATTCCATAGATATCAGATTTTGTATAATCTGATTTGAAGAAATGAAATCCGTCTAGAGAAATAACTCTGGACGAATAAACACCATTTTTGTCAAAAATATGCAGTTTTAAAGAATTACTTTTTTTGATTACGCTTAAAAGATAAAACTTATCAGTGTCGCTAAATTTCTGTAAAAGCTTTTCTTCTTTCAGTGCAAGAGAATATTCTTGTGTTGTAACTTTTTGACTGCTAATATTATATAATTGAGCAATAACCTTTTCGTAATCATTAGATGCCCAAAATAAACGAGGATTGTTATTGCTACTGTTATAACCAATCATCATATCGTAAGTTTTAGTATCTGGTCTTGTGGCAGAAATACTATCAACAATTTTCATATTTTGGTCTAGATGAATTGCTTTTACTTTTATTTTATCACTGATAAATAATGTAACATCTTTTTTTTCATTGTTTACAACTTGAAAAATATCGCGATTTTTCTTTAATTCAATAGGAACAGAATTTACAATTTCTTGCGAAAATGAATTTAAACTGCTTAGAAATAAGCAGGAATAGAGTATTTTTTTCAACATCAATATGATTTGTTTTTGGTTTGTTTTTTTGGGCGAATATCGAAATTTTTTTTGAATGAAAACTATTTTTATAAAAATCGATACTGATGTGTTTTAGAAAATAAAAGCGCATGAAATTAACCTTATTTTCATGCGCTTTTTTAGTTTTAATTAATTGCAAATTTACTGCAAGCTTTCTGAATTTGTTTATCCGAAAACGGTTCGAGTGTTTCGGCAAGCATTTCACTAGTTTTGATGCATTCCATCATTTTTGATCTTAGCTCTTTGTCATCTCCCAATTCTGTTTCAAGAATTCGCTTGAAAATTTCAGATAGATAATGGGGCTGTTCTCTAAAATCGCCTTCAAACCATAAATCTGAAAGGAATTTTGCCATCGATGGCATTACATCTTGATGTGTCGGTTTTTGATTTTCTCTTTTTTGCATAAACCTGAAAATATTAAACGCACGAATCCCTCGTTTTAGATGTGCAAAAAATACCCCATAGGGATAGGTTTTCCCATTGTTTCCGCAGGGACATCATGACGAGGGATTCGCTTATGTTAACTTTGTTTGAAAGTTCCTAAATAAATCCTATAGTGTATTTTTTGCAGAACAAACTTACAAAAAGGATTTTGAAAAGAAACAACAAAATGTAGGAATTTTATTTTGTTTTTTTATTCCTGCAAGGTTTTCAAAACCTTGTAGGTATGGCAATTTATTCAAACCTACAAGGTTTTGAAAACCTTGCAGGACAGCCAAAATAAACTTAAAAGAGATAAAAAAAAGATGTGTTATTACACATCTTTTAAAATCTTTAGTTTACTGTAGCTCCATTTGGCGCATCAGCATCTGGATTAACAAAAACCAATTTTCCTTCAGCGTTTGTTGTCATCAAGATCATTCCTTGACTTTCAACACCGCGTAAAGCTCTTGGAGCAAGGTTTGCTAATACAGAAACACGTTTTCCGATAATTTCTTCTGGCGAAAAACTTTCAGCAATTCCTGAAACAATTGTACGAACATCAATTCCAGTATCTACTTTTAGAACTAGAAGTTTGTTTGCTTTTGGCATTTTTTCAGCCTCTAAAATAGTTCCGATACGGATATCCATTTTCGCAAAATCATCAAACTGAATTAAATCTTTTTGTGGTTCTGCTTGTTTGTTTTCAGCAATATTTGCGGTTTTTGTCGCTTCCAATTTATCTACTTGTTTTTGTATTTCTTCGTCTTCAATTTTAGCAAAAAGCAATTCTGCCTCGCCAATTTTATGTCCTGCTGGAATTAAATCTGAATTTTCAGAAATGTCATTCCAACCTAAAGTTTTCTCAATAAAGATGTCTTTTGCATCGCGATCTTTCTCTTTCAAGAATTTACTGAAACCTGCAAAATACTCTTTAAGGTCAGCCAAATTCAATATTTTAGAAAGTTTCGCAGCAGTAAAAGGTAAAAACGGTTCAGCTAAAACGCTCAACGCTGCAGCAATTTGCAAGGCCACATACATTTGAGTTTTTACACGCTCTGGATTGTCTTTCATTACTTTCCAAGGCTCTTCGTCTGCAAGGTATTTATTTCCTAAACGAGCAACATTCATCAATTCGCCTAAAGCTTCACGGAATCTGTAACGTTCCACCGAACTTGCAATCACAGCTGGATACGCTTTTAATTCGTTTAAAGTTTGTTCATCAACTTCTGAGAATTCGTTTGGAGTTGGGATAATGCCATCGTAATATTTGTTGGTTAAAACCACAACACGATTCACGAAGTTTCCGAAAACGGCAACCAATTCGTTGTTATTTCTAGCTTGGAAATCTTTCCAAGTAAAGTCGTTATCTTTTGTTTCAGGAGCGTTTGATGTTAAAGCATAACGTAAAACATCTTGCTTATCTGGAAACTCTTCTAAATATTCGTGTAACCAAACGGCCCAGTTTTTAGATGTCGAAAGTTTGTTTCCTTCCAAGTTCAAAAACTCATTTGCAGGAACGTTGTCTGGTAAAATATAGCTTCCTTCAGCTTTTAACATTGCTGGGAAAATGATACAGTGAAAAACAATATTGTCTTTTCCGATAAAGTGAACCAATTTCGTTTCTTCATCTTTCCAATACGGTTCCCAATTTTTTCCTTCGCGCGCAGCCCATTCTTTTGTAGAAGAAATGTAACCAATTGGCGCGTCAAACCAAACATATAGTTTTTTGCCTTCGGCACCTTCAACAGGAACATCAATTCCCCAGTCTAAGTCACGCGTTACTGCACGAGGTTCTAATCCTGCGTCGATCCAAGATTTTACTTGTCCGTAAACATTCGTTTTCCAATCGTTTTTATGTCCAACTAAAATCCATTCCGTTAAGAAATCAGAATAACGGTCTAAAGGTAAAAACCAGTGTTTTGTTTCTTTAAGAATAGGAGTTTCTCCGGTAATTGTCGATTTTGGGTTGATCAAATCAGTCGCGTTCAAAGTAGATCCGCAATTTTCGCACTGATCTCCGTAAGCTCCATCATTACCACATTTTGGACAAGTTCCCACAACAAAACGGTCTGCTAAAAACTGATTTGCTTTTGCATCGTACAATTGCTCTGTAACTTCTTCAATAAAATCGCCTTTATCATACAATGTTCTAAAGAATTCCGAAGCTGTGTCGTGATGAATTTTTGCCGAAGTTCTTGAATAGTTGTTGAATGAAATCCCAAAATCTTCAAACGATTTACGGATAATCCCGTCATATTTATCAATAACTTGCTGTGGTGTAATTCCTTCTTTTTTGGCTTTCATCGAAATTGCAACTCCGTGTTCATCGCTTCCGCAAATAAATGCTACATCTTTTCCTTGCAATCTTAAATATCTCGAATATATATCTGCAGGCACATAAACTCCCGCCAAGTGACCAATATGAATAGGTCCGTTGGTGTAAGGCAATGCCGCCGTGATCGTATATCTCTTTGGATCTTGTATCATAATTCAATTTTATTGAGTGCAAAAATAAGCAATAGATTTGAGATTTTAATATTACACGAAGATTCACGAAGAAAAAGCACAGAGATTCGCTAAGATTTTTTTGAATTTGGCTCTCGCAAAGTCGCAGAGTCGCAAAGTTTTTGTTTCAAGGTAAGGATTAACCATGCAGTTTGTCATTTCGAGGAACGAGAAATCTCCGCGAGTAACTCCGCTCCTAAAATAGCCAATCTTTGTGGAGATTTCTCGTTCCTCGAAATGACAAACTATTCCTAAAAACTTCGCGCCTCTGCGACTTTGCGAGATTATTTTTAACTTCTTTCATAAAAAACTTTGCGAATCTCTGCGAAATTCTTCGTGCATCTCTGTGTAAAAACTCAACAAAATTTCACTCCATTAAAACCTTATGGTCTTTTTGACTATATTTGAAAAAAATATCAAAACATACATCATGAATAAAATATATCTAACCTTTTTAGTATTGTTTTCGCTTTGTGGTTATTCTCAATCACAATTAGAAAAGGATTTAAAGCAAGGACAGTATTCAAATCCAATTTTTGCCGGCGATTATCCCGATCCGAGTTTGTTGCGCGACGGAAAAGATTATTATGTCGTTCATTCTTCATTCGATTATTATCCAGGACTTTTAATTTGGCATTCTACCGATTTAATGAATTGGGAACCGGTTACAAATGCGCTTCACAAATATGTTGGAGCAGTTTGGGCACCCGATTTAATCAAGTACAACAATAAATATTACATCTATTTCCCAGCAAATAATACCAACTTCGTAGTTTCAGCCGATTCTATAAACGGACCTTGGAGTGAACCTGTCGATTTAAAAATCGGAAATATTGATCCTGGACACGTAACAGATGATAAAGGGAATAGATATTTATATTTCAGTAACGGAGGTTATGTGGCTTTATCCAAAGACGGGCTTTCGGTAACAAGCGAATTAAAACATGTTTATGACGGATGGAAAATTCCGCGTGAATGGAGCATTGAATGTTTTTGTATGGAAGGGCCAAAATTATTCAAGCGTGGAGAATATTATTATTTAACGGTTGCCGAAGGCGGAACAGCTGGACCCGCAACAAGTCATATGGTCATTTCGTCAAGATCAAAATCGCCATTTGGTCCTTGGGAAAACTCGCCATATAATCCGATTGTGAGAACCAATAGCAGTTCTGAAACTTGGTGGTCAAAAGGACACAGCACCGTTTTTGAAGATGCAAACGGAAAATGGTGGATGATTTTTCATGGTTACGAAAAGGATTATTACAACTTAGGACGTCAGACTTTATTGCAGCCGGTTGAATGGACAAAAGACGGCTGGTATAAAATTCCAGATAACATTCAGACCGATAAACCAATTGCAAAACCAGAAGGAAAAACGCTTCCTGAATTTTCTCTGAGTGACAATTTTGGAGGTTCGGCTCTTAAACCGCAATGGAAGTTTTATAGTGGAGTAGAAGCTTCAAGATTTAAAGTTGCCAATAACACTTTAACTATTGAAGGAAAAGGCGACGGAGTAGGAAACAGTTCTCCTCTAGTAGTTGTTCCAGGTGGACATTCGTATATGGCTGAAGTTGAAATGGAAATTGAAGGCAACGCAACAGGCGGATTAACGCTTTTTTACGATAATAAATATTACTCTGGAATACTAGCCGATCAGAACAACATTTTGGCAAACTTGAGAGGTTGGCAGTTTCCAACAGAAAAAAACACACATAATAGAAAAGTCTTTCTTCGTTTAAAGAATATCAAAAACACAGTAGATATGTTTTACAGTTTAGACGGAAAAGACTGGAAGAAAATCGAGAATTCAGTTGAGGTTTCAGGATACAATCATAATGTCTTAAGCGGATTTTTGGGATTAAGAATTGGTCTTTGTTCTATTGGAAAGGGAAGTGTGAAATTTAAGAATTTTGTTTACAAGACGCTGTAGGTTTTTTTGCCGCTAAGGCACAAAGACGCTAAGATTTTTATTAAGAATCTATTAAAATCTGCGTGCAACAATATGTTTTAGTTTTTTGCCACTAAGACACTAAGGCGCTAAATTTTATTGCTTCACGCAGATTTTAAAAGATTTTGGCAGATTAGCACAGATACTTAGTTAAGAAACTTCGATTCTTTAAAAAAAACTTAGCGCCTTAGCGTCTTCGTGGCAAATCCCCTCAATAAAATAGAACCAGTTTAAACTACGTTTCCCGCTTATAAATGAGAATATATTTCGCAATCTTTGCACTCGAAAAAAAACAAACTTATGAGCAAGACTAAATTAATCATCAATAAAAATGGGTCAATCAAAATCGAAGGTGATTTTGAAATTATGGATCCAGAAGGAGCACTTTACGGTTTACAAGGAAGATCTGCATTAGGTCTTTGCCGTTGCGGATTATCTGCAAACAAACCATTCTGCGATGGAGGACACAGAAACAATTTCGAACACGATTCTGTTGCGTTTGATTTGCCACCAATGAAAACGAACTAAGAAGAATTATCTAGTTTTAAATAGTTAAACCGCATTCTGCCAGATGCGGTTTTTTTGTTTGATTTAATATACGATGCAGTTTTTAGTTTTTAAATAAAAACCTTGACTTTCTATTTTTTTTAATTGCCCCGATGAATCTATAGAAACGATAAATGATTCTTTGGATTCGGGACAGTTGATATATTTCATGACTTTTAAATCATAACCATTTTTTGTTTTGAGATAACCATTTCCTTTTGGGTTATATGGATCAATATTAAAATCATGGATTTTAGCAATTAGAAAAGCTTCTTCTGGATTATCAATTTTATTTATAAAAGAAGCCAATTCTTTTTCATCATAAATATAATTCCATTTGGCATTTTCTAAATAAGCCACAGTATAGGAACAAGAAACTGGTTGGCAACCTTGAAAAAAACCACCATAAACTGGGGTGTAATTATATCGATTTTTTAATTTTTTATCTCCTTTATGAAAAATAGTTTTAGGTGTAATCGATAAGCAAAAGTTTACTTCCCAATAATCATAAGCTTTATTTGGATTAATTTTTTTTAGAAGGCTTTCCGTATCTACTTTTTCTGGGCGTAATGACTCATAGTTAGAGTTATTACAACCTAACAGAATTAGAAAGAGTAAGAATGCAGTTTTTTTCATTACTGTTTGTTTATATTAAACATATAATTCTCCTTTCATAGTAATAATCGAAGAACCACCAACCAGAATATCTTCGTCACGATTCATGACTTCAATCATTGAGGGCTGCTTTAATTTAACTCCTTGAAGAATTTTATACTCTTTATCTGGTTTAGTAAATTTCTTTTGCGTTAAAAAACCAATTAAAGGGCCAGCGGCTGTTCCCGTCGCAGGGTCTTCATTTATCCCGATTATCGGATTAAAAAACCTTGTTTCTACTATATGATCCTGACCTTCCTCTGCGGGAGCGAAACAATAAAAGCCTTCGAAATTATATTCTTTTGAGATCTGAATTAAAAGCTGGTTGTCTGGAACAAAACTGTTCAATATCTGGCTGTTTTTTATAGGAACCATTGTATGTGCAACTTCTGTTTTAACTATGGTTGGAACAAAAGAATTTACATCCAAATCTTCAATCTTTAATCCCAGCGCGACCGCAATTCTATAAGTTGGAATTTCGTTTTTTATAACTGCCGATTTTTGATGCATTTGAACAACTGGTGAATAATTATCCAAATCGAAACTTACTGTTAATGGAATTGCCGAGTGGTTCATAATTACAAACGGTTCGCTTTCATTTTGCTCCTCAAAAATGGGGATTCCTTTTAGGAGAGCTCCGCAGACTGCGCCTAATAAATTGTGACCTGCACCATCGATTTCGATTCCGGTCGGAGTAAATGAACGGACTACTAGTGATTTTTCTCTTGTAGAATAATAGACAAATGAGGTTTCAGAATAGCGAAATTCCCTAGAAATATCCTGATAAGTTTCTAGTTTTAGATTTCCGTCTGTAAAAACTACAGAAAGCGGATTTCCTTTATAGCTTTCGTTGGAGAATACGTCTAAAACGTAATATTCTAATACTTTTCTTCCGTTCATATTTTCCTGTTTTGAATCTAAAATGATTCTTAATGGAATAAAATTACGGTTTATTCTTGTATTTCATAGACACGTTTTGTTTTTCATGGTTATTTTAGCATTACTTTTTAGTTAAAAGTTGGCTTTCGAAATCAAAAAACAAAAGGAGAAAAGTTAAAAAATCCTAGGCAAGGATTTCATTTTGAATTAATTCAGTTAATTTTAAAACTTCAAAATAATGTAGTCGTTTTTATGATGTTTAAAAAGCTTTCGATAGGATTCTTTTTTCTTTTTCTAATAAATGAAGGGATGGCTCAAAATAAGATTAATCTTTTTTCTGAGATTAACTATAATTCTATTCCTGCAGTCAATTTAAACGAATACAAATCGGTTCAAGATCGCGACAACCGAATCCAAAATCCAAATATTGCTTTGGGAGTTGCTATTTCTGGAGGCGGATCGAGAGCGCAGTTTTTTAGCATGGGTATTCTTTTGGGATTGGAAGAAATTCAAGAAGATAATTCGAGTCATAATTTTCTAAATGAAATCGATTATTTCTCTACTGTTTCTGGCGGATGCTATTCGGCAGGATATTACTTGACAATTCTGAAAAACAGATTGCAATATGATAATTGTTCTTTTAACGAATTTTATTTTTCAAAAGCCGATGCTTTCAAATCGGATGTCAATAAATCGGCTACTATTTTTTCTCTTTTAAATAATGGCAGAAACGAAAAAGGAGAAAAAGTCTCGATGGCACAGCGTCTTGATCTGGAGGTTTTGCAATACGATAGCTCCAATCCAGAAAATCAGAATAAGTTTAAGACTCAAATGCTTTTATCGGATTTCTTTATTCCGAAAGACAGCAAACTCAATCCGCAGTTGCCCATTATGGTGGCTAATGGAACGGCTTACAACAATGGAGAACGCTTTCCGTTTATGCCACATATTATTCGAGCCTTAAAAATCAATTCGTCTTTGGCTCCAAATAAAGCTTCACTTTCGCTTGACGAAAATCATATTAATAATGGGTATGATTTTCCGCTGACTTATGCGATTACGGCTAGTTCGGCTTTTCCTGGAGTTCTTCCTAAAACGAAATTCGGAATCAAAAATCAAGATAAAATTTTATGTGTGATTGATGGTGGCGCTTCAGATAATATGGGTTACGAAACTTTGATAGAACTGCTTCACAATGATTCTAAAGTTAAAGACAAAAACAAAAAAGCACTTTTTATCGATTGTTTAGGGCAAGGAAAGAAAGCGCCTTTTATAAACGATGGTAAAATCGGATTGCTTTCTTTGCTGGAAACCGCTTCTTTATATACGGTTCAAACCAGATATATGACTTTCGAGAAAGATGTCGAAAATGTGCTGGAAAAATATAAAATTCCGACTTCAAATTATCAAGTTATTGGTTTTACGACTTTGCGTGATTATTTACTAACCTTAAAAAAAGATCAAGTTTATGAAGATTTAGTCTCACAATTGAAAGAAACCGATGATGACGCCGGAAATTGGCTGAAACTTCATGATAGTTTTAAAGCAGAATTGATTGCAAAATTTGGTGCAGATAGTTTTAAGAAAGATAAATACGGCGAACCTATTCTTTCTAGCTTGGATAAGGAAAAATTTAAAGATTTTGACGCAGGTAAACTTTTAATGCTTTATGAATATGCTTCGCATGTTGAAACCAAACTAAAAACAACTCCAGAAGAAAAAGAAATGTTATTGCTATCTGGACGTTTTGCCGCTTATTTAAAAACCAATGAATTGAAAGATTTGCTAGTGGAGAATAAGGGAATTTAGTCTGAATTTGAAGCGTTTATTTTCTTTCTCCTTTTTGATCGACAACGTATACTGTCTCAGATTTATGATTGCGAATAAAAAATTCGATGTTTGAATTTTTAGAAATGCCTTCTTCTGTAAATGCTTTCGCTAATTCTAAATTTTCAAATATGGAGTAAACTTCAAGAATGTCTTCTCCTGAGTTATAATATTGATTGTTTTTCTTTAATATTATTCCAGTAGTGTATTCTGCTTGTCCAACAGCAAATTGATTTTCTTTTATTTTTGGAGTATCCATTAAAGACTTTAAAAGTTGTAATTATAAAGATTATTGCTCAAAAATAACTTTTTTGTCTGTCTTATCTGTTTTGATAATGTCGTAAGGTCTGGATAGTTTTAAAGTGCTATTGCCGCTTTTTAGTCTTTCTACTTTTACAATTATCGTATTTCGGTTTTCGGTAATTTCAACAATATCTATCGAATGACCTTCTGTGTTTTGAGTTTTATCTATAACCGCAATAACTTGATATTTGCTAAAATCAATATTAATTTCTTTAAAATCTTTAGACAAATTGGTAGAAACATTCATTTCTGCAATCAATTTATCCCAAGCTTTTTGATCTTTAATAATCAAATGTATTGGCGCAAGACTTTCATCATTTGGAAAAGAATCTCCTTTAGCTATTAACGAATATTGCACATCAGAATTTGGTAAGTCCTCATTCTCGCAACTCGTTAAAGCTAGCAATATGCTAAATATTAGGATAATCCTTTTCATGGTTTTGGTTTTGGTTGCAAAGACTTTTTGTTTAAAGTCTTCTCTATATAAACAGATGCATTTTTGTTCAAATAGTTGCGTAAAAGGTGTTTAGTTTTATCTGCATCTTTTATTAGATAAAGATAACGCTAATTTTGAAGAAAGATTGTGCTCAATAGCAAATAAATGTGATGCAAAAGGTTTTATTTTACTTCATACCGTTTTCATCTATTAGCATTTGTTTTCTTATATAAGTTTGAAACGACTTATTTGTGTAATAAAGTTCTCCGCTTTCATGCCAAAATTCAACGACTTTGCCATCATTCTGATCCAAGTTTATCGCCATAAAATTTAGTCTTCAAGTTCTTTCCAGCAAATATCTATTTCGCGTTGTACTTCATTTTTCAATTTTGGCAATTCGTTGGTAATCCAATCTTGGCTTTCTTTGCTGAGGTAGTTTTGATTTTCGTTTAGTTTATACTTCATGGCGCCATTAATGACGTCTATCATTTCTTCAACTTCAGATGTGCCGTTCGCAAAGTTTGGACCTATTAAATATTTTAAAATTTCTTTTTCATATAAAGGTTTATAGTAAAGAATATGGCTTACTATTGGAAAAAAGAAATAAAAATGATCGGTGGGGTTTGATGGATATTGTGTTTTATGTAAGGCTGTTATTAAAGAGTCTGATTCTGAATCTGTAGTTTGAAAATTCAACTTTTTTAAAAGATCGAAACAAATTTTGGACTGAGGCAGTATTTTTCCAACTTCTTCCAGATAAGTAAATGTTTTTTCAAAATTAGTGCTGTCATTATTTCCAAAAGAACTAATAAGAGTACGTATTATCTTTTTCATTTTAAATCTATGGAGTAGTCTAAATGATACATTTTTGAGATGTATTATTTGGAAGTTTTTAATTGGCGGAAGAGTTTGGGATAGTGCTAAAATACAGTTTTTCTATTTAGGGACGACGAAATTACAGCTCGATAAGCAAGGAAACGTGCAAAAAAATGTAATTTATATTATTATTTCTCTCAACTTTGCATCACAATCTTTTAAATATAAATACAAATGGAATTCGGTAAAATCATAATTTCAGAAACTGCAGCGAACAGTGAAAATCCGCAAGACGTTGTCAATTCGAATATTTCAGTAATCAATTTAATGCGCGAAGAAAAGATAGACGACGATTTAATTCACGAAGATGCTTTAATGAGTTATTATTTAGATTTTTACGCTTCAAAGTATGCCGAAGGAAATTTTTCGAAGTTTGTTTATGATTCGGGGTGGAATAAAGAATTGAACGAATTAATCGAAGAAGGTTTAGCTTTAATTGGCGCAGAAAAACATTTGGAATTGTTTAAAGAGCAATGCCGTAAGCTGCGTTTGCAGAGTACTATCAAATTAGGGAAATTTCTAAAAGAGAAATACGATACTCCAAATGCTTTCAAAGATTTGCTAAACAACAATGCTTATTTTGAATTGGATGAAAATTTGGTTGAATTGAATGCTGCATTCTTAAAATCGCATCCCGATACAGAAGTGCTTTCGGTAGAAGAAATGTTTGCCACACTGGAAGAGTTTATAGGACACGAAATTAAGAGAGATTAAGTTTTTATTTTTTTTGCGGTGGTTTGTAAGAAAATTATATATTTGAAATGCCCTAAAATTTCTAACAAACCTAAGCCTATGAAAAAAACGATTCTTTTAAGCACCGTTTTGATGTTTTTGTTTTCTTGCGGGAAAAATGAAAAGGTTCCAAACGATGCCGAGGTTGAGTATCAGGAACTGCTTTCGGAAACACAAGCACATCTTGGTCTTAATAAAAAACCAATAAAAAAACTCATTTTTAAAAATCTGGATGAGATCGAAGATTCTAAAGAAATGAATCTGAAGTTGCTCGCCATAGTGGCATCAAACTTAAAAATCAAATATTCAGATATTAAAATTGCCGAATCGAGTTCCATCAATTATGATAATCAAACCACTTTTTTTGTCCTGACAACTGTGGCACACGATAAAAAAGTGTTGAAATCTCCAGATGAAGAAGAAATGGGAAATTATTTTCAGCGTAAATACTTATTCGTGAATAGTGAAGACGGAAGCATAATTGCCGAAGAATTTGATGAGAATCTAGGTTATTACGATAATGAAGCCATTCAGTTTTCAAAATCGCATATTTTGAAAGAACTTGTTTTTTTAAACGAAAATACTCCAGCAATTGCCTTTTACACAGAAGCGAGTGCAAGCAGTAGAATTGTTTTGTATTCGGAGAAGAAATTTACATTGGTTACTTTGGCTGACAATGAAATTAAAAAGGTCTTATACGAATATCCAATTCGATTAACGAATGGCGATTCTAACGGAAGCGGGACTTTTCAAGTAGAAACACTAGAAACCGGCATGAGCTTTTCGGATCATAAAACGAATGGTTATTTCGATTTGATTATAACCAAAAACTTTTCGTATGAAGAAGCGGTCGAAAGTGATTCTGAAAATGGAATTGCAGAAAAAAACGATCTGAAAATTAAAAAAGAATTAGAGAAGATTAAGTATAACGGAAGAGAATACGCTTTTCACAGAGACGACAGACATCGTTTTCTGGAGTAAAATTCAAAAAAAGCGAATAACATCAAGGGCACTTTTATAGTGCTTTTGCTGTTTATAGGAGATTTCGGTTTTACTGCAAAACTTTGACCTATTGTTAACAAACATTTCCTTAAATTTGCTTCCGTTATAAAAAATACAATAGTTATAAAAATCAAGCTATGTTACAAATTGCATTTATTAGAGAAAATCAAGAGAAAGTAATCAAAGCTTTAGCAAAACGAAATATCGATGCTAAAAGCGTTGTTGAAGAGGTGGTTCAATTAGACGAAAATCGTCGTGCTGCACAGGTGGAATTAGACAATACTTTATCAGAATCTAATAAATTGTCCAAAGATATTGGTGAATTGATGAAAGCAGGAGAGAAAGCGAAAGCCGCAATCTTAAAAGAAAAAACAGTTTCACTAAAAGAGAAAAGTAAAGAACTGAGCGAAAAAGCAGAAGCTTTGGCTGTTGAGTTAACCAATAAATTATACACTTTACCAAACCTTCCAGCAGATATTGTTCCTGAAGGAAAAACGCCAGATGACAATTTGAATGTTTTCCAAGAAGGAGATATTCCAGTTTTGCATGAAGGCGCACAACCGCACTGGGAATTGGTAAAGAAATACGATATCATCGATTTTGAATTGGGTGTAAAAATTACTGGGGCAGGATTTCCTGTTTACAAAGGAAAAGGAGCTCGTTTACAACGTGCTTTAATCAATTACTTTTTAGACAAAAATACTGCAGCAGGATACAATGAAGTTCAGGTGCCGCATTTGGTAAACGAAGCTTCAGGTTTTGGAACGGGACAATTACCAGACAAAGAAGGACAAATGTATCATTCTACAATTGATGATTTATATTTGATTCCAACGGCTGAGGTTCCAGTTACGAATTTATTCCGTGATGTTATTTTGAACGAAAGTGAATTGCCAGTTTTACATACAGCGTATACGCCATGTTTCCGTCGTGAAGCGGGTTCTTACGGAGCACACGTTCGCGGATTAAACCGTTTGCACCAATTTGATAAAGTTGAAATTGTGCGTGTGGAGCATCCTGATAATTCTTATGCGGCTTTAGACGGAATGGTAGAACATGTAAAAGACATTTTAAAAGAATTAAAATTACCTTACAGAGTTTTACGCCTTTGCGGTGGCGATATGGGATTCACATCTGCTTTAACGTATGATTTTGAAGTGTTTTCTACAGCACAAGACCGCTGGTTAGAAATCAGTTCTGTTTCTAACTTTGAAACGTTCCAGGCAAATCGCTTGAAATTACGTTTTAAAGACAAAGATGGAAAGAATCAATTGGCGCATACACTTAACGGAAGTTCATTGGCGCTTCCTAGAGTTTTGGCCGGAATTATAGAAAATTACCAAACTCCAGAAGGAATCGTAATCCCAGAAGTTTTACGTCCTTACTGTGGATTTGATATTATAAACTAAAAAAAGATAGTTTTTAAGATACAAACCTAACAGGTTTTAAAACCTGTTAGGTTTTCTTAATTTATAGAAATTAAAAAACGGAGCATGATGAATGGAATTTTAAACTGGAACGTAGATCCTGTTATTTTCTGGATTACAGATAGTTTTCCTTTAAAATATTACGGAGCTCTTTTTGCCTGCGGAATTCTTTTAGGTTTCTACATTGTTAGAAATATTTATAAGAAAGAAAATCTTTCGCTAGATAATCTCGATACTTTATTGATTTATGTAATTGTCGGAACCGTTTTAGGTGCTAGACTTGGACATTGTTTCTTTTACGAACCGGAGTATTTCTTGAAACATCCGATAGAAATTCTTTTACCGATTCAGAAAATAAAAGGAGTTTATCAATTTGTGGGGTACCAAGGTTTGGCAAGTCACGGAGGATCAATTGGGGTTATAACGGCAATGATTTTGTACTGTCGAAAATATAAAGTTCAGTTTTTAGGTCTTTTAGATAAAATGGCAGTTGCTGTTCCTGTAACGGGTACTTTTATCAGAATGGGAAATTTTATGAATTCTGAAATCTACGGAAAACCGACCAACGGAAATTGGGGAGTTGTTTTTGAAAGAGACGATCTAATCCCGAGACATCCAACACAATTATATGAAGCTTTTGCTTATTTGTTGATTTTTGGAATTCTGTTTTATATGTACAAATCAGAAAAAATTAGAAATGCACAAGGATTAATCTTTGGAACTTTCTTAACTTTATTATTCACAGCTCGTTTTATAATTGAATTTTTCAAGGAAAATCAAGAAGCTTTTGAAAATAATATGCTAATTAATATGGGGCAGATTTTAAGTATCCCTTTTGTTTTAATTGGTTTAGGATTGATTTTTTGGAAAACTAGGAAAGTCTCAGTGGACAGTGACAGTTTACAGTTTTAACAAGACTGAAAACCGCGACTGTGACTGAAAACTAAAAAAAAGGCAGTATGAAAAACATATTGATTGGAATCGTTTTATTATGTTCTGGTTTGGCGTTTGGTCAGAACGAACAGCTGGCTCAATATTATTACGACAAAGGCGATTTTGATAAAGCTAAAATCAGTTATGAAGAGCTTTTAAGAAGTGCGCCATCCAATACGCAATATTTTTTACGAACTGTAGATTGCTGTCAGCAATTGCAGCAGTTTGCCAATGCAGAAAAAGCAATCCAAGAGCGTTACAATCGTTACAAACAAGGAGTGTTTTTGGTTGAATTAGGATATAATTTCCAGTTGCAGAAAAACGATTCGAAAGCTAAAAATTACTACGAACAGGCAATCGAAAAAATAAAGGTCAATCCAAACGATGTTTATGGAGTTGCGAGTTCGTTTGAGAAAAAAGTATTATTAGAATATGCTTTAAAAGCGTATCAGACTGCAATGCAAATTCAGCCAAACTTCAATTTCAATTTTCAAATCGGAATGTTGTACGGACAGTTAGGTAAAACCGACTTGATGATCGATTTGCTATTGACAGAATCTTTTACAAATCCTCAAAATACCAATTTGATTCAGACGCAACTGTCGCGATTCATGAATGGTGAAACTGATAATACGGCTTTTAAAGATGCAATGCGAAAAGCCTTAATCTTGAGAACCCAAAAAGATCAGGACGTTTTCTGGAATCATTATCTAAGTTGGTTTTATGTACAGCAAAAAGAATTCGGAAAAGCCTTTATTCAGGAAAAAGCCATTTACAAACGCGAACCAGAATCGTTGATGAGTATCGTCAATTTGAGTCAGTTTGCAATGAATGAAGGAGACACTGATACGGCGGAGGAAATTCTGAATTTTATTCTCCAAAACACAAAAGACCGTGATTTACTGATTCAGTCTAATGCCTTTTTAATGCAGATCAAGATCGATAAAGCGCAGGAAAAAGATTATCCAGCCATCAATCAAGAATTGCAGCAATTATTGGCAACTTACGAAATCAGTCCTTTTACCTTATCTTTGCAAATCATTCAAGCCCATTTTCTGGCCTTTAATTTGAAAAAGACAGAAGAAGGGAAGGCAGTTGTCAAAAAAGCTTTAGAATTAAATTTAAACGAATATCAAAAAGCCGATGCTAAAATGGAGCTGGCCGATATTCTGCTTTTAGAAGAAAAGTACAATCAGGCGCTTATTTACTATTCGCAGATTCAATTGGATTTAAAGAATGATGTAATGGCGCACGAAGCGAGTTTGAAAGCAGCTAAAACCAGTTATTATAAAGGCGATTTCGAATGGGCGAATAAACAGTTTAAAGAATTAAAAGCAGCCAATACGCAGTTAATCGCCA
The DNA here is from genome assembly GCF_023656565.1 of Flavobacterium tyrosinilyticum. Taxonomy (GTDB): domain Bacteria; phylum Bacteroidota; class Bacteroidia; order Flavobacteriales; family Flavobacteriaceae; genus Flavobacterium; species Flavobacterium tyrosinilyticum. Next base: position 1,366,004 of record NZ_JAMOKG010000001.1, read on the forward strand.
ACGATGCATTAGAATATTTTCTTTTAATTAATGATAATACCGCAGCAGATTCGACCCAGGTTGCGCTGAAACAATTTGCAAAAGGAGATTTTTTAATTTATCAGAATAAAAAACAAGAAGCGATTGCACAGTTTCAGAATATTTTAAAAACCTATAAAGGTCAGGAAATCGAAGCCGTAACATTATTGCGTTTAGGAAAAGTTTACGAAAGCCAGAAAGATTTTGCTTCGGCTTTAAGTCAATACCAGCAGATTATAGACCATCACAGCGACGGAATTTATGTTGATGAAGCGCTATTTTTCTCAGCCGAAATTTACAACGACGAACTAAAAGATCCAGAAAAGGCAAAGCCTTTATATGAAAAGGTAATTTTTAATCATCAAGACAGTATTTACTTTGTCGATGCTAGAAAAAAATACCGCGAGTTAAGAGGGGATAAGAATTTATAAATTTCAATATTTTAAATTCCAAATTCCAAGAATAAAAATTAGTAAAATGATGATTTGAAAAGATTTAAGAGGCAAGAGGAAAAACTCAGAACCTTAGAATCTTAGCATCTCAGAACCTTAGAAAAAATGATTATTTACAACGTTACCACAAACATACACGAAAGCGTTCATGACCAATGGTTAAAATGGATGCAAGAAAAGCACATACCAGAAATTCTGGCTACTAATAAATTCTCTTCGGCGCGAATTGTAAAAGTTTTGGTTGAAGAAGAAATGGGCGGAATTACGTATTCTGTACAATACATAACAGACAGCAAGGAAACGCTAGAGAAGTTTTATATCGAAGACGAACCAGAGTTTCATAGAGAGGCATTAGGTTTATTTGCAGATAAAATGCTTTCTTTTAGAACAGAATTGGAAGTTATTTCGGAACACTAATATTTAGTGTTCAGTTTTTAGTAATTAGTATTCAGTCAAAAGAAATTAAATCTTTGTGTCTTTGAGCCTTTGTGGCAAAAAAAAGAATACTTTTGCGCCCTCGTGGCAAACAAGAAATGAAATGGAAAAAGTAAAAGCCAAAAAACATTTAGGACAGCACTTTCTTAAAGACGAAAGCGTAGCAAAAGCTATTGCAGACACTTTAAGTCTGAAAGGGTACGATGAGGTTTTAGAAATAGGACCAGGAATGGGTGTGCTTACTAAGTATTTGCTTGAAAAGCCAATTACTACACATGTTATAGAAATCGATACCGAATCTGTAGCGTACTTGGATGCACATTATCCAAAATTAAAAGACAAGATTATTTCTCAGGATTTCCTGAAGTATAATATAAATGAAGTTTACCAAGACAAGCAGTTTGCCATAATTGGAAACTTTCCGTACAATATTTCTTCTCAGATTGTTTTTAGAACATTAGATCTTAAACATCAGATTCCTGAATTTTCAGGAATGTTCCAGAAAGAAGTAGCCGAGCGCATCTGCGAAAAGAAAGGCTCGAAAACCTACGGAATACTATCCGTTTTAGCCCAGGCTTTCTATACTACAGAGTATCTGTTTACGGTTGATGAAAACGTTTTTATTCCTCCGCCCAAGGTGAAATCGGGTGTGATGAGAATGACCCGAAAGGAAGATTACAGTCTTCCTTGCAGCGAAAAGTTATTTTTTACAGTTGTAAAAACCGCTTTTCAGCAGAGACGAAAAACATTACGTAACAGTTTGAAAACATTAAATTTATCAGACCATTTGCGAGAAGACACTATCTTTGATAAACGTCCGGAGCAGCTTAGCGTCGATGAATTTATTGAACTAACTCTAAAAATAGAAACCGATGGAGTTCAAAGTTAGTAAAGAATTTATACACCAGCTAGAGGAGCTGATCAATAAGAAAAACGACAGTGAATTAGAAGTTTTACTTAATGATCTGCACCACGCTGATATTGCCGAAATTTTAGACGAATTAGATTTCGACGAGGCAACTTATATCTTTAAGGTTTTAGATAGTGATAAAACAGCCGAGATTCTTCTTGAATTGGAAGAGGATCTGCGTGAAAATATCTTAAGCCGACTTTCACCAAAGGAAATCGCAGAAGAGCTTGACGAGCTTGAAACCAATGACGCTGCCGATATTATTGCAGAACTTTCGCAGGAAATCAAAGCGGAAGTAATCTCTGAAATATTAGACGTTGAACACGCCAAGGATATTGTTGATCTTTTGCGTTACGACGAAAACACTGCAGGTGGTTTGATGGGTAAAGAGCTTGTAAAAGTGAATGAAAATTGGAACGTTTTGACCTGTGTTAAAGAAATGAGAATTCAGGCTGAAAATGTATCTCGAGTACATTCTATTTACGTAGTGGACGATGAAAACCGTTTAAAAGGAAGATTATCGCTGAAAGATTTACTGACTTCTTCAACCAAAACTCAGATTGGTGAAGTCTATATCCGAAAATTAAATTTTGTAAATGTTGATACAGAAGACGTAGAGGTCGCTCGTATCATGCAGAAATACGACTTAGAGGCAATTCCGGTTGTGGACGAATTAGGCCGTTTGGTAGGAAGAATTACCATTGACGATATCGTAGACGTAATAAAGGAAGAAGCCGATAAAGATTACCAGTTAGCTGCCGGTATTACCCAAGACGTTGAATCGAATGACAGCGTTTACGAGTTGACCAAAGCGCGTTTACCGTGGCTTTTGATCGGAATGGTGATCGAAATTGTAGCCTCTTTTGTTTTAAAAGGCAATGAAGCGACGTTTCAGAAATATTCTACACTAATCATTTTTGTTCCTTTGCTTTCAGCAACAGCAGGAAATATCGGAGTTCAGGCTTCGGCAATTGTAGTGCAAGGTTTGGCAAACGGAACGCTTAAAGATTTCAGCCGTGCTTATTTTACTAAAGAAATTACGGTTTCAATGATTTCTGGAAGTATCATTTCGTTTCTTTTGTTATGCTATCATTCTATCATGTATCAGCAGTATTTAGTAGGATTTGCGATTTCAATTTCAATGATTGTCGTGATTTTGTTTGCGGCGACTTTAGGAACTTTAGTCCCTCTTTTCTTAAATAAAAATAAAATTGATCCCGCAATTGCGACTGGTCCGTTTATCACAACAACCAATGACGTATTCGGAATTATGCTCTACTTTGGAGTAGCAAACTTAATTCTTGGATTTTAGATTTTTGCCACAAATTAGTAGATTACAGTGATTTAAGATCTCTAAAATCTACGTAATTTACAGGCGGAAAAAATGCTGTTTATCAGCTACAAATAATTAAAGCCAACCAGAATGAAAGTACACATTATTGGAGGAGGAAACCTTGGGGTTTCTATTGCCTTGGGAATTGCTAAATTCTCGAAAAACAACCAAGTTACTGTCACAAGAAGAAACATAGCAAGCATTCAATATTTATCTGAATATGGAATTGCTGTTTCTAACGATAATAAACACAACATCCAAGAAGCCGATGTTGTAATTCTAACTATAAAACCATATCAGGTAGATACTGTTTTGGCCGAAATTTTGCCCGTTATTCAAAACAAAACAATTGCTTCAGCAGTAAGCGGATTGTCTTTGGATGTGCTTCAAACCAAAACAAACTACGAATATCCGGTTGTACGCATTATGCCAAATATTGCAGCACAGTTTGGAGAATCGGCAACTTGTATTTCTTTCCCAGAAAAATATGCAGCAAACGCTTCGCCAATTGTTGATTTATTTCAAGACTTAGGAACAGCTCCGGTAATTGATGAAAAATTGATGGATGCGGCAACCGTTTTAGGTGCTTGTGGAACTGCGTATGCATTGCGTTATATTCGCGCGTCTATGCAGGCAGGAATCGAAATTGGTTTTGATTCTAATACCGCTTTAGCAATTGCAGCACAAACCGTAAAAGGAGCAGCAAAAATGCTTTTAGAAGAAAAAGTACACCCAGAACAATTAATCGACCGTGTGACAACACCACAAGGTTGTACAATTGTAGGTTTAAATGAAATGGAGCATAATGGCTTCAGTTCGTCTTTAATTAAAGGGATTAAGACTTCTTTGAAACAAATCAAAGGTTAGGTTTTTAAAGAAATTCCGAATATTTTTAAATTCCAAATTCCAATTTTCAAACTGGAGTTTGGGATTTTTTTTACGTATAACGATTGTCAGTCTGAGACCATATAGGTTGTAAAGTCCTTCGACTTCGCTCAGGAAGACAAATAGTATAGAAGAATGTTATTGTTTAAATTGGAATTTTACTTCAATCTGTTTAGCGTGTATTTCAAATAAACAAATCCCATAATTCCCGCTAAGAAAGAAGCAATTAGAATCGCTATTTTAGAAAAAACAATAATTTCAGGATTTTTAAAAGCAAGAACGGTAATGAAAATAGACATTGTAAAACCAATTCCGCCGAGCATTCCTGCACCTAAAATATGCGCCCATTTTAAATTTTTCGGCAAAGTGCATAAACCTGCAGTTACGCCAACAGAAGAAAAAAGCAAAATACCAAGCGGTTTTCCGACTACTAGTCCAAGAATGATTCCGTAAGTGTTCACGTGATTAAGACCTTCATGCCAGTTTTCGGTAATCGTTATAGCCGTATTTGCAATCGCAAACAATGGAAGTATGAAAAAAGCAACGGGCTGATGTAAAAAATGCTGCAATCTATAAGACGATGTTTTTTCCCCGCCATCTCCAAACGGAATAACAAAAGCTAAAATTACACCCGTTATTGTGGCATGAACTCCAGAATTAAGCATGAAATACCACATTATGACTCCGCCAATGAGATACGGAATGAGATTGTGAATTTTCATTCGGTTTAAAACAAAAAGAAGACACCAAATTCCAAGTGCAATTCCGAGGTTTAAAAAAGAAATAGAAGTCGTGTAGAAAATAGCAATCACGATTATAGCGCCTAAATCGTCAATAACGGCCAAAGCGGTCAAAAATACCTTTAAAGAAGCTGGAACTCTGTTTCCTAAAAGAGATAAAATCCCGATTGCAAAAGCAATATCTGTAGCCATCGGAATTCCGGCTCCGTTTTGAGTTGTTGTTCCGTAATTTAAGACCAAAAAGATTGCTGCAGGAACCAGCATTCCGCCAAAAGCAGCCATTATGGGTAGCGAAGCATTCTTAATATTGGATAATTCACCATGATAAATCTCGCGTTCCAGCTCCAAACCGATCAAAAGAAAGAAGATGGTCATCAATCCGTCATTGATCCAATGTGTAATAGAATGGCCAGAAAATTCTTTTTCCCAAAAAGAAACATACGGAATTTGAATTGAAGAGTTAGCGAGACAAAGTGATAAAATCGTGACCACGAGCAAGATAATTCCTCCCGATTTTTCGTTTTCAAAAAAGGCTTTAAAAGTCTTGGTTAATTTCATTGGGAAGATTTTCTGAAGATTTATATGAAAGATTGCAAAATCTTTATTCTTTCAAAGTTAAAAAAAAATCTGACCAATAAAAAGTTTAGGAGCAAAGGCGCAAAGATTCAGAGGTTCAAAGTTTATTGTAATAGGGAAAACTTTGTGGGTTTGTGACTTTGCGAGATTAAATAAACCGTATTTTTGTGTCTTATAAATTCAGAAAATAATGAGCATAAAAATTCTTCATATCGACAGCAATAATCCAATTTTATGGAATCAATTGGAAGAAGCTGGTTTCGAAAATCACGCCGATTTTAAATCTTCAAAAGAAGAAATTGAAGCGAAAATTCAAGACTATAACGGAATCGTAATTCGCAGCCGTTTCAAGATTGATAAGACTTTTTTAGACGCTGCAACAAAGTTGCAATTTATTGCGAGAGTTGGCGCAGGTCTTGAAAGTATTGATTGTGAGTATGCTTCTTCAAAAGGAATTCATCTTATTGCTGCGCCCGAAGGAAACCGCAACGCTGTTGCAGAACATTCGCTTGGCGTAATTTTATCTTTATTTAATAATCTAAACCAAGCTGATGCAGAAGTAAAAGCTGGACAATGGAATCGCGAAAGCAATCGCGGCCAGGAATTGGATTTAAAAACAGTCGGAATTATTGGTTACGGAAATATGGGAAAAGCTTTTGCTAAAAAACTGAGAGGGTTTGATACAGAAGTTTTATGTTATGATATTTTGGATAACGTTGGTGATGAAAATGCAAGGCAAGTTTCGTTGGAAGAATTACGTGAAAAAACAGACGTTTTAAGTCTTCACCTTCCTTGGACACCAGAAACAGATAAAATGGTCAACAGCAACTTTATAAATGCCTTTAAAAAGCCTTTTTGGATCATCAATACTTCTCGCGGTAAAAACATTGTTACGGCCGATTTGGTTGAAGCTATGAAGTCTAAAAAAGTTTTAGGTGCTGGTTTGGATGTTTTAGAATACGAAAAACTTTCGTTTGAAACTTTATTCCAAGAAAATAATACACCAGAAGCACTTCAATATCTTATGGAGGCAAAAAATGTATTGCTAACGCCTCATATTGCCGGTTGGACTTTTGAAAGTCACGAACGTTTGGCTCAGGTAATTGTCGATAAAATCAAAGCAGTTTATGGTAAAAAATAGCACACAGGCTTTAGATTTTAATAACGAGTTTTTTCTTGTGAATTTTATTTAGTGAGATTAGTTTTATTTGTTAATTTTTAATAATATTGTTTCCGAATTTCAAAAGAATGAGTCTAAATAACTTGTATTTGAGTTTGGAGAAAGCCGAAAATCCCAAGAGTAGGTCCAAAACAAATTATTCTAAATATGATAGAATGGTATAAAATTGCCATGTTCCAGAACTATGCAAACTTTAGCGGAAGAGCTAGAAGAAGTGAATATTGGTATTTTCGTCTTGCGACAGGAATCCTCTTTTTTGTATTTGCTTTTTTAGCGATAATATTATCTGCGATTTTAGGCCCAACAATAGGTCTTTCAATTGCTGGAGTTCTATTTTTTCTTTACATGCTTGCATCTATAATTCCGTCTTTGTCTGTTACAGTTAGAAGAATGCATGATTTAGGCAAAAGTGGCTGGACAATTTTAGTTGCTTTAATTCCGTTGGCTGGACCTATTTGGATGTTAGTTTTGTTGATTACTGAAGGAGAGTTTGGAGAAAACTATTACGGTCCAGATCCTAAAAGTACAATAGAAGAAATTGATGAAATTGGAATTAATAATTAACTAAATAATATAAAAAATGGAAACAACAAAACCAGAAAGCTGGAACACGCCGTCGCAACCAAGACAGGAAAATAAGAAAGTATTAGCTGGACTTATGGGTATTCTTTTTGGATCTTTAGGAATTCACAAATTTGTACTTGGTTATACTCAAGAAGGAATTATACAAATCGTAATTAGTGTAGTTACTTGCGGAATTGGTAGTATAATCGGATTTATTGAAGGAATCATTTACTTGACAAAATCAGATGAAGAGTTTTATCAAACGTACCAAGTTGGTAAAAAAGGCTGGTTTTAAGAGAAAACGCATATAATACTAGAAATCCCATTCAGAAATGAATGGGATTTTTTTTTGACTAAAAAAGTCTTTTTATGATATTTTAAAAACTTTTAGTGGCTGTTCGCGATTGGCAAAGTGAGTAATCTTGCACTCTGATAGAAACGAGTAATGGAGTAACTGAAAATCCGTAAGAGTAGGGAAATTATAAAAAAGTATTATGTTAGAAATTTACAAAAAAGTAGTTTTACAGAATTACGCAAACTTTAAGGGAAGAGCAAGAAGAAAAGAATTTTGGATGTTTTTGTTAGCGAATGCTATAATTGGTTTTGTTATTGGTTTTCTTGCCGGATTGATATCAGAAAAGCTAATGATTCTTGCAAGTATTTTTAATTTGGCAATTTTATTACCTTCTATTGCTGTTGCAGTAAGAAGATTACAAGATGTTGATAAAGAATGGTGGCATATTTTTATTCCATTTTACAATATTTATTTGTTTTGCCAAGATGGTACAGTAGGACCTAACCAATACGGAGCAGATCCTAAAAACAGATTATAAGATATTAGAGAGATCGGAAAAGATCTAAACTAGTTTATAAAAAATTGTAATTAAAAAAATCCCATTTGTTTATGCAGATGGGATTTTTTGTAGAAAAATAGATTTTGTGATAAAGGCAGCTGAATTTGTTTAAGGAAAATGAAAAATACATAAAAATGAAAAACTCGGAGATAATTTTACCAGATGAATTAAAACACATTAATGACTGGTTTTGGGATATAATAAGTAAAGCGAAGCAGGACGAAAACAAACTTCGTAAAATACTTGAAAAAATGGATAAAGATGCAATATATGATTTTCAAGATTTATTTATAGAAGCAGCGGTTGAGTTACGTTGTCAGCCTTTTACAGATTTTACAGAGAGCTCAGAAGATGGAATTGACGATATAAGTAATTGGGTTGTAAGTAAAGGAAAAGCCTATTATGTTGAAATTTTAGATTATCCAGAAAGAATACCTTATTCTGTTGAAGACAAAACAGAAGAAATTATTGCTCATGTAGCAGATGAGGTTTATTTTGAAAAGTTTGGCGAAACTACAGGTCTTTATTGATTTATTCAATATGGCGCGGAACAGCGACAACCGATAGCGCGGATTTACAATCCTTGCCCATTCCAATGAGAACGAAAAGTGTATAAGAAACAAGGTCAATAAATAAAAGATCATAAGATATATTATGCGGGCACGGATTGCAAATCCGCGCTATCGGGTTAAATAATAGATTTTGCAAATTCACACTATTAGAATTCTTAATTATCATAAACTTTAGAAATTATGGATATTAACGAAAAATTGAAAAGAGCTTACAGAAAGTATGAAGAGAATTTTTCTACAGGAATAAAGTTAGGAGACGTAGCGAAAGATTATGAAGTAGGTAAAACCAAAATAATTGGTATAGTTGAAAGTAATAATATTGAAAAAGACCATATTTTGCTTTTAAATTTGCGAAATGTTTATTCTCTAAATCTCTCCAAATGGAAAGATGATGTTGTTTTAAGTGGAGGAAATGATATTCAACATTTGAAGAACATGCAAATGGTCACTTTTTACCAATGCATGGCTCAAGAGCTTTACAAAATAAAATATCCTACAATGATAACTTCTTACAATTTGTGGACAGTTGTTGTTGCTTTAATTCATTTTGTGATTTTTGGATGGAAACGGGAAGAAGAAATTTTATTTGAGTTCATAAAAAGAAATTTTGGTAGCAGTTTACTGAAATCGAATACGACATCTGAAAAACATGTATGGTTTTTACTTAGTCTTTATTTAGAATATAGAAATAAGACAATTGAGAGGGTTAATGAAAAGAAAAGCTTCGTAAGTGCTCTTTTTAAAAAGAAAAAAACTGAAAATGCTTTAGATTATGAATTGGGTATTTATGAAGATGTTTTAAAAAAATGGAATATAAGTAATCTAGAGAAAATAGAAGAATTAATTAATAAAATGATAGAGTATCATTCAGAATTAGTTTCGAAAATAGGTCAATTAGGCGAGTTTACGAATTTTCAATATGGTTTCTATCCGTATGAGATTTTGTTTTTAATGCATATTAGAAAAAGTAAAGGATTGCCAAATCCAACTCAGTTTAATAGCTTTTTAATGAATACAGTTGAAGCAAAATTGACATTTAAAGATTTTGAGCCTTATCCAGAATTTGATCCTTTGGTTCGTATTGTTGATGATTTTTATAAAAAGAATTATTCGGATTATATTCCAAATAAGGTTGATAAATTGTTTGAATGAAAAAAAACATACAAAAAGAGAAAAAGCAAATTACGTTCACGAGCGGGACGCTCGCGCTAGCGTTGAATTAGTGGATGCTGGGCAAGGTATGTTGAGAATAATTATTCCTAAGATTATGTTAGAGTATTCTAAATGTCTTATTTGTGATGTTTTTCAAAAAGAGAAAAACATTGTTGAAGAAAACGAGTGGTGGTTAGATTAGATATGTCGATAACACCGATTGCAAATCCGCGCTATCGCTTTTTTTGCGGTTTATGGATCTAATCAATCCGCTAGAGTTAGTCCTGCTCGTGACCGCAAATTGAGAACCCCAACTTATAAAAGAAAGTACAAATTGGAAGATAAGTAAATATGACGAAAAAAGAAATTGAGTTACTAAAATTAGAAATAGTTGAACTAACAGAGTTGTTTTATAATGAATGGGATGACTTACGTGATGCATTAAGTAATGCTGGTGTAAAAATTAATAACGGCCGTTTAGTTGCAATGTATGAAGATGAGAATGATAATATGGATGGTGTTTTTATAACAGAAGATAATCTGATAGTTAAGTACGAAATTTTAAATAATATTGCGTACGTAAAAATTATTTCAAATGTTGATGAAGTCTCTGAAGATTATCCACAAGTTATTGTTGCTATTCAAAGTTAAATACCCGATAGCGCGGATTTGCAATCCGTGCCCGCTCCAATAAGAAAAAAAACAATGTCAATAAAGTACGAGGGAATTACAACAGACCAGGTTGTGGATTTATTGTGACACTCTTTGCTGGCACGGATTGCAAATCCGCGCTATCGGGGTATGGTTGGATTTGTTGAAGGAATCATCTACTTAACAAAATCGGATGATGAGTTTTACCAAACGTATCAAGTTGGAAAAAAACCTTGGTTCTAAAAATTTTACAAATCCCATTTCTGATTGCTGAAATGGGATTTTTTTTGGAAATTTCTCCCAAAGAAGTGATTTTAACTTAAGACATTATAATAAAAATTTTATTTTACTAAATAAAAAACGTTACTTCATTGTAATTAAATTTTAATATAAAATATGGGATTATTTAGCAGAAACAATAAGATTGAAAAACCCGAAGTTCTTCTTGAACTACGAAGTCCAAGTTGTCCAATAACAGCGGTTGTAGAACAAGACAATAGAACAGCTTATTTTTATTTGTTTGGTGATAACGAAGATTTTGGTATGAAAAGCTGCTGGATTCGAAATTTAATTGAAGCACCAGAAAAAATAGAAACAAAACTGATGGAAAAAGGTGTTCCTCCTATGTTAACCAAAGAGTTTTGCAAATTTCCAAAAGGTCAAGAAGCGCTTAATGCTGATAATTTGGAGATTGTTTGGTTGGAAGAAGGGGATGGGGCAGCATTATTGGAAAATGGAGAGATTTTATGCGTAATTCCTAGTTGGGGAGGAGATGGAGGATTTTATGGTTATGCACGCGATTGCATTGGTACGGGTGATTTTGCTTGGGAACTTTCAGAAGATAATGAAATGCGCAAACGTGTTAAAAGTGCAATTAAATTTTTTGAAGCATGGGAGAAATTCGTCAATCCTTTTCAATTAGTACAGCCTGAAATCTTAAAGTACTATGATGAAATGTTTGGTAAAAGCGAAAAATATTTCGCAATTGATGGACCAGAGGGGCCGCCAAAAGGTTTGTATGTGCTTGAAGGAAATGAAAAAACTGTTTTTGCAACCGTGGCAGTATCATTACGACCACAGCCAAAAGTAGAGATGTATTATGAAAATCCTGATGAAGTCAATAGAATTGAACTTGGAGTTATTCTAAAATCTGGATTGACAAATGAGCAAGTAAACGATGTTGCGGGTCTTATAAGTGGAATTGCAATGATACCGTGGGATTATATTACATTTTTGGCAGAAGGGCATACGGTAGAATTTCAAACAAGTATTAGCGAAAAATTTAAGTATGCAGTACTTACTAATAAATTAAAAGTTTTACCTCAAATTAACTTAACTAGTTATGCCAAATCAAATGTTTCTTTTTTATTGATTGTACCCATTTCAGAGAGAGAAATGGAGGTAATGAAAGAATCTGGATCACAAGCTGTACTAAGTAAACTTGACAGCATAGGGGAGGAAATATTCAATTTAGAGCGAAATGAAGTGGTTTAAGGGTAGTTTGAAAAAAAAGAAAACTCATAGGTCTATGAGTTTTCTTTTTTTTTATAATTATTTTTTTAATCTTCCTTCTCGGATAATTTACGTTCCAATTCAATCTGAAACTCTTCGATAACAGGTTTCATTGTGCTTTCTGGAATATCGGCGATTCTAATGTACATTAAACCGTCGATAGCGTTATTAAATAACGGATCAACGTTGAAAGCTACAACTCTTGCATTTTGTTTGATGTATTTCTTAATTAAAACAGGCAAACGTAAGTTTCCTGGTTCTAATTCGTCAATGATTTTATCAAACTTATTCAAATCAGATTCTGCTTCGTCGAAAATGAAATCTTTGTCAGCGTCTTTCAGTTTTACTTTGTACGCTTTTTTCGGGTGAATGTATTGTGCGATATACGGATCGTAATAGTTCGATTTCATGAACTCAATCATCAATGATTTAGAGAAATCTGAAAACTGATTACTGATACTTACACCTCCAACTAAATATTTGTGTTCTGGATGGCGCAAAGTGGTATGAATAATACCTTTCCACAATAAGAACAAAGGCATTGGTTTTTGCTGATACTCTTTTACGATAAATGCACGACCCATTTCGATCGATTTGTGCATCATATCATGAAGTTCTGGTTCAAACCTGAAAAGATCCGTTAAGTAGAAACCTTCAATTCCGTATTTTGGATAGATTTCAGAACCTAATCCCATACGGTAAGCACCAGCGATTTTTTTGGTTTCATCATCCCATAAAAACATATGGTGATAATATTGGTCGTATTCATCTAAGTCAATAGATTCATTTGTTCCTTCTCCTACTTCACGAAAAGTAATTTCACGAAGACGCCCTATTTCATGTAAAATGTTCGGAATCTCTTTTGCACTTGCAAAGAAAACCTCATAGTTTTTGCTTTGTAAAAATCTGCTGTCATTATCACGCAATGCCTGAACTTCATCAATCAATTTTGATTCGCTTGCAGCTGTTACAATTTTTTTAGGTGCTTTTGGTATTTTAAGACTTGCTGTATCAATCAGTTTGGTGTCTTTTTCAAACGGATTGGCTAGCATATAGGTTTTCTTTCTCAAGAATTCTGAGTATTCTTCAAAAGATTCAATTTCGTTTTGTTCAGATACAGAAATTGGTTTTCCAATACGAACTTTAATTACACGATCTTTTTGCGTAAGCAATTCTGAAGGTAATTTAGCGGTACGTAAAGTGTCATCAATTTTAGAAAGCCAGTAGAATAATTTACTGTTTTTGGCATGAAAATAAATCGGAACTACAGGAACTTTTGCTTTTCTAATTAGTTTAAGAGCACCTTCTTCCCAAGGTTTATCCACTACTAATTTACCATCTTTATAGGTAGAAACTTCACCAGCAGGAAAAATACCTAGTGGTTTTCCGTCGCTTAAATGGCGCAACGTTTCTTTAATACCAATTACGCTCGATTTTGCATCCTTATGGTTTTCAAAAGGATTAACCGGCATAATGTATTTTTTCATCGGAACAATTCTGTGTAATAAGAAATTGGCAATGATTTTGAAATTTGGCTCTCTTTCAAGCATTAATTTCAAAAGCAAAATTCCGTCAATTCCGCCAAGCGGATGATTTGAAATGGTAATATACGCACCATCTTTTGGTAGACGTTTTAAATCTTCTTCTGGGATTTCGAACTTAATTTCCATTTCATCCAAAATTCCGTTCAAAAACGCAAGGTCTTCCAAGTGTTTATTGCGGTCGTAAATTTTATTAAGGGTCGAGATCTTAAGAACCTTCATAAGAATCCAGCCAGAAAAGGTACCGAAAACTCCGTACTTTTCAACATTTATTGCCTTTGCAACTTCTTTCGCGGTAACTAAACCCATGTACTACTTTTAATTTATTAGAACAGCGAACAAAGATAACAAAAAAGTCTACTTTTCGTTGTTTCCAAGACAAACTTTGCACTTTTTTATTACATTTGAAATCCTTAAAAAAATCACTGATGAAAATTATTTCTTATAATGTAAACGGAATTAGAGCCGCAATAAACAAAGGGTTTATTGAGTGGTTGCAACAAGCAAATCCTGATGTTATCTGCCTTCAGGAAATAAAAGCTACGCAAGATCAAATTCCGGTAGATGATATAACAGCAGCGGGTTATCCGTTTCAATACTACTATCCTGCAACCAAAAAAGGGTATAGCGGAGTAGCTATTCTTTCTAAAACTAAACCAAACAATATTGTTTACGGTACTGGAATTCATCATATGGATTTTGAGGGTAGAAATCTTCGTGCAGATTTTGATGATGTTTCTGTAATGAGCTTGTATCTTCCATCTGGAACAAACATTGAAAGGCTGGATCATAAGTTTATGTTTATGGATGATTTTCAGAATTATGTCAATGAATTAAAACTTACGATTCCGAATCTGATCATCTGCGGAGATTATAATATCTGTCACGAAGCAATTGACATTCACGATCCAGTTCGTAACAAAACAGTTTCTGGATTTCTTCCGGCAGAGCGCGCTTGGTTGGATACTTTTATGAAATCTGGATTTATAGATAGTTTCCGTCATTTCAATAAAGAACCGCATCATTATTCTTGGTGGAGTTACCGTGCAGGAGCAAGAGGAAACAATAAGGGTTGGCGTATCGATTATAATTTGGTAAGTAACGCATTAGAAGACAGATTAAAAAGAGCGGTTATACTTCCAGATGCTATGCATTCAGATCATTGTCCGATTTTAGTTGAGATTGATTAATTTTTGGTATTGTTCTTGCTGAAAAAGATTTAAATTTTAAAATTGATATTGCAATTGGCATTGAATTTTGAAATTTAAAATTATTAAATGCCTAAAATAAAAACTGATTAAAGATGATTAAAAAAGCCTCCATCGGATTACTAGTATTAGCTTTGTCCACAACGTCGTGTGTTTCTAAGAAAATTTACAATGATCTAGAAACAAAATATTCAGATTTGAAAAAAGAAAATCGTTCTATTGCTGATGAAAATGAAAATTTGAAGAAAGCAAAGAATCAATTGGAAACCGATCGTGATAAACTGGTTAAAGATTTAGCAACTGCTAATGATGATTTGGCAAAACAAAAAGCAGATTTGGCGGCGGCTCAAAATAAATATAAAGTTTTACAAGATTCGTATAATGCATTGGAGAAAAACAGCAATGATGCATTAGAGAAAAACATGGCAAAAAACCGTGAATTGTTAGCACAATTAGAAGCAAAAGGTAAAGCTCTTGCAGAGGAACAGGCTCGTTTGGACAAAACAGCAAATCGTCTAAAAGAATTGGAAGATATGATTGCGGCGAAAGAAGAAGCAATGCGTAAGCTTAAAGAAACTTTATCTAAAGCATTAACTGGTTTTGAAGGTAAAGGTTTGACAGTAGAACATAAAAACGGAAAAGTTTATGTTTCTATGGAAAACAAATTGCTTTTCAATTCAGGAAGCTGGGCTGTTGGAACAGAAGGTAGAAAAGCGGTTGTCGAACTTGGAAAAGTTTTAGGTGATAATCCAGATCTTTCTGTTTTAATTGAAGGACATACAGACGACGATCCGTACGCTGGTTCGGGGCCAATCGCAAACAATTGGGATTTATCTACTAAAAGAGCAACAGCAATCGTAGCGATTTTAACCGAAAACCCAAAAATCAATAAACAAAAACTAACAGCAGCAGGAAGAAGCGAGTTTTCTCCTTTGGCAAGCAACGCAACTCCAGAAGGAAAAGCGAAAAACCGTAGAATCGAAATTATCTTAACTCCAAGATTAGATGAGATTGCGGAGATGCTTAATACTATTAATTAAGAGGCTAAGGTTCTGAGATACTAAGTTTCTAATATTTTAAAAAAAGGGTTGAAGTTTTACTTCAGCCCTTTTTGTTTCCTGCAAGGTTTTTAAAACCTTGTAGGTTTAGCTCGTTTGTTTGGAGAAGAAATACACCTCTAAGGCTTTGAAAACCTTTTAGTTTAAACGTTAGATTTGGAATTTGGATTTTTTAAATTGGGATTTCTGTTTTATTATTTTCGTAACTTTGGATTTCAAAAAGATTAAACTATGGGGCTTCCTGAATTAAAAGAGAAAATAAAAAATCAATTGGATTTGGCTGATGAAAGAGTTCTGCGAATTGTTTCTTCAGTTTTTGATAATTATTTAAATGAAGTGGTTTCGTATGATGCGAAAGGAAATCCTGTGACATTAATTGATTATCATAATAAAGTAGAAGAAGGTTTAGAGGATATTAAATACAATCGCATAATCTCAAGTCAAAATTTGTCAAAAGAAATGAAAGATTGGGATAATGAATAAACCAACAGTTTTTTGGTAAGAGCATGCAAAATTAGATTTGAAGGAAATTTATTTTGAATTTAAGAGTAAATATTCGAAAGAAACAGCATTAAAAGTTAGAGACGAATTATTTAATAGTGCGAATAATATCATTTTTGCCGAGCAATTTCAATTCGATGAATATAGAATAGATTGCCGTAGAATTGTGG
This sequence comes from Flavobacterium tyrosinilyticum, assembly GCF_023656565.1. Taxonomy (GTDB): domain Bacteria; phylum Bacteroidota; class Bacteroidia; order Flavobacteriales; family Flavobacteriaceae; genus Flavobacterium; species Flavobacterium tyrosinilyticum. Next base: position 1,382,316 of record NZ_JAMOKG010000001.1, read on the forward strand.
TTAGAAATTTTAAAATTCTATATAAAATCAAAGAAGATTCTGTTTTTATTGTTAGAATTTTCAACACATTTCAAAATCCATTAAAAGGCTTAAAATGAACTTAGGTTCAAAGTGACAAAGATGCAAAGGCTCAAAGTAAAAAACTTTGAGCCTTTTTATTTCCTGCAAGGTTTTCATAACCTTGTAGGTATAGGTTTAGGTTTGTTTGTAATAAAAGAAACACCTACAAGGTTTTGGAAACCTTGCAGGAGAGATCAAAAAAAACTTGTAGTTTTTTTAACCTTTTTCAAATCCTAATTTGAAAAATCCCTTTGTAACTTTGTCTCTTTGCAACTTTGAACCTTTAAGAAAAAAATGAAATACACTACATTACCCAACACCGATATAAAAGTTAGTAAAATATGCCTTGGAACAATGACTTTCGGGCAGCAGAATACAGAAGCAGAAGGACACGAACAAATGGATTATGCTCTTGAAAGAGGAGTTAATTTCTTTGATACTGCCGAAATGTATTCGGTTCCGGCGAGTGAAGCGACTTACGGAAGCACAGAAAAAATTATTGGGACTTGGTTTAAAAAATCAGGAAATAGAGACAAAGTGGTTTTAGCATCTAAAATTGCAGGTCCGAATCCGAATTTTGGATATATGCGTGAGAAATTGGATTTTTCTCCGGCAAGTATTAAGTATGCAGTTGAAAACAGTTTGAAAAGACTCCAAACTGATTATATCGATTTGTACCAAATGCACTGGCCAGAAAGAAAAACGAATAATTTCGGACAGCGCGCTTTTCACGGACATGATGATGTTTGGGAAGATAACTTTAGAGAAATCTTAGAAACTTTCGATGGATTAATCAAAGAAGGTAAAATCAAGCACATTGGGGTTTCTAATGAAAATGCTTGGGGAATGATGCGTCTTTTGGAAGAAAGCAAATACAACAATCTGCCAAGAATCAAAACCGTTCAAAATCCGTATTCTTTATTGAACCGTTTGTTTGAAGTGAATTCTGCAGAAGTTTCAAAATATGAAAATGTTGGCTTATTAGGATATTCGCCTTTAGCATTTGGAGTTTTGACTGGAAAATTTTTAACTGGAGAAAGTCATCCGAAAGCGAGAATTAATCTTTTTCCGCAATATAAACGTTACAATAGTGACCAATGTACTGAAGCGACTAAATTGTATCTGGAAATCGCTAAAAAACATGGTTTAACGTTAACGCAATTGGCAATGGGATTTGTTTTGCAACAGCCGTTTTTGACAAGCGCTATTATCGGAGCGACAACTACGGAACAATTAAAAGAAAACATTGATACTATTGATGTGGTTCTTTCTAAACAAATCTTAGCAGAAATTGATGCGGTTCAGGCTATAATTCCAGATCCTGCGCCATAAGTTTTTTTTTGCCACGAAGGCGCTAAGGCACGAAGTTTTTTAATCTCGCAAAGACGCAGAGTCGCAAAGTTTTTTTTTAAGCTCAATAGCGTCCAGCTTTAGCTGGATGAGAAGATAAATGCAAATCAAAGGGCTTTAGCCAAACTTTACTAGTTTGGCTAAAGCCCTTTTCTATTTCGATTTTTTTCCCCCTAGCTTAAGCTAGGGGCTATTGAAAAACTTTGCGACTCTGCGTCTTTGCGAGATTAAAAACAAAAAAACTTTGTGTCTTACCGCCTTCGTGGCAGAAAAAAAACTATAAATCAAATTCATCATCAACAGCCAAAGAATCTTTTTTGATTGCTGTAGAATCTGGAACTTTAATTTTGATTAAAGAACGCGCATTTCCTGAAATGTAAACAGGCAATAATCCGATTGTGTCTTCTGGAACTAAAAGCCCTCTTCTAAACATTAAGTTCTTTAGGAATTTTTGGTTTTTAATAGCATAATCTTTCAAGTTACCTTCATCGTTAAACTGATACATGAATTTTCTTGGTTTCGGAATAATAGTTGCCAAATACAAACATTCGTCAACATTTAAAGCCGAAGGACTTTTTTGAAAATAGAAATGACTTGCTTCTCCAATTCCGTACACATTTGGTCCCCATTCAATAATATTGAAATACACTTCTAGCATTCTTTCTTTGCTTACAATTCGGTTGTTTTCTAAAATGTAAACTAGAAGGATTTCTTCAAGCTTTCGCGAAAGCGTCTTTTCACGAGTTAAAAAGACATTCTTAATTAACTGCATGCTGATTGTGCTGGCACCGCGAGAGAATTTCTTAGTTCGAATGTTTTTAAGAATCGATTGTTTGAACGCTTCGTTTATGAATCCGCGATGCGAGAAGAAAGAAGGATCTTCTGTCGTTAGAACAGATTTTCTTAGATAAGGAGAAATTTGGTCCAAAGGCGTATAATTCGGATTTGCATTTCCGACTAAAATAGGTCTTTGCAACACATTCTGAATAATGGCACGATAAACAAACTCGCCGTTTAGTTTATTTAAATCGGCTTCGCCATATTTAGTGATTTGTAAATCTTCTTTGTTAAGCTTACTATCAAAAACAAGCGTATTGGGTTTGTTTTTATTGAATTTGAAATCTAATTTGTAATCGAAATTTCCAGTGGCCTGCATTCCTTGGAAATGGGTGAATAAACCGTCAGGAAGCGAAACGATAAAATCTTGCGCTTTCATTTTCGGAATATCCATTTTCAAAGTATAAATCGTGTCTTTTTCGGTATCGTAAGAAATGTAAGGACGAACTTTGATTTTATTCAACTGCATGCTCGAAGTGCTGTCGATAGAAATAAAGCTATCGCCTAATAAAAATCGGTAATCAAAACGCGCATTTTTTATAACCACATCTTTGCTAGCGATTTTTGGATGATTGATTTTAAGATTGGCAATAGAAGTGTAACCGTCTATATGGAGTTCGCTGCCGCTTTTGTCTATGTTTTGAACATTTAGGCGAATAGAATCAAAACTGGCTTTTAAGTTATAACGCTGATCTAAATACGGAACGCGAATAGCGCCAGTATCTAAGTTGAAAAAGCGAATATCGGCCTTTTTATTTCTCGGATCAGCAAATCCTTTAATATTCCAGCGTTGATCAAAATCTTTTGCTTGGACATGAAGATTGGTTTCGAGCTGTTTGTTGCTTAAAACGAGTTTATCTACAGCAATATTGGTTTGTTTTCCGTTATCGTCAATTTTGAATTTGAAATTTTTCAAATCCATATCGGTCGGAACCAAATTCAATACTTTCGAAATGATTCTGTAAGCAAAAGCAGCGTATTTACGTTTTTCATTTGAATCGGTTTCTTCTCGATCTCTTTTTAGAAAAGCATCAAAATTTCGTTTTTTGCCTTTTTTTACTAATTGAATATATCCATTGTCTACTTTTAAAGTTCCAACTTGAACATCTCCAATTAATAAATTACTTAAACTGATGCTGGTTTCGACATTTTTAATTTTGACAAGGGTATCAGCATTTATTGGAGCCAAAACAACATCAGTCAATTTTATAGTCGATAAACCATCAAATGAAGCCGATTGTACAGAAAAGTTACTTTGGTATTGAACAGCCATTTTGTGGGTAACTTTTGCAATGGCTTGTTTTAAAAGGGAATCACGAAAATAGTAAAGTCCGATGCAAAGCACTACGATTACTATTCCTAGTATTTTTAATGCTTTGTATATTTTTTGTTTTGGAAAATTCATAAAATTAGTTTGCGTCGAAATTATTCAGTTTTCAAATCTAGGATAAATTTAAATTTAAAATTATAAGCATGTACAATTTTTCTTTTAATTTTTGAGTGACGCATGTAAAGGGCTTGTGTAAAATTAAGTAAATGTATTTTTTGCCGAGTGATTTAAGTTTGTCAGTGCAGTTTTTTTTTCAATTTACGGAATACCGTAATATTTTATAGTATTTATCTTATATATTTGTCGAATTAAATATTAAAAAATAGTAAAATGAAAATTTTAAAGAAAATTATGTTTTTGTCTTTTGCAATTGGTGCATTAGTATTGTCTTCATGCAGTAGTGATAATTCGTCTGATGATACAGATACTCCGAGCAGTCAGGAAGGATTTATGAAATTTAAGTATAATGAAAAAGAATATACGTTTTCTGAACCTGCTTTAATTACTTCAGGAAGTGTAAATATAATGGGAAGCACGGGAAGTGATGACACGTATAAAAAAATCTCTTTATGGGCTCCTTTAAATATTACGACAGGAAATCATCCAATAGTTTATGATTTGTCAAATCTTACAACTACTTATCAGGCTACTTTTAGTTTTATGCCAGAAATAAACAATACCGAGGCTACATCTGGAACTATAAATATCACTACCAATGATGATAAAAAAATTGAAGGGACTTTTAATTTTTCAGGAACTTCAAAAGGAAAAACATTTACAGTTACTGAAGGAAGTTTTAGAATTATAAAATGGTAAGAATTTAAAAAATGCTATAAATAAATCCTGCAAATGAGGTATATCATACTCACGAGCAGGATTTTTTATATTGATACCCTGAAAATTATCCAAAAAGGATACTTGCAACATCTTCAATTTTTGCTACAAGCTCAATCTTAATTCCGGTATTTTTTAAAGCAATTTTGTTGTATTTAGAAACAAAAATAGTATCGAAACCTAGTTTTTCAGCTTCCTGAATGCGTTGATCAACGCGATTAACAGGACGAATTTCGCCAGAAAGTCCAACTTCGCCAGCAAAACAGAACCCTTTTCCAACAGGAATATCTTCGTTTGAAGATAAAATCGCAGCCACAACGGCCAAATCAATTGCAGGATCATCTACAGAAATTCCGCCAGTAACATTCAGGAAAACGTCTTTTGCGCCTAAGCGAAATCCAGCTCTTTTTTCTAAAACAGCCAAAATCATGTTTAGCCTTTTTGCGTTGTAACCTGTTGTACTTCTTTGTGGTGTTCCATAAACAGCGGTACTCACCAAAGATTGTATTTCGATCATCAACGGACGCATACCTTCTAAAGTTGTCGCAATTGCAGTTCCGGATAATTCTTCGTCTTTATGAGAAATCAGGATTTCTGAAGGATTGCTAACTTCTCGCAATCCGCTTCCCAACATTTCATAAATTCCTAGTTCTGATGTAGAGCCAAAACGGTTTTTAAGCGAACGCAAAATTCGATAAATATGATTTCTGTCGCCTTCAAATTGGAGCACAGTATCAACCATGTGTTCTAGGATTTTTGGTCCAGCGATATTTCCATCTTTTGTAATATGTCCAATCAAAATTACAGGAATATTGCTTTCTTTAGCAAATTTTATCAATTCTGCTGTGGTTTCACGAATCTGAGAAATACTTCCCGCAGTCGATTCGATATAATCGGTATGTAAAGTCTGAATGGAGTCGATTATGACCACTTCAGGTTGAATGGTTTCAATTTGTTTAAAAATATTCTGCGTTTTGGTTTCCGTTAAAATATAGCAGTTATCGCTATTTGGCGTTATTCTTTCGGCACGCATTTTAATTTGTTTCTGACTTTCTTCTCCAGAAACATATAATGTTTTATACGGTAACTTTAATGATACTTGAAGTAAAAGTGTACTTTTTCCGATGCCGGGCTCACCGCCCAAAAGAGTCAAAGATCCAGGAACAAGTCCGCCGCCTAAAACACGATTCAATTCGCTATCAGTAGTGTCCATTCGAACTTCCTGAGTAGAATCAATTTCGTTAATTTTTAAAGGTTTTGGTGCTTTGCTTATTGGAGTAGGTTCACTTTTCCAAGCGACCTTATCTTGTTTTTGAATGATTTCTTCGGCAATCGTATTCCATTCTTTGCACGCGTTGCATTGCCCTTGCCATTTGGCATATTGGGTTCCGCAGTTTTGGCAGAAAAAGGAAGTTTTAACTTTTGACATTATTTACTTTTTTTAGCAAGTGTATTCATTTCGTCAATTTTCTCATACATCAAGTCTTTGTTCAAATCACCAATTGGCTCCATTTGTGAAGCGTTTTGGTATTTTTTCGAAGCATGTTTAGGATCGCCCATTTTTTCGTACATCAAACCTAATTCATATTCTCCCAACATGGCTTTAGGGTAATTTGCATTTCCTATTTCAGCCATTTTCCCTAGTTCGCTGTAAGCATTTCTTTTTAAAATAAGATTTTCTACTACTTTAAAATCGCTCATTCGAACTGGAATTTGAACTCCTAAAGCTTCAGACATTGTAGCATATTTTTTTTCTAAATATTCTGCATAACCTTCTTGAAGAACCGCAATTTTGTCGTTGTATTCGGCAGAATTTATAGGACGGTATACTTCAAAAATCTGGTATAATGCACTTGGTATAGAATGCAATACTTCTGTATAATGTGTTGCGCCTTTAAATACATCATATTTATAATTCACTAACGGATTATTGGCGATTTTAATATTGCTGTTTAATTTTTCTATTGGCTCTTTAATTTTTTTAATATCGCCTTCTCCTGCAGAAAGGTAATAAAAGACAGGGCTTTTTATTTTAGCAAATTTCTCTGCAATGCGCACTTCCATTTTTGGGGCAAGTTCTGGACTTAAACAGATATAGGCATTAAAAAGCGGAATTTCTTTATATAAATAAAAATTAGCAAAACTTGCTGTTACATCATGACCTGCAATAAGTCTGAAAGGCGAAGTGCGGTATTTTTTTTCGATATAAGGAATTAATTCTGCTCCAATAAATTCAAAAAATTTTGCTCCTTTTTCAAAAGGAAGACCTTCGTTTTGGTCAATTGTTGTGTCGTCATAACGTTCTTCATCTTTGTTTTGATGAATTCCGATAATGATCATTTCTGGAATATCATCCCAATAAGTTCCATAACTTACGGCTCCAGAAAAAGGATCAAATAAGTAATCTCCATCCAATAAATAAAGAACAGGATATTTTTTGTCTTTGTTGGTTTCGTAAGAAGCGGGAAGTCCAATTGTAATTCTGCGCTCTTCTCCGAGTTTTTCCGATTTAATGTTGTCGAACGTTTTTTGGGCAAACGACGAAAACGAAATTAATAAAAATAGTAGGTAAACTTTTTTCATGATTTGTGGCATTTCAGTAAATTAAAAAGTATTGAAAATAGTGTAGCAATATACTATTTTATTTGCTTCTTTGTTAATGAGGTTAAAATTTGAAGCACAGTATTTTAGCGTCAAAATCATTTTAGATTAAGACAAAAGAAAGTTTTTTTGTTCAAAATTGACTTTTGACAAAGTAGGGGAATTCGGTAAGAAAAAGAAAATCTTAGGTTAAAGAATTGTCGTTTTCATTCGGGAAAATAATCCATGGTTTGAAGGTTTTGGCCTCTTCAAAATCCAAAGTAGCATAAGAAATGATAATGATGATATCATCTTTTTGCACTTTTCTAGCTGCAGGACCATTTAAAGTAATTTCTCCTGAATTTTTTTCACCTTTAATAGCGTAAGTCTCAAAACGCTCGCCATTATTAATGTTAACAATAGATACTTTTTCGCCTTCAATAATGTTTGAAGCCTCTAGTAGAGTTTCATCAATAGTAATACTTCCAATGTAATTTAAATCGGCTCCAGTTACTTTAACTCGATGAATTTTTGATTTTATAACTTGAATTTGCATGCTGCAAAGTTAGATTAATTTAATGAAATGGTGTCAATCAGTCTTATAGAATTAACAAATACCGCTATAAATGCGCGATATTTTTTATCATTCTCTTTCTTATCGATAGACAAAAGTGTAGATTCGTCAGCAATAACAAAATACTCCAGTTCGAACTCTTTGTTGTCTTTGAAAGAATTTTCTACAAATTCGATTGTTTCTTGCGGAGAGTGATTTTGGAAAATCTCTTTTGCCTCGTTCAAAACTTTGTAGATAATAGAAGCGTCTTTTCTTTCTTGCGGAGTTAGACGTTCGTTTCTTGAACTCATTGCAAGCTCATTTTCTTCTCTAAAAATGGGACAACCGACGATGTTTACTGGTAAGTCAGTTTTTTCAACTAATTTTTTTACAATTTGAAGCTGCTGAAAATCTTTTTCTCCAAAATAAGCATTTGTTGGAGTTACGATTTCAAAAAGGCGTTTTACAATTGTTCCAACACCATTAAAATGACCAGGTCTGAATTTTCCTTCCATCTGGTTTTCCAATCCGTCAAAATCAAAAGTCTGAGAAACGGTATTTCCTTCGTAAATATCTTCGACTGAAGGTGCGTATAAAATAATTTTATCGCTTAATGTACGCATTTTCTTAACATCTTCTTCTAGTGTCCTAGGATATTTTGCTAAATCTTCGGCGTTGTTAAATTGAGTTGGGTTGACAAAAATACTTACTACTGTATCGTTGTTTTCTTTTAACGAACGTTGCATTAAAGCCAAATGTCCTTGGTGTAAAGCGCCCATTGTGGGTACAAATCCGATAGTAGAATTTGCGGTTTTGATAGTTTTTAGATAAGCTATCAAGGCTGCTTTACTGTAGAAAATATGCATTGAGGTATTATTAAAATTTATGCAAACATAATATATTAGTTATAAACTGCATAAATTTTTGTAATTTTGCGACGTTTTTATTACCAAAATTAAGTAAAATACTATTATGAAAGATAAGAGGATATTATATGTATCATCTGAAGTCGTGCCTTACTTGGCTGAAAATGAGGTTTCTTTAATGTCTTATGACGTTCCGAAAATGATTAATGACCAAGGTGGCCAGATAAGAATTTTCATGCCAAGATATGGAAATATCAATGAGAGAAGACACCAATTGCATGAAGTGATTAGACTTTCAGGGATGAATTTGGTAGTGAATGACTTAGATATGCCGTTGATTATTAAAGTAGCTTCCATTCCGAAAGAAAGAATCCAGGTTTATTTTATTGATAACGATGAATATTTCAAACGTAAAGCCACTTTTACAGATGAAGAGGGCGCTTTATATCCAGATAATGACGAAAGAGCAATTTTCTTTGCAAAAGGCGTTGTGGAGACTGTGAAAAAATTAAACTGGGTTCCAGATATCATACATGTTCACGGTTGGCTTGCGGCAATGCTACCAATTTATATGAAGCATTATTATAAACACGAAGCCCTATTTTCTGAAACGAAAATTATTACTTCTGTTTATGGGCAGTCATTTGATGAGAACTTAGATTTAGAAATGATAAATAAAGTTAAGTTTGATGGTGTTCCTCATGAAGCAGTGTCAGATTTGGAAGTGCCAAATTATGAGAATGTTTTAAAAGCTAGTATATTACATTCAGATGGTGTAATCATTGCGTCGGAAAATGTTTCTCCAAGTTTAACAAAATTTATAGAATCTTCAGGAAAACCTTTTTTACCTTTCGCCACGAAAGATGCATTTGCTGACGCTTATACAAATTTCTATAGAACATTTGGACTTTAAATTTTAATTTTATTTTTTGACATGTATAAAACTTCTTTTATTAAGAAAGCTCTTTTGGCTGTAATGGCTGTTTTTCTATATTCTTGTGACAAAGATTTTAATGCGATTGGTGATGGTTTGATTGGAGATGATCATTTTGGACTTGAGGCTGAAAAATACGATGTTGTAGCATTTAATCAAGAAGTTACCCCTATTCAGTCCAATACCATGACGCCAAATGCTCTTGGTATTTTAGACAATCCGCTTTTTGCAAGCACTACGGCAAATTTTGTAACTCAGGTCGGACTTTCTAGTTATCCTATAAAAGTTGGGGATTCTCCTGTAATTGAAAGTGTTGTGCTTGAAATTCCATATTTCAACCATGCAACAACTACAGATAATGAAGGAAATACCACTTATGTATTAGATTCTATTTATGGAGACAAAAATGGAAAAATTAAATTAAGTGTTTATGAGTCTGGAATCCAGATGAGAAGCAGTTATTTAAGTGGAGGTACCCAGTTGCCACAGTTTTATTATACAGATCAAAACACTGATTTTTTCAACAATAAATTGGGAAATCGCTTAAATGATGAAAAAGCGACAGATGGAACTTTTAAAGATGATCAATTCTTTTTTGATGCGAATGAAATCAGAATCGAAACAACTGATGATAAAGGAGCAAAGACAACTACAAGAAAAGCACCTCAAATGACACTGCAGCTTAACAAGCAGTTTTTTCAAGATAGGATATTAAATGCAGATGCTTCAAAGCTTGCTGCAGAAGATGTTTTTCAAGAATATTTTAGAGGTTTGTACTTTAATGTTGAGAAATCGGGATCTAATCCGAGTAATTTGGCACTGATGGATTTTTCTAAAGGGGTTATTACAATTAAATACAAAGCAAAAACTAGCTCAACTACAGATGATCCTGAAGCTACCGAAGACAAGGAGATTCTTTTGAACTTGAAAGGTACTTTTACAACCACGGCTAATTTTCTACAAGATACTAGAAATGCAGACTATCAAAGTGCTATAACAACAAATGTAAATAAAACAGATGGAGATGAAAGGCTGTATTTAAAAGGTGGAGTAGGCTCTTTGGCAGTTATAAAACTTTTTAATCCAACAGATGTTTTAAGTTATGATTCTAATGGCGCGGTAGTAAATGGAGCAAATGGAGTTGCTGACCAATTGGATGAAATTAGAAGTAATGTCGTTATTAAGAATTGGAAAGTAAACGAAGCTAATTTAGTATTCTATATCGATGCTGATAAAATGGCTGGTGCGCAAGAGCCAAATAGAGTGTATTTGTACAATTTAACAGATAATACCATTTTGGCAGATTACTCTACAGATGCTGTATCTGCTTATGGTGGAGTAATTAGTAAAGGTACTGATAAAAGAGGAAAAAGCTATAAGATTAGAATCACGAGCCATATTCGTAATTTAGTAAAAGATGCGACGGTTAAAAATGTTGATTTAGGCTTGGTTGTTTCTCTAAGTCCAACTACAGTTGCATTTAATGCGCTTAAGGAGAAAAATGCTATTACTCCAGTAGTGCCTAGAACATCATTGTTAAATCCTCTTGGGACAATCATATATGGAGCAAAAGCTTCTATTCCAGAAGATAAAAGATTGAAGCTTGAGGTGTACTATACGAAACCAAATTAATAAATATATATGTGTGGAATTGTTGGATATATCGGTCATCGAGAGGCTTATCCTATTGTAATAAAGGGATTAAAGCGTCTGGAGTACAGAGGATATGATAGTGCCGGCGTTATGTTGTATGACAACGAATCGGGCATTAAAGTTTGCAAAACAAAAGGTAAAGTTTCAGATCTTGAAGCTAAAGCCGATGAAGGTTTTACAATAAACGGTAATATTGGAATTGGACACACACGTTGGGCAACGCACGGGGTTCCAAATGATGTGAATTCTCATCCTCATCTTTCTAATTCTGGTGATTTAGCAATTATTCATAACGGAATTATAGAGAATTATGCGCCTTTAAAAGAGGAGCTTATCAAAAGAGGTTATACTTTTAAGTCAGATACAGATACTGAAGTTTTAGTTAATTTGATCGAAGAAGTTCAAAAGAACGAAAATCTTAAATTGGGTAAAGCTGTTCAAGTTGCATTAAACCAAGTTGTGGGTGCCTATGCAATTGCTGTTTTTGACAAAAAAAATCCGAATGAACTTGTTGCGGCTAGATTAGGAAGTCCGTTGGCAATTGGTGTTGGAGAAGGAGAATATTTTATTGCTTCTGATGCTTCACCATTTATTGAATATACTTCTAATGCCGTTTATTTAGAAGATGGCGAAATGGCAAATATTAGATTGCATAAGCCAATTAAAATTAGAAAAATCCAAGATGACTCTTTAGTGGATCCTTATATTCAAGAACTTCAAATGAATTTGGAGCAGATTGAAAAAGGAGGATATGATCATTTCATGTTGAAAGAAATCTACGAGCAGCCAAGTGTAATTAAAGATACATACAGAGGAAGGCTTCATGCCAATGAAGGAATTGTTCAAATGGCTGGTGTTGAAGATAATTTAGAGAAATTCTTAAACGCAAAACGTATTTTAATCGTAGCGTGCGGAACTTCATGGCATGCAGGTTTAGTGGCAGAATATATCTTTGAGGAATTTACCCGTATTCCTGTAGAGGTTGAATATGCTTCTGAGTTTAGATACAGAAACCCAATCATCAACAAAGACGATGTAGTTATCGCTATTTCACAATCTGGTGAAACTGCAGATACTATGGCGGCTATTAAATTGGCTAAAGAAAACGGAGCATTTGTATTTGGAGTTTGTAACGTAGTGGGATCTTCTATTTCTAGAGAAAGTCATGCAGGCGCTTACACGCACGCAGGACCAGAAATTGGAGTAGCTTCTACAAAAGCATTTACTACTCAGATCACTGTTTTAACGATGATTGCTTTACGTTTAGGAAAAGCGAAAGGAACATTGTCAAACACAGATTTTCATACGTATCTTCAAGAATTAGAAATTATTCCTGAGAAAGTAGCTGAAGCATTAGAAACTAATGATAAAGCAAAAGAAATTGCTGCTGCCTTTAAGGATTCACCAAACTGTCTTTATTTAGGTAGAGGATATAATTTCCCTGTTGCTTTAGAAGGTGCACTAAAATTAAAAGAGATTTCATACATCCACGCAGAAGGATATCCAGCTGCAGAAATGAAACATGGTCCGATTGCTTTAATTGACGAATTTATGCCGGTTATTGTAATTGCTCCAAAACAAGGGCACTACGATAAAATTGTAAGTAACATTCAGGAAATTAAATCAAGAAGCGGTAAAATTATCGCTGTGGTTACAAAAGGAGATACTCAAGTACGCGAATTGGCAGATTATGTAATCGAAATTCCAGAAACTTCAGATGCATTATCACCATTAGTTACCACAATTCCGTTGCAACTACTTTCTTATTACATTGCTGTAATGAGAGGTTGTAATGTTGACCAACCACGTAACTTAGCGAAGTCGGTTACAGTAGAATAAAAATTCTATTTTAAAATATTAATATGTTAAAAAAGCGAGATTTAGGTCTCGCTTTTTTTGTGCTCAAAAGTTAAAATTAAGATAAAATTTGTAAGAATATAATTATTTTATATGTTTGTAGGAAATATTTTAAATTTTATATGCCGTGCAAAGATTTCTACTCCTTATTTTTCTTCATTGCTCCTTTTTTTCAATAGCTCAAACTAAACTCAACTTCAGCTACGATCAGGCGGGAAACCAGATTACGAGAATATTGTGCATTAATTGTTTGGCTAAATCTGCAAAAGAAATTGTAGAGCCAGAAGCCATAACCGAAAATGATTTAGAAAAATTCTATCCAGAAGATGTTGTTTCCTACTACCCAAATCCAGTAAGAGAAGAGCTGTATTTGCATTGGGAATTGGCACATGATAATTATGTGACTGCTGTACATGTTTATTCTATGACAGGACAAGTATTGCGAACTTTCCAAATTAGCACTACTGCAAATAATTTAAGCATCCCTTTTCAGCAATATCCTACTGGGGTTTATCTGGTACTGCTTTCGTACAAAAACGGCGGAGAAAAATCTATTAAAATCATTAAAAAGTAGTTCGTAATGAAGAAGTTTTATATTGGCCTATTGTTTTTATTAGTTGGTTTATTGGGGTTTGGGCAAAATCAGTCAGGGATTATTAGTGAGGAAACTACAATAATTAAGAGAGTAGATAGCTCAGAAGAAAATTCTAATGTAATTACTACTACAGCGGCATCACCCAATTTACTTAGTGCTGCAAATTCTCTGACTGGCAGTTCTGCTGAAACTGGCATTTTAGAAGGTGATTTGTCTATTTCGTTAAATGGTAATGCAAATTATACAGTTCCTATAAAGGTTCCGAAAGGAATTAATGGCATTGAGCCTTCTGTAAATATTACTTATAATAGTCAAAATGGACTTAATGGAAATATAGCCAGAGGTTGGGATATTTCGGGAATTTCATCGATAACACGAATCCCATCGACTAAATTTCATGATGGAGTTATTGATCCTGTCGATTTTAATGCATTAGACAGATTTGCGCTTGACGGGCAAAGATTGATAGTGAAAAATGGTACGAATGGAGTTTATGGAGCCGATAAAACAGTTTACGAAACGGAGTATTTTTCAAATCTTAAAATAACATCTTATGGTGTTTCACCTTTTGGTTCAAGCTATGGTCCAGCTTACTTTTTAGTTGAGTATCCAGACGGATCAAAAGCATATTATGGCAATTCGACAGATTCGAGATCAATTTTAGAATGGTCAATTCTCTATTTTGAAAACGCTCAAGGAGTTCGAATTAATTATAGTTATGTATTGTTAAATAATGCCTTATATGTTGATTCAATTAAGTTTGGAGCCCTTGGAAATAATTCTCAGCCAAATGAAGTAAAATTTGTTTATGAGGATAGAGGAGTTCCTGATAATATTTATGTTGGAGGAAAAAATATAATAAGAAGTAAAAGACTTAAAGAGATCAAAGTCTTTACAAACGGAATAGGTTTTAGAAATTATAGCGTATCCTACTTAAACGTTGATCGTATCAATAAAATTACAGAAATTAGTGGTGATGGTACAAAGAGTTATAATCCGACCGTTTTTGATTATAATATGGTTTCTGAGGAAATTAAATATATCGATATAACAACATCACTTGATATTGGCAATGTAAAATCTCTAAATGCAGCAGCTGTTTCAGGAGATTTTGATGCTGATGGTAAAATGGATTGTTTAGTTTATCCAACCTTAGGCACCGAAGCTAAAACAAAGTATTGGTTATATGCCGGAATTGAATCAGGATTTAATATGGGCTTAGAGCATAAAGTTGGTGCTTTTGAAGATATTTTTCCGGCTACATTTTTAAGTGAAGAAAATAAAATTTTACCACAAGGTTGGGTTGTTGCTAAAAATACTGATTCTAATTATACTTTTTCAGTGTATAGTATGGTTCAATATCTGGGTACTCCTTATGTCAAAAAACAACATGATAAAGTTGTTAGCATTCCAAAAAATAGTTTTCCAAAAAAAATAGCATCAGGTGATTTTAATGGTGATGGTTTAACGGATATTTTAATTATTGATAGACCTCAAAACAACCTTATCGAAGGCAAACAAGTTTGTTTTATTGATTTAAAAAGAGATAATACTGAAAGTTATCTAACGATAGGACGGTTAGCTGACGCGCTATCGGTAACTGCTAGAACAGAAGTTGCTGATTTTAATGGAGATGGAAAATCTGATTTGTTTGTTTTTGATACAGGTATTTTAACTATTTATTCTTTAAATGCAGAGAATAGACCTGTTGTTTTGTATAGAAGCCCATCTTTTGATAACGCTTTTTCGACGACTTTTCCTTATTCGACAACTAAATTTCCCATTTTAATTGGCGATTATAATGGAGACGGGAAATCAGATTTTTTGATTCCAAAAGCATACGGTTCGTCACAATGGTATAAATATACTTCAACAGGAAGCACTTTTATAAAGGAAGAAAAAACATATCCAGTAGATTTTAGTTCTAATAACTCGTCTAGTACTTATAATTACATCGCAACAGATTTTAATAATGATGGCAGAACAGACTTAATAAAAGTTTTGAATTTTATTGACAGTTCAAAAGGATATATTACTATACAGTGTTTTAGAAATACCAGCGATGATTTTAAATATGAACCACAAATAAGTTCAACAGGACCAAAATCAGATATTAATATTTATGCTCTTCCGGTATATTTGCCGCAATCCCTAAATGCATCGAACACTATTGGTAACAAAGTAAATTCGACATTAGAAATAGCATTTTTTAATCAAAATAAAATTCATTTTTTTAATTCTGGCTATGATTACAAAAAGGAAAATTTAATAACCAATATCACTACGGGTAATGGAGTGCAGGAATCTATTAGTTATATTCCATTAAATACGCAGTTTGCCAATACCTATCAAAATACGCCAATTTATAAACCTAGTAAAGATATTGCCGTTTACCCCAATTTGGATATTCTTATTGATCCTAATCTTTATGTGGTTTCAAAACAGGAACAACAGAGTAAGGATAATTATAAAAAGAGATTATTTGCGTATTATGGAGCTGTATCTAATGCTGAAGGTCTTGGATTTATGGGATTTCGTTCGGTAATGCAAACAGATTGGTATAATGACAATAACCCGATGTTTTCAAATATTGTGAAAAATGATATTGATTTAAGAGGGGCAAATGTTGAGAATTATTATGCTCAGGGATTTAGAGAGCCTTTAATAGTCAATCTATACGCTAATACCCCTAAAACAATTGTTAAAGGGCAAGGTACAGATTATACAGTAACACAATCTGATCATTTAGTAGCAACAGAAAGTATTGTCTTAAAACCAAATACACATATAAAAGCAGGAAGTACATTTTCTGCAAAAATAAATCAAGGAGCCAATGATTCTCCAAATACGCCTACAGATTATATAACAAAATCAGTTTTGACTTATCAAAACAATCTTTTGGCTAACAAGGTTTTTAAATTGACTAATACAAGTACAAAGCAATTTAATACTCTTACTAATACCAATAGTGAGGAAAACACAGAATATGATGCATACGATAATCCAATAAATTCTACTGCTGTTATAAAGGAAGGTGCTTCAACAGTGCAGACAACCGTCTCAAACGTTGCCTATTACAATAATACAGCATCATCGCCTTACATTATTGGACGACCATCAAATAAATCAGAAAGTGTTTCAGTTACAGGAAGCACAATGAGCTCAGAAGAAATATATGATTATAATGCCAATGGACTTCTTAACCAGGTTAAAAGAAAAGGAACCAATACCAATTATATTACAGAGAATAACAATTATGATAGTTTCGGAAATATTATAAATAAAAAAATATCGGCTGTTGGCCTTACACCAAGAGAAACAACTTATAGTTATGATATTTCAGGTCGATTTTTGACAAAAATTACGGATTCAGAAAAGCTTGCAACGCAATTTGAATACAATACTAATGGAACATTAAAATCTGAAACCAACCCATACAATCTTGCTACATCTTATACCTACGATTCATGGTTTAAAAGATTAACAGTAAAAAATGAAAAACTAAATAAAATAATAAGCTATAAGTATACCAGAAATGCAGAAAACACAATTGTTTCTGTTACTACAGATGCATTAGACGGAAGTGCAACCGAGGAAACATTTGATGATCTAGGCAGAAAAATTAAAACATCTCAAAAAGATTTAAATGGCAATTTTACTTCTGTGTCTTTTATGTATGATATTTTCGATAGAAATTATAAAACAAGTGAGCCTTATTTTGGATCGAATGCGTCTCAATGGAACGAAACTAAATTTGATATTTATAGCAGACCAGAACAAAGCAAGTCGTTTACTTCAAGAACAATTACAGCTTTGTACAATGGATTGACATCAACAATTGTTGATGGACAGAAAACAAAAAGCTTTACCAAAAATGCTATTGGAAACCTGATTTCGACTGCAGAAACAACTGGCGGAACAATTAAGTATGATTATTATGCAAACGGAAATCTAAAACAGACCGA
Source organism: Flavobacterium tyrosinilyticum (assembly GCF_023656565.1). Classification (GTDB taxonomy): domain Bacteria; phylum Bacteroidota; class Bacteroidia; order Flavobacteriales; family Flavobacteriaceae; genus Flavobacterium; species Flavobacterium tyrosinilyticum. The sequence continues at coordinate 1,399,730 of NZ_JAMOKG010000001.1, forward strand.
TTATAACGGAGTAAAAATTACTATTGAACAAGACGGCTGGGGACGCAAAACAAGTATGACAGATCCATCAGCGGGTGTATATACGTATAAAAACAATGATTTTGGAGAGCTGGAAGTAGAAACCAGTAAAAACGGAGAAGTCGTGACCACAATAACTCGTGACGAAAATGGTAAGCCGATCAAAAAAACAGTTACGGGTTCTGGAACAGATACCGAAACGGTTTACGAATATAATTCGTTGACCAAACTGCTTTCTAAAACTACTTTTACAGATAAAAAACAGCCAGTAGGAACCAATAAAATTATTACAACCTACACTTACGACGATGTTTTTAAAAGGCTTCTAAAAATAGAAGAGGACAAAACAGGAGTTACGAAGTTTACAACCGCATTTTCTTATGACGAATTAGGAAGAATAAGCACCGAAACCAAAGAGGCACAATTAGGTTCTAAAAGAAGTACAGTAGCCATAAAGAGAGAATATAAAAATGGGGCATTGTACCAAATTGTAGACAATAATACCAAAAAAGTGCTTTGGCAAACCAACACATTAACCGCAAAAGGACAAATTAAAGAAAGTGTTTTAGGCAATGGTATAATAAATACCAACGAGTATGATACCAATGGTTATATAGAAAAAATAAAATACGATAAGGCAAACAATCAAGGGAATGTTTTGACATTGAATACTAAATTCGATTTTAAAACAGATAATTTAGAGAATCGTACCAATAGTATATTTAATAATTATACCGAAAAGTTTAAGTATGATGAATTGGACCGACTTGTAGAATTTACCAATAAATTAGGAACTCAGGAAACACAAAATTATGAGTCTTCTGGTAAAATAAAAAGCAACTCTTTAGGAACTTATGAATACGGAACTTCAACAAAACCGTATCAAAATACGTCTATTTCTCTTACGCCAGAAGCGTATGGATATTATGCCAATAGAGAAGGCAGTTTTAAAGAAGGCGCACAAAGCACAGAAAGGAAATTAGATGTTACCTATAACGCTTTTAAAAGCCCGCTCCAAATTACAGAAAGCACTATAGATAAAATAAGTTTTACTTATAATGAGTATAACCAGCGCAGTACTATGTTTTACGGAAGCATGGAAGATGAAGCACTAAGGCCTTTGCGTAAACATTATGCCGCAGATGGCACCATGGAGATTAAAGAAAATATAAAAACAGGTACTGCCGAATTTGTTACCTATATAGGCGGCGATGGATATTCCGCACCAGTAGCACTAAAAAGTAATGGGCTTACTACTGCAGATTATTTATATTTACATCGCGATTATCAGGGGACTATTTTGGCAGTTACAGATGCCAATGCCAATACTGTAGAAAAACGTTTGTTTGATGCTTGGGGGGCTATTATTAAAGTGGAAAATGGAGCAGGAACTGCGCTTGCGGGATTAACAGTTTTAGATCGCGGTTATACAGGTCATGAACACCTGCAAAGTGTAGGATTGATTAATATGAATGCTCGTTTGTACGATCCAATGCTGCACAGATTCTTACAGACAGACAATTATATACAAGATATAACAAATACCCAAAACTTCAATCAGTATGGTTACGTGTATAATAACCCATTGTTGTATATAGATCCGAGTGGTAATGTGTCTCAAGGTGGAGGTGGAGACTGTAAAGGTTGTGGAATAGGTATTGGACCTGGAGACCAAACAGGAAGTTCTTGGGATATTGAACAATTTGGTAAAGATTATGGAATAGACAGATGGCTTAACAAAAATTTTAATTTGAAGAATTGGGATAGATGGAGAAAAGACAAAATAAGTCTAAATAACATATTCGGGCGTCACAAACAGCATGGTCCTCCGCCTAATATGAGTAGTTATGTGAGTTTGAATAATGCTAGTTTGACTGGGGCTTATCCAGGAACTAACTATTCAAATACAAAATATAATATTACAAGTGACTACTCGACCTATCTAAGACCTGTTGATTTTGAGAAAGTAGCTGTAAAAACTAATGAAGTAGCAACATCAACTGCAATAATTACAGCGGGTCTTGAAGCAACTGGAAAAGCGGCTCCTTATATGTTAAAAGTTGGTAAATATGGAGGTAATTTAGGAACTCTTGCTCAAATAACTGATAATAGTTTGAAACTTCATAAAGGAGAGGCTAATGGAGGAATATCTGCTGAATTATATAGTTATAGAATGATAGGAACTGGCACATCATGGGCAGTCGGAACAGCTGTTTCAGAATTTAGTGGACCATATGGAGTTTTAGCGGCCATAATAATTGGTGGTGGTTTTCAAGCAATTGAATATTCATATGACATTATTGCGCCACAAATAAGTTCAAGTTATAATGGTTTTATTCGTAATTTATATGCAGCCTCTTATAATGCTCAGTTTAGTGGGCGATAATTTAATTTATTTTTTTATGAAGTTGAAAGTGAGTTTTTGGAGTCAATTTAAAATGTTATTCGATTTGATTTTTATTTCATTAGCATTTTTTACATTTATTTTCTTAGGTTGGAATTCTTTTGATTTGAGATTGAAAATTTTTCTCATGAGTCCTTATTTTTTAATGTTTTTTTTTCCTGTGGTAATTTTGCATCTTAATTATTTGAAAGAAAATCAGGGAGTTGTTTTTGAAATAAATAAAAATGAAATAATTAAGAAGAGCAAAGATGTTATTTCGAAGTATTATACTCAAGATGTTGAAAAGATTGTAATTTATAGCGGTGGAACTCGAAATAGAGGTTATGGTGGTCTCGCGCACAGTAGCTATTATTATGCAAAGATCAAATTTCTGGATGGATCAGATTTTATAATTACATCCTTATGTTCAAATAAAATTGATAAAATATTAAGTGAGAATTTTGAAGATGTTGATATGAAAGTTGAAAGAGAATTTTATCCTATTATTAATTAGTATAGCAAAGATTTAGGATATATAAGATATAGCCAATAAGCAAAACTACAACAACCCAGCTCATACTATCAAAGTTAATAAAAGTGAGAAAGAGGGAGGAATTTCTAAAGGTACTTATGCTTATAGAATGACTGGTACAACAGCGTCATGGGGCGTTGCCTATGTAATTGGCCAGTGGGGAATCGGTGGATCTTTGGCAGGCCCATATGGGGTTTTAGCGGGAGTTGTTATTGGAGCTGGTTTTCAAGGAATCGAATATTCTTACGATATAGTTGCTCCACAAGTAAAAGGAAGTTATAACCATTTCTTTAACGCTTTAAATAGCGGTAATTTTGTTAGATAAATCAAAACAAATATTATGGAAATAAAAATTAATTTTTTAAGCCAGTTAAAAGCATTAACAGATTTAATAGTAATGTCAATAATTTATTCTTTTGTAATACTATGCACATCTATGGATGATTTAAAACTGATGTTTTTTTTACTTATACCATACTTTTTAATGTTTTTTTTGCCTACAGTATTTTTGCATTGCAATTATTTAATGGAAAATAATGGGATTGTTTTTGAATTAACTAAAAAAGCTATAATTAAAAAAGTTAAAAATAGTATTTTAGAATGTACGATTGATGATATATGTGAAATTGTAATTTATACTGGGGGAACAAGGGGTACAGTGGCACCTGGTTTAGCACATAGTAATTACTATTATGTGAAAATTAATTTTTTGGATGGTTCGAGTTTTGTAATTACTTCTCTATGTTCTAATAAAATTGATAAAATTCTACAGAACAATTTTCCAGATATTAAGACAACAACTGAAAAAGTGTTTTACCCCATGATAAATAAATGATGCAAAAGATATTTTAGGTGAAAAGATATAACCAATACCAAAAACGGTAGTGTATCAGATTAGGTGTTTTTGTAATATGGTGATTTAATCAACTGAAAAACAGTATGGAATTTAATAATTTGGATAACAGAGGAATAACCTGCTGATTGATTCTTCTATTTTTTGAGCTTTAAAAAACCTTAAAATGCTTTTATTGTATTATAGTGTTTCACATTAGGTCATGAAAATAAAATGTAAATTTTGCAATAGCCACTACAGAAAAACAAGACATAACCAATACCCAAAACTTCAATCAGTATGGTTACGTGGTAATGTATCAAATGTGTTGGTAGTTATGTTTTAAAAAGATAACTATTGGTTATCAGGTTTTTAATGAATTGTTTAAATAGTAAATAAGTAAATAGGAAAAAGGCTAAGTTGGTTTTTTATTATTTAATGTCTCAAATTGGGATAAAATGACTTTAAGTATGGGTTCGTGTTTCAGATGTGTTGGTGAAATTATGTGTATGATAAAATATGGCAAAACAAAATCAGGCAATCAAAGATATATTTGTAAACGGTGTAAAAGAACAAAAGTCGAAAACTATGTTTATCAAGCCTATAAGCCTGATACTGATAAAAACATTATTCAATTCACAAAAGAAGGATTGGGAATTAGAAGTACTTCAAGAATATTAAGAATCTCAACCACTACGTTGTTAAAACGAATAGTATCAATTGCTAAAAATATTAATCAACCTATTATTAGTATAGGCAAAAGCTATGAAGTCGATGAAATGCGTATATATGTCAGACACAAACTAAATTTTATTTGGCTCGTGTATGCACTTGAAAAAAATTCAAAGAAAATAGTAAGTTTTAATGTAGGTAAACGCACCAATAAAACATTAAGCCGGGTTCTCGATACTTTAAAATTATCAGCAGCTAAAAAGATATTTACAGACAAATTAAAAAAATTATAAATACTTGATTGATTCAAAAAACCATTCTGTAAAACGTTTCGGTACAAACCATATCGAAAGACAGAATCTCACATTAAGAATTCATCTTAAAAGATTGAATCGAAGAACGATTTGTTTTAGCAAAAGTTTGATAGTTTTAATTTCTATTTTGAAAATTTATTTTTGGTCTTAAAAGCCAAACTTCCATCTCTAAAGATTCTTATATTATTGAATGTGAAAAATTTTCATTTTGGATATTAGGTCATATAGAAAATGATGGACGTGAATTCCTAGCCATGCAGAATAATCTAATCCCCCTAAATTGTTTTCTAAGAATTACACAATCGATTAATCTTGTTTAAATAAATAAGAAAAATAATATAAAATACATTGCTATTTGTTGTTTTTTTATAAATTTGAAAGATTTTACTTTAAAAAAAATATAATTTTGTAAAAAATGCTTTTTACTAGTAAAGTAAAAGCTGTTAAAAAGCGCGGAACTGATTTTGTTTTTTTAAAGAGTAAGTTTTTGACATTTTAGAACAAATACGAGAGGCATTACTGAAAAAAGGCATTTGGAAAACATTTCAAATGAAGAAGAAGTTTTTAAAAATGGAAATCAATTTGGGAGAAATGAATGGTAAATTATTGCAGAAAAATAGAAGAATTAACGCTTTATATGATTGAGCAAAACAAATTGACTAACAAAATAGAAATAGAAAATCAAAAAATAATAAACAATTCAAAGGAAATTTTTAATGATGAAGAAATTAATTTTATTGCTCTTTTTACTTAATGTATGTGTCAATTTTGCACAAAATAATTTTGATCCAACAGGTAATGTAGGCCTCGGAGTTTTAAACCCTCAGGTTAAATTGGATGTTTTGGGGGGTAGCCGCTTCAGAGTTCCTGATGATCAGTCGGCTATAGGAGGGTTGACAATAGAGACTACTAATGGAACGAACCTGAAATTAGGAGGGAACTCAGCATATAGTTGGATACAATCTCACGCTGCATTACCACTTTATATAAATGAGCTTGGAAATAATACGATAATTAATCTAAGGTATGGAGGTAATGTTGGTATTGGAACAAATAATCCATTGGCAAAATTAGAGATTAGCGGTGGTAGTATACTTGTTAGAAACTCTGCTAATGTAGATAATGAATCTTCAGTTATGATCGCGCATTCTATTAAAGCGGGTGATCTTGATGATTTTGGAACTTCAATAAGAACAATTACGCTGAACGCAGGATATAATACTTATGGATTGCAGTTTTTTACTAAAGAATCTTATTTGCATCATCAAGTGGAAAAAATGAGAATTCTAGGAAACGGTAACGTTGGTATTGGAGAATTAAATCCAAAAAATAAATTAGATGTAAAAGGAACGATTCACTCGCAGGAAGTAAAAGTAGATATGCAAGACTGGTCAGATTTTGTATTTAAAAAAGAGTATGTTTTGCCAACTTTAGAAGAAGTAGAAAAGCAAATTACGGAAAAAGGGCATTTAGAAAACATTCCAAATGAAGAAGAAGTTTTGAAAAACGGAATTAATCTTGGGGAAATGAATGCCAAGCTTTTACAGAAAATCGAAGAAATGACTTTGTATATTATTGAGCAAAACAAGCAGATTATAGACTTGAATAAACGATTAGAAAAAGTAGAGTCAAAGTAATTGAAAGTATAAATATGTTAAAAAAGCGAGATTTAGGTCTCGCTTTTTTTTATTGTCAATAATTTTTTTGGGCACATGTATTTTTATGAAATTTTCAGTTTTTTGATTAAAATTTATATGTATGCATAGTATATTGGTTTTTCTTGTCATTTTATTTGTTTTTATTACAATAAATTGAATTAATAAATAGTTAAAATATTGTATGATTTGATAGTAAATATTGATTTTATTTAACGTTTTTTTATGTATATTAAAATATTTTCTTATTTTGGCTATATATACTAACGAAAAACTAACCCAAAATGAGAGTCTACTTGCTAATTATGTTGTTATTCAGCGGAGTGTCCTTTGCGCAGAATACAATTACTGGTTCGGTTACAGATGCTAATAAGCAATCTATTCCTGGTGCTAATGTTGTTGTTGTCGGAGAAAATAGTGGTGCTTCTACTGATTTCGATGGATCGTTTAAATTGACTACTAATGCTAAACTGCCTTTTTCTATAAAAGTTACGGCGGTAGGATTTGAGACTAAAACGATAAACGTAACAGCTGCAAATCAAAAAGTAAATGTGATTTTAAAAGATGAAGAAACAAAATTGGATGAAATTGTAGTTTCTGCATCAAGAACGCCAGAAAGAGTTCTGGAGTCGCCTGTAACCATTGAGAGAATGGGGGTTCAGGAAATCAAAAAAACAGCTTCTCCTTCTTTTTATGATGGTTTAGAAAATATGAAAGAAGTCCAGATGAACACAAGTAGTATGTCGTTCAAGTCTATAAACACTAGAGGGTTTGCTACTGTAGCGAATACTCGTTTTATGCAGCTAGTAGATGGAATGGATAATTCGTCTCCGTTATTGAATTTTGTTTTAGGAAACATGATTGGGGTTTCGGAAATCGATGTTCAAAGTGTGGAATTGCTTCCGGGGGCATCATCTGCTCTGTATGGGGCTAATGCTTTTAATGGGATTTTGTTTATGACTAGTAAAAGCCCGTTTGTAGATCAGGGAGTTTCGGCTTATTTAAAGTATGGGGTAACTTCTCAAGAAGCTGCTGGTACAAATGGCTATTATGATTTTGGTGTTCGATTTGCTCGTGCCTTTAATAAATACATTGCTGCTAAAGCAAACATTACTTACATGCAGGCTACTGATTGGTATGCTACAAATTATAATGACAAGACTAGGGCAGGTGTTGATAGAACGAACCCTAGCTATGATGGAATTAACGTTTATGGAGATGAAGCGGCTACAAATATTAAGGGTGTCGGTCAGAAGTTGGAAGCAATGGGTTTGATTCCGGCAGGGGCATCTAATCTTTTGCCAAATTCTATGGTTAGTAGAACAGGGTATAATGAAATTGATTTGACAGATAATAAAGCGGCGAATATGAAAGTTGATTTCTCTTTGCATGCAAGACCTTTTGGAGATGAAAGATTGGAAGTTGTCTGGCAGAGTAAAATTGGTACTGGAAATGCTGTTTATCAAGGGGCAAACAGGTATTATCTGAATAACTTTTTTATGTATCAGAATAAATTAGAGCTCAAAGGAAAAAACTTTTTTGTAAGAGGTTATATGACTGGTGAGGATGGAGGAAATTCTTATGATATGATTTTTACCGGTATTAATGTAAATAGAAAATGGAAAGACGATAATACTTGGTTTGGTCAATATGCTGGGGCTTTCATACAAGGGACTTTGGCAGGAATGAATCCGCAGCAAGCGCATGCGGCGGCTAGATCTACAGCAGATACAGGTCGTTTTTTACCAGGAACACCTGAGTTTAATAATGCATTTAATCAGGTTATAAATGATCCGGATGTTTTAACTGGATCAAGATTGGTTGATAATTCAAAAATGTATCACTCAGATGCAAATTATAATTTTAGAGATGTAATAAAATTTGCTGAAATTCAAGTTGGAGGTTCTTTTAGAGCATATGAGTTAAATTCTCATGGAAGAATTTACACAGATGCTAATAGTCAGATAAATTACAATGAATATGGTGCATATGCACAATTGATGAAAAAATTTATGGACGACAGATTGAAGTTCACAGGGTCTATTCGTTATGATAAATCTAAAAACTTTGATGGCAATTTCTCTCCGCGTTTATCTCTTGTGTACTCTGCAGGTGAAAAAAGAAATCATAATTTCAGAGGATCTTTCCAAACAGGTTTTAGAAATCCAACAACTCAAGATCAATACATAGGATTTAATATCGGAAATGCAGTATTGTTGGGTTCTGCTCCTGATAACTTAACTAGATTTAACGAAACATTCAATTTAAGTGCAGAAGGCCAGCTTTATACTGGAAGTCCAACAAAAGTTATGAATGGTAATGATGCTTATGGGAACTCTTATATAGCAAGTTCGGTAACTGCATTTTCTGCAATGGCAGGAACAGATCCAGTAGGTGCTGCTGCGCTGTTGAAAAAATCTAGAGCTAATTATGTTAAGCCAGAAGAAGTAAAAGCTTTTGAGTTAGGATACCGTTCTGTTTTTGAAGGTACATCAATAGATATTAATGGATACTACAATATCTACAACAATTTTATTGGTAATTTAAATGTGGTTTCTCCTTTCTACGGAACTGCTCAAGATAAGCCTAACATTGCTGCAGGAACTTCTGATCCAGGAGTTCAGTCAATTAGAGCGCTTCAAAATGGAGAATATAGAACGTATCAATTGTATACAAATTCAGATGTAGAAATAAATTCATTAGGATTTGGAGTTGGACTTTCTAGAAAAATTATTTCAAACTTTGAGTTGGGAGTGAACTACAACTATGCTCAGTTTGATTTTGATCAAGCAAAAGATCCAAGTTTTGAGCCTGGATTTAATACGCCAAAACATAGAATTAAAATGTCAATTGGAAATGATAAGCTGTTTAAGAATTTCGGATTTAATGTTAGCGGAAGATGGAATAGTGAATATTTATGGCAGGCTGGTTTTGCTGATGGTATAATTAAAGAGGCAACTGTAATTGATGCTCAGATTAATTATGGAATTCCGAAATTGAAATCGGTAGTAAAATTAGGAGCTGCTAATATTGGCGGTAAAGAATACTATCAAGTAATTGGAGCTGGATTAATCGGACAGCAGTATTTTGCTTCTTGGACTATTAATCCGTAATTGATTATTAACTCTTATTCAAATTCATTATTTATGTTTCTCGATGCAGATTTGGAAACAGATAATTATAAAAAATTACAAATTATGATAAAAAATTTCAAATGGCTTTTATTGGTTTCGTTAACCTTTATGGCTTGTAATAGTGATGATGATGTGACTCCTCCAGTAGAGTCGTCTGATGGTAAGCCTTTGACTTCTGGAAGTGCTGATTTTGCCAAATATGTTGCTTTAGGAGATTCTTTTGCGGCAGGATTTAGTGATAATGCTTTGTTTATTAAAGGTCAAGAGGGAGCCTATCCGAATATTTTAGCGCAGCAATTCGCTCTAGTGGGCGGTGGCGAATTCAAAACGCCTTTTGCAAATGATAATATCGGCGGTTTGCTTTTAGGAGGAAATGTTGTTGCTGGTCCGCGTTTGTATTTTAATGGAGCACCTGTGCCGGTTACGGGAGCGCCAACAACTGAGGTTACGGCTCATTTGTCAGGAACATTTAATAATTTAGGAGTCCCTGGGGCAAAAAGCTTCCATTTGCTTGCTCCTGGTTATGGTAATGTTGCAGGTGTTGCTGCAGGAACGGCAAATCCTTATTTTGCTCGTTTTGCATCTAGCGCTACAACAACTGTTTTGGCCGATGCTTTAAGTCAAAACCCTACTTTCTTTTCTTTATGGATTGGAGGGAATGATGAGTTAGGATATGCTACTGCAGGTGGAGATCCAACAGTAAATCCGTTAACGCCTCCTGCGACTTTTGAGGCGGCTTATAAAGGCTTAGTGGCTCAGCTTGTTGCGGGCGGAAGAAAAGGAGTGATTGCTAATTTGCCAAATATTACCACACTTCCTCATTTTCATGTGATAACATACAATCAGCTTACTCAGGCTAATTTAACAGTTGGAGGAGCGAGTATGGTTGGTACTTTAAATGCACAATTGTATGGGCCATTGAGTAATGCATTGAAATTTTTAGGGCAAGGGGATAGGATTAAACTTTTATCTGCAACAGGGAATAATCCGTTGCTAATAGTAGATGAAACGTTACCAGATTTGTCGGCCAATTTAAAAGCAGTGCTAATGGGTGGTGGATTAGATGTTAATACTGCTACGGCAATGGGAATGATTTTTGGAAGAGCAAGACAAGCGCTTCCTACAGATTTAATTGTTTTAGGAGCTTCGTCAAGAATTGGAAAAGTGCCAACGGTAGCAGCTGATGGAATTGCTTCCCCTTCGGCTTCACTGTCTCAATTAGGAATTACTTTTCCGTTACCAGACAGATATGTTTTATTGCCTTCTGAAGTGGCAGAGATTGAAGCGGCTACTACAGCATATAATTCTGTAATTAAAGCAGCGGCTGAAGCAAACGGCTTGGCAATGGTTGATGCTAAAACAATCATGGATGATTTAAACAAACCAAGTGGAGTTACAATGAACAGCTTTACATTAAAAGCTACATTTGTTACTGGCGGTATGTTTTCTTTAGATGGTGTTCATCCATCTCCAAGAGGATATGCTTTTATTGCTAATAAATTTATACAAGCGATTAATGCTAAATATGGTTCTAACTTAAAAGGTGTAGATATTGGTAATTATCAAGTTTTATTTCCGGCTACATTATAATGTATAACTATTTTTAACCTTAAAACCGCTCATTTTTACCAATGAAGCGGTTTTTTTCATTTAATAAAAAAATGCTGTTTTTGTTATTTTTTAGCCAAGTTTTATGAATCAAACAAAATCATGCTATTTTTTATGAAAAAAAAATTGATTTTATATTTTAAAAAATTATCTTTGCGCTCTGAAAAAAGAGGTATTTTCGATAAACCTAAATAGCTATTTAATAAATACATAAGTAATGTCAAAAGTAATAGGAAAAGTTGCTCAAATCATTGGACCAGTAGTTGACGTAGTTTTCAACGGTAAGGATGTTGAACTTCCAAAAATTTATGATTCACTAGAAGTCACTAAAAAAGACGGAACTATCTTAGTTCTAGAAGTACAATCTCATATTGGTGAAAACACTGTTCGTACCATTTCTATGGATTCAACAGATGGTTTAAGCAGAGGATATGAAGTAGTTGGAACTGGAAATCCAATCCAAATGCCAATCGGTCCAGACGTATATGGAAGATTATTTAATGTTGTTGGAGATGCCATTGACGGTTTAGGTGATTTGCCTAAAACTGGAGAAAACGGTCTGCCAATTCACAGACCTGCACCAAAATTTGAAGATTTATCAACTTCATCTGAAGTTTTATTTACAGGTATCAAAGTAATCGATTTGATCGAGCCTTACGCAAAAGGAGGTAAAATTGGATTGTTCGGTGGTGCTGGTGTTGGTAAAACAGTATTGATTCAGGAGTTGATCAACAATATAGCAAAAGGTCACGGTGGACTTTCTGTATTCGCTGGAGTAGGTGAAAGAACACGTGAAGGAAATGACTTGCTTCGTGAGATGTTAGAGTCAGGAATTATTAAATACGGTGATGATTTCATGCACTCTATGGAAAATGGAGGATGGGATTTATCTAAAGTAGATATGCCAGGAATGAGAGAGTCTAAAGCTACTTTCGTTTTCGGACAAATGAATGAGCCACCTGGAGCTCGTGCACGTGTGGCACTTTCAGGATTATCTATCGCTGAGTATTTCCGTGATGGAGCTGGATCTGACCAAGGTAAAGATGTATTATTCTTCGTTGATAATATCTTCCGTTTTACTCAAGCAGGTTCTGAGGTATCGGCACTTTTAGGTCGTATGCCATCTGCGGTAGGTTACCAACCAACTTTGGCAACAGAGATGGGTGCTATGCAAGAGCGTATTACATCTACAAACAAAGGATCTATTACATCTGTACAAGCGGTTTACGTTCCTGCGGATGACTTAACTGACCCGGCGCCAGCTACAACTTTCGCCCACTTAGATGCAACAACGGTATTGTCACGTAAAATTGCTGAGTTAGGTATCTACCCTGCGGTTGACCCGTTAGATTCTACTTCTAGAATCTTAACTCCTCAAATTTTAGGAAACGAGCACTATGACTGTGCACAAAGAGTTAAAGAAATTCTTCAAAAATACAAACAATTACAAGATATCATTGCGATCCTTGGTATGGAAGAGTTATCTGAAGAGGATAAACTTTCTGTATCTAGAGCACGTCGTGTACAACGTTTCTTGTCTCAGCCATTCCACGTAGCAGAGCAATTTACAGGTATCCCAGGTGTATTAGTTGATATTAAAGATACTATTAAAGGATTTAACATGATCATTGATGGTGAGTTAGATCACCTTCCAGAAGCAGCTTTCAACTTGAAAGGTTCTATTCAAGATGCAATCGAGGCTGGAGAGAAAATGTTAGCTGAAGCATAATAATCAAGCAGAGCTTGATAAAATCAAAAAAATAAAAATTCCAAATTCCAAGATTGGGATTTGGAATTTTATAATTTGGAATTTTAAAAAACAGTTATGATTTTAGAAATAGTATCACCAGAAGCGAAATTATTTTCAGGAGAGGTAACATCGGTTACTTTACCAGGAGTTAATGGAAGTTTTCAGATTTTAAATCATCACGCGCCAATTGTTTCTATCTTAGAAGAGGGAACAATTAAAATTGCAGCTCCAAGCTTCAATTTTTCTAAAGAGGCTGCTGATAAATTTACGAGAGTTAATGACCAAACTTATACTTTAGAGATTAAGTCAGGAACAATCGAAATGAAAAACAATAAGATAATTGTTTTAGTTGACTAAGACAATTTCAAAATAAGCAGAAAAGCCAGACAGTATTGTCTGGCATTTTTTATTTTATTACTTTTGAACTATTAAAATCTCTTTATAAAATATTCGACCAATAGTAAAAGCTCAGTAAGCTTTTACAGTTTTGCTTTATGATTGGACAATGAAGCAACATTTTTTATGTCAAATTTTATAAAGAATATATATGAAAAATATATCAAAAGTTGCTGTTCTTGGCGGCGGCGGAAGAACTGGAAAATATCTTGTAAACCAGTTATTAGAAAACGGATTTAGCGTAAAACTTCTATTGAGAAATCCGGACGATTTTACCATTCAAAACTCAAAAATAGAAATCATTAAAGGTGATGCTATTAATGAAGAATCAATAAACTTATTGCTTAAAGATTGTCAAGCAGTGGTCAGTACTATTGGTCAACGGCCAGGTGAGCCTATGGTTGCCAGTCAGGCAACAAAGAATGTTTTGAATGCCATGAAACGTAACGGTATTGAGAGATATGTTTTATTGGCGGGGTTAAATATCGATACTCCATTTGATAAGAAGAGCCCAAAGACAATTATGGCAACCGATTGGATGAAAACGAATTTTCCTGAAATCCAAAAAGACCGACAATTAACCTATGATCTTTTGGTTGATAGTAAAATAGATTGGACACAGGTTCGTGTTCCTTTCATTGTTTTTTCTACTGACAGTTCTGAAATCGCTGTAAATATTGAAGATTGTTTGAGCGAAAAAATTTCGGCTTTAGATATTTCAAAGTTTATGGTAAAAGAAATGATCGAGTCAAATTATAGTAGGCAATCGCCTTTTATTAGTGCCATTTAATTTAGTAAAGCAGCGGATTTCATATAATCCGCTGTTTTGTTAATTCTAAAATGAATTGCCTAACTTTGATTTTATGAAGCCGCCAGAAAATCTTAATCGTAAATTAGAAAATTTTAGACAGGAAAATCAGTTTAGAAAACTTCCTGTGTTTAATAATCTCATTGATTTTTCTTCTAATGATTATATCGGATTTTCTAAATCGGAAACTTTATTCAAACACACTCATGCTTATTTGCTAGAAAATGAGATTTTTCAAAATGGAGCTACAGGTTCTAGATTAACTTCAGGAAACCATTCTCTTTATCCAATTGCAGAAAGTTTTATAGCTCAATTTCATGAAGCAGAAGCGGCTTTAATTTTCAATTCGGGATACAATGCCAATTTAGGATTTTTTAGCGCTGTACCGCAAGAAAACGATGTTGTTTTGTATGATGAATTATGTCACGCTTCTATAAAGGATGGTATTGCGATGTCTCGAGCAAATTCGCATCATTATATTCACAATGATTTTGAAGATTTAGAAAAAAACATTCTTAAATTTCCAGGTGCCACAATTTATATTGCAACCGAAACTGTGTTTTCTATGGATGGAGATAGTCCGAATTTAGAAGAGTTGATACAGCTTTCAGAAAAATACAATTGTTATTTAATTGTTGATGAAGCGCACGCTTTGGGCGTTTTTGGAGAAAAAGGGGAGGGACTGACTCAGTATCTGAAACTGCACGATAAATTTTTTGCCCGAATCGTAACTTTTGGAAAAGGTTTAGGGTGTGAAGGAGCAGCAATTTTAGGAAGTGTTGACCTTAGAGAATATTTAATCAATTTTGCACACAGTTTTATTTTTACGACGGCTTTGTCGCCTCATGCTGTGGCAACAATTTTTATGGCTTATCAGCAGTTGGAAATCGAAAAAGAGACTATTGAAAAGCTTCGCCAGAATATTGTATTTTTTAATCAGCAGAAAAATTTGTTGGGTTTAAGACCAATGTTCGTTCACAGTAAATCTCCAATTCATTCTGCAATTGTTCCAGGAAATGAAAATGTCAAAAAATTGGCAGAAGAACTTCAGAATAAAGGATTCGATGTGCAGGCAATTGTTTCGCCAATTGTTCCAGAAAATCAGGAACGTCTTCGTTTTTGTATTCACAGTTATAATTCGCAGGAAGAAATTAATCAGGTTTTGGAATTAGTTAGAGATTTTGTTTTTTAGATTCTGATTTTCCAAGACTAAAATTTGAAAAAAGAGTAAAGTTTTTTGTAACGTTTCGTTTATTCGATTACTTACAAGCTGTAATCAAATAAACGATATTAAATCATGAAAACCAGATTTCAATTTATAGTAGCTTTTATATTCTTCTTTATTGTTTGTAATAACATTTCGGCTCAAAACAAAACTTCAAAACTGGAAAGTTCTCTTCTTTGGGAGGTTTCAGGAAAAGGGCTTCAGAAGTCTTCTTATTTATTCGGAACAATTCATATGATCTGTTCAAAAGATTATTTTTTATCTGAAAAAGCCAAAAATGCTTTTGAGAAATCGGACAAATTGTTTTTAGAAATCAACTTTACAGATCCGAACGAAATGAGTCAAATGCAGCAATTGGCAATGGGAAAAGAACCTTTGAGTAAAAAGCTAACACCAGAACAACTTGCAAAATTAGATTCTATTTTAAAAAAGAGCACTGGAATGTCGGTACAGCAAGTAGACAGTTTTGATCTTGTGACGGTTTTGAGTCTGATTTCTATGAAAAGTTTTGGTTGTACAGATTTGAAGTTTTATGAAATGGAGTTTTCAGATGCAGCCAAAAAAAGGAATGTTTCTATTTCGGGATTAGAATCTGTCAAGTCTCAATTCGAAATTCTTGAAAATGCTTATTCTAATGATGAAATGCTGGCGCTTTTAGAAGAATCAACTCCTGAAGAAACAATTGAATTAGTAGATGCCTACAAGAAAGAAAACATTGAAGCGATGTATGCATTTAGTACAGATAAACGATTTACAAGTGAAAAAACTAAAAAGCAGATTCTTGATAATAGAAATTTAAACTGGGTAAAACAAATGCCGGAGTTATTAAAGCAAAATGGTGTTTTTATTGCTGTTGGTGCAGCGCATTTAGGAGGTGAGTATGGAGTTATTAATTTATTGAGAAAAGAAGGATATACTGTAAAACCTGTAATGAACTAAATCTGTTTTGAAAGAGAAGGAACAAGAGTTTTTAAATCGAATAGAAAGCCATAAAGGAATTTTGTATAAAGTTTCTAAGATGTATATGGATAATTCTGATGATCAGCAGGATTTGTTTCAGGAGATTGTGTGTCAACTCTGGAAATCATATGAATCTTTTCGGAATGAAAGCCAGTTTTCGACATGGATGTACAGAGTAGCAGTAAATACAGCAATTGTCTTTTTGAAGAAAGAAAAACGGAAGGTAGACAGGTATGAAATCGCTTCAGAAAATGTAAAAGATGATGAAGGAGATTCTCATATAAAAGAAAGTCAGTTGGATCATTTTTACAAAGCAGTACAGAAACTCGAAAAAATAGATAAAGCTATCATTTTCTATCAACTGGAAGGTTTCTCTCATAAAGAAATAGGAGAGAATCTAGGAATATCTGAAGGAAATGCTAGAGTGAAATTGAATAGAGCCAAAGAAAAATTAAAAGAAATTATTAAAAAACAAGGATATGGATTTTAACGACATACAAAATGCATGGAATAACGAAAAACCTGAAAATGTTGTTCTGCCATCAAACTTAGAAAAGATTCAATCTGCTAATACGCCCTTAGACAAAATCAGAACAAATCTAAAAAATGAATTTGTCTATCAAATTGTATCCATAATTTTTATGGGAGCAATTCCGATAATTTGTCACTTTAATGAACAGATGATTTTTTTATACTATTTAATCTATAGCTTGTTTTTGGCTGTTTGCGTTTATTATTTAGTAAAATTATATTTCTTTTTTAAAAGATTGAATGCAACAACATTAAAAACAAAAGATAGTTTGTATGAGACGTATTTTGATATTAGACTGAATATGGAATTGTACAAAACATTTGGCTTCTCGCTAACTCCTTTTATCGTTGTGTACTTACTGGGCTTTTATTTTTATGGTCTTTCTGAAAAATCAGGTTTATTAAATCACGAATTTACTAACGGACAATTATTTGGTTTTTTTGCTATCATTGTTTTTACGGTGCTTTCTATGGGAATTTCTTTAGAATGGTGGGTCCAAAAGTTTTATGGAAAATACGCCAAAGAGATTAAAAAAGTAATTGACGAGTTGAAAGAAGAATAAAAACAAGAAACCCATCAGTAATGATGGGTTTCTTGTTTTTTAATTGAATATAATTTTCTTCGTGACTACATGACCATTTTCTAGCATTACTTTTACTAGTAAAACCTGATTGCTAGAATGTAAATTTGTAATCTCTAATTCTTTTGCATCTATTTTACTTTTGTTGTAAAGCAATTGTCCGCCTATAGTATAGATTTGCACTTCTTTAATGTTTTCAGTTCCGCTAACTGCATTGATTACTTTTGATTTTATCGAAACTAAAACTCCATTTTCTACATTTTCAAAATCATCTGTGCCTAATGTTTTATTGGTATAACGTAATACAAAACGATCTGTAAAAGTTCCGATGCCAGTTTTGAAAGTATAATTTGAAGCGCGAAGATCTGTTATTGTTCCTGTTGTTTTATCTTCTAGATAAACCGCTTGTTTGTTAAAAAATCCATCTGCGTGATCTATCGAGATTGTAAGCTGAGTTTCAGCGACTGATTTATAGCCAAGAGGAATTCTTTCTGTATTGTCAAAAGGCAAACTTCTCGCTTGGATAGACAGCTTTTGAGCCTCATTGATAGTATAGAAGTCTACGTAAGTGTTTCCTGCTAACGTAACAGCATCATAATTGTAATCGAAGCTGTTCGTTGCGCCTTCTGCGTATCCAATCAATATTTGTTTATAGGCATCGTCGGTATTGCTTAGATTTAACCATAAGCGGTTTACTTCAATTTCGGATTCCTTTGATGTAGTTTTAAAAAATTGTGAGTTCTGCGCTTTTATACGCTGGCCATTATTAAATTTAACTGAAGTAACTTTTGGTTTTATAAAGAAACCTTGCCCTACGCCAATATATCCCGAAGGAGTCTCGCCTCCAGTTGTAGCCCTTGTTGCTCCAAGCAATGTGAATACTGCATAATCTGGACTACTGTATTTGTAGGTATTGCTTCCTTCCGCTTTTTTTGGCAGCGATACATGCGTCCAGAAGTATAGTGCTCCAACATCTCCATTATCGGTAATGAATTTTCGGCCATCGATAGCAGATGGGTAAGGGTTTCCGATCAGAAGATATTTATCTGCTGTGGTTGAAATTGGAATGTCTCCGTTATTAGGTGTTCCAAAGAATTTTCCAGTAAATTCAGCAGGAGTTTCAATGCTAAAAGACTGCGGACCTCTAATGCTATAGCCTATCCCAGGTTTCATTTCCATATTGCCGTAAAGATCTGTTGCCCACTTGAAACTAGAAGACCAATAGGAATATTTGTCAAATAAAGTTTCTGGAGATAAATCTTTCATCATAAAACCATCTTGTTTTGTTGAAGTGATAGGACTTGACCAATATGTCAAGTCAAAACGGCGAATTTTGGTTGTTCTTTCTATTTGAAAAGCAGTATTGCTTCCTGTAAACATATTTTTACTTGTAGAAGTTTGAAGAAATGATCCTCCGTCTAAAATTAAAAGTTTTCCTCCTGTACCAACGTTTACATTTTCATCAACAGTTAAAGTAACATCTTTTGGAACTGTTAATGTGATATTCGGATTTATGGTACAAGAACAAACTGTAATATCTGACTTTAGTTCTGTATTTGCACTTATCACTAAAGAGCTACCATTCGGAATAGTGCCAGTTCCATTGTATATAATATCCGTTTTTGTAAAATTAATTCCAAGATTGGCATCACCACCATCTTCTCTTAGACGTATTTCTACTCTAGACTCACTGTTTAAAGGGTAAAGGTCTCCTCCGTTAATTAAATAAGTAGCATTGTCCCATCCATCTTTAGAAAAGATTAATTTATCATCGATATAAAGCTGAATTGCATCATCATGATTCATATGTTTTAACTGATATAATCCACAATCGAAACCTTTACGTTTGTAAACCACAGTAAAATTGTTGTCTGGTACTTGAGAACCTTGCCAAATGGTTGCAGACGAAGGTGATTTGTCTTTTGGCCAATAATTTGTTGAATCAGGATTTAAATGAGGATCAACATAATAACCTGCATATCTAACATTTTGTAAGGTTATATCGTTGTTAACATAACCATAAACGTTCCATACTTTGTCTCCATATTCAGTAGGATTTCCTTTTTGTATGCCAATGAAAAAAGAAACTCTTGAGTCTCCGCCGTCTTCATAATACTCTAGAACAAATTTATGTTGGCCTACAGTTAGATTTTGTGTAGCGTAATCCATAGTAAAACCGTGACCATTCCATCTTGTTATAACTGGAACAGCTGCATCATCGATGTAAAGTCTTACTCCATCGTCGCTTCCAACATCAAAACTATATACGCCAGCTTCGGTAATATCAGCAAGCATTTTATATCGTACAAAGAATCGGTCAGAAGGAGCAGCATCACAAGCAAAATTTGAAGTTAGACCTGTAACTGAACCGCCTCCAATATTTCTATCAAAGTTTTTGTTTTCAGATACATTTCCTATGTAAGTTGCAATGCTAGTACTTGGTAAAGCTGGATATGAAACATTTGGAGGCATGGCAGCATTATTTGCCATTTTATAAACATAGCCAATCCAAGCATTAGATCCAAAAGAAGTTTGATCTCCAGTTGGAGTACATGGTGGGGCGGTAACGTTTACAGTTACGGTTGTTGTCGAATAATTTGTTCCATTTGAGATAGTGTATTCAAAAGTTGTTGTTCCAACGAAACCAGCTGTTGGTGTGAAGGTAACATTTGTTGTGCCATTAACTACAACAGATCCTCCCGTTGTTGGTTGTGTAGCATTAATGGACGCTAATGGAGTATAATTTTCATCGTTTGCTAAAATTGGAATGTTAATAGCGGTGGCTGAATTTGTATTTGCAGTATCTGGATTAGCAGTGATTAAGTTTGAAGGCTCGACAATACCAGTAAGAGTTGGTCCAACTTCTCCACCATAATCATGCTTTATTTTAAAATATCCGTTATATAAATTTTGAACAGCGTACGGATATATTCTGATGTAAAATGTTTGATTCGTATTGCTTGAAACTGTTGTTCCTGTTGGAAAATTTAGAGTAACTGGAGTATCGGCCCCTTTTACTGCTGTTGTTGGTCCCAAAAGGACTGTTCCTCCACCAGGGAAAGTCGGATCAGTTGAATAATGTACCTCAAACATTGAAGCACCTTCAGATCCGGATGGAGAATTATATATAAAATTGAATTGTGTAAGCGTTAATTTATAATTTGTTTTTGGTGTAATACTCATTTGAACATATCTGTTCAATGTTAATGCTGTTGAACCCCCATTTTCTAATTTTTTAACGTTAAAATAGTCTGGGTTGCTGTTGGTAATAAATTCAAACCCAGTTCCAGTAATATCATTTCCAGTTATGTTAGGGTCGGTTACAACTGCTTTTGGTTGGGCTAAAATTCCATTCCAAATAATTAATTTTGGACTTAGATCTGTTACATATACAACGACAGTTGCCGTAGAAGTTCTGGCTCCATTTGTTAGCGTGTAAGTAAATGTAGATGTTCCCTTAAAATTTGTTGCAGGAGCAAATGTAAAGATGTTTCCGTTCCTGCTAACTGTTCCTTCGGTTGCTGATGGTTGCGTAAAAGTTATACTTGCACCAGCGGTATTAGTATCATTCGTCAACGGATTAAATGAAATAGTACGTTTTTCTTGTGTAGTCACAAGATCATCATTTGCATTTAAAACAGTTGGATCATAAGCAGAAACTGTTCCAGTAATTGTTGGGCTAGTGTTTCCTGCTTCTGTAGCAGTATTACGATTCATTAAAAATAAAGGCGAGTTATCGTCTTTACCCGATTGTAATTTGTAACCGTAAATACGAAGCGTTAATTTTTCTCCAGCGTAAAGAGTTATTTTAGATAAATCTATTGACTTGTTTACTTTGCCAGCTTGAGTTGGTTCATCTAGTAATAAGGTGCTAGTAGCGAAATCATCTTTAGAATAGCGTACTTGATATCTTTTTACGTACAAATTACCATCTCCTTTATAGGTGAAATTGTAAGCTCCAAGTTTTATTTTGTATCCAGTTTTAGCGGATACTGTAACCTGAAAGTATTTATTTTCATCTATGCTGAAAGAAAATGGCCAAGAACTTCCTTTAAAACCTTCCCATTGTATAGGCTGAAATGAGATTCCATTTGCGCTTAGATTTTCAGCAGATACTGCATTACTGTATGCTGGGGTAACATTAGCAGTTGTAGCACCAGATGGATCGTCCCATTTGACTAAATTAACTTGAGAAACTCCCAAAAAAGGCAATAAAAACAAAAGTAAAAGTAAAGTTTTTTTCATGTTAAATGTTTTCTATCAATTTGTTATGCTGGCATAAGACTTTTCGAACCGCGCAAAGATATACACATCTACGAGCTACAATTTGATAGGGTTTTGGGAACCCTCATTTAATCGATGAATTGTTAAAATAGTCGATGAACTACATTAAAAATTTTAATGTTCGGCAAATATTCTTATAAAATCATGAAAAATATTATAAGAATATTCGTAAAATAAGAGGCTTTTAAAGACTGTTTTTTGAGTTTTTTGACTAAAAAACGTCAGATTTGCCATAAATTCTTCAAAAACGGAATAATTTATAACTTAAGAGAATGTGCCTTTTGAGGTGTTAAAAAGGGGAGTAGAGAATTTTAAATAATTTAGAAAAGTTGCAAATATTCTCTTTTTTGAATGCTGAATAATGAACTTAGTTTTCTTCTAATTCTTTTGCTTTTTCGTAAACTAAATTACTTTCATAACCTCTGCGAAGCATATAGTCGCAAAATTTTTTTCGTTTTTTGAGAAGATTGGTTTCAGAAATAGAATTCCAAGATCTTTCCGCAAGATTTTCAAAAGTTTCAAAATATTCTTCAGAAGAAATTTCTTTCAGAGCCAAGGTAATATTGGTTGAAGAAATATTTCTTGCTTTTAATTCATTTGTGATCCTGATTTTTCCCCAATGCTTAATTCTGTGTTTGCCTCTTGCGAAGCTGCAAGCGAAGCGAGTTTCGTTCAGAAAATTTCCTTCAATAAGCTGTACTACAACAATATCAATCTCATCTCGAGTCATTTTTAGGCTGTATAATTTAGCCACAACTTCATCATGGCATCGCTCTTGGTAAGCACAAAAGTGCTCTAGTTTTTGTAAAGCTTCTTTGATGGTGAAAGTGCTGTTCGTCGGGTTTTTCATGCGTTTTAACGTTTAAATTCAGTTATGCTCGATTTGTTATAAAATAATTCTGAAATTTGTTAATATTTTATAAAAAGAAATAAATTATAACCTTGTGTATTAGGCTAATTTAAATATTTTTGTACGGAATTTTAACATTTTAAATTTCGGCCTAAGATGTCAGAATTTAACATTTTAGGGTTCAGCGAATTATCTAAAGAACATTGTTCTTTTTGAAAGAAATGCCTTTTTTGCTTTAAGCAACCAAAAACAAATTTAAAACAAATACCTACTGTTATATGATGAGAAAATTACTTTACTCGTTTTTATTCTTCATTTCTTCTAAATCTTTCTACAAAAGATTAAGTACACCAAGTTTAGGCTTGCTTTGTGTTGGAATGTTTTTTGTGTTTTCAACTAACTATGGGCAATGTGGCTTTGGAGGTTCACAGTATGGAACTACTCAGTCTATAATTTACAATAGAGATAATGTTTCGGGGAATATAGGGGCTGTTACTTTTAATAACGTGCCTGTAGGACGATATGTAGGGGTTAATGTAATTCAGGGGTTAACGTATACAATTACTGCTACATCAAATCAATCTTTTAGAAAGCGAATCACTCTTTTTAATCCAAGTAATGCAAGTGTAGGAACAGCAGATGCAACTTCTAATAATGGGAACGTTTCTATTAACTGGACTGCTAGCTTCACTGGAACATTATTGGTAAGAATTAATAATAGTACAAATTGTAATTCCACAGCGGGAAATAACTCTACCATTACCGTGAGTTATACAGGTGGTAATAATACTGTTGACCAGGTTAATGCGAATGCAGAGGGAAACAATTCATGGATTGCTCACGTTTATGATTTTTCAGATACAGCTTCAGTAAATCCTCTTACGGATACAAATGCTTTTACTAATGGTAGTTACTTAGGGTACTTTTTACAACCAAATACTATAACTGGAAACACGACTTCATTCTCTCAAGATTATGGCGGAGGACTTACTCCAAATGTTCCTTTTATTGCGACGGGAAGTGGTTCGCAACAATTATTTTATGGCGAGACATTTGCTGTACGCTATAGAATGAGATCAACTTTGCCAAAAGGTTGCTATTTTGTTACGGTAAGGGGAGATGATGGGGTAAGACTTTTTGTAGATGGTGTTAAGGTTTTTGATGCATGGGTACAACAAGGTCCAACAGAATATACAAACGTATTGGTTTACCTGAATGGAAATAGTCAATTGCAATTGGATTACTATGATAAAGATGAAGCGAATGTGACTGATTTTAGTATTTATCCAGCCGATGATACAATAAATTCTGTAAATGGTATAAATACTGCAGGTCCTGTTTATCGTTGTGCGGGAAGTAATTCAGTTTTAGATGGTTCAGCCATTACTTATCAAGGATCAAATACTAACCCATCTATTAAGTTTCAATGGCAATCATCACCAGATAATGTGAGTTGGACAGATATTGGTACTAATGGGACATCGGAGAATTATACAGTACCAGCAACAAATCCTACATCGCAAACAACAGTTTATTACAGAAGAAATGTTACAGGGACGGCTAGTAATGCAGGATCTTGTACTTATAGTACAGAATCAATTGCAGTAATAACAAGTGTAAATACAAATCCTACTTTAGGTACAACTATTACAGGAACAGCAAGTCAATGTCCTGCAGTTACAGGACAGGTTTATTCTATTACGACAACGAACGCCACATCTTTCAATTGGGCAGTACCATTAGGATGGACAATAACATCTGGACAAGGAACTAATAGTATTACTGTAACAACAGGAACTGCGGGAGGAACAATAAGTGTTACTGCTACAAATGGATGTGCTGGAAGAACGGCGACAAGAAATTTAGCGGTAACAATGAATGCAAATAATACCGTGGTACTAAATTCAGCTACAGGTACAGATGCCCAAACAAGATGTATTAATACAGCAATTACAAACATTAGATATAATACAACAGGTGCGACCGGCGCAACTGTGACAGGACTTCCAGCGGGAGTTACAGGAAGCTGGGCAGCAAATGTTGTAACGATAAGCGGAGCCCCTACAGTAAGTTCGGCAACGCCATATTCTTATACAGTTACCTTGAATGGCGGATGCGGGACAGTAACGGCTACAGGAACAATAACTGTAAATCCTAACAATACGGTATCGCTGACTTCAGCTGCGGGCACTGATGCGCAGACTGCATGCATCAATACTCCGATTACAAATATCACCTACTCAACAACCGGAGCAACAAGCGCGACTGTAACAGGTCTTCCATCCGGAGTTACAGGAGGCTGGTCAGGAAATGTAGTGACGATAAGCGGTACTCCGACAGTAAGTTCGGCAACGCCATATTCTTATACAGTTACCTTGAATGGCGGATGCGGAACAGTAACGGCTACAGGAACAATAAGAGTAAATCCAAACAATACGGTATCGCTGACTTCGGCTACGGGCACAAATGGGCAGACTTCATGCATCAATACTCCGATTGCAAATATCACCTACTCTACAACCGGAGCAACAAGCGCAACTGTGACAGGTCTTCCAGCCGGAGTTACAGGAGGCTGGTCAGGGAATGTAGTAACTATAAGCGGAGCCCCTACAGTAAGTTCGGCAACGCCATATTCTTATACAGTTACCTTGAATGGCGGATGCGGAACAGTAACGGCTACAGGAACAATAAGAGTAAATCCAAACAATACGGTATCGCTGACTTCAGCTGCGGGCACTGATGCGCAGACTGCATGCATCAATACTCCGATTACAAATATCACCTACTCAACAACCGGAGCAACAAGCGCGACTGTAACAGGTCTTCCAGCCGGAGTTACAGGAGGGTGGTCAGGAAATGTAGTGACTATAAGCGGAACTCCGACAGTAAGTTCGGCAACGCCATATTCTTATACTGTTACCTTGAATGGTGGATGCGGAACAGTAACGGCTACAGGAACAATAAGAGTAAATCCGATCAATACAATTACCTTAACTTCAGCAGCAGGTACAGATGCGCAATCTATATGTTTTAACTCAGCAATCACAGACATTACTTATGCGACTACTGGAGGATCTGTAGTTATGACTTCAGGTTTTCCAACTGGACTTAATATAGCATGGTCAGGAAGTGTTTTAAGAATTAGCGGAACCCCAAATGTAAGTTCTGCAAGCCCTTATAATTATACTGTTGCGTTGCAAGGCAATTGTGCAACTGTTACACTTTCTGGAACAATCACGGTAAAACCATTACCTGCAACTCCAACAATTACAAAAAATAACGATGCTGCGTGTAATACTTTAGGAAGCATAACAATAGCAGGTTTATCAGGAAACTGGACTGTAAATCAAACAGGAGCAACGACTCTGCCAAAAAGTTATTCTGGGCCAGGTGTTTCTTTAGCTATTCAAGATTTAGTAGCAGACACCTATAGCTTTACTGTTACAAATAATGATACAGGTTGTGTTTCAAGTGCAGTTACTGTTACGATAACAGATACAAGCTCTAATACAGATTGGGGACCTTCAGGATGGACAAATGGAGAACCTGATGGAAGTAAAAGTGTTACGATTTCATCTTTAGCAAATGGTCAGCCTTTTTCACTGGCTAAGCCAAATATAGACGCGTGTTCTTTAACTATTACAGTTGGATCTGATGTAATTATCCCATCAGGAGTAACTTTGACTATCACAAATAAGGTAACAAGTAATGGTAAATTGGTGTTTGAAAGTGGCTCAAGCTTAATACAAACTACCAATGTACAAAACAGTGGAGATATTGTATACAAAAGAGCAACTTCAATTCGTCGTTTTGATTTGACATATTGGTCAAGTCCTATCACTTCAACGAAACAAGATGGTTTTATGATGAAAGATTTATCTCCAGAAACTTTATTTGACAAATATTCCTATTGGTCTTCTAGTTTCAAGTGGGCAACAGATCTTTACGGCAATATGGAAATGAAACCTGGGATAGGCTATAGCATTAGAGGTCCGCAGTCTTTTAGCATTGAAACTCCTGCTGAATTTACTGGAAAATTCTTTGGAACACCTAATAACGGAGACATTCCAATTTCAACCACAGCAGATAAATATCTTCTGATCGGAAACCCTTACCCATCTGCTATCGATGGCCGAAAATTCATTACCGATAATGGAGATGTTGGAGCACTATACTTCTGGACGCATGTATCGCTGCCAAAAAAAGCGGAAGGAAGCAATACCTACAAATACAGTAGTCCAGATTATGCAGTATTCACATTGCTTGGAGCAACAAGGGCTACAACTGGAGGCGAGACTCCTTCGGGATATATTGGCGTAGGTCAAGGTTTCTTTATAAAACCAAAAGTTACTTCGATTAAATTTAATAATGGCCAGCGTGTAAAAGCAGAAAACTCGCAATTTTTTAAAACTACCGCAAAAGAAGCTGCAATTGAAGTAAACCGCTTATGGTTAAATCTAAGCAATACCGACGATGCCTATAAACAAATATTGATCGGATACGCAGAAGGCGCAACAAACAGCTTCGATTACAATTATGATGCTGTTACGTTAGCAGGTAACTCTTACATAGACTTCTATACGATCAATGAGGCCCAAAAGCTGTCAATCCAAGCGAGAAGTCTGCCTTTTGACAATACAGAAGGAATCCCTCTTGGCTATAAATCAGTCGCTGAAACTCAGCTTACCATCTCGATAGATCATGCAGATGGATTTTTTAACAAACAAGCGGTTTATCTTGAAGATAAAACAACAGGAACAATAACAGATCTTCGCGCTTCAAATTATACTTTCAAAACTGGCATCGGAACTTTTACAGATCGTTTTGTATTACGTTATACAAATAAAACATTAGGAACCGACGACATAGAAAATCTTGAAAATAGTGTTTTGATTTCTGTAAAAAACAAAACAGTTAGTATTACTTGTTCTAAAGAAACGATCAAAGATGTTACTATTTTCAACGTTGGCGGTCAATTAGTATACAGCAAAAACAAAGTGAATTCATCAGAGTTGCAAATTACAAATTTACACTCTAGTGATCAGGTTTTATTAGTTAAAGTAACTTTAGAAAATGGTTCTATAATTACTAAAAAAGTGATTTTTTCTAATTTGTAATAAAAAATAATATTTCTTCAAATGCTCATTCTTTTATTAAAGAATGGGCATTTTTTTTATAGAAAAAATCCCTAAATCTTGGTATTGTGTTTTTAATTATGGCTTTATAATTTAGTTTAATTCTTACAATATTAAACTTTAATTACACCGTTTTGATTAAAAATATATTTTATTCGTTCATTATAATCTCATTATCATCTCAAGCAATTTTTTCGCAACAAGGTAAAGTTGATAGCTCATTTAATGTTCTTGATGATGGTCAAAATGGAGATGGATTTGATAATACTGTACGTACACTTCTTCTTCAGAAAGATGGAACTTTACTTGTAGGAGGAGATTATCTGAGTTTGAATGGAGCACCAACTTCATATCTTACTCGTTTAAATCCAGAAGGGTCTATCGATGAAAGTTTCACTACAGGTACGGGTTTCAATGGTAAAATTTATGCTTCTTGTTTGCAGTCAGATGGGAAAATTATAGTTGGAGGAAACTTTACAAGTTATAACGGAATTAGTGCGGGAAGAATAATCCGTCTAAACGAAGATGGTTCTTATGATGCCACTTTTAATACAACAATTGGAGCAACTACAGGAATTGTTTATGATATTGCCGTACAGCCTGATGGGGAGATAATTATTGTTGGCAGTTTTACAAAATATAATAATAGTACAGTAAATAGAGTGGCACGTTTATTACCAAACGGAACACTCGATTCTACTTTTTTAACAGGTTCTGGATCTGCATTAAACATTACACACGCAAAAGTTTTATCTGATCAGAAAATACTTCTCACAGGCAATTTTACAGTATTTAACGGTGTTTCTGCTAATCGAATAATTCGATTAAATGCCAATGGAACTTTTGATTCTACCTTCAATAGTGGTACTGGCTTTAATGATGATGTTAATGCCATAGCGTTACAGCCTGATGGGAAAATGGTTTTAGGAGGTAACTTTACCCTTTTTAATAATACTGTAGCGAATAGAATTATTCGATTGAACGAAGATGGGACTAAAGACGAAAGTTTTGTAACAGGTTATGGCTTTAGTAAAGAAGGAGTTTCAGCAATTAGAATTAATAAGAACGGTGATATCATGGTTGGAGGATCCTTTACAGGATTTTACAATACTACTGAAGCGTTAAGATTGATTTTTCTGCAATCTGATGGAAGTATAAAACCAAATTTTGATATCGGCTCTGGACCTGCTTCTGCTTCAGTTTTAGCTTTAGAATTAGACGAAGAAGATTCTTGGTTTGCTGGAGGCTCTTTTACTGTTTTTAATGGCCAAAATCAAGGCAGGTTGGTAAAAATTAGTAGTGATGGCGAACATGATATTTCATATTTGGCTTCTGGAATTGGATTTGACAATTCTGTTCTTAGTATTCTGCCACTTCCAAATAGAAAGATAATAGTTGGAGGCAATTTTAAAAAGTTTAATGGAAATGTTGCTCCCAAAATTACTTGTCTATTAGAAAATGGAATTATTGATCCTGCTTTTAATAATTCAGGAAGTAATAACTTGGTAAAAACTGCAGCATTGCAAACTGATGGAAAGATTATTTTAGGGGGAAATTTTACAAAATACAATGATCTTACCAATAATCGGATTGTTAGAATATTTTCGGATGGAGAAATAGATGAATCATTGAAGACAGGTGATGGGTTTAATGGACAAGTATATACATTGGCAATTCAGCCTGATCAAAAAATAATTGCCGCTGGAGCATTTACAAAGTATAATGGTTCAACAGCTAATACGAGTAGAATTGTTAGAATACTGTCAGATGGAACAAAAGATCCTGATTTTGATATTGGTTTAGGTGCTGATGGAACTATAGAAAGTGTAATTATTCAATTAGACGGAAAGATTCTTGTGGGAGGACATTTTAAAAAATTTAATGATATGCCTTTTGCAGGTTTGGTAAGGTTAAATCAAGACGGAAGTATTGATGCTAGCTTTAATATAAAAGAGGGTTTTGATAAATATGTTTATGCAATTGCACTTCAATCCAATAAGATTATAGTTGGAGGTTCTTTTTTGACTTTTAATAAGGTTTCACAAAAACGCATTCTTCGATTAAATAGTGATGGAAGTCTCGATGCTACATTCCAATCAGGCGCTGGCTTTAGTAAAGGAGATGTTCGTGCTATTTTAGTGCAGCCAGACGATAGAATTTTGGTAGGAGGAAGTTTTTCGGGAACATATAATACTATTGCTTCTTCTAGATTGATTCGTTTACTGCCTTCAGGATTGTATGATAATTCTTTTGTAGCACCATCAAATAATACGCTGTTTGCAATGAAATTTGATGAAGATTATAGATTGATGATCGGAGGGAATTTTAATTCTGTTTCTGGTATTTCAAAACATAGAATTGCACGTTTAAAACTTTGCGTTAATACCACAGCTTGGGATGGAATTTCATGGTCCAACGGTTATCCGTCTGCGGGAAAAGATGTTTATTTTAAAGAAAGTTTTCCAAACTTAACATCAGTCAATATTTGCGGATGCAATATTGAACAAGGTAAAACGGTAACCTTACTTGAAAAAAACACATTAGGAATCGAGTTTGCGTATACCGGTCAAGGGATACTTGTTTTAGAAGATTCTGCTAGTTTATATCAAGAGGATGAGGAGATAGTAAACACAGGAATTGTTCATTTAAAAAGAAAAACAAAACCAGTAATTCGATTTGACCTTACCTATTGGTCTTCTCCAGTGGCCGATATGAAATTATTCGATTTTTCGCCTGAAACACTTTTTGACAAATATTCTTGGTATGATCCTATTGCAGGTTGGAAAACAAGTCTTTACGGAAGCATGACAATGACTTCTGGTCGTGGCTACAGCATTAGAGCTCCGCAAAGTTTTTCTACTACAGAGCGAGCAATATTTGAAGGTGTTTTCAAAGGAATTCCAAACAATGGTAAAATAGCAGTTGAGTTGATTGCTGCAGATCGTTTTTATCTAGTTGGTAATCCATATCCATGCGCCATAAGTGCAGATGATTTCTTAACAGAAAATGAGCCGAAAACAAAGGGAGCATTATACTTCTGGACGCATAACACTCCGCCTAGAATTACAATTCCAGGAACTAATACCTATCGATATACTAATGATGATTATGCAGTTTACAATTTATTAGGAGGTGTTGGCACAAGCTCAGCTTTAAGTTCTGGAGTTAGTAATGATGCACCAAACGGTACAATTGCTTCAGGACAAGCCTTTTTTGTAAAAAGCAACGTAACAGGATTCCTAGAATTTAAAAACAGCATGAAAGTTCGAGATAAAAATACTTCCTTTTTTAGACCAGCTCCAAACTCACAAGCAAAATCTGTTGCCGAAAAGCATAGGTTTTGGCTAAACATTAAAAACCACGAAAATGAATTCAAACAGATTTTACTAGGATATGCATCCGGCGCTTCAAATTCTTTAGATCTGAATTATGATGCAGAGTATTTAAGTTCAGGAATGTCATTGGATTTTTACAGTGTAATCGAAAATAAAAAATTAGTAATCCAAGGCCGTGAATTGCCTTTTTTAGAAAGCGATTCAATAACTATAGGTTATAAAACTACAGTTAGTGATAATTTAAAAATTGAAATAGATCATAAAGATGATTTTTTTAATGATAAGCCTATTTTTCTAGTCGATAAAAAATTAAATAAAACGCATAATATTTCTGAACTTCCGTATCAATTTGATTCTGAAGCAGGAACCTTTAATGATCGTTTTTCTATAATTTACAGTAATAAAACTTTAGGAAATAATATTTCTGATAACATCTCGAAGAATATTGTAGTATCGGTTAAAAATCACAATATACATATTGAATCTTTTGCTGAAACAATAAAAGAGGTAGTGATATTTGATGTATTAGGAAATCTACTGTATACAAAAGATCAGCTTGAAACCAAAAGAACTTCCATCGAAAACTTGTTCTCTTCTCATCAGGTTTTATTAGTAAAAGTCATTTTCGAAAGTGGCAAATCAGCTTCAAAAAAAGTCATTTTTTAAAAGCTGAACAGAACGTATATAATTATAACTTCTTTTGATTAAGTTATTGTAAATCAATTATTTGAAAATAAAATATTTTCAAATTAACAGTTTTTTCTTATTTTTTATGTTTTCTGAGTTTTTAGTGTTAAAATTATGGGTTTAATACTACATTGGGAATTTCTACGTAAATAAAATCGTACCTTGTAGTTGGTTTTTATCGATGAAATGCTTTTTTTATCGATTAAATACTTTTCTATAAGCCAATGATTTAATTTTTTTTCTTCAAAAAGCACAGTTTCAAAAACGGTGTTTTATCTGCCTTAAGTTGATTGTAAAATTGGAGCGCTTCATTGATTCTATATTAAAGATTTAGTCTTGTTTATATGAGGCCTTAAAGCATTTGTCTTTTTCATTTTGCAATTAATCTTGTTTTGAGTTTGAATTTATTTTTCAATTACTAAAATGCCACAAGATGAGAAAAGATTTACTTACTATGCTGAGTTTCTTCAGCCTTTTAT
Source organism: Flavobacterium tyrosinilyticum (assembly GCF_023656565.1). Lineage (GTDB taxonomy): Bacteria > Bacteroidota > Bacteroidia > Flavobacteriales > Flavobacteriaceae > Flavobacterium > Flavobacterium tyrosinilyticum. Next base: position 1,431,899 of record NZ_JAMOKG010000001.1, read on the forward strand.
CTTTAGTAACTTATATTGAGAAACCATTAAAATCAAGTAAGAGATTGAGAATCCTTCTAATTTTAGTTTTATCAATCTTCTATACCACGTCAAAAGCACAAACTTTAGTACATTCAGTTCCAGCTAGTAATCCTTCTTTTCCTCTTCCTGCGGGTATGGACATAGTTACTGTTGAAGCTTGGGGCGCAGGAGGCGCAGGAGGTGCAGCAAATGTGACACCTCTAGTTGGAAGGAGTGGTGGCGGTGGTGGTGGTGGTGCTTATGCAAAAGGAACGATTGCCACAACAGGACTATCAAGTTTGAATGTTGTTGTTGGGCCAGCTACCTCAGGGGGAACTGGTAATGGAACTTCAGGGGGGGCGTCATATATAACAACTTTTACAGGTTCTTTCTATGCGCCAGGTGGCCAGGGAGGAAATGCGAATACTGCAACAACTTCTAATCCAACAGGTGGGCTTGGAGGTACTCCCGCTATTGGGAACCTTGCTACTTCTAATGGTTTAAATGGGGGAGCAGGCGGAAGTTCGGCAGTTGGTTTGCTTCTTACTTCTGGTGCTGGAGGAAATGCAGGTAATTTTGGTCCTGGACTTGGAGGGGCTGGGGGAGCAGCGAGAAGCACTGTAGCATTGGCTACAGATGTAGGTAATCCCGGAAGTATTTACGGAGGCGGAGGCGGAGGAGCTATCAGTGCTTCTACTTTACAAAGTGGTGGAAGTGGTGCCAGAGGCCAAGTTAACATTACATATACTTGTAAAACGTATGGTTTAACTGCAATATCGGCGCCAAATGTTTGTACAGGGACAACCACACAAGTACAATTAACAGGTACAGCAACGAGCTTGCCAGCTGGTACATACATAGTAACGTATAGTACAAGTCTACCCAATGCGGTAGGACTAACAGAAACCATGGTAGTTGGGGCTGCCGGATCTGGAAGTTTTACCGCAAGGGGCTTGACTACTTTAGGGAATAGCACTATTACAGTTACTTCTTTAACTTCTGTAGATTGTACCTCGTCTATTAGTGCAAATAATGTTGTCAATATTGTAGTTAGTGCTCAGCCAACAATAACTTTAGGCTCAACTACTGCTGTATGTGCTAGTGCAAGTTTGCAAAATGTATCATTGCCTTATTCGGCAGTTACGAATGCACCAACAAACTATAGTATAACATGGAATCCAAGTCCGACAAATACCTTTGCAGCAGTTACAAATGCTGCTTTACCAGCAAATTCAATAAACATTGCTGTTCCAGCTGGAACAGCTGCTGGGACATATACAGGATCGCTAACAGTTAGTAATGCGGCTGGGTGCGTGTCTGCAGCTCCAACAAATTTTACTATAACTGTAAATCCGTTACCTACAATAACTTTGGGAGCCACTACTGCGGTATGCGCAAGTACAAGTGCACAGAGCACGACGTTGCCTTATAGTGCTGTCACAAATGCACCAACGACATACAGCATTACGTGGAATGCCAGTCCGACAAATACTTTCGCAGCAGTTACCAATGCTGCATTACCAGCAAACTCAATCAATATCCCTATACCTGCAAATACGGCAGCGGGAACCTACACGGGAACCTTAACGGTTAGAAATGCAAACGGATGCGTATCATCAGCAAACAATTTTATCGTTACTGTAAACCCATTGCCGACAATAACACTAGGAGCTACTACCGCGGTATGTGCAAGTACAAGTGCACAAAGCACTACTTTGCCTTACAGTGCTGTTACAAATGCACCAACGACTTACAGCATTACATGGAATGCTAGTCCGACAAATACTTTTGCAGCAGTTACAAATGCTGCTTTACCAGCAAATTCAATAAACATTGCTGTTCCAGCCGGAACAGCTGTTGGGACATATACAGGATCGCTAACAGTTCGTAATGCTGCTGGATGTGTGTCTACCACTCCAACAAATTTTACTATAACCGTAAACCCATTGCCAACAATAACATTGGGAGCCACTACCGCAGTATGCGTAAGCACAAGTGCACAGAGCACAACTTTACCATATAGTGCTGTCACAAATGCACCAACGACGTACAGCATTACGTGGAATGCCAGTCCGACAAATACTTTCGCAGCAGTTACAAATGCGACATTGCCAGCAAACTCAATCAATATCCCAATACCTGCAAATACGGCAACGGGAACATACACGGGAACCTTAACGGTAAGCAATGCAAACGGATGTGTGTCATCAGCAAACAATTTTACCGTTACCGTAAACCCATTGTCGACCATAACATTAGGTGCTACTACTGCAGTATGCGCAAGTACAAGCGCGCAGAGCACAGCATTGCCTTATAGTGCTGTTACAAACGCACCAACGACATACAGCATTACATGGAATGCGAGTCCTACAAACACTTTTGCAGCAGTTACAAATGCTGCATTGCCAGCAAATTCAATTAATATCCCAATACCTGCAAATACGGCGGGGGGAACATACACGGGAACCTTAACGGGAAGCAATGCAAACGGATGCGTATCTTCAGCAAATAATTTTACCGTTACCGTAAATCCATTGCCGACCATAACATTAGGAGGCACTGCTGCGGTATGCACAAGTACGAGCGTACAGAGCACAACTTTACCATATAGTGCTGTGACAAACGCACCAACAACCTACAGCATTACATGGAATGCGAGTCCTACAAACACTTTTGCAGCAGTTACCAATGCGACATTGCCAGCGAACTCGATCAATATTCCGATACCTGCAAATACGGCAGCGGGAACATACACAGGAACCGTAACGGTAAGCAATGCAAACGGATGCGTGTCATCAGCAAACAATTTTACCGTTACGGTAAACGCATTGCCGACAATAACACTAGGAGCTACTACCGCGGTATGTGCAAGTACAAGTGCACAAAGCACTACTTTGCCTTATAGTGCTGTTACAAACGCACCAACGACTTACAGCATTACATGGAATGCTAGTCCAACAAATACCTTTGCACCAGTTACAAATGCTACGTTACAAGCAGGTTCAATTAATATTCCAATACCTGCAAATACAGTGGCGGGAACATACACGGGAACATTAACAGTTTCTAATGCAGCTGGCTGTGTTTCAACAGGCAATAATTTTACGATAACAGTTAATTCAGTTCCAACAATTACAACATCAGGAAATTTAATTCCAATTTGTCAAAATGCACTAGAGCAGATGGCTTCTCTACCATATTCTGTTGTAACAGGTTCTCCAGTTAGCTATTCTATAGACTGGGTATTATTGAATGATCAAGCAGCTACTGCTTTTTCTTTCGATTCGGGAGGAGGAAATATCAATAATATTATTGTTCCAGCAAATACAGCAGCTGGAAATTACAGTGGAGTAATGACAATTTTTACGTCAAATGGATGTTTGGCAACTCAAACCATTTCTTTAACGATTAATGCCGTTCCAACAATAAGTACTGCAGGGGTTTTTACTCCAGTTTGTCAAAGTTCATCAGCGCAGACGACTACTTTAAGTTACAATTCTACTACAGGTTCTCCAGTTAGTTATGAAATCGATTGGATTGCATTGACAGATCAAGGAGCGACACCGTTTCCTTTTAGTTCTGGATCAGGAGATATTATAAATGTGAATGTTCCGGCAAATACGACAGCAGGTACTTACAATGGTATAATGACTATTACAACATCAAATGGGTGTCCTTCTACTCAAAATGTTTCTTTAACTGTAAATGCAATTTCAGTTGCGCCAACTGCTTCGGTAACACAACAGCCAAGCTGTATCAATAATACGGGTGTTATCACGGTTACTTCGCCTGCATCTGGAACAGGATATACATATAGTGTTGATGGAGTAGATTTTAGTAATACTTCGGGAATATTTACAGGTTTGTCTTCTGGAGCTTACAATGTGCAAGTGAGAAATAGTACATCGGGATGCGAATCAGAAGTAACACCAATTACAATAAATGCTTTTGTTACCAAAATATGGAATGGAAATGCGAGTGCCAATTGGGGAGATTCTGCAAATTGGACGCCAGCAGGAGTTCCTATTGCCTCTGATTGTATAGATATTCCAGATGTAGGTGTTGATCCTATTATCTCTGGAACCAATGGAAGTTTTTTTGCCAGTCGATTAACGATTGAAAATAATGGGTCATTAATTGTAGAAGAAACAAATTCTTTAACGGTGACAAATGAAGTCAGTGTATTGGGTAATGGAGTTTTGATTTTTGAAAATAACTCAAGTTTGGTTCAGGTTGCCGATGTCAATAATACTGGAAATATAACTTACAGAAGAAAAACATCTGTAAGACGATTTGATCTTACCTATTGGTCTTCTCCAGTAGTAGGTGTTACTATGAAAGATTTTTCGCCAGAAACTTTATTCGATAAATACTCTTATTGGTCTTCTGATTTTAAGTGGGCAACCAATTTGTACGGTACAATGGAAATGGAACCAGGAGTAGGTTATAGCATTAGAGGTCCGCAATCTTTCGCTACTGGAACTCCAAGTGTTTTTTCAGGGGAATTTATCGGAGTGCCAAATAATGGAACAATCCAAGGTCCTACAGCCGCTGCTGAAAAGTTTTGCTTTTTTGGAAATCCATATCCTTCAGCAATTTATGCGGATCTATTTATTCGTGATAATGCCGCTAATTTTTATGGGACACTATTTTTTTGGACTCATAACACCTCTCCTAGAATAACTGTTCCAGGAACTAATACCTATCGTTATACTAGTGATGATTATGCAATATATAATTTGTCAGGCGATACTTCAGTTGGTAATTTAATTGGTACTGGTGCTCCATCACCAGGAAATCAAACTCCGCCAAAAGGGTATATTGCTGCTGGACAAGCATTTTTTGCTAAAGCCAGAACAGGGCAAAGAGGAGTTTTTACAAATTCAATGCGAGTACCTAGCAATAATAGCCAATTTTATAAATCTACGTTAGTTGTAGAAAAACATCGCGTGTGGTTAAATCTTACGAATAAAGAAGGGGCTTTTAAGCAATTACTAATTGGATATGTAACAGGGGCGACAAATTCTTTTGATTTTAATTATGATGCGGTTACATTAAATGGAAATCCTTATGTAGATTTTTATAGCATCAATGAAGGTAATAAACTAGTTATTCAAGGAAGAGCAGTTCCTTTTGTTGTAACAGATACCATTCCGTTAGGATATAAGTCTACTATTGAAAAAGGTGATTTCACAATCGCTATCGATCATACAGATGGAGATTTGTCCAATAAGGATATATTTTTGCACGATAAGGTAACAAATACGGTACATAACCTTAAATCTGGAGGATATACATTTACCTCTGCGCCAGGAACTTTTCTAGATCGATTTGTATTGCGTTATACAGATGGCAAGTCTTTAGGAAACGAGGATTTTGAGAATCAAGATAAAAGAGTTTTTGTTTCGGTTAAAGATAAAAATATCAGATTGCAATCTATGTCTGAGCAGGAAAATCTGGACGAAGTTGCTATTTATGATGTGGGAGGTAAATTGTTATATCGTAAAAAACAAATTGAAAATAAAGAGTGGCTCATACCAAATTTTCAATCAGGCCCTCAAGTTTTATTGGTTAAAATCACTTTAGATAATGGAAATACTGTGACAAGAAAAATAGTTTTTAGATAAATAAAAAAGCGGTTGAATTTAAACTCAACCGCTTTTTACATTTATTAGGCAGTACGCTGTAAATTTTGATGCGTGTTGGTAATCGCCTTTTCGTTTTTATAGTCAATCCATTTTTGGCCTTGAATTTTACGCATCATAATATCAAAATGACGCATAATAAAAACATTGTATGCGGCTTTGGATAAATTGACAATGTTTTTTGGAAACGATCTCAAACTCATAGAAAATCCTGGTGTTAGGTATTTCATATAATGCCAATATCCTTCGGGCATATAAAGCATTTCTCCATGTTTTAGATTGGTAATATAGCCTTCGGCATTTTTGAGTGCTGGAAATTTTTCGTAATCTGGATGGTCAAAATCTATATCTTCTCTCGAAATTAATGCATGAGGAACTTTATACATAAATTTTGATTGGCTAGGAGGGAAAATCATACATTGTTTTTCTCCGTGAAAATGAAAATGAAGAATATTCGAATAGTCAATATCATAATGCATAAACACTCTCGAATTTTCACCACCAAAAAACAACATTGGCATTTGCTTGACTAATTTTAAACCAATTTCAGGCCATAAAAAGTCGTTTTTTAACGAAGGAACCTGTTTCATTAAGTTGTAAAGAAAAATTCGATAATTGGTAGGCTTTTCTTGTAATAAGTCGATGTAATCGCTCATTTTCATTGTGGTGTGCGCCTCGTTGAATCCGTCTTCGTGATTTACAGGTCTGTCGTCGTATAAAGGAACGACCAAATCTCCTGCGATTTCTTTCATATAAGATAATTTCCATTTGTTATAAGCTGGCCATTCTTCGGTCAATTCTTCGATAACAACAGGAATTTGTTTTTTTACATATTGGGAAACAAACTCTTCTTTTGAGATTTTTTTTACCCTTTCAATTTGTTTTAATTTCATTTTTATAAATAAAAAAATTGCTTATAACTCTCTGCTACAAGCAATTTAAAAATATTTATTGAGAATTAAGATCTCTATTGACTAAAATTTTTAATCTAATCGATGCTCAAAAGAGGCATTTATAAAAAGTGATTTCCGTAAAATTTTTGCAGCAGTTTTAGATTAATCGGCTGCATATTTGTTATTCCAATACAGCATCATCATTAAAGTAACAATTACAGAAGAAGCGATTCCTTCAAATAATAAGCAAATACAATAAGTTGGCACTGATGGATTTCCTCCAAACATGAAAGTTTCAGATAATGTTCTTACATAAGCATCTCCGCCTCGAGCGTAACTATAAACTAATAAGCCAAATACACTCATAGATACACCAACCACAGAAGTGGTCATTGCAGAAATAGCATTCGATAGAAAATTGGTTTCTCCTTCCTGTAGGTTCATCTGCATTGTCCTGTTAACACCGTAGAATATAAAGAAAACGTTCAGTGTTCTCAGATAAAACAAATCTGCTAAACCTAGTACATTCATTAATAAAAAATAAATGCCAATTCCGAGGAAAATCAAAAACCCGTTGGTAATTTCTTTAGGTAATTTCATAGTGGTTATTTTTTAGAAGTTAATAGTAAATATTTGAAAAACAGTGTTCTATCAAATTTACTAAAAAAATAACTACGATGATTTAAAAACGGTAAAAACTATACAGTCTGATTTTTTAAAGAAGAATCTATAAAAGCCAAAGAATCCATTTTATCCTGATGAAGCTGTGCTTTTAAGGCATCTACCGAACTGAATTTCTGCTCATCGCGAATGTAATGAAGCAAAGAAACTTCGATGTTTTGATCGTAAATGTCTTTATCAAAATTAAACAAGTGAACTTCGATGGTTTGCTTTTCGCCATTAACCGTTGGATTAAATCCAATATTCATCATGCCAAAAAGACTTTCGTTATTTATGGTAGCTTTTACAACATAGACACCAATTTTTGGTATTAGTTTGTACTCTTCTTCAATGTTAATGTTAGCTGTAGGAAATCCAATTGTTCGTCCCAATTGTTTTCCTTTCACAATAGTTCCATTCAAGAAATAGTTATAACCTAAATACTCGTTGGCCAAAGCCATGTTTCCTTCATTTAAAGCATTTCTAATTTTGGTCGAACTCACCGAAACATCTTGGATTTCTTCTGCAGAAATTTGCTCAACTTCAAATCCGTATTCTATTCCAAAAGCAATTAAATCATCAATATTGGCAGTTCTATTACGGCCAAAACGGTGATCATGCCCAATAATAATTTTTTGAATCTGAAATTTCTCCACCAAAATAGTACGAACAAATTCTTCTGCTGTAAGTCTAGAAAAACTTTCATTAAAAGGATGGACAATTAAGTTCTCAATACCTGTCGCTTCCAAAAGTTTTATTTTTTCGCCAATAGTATTCAGTAATCTGATTTCAGATTTTTCTTGAAGAACCATTCGCGGATGCGGAAAAAAGGTAAGAACCAGGCTTTCATATTTCCCATTTTCAGTATTCTCAGTAATTCGTTTTAGAATTTTTTTATGACCAATATGCACACCATCAAAGGTACCAAGAGTTAAGATAGTTTTCTTGGTTGACTGAAAATCGTTTATAGAATGAAAGAGCTTCAAAACAAATTATTTAAGATGCTGCAAATTTATACTATTCTGTTTTAAATTTAATACTATGCCAAATCGAATTTTAGCGCATAATCTATCTTTTTGCAAAAATTTGCCAACTCGTCGACGAAAAAGCAATAATTGTCGGATAGATAATATGATTTCAAATTAATTAAAGTAATTTTGATATTATATTTTGAGGGTATGAAAAAACAACTACTTTATATATTTTTAATTTTTTGTTTTGCCAATGCTAATGCACAGGATGCTTTATGGCAAAAAGTAACTTCTTCATCGCTTTCAAGAAAGGCAGGTGGAGCAAGTTCTAATAAATTATATTATAAGCTAAACGCCAATCTTCTTAGTTCTAAGCTGGTTTCGGCATCGAGTAAAACAGCAAAAAGTACGACATCAGAAATTACAATTCCAAATACTGATGGAAATTTAGAACGTTTTGCAGTTTGGGAATCATCTAATTTTGATCCAGGATTACAGGCAAAATATCCACAAATTAGATCTTATGAAGGTCGCGGAATAGATGATAAAAGTGCAAAAGTATATTTTAGTGTTGCTCCAATCGGCATACAGACAATGGTTTTTAGAACTGAAAAACCAACTGAATATATGGAACAAAATCCTGATAACAAATCAGAATATGTTTTGTTTAAGTCGGCAGATAATGCAGATTCAAGAGCGCTTTTGAATTGTAAAACAATCCATTCGATTTCGGATGATAAATCTACGACTACTGCAAAAACAGCTTCTAGCGCCAAACAATTTAAAACACTTCGATTGGCATTATCTTGTACAGGTGAATACGCAGCCTATTTTGGCGGTACAAAAGAAGGCGTATTAGCGGGAATGAATGCTACTTTAACTCGCGTAAATGGCGTTTTTAATAGAGACCTTGCTGTAGAACTAATTTTAATTGCCAATAATGATGCTGTTGTTTATACAGATGCTGCTGCAGATCCTTATTCTATTCCGAGAATAGGTGCTGATCTCAATAATCCTACTTGGCCGAAAGAAGTTCAGACCACATTGACTAACGTTATTGGTGAAGCTAATTACGATATTGGCCATTTGTTTGGAGGTTCTGGAGGAGGCGGACTTGCCAGTTGTATTGGCTGTGTATGCGACAGTCCAACCCCTAGCAATTCTGTTGGAAAGGGTAGTGCTTATACCTCTCCAGCAGATGGAAAACCAGAAGGAGATAATTTTGACATTGATTTTGTTGCTCACGAAATGGGGCACCAACTTGGGGCAACTCATACTTTTTCATATGCAAATGAAGGACTGGGGGCATGCTACGAACCGGGAAGTGGCTCTACAATTATGGGATACGCTGGTGTAACAGATGGCTATAATGTTCAGGATCATTCTGACTCTTATTTTTCTTATGCAAGCATCAATCAGATACAGAATAATTTGGCTGGAAAAACGTGCCCAGTTTCAACACCTATAGTAGATAATAATCCGCCTGTTATAAATGCTGGGCCAGATTATACCATTCCAATTAGTACTCCATTTATTTTAACAGGAACCGGTTCTGATCCTGAAGGGAATACGATAACCTATACTTGGGAGCAATATGATAGTGCAACTACGGCTTTTGGAAATAATAGTTTCCCTTCTCCAACAAAACGAGATGGGCCAATGTTTAGATCGTTTACGCCAACAACATCGCCAGTCCGTTATATGCCTGCTCTTAATTCAGCACTCAATAATCAGCTGACTACAACTTGGGAATCTGTTTCTTCTATTGGAAAAACAATGAATTTTACCCTTACGGGAAGAGACAATGCGGTACAAGGAAAAGGACAAACCTATACAGATGCGATGGTTGTAACGGTAACTGCTGCAGCTGGGCCATTTGCCGTAACTTCACAAAAAGAAGGCGATATCGCATGGGCAAAAGAATCTGCACAAACCATAACTTGGAACGTAAACAACACAAATACACTTCCAGGATCGTCAAACGTGAATATAAAATTATCTCTAGATGGCGGATCAACATTCCCAATTGTTTTAGCAGGCAATACTCCAAATGATGGAACAGAAACTATCTTAGTTCCGTCAGAAATTGAGGTTTCTACAACTTGCCGACTTTTAATAGAGCCAGTTGGTAATATTTATTATGCCGTCAACAGTACTCCTTTTGCTGTAGGATACACAGTTTCTACATCTTGCGCATCTTATAATTTTGGAGGCGGATATTCGACAGGAGATAATGTTTATGTGAATAGAACGGTTTCTGTGCCCGCTTCTTCTGGATCTATTTCAGATGTCAACGTTTCGGTAAATGTAACACATGATAGATTTTCAGATTTGACTATGGAAATCGTAAGCCCGAAAGGAACAGTTGTAACTTTATTCAATAAAAATTGCGCTAATACAAAATCAACTTTTGCTTTACAGTTTGATGATAGCGGATCTGCATTAAACTGCGGTACAACGACAAGTCAAATCGTGATTCCATCAAGTTTATTAAGTGCTTTTAATGGAGAAAATTCGCAAGGTATATGGACTTTTAGAGTTATTGACGATAAGGTGGGGATGACAGGAACGATTAACTCAGCTTCGGTAAATATTTGTAATAGAACCTATACTTTAGGAAACGATGATTTTGAAAATGTTGACTTTGTTGCCTATCCAAACCCAAATAAAGGAAGTTTCACAGTACAATTTAGTAGAGATTCAGTAAGCGAGATTAAAGTCTATGTTAATGATATTGTAGGGAAATATGTTTACGAAAGAACTTTTCAAGGTTCAGGATATTTCATCCAAGACATTCAATTGCCAAATGTGCCTTCAGGACTTTATTTCTTAACGGTTACAGATGGGGAAAGAAAAGTAGTGAAGAAGATATTAGTGAACTAAACTTTTGGAAATGCCTAATGGGCCATCGCCATACAAATCATACTGATTTTTACGCCAGGAATTTTTGATAAAGCTAGCGAGCAAGCTTCAATTGTTGCTCCTGTTGTGAGTACGTCATCAACAATTAAGAAATGTTTGTTGTAATCGGCTTCAGTAAATTCGACATCAAAAATGTTTTCGATATTTTCCGATCTTCCCAAAAGATTCTTTTTGGATTGTGTTTTAGAATATATCTTTCGAATTAAAATATTTTCCTTAAACGGAATTTCAAAACCAGAGGCTATTGCTTTTCCAAAAGTAGTAACCTGATTATAGCCACGTTCCTTAAATTTTCTTTTATGAAGCGGTACTGGAATAACAGCATCAAAAGGAGTTTCAAATTGAAGTTCTTTTAAATCTTCAACATACCAGCTTCCTAGCACAGTGCCAATTTCTTGATGGCCTTTGTACTTTAAATTATGAATTAATTCTTGAACGATTCCCTTTTTATTAAAATACAAAAAGGTAGCGGCAAATTGAATATCGATCTTGCCATAAAACTTTTTCATGGCCTCATTTTTCGGATCTAAATGATATTGAGTAAGAGGCATTTCATGTCGGCAAATCGTACAGAAAACCGTTTCATTTTGAAGTAAAAGCGCACGGCATCCGCTACAGACTTTAGGGAAAAACAGATTTATTAGATAATTAATCACAAAAAGAGAGATTTTATTTACAAAAGTAACAAAATCAACACGTCAATCTTCATAATTTTTCTTTTTTATATAGGTAGTTTTTATATTTTTGCATCACTATGGCAAAACAAGAAGATATATTTAAGAATGTGGTTTCGCACGCAAAAGAGTACGGATTTATTTTTCCGTCAAGCGAAGTTTACGATGGTTTAAGTGCTGTATATGATTACGCACAAAACGGTGTCGAATTGAAAAAGAATATCCGTGAATATTGGTGGAAATCAATGGTTCAGATGAATGAAAATATTGTCGGCCTTGATGCTGCAATATTAATGCATCCAACAACTTGGAAAGCTTCTGGCCACGTTGATGCATTCAATGATCCATTAATTGATAATAAAGATTCTAAAAAGAGATATAGAGCTGACGTTTTGGTTGAAGACCATGCTGAAAAAATTCACCAAAAAGCGCAAAAAGAAATTGACAAAGCAAAAGCTCGTTTTGGCGATGCATTCAACGAACAAGAGTTTGTAACTACAAACGCTCGTGTAATTGAATATTTGGCTAAAGAAAAAGAAATTAGAGAGCGTTTAGGTCGTTCTTTGGGAAACGGAGATTTGGCTGATGTTAAAGCTTTGATCGAAGAACTTGAAATTGCTGATCCTGAAACGGGTTCTAAAAACTGGACAGAGGTAAAACAATTTAACTTGATGTTTGGAACAAAATTAGGTGCATCTGCAGAAAATGCAATGGATTTGTATTTACGTCCAGAAACGGCTCAAGGTATTTTTGTGAACTTCTTAAATGTTCAGAAATCGGGGCGTATGAAAGTTCCTTTTGGAATTGCTCAAACGGGTAAAGCATTTAGAAATGAAATTGTAGCAAGACAATTTATTTTCCGTATGCGTGAGTTTGAACAAATGGAAATGCAATTTTTTGTACGTCCAGGAGAAGAAATGAAATCATACGAATACTGGAAAGAAACGCGTTTGAAATGGCATTTATCTTTAGGATTAGGAAAAGAAAATTACCGTTTTCACGATCACGAAAAATTAGCGCACTACGCAAACGCAGCAGCAGATATCGAATTTAATTTCCCATTTGGATTTAAAGAATTGGAAGGAATTCACTCTCGTACCGATTTCGATTTGAAAGCGCACGAAGAATATTCTGGAAGAAAATTACAATATTTTGATCCTGAATTAAACGAAAATTATGTTCCTTACGTAGTAGAAACTTCTGTTGGTTTAGATCGTATGTTCTTGGCTGTTTTTGCCACTTCATTAAAAGAAGAAACATTAGAAGACGGTTCTACAAGAACAGTTTTAAAATTGCCAGCAGTTTTAGCGCCAACTAAAGCAGCAGTATTACCATTGGTTAAAAAAGATGGCTTACCAGAAGTTTCAAGAAAAATCATTGAAGATTTGAAATGGGATTTCAATGTGGCTTATGATGAAAAAGATGCTGTAGGACGTCGTTACAGAAGACAAGATGCTTTAGGAACGCCTTTCTGTATTACGGTAGATCATCAAACTCTTGAAGACGAAACAGTAACAATTCGTCATAGAGATACAATGAAACAAGATCGTGTAAAAATTACTGAATTAAGAGGTATTATCGAAAACGAAGTTTCGATGAAAAACTGGTTAATGAAAATGTAATCTTTACAGTTTAGTATAGAAATCCCAAATTCCGTAACGGAGTTTGGGATTTTTGATTTTAAAAAGCAGGTATTTTATCGGCTTTTTTTGCATTTCATCTTTATGTATTAACATTTGGGTTTAATGTGTTAACAATGAATTGTTTAAGATGTTTAAATCCGTAATTTTAAATTTGTAATACCGTCAAGAGCAATTTTTTTCTTCATTACATCAAATAAAAGCGATTTTTTGATTATGATTGCGTAGTGAGAAAACCAACAAAAACCGAAATTGAAAAAGTATTCGTATATTATAATTGATGATGACGCTGAGAGTATTTTGAAGACTCAAACAACCGCTTCAGGTTTTTCAGAATTATCTTTTACGGCATCGGCATCCAATTTTGAAGACGGTTTAAATTTGGTTTTAGAGCACCAGCCGGCTTTGATTTTTCTCGAGATCGAGCCCCAAAATGCTGCGAGTCATTTGTCTTTGACTTTTATTAGCGAGCTTCATCGTTTTTTGCAGCAGATTCCCAAAATTATTGTCACCACAAAACAAAAAGACAAAGCTTTTGATGCTATTCAATATGGCGTTTTTGATTATCTCTTAAAGCCAATTCTATCAAACGATCTTTTAAAAACAATTTTAAAACTAAATAGAGCCAATTTAGGGACGCAAATTGCTCCGTTTAGGGAAGAACCTTCTTCTCTTGTTATAGATCAAATAACGATTCCGCAAAACATTCAAAAACCATTAACAATTTGTATAAAATCATATGGCGATTATCGATATTTAAATGCAGAAGATATTTGTTATTTTCAAGCCGATAATAACTCGACAGATATTTATTTAAACACTGGCGAAATGATTACAGCGTTTAAAACTTTAAAGCATTTTGAAAGTGTTTTGACGTATCCTTTTATCCGGATTCATAACAGTTATGTAATTAATCGAAATTACATTTCAAGGATTCATAGCGGAAACTCAATCTGTTACATAAAAAACTCCACTAAGAAGATTCCTTTTTCTAAAACCTATCGAGGAAATGTAGAGCAGATTATTGCCGATTTTGCAGCAGGAAATTACCTAGAAGTCTAAAAATTAGGCGATTACATTGATTTGCTATCCATTGACTATCAATTGGGTACGATCTACCACAAACTCATTTTTTCGTATAAATTTTTTTCGACCTCAGTATTAGTTTTACACTCTGATTCGCAACAAACAACGAATCATCTCCAAAAAAATAATACAAAACATTAAACCTCAGGTCATGAAAAAAACAGCTTTAACATTCGGATTATTCTCATTAGTAATAGTTGCAACTTCTTTTGCAAACCCAACAGCTTCTGCTCGTCCAAGTGAAGAATTAACTATTATTACTCCAATAGATGGAGGGCAAAAAACAACTCCAGACAGAAAACGTGATAGCTTTCAACCTATAGATGGAGGACAAAAAACAACTCCAGATAGAAAATCAGATTTTGCAAATATTGGTGGGGTTAATTCTGACTCTCAATTATCTACTTTAAATAGAAAACTTGACTAAAAGTTAAAAAATAAAAATATAAGAAAAGGCTATCAAGAATTGATAGCCTTTTTTTGTATCTATACTTTTGTTATTTTTGATGAAAATCAAAATCTTTTGAAAAAATATAACCAAATAGTATTGCTTCTATTCTTAATTTTATTTGGTTGTACCAAGAAAGATAACCTTTATAAAAATTTAAATCCTTCTAAAGATAGCCTGTCTATTTATCTCTCATTGGCAAACGATATTGATTTATCTCGTAAGCTTAAAGAGGATTATAATGAAAAAGCATTAGCAATTATCTTAAGCGAAAAAGATGATTCTTTAAATAAAGTAAATTTATTTAAAGTGGCCAATCGATACTATAATATGAACGATTTACAGTCGTATGGCCGCATTTCTAAATTAATTGTAACAAGATCCCTAAACAGTCGCGATTCGATAAATTTAGCAAAAGCGTATACTTATCTTGGAGATTATTATAGTCGAAAGTCAGTTTCAGATAGCGCTTTTTTAGTTTACTTCAAGGCAGAAAAAATATACAAGCAAATTGATGATAAAATTAATTTAGCTAAAACCTATTTTAGTAAAGCCGATCTTCAGTTTAAAGGAAGTGACTTGTTTGAAAGTGAAATTACCATTTTTAAAGCGCTGAAAATACTTAAGGACCAGAAAAATGTAAGCGATCTGCTCTATCAATGTTATAATCTGTTGGGAGTATTGTATAATGAGCGTGAAGAATATAATAAAGCTTTAGAGTTTCATAATAAAGCATTGGCGATTTTAAAAGATCCATCGATTCCGTCAGATTTTCAGCTCAAGGCAACTTCACTTAATAATATTGGTTTTGTGTATTTAAGTATGAAGAATTATAAAAATGCAAAACAAAATTTTTCTGAAGGGCTCAAACAAAAGAATTTATTTCAAGAAAGCACATCGTTGTATGCCATGTTGTTAGATAATCTAGCATACTCAAAAATTAAAATGAATGAATTTGACGATATTCCAAAACAATTTTATGCATCGCTGAAGATTAGAGACAGCTTAAATTTGACATCGGGAATAATTTTAAATAAAATACATCTGTCTGAATTTTACGCTATTAAAAAAGATACTTTTCAGGCAATTAAACTCTCTCAGGAAGCTTTAAGCCTCTCTAAAAAATCCAATAAACTAAGAAACACACTTGAAGCCTTAAAACAGTTAGCTGTCGTTGATCCTAAAAATGCATCGGAATATTCGAAAGAATATATTCAGTTAAATGACAAATTGTTAAAAGCAGAACGAAGAATGGGAGAGAAGTTCTCTCGCATTGAATACGAAACCAACGAAATTAAAGACCAAAATTCCAATCTTCAGGAAAAAAATAAAACTTTGGTTTATGTATTTAGTATTTGTACATTGCTCGGACTGTTTTTTTATGTTTACAAAACACAGCAAGCCCGAAATCGAGAATTGCTTTTTAAACAGCAGCAACAGATTGCAAATGAAGATATTTACAATTTGATGATTTCGCAGCAAAATGAAATTGAGCTTACAAGAATAAAAGAAAAGAAAAGAGTTGCACAAGAGCTGCACGATGGCGTTTTAGGACGAATGTTTGGTATTCGAATAAGTTTGGATAGTTTGGATAAACTAGACGAAGAAGAAGCTGTTTTTAAAAGAAAAAAGTATCTTACAGAACTAAAAAATGTAGAGCAGGATATTAGAGAAATTTCGCATGACTTAAATAGAGAAAAGTCAGAATTAATTAATAATTTTGTCTCTATTTTAGGAAAACTGTTTGAAGATCAAAGAAATACGTATAGTTCGAAGCTGATTACTACTTTTGATCCTGATATTAAATGGGATTCAATTAGTAATATTGAAAAAATCAATTTGTATCGAATTGTTCAGGAAGGACTCCAAAATTGTAATAAATATGCCAATGCTGATATTATAAAAGTGGCGTTTAAAAACGAAAATAATAATTTGGTTTTAACCATTGAAGATGACGGAATTGGATTTAATACCAATAAGACCAAAAACGGAATTGGTCTGCATAATATAGAATATCGTGCGAAAGAATGTAAGGGTACAGTTACGATAAAATCTGCCAAAGGAGAAGGAACAATTCTCACTATAAAAGTCCCAATAGAGCCAAATAATAACCTGCATAATGACATTTGATTTAACAGCCTCAGTTCCACAATTAGTTAGAAAGAATATTTTAATAGTAGATGACCATCCGTTTATTATTGAAGGTTATAAAAATGCTATAACTCGTTATAATCCAAAGCAATATGAGTTTTTAATTTCACAGGCGCATGATTGCAGATCGGGTTATGATATAATTGAAAACAATAGCACGCCACAGTTTGATATTGCTTTTTTGGATATCAGTATGCCTCCTTACGAAGAAAAAGAGATATTTTCGGGTGAAGATCTGGCAAAATTACTTTTGAAAAAAATGCCTTCGTGCAAGATTATTCTTTTGACGATGTATACCGAATTGCTGAAAATTAAAACCATTATCAGAACAATTCAGCCAAACGGATTGATCATTAAAAATGACCTTACTTTTGACGAATTACTCCTAGCTTTTGATAAAGTAATGAAAAATGAAAAATATTATAGCCAGTCGGTTGTAAAAATGCTGAATCAATCTACGCATAATGCAATAGAGATCGATCAATACGATAAACAGATATTAATTCATCTAGAAAACGGAACCTCAATTCATGAAATGCTTCAGGTTATTCCGATTTCATTAAATGCCGTTGAAAAAAGAAAAAAGCATTTAATGGATTTGCTAAAAATAAAAAGTGGTTCTGATCAAGATTTGGTTAAAGAGGCGAAAAGCAAAGGACTTTTTTAAAAGTCAAATTCGAATAATGAAATTCCAAATTCCAAAAAAAGCGAAATAGAAAATCCAAATTCCAATGTTCAAGTCATTATTGGAATTTGGATTTTTTAATATTGGAATTTTCTAAAAATTATTCACTCAAAGCATCCCATCCGCGTGCTTTTAAAGCGATTTTTGTGTTGGCGCGGGTTACAAGGTGGATTCCTTCATTTTCCTCCGTCATATGTCCAATAACAGAGAAGTTCGGATTTCCTTTTATTTTGTCAAAATCATTAATATCAATCGTAAATAAAAGTTCGTAATCTTCACCGCCGTTTATAGCAACTGTGGTACTGTCGATATTAAATTCTTCGCAAGTAGAAATAAACTGAGGATCTAATGGCAATTTATCTTCATATAAATTACAACCCACTTTTGATTGCTTACAGATATGAATAATTTCAGAAGATAATCCATCTGAAATATCAATCATTGCTGTTGGTTTTATGTCTAAAGCATGAAGTAGGGTGCGAACATCTTTTCGTGCCTCAGGTTTCAATTGGCGTTCTACCAAATAAGTATAAGGATCTAAATCGGGCTGATTGTTTGGATTAACCTGAAAAACTTGTTTTTCGCGTTCCAAAACTTGCAATCCCATATAAGCCGCACCAATATCACCCGTTACAACCAATAAATCTGTTTTTTGAGCCCCGTTTCTGTAAACCAGTTCGTTTTCGTCAGCTTCACCAATTGCAGTAATGCTGATAATTAATCCTTTTTGAGATGAGGTTGTATCTCCGCCAATAACATCAACTTTATATTCTTTTGCGGCATGTGTAATTCCTGCAAATAATTCTTCTAAAGCTTCAAGCGGAAAACGATTAGAAACCGCAACCGAAACTGTAATTTGAGTCGGTTTTGCATTCATCGCACAAATATCAGAAACATTTACCACAACCGCTTTGTATCCTAAATGCTTCAATGGCATATAAGCCAAATCAAAATGAACTCCTTCAATTAATAAATCGGTAGAAACTACTACTTTTTTGTCTTTAAAATCAAGAACAGCAGCATCATCGCCAATACTTTTTAAGGTAGATTCTTGAGTAACGTCAAAGTTTTTGGTTAAATGTTCAATTAAACCGAATTCGCCTAATTGCGCTATACTAGTTCTCTGCTGATTTTTATCTTCTATCATTTCTCTTAAGTTCCAAAGTTATTAAGGTGCAAAGGTACAAAGGATTTTTTTTAAAGATGCTAAGATTCTGAGATACTAAGGTTCTAAGTTTTTTATTCTGTAAAGACGCACCGTGCGTCTTACGTCCTGTATATAGTCATTGTTTAAGACATACTGTGTGTAGACGGACTGCAGTGCGTCTCTACGTTTGTGAGCAGTAAAAAAAAATTCATTTATTTTTTTGCTACTGACAAACTGTTGTCACCGGCCCATTCTACTTTTGAAGTATTAAAAATATTTAAACTTTAAAACCATGAAAACATTAGAAGCACAAGTTATTACTTCAGAAGATTTATTAAAACACTGGCAAGGACACAGAGCACTTACACGTCGTTTAATTGAGATTTTTCCGGAGAAAGATTTTTTCGAATTTTCAATTGGCGGAATGCGTCCTTTTGCAAAATTAGTAGATGAACTTTTGGCTATTGCAGTTCCAGGGTTAAAAGGAATTGTGACTAAGCAAACGGAAGCATTTTCAGAAGGAAAAGACAATTTGATTTTCAAAGCGCAATATTTGGAAAAATGGGACGAAGCTACAGCAGAAATCAATAAATATTGGGAACAATTATCGGTTGAAGATTTTAGCGAGACCTTTAATCTTTTTGGACAATATGAATTTCCTGTAATTCAGAATATTCTATATTTTATTGATAATGAAGTGCATCATCGCGGGCAAGCTTACGTTTATTTAAGAGCTTTAAATATCGAACCACCGTTTTTCTGGGAGAGATAATTAATGATTTTTTGCTAACTTAATATCAGAAATCTAAAACTAAGATTATGAGCTTAAAGAAGATAATGTCAAATTACGCGGATTATAATTTGTGGGTAAATCAACAATTTGTGAATTGGCTTTCGCCGAAATCAGATGAATTGCTTTATGCTGAAGTGCCATCGAGCTTTTCTACTATTATGAAAACACTTGATCATATCTGGTTTACGGAAGAATATTGGTTTTCGGTAATTTCTGAAAATGATTTGGCAGAAAAGAAGCCTGAAAACGAATTGTCGAAAGAAGAAATATTTGCCGGATTGCTTAATTCGTCTACAAAATTGAAACATCTTATTAACTCATTATCTGAAGAAGATTTAATGAAAGAAGTTAAAATCGTAAATCCGTGGTTTGAGTGCGAATTGCCCATTTCCGAATATTTAATCCAAGTTATCAATCATGGAACTTATCATCGAGGCCAGATTGTAACAATCGGTAGAAATGTCGGAATTACAGATGCTTCAAACACCGATTATAATTTTTATAATGTAATTAAGACTATGCAATAATTAAAAAAACTCCCAAAGATAGAATCTGAAATTCTCTTTGGGAGTTTTTTATAAAAGTCTTTTTTTATTGATCTCTAATAATTCTAAAACTCTAGTTTTTAAAGATTCTGGTTCTAGGATTTTGGCATAATCTCCAAACATTAAAAACCATCTCGGAAAACCATCTTGCAAACTATGAGACATAAATGTCATTTCGATTTCGTCGCCTACTTCTTTTTGAGAAATAAAACCGTGGTATTTCCTCTCTGTGGCTAAGTATCGTGCTATTTTTTTTTGAACCAAAATTCGAACTTTTGTTGTCGGAATCGTTTCAGTTTTGGTCAAATATGTTTCTAGAGAATCATGTTCGATTGTAAAATCAAGCTCTGTTTTTTTTATTTCCTGAATTCTATCGGTTCTAAACTGGCGATAGTCTTTTCTAAGATGGCAATAACCTAGAAAATACCAATTGTTATTATCGTGAAAAACGCCTACAGGTTCTAAATTTCGTTGCGTAGTTTCTTCTTTGTCAAAAGTTTTATAAGTTAAAAGAATTTGTTTTTTCTCAGCAATTCCTTCAAAAAGAATTGCTAAAGTATTGGGCGAATTATCATTAAACATGGGTTCTGCATCCTGCATTACAATTCTAGATTCGATGCTCGAAAGATAATCTTTGTCGTTACTTCTTAAAACCGATTTCAGTTTGTACATCGCCGATGCGTAATGCGTTCCCAAAGAAGGATCGGTAAATTTCTGCATCAGTTTTTCGGCTGCAATAAAACTGCTTACTTCTTCGCGCGTAAACATAACTGGCGGTAGCCGATAACCATCCATCAATGCATAGCCAACTCCCGCTTCACTATAAATAGGAACGCCAGAAGCTTCCAAAGTTCTAATATCTCTATAAATTGTCCTCAAACTACATTCAAAACGATCGGCTAATTCTTGTGCTTTTACAATCTTTTTAGATTGCAATTGAATAAGAATAGCTACAATTCGGTCAAATCGTTTTGGAGTTTCGTCAAGCATTTTTTTTAAGATTCTAAGGTTCTGAGTTGCTAAGATTCTAAGTCTTTTGCTAATTCAAAGATACAAATGTAAAAAGTAAAGAGGATAAAAAAAGCTGTTCTAAACTAGAACAGCTTTTACTTTATAAGTCAAATGAATTTAAACATTTTTTCGCATCTTTACAGAATTATAGTACTAAATCTTAGCGTAAAAAATGAAGTTTCCTTTTGAGCCAGTTATTTTTGGTTATGAAATCAATATCCATTTAGTTTTAGAATATCTGGCATTTTTTTTAGGATATCGTTATTATGTTTTTTTGAGAAAAAGAACCAATGACACTATTGTTTCTTCCAATAGATTATCTATTATATTGGGAGCTGCAATTGGAGCTTTTTTGGGTTCTAGAATTATGGGTTTTCTAGAAAATCCTGTTTTTCAACTTGATGCAAGATCAATTTTGGAACTTTTCAATGCGAAGACCATTATGGGAGGATTGTTTGGCGGACTTTTAGGCGTTGAAATTGCTAAGAAGATTATAGGAGAAAAAGAATCGTCGGGGGACTTATTTACCTTTCCGATTATTCTAGGAATTTTTATAGGAAGAATAGGCTGTTTTTTATCTGGAACCAATGAGTTTACATATGGAAAACAAACGAACTTTTTTACAGGTATGAATCTTGGTGACAATATTATGAGGCATCCAATTGCCTTGTACGAATTAATTTTTCTGATCATTTTATTTTTTGTTCTGAAGAAATTAAAAAACAGAAATAGAAAAAACGGACTTATATTTCAGTATTTTATGATTGCCTATTTTGCATTTCGCTTTTTTGTAGAATTTCTGAAACCCAACTATTTCCTGATTTTTGGAATAAGTTCGATTCAGATTTTATGTTTGATTTGTCTGCTCTATTATAACAAAACAATTTTAAATTTATTTGTAAAAAATGCCAGTTAGAAAATATACTTATTATGACTTTACATTAAGCCTTTGTCCAGAATGCTTAAAAAGAATTGATGCTAAAATTGTTTTTGAAGACGAGAATGTCTACATGCTTAAAAGATGTCCGGAACACGGAAGCTCTAAGGTTTTGATTGCGGATGATATTCAGTATTACAAGAATATCCGAAACTACAATAAACCATCTGAGATGCCGTATACTTTTAATACAAAGACACATTATGGCTGTCCATACGATTGTGGTTTATGTCCAGATCATGAACAGCATTCTTGCCTTACAGTTGTTGAGGTTACAGATCGATGTAATCTGACATGTCCGACTTGTTATGCTGGTTCATCGCCTAGTTATGGGAGACACAGAACTCTCGAAGAAATAAAAGCAATGCTCGATACGGTTGTTAAAAACGAAAAAGAACCAGATGTTGTACAGATTAGTGGAGGAGAACCAACCATACATCCTGAGTTTTTTGAAATTTTAGATTATGCAAAATCGATTCCGATAAAGCATTTAATGCTAAACACAAACGGAATTAAAATTGCAAAAGACAAAGAATTCGTTCAGAGGCTAAAAAGCTATGCTCCAGATTTTGAAATCTATCTTCAGTTTGATTCTTTTGAAGATAGTGTATTGCAAGAATTGCGTGGAGCCGATTTAAGCGAAATAAGAAAACAGGCTTTAGAAAATCTAAATGAAGTTAATTTATCTACCACTTTGGTTGTTACGCTTCAAAAAGGATTAAATGATCATGAAATAGGTAAAATCGTTGAGTTTGCGCTAAAGCAAAAATGCGTTAGAGGCGTTACATTTCAGCCGACTCAAATAGCGGGTAGATTGGAGAACTTTAACCTAGAAACAGATCGCATGACATTAACAGAAGTTAGAAGAAAAATTCTGGAGCAAACCACAGTTTTCAATTCAGATGATTTACTTCCAGTTCCCTGCAATCCTGACGCTTTGGTAATGGGTTATGCGTTGAAGTTAGGAGACGAAGTTTTCCCGTTAACGCGATATATTAATCCAAATGATTTATTGGATAATAGTAAAAACACCATTATTTATGAGCAGGACGAAGTGCTTCGGGGTAAAATGATAGATTTGTTTAGCACAGGAAATTCTGTAGAAGTAGCGCAAGAAAACTTGAAATCGATATTATGCTGTCTTCCTAATATTGATGCACCAGAATTAGGATATGACAATCTGTTTAGAATTATTATTATGCAGTTTATTGATGCCTATAATTTTGATGTTAGAGCAATAAAAAAATCATGCGTACATATTGTCAATAAGGATAATAAAATAATTCCTTTTGAAACCATGAATTTGTTTTACAGAGATGATAAAGTAAATAGATTAGAAGAATTAAGAACTAACATATAAGAATATGACAGCGCTAGAAGTAGGTAATTTAAGTGGTTTGGTCGCAATTTTTGTAGCGATAATGGTTGGCCCACCAATTTTAATGACGATCATTGGTTTTGCAGTTAAGAAAAATAGTCCCAATGGAGCAAAGGTTTGTTTTATTATTGGAGCTCTATATCTGATTGTTGGATTAGGAATATGCGGAACACTTCTGTCCTAAGAAAATTCAAGAATTAATAGAATTCTTTGACAAATAAAAAAAAGCTGTTCCAAATTGAAACAGCTTTTCGATCGTTAAATCGCAAAAAAAAAATTAAAATCTATACAAAACTCCAAATTGAGGTTGATTGAAAATGTTTTCAAATAAGTTGATGTTTAATTGAAAAGTATCAGACGATGGACCATTTTCTGGAGATACGCTATTGTAAGCCAAAACATTTGCTAGAACAAAAGTTACTGCAATATTTTTAGTCACAAAATAATTTAATCCAACATTGATGTCAGCTGTTAAGCTATTGTCTGTATCGCTGCCAACTAGAGGAGCTTCAGTTTTGTTTCTTCCATAACCCAAACCAACTTCAGCATAAGTTTTAAAACGTTTTTTGTCTAACTCCAAGAAATAATAACGAGCAAAAGCGCCAACTCCAAAAACATTAGTTTCTATCTGAGTAGTTTCTACTTTATTACTTGAGTAATTTAATTTGGCTCCAACTGCAAATTTATCATTTAACAAATAGCCAAACTTTGGACTAAAGCCATAGTAATCTGCGTCACCGCCTGTACTAATTTTAATAGAACCTTCAAGAAACATATCTCCTTGTTGAAAAGTCACACCTTTTGCAGAATTCATTTCAGCTTCAGCTTGATCTTCTTGTGCGTTTGCAAAACAAAAGGTAAAAAGGGCTAAAATAACTGATAATTTAGTTTTCATAATCTTAAAAAATTTAATTGTTTGTAAGATTAAAAATACATTTACTGTTTTTAAAAAACCTTAAGTTTAGTTGAAAGCGTTAAAAAACAATTTATTAGGTTAATATTTACATAAATTAGTAAGTTTTTACTTGTTTTAATTTGAATTTAAAAAACGTAATCTGAAACAAAAAACCCGATAACTTTCGTCATCGGGTTAGTCTATTATCTTATTTCTTTACTCTTTTATCAAAAAAGAACTAGTCATTCAATTTCAAAACAGCCATAAATGCTTCTTGCGGAATCTCAACGTTTCCTACTTGACGCATACGTTTTTTACCTTTTTTCTGTTTTTCAAGCAGTTTACGCTTACGCGAAATATCTCCACCGTAACATTTTGCGGTAACGTCTTTACGAAGTGCTTTAATCGTTTCACGAGCGATAATTTTTGCCCCAATTGCAGCCTGAATCGGAATGTCGAATTGCTGTCTTGGGATTAATTCACGTAATTTCTCGGTCATTTTTTTACCGATGTTGTAAGCGTTGTCTTCGTGAATCAATGCAGAAAGTGCATCAACTGTTTGAGCATTCAAAAGAACGTCCAATTTAACTAATTTCGAAGTTCTCATTCCGATAGGAGAATAATCGAAAGAGGCATAACCTTTAGAAACCGTTTTTAAACGATCGTAAAAATCGAATACAATTTCAGCCAAAGGCATGTCAAAGTTCAATTCAACACGTTCTGTTGTTAAATAAGTTTGGTTGGTAATTAAACCACGTTTTTCGATACATAAACTCATTACGTTTCCAACAAAATCAGATTTTGTAATGATAGTAGCTTTAATATATGGCTCTTCAACTCTATCCAGTTTTGAAGGCTCTGGTAAATCTGAAGGATTGTTTACAATTAACGCTGTTTCAGGATGTTTTTTGGTGTAAGCCAAATAC
Organism: Flavobacterium tyrosinilyticum; assembly: GCF_023656565.1. Taxonomy (GTDB): domain Bacteria; phylum Bacteroidota; class Bacteroidia; order Flavobacteriales; family Flavobacteriaceae; genus Flavobacterium; species Flavobacterium tyrosinilyticum. Next base: position 1,457,306 of record NZ_JAMOKG010000001.1, read on the forward strand.
GAAACGTTAGGAACTGTTGTAATAACCGTCATGTCGAACTCGCGCTCTAAACGTTCCTGGATAATTTCCATGTGAAGCATTCCTAAGAATCCGCAACGGAAACCAAATCCTAATGCCGCAGAACTTTCAGGAGTAAAAACTAATGAAGCGTCATTCAATTGTAATTTTTCCATTGAAGAACGTAAATCTTCGTAATCTTCTGTATCAACAGGATAAATACCAGCAAATACCATTGGTTTTACATCCTCAAAACCAGTAATCATATTGGTAGTTGGTACTTTTGCATCTGTAATGGTATCACCAACTTTTACTTCACGAGCTTCTTTAATTCCTGAAATCAAGTAACCAACATCTCCAGCGGAAACTACGTTTTTAGGAACCTGATTTAATTTTAAAGTTCCAATTTCGTCAGCAAAATATTCGTTGTCTGTAGCCATGAATTTAATTTTCTGGCCTTTTTTGATTTCACCATTTACAACTCTAAAGATTACCTCAATTCCGCGGAACGGATTGTAAACCGAGTCAAAAATTAAAGCTTGTAATGGTTCTTCTGGATTTCCTTTTGGAGCTGGAATTTTTTCGATAATAGCGGCAAGAATGTTCTCAACACCAAAACCAGTTTTTCCAGATGCGTGAATAATATCTTCTAATTTACATCCTAATAAATCGATAATATCATCACTAACTTCCTCTGGATTTGCACTTGGCAAATCGACTTTGTTTAAAACTGGGATAATTTCTAAGTCGTTTTCAAGAGCTAAGTATAAGTTTGAAATCGTTTGTGCTTGAATACTTTGAGCAGCATCAACAATCAACAGCGCACCTTCGCAGGCAGCGATTGATCTTGAAACTTCGTATGAAAAGTCAACGTGCCCAGGAGTATCAATTAAGTTTAAGATATATTCTTCACCCTTGTATTTGTATTCCATTTGGATGGCATGACTCTTAATGGTAATTCCACGCTCGCGCTCCAGATCCATGTTGTCAAGCAATTGTGCTTTTTCTTCACGAGCTGTAACGGTTTGTGTTGCGCCTAGTAATCTGTCCGCCAATGTACTTTTACCGTGGTCAATGTGTGCAATAATGCAAAAGTTACGTATCTTCTTCATTTTATATATCAGTTCTCTATAACGAGTTTTAGTATTTTTTGGGTGTAAAACAGCCTAAAGCAATTGCTTTAAAGCATGTTATTAAGGCGCAAAGATAGCGCAAAGTTTTGGATTCTGGAATCTTGATGTTGGATAGTTGATTGGAAAGAATCAAAAATGATATTAAAATTCAAAATTGAATCCTTTTTCTGTTAATTTCTTATACATTTCGGGGTCAAATTTATAAAGTTTGGCCGCTCTGTGCGAAACATCTTTTTGCTTTTCATCCAATGCTGTCAGCAGTTTCATGTGAAGCACTTTTCGTCTAAAATTAGATTTATCCAATTCGATTCCCAAAATTTCTTCGTACAAATGCATTAATTGCAATAGCGTAAATTTTTCTGGAAGAAGGTTAAAACCAATTGGAGCCTGACGAACTCTATTGCGTAATTGCAATAAACTGAAATCAAGAATTTCGTTATGGTCAAAAATCAAATCTGGAATTTCGTTTATCTTGAACCACTTTGCTTCGAAAACCTTTAAACTGGCCTTAATATTATAATCTTCTCTATTGACCAAAGTATAATAACCAATGGTTACCACACGTCTTTCCAGAACACGCTGCGGATTTGTAAAGGCTTTTAATTGTTCCAAATAGATGTTTTCAAGACCCGTAAGTTCTTGTAAAATTCGTTGGGCAGCATTGTCTGCACTTTCGTCTATTTGAAGCCATCCGCCAAGAAGTCCCCATTTGCCTTTACTTTCTCCTTCGGCATGCTGTACCAAAAGCACTTCGAGACTTTCTTTGTTGAATCCGAAGAAAACACAGTCAATCGTGATTCCGTCTACTGCTGGTTTGTGTTGGTTAGTAGTTATTTCAGCCAATTTGTTGTTGTCGTGTTATTTTGTGTATTGAAAATTAGAACTCAAAATTGAATCCTTTTTCAGTTAGTTTTTCATAGATTTCTGGATCAAACTTGTACAGTTGAGCCGCTCTGTGCGATACATCCTGCTGTTTTTCGTCTAATGCAACCAGGAGTTTCATGTGAAGAATTTTTCTTCTAAAGTTGGGTTTGTCCATTTCGATTCCTAAAATTTCTCCATACAAATGCATCAATTGTAATAAAGTGAATTTTTCGGGCAATAGATTAAAACCAATGGGTGTCTGACGCACTTTATTTCTAAGATGTTTTATGCTGTAATCCAGAATTTCGTTGTGGTCGTAAATCAAATCTGGAATTTCATTGATTTTATACCATTTAGCATCTGAAGCCGTAAAACCTGCTTTAATGTTATAATCTTCTCTTTTTACAAGAGCATAATATCCAATCGTAATAACGCGTCGCAACGGAAAACGATCTGGATCTCCAAATGCTTTCAACTGTTCTAGGTAAATATTGTCAAGACCCGTAAGCTCATTCAATAACCGATGAGCGGCACTGTCTGTGCTTTCTTTTTTATAAATCCATCCACCTGGAAGTCCCCATTTCCCCTTACTGATACCTTCGGCGTGTTGTACCAAAAGTACTTCAAGACTGCCTTTGTCAAATCCAAAAATGACACAGTCAATTGTGATGGCATTCATCGCACTGTTTTCATTTTTTAAAGCAGTTTTGTCGTCTACATTTTCAACCATATATGAGATAAATTTTGACAAATTAAATAAATAAAATCATTATTAACCTTTTTGAAAGCCTTATATTTTTTTTAACGAAACAAAATTTTGATAATCAGTCATTTAAAAATGTGCTAAAAAAGGGCTCTTTTTAAATTAATTCTTAAACGACTGATTGTCAATTTTATAAAACGTTGATTTTTTTATATTTTTTATTTCAATTCTTGTTCATATTTTACAACATTAATAAAAATGGATTGGTATTAATCAGAATCGAAAAAAAATAACCCTAATATTTTGTTAATATAGAAAATTTGTTTTACACTTGTAGTCAAATTTACCATAAGATAAATTCAAATTGACTATAAGTAAAAAAGAACAAAACTACACTTAACTTAAACTTACCACAAATGTTTTTTTTAGAAATTGATTTAAATCGCTTTTTGATGAGATTACCATCATCAGATTTTGCCCAAAGAATCGATTTTAAAGTTGTTTATAGTCAGCAAGTACTAAATGTTGGAAATGAGATTCAGGCCCTCATTTTTGACATGACCTGCTTGGGAAGTTTTCCAGATTTCTCTTAGGGTAAGAAACACTAACTATAACTTAAACTTAATCAATTCTTATTATGAAAAGCAAAAATTGTATTAAAACAACAAAGCTTCCATATTTTATGGCGGTGCTGCTTAGCGTATTTATGATGCAGTTTGGATTTGCTCAAGAATCCAAAACTGTAAGTGGGACAATTACCTCTTCCGAAGACGGATTTGGAGTTCCAGGAGCAACTGTACAAGTACAGGGAACAAAATCGAGTACTGTTACCGATTTTGATGGAAAATATAAAGTGGAGGCTAAAACAGGAGATGTTTTGGTAATCACTTTTGTAGGTTTCAAATCGCAGAATATCACGGTTGGAACTCAAAAAGTTATCAATGTCGTTTTGAATCCAGAAACTTCAGAACTTAAAGAAATTGTAGTCATCGGTTACGGTACTCAAAAGAAGAAAGTAAATACTGCGGCAACTTCTTTGGTGTCTGGAAAAGACATTCAGCAGGTTGCGAGTCTTGATGTTGTAAATGCTTTACAAGGTCAAGCTTCTGGGGTTTCGGTAACTTCATCTTCTGGACAGCCAGGTGCGAATATGGTGGTAAATATTCGTGGAGCAGGTACAGCAGGAAACAGTGATCCGCTTTATGTGGTTGATGGTGTAGTAGTGGATAATGGAATTGGATACCTTGATCCTTCGGTAATTGAAAGGGTTGACGTTTTAAAAGATGCTTCTGCAGCTTCTATCTACGGAGCAAGAGCGGCAAACGGAGTTATCTTGGTTACTACTAAAAAAGGAAAAGATGGTAAAATGAATGTGTCTTTTAGCTCTTATACAGGTTTTCAGCAGATTGCTAAAAAACTGGATTTGATGAATACACAAGAGTATACAACAATAATGAATGAGGCTCGTGTAAACTCTGGATATGCGCCTTTATATACTAAAGAGCAAATTGCTGCATTTCCAGACCATGACTGGCAGAAAGATTTATTCAACGAAGGTGCAATGAAACAGAATCACTCTCTTTTGATTACAGGAGGTGATGAAAAATCTACCATTGCAACTGGTTTATCTTACTACGGACAAGAAGGTATGATTGGAGGATCTACTAACCAATCTCAATACGATCGTGTTACTTTTTCAGTAAACTCGACTTCTGAAGTTATTAAAGGATATTTGAAAATTGGTGAAAACTTCACTTTATCAAACATCAAATCTAGTGGGGTTGCAGATGATGGTATCTACAGCAATGCAATTAGATCTTTCTTAAATGCTGCTCCAATTGATCAGGCTTATGACGAAAATGGAGATTTTGCACGTTCTATTATTTCTCAAGATATCAGCAATCCAGTTGGATCTTTATACTATAACAACTTTAATCAGACTAAAACAAATCGTTATGTAGGTAACATTTTTGCGGAATTAAAATTTGCAAAAAACTTTACTTTCAGAACTAGTTATGGTGTTGATATGACAGATAGCAATTACCGTTCTTTCAGACCAGTTTATTCGCTTTCTTCAAATGATAATAATACAGTTTCTAGCGTAACTCAAAGCGCGACAAAATCGTTAGGATGGATTTTTGAAAACACACTTCAATACAAATTCAACATTGCCGATTCTCATAATTTTGATGTGTTAGTGGGTACTTCTGCTAAAAAGAATACTTCTGATTATATGGAAGGGCAAGGAAGAAACTTAATTTTTGATGATTTCGAGCATGCTTATTTAGATAATGCAAAAGATCCTACATCAAATGTGGTAAAAGGAAATCGTAAAGATTATGCGATTCAATCTTACTTCGGACGTTTATTGTATGATTACAACAATAAATACTTATTCTCTGCAACAGTTCGTCGTGACGGTTCATCAGAATTTGGTCCAAATAACAAATATGCTATTTTTCCATCGTTCTCTGCAGGATGGAATTTAGATAAAGAAGCTTTCTTCAAAGAAAACAAAGTTTTAAATACGTTCAAATTAAGAGCAAGCTGGGGACAAAATGGTAACGATCAATTTGCTAGAAGATTTGCTTATATGTCAACTGTAAATTCTACGGACAAAACATATCATTTCGGAACTGGTGACGAAACTCTCTTAGTAGGTTCAAGCCCTGACCAATTAGCAAACCGTAACTTAAAATGGGAAACTTCTGAGCAGTTAGATTTAGGTTTTGATGCTACTTTGTTCAACAACTTTACTTTAACTTTTGATTACTATGACAAGAAAACCAAAGATTGGTTAGTATTGGCATCTATCCCAACTTATGCTGGAGCAACTGCACCTTACATTAATGGTGGAGACGTAAGCAATAAAGGTTTTGAAATTGGTTTATCTTACCGTACACGTTTTGGAAAAGACTGGAATTTTGCTATCAATGCAAACCTTTCTCGTAACCAAAACGAAGTGTTGAAAATTGCTAATAATGAAGGAATCATTCACGGAGAATCAAACGTTTTATTCCAAGGTCTAGACGAAATGAACCGTGTTGAGGTTGGAAGACCAATGGGTTATTTCTACGGATTAAAAACAGACGGAATTTTCCAAAATGCTACTGAAGTTGCAGCAGGTGTTCAGCCAAATGCACAGCCAGGAGATGTTCGTTTCGTAGATTTAAACGGTGACGGAAAAATCGATGCAAACGATAAAACTCAAATTGGTGATCCAAATCCAGATATTAACTATGGTGTGAATTTAGAATTATCATACAAAGCTTTTGATTTCTCTATTAATACTTACGGTATCGCTGGCGGACAAAATGTTTTTGGAATTCACGATTATACTCGTGCTTACACAAACAACACCACAGAGGTGTTAGGAAGATGGACAACTGAAGGAACTTCTAACAGAATTCCAAGAGTTACCTACGGAACAGATGATAATGGTAACTATACTAAATTCTCTGATTTGTATATTCAGGACTCAGATTTCTTCAGAATTAAAAATGCTACAATCGGATGTGATTTAACAAAGCTGACAACAAAACTTAGTTTCTTCAGTAAATTCAGATTGTATGTTGCAGGAAATAACATTTATACATTCACAAAGTACAAAGGAATGGATCCAGAAATTGGTTTCGGAAACGTAAATCAGTCTTGGGCTAAAGGTATTGATGTTGGATATTATCCTCAGCCAAGAACCTATTTGATGGGTCTGAATGTTAACTTTTAATTTTTGAAAACGATGAAAACATATATAAAATTATTTGCTCTTTCAAGCTTACTTGTTTTAGGCTCTTGCTCGGAAGATTTTTTAGAAAACGAACCATATACAGATAAAGTAACGGAGAATTTCTATAAAACTCCATCTGATGCTTTTGAAGGTTTAGTGGCAGTTTATGATGTATTACAGAGAGAAGCTTACGGTACACAATTGATCGTAAGTGAGCAGGTATCTGACAACTGTTTTGGAGGATTTGGTATTGCAGATCCAACGGTAGATTTGCAGTGGGACCGCTTTCAATATACTACAGATAAAGATATGAACGCCCTAACATGGACAAACTCTTATCTTGGTATTTACAGAGCTAACGTTTTATTAGAGAACTTAGACAAAGTTAACTGGGGATCTAATACCGCTTTGAAAACACGTTACGAAGCAGAAGCTCGTTTCTTAAGAGCGCACTTTCATTTCCAAGCGGCAAAAATGTTTGGAGATATTGTTCCGCTAGACCATACCGTAACCACAAGCGAATTTGAATTGCCAAGACAAGCTCCAGAAGTTACTTATGCTTTAATTGCAAACGATTTAAAATTTGCAGCAGACAACTTAGGTCCTGAAAATTACTCACAAGCAGGAAATGCAAACTACGGACGTATTACAAAATGGGCAGCAGAAGCGTATTTGGCTAGAACATTTTTGTTTTACACAGGAGCTTATAGCAAAACAGATTTAGCGGGTGTAGTTACCAAAGCACAAGCTGTAACGTATATCAATGATGCTGTAAATAACAGTGGTCACGGACTAGTTGCCGATTTTGCTAATCTTTGGTTAGCCGCTTCTTTCGAAAACTTTGCTGGAGAAGATAATACAGAAATGGTTTGGGCTGTGCGTTTTAACGGTTCAGGAAAAGGAAATTGGGATCTTCACGAAGGAAACCGTTTTCAAGTAAACATTGCACCTCGTGGAGGCTCAATTGGAAAATATGCAACAGGATGGGGAGGAGCAACAGTGAATCCAAAATTGGTTCAAGCATACGAATCTGGCGATAGTAGAAAAGCAGCATCATTTATTGATTATGTTGGTGAAGGTTTAAATTTTGATCCACAGGCTAGAGAACAACGTCAATACACAGGATATTCTTGGAAAAAATACTGCCCAATTACAAACGCAGCAGGAACAGCAGTTGTTGAAGCAAATGGAGGAAACTTCCAAATTGATAACTATCAGGATTATGCAATCATTCGTTTTGCAGATGTTTTATTAATGGCTGCCGAATTAAATTTGGAAGGAAATGCAGCTTTAGCACAAGCAGATTTAGACCGAGTTCGTGACCGTGCTTTCAAGAGTACTACGCATAGAATTCCTGTAACTAAAGCAGTTATTATGGAAGAGCGTCGTCTAGAATTGGCATTAGAAGGATTACGTTATTTTGATTTAATCAGACAAGGTATGCCAGCAATGAAAGCTGCTATCGATAACACGGCTGGAGATTCTCAGTTTGCAGTTACTTTTAGACCAGAAACTCTTGGTTGGTTTGCATTGCCACAGTCGCAGATAGTACTTTCAAATGGTACTATTCAACAAAATCCAGGTTGGAATTAACATTTAAACAAATTGATTATGAAACGTATATTATATATAATATTAGCGGCTGTAACTATCAGTTCGTTTTTATTTTCTTGTGAAGCAACTGAGGATCGTGAAAGCCTTCCAGCAGTAACGCTTACGCCAGAAACACTTGAGTTCTCGATAACTCAAAATGCAGCAAAAAAGAATGAAGTAGTTTTAAAGAATGATGATCCAACTGTAATTCCATTTTGGAGATATGTTGATGGAAACGGAAATGAACTTGGGCATTCTAACAAAAGTGACGATAAAGTAAATTTCCCTTTTGCAGGAAAGTATACTATTTACTATACAGCATTTGTTAGAGGCGGATCTGTAGAAGCGGCACCAGTAACGGTAGAAGTTCCAGAGAATGATGATGCTTTCTTTAGTGATCCAAGATGGGAAAAATTGACCAACGGACAAGCTGGAAAAACTTGGGTTTTGTATATGACTGCTCCATTGGAATTCATCGGAAATAATCCAGGTTATATTAACAGAGAAGTAAGTCCTCCAGGTTGGTGGCCAAATCTATCTGATATTTCTTGGGCAGGTTTAGAAAATAAAGATTGGGGAGAAATTACATTTGATCTTAATGGAGGTTATAATGTTTCGGTAACACAAACCAACCCAGCTTTAGGAAATACACAAAAAACAACCAAAGTAGGAACATTCAATTTTAGTCTTACAGCTGGCGAAACAAATGATAGAATTTCGTTTAACGGAGGAACAGAAATGCTTCATCCAAATGAACCAAGTTACTTTAGTCCATCATTTAGTTTTACCAATGTAAAAATTGTTGAACTTACTGATAAAAGTTTATGTTTTATAGCTATTAGAGCAGATAATGATTATTTGATCTATCATTTAGTTCCAAAATCGTAAGTTAGTTAGTTTTGAAGTCTCAGTTTTAAATACATTTATAATGTGCTTTAAGACTGAGACTTAAATTATTTTGGGTAGGAATAAATGAAATCGATTTTTATTTCTATCTTCAAATTCCAAAAAACAAAAAAGTACCCATGCATATTATAAAAAACATAAAAAACATAAGTTTATGGGCAGTTGCAGCCGGAGTTCTTTTCTTGAATTCTTGTGCAAAAAAAGAAGATGCATTTGTAAACCGAAAAGTTTCTTTTAATGCAGATTGGAGTTTTCATCTTAATGACAGTATTGCTGATAAAGACACTATTGGAACTTCGACAAAATGGAGAACTTTAGACGTTCCTCACGATTGGAGCATCGAAGGAAAATTTGATGAAAAAAGTCCTGGCGGTTATGGCGGAGGATCTCTAAATGGAGGTTTAGGCTGGTACAAAAAAACATTCAAAGTAGCTGCAGAAGACAGCACAAAAATCACTTCAATTACTTTTGACGGTGTTTACAGAAACAGCGAAGTCTGGATAAACGGTCATTATTTAGGAAAACGACCAAACGGATATATTGGTTTTCAATATAACATGTCACCTTATTTAAATTACGGAGACAAAAACAACGAAATAATTGTTAAGGTTGACAATTCAAAACAACCCAATTCACGCTGGTATTCGGGTTCAGGAATTTTTAGAAATGTCTGGATCGAAACCACAGATAAACTTCATGTGGGACAATGGGGAACGTATATTACAACTCCAAAAGTTACAGCCGAAAAAGCTTCTGTAAATATTGAAACGACAATTAAAAATCAATATGCAGCAAGTAAAAAAGCAACGGTAACCACCACTATTTTTAAAGAAGACAAAAAAGTAACATCAGTTACTCAAGATATAACAATCAATGCCAGCGAAAACCAAACGCTGAATCAATCGGCAGAAGTTGAAAACCCGATTTTATGGTCAGATGAAAACCCAGAATTGTACACAGCAGTTACCGAAATTTCGCTTGACGATAAAATCATCGATCAATACAAAACCACTTTCGGAATTAGAGATTTCAAATTCGATTTGAACAAAGGTTTTATTTTGAATGGAAAACAAGTCAAAATAAAAGGAGTTTGTATGCATCATGATTTAGGTCCGCTTGGTTCTGCAATCAACACACGTGCAATCGAACGTCAGTTGGAGATTTTGAAAGAAATGGGCGTAAACGGAATCAGAACTTCTCACAATCCACCTGCTCCAGAACTTTTACAACTTTGCGACAAAATGGGTTTCATTGTTATGGATGAAGCTTTTGATATGTGGAAACAAACCAAAACCAAATACGATTACGGAAACGATTGGGACAAATGGCACAAACAAGATCTAATCGATCAATTGTTGCGCGACCGAAATCATGCGAGTATTTTTATGTGGAGTATCGGAAATGAAATTCCGGAACAATGGAGTGAAACAGGTGTTGAAATTGCGAAAGAATTGGCCGCAATTACACGTCAATATGACAAAACACGTCCGTTGACTGCAGGAATGAATCCGCCTGTAAATATGAATATTGATGCCGTGACTTTACAATTTGAGAAAAAAGAGGTATCGATTAATCCGCTTGCAGGATCTGGAGTTTTAGATTTAATTGGATACAATTATGCGCATCAAACATTCGAACATCATCTGAAGAATTTCCCAAATACTCCTTTCATTGCAACTGAAACCACTTCAGGTTTACAGACAAGAGGATATTATGATGCCGTTTCAGACACTATCAAAAAATGGCCAGTAAGATGGGATCTTAAATTTACAGAAGGAAATCCAGGAAATACCGTTTCGGCTTACGATCAGGTTCAGACACCTTGGGGCTCAACGCATGAAGCGACTTGGAAAATCATTAAAAAACATGATTTCTTGGCAGGAATGTACGTTTGGACAGGCTTCGATTACATCGGAGAACCAACTCCATACGAATGGCCATCGGTAAGTTCGTATTTCGGAATTGTTGATTTAGCCGGTTTCCCGAAAGACGTGTATTATATGTACCAAAGCGAATGGACAGACAAAACCGTTCTTCACATTTTCCCACATTGGAACTGGAAAGCAGGGCAAACTGTAGACGTTTGGGCATATTACAATAAAGCCGATGAGGTTGAACTTTTTGTAAACGGAAAATCGGTCGGAAAAAGAAGCAAAAAAGGAGATGATCTGCACGTAATGTGGAGAATTCCTTTTGAAGCGGGAACTTTAAAAGCCATTTCTCGTAAAGACGGAAAAGTAGTTTTAGAAAAAGAAATTAAAACCGCTGGAAATCCTTCTCAATTAAAACTGACTGCGGACAGAAGTACCATTAAAGCAGACAAAAACGATTTGTCATTTATTACAGTTGATATTTTAGATGATAAAGGAACGATTGCGCCAAATGCGAATAACGAAATTAATTTCTCTTTAAAAGGAAATGGAAAAATCGTTGGGGTTTGTAGCGGAGATCCAGTTAGCCACGAATCGTATAAAGGAAATAAACATACGGCTTTGGCTGGAAAATGCTTGGTTATTGTACAATCTGGAGATAAATCAGGAAGATTGGAATTAACCGCTAAAGCAAATGGATTAAAACAATCCACAATTGTAATTACAACAGAATAATACGTTACGCTCCTGCAAGGTTTTCAAAACCTTGTAGGTATAAATTATAAGTTTCGAATAAAAAAATATAAACCTACAAGGTTTTGGAAACCTTGCAGGAGAACTAACATCTAGATTATTAACCAATGAAAAACTCAAAACTAACCGCATTATTTTCTGCTCTTATGTTTGGATTTTTGGCAGTTCCAAATGCTAATGCTCAAATCCAAAATGCAGATGTATTAAATGCTCCAATAGATATAAGTAAAGATTTTCAGAACTATCTGAATACTTTTTATTTCGCAGACGAATTGGCTTCTTTTGATCCTGCAACGGGAAAAGGAACGATCAAATATTTGAGATACAATTATAAAACGCGTCAGGCTTTCAACAACATGATGATGAAACCAGATGTGGAAAAAGCAAACGAATTTCCAACAACAGAATATGCAGAATCCCCTGTTTTGCCATTCGAAATTCAGTTTGTTTCAGATCGAACAGTTAGAATCAAAACCACTTCAGGACCGCAATTTCATCCGCAAAAAGAATCTCTAATGTTGGTTGACGGCGTTGCGCCAAATCACCCAGAATTATGGAAATATGCTAAAATTGAAGGCGGTCACAGTTATACAAGCAAACACGGGAAAGTTGAAATTTTGACAAAACCTTGGCACGTAAAAATCTACGATGAAAAAGGAAAATTACTGACAAGTACGCTTCACGATACTGATTTTAAAAACACATACACGCCGACACTTCCGTTTTCTTACGTTCGCAGAAACAGCGATTATTCTAGAAGTATGGGCGCGGCTTTTAGTTTAGAACCAGACGAAAAAATATTTGGTTGTGGAGAATCATTCACGCAATTCAACAAACGCGGTTCAAAAGTAGTTTTATGGACCGATGATGCAAACGGAATCCAAAATGAGACCATGTACAAACCAATTCCGTTTTACATGAGCAGCCGTGGTTACGGAGTTTTCATGCACCATTCAACACCAATTACAGTTGACTTTGGTAAATACTTTTCAAGTGCCAACGAAATGTACATTGGAGACGACGAAGCCGATTTGTTTTTCTTCATCGGAGAACCAAAAGATATTTTAGACCAATACACCAATTTGACTGGAAAAGCTGCTATGCCGCCACTTTGGTCTTTCGGTTTTTGGATGAGTAGAATTACTTATTTCTCTGAAAAAGAAGGAAGAGAAGTAGCAAGAGATTTACGTAAATATAAAATCCCAACAGACGTAATTCACTTTGATACAGGATGGTTTGATGTAGATTGGAGAAACAACTACGAGTTTGCAAAATCTCGTTTCCCAGACGCGACAAAAATGATGTCTGATTTAAAGAAAGACGGTTTCCAAGTTTGTCTTTGGCAGTTGCCTTATTTCACGCCAAAGAATACGTTGTTTCCAGAAATTATGGATAAAAACTTAGCGGTAAGAGACAGAAAAGGAAATCTTCCGTACGAAGATGCTGTTTTAGATTTCTCAAATCCGGAAACAGTAACATGGTATCAAGGAAAATTGAAAAAGTTATTTGATGAAGGCGTTGCGGTTTTCAAAGTAGATTTTGGAGAAGCAGCTCCGCCAGACGGAATTTATCATTCTGGAAGAACAGGTTTCTATGAGCATAATTTATACCCTCTTCGTTACAATAAAGCAGTTGCAGAAATCACTCAAAAAGAAAAAGGATACACTTTAATCTGGGCTAGAAGTACTTGGGCAGGATCACAACGTTATCCATTACATTGGGGAGGAGATTCTGAAACTACCAACGGAGCGATGTCGGCAGAATTACGTGGCGGACTTTCTTTAGGTCTTAGCGGATTCAGTTTTTGGAGTCATGATGTTGGAGGATTTGCTACAAAATCTCCTGAAAATATTTATAGAAGATGGACACCATTCGGAATGCTGACTTCACACGTAAGAAGCCACGGAGAACCGCCTCGTGAACCTTGGTTGTACAGCAAAGATTTCTTAGAAGGATTTAGAAAAGCAGATAATATGCGTTACGAATTAATGCCATATATCTACGCTCAAGCAAAAGAAAGTTCTCAAAAAGGATTGCCAATGATGCGTGCTCTTTTTGTAGAATATCCAAACGATCCGGGAGCTTGGTTGGTAGATAATCAATATTTATTTGGTTCAAGTATGTTGGTTGCACCACTTTTTGAAGAAGTTGAAGAAAGAGACGTTTATCTTCCAGAAGGAACTTGGATCGATTACCAAACTAAAAAAGTGTACCAATCGGGCTGGCATAAAATTAAAGCGGGCGAAGTGCCAATCGTAGTTTTAATTAAAGACGGAACTGCAATTCCGCACATTGGTTTAGCGCAGTCTACAAAAGATATGGATTGGAGTAAATTGACTTTAAAAGTATATGCAAGTGATAAAACGACTTCGGCAACAGCCAAAGTATTTTTACCAGAAGGTGATGCGGTACAAGAAATAAAAGTGAACAAAACTGGAAACAATTTTGATGTAGCTGCAAATCCATTAAACGGAAAAACCACTTTTAAAACAGAGTGGATTAAATAAAAAAGTTAAACACAAATTACACGAATTACCACGAATTAAATTGGTGATAATTGGTGTAATTCGTGGCAAAAAATAAAATATTTAAACACATAGAAACATAGGTTTTTGTTTGTAAATAAAAGGAGTTGGAAAGAAACTAGTTTCTCACACATAGAAACTATGTTTGTTTAAACAAGTGAAACGCCTTTTTTAAGTTTCTAATAAGCTATGATTCTATGTGTTTAAAAAATATAGCCACAGTTTTAAAATCCATATAATCCTTTTAATCTGTGGCAAGAAAAATATAATACCAAAAAACATGAAAAACTATCTAATTCTCCCAGCCATATTGTTTTCAATGACAATCGGCTACAGTCAAAAAACGAAAAACGCTTACGAGTTGGCATCGCCAAACGGAAAGAATACCATCAAATTTGAGCTGGTAAAAAACGCTCCAAAATATGCTGTTTCTCACGGAAAAACCGAAGTGATTTCTCCGTCTGATATGGGATTTGTTTTGAAAGGAAATGAAGATTTAAGTTCAAACTTTGAAATTAAAGGAGCCAAAACTTCTACGTTTGACGAAACTTGGGAACAAGTTTGGGGAGAAAAGAAAAATATTAGAAATCACTACAATCAATTGGTAGTAGATTTACAGCAAAAAACAGGCAACAAAAGAAAATTACAAATTCAGTTCCGTGCTTTTGACGACGGAGTTGCTTTTAGATATGTTTATCCTAAACAAAATGTAAAAGACAGTATTTTCATCATGGATGAAAAAACGACTTTCAACTTAAAAGAAGACGGAAAAGCGTGGTGGATTCCAGCAAACAGAGAAAACCGTGACGAATATCTTTTCAAAGATGCGCCGGTAAGTACTTTGGATACCGTTTTAACTCCGTTAACAATTGAAAGCAAAAGCGGATTAGCTTTAAGTTTCCACGAAGCAAACTTGATCGATTTTGCAAGTATGACTTTGGTTAACAATAAAGGAACAGAATTAAAATCGGATTTAGTGCCTTGGCCTGACGGTGTGAAAGTTCGTGTAAAAGATACGTTTACTTCTTCTTGGAGAACACTTCAAATTGGAGAAAATCCAGGAGAATTGATCACTTCTTATTTGGTTTTAAACTTAAACGAACCAAACAAATTAAAAAATACAAACAGCTATTTCAAACCTTATAAATATTTAGGAATCTGGTGGGGAATGCACATTGGTAAATATACTTTTTGGGAAAGCGACAAACAAGGCGCAACAACCAAAAATGCTGAAACGTATATCGATTTTACAGCAAAAGAAGGTTTCAACCATTTATTGATCGAAGGATGGAATAAAGGTTGGACTCCAGGTTGGTATGAAAACCGTATGCACATGTTCAGTTTCACGAAAAGCGCTGACAATTTCGATTTAGAAAAAGTAGTGGAATACGGAAAGAAAAAGAACATCGAATTAATCGGTTACCACGAAACAGGTTCAAACTTAATTAACTACTTAAAAGAAGTTGATGAAGGTTTTGCTTTATACAAAAAACTTGGAATCCATACCGTGAAAATCGGTCACGTAGGCTCTAAATTGAATATGAAACAAATGCACTTTGGACAATTTGGAGTAAATTATTTCAGATACATTTTAGAAAAAGCAGCACAATACGATTTAGCCGTTTTGTACCACGAATCAATTAAAGATACTGGAGAAAGAAGAACTTTTCCAAACATGGTTTCTAGAGAAGCAGCGCGCGGACAAGAATATAATGCTTGGAGCGAAGGAAATCCGCCAAACCATTTAAGTATAATTCCGTTTACAAGATTACTTTCTGGACCAATGGATTTTACACCTGGAATTTTTGATGTTGAAGTAAAACAAGGTTATCCTGGAAAAAGAATTCAAGGAACAGTTGGTCAGCAATTGGCATTGTATGTAACGATATATTCTCCAATTCAAATGTTGGCAGATCTTCCTGAAAACTACGAAGGAAAACCAGCTTTACAATTCTTAAAAGATGTTCCAACAGATTGGGAAGACACTAAAATCTTAGAAGGAAAAATTGGTGAATACATCACAACAGTAAGAAAAGACAGAAACAGTGCCGATTGGTATTTAGGAACCTTGACCAATGAAAAACCTAGAAACGTAGAAATTTCTTTATCATTTTTAGATCCAAGTGCAACTTACGAAGCGCAGATTTATGTTGATGCCGAAGGAACAGATCAAACGCATAATCCAGAAGCGGTAGCAATTTCGAAAAAAACTGTAAAAGCTTCAGATAAATTACAATTGAAATTAGGCGGAGCTGGCGGTGGAGCAGTGAGATTTAAAAAAATATAACTATTAGATTTAGTATCCTAACAGGTTTCCAAAACCTGTTAGGTATCAATATCATATTCAATTAAAGAAGCTTTTAGATTAGGTAAAATAAATACCTAACAGGTTTTGAAAACCTGTTAGGATAAAAAACATTTTTCAGATGAAAAGAATTTTAATACTCTTGGTTTTAATTCATTCAATCCAAATCATTGGACAAAACAATAATGCTGAAAATCGAACCATAAAAGTAGATTTCAATAAAACTGCTGGAAAATTAAACACCATGTTTAAAGAATGCATTGGTGCCGGAAGAGCAAACGAAGGTTTGAGAGCCGACTGGCAGCAGCAATTGGCATTGGTTAAAAAAGAATGCGATTTTAAATACATCCGTTTTCATGGTTTATTGTCAGATGATATGGCCGTTTACCGTGAAGACAACAAAGGGAATCCAGAATACAATTATCAATATGTAGACGTTCTGTTTGATTACATTGTAAGTCTGAAAATGAAACCTTTTGTTGAATTAGGTTTTATGCCTAATGCGTTAGCAAGCGGAAAAGAGACTATTTTTTGGTGGAAAGGAAACGTAACACCTCCAAAAGATTATAAAAAATGGGAAGATTTGATTAAAAATCTAACTGCACATTTTAAAGAACGTTACGGAGATGAAGAAGTAAAAACTTGGTACTTTGAAGTTTGGAATGAGCCTAACTTATCACCAGGTTTCTGGACAGGAACGCAGCAAGAATATTTTAAATTATACGATTATGCAGCCCGCGGTGTAAAAGCTGTAAATCCTGCATATAAAGTTGGCGGACCAGCAACGGCAGGCGCAGGATGGGTTCCAGAAACAATTGAGTTTTGCGCTAAAAATAATGTGCCATTAGATTTTATTTCGACACATACTTATGGTGTAAATCAAGGATATTTGGATGAATTCGGAACTTCTGGAACAGTTTTGAGTCCAGATGTAAACAGTGTAAATGGAGATGTTATTAATTCGCGTAAGCAGATCACCAATTCGGCTAAACCTAATTTAGAATTGCATTATACAGAATGGAGTTCCTCTTACACACCGGCAGATCCGATTCACGACAGTTATCATTCGGCAGCTTATATTCTGCAAAAACTCAAGCAAGTCGGCAGTGCTGCAAACTCGATGTCATATTGGGTTTTTACCGATATTTTTGAAGAACCAGGACCAAGATTTACACCTTTCCACGGCGGTTTCGGATTATTGAATACGCAAGGAATTAAAAAACCAGCTTATTTCTCTTATTATTTAATGAATAAATTAGGAGAAACAGAACTTCAAAATTCAGATAGAGCTTCTTGGACTTCTAAAAATGCAAAAGGCGATGTACAGGTTTTGTTATGGGATTTTACGAATACGCATCCCGGCGATAAGGTTTGGAATCAAACTTATTACATTCAGGATCTTCCATCAAAAGAAAAAGGAAAAGTAAAAGTGGAGATTGATGGCATTCAAAAAGGAAAATATCTTTTAGAAATATATAAAGTCGGCTATAAAGTAAATGACGCTTATGCAGATTATTTGGCAATGAATAAGCCGAGTCAATTAACACGTCAGCAGGTAAATTTCATAAAAGAGAAAAATAACGGAGCGCCAATTTCGACAGAAAAAATTACAATTGACGGAAAAGGAACTTTCAGCAGAGAATTCAAAATCAACGAAAATGATGTTGTCATGCTGAATTTAATTAAACAATAATAAAGAGAAAACCACAAACATAAAAATAGTATTAACGGTATTTAAAGATGATGTGTGAGGAATCAAAAATCTTTAAATCAAGAAACACCTAACTATCTATGAAAAACAAAATGATATTCCTTTCATCAGCTCTAGTTTTTGCATTCTTTACTTCATGTAAAAATGATGCCCAAACTTTAGCTTCAAATTCGGCACAAACCGAAGAATACGTTGGAAAAGAAATAAGCACAGATCATGATGCTGAAATCGACAAATTGATTTCGCAAATGACATTAGAAGAAAAAATCGGAATGCTTCACGGAAACAGTATGTTTGCCAACGCAGGCGTAAAACGTTTAGGAATTCCAGAATTAAAAATGGCCGATGGTCCGTTGGGCGTTCGTGAAGAAATCTCACGTGACAATTGGGCTCCAGCAGGATGGACAAACGATTTTGCAACGTATTATCCAGCAGGAGGTGCTTTAGCAGCAACTTGGAACGCAGAAATGGCGCATACTTTCGGAACCAGTTTAGGAGAAGAATTACGTGCAAGAGACAAAGACATGTTGCTTTCGCCAGCGATCAATATGGTGAGAACACCGCTAGGAGGAAGAACATACGAATACATGTCTGAAGACCCATTTTTGAACAAAAAAATCGCGGTGCCTTTGATCGTTGGTTTACAAGAAAAAGACGTAATGGCGTGTGTAAAACATTACGCAGCAAACAATCAGGAAACCAATCGTGATTTTGTCGATGTTCAAATTGACGAGCGTACACTTCGCGAAATTTATCTTCCCGCTTTTGAAGCTTCGGTTAAAGAAGCAAAAGCATACAGTATAATGGGAGCTTACAATAAATTCAGAGGCGAATATTTATGTGAGAATGATTATATGCTGAATAAAATCCTTCGTGATGAATGGGGATTTAAAGGTATTGTAGTTTCTGACTGGGCTGCGGTGCATTCTACTGCTAAAGCATTGAAAAATGGTTTAGATATTGAAATGGGAACACCAAAACCTTTTAATGAATTTTTCTTAGCAGATAAATTAATCGCTGCTGTTAAATCGGGAGAAGTTTCAGAAAAAGAAATCGATCTTCACGTAAAACGCATTTTAAGAACATTGTTTCAGGTAAAAGCAATGGGAGGAGGAACACGTGCAAAAGGAAGCATCGCAACCGAAGCGCATTACCAAGATGCTTACAAAATTGCAGCTGAAGCAATTGTATTGTTGAAAAACGAAAACAATGCATTGCCATTAAAACTAGACGGAGTAAAATCTATTGCCGTTATTGGAAACAACGCAACAAAGAAAAACGCTTTGGGCGGATTTGGAGCGGGTGTAAAAACCAAAAGAGAAGTTACACCTCTTGAAGGTCTTAAAAACAGACTTCCTTCATCAATCAAAATCAATTATGCTGAAGGATATTTAGAGCGTTACGATGAGAAAAACAAAGGGAACTTAGGAAATATTACGGCTAATGGTCCAGTTACAATTGATGCTTTAGATCCTGCAAAAGTTCAAGAAGCAGTAGAAGCAGCTAAAAATTCAGATGTAGCCATCATTTTTGCGGGTTCAAACCGTGATTACGAAACAGAAGCTTCAGACCGTAGAGATTTGCACTTGCCTTTCGGACAAGAAGAATTAATTAGAAAAGTAACAGCTGCAAACCCTAAAACGATTGTGGTAATGATTGCTGGGGCTCCTTTTGATATTAACGAAGTAAGCCAGAAATCTTCTGCTTTAGTTTGGAGCTGGTTCAACGGTTCTGAAGGTGGAAACGCTTTGGCTGATGTTATTTTAGGAAAAGTAAATCCGTCAGGAAAATTACCTTGGACAATGCCTAAACAATTGAAAGATTCTCCTGCGCACGCTACAAACAGTTTCCCTGGAGACAAAGCGGTAAATTATGCTGAAGGAATTTTAATTGGATACCGTTGGTTTGACACTAAAAACGTAGCGCCATTATATCCTTTCGGTTACGGATTATCATACACGACATTCGCGCTTGATAATGCAAAAGCAAATAAAGATTCGTATGCTCAAAACGACGTAATCGAAGTTACAGTTGACGTTAAAAACACTGGAAAAGTAGACGGAAAAGAAGTAGTACAATTATATACTTCAAAATCTGATTCTAAAATCACTCGTGCAGCGCAAGAATTAAAAGGTTTCAAAAAAGCAGCTGTAAAAGCGGGAAGTTCAGAAAAAGTAACGATTAAAGTACCAGTAAAAGAATTGGCTTACTACGATGTTGCTGCTAAAAAATGGACAGTTGAGCCAGGAAAATATACTATTAAGTTAGGAACTTCTTCTAGAGACATTAAAAAGGAAATTCAAGTAACAGTTAAATAAATTGTTATTGCTATAAAATAACCAAACCACCAACGCCAGCCCATTAAAAGCTGGCGTTGATTTTAAAAACTTACACTTAACTTACACTAAACCAAATGAAAAAATCAATCAAAGACTACCTCTTGTCTCTTATTCTATGTTTTGCTTTCTTAGGAGTTTTAGCTTGCAGTTCAGATAAAGAAGAAGCTCCAGTAAGTATAAAAACGCTTACTGCGAGTACGAGTAAAATCGATTTTGAAAGCAAAGAGAATTCAATTGAAGTAACGATTAATTCTAATGGAGTTACTTGGACATTGAGTAATCCTGTAAGCTGGATAAAAGTAAGTCAGACTACAGGAACTTCAGGAAGTACTGTAGTAAAAATTACTGCTTTAGAAAACACGACTACAGCTTTGCGAAATGCTGTTATTACTTTGACAAGCACCGAAGTGCCGTCTGCAACAATTTCAGTTTCTCAGGCCGCAGGAAGTTTATATCCAAGTTACAATACCAATCCAATTGCAGCTGATGCTTCCGGAATGGGAAGTTCTGCGGTTGAATTGGCAGCTAAAATTAAATTAGGATGGAATATCGGAAATACTTTGGAAGCAACCGGAGGCGAAACCGCTTGGGGAAATCCAAAAGTAACAAAAGCTTTAATTGATGCCGTAAAAGCAAACGGATTCAATGCGATCAGAATTCCGTGTTCTTGGAATCAGAATTTAGAAAATGATGCAACAGCAAAAATCAAAGTGGATTGGTTAAACCGAGTGAAAGAAGTAGTGCAATATTGTGTAGACAACGATATGTATGTTGTCGTAAACATTCACTGGGACGGTGGCTGGCTGGAAAACAATATTACCGAAGCCAAAAAAGTAGAAAACAATGCCAAACAAAAAGCTTTTTGGGAACAAATTGCAACACATTTACGAGGTTTTGACGAACATTTACTTTTTGCAAGCGCCAATGAACCAGCTGTTGAAGATGCGGCGCAAATGGCCGTTTTAAATTCGTATCATCAAACTTTTATTGATGCCGTTCGTTCAACGGGAGGAAAGAACGCTACTCGTGTTTTAGTTGTTCAGGGACCAACAACAGACATTGAAAAAACAAATAAATTAATGACTACATTGCCAGTAGATAAAGTTACAGGCAGAATGATGGTCGAAGTACATTATTATGCTCCGTGGAATTTTGCTGGTTTAACTAAAGACGAAACTTGGGGTAAAATGTTCTATTATTGGGGAGCAGGATTTCATTCCTCAACCGATACAGAACGAAATGCAAGTTGGGGAGAAGAAGCAGATTTAGAAAAGAATTTCAAATTGATGAAAACCCAATTTGTAGACAAAGGAATTCCTGTTTTATTGGGAGAATTTGGAGCAATCCGAAGAACAACTTTGACAGGAGACGCTTTAACTTTACATTTAAATTCGAGAGCTTATTATTTAAAAACGGTAGTCAAAACAGCAAAAGCAAACGGATTATTACCATTTTATTGGGACGAAGGAAGTACCGGAAATAATGGTTTCGGAATCATAAATAGAACTAATAATACGGTCTTCGATACACAAGCTTTAAACGCATTAATAGACGGATTAAAGTAAAAATGAGGTTAAAAACCATATAAGTGATATAAGATAATTTAAGTTTAGATTGAGTTTATAATTTATATTTACTTATATCACTTATAGGATTCAAAAAATATTTAAATTAAAAAAATGAAAAAGAGTATAATATTTATTTTTCTGTTAATTAGTGTTTTATCCAATGCTAATGTGAGAATGCCTTTAATATTCTCTGACGGAATGGTACTTCAAAGAGACAAACAAATTCCGATTTGGGGTTTTGCTGATGCGAATGAAAGTGTAGAAATTCATTTCAATAAACAAATTAAGAAAACGCAAGCTGATAAAAACGGAAAATGGACGGTAAATTTAAATGCTGAAAAAGCAGGCGGACCTTTCGAATTAATCATTATCGGAAAAAATAAAATCACCATCAAAAATGTTTTGGTGGGAGAAGTTTGGATTTGCAGCGGACAATCGAATATGGAATTTCAGGTTTTCAAAACCATGAATGCGGAAAAAGAAATCAACAGTGCCGATTATCCAATGATTCGTCATTTTGGTGTGGCGCAAGATTTAAGCGGTACTCCAAAAGACGATTTAAAGCAAGGAAAATGGGAAGTGGCCAACAAAGAAAATGTAGGCAACTTTACAGCAGTCGGTTATTATTTTGCTAGAAAACTATATTCAGAATTAAAAATCCCAATCGGGATCATCAACACTTCTTGGGGCGGAACCAATGTTGAAACTTGGACAAGCCGTGAAGCTTTTGAAAACAGCCCAGATTTTAAAGCCATGATTTCCGATGTCCCAACTGTAGATATCAATGCTATTTTTGAAACGTATAAAAAATCGGTTTTAGACAACTTGAAAAAAGTGCAGGGTTTTGATGTTTCGATGGAAAACGAAGATCAATTTAAAAACCCAAACTTCCAAGACAAAAACTGGCAAGAAATAAAAGTGCCATCACTTTGGGAAAATCAGCAGATTGGCAATATAGACGGAATTGTCTGGATGCGAAAAACCATTGTTTTAACAGCAGAACAAGCCAAAAAAGAAGCCGTTTTACATTTAGCAAAAGTAGATGACGAAGACAAAACGTATGTAAATGGCGTGGAAGTAGGAACCAATAATCTTTGGGATAAATTGCGAGTTTACAAAATTCCTGCAAATGTCTTAAAAGAAGGAACAAACGTAATCGCAGTAAGAATTACAGATTACAGCGGCGGTGGCGGAATCTACGGCGATCCGCAAGATCTAAAAATCGATTTTAAAGATTCAAATGTACCATTAGAAGGACTTTGGAAATTCAATGTCATAAAAGTGAGAATCGAAGTTTCACCAAACAGTTATCCATCGTTATTGTACAATGCAATGGTAAATCCGCTGGTTCCTTATGCGATGCAAGGTGTTTTGTGGTATCAAGGAGAAGCGAATGTTTGGAGAGCGGCAGAATACAAAAAATCATTTCCGTTATTGATCAATGATTGGAGAACAAAATTCAAACAAGGTAACTTTCCTTTTTATTTTGTTCAATTATCAACTTTCGATGAATTCGGAGGAAACAGCCAAAAAGGGAGCCGTTGGGCAGAACTTCGCGAAGCACAATCTGAAACTTTAAAATTGCCAAACACCGGAATGGTGGTTACAACAGATATCGGAAATGCAAAAGACATTCATCCAACCAACAAACAGGACATTGGTTTACGTTTGGCGGCAATTGCAATGAATAATCTTTATGGCAAAAAACAAGTTCATAGAGGACCAACTTATAAATCTCAAACAATAAAAGGAAACGAAATTATTCTTACTTTCGATAACATCGGCAGCGGATTATCAACGCCAAATAACGATGAATTAAAAGGATTCGAAATTGCAGGTTCAGACAAGGTTTTTCATTCCGCGAAAGCGATAATTAAAGACAACAAAATAATCGTTTCAAGCGATAAAGTTCAAAATCCCGTAGCAGTTCATTATGGCTGGGCAGATGATGATACAGCAATTAATCTTTTCAATAAAGAAAAATTCCCTGCATCGCCATTTAGAACCGATAATTGGGAAATGCTAACGGCGAATGAGAAGTATAAAGTGAGCAAATAGTTATTAGGCGTTAGTGATTAGCCCCTAGTAAAGAGCTAGATAACACACAACGATATATGTTCCGCTAGGAACATTTCATCGGTAGCAACGGATGAAATCCGTTGAATAAAATGTATATAACAAAAAAATGTTCCGTAGGAACATCTGATTTATAACGTTTTTTATGTCCTAACAGGTTTTAAAAACCTGTTAGGTATCACTAGATTTTTTTATTAGTTTAGATAAAAAATAAATACCTAACAGGTTTTTAAAACCTGTTAGGATAATATAACCAAATATGATTAAAAAAACATTTCTCATTTTACTTTTCACGTCTTATTATGCAAACATTTCGGCACAATCCAAAAATGTTTTGTGGTATAAACAACCTGCAGAATTCTTTGAAGAAAGCTTGGTTTTAGGAAACGGAAAAATGGGAGCAACGGTTTTTGGAGGAGCCAATTCAGACAAAATTTATTTGAATGACATTACGCTTTGGTCAGGCGAACCTGTAAATGCCAATATGAGTCCGGAAGCTTACAAAAATATTCCGGCAATTCGTGAAGCTTTACAAAACGAAAACTACAAACTGGCAGAAGAACTCAATAAAAAAATTCAGGGAAAAAACTCCGAATCGTATGCGCCTTTAGGAACATTAGAAATCAATAATTCTGAAAAAGGAAAAGCGGTTAATTATCATCGAGAACTGGATCTTTCAAATGCCATTTCTAAAGTTAGTTACGAAATGGCGGGTATCAAATATACGCGAGAATATTTCGTATCGGCTCCAGATAAAGTTATGATTATCAAACTGACAGCCGATCAAAAAGGAGCTTTAAACTTTGATATCAATCTAAAAAGTCTTTTAAAATCAAATGTCGAAGTGCGAAACAATATTTTGGTTTTAAAAGGTTCTGCGCCAATTCATGAAAACGCAGGGTATGATGTTTCTCCAAAATATTTGAGCTTAAAAGAAAGAGGAACACGATTTACAGGTTTAGTCCAAATCAAAAAAACAGACGGAAAAATTACAAGTTCTCGAGAATCGTTAACGCTAACAGATGCAACTGAAGCGGTTATTTACGTTTCTGTGGCAACAAGCTTTAACGGTTTTGACAAAAATCCGGCATCAGAAGGATTAGACGAGGTATCGATCGCCTTGCAAAATCTGAACAATGCATACGCAAAACCATTCGATAAACTAAAAGAATCTCACATTGCCGATTATCAAAAATTCTTCAATCGGGTCAATTTAGATTTAGGAAAAACAACCGCTCCAGATTTACCGACAGACGAACGTTTATTGCGTTATGCTGACGGAAAAGAAGATAAAAATCTAGAAATTCTCTATTTCAATTTCGGACGTTATTTATTAATAAGTTCATCAAGAACTTTGGGTGTTCCAGCCAATTTACAAGGACTTTGGAATCCGCATTTAAGTCCGCCTTGGAGCAGTAATTATACGATGAATATCAATCTGGAAGAAAATTACTGGCTCGCAGAAAACACCAATCTTTCCGAAATGCATTCGTCACTTTTGAGTTTCATTAAAAATCTTTCGGTTACAGGAAAAGTTACAGCCAAAACTTTTTATGGTGTAGATAAAGGTTGGGCTGCTGCTCATAATTCAGATATTTGGGCAATGACCAATCCGGTTGGACAGTTTGGAAAAGAAGACCCGATGTGGGCGTGCTGGCCAATGGCGCAGGCGTGGTTGAGTACGCATATTTGGGAACATTATACTTTTACCCAAGATGTAGCTTATTTAAAAAAAGAAGGTTATCCTTTGATGAAAGGCGCAGCCGAATTTTGTTTAGGTTGGATGGTTACCGATAAGAACGGAAATTTAATTACATCGCCTTCGACTTCACCAGAAAATCAATATAAATTGGCAGATGGTTTTGTGGGCGCAACATTATACGGAGGAACTGCCGATTTAGCCATGATTCGCGAATGTTTTGATAAAACCATAAAAGCTTCAAAAGTGCTGAATACAGATGCTGATTTCAGAAAAAAACTGGAAACAGCGTTGTCAAAATTGCATCCGTATCAAATTGGTAAAAAAGGAAATCTGCAGGAATGGTATTTTGATTGGGAAGATAATGACCCAAAACATCGTCATCAATCGCACTTATTCGGACTTTTTCCTGGCGATCATATTACTCCATTAAAAACTCCAGATCTAGCGGAAGCTTCAAAAAAGACATTAGAAATAAAAGGCGACGAAACCACAGGCTGGTCAAAAGGCTGGCGAATCAATCTTTGGGCGAGACTTTGGGACGGGAATCGCGCTTATAAAATGTATCGTGAATTACTTCGCTACGTAGATCCTGACGGAAAGAAAACAGAAAAACCAAGAAGAGGTGGAGGAACGTACCCGAATTTATTCGACGCACATCCGCCATTTCAAATTGATGGTAATTTTGGAGGAGCTGCAGCCGTTGCTGAAATGTTAGTGCAATCAGACGAAAACGAAATCAGATTATTGCCTGCTTTACCAGACGCTTGGTCAGAAGGTTCTGTAAGCGGCATTTGCGCAAGAGGCGGATTTGAAATTGAAATGACTTGGAGTGATAAAAAACCTGAAAAAGTAATTGTTTCTTCTAAAAATGGAGGAAAAACAACGTTGATTTTTGGTGATAAAAAACAAGAGATTGTTTTGAAAAAAGGAGAAAGTATAGAAATCAAGTTTTAAAAATAATGTTTGATATTATAAGAAGATAAGCTTCGGAGAAGCGTAATATTTATAGAATAAAATAGATATTTACAATATAAAGCTCCAGCGGAGCGACATATAAAATATTTACAATTCAAATATTTCGCTCCGCTGGAGCTCTTTACATTCGGACGGTTTAATTTCTATAAATATATCGCCTCGCTGAGGCTTTTTAATAACAAACCCGACATGTTTCAAAAACCTGTCGGGTTTAATTCTAAATGATCGAACTATTATTTTTCTGTCTGTTCTTTTTCTTCTTCTTGTTTCTCAGAATGTTCCTTTTTAAAAATCTCGTACCATTTTTCAATCGACGGATACACAAAAGCAGCGACTTTTTTTACTGGATTATAAAAAATGTAATTATCTAAAGTTTCTTTTTTAGCGAAAGTATTATTGAAATTGATTTTCTCAAATAAAGCAATGAAAATACTCAATATTAGAATCGTTTTTAAAACCCTGAAAAATCCGCCTCCAAGTTTATTCATCCAGCCTAACATAGCGAAATCGGCAATTCCGGTTAAAATTTTGGCTAAAAAATAAACTCCAATTACAACTAGAATAAACGTCAGGATAAAAGCGGTAATTTGAATATTAGTTGGATTCCACGAAACATGTTTTGAAATCCATCCTGTCATTAATGAAGAAAATTTAATAGCAAGGTAAATTCCTAACAACAAAGAAATAAAAGAAGCGACTTCTACAAAAAGACCATTTTTAATGCCTTTATACAAACTGTAACCCAAAAGTGCAGCTACAATAATATCAAAAAAACTCATGTTTAGATTTGGTGTTTAATGAGGCGCAAAGATATATCTTTTTTTAGGTTCAAAGGTTCATAATGACAAAGGTTGAGAGGTTTTTGCAGTTCTGTTTTTCGATGAATTTATTTTTTTTAGGTACATTGAGTTTGAACTCTGTATCTTTGCAAATCAAATTTAGAGTTCAGATTGCATTCTGCCCCTTCAGAATTGATTTTTAAATCAGCAATCTAAAATCTACAATCTAAAATCATAAATTAAATGTCTAGAGATACACAATTAAAAGAGCGATGGGAAAAGCTCGTTGATATACTTTCCAATCAGTTTTCGCAAGGCGAAGACTTAGATTTGGATGCCATAATTTACTTAATCGGAGTTCAAGAATACGGAAAAGTGCACCGCGAATACAAAAAAGACGAAAAACTGAATTTAATGCACATTGCAATCTGTCGATTACTAGAACCATACGGATTTTATGAATTTGAATATTTTGACGATGAAGGCTGGCCTCATTATAAAGTAAAAGAAAATTTACCGCCGTTAAAAGCAGGAGAACAATCGATTTTAATGAAAGAAGCGATTGTGAGTTATTTTTTAGAAAGAAAACTTATTGAGTAGATTTTTTTTAAGTGTTGAGTATTCAGTTGCTTAGTGTTCAGCGCTGTAAACGGAATATTGACCACTAAAAACCTTACCACTGACCACTAAAAAAATGTGCAGATACGCAATGACATCTTATAAGCCTCATTATGCTTGTTTTAATTGTCGAAAGACCTTTAAAAGAAGATTGATGGTTGATGTAAAAAAAGGAGAAACATCGGTTTTTGAAGCCAAATGTCCGCAATGCGGTGAATTTATGGCTAATATGGGACTAGATTTTGAATCGCCTAAAAAAGACGATGTCAAAAAGTGGGAACATATTAAAAGTTTATTTTCTGTAGGCATTACGTTTCACTCCTGCGGTTGTAGTGGGCCCGGCTATATTCCAAATTCAAAAGAAAAATTAGTAGAGTATTTTGAAGGCATAAAAAAAAGATATCTTGAAAATATGGGCTTTTGGCGCACTAGAATCGAACCAACAAATAAACAAGAAAGAGAACGGGATTTAAATAAAAACTGGCATAAACTCAGCAGTATTTCTTCTAATTACAAAAAGGAAATAGTAACCAATCAGGAAGGTTTAGATTATTGGCATGTAAAGATTAAACAAGTTGAAGAAAAGTTAAATCTGATAAAATAATTTACAGAAAACCTAAAACTGCGACGGTGACCGCACACTTTCAACTAAAAACACTAAATTTGTACTCTCAATTATCGAAGGAAAATGATAGATAAGATAAAACAACATATAGAGGAAGCTAAAGCCTTTAATGAGAAAAATAAAGAATCGTTAGAACAATTCCGTATTAAATATTTAGGAAGTAAAGGTTTGCTGAAAGAACTTTTTACTGAATTTAAAAATATACCAAACGACCAGAAAAAAGATTTTGGACAAGTAATCAATACTTTAAAAGCGGTTGCTGAAGAAAAAGTAAGAGTTATTCAGGAAGAGCTTGAAAGCAAAGAAGAGTCTAAAGGAATTTTCGGAGATTTAACACGTGCGGCAGAACCTGTAATTATTGGTTCTCGCCACCCGATTTCTATCGTTAAAAATCAGATTATAGATATTTTTGCTAATATCGGATTCAATGTTTCTGAAGGACCAGAAATTGAAGACGACTGGCATAACTTTACAGCATTGAACTTGCCAGAATACCATCCGGCGCGTGATATGCAGGATACGTTTTTTATCCAAACTAATCCTGATGTGTTGTTGCGTACGCATACATCATCGGTTCAGGTGCGTTATATGGAAAATCACAAACCGCCAATTCGTACCATTTCTCCAGGACGTGTTTTCCGTAATGAAGCGATTTCTTCTCGTTCGCACTGTATTTTCCATCAAGTGGAAGGATTGTACATTGACAAAGATGTGTCTTTTGCCGATTTGAAACAGACGTTACTTTATTTTACAAAAGAAATGTTCGGAAAATCTAAAATCCGTCTTCGTCCATCTTATTTTCCATTTACAGAGCCAAGCGCTGAAATTGATATCTATTGGGGATTAAAAACGGAAACTGATTACAGAATCACAAAAGGAACGGGTTGGTTAGAAATTGGAGGTTGCGGAATGGTAGATCCAAACGTTTTGAAAAACTGTGATATCAACCCAGATGAATACAACGGATTTGCTTTCGGAATGGGAGTAGAGCGTATTGCAATGCTTTTATACCAAATTGGAGATATCCGTATGTTCTATGAAAATGATGTTCGTTTCTTAGAGCAGTTCAAATCAAATATTTAGGAGCTATTTCCTGCTGTCCGCTGTATCTTTTGTTTTTTAAAGAAAAAAACAAAAGGATGCCGCTTCCATCAGGGCTATGACTTTACGTTATAAATTACCTTTACAGTAAACAAACCTTTGTTGAAGCTTCAGGCTTTGACAAAGGTTTTTAAAATTTAATAGATGAAAAAAGATATAATAATTCCAGAAGTTGAAAATGTATTTCTTGCTGCAGTGCAGGAATGGAGCGACGATTTTATGGAAAAAGTGTGGTACGCTTATTTGGTTAACGACAGTGATTTTAATTTAGACAGCGTTATGGTAGTTTCAAAAGCATTTGGAACTATTGATGGCGAAATGAAAAAGACTTCAATCTTGCGTCATGCATTCGTTGAGGTTCCTTCGGTTTCTGTTGTAAAGATAGAATTAGTAGAAAAGAGCCTTTTAGCGCTTAATAATGAGTTCATGGTAACTTTCTTCATCGGAAATACTTTATACGATAAGAAGTTTATTTTTAAAGCCAATTCGCTTGACGAAAACAATACGGAAGAAGTGCCGATTTTGTTTGTTGAGGGGATTATGGTCAAATAGTATTCAGTGGTCAGTTTTTAGTGGTCACTTTTACGATAGAAAAAAAGTCAGATAAATAATTTATTCTGACTTTTTTTTATTTAATACCTAGACTTAAAACTATGACGGTGACTGATTGCTTAAAAATAGTATGAAATCACGATCATTTATGGTCGTGATTTTTTATTAAAAAAAATAGATGTCAATTTTTCGGTTGCAGAAAGTTTTCTCCTAAAAGTACTTTTGTCAAAACTAAAAGAGTAAAATATGACAACAAGATTTGAAGAATTCAGAAAACTGCACTATAATGAAACTCCGCTATTACTTGGCAATGTTTGGAATGTTCAAAGTGCGTTGCAATATGAGAAATTAGGATTTAAAGCGCTTGGAACTTCAAGCGCAGCAATTGCTTCTGATTTAGGTTATGAAGATGGCGAAAATATGCCTTTTGAGGATTATTTTTTTATGATTCGAAGAATAAAATCGGCTGTAAAAATTCCTTTAAGTGTTGATTTAGAAGCTGGTTATGGTGATACTGTTAAGGAAATAGTTGCAAATATTTCAAGATTATATGAAATTGGAATAGTCGGAATTAATATTGAAGATTCGGTTGTTATCAACTCAAAAAGAGAAATAACAGAAACAGAATCTTTTGCAACAAAATTGAAAGCAATCGTAGAAAACTTAAAAAAGAAAAACATCGATATGTTTATAAATGTGCGTTCTGATGTATTTCTTCTAGATTTACCGAACAAAATGGAAGAATCTAAATACAGATTAAAACAATATGAAAAGGCTGGGATTGATGGTGTTTTTCTTCCGTGTATTACAAATGAAAATGATATAAAAGAAATTGCTGCAATAATAAAACTTCCTCTTAATGTGATGTGCATGCCTAATCTTTCTAATTTTGAAAAGTTAAAAGAATTGGGAGTAAAGCGCATTAGTATGGGGAATTTTGCAAATGCTTTTCTAAACAAACAATTGGAAAAAGTTACTTTACAGATACTTGAAAGAAATAGCTTTTCTCCTATTTTTGAATAATCGGTTATGGAACTTACAGACGATATAATGTATCAGGCAGCAGTAAATAAAGACACTTCTTTTGAAGGAGTGTTTTTTACTGCGGTTAAAACAACTGGAATATTTTGCCGACCAACTTGTACAGCTAGAAAACCAAAAAGAGAAAATGTAGAATTTTTTACCAGTTCAAAGGAGGCTATTTTAAAAGGATATCGGCCATGTAAAGTTTGTTTTCCTTTGGAAAAATATAATGAAACGCCTGATTTTATAAAGGAGATTTTAAAAGAGCTTTCAGAAAATCCAGCTCTAAAATTCAAAGATGCAGATTTAATACAACGCGGAATTGAACCGAGTAAAATGCGACGATGGTTTTTAAAAAATCATAAGATTACATTTCAGGCTTATCAAAGAATGTTTCGTATTAATAGCGCTTTCAAAAAGATAAAAGAAGGAGAAAGTGTTACTTCAACAGCTTTTGATATTGGTTATGAATCTTTGAGTGGTTTTAATGATTCTTTTAAATCGATATTTGGCGTTTCTCCTAAAAATAGTAAAGCACAAAATATAATTGATCTTAAAAGAATAGAAACTCCGCTCGGAACGATGTATGTCTGTGCAGTAAAAGAAGGAATTTGTTTGCTCGAATTTACAGACAGAAAAATGCTGGAGACAGAATTTAAGGCATTGGCAAAAATATTCAATGCTTCAATTATTCAGGGAGATAATATTCATTTTGAAATTTTAGAAGAGCAATTAAAAGAATATTTCGAAGGAAAAAGAAAGAAATTTACAATTCCGATTTGCTCTCCAGGATCTGATTTTCAAAATAAAGTTTGGACAACGCTACAAAATATACCTTATGGGGCTGTGAGAACTTATAAAGAGCAGTCTATTGCCATTAATAAACCACAAGCAATTAGAGCTGTAGCTAATGCAAATGGAGCAAACAGAATTTCAATACTTATTCCGTGTCATCGTGTTATAGGCTCAAATGGAGAATTGACAGGATATGGAGGCGGATTATGGCGAAAGAAATGGCTTTTGGAACTGGAGAGTAGAAGTTAGTTTTCAGTCTCAGTCACGGTTTGCAATCAGATGATTACCAAAACTGAAAACTGAGACTAAAAACTAACTGTGGTAAAACAGAGGGTATGATTCTATAAGATCGGTTGATAGACTCATAATAAAATCTTCCTAAAGCGGTTAATTCAGATGCATGACGATCTAGTTTTTTAATCAGTTTTGATGTTGTGGGAAACAAAGTATCGTTTAATTGATTTTCTTTTCGTTTTGGCTGAGGCATTTCAGCATTGTAGATGTTTAAAATACCTAGTAAATTTGAAAATATTCAACAAATCTTATTTAGTCTGTTTAAAAATAATGTTATATTTTTGTTTTATAAATATGTATAATCCTATAAATTAAATTATGAAAACAAGAATTACATTGTTATTAGTCAGCAGTTTGTTTTTTAATTGGTCATGTAGCACAACAAGTGCTTATGAAGAAAATATTATTGCTAACAAAGAGATTGAAAGAAAAGGAGATGTTTATCTTTTAATTCCTTCCACAAAAGATACTTTATATTATAAAGATTTATCAAAAAAAGATTTCTATTCTCATAAGGAAAATCTCGATTTAATTAAAGATATATTTGCCAATCCTGAAAAATATGGTTTAAGCAATGAAGGCGAAAATAATGATAAAAGTATTTACACTAATTCTAATGGTTTTTTGATTAGAAAAGGAGGAGAAAATAATTCGTTAAATACAGGTAAAGCTTTATTTGATGATAATGATGGTCCAGGTGCGACTTTTCATGTATATGGAGAACAAACAATTTGTGATGGTCTTATGACGCAAGAATCAATGGATTTTCTCATAGATAATAGCTGTCCTTATAATATGGATCCAATGATTCTTTTATTGGCGGGTAAGGATAGTCCAAATGGCTATCGCCCATCAAATATTGCTTTCATGTCAGCTAATGATCGCGTATTCCATGACGGAAAGAATCATTATATTGTTTTAGAAGCAATTGTTTATACTTGGAGTAGAGCGTGGACTGAAAATTTTGAAGCTGCAATGGCAGTAGATCCTGTTGATTGTATTGTTAGATTGCAATAGTTTTAAAAAAAAAATCAGGTATTGCGCAGATACCTGATTTTTTAAAAAGTATATTTTTAATCCAAAGACTCGGTCAACTTCTTGAAAACCGTTTTGGCGTCTTTTCCTTCGTATAGAACAGCATAAACAGCGTCTATAATTGGCGTTTTCGCACCGTAACCTTGATTTAGTTTATAGGCACTTTTTGTTGCGTAATAACCTTCGGCAACCATGCTCATTTCCATCATAGCACTTTTTACGGTATATCCTTTTCCGATCATATTTCCGAACATTCTATTTCTAGAGAAAACAGAATATCCTGTAACCAACAAATCGCCTAGATAAGCCGAATCGTTAATGTTACGTTTCATTCGGTGTACTTTTCTAATGAATTTCTTCATTTCGCGAATCGCATTACTCATAAGAACCGATTGGAAGTTGTCGCCATAACCTAAACCATGCGCAATTCCGGCAGCAATGGAGTAAATGTTTTTTAGCATTGCTGCATATTCAGTTCCGATGATGTCGTCTGAAATTTTGGCTTTAATATAATTTCCAGAAAGTGTTTTGGCTACAATTTTAGCTTTATCCGGATCGCCGCAAGCAATTGTCAAGTACGAAAGCCTTTCTAAAGCTACTTCTTCTGCGTGGCAAGGTCCTGTAATTACTCCAATATTATAATATGGAATGTCGTATTCAATGTGGAAATGTTCGCCGACAATTAAACTCGTTTCTGGAACAATTCCTTTAATAGCAGAAAAAATGATTTTATCTGATAAAGAAACCGTCATGTTTTTTAACTCGGCATCTAAGAAAGCAGAAGGAATTGCAAAAATAATGTAATCTGCATATTCTATCGCTTCATTTATATTGTTGGTTAATTTGAGTTTTTTGGTATCAAATTCAACAGAACTTAAGTAGTTCGGATTGTGCTTGAATTTCTCGATATGCTCAATAGCAGCATCATTGCGCATGTACCACGAAATTTCAGAAAGATTTACACATAACATTTTTGCAATTGCCGTTGCCCAGCTTCCTCCACCAATCACTGCAAATTTTAAATTTTCGCTCATTATTTTAATAATTTAAAACAAAAGTACTTAATAATGTGCTAATAAAGCAAAATCTGTTTTAAGAAATTTTGAAAACAAGCTTTAATTGCAATGACTTTCAAGAAGTTTAAGAACAAAAAAAAAATTTTTAATGTTCAAACAATAAAACTATCTGACTTACGTTATAACAATTTATAAATTAGAATTTTAATGAATTTAAAAAAAATTGAGTTAGTTAGTTTTGTTTTAGTATTTTGAAAAGGCGTTCCTAAACTTGTTAAGAACGCCTTTTTTATTTAAATCTCAATTCTAAAATTCCAAATTCCAAGTGGGTAATCTCAAAAGATTTGGAATTTGGAATTTTCAAATTGGAATTTCATTAATAAGAAAGTTCAACAATAGATTTTACTTTATCTAAAGTCACTAATTGATTTTCTCCTAAACCTTTCCAACCTCTTTCCTCAAAGCGATTTACGATAAAATCGGCAGTTTTAGAATAGTCTTCTGTATATTGAGAAAGTTTAGTGTCCATGCCCATTGTATGGAAAAATTCAACCGTTTTGTTAATGGCTTCTTTTGCAACTTCTTCGTCAGAACCAGTTAAGTTGAAGATTCTTCTTCCGTATTGTGCTAGTTTTGCTTTTTTAGTTTCAAACATTACATGGTACAAACTTGGGCCAATTATCGCCAAAGTTCTAGCATGATCAATTTCATAAAGCGCTGTCAATTCGTGACCAATCATGTGCGTTGCCCAATCGCTTGGAACACCTTTCTGAATTAATCCGTTTAAAGCCATTGTGCAGCTCCACATAAAATTAGAAGCCAAAGTATAATCATTTGGGTTTGCTACGATTCCAGGACCAACTTCAATTAAAGTCTGTAGAACACCTTCTGCAATTCTATCCTGAAGAAATGCATCCGTAGGATACGTTAAATATTGTTCCATAACGTGCGTGTATGCATCTACAACACCATTTTCGATTTGTCTTTTTGGTAAAGACGAAATCACTGTAGGATCACAGATTGAAAATTGAGGAAATAAAGCACTTCCGCCAGAAGATAATTTTTCTTGAGTTGCTTCAATTGTTACCACATATCCAGAATTCATTTCACTTCCTGTTGCCGGAAGAGTTAAAACCGTTCCGAATGGCATTGCATTTTCTTTAATTAAAATTCTTTTTTGAAGAATGTCAATCGGATTTCCTTCAAAGTTTACTGCTGCCGAAATAAACTTCACGCCATCAATTACAGATCCGCCACCAACAGCCAAAATAAAATCGATTTTTTCTGCTTTGATGACATCAACCGCTTTCATCAAAGTTTCAAATCTCGGATTGGGTTCGATTCCACCAAATTCTACAATTTCAAAACCTTTAAGGTTGTTGGTTACTTGATCATAAATTCCGTTTTTAAAAATACTTCCACCGCCATAAGCCAAAAGCACTTTTGCGCCTTTTGGAACTAAAGTCGAAAGTTTTTCAATTTGTCCTTTTCCGAAAACTAAATTTGTCGGATTGTATAATTCAAAGTTGAGCATTTTTTTAGAGTTTCTAAGATGCTAAGTTTCTGAGTTTTTTGCTTTAGAACATAAATTCTCAGAAACTTAACATTGTGATTTATTAATTTTTATTTTCCCATTTAGTGAATAAGAGATTGAGTTTTTAGATTTCTAAAAGAAAACCTTAGCATCTTAGAGCCTCAGTCCCTTAGACCCTTTATTTTAATTCTTGTAACAATTTTGCAGCTACCAATTTAGATGAAGCTGGGTTTTGTCCTGTAATTAAAAGTCCGTCTGCAACTGCGTATGGTTGCCAGTTTGGACCTTTAGAAAAAATTCCTCCGTTTGATGCCAAAGCATCTTCTAATAAAAACGGAACTACTTTTGTCAATCCAACTGCTTCTTCTTCCTCATTAGTAAATCCGGTTATTTTTTTGCCTTTTACTAAATATTCACCTTTTACTTTTACGTTTTTCAAAACAGCAGGAGCGTGACAAACAAATGCTACTGGTTTTTTATTCGTATAAAAAGCTTCGATTAAAGCAATTGAATTTTTGTCTTCTACTAAATCCCAAAGCGGTCCGTGACCTCCTGGATAAAATACTGCGTCGTAATCTTTTTGGTTAACTGTAGAAAGTTTTAAAGTATTTTTTAATTTTTCTTGTAAAGCTTTATCAGCGTCAAAGCGTTTGGTGTCTTCAGTTGCCGAAGCTGGATCGGCACTTTTTGGATCAATTGGCGGTTGTCCTCCAAGCGGAGAAGCAATTGTAATTTCGACTCCCTGATCTAACAGTTCATAATAAGGTGCTGCAAATTCTTCAGACCAAAATCCTGTTTTTTCTCCAGTGTTGCCCAGCTTATCGTTGCTGGTTACAACAAATAATACTTTTTTCATACCTTTTTTATTTGATTTTTGAGCTACAGCAGATGTGCTTACAGCGGTAAATGCAATTATTGCGAGTAATGCGATTTTTTTCATAATTTTAAATTTTTAACAAATTTACGTCTTAAGTGATATCAGTAAAAATAAAATAAACTATGTTTGTTATAAGTAAATTTATGTCATGGTAAATCTAGAATGGTACAGAACTTTTAAGGCTGTATATAAAAATGGTAATTTTTCGGTAGCCGCAAAAGAGTTATTTATGAGCCAGCCTGCGGTTAGTCAGCAAATTTCTATGCTTGAGGCTCACGTTGGAAATAAATTATTTAATCGGAAATCAAAAGGAGTAGAGCCAACCGAATACGCTAAGTTACTGAATAATTTGATAATAGATGCGCTCGATCGTCTTGAAAGTGTCGAAACAGGTTTTCGTGCAAAAGCAGAAGACGCTAATCGATTAATTTCTGTTGGAATCTCTAAACATCTTTTTGACTGCGTTGGAAATCTCTTAATTTCAAAGTTTGACTTAATAGATTTTACTTTTGCAGAAAATGACGAACTTTTTGCATTGGTAGATTCAAAAAAACTGGATTTTGCCATTACAACCAAAAGGTTCGATACTTTTGATACTACTTATGAAATAGTTGGAAAAATTAAACTGATTTTGGTTGCTCCAACTAGTTTGGATATAACCGATTTCCGCCAGAAATTAAAAGCTGATAATTTTACCGAAATAGAGCAATGGCTTAACGGACAAAAATGGTACAGTCATGATGCGCGAATTCCGCACATAAAAGTATTCTGGCTTCATGCTTTCAATAAAAAAAGGCCTTCGATGGTTCCAAACTATATTATTCCTTCAGAATCTGAAATGCTGAGACTGCTTTCGAAGAATGATGGTGTTGCGGTGACCTGGAATTGTAATGCCAGAAATTATATTAAGGAGAATAAATTGCAGTTAGTTTGGAATAGCTTTCATGTTCCAGAAGAATTTGTGTATTTATTAGTGCCAAAAAATAATAATGTAAAGTCGTTTTTTGATATCATTGAAAAGGAACTGAAATTGTTTTTTGGGAATAGGTTATGATTAACTTATTCAGTTAGTTATGTTTTTTTTATTAGTTAAAAATTCTTTCTTTTCTTTTGAGTGTATCTTTTAAAAGAATAAATTTGAGTAAGAAACCAATAAAAATTTCCAATTATGAAAAAGGTAAAAGTAGCTTTAATGTTTATTGCAGTATTTTTTGTAATCAATTCTTGCAGTAAAAGTGATGATGAAGCAATTGTAGATTGTTTTGGAGACTCAATATTAACGGAATTAAAACATTCAGCAGATGGAACTAATCCTAAAATAATTAACTATTCCATACAATACAGTGGAAGTAATACGGTAACTTCTGTAAAATGGACTTTTGGTGATGGAAAAACAGAAACCATAAATAGTTCGACCGGAGCTGTATCGCATACTTATAGTGCTGCAGGAACTTTTGAAGTTAAAGCAGATGTAACGCTAAAAAAAGACGGTGGAAGTTGTACTGTTAGCCCAAAGAAAAGTGTGACAGTGAACTAAAATACTGCTTGTAAAAATAGTAATGAGGATCAACTTTGTAATTTATTGCGGAAGCATAGATTACAAAGTTGATCCTCATTCGTTATATTTGTTTGATATGATTTAGGAATATGGAAAAGTTACAAAATATTAGAATTGCGGTTGATGCGATTGTTTTTGGTTATAAAAACAATGGCTTGTATGTTTTATTAATTGAACAAAAGTTTGGTTCTGCAGAGAAATATTGGGCATTACCGGGTGGTTTAGTGCAGAACGACGAATCTTTAAGTGATGCTGTTATTCGCGAATTGCATGAAGAAACCAATGTACAATTAACTTTTATGGAACAATTGTACACTTTTGGAGATGATATTTACAGAGATTCCAGAAATCGTGTTATTTCGGTTGCTTATTACGCTTTGGTTGATGCTTCCAACTTAGAAATTAAAGCAGATACAGATGCAGAAAGAGTGCAATGGTTTAAAATTGATGAAATTCCGTCTTTGGCTTTCGATCATAATATCATTTTAAAGAAAGGAATAGAAAGATTAAAAGCCAAACTGACTTACGAACCAATTGGTTTCGATTTACTTCCCGAGGAATTCTTATTCTCAGACCTCGAAAATCTTTATTGCACGATTTTAGAAAAAGAAATAGATCGCCGAAACTTCAGAAAAAAAATACTGAGCTATGGTTTTTTAGAAGAAACCGATAATTTTTCTCCAATAAGAAGCGGAAGACCAGCAAAATTATTTAAGTTCAATAAGCTAAAATACAATGAGTTAATTGATAAAGGCTTTCACTTCGAAGTAAAGTTTGCGTAATTTTTACACAAAATAAATTGTTTATTTAAAATTAAATTCTACATTTGCGTATAATTAACGCAAACCGCAACACTATGATACTAAATCTCGACCCAAAATTCGCTCCATTTCAAAATCAGGAAGAAATCAAATTTCAAAGTTTTACTTTCTCAGGAGGAGAACCACACATCAAAATCGCTCCAGATTTTGATCCAAATAGAAAAGTTACCATTACACATCGATTGAATTCATTCAACGATTTAGGTTTGTTATGCGTTACAGTTGATGCGCTAAGAAGAATGGATGTTAAAATCATTGATCTTTTTATTCCGTATTTCCCAGCTGCGAGACAAGACCGTGTTATGATTCCTGGCGAACCATTATCTGTAAAAGTATACGCCGATATTATTAATGTAATGCAATTGAACAAAGTTTTTGTTTTTGATGCGCATTCAGAAGTAACTCCAGCTTTGTTGAATAATAGTACCGTAATTCCGAATTACACTTTTATCAAAGAAGTTTTGAATAGAATTGGCGAAAACGTAAAACTGATTTCTCCAGACGGTGGCGCTTTGAAAAAAATTTACAAAGTATCTGAGTTTTTAGGTGGTGTTGAGGTTGTAGAATGCAGTAAAAGCCGCGATGTAAAAACGGGAAAATTATCTGGTTTTAAAGTTTACAACGAAGATTTGCAAGGAATGGATTGCTTAATTGTAGATGATATCTGCGACGGAGGAGGAACTTTTGTAGGATTAGCCGAAGAGTTAAAAAAGAAAAATGCCGGAAAATTATACTTAGCGGTAAGCCACGGAATTTTTAATAAAGGTTTTGAAGTTTTAAACTGCTTTGATGGCATTTTTACAACCAATTCTTTTAAAGATTTTGAAGACGAAAGTGTTCAAGTGATTGGATTAGATCAATTAGTTTAACTTTTGAATCGTAAAAAATGATACTAGAAGCAGCAATAGGAGACGCTTACGGGGCAGGATTTGAATTTCAGGAGTTAGATTATATCATTAAAAACAATCATTTAACGCAATATCATAAACATGGCATGTATACAGAAATCTACAAAAGATATACTGACGATACACAAATGGCCATTGCAATAACAGAACTTTTATTGGAAGATGACAATTGGAATGAAGTAAAAGTTGCCGATAAGTTTGTTGAAGTTTTTCATAGAGATAAAAGAAGAGGTTATTCAGATAGGGTTTATAATGCATTAGAGGCTAGTAAAAATGGAACTGATTTTCTAAAAATTATCGATAATAGAAGCAGTGGAAATGGATCGGCCATGCGAGCTTACTCCATCGGACTTATAGAAGATGTTAATCAGTTATTGGATTTTTGTGAAATTCAGGCAAAAACATCTCATTTTACTGCAGAAGGAATTAGCTGTGCTAAAAGAATAGCTTTAGCGGTTCATTTTTACAAATATAAATTGGGAGACAAAAGCTCTTTGATAGATTTTGTAAATGATACTTTAAAAGAAAAAGAAGTATACCAAGTAACATCACCAATTGATATGCACGGGTATTTTAGCACTCAAGCTGTTATCAAAATGGTTTCTGAAGCAGATTCTATGCAGGATTGTTTAAAAACAGGAATCGATTATGGTGGAGATACAGATACCGTTGCAGCTTTGTGTATGGCGATTTTGAGTCAGAAAGAGAATTGCGAAAAAACACTGCCAAAGTTTTTATATGACGAATTAGAAAACGGCACATACGGAAGAGATTTTCTAATCAGTTTAGATCTTAAATTGAAAGAGAAGTTTCATTGAGATAAGAAGTTTCACGTTTCAAGTTGTTGTTGCGAGTGTGAAACATGAAACAAAAAAATACTATTAACTTTTTCAAGTTTAAAACCAAATTTCAGGCCCAGCATACAGCCTGAAACTTTAAACTTGAAACAAAAACAACCAAAATATTATGAGCGACGATTTAAAACTAAGATTTATTGAGTCTTTAAAAAGAAACAATGATCAGATAAGAGAAGACAGAGCCAAAGTAATTGGTGAGGACTCAGAATTAATATACAGAAGAAGAGTCGAAGATATCGAATTAAAAATCAAAAGACTCGAAAGAGAACAAGAAGGACTGATTGATATTAGTCCATTGGATAAAAACAGTTTGACTTTTGCCGATTTTCAGCCAGAAGCCTTTGTTCAGAAAGACATGGAAATTTCGCTGACCATTAGAAATTTAAACATCCAGTTTGAGGTTACAAAAAAGAGATTTGAATATTTATTTGGTAAAAAATATTAGTCATGGGAGGTACAAGATATGATTTCGGTGCTCGTGAAGACAGAGCAAAAAAAGTAGGTTATGCTAGTAAATCAGCTAGCGAGATTTTTACACAGAATGCATTACGAATGGCCCATGAATCGATGAACCCAAACGGAGTGGTTTTTAGAGAAGCAAGAGATTCAGATGTGCATCCCAATACAGTTCCGATTATTTTAGGATTGGACGTTACCGGAAGTATGGGACATATTCCGCATGAATTGATAAAAGAAGGACTTCCAAAATTAATGGGAGGAATTATTCAGGGTGGCGTTCCAGATCCAGCGCTTTTATTCTTAGGAATTGGCGATCACGAATGCGACAGATATCCGCTCCAAGTCGGACAGTTTGAATCTGGCGACGAAGAATTGGATATGTGGCTGACAAGAACCTACATTGAAGGTGGAGGCGGAGGAAATGCTGGCGAAAGTTATCTTTTAGCGTGGTATTTTGCAGCATTTCATACCAAAACCGATGCTTTCGAAAAAAGAGGACAAAAAGGATTGTTGTTTACTGTTGGTGATGAGCCAGGTTTGAAAACGCTTCCAGCTTCAGCAATTAAAGAAATTATGGGTCAGGGACAACAGACTTATACGCATCTTGAATTATTAGCAGAAGCGCAAAAAAAATACGATGTCTATCATATTAGTGTATTGCATTCAGGACAAGCCATTAATGCCGATGTAGAATGGAAGGAATTACTAGGACAAAACTGTTTGTCTATCGAAGATCACAGAGAAATTCCAAACGTAATTAAAAAGATCATCTGCGATAAACATAAAAGTTCTGTTTAAGGTTTAGGAACAAGTCCGGTTTCAGGAGGTTTAGATAATATAGAAATGCTTTAAAATTTTCTGAGTTTCCGATATTAAAATGTAAAGTTTTTTTCTCAGCAACTAGAAATTTGCTCGCAAAGCCGCGAAGGCGCAAAGCCTTTTAATTTAAAGGTTAAACTTAAAAAACTTTGCGGCTTCGCGCCTTTGCGAGATTAAAATAAAAACAAAATGAAAACAGCGAAAATAGTTATAGGTTTAGGATTTGGCGATGAAGGAAAAGGAATAACCACAGATTTTCTGGCGAAACAAAATCCTGAATCAATAGTTATTCGGTTTTCAGGAGGACAGCAGGCCGCTCATACCGTCATGATTGGCAATAGAAAACACGTGCATTCGAGTTTTGCAAGCGGAGCACTTCGCGGTCTTCCATCTTATTACAGCGAACACTGTACGATTCATCCACTTTTTTTATACAACGAAAGAGAAGAATTAAAAGAAAAAGAGGCTAATCTGGATTTGTACATTCATCCTTTAGCAAAAGTGACCACTCCTTTTGATGTTTGGCACAACAGAGGAAATGCTAGAAATATTGATCACGGAACCTGTGGAAAAGGGATTGGCTCAACCATGAAAAGAAATGAAGGTCCATATAAATTATTTGCTATAGATTTGATTGCACCTCGAGAAATGCTTTTAGAAAAACTAAACCAAATCGCCTATTACTATGGTTTTTTAAACGAAAGCGAAATCGACGAAGAAGTCAATCAATATTTGGAAGCAATCGATAAATTAAAATGGAATATTGTTGATTATACGTTTCTTTCAAAATACGAAAATCTCATTTTTGAAGGTAGTCAGGGAATTCTACTTGATATGGATCACGGTGT
The DNA here is from genome assembly GCF_023656565.1 of Flavobacterium tyrosinilyticum. Classification (GTDB taxonomy): domain Bacteria; phylum Bacteroidota; class Bacteroidia; order Flavobacteriales; family Flavobacteriaceae; genus Flavobacterium; species Flavobacterium tyrosinilyticum. Next base: position 1,500,573 of record NZ_JAMOKG010000001.1, read on the forward strand.
TTTTCCGAATGTAACCTATGCCAATACCACTTCAAAAAATGCAATTGAAATTTGTAATAAGCTAAAGATTGAAGATGTAGCCATTTATTACGTAACCCGAAGTTATGCAACCCGCCACGGACACGGCTGGATGGCCAATGAAGGAGAAATTAAATTAAAAAATAACGAAGAAGAAACTTGTGTTTTTAACGACTACCAAAAGCATTTACGTTTTGGAAAGTTGAATTACGAACTTCTGAATTATGCTCTAAAACTCGATGCCGCTTACAGCCCAATGGCAAAACGAAATTTGGTTGTAACCTGTATGGATCAGCTGGAGCAGGATTATGAGTTTGAAAGTCTCACAACAGAGTTCAATGAAATCTATGGATCATTTTCGCCCGATTCAAAAGATTTTAAAAACATTACTTCTTTGTTCCAATAAATAGAAAAAATGAAATATAATATAGATACCATAGCTCCAGAAAGTAAGTTTGTATTTTTCTGGGGTCATCAACCGAGTAAAGACGGAAAAATTCTTAAAACCTGTTTCAGCCAATGGTGGTTGAGTTCTTTTAAAGTAGATAAAGTAACTTATAAAACTGCAGAACATTGGATGATGGCAAAGAAAGCCGAATTATTCAACGATCAAGAAATTTTAGAAAAAATCCTTAAAGCCGATTCTCCTGCCGAAGCTAAAAAATTGGGTAGAGAAGTTAAAAATTATGTAGATACGATTTGGCTAGAAAATCGATACGAAATTGTAAAACAAGGAAACTTTCACAAATTCAGCCAAAATGCCGATTTGAAAACGTTCTTACTAAACACTAAAGAACGTGTTATTGTAGAAGCAAGTCCAGTTGATCCAATTTGGGGAATCGGAATGGCAGAAGATCACAAAGATGTCCTAAAACCAGAAGCCTGGAAAGGATTGAATCTTTTAGGTTTTGCTTTGATGGAAGTTAGGGATGAATTGAGGTAATTAGAAATTATAAAAAATAAAGATGTTCCGTAGGAACATATCATAGGTAATAATGAATGAAAATATAGCAAAAAGCGTCAGCAAGTTTTTAAGTCTGGTGCTTAGACATTCGCCAGAAAAAATCGGATTAAAATTAGATGAAAACGGTTGGGCAGATGTTGAAGAATTAATTACAAAATGTAATAAAAAAGGACAACGCATGGACGCAGAACTTTTAGATTACGTAGTAGAAAATAACGATAAAAAGCGTTTTGCTTATAACGAAAATAAAACCAAAATCCGTGCAAGTCAGGGGCATTCAATTTCGGTTGAATTAAATCTAGCAGAAACAGAACCTTTGGAATATTTGTACCACGGAACGGTCGGGAAGTTTATGGAGAACATTCGTGCAGAAGGTTTGAAAAAAATGAACCGTCAGCACGTGCATTTAAGCAAAGACAAAGAAACGGCAACAAAAGTAGGAAGCCGAAGAGGAGTGCCACAAATTTTAACCGTTAGAAGCGGCGCGATGCATAGAGACGGATTCAAATTTTATTTATCCGAAAATAATGTTTGGTTGACCGATGAGGTTCCAGCGAAGTACATTGAGTTCGCATCATAATAAAATGATTGCTTTAGAGATCAGACTTCTCAAGAAACAATTTTAGTAATTTCTAAATACATAATCATGCTGAATATTATTAATGAAGAAAAAGAAATTTACACAATCGATAATTTTCTTACCGTTGAGGAGTGTAATGAGTTAATAGAGAGAAGCGAACAAATTGGCTTTGAAGAAGCTGAAGTAAATGTTGATGGCGCACAAAAAATGATGAAAATGGTACGCAATAACGAGCGTATCATGTATCAGGATGATGAATACGCCTCTTTATTATGGCAGAAACTGCAACCATATGTTAGGGCAGAAGTAGGAAACAGTACAGCTATTGGATTAAATGAAATGTTTAGGTTTTATAAGTATAATCCAAGTCAGCGTTTTAAAATGCATATTGACGGAAGTTATAAACGCAATGAAACAGAATCTAGCTATTATACATTTCTTATTTATCTGAATGATGGTTATGAAGGCGGAGAAACAAAATTTGCTTCGGGTGAAATTATTGAACCCAAAACAGGATCAGCTCTTATTTTTGAACATAAACAGCGTCATGAAGGAGCATCTTTGATCTCGGGAATAAAATATGTTTTAAGAACTGATATTATGTATAAAAGTAAAGACAGTATTTAATTAATGAAAAGAACACTAGTTTTTGGAGATATTCACGGAGGATTAAACGCTTTGGTTCAATTACAGGAGAGGGTCTCGATATCTGAAAATGATAGATTAATTTTTTTAGGAGATTATGTAGATGGATGGAGCGAATCGGCACAGGTTATTGATTTTCTGATGGATTTATCCCAAAAGCACGAATGTATTTTTATAAAAGGAAATCACGATGCTTGGTGTCAAGAATGGTTGATGAACGATGTTGTAAATGATATCTGGTTTCTTCATGGAGGAAAATCGACAATAGAAAGTTATCAGAATGTTGATTTTTCGGAAAAACAGAAACATCTCGAGTTTTTTAATCAAATGAAAGATTATTTCGTAGATGAAAACAACAATCTTTTCATTCATGCTGGCTTCTCGTCTATGCATGGACCAGAAAAAGAACATTACCAAACCAATTTTTCGTGGGACAGAACGTTATGGGAAATGGCGCTGACAGTGGACAATCGAATCAAAAGGGATTCGATTTTATATCCAAAAAGATTACTGCTTTTTAATGAAATTTATATCGGTCACACACCGACACTTCATTACAATGTAGAAATCCCAATGCAAGGTTGTAATGTTTGGAATATTGATACAGGAGCAGGTTTTTATGGAAAACTTTCCTGTATTGATATAGAATCAAAAGAATTTTGGCAGAGCGATGTCGTGCAAACCTTGTATCCTAACGAGAAAGGAAGAAATAAATAAAATGAAAAATACAATAGAATCTGGTTTATTTGGCCTGGCTGTTGGTGATGCTTTGGGAGTTCCGGTTGAATTTCAATCTCGAGCTTATTTAAAACAAAATCCAGTTACAGAAATGTTTGGTTTTGGAACGCATCATCAGCCAATTGGAACTTGGAGTGATGACAGTTCACTAGCTTTTTGTTTAGCGGAGAGTTTATGTTCGGGCTATGATTTGAATGATATTGCTAGGAACTTTGTAAAATGGTATAGCGCAGAATTGTGGACACCACACGGACAAGTTTTTGATATTGGAATAGCAACCAGAAATGCAATTCTAAATATCGCAAAAGGACATCAGCCTGATTTATGCGGAGGATTTTCTGAAAGCGATAACGGAAATGGCTCCTTAATGCGTATTTTGCCATTGGTTTTTTATCTTCAAAAAGAAAATAATATTGAAGTTATTTATCAAAAAGTAAAAGAAGTTTCATCTATAACACACGCACATTTCAGATCTGTATTTGCTTGTTTTATTTACGTGGTTTATTGTTTGGAAATCTTAAAAGATAAAGATAAATTCGAAGCTTATAAAAATACCCAACTTGTTCTTTCTAAATTTCTGGAAGATAAAAGTTTTAATCCTGTTGAAATCGGATTATTTAATAGAATTTTAAAAAATGATATTTCAAAATACAATGAAAACGAAATTCATTCTTCGGGTTATGTGCTTCATAGTTTAGAAGCGAGCATCTGGTGTTTTCTAAATTCGGATTCTTATGAAGAAACTGTTTTAAAAGCAGTCAATTTAGGGCAAGATACAGATACAACCGGTGCTATTGCAGGAGGTTTGGCAGGAATTTATTATGGAATCGAGAGTATTCCGCAAAAATGGATTGAGAATTTAGTAAGAACAAACGATATAAAAGATTTAGCAGAACGCTTATCAAATAAAATATAAATAACTTATATATGAACCCACTACTATTAACTGACGGTTACAAAGTTGACCACAGAAGACAATACCCAGACGGAACCACAATTGTATATTCTAACTGGACACCAAGAAAATCAAGAATTGAAACAGTTGATGAAGTAATCTTTTTTGGACTGCAGTATTTCATTAAAAAATATATCATTCATGACTTCGAAGAGGATTTCTTCAAAAAGCCAAAAGAAGAGGTGATTAAAAAATATTCTCGCAGAATCAATAATTATTTAGGCGAAAATTTAGTTGGAACTAAACATATAGAAGATTTACATGATTTAGGCTATATTCCGATGGTGTTCAAAGCTTTGCCAGAAGGCGCAAGCGTTCCGCTAAGAGTTCCAATGTTTACGATGTACAATACGATTCCAGAATTTTTCTGGTTGACGAATTATTTCGAAACGTTACTTTCTGCAGTAGTTTGGCTGCCTTGTAACTCAGCAACCATTGCAAAAGAATACAGAAAAGTATTGGACAAATATGCGGCAGAAACTTCTTCTGTTCCAGAATTTGTAGATTGGCAGGCGCATGATTTCTCAATGAGAGGAATGGGCGGAATAGAAGCTGCTTTAACTTCTGCAGCTGGGCATTTATTGAGTTTTACAGGATCTGACACAATTCCTGCAATTGATTTCTTAGAAGAATATTACAATGCCAATTCAGATCTAGAATTGGTTGCAGGTTCAGTAGCAGCAACAGAACATTCTGTTATGTGTATGGGAACTACAGAAGGCGAGTACGAGACATTCAAAAGATTAATTACAGAAGTATATCCAAAAGGAATCGTTTCTATCGTTTCTGATACTTGGGATTTATGGAAAGTTTTAACGGATTATCTTCCAAGATTAAAAGAAGAAATCGTTTCAAGAGAAGGTAAAGTCGTAATTCGTCCTGACAGCGGTGATCCAGTTGATATTATCTGCGGAAATCCAAACGGAAAAACAGAACAAGAGAAAAAAGGCGTTATCGAATTGCTTTGGGATGTTTTTGGAGGAACAACAAATGCTAAAGGATTTAAAGAATTGGTTCCGCAAATCGGAGCTATTTATGGAGATAGTATTACAGTAGCAAGAGCAACTCAAATTTGCGAAAGATTAAAAGAAAAAGGATTTGCTTCTACGAATGTTGTTCTTGGAATTGGTTCTTTCACTTATCAATACAACACCAGAGATACTTTCGGATTTGCAATGAAAGCAACTTACGGAGAAGTAAACGGAGAGGGAAGAGCCATCTTCAAAGATCCGATTACAGACGACGGAACTAAAAAATCGGCTAAAGGATTAATGAAAATCGATTTAATCGATGGCAAGTATCATTTAACAGATAATGTTTCTTGGGAAGAAGAAAAACAAGGTGAATTGAAAGAAGTTTTTAGAGATGGAAAACTTTTGGTTGATCAATCGCTGAGTGAAATCAGAACGAGAGTAAAAAGTGAAGTGAGTATCGAAGCTTAATTATAAATAGAAAGCCTGAATGTAAGTTCAGGCTTTTTTGTGATTTGAATTTTTTACGTTCTGTTTGTCATTTCGACCAAAGGGAGAAATCACACTCGTAAATCGACAAAGATAGGATGCCCTTTGCGGAGTTTCTTGTGTGATTTCTCCCTTTGGTCGAAATGACATTATTGTGTGAAATAAAAAACCTCCAGTTAAAACTGGAGGCAATTCAAATTCTTTATTTCTTATAAAAATTATTATGATCAATATATTCCCAAACCTTTGGAGGCAATAAAGGCTGAATGTTTTTACCTTCTTTAATACTGTTTCGAATAAAAGTCGAGGAAATCTCTACAATTGGCGCATCTATTACATGAATTTTGGGATGCGATTTTAGCTCGACATTTTCAGGTTCATCAGAAATTCTTGGGTATACATAAATATCATGATTTTCCAGTATCACTTCATAGTTTTTCCATTTATGAAGCGTTTTCAGATTGTCTTCGCCCATAATTAAAGAAAACTCATGGGTTGGATATTTCTCTTGTAAATGAGCGAGCGTGATAACGGTATAACTCGGCTGAGGTAATTTAAATTCGATATCAGACGGTTTTATCTTTGTGTAATCTTCCGTAGCCAGAAAAACCATTTGCAGACGCTGTTGGTCGTCTAATAAAGTCGATTTCTTTTTTAACGGATTGTGAGGCGTAACGACCATCCAAATCTGATCTAAATCTGCAAACTCGGCCATGTGATTCGCAATGATTAAATGACCAACATGTATAGGGTTGTATGTTCCGAAGTAAAGACCTATTTTCATTTTTTATAGTTTCACAGAGAGTCGCTAAGATAGCACAAAGATTCGCAAAGTTTAAAATAATACTTTTGCGAATCTCTGTGTTTTTTTTGTTGTGTATCTCTGTGGAATAAAATTACTTGTTTATGAAATCTTTTACCAGTTGATGTGCTTCTTCAAGAGCAACTGATAAGTCATAGTTTTTGATAATCACGTCGAACTGAGGCGCTGTTGCCAATTCTACAGAAGCTTTTGCGATACGCATATTGATTTTGTCTTCGCTTTCTGTAGAACGTTGTTTTAATCGACGTTTTAATTCGTCAACACTTGGAGGTTTAACAAAAACAGCTAAAGTTTCTTCTGGAAATTTGTGTTTAATACGAAGGCCGCCAACCACATCAATGTCAAAAATGACATTTTTTCCTAAAGCCCAGATTCTTTCAATTTCCGATTTTAAAGTTCCGTAGAAGTTATCGCGATATACTTCTTCCCATTCCAAGAAATCTTCAGCTTTAATGTGCTTTTTGAATTCTTCCAACGAAATAAAATAATAATCCTTTCCGTCTACTTCTTCACCTCGTGGCGCACGCGATGCTGCCGAAATCGAAAATTCAAGATTTAAATCTTCCTGACCTAATAAATGTTTTACGATAGTTGTTTTTCCTGATCCTGAAGGTGCCGAAAAAACAATTAATTTTCCTTTGTTCATTGTGTATGCTTTAGGCTTTAAGCAATATGCTCTAAGCTTGATATTTGTGTGGTATTTATGCTCTAAGCTTTAAAGCACATTCAAAACCTGCTCTTTAATTTTCTCCAATTCATCCTTCATCATCACAACCAATTTCTGCATTTGAGCATGATTTGATTTAGATCCCATTGTGTTTATTTCGCGTCCCATTTCCTGAGTGATAAAACCAAGTTTTCGTCCATTAGCTTCAGTTCCATTAAGGGTTTCTATAAAATAATCCAAATGATTGCCTAAACGGACTTTTTCTTCAGTAATGTCTAATTTCTCTAAATAATAGATTAATTCCTGCTCAAAACGGTTTTCGTCAACGTTAACCTGTAATTCTGAAATTGCAGTCTGCAGACGATCTTTAATGGCTTGTACGCGTTCTGGATCAAGTGCCAAGGTGTCATTCATGAATTGACGAATGTTTCCAATTCTTAAATTGAATTCTTTTTCAAGAGATTCACCTTCGTCTTTACGGAAGTTTAAAATGTTTTGAAGTGCCTCATCAATGATAACTTGAATTTGCTCCCAGTCATTTTCGTCGATTTCTTCGCGTTCTGTTTTTAATGTGTCTGGCATACGAACCGCCATTTTCATTAATTCAGTTTCATCAGCATTTGGATTTACTTCTTTTAACTGCGCAATATAATTTTTTACGACAGGCACATTTACTTTAGTTGAAGTTTGTTCTGCAGTACTTTCTACATAGATTGCAAAATCAATTTTTCCTCTTTCCAATTTAGTCGAAATAAGAGTTCGCAATCCAAGTTCCATCTCACGGTAAACCGATGGCATTCTTACATTTAAATCTAAACCTTTAGAGTTTAGAGATTTTACTTCAACGGTGATTTTTTTTGTAGGCAATTGCAAAGAAGCTTTGCCAAACCCTGTCATAGATTGTATCATATAATTGAGTATAAAGGCGCAAAGATAAATAAAAGTTTGATGTGTTACGTTGTAAATTGTGAATCAGTTTTATAGATCAAAATTTGCGGTTATTCTTACGTTAGTGCATTTATAACTTCAGCTACATTTTTTTGGCTGTTGCCGATGTAGATTTTTCCGTCAATAATAAAAACCGGACGGCTTAAGAAAGTGTAATGCTCTAAAATGTATTTTTTAAAATCGGCTTCAGTCAAAGATTTTTCTTTTAATCCCATTGACTTGTACAATTGAGCCTTTTTGCTAAATAACGCTTCATAACTTCCAGAAAGTTTATACATTTCTTCCAGTTGTTCTTCTGTAATGGGGTCTTGTCTAATGTCTTGAAAAACTAAATTGTTTTCTGGAAGACTTTTAATGATTTTACGACAAGTATCACAGGATGCTAAGTAATATATTTTGTTCATTATTTATGAATTTGTTAGAATGCAAAGAAAATCCATTTGAAGCTTAAAAATGATTAATTTTAGAAAAAAAAATAAAATTATGAGTTCAGTTTTTGATGTGCAGAAAACTATTAGAGAAATTCTTTTGAAAATCTTAGACAGTCATTCGTTAGAACAATTAAACAAAGTTCCAGATGGTTTTAGCAATAATATTATTTGGAATATTGGCCATTGTATTTCTTCACAGCAGGTTTTGGTTTATAAATTATCAGGCCTTCCGACAATGGTTTCGGAAGATTTCATTAACAAATACAGAAAAGGAACCAAACCAGAAGGGGATGTTTCTCAAGCTGAAGTTGATGAGATTCGAACATTGCTTTCTACAACATTAGAAAAAACAAAAAATGATTTTGAGAGCGGACTTTTTGTTGATTACCACGAATATACTACAAGTATCGGTTTCACGCTTCGTCATGTTCAAGGAGCCTTGGATTTTAATAATTACCACGAAGGGCTTCATAGTGGAATTGCAATGGCGATAAGAAAATTGGTTTAAAAAAAGTCCCGCTTTAAGCGGGACTTTTTTTATTCAATTATAGTTTCAATGGTAACCTTCATAGCTCCGGCACCTTTGTGTTTTGTAATGTCCATAAAAGCTCTTTTAGACAAATCGATTTCACGGGTTTTTACAAAGGGTCCGCGATCTGTAATTTTTACGATAACGAATTTGCCATTGGCTTCATTGGTTACTTTAACTCTTGTTCCAAAAGGAAGTTTTTTGTGAGCTGCAGTATAGCTGTTGTTGTTGAATCTACTTCCATTAGCGGTTCTTTTTCCATTAAAACGATCTGCGTAGTAGGAAGCATGAGCGTTTTTCTTGTATGGTCTTAGTTTTAAACCTTTGTCAGTAAAAACAGAATCCGGCAACGGAATAATAGCTGGTTTTACATTTTTAACAGTATCTTGAATGATTTTAGGTTCTGTTGTAGGTTTGGTCTGGCTTATGACATACGTAAAGCCACTAATTAAGGTTAAAGCGATTGTGGCGAATAAAATGTTCTTTTTATTTCTCATGGGTTATTCTTTTTCAGACTTGGGGGGAGTTTGTACAAATAATATGCCGAGATAAAAAAAGCCCTCATTAAGGGCTTTTAATTGGTATTTTTTAGAACCAAAGGTTCCATGGAATTCTACTTAAAATAAGCAATAATCCTAATCCGTAAAAAATAGCAAAGGTTTTAAATTTAGCTTCGATATTGATTAATTTTTTATGTTTAGACCATCCGATAGTAATCAAGATGATAGCAATAATATTAATTAGAGGGTGTTCTAATGATGTTAATCTTAATTCTGCATTTGACATTTGTCCAAATGCTGCTTTTCCAAGCGGAGAAACAAAATATAAGATTAAACCAATCAATAATTGAGTGTGTGTGCCAATTAAAGCAAATAAAGCGATTTTACGATCCTTACCAGTAAATTCTTTTTTTGAAGTTACTCCGATGATAGCGTTAACCACTGCAATTACTAAAAGAAGCAATGCTAAGTACGCCCAGCCAGAGTGAAATTTTTGTAGAAAATTATACATAAACTGTGTTTTTTGTTCAAAAACAAATATAACAAAAAAGGCTATAAAAAAACGGCATTAAACTTAAAAGTCAATGCCGTTTTTATTATTTATTTAGATTCTAAATTCTTAGAAATCGTAACGTAATGCGAAGTTCCAAGTTCTACCGAAACCAAAGTATACTTGGTTTGTAGTAGCAATACCTTTGTAAGTTGTAACAGTAGGAACATCAGCAGCAAATATATTTGTTTTTGCTTCAGCAATGTAAGTGTAATCAAAAAGGTTGTTTACATTTAATCTGAAACCTACTGAGTTGCTTTTGTTTCTACCTACTAACAATTTGTATGATAAACCAGCATCAGCAGTACCGTAAGATGGTAATTGTAACGCACCTCTGTTATCTTCTTTAGTAAAGTTTCCTGGAGAGATAGCAGCATACAATTTGTCAACATAGTTGTAGTTTGCATCTACAGTAAAACGAGGTAAGATTTCATAAGTTGCTCCTAAAGCAGCAGTTGTTTGAGCAGCATCACCAACTCTTACACCGTCAAGGAATAATGTTGAACCAGTTCCGATTTGATTGTTAGCTGAATCGTAACGGTTACTTGTACTTGTTCCTTCATATTTCCAATCTCCAAGAGATAGCATACCTGTAATAGTAAGTTTGTCAAGCACTTTAGCAGTACCATCAATCTCAATACCTGAGTGGATTTCTGTAATTCCAGCGAAATCAAAGTAACCACCTGGATTATCAGCAGCACCATCATTAGATCTTTGGTATCTGTCTTTCCAAGAAGTTCTGTATAAGTTAACATTTGCAGTAAATTTACTTGTACGTAAACCATATCCAGCTTCAACAGCAAAGATTTTTTCGTTTGTTAAGTTACCAGCTACAATTGAACTGTTGTTTGGGTAAACTGCGTTAAAGAATGGTTGTTTTGAGTAGTATCCTGAGTTAACAAAAACATTATGGTGCTCGTTGATGTTGTAGTTAACACCACCTTTTACGTTACCACCTAAGATGTTTTCGTAATCTGTACTTGCTAATGGAGTTCCAGCTGCATATTTGAAATAGTCAACTCTTTTGAATCCTTGTTGAGAAAGTGCACCTTGAACGAATGCAGTAAATTTATCAGAAGTATACTCTAATTGAGTAAATCCTCCATACCATCTTACGTCACCGTCATTGTTGAAGTTGATTTTTTCTTCTTTGTCAGTGCTTTTGAATACATTCCAAGCTGGGTATGTAGAATATGTTCCGTATAAAACTCTATTTGGGTTGTTCACATCAAAATTGTCAGCGAATGCATCTGCCCCTAGAAGGTTGTTTACGTTTTGGTAGTGAAGACCTTTGTATCCTCTTACATCAACTCCTAAATCCCAAGTTAAATTTTCTGTGAATTTTTTGTTGAAGTTAACAATTGCACCATACCAGTTGTGAGAGTTAACAGATGAAATTTGAGAAATACCATTTGTAGTATTGTTTCCAGTAAGTGAAGTATTTTGGTATTGACCAGTCGTACCTGTTGTTGTACGAGTAGAAGCAGCACCATTGATCATTACCGTTTCACCTGAGTTGTAAGCTACGATTTTGTCATAATCAACTAAACCGTTTGCAGTTCTAAATGCAGCATTAGCATAATTTAATCCTTTAATAAATCCAGTTCCTCTAGATCCTCCTCCACGTCCGAAAGAAGCATAAGCTACAGCAGATAATTTAGATGTTTCATTAATTTGGAAATCATAGTTTAATGAAGTAACAGGTTTGTGGTAGTAGTTTCTTACCATGTTGAAAGCCTGACCATCTTTGTATCCCCAATCAGAGTTATATCTAATGTTTGGATCAGATACTGAACCATATTGTTGATACTGTGCTATAGTGATAAATGTAGATCTTTGATCGTGCCATTGTGGAGCACCAGTAACTGTAAATTGGAAATCGTGTTTGTTATTTTTTGTAGTATAACCAAGAGCTACATAGTAGTTATCTCCGTTAAATTGAGTTCCATCTACATATCCGTCACCTTGAGTGTGGCTGTATAATACAGAAGCAGAGAATCCGCTATCTAATTTTCCTGTGTTGTAAGCAACGTTAGATTTGAAGAAATTATCGTTACCAAAAGAAGTACCAACTGTACCACCTTGTTTTAAATCTGAAGCTTTAGTTACGTAGTTCATAGTACCTCCAACAGAAGCAATAGCTAATTTAGAAGAACCTAAACCTCTTTGTACTTGAATGAAAGAAGTTACGTCAGATAAACCTGCCCAGTTACTCCAGTAAACAGCACCGTTTTCCATGTCGTTAACTGGCATACCGTTAACCATTACCGCAACGTTGTTTTGGCTAAATCCACGAATTGTGATTCTAGAATCTCCAAATCCACCACCAGATTTAGTTACGTAAACAGATGGAGTGCTTTTTAACATTTCAGGAAGTTCTTGGTTTCCTAGTTTTGCCTGAATTTCAGAAGCTTTAATTGTTGATACTGCAACAGGAGTTTTTCTGTCTTTTGCAATATCTACTGTGCTACTTTTAACTACGATCTCGCTCAATTCGTTTGAGTTAGAAACCAAAGTGATAGTTCCTAAGTTTGTAGTTGCGCCGTTAGACACATTAAATTTCACAGTTTGGTTGTCATAACCTAAGAAAGAGATAACAATCTCTCCTGTGCTTGATGTTGAAGTAAGAGTAAATTTACCATCAAAATCTGTTGAAGTTGCTGTAGTAGATCCTTTGATCACTACATTTGCTCCTGGTAATCCACCTGTTCCGTCGGTAATTTTACCAGTAACTTTTCCTTGAGAAAATACGGTTGAAACTATCATAAAGAATAGTCCGGTCAGTAACCAATTTTTCATTTTCTTCATTTTGTTATTGAGTTTATTGTTTTTGGCAAAATTATAACAAATAACTCAGATAATGTTATCGAAATGTTAAGAAAAACAAGTTTTGCTTTTTGTGCTGCGCATTAAAATGAATTTTTCTCTTTTTATTAAAAAAAATATTGATTTGTTGAATTTATATAATGCTTTTTTGTTAAAAATGTAATTATTTCCATAGTCAAGCAATGTTAAAAATGTAAATTAGCGGATTTTTCTGTCTTTTGTCGGAATTTCATACAAAAAACGTCCTAATTTTACTAGTAATTAGGACGTTTTAAAAGTTAAAGAATATTTAAGCCAATGTTTCTATTTGTTTTTTAAGAAATGATTTAACAAAAATGAAGTCGAACTGTCATGATTTTTAACCGTCTTAGAATTGATCTCATCTAAGATTGAGTTTGCTAATTGCTTACCTAATTCAACTCCCCATTGATCAAAACTAAAGATGTTCCAGATCACGCCTTGAACAAATATTTTGTGCTCATATAATGCGATTAAAGATCCTAAGCTTTTTGGGGTAAGTTTCTGAATTAAAATTGTATTAGTTGGTTTGTTTCCTGTAAAAACTTTAAATGGTAATAAGTATGAAGCTTTTTCAGCTGCAAGTCCTTGTTTGTCAAATTCTGCTTGAACTTGGGCTGGAGTTTTACCATTCATTAAAGCTTCTGTTTGAGCAAAGAAATTAGACATCAATTTATCGTGGTGGTCTTCATTGCCATAAAGAGGTTTTACAAATCCAATAAAATCTGTTGGAATTCTTTTTGTTCCTTGGTGAATTAATTGGAAGAAAGCGTGTTGAGAATTTGTTCCTGGCTCTCCCCAAATAATTGTTCCGGTTTGGTAATTAACAGGTTTGCCATCACGACCAACACTTTTTCCATTGCTTTCCATAAAAGCTTGCTGTAAATAAGGAGCAAGTTTATGTAAATATTGTGTGTATGGAATCAAAGCTTCGCTTTCAGCACCATAAAAATTATTGTACCAAACGCTTAATAAAGCCAAAATAACGGGAATGTTTTTGTCGAATTCTGCCGATTTGAAATGTTCGTCCATTTCATTTGCTCCAACTAACAATTGATTGTAGTTTTCAAAACCAATTGCCAAAGCGATGCTCAAACCAACTGCGCTCCAAAGAGAAAATCTTCCTCCAACCCAATCCCACATTGGAAAAACGTTGTCCGGATTAATTCCGAATTCTGTTACATTTTTAATGTTTGTAGAAACCGCTGCAAAGTGTTTCGCAATATCTTCCTGAGTAGCCGATTTCAAAAACCATTCTTTAATAGTTTCTGAATTCGAAAGTGTTTCCTGAGTAGTAAAAGTTTTAGAAACAATCACGAAAAGTGTCGTTTCAGGATTTAGTTTTTTGATAACTTCATTTACGTGGTCACCGTCGACATTTGAAACGAAATGTGTGTTTAGGTGATTTTTATAAAATTGTAAAGCTTCAACCGCCATTACTGGACCAAGGTCTGAACCGCCAATTCCGATATTTACAACATCAGTAAAAGTTTTTCCTGTATATCCTTTTCTTTGCCCAGAGATTACTTCTTCTGTAAAGTTTTTGATTTTATTTTTTACTTCGTAAACTTCTGGAATTACATTTTCTCCGTCAACCTTAATAACTGCCGATTCTGGAGCACGTAATGCCGTATGTAAAACAGCGCGATTTTCTGTCTGATTGATTAATTCTCCTCCAAAATATTGTGCAATTGCATCTTTCAGTCCGATCGAGTTTGCCAATTCTAATAAAAGAGAAACAGTTTCCTGACTAATATTGTTTTTTGAGTAATCTACTAAAAAATCATTCCATTGTAAATTGAATTTTTCAGCACGGGCACTATCTTGTTGAAACAATTCTTGTATTGTGGTTTCGTGAATTGCGTTATAGTGGTTTTGTAGATTTTTCCACGCTTCAGTCCCAGTTGGGTTTGTTGTGTTTAAAGCCATTTTATCTATAATTGAGTTTGTTTTCTGAAACACAAAAATACTGAAATAAGTTTTAAAAGGGGAATGGTTTGCGATTATATAACAATTAGTTACGAAAACGTTTTATGAATTATCACTTTTGATTTTTGGAAGCTATAATGATTGCTCCATCATTTTCCTTTTCGTTATAAATTATACGGCTGCTGTTTTTGTTTATAAAGTCTAAAGTAATAATGTCAAGTTTTTTAAGTGGCAAGAAGACGGTGTCTTGTTTTTTGTTGTATTTAAATGGAATTCCGTTTATTACGATCAAAGGCGATTCTCCAATTAAATCTTTTTCGAAGGCAGTGCTAACTAGTTGCTGTACAAAATATTTGCTTTCTTCTTTTTCATTTAAAATAAAAACTTTTGGCTTGGAGCATCCTACGGCTAATAGTGATAAAAATATCAGAAAGGATTTTTGCATGAATAAATAAGAGTTTAAGAAATATTTTTTACCAGAATTTCCACCAAGGCTTTTTATTAATTTCTATAATTTTCTTCGAGACATCAATATCTATTCTTTTTGGAGATTCGGTTTTAATTTTAGAATCGTCAAAAAATAATTTTCCGCTCCCGTCCATTCCGAGTGGAGATTTTGTTCTTTCTTTCCATTCTTCGGTTTGCAATTCTGAAACGAAAGGTAAATCGATTTTTTCGCGAAAGCGTTTTTGAGCTTTTTCTATAATTTCTTCCTCTAAGTTTGAAGATGAATTTTTGAAAAGCGAAATTGAATTGTCTGGAATATTCAAAAGAAAAATCTGTGTTTTATCACCAATCTTCTGAATGTCTAATACTTTAAAATAGGCAATTGAATCTAATAGAAAATGACCAATTTTTGCTGAGTCAGGATTGAATTTCGACAAATCTTTTGCATGGGAACTGGCAATCAAATATCTAAGGTTGCTCGAAAGGCCTCCGCCAATCGAACTCATATCTGTAAAACCCTTTTCCTGAATAATCTGTCCGACTTTATAATTTAAAATTAGACTTTCAGGAAGATTCGTATCTCTGTAAAATAATTTTAAACCAGAAAAAGTTTCATTAAGGATGGATTTGATTCTTTTCATAACTTTCCGCGTTAGCCTTAAGAATTAATTAAATTCGAAGTTCTCATCTTCTAAATTTATTATAGTTTTAATGCCGTTATTCATTAATTCCATAACTAGATCGAATGGTTTATCGACACTCTGAGGTTTGTATGCTATGAATATTTCAGTTGTGCCATAAAAAACAAGTTTTACTGAAAACAAGCCAAATTTGTCAGGTTTTTGAAATTCATAATTAAATACTAAAGGATTTTCACCCTTTTTTATAAGTTTTAATTCTTTTTCTATGTCAAATTTCTTTTTTATGAATTTTTTTAAAGTTTGCATGTAAGTATCCTCATATTCTAAAAATCCAAAGAAAATTTTTATTTCACCAACGAATTTTGTTTTGTATTCATGGAAATAAATTCCATAAGCAATATGTTCAAAACAACTTTGTAGTCTTGCTATGTTTGGATATCCTATAGAAATTGGTTTAAATTCTTTTTCAGATATTTTAAGGTTAACTATCTTGTGATTTCGTAAAATTTGTTTGTTAAGGAAATCTTTGCTTTTTCTACGAATTGCCCTATCCGATTTGGTTAAAAAATGAAATTGACCAACTGCATTATTTGTTATAATTCCTGATAATGATAACATTAGGAATTCATCATCGTCGGATTTCGACGTATTGTGGAGGTCGCATGAAGGAACTTTTATGAGGTTTTTTTTGAAATCAATTCCTCTTGTGTCCTTTTGTTCCGGAAATAAACATTTAGGAGGAACATGTTCTTGTGAAGTTGCAATATTTTCACACATATAGCATTTTTGTGTAATATTATCTTTTGAAATATTTTTACCTTCTAATGCCATTTGTATTATTTGAGTTGCTTACAAATTCCCAATACTATCCAATTCTCTTTTCAAAGGCTCAATCTGTTTCATGAAACGAGTTCTGTCGTTTCCTGTCAAAGATTCTCCAGTTGGAAGATTCAGTCTGAGAGCATCTACTTGTACTCCGTTTTTCCAAAAACGGTAACAAACGTGAGGACCAGAAGCTAGACCTGTACTTCCTACCAAACCAATTGTCTGACCTTGAGTAACGCGCTGTCCGCGGCGAACCAAGATTTTAGACATATGTAAATATTGGGTAGAGTAGGTTCCGTTGTGTTTTACCTTTACAAAGTTTCCGTTTCCTGCAGTATATCCTGTAGCTTCAACAACACCAGAAGCGGTTGTAGAAATTGGCGTTCCTGTTGGAGCGGCGTAATCTGTTCCTTTATGCGCTTTCCAAGTATGTTGAACGGGATGATATCTATTCATAGTGAATCTTGAAGTGATTCGGCTGAATTTAATTGGAGTTTTTAAGAAAAAGTTTTTAAGTGTTTTTCCTTCATCATCATAATATTCAACTTTACCAGAAGTGGTGTCTCTTGCAAAAGGGAAGGCATAAATTATTTTGCCTTTATATTCAAAAAATGCAGCCTCAAGATCTTCAACGCCATCATATGTTTTTCCGTTGATAAATCTTTCAGTGAAAATTAATCCGTAGCGATCTCCTTTTTTAAGTTTAAAAAAGTCAATAGACCAAGAAAATACTTTTGTGATTCTGCTCGCCAAAGCTGTTTCAACACTTTCGTTTCCTAAAGTTTCAGATAATGAACTTTTAAGAACGCCACCAATCATTTTTCTTTTTAGAGAAACAGGTTTTATTTTTTTATATGCTTTTGCAATGCTATCTCTTAAATCAATAACATAATAACTTAAGGCGTCTGGCTGATAAACAAAAACTTGAAGATTATTCGTTTTGTTTTTAGAACGAAGTAAAGTAAAGGGTTTGCCATAACGAATACTTCTTACATTGAACGAATCTTTTACCTGTTCTACAATATCATGTACTTTTTTATCTCCAATATTTTGACTTTGTAGTATGGAGCCAAAAGAATCTCCTTTTGAAATAGTATCATTAACAACATTAAAGTCTGCGTAATTAAAACCGAATTCTATTTTTTTGGTTGCTGGTTTAGTAATTTTTGTTTCTACTTTTTCTTCTGCTTTTTTACATGAAAAAATAGAAAACAAGACAATTAAAATTACGACTGCTTTTTTCAAACTTTTAATATTTTTTTGTGGTGAAATTAAACTTCGGTTTCATTTCCCCAATTGGACAATTCTTCTTCGGTCCACAATTTAGGAAAAAAGATGCGTCTTTGGTATTTTGGGTGCATATATTTTTGCCAATCACTTCCTCCAGTAGCTTCTCCGTTACCTTTTCCGCTTTCTAAAATGTATTTTCTAGCCGTATTAAGGTGCTGCATTACCCAAGTAATGTTTACCGTTTTGTCGTAATGGCGCATTACTGCAATTAGTTCTGTATTTTGTTGGTCTTCAATAGGTAATTGAATGAATTTTTGCCAAAGATTTTTGGTTTTAAAAGAAGCCATTTGTCTTAAAAACTGCTCTTTGTACTTTTTCTCAAACTCATTTAGTAAATATGATTTTTCGCCGGTATGATAATCTTTTCCGGCAGCTTGCCAATAAAGATGTTCGAAGCTAGTTTCTAAATCGGTATTTTCGTCAAAGTTTGCTTTGTATCTGCGGTCTGTCAAATTGATCACATCAGTCGAAGCAAATTCGATCATTCTATATTGAGCACTTTGGAATCCGCTGGCAGGAGTAAGCGTATTTCTAAATTTCATGTATTGATCTACTTCCATACCGTTTTCCATAATACTGAAAGAGTTGGTAAGCATGTCAAAATATCTTGTGATTCTTGATAGTCTTTCGCTAAAAAAATCAACTTGAATGTTTTCTGTTTCGGCAATCTGATCAATTTCCCACAGAATCATTTTAAAAATCAATTCGTTTACCTGATGGTACATTATAAATACCATTTCGTCAGGAAGTGTGGTGCGTTGAATTTGCAGATTTAAAAGGGCATCGGTCTGAATATAATCCCAATATGTGATAGGTTTAGCCCAAAGCAATCCTTCTAATTGAACATCAGTTTTTTGATTTATGGCTTGAAATTTAAGATCAATTTCTTTTAAAAGTGCTTCAGAATTATCTGTAGGGTTCATTATTTTTTTACTTTAAGTGGACTTTTTAATCCTTTATAATCATCAAGATCTGCCTTAAGCGATCCGACAGCCAAATCTGCTTTAATTCTTATGGGAACTTTGTTTACATCATCTGTTATCCAGAGTGTTAAGCTCTCTTTTTCTTTAAATACTCTACCTGTTTGTACCAATGGCTTAAAGACCATTGTAGAAACGGTTCCAAATTTAGTCGTAATATCTTGACGGCCTACAAATTTTAACTTAAATTTTGTGATTTCTTCATCAAAAAACATATCGATTGTAATGGCTTCACCAGATTTAAGTTTATCGATATTGGGATGGTTTCTCAAAAAGTAAAAGGCCGACACAATATCTTGTACCTCTTCTGATACTAGAATCGTTTTTTCTGATTTTCTTTTATAGTCTTTTACTAAAACTCTATTTTCTGCTTGATTGAAAAAACCTTCTTGATTTTTGGTGTAGCCACCTTCGTCAATTTTTCTAACATAACGATAGGGTTTTCCTGTTTCTTTGTCGAAATAACTTTCGTATAAATCTTCTACTTTAAAGAAAAATTTAGACATTCCAGTTGTGTAACCTTTTCCAACAGAGTGATATACCTTTTTGTTGTTTATCGTGGCATCTTTAACTTCAAGTGTAGCGTAGCCCGCATTTACAATTCCGTAATGTATTCTAAATTTAAAATATTCTCCTGTATCGAAGGCATCTTCTTTTTGAGGCGCAAATGAGAGTGTTGTTAGTGCTAATATAGTCAGGATGAGCTTTTTCATAGTACATTCTTTACATTTTATTATAAAGATAGACAAATGCAAATTCTATTCCAAATGTACCAAAACAAAAAAACTCAGTCAAGAATGACTGAGTTTTTATGCTATTAACTAACCAAAAAACTATAAATTATGAAATTTATATCAATTCGGAAGGAAACCACCCCTTCCTGATTTGCGGTGCAAAGATAGATAGAAAGTTCAAAAATAAAATAGCAAAAGTCAAGTTTAACATAACATTTGCAAAAAAAGCATCGTTTTTTGGCGAATTATGTGATTTTGTGCATCAAAATTAACATTTTATAGCGTTCCTCTCAATTCTTGCTCTCTTTCGATAGACTCAAAAAGGGCTTTAAAGTTACCTGCACCGAACCCTTTTGCACCCATTCTTTGAATAATTTCGAAGAAAAGCGTCGGTCTGTCTTGAACTGGCTTTGTAAAAATTTGTAAAAGGTAACCATCTTCGTCGGCATCGACCATGATTGCTAATTTTTCGATTTCGTTCAAATCCTCTTTCATCATGTCCATATGAACACCCAATCTTTCAGGAATTGCTTCGTAATATGCGTGTGGAGGAGCCGATAAAAATTCAACACCACGTGCTCTAAGTTGTGATACCGTTTTAATAATATCGTCTGTAGCAATGGCGATATGCTGAATTCCAGGTCCGCCGTAAAAATCTAAATATTCTTCAATTTGAGATTTTTTCTTTCCTTCTGCAGGTTCGTTGATTGGAAATTTAATTCTTCCGTTTCCGTTTGACATTACTTTACTCATCAAGGCAGAATATTCTGTAGTGATTTGTTTGTCATCAAAAGATAGGAAATTCACGAACCCCATAACTTCTTCGTAGAATTTTACCCAAGTATTCATTTCGTTCCAACCTACATTTCCAACCATGTGGTCGATGTATTTTAATCCAGTTGATTCTGGGTTAAAGTCAGATTTCCATTCTTTATAACCTGGCAAGAAAACCCCATTGTAATTTTTTCTTTCTACAAAAATGTGAACTGTCTCTCCGTAAGTGTAAATTCCAGAACGAACTACTTGTCCAAATTCATCTTCTTCAACCGTTGGTTCCATAAAAGAACGCGCACCACGTTTCATGGTTTCTTCGTAAGATTTTGTAGCGTCTTCAACCCAAAGAGCAGCCACTTTTACACCGTCACCATGTTTTTTCAAATGCTCGTTTATTGGAGAATCTGCTGTTAAAGGTGTTGTCAAAACAATTCTAATTTTATCTTGTTTCAAAACATAAGAGGCTCTGTCTTTTACTCCAGTTTCTAATCCAGCATAAGCTAATGACTGATATCCAAATGCAGATTTATAATAATGTGCAGCTTGTTTTGCGTTGCCTACATAAAATTCTACATAATCTGTTCCTAATAATGGAAGGAAATCTTGCGCTCCTTCAAATATTTTCTCTAATCCGTATTCTACTGATTTTACTTCTTTTGACATGATGTTTATTTGTTTAATCGGTTAATCGTTTATTTGATTTTACCGAAGTGTTGTGTTTAAAATTTGTTTTTTTACCGCAAAGAGCGCAAAGATTTTTTATTAATAGGATTTTGTTAAATCGCAAAAGGATGCAAAGCTTTTATAGCGATCTTTGCGTAAAATCCTTGCGAACTTTGTGGTTAGATCGAAAGTGAGATTTATTCACACCAAGATTTATAGTACTGACCATCATCTAATCCCATAGCTTCTTCAGTAACCATTAATGGACGGAAGGTATCCACCATAACGGCTAATTCCTGAGTTTCTTTATGACCAATGCTGCGTTCCATTGCGCCTGGCGCTGGTCCGTGCGGAATTCCTTTTGGGTGTAAAGTGATATGACCCTGCTCAATATTATTACGGCTCATAAAATCGCCGTCCACATAATATAGTACTTCGTCAGAATCTATATTGCTGTGATTGTATGGCGCCGGAATTGCTTTCGGATGATAATCGTAAAGTCTTGGGCAGAATGAACAAACGACAAAAGTTGCCGTTTCAAAAGTTTGATGTACTGGAGGTGGTTGGTGTACGCGTCCAGTTATAGGTTCGAAGTTATGAATTGAAAATCCGTATGGGAAATTGTAGCCGTCCCAGCCTACAACGTCAAACGGATGTGTGGCATAAACCACTTCATGAATCATTCCTTCCTTTTTGATTTTAATTAAAAAATCGCCTTTTTCGTCATGAGTTTCCAATTCGCTTGGCAAAATAAAATCACGCTCACAAAATGGAGAATGTTCTAAATGCTGTCCAGATTGGTTTTTATAACGTTTTGGAGTATAAAAAGGAGAATAAGATTCTACATAAAATAATCGGTTGTCTTCTGTTTCGAAATCGATCTGATAAATAATACCGCGCGGAATAATTAAATAATCGCCATATTCAAACGGAATATTTCCTAACATGGTTCTTAATTTTCCTTTTCCTCTATGAATGAAAAGCATTTCATCGGCATCGGCATTTTTATAAAAATAATTTCGAAGCGATTCTTTCGGCGCAGCCAAACCAATAATACAGTCTTTATTGACAAGCATTGCTTTTCGGCTGTCCAGAAAATCATTTTCGGGTTTTAATTCAAAACCTTTAAAAAGAAGCGATTTTATATTTTTTCCGATTGCAATTTTAGGTTCAACCGAATAAGAGTTTAAAATTTCTTTAACCTGAGTTGGTCTGTGTACGTGATAAGACAATGAAGAATGTCCGTGAAAACCTTCGGTTCCGAACAATTGTTCATAGTAAAAACCTCCGTTTGGTTTTTCAAATTGGGTGTGTCGCTTTTGCGGAAATTCTCCGAGTTTGTGATATAATGGCATGGCTTTTCAATTAGATAATTAGTAAATTAGATAATTCGAAAATTTGAATTGCAGAGTGAATAATCAGTCCAATTTTTTCAATTGACTAATTATCTCAATTCGATAGAAGCATTATTCTGGATTTCTCTTAATAAGAAATTGAAGATACTCTAATAAACCTGTCCAATTTGTTTTCATTATAACAAATGTCGTAATTTTTTCGAAGTAAAAATAAAAATTATATTATTTATAACTATAAAATAACTTAGTTTTTTTGATTTAATTTTTATGATGTAAAAAAATACACTGTTTTTATTGAAGTATTCTCGGTTATAATACTAAAATTGAAACCCGATACTAAACCACGTAAAGCTTTTTGACATTTCTGGAGACCAAGATTGTTTTACTTCGATTGGTCCAATTATGGTTTCTAAACCATAACCAATGGCATATCCTGTATACTTTGGCATAGAAACCCAATCTACAGAAGAAAAAATATCATCTCCTAAGTTGGCAAAATTTGCAGATACATTGATGTGATTTTTTTTGAAGATTTCGTAATCAATATTAATATCAGTTTTAATGTAACTGTTGCCGGCAATGCTTAGAAAATCGTATCCGTAGAAATAATTGAAATTGTTTATTTTGTTGTAACCATAACCACCAAATATAAAATCAAAAAAAGGAACACTGTCGCTGCCAATATTAAACCCAGCATCGGCTCCAAATTTTATGGTTGCTTTTCTAAATAGCGGTCTAACAACTGATATTTCGGCTTTTGCAATCGAGAAAGGTTTAAATTGCTTTGTATAATCTGATGATGCCATATAGGTTTGCAGATCTGTAGAAAAATATAATCCAGAACTTGGGTAATATTTTTCATCTAGCGAATCGTACTTTAAATAGGCAAAGGCACTAAAATAATTGCTTTTTTCAATTATGTTATCTTCGTTTGTAAGTGTTGGGGAGTTAATTTTTAGATACTTATATTCTAATCCACCGCCCATTAAAAATTTCTGGACAAAAATAGTCTGAAAATAAGCCTGATTGGTTATATCCATGAAGTCAACATTAATAAGATTGACATTTGGATTCTCTTTAAGAACACCACTCAAACTAGTCGTTACATTTCGATTAAATTGATTTAGTCTCGAACGGAAGCCAAAACTGATGTTAAAACCATTTTCGACATAATAATTAAAATCATATCTGAAATTATCACCCAAAATGATATCCAAAGAAGTAACATCGTTTTTTAAAAAAGTCTTTTTATGAGTTAGGTTTAATAAAACCGCACTTTTGTAAAGGCCATCATAATGAAGTCCAAGTTTTAAATAAGTCTGAGTTGGATTTTCTCGTAAAACCAAATCCAAATCGTCCTTATCGCCATCTGGCTGAAGGCAATAGGAGATAGTGCTAAAGTTTTGTGTTGCATTTAAGTTGTTTATCCCAGCTTTAAGTCCATCATAAGTTATGGTGCTTCCTGGTTTAAAACGAAGTTTACCGCGAATATATTCTTTGGTGTAATTATCTAATTTATCAGTATTTATGTCTTGAATATGAAGTGTGTCTGTTTCAACTTTTAATTTTGGCTTTTTGTAAAAGTGGTTTTCATCACTCAGAGTCTTGATTTTTTCATAAACTGCAAAAGCGGCTTCTTCTCCTTTTCTAATGATTTCTTCTCCTCGGTCAAACGAAATAACTCCAAAATCACGAATATCGGGTCTGATGTAAACATCTGTGTCCTTTATTTTGTTTTTCATTTTTTCGATGGATTGCAGATTGGTAATCTGAACCAAGATTCGTGTGGCGTTTTTTAGGTTTTTTCTTTTCAGCAAATCGTCTTGAACATCTACACCAATAATAATATCTGCGCCGAGATTGCGAACTTCTTGTATGGGATAATTGTTTACAACACCACCATCAACCAACAAGTTTCCGTCAATTTCAACTGGTGTAAATAGGGAAGGAAAGGCCGAACTCGCCATCATGGCCTGAACCAGATTTCCTTTATTAAGCAAAACTTCTTCCCCTGTTTCAATATTAGTTCCAATACATAAAAAAGGAGTTGGCAGTTTGTTGAAATCGCGAATGTGACGTACATTTCTAGTTAAACTGCTTAATAAATTATAATTGTACATTCCTTTTGAAAGTGCTTCTGGAATGCCGACTCTGAAATTACTGAAAGGCAAGACAATCGCATATAACTCGTCATTCTTCTTGCCATAAAAATTCTTAGATGAACGCGGAATATAATCGTTTATTAATTCGTCGAAGTTGGTTTGTTTGAAAATAGAATCGATTTGAGAAGCATTGTAGCCAGAAGCATAAAGTCCGCCAATTACAGATCCCATACTGGTTCCGCCAATGTAGTCAATTTTGATTCCGGCTTCTTCCAAAACTTTCAAAACTCCAATATGTGCAAAACCTTTGGCGCCGCCGCCGCTTAAAACTAATCCTATTTTGGGTCTTTTAATACTATCTTTTTTTGTTTCCTGCGAAAATGATCTTGACGAAAACAAAAAGGTCAGCAATAAAACAAATGAGAATGCGTACGAAGAAGCTCCTTTGAGACAAATTTTTGAAATGTACAGTTGGAATGAACGCATAAAAATTTTAATTGGTTTTGTAAAAGTCGACAATTTTTTTGGCTTTAGAAACACCTATAACGTCTGAAATTTCTTTTTCTGTAGCCAATTTTAATCTTTTAACACTTTTGAAATGCTGAATTAAAGCAAGCATGGTTTTTTCTCCAATTCCAGGAATGCTTTCAACGGAAGAATTAAGTGCCGATTTGCTTCGTTTGTCTCTATGAAAAGTAATTCCAAATCGGTGCGCTTCGTTTCTTAAATGCTGAATGACTTTTAAGGTTTCCGATTTTTTATCCAAGTAAAGCGGAATCGAATCTCCAGGATAAAAAAGCTCTTCCAAACGTTTTGCGATTCCAATAATTGCCACTTTTCCTCTCAATCCTAAATCATCGATACTTTTTAATGCGGCAGAAAGCTGTCCTTTTCCACCGTCAATAATAATCAGTTGTGGAAGAGGTTCATTTTCGTCCAACAATCTTTTGTAACGGCGATAAACGATTTCGGTCATCGAAGCAAAATCGTTCGGGCCTTCAACAGTTTTGACATTAAAATGGCGATAATCTTTTTTGCTTGGTTTTCCATCTTTAAAAACCACGCAAGCCGCAACAGGATTTGTTCCCTGAATGTTCGAGTTATCAAAACATTCTATATGTCTTGGTTCAACAGGAAGACGTAAATCTTTCTGCATCTGCGCCATAATTCTTTTAACATGACGATCTGGATCTACAATTTGCAATTGCTTCAATTGTTCGATTCTATAAAATTTGGCATTTCGAATCGATAAATCTAAAATCTGTTTTTTGTCTCCAAGCTGAGGAACCGTTGTTTTAATGTTTTCGCCCAAATCCATTTCAAAAGGAACAATGATTTCTTTTGATAATAATTGAAAACGCTCGCGAAGTTCTATAATGGCCAATTCTAATAATTCTTCATCACTTTCATCCAGCTTTTTCTTCATTTCTAAAGTGTGCGAACGAATAATAGAACCGTGAGAAATCTGAAGGAAATTGACAAAAGCCGCACTTTCATCAGAAACAATCGAGAAAACATCGATATTGGTAATCTTCGGATTTATGATCGTCGATTTTGATTGATAGTTTTCTAAAACCTCAATTTTTTCTTTTATTTTTTGCGCTTCTTCAAACTGTAAATTCTGCGCATAAGTGTTCATCAGTTTCTTGAAATCCTTTAAACTTTCTTTGAAGTTTCCTTTCAGGATTTCGCGAATTGCATTGACTTGTTTTTGGTATTCTTCTAAAGGTTCCAAACCTTCGCAAGGACCTTTGCAATTGCCAATGTGATATTCCAAACAAACTTTAAACTTGCCAGAATTAATATTCGATTCGCTTAAATCGTAATTGCAAGTTCGAAGCGGATACAATTCTTTGATTAACTCTAAAATCGTATGTACGGTTTTGAAATTGGTGTATGGTCCAAAATATTCTGAGCCATCTTTGACCATTCTTCTAGTAGAAAATATTCTAGAAAAAGGCTCTTTTTTGATACAAATCCAAGGATACGTTTTATCATCACGAAGTAAAACATTGTATCGTGGCTGAAGTGTTTTAATTAAATTATTTTCTAATAAAAGTGCATCGGTTTCGGTTGGAACTACGATGTGTTTTATCGTTACGATTTTTTTTACCAGTACATTTGTCTTGGCAGTATCGTGAATTTTATTGAAATAAGAAGAAACCCTTTTTTTTAAATTTTTAGCTTTGCCGACATACAAGATTTTCCCGTCTTTATCATAATATTGATATACGCCAGGATTGTCTGGTAAAGTTAAAATTTGAAGATCTAAGGCTGGTTTTTGCATTCTTTTTTATGTGTGAAGATACTCGAAAAGCTTTTTTCAAAAACCATTCCGATTTCCAAATGAAGCTTAACATTGAATTAGTTTCAAATTTACAAAATCAAAAGAATAATTTCTATATTTAGATTTTATAATTCTACATGAAAAATAGTACTCCATTGGTTATTTTTGGCGAATCGATTTTGCCGGGAGAACACAGAACGATAAACGTCGAAATTGCTCGGCTTCATACTACAACAAAACTAAATATTCCTGTTATTGTTCGTCGTTCCAAGAACGAAGGGCCGACTGTTTTATTTTCTGCCGGAATACACGGAGACGAAATTAACGGTGTTGAAATTGTTCGTCAGATTATCAGTAAAAAAATCAACAGACCTGCATGCGGTACAATAATTTGTATTCCGGTGATTAATATGTATGGTTTTGTGAATAAATCTCGCGAGTTTCCAGACGGGCGCGACTTGAATCGTGTTTTTCCAGGAAGTAAAAAAGGTTCGCTTGCCAGCAGATTTGCCTATCATATTGTCGAAGAAATTTTACCAATTTTAGATTATGCAGTCGATTTTCATGCGGGTGGAGCAAGCCGATTTAACGCGCCACAAATTAGAATCACAGAAAACAATCCTGAACTGAAAGTTTTGGCCGATATTTTTAATGCGCCATTTACACTTTATTCTAAAAATATAAATGGTTCTTTTAGAAAAACCTCTGAAAGTGCCAATGTAAAAATGCTTCTTTTTGAAGGTGGAAAATCTTTAGATATCAATAATGAAATTGCAAATCAAGGTGTTTTAGGAACAAAACGTTTGCTCCATTATCTCGGAATGTTAGATTCTAAACAAATTATGGAACCTGCTTTAACGCCTTCAATTTACATTAAACAATCGGTTTGGCTTCGAGCAAAATGTTCGGGTTTGCTTCATGATTTTAACTTGATCGGAAAATTTGTAACCAAAGGCACTATCTTGGCTATTATTACAGATCCGTTCGGGAAGTTTGAACAAAAAATCAAAGCACCGCACGATGGTTATGTAATCAATGCCAATCATTCGCCAATTGTTTATGAAGGCGATGCTATTTATCATTTATCTAAAACTCCAGACAATGCCGACGAGTAAAAAAGAACTTCGAATAGAATATAAAAACCTACGTAAAGCACTTTCTTTTGATGAAGTAGAAGAGAAGAGTTTGGCAATTGCAAACCAATTGATTCAAATGCCAATTTGGGATAAAATTTATTATCATGTTTTTCTTCCGATTGAAGAGCATAAAGAAGTCAATACCGAATATGTTCTGCATTTGCTTTCTGGAAAAGACAAAGAAATCCTGATTTCGAAAAGTGATTTCGAAACCAGAAAAATGACTCATTTTCTTTTAACAGATAATACTAAAATCAAAAAGAACGAATACAACATTCCTGAACCTGTTGATGGAATTGAAGTTCCGTCTTCTAAAGTCGAAGTAGTTTTTGTACCACTTTTAGCTTTTGATGTTTTTGGAAATAGAATTGGTTACGGAAAAGGTTTTTATGATAAATTCCTTGCAGAATGCAAAACCGAAACCTTAAAAATTGGACTTTCATTTTTTGATGCCGTAAATCAGATTGATGATGTTTTTGAATCGGATATCAAATTAGATTATTGCATAACGCCAGAAAAGATTTATCAGTTTTAATTTAATTGCAAAAAAAAATAATGCCACAGATTAGAGGATTATAAAAGATTAATCCATTTAATCATTTTTAATCTGTGGCAAAAACACACACATTTAATTTTTTACACCCCATTTTATTGTAGAGATGCATCGCATTGCTTCTTACACAATGTTTGCCGATTAATTGGATGTAAAAAAATAATGCCACAGATTAAAGGATTATAAAAGATTAATCCATTTAATCATTTTTAATCTGTGGCAAAAACACACACATTTAATTTTTTACACCCCATTTTATTGTAGAGACGCACCGCAGTGCGTCTAACACAATGTTTGCCGATTAATTGGATGCAAAAAAATAATGCCACAGATTAGAGGATTCAAAAAGATTAATCTATTTAATCATTTTAATCTGTGGCAAGAAAATATTCGGATTTCACAAAAAAATATTCTACACCAAATTCCTTTAAAATCAAGGTTTCTCAATTTATTTTCACATAAGAAAAAGATTTTTAAATTTTTTGGCACGATTTTGCTTACTCGAAAAAATGCAAATAATCCCCTCTAGTACATCCGGAATGCTAGTCCTTATTTGAAGCCTATAACCTTTTATTAATTTTTAAAAATTTACTTTATGAGAAATCTTAATTTCTTTATGATGGCATTCCTCGTACTTACTATTTTCAGCTGTAAGAAAGCGTATGCACCAGAAGAAGCTGCGGATTTAGCCGAAATCGCAGTAGCAACAACTGATTCAGTTTCAGATGAAGAATATATTCCCGAACCAAACACAGAAAGCTACGCAGGATTGGAAGAAAATCCTTTTGAATCTCCCCTAAAAGAGCCTCTTTCTACTTTTTCTATTGATGTTGATAATGCATCCTATACCAATATTCGCCGATTTATAAACGAAGGACAGAAAGTTCCCAAAGATGCCGTTCGTGTTGAAGAAATGATCAATTTCTTTAAATACAAATATCCACAGCCAGACGGACAGCATCCTTTTGCAATTCATACAGAATACAGCGATTGCCCGTGGAATAAAAACAGCCGATTGCTAAAAATAGGTTTGCAGGGAAAAGATGTTCCAATGACAAATTTGCCGGCTACTAATCTTGTATTTCTGGTTGATGTTTCTGGTTCGATGGATGAACCAAATAAATTGCCATTGCTAAAAGAATCTATGAAAATTTTGGTGAAAGAACTTCGCAGTACCGATAGAGTTTCGATTGTAGTTTATGCAGGATCTGCTGGAGTAGTTTTAGAACCTACTTCTGGTGACAATAAAGACGAAATTATGGATGCTTTTGATGATTTGCATGCAGGTGGAAGTACGGCAGGAGGAGAAGGAATCGAATTAGCCTACAAATTGGCACAGCAGAATTTTATTAAAGAAGGAAATAATAGAGTGGTGATAGCTACTGACGGTGATTTTAATGTTGGCGCTTCTTCCGATGATGATATGCTGAAATTGATCGAACAAAAAAGAGAATCTGGAGTTTTCTTAACCGTTCTTGGATTTGGAATGGGAAATTACAAAGACAGTAAAATGGAAATTCTTGCCGATAAAGGAAACGGAAATTATGCTTATATTGATAACATTCAAGAGGCAAATCGTTTTCTTGGAAAAGAATTTAAAGGTTCTATGTTTGCTATCGCGAAAGATGTAAAAATCCAAATCGAATTTAATCCGAATCACGTTCAGGCGTATCGATTGATTGGTTATGAAAACCGAAAATTAAATGCTGAAGATTTTAAAAATGATAAAATTGATGCAGGCGAATTAGGCAGCGGACACTCGGTTACGGCTTTGTATGAGATTGTTCCGATTGGTGTAGAAAGTGATTATGTTCCTTCAGATTTAAAATATACTAAAACGCAGAAAGTGGCTGGAAATCATAGTGATGAATTAGCTACAGTAAAATTTAGATATAAAAAACCTGATGGCAACAAAAGCATTGAAATCGTAAATGTAATTGCAGACCAAAAAACGGACTTAGAAAACAGTTCTCAAGATTTCAAATTTACAACTGCCGTTTCTTGGTTCGGATTAAAATTACGTGACTCAAAATATATAGCAAACAGTTCAAGTTCTGATATTAAAAGATTGGCAAAATCTGGTTTGTCAAACGACGAAGAAGGTTACAGATCTGAGTTTGTAAGATTGGTTGATGCAGTAAATTAATTTAAAATTTCAAATAATTAAAAAATCCCAAATTTCAAGCAGTGATTGGAATTTGGGATTTCTATATTTAAATATTTTAAAACTTTATTTTACTTCTTTTATAGTTGAAGAATCTATCCAACCTTGTGTTCCGTCTGTTAATTCTATTTTTTTCCAGCCTGCAACACTTTCCAAAACATAAACTTTTGCTCCTTCATGCAATAAAATAATTCCAGTCGAAGATTTTTTAGGTTCATGTCTAACTTGGCTTAATTCACAAAAAACAATGGCTACACGATCGTTTTCAAAATGATTTTTTTCAGACATTCCCGCTGAAATGCTTAAAGCAAAAGCCACCAAAACGATAAACATTCCGACAAAATAAATTCTTTTTGCAAGTGTAGCGTTCGAAAAATAATACCCAATAAAACTCAACAAAAACACAAAACCGAGCGCAACAGAAATTTTAGCCCAAGTATTATAATCAAAAATAGAAGTAAAGTTTTGAATCAGTTTGGCAAAACCTACTTTTGGAACTTCTTTGATTTCATCAATCGTTAGTTTTTTGGCAAATTTTAAGTTGTTTAAAGTCTCAGGATCGTTTGGTTTAAGAACCAAAGCTTTTTCATAATTGTAAATTGAAGGTGCAACCTGATTTAGTTTGTAATAACAGTTTCCAAGATTAAAATACACTTCGGCAGAATGTAATTTATCTTCTTTTATAATGTTTTCATAAACCTGTGCCGCTTCTTTATATTGCCCTTTTTGGTACAATGCATTGGCCGATTCAAAGCGACCTTGTGCAAAGAAAATCTGCGAGATGAATAAAAAGAGATATAGTATGTTTTTCATTTTCTATTATAATAAAGATTATCAACTTTGCGAACTTAAATTCGACTCAATCTAAATCAATTTTCTTAGCGAACTTTGCGGTAAAAAAAATTAAACAATCTGTTTTTCTAATTCAGAAATAATCAATACAGCCTTATCATAATCCTGTTGAATTGAAGCGCTTGATGCTGGTGCATAACGTGCAAATTCGCAGTTTTCAGTTAGAGCAATAAAATTCTGAACCGTTTCTGGATTTGCATTTCTAGATAACAGCAATTCTCTAATATTATCTTTACTCATTTCTGAAGTTTCGATATGTAGTTTTGCTTTCAAGAAATTATGCATTGCTTTTTCAAGTGCAATATAGAAAGGCTCTTTGTTGTTAAGATGTTTCTTCGCTTGTGATAAATATTTTTTAGCCAGCTTATTGTTCATTCTAATTCTGTTTCCAGTAACATCACTATCCATAGCTTCTTTTTTCTTTCTAGCTAAAATGATTATCGGAATAATTATAAATGGAGCAAACAATAATCCTAAATACAGATTCGAATCATAAAAATCTTTTTTCTCAATAGGAATTAATACTGTTCTAGATTTAATGTTTTTGAATTGATCTGCTTTCGCCACCGCATTTTTAGAAGCCGATGCTCCTGGATTTGCTTCAGCAGGTGTTGGACCGTCCAAAACATCAATCATAATTTCTTTTGAAGTGATGGTTTTATAAGTTCCAGAGCTCAAATCGAAATACGAAAACTGCATTGGTTTTATCGCATATTTTCCTCGGTATTGTGGTACAATAGTGTATTTGTCTGTAATTCTTCCAGACATGCCGCTTAGAGAAGTAGTTACTTGCTCGTCATGAACAGGATCGTACATTTCTAATGCATTTGGAACAACTGGTTTTGGAAGCGTAAATAACTTCATATTTCCAGTTCCTTGGGCACTTACGATTAAGTCCAGCCCTTCACCATTTTTAAGCGTTGTTTTTGATGGAATAACGGTAAAATTCAGTCTTCCGACAGCTCCAGTAAATCCTTCTGGTTTTGTGCTTTCAGGAAGAGGTCTGACATTGATTGTTTTTGCTCCAGCAGAAACTATTTTATTATCTTCTGTAATAATCATTTGTCCAAACATATCACGACGATTTGTTGGCAATTGCACACCTATATCTAGTGAAAGAGGTTCAATAGTAAGCTTTCCTGATTTCTGAGGATATAAAATGGTCTTTTTCAGGATCACATAATAACATTTTTGGCCTTGGAAATTTCCTTCTTCAATTGCCAATTGTTTGATATCAATGTTCTGATTCCAGAAATCATTGTATTTAGGTTTGGCCAATTCTTTAAATCCTGTAACTCCAATATTATTGAAATACAATTTGTAAACCGCTGTTATTGGTTCGTTTAGATACGGATTTGTTTTTGAAATTTCGGCAACAAGAGTCAATAGTTCATTTCCAGATCCTGGAGGTCTGTCGTTTGGATCTCTTTCTTGAGCCACGGCATTGGTCACCGTAACCTTAATCGGATTTGTTTTGTAAACCTGACCGTTGAATTCTATTGCGGCCTGCTTAATGGTGACAACTCCTTTTCGCTCAGGCTGTAAGATATAAGAATATATTTTTTGAAAAGAGCTTCGGCCATTTATCCAAGACTGGCTGATCTGTTGGCTTGGTCCCGCAACCATTCTAAATCCCTCAAAAGAAGGTTGCTCGAAATTATCTCCGTCAACATTCATGATGAAGTCGATGCGAAGTCTTTCATTTATTCCAAGCGAGTTTTTGCTGACTCTGGCTTCAAATTGTACTTGAGCCATAAGTCCTTGAAAAGTGATTAGAAATAGAATTAAATATCTTTTCATTACTTGTTTAATCGTTGTTTTTAATGCTTAATCGTTTAAACGTTATTTTGTTTAATCGTATTGTTTGGATCAAATAAACAAATTAACGGTTAAACGATTAACCAAATTTTACCAGTCTTTTTCTGTTTTCTTAGGATTAGTTTTTACTTTTTGAGCATTTACTTTGTCCTGAATTTTCTTTTCCTCATTATTTACAGCGTCAAGCAAATTCTGAACACGTTCTTTTGATATTCCTCCAGGCTGTGGTTTTGGCTCTCCTTGATTATCAGATTTGTCATCTTTCTTAGGATCGTTTTTACCGTCTTTTTTGTCT
Source organism: Flavobacterium tyrosinilyticum (assembly GCF_023656565.1). Classification (GTDB taxonomy): domain Bacteria; phylum Bacteroidota; class Bacteroidia; order Flavobacteriales; family Flavobacteriaceae; genus Flavobacterium; species Flavobacterium tyrosinilyticum. The sequence continues at coordinate 1,534,070 of NZ_JAMOKG010000001.1, forward strand.
TTATCCTGGTCGCCTTTATCGTCTTTTTTATCCTTGTCTTTATCTTTATTTTTGTCCTTGTCTTTATCTTTGTTTTTATCCTTATCCTTGTCTTTGTCCTTATTTTTATCTTTCTGATCGTTTTTAGGAGGATTCTCTTTTAATTTTTGTTTTGCGTAAGCATAATTGTAACGTGTTTCATCATCAGTCGGGTCGTTACGAAGTGCTTGTTTGTAAGCTTCAACGGCTTGAGAATAATCTTTCTCTTTCATGAAAGTATTTCCAAGGTTATGATAAGCCTTGTGTTTTTCAGGTCTCGTTTTGGCATTTTTTATCGCTTTCGCGTAAGCAAATTTAGCTTCCGAAATCTGATTTTGTCTATAAATGGTATTTCCTAAATTATAGGGCGCTGCTGATTTTTTAGGAAATTTTGATTCCGAAATTCTATAGTTTGCCTCAGCATCAGTAAATTTATTCTGTTTATATTCTTCATTACCAGCAGGCAATGATTTGTCCTTTTCTTGTGCAGCAGCTGCAAAAGAAACCGTTAGTAAAATATAAAGGATTAAATTTTTCATTCTAATTTTGTTTTCTGTTCTGAATTTCACTCTGAACATTTATTTCTTTTCATTAAATAAATCCAACTCTTTGATCCAGCTTGTTTTTCTTTCTAACAAGAAAATGTCTAGGAAAAGCAGTAAAAACGCAAATCCGATAAACCATTGGAACTGCGATTGAAATTCTGCCATTTGTGTGGCTTCAAATTCTGTTTTCTGAATATTGTTCAAAGCATTTTTTACATATTCTAAAACTTCTTTCGTGCTTCCGCCGTAAACATAACCACCTTTTGTTGCTTTTGCAATTGTTTTTAAACCTTCTTGATTTAATTTGGTAATAACTGTTTCTCCGTTTTGATCTTTTTGATAGCCTCTTACAACACCATTTTCTTTTAACGGAATTGTTCCTCCTCTTTCTGTTCCAACACCAATTGTAATGATTTTCATTCCTAACTTATTGGCTTCTTCTGCCGCAGCAGTTGCGCCTTCAGAATGATCTTCACCATCAGAAATCAGAATTAATAATTTACTGGTCTTACTCTTTTCATCAAAATAAGTAGAGGATAATTTAATCGCTTCATCCAAAGAGGTTCCTTGAGAGGAAACCATTCCTGGATTCATACTTTGCAAGAACATTTTTGCAACGCTGTAATCTGATGTAATGGGTAAAACTGGGAAAGCGCTTCCTGCATACGCCACGATTCCGATTCTATCGCTTCCTAAATTGTTAATGATTTGAGAAACCAACTGTTTACTTTTATCCAAACGGCTAGGAACAACGTCTTCTGCAAGCATACTTTTAGAAACGTCAACGGCAAAAACAATATCAATACCTTCTCGTTTTACGGTTTCCATTTTGGTTCCGATTTTCGGATTTACCAAGCCAATAATCAAACAAGTAAGGGCCAAAAGAATTACAACAATTTTTAAAACAGGTTTAAAAACCGATTTCTCAGGGCTCAATCTTTTTACCATTTCCAAATCACCAAATTCACGTTGCGTTCTTCTTTTCCAATACATATTGAAAAGAAAAATACATACCACAATTGGGATAAGTAATAAGAGATATAAATATTTTTTTTCGTCTAATTCCATAAATATTTTTAAAATTCCAATCTCAAATAATGCTGAGATAAATTCCAAATTCCAAACTTGTTTTAAGCTACAATTTTAAAAATTCCAAATTCCAATTTGTTATTTGGAATTTTTAAAATTGGAATTATTTAATTTTGAAAAAATTAAATAAAGCTTCTGTAAACCGTATTTCTTAATCCAACTTCAAGCAATAACATTAAACCTGCAAATAAGACAAAAAACCTATATTTTTCGTCGTAATCGTAGAATTTCAGTTCCTGAATTTCTGTAGTTTCCAATTTATTGATCGATTTGTATATTTCTGCTAATTTATCATTGCTTGTTGCTCTAAAATATGTTCCGTCTGTTTTTTGGGCAATACTTTTCATCAACCTTTCATCGATTTCAACTTTTTGCATTTTGAATAAGAAACCTCCGTTTGGTGCGTATGCGTATGGAGATTCTGCCATTCCGTTTGTTCCAAGACCAATTGTGTAAACTTTTATTCCGTATTGTTTTGCAATATCAGCGGCAGTTTCTGGTTCGATAAAACCAGCATTGTTAACACCGTCAGTAAGTAAAATAATTACACGGCTTTTTGCTTTGCTATCTTTCAAACGATTTACAGCAGTTGCCAATCCCATTCCAATTCCGGTTCCGTCTTGTAAAACCGTATCGTATTTAATTCCTTTTATAGCTTCAAGAATAATAGCTTTATCGCTTGTAACAGGCGTTTTGGTGTATGCTTCAGAAGCGTACAAAACCAATCCGATTCTGTCATTGGGTCTTTCTTCAACGAAATCGGCTGCAACTCTTTTTAAAGCTTCCATACGATTTGGCTTTAAATCTTTTGCCAGCATAGATCCAGAAACGTCAATTGCCATTACAATATCAATTCCTTTTGTCGTTTTAGTCTGGTTGCTAATATCTACAGTTCTTGGGCGTGCCAATGCTATAATTAATGAGCTTAAAGCGAGAATTCTGAAAACGTATAAAGCAGGTTTGAACTTGATCCAAAACGATTGATTATTTTGGAATCCTGCTGTCGAACTCATTTTTAAGGTAGCCGACTGCTGGTTGCGTTTCCAGAAAAACCAGATTATCGCAATCGGAATTAATAGAAACAACCAAAGAAACTCTGGATTTAGAAAAGTGATCTTGCTCATTAGTTGTTTGCTCTTTGAAGTTCAACAGAATTTAATATTCGAGTCGTGATTTCATTTGCATAAGTATCGCCTTCTTCGTGCAAAATCAGGATTTGCTGTAAACCTTGATCTTGTTTGAAAAGTAACAATTCATAATATGCTTTTGTACTCGTTTTGGTTGCTGGATTCAAAACAGTCATTGTTCCGTAACCTTTTACTCCCTGAATACCTTCATTAGTTTGAAAATCTTCTTGTTTTACTATAATATTTTGTCCGCCTTGAGCCTCAATAATTTTTAAAGTGCCTTCAAGCGTTTTACTTAAATCAATATCTGTTGGCTGTTTGAATTTAGATGTTGAAACCGTTACGTAAAAATTATCAATCATACTTCCGTAGGCAAAAAGCTGCATTTCTTTGATAAGTGCCATTGCTTCTTTTGGAAGTGCTTTTTGCGCGTCTATTCTTTTTAAAACCTTTGGCGTTTCAATAATAACAGCAGGACTTCCGTAAGCACTTTTTACCCATTCGCCTTCTAATAATTCTTTAGAAGGGTGACCAATTACATTGTCTTTTACATAATTGAACCCTTTGGTAACCACAAAGAAAGTTGTGGTAGCAAACAATAAAAGTATGATAGCGGCAACGGAATAACCAATTCTTGCATTACGCTGTTTTTTAAGCTGTGCCTGAATTTGTTTTTGTCTTTGCGCTTCGTTTAATAACTGATCTTCAATTTCTTCTGGAACTTCAGTTGGAATTGCATTATCAAGGGTTAAAATTACTTTCTGAATTTTATTTCTATCATCAGTAATTTCAAAATCAAGCGGTTTAGATTTCGCAAATTTTACCAAATCGGCCTGACGCAAAACGCGTTCTAAATTTTCAACCGTTTCTGGTGTAAGGGTCATTTTCTTTTTGGTCGAAGCTTCTCTAATTGCAGCAATTAACTCAGAAGTTGTGCTTTCCATTGCTGGGATATGAATGGCTTCTTCAATATAATTTCTAGCAATATCGGTCAGTTCGCTATAGTATTCTTTGATTTCTCCTTTTTGAACCAGTTCTTTTTGTTCTAGATTATTTAATAAACTAGTCGCTTTTTCGATAGGAGTTTTGTAAACTTCTTCTTCGATTTTTTTCAACTGGCGTTTTTTAACATACCAGTAAACGAAAGCGCCAATTCCTAAAATTGCTAGAACGATTAAAGTGTAAATCCACCAATTTCCCATTCCTTCATCAACAGAAGAAATGTCTTTAATATCGTACATTTTCTGCTGTAAGGTATCAACTTTTACAGCGGCAACTTCAACTTTAATAGAATCAGAGTAAAAAGGTTTTTTATCAATTAAAATTTTGATGCTCGGAATCGTATAATGGCCAGAATCAAACTGTGTTAAACCATATTTTTTTATAAGTTCGTAATTAGTGGCATCTTTCTTAACCGTATCAATTGGATAAGACTGGATAACTTCTAACGGACCAATGTTTTTAAGTTTAGGAAATTCAACTTTTGATGTTGAAGTCACAACTGTTTTCAGGGTCAGTTTGAACTCGGCACCAATTTTATTTTTGGTGGTATCAATACTTGTTTCTACTTGTTTTTGCTGAGCAAAAATCATGGTAGAAAAAAGCAATAAAAATATATAAAGTTTAAATTTCATTTGATTAACGATTGAAGATTAACGATTTTTGATTTTTGATTTTTCCAAGGATTGTCAATAGTTCTCTAAAATAGTAATCTTTAATTTTTATGAATTATTTTTTGATGTTTTAATGCTGGACACAAAAATGGAAATTAATTGATTTGCTTCTATTTTTACTTGCATTAAACTTTCTCTGTCTGTTGATAAATTTGCTTTTTCTATTATTTTCAAACAAACAAATGTTTCTCTTAATTCTTTCAGACAAATTCCCATTTTATGAATAAAATCTTTTTTACTCTCTGCACTTTGCGCTTCACCGTAATTTAACGCTGGCGATGTTCCCGATCGGATTATTTGCCCAGACAAATGATTTCCTGCATAATTTTTCTCAAACTTACTTGCTATAATTATAATTGTTGCTGCAAAATCAATCAATCTATTTTCTAAATCTTGTTTGGTCATTTCTTAAATACTTCCTTTAATCTCAAATCACACACATCATAAATCAAAAATCGTTAATCAAAAATCAAAAATACTTATCTCGATTTAAAATAGCCTAATAGTTTAGTAACGTAATTTTCGTCTACTCTGGTATTTACAATTCCTGCTCCAGATTTACGGAATGTGTCTTTAAAGTAGTTCAGCTTTTCTTGATAATGTTTTTCATAATTCATTCGAACAGCTTTAGAACTTGTATCAACCAATTGTATTTTTCCGGTTTCGGCATCCAGCATGTTTACCATTCCTAAATTCGGAATTCTTTCTTCACGAATATCGTATACACGAACACCTGTAATGTCATGTTTTTTTGAAGCAATCTTTAATGTATGCTCATAAGAATCAGACATAAAATCAGAAATCATAAAAATAATAGCTTTCTTTTTCTGTGTTCCAGATAAGAATTTCAAGGCTTGAGCAATATCTGTTTTATGACTTTTTGGTTCAAATTCGATCAATTCACGGATGATACGAAGTACGTGAGAACGTCCTTTTTTAGGTGGAATATATAATTCTACAGTATCAGAGAATAATATTAAACCAATTTTGTCATTATTCTGTGTAGCCGAAAAAGCCATCGTTGCCGCAATTTCGGTGACGATGTCTTTCTTGAATTGATTTTTAGAACCAAAAGATTCCGAACCCGAAATATCGACCATTAAAACCATGGTTAATTCGCGTTCTTCTTCAAATACTTTAACGTGAGCTTCATTGTAGCGTGCGGTTACATTCCAATCGATGTTACGAATATCATCTCCGTATTGGTATTGACGCACCTCGCTAAACGTCATTCCTCGTCCTTTAAATGAAGAGTGGTATTCTCCCGAAAAGATATGATTACTCAGTCTTTTCGTTTTGATTTCTATTTTCCGTACTTTTTTTAAAAGCTCTTTTGTATCCATTCTATTTGTTTAAAGTTTAAAGTTTAAAAGTTTCAAGTTCGTTTTGCAACAACTTGAAACCTGAAACCTGAAACAAATTTTTAAGGTACCTCAATCTCGTTAACGATTTTGTTGATAATGTCTACAGAAGTGATGTTTTCTGCTTCTGCTTCGTAAGTGATTCCAACTCTGTGACGTAATACATCGTGAACAACTGCACGAACGTCTTCTGGAATTACATAACCACGACGTTTGATAAAAGCATAACATTTAGCGGCATTAGCCAAGTTGATACTTCCACGAGGAGAAGCTCCAAAACTGATAAGCGGTTTTAAATCGGCTAATTTGTATTTTTCTGGATAACGTGTAGCGAAAATAATATCAAGAATATATTTCTCGATTTTTTCATCCATATAAACTTCACGAACAGCTTCCTGAGCACGTAAAATCTGATCTACAGAAACTACCGGATTTACTTTTTCGTAAGTTCCTTTTAAGTTTTGACGAATTACAAAACGCTCTTCATCAATTTTTGGATAATCAATAACAGTTTTCAACATAAAACGGTCAACCTGTGCTTCAGGAAGTGCATACGTTCCTTCTTGCTCAACTGGGTTTTGTGTTGCTAATACTAAAAACGGACGGTCTAATTTAAATGTAGTGTCACCAATAGTAACTTGTTTCTCCTGCATCGCCTCTAATAAAGCAGATTGAACCTTTGCTGGAGCACGGTTAATCTCATCGGCAAGTACGAAATTGGCAAAAATTGGTCCTTTCTTAATTGAGAACTCATTTGCTTTAATATTGTAAATCATGGTTCCGATAACATCGGCAGGTAATAAATCTGGCGTAAACTGGATACGGCTGAAAGATCCTTGAACTGCTTGGGAAAGCGTGTTGATGGCTAAAGTTTTTGCCAGACCAGGAACTCCTTCCAATAAAATATGCCCTTGTCCAAGTAATCCGATCAATAGACGCTCGACCATATGTTTCTGACCCACAATAACTTTGTTCATTTCCATTGTAAGAAGGTCTATAAAAGCACTTTCTCTCTCAATTTTTTCATTTATCGCTCTAATGTCTAAAGTCGTTGTATTTTCTTCCATATAAATATTTTTAAAACCTTGATTTTAACGCCTAATTTTTGAGAGTGCAAATTGAATATTTTTTAAGAAGTAAGATGTTAAAGAATGGTTAAAACTTCGACCAAAGACCTAATTTTAAGGACTAATTGTGAATCTATTTTTATATTTTTAAGAACTTTGATGATTATGTTTTAGTAAAGCATAATTATTACCAAAAATAACGCATAATTATTATGAGCAAAACAGTCTTATCGCCTATAATTTCGGGCACTATGAATTGGGGAGTTTGGGATAAAAACCTTACAACTAAAGAAATGGAAAACATGATACAGGTGAGTATCGAAAACAAAATTACGACTTTTGATCACGCGGATATTTACGGTTCGTATACGACCGAAGCCGATTTTGGAAAAGCCTTTCACGCAAGTAAAATTGATCGTGAAAAATTACAATTAATTACCAAGTGCGGAATTCAGATGATTGCTGAAAAACGCCCCGAAAACAAAATCAAACATTATGATTATTCTAAAGACTATATTATTAAGTCTGTAGAAACATCTTTGAAGAATTTAAAAACAGATTATGTAGATGTTTTTTTACTTCACAGACCAAGTCCGTTAATGCAGGCTGATGAAATTGCAGAAGCGGTTGAGAAATTAAAAGGAGAAGGGAAAATTATTGATTTTGGACTTTCAAACTTTACAAGTTCACAAACTGAATTGATTCGTCAGAAAACAGAAGTAAGCTATAATCAAGTTCAGTTTTCTGCTACGCATTATGAAGCAATGACTGACGGAAGTTTAGATTATATGCAGACTAACGGAATTCGACCTTTATCATGGAATCCGCTTGGAACGGTTTTTAGAGAAGATACAAAACAAACTCGCCGTTTGAAAAAACTGTTTTCTACTTTATTAGAGAAATATCATTTAGGTGCAGATACACTTTTATTAGCATGGATTTTAAAACATCCAGCAAGAGTTATTCCTATTGCAGGAACTGTTAATGTTGCCAGAATTCAATCTCTGTCAAAAGCAGTTGAATTAGAAATGGATAAAGAAGATTGGTTTGCGATCTGGACAGAAAGTATGGGTGATGACGTGCCTTAATTTTATACTATTCTGAAAAATGATATACCTAGAAAAATTTGAGAGAAAAGATTACTTTGAATTAATTAATTCTGTCAAAAGTGCCAAAGATTTAATGCAATTTGGAGGACCAGAATTTACTTTTCCTTTAACAGAAGAGCAAATAGATAAAACGCTTTCTGATGAAAATAGAATTGCTTTTAGAGTTGCAAATATTTCTAATGGCAATACTATTGGACATTGTGAGATTTATTTTTATAATGGTTTTGCAAAATTAGGTCGAATCTTGATTATGGATCAAAATCAAAGAGGAAAAGGAATTGGTGAGCAGATGGTGACTTTATTGTTGCAATATATTTTTGAAAACAGAAAAGAAAGAAACGTAGAATTAAATGTTTTTGATTTTAATATTGGAGCTCAAAAATGTTATGAAAAAGTTGGGTTTATTTTAAATCCCAATAAAAAATATTTAAGGGAAGTAGATGGAGAAACTTGGACAGCGCTCAATATGGTATTGAATTTAGAAGAATGGAAAAATAAGAATTAAAATATTTTACCATAGATTAAAAGATTTCTAGGATTTCAAAAAAAATCATTTTAATCCTTAAATCTGTGGCAAAAAAATCTTTTTTAAAGAAAAAACAATGAAAAAAACAGTTTTAATTACTGGTGCTACAAGCGGAATTGGAAAAGCAACCGCTCAGATTCTGGCAAAAAACAATTATAAAGTTATCCTTTGCGGAAGGCGTAAAGACCGTTTAGAAGAACTCGAGAAAGAGCTTTCGGCTTTTACAGAAGTACATTCTTTAGAATTTGATGTTCGTAATAAAGAGGAAGTTTTAGAAAAAATAGGTGCTTTGCCAAACGATTTTTCTGCGATTGACGTTTTAATTAATAATGCAGGAAATGCCCATGGTTTAGATCCGATTCAAAATGGAAATTTAGACGATTGGGATGCCATGATTGATATTAATGTGAAAGGTCTTTTGTATGTTTCAAAAGCGATAATTCCACAAATGGTCGAAAGACAATCGGGGCATATTATTAATATTGGATCAACAGCAGCAAAAGAGGTTTACCCAAATGGGAATGTATACTGTGGTTCTAAACATGCGGTTGATGCTATTACTGCAGGAATGCGAATAGATTTAAATCCGTTCGGAATTAGAGTTGGAGGAATTCATCCAGGAATGGTCGCAACAGAATTTAGCGAAGTTCGTTTTAAAGGCGATGCCGAAAGAGCTGCAAATGTTTACAAAGGATTTGATCCGTTACAAGCTGAAGATATTGCAGATATTATTCATTTCGTGGTTTCAAGACCTTATCATGTAAATATTGCAGATTTGGTTGTCATGAGCACGGCACAGGCGTCTTCTACAATTGTGAAGAAAAATATTTAAAAAATAGATGTTAGACTTCTTAGAAAGTTAGATCTTTAGATTATCTTAGGAATCTGAAAATCATAAATCTAAGAAGTCTAAAAATCTAAGTCAGTCTAATAATCTAAAAAGAATGATTAATAAACGCCTTTTAATTAAAAATCTCCTCGCTCATAATGACGAAAGTAGTTTTTATGATAAGAAAAGGCAGTTGAATCTTCATTCGCGCGAAGGGAAGGGCAAGTTTCTAAAACACATTTGTGCGTTATCCAATTCCAACCCAAACAATAATTCTTATATCGTTGTTGGAGTAGAAGATCAAGATAATGAGATTGTAGGCGATGATTTCTTCGATGATAGCCGAATTCAGAATCTGGTCAATGCATTTTTAGAAAATCCTCCAAAAATTCAATACGAAAACGTCCCTTTTCCCAATCTTCCAAAAGACAAAGTAATCGGTCTGGTTACCATAAAACCTAAAAGTAAAATCTCGTACTTTAAAAAAGGAATCCATACTATTCTAGCCAATAGCGTTTTTGTGAGACGTGGCAGTAATTCTATTCCACTAGAAGAACATGAGATAATCGAAAAGAGCAATCAAAATACCGAAACGGTTATCGGAATAGAAAATAGCTCTCGAAACAGTATTCAATATACTTTAGACGGCGTTATCGATTTTATGAATTTCAGACATAAAGATATGTCGCCAAAATACCGTGTTTTTAAAGAATTATTTGTGATTTGTTGGGCTGGAGTTCCGAAAAAATTACGCGATAAAACGTATTTGTCTCGTGTTGATATCGAATTAATAAACGAACAAATTAAACTTTTTTATTCGGCACAAGATGTTGTTACAATACATTATAATGATGATACTTTTACCATTACAGAATATGTTCCGCTGGGATTGAATGACAAAACGAGTTATTATCCGTTAGAAGAACAAACGATTCATTTCTTTGATAACGGTTATTATAAAATTGACCGTCAAATGCTTTTTCAGCCGCCAGAGTTTAATCGAAAAATGCTGTACCATATTTATAATGCAAATATGGCTTTATTAGCGAAACTTCAAAAAGAAATCAATTTGTCTGAGCGAGAAATGAAAGATTTAGAAAATCTGCCTTCTACTTTCATGATTTGCTATTTGAACGGTTTTGAGGATGCCCGACAAAAATTAATAGATGCAAAATTGCTTTTGAAACCGTATAAGAATGTGTACTCTTCTTTTAAAGAAGCTTTGAGGGTTTTAAGAAAAATGAAATATGATGTTCAATAAAAAGGTGCAGAGGTTCAGAGAAACAAAGTGACAAAGGTTTTTCTGTAGAGACGCATAGTAATGCATTTAACATTGTGGATTTTTTTATTGACAAAGTTTTTCTGTAGAGACGCACCGCAGTGCGTCTACGTCCAGCATATCGACAAAGATTGTTTTAAAACATTGTGTTAGACGCACTGCTGTGCGTCTCTACGATATATAGGAGCCAAATAAAATGTCTCAATTTCTTTCTGAATTGCTGATTTACGAGAGTTTTAAGATTTTTTCTGTAGAGACGCACCGCAGTGCGTCTACGTCCAGCATATCGACAAAGATTGTGTTAGATAAGGGATAAAAACATCTTGATTTTATTTTTCTATTGAAAATTCAAATATTTCTTTATTTCTTCATAAGGAAATATAAGCTCTTTTGGGCCGTCTGCATAGGATGCCGCTTCGTATGAGTTGTAATATAAAAGCAAACCTTCGGAGGTGTAAAAAATGTTTTGAGGCAATTGAAATTTGTCATTCTCAAACATTAAACCTGTAGCGTTGATATTGGCTTTTTCTGGGATTTTATATTTTGATCTGAATGTTTTTTCAGCGAAAGTTTTAAACTCGTTTTCGTTTTTAAATAACTGATTATTGAAAATGGTTTTTCCTGTTTTTTTATCGAATAATAAAGAGCGATAACCTTGATAACCGTGAGCGCCGCCAGTAAAAGTATAATGGTCAATTTTAAGATTTAAAATTTGGTCAGATTCAAATTCGACATTTCCAATGATTTTTGCTTCCCAGCCAAAAGTATCATTCGGAAATTTTTGATGCATTTCTTGATAGGAAGCAATAAAAGATTTCGCCAATGCTTTGTAGCCATCAACTTTTACCGAATCGTCTTCAAAAAACACAATCTCTTTAATGACGGCAAATACTTTCTTATTAATGCTGTCTGAGGTTGCTTTAACATTTTTAGCAATTGGAACTTCTATGGTGATTTTTGGGCAATCATTTTTGCATGGGACAGTAGATTTCTCTTCAAACGTTTCATTCTCAAATGAAAGCTCTTTTTTGCAACTTGTAAAAATCAAACACAAAAAGAGTATAAATAATGAATTTTTCATATCAAAAAGTGTTAATTATCTACAAAGGTAAGAAGTTGTGTCGCGATAAAATAAATTAAGCGGTAAATTTGTAAAAGAATTAAGGATTTAAAATTTATAACTATATGAAATTCAATACAAAAGTTATTCACGGAGGACAGCATCATGATCCAAGTACAGGCGCTGTTATGCCGCCAGTGTATCAAACTTCAACATTTGTACAAACAAGTCCAGGGAAACCTTTGGCAGATTACGAATATAGTAGAGCTTCAAACCCGACACGTACGGCTTTAGAAGACGCTTTGGCTAGTATTGAAAACGGAACTCGAGGATTAGCATTTTCGTCTGGTCTTGCTGCGACTGACTGTGTTTTAAGATCTTTTAAAGCTGGAGACGAAATCATTGCGATGGATGATTTGTATGGCGGAACTTACAGAATGTTCTCTCGTGTGTATAAAGATTCCGGTATTAAATTTCATTTTGTTGATATGACGAATATCGAAAAACTGAAAAGTTTAATTAACGAAAATACGAAGTTAATTTGGGTAGAAACACCAACCAATCCGTTGATGAAATTGGCAGATATTCAGGAAATTGCAAAAATAACTCAAGAGAAAAAAATTCTTCTTGCGGTTGATAATACTTTTGCAACGCCTTATTTACAAAAACCTCTTGATTTAGGAGCAGACATTGTAATGCACTCTGCTACGAAATATTTAGGAGGTCATTCTGATGTTATTGCTGGAGCATTAATTGTAAAAGACGCAGCCCTTGGAGAACAATTGCATTTTCAGCAATTTGCAACAGGAGCGACTCTTGGGCCAATGGATAGTTTTTTGGTTTTAAGAGGAATCAAAACGTTAGCTTTAAGAGTTCAGAGACATTGTGAAAATGGAGAAAAAGTAGTTGAATATTTGAACAACCATCCTAAAATTAAAACGGTTTATTATCCAGGTTTAAAAAATCATCCGTTTCACGAAATTGCTAAGAAGCAAATGAAAGCTTTTGGAGGAATGGTTTCTTTTGATTTTAAATCAGGAAAGAAAGAAGATTCTATCGCATTTTTAGAAAAACTGAAAGTGTTTACTTTGGCAGAATCTCTTGGTGGAGTTGAATCATTGGCTAATCATCCAGCTTTAATGACGCACGCTTCTATTCCTGCAGATAAAAGAGCAGAAGTTGGTATTACTGATGATCTTGTTAGATTGAGTGTTGGTATCGAAGATGCAGAAGATTTAATTGCCGATTTAGAGCAAGCTTTAGCTTAATATAAATTCCAATGAGAAAATCCCAAATTCCAATTTTTTTCAGAGTTTGGGATTTCTTATTTTAAAATTTCTTAGAATAGAAGACGCTAAAATGTCTAATGAAAAATCCCAAATTCCAATGAATAGTTTTGGAATTTGGGATTTTTTATATTTTGAGATTTAAACTTTTTTAGAATTCTAAATAGTAGATGTATCCAAAGTTAAACCAAACCTGCCAATCGTTAGATTTGTTTTCTTTATAAATATCTTTATTTGGGTTTAATCCGTCAATCCAGTCTGAGCTGTACATATGAAAACGAGTTTCAAACATTAAATCACTCATTTCAGTTAGTTTATAATGTACACCTACTGCTGCTGTTGCCGCTAAAGCTACACCAGTTTCTGTAGAAAAACCATGTGCACGTCCATCAGATGGAGTTAAGTATTTTCCTGGTGTATTAGCAGGAAGTGTAATGTCTCCTAAATGTGATCCAACTTTTGCTGAATAGTAGCTCACCTGAAACCCTACAGCTCCATACGGACTGAAGCTACCAACTGTGTTTTCGAAATCGTGGATTTTCATAAAAGGAGAAAATTCCATCTGTGCTCCCAAGCTTACTATACTAGAACTTGCATGCATGTTTCTTAATTGTGTTGCAAATACTCCGTTAGGTTTGTATTCAACCCATTGGCCGTGGTGTTTTAAAGTGGTTCTGCTATAAGACAGATCAGATCTTACTTTAAAATGTTCTGTGAAAAAATTTTCTCTATTGTTATTGGCAGAAAAGTTTATAAAGTGCATGATTCCAATGCCAAAACCAGTGTTTCCGACATTATTATCAAAGTTGTTTCTTTCTCCAAAATCGGACTGTAAAGTTACTGGTCCTGCGTAGATTCCGATCTCTTGGGCTATTCCTTGCGCTGATACAGCAGTTGAGATGCCCAATAAGGCAAATAATGTGATAAATAGGTGCTTAGGCATTTTTTTGGGGCTTACAAATCTCGGCAAATATATAAAAAACATAATCGATTCAAAATATTAAATTGACGTATTGAAAAATAACTAGCAAAATACTTAATTTACTAACTTTTAAAAGGTGTTTTGCATGTAAACACCTACATGTAAAATGCGTTTTTTTCTATTGTTTGAAAAAAACACAAATCGCTTCAAAAAAGTGAAAAATGTAACATCGAATCATTATTTGATATATCTTTGTCCGTTAAAACGAAAACGTTTTCTTAAACGTAGTTTCTTATTTTTTATAAGAGTAAAAATTAAATCTAAATTATCTGAAAATTTATTTTAAAGATGGAACAAAAAATAAATGAATTTATGGCTCTTGTTGAGTCAAAAAATCCAAACGAGCCAGAATTTCTTCAAGCAGTTAGAGAATTTGCAGAAACTGTAATTCCGTTTATATCTGAGCGTAAAAAATATGACGGAAAGAATATCCTTTTAAGAATCGCTGAACCAGAAAGATCAATAATATTCAGAGTTCCGTGGGTAGACGATAAAGGGGAAATTATTGTGAATAGAGGTTTCAGAATTCAAATGAACTCTGCAATTGGACCTTACAAAGGAGGAATTAGATTTCATCACTCGGTAAACTTATCGGTTTTAAAATTCTTGGCATTTGAACAAGTATTTAAAAACAGTTTGACAACACTTCCGATGGGAGGTGGAAAAGGAGGTTCTGATTTTGATCCAGAAGGAAAATCTGATGCTGAAATTATGCGTTTCTGCCAGTCATTCATGACAGAATTATGCCGTCATATTGGTCCAGATCTTGACGTTCCAGCTGGAGATATTGGTGTTGGTGCACGTGAAATCGGTTACTTATTTGGTCAATATAAAAGAATTAGAAATGAATTTACAGGAGTTTTAACTGGAAAAGGTTTGGCTTACGGAGGTTCATTAATCAGACCAGAAGCTACAGGATATGGGGTAGTTTATTTTACAGATCAAATGCTTCGTACAATTGGTCACGAAATTAAAGGAAAAAGAGTTGCTATTTCTGGATTCGGAAATGTGGCTTGGGGTGTTGCTTTAAAAGTAAATGAACTAGGAGGTAAAGTAGTTACTATTTCTGGACCTGATGGTTATATTTATGATGAAGAAGGTATCTCTGGAGAAAAAATCGAACATATGGTTGAGATGAGAGCTACTGGAGATAATAGAGCAGAAAGATATTTAGAGAAATATCCAAATGCTATTTTCCACAAAGGAAAAAGCCCTTGGGAAGTAAAAGTAGATATTGCTATTCCATGTGCTACTCAAAATGAATTGAATGGTGATGATGCTAAGAAATTAATAGATAATGGCGTTTTATGTGTTACGGAAGCTGCCAATATGCCTTCTACTTTAGATGCTATTAAACTTTTCTTAGATAGTAAAGTGTTATTCGCGCCAGGAAAAGCTGCAAATGCTGGTGGAGTTGCTGCTTCAGGATTAGAAATGACTCAGAACTCAATTCGTTTAAACTGGACTAGTGAAGAGGTAGACTTGAGATTGAAAGAAATCATGATCGGAATTCATAACCAATGTAAAAAATACGGTGCAGAAGAAGACGGATATGTTAACTACGTAAAAGGAGCTAATATTGCCGGATTTGTAAAAGTTGCCGATGCTATGCTTGCGCAAGGTGTAGTTTAAGATTTAATTGCAATAATTAGAATTACCCTCGTTATCTTAATAAGATATCGGGGGTATTTTATTTGTGCTAAAAATTAAATAAAAACCCGATTGTATTATATTTGTCTATTCGAATACATTATATGATGAAAAAAGTATTTTTCTGCGGTTTGTTTTTACTTCTAATTCAGTTTTGCGAAGCGCAGAGCAAATTGTCTTGGCAGGGATATTTTTCATTTAATGAAGTAAAAGACATTTCAGAATCTGGAACAACTGTTTTTGCGGCTTCCGAAAACGCACTGTTTTCAAAAAATACAACAACAAATGTTCTTAAAACGACGACGACTGTTGATGGACTTTCCGGTCAGACGATTTCGGCAGTTTATTACAGCGAAGCATCAAAAAAAACAATTATTGGCTATGAAAATGGTTTGATGATCTTGATTAATGAAGCCGATGGGAGTATTCTAAAAGTTGTAGATATAATTAATAAGCAATTGCCAGCAAATACTAAAAAAATCAATCATTTTATGGAAAATAATGGATTGATATATGTTTCTTGCGATTTTGGAATTGTTCAATTTAATCTTAAAACGTCTCAATTTGGCGACACTTATTTTATTGGTGATAATGGGGCGGAAATAAGCGTAAAGCAAACCACAATGTTTAACGGATTTATTTTTGCAGCAACATCAAGCGGTATTAGAAAAGCAGACATTACAAATGCTAATCTTATAGATTATAGCCAATGGTCAACGGTTAATGGCGGAGATTGGTCAAGTGTTGAGGCTTTAGATTCAGAACTTATTGCAATAAATAGTACGGGGTATATTCATAGATTTAACTCCAATACTTTTGTGGGCTTTTTGCAGCTGCCTCAAGCGTCTGTTGATACGCGAGCGAAAAACCATAATTTATTTGTCACAACTGCCAATACAGTATACGTTTATAATAATCAAATGGCGCTGAGTCGACAAATTACAAATTCTCAAGTTTTAGATAATACCTTGAATTTTAGTTGTGCAACTGCAGTTGGAAATCAGATTTTTATTGGAACAAAAGAAAAAGGATTGTTTGCTTCTGCTTTAAATAATTCAACAGCTTTCGAAAACAGTACGCCTAGCGGTCCCGTGCGTAATGATATTTTTTCTATAGATGCCGGTTCAAATGTTTTGTGGGCGGTTTATGGAGATTATGATGCGGTGTATAATCCATACCCTTTGGATAGCTACGGTATTAGTCGATTTAATGCTTCGGGATGGTTAAACATTCCATATTCTGATGTTTATGATGCCAAATCAATAACGAGAATCTATATAAATCCTAATAACGAAAAACAGGTGTATGCCGGTTCTTTTTTCTCTGGATTATTGAAAATTGAAAACGATATTCCAACTCATTTATATAATGAAAAAAATAGTGGTTTAGAGTCACTTAAAACAGCATCGCCAGATTATGTAGATGTCCGAATCAATGCAACGGCTTTTGATAAATCTGGAAATCTTTGGGTGACCAATAGCAGAATCAATAATGGATTGAAAGTTTTAAAAACAAATGGACAATGGGGTAGTTATTCGATGACTTCCATATCAGATGATGTGGGAGAAGATAATTATTCAAGTATAGTGGTAGATCGCAACAATGTAAAATGGATTGGAACTTATAAAAATGGAGTTGTAGGATTTAATGAAGCTACCAATACCTTCAAAAAAATGACTTTTGGAACCGATGCTGGAAATCTACCAATTGCCGATGTTAGAGCAATAGCTTTAGATACAAAAAATCAGCTTTGGATAGGAACAACAAAGGGTTTGAGAGTTCTTTCTAATGTTTCTAGTTTTCAAACAGATAGTCAGTTAAAAGCAAATTCAATTATTATAACCGAAGACGATTTGGCTCAAGAGTTGTTATACGAACAGTTTGTAACTTCCATAGCGGTAGATGGCGCAAATAATAAATGGATTGGAACGGCAGATTCTGGAATATTTATGGTTTCGCCAAATGGCCAAGAAACAAAATATCATTTTACAATAAACAATTCGCCTTTGCCAAGTAATTATATAAATGATGTCAAGATAAATGCTAAAACGGGAGAAGTTTTTATTGCAACCGACAAAGGATTGGTTTCGTTTGGCGGAATTGCAACAGGGGCAAATGACGATTTAATCAATGTGTATGTTTATCCAAATCCTGTACGTCCTACTTATTCGGGAACCGTTAAAGTGGCGGGATTAATTGATAAGGCTAATGTAAAAATCACAGATATAGAAGGAAATTTAGTTTATGAAGTGACTTCTTCTGGCGGAACAATCGAATGGGACACAACTGCTTTTGGCAAATATAAAGTAGCATCTGGTGTTTACATGGTTTTTATTTCTGCAGAAGATGGTGGAGAAACTAAAGTTAAGAAAGTGATGATTATACGATAAGATCAGTGTTCAGTGCCCAGTATTCAGTGTTCAGTCTTTTTTAGTTTTCAGCTTATCTTCAATTTCATAAACCTGAAACCTGAAACAAAAAAACAAAAAAAACAAAAATTTGTGCTCGTCAAAACAAAAGCCATAGTAATTTCGTCTTTAAAATTCCAAGAGAAAAGCTTGATTGTAAAATGCTTTACACTTTCTAGCGGACTAAAATCTTATTTTGTGCGTGACGCTTTTTCGAGTAGGAAAGCAAGTCAGAAAATTGCTTATTTTCAGCCTTTTTCGATTTTAGAAATTGAAGCTGTTCATAAGAATAAAGGAACTTTAGAGAATTTTAAAGAAATAAAAAGCGCTGTTCCGTTTCAGACTATTCATACTGATATTGTAAAAAGTACAATGGTGATGTTTTTGTCCGAAATGCTTCATTATTCTATTCAAGAAGAAGAGAAAAACGAACAGCTTTTCCTTTTTTTAGAAGCTGCACTGACGTGGCTGGATCATCATAATGAAATTTCTAATTTTCATTTAATTCTGCTTTTAGAAATCACAAAATATCTCGGTTTTTATCCTGATATTTCTGAAATTGATTTGCCTTTTTTTGAAATGAATGAAGGTGTCTTTACACTTTTTCAAAAAGGAAATGTACTTTCAGAACACGAGACCAATCTGTTTAAGAAGCTATTGGAATTAAAATTTGATAACGATCAAAAAGTCTTTCATGTTTTAGAAAGGCAGATTCTTCTGAAGATTTTAATTGATTATTACAGTCTGCATTTGGAAGGTTTTAAAAGACCGAAATCTTTGGACATTTTAAAAGAGGTTTTTTCTTGAGAGTATGTTTTCTTTAAATTGTATAAAAACAAAAAGGATCGAGTTAAACTCGATCCTTTTTGTTTTAGGTTGCTTAACCTTATTATTTGATGAATTTAACTGAAGTGCCTAAGTCGTTTAATTTTAATAAATAAACTCCGTTTGGTAATCCAGAAATTGCAATAGTTTCAGATGAGTTATTGTTGACTCTTTTTACTGCTTTACCATCGATAGAGTAAATTACATAAGAAGAATTTTTAAAATCATTGCTTAATTTTATTTCATCTTTAGACATAGATGCAATAGGGTTGGTTTTTTTATCAAAATCAACAGTGCCTAACGTGCCTTTTTTTGCTACTATCACATTGTCAAAATAAATTGAAGCATCAGCATACATAGATGAAGCTGTAAAATATGTAGCTAAAGTTGCTGATGTTGCACCTGGAAAGAATTGTGCTTTAAAATCATATGTGATTGTCTTCCAAACTCCAAACTCCTTATTTACTAGTGGAGCCATCGGAGCATCAAGATAGACAGAACCATTTGAAGAAACCTTTGTAATTTCATATGACAGACTTCCTATATTAAGAGGGGATGCTGGGCCTGGAATATAATAGTCAAATTGTAAAGTGTAATCAACACCTTCGGATACAGCAAATTCTTGTTTTAATTGTATATTTCCTGATACTGTTGTGGCTTTTAAACTTGAAGTTCCAACGTTTTTAATTGTTTCTTCTTTTGATGTAGCTCCGTAAATTATGGTCCATGAATCAGGAGCGTCAGCGGTAAATTGTTCAAAACTACCGTTTTGTAGAAGATTCTGGCTTTTTGCAAAACTTACTGTAAGTAAGCATAAGATAAGTAATTTTGTTCTCATACACATTTTTTAAAGTTGGGTATAAAACTACAATTATTAATCTTACAATTCCTAATAATAGATTTCGATATGTTAAAATTTAACAAAAAATCATCACTGTAAACTGTAATGCTGTTAATCTTTTAGAAAAGTGTATTTGAATTAAGAAATGTTGAAAAAAAGCGCTCTTAATTTCTTGTTTTGATAATGATTTCTTTTTTACTCTTAAAAATTGTCTTAAAAGTGCCAACTTTTGGCTTTAGATATTCTACTTCTGACTTAAATTTACTACTTTCGCACCTCGTTTAAGAAAAGGATAAAATGAGTACAAAATTTACTGAATACAAAGGACTTGACTTGCCAACTGTAGCGTCTGAAGTTCTTGATTTTTGGAAGAAAGAAAATATATTTGAAAAGAGTGTAACAACTCGCGAAGGTGCTGAGCCTTTCGTATTTTTTGAAGGTCCGCCTTCAGCAAACGGATTACCTGGTATTCACCACGTAATGGCACGTGCGATTAAAGATATTTTTTGCAGATATAAAACTCAAAAAGGTTTTCAAGTAAAAAGAAAAGCTGGATGGGATACTCACGGTTTGCCTGTTGAATTGGGTACCGAAAAAGAATTAGGAATTACAAAAGAAGATATTGGTAAAACCATTTCGATCGAAGAATATAACGAAGCGTGTAAAAAAACCGTTATGCGTTATACCGACGTATGGAATGATTTGACCGAAAAAATGGGGTATTGGGTTGATATGGAAGATCCGTATGTGACTTATAAACCAAAATATATGGAATCGGTTTGGTGGCTTTTGAAACAGATCTACGATAAAGGTTTGTTGTACAAAGGATACACAATTCAGCCGTATTCTCCAAAAGCAGGAACAGGATTGTCTTCTCACGAGGTAAACCAGCCAGGAGCTTACCGTGATGTTACTGATACTACAATTGTAGCGCAGTTTAAAACATTGCCAGAAACATTACCTTCATTCTTGCAAGGTTTTGGAGATATTCACATTTTAGCTTGGACGACAACTCCTTGGACACTTCCATCAAATACAGCGTTGACAGTTGGGCCAAAAATCGATTATGTTTTAGTAAAAACATTCAATCAATATACTTTTGAGCCAATCAATGTTATTTTAGCTAAAAACTTAGTTGGAAAACAATTCGGGAAAGGGTTTTTCTTAAGTGAAGATGATGCTGATTTTGACAATGTGAAAAACGGTGACAAAAAATTGCCGTACAAAATTTTAGCAGAAGCAAAAGGAGCAGATTTAGTAGAAATCCGTTACGAGCAATTATTGCCTTACGTATTGCCTTATGAAAATGCTGAAAACGCATTTAGAGTAATCGCAGGTGATTTCGTTACAACTGAAGATGGAACAGGAATTGTGCATACAGCTCCTACTTTTGGCGCAGATGATGCTAAAGTAGCAAAAGAAGCAAAACCAGAAGTGCCACCAATGTTGGTTTTAGACGAAAACGGAACTCCAGTTCCATTAGTAGATTTACAAGGAAGATTTACTTCTCATGTAGGTGATTTGGCTGGTAAATATGTTAAAAATGAATATTACGATGCGGGACAAGCTCCAGAGAAATCTGTAGATGTTGAAATCGCTATTCGTTTAAAAGAAGAAAACAAAGCTTTTAAAGTTGAAAAATACGTGCACAGTTATCCACACAGCTGGAGAACAGACGAGCCGTTATTATACTATCCTCTAGATTCATGGTTCATAAAAGTAACCGATGTAAAAGATAGAATGTTCGACCTGAACGAAACTATCAATTGGAAACCTAAATCTACTGGTGAAGGACGTTTTGGAAATTGGCTTAAAAATGCCAACGATTGGAACTTATCTCGTTCTAGATATTGGGGAATTCCGTTGCCAATTTGGAGAACAGAAGATAAAACAGAAGAAGTTATTATCGGTTCTGTTGAAGAATTGTACAATGCAATCGAAAAATCGATCGAAGCAGGTTTCCAAAAAGAAAATCCGTTTAAAGGATTTGAAATCGGAAACATGTCTGAGTCAAATTATGATTTAATCGATTTGCATAAAAATGTTGTTGATGGACTTACTTTAGTTTCAGCTTCTGGAAAACCAATGAAGCGCGAAAGTGATCTAATCGACGTTTGGTTCGATTCTGGAGCAATGCCGTATGCGCAATGGCATTATCCTTTTGAAAACAAAGAAAAAATTGATGGCAACAAAGATTTTCCAGCAAATTTCATTGCGGAAGGAGTAGATCAGACTCGTGGATGGTTTTATACTTTGCATGCAATCGGAACTTTGGTTTTTGATAAAATAGCCTACAAAAACGTAGTTTCAAACGGTTTGGTTTTGGATAAAAATGGAATTAAAATGTCTAAGAGTAAAGGAAATACTATAGACCCATTTAAAACCATTGCAGAAAACGGTCCAGATGCTACACGTTGGTATATGATTATGAATGCAAATCCGTGGGATAACTTGAAGTTTGACCTTGAAGGAATTGCTGAGGTTAAACGTAAATTCTTCGGAACACTTTACAATACCTATTCATTCTTCTCATTATATGCAAACATCGACGGATTTAAATATGAAGAAGCCGAAATTCCGTTAAACGAAAGGCCAGAAATCGATCAATGGATTATTTCTGAATTACATTCGTTAATCAAATTTGTAGACGAATGCTACGAAGATTATGAGCCAACAAAAGCGACAAGAGCAATTTCTGACTTCGTTCAGGAAAACTTAAGCAACTGGTACGTTCGTTTATGCCGTCGTCGTTTCTGGAAAGGGGAATATGCAAAGGATAAAATTGCAGCTTACCAAACGCTTTATACTTGTTTGCTTACAATCAGTAAACTAAGCGCTCCAGTAGCTCCATTTTTTATGGATAAATTATACCGTGATTTAACAACTTTGACGGGAACTGAGGATTTTGCTAGTGTTCACTTGGCTGAATTCCCAAAATTTGTCGAAAACTTTGTTAATAAAACGTTGGAAAGCAAAATGCAGAAGGCGCAAACGATCTCATCTTTGGTTTTATCACTACGTAAAAAAGAGATGATTAAAGTTCGTCAACCTCTGCAAAAGGTAATGATTCCAGTACTTGACGAGAATCAGCGTGCTGAAATCGAAGCAATTTCTGACCTTGTAAAAGCCGAAGTAAATGTTAAAGAAATCGAACTTTTAGACGATGCTTCTGGTATTTTGGTTAAGCAGATTAAGCCTAATTTTAAAGCTCTTGGGCCGCGTTTTGGTAAAGACATGGGCTTGATTTCTAAGGAGATACAAGGTTTTTCTGCAGATCAGATCAATCAGCTGGACAAGCAAGGAACGCTAGATATTGTTATTGCAGGAAATAGTGTAACTTTATCATTAGAAGATGTGGAAATTACATCACAAGATATCGAAGGATGGTTGGTTGCTAATTCAAACGGAATAACAGTTGCGCTTGATATTACTCTTACCGAAGAATTAAAAAATGAAGGTATCGCTAGAGAGTTAGTAAATAGAATACAAAACATTCGTAAAGATTCAGGATTTGAAGTTACGGATAAGATTAAAGTACAAATAAAAAGAAACGGTATTTTAGAAGATGCGGTTTCAAAAAATGAAGACTATATTAAGTCTGAAACATTAACAGACGAACTGGTTTTTGCTGACACGTTAGAAAACGGCACAGAAATTGAGTTTGATGATATTAGAACCATTATATTAATTTCAAAATAGTAGAAAATGATAGATGAAATTACAAGATACTCTGATGCAGATTTAGCAGAGTTCAAAGAAATAATCCAAGCAAAAATTAAAAAAGCACAAGAAGATCTTGATTTGATCAAAAGTGCCTATATGAACGATTTGAATAACGGTACCGACGATACTTCTCCAACTTTTAAAGCTTTTGAAGAAGGAAGTGAGACCATGTCTAAAGAAGCAAACTCTCAGTTGGCTATCAGACAAGAGAAATTCATTCGTGACTTAAAAAATGCTTTATTCCGTGTAGAAAACAAAACTTACGGTATCTGCAAAGTAACAGGTAAATTAATTAGCAAAGAAAGGCTTAAAATCGTTCCTCATGCAACAATGAGTATCGAAGCTAAAAACTTGCAAAGATAAGATTGCGTAGAACTACGTAAGAGAAAAAGCGCTCCTTTAAGGGGCGCTTTTTTTGTTTAACATTTAGCTATGAGTGTGTTTATTGCTTAGTTTGTTCTTTGAAAGAAATTATCTATAATTATTCAAAATAATTTCAAAGAGAAGGTGTTCGTTTTTGTAAGAACTATTTTGTTTGGATTCTTTTTGGTTTTTAGTCTGCTTTTTAAATAAAAAAACCGCCTTTAAGGACGGTTTTTTCAGTGTATATGTTTAAGAAAGTTATGCTAGATTTTTTTCAACATCAGCTTTATGTTTTCTTAAAATAGCTCTTGTCATGCCTAAATTAGCTTTTGAAGCATCAGCAGCAAGATAGATCATGAATTTTTTGTTTGGAGAAATATCGATAATGTGAATTTGATTAGAAAGAGTAATCAAAATATCTTCGATGTCCTGGTTTAGGTTTAGTGCTTTTACAGCGCTCAATTTAGCTTTTACAACTTCTAAGTTATAGGCTGCTGCAAGTTCAGGATCAAAACTTGGATCGACAGTTAAATTTCCAAAGCTTAATCCAGATTCAATTTCTGTTACTGCTACAGCGATAAAGCCGTTTACGTTGCTTTTCATTTCGTTCAAAAACACGTTTAAAAAATCATTGCTCATAGTTCATTTGGGTTATTTGTTAATAGAATTTTATGTTATTTCAATAGTGAATTTTTGCTTAATTCTGCAGAAACTTCTTCTGTAGAGCGCATCAATAATGCTAGGTTACTTCCTTCTTTAGAGAAAGCAACGATAAAGTTAGAGCCGCTTATTTTGTTTCCAACAATAACGCCTTCGGCACTTTTTAGATATAATTGTTTTAGAGAGCCTTTTTCCAAATCAATTAAGAATTTTTCGCTCATAGATAAAATAGCTGCACTCATTGCGGCAATACTGTCGCCGTAATCAAGATTTAAGGAAGTGATAAGTTTTCCTTTTCCATTTAAAATTAATGCAGCAGTAGATTTTGTGCTGACAAGAAAGTCATTTAGTGTAGTTGTGATTTCATTCATGTTTTGTAGGATTTTGGGAGGAATGTTAAATTCAGTTTGTGTTGGTATTCTTTTTTAAAAATTAATTCAAGTTATCCTAAACAAGTGTTAATTTTTATTAACAAATATAAATTAAATTATGTATCATTGTAGAACCAAATCAGTAATAATTTAAATTATTTACTACAAAAAACTTACATTATGGCTAAAGCATTGAAATTCAAAGAAGTAAACTCTGATGTAGAGCGCAGAATGAAGGAATTTGAAAAACTGCGCGTTAAGTTTAAAGCTGATGTAAAAAAGGGAGAAGCTAAGAAATTGGCGGCCGGAAAAGAAAGCAAGGGAATATTCAAGTCTATTTCAGAATTTTTCTCCGACAGCCCAAAAACGCCAGCAAAAGCTGCTGTAAAGAAGTAAACTTTACTAGGTTTAGATTAGCAGATAAACTTGTTTAGTTTGTTAGAAAAGAATTAACGCTCCTTTAGGAGCGTTTTTTTTGATTAAATTGCTATTTTTGCCCATCAAAAAATAATAAAATGTCATTACGAAAAGCGTATTTCCTTATATTCTTAGTTTTAATTGTTGATCAGCTTTCTAAAATTTATGTCAAAACAAATTTCGTTTTAGGCGAAGAATTTATAATTGCTGATTGGTTTAGAATTCATTTCATAGAAAATGAAGGAATGGCTTGGGGAACAAAAATTCCTGGAGAGTACGGAAAATTAATTTTGACCGTATTTAGAATCTTTGCAGTTGTTGGAATTGGCTGGTGGCTTTCTGATTCAGTAAAAAAGCGTCATTCAAATTATTTAATAGCAGCTATTGCATTAATCTTTGCTGGAGCAGCAGGAAATATTATTGATTCAGTTTTCTACGGGGTTATTTTTGATGATAGCACACATAACTTAGCGACTATTTTTTCTCCAGTTCCATACGGAACATGGTTTCATGGTTTAGTTGTCGATATGTTTTATTTTCCTATTTGGGAAGGAGAACTTCCAAGTTGGCTTCCAATATTTGGCGGAAAACATTTTGCTTTCTTTAATGCGATTTTTAATGTAGCCGATGTTGCAATTTCTACAGGTGTAGGTATACTTTTGGTTTTCAATAAAAGAGCGTTTCCAAAACACTAATTATTTTTAAAAATACAATATAAAAAATTCCAAATTCCAATTTTTGTTTGCAATTAGTGCTTCAAAAATTGGAATTTGGAATTTTTCATTATTGGGATTTAATATTTAATTGTGCTATTTTTACAATATTAAAACCAAACTTATGCAAAGTCCGTCTTTTTCCATTTATGATGCTTCTGCGGGATCAGGAAAGACGTATACTTTGGTAAAAGAATATTTAAAGATTATTCTTTCTTCTCCAAAAAACGATGCGTATCGAAATATTTTAGCCATTACTTTTACCAACAAAGCGGTTCATGAAATGAAAAGCCGTATTGTTGGAAATCTATCTGAATTTGCAAAAGACGACCCGTCTCCAAAAGCCGCCGATTTGATGGAGGATTTATCGCGTGATACTGGACTTTCGATTATTAAAATTAAAACCAAATCGCAGCAAATCATTAAGCACTTAATTCATAATTATGCTGCTTTTGATATTTCTACAATTGATAAATTTACCCATAAAGTTATTCGTGCTTTTGCACATGATTTGAATCTTCCGATGACTTTTGAAGTTACTTTGGATACCGAAAATTTATTGGTTGAAGCTGTTGATGCAATTATTGCACAAGCAGGAGAAGACGAAACATTGACCAAACTGCTCATCGATTTTACAATGGAAAAAACCGATGACGACAAAAGTTGGGACGTTTCTCGTGAAATTCTGGAAACCGGAAGATTGGTTTTGAATGAAAACAATCGAAATGAAATTCTTCATTTTCAAGATAAAACTATTGAAGAGTTTGTTGAGATTAAAAAGAAGATGCAAGGGCTTTGTAAAGATCTGGAAGATGTAAATGAAGGTCTTGCAACGAAAGCAATAGAATTGATTGATAAAAACGGAATTGATCCAAAATCTTTTTCAAGAGGAACTTTTCCAAATCATTTGCAAAGTATTCGAGATGGAAAATTCAATCCAAAAAATAAGACCTTTCATGAGCTTGATGATATTGCGATTAACAAAACGGCAAAAGACCGAGCATTAATTGAAAATATTATTCCAGAATTGCTTCAAATATTAAAAGAGGTTTATCAAAACTTTGAAAAAAGAGATTTTTACAAAGCTTTTTTAAAAAATATAACACCACTTTCTTTGCTGAATACTGTGAGTAATGAACTTGCAAAAATTCAGTCAGAACAAAATATCTTATCGATTTCAGAATTCAATGCAATCATTCATCGCGAAATTCAGAATCAGCCAGCACCTTTTATTTACGAACGTTTGGGTGAGCGCTATCGTAATTTTTTTATCGATGAATTTCAAGATACTTCAGAAATGCAATGGCAGAACTTGATTCCGCTTATTGATAATTCGCTTTCTGGTCTAGATGATTTTGGTAATAAAGGAACTTTGATGATTGTTGGGGATCCGAAACAGTCTATTTATCGCTGGCGCGGAGGAAAAGCAGAGCAATTTATCGAATTAAGTAAAGAAGAGGTCGCTTTTTTTCATCATGAAAAAATAGTGAAGCATTTAGATACCAACTATAGAAGCTATAGTGAAGTTATTGAATTCAATAATGCTTTCTTTAAATTGATTTCGGCTGAATTTACAAATGAAGATTATAAGGATTTGTATGAAAATCACAGTTTTCAAAATACCAATTCAAAGAAAGGCGGTTATGTAAACATTTCTTTTCTTCCGATTGCTGAGAAAAATGAATCTGTAGAGGAAGAAGAGGTTGTAGAGAAATCTGACTTGTATGTTTTAGCGACTTTAAATACAATTCGAGAAGTAGTTAAACAAGGTTTTGAATATAAAGATATTGTAATTCTGACCAGAAAAAGAGATCAAGGAATTGCGGTCGCAAATTATTTGACAGAACAAGGTGTTCCGCTTCTTTCTTCAGAGACATTGATGATTCAAAATGCATCAGAAGTTCGTTTGATAATTCATCTTTTGAGATATTTAAACAATAGTGCTGATTTAGAGTCGAAAGCCAACTTTTTGCATTTTCTTTCTTCAACAAAAGATTTGTCAATGCCTGTTCATGATTTTATCGCATTGGGAATGAGTCAAAGATTTGAAAAAGAATTTGAAGAATGGCTTGTGACTTTTGATGTTTCTTTTTCGTTTGAAGATGTGCGAAAGAAATCTTTGTATGAAGCGGTAGAAATCATCATTTCTAAATTTATTCTTCCGTCTGAAGGAAATGCTTATGTGCAGTTTTTTCTAGATATTGTTTTGGAAAGAGATATTCGAAATCAATCTGGAGTTGCAGACTTTTTGATTTTCTGGGATAAAAATTCCGAGAAATTTAGTGTCCCGTCTCCAGAAGGAAATAATGCGGTTCGTATTATGACCATTCATAAATCTAAAGGATTAGAGTTTCCAGTTGTAATTATGCCTTTTGCGGATGAAGATTATAATAGAAAACCAAAAGATAAGTTGTGGCTAGATACAGAGGAGATCGATTTGGGAGTTCCAAAAGCTTTGGTTGATAATAGCAGTGCTGTTGAGGGATTTGGCGAAAGCGCTTCGGCAGTTTTCAATTTGAAAAAACAAGAAGAGCTTTTAGATAATATAAATGTGCTATATGTTGCGCTAACTCGTGCTGAAGAACAGTTGTATGTAATTTCTCAATCGTTAAAAGCTAAAAGCGATGGCGAATATCCGAATAATATGGCTTCTTTTTTTATTAAATTCTTAATCAATGAAGGGGTTTATGAAGAAGAAAAATTGAATTACGAGTTTGGAAATAAAACCAGATTGTCAAAAAATACAAAAACGGTAGATACAGTCAAGTCGATTCCTATTGTGAGAGAGGTTTTAAATCCGAAAAATATTAAAATCGCGCAACGAGAAGCTTTGATGTGGGGGACGCATCAGCAGGAAGCTATTTCATATGGAAACATTGTTCACGAGATTCTGGCTTATGTGAAAGATAAATCAGATGTTGATTTGGCCGTAACAAAATCTGTCGAGAATGGTTTGATAACGTATGACCAAGTAGATCAGGTTTTGAAAACTCTAAAAGAAATTGTAAATCACCCCGAATTGAATATTTGTTTTGATGGAAAAGATAGGGTTCTGAATGAACAGACTATTGTGCAGAAAGAAGGAAGGGTTTTAAAGCCAGATAGGGTTGTGTTTTTAGAAAATAAACAAGCTTATTTGTTGGATTATAAAACTGGAGCTGTTAATGCAAAATACCAGCAGCAAATTCAGGAGTATCAGGATGCAATTGAAGATTTAGGATACACGGTTCTAAAAAAGGCATTAGTGTATATAGGAACGGAAATTGAAGTGGTAAATTTGTGAAAAAATTAATCAGATGTTAAAGAAAAACGAAGCTTTATTTTTGTTAAGCTGTTAATTTTTAACGTTTTAAATAAATAAAAAATGTACGGTAAAATAAAAGAACATCTGCAAAAGGAATTGCAGACAATTGAGGAAAATGGAATTTTTAAAAAGGAACGTATTATTACGTCTCCTCAAGGTGCAGAAATCAAAATTTCGACAGGTGAAACAGTATTGAACTTTTGTGCTAATAATTATTTAGGGCTTTCGTCTCATCCAGAAGTTGTACAGGCTGCTAAAGATGCAATGGATACGCATGGTTTCGGAATGTCTTCTGTTCGTTTCATTTGTGGAACACAAGATATTCATAAAACATTAGAGAAAAAAATTGCTGATTTTTATGGTACAGAAGATACCATATTGTATGCGGCAGCCTTTGATGCAAATGGAGGGGTGTTCGAGCCTTTATTAGGGGAAAATGACGCAATTATTTCAGACAGCTTAAATCACGCTTCTATTATAGATGGTGTTCGTTTGTGTAAAGCAGCTCGTTATCGTTATGAAAATAATAACATGGAAGATTTGGAGCAGCAATTAATAAAAGCAAATGAAGCGGGAGCTCGTTTTAAATTAATTGTTACTGATGGAGTTTTCTCTATGGATGGTCTTGTAGCGCCACTAGATAAAATCTGTGACCTTGCGGATAAATATGACGCAATGGTTATGGTAGATGAATGTCACGCGGCTGGTTTTATTGGAGCAACAGGAAAAGGAACTCTTGAAGCAAAAGGGGTAATGGGAAGAGTAGATATTATTACGGGAACTTTGGGTAAAGCCTTAGGAGGTGCCATGGGAGGATATACTACTGCGAAAAAAGAAATAATCGAATTATTGCGTCAGAGATCTAGGCCTTATTTGTTTTCAAATTCATTGGCACCTGCAATTGTTGGGGCTTCAATTAAAGTGTTTGAATTATTAGAAAAAGACACAACACTTCGTGATAAACTAGAATGGAATACCAACTATTTTAAAGAAGGTATGAAAAAAGCAGGTTTTGATATTATTGATGGAGATTCTGCAATTGTTCCAGTTATGTTGTATGATGCAAAATTATCTCAGACGATGGCAAATGAACTTTTGAAACAAGGAATTTATGTAATTGGATTTTTCTTTCCAGTGGTTCCAAAAGATAAGGCTAGAATACGAGTACAGCTATCTGCGGCGCACGAAAAAGAGCACCTTGATAAAGCTATAAATGCCTTCACAGTTGTCGGTAAAATGTTAAAAGTTATATAATTACCACTTTGGTTAAATTTTTGTAGGTTTTTTTTAACATTTCATTTTGTATTTAAAAAATTTGGTGTTACTTTTGCTTGTAATTAACTAAATTGTAATTAAAAAAATTAAGTATGAAACATCTTAACAAACTTTTAGTTGCTGTATTGATGGCGATGGGTTTAAGTTCTCACGCGCAAGACAGTAACAATCCATGGGCGATCTCTTTCGGGGTTAATGCTGTGGATACTAGAACAAGTTCAGGAGGTGGTAGTGGTTTCTTTGACCAACACTTCTCTCAGCCATTCGCTGTAAAAGACAACTGGAATATTCTTCCTTCTCTATCTTACATTGGAGTAAATAGATATGTAGGACATGGTTTCTCAGTTGGTTTACAAGGGTCTGTAAACAAAATTGATAAAGCTGTTTATTTTAGACCAACTGCTCCAGGTCATGATGGAAGAGGTAACGTTGTAACTAATCCTGGTGACTTAATGTACTACGGAATTGATGCTACTATCAAATACAGCTTCCAAGAATTAATCAAATCTAAAGTGGTTGATCCTTCGTTATCTATTGGTGGAGGTTATACTTTCTTAGGGGATGACAGTTTCGGAACTGTTAACCCAGGTGCTGGAATCACTTTCTGGTTTACAGATGCTATTGGTCTTGAGCTTGCTACAAGATACAAATGGGCTGTTGCTTCAGGTTCAGGAGATAATCCTGGAAGAAATGACTACAATGGAGAAATTGATACTCCATCTCACTTCCAACACACTGCAGGTTTAATTTTCAAATTCGGAGGTAAAGATACTGACGGAGACGGAATCTATGACAAAGACGATGCTTGTCCAGATGTTGCTGGTTTAAAACAATTCAACGGATGTCCTGATACTGACGGTGACGGAATCGTTGATGCTTCTGATGCTTGTCCAGATGTATTTGGTTTAGCTGCATTAAACGGATGTCCTGATACAGACGGAGACGGAATTGCTGATAAAGATGATGCTTGTCCAGATGTTGCTGGTTTAGCTGCTTTAAAAGGTTGTCCTGATACTGATGGAGACGGAATCGCTGATAAAGATGACAAATGTCCTACAGTTGCTGGTCCTAAAGAAAACGGTGGTTGCCCATTCTTAGATGCTGATAAAGACGGTGTAGCTGATAAAGATGACGATTGTCCTACAGTTGCTGGTCCAGCTAGTAACAGAGGATGTCCAGAAGTAACTTCTGAGGCGTTAGAAGATCTTAAAGTTCAAGCTAGAGCGGTATACTTCAACTCAGGAAAAGCTACTTTCAAAACTGGAGATAAAGAAACTCAAGCTAGATTAGATGCTATTAAAGAAATCCTTAAAAACTATCCAAACGCGAAATTCTCTATTGAAGGACACACAGATAGTACAGGTTCTGCTAAAATCAACCAAAAACTTTCTGAAGACAGAGCTAAAGCTGTGTTAGATGCATTAGTTCAAAGAGGTGTTAACCCAGAGAACTTAGAGTCTAAAGGATTTGGATCTAGCCAACCAGTTGCAAGTAACAAAACTGCTGCAGGTAAAGCACAAAACAGAAGAACTGAAATTAGACACATTGGTTCTAAATACCAAGGTAAACTATAATTAGTTTTCTAAATAAAACAGGAAAAGCCATTCTTAATTGAATGGCTTTTTTTATTTTTATCCTATGGTAAATACTTCTTTTCTTCAAAAAATTGCCTCTGTTGTAATTCAGGACTTTGCAGATAAACTTTCTGAAATTACAATAATACTTCCTAATAAAAGGGCAAAAGTTTTTTTGATCGAAGCTCTTAAAAAAGAGACTTCAAAAACTATTATTGCTCCAGAGATTACAAGTATAGAAGATTTTGTTCAAGATGTAGCTTCAATTCGTTCTGTTGATTCGATAGAGCTTTTGTTTGAATTTTATGAAGTTTATTTATCTATTACAGAACAAAAACAACAACAATCTTTTGAGCTGTTTGCAAATTGGGCAAAAACGCTCCTACAGGACTTTAATGAAATTGACAGATACCTTCTGGATCCTTCGCATGTTCTGTCTTATCTGAAAGATATTGAAGATATAAAAAGATGGGGGCTGGAAGTAGATCAAAAAACAAAACTTCTTGAAAACTACATAGATTTCTGGAAGTTGCTTCCGTTGTACTACGATTCGTTGTACAATCATTTACTTTTTAAGTCAATTGGATATCAAGGTTTGATTTACAGAGAAGCAGTAAATAATCTTAATCATTTTTCGAATACTATTGGAAATCGCACATTTATTTTTGCTGGTTTCAATGCTCTGAATGCTGCCGAAGAAAAAATAGTGCAACATTTACTTGCTTTGGATCAAGCTAGAATTTATTGGGATGCTGATCAGGCTTTTCTAAATGATCCATATCATGATGCGGGACTTTTTTTAAGACGATTTAAGGAAAGTTGGAAACATTATAAGTCCAATATTTTTGAATGGATTGTTGATGATTTTTCACAGTCAAAAAACATTCAAATTATAGGAACTCCAAAAACAATTGGGCAGGCTAAACTAGCAGGAAGTATTATTGAAAATTTAATAGATCAAAATCCTGATGCTTCGTTGGATAAAGTTGCAGTTGTGCTAGGTGAGGAAAACTTATTGGTTCCCGTTTTATACTCACTTCCTTCATCTGTTGGAGCATTAAATATTACGATGGGATATTCTGGAAAAAATAACCCGTCGCAGATATTTGTTGCCAAATTATTTAAAATGCACACCAATGCGCTTTCTCGTAAGGGGAGCAGTTATGTGTTTTATTATAAAGATGTGCTTGATGTTTTAACGCATCCATTAGTTGAGCCTTATGCGAACGCACATAGATTAGTAAGAATAATAAAAGAGAATAATTATACTTTTATTACGCATCAGAAAATTTTAGAACTACATCCTGAGTCTTCTATTTTTTTTAATTTACTATTTGAAAAATGGGAAAATGGTTCAATTGCAGTTTTAAAGAATATTTCGGCTTTGTTGATCGCAATTAAAGATCATTTTAGCAATGACAATGAAGAAGAAAAAATTGCGAAAGCTTTTGTGTATGGCGTTTTTAAAGTAATAAATAAGCTTATAAATTATTACTCTAAACATCATCACATTCATAATATAGATACACTGCATTCTATTTACAAACAGATTGTAGATTTAGCGGAAGTATCTTTTGAAGGTGAGCCATTACGAGGTTTGCAGATCATGGGGGTTTTGGAAAGTCGTGTTTTGGACTTCGATACTGTTATTATAACTTCTATGAATGAAGGTAAATTTCCAGCTGGAAAATCGCAGAATTCATTTATTCCTTATGATGTAAAAAGAGAGCTTGGACTTCCAACTTTCAAGGAAAAGGATGCTATTTATACTTATCATTTTTATCATTTATTACAGAGGGCTAAAAATATTTATTTGATTTATAATACTGAAAATGACGGATTGGATGCTGGAGAACGAAGCCGTTTTATTACGCAACTAGAAGTCGAAAAGAAACCGCAGCATAATATTACTTTTGATATTTATAATCCTGATCTTCCAAATACAGCTTATGAGCCCATTTCTGTCCCTAAGTCTGAGTTAGTAATGAAACGATTGAAGGAGATTGCTGTTAATGGTTTTTCGCCTTCAGCATTGACGAGTTATATTCGAAATCCGATTGAGTTTTATTTTCAGAAGATATTGAGAATTCGGGAAGTGGAAGAAGTGGAAGAAAATATTGCTTTGAATACTTTAGGAACAATTATTCATGAAACATTAAAAACGCTTTATGAGCCTTTTATCGGAAAATTTATTTCTGAGAACGATCTTTTAAATTGTTTTAAATTGCTGGATGATGAAGTTCTCAAGCAGTTTAAGTTGGTTTATAAAGAAGGTGAAATCAAGAAAGGGAGAAATCTTTTGGCTTTTGAAGTCGCAAAACGAAATGTGGCTAATTTCTTGAGAATGGAATTAGAATCGGTAAAAAACGATGAAGCGATTCAGATAATTGCTTTAGAGCAGACTTTTGAACGCGAGTTTGTTCACCCAAAATTGCCATTTCCTGTTTTGATTAAAGGAAATGTCGATCGAATTGAACGTCGAGATGGGAAAATCCGAATTATCGATTATAAGACCGGAAAAGTAGAAAAGTCTAATGTTGTATTGAAATCTTGGAATGGATTGACACAAGAGCTTAAAAATGATAAAATCATTCAGGTTTTGGCTTATGCTTTCATGTTCGAAAAGCATGCAGGCGGACTTCCGATAGAAGTTGGAATTATATCCTTTAAAAACTTAAAATCGGGTTTTATACCTTTTGGCTTTAAAGAAGAAAAGGATTTAGATGTTATAGTGTCACCTCAAATCTTGAATTCTTATTTGGAAGAAATTGCTAATTTGCTAGCGGAGATTTTGGATATTAATATTCCTTTTGAGGAAAAAATCTAGAACATCTTATCAGGAAATTTAGAAACATATTTGAATTTTATAAGACGACTTTGATTGTGAATTTTGCCGTTTCTGCCATTGCATTTCTTTTTGGCGGATTTAATCATTTTTTATTGATGATAGCTACGCTAGGTTTTGCTTCAAGCATTGGATTTAAAGAAATGTATCGCCAAAACGAATATTTGTTTTATAGGAACAATGGTCTTTCAAAAAGTAGGCTTTTGTTTTGTAGTTTTCTGCTAAATTTTGGTTTTGTATTTCTGTCTGCGACGATTTGGGTTTTAATTCAAAAAATATCTTGAAAAAACATATTCTTGAAGTAAGCGGAATTCAAAAAAGCTTTGATAATAAATTATTGCTTTCGGATATTTATTTGAAATTGGAAACAGGTCAAATAATGGGCTTGTTTGGCAGAAATGGCTCTGGAAAATCTACATTGTTAAAAATTATATTTGGGATAGTGTCCGCTTTGAATAAAAGTATTTTTGTTAACGGAATTTCAAAAAATAACACCTCTACTTTGTTAAATGAAATTGGTTATCTACATCAAAACCAATTTATTCCAAATCATTTTTCGGTTTTGCAAACCATTTTGTTATCTGTCGATAAACAAAAAGCACGTTTCGTTTGTGAAGATGATTTTTTAAAATCTCTTTTAAATCAAAAAATTAGGGATTTGTCTTTTGGAGAATTGCGATATCTTCAGGTTAAATTGATACTTTCTAATCAATCAAAATTTACATTATTAGATGAGCCGTTTAGTGGTTTATCTCCTAAAATGGCAGATATTGTCGCTTTATTAATTAAAGAAAATTCTCAAGAAAAAGGAATAATTGTTACAGATCACAATTATAGAAACGTTGTAGAAATTGCAACAGATTTAAGAATATTAAGTGATGGTAAGTTGCATATAATCAATGAAAAAGCCGAACTTATACAGAAAGGTTATCTGATAAATTCGGCAATTTTTTAGATGCTTTTAGCTGAATATTTTTTTGAAAAAACCTTTTTTAGATTTTTCTCCAGAAGTAGAGTTGTTAATGTGTCCGTTTTCAATACGAAATCTTCTAAACTTCTCCAA
This sequence comes from Flavobacterium tyrosinilyticum, assembly GCF_023656565.1. Lineage (GTDB taxonomy): Bacteria > Bacteroidota > Bacteroidia > Flavobacteriales > Flavobacteriaceae > Flavobacterium > Flavobacterium tyrosinilyticum. The sequence continues at coordinate 1,570,053 of NZ_JAMOKG010000001.1, forward strand.
TTTTACATTTAAGTCAAAACGTAATTCGTCAACAGTTTTCATTTTGTTAAATTTTTTTGCAAAGCTATAGAAAAACTTTTGTCAAATGCAATAATCTGCAAATGTTAATTTTAGAAATGAGTTTTGTTAAGCGAATTGTTATGTTTTTAGTATTATTTGCTTTTTATGTTAATTTTTTTTGCAGATTTTTTGCAAAAAAATAGGATTAATTAAGTGATAAATAAAAGTGCGTCAGTACGTTATACTACATCTTTTTTTAACAAGTGTTTATCGCGCAATTGCCAATATTAAAATATCTTTGGCGCTTCCAAAAACATGACAAATAAGAAAATGATTGATTTACAAACACTAGTAGAAGAGACTGGCGCAGAGTCTGGACTAAGTTTTAATATTGATGGAATCTTGAATGAGTCTGTTAATTTAGAATACGACGGGAATGTTGCAGCAATGATCGGAATGATTTTAAAGATGTGCCTAGAAATGTCTGAAGACGTTAATAATGGAGATCTTAAACAAGTTATGATAAAAAATAACGATGGAATTGTTGTAGCAAGCAAAAATCAAGATGATAATTGCATCGCGTTGCTTTCTAAAGATTTAAGTAAAATGGGTCTATTGCTGAGAAAAATGGATTCTATTTTTAACAACTAATTTAAAACCAAAAATTTAATACACATGTCAGATTTTTTGCAAAATTTTCAAAACGATTTAAAAGAGAATGTTAACGGATTTATTGCTGTTTCGGTTACAGAAGTTGAAACAGGAATGTCATACTGCTCTCTAACAGTAAAATCTGATTTTGATCCAGAATTGGCTTCGGCTTATAATTTAGAAGTTGTAAAAGCTAAATTAAATGCACTTAGAGCTTTAGGATTAAATCAAAAAATTAATGATATTTTAATTACCCTTACAGATCAGATTCATATTATTGATGTTTCTGAAGATGGAAGATATTTTATCTACTTGGCGGTAGATTCTACTAAAGCAAATCTTGGATTAACAAGAGCGACTTTATCTAAATACAAGAAAGACATTACTTCAAAGTTATAACGATATTTGCCCCCAAGAATGAGAAAAAGGCTATTTCAACCCTAGGTTAGAAATGGCCTTTTTTGATTTTGACAGTTTCTTTTTTTATTCGAAGAAATCTAGTAAAATAGTTTTCAGAGCTTCTTTGTTTTCAATCTGGCTCATATGTCCGTCCTCAAAAGAAACCAATTCTGCTGTCGTATCTTCGATTTGAGAAAGGCTTTCTTCGTAATTTAAAACAGGATCTTTTTTTCCTAATATCAATAAAATTGGAAATAAATTTTTGCGAACCAGTTCTTCTCGGTCTTTTCTAATTTTCATTCCTTCCTGAGAAGCGATAATTCCTTGCAAAGGCGTTTTTAAAGCTTCCGTTTTTACTTTCTCGATTTCTTCTGCTAATCGAATTCTGTTGTTTTCGCTGAATAAATTTGCAATCGCTAAACTTACAAAATTGACATAATTTTGTTTGACAGCTTTAATGGCTCGGGTTCTGTTTAATTTTTTCTCCGCGCTGTCTTCTTTTGAAGTGGAGTTTAGTAAAACTAATTTCTGAATTTTTTCTGGATATAATTCGGCGAAAGCCAAACCAACATAACCTCCCATTGAATGTCCGACGATTGTAGCTTTTTCAATATCCAAATGTTCTAAAACTTCATTTACAGCAGCTGCATTGTCTTCCATTTTATGGACATATCCTAAGCAATCAGATTCACCATGACCTAATAAGTCGATTGCTACAACGCGATATTTTTCTGAAAACAGATTACTATATTCTAACCACATTTTTTTGTTTTCAAGAAAGCCGTGAAGTAAAACTATTGTGTTTCCAATTCCAGAATCTGAGTATGATATTTTAGTATTTTTATATAAAATCGTTTTCAAAATGAAATTTTTTTGTGTGAAGCACAAAGTTAAGAAAGCTTAAGTAAAATATCATGATGTCTTGATTTAATTAGGAAATCTTTAAAATAGCTATAAAATTATTTATAACATTGTTTGGTTTGTGAAACAATAAAAAATGGCTCCCATTTCTAAAAGCCATTTCTATAAATTAAAATCGGTTATCACCATCCAAAAGATTTCCTAGCCCGCCAAGTAGGCTTCCTTCATCACGACTATTTCCGCCAGATCGCGGTGCCGATGCAATAATACGGTCAGCCAATCTTGAGAAAGGTAACGATTGTATAAATACTGTTCCTGGACCTTTTAAAGTGGCATAAAATAAACCTTCGCCACCAAAAATGGAATTTTTAATGCCGCCAATAAATTCAATATCATAATCTACATCTTTGGTAAAACCAATAATGCACCCCGTATCTACTTTTAAGACTTCGCCAGAAGCTAACTCTTTTTTAGCCATTGTTCCTCCAGAATGTACAAATGCCATTCCGTCTCCTTCAATTTTCTGCATGATAAAACCTTCACCGCCAAATAAACCGCGACCTAATTTCTGAGAGAATTCAATTCCGACAGAAACGCCTTTGGCTGCGCATAAAAAAGAACTTTTTTGACAGATAAATTTGTCTTGAAATTGAGTTAAATCAATTGGGAGAATTTTTCCAGGATATGGTGATGCAAATGAAACTTTACTTTTGGTGTGACCCTGATTTAAAAATGCAGTCATAAACAAGCTTTCGCCAGTAAGAACTCTTTTGCCTGCATTTAAAAGTTTACCAAACAAACCCGAACCTTGTTGTTGCGAACCGTCTCCAAATATAGTTTCCATTTGGATATTGTTTTCCATCATCATAAAACTGCCTGCTTCGGCAATTACAATTTCTTGTGGATCCAATTCTATTTCCACATACTGCATTTCTTCGCCAAAAATCTGATAATCTATTTCGTGTGCCTGCATAATTTCTTAGGTATTTGTTTTTAAAATTAGACAAAAAATAATGTCGAATGTTACAGTGTTTAACGCACTTCGGCTGTTTTTAAGAACTTTAAATGATTTTGTTATTTTAAATTAGTCTTAATTATGTGTTTATTTGCCTTAAATTATATATTTTTGCATCGTTATAATTTTATCAGAATGTCATTAGTTAGCGATTTGACCACCAAAGTATTATTTGAGACCGAAAAAGGATACAGTTACCAATGTGATTTGACCAATAGTATAATTATCAATTTTGTTGATACTGTGTCAAGTTATAAGATTCAAGATTTTTTGATTTTTCAAAGAAAGGTTAATAGTGTTGATATTCTTAACATGCTTTATGACTTATCTGACCAATCAGATGCACAGCTGATTGAAACTACCAAAAGAAATTTTTCTAGAAATCTTACTATCTGCGAAATAGTGCAGTTAAGAGATTTGTTAAACGGAACAAAATTTACCCTCAACCTGCATTCTATGCTTTGCAATATGGTAAATGTTGAGCTTATTTAGATTCTTACTTAGATTAAATCCAAATTTTCAAAGGGTTACGATCGGCTTCTTTAATTTTTGTAATTTTACACGTATAAAAATTAAAGGTTATGAAAGATTTACTAAGAACACGTACTTCATTAGTTGAAGGTGTAGAAAATATATTGAATTTACAAGCAAAATTAGAAAGTGACGCTTCTAACAAATATTTAGCTATGGCTGCATGGTTGGATAGAAATGGTTATGCGAATACAGCATCGTATTTGTATAAGCAAGCAGAAGAAGAAAGAGAGCATTTTCTAAAAATTTTCAAATTCATTACAGATATGGGAGGGATTGCAATTACGCCATCGGTTCCAGAAGTACAACAAGAATTTGCTTCTTTTAAAGAAGTATTCGAAATTGCTTTGCAAAACGAAATTGCAGTTACTCAAGCAATTAATAAAGTAATCGCAAAATGTAGAGCTGAAAATGACTACGCTACAGAAGATTTCATGATGTGGTATGTAGCGGAACAAAGAGAAGAAGAGAAAAATGCAAGAAGAGCTTTAGAACTTTTTGATCTAATCAACGGAAACGAAGCCGACGGTAAATTCCAATTGGATGTACAAATCTCAAAAATCGGATAATTAACCGATTTAGATAATAAAAGAAAGCCCTTAATATTTTATTAAGGGCTTTCTTTTTATTTATGAATTCATCAAAGTCTCAATCTCATCTGCTTCAACAGGAATGTTGCGCATTAAGTTGAAAGGTTCTCCTTTTTCCTGAACCACAACGTTATCTTCTAAGCGGATTCCGAATTTTTCTGCTGGAATGTAAATTCCTGGCTCAACCGTGAAAACCATATTCGCTTTCATTGGTTCGTGAAGCAATCCGTAATCATGCGTGTCAAGACCTAAGTGGTGAGACGTTCCGTGCATGAAATATTTTTTGTAAGCAGGCCATTCTGGATTTTCATTCTGAACATCGGCTTTGTCAATTAAGCCTAAACCAAGTAATTCAGAAGTCATGATTTTACCCACTTCAACATGGTATTGTTTCCAAAGCGTTCCTGGAGTCAACATTTTAGTCGCTTCATTTTTAACTCTCAAAACAGCATTGTAAACTGCTTTCTGACGATCTGTAAAACGTCCAGAAACTGGAATTGTTCTCGTCATGTCGCTTGAATAATTTGCATATTCAGCCGCAACATCTAACAAAATCAAATCTCCGTCTTTACATTGCTGATTGTTTTCGATATAATGTAAAACATTAGCATTGTTTCCAGAAGCAATAATTGGCGTATAAGCAAAACCTTTAGAACGGTTACGGATAAATTCGTGCGCTAATTCTGCTTCGATTTCGTATTCTGTAACGTTTGGTTTTACGAATCCTAATAATCTACGGAAACCTTTTTCTGTGATATCACAAGCGTGCTGAATCAAATCGATTTCTTCGCTTTCTTTTACAGAACGAAGTCTTTGTAAAATTGGGTTGCTTTTTGCCACATTGTGTGCTGGATAACGCTCTTTCCACCATTTTACAAAACGAGCTTCGCGAGTTTCTGTCTCAACAGTCGCACGGTAATGTTCGTTTGTATTGATGTACATCGTATCGGCATACGTCATCATTTCGTTCAAAACTTTATGAAAATCCTGTAACCAATAAACCGTTCTAATTCCAGAAACCTGAAAAGCACGTTCTTTAGTCAATTTTTCACCTTCCCAAACAGCGATATGATCGTTGGTTTCTCTTAAGAAAAGTATTTCTCTTTGGTGCTCATAAGGTGCATCTGGAAACAAAAGTAAAACGCTTTCTTCTTGGTCAACACCACTTAGATAAAAAATATCTCTGTGTTGAGCAAAAGGTAAAGTACTATCGGCACTAACTGGGTAAATGTCGTTTGAGTTGAATACAGCAACCGAATTAGGTTTCATTTCAGCCATGAACTTTCTGCGGTTTTTTACAAAAAGAGCGCTGTTTATTTGATGATATTTCATAATTATTTCGTTTTTGAACTTCGAATTTCAAAATTAATGATTTTTGAATTAGTGGCGTATAGCAGATTTATTAAAGTTTTCTTATTTATTGTTTTTGCCATGAAGGCGTTAAGGTACGAAGTTTTTTAACCGCAAAGAACGCTAAGGTTTGCGCAAAGTGCGCAGGAGATTTTTGCTCGCAAAGACGCGAAGTCGCAAAGTTTTTTGTTGCAAAGAGCACAAAGTTTAAGTTCTGTTTTGTCTTCCTGAGCGAAGTCGAAGGATCTGCGCAAAGCATTTCTTTAAACAATAACGAAATAATCTCGCAAAGTCGCTAAAGCGCAAAGTATTTACCCAATATTGTCATTTCGACGAAGGAGAAATCTCCGCAAGTAACTCTACAAAGATTTGTATACACACAGTTTTGTCATCTCGACGAAGGAGATATCACACTCGAAATTCCACAAAAATTAGCGGTTTTGTTTCACGCGGATTTAGCAGATTCTGTAGATTTTTTCTTTTCAAATTCGTAATTAACCACAATCTTGTCATTTCGACGAAAGGAGAAATCTCCGCAAGTAACTCTACAAAGATTGGTAAACACAAAGTTTTGTCATCTCGACGAACGAGAGATCACACTCGTAACTCTATAAAGATTGGCGATTTTTGTTTCATGCAGATTTTGCAGATTTACATTTAATTATCTTTTAAACGATTTTGTATATTGGCTAATAATATTCTAAACCTAACAACAGAATGAAAAATCTCCTTATTTTAATATTTATCTCCAATATTTCATTTGCGCAGACTGCTGTTTTAAGATTGAAATTTCCAAAAGATCCAAAGATTTCTCAGAAGTTTCAAAATGCAATAGATGAACAAAAAAATCAATTCTGCTGGGTTTATAAGAATAACAAAGAAGAAGTTCAGAATTATACAACTGAATTTATTTTAGATAAAATCGATAATAATCGGGAATATGGGTATTTGTTCGAAGCTGAATATTGGGTAGGATATAATTACGAAAAGATAATTCCACAATTAATAAATCGGATAACAAATAAAAAAGAAGTTGGTCTTGTGAATAGCGCCGATTTGATGATATTTGAAAGAATAGAAAGTGGAGACTTAAAAGCCTACGGACATGGATTGATAGTTAATGATGATTTATTCACAATTGCTGGAAGAGCAAACAGATTGCTAACAGTTGTAACAGGAGAAAATTTTGGTTCAGTTTCGATGAAATCAACTCCGAAAGATTTACATATTCTTCAAGAAAAATGGATTGTTTGGTTGAATGAGCTTTAAAAAAAATAGACTTCTTAATATAAATATTTAGGATATGCTTTATAAGTTAAATTGATAAAAAACCGAAGTTTTGAAATTTCAAAGCTTCGGTTTTTTCTTTTTATAAAAATAAATTTCTATTTCTTATCAAGTAACTTTTCCAAAAGAGCAACTTTATCTTTTTCAGCTTGAATTAACTGTTGGTAAAGTTTTTTATTCTCTTCATAAGATTCAATAAGTTTATCTAAGGGATTAAATGTGCAACCATGATTTACAGAAGAAGAACCATTATCATATGTATTCCCCATAATGTTAAAAACAGCTTCTAATTACTTCAACGGGAACTCCTAAGGCTTGAGCAATTTTCTTTAGTTTTTCTTCATCAACACTTTCACTTCCAATTGCAATAGCAAGTGCTTCCTGCTTCATATCTCTCAGTTCTCTAATTCGGCTAATGTTTCTGCCGATATGTTTTGGTTTTACTGTGCTCATGATTCAAAGATATTTAAAATTCTTTTACCTTATTTGGTTTATGTAGAAAACAAGGTTTTTCTTGTGAGATACAAATTGTAAATCTTTTCGTGAGTAAAAATACAATTTTTCTGACTATCGAATTGGTTTTGAATTTAGAATTGTGTAATCTTGATATTCAAAAAATCAACTTCTATTAATACCAATAAAATGCAGACTTCCAATTTCAAATTAGTTACTATAGCCGAAATCAAGAACAAATATTCTTTTTTAACTGAAGATGAAAAGTTCGATTATTTTGACGAATGGGAAGACGAAGATTTTTTTCTTACGGCAGATGAAGATGTCAATTTTGAAGGGAATTTTTATTTAGATCTTTATGAGGATAAAGAGAAAAAATGGTTGGCTAAATTGCTAAATCTTCCGGCTAAAAAAATCGAAGAAATAAGAATTGAAGGCATTTTTATAAACGGAGATTTTTCTGTTAATGCTTCAATTATTAATGCCGAAGGCGATTATGGACCATATATTTTTATCAACGGAAATGTAAACTGCCAAAGTCTTTTGCTTGGTGGCGCTAATGTTGAAATTAAAGGAAATGTTACAGCAAAAGAAGTGGTGATGAGCTATTATAATCATGGAAATTTCAATTGTTCAGGCGCTATAAATTCTCCAGTTTTTATTGTTACAGATCACAATACAGCATTTGCGGAAAGAAAAAATGATTTGTTTTATTATAATGATAGAGATGAAATTGATCCAAAAAACGAATGCGAATATGACGATGAAACCGATGAAGAAATTATTTCAAACGAACTCCGAAAATTACTCGATAATCCGTTAATTGAAACGTTTGAAGAATTAGAACGAGATTTGGCAAGAGGCGAATTGGTTTTAAAACAAAATAATCCGCCCGCTAAAACTTATGAATATTGGCGTGATCGTGTTTTGGCAAATTACAGAGATCTTAAACTCGTTCCAAAGCAGTATAAAAACGAAGAGCTTTGCAATCTGGCATTAAATATTACTTTTCATGCTTTGCCATTTATCGATCAGGATTTAATAACTTCTGAGCTCTGCGAAAAATTAGTTAACAAAGATGGTTTTGCGATTCAAGTAATTCCTGATGAGTTTATCACAAAAGATCTTTGTTTTAGAGCAGCAGAAAGTGGTACAATGTTGAGATTAATTCCATCAGAATATTATTCGGAAGAATTAATTTTGTTAGTTTTTAAAAACGGAAGACATGAACCAGATATCAACGATGTTCCTCCTCAATTTATAACAGAAAACTTTCTTGTAGAATATGTGAAAATCGGAAAAGGATTGTGGCTCGATAAAGCTTGCAAAGCAACTGGAATTGATAAATTGCAGGTTTTAAAACAAGTGATAGATTCTGGAATAGAATATTTAGATAATATTTTTGGAAATCATTTTAGTAAAGAAACCGTTGATTATGCTTTTTCTGTTTATAAAAATCAAGAGGAGTGGAGTAAGTATGCTCAAAAGTATAAACAGAAATTTGAACGACTTGAGAAATGAAAGAGCTATTAATTGAAAGTAAAGGGATAAAAACTAGCGAGTATTTTATACCACCTTTTGAACTTAGAAAAGGGGAACTGCTTCTCATTCACATATACGGAACAGCTTACTTTTATGAAATGAAAGCTGAGTTAGTAGATATTTTTACAGGAAAAATACAATATGAAAATATAAAGGTCCTACAGCCTTTAGCTTTTGCAGAGAATTTTAAAGAATCACGATTTGAACGCATTTTTAATTCTATAACAGTAAGTAGATACTTAAAAAGAAATACAAATTTGCATGAAGACTCAGAGCCAAAAATATTTGAAGAAAACGGTATCTCTAAAAAAGACAAAGTAAAAAGCCTTGATTATAGTCAAAAAAAGTTACTTTCTTTATATTCTCTTTTTACGAAAACAAGAAATATAGTTTTTGATTTAAGTGGAGAAGGTCCTGTTGGAGCTATAAAAACATTTGATTTTGTTAAAGGTCAAATTAAAAATGATGGTGCCGCAATTTTAATTGATTGGGCGGGAAGTGATGTAAAAGATAAATGTTCAAAAGTTGTTGCTATTGAATGGTTTATTGAACCTAGAAAAGGGACTTTATAATAAAACCTGCAAATTAAAATGGTTGAGAGAATTTGCTTAAGCTAATTGATTTTTAAGATGAAAGATGAAAAAACAAAAATCAGAAAAATCCAAAACCAAGATCTAAACTTCGTCTACAAAGCAATCTGCGAACTCGAAAATGAAGTTTTAGATTTTGAGGTTTTCGAAATGATCTTCAATGAAAATATTTCAAACCCAAAAAATCTTTATCTAATTGCCGAAAACGAAAATGAAGGTTTAGGTTTTGTTAGCTTTCACACTCAAAATCTCCTTCATCATTGCGGGTTGGTAGGGGAAATTCAGGAGTTTTTTATTTATCAAAAATACCGCGGACAAGGCGTTGGAAGATTATTAATAAATGAGATTTTAGATTTTGCTCAGAAAAATAATCTAAAAAGTATTGAAGTTACAACAAATAAGAGACGAATAGAAAACGTGGCGATTTATGAGAATCTGGGTTTTAATTTGAGTCATAATAAGTTTACGATTCATAAATAGATTCCATATATTTGAATGATAATTCTAAATAGAATCGATTGAAAAAATATACAAAATACTTAATTGCACTTTTTCTGACTTTTGTCGTAATTGCGGGCGATGGTACTTTATATTCTCAATCTAAATCGGCAGAATATTACGAGTCTTCATTTGTAGTTTTAAGAAGAGAATTAAATCTTAAAAGTTCTCGTTTATATAAATTTGGACAAGCTGTTTCTTGGAATAAAATGAGATTTTCAATTGTTTTGAATTTTCTTAAAACCGAAAATGTCTTTACTTTCCAAATCAAGAAATTACTGAAACTTCAAAACCTGCTTTATCAAAACCTAACTTCATTTGTAAATCAATCTGTTTTTATAAATGAAATAATCACTTCAAAAGACTTCGCTAAAAGTTTATACAACGCTTAAGAAATTTATTTCTGAGCATAGATGATTCAATAATGTCTAATCATTTATCATTTTCAAAATGTATAAACAAAATAAAAATTCTCGCTTGGAGCAATCTAAGCGACCACTTCTTCATTGGATAAAAAGAAAATTTATAATCGTAATTACAGCCTTTATGTTAGGAATGGCAAACGGAATGCATACCGAAGATACTCGAATTAAAGGAAATCAAAATTGTACTGAGCAGTATAAAAAAGATTGATTACCTTTTGTTTAACCGCAAAGGGCGCAAAGTTTTTTTTGCGATATCTAAATAAACGCGAAGTTCGCAAAGCTTTGTATTCATGAAAAGCTTTGCGAACTTTGCGTAATCCTTTGCGAACTTTGCGGTTAAATTTAAAAAAAAAAAAAAAACATAAAAAAAACCGAAACATCAAGCTTCGGTTTTGGAATTTGGAATTTCTTTTTTGAAAATTATTCAATCCATTTATAATATCTCGCTCCAATCAAAACAGGAATCTCTTTTTCAATTCGGTCTAGAACCCATTCGTTTTTAGGAGTTCTTACGCTTTGTTTTTGTTCTTTTTTATGAAGACTTTCGTAAGTATTGAAATCAATTTCAACGCTTTCGGCTAAATTTTCGAAGAGTTTTACATTTTCTAAAGCTGATTTCCATTCTGGCTGGATCGTTCCTTCAAAAACTTTCGATTTCGATCCGCTTCCGTAAGCTAAGAAACCAAATTTTGTTCCGGCAACTTCTTTGTTTGTATCATAAAAATGAGCTAACGTAGACAACAATCCCATGAAAATAGAACCTGTATAAAGATTTCCAATTAATGAAGAAGCCAATTCTGCTGGTTGTAATTTCTCTGTTACAAAACTTCTGTAATCTTCAGATTTTGCTACTTCTTTAATTTTTGTCTGATAATCTGCTGGTGCAATATCATCGGCAATAATTTTTTCGGCACTATCTAAAGCGTAGATTTCAGATAACATTCTTCTTCCTTGGAAAGAATATGGCAAGTGCATTACAATACTATGCCAAGTGTTATATAACGTTTCGGTTGTGTTTTTTAATTTTTTGAATGAAAAGTAAGCATTTCGCGTACGATCCATATAACATTGATTAGAATATTGGCCGTCAAAAACTGGCTGATCTTTATGAATTTCAATTTCAGCTTCTAAATTATCAAACCAAGAATCGTTGTTTGCGTTTTTAGTGATTTCTTCTTTAGCAATTGTTCTATATGGTTTAAAGAAGTCGAAAACACCTTTTGTGCTTGTTGCCCAATTATCATCAAAAGCAATGATTTTTGGGTTTGCAGTAATCAGCATCGCAACCGCTCCAGCGCCCTGTGTGTATTCTCCTCCAGAATTTAAATCGTATTTTGCAAAATCAGACGTAACTACAATTGCTTTTTTAGTTGGATTTAATTTTACAAAATCAAGACAATTTTGCAAAGCGTCTACACCGCCAATACAAGCGAAAGTAAAATCTACAACATCGCATTCTGCTAATGAATCTTCGCCAAATTTCTGCTCCATTAAGCTAATTAAATAAGAAGCAATTGGTTTAGAGCTGTCAATACCACTTTCGGTACCAACATAGATTCGGCTGATTTCTTTTAAGTCAATTTTATTGTCAATGATAAGTTTTGTTAAAGCATTTGCTCCAAAAACAACCGCATCCTGATGTGCGTCTGGGAAAGTCATTTTTATTAGACCAAGACCTTTTTCTAGTTTCTCGGGTTCAATATTTCTGGCAACAGCCAAAGTTTTTATGGGTAAATGTATGTTTGCTACGTCAAATGAAATAGCATCAATTCCTGTTTTCATTCTTATTTTTTTGAGCCGCTAAAGGTAAAACTATGTTGCGGAATGGCAATTTTTTACTTAGACAAAATTTTGATGACCCTACACTTTTGAAGAAAACAAATTAAAACTTCGAATAAAATAACAATATCATAAATTTTTAGTAATCTACTTAGAGTCGAAATCCTTGATTCTGTTTTATAAAGCAATGATTTGAGGTTTCCTATAGTGAATTATTTTTTATCAGTTTTGATTTTGTACGTAAAAATACGTAGAATTGTGCTATTTTAAAATCATTATAAATAACAGCGAAATGGTTGTAGTTCTTTTGTAATTGAGTTATTTTTGTCTAATTTTTTAAAACAAACTACTTAACACTTATGGCACAATCTGCACTATTGAATGCTTCCATCTTAAAGAAAGTAGCTATGGCTCTTTCGGGAATATTCTTAATCACGTTTTTAGCGCTGCATGTTTCCTTAAATTTTATTTCTATTTTGAGTGAAGATGTTTTCAACGAAGCTTCTCACTTTATGGGATACAATCCGCTGATACAATATGTAATGCAGCCAGTTTTGGCATTCGGAGTAATTTTCCATTTCGTAATGGGATTTATTCTTACTGCTCAAAATAGCGCGGCACGACCAATTGCGTACGCTAAATACAACGGAGCGGCAAACGCTTCATGGAGTTCTAGAAATATGATTATTTCTGGATTGGTTATTTTGGCTTTCTTAGGATTGCACTTTTATGATTTCTGGTTTCCTGAAGTTAGCTATAAATATATAGCTGGTACGGCACCAGATGCTACGAGGTATTATGGTGAGTTAGTTCACAAATTTCACGACCCAATTCGTACGGCATTGTACTGCGTGTCATTTATCCTTTTAGGATTCCACTTGTGGCATGGGTTTGCATCTTCTCTTCAATCTGTAGGGATGCACAACAAGTACTCTAGATTTTTATCAAAAGTAGGTTACTGGTTCGCAGTTGTGGTTCCAGCGCTTTTTGTGATTATCGCTTTATTTCATCATTTCAATAATTAATATCAATTATAATGGCATTAGATTCAAAAATTCCAAATGGTCCTATAGCGGACAAATGGACAAATTATAAAGATCATATTAATTTAGTAAACCCTGCTAACAAACGTAATCTTGATATTATTGTAGTTGGTACAGGTTTAGCTGGAGGTTCGGCTGCGGCTACTTTAGCGGAGTTAGGATATAACGTAAAAGCATTTTGCTTCCAAGATTCTCCACGTCGTGCGCACTCTATTGCGGCACAAGGAGGTATCAACGCAGCAAAAAACTATAAAGGTGACGGTGACTCGATTTACAGATTGTTTTACGATACTGTAAAAGGTGGTGATTACCGTGCTCGTGAGGCAAACGTTTATCGTTTGGCTGAAGTTTCAGGAAATATTATTGACCAATGTGTGGCTCAAGGGGTGCCATTGGCTCGTGAATATGGCGGACTTTTAGATAACCGTTCTTTTGGAGGAACTTTGGTTTCTCGTACATTTTATGCGCAAGGACAAACTGGACAGCAATTATTGTTAGGAGCTTATTCTGCAATGAACCGTCAAATTGGTCGTGGAAAAATTAAAATGTACAACCGTCACGAAATGCTAGACATTGTAATCGTGAACGGAAAAGCGAGAGGTATTATCGCTCGTGACTTAATTACAGGAAAAATAGAAAGACATTCTGCTCACGCAGTAGTAGTTGGTTCTGGAGGATACGGAAACGTATTTTTCCTTTCGACAAATGCTATGGGAAGTAACGCAACAGCAGCTTGGAAAATTCATAAAAAAGGAGCGTTTTTCGCAAATCCTTGTTATACACAAATTCACCCAACATGTATTCCAGTTTCAGGAGATCACCAGTCTAAATTGACTTTGATGTCTGAGTCTTTACGTAATGATGGTCGTATTTGGGTACCAAAAAACCTTGAGGATGCAAAAGCTATCCGTGAAGGAAAGAAAAAAGCAACAGATTTATCTGAAGACGAAAGAGATTATTTCTTAGAAAGAAGATATCCAGCTTTTGGTAACTTAGTACCTCGTGACGTTGCGTCTCGTGCAGCTAAAGAAAGATGTGATGCTGGTTTTGGAGTTAACAAAACTGGAGAAGCGGTTTACTTAGATTTTGCGGCAGCTATCAAACGTTACGGAACTGAAGATGCTTATGTAAAAGGTTTAGACGATAAAGATGCTGCTTTGGTAACTAAATTAGGAGCTGCAATCGTGAAAAGTAAATACGGAAACTTATTCCAGATGTATTACAAAATCGTCGACGAAGATCCTTATACAACACCAATGATGATTTACCCAGCAGTTCACTACACAATGGGTGGAACTTGGGTTGATTATAACTTGATGACTACAATACCTGGATGTTTCTCTATTGGAGAGTCTAACTTCTCTGATCACGGAGCAAACAGACTTGGGGCTTCTGCTCTAATGCAAGGTTTAGCTGATGGATATTTCGTATTGCCTTATACTATCGGAGATTATTTAGCTCCAGATATTAAAATGGGTGAAATTTCTACAGACTTACCAGAATTCGTTGAAGCTGAAAAAGCGGTTGTAGATCAAATCAATAAATTTATCAATAATAACGGTAAACATTCTGTAGATTATTTCCATAAAAAATTGGGAAAAATTATGTGGAATAAAGTAGGTATGGCTCGTAACGCTAAAGGTTTAACTGAAGCTATCGAAGAAATTGCTGCTTTACGTGAAGAGTTTTATAAAGATGTAAAAGTTCCTGGAGGCGCTTACGAATTTAATCAGGAATTAGAAAAAGCAACTCGTGTTGCCGATTTCTTAGAATTAGGAGAATTGTTCGCGAAAGATGCTTTACACCGTAACGAATCTTGTGGAGGTCACTTCCGTGAGGAATACCAAACAGAAGAAGGAGAAGCACTTCGTGATGACGAAAACTTTGCATATGTTGCAGCTTGGGAATACAAAGGAAAACCAAGTGATGCAGTATTACACAAAGAACCTCTTAACTACGAAAACATTAAATTAGTTCAAAGAAGCTATAAATAGTATTTAGAAAAGTCTTAATACTTTTTTCTTAATACTTAATACTTATACAAAATGAAACTTACATTAAAAATATGGCGTCAAAAAAACGCTCAAGATAAAGGAGGGATTGTAGAATATCCTATTGACGGAATCGAGCCGGACATGTCTTTCCTTGAAATGTTAGATGTTCTTAACGAAGGTCTAATTAACAAAGGAGAAGAACCAGTTGCATTTGACCACGATTGTCGTGAGGGAATCTGCGGAATGTGTTCTTTATTTATTAACGGTGAAGCACACGGACCAGACAGAGGAGTTACAACTTGTCAGTTGCACATGCGTATGTTTAAAGATGGAGATACGATTTTTATCGAACCATTTAGAGCAAAAGCTTTCCCTGTAATTAAGGATTTAGTGGTTGACAGAAGTTCTTTTGACAGAATTCAGCACGCAGGAGGATTCATTTCTGTAAATACTTCAGGAAATACAATCGACGCTAATACTATTCCAGTTAACAAAGACGATGCAGACAAATCATTTGATGCTGCTGCTTGTATTGGTTGTGGAGCTTGTGTTGCAACTTGTAAAAACTCTTCAGCAATGTTATTCGTTTCTGCAAAAGTTTCTCAATATGCATTATTGCCACAAGGTAAAGTTGAAGCAACGGATCGTGTTTTACACATGGTTCACCAAATGGATTTAGAAGGTTTCGGTAACTGTACAAATACAGGAGCTTGTGAAATCGAATGTCCAAAAGGAATTTCGCTTGAAAATATTGCACGTATGAACCGTGAGTATTTAGCAGCAAGCTTGAAAGGATAATACGCAATTTAGTATATTTTAAAAAACGCTTCCGTTACGACGGAAGCGTTTTTTGTTTCTATTTACAGCATAATATCTAAAACTGAATCAATATCTCTTAAAAGCTTCAATTTGTTGTGTAAGAGAGTTTAAAATATATGATTTTAGACTTTTGGTGTAAACTGGTTCTGTTTTATTTTAAATTGATGTAATGCTTTAATTTGGCTTTTTGTTTCGATAAATTATTTAATGAAATGTTTATTTTTGTAATTAGAAAAAACAATCGGCATGAGCACTGAAAATGAAGTTTTAAATTACAGTAAAGAAGAACGTAAAAATCATATTCTAAAAGAGATCAATTTGCACACGCGTGTGAGTTTTGAAACTCTTTCGGCTAAACTTGGTGTTTCCGAAGATACTGTTCGTCGTGATATTAATGAACTGGACGCTGACGCACTTTTAATTAAAGTAAAAGGTGGCGCCATGACCAAAGGATATCACTATTCTTCATCTAACCAGACTTATGCTGTTGAAGCCAAACAAGTTATTGCGCAAAAAGCTGTCGGTCTTCTTCATGACGGAATGGTTTTAATTGTTGATGGCGGAACTACCATTCGCGAGTTCATCCGATTAATTCCAAACGATCTTAATTTAACTGTTTTTACGATTACGGCTTTAACTGCGGTTCAGCTTTTAGACAAACCCAATATTAAAACGATCATGATTGGCGGAAGCATTTCTTCTTACAGTCAGATGTGTGTGAGCGGAGAAGCTTTTCATCAATTGGCCAATATAAAAGCAGACCTTTTGGTTTTAGGGACAAATGCTTTAGACGTAGACGGCGGTTATTCAGATTCTGATTGGGAAACTGTTCAGGTAAAAAAAGCAATGATTCAGGCTTCTAAAAAAACGGCAGTTTTAACTATTACGGAGAAACTAAATACAGTTCTTAAAATGAAAATTGCTAGTTTGTCTGAACTGAATTATGTTATAACCGAGGAAGAACCGGCTCATGAAAAATTGAAGTCATACAAAGAGAATTTTCCTGAATTGACTGTGATTTAATTTCAAAACCAATTTTTCTACTTATCTCTAAAATCTGATGAAAATTGCTTTAATCCAAACCGATCTTTTTTGGCAAGATGCCAGTAAAAACAGAGAAAATTTTGATTTAAAAATTGATGAAATTCAATCGGAAGTCAATCTCATTGTGCTCCCTGAAATGTTTTCGACCGGATTTACAATGAATGCTTCTGAGGTTGCCGAAACAATGCAAGGAGAAACGATTGAATGGATGAAATTGAAAGCAAAACAAAAAAATGCTGCCGTAACAGGAAGTGTTGTTATCACAGAAAACGAGAAGTTTTATAATAGGATGTTTTTTGTTTTTCCGTCAGGAGAATTTCAGTATTACGATAAAAGACATTCTTTTTCTCTCGCCGGTGAAGACAAAGTGTACACCTGCGGAAATAAAAAGGTAATTATAGATTATCTAGATTGGAAAATATGTCTGCAGGTTTGTTACGATTTGAGATTTCCGGTTTTTGTACGTAATGTAGAAAACTACGACCTTATTTTGTATGTCGCAAATTGGCCAAAAGTACGCACCAATGCTTGGGATGCTTTGCTAAAAGCACGTGCCATAGAAAATCTTTCGTATGTGGTCGGAGTAAACAGAATTGGTAATGATGCTCACGATTATGAACATATTGGCCATTCTCAAGCAATAGATTTTTTGGGCAATTATATTTTAGAGCCACAAGAAAAAAATGGTGTCTTTGTCGTAGAATTAGACAAAAACACCATGTATGAAACGCGTAAAAAATTAGACTTTTTAAGCGATAGAGATCAGTTTGAAATTAAGTTTTAAAAGGCTTTTCGTTTCTTTTCTGCTTCTTTTTTCTTTTTATCGTCTTGTTTCTTCTCGACTTCTGGATTAAAAGGAATGCTCAAGTCAATTGTTTCGTTCCGATCCCAATTGGCGCGCACATCAAATTCTTCTTGATTATAAAATACTTCTTCTGCGTATTTCTTTTCTAAGAAATTACCAGTGTCGTATTGTTTGTTTTTATTGTCGTCATAAATAATGCGCACAGTAAAAACATCAGGTTGCAGTAGATTGAATTCTAAAGTAGTTGCGCCTTCAGAATACCCTTCGGCTAAAACTACATCTCCTTTTTTATTGGTCAATTCAACAATTATAGGAAAACGTTTGACATTTTTAAGAGTCAATATCAGATTTCCATAGTCAGCATGTTCTTTAGTGCTGAGTTTATAAGATAAAGTATCATTTGTCTTTTCATAAAAATCGGTCAAAGCACCTGGTAAGAAAGTAAAACTATATTTGTCCAATGGTTCTTTTTGGAAATCGAAATATAATTTTTGTTCAAATTCATCATATTCTGTTGTATAAGGAACAGCAACAGAATCTTTATTGACCAAAGCGATTTTAGATTTGTCAAATTTTACCAACGGAGTTTCGGTTTCCAAAGTAAAACGTTCTCTAAAATTAATCTGACCGTTTTGTACCGCTTTAATATTTAAAGTATCTTTTTTTAAGGCTTTAATCTTGAACGAAAATCTTTTTTTATAATCTCCTTTTTCAACTTCCATTGATAACGAATCGGCTTTTATTGGTTTGTACCAAACTTGAAGCGAATCTTTTTTAGGAAACTGCGTTGCGATAGTTTCAAGAACTTCGTCGCCATTTTTAAGTGTAATTTTTGGTTTTGAATTTTTGAAATCCTGTTTTCCTTCATAAGGAAGAAACAAACGGTTTCCTGAAGCTTGAATAGGTTTGAAAGCTTTTAATGGCAATGTTTCTTTAAATAGTTCCACCTCATAAACCGTGTCCGACGGAATTGTGATATAACTTTTCAAAAATCCGATTTTGTCATCTTTTGGATTAAATTTATTGTTTGAACCTTTATCTTTTAACGCTACCAAAAGATATTTTCCTTCTCTTAAATTTTCAAACTGAAAAGTTCGCATACTGTCCAAAGTGTTCGTAATGTAGCGCGGAAACTCTTTGTAAATGGTAGAATCTTTAAATTTATCATTTACCTCATATAACATTACAGAAACGAAATTGTCAACATACTTTCCGTACGCATCTTTAATTTTCCCGTTCAGTTTAAGTGAATCGATATGAGATCCAGTCGAAAACACATATTTAAATTGGTTTAGCGCGTTTCCTTCATTATTGTCTGTAATCGCCTGTCCAAAATTTAAACTATAAGTTGTATTGGGTTGCAAAGTATCTCGAAGTTCGATCTTTATAAATTTGCTGACATTTGTAGGCGTAATTAATGGCTCATTTTTTAAAGGCGGAGAAATAATAAGCTGTTTATTGGTGTTTTTAAGTTTGACATATTCGTCAAAATTTAAAGTAATTGTGTTTCCTTTAAAATCGGTTGTAAAGTTTTTAGGCAAACTTGATACCAAAACAGGAGGTAACGTATCTTTTAAACCGCCGGTAATGCTGCCTCTTTTGGCGCAGCTTATCATGGATATTAGAATTACAAATGCAATGTATTTTAAGGTGTCTTTCAACATAACGGTTTTTCAATTTGATTGCACAAAATAACGATTATATTTGCTTTAATTGAAATTTTTTATCCATTTATTAGGATTTGGGACTTTTGGAAATCTTCCAAAATTTTAGTGTTTAAAATGCTATAATTTCTTACTTTTGAATTAAAATGTAATTTTCCTAAGTTTTGTTCAAGCGATTTTTCCCAGTTTTGTTTCTCTTTTTAATGTTATCATGCACTAAAAGTGAAAAGCTCGTAATCTCCTTTTATTACTGGAAAACAATCTTCAAATTTTCTGAAACGGAAAAAGAAGCATTGAAAGAAAACAATGTACAGAAACTTTATGTAAGGTATTTTGACATTGGAATTCATCTAGAATCTAATTTTCCAATTCCGATTAGCCCAATTCGATTTGAAGAAAATCCAAAGGAATATGCTATAGTTCCAGTTGTTTTTATTCAGAACAAAGTCATGCTCCAGCCTAATCTTGATGTGAAGGATTTGGCTCAAAAAACCTTTGATTTTATAGAACAAATCAATTCTAAAAACAAAATCGCGTGTCACGAAATTCAAATTGATTGCGATTGGACCTTAAAAAGCAAAGAGAATTATTTAAAATTTATAGAGGTTTTTAAAAAACTTTCGAAGAAGAAACTTTCAGCTACCATTCGATTGCATCAGGTGAAATATTTCAAAAAGACAAAAATTCCAAATGTCGATTCTGGAGTTTTGATGTATTACAACATGGGATCCATTGCGCCCGATTCTCTAAATTCTATTTACGATAAGAAAGTGGCAGAACGATATCTTAAAAGTTTAAAAAGATATCCTCTTCATTTAGATTTTGCTTTTCCAATTTATTCGTGGGGAGTTCATATTAGAAATAATAAAGTGATCGGACTTCGTTCTAAAATGAATAGTAGAGAACTAGAGAAAGATTCCAATTTTGAAAAAACAAGTCCGATTTTTTTCAGGGTAAAACATTCCAACTATAAAAATGGTGTTTTTTATGAAGAAAACGATCTCTTGAAAATAGAAGAAATAAAACCAAAAGATTTAAAAGAAATGGCAGAAGATTTGCAAGATAATCTTGTTGAAAAGCCAAACGAAATTATATTTTACGATTTAGACGAATTCAATTTAAAAACTTATGAAAAAAATACTTTTAAGCAGATTATTTCTTGCTTCTAGTGCCGTTTTGCTTTCTGCATTCGGAATTATATATGCCTGCGCAGACGGAGATTGGGATTATTTAGGATCTTATAATTCAAATTTTACCCCAGAAACTTTTGCCGATAAATCGTATTCGCCTTTGTTTTTATCTGGTGGTATTTTTTACGGAATTGGTTTTGATACCCAGCATAATTCTCGTTTTAATAAAAATATAAAATCAGATTGGGCAGATTATCTAAAAGGAAAAGTTGATACCACAACTGTCAATTATTTTTTGATTGGTGATGAAAAGCCTAGATATTATTCTGATGACAAAAATACCATCAAAAATAAAGAAGAAATAGAAGGTTTGCATCTTTATTATAAAACAAAAAAAGAAAATAAAAGCACGCAAAAATGGGGCAAAAAGCTGAATCTGAAAGAGGAGAAAGTAAAAAACTTTGTCGAGTTTTTGTATTTGGCTCAAAAAATAGAAACGGTTTCTATTGGAGACGATTATTGGAGCTACGATCCCGTTGTGGCAAAAACGTTCAACGATGCCAAAATGATTCAGTCGATAGAAAATGTATATAATACTTTATCAGATCCGTTTTTGAAAAACAGATATTGGTTCTTGACCATGAAAGCGCGTTTTTATAGTAACGACAAACAAAAAGCAATTGATTTTTTTAATAAAACAGAAAGTTCTGTTATCAGAAATACTTTGTATTATCGCGCTTTAGCGTATGTTGCCGGTATTAATTATAAACAAAAAAAATACGCGACTTCTAACTATTTATACGCTCAGGTTTTTGATAAATGTCCAGAATTAAGAGTGGTTACAGCTTATAGCTTTAAACCAAAAAACGAGTCAGATTGGACTAAGGCTTTAGCGTTGGCAAAAGACAATAAAGAAAAAGCGGCGCTTTGGGCAATTCATGGATATTATAAAGACGAAAAACAGGCAATTGAAAAAATCTACGAATTAGATCCTAAAAGCGAACATTTAAATTATCTCGGAACAAGATTGGTTAATTCGCTAGAGCAAAAAATAAACAATTCGTTTCAGACGGATGGGCAAGGAGAGAATCAGAAACCAAAACCGCAAACTGTTGCTGAAAATAAAACAGAAAACAAAGCAAAAGTTGATAATAGCGCCATCGATTTAATTGCAAAAATTTCTGCTGCAGGAAATGCCGATAAGCCTTATTTGTGGGATATTGCACTTGGATATCTTCAAACGCTAAAAGGCGATTATGCCAATGCAGATAAAAATTACAGCAAAGCAGAAAAAACGCTTCCGAAAACGGAATTGGCGGGAATGCAGCTTCGTTTGTTGCGTTTTGTAAATAATTTAAGCAAGATTGATAAGCTGACGGATAAGAACGAGAAAACTATTCTGGCTGATTTAAATTGGTTATACACAGGACTTCCTAAAAATTATAAAGGAGATACATTTCGTTATCAAAATGCTTCTTCATGGAGCAGAATCTATTTGTCGCATTTATATAAAGAAAAAGGAAATCAGGTTATGGCTGAGATTTATGGAGAATCACGCTATAGCTACTGGAATGATGGAAATGCATATTATGACAATGAAAAGAATTTGTTGGCAATAAAAAGCTTTTTGGAAAAAACTAATAAATCTGAAATCGAGAAAATTGGTGCTGGAATTTATAGTTTAAAACTGAAGGATATTAATAATTTTCAAGCAATTCAGTCCACTTTCAAAAACAAAATTCCAGAAGCAATTGCTTTTATGCAACAAACAGATTCTGTTCAGTACGTTAAATTCTTAGGAAATCCGTTTAACGGAAATATAAAAGATTGTCATGATTGCGAGCACGCGGCGTATCAGAAAAGAAAATATACTTTTATGGATTTCTTGACCACAATAAAAGAAATGCAGGATAAATTGGCTCAGAAAGAAGATGTTTACACCAATAGCCTTTTGTTAGGAAATGCGTTTTATAATATTTCTCATTTTGGAAACGGAAGAACTTTTTACGAGATGAGCATTGTAGGGTACGGGTCGGGCCCATATTCTTTTAGAGATACGATGAAAGAAATGATTACGAATAATTCGGTTTCTAAAATGTATTATCAGAAAGCTTTTGAAGCCACTTCAAATAAGGAACAAAAAGCAAAATGTTTGTATCTGATTTCGAAATGCGAACGAAATGACTATTACAATAAAAAATATAATACTGTAAATAGCTATTGGGAAATTCAAGATGATAAAGTTAATTTTATCGCTTGGAACTCGTTCAAAGCTTTAAGAAAAGACTATTCGGATACGAAATATTATCAGGATGTAATTGCTGAATGTGGTTATTTTAATACATACATAAATCAATAATGAAGTAATGGTAAATAAAATAGAACATATTGGGATTGCGGTAAAAAACATGGACGATGCTAATGTTTTGTTTGAAAAAATGCTTGGTGTTCCGTCTTATAAAATGGAAGCGGTAGAAAGCGAAGGGGTTTTAACGTCCTTTTTTCAGACGGGAAATAATAAAATCGAACTTTTGGTAGCAACAAACCCCGAAAGTCCTATTGCTAAATTCTTGGAGAAAAAAGGAGAAGGGATTCATCATATCGCTTTTGATGTTGATGATATCGAAGCCGAAATTGCACGTTTAAAAAACGAAGGTTTTGTCTTGATTAATGAAGTTCCGAAGAAAGGAGCAGATAATAAATTGGTTGTTTTTCTGCATCCGAAGAACACAAATGGCGTTTTGGTCGAGCTTTGTCAAGAAATTAAATAAAAAAATGTCATTTTAATTTTTGAATAAGAGGTTGAAAATCAATTTCGTTTTTGAGTTTCGAAGAAAGATTTAAAATTAAATTGAAAATCATGTCTTAAAATATTTGGAGTGAATGAAAAATAGTAGTAATATTGCATCCTCTAAACCGGTCCTATAGCTCAGCTGGTTAGAGCACCTGACTCATAATCAGGTGGTCCCTGGTTCGAGCCCAGGTGGGACCACTCTTTTAGAAACATAAAGCCTTTACAGAAATGTAAAGGCTTTTTTGTTTTTCGGTTTTTTGAAGTGTGAAAAATGAAATTTTGTCTCTTATTATTTAAACGTCCATTTCTGTAAAATCCCTTAACTTTATCCATCCAAAACAAATTTAATCTTCAGATGGATAGATTAACTCCCGAACAAAGGAGGAAAACTATGCAGGCGATAAAAAGCACTGCTACAAAAGGCGAAGTAAGGCTTGCAAAAGCATTATGGAAATTGGGTCACAGATACCGAAAAAATAACAAAAAGGTATTTGGAAGGCCTGATCTTACTTTTGCCAAATATAAAATTGCCATTTTTGTTGACAGCGAATTTTTTCATGGAAAAGATTGGGAAACACAGCAATTGAGAATTAAAACGAATCGAGAATATTGGATTCCAAAAATTGAGAGAAATATTGAGCGTGACGAAGAAGTTAACGCTTTTCTTATTTCTGAAAACTGGACGATTCTGAGGTTTTGGAGTAAAGAAATAGAGAAAAATCTCGAGGTTTGCTTGGCAAAAATTGAAGGAACAATTATGCTTTTAAGTATTTAAACTTTTTCAGCTTTTAGCTTTCTAGCTTCAGCTTTCTCAATGCATTTGAATATTTCAGAAGCAATCCTTTCTATAACGGGCATACTTACAGAATTTCCAGCTTGTTTGTAAAGGCTGGAATTTGAAATTTTGGGTAATTTGTAATGATCTGGAAATCCTTGAAAACGAAAACATTCTCTTGGTGTTAATTTTCTAAAGCCAAATTCTGTTGTGATGATCGGAACATTGTGGCCGCCGGTTCCCATGTTTGCGGTTAAAGTAGGACAAACTTCTTTTTTATTTTCTCGAACATACTGCCTCCTGAATTGATAAATTCTGTCTTCTCTAACAACGGCTTCCTTTAGCATGTTGTACATGTATTTGTCTTCGGTGTAATAGAATTTTTTATCGACTTTTTCTTTTGTAATTAAGTCGGTAACCTTTTTTGTTAATTCTTCTTTCTCTGGGAAATTAAATTTAAAGCCTTTTTTTACAAATTTTTTATCAAAAGCAACCATGAAAATTCGCTCACGATTATGCGGAATATTTCCGAAATCTTTAGTGTTTAAGATAGCGCTGTCAAAAGTATAATCGCGTTTTTTAATCTCGCGCTGAATTACTTTCATTGTATTTCCTTTATCATGTCCTTTTAGGTTTTTGACATTCTCAAGGAACACTACTTTAGGGCGCATTTCATCAATGAAATCTAATATTTTAAAAAAATGATTTCCTCTGCTGTCTTTAAAACCTTTTCGATGCCCAGCTAGAGAAAAGGGTTGGCATGGAAATCCAGCTGTAAGGATATCAATTTTATTAAGATCTTTTACGTCGAGTTGCATTACATCTCCTTCAATAAGAGTGTGCTCGAAATTGTTTCTGTAGGTAACACAGGCCTTTTTGTCAAATTCATTTGCCCACTCTAATTTAAAACCTGCATTTTCAAAACCTAAACAAATACCGCCAACGCCTGCGTATAAACTTCCGACTGTATATGGTTTTTTCATTTGATTAATTAAAATTAAAAATAGATTTGTATTTGAAGTTTAAAATCTTTTGGAATTGGATTGGATTTGTGTTTTGATTTTACAAATATATTAATTTGAGAACATTCTCTTGAATATGTAATTAAAGTTGAATCCAAAGTTCTTTTTTTTTGCGTATATTAGGTGAAAGAGATTTTTAAGAGGGTTAAGAAGATTACTTTTATTACGATAAGTAAATTCTTATAGCCTTTTGGGTCTTGTGAATAGTGTTGTAAATGAACGTTGTTCTTCTAGAACGTTTTCTGAAAAGGATTAGAAGTGTTTTTAAGAAAAATGTTAAAATTTGTTCTGGATTTTTGGTTTTAAAAGTTGGTTTTGAGTAAAAAACTTATACTTTTGTCCAAGATTTTGGAAATGGAAATGCGTTTGTGCGAAATTTCTATTAAAGAATATTTGTCAATAATTATCTAGAATTGCTGTTTGCAATAGCTTGAATTTATGAAAAATCTAAAAGCCCCATTTTTAGTAATTGCCTTATTTTTGAATGTTTTAATTGTGTCTGCAGAAACTTCTTCGCATCCGCCTACTCCTAGTGCGAGTACGGCGAGAAGTATGACTACAACGGCTGAAGAAGAGTGTCCTCCATTGTATCCCGACTGTGATGATGCTTTTCCAATAAATCAAAATATTTTATTTCTAGCAATCGGAGGTTTGGCTTTAGGCCTTACATTCATATATAAAAATCAAATAAAAAAAGCTTCAATTTAAATTGAAGCTTTTTTTATGGAAAATCTAAAAGATTACTTGTTTATCGAATAAAGTCTAGAGATGTATTTTCCAACTACATCAAATTCAAGGTTGATTTTTGTTCCAACTTTGAAGTCTTTAAAATTAGTGTGTTCATAAGTATATGGAATAATGGAAACACTAAATTCATTCGTTTTAGAATTTACAACCGTAAGACTAACGCCATTTACTGTAATCGAACCTTTTTCGATTGTGATATTGTTTAGGTTTTTATCGTATTCAAAAGTATAATTCCAGCTTCCGTTTGCTTCTTCAATTTTAACACAGGTTCCAGTTTGATCTACGTGGCCTTGTACGATATGTCCGTCTAGGCGGTCGCCAAGTTTCATCCCTCTCTCTAAATTTACAATATCGCCGGTTTTCCAATCGCTAATATTGGTTTTTAGAATAGTTTCTTCGATTGCCGTTACGGTATAAAGAGAATCTTTAATAGCTACTACTGTAAGGCATATTCCGTTGTGCGAAACGCTTTGGTCTATTTTTAATTCGTGAGTTATGGATGAGTCAACTGTTATATGAAGATTGTTTTGATCTTTTTGAATTTCGTGAATCCTTCCGAGTGTTTCTATAATTCCTGTGAACATTGTGGTTTTATTTTACTAAATTTGCACATCAAAATTAGTAATAAATAAACTGAGCTCATGAATAAAAAAGCAGAAAATATAATTGTTGGAATTTCAGTTGGAGATTTAAACGGTATTGGAAGCGAAGTTATACTGAAAACATTCGAAGATTCTCGTATGTTGGAATTGTGTACGCCGGTTATTTTTGCAAATGCTAAAATTCTTTCATTCGTTAGAAAAAACTTTACGTCGACGATTCAATTTCATGGAGTTGATAAATTAGATCAAATTATTCCAGGTAAAGTAAATGTTCTGAATCTTTGGAGAGAAGGAGTTGATATAAACTTTGGGGTAAATGATCCTAAAATAGGAGAATATGCAATTAAATCTTTTACGGCAGCAACGAAAGCTTTGAAAGATGGCGAAATAGATGTTTTAGTAACGGCTCCTATTAATAAATATAATATACAGTCTGAGGATTTTAAATTTCCTGGGCACACCGATTATTTGAATCAGGAATTAGATGGCGATGCGCTAATGATGATGGTTCAAGATAATTTACGAGTGGGCTTAATTACAGATCATGTGCCTTTAAACGAAGTTGCTTCTCATTTAACAGAAGAATTGATAACTAGAAAAATAGAAACTGTAAGAAAATCTTTGATTCAGGATTTTAGTATAGTGAAGCCGAAAATTGCAGTTTTAGGACTCAATCCGCATGCTGGTGATGGCGGTGTGATTGGAAAAGAAGATGATTTGATTTTGAAGCCAACTTTAAAGAAAATCTTCGATTCGGGAACAATGGCTTTTGGTCCATTTCCTGCAGATGGTTTTTTTGGAAGCAGTCAATATGAAAAATATGATGCTATCGTGGCAATGTATCACGATCAAGGATTAATTCCGTTTAAGACATTGTCTTTTGGAAAAGGCGTGAATTATACAGCAGGTTTAAATAAAGTTAGAACCTCTCCAGACCACGGTACAGCTTATGATATTGCTGGAAAAGATATGGCAGATTACAATTCTTTTAAAGAAGCAGTCTATCTTGCGATTGATATTTTTCGCTCGCGTAATCAGTATGAGGAGATTAGCCAAAAACCTCTTAAAATAAAAGAAAAACAGTTATAAACAAAAAAAGGTCAATAAGATTATTAGATTTGTAATAATTTTATATCTTTGCACCCCAATTCAGATATCTAGTTTTAGAATCGAATTGATCAAATTGATGTTGAAATGAGCAAAACAAAAGAATTTTTAATTCCTTTCGTAGGATTAAAACTAGGAAAACACCATTTTGAGTATCAAATAAATAACGAGTTCTTTAAGAATTTTGAATACGATGAGTTTCAAAGTTCAGATATTAAAGTTAATGTGCTTTTCGAAAAGAAAAGTACTATGTTAGAGTTAGAATTCAAACACAAAGGAACAGTTAACGTGCCTTGTGATCTAACAGGCGAAGATTTTGATTTACCTATAAAAGGGAAAATGAAGTTAATTGTTCGCTTTGGAGACGAATTTAATGATGATAATGAAGAATTGTTGATTTTGCCACATGGTGAACACGAGATAGATGTAGCGCAATATATTTATGAAATGATCGCGCTTTCTGTACCTCACAAAAGAATTCATCCAGGTGTTAAAGACGGAAGTCTACAAACAGAGGCTTTGACAAAACTGAATGAGTTAAGTGTAAAAGAACAAAAGGAAGAGAGTAACAAAGAAGAAGATATTGACCCGCGTTGGGAAAAATTAAAGAAACTATTAACGGATAAATAATATAGTAAAATGGCACATCCTAAGAGAAAAACCTCGAAAACAAGAAGAGATAAGAGAAGAACACATTACAAAGCTACTGTAGCTCAAATCGCTACATGTCCTATTACAGGTGAGGCGCATTTATACCACAGAGCTTACTGGCATGAAGGTAAAATGTACTACAGAGGGCAAGTTGTTATCGATAAATCTGAAGCGGTTGCTTAATACGTTTTTGTAAATTATACTAGAACTCTCACATAGTGAGAGTTTTTTTTGTTGATTATAATTTTCGTTTTTTAGGAAAATATAGACAAATTCGTTACGTTTTTTTTTGTAATTTTCGGGTCTTTTAAAAATTTTTCAAATTATCCATAATTTGAAAATAAAATAATAGAATATAATGAATACAATCACAGCCGCAATTACCGCTGTTGGAGCTTATGTTCCTGACTTCGTTCTTTCGAACCAAGTATTAGAAACAATGGTTGATACCAATGATGAGTGGATTACCGCTCGAACAGGAATTAAAGAAAGAAGAATTCTTAAAGATGCTGATAAAGGTACATCTTACCTTGCTATACAAGCAGCAAAGGATTTAATTGCAAAAGCAAATATTGATCCGCTTGAGATTGATATGATTATAATGGCAACTGCAACACCAGATATGATGGTGGCTTCTACAGGAGTATTTGTTGCAACAGAAATTGGAGCAACAAATGCATTTGCATACGATTTGCAAGCGGCATGTTCAAGTTTCTTATACGGAATGTCTACAGCTGCAGCATATGTTCAGTCTGGACGTTACAAAAAAGTACTTTTAATTGGTGCCGATAAAATGTCATCTATTGTAGATTATACGGATAGAGCAACTTGTATTATTTTTGGAGATGGAGCTGGAGCAGTTCTTTTCGAACCAAATTATGAAGGTTTAGGTTTGCAGGATGAATATTTAAGAAGTGATGGTGTAGGGCGTGACTTCCTTAAAATACCAGCAGGAGGTTCTTTGATTCCGCCTTCTGAAGATACTGTAAAAAATAGACAGCACAATATTATGCAAGACGGTAAAACTGTTTTTAAATATGCTGTAACTAATATGGCAGATGCCAGCGAATTGATTTTGCAAAGAAATAATTTGACAAATCAAGATGTTGACTGGTTAGTGCCACACCAAGCTAATAAACGTATTATTGATGCTACTGCTGGGAGATTAGAATTGGAAGATTCTAAAGTTTTAGTAAATATTGAGAAATACGGAAATACTACTTCTGGAACTTTACCATTAGTACTGGCTGATTTTGAAAATAAGCTTAAAAAGGGAGATAACATTATCTTTGCCGCTTTTGGTGGTGGATTCACTTGGGGATCTATCTATTTAAAATGGGCTTACGATAAAAAATAAATTAAAACTAAAAACGAATCATTATGGATTTAAAAGAAATTCAAAACCTAATCAAATTTGTTGCAAATTCGGGCGTTGCAGAAGTGAAGTTAGAAATGGATGATGTAAAAATCACGATCAGAACAACTTTAGAAACAAATGTAACTGAAGCAACTTACGTACAGCAATTACCTGCTCAGGCAGCTTTACCTCAAGCGGCAGTTCCACAAGTAACGGCTCCAACAGTTGTAAGTGTAACTCCAGAAGCACCAGCTGCTAACGATTCTAAATATATTACTATAAAATCTCCAATCATTGGTACATTTTATAGAAAACCATCTCCAGATAAACCAGTTTTTACAGAAGTTGGAAGCACTGTTTCTAAAGGAGACGTTCTTTGTGTAATTGAAGCAATGAAATTATTCAACGAAATCGAATCTGAAGTTTCTGGTAAAATTGTAAAAATTCTAGTTGACGATATGTCTCCAGTAGAATTTGACCAACCTTTATTCTTAGTAGATCCATCATAAATAAATTTAGATTTTAGATTTTAGATTTTAGATTGATCTGACAGAATTAATACATCAGGCATCTAAAATTATCTAATTATCAAATTGTCTAATTATCTAATTAAAATAAGATGTTTAAAAAAATATTAATTGCGAATAGAGGAGAAATTGCACTACGTGTAATTCGTACATGTAAGGAAATGGGAATCAAAACTGTTGCAGTTTACTCTACAGCCGATGCAGAAAGTTTACATGTTAAATTTGCTGATGAAGCGGTTTGTATTGGTCCTCCTCCGAGTAACTTATCGTATTTGAAAATGTCAAATATCATTGCTGCTGCAGAAATTACAAATGCAGACGCAATACATCCAGGTTATGGATTTCTTTCTGAGAATGCTAAATTCTCAAAAATCTGTCAAGAGCATGGAATTAAATTTATCGGTGCTGCTCCAGAAATGATCGACCGAATGGGAGATAAAGCTTCTGCTAAAGCTACAATGAAAGCGGCAGGAGTACCTTGTGTGCCAGGTTCAGACGGATTGTTAGAATCTTACGAACATGCACAAAAAGTAGCTAAAGAAATTGGTTACCCAGTTATGATGAAAGCTACTGCTGGTGGTGGTGGAAAAGGAATGCGTGCAATCTGGAAAGAAGAAGAGCTTTTAAAAGCTTGGGAAAGTGCGCGTCAAGAAGCTGCTGCAGCATTTGGAAATGACGGAATGTACATGGAGAAACTTATTGAAGAGCCTCGTCATATCGAAATTCAAGTTGTTGGAGATTCTTACGGAAAAGCATGTCACCTTTCTGAAAGAGACTGTTCTGTGCAACGTCGTCACCAAAAACTAACTGAAGAAACACCTTCGCCTTTCATGACAGACGATCTTCGTGCAAGAATGGGAGAAGCTGCTGTAAAGGCTGCTGAATTCATTAAATATGAAGGAGCTGGAACTGTAGAGTTTCTTGTGGATAAACACAGAAATTTTTACTTCATGGAAATGAATACTCGTATTCAGGTTGAGCACCCAATTACAGAACAAGTTATTGATTATGATTTGATCCGTGAGCAAATTATGGTTGCTGCCGGAATTCCAATTTCTGGTAAAAACTACCTTCCACAATTACATGCTATCGAAGTTCGTATTAATGCTGAAGATCCTTACAACGATTTTCGTCCTTCACCAGGAAAAATTACTACGCTTCATATGCCAGGAGGACACGGAGTTCGTTTAGATACTCACGTATATTCAGGATATAGCATTCCACCAAACTACGATTCTATGATTGCTAAGTTAATTACAACTGCGCAGTCTCGTGAAGAAGCTATTAGCAAAATGCGTAGAGCTTTGGATGAGTTCGTAATCGAAGGTGTGAAAACTACAATACCTTTCCACAGACAATTAATGGATGATCCAAAATATATTGCAGGAGATTATACAACTGCATTTATGGATACATTTAAAATGAATAGTCCAGAATAATTATAAAGGCTTCCAAATTTGGAAGCCTTTTTTCTTTTACAAAATTCCAATCTCGAAACTTGGGGATAAATTCCAAATCCCAAAATCTCGAACTTTTACTCCTTTCTTGGAATTTGTGATTTTAAAATTTGTAATTTCTTTCGAAAGGTTACACTAAAAGTGTTTACTTATTACACACCTTTTTTCTCATTTACACACCTTTCGCGTTTTATCTTTTTTTGTTATATTTGATGTAAAGTCTTTTAATACAGGTTTTTACGGTCTTTGGCATGGCTCTTTTCTTTTACGGCATAATAATTTCATTACTTAAAGCGTAAACAACTATTAATTTAAATATATACGTTATGAAAAATTTATTTTTATCAGCCGCAATTGTTTTAGGAAGTTTAACTTCATTTGCTTCAACTACTCCAATTACTCATACAAATGTAAAAGTAGTTTCTATCGCAGACGATTATACAGAAATCAAATTAGAAGAATTACCAGCTGCGATTAAAGACGCTTTGAAAAAAGCATATCCAGAAGCAGTAATTACTAAAGCATATAAAAACGAAAAAGAACAGTATAAACTTGACGTAACTGTTGGCGACAAAGTAGGAAACTTATTTGCTAATGCAGACGGAACTTGGATTGCACAATAATCTAAAAATCAGGTTTTGTGAAAATCCGGATCAAGAATACTAAGATCAAATTAACTATATTAAAAAACAACTATCATGAAAAATTTATTTTTATCAGCCGCAATCGTTTTGGGAGGTTTAACATCATTTGCTTCAACTTCGCCAATCTCAAATACAATCGTAAAAACAATCTCTATCCAAGATGATTATACAGAAATTAAATTGGAAGAAGTTCCAGCAGCAATTACAGATGCTCTTAAAAAAGCATATCCAGATGCTGTGCTTTCTAAAGCATTTAAAAACACAAAATCTGAATACAAGCTTGAAGTAACTGTTGGAGATAAATCAGGGAATCTTTTTGCTAACGCAGATGGAACTTGGATTAAAAAATAATTAAGTCTAACCCTTAAAAACTATTACTATGAAAAAGTTAATCTTATCGGCAGCAATTGTTTTAGGCAGTTTGTCGATGAACGCAGAAACCCCTGTTGCAACCAATTTAATGGTGCAGACAGTAAATGATCAGGATGGATACAAAGAAGTAGATGGAGTTCCCGCAGCCGTAAAAAAAGGCTTAGATGAAGCTTATCCTGGTGTAGTGCTTGAGAAAGCATGGGTAAATGATAAAAAGGAGTACAAAATTGAGATAACCGTTCGAGGTGAAAAATCGATCGTTTATACAGACGCTTCTGGTAACATTCTTAAAAAATAATTTAAACCACTAAATATTATGAAAAAGTTAATCTTATCAGCAGCGATTGTATTAGGAAGTTTTACAGTAAATGCTATGGTTCTTCCAGCAGTTTCGATTTCTCAATCAGTATTCGTTCAAAGTGAGTTTACTGAAGTAGCTATAGATGCCGTTCCGGCCGCTGTAAAATCTACACTTGAAAAATCTTTCCCGAATACTAAGCTAGAAAAAGCTTATAAAAACGAGAAAAATGAGTACAAACTTGAGATTTCAAGTGGAGAAAAGAAGTATACTATTTTTACAGATGCTTCTGGAAATATCATTAAGAAATAATTAAAATCAGCATCATGAAAAAACTAATCTTATCAGCAATAGTGGTTCTAGGAACTATGTCAATACACGCAAATGTATTGCCTGTTTCTCCAAACACTAAAGCAACTGTAGCTATTCAGTCAGAATACACAGAGGTTACAGTAGATGCTGTGCCTGCACCTGTGAAAACAGCTTTGCAGACAGCTTATCCAGGAGCAAAACTGGATAAAGCATTTGTCAATGACAAAAAAGAGTACAAACTAGAAATATCAGTTGGAGACCAAAAGGCTACTGTTTACTCAGATGTCAATGGTAACTGGTTGAAGATATAATTAGGTGAATTTAGATTTATGTTTTTGGTGAAAAAGAGATTGCATTGTGCAATCTCTTTTTTTTTACATATTTTGCATAATTTTATGAAATAACAAGTTTAATAATATTATTTTAGCAAAAAGACCCTACAAACAAATGCCGAAGATATTACTGATAGAAGATGATATTGCGTTCTGTAAATTATTAGAGAAATTTCTAATCAAAAAAGCCTATGAGGTAACCACTACTTTCTCAGCAACAGAAGCGCGTGAAGCAGTTAAAAATGAATCATTCGATTTGATTTTGACCGACCTTCGCTTGCCTGATTCTGATGGTATCGGACTTATGTCTGAATTTAAAAATTCTCACCCACATATTCCGGTTATTTTAATGACAGGATATTCTGATGTAAACACTGCTGTTAAAGCCATAAAAAATGGAGCGGCAGATTATATTTCTAAACCATTTAATCCAGACGAGGTTCTTCTTGTAATTACCAATGCACTACAAGCACCAAAAGAGGAAGAAGAACAAGCTCCTGTAAAAGAAAAAAAGACAGTAAAAAAGCAGGCTTCATCGGGAGACAATGAGTTTGTAAAAGGAATTTCTGTTGCATCCAAAAAACTTCTAGATCATATTCAATTGGTAAGCCCGACAGATATGTCAGTTTTAATAATTGGTGAAAGCGGTACAGGAAAAGAAATCATTGCTAAAAGCATTCATCAGCAAAGCAGAAGAAAAGACAATAATTTTATTGCAGTAGACTGCGGAGCGATTCCGAAAGAATTGGCTGCAAGCGAATTTTTTGGACATCTAAAAGGATCTTTTACTGGAGCAATCAATGATAAAAAAGGATATTTTGAAGCTGCCAATGGCGGAACTTTGTTTTTAGACGAAATTGGAAATCTTTCATACGAAAATCAAATTCAGTTATTGAGAGCACTTCAGGAAAGAAAAATCAAACCCGTTGGAAGCAATAAAGAAATAAACGTCGATATACGCATTATTACGGCTACCAATGAAGATTTACGCGAGGCAGTAAAAAACGGCGATTTTAGAGAAGATTTATACCATAGAATCAATGAATTTTCAATCCAGTCACCATCTTTAAAAGATCGAGGCGAAGATTTAATGGTTTTTGCAGATTATTTCTTAGAAAAAGCCAATCAGCAATTGCATAAAGATGTTATTGGGTTTTCTCCAGAAGTGGTTTCTATTTTTCAGAACTACTCTTGGCCAGGAAATTTACGAGAATTGCAAAACTGTGTAAAACGTGCCACTCTTTTAACTCGTGGTGATTTTATAGAAAGTGATGTGCTTCCAGCAGAATTTTTTCAGATCCAAAATCAGCCTGCCGCAACTGCCGAAGTTTTCTCATTGTCTGAAAACGAAAAAGAAACTATTATTAGTGCCTTGTCAAAAACGCAAAATAATAAATCTGAAGCAGCAAAACTGCTGAAGATTACCAGAAAAACACTTTACAATAAATTGAAACAATATAATATCGAATAAAAAAAGCAGTCTCTTTAAGACTGCTTTTTTATTGCTTCATTAAATCTCTTGTTTCAATTCCTTAAAAAGGACTTCTACTTTTTCAGATAAATCTGCGTACGTTGCTTTTATATCGATTGTATTTAAATCTTCTTTTTCTAAATTTTTTAAAATTTCGCCAATCTCATTTGCCTGAATTTGCTTGAACATGGGAGCAATACGATGCGCAATAGATTTTATTTCATCATGATTTTTCTCTTGAACGGCAGCTTTTAAAAAACCTAAATTTTCGATCGATGTTTCTATAAAAGACTTCAAAACTTCTTTCAAAGCCGATTCATCCTGACCTAGAAAATCTTTCAAAGTTTCTAAAGAATATATTTGAGAAGCATTTTCATTTGCATTCTCTGTATATTCAGTTATCGGAATTTCTTCATGATCTAAAATATGCTGAATCGTCTCGAGCAAAATTTTTGGCGAATAAGGTTTCTTTATAACTGTTGTAAAACCAGCATTTTTATAAACTGAAAGATCCAAATCGGTGCGGCCAGTCAATGCGATTACAGGCTGATTTTTAAAAATGGTATCTGGAAGTTCACGAAGTTTTTCTAAAAATAGAAATCCGTCTATTTCTGGCATTTGAATATCAGTAATGACAAAATCAAAAGGCGTGGTCTCAATCGTTGCTAAAGCTTTTGCCGGATTAGTAAAAGAATAAACCCTATGCTGTTCTTGTTTTAAAACCCCGCTTGTTAGATTCAAAAGATTAATGTCGTCATCAACAACAATAAAAGTTTGTGTTTTACTGCTTTTTGCCGTCTTAGGTTTTAGTTCGGTTGCAGTAAAGTTTTGGCTATTATCGAATAATAAAGGCAGTTTAATAAGGAATGTGCTTCCTTTTCCAAAAATACTATCTAAAGTTAAATTGCCGCCCAGAATAGAAATGATCTTCTGACAAATTGATAACCCTAAACCAGTTCCGCCATATTTCTTTTCAATGTTTTCATTCGCTTGGGCAAATTCTTCAAAAACCAATTTCTGATTTGCTTTTTCAATTCCAATTCCGGTATCTTGAATTGAAATGGTAAAAAACTGATCGTCATTTATGTAAGCGGCAATTCGAATATGGCCTTCCTCGGTAAATTTATAAGCATTTCCGATAATGTTAGTCAAGATTTGTTTTAAACGAAATGGATCGCCTACAATACGTTTCTGAAATTGTTCGTCTACATTGATAATAAGATCAATGTCTTTTTGCTTGTAAACCGTTTGAATATTTCTGGCCACATCTTCAATGATTTCCGGCAACGAAAATGGAACTTTTTCTATAGAAATTTTCCCTGCTTCGATCTGCGAAAAATCGAGTAGATCCTGAACCAATTGCGTAATATATTCAGACGAGTTTTTAATATTTTTAATAAAATAGGATTGCTTCGTATTGATGTCTGAATTTCCTAAAAGTTCAGAATAACCAACAATGGTGCTCAAAGGTGTTTTTAAATCGTGACTCACTGTCGAGATTAATTGTTCACGGCTTTTTAGCAGATTTTTGGTTTTGAAATTCGCGATTTCGAGCTGTTTTTTATACAATTGAGATTTTGAATAATCGCTTACAATTAGAATCGAGAAAAAAACCGTCAGCAATAAACCGATAACTGCCGAAGCCGTTACAATTTCGTTGACTCTTTTTAATGATTTTTCTTTTAATGAATTGTTTTTGATCGAATTGATAATGATTTCTCGCTCAATAATTCGAAG
Organism: Flavobacterium tyrosinilyticum; assembly: GCF_023656565.1. Lineage (GTDB taxonomy): Bacteria > Bacteroidota > Bacteroidia > Flavobacteriales > Flavobacteriaceae > Flavobacterium > Flavobacterium tyrosinilyticum. The sequence continues at coordinate 1,606,728 of NZ_JAMOKG010000001.1, forward strand.
TATTTTTCTAAGTTGATCTGAAATTGCAATTTCATTCTGAAGCAGTTTGTTTTCTTCAAAATTTAAAGATTCTTTTTTCTTTTCGGCTTTTATTTTTACAGAACTCAAAAGCTTTTTAGAATTGGCCAAAATAGAATCTGAAGCTTTTTTGCTCAATGTATTGGTGCTGTCGTCTGGAATGTTCGAATTTAAATAATCAACATATTGCTGTAAAACACTTCGCTGATAACTCCCCAACTGATTTGGGTTTTTAGTGAAATCCTGAAGTTCGAGTTTTCTCAAATTGAACTCCATTTTCGTGATTTCATCAATAGCATTGTTTACAGAAGTTTCATCGTCTGCTTTATTCTTGATTTCTCTTAACTGTTTAATGTTTTCTGTCTTTTCAGACAAAAAATATGTTACACTATCTAGAAGTGTTTTTTGATATTCGGTAGTAACAACTTGCTTTAAAGTATCGATACGTTTGCGAAGAGAATCGGTTTCGATAAGATAATTTTTAAAATCTTTTTCGGAGTTGTTCTGAATGGTTTGCCTTGCTAAACTTTCGGTTTTATAAACATTAGAATACAATCTGCTGACTCTGATAATTTTGTTTTTTTCTAAAGCAATCTTATCTTCCAGTTTATTGTAAACTACATTTTCAGAATAAAGAAACCATCCAACTGTAACAACCAAAGCCAATAATGCAACATAGCTGAATAAAACTTTAATTGCGGTGTAGCTTCTTTTTGTTTCCATATTTTGCTTGAAAGATTTGAGGGAATGGGGGTATTATTAAAATATTGCAATTTATCTAAAAAAATCTGTTTTACGAAGAGTAAATCTACCCATAATGTTACATAATTGTAAGGTCTGCAAAAAAAAACAGCCGTAGATTGTGTAAATTTACGGCTGTCAAACATTCTTTTTATGTATTACAAAGTTTCATCTAACCATTTGAAGAATTCGCCTTGCCAAACCTGAGCGTTCTGAGGTTTTAAAACCCAGTGATTTTCATCTGGGAAATAAACAAATCTACTTTTGATTCCTCTTAATTGAGCGGCTTGGAAAGCTTCCTGTCCTTGCCCGATTGGCACACGGAAATCTTTTCCTCCTTGGAAAATCAAAATTGGTTTGTTCCAATTCTGAACCAGAGTTGCAGGATTAAAAGTTGTATAAGCCTTTTGTGCTACAGCATTATCTTTTTCCCAATATGGCCCACCAAAATCCCAATTATTAAAGAAAACTTCCTCAGTAGTTCCTAACATAGAAACAGTGTTGAAAACTCCGTCATGAGCAATAAATGTTTTGAAACGATTTTTGTGAATTCCTGCTAAATAAAATACAGAATATCCTCCATAACTAGCTCCAACGCAACCTAAACGGCTTTTGTCAACATAACTTTCTTTTGCCACATCATCGATTGCAGAAAGGTAATCGTCCATAACTTGTCCGCCCCAATCTTTACTAATTTGCTCATTCCATTCAACACCATGTCCTGGCATTCCACGACGATTTGGCGCAACAACCACATAACCTTTAGCTGCCATTAGAGAGAAATTCCAACGGAAAGAATACGATTGTGTCAACGGACTTTGTGGTCCACCTTGGCAGAATAATAAAGTTGGATATTTTTTTGAAGCATCAAAATTTGGAGGAAGAATTACCCAAACCAACATCTTTTTCCCGTCGGTTGTGGTAACGTAACGTTTTTCAGTTTTGCTTAACGCTAAAGTTTTATAAGTATCTGTATTTACATTTGAGATTTGTTTCCAAGTATTTTTCTTTAAGTTGAAAGAATAAATCTCACCTGCATGATTCATATCAGTTCTTGTAACAATGATCTCATCGCCAGCAAAACCAACTAAATCATTTACGTCAAAATCTCCATTAGTCAATTGACGAACATTGATGGCGATTTTAGTTAAACCAGGAAAATTAACCGAAAAAAGTTGTTTTGTTCCGTCAACCGGAGCTACAAAAAATACCGTTTTTCCATCTTTACTCCAAATAAAATTATCTACAGTTCCGTCCCAATTTGCAGTTAAGTTAGTTTTAATTCCTTTAAACTCGACAATAATATCGTTTTTGTCAGACTCGTAACCGTCGCGTTTCATTTGTAGCCAAGACAAATTTCCTGTTGGCGAAAATTGTGGAGCCGTATCGTAACCTAAATTACCTTCAGTTTTATTCGTTGTTTTTTGAGTTTCTAAATTGTACTCATAAATGTCTGTGTTGGTAGAAATCGCGTAGGCAGTTCCTGCTTTTTTCTTGCACACATAAAAAATGCTTTTGCTGTCTGGAGACCAGATGTAATCTTCGTCACCACCAAAAGGCTTTTGCGGAGAATCGAAAGTTTCACCTTTCATGATGTCGGTTCCTTTTGCTCCGTCTTTGTTTTCTTTATAAAAAACGTGATTAAACTTACCTTCGTTCCAAGTATCCCAATGACGGTAATCCAATCCATCATAGATTTGAGCATCAGATTTGTCAAGGCTTGGGTAGAAATCTTTACCTAAAACTTTGTCGATTTTTACTTCATCATTGTAAACAACAAATTTTCCTTCAGGAGAAATATTTTTGTCTTTTAAAATGTCTTTTGTGTCTTTGATTTCAGTGGCATTACCTCCGTTTACTGGAATAATATAAAGTTTAGAAGTCGATTTGTTATCGGCAACAGAAGGTGTTGAAACCTTGTAAACAATATTTTTTTCATCTTTCGAAAGTCCGAGTGGAGTTACTCGTCCTAATTTCCATAACAATTCCGGAGACATTACATTCTGTCCGATAGCATTTAAACTCATCATTATTAAGGTTGTTACTACTACTTTTTTCATAATCAAATTATTCTTTTTTTTGTGGTGCTAAAAATACAACATTTAAAGGCCAAGTTGTTAAAATCCAAATCCCAAAAAATGTTAAAATTCCAATGTGAAGAAATTCCAAATTCCAAAGTTTATATAGTTTCACTTCTTGGAATTTGAGATTTTATATTTGGGATTTCATTTAGTTTTGTAATTTAACCCAAGATTGGAATTTGGAGTTTAAAAAAATAGAATTTATTTTTTAGAATAAAAAATTTATGGAACTAAGCTACTGGGAACTCAAAAATTGGTTTACGAATATTGATTATACTATTGTAGGAAGCGGAATAGTAGGTTTGCATACTGCATTACGCTTACGCGAAAGATTTCCTGCTGCAAAAATTCTGGTTCTTGAACGGGGAATGTTGCCTCAAGGAGCAAGTACCAAAAATGCTGGTTTTGCTTGTTTCGGAAGTCTGTCTGAAATTATGGATGACCTAAAAATACATTCAGAAGAAGATGTTGTGGGACTTATAGAAAAACGATGGAAAGGTTTGCAATTGCTCCGAAAAAGATTAGGAGACGTGGCAATCGATTTTAAACCTCACGGGGGATATGAATTATTTTTGAAAGAAGATGAATTTGGATTTAACGAATGTATTTCGAAAATTCCGTTTATCAATGAAATTCTAAAACCACTTTTTAAAGCTGATGTTTTTTCGAAAGAAGTAGACCGTTTTGGATTTGGAAATAGTAACGAGTATTTAATTTTTAATCCATTTGAAGGACAGATCGATACTGGAAATATGATGCAAGAATTGCTGAAGCAAGCCATTGCTGCAGATATTTTAATCTTAAATCAGCAAACGGTAAAATCGTATATCGATGAAGGAAATCAGGTCGAAGTTGTAGTAAACGATTTTAGTTTTAAAACCCAAAAACTGCTTTTTGCCACCAACGGCTTTGCTGGCGAACTAACAAAAGGTGCTGTAAAACCGGCGAGAGCGCAAGTGCTTATTACAGAGCCCATTCGCAATTTAGACATCAAAGGAACGTTTCATTTAGATCGGGGCTATTATTATTTTAGAAATATTAATGATCGAATTTTATTAGGAGGAGGAAGAAATCTTGATTTTGAAGGAGAAACAACTACTGAATTTGGACAGACGAAAATTATTCAAAATAGATTGGAAGATTTACTGAAAAATGTAATTTTACCAAATCAGGATTTTCAGATTGCGCACCGATGGAGTGGGATCATGGGAATCGGAAATAGTAAGAATCCCGTCGTAACCCAACTTTCTGAAAATGTATTCTGTGGAGTGCGTTTAGGCGGAATGGGAGTCGCGATAGGCAGTTTAATAGGAACAGAATTAGCAGATTTAATAGAATGAAAGTAACCAAAAAACCGGCACCAAAAACAACTACAAACAAACCAAAACCTAAAACTTCGGCTTCAAAAAAATCGAATCGTTCTTTTGGAGAAAAAGTGAAATGGTTTTTTATCAAAGCCGCTTTATGGTTTTTTGGAATTTCTATCGGGTCGGTTATATTTTTTAAATATGTTCCTGTACCATTTACGCCATTAATGCTCATTCGTGCAATCGAAAATAAAATGGCAGGAAAAGAAGTTTATTTTGACCATGACTGGGAACCGATTGAGAAAATCTCAATGAATTTGCAAAAAGCAGTTATTGCCAGCGAAGACGGAACTTTTTTAACTCACAATGGTTTCGATTTTAAAGCATTACAAAAAGCATATAAAAGTAACGAACGCGGACGCCGAATTCGAGGCGGAAGTACGATCTCCCAGCAAACGGCCAAAAATGTCTTTTTGTGGCAAGGAAAAAGTTATTTCCGTAAAGGTTTAGAAGCGTATTTTACGATTTTGATTGAAATTATCTGGGGCAAAGAGCGCATTATGGAAGTTTATTTGAACAGTATCGAAATGGGAGATGGAGTTTATGGTGCTTACGCAGCAACAGAACATTGGTACCGTAGAGATGCTTCGAGTTTAACCCCAATGCAAGCAGCAGGAATTGCAGCGATTCTTCCAAATCCAAGAAAATTTAAAGCTACAGGATCTTCAAGTTATATCAATAGAAGAAAAGAACGAATTGTACGTGAGATGCGTTACGTTGGAAAAATCAATTATAATGGAAAAGAAGAAAAGAAAAAGTAAAAAATCGCTTTTTGCTTTTCTAATATTGACCGTAACGCTCACTTTTGGACAAGGAAAAACTGCAGAAATAGGTTTTATATCTGATAACGATTTATATACATCGTCTAAATATGATATGTATTATACCAATGGTTTGGAGCTTTTTTATCGCTTTTTATCAAAAAATGATAATCCGAAAATCAATAAAGAAATTACCGAATTTAGAATTGGGCAGTATCTTTACAATCCGAGGTTTTTAAACAAAGAAGCCGTTACGGTAAACGATCGTCCTTTTGCAGGTTATCTTTTTGCTGAAGTAGGAAAAAGCTTTTTTTATAAGAGCGAATCGGTTTTAAAGACCGATTTTCAAATTGGTTTTCTTGGACCGAATGCTTTGGGTGAGGAATTACAGGAAGGTTTTCATAAAATAATTGGCTACAAAAAAGTATATGGCTGGGAAAATCAGATTCATAATGCTTTAGGGGTGCAGGCTCACGCTGTTTATTCTAAAAAAATGTTTCCTTCAAAACATAATGATTTTGTAGATCTTCATTGGCAGTCGGAAGGTAATCTGGGAACGATTTTTTCAGGAATTTCAACAGGATTTATGGCTAGATTCGGATTTAAAAAATTACTGCCAATTTATGACTCTAATATGCACGATGCTTCGATAAGTACACAAATTCAACCCAACATTAGAGAATTTTATTTCTACGCAGCGCCAAGTGTCAACTATCAGTTTTATGATGCCACAATTGAAGGAAGCATGTTTAATGACACAAGTCCGATTACTTTTGAGTTGGAGCCACTTCGTTTTAATGCCGAAGCAGGTTTAAAATACCGACACAACAACTTTAATATTTCTTATTCTTTTCTTTATCGAGGAAGAGAATTGAATGATCCTGGAATTGATACTAATTCGGGATATTTTTATGGATCGATAAGGATGGGGTTTTTGTTGCGATAGTGCTCGCTGCGAGATAGCGCTGTGAGATAGTGCGTTGCACTATCTTGATGTCTTTTAGGCTTTCAGCCTACAACTAAAAATAGCTCTGAAAGAGCAAAACCAACAGAATAGTGCAACGCGCTATTGAAAATAGGCGTAACCCGATATGAATATGAATATAGAGAGTTAGCCCTGAAAGGGCGAAAGCCTAATCCCAAAGATAACGTTCGTCATATTCAACATTATATTTGTTTAGAAAGGCTAAAAGTTCTTTTTTGAATGTTTTTTTTCTATGATGTTCCTCTTGGTTTTTAATATACTTTATCACTATATCTAATTGAGAAGGATTAACAGAAAAAATACCATAACCGTCCTGCCAGTAAAAGTTTGCATAACGCGAATCTATTGTTTTTACCCATTTTGACGATTGTTTTTTTACTTCTTCAACTAATTTCATTTGCGTAATTTTTTTAGACAACAGGCATAAAATATGAACATGGTCATCATGTCCTCCTATTTGAATAGGATTGCATTCTAAACCTTTGCAAATCCCTCCAAGATAGGCCCATAGTTTTTCTTTCAGATTGTCATCAATAAATGGATAACGCCTTTTTGTGCTAAAGACTAGATGCACATATACTTTGTATAATGATTGTGGCATGTTTTTCTCTTTTGTAATTACATTTTATGAATTTTAAGCCGTAAGATGAACGATTTGAAATGCAAATATTGTATACGTAAATAGAGAATTTGGATCTTAAAAGTTTTATTTATGACACAATAGGGCATAATGTAAAAAAAGCCACTTCTGTTAATTTCCAGAAATGGCTTTTTGTTATAATGAATAGATTGCCCTTTAATCCCAACGGCTTAAATTTCCTTCGGCACGTTCAAATAATTCTTCCAAAACATTTTCAAGAGATCTTTCGGGAAGACCAGATTCTAAAAAATCCAGTAATTGATCTGTAGTAGCTTTAATATTATCCTGATGACAATAAATGTTGGTAAAGTTTCCGTTTTGATCAAAAATAACATATTCGCTACTTTCCTCTATATCTTCTTCAGATGTCATCCAGCCAATACATTGAAAGTTTGAATTTATTTTTTCAGTTTCTTCTAGAGTAAGCAATTTGTATTTCTGAAGTTCTGGTCTGTCATTTCCCCAATAAGCAATAATCATATCGATAATACCTGTAGAATTATGGGTAAAATCGGCTCTCTGTTTCATGTATTGGGTTAGATTTTGAGCAGAAGAAATACAAAAAATCTCATCAGATTCGATACCGCCAATGGTTTTATAAAAGTGTATTAATTCTTCAGGTAAAGGCAGAGAAAAATAAGAAGTCAATTCTTGTATTTCTTCGTCTGAAGCTGGAGACGACTCTTTTATTTCATCGTATTCAAGTTCACATTCGGTAATGCGTATTTTTATTTGTTCCATAGTTGTCGTAGAATTGATGTTGTTGAAAATGATTATTAATGACGATTATCGCATTGCAGAAAAATCTCCTCATTAGATTTATCAATAATTGAAATATTTGGGCAGCCAAAAGACATATATTCGAAACCAAAAACAACTTCAGGTTTATTTTTAAAAAGTTTTCCTGTCCATTGTTCAACAGCATCATCTCCATTTTCATAATTTAATGGAGCAGGAGATGTGCCTTCGCTTTGGCTAAAAAGCTTTTCGATTATAACATTTTTCGTTTTAGAATCGACAACCAAAAGACGTCTGCCATAAATTATTTTATTGCTATCTAAGTAGTCTTGTAAAAAATACTCATAGCTTTCTGTTTTAAAAAAATACGTATTCCCTGTTACTGTGTTCTTTAGCAAAGTACGGTCGTTATTTTTCATTGCTTTTGATGGATAATCTTTTTTTGCAATTTTTTCCCACTTAATAGGCTTCAAACGTTCTTTTGAAAACGGATTTTCTTTACCTACATATACCAAACCATCTCTATAATATTCGCTGAACCCGCTTAAATATTTTTTGCTGATTTCAAACCCAATCATAAAATCATAATTTTGATAAGGCCAATCTTCTTCAGAAGAATAACCATTTAACATCGCGGCGGTTTTTAGGTTTTTTACAGCAAAAGAAACGTGTTTGTTTTTAGCATAATCGATTATGAAAACAGAATCGGTTTCTGATATGTTGGTTTTAGACAAAAATCTTTTTCTATAGTTTTTGTCAAACGTGAAATACACCGCATTGTACTTTCCTATTTTTTGGATGTTTGGTAAAGCAAGAGTATCTTTTTCGTCGTTTACAGGATAAATATCCGAAAGAGAAACAAAAGCAACATCGCTGCTGTCTTTTGGAGTAATTGTAAATAAATTGATGCTTTCTTTTCTTGTAGCTTCTTCATTTTGAAGAGTATCGGTTTCAGTTTCTGCGTGTTCTGTCACTTCATGAAGTGCAGTTGTTGTGGTATTTTCTTTTTTATTGCAGGCAGATAATAGAATTAAAAAAGTGGCTGATAATAAAAACGATTTTGTTGTCATTATTTAAATTTGATTTTGGGGTTCGCTATGTACGAAAGTACTTTAATTGTTTTTTATTGCAATACTATTTCCTGTGTTTTTATCGAAAGTAATAGTTTTGTTTGGTCCGCCGTAAAAGAGAGTCAAAGTCAGCGTGCTATCGGTTTCACTTCTAAAAATAATATCTTTTGCCGTCCTGATTTTGATATCCAGATTGTCATTCATAAGCTGAGAGTCGGTGCATTTGATAATTCTTTTTTCTAACAATCCTTTTTTCTCAATTACTTCCAGCCATGGATGACCCATTGCACTATAACCCACAATTTGCGCTCTGTAATTTTTATTCAAATCTTTGTTTTGGTATAAACCTAAAGATGTACTTGAAAGCAATAAGGCGAAAAAAGGCATCATCATGGCCATAATGCTAATTGCAAATGTTATTGTTATCGCCGCAAAAAGAAGTTTTGCCAAGAGTTTTTTCCAAAAAACAATAATTATTACAAAATTGCTTATCAGCCAGAGCCATGATAAAACTACATCACTATAATAACCGCGAAGACTGATTGCTTGAAAGTAATATAAAAGGCAATCCAGCACAAAAAGTACACAAATAATGAAATAGATTCGTAAAAGTATTTTTTTTCCCGAGCTCATAATTTTCTTAGGATATAGTCTAAAGTAGATACTATAACAATAGATAAAATTGAAATAGGAAGGAAGGAAAATTTAAGAGTATACATTATTTCTTCTTTAAATAGATAAGTGCTCCAAGCAGATTCTCGATCTACAAAAATGGTGTAATTCCAGAAAAACCAAACAGAAATTAAGATTAGTAATTGAAGTATAACTTTTAAAATACTGTTTTTAATGAAAGAAAGAGCCAGAAAAACTATGGATAAGAAAACAGTAGAAAATAAAGTCATTAAATAAGCATCATCAAAAAAAGAACAATCTAAACAGCCACTTGATATTTTGTCAGAAAAGCTTCCCATTGCCCAATATATTTCAATTAAAGTAAAAACGAAAAGTAAAACTGCAATTATAAGAGGTTTCTTTATGAATGAGAATATTTTGTGTTTTAAGGTTTGATCCATTTGGAAATGTTTGATAAACTATTAAAAATATAGTGGTTTGAATTTTGTCTCATGCAAAAATAGAAAACAGTTTTTCAAAGAAATATCCTTCAAAGAATATTATTATATGAAAAATAGGTTTTATAAAAGACAAAACACTTAACTGTTTGATAACATGAAAGATGTTTTTAATTATTTACTTTAATTAAAATTTTAATTATGGATGTCAATTGGAACATAATAGCGATTGTAGCAATATTGGTAGTTATTCTTGTCGTGCTAACAATCAGAAAAAATCTTCGTGAGAAAAAGAAATTAGAAAATTTGCTAAACAACAATTTTAAAAAAGCTGAGAAAGATAGAGTTGATGCAGATGATGCTGCTAATGAGAAATAAGTGAAAATTGAAAGATAGGAGTATAAAAATAAGATAATTATCTAATTGGTATAATAGATAAATAGTATATTAGTGCTCTAAATAATCGATCAATATGACGAAAAAACTACTTAATTTACTACTAGTTTTTACCATTTTATTTCAATTTACAGTGATTAGCTGTTCTTCCGATGAACCACCTGTAGAGCCCGAAGTTGTAGTTCCTGTAGATCCAAAACCCGTAGATCCAGTAAAGCCTAAACCTGTTCTTCCTAAGTCAGAAATGATGAAACCTGCTATTGTAAATATTAGTTCATCTAAAACTTCAAAAAGCAGTGAAACAAGAAAACGACTAGTCAGATCTACTAAGTTTGCTCAAAATTATATGGGCAAAATTTATCAATATAATCTTGACAGAGATGCTGCAACATATAAAGATTTGCCTTCAGAAAATTTATATGACACTGTAGAAACGGCTTTAAACAAAAAGACAGAAAGAGATTATGAACTTGTTTATAAGTATAATAATTTAGGACAGCTTACTAAAATTGAAGCCGCTAAAGTATATACAAATAATGGTAACACTAATACACCAGAAAGCTTTAGTTTTGCATATAATGAGAATGGTTCGTTAAATGAAATGATCTCGTCTTACGCATTTGGGAGTAGTTACACTTATAATGATAAAGGCTTGATTGATAAAAGAATTGAAAAAGACGGTTTTGTAAGTTATAAGTATTTTTATGATGACCAAGATAGAATTAGCGATGTTTATTTTTACATTCATGATGTTTTACAAATGAATTATAAATATACTTATCCAGATGATACGAGTTACATTAAAGGCTGGTATACTGTTAATGAGGATAAAACTGGAACTTTGACAAGTTATGTAGTATATACATTTGATCGTAATAAAGCTGGAGTTTATAATAAAGAACCGTATTATAGATTGGATAATCAATATCTTCATGTAACAAAAATTTCTGCAAAAATTTTATCTAATGGAAACTGGCAGTCACAATTTGAGGCAGTTCCGAAATATTTCTATGATGAAGATGGTTACTTAATAAAATATGACGCAGCTGGATTTAATTATACAACCGATATTACTGTTTTTGAATATGAGTAGTATGAGGTTTAAATAATCTAAATAATTAAAAACCCTTGTAAAACAAAAGTTTACAAGGGTTTTTGACTTTTGTGGAGAATACCGGATTCGAACCGGTCACCCCTTGCCTGCCAGGCAAGTACTCTAGCCAAATGAGCTAATCCCCCGTTTGTTTTTGAAAAATACCAGATTCGGACTGTCACCCTCACGATTTTTCATCGGGATGCTCTAGCCAAATGAGCTAATCCCCCAAAGCGTTAACAAATAAAGTCAAATAATTCTCAAAAAACAAATTTGTAGAAGTTTCAGAGGAATTATTTTCAAAAGCGTAACTTTACCTTTAAATGTAATTTTTATGAGCCTAGAAAATACAAATGGAAGCTTAGAAACTTCTTTTCAAAATACTATTGCAACTGTACAATTTGGTCATCCTGCAAGTAATTCTTTTCCACGTGAATTGTTAAATAGACTTACAGCTGAAATTAATTCTTTAAGTCGAAATGAAGATGTTTCGGTAATTGTTCTGAAAAGTGAAGGAGAAAAAACGTTTTGCTCGGGAGCTTCTTTTGATGAACTTTTGAAAGTTGAAAGTGAAGAGCAAGGTCTAGAGTTTTTTTCAGGTTTTGCACATCTGCTCAATGCTATGCGAAATTGCAACAAAATTATAATTGGACGCGTACAGGGAAAGGCTGTTGGAGGCGGTGTCGGAATTATTTCGGCTTGCGATTATGTTTTTGCAACTCCGCAAAGTGATATTAAATTATCGGAATTAGCAATCGGAATTGGACCATTCGTAATTGAACCAGCCGTTTCTAGAAAAATAGGAAAAACAGCAATGACACAAATGACATTAGCGGCTCACGAATGGAAATCGGCAAATTGGGCTTTTGAAAAAGGGCTTTTTTCGGTTTTATGTGACGCTGAAAATTTGGATGCTGAGGTTGAAAGTTTTGCTCAAAAACTGAGTTCTTATAATCCTGAAGCGCTTTGTGAAATGAAGAAGATTATTTGGGAAGGAACAGAACAATGGGAATCACTTTTATTTGAACGTGCTGCCATTACGGGTAAATTGGTTTTGTCTGATTTCACTAAAAATGCTTTGCTGCAGTTTAAAAAATAGGTATGATATAAGTCATTGATTTTAGAAAAATAGGAGCATAGCTTTGAAAAATGTTTTAAAATCAAATTTTCACTATATAAATTATTGAACATGACTATTATTTCGTTAATGCAAAAAGTGGACATTGCAGAGAAAATTAAAGATGCTCCAGACAGCGGTTATCAAATTGGCGTTGTCATTGGATCTTTCATTCCGTTTCTAGTTTTGGGCGGAATTGCTTTGTGGATGTATACTCGTGCTAAAAAAAGAGCTAAAAACGGCAATTAATTTGTAAATTTGCAAGCTTAAAATTAAAAATCGATGAGTAATATCAGAATTACAAAACAATTTAGTTTCGAAACCGGTCACGCTTTGTACGGTTACGACGGAAAATGCAAGAACGTTCACGGACACAGTTATAAATTATCGGTAACAGTTATTGGTTCGCCAATTACAGACCGATCGAATGTAAAGTTCGGAATGGTGATTGACTTTTCTGACCTAAAGAAAATTGTAAAAGAAGAAATCGTCGATCAGTTTGATCATGCTACAGTTTTCAATCAGACAACTCCGCATATCGAATTGGCAAATGAATTGAAAAACCGCGGACATCATGTTATCTTAGTAGATTATCAGCCAACGAGCGAAAATATGGTGGTTGATTTTGCTGAAAGAATTAAAAATCGTCTTCCTGCCGGAATTTCTCTTTTCTCATTAAAACTTCAGGAAACAGAATCGTCTTTTGCAGAATGGTACGCATCGGATAATATCTAAAATTCAATTTTTTTAAATTCCAAATTCCAAACTCTTCGACTTCGCTCAGAGAGACAAAAGTCTAAAATTCTAAGAAGTCTAGTAATCTAAAACTCTAAATGAAAAAAATATATTTTGCTTCAGATCAGCATTTTGGTGCGCCAACTCCAGAATTGAGTTTACCGCGTGAAAAGAAATTTGTGGCTTGGCTTGATGAGGTTAAAGAAGATGCTGAAGCAATTTTTTTATTGGGAGATTTATTTGATTTTTGGTTTGAATATAAAACGGTTGTTCCAAAAGGTTTTGTACGTATTTTAGGAAAACTGGCTGAAATTCGCGACAGCGGAATTCCGATTTATTTTTTTGTCGGAAATCATGATCTTTGGATGAATGATTATTTTGAAACCGAATTGAATATTCCGGTTTATCACGATAATAAAGAATTTACCTTTAACGGAAAAACCTTTTTAATTGGTCACGGAGACGGAAAAGGTCCTGGTGATAAAGGTTATAAAAGAATGAAAAAGGTTTTTACCAATCCGTTTTCAAAATGGCTTTTCCGCTGGCTTCATCCAGATGTTGGCGTAAGTTTGGCTCAATATTTATCAGTAAAAAATAAACTGATTTCTGGTGCCGAAGATGTAAAGTTTTTAGGTGAAGAAAACGAATGGTTGGTTTTATACGCCAAACGAAAACTAGAAACCAAACATTACAATTATTTCATTTTCGGACACCGCCATTTACCCATGATTATTCCAGTTGGAGAAAACTCCGAGTATGTCAATCTTGGCGATTGGATCGGCTATTTTACTTACGGTGTTTTTGACGGCGAAAAATTCGAGCTTAAAAAATTCGAAAAATAATTACTTTGCATTCGGATAAATTCCGATTTTATGCGTTCGCAAAATGTATTCTGAAAGTTGTTTGCTGTTTGAAAGCTGAAATTTAATTGCTCCAGATGCTTTTTTCGGCATGTGGCATTCTACACAATTGCTTGCCAATAATTGCTCTGGCATTGTTTTTAAAGTGGTTTCTTTGTGCTTTAAACCTTGATGGCAACTCATACAGATTTTAGAATACGAAGCCAAGTTTTTAGAAGCATTTTCATGCGGATTATGACAGGTAATGCAATCCATTTTATCGCTTTTTATAAAACATTTGCTCTGCGCCATCAATCGATATTGATTGCCATGAACATCAAAATTTGTTGTGTCATTAATGCTTTTGGTTTCGCGAAAGAACTCCGATAAATTATTTCCAGGCTTAAATTCAAAACGAGATTTTAATTTCATGCCATCGTTTCCTGCGTGGCATAAAGCGCAGGCATCTAACTTTTGCTGTCTGCTTAAGGTTTTTATACTGGTAATACTATTGGCAACTTTTACGTTCGGATTTTTTAAATGAAAGTCAACATGTTTTTTAGCAGGACCGTGACAGCGTTCGCAGTCAATTCCGTAAACAATGGTTTCTTTTCTGATGATATCTTCAACATCCATAGACATCATATTTCTTTCTTCAGAATTTTGATTCACGCTTCGGCTGCTCGCATTTGAGGCATGACAAGAATAGCAGTCTTTTACCACCATACGGTCAAAATAAGGTTTGTCTGCAGGAAACCCTGGACTTGTTGCCCAGTTATTTATAGAGTGATAAAAAGAAACTGGCAACTCGTATGTATTATTGTCTTTCCAGTAAACAGAAGTTTGTGCGTGTTTGGTTCCGAATACAATTTCGAATTTGTATTTGGCTGTTTCTTTGCCGTTTTTATAAACAACTTGGTACAAACTGTCGCCACGTTTTTCCATGACTAGTTTGGTGTCTTTATCGTAAATGAATGTGTGATTTTTAGCATCGAAATCGCCCGAAACGTTTCCTAAAATTGCTGGAGAAGTTGCTTTAAAGTGCGAACTTTTGAATGCCATTTCAGATTCTACTTTATGACATTGTATACAGCTTTCTGAACCTGCATAATCGGTTCCTCGAGGATCAATATATTCTTCAGATTTGTTGTTGCAACCTACAACGAGAATTGCCAGAAGTGTAAGAGTTAGTCGAAATACAGCTTTTTTCATTGCTGTAAATATACTTTTTTTTGAATTGAATCAAAATATATTTCAATAATGAAAAAATGCTGTTAAAATATTTAGAATGTTTCTTAATTCATGCCAACTCCATAAACATATTCATCCAGTTCGATTTTGAACAAAGAACCTTCAACCAAATCTTTAATTGATTTTAATTCGGTCATGTTTACAGCCAAATCTATAGAATTGCAAGGTGTTTTCAATAAAAACTTATGGCAAGAATATTTCATTTCGCATGCTTCACAACAAGCATTTTCTATCATGCTGTCTTCAATCAAATCGCAAAAATGATTTAATTCCTGAACCGTAAAATAAAAGCCAGTTTCTTTAAAAACCAATTGCACTTTGTCGGAAATCGTAGTATTGTGATCTTTCCAGTAAAAAGCTATTCCAAAGTTGTTATGATATATCTGCTCAATTTCTCTCATCGTAAATCCTTTTATTTCAACAAATATAAATATTATTTATATTAATTCTAAATAAAAAAATCATAAAAGTTTGAAAAAGAATATTTGTTGAGAAAATTTTAGTTCATACCCGAACCGTAAATATATTCATTAAGATTAAGTCGAAATAATGAACCATCAACCAAGTCTTTTATAGAATCTAATTCCATTGGTGATATTTCTAAATCTATAGCAACATATGGTGTTTTCAATAAAAATTTATCGAAGGCGCGTTTTACACCACGTGCATCATAATCATTATGGTCTGTTACGCAGTCTTCAATTAAATCGTGAAATTCATTTAATTCCTCAACTGAAAAATAAAATCCCATTTGTTTAAAAAGCAACTGGATTTTATCTGATATAATTTGGTTGCCTTCTTTCCAATAAAATGAAATTCCAAAATCGTTTCGGTATATCTGCTCGATGTCTTTCATGGCAATTTTTTTAGGCCACAAAGATACGAACTGTTTGTATTAATACTTGACTAAGAAAAGCATAAAAAAAAGCTAAAAACCAACATTACTATTTGATTTTTAGCTGTTTATAAAGTATTTGTGATTTTGCTTTTTTATGAAATTCTATCTCATAATAAGATTATTTCAGCCAATTTTTTAGCTTAGAAATAAATGCTGCCTGTTGGTCAACAAATAAATAATGCGAGCAATTATTAAGGAAAGTAAAGTGATTCTCTCCAGTAATTGCCTTAAGAGAATTAATTTGTGCCGATGAAAAAATACCGTCATCTTTTCCGTAGATTCCATAAATAGGAACTCCAGCAGATTTGATTTTCTTTAAAATCGCGCGCGTATCGATGTTATTTTGTTTTTCATTTTGATAAAAAACCAATGGTGCATTTTTATTTCGAATATTCGTTTTATAAAATTCTCCAGCTTCATAATCAGAATAAAGCTTTTTAGATTCTGCTGTCGGATTTGGCATTTTAAAAAAGCCATTTTCACCAGCAAGTTCAAAACATCCTTTTCTGTATTCGGCTGAGTTTTTATTTAGATTCTCAACAATGCTGATTTTTTTTAATTGTTCAGAATCGTTGCTGTACTTTTTCTTCAGCGTATTTAAAATGTGATCGTAAGTTTCCTGTTGAGAAAATAAAGCGCCAGCCAAAACCAAAGCGCTTACATTTTGCGGATATTTATTGGTATAAAGTGTCGCAACTAAACCGCCAAAACTATGCCCCAGAATAATAGCTTTCTTTAAGTGATATTTTGTATAAATTGAATTTAGATCCTGAAAAGCTTCTTCGTAAGTAAATTTCGCATTTGGGTCTGCAGATCTTCCTTCGCCTCTTCTATCGTATGCAATAACATAAAAACCTTGATTAGCTAGTTTTTGAGCCGTTGTTCCTTCAAATAAGGTTGCGTTGCCGCTAGGACCTCCGTGAATGAAAATTATCGGTTTATTTTTTTCGTTTCCGTAAGTTTTGACATAAAGATTTTGTCCTTCCGCAAAAAAGGAAAATATTAGAAATAAAGAAAGAAAAAACGACTTCATCTATTCTAATTTATGATGATCGTCCATATCTTTTTTCAAATCTAAATTTCTAAATGTTGGCGATTTCAATGCAGTAAAAACTACAGTTAAGAGTGTAACACTTCCTCCAAAAACAACAGAAGTAACAGCTCCCATCAATTTGGCAGTTGCACCACTTTCAAAAGCACCTAATTCATTTGAAGATCCAACAAAAATCGAGTTTACGGCACCCACGCGTCCGCGCATATGATCTGGAGTTTTAAGCTGTAGAATAGTCTGACGGATTACCACTGAAATTCCATCAGCCAATCCGCTTAAAAATAAGGCGAAAACAGAAAGCCAGAAATAAGTCGATAATCCAAACAGGATGATGGATAAACCAAAAACAAAAATGGCAATTAAAAGTTTCTTTCCTGCATTTTCATACAAAGGTACGTAAGCCGAAATGAGCATCGTGATAAAAGCACCTACAGCAGGAGCGGCTCTTAAAATTCCGAAACCTTCAGAACCCACTTTCAAGATGTCTTGTGCAAACACAGGCAATAATGCAACGGCACCTCCAAAAAGGACAGCAATCATATCGAGTGATAATGCACCAAGAACAATTTTGTTTCTGAATACAAATGTCAAACCTTCCATAAGACTGTCTTTTATAGATTCTCCCATTTTCGGATTTACAATCGGTTTTTGGCTGATTTGTGATAAGGCAATTAACGAAAGAATTGAAAATCCAAAAACCAAACACATGGACCAGTGAACACCAATCCAATTAATAGAGAATCCAGCTAGTGCAGGTCCCATAACGGCTCCAATCTGCCAAACCGAACTACTCCAAGTTGCAGCATTTGGATATACTTTTTTAGGAATGATCAACGATAAAAGAGAGAAAATAGTCGGTCCCATAAAAGAACGAACGATTCCGCCAAAAAATACTAAAGCGTAAATCGAATACAAAATAACATGTGTAGACCAGCCACCAACAACTTTTGGCCAAGTCAATAAGAAAAGTCCAAAACTAATTACTGAAAATCCTAAAATACACTTTACCAATAAGCCTTTCTTTTCTCTTTGATCGACAATGTGTCCTGCAAACAAAGACATTGAAACGGCAGGAATAATTTCCATTAAACCAATAATTCCTAAAGAAAGTGGGTTTTTGGTTAAACTATACACTTCCCATTCAATAACAATAAATTGCATAGACCAGGCAAAAACCATGGCAAAACGCAATAATAAAAATATGTTGAATTCTTTATATCGAAGCGCCTGATAAGGATCGGGTTTGTTGGATTTAATTTCTTCCATTTGTTCTAATGTCTTTCAGCATAAGCTGTGTTGAAACAGTTCCGTTCCATTCGTTTTCGGCAATGCAATATGCCAATTGAAACGGATTTTGATTTTTTACAATATTCAGTTTTTTCCCTAATCCGAAACCAATCGCAGCGATTCCGTCTGAGTTGTTTTGTTTGGCAAAAAGCCTTAAATGTTCTTCTTCTGCACCTAAAGTTTTAGCGTAACCTGTATCAATAGCATTTTCAGTCATAAAAACAGGCGTCATATTCTGAGGTCCGAAAGGTTCGAATTGTTTTAGAATTCGAATTAATTTGGGTGTTATATCGGAGAAATTGATTTCGGCATCGATCTCAATTTCTGGAGTAAGCATTTCGGGTAAAATAGTTTCAGAAACCTGTTTTTCAAAAGCATCTTTAAAAGTTTGATAGTTTTCTGCTTTCAAAGTCATTCCTGCAGCGTACATGTGACCTCCAAATTGTTCCAGATGTTCGGCGCAGGCGTCTAAAGCATTGTAAACATCAAAACCTTTTACAGATCGGGCAGAAGCTGCGTATTTGTCGCCGCTTTTAGTGAAAACCAAAGTCGGACGATAATACGTTTCAATCAATCTTGAAGCCACAATTCCGATTACGCCTTTGTGCCAGTCTTCTTGGAAAACAACGGTCGAAAAACGTTCTTCTTCGTTGTTTTCTATAATCTGCTGAAAAGCTTCTTTGGTGATTTTTTTATCTAAATCTTTTCGATCTGCGTTGTATTGCTCAATTTCTGAAGCAAATTGCTGTGCTTGTTCAAAATTGAATTCGGTTAACAATTCAACAGCGTGATTTCCGTGTTTGATTCTTCCTGCCGCATTAATTCTTGGCGAAATAATAAAAACGACATCGGTAATATCGAGAACTTTCTTTTTTACCTGATGTGTTAAAGCTTTAATTCCAGGTCTTGGTTCGCTATTAATAACTTTCAATCCGAAATGTGCTAAAACACGATTTTCTCCCGTAATAGGGACAATATCTGCAGCAATTGCAGTAGCTACTAAATCTAGATAAGGAACTAAATCTTCAATCGTTTCATTTCGATTTTGTCCTAAAGCCTGAATCAGTTTAAAACCAACTCCGCAACCGCACAATTCATCGTAAGGGTAGGAGCAGTCTTCTCTTTTTGGATCTAAAACAGCCACGGCCTCTGGAAGAAATTCTCCGGGGCGGTGGTGATCGCAAACAATAAAGTCAATGTTTTTTGCTTTCGCGTAGGCGATATGATCAATCGATTTTATTCCGCAGTCTAGAGCGATAATTAAAGAAATTCCGTTGTCATCTGCATAATCAATTCCTTTGTAGGAAACGCCATAACCTTCGGCATAGCGATCGGGAATGTAAGTGGCAATGTTGGGATAATGCGATTTTAGATACGAAGATACCAAAGAAACGGCTGTTGTTCCGTCAACGTCGTAATCGCCAAAAACTAAGATGTTTTCTTCGTTCTGAATGGCTTGTTCAATTCGGGCAACAGCTTTATCCATATCTTTCATCAAATACGGATCGTGTAAATGTTCTAAAGAAGGACGAAAGAAATTCTTCGCCTCATCAAAAGTTTCAATACCGCGCTGAATCAAAAGCGTTGCTACAAAATCTTCTACATTTAAGGCTTGCGCCAAATGTTTGACTTTTTCTTCAGAAGGTTTTGGTTTTAAGGTCCAACGCATGGGTGGGTTGATTTTAGATTATTGATTTTAGATTTTAGATTTTTGATTTGTCGTAGATGATCTTAAAGTGCTTGATTTTTAAGATCTGAAATCAAAAATCGTTTATCAAAAATCTTAAATAGAATTATTTCAATTCAAGGGCATTTCCTTCAAACTGAATTCCATCCCAACCTAAGTTGATGAAATTTCTAATGTTTTGGTGATTTGTTCCATTTGGATCGCCTAAAACTTCTTCAAAATAAAATGCTCCAAAACACGCCAATGTTTCTTCTTTATTTAGGTTCTGCAATTTCGCGAAAGAAAACAATTTGCAAGAACCTGAATTTTCGCCAGCTGCATTATGCTGAGTTCCGTTTTGAAAAGCGGTTGGAGTAAAGTTGTAATTTTCTTCGATTACTGCAATCGTTTCAGGAAATGTGATTTGTGTTGGAGTTTGTTTTACTTTTTCTAAAAAGGCTTGAATGCTCATGTTGTTATTTGTTGTTTTTTTGCCACAGATTAAAAGGATTAAAAAGATTTTTTTCTATGTGATTTTTTAACCACAAATTACACAAATTTCCGCTAATTAAATTTGTGCTAATTTGTGTAATTTGCGGTAAATCCCAACATTAATCTATGTCAATTTTTAATATTGTTTCTATTCTTCTTCGTCCTTAGAATACTTACTTTTTTTTGCTTCTTTTTCTATTGTCTTCCCTGCAACAACAACTACGATTTCGCCTCGTGGTGCTGTTTTTTCAAAATGCGCTAAAACTTCTTTTGCAGTTCCGCGTACATTTTCTTCGTGTAATTTTGATAATTCGCGTGAAACGCAAACTTGTCGGTCTTCTCCAAAATATTGCACAAATTCGGCTAAAGTTTTAACGAGTTTATGCGGAGAAACGTATAAGATCATCGTTCGGGTTTCTTCGGCTAAAGCCAAAAAACGAGTCTGACGTCCTTTTTTATCAGGCAGAAAACCTTCAAAGACAAATTTGTCATTTGGTAATCCGCTATTTACCAATGCAGGAACAAAAGCCGTTGCTCCAGGAAGACATTCTACTTCGATTTTATTTTCTACGCAAGCGCGTGTCAATAAAAATCCGGGATCTGAAATCGCTGGAGTTCCAGCATCTGAAATCAAAGCGATGGTTTCGCCAGCTTTCAAACGCGCAATTAAGTTTTCGGTTGTTTTATGTTCGTTGTGCATATGATGGCTGTGCATGTGCGTGCCAATTTCAAAATGCTTCAACAATTTTCCGCTTGTGCGGGTATCTTCTGCCAAAATCAAATCGACTTCTTTTAAAACCCGAATGGCTCTAAAAGTCATGTCTTCAAGATTGCCAATTGGCGTTGGAACGATATATAATTTTGACATAATTTATTTTAAAGTTTGAGCACGAATTGCACGAATTGGCACAAATTCTAATTTCTCTAAAAACTGCATCCAGCAAAATTCGTGTTAATCTGTGAAATTTGTGTTTTATTTTTAAGAGAATTTTTTCTCGATAATTCCCATGAAACGCTCTGCATAATCGTCTTTTCCTTCCCAGTTGTTATAATCTGGTTTTACCATGTTTTCGATAAACTCGTTTGCTTCTGCATAGGAATCAAAAGTTAAAAGCTGATTTAAAACACGGCTGTAATCTTCTGTGCTGTTTCCGAAAAGATTTTTAGTAAAAGCAATTCTGTCATTCAAATCAATATGAAAACCTCTTGCCAGTTTTTCGTTCAAACTTACCGATTTTGGCTGTGTCGGAGTTTCAAGAATAGCCGTTTCCACTTTTTTAGTTTCCTTAAAATCACTGATCGAAGGAGCTTGTGTTGGTGGAACAGCTTCAAAACTTTCCACTTTTACAAACTGTGCATCGGCGTAATTAATGCCGAAATCTTCAAATTGAATAGTTGGCTGTGCAGGAGTTTCTGCTTTTGGCTCTTCTATAATTTCTTCTTTGATTTCTTCCTTAATAGGCTCGGTTTCTAATTCAAAAGCAGGTTTGAAATCTGGAATAGGCTTCAACTCATTTACAGTCGTAAACGAAAGAGCATCGATAGGTTTTTCAGTTTCTTCTACCTTTTCAGCAATTGGCTCAACAATTTCTTCGACAATTGGTTCTTCAATAACAGCTTCTTCAATTTCGGCAGCAATTGGCTCAACAGTTTCTTCGATTACTGGTTCTTTAACTTCAACTACAGATTCAATGGCTTCGGTAATTTCTACTGGTTCTTCTTCCGAAGTTTCAGGTTCGTAAGATTCTTCAAGTGCAATAACTTTTTCTTCAGCAGGAGCTTCAAGTTCAATTATAGCTGGAATTGCATCTTCTTTTTCGAAAATAGTTTCCAATTCAGAAGTAATATCGCTTTGCCCGATTGTTGGTTTTGCAGCATCGAAATTCTCTTCCACAAATTTTAATACCGCTAATTTCTCGTATAATTTCTGAGTTTCAAGGTACAATTGATTGATATCGGATTTATTTTTAAGTTTTAAAATTCGATGTGCAATGCTAATTAAATCAGCTTCCAATTTTTTTTTCATAACTGTTGAAAATTATAGTGAATAAGGTATTTTAGTGTATTTGATGTCTGAATGTTTCTATTCTCAAGGAAATTCAAAAGATAATTTTTTATTTCTGTTAATACGCTGTCGCGAATTTAAGGTTTGATAAAAATTTTCTACTTTTGAAAAAATGTAAAACAGTACATTTTTACATCAATTTATTGCCAGTACAAAGTAATAAAAACTATTCATTTTTAAAGGTAGAAAAATACAAAATGTTTCTCGAAAATACAGTAAATCACAAAGAACAATTTGGTTGGATTGAAGTTATTTGTGGATCAATGTTTTCGGGTAAAACCGAAGAGCTGATCCGAAGATTAAAGCGCGCCCAATTTGCCAAACAAAGAGTCGAAATTTTTAAACCCGCTATTGATACCCGTTATCATGACGAAATGGTCGTGTCGCACGATGCCAACGAAATTCGTTCTACGCCAGTTCCTGCGGCGGCTAATATTTTAATTTTGGCCCAAGGATGTGATGTGATCGGGATTGACGAAGCTCAGTTTTTTGATGACGAAATTATTACCGTTTGTAACGATTTGGCAAATCAAGGAATTCGTGTAATTGTGGCTGGATTGGATATGGATTTTAAAGGAAATCCGTTTGGACCAATGCCAGGACTTATGGCAACTGCAGAATATGTAACGAAAGTTCATGCTGTTTGCACCAGAACGGGTAACTTAGCAAATTATAGTTTTAGAAAAACGGCTAATGATAAATTGGTAATGTTGGGCGAAACCGAAGAATACGAACCACTTAGCCGTGCAGCGTATTTTAACGCCATGAAAAAAAATCAAGAAAAATAATCTTATTTTTATTTCAATTTTAAAAGCGATGCAAGAAAAACAAAAGATGAGAAAACAGAACATTTTATTATTAGTTATTATTGGAGTTGCTTTAGCCGTTGCGGCATATTTTCAGTTTTTCCTTTCGGAACAAGCCGATGAAGTTAGTACTGAAATAACAGAATTGGTTGAAAAATACAATAAAAGCTGTCCGTTAAATATTCAAGAAGGAATTCGTTTAGACAGCGTCACTTTGCCTCAAGAAAGAACAGTTCAATATAATTTAACCTTGATAAAGGTGGCTAAAGAAACTGCGGAGATTAGTGTAATTCAGGAAGAAATTAGAAAAAGTCTTTTAAGCACTGCGAAAGCAAATCCTGGACTGCAGGTTTTTAGAGAAAACGATTATACTTTGGTGTATAGCTACTCTGATAAAAAGAAGGTGTTTTTGTTTGATGTAAAAATATTGCCAGACGAGTATAAATAATTCTAAGAAAAAGATATATAAAACCCGACAGATTTCCAAAACCTGTCGGGTTTTTTGTTTTCAAAATATATTTATTCATTCCGTAGGAATGTCTGGTTGGTAGAATTTTTTAATTTGATTCACCAGATATACGTTCCGTAGAAACGTTTGATTGTGGTCCAGCATATTCAATCATTATAACAAATGTCCTCACAGGACACGACCTAAATACCGCCAATATTTTTTTTCTACCGACAAGATATTCCTACGGAATATTTAATTTTAAATAATTGATAAAAACAAAACCCGATAGCTTTTTAAAACTATCGGGTTTGCTATTTAAATGTACTTATATTTCTTATATGGTTAGAGAAGTTTAAATCTTCTTTCTCATTCTCGCCACTGGAATATCCAACTGTTCACGATATTTTGCAATAGTTCTTCTTGCAATCGGATATCCTTTTTCTTTTAAGATTTCGGCCAATTGATCGTCTGGAAGCGGTTTTCTCTTATCTTCTTCCTCAATTGTATTCTGAAGAATCTTTTTAATTTCAAGAGTTGAAACATCTTCTCCTTGATCATTTTTCATGGCTTCAGAGAAAAATTCTTTAATAAGTTTCGTTCCGTATGGCGTTTCTACATATTTGCTGTTCGCCACACGCGAAATTGTCGAAATATCCAAACCAACCATATCTGCAATATCTTTTAAGATCATTGGTTTTAGTTTCGTTTCATCGCCGTCTAAGAAATATTCTTCCTGATAATGCATAATGGCATTCATCGTTACAAAAAGAGTTTCCTGACGTTGTCTGATGGCATCGATAAACCATTTAGCAGAATCTAATTTTTGTTTGATAAACTGAACGGCATCTTTCTGCGCAGTCGATTTATCACGAGATTCTTTGTACGTCTGCATCATTTCCTGATAATCTTTAGAAACGTGCAAAGAAGGAGCATTTCTTCCGTTTAG
The DNA here is from genome assembly GCF_023656565.1 of Flavobacterium tyrosinilyticum. Lineage (GTDB taxonomy): Bacteria > Bacteroidota > Bacteroidia > Flavobacteriales > Flavobacteriaceae > Flavobacterium > Flavobacterium tyrosinilyticum. Next base: position 1,631,292 of record NZ_JAMOKG010000001.1, read on the forward strand.
GGTCAGTTCTAATTCGCCATCTACAATTCTTATGGCAAAATCGGGAACAATGTTTTCTGTAACTTTATTGTTTCCGGTAAAAGAACCGCCTGGTTTTGGGTTCAAACGTTCAATTTCGTGAATTGCTTTTTTAAGCTGTTCGTTAGAAATGCTGTATTTCTGTAATAATTTATCGTAATGTTTCTTCGTAAAAGCATCAAACTGATTTTCGATAATGTCAATTGCTAAATCAACATATTCAGTTGGAGTTTTATGTTTTAACTGAAGCAATAAACATTCTTGTAAATCACGCGCGCCAACTCCCGAAGGTTCAAGCTCATGAATCACCGTCATCATTTTCTCGACCATTGCTTCATCAGTATAAATTCCCTGAGTAAAAGCCATATCGTCTACAATATCTGGAATACTTCTACGGATATAACCCATATCATCAATACTTCCAACTAAGAATTCAGCGATTTCGCGCTCTTCATCATTCAAAATAAAAGTATTCAGCTGATTGATTAAATCCTGATGAAAACTGATTGGAGCCGCAAAAGGCGTTTCGCGCTCTTCGTCGTCACTGTAATTATTTACCTGAGTTTTGTAATCAGGCATATCGTCGTCGCTTAGATATTCGTCAATGTTAATGTCGTCTGCTTCGATTCTGTCTGATTCTGCATCATCATAATCGTCGTAGTCTTCATTAGCATATTCATCAGCTTCGTAATCGTCTTCTTTTCCAGCTTCAAGAGCTGGATTTTCGTTCATTTCTTCTAATAAACGCTGTTCAAAAGCTTGCGTAGGCAATTGAATTAACTTCATCAGCTGAATTTGCTGTGGAGATAATTTTTGGGATAATTTTAAATTTAAAAATTGCTTTAGCATAGTTAAGGCGCTATTTTTTGCCACTAAGGCGCGAAGGCACAAAGTTTTTTTATTTGTTTTTTATTTATGGCCACAAAGGCACAAAGTTTTTTTTTACTTTCTTATATTTCAATGAAAACTTAAAATACTCTTTTTGTATTTATAAATCTTCTGATGCCACTCTTTATTAATGGAACATTGAAGTTAATTAAAAATCCTAAATCTTTATTCAGCAATTTTAACTGACTTATAATTTGTGCTTCCCAAACTGGATTTATTTGGTCAACTGCTTTTATTTCTATTATTATAGAATCTTCAATCAGTAAATCTAATCTTAATCCTTCGCTAAATTCAATTCCATCATAAAAAATTGGAATATCAACCTGGCGTTTTACATCAAGACCAGCTTTTGTGATTTCATGGGCTAGACAAACTTCATAGACTCTTTCTAATAATCCAGGTCCAAGTTGTTTATGAACCTTAAATGCCGAGTTTACAATTATTTTTCCAATTTCTTCCGTTCTTTCCGAGAGCATATTTTTTAGGGATTTGCCACGAAGGCACAAAGGCACAAAGTTTTTGTTTTGAAAGTTTTTAAATCTTCAATAAACAATAAAATAATACTTGTGAATTTATGTCTTCGTGGTATTATTTTAAAATTTTTAGAGTCTTTCAATCAGTTTAAAAATAAACTTAGCGTCTTTGTGCCTTCGTGGCAAAAAACCTTACGTATTAAAACTCCGCACTTCCAGGAGTTCTTGGGAAAGGAATTACATCTCTAATGTTTGTCATTCCAGTTACAAACAATACCAAACGCTCAAATCCTAAACCAAAACCTGCGTGAGTTGCAGAACCAAATCTTCTGGTGTCTAAATACCAGTATAACTCTTCTTTATCAATTCCAAGTTTTTCCATTTTCTCAACCAAAACATCGTAACGTTCTTCTCTTTCAGAACCACCAACGATTTCTCCAATTCCAGGGAAAAGGATATCCATTGCACGAACAGTTTCTCTTCCTGGTTCTGTGTTGTCATTCAAACGCATGTAAAACGCTTTAATGTTTGCTGGGTAATCGTATAAAATTACCGGACATTTAAAGTGTTTTTCAACCAAGAAACGTTCGTGTTCTGACTGTAAATCAGCTCCCCACTCATTGATTAGATATTGGAATTTCTTCTTTTTATTTGGAGTTGAATCTCTTAAAATATCAATTGCTTCTGTATAAGAAACGCGTTTGAAGTTGTTTTCCAATACGAAGTTCAATTTCTCTAACAAAGCCATTTCGCTTCTTTCAGCCTGTGGTTTTGATTTTTCTTCTTCAAGAAGTCTTCCTTCTAAGAATTTCAAATCGTCTTTACAGTTGTCTAAAGCATATTTAATTACATACTGAATAAAATCTTCAGCCAAATCCATGTTGTCATCAAGGTCGTTGAAAGCAACTTCAGGCTCAATCATCCAAAATTCAGCAAGGTGACGAGAAGTATTTGAATTTTCTGCTCTAAACGTTGGCCCAAAAGTATAAATCTGACCTAAAGCCATTGCGAACGTTTCACCTTCTAATTGTCCAGAAACCGTCAAGTTGGTATGTTTTCCGAAGAAATCTTTTTTGAAATCAATGTTTCCTTCTTCATTTTTAGGAAGATTATCCAAAGGCAAAGAAGTAACTTGGAACATTTCTCCAGCACCTTCAGCATCAGCTCCAGTAATGATTGGCGTGTTTACATAAACGAAACCTTTTTGCTGGAAATAGCTGTGAACAGCATAAGATAAAACCGAACGGACACGCATAATCGCACCAAAAGCATTTGTACGTACACGCAAGTGAGCATTTTCACGTAAAAATTCTAAAGAGTGTTTTTTAGGTTGCATCGGGAATTTCTCAGCATCAGAATCTCCAAGAATTTCAAGTTTGTTTACTTGAATTTCATATTTCTGACCTGCACCCTTACTTTCAACCAAAGTTCCAATTACAGAAACCGCTGCTCCAGTTGTGATTCTTTTTAAAGTCTCTTCTGGTGTATTTTCAAAATCAACAACACATTGAATATTATTAATTGTAGAACCGTCATTTAAAGCGATGAACTGATTATTTCTAAAAGTTCTCACCCAACCTTTTGCATTCACTTCCTGTAACGTCGTCGTACTGTTTAATAAGTCTCTAACTTTTGTGTGTTTCATTTTTATATATAATTGATATTAAATAATATTCGTTTTGAACAACTGCAAATATAATCGATAATAATTAATTTTTGAAGCTGATTCCTGCTCTTCGCTATATCTTTCTATTTTTAAAGGAAAAATAGAAAGGATGCCGCTACGATCAGGGCTAGGGCATTTAGTTTCAAAAGAAGCACTTTCTTTTGCTTTTTTTCATTTCGACGAAGTAGAAATCTTCTTAAGAAACTCGACAAAGTTAAGAAGTACTGCGCGGAGCTTCTTGTGGAGATTTCTCCTTCTTCGAAATGACAAATTATCTCTTGTTTCTTATCAAATTAGGATTATTTATCTACAAATTCACTTTTGTTTTGACGAATATATTCTATCAGCAAATTTTCCAATTTTTCTGTTTTATACAAATCATAGAATTCATCATCTAATTTGTTAAGAGGATTGTCATCGTATGATTTGCTAAAACCTTCAAGAGTGCCATCTTGATGTTTCGTTATATTTTTGTATTCTTTTTTATAGATGTTATTTGCTTTAACTACTAGATCAGCAAATTTATTGGCATGAATAAGTTTTAAAGCATCAGGTACAAGATCTGCAAATTGTCCACTAGAATTAAAATAATATTGATTAAACCCGCCATTATTAATTTCTCCTTCAAGATTCCAAATAATATAAATTGCTTGCTCTGATTTAGATAATTTTAAGACACTTTCATATTCTTTTTCATAATCAGTTGAAAGTTTTGATGATATATTATTCCAAACTTTTTCAAGTAATTCTGTGTCTTTTGTTCCGTTTATTGTTTCTTCGGTGAAATTTGGTTTTGTGATTTTTGTTTCAACCTTTTTTTTGCAACCAAAAAGATTTAGAATAGATGCAATCATTATTAATAATATTATTTTCTTTTTCATTTTTTTCTTGATAATTGCAGAATCAGTAAAGAAAAACTTATTTCTCCAATCCCTCCAATTCCTCTTTTTTAGTTTTCTTCTTCTCAAAAGTTAAAACCAATGAAGGCAATACAACCAAATTAGCAAACATTGCAAAAACCAAAGTACAAGAAATTAATCCTCCTAAAGCAATTGTTCCGCTGAAGCTTGATAAAGTAAAAGTTGCAAAACCTAAGATCAAAACGATAGAAGTGTAGAATGTACTTACTCCAGTTTCTCTTAAAGCGCTGAAAACAGATTTTTTTACTTTTCCTTTATTTTGAGTCAATTCATCTTTGTATTTCGCCATAAACTGAATAGCATTATCAACCGAGATTCCAAAAGCGATACTGAATACCAAAATAGTTGAAGGTTTTAACGGAATGCCAAAATAACCCATTAATCCAGAAGTGATGCAAAGCGGTAAAATATTTGTAATCAAAGAAGCTGCTACCATTTTGAACGAACGGAATAAATACAGCATTAAGATTGCAATAGTTAAAATCGCAAACAATAATGACTCAATTAAGTTATGCGCCAAATAAGTTGTTCCTTTCTGGAAAACTAATGCTTTTCCTGTAATCGTAACTTCATAACGGTCTTTAGGGAAAATTTCGTCAATTTTTTTACGCAATTTTCCTTCTACTTTTGCCATTTCATCTGTTCCAATATCTTTCATAAAAGTTGTGATTCTGGCATATTGTCCAGTAGAATCAACATAAGCTTTCATTAAGTTTTCTTTACTGTTTTTGGTTGCATTTTTAGCATAACCTAAAATAAAAGTCTGTTCCTGAGAAGTTGGTAGTTGGTAATATTCAGGATTTCCGTTATAAAAAGCCTGTTTTGCATATTTAACCAAGTTTACAACAGAAACTGGTTTTGCTAATTCAGGAATTTCAGAAATGGTGTTTTGTAATTCATCCATTTTACGAATGGTCGCTGGTTTCATAACACCTTTTTTCTTTTTGGTGTCAATCATGATTTCCAGTGGCATTACACCGTTGAATTCTTTTTCGTAAAATAAAATATCTTTAAAGAAAGAAGCGCTTTTTGGCATTTCACCAATCAAACTTCCTGAAACTTTCATTTGTCTAACTCCATTCAAACTCACAAGAAACAGAACAGCGTAAATGCAATAAACAATTGTCTTTTTGCCTTTTACGATAGTTGTAACTGTATTTAAAAGCGTTGAAATATAAGTTTTATCTAAATGATATAAGTGTTTTGCTTTTGGTAATGGCATAAAACTGTAAATAATTGGCACGATAAAAAGTGTCAAAGTATAAACAGAAATCACGTTGATAGAAGTGACCAATCCAAACTCAAAAAGCAGTTCGTTTCCTGTAATCATTAAGGTTGCAAAACCAATTGCAGCCGTTAAGTTGGTCATGAAAGTTGAATGCCCAATTTTTGAAATAACACGCTGTAAAGCTTTTGCCTGATTGTTGTGTATTTTGATCTCCTGCTGATATTTGTTGATCAGGAAAATACAGTTTGTAATTCCGATTACGATAATCAGCGGCGGAATAATTGCTGTTAAAATCGTGATTTTATAACCAAATAATCCAAGTGTTCCAAACGACCAAGTTACTCCGACAATTAAAATGCAAATCGAAATAAAAGTAGCTCTGAACGAACGGAAGAAGAAAAAGAAAATCAAAGAAACGGTCAATAAAGACGCTCCAATGAAAAGTCCGATTTCGCCTTTCATATTATCCGCATTGATTGTACGGATGTACGGCATTCCTGAAACTTTAAGATCGATTCCCGTTTCTTTTTCGAATTTATCGATTTTCGGAACTAAATCTTTTAAGATAAATACCTTTCTTTCGGCTGTATTTACCAGCGCTTTATTCATGTAAATGGCAGAACGAACACTTCCGCTTTCTTTGTTAAACAACAAACCTTCATAAAAAGGCAGATTGTGAAACAAATCGTATTGAACACTTTTTAAATAAGCAGCATCCAATACTTTACTTTCGTCAATAAACGGTGCTAAAACAAATTTTTGGTTTACGGTATCTTTTTCAAGTTTCTTTAGATCATTTAAAGAAATTACTAAATCAACTTCTTTGGCTTTTTTCAAACCGTTCATTAATTCGGTCCAAGCCGCATAATTTTTTGGTGTAAAGAATTTAGGATCTTTAAAACCAATAACGATTAAGTTTCCTTCTTCGCCAAATTTGTCTAAGAATTTTTGATAATCTTTATTTGCAATATGATCTTTTGGAAGCAGGTTAGCTTCGGTATAAGTCATAGAAAGATTCTTCCACTGATAACCAAAGAAAATAGTTAAAGCAGAAAGTATAACCAGAATCGTAATTCGGTTTTTAAGTATGATTCGGGCTAACTTTTCCCAAAATCCAACTTGGATAGCGTTTTTCATAAAATCTTTAAAAATGGATGCAAATGTAGTGAAAAGTGCTCGAAATCATAAATATTCGATTCTATTTTACTTTATGTTAACACAAGATGCAAGATTTTTAAAAACAGGATAATTTACTTGCTTTTTGCCAATTAGTCGTTAGCTTTTGCCATATTTGCAATTCGTTTTACAGTAAAAAATACTGTTATTGTAATTTTGCACTCAAAAATAGATCAGCAACAATGCAACAAAATAATACTACAACTTTCATTTTTCTAACCATTCTTTTGCTTTTAATTGTTATTATTTGCTTTATGATTTATCAATTAAAGCAAACGAAGAAAGCTAAAGAAGATGCTGAAAAAAGTTTTTATGCTTTAGAATCTAAGGTAAACGATTTGCAGTTGGAGAATTTAGAATCCAAACTAAATCCGCATTTGTTTAAGAATATCTTAAATTCGATTCAGTCGCATGCTTATCAAACTTATTTTGCTCTGGATAAATTGGCCAATGTTCTGGATTATATTTTGTACGAAAGCAAAAAGAAATTTGTAACGGCTAAAGAAGAAATAGATTTTGCATTGAATTTAATAGAAATCAACAAAATCAAAATCAGTCCGCTTTTTGAACTTAAGGTTAAAACCAATATTAATCAGGAAGACAAATTATATGAACAGCCTTTGCTAGCGCCTTTAATTTCGATTGATTTAATTGAAAACGCATTCAAACATGCCGATCTTCAAAGTGCAGACGCTTTTATTTCGGTAGTTTTTGAATTTAAAAACAATGCTTTTTTTATGACGGTTTCCAATAAAATATCAGATAAAAAAGTACTGAAAAAAGAACGAAGCGGTTTTGGCCATACAACGCTCGAACACCGTCTTCGCATTATTTATAAGAATAATTTCAAACTCGATAGGTTTATAGAAAACGATGTTTATATTGCCCATCTAAAAATTGATTTACTTGAATACAAAACTGAAATGCTTGCTTCTGGACGATGAACTTCCAGGATTGACTTACCTAAAAATGCTTTGCGAACAAATTCCCGAATTGGAGATCGTGAAGACATTCAATAATCCTGAAAAACTTTTGTCTGATATACCTAATTTAGATTTTGACCTGCTAATTTCGGATATTGAAATGCCCGGAATTGATGGGCTACATCTGGCTGAAAAACTGCAAGATAAATTGGTGATTTTTTGTACTGCGTATAAAGAATACGCGGCCGAGGCATTTAATATCGATGCTGTAGACTATATTACAAAACCTGTAAAATTGGAACGTTTGCAAAAAGCAGTCACAAAAGCTTTGGAGCGTTTTGAGAAATCAAATTCAGATAAAAAATTCATTCAACTCAATACAGACAAAGGAAAAACGCTGTTGTATTTTAATAAAATTCAGTACATAAAAACTGCTGCAAGTGATAGTCGTGACAAAACGGTACTGCTTACCGATGGAAGTTTTTTGAATTTGAAAAATGTAAAATTCGATACCCTTTTAAACGAATTGCCAGATGCTGATTTCTGTCGAGTTAATAAAAAAGAAATCGTGGCAGTAAAAGCAATTAAGTTCTTTAATCATAACGAAATTGTGTTGCACCATGTTGAAGAAAACAGCAAAAACACAACGCTAATCTTAAGCGAAACTTATCGAGCTGATTTTTTGAGAAAGGTGAAATTATAGCCATTTGCGATAATTGGTTTGGCTTGGGATGACAATCATTTCTAAAACTTATTACAATTTTTTCCTGACTTGTTACATGTGATTGAAATTAACAAGTGAATTACTTTTTCACTAAATTCACAGTGCTGATATTTGCGTTAATTAAATCTAAAGAACGAGTTTATGAATAACGTTAAGAACTCTCTATTCTACATAACAGTTATTGGTGGTTTTACAGCGCTAATATATTGGGTAATTTCAAAAGGCGCTTCATTAGAAGTCGGGCGTAATATTGTAAAGAAAAGTGTTGAAAGTAATCATTGGAAAGACTTTCTTCATTCGATGGTCGAAAATCTGCAGCATCCTCTGGCTATTTTATTAGCGCAGATCGTTACCATCATTTTAGTTGCCCGTTTGTTTGGATGGTTTTTTAGAAAAATCGGACAGCCGTCTGTAATTGGTGAAATGATTGCAGGAATTGTGTTAGGACCATCTTTGGTCGGAATGTATTTTCCAGAGTTTTCGGCTGCTTTATTTCCAAAAGAATCTTTAGGTAATCTACAGTTCTTAAGCCAAATCGGTTTAATCCTTTTTATGTTTGTTATCGGAATGGAATTGGATTTGAAAGTGCTAAAAAATAAAGCGCATGATGCAGTTGTAATCAGTCACGCCAGTATTGTAATTCCGTTTGCTTTAGGTTTATCATTGGCATTTTTTATTTATGAAACGTATGCTCCATTGGGAGTTGAGTTTTCTTCTTTCGGTTTATTTATGGGAATCGCCATGAGTATTACCGCTTTCCCGGTTTTGGCTAGAATAGTTCAAGAACGTGGCATGCAGAAAACAAGATTAGGAACCATTGCTATTACTTGCGCGGCTGCAGACGATATTACGGCTTGGTGTATTTTGGCAGTTGTTATTGCGATTGTAAAAGCGGGTTCGCTTTCGAGTTCACTTTATGTAATCGGAATGGCGATTTTGTATGTGATCATCATGCTAAAAATTGTTCGTCCCTTCTTAAAAAGAGTGGGAGATTTAAATGCGACGAGAGAAAGTTTAAATAAACCAGTTGTTGCTATTTTCTTTATTACACTTTTAATTTCTGCTTATGCGTCTGAGTTAATTGGAATTCATGCTTTGTTCGGTGCTTTTTTGGCTGGAGCGATTATGCCAGAAAACAATAAGTTTAGAAACATATTTATCGAAAAAGTAGAAGACGTTGCCATCATTGTTTTATTGCCATTGTTTTTCGTTTTCACAGGTTTGCGTACACAAATCGGATTGTTGAATGATCCTGAATTATGGAAACTTACTGGTTTGATCATTTTGGTTGCTGTCGTTGGTAAATTCTTCGGGAGTGCTTTGGCAGCGAAATTTATGGGACAGAACTGGAAAGACAGTTTAGCCATTGGAGCCCTGATGAATACAAGAGGTTTGATGGAGCTGGTTGTTTTAAACATCGGTTACGATCTAGGGGTATTGTCAACAGAAATCTTTACTATGATGGTAATTATGGCATTGGTGACTACTTTTATGACAGGCCCGGCTTTAGATTTTATTGGATTCATTTTTAAAGATAAAATCACAGCCGTTCCAGAGGAAATAGGGACTAAAAGTAAGTACAAGATTTTACTTTCGTTTGCTACTCCAGAAAAAGGGAAAAAATTACTCAAAATTGCCAACAGCCTTGTTAAAAAGCAAACGGATAATTCGGTTGTAACAGCCATGCATATTTCTTTAAGTACAGAAATACATTCTTTTGATGTTAAAGAACATGAACGAAAAATGATCGGGCCAGTGGTGGAAGAATCGCAATTGTTAGATCAAAATTTAGAGAGCTTGTTTAAAGTTTCGAGTGATATTGATTCAGATATTATTGATACGGCAAACCATGGAGAATATGATTTATTATTGGTTGGTTTAGGACAATCTATTTTTGATGGAACTTTGTTGGGGAAAATTCTCGGATTTACAACCAGAATTGTAAATCCAGATCGTTTGATTGATAAGTTCACAGGAAAAGAAGGTTTGTTTGAAAACAATCCGTTCGATGAGAGAACACGACATATTATTACTAAAGCGAAAATGCCAGTTGGTATTTTTATCGATAAGAATCTAGAAGAAGTAAACCAGATTTTTATGCCCGTTTTTAGTAAAGAAGATGCTTTTTTAATTGATTATGCTAAAAAGCTAATTAATAATAATGGTTCTCAGATTACAGTTTTAGATGCTGGTGGAGAAGTTAAAAATACAAGAGAAATTCAGGAAACAATTCGTTCTATCGAACAAATTGCGCCAAATCATATCATGATTATGAATGACAGAACACTGAAGAAAGAATTTTTAGAAAGCCAAAATCTAATGATTATCAGTTTAGATAGCTGGAAAAAACTAATAGAATCTCAAAGTATTTGGCTGAATAATTCGCCATCGGTTTTGATTCTAAAGCCATAAAATTTTAAATTCCAATTTTTTTAAATTCCAAATTCCAAAGTTGGGAATTTAAAAAAAAAAACAAAATTCCAAATTTCAATTGACTATTGGAGTTTGGGATTTTTTTATTGTGTATGTCATTTCGACCGAAGGGAGAAATCACACTAGTAGCTCGACAAAGATTGACAATTTTCTTTGCGGAATTTCTAGTGTGATTTCTCCCTTCGGTCTAAATGACAAAACTTACTGAAGTTTTCTGTTTTTTAGAGCACGCAGAACTTTGTCAAAGTTTCAAACTTTGACAAAGTTTTTTAGTAATATTTGTTATCTTGAAGATGATCACAGTAGTAACTTCGGCTTATACAAAATTATACGTCTTCGTACCATATTTGTTTTAACAGTATTCCTTTCTTAAAAATTTCTTCTGTTTCGTCTTCAAAATTAACTTTAACTATATAATCTTCATCATCATCTGATTGTTGAACCCAATCAATCCATTCAATCGCAGGAGATAAATCTCCATTTTCTCTTACTATTCTATATCCTTCACCAAGGTTTTCAGAAAGTACTTCTTCAATTTTTTCTAAATTCATTTTGTTTAATTTTTGACATTATTAATTTCTTTCATCCAGAATAATTTAATCTTACAAATAGTAAAAAGAGTGTTGTTTGTAGAATAAACTACTGCAATAGTAGTTCTTATGACGAATTTCGTCGGTCTAAATGAGATATAAAAATGACAGAATAAGGCAATTATGGAAAACGAGTTTTGATTTAGAAATCATAAATAGTTTTAAAATTCCAAAGTAGGGAATTTAAATAAACAAAAACCCAAATTCCAATTTTACTTATTGGGGTTTGGGATTTTTTTTAGCCACGAATTCACGAATTTTATTGAATTTCTTTACGCTGTATTTATCGATAAATTGCACAGATTTGCGCAGATTAGTAGCGGAAATTAGTGAAATGCATCGGTAAAATTTCCACAAAGTTTAAGTAGATAAATTTGTGAATTCGTGGCGAAAAAATGAATTTTAAATTAAAGCCCAAGATCAAGAACATAAGAAATCTTAACCGCAATATTGTCCTCAAACTTCAATAACTGATTTGGTCCATATCTATAGAATCCGCCTAAACCAAAACCTTTAAAGATTCTGTTCAATTCGATTCCTGATTCAAAATAACCTTTATCCAAAGTTTTATATTCTGGGCCAACATGCTGTTCTGGATTTTCCATACTTCCCCAGGCCATTCTAGTAACTAAAACTAACGATGGGCGAACTTTTCTCATAATTCTAATTCGGTCAAAACCGTGCTTAATTTGAAACATCAAATATTGGCTTGAGAAGAACTCGTTAAAATACATGGTTTCAAAAGCATTTCTTCCGGCAAAAGTGATACGCTGAATAACGGTTTCCTTCGTTAAGTTATTCGGAGAGGTATTGTATAAATGTGTAATAGGAACATCTCCCATTGCATAACCAGCCTGTAAAAGCAAACTTGTTTTTTGGCGGTTTAAATACTGTTTTTCGTATTCGGCTTTAAAATCTATTTTGCTAAAAGTAAAATCATTTTCAAAAACATTTGGTAACGACTGCGTATATTGAAAAGTAAATCTCGGAAACTTTTTATCGCTTTCAGTTCTTCCTGTTGGAGTCTGCATATAATTGCTGAAAGGTGCCCACACAATCGAAAGCATTGCTGTGGTCATGATATAATTTGAATATAAATTCCCGTTTAGATTAAAAAGATAATCAAATTTTGGCTCGATATAATTTCGCGAAAATTCCAAAACGGCTTCAGTTTTCGGAATAAATTTGGTTTGAACATTGGCACGCCATCCTATATATTCATAAAATGTACTAATGTTTATCGGACGCGGATCGTAAATTTTAAAAACACGTTTATCAACAGAAAAAACGGTACTTGCAATTTCTCGCACATCATCAGTATAATAACCATTAAACCAAGTATTGGTGTATTTGTCTAATAAAACGCCACCTCCAACACTGTATTTAAAAACACCATCTTTTGTTCCGTATGCGGTGTAGCCTTCTAGGCGGAAGTTTTTAGATAAACGATCGTTTGTAATTCCGCCAACGCCAAGACGAAAACCTTCGTAATTGTTATAACTTATGATTTTTTTCAAATCTAAATCGACAGGGCCAATCGGGTAGAAGCCATTAATGATTTTTCGGCCAATTCCTAAACGTTTTTCGATTCGATTTCGAATTGAAAGACTATCTAATAGCAAATAAGTTTTTTGGCTTTTTAAATCCAAATTTTCCTTTCGGTAAGCTTGCCAGAAACTTTCCGGTTTTTTGGCCGCATCGTCTTTAATTTCGATATAAAGTGAAGTGTTTTTTATTGGACTGTCGGTGTTTACACGAATGTCAAAACTATTACTTTCAGAAAGGAGATAGGTAAAATCTGAAGCCACTTTTTTTCTGGGTTCGAAATTCTCTTCAACATCTCCGTCAAATTGAATTGTACCGCCCAAAATTCGAATATCATCATCATTTTTACCTTTTACGATTTTAAAAGTGGTGTTGCTTTGAAACCATATTTTCTCTTTCGGAATATATTCAAATTCGTGAATTCCACTAATATCCAAAACACCCTTAATACGCATTACAGCTTTCGCGACAGCGTAATTTTCTTTATCAATATATAAAACCCCTTCTAATCCAGAAGTTCTGTGTTTTGATTTATTTTTAAAATAGATCATATACGCGTCACGACCTTTAATGCCAACAGTGTCTAAGAGTTTATAATTGTAGTTAGAAGGTGCATTTTTCGAAATCGGATTTTCATATTTGGTTTCAAATAATTCGTACTTAGAATCGTAAATTGAGATAGATTGAAGGTTGAAGGCCAGAACTTCATAAATAGGCTGTTTGAAACCTGCAATTTTGGTTCCCAAAACGGTTTCTTTGAGCTTGTGGTCTCCAAACTGATATTGAGAAACTTTCTCGGTCTGAAACAAATGCTGTTTGCTTACAATTTCTTTAAACTTATAATCGGAAGAATCGATATTGATAACTTTTTTACTTAAGTCTTTATATGCCGCCGAAGTATCGATACGTCCATCAATCGAATCCGGATTAGCAGTAACAATAAGTTTGTTATAGGTTTTATACTCAAAATTATTGAGTTTTTTCTGCGGATCGTTTTTCGCTTTATTGGCAATAACTTTTTTAATAATGGTAAGCGCAGGGTTTTCATTAGAAACAACAACTTCTTTTAGATCATCTGTCTGCTGTAAAAGCGCTACCGAATAAAAGGTTTTGTTATTGATTAACGCAATAGTCTTAGTTTGGAAACCTACATAAGAAACCGTAAGCGATGTAGCCGAACTGCTAATTTTAAAAATAAATTTTCCATCAACATCTGTAATAGTGTTATTGCTTTCTGAGGTGGTAATGGTGGCAAACGGAAGAGGTTTGTTGTTTGAATCGGTTACGATTCCGTTTATTTGAATTTGCGCTTGAAGGGTAAGCGTAAAAAACAAAGTCAAAAAACAAAATAGCTTCATACAGAATGATATAGTTTCAAAAACGAAAAAAAAATAATTTTCGTATGCAAAAATAGCAATAAAAAAATCCGTCTGGTACAATAAACCAAACGGATTTTTTATTTTATCTCAATCTCAAGATTATACTTTCATGATTTCAGCTTCTTTTGCAGCCAATAACTCATCAATTTTTTTGATGTAAGAGTTTGTTAAGTTTTGAACTTCTTCTTCTGCAGATTTACAGATGTCTTCAGAAGTTCCTTCTTTTTCTAACTTTTTAATATCAGTATTAGCATCTTTACGAGAGTTACGAATACCAATTTTAGCATCTTCAGCTTCAGATTTTGCTTGTTTCGCTAAATCGCGACGACGCTCTTCTGTTAATGGTGGTACGCTAATGATGATCATATCTCCATTATTCATTGGGTTAAAACCAATGTTAGCGATCAAGATTGCTTTTTCAATTGCTTGCAGCATATTTTTTTCAAATGGCTGTAATGTAATTGTTCTAGCATCTGGAACACTAATTTTAGATACTTGAGAAAGCGGAGTTGCAGATCCGTAATAATCTACAAAAACACCTCCAAGCATAGCTGGAGAAGCTTTCCCTGCACGAATATTAAGAAATTCTTTCTCTAAGTGTGCAATAGTACCGTTCATTGATTCCTCAGTACTTTCTAAAATAAAGTCTATTTCTTCAGTCATTTTTTTTTTAGTTTTCAGTTTTCATTCTCAGTTTTCAGTTAAAGTCTTGCGCGACTGTAAAACTGTTGCTGATGACTATATATTTACTACAGTTCCAATGTTTTCGCCTTCGCAAATTTTCAATAGGTTTCCGATTTTGTTCATATCAAAAACAACGATTGGAAGTTTGTTTTCTTGGCTTAATGTAAATGCAGTTGTGTCCATTACATTTAATCCTTTTTTGATTACATCATCAAATGAGATAAAATCAAATTTTACTGCAGAAGCATTTTTTTCTGGATCAGAATCGTAAACACCATCAACACGAGTACCTTTAAGGATAACATCAGCATTGATTTCGATACCTCTTAAAACAGCAGCTGTATCGGTTGTAAAATATGGATTTCCAGTTCCGGCACCAAAAATTACAATTCTGCCTTTTTCAAGGTGGCGATCTGCTCTTCTTTTAATATATGGTTCTGCAATAGATTCCATTTTCAAAGCAGTCTGCAAACGCGTTTTCATTCCTTTATCTTCAAGAGCGCCCTGCAAAGCCATTCCGTTAATAACAGTCGCAAGCATTCCCATGTAATCGCCTTGTACTCTATCCATTCCAGCACTTGCTCCGGCAACGCCTCTAAAAATATTTCCTCCTCCAATAACAATAGCAATTTCTACTCCTTTTGCGTGAATCTGCTTGATTTCATCTGCATATTCGGCTAATCTTTTCGGGTCTATACCGTATTGTAAATCACCCATTAAGGCCTCGCCGCTAAGTTTAAGAAGAATTCTTTTATATTTCATGTGTGTGTTGCGTTAATTTGTGCAAATATAGACATATTCTGATTTTTAAAAATAATGTTTGCAAAATTATTTTGAGAAGCGTCAATTAATTAAATTTTTTAATTTTGTAGGAAAATATATTTAAGTTTTTAAAATGGTAATGGATACAAAATTTGCTTTGGATTTTTTGCAAAAGCATCAACCAATGCCTGATGATGAAGATTTATCGGAAGAATTAATAGCGACTTATAACGAAATTAGAGAATACTTTATGAGAGTAAAGGACAAGAAGTGCATTAAGTTGTTTTTGAATTCTTTTGGATATCTAGATGGATTTGGAGTTTATCAATTGGTAGATAGTGTAATTCTTCAATTTTCGATTGAAGATATTTTGGATGATTTGATTGATGGATTAAAAAGTGAATATTTTAGTGTGCGTTATTGGTGCGCAATGATCTCAGCTAATTATCCATGTTTGGAGCTTGTCTATTCATTGGAAAAATTATTGTATGAAAATAATTTATCTCCTGAAGATGAATTTGATTTAAAATCAGCAGCTTTAATAAGCCTAAGTATGTTTGAATTTCCAGAAACAATAAAAGTTTTAAAATCTTATATAAATAAAGAAAGTGATGAAGAATTGTTGAGTGAAGCAAAAACTTTTCTTTCTGAACTTGAAAAAATGTTATGAATCATTTAGAATTTCTTTAAGAAAATTGAAGATTAAAGGTTTTGAAGAAAAAATGAAAACCATCATAAATTCTGAAAAAGGTTGGATAAAGTCAGAAGCAAAAAAGTATTTGGATAAGTCAGCTTCGTGGTAAAATTATCAATAATGTGACAAATGTCATTTCTAAGTCATTTCAAAAATTCGTATTTTTATTGTAACCTAAAAATAAAAAAATATGAAAAGCATCGTAGCCAAATCATTATTCAATAGTCATTCTTATGCTGAATATAGAAAAATAGTAACCGATTTATTGACTGAAGGAAAATCTACAGGAAATGAACAATCTGAAAGTCTTACCAATTATTCCAAGTTGAATGAAGCCAGAATGAATAGGCTAGACAAAACGATAACTATTTCAGATTCGATTGCAGAGAAGCTTCAAAATTTAGACAATCATTATATCTGGCTGGTTCTTTCGGAAGGTTGGTGCGGAGATGCAGCCCAGATTCTTCCAGTTTTAAATAAAATGGCCTTGGTTTCTCATAAAAAGATTGATTTGAGAATTGCATTTCGCGATGAAAATGACGATTTGATGAACCATTATCTAACCAATGGCGGAAGAGCAATTCCTAAAGTAATCGTTATTTGCAAAGAAGCCGGAATTGTACGTGCAGATTGGGGGCCAAGACCAAAAGGAGCAACCGAATTAATGGCCAAACATAAAAGAGAAGTTGGCGCTATTGACGAAAAAATTAAAACCGATTTACAGTTATGGTATTTAGCAGATAAAGGAATTTCGGTTCAGGAAGAATTGGTTGAAATCATGGAAAATATCAAATATAATCGCCTTTAATCGGATTAATGTGTTGATAAGCAGATGATTTAGTTAATAAAATTATCTTAAAGTCTTTTTGACTTCAAAAGATTTTTGTAACTTAGTGAAAGTAACCCACTTCTATTATAACTTTCAGATTTACTCTTTTTATTGGTGTTTTATTTATTGTCCAACAATTAAATACACTATTATGAAAAAGTTATTCGAAAGGTTTTATGATTTCTTTTCTAAATTTCTATTTGGAGGAAAGAATGTGCCTCACTATTAAACAGAAATAAGTATGAAATAATTTTACTTGTTTTTAGGAGCTTGGCACATTACTTTTCAAATTGTAATGTGCTTTTTTTGTTTTAATTATTTAAAGCTTTCTTCAAATAAAGTAATATCAATTGCATTTTTTACGTCGTAATCGCCAATTTTAGTTCGGCGTAAAACAGTTAAATGCGAACCTGAATTCATGGCTTTTCCAAAATCATAAGCCAGAGAGCGAATGTAAGTTCCTTTAGAGCAAACTACTCTAAAATCTATTTCAGGCAATGCAATTCTTGTAATTTCAAATTCGTGAATCGTAGTTTTTCTGCTTTCAATTTCGATAGATTCTCCTGCGCGAGCATGTTCGTACAAACGAACGCCGTCTTTTTTAATAGCTGAGAAAATAGGCGGTTTCTGATCGATTTCGCCCAAAAATTGTTTTACCGTTTCATGAATCAAAGCTTCATCGATATGATCGGTTGGAAATGTCTGATCTATTTCCGTTTCTAAATCGTAAGATGGAGTAGTGGCACCTATATAAAAAGTACCTGTATATTCTTTTGCCTGACCTTGAAGTTCTGAAATTCTTTTAGTGAATTTTCCGGTGCAGATTAATAAAAGTCCCGTCGCTAAAGGATCTAAAGTTCCTGCGTGACCAATTTTGAACTTTTTTGGAAGTCCAACTTTATTAATTAAAAGGTATTTTAATTTATTAACAGCTTGAAATGAACTCCATTTTAATGGTTTGTCAATCAATAAAACTTGTCCTTCTAAATATTCTTCAGGTGTCATTATATAATCGTAAGCGGATGAATGAAAAAGTGAATCAATAATAAAATGATTCCGGCAATGATTCGGTAGTAACCAAAAACTTTAAATCCGTTTTTAGTTAAAAATCCGATGAAAGTTTTAATTGCCAATAATGCTACAGCAAAAGCAACAATATTCCCAATAACCAACATGTTTACTTGATCGTGAGATAATTCAAAACCAGCTTTGTAATAATCGTAGCATTTTTTTGCAGTTGCTCCCAACATAGTAGGAACGGCTAAGAAAAATGAAAATTCTGCAGCTGTCGTTCTTGATAATTTTTGAGACATTCCCCCAACAATACTAGCTCCGCTTCGAGAAACTCCAGGAATCATAGCAATACATTGAAACAATCCGATTTTGAAAGCTTGTAAATAACTGATTTCTTGAGAGGTTTCAGCTGTATTTGGATTGTTAAACCATTCGTCTACTTTCAATAAAATAATTCCACCGATTAAAAGTGAAATGGCGACAGTTACCGGATTTTCTAATAAGCCATCAATAAAATCGCTTAATAATAATCCTAAAACAACTGCTGGAATAAAAGCAACAAGAAGTTTAAAGTAAAAATCAAAAGTTTGAAAGAAACGTTTGAAGTATAAAATAACAACAGAAAGTATCGCGCCAAGCTGAATTACAATAGTAAAAAGTTTAGTGAAATCGTCATGAGCGATTCCAAAAAAAGAAGAGGCAATAATCATGTGACCTGTAGAAGAAACAGGCAAAAACTCTGTAATTCCTTCAATAATAGCAAGAACAATAGCTTGTAGTGTATTCATTTAGTTTAGATTATTAGATTTTTAGACTTCTTAGACTTTTTAGATTTAAAAAGATTAATTTAATAATCTAAAGATCTAAGAAGTCTAAGCTGTCTAAGAAAGTCTATTTTGATTTTTTGAATATAGAATAAATCGTGATTCCGAAACCGATTAAAACAGTTGTCGGTGCTAAACGAATACGTCTAAAGTTAAAAATATCTTCGTTAAAAACATTTGGATCTTTACTTCCTCCGCCAGACATTAAAATAAATCCTAGCGCAATTACAGCAATACCAATCAATAAAATTTTATAATTGATGCTGTCAAAAAGGAATTCTTGTTTTTGAACTTGTTGTTCTTCTTTATTATTGTTGTTTTTCATTTTTATCTTTTGTTAAACCAGCAAAGCTAAGTTTGTTTATTTGTAGCCTGAGCAAAAGCGAAGGCGTTATAATCTAAAATCTACAGTCTGCAATCTAAAATCAAAAATTAATAAAGATCGTCAGTTCTTAAATTCAAGAAACGCTGTGTTGCGAAATGTGTGCTTACCCAAGTAATTAGAACTCCTAATCCGAAAACGGCAACCAAGACTAAACCGGTTAGAGCTTTGTCTTCTAGAATTCCTAAACCAGGGAAATTTGTATCGACATAAAGCAACAGTGCGATCAAAGCAATAATGGCAAGACCAGCACCAAGCATTCCAAGTTTTACACTTCGCATTACAAATGGTTTACGGATAAACGCTTTTGTAGCGCCAACCATCTGCATGGTTTTGATAATAAAACGAT
Source organism: Flavobacterium tyrosinilyticum (assembly GCF_023656565.1). GTDB lineage: Bacteria > Bacteroidota > Bacteroidia > Flavobacteriales > Flavobacteriaceae > Flavobacterium > Flavobacterium tyrosinilyticum. The sequence continues at coordinate 1,650,793 of NZ_JAMOKG010000001.1, forward strand.
TTGAATGTATAGATAAACGTAGCGAACTGTTGATTAATAAAACAGCAATTACAGTTAAGAAACCGCTGATAATCAAAATCCACATACTTACTTTTCTGATGTTGTCATTTACCAGATTTACCAATTGTTTGTCGTAAACAATATCTGAAATCATAGCATTTTTGCGAAAGTTGCTTTCAATCTTAACAATGCTGTCTCTTTCTACGTAATCTGCTTTTAAGTGAATATCGTATGAATTCAATAACGGATTTTCTCCCAAAAAGGTTAAAAAGTCTTCTCCAATGATGTCAGTATGGTCTTTTGCCGCTTTTTCTTTGGTTACATAAACAAAAGATCTCGCAAAAGGAGCTCTTTTAAGTTCCGTATTAAATGCTTTGATAACACTGTCGTTTGCTTCATTTTTAAAGAAAACCGTCATGGCGATTTTTTCTTTAAAATCGTCCGCCAACTGTTTTGAATTAATAATGAATAATCCTAGTACTCCCAAAAGGAATAAAACCAAGAATACACTTAATACTACCGAAAAATAAGAGGAAATTAACCTGCGTTTTTGAAATTTATCAAAGTTAGAACTCATAGTCTGCTTAAATTATGTGGTAAAAATAATAAAGAATTTCTTTATTTAAAGTTAATAACAAACTTTTATACTTAAAAGTACAATTTAAATCTTGAATAAAGTTTTTATTTAATCCCAAAGTGTGCAAGGTTTTGTGTGAAGTTTCTAAACAAAGCTTATTTAATCTCGCAAAGTCGCAGAGTCGCAAAGTAGAAACTATAGCCACAGATTAAAAAGATTCAAATGATTTTTTAAATCTTTGTAAATCCTTAATCTATGGCAGAAAATTGCGTAAAGCCTTTTGCAAGGTTCGCAAAGTAAAAAGTATAGCCACAGATTAAAAGGATTGAAATGATTTTTAAAATCTGTGTAAGTCCTTTAATCTGTGGCAAAAAAATAAAGCTTTGCATTTTGCACGTATTGTTTTTCAAATATAGCCCGTGGTTTCAACCACGGGGACACAATCATGGGCACGATCCGTATTTCAGTGGATTCGATCACGGGACGAAAAATATATAAAAACGTTTCCCGTGGTTAAAACCACGGGCTATATTTGACAAGCAGATATTTAAAATTAATTGAACAAAAACTTTGCGACTCCGCGACTTTGCGAGCAAAAAAACTTAGTAGCTTAGCATCTCAGAATCTCAGAATCTTTACTTAACCTTATAAACTTCGATACTTTTTAGCCAATAAACATGGCGTGGTCCTGTTCTAATATCATTTTTACAAATTGCGATCATTTTGCCGTTTTTAACTGGTTTTCCATTTTCTTCAAAAAGAATATAGGCATTTTCTCCCGTCGGATTATTGAAAAGTTCTGCCCATGAAAAAGTTGCTTTATAATCATCTGAAGCTCTAGCTACAATATAGAAGTTTCGGTCTTTATGATCTTCCTGCTTGATTTTGGCTTTTTCGAGAATATCTTTTAAAAGAACGCCTTTGCAAGCTTTAATTTCTCTTTTTACTTCTCCATTTTTCCCAGTAATTTTAAAATTGTCAAGGGTAACAACTTTCATTTTTTTTAGAGAATCGACTGTTAAATGTAGCGGAAATTCAACTTCGCCCTTTACTTCAATTTGATGATTGACTAATTTCAAGCTGTCTTCTGCCGTAAGCGTTCCATGTTCATGTTTTTTAGTTTCAGAAGTTTTTTCAGTTGAAATTTTTTCTTCTTTTTTAGATGAATTGCACATGGAGCATGAAAATGCAATTAAAAGAACGAGAATGTAATTTTGTGTTTTCATAAGAGTTGTGATTTAAATTTTACTGCTTTCCCAAACCAATGACAAATAATATAATCCGCCAATTGATGGGCCGCCGAGAATTGAAGAGTAGGGTTTGTTCAAAATATTTGTTCCGCCCAATTTTGCCGAAATTCCTTTTTTGAAAGCATAATTTACCTGAGCATCCATTGACCAATATGCAGGAACGGTTCCGCTGACTAGAAAAGAAACATAATCAAAATTATTTTGATAACGTGCGGTAACACTCGCTCCGAGATTTTTCCAGATATTTTGAGCAATCAAAGTTCCGTTTACATTAAATTCGGGTGTATTGAAACCGTCTTCTAAACCATCTTTATCATCTGTTCTGTCTAGTTTGGTATAAGTTAAATTGGTAAGCGCGCTGAAAGTATTATCAAAACGGTATTTCAAACCTAAGCTTCCTCCATAATTGTAAATTTTACTTTTAGAATTGGTCCAAAGTCTGTAGCGATTTTGAGTGTTTTTAGAATATAAAGCAGTCGGAATCAAATTTGGATCTGTCGTATTCGGAATACTGGCTTCTACCTGAGCGATGAAATTTTTATAAGAGTTGTAATAGAAATCGGCGTCAATAAAAAGATTTCTGTTTAATGCCAATCCTCTAAAACCAACTTCAAACGATTTTACAAATTCTGGTTCCAGATATGTATAAGGATTTTTCTGAATCGTATTTTTATTTTTTTCGATCGCCTGTGCCTGCGTCAAACCATTTGTGTTTACATCGGTATTTACCTGTGCTTGAAATTTATCGATTGAAGCTTTTGTATAAGAGTTTTCAAAAACGCCATCAGACATAATTCGTAATCCGCCAACACGTTTTACACCGCCTGAATTTACATTCGAAAATCCTTCAAAAATACTGGGGAATCGATACCCGTTTTGGTAAGAAGCTCTAAAATTGATGGTTTCTTTTGGAGAATAAACTGCGGTAAACTGCGGCGTAAATTTCGCATCAAAATAATCAGCTTTATCCATTCTAACAGTTGCACTCAAACGTAATTTATCTGAAAAAAAATCTTTTGTCACTTGTGTGAAAGCGCCGGTTTTTTGATACGTCAGATTTTCATCAGCATGAACGGGATTGATGAAATAATTTCCGTCGGGAACTATAGTGTAATTTCTGTAATCGACACCGCTCAAAAGTTTCGCATCAATTTTTTCGAAAAATGAAACAAAAGCTTTATCCCAATTAACCAATCCTTCGCCATGTGCTAAAGTCGATTTTACTCTCAGAGCCGCGCCAATATCCCAATTGTTAATATCGATCAATTCGTTTTTCTTTTGTTCGTAAGCTTCAGTTCCGGGCAAAAATCTTTCTACATCAGATTGCGTTCTGGCAATTCTGTGTGCGTCGGCAACGCTTGCTCCGCTTGCAACAGCATTTTTATAAGCCATACCATAATCAGCAAACCATTTATCATCCGATTTATAAGCGCGATCCATATTTTCTGCCAACGAACGCATATTGTATGAATCGCCAGTATTTTCGGTTGTTGCGTATGCTTTTACCTGAAAAATAGGGGTGTGATAATCGGCAGAAAATTGATTTAAAGTATAATTGTCTAATCTAAATCTATTTGAACGCTGATAAATCGTATTGATTAAAGCTGTTTTGTAAGTCACAGAAAGTTCATGATCTTTTTTTGGTCTAAAATACAATCCGAAATCAGCTTTGTAATTTTTTATTTCGTAATCAGAAATGTCTGTTTCTCGATAACCTGTTCGGGCAACAACATAATTTTTGCCATTTAAGTTTAATGTTTTTCTGTTCGCCGATTCATTTCCGTAACCGTTCACTTCGTCATACGCTGGATTATCTGCACCAAACAAACCTGTTGAAGCATTGGCATTTGGAGCCAAATCGGTTCTGTCATCGGCAACCCAATCTGTTCCACCTGTTGTTGAAGCATTGATTTTAAGCGCCCATTTTTCATTGAAAGCTTTTGCGATTCTTAAATTAAACTGAGAATATACTTTCGGTGAAAACCGATCAATATTCCCGACATGATTTACGCCAGTCAATTGCTGTATAGCGATTCCCTGATATTCAAAAGGATTTTTGGTTTGAATATTGGCTAAACCATTAATCGCATTCATTCCATACAAAGCGGCAGCCGTTCCGGGAATGATTTCGATTTTATCAATATCCAAATCATTTGCACCTAGCGCATTTGCAATTGGAGCGCCCAAGTGTGGAGCCTGATTGTCGATTCCGTCTACCAATTGGGCAAATCTTACATTGGTAGAATTGGCAAAACCTCTTGTATTGATGACTTTAAAACCTAGACTTGGCGTAATAATCTGAACGCCTTTTACATTTTCTAATGCTTCATAAATACTTGGCGATCCCATTGCTTTCGCTTCCGCCGATTTTAACTGCTCAATACTTATGGGAGAATGCATTAATTTTTCAGAACGGCGAGATGCAGTAATCACGATTTCATTTAGTTCTTCTTTTTTAATGCTGTCTTGCGTTTTCGAATTTTGGACTTGAGAAAAACTTTTCAGGCTTATAAAAACAAAGAATAAATACAGTTTTTGGTTCATGGGTTTTGGCGGTTAAATTCAGTATGTTTTAAAATGAATACTGATGGTTAAAAAAAAAGTCGGTTTGGTTGGTTATTTTTTTAAACACATAGAAACATAGGTTTTTTTATCCTCAAAAAGATTGTAAAAAAGAAACTAGTTTCTAAAACATAGATTTGCTATGTGTATTTGAATTAAGAGAAACGCCTTTTTACGATTGCTAAAGCTATGTTTCTATGTGTTTAAATATTTGTTTTTAAAACTTCAAATTCTGAGTTTCTTTTTGAGCAAACTCTTTAATACGTTTTTCAACTTCATAAAAAATAGTAATGGCTCTTTCTCCAGCATCGGTTAATCTTGCACCTCCGCCGCCTTTTCCTCCAAGAAGTTTTTCAACTAATGGACTTTCAGCACGCTGATTCATTTCTTCGACCAATTGCCAAGCTTGACGATATGCCATCTTCATTTCTTTTGCAGCATTGGTAATCGATCCCGTTTTCTTGATGTTTTCAAGAAGCCAGATTTTACCAATTCCAAGAAATGCGCCTTCAGCTTCCTCGATCCAAACACGGACTTCAACATTGTATTTTTTACTGTCGGCCATTTTAATTTTTTAAATGCTATTCAAAAATAATTCTTTTCTGATAAAAATATTCTGTCAACGTAATATATTTTCTAAGTATAAAAATGCAAACATAAGTATTTTTACGTAATTAAAAATAAGTATTTTGTTATTTTATTTGTTTGTCAGTGAAATAGCTTTGCTACAATCCGCAATAAATGTAAATTTGCGGCTTAATTAATTTAGTGAAAAGCTTAGAACCTTAGTAACTTAGAATCTTAGTCACTTAGAAATGAAGTACAATCCAAACGAAATTGAAGCCAAATGGCAAAAATATTGGGCAGAAAATCAAACTTTTGCAGCAAAGAATAACTCTGAAAAAACGAAACACTATGTTCTCGATATGTTTCCTTATCCATCTGGAGCAGGACTGCATGTTGGGCACCCGCTGGGTTATATAGCTTCAGATGTATATTCTCGTTTCAAAAGACATCAAGGTTTCAATGTTTTGCACCCAATGGGATACGATAGTTTCGGATTGCCAGCAGAACAATATGCGATTCAGACCGGACAGCGTCCAGAAGATACAACTCGCGTAAATATTGACGGAGGAGTAGACAAAGAAGGAAAACAAATTGCAGGTTACAGAAAACAATTAGATAAAATCGGATTCTCATTTGACTGGGCGCGTGAAGTGCGTACATCAAACCCTGATTATTACAAGCATACACAATGGATTTTTATTCAATTGTTCAACTCTTGGTATTGCAGAAAACAAGGTCAAGCTTTTGATATTTCTGAGCTTGTAACTGTTTTTGAAGAAAGCGGAAATGCATTGGTTGAGGCGGTTTGTGATGATAACGTTGCTATTTTTACTGCTGACGAATGGAAATCTTATTCTGAAGATCAAAAAGAGAAAATCTTGTTGCAATACAGAATGACGTATTTGGCAGAAACAGAAGTAAACTGGTGTCCAGGCTTAGGAACTGTTTTAGCAAATGACGAAATTGTAAACGGAGTTTCGGAACGTGGTGGCTTTCCTGTTATAAGAAAAAAAATGACACAATGGAGTATGCGAATTTCTGCTTATGCCGAACGCTTACTTCAAGGTTTAAATGATATTGACTGGAGCGAGTCAATTAAAGAATCTCAAAGAAACTGGATCGGGAAATCGGTTGGGGCTTTGGTGACTTTTAATGTGAAAAATCATGATGAAGTAATCGAAGTTTTCACTACTCGTCCTGATACTATTTTTGGAGTTACTTTTATGACTTTGGCGCCAGAACATGATTTGGTTGCTAAAATTACAACTCCAGAACAAAAAGAAGCTGTTGAAGCGTATATCGAAAAAACAGCAAAACGTTCGGAGCGTGAGCGTATGGCCGATGTAAAAACCATTTCAGGAGTATTTACTGGAGCTTATGCGGAGCATCCGTTTACAAAAGAAGCTATTCCGGTTTGGATTGGTGATTATGTTTTGGCAGGCTATGGAACTGGTGCTGTAATGGCAGTTCCTTGCGGAGACGAAAGAGATTATGCTTTCGCTAATTTCTTTAAAGGTCGGAATGGAATGCAGGAAATCAAAAATATCTTCGCGAATGTTGATATTTCTGAAGCGGCTTATGGATCTAAAGACAATGTTGAAATCGCAGCTTCTGATTTCTTAAACGGATTAAATTACAAAGACGCGACAGCAAAAGCGATTTATAAGTTAGAAGAAATCGGACAAGGAAAAGGAAAAACAAATTACCGTTTGCGTGATGCTGTTTTCTCTCGTCAGCGTTATTGGGGTGAACCGTTCCCAGTTTATTATGTGAATGGATTGCCTAAAATGATCGATACACAGCATTTGCCAATTATTTTGCCAGAAGTAGAGAAATATTTACCAACAGAAGACGGTTTGCCTCCATTAGGAAACGCGGCAGTTTGGGCTTGGGATACAAAACAAAACAAAGTTGTTAATACAGATTTAGTTGATAATGTTTCGATTTTTCCTTTAGAATTGAACACTATGCCAGGATGGGCAGGAAGTTCATGGTATTGGATGCGTTATATGGATGCGCACAATGAAAATGAATTTGCAAGCAAAGAAGCTTTAGCTTACTGGGAAAATGTAGATTTATATATTGGAGGAAGTGAGCACGCAACAGGTCACTTGTTGTATTCTCGTTTCTGGAACAAATTCTTAAAAGACAAAGGTTTTGCTCCGACCGAAGAGCCATTCAAAAAACTGATTAATCAGGGAATGATTTTAGGGACTACAGCTTATGTTTACAGATTAGAAGGTACAAATACTTTTGTGTCTAAAAATAAAATTGAAGGTCAAAATGTACAGCCAATTCGTGTTGATGTTCATTTTGTTAATTCTTCAGATGAATTAAATATCGAAAAGTTCAAAGCTTGGAGAGAAGATTTCAATACAGCAGAATTTATTTTTGATGAAAACGGAAAATACATTGTAGGTCGTGAAGTAGAAAAAATGTCTAAGTCATACTATAATGTGGTAACTCCAGATGATATTTGTGCTGAATATGGAGCTGATACATTACGTTTATACGAAATGTTCTTAGGTCCGTTAGAGCAAGCAAAACCTTGGAATACTGCTGGTATTTCTGGAGTATTTGGCTTCTTGAAAAAATTGTGGAGATTGTATTTTGATGATAACGGTTTAATCGTAAACAACGACGAACCAACAAAAGACAACTTGAAATCATTACATAAAACGATCAAAAAAGTAGCAGAAGATATCGAGAATTTCTCTTTCAACACTTCGGTTTCTCAATTTATGATTTGTGTAAACGAATTGTCTTCTCAAAACTGTCATTCAAGAGCGATTTTAGAACCGTTAGCAATTTTGGTTTCACCATACGCACCTCATATTGCAGAAGAATTATGGTCGCAATTAGGACATACAACTTCGATTTCTGAAGTTGCGTTCCCGATTTTTGATGAGAAACATTTAATTGAAACCAATAAAGAATATCCAGTTTCTTTCAACGGAAAAATGCGTTTCACCATCGAATTGCCTTTGGATTTAACCAAAGAACAAATCGAAGAAATCGTAATGAAAGACGAAAGAACACAAAAACACTTAGACGGAAAAACGCCAAATAAAGTGATTATTGTTCCTGGAAAAATCATCAACCTTGTAGGTTAATTTTAAATTCCAATATGAAAAATTCCAAATTCCAATTTTACGATTGGGGTTTGGGATTTTTTTTTCGTCTTGTTTTGTCAGTCTGAGCGAAGTCGAAGACCGCATAAGTAACTCTACAATGATTGGCGATTTTCTTTACGGAGCTTCTTGCGTGGTCTTCGACTTCGCTCAGACTGACAATGCGTAGAGTTTGTCATCCTGAGGAACGAAGGATCGCACGCGAAACTCGACAAAGATTGGCGATTCAGTTTACGGAGTATCTTGTGTGATCCTTCGTTCCTCAGGATGACAAGATTGGGAAAAAAACTTCGCGACTTCGCGTCTTTGCGAGCAAAAAAACTCGCGTTCTTTGCGTAAATCTTCGCGCTCTTCGCGGTTAAAAACCCACACCAACATTGGAATTTGGATTTTTTTTATTGAAATTTTCATTTTCGTTGTAACATTTTAATAGTTGTCGTATCAAAAGCATGGATCCGATTTAATTAACAACTTAAAACTATTAAAAATGAAAAAGTATATCATCTTAATTATCGCATTCTTATTCTCAGCATTATGTTTAAATGTTTTTGCGCAAACGAAACAATTTCCGTTTGAAGTTTTAAAAACCGGAAATGGAGATCAGTCTATTATATTTATTCCTGGTTTTGCATCGTCTGGAGATGTTTGGAATGAAACTAGGGCTACATTCGAAAATCAATTTACCTGTTATACCCTTACAATGGCTGGTTTTGCGGGAAGAAAACCACAGCCGAATGCTTCGTTCGAAAACTGGAAGAATGGAATTGCCAATTATATCAAAGAAAATAATATTGAAAAACCAATTTTAATTGGCCATAGTATGGGAGGCGGACTTGCGCTTGCCATTGCAGCAGATTATCCAGATTTGATTAGTAAAATCGTGGTAGTAGATGCGCTTCCTTGTTTGGCGGCGTTAAGTGATCCTGCTTTTAAATCAAAAATGAATAACGATTGTTCTTCGACTGTAAATCAGATGACAGGAATGACCAATGATCAGTTTTACGATATGCAGAAAAAGACAATGCCAAGACTTTTGGCTGATGCATCTAAGCTGGATATGGTTGTAGATTGGAGTGTAAAATCGGATAGAACAACTTTTGGGCAAATGTATTGTGACTTTTACAATATTGATTTAAGAGAAAGAATTGCACAGATAAAATGCCCCGCTTTAATTTTATTAGAATCTTATTTTATAAATTTAAAACCAGCTATAGAAGATCAGTATAAAAATTTGAAAACGGCCAATTTTCAGTACGCTACAAATGGCCTGCATTTTATTATGTACGATGATACAGCTTGGTACTTAGAGCAATTAAGCACTTTTTTAAAATAGAAAGAATGGAATTTGAACAAATCTACAAAATGTATTGGGATCGAATTTTCAGGCTCTGCATGGGTTTCGTGAATGATTATGATACCGCTCAGGATTTGACTCAGGAAACTTTTATAATTGTTTGGCAAAAGCTGGAAACTTTTAGAAACGAGTCGGCAATTGGGACTTGGATTTTTAGAATTGCTTCTAATAATTGTTTGAGACAAATTGAAAAACAAAAACGTTTCCCAAAATCAGAACTTCCTATTCATCTTTCAGAAGAAAAACAACATTCTATAGAACCTCAGATTCAATTCTTGTATAAATGTATTGCTGAGCTTCCCGAAACCGATCGTATTATTATTTCATTAGAATTGGAAGACATCAAACAAAATGAAATTGCAAAAATTGTCGGACTTTCTGAAGCCAATGTTAGAGTGAAAATCCATAGAATAAAAGAAAAACTGACTCAAAAATTTAAAGAAAATGAACAACGATAACAATATAGATTTTAAAGATTTATGGAAAAAACAATCCGTAAGTCAGCCAGACCTAACCGATTTGCTGGCGCGATTAAGTAAATTTAAAAAAGCGGCTTTGCGCAGTTTATGGATGATCAATATTTTGCTTTCGGTAACAAGTGTCTTTATTGTTTTTATTTGGATATATTATCAGCCACAATTTGTTTCGACTAAAATCGGAATTGTGCTTACCATTCTTGCTATGGTCGTTTATGTGTTTGTCTATAATAAGTTAATGGGCGATTATAAAAACATAGATGCTACACAGCCCAATCAGGAATACCTTCAAAAACTGATTTCGATAAAAAAGAAGCAACAGTTTCTGCAAACCAAAATGATGAGTTTTTACTTTATGGCACTAACACTTGGAATTTGTTTGTATATGTACGAATACGCTAGTAGAATGAGTGCTTTAGGAGCGGGTTTAGCGTACGGAATCACTTTGCTTTGGATGTTGTTCAATTGGTTTTACATTCGCCCGAAACAAATTAAAAAACAGCAGGAAAAAATAAATACTTTAATTGAAAAGTTTGAAGAAGTCGACAATCAATTAAGGTCATAAAAAAAAGAAGCTTCGTAAAATCTTACGAAGCTTTCTTTTTACCAAAAACTTAAATCTAAATTCTAAACTAATTTTTAAAGAGGAAAAACGTACGGTGTAAGAGATAATACAATTATTCCGTCGCTATTTGCTGTCGCAGTTAATTCATTCTCTAATTTTCCTCCAATGTAAATTTTTCCAGTTAAGGTTTGTCCAGCAACACCACCGTATCCACTTGCGCTTAATGATGCTCCAAGAGATTTTGCTTCAGCAGTAAATTCTTTAGTCCAAGGAAGTTTGGTCATATCTTCATTTAATGCATTACCTCCTTTTTCAAAGTAAGTAACTGAAGCTGTTCCTGTATAATTTCCAGTTATTTCATATTTAACATCTCTTGATACACTTCCTGAGCCATTATCATCATTATCGCTGCTGCAAGAAACTGCTGTAAAAGCAAGAGTCATTACAATTGCTAGGGTTTTCAAAATTGATTTCATAATAAAATTCTTTAATTAAAATTCATAACTTAACAAAGTTAGACGCTTATCCTACGGATGGCAATACCTGATAAAATGTATTTTTTATTACCTGATATCAGGTAAAAGCAAGTGATTTTTTTTTGAAAGTCGTTAAGCTTTAATAACTTTGAGTAAATGCCACATTTATGAAGAAACTCTACGCCTTATTCTTTTTTTTATTTTTCACTGCAATTTCCAGTTCGCAAGTAATTCTTTCATTAGATGATGATACGGTTTATATTGACAGTATTGTTAAAATCACAAAAAACACAAAATCCGACAGTGTCAAAAGTTTGAATAGTTTTAGATTGTCAAAACTATTTTTAATGGCCCAGGATGCAGAAAAATCAAAGGAATACCTTAATCAAGCAAATCGTCTAAAAATTAAATTTCCTTTTTTAAGAGATGCTTCTGTTTTTTATAATGCGTACAGCTTTATAGAAAAAGGCGATTTAGAAGGTTTTGAAAAAGCTTTACTAGATGCAAACGAGAAACTTAAAAAGTATCGTAATAAAGAGGCATATAAACTTCGTGCTGTTATACTTCAGAACTACGGCATTATGCAGCAAAGGAAGAATAATGAAAACGCTTATATGAAATTGCTAGTGAACGAAGCGATTCCTATTGCGAAAAAAAGTGGTGATTATGAATTGATAAGTGCTTTAAATAAAGCAGTTGCCATTATTTTTATGAATAATGATGAACGCGAAAAAGCGGCAGAATATCTAGATCAAGCGCAGAAATATATTGAAAGTGCTACGAAAAAATCGGCAACTTTAGCCGAGTCTAAGATGGAGACGTATATTATAAATGCAGAAAATTTAGTTGAGCTGAAGCATTTTTATGATGCTAAAGAAATTCTGGAGAAAGCTTATGCAACATTAGAAAAATACCCAGAATCTAATCTAAATGATTCTTATTTTTATTCGGAAGGACTTTATTATGCGAAACAAAATAAGCATAATGAGGCATTGCAAAGTTTTGATAAAGGAATTAAATCGGCAGAAAAGCATCATAATGCTATAGCGGTAAACAGATTGAAGTTTGCAGAATATGAAGTACTCTTTAAACTTAAAAATTATGATAAGGCCAAAAGCAATTTGGAATATTTGATAAAAAACACTCCTTTTATTATAGACAAGAAAAACTATTATAAAGAATTGTCAAAAGTTTATAACGCGACCAAAGAATATCCAAAAGCCTATTATTATTCGAATAAATACAATGTCATTAATGATAGTCTAAATGATGCCAAACTGAAAAATGAAATTGTAGAGCTCGAAGCCAAGTATAAAAAAGCAGAAAGCGAAAAGAAAATTGGTTTGTTGCAATCTGAAAATGAAAAAGCGGTTTTGCAGGTTAATAATAATCGCTTGAATATGATGCTTTTTGCAGTGCTTTCGTTTGTATTGTTTTTGACTGTTTTGTTTTTGTGGAGTTGGAATAATTATCAGAAAAAGATAAGTTTTCAAAAAGAAGTCAATCATAAACAAGAACTTGAAGCATTAGAGAATCAGCAGAAATTATCTGTTTCAAATGCCTTGATTGAGGGAGAAGAAATCGAACGTAAAAGAATTGCCAGAGATTTGCATGACGGACTAGGAAGTATGCTTTCTGGATTGAAAATTCATTTGAATCTTGCGGAACGTGAAAACAATGAAAATGTTTCCAATATAAACGGAATGCTGAACGATTCGATAAAAGAACTTCGCAATATTTCTCAGAATTTAATGCCTGAAAGTTTAATGAAATTAGGGCTCGAACATGCTCTAAGAGATTTGTGTGCATCGCATTCAACACCAGAGACAGCAATAGAATTTCAGTATTTGATAAAAAAAACAACTTTACCGCAGCATTTTAAAATAATGATTTTCAGGATTATTCAAGAGCTTTTAAATAATGCTTTAAAATATGCAAAAGCTTCTCAGATTTTAGTTTCCTGCTCTCAAAATAAAGACGTATTTTTTATAACAGTTGAAGATAATGGAGTTGGTTTTAATGTAGAATATGCAGAAAAAAGAGATGGAATGGGCTTGCGAAATATTAAAAACCGTGTGGCTTTTTTAAACGGAAAATTAGAAATTGATTCTGTCCTGGATAAAGGGACTTCAACTTATATCGAATTAAAATATAACCCAAATCATGATTATGAAGTATAAAACGGTAATAGTAGACGACCATCCAATTGTGATTTCTGGAATTGCGGGCTTACTTTCAGAGTTAGATAATATAGAAATTGTAGAAAAATTCGAATCGGGAATTGCGCTTTTAGATTATATAGAAGACAATAAAGTGGATTTGATTTTAATGGATATTTTTCTACCTGTAATAAATGGAGTAGATCTGTGCAAAACAATCAAGCAAAAGCATCCTAAAATTGTAATTATAGGGATGAGTAGCCAGTCTGAAAGAAGTTTGGTTATGCAGTTTATCCAGAATGGAGGCAACGGATATATTCTTAAAAATGCTTCTTTTGATGAATTTAAAAACTGTATTTACAAAGCAATTGAGGGCGAAATTGTTTTTAGCGAAGAAGTAAAAACGATAATCAGTCAGCCTTTGTCTGAAGATTTAGAACGAATTCCAGGTTTGAGCCGAAGAGAAAGAGATATTGCATTACTGCTTTCGCAAGGAAAATCGACTCAGGAAATTGCTGATGATTTATTTTTGAGTTTTTTAACCGTTCAAACACATCGACGCAATATTCTTCAGAAATATAAAATGAAAAATGTGGCAGAATTAATTGCCTTTCTACTTAAAAACAATATGTTGAATTAAGTCAAAAGTGGTAAAATAATGTCAAAATGACATTTTGTTAAAATGGTTCGCAATTTGCAGTTTGTTTTGTAAATTTAAAAATCAATCTAAAAACACAAAAAATGGGATCAGGATATTTAATTATTGCTGGAGCTATAATGCTGTTCAGCTGGCTGGTAAGCTCGCAGCTGAAAAGTAAATTTGAATTGTATTCGAAGTTGCAATTGAGAAACGGAATGAGCGGAAGAGAAATTGCTGAAAAAATGCTTGCCGATAACGGAATCACAGATGTTCGTGTTATTTCGACACCAGGTCAGTTAACAGATCATTATAACCCTTCAGATAAAACAGTGAATTTAAGTGAAGCAGTTTACAACCATCGCAATGCAGCTGCAGCGGCCGTTGCAGCACACGAATGCGGTCACGCTGTACAGCATGCTATTGGTTACGAATGGCTGACTATGCGTTCTAAGTTAGTGCCTATTGTTAGCGTTGCTTCAAATTATGTACAATGGATTTTAATTGCAGGAATTTTAATGATTAAAGTTTTTCCGGGATTATTATTAATCGGAATCATCATTTTTGCTGCAACGACTTTGTTCTCGGTTATTACGCTTCCGGTAGAATATGATGCGAGTAATCGCGCTTTGGCTTGGCTAGAAAACAAACACATGCTTACGCAAGAAGAGCAGGCTGGAGCAAAAGATGCCTTAAAATGGGCGGCAAGAACGTATGTAGTAGCAGCAATTGGTTCAATCGCAACGTTGTTGTACTATATATCAATTTATTCTGGAAGTAGAAGGAACTAATTTGATAATTGAGATAATTAGTCAATTAGATAATTTATAGCAAACCCGACAGATTTTTAAAATCTGTCGGGTTTTGTTTTATAATGACTTTTTGATCAATTGTCAGACTGAGCGAAGTCGAAGCCCTTATGTCTAATTAAGCCTTCCACTTCGCTCAGGATTACAGTAGGATATTATTCGTTTTCAAGAATTATCTAATTATCAAATTGACACATTATCTAATTCTAAAGCTGTATCTGTCTATCAATCTGCTGATCCAGTGAGATAAAGGTTTCAGTTCTCGAAACTCCTTCAATTGCTTGGATTTTGTTGTTCAAAAGCTGCATTAAATGTTCGTTGTCTCGACAGATAATTTTGATCAGAACCGACCAGTTTCCTGTGGTATAATGACATTCTAAAACTTCGGGTATTTTTCTAAGTTCTTTTACGGCTTCTGAGTTTCTGGAAGCTTTATCCAAATAAACTCCAACAAATGCCATGGTATTGTAGCCTAGAACTTTTGGGTTTACAGTAAACTTAGAACCAGAAATTACGCCCGATTGTTCCAGTTTTTTTAATCTCTGATGAATCGCGGCTCCAGAAATTCCGATTTTATTGGCGATTTGCAAAATCGGTTTTCGAGCATCTTCCATTAGGTATCGAAGAATCTCTTTGTCGATTCCGTCAATTTCAATTAAGAGGGAGTTGATTTTCATAACTTACAATTTGAAACTATTTTTGTGATTTGGGTTTTGAATAGAAATCAAATGTAATTAAAATGCAGAACAAAAGAAAATTCCATTTTTTTTAAATTCCAAAAACTAAAAAGCAAACTCCAAAAAATCAAATTCCAAATTCCAAATTCCTTCACCTGTTCATTACCGCTCGAGTCCAAATTTCAAAATTCAAATATAACCCGTGGTTTCAACCACGGGAGACGTATAGCATAGATCCCAAATCTCCAATCCCAAAATTTAAAATATAACCATTGGTTTCAGCCACAGGACAAATCGTGAAAATCCTAAAAACAAAAAATCCAAATCCCAGTGATTAGTTGGAATTTGGATTTTTAAAATTTGTATATTTTTATTCTTAGGTTATTTTCCTTTGTTGGCTTCTGCTACGTATTTTTCTAAAGCCATTGTCATAGAAGGAGTTTCAGGAGTTGGAGCAAGAATATCAATTCTTAAACCATGATCTAAAGCTTCTTTCTGAGTAGTACTTCCAAATACAGCAATTCGAGTATCATTTTGTTTAAAATCTGGGAAATTTTTAAACAATGATTTGATTCCTGTTGGGCTGAAAAAAGCTAAAACATCATAATAAACGTCAGCTAGGTCAGATAAATCGCTCATTACAGTTCTGTAGAAAATAGCTTGTGCCCAATCTACTTTTAAACTGTTTAAGGTAACAGGAGCATCTGCATTTAATTGGTCAGATGCAGGAAGTAAAAACTTCTCGTCTTTGTACTTCTTAATTAGCGGAGATAAATCTGCAAAATCTTTTGCTCCAACGTAAATTTTACGTTTTCTGTACACAACATACTTTTGAAGGTAGAACGCAACAGCCTCAGATTGACAAAAATACTTCAATCCTTCAGGAACTTTGTAACGCATTTCATCAGCCACTCTAAAAAAATGATCTACAGCATTTCGACTTGTTAAAATGATCGCAGTGTAATGATTAAGATCGATTTTTTGTAATCGAATCTCTTTTGCGCTAACCCCTTCTACATGAATAAATGGTCTGAAATCAATTTTTATTTTGTGTTTTTGTTGGAGCTCAAAGTAAGGAGAATTCTCCACTTTAGGTTCAGGCTGTGACACCAAAATTGTTTTCACTTTCATATTATAAATATTTACTAAGCACTCCCTTTTGCTATCCAATAATAGAGAAAATAATAAGGGGCTATTTCAAGAGCGCAAAGATACAAAATAAAATAAAATAACTTACCGATAATTACGTTTTGATACGTTTTAATTGAAATAAAGTAAGAGTATACACTAATACACAGGGAAATACCTATGATTGCTAGCGGAATAATCTGCGGAATATTGTTGTAATAGAACAAAATAGCATTGATTGGAAGGATTAAAACGCCAATATAAGTCCTGTAAGTTACTTTTTGTAGATTAAATAGCTCTACAAAATCGTCAATATTGAATGAAGCGGCTACAATTTTTTCGATTAAATACTTTCCTAAAATGAAATAAAGCAAAAAAGTGGCAATCTGAATAAATAGAACCCAGTCGGTTTTTGAAGCGTAGCCAAAACTATTCATGGTAAGCAGAATAAAAAAGGCAAACGATACAATTTGTACAAAAAATAAACCAACCGTAAAGCTGTTTTTCATGTGGCTGTTGTCTCGATAAATTTTAGCGTATTTATCAGAAAAAATAAGTTTACTAAACTCACTAAATCTTGTTTCGTAAGCAGATTTTGTCATGGCAACAACGGCAAAGGTCACCACAAATAAAAGTGTTGCCCAGTCCTTGTTTTCGATTATTCGAGGATGAAGTTGTTCAATCATAGCGATACAAAATTAGTAATTTTTTGATGCAATACTTTTATTATATATTTATTATGAATCAAATGCTATAAAAAGTTTACTTTTGCGATGAAATTACCGAGAAAAAAATGAATGATAGTATTGTCATAATTCCCACTTATAACGAAATTGAAAACATAGAAAGTATAGTAAGAGCTGTACTTTCGCAACATAAATCTTTTCATCTGCTTATTATTGATGATAATTCTCCAGATCATACTGCTAAAAAAGTGATCGCTTTACAGGAAGAATTTCCAGGAAAACTTTTTTTAGAACAAAGAACAAAAAAGTCTGGATTAGGAACTGCGTATGTTCATGGCTTTAAATGGGCTTTGGAGCGTGACTATCAATTTATTTTTGAGATGGATGCCGATTTTTCGCATAACCCAAATGATTTAGAAAAATTATATGATGCTTGTCATTTTGGCGGAGCAGATCTTGCAATTGGATCTCGTTATGTAACAGGAGTAAATGTGGTGAACTGGCCTTTAAGCCGAGTTTTGATGTCTTACTTTGCATCTGTTTATGTGAAATTTATTACCGGAATGAAAATTCATGATGCTACTGCAGGTTTTGTTTGTTATAAAAGAGAGGTTTTGGAAAAAATTAATCTGAACAAAATAAAATTTGTTGGATATGCGTTTCAAATCGAGATGAAGTACAGAACCTATTGTGCTAAATTTCAAATTACCGAAGTCCCAATTATTTTTACAGACCGAACAAAAGGTGTTTCTAAAATGAGCAATGCGATCATTAAAGAAGCGATACTTGGAGTAATTTCACTTAGAATAAGAAAATTAGTCAATTCATTATAAACCAACCAAAATGAACAGGATTTTAATAAAGAATGCCAAAATTGTAAACGAAGGGACAATTGTTGAAGGTGATGTTTTAATTGAAAATGATCTGATTGTTGAAATTGCAGACAGCATTTCATTAAAAACTTCAGATTGCATTGTAATCGATGCTGAAGGAAATTATTTAATGCCTGGCGCGATAGACGATCAAGTGCATTTTAGAGAACCAGGTTTAACACATAAAGGAGATATCGAATCGGAATCTCGTGCTGCTGTTGCGGGAGGAATTACTTCTTTTATTGAACAGCCGAATACAGTTCCGAATGCAGTTACTCAGGAAATTTTAGAAGATAAATACCAAATTGCTTCTCAAAAATCATTTGCGAATTACTCGTTTATGATGGGAGCAACAAATGATAACTTGGAAGAAGTTTTAAAAACAAATCCAAAAAATGTTGCTGGGATTAAAATTTTCTTAGGTTCATCTACAGGGAATATGTTGGTTGATAATGAAGCGGTTTTGGAAAAGATTTTTTCAAGCACTCCAATGTTAATTGCAGTTCATTGTGAGGACGAGACTACGATTAAAAATAATCTTGCTGCTTTTAAAGAGCAATATGGAGAAGATGTTCCAGTTACGGCACACAATTTAATTAGAAGTGCAGAGGCTTGTTACATTTCTTCTTCAAAAGCAGTAGCTTTGGCTAAAAGAACAGGAGCAAGATTGCATATTTTCCATCTATCAACGGCGAAAGAAATGGAATTGTTTACGAATAAAATTCCATTAGAAGATAAAAAAATTACCGCTGAGGTTTGCGTGCACCATCTTTGGTTTACTGACGAAGACTATAAAACAAAAGGTAATTTCATTAAATGGAATCCTGCTGTTAAAACTGCCGAAGATCGTGCAGAACTTTGGAAAGCTTTAAACGACGGAAGAATTGACGTAATTGCAACAGATCACGCTCCTCATACAAAAGAAGAAAAACAGCAGTCTTATTTGAATGCGCCTTCTGGAGGTCCGCTGGTACAGCATGCAGTTGTAGCAATGTTTGAAGCGCATCATCAAGGAAAAATTAGCGTGGAGAAAATTGTGGAGAAAATGTGCCACAATCCAGCTAAGATTTTTAAAATTGAAAAAAGAGGTTTTATTAAAGAAGGATACCATGCCGATTTGGTAATCGTAAATCCAAGTTTACCTTGGAGCGTGAAACCAGAAAACATTTTATACAAATGCGGATGGTCTCCATTTGAAGGTTTTACTTTTAAATCTAGAATCACACATACTTTTGTAAACGGTGAATTGGTTTATAATAACTTTAAAGTAAAAGATACCAGAGCGGGTAAAAGATTATTGTTTGACAGATAAAAAGCAACTATGAAGAATTTTATAGTAATAATATTGGTTATATTTCTTTCTATAAGCTGTAAAAAGGATGTTGTAAAACAGCCTGCAAAGCTTATTGAGAAAGATAAAATGATTGATATTATGTACGATTTATCTCTTTTGGAAGCAATGAGATATCAGAAACCGTTGTCTTTGGATTCTATAGAAAATGATCCGACGAAATTTATTTTGAAAAAATACAAAGTAGACAGTCTTCAATTTGCTCAAAACAACATGTATTATGCTTCAGATTATGAGAATTATAAAGACATGTTTGATCAAGTGAACAAAAGGATTTCTGTAAACCAGCGAGCGGCAGATTCTTTAGCTAAAATTGATGAGAAAAAAGCAGCTAAGGAGGCTAAAAAGAAAGCCCCAGAAGTTTCAAAAGATTCGGTAAAGAAAGTAGCTCCTAAGATTAATGTCGATTCTATAAAAAGAGCTCACATGCAAATGCAAGACAGAAGAAAAAAACGATTATAGTTTAGAGCTGTCTTTAATATATTGATGAATATTAGTAAAAACCGTTCCTAGAGCGGTTTTTATTTTTTCATTACTGTACAGATTTTTTGAATACGAAGCTTTTGCTGTTGCTTTTGTAATGCTTCTTTTTCTAAAGAATAAAGTAGAAAATATCCCATCAGTAATCCACAAGAAATTCATTAGAAAAGGCTTTGCATGAATGTGTGGCCTTTTTACTTTTAAAGCATCAGAAACGGTGTCTAAAAGATCTTTAAAAATAATATTGTCTGAGATAAGCGTGAAACGTTCGTTTTTTATTTCGCTTTTCATCAATTCAAAACTTACTTTAGCAACGTCGTCGACAGAAATAAAACCAGTACTTCCAAGTGTGTAGAATGGAAGTCCTTTTGAAACTTTTCGATAAATTTCACTACTGCCTTCGTCAAAAATATCCATCATTTTTGGCGGTCCTAAAATAACTCCCGGATTTACAATAATAACATTTAAGCCTTCTTGATGCCCTCGCCAAACTTCCATTTCTGCACCATATTTAGAAATAGCGTAATCGCTGTGTGGTTTCTCGGGATTCCAATCGGTTTCTTCGGTAATGTGTGTTTCGTGAGGAGCAATATCGCCTAAAGCGGCAATCGAACTGATGTAGCAAAAT
Organism: Flavobacterium tyrosinilyticum; assembly: GCF_023656565.1. Lineage (GTDB taxonomy): Bacteria > Bacteroidota > Bacteroidia > Flavobacteriales > Flavobacteriaceae > Flavobacterium > Flavobacterium tyrosinilyticum. The sequence goes on from NZ_JAMOKG010000001.1 coordinate 1,671,178, forward strand.
TTTTCTACTTCTTTGGCAATGGCAAAATTAATCATATTGGCAGTTCCTTCGATATTGGTTTTTCTAAGGATTTCTTCGTCTTTTGGTTCAAACGAAATAAAAGCTGCGCAATGATATACTTGTTTAATATCGATAAAAGCAGTTTCGAGTGAAGGTACATCTAGAATATCGGCTTCAAGCCAATTGATTTTTTCAAACAAATCTGCTTTTTTATAAAAATCAAAAACCGATTTTGTTTTTTCAATTTTATTTTGACTTCTGTAAATAGCCCGAACATTTTCTCCATTTTCTATTAAATGAAGCAATAAATGTGCGCCAACTAAACCAGTTCCTCCAGTTACTAATATCATGTTGTAAAGATAGTACTTTTGTATAAATGAGATTTGGTTACAAAGGGAGTTGTTGATAAAATTAGATAAAAAACAGTTTAGAGAAATCATTAATTTCTGTAAACTGTTTAATTATTAAGTCGTGAAAAAAATTGGCTTAAAAAATCGTGTATGAAAAGATAAAATCAACAGAGCCATAGTTTGCGGCAAGATCGCTATACTCGCTCATTAAATCTTTTTTGGTATTTAGTCTTGCTTCCACACCAAATTTATCTCTAAAATTATATCCAAAACCAAAGGCTAGATTAGATCCTGCTGTACTTTCACTAACTCTATCTTTATCATAGACCACTTTACTTTTTCCTGCATCGAAAGTAAATCCTGCGTTGATAAAGAATTTTGAATTTTTGTTCAAGAAAAGGTAGTGGCGAATTCCCATCGGAATCTGTATTCCGCTGTATTCTACATCTACTTCATGTTCCTCTAAAGGAGATGTAGGGAAAAGACCAGGAAGGCTGTAGCTTTTTTGATTTTTGTATTTCTGGTATGTCGGATTTAAAAATACGCTCCATTTATTTTTGTTGAATGGAAGAATATATTCTGCTTCAAGACCGATTTTAAAATTGGTTTTATTGTCTAATTTTATATTGCGGTACGGAAGACTTTTACTGTCCATGGATAAAGAAATTAAGCTTATTCCAGGAGTAATTTTAATATGGAAAATGTTTTTCTCTCCATCATCTGATGTTTTTTTAGTTTCCGTATCAGGAGAAATATTGTTGAATTTTATAAAATATTTCGTCAAATCAGATTTTGTGTAAGACAAGTTTTTAATATCGTTATCAGTAATGTTTGACGATCTTACATTTAGGTTTAGCTGTTGCTTATAATAAGTGTTCTCCTTAATATTTTTGCTAGCGTTTTCATTTTGTGTTTCAATGTATCTAAGGTACACAAGCTGTTCAAGCGGCACTTCTTTTGTTTCATAAAAGTATCTGAAAAGATTGGCTTCTCTATAAGAATATAATGAGGCTTCGCCAATAACTAAAACACGAAGAAAAAGAGTGCTTTCTTCCCAAACTGGTTTTCCTGTTTGTGATATTTTAGATAAGTCATCAGTTGAACGATCTATCTTTACTTTTGCTCTTTTGAAGGTAATACTGTTTCCAATTCCAAATTCAGAAACGTTTGCAATAGTTTCGCTTACATAGTCCTTGTCGTTTGGATCTATTTTGTATCTAAAATCGGTTGGGTTGTCTTTCCAGTCTAAGTTTCGGATTAAACATTCTGTTCGATTTCCATTGTTGGAAATAAAGTATCCTTTTTCAAAAGTAACCTGTGCATTGATGAAAGTGCAACAAAGAAAAAGAATAAGTAAAAAAGTTTTTTTCATTATGGGTAGTTTTTTTGGGAGGCGAAACTAAGGAAAAAACAAAATATTTTTTTACGTGTTTCCGTAAATTGATTTATTTAATGTACTTCGGTCTGCTTTTTAGAAAACAAAGTGTCTAAATATGCATTTAACACACACTTTGTTTAAATTTTATAAAAATAAAAAACTTTGTGCCTTAGTGTCTTCGTGGCAGACTTTTTTAGCAGTCACTAAAAAGTAAGATTATTATTATATTTTTTAATGTTATAGGAAACTCTTTTAATATCTTTGTATTATTAAATTGGCAATGTTTAAATTATGGAAAAACAAAGCACTTATATAATTGAGCTAAGTAAAATGCTTGAAAATGCTATAAGGAGAATGAAGATAGAACACCCAAATTTTATAATCTATACAACAAGTATTTGGACTGACCATTCGGCTAAAGTTAGTGCTATAAGTTTTGATAGTAAAAGTAATTCATTGCAGAATATAGATGCGTCAAATATATATAACAAAAAGCATTACGACATGTATATATCTGAAGGGAATTTTAAAATGGCGGATATGTTTAAACCAAACGAAAGCGATAGATTTTGTAATCCGGCAGATTTTGAGCTAGAATCTTTTGAGGAATTTAATCATAATTCTGTACCTTCTAAATGGTATCCAACTCTTGTGAAATTTGGAAAATTGGCTTTTGAAAAGATTGTTTGGGAATTGAATGTCGATGAAGATAATTTTGAATTGGGAATAAACAGCACTAAGGATTGGTATGATAAGACATGGAATATTCGGAATTCAAAAGGATGAAGTAAGATATAAAGAATAATCAATAGTTTTTTGAATTTTGCTACAAAGAGTTAAGGCGCAAAATTCGTAGAAATAAAAAACTTTGTGCCTTAGTGTCTTCGTGGCAGACTTTTTTGATATTGCCATTGACATTGATTACATTTGCGCAAATTATTTAAAAAAATGAAGAATCTAGTTGAAGAATTAAAATGGCGCGGGTTATACCATGATAGTATGCCTGGAACGGAAGAACAATTGCTAAAAGAAGCAACCACTGCCTATATCGGTTTTGATCCAACGGCAGATTCACTGCACATCGGAAGTATGGTTCAGATTATTTTATTGGTTCACTTAAAGAATTTTGGTCACAGACCGATTGCTTTAGTAGGTGGAGCAACAGGAATGATTGGTGACCCTTCTGGTAAATCTGATGAAAGAAACTTGCTTGATGAAGTAGCTTTGGCTAAAAATGTAGCGGGAATCAAAAGTGTTTTGTCTCGTTTCTTGGATTTTAATTCAACCGAAGCAAATGCGCCAGTAATGGTGAATAACTACGATTGGATGAAAGAATTCTCTTTTATTGATTTTGCACGTGAAGTTGGAAAAAGAATCACTGTAAATTATATGATGGCTAAAGATTCTGTAAAAAAGAGATTTAGCGGAGAAGGTGAGGGAATGTCTTTTACAGAGTTTACATACCAATTAATTCAAGGTTACGATTTTTATCATTTATATAAAAACAATAATTGCATTCTGCAAATGGGTGGTTCTGACCAATGGGGTAATATTACCACAGGAACAGAATTAGTGCGCAGAATGGGAGGAGAGAATGCCAAAGCGTATGCTTTAACAACGCCTCTAATTACAAAAGCGGACGGATCTAAATTTGGTAAATCTGAAGGTGGAAATGTTTGGTTGGATGCTGATAAAACTTCTGTATACAAATTCTACCAATTTTGGGTAAACACAACAGATGTTGATGCAGAGAAATACATTAAAATCTTTACTTTCTTAGATAAAGAAACTATCGATGGATTAATCGAAGAGCACAAAGCTGCTCCACATTTGAGAGTTTTACAAAAGAAATTGGCAGAAGAAATCACTGTTTTTGTTCATAATCGTGAAGAATTAGAAAAAGCAATTCAGGCTTCAAATATTTTATTCGGAAATTCAACTGCCGAAGATTTGAAGAAATTGGATGAAGCGACTTTTTTAGAAGTTTTTGATGGAGTTCCGCAAGCTGAAATCGCAAAAGCTGATTTAGAAAACGGATTGGATATCATCACGGTTTTAAACGAAAAAACAGGTTTCTTTAAATCAAATGGAGAAGCGAGACGTGCTTTGACAGCAAACTCAATTTCTGTAAATAGAGAAAAAATCAAAGAAGATTTTGTTTTAACAGCAAATGATTTAATTAACGATCAGTTTGTTTTGTTGCAAAGCGGAAAGAAAAATTATTTTGTAATCCGCGTTGTTTAAAAACGTTTAACTCTTTAATCGGTTAATTGTTTAATCGATCTGTAAGAATCTTAATAAATTAAATATATAAATCCCAATGTTCGGAAAGGATGTTGGGATTTTTTATTTTAATTCGCTGACAATGAAAATATAAAACTTTTTTTATTAAGTTTATTCCCTAAAAACTAACAAAACGATTATGATTGGAATTTTACTTATTTATTGGATTTGGAAAGGATATACCAATTTGGCTCTTGAATATGATAAGAACAAATGGGGTTATTTCGGAATTGGAATAGCGTCTTATTATGGAGGCACTCTTGTTTCTGGATTTGTTGTTGGACTTTTATCCGTTCTTATCAGCGGTGTTGAAAATGTAAACGATGACAGTTTTAGCAATCCAGGATGGAATATACTTTTTGTGCTTTTTGGCGCTTTGGCTTGCTATGGAGTTTATAAGCTTTTAGAAAGTAAAGGTGAAAAAGAAAAAGCGCTTCAAAAAAGAGAAGGGATTGAAAGTATCGGTGTAATAGAGGAGAATTAATTTTTCTTGCGATTAAACGATTTCACAAATCAGCGATCAGACCTTTTTACAAAACCATCAAATTACAGCCGCGAATATCAGAATTATCAAAACGTCCCAATACTTCAAAAGAGTTGTTGGGATTTTTTTTGCCTAAATCCTGCGTGGCAATAAAAGAACAGGAATTGATGTTGGCTAAATCAATTACATTGATTCCGCCAGTTTTTCCGTCTTTCACGTAAGTGAGAGCATCTTCGGGATCTCGAACCAAAATATGCATCCAAGAAGGGCATTCAAAGACACCTTCGCCTAAAGAATAGGCTTGCGCTAAAAGCTCGGTCATTCCGTATTCTGAATGAATAGAAGAAACGCCGAAACCTTTACAAAGTATTTCATGTAATTCTTCACGAATCATTTCTTTACGTTTTCCTTTCATTCCTCCAGTTTCCATAATAATGGTATTTTGAAGGTTGAATTGGTGTTTTTCGATCAAATCTAATAAAGCGTAAGTCACCCCAATTAAGATTACATTTTGGCCGGCTTCGTCCAATTCAAGAAGTTTTTTGATTAAGTCATCGTGGTTGTGTAAATAAAACCCGCTTTCAGGCTGATTAGAGAGTTTTATTAAATCTTCTACCATGTAAATTAAAGAAGAGCCTTCACGTTCTAAATAAGAGGGCAAAAGGGCTAAAACAACGTAATCTTCGATGTTTCCGTAAAATTGCGAAAATCCTTTGCGGTAACTTTCCTCATATAGGGAAATATCGGTCACTAAATGTCTGCTTGTAATCATTCCAGTTGTTCCACTGCTGGTAAAAGTTACTTGTGTCGGATCTGTATTAGAAACTACATCATGACTTTTGAAAAACTGAATGGGTAAAAATGGAATTTGCTGAAGCGATTTTACTTGTTGCGGATTAACATTTAAAAAATCACAAAAATCACGATAAACTTTGTTGTTCTCGTGCTGAAAACGAAACACTTTTAATGCTATTTTTTCAAATTGTTTCTGACTTGAAATGGTAAAGATATCGTTGGCTGTGATCAAAACTTTTTTTTGCAAAGATATTGTTTTTTAGTGTTCAGTTGCAGTATTCAGTCACAGTTTTCAGCAAAGTATGTAAACTGAAAACTGCCACTGAGACTGAAAACTAAAAAAAGCTCCAAAGGAGCTTATCTTATAATGAGTTTTCGGGTTGCCGATGCATTTTGTTCGCTTATTTTGATGATATAAACACCTGGCGGTAATTCTGAAACACTTAGCTCTCTTGATACTAAATGCGCTTGCAATACTTTTTTGCCTAAAATGTCAAACACAATAATTTCTTTCTCTAAATCGTTTTTAGATGAGATATAGACTTTTCCGTTTGTAACTGGATTAGGATACAAGCTAAGACCCTCGATAGAAGTAGATTCTTGAGTTTTTGGTAATTGCTTGCTGTCCTGAGCCGAAACGCTTACAGTGAAGAAAAATGCCAATAAGAAAGTAATATAAAAGTAGTTTTTTGCCATCGCGTGTATTTGATTAATGTAAATATACAAAAAAAATTACAAAAAGTACGCCAAAAAAAAACATCCTAAAGAATTAGGATGTTTTTAACATTATGTTTTCGAAGTAATTAGAAACCTACTGTCCATCCAGCAGCCCATGTTGGTTGAGCAACACCAGCTCCAGCTCCAGTTGCAGTAGCAGATTCTACTGATACAGCAGCTACGTCAGCAGAACTTCCGTCTGTTTTCTTTCCTTTAGTTTTTGTAGGTACATCAGCAACGTAAAGTACGTTTGAAACTTTTAAAGCTGATGGTACGAAAGCGATAGTTTCATCGTTTTCAACATCGATACCAGTTTTCCATCCGCTTAAAACTACGTTAGAAACTTGACCTTTAGTTCCTCTTCTGAATTTGATACCTTGGTTTTCAGTGTAAACAGTTGCATCTGCAGCACTTCCAGGTCCAACAAGAGTCATGTTAGTGATTGTTGGGTTAGCGATTGGAGTATTAGCATATCCTAATTCGAAGTTATCAGCTTCAATTCCTCTGTTTCCTTTTCCGAAAGCTAATTTACCATACCAGTTAGTGTTAGTTCCAGACCATCCTTCAGTCCAGTCAAATTGATCATCTTCGTTACCAATAGCAACTAAGTTAGAAGTATTTACAGTTCCACCGAAGAATTCGAATCCGTCATCAGAACCGTGGAAAGCTTGTACGTTTTCAACAACTGTACCTGAACCAACTCCGAAGAAAGAAAGTGCGTTGAATTCTTTTTCAGTGTTAAATGCAGCACCAGCGTACTCGATTCTTAAGAATTTAATAACTCCAGAGTTATCGTTAGCAACAGTTCCACCGTAAGTTAAGTCAGCAACTTCAGATTGAGCAGTTCCTGTACCACCAGATGTACGGTTGATTGGAGCTTTTCCACAGATTACTAATCCACCCCAGTCTCCAGGAGCTTTAGTAGCTAAACCAGATGTCATGATAACAGGTTTTGCAGCAGTTCCGTTTACGTTGATTTTACCTCCTTGTGCGATTGCGATATAAGCAGATGTACCTCCAACTCCTTGAATTACTGTTCCAGCAGGAATAGTAAGAGTAGCGCCAGAGTTAACTTGAATTTTTCCTGTTAGTTTGTAAGTTGTTCCTGCATCAAGAACTACTTCTCCGTCAGTAATTGTTCCTTTAAAATCATTTGCGTTAACAACAAATGAAGATGATGGTTTGTTGTTGTCATCACTAGAGCAGCTTGTCATTAAACCTGCAGATAAAGTGACAATTCCAATTAATTTTACAATTGAGTTTTTCATAATTGTGTTGTAATTTTTGTGTTTAATTTCTTGAGGCAAAGATGGAATAGAAATCTTTTTTAGATGTTAAGAAACCGTGATTGTTAGTTTAACAAAAACCGTATTTAATATTAAGTAAATGTTAGGTTTGTAAACTGAAAATAAACTGCTTTTACGAGCCCTAGAACCTGCGCGTTTTTATATAATAGAAATAAAAAGAGGCCAGTTGTTAAACTGACCTCTTTGTCTATAATTGTTTCTTGTATTAGATTAGAATGTGTAATTAAGTTTGAAGCTTAATCCTAATCCTTTTTTGTATGATAATACATTTACATCTCCAGAAGCATTTTCTTGTACTCTGTTGATTTTTGGATCAAGAATGTTTTTTACTACGAAATCTAATCCTAAGTTTTTGTTTAATTTAGATTTAGCAATAAAATCTAATGAACCAAAAGCTTTGTCAACTAAGTCTCCTCTTCCGTTTGTTCCTATTGCGTTGATACGATCTGAGAAATAAGTATAAGCAACGGTTGTGTTTAAACTTCTATCATTTTCCCATTCTGCTAAGTAAGAAAGGTCAGCGTTTAACAGTAAATCTGAAGCTCCTGTAAATTGGCTTTTAGAGTTTGTAAATACAACTTGGTAATCTGTTTCTCTATCAACTTTGTCTGCGTTTAACTCTTGACTTGTATGTAAGTAAGATGCGTTAATACCAGCAGATAATTTTTTTGCATTTACTTCGTCAAAATTGAAAAGCATTTTACGGTATTCTACTTCAGCTCCAGCTACATATCCGTAATCTCCTGTGTTAATGTAAGAGATATCATTAGAAGAAGAAGCAATAGTAACTTCGTTCATTGGGTTAAGAATGTACTTTCCAAAAGCAGTGAATGAAATTAACTCGTCACTAGTTGGGAACATTTCCCATTTAAGATCTAAATTGTAATCATCAGATTCGTATAAGTAAGGGTTACCCACTTTTACTTGTAATACTTCTTCGTAAACAAATAATGCTCTTTCTTTAAATTGAGGCAATGTATATGTTTTACTGAAACCTAAACGTAAATTTTGTTTTTCGTTCAATTCATATTTCATTGTTAAGCTTGGCAAAAATGCTACTTTGCTTAACTCATCGCTTCCAACATCTCCTAATTGAGTGTTCCAATCTACATTTTGAACAATTGATTCTGCACGTAAACCTAAAACAGCTGTTAATTTTGGATTGAATTTGTATTCTGTGTTTAAGTAACCTCCAAAGATTGTTTGTTTACCATCATAAGTTTGAGGATCTAAAGCATTTGATACTTGAGAGTTTCCTCTAAAAGTAGAAATGTTGAAGTATCCGTTGTTTAAGTTTGCTTCGTTGTAAAACAAATCTAAATTATTCGGGTCAACAATGGTGTTGGTGTAACCTGGTTGAGATAAGAAGTTAAATTGAGAAGCCTCAAAGTTTCTGTTTTTAATTCTTCCGCTTGCTCCTAATGTGAATTTTCCTTTGTATTCGTCATCAGAATTTTTGTTGAATTTATAATCTACAGAAATATTACCTGCTAATTCGTCTTCTTTCAACTTTTGGAAATATCTGTGGTTATCTGGTCTAGAGATAGAAGATAATACGTAACCAGTTGGTTCGTTTCTAAAAGTATTTTGTGCTCTATCTGGCATTGAACCATCAATAATGTTGTAAGATGCTCCCCAGTTTAATTTAGATCTGTCGCTTAATTTGTGATCTCCAAGTAATTGGTTAATCCAAAGACTGTTTTTCTCGTAGTTAAAACGACGAATTAAACCATTTCCGTTGTTGGCAAGATCGACAATATATCCAGCATATTCTTCTTTAGATTGAGAAGAAGTATTAATGTAAACAGTATTAAAACTTACTTTGTTATCTGAGTTAATTTTATAACCAACATTCAATAAACCTGTAGAGTTTGTTTGGTAACCCATATCAGTATACGAGTAGAAATCTTTGTTTGCAACTCCAGCACCGTTTACACCACCTTTTGCAGTAGCATTACGAATAGAGTTGTATTCATTGCTGAAATTAGCTGTAGCAAAGAAACTTAATTTTCCACCGTCACCAACATTAAAAGATTTTCCACCTGAAATTCCTAGCGAACCAGCAATAGGATTTTTTCCATCCATTTGCAAAGTGTTGTAATTGTATTGAGTAAGCGGATTGCTTGGAACTGAAGGATTATCAAATCCGAAGCTGTTGATGCCTCTTTGTAATTTAAAATCTTTTTCAGCTAATGCATTTGTGTTTACATTAGAACCCATTTCGATTTTAAAATATCCGTTTCCTTTGTAATCTTTAGAAATGATATCTACGTTTCCTCCAGCAAAATCTCCGTATAATTTACTGCTGTAAACTTTGTCAATAGAAACATATTCTAAGATATCAGTAGAGAAAATTTCAAGATTGATGTTTTTCTTTTCAGGATCGTTTGACGGAATTGGTAATCCGTTCATTGTTGTAGAGTTGTAACGGTCACCTAAACCTCTTACGAAAATATTTCCAGAACCTTCCTGTTTTGTAATACCAGTAGTTTTAGAAACTGCAGCTGCAACATCGCTAACTCCTTTTCTAGAAAGTTCTTGCGCACCAATAGATTGTTTAATATCTACAGCATTTTTTTGTTCCAAAAGTAAAGCAGATTCTTTTTGTTTGCTTCCAGTTGAAGCTTGAACCACTACATCTTTAAGAGTATAACTTCCTGATGAAAGCCCTTGATTAACCGTTACAGTTTCGTTTGCTTTTACAGCTACAGGAGCTTCTACAGATTCATATCCTAAAAAACTAAAAATTAAAGTATAATTTCCAGGATTTACGCTTAAGGAATATTTTCCATCTACGTCCGTATTTACGCTAATATTTGTACCTTTAACTAAAACATTAGCAAATGGTAACGATGCGTTGTTCATATCTTTGTCAGTCAGAACTCCAGAAATCGTACCTTTGTTTTGCGCGATCGAAATCGTACAGATAAATAATGCAATAAAGAGAAATCTTAAATTGAATTTCATTTTTTTTCAGTGTTGTGTTTGTGTCTTATTATTTTTGTGCAAAGAAAGAACCGCTCTGTGAAGTCCATGTTACCGACTTGTTATGTTTTTGTGTTGTTAAGATTATCAAATTGTTACGAGATTAAATTACGGTTAACACCATTTTTTAAAGGTTCTTTTGTTAGTATATTTACCCTGTGAAATAAGAAATATCGAATGTTTAATGAAGAAGTTTCGATATAAAAATCTCAATTTTTGCTATTTATGAAAAAAACACAAACTAAGATTTTATTAGTTGACGACGAACCAGATATCTTAGAAATCGTTGGCTATAACCTTGCTCAGGAAGGCTATCAGATTGTTACAGCTTCTAATGGAAAAGATGCTATAGCAAAAGCACAGAAAGAGCTGCCAGAATTAATCATTATGGACGTGATGATGGCAGAAATGGACGGAATGGAGGCTTGCGAGCATATTAGAAAAATTCCTGAATTAAATAATGTTATCATAACATTTCTTACAGCAAGAAGCGAAGATTATTCTCAAGTAGCTGGTTTTGATGCAGGTGCCGATGACTATATTACTAAGCCAATTAAACCAAAATTATTGGTCTCAAAAGTAAAGGCGCTGTTAAGAAGGTTAAAAGAACAAGAAGTTGTTACAGATACTTTAAATGTAGGCGGAATCGAGATTAATCGTGAAGAATACAAAATCATAAAAGGCAATGTAGAAATTGCTTTGCCAAGAAAAGAATTCGAATTATTTTATCTATTGGCTTCAAAACCAGGGAAAGTTTTTAAAAGAGACGAAATCCTAGATAAAGTGTGGGGTAATGAAGTTGTAGTTGGAGGAAGAACAATCGACGTTCACATCAGAAAGCTGCGCGAAAAAATAGGCGAAGATCTTTTTAAAACTATAAAAGGTGTAGGCTATAAATTTGAAGTTTAGATTTTAAGATGCTAAGGTTCTAAGATACTAAGTTGCTAAGTGATTTTAGAATTTTGGTAAAGATTTAAGCCCATTCAAATTCTTTTAAAAATATTCAATACATTTAAACCATATAAGAATTGAAGCTGTACAATCTTCATTTTCTTATATGGTTTTTGAGTTATTCCTTTTTTGTTTTTGGATTTATTCAAAAGAAAATAACTTAAAAACAAAACTTAATTTTTCTTAATTCCTTAATGGTTCAATTTTTCCAATGAAGATTAATTTTAAAAAAACATACAAATTCGCCATAAAATCGGCATTGTACATCAGTCTCTTTACAACAGCATTTGTACTGATGTTAATGTCATTATTTTATAAAAATCAATTAAAACACCAAGTTGCGTTTGGAATAATTTTCATTATTGTAATCTATATTTTCTCTTTTCTGGTTTTGCAATATCGTGTAGAACGCTTTATTTACCGAAGAGTGAAGAAAATTTACGATGAGGTTTCGCTATTAGAATCAACAACATTAATCAATCAGCCGATTAATACCGATATGGAAACGCTTTCGCGTGAAGTGAAAAAGTTCGCGACCGATAAAAAGCTTGAAATCGAAATGCTCGAAATCCGCGAGCAATATAGAAGAGAGTTTTTAGGAAACGTTTCGCACGAACTAAAAACCCCTTTATTTACCGTTCAAGGCTACGTCTCAACTTTACTTGACGGAGCAATGGATGATAAAAATATTAGAAAGAAATATTTAAAACGCGCCGAAAAAGGAGTGGAGCGTCTTATCTATATAGTAGAAGATTTGGATATGATTACCAAATTAGAATCGGGCGATTTAGATTTGAATATGACCGATTTTGATGTTGTCGAATTAATTCAGAATGTCTTTGAATTGCTTGAAATGAAAGCTGATAAAAAGAAAATTAAATTGGCTTTTGAAAGTAAAAATATACAATCGGTAATAATTAGAGGAGATCAGGACAGAATACAGCAAGTGCTGGAAAATCTGATTGTAAATTCTATTAAGTACGGAAAAGAAGGCGGTCTGACAGAAGTTGGCGTAGTTAATTTAACCAAGAAAAAAGTCCTTATACGTATTAGTGATAACGGAGAAGGTGTTGAAAAACAAAACATTCCGAGGCTTTTTGAGCGTTTTTACCGAGTGGATAAAAGCGGAACAAGATCGGAAGGTGGTTCTGGTTTAGGTTTGGCAATTGTAAAGCATATTATTGAAGCGCATAAAGAGAAAGTTTATGTAGAAAGTGAGTTCGGAATTGGTTCTGAATTCTCTTTTACGCTCGAAAAAGCAAATAAAGCATCAAAAATCGACGTTAAAAAATCGTAACGTCGGTTTTGCTGAAAGCCCTAAAACAAAGGTGTTTAACAATAAATAAACATACTGATTTAGGTCATAACATTAAATTTTTATTATAGTAACATCTGGTTAATGATTTCTTAACATAGGTGCTCCATCTTTGCATCCTGAAATTAAGGGAATTACAGAACTAATGATAAAAAGAAAACTTTTAGCCGTTTTATTACTGTTGGCTTGTGCTGCAAATGCACAGGAAACTAATAAGCAAGAATTAAATAAACAGGATGTAAAAAACGAAGTAATGCGTATTTTAGATTCTATAAATAAAGCTAAACTTCCAGAGACAAAATCTGGAGGAGGAGTTGAAGAACATTGGTACGATAGAATCTCCTTAAGAGGTTACGCACAAATTAGATACAATGGCTTGCTTTCTACAAACGATAAAGTATCTTGCGAACAATGTGATAGATCTTGGGGAACCACTTCGACAGCTCCAGATGCAAAAGCAAACAACGGACTTTTTATTCGCCGTGCCCGTTTAGTATTTTCTGGTCAAGTTCATCCAAATGTATTTTTCTATTTTCAGCCCGATTTTGCAAGTTCGCCTTCTAGTGGAATTAATAATTTTGTACAGATTCGTGATTTGTATTTTGATCTTTCTTTTGATAAAAAAAGAGAATATCGTGTGCGTGTTGGACAAAGTAAAATACCGTACGGATTTGAGAATATGCAGTCAAGTTCACAGCGTTTAACTCTAGATCGTGCAGATGGAATCAACTCTTCAATCTTAAATGAACGTGATTTAGGAATATTCTTTTATTGGGCTCCAGCCGAAATCAGAAAGCGTTTTGAAATGCTGGTTAGAGATGGTTACAAAGGTTCTGGAGATTTTGGTGTTTTTGCTTTAGGAGTTTACAATGGTCAAATCGCAAATAAATTAGATGGAAACAGAGACTTAAATGTGGTGGCTAGAGTAACTTATCCTTTTGTTATTGGAAGCCAGATTATAGAACCTGGAATTCAGGCTTACACCGGTAAATGGGCTTTTACAGGAGAAGTTTCGCCAGGAGTTACAGTTAACGATCCTCAATATGTAAAAGATCAACGTGTTGGAGCGACTTTCGTTTTATATCCAAGACCGTTCGGAATCCAGACCGAATACAACATTGGAACTGGACCTCGATATAACACGCTTACCAATACAATTGACCAAACCGATTTAAATGGAGGTTATGTTTTGTTAAACTATAAATGGGATATTAAAAAACAGCATATTTATCCTTTCGCTAAATTCCAATATTACGACGGAGGAAAAAAATACGAAAAAGATGCTAGAAGTTACGTAGTAAGAGATTTTGAATTTGGTGTAGAATGGCAGCCAATTAAAGCCTTAGAACTAACAGCGGAATATGTAGTAGCAGACCGAACTTTTGAAGACAGCGTCTTGCCCGTAAACAGACAGCAAGGAAATGTTCTTAGAATGCAGGTACAGTTTAACTTCTAAAATAAGTACCCAGATAAAACAGATTTGCTTTCGCGAAGACGCGGATAAAAACTTATTTTTATTTGAGAAAAAATTCAATTGCCTCCAGCTTTAGCTGGAGGTTTTTTTATTGTAGTAAAGAATAACGGTAAAATCCGCTTAATCCGCGTCTTTGCGAAAGCAAATCCGTTTCATCAGCGTACAATTATGCTGTTTTGTCTTCAAAAACCTTAAATAAAGAATCCCAGTCAATATTGTTTTCAAATTGAGATAATCCTTTAAACGACTTTACTTTTGATAAATCTTCAATGCTAAAGTCATCCTGCATGGCATAAGGTACAAGATTTTCTTCCTGAAGTTTTATGGCCAAATATTCCTGTTCATATTGACCAGGTGTCGGAATAAAAAAGGCTTTTTTACCCAACTTTGCCAAATCCATTACAGTCGTATAACCAGATCGGCACAATACAAATTCACTTTCATTAAAAGTCTGCTCCAACTGTTTCGAGTTCATGAAATTATAATAGGTAACATTTCCAGCCTGCCATTTTTCTTGCGATTTTTCTACAATTCCCTGTACAAATACCACTTTTCCGGGATAGTTTGCCGCTTCTTTCTGTAGTTTTTCATCCAAAAAAGTACGCTGAGGTTCAGGGCCAGACAATATAATCATCAAATCATATATTTTCGGAGTATCCTTTTTCTTCATGCGGCTCAACGGGCCAATATATTTTAGATTGAGTTCATTCGATTTTAAATGACCTAAATCTCCCGTTAAGTTAACTTTTCCGTCTGTATCAGGAACCCAGCATTCATTGTATTTTTTAATAATATGCTGGTGACATTTACTTGTAAACCAAGTCGTATTTCCTGTCATTACATTCAATTGATGCGTCATAAAAACCGAAGGCACTTTTTTACTGAAAACCCCCAATCTGTTATCTGAGATTATGCCATCAATGCCGTGTTTTTTGATCCAATGATTTACCATTTTTTTCTCATCCAAAATGGCAGTAATCATTTTCGGAAGATTCTTAATCAGTTTCCATTTAAAGTTTTTACCATTCTTTGCATATTCAATATGATAAGAAGGCAATTCTAAAGTTTGTATATAAGGAAATTCTTTTCGTAACAGAGCCAGCGCAACACCATCTGAGGCGATAATCGGAATGTAATTATTCTCTTGAAGCGCTTTGATAATTGGAATGCAGCGAGTGGCATGCCCAAGTCCCCAATTTAATGGAGCTACTAAAATAGTTTTATTCGCAGAATAATCTATGCTCATTTTTAACACGTTTTAAAAACGAAGATAGACAAATATGTTTTCTGTGTTATTTCGAGGGTATTACTAAATTATTAATTTAAGGTTCTAAGTTTTGGAGTTGCTAAGTTACTAAGATGCTAAGTCTCTAAGCTCAAAGATTTTCTATTTAAAAAAAGAAAGCCGAACTATAAGTTCGGCTTAATCTTAGAATCTCAGCGTCTTAGCATCTTAGAAACTTAATCTTGAATATACGTTTTATTTCCATTTTTGTTAATATAGTATTTACCGCCTCTTGGTCCAGTATATACTTTTTTACCATTGTATTCGCCAGTTACTTTGTCTGGAACAGATGGTGCTTTTTCGTTAGTTTCTTTTAAAGTTTTTGTGGCCGATTTTTTAGCAGCAGTCGCATCTTTTTTGGCAGCGTCAGCTTTTGCGGTCGATTTCTTCGCATCGGCTTTTGCTTTGTCAGCAGTAGTTTTGGCTTTATCAGATTCTACAGTAGCTTTTTTTGCATCGGCTTTAGCTTTTGCAGCTTCCTTATCAGCGGTTTTTTTTGCAGCGTCAGCAGATTCTTTCTTGGCTTTTGTTGAAGCTGCTTTTGCATCGTCAGCGGCCTTTTTCGATTTTGTGGCTTCTTTTTTTGCGTCAGCCGAAGCTTTGTCCGCACTTGCTTTGGCTTTTTTTGCCGAAGTTTCTGTTTTGCTTTTTGCAGTCTTTGCAGTTGTTTCCTGAGCATAAAAATTAGAAGAGAAAGCAACCATTAAACAGAACAATACTAATTTTTTCATAAGGCTAAAAGTTTAAATTTCAATTAAAATTAAACAATTTATTGTCATCTTTTTCGTGTTACATTAAAAATATGCACGAAGCTGAACGTTTCCTGTATGAATCGTATTTCCGGTTTCACTTTTTCTTCCTTGATAATTTAAATTAACATCCAAAAAAGACGTAATGTTCTTTTGCAGAAGCAGTTTCCAAACCAAATTTGATCCCGCTTGAAGTCCTTCTAGCATCTGAAAACCTACTGATGAAAATTCATTTCCGCTAAATTTATTTTCATAAAAAGAGAATTCTCCATTAATCGTAACTTTCTTTTCGCCTGCATAAGAAAAAGAAGTTCCAAGCCTGTTTTGGTCTAAAGTTTCCAGATTTCCAATTTGATTTTTCTTGTTTTGAAGTTCGTAAAAGAAATCCAATTTGGTGTTTTTAGAAAATAAATAACTGATTTTTGGCGCCAGCTGCCAGCCTTGAATATCATAATTTTTCTCTGTAAAATCTTTAGAAACCAAATCGGTTTTAATGGTTTTGGTAAAGAGATTAAATAGCCAGCTTTTTTGGTACAAATGGGTATATTGAATTTGATGCGAATAATTCTGTACGTTTTGCGAACCAATAGAAAGCAGACTTTTGCCTTTATTGACCAAATAAGAATAGGTTACAGAATGTTTTTGTTTGCCTCGATTGTAAAATAAACTGTTTCTAAAACTGGAATTCAAGCCTAAAATATTTTCTTCTGAGGAATCAAACGGATTGAGTTCTAATTTTTCGCCCTCGCTTTTCACCTTTCGATCCATTATAAAAGAGGTCTGATTGTAAAAATAAGACAGCAGTTTTTTGACGCCTTTTTCATTCTGCCATTGTAGCGGATTCAAAGTTAAAGATTGTGAAAACTTATTTTGGTTGGTTTTTATATAGACCTGATTCGGTAAAAAGACTCTGACATATCTCGCCTGATCTTGGTAAACCGCAACTTCAAATTCTTCCAGTTCCTGAATTCCGTTTCCGTTATAATCGTTCCAAGTGTAAACTCCTTGACCAGTTGGAACTTCTACGTATGTAAATTCTTGTTGGGCAATAGTTCCAGAACTCGTTTCGTAAGCCGTTCCAATCTGCATGAACTGATTAAAAAAACGATCGTTGTATAAAACTCTCGAATTTAAAGAAGGTTCATTTTGCCTCAATTTGTCTGTAAAATCTAAGTTTCGATAACTCGCATAAACTGCTAAATCGGTCTTTTTGGTCTGAATTAATTTCGACTTTAAATAATACGTCTGCGAATTGTTTACATGCTGCAATAATCCGTTTTGCAAACTATCGTTGCGTCTTTGCAGAAAACCAAGTTCAACGAAAACTTTGGTGCTGTCACCACGTCCCGTAAATACGCCATATTCTGTAAATCTTTGGCTTAAAGCCGAAAACTGATTGCTTACTTTGTCTTTTTCCTGATTGTTTTCTAATTGCATAGTGCCACCAATCCAGTTTTTTCCAAAATGATATTTGGTTCTAGTCTGGTTTCTAATAAATTTTGAAGTCGAAACTGTAGCATCAGAATTCAGGAAACTTCCGTTGTTTTCGATCGTCCAATTTTTCAATTTGAATAAAGCGTTTGTGGTATGTCGTACGCCTGTGTAGCTTTCGCTAAAATCTAATTTTTCAAATTGGTACGTTAGCAAACCGATATTGGAAGTCTTATTTTTAGAAAACAAATCAAAATTTAATCCCGTAACCAAAAGGCTCTGATTGCCATAAAGTGTTCCAGTTAAATTCCAATCGCGATTAAACTCAATATTGTATAAACGTTCTACCGATTTAAAATTCTGCTGCACATATTGATAATTTGCAAAAGCGTCTAAACTCCAGTCTCTAGAAAAAAGACGTTTTTTAAGATTGGTTTTAAAAGCAACTCCTTCATTATTAGCATCGTCAATTGTAGAAAATAAATTCTGGTCATTATTGCTGACAGCCAATTCAAAATCAACCAACGTTTTTTCATCGGGATTATATTTTCCTAAAAACGTTGCCACTTGAAGTTTCATTGGCGCGACAAGCTGAACAATTGGTTCGTAATTTCCCTGTAGAATTCCGTTAACAGGTTCCACGTATTGATAAATTCGTTCAACAGAATTACTGTTTTGAATGATATAATTTCCAGCATTTGCGCCCACTTGGCTAAATCTTACATTGTACAAAACATCGGCAGAATTATTCGAATATTCATAAACTTCAACAGAATTGACGAGTATTTTTCGATACAAAATTTTATTATCGGCATAAGTATCTTCGTAAGCAGAAGGCGCTTTCATTAAATTGATGTCATCACCCGCCTGACTTAATATCTGAACTTGTTCTGGAGAAAGATTTTGCTGCAAAGGCTGATTTTTCATATCATTTTCAGAATACAAATAACCGCCAAAACTCCAGTTTTTGTTTTCGTGAGTTGCGCCTGCGTATGTTACAAGACGATTATAATTTCGTTCCGAATATTGGTATTCCACATTAATACGCATTTCTGAAGTAATGGTAAAAAGCGAAGTAAAAACAATTTCTCCTGCATTGTAATCAATCACATAATCGTTGTTTTCGCCCCTTTTTAATAAAACCCCGTTTACATAAACGCGTTCTGAACCCGAAATAACGAGAACATACAATTCTCCATTTTGGCCTTTTAGTTTGTACGGACCCTGATTTCCTTCCTGACCCGTAAAAGTACTTTTGGCATATTGTCCTTTTACAAAAGCAACCGAAGCAAAAACATTGGTCTTACTTTTTCCGGTATCAAAATCAAAGTTGGCAGAAAGTCCCTGGACCTTTTTATTAAAGCCCAAAAATTGAGTTTTCCTGTTTTCTAAAAAAACATCGCCGGCGCGAATGTTCCAGTCCTCACTAAAAAGTTCGATGAAAATATTGTCAAACTGATCAAGTTTTTGCGAATAACCGCCATCTTGCAGCGGAATATTATTGTCTTGAAGTGAAGCTCTCAAACTCACTTTGTCTGAAAGTTTTCCTGTAATCTGTAAATCTAAATTGGAGTTTAAAACCGTACTTTGATTATTACCAACCGTAATGCCTCGAGTAATGCTTCCAGAAGTTTCCAGACCGTCAAATGGTGTTACTTTTTTGGCGTTTGAATTGTTGTCTATTCGGTAAAGTTTTTCTGTTCCGACATCGCCGCTTACAATTTGTTCCGATTTGTAAAGACTGTATTCTTTGGTTAAGAGATCGGGATAATTAAGATAATTGACAATTAAGGTATCTGAAACCGATTGGAAATTTTCATTTAAAAGCAAATATCCTTTTTGAAAATCGACTTTATAAGAAGTAGAATCAATCGGTTGGTTTTTAGTATTTAGAATTTGAAAAAATCCAGAATTTATAGAGACTTTTTCCAAACGAATAGTGTCTTTTGAAACGATTACTTTTTTGGTTTTGTACAGTGATTCAGTTTCCTGAGCCTGAAGCGCAGAAAACCAGAAGAAAACCGTCAAAAACAGTAATTTTTTCAACATAAATACTTTAACTCTAAAAAGTCAAAAGTAGTATTTATAATTGGGAATTGTAGTCTAGGATATTGTAGATTTATTGATTAGCTATTGAGGTTATTCTCTCTATTTAATAAAAGCTAAAACGATCAAAATCAATGAGGCAATAATTACAACAAAAATAGGATTTGCATAATTAGCATGCCATCCAAATTCATTTATTCTTTTTGGGAAATAGGATCTTTTGTCTTTTGGGTTATAATAAAACATTCCCCAAATCCAATTGTCTGGATCATTTTCCCATTCGTTTTTTGTTTCTTCACTTGGTTCGTTAGCGTTTTTCATAATTTTTTGTATTAGTTGGCTATTATAAAGTTAATTGATTTTCATTTAGAAATAATCTTTTTAGCTTTGTTAACGATATGACAAATTTAAATTATGGATACTAGCAAAGAACTTTTATTCTTTTTTAGTGCTTTAGGAGTTTTCAACGGAATTATTCTCGGCGTGTACTTCTTCTTTTTTACTAAGAAAAAATACCTGACGAATTATTTTCTTGGAGCACTTTTGTTTGCTCTGAGTGTCCGTATCGGAAAATCTGTGTTTGTTTATTTTCATCCCGAACTTCCAAAAATGTATCTTCAGTTTGGGCTTACGGCTTGTTTTTTTATCGGACCATTTTTGTATTATTTTATCAAATCGGCAGTTGATGAAGTGCAGATAATGCCCAAATCATGGAAATTTATTCTGGCATTTTGGGGAACATTAATCGTTGCAGTTGGCATTTTATATCCGTACGAAGCGTATCCAAAATTTTGGGGAGGTTATTTAATAAGAATCATTTATTTTCAATGGTTTATTTATATTGTTTTTGCTGGTTTTGAACTTCGTGGCGTTTTGAAAAAAATCCTCACCCCGAAAGAAAAAACAACTCCAGCCGAAATGTGGTTCGGAATGCTTTTTTTAGGTAATTTTCTCTTGTTTCTATTTTATTTTCTATCCATTATGGGAGCGCCAGGAGCTACCTATATAAGTGGAGCGGTCGTTTTTTCGTTTATTTTATACTTAGGGATTTCGATTCTTTTGTACCGAAAAAAAACAGACGATTTATTTTTATTGAATGGAAAGATTTCGAATAAAAAAATAGAATCAGCAGATGCAAGAATGTGGTCAGAAAAATTGGAGAACGCCATGTTTGAAAAAAGTTTATATAAAAATCCAAACCTGACACTTCAAGATCTTTCTCAAGAAATTAATATATCAAGCCATCAATTATCGCAGTTTCTGAATAATAATCTAGGAAAGAATTTTACCAGTTACGTAAACGAATTTCGAATTAACGAAGCGTGTAAAATTATCACTTCTTCAGATAAATTGACATTAGAATCTGTGGGTTATGATGTTGGTTTTAATTCTAAATCCACCTTCTTTGCCGCATTCAAAAAACATACGGGAACAACTCCGCTTAACTATCAGCTTCAGGCTTTACAATCCTAATTGAGTATCGATTTATAAATTCGTACTCCTGATTTCGCTTTTTGCAATCTCATTTATTGATTTTCAGATGACTTTTGTTTCATCAAAGTCAAACTTAATCGCTAAAAATTTATGAGATTTATAAAATTGGTTATCATTTCTATTTTTTTTCTGATTTTTTCATCAATAGAAATTAAAGCGCAACGCTTCAAAAATGTTAAAGACAAAAGTTATTATAGCGATGATGTAATCCTTAGAAAAAAAACATTAAAGTCTCCTCAAGATACTGTAATTATTAAAGAGAAAGAGAAAGAGCACAATGAGCTAAATGAAGTGGTTATAAAAAGCCAAGTTTCATTATTAAAATACGGAGCAAACGGCAATATTGATGTCAATGTAAACGGAACTGTTCTGGCAACCAGCAGTTCGGTAAACGAATTGTTAGGAAGAGTCCCCAATGTTGTGGTTGCCGACGGAGAAATAAGTGTTGTTGGAAAAGGTGAAGCTATAATTTATCTCAACGGAGTTTTGATTAATTATGAACGCTTTGCTGCAATTCCCGTTTCGCAAATTCAAAAGATTGAAGTCATTTCCAATCCTTCTGCGAGATATGATGCCGAAGGAAAAGCGGTCATTAATATTATAACCAAAAAAAATATCGAAAGTGGTGTAATGGGAACTGTCAATCAGCATGTAACCGTTTCTAAATTTGGCGGAACAATTTATAATACGCTTGTTGATTTTAATTATTCGAAAGGGAAATTTTCGTTTGTAACCAACTACGGTTTGCAGTTAGGAAGAAACCGCGAGTTGCTGTACACCACAAGAACACGCCCCGATTCTGATGATTTTATGAAATCTGAATTGACAACCGACTGGAAAAGAAGATTTAATAATTATTCTAATTTCGGATTTGGACTTCAGTATAGTTTTTCTCCCAATAATTATATTTCACTGGCGTATAGTGGAAATGTAAATGATCTAGGTGGAATTACAGAAAGCAGAAATTCGATAACCAATAATTTTGAAAAAAGTTTTTATGCCACAGATGTTGACAGAAACGATGTTTTGTTAAATCAGTTTGTCAATTTGAATTATAATTGGACAACAGCTAAAGGTTCGACATTGTTTATAGGATCACAATTTTCAAATTATAATCAAACCATAAGAGATTTTATTGGCGAAAATAGCTTGGTCGACGAAACAGATTCCGAAAGATTTTTAAAGAATAATGTGGGAAGCCGGATTAATATAATCGCAGTTCAAGCAGATTATTCGAAGAAAATAAATGAAAAGGCAAAACTAGAAATAGGAGCGAAGCTAAGCCACGCTACAATAAATTCAGGAACAGATTTTTTGATTTCTGATGATGAAATGAATTTTGAGCTGGATGACGAACTTTCAAGTGATTTTGAATACAATGAAAAAATCGCTGCGGCTTACTTTAATTATATCGGAACATGGAGCGAAAAGATTCATTTTTCTCTTGGCGTAAGAGGCGAAAAAACAAGTTATGATTTATTTACAAATGCCAACGGAATTCAAAAATTTGATAAATCGTACGGCAATTTTTTTCCCAATGCACTTTTAAACTTTAATCTTTCAGATGATTGGAAAGGGCATTTCTCCTATGTTTCCAGAATTACAAGACCGAGATATCAAGCTTTAAATCCGTATGTGATTTATCAGGATCCGTTTACTACGATTGAAGGAAACCCAAATCTGCTTCCAGAGAAAACTCACGCTTTTGAAATAGGAACGATGTATAAAAAATTCGATTTTAAAGTTGGCTATACTTATAAAATCGATCCCATTTCTGCGGCAGCTTTGCGCGGAGACACGCCAAACAGCTACATTTTAAGAGCACTAAATCTAGAAAAAGGACATACTTTTTTTACTTCACTTTCAAGAGCTTTCAATTTCAAATGGTGGAATTCTGTTAACACAGCAAGCATTTCCTGGCAGAAATCGGTAGACAATTATTATGAATTTGCTTTTAGTCCAGTAGAACCTCAAATTTATTTATATACTAATAATACATTTACAATCCCTAAACTTTTTAAACTGCAGCTTTTGGCTTGGTATTTAAGTGATAGAAGTTACGGGTTAGGAAGCGAAAACGGTCGTTCGACAGTCACTTTAGGAATAGAACGGAACTTTTTTAAAGATGCACTAAAGCTCAATTTCACAGCCAATGACATCTTTCATAAGTTTATGGTTTCTGGTGATTATAATGTTGGACAAACCCAAATTTATTATCACAGAACCTATAGCACTGATTATTTTAAATTAATTGCAACTTATGATTTTGGAGATTCAAAAAAGACCACTTATAAAAAATCGGAAGTTGAGCAGTCGGAGAATAATAGGGCGAGATAAATAATTAATTTTTTCTTCTTTTCAGTTGTGTATAAGTAATGAGGATTGCAACTGTAGAAAGAAAAGGAGCGATCACTAATCTAAAATCGGAGTATGAAATATCTTTAATGTCTTTTGTAAGCAACGGACTTAAAGATATACTGATGTATAATAAACCAAGGATAATGAAAACTAATAAAAAGCTCTTTTTGCTCATTTTAAGTTCTTTAGAAAGAAAGTAAATATAATCAAAAACAAGTTAAGTGAAGAAAATTCTTTCGAAATAAAAAAGGCTTCACTTAATTGTGAAGCCTTTTCAATAATTTTTGAATTAAATAATTACCTTTTATAAAGCAATATTAGATTAATTCTTTCGTCACAATTTGCATGGTTTCGCGGCTAACTTGTTTCAATAAAACTTCTTTGTTAGCTTCTACCGTTTGAGCTGCCTCTTCTGTAAAGTGACGAATGGTATATAAGGTTACATTTTCGCTGTATTCTACTTTGAATTTTTTAGAAAGAATCGAATTCAATTCTGGGAAATTTCCAAATTTATCTTCCACACAAACAGAGAAACTAATGGCAGAGTTCTGAATTAAGTTTACTTTGATTTTGAATTCGTGGAATAAACCGAAAATCTCACTGATGTTTTCCTCCATAATGAAAGAGAAATCAATTGATGAAAGCGATATTAAAAGCTGTTCTCTTTTTACGATAAAACATGGATATTGTGGTTCCAAGTCAACTCCTTTAGAAACACAAGTTCCTTTTAATAACGGATTGATAAACGATTTTACGTATAATGGAATTTCTTTTTTCTGTAACGGCTGTAATGTTTTTGGGTGAATAACCGTTGCTCCGTAAAATGCTAATTCGATCGCTTCACGATATGAAATCTGGTTCAATAAACTTGCATTTTCAAAATAACGCGGATCGGCATTCATAACTCCAGGAACATCTTTCCAGATCGTTACACTTTCGGCATTTAAGCAGTAAGCAAAAATTCCAGCAGTATAATCAGAACCTTCACGGCCAAGAGTTGTAGTGAAGTTGTTTTCGTCGGCACCTAAGAAACCTTGTGTAATATTCAACTGTTTTCTAGGTACATTTTTGCTGATGTTTTGTTGCGTTGTTTCCCAATCAACCTCTGCATCTCTGTAGTTTGCATTGGTTTTGATGAAATTGCGAACGTCAAGCCATTGCGTCTGAATTCCCATGAAATTCATAAAATGACTTAAAATATTAGTCGAAATCAACTCACCAAAACTAACAACCTGATCGTACACAAAGTTATAATTTGGAGATTTATTATGTGCTAAGAAATATTCTAGTTCAGCAAATTGTGCATTTACAGCTGCAAAAACGGCATGATTTTCATCTTCAAACAAATCCAATAAGATCTGATTGTGGTATTTTTTGATTTCCTGAACAGAAGAATTCAATTCTGTCGATTTTTCAAAGTAATTCTTGATTACTACTTCAAGAGCATTTGTTGTTTTCCCCATAGCCGAAACTACAAGAATTACGTCTTCGTAACCTACTTTTTGTAAAACGTCGTATACGTTTTTAATTCCATCTGCATCTTTTACCGATGCTCCTCCAAATTTAAATACTCTCATTTTTTAATTAATAGATTTTTAGATTTTTTTCCGCCACGAATTCACGAATATTTTTTTCTAATCTTTACGAATAAAAATTCATGAATTCGTGGCGAATTGCCAAAGACTTTAAAATCATGTTAATCCTTATAATCTGTGGCTAAATATTTTTTATAATTTTTCTAAGAACGAATTAACTCCTGCTTCATCCATTTGAACCACTTGCCAGTCTTCTAGAATTCTTGCGCCAGAATTCTTGTAAAAGTTTACCGCTGGTGTGTTCCATGCCAAAACATTCCACTCAACTCTTCTCACATTATCTTTTTTTCCTTGCTTCATGATTTCAGCATAAAGAGCAGAACCTAAACCTGTCCCACGCATCTTTTCTTTTACAATCAAATCTTCAAGATGAATTGTCTTTCCTTTCCAGGTAGAATAGCGGTAATAATACAATGCAATTCCAACAATTTCTTTCTGTTTTTCTTCGTTTTCGATTTCTGCTACAAAAACGTGAAATAATGGCTTTTCGCCAAAACCATCACGTATTAAATCTTCCTCAGTAATGACAACCGCATCAGGCTCTTTTTCGAATATAGCCAGCTCCTGAATAAGCTCTAACACCGATTTCATGTCTTCAGGATTTCCTTTTCTAATATTCATATATTCCTATTTTTAACTATTTAATATCTAAAAAAGCTTCGTTTTATTGGTCGCTTTTTGCAGATTATTAGCAAATATACAATAGTAACAAACTAACAAAATAATTTTTAAATCATTCTCACAAAATAGACGATATTTGTGACTTAAAAATAAAACTATAACGATTTAGCAATGGAAGAACGCAATAAAACACTGGGAGAGTTTATTATTGAGCACCAAAAAGCATTTCAGTATTCGTCGGGAGAACTTTCCCGAATTATTAACTCGATACGTTTGGCAGCAAAGGTTGTCAATCATAAAGTTAATCAAGCAGGTTTAGTAGACATTATTGGCGCCGCGGGCGAGCAGAATGTTCAAGGAGAAGACCAGCAAAAATTAGATGTCTATGCAAACGAAGTATTTATCCAGACGTTAATAAACCGTGAGATTGTCTGTGGTATTGCTTCTGAAGAAAACGACGATTTTATTACTGTTCAGGGGAGCGACAACAGTCATAATAATAAGTACGTGATCTTAATGGATCCGCTTGACGGATCTTCAAACATTGATGTGAATGTTTCTGTCGGAACTATTTTTTCTGTTTTCAGAAGAATTACTCCAATAGGAACCCCGGTAACTAGCGAGGATTTTTTACAGCCGGGAATCAATCAAGTTGCAGCAGGCTATGTAATTTATGGAACTTCTACAATGCTGGTTTATACAACTGGACATGGGGTGAATGGTTTTACACTAAATCCTGCGATAGGTACATTTTACCTTTCGCATCCAAACATGAAATTTCCAAGAAATGGAAATATATATTCGGTAAACGAGGGGAATTATGTTCATTTTCCGCAGGGGGTAAAAAATTACATTAAATATTGCCAGCGTGAAGAAGAAGACAGGCCGTACACTTCGAGATACATCGGAAGTTTAGTAGCCGATTTTCACCGAAATATGATTAAAGGTGGAGTTTATATTTATCCAACAAGTTCAAAAGCTCCAAAAGGGAAATTACGTTTACTGTACGAATGTAATCCGATGGCGTTTTTAGCAGAACAGGCAGGAGGAAAAGCAACAGATGGTTTTGGAAGAATTCTAGAAATCCAGCCAACTGAACTGCACCAAAGAGTTCCTTTTTTCTGCGGAAGCTATAATATGGTAGAAAAAGCTGAGGAATTTATGGCGGCTGAGTGAGTGATCAGTTTTTAGTTTTCAGTCACAGTCGCAGTTTTCAGTCTGGACTATAAATAGCAAACCCGGCAGGTTTTTTTAAAACTTGTCGGGTTTTTGTTTGAAGTGAGATCATGTTTTTGTTGAACTTAAGTTGTAATTATTTATGTGCATTTTTTATATATTTGTAAGTAAAAAGTTATAATTTATGAAAATTGAAAAAATTATTAATGAATTTGATAGGTTGATAAAAATTGCTAGTGAAGAAGATAATAAATATGCTTTTCAAGATCCAGCATATGAACTTATAGATGATTTAGAAGAATCAGGAAATGCTTTTGATTTTGTAGAACCTATATTTCGTTTAATTGAAAAAAGTCCAGACATTGATTTTGGAGGTCCTGGTCCTTTTGGAAGTTTTTTGGAAAAATTTTACCATAAAGGTTATGAAGAAAAATTGCTGGATTCATTAAATCGTAATCCTAAAAAGTATACAATTTTCTTGTTATCTCGTTTATGTAATGATTCAAATAATCCTAAAAATAAAGAGTATAAGTCTATTTTGAGTTCGCTTGAAAAATAATTTTTGATAATCTCATTTTTATTAGAAATTAAAAAAAACAAAACCCGATAAAATCAATTATCGGGTTTTGTTTTTTAAATTTTCATTCGCAGTCAAGTTTCAGTACAAAACTGAACACTAAAAACTGAACACTGAATTTTATTTATGCATATGCTGCATTTCATAGATAAAAGTATCTGCATCTACTTTTTTGTCAACCAATGACAATGCTTTTGCAATGATATAATCTACGTTGCTTGGTGTGAATCCTAGCGCAACACTTATTTTTTTCAATAATACTTCTTGTTTGTCTTCAAGATGATGATCAACATGAACCATTCTTGTTAAATCATATAAACGCTCTAAACGTTGAACATATGAATAAGGTGGATTGATAGGATATTTTAATGGATCGCTAAGAATTTCTTCGTATTCCGATTCTGTAATTTCTAAACGAGAAGCAAGTTTGTCTAAAAAGGCTTTTTCCTCTGGATATACTACTCCATCTGCTAATGCTACACGTACGATAGCAGAAAAGTGTCCTTTGTTTCTTTGCTTGAATTCGCTATCAAATAATTCTGAAAATGACATAATTATTAAGTTTTTATATCACAAATATAAATTTTATTTTACATTAACGATTTTAAATTTCTCATAAAATTTAACTTATTTTTATTGCAGGAATTGGATGCTTGAATCTTTAATTTTGAAAATTAATCGTAAGTTTACAACCCCTAATTATTTAATTACAATATACCTATGTCACAATTTTGGATTTATTTTCAAATAGGATTAAAACACGTTTTAGATATCAATGCTTACGATCACGTTCTTTTTTTAATCGCCTTAACCGTTCCGTATCTTTTTAAAGACTGGAAAAAGATTTTTCTTCTGGTTTCTATTTTTACAATTGGTCATACTTTGGCTCTAGTGCTTTCTGTTTACGGCATTATTGCCATAAAAGTAGATGTTGTAGAATTCTTGATTCCGATTACAATTCTCGTAACCGCTCTTTATCATTTGTTTACGGCTGGAAAGACCTCAAAAAATGATGGCGTAAATTTGGTATTTTTCATAACTTTATTCTTTGGAATTATTCACGGACTAGGTTTTTCTAATTATTTCAAAACAATTTTAGGTGGCTCTGCAACCTCAAAATTGTTACCTTTGGGAGAGTTTGCCTTAGGGATAGAAGCTGCTCAATTAGTAGTAGTTTTTGTTGTTCTGGTAATTTCATATATAGTGCAGACGGTTTTTCGTTTTTCAAAACGCGACTGGGCGCTTGTAATGTCGGCTTTCATTATTGGAGTTGTAATTCCGATGATTATTGAAAGTCCAATTTGGAACAGATAAATTAAATGGAAGTAAAAAAGCTGAATAAATACGATAAAGCATATCTGCGAATTGCAAAAGAGTGGAGCCTGCTTTCTTACTGTAAACGTAAACAAGTTGGTGCTATTATCGTAAAGGACAGAATGATCATTTCTGATGGCTACAATGGAACGCCGTCTGGATTTGAAAATTGCTGCGAAGACGAAGACGGATTAACACGCTGGGATGTTTTACACGCCGAAGCAAATGCGATCCTGAAAGTAGCCAGATCAACTCAGTCTTGCGAAGGCGCAACATTGTATATTACGCTTTCGCCTTGCAAAGAATGCAGCAAATTAATACATCAGTCTGGGATAAAAAGAGTGGTGTATAAAGATGGATATCGTGATGATTCTGGAATTCAATTTTTAATAAAAGCGGGCATAGAAGTAGAGCATATTCCTGTTTTAGAAGAGTAATGAAATTTAACTCAAAATATTTACCCATAGTCATAGGAGCAACTTTTGCTCTTGGAACAATTGCCGGAAGCCTGATGAATGCTCCCGGAAGCGACCAGTTTTTGGCTAAAAATTACTCTAAAACCAAATTGAATAAACTTATTGATTTTATTAATACAGAATATGTTGATAGCGTCAATACCGATTCGATTGTAAATCTTACGGTCGATAATATTCTTTCCAAACTAGATCCGCATTCGGTTTATATTCCGCCAAGCGAACAAGCTGAGGTTGCCGAAAGCATGAAAGGAGATTTTGTCGGAATCGGAATCAATTTTTATATGTATAAAGATTCGGTTGCCATTATAAAACCAGTTGAAAACGGACCTTCGGCAAAAGCGGGAATAAAATCTGGCGATCGTATTTTATTTGCTGGAAAAACGAAATTATACGGTAGAAAACTGCCTTCGGATAGTTTGTTTTCTAAATTAAAAGGGCTTCAGGGTTCAGAAATCGAGCTGACTGTTTTTAGAAAATCAGAACAAAAGAAACTCAAGTTTAAGGTTAAACGCGATATTATTCCAATTAAGAGCGTTGATGCCTCTTTGCTAATTGGAAACAATGTCGGTTACATCAAAATAAATCGTTTTGCAGAAACTACTTTTAATGAATTCAAAACGGGATTAACGAGATTAAAACAAAAAGGAATCCAGTCGCTTGTAATTGATCTTCGTGATAATGGTGGCGGTTATATGGAAGAAGCAATTGCTATTGCCGATGAATTTTTAAAAGACAAACAGCTGATTGTTTTCACGAAAAGTAAAAATGGCTCGACCGAAAAAACCTATGCAACAAAAGCAGGAAGTTTTGAGACAGGAAGGGTTTATGTTTTAATTAATGAAAATAGTGCTTCTGCAAGCGAAATTTTAGCAGGTGCTATTCAAGATAATGATCGCGGAACTATTGTTGGTCGCCGTTCTTTCGGAAAAGGATTAGTTCAAAGGGAAATGGATTTTAATGACGGATCAGCCGTGAGATTGACCGTGGCGCGTTATTATACGCCAACAGGAAGATCAATTCAGAAACCATATAAAAAAGGAAACGAAGAATATTTTAAAGAATCTGAATCTAGAATTGCTACTGGAGAATTTTATGCAAAAGACAGCATAAAAGTGGCAGATTCTTTAAAATTCAAAACTCCAAAGGGTAAAATAGTTTACGGTGGTGGCGGAATTGTTCCAGATGTTTTTGTGCCCTTAGAAGCAGAGCATGGGAATGAAAATGTTGCTTATTTGCTGCAAACAGGAATTGTGGGGCATTTTGTTTTTGAAGAATTAGATAAAAATAGAAATGCTTTTGCAGGGGATAGTTTTGCTGATTTTTTAGCTAAAATGAAAAGTTCAGATACATATTTTAAGAAATTCAAGAATTATATCTTGATGACAGGCCTGGATTTAAAAATGGATAAAACAAAAGCACTTGTCAACCGTTATATCACGGCTGAATTTGCCCGACAGCTTTATGGAGAATTGTACTATTATGATGTAATCTTAAAAGAAGATGCCATGATAAAAACAATTCTGACTCCGAAGAAATAACTTCAATCTTTATATCATGAAAATAGAAACCGTTGTTAATGCAGAAATCGAACTTCTAACTGCCATTAAAAAATCGGATGTTTTGGCTTTGGATACCATCCTTCATGATGATTTATTATTCAACATGCCAGACGGACAAACCATCACTAAAGATTTTGATTTGCAGACATACCGTTCTGGGAAGATTAAAATTGATTCTTTGGAGGGTTCTGACCAAATCGTTAATATAATTGGCGATTCGGCGGTAGTTACTGTTACAGTCGCTTTAAATGGAACTTATGATAATACTCCGATTAATGGCGTTTTCAAATACATAAGAGTTTGGAAGAAAATAGGGAAAAATCTAAAAGTTATTGCAGGAAGCTGTGTTCAGCTGGCATAAAGTTTGAAGCTGGAGAAATAATATTAACTTAAAACATGATTAGGCAATCTGAGTATAAATAAGAGCTTAATCTGCGGTAAAATTAAATTATATGAAAAATCTAAAAAGAATAAGTTTATTAGCGATTTTAATGACTTTTGTAATCTCTTGTAAAACAATGAAAAATGATCCCAATACTGCAGTTTCTGGAAAAGTAGATTCTATTGAGGCAGGAAAAGACGGGTACACAGCAAAAATTACTACAGACGCTAAAGAAGTGTATTTTGCCACAATTAGCATTGTAAACGTTGGCGGTCCTCAAAACTACAAAAAATTAAAAATTGGAGATGTAGTATCTGTAAAAGGAGAAAAGTGGAAAAGCGAGGACGAAAATCATATTAAAGTAACAGAAATCGTTTCGGTGAAATAGAAATTTATTAAAATAGTTACTATTAATGAAAAAACTTCTAATAGGTTTAATCTTTTTTAATTTTGGATGTTCTTCAAATCAAGAAGATATTAGAAGTATTGAGTTAATATGCTATAATTGGAATTTAAAATATCCTACAGAATCTTTTAAGGGAGAATTTTATATTCAACCAAAATTATATTCTATTCTTAATTTAAATGGAGAGAATGAAAGCTATGTCTGCGAATTCTCTCCAAATAAAACTGAATTTTATTTTCATTCGAAGGTTGATGCGAAATTAATAACTGATTTAGTGAAGTGTTTACCTGAAATTGATAAAAACAAAGTTCTTATAAGTTCGTATAAACAAGATGGATGTATGGAAAGTTCTCCAACATTTAGGCTAAAAGTGGTTCATTCTAACAATGAAGAAAAGTATTATGAATATTATTTTCAAAAAAAGAACAATATAGATTCGGTTATAAAGAAATTATATGTCGCTTTAAAAATAAATCAGATTGAGAGAAAATATGAAAAGATAAAAGACACTCTTTCTTTTGCTGAAAAAAAGAAAGCTATAATATCTTTTTCAATGCATAAAGATACGTTGGCAATGCCTTTGCCAGGATTGCCAACTTACAATAAAGTTAAATTCAAATAGTAATTTTATCGAATACTATCGTGAGCGTGAGTCTGCACGCCATTATTCCATAAAGTAAGAATATCTGTTGCTACAGCAGCGCCACTTCCGGCAGCAATTGCCAATTGACTTCTCCAGCCCGCTAAAGTCCCAATTACATAAATGCCATCAGCAACTTTGTGATCTTCATTTTTAAGCTGAATACGCTGTTTTTCTGGTAGTGCTTTTTTATGTGGTTCAATGTATTGCATTAAACCTTCAATGTCGAAAGTATTGGCAGAACCAATTCCGACTACGATATTTTTTGTTTGGTATGAATTCTTGTTGGTTACAACAGTAAATTCAGGATAACTGCCTTCAATTTTCATTACTTTTTCATTTGGAATCTGAGTAATGTGTGGGTAAGTTGTAGCTAAATCCTGTGTGCTTTCAGTTAAAAGTTCAGAACCTAATTTTCCTGGTGTAATTCCGTAAGCGTTATAAAATATTGCTTCTTGTAAAGAAGAATTTTTCTGGTGGGTAAAAATTCCGATTTTTTTATCAGTAACAAAAGTTTTGTTTTTTGCGGACCCTAAGACAAGAGCACATGACATTCCTGATACTCCTCCTCCGATAATTAAAACATCAAACATATTATCTGTTGTCATTCATTTTTTCTTCAATTCTTTTTGAAATTCTAAAAATCAAAAGAATCAAAACAGCGCAAAATGAAGCGGCGATTCCAATAAAAGCTACCATACTATCTCCTTGAAAAGGGTTCTGAAAGTCTAATAGCGTAATATTAAAAACAATTAAAGCTAGTGCCAAAAGCACTAAGATTGAAGTGAAAATTTTCATAAGGTTGTTTTGTTTTTGCCTAAAATAATAAAGTAGAACTTTAATGGGGAAAATGCCTTAAAGTTGTATTTTAGAAATTTTACGGGGTAAATTTATAAAAATAAAATTTAGACAAACAAACCTTTAACATTAGCAGCGAATAATTTAACAGCAATCGCCAAAAGTATTACTCCAAATGTCTTGCGAACTACTCCAAGTCCGTTTTCTCCCAATAGATTTTCGATTTTTTTAGAAGACTTCAAAACGATGTAAACCAAGATAATATTTAGAACAATCGCGATGATGATATTAATGGTGTGAAATTGAGATCGAAGCGATAACAAAGTCGTCATTGTTCCTGCTCCAGCAATTAGCGGGAAAGCCAAAGGAACGATAGAGGCAGATCCTGGTTCTTCGTCACGGTAGATTCTGATTCCTAAAATCATTTCTAGCGCCAAAAAGAATAAAACGAAAGATCCTGCAACGGCAAATGAGTGAACGTCGATACCAATTAAGTTTAGTAAACCTTCTCCAACAAAGAGAAAAACAATCATAATAGCTCCTGCAACAATAGAAGCTTTTTCAGATTCGATGTGTCCGACTTTAGCTCTTAAATTCACAATAATCGGAATTGAACCAACAATATCAATTACGGCAAAAAGCACCATACTAACGGTAATGATTTCTTTAAAATCGATTTCTAACATATCGCTTTGATTTTTAGGGTTTAAAAAACTGCTGCAAAAGTAGTTAATAAAGTTAGGTGTTTTTTCGTTACTATGTATTTTTGTTATAAAAACATGTTTTATTGGTTAAAAAAGTGATATTTGTAACAATTATGTAGTTTGGATTGCTAAATCAAAGACAACTCTGAAGATTTTTTTTGGATAGTATAAAAAATTTCACGCAGATTTAGCGGATTTGAGCAGATTTTCAATTTTCTTAAATCATTTTCATCGTTTTTAAGATTTACCAAATAAAATCAATCTCTTTATCTGCTCATATCTGCCAAATCTGCGTGAAAAAAGAATAAAAAATTATCTGTTTTCTTTGACTATCTTTGCATTTTAAAATTTACAGTATTTAATATCATGTTTCAGTTAGGTAAAACTATTATTTCAGAAGACATTCTGGAAAAAGAATTTGTGTGCAACTTGTCTGCTTGTAAAGGAGCTTGTTGTGTTGATGGAGATGCGGGCGCGCCTTTAAGTGAGGCTGAAACTAAAATCTTAGAAGAAATTTATCCAAAAGTAAAGCCTTTTTTAAGAAAAGAAGGAATCGAAGCAATCGAAGCTCAGGGTACCTGGGTAAAAGGAACCGATGGAGATCTCGAAACTCCACTTATCGATAATAAAGATTGTGCTTACGTAATTTTTGACGGAAAAACGGCTCTTTGTGGAATCGAGCAGGCTTATAATCAAGGACTCGTTGATTGGAAAAAACCAGTTTCTTGTCATTTATATCCAATTCGTGTAAAAGACTTCACAGAATTTGCGGCTGTAAATTATGATAAATGGGACATCTGCGATGATGCTTGTTCATTAGGTGCAGCATTGGAAGTTCCAGTTTACAAATTTGTTAAAGAAGCACTAATTAGACGCTTTGGCGAAGATTGGTATTTGGAGCTGGAAAAAGTAGCCGAAGAACTTAAAAATTCATAAAAATTCACAGTCGAAATTATAGTCTTTTTGACTACATCTTTTGACTCAAAAAAATAAAGTTTTGACTCAAAAAAAACTTTTTAAAACTATTTAAAATTTCTTGCTTTTTATTCGAAAAAGTCTATATTTTACAGGGCTTTTGAAGTATAAAATAGCTTTTAAATCATTCATTTGCAGTAAATTAATTATTGTCTGAAAAGTTTTTCAAATTTTAGGCTTTGTTAAAAACTACGTCCGATTGTGAATAAGTTTGGCTTTTATTTTTGCCGTTAATTGACAATCTTTGTAGTGCACTGAATGTGTAAAAATTCAATAAAAAAATTAACAGAATCTGTCATGTCACAAATCGAACCAATATTACAAGAAAATAAAAATCGTTTCGTTATTTTTCCGATTAAACATCATGATATTTGGGAGTGGTATAAAAAGATGGAAGCAAGTTTTTGGACTGCAGAAGAAATCGATTTACACCAAGATTTGACAGACTGGAATAACAAATTGAATGACGACGAAAGATATTTTATTAAACATATCTTAGCATTCTTTGCTGCTTCTGACGGAATCGTAAACGAAAATTTGGCTGAGAACTTTGTAAACGAAGTTCAATATGCTGAAGCGAAGTTTTTCTATGGTTTCCAAATTATGATGGAAAACATTCATAGTGAAACGTATTCACTGTTAATTGATACTTACGTAAAAGACGAAGCAGAAAAAGCAGAATTATTTAATGCTTTGGAAGTATTTCCAGCAATTGGTAAAAAAGCAGAATGGGCTTTAAAATGGATCGAGTCAGATTCATTTGCAGAAAGACTTATTGCTTTTGCAGCAGTTGAGGGAATCTTTTTCTCAGGAGCCTTCTGTTCTATTTATTGGTTGAAAAAACGTGGTTTAATGCCAGGTTTAACTTTCTCTAATGAGTTGATTTCTCGTGACGAAGGCGTACATTGTGATTTTGCAGTTCACCTGCATAATCATCACTTAGTAAACAAAGTGCCAAAAGAAAGAATTAAAGAAATTATTGTCGATGCCTTAGATATCGAAAGACAGTTTGTTACAGAATCTCTTCCGGTAAGTTTAATTGGTATGAATGCTGGTTTAATGACACAGTATTTAGAGTTTGTTGCCGATAGATTATTAGTAGAGTTAGGTTGCGAGCGTGTATACGGTTCGGCAAACCCATTTGATTTCATGGACATGATTTCTCTTCAAGGAAAAACTAATTTCTTTGAAAAACGTGTTGCAGAGTATCAAAAGTCAGGTGTTATGAACAATGACAGTGATGCTCAAAAAATTTCATTTGATGCAGATTTTTAGACAACAAAAAATACTTTTAGCGTCTATCTTCTAGAGACGCTAAAAAAAAAGATTACAGGAATATTTTAAAGGTTGAATCTCTTTCCCCAAGTCGCAGATTCAATAGCAATTTTTGACGCATTTAAATTCGAATTTCGAATTTGAAATGAGTAACTATTGAGAATTTGGTAATTCTCCAAAATTAATTTAAAAACACGCAATGTTTAAGTACTAGGGCTCGTTCTCTAGGTACTTTCATTTTTTCAATAACTAAAAAGGTAAGCTTATGTATGTAGTAAAAAGAGATGGCCACAGAGAGCCCGTAATGTTTGATAAGATTACAGAAAGAATCAAAAAATTGTGTTACGGCTTAAATGAGCTTGTAGATCCAGTTAAGGTAGCGATGAGAGTTATCGAAGGATTGTATGATGGGGTTTCGACTTCTGAGTTGGATAATCTTGCAGCAGAAACGGCGGCTTCTATGACAATTGCGCATCCAGATTATGCTCAATTGGCAGCTCGTATAGCTATTTCTAATCTACATTCAAATACTAAAAAATCTTTCTCTGAAACGATGAAAGATATGTACAATTATGTGAATCCAAGAAATGGACAAGACGCTCCATTAATTGCTGACGATGTGTACAAAGTAATTCAAGAAAATGCTGCTTTTTTAGATTCTCATATTATTTATACAAGAGATTTTAATTACGACTACTTTGGTTTTAAAACTTTAGAGCGTTCTTATCTTCTTAAGATAAACGGAAAAATCGTGGAGCGTCCGCAGCACATGTTAATGCGTGTTTCTGTTGGTATTCACTTAGACGATTTAAAATCGGTTATTGAAACTTACGATTTAATGTCTAAAAAGTTCTTTACGCATGCAACGCCAACGTTGTTTAATGCAGGAACTCCAAAGCCTCAAATGTCTTCTTGCTTCCTTTTGGCAATGCAGGATGATAGTATTGATGGTATTTATGATACATTAAAACAAACAGCAAAAATCTCGCAATCTGCGGGAGGAATCGGGCTTTCTATTCACAACGTTCGTGCGACAGGATCTTACATTCGTGGTACAAACGGAACTTCAAACGGAATTGTTCCGATGTTGAGAGTGTTTAATGATACAGCTCGTTATGTAGATCAAGGTGGTGGAAAACGTAAAGGAAGTTTTGCGATTTATATCGAAACTTGGCATGCTGATATTTTCGATTTCTTGGATTTAAAGAAAAATACAGGAAAAGAAGAAATGCGTGCGAGAGATTTATTCTTCGCGATGTGGACTTCAGATTTATTCATGAAACGTGTTCAGGAAGATTCGACATGGACTTTAATGTGTCCAAACGAATGTCCAGGATTATATGATGTTTACGGAGATGAATTCGAAGCATTATATACGGATTATGAATTTAGAGGAAAAGGAAGAAAAACAATCCGTGCTCGTGAATTATGGGAGAAAATCCTAGAATCTCAAATCGAGACTGGAACACCGTATATGTTGTACAAAGATGCAGCAAACCGTAAATCGAACCACAAGAATTTAGGAACTATCCGTTCTTCTAACTTGTGTACAGAGATTATGGAGTTTACATCTAAAGACGAAATTGCAGTTTGTAACTTGGCTTCTATCTCATTACCAATGTTCATTGAAAACGGACAGTTTGATCACCAAGCACTTTACAATGTTACAAAACGTGTAACTCGTAACTTGAACAAAGTAATCGACAGAAACTATTACCCAGTAAAAGAAGCAGAAAACTCTAACATGCGTCACCGTCCTGTTGGTTTAGGGGTTCAAGGTTTAGCAGATGCTTTCATTATGTTGCGTATGCCTTTTACAAGTGATGAAGCGAAAAAATTAAACCAAGAGATTTTCGAAACTTTATACTTCGCTGCTGTAACTGCTTCTATGGAAATGGCAAAAGAAGAAGGACCATATTCAACTTTTGAAGGTTCGCCAATGTCTCAAGGAGAATTCCAATACAATATGTGGGGAATGAAAGATGAAGAATTATCAGGTCGTTGGGACTGGGCTTCATTAAGAAAAGAGGTTGTAGAGCATGGAGTTCGTAACTCATTGTTAGTGGCGCCAATGCCAACTGCATCGACTTCTCAAATTCTTGGAAACAACGAAGCTTTCGAACCTTACACATCAAACATTTATACTCGTCGTGTATTGTCTGGAGAATTCATCGTAGTAAACAAACATTTACTAGAAGACTTAGTGAAACTAGGTTTGTGGAACGAAGATTTGAAACAAGAAATTATGCGTCATAATGGATCTGTTCAAAACATTGATAGAATTCCGCAAGACTTAAAAGATCTTTACAAAACAGTTTGGGAAATGTCGATGAAAGATATTATCGATATGTCTCGTCAAAGAGGATATTTTATCGACCAGTCACAATCGTTGAACTTGTTCATGCAAGATGCTAACTATTCTAAACTAACATCAATGCACTTCTACGCTTGGCAGTCTGGTTTAAAAACAGGAATGTATTACTTAAGAACAAAAGCGGCTGTAGATGCGATTAAATTCACATTAAACAACGATAAAAAAGAAGAAACGGCTCCATCTTTAGTTGCAGAAACGGAAGCAATCAGTGTTGAGGATTATAAAGCTATGCTTTTAAAAGCTCAAGCTGCTGATCCAGAAGATTGTGAGATGTGTGGAAGTTAATATTTCATGATAAAATATATAGTTAAGTTTTTGTTTTTTATGTTTCATTTAAAAGAAAAACTTAACTAATTTAAAATTTAGTTCTTTGAATTAATTTGGTTTGACTTTAGATTGTCTCTTCAATCTTTCGTCAGGATTGCCCAAGAACACCTTTCCAAAGTGTTAGTTCGAACTTCATTCGTTGTTTGGCTATTCATTTCATTAAAGGGTTCTGTGTCTATCTCGTTTGATGCCACTGTGTATGACAGACAGAAACCTATAGAAACATTGGCACCAAGCTATTTATTTAGTGAGGCGGACAGGCAGAAAGCTGCGGATTTAAAAAACCATGCGAAATTTCGAAAAAACTTTCGTATTCTGGAAAAAAACTTAATTTTGAAAACTATGGATACACTATCGGATTCAGAACTGGAGAAAACCCAGCAAACCAAAAAAATGCAGTCTTTAACGCTCAAGAGTTCCAGCTTAGATTTCGATTTAAGTTAGCGTTCGACTTTAGATTGTCTCTTCAATCTTTCGTCAGGATTGCCCAAGAACACCTTTCCAAAGTGTTAGTTCGAACTTCATTCGTTGTTTGGCTATTCATTTCATTAAAGGGTTCTGCACTCATTTTGTGGAGTCTGTCATACTAACAAATTGTTATTCTAAGGGTCTTTACAATCATATAACTACATGTCAAAATCATTATTAGAAAAAATATCTTCGGTTGAATCTTTAAAAAAAGCCTGGGATAATTTAGATAAAACTAATAAATCTTCTCAAGGTATTTCTGGTGAAACAATAGAAGATTTTGAAAAAAATAAAGATTATAAAATTACTTCAATATCATCTCTCTTGTTAAAAGGGAAATACTTTTTCTCACCCAACAGAGCTGTGTTAATTCCAAAAAATAATGGAAAATTTAGACCATTACAAATTCCTGAAATCTCAGATAGGGTTGTGTTAAAATCTATTGCTATAGAGCTTGAAGAAGTATTTAAAACATTACTAGAAAAAAGCAACGGTTTTAGTTTTGCCTATCAAAAAGGTCTTGGAACGAAAGATGCAATTTTTAAAATCATTGAGCATTATAAAAATGGTTATATATATTCTTTAGAAGCAGATTTGATAAATTTTTTTGGAAAGGTTAATAAGGATGATTTATTAAATAATTATATTTATCCAAAGCTGCAAGATGATTCTATTAATAAATTATTAGATAAAGCACTTAATCAGGAATTAGGAGGATTAGATAATTTTGATGTTGAAAAAAGATCTAATTTTAAAGATGTAGATAAAGGTATCCCACAAGGCAGTCCTTTGTCACCATTATTCTCTAATATATTTCTTTCGCCTTTTGATCAATTTCTTATTGAAAGAGATTATAAATTAGTTCGATATGCAGATGATTTTGTAATTCTTTGTAAAACTAAAGAAGAATGTGAGGAAGCTTATGTGGATTGTTGCAAAATTTTAAAAGAATTAAAATTAGATATCCATAGTTTAGAAGAAGGAGAAAAAACTAAGATCCTAAAGATTGATGTTGATTTTCTGACTTTTCTTTCGGTAACTTTTGATGGAAAGCAAATTTATCCGTCTTTAGCTAATTTTGATAGATTAAAATCGAAAATTAGAGATGTTTGTAATGGCAAAGTGGATTATACCGTTTTTTTTCTCTTAAAGAAAATAATTAATATTCATGATGGTTGGATATCATCATTTATCTATACTAATTTATATAAATATTCTGAAGAACTGGATTTCTATATTGATAGACAGGTGTTTTTAGCTCTTAATAAATTTGGTTGGAAATTTACTAAGGCAAGTTTGGGAGAGCTACCAAAAAAATATAGACATACAAATAAGAGTAAAGATTGTTTGTCGAAGGAACAAAGATTAAATTCAGGAATTCCTTTTTCTTCGAAATTAATAAGGGACAAATGGAAAAGTTATAATGAGAATTTAGAGAATAAAAAATAGAATTAGGCATGTAATGCAACATTAGAATACTGCTTTTTCTATAATTTTAAAAATGCTGTTTAAACATAGCCCGTGGTTTCAACCACGGGAAACGAATTGGGGAAACGCATTGTGTTCCCGTGGTTGAAACCACGGGCTATGTTTCATTATGATTGCCGAATATAATTAAACAATATCTCCAAAAAATCCCCGTTTTAATTATTACCAAAGACTTTAAAATCTCAGCACCTCAGAATCTTAGCAACTTAGCCTCTTTTAAAATTAAACCTTTAAAAGAAACTCAAGTCTTATTGTAATAATTTCTGAACGATGAAAAAAAGCAGTCTTTGGTCCTTACGATTAGGTTTTTCAGGAAAACAAGCTTCAAAAATTGAAAAACTCGGCTTAGAAAAATTTCTAAAGCAATCTTATAATTCGAAATTTGATACAACACTTCCAGACTTTTTGCAAGATCAGCCTAAAACGACTTTAGAGTTGAAACAAGTTCGGGAAGTAATCAAAACTTCCGACCCCGAGACTAAAAAGGAAATTCAGAAAAAAGAAAATCAAGCGACTGCCGAATTCAAAAAATGGTGGATTGCAAAAATGCGTAATGATGAATTCCCCCTTCGTGAAAATATGGTTTGTTTCTGGCACAATCATTTTGTTTCGACTTTTCAAAAAGTAAAAATCAATTACTGGATTTATCAGCATAATATGATTTTGCGCGAAAATGCCTTTGGTAATTTTAAAGAATTAACCAAACAGATTCTAAAATCAAATGCCATGGTTCGGTATCTCGATAATGGCGATAATAAAAAAGGAAAAGTAAACGAAAACCTAAGCCGTGAGTTATTGGAACTATTCACAATCGGAATTGGAAATTATACCGAAGAGGATATTAAAAACGGCGCAAAAGCTTTGGCAGGTTTAAATGTTGGCGATGAAGGTGCAGTTTATATAAAAAATATAGAAGATAACAGCGATAAAATCTATTTTGGAAAAACCGGAAATTGGAAAGCGGATGATTTAGTGGATATTATTTTCGAACAGAAAAATATTCCATATCTCATTACCCGAAAAATCCTGAAATGGTTTATTTATGATAATCCGCCCGAAGATTTAGTAGTTTATTATGGCGATTATTTCCGAAAACAAAAGTTTGAAATAGAACCTTTATTGACTAAAATTTTTACGGAAGAATTTAAAAAAGAGAATTCAGGAAATAAAATCAAAAATCCGCTGGTTTATATTTTACAGCTATGTGATGAATTGCATTTGGAGAATGTTAATGATGCTGCTATTATGGCGTTTATAAAACAGCAGGGAATGGATTTGTACAATCAGGTAAATGTAAAAGGCTGGGACGGCGGAAATTCATGGCTCACTTCGCAGATTTATCTCCAAAGAAACAATACAGCCGATTTATTATGCAGTGGAAAAAGTCTGAATAGAAAAGTTCTGAAAACGATGATGAACGGAGTTGAAAAAGAGAAGTCAGAATATGAAAAAACTGCGGTAAAAGTCAATTTTGATTCAGAAGGAAATAACAAAACGATTATTTCTGAATTATCAGACCGGTTATTATTTACCGTCAGTGATTCGGCTCAGAAAGACATGGAAAATCTGTTGAAATACGATTTTGATCCCAAAGATCCGCACGCCGATTTTGCTGTAGTCAGACTTTTTAATTATATCACAAAACTTCCCGAATATCAATTAATCTAAAAAGCAGTAATCATGAACAGAAGAAATTTTATAACACTGACCGGAACTTTTACAGGCGGACTGCTGGTGCTTCCTGATTTTTTACATGCTTTTGGTTCTCAAAACAATTTGATTGTGGGAGAGCAATGTGTCGTTTTTGTACAGCTGAATGGTGGAAACGATGGTTTAAATACTTTTATTCCGTACGATGATCCATTGTATTACGATTTAAGAACGAAGATTGCTTTAAATAAAGATTTGGTTGTTGGAAAGAATAAAGGAATGGCTTTTCATCCTTCATTAAAAGATTTTGCTCAAATGCAGCAAAACGGAGATTTAACGGTAATTCAGAATGTGGGTTATCCAGAACCGATTCGTTCGCATTTTAGAAGTCAGGAAATTTGG
The DNA here is from genome assembly GCF_023656565.1 of Flavobacterium tyrosinilyticum. Lineage (GTDB taxonomy): Bacteria > Bacteroidota > Bacteroidia > Flavobacteriales > Flavobacteriaceae > Flavobacterium > Flavobacterium tyrosinilyticum. The sequence goes on from NZ_JAMOKG010000001.1 coordinate 1,713,787, forward strand.
CAGACGGCGACGGATTCTAATAAATATATAAATGAAGGCTGGCTCGGAAGATTTCTGGATTTGCAATGCAACGGTCATCAAGCGACGGCTGGAATCAATTTAGATTCGATTGATAATTTGGCTTTAAAAGGAGTAGAGCCGAATTTTATAACGGTAAAAGATCCAGATCGATTTAAAGTAAAATCAAAAGAAGAGAATGTGACTTTGTCTAAAAATCCGCATTTAGATTTTGTTCGAAAAATTGCCAATTCGGTTACAGAAGGTTCAGATGAGATTCAGAAAGCATTAGCGAGGTCTAAAACGGAAATCAGTTATCCGAAAACAGAATTATCTAAAAACCTAGAATGGATTGCACGATTGATAAAAGGAAATCTAAACTCAAAAGTATATTACACATCGCTCAACGGATTTGATACACACGATAATCAGCTCTCCATTCACGAACGAAAATTGACTGATTTAAATGATTCCTTATATAGTTTTTATTCTGATTTAAAACAATCTCAATTATTGCAGAATGTCACAATAGTAGTTTTCTCAGAATTCGGAAGACGAGTAAAAGACAACGGAAACGGAACCGATCACGGAACTGCAGCGCCAATGTTTATCATCGGAGGAAATAATAAAGGAACGATTTTAGGAAAAAATCCAAATTTGGCCGACTTAGATAATGGTGACTTGAAATACGAAATTGATTTTAGAAGTGTTTACGCTTCTTTATTGAAAGAAAAAATGGACTTCGATTATGCTAAAATCGGGATTGTTAATAAAGCAGTTTCAGGGTTGTTTTGATTAGAAGATAGCCACGAATTCACGAATTTTATTTTTTAAAATCTGTGTAATTTGATTTTATAACCACAAAGATTTGTACTAATTCGTGAATTCGTGGCGAAAAAACCTTAGAATCTAAAAATAGCTATTGTATATATCTCATTTTAAGCTGATTTTTTTATATTATCATACAAAACCTGCTAAATTTGTTAAGAAATCCTTTTTTGTTTCATAAAATGCAATCTTTTTTTTGGTGCACTAAAAATAATTTATACATTCGCAGAGAATTTAAAACAAAACACAAACAAAATGGCAAGTAACCGTTTTTATTTTAGCAACTCTTTTTATTTCTTCTTTAGTAGAAGTGAGGATTGTGCTATGGTTATTTGAGATCAAATTTTAAGACAAATAAAACTAATATACAATCCTGATGCAAATCAGGATTTTTTTTTGACTATATGACAACGAAAATTGCAATACAAGGTATTAAAGGATCATTTCATCATCAGGTTGTAAAAGAGTATTTCTCTGAAAATGTGGATATTGATGAATGTCTGTCTTTTGAAGAATTGATCGACAGCCTTATTGCCGGAAAATCTGATCAGGCTGTTATGGCGATCGAAAATTCGATTGCAGGGCCGATTATCCCGAATTATGCATTGATTGACAAGAATAATTTACACATAATCGGAGAGCATTATTTAAACATTCAGCAGAATTTAATGGCTTTAAAAGGTCAGAAAATTGAAGATATTAGAGAAGTTCATTCGCACCCAATGGCACTTTTGCAGTGTATGGATTTCTTGAAACAATATCCAAACATCAAGTTGGTTGAGGATAAAGATACAGCTGAAACAGCAAGAAGAATTCAAGAAAAACAGTTAACTGGAATTGCAGCGATTGCAAGTGTTACGGCTTCTGAAATGTATGATTTGGATATTATTGCGTCATCGATTCAAACGATCAAAAACAATATGACTCGTTTCGTAATCATCAAAAAACAAAATTCATTTTTGCCAGAAAGCGAAATCAACAGAGCCTCTGTAAAATTTGAATTAGATCATAAAAGAGGAAGTTTAGCGGCGGTTTTAAATGTAATGAGTGACTGCAAACTGAATTTGACAAAAATCCAGTCGCTTCCAAAAATTGAAACACCTTGGAAATATTCATTCTTCGTAGATGTGACATTCGAGAAATACGAAGATTTTGCAAAAGCCAAAGCCTTATTAAACATAATGGCAGAGTATTTTAAAGTACTGGGAGAATATAAGAATACGAGACCATAAGAAGTTAAAAGTTATAGGTTAAAAGTTAAAAGTTAAAAGTTTTGTCAGGCTGAGCGAAGTCGAAGCCCGCTCCAATTGGAAAGCCCTTCGACTTCGCTCAGGGTGACAAATCAAAAAAGAAAAAGCATATAGCCTAAGGCTTAAAGCATACAGCAAAAATTAAAAACAATGATTACAACAGCAAAACGATTAGACACAGTTGAAGAATACTACTTCTCATCAAAACTAAGAGAAGTTCGTCAGTTGATGTCTGAAGGAAAATCGATCATCAATATGGGAATTGGAAGCCCTGATTTGAGTCCGTCAAAAGCAGTAATTGAAGCAGTCGCTGCAGCAATTCAAGACGAAAACGGGCATGGTTATCAAAGCTATCAGGGATTACCAGAAATGAGGCAGGCGATGGCAGATTTTTATAAAGATCAGTTTGGTGTTGCAGTGAATCCGAATAATGAGATTTTACCTCTTATGGGTTCAAAAGAAGGAATTATGCACATCTCGTTAGCATTTTTAAATGAAGGCGATCATGTTTTAATTCCGAATCCAGGTTATCCAACTTATACTTCGGTAACCAATTTGGTTGGAGCAGTTCCAGTTTATTATGATTTGAAGGAAGAAAATGCTTGGGAACCAGATTTTGAAGCTCTTGAAAAATTAGATCTTTCGAAGGTGAAAATAATGTGGTTGGGTTATCCGCACATGCCAACAGGAGCGAGAGGAAGTTTAGCGTTATTTGAAAAATTGGTTGCTTTTGCTAAAAAACACAACATATTATTAATCAACGACAATCCGTACAGTTTTGTTTTGAATGATAATCCGATGAGTTTATTGCAGGTTGAAGGAGCGAAAGAGGTGGCTTTAGAATTAAACTCTTTAAGTAAAACATTCAACATGGCAGGCTGGAGAGTAGGAATGGTTTTAGGAAATCCTGAAATTATCGATGCGGTTCTAAAAGTAAAAAGCAACATGGACAGCGGAATGTTCTACGGAATTCAGAAAGGAGCTATTGTAGCGCTAAAATGTGATAAATCTTGGTTTGAAGATCAAAACAAAATTTACAGACGCCGTAGAGAATTGACTGAGAAACTAGCAGAAAAATTAAACTGCAAAGTGTATAAAGAAGGAGTTGGTCTTTTTGTCTGGGCGAAATTACCAGAAGGAATCGAATCAGCAGAAAAGTTCATTGACGAAATATTATACGAGAAACATATTTTTATCACGCCTGGAACCATTTTCGGAAGCAACGGCGAAGGTTATATCAGATTCTCATTGTGTGTGAAAGAAGAAAAAGTACAGGAAGCGATAGATCGATTTTAGTATTAAGACTTTAGAATTAAGTATTAAGATTTTATCCAGATTGTCAGGCTGAGCGAAGTCGAAGCCCTTGCCAATAGGAACGTCCTTCGAATTCGCTCAGGATGACAAATTGAAAAGCAAGATCTGTAATTTAGACCCGAGCGATAGCGAACAGGCGAAGCAATTTTAAAACTTGGAATTTAAAAAAGATATGAAAGTATACGTAATAGGAATAGGGTTAATAGGCGGTTCAATGGTGCTAGACATTAAGGGACGTTATCCTGATGCTACTATTTTAGGAATCGATAACAACGAAAAACATTTGCAGGAAGCGATTGATTTAGGTGTTATCGACGAAGCAGGAAGTTTTGAAGATTTGCAAAAAGCAGATTTTGTAATTGTTTCGGTTCCGGTAGATGTGGCGCTAACGGTTTTGCCTAAAGTTTTGGATGCTGTAGGAGATAAAACGATTGTTTTTGAAGTAGGATCTACTAAAAAACCAATTTGCGAAGCAGTGGCCAATCACCCGAAAAGAAGAAATTTTATTGCAACGCACCCAATTGCCGGAACAGAGTTTTCGGGGCCATCAGCAGCAATAAGAGGCTTGTTTCAAGGAAAAACAAACATTATTTGCGAAGTAGAAAAGACTGCTTTTAAATTACAAGAGAAAGCATTAAATCTTTTTACTTCGATCGGAATGAGAATTCGATATATGGATCCCATTTCGCACGATAAACACATTGCCTATGTTTCGCATTTATCGCACATCAGTTCGTTTATGCTTGGAAAGACGGTAATGAATAAAGAAAAAGACGAACAGGATATTTTTGATATGGCGGGAAGTGGATTTGAAAGCACTGTTCGTTTGGCAAAAAGTTCGCCTGCAATGTGGACACCCATATTTAAACAAAATAAAGAATACGTTCTTGAAACTTTAGAAGCTTATATATCAAACCTGAGTCGGTTTAGAGATTTGCTAAAAGAAGAAGATTACAATGCCATTTTTGAAGAAATGGAAAGCACAAATAAAATAAAAGAAATACTAAACGGATTAACAACAACTAAAAAGTAAATTAGAATTAAGATGGAAAATAAGAAAGAAATGAGAAAGTGGTTAGAAGATTTCAATTTAAATCACCCACTTGTGATAGCTGGACCTTGTAGTGCAGAAACTGAAGATCAGGTTTTGAAAATCGCTCACGAATTAAAAGATTCAAAAGTTAGCGTTTTCAGAGCAGGAATCTGGAAACCAAGAACTCGTCCAGGAGGATTTGAAGGTGTTGGTGAAATCGGATTAAAATGGTTGCAAAAAGCAAAAGCTGAAACTGGTTTATTAATGGGAACTGAAGTAGCAACTGCAGCTCACTGTAAATTAGCTTTAGAACACGATATCGACGTTTTATGGGTTGGTGCACGTACCACTGCAAACCCATTCGCAGTTCAAGAAATTGCTGATACGTTGAAAGGTACAGATAAAATTGTTTTGGTTAAAAACCCAGTAAACCCAGATTTAGCTTTATGGTTAGGTGGTGTTGAGCGTTTACATATGGCTGGAATCGAGAAATTAGGAGTTATCCACAGAGGTTTCTCTACTTACGAAAAAACAAAATACAGAAATATTCCAGAATGGCAGATTGCGATCGAATTGCAAAATAAATTCCCTGATTTACCATTAATCATCGATCCATCTCACATTACTGGAGATCGTAAAATGATTTTTGAAGTAACGCAAGAGGCTTTAGATTTGAACTACGATGGTATGATTATCGAAACGCACTACGATCCAGACAATGCTTGGTCTGATGCTGCGCAACAAGTAACTCCAGATTCTTTGAAACAAATCATTAAAGATTTGACGATTAGAAAAACAGATGATACTACAGACGAGTACAGCCAAAAAATGACTAAGTTAAGAGCTAACATCGACGTTTTGGATGCTAACTTATTAGAATTGTTAGGAAAACGTATGAAAGTGGCTGACGAAATTGGTCAAGTGAAAAAAGATGCAAACGTAGCGATTCTTCAAAACAACCGTTGGAACGAAATCTTAGGAAAAATGATTTTAGAAGGCGAGAAAAAAGGTCTTACTGAAGAGTTTGTTTTAAGAATGTTCAAAGCAATTCACCAGGAAAGTATTGGTCACCAAGAGAAAATTTTCAACGCATAATTTTCTTTGAAACCATATAAGTGATATAAGTTAATTTAAGTTTTGAAAAAAACTTGTTATTGGGTTCAATTATATCACACATTTAAAATTAGATTGTTTTTTATATTAAATCTCCATTGCTTTCGGGCTTTGGAGATTTTTTTTTGAAAATAAGTAATATCTTCCCAACCTTTTATCGTTTTTTGTTCTCTATAACAATATGAACCTTAATTTTTGTATCATGAAATTAAAATTGTTTTCGTCTGTGCCGCGCATTTTTCAAATGAATTTGAATGTATTGTTTTTCTTTCTCATTTTCATGGGCACAAAAACTTTTGGACAAAGCCCTGAGCTTACCGTTAAAGGAGAAGAAGCTGAGAAAGTACGAATGAGTCAATTGAAAGTCAATGTGAAAATCGTTGGCAATATTGCTTACACTACAGCAGAAATGCATTTTTTTAATTCGGGAAATCGTCAAATGGAAGCAGAGCTTGTTTTTCCGTTGCCTGAAAATGTTTCGGTTTCTAGATATGCGATTGATATTAATGGAAAACTGCGAGAAGCGGTTCCGGTAAATAAAAATAAGGGGAAACAAGTTTTTGAAGCTATCGAGCACCGTCGTGTTGATCCAGGATTATTGGAAAAAGTGGATGGGAATAATTTTAAAACTAGAATTTATCCGTTAATGCCTAATGGCGAACGAATTGTTGTTATTGGTTACGAAGAAGAACTTGCGGCTTCAGACAAAGATAATTTGGCGTATCAGCTTTTGAGCCGTTATCCTAAAAAGTTAGATAAATTTGAAATTAATGTTTCGGTTTTAGGTGCCGCTGCAAAACCTGTTGTGACGGGAGATTCTGAAAAAGAAATTGTTTTCTCAAAATGGAATCAATCTTTTGAAGCTTCTGAAAAGAAAGAAAACTATCAGCCTGCTGAAAAATTACTTTTTAAAATTCCAATTCAGCAAGATATTCCGAGTGTTGTAATGCAGAATGCTGGTGGGCAATATTATTTTTATGGAAATAATTTTGTTGAAGGAAACAAAACTGCTAAAAAAACTCCAGCTTCAATTGGTTTGATTTGGGATAATTCTTTAAGTTGTCAGAATCGTGATCTAAAGAAAGAATTGGATTTGCTGGAAGCTTATTTTCAGAAAATAAAAAATACAAAAGTGACTTTGTATTTTCTGAATTATACTTTCGAAAAACAAAAAGAGTTCGTGATTTCGAACGGTAATTGGTCCGAATTAAAAGCAGTTTTAGAAAAAACAAAATACGATGGCGGAACTCGTTTCTCTCAAATTAGCTTTGAAAATCAAGATGAATATTTATTTTTCTCTGACGGATTATCTTCTTTGAGTGAAAATCTTCTTCCAAAAACTAAAAAACCTGTTTATACTATTACATCTTCTGTTTCTGCAGATTTTGCTTTTTTGAATTTTTCTTCAATGAAAACGGGAGGTAATTTTATCAATTTAAATCAGATAAATGCTGAAACGGCTTTGGATAAATTGACAAATACAAATTTGAAGTTTCTAGGCATAAAAGAGAATTTAACGGTAACCGATTTATTTCCGATGGAAGGAACTTCGGTTTCAGGGAATTTTAGTTTTTCTGGTATTTCTTTGAATCCAAAAAATGAAATTACGTTGTTATTTGGCTATGATAATGAAGTTACTTTAGAAAAGAAAATTACGCTTGATGTAGCGGTTCAAAATTCTAATGATGTGAATGTTGAAAAACTTTGGGCGCAGAAAAAAATTGCCAATCTTGAATTGCAATACACTAAAAACGCAGATGAAATTGAGCTTCTTGGAAAGAAATTCGGGATTGTAACCAAAAACACATCATTGATTGTTCTCGAAAATGTTCGGGATTATATTATGTACGATATTTTGCCGCCAGCAGAATTACGTGCTGAATTTGATTTAATCAAAAAACAGGAACATGATGCTACATTAGCACAGCAAAAAAATAATTGGGAGAGTATTGAAAGTTATTTTGCCAGTATAAACGCTTGGTGGAAAAAAGACGTCAAATACGCAGAGCAGAAAATCGCATCTAAATATAAGTACAATAGACAAGTTCCACCGCCACCGCCACCTCCAAATGGTAGAAGTAGAGTTAGAAATAGAGACAGAAGAGAAGCAGCTGAGACTATAAAAGGAGATCCTGATGCAGTACTGACAGTTGATGAGCCTGTTGGAAAAGGACCAGTTGCAACAGTAATTGAAGGAGATAATGCTGTATACAATACGCCTCCTCCGTCATCTGCGGCAAAAGTGGATCAGGTAAAATTTGTTTCGCCAGTTGTTGCAAAAGCAGAAGAGGTTACCGATGATGTACCAAAAATTGTTGAATTAAAAGATAAGAAAGTTGGAAGTGAGGTAATTAGGGAAGATTCAGGTTTTACTAAATTACAAGACACAATAGCTGTAGGATACGCAACACAAAAAAAATCTGATGTTGTTGGTGCTATAGGAGAAGGTACTTCAAAAAATAAAGATCTTTTGCAAGATTCAAATTTCAATAGAGGTTATTTAGCTGGAGATTCAAAAAAGCCTTTAATTATAGTTGATGGTCAGTTTTATGAAGGTGAATTGACCGATTTAAAATCAGAAGATATCGAATCGGTGGATGTTTTGAAAGATGCCGCGAGAATTGCTACTTATGGTAGCAGGGGAGTAAATGGAGTTATTATTATAACAACAAAAAAGAAGTCTTCAAATAATGGAGTCGTTCAAACAAAAAGTTGGAATCCAGATCGATTATATTTAAAAGCGTTGGCATCGGCGCCAAAAGAAAAACAATACGATTTGTATTTCGAATTGAGAAAAGCTCAGGAAAGAAATCCAAGCTTTTATTTTGATGTGGCGCACTTTTTCTACAATCAAGGAGATGTTAAGAAAGCATTGCAAATCATCAGCAATATTGCCGATTTAGGTTTAGAAAATCATCAGCTTTATAAAACATTGACTTATACTTTGAGACAATGGAAAGATTATCAGGATGCCGTTTTTACTGCAAAACAAGTTGTAAAATGGAGATCTCACGAACCTCAGAGCTTAAGAGATTATGCTTTGGCGCTTGAAGATGCCGGAAAATATCAAGAAGCATTTGATGAATTGGTAAAATCGCTTGAAGTGAATTATTATGGAGAAATGAGCGGACAATACGAAGGTATTGAAGATATTGTTTTAATGGATATTAATCGATTAATAACGGCACATCCAGGATTGAAAACAGGCAAATTAGAAAAAAAATACCTTGCTAAAATGCCGGTTGATATTAGAATTATTATGAATTGGAACCAAATGGATGTCGATTTGGATTTGCATGTTATCGAACCAACTGGTGAAGAGTGTTATTACAGTCATAAAAGTACTGCAATTGGCGGGAGATTCTCAAAAGATTTCACGCAAGGCTACGGCCCAGAGCAATATATCATCAGAAATACGGTGAAAGGGAAATATCAAATCAAGACTAATTATTTTGGCGAAAGCGAATTAACCGAAAATGGCCCAGCAACAATTATGGTTGAAATTTATACCACAAAAGCGGGTAAAGTATCGAGAACTTTAAAAACAATTCAGCTAGGAAAAGTAAAAGAGAATGAAACTTTAGCCGAAATAGTTTGGTAAAGTCTTCAAATTAAGGATATGTCTTTCAAATTTAAAAGGCGAAATTGCGTTGTTCCATTCTAAAAACGTAATTTTGCCTTTTATTTTTTAGGTTTTAAAGCGTAATCTAAAATCTAAAATTTACAATCTAAAATTAAAGAATGACAGGAACCGTTTATAAATCTACAGGAAGCTGGTATACCGTAAAATCTGAAAAAGGAGATTTTGTGGAATGCCGAATGAAAGGGAAATTCAGAATAAAAGGTATTAAAAGTACCAATCCTATTGCTGTAGGCGATATTGTTGATTATGAGTTGGATGAAACTTCAGATGCCATTACAGGAACAATTCATACTATTCACGAAAGAAAAAACTATATCGTTCGTAAATCGGTTAACTTATCGAAACAGATTCATATTATTGCTTCTAATATCGATCAGGTTTTTTTATTGATTACAATTGATAATCCGCCAACAACGACAAGTTTTATCGATCGTTTTTTGGTTACTGCAGAAGCATACGGAATTGAAGCTATTCTTGTTTTTAATAAAATAGATACTTTAACAGAGCAGACTTTAGACGATCAGCTTTATCTGCAGCATATTTATTCTGAAATTGGATATAAATGTCTTCGTATTTCTTCGACAGAAAACAAAGGCGTTGACAAGCTAAAAGAAATGATGCTTGGTAAAGTAAGTATGTTTTCTGGACATTCTGGTGTTGGAAAATCAACTTTGGTTAACGCACTTGAACCGAGTCTACATTTAAAAACTTCTGTAATTTCAGAACAAAGCAAGCAAGGACAGCACACTACAACTTTTGCTGAAATGTATGATTTGTCTTTTGATGCTCGAATTATCGATACGCCTGGAATTAAAGGTTTCGGAATTGTTGATATGGAGCCTTCAGAAATAAGCGGTTATTTTCCTGAATTCTTTAAGCTGAAAGACCAATGTAAATTTAACAACTGTTTACACAAAGAAGAACCGCATTGTGCCATAAAAGCAGCATTAGAAAAAGACGAAATTGCTTGGTCACGATATAATAGTTACTTAAAAATTCTTGAAGGCGACGAAGAGCATTATCGTACCGATACGTATGGTGAAGATCGCGCTGCAAGTGATGAAACACGTAAGTAATTAAAATTCCAATTTTAAAATTCCAAATTCCAAAACAGAATACGAGAATGATTTTATTGTAGAGACGCACTGAAGTGCATTTAACGTGTTGATTTTAAAATCTTTTTAATCATGTGTAATCTGTGGCTAAAAACAAAAGTTAAGAATGAGAGTAGTTATCCAAAGAGTTTCCCAAGCATCAGTAACTGTTGAAAGTCAAAAAACGGCCGACATTCAAAAAGGTTTATTGGTTTTAGTCGGAATAGAAGATGCCGATACACAAGAAGATATTGATTGGTTGGCTGGGAAAATCATTAAAATGAGAATTTTTGGAGATGAAAATGATATTATGAATTGTTCGGTGCAGGATATTGACGGGGATATTATTGTTGTAAGTCAGTTTACACTTCATGCATCAACTAAGAAAGGAAACCGTCCTTCTTATATAAAAGCCTCAAAACCAGATTTTGCAATTCCGACGTATGAGAATTTTGTTCAAGCAATAGAAAAAGAGTTGGGCAAGAAAGTGCAAACAGGAATTTTTGGCGCCGATATGAAAGTCAGTCTTCTCAATGACGGGCCCGTTACCATTGTAATGGATAGCAAAAACAGAGAGTAAAAATATTATTAAACATTTGTTAAGAATTTCTGAAAATAATATATATTTGACGAAAATCCCTACTAATGAAAAACCTTTTTTTTGCGTTATTTTTATTCTTAACAACCCTTAATTCATTCGCCCAAAAGAGCAATTATCCTATTCTTTCTATTCCAGATAGTTTAAAACAGAACGCCAATGCTGTTATCCGTTTAGACCAAATGGATATTGTTATTGCTTCGCAAAGAAGTATGAATATTAAGACCCAAAGAGTGGTTTCTGTTTTAAATGAAAAAGGTTTAAATGATATTGATGCATACTGTCATTACGATAAAACAACTTCAATAAAAAATATTGAAGCTATAGTTTATGATGCGTTGGGCAATGAAATTAAAAAAATCAAAAGAAAAGATTTTAAAGATCAGAGCGCTGTAGGCGGAAGTACTCTTTTTTCTGATAATCGAGTACTTTATTTAAATTATACACCCATTTCATATCCTTTTACAATTGCTTACACCAGCGAAGTTGAAACTTCAAATACGGCATTTATACCAAAATGGTATTTTATTGGAGGATATTATTTAAGTGTAGAAAAATGCGTTTTGAATGTAACTTTCCCAAAAGGATTGGGCTTTAAGAAAAAAGAGTTCCAATTTGATAACTTCAACATAACCAAAACAGCCGATACAGATACAAATCTGAGTTATACAGCAACAAATATCACGGCTCAAAAACAAGAAGATCTTAGCCCTTCTCCTTCAGATCTTTTTCCTAAAGTCATGATGGGATTAGAAAACTTTCACTTAGAAGGAGTGGACGGAAATGCTACTACTTGGGAAGCATTTGGAAAATGGTATGAAGATAAAATCTTAACCGGTACGACTGTTTTGACAGAAGAGACCAAAGCAAAAATTAAAGCATTGGTTGGAGATGAAAAAGATCCTATCAAAAAAGCTAAAATCATTTATGATTATGTACAGAAAAAATCGCGATATGTAAACATTGCAATTGGCATTGGCGGTTGGAAACCCATGCTAGCCAACGATGTTGACCGTTTAGGATATGGAGATTGCAAAGCATTGTCAAACTATACAAAAGCACTTTTACAGGTTGTAGATGTCCCATCTTATAATACTATTTTATATGGCGATCGTTACAAAGAAAATATTCAATCTGATTTTGTTTCGATGCAAGGGAATCATATGATTTTGGCGATTCCTAATAAAGATAATTATATCTGGTTAGAATGTACGAGTCAAGACGATCCGTTTGGATATCAAGGAACTTTTACTGACGATCGCGATGTTTTGGTTGTAAAACCTGAAGGAGGCCAAATTGTAAGAACTAAAATCTATGATGATAAAGGAAACACGCAAGTAGGTAAAGGAGTTTACACAATTGATCCAACTGGGAATTTTTCTGGCACTTTAAAAATAGCCTCTCAAGGAAGTGTGTATGCTTCTAAATCTCGAGTAGAAACCATGCAACCAAATGAAAAAGAGGAATATTACAAAGAGTATTGGGATAATATCAACAACTTGAAACTAGGTAAAATTACTTTTACGAATGATAAAGAAAATATTCGTTTTACCGAAGATGTTCAGATAAGCGCTGTAAATTATGGAGCTATTACGGGTAACAAAATGATTTTTGTAGTCGATGCTTTCAATCAATATACAGGAAACGTAAAACGCATTAGAAACCGAAAAAATCCTTTTCAAATACAACGTGGTTTTTTAGATACCGATGAAATTGAAATCAATCTTCCAGAAGGTTTCAGTATCGAATTCCTGCCTTCCAATTATGAGCTAAAAGGCAAATTTGGCGAATACAAAACCGAAATCATTAAAAAAGACAATAATAAACTGACTTATAAAAGATCGATGTTTTTAAATAAAGGAAAATATTCGAACAAAGAATATGACGAGTATCGCCTATTTATGGAACAAGTCTCTAGAAACGATAACGCCAAAATAATATTAACCAAAAACTAACAAGTGTAACCAAAGTAAACCAAAAATTACCAATGAAAATTATTAAATTATTTAGTCTCACTGTGCTTTTATTGATCGCTTCAAAAGCGATGTCGCAGGAATTTAAATTAGGAAAAGTATCCATTGCAGAATTAGAACAAAAGTCGCACCCGAAAGATTCGGCAGCGACAGCAGCTATTTTGTATAAAAAAGGAACTGCAAGAATTGAATATGATGTTAATGACGGTTTTGTTACAGTGACAGATGTAGAAACCAGAATTAAAATTTACAAAAAAGAAGGCCTAGATTGGGCAAACCAGGATGTTTGGTTCTATAATTATTCTGGTCTAAGAGAGAAAGTGTCTTTTTCGGATGCTGTAACTTACAACATAGTTGGTGGTAAAATTGAAAAAACGAAGCTTAAAAGTGATGGCGTTTTTGAGGAAGTACTAAATAAATATAAAAGCTTAAAAAAAATAACAATGCCTAATGTAAAAGAAGGTTCTGTTATTGAATTTAAATACAGTATTAAATGTCCACAGGAAATAATAAGAGATTGGGATTTTCAAACGAGTATTCCAGTCAACTATTCTGAGTTTTCAACATTCATTCCCGAATATTACACTTTCAGTCCAAGACAAAAAGGTTATTTTTTTCCTAAGGCAACAACAGCAAGGGTTGCCAAAAGTATTACTTTTAATAGCAAGGAAAGATCGGGTGGACGTGTGACATCAACTAATTTCTCTACTGATTACTTAACTTATATGGAAGATCAAGTTACGTACAAAGCGGTAGATTTTCCAGCAATGAAAGATGAGGCGTATGTTAACAATATTGATAATTATACATCGTCTGTTGCTCACGAATTATCAATGACTAAATTTCCAAATCAGGTGCTTAAAGAATATTCTGCAGATTGGGCTTCGGTTGTAAGAACAATTTATGATTATGATGATTTTGGTCCTGAGCTTAATAAAACAGGTTATTTTGAAGATGATTTGAAAAAAATACTTTCAGGAATCAATACTCCTGAAGAGAAAATCTTAGTTATTTTAAATCACGTAAAATCAAACGTAAAGTGGAATAAATATTACGGTTATGGCTGTGATAATGGGGTTAAAAAGGCGTACAAAGAAAAAACGGGAAATATTGCCGATATAAATTTAATGCTTACAGCGATGTTGCGTTATTCAGGATTAACAGCAAATCCAGTTTTAGTAAGTACACGTTCAAACGGAATAGCGTTGTTTCCTAACAGAACGGCATTCAATTATGTAATTGCTGCAGTAGAAACTCCAAACGGATATGTTTTACTAGATGCCTCAGAAAAATTTACGGTTCCGAATGTTTTGCCATTAAGAGTTTTAAATTGGTCAGGAAGATTGATTAGAAAAGACGGTTCATCAGAAGAAATTAATTTAATGCCAGAAAAAACTTCTGTTGATAATGTTTTTATGAATTACAGTATCGATAGCGCTGGAAAAGTTACAGGAAAAACAAGAAGACAATACATGGATTATAACGCCATGATTACGCGTGGCAATATTGAAGGCTTAAAAGAAGAAGAATATTTAGAAAAGCTAGAAAACAAGAATAAAAAAATCGAAATAAGCGATTATTCAAAAACAAACGAAAAGGATATCCTTCTTCCAATTATAGAAACTTATTCTTTTACTGGAAACGATTTGTGCGAAGTTATTGGAGGTAAAATTTATTTGAATCCAATGTTGTTTTTTGCGACAAATAATAATCCGTTTAAGCAGGAAAGTAGAGAATATCCAGTAGACTTTAGTTTTCCATTTACAGATAAGTACAGTATTAATATTGAAATACCAGAAGGCTTTGTGGTTGAAACATTGCCAGCTCCAGCAGCTGTAACAATGGAAGATAATTTGGGCGTTTTTAAATTTAACATTGCGGCAAATGACAATAAACTTCAGTTGTCTATTTTGCATCAAATAAATGAAGCTATCGTATCTGCTGAAAAATATGAGATGCTGAAAGAGTATTATAAAACAATGGTAGAAAAAGAAACGGAAAAAATCGTTCTGAAACGTATTTAATTATGCTGAGATTCCTTCTAATTTGTATTGCCCTTTTGGGAAGTACAATAACTATTCAAGCTCAAAATTATGACTTGGGAAAAGTAACTATTGCAGAGTTAAATGAAAAAGTTCATCCTAAAGATAGCAGCGCACCCGCTGCTATCTTGTTTAAAAAAGGAAGAACTTATTTTGGCTATAATAAAGATGTTGGATTTTATGCCAACCATGTCTGCGAAGTGAAAATTAAAATTTATAAAAAAGAAGGTTTAAGCTGGGCCGACCAGAAAGTGCGTTTTTATATCGGTTATGATAAGTTAAATGAAGACCGTTTAGAATTTTCAGATGCAGTGACCTATAATTTAGAAAATGGCAACATTGTAAAAACTAAATTGAATAATCAAGGCGAGTTTAAAAATAAAATCAATCAATATTGGAAAGAAAAGACGATTACTTTGCCCAATGTAAAAGTAGGTTCTATTATTGAATACAAATATGTTTTAAGATCTGAAAATCTGGTGAAGTTTCCCGATTTTGATGTTCAGTTCAGTATTCCTGTTGACTATTTTTATTACAAAACACAGATTCCAGAATTTTATATTTATAAACCCATTTTAATTGGAGGAATTCCGTTAGAAACAGAATCTAAATTTACAGCCGCCAGTCAAAGTTTTGATAATGCTTACAGTCAGACAAGCTCATTTAGCTATAAACAAATCGAAACCTTTTATAAAGGAAAAGATGTTCCAGCATTAAAAGAGGAGCCTTACATCAATAATCTTGAAAATTATCGCGGAAGCATTCAGCAAGAATTAGAAAGAGTGCGTCTTCCAGATCAGCCTGTAAAAGATTATAGTTTAACTTGGGAAGGTGTTGCTAAAACTATTTTTAAAGATGACAGCTTTGGGAAACAATTGAATCAAGGAAGTTTATTTACAGATGATTTGAATAAATTATTGTCTAATGTAGAAGATAAAAAGGAAAGATTAAATCTGATTTTTACATATGTTAAAAATCGAATGAATTGGAATGAGATTAATAGCTGCTATACAGAAAAAGGAGTCGAAAAAGCTTATAAAGACCAAACTGGTAATGTCGCAGAAATCAATTTTATTCTGATAAATATGCTTCGTGCGGCAGGTATAGAAGCCAATCCTGTTTTGGTAAGCACAATACAAAACGGACTTCCAGTGTATCCAACAAGAACGGGATTCAATTATGTAATAGTTGCAGCTGAAATTGATGGTAAAAAAAATCTTTTGGATGCAAGTCATAAACTTACGGCGCCAAACATTTTACCATTAAACGTTTTAAATTGGAACGGAAGATTAATCAAAAAAGATGGCAATTCTGAAGAAATTCAATTAGATCCAACACAACAGTCTAAAGAAATTTACAGTCTTATAGTTAAAATAAATCCTGACGGAAAAATGAATGGTCAGGCTCGAGTTCAAAGAACAGATTATGACGCATACAGTTTTAGAGTAGAAAATAATACTAAAACGGAAGATGCTTATCTTGAAAAATTAGAGAATAGATTGGGAGGTTTAGAGATTTCAAATTATGCAATAGAAAATCAGAAATCAAACTTAGATCAGTCGGTCATAGAAACTTTTTCTTTTGCATCAAGCAACCGTTCGGATATTATTGATGGGAAGATTTTTGTAAATCCTCTATTGTTTTTTACCCAAAGTAAAAATCCGTTCAATCAGGAAAAAAGGCAAATGCCTGTTTATTTTGGATATAAAAACATAGAAAAGTTTAATTTGAATATTGAAATTCCGCAGGGATATACTGTAGAATCACTTCCTAAACCATTCAGAATATCTTCAGAGGACAAGTTGATGTCTTTCATTTTAAATTTTTCGTTTTCTGAAAACAAAATTCAAATTGTGAGTCAAAAAGAAATCAACAGTAGTATTTTTGTAGCTGAGGATTACGGAATGATAAAAGAGTTTTTTCAGAAGATGATCGTAAGCCAAAATGAAAAAATAATTCTTAAAAAGATATAAAGAGATGGATTTAAAAAATGCACAATTAGCTGTTGATACTTGGATAAAAGAACATGGTGTTCGCTACTTTAACGAATTGACCAATATGGCGCAGCTGACAGAAGAAGTTGGCGAGGTTGCTAGAATCATTGCGCGCCGTTATGGAGAACAATCTGAAAAAGAAAGCGATAAAAACAAAGACTTAGGAGAAGAATTGGCAGATGTTGTTTTTGTCGTGCTTTGTTTAGCCAACCAAACAGGAATTGATTTACAAGCCTCTTTTGATAAAAAAATGGATCTAAAATCGGTTAGAGATAAAGATCGTCACAAAAACAACGATAAATTGAAATAATTGTGAAATATCACTCATAAGTTTTGAATTATGAGTTTTGAATTTTGAATTATGAATGGGGAGTGGTAAATTGCGGGGCTGAATTATGTCTCTAATCATTCCTAATTCATAATGCACAACTTACAATTAAAAAAATGAATTTAAAATTAAGCACGAATTCAATATTCACTATTGATGATTCGCAACTAAATATCACTGGTTCTAAAAGTGAAACGAACCGCTTATTGTTATTAAAAGCATTATTTCCAAATATTACTTTAGCCAATACTTCCAACTCAGACGACAGCGAAGTAATGCAGAAAGCATTAGCAGGAAATGATGAAATTGTAGATATTCATCACGCAGGAACAGCAATGCGTTTTCTTACTGCTTATTTTTCGGTTAACGAAGGCAGAGAAGTGGTTTTGACAGGTTCTAGCAGAATGCAGGAACGTCCGATTAAAATTTTAGTGGAAGCTTTGGCACAATTGGGTGTTGAGATTTCATATGAGAAAGAAGTAGGATATCCGCCAATTCGAATTAAAGGAAAAAAAGTTACCGCTTCAAAAGTAACTTTGGCAGCCAATGTAAGCAGTCAATATATTTCTGCACTTTTATTAGTAGCTTCAAAATTAGACAATGGTTTAGAGTTGACTTTAGAAGGAGAAATTACTTCGATTCCGTATATCAAAATGACTTTGGCTTTGTTAGCTGATTTAGATATTAAAACGAGTTTTGAAGGAAATGTGATTAAGGTATTCCCTAAAGAATCAGTTGAAACTAAAGAAATGGTGGTAGAGTCAGACTGGAGTTCGGCTTCTTATTTCTTTAGCCTTGTGGCTTTGGCCGATGCAGCAAAAATTACTTTAAGTAGTTATAAAGAAAACAGTCTTCAGGGAGATTCTGAATTGGTTTCTCTTTATGAGAAGATGGGAGTGAAAACAACTTTCCAAAACAACAAAATGACTTTGGAAAAAGTTTCTGGATTCAATTACGAAGATGTAAATTTTGAATTGAACAATACGCCAGATATCGCTCAAACTATCGTAGTTACTTGTTTAGGTTTAGGAATTGGATGTCATCTAACAGGACTTCATACTTTAAAAATTAAAGAAACAGACCGATTAGAAGCTTTAAGAATTGAGCTTACAAAATTAGGAGCTAATATTTCTGTTACTAATGATAGCTTGACTTTATTGCGTTCTGGCGATATTAATCATGATGTGCATATTGCAACATACAACGATCACCGTATGGCAATGGCATTTGCACCATTAGCAATAAAAGTCCCGATTATTATTGACGATGCCGAAGTAGTTTCCAAATCGTACCCAGATTTCTGGAACGATTTAAAAGCTTTAAACTTTCAAATAACAGAATTGTAATTTTAATTGAACCATATAAGTGATATAAGTTCAATTAAATTAAAAATTAATAATACAGAGCCTCTGGTTTTTAATCAGAGGTTTTTTTATGCGTATTTAAATAGCTAACTAGACAGGTTTTAAAAATCTGTCGGGTTTATAATGTTGATTTGGCGCTATTTAAAATTTTAGCTAGAATGAACTTATATTTCTTATATGGTTCGAAAAAGTTAAAATTGACTTAAAGAATAGCTTTTTAAGTCAATGTGAAACCTCAGTAAATCAAGGACTTTTGAAAATAAACGTCAAAACACTTGACAACGCCTATCTCACAATCGTATATTTGCAACCGATTTAAATTTTTAGATAAACAAATCTAAAAGCTACACTCTAAAATCAACAATTCAAATATGAAATTATCACACTTCAATTTCAATTTACCGAAAGAACTTTTGGCTGAATTCCCAGCAGAAAATAGAGATGAATCTCGTTTAATGGTAATTGACCGTAAAAAAAACACTATCGAACATAAAATGTTTAAAGACGTGATCAACTATTTTGATGACGGAGACGTTTTAATTCTTAATAATACAAAAGTTTTCCCTGCACGTTTGTATGGAAACAAAGAAAAAACTGGAGCTAGAATTGAAGTTTTCTTATTAAGAGAATTAAATTCAGAGCAACGCCTTTGGGATGTTTTGGTTGATCCAGCTAGAAAAATCCGTATCGGAAATAAACTTTATTTTGGTGATGACGATTCGTTAGTTGCTGAGGTAATCGATAATACAACTTCTCGTGGTAGAACATTACGTTTCTTATACGATGGGTCTTACGAAGAATTCAGAAACAAATTGACAGAACTTGGAGAAACTCCAATTCCTAAATACATCAACAGAGAAGTTACTGCTGAAGATGCTGAAAGATACCAAACAATCTACGCAAAAGAAGAAGGAGCTGTAGCGGCACCAACTGCTGGTTTACACTTCTCAAAACACCTTTTGAAAAAATTAGAAATCAAAGGAGTGAACTTTGCTGAGGTAACTTTACACGTTGGTTTAGGGACTTTTAACCCAGTTGAGGTAGAAGATTTATCTAAGCACAAGATGGATTCTGAGGAATTGATCATCACTCAAAAAGCGTGTGATATTGTAAACGAAGGAAAAGCAAAGAAAAAACGTATTTGCGCAGTTGGAACGACTTCTATGCGTGCAATTGAAAGTTCTGTTTCTTCTGCTAATACTTTAAATCCTTACGAAGGATGGACAAATAAATTTATTTTCCCTCCTCACGATTTCAGTATTGCAAATTGTATGATTACAAACTTCCACACACCAAAATCGACATTATTAATGATGATTTCTGCTTTCTGTGGTCACGATTTAATGAAAAAAGCATACGATGAAGCGATCAAAGAAGGATACAAATTCTATTCTTACGGAGACGCGATGTTAATTCTTTAATTAGAATTTATATTATAAAGAAGACCCGACAGTTTTTTAGAAGCTGTCGGGTTTTTGTTTTTTAATGGTCTCAAGTTTCAAGTTTCAGGTTTCAAGTTTGACGTTCGTTGAGAAATTTAAACGCAAAGTTCGCAAGGTTTTTTTTGCTCAAATTGTGTTTGCAAAATGCAAAAGAAAGCAAAGCTTTGCGAACTTAGCGTTTGTAAACGTTAACCTTGATAAAAATCCTTGCGAACTTTGCGGTTAAACACACAAAGCATATCAACATGAAACATCAAACTTGAAACTTGAAACCCGAAACAAAACAAAACAAACAATTTTTGTTATTTTAGCAGACAAAACAAAAACACAATGACTTTTCAAAATACACGCGAATTTGCACGAGAGTTAGATTCGAAAGACACACTAAATCACTATCAGGAACAATTTATTTTTCCAAAAGTAAACGACAAACGAGTAATTTATTTTACAGGAAATTCACTAGGATTACAGCCAAAACGCACCAAAGCTTATGTTGATGAAATAATGGATGATTGGGCAAATTTGGCAGTTGAAGGTCATTTTTATGCTGAAAAACCTTGGTGGGATTATCAAGAAAGATTTGCAGAACCTTTGAGTAAAATTGTGGGTGCGCTTCCATCTGAAGTTACGGTGATGAATACTTTGACTGTAAATCTTCACTTACTGATGGTTTCTTTTTACCAGCCAAAAGGGAAGCGTTATAAAATTATCTGCGAAGAAAAAGCTTTTCCTTCAGATCAATATATGTTTCAGAGTCAGGTCAATTTTCATGGATATAAACCTGAAGATGCGATTGTAGAAATTAAACGAAGAGAAGGAGAACACAATATTCGCTTAGAAGATGTTTTAGCCAAAATTGAAGAAGTTGGCGATGAGCTGGCATTAGTTTTAATTGGTGGAGTTAATTATTATACCGGACAAGTTTTTGATATTAAAACCATCACTGCCGCCGGACAAAAGGCTGGAGCCAAAGTAGGATGGGATTTAGCGCACGCTGCAGGAAATATCAAATTAGAACTTCATGATTGGAATGTAGATTTTGCTGCTTGGTGCAGTTATAAATATATGAATTCAGGCCCAGGAAATGCTTCGGGTTGTTTTGTTCACGAAAAACATCATAATTCAGACTTGCCAAGATTTGCAGGATGGTGGGGACACAACAAAGAGCGCCGTTTTAAAATGGAACCTAATTTTGATCCGGTACACGGAGCAGATGGATGGCAGATTAGTAATCTTCCGG
Source organism: Flavobacterium tyrosinilyticum (assembly GCF_023656565.1). Lineage (GTDB taxonomy): Bacteria > Bacteroidota > Bacteroidia > Flavobacteriales > Flavobacteriaceae > Flavobacterium > Flavobacterium tyrosinilyticum. The sequence goes on from NZ_JAMOKG010000001.1 coordinate 1,735,040, forward strand.
TTTTATCTTTAGCGCCATATTTGGCTTCAGTAGAAATGTTTGCTGAGGTTGGAATGGATACTTTAATTGCAAAACGCGATCATATTACTTCTTACTTGGAATTTATTCTTCATGAAATTGATAAAGAAGTAGAAAGTACCTTCGAAATTATTACACCTTCTAACCCAGAAGAAAGAGCTTCACAATTATCTGTTTTCCTTCACGGAGAAGGAAGAGCATTGTTTGATTATTTAATGAAAAATGGTGTCATTACAGATTGGCGCGAACCAAACGTTATTCGTCTAGCACCAGTTCCGTTATATTGCTCTTATGAAGATATGTATGATTTCGGACAAATTCTAAAAAAAGGAATTTTAGGGAAGTAAAAAAATAATCTCGCAAAGGCGCGAAGGCGCAAAGTTTTTTATTTAAAAGAAATAATTAATAGAGCCATTTGTCATTTCGAGGAACGAGAAATCGCACTAGTTATTCCGCAAAGTATGTCGTCAATCTTTGTAGAGTTTCTAGTGCGATTTCTCGTTCCTCGAAATGACAAAATGAGAAAAATCTTTGCGTCTTCGCGACTTTGCGAGATTAATTTCATTCAGCTTGAAAAATAAAACACAGCGAGAAACATCAAAAGCTTCAAATCTTATAAACTTTTCAAAAAATTCTGTAATAATTATTATAGCAGATATTAAGTACTTTGTGATGTATAATTTTTTTAAAACTTATAATCATGAAAGGCTTATATATTTTATTGACCGTATTATTTTTAACTTCTTGTCAACAACAAAACAAAGAAGATATAAATAAAGCCAAACAAGCCAGCATTGATTCAATGAAAGTTGAGATTAACAAACAGCGTGTTATCGATTCGATGAAGACTGAAATGGCGAAATTAAACGAGGAAAAGATCGAAGCTCAAAAAGAGAAAGTTGTAGTAGTGCATCAGCAAGCCGCAGCTACAACAACAGCTGCTGCACCAGCAAAAAAGAAAGGTTGGAGTGCAACTGCTAAAGGTGCTGTAATTGGTGCTGGAGTAGGAGCAGCAACTGGCGCAATTGTCAGTAAGAAAAAAGGCGAAGGCGCGATTATTGGCGGTTTAGCTGGAGCTGCGCTAGGAACTGGAACAGGAGCTGTTATTGACAGTAAAAACAAAAAGAAAGAATAATCATCATTTGCATAACTAGATATAAAAAATGGCGAACAATTTATTTGTTTGCCATTTTTAGTTTATTAAAGAATTTTAAAGTTTTAATTTACCGATGCATATTCCCTATTGCAACAATCAACAAAATTAAAAAAAGCTAAATTATTATTGTTATACCACAATTTCATATAAGAGCTGTCAGGGAATTCATAAACATCCCATGCCATTCCAAAACCTATTGAGCCTGTATTAGGGCCAATTAAATTTACTACTTTGTTATATGTCATTCCTTCTTTTACTTTACAGAAGTCATTTATAGATATTGTTCTGTTTTTTTGGTTTGGTCCACTAGGAAGAATACCTGTTTTTGCAGTAGATGAAATAGAGGTTTGATTCGATTTTAATTGATATTCTCTTTTACAAGGATCAATAAAAAGTATTTTATTCAGTTTGTCGTTTTTATAGATTAGTTTCATTTTGCATTCATAATCTAAATTGTAGATAAAATTTGATTTTAATTTTTCTTGCGGTTTGCCAATAAATTTTTCTATATCAGCACGTTTTGTTCCAATATTAATTTTACAAAAATCTTTAATTTTTAAATTTTCTTTAGCAAAACAACTCATTAGAGAGAATAATACAAATGTTAAACTAGCTGTTATAGTTTTTTTAAACATGGTTCTTGATGTTTTATCAATATAATAATTTCAAGATAAATTTATATGTTGAAATCTGAATGATATTTAATTCTAGTTTATAAAAATCGAATTGAATTTTTTATTGTTAAATCATTTTTAATGAAAAAAATTGGAAAAACAAACCCAAATTACTTTTAATTTGGGTTTTTCAATTTTAAACCAACTCTGAAACGGGAATTTTAATACCAACTAATTCTGATTTACAAGAATCGAGTTGATCAAGATGACCCTTAAAGACTGACGTCGATTCAAATAAATTTTTATAATATTCAATTCCATCTAACAGATTAGATTTAAAAGAATTCCATTTTTTAAGTTGAGCCGCTGTAAGTTCTCCAGAAATAGATTGAATTTCATTTCTAAAATAGGTAATATACATTTTAAGCTCTTTTATAAACAAGTTTGGTCGTTCAGTTCTAATGATCGATTTTCCTTGATAAATATGCTGAATCATATCTTTTAAGGAAACTTCCTGATCAAAATAAGCTAAGTTTGGTCCAGGACAAATTACTACGCCTTGTGCCTGACCTTTTATTTTAATATCATTTTCTAGATAAGAAGCATTGGCCAAACCAACACAAAGACACGATTTTTCGGTGATTTTGATTTTGTTTTTCTCAAATTCATCAGCCGAAAGTGAATCTTTTTTTGCTTCTAATTCTTCCAGTTTAATATCCTGATATTTTTTTGAAGCCGTGCAGATTCCGTGTGGATCATATTCTTTGCTTAAAGCTAAAAATTTCTTCGGACAAGAACTTCCTGCTTTGTTTTCGTGAATTCGCTTTTGCTTTAAAAATTCATTTGTAGTTCCTTTCAAAGTATTAAAAGGAACTCCCAAGGGCGAAATATTACTTAAATAAAAATCATCTTCTTTGGCATTCATCAGTAGATTACGAGTCTCTTTATCGACAGATGTTGCTTCTGGAACCAATAAAAATGGCGAACCCCAACCTACAGAATCGACATTGTATTCGTCTAGTAAAAACTCATGTTCTGCTGCAGTTCCAACGCCGCCTTGAACCGTAATTTTTAATCCTAACGGATTTTTAGGAATAGGCTGATTTTTTGCCTGTAAAGCTTTAATCATTAATTCGTGGGCCGATAGTACCAATTGTTCTTTTTTTTGCTTGAATTCTTCTAAAATCGTACCCAATAAGAGTCCGTCGGTTGCAAAGGCGTGTCCGCCGCAGTTTAATCCCGATTCGATTCGATATTCTGAAACCCAAAGCCCTTTTTTGGCCAAGAAATTTCCTTGAATCATAGCCGATCTAAAATCACTTACTTTTAAGATAATTTTCTTTTTAAGTTCGTTATTCTCATTTGGAAAAAAATCTTTGAAGTTTTCGAAGTAACCAAACAATCTCGGATTCATTCCAGCAGAAAGCACTACAGAAGATTCTAGATTACTTTTGGCAAAACCTCTTAAAGCAGCATGTGCATCATTAAACTCAATTGGAAGCTGTTCATTTTTAACAAAATTATCTTTGTCCAATTTGGTCATAATATTAACATCGATTTCTCCTGGAAAAAGATTGGTTTCAATATAATTTTGGATGTTCTCTTTAAAAGCAATTCCGTCATCCAATAAATTCTGAAATCCTTTTTTAATATCAGAAGTATTCGGTAGTATTGACATAAAGTTTTCTAAAGCTGTTTTGCTTTCTGTCAATTCTGTTTTGAAATTTTCGAATTTCTCTTTTACAATTTTATCGACTAAATTTAAATAAGAGGTAATTCTTTCAGCGCGATAATCGTGAAATTTTTGAGTAATTTCTTCGTATGGAATATTGAATTTTGTGCTGTAAAAATTACGCATCTTCTCAATCAGATCATCGTCTGCTAAAGCAACAACAGATGAAATCCCGTACTGCGCTACTCGAATAGGACTGTCAATAGTATAAGCAAGTCCCATTACTGGAATATGAAAAGTATGCAGGTTATTTTTTGTCATTTGTATTCGGATTAAAATAGGAACAAATGAAAAAAAATATTTTATCCTAAAACCTGATATTTGTCAGGTTTGTAAGTAAAGTTTTTGCGCCACGACTCTAGCGACAGCTAACAGGCGAAGCAATTCACGGTTTCTATTTAAAATGATTAAATTAAAAATATTTCTACGAATTGTAAAAAAATATAGCCCGCGGTTTCAACCGCGGGGAATGTATTGTGAGAATGTATTGTGAGAATGTATTGTGAGAATGTATTGTGAGAATGTGTTATAGAAATGCGTTGAGGAAAATTTTTGTAGAAATTCGTTGCGTTCCTGCGGTTGAAACCGCAGGCTATGTTGCCAGAAAGATTGAAAAAATAATTAGTGAATTGCTTCGCCTATTCGCTGTCGCTCGAGTCGTGGCATAAAAAACTAAATCAAAATCTTTTTCAAAGACTCTGCAATGCTTCTCCACAAAAGGTTGTAGAACGATCTGTCTTGAAGACGTTCGACTTCGACTTCGGCGGATTTGGGTTTTTCTTTCGAATCGTTTTTAACTAATAAATTAGCAACTGCCGTTTTGAGTTTGGATTCTTTTTCAGGATTTTTCTTTTGGTATAATTTTACTTTCAGATCTTCATAATCCAATGAAGCATTTCCTTTCGATCCATTATCATTTCCGTAGAAATTAAAACGGTATTTATTGAAAGTTCCGGTAAAAGTACTGTTGATGTAGGGTTTAGTGAATCTTGTCATAGCTCCAACATCAAAATTTGAAATCACACCTTGAATATGAAATCCGTCACTTTTGTCCAGAACATTAAAACGCCAATCGACATCAAGCGGAGAATTCTTCATGAAAATACATTTGACTTTAATTTTTACATCATCCGTTTTTTTCAGACCAAAACCGCTTCGCAGATTCGTTGCTTGTAAATTGAATTTATCAAAAGTTAGCATTCCTGGCCCTTTAGCAAAATCAAGTTCTTCTTCATAAACCAATTTTGATTTTAAAACCTGCAGTGTATCAATTTGAAGTGGGAATTTTAGATTTCGCAATAAATGATTGTAAAGATATTTTTTGCTTGGATCGTCTTTTACCATTTTTCCGCGGTAAATATTAGCATCAAAATGATTAATTACCAGAGAATTGGCTTTGAAATAAAAACGGTCGTTTTTGAAACCCCAATCCATTTTTTCAACCTGCGCCGAGTCAAATTTTAAATTGTAAATATCCTTTTCTTTTTCAAGACGTTTTGTAAATTCTCTTCGGCTAAACTGAGGAAGATTAGAGAAATTATTAATCTTTAAGAAATTCTTTTCGGTACTTATTTTTCCAATGTTGATATGATAGAAACCATTTGGTCTGTAAAACAAACTGTCACAAACCAAGGCATAGCTTTTATATTGAAGCGGAATTTTTTCTTTTAATGTAGCATCAGTAATTAATATGCCTTCCAGTTTTAAAAGGATTTTTTTAATGCTGAAAATCGGCCTTTCCGTATCGAGAGAAACCACATCGACCGTTCCATCGTTCAGGTAAATATTGGAAACGGCTATAATTTTACGGAATGGATCTACAATTTCTGTTTTAATGCTTTTGCTGTTGTTGATCAGTTTCTCGCCTTTTTTATATAAAATGACTCGCGGTTTATTGATAATAATACTTTCGGCTTGAATAATGTCGCGAAACGCTAAGTCCCAAATATTAAAATGTTTAATCGTAATAGACTCAATTTTGGCGAAAAGCCCATTTTTACTGTCTTTTGGCTCATTTTTAGGGCTTACCAATAAAGTCTGGGCATTAATATTTCTAGAAAAAAGAGAAACTTCTATTTTTTCATAATTAATATTATATGCAGTTTTATTTTTTTCGTGAATAATGATGGGAAGCTGTTTTTTGATCCAGTAATTCAGCCCGATGTTGGCAAGAATTACAAGTGCAAGAAGAGAAATTACGACAATCGCTATTTTTTTATATACAGACATTTATAGGATTAATTTTAAATACATAAATTTAGACTTTTAAAGACTGTTGTCTCTTATAAGATTTTGAAGAAAAGTTACATTATTACGAATTTCATCCTTTTTTAGAATATGAGAATAATTAAAAAAATCCTGCTGACATTATTGGTGGTTATTGTAATTCTTGCGATTGGTTTATGCGCTTATATTTTTCATCTAAAACCCAAATATGAAGGTCCTGTACAATTAAATAATCTAGAAAAAGAAACCACAGTCTATTTTGATGATTTTGGAGTGCCTCATATTTATGCAGATTCTGAAAAAGATGCCATGACTGCACTTGGTTATGTACACGCGCAGGAAAGATTGTGGCAGATGGAATTATTGCGACGAATTGCTCCAGGCCGTCTTTCTGAAATTTTTGGCGGAGTTGCGCTTAAAAATGATAAATTTTTTGCCGGAATAGGAATAGAAGAAGCTTCGGCAAAAGCCATTGCTAAATTGGATAAAAATAGCGAAAGTTATAAACTAACTCAAGCTTATCTGGACGGAATTAATCAATATCTGGAGGAGGGCGCTACGCCGATAGAATTTACTTTGGTTGGTGTAAAAAAACAAAAGTTTACCATAAAAGACGTTTATAACATTTTTGGCTACATGTCTTTCAGTTTTGCCATGGCGCAGAAAACAGATCCGTTAGTAACTGATATTAAAAATAAATATGGAGCCACTTATTTGAAAGATTTAGGTATTGAAGGAGAATTCAATAATACGAAAATCAAAATTTCAAAAGAGAAGACTGAAGAATATACCGAGATTTCAAAATCTATAACTGCAATGCTGGATCAGTCTCCGATTCCGCCATTTGTTGGAAGCAACAGCTGGGTTGTTGGGCCGCATAAATCGAAAACAGGAAAAGTTATTTTTGCAAATGATCCGCATATCGGGTTTTCGCAACCGGCAACTTGGTACGAAGCACATATTGTAACGCCACAACAGGAATTATATGGGTGTTATTTGGCTGGAACTCCATTTCCGCTTCTGGCACACAATAGAGATTATGCCTATGGTTTAACGATGTTTGAAAACGATGATATCGATTTTTACCAAGAAAAAAATAAAGCAGACGATGCTTCTCAATACCAGACTCCAACAGGTTTCAGTGAATACAAAATCAGAAAAAAAACAATAAAAGTAAAAGATTCTTCAGATGTTGTCTTGACAGTTAAGATTACGCGTCATGGTCCAGTTATGAATGATTTTATAGATCGTTTAGAAAAGAAAAATCCAATTGCAATGTCGTGGACATATACGAGAGAGCCAATTCAAATCTTAGACGCGGCTTATGGGCTTTCGCATGCCAAAAACACTACCGACTTTAAAAAGGCAGTTTCTTTAATTGCAGCGCCAGGATTAAACGTTATGTATGGCGATGCTAAAGGAAATGTGGCTTGGTGGGCGAGCGGGAAATTGTACCGACATAATGAAGGCGTTAACACACATTTAATTTTAGACGGTTCAAGCGGAAAAGATGATATCACCAAATTTTTAGATTTTGAAGAAAACCCGTCAGCTGAAAATCCAGAATGGGGATATGTGTATTCTGCCAATAATCAGCCAGAAGCTATAGATAATGGTTATTTATATCCTGGATATTATTTGCCAGAAGATCGCGCCAAAAGAATTTCAGGGATTTTAGATGCAAAATCAGATTGGGATAAAGAAGCGATCAGTAAAATGATTTATGATAATACTTCGGATGTTGCAGTTGAAGTTTCGAAAAATTTAATAGCAAGTTTAGACAACAAACCGCTTTCTAGTAAAGAAAAAGAGATTATAAATGTTTTGAAATCTTGGAAAGGAACCACAAATGTAGAAGACGTTGCGCCTACGATTTACAATAAATGGATTTATTTGTACCTGAAAAATACATTTGAAGACGAAATGGGCAAGGATAACTTCAATTTGTTTTTGGGAATTTCTTTAGGAAAACAAGTTATTGCCAATCAGATAAAAAATGAAAATTCGGTTTGGTGGGATAATATCAAAACAAAAAATGTAAAAGAAACCAGAACAGACGTTGTTTCAAAATCTTTTCATGATGCTGTTGCTGCCTTGCAGAATCAGCTGGGAGAAAATGTTTCAGAATGGAATTGGGGAAAAGTACATACGGTAGAACACGAGCATCCATTAGGAAAAGTCAAAGCGCTTCGCGGATTATTTAATGTGGGGCCTTTTAATTCTCCAGGTTCAAATGAAGTAATCAATAATTTATTCTTCGGATTTAATGATGAAGGAAAATATTACACGAAAGGCGGACCTTCAACAAGAAGAATTGTCGATTTTGCCGATGTAGAAAATAGCTGGAGTATTTTGCCAACAGGCCAATCTGGAAATCCTTTCAGCAAACATTACAACGATCAAGCAGAAATGTACAACGCAGGTAAATTCAGAAAAATGAAATTGAACAAAGAAGAGATTATAAAGACTTCAACCAAACTGATTTTGAAACCTAAGAAGTAGCTTTTTTGTTTTAAGTTTCATGTTTCAGGTTTCAAGTTGCAACCTTTGTCAAAGTATAGAGCTTAGAGTGTAAGGAACTTTGATAAAAAAATATAATGAAGTTGGTTTGTGCATTTTTGTGATTTCAGAAATGACAAACTATAAGTTAATTCCTGTCTTCAAATATAGCCCGTGGTTTCAACCACGGGAACACAATACGAGGCATGATAATATTGCATCCCCGTGGTTGAAACCACGGGCTATGTTTAATTAATTTGCGTGTAAAAAATGAAAAAGATGTTGTGAATCAAAACACTTTGAACCTTAGTCTTTTAACACCTTAGAACCTTACTTAGAAATATACTTCCCAAGCACAATATCATTTGCAAAAATGTTCAAATTATTAATCAGAACTTTATTGTTGGTCATCACATTTTGTGTTTGATAAGCTGGGTCTTTTTCATAGGCTTTTAATAAAGTTTCTAGTTCAACTTCGTCAAATACAACAAAACTGTTGTAAATCGCATCTCTAAAATTTTTATAATTAATGGTTTGAGTAATTTCCATTGCCTTTTGGTCATTCCAACCTTCTTTTGCAGAAGCCTCATTTATTTTTGAAAGGCAAAAATCGATAACATAATTTTTATACCGAGTTGCTTCAACAATTTTATCGATTATGATTTTGTTCTGCTGACTTGGCATCAACGGCTGATTGCTTTGAGATAAAGATTTAGAAGAAATAAAAAGACACAGGAACGCAACCAGAAAATGGTGTTGGTTTAGATTTTTCATAGGTTATTCAATTATTTTGGGTGAGGCTAAAATACTATTTTTAAAAAATAATTTCCCAATTTTGAATGTCCCAAGTTGTAACAAAAAACTCCGATACAACAACTGCTAGAGCTATTGTATCGGAGCAATTTTAAGAATTTAATCTAGAATACGCTGTCTTTATTTTTTAGAAAGTTCTTCTAAAACTTTTTTTCCACCTTCATTTGTAGGATCCAATTCCACCGATTTCTTGTAGTTAGCAATGGCCAGTTTTTTATCTCCATCAGCCAAATAAGCTTCGCCTAAACTATCATAAACATTTCCAGATTTTGGAAAAGTATCAACGTTGATTTTGAAAACTTCGATAGCTTCTTTCTTTTTTCCATTTTGAAGCAATTGATATCCAACTCTGTTCATATCGCCTTCTTTAATGGCATAGGTTGGATCGTTTTTTAGCTTTTTGTAAGTTTCTGTTCCTGCTACTGCACCTTTTTCGTTATAGACATCCAATAGATCAAGAGCTAGGGATTTTTTTGGCTGGTTAAAAGGCTGATTGTATAATATTGAACGTATTGCAGTGTTCATTTCTCCCAAAACAGTTCCGCCAGTATTATTCAATAAAACCACAAGATTTTTATCTTTCGGAATGCGAGAAATAATAGTATTAAATCCGTTGATACCGCCGCCGTGTTCAATAACAGTTAATTTATCATTTCCGTTTGGCACTTCGTAAGTTGACCATCCGTATCCGTAAAAACCATTCCACGCTTTAATGTAAGGTTTGAACAAAGATTCCATTGATTTTTGAGAAAGCAGTTTATTAGTATAAAGCGCCTGATCCCACAAATACAAATCTTCTACAGTAGAATACAAAGATCCTGCAGCGTACGGAATGCTCATGTCAATATAAGCAGCGTTTACAATTTTCTTTCCTTCTTTTTCATAACCAGCAGCTCTGTTTTTTAAAATAACTTCGCTATGATCGTAACCAGAATTAACCATTTTTAAAGGCGTGAAAATAGTTTCTTGTAAATTCTGCTCATATGTTTTGTCTGTAATTTTTTCGATAATATAACCCAATAAAAAATAACCCGAATTACTATAATTGAACTTTTCGCCCGGAGTAAATTCAAGCGGTAAACTAGAAAATGTCTTTACAAAAGCTTCTGGAGCATAAGGATTTCTTGCTTTATCTTTAAAAAAGTTAGGCGCGCTGGTATAATTTGGAATTCCAGACGTATGAGTCAATAAATGATGAATGGTGATTTTATCTCCGTTTTCTTTTGGATAATCTGGAAGATAAGTGGTAATAGGCACATCTAGTTTTATTTTCCCCTCTTCTGCCAGTTTTACAATCAAAAGAGCCGTAAATTGTTTACTAATAGAACCCAATCTGAATTTGGTATCTGGCTGATTCGGAATATTCCATTCCATATTGGCAGAACCAAAACCTTTTTTGAAAATTACTTTTCCGTTTTCCGCCACCAAAGCCGAACCGTTAAATTGTCCGTATTCGTTGTATTTGTTTAAAAGCTGTTCGATTTGCTGTGCTTTATCTTGAGCAAATGTGCTAAATGACGAAAGCTGAAAAGCGACAAAAAGCACAATAAGTTTGATTGATTTTTTCATAGTGGATTGATTATGGTTTTAGATTAATGAAATTCTTTTTTGATTGATGATTGAAACTTCTTGAATGAAATAAACAGATGTTCTAAAAGGTTAGACGATTGATTTGCGATTTGGTTTCAAGATTATTCCAAAATTTTATTTTTTTTTCGATTATAAAAAATTAGAGCACAGACCATTTACTTAAAAAGTAGGCCTATGCTCATAACTAACAAATATTTTTAGTGCTATTAAGTAGTTAAAATTTTACTTATGTATACTAATAAAAGGATGAATAATTTGAACATGTTACTCAGATTAAAGTTAATATCTGATGATGATAGCAATTATTGGGTTTCAATATCGACTATTTTTCTGCCGTTTTCTCCTAGATAATGAACAACTATATTTTCATAAACTTTGTAACCATCATCAACATTGGTAAAAATGATTAAACCTTGTTTCGTTTTTGGAAGCAGAATAAAAATAGTTTGAACACCTTTATCCGCTCCGCTGTGAGAAAGTGCATAATTTTCGTTTCCTAAATCATAGATTTCAAAACCCAAACCAAAATATTTATTTTTTTTCGTCTGGACTTGATGCGAAATCATATCGTCAAAAACTTTTTTGCTTAATCCTTCGCTGTTCATTATACTAGATAAAAATTTGCCGTAATCTGCAACTGTAGTCAAAAGATCGTCTGCAGCGCTTGCGGTTTTATTTTTAGTCGGGTCGTAAGCATTACCGTCTTTGTCATAATTAACGGCATATCTCGAAAGATCAATTTTATCATTCCATATGAATTGAGAATCGTTCATCTTTAAAGGAACTAAAACTAATTCTGAAGCCAATTGATCTAATGTTTTGTGAAATTTTTTCTCTAATGCTTTTCGCAGATATTCAAAACCTTCTCCAGAATATTGGTATTGAGTTCCAGGTTTAAATTTGAAATCTAATTTTTTAGATTCATTAAAATACCTCCAATTCGGAAAGCCAGTTTGATGGCTTAAAATAATTCTTGTCGTCAATAATTTATGATTCGGATCTTTAGCAATATCTGGATCAATCCAATATTGATCAAGCGGTTCGTCTAAATTCCATTTTCCTTGCGAAACCAATTTCAAAGCAACAATTGCAGTTACTGGTTTGGTTAGCGAAGCAACATTCCAAATCGTGTTATAAGGCGCGGGAACATCGCGTTTCAGATTACCAAAAGTTTTTATTTGCTTCAGTTTTCCATCCGAAATAATTCCAATTCCTAAAGCAGGAACATTATTTTCTTTTAGCCATTTTTCCGTTACTTGATCATTGTCAAAAAGATCAGATAAGCCGGCCGTAGAACTAGTCATTTGATGATTGTAGCTTAGCGATCTTGCCAATTTCCACTCTTTATTTTTTAAGAGCCAAAGATGCGTGAATTTGGCAAAGCTTCCTGCTTGTTCAGGATTGCTTGCAGAAGTTTCATAAAAGCGATGCGTTCCCATTTGAATTGCACCGTACAAAATGCCATTTTTAAATAATGGATAAATTTCGGTACTCCCAGGAATTAGTTCTCTGCGGTAATTGTATTTTCTAGTTGGAGAACAAATGCCACTTTTGAAAGTCTTTAAAAATCTCGCTTTATCCGAAACGCTGTCCTTATCATGATAAAACTCAAAGTCTTCAGTATATAAATTTTCGAATTGTTTTACATCGCAAGTATTAAAACCTATATCAAATAAAAGACTGTCTTTTGACATAATGGTTTTGTACAAAGCAGAGGTTTTTTCTTCTTGAGAAAAAATAATTTGTATTTGGAAGAGTAAAATTCCAACTAAAATAGTTTTTAATTGAAACAAAATCGGATTGATGATTTTCATTTTGATGTTTGATTGATGATTATTGATTTTGCAAGAATACTTCAATCAAAAGTATCAAAATTGTATAAAAGCGAAATTTTATCTTTTTTGCGAAAGAAAATACAAATTAGGATTGAACATTTTTGGAGTTGTTTTAGTCACATCTTTAAACTTTCTGATAAAATGCGATTGATCGAAGTATTTATTATAAAGTGCAATTTCGGTTAAACTCATTTTCTCTAAATCGACGTTCAGCATTTGATCGACCGATTTTCTGAATTTTAAAATCTGAATGTATTTTTTAATCGTAAGTCCAGTCGCGGTTTTAAATTTTATTTGAAGTAATCGCTGCGAAGAATTCAACAACTTTCCTATTTCAGATACCGAAATTTCATCTTCGCGAAGTCGTATAATTTCACAGATTTTTTCAATTATATTTTGATGCGAATCTGCTAATGCTTCAAAATAAGTATTAATTGTTTGTAGTAGTATTTCAATATCAGATTGAATCTCCACTTTAAAAGGCAATTCAGCGGAATTAATTTTAATAATCGAATCTGTAAAATTGCTCAAATCGTATTTTGGAAACAGAGAAAGCGTCCAAGTATGCAACTGGATTATGGTAACTTTTGTTTTCGGCTGAATGTTAACGAGCACTTTATTAGTCATTTGAGAGCAGAAATAAATGCCTTCGTTCATTTCATATTTGTTTTTACTCGTATGAACTTCAATCGAATTGCCGTTAACAATAGCAAGATTAAAACAGCCGTTTGGCAAAACCAGTTTATTTTCAATTAGGCTTTCGCCGATGCTGTTATCGAGGCACCAAATTTTATTGACAAACCTTTCGGATTTTTGGCTGACGTAATGTTCTGTGTATAATTGCATTTTTAAGTTTGATTTGCCAATTTGATTTCAAATTTAGACTAAAAATAGGATGAAGTAAAAATGAATGCCCATAAAAAATAGGTTTCATTTTATAACTTGAAACCTATTTGAAGAATCTAAGTAGCTAATATTATATGGACTAGATTTAAATTTGATAGGAGTTTTATCCCTAATTTAAGTTTAAATCTAATTATTATGAAAAAAATCATTCCTTGTTTGTTTTCATTATTCCTTCTTGCAACAGCGTGCAAGAAAGAAACCGTAGTAAATACTGAACACGCTTCTGCAGATTCTTCAAGTGTAGATGGCTATGAATTTGTTGGCGGATATCCAACAGAGGCAACTATACAAAAAGCATACGATGATGCCGATCTTAATCGTGCCATACAAACCTATAAATTTTTCTATCCAACAGTTTCTGGTGCAGCGATTGGTCTCGGAAATCTTGAAATTGGAGTAAAAGCCAATTCTGTTTTTGGAACATTGGATACAAAACCAGGACAAATAGGTTATACATTAAATTCGGACACACCTTATGCTCCAGTAGTTTTAGATTTGTCCAAAGGTCCTATGGTTGTCGACATTCCTACAGGCCCACTTATCGTAGTGGCTATGGACGTTAATCAGCGCTGGGTTGCCGATATGGGAATTCCGGGGCCAGATGCAGGAAAGGGAGGGAAACACTTAATTCTTCCATTTGGTTATAAAGGAGCAATACCATCTGCTGGATATTATGTTTGGCACGCTTCTTCTGACAATTTAACTGTTGGAGTACGTTCGCTTCCTGTTGGTGGAGATGTAAAAGGAGCTTTGGAACGTTTAACAACAGTAAAAGTTTATCCGTTTAATAAAACTTCCGACTGGAAAGAGCCAACTTGGCTTCCATTAACAGACAAACCGCAAAATAGTACGCCTTTAAAATATGAGACAACTTTTAAATACTGGGAAGTTTTAAAAGAAGTTATTGACCGTGAACCATCTTATGATGGATATCGTAACTATTATGGAGAATTGGCAGTGCTAGGAATTGCAAAAGGAAAACCTTTTACACCAGATGAACGTATGAAGAATATACTTTCAAAAGCAGCAAAAATCGCCAATGCTCAAATGCGCGTGCAATCGTTCGCCGATCGTCGTCCAGATCGTATAGTTTGGAAAGACCGTCAATGGGAATGGGTAGGGCTTCGTCCTGAAAATGGAGATTTTAATACGCAGAATTACGTTGATATAGACGCAAGAGAAACTTGGTTCTACCAAGCAATTGGTGCTTCTCCAGCAATGTTTAGACGTCAGGAAGGTTCAGGGTCTTTATATTGGCTAGGATTGAAAGACAATACAGGAAAATATGTTGATGGAAGTAAAACCTATAAACTGACAATTCCAACTCCTGTGCCAGCAAAACTTTTCTGGTCTATCACGGTTTATGATGCCGAAACTAGAAGCCAGATTGCTACAGACCAAAATAAGGCAGCACTTCGTTCTATGTTTGAGCTTAAAGATAAAATAGGTGGAAAAACAGTTGATTTGTATTTTGGACCAAAAGCGCCCGAAGGCAAAGAAGGGCAATGGATAAAAACAATTCCAAATAAAGGTTGGTTTGTTTACATACGTATTTATGGGCCTGAAAAAGCTGCTTTTGATGGAAGCTGGAAGCCAGGAGATTTTGAAGAAGTAAAATAATACTGTTTCATTAAAAGGTAAATTAATTCGATATAAAAACCCAGCTGTAAAGCTGGGTTTTTAGTTTTATATTTATTTCTTTCCTGTAAATATATCAACCGTTGATGTTTTCTTAAACGGGTCATTAAAAAAACTCGTAACAATTAAATTGAATAATTCTGGTTTTTCATAAGCTCCAAAATGTGTTGCGCCTGGCATTACAAAAAAGTTCGAATTCGGAATATTATCAAATATTTCTATAGAATGTTCTAATCTAATAGCATCTCGATCTCCTGACATTATTAATACAGGACATGTTATTTTCTGTAGATCCTTCTTAGAAATATTAGGCTGTTTTGCCAATAAAGTATATAAGTTTTTTGTGTGAGGATCTTTCGTGGCTTTTAAGGTGTCTAAAACCAATTGATCAATTTCACTATAAACTGCTTTTTTACCAGGATATAAATTAGCTCCAAAAACAGCAACTTTTTCGGTTTTGTCAGGATGATGAATAGCAAGCAATAAACCTAAAATCCCACCATCGCTTTGTCCCCAGATATAGGCATTTTTTATTTTTAACGAATCAAGTAAAGCGCTCACATCATCTGCCATTTCATTATAATTCAATTGCTTGTTAGAAGGGTCAATAGATTTTCCATGCCCTCTGCTGTCAATTGCAATAACCTGAAATTGCTTTTTAAAATATTCTATTCTTTTGCTGTGGCCTTTAATAGAACCGCCATTGCCATGAAGTAAAACCAAAGGTTTTCCGGTTCCATAAATTTCGTAGTACATTTTAAAGCCGTTAATTTCTTTATAATTTCCAACTTCCTTGTTGTTGCCATATTTTATTGGTTCTGTTTGAGCATAAAGATCTGCTGCAGATAAAAAGACCATTAATAATAAAAGAATTGATTTTTTCATGATTTTGATTGATTAGTGTGAAATGTATTAAAAAGTAAGACGCGCAATTGTTCAATTTGTTTCATTTTAATACAATCTAATTGGAAAGAGAATGATGATTAGAAAAGTTCAATTCAATTAAAAACCCCAGCTTTATGGCTGGGGTGTGTTTTTTATTCTTTAAATAATCGTGTGCTACTTTAATAATGTAATGGTGTAATGGTCTTTATTGTATTTATCACCAACAATTAATTTTGTATCTAACTCAGAAATCGTTATTTGTAAACTATTTGTAGTTACGTTTACTTCGTTTAAAGTTTTATTAGTGCTGACCGATTTACTGTTTTTTAAAACTAGTTTAGTGCCTTCATTAGAAAAATTTAGTATTAGATTTTTATTCTTAAAATCTAATTTAATTTCAATCGAATTAACTGGAAATGAATGTTCTTCATTTAGAATATTTAGATATTGATTAGGCACTTTTAGAAAGCAACTTTTGTTTGTATTGATAAGAATTTTTTGTTGTAAAACGTCATCAACAGATTCTGTAATATTTTTAGAAAATAATTTACTTAAATTTTCAAAAGTCTTTTTATCATCAGTTTTCTCTAGTACAAAAGTATTAAAGAGCACTTGGTGAAATTCTTCATCAAATTGGTCTTTTAAAGATTCAGTTATTTTTTCAATTTTTTCATCGCTGCTTAGTTCTTCCTCTTCTCCAAAAACCTCTTTAGACGAAGGATTGTCAAGTTTATATTTACCGTTTATTTTTTTTAGAAAGAGCGAAAATCTTTTTTCAAAAGAAGGCTCAACAAATAAATCAGTCAAAATTTGCTTTACGATTTCTTTATCCGAATACTCATTGATTTCAGTCGCTAGATTAAAATAAGAGAAAGCCGAAAAGGTATTTTTGTCTAAAACAAACTCAGGTTTATATTTTAAATAATCAAAAGAATAATCAACATATAAGGTTTGCTCTTTTAAAGGTTTTTTAGTTTTAAAATCTTGAAAATAAAGCGAAAATCCATTTGTATATGGCAATTCATAATTTAGATCTGATGTAGACTTTAATTTAAATTGATAATTCGAACTGTAAGTATTATTGCCGCCAACAATCAAATCATAAATAAGAATATCAGAACATAATTTGTCAATAAACATTTTAGCTCTTTTCATTTCGGCCGGAAAATTGTCTTCTATATCATATACGCTTTTGAGTGTGTTTTGAGAGTTTATAGAAATGGAAAAAAAGAATATGAATAATCCAGGCATTAATTTTCTACAAGTCATTGGGATTTAGTTACGTTAAAAGTCAAAAATAGTGATTTTAATTTCCTAAAATATATTTTTACTATATTCTCTAAAATAATCCTGTTTAGTATTTTCCCATTCTTCAGAAATAATGCTAAAATAAACGTCATCTTTACTTTTTCCTTCAGAATCCACATAATTATTTCTAAAAACGCCTTCTTTTACAGCGCCTAGTTTTTCAATTGCTTTTTGCGATCTTATATTTTCAAGATCGGCGCTGAATTGTATTCTTCTAAATTGAATTTGTTCGAAACCAAAATTCAGCAATTCAAATTTGCATGCTTGATTTAATCCCGTTCCCTGAAAAGCTTTGCCGTACCAAGTCCAGCCAATCTCACATTTTTGACTAGCGTGATTTAAGTAACCGTAACGTGTACTTCCTGCAACTTTGTTAGTCGCTTTGTCAATTATTAAAAAAGGATAACAAATCCCGTTTGTTTTCTGTTTTAATGTACTTTTTATATAGTTTTCGAAATCTTGATCGTTTCGAACATACATTCCCATATATTTCCATATTTCATCGTCAAATATGATTTCTTTGAGTTCTATATTTCTTTCGCTTTCAAAAGGAATCAAAAGCACTTTCTCGTTTTCTAAAATAATCTCCGATTGGATAATTTCGCTGTTCATGAATTTTGTTTTTTATGAAATGAATTAAATCGAAAGCGAAATTAGTTGTTTAATTTCTGTGAATAAATCAAATAAAATAACAATTTGTTATATTTTTAAGGTATCAAAAAACAGGATAATCTTTGTGAATCACTATTTACAAACAATTTGTTCATTTATTTTAAGGCTCATGTACAATTATTAGTTATTTTTACGACCCAATATTAGATTTTCCCTCGATGCAAACATCTTTAAAAATTGCTGTTGTTGGTTCTGGACTTGTAGGATCGTTACTGGCAATTTATCTTAAAAAAGCTGGTCACTCTGTTCATGTCTATGATCGAAGTCCAGATATCCGAAAAATAAATTTTTCTGGACGTTCTATTAATTTAGCAATGTCCAACCGTGGCTGGAAAGCTTTGGATGCAGTTGGTGTTGGAGATTCAGTTCGAGAAATTGCAATTCCGATGGATAAACGTGCCATTCACTTGGTAGACAAATTAAATTTTCAGAATTACGGTCAAGAAGGAGAATCGATATATTCTATTTCAAGAGGAAAACTAAACAGAAAAATGATCGATCTTGCTGAAGAAGCTGGAGCCGAATTTCATTTTGAACAGAAAGTTTGGGACGTTACTTTGAACGATGCTACGCTTCATATTGGCGAAAGTGAAAGAGGCGAGTGGGAAGAAAGAAAGTTCGATATGGTTTTTGGTGCCGATGGCGCTTTCTCTAGAATTCGTCACAGAATGCAGCGCCAGAGCATGTTCAATTATTCGCAGGAATTTTTGAATATGGGATATAAAGAACTAAATATTCCAGCAAATCCAGACGGAACACATAAATTAGATAAAAACTCATTTCATATTTGGCCACGAGGCGAGTACATGTTAATTGCACTTCCTAATCTTGATGGAAGTTTTACTTGTACTTTGTTTATGCCTTTTGAAGGCGAAAACTCATTTGAATCATTGATAGACCGTAAAATGGTAGAAGATTTCTTTGAGAAAAATTTCCCAGACTCGATTGAAGTAATTCCAGAATTGGCAAATGATTTCTTTAAAAATCCAACCAGTACTTTGGTTACCATGAAATGTTTTCCGTGGACTTACGAAAATAAAATTGCCTTAATTGGTGACGCTTGCCATGCCATAGTTCCATTTTACGGACAAGGAATGAATGCTGGGTTTGAAGATATCACCGTTTTGAGCGAAATGATTGAAAAGTACCAAGACGATTGGAAAAAAATATTTTCAGAATATCAGATCTCAAGAAAACCAAATGCAGATGCCATTGCAGAACTTTCCTATCGAAATTTCTTAGAAATGAGTACCAAAACAGCAGATGAAAAATTCTTACTGCAAAAGAAAATAGAAAAAGTCTTTTCAGACAAACATCCAGACAAATGGATTCCGCTTTATAGCCGCGTTACTTTTAGTGATCGTCCGTATGCTGAAGCTTTGGCAATTGGAGATTATCAAAACGGAATTATGGAAGAGGTTCTTAGAATGGAAAATATAGAAAACATCTGGGATAGCCCAGAAGTTGAAAACAAGATTTTAGCATTATTAGAGCAGGCTTAAGTTTTTATACCTATTTATATAAGTAAATATAATCTTTACACATAATAATAAACCCGACAGATTTTCAAGAATTTGTCGGGTTTTATATTTTAGGTTGGTTAAGTTCTTTTATTTTTTAAAGATTTTAGTCAAAACTCCAAACACACCTCTTATAAAAGTAGCGCTAGTTACGACTTTCAAAACAGATTTTGTAACAACTTCGGTAGTGCTTGGTCCTGTTTTTGATGATTTAGTAGGTACTTGTTCTTCTTGTTGTGCTGCAGCTTCTGCGGCTTCTGTCAGCTTTTTATTTAAAATTTCAAAAGCACTTTCACGGTCAATTTCTTCAGCATATTTTTTAACTAATTTCGATTTGCCGTTTATTTCATCAATTTCAGTTTGAGATAAAACATCCATTCGGCTCATTGGTGCGCGCATCATGGTCGCAACAAGCGGAGTCGGAATACCTTTTTCGTTAAGCGCCGTAACCAAAGCCTCTCCAATTCCTAAACTCGTTAATAATTCATCAGTTTTATAATAAGGAGAAGTAGGGTAGTTGTCGGCTGTCTTTTTAATCGCCTGACGATCGTTCGCTGTAAAAGCTCTTAACGCATGCTGAATCTTTAGTCCTAACTGAGCTAAAACACCGCTCGGAACATCCATCGGGTTTTGGGTAACAAAATAAATTCCAACACCTTTAGAACGAATTAATTTTACAATAGTTTCGATTTGTTCTAATAGAGCTTTACTCGCCTCATTAAAAATTAAATGCGCTTCGTCAATAAAAATTACTAATTCTGGTTGGCCTACATCTCCTTTTTCGGGCATTTTCTGATAAATTTCAGCCAAAAGACTTAACATGAAAGTCGAGAATAATTTTGGTTTATCTTGAATATCCGTCAAGCGGATGATATTAACGTAACCTTTTCCGTTTTCATCAATTCGCATTAAATCATCGGTTTCAAAAGACAATTCGCCAAAAAACAAATCACCGCCTTGCTGTTCTAGTTCTATAATTTTTCTAAGAATGGTTCCTGTTGTGGCAGTTGAGATCTTACCATAACTAGCAGCAATTTCATCTTTACCTTCCTCAGTAATATAATTAATTACTTTTTTGATGTCCTTTAAATCCAATAAAGGCATTTGATTATCATCGCAATATTTAAAGATAACCGCTACAACTCCAGCCTGCGTATCATTTAGGTCTAAAATTCGAGAAAACAGTACAGGGCCAAATTCAGAAACTGTAGCACGAAGACGAACTCCGTTTTGTTTAGAAAGCGACATTAATTCAACAGGAAATGCAGCTACATTATAAGGTACATTTATTTTAGCATGACGTTCTGTAATAAAACCCTCTTCTTTACCTTCTTTGGCTATACCGCTAAAATCTCCTTTAATGTCCATCATTAATACAGGAATTCCGGCATTAGAAAGTTGCTCCGAAAAAACCTGGATTGTTTTGGTTTTTCCTGTTCCAGTTGCACCAGCAATTAATCCGTGGCGATTTAAAGTTTTAAGCGGAATTTTTACATGTACTTCCGCAATTGGCTCACCGTCAAGCATTGCGCCTCCAAGTATGATGCTTTCTCCCTTTGAAGAATACCCTGTATTTATATCTGCAATAAAATTCTCTTTTTTATTCATGTTTTTATTTGTAATTTAGATTGTTATATGAGTATTGCTTTGTTTTTGGATACTTTTTATATGGTTTTTTTTAGTAAGAAAAAGCTTTTTTTGATTGAAAAATTAATAAAAAAAAAATTCGCAGCTTTTTAAGAAGATATCAAAGGAATCTTTGAATATTTACTAAAACGTTGTAATTTTTCTAATTATCGACCTTTTTTTTGTTTTATCTAAAAAATGACGCCGCCAATTTAATGAGATATTTTTTAAATCGAAGTTAAATTTCGGTCAATTAAATTAAAAAAAGTTTTTTTATTTAAACTAAACGTATAAATTTGCTCCTCTACAAGTTAAATATAACTAAAAAATAAAAATTATTTAAAACTATTAAAATTAAAAAAAATGGCAAACGTTAAAGTTAAAAAAGAAAGCACTTCAAATGGCGGAGGAATGATCACAGGAATCATTATTGTAGCGTGTATCTTAGTAGGGGTGTTTATTTGGAAAGTAATCATGGGGGATTCTGCTAACTTCGAAGGAGGTAATCCAGAAACAGGACATCCAATCAATACATTAGGACAAGTATATAAAGGAGGTTTCATCGTACCAGTATTATTAGGTATGTTTTTAATGGTTGTTGTTTTTTCTATCGAAAGATTTATTGTTATTGGTAAAGCTGCTGGAAAAACTAACCTTGACAAATTCATGAAAAGCGTTCAAGGAAGTATTAAAGAAGGAAACATCGAAGCTGCTATCGCTTCTTGCGATAAACAACAAGGTTCAGTTGCAAATGCAATTAAATCTGCTTTGGTAAAATACCAAGATGTTAAAAAAGAAGGATTCAACAGTGAAGAAGCTTCTGAAGTAATCCACAAAGAAATTGAAGAGGCAACTTCATTAGAAATGCCAATGTTAGAGAAAAACATGACTATTATCTCTACTTTAGTATCTTTAGGTACATTAGGAGGATTATTAGGAACTGTATCTGGTATGATTAAAGCGTTTGGTGCGTTAGCTTCTGCTGGTACTCCTGACCAAGCTGCTCTTGCAACAGGTATCTCTGAAGCACTTATCAACACTGCTACAGGTATCTCTACTTCTATCTTAGCAATTGTTTCTTACAACTTCTTTACTGCTAAAATTGACGATTTAACTTACTCTATCGATGAGGCTGGTACTACAATCGTGAATACTTACAGAAAATTCAGAGGAAGTTTAAGACAATAATTAATTTTTGATTTTATATCAAAAAAATAAAATAAAAGATAATGGCTAAAATAAAAATGAAAAAAAAGTCTACATCGACAGATATGACTGCGATGTGTGATGTAGCGTTCCTTTTGCTAACGTTCTTTATTTTGACCGCTACTGCTAAAGTGCCTGAGGCATTGCCTGTAGATATGCCTGCTTCTGTTGCAATAAGTAAACTGCCAGATACTGATTTGGCTATTATTACAATAGGAAAAGGGAAAGTATTTTTTGACATCAAAGGAAGAGAAGTTCGTAAAAGAACTCTTGAAGGAATGGGTGCAAAATATGGTATTGAATTTTCAGAAGAAGATAAAACCAAATTTGCTCTTATGGATGATTTTGGTGTGCCAATTACAGGTTTGAAGCAAATCATTGATATGAAAGCGGCTGACAGAACCAAAGCAAACCAGCCTGGAATTCCTTTGGACTCATTAGATAATCAATTAAAAGAATGGCTTCTAATTTCTAGAAGAGCTACAATTGATTTGGATGACAAAGAATTGCAGATTGCGATTAAAGGAGATGCTAAAGAAGAATATCCAAGAATTAGAAAAATTATGGATATTTTGCAAGATCAGAAAATCAATTCCTTTAACTTAGTTACTGGTAAGAGAGGAAGAGACTTTTAATTAAAAAATATACACTAAGATGGCTGAATTAAATACCGGCGACGGCGGTGGTGGTAAAGGTGGTAAAGTAAGAAGTAAAAAGCAGAATTCGAAAGTCGATTTAACAGCGATGGTGGATTTGGCATTCTTATTGATCACATTCTTTATGCTAACTACTTCGTTGTCAAAACCTCAATCGATGGATTTGTCATTGCCAAATAAAGATGATGATCCAACTAAGAAAACTGAGGATACCAAAGTAGACGAGAATCGTACTATGACAGTAATGTTAGGTGGCGATAATAAAATGGTTTACTATATGGGGTTATTGGCGACACCAAAAGTGGGGCCAAAAGATATTGCATATGGTAAAGATGGTATCCGTAGAGAATTGTTGAAACAAAAGAAAAATGTTTTAGCATATTCTGCAGCTTTAGGGAAACCTAAAAACGGAATCATTGTGATCATTAAACCAACTAAAAAATCAAATTACCGTAATTTGGTTGATATTTTGGACGAAATGGCTATCACTGGAGTTGAGACGTATGCAATTGTTCCTGAGTTTACACCAGAAGAAGCAAAAGTGATAGATAAAAAATAAGAGTGATCTTAGTTTTATCGACTTAAAAATCAAGAAGTATGAAATTAGATATTATAAAAAATCAGTGGCTTGATATCGTATTCGAAGGACGTAATAAGATATATGGAGCATACGAGCTGAGAAAATCAAACGGAAAAACAACTGTGAAAGCACTTGTTATTGGTTCTCTTATCTTTAGCGCTGCTATTGCTGCTCCTCTTATCGCGAGTTTGTTGCCAGACTCAACAGAAGAAGAAGAGGTAAAAGAGGTTAAGATGGCTGCGGTAAAATTACCTCCTAAAAAAGAGGAAATTAAGCCTAACATGCCACCGCCACCGCCGCCACCACCAAAAGTGGATCAGGTTAAATTCGTTAAACCTGTGGTTGCAAAAGCGGAAGAAGTAACTGAAGACCCACCAAAAATTGTTGAGTTAAAAGACAAAAAAGTTGGTGCTGAGACTATCAAAGGAGATCCAGATGCAGTTTTAACTGTTGATGAGCCAGTTGGAAAAGGACCAGTAGCAGAGGTGGTACAAGAAGATAACACTGTATATAACACAGCTGGTATCGAAGTAAAACCAGACTTCCCAGGAGGTATTGAGAAATTCTACAAATTCGTAGGAAACAACTACAAAACTCCAGAAGAAGAAGGCTTAAAAGGTAAAGTTTACGTTACGTTTGTAGTTGAAAAAGACGGGTCATTAACAGATATTAAAGTTTTAAGAGATATCGGTTATGGTACAGGAGCAGAAGCAATTCGTGTTCTTAAGAAATGTCCAAAATGGACTCCCGGCGAGCAAAATGGTAAAAAAGTTAGGGTATTATACTCTCTTCCTATTACTATTCAATCTGCAGAATAATGTTAAAAGATATGCTTAATAATATTCAGAAGAAATCGCTCAAAGAGCGATTTCTTCTTGTTTTAGGAATACTGTTTTTTTTAATTTATCTTGTGCTCGGTTTAATGATTATGTTTTGGGAAAAACTCCCGCTTAACATGGAACCAAAATACAGATACGCTTTTGGTGGATTACTAATTGTGTATTCTGCAATAAGATTTTTAAGATTAATTAATTCAAAAGAATAATAATTATGTTGAAATATAGTAAGCCTTTAGGTTTGGTTGTTTTTGTCTTTTTGTTTGCCATGTGCAACCAAAAAAGCAAGAATGAAACTGAAAAAGAGACCATTTTGAAAGGATCACTTGATCTTGCGGTTGACGAAACGGTAAAACAAATTGTGGACGATCAGATTGCTGTTTTTGAAGGTACTTACTATGATGCAAAAATTAAGGTAAAACCAGAATCAGAAGCTGAAGTAATTAATGATTTGTTAAATCAAAAGGCTAAGGTCGCAATTACAACTCGCGATCTAACTGTAGAAGAAAAAGCTCGTTTTGACAAAAGTAAAATTAATCCAAGAGTAACTCCTTTTGCTCATGACGCTATTGCTTTTATTTCAAGCAAAAGCAATAATGATACATTAATCGCGTTGAAAACTGTGATTGATTTCATGCAGGGCAAAACAGATGGCAAAATTAAAGGCCTTGTTTTCGATAATCCTAATTCAAGTACGGTTCGTTACATGAAAGAATTAGCAAAAGTGAATGAAATACCTAAATCTGGAGTTTTCTCATTTAAAACAAATAATGAAGTAATCAAATTTGTTTCAGAAAATGAAGGAATGATTGGTGTTATTGGTATTAATTGGTTTTATCAGCCAACTCCTGACATGACAGAGACTGTTAATAAAATTAATGTTCTTTATGTTAAAGGTTTGAACAGTAATGAATATTATAGTCCAACTCAAAATGACTTGGAAATTGGAAAATATCCTTTGGCACGTGATTTGTTTATTATCAATTGTCAAGGTTATTCTGGACTAGGAATGGGGTTTGCTTCATTCATAGCAGGGGACATTGGCCAAAGAATAGTTTTGAAATCAGGCCTGTTACCATACAAAACTCCAGGGCGAAAGCTAAAAATTAGAAATGAAATTATAAAAGATAAAGAATAAATTAATTACAATAAAGATGAATAAATTTAAAATTTTAAGTCTTGCATTAGTTGCTTCGGCTACCGCGGCAAGTGCGCAAGATATCAACCAAGCGAAGAAGGCAATTGATGCTGAACAATTTGATAAAGCAAAAACGATCCTTAAATCAATTATCAAAACTAAACCTTCAGATGGAGAAGCAAATTTTGTTTTAGGAAATGTTTATTTAAATCAATCAGTTGTCGATTCTGCAAAAATCTATTACAATAATGGATTACAAGCTTCAGATAAGAAAAATTTAAGCTACATTGGTTTAGGACAATTAGATCTTGATGCAAAGAATACTGCTGCTGCTCAAGCTAATTTTACGTTAGCAACCAAAGACATGAAGAAAAAAGATGTAAATGAATTTATTTACATTGCTAGAGCTTATATGAATTCTGAGAATCCAGATTATAAAAGTGCTACTGACATCTTGAAAAGAGCTTTATTAGTAGATCCTCAAAATGCACAAGCACTTTTGGCAATTGGAGATGCTTACTACGGAGCAAACAACCAAAACGATGCTTACAAAGCATATCGTGATGCTTTTACAGCTGATAATACTTTATTAAGAGCGAAAATGCAATTAGGAGTTTTATTAAAAGGTGCTAAATCTTACGATGAAGCAATTAAATCTTTTAATGAAGTTATCGCGTTAGATGCTAATTACGGACCAGTTTACAGAGAACTTGCTGAAACATACTACAAATGGGCAAGAAACAAACCTTCTACTGCTAAAGTTAACTTGCAAAATGCAATTACAAACTATGAGAAGTACTTAAGTTTGACAGATTACTCTCTTGATTCTAAAATGCGTCATGCAGATTTCTTAATCTTGGTTAAAGATTACAAACAATTAGAGACTGTTGCAAACAAAATGATTGCTCAGGATAAAGTAAATCCTAGAATTTACAGATATTTAGGATATGCTGCTTACGAAAATGGAAATGTTGATGTAGCTATTAAATCTATTGAAGATTATATCAAAGCTCCAGGAAACAAAGTTATTGGTAGAGATTATTATTATTTAGGTTTGGCTAAAATCAAAAAAGGAACTGCAGCGGATGGTACAGTAGATCAAGCAGCTTTTGATGCAGGTTTAGCTGACATCAAAAAAGCAGTTGAATTAGAGCCTTTAGTAGTAGAAGAATTCGCTGATTTCGGAAAAGAGTTATTTGGTAAAAAACAATACGCACAAGCAGCTGCTATTTTTGAACTTGGAGCAGCTAATTCTGAGTCTAAAAATTACTTAGATGACAGTGTTTATTATGGAATTTCTTTATACTATGGTAATGCTAGTAAACCAAAAGAAAGCCGTGATACTGCTGCTTTAGGGAAAGCTGATGCAGCTTTTGATAAAATTTTAGTAACTGCTCCTAGCTATGATGAAGCGTACTTGTACAAAGCAAGAATTAATTCTTTATTAGATAAAGATGATTTGATCATTAAAAACTACGAAGAATACGTTACTAAAATTTCAGCAAAAGGTGCAGAAGAAGTGGCTAAGCCAGCTGTAGCTAAGAAATTTATTGAAGCTTACAATGGTATTGGTGCAGCTTATGCTAATACAGATAAAGCTAAAGCTATTGAGTATTTTAATAAAACTTTAGTTTTAGATCCTGCAAATTCATACGCTACACAATCTATAAAAGCTTTAAAATAATTATAAGTTTAAAGAGAATATAAAAAACCGATAGTTCAATTAACTATCGGTTTTTTTTGTTCCGTATATTATTGACTATCTTTGCACTCTTAAAATATTAAAATGTTACCAAAAGAAATACAATTAGAAGTAAATAAAGGAGCAATGCTTCCTTTGATGGAAGAATTTTATACCATCCAAGGAGAAGGTTCACATACAGGACGAGCTGCTTATTTTATTAGAATTGGTGGATGCGATGTAGGATGTCATTGGTGTGATGTGAAAGAAAGTTGGAACGCCGAGCTTCATCCGCCAACAAGTGTGGATTTAATTGTTGAAAATGCTGCAAAATATGCTGATACAGTTGTAGTGACTGGTGGAGAGCCTTTATCTTGGGATATGACACTTTTAACAAAACGATTAAAAGAAAAGAATTTAAAAGTACATATCGAAACTTCTGGAGCTTTTCCGTTATCAGGAACTTGGGATTGGATTTGTCTTTCGCCAAAAAAGAACAAATTGCCAACACAAACCGTGTATGATAATGCTCATGAGTTAAAAGTGATTATTTATAATAAACACGATTTTATTTTTGCAGAAGAGCAGGCAGAATTAGTAAACGATAATGCAATTTTATTCCTTCAGCCAGAATGGAGTAAAAAAGAAGAAATGACTCCGCTTATTGTTGATTATGTCATGAACAATCCAAAATGGAGAGTTTCATTACAGACACATAAGTATCTTAATATTCCATAAAACAAAAAATCTCTTCGATAGAAGAGATTTTTGTTTTATACAAGTATACAGTTTTGTGTAAAAAATATACACCCGATTATTTCCAATTTTTATAATTTTTCAAGACGGTAATGTGTGCTAGATGATGGTTTCCATGCCAGGCATACATTCCGATAATTTTTTTGAGTTTGTTTTCCGAATTATCTGAAGGATGTATAAACGTTTTTTCTAAATCAGATTCAGATAAATTTTTCATAATATAGCCTAGTCTGAAATGAAGTCCTTTCAATAATTCCAAAGTTGGTTGAATAGGCATTGTTAAACTATCATTTAGTTCAGACCAAAGAACTTCGTCGTAAGCTTTGATAACTGGATTGTTCTCTGTTAATGTCCATTTAATTCTGATAAAACAATGCATATGGCTTTCGGCGCAATGATGAATGACTTGTCTCACGGTCCATCCGTCAGGACGATAGGGCGTGTCTAATTGTTCATCTTTTAAATGAATCGTTTCTTTTGCTAATCTTTCTGGAAGAGTTTCAATTTCTTTAATTTTTTCAGAAAGGTATTCTGCTGAAAAATTTTCTGGAGCAATAAATTTCCCGATAGGATATTTTAATTTCTCTAAATCTAGTTCTTTCATAGTTTTTTTTATGGTTTATTTTTAAATGGTGAGCCTGGCTAAATAATCATAATGCTCGCCCTCTAGAACAAGTTCACAATTTAAATCATTGGCAATCGCTGCATTTTGAAGCGTGTTATAATCCAAATACAACCAATCAAAAGGTTCTTCTTTTTCTCCTTTATAGCTAATATTAAAAACGAGCTCTCCATAATAATCATTTTCAGACGGAATCCATTTTCCGCCATCTTCATCCTCATCAAACATATAAATGATATCCGAACTGTCAATTAAAATTTGTCCGCCAGGATTTAAAAGAGATTTTAGTTTAGTTAAATAGGAATTGCAGTTTTTTAACTGGCCAAAAATCCCTGTTCCGTTCATTAGAAGTAAAATTGTATCGAATTTTTCTCCATCAAAATCGAGAATATTTTCAACTTTAGCATTTTTTATTCCTCGAAGACGGCAAGTCTCAATTGCTTTTTCCGAAATATCAATAGCTGTTACATCTAAACTGCGTTCATTTTGCAGGGATAAAGCATGACTTCCAGCTCCGCACCCTACATCCAATATTTTTCCTTTTGCCAATTGCAAAGCCTTTTGTTCAATTTTCGGCATTTCGTTATAAGAGCGGAAAAGATATTCGACACTCATTTCATCTTCTTCAGAAATAGAAGTTTCAGTAATAATGTCTTCAGGTGAATTTTTGGTGTAAAAATCAAATATTGCTTTCCCAAAAAGATCTTTCATTGTTTTAGTTCAAAGTTAAGGTTTCAAGTTCAAAGTTGTTTAATTTTGCAAATCAACTTTAAATACTAAACTTGAAACAGATTTTAAATAATTTAAGTAAGTTAGCCAAAGATAAGCATAACGAGAATAAAAAGTATTTCGATAAGCTTAAAAAGAAACCGCCAAAGAATTTAGATTACATTATGCAAGATTTGCATGATGCCGAATTTAAAAGAACGGATTGCTTGAAGTGTGCTAATTGCTGTAAAACGACAGGGCCATTGTTTACTTTGGCAGATATAGAACGAATTTCTAAACACTTTAGACAAAAGCCTCAGCAATTTATTGATCAGTACTTGCGAATTGATGAGGACAAAGATTATGTTTTGCAAAGTGTTCCATGTACGTTTTTAGATAATGAAAATTATTGTATGATTTATGATGTACGTCCGAAAGCCTGTAGAGAGTTTCCTCATACAGATCGAAACAAATTTTATCAGATTTCTAATTTAACTTTGAAAAACGTCGAAATTTGTCCAGCAGCATTCAACATCGTCGAGGAAATGAAAAAGAAGCTGCCGTTATAATGGAATAAATAGGCAATTGTTTCTAATAATATCTTGATTTCCTCTTTTAAAATTTATTTTTGAGAAAGGAAATAATTAAACAACATAAAGAAAACTCATAATTTGAATTTAGAATATTTCATAGCCAAAAGACTTATTACTGCGAAAGATTATAAAAGCAGTATTTCGGCGCCGATTATAAAAATTGCGATTTCTGCAATTGCAATCGGAATAATCATGATGATGGTTTCTGTGGCCACAGGAATAGGCTTGCAGAAAAAAATTCGCGATAAAGTTTCTGCTTTTAATGGCCAAATCATAATTTCTAATTATGACAATAATAATTCAGAAGTTACAACAGTTCCAATTTCAAAAGAACAAGATTTTTATCCTAATTTTAAATCGGTTCCAGAAGTTAGCCATATCCAAGCAGTGGCCAGTAAAGCTGGAATAATTAGAACAGAAAATGCTTTTGAAGGAATTATATTTAAAGGTGTCGGAGCAGATTACGATTGGAATAATATTAAAGAATATATTGTTGAAGGTAAACTTCCAGATTTTGCGAAAGCATTGAATGAAGATGTTATTATTTCAAGATTTCTTGCAGATCGTTTAAATTTAAAAATTGGAGACCAGTTCAATACTTTTTTTATAAAGGAAGAGCAAGGTAAACTTCCAAATAGCCGTAGATTTAAGATTGTAGGAATATTTAATTCCGGATTCCAAGATTTTGATGCAACATATATTATCGGAGATATCCGCCATATTCAAAGAATCAATAAGTGGAGTGAGAGTCAAGTTGGAGCATTTGAGGTTTTTGTAAAGGATTTTAATGAAATTAAATCCACAGGAAATAAAATTTACGAAAAAACCTCTTCTAATCTAGATACACAAACCATTGTAGAAAAATACAGTTATATTTTTGACTGGCTTAAGCTCTTTGATTTTAATATAGTAATCATTTTAGGGGTCATGATTCTCGTGGCAACAATTAATATGGTAGTGGCATTGCTGGTTCTCATTTTGGAAAGAACTCAAATGATTGGAATTTTAAAATCTATGGGTGCAAATAACTGGTCAGTACGTAAGATATTTTTATATAATGCCTTTTATCTAATTCTACGTGGACTATTCTGGGGAAATTTGATCGGAATTTCAATTCTATTAATACAGCAGCAATTCGGCATAATTAAGCTCAATCCAGAAAACTATTATGTAAATCAAGCGCCAGTTTATCTAAATTGGATGTATATACTATTATTAAACCTGCTTACGGTTGGTGTTTGTTTCTTGGTGCTATTAATACCTTCTTATATAATAACAAAAATATCACCTGTAAAAGCGATCCGTTTCGACTAAGTAAAAAGTAAAGCATAATATCCAACCCGACAGTTTTTCAAAACCTGTCGGGTTTGTTTTTTTTATGCATATGTATAAGGGGAGAATCTAGATTGTCAGGCTGAGCGAAGCCGAAGCCTTTTTAGCGGCAGCATTTGGAATTTGGAGCTTGAAAATTGAAATTTTGTTATTTATTAGGAGCCTGATCCCGCTATCCGCTCCAATCTTTTGCTTTTTAAAGAAAAAAGCAAAAGGATTTCCGCTTCTATCGGGGCTAGGGCACTAGTTTTCAGAGGCGGCTTAAAGGGAAAAGGGCGGGTTTTGGAAGCAAGAGAGGGGAAAACTTGACGTTTTGGCGCCTTTACGGGATTAAAAACGGAAGATGTCGGCTTTTGAAAACATGGAATTTCTTCAAAAAACGGGCTTAAAGGCTGAAAACTCCATAAAAAGGGAATGCCGAAACTGGCGGAAAATGCCAAAATAATGAAGATGTGCAGAAAAACCTCACAAGTATTCAAAAAAGTTTAAAATGTAAACAGGCTGTTATGAGTGAGTTAAGAAATAAAGCAAAAAAAGATGGGAAAAATGTAAAAGAAAGTGTTGGAAATGTAAATAAAGGTTCTACTTTTGCACCCGCAACAGCGAAGGCGTTCATCGAAATACTGGCAGGAAAGGAGAATCTGGCGAAAAGAAATTTTCAGAAAAAAAGAT
The DNA here is from genome assembly GCF_023656565.1 of Flavobacterium tyrosinilyticum. Taxonomy (GTDB): domain Bacteria; phylum Bacteroidota; class Bacteroidia; order Flavobacteriales; family Flavobacteriaceae; genus Flavobacterium; species Flavobacterium tyrosinilyticum. The sequence goes on from NZ_JAMOKG010000001.1 coordinate 1,766,858, forward strand.
TCGAAAAAGCTTGCGAGATTTGAAAATGCTTTCTACATTTGCACCCCGCAAAACACGGAAAGTTCATTGATAGATTGGAAGAGAAATTAGAGAAAACGGGATTGAAAAGATCTCAAAAAAAAACTTTAAATTTTTCTTGCAGGAAACAAAAAGAAGTTTTAGTTTTGCACCCGCTTTGAGAGATAAGCGAAAACAAAAGAAGACACGTTCGTAGACATATTGAATTGACAGCCGTTCTGAAAGAGATTTCAGAACAAAAAGAATAAGAGCAGTAGAAACGGAAGATTCGAAAAGAACCGGTAGGAAAAGCATCGACTATATAATATTAAAATATACGATGAAGAGTTTGATCCTGGCTCAGGATGAACGCTAGCGGCAGGCTTAACACATGCAAGTCGAGGGGTAGAAGTCTTCGGATTTTGAGACCGGCGCACGGGTGCGTAACGCGTATGCAATCTGCCTTTCACAGAGGGATAGCCCAGAGAAATTTGGATTAATACCTCATAGCATAATCAAACCGCATGGTTTGATTATTAAAGTCACAACGGTGAAAGATGAGCATGCGTCCCATTAGCTAGTTGGTAAGGTAACGGCTTACCAAGGCTACGATGGGTAGGGGTCCTGAGAGGGAGATCCCCCA
>NZ_JAMOKG010000002.1:0-51555 GCF_023656565.1 Flavobacterium tyrosinilyticum
TAACTTCTTAAGGTGGTTATTGCGGCGGGGCTCACCTCTTCCCATCCCGAACAGAGAAGTTAAGCCCGCCTGCGCAGATGGTACTGCAGTTTTGTGGGAGAGTATGTCGTCGCCTTTCTTTTGAAAAACCCTATCCAAATCGGATAGGTTTTTTTGTTTTTAGGAAAATAGGGAAACTGTGCGGGACTCCCATGCTTATCGGGAGCCGCCGCCTTTCCTTTAAGAATCCCTCCCGATCCCTCGGCAGGGATTTTCTGCTTTTTAAAGGGTTTGGTTTTTTGAAATGTTTAGATGAAAAAAAAATAAAATTAAAGTGGCAATGTAAACGAGTTGTATTTAAAAATATGATTTATGCGATAAATGAAAGAGAATTATGGCTCTTTCGTTAAAATAATAAGAAAGAAGAAGATTTATGCTTGTAATAGAGTGATTGTCTGCTTTTGATATTAAATGTGCATTTTGGTGTACCTTTTTCTCTTTTTATTTATTATACAAATCATAAAGAGCTAATCTTTTTTGGTCTTATTTAAGTGACGAAGATTTTGTTAGCAAAGACTTTTTTATTATTTAAAATAAATTTTTTAGGCAAAGTTGCCATATATTTTAGACAGAAATGCGATTTAAAGTGATTGTAAATCAAATGGTTGAAATAGTTGAAAAAATTAAAAGTTTCTTAAAATCATTTGAATGCATTTTTTGAAGTAGTAAATTAGTAATGCTATACTTAAATAAATGAATTATGAAAATGAGGCTATTTATGGCCATAGCATTGTTAATCGTAACAATCTCGGCCAGTGCACAGAAGAAAATTGAAGTAACCGAATTGCCAAAACCAGCTCAGGAATTTTTAAAGAAGCATTTTAGTCATGCTTTAATAGAAAATGTGCAGAAGGATCCTGAACATGGAGAAAAAGGTTATGAAGTAAAACTCAAAGATGGAACAGAAGTGGAATTTTGGAAAGACGGTTCGTACCGTGAAGTTGATGGTGGAGACAATCCAATTCCTACTGATTTTATTCCAGATAATATTAAAGCTTATGTAGCCAAGAATCATCCGAATGAAAAAATAACGCACATCGACTATGGGCACAAAGACCTTGATGTCGATTTGACAAACAAAATCGATCTAGAATTTACCAAAGATGGTAAAATTTTAAAAGACAAAAAGAATGATGTAAAAAAGTAATAGTTTTAAAAGAGAGATACTATTTGAAAGTTTTTTGTCAAATGTTTGTGTGAAAGAAAATATATAGTAGACATTATATTGGAAGATATTAGCTTAGGAAATGCGTAATTTATGGTAGCGTATTTTATAAGTATCCTGTCACTCTGTGGCTTATTTATTAAAATGAATAAGTTTGCTATTGCTTTTCGTACCGTTTTTTTTATTTAATGTCAATTTTTACGATAGAACATCTTGAACGAAAATAGTTTATATTTACATCTTTATTTTTTATTTCATGGAAGAAAATAAACATGTAACGATCTACGATATTGCCGAGAGACTTAATCTGGCAACATCTACTATTTCACGAGCTTTAAAAGATCATCACACCATAAGTGATAAGACAATTAAAAAGGTGAAAAAAACCGCTGAAGAAATGGGATTTGTTCCCAATACTTTAGCAGCAGGTTTGCGTGGAAATAAAACTAGAACCATTGGTGTTTTAATTCCCACCGTTACACAGCCCTTTTTGTCATCATTAATCAGCGGTATAGAAATTACAGCTCAAAAATCAGATTATACTGTAATCATTATGCAGTCGCATGATTCGTATGAAGAAGAAGTTAATATGGCTAAATCTTTGTACTCCAATCGTGTGAGTGGAGTAATTTGTTCGCTTGCAATGGAAACTAGAAATACAGCACATTTTCATCAGTTTTCTAACAATAATATTCCATTGGTTTTTGTTGATAGGGTTCCAAAAGATTATAATACTTTTAGAGTTGTAATTGATAATTATACAGCAGGTTACAAAGCTACCAAACATCTTATTGAGCAAGGATGTATTCGTATTGCGCATTTAACGGCTGGCTCAGAATTGGGAAATTTGTACAACGAAAGAAAAAGAGGGTACATAGAAGCCTTAAAAGATCATAATATTGAAGTAGAAGAAGAATTGATTATTAATCTAAATTCTGTTACTTATGAAGACGGAGTAAAAGCCAGTAATGCTTTATTCGATTTAAAACCAATTCCAGATGGTTTATTTGCACCTGGGGATATTTTGGCAGTAAGTGCTGTTCAAACTGCTAAAAAACGTGGAATTAAAGTACCAGAAGAATTTAAAGTAATTGGTTTTAACAACGACCCGATTTCGCAGATTATAGATCCGAATTTATCCACTATTACGCATCCTGCCGAAAAGATGGGAAAAGCAGCAGCTGATATTATTATAAAGAATTTGAAATCATCTAAAAATGATGATGATGCCAAAGAAATTACATTCTTAAATACGGAAGTATTGGCAAGAGAATCGACGCAAAAATAAAATCAAAAGCATTTTATACATAATAAAGGTTTATGATTAGTTTGATAAGCCATAATTTTTATGAAAACAATTACACTTCCAGACGAGATGAATTTAGAAAAATCACAACAAGTTCATGTTGTTGGTTATAGCAGTTCTAAAGACGTTTCGAAACAGCAGATTATTTTAAATAAAAATATCATCAGTTTTTTGATTGAAGGCACAAAAGAAGTCATTTTTAATAATGAAGCATTGTCTATAACGCCTTCGAAATTTATTGTAATGAGATCTGGAAATTGTTTAATGACAGAAAAAAGAATTTCTGAAACGTCTCTTTATAAAAGTGTTCTTTTGTTTTTTTCTAATGAAATGCTTCATAATTTCATTAGAAAAATGGAATCTGAAAGATCTGAAGCAATTGAACTAAAATCAGTTTATGCGTTTGATTATGATGATTTTCTGAAACGTTTTGTAGAAAGTTTAGCCGATATTTCTAATCTTTCAAAAGCAGTTCAGTCAAAATTATTAGAAGTGAAGTTTGAAGAAATTATGCTTTATTTGACAGATAAATACGGAACAGATTTTCTTTATTCCTTAATCACAAACAGCGATGATGCTGCACAAAAATTCATTCGGACTATCGAAAATAGTCATTTAAGCAAACTAACTTTAAAAGAATTGGCATTTTTATGCAATATGAGTGTTTCTACTTTTAAAAGAGAATTCGAAAAATACTATTCAGAATCACCTATAAAATGGTTTCAAAATAAAAGATTAGAACATGCCCATTATTTGCTAAGTCAAGAAAAAAGCCCTTCTGAAGTTTTTTTTGAAGCCGGCTACGAAAACCTTTCAAGCTTCAGTCAGGCATATAAAATCAAATATGGTGTAACACCCAAACATCATAAAACGATTTGAGCTTTTAGCAACAGTTTTTGAGCCTTTGCCTAAACTTATTAAGCTGTTCCAAATCTAACTTTGCTTAAAATTTTAAAACAGATAAAATGAAAAAGCTAAGTTTAATTTTGGCGATGTCAGCAATTTTCTCGACATCTATTTTTGCACAAAAAACGTTTACATTAACTAGTACGGATTTAGGAGGAGAAACTACTAAAATTCAGGAATTCAACGGATTTGGATGTTCAGGCGAAAACCAGTCCCCACAGTTATCATGGAAAAATGCTCCAAAAGGAACCAAAAGTTTTGCTATAACCATGTATGATCCTGATGCGCCTACGGGAAGTGGATTCTGGCATTGGGTTGTAGTGGATATTCCAGCAAATGTAAATGAATTGGTAACCAATGCAGGAACTAAAAATCTTGTTCCAAAAGGAGCGATCCAAAGTGTTACCGATTATGGGATTAAAGGATTTGGAGGGCCTTGTCCGCCGGTTGGTCACGGATATCATCAATATATCATCACCGTTTATGCATTAAAATCCGATAAATTGGGAACAGATGAAAACACAAATCCAGCAGTAGTAGGGTTTAACCTTTGGAGCCAGACTTTGGCAAAAGCCAGTATTATTGCTTACTACAAAAGATAATACTAAAAAAGAATAAGAAGTAACGAAGAGTTTTAATTCTTGAATTTTATCACACTATAGGCAGGATAGTTTTTATAATTATCCTGCTTTTATTTGTTATGGAAATATTTTTTTTTGAAAAAAAAGCAACTTAAAATTTTTTTCTTAAACAACAATCTTATATTTTTACGCAACCGATTGCATTACTTGTTTTATTTAAGATAATGTATTTTTTAGATTAAATTTTTATCAAATACTTTTAATTGCTTGTGAAATATTGATGTTGTTAAAATGAAATTATAAAGAATAAATTAAAACCATGGCTTTACTACGATTTCTTTTCCTGTTTCTCTTGATTTCCTTTTCGGCTTTGGCACAAAAGGATTATAAATTGTGGCTTCAATATAATGCCGTTAGCAATTCTGTAATGGCTTCAGAATACAAAAGCAATCTTAGACGCATTGTTGTTTTAGGAAATTCCGAAACTATTAAAATTGCTGAGAAAGAAATTAAAACAGGATTTTCAGATATGTTGGGAAATATTCCCGAAATCAAATCAGATATAAAAGGAGAAAATAATCTTATAGTTGGTTCAGAATCGAATTTGAATAAAGAACTAAAAAATGAATTGAAATTTGATTTTGATACAATAAATGAGGAAGGTTTTATCATCAAATCCATTTCTTTTAAAAACAAAAAGCAAATCATTATTACAGGAAAAAATGACGTTGCAGTTTTATACGGAGTTTTTAATTTCTTAAGAATTTTACAAACTGATAAATCGGTTAAAAATTTAAATATCGTCGATTCTCCTAAAACTAATGTCAGAATTCTAAACCATTGGGATAATTTAGACCGAACAGTTGAAAGAGGCTACGCCGGATTTTCGCTTTGGAACTGGCAGAAACTTCCTGATTTTATCGATCAGCGCTATATTGATTACGCTAGAGCGAATGCCTCAATTGGGATTAACGGAACGGTTTTGACCAATGTAAACGCAAACGCTTTAATTCTAACTCCGCAGTATTTACAAAAAGTAGAAGCCTTAGCCAATGTTTTTAGACCTTACGGAATAAAAGTCTATTTAACCGCAAGATTTTCAGCACCAATCGAAATTGGAAACCTAAAAACTGCCGATCCAAAAGATCCTGAAGTTATTAATTGGTGGAAAAATAAGTCGGCTGAAATCTATAAACGAATTCCAGATTTTGGCGGATTTTTGGTAAAAGCGAATTCAGAAGGTCAGCCTGGGCCGCAAAATTACGGACGAGACCATGTTGATGGTGCGAATATGCTGGCTGATGCCGTTGCCCCTTTTGGGGGAATAATTATGTGGCGGGCGTTTGTATATTCAGAACATGATGCGAATGATCGTGCTAAACAGGCTTACGCCGAATTTCAGCCTTATGACGGAAAATTCAAAAAAAATGTAATTGTTCAGGTCAAAAATGGAGCAATTGATTTTCAGCCACGAGAACCTTTTCATCCGTTATTCGGAGCTATGCCGAAAACTCCTTTAATGATGGAGTTTCAAATCACGCAGGAATATTTAGGCTTCAGCACGCATTTGGTTTTTCTGCCAAAATTATTTCAAGAAGTTTTAGAGTCCGATACCTATCAAAAAGGAAAAGGTTCAACTGTTGCTAAAGTTGTTGACGGCACTTTATACCCAAATAAATTAACAGGAATTGCTGGCGTTGCCAATATAGGGAACGATTTAAACTGGACAGGACATCCTTTTGCACAGGCGAATTGGTATGGTTTCGGAAGATTGGCTTGGAATCCTTATCTAGATTCTGAAACCATTGCTGATGAATGGCTAAGAAGTACTTTTTCTAATGACGAAAATTTCATTAAACCAATAAAAAATATGATGATCGAATCGCGTGAAGCGGTTGTTAATTATATGACTCCGCTGGGTTTGCATCATATTATGGATACTGGACATCATTATGGGCCAGGACCTTGGGTTTCGAATTTGTCAAGACCAGAATGGAATCCGACATATTATCATAAGGCAGATAAAAATGGAGTGGGTTTTGATCGATCAAAATCAGGAACAAATGCCGTCTCGCAATATGCGCCAGAAGTTGGAAATCTTTTTGATAATCTAGAAACCTGTCCAGAAAAAGATCTTTTGTGGTTTCATCATGTTTCGTGGGATTATAAACTGAAAAACGGTCTGACGCTTTGGAATGGTCTGGCATTAAAATATCAGGAAGGTGTAAATCAGGTTGCTGCAATGCAGAATGTCTGGAAGAAAACTGAAAAATATATGGACAGCGAACGTTTTAATGAAGTTGAAATGTTGTTGGAAATTCAGTATAAAGAAGCAAAATGGTGGCGTGATGCATGTTTGCTGTACTTTCAGCAGTTTTCGGGAAAAGAACTTCCTGATGGAGTTGAAAGGCCAACACAGACTTTGGAGTATTTTAAATCATTAAAATTTCCTTTTGCGCCGGGGAATGGTTAAATAAAAGGAATAATTATAACGCGGATAAAACAGATTCGCTATCACGAAGACACGGAAAAAAACGGATTTTTCCAATTGAAAAAGAAAAAAATCCATGTAAATCAGCGTTTTTGCGATAGCGAATCCGAGTCATCCACGTACCAAATACCAAAAATATATTTTTAAAATTATGAGTAAAAAAACAGCAATTGTAACTGGAGGAAATTCGGGTTTAGGATTTGCAACAGCAAAGAAATTATGTGACAACGGAATTACAACCTACATCATTGGAAGAACAAAAGATAAAACAGAAGATGCCTGTAGAGAAATTGGAAAAAATGCTATTCCAGTAATTTTCGATTTAAACGATTTGAAAGGTATTCCTGCGATGATTGAAAGTATTACAAAAGAAAATGCAATTGATATTTTAGTAAATAACGCTGGAATCAATATGAAAAAAGAAATTCCAGAGGTATCCGACGAAGATTTTCTTTCGATTATCCATACCAATCTTTTAAGCGTTTTTGCTGTTAGTCGAGAAGTGGTAAAAAATATGAAAGTAAAGGGAGGCGGAAGCATTATCAATATCAGTTCGATGGCATCTCAGTACGGAATTCCAAAAGTAATTGCATATTCGGCAAGTAAAGGTGCAATTGAGTCAATGACTCGTGCAATGTCAACAGAATTGGCCCCTATAGGAATTCGTGTAAATTGTATTGCTCCAGGATTTATTAAAACCAAAATGTCGTCAGCAGCACTTGATAATGACCCTGAAAGAAAAAATAAAGTGTTAGGAAGAACGCCAATGGGGTATTTAGGAGAACCATCAGACATTGCAGATGCGGTTTATTATTTCGCTTTAAGCGAATCAAAATATACTACTGGTACAGTACTGCCAGTTGATGGAGGGAATAGTATTGGGTTTTAATTGTGAAGATGCCACAAAGTCTCTAAGGTACAAAGTTTTTCTCTTCAAAGTATTTTAAAATAAAACTTTGCGACTTAGCGCCTTCGTGGCATAAAAAAAGAAGTATGATAAAAATGCAGCAAACTATGCGTTGGTTCGGACCTCAGGACAACGTAAAACTAATCGACATTAAACAAGCTGGCGCAACTGGAATTGTAACCGCATTGCATCAAATTCCTGTTGGAGAAATTTGGTCTGTTCAAGATATTCACGAAAGACAGCAGATGATTAGAAATGCTGGTTTGGAATGGGCTGTGGTTGAAAGTCTTCCTGTTCATGAAGAAATCAAACGAGCTTCTGGAAATTATCTGCAATACATTGAAAATTATAAAATCAGCTTGCAGAATCTGGCCGAATGCGGAATCAAAATCATTACCTACAATTTCATGCCGATTTTGGATTGGGTAAGAACCAATCATAATTTTATCAACGAAGAAGGAAGCAAAGCTTTACTCTACAATCAGGATGCATTTACTTATTTTGATGTTTTTCTTTTAAAAAGGCCAAACTCAGAAAATGATTATTCAGAGATTGAAAAGGAAAAAGCATTGCTGTTTGGAAATCTACTGTCTGAAGATGAAAAAGCATTGCTGTTTAAAAATGTCTTATTAGGATTACCGGGAAGTAAAATTCATTTTACGGCAGAACAGATTTTGTCTCTTTTAGAGAATTATGCTGAAGTTGATAATCAAAAATTAAGAGAAAACCTGATTTATTTTTTATCAGAAGTAACGCCGATTGCGGAAAAAAACGAACAAAAATTAGCGATTCATCCCGACGATCCGCCATTTTCGGTTTTAGGACTTCCAAGAATTGTTTCAACAGAAGCCGACTTGAAAGCGATTTTCAGTGCCGTTCCGTCAATAGCAAACGGATTATGCTATTGCACAGGATCATTAAGTGCCGATCCAAAAAATAATCTAGAGAAAATTATAGACGATCATGGAGATAGAATTCATTTTTTGCATCTGAGAAATACCATCCGCGAAAGCGAAACCATTTTTAGAGAATCGGAACATTTAAATGGGGATGTTAAAATGGAAGCCATCGTTGAGAAATTATTGTTGTTAATGAACAAAACCAAAGTAAGTCTGCCAATACGCCCTGATCATGGTTTTCTTCATCGAGTTGATGAAGCGACAGAAACTTATCCTGGTTATTCTTTAACAGGAAGATTAAAAGGTTTGGCTGAGTTGAGAGGTCTGGAAATGGGAATTGCTTATAAATTGGGTTTGTAGTCAAAGTTTCTAAGTTTTTACGTTGATAGTTTCTCGCAAAGACGCAAAGTTTTTAAGTTCTAAAAGAAGTAAAAAATCTTAGCGACTCAGCGACTTTGCGAGATTAAATAAAAAAGTTTGTGACTTTATGTTTTTTAAAATTAAAACTTCATATCTAGTTTTACTACTTTTCCTAATCGGATTAAGTACAAATTCGTATGCCATAAATCCAGAGAAATATGTGGTCAATCAGGCTTCTGCTAGAAACTTTCCTTTAGTAAGTAAAGGAAAAACAGCTTCGATTTTAGTTGATGATAAAGATTATGTGGGAGTTTTAAAAGTAGCAGCACATTTAGAAAATGATATTTTTCAAGTTTCAGATTTACATCCGAAAAGAATTAAAAAGATTGCTGAAGCAGAAGATTTTGTTGTCATTATTGGGACATTAGGAAAAAGTAAAATCATTAATCAATTAGCTAAACAAGGAAAAATTACTACCATAGAACTTCAGGGAAAATGGGAAAAATTTACAACCCAAATTGTTGAAAATCCGTTTAAAGGAATTAAAAAAGCGTTGGTAATTGCAGGTTCAGATAAACGGGGAACGATTTACGGAATCTACGATTTATCGAATCAAATTGGTATTTCGCCTTGGTATTATTGGGCAGATGTTCCTGTGAAAAAACAATTGGAATTGCATGTTTTACCCGGAACTCATTCTCAGGGAGAACCAAAAGTAAAATACAGAGGAATTTTTATAAACGATGAAGCTCCTGCTTTGTCAGGTTGGGCATTTGAGAAATTTGGCGGATTCAATTCGAAATTCTACGATAAGGTTTTTGAATTAATTCTGCGAATGAAAGGCAACTATTTATGGCCGGCGATGTGGGGAAGAATGTTTTATGTTGAAGATCCTCAGAATGCTGTTTTGGCCGATGAATATGGAATTGTAATGGGAACTTCGCATCATGAGCCGTTAACAAGAGCGCATGCTGAATGGGGAAAATCTAACGGGAAATGGGATTTTAATACCAATTCAGAAGCCCTAATTAAATTTTGGAAAGACGGAATCAGGCGAATGGGAAATAAAGAAACTATTGTTACGGTGGGAATGCGTGGCGACGGTGACGAACCCATGACGGAAGGAACTGCGATTGAATTATTAGAAAATATTGTAAAAACTCAAAGAAATATTATTGCAGAAGTAACCAAAAAACCTGCCGAAGCAACACCTCAAATGTGGGCGCTTTACAAAGAAGTTCAGGATTATTATGACAAAGGAATGACCGTTCCGGACGACGTAACCCTTTTATTGTGCGATGATAACTGGGGAAATATTCGAAAACTTCCTGAACTCGACGCAAAACCAAGAAAGGGCGGTTATGGCATTTATTATCATTATGATTATGTGGGCGGGCCACGAAATTACAAATGGATTAACACCAATCAAATCGAGCGAACTTGGGAACAGATGGATTTGGCGTACCAATATGGGGTCGATAAAATCTGGATTGTAAATGTTGGAGACATTAAACCAATGGAGTTTCCGATTGAGTTTTTCTTAGATATGGCGTGGAATCCTGAAAAGTTTAATGCAGGAAATTTACATTATTATGTGAATTGGGCAAAAGAGAATTTTGACAATCAATTTGCAGAAGAAATTGCGACCATTTTGAAATTATACACCAAATATAATTCAAGAAGAAAACCCGAATTATTAGATGCCAAAACGTTTAGTGTTATCAATTATAATGAAGCAGACCGAATTGTGGCGGAGTATCAGAAATTGGTTGAAAAAGCCATTTCGATAAACGAAAAATTAAAACCAGAATATAAGGATTCTTTTTATCAGCTCGTTTTATTTCCTGTTTTGGCAAGTGCAAATTTAAATGAAATGTATGTTGCAACAGCTAAAAATCATTTGTATGCAGATCAAGGCAAAGCCATTGCAAATGAATATGCTGAAAAAGTAAAGGAGTTATTTGAAAAAGATGCGGAGCTTACTAATTATTATCACACTCAATTGGCAAATGGCAAATGGAATCATATGATGTCACAAACACATATAGGTTATGATAATTGGCAGCAGCCAGATAAAAATGTGATTCCGAAAACAAGAACAATCGAAATTCCCCATAATGCTAAAGCGAGAATTTCTACTAAGGATAATTCATCGAAAGTGGAGACATCAATAAATAAAAATCTAGATAATATTTTAGGTTTTGTTGAAAATGACGGTTACATTTCAATAGAAAGTAAAAATTATTCTAAAGCGATCAATTCTGATTCAGTAAAATGGACTATAATTCCAAATCTTGGTAAAACGAATTCTGGAATAACAATAAAGCCTTCAAATATTCATCCAATTGGAATTTCAGAACAATCACCAAGATTAGAATATAATGTTCATTTTTTCAGTAAAGGAAAAATAAAAGTAAAAGCGTATTTTTCACCGACAATCAATTTTAAAATAGGCGACGGATTAAAATACGGAATTGGCTTTGATGATGAAAAACCGCAAATCATGAACCTCAACGCAGATTCTTCAGAGAAAGCTTGGGCAGAATCGGTGGCCAATAATATTAAGATAATAACCTCAACTCATGAAATCGAAAAATCAGGAAATCATGTTTTGAAATTTTATGCCATTGATCCAGCTTTGGTGCTTCAGAAAATTGTAATAGAAACGGAAGCAGGAAAAGTTTTGGAGTCGTATTTGGGACCGCCAGAAAGTTTTAGGAAAGAATGATACGCAAAGTTTGTCATTTCTCTTAATGACAAAACTAAATGAATAAAAAACAATTAACTATTTAAACCAAAAGATATGAAATTTATTAAACCTTGTTTAGTTGCCGTCACGACTTTGCTGGCTGTTAGCTGTACATCGCAAAAAGAAACTGCTTCGTTAAAAGATGCTTACAAAGATGATTTCTATATTGGAACAGCTTTAAGCGCTGACCAAATTGAACAAAAAGACAAAAAAGTAGATTCTTTGATTAAAAAAGAATTTAATGCGATTACAGCAGAAAATATCATGAAATCCATGTACACGCATCCACAGAAAGATAAATATGATTTTACTTTGTCAGATAAATTTGTGGCGTATGGACAAAAGAATAAAATGTTTATTCATGGACATACCTTGATTTGGCACAGTCAATTGGCCCCTTGGATGGAAAAAATTGCCGACAGTACCGAAATGAAGGCCTTTATGAAAGAGCATATCACGACAATAGTTTCCAAATATAAGGGAAGAATCAAGTCATGGGATGTGGTAAATGAAGCATTAAACGAAGATGGAACTTTACGAAAATCCGTTTTTTTGAATACGCTTGGCGAAAAATACTTAGTTGACGCTTTCAAACTCGCAGAAAAAGCAGACCCAAAAGCGGAGTTATATTATAACGATTATAATATCGAAGAACCCGCAAAAAGAGCTGGAGCAATTGCATTAATCAAAAAAATAAAAGCTGAAGGCGGAAAAGTGGATGGAGTAGGTATTCAAGGACATTGGAGATTGCAAAGTCCATCCATTGAAGAAATTGAGAAAAGTATTTTGGAATATTCGGCTTTAGGAATCAAAGTGGCTTTTACAGAATTGGATATTACCGTTTTACCAAATCCGTGGGATTTGAAAGGCGCTGATGTAAATCAGAAATTCGAAGGAAATCCTAAAATGAATCCATATCCAGAAAAATTACCCGATTCAGTTCAAACACAATTAGCAGAGCGTTATGCATCGATTTTTAAACTATTTTTAAAACATAAAGATAAAATTAGCAGAGTTACGTTTTGGGGCGTTCATGACGGGCAATCTTGGCTAAACGATTGGCCAATTAAAGGAAGAACCAATTATCCATTACCTTTTGATAAAAACTTGCAACATAAACCAGCTTATGATAGTATTTTAAAGTTGAAAGAAACTAAAGAATAAATGCTAAAAAAGCATAAGTTTTGAAAAAATGATTAACAATCGGTTGTGAGATGAAAAATAACTTAAATAAAGTAAACTAAATTTGCATAATATGTTTTTTTGTCTAATTTTACACAACCGATTGTTTAAATTATTATTCGTTATCCTACTAGGTTTCTAAAACCTTGTAGGTATGCTTGAAAAGCAATTTGAATTAAGGGAAACCTAAAAGGTCTTGTAAACCTTTCAGGAAAAGAACTAACTAACCACAAAACCCACTAATGACTAACATTTCACAAAAACTATCCATCAAAGAAAAAATTGGATACAGCTTAGGAGATCTTGCTGCTAATCTCGTTTTTCAAACTTTGATGACATATTTGGCCTATTTCTACACCGACATTTACGGATTATCACCAACAGATTCTTCGATCATTATGCTGATTGTTGGATTAATTGCAGCTTTTATTTTTAATCCGATCATTGGGGTTTTGGCAGACAGAACCAGTACCAAATGGGGAAAATTTAGACCTTGGATTTTAATAACGGCCATTCCGCTTGGAGTAGTGGCGTTATTAGCCTTTTCAACTCCTGATTTCTCCTATAAAGGGAAGGTAATTTATGCTGTTGTAACCTATACTTTATTATTGCTTTTTTATGCTGGAAACAATCTTCCTTATTCTGCTTTGAGCGGTGTAATTACGGGCGATATGAAAGAAAGAAACAGTATGTCGTCGTATCGTTTTGTTGCGGTGATGTTTGCTCAGTTTTTCGTTCAGGTTTTCATGCTTGGCATTATCAAAAGTGCTGGAAACGGTGATAAAGCAATTGGAATCGAAAAAGTAATGACTGCATTGGCTATTATAGGAACGATTATGCTTCTAATTACGTTTTTAACGACCAAAGAAAGAATCATTCCGAAACCAGAACAAAAGTCAAGTGTAAAAGAAGATTTAAGCGATTTAATCAAAAATAGACCTTGGATAATTATGCTTTCGCTCACGACTTTGGTTTTTGTGACTTTGGCGATGAAAGGCGGTTCGTATGTATATTATTTTGAGAATTATGTTGATAAGGAGCAGTTAGCCATTTTTATTCAGCCTATTTTAGATACTTTATCGAATATCGGATTGAATCATTTTGGGAATGATCCTGTTTCAGCAGGATTTGGTTTATTCAATGCAGGTGGAATTATCTTTATGATTGTTGGTATTACCTTGTCCAAAAATCTCGCAGACAAATATGGAAAACGAAATGTTTTCGGCGTATTTTTATTCATTTCGACTTTGTTCATTATAGCATTCTATTTTTATCCTCCAACATCAATTAGTCTGATGTTTTTCTCTCAGATTTTACACGGATTTTTCTATGGAATAACGATCCCAATTCTTTGGGCAATGATTGCCGATGTGGCCGATTATTCAGAATGGTTAAATAACCGCCGTGCAACTGCGATTATATTCTCTGCAATGATGGTTGGATTAAAAACAGGACTGAGCGTGGGAGGTGCTTTAACTACTTTATTTTTAGGTTATTTTCACTATATTCCAAATGCACCAGAACAGTCTCAAACAGCCATAAACGGAATCAAATTACTAGTGAGTATTTTCCCTGCAATCCCTTTTTTAATTGGAGCAGGATTGTTGTTTTTCTATAAAATCAATAAAGAAATGGAAGTACAGATTGAAACCGAATTAAAAGAAAGAAGAGCTTAATTATTTAAACAAAATATAGTATGCCTGAAGATAGCATTGAACACATTAATTTTGAAGAAATTAATGACTTGGCGATTTCAAAGCCTTTAGTATCCCATATGTACACAGCCGATCCTTCGGCACATGTATTTAACGGAAAAATTTACATTTACCCATCTCATGATATTGATGCCGGAATTCCGTTTAATGATAATGGCGATCATTTTGGAATGGAAGATTATCATGTTTTTTCGATGGAAGATATTTCGTCAGAAGTAGTTGATAATGGCGTTGCATTGCATGTAGATGATGTTGCCTGGGCCGAAAAACAAATGTGGGCACCTGACGCAGCGCATAAAAACGGAAAGTACTATTTGTATTTCCCTGCTAAGCGTGCCAACGGAATTTTTCAGATTGGCGTTGCCATTTCAGATTCGCCAGTTGGGCCTTTTGTTCCCGAAAAAGAAGCGATTAAAGGAAGTTATAGTATTGACCCGGCCGTTTTTGAAGACGGAGGAAAACATTATATTTATTTTGGCGGAATCTGGGGAGGACAGCTTCAAAAATACCGTAATAATCAATACGATAAGAATAACGAAGAACCTTTGTCGGGTGAAAAAGCTCTCGGGCCAATAGTCGCTTTGTTGCGAGACGATATGCTCGAATTTGCTGAAGAACCAAAAGAGATTAAAATTTTGGATGAAAACGGAAATGAGATTTTGGCAGGTGATAATGCCCGTCGTTTTTTTGAAGCTTCTTGGGTTCATAAATACAACGGAAAATATTATTTCTCATATTCAACAGGAGACACCCATTTTATCTGTTATGCTATTGGAGATAATCCTTATGGACCATTTACCTATCAGGGAAGAATTTTAAATCCTGTTGTGGGTTGGACATCGCATCATTCGATTTGTGAGGTAGAAGGTGAGTGGTATTTGTTTTATCACGATTCGAGTTTGTCAAAAGGTGTAACGCATTTGCGTAGCATGAAAGTAACCAAAATAGATTATCTGGAAGATGGTTCGATTATTACGATTGATCCTTACGGAATAAGAAGATTAATTGATTAAGATTTTTGTCTAAAAAAATTTAATAAAAATTACAATCGGTTGTGTTGTTTGGATTTTTGCTTTTTTTGTCATCGAGGAACGACGCAATCACATTTGCTGAATCAAATTGTAGTGAGGTTGATTCGTTCCTCGCAATGACAGCCGTTATTATGAAAATGTTTTCTGAAGCCTTTTCACGTGAGGGATAGCAGTGGAAAGCCCGCAGCCTGACGAAGGAAGTGCGAGGACTTGCAACGAATAGCCCGACCCGCCTTTTTCGGCGGGACACGCCCAAATTATTAGAACAAAAAAGAGCTTAAAAAAAATAACATATTTCATGTGAAAAATAATTTTTTATAAAAGTTTTTTAGCTACTTTAGCATAACAGAACGGAACAGAACGGTATGCTAAAAGAAGAAGAAAAATTTGAGTTTATAATGAATCACGAAAGTGATATTCCGAAGTATCAGCAATTGGTTGACGGAATTACGAATGCAATTGCGGAGAACATTTTGCAAAAGGGAGATTTGCTTCCGTCTGTGAATGTGATCTGTAAGACCTATCAGCTTTCTAGGGATACGGTTTTTAAGGCGTATTCTATTCTGAAAGACCAAAAAGTAATTGATTCTGTCCCAAACAAAGGCTATTATGTAGCAGGAGAAACGAGAAAAGTGCTTTTGGTTTTAGATACGTTTAAGGCTTATAAAGAGGTTTTATATCATTCGGTTGTGAATAATCTGCCTGATAATGTGATTATTGATGTGCAGTTTCATCATTATAATATTGATGTTTTTAAAACCATTATTAATAACGGAATTGGGAAGTATTACAAATATGTGGTGATGAATTTTGATCACGCGGCTATTGCTCCAGCATTATCAGCGATTTCAAAAGATAAGTTGCTTTTGATTGATTGGAACATCAGAGCTGATAAAACGAGTAATTATGTTTTTCAGGATTTTGGAAAGGCGTTTTATGAATCATTGAGAGAGGCAGTTGATTTGTTTAAAAAGTACAAAAAGATACAATTTGTGTATCCAGATTTTACCAATCATCCGTGGGAAACGGTGGAGTTTTTTAAGAAATTCTGTGCCGATTTTGGTTTTGAATATGAGGTAATTACAGATCCAAAGAGATTCAGCATCGAAAAAGGGATTGCTTATATCAGCGTAAGCGATAGGATTTTAGGTCACTTTTTGGAACAATGCAAAGAAAATGATTTTGAACCAGGGAAAGACGTTGGATTTTTGTCATACAACGAAACCCCGATGAAGAAATTTATATATAAAGGAATTTCGGTTGTTTCAACTGATTTTAAAGAAATGGGAACCAAAGCAGCGGCATTTATTACGCATGACGAAGATACTCAGTGTTATGTGCCGACAAAATTAATAATAAGAGAATCATTGTAAGTATGTATTATATCGGATATGATATTGGAAGTTCTTCTGTCAAGGCAGCCTTGGTAGAAGCAGAAACGGGCAAAAAAGTAATCGTTTTGAATGAACCGCAAAACGAAATGGAAATCCTTTCGATTCACCCAGACTGGGCAGAACAGGATCCTGAAATTTGGTGGCAGCACATTTGTACAGCAACTAAAAGAGCGATTAAAGAGGCTAATATCGACGCATCGAAAATTCAGGGAATTGGTATTTCGTACCAAATGCATGGATTGGTGATTGTGGATGAATCTGGAAATGCCCTTAGAAATTCAATTATTTGGTGCGACAGCCGTGCGGTTGAGATTGGTAATACCGCTTTCGCCGAAATTGGAGAAGAAAAATGCATGTCGCATTTATTGAATTCGCCAGGAAATTTTACGGCTTCAAAACTGAAATGGGTTAAAGAAAATGAACCTGAAGTTTACAATAAAATTGCTAAATATATGCTTCCGGGAGATTACATCGCTTTGAAACTGACAGGCGAAGTAACGACAACCAAAAACGGTTTGTCTGAAGGAATGCTTTGGGATTATAAAGAAAATAAAGTAGCCGAGTGGCTTTTGGATTACTACGGAATCGAACAATCATTAACTCCAAAAATCGTAGAAAACTTTACGAATCAAGGTGTTGTTACTGAAAAAGCTTCCGCTGAATCAGGTCTTCCAGCTGGAATTCCGATTGTGTATAGAGCAGGAGATCAGCCAAATAATGCTTTGTCATTAAATGTGCTTCGTCCGGGAGAAGTTGCTGCAACAGGTGGTACATCAGGCGTTTTCTATGCTGTGACAGAAACAAATTCAGGAAAAAGTACTCGTGTAAACAACTTCGTTCATGTGAATTATGCTGAATCAAATCCGAGAGTTGGAAAATTGCTGAATATAAACGGAGCAGGAATCCAATACAGATGGATGCGAAACAATATCGGAAATGAATCCTATGAAGAAATGAATGAAAAAGCATCTCAGATAAATGTAGGTTCGCAAGGATTGGTTGTTATTCCGTTTGGAAATGGTGCTGAAAGAATGTTCAATAATAAAAATATTGGATCTCATATTTTAAACCTGAATTTTAATATTCATACCAATGCGCATTTATTCAGAGCATCTTTGGAAGCAATTGCGTTTTCTTTTGTGTATGGAATGGAATGCTTGAAAGATGATAATGCCACAATTAATGTGATTAGAGCGGGAAATGATAATTTATTCCGTTCCGAAATTTTCTCTAATACAGTTGCAACATTAATTGGACATGAAATAGAAATTTACAATACAACCGGAGCAGTAGGAGCGGCGAGAGCAGTAGGCTTGACAGATGGTGACTTTGAAAAATTTGGTTCGGGAATTACAACAAACGACCACGTAATGACCTTTTTGCCTCTAAAAAATAAAGAGGAATACGAAACGGCTTATAAAAAATGGAAACAAGAATTAGAATTAATATTAACAAATAAATAAAAAAATCAAATGATAGTTTTAGGAGATAAAGAATACTACAAAGGTATTGGCCAAATTAAATTTGAAGGGAAAGAATCTGATAATCCGTTGGCATTTAAATATTACAATCCAGACCAAGTTGTAGCTGGAAAAACAATGCGTGAGCACTTTAAATTTGCCATCGCTTATTGGCATACTTTCTGTGGACAAGGTAGCGATCCATTCGGACCAGGAACACAGCAATTTGCTTGGGATGCTTCGTCAGATCCGTATCAGGCTGCAAAAGATAAGGCAGACGCTGCTTTCGAATTTATCAGCAAAATGGGATTTGATTATTTCTGTTTCCACGATTACGATTTAATTGCTGAAGGAGCAACTTTCGCAGAATCAGAAAAACGTTTGGCTTTTATTACAGATTATTTAAAACAGAAAAAAGCAGATTCTGGAATTAAATTGCTTTGGGGAACTTCAAACTGTTTCTCTAATCCAAGATTCATGAACGGAGCGGCTACAAATCCTGATTTTAATGTAGTAGCAAGAGCTGGTGGACAAGTAAAATTGGCTTTGGATGCAACAATTGCTTTAGGTGGAGAAAACTACGTGTTCTGGGGAGGTAGAGAAGGTTATATGTCTTTACTAAATACAGATATGGGAAGAGAATTAGACCACATGGCACAATTCTTAGCAATGTCTAGAGACTATGCAAGATCTCAAGGTTTTAAAGGAACTTTCTTCATTGAGCCAAAACCAATGGAGCCATCTAAACACCAATACGATTTTGACTCGGCTACAGCAATCGGATTCTTGAAAAATTATGGTTTAGATAAAGATTTCAAAATCAATATCGAAGTAAACCACGCTACATTGGCACAGCATACTTTCCAACACGAACTAGAAGTTGCGGCAAAAGCGGGAATGTTAGGAAGCATTGATGCGAACAGAGGTGATTACCAAAACGGATGGGATACAGACCAGTTCCCAAACAACATTCAGGAAACAACTGAGGCAATGTTAGTTTTCTTAAAAGCTGGCGGATTGCAAGGTGGTGGAGTTAACTTCGATGCTAAAATTAGAAGAAACTCTACAGATTTAGAAGATGTTTTCTTAGCGCACATTGGCGGAGCTGATACTTTTGCAAGAGCTTTATTGACTGCAGATAGAATCATCACTTCTTCTCCTTACGAGAAATTAAGAACAGAAAGATACAGCTCTTTTGATTCTGGAAAAGGAAAAGATTTTGCTGACGGAAAATTAAACCTTAAAGATCTTTATACTATCGCTCACGAAAATGGAGAATTAAATCTTCAAAGCGGTAAACAAGAATTGTTTGAAAATATCATTAACCAATACATTTAATTGGTAAACTTCTACAGCAAACCTAACAGGTTCTAAAAACCTGTTAGGTTTCTTATAAAACTTAGTGAGACAAAAATCTAAGAAAATTTAAATTTTTGAATATGATAGCTATAAAGCGTTAAAAATATTTAAAAATGTTTTTTAGATAGAAACTTCGAAAATGTGCATTAAGATTATGGCTTTTTTACATTGAGATTTAAGAAAAATAGATTGAAGGTTTAGTTACTATTTTTTGAAAATCGAAACGAATAAAAGGTCAGTTTGATAAAATAGTGAGTATTTTTTATTGAAGGTTTTTTGAAGAGCAAAATCAATCGAAATGCACATTTTTCACTAGAATTTAGATGCACTGCAGTGCGTTATTAGCTTACTTACACAAAGAAATATAAGCAATTTTGTCATTTCGACGAAGGAGAAATCTTCGCAAGAAACTCGACAAAGATTGATTCTCAGTGCGGAGCTACTTATGGAGATTTCTCCTTCGTCGAAATGACAAACTGTATGTTTTAGTAGATGATAAATCAGTTTTTAAAAGCAACTAATCAAACCAAAAAACTTATGAAATTTTTTATTGACACCGCCAATCTTCAAGACATTGAAGAAGCGCAGGCTTTAGGTGTTTTAGACGGTGTAACCACCAATCCGTCTTTAATGGCAAAAGAAGGCATTACAGGAAAAGAAAATATCCTGAAACATTATCTTGATATTTGTAACATCGTCGACGGCGATGTTTCGGCTGAGGTAATCTCGACTGAATTTGAAGGAATGGTAAAAGAAGGAGAAGAGCTAGCAGCTTTACATCCTCAGATTGTAGTGAAACTCCCTATGATTGGCGATGGTGTAAAGGCCTGCAAATATTTTTCTTCGAAAGGAATTCGCACCAATGTTACTTTAGTATTTTCGGCGGGTCAGGCTTTGCTTGCTGCTAAAGCAGGAGCTACTTATGTTTCGCCATTTTTAGGAAGATTAGATGATGTTTCTACTGATGGAATGCATTTGATTGCTGAAATCAGAGAAATATACGACAACTATAATTATCAAACTCAAATCTTGTCGGCTTCTGTGCGACATACCATGCATATTATCAATTGTGCCAAAATTGGATCAGATGTAATGACTGGACCGCTTTCTGCGATAAAAGGTCTTCTAAAACATCCTTTAACCGATATCGGATTAAAGCAATTTGTAGAAGACGCGAAAAAGATGAATTTATAGCCTTTTTCATTTACTTTTTTATAGTTTTAAAACTCTCTTTCAGTTATTTGGAAGGGAGTTTTTTTTATGAAATAAAAGCAACCGATTGTCTCTCTTTAAGTTTTGTAAGAATTGTAATATTTTAATAGCAGTGTATTGGTTTTTAGTTTATAAGATTTCTTAAGCCAGCTTTTATAAGGCATAGCGAAAGATTTAATTTATGATGAATTTTTAGACAGTTACTACAACGTTTTAGTTTTTTTTGAAAAAATCTCGTTTTTTAACATTTTATATTTTTTTTAAGATTTTGAATCAAATGATTTATTATCTCTAACGTTTTCGTAATATTAAATGCTTGTTTTGATGATTGCTTAATATTTTTTAATTATTAATACAGATAATTCTTTTTTTTAGCTTTATTTTTTCGAAATTAGAAATAAAAAATAACACAACCGATTGCGTGTTGTTGTTTTTTGCATATATTTGTTTTGACTATAAGCTATTTATTTGTTTGAAATGTTAAAATGAAAACGAGTAAAAAAGTCATCTAAAAAGAAAACTAACTAAACCATACTATTAACTCATTAAACCAATTATTTATGACTAACTTTTTAATTACTAAAAGCAGATCTAAATACTTTAAGAATTGGGGGTTCTTAATCCTGATGCTGGTATTTTCTGCTGCAGTAAATGCACAAATTACTGTTACAGGTACTGTATCTGATGGTGTAGGACCAATACCAGGTGTCAACATTATTGTAAAAGGAGCCAAAACAAGTACCGTATCTAATTTTGACGGGACTTACACCCTTCAAGCTATTCCCAATAATAGTATTTTGGTCTTTAGCTTTATTGGATACAAACCGTATGAAGTTGCAGTGAATAATAAAACTAAAATTGATGCTGTACTAGAAGAGAATTTAAACGACTTAAAAGAAGTTGTTGTTATTGGATACGGAACGGCAAAAAGAGCAGATTTAACAGGAGCAATTTCTTCTATATCTAGTTCTGCGGTAACACAATCTGTTTCTACAACTATCGATCAGGTACTGCAAGGCCGAGCGGCTGGGGTGCAGATACAGCAAAATAGCGGTACGCCTGGAGGAAGTTCTTCGGTACGTATTCGTGGTATAAGCTCTATTACAGGTTCTAATGAACCGATTTATGTAATTGATGGTGTTATTATAGATGGTAATTCAGGTTCTTTAAATACAAATCCGCTTTCAGGAATTAACCCTAATGATATTGCTTCTATAGATATTTTGAAAGATGCTTCTGCAACTGCTATTTATGGTTCTAGAGCAGCAAATGGGGTAATAATGGTGACTACTAAAACAGGTAGAAAAGGAGATTTGACTTTAAATTTTGACAGTTATGTAGGGTGGCAGCAAATGCCTAAAGAATTGCAGGTGCTTAATTTAAGAGAATATGGAACGCTGAAAAACACGAGATCAGATTTAGGAATCGTTCAAAGAGATCCTTATTTTATTCGTCCTGATCTATTAGGAGAAGGAACAAACTGGCAAGATGAATTATTTCAAACAGGTTTAATTCAGAGCTACAATTTATCTGCGTCAGGCGGATCTGATACTACTACTTATGCATTAGGAATGTCTTATTTTGATCAGGAAGGAACGATCATCGGTTCTTCTTTTGATCGTATGACCATTCGTGCAGTTGTAGACTCGCAAGTAAAGAAATGGATGAAAGTTGGAGTGAATTTAAATGCTTACAAAACCAATCAGGTCACTACAGTAAATGATGATTCGGTTATTTTAACGGCACTAAAACAAACTCCAAACGTAGCCGCTAGAAATGCTGACGGTACTTTTGACGGGCCAGATACAACAGAATTTGTTCAGACAAATCCATTGGGAATTGCAATGTTGAAAGACAATCATGGAAAAGATTATGGAATTAGAGGAAATGTGTATGCCGAAATTGGTTTTACAAAAGATTTAAAATTGAGAACCCAATATTCTATAGATTATGGTTTTGGAAACCGATATACTTTTAATCCATCTTATACTTTTGGAGCATTATCAAATGAAGTTAGAGAAGGATCCAGAACAAAATCTACGAGCGAAAACTGGATGTGGACTAATACTTTGACTTATAATAAAGCATTCGGAAAACATAATGTTAATGCACTGGTAGCTCAAGAATTTCAAGAGCAAAACTGGGAAAATCTGTATGGCTACCGTTCAGGTTATTTAACAAATGGAGCTACAGATTTAAACGCTGGAGACCCAACAACGGCTAGAAATTCAAATGCAAGTTCTACAAAATCGCTTAGTTCTTATTTTGCAAGAGCAACGTATACATTTGATGATCGATACATTTTAACAGGAACAATCAGAAGAGACGGATCTTCGCAATTTGCTGAAGGCAATAAATGGGATTGGTTTCCATCTGCTTCATTAGCGTGGAAAGTTTCAAACGAATCATTTTTAAAAGAAAATCAGACTATTAGCAATTTAAAATTACGTGCAGGATGGGGAGTTACAGGTAATTCAAGTGTACCCAATAATGCTTATACTTCTGTTTATGGCACTTCGGCAACCAATTGGGGAAGCGGGCAAATTGCAACTAATACTGCAAATCCAGACCTTAAATGGGAAAAATCAAACCAGACTAATATTGGTTTAGATATCGGACTTCTAGACAATAGAATTGAAATTTCAACAGATGTTTATTATAAAAAAACAGATGATTTATTACTAAGATTATCACTTCCAGCTTACGTAGGAACAACGGGTCAAGGAGCTACAACACCGCCTTTTGCTAATATCGGATCTCTTGAAAACAAAGGTTTCGAGTTTACGATCAACACCATAAACATGCAGAGAAAAGATTTTCTTTGGAAATCAAATTTCAATATCTCGATGAACAGATTTAAAGTATTGAAATTGAATTCAGAATCTGGAGTTTACGATCAGACTTTACAACAAGGTTCAGACGTAACAGTGGTTACTCGTACTGCGGTTGGACAGCCATTAGGACAATTTTATGGTTATAAAGTAATTGGACGTTTTGAAAAAGCAACAGATTTCTATTATAAAGATGCCACAGGAACAGTAAAACCAACAGCATTGCCGGAAGGAATGGTAATTGGTGAAAATGGCGTTTGGATTGGAGATTATATGTTTGAAGACGTAAATAAAGATGGAGTAATCAACGAAAAAGATGCAGGTTATATTGGAGATCCTAATCCAGATTTCACTTTCGGTTTCAACAATAGTTTTTCATTCAAAGGATTTGATGTGAGCATTTTATTTACAGGTTCTTACGGAAATGATGTTTTAAATTACCAAAGAAGATGGCTTGAAAACCCACGCGAGAATACCAATTTATTGAAATCAGCTTTAGGATACGCGCAATTAGAACTAATCGATCCGAACGGACCAAACGATTATCGTAATGTGCAGATTGTGGGCGGAGATCCTTACATGCCTAGAATTGCAGCGTCATCAGCAGCTTCGGCTTCTAATTATCGTTTAAGCAACAGATTTGTTGAAGACGGGTCTTATGTAAGACTTAAGAATATTTCGATTGGCTATAATCTTCCTAAAGATTTGTATTCTAAATACGGAATTTCAAACATCAAAGTATATTCAAACATGCAGAATGTTTTAACCTTTACCAAATATAAAGGATACGATCCTGAAGTAGGTGCAATGTACCAAAACCAACTTTTAAATGGTATCGATAACGGACGTTATCCTTCACCTATGGTAACTACGCTTGGATTAACTGTTAATTTCTAAAAAACGCACAATGAAAACAAAGAAAATATTTTACACGGCTTTAATGATTGCATTGCCATTTGTTTGGACGAGTTGCAGCGATATTTTGGACGTTGAACCGAATGATGTAATTACAAAAGAGAACTTTTATAAAACGGAATCTGATTTTCAGGCCGCAACAGGGCCATTATACAATAAAGTATGGTTTGATTTTAATGATAAATTCTATTACGGATTAGGAGACGGACGTGCCGCAAACATGTATGCGCCTTTCTCAGATTATGTTTATCCGTTTACAGATTTAACAGAAACGGGACTAACAGGGCCTTTGGTTTCGGCTTGGGCATCTTTGTATAATGTAATACAGCAGTCTAATAATGTGATCATCGGAATTTCTGGAAGCGCAATGAGCGAGACTATTAAAAACAAATATATTGCTGAAGCTCGTTTTATGAGAGGAACAGCTTATTGGTATTTGGCTTCATTATGGGGAGATGTGATTATTTCTACAGATCCGAGAGAATTGGTAAAAAATCCAATCGTAAACAAAAATCCAATGAAAGATGTTTACGAATTCTCGATGCGTGATTTAGAATTTGCTGCAAAATACCTTCCGGAAACTGCAGGGCAGGCTGGACGTTTAACAAAATACAGCGCCTACGGAATGCTGTCTCGTGTTTACTTATCATTTTCAGGAGTTAGCGACAACCCAAACAGCGGAACCCGTAATCAAGAATACCTTGATTTAGCCAAAAAAGCGGCAGAAAAAGTAATGAGTTCTGGGCCTTACAGCCTAATGACCAATTATGAAGATCTGTTCATGATTGACAATAACAACAATACGGAATCTATGTTTGCATTGCAATGGGTTCCTAATGGAGATTATGGAGTAAACAATACGCAGCAGGCCTATTTTGCATTAGGTTCTGATATTACTGGAGACGATGCCGCTTGGGGATATTGGACAAGAGCTTCTTATAATGTTTTACAAGAATATGAATCAAAAGATCTTCGTCGTAGAGCGACTTTTATGGGAGATGGTGATCATTATGCAGAAATCAATAAAGCAAATGGCGGTTATACAGTAGATCACAGTGCTGATTTCTTAACCGTTAAAAAAGGAGTTGTAGGTTCTACCAAAGATAATTCTAAAATTACGCGTATGAATTCTGCTTTAAATACTTACATGTTACGTCTGGCAGAGGTTTATTTAAATTACGCAGAAGCAGCTTTAGGAAACAATGCTACAACTGCAGATGCAACAGCTATTTCGGTTGTAAACAGACTTCGCACACGTGCAGGTTTAGATCCTAAAACAACACTGACTTATGCAGATCTTGCGCACGAAAGAAGAGTAGAATTATGTATGGAAGGGCAATATTGGTACGATCTAGTTCGCAGGGCTTACTACAAACAGCAGGAAGTAATCAACTATGTGACTGCACAAAATAGAGGAACAATAACTCCAATTTTGTATGACACAGCAACCAATACCGTTACGGTTGATGCTACAAAGGCGACAAGTCCGAGAGCAATTGGCGTAATCGATGCAACAATTTTCACACTTCCTTATCCAGAATCTGAATTGGTTCAGAATCCGTTATTGAGAGAAAATCCTGTTCCGTATCAGTTTACAGAAGAGAAAATAAAAGACTTATTCTAGTTTCAGAAATAAAAAACTAAAAGACATAAATATGAAATATATTTTAAATAAAAAGTATTGGGCACCTATTGCACTATTAAGCATGATGGTTTTCGGTATGCTATTTACTTCTTGCGACAACAACGATTCTGAAGGACGCGCAATGACCATTACAAAAGTGTTTTTAGAAGATGTAAATTCGACCGTACCAGATAGAGAAGTTAGTTTTGCCCGTTTAGGACAGCTATTGCGTATCGAAGGTTCTGGATTTGAAGGACTGAAAAAAGTTTATATTAACGGATATTCGACCTACTTCAATGTGGTTTTTGTTTCCAACAATTCAATGTTGGTAAGCATTTCTGCAGATACACCCATTACAGATGCAGATCCATCGGTAAGAAATACAATTCGTTTTGTAAATGATTCAAACGAAGTGACATTTCCTTTTCAAATCCGTTCAGGAAAACCGGCTATTTTAAGTATGTCGAATACAATGCCAAATCCTGGAGAGACAATTATTGTTTCAGGAACAGGTTTGACAGAAGTGAGCAAAGTAGTTTTCCCTGGAAATGTTGAAGTAACAACAGGAATCACTTCAGATGAAGAAGGAGAGTCATTTACAGTTGTGGTGCCAAGCGGAATCTCAGATTTAGGAGGTTCAATTTATGCCGAAACATCAAACGGAGGAGTTTACTCTCCAGCGTATTTTAATTTCAAAAAAGGTTTACTGCTTAATTTTGACGGACAAGGTTCACACGGATATTGGGGAAGTTCAACAAGCATGATCCAGCCAGCAGATTTAGAGTCGGCAGCTTTAGGAACCATAAATACATCTCAAGGAAAATACGTACCTCATCGTCCAGCTCGTATTGCTTCTTTTGATGCAGCAAAAAACCGTTGTACTGAAGTTTGGACAGCAGGAAATGGAGTAGACAATTGGAGAGCGCAATTAACGCCATACATTCCAGCAAGTACGCCATTGGATAAAGTAGGATTTCAATTTGATATCTATGTGCCAGATGTTTGGAGAGATTCTGGTTTCTTAAAAATTTGTATGATCAATAATTTTAATGGTGGAGAATGGACAGGAGCTTGTTACAACTATGTTCCTTGGATTAAAGATGGTAAATCAATTGGAGTAAATACAACAGGGTGGATTACCGTTACAATTCCATTAAACAAATTCTACGCTTGGTCTAAAGAAGCATTTACTTTCGAAACAGTTCTAGCTTTTCGCGAAGCGGCAACGTATCAAAACTTTGGAATTTACTTCGAAAATTCTGATGTAAAACTATCTAATGTAACAGGAAGCGCAAGCGAAGTAGAATTTCCTTCAAAAGCAACTTCTGTAAAAGTCTACACAGACAATTGGAGAATTGTACCATTAGATACGCCAGTATACAATGATTTTAACTAACCCAACAGCCACAAAATGAAATCTAAATATATCATACCAATAATTGCTTCATCACTAATGATTTTGTCATCATGCGATGATAATTTGATGGAGTGGGGAAAAGACCCAGAGCACGGAGAAGTAACAGGAGCCGAACTTCCGTTAGCTTTAGTAGAAAAAATAAGCCGTTACGAACCCTTAAAAAACTATTCAGATTTTCCTTTAGGAAACGGAATCGGAATAAGTTTGTACATGAGCGATGCTAATTATAGAAAAATCGTAAACGAAAATTTTGATGAAGTAACGCCAGGTTACGAAATGAAGCATGGGGCAATGGTAAACTCCAAAGGAGAAATTGATTTTGCCAACGTAGATGCTTTTATTGCTGCAACAAAAAGTGCAGGATTAAAAGTTTTCGGGCACACTTTAATTTGGCATTCCAACCAGAACGCAAGTTACCTAAACAGTATTATTGCCCCTACAGTAATTCCAGGTTCAAGCGGAACAAATGTCTTGGATCTAACGCCTATTAAAAACGGAACTTTTACAGGATGGGCTAGAAATAACCCAGGAAAAGGCATTGCAACAGTTGCCAATGCGGGATTAACAAGTACATCTGCGGCAATTCAATTAGCATCAAGTGCAAGTTCTTCGGCGGCTTATAGTCTTCAGCTTACCTCTCCGAATGTACCAATTGTTGGCGGGCATAATTACGAAATCTCATTTTATATCAAATCTGATGTAACAGGAAAAGGACGTATTTCATTTAATGCTTCATTGGCAAATCAATATCCATACAAAGATTGGTTTAGCACAGGCGGAACATGGACAGAAGCTTTTGCAACCACTTCTTCTTGGCAACAAGTTAAAATTAAATTAGCACCAGGCGATTTTAAAGCGGGAAGCACCACCTTTCAGTTTAATTTAGATTTAGGATATCTTCCAAATGTAACGTATCTGATTGATGCTAATACGCTAGCAGTTGTTGATTTGGATGCGGCAACAGGACCAGTTAATTTAGTTTCTAACGGAACATTTAATTCTGGAATAACAGGATGGAGCAAAGCCAATGGAGCAGCAGATGCTTTAAGTGCAGCAACAGGAACGTCAAATGTTTACGAAGGAAGTGGAGCTATGAAAGTTGTTAATGCAACATCTGACGCAGGAAATCAGTGGAAAACTCAGATTCAGACCACTTTTACTTCTGCATTAGTAGCAGGAAAAAACTATACAATTTCTTATATGATTCGTTCTGAAGCTGCAGGTTCTGTAAGATGTTCAACAACTCCATCGGGTGTAGCAAGTTACCAAGGCGATCAGGCCACTACTACAACTTGGAAACAAATCGAGTGGAAAATTACAGCAAAAGGAGGTGAAACAGGTTTTGGTTTCGATTTAGGAGGAGCTGCTGGAACTTATTACATCGATAATGTTTTGGTAACCGATGGTGCAGCAACTGGCGGAGGACCTACAGCACCAGTAACAATTGAAAAAACAGCTGCTGAGAAAACCAAAATTATTGGCGATGCCATGACAGATTGGATTTCTAAAATGATGACGCACTACAAAACAAGTGTTTTCTCTTGGGATGTTGTCAATGAACCAATGAAAGAAGATGGAACACTTAGAGATGGAAGCGAAGGTGATACCGCTACAGATTATTTCTCTTGGGTAAAATATCTAGGAAAAGACTACGCAGTAAAAGCATTTAAACTAGCACGCCAATACGGAAATACAAGCGATAAACTTTTTATAAACGATTACAATTTAGAATCTAGATTAGATAAATGTGATGGAATAATCGAATATGTAAAATACATTGAAAGCCAAGGTGCGCAAGTTGATGGAATCGGAACGCAGATGCACATTGGTTTAACAACTGATAAAGATAAAATTGTTCAGATGTTCCAAAAACTGGCAGCTACTGGAAAATTGATTAAAATTTCTGAATTAGACATCAGATTGGGAACCGCAACACCAACAGTTGCACAGCAAGCTTCTCAGGCAGAAATGTATCAGTATGTTATTGATATGTATAAAAAATATATTCCTGCAGCTCAGCAATATGGAATTACAATTTGGGGAGTATCAGATAATTCTAAAGAACATGAATACTGGCTTCCAAATGAATCTCCGAATCTTTGGGATGCAAATTACGTTCGTAAACACGCTTATAAAGGTGCAGCAGATGGTCTTGCCGGAAAAGATGTGAGTTTAGGTTTCTCAGGAGAATTACAAAAACCTTAAATATTTAATTAGTAATAATATCCATAGTGCAAGTCTGGAAAAGGGTCTGCACTATGGATTGTTTATTTTCTTAACTTTTATCGCTCAAGATTTATCAGAGCAAAAAACAAATCAAAATGGCTTTCAATCTTAATACAAACCAAATAAGCATTTTTACAAAAAGCAAATTGTTTCTCATTGCATTCTTGACGATACAATTTGGGTTTAGTCAAAACATACCTCATCTTCAAAAGACAGAAAATAAAACACAGCTAGTTGTCAACCAAAAACCATTCTTAATACGAGGTGGAGAATTAGGAAATTCTTCTGCAACCAGTATGGAAAGCATGGAACCTATTTGGTCTAAATTGACAGATATGAACCTCAACACTGTTCTAACTCCGATTTATTGGGAATTGATAGAACCGCAAGAAGGTAAGTTCGATTTTCAGTTAGTAGATGATTTGATTCTTCGTGCACGAAAAGAAAACTTAAAACTCGTTTTTCTATGGTTCGGCTCATGGAAAAATAGCATGTCGAGTCACGCGCCAGAATGGGTAAAACTCAACCAGAAAAAATACCCGAGAGTTAAAGACGATAAAAACAAAAGCCACGAAATCCTGACACCTTTTAGCGAAAATAATCTTCAGGCCGATTTGAATGCTTTCAAAAAATTGATGACGCATATCAAAGATTTCGATCAAAAAGACCAAACTGTAATTATGGTTCAGGTTGAAAACGAAATCGGAATGCTGCCAACCGCTCGTGATTATCACGCTTTAGCGAATGCTGCATTTCAGAAACAAGTTCCAGAGGAATTAATCCAATATTTAGAAAAAAACAAACAAAAATTAGTTCCCGAATTTTTAGAAATCTGGAAGAAAAATGGATTCAAAACAAAAGGAAACTGGGAAGAAATTTTTGGAAAAGGATTACATACAGACGAAATTTTCATGGCCTGGTATTTTTCTAAGTTCACCAATATTGTTGCTAAGGCTGGAAAAGAAGCTTATCCAATTCCGATGTTTGTAAATGCTGCTTTGAATGCTCCAGAAAAAAAGCCAGGACAATATCCAAGTGCAGGACCGTTGCCTCATATTATGGATGTTTGGAAAGCCGCAGGAAATTCAATTGATTTTTTAGCGCCCGATTTTTATAATCCGTCATTTAAACAATGGAACGATTTGTTTACACGTCAAGGCGATCCGTTATTTATTCCAGAACACCGTTTTGATGAAACTGCACCTTTCAAAGGTTTATACGCGATAGGGCATTACGAAGCAATTGGTTTTTCGCCATTTTCTATAGAATCTGTTGCCGATGCCAAAAAAGAACCATTAGGAAAAATATATGATTTAGTGCAACAGTTAACTCCGACAATTGAAGCCAATAAAGGACAAGGAAAAATTGACGGTGTTTTATTAGACAAAGAAAACAATATGCAAATCATCAAAATGGGCGATTACGAATTCACTTTCAAACACGATTATACTTTAAATTGGTCTGATGGAGCAAAAGCAGAAACTTGGCCAATGTCAAGTGCGATTATTATAGAAATCGCCAAAGATGAATTTTATATTTCTGGATCAGGAATTGTAGTTACTTTTAAACCATTAAAGGAAAATGTAAACGCAGGAATTCTAAAAACCGATCAAGGCCGATTTGAAAATGAAAGATGGAAAACCATCAGACATTTCAACGGTGATCAAACCCATCAAGGGAGGCATTTAAGAATTTCAGTTGGAGATTACGAAATCCAAAAAATAAAATTATATACTTATGAATAGGTTTTTTTTGCCACGAATTCACGAATTTTTCTAATTCTTTTCTTTGTGTTTTAATTATCTTCAAATTACACAAATTAATTTGTGTAATTGAATTAGTCTACATACAAAGATTTTAATAAAAAAATTCGTGAATTGCTTCGCCTATTCGCTATCGCTCGGGTCGTGGCTAAAAAAAATAAAACAGATTATAATGAAAAAAATAATAGTAGCATTTTTAATAAGTTTTAGCATCAATGCTCAAATAAAACTTCCGAGATTAATTAGTGACGGAATGATTTTACAGCGTGATACAAAATTCAATATTTGGGGCTGGGCATCGCCAAACGAGAAAATCGAACTCGATTTTAATCATAAAGCATACAAAACCACAACAGCTCAAGACGGAAAATGGTCGATCCAGCTTCCGTCTCAAAAAGCCGGCGGACCTTATGAAATGACTTTAAAAGCATCCAATACAATTGTATTAAAAAACATTCTATTTGGAGATGTGTGGTTATGTTCGGGACAATCCAACATGGAACTTCCAATGGATCGACTGAAAGACAAATACAAAGAAGAAATTGCAAAATCTGCCAATCCGAATATTCGACAATTTTTAGTTCCCGATGAATATTATTTTGCGAAAGAAAGAAACGATTTTTCATCTGGTTCTTGGGTTGAAGCAAATCCTCTAAATGTTTTGCAGTTTACAGGAGTTGGATATTTCTTCGCTTTAGAAATATACGAGAAGTATAAAATTCCAATTGGATTAATCAACAGTGCTTTGGGCGGTTCTCCTGCAGAATCGTGGATTAGCGAAGAAAGCATTAAAAAATTCCCCGAATATGAGCAGGAATATCTAAAATTCAAAGACGGAAAACTCGAAAAACAAATCGATGAAAACGACCGAAAAGTTAGTTTAAATTGGTATAAATTACTCAATGAAACCGATCTTGGACTGAAAGATAAATGGAGAAATTCGATCGAAACTTCAGATTGGAAGGAAATGAATGTTCCAGGTCATTGGGCCGATGGTGAACTCGGGAAAATAAATGGTTCGGTTTGGTTTAAAAAGGAATTTGTTCTGGAAAAAGTAAAGGAAAATCAAGCAAAATTAATTTTAGGGCGAATTGTTGATGCCGACTCCGTTTTTGTAAACGGACATTTCGTTGGAACAACTTCGTACCAATATCCGCCAAGAATTTATTCTTTTAATACTGATGTTTTAAAAGAAGGAAAAAATGAAATCACGGTTCGCATCATCAACAATTCTGGAAAAGGAGGTTTTGTAATCTATAAACCTTACGAGTTAATTGTAGGAGATAAAACTATTGATTTAAAAGGAACTTGGAAATACAAATTAGGTTCAAAAATGGAACCGTTACCAGGGCAAACTTTTGTGCGTTGGAAACCTGTCGGACTTTACAATGCTATGATTGCACCACTAAAAGATTATCCAATAAAAGGGGTTTTATGGTATCAGGGCGAAGCCAATACTAGAAAACCATTGGAATATGGACCTTTAATGCAAACCTTAATTTCTAATTGGCGTGCGCAATGGAAACAGGAAAAATTGCCATTTTTATTGGTACAGCTGCCTAATTTTATGGAACCCAAAACAGAACCAACAGAAAGTAATTGGGCAGCTTTAAGACAGCAGCAACTAAATACGCTGAAAGTTCCAAATACAGGCTTGGCGATCACAATAGATTTAGGCGAATGGAATGATATTCACCCATTAAACAAATATGATGTTGGAAAAAGATTATCGCTACAAGCAAGAAAATTGGTTTACGGAGAAAAAAACTTAACTGCTTCTGGTCCGATTTTTCAATCGATGAAACAAAATGGAAATAAACTGATTTTAAGTTTTTCAGATATTGGAACAGGATTGCAAAGCAAAAATGGAAATGAGTTAAAAGAATTTGCCATTGCAGGAACCGACGGAAAATTTGTTTGGGCAAAGGCAGTTATTGAAGGCGATAAAATCGTAGTTTGGAATGATGCCGTTTTAAATCCTGTAAAAGTGCGTTATGCTTGGGCAGATAATCCAGTTGAAGCCAATTTATACAATAAAGAAAATTTGCCTGCTTCGCCTTTTGAAGCAGAGTTGAAATAAATTTTTAATAATGACAACTTTGACAAAGTGTGCTACAAACAATTTTTAGACAAAATTCCGGAGGAATGAAATATTTATAGATTATTTGATACATGGTTAGCAAAAGCTCCAGAGGAGCGACATAATTCTAAAATTAATATTTCACCCCGCTGGGGCTCTTTTGAAATGGGAATAATTGTTTCTATAAATATGCCGTCCCGCTGGGACTTGTTTTAAAAATCCGATATTTAAAAACTATTTCAAATTTTCTACGAGCATTTTCAAAAAAGCTTTAACTGCTTTTTTCTCATATACTTCTTTCAAAGAAATCAGCATTGCAGTTCGGGTCATATTTTCTCCTTTTATTGGTATGGCGTACAAATCTTTTTCGTCTTCAATTGTAGTTTTCGTTAAGATCGTGTGCCATTTTCCCGTTTTAATTAATTCAAGCAATGTTGGAATATCATTTATTTCAATCGTAACATTCGGATGTAAATTGTTTTTTTCAAAGGCCTTGCTGATAAATTGAGTGGTGCTAAAACCACCAGCTGGCATGGCAAGGGGCAACGTACTAATTTCTTCTAGAGAAATGGTCTTTTTATTTTTTAAAGAAGTTTCAGAAGACGTAACCAGAGCCATTGGCGAAGTAAACAATTCTAGATACTTAAAATGTGCTTCAGAAGCAATTTCTTCAAAAGTTAAAATAACATCAAGCTGAAAATGATTTAGTTTTTGAATGAGTTCCTGCGAAGTTCCAAAGATAATTTCGAATTGAATTTTAGGACATTCGGAACTAAACAAAATCAAAGCTTTTGTAACGACATGCCGCAAAGCGTAGGTAACGCCAATGGCAATTTTTCCAGTTTCGAGTTTATTTAAATCTTTTAATAATTGAAGTCCGTCAGAAGCTTTGTTGACCGATTGTTGCGCGTAAACCGAAAATAATTCTCCAGCTTCTGTCAATGTAATTCGTTTTCCAATTCGGTTAAAAAGCGGAACTTGAAGCTCGTCTTCCAATTGTTTAATTTGTTGCGATAAAGTACTCTGACTAATATAAAGTGCCGAAGCCGCTTCGGTAAAATTCAGCAATTCTTTTGCTTTGAGAAAATATTTGAGCTGACGAAGTTCCATTTCTAAATCGGTTTTATCGATTGATTATATCGAAAAATAAGGTTTTACAAATATAGAAAATCTTAAGAACTTTGCTTTGTTATACAATTAGAAACAAAATAAACATGAAAATCATAGCATTACAAGAAGGAAATTATATTGTCAATTCTCAAAAAGAATTTCAGCTTTTAACAGAGCATACAATCGATTCTGGTTTAAAAATGGCGATTCAGCCTTTTGTTGTTATTACAGATCATGATGTTATTTTAATAGATTTCGGTTTAGGATTTGTCAATAATGGTGTTTCATTTATTTACGAAATGCTGAGAAAAAATGATATCGAACCTCAACAGATTACTAAAATTCTGGTTTCACATCTGCATAAAGATCATATAGAAGGAATTGGTTATTTTGAAAATAATCAATTTGTTCAAAATTTCCCAGATGCGAAGATTTACATTCAAGAACGAGAAATAGATTTTGCTTTAGAACAATTGCAAAATCCGTCGTACGTGCCTGAGCTATTAAATGAGCTGAAAGAATTGCCAAACGTTGAATTATTAAATGAAGACAACGGACAAATTACCGACGAAATTTTCTTTGAAGTTACAGCAGGACATACCAAGTTTCAACAAGTATTTTGGATTAAAGCCGATAACGAAATTGTTTTTTATGGAGCAGATGATTTGCCTCAAAAAAGATATTTAAAATTTCCTGTTGCCTACAAAACGGATTTCGACGGAAAACGTGCTATGGAA
Organism: Flavobacterium tyrosinilyticum; assembly: GCF_023656565.1. GTDB lineage: Bacteria > Bacteroidota > Bacteroidia > Flavobacteriales > Flavobacteriaceae > Flavobacterium > Flavobacterium tyrosinilyticum. The sequence goes on from NZ_JAMOKG010000002.1 coordinate 35,460, forward strand.
TCTCGTAAGAAATGGGAACAGCAGGCAAAAGATGAAAACTGGAAAGTGCTTTTGTATCATGATATGAAGACACCTGTTTTAGATTTTGCTGAAGAAAGAAGTGAGATGAAAGATGCTGTATAGAAGCAAGAATATAGAATATAGAGTATTGAAGTAAGACGAAAGATATTGAGAGATTATAGATGAAAAACATAGAAACAATTCCGGCTTTAATTATTTACGGATCATTGGCTCCTGGAGAATCCAATCATTCGGTTATGGATCCGATTAAGGGAGAATGGAAAAAAGCAATTATAAAAGGGAAACTTGAAGAAGGGGGTTGGGGCTCTTCTTTAGGGTATAATGGTTTTATTCCCGTTAATAATGAAGAAGCCGAAACAATAAAGGCGTATGTTTTATTTTCAGAAGATTTGACTTCGAATTGGGATTATCTCGATGAATTTGAAGGTGATGGCTATACGCGAATTCAAACCGAATATGAGTTGGAAAATGGAGAAAAAGGAAGCGGATACATTTATGCTTTGAAACAATAAAAGGAAAATTCAGATTAAATTATTTAGTTTGAATTTTTTTTTAGCAGAAAACATAAGAAACAAAACACTCTTTACTTTTTCTTCCAAAGAAGTGCGCAAAATCGAGAATGCTTTGGTTATCTGCGCTTCAACGGTTTTGATAGAAACATCCAAATGTTCGGCTATTTCAATATTGGTTAAACCTTCTTTTTTACTTAAAATAAAAACCTCTTTGCATTTTGGCGGTAAATTCTGGATCTCTTTGTTTACCGCATTCAAAACTCTCTGAAAAGATTCAGAATCTTCTTCTTGAACAATTCCGTTTAAGGCATCATAATACGATTTTTCTAGAGAAAATAAAGATTGATTTTTTCGATACAAATCGATAAATTCATTGTAAGCCAGTTTGTAAAGAAAACTTTTTAGAGAATGATCTGTTTTTAATCTTGTGCGTTGTTCCCAAACTTTTATAAAAACATTTTGCACGATATCTTCGGCACTGTAAACATTCTTTACCAAGCTGTTAGCATACACACAAAGTTTATGATGATAGGTGTCGATAAGGTACGTGTATGCACTTTCATCTCCATTTTGTAGAGACTCAATTAGAATGGTATTATCGCTGTAATCATCAATCTTCATAAAAACAAATATATAAATTAATAGGTTTTGAGGTTAAAAAGTAAACTGAATTTGCTCAAATCGACCTTTTTTTAGCCTTTCTATTTGAAAATTATTACAAATAAAAAAGGAAGAAAAATGCAAATATAAATCTTTTAGTTTGTAATATCTATCAAATTAGTCGAGTTTTATTGAGAGAAAACACTTGTAAAAAATAAAAAAATCAGTAAAATGAAAAAAACTTTATCAAATTGTTAGGGTTTTGTTTTTTGGCTTCGTAATAATATTAAAAACGACTAAAATGACAGTAAAAAAGTCAGAGAGACTAATTGTTAAATTTATCACAAATCAGGCTTCTCAAGAAGAGATTGAGCAGCTTACCGAGTGGTTAAAAGAAGAAGAGAATCAAATTGTATTTAAGGATTTTGTGCAAACCAATTATGCAATTGATACTGCTTTGAACACTTTTGATTCGACCGAAGTTAGAAAACAGCTTTCGGAACGAATCAATAAGGAAAATAATGTTTTTTATAAACGAAGATTTTCATCTTATTATAAATATGCCGCGGTTTTAATTGTGGCTTTGGGAGGTTTTTATTTCTATAAAAATTCTAGTGCAGAACAAGTTAAAAAAAATGTTATTGTGCCGAGAGTTGATGAGATTGTTTTACAATTGGGTAACGGTTCATCTGAAACTATTGATATTTCTGGAGAAAAAAATGTTACGGACAAAGACGGAAATATTATTGGAAAACAAGAGAAAAACAGATTGGTTTATAATAAAGCTTTTGCTGAAGGAGAATTGGTTTACAATACATTGAAAATTCCATACGGTAAAAAATTTGAGGTACAGCTATCAGACGGAACTTTAGTGCATTTGAATTCTGGAACTTCATTTAAATATCCAGTTCAGTTTGTCAAAAAACAAAATAGAGAAGTGTATTTAACGGGCGAAGCTTATTTTGAAGTTAGTAAAGATAAAAGCCATCCGTTTACGGTAAACGCGCAACAAGTGAATGTTGAGGTTTTAGGAACTAAGTTCAATGTCGATTCGTATACTAATAATAGCAGTACAGATGTTGTATTGGTCGAGGGTAAAGTTTCGCTTTATAAAGATCAGAAAACAAACCAAAATCAGGTTTATTTAACACCAGGTTTTAAAGGTTCGGCTCAACAGGGACAGAGCGAAATTAAAATAGAACAGGTTAATACTGATTATTATACCGATTGGGTAAAAGGAAGTCTGGTTTTTAAAAATGCTTCTTTTGATGCTATTATCAAAAAACTTGAACGCCAATACAATGTGACTTTCATTAACAGAAATAAAACACTTGGAAAAGAAATTTTCAACGCCCGTTTTGATAATGAACCCATTGAAGTGGTCTTGAAATATTTTAGCGACAGTTATGCGATTGATTACAATATTGACCGAGACAAAATAACGATTAAGTAAAGACGAAGAAGGAGAGTAAAGAAGAAAGAATATAGAATATAGAATAAAGAGGGAAGAAACAAGATTGAGAAATCTAAAATCAACAATCAGAAATCTAAAATCTAAAATCACCAAGCCTATGTAACAGAAATCCAAAAAGAAAAGGATCGTTATAAAAAAACCGGAAAATGCGCCAACATTTCCCGGTAGAGTATATGCGGTCAGTTAATTAACCAACCAACATTAAAAAAAACATTTAAAAGTATGAAAAAACTCTTGAACAGAATCAGGTTTGATAAGCCTTTTTTGAAATTTGATTTGAAAATGAAATTGACCACATTATTTCTGCTAACTGCCTTAACAGTAATGCACGCCGGAACCACTTATTCTCAAAAAAACAAGATTTCTTTTAATGCCAGCAATATGACTGTTGCAAAAGTGATTGAAAGACTTGAATACACTACAGATTACAGATTTGTTTATAATGTAAGATCTGTAGATTTAAACAGAGTAATCGACGTAAATGCATACGAAGCTTCAATAGAAGTTATTTTAAATAAAATTTTTACTAATACGAGTACCGATTTTAAAGTATCAGGAAACCATATTATTCTGATGCCTAGAAAAGTCTCTGCAGAAAAAACGGAAGAGAAAAAACCTGTAGCAGATTTTATCGTAAAAGGTAAAGTTACAGATGAAAAAGGAATGCCCTTGGTAGGTGCGGCGATTTCTGATAACGGTTCAGGAAGAGGTGTAGAAACCGATTTTAATGGTGAATATCAGATTATTGCAGTAAGCAGTGAAACGACTTTGGCTTTTGCTTATTTAGGATATGTTAGGCAAGAAATAAAAGTTGAAGGAAGAAGTGTTATCAACGTTGTTTTGAAAGAAGATATTTTTGAACTTGAAGGACTGGTTTTGAAGACTGGTTATCAGGATATATCTGCAGAAAAGGCAACGGGATCTTTCTCAAGTTTAAAAGCAAAAGAGTTTCAAGAACAACGTTTAAGCAGTTTAGATAAAATTTTAGAAGGACGTGTTGTTGGATATCAGGATGGAAGAATTCGTGGAACAACTTCAATGAGAGGGGTAACGGCACCGTTATATGTTATTGACGGTTTTCCTGTCGAAAATACAAGATTAACTCCTTACGCATCTATAGAAGAAAATCTTCCTAGTTTGAACTTAGAAGATATTGAAACCATTACAGTTTTAAAAGATGCCGCAGCTTCTTCTATTTATGGTGCTCGCGCTGCAAATGGAGTTGTCGTAATTACCACAAAAAAAGCAAAAGAAGGAAAAACAAATATTTCGTTTTCAAGTAATTTAACTGTAACGCCTTACCGAAATTATACGGGCAATCTTACTAGCTCTGCAGATATTATTGGTTTAGAAAGAGGATGGGCAGAAGGAAATCCTAACTTGAAAACCGCTAATTCAGCTACTTATGCGCAGTCTTTATTGAATAATGCAGTTTTTCAAAGTTTAGGAATGCAGACTATTTTAAATGGGTATGCAGGAAATATTTCGCAAGCAGATATGAATAATCGTTTGAATCAGCTGGGTTCTCAGGGGTATAAATACTACGATGATGTAGCAAAATATGCCAAACGCGATCAGTATTTTATGCAACACAATCTTAGTTTAGGTAAAGCTAGCCAAAACAATACTTTTAATGCGTCTATAACTTACAAAGACAATCAGTTAGAAGATATGTATTCTGAAAACCAAACGGTTGGAATTAATTTGAAAAACTCAACACAAATTAACAACTGGCTTTCTTTAGATTTAGGAACGTATTTAAACTACGGAATAGGAGATACTCAGTATTATAATCCTCTTAATCCAATTACAATACCAGCTAATCCAGGTTATAAATGGCAACCTTATAATCAGTTGGTTAATGCTGATGGAAGCAATTTTGTTTCGACTGCTGCTTCTCGCTACAATAATTTCACGCTTAATTCTATGCAGACTTATGGTCTTTATAACATGGATATTACGCCAATGGACGAGTTGGGAAGAAACTTAACTGAAAGCAAAAATTTCTTAAACAGAACATTCGCTAAGTTCAATGTAAAATTCAGCCATGCGTTTACTTATAATGCGATGTTCCAATATGAATTTGCTTCAGATCGCGCAAGCCAATTATTTGATAGAGAATCATATTATGTGAGAAGCAAAGTAAATGGTTTGGTGACAATTGTGAATAACAAAGCGGTTTACAACTTGCCTTATGGAGATATTGTCAAAGAAACCAATCAGTTTTCTAATGCCTATAATTTCCGTCAGCAATTAAATTTCAATCAGACTTTTGCAGAAAAGCATGATTTCTCTGCGATTGCAGGTATGGAAATCCGTCATTCCAAACAAGAATATAATGATAACACACGTTATGGTTACGATTCGCAAGCTTTAACATTCACAGCAATAAATCAAGCCGATTTATTAAAAGTATATGGATCTGTTTTTGGCAATTATATGTCACAAAACGACTTTGGATTAGAAAAAGAATTGCAAAACCGTTACGTTTCGGTTTACTCAACTGGAGGTTATACGTATGATAAAAGATATACATTATCAGGAAGTATTCGTTGGGATCGTTCTAACCTTTGGGGAACAGACAGTAAATACCAAAACAAGCCAATTTGGTCTGTAGGTGCGGGTTGGAATATTAACAATGAATCATTTTTTGATGTTGCGTGGGTTGATGCTCTTAAACTTCGCGGTTCTTATGGTATTGCTGGAAACATAGCCAAAGATTCTGCGCCTTATTTAACAGCTTATTATTATGCTAATGCGAATGTTGGAGGAACTTATGGAAGTGTGGGGCAACGTCCAAATCCTGAATTGTCTTGGGAAAAAACAACAACAACCAATATTGGTTTTGATTTCTCTTTGTTTAAAAGTAGATTAAGCGGAACGCTAGATTTATACAACAAAAAAGGGCAAGATTTGTTAGCTACTAGCCAAGGAATTCCAACAGAAGGATTCGGATATTCTTCTTACACACTTAATAATGGAGAAATGACTAACAGAGGTGTCGAAGCTACTTTAAGAGGAACGATTGTAAAAACGCCTTCTTTTTCTTGGGATGCGGCCGTTTTGTATGCCTATAATAAAAATACTGTAGATTATGTAAATGTAAAAGCTCCTGTTTACTATTTACAGTTAGATTATCCACAGGCTTATCCTAGAGTTGGAACAAGTTTTAACAGCATTTATGGTTACCAATGGGCTGGTTTAAGCAATACAGGAATTCCGCAAGTTTATGATGCTTCAGGAACTGCAGTAAAATACAATCCAGGTCAGATAGATGCGATCAAAGATTATGGTTCGACAGTTCCGACACACAGCGGTTCTTTCCATACCTCAGCAAATTATAAAAACTTCTCACTTTCGGCTCTTTTCATTTATGAGTTAGGACATAAAGTAAGAAACACATTCTTACCAATGTTGAGTAACAATTACAATGGTGCACTTGGAGGTTATGTAACAGATATTACAGTGGTAAACAACAATATTGCAAATCGTTGGATGCAACCAGGTGATGAAGCTTTCACGAATGTTCCGAGAGCGGTTTACGAATATGAAGCAGATTTTAATTCAGAATCTCGTACGATTTATTCTTATGCAGATATTAATATTTTGGATGCATCAAATTTAAGATTAAGCAATATTTCGCTAGCGTATCAAATGCCAAAAGACCTTATTAAAAGAGTAAAACTAGACGGAGTACGATTCAATTTGAACGCAGAAAACGTATACACTTTTGCCAAAAGCAGAGATGCCAAATACATGCTAGGCGGTTTCATATCTCCAAGCTTTGTTATGGGTGTAAATGTTAATTTCTAATTTATAAAGACTAGACGATGAAAAATATATATAAAAAAGTAGCGTGCTTATTGGCTTTAGGATTGACTTTGGCATCTTGCGATGATTACTTGAGCGATGTGCCAAAAGGAGCAAAATCGCCTGAAACATTAGCAGATTATGAAGCTTTTTTGCGTGACGAATACAATACAAGAATAGATATCCTAGGAGCTACACATTTGCTAAATGATCAATTTGTAACAGCTGCTACACTTACAAGTAATAGGTTGTATAATGCCAATTATATGTGGGACGAAAATGCAGATCGTATTGCATTGAAAGTATCAGACGAATCTACCTATTATACCACTTATAGCGGAATTTCGGCTTTTAATTTAATTATTGAAAATGCACTTTCGGCCACTAAAGCGACTGAGCAAGAACAGAGAACAGTTTGGGCACAAGCAAAAATAATGCGTGCGATGAACTTTTTTTATGTAACTAATTTTTATGCAGATACTTATGTAGCTTCTACGGCGGCAACAAAATTATCAGTTCCTTTAATTACGAGTGCCAATATTAATGCGCCAAGTAAACAAGTAACCATTCAGGAAATGTATGATTTTATTCTAAATGATATTAAAGAAGCATTACCTTATTTGCCTAAGGTTGCTCAAACCGCTTTGCATCCTAATTTAGGGGCAGGTTATGCTTTTTATTCAAGAGTTTATCTGCAGATGAATAATTATACGGAAGCTTTAAAATATGCTGATTTGGCATTAGCAGAAAATAATAAACTCTTTGACTGGGTGGCTTTTTACGAAGCAAATAAAGCCATTATAGATGTGCCAAATTCATACACTACTGCTGTATCGCCAATGGGGTATAACAATGTTGAAAACTATATTTTTAGACACGGTTCAAGCCGTTCATTAGGGAGAGAACCAAGTATACCAGTAGAAAGAGCTGTGCGTTTTGAAACTGGAGATGTACGTTTAAAATCTCGTTGGAAAGTAAGAACCGTTGGAGCTGATACTTATTACTATTCGATATTATCAGGAATGTACAATTTTGGTGGACTTACAACGGTTGAGGTTTATTTAATTAAGGCGGAATGTCTGGCACGTGATAACAAAATTACTGAAGCATTGGCTATTTTAAATGCGGTTCGTAAAACTCGTATTCTTCCAGCATCGTATCAGGATATTGCAACTACAGATAAAGCAACTGCTTTGAACGCTATTTATAAAACAAAAAATAATGAATTACTGCAAACGCTTACTCCTTATGCAGATGCACGCCGTTTAAATGCAGAAGGAATTTACAAAGTTAGTTTTACTAAAGTCGTAAATGGAATTACGTACACATTAAAATCTGATTCTCATTTATGGACATCGCCTTTCCCACAAGGAGCAACGCAAAATCCAGGAAACGGAACCATTACGCAAAATGTAGATAAATAATAATATAAAAGCTTCCTGATTAGATTTCCCCGAAAGGGAAGCTTTTTCTAAAAATATCAATCAAAAATGAAAGCAATTCAAAATAAAATAGTAGCATTCTGTCTGTGCCTGTTTATGGTTTCCATCAACATTCAGGCACAAAAGAAAAAAGCAACCTCAACACCAGTTTCTTCTTATACAATTGAAGGAACAATAACAGGTTTAGCAGACGGAACTGAGGTAAAATTGATTCCCGGCGCTACACATTCTTCTGAACTGCCAGTTGCTGAAACAACTTTAAAAGACGGGAAATTTACTTTTGCAGGAAAATTAAATGAACCTCGTTTTTTCTATGTTGTCTTTGGTAAAAACAAAGGAAATATTTCTGTAATGGTCGAAAATTCAAAAATACAAATTACAGCAGCTGGTAAAGTTTCAGATCAAGAAGGAGAGAGAATTTCTTTTAAAGATGTAGTGGTTACAGGTTCTAAATCACATGATTATTATAAAAAAGAAACTGCGTTTAGAGAGGAACTTGAAAAGGACTATGCAGCTTATCATACCAAAGATTCAGACGAATTAAGTAAATTAATCGGTGCTGCAAGACGTGATAAAAACGCAAAAGCGGTAGACTCACTTCAAAATCTTCCAGTTTGGAAAAAATTTGAGGCTGATGAAAAAGCATTTTTTACGAAAGTAGAAAAAACAACATTAGAGGTTATCTCAAAAAATAAAAACACCTGGTGGGGACCATTTTTTATGATGACCAACTTTAGTTATTTCACACCAGAACAAAAGCCTTTGTACGATCAGTTTTCTGAAGCAGCAAAGAAAAGCTACTACGGACAGGTTTTAGATAAAGATTTGAATCCGAAATCTTTAATCGGAACAAGCATTGCCAATTTCAGTTTAAAAGATAAAGATGGAAAACCATATAGCGCAAAAGACATCGTAGCTGGAAAAAAATACATTTTGGTCGATTTTTGGGCTTCATGGTGTGGTCCATGCCGAAAAGAAATTCCGAACTTAAAAACAGCTTACGCAGAATATGGACCTAAAGGATTTGAAATTTTAAGTGTTTCAATTGATAAAGACGAAAAAGCTTGGCAGAAAGCACTTGGACAAGAAAATATGCAATGGCATAATCTTTTAGACGATGATAAAGTAAGTAAAGCATTTAATGTAAAAGCAATTCCGGCAACTTATTTAGTAGACAGTAAAGGGGTAATTATCGGTGACAATTTAAGAGGTGCAGAATTGGAAGCGAAATTAAAAGAGCTCTTGAAATCTTAAATTTTCAGTCGCAGTATTCAGTCTCAGTTTCAGCGAAAACGGTAAACTGCAACTCCGACTGAAACCCAAAAAAACATCGCAATCTAACAAATAAAAAATATAACATGAAAAGCACAGTATTAAAATCTAGCCTATTCGCATTAGCAATTGCGACAGCATTTACTTCTTGCGAAAAGAAAGAAGGATTTAAAATTAATGGAAAAATTGCAGGATTAGATAAAGGAATGGTTTATCTGGAATATGCAGACGAAAAAGGAGATAAAAAAATAATCGATTCTGCTGAGGTAAAAGAAGGTGCATTTACTTTTACAGGAAAAACAGTAGAACCGTTATTTCATACCATTAAAATTAAAGGGCAAGAGTACGGAGCGTATTTTCTTTTAGATAATGAAGATATTACGATTGAAGCAAAAAAAGATTCGGTTTTTAAGGCTAAAGTAACTGGAGCTACACAAAACGGATTCTACAAATCGTACTACGATAACGAATTCAAAAAAATACAAGCAATTGCAGGTCCTATTTACAAATTATCTGATTCGCTAACCCAAGGAGGAAAAGTAAAATTGACTCCAGAACAGCAAACAATGATGGATAAAAAATGGAAAGATCTTGGCACTTTCGCGGATGATTTGACAGATAAATTCATCAGAAAAAACAAAGACAATTTAGGAGGCGCATTAGTAATTGAAGACCGAATTGTGTCTTATGGAACTCCAGAAAAAGTAAAAGAATATTACGGAATTTTAACTCCAGAAATTCAAAAATCATTTTACGGAAAAAAATTAAAAACGGCTATTGATCTTAATGATAAAACCGCTGTTGGTGCTCCTGCACCCGAATTTTCTCAAACCGATATTAACGGAAAAGCAGTAAAATTATCAGACTACAAAGGCAAATATGTTTTGGTAGATTTCTGGGCAAGCTGGTGCGGTCCATGCCGAAAAGAAAATCCAAACGTAGTTGTGGCCTACAAAACGTATCACGATAAAGGATTTGATGTTTTGGGAGTTTCATTGGACGATAAAAAGAAACTTTGGGAAAAAGCAATTGAAAAAGACGGTCTAACTTGGACGCATGTTTCTGATTTAAAAGGATGGCAAAATGAAGCTGCCGTTTTGTACGGAGTAAAAATGGTTCCAACCAACTACTTAATTGGACCTGACGGAAAAATCGTGGCTAAAAATCTTAGAGAAGCTGAATTGCAATCTAAATTGAAAGAAATTTTTAGTAAATCATAAAGTTAGTTTTCAGTCGCAGTTTACAGTCTCAGTGAAAACTGTAAACTGCGACTGAAAACTGAATACTGCTTAAATAATATCAACAAAAAAATGAAAAAATACATCTTTCTGGGCTATTGCTCATTAGCTTTCTGCGCCCTAATTTCAGCGCAGAACAAATCGGTTAACTTCAAGAAAATAAAAGAATTAGGCGGAATCGAAGAATATTTATACCAGCCAAACGGAATGAATGTTTTGCTTTTGCAGGACAATGCTTCTCCAGTTGCAACTGTACAAATTGTATATCGCGTAGGTTCTAAACATGAAGTTTTAGGAAATACAGGATCGACTCACCTTTTAGAACATTTAATGTTTAAAGGAACTCCAACTTTCAATAAGAAAAACGGAAACACAATTACTGATGTTCTTCAAAATACAGGAGCACAGTTAAATGCTACAACTTGGTACGATCGTACGAATTATTTTGAAACGCTGCCAAGTGATAAAATTGAATTGGCACTTCAAATCGAAGCCGACAGAATGCGTAATTCTTTATTATTGAAAGAAGATAAAGAAGCAGAAATGACGGTTGTGCGCAACGAATTTGAGCGCGGAGAAAACAATCCGAATAGTTTATTAGATAAAGAAATCTGGGCAGCGGCTTATATTGCACATCCGTATCATCATTCGACAATTGGATGGAAATCGGATATTGAAAACGCTCCAATTGAGGTATTGAAAAATTTCTATAATACGTATTATTGGCCAGATAATGCAACTTTAACCATTATAGGAGATTTCAAAAAAGAGAATGTTTTTGAATTGATCGAAAAGTATTTCGGCAAAATTACAAAAGCACCAAATGTAATGCCACAGCCTTACACACAAGAACCTCAACAATATGGCGCACGCAAAATTACAGTTAAAAAACCTGGAGAATTAGGCGTTGTAAACAAAGCGTATAAAATTCCGGGAGCTTTACACGAAGATCTTCCAGCCCTGAATATTTTGGCTCAGATTATTGGTGTTGGGCCGTCAGCGATTTTAAACAAAACATTTGTTGATACCCGTTTAGGAATTTATTCTTACGCAAGTGCAACAAACTTTAAAGAAGTCGGACTATTTACAATTGGGGTGGGTTTTCCAACGACTTCAAAACATGAAGATATTGATGCAAAAATCAGTGAAGTTGTAGCTAAAATTCAGAAGGAAGGTGTGACTCAGGATGAAGTAAATAGAGTTGTAGCAAAAATTAGTGCACAAACTATTTTAGCTCGTGATGGTTCTGGAGTTATTGCATCAGCATTAAACGAAGCAATTGCTTCTGGCGACTGGACAGATTATATTACAGGTGTTGATAGATTGAAAAAAGTAACTCCAGCAGATGTTTTGCGTGTGGCTCAAAAATATCTAGTTGATGACCAAAGTACAACAGGATATTTTATTCCGAAACAAGCTGGTGCTCAAAATAATGATACTGCAAAAGCTAGCAATTATATGCCAGAAAATGGTCCGTTTTATTACAGACATTCAGAAGAAGGACATAGTCACGAAGAAGCTTCATCTGTTCCAACTTCAATAAAAAACACAACAGAAGAATTAATTTCTGCAGAAACTTTAATCGAAAAATCTGCTTCAGCTTTTAAAAGAGAAAAAGTATCTGGAATTGATGTGGTTTCGGTAAAAACATCAGCAAAAGATTTTGTTACGGTTGCTGCAAGTATTTCGTTAGGAAATTATGCCAGTGAAACTAAAAATGATGTAATTCCAGCCTTAACAGCTTCAATGTTATCAAAAGGAACAACTTTGAATGACAAGTTTAAATTTTCTGAAAAACTTCAAAAATTAGGAGTTTCATTAAATGTAAATGCTTCCACTTTCAAAATTAATATCGGATTTAAATGTTTGAAAAAAGACTTAGATCAGGTAATTGCTTTATTGGCAGAAGAATTAAGAAATCCGTTGTTTGATGCTAAAGAATTCGAAAATTTAAAACAGCAATTTATTGGAAATACACAACAGGATTTGAATGATCCAGGCGAAAGAGGAAGCATTGCTTTATCTCAGGCGATTTATCCAAAAGGAAATCCAAATTACAGTTTGACCGTAGAAGACAATATTGCGAATATCAAAAATGCAACTTTGGATGAAGTGAAAGCTTTCCACAAAAAATATTTCGGAACGGCATCTATGCGTTTGGTAATTGTGGGAGATACCGATGGAGCAAACTTAAATGCATCATTAAAAAAATCATTCAAAAATTGGAATGGGGGAGTTACTGAAAAATTAAAATTTGAAGAAGCTGCAAAATCTCCATCAAAAACAGAAGTGGTTACAATTCCTGAAAAGCCAAGTGCAGAATTATTCATCGGGCAGTTTACAGGTTTAAAAAGAGCCGATGCCGATTATATTCCGTTTTTTATTGGAAACTATACTTTAGGGGCTGGTTTTGCTGGACGTTTAATGCAGACTGTTCGTGATAATGACGGTTTAACCTATAATATTTCTTCTGGTTTAGGCGGAAATATCGAAACAGGAGGTTACTGGTTTGTAAACGCTTCGTTCAACCCAAATTTATTTCAAAAAGGTTTGGATGCGACAATGGTTCAGGTTGATAAATGGGTAAAAAACGGAATCACGACCGAAGAATTGGAAAACAAGAAAACCAACTTAATCGGAAGTTTTAAAGTAGGAATGTCAACCACAAGCGGAATGGCGAGAACAATTTTAAGTTTTATCGAAAGAGGTTTAGAGCCAAACTACATCGATCAGTATCCAAAAGATATTGATAAAGCAACTTTACAACAAGTAAACGATGCGATTAAAAAATATATTCAGTTGGATAAAATGATTATCATTAAATCGGGTTCTCTTGATAAAGACGGGAATCCATTGAAGTAGTTTTTTTTAGTGTTCAGTTTCAGTTTACGGTGTAGATAGTTCAACTTTGTCAAAGTTTAAAACTTTGACAAAGTTATACTACGACAAAATCTAAAATCTAAAATCTGCAATCTAAAATTTTAATAGTTCGTCTTTCATTATTTCATTTTAGAATCTGAATTAGTAAGCCATTTTCTGTGAAAGACCAAAAGAGCTGTTTGCCAACAGCTCTTTTTTTTCCAAAATCTAATCAAAAAACCATGAGAAATACCATAATTACATTCCTGTTATTGCTCTCAGTTTCCATGTTCGGACAAATGTACAATCCGGTAAAATGGACGACAACTGTAGAAAAAATTTCAGATAAAGAATTCCTTTTAAAAGCACAGGCGAAAATACAATCAGGCTGGCATTTATACGGACAATATATTGAAGAAGGTGGACCTTCGCCAACGGCTTTTACCTTTAAAAATCAGCCGAAGAAATTCGAATTAATCGGAAAAACAACTGAGGATAAAGGACATGAAACAGTCGATAAGATTTTCGATATGAAAATTAAATATTTTGAAGATAAAGCGCTTTTCACTCAAAAAATTAAATTCATTTCAGACGATATTTCGAATATTGCTGCCGAAGTCGATTTTATGGTTTGCGACGACAGTAACTGTTTGCCGCCGTCTACAGAAGAATTAACTTTTAAAATTCCGAGTGAAAAGAAATTGGCTTCTGCCGAAGAAACTTCAATCGTAAAAAAAGATTCTGTAATTGAAGAAGAAAAAACGGTTTCTCAGACTGAAGAAAAAAAATCAAAACAAGAAATTACCAGTTCACCAAAGAAAACGGAATCGAGAGGATTGCTGACTATTTTTATTTTAGCTTTTTTATCGGGATTTGCAGCCTTATTGACGCCTTGCGTTTTCCCAATGATTCCGATGACGGTGAGTTATTTTACGAAACAAAGTAAAACTAAAGCAGCGGGAATCAGAAATGCGATGATTTACGGAATGTCAATCGTAATTATTTATGTTTTGTTGGGATCAATTGTAACGGGAGTTTTTGGTGCCGATTCGCTAAATGCACTTTCGACAAACGTTTGGTTTAATTTGATATTTTTTATTTTATTGGTGGTTTTTGCCTGTTCATTTTTGGGTGCTTTCGAAATTGTATTGCCAAGCTCATTAGCCAACAAAGTAGATTCGCAAGCCGATAGAGAAGGATTGATTGGGATTTTCTTTATGGCTTTGGCTTTGGCCATTGTTTCATTTTCTTGCACAGGTCCAATCGTAGGAACTTTATTGGTCGAAGCAGCTTCAAAAGGCGGCATCGCTCCAATTGTTGGAATGTTAGGATTTTCGATTGCAATCGCATTACCGTTTTCATTATTTGCAGCTTTTCCAGGCTGGTTAAATGCATTGCCAAAATCGGGTGGCTGGCTGAATACGGTAAAAGTAGTTTTAGGATTTCTGGAACTGGCTTTGGCTTTTAAATTTTTATCAAATGCCGATTTGGTTCTGCAATTGCATTGGCTGGAAAGAGAAGTTTTCTTAGCGATTTGGATTGCCGTTTTTGGGATGCTGGCTTTTTATTTGTTTGGAAAAATTACGCTTCCGCATGATTCTCCTTTAAACCATATTTCTGTTGGACGATTAGGTTTCGGATTAATCGTTTTAAGTTTCACTATTTATCTCATTCCTGGACTTTGGGGAGCGCCCTTGAAATTAATTAGCGGATTCCCGCCTCCAATGCAATACAGCGAATCTCCAAACGGATTGGGAGTTTCGGGCAATTCCGAGTTAAAAATAACAGGTTCGTTGCCAGAAGGAGCAGAGCATGGTCCGCAAAATATCATCACTTTCCATGATTATGATAAAGGAATGGAATATGCTAAAAAAGTCGGAAAACCGGTTTTGTTAGACTTTACAGGGTATGCCTGCGTAAACTGCCGAAAAATGGAAGAACTGGTTTGGTCAGATCCTAAAGTTCTTGGAGTTCTGAACAATGATGTGGTTTTGATTTCACTTTATGTAGACGATAAAAAAGAACTTCCAGAAAACGAACAATATGTTTCTGAAACAACAGGAAAAAAGATTAAAACCATCGGCAA
This sequence comes from Flavobacterium tyrosinilyticum, assembly GCF_023656565.1. Classification (GTDB taxonomy): domain Bacteria; phylum Bacteroidota; class Bacteroidia; order Flavobacteriales; family Flavobacteriaceae; genus Flavobacterium; species Flavobacterium tyrosinilyticum. The sequence continues at coordinate 50,774 of NZ_JAMOKG010000002.1, forward strand.
CAAATGGAGCGATTTACAGATTAAAACTTACAAAGCAAACGCACAGCCATTTTATGTCATTGTAGATCATAGCAACACGAATTTGACTGAGCCGTCTGCATATAATCCGAATATTGAGGAGTACTTTAATTGGCTACAAAGCGGGATTAAGAACTTTAAATAGTAAATAATAAACCCTCCAAATTCAAATTGAATTTGGAGGGTTTTGTTTTTTAAGCGAGTTTCAAATCGTATTGTTCTTCATAAAATGTTTTTCCTATTTTTGAACTTCAGATTGTGTAAGTTCAAACCCATCATTTTATACATTTGAAAAATATTTTTGATTTTTTGTCTTTACAGAAATTAGAATAACAATCTAAATTAGATTTATTCTTCATCAAATTAGAATAGTCTGTTTTTATGTGTAATTTATAATTGCATTTCTAGAATTTTGAGCATAAACCAAATCACCATCTGGTGCTCCTGCGTTTGCAGTTTGTAAAGAGACAGGTACAATGATATTACAACCTAATTTGATTCCCCAAAATACATTGTTGCTTGCTGTAGTATCGCCACATATAGTTAAAGCTCTAAGATTTATGTTGTTGATACTGGTGCAATTATAAAAAGAATTTGCTCCGATTGATATTACATCATTAAGGATTAACGAAGTCAAAGAAGAACAGCCTGAAAAACAGCTGACACCTATGCTTGCAATCGGACCGACTGTAAATTCATTTAATGCCGTGCATCCTTTAAAGCTTTCTCCAGCAATGCTTCCTGCTAAATTTGGCGCATAGAAG
>NZ_JAMOKG010000002.1:51655-253518 GCF_023656565.1 Flavobacterium tyrosinilyticum
ACATTTTCTAAACTGATGCAGCCTGCAAAAGTTCCGGCGGGAATATCTTTCAGGCTATTGGCTGAAAAATATTTTAAACCTGAGCAGTTGATAAATGCGTTTACTCCTGCTAATGTATTCAGGCTGTCAAAAGTCAGAGAAGCTAGAGAAGAACAGCCTGAAAAACAGCTGACACCTATGCTTGCAATCGGACCGACTGTAAATTCATTTAATGCCGTGCATCCTTTAAAGCTTTCTCCAGCAATGCTTCCTGCTAAATTTGGCGCATAGAAGGCTGTCATTTTGCTTGCATCCTCAAAACATTTTCCAGTTCCCGTAATGCTGGTGAGCAATGGAGCGGAGAAAGTAAGCAGTGAGGTATTGCTCCTGAATGTGCCAAGCGTATAATTTGACTGGCTGTCAATAGTCGTAACTTTAGGAAAATTGTAACTTGTTATTGATGTACAGTTGTAGAAAGCTGAATCTAAAATAGAAGTAACATTATTAAATGTAATGCTTTCTAAAGAAGTGCAATTATAGAATGACCTTGTTCCTAATGAATTTACATATCCTTCGGAATCGTTAAAATATGTAATACTAGTATTTCCATTAAAAGCGTTAGATGGTATTTGATAAATTATGTTTATTTTAAAATGAATATCATTACCAACCACTTTAAAGTCTTTAATTTGGCTAGCAGATACACCTATTTTTGTGGCTAACAATGCAGGAGTATTTATTGTTCCAGCAATGCCTCCAATAAAAGTATTAGGCTTTGATTTTACCCTTCCAAATATTGTTTTTCGTAATCCCATAATTAAAGTCCTAAAATCATTATTGAATGCTGGCCATCATTTTGCATAAATGTAAAAATCTGTTTTTCAGTTATTGTAGGAGGAGTTCCAAATTCAAATGTTTTTGGAGCAGTAATAGACCAGTTTAATGATGTGCCCATTTTTGTGATTCCTTCAAAACACATTCCTGGGTTAATAAACGAATTTGGTATTGTTAATGTTCCTGTACCAGTAAATTTCACAGTTTTTCCATGCCATATATCTTGAACGGTTGCTGGTAATATTACATTTATTTGATTCGAAACATCCTGTTTGTTCGACAAATCGATATTTCCATTGCCAAAAATGGACTCTCCATTGATTGTTTTGAAATCTAGAGCTGAGGTTAAGTTAGTAAACTCCAATTCGCCATTGGAGTTTGTAGTTAAAATTTTATAAGGCTCATTTATTTCTAGATCAGCTACTTTTATTCTATTATGATTTGTGCTCATTTTATATTTTGTCTAATATTATTTTACTTTATATATAATTTCTTGCAATAGATTTTACATATTTACCAAGTTTTTCGACCCAAGCTATTTTCGAACGCATCAATGATATTGTGTAAAGTTTTAACTTCTTCATTGGTTAATCCTTCATGGATTATCGTAAACTGTATTCTTTGATTTGAATAACCATAAGGAGATCCTCCGTTATTTAAGCAACCAATAAAATATGGTAACGCCGGTACTATTCCAGTTTGTGTACCTGCTATACTGGTATCAAAATTTCCATTTTTAGAATAACTTGCCTCCGTATTTGTGGTTTTACTTATAGTATGGATCCCTTTTGCATTATTTATTGCAGTTTTTGACAAACCGATTGTTCCAAGAACAAATACGTTGTTATTTTTTGATGCTCCATGATTCAAATGTATTTGGTAACATTCCCATGGAGAGCTTGATTTTTGTGCACCAAAATCATACGAATTTGTTGTAGCTGGTACATTATTTGTTCCGCAAACAATTGTTAAACCTGCATTTGAAAATGTATGATAAGTGTTTACATTTAGAAAAGTATTTGCGTAAGCATTACTGCCATTAGTTTGGTATCCGTTAGTGGAGTGAGTGCCTCCACCATTAAACACTAGTCGAAAAGCCGTATTAGTATCTAATGGATTCTTTAGGTTAAATTTGTGATTAATTTGCGTACTACCTATAAATGGATAAGCAGCCTGTATTTTATTCCAAAGATTATTTACTTTTAATGAAACAACTAAATTGTTTATTGTATCGACGTAATTGTAATTTTGAGAGGCGATTATGAAATTTTCTGCATCTACATCTAAATTTATATTATCAGTTGTAAAATTTATGGTAGCGCTTAAAACAGATTTATTATGAAAATTATCAACTGTAATTAAATTGATATTGTAATTGGTGTTTTTAGTTAAACCCGAAATTATATCTCCACTATTTTTTATATCCTGCTTATAAATGCCATTTACATATACTTCATAAAAATCGATCCCGTTAATTGAATTTGGAGGTGTGAAACTGAGTTGGATTCCTGTATTATAAATGGACGTTGCAGATAAATTTGTAATGGTATTTGGCTTTGTAAAATCATTAACATATACGACAGTATTTCCTGTTGCCAAAAATGCCAGATCGCCTTCAACTCCTCCTGAATTTATTGTTTGTAATATAGGATTTGCCCATATTTTACCTGAATTTAGATTTCCAGATCTAAAAACATTTTCATTTATTGCTGTATTACCAATTCTTGTTACTGCTGGGATATATAATTTCTTTAAAAGATTTTTAGGTCTTCCGCTAGGATAAAGATTTTGATCAAAAGCGGCTAACGAAATGTAGGTAGCATTTGGAAAATAACCTTCTATCAATCCAGTGTTGTAAAAACCTTGAGGGCCAATTCCTGAAACAATTCCAGTTGGATCTCGGTAATAAGTAACTTGACTTATATCCGAGTGATTAAAACCTTTAACCTCATACATTCCTCCAATTATAGCACATTCAATATCATTACCTACAACTCGGAAAAGCTTAATTCTGTTAACTGCAATTCCTAATTTAGTAGCAAGTAATGCTGGGGTATTTATAGTGGGACCAATACCACCTATATAAGTGTTTACTTTGTAATTCGATCTTCCGAAAACTGTGTTTAGTAATAAGCTTCCCATAATTATACACCTAATAATAAAATACTATTTGTAGCTCCTCTTTTTGTAAAAGTAAAAATCTGCTTTTCGGCTGTTACAGATGGAGTTCCAAATAACCAAGTATGTGGTGCAGTAATTGCCCAAGTTATGCTTACTGCTGGTAATGTAATGCCATTAAAAATGAAACTTTGAGGCAATGAATTGGGTACTGTAATTGTGCAGTTAGCTGTAAAGAATACAGTTTTTCCGTGCCAATTGGGTGAGATAGTTTGACTTGAACTTACTTCTAATTGGTTCGAAATATCCTGTTTGTAGGATAAGTCGATATCTCCACTTCCAAGGATTGACTCTCCATTGATAGTTTTAAAAGTTTTTTCGGAAATATCATTAAATGTTAATTCACCTTTTTCATTGGTAACTAAAGTTTTATTTGGCTGATTTGTTTCTAGATCAGCCACTTTTATTCTGTTATAATTTGTATCCATTTTTGTTTTTGTTAGTGGAGTATTAGTTTTTAGGCTACAATTGTTGCTGAATTATATTGGTTTAAATTTCTGCGCAGGATATTTACTCCAGAAGAGATTAATCCATTTGTAAATAAAATACCATTTTTTATATTCCATGTAGGTTGATTGAGAGACGGCCAATATGGTTCATCAAAAGTGATATATTGATTGTCATTTTGGATAATAATGTAATTGTTGCCTATAAAATCAGCTGTTATTTCATCATAAGTTGTTGTGGAGTTGAACTCTAAATATGAGATGAAATAACCTCCTAGAATAGTAAATGTAGAATTTGAGAATATTATTAATTTAGTTAAGGCAGTTCCTTTAATTATATTTTTAGCAGTAATTGTTGCATCTATAAACATTAGTCCAGGATAGTTGTTTCTGCCTGTAATAAATTGATCTGAATTTGGAAAACTTGCAATTCCTGTTATAACACAACTTCCGTTACAATTAAATCTATTTATGCTTATGTTTGAACTTATATTCGCATTCCCTTTAAAATTAATGCTAACATTATTGCCATACAAATAGCTAAAGTTTGTATTCGCATAAGGGGCTACTGATGAAATACTTCCATGATTAATATTTCCAGCTGTAAAAGAATTATTTAAAAGTAAGAATGAATCATCGTGGGTCAGATTGTCAAAATCTAAGGTCAATTTCATAAATGTGCCAACCAAATAGCTTTTACCGCGAAAATTTAAATTTGTTGTTTTTATGTATATTTTTCGACTTCCTCCTGTTCCTGTAAAAATTCCATCTGCATTAGTTATTTTAATATTTAAAGTATTGCAGATTATGCTAGAATCAGCAGAGTTTCCTGCACCACACTGATAGGTTTGAGAAAACTCAACTAAATTACATTTTAAACTTACAAATGCATTATTGAAACCAATTGCCGAGAGAGTAGGTGGCGCAAAATAGATGTTTCCCAATGGTATGTCAACATTAAAATATTGACTGTTTACGGTGTAAACATTTACAGATTTTACATTTATTGTACATGCGACTTCACTTCTTAAATCAAACTTTTTCGTAGTTCCATTATTCATGGCTACATTAATATTAAAGGACGTAGGAGTAAGAATCTGTATGTATGTAGAATTAGAATCTGCCAAAAAGGAAGTTATTGCACTATCTAAAGTTAAATAAGGCTTATTTGGATTCTCGGGTTCAGCAGTAGAATCATTTCCTGTAGAAGAAACAAAATAAAGGCCTTTTACCATGGGTGAATTTTTTGTGCCACCAGATACAACCCATGTGTCAGATTCGATTTTTGTTAAGACTCTTGATTCTCCATTTGTGATAGTTAATGGAATATTTGTTATAAAATTAATTCCTGTTCCTCCAATGGTAATTGTTCCTGTTCCTCTATTTGTAATTTCTTTTTTAGTACCGATTGGTAATAGTAAAGATGAATCAGAAGGAACAATTAATGAAATAGCAGATGAAGAAGAGAAAACAGTTTTTTTGTTAATATTTTCAACATTCAGAGTATAGGTTGCAGAAGAAACATTTTCAATATCTGTTAGCCATGTTTTAAAAATGTTTTTCGTCCAATCATAAATAGACTTAACACTAGGAAAGGAACTTGATGAATTTTTATTTGATTCAATTTCTTGAATTTTATTTGCAGTATCTTCTTTTTTAGAAAAAGTGTTTTGTAAATCGTCTAAAGAATTTTTTAAAACTTTCCCCTGCCTAGCATCCAAAGCTTTACCTTCTTTTGTATAATCTAGTCCATTGTAACTGTCTGCTTTAATGTCACTAAACTCCAGTTCACCGTTGGAGTTTGTAATTAAAATTTTATTTTGCTCATTTGTTTCCAAATCAGCAACTTTTATTCTATTATGGTTTGTGTTCATTTTGTGGTATTTTTTTAATTTTAAAAATCCATATATGGTAAGTATCCCGTAAATCTTGTTATCTCTCTGTAATCAACAGTTATCTCTTCATTACTTTTTATCATTTTACAAGCTTTTAACATTAGCTTATTAGGATAAGGTATTATAATTGTATTTGGATCAAAAGAATGATTACAAAATCTACCTAAATCGTCCGTTTCCCACCACTTTTTTAGCATTTGAGGTTGAAACAAGCATCGCGATTTTTTACTTGTTGGTTTGTCAGTAACCCAGATTCCAATAAATTCATTGATTGGGATATTTTTTACAGAATGTATTTTGTTGTTAGTAGGATCTTCTGTATTTATTCGAAAGGGGTGCATAATACCTATATTAATTATCTATAGGTTTTATGTTATGAGTCAAGATTCCATTTGCAAAATAAGTGTGAGAAGGAGCCAAACTTAGAGGATAAATATTTCTCTTTTCTAAATTAATAACAACCGAAGTCACAGGAATGATTTCTTTGTTGATGTTATACAAATTGTCTCCTACGACAATATCTTCGAGTGGAATAAATTTCCAAATTCCGTTGCGCTGAATTAATTGAGAGTGACTTGGCGTAGCTTCCAATAATCCTTCATTAACAATGATTGTTTTATGAGTAGTCAAAGGAAGGATACCCGTAACAGGAGATTTAATTCGGTTTTCTAGTAAATAGTTGCAAGACCATTTATATAAATTGTTTACATTATTTGTATCATTTAGTGAATCAATTTCTGAAGAAAGTAACATTTGGTTTAATGTAATCTGCTCAATAGGCAATTGCGTTCCATCTGACAATGAAATTAAAGTTCCTTCAACAAAACAGTTAGGTCTGTCAGCTGTTGTTACTGCAGTTGGTTCGCTATCAATAGACCAATTTCCTAATGTATTTTGGGCTTGTATTCTATAATGATAAGTGGTCTCATAACTTAACAGGTTGTCTGTGAATGATGTAGTATCTCTCGAGTTTATGGTTCTATGACTTAACCATTGTCCATTCAAGCCGACTTTTCTATAAAGTTGATATCCGTTCACAGTAACTCCTGCATTATCATCAGGAATAGTCCAAAATACTTTAATTTCTAAATCACTTAAAAGGGTACTATAAATTATGGGAGCATTAGGACGGTTTGAATTATCAATAATTTCACATGTTCCAACATTATTAGCATATATCTGCGCATTGGCATCTAACCAAGCAATTGCTTGGTTGTTTGCGTCTAATTCACTTTGATTTGAAACAAATTGGTTTGCATTGGCAGTTAATGTTACTGTGCTTCCCAAATAGCCTGGCCCGCAATTGTTTCTAGTTATAGTTTTGGTTTGTTTGGTATTATAAAATCTTGTACTTGGCGGACAATTTTCAATATCTAAAAAAGGAGCAATATAATCTGGATCTGTAACGATATTTGGTTTAGTCTCACCAGTTGATGTTCCATCATCTGTGTAGTATCTTTCTAATGTTTCAAAAGATTTGTATCCTGTATTTTCCATATTTTAATAAGTTATTGCAACCTTCGCTGTAGAAGTGTCTTTATCGTAAGTTATATATCCAATGTTTGGTACTTGATCAATATCATTTACCCAAGAAGGTGGTTTAGGAATGTTTTTAGAAAAGGTAAGCTGTTGTACCTGTGAGCCTCCAATGTTGATGAAATCATAGTCTGCATCTACCTTTTGCATTGTTCCTCCAGAGTATGTTGTAATTTCGACATCGATATTACCTGTTCCGATTTCACCAAACCAAGCTGTAGCCATCCTAACGGGAACTGATTTTAAAGAAGTATAGTCTGAGAGAAGTTTATCGAAATTGATTAGGCAAGCTTCAACTCCGTTATCTTTTCTATTGTCTCCAGCATACATAATGTAGGATTGCATAGCTGTGCTGTTTTGTGGTAATTCAGTTCCATTGCCATGACCAAATCCCATATATTTATTATCCCATTCTGTTCCTGTGTTGACAAACCCAGTAAAAGTATCCAAATCACTACCTGCGCCCAATGCCCATTTGTATCTGATTATCATATAATCAAAAGGCAACAAAGCTGTTGATGGTTCTAATACACAAGACGGGTTTTCTCCTCGCCATGCTGTACTTCTAATAGTACAAATTCCAGTATTATTGGCATAAGCTTGCGCATTTGCATTTAGCCATGATTGAGCTTGCAGATCTGCATCTGCAACACTTATAGTTGAAGCAAATTTATTAGCGGGAGCTGTTAAAGTAACTAGGTTTCCAGATGTTCCGTAGGAGCAATCATTCTTTTTTACGGCTAAAGTCTTTTCAGTATTATAATAAACCGTTGTTCCTTCTGCTGGGCTATATTGATCGATATAAGCGAAAGGTTTGTATGTTATATTTTCTTCCATATTTATTTTAATAAAGAATAGTTATTGGATTTTATAATCATTTGAGAATTATAAATGATTATTTTTTAGACTGGCTTTACTGGCCAATCAATTGATGCACTACTGGCTAAATCTGTTAAATCCCTTAGTTCTTGTCTATAATTTTTCCATGCCATTTTTTTCTCTTCAGAAAGTGGTGCATCTTCGACTTGTGTCCAATCACTATCCATTAAAAGCGTATTTCTAGTGGTTCTTAAGTTTATTAAAAGTTCTTCTTTATTTTGAACAAAAGGAGAATAAGTATGTTTGCCTTCAATTACTTTATAATTTTTTGACAATCCTTGTTGCCATTCTTCTTCGGTTAATTCAATATTGGGTTTAGGAATATTTTCATGAATTCCTTCAACATAAAAACCTGTGTAATCTCCGTTTTCGTTATATGTTCCTTTATACATAATTTTTGATTTTTTTAATTTTTTGATTAATACCCAATGGCGAACATGTAACCCTTATCTCCATCAATCACTGCAGAATATGACGTTGATGTAATTTTGTGTACATGGTTAAAGCCTTTACTTCCAGAACTGTCTCTAATGGTAGACAAAACAACGCTCAAAGCACGATTAGGCCAGGTTAACGGAAAAGTGTAAGAAGTGGAATTATTTGTTAAATATGCCCATTGCAGTATTAGTCCATTACTAAATTTTTGGTAACCTCCAGAAGAAAGTATGCTAATAAAGTGCCCTGCATCATAATCAGAACCTGGAGAAGTTGATACAGAACCATCTGCCATTAAAAACTGACTAGAAGTTCCGCCAGTTTTAATAAAGCTCTTACCTTCAACCGCTTCTGTAAAAGTTTTATTTCCTCCAATTGTCTGGGATGTTGTTAAGTCAACGTATTTGGTGTTTAGTTCTAAATCTGATAAAGTGACAGTGCTTTTGTACCAATAATCAACTTCGATATTACGATCGCTTATTACGGCAGAGAATGTGATACTACCATTATTATAATCTACAGCATAATCTTTACCTACACCTTCTCTAAGGAGCTGGCCATTTTTATAGATCCTAATACTATCTTTTACAGGTATTTCTTTTAAAGTGATTTTATCATTGTTAAAAGTTTCTTCGTCAAAGTTCTCTTTGTAAGGAATTGATAAACTTCCAAGAATCGGATTATAATCAGATCCTTCAGATTCAATATCCGTATTTTTTGACCAATAATTTATTTCAATATTTCGACCGCTTATTGGAGCAGTAAAAGTAAGTACGCCACTGTCGTAGTTTAAATTATAATCTTCAATTTCCTTTAATAATTGTCCGTTTTTATAGACTTTAGCACTGTCTGCAATAGGAGCAGAATCTAGTTGAATAGATGATCCTGAAAAATTATCTTGAAATTCTTTGTAAGGAACATAACAATTACCCGCAATAATTCCTGCATTTTGAAATGCAGCTTTTAAAAGTGCCGGAGTAATATAATGCTGATTATCTGTTCCTGTTTCGACCATTTGAAAATTGGCCTTGTCATCGTCTCTATGAACGAAATTGTCAAAAATTTCGACAAAGTCAAAGTGCGACGGAATATCTCCATTGTTGAATTTGTTGTGAAAGTCATTTCTGCTTGTTGCCATTTTATTTAGTTTTATTTCTTTGCTTTTAAATATTTTAATGAGACCCGAAATAAATACCAATGATTTGATTCATTGGTATTTATTAATTTTTAAAGAGTTAGGATTTTTTCATCGTTGCTTAACATGCCTGATGAGTTTTCTGAGAGTACTTTAAAATGATGATAGATTCTGTCTCCGTCTTCATTTTTAATAATCAATTCATCCGTTTTTAATTTTGTCTGCTGAAGGGGTAAGGCAACATTTTTGAGATTTGTTGAAATTTCATGAATTTTCTCCCAATTCCCTTGACGGTTCATTTTGTATAAATGATATTTTCCATTATAAACTGTTTTCTCCCAGTTGAAAACTACAGAAGTAAACATTTCTCCATTTATTCCTGAGACAGTTCCAGAGGCTTCTAAAACAGGTGATTCAGGTGAAACATTATCAACAATAACTGTTGCTGTAATTTTTGAAGGCTGTGACGGAGTATAATCAATATTTATAATTGGATTTTCTGTTGTTGATTCTGGATCAGCATACTCAATTTGTTTAGAAACTGTGATTCTGTAGAAAAGACCATCGCCAAAAGGAACTTCTTCCAAATCTTCCAAATCGTCGTAAACAGTCCATACATTTTCAAAATCAGCAGATAAAGTATCTTCATCAATTACAATTTCTTTAGCCAATTTCATCGTTCTTATCGATTGCGCATCAAGCATTGTATTCGCGCGATAAATATTAATTTTCCTGATTTTGTACTCTGGTTGATATGCATTTAATTCAATCTGAACAGCAGGTTTAATTCCTAACACCTGATTTTCAAGAATTGGCATAATCCTTTTTATTTCAGGAGTTTTTGGTGGAGTAGAAGCTACTAATTTTACAGGTCCTAAAAGGTCACTGAACTCTCCAAAATTCATTTTAATGTCCATTTCACGAACAGCATAGAAATAGATATTTTGCGAGTTTCCATCTAAATTGAAATCAGTAAATTGGACTCTGTTTTCACTTTCGTTAACCATTTTCATCATAGGTGCAATGTCAAAATCGGTGTCAGTTGGCTTTAAAGCATTTCCATTTTTATCTTTAATAGTCTGTTTTTTATTAACAGGCACATATTTATCATCCTTGATATACTCATAAATTACAGGTACTTCCGTTAATGGAACAAAAGCATTATAAATGGCTTGTTCGATAAAATAAACTGCTAGCATCGGTTCCTGAACTCCTTCGTCTTTAGAAATAAGAACCTGATTAAGTGATTCTATTGAAGTAATTACTTCTGCTTTTTTTGCATTTATATCTAAAGTGCTGTTATGCCAGTTAATAAAATCATTAATTAGTGCTATAAACTCATCATTGTCAGGCATTGGAAACTGATAATTTTCTTCAGGATTATTTTTTGGAAAAACGTCATATTCGCCTCTCGTAGCAAGTCCATTAAAATCTAAAAAGTCTGCCCATCGTTTGTTGAAATCAATTTCATCATTACCGCCCAATTTGTTCAATTCTTCACGAATTGTACTTACGGTTGTCGGTTGGTATAAAACATTCAACAAATCTTCGTCATTAGCTCTGTAATGTAAAAGCCCATAAGGTTTTCGTTCTTTATTATACTTAGTAGTGAAAGTAAAAGTCGAACGATTGTAAAAATCTGGACATGTTGCATACAAACTGCCTCCAATAATCTCTTCAGGTTTTTCAGTTTTCTCAACCTTGACAGCATACATTGGGCAAGGAATACTAATTTTTGATTTGTAACCGATAGCTAGTTTTGAATATGTACTGATTCCAAAACTAGAGTAGTGCGTACTTTCATTTTCTCTTGGCTGAATATTTTCTTTTGTAATTCCCGAAAGAGGATCTGCGTACAAATAAACTTTGTAACTCGGATAGTAGTTTACAGACTGAGATACATAATCGTTAGGGTAACTTGACGAACCATTTTTTGTACGAGGGCCGTCTTCTGCACCTAAAATTTCATCATAGTCCTCCGCCATGGTTTGTGTGACGTAATTACCAAGTTTAAAATCAGGATCGTCAATATATAAGACTAGATTTCCAGTTGTACCAATATTTTCGGTTTTATAAACCTTAAACTCTTTTCTCGATTTTACAGGAACAGGATTTCCTTCTTTGAAAGCACTTTTTGTAAATAGTCTGACAATACCATTTGACCATTCCACAGAGTTTTCTTTCTCAGATTTGAATTGAGGATGCTGAGGTAAACTAAAGTTTCTGAAAATAACTTTATATAATCCTAAATGTTTTCTTTCACTTAGCAACGGAATCAGATTGCCTTCTTCATTTACTTTGTATTCTCCATTTTCATCCATTTCATAAGAATCTTCAAAAACTCTTTCAATTACCGCTTTATTCCAAAGCCCTCTTGTTTTTTCTACTTGTAGATTTTTTCCATTTTCGTTAGTGTGATCAACAGCTTCACGATGAATGGCATTTAAACTTTCAGGATATTGAACAGTAAAATCAATTTGAGGCTGATGCCAGTTAGAAGCTGTCTGCATATTTTGCACTAGTGTACACAATCTGCTTTCTGGAAGTTCAATATTTTGAATCTGCTCAGAATCTATCGTTGCATCTCCATCAGCATGTAGTTTGTCAGTTACTTCCTTTTTAAGTACTTCAATTAAAGCATAATCAAAAACATCCTTAGAATTTTCATCTTTTTTAAGTTTAACTTCGATATTTTGAATGATATAATTTTGATCTCCAATAGTTAAAATCCCTCCAGCAAATCTTGTTTTATTTGCATTATCTAATCCAATTTTGACCTGCTGACCACTACTGATAATTTTATACTCTCTTATTTTTACAATTGCAGTAAGGTTATTGGCAGTATCGTTGTCAATAATTTCAATTTCACCATATTCAACTTCTGGAAGTCCGTCTTTGTAATACAGTTTAAAATGATCTGCCAATATTTCTTCAGCATCAGGAAAAATTGATGTAGCATCATTCACAGCTGTATCAACAGACATTCCTTCCGGAACAGAATAGCTTAACAATTCCTGACCAGAATAATAATCAAACATGATTCTGATTAATGTTTTGTCTGCACTTGTAATCTTACCTAATAGTTGTTGTTCTGATTGAGAAGTGAACAATAACGGATTTTCTTCTGTAACCAAAAGAGCATTCATATTGCTCGGAGGCATTAGATTATTGGCTGGTTTGATATCAGATTTGATACTAATTTGACGTCCAGATGTGGCTCTAGAGAAAATATTAATTCCATATCCTTGATAGATATAGGTGTTTTCTCCAGTTTGTTCCTGAATAGCATTTAAAACAGATTTTCCAGGCTCAGGAATGTTAATTGGAACAGTTTCAAATTCTGATTCCTTTAGATTTTGATTGACACTTTTGTATTCAACATCATGTGACAATTCTGGATTTTTCCATGTTGTTTCAGAAGCAATTTTGTGGTCAATTCCTAAATAAACAGGGAAAGTAAAAGTACTTCCATCATATTCTAAAGAAGATTTGAAAAAGTCATTTTTTGAATTAGGATTTGTAGTTACAGTATCATAATCCATGATATCATCCATAAACAAGCTCACGTACCTTTTTTTTCCGTCAAAACTGTAGCCTTCAGGAGTTGTAATTCTGTTATTTGGATTTTCATCAGAATCAACATTTAATCCTGGAACAATTTTGCTTAACTGCACAGGAAGAGGCATACGTTCTGTATGGACAGAAGTTGGAATACTCATTGAAAGATGTTGCATTTCTTTTCCTTCTATGCCATCTTCTAAACTTCCAAAAGTGGTGTATTCTGTTAAGTAAATGTACTCGCCATTATAAACTTCTTCATCAAGATCTAAACAGCCCAAACCTAACATACGTGCAACGTGATAATCGTTTGCAGCAATATTCAAAAGATCTAGATACGATATTTCGGTTAAATTATCAGCGTATTCCTGAACTTCTCCATCTTTTGGGTCATTGATAGGGATACGATCACCAAAAGGAATATTTTTTTCTGCTCTAGAATTACCTGATTTACTTAAATCAATATATTTCAGTACAATATCTTTGATGTTTTCGTCAGTAATATCATCTTCAGCAGTTAGTCTGTTCCATTTTGCTTTATAGTTTTTAATGTTTACATATTCACCATCATTAAATTTCAACCATTTTCCATGAACAGCGTTTAATTTTGGTTCAAGTTGTTCAAAAACTTTAAAATCATCTGTGTCAAGACCATATTTTCCTTTTAAAATCCAGTCTCCGTTAGCATTCGCATTAGTAATGAAATCCGAATAAAACTCAAATTGAATAGCATTTAAAAGGCAATAATTGGCTTTAAATCGAATACTTCTTCCATTTTCAGCAACTACACGAATCTTATTGTTTAATTGCTCTGAGTTATATGTTTTACGACTGCTAACATTTTTAGAAGCTGTGATTTTGTTTTCAGCAACAGATAAAGTTTCCAACTTTACACTTTTTGAAGTATTTGAAGATGAAAAACTTAATTCAGCCGCAAAAAATAAATCGGTCTTCGTTTCAATCTCAATCAAACTATTTCCATAAGCTTGCATAAAAGCAACAGGATTAGTTAATGGATCGATGCCCAGTTTAATTAATTTATATTTTTTATCATCTTTAAAATTAACATAAACAGATCTTTGCGGATTTCCTGTTTTATAAATCCAAAGTGCTTTTTTGTTGTCAACAACATTTGGATTTTGGGATAAATCTACTGTTTGGCTGATTTTTATGTAAGGTGCTCTGTAGACTTTTACAAAGTCATCAGGTTTATTAAAACTAGAATTAGAATTTTCTCCATCGAACAATTCGCCTTTTGGAAGGTGATTTTCTCCCAGTTTACCATTTAGCATCCATCGAAGATGAATTCCTTTTGTACTGTCAATTCCTCTTGAACCTGCTGCTGCGATTTGTAAATAGGCTGATTGCAGGTTTGTTTTTTCTGAAGAAATATCAATGATTGCTGATTCTCTACCGACATTAAAATCAATCTTAATTCCTAAAGGATTAAAAACACTGTTTACATCTACTAGAGCTGAAAAATGACCAAGCGCTAAAGCTTTTCCCTCAATTCGAATTGGAACTTCTACTTCAGATTTTCCTGGAATTGTTACCGAATTGTCAAGCTTAAAAGTAAGACCGTTTAGATTTTTTTCTCTATGAATTTTTGTTCCACCACTTAAAGTCAGTGCAACTCGACTTTTGTTTTTTAGGACTAAAGTTCCGCATTGTTTACTAATTTTAATTCCTTTCTTTAAAGAGGGATAAGCTAACTTGTCATCAATAATGCTTACGCTAGGGAAACAGCCAATTTGTAAATCGGATAATTTTTTTGCAAGTCTATTCAATTCAATACCTAAAGTGTTGAAATCGGGTACTCTAATGTAATCTGAATCTAAAGCAGATGTTTGATCATTTTTTAAAATTGGTGTTCTTCCTAAAAAGTTTGTCAGCGGTGTAGTTAGTTCTTCAATAGTATCAAACGAGCTTGTTACTCCGTACACAAAAACTTTCGAGCTAAGATTGAGCTCAGTAAACAGATTTTTTAAAAACTCAGAATTATTGACTTGCAGACCGTCAGTGACTACAAAAACGATATCTGGAGTAACAGATAAATTTTTGGCAACATTTAAACCAGAAGCCCAATAATCTGATTGTATGCTTTCATTTCCAAGACCATATAAATCAATCCAATTAATAAAATCCTGACGATTACTCGCAATTTTTTTCTGGATAACGTTATCGAGTCTAACAGCGGTATCGCTGTTAGACATTCCGATTAACGAAAGTGTAATATTACTTTGTGCCTGAGAATTGATAAATGAAGTTAGCCCGTCACGGATTTGCTGTGCTTCGCTTCCATTGATCGAACCAGATTCGTCGACTACAATTGCTACATAAGTTGCACAGCCCGAGAGCTGGCTTTCCTGAAGATTTATAGAACTCATTTTTTTTCTTATTTTTTTAAAGATTTGTATTGTATAATGGCAGTATCTGTGTATCGATAATGTTTGTTAAAGGACTATTTCCTTCGCTATTCCACATTTTGTATTTAAACCTGATTTTCAAGTTTTCTATTCCAGAAATGGTTTTGCTGTTATGCATAATCAAAGCTTGCGAGTAGTCTTTTGAATGCAGCACACTGTACCCAGATATTGGGTTTTCTAGTTGATCTAAAACAGAAATAGTATCCTGAATTTCTTCTAAAGGCATTTTCGGAATATTAAATGGCTCAGGATTTCGAACTAAAAGTGCTATCGTTGCTCCAGTATTTGTATCAATAATTCTATTTATCTCAGTACCTTGTGCAGGATCAAGAGGAGAAAGTTTTAAGATTCCTTCGGTTGCACGATCAAATAAATGTTGATATTTTGTTGCCATTGAATCGCTCAATGCATTTGTGGCAGTATCAGTTTTAGGAGCGATTAAGTAATGCAGAGCATCAATACGTTCCTGATCCAGATTAACATTCACATCATATAAAGCTTCTTTAGTTTTTTCTTTATCAACAAAATAACTCTGAACTTGTTCTTCAAAATCTTTGTAGCGTGAAGTCTGGAATCCAAATTGATGCACCAAGATATTTTTGCTTTCGCTTGAAATTCCTATTTGTGCACCATCAAAAAAGTTATTGACTAAAACAGTATACAGTTTAGAAGGTTTTAAATTGGTTAAAGTTGTTTTGTATTTTAATGATTTTGGTTTTAAAGGATCTCCTAATTCAAGAGTACATCGCGTCTTAGAAGGGTCTTTAATAAAATTGTTTAATAGTCTAACACCCAATGGAATTCTAGGATCATTATCATCAGTCCATTCTTCGCTATTATCTTTTTCTATCGGTTGTGGATAAGCGATTTCTTCTTCTCCTTCTTCCAATGGTTTTATTGGATATTCAATAAGAAGATCAGTTAGCGGATCTTTGATGAAAAGATTTAGTTTTCCCTGAATCTCAGGTTTTCCAGTTCCGTATGGAGACCAGTCTTTAAACATGTGTGAAGTATAAGTACTCGTAAAGAATAAAGAAATGTCACACTGTTCGTTGCCGTAGAATGAAGGTTTAGATTGTAATAAACTTCCATCTGCATTTGGATAAGAACGATTATAATCCAGATAACTTCTTAATGAAGTCAGCGGAGATTTGGACAATGCTGTCAATTCATTTTTAGCCGGCGGATTTTGTGGATCAATTGCTTCAGGATCCTTAACCGGGAAGTGTCCAATTGGTCCAAGTGTTTTAAATCCATAATAATATTTAAATTCTGTTGGATTCTTTTTATTGTCATCAACTGTATCTGTTAAAGTAAAATCTAAACAATAGGTTGTATTTGGTCTCCAGATTGGCTGTACTGTTGTTTCGACAGCACTTTTCATCGCTTGTAATTGCTCAGCTACAGCAGGAATATCCAAAATCGTTTTATTATGATAATACTCTTCTTTGCTAAACCAATCTATTCTCTGAATATAAGTGGTGTAATCAAGTTCTGGATCTTCAGCATTTACTAGACTTGAACAAATAATAGCATCAGTTGTAATTATGTTGGAAGTTTTAATGTTTCTTCTAAAATCTAATCCACTAATTAAATCCAATACTGTATAATTGATACTTGAGCTTGCTAAAGCAGCTGTTGAAGCAGTTACAGAAACTTGTTCGGCAGGATGTAAAGAACAGTTATCAAATGCATCACTAAACAATGAGAAATAAACTCCCTTTTCTTTTGGTTTGCTCGAAAGCATCATAATCTCATTTACGGATGGTTCATTTTGGATATGAGTGATTGAAGCATCCGTAACATTTGTTTCTCTTTTAATTAATCTTGCTTGGGTTAAAGTCTCATTCAATACAAACAAATAATGCGTATTGTAAGCTACAACCGAATGATCATTTAATGTTTGATTAGATAAATAAATTACCGAATCAAAAATGTTATCATTTTTTAATAATGAAAGCGTATTTCCATCAATCTGTGCTAAGGCAAATTTGCCATTTGATAATTTAACCGAAAGCAGCGTTTTATTATTCGCAATTATGGCATCGACAATTTCAACTACTTCATTTGTAGAAATTGCTTTTGTATCTGTTACTGTAATTACTTTTGATGCATTATTGACACTTAAACGGATAACTTTTTTATTCTTAGTAATCAAACTAAATTCATTCTCATTATGCTGAAGAACTTTAACTGCTTCTTCATTAATTTTAGAACGATACACTACAGTTCTGTCGCTTCCTTTAATCCAGCTGATTTGTGTTTCATTCGGTAGTGTATTAATCCAAAGCAAATCATTGTTTGCTAATGGCAATATTTTATTAAAGCCTAAAGAATAAGTATTCAAATACTGTGTTCCTAAAATCGGATTTAGTTCTTCATCCATTTCAACAATTGCTGTCGCAGCAATTGGAGAGACACATCCTACAATAAAATCAAGATCGATCGTTGCTTCCCCAATTCCTTTACACTGTTCTGCATTCAGAGCTTGAGTTACAATTAAATTGCCATTTACAATCTGCAGAGAAGTTACAACTCCATTAATTAAACGTTCTCTGATAATACCACCATCAGAATTGACATGTAATAGAATAGTAGTTTTAGCATCCTCTTTTGGATGGAATGCAATGACATACGAATCATTGAATTTAATTACCTGATCAAAATCATATAGAGCCTTTCCATTATAACCATAATAATGAGTAAAAGTCAAAGCATTTGGATTGCTTTCAGTATTAGGGTTTTCATTCCCTGCGTCCATTTTTAGGTTTGCCAATTCAGTCATTAACGAATTGTATTTGGCAATTTTTATTGGATCTGTTAGTGCAATTTCAGTCTCTCCTGTTCCCTCATCGTAAATATCACCAAATAAAGCAGCGATCTCATTTCTAATTTCTCTAATACGTTTTGCATTTGCTGAAACAGGACTAATTACAATTTTATCTATCTTTTTCTTTTGGCCATCAACTTCTTCAGTATATAAGGTTATTGCATTTGAAAATTCCGCTTTCAAGTAAGTTTGTTCTGCAGAAAATTCGTCAGTCTGATTTTTGCTAAAGTTTAGAGGCATATATGATACTAATTTATCACCATCGTTAAATGTAGCAGTATAAGCTGTAATTTTTACTTCTTTTGCCTGAGTTGTAAGCCTTAATTCAGGATCAATAGCAGATTCAGGAAAAATGATTTCTAGTTCGTTTTCGTTTTTAAAAGTTAAAGATCTACGGTACCCAAAATTATTTTGATTAGCAGTAATACTCATAAAATCACCTCCTTCCATAGTGTAGTTACCAACAATTAAAGGAAGCTCTCCAATAAGTCTAAAAAACAATTTGTTAATTTTGTCAGCTTCATATTGCATAGGCACATAGTAGCGCTTTCCAATTTGTTTGTTAAGGAAATCCATACGCTGTTTGTCAATTTCTGTTGAAGCACAGAACAATTTTGTAGATGTAATTCCCAATTGTTCAGGAACATGCCATCCTGGTTCTGCCGCACTTAAAAATGAGAAAGGATTTGTTGCTAATACTCGAATAGAATCATATTGGTCAATAGCTTTTTGCCAATGTGCCCAAGGTAATTTATTTAATTCAGGAGTTCTTTCCGTGTCTTTTACAACTGCTTCAAAAGGATTGTAGTCTACCCAAGCAGAGCCATTCCAAGATTTTAAATTGATCGATTTGATTCCGTATTCATGCTTGACCTGACGTAATTTTCTACCTGCTTTCGATGTTGCTTCAGGAGGCATCATATCAGTATAGTTTTTGGCCTCACCCGTATATCCGCCAACTTTTTTGGCTAATTCAGTACTTGGCACTAATCCTTTAGCCGTTTTAATATCGATATAAGTATCTAAAGGAATTACTGACGTAATAAACTCAGGTCTTGGCGTTCCATCTGGATAAAGTTTTTTGCTTTCATAATTTTTTTCACCAACAGATTTGAAATAATCCAAAGAAAAAGCTTGATTAGTCAACATATGAACCCCTTTGACATTTTCCAATGTTCTGTCATCTTCACCATCTCCGACAGTTCCTTTTGGAAGCGGACTGTATGGTGTACGATCAATAACTCGGTTGATATCCCATTGCAGTTCGACGGTAAAGTTTTTACGTACTTTAATCATAGCAATTCTTACACGAACGCTCAATTCTAATTTGGCATAAATCAAGAAAGGCTTAAATGATTCTACAGAGAATATAGTATCTAAAGCAATTTCAACATTAATAATCCAAAGTTTAATCTGAATTCCTCCACCCGCGCTAATGTAACCACCCATTTGAGGACGTTTGAACGAGATTTTTCCGCCCATTTCCAGATAAGCCCATAATTTGACTTTGGCAGGGCCAAAACTCTGCTGTAATTTAAAATCTAATCTTGCTCCGGCTTCGATACCTTGAGCAGAAATCATGATAAAAGATTTTGCGGTAAATAAGGTTAAAACTTCTGCTGTGATCGGATCTTTTTTAGAGCCAAGATTTACATACCAAGGCTTTTGATTTTTGAAGAAGAATCCGGCTTCTAACAAGGCATGAAGCTTAATAATTTGTCCGCTGTCTTTCGGAATACTAAAATCAGCTCCAGCTGCTAGTTCTAATGAATCATCTCCAAAAGCAACCATGGCAAAGAACGGCGGATTGCTCGGATCATCTTCAATTAAACCTAATCTTGAAGAAATAACATTCAGTCCTGCTTCAATGTAAAATAGAGTAGGCAGAGACAGTAAAAGCATGGCTCTTAGAGACAATACATGTCCGCCATCGGCAACGGTTCCAAAAGTGGCTCCAGCCCCAATAGAAAATGGAGAATTGTACTGCATAGAGTCTGGTGGCCCACTGAATTTTTTAATATTGGTACCTGGTTTTGGATGTTTGTAATATTTATACCATGAATCGTCTTTTGTTAATCCTACAGCTTCCTTGGTGGCGACATATCTAAATCCTAATAAACCTCTAAAGGCATTAATTGCTAAAAATCCAAGAGGAATAGGAACAGGCAGTTCAATGCTTGCGTCAATTAAAAAAGCAGGATATTTAGGCATAAAGCGCATGCCGACACTTCCTGAAATTTTTGCTTTTGGAAGTTTTAAGCCAACTTCACCAATAAATTCCTTAGATTTTCCTGGTTCAGGAAGCGAAATCATACCGTGAATAATCGCCATAGCCGAAGACTCCGTAGCAGTTCCTGGAATGATTAAATCGACTTCGATAGTTTGGATTCTTAAAAAAGAATCTTTTGGACCTCCATCTGTAGAGTAATAAAATTTAACTCCTTCGCCACGGGCATCAACTCCAAGCGGATTAATACTGATTGCGCCATCAAATCCCCAGAAATTATACTTACGGCCGTTAATTTGGGTTGAACCAAAGTTGATGTTCGTAACTGCCATTTGGACTGGACCTAAATTGACAGAAAGACTGATCGGAATAGGAATAGATCCTCCTTCAACTTCAATGTTTCCATCGCTGTACACACGCAGTTTTTCAACTTCAAATCCTTTTCCTTTTAATAAACTTCCCATTAAAGTTCCTTCAGGAAAAGAAACATAACAAGACGTGCCTAAATAGTAATCTTCATCCTGTTTTCCGAGTTCGAAACTATGGAAATCAATATCTACAAGATTAAATAGATTTGCTTTTGGCTTATTATCTTTTGGAAATGAAGCAGTAAGATTAAAATCTCCATCATCATTTAAGTGGCCTTCAAGATTAACTTTTAATGGATCTCCATTTTTTTCTTTAAGTTTAGGAATTTCTAATGCGCCTTTGATGTTAGAGCTGGTAACTTTATTTTGTTTGAAAGTAATATCAAATTTATTGAAGCCTACTTTGAATCCTTTTTTATCAGAACCAATAGTTTTCCAAAGTGTATTGTCGTAAAGTTCTGCTAGAAAGCTTTGATAATCTTTAGCATCAGTAAAAATATAGGTTGTTGAAGCATCAATAGTTGATGAATTTATTGATGAAAGTGTCGTTAACGATAAAGGATAATCAAATGCATACGGTAGATTTTTACTGTTCAATTCTTGTAAAAAGACAATTAAAGACTGGTAATCAGTAATTTCTTTTTTATTGGCCACACCATTTTCGTCCTTTTCGAACATGGTGATTGGGTAATTAAAATTGAATTTGTCGTTGAAATAATTAAAAGCACCATTTGTACTCGGAACTGTTTCCAGATAAATATTTCCAGAAAGTCCGCCAGTACCAATTAACAAATCTGAAGCACCAATTTGTAGTGTTGGAGTTGTGCTTCCTGGAGTTTCAGGAACTTTATTAAACCATTTTGAAGGAAGAGTTACTGAAACAGCACGAGCATAAACTCCAACGAAATCATTTGGACGTCCGTCAGCATCGGCTTCTGAGATATTGGTTTTTTTGCTTAAATCGACTTTTAAAGTGTCCAATTGAAGAAGTAAACCCGTATTGCCAATCATGGCAGTTTTAGGTTGGAGCGATCCTCCCATTTCTAACTGATAACCAATTCCTTCTTCGGTATCAGCATACAATTGTGCCTGAGCAAATACGAACATCGATTTTTCAGTTCCAGTACCATAATCAGAACCATTAGGCTCGACAGGTTTTAAAATATTTCTTGGAAACTCAATACCGGCACTTAAAGCTAAAGTTGCTTTTGCTTTTGGAGTAATAATTCTTTTAATGTGAGCTTCAATTCCGTCTGGAGCTACAATGTTGTAGAAATCTTGCAATTTTTGCTTGATTTCGTTTACACTAGTGCCTTTTCTTGCGATATAAATTCCGAAAAGTAATAACGGAATTGATTTTGTAAAAAGAGGATTAGTATTGATAACATCAATGACGCTTTGAATAGACTGCTCAACATTTTCAGGAAATTCTAATTCCTGATACGTTGGGTCACTAGTAACTTCGTCAAATGTATTGATATCGGCTAAAAGCTGTTCGTATTTTGTTCTTCCATCTTCCGCTTCCACAAAAATATTCATCATGTGAGCAATAACCTGTTCTTCGCTAATGCGGAAAACCTGAAGTCCTACAGCATAAAAATCCTCCATAGAAAAAGAGAAGCTGCTGGCGCTGAATGTTTTTAAGAAAGCCAGAATTTCCCACTGATATTCTAACGTAATGGGAAATGATGATATAGAAGAATCATTGTCTTTTAGATCTGGATTAAGAACCAGACCTAGACCAAAAGGGAGAGGGAGCGCCAGTTTTGTACTTGAAACAATATCAAGACTGTAAAAGGCAGAATCACCACGATATCCTTTTGAATATTGTAAATTTTTGTAATGAATTTTATCAAAAATGGAGTTCAAGCCATCTTCGACAAACGATAAGAATTCTGGTAAATCGTCTACAGTAATTATCTCGGATAATCTCGGATAATATCTCGCTGTAGGAATTGGAACCGCAGGAATTGGATTAGTTGGCATATTCTAATTTTGTTTTTGACTTTAATTTTGTTCGTATTCAGAATGATTAAATTGTAGTTAGATCGAACCAATCTTTTTGGGTGAATGCCTCTCTTTTTAGGAATTTTTCTCAGCAGTTTGAGCAATTTATTCGCCTAGTAATTTTTTCAAAAGACTTTGTTTTTTTAGAGGTTTTTACTCTCTTTTTTTCTTTAGACAGTGTAAAGATGAGCTTAAAAAGGGAGCTTAAAAAAAAGCTGCTTAGCGGTTTAACATGAGTGTTCTAGGGCTTTACAGAGTTGTAAAGAGAGTGAATGAGGTTTGAGTTTGACTTTTAAAAAAGTCAATATACAGCAAAGAATTTTGAATTATTTTACAAAATCTGATCACTCTAACATAGAAGAAAAAAAAAATTATTTTTAGACTAAAATGTTTTGAGTGATCTGATAAGATTTTGTTTAATTGATAAGCTTGCTTAGAATTTAATATTTTATAATTTGTTACATTCTAATCCTTTCAACTAAAGTTGATGTAATAGAAGTATAAGAGCGTATCGCTTGATTGTTGGCATTCCTGTTTGTTGCATCTTCAAATTCGATGAGTCTTCTACAAAAGATTTGTGCCGATACAGTATTTAGGTTTTTAGGATTTGACGGTATTAAATTATCAAAAACGTAATATCCATTAAATATACCCACATTTGAATCCCAACCAGCGTATGTTCCGGAAATCATTGATGTTGTACCAGTTATGTTAACATTGTCAATTAAAACTAATTCACTTATATATCCTGGACCCCAAGCTGAGGAATTAAGTAATGCATTAGAAAATTTTATAACAATTTGAAATTTGTTAGTGGTTGGAGGAAGAGTGCCTCCACCGCCAACGGCATCACCTGCTCCTGCAATCATTGTCAATTTTGCTAATATACTATTGGATAGAGTACCAACAGGGAATGAACCCAATAAAGTGTCTTTAACCGAATTAGTACTGATGTATGGAGGCGGCGTGTCCAAAATCATTTGGGCACCATTTAATAAAATTTTAGTATAGCTTCCATCATCTTCTGTGAGCATATATCTTGCACCATTTCTAGTTGTCCAAAGTTTTCCAGAACTGTCACGTTCTATTGCTCCGTTTTGAGCTACAGTACTTAATACACCATTTGGAAGAATAAGAGCAGGTTTAGCAGATGTACCAGTAGACAAGGTTAGCTTGTCATAAAGAGAAACGCCATTTGCATCAATTGATAATGCATCATTTGGTACACCTTCTACACCAATTTGAAGTTTTTTTCCTGTATAAGCACGCATATAAAATCTAATGCTATCTGAAGTAAAATATCCTGAATTTCCAAATATTAATGAAGATTTGAATGTCCAGTCTCCAAGAATTGTTTGACTTTTTGTTTTTAACCATTCCCACCAATTAAAAAGTTTTGAACGGCTTACTGCTTTTTTGTCCTCTGAAATAGATGAGGTTATTTGCGTTTCTGCATCTGTAGCTAGAGAGGCTGTAAGTTTAGTGTTTTCTAAAGTTTTTCCCATTTCGGCAGTTAGAGCTTCAGTAGTTCCTCCCGTTGTGAGATCATTTACTAAAGAAACTTGTGAAGTACTAACATTCTCAATCATATCCTTTAATACTTTTCCTTGTCTGGCATCTAAGGCTTTTCCTTCAGTTGTGCAATCAAGTGCATTGTAGTTTTCGGTTTGGAGATTAACAGACTTAACAGATCCATCAGCCATTAAAAATTGCTCATTTGTACCTCCTGTTTTAACAAAGGATTTTGCAGTAACTACTCCATCCTTATCTACTTTTGTAACGGTATTGTTACTCGAATCAATAGCCTTTAAAAAATCTCCAGTTGCGCTGTTTTGATTATATAAATTCAAAGCAGTCGCGCTTCCGTCAATAGCAATAATTCTTGCTATTTCTTTCTTGTTATTAAAACCAGCTACATATAATGCTAGACCATCATTTGTACTACTAAAATTGGTAGCAGCAGTCCCCGATAAGCTAACTGTAGCATTTAAGGAGGGATTGCCATTGGTATTCGAAAAAACTTTTTCTCCTTTAATCGTCTGGTTACCTGTTAATTTAACATTGTTAGTGTCTGTTTGCAATGTACTTGCATCAATAAACTCTAATTCACCATTTAGATTTGTTTTTAAAATTTTGTTTGGCTGATTTGTTTCTAAGTCCGCCACTCTGATTCTGTTGTGATTTGTACTCATTTTTAATTAATTTTTTACGGGTTTAAATAATTTACAGGCTTTTAATTAGGCTTATAGGGGATTACCGTAATTCATTCAGATAAATGTGGTACTTACAAACAGTTGTTAATTTTGGATGATTGCAAGTAATCTGAATGTTTAAAAATTGTGTTAGTGGCGTCACAATAGTTTTTATTTTACAGAGCTGTAAAATAAAGAAGTAAGGTTTGTATTGGCTCAGATATAGACAATAGTAGAGTAGGGAAACTTATGGTTTTAAGTTTCCAGAGTTTTTAAAATGTAATTTTTTGGAGTTTTAAGAGATTTGGTTTTCTCTTTTGATCTTAAAACAACTCAAGGATTTGTGGTCTTTGAGTTGTTTTTTTTTGTAAATCTATTTTAGGACAAGACAGGGATCTAAAAATTAGGAATTGGTAATAATTCGTCTGTGAGGAAATAATTCATTTGTTCATTAGTTAGATTACAAATTTGTCTGCATGTTTCAATGTCATTTGGAGCTGGTTGATTTGGGAAGAAATATTCTGTATCGTATGTACTTGCAAAATTAAACTCAATTTCAGTTAAATTGCCTTCTTCATTGTATGAAGCACTGAAGACTTGAAAATCTTTGTCAAGAATTGTACCATGTTCTAAATTTGGAACACAATAGTTATTGTAAATATCTTCACTGTAAAAATATTTAACTGAATCTTTATGTAAAGGTTGGTTGTTAATGATATCAATTTGATTGTACGCTATTACTCTTCCTCTACTATCTCTTATCAGAGTATTTTTTAATTCTAGGTTTCCATCTTCAATATAATCTTCATTTTCGATAGTATAATTGACTGAATTTTGTCTGGTTCTAATTCTAAAAACATTTGCGTTAGGATATTCTTTAGACAAATTTTCTAAAACATTACTTTCATTGTTATCTTTGTAATAAGTTATATGAAAATTTCCACTAGCATATTTGTTTTCAATTTTTTTTACTACATTATTATCTTGAAATTCTTTTTTATAGCCCTCCATTTTTAGGGCTTGAATTTCTGTAATAGATTCGTTTAAAAAATTTTTATATGTTACTATCATAATTATTTTGTTTTTATTGTTAAATCTGGTTGTAGTCTTCTAGCTGTTTCATTAACATCAAATAAATTAAAATCGGTGGAGTTTGGTGTGTTAGGTTTATTTTTCATACTTTTAATATCATCAGCTAATGTATAAAATATTTTAATTTCCTTATTATTTACAACTTTTGTTTCATATCTTAAAAGTGCGTAAGCTTTAATTTGATTATTATTATCATTAGCTTTATAAATTGCTGTTTCAATTTTTTTAAAGCTCTTGAAGCCAAACTGCTTAATAATTATAGCTCTGTTTTTTTCAATTAGCTCAATATTTTGTTCAGTTAAATTCCGTATATGTTTTCTTCTAATATATCCAGAAATATCCATGTCAGGAGGATTTAATTTATACAAAGCAGAACCAGAAATTTGATATTCATCTAAATAATTTAGAAGTTTTATATTTCCACCATAATCATATTTACTCAATATACTTAAAAATTCGGTTTTAAAATCAATAAAGTGTTTTGCGTCATCTACTAAACTAAAACAAAATGGTACTTTTTCTCTTTCTGTAAGGAATGTTTTGTAAAACCTCATTTGTTCAATAACTTCAGCTTTAGTTTTTTGTTTAATAGTTCTAAAACTTTTAAGGATAAAATGTTCGGTTACATCATTTGTGTTTTTAAAACGAATATCTGTTAATTCATCTATTTCTAAAGATTTACCAATATCAATCATTTCTTGTAACTCAGCTTCAGTATGCAAATACACATCTCCTCCTGTTACTCTTTTCCAAAGGGTATTGGGCACAACTTCTATGTACTTGTATAATGAGAATCTCGGTAATTTGCCAAAAACAGTATTTTCGTTCAAAGGTGCATCTTCTAATATAGTAACGGTCGAACGATAAAGTTTATTTTGCTCAAGTAATAACGTATTTTTTAATTTTCTATAAAGAACTATTGCAATTAGGTCAATAGGTAATGAGTTTAACCTTCCTAATAATAAAATTCTAGTAGAAACTTCATCAATTATTTCTGGAGATGCGTTAGAGCCTAACTGTTGTAATTTTGATTTTAAATTAACAATTGTTTCGGAATCATTTGCACCTTCACCAGCAATTTTGAGTAATTTAGCAGCTTCTCTTTTTGCAATTAAAGATGCGATTCCAGTACCAACATTAGTAGTGAGACATGCCAATTGGAAAACTGCAATAAAAGTTTTCATTCCTTGGCAGAAAGAATCATTTTCACTGCACTCCACAAAGTTGGCAAAAAAGCCTAGAACCCCAGCTGTAAATTCAACTCCTCCAACAACAATCTTTAAACCTTCTAATGATTTTAATGCGACTTCACCTGCTTTTAATCCAGATGCTCCCCACTTGAGATGCTTTAGTTTTGCTAAATTTCCAATACCTGTAAAAGTTGTAGCTACATCAACAACATATCCTAAAATAGATTCAGCATCACTACTGTCTCCATCTTTGTCAATAAATGACAAAACGAAAAGAGGAATGAAAGCATTTATATTTTGACCATTAATTAAAATGTTTTGTCCATTAACAGTGGATAAGGCAGTCCTAGTTTCAATATCTGTGTTTAATAAAGTAACTGGTTGAAAAAGATCATAAACTCCATATTGTACTTCATTTTGTTCAACTAGAGTAAAGTTTTCGTCGCTCCTTGATGATATTACGGGCAAAGATTGATAAGCAGTTATTTTATCACCACTTAGACTAAAATTAAAATTATCAAAGTATATGCCTATAATTTTTGATGATTGATATGGCATCAAAATTGGAGAAGCATCTGGTCTTGAAATTTTATATTCTTTTATTTCTTTTGATGAATTAGTCCAATAAACAGGATCATAAGCAACATAATGAGTATAATTAAATAAAGAATGAGTGGTGCTGTCAGATGAAAAACTTGCAATTGAATTAGAACTTCTAAAGTCAATTGTTGAGTTTTTTAATTTGCCATAGTCATCATAAGGATTATATTTACTAAACTGCCACAACATATAAAGTGCCATAACAAATTGCCCTTTCGTTGTTGTAGGTTGGTATTGAGTGCCTAATACCCAGTTTGATAAACCTATTAAACCTTGCTTCATATTAGTACTTGTACTCATACTATTATAAAGAATCTCATAGAATGTTGCTTTTTTATCTGTTCCAGTTTCGTATAGGTATAGAAAGAAGCTTAAAAATTGATCTATTTCATTAATATTAGATAAGTTAAAAGAATATACTAAATTTATAACAAGCTCTTCTTCTTTTATTCTTTCAAAATTATTATTTAACTTATTTTTTATTAAATAATATAATATTTTCCATTTCTCATTAACTGGTAATCCAGATAGTGATTGAGAACTAAGTCCCATTGCTAACCAGTAAAGTTTTTCTGTTCCTGAGGATTCTAATATTTTTAATTGATTTGAGTACGCAACTTTGTAATAATCGGTTATGTTTTGATAGAACTCCGCAAGAGTTTCCAAACTAGGATTTATAAGAATTTCATCAGATAGCCATTCCGTAATTTGATTGTTTGTATAAGAAATTAGATCTTCATTTTGAGCAAATAATGGGAAAATTTCGCGCTCAATTTTGTTAATCATTATAGCAATTTTAGTAATTAAAAATGCTGCAGAATCTTTTTCCTTAGTTTCGTTAAAAGTATTAGCTATAGAAATTCTTTTATTATAGAATTGTTGAGAAGTAATGGTTACATTATCACTGTTTATAACAGCGGGTTCTTGATTAACAGGAATAATAATATTTTGATTACTGTCTACAACAGGGATATTTTTTTTATAACCAATACTAAACTTCTCTTGTTTATAGAAATAATTATATGGTGATTTAATATGCAAACGAAATACTTCAATTTGATCTCCATCCTTAGCAAAAATTAAGTCAGAATCTTTTAAAACATATTCATTTAATTTTTTAAGAGTTATAATATTTGCTATATACTTTAAAAATTCGCTTTGTAAGTAATAACCTGCTGAAATTGGTTTATCATAACCATCTAAATCTTGGAGGTTAAAATTCTCTTTATTAACATGTTTGTAGATTCTGTCTGAATTTCCAATTGCAAATTGATCGGCAAAACCTTGCAAATCGATTTTTAAAGAACCAGAAATAAAAGAGGATTTTCGAACTACTTTTCCTGTTTTTAATATTACGGCATTTTCCATTTTTATTCCGTTTCTAAGTTTATATTTAAATCTAATTCTAACTTTGTTAAAATTGTATCAGGCATATACTCACTATACCCTTTACTAAAATGATATCTCCTATCAAGCGAATACACAAAAACAGGATTCTCTAGTTCTTCTATCAATTCATTGTTGCCTTCCGTATTTTCAATCACAATAGCAACCCTATATTTTTGATACTTAATGTTTTCAAGAGAAACCAATTCACTTCGATCTTCAAAAAGATCAATCAAAAACAATCGAGGATTTTTCATGTCACTAGAAATCAAATCTTTTATAGTTTCATTTTCAGTTTTGGTTAATCCTAGGATAATTTTGTTGGGTATAGAGCCATCTAGCGTTTTTAGTTTTAGTCCTGTAACGGTTTGTGTACTGTCTGTGAACAGTTTTAAATTGTAGTAATAAGGATCAGGCAACTGGTACGTTTTATTTTTAGTTACTGTACCACTGGCAGAAGCTGTGGTTTTAGTATCAGGTGAAGTGCTTCCAGTTGCAGAAACAGCATTGTTCATAACATCAATTGCTTCTGTTATGTAAGTAATGCGGGCAACAGTTGGTGTTTCTTCAATTCCAGTTTCAATAACATCGTTTACAGCAAGCGTTTGAACAATCGAAATACCCTGCTGTTTTTTATCATAAAACTCATTAATTAGATTTAGTTTTTCAGAAGTCATTCTAGAATAACTTTCATCACTGCCTAATTTTAGTAAAGGCTGTGCTTTAATTAAATTAAAGACATCATCAAAAAAGTTTGCAACACCATTTGCGACTATAGGATTTCCGTTTTCGTCTTCTTCCTCACGAATTTTATATGTATTTATTTTTCCCTGATAAATCAAAAGACTTAATGCAACAATGTTTTCGCCTGCAACAGCTGGAGTAGTTAATTGCACTGTAGAAGTTAGCTCACTGTAATTTCCTTCTTCATCAGGAGCTAATCGTAAACCATCTGCATTAATAAAATTGTCTTTTTGTGCATTGGCAACTTTGGCAAGTTGTCCGTAAAAAGCAGTGTTGTTATTGTTGTCTGTTGGAAATTGCAGATACAGGTTATTTGTCGTAATCGTGTTTGCCTGTTGTTGTGTATTAATTAAAACTGGCCATCCAGAATTTCCATACGTTAGAGCAGTCATAGGAACTTCATTGGTTGCTGTATCTTTCAACAATCCTGTTTTTACATTTTCAGGACCTTCACCAATTTTATAGTTTCCGTAAAAATCATAACTGCGAGTACGATCACTTTGAATATAAACGTACCAATTGTTTTTCGTCCAAAACTTATTAAGCAAATCAGTGAAAATAGCTGTTCCTTTTTTCTCGGTTTGAACTCCAGAAGCAGTTGCTGTAACAACTCCATTTTCAACATGCGATCCATAAAAAGCTGCAATATCAATAAATTGAGTGCTTTGCTCGCGCTGTAATTTCTTAATGAAATCTGTTGAACCATTTACCGTAATTTCTGCAAAAGGTTTGCGGGCATATTCTAAATTGAAAGCAAACTCAGTATTGTCAAAATCATGTTTGTAATCGCCGTAATTTAGAACAACATCAATTCCGCATTCGCCTTGTGCAAAGTTTCCTAATGATTTTCCAATATCGATTAATGGTAATTCGAAATCGTCTTTTTCATCAAAAGTATCGCCGGCCGCGACAAATTTGGATTCTTTAAAGAAGAAGTCAGAAAGAGGGATTAATAAAGTTCCATCAGTATCGTCATCATCTTTTTCTTTTTCATAGCCAATAAATTTAGCTGTGAAAGGAGGAACAGGAATAGGTGTGGTTGTATTATTCTCTATTTTCACACGTCCTTCATGAAAAGCATTAAAATCGATGTTTATTTTGTCGATGAAATCTGAATACGATCCTTCATTCTTAATAACCAAAGGATCTGCATCATTAGTAAAAAAATCACTTTTCTGTAAACCTCTGTAAACAAAATATTTGATATTCAACCCAGGAAACGGCTGTTTGTAAGGACGAAGAATAAGATTCACTTTATCGGGATTGCCGGTTTGAGGCTGGACCAAAACAACTCCTTTGCAAATCGAAAAGGCTTTTTTGGGCGCGTCTAAAGTAAATCTAGAAGTCAGGTTGAAAACAGTTTCAGATTGAGGTCCAAAGCCCTGACCTGACAACTGCGCGGGAAAACCTCCCGACTCTATAAAAAAATGGGATTTTGCGGACATATTTTAAGTATTATTTGTTCGTTGGTATAATTATGTTTAACACATAGAAACATAGATGCAGAGTGATCTAAAAAGGCGTTTCACTTGTTTTCAAGCAATCATTAGCTATGTGGAAGAAATATATTTCTCTTTGGTATTCTTTAATTTATTCTAGAGGAACTATGTTTCTATGTGTTAAAAAAATAAGTTATTTCTAATGCGGAATTAGTAATGGAATCTTTTATCTAAACCATTCAGGTTTATAGATTTTGTAGATGAATCTTCCAATAAAGAAGAGGAGAATAAGAAGCAGTAATCTCCCTAACCAGATTTGTACTTTTTGCCAAAAAGTGAGATAGTTGATAAACTTGGTAACAGTGATCGTTTTTTCTTGGACATCTTTAACCTGTTTCGATTTCCAATGCGCGTAGAGTTCCTGTTCTTTTAGGTTGCAGTCTACTTGAAGTTTATTGTTATCAAGTCGAACCTTTGGGCTTTTTAATGTACGCCCTGGTTCGGCCTGAATAACATTTTTAAGAATTACTTTTCCGTTAAGGCATTCTAATAATGCATTATAAGAACTGCTGTCTTCTGCAATTTTAAAAACAGTATCGTGTAAAGTTTCGGTAATGGTAATGGTCTGGGTTTTGTTTTCATTTTGCACCGGTTTAGGACTTCGGCATGAAATCATGATCAGGATAATGAAAAGAGAAAAAACAAGACGTTTTAGTTTTTTAGTCATAATTAAATTGGGTTTGTAAGTTTTGTTTTTAGAGTCGTAAAAAGCCTTTAACACTCTTGATATCGCGTTTTCTTCTAGCTACCTTATAGCCTTCGCGTCCGCCAGAATCATTGGTGTTTCCTTCGATAGTGTAAATTGTATTTCCGGCAATCTTCTCGACAAATCCGGCGTGACCAGTACCGTTATTAAAATCCATAATAAAAACATCTCCAGGCTGAGGTGTTTTTTTTACCAAAAGCGGTCTAGAATTGTATTGATCTAAAACACCTCCCGTTTTCTTTAAAGGATTTTTTTCGTTAATCTGAAGAGAAGCTTTCTGTGCGCACCAATAGATAAAAGCCATGCACCAGGCATATCCTTTACCAAGTCCGACGCTTCTTAGATAGATCTCAACTTCGGGTCCTGCATTACTGTTTCGTGGCATTTCTTCGACACCAATCTGTGCCGTAGCGATTTCGATCGTTTTTTGAGCTAGTGTCATGAGCTTTTTCCGTTTAATTGTTTAAATTTTTGTAGTTCGTCAACCAGTTGCTGGTTGATCAGCATGAGTTCTTTGTGCTGTATTTCCATTTTTTTGATCGTTTCTGTGGCGGCGGTAAGCCTAGCGGTGATATCGTCTAGAAGATCACGGTAATATTTTACGGCACTTACGGCGTTGTCGAGTTCGGCTGCGCGATCTTCTGCGAGTGATTTTCGCATAGAGAAAAACCAAGTAATAAAAGCGGCAAAGAATGCGGTTAGAGTGGGGTATAAAAACTGTTCCATTGAATGTGTTTAAAGTTGAATGTTGGGTTTAAAAATGATTTGTTCAAAAAACAACTTTGCGTTGTTTAGAGAGGAAGCTTAACTGGAAATTTTTCTAGTTTTTGAGCGCGGTTGTTTCCTTTTGAGATTGCAAAGATTGGGTGAAAAAAGCCCTAAAAAAAATGATTGCAAGGTCTGCGAACATTTGTATTCTAGGGCTTTACAGAGTTGTAAGGAAAGCGAACAGAAGTCGTTTTAGATGAAGTAAATGCTTCATCTTTGCATCACAATAAGGATGCTTTTGAAGATAAATAAAGAATGATTTTTTTCTTTAATATGAATTAAGAAGACCTTTCCTGATTGCTCATAAGTTCTTCAATTTTTTTTAGTTCAGAAGTAATAGGTGTACAGAGAATTTCATACAAAGTAGTTCTAGAAATCGGATAAACCGGATAGACGTATTTGCGCCACACTACAGTAGTTGGAATATCTTCCGTTTTGTGTTTTTGATACAGTTCTTTAATGAGTTTGTAACGCATTAATTTATTTTTTTGAATTCCGAGACTTCTGTTTGAGGATATAGGCATGAGAGATAATATTTTGAATGATAGAAAAAAGAAAATTTTAAGAAGAACGAAGTTTGAAAAAGAGTTAATAGTTTGAATTATAAAGACATCATATTTAAGACAGCCAAACCATTTGATCATATTCAATAAATGGTTTTTACTTCCCGATGCCATTTTTATATTGAACCTCGTTCTGAGGTTGTATTTGTTAAAGATTTATTTAACAATTTAGGTCAGCAAACCCCGCATGACAATCCTGTTTCCAAAACCTTTTTAGGTTTGGATTCCAATAGAAAGAATGAGTTTTGGCTGTTTATTATAAGGGCAGAAATCGCCCGTTTATCGGTTCCTGGTTCTCTTCAGAAAGAAGAAGAAACAGGAACCATTTTATTTACCTGCTTTTTTCGGCTGCAAGTTTAGAGGTCGTTTTAGCCTTTGTAAGTGGCTGTTGTGTGTTTTTTGAATCTTGGATTTTTGATCACAATACTTTCGTACTGATTAAAAGCCAGACGTTCTTTTTTGGATAAGTCATTACTGCAATTCCAGTTTCCGAGTCCGTCTTTAAAAATCGTATGTTCGTTTGCTTTGTAGCTTTCATGATCTGTAATTGGCTTTATTTTTACGCTCATTTAGGTATTGTTTAAAAGTTGTTTTTAATTTGAAATAAAACCATTCTCTAAATAAAAGGATCGGCTTTAAATTGGTTAGAATTAACAGAATCGTTAATAACAGTGATAAATAAATGTCGTGATTAAGCTGCATTGTTTTGTTCGTTTTGTTGGTTAAAGAAATCAAAAGCATAGCCTTGTAAAAAATCTACAGAAGACATCGATAGCGGAATATTGGTTCTTACACCATTTTCGTCAATTCGGCAAGCTTCAATAAACCAGCTTGAACGTACAGGTTTAAAAGCCGAAGCAATAATCTCTACACCATCTGTAAACTCTTCATTATTAAATTCTTTTGTCAGTTTTTGAAGTTCCAAAACTCTAGAACCTTTTAGATTTCCTTTGGCATCTTTTTTTAATAAATTGAAAACAATTTTGACTAACGAAGCAGTTTCTTTACTAGTAGAAAGAGACGAAATATAATTCTGCACTTTTTCGATTCCAATAGTTACTGTATCATCCCAACCTTCGTTAATGCGGTATCCAATCGTAATTTCTTCTTTGTCATTAGAAAAAGTGTGTGACATCTGTTTTTCTTTAAATCCGTAAACTTGATTTTTTAAGTCCAGAATAGTTTCAAACAGTCTAAAAGTTTCCGTTTTTGCATTTTGCATCATTTCAGAAGTTTGCTGTAATCTAGAAAGTGCTTTTGGAATCGTTTCTGCTACTAGTTTTTTATAAGCATCTCTTTCTTCATTCTTCTTGTTTTCAACTCGTTGAAGCGCTTCTTTTAATTGTTGGGCAGAAAATTGAGTTAAGTCCATAACAGGTTTAAAATTGTTTGCAGTTGTAGTGTTCATAATAATGGGCTTTTAGTAAATTAATATTTCTTCTTTAAATGGATCTGCATAATAAGGTTTGAAATTATGGTGCAAAGCAAGTTTCGAAACCTCTTTTATTTTACTTTCAATATTTGGCGTAACAGGACGGGGAGACGCTGTTTCATCATCCAGAATATGCATCCATTGAAAACGTTCCTGATTAATGCAGATTCTTTCTCCAGCTGTAAAAGTTTTGTTTCTTTCTGTGCAATATTGAAGTGCCAGATACAATAATGCGATACGTTCTTCGATTTGTGTTTTATTCATAATTTTTCTTCTAATTGATTTTTTAATTTTTTAATGTCAGATTCGATTAAACTTCTTTCGGGACTATTTGGATTTTCAATCAGCCAATTTTCCAGTTCCCGAATTTTTTCTTTGATTTGATTTGTTCCCATTTCAATTTGGATTAAGATTTAATGATATTTTCTTGTTTTCAGATTATTTATAAAAGAACTATTTTTAGATTCGTAGTATTTTCCATTCTTTTTGTATTTTAGGGTAGTATTTTTCTTTTTGCGAATTTTTATTATTTATTATTTGTAAATCAGTTATTTGTGTGTAATTTAAAATTGCTTCATTTTTTTGTTGCTTAATATTTTCTGGCTTAACCTATTGTTTTTCAATTTTATTTTTCTTTACTTTGCAAATATAATGTAAAATAATACATTAAAACAAATTTTTAACGTAAAATAATACATCTTTTTATGGGGTCAACGGAAAGAGTGCGGGAATATCTTGATTATAAAGGGATTACTAAGTATAAGTTTTGTAATGATTTAGGATTTTCTAATAAGTTTTTAGATAATAGTAGTAATATGGGAACCGATAAGGCGTGTAAAATATTACACTATTATCCAGACCTCAATTCAGAGTGGCTATTAACAGGAAACGGGCCTATGATTAAAGAAGAAAATACTAGCGTTGTAGTTATGAATAGTGATAGAAAAACAGTTGATACGCTTCATGCAAATCAAGAGATACCGTTGTATGATTTGGAGGCCGTTGCAGGTTTAAGAGAACTCTTTAGCAGCGGTGAACCGCAAAGAATTTTGGATACAATAAAAATTCCAAATCTTCCAAAATGTGATGGAGCAATTTCTGTAACAGGAGACAGCATGTATCCTTTATTGAAATCAGGAGATATTATATTGTATAAGGAAACAGAATTTGAAAATATCTTTTTTGGCGAAATGTACCTTTTAAGTGTAAAACTAAATGATTGGGAAGAATACATTACCGTAAAATATGTTCAAAAGTCTGAACAAGGGCAGGAGTATGTAAAATTGGTAAGTCAGAATTCACATCATCAGCCAAAAGACATTCATATTTCAAAAATATCTGCTTTGGCATTAATAAAAGCAAGCATACGTATTAATACGATGATGTAAATTGCAAGTAAAAGTTTTCAAACCGTTTTAAGAGATTATCAAATAAAATAAGACTTTAGTCAAAACTTAAAAGTTTGGCTAAAGCCTTTATGTTTTTTTAAAATCTGTTTGCTTAATCAGATAGAAAATTTCAAATCATATCGCTCCTCATAAAACGTTTTTCCCCATTCCTGAACTTGTTCCGATTTTGTGAGCTCGAATCCCATCATTTTATACATTTGAAGCGCTTTGTCTTGCATGTTTGTGGTAAGCAGAAAAACATTTTTAAATTTCTTTTCTTTACAAAAATCTACAGCATCAGTCAATAATCTTTTGCCAATTCCGAGACCTCTAAAAGCAGGATCTAGAAGAAACCATCTCAATTGCGCTTCTTCGTTGGATTGATGTACGATTGCAACACAACCTACAATTTTGTTGTTGTATTCGGCCATCCAAATTCGGTCATTTTCTGGGGAATATTTTTCTAAGAAATCGTAAAAAGTCTTGATGACATACTTTTCAAAATCGGTCGAAAAATTGTATTCTTTGCAATAAATCGTGCCGTGTAAATGAATAATATAGCCAACATCTCCAGGCGTAATTTCATGACGATACGTAATAGCTTCTCGAGCTATTTTATTTTCTGTCAGCAGGTTTCTAACCGTTTTCATTGCATCAACCAAAATTTCTTTTTGCGAAGAATTCAGATTCTCAATTTTACCTTCAATCTTGTTTTCAGATTTAGTATTTAAAACACTTAATAATTCATTGCCAGAATCGGTCAGTTTAATGTTTAAAGCGCGTTTGTCTTCTTCTGAAGCGATTTTCACAATTAAATTTTCCTTTAAAAAACGTTTTAAAATTCGGCTTAAATATCCTTTATCCAGATTTAAAATTTCAGTGATTTTTTGAGCTGTTATAGTTTTGCTTTCGCTGATTTCATAAAGGATTCGTATTTCAGTCAAAGAATATTCGCTGTCTAAATAATGCTGACTTAAAATATCTAAATGCGCAGTATAAAATCTATTGAAACTTCTAATTTTTGAAGTCGTACTAGTCATGATTTGATATTGTATTGTTGAGGTACAAATATATAAAATTAGTTGCTTTTGTCAACTATTTTTGGATTTGTTTTTTTATGAGTTCGCCAATTTTTTAGAAGCTATTTTTGAAAAAGCATGCAAGAATATTATAAAAAAAAACTCCAAAATCTGACTTTTGGAGTTTTTAGTGCGGATCAAATAATTATGAAAGCCTAGTAATACTCTAGCATTTTTCTCATATCAATTCACAATTATTTTTTTATAAGAAACTTTATTATTTTCAAAGTTTAATTTGAGTATATATAAACCTTTTGTAAAATGACGAACATCAATTTTAATGTCATCAGGATTTACGACTTTGTTTTTGAGTATTACTTTTTGACCATTTAAATTGTACATTTCGAGAGTATCTATTTTTTCTTCATTATTGAGTTTTATGGTTAAAAAGTCAGCTACAGGATTAGGATAAATAATTATATTTTTCTGATTAGAGAAATCACCAACATTTAAAGATGAAGTTTTATATTGATAAGTGTCTGAGTAAATTTTAGTGCCATATTGATTTGCTACTATTCTATAATAATAAGTTTGGTTTGGAAGTGGATTATTAATAGAAGAGGTCACTATAGTTGTTCCGTTTCCATAAATAAAGGATGGATTTGTAGCAATTGAATTACCAAAACTATCCGTAAGACCATATTCAAATTGTATATTTGTTAAATAATATCCGTTGCTATTTACCAACCCCTTTAAAACTATCGATTCATTTTTGTTCTCTATTTTTCCAGATGCCATTATAACTTTACCAGATATGTTAAATACAGCCTCATTACTATAAATAGTATTGCCATTATAATTGCCTTTTAGTCTAAAATAATAGAACGAATTTGGATCTAAATTTGAGATTTGTGCAGTTACAGTTTCTGTACTATTGGCTGTAATTTTAGATAAACTTAGAGGTACGTTTTTTTCATAATTCAATGTTCCATATTCAAGAACAAGATCGGTAATATCGTAAGTATTGGCAGTAATATAACTGGTAAAAGTAACTGTGTTCTCTTGTATATAAGGACCATACAAAAAGAATGTATATTCAGGTTTTGTTGTAAAAGACACGGTATTTCCGTAAATAACTTCTCCTTGATGTTTGGCTTTTATTCTGTAAAAATAGGCTGTATTGGGTTTTAAATCAGTTAGGTTGCCCGTAATGCTTTCTGTTGATTCTTTATGGACTAATGATGGATTGGCGCTAATTGTTTTATCTAAAACATTATTTTGTAGTCCATATTGAAATTCTATAGAACTTATATCGTTATAATTTGAAGTAATTTCTGCAGTAAGTTGAGCTGAATTTGTTGTGCAGTTAGGATATAAATCTGTAATAGTGTAATTAGGCAAAGTAGTAAAACTTAAAATTTTACTAGTGTAAGTTTTTGAGTTGTAGTCTGCTAATATTCTAAAATAATATGTTGTATTAGGAGCAAAATTTGTTATATCTGCGAATACATTTAACGACTCATTTGCATCTACTTTTTCTGGTATTGCATTCATTATTTTGTAAGAGGAATAATCAGCATTATAGTATTCAAAACGGATATTGGAAATTTCCCCTTTATTTGATGTAACATTTCCATTTAAAGTAACAATTGAATTTTTTACAACAGGAGTTAATGTCTCTAAAGAAACATCATCATATTCTACATCACTTCTGTAAAGTCTTCCATTTTCACCACTCCTAAAAATTTTATCTGATGCAATTTCTATTGATCTGATTCCGAATTGGGTAGTTAATAGTTCCCAGCTTTCCCCTCCATTAACGGTTTTATATATTTTTCCGTAATCCTCTGCCACATAACCTACGTTTTTTGAGTAAAATTTAATGATGGTGTAATATGCAAAAGGAAGAGTTAGTTTTTTCCATGTTTTTCCACCATCATTCGTCTTATATAATAATCCTTGGTCACCTGTAAAGTAGCCATTGTCTGCATCAACAAAGTCAAAATCTACAATATCATCTTCTACTTCTATACTTTGCTTCCATGTATTTCCTCCATCTGTTGTCTTGTACATAAATCCAGTAGAATAACCTATCCTGTTTCCGTACCCGATCTGACTATTAACA
Source organism: Flavobacterium tyrosinilyticum (assembly GCF_023656565.1). Taxonomy (GTDB): domain Bacteria; phylum Bacteroidota; class Bacteroidia; order Flavobacteriales; family Flavobacteriaceae; genus Flavobacterium; species Flavobacterium tyrosinilyticum. Next base: position 91,093 of record NZ_JAMOKG010000002.1, read on the forward strand.
AACTGAATTTTACCATATTCGTTATTAGAAACCTGACTCCATGTAATTCCGCCATCAATGGTTTTTAATGCTATTTTTCTATTAAAGCCTCCAGAAATGAAACCTGTATTTTCATCTGTAAAAAAAACAGAACTCAATCCTTCGTCTACAGAAATGCTTAGTTTATTCCAAGTAAGTCCACCATCAATAGTTTTGTAAACGTCTCCGGAAATGCTGGTTGTTCCTCCTCCGATAGAATACCCTACATTTTTGTTAACAAAGTAAAAACCACTGCAATATTCATAATGTTTTACACTTCCAACTTGTGACCAAGAATTTCCGTTATCGACTGTCTTATAAAAAATCTGACCTGTTTCAAAGTATCCAGTTCCATCATTAAACATTTGAATTTTTTTGATAAGGTTATAAGTGAAAGAATTTTCTTTCCAGGTTTTGCCGCCATCTACCGTTTTGATTATTCTACCTCTGGCACCAGTTGCATAACCGATATCGCTATTTTCAAAGTAAATTCCATACATCGAGGTATTGTAAATGTATCCTTTCTGAAAAAATATCTGACTCCATGTAATTCCACCATTTTCTGTTCTAAATGTTGCACCACTATCTCCTGTTACAAAGCCTATATTTTCATTTAAAAAATAGAAATCATAAATGGCCTGACTAATTCCTGTAATTTCAATCCATGTTTCTCCTCCATCAGTTGTTTTAAACACTTTGCTATGTTGCTGTGATGAAAAACCAACTTTTTCGTTGATAAAATAAACGGTGAAAAAATCTGAGGGAAAAACATTTGTACTTTGGGTAACATACCAGTTTTGTCCGCCATCAATGGTTTTTAACATTCTTCCGTTTTTACATGCAGCATGTCCGATTAATTCAGAATTAAAAAAAGTTTTATTCACATCCGCATTAGGAATGCTTAAGCTCGTCCAAGTAATTCCACCATCAGTAGATTTAACAATACTATTAGAACTTGATAGTATGATGGTAGTGTTATTAATTACATTAACGGTATTGAAAGAAACATTGAAACCCGTTGAAATTTTTGTCCATGAATTTCCTGAGTCTGCTGTTTTTAAGACATATCCAAGGTCACCAACAATAAATCCAAGATTATTAAAAAAGTTTATATCATTGCTTGAGGCGGTAAGTGTAAGCTTTTTTTTCCAAGAATTACCTGCATCCTCGGTTTGTAGTAATTCGTCAGATGTAAGTATGTAGCCGACGGTTGAGGATACAAATTTTACTTTTTTTCCTGTGTTGACAGTTGGCTTAGGATTTAATAATTCCCAATTTGTTTGGGATAAAATTGTATTCGCAGAAAGGAAAAGACATAAAATCAGGAGTAGTTTTTTAATCATAGTTCGGATTTATTTTTGCTGATCGAAAATAAAAAATGTCAGACTAATTTAGAAAAAATTAGATGCTTTTTACATGAGGTGTTAAAATAGTTGTGAACATAAAAATTTTATTCTCTTCATTCATTTTTTTGAAAAGAATTTTCAATAGAATAAAACTCATTTTAAGGCATTCCTATTAATTATTTGTTAAGCACTTTTTCGCTCCAATTCTGCTTTTTATAAGAGAAAGACTGTTTATCTCAGACAAAGTTTCTGAGTTTTTGCTCCAAATGCTGTAAAGCTTTATTTCGTGGCTAATTTTCGACTTCAAATGTTAATAATATGTTTCGTTTTATAGGGGGTTTATTAATGTAAACGTAACCTAATCAACCTACCCCTAGGTTTAATTTTGGAGACATATAAGAAGAACCCAATACTTTGTATATGCCAATTTTTAAACAGCAGGATCATTATCAAAACAAAATCAGAAAAAGTGTTTTGGCTCACGCTTTTCATTTGATTAATCATAAAATAATGAATCATGTATAAGAAGTTTACAGATGAAGAACTTGTCGAATTATTAAAATCGGGCAAGGATAAAGCTTTTGATGAACTTTATTTTAGATATCGAGATCTGTTAGTTCGATTCGTATATCTCCGAATGAAATCGATTGCCATTTCAGAAGAAATTGTGCAGGAAGTTTTTACCACTATTTGGGAAAGACGCAAAACAATTGTGATCCAGAAAAGTTTTGCGGCATACATCTACACTTCGGTTCGTTATATGACTTTAGATTACATCAAATCGCACGAAGTTACCGACCAATACATTCAGGAAGTTTTAGATAAAAATACCGTTTCGCAAACCAGTTATAATGCGATCGAGGATTCTATTTATTATGACGAGTTGAAAAAAGCGGTTGATGAAGCGGCATCATTACTTCCTAAAAAATCAAAAGAGGTTTTCATTCTTAGCCGCGTAAAACATTACACCAATAAAGAAATCGCCGAAGAATTAAACGTCTCAATCGAAACCGTAAAATACCATATTACATATTCGCTGAAGTTCATGCGAACTTATTTGGGCGAATTCAATTAAAAGTGAACTTCAGATTAAGAACTCAGCTTTTTTCTTAACAGAAGCGTAACCTTTTGCGCCTACCTAAAATTACAATTCCCAAGACATACTATTAAAGACATAAAGAAATTATAATGCCTGAAAATTCAAATAACGAAATCAAAAATTTTTTAGAAGGAAAGTATTCTCCGAAAGGACAAGAAATGTGGAATAAATGGTACGATCGTACAGATGATTTTTTTGATAATATGGAAATGGTTCAATCAGACCGTTCCAAACTTAAAAAGGAATTAAGACAAATAAAGAATGCTCATAAAGTTATTGCCCTTCCATACAAAAACTGGGCTATTGCGGCTTCATTGGTTTTGTTAATCGGATTATCGGTGTTTTTTTATCAAACATCAAATGCAGTCGAAAGCAAACAATTTGCAGTAAAACTAGGAGAGCATGCTAAAATAGAATTAAGTGATGGAACACAAATCTGGTTAAATGCAGGAAGTGTACTTAAATATCCAAAAGAATTTAAAGGAGATACTAGAGAAGTGTACTTAAGCGGCGAAGCTTTCTTTGATGTAGCCAAAGACAAAAAGCATCCTTTTATTATTCATACCAATAAAATGGATACCAAAGTTCTCGGAACCAGTTTTAATGTTCAAGCGTATCCAGATCAAACGACACAAGAAGTTTCGGTTGCAACAGGGAGAGTAAACGTGAAATCGACTGTTACAGAAGAAAATGTGTACGTAACTCCAGGACAGAAAGTGATTTTTAAATCGCAAAACAACAAGCTTCAAGCTTTTAAAGATGTTCCAGTAAATACTATTTCGCTGTGGCGAAAAAATATTATGGTTTTTGAAGAAACACCTCTTTCTGAAGTTGTAGCCACAATCAATCGTAATTACAATGTTGCGATTGAAGTCAAAAACAAGAATTTAAACGATTTAAAGATTAGTGCCTATTTTAAAGAACTGCCTGCCGATCAGGTAATTGGATTGGTGTGCAATATCATCAATGCTCAATACAAAATGGACTCAGGGGTTTACAAAATCGAGTAATTCTTTAAACAATAAAAATAAAACTACGTAGCAAACTAATAAACAAAACAATTACACTAAATCTAAAAACTATGAATGAAAAACAAATGCGGTATGCCGCAAAATGGCAGAGCATAAGGACAATAGGAGCAAAATTATTCCTGTTTATGACTTTGTTTTTTGCTGCACTAACAGTAAAAGCCGGGAATGTTGACATTAACAAAAGAGTGACTTTAAAAGTTGACAATGAGAGTATAAAAAATATATTTCAAAAAATTGAAAATCAGGTTGATGTGCATTTTATGTACGAAAGCAGCCAAGTAAATGCCAATCAGAAATTAAGTTTAAAACTGAATAATGTAACGCTAGAACAGGCGTTGGATAAAATTTGCGGTAATGTGCTTAGATATGAGATTGTTAGCAACAATGTCGTAATCAAGAAAAATCAGAAAGTTGCTTCGGCAGACCAAAATAAAATTATTGTTTCGGGAACTGTTATAGCAGGAGACGATAATATGCCTTTGCCAGGTGTCGGGATTAAAGACAAAGGTTCGGATGCCGCAACAGCAACAGATTTTGACGGAACTTTTAAATTGGAAGTAAACGCTTCTGAAGCAACGCTTATTTTTTCTTACGTTGGATATGTAACGCAAGAAGTAAAAGTTACGGGTACGCAAACTATTAATGTAAAATTGGCTGCCGATGTAAAACAGCTTCAGGAAGTTGTGGTAATGGGGTACGGAAGCGTGAAAAAAAATGAAGTTTTAGGAGCTGTTGGTTCTGTTTCTATGAAAGAAACTTCAAGCAGAACGTACAACAATGCTGCCGAATTATTGCAAGGAACAGTGGCCGGAGTTACCGTAATCAATGATGGTGGAGATCCTACAGCATCGCCAACAATTAACATTCGTGGTATTGGATCTTTGAATGCTGAAACGCCTCTAATTGTTTTGGACGGAATTATTTACAGCGGTTCTTTAAATACCATAAATCCAAATGATATAGCATCGATAAACGTTTTAAAAGATGCGGCTTCTGCAGCAATCTACGGTGCGAGAGCTTCTGGTGGGGTAATTTTAATTACTTCTAAAAAAGGAGTTTCAGATAAAATTAATGTAAATGTAAACTACCAAGGAGGTTTTCAGAATGTAGCCAAAAAACTAGAGGTTTTAAACGCTGCAGAATATGCTGATGCTATGAATCTTGCAAGAGATAATGCAGGTTTGCCTAGAATTCCTGCTTTCGATCCTGCATTTGAACCAACTGCAAGAACAACAAAAACAAACTGGATGGATGAAATTTTCCGTACAGGAGAAATTCAAGATCTATCGCTTTCGGTAAACGGAAAAACAGAAAAATCTAATTTCTTTCTTTCTGGAAGTTATAGAAAAAACGAAGGTATTTTGTTAAATACGTATGGAGAACGTTATACAGTAAGAGCAAATTCTTCTTTTAAATTGGCTGATAATTTCACAATTGGAGAAAATATTTCGTACTCCTTAACTGATGGTCAGACTGCTAATACGTCAAGTTCGTATACAGGAGCAATTCAAGCAGCAATTTTGTATCCGCCAAACGCAACGATTTACAGAGAAGATGGTTCAGGCCAATTTGGTGGTGTGCCAGAAAAATATATTGGTTCTTACGGAGACGTTATCAATCCGGTAGCGTATTTGAAAAGATTAGACAATAAAAATCCAATTTCTACCATTTTGATCAATCCGTATGCAGAATGGGAAATTGTTCCAGGGTTAAAAGTAAAATCGAACTGGGGTTATACTAGAATTCAAGATAATGCATCAGACTTTACAGTAAAAGTTACGGAGCCAGGAAAGATCTTCGATTTCAACAGATTGACGCTGAAAAATATAACAACTACAGATTTATTGAGCGAACAGACTATTTCTTATGAGAAATCATTTGGAAAACATAATATGAAAGCTCTGGCTGGATATACGTATCAAGAAACTAAAAGAGATTTTTATACTGTTGAAGGAACTGGTTTTGATAACGAAGATCCATCGCAGCGTTATTTATTGAATGCAAAATTGATTCAGCAGACGGCTGCAGGAAGATCAGATGAAATTATTTCTTCTTATGTAGGAAGAATTAATTACGATTTCAGTCAGAAATATTTAATCTCTGGAATTGTTCGTCGTGACGGAACTTCAAAATTATTAGAAAATAATCGTTGGAAGGTTTATCCTTCAGTTTCTGCAGGTTGGTTAATTTCTGAAGAAAATTTTATGAAAGGTATTGAGCCAATTATCAGCAACTTAAAACTTCGCGCAAGCTGGGGACAAATTGGAAACTTAGGAAACCTTGGACCATACCAATTTAGCGTGCCATTGGTACAAACTCAGGCTTTAATTGGAGCTGTACCATCAATTAATTATGGTTATGCTGAAAGCGAATTATCAAATCCGAATTTAAAATGGGAAAGCTCTGAGCAGACCAATATTGGTTTAGACTTCACTATGCTAAATAATAGTTTAGTAGGATCTGTTGATGCTTATGTAAAGAAAAACAAAGACATGTTGGTTCGTGACCAATTGCCAGGAGTTTCGGGAACGCCACAAGGAAGAATCGTTAACTCGGGAGATGTTGAAAACAAAGGAATCGAGGTGAGTTTAACCTACCAAAAAACTCGCGGAGAATTTAAATTTGATGTTACGGCAAACGCTGGATTCTTAAGCAATAGAATTGTTTCTATTAAAGACGATTTAAATTCATTAGAACCACTTGGCTTAAGCAGAGTTCGTAGTTTGCCATTGGCGAATATTTACCAAGTAGGAAGCCCAGTTGGAGCCTTCTACGGATATGCTACCGATGGATTATTCCAAAGCAATGATGAGGTAAAAGCTTTTGTAAATAAAGATGGCGTAATGTATCAGCCAAATGCAGTTGCTGGAGATATTAAATTTAAAGATGAAAATGGAGATGGCGTAATCAACAATAGTGATAGAGTAGTTTTAGGAAGCCCTTTCCCAAAAACAACGTATAGTTTGAATGCCAATTTCAGATATAAAGGATTTGATATGAATGTCTTTTTCAGCGGAGCTGCAGGAAATAGCGTTTTCAATGCAGTAAAACATACCGGTTTAAATGCTTCTTTCCCAGGTTACAATTTATTGTCTGAATCTAAAGAGGCTTGGTCGCCAACAAACACGAATACCAATGTTCCGGTTCTTTCCTCAACAGATAACAATAACAACTTTGGACGTATTTCTGATTTATACATTGAAGACGCTTCTTTCTTAAGACTGAAAAACGTTTCGATTGGGTATACGATTAAAGAAAGCTGGCTGAACGGAAAAGCAAAATTGAGATTCTTTATTTCTGGACAAAACTTATTTACAATCACGAAATATTCTGGAATGGATCCTGAAGTTGGTCTTAAAAACTTCGGAATGGATTTGGGACGTTATCCGCTTTCTCGTATTTACATGACAGGTGTTAACGCAACTTTTTAAAAAATAAAAAACAATTAAAATGAAAAAAATAAGTCTTTTATTATTGAGTTTCGTGCTTTTGGTAAGCACTTCGGCTTGCGAAAGCGAACTTGATGTTGTGCCACAAGGAGCTCCGTCAAGCGGAAATTTCTGGAAAACGCCAGCAGATGCAAAAGCAGGAGTAAATGCAATTTATGCTTTATATTCTGATGATAATATGTACGGTCGTGGTTTCTTTTGGCTAAATAATGCCAGCGATGATATTGGAACAAAACCGAGACAAAATGCAGAAAGAATCAAAAATTTTATTGTAGACGGATCAGAATCGGATACTAAAGATATTTGGAGAATTCACTACGAAATCATGAAACGTTGTAACGACGTGATTCGCAATATTCCAAAGATTGCATTAGACGAAAGTACAAGAAACGGAATGTTGGGAGAAGCTTATTTTAACCATGCTGTAATGCATTTAGAATTAGCGTACCACTATGGAGACGATCGTGCCGGAATTCCGATTCAAGATAGAGAAGATCCAACAAATGTTTTTGTGCCTCGTGCTAAAAATGTAGCCGAAAATTACGCTTATATTGAAGCAGATTTAATCAAAGCGGCAGATTTGCTACCGTATTTTGATCAGCTTACGCCAGACAATTACGGACGCGCGCACAAAACTGCAGCTTGGGCTTATTTGGTTCGTACGTATTTGTATGCAAAAGATTGGGATAACGCCATCAAATATGCAAACATGATCGTGGCTAGCGGAAAGCACAAATTATTAGACAATTTTGAAGATGTCTTTAAAATCAGTAACAACTGGTCTTCAGAATATATTTGGTCGGTAACTTCAAGCGCAGAAAACACTTCTTTAGGTTCTATTTTTCCTGGAGTTTGTTTAGAAGATAAAGGTTGGGGAGTTTACAACGGATGGGGAAATTTTTATCCGACAAAAGAATTATTTGATACTTACGTAGCTAATGATAAAAGACGCAGCGCTACGATTTTACAAAAAGGAGACAAATTTGTTTATTTCGGAGAAACAGTAACTTTTAACGAAGGAAATCACGTAGTAAGTTCAAGTAACAGAACAGGTTATCAGTTTAAGAAATATATGGAGCCATTCAGTTATCCAAAAACAACTTCGGGCGGAGTAGATATTCGTTATGTAAATGCAAACGGAGACAAACCTTCAACAGCTTTAAATGTGCCTCTTTTACGTTATGCAGATGTCATTTTGATGTTAGCGGAAGCGAAATTAATGAAAGGGCAAAACGCAGATACAGAAATCAATATGATTCGCCACCGCGCAGGTCTTACAGATATTGCTGGTGCGACAATGGTAGATTTAAAAAGAGAAAGAAGATGCGAGTTGGCAGGAGAATGGACAGATCGCCATTTCGATTTAGTGCGTTGGGGAGATGCAAAAGAAACATACGCAAAACCATTGCACCATTACAATGGAAGCGTAATTTATCCTGCTCGTAATTTCAATCCAGCGATTCATCACGTTTGGCCAATTCCGCCAGATGAAATCGCAGTAAGTAAAGGAGCTTTGACTCAAAACCAAGGCTGGTAATACGTTAATTTCATTGTGTTTTTTTAGTTTTTTATACTGCAGTCTTATTCAGGAGACTGCAGTTGTAAAAAAAACAGTAAAGTTTGTCATTTCGAGGAATGACAAGATTACTTTTTACTATGTGCATTTAAACAAGTGAAACGCCTTTACACATGAAGAAAAGCTATGTTTCTATGTGTTAAAAATAAATTACAAAAAAACATTTCTAATAAAGTTACCTACAGCTTTAAAAGAATTTAAATCATTTTCGATGAAAAAAATAATCACCCTTTTTTGCCTTCAATTTTGCCTCTTCGCGCAAGCGCAGGAATACAGTTCGTCTAACATTCATTCGCATAACGATTACGAAAGTAAGTTGCCATTCTACGGAGCTTATTCTAACGAAACTGGCGTTATTGAAGCCGATGTTTTTTTAGTGAATAACGAATTATTTGTGGCACACACTTCCAAAGAAATTGCTTCTCACAATACACTTAAAAGCATGTATTTGGAACCGCTTTCTAACAAATTAAAAACATTGGAAGGAAAAGCGTATCCGAGCAATAAGCCTTTGGTTTTAATGATTGATATTAAGTCAGATGCCGATTCGACTTTGAAAGCAATTACACAGCAACTAAAGACTTTTCCAGATATCATTTCGAATAAAAATATAAAAGTGGTTATTTCTGGAAACAGACCTTTGCCATCGCTTTGGGCAACGTATCCAGATTTTATTTATTTTGATGGAAGATTGAATGAAAATTATACTCCAGATCAATTGGCGAGAGTTGAAATGATTAGCGAAGATTTGCATGAAATCACAGTTTGGAACGGAAAAGGTGTTTTGACGCAGCCAGATGCTGAAAACATTCAGGCAATTATCAAAAGAGTCCACGATCAAAACAAAAAGATAAGATTTTGGGCTACGCAAGATAACGTGAATACGTATATGACTTTGATGAATTTAAAAGTTGATTTCATCGGAACGGATAAAGTAGCCGAATTGACTCAATTTATTAATAGCATTAAAACTACATTTTATCAGAATACAGAATTTCATCAAGCTTATGTTCCTAAAAATGTTTTCAAGAGTAAACGTCCAAAAAATGTTATTCTTTTAATTGGAGACGGAATGGGGTTAACGCAAATCTATTCTGGTTATACAGCAAACAAAGGGCAATTGAGTTTATTTAACATTCCTACACAAGGATTTTCGATCACAAAAGCTTCAGATAGTTATATTACAGATTCTGCCGCAGGAGCAACGGCAATGGCAACAGGACATAAAACCAATAACCGTTTTATAAGTGTCGATGAACAAGGAAAACCGCTGCAGACGATTGCAGAACAATTGGCAAAGAAAAACTATAAAACGGCAATTATTTCTGCTGGAAATATTACTGATGCCACCCCAGCTGCGTTTTATGCGCATCAGCCAGAAAGAAGTTTAAGTGAACCAATTGCAAACGATTTTCTTTCGAATCCTTCAGATATTTTAATTGGAGGAGGACAGAAAGAATTTATTTCTAGAAAAGATGGCAAAGATTTGTCTAAAACTTTAATCGAAAAAGGATACACTTTCTCAGATAAATTCTCGAGTTTAGATACGATTAAAAACAGCAAATTTGTTGTTTTAGAAGACGCAGCGGTAGTTTCTATAAAAAATGGAAGAGGAGATTTTCTAACGAAATCTTTAGCGAAAGCGACCAACACTTTTTCAAAAACAAAGACTCCGTTTTTTATTATGGCCGAAGGCGCTCAAATTGATTATGGCGGACACCAGAATAATGTCGAATATGTAGTGAGAGAAATGCTTGATTTTGACAAATTGGTTGGCCAAGCAATGGAATTTGTAGATAAAAATCCAGAAACGCTTTTAATTGTAACCGCAGATCACGAAACGGGAGGATTATCATTAATTGATGGAAGTATTGAAAAAGGATATGTTCATGGAAGTTTCAGCACGAACGATCATACGGCAATTCCAGTTCCTGTTTTTGCTTATGGACCAGGATCTGAAAAATTCATGGGAGTTTATCAGAATACAGCAATTTACGACAAGATTATGGAGTTGATTGGAAAGAAATAATTTCTTAAATAAATTCAAATTAAAGGAGCTTCCAAAAAGGGAGCTCCTTTTTGCTTTTATCTAAAACTATAAATATTTCGCTCTTCCAGAGCTTGAAAATGTTTCTGCAAAAATCCCAGCGGGGTAAAAAATATCGTTTACCTACTTTTCACATTTCACATTCTGCATTTCACATTTTATTTATTTTCCTTTCAACAAATTAATACTAACCGTTGCCGTATCGGCATCAGGAAATCTCTTAAAAATGGATTGATCGGGAAATAATCCGGCTTCTGCGGCAATGGCATTAAAAACGTCAATTTCAACAATATATTGATCCGAAAAACCATGAGTGGCATCATAAGCTGTTGCTGCAGTTCGACCTAAATTACTGGCCGTAAGTTTCGGGTTTATAGTATGAAGTTCAATGAGTAGCAGACCAAATTTGTGTACGTAAGGTGACCACTTTTGCAAATGTTCCAAAAGATTATCTTCAACCAGATTATTGCTAATTCTTTTTCCTCTGTAAGCAAATGCACCTGTTGAGGTACTGACTCTGTTTTTGTTACTATGCTTCGGATCTTGCCAAATTCTATTATGATCGAGAAAAGTCCTCACATTTAGAAGATCTTTCAAATCAATATTATAGTTTTCTTTCAGATCATCTGCCAGTAAATCAGGACGCCCGATATCGCCCCAAATTACTTTTGCCCAAATGTCTGCATTGATAAGATTGGCTCTTGTTACTTTCAGCGCCGTCTGATTGTAATCGGCACCGACTAAAAATAACGGATATTCATCGAGCATTTTTCCGCGTAAAGTTTGCCTGTCGATTACTTCAAAAATATGCTGTAGAAAAGCGCCATTTCCGCATCCCATATCTAGAATTCCTTTAGGCTGTTCTTCGATAGGAAGATTAAAAAGTTTAATAAGAATTTCATCAACCACTTTAAAATAAGTATCGTGCGCGCCACCGCTTCCCCAAACATTCATTTCGCGATCGACATGAATTTCGTTTTTGCCTTCTGCAGTTCTTAAAGCGTCTGGATTGCCAAAAATTAATTCTTCAATTTTGGCAAATGTCGGAAGGTAAGAAACCGTAACACCATATGCGCTGGCTCTTTTAGCAAAAAATAAACCGGCTTCTGTAAATTGATAATTTCCTTTTTTTTCTAGAAACCAGCCCAAATGCACAAAAAAGTCTAATATCTTTTTAAAATTTTCGGGTGATTTATGAAACTCTTCGGGTCTAAAAGAAGTTTCCATAAAATACTTGTGAAACATTCCGTTCATCGCCAATCGAACAATAGTTGGCCCGATGAGGTAACCTTCAATATGTTTTAGAATTTGCTCTTGAATGTTCTTGGTCAAAGGGTGGCTGGAAGACTCAATTCCGTATCTTTTTTTATATTTTTCAAAAATAGTATTGAGCTTTTCAAACGGCGTATCTTCAAACAAACGAGGATGAAAATGTATAGATAACTGAAGTAATTCGACAACATCTTCGTAGAGGTGAAACAGCGAAAAAGCGGTTTCAGTTTTCTCATTTACAGCAATTGTGATTACCTGCGTTTTATTATCAATTTCATATTCTAAAAATCCTTGAGAAGCCAAAACTCTCAAAGCAACGTTCAGATATCCTTCGTTAGCATTAAAAGCAGCAGTAAGTTCAGCTATCGAGGTCTGTTTTTTATTTAATATAAATTCTAATACAGACTTATTTTTAAGTGCGACTGCTACAGGAGCAGTAACCAAGCCGTCAAGATGCCTGAAGATGGAACTTAAGAGTTGTGATTTATCGGTCATAATGCAAAAATGAAGTTAGTTAAAAATAGTGATTTTTTTCTTACGTAGGACATCTTGGTTTTGGTTAGCTGAGGTTTTGTTCTTGTTTTTTCTCAAAAAGTCTTTTTACAGAATTTTAGTTTTTTTTCAACTTTTTTTTTGAAAAATAACATTGAAAAATGATTAATAAATACCACAAAACTGAATTTAATCTTTATAAAAATCACAAAATCAATATTAAAAGTCAAAATGACAATAACTAATCAAAATGCTTTATTTGCTGAATATTTCGCTTTATTTTGTTGTTAAAAAAGAGATTTATTGAAAAAAAATTTTACTAAAACGTTTTTGTAAGTTTTGCTTACATATATTTGTGATGTACTAAAATATTCAACAATAAATTTTTTACTAGATGAAAAAGATTACAATTAGAGATATTGCTAAACAGGCAGAAGTTTCTATTTCTACTGTGTCTTTTGTTATCAATGGAAAAGGCGAAAAAATGGCTATTAGTCCGTCGGTGATTAAAAAAGTTCAGGATGTAGCGCAAAAATTGCAGTATAAACCAAGCATGATTGCGAGCAGTCTGCGAACAGGCAAAACAAGATCAATCGGACTTATTGTAGAAGATATATCCAATCAGTTCTTTGCTGATTTGGCAAGAGTGATCGAAGACGAAGCAAAAAACATTAATTATAGAGTTTTTTATTGCAGCACAGGAGACGATAACAATCGTTCGGAAGAATTGGTGCAGAGTCTTTTACAGGCAAATGTTGAAGGCTTTATTATTACGCCGACTCGAAATCTGGAAAAAACAATCAGTCAACTTTTAAAAATGCAAAAACCTGTAGTGCTAATCGACAGATATTTTGCCAATCAAAAAGTAAGTCACGTGGTAATGGACAATCACGAGGGAGCTTACTCAGCCACCAAATTTTTGATTGATAAAGGAAGAAAGAATATTGCTGTTGTAAATAATGAGTCTGGAATGATTCAGATGAAATTGCGAGAAAAAGGATATGTAGAAGCGTTAAAAGAAGAAGGAATCTATAACGAAAATTATACGCTTCATTTAGATTATCATGCAAGCGAACAAAGCAGAGTAGAAGCCATTATAAATTTCTTTGAGAAAAATAAGGATATAGATGCCGTTCTTTTTTTAGCAAATTACCTCGGACTTGCGGGATTACAAGCTTTTAGATATTTAAAATATAAAATTCCAGACGATATTTCGGTGATCAGTTTTGATGATCACGACAGTTTTAAACTGCATACGCCCACAATATCTGTAATTGCTCAGCCAATAGAAGATATAGCGGTGAAGTCCATACAATTGCTAATGAGTCAGATGACCAACTTTGAAGACTATAAAATTGAAAAAATTCTCAAAAAAGGCTCTTTAATAATAAGAGAATCAGTTTAAAATTTTTTTAACCCGTTCACTAAAACGATTTAGTAAAAACCAAAAACAGCAAGACTTGCAAAGGCTTCTTGTTGCTATAATTGAAAGTAGAGTACCAATTTTTATTAATTATTTAAAACAAACACGTAACAACAAAACACAAACGAAATCAAAACCAATAACCAAACAAAAAAGCTTATGAGACGAATATTAGCAGTGTTAGGAGTGATATTGCTTAGCAGTTTAAGTGCTGCCGCGCAAAATCGATTAATAACCGGCATAGTTACAGATGCAGAAAACAAGGGAGTTGTTGCTGCATCAATCGAAGTTCAAGGAAAACCATTTAGCGCTGTTACAGATGCTGAAGGACGATTTAAAATGAATGTTCCAGAAGGTAAAATTACCCTTAATATTTCTTCTATAGGGTTTCAGTCAAAACAAGTTGTATTACAAGAAAAAGAAACTAGAGTTGCTGTTACACTTGCCGAGAATACTCAGGAATTAAAGGATGTTGTGGTAACTTCATTTGGAGTTAAAAAACAGAAGAAAAGTTTAGGTTACGCTGTAGGAGAACTAAAAGGCGATGATCTGACAAAAAATAAAGAAATCAATTTAGGAAATGCTTTGCAAGGTAAAATTGCCGGTGTAAACGTTTCGGCTCCAGTTACAGGGCCATCAGGTTCAAGCCGAGTGGTTATTCGTGGTGCAACTTCTGCATCTGGATTGAACCAGCCGTTGTATGTGGTAGACGGAATCCCGATTGACAATACACAGCAAGGAAATGCAGGAATGTGGGGTGGAGCTGATAAAGGAGATGGTATGTCTTCTTTCAATCCAGATGATATTGCTTCGCTCTCTGTGCTTAAAGGTAGTGCTGCTTCTGCTCTTTACGGGTACAGAGGATCAAATGGTGTTATCTTAATTACAACTAAAAAAGGTAAAAACGGAACAGGAATAGGAGTAGATTTTAGTACCAATTCTTCTTTTAATACACCTGCAAGCCTTTTAAAATGGCAAGATCAATATGGTGCTGGTGCTCCAGATGCGAGTGGTGTGCCAACTAGGTTTAACAATTTACAGGAACTTAGAGATTCGTACTATTTTGCATGGGGAGATAAATATGACGGAACACCTTCATTGTCACTTGATGGTAAAACAAGACCTTATCAAGCTTACGGAAAAGATAACGTGGAGAATTTCTACAGAACTGGATATTCTTTCAGTAATACTTTAGCAATCTCTGGCGGAAATGAATCAACAAACTTTAGATTATCTTTTGGAAATACAAAGGATGAATCTATTTTGCCAGAAACTACTTTTGGTAGAAACAACGTGGCTTTGAGTTTAAATTCGGCTCCAAATAAAAGAATCAGTATAGAAAGTAATGCTCAGTATATTTCTGAGAAAAGCCATAACCGCCCGTATTTAAATGATTCGCCGAGAAACCCATCTTTCCCAACAACTTTCATGACTCCGGGAACAGATATTAGATGGTTAAGCAATCCTTATGACGCGAACGGTGGAGAGGAAGACTTTTTAGGAGCAAACGTATATCATACAAATCCTTATTTTGCTACCAAATCTCCTTTAAACGACGACCTTAGAAAACGTTTTATAGGATCTGCAAAAGTAAATTATAACATTACAGATAAAATTTATGCTAAAGCTGTTATTGGTATTGATGATATTAATTATGAATATACTGAAGTTGAGCCTACTGGAATAAACTATAGTCCAGGTGGATCTATCGAAAACAGAATTGAAACGCGTTCTGAAGTAAATGCTTCTGGTTTTTTAGGCTATAAGGGAGATATTGCTAAAGACCTTTCTTTGGATGCTTTTATTGGGGCAAACCGTCAGCATAACAGATACAGCGGTATTAAAATGAAAGGAAATAACTTCATTGTTCCGTTCAAATATTTCTACGGAAATACACAGCCAGATAAGACTGAAAAATTATTCTCTGAAAGTGAAGTAAACTCTCTTTTCTATTCAGCAGATTTGGGATACAAAGACTACTTGTTTTTGAGTTTAACAGGACGTGAAGACTGGTTCTCTACTTTAGATCCGTCAAATAATAGCACTTTTTATCCTTCTGTAAGTTCAAGTTTTATTTACTCAGAAGTTATCGGTCTTCCTGAATGGATTTCTTATGGTAAAATTAGAGCGGGTTGGGGTAACGTTGGAGGAGCTTTGCCAGAAGCTTATGCTTTAGCATTGACTTATACAACGCCAGACGGACAGACAGATTCTTTAGGACAGCCAATTTTGGGTGTAAATGGAGAAACAATTCCAAACAGAACTTTAAAACCATACAATGTAAGCACAATTGAGTTTGGTTTTGAAAACACATTTTTCAACAACAGAGTAAGTACAGATTTGACTTTCTACAGCAAAAAAACAACGAATGATATTACCGATGCCGATGTTTCTCAAGCTTCAGGATATAGAACTACAAAAATCAACGTTGGAGAAATCTTAAATAAAGGGGTGGAGTTTGCTATTAATGTAAAAGCAATTAAGACAGAAAATTTCTCTTGGAACGTAGGTTATAATTTTGCTTATAACGATAGTGAAGTTTTAAATCTTTCTGATAAAATCACAACAAAAACATTAGAAGGAAATAGAGACGGAAGAGCTAATGTAGTTTTAGAAAAAGGACAGCCTTTTGGAGTTATTAAAGCATACGATTATTTAAGAGATGCCAATGGCAACATTGTATTAGATACAAATGGAAAATTCTTAAGAGGAAATTTAATCATTGCAGGACAAGGTGTTGCGCCAACATCTATGGGACTTTCAAATGATTTCTCTTATAAAAATTTCACTCTTTCTGTTTTTGTTGATGCTAAATTTGGAGGAGAAATCTATTCAGCTACAAATCAGTTAGGAACACGTTATGGATTATCTGAAATTACGCTTCCTGGTCGTGAAGGTGGTGTAGCAGTAAGCGGAACAGATGTTAACGGAAATCCTGTAAACACGACAGTTTCGGCATACGATTACTGGAGAAGCTACAGTGATGTGACATCAAACTTTGTTTATGATGCTGATTTTGTTAAGCTTAGAGCAATTTCATTTGCTTATAATTTCCCAAAAGAATATTTAAAAAGAACACCATTTCAGTCTGTTAGTTTAGCATTCTCAGCTCATAATTTATGGACTATTTATGACAAAGTTCCAAACATCGATCCAGAGTCAAATTACTCAAACAGTAATGCGCAAGGTATGGAAAGAGCTTCTATGCCTTTGACAAGAAACTATGGTTTTGCACTTAATGTCAAATTCTAATTCTAAAAAAGATGAAAAATAGATATATCAAAATATTTTGTGTCGCAATTGTTGGTGCTTTGACATTGGCTTCATGCGATAAAGGATTCGAAGAAATGAATAAGAATCCGAACGCCTTAACAGATCCAGCTGTAAAATCAATGTTTACACTTGCAGAGATTTATGTAGACGGACAGGATTTCTCTAACACAAGAGGAAATAACTTATACGCAGCACAAATTGTACAGCAATTTTCTTCCCTTGGAGGACCAGGTTCAAAATACACCTATTCTTCGGAGTATTCGGCTGCCCTTTTTGGTGAAACTTACGGAAAAGGTTTAAATCAGATTTTCCAATTATTATCTGTAGTAGAGGATACGCCAGAGAATACAAATATGATTCAGGCTTGTAGAATCATGAAAGTTTTCTTGTTTCAAAAATTGACAGATACTTATGGTGAAGTTCCTTATTTTGACGCAGGAAAAGGATATAACGGAAACATTTTTTCTCCGAAATATGATACGCAAGAAGCTATTTACAACGATCTTTTAAAAGAATTAGACGAGGCTGGAACGGCACTAGATGCTGGAAAACCTTTTGTTGGAAATGCCGATTTGTATTACCAAAGTGATGTTGCAAGATGGAAGAAATTGGCAAACTCTTTAATGTTAAGAGTAGCAATGCGTTTGTCTAAAGTAAATCCTGCAAAAGCAAAAGAATTTGTAGAAAAAGCCTATGCTAAAGGTGTATTTACTTCAAATGATGATAGTTTGGTTTTAAAACATGATGCCGGTCCTGCGGGAGTTAAAACGAATCCGATTACCTCTTCTTGGGTTAGAAATGATTTGAATGGAGGAGAATCTAACATCAAATTCAGTAAAACTTTCATCGATTTATTGAAAAATACAAACGATCCGCGTTTACGAATTTATGCAAAACTAGAAGCTACAGGAGATAATAGCCCAGCAAGTCAGCAAGGGTTGGCAAATGATGCAAAAGAATTTCCGGGAGGAGATAAAAAGCTTTTCTCAGACCCAAATACTTCTACAGTATTGCGCTTAGATGCTCCAACATTAATTATGTCATATGCTGAGGTTCAGTTTTTATTGGCAGAAGCGGCAGTAAAAGGATGGAACGTTGGCGGATCTGCTCAAACGTATTATGAAAATGGAGTAAGAGGCGCTATGAATATTTTAGCAATTTTTGGAGATAAAGTGCCTTTGGTTTCACCAGCAGAATACAACACTTATATTACTACATATCCATTTAAAGCTGGAGGAACAGAAGCAGAAAAAATCGAGCAGATTATTACTCAAAAATGGATTGTTTTATTATTCAACGGTTTTGAAGCATTCTCAGAATACAGAAGAACAGGTTATCCAGTTTTAGTTCCTGTGAATGATCCAACAGGAGACACAAAAGGAACAATCCCGAGAAGATTAATTTATGATCAGTCCGAACTTATTACAAACGAGGCTAATTATAAAGAAGCAATTCAACGTCAAGGTTTAGATTTAATGACCACAAGAATCTGGTGGGATAAATAATTTTTAAA
The DNA here is from genome assembly GCF_023656565.1 of Flavobacterium tyrosinilyticum. Lineage (GTDB taxonomy): Bacteria > Bacteroidota > Bacteroidia > Flavobacteriales > Flavobacteriaceae > Flavobacterium > Flavobacterium tyrosinilyticum. The sequence goes on from NZ_JAMOKG010000002.1 coordinate 109,632, forward strand.
GTGGTTGGTTAGTTAAGATAAGTCGGGTAATGAGCATACCCGGCTTATTTTTAAAATCATATAATAAATTGATCTAAAAATCAAGTAATTTGAGAAGTTACTTTGCAGATTCAAATACCTTTTTTTTCGCAGCAAACTAAGAGAGATTCTGCTGAAAAAGATGGATTTACTTTCTGGATTTAAAAGATTTCAAAAAGCGATATTTAAGAATTTGTTTCATTATTTGAATTTAAAACGATTCCTATCAAAACCAAAATAAGCATAAGGCAGTGGTAAAGAAGATATTTCTAGTTGTATTTTAGAGTTACTAACAAAGAATAGATTCTAAAGAGAAGGAATAAACTTGGTCATTTCTTTCCTTCTCTAAACTGCCAAATTAGTTGCCTTTTTACTAATTTTAGAAGGTATTAATATAGTATTCCATAAAATGAATTATCAAAAAAAACTTCACTGTTTCATGTGCCTATTTTGGGTAGGTTTTACATCAATTGCCTTTTCACAGCAAATTGATTTAAAAAACAATTGGGCATACCGTGAAGAGAAAACGCAAAAATGGTATCCGGCGACTGTTCCGGGAGAAATTCACACAGATTTGCTAAACAGCAAATTAATACCAGATCCGTTTTACCGAGATAATGAAGAAAAACTGCAATGGATAGGACACAAGAATTGGGAATACAAAACCACTTTTCAGGTTACAGCAAATATGCTGAAAAAGAAAAATACAGATTTAGTTTTTGACGGATTAGATACTTATGCATCTGTTTATGTAAACAATCAGTTGGTTTTAAAAGCCGATAATATGTTTCGTCAATGGCGTGTTGAGATTAAAAAAGTCTTGAAATCAGGAAACAACGATTTGAGGATCGTATTTCAATCGGCACAAAACGTGGTTGACTCGCTGGCAAAAAAAGATTATCCATTTGTAATTCCAGACAATCCGCGTGCTTATGTACGTAAAGCACAATACCATTTTGGCTGGGATTGGGGACCAAAATTTACAACCTGCGGAATATGGAAAACGCCAAGATTGGAATCTTACAACGAAAAAAATCCCGAGAAACCTTATGTTTTAAATCGAAAGATTGAATTAATACAAGAGCCAGATAGTTTGGGTAGATCTTTCTATTTTAAAATTGATGGAAAACCTGTTTACATGAAAGGAGCCAATTATATTCCATCAGATGCTTTTCTTTCTAGAGTAGATAAAAAAGAATATGAAAAAATAGTTTTATCTGCCAAAGAAGCCAATATGAATATGCTTCGTGTTTGGGGCGGAGGAATTTACGAAGAAGATTATTTCTACGATTTATGCGATAAATACGGCATAAATGTCTGGCAGGATTTTATGTTCGCGGGCACAATGGTTCCTGGAGACGATGCTTTTTTTGATAATGTAAAAAAAGAAGTTCAGTATCAGGTTAAGAGGCTGCGTCATCATCCGAGTATTGTTTTATGGTGTGGAAACAACGAATCTGATGAAGCCTTTAAAAATTGGGGCTGGATGAAAAGTTTCAAAATTTCAAAACAAGATTCAATTCGTTTGTGGAAAGATTATACACGTTTATTTCATGACAGTATACCAAAATGGGTAAAAGAAGTGGATGATAAACGTCCGTATTTAAGTTCTTCGCCTTTACACCATTGGTCGAAAGCTAAAAGCATTACTGAAGGAGACAGCCACTATTGGGGAATTTGGTGGGGATTGGAAGATATTGAAGCCGTTCAGAAAAAAACAGGACGTTTTGTGAGCGAATACGGAATGCTGTCTTTACCGAATTATTCTACAGTTGAAAGTTTTACTTCTCCAGAAGACCGTCATTTATATTCAGATATACTAAAATTACATTTAAAGGCAGGCAAAGGTTTTGAGAAATTAGATTCCTATTTAGGTAAATATTTCATCGATGCCTCTAAGATTAAAAAGATGAATCTAGAAGATTATGCCTACTTGAGCCAATGTCTGCATTATTATTCAATCAAAAATATTGTTGGGATTCATCGTTCGAAAGCGCCTTATAATATGGGAACTCTAGTCTGGCAATTGAACGACTGCTGGCCTGTAGCAAGCTGGAGCATTACCGATTACAACAACCGACAGCCCAAAGCGGCTTGGTACGCTATAAAAGAAGCCTACAGAGATGACATAAAACCAGAAACCGATTTTACACATCCAAAAGATTTGGCATTAGAAGATCCAAAAATCAGCTGGGAAATAAAAGGAAATGACGTAATTGTAAAAGCTCAGAAAATGGCAAAATACATTTGCATCTCGATGAAAGGTTATAATGGAAAATGGAGCGATAATTATTTTGATCTAAAGCCAGGAGAAGAAAAAACAATTTCGTTTGAAGGGAAAATAGCAAAACCTGAAATTAAGATTTATTCTTTGTTTGAGGTTTTAAAGAGATACGAGTAGAGGTTCAAAGTAACAAAGAGACAAAGAGACAAAGGGACAAAGGTTTTCCGTAGAGACGCACTGCAGTGCGTCTAACATACAGATTAAAAAATAAAAATATATGAGAATACTATTTAGCGGTTTTTTCGCTTTGAGCTTACTTTTCGCCAATCCAATAATTTCGCAGCAAAAAAAGGCAGAACAAACAGATGTAAATTATACGCAATATGTAGATCCGCTTATTGGTTCGGCAGGTCATGGTCACGTGTTTGTGGGTGCAAATGTTCCTTTTGGAGCGGTACAGTTGGGACCTGTAAATATTTTTGAAGGATGGGATTGGTGCAGCGGTTACAACTATGCCAGCAATACCATTTTAGGTTTCACGCACACGCATCTAAGCGGAACCGGAATTGGAGATTTAAATGATATTCTGGTACTTCCTGTTAGTGGAAAAGTTGGTTTGACCAAAGGAACAAAAGAAGATATGGCAAATGGTTACGGCTCGTATTTCTCTCATAAAAACGAAGTGGTAAAGCCAGGATATTACAGCGTTTTATTGGATAAATATAAAATCAAAGCCGAATTAACGGCCAGTGAAAGAGTTGGTTTTCATAAATATACTTTTGAGAACACAGACGATTCACATATTTTGATTGATCTTGCCGATGGAATTGGTTGGGACAGGCCTGTGAAAACGTTCATTAAAAAAGTAAGCGAAACTAAAATTGAAGGCTATCGTTATTCGACAGGTTGGGCAGCAGATCAGCGCATTTATTTTGCAATGGAATTCTCTGAACCTATCACAAATATGATGGTTTATGACAGTACAGCCGTAGTTAAAGGAACAGAAGGTGAGGGCTTAAAAATAAAAGCAGTTTTAGATTTTAAAACTTTAAAAAATAAACAGATTCTGGTAAAAGTCGGAATTTCTCCAGTTAGCGTCGAAAATGCATCTGCCAATATAAAAGCAGAGATTCCGAATTGGGATTTTGACGCAGTTGTAAAACTGGCAGATTCAAAATGGAACAAAGAATTAAATAAAGTTCAAATAAAAGCAGATGAAAAAACAATGAAAGTTTTCTATACTTCATTGTATCACACCATGTTTGCACCTTCTATTTTTAATGATGCCAACGGAGATTATCTGGGAACAGATAAAAAAGTCTACGAAAAAGCCAATTTTACCAATTACACTACTTTTTCACTTTGGGATACTTACCGCGGGCTGCATCCATTATACACTATTACGCAGCCAGAAAAAATCAATGATATTGTAAAATCGTTTTTAGCGATTTATCAGCAACAGGGCAGATTACCAGTTTGGCATTTAATGGGCAACGAAACTAATACCATGAACGGAAATCATTCCATAGCCGTTATCGTTGATGCGTATTTAAAAGGATATCGCGATTATGATGTCAATTTAGCGTATGAAGCCATTAAAAAAACGGCCATGCAAACGCGAGACGGAATGGATTATGTTCAGAAACTAGAATATATTCCTGCTGATAAACTATTAGAATCTGTTGGAAATGCTTTAGAATATGCAATTGATGATTACTGTATTGCTTTGATGGCGAAATCTTTAAACAAAACAGACGATTATAATTATTTCACTAAAAGAGCCAATTTATATAAGCTCTATTTTGATAGAGAAACCACTTTTATGCGTGGTAAATTAACAAATGGAAATTGGAGAACGCCATTTAATCCGCTTTCGTCAGCACATCGTAAAGACGATTATGTTGAGGGAAATGCATGGCAATATACTTGGCTTGTTCCTCAAGATCCGTACGGTTTAATTGATTTATTTGGAAGCGAAGATAAATTTATTGCAAAATTAGATTCACTTTTTCTATTGACTGATAAAGTAGAAGGAGAGGATGTTTCGCCAGATATTAGCGGTTTAATAGGACAGTACGCTCACGGAAACGAGCCGAATCATCATATTCCGTATTTGTATGCGTATGTGGGACAGCCTTGGAAAACAGCAAAATTAATTCGAGAAATTGACGATAAATTCTACTCAACAAAACCAGACGGATTATGTGGTAATGAAGATTTAGGACAAATGTCGGCTTGGTATATTTTATCTTCTATGGGATTCTATTCGGTTAATCCTGCGAACGGAATTTACGTTTTGGGAAGTCCGTTAGTAAACAATGCTGTAATTCATCATAAAAAAGGTATTTCATTTACGATAAATGCGGTTAATAACAGCGCTTCAAATCTCTACATCCAAAAAGCAGAATATAACGGAAAACCATACTCAAAATCATACATCACACAAGAAATGATTGTAAAAGGAGGAGAACTCAAATTATATATGGGAAGCAAACCTTCGCAAACATTTGGAGTAAAAAAAGAAGACAGGCCGCTTTAGAACTGTGGATTTCCTGCAAGGTTTTTAAAACCTTGTAGGCATAGTTAAAGATTTTATTTTAAGATAAGTTATAGATTCAGATTTCACAAAAATAAATACCTACAAGGTTTTAAAAACCTTGCAGGACAACAATACATGAGATGAAAATAAAAAGTTTAATTTTTTTTGGATTAATACACTGCTGCATTTCTATAAATGCGCAAGTTAAAGAGCCAGTAGAATATGTAAATCCGTTAATGGGAACGCAGTCTTTGCATAATCTTTCTAACGGAAATACGTATCCTGCTATCTGCAGACCGTGGGGAATGAATTTCTGGACGCCACAAACTGGCAAAATGGGAGATGGATGGGCGTATACCTATACGGCAGAAAAAATCAGAGGATTTAAGCAGACGCATCAGCCGTCACCTTGGATGAACGATTACGGTCAGTTTTCGATTATGCCCGTTACAGGTAAATTGGCTTTCACCGAAGACGAGCGTGCGAGTTGGTTCAGCCATAAAGCAGAAATTTCAAAACCATATTATTACAGCGTTTATTTGGCTGATTATGATGTTACGACCGAAATTACCACAACAGAAAGAGCAGCACATTTTCAGATCACATTTCCTGAAAATGAAAAATCTTCTATTGTAATCGATGCTTTTGATAAAGGTTCGTATATCAAAATAATTCCGTCAGAGAATAAAATAATCGGTTATACAACTTGCAACAGCGGCGGAGTTCCTCAGAATTTTAAGAACTATTTTGTTTTAGTATTTGATAAACCATTTGCAACAAATTATACTTGTATTGATAGAGTTTTGATTAAAGATAAATTAGAAGCAACAGGACTTCATACAGGCGCAATAGTTGGATTTAAAACTAAAAAAGGAGAAAAAATAAATGTAAAAGTAGCTTCTTCTTTTATAAGTCCTGAACAGGCTGAACTAACTTTAAAAAACGAATTAGATGCAGCATCTTTTGAGAAAACTCTAGCACAGTCTAAAAATGAATGGAACAAAGTCTTAGGAAAAATTACAGTTGAAGATACAAACGAAGATCAATTAAAAACTTTTTATTCTTGTTTATACCGTACCGTTTGTTTTCCACAAAAACAATATGAAATAAATAAAGAGGGCGAAATTGTACACTACAGCCCATACAACGGAAAAGTTCTTCCGGGTTATATGTATGCAGGAACGGGATTTTGGGATACTTTCCGTGCTTTATATCCTTTGTTAAATCTGGTTTATCCTTCTATAAATAAAGAAATGCAGGAAGGATTGATAAACGATTATAAAGAAGGCGGATTCCTGCCAGAATGGTCAAGCCCAGGATTTAGAAATGTAATGGTAGGAAACAATTCTGCTTCTGTAGTTTCAGACGCTTATATGAAAGGATTACGCGGTTATGACATCAATACTTTATACGAAGCTTTACTTCATGGCGCCAATAATGAAGGCCCGTTGGATGCAGTTGGAAGAAAAGGAGTTCAATATTACAATACTTTGGGATATGTTCCGTACGATGTGAATATCAACGAAAATGCAGCGCGAACTTTGGAATATGCTTACGATGATTTTACGATCTGGAAACTGGCTAAAGCATTAAATCGCCCGAAAAAAGAAATCAGTTTGTATGAAAAACGAATGCTGAATTACAAAAAACTCTACAATCCGGAAATAGGATTAATGAGCGGACGAAATAAAGACGGCAGTTTTCCAGCCAATTTTAATCCGTTTAAATGGGGAGATGCTTTTACCGAAGGAAACAGCTGGCATTACAGCTGGAGTGTTTTTCATGACATTCAAGGCTTGATTGATTTAATGGGCGGAGAGAAAAATTTCACAGCAAAATTAGACGCCGTATTTACAATGCCTCCAATTTTTGACGACAGTTATTATGGAGCTGTTATTCACGAAATCCGCGAAATGCAGATTATGAATATGGGACAATACGCTCACGGAAACCAGCCAATTCAGCATATGATTTACTTGTACAATTACGCAGGAGAACCTTGGAAAACACAATACTGGTCAAGAGAAGTTATGAACCGTTTATATAAACCAACTCCAGACGGCTATTGTGGAGATGAAGATAACGGACAAACTTCTGCTTGGTATATATTTTCAGCAATGGGATTCTATCCGGTTTGCCCAGGAACTGAAGAATATGTTTTAGGAGCGCCTCTGTTTAAGAAAACAACTTTGCAGTTAGAAAACGGAAAACAGCTTATTATCAATGCGCCTAATAATTCAGAAACCAACAAATATGTAAACGAATTAAAATGGGATAATGCTCTTCATACTAAAAATTACATCAATCATTTTGATGTATTAAAAGGAGGGGAATTAAATTTTGATATGACAAGTTCTCCTAATTTTAAAAGAGGCACAACAAAGGAATCATTCCCATATTCTTATTCAACTTCAAAATAAAAATATATGCAGTCACGTAGAAAATTTATAAGAAATGCAGGCATTTTTTCAGCAGGATTACTGGCACTTCAAACAGAAGCTTTCGGATTTAATTCAGATGCTTTTCCCTTTCCACTAAAAGATTTTGTTTCTAAAAGACCTCCTGTTGCCGAAAGAAAATTTACGAGTAAAGCAATTGAAGCCGCTATCGTACGCATCAAAAAACAAATCGGCAATCCTGAGTTAGCGTGGATATTCGAAAACTGTTTTCCAAACACATTAGATACCACAGTCGATTTTGAGATTATTGATGGGAAACCAGATACGTATGTAATTACAGGAGATATTGATGCCATGTGGCTTAGAGACAGTACGGCACAGATTTGGCCTTATATTCCGTTTGTAAAAGAAGATCCGAAACTGGCAGAACTGGTAAAAGGAGTAATTAATCGTCAAGCGAAATGTATTCTGCTGGATCCGTATGCGAATGCTTTTTATAAAGATTTTACGAAGGAAAGCGAATGGAAAAATGACCTTACTAAAATGCAACCCGGAATTCACGAAAGAAAATGGGAAATTGACAGTTTGTGTTATCCAGTTCGATTAGCACACGGATATTGGAAGGAAACAGGAGACATCAGTTTATTTGATGCCAAATGGAAAGAAGCCATGCTTTTAATTTTGCTGACTTTTAAAGAACAGCAGCGAATGGATGGAAAAGGAGGACCTTATAGTTTTCAGCGTCAGACGGCTTGGGCGACAGACGGAGTTCCGTTAGGCGGTTATGGCTATCCTGTAAAACCGTGCGGATTAATTGTCTCGACTTTCCGACCAAGTGACGATTCTACTTTGTTTGGTTATCTGATTCCGAGCAATATGTTCGCTATTGAAATATTGGGCTATCTGATTGAAATTTTCTCTCTGCCAGCTTTAAAAGACAATGATTTAGTTGCGAAAGCCACAAAATTAAGAGATGAGGTTCAAAATGGACTTAATGAACACGGAATCATCAATCACCCGAAATTCGGAAAAATTATAGCTTTTGAAGTAAATGGATACGGCAGTTTCCACATGATGGACGATGCTAATGTGCCGTCTTTATTGTCATTGCCATATTTAGGCGCTATTGCTCCAAATGATCCTTTATATCTAAATACACGAAAAGTGGTGCTGTCTGAAAATAATCCGTTTTTCTATAAAGGAAAAGCAGGCGAAGGTGTTGGCGGTCCGCACACGGGAGTTGATACGATCTGGCCTATGAGTATTGTTTTGAGGGCGATTACAAGTGTAGACGAAAAAGAAATAAAGGCTTGTATCAGCAATTTAATTAAAACAAACGCCGATACAGGATTTATGCACGAATCATTTCATAAAGACGATGTAACCAAATTTACCCGTAAATGGTTTGCCTGGGCGAATACATTATTTGGCGAAATGATTGTACATACCAGTATTTATTATCCTCAAATTTTAAAAGACAAAAATATCTAGTACTAAAGCTAAATAATTAAAAATGAATACATCACACGCCATTGGGCTGGATATAGGAGGAACGCATATTACGGCTGCGGTTATTGATAAAGCAGAAATGAAAGTTCTTGACTTTTCGATTTGTAAAGAATCTTTCGATTCAAATATGCCAGCAGATCAGGTTATGAGTATCTGGAAAAAAGTAATTAGTACCGCAATAGAAAACTCTAAGATTAAAGATATTAAAGGAATTGCAATTTGCATGCCTGGACCTTTTGATTATAAAAACGGAATTTGCTGGATTAAAGATCAGTCGAAATACGAACATTTTTACGGATTAAACATTCGAGAATTGCTTTTGGAAACTCTAGATTTTCCTGCAGATTTTCCAGTTCTTTTTGAAAATGACGCTGTTTGTTTTGGAAAAGGAGAAGTTTTTAAACAGCAGGAAAATCTTTCTAAAAAAGTAATGGCAGTAACATTAGGAACTGGATTGGGAGCGTGTTTTATTGACAAAGGAACATCAATCAGTTCAGGAAGTTCTGTTCCCACTGATGGCGAAATATACAATCTGTCTTATAAAGATGGAATTGCCGAAGATTATGTTTCGGTTAGAGGTCTTTTATCACATTACAAATCTTTAAGCGGTTGCGATCTTAATAATGGTTTAGAACTTTATAATCTAGCAAAAAATGGAGATCAGAAGGCAATTCAGGTATTTGAAAGAATGGGAGAGGATTTAGCAACAGTCGCAATTCCGTGGATTATCAACTTTACAGCAGATCATATTATTATTGGAGGAAAAATTGCCAATGCAAGCGATTTGTTTTTGTCTTCATTTAACAAAACAATTCAGAAATCGGGTTCTGAAATTCAAGTTTCCATTTCGAATGATAATGAAATTGCAGCCTTGTTAGGTGCAGTTAGTTTCCTTTGTGATTAAAAATAAAAACGGATGAGTATTGGACTCATCCGTTTTTTTGTTTTACTTATTTAGTATTACATATCTTTTTGACTGTAATAGAAAAGCCTTTAAATACGAATATCTAAAGGCTCTTTATTTTTTAAGTTTCTTCTGAAACTTCATCTGGCGGAGAAAGAGGGATTCGAACCCCCGGACCTGTTACAGTCAACAGTTTTCAAGACTGCCGCATTCGACCGCTCTGCCATTTCTCCAGTATGTTGCTCTCATTTTCTGATTGCGAGTGCAAAGATAAGGTGTTTTTTGAATTGTGAAAATTTTTTTGAAACTATTTACAAAGAAAATGATCGACTCATAAAAAAGAAAATCCCTAAGAAAGCTAAAGATTTAAGAGTGAGGCAAAAACAGAAAGAATGAAATTAAGGCGTCTTAGTTTACTTTGTGAAATATTTCAATTTAAGATAATTTTTAATCTGTGATGAGGTTTTAAGTAACAAATCAGAAGATTTGCGACATATAACTTAAACCAGATAAAAATGATGACACTTATAGCAATATTTTTTCCATGTATCTCCTTTCTTTTAAGAGGTAAAATTTTAACATCTTTACTTTGTTTAATTTTACAGCTTACTTTAATCGGCTGGTTGCCTGCTGCCATATGGGCTGTCATATCACTTCAGAATTCAAGAGCCGACAGACGTAATGAAAAACTAATAAGAGCCATGCGAAAAAGATGATTTTTTCATTTTCAAAGTATATGGAAATTTATGCCCATTTCTCATCAATAATTCCAGGTTTTTCAAAATCAATTATTCGCTCTTTAGGAATCATCAGTTTTTCAATTTGATTTTGATCTAAGTATTGTTTTTGCTCTTTGATAAAATCAGAAGCGTCTAATACAAATTCAATTTTTTCTTTTACCAATTTTTCAAAATCTTCTTCTGTCAAATCCAGCTGTATGGTTTGTCTTTCGATTTCTTTTCCAAAATAATCGTAATCAGAATTCCACTTCGGTTTTACTTTTTCTAAAATCTCTTCAAAAGCTTCTTTTCTTGTCCAAACAGCCAATGCGCTTTCCTGATTTTCTTTTTCGCTCAATTGGTAATGATGCATTATGGATAGAAAACTTAGATGTATTGAATTTGCTTTCAAACCGCTGTAATCAGCCTTTCCAAGATCTTGGTTTTCTATAATAGAGGTAGCTATAGTTTTCGTGTTAAGTAGATACAATACGACAAATTCTTTTACTATACCATCATATGGAGGGTTGTCAAGAATGTCAAGGTTTTTCATTACATAACCTATTATATTTTGCCCGTTTTTAGGCAACTCTTTTAATCTATCTGGATAATTTTCAAGAGCTATTGCAAAACCCTTATAGCTTGATTCGCCTAAAACGGGAACTTTTCTTCTGAATTCAAAATCCCATTGCACCAGTCTTTTGGTTGCGTATGCAGCTATTACTTCATTGGCTTGCTGTTCTATTTGTTCTAAATACTTTTTAGCCTCTTTGGTGCCAATATCTGCAAGCGCCCAAGTACATTTTCTCTGCAAAGGAAAGTACTCATTCCAACTAATATATTCATAATCTGAGAATGCTACTTTAAATAAAGTTTCTGCTGTAATAGGGTTTGAAATATATTGAAAAGCGCTAGCCATATCTTCGTGAGCTTCATGCCATTCCGATTCGAACAGTTGACAAAGAAGCAAAAGAATTTCTTCATCTTTTTCATAAGTGTAAATAAAAGAAAGAGCATATTCATATACACCGTCACTGTCTTTCTCTGTTAAAAGCCTTTTTATTTCAATTAAATCAGTTTCTCTTTGGGTCATTCGTTTATTTAAGATTTGGATTTTGGGAACGGGTGATTGGTATTCGTTTATTTCTTGAGCTAATATAAACAATTTGCGTTGGCTCAGTAGTTTGGTTTTTGAACAACTTTATTTTACGGTGGAAGTTCCGCTTAGAATAGGTCTTGAATATATAACTGAAATTTAAAGTCGGAGGGTGTTGCAGTAAAAAAGAAAACCCTTAACGAAGTTAAGGGTTTCAAAGTTCTGCGGAGAAAGAGGGATTCGAACCCCCGGACCTGTTACAGTCAACAGTTTTCAAGACTGCCGCATTCGACCGCTCTGCCATTTCTCCAGTATGTCGCAATCATTGTCTGATTGCGGGTGCAAATATAAGACGGTTTTTCGGTTATAAAAACTTTTTTCGGACTTTTTTTTTGAAGTTTTCTAAGATAATTTTCAAGTGTCTAATTATCAGTATTTCCGAAAGTGATGTTTTTTGAAAAATTAATCTAAATCGTCTAAAATTGGCGTTGGTTTTTTGTTTTCGTCAACAGCAACAAAAGAAAAAGTTCCTGAAACTACCGTTTCGCGAAGTTCAGAATACATTTGTTCCATGAAAATATCGACGTGAATTTTACAGCTAGTTCTTCCAACGCTGTCTACTTTTGCTACTAATTCAATTAATGTACCTGCAGGAATTGCTTTTTTAAAGTCAATTTGCCCTGTAGAAATCGTAACTACTTTTTTACGGCTGAATCGAGTCGCGCAGATAAAAGCAACTTCATCCATTAAATGAAGAGCAGTTCCTCCAAATAAAGTATCATAATGATTCGTTGTACTAGGGAAAACGGCTTTAAAAATACGAGTTTCCGATTTCTGAATTCTTTCTTCTACTGTTCCCATATTAGTAATTAACATATTCTGTAATTTCAAGTCCGTATCCAATCATACCGACACGTTTTGTTTGTTCTGTATTCGAAACCAATCTTATTTTAGAAATATCTATATCATGAAGAATTTGAGCTCCGATTCCGTAATCTTTGCTGTCAATAATCACTTTCGGAGCTTTTAAAGTTCCGTTAGATTGTAATGTTTTAAGCTCAGAAATTCTATTTAAAAGATTTACAGCAGTCATATCTTGATTGATAAAGATAACAGCACCTTTTCCGTTTTCATTAATCACTTTAAACATATCGTCTAATTGCTGTTCTGCATTATTAGTTAATGTGCCCAATAAATCGTTGTTTACCTGAGAAGAGTGAATTCTGGTCAAAATAGGTTCGCCAAGATTCCAAGTTCCTTTAGTTAAAGCAATATGAATTTGTTTGTTGGTAGTTTGTTCGTAAGCTCTTAAACGGAAAGTTCCAAAACGAGTTTCGATATCGAAATCTTCTTTTTTAACAATCAAACTATCGTGTTGCATTCTATAAGCAACTAAATCTTCGATAGAAACTAATTTTAAATCGAATTTTTTAGCCACTTTAATCAATTCTGGCAAACGAGACATTGTTCCGTCTTCGTTTAAAATTTCGCAGATTACACCAGCAGGTTTAAATCCTGCCAAACGTGCAAAATCAATTGCTGCTTCAGTATGTCCAGTTCTTCTTAAAACACCGCCTTGTTTAGCAATTAAAGGAAAAATATGACCAGGACGAGCTAGATCGTGTGGTTTTGTATTAGGATCAACTAAAGATTGAACCGTTTTTGATCTATCTGCTGCAGAAATTCCAGTTGTAACTCCTTGACCTTTTAAATCTACAGAAACAGTAAAAGCAGTTTCCATGTGATCTGTATTGTTGGTCACCATGGCACGAAGATCTAACTCCTTGCATCGGCTTTCTGTAAGTGGTGTACAGATTAATCCACGTCCGTGAGTAGCCATAAAGTTGATCATTTCTGGAGTCACTTTTTCGGCAGCAGCCAAAAAATCACCTTCATTTTCTCGATCCTCATCATCGACTACAATGATTACTTTACCTTGACGAATATCTTCTATAGCTTCTTCAATGGTATTCAGTTGTATTTTTGTTGTTGACATAATTATTTTTGCTTTTGAGCAGGTGAAAACCGCTCAGAGATTTTCTGAAATAGTTGTGAAATAGGAGTTGTAATCGCATCAAAATTAATTAATCCATTATCGTTTGTTGCGCGATAGGTTAACAATATTGCAAGAGGCGACAAAATAAAAGAGGACATCCATGATCCTAAAAATGGAGTCATACCGCCTTCTTGAGATACTCTTTTTCCGAAAGTATTAATAAAATGGAAAGTAATAAAGATTAAAACTGCAAATACAATAGGAAGTCCAAGTCCCCCTTTTCTAATAATAGCACCAAGCGGAGCTCCAATAAAAAACATTAAGAAACAAGCAAAAGCAATTACAAATTTCTCGTACAATGCAGTCAAATGCTTGTTGATTTCTCGCTGTTTGTCTTTTAAATCTCTTTGAGTAGTTTCGATTGAATAGATGCTGCTCGTAACATTGCTTCCGGCCATTTTTAAAACATCTACTTTTTCTTTGTTGGAATAAATAGATAAAAGATCATTTGGAAGTGGTTTCTTCTTGATGTTTTTTTGCGAATCTGTAAAAAACTTTTTAAAGCCAACTCGTTGATTAATGTTTTCAGAAAAAGAAACAATTTCGTTATCTAAATTTTTACTCAAGGAGTCTAGAGTATAGCGCAATTCATTAACATTCAACATTGCATTTGTTCCTGCAATGCTTTCTTTGCTGTCATCAACTTTGTTAAGTTCAGATAAATCGATGTTGATGATCTGTGTTTTAAATTTACCTTTTATAAAAGGCATTTTTGCACGATCTTCATATTTTTTTGGCGTAACATCTTGGTAGTAATAGCCATCATTTAAAACTAGCTTTAAAATACTAGATTTTTCGTTACTGACTAATTCACCAGTTTTAGCTTTAATTACGGTTTTGTTTTCCCCCATATTATTCGCTTTCTCGTGAATAGTTACACCAGTTAGATGATTACCATTTTCGCCAGATTTTTTGTTTACTTTAATGTTGTAAGTGCCGACATCATTAAACTGACCTTCGGCAATAGCCATCGCAGGTTTGGCTTGTGCGATGTTTTTTCTAAAGTTGACAAATTTATATTCGGCATACGGAATGACGTTGTTTGCAAACCAAAATGCCACAATACTTAGAACGAAAATAAAAATAATCAGTACTCTCATTGCTCTTTGCAGTGAGATTCCTGAAGATTTCATGGCTGCGAACTCATAATTTTCGGCAAGATTTCCGAAAGTCATAATAGAGGCTAATAAAACCGATAAGGGTAAAACCAGCGGTATAATTCGTGGCATAGAAAAAAGCAGGAATTTCACGACCAATGTTAAGTCGAGATCTTTACCTGCTAGTTCTGAAATAAATAGCCATACTGTTTGAAGTATGAATATGAAAAATAAGATTACAAATACCGTAGTAAATGTAAATAAGAATGTTTTTAATAAGTATTTGTCTAGTATTTTCAACCTTCTGATTAATCTAATTTATTGATGTAGTATTTCGGGTATTTACTCGCTACAAAGGTAAATTGATTTTTTGATAATGGCTGATTGGTTTTAAAAGAATTAACGGTTAAAGTTGTTTTTGTGCCGTTTTTTCCAGTTTCAATCAAATTATAGATGTGTTTTGTCTGAACGTCAATACCTAACAAAATTTCTTTTCTTTGGTCTTTTCCGCTTGTAGGAACTAATTTGATGTATTGAATTTTTCTTCCTTTTACATTCTGAACAATGTCCATGTTGTATTTGTAGCCAGAATTGAAGAAAGTAAGCATTTTTGAAGGAGTGATAGCATTATCATCTTTCTCGTTTACTTTAGAAATAGTAACTTCTTCGTCTTCAGGAACAATAGTGTAGGTTTTCTGACCGTCAAAAATTTTGGTAACGCCCATAAAATTCAAAACATATTGATTTCCTTTCATCGTTACGTTTCCTTTACTGTCTTGATTGATATTTTCTTTGGCATTATTCAAAGAATATTTAAAGTCGATAACAATATTGTCGTAGCTCTTTATTTTAGAAGTCACTTCGTTCAATAAATCTTTCGCTTTTTTATCTTGAGCCTGAACAGAAGTGAAGCTCAAAAGCAAAATAATTGCCATTTGAAAACACTTTTTAGTCATGTTTGTGATAGAATTGTTGTTGATTTCTTGAATTTTTGCTTTCATGATTGGATTAATTTTGTTCATTATTAAAAAATTGATCAAGAGCATTTAAATCTAAGATGTTTACACTGCGCGCTTTACTGCCTTCAAACGGACCAACAATACCTGCTGCCTCAAGTTGATCGATCAAACGACCAGCTCTGTTGTATCCTAATTTTAATTTTCGTTGCAATAAAGAAGCAGAACCTTGCTGAGCATTGACAATAATCTCTGCCGCTTCTCTAAATAAAGTATCTCTTTCGGAAATATCTATATCAAGATTAATGCCACTTTCTTCTCCAACGAACTCTGGAAGCAAATAAGCTGTGGCATATGCTTTTTGTCCGCCAATAAAATCGGTAATTTTTTCGACTTCTGGTGTGTCAATGAAAGCACATTGCACACGAATTACGTCGTTTCCGTTTGTGTATAATAAATCTCCTCGTCCAATTAACTGATCGGCTCCTTGTGTGTCTAAAATCGTTCTAGAGTCAATTTTAGAAGTTACTCTAAATGCGATTCTGGCAGGGAAATTGGCTTTAATTAAACCGGTAATAACGTTTACCGATGGTCTTTGTGTCGCAATAATCAAGTGAATGCCAATGGCACGTGCTAATTGAGCCAAACGAGCAATCGGAACTTCAACTTCTTTTCCTGCAGTCATAATCAAATCGGCGAACTCATCGACAACCAAAACGATGTAAGGTAAGAATCGGTGGCCGGCTTCTGGATTTAATTTTCTAGACTTGAATTTATCGTTGTATTCTTTAATATTACGAACCATCGCATCTTTTAATAAAGAATAACGATTGTCCATTTCGGTACAAAGTGAGTTTAAAGTATTGACCACTTTTGCATTATCAGTAATAATAGCATCTTCAGTGTCAGGAAGTTTAGCTAAATAATGTCTTTCAATTTTGTTAAAAAGCGTAAGCTCTACTTTTTTCGGATCGACCAAAACAAATTTTACTTCAGCTGGATGTTTTTTGTATAAAAGCGAAGTTAAAACCGCATTTAATCCAACCGATTTTCCTTGTCCCGTTGCTCCAGCCATCAATAAGTGAGGCATTTTAGCAAGATCGACAACAAAAGTTTCGTTTGAGATGGTTTTTCCTAAAGCAATTGGCAGTTCCATTTCGGCCTCTTGGAATTTTGCAGCTCCAATTACGCTTTTCATAGAAACCATAGTAGGGTTTTTGTTCGGAACCTCAATACCGATCGTACCTTTTCCTGGAATTGGCGCAATAATACGAATTCCTAATGCTGATAATGATAAAGCAATATCATCTTCTAAACTCTTAATTTTAGAAATTCTGATTCCTGCCTCCGGCACAATTTCATATAAAGTAACCGATGGTCCAACGGTTGCTTTAATCTGTGCAATTTCAATTTTGTAGTTACGAAGTGTATCTACAATCCTGTTTTTATTTTCTTCTAATTCTTCTTGATTGATTGTAATTCCGCCAGTTGAATATTCTTTTAATAAATCAATGGTTGGGAATTTGTAATTGGATAAATCCAGAGTTGGGTCAAATAATCCGAAATCGGCAACTAAGCGAGAAGCTAAGTTTTCTTCGATAATATCTTCTTCTTCTGCTTTTTCAATTACAAACGCTTCATCAGGAGAAACTAATGGTAATTCTTGTTTTGGGGTAATTGGCTTTAAAACTGGATTTAGCTCAATTTCTGATGAATGAGAAATAGTTGGTTTTAAAGCTTCTTTGTTAAGTTCAAATTGCGTGTCAACTGTTTTGATGTGAATATCATCTATTTCAGGATCACTTTCAACTTCTTCTTTAATAGCAAATTCTTCCAGATTATAAGCGCTTTCAGGTTGGTTTACAGCTGGTTTTAACTTGTCTAATTCTGATTTGAATTCTTTTTTAGTAGAATCAAAATACGATTGGATTTTTTCTGGCGATAATTTGATTTTGAAGATCAAATAGATAATTAAACCAAAAAGCAGTGTAAGCAGTGTGCCTGTTTTTCCAATATAATCTTGAAGGAATAAATTTAATTCGTAACCAATTGTTCCTCCAAGTTCTGGTGCAGAAGTAGCGAAGAAACCAAATAGTACAGAAACAACAATAATAGCAAAAATGTCCCAGAACCAAGTATTTTTTAGTTTTTGGGTCGAAAGCTCCAATGCTAAAAACATTCCGGTAAGGAAAAACAAACGTACAAAAATGAAAGAGGCAAGTCCGAAACCTCTATAGATAATTAAATCGGCAAGATAAGCTCCGAATTTTCCGAGCCAGTTTTCAGCAACTTCGGCACGATCACCGAGCTGATTTACGACACTTTGGTCATTTTGCCATTGTCCGTTTACATAAAAAGAAATAAATGCGACCAATAGTGCAATAGAAAAAAGAACCAAAAGACAGCCTAAAACAAATCTTTGCTGTTTAGACATCTTAAATGATCTTTTAACTCCTTCCTGTTTTTCGTTTTTTTTATCTACAGTTTCTTTTTTATTTTTTGCCATTCTTGCGTTTTCCTTTGCCTAAATAAATTTTGGGATATAAATAATCAAGCCTATTGCAATTGCAGTCATTGCGGCAAAAAATACCGCTCCGGCAGCAATATCTTTAATAAAACCGATTCGTTTGCTGTAATCAGGATGGATAAAATCGGCAATTTTTTCAACTGCCGTATTTAATCCTTCAATGCTTAAAACCAAACCAATGGCCAGTGTCTGACACAGCCATTCGGTTTGAGAAATATGAAAATAGAATCCAGCAATCGTCATGATAATTCCCAGAGAGAATTGTACCATGATGCTGTGTTCTGTCTTAATCAATTTTACAGCTCCGTTAAAAGCATAAGTCATGCTTTTTAACCTACCTGTAAAAAATGTATTATCTTTTTGAAACTCCATTTAAGGGAAAATATTATAGTGCTGCTAAAGCTGCTTCGTAATTTGGTTCGTTTGCAATTTCTGCAACTTGTTCTGTGTGAACGATTTTTCCATCAGCATCAACAACAATGATTGCTCTTGAGTGTAAACCTGCTAAAGGACCATCAACGATTTCTAATCCGTTTGCTTTTCCAAAAGCACCAGTTTGAAAATCTGATAAGTTTACTACATTTTCTAAACCTTCAGCACCACAAAAACGTTTTTGAGCAAAAGGTAAATCTCTAGAAATACATAAAACAGTTGTGTTTTCTAATCCGCTTGCGCTTTGGTTGAATTTTCTAACAGATGCAGCACAAGTTCCTGTATCAACACTTGGGAAGATATTTAAAACTAATTTTTTACCAGCAAAAGTGCTTAATGTAGCAACTGATAAATCGTTTTGAACTAATTTGAAGTCAGCTAATTGCGATCCAACTGCTGGCAATTCGCCTGATGTATGAACTGGATTTCCTCCTAATGTGATAGATGCCATGATTTTTGTTTAAAATTAATGAGGCTCAAAAGTAAGGATTAATATTTGAATCTAAAAGTATTTGTTATCGGTTTAAGGAGAGATTAAGATAGGTTTTTGGGTGGCCACAAATTCACGAATTTTTTTAAATATTTTAGATTTTTTGCGCTTGTCAGGCTGAGCGGAGTCGAAGCCCACACAAGTAACTCTTCAATTTAAATTGATAATCTTTGCGGAATTACATTGAAGGGCTTCGACTTCGCTCAGCCTGACAATTTTGTTCAATAATTATATGGTGTCTATTGAAACCGTTTAGTCGCGAGAGGGATAGGAGCAAGCTACCGAAGTAGCGCGGATAGCCCGACAGTATTTGGGAAAACGGGCGAATTAAGATAAAGTATGTTTGCCCGTTTTTTCAAATACTGTCTCGCCCTGATTATTTTAGATTTTAGATTTAGTGTGATTGCGATTTTACCTTTGTCAAAGTTTTAAACTTTTACAAAGGTTTGATTTTGTTATGTGTGGGTTTCGACTCCGCTCGGCCTGACAAAGATTTCGAGAGACTGTGACTGAATACTGCGACTGAACACTAAAAACTGAACACTAAAAACTGAATACTAAAAACCTGAACACTGTAAACTAAAAAAAGCGTCTCCAGATAGAAACGCTTTCTCAGCTTTGTTTTTTTATTTATCCTTTGGGAGGAAGCCGATTTACTTATCGATTGATCCTAAAACACGTTTCATGAACGTATTTAAAGCTTCTTTTTTATCTGTTCCTTGAGCAACCAATTTTTGCACTTCAAGGGCGCCGTACATATTCGAAATCAATTCGCCAATTACGTCTAATTCTTCGTCTTTAAGAGAGGGAATTTCGGTCATCGCTTCTAGAACTTCGATCGTTTCAATGATGTAATCCTGATCGTTTTCTTCGATGAATTGCGTTAAATGTTTAATTACTGGTAATTTCATAGTTTAGATTTCTTAGATTTTTAGACTTGCTTAGACTTCTTAGACTTTCTATAATTTTTATACAACATCTAAGTTGTCTTAAAATCTAAGTAAGTCTAACGATCTAAAATTAAGCAATTGCGTTTACCAAGTCAATTAAAACTTCTTGTTTGTTGGTTTGCGTTTCGCCAACTAATTGTCCGTTTACGAAAGTTGCAAATGTTGGCAAGTTGCTCACATTAGCTAATTTTCTTGATTCAGGAGAATTTTCTGCATCAACCAAAACAAAAGTAATAGCTTCATTTTCTGTCGCTAGTTTTTTGAATTTTGGTTTCATAATACGGCAATTTCCACACCATGAAGCTGAATATTGTACTACTACTTTTTCGTTTTTAGCAACTAAATCTGCTAACGTATCTTCGTTTAAGTCGATTAACATAGTTTTCTGTATTTAAATTCCAAGTTTATAAATTCCAAATTCCAAATCTTACGATCGAACTTAGAAAATCTAAATTTTGAAAATATTATTGATTTTTTGAGAGAGAAAAATTCCAAATCCCAATTGGAATTTGGAATTTTAAAAATTTGGAAATTTTATTTCTTAGTTTGCACTTAAGTATTCAGCTGTACTGATTCTGTCTGCAGACATTGCTTCTTTACCAGCTTCCCAGTTTGCAGGACAAACTTCACCTTTAGTTTGGATGTGAGTGTAAGCGTCAACCATTCTTAAGTATTCGTTTACGTTACGTCCTAATGGCATATCGTTTACGCTTTCGTGGAAGATTTTTCCAGTTTCGTCAATAAGGTAAGTAGCTCTGTAAGTTACGTTTGAACCTTCGATGATAACTGAATCTGTATCTTCGCTATAGCTTGTAGATTCGATATCAAGAATACCTAAAATGTTAGCTAAGTTACGGTTTGTATCAGCTAAGATTGGGTAAGTAACACCTTCGATTCCACCATTGTTTTTTGGAGTATTTAACCAAGCAAAGTGAACCTCGTTTGTGTCGCAAGAAGCACCAATTACGATAGTATTTCTTTTTTCGAATTCTGGTAATGCAGCTTGAAAGGCGTGTAATTCAGTTGGACATACAAAAGTAAAATCTTTTGGGTACCAAAATAAAAGTACTTTTTTATTGTTGTTTACTGCTTCTTCAAAAATGTTGATTTTTAAATTGTCACCCATTTCTGAGATAGCATCTACTGCAATACTTGGGAATTTTTTTCCTACTAAAGACATAATATTCGTTTTACGTTAAAAATTTATTTGGTGCAAAAGTAGGGCATAAGTACAGGTTCTTACAATAAGATGTGATTATAAAAATTTATAAGTTGATAAATTTTGACTATTTAGTATTTTAAGTTATTGAATATCAATATTTACTGGTAAAATGCCATTGAAACTATTTTTTTCTAAAAATTGAATTCCTGCTGTTTTTTGAAATTCTTCAAAATCCTGATACGCCTGAATTAATCCCGAAGCCTTTTTTAGATTCGGAATAAGAGGTAAAACGTACGGGTTTCCAAAAACGTAAACAATGCATTTTTGGGTTTGCAGCAAATCAGAAAGTAGTTCTAAAACTTCATCATTTACTTCGAAATTATTTAATGGTTTTGCTTTTGGAACAAATAAGGAAATAATGATCGTGTCGAATTTCTCTAACTCACTTTTGATCAAATTGATGTCTGAAGTTTCTAAACTTTCAAAGGCAAATTCTGGTGAAGCTAATTTTGCATTTAAAGTTTTGAAGAATGTATTTTCGGTATTTTTATATACACTCAGTTTGGCTAATTTGTTGTTTTTCTGCGCTTCAAACGCTAAATCTGAAATGCCATTATCAATGATTTTGGTAATTGCATTTTGAGCGATTTCAAGATTTAATTGAGATGTTTTTTCGAAGTTTAATTCGCCTGAAATTGCTGTATTTCCAGAAAGGATTCCTGCTTTTTCTTTCGCTTTCATGATTCTATTATAACTTTCAAAAATACGGTATGGAGAAGCATTTTTATAAATCGCTTCAATTCCTTCGGGAACGTTTTCTGCGAAACATAAAACATCATTTCCAGCATTGAAAGCTTCCCATTCTAATTGGCCTTTTGTTTCGTACAATTTCGAAACGCTGTGCATATTTAAAGCATCAGAAATTACCAAGCCATCGTAACCTAATTGATCACGCAAAAGATCTTGAATAACGGCTTTTGATAAAGTTGCAGAAGTATCTTTTCCGTCATTTAAACTCGGAACGGCCAAATGTCCAATCATAATCGAATCAACATTATTTTCAATTCCTTTAATGAACGGATATAATTCGTTTTCCATTAATTCTTCCAGCGTTTCCTTTAAAACCGGCAAACCTAAATGCGAATCGACATTGGTGTTCCCATGTCCAGGAAAGTGTTTCAGACAGCCTAAAACGCCAACTTCTGACATTCCTTTTAAATATTCAATTGAAAAATCGGCTACTTTTTCTTTGTTTTCACCAAAAGAACGATAACCAATTACAGGATTGTTTGGATTATTATTGATGTCTGCCAAAGGCGATAAATTATACTGAATTCCAGCTGCTTTTAAATCTAAACCAATTTGTTTTCCAACTTCGTAAACTAAGTTTGCTTTGTTTTCTGGTAAAGCGCCAAGCGTAATGGCATACGGATATTGCGGTGTTTTTTCGATACGCATTGCTAAACCCCATTCTGCATCAATACTGATTAAAAGTGGAGTAGAAGCTGCTTTTTGATAACGAGCAATAAGTACTTTGATTTTTTCGTAACTGTCATCGTTGAAAACCACTTTTTTCTTACTCTCGTAATTGGTTGCAGCGCTAGCACGGCTATGGAAAAAGGTCAATCCGCCAATATTGTATTCTTTGATTAAACGTTCCGTTTCCTGAATATTTTCTTCGGTATCGTTGATGAATACTGCTGGAAAGAAAAATTGTCCTATTTTTTGTCGTAATGCTTCTGCTGTGATTTTCATTATTATAAAGTCTTTTTCATGCAAACACTATTATCCATTTTCTCGTAAGGTGGATAATTGGGAATTATGGTATAATTTAATTTTTGATATAAGTTGATTGCTTCCGGCTGATTTTTTCCAGTTTCGAGAATGGTATACGTATAACCAACTTCTTTTGCCCAGATCTCTAATGCTGCTAAAACTGCCGATGCAATACCTTTTTTTCTGTAATCAGGATGAACATACATTCGTTTGATTTCTGTTGTTCCTGGTTCCTTTTCGCGAAAAGCGCCACAGCCAACAGGAATTCCGTTTTCATAATACACGAGCACATGTTTTATCTTATCCGTTTTGTTGAACTGATTGTAAAACGCATGATCTTCACCATCTCTAATCGCTAAATCTTGATCTAGTAAAGCAACCAAATTTATAAAATCGATATCATC
Source organism: Flavobacterium tyrosinilyticum (assembly GCF_023656565.1). Taxonomy (GTDB): domain Bacteria; phylum Bacteroidota; class Bacteroidia; order Flavobacteriales; family Flavobacteriaceae; genus Flavobacterium; species Flavobacterium tyrosinilyticum. Next base: position 132,890 of record NZ_JAMOKG010000002.1, read on the forward strand.
TGAATTCGTACGTTTTAAAGTAACCATGTCAAATAAATTTAGTTATCTTGTTTTTACCATTAAGGCATTAAGTTCATAAAGCTATGGCTTAAATTGCTTAATCTATTCGAGGTAGAAAAATTAAGCTTAGCGCCTTAGTTTTACTTTATTCTCTTCTTTTCAATAAGAAAGTTCATAAAGCTTGGCTTAAATTACTTAATGTCTTAATGGTAAAAATTATTTCAGTTTTGCCTTCTTTTGTTTAGCCAATTGTTTTTTGGTTTCAAGCGCTTTTTCCAATCTGTTTTTAAAACGGAAAAGCTTTGGTAGTCCTTCTAATCGGTCTTCAATGGTGATTATTTCGTAAACCACAATTGCTTTTTCTAAAACGCGGATTTCATTGTCCAGATCGTTTTCGTTTTTGTAGATCGTTGCCAATCGATCATAAGGGTGATTTCCTTTAAAGCCTTCTGCAACATTTTCTTCATACAACTCAATCGCTTTTTCTAGATTTCCATTTTTCTCGAACTCAGTTCCTTTCAGATTGCGTTCGTTCTGCAAATTCTCATTGATTTCCATAGGTAAAGTTTGATTTGGGGGTTAAACTTCTTCTGATTTCTTCCCAAAATCTTTTGGGAAAGTTAAAAAACGTGATAAAATAAGACCTGGAATTGTAGCTATTAGAACCCAAATAAAGAAGTTTTGATAGCCTAAAAATTTCTGAATATAACCGCTTAACATTCCTGGAAGCATCATTCCTAATGCCATAAAACCAGTTGCCAGTGCATAATGTGCTGTTTTTGATTCTCCTTCGGCAACATGAATCAAATACATCATGAAGGCGGTAAAGCCAAAACCGTAACCGAATTGCTCTACAATTACAACGGCATAAATATAATAAATTGATGTAGGATGAAAGAAAGCCAATAATATAAATCCTAAAATTGGAAGGTGCATGGCCAAAAACATAGGAAACATCCATTTGGTCAATCCTTGTTTTGAGATTGCAATTCCGCCTAAAATACCTCCAATTGTTAAGGCTGCAACTCCGCAAGTTCCGTAAATGATTCCAACCGCTTCAGTATCTAATCCCATTCCGCCTAATTCTTTTGGATCAAGTAAAAACGGACTTAGCATTTTAAGCAATTGAGATTCTCCTAATCTGAAAACCAAGATAAAAGTTAGAATTAAGCCAATTTGTTTTTTCTTGAAGAAACTGGCAAATATGGTTCCGAAACTTTGATTTGGTATTTCTTTGTGGTTTTTTACTGCATTAACTTCATTTTTTGGTGTGAAAATGAAATTATAAACGGTAATGAAAGCCATTAATAAACCAACACAAATCATCGTGTAAGACCAAGCCTTTGTATTGTCTCCAAATTTATGTTCTAAATAACCTGCAAATAGTACTACTAATCCGTTTCCTGCCAGCATTGAAAGTCTGTAAAAAGTACTTCTAATACCAATAAAGAAAGATTGCTTGTCTTCTGGTAAAACCAATAGATAAAAGCCATCGCTGGCAATATCATTAGAAGCCGATGCAAAAGCGGCAACCCAGAAAATGGAAAGTGTCATGATAAAAAATCCGTTGAGCGGAATGGTGAAACCAACCAGCAGAAAGGCAATCGAAATTATTAATTGCATCAGCAGAAACCATTTTCTTTTGGTTCCGATTAATTCGATAAGCGGACTCCAAAGCGGTTTAATAACCCAAGGCAGATAAAGTAAACTGGTGTAAACACCAATATCTTCATTTGTAATACCTAGATTTTTGTACATAATTACCGAAACAGAGATAATTATGGCATACGGTAATCCAGAAGCGAAGTTAAGAAGCGGAATCCAAAACCACGGTTTATTATCTGTTTTCATTTGGTTGAGCTGGTATATAGTTTTTTAAAGGCTTTTTTAAATCTATTGCAGTTGGCGAACTTTCGTTGGCATAATAATCAATAAAAGTTACTGCGCAGGCTTTGTAAAGATTCAGTTTTCCGGCTGCTATCGCGAAGTTGATTTTTCCGTCAACTTCTTTAATTGTTACTTTTTCGATGATTTTTGTGGCATCGTTTATGTCAATTTTTGAAACATGTTCGCCTCCATAAACCACCATGTAACGAACTTTCGTATTCAGCGGACTTTTGAATGTAAAGTTGTATTTAATGCTGTCTTTACTGTATTCTAATACTTTTGGCGTATCGATAATGACGTGTCTTAAATTTGGAACTGCTGCTGGAAGTGCAGGATATTTATATTGATTTTCTTCTAAATGGCGAACCACATCGAAGTTTTTCCCCATGAACCATTTTGAGCTGAAATAAGCACTTCCTGATACATTTTTGAAAGTTCTTAAAAAATCAATTTGAGTTGGAATTTCGGTCATATAATTCCAGTTTTTATCTCCGTCAGCTCTAATTTTGTATGTCGCGTGACCGATATAAATAGCGGTATTATTGGAGTTTTCAGACCACCATTTTACCAATTTAGAATAAGAAGCCCTCGGATTATTCATACTCCAATACAATTGAGGTAAAATATAATCGATCCATTTTTGATCCATCCATAACATCGGATCTGCATACAAATCGTCGTAGTTAGATGTAGATTGTGTTTCAGAACCTTTTGGATCTTGAGATTTATTTCTCCAAACCCCAAACGGACTAATTCCGAATTGAACCCAAGGTTTACTTTCTTTAATTGTATTTGAAATAGAATGTACAAAGTTGCTCACATTTGCGCGGCGCCAGTCAGCACGGCTTAAACCTGAACCATATTTTTGGTAAGAAGCATTGTCGTTAAACACTTTTCCTGGAACAGCATAAGGATAGAAATAATCATCAAAATGAACTGCATCAATATCATAGTTATCAACGACTTCTTTTACGACTTTGGTTAAATGCGCCTGCACTTCTGGCAATGCAGGATCGTAATAGTATTTTCCACCGTATTCAATCATCCATTCTGGATGTTTAAAAAGATCATGATTTGGGCTTAAAAGATTTTTATTCAAATCGAAAGTCGCACGATATGGATTCAGCCACGCATGAAATTCAAAACCTCTGTTATGCGCCTGTTCAATCATCCAAGCCAATGTATCGTAATAAGGATTTGGAGCCAAACCTTCTTTTCCTGTCAAAAATCGAGACCAAGGCGCAAATTCTGATGGATAAATAGCATCTCCAACACTTCTAACCTGAACAATTACAGCATTGTAATTCAGTTTTTTATAAGCCTCTAAAATTTCAAGATAATCAGCTTTTTCTTTTTCTACATTATCTGTACTTGTTTTCGGCCAGTCAATGTTTACAACCGTTGCAATCCAGACACCTCTGAATTCGTTTTTAGGATGCATGTTTTTTTCCTGTGCATTAGAAATCGAAGTAATGAAAAATGAAATTAAAAGAAAGAATATTAAGTGCTGATTTTTATGCATTTCAATGTTTTTTAACAGGAATCAAAAATAGTTTTTTTTCCGCCACGAATTCACGAATTATTTTTTTTAATGATTGTGTGTTTTTCCGCCACGAATTGTTTTTTTAGGATTGTGTATTTTTCCGCCACAAATTCACGAATTATTTTTTAATGATTGAAAATAATCCAATCAGTATAATCCGTGTAATTAATCGCGCTTATTTCGCATAGATTAGCGCTAAATTCGTGAATTTGTGGCTATAATTTTAATCAGGAAACGAAATTTTCCCCATTGTTACCGATGGAATTCCTTTGCTGTTTCCAAAATTGTAATCTCCTCCAGAAACGGTTTCGTTGGCCAAAAGCGCAAATAAAACCGCTTCTTTGGCATCACTTAAAATGCCCAAATCGTCGCTAGTGTGAAACTGGCAAGGCAATAATTCCTTTAGCCATTTTACCAATAACGGATTATTCGTTCCGCCTCCAGACATATAAATATGAAAATCTTCTGCTGAAATAGGAGTGTTTTTTATGGTGAAAAAAATCGCTTCTGCAATAGTTTCAGCACTTAAACGTGTTAAAGTCGCTAGCAAATCTGATGCCGAAATATTTTCTAAGCCACATTTTACCAAAGCCGACTGCACAAAATCGAAATTAAACAGCTCTTGACCAATTGATTTTGGAAAGCTTTTTTGGAAGAAATCATCTTTTTTAAGTTCGTTTAAAAGTTCTTGATTTACAGTTCCTTGTTGTGCGATTTCAGCATCTTTATCGTAACTTTTTTCAGGGAAATAATGTTTGGTAAAAATATCGATTAAGGTATTTGCAGTTCCCGTATCGGTTACAAAAACTTCCTCGGCGTTCAGAGAGGCTGGGAGATAAGTATAATTCCCGATTCCGCCCATGTTGAGCATAATTCGGTTTTCGCCTTTTTTTCCGAATAATAAGTAATCGCCATAAACAGCCAAAGGTGCGCCTTCGCCACCCGCTGCAACGTGTTTTTGTCTGAAATCTGAAAGCGTGATAATTCCCGTTTTTACTGCAATATGATCTCCGTCTCCAATTTGCAAAGTTGCGTTTGGAAATTTTTCCTGCTGATGCAAAAACTTCGGAGCGTGTAAAACGGTTTGTCCGTGAGAAGCAATTAAATCTACTTCGCTTGAAGAAATATTCCATTTAGAAAGACAATCGTTAATCATGTCACTGTGCAATATTCCGATCCACTCGTTTAATAAAGCCAAATGCTGAAAATCGATAGTTTTCTGTGCAAATACTTTTCTAATCTCGTTTTTAATGTCTTCAGAATAAGAAATCGTTTCAAATTCTAGGATTTTCACATTCGTATTTTCGCCAGAACCCGAAATAGCGCACAAAGCAATATCAAGTCCGTCGAGAGAAGTTCCAGACATTAAACCCAATATTTTTCGGGTTTCTTTTTGAGCTATAGTATAGAGTGCGGTTATATTTTTATTCATTTAAAATGAGGGTTTATAGTAGTCAGTTTATTGATAACGCTAAAATGGGATTATTTCGGATATAAAACTATAGATTTTAGACAATTTTTATTTTTTGAATGTCATTATTATAGAATTAGAATTTGTGATAAAAATCCTAAAAAATAAAATTCAAACTTACCGTCTTTTCTATATATTTGCTCATAACCAATTCAAAAAAAATAAAATCATGTTAGTTATTATAGGACTTTTTGTTTTCCTTTTTATTATCGGAATCGTAATCTACAATTCACTTATCGGAAAAAGAAATCAAGTTACCAATGCGTTTTCGGCGATTGATGTAATGCTGAAAAAACGTTTCGATTTGATTCCGAATCTTGTTGAAGTTGTAAAACAATACACAAATTACGAACAAAGCACATTAACTAAAATTGTTGAGCTTCGTGCTAGAGCAACTTCTGGGAATTTAACAGATGAAGAAAAAGCAAGTTTGGATACTGAATTAAGTTCGGCTGTAAAAGGTTTAATGGTAACAGTTGAAAATTATCCTGATTTAAAAGCCAATACCAATTTCTTAAATCTTCAAACAACTTGGACAGAAAGCGAAGAGCAAATTGCAGCAGCAAGAAGGACTTATAATGCTTCTGTAACAGATTATAACAACGCTATTATGATGTTTCCTGGTAATATGTTTGCGGGAATGTTGGGTTACACTAAAATTGATGTTTTAGAAACACCAGAAGAAGAACGTAAAAATATTAGTGCAAAAGAACTATTTAATAATTAATGGATTCAGAAATAAATTCGAAAGCAAACTTGCAAGACATTCTGAATAGCTTAGAAGTTGATCGAAAAAAAATAGCCGAAACCTATCAAACCTGTTACATTTTAATTGGACTTGCAGTGTTGATTTTGGCTATTGGATTAATCATTCGATTTGTTCCTTTGGGGATTATTGGCTGTTTGGTTCCTATAATTATTGCCATTGTAATGTATTTCAGAATAGAAGACGATGCTATAAAATACAAGTTGACTTATAAAATGAATGTTGTTGGAGCGGCGTTAAAAGACATTAACGATACGCTGACTATAACGCCACAAAGCGGACTTCCAGAATATGAATTTATAAGTTCGGAACTTTTTACAACAAGACCAGATCGCTATAAAACACAGGATTTAATAAGCGGAATAGTCGATAAAACCTCTTTTTGGTTTGCCGAAGTCCACGCCGAGTATAAAACGGAAACTCGAACTAAAAATGGAACAAAAACAACTTGGCATACGATTTTTAAAGGAATTGTTTTTGTAGCTGATTTTAATAAAAATTTTAATGTTTCGACTGTTGTACGTCCAAAAGGTATAGCAGATGCAATTGGTTCATGGTTTTCGAAAAACGTTTTCAGTTTCGGTAACTCCGAGTTAGTACAATTAGAAAATACAGTCTTTGACGAAATATTTGTTACTTATTCTAAAAATCAAATCGAAGCGCGATACATTTTAACGCCTGCCATGATGGAAAGAATTTTGGATTTAAATAACAAATGTGATGAAACAATTTCGATCTCGTTTATACATTCTAAAATGTATATCGCTTTTCCGTTGTCTCACAATTACTTTGAAGCACCAATTCATTCTTCACTTTTAGCGTCTGATTTACTTACTGATGATCTTTCGATTGTTCAGTTTATGCAGGATATTGTTCATGAACTGGATTTGAATACTAGGATTTGGGGGAAGGAGTAAAAAGTTCTATAAATTACAATTACTATTTGATTATTTAAACTAATCTATGAAGAATACAATATTTACAATGTTATTTGGAGTTTTTATAAATGTCCTTTTTAATAATGCTGTTTATGCCCAAGAAAATGTTCCAGAACTAGGTCCTACTGTATCGGTAGATTATTCTGCACTTTCATTTGAAAAAGTAGTAATAAATGGCAAAGTTGGTTTAAAGGATAAAAAAGGCAATATAGTTATACCAGTAGAATATGAGGATGTTGATGTTTTTGAAACGCAATTTCCAATAGCTGTTAAAAAAAATGATTTCTGGGGTGCGATAGATTCTGATGGTAAAATGGTAGTTCCGGCACAATATGAAGGACTTTTTAGGTTTCAGGATAAAAATTATGCCTCGGTAAAAAAAAATAATAAATATGGTTTGATTGACAAAACAAATCAGATTTTGCTTCCAATACAATATGACCAGGATCTCTGGTTTTATGATGGAATATCGAGAATTCGTCTAAATGAAAAAATTGGACTTATTAACGAGCAACTCAAAATCATTTATCCTGTTGAACTTAGTGACTTGTATGCCTTTGATGAGACAGGATCGGCCGTAGCTTCAAAAAATGGAAAATGGGGATTAATTGATAATAAAGGAAAAATAATTGCGCCTTTTGTCTATGATGCTGTCTCTTCATTCTATAACAATCGAGCGCAATATAAGCTAAATAAGAAAATAGGAATGATTGACAGAAGCGGTAAAGCAGTAATTCCAAATAATTATGAAATGCTTTCGAACTTAGATTTTAATCAGATTGTTGCAAAAAAAGAAGGTAAAGTAGGGCTTTTAGATAGCGTTGGTAAAGTGATTATTCCTTTTAAGTATGATTTAATTCAGCTAGGTTTAAAGGAGTATATACCAGCCAAGAAGAAAGATAAATGGGGATATATTAATAAATCTAACAATGTAGTAATTGATTTTAAATATGATGATGCTCTCATGAACACGACTGATTTTTTTGTTGTAAAACAGAAAGATAAATATGGAGCTATTGATAAAGATGGAAAAATAATACTACCCTTTATTTTTGATGAAGCAATTATATCAGATAATTTTATTGCCAGCTATCCTTCGCTGCAATACAGATTCACAAAAGATGAACAGAGCATTTATTTTAATGAAAAGCTAGAGTGTGTAAAAAATTGTAGAAAATTAAGCAAGTTAGGATTAGATAATTATATGATTAAAAAATAAAAAACAATTACAACGAAATAGAAACCTCGACTTAAAAATCGAGGTTTTTTTCATTTAAAAATCTTACTCCAACTCCAAATAAGGATTTAAAGTTTCAGCTAATTCATTGAGCCAGTAAAAGCTGTCTCTTAATTTGATGATTTCGCTTTGAAAGGTTTCATGTTCGCTCAAAACACATAAAGCGAGTGTGAAATTAACTTGTCTTAAAGTTTTAGCCATTTCATCAGGATCGATTCTGTCGTTGAAGAAATTCAAAAGCTTGATTTCGGTTTGTTTTGAAATTGTGTTGGTACTCATAATCTTTGTGTTTAGGAAAAGAACCCGCGCAGCTAAGGTGTCCTACGCCACAAAGTGCGTTGCAGTTGTTTCCAATACTGCCACCATACCGCACGGGCAAAAGTTTTTTTGATATCATATTTCTTTGTGTTTAGGACTGTAAAGATATCAAAAAAGTATTTTTAAGTAAGAAAAAGATTATTTTTTTTTATTGACTCATTTCAATATATAATCCCTCCAAGCCTCTACAATAATTTTAAAATGTGAAGTTGGTAAAGTAAAATCAGGCTTAATAGTGTTATCGAATTCCCAAGCTTCCATATCTTGGTAAATTTTAGTTTCTAAAATAGTTATATCAGCAAAATATAAACTTTGAGTTTGTCCTCCTCCTTTTTTTATTTCGCCATTAAGAACTTTATTTATGTTTTTGTTTAAAAGTCTTTCAGTTTCTTCAATAGTATAATGATCATTAATATAAGCGGATAGCCAAGTATTAATACTATGGATTTGTTTTCCAAATGTGTTAGCGAATTTTACTTCATATTGATTTAGTATATCCATGATTTAATTAATAGCATTACAAATATAGATTAAATATAAAATGATATTTTGAGAAAAGGTAAACTCAAAGAGATTTCCACGCAGTTTGTCATTTCGAGGAACGAGAAATCACACGCGGGATTCCGTAAACATAATCGACAATCTATGTGGTTACGAGTGTGATTTCTCCCTTCGGTCGAAATGACAAGATTGGGAAATTTCTTTTGAAAATAGAATTATTAGATTTAGATTTGAACTACAAATTATGATCGAAAAAATCTTAAAAGACTACATTACATTTATCAGAAGCTTCGAAGCTTTATTAAAAGATAAATATCAAAAAGATATAAATCCATGTTTGTTTTCAATTACTTTTTTTGAAAGAGTAGGTTCAATAGATGGTATTGAATATTATTTTCACGGAAGTGGATGCACTGCAAAAAAAGATGGAGTTATTTATGCTTACGATATTTCAATTTTTGAAAAGGATATAATCGAATTTTCTCAATGGAATCTTACTGAACTTATAAGAACTCATCCAGAATATCAGAAATTAAATTATAGTGAAGATTATATCGAGTATGAACTTTACCAACTTATAAATAAAGGGATTTTAGAATGGTTAACTATCGAAAGAATTGAAGGAAAAGCTTTTGGATGTGTTTTTAAATGTTATAGAGTTGTTCAGGAAGCGTTTTTTGTTTGAAGAATTAATCTAGTCCATATCTTTTTACCATTTTTTGGTAATATTCATCATCCGTTAGTTTTCCTCCATTAATTATTTTATTATCTGAGTCATACTCGTAAAAGCATAATGTAGTTTCTCCAACTGATAATGAAGTTCTGATTAGTTGTCCATTTTCATTGTATTCATTATCCCAACCTAAATGACTTCCATTTTTATATTCTATCTCATTTTGAACTGCTTCATTTGGAAATTTATCTAATACTAAATATCCAGTATAAAAATCTCCTCTATAAAGTATTTTTGCATAGCCGTCATCATCCATCTCACCATGTTGAATTTGATTAAGATCAATTCTTAATTTATGAGGTTGTTTTAAACTCATTTGTTTTATTTTTTATTGATTTTCTAATCTAAAATTTGACAAAAAAATATAGGTAAATATAAACCGTTATTTTGAAAAAAGTTAAATCCCTTTAATTTCAATATAGTTTTATCATTTCGACGAAAGGAAAAATCAAACTAGAAATTCGACAAAGATTGGCGATTCTCTTTACGGAATCCCGCGTGGGATTTCTCCTTTCGTCGAAATGACAAGATTGAGGGAATTTGTGGTACAAATGTTTACCAATTACTTCTAATGATACAAAGTGCCCTAGCCCTGATGGAAGCGGCATCCTTTTGTGGTGGGGTTCACCACAAAAGATATAGCGGACAGCAGGAATAGCTTCTGAAAAATATCTTATTTGATTGGCCAGCCAAATTTTAAAATATGTTGTACAAAGTCTTCGGCTTCTTTGTTGGTTTCGATTACATAATCATATAAAGAAAAATCAACACTGGGTTCTTTTGTAACGGTTGCAAATTTGATGTTTTCATTTGAAAATTCGATTGCTAATTTATGTTCGAAATTTTCAGGAAAGCAATCAATTTCATAAATCTGAAATTCGTTGAAGGCTTCATAAAAGGTTATTTGTGATCCAAATATGGTTTTTAAGTAATCCTTGAAATTTTCTACATTTATTTCTCCTGTATTAGAAAGATCTTTTGATGCATTTTCTTGTTTTTTGTCAAATACAAAATCAGAGAAAAGTAATGCAGATAAGATAATATTTAGACACCAGACAGAACAGATAAATGAAAATCCATAATAATAAAGGTCATAGTCTTTTTTTATGTAGGTTATGCTAAAACTTGCGATGAAAATTAAAATGGTTATAAAACTTAGACTAGGAGTGGGTTTTAGATTAAAGCATAGTCTTAAAGTGATTAGCTGAATGGATAGATAGACAATTAAAACTGCAAGAAAAGCAAAGACTTCGATTCCGAAACTGAATATTAGCATTACGAAATAAAAGAGACAAAATGCTAGACCTATGAAAAAGAACATAAAAGTCATGATTAGAAAATTGCGAATAAAATTTCTAAAAATACAAGAATGAAAAATGCCTAAAAAAGTGCAATAAATTACATAAGAATTAATAAATGACCTATTTGTTATTTTGTTTTCAAGATAAGAGGTTCCGAAAAATAAGAGCAGGTTTAGTAGTATTCCAAACAAAATAAAAAAAGAAATTCTTTTGAATAATTTGTCTGTTTGAATGTCAAAAAAATGATCTTTCATCTATATGTTTTTGAATTTGAAGATAATATTACGAATAAAATAAATAAGTAAAAAAATCTTTGAAATTCTAAATCTTTGAATATCTATTTCAACGCAAACTCATTGTAGGATTCTCTCAGAATTTTATAAAATATGATTGAGTTGTTGGATAAATTCATAAAATAGAGTCGTTTTGCCCTGTGATATTTTTATCTTTGTGGTCTGAGTTTTTTCAGGAAATATTTTTATAAAAAGCACATTTACATGTTGACCCAATCTCATTTAGAGCAATTAGCCGCTAGTCTCGAAGGTACACTTTTATTCGATGAGCTTCATAAAACGCTTTATTCTACAGATGCTTCGGTGTACCGAATTAAGCCCAATGCGGTGGCAATTCCTAAAACGACTGAAGATATTGCTAAATTGATCCAATTTGCAGCACAACATAATCTGTCGATTACGCCAAGAACAGCGGGAACTTCGCTGGCAGGACAAGCAGTAGGAGACGGATTGGTGGTTGATGTGTCAAAGCATTTTACTAAAATTATTTCGTATAATGCCGAAAAGAAAACCGTTACAGTTCAGCCAGGCGTAATTCGCGATGAGCTGAATTTATTCTTAAAGCCTCACGGCGTTTTTTTTGCTCCAATAACATCAACATCAAACCGCGCAATGATTGGCGGAATGGTGGGAAATAATTCATCAGGAACTACTTCGATTCGATATGGTGTTACGCGCGATAAAATTGCTGAAGTAAAAGCACTTTTAAGCGACGGTTCTGAAGTGGTTTTTAAAGATCTGACTTCGGCTGAATTTATCGAAAAAACTAAAGGTGATTCTTTAGAAAATAAAATATACAAAACGATTTACGACGAGCTTACTACAAAAGAAGCTCAGGAAGAAATTGTAAAAGAGTTTCCGAAACCTGAAATTCATAGAAGAAATACAGGTTATGCCGTTGATATTTTGTTGCAATCGGAATTATTTGGCGGAATTGAACCCACCATAAATCTTGGGAAATTGCTTTGCGGAAGCGAAGGAACGCTAGCTTTTACAACCGAAGTGACGCTGAAAGTGGATGATCTGCCACCCCCTCACAGCATTATGGTTGTCGGACATTATCATACCATTCAGGAATCTCTAGAATCGGTTGTGGTGGCGATGAAACATCATTTGTACACTTGCGAAATGATCGACGACACGATTTTGGATTGTACCAAAACGAATCGGGAGCACATTAAAAACCGTTTCTTTTTGGTTGGAGAACCAAAAGCAATTATGTTGTTTGAAGTCGCATCGCACACTTTAGAAGATGCCGAAAAGCAAGCCGATGCTTTGATTGCCGATTTAGAGCAAAGCAATTTTGGTTATGCGCGAGTAAAAATCTACGGAAATGATATTGACAAAGCCAATGAATTGAGAAAAGCAGGTCTTGGACTTTTAGGAAGTATTGTAGGCGACGATAAAGCGGCAGATTCGATTGAAGATACAGCGGTTGAATTGAGCGATTTGCCAGCATATATTGCTGAATTTTCGGCAATGATGTTAAGACACGGACAGGAAGCGATTTATTACGCACATGCGGGTGCGGGAGAATTGCACCTTCGTCCGGTTTTGAATTTGAAGAAAACATCAGATTTAAAATTATTTAGAACTATTGCGACGGAAGTGGCGCATTTGGTAAAAAAATATAGAGGTTCGCTAAGCGGTGAACACGGAGACGGAATTGTGCGTGGAGAGTTTATTCCGTTTATGATTGGCGATAAGAATTACGAACTTTTGAAAAGAATCAAATTGGCATTCGATCCAAATTCGGTTTTGAATATTGGGAAGATTGTCAATGCTTTGAAAATGGATGAAAATCATCGTGTAGTTTCAGGAAGAGTTGAACCAGATATTAAAACGTTTCAGGATTTCTCAGATAGTTTAGGAATTTTGCGTGCAGCCGAAAAATGCAACGGTTCTGGAGATTGTAGAAAACTGCCGTCTGGCGGAGGAGCAATGTGTCCGAGTTATCGTGCAACGCGAAATGAAAAAGAAACGACTCGCGCAAGAGCCAACGCTTTGCGAGAATATTTGACGTATTCTGAAAAAGAAAACAAATTTGACCAGAAAGAATTATACGAAGTTTTTGAGTTGTGTGTAAGCTGTAAAGCCTGCGCAAGTGAATGTCCAAGTAACGTGGACGTAGCAACTTTGAAAGCAGAATTTTTATACCAATATCAAAAAGCAAACGGATTTTCTACTCGAAACAAGATTTTTGCCAACAATGCCAAATTGAACAAAATGGGAAGTAAATTCCCGTCGATTACGAATTTTATTTCGAATCAGTCTTTGGTGAAAAAAACAATGGGAATTGCGCCAGAAAGACAAGTTCCGTTATTGGCGAAAAAGACTTTTAGAAAATGGTATGCTAATAATAAACCGTCACAAAGAGATTTTCCGAATGGAAGATTGTATTTGTTTGTAGATGAATTCACGAATTATTATGACGTAAATATCGGAATCGATACTTTTGAATTATTGACAAAATTAGGTTATCAGGTTTTGGTTGTCGATCATGAAGAAAGTGGAAGAACGTATCTTTCTAAAGGATTTTTGGAAGAAGCGAAGAAAATTGCGAATCATAATGTAAGTGTTTTCAAAGATTTAGTTTTAGGAAATGCACCTTTAATCGGAATTGAACCTTCGGCGATTTTGACTTTTAGAGATGAATATCTTCGTTTAGCCGATGATAAAGAAGCTGCGGAGAAATTATCCAGAAATGCTTTTACAATTGAAGAATTCTTCAAAAAAGAAATCATAGATGGTAAAATCACAGCCGATTCTTTTTCAGAAGAAAGTAAAGAAATTAAGATTCACGGACATTGCCACCAAAAATCGTTGAGTTCTGTTGAGGCAACTTTTGCTATGCTGAATCTTCCAAAAAATAATACGGTTACAATTTACAATTCAGGCTGCTGCGGAATGGCGGGTTCTTTTGGTTATGAAAAAGAACATTACGAAGTGAGTATGCAAATGGGTGAGGATACTTTATTTCCTAAAGTGCGTAACACTGCCGAAAATGTAAAAATCGCCGCCGCAGGAACAAGCTGTCGCCATCAAATTTATGATGGAACAAAACGTGAAGCGCAGCATCCGGTTAGTATTTTAAGAAGCTGTTTAAAGTAATTTAACAGCAAAGGTCGCAAAGAATTACGCAAAGAGCGCTAAGATTTTTTTGCCACAGATTAAAAAGGATTAAAAAGATTTTATTTCACGCAGATTTTACAGATTTAAGCAGATAATTAGTTATCTCTGGTTTAAAATTAAATCTGCCTAAATCTTTAAAATCTGCGTGAAAAATTATTTAGATAAAGATTGGAAAAATCGTTTTAATCCTTTTTAATCTGTGGCGAAATAACTATTTCAAACTAACTTTTTTGCCAGTTTCAGCGGCTTTATAAATGGCATTAATGATTCTAACGTCTTTAATTCCTTCTTCACCAGTAATATGATTTGGGAGTTTTTGGTTTACTAAAATCACTTTACAAATTTCATCCATTTGGGTTTGCTGTTGGTTTATCACAGGAAAATTAAATGGTTTTCCATCAGATCTTTTGCCTACAAATGGGCCATAACTTACAGCAGGACTCATTTCGAAGAAACCTTCATCTGCGGCAGCGTAAAAACGATCAATTCCAAAACCACACGAACTGCTGCAATTCGCAACGGCACCGCTAGGGAATTCCATTTGCCAAGTGATATTTTCTTCAACTTGAGAAAACATATTTTTGTTATTGACATGTCCAAATTGTGCAGTAACGGCAATTGGTTCTTCGCCTAAAACATAACGCGAAACCTGAATGCAATAAATTCCTAAATTAATCAAACAACCGCCGCCGGCCCATTTTTTAGTCAGTCTCCATTCGTTGCGGGCGTTTAGATCAACAGGTTTATTTATGTCACGAACATCATAAGTGCTATAACCCAGACCAGTTTCAATATAACGAACTTGTCCCAAGACTTTTTCTTGTCCCAATCGTTTTATTTCTAGATGATTTGGTTCGTAATGCAGTCGATATCCCATTGCCAATTGCACATTGTTATCGTTGCAGGCTTTGATCATTTCTTCACAATCTTCAGCAGTAATAGCCATTGGTTTTTCGACAATAACATGTTTTCCAGCTTTTGCAGCGCGAACGGTAAATTCTTTGTGCAGTGCATTTGGAGTTACAACGTATACTAAATCAATGTCTTTGTTTTTTATGATTGAATCGAAGTTTTCGTAGTTGTAAATATTCTTTTCAGGAATATTATATTGTTTCTTCCATTTTTCAGCTTTAGAAGGCGTTCCTGTGACAATTCCAGTAAGCTGGCAATATTCAGAAACCTGAAGACCTTCAGCTAATAATGAAGCATAGTTTCCTAAACCGCACAAAGCAATATTTAATTTTTTTCCGGTGTAAGGTTTGTGAACCTTTTCTGTTTCGGTTATAAAAGAAGGAAGCGTAGTCATCACAACCGAAGCACCAACACCAAGTCCAAATTTATTTACAAAAGAACGTCTTGTGATTTTTTCCATAAAAATGATTCTTTAAAAATTAAATACTACTTGTATTAGTAAGCTCATTTTGATAAATGTTACATTTGTGTTTTAAAAATAGATTTAACCGCAAAGAGAGCAAAGAATTACGCAAAGTTCACAAAGATTTTATTTCTCTCGCAGATTTGATTTTAAAATCTGCATAAATATTTTCATCACAACAAAAATCTGCATTATCTGTGAAATCTGCGTGAGAAAATTTATAAGATAAAGATTTGAAAAAATAATTCGTGAATTCGTGTCGAAAAAAAACGCCAGAAAAACAAAATGGTTTTATATATTTGAAATCAGGATATTTTTTGCATTATTTGCAAAATAAAACCAGAACAACTGAATTAAATCAATTAATAATAGCAAAAACATATATGGCATTTTCAAGTTTATTCCGAAAAAAAACAGTGCAGGATATTCTGAAACAGGTTGCAAAAAATGAGGCAGATGGACATGGAGCATTAGGAAAGCACCTTACAACCAAAGATTTAACTGCTTTCGGAATTGCTGCAATTGTGGGTGCGGGGATTTTCAGCACCATCGGAAAAGCAAGTGCAGATGGAGGACCAGCCGTAATATTTTTGTTCCTTTTTACAGCTCTTGCCTGTAGTTTTGCAGCTTTTGCTTATGCCGAATTTGCATCAATGGTTCCCGTTTCTGGAAGTGCTTACACGTATTCGTATGTGGCTTTTGGAGAGTTAATTGCCTGGATTATCGGATGGGCTTTAATCATGGAATATGCCGTCGGAAACATAACCGTGGCCATATCGTGGAGTGATTATTTTACAGGACTTCTCCAGAGTGGCGGCATTCATTTACCGCAATGGATTCAGATGGATTACTTAACCGCTTCAAACGGATATAATGATGCTGAAGCTTTAATGCGCGGCGGAAAATCATTCGAAAATTTAAGTACAGCTTTACAGCAAGCGCACACCGCTTGGACAACGGCACCTACATTAGGATCATTTCATTTTGTTACCGATATTCCAGCTTTATTCATTATTATTTTGATTACTGCTTTGGTTTACAGAGGAATGAAAGAATCTCGTAATGCGAGTAATTTAATGGTGGTTGTAAAACTTTGTGTAGTTCTGTTGGTTATCGCTGTAGGTGTATTTTATGTAGATACAGCAAACTGGGATCCTTTTGCTCCAAATGGAGTTGGAGGGGTTTTAAAAGGAGTATCTGCAGTTTTCTTTGCTTATATTGGTTTTGATGCTATTTCGACAACCGCAGAAGAATGTAAAAATCCGCAACGTGATTTACCACGCGGAATGATGTGGGCGATTATTATTTGCACCATTCTTTATATTGCAATTGCCTTGGTTTTAACCGGAATGGTAAAATATCACGAATTAAATGTTGGAGATCCTTTAGCATTTGTTTTCGATAAATTAGACTTAAAATGGATGTCAGGAATTATTGCCGTAAGTGCAGTTGTGGCAATGGCGAGCGTTTTATTGGTTTTCCAAATGGGACAGCCTCGTATTTGGATGAGCATGAGTCGCGATGGGTTATTGCCAAAGAAATTCTCAACCGTTCACCCAAAATTCAAAACACCTTCTTTTGCAACTATTGTAACAGGATTTGTGGTTGCAATTCCGGCTTTGTTTTTGAATCTGACAATGGTAACTGATTTATGCAGTATCGGGACTTTATTTGCCTTTGTGTTAGTTTGTGCTGGAGTTTTGGTTTTACAAAACAAACCTGAAATTCCAAGAGGAAAATTCAAAACGCCTTATATTAATTCAAAATTTATTCTGCCAGTTTTAATGATCGCTGGATTGTATTATGCTTTTGCTTTCAACAATAAAGCAACAATGGCATTTATCAATAACGATCCCCAGATTTATGATGCAACATCAATTGTAACTTCTTTAGATAAATCAGAATCAGAGCAGGTTTTTAAATATTTAGAAAGTATTGAAGCAAACAATAAAACCGCTGAAACATCAGATTTAGAGCATTTATTAGGACAATATCAAGATGATGAAGCTAAATATGCTGAAGTGGTAAAAGGATTGCCAATTGCAGATTCTGCTAAATATGAGTCAGGTTTCAGTTTATTCAAACACAAAATCCCAATGTGGATATTCCTATTCGTTTTGGTTGGATTAGCTGTTTGGGCTTTCAGAAAAAATCTGTCTTTAATTCCACTTTTAGGATTAATCTGCTGTTTGTATATGATGGCCGAATTAAGCGTTTGGAACTGGATTTATTTTACAATCTGGCTAATAATCGGGTTGCTGATTTACTTTACATACAGTAGAAAAAACAGTAAGCTGAATACTGAAAATATAGGTTAAAAGTAAAATTATATACTACAAAAAGCCGTTCTGAGTACTTCAGAGCGGCTTTTCTGTATGGTAAAATATTTCACGCAGATTTAAAATGATTAGAGCAGATTTCTATTAAAATTTTTATCTGCATTTATCTGCTTAAATCATTTTAAATCTGCGTGAAATAAAATTTGGATTTAACTTCTTTACTTTCAATATGTTTTATGTTTTAAATATTTTATAAAAATATTCTTATGTTTTAAAAACACTTTTCCTTAAGTTTGTTTTCAGTAAAATTTTAAATTTAATTAGTAATACATGGGTTTTCTTGATAAAATATTGGGCAAGAAAGAGGCTTCAATACAATCTAATACCGATTTCTGGAATTGGTTTTTAAAAAATGAAAAAGAGTTTTTTGCAATCGTTAAAAACAGACAAAATATACACCAAGGTTTTTTTGAAAAATTGGCTCCAAAACTGGATGAAATTCACAACGGGATTTATTTTCTAACAGGAATGTTGGATGATAATACAGTAGAATTAATCTTAACGCCAGACGGAGCAGTTAGAAATATTTATGCAATTGAAGAATTGGTAAACGCAGCTCCTCAAATTAAAGGTTGGAAAATTACGGCATTAAAACCAGCATCAGACATTCAGGATATTGGTATTGATTATGAAGGATTCCAATTTAATAAGGACAATCTAAAATTTTATCCAAACATTCATGACGGATATCCAGATGAAATTGACTTAACCGTTATTTACGATGATTTTGTAGAAGAAAAAAAACAAGTAATAACCAACGGTGTTTATATTTTCTTAGACAATTATTTAGGAGAACTGCATTCTGTTACTTTGATTGATAACATGAAAATAGACGGTCCAAATAGTATTTCAGAAGAATTAATTCCGATCGAAAAATTAAAAGATTATTTGATCTGGAGAGAAAAAGAATTTGTAGAAAAATACGAAGGCACAAGACATAATACCGAAAATGATAACTATTCAGGTTTTGAAGCAACTGCAAAAGATGGAAGTGGCATTATCGGATTAATGAACACGGATCTTTTGCAATGGGATAAAAAAGCATCGCATCCGTGGGTATTTATTATTACCATTCTTTTTGATGGAAGCAATAATAACGGAATGCCGGATAAAGAAACTTATGAGTTATTAAACGAAATAGAAGATGAAGTTGTATTGGATCTTAAAGATCTGGAAGGGTATTTAAATGTAGGAAGGGAAACACTGGCTAACAGAAGGGAAATATTTTTTGCCTGTAAAGACTTTAGAAAGCCAACAAAAGTAGCAGATGAATTAATTAAAAAACACGCTGGTTCATTCGAAATAAGTTACGAAATCTACAAAGACAAATACTGGCAAACGTTTAGACATTACGAGCCAAGATAAAGTGCAAAAAGCCGTTTTGAGACTATTCAAAACGGCTTTTTTTCGATAAAAAAATCCGCTTAGAGAAAACCTCCAGCGGATTCAAACAATCTAATAAAAAATGTGCAAATTTATTTATAGAGTAATGTTTGCCTTTATTGCGAGTAATTTTCTCGCGCAGATTTTGCAGATTAACAGCTCCTTTTTATAACCCTATTAATAAATCGGCAAAATCAGCCAAATCTGCGAGAGAAAAAGCTTAGCGAATCTCTGTGAAAACTTCTTTGTGAATCTCTGCGGAATTTAAAACTCCAACATCAACCATACATTGTTTCATCATTTCGTAAGTACGATCAATATCATTATCCAATCCAATAGAAAAGCGAATCAGCCCGTCTGTTAATCCCATTTCTTTCTGCTCTTCTAACGGAATTTCACTAGAAGTTGAAGTTCCCGGCGCGCTAAACAACGTTTTATAAAAACCTAAACTTACTGCTAAATACCCAAGGTTTCGTTCCTGCATCAATTCCATTAATTCATTGGCTTTTACCAAAGTTCCAACATCAATCGTTAGCATTCCGCCAAAACCATATTCGGGATTAATCATCGTTTTGTACAATTCATGACTCGGGTGACTTTTCAATCCTGGATAAACCGTTTTTAAACCGTCTTTTTCAAACTGATCCGCCAAATAATGTGCATTATGACTATGCTGTTTAATTCTAATATGAAGTGTTCTCAAATTTTTCATTACACTTGCAGAACGCAAACTATCCATTGTTGGCCCTAAAAGCATACTTGCGCCAGAATTTACATTCTTCAGCGAATTAATAAATTCTTTAGACGCACAAGTCACACCGCCAACGGTATCACTGCTTCCGTTAATGTATTTCGTCAAACTATGAATTACAATATCGGCGCCCAATTTTGCAGGAGAAACCGATAATGGCGAAAATGTATTATCTACAACCAATTTCAAATTGTGCTTTTTGGCAATTTTAGCCAATCCAGCAATATCAGCAACTTCCAGAAGTGGATTACTAACCGTTTCGCAATACAAAACTTTCGTTTTCGGCGTAATCGCAGCTTCTACAATATCCAATTTTGTAATGTCTACAAAGCTTGTTTCAATCCCGAATCTTGGCGTAAAGTTTTTTAAGAAAGCATAAGTGCCGCCATAAATCGTTCGGCTCGAAACGATGTGATCGCCCGCACCGCATAATTGCAATAGAGTAGGAGTAATCGCTCCCATTCCCGAAGCCGAAACATTTGCTGTTTCCGTTCCTTCCATCGCCGCCAAAGCCTGATCCAAATACAAATTACTTGGCGATGAATGGCGCGAATACAAGTAACAGCCTTCCATGTTTCCCTCGAAAGTATCAAACATAGTTTTAGCTGAAAGAAAAGTATAAGTAGAAGAATCAGAAATGGACGGATTCACACCGCCAAATTCCCCAAAATATTGCAAATCCTGAATTTTATCTGCTGGGTTAAAATCGTTCATATAGATAGTTTTTGTTTGTTTTGTTTCAAGTTTCAGGTTTCAAGTTCCAGCAACCTGAAACTGTAAACCTGAAACTAATTTTTAAGAGCTATTCCTGCTATCCGTTTCAAGTCCTCATAAAAAAGTCAAAGTTTCTAATGTTCTAAAAAGAGCTTCCGTTGGTCGCTTTTTTAGAACAAGAAACTTATGCCTTTTTTACTCCGGGCTTTCCACTTCTATCAGGGCTAGGGCACTCATTCTCAAAAGAAATTCCATCCAAAATAAGATCTAATAAGAAAATTAATCAACTATAAAATAAATAATTAGATTTTAAAACTATAAATATAGATTTTTAATGATTTTTAATCTAAATTTGAAATAATAATACCCAATCAATAGATTTTCTTTCATCTTCTAAAAACAAACAAAAATGACTTTAGACGCTACAGATAAAAAACTGCTGGTTTTGCTTCAAACCGACAGTAAAAAAACAACCAAAGAATTATCCTTAAAATTGGATCTTTCTGTTACAGCGGTATATGAAAGAATTAAAAAATTAGAACGCGAAGGAGTAATTAAAAACTATGTCGCCTTAGTCGATAAATCCAAAATTGAGAAAGGTTTTGTAGTTTTCTGTCACCTAAAATTGATTCAGCATACCAAAGAATTCCTGACCAAATTCGAAAGTGAAGTCATCAAACTCAACGAAGTTTTAGAATGCCATCACGTAAGTGGCGATTACGATTATATTCTGAAAGTTCTAGTGAAGGATATGGAAGCCTACCGGGAATTTTTGGTTACAAAACTCACAAGTTTACAGCATATTGGAAGCACGCAAAGTATGTTTATGATTAGCGAAGTGAAGAACTCAACGGTAATTTCTTTTTGAGATACTGAGGTTCTAAGATTCTAAGATTTTTCGTAGAGACGCACTGCAGTGCGTCTAACATTACGTTAAATACACAAACGGAAAACATTAACAAAATTCAAAGCTAAAAAAACTTAAATTTGAGTTTAAATACAAACGAAATGGAAACGAAAGAATTAAGACGTAAGCTTATCAAAGATTTTGGAAAGTTCATAGACGACGATTCAAAATTAGAAATCTTAGAAAGCGTTTTTGATGCCATAAGTCATGATGAGAAAGAGTCAGTTATTCCCGGTTCGCATTACAATTTAGTTGCCGAACAAAGAGAAAAATATCTTTCAGGTGAAATAGAGGCGAGTTCGTGGGAAGAAACAGAGAAACGTTTGAATGCAAAATATGGTTTTTAAAATTACAATTTTACCATTAGCAGAAAAAATATATTGAAGAGTCTATTGAATTTTACGAAAGCAGAAGCAGAGGTTTAGGAAAGCAATTTCTAACTTATTTAAAATCTTATCTCAAAGTTTAAAAACAAATCCAGAATTATTTGAAATTAAAAAGTAACCAGGTTATAGAGAAATGACTTTGGTTAAATTTCCATTTGTTATTATTTATGAAATTATTGGAGTCGAAATAATTATTTATTCAATATTTCATACTTCAAGAAATCCAGAAAGAAAACCTTAGTAAAGAGGGACAAAGTTACAGAGAGACAAAGTTACAGAGAGACAAAGTTTCAAAGGTTTTCTGTAGAGACGCACAGCAGTGCGTCTAACGTCCAGTTTGTCATTTCGACTGAAAGGAGAAATCGCACAAGAAACTCCGCAAAGCATATTTCCAATCTTTGTCGAGCTTCTCGCGGAGATTTCTCCTTTCAGTCGAAATGACAAATAGTACGTGGTAATCTTTGCCGTAAAAAAAACTTTGCGCCTCTGCGTCTTTGTGAGATTAAAAAAACAAAACTTTGCGAACCTCTGCGTAATTCTTAGCGCTCTTTGCGGTAAAACTAATCCCAAAATTTCACACAAAAAACATTGAAAATTAAACCTCAAACAGAACTTTATTGCTTAATTTTGTAACCGCTAAAATAAAAACAAAATACTATGAGTTCATTTGACGTAGTCATTATAGGTTCAGGTCCTGGAGGATATGTATCAGCAATTCGTTGCGCACAATTAGGTTTCAAAACTGCAATTGTAGAAAAATATAATTCATTAGGCGGAACTTGCCTTAACGTAGGTTGTATTCCTTCAAAAGCATTATTATCTTCTTCTCATCATTATGCTGAAATTGCTCATTTCGCAGATCACGGAATCGAAGTTTCTGGAGATGTAAAAATCAATTTAGAGAAAATGATCGCGCGCAAACAAGCCGTTGTAGATCAAACTGTAGGTGGTATCAACTACTTAATGGATAAAAATAAAATTACCGTTTTCAATGGTTTAGGTTCTTTCGTAGATGCAACGCACATTGCAGTTGCAAAAGCTGACGGAACATCTGAAACTATCGAAGCAAAATATACTGTAATTGCTACAGGATCAAAACCATCTTCTTTACCATTCATCAAAATTGATAAAGAAAGAATTATTACTTCTACTGAAGCTTTAGCTTTAAAAGAAGTTCCAAAACACTTAGTTATCATCGGTGGTGGAGTTATCGGAATCGAGCTTGGACAAGTTTACCTTCGTTTAGGAGCTCAGGTTTCTGTAGTTGAATTCATGGACAGAATTATTCCTGGAATGGATAGTTCATTGTCTAAGGAATTGACTAAAGTGTTGAAAAAACAAGGAATGAAATTCTATGTTTCTCACAAAGTAAAATCAGTTGAAAGAAACGGCGATGCTGTTGTAGTTCAGGCTGAAAATGCAAAAGGAGAAACGATTACTCTTGAAGGAGATTATTCATTAGTTTCTGTTGGTCGTCGTCCTTACACAGACGGATTAAACGCTGACAAAGCTGGAGTGAAAATTTCAGACAGAGGACAAGTTGAAGTAAACGATCATTTACAAACTAGTGTTCCAAATATCTATGCAATTGGTGACGTTGTTCGTGGAGCAATGTTAGCACACAAGGCGGAAGAAGAAGGAGTAATGGTTGCTGAAATTTTAGCAGGTCAAAAACCACATATCGATTATAACTTAATTCCTGGTGTAGTATACACTTGGCCAGAAGTTGCCGCAGTTGGACAAACTGAAGAGCAATTGAAAGCGGCTGGAATTGCTTATAAATCTGGAAGTTTCCCATTCAAAGCGTTAGGACGTGCAAGAGCAAGTGCTGACTTAGACGGATTCGTAAAAATCTTGGCTGATGAGAAAACAGATGAGGTTTTAGGAGTTCATATGATTGGTGCTCGTACAGCAGATTTAATTGCTGAAGCGGTTACGGCAATGGAATTCAAAGCTTCTGCTGAAGATATTTCTAGAATGAGCCATGCGCACCCAACTTTCGCGGAAGCGGTAAAAGAAGCAGCTTTGGCAGCTACAGAAAATAGAGCGTTACACGTATAATTTTTACGTTAATCATAAAAGAAAAACCGTCAGTTCCAAATGGATTCTGACGGTTTTTTTATTCTTTTATTAATTTGAAAGTATAATAGGTTTCTTTGTTTTTGGAGTAAACGCTATAAATGTTTTCTTCTTCATCATAAATTTTATATCGATATTTATCGCCCTTTACACTTAGGTTTTTTCGTGACAAATTATTGCTTTCAATAAACTCAAGTTCAAATTCGCAATTGCTTCTTTTTCTATACAACAACTTCGAGAAAGTATTATCGCCGAATTTTTCTATCCAAAGATTTCCATTTATAGTTACCTCGACTTTTTTTCCTCTTTCTTCCCAGTAGTGAAATTTTTTGCTTTCGTCAAAAGTATTGCATTGTTCCTTAGATACATGACCTACAGGTTTTTCGTTTTGCATTCCCCAGTCGTTTTGTATAGAATCTTTAGGGAAAAGCGCATTAAATTCGTTACAGTTTTTTTGAAGACGATAAATCATTTTTTCAAAAGCCTTTCGCTGTGCGATCGTATCTTTAAATTTTGCCAAAAAAGGCATGACATGAGATTTATTAATGCTATGCAGTCTTATTTCATTATTTAAAATTTTGTTTTCAGCCAATGACTGGCATATTTCGTTATTTAAAGAATCTATTGTTTGTATAGTTTGAGATTGGCTAGCAAGAGAAAATAAAATAAAGAATAGTAATAGATGGATTCTCATTTTTGAGTTATTGATTGTGTGTCAAATTTAATGGTTTGTAACTCAAGTTGTAAAAACTTTATCGAAATTTTCAAAATCCCTTATTTTTTTGCTGCTTAAAAATATAAACTTGAAGAAAAATTTTGTAAATTAGATGTGTATTTCAGGTGTTATCTTTATGATTATTAAAAAGATAGTATTATGAAAAGTAAATATATCGCTCCGATTCTAATTGGAGCAGGAATTGGAATCGCATTGTACTCTTGTGGAGGCGGAATTCCAAAAAATGCACAGGCTGTAACAAACTTTGACAGCAATAAATATCTCGGAAAATGGTACGAAATTGCCAGATTAGATTACAAATGGGAAAGAGATTTGAACAATGTAACTGCCGAATATTCTTTAAACGAAGATAAAACTATAAAAGTCGATAATAAGGGCTATAATGTCAAAAAAGACAAATGGGAACAAAGTGTCGGGAAAGCTAGATTTGTCAAAAAAGACAATATTGGTATGCTGAAAGTCTCATTTTTTGGTCCTTTTTATTCTGGTTATAACGTAGTAGCAATCGATCCAGATTATAAATACGCGCTTGTGGCTGGAGAAAGTTTAAAATACATGTGGATACTTTCTAGAGAAAAAACAATTCCGGAAAGTGTAAAAGCAGATTATCTTATCAAAGCTCAGGAAATTGGATATAATGTAACCGATTTGGTTTGGGTAAAACAGGATAAAGCGAATTAAACAAAAGCCCGTCAGGTATAAACTTGACGGGCTTTTGTTTTGGGTTGAAAATGATTTACGCAGTAAAAACACTTTTATAATTATCCCAGTATCTGTAAATCAAAAATAAATTTCCTATAAAAAGAAGTACTGCAATTGGCAGACCATCGGGAGTTAAAAAATAATTGATAAACAAAATATTTACCGTAATTGGTAAGATCAAGATGTTTGCTAAAGTTACGTAACGCCCAGTTACAAATGCAATTCCACAAAGTAATTCGATAGACTTTGCCAGTGGCATTAAATACGTCGAAGCCATTAAACCTACATTAAATGCTTTAAAGTTTCCTGTAGTTTCAGGCTCTGGCATTAGATGGAAAAAATAACTGATAGAGGCAAAAAGCAGCAAAAGGCCAATTAAAACGCGGACAATAATAGTGGCAATTTTCATAATACTTAGGATTTTTTAAGGTTAAAAAATATAATTAAGTTATTGGAAAAGATGCAATCTAAAAGCTCAAATGAGAATCACAAATTATTTTTTTTGAGGTTCTTTTTTAAGGATTTTACAATCAAATTAATGCTGTTTTAGGATTATTCTAATTGTATATCAAATATAACGAATTTTTTCTTATAAAAAGAATGTATTTTTAACAGTTTTGCAATGTAATTCAAATCATTTGATTGTTTTTTTTGCTTTCCGCTCATGAAAGAATTTTGTCGTAATTTTGACCTTTAAAATTACCATTTTTGAGAGTTTCCATCCGTAAAAATATTGCCAATCCGAAACTGTTTAAAGAACAGATTTTAAGTTGGGCGCAGCAATTTCGCGAGGTCGTTTTTTTAGACAGCAATTCTTATCCGCAGCAGTATTCTAATTTTGACTGCATATTGGCAGTAGATGCTTTTACTTCTTTAAAAACAGATTATTACAATGCTTTTGAAGATCTAAAACAATATCAGCAAAATACAAAAGACTGGCTTTTTGGATACCTTTCTTATGATTTAAAGAATGGTATTGAAAATCTTCATTCCAATAATTTTGATGGTTTGAACTTTCCCGACTTGTTTTTTTTTCAGCCTAAAAAAGTTTATATTCTGAAAGGAAATGAACTTGAAATTCAATATTTAATGCTTTGCGATGATGAGGTAGAAGAGGATTTTGAGGAAATAATAAAAGTTCAGACCGAAACATTTGTCACACTGAGCGGAGTCGAAGTGAAGCAACGTATTTCTAAAGAATTATATGTTCAGAAAGTAAATAAAATGCTGGAACATATTCATGTTGGTGATATGTACGAAGCCAATTTCTGTATGGAATTTTACGCTGAAAATGCCGTTATAAATCCGTTAGAAAAATTTCAGAAACTGAATGAGATTTCACAAGCTCCCTTTTCAGTTTTCTTTAAAAATTACAAACACTATTTGCTTTCTGCTTCACCAGAACGCTACTTGAAAAAAGAAGGAGATAAGATCATTTCTCAACCCATAAAAGGAACTTCTAAGCGTTTTGAAGATCCAATTGAAGACGAAAAATCAAAGAGTGTTTTAGTTTCAGACGCCAAAGAGCGAGCTGAAAATATCATGATAACCGATTTAGTGCGAAATGATTTGTCGCATACCTCGCAAAAAGGTTCCGTTGAAGTCGAGGAACTTTGCGGTATTTACTCGTTTTTGCAAGTGCATCAGATGATTTCTACGATCACTTCCAAATTAGATCCTCAATATTCGGCAGTAGATGTTTTGAAGACGACTTTCCCAATGGGAAGTATGACGGGCGCTCCCAAGATTTCGGTGATGGAAATTGTCGAAAATCTTGAAGAAACCAAAAGAGGATTGTATAGCGGTGCGGTTGGTTATTTTACACCCGAAGGCGATTTTGATTTTAATGTCGTAATTAGAAGTATTTTGTACAATCAAGAGAATAAATATGTTTCTTTCTCCGTTGGAAGCGCTATAACATCGCTTTCAATTCCAGAAAAAGAATATGAAGAATGTTTGCTAAAGGCAAAGGCAATGCACGAAGTTTTGCAGTAATTTTTTTCTGCCACAGATTAAAGGATTAAAAATGATTTTTTCTTTCACGCAGATTTTGCGGATTTAGGCAGACTTAATTTTGAAAATTAGATACATAAAATTTGTGAAAATCTTTTAATCTGTGGCAAAAAAATATCTGTTCAATCTGCGTCAAAAATAATTCGTGAATTCGTGGCAGAAAAAAACAACGCTTAACATTTCGTTTAAAAATAGATCAAATTTAATTCTTTACTTTTATCAGATGTTTTCAAAATTTCAAAATCATATCGTTTCAAGATTTCCTTTTTTAGCCGAAAAAAAGCTTTTTCTGGCTGTAAGTGGCGGATTAGACAGTATGGTTTTGTTACACTTGTTAAATAAACTGCCTTATGAAATTGCAGTTTTACATTGCAATTTTCAACTTCGTGGATTGGAAAGTTTTGGAGATCAGGAATTTATTCAGAACTATTGCGATCAGAACAATATCCCGATTTTTACCACTCATTTTGATACGGAAGCTTTCGCTAAAGATTATAAACTTTCAACACAAGTTGCAGCAAGAGAACTTCGTTACAGCTGGTTTTATGAACTTTTGGAAGAAGAAAACTTCGATTATATCCTGACAGCACACCACGCCGATGATAATCTTGAAACTTTTATTATCAACCTAACTCGCGGAACTGGTTTAGAAGGTTTAACTGGAATTCCAGAACAAAACGATAAAATTATTCGTCCGCTTTTGCCTTTTTCTAGAGAAGAAATTTTGAGGTATGCAGAAGAGAATAAAATAGAATGGCGTGAAGACAGCAGTAATGCTTCGACAAAATATCTCAGAAATAAGATTCGTCATAATTTAGTTCCGGTTTTAAAAGAAATCAATCCTAATTTTCTAGATGCTTTTCAGAAAACCCAGTCCTTTCTTCAAGAATCAAAAGAAATGGTTGAAGATGCATCGATTATGGTGTATCAGCAAGTGGCAAAAGAAGCAGGAGACGATATTCATTTTGATTTAAATCAGTTAAAAAAACTTCCCAATTATAAATCGTATCTCTACCAATGGCTAAATGAATTTGGTTTTTCTGCCTGGAATGACATTTATGATTTGGTTGAAGGACAATCGGGGAAACAAGTTCTTTCGGAGGAATTTAGATTGCTAAAAAACAGAGAAACGCTTATTTTAAGTCCGTTTTCTGAAATGCCAGAAAACGAAGAATATGAAATTAGTGAAAACGATAAAGAAGTTAATTTTCCCTTAAAAATGAGTCTTTGTAACGTAGATCACACAACATTCGGTTCAAATAAGGTTATATTTGTCGACTCCAATAAAATCCGTTTCCCATTAGTTTTGCGTAAATGGAAAGAAGGAGATGTTTTTCAGCCTTTCGGAATGAGAGGAAAATCTAAAAAAGTAAGCAAGCTTTTTAAAGACGAAAAATTATCATTGATCGAAAAAGAAAAAACTTGGATTTTATGTTCTGAAAATGAAATTGTCTGGGTTGTTGGAATAAGACAGGACGAGCGTTTTAAAATAGAGAAAACCACAAATCAAATACTAAAAATAGAATTACAATAATGAACTTTACTCGAAATCTTCAGACAAATTTGTCAAAAAATGTTTGGACTAAAACCATTTTACTTTTCGTGTTTTTCTTTGCTTTTGCAAAAGGTAATGCGCAAATATTAGAGCCGGTAAAATGGACTTCTAAAATTGAGAAAAAAGGAAACAATGCCGTTTTGATTTTTGATGGAACAATCGAAAAAGACTGGCATATGTATTCGCAGTTTACTCCAGACGGCGGACCTTTGGCTTTAGAGATAACTTTTAAAAATCAGAAAGGAAACTACGAATTAATTGGAAAAGCTAAAGAAGGTAAAACTAGAACAGCTTTCAATGACGTTTTTGGTGTAGATGAAACTTTTTTTGAAGGAAAAGCACACATTGAGCAAGAAATAAAAATCATAAACCCGAATTTAAAAACGGTTGATGTAGATTTTGATTTTCAGGTTTGTAAAGAAGTTTGCATCAATTCGAGTAAGAAATTCTCGATTGCTGTTCCTTCAACTTTCAAAATGGATGAAGTTCCAGTTGTAACAGAAGCTAAAGCTGATGAAACAAAAGTAGTAGGATTAGCGGTTGATACCGTTAAAAAAGAAGAAGTTGCACAGCCAAAAGTAGAGAAAACAGACGAAACTGCACAAGAAGAAATTCCTGCACCTGCGCCTTCAAGAAGTTTGTGGTCGATCTTTTTTATTGCCTTTTTATCAGGATTTGCAGCATTGTTAACGCCTTGTGTTTTCCCGATGATCCCGATGACGGTAAGTTTCTTTACAAAACAAAGTAAAAGCCGTGCAAAAGGAATTAGAAATGCAATTATCTACGGATTTTCAATCATTGCTATTTACGTAATTTTAGGGCTTATTGTAACTAAAATATTTGGTGCTGATGCCTTAAATGCTTTGTCTACAGATGTTTGGTTTAACCTGATTTTCTTTGTAATCTTAGTTGTTTTTGCTACTTCATTTTTGGGTGCTTTCGAAATCATGCTTCCAAATTCATGGGCAAATAAAGCAGATCAGCAAGCAGATAAAGGCGGTTTAATCGGAATATTATTCATGGCTTTGGCTTTGGCGATTGTATCATTTTCTTGTACAGGACCAATTGTTGGAACTTTATTGGTTGAAGCAGCTTCAAATGGAGGAATTGCGCCAATTGTCGGCATGCTTGGATTCTCTTTAGCATTAGCGCTTCCATTTATGTTATTTGCTATGTTCCCAGGATGGTTAAATTCTTTGCCAAAATCTGGAGGATGGTTAAATACTGTAAAAGTAGTTTTAGGGTTTTTAGAGTTGGCGTTGGCATTCAAATTTTTATCAAATGCCGATTTAGTTTTACAATTACATTTCTTAGAAAGAGAAGTATTTATTGCAATCTGGATTGCTATTTTCGGAGCAATGACATTATATTTATTCGGAAAAATTACCTTGCCTCACGATAGTCCTACGAATCATATTTCTGTTGGAAGATTGTATTTAGGATTACTGACATTTGTTTTTACCATGTATTTAATTCCTGGACTTTGGGGAGCACCTTTAAAATTAATCAGCGCATTCCCGCCGCCGCCGCAATATAGCGAAAGTCCGTTTGGAGTTGGAGGTTCAGGAAACGGAGCAGTTTCTTCAGAATCTATTAAAGGACTTCCAGAGGGAGCTGAATTGGGCCCACACGGAATTATGGTTTTCCATGATTATGAAGATGGTTTGGCTTATGCAAAAGAAATCAATAAGCCAATTATGCTTGATTTTACGGGTTATGCTTGTGTCAATTGCAGAAAAATGGAAAATAATGTTTGGTCAGAACCAGCAATTTTACCAATTCTTAAAAATGATGTGGTTTTAATTTCTCTTTACGTTGACGATAAACGTGAACTGCCAAAAGAAGAGCAATTTACAACTGCATCAGGAGATAAAATTATTACAGTAGGTGATAAGTGGACCGATTTTATGATCTCAAAGTATAAAACCAATACACAGCCTTTATATGTTATTACCGATTTGGAAGGAAAAAATATGAATGCTTCTAAACCAACAATAAGTTATGTAAATGCAGATGAATATTTACATTGGTTAAAAGAAGGAATTTCGAATTTTAAGTAAATCTTGGGAGGATAGAGAATAGAGTATAGAGATGAGAAAAATCTATAATCTATATTCTAAAATCTGCAATCTAAAATCTAAAATTATAAAAGGTATTTAATTCAAAAACAAAAAGCACTCTAAGTCAAATTCAAATTTAGAGTGCTTTTTTATTTATCAAGTAATGTGAGAAGGGAATTTATTCTTATAAGAATTCTCCGTGTTGAGAGATGTCTAATCCTAGTTCTTCTTTTTCTTCAGTAACTCTTAGAGGAGTAATTTTATTTACGATGAAGAATAAAGCATAAGAAGCTACAAAAGCAAAGATTGAAACAATAACTAAAGCAGTCAATTGATTGATGAATAAAGTTGGAGTTCCGAAGATTAAACCTTGATTATCTCCAACCGCAGGGTTGATTGCTTTTGATGCGAAAACACCAGTTAAAAGCATTCCTACCATACCACCAACACCGTGACAAGCAAATACATCTAGAGCATCGTCGATTTTTCCTTTAGGGAATTTGCTTACTACGATGTTACTTACAATTGCAGAGAATAATCCGATGAAGATTGCGTGAGGGATGCTAACAAATCCAGCAGCAGGTGTAATAGCAACTAGACCTACAACAGCTCCGATACAAGCTCCAAGAGCAGATAATTTGTGTCCTAAAATTTTATCAAGGAAAACCCAAGCCATTGCAGCAGCGGCAGCAGCAACAGTAGTAGTTCCTAAAGCTTGAGCAGCAAGACCATTAGCTCCTAAAGCAGATCCAGCGTTGAAACCAAACCATCCGAACCAAAGTAATCCTGTTCCTAATAATACATAAGTAATTCTAGCAGGATTAACTTTTTGCACTTTTCTTTTTCCTAAGAACATAGCTCCGGCCAATGCAGCCCATCCAGCACTCATGTGTACTACAGTTCCTCCAGCGAAGTCAAGAACCCCCATTTTGAAGAAAACTCCATCAGGATGCCAAGTCATGTGAGCAAGTGGAGCATATATTAATAATATGAATAAAACCATGAATAGCAAATAAGCCCAGAAACGTACACGTTCTGCAAAAGCACCTGTAATTAATGCAGGAGTAATGATAGCGAATTTTGCCTGAAATAATGCGAATAATATAAATGGAATTGTTGGTGCAAGGCTCCATGCTGTATTAGTTCCAACTCCAGCAAAGAACAAATTCTCAGACGGGTTTCCGATAATTCCTCCAATTGTTGGTCCGAAAGCCAATCCAAAAGCAACAACTGTCCATAAAATAGTAACAATTACCATTGCCATAAAACTTTGAAGCATAGTACTGATTACGTTTTTCTTACCTACCATACCTCCGTAGAAAAATCCTAATCCAGGTGTCATTAACAATACAAAAGCAGTTGCAACGATCATCCAGGCAGTATCTCCAGTATCAAATTTTACAGCTTCTGCAGGAATTGGGTTGTCTGCAATAATAAAGTTTGAAATAAAGGTTAGTACCAAAATCGTGATAAGAATCACACTTAAAATAATTTTTCGCATAGTTATTTAGTTTTAAATTTTTTATAAAAGTATAAAATGATTTGATACCCCCTAAAAAAATAGGGTTGTATGCTTTATTTTTGTTAAATTTAAAATTAAACCCCTTTCATTTTGCATGAATTTCTTAAAACAAACTTAAAATTTACAATTTGGCAACATTTTTTTTTCACTTACCACCATTTTTGATAATTTTTGGGGTAATTGATTGCTATTTTTTGTAGGATAATAGATATTTGTTGTTTAAAAAACGTCTGTTGTATGTTGTAATGGATATTTTTTAATCTTTTTAACAATTTTGATGATTATAATATAAGGATGGGAAATAGAAGTATTAAATGGGGAATAGTAGGATTAGGAAATATTGCAACCCAATTTGCATCAGATTTAATATTGATAGAAAATGCTGAGCTTACGGCAGTTGCTTCAAGAGATTTAGCTAAAGCGGAAGAATTTGGAGGGAAATTTAATGCTTTAAGAATGTACAATTCTTATGATTTACTTTTTGAAGATTCAGAAGTTGAAATCGTCTACATTGCAACTCCTCATAATTCGCACGCCGAATTATCTATTAAAGCTTTAGAAAGTGGTAAGCATGTGCTTTGCGAAAAGCCAATGTCTTTATCTTTTAAAGACACGCAAAGAATAATAGATGCTTCTAAAAAATACAATAGGTTTTTTATGGAAGCATTCTGGACAAGATTTATTCCCTCCGTTCAAGATGTTCTTCAGAAAATAGACAACGGAATAATTGGAGACATAAATTATATAAAAGCCGATTTTGCCTTTCACGGAAGTGAAACAGAAAATAAAAGGCTTTTTGATAAAGAACTGGGAGGAGGAGCTTTGTTTGATATTGGTGTTTACCCTTTGTTTCTGTCCTATATATTATTAGGATATCCAAAAGAGATTGCCGCGAAAGCGATCAAACATAAAAATGATATCGATCTACAGACTTCGATGATTTTGCAATACGAAACAGCTCAATCGGTTTTGCATGCTTCCATAGTTTCAGAATCTGATATGAAAGCCGTTATTGCAGGAACAAAAGGACGAATAGAATTAAATGCTCCGTGGTTTATTGCCGATGGCTATTCTTTATATATAAATGAAGAAAAAGAAGCCACATTTACTTCGCCAGCTTTAGGAAAAGGATATTCTCATGAAATAATCGAATGTCAAAATTGTATTCTGAACAATGAAATTGAAAGTAACCTTTGGTCGCATCAAAATTGTTTGGATTTGAGTAGGATAGTGGAGGAAGTTAAGAATAAATCATAATCAATAAAAATCAATATAATACATCCATTCACCAGTTTTTCTATTTTTAGCAAAATAGAAGTTACCGCTGTCAATGATATTTAAGTTTGCTTTTTCATCAGAAGAAATTTGGAATACAAATTCATAATCTTCGCCAAAATCAATTCCTGACTGACAATAGGTCGCATAACCTCCAATTTTATGGTCATAATTGTTCTCGATAATGTCGTAGTAAGATTCAATTTGTCCCGAATCTTCTAGTTCATTGATTCTGTCTGCGATCTCTTTAGGCATGTCTGCATCTTCCCAAACAGGATAATCTTCTTCAAGTAGGTTTTGGGATAAAGGAAAAGGCTTTATATGTGATTTTTCGTTTTTTAAATCCTTAATTATAATTTCACTTGTGTCCTTGTATTCGCGTAAAATCCAATTGTTTCCATTAGAAGTTAAGTCCATTGGAAAATCCTTCGAAATAAAAATAGTAATAACTTTGGTGGCTTTTAAAATGTCAGGGACAAAAGGTAAATGATCAAAACAGAGCTGAAATAAAGGAAACATTTTTTCTCCATTATTATCTAATGGAATTTCTTCATGTTCAAGATATAAATAAACTCGTCCAATCCAACTTTCAGAAATGGAGTTTGTTTGTTTAAAACCACCTGATTGGAAAGTGGTTGCCTTTTTTGATAGAGCTTTTTTTAATTTTTCTATTTCGTTCATTACTTAAAAAATTATTGATTCAAAAATAAGAATATAAAATTGAGAGTTTAATTTTTCACTATTAAAAATAGTAATAAAATATTTACAAATTATATTTTTTACTCGCATTTAATTAAATACTTTTACTTTTTTATAAGAATTTATTTATGTTAGTAAAAGTTTACGGAAGTGCCGTTTTTGGAGTTGAAGCCACAACGATTACAGTTGAGGTTCATATGGATAAAGGAATTGGTTATCATTTAGTTGGACTTCCAGATAATGCTATAAAAGAAAGCAGTTTTAGAATTGCCGCTGCTTTAAAGAATAAC
Organism: Flavobacterium tyrosinilyticum; assembly: GCF_023656565.1. GTDB lineage: Bacteria > Bacteroidota > Bacteroidia > Flavobacteriales > Flavobacteriaceae > Flavobacterium > Flavobacterium tyrosinilyticum. The sequence goes on from NZ_JAMOKG010000002.1 coordinate 167,796, forward strand.
GGTTTTAGTTTTCCGGGAAAGAAAATTACAGTCAATATGGCACCTGCAGACCTTAGAAAAGAAGGTTCTTCATACGATTTGACATTGGCAATGGGAATTTTGGTCGGTTCAGATCAGATTAAAGCGCCAGAAATTGAACGCTATATTATTATGGGAGAACTTTCTTTGGATGGAAGTTTACAACCTATTCGCGGAGCGTTACCCATTGCAATCAAAGCCAAAGAGGAAGGTTATAAAGGATTTTTTCTCCCGATTCAGAACGTAAAAGAAGCAGCTATCGTAGCGGGTTTAGATGTTTATGGTGTTGAAAATCTAAAAGAAATAATTGATTTCTTCGCAGGAAAAGGAACACTTGAACCCACAGTTATTGATACAAGAGCGGAATTTTATAAAACACTCGATTTTCCTGAACATGATTTTTCAGATGTCCGAGGACAAGAAAGCATTAAACGCTGTATGGAAATTGCAGCGGCTGGTGGACATAACATCATTTTGATTGGCCCGCCAGGAGCAGGAAAAACAATGCTGGCCAAACGTGTTCCGAGTATTTTACCGCCAATGACTTTGCGCGAGGCTTTAGAAACTACCAAAATTCATAGTGTTGCGGGAAAATTAAAAGAAGTCGGATTGATGAATCAGAGGCCTTTTAGAAGTCCACATCATACAATTTCTAATGTCGCTTTGGTCGGAGGCGGAAGTTACCCGCAGCCTGGTGAAATCTCGATGGCTCATAATGGTGTTTTATTTTTAGATGAATTGCCAGAATTTAAACGCGATGTTTTAGAAGTGATGCGTCAGCCTTTGGAAGATAGAGAGGTGACTATTTCGCGCGCAAAATTTACTATAACCTATCCGTCATCTTTTATGCTAGTGGCAAGTATGAATCCAAGTCCGAGCGGATTTTTTAATGATCCAAGTATGCCCAATACTTCTTCACCACACGAAATGCAACGTTATATGAGTAAAATTTCAGGGCCGTTATTAGACAGAATTGATATTCATATAGAAGTTACTCCAGTTCCTTTTGAGAAATTATCAGATGAACGAAAATCTGAAAGCAGTGTAGAAATTCGCAAACGAGTTACAGCAGCAAGAGAAATTCAAACGAAACGATTTGAAACGGTAGAAAATGTTCATTACAATGCGCAAATGAGCAGTAAATTGATTCGTGAATATTGTGTTTTAGATGAAGCTTCAAAAGAATTACTGAAAACAGCCATGGAAAGATTGAACTTATCTGCTAGAGCTTACGACCGAATTTTGAAAGTTTCGAGAACCATTGCCGATTTAGATGATTCAGAAAATATTGTTTCATCGCATATTGCTGAGGCAATTCAATATAGAAGTCTGGATAGAGAAGGATGGTTGGGGTAAATTGTTGATTGTGAAATGTGAAATGTGAAATGAAGAGTTTAGCATCTCACATTTCACATTTTACAATATGACAAAGTCTATTCCTTATTTTTTGGATAAAAGAATTTGAAAGAATTAAAAACAGCTGTATGCAGAATCGATCCGTGGTTTTCTTCTGGGAAATAGTCGAAGAAAGTTTTCACGTTTTTACTTTTAGATGCTTTTAGTTTTTCTGCCAGTAAGTTAGCATCAACTTCCATAACATGCGGAATTGCTGTTGGAGCTAATCCTTCCTTGCCGACAGCAATATAAATTTCGGTTGGTTGTTTAAAATTTTCTTTCAGCATTTCAGCATCTAAATCTAGCAAAGAACCATTGTTCCACCATAAGCTCGGACTTACAATAACGTATTTATTAAAAAGAGCTGGTTTTTTAAGCAGAATTTCAGTGCCTAATAATCCGCCAAGAGATTGGCCGATGATGGTTTTAGAATCGTTTGTCTTGTATTTTTTTTCAATAAAAGGTTGTAGTTCTTTTTCGATAAAAGCAATAAATTGATCAGAATGGCCAGTTGTAGGAAAACGAGTTTTATCATTTTCAACAGTAGTAGGAAAAGTAAAATCGCGTCTTCTGTCAACTGTTGCAATTCCTACAACTATTGATTTTGGAACTTGATTGATCCATTCAAAACTATTAAACTGAACCAATCCCGAAATATGAATAAAATCTTCGTCGGCAGAACCGTCAAGTAAATAAATTACGGGGTATTTTGTAGCGTCTGCTGGATTATAGCCTTCAGGAAGATAAATGTTTAGAATTCTTTTTTCGTTTAATTCTTTCGATTGAATTTCGTCGATAACGCCTAAAACAAAAGGCTTTGAAGTTTCTATGGTTTTAGTTTTATTCTTTTGGCTGAATGCTAAAGTAGAAGAAAAAAGCAAAAAGGCCAGAGCAAAAAAATTGTTCATTGATAGTAAAGTAAAAATGTTTATGTAAAACGAAATTACAATTTTAATATCAGTAAATTCTTCTTTTGTTTTGACCTTTTTTATGTAATTGGATGATTATTTTGCTTTTTCTGCAAAAATAGCATCCAAACCTTCCATTGCAATAGTAAAACCTTCTTTGAAGCCCATTTGGATAATCATTTCCAAATCAGATAGTTTTTCATGTTTAATAACAACATCTACAAAAGTAGAACCGTCTTTTTCAGAAAAAGTCACATCCCAGTCAGAACGCGGAAATTCTTTGTTTAAATTTCCTTCGCTATCGCTAAAAGCATCTAACCATTTTACATTTGTTTTCGGATTTATTGAAGTATAATCGGCAATTGCCCAATGTTTTTCGCCTTCTGGTCCAACCATGGCGTACAATCTGCGTCCGCCTTCTTTAAATTCCATACTCTTTGTTTCCGATTTCCACGGAGCTGGTGCCCACCACAAATCTAGAATCTGAGGTTCGGTCCAAGCAGACCAAACTTGAGGAAGCGATGCATTAAATTCACGTTTTACATTGACAGTATTAGTTTCCTTATCAACAGTAAAATTCATTAAAAGATTTGATTTCATTTTCTTAAGATTTTAAATTCGTTAATAATATTTCGGTTGAAACGGTTTTATTTTTCTGCTAAGATTTTGTCCAAACCTTGCATTGCAGAAGTAAATCCTTCTTTAAAGCCCATTTCAATTATTTTTTGCAATTCTTCAAAACTGTCACGTTTTATTACAATGTCAACAATTGTCGAAGTTCCCTGTTCAGAAAACGTAATATCCCAATACGAACTTCCAAATTCAGAGTTCGGATTTCCTTCGGCATCAGAAAAAGTAGCAGAATGTTTAAAGTTTGTTTTAGGAGAAATTGAAGAATATTCAAAATAACTCCAGCGCTCAGCACCATCAGGACCAACCATAGCATACAATCTTCGTCCGCCTTCTTTAAACTCCATGCTTTTTGTTTCAGATTTAAACGGAGCAGGAGCCCACCATAAATCTAGAATTTCAGGTTCTGTCCACGCAGACCAAACACTAGACAATGGCGCATCGAATTCGCGTTTTACATTCACCCTTTTATTTTCCTTGTCTACAGAAAAATTCATTAATAAATCAGTTTTCATTTTCTTTAGCTTTTAAGTTAAGTAATACTTGATCCAATTGACTAAAACGCTGTTCCCAAATTGCCTTAAATTGCTCCAGCCATTGATCAATTTCTTTCATTTTATCAATTTTGAGCTGATAATAAATTTCTCTGCCCAATTTCTTTTCTTCCAATAAATCACATTCATTCAGTATTTTAATGTGTTTAGAAACTGCTTGTCTTGTAGTTTGAAACTGCTCTGCAATAGCATTTGGCGTTAATGCAGTTGAGGAAATTAAAACCAATATTGCTCTTCTTGTCGGATCGGCAATAGCTTGAAAAATATCTCTTTTCATCTTTTTTGAATATTTATTCGCAACTAATCAGTTGCAAATATACGCAACTTTTTGGTTGCGCAATTCAAAAAGACATTTTTTTATTCAAAAAGTTTAAAGCAAAAAAAAAAGGCGCATCAAAAATGCACCTTTTTCTCTATAATCGTGTTATATAATTATCTTCTAAATTTATTCTTTACAATGATGTCTTTTAGCTTGGCTTTCAGGTCTTCACCTGTATCATAAACCATCTGTTCGTTGTTTGGAAACGCAATAGCGCGTTTATCAAAATACCCTAAATAATTATCATCGCAAGCGTTTCTGTTTCCTTTGTAAGTCGAATACACATTTTCAAAAACATATTCGCTGCTTATCGGGAAAGTCTGCACCAGCTGATTGCTTTTCAAATCTATATAATCCACTTTTGCTGTTACCAGACAAGACTTAAATTGTCTGAATTCATAAACCGTTGCGCGAAGTGTTTTATAATTATCCACTTTAATTTCTTTGCCTAAACTATCCTTTACAGGTCTTCCGCGGTTGTCCAAAAGTGTTTTTACGCCATCTTTAACTTGTCTTTCTTTAACAAATTCTTTCTCTTTAATCTGTTCTGGCGAAATCGCAATTTGTCTGAAATTAAGAATCAAACTATAATCGTAAGACACATTTTTTTGTCTAGCGCTATGATAAACCGTCCATTTGTCATTCAATCCGTAGGTTTTAAAATCCAGTAAATCTTCCTGAAGCATTTTCGGAATCACCATTTCGGTTTCATTTTTAGCATAGACATCTACAAAATCAGTTCCTTTAAACTGAGCATCGTCCATCAGTTTTTTGGTGTTTTTGTAGCCAGGATTAATGCTTTCCAAATAGGCAAAATCGTCGTATGCTTTTCTAAAATCCAATTTATTATTTGATTTTAAAAGAGTAGATGCGTTTTCATATAAATATTTTGAAAGTGCATTTTTGCTGTTTACAATCTCATTCGAATAATTATCAAACGGAAAATTAGCATTTCTTCCCAGTTTCAATAAAGGCAAAGGCAAAATCGGTCTGATTTTTTCCTGACGGTTATTCAACTGTACATAAGTATTATAGATGCGTTCTGCATTTGCCGGATTATTTTCTTTATTCAGCATTTCTAGATTACGCAAATCGCGGTCTTTGGCTTTTGCAAAGGCTTCTTCCAGCAGATAAACATAATCTTGCTTTCCTTTAGACTCTTTTTTAGTGCGAAGAGCTTCAACAGCGCGATCAATTGCACCGTCGTAATTTCCGTCGCTAAGCATTGATTGTGTTGTTTTTACCCCACAAGAAGAAAGGGCTAAAAACAATATAGAAACGAGAAAAGTAATTTTTTGCATAGTGTGTCTTTTGAAGTTGCAAATATATTTTATTTAACTTTCAACAACTATGCCTTTTTCTAATTTATTTAAGGAGCAGAAAAAGCTATTTTCATAAGGACTTTTACTCCCGCTGTCCGCTAAATTCCCGATCAACAAAAACTACGGCTGAAATAGCCTTGTTTTTCTAAATCGGGAGATACCGCTTCCATCGGGGCTAGATTACAGCTTTTGTATTTCAGAGGAAACAAAAAAAATCTAACTATTCGTCCACTTTTTTATATTCAAAAGTACCCACTTCAGGATTGGTTATAACACGTTTCTGACTATCAAAAGAATTTATTGTAAACACAACCGGCAGAATAACAGAAACAATGGTCAATTGAGAATTGTCTTTAGATAATTTCCATTTTGCTTTGTGCGATTCGTCGCCAATAACACTTTCAAAATCGCCATTTTCTTTAAAAACCTGAAAAACCTGATCTGTTTTAAAACGTTTTTCAATGCTTTTTTCTTTTCCGTTTTTAGTCCATTTCACCAATTGCCATTTTCCAATAAGTTCTTTAGAAGTTTGCGCTGATGCAGATAAGCCAATTAAAAATAGAAATGCTAAGATTAATTTTTTCATTTTTAAATTTTTAAAGTTGATTAATATGCTTGTAAATTATTCCTTCTTTTTCAAAAACTATAATAGTACCATTAGGTTCATTTTTTCTTTTGTAAAAAATAGGTTCAGAAATGGTTTTCCAATTATTTTGTCTAGTTTCTCCTAAAGATTTCATCCATTTTTCAGTTTCAAGATTGCCTTTAACTTTTTCTAAATCTTTTGTCCACAATGGAATATGAGCGTTTTTAATTTTGATTACAAACTTATAATCGCGAGAAGAACTTCCTGGTACAGTAAAAAAATTGTTGTTAAATCCGTTAACATTAAATAGATTGAATTCTGCATCTAATATTTCAGAATGGACTTTAATTTCAGGACTTAACTTTTCTATTCGTTCGTTTTTATTTTCTATGTTTTCGCTGTTCATATTAGTTGTTTTTGAACATGAAAGGCATATTGTTAAAATTGCAAATCCTAAGAAATAGTTTTTTTTAAAAGTTTCCATTAAAATTACTTTCGCTTTATTTTTTCAATAATTTTTTAATCAAGACAATCTGCCCCAAATGATAATAACTGTGTTCAATCATAGCTTCGATATTTCTTTTGTAAGTTCCGTATTGGACATCTACAAAACCTTCTTCCAGTTTTTCATCTGGCATTTGTTCTACTAAAGACACAAATTCTTCAGCATCATTCCAGAATCGAGTTAGAAAAGAAGTCCATTGTTCTTGAGAATGAATTGACGGAAAATCAAAACTAAATTTGTCTTTTATATCTAATGTTCCGCCTTTAAAAACCTGATTGATTCCGTTTATGTAGTAATGAATATGCTGCGCCAAAACCGCAATTGTATTTAAGTTTTGAACGGGACTAACTGCAATTTTCCAATCTAGATTTTCGAGCTGATCTCTAAAATTGGTGTTCGCAATCCAAGTTCCGTTTAAAATGACTTCTCTAAAACGATTGGCAATTTCTACTGTACTTTTCATATTCAATAATTTAGGAGATTTTATTTATGAACTTATTCCTGCTGAATCCACTCGTATTTTCCGTTTTTTAGATAAATAATTCCGCCTCCACAGCTTTCTTCGGCATGAATAAAAATCCCATCATTTGGAAGTTTTATTTTGTCTTCTTCTTTTATTTCTTCTTCGGCCATAATTTCACCGTCATCGTTTACATTGTTCCAGACCATTTCTCCTTTGGGTGCTTTCTCAAATGTTCCGACCCAGTCAATTTCGTCAAATCCTTGACCTAAAACATTTTTTCCAAATCCGAAATAATCTGTTCTTTTGTTATTTCCAAAAGTTATTTTTAGACCGCTTTTGTCACTTTTTGTACTTCTAATAATTTCTACGAGTTCGTTTTTTCCGTCTCCGTCTAAATCGCAACTTATTTGGTTGGTTTTATGTTTTTTAGAAATTACCAATGTATCAGCTTCCTCAATGTTAATTTCAGCATTAGTTTTAGGTTTTAATGAGACTTCTAAAATATCTTTTTGAGTAGTTGAGGGTGTTTCGGTTTTAGTTTCATTTTTACATGAAATTACAATTAGGGACAAAAGCAATAAAGTTTGGATTTTCATTATTTTATTATTTTGGCTTTGAAAAATTCAAGGCTAATATAAAAAAATACGTACAGAATCTAAAGTGTTTTTAGTAGTTCTTAAATGGCACAATGAATTTTATGCGCTGACTTTTGATGAATTTTAAATGTATTGTAGCCACCAATATTTATATTCCGATTTATATTTTCCAAACCATTGGCAAGGTTTATAAAGTAGGACAACAACAAAAATCCAAATTAGATAAATTAACCAAAGAGATAAACCGCTTTCTATGCCTTTTGGCCTTCCAAATGTTCCGGTTGCAAATTCAAATTGCGAAAAGCTGAAACCTTGCGCAAAAAGCATAAGAAGTGTTAGAAAATGAATAACATAAAAATGAACGACAAAATAAAATAAAGGTACTTTCCCGTAGACCAAAGACACTTTTTTGATGCTGTTTGTGAATTGTTCTGCAAATGCCAGCAGCAAAAACATAATTCCTAAAGTTGCTAAACAAAATAGGAGAGAAGGTGGGTATTTGGTTAAATTCATAAATGACAAAAAAGTAAAAACGACATTTTTTTGTGTGGTCCATAAAGCTGGATCTCCATAAATGTTTACAAAACGAATTATGATAAATAAGACTAATGCGGTTAAACCAATTTTTGAAAATAGTTGTTTTCTTTTCTCTTCAATCCATTCAAAGAATTTACCAGTTGCAAAACCAACAAGCATAATTCCAAGCCACGGAATCGGCGGATAACCCATTATAAAAGCTCTTCCTGAAAACGGAAATACTATTGGACTAAATAGCGGTGCTAAGGCAGTTTTTAAAATCGAATTTTCTGCAAATGGAATAAGCGGTGTGAGATTGTGAAAAAAGAGTATAAGAAGTCCAATAATTCCTAATGTCTGTGAACGGATTTTCAGTAATGCACTTAAAATGATAAAACCAAAACCTATTGCTGCAATCACTTCAAACAAAAGAGAATGAAAACCAATATCGAAGAATAAACCAAAATTGACAATTGTAAATTCAAGGACAACTAACCAAATTCCTCTTTTGAGTAAAAACTTTCTGGTTTCAGAAACATTATTTTTGTTTTGAAGCGAAAGATAAACCGAAGTTCCAGCCAGAAAAACAAAGGTTGGCGCGCATAAATGAGTTATAAAACGCGTAAAAAACAGTAAAGGTATAGTAGTTGTTAAATCGGTTGGACTTTGCGTAATAGAATCAACATGCATCAAATCTCGAACATGATCGAGCGCCATAATAATCATTACAATTCCGCGGACAATGTCGATTGATGGCTGTCGATTCATGGGTTTGATTTTTAAATACTTAAGAGTAAATCTAATGAATTATTTTTTAAGTATTTAAGCAATATTAGTAATTGTAAATGAATTGCCTCCAGCTTTAGTTGGAGGTATATTTGATAAAAGTAAAAAGGCTTTAGCCAAAAAAGATTTGGCTAAAGCCCTATGAGAAAGACTTTGTTATTAACCTCTAGCTCAAGCTGGAGGCAATTGAAAAATATATTTATTTAGATTTCCTAATCTTTACCTGATATACAATTTCCCAAAAAATAATAGAAAGAACAGCATTCGCAAATATGGCCGTTTTAACCTGATACGGATCATAATCTACAAGCAGATGCAAATTGGTAAACTGTAAAGCTAGAAACATAGCCAAAGCCGCAATTCCGACAGCGCAAAGTACATTAAGCAAAGGTTTCCATTTTAGGGCTGTAAAAGCATAAATAAGATTCAGGATACCAAAGCCAACTCCAAGAGTTACAAAACCATCACCTTTAAATTTCTCATTTAGTTCAAGAAAAAAATGGGTAGAAGTAAGGTATAAAAAGAAAAGAATAGAGTAAATCAGGATTCGTACTTGAGGTTTCATTTTTTGTAATTTTTATTTTTAAAAGTGTAAGATTTTTTTGTTTATTTGCTTATCAGAAAAGTAAAGCTTTAAAAAGATAAAATTATGGATAAATTAATTAATGATTTTCAGTTTGGGTTATTTATTTGGCAGTTTTTAATTATTGCATTTTGCATCTTTTTATTTTATCTGTTGTATTTGTTGTTCAAGTTTTTGCGAAAAAATGTATAATCACTGTTTTAAGATATATTTAAAAAATCCCGTTTCTTTACTTGAAACGGGATTTTTTTTATTCTAAAATTGCCTCGACTTTAGTTTCCGATTTTTCTTTTAACGGACTATCTGGCTGCAGACTCCAAATAACTAGAAATCTACCTTTTGCTATATATTCTTCTGGATGTTCAGCCGTTGGTTCACCAGCTTTTCCCCAAAGTAAACCTTGCAGGAATCTATCGCCTTTAAAAACATGATCAAATTCAAAATACATAATTGAACCGCGATCTGCTTTACTTTTAAAACTCTGAATCGCTTTACTTTTTACAGTTCCTACAATATTGCTGTACGTTTCAATATCATTATAAAAACTGCAGGCCTGTGGCGTAATGCAAATATTACCGTCGCTTACCATGTAACCGCCTTTTGGAATTTCTTTTGGTTTTAGTTTTAAATCGGCTAAGGTTTGACTGAATGTATTGGTTGCAAATAATAGTAATAGTGTTGATAGTAGGATTGTAGGTTTCATTAATTTTTTTGGTTTATTTGGATTTGTATATTGTTATAATTTGTTATCTAAATACATTAAAATGAAAATGCATGTAGAAAAAAGAAATATTTGAAATGCAACATTACTAGTTCTATATAGCATTCTGCTTCTTTTGGTTTCTTGTAGCCATTCAGCTGTATATTCTTTATCTTTTTTCTTAAAAGTTTGATCATTAAAATACTTAAAAACAAAAAAGAAAACAAGAAAAGCGATAAAAACAAATGGCTCACTAATTTTTAAATTAGGTAGAAAAATTTTCTTAATAATTAGTGAAATTAAAAATATTAATAATGATTCGTGTATTGAAATCGAAGTGGTGGCTTGCCAACTGTTTATTGATCTTGTGTTGATATAAAAGAATCTTCGATAAATTTTTTTAATGTCCAAAAGTTGTTTTTTTATTTGTTTGATTTTACAATTCGAACTAACTTCTAAAAACATTAATTGTTTTTGATAAAATTAAATACAATTGAAATGCAGTTATAGAGACCGTAATAAGTGTGAGATAAGCAGAAGAATTAATAAGTTTATTGTTTTCTATCTGTAATTGTTTTGCAATATTTACTCTTCTGTTATTTAGGGTTTTTAAGAAATGCATTAATACGATTGACCAGCTAAACATTAAAAGTATAAAAAAGGCAAAGCCATTTGGCATTCCTTCGATGTTTAGTAAAGTATAAATTTTGGTAAAAACTATTGCAATTACAAAATAGACTAATGCGTAGAAAAGTATTTTTTTTAACCCATTTTCAGGTTTTAGAAAATAAAAAATGGAGCAATTTAGTAGGACAATAAAAAGAGCAAGAAGAAGATGTGACATTTTGTTTCTGAGCTTAAAAAAAGCACAAAGTAAATCTCTGTGCTTTTGTAAAATTTATATTTCTAAGGAATTATTTTCCTTTTAGTAATTTTTCTAAATATTCAACTTTGTCTTTTTCAGCCTGAACCAAACGTTCGTAAAGTTCTACAACTTTGTCAAGTGGATTGAAATTGCAAATATTATTATGACCAAAATTGCTGTTTGAAACGGAATCATTAAATGTATTAAAATAATTAAATACATTTTCTTCAGAAAAACTCTCAATCGCTTCTACCGTAACGCCAAGTGCTTCTGCAATTTTTGAAAGTTTAGAATCATCAATAGTTTCACTTCCTTCAATACCAGAAATTGCCTGCTGATTTGTACCAATTGCCTGCGCAAGTGCTTCCTGCTTCATACCTCGAAGCTCTCTGATTCGGCTGATGTTTCTGCCGATATGTTTTGGTTTTGATGTTGTGCTCATAATTTCAAAGGTATTTATTTTTTTTGGAAACAAAAATACGGTTTTTCTTACGATTTAATTGATTGTTATTTTCTGACTTCCAATTTTAAAATCTGATTTGAATTTTCTATTTTGATATAGCCAATCTTAACATATTTATTTTGGTCTATTGCTCCACCATGTGATTTTGCATCATTATATCCAAAACCTGATATGTCAAAATCGGAGAATTGGAATTGTACTCCGTTAACAGTAAATCTTTCGCTATCGTGACCACCTTCAGGCATTGCGTGAAAATTGGTTACAAATCCTTCAGTTTCAAATAGAGAGTTTTTATATAAGTTATAAGTTTTGTAATATTTACTGCCAAACATTATTACGAAAAGTATAAAAATAAATACAGAAATATATTGGAATATATACACTTTAAATTTCTGCTGTTCGGGATTTTTAAATAAATCTTCATCCTTGTCATTTTCAATCAAGAATAATAGAAATCTTGAGAATAAGAAAAACCCAATTGGAACAAATAATATTTGAAGCTTTTTGAATCCGTCGCTGGATGCAAAATCATAAATAGTCTCAAAGGAATTCATAGTTTACAAATAATTGCGATTTACTTCTTTATTTCAAATATAATATTTCTTGAAAAATAAGTGTTTTTAGTAGTCATCAAACTTTTAATTATTTCCAATTTTGTCATTTCGACGTAAGGAGACCCGAGCGATAGCGAACAGGCAAAGCAAATTTTCGTAAGTAACTCCACAAAGATTAGAAATTAAACACAGAGATTAAGTATTAATTATCCACAATCTTGTCATTTCGACGAAGGAGAAATCTTCGCAAGTAACTCTACAAAGATTGGAACCATTATTCAAATAAATAATTTAGAAAGTCCAAATCAGGATTAGTGGTTTTTATTAATTCAATTTTCTTTTCTCTCCGCCAATCTTTTATTTCTTTTTCTCGAGCAATTGCTTCTTGAATCCAAGTGAATTTTTCGTAGTACAACAAATAAGTAGCATTGTATTTTGATGTAAAGGTTTTATTTCCAGCTGTATTGTTTTCTCTATGCTGGCTCAAGCGGATTCTTAAATTATTTGTTACTCCTGTGTAGAAAACTGTTTTGTGTTTGTTTGTTAGGATGTATATATAGTAGGTGTGATGGCCTTCTTGATGTAGCATTTTTTGGTGCTAAAGATAAATAATTTTTAAGATTTTTCTCTCTTTTTGACTTTGATATGCTTTGTGGAGTTACTTGCGAGGATTTCTCCTTACGTCGAAATGACAAATATTGTGGTTACTTTGCGTGGGCTTCGACTTCGCTCAGCCTGACAATACGTTTGCAAAATAATCTAAAATCTAAACTCAAAAATCTGAAATAAAAAAATCCCGCCTCAATTAAGAAACGGGATTAAAGTGATATTCTCTTTTTTTCTATTGTTAAACCGTAGCAGCAACTTCTTCTGGCAACGGAATTTGATTTTTAAGTAAATCTTCAAATGTTTCAGCTTGGCGAATTAAGATTCCCTGACCGTTCATCCAAAGAACTTCGGCTGGTTTGTATCTTGAGTTGTAGTTTGAAGACATTGAGAAACAATATGCTCCTGCATTTCTGAAAGATAAAATGTCTCCTTCAGTAATTTCCTGAATTCTACGGTTGTTTGCAAAAGTATCAGTTTCGCAAATGTATCCTACAACAGAGTAAAAACGCTCTTTTCCTTTTGGGTTTGAGATGTTTTCAATATGATGTGAAGATCCGTACAACATTGGACGGATTAAGTGGTTGAAACCACTGTCAACTCCAGCAAAAACTGTTGAGGTAGTTTGTTTTACTACGTTTACTTTTACTAAGAAATGACCTGCTTCGCTCACCAAGAATTTTCCTGGTTCGAAAATCAAAGTTAAATCTCTTCCGTATTCAGTACAGAAAGCGTTGAATCTTTTAGATAATTTTTTACCTAATTCTTCGATGTCTGTTTCGATATCGTCTTTTTTGTAAGGAACTTTGAATCCGCTTCCGAAATCTAGGAATTGTAGATCTTTGAAATGTTTTGCCGTGTCAAATAAGATTTCAGCAGCATACAAGAATACTTCGATATCTAAAATATCAGATCCTGTGTGCATGTGAATTCCAACAATGCTCATTTTTGTATTTTCAACAATTCGCAAGATATGCGGAATCTGGTGAACAGAAATTCCGAATTTACTATCGATATGTCCAACAGAAATGTTAGCGTTTCCGCCTGCCATTACGTGTGGATTGATACGAATACATACCGGAATATGTGGATGTTTTGTTCCGAATTGTTCCAGAATAGATAAATTGTCGATATTGATTTGTACACCCATTGCGGCAACTTCTTCGATTTCTTCTAGAGAAACGCCGTTTGGTGTAAAGAAAATTCTTTCGGGTTCATAGCCAGCATGAAGTCCTAACTGAACTTCCTGAATTGATACAGTGTCTAAACCAGACCCCATGTTCTTTAATAACTGTAGAATCGCAACGTTTGACAATGCCTTCATGGCGTAATTAACTCTTAAGTTTTCTACCTTAGAGAAAGCTTTAGTTAATCTGTTGTACTGAGATTGGATTTTTTCAGCATCGTAAACATACAATGGACTTCCAAATTGGTCTGCTAACTGCAGTAAATCTTTTGCTTGCATTTTTAAATCATTTTGGGCAAAGTTATTACACTTTTATCTATCAGCAAATAATTTGTAGAAAAATAACAAATTATAACAAATTGTTTTATTTCAAACAAAAAGTTGCTGTTTTTGAGATTTTATAACCTTTTTAGAGGTGCTGAGGTTCTAAGATGCTAAGTTACTAAGTTTTTTTGGCTCGAATTCGCGAATTAACTTATTCTTAAATGCTGTTAAAATTGTTTTTTGCCACAGATTTCACAGATTAAATAGATTTTTTTCTTGGCCACAAATTACGCGAATTTCCACGAATTTTTAATCTTAGATTTTTCGCAAAATGCTCAAAATATAGCCCGTGGTTTCAACCACGGGCAACGTTGCGGATTGGATGCAATCACATATTGTGTTCCCGTGGTTGAAACCACGGGCTATATTGAAATAGAAACCGGCCAAAAAATAAAAATTCGCGGAAATTGGTGTAATTAGTGGCTGAAATAAAATCCATATAATATGTGGCTAAAAAAAACAAAACCCCTGAATATTAAATCCAAGGGTTTGTTAGTAGTTATGTTGTTTATCGGAATAAAGATTTAATAAAATGCAAGGAAAAAAACTTAAAACCTTAGCACCTTAGTATCTCAGAACCTTAATTTATAAGCTCGGTAAATCTCCTTTTCCTTTAGTAGGCAAGTTTGTAGATCCCATAAGGAACAAATCTACTTCTCTTGCTGCTTCACGACCTTCTGAAATAGCCCACACGATTAATGATTGTCCTCTTCTCATATCACCAGCAGTGAAGATGTGAGGAACGTTTGTTTGATAGTTATGCGCTTTGTAATTGCTTCTCATATCAGTTTCGATTCCTAATTGCTCGCTTAACGTTTTCTCTGGACCAGTAAATCCAAGCGCTAATAAAGCTAAATCGCAAGGCCAGATTTTCTCAGAACCTTCTTTTTCGATTAATTCAGGACGCTGACCAGGAGTCATTTTCCATTGCACTTCAACAGTTTTTAATCCAGTTAATTCGCCTTTATCGTTAGAAATGAATTCTTTTGTGTTGATTAACCAGTTTCTGTCACAACCTTCTTCGTGAGAAGAAGATGTTTTAAGCTGCAACGGCCAGAAAGGCCAAGGAGTTGATTCGCTTCTTCCAACAGGAGGTTTTGGTAAAATCTCAAAGTTAGTTACCGATTTAGCTCCATGTCTGTTAGAAGTTCCAATACAGTCAGAACCAGTATCTCCGCCACCAATAACGATTACATCTTTACCAGTTGCTTTAACCTGATCTGGAATTGATTCTCCGTATAAAACTTTAGTTTGTTGAGTCAAGAAATCCATTGCTTGAACAACGCCTTTGCTTTCGATTCCTTTAGTTGGCAAGCTTCTTCTTTCAGTTGCTCCTCCACATAAAACGATAGAATCGAATTGGTTTAATTCTTCAACACTGAAGTTAACACCAACATTTACGTTAGTTTTGAAAGTGATTCCTTCTGCTTCAAGAATTGCTACACGACGATCAATAATTCCTTTTTCTAATTTGAAATTAGGAATTCCGTAACGTAATAAACCTCCAATTGCGTTGTCTCTTTCAAAAACAGTAACCGTATGACCAGCTCTGTTTAATTGCTGAGCCGCTGCAAGACCTGCAGGACCTGAACCAATAACAGCAACTGTTTTACCAGTTCTTGTTTTTGGCGCTTGTGGTTTAATCCATCCTTCAGCGAAACCTCTTTCTACAATGCTTTTTTCGATGTTTTCGATAGAAACTGGATCTTTGATGATTCCTAATACACATGATTTCTCACATGGAGCAGGGCATAAGCGTCCTGTAAATTCAGGGAAGTTATTAGTAGATTGTAAAATCTCTAATGCACTCTGCCATTCTTCCTGATGCACCATGTCGTTGAAGTCAGGAATTAAATTTCCTAACGGACAACCACTGTGGCAAAAAGGAATTCCACAGTCCATACATCTTGATCCTTGTTCTTTTAATTTATCTTTTGGTACCGGAATAGTAAATTCGTTGTAGTTAGAAACACGTTCTGCTACTGCTAAATTACTTTCGTCGGCTCTGTTATATTCTTTAAATCCGCCTATTTTACCCATGACATTTTAATTAAATCTAAATGATTAAAATTCCAATTACTAAATTCCAAATTCCAATTTTTTTAACCGCAAAGAGCGCAAAGGCTTTTTTAAAATTCTTTGAGAGTTTTAAGTTCGCAAAGCTTTGAGGTTGATTTCAATCTAAAATCTAAAATCTGAATTCTAAAATCATTTATCCCGCTATTAATTCTTCTATTTTTTTCTCTTCTGCAATTCTTTGTAATGCTTTTTTGTAATCAGTTGGCATTACTTTTACGAAGTGCTGTTGTTGGTTTTCCCAGTCTGCTAAAATTCTTTTTGCTAATGGACTGCTTGTGTACAATGAATGATTTTTGATCAGTTTTCTTAGTTTCGTAAGATCTTCTTCTTCCATTGGGTCGAATGCAACCATTTCCATGTTACAAACTGTAGAATCGAATTTCTTATTTGGATCGTAAACATAAGCTACACCACCGCTCATACCAGCCGCGAAGTTTCTTCCTGTTTTTCCTAAAACTACTACTGTACCACCGGTCATGTACTCGCATCCGTGATCTCCAATTCCTTCAACAACTGCTGTTGCTCCAGAATTTCTTACACAGAAACGCTCTCCGGCCATTCCATTAATATAAGCCTCTCCGGTAATAGCTCCGTAAAGGGCAACGTTTCCGATAATGATATTGTCTTCAGGTTTGAAAGTAGCAGTAGGAGGTACTTTTACAATTAATTTTCCTCCAGAAAGACCTTTTCCTAAATAATCATTACAGTTTCCGTGAATTTTAAATGACAATCCGTTTGTTGCAAAAGCACCAAAACTTTGCCCGGCAGAACCTTCAAAATCAACTAAAATAGTGTCATCAGGTAATCCTTGTGCGCCGTAGATTTTTGAGATTTCGTTACTCAAAATCGCACCTACAGAACGGTCTGTATTTTTAATTTTAAAGGTTACTCTTGTTTTCTCTTTTCTATAGATAGACGGAATTGCTTCTTTGATGATGTCAAAATCCAATACATTTTCAAGTTGGTGATCTTGAGTAGTTGTATTATGATTTGGCTCTGTTTTCGCTTTTTCCGGTTTGTATAGAATTGATGACAAGTCTAAACCATTTGCTTTATAATGTTTGATGGCTTTGTTCACATTTAATTTTTGTGACTGACCTACCATTTCTTTTAAAGTTCTGAAACCTAACTGAGCCATGATTTCTCTTAACTCTTCAGCAATAAAATACATGAAGTTGATTACGTGCTCTGGAGTTCCTTTGAAATTCTTTCTCAATTCAGGATCCTGAGTTGCAATACCAACTGGGCACGTATTTAAGTGACAAGCTCTCATCATTATACATCCAGAAGCTACAAGCGGAGCCGTTGCGAAACCGAATTCTTCAGCTCCTAATAAAGCTGCGATGGCAACGTCACGACCTGTTTTTAACTGTCCGTCACACTCAAGAACTACACGGCTTCTTAAATCGTTTAAGATCAAAGTTTGTTGTGCTTCAGCTAAACCAAGTTCCCACGGAATACCTGTGTGCTGTAAAGATGTTAATGGTGCAGCTCCCGTTCCTCCGTCGTAACCAGAAATTAAGATAACGTCAGCTTTTGCTTTGGCAACACCGGCAGCGATGGTTCCAACTCCAACTTCAGAAACTAATTTTACGTTAATACGAGCTTCACGGTTTGCGTTTTTCAAATCGTAAATCAACTGAGATAAATCCTCAATTGAGTAAATATCGTGGTGAGGAGGAGGCGAAATCAAACCTACATAAGGTGTAGAGTTTCTAGTTTCAGCAATCCAAGGCACTACTTTTTCTCCAGGTAACTGTCCACCTTCACCAGGTTTTGCTCCCTGAGCCATTTTAATCTGGATTTCTTTAGCGTTTGTCAAATAGTTGATCGAAACACCAAAACGTCCCGACGCCACTTGTTTGATTGCAGAGTTTCTAGAATCTCCGTTAATTTCTTTCTGGAAACGTTTTGGATCTTCTCCACCTTCTCCAGAGTTACTTTTTCCGCCAATTCTGTTCATTGCAATTGCTAAATTCTCGTGTGCTTCTCTAGAAATAGATCCGTAAGACATTGCACCCGTTTTGAATTTCTTTACAATTTCTGTCCAAGGTTCTACTTCGTCAATAGAAATTGGATCTAAGTTGTTGAATTCAAATAAACCTCTAATAGTCATTAAGTTTGAGCTTTGCTCGTTAACGGCATTTGAGTATTCTTTATAACTCTCTGGGCTGTTTAAACGAACCGCTTGTTGTAATTTAGAAATAGTGGTTGGGTTAAACATGTGTTTTTCACCACCACGTCTCCATCTGTAAATACCTCCAATTTCAAGAGAAAGTAAACTAGCAACTTTTGAATTTGGGAAAGCTTTTTGGAAACGTTTTTTCACTTCTTTTTCTACTTCCATTAAACCAATTCCTTCAATTCTTGATGGAGTGTAAGGGAAGTATTTAGATGTAAATGTTTTGTTTAAACCTAAAATCTCGAAAATCTGAGCAGCTCTATATGAATGTAAAGTAGAGATACCGATTTTGTTCATGATTTTCACGATTCCTTTTGCAATCGCTTTGTTGTAATTAACAACAGCATAATCAGCTTTTACTTTTGTGATGAAACCTTTTTCAACTTGATCGTGAATAATTTCATTTACCATGTATGGATTGATTGCACTTGCACCATATCCGAACAATAAAGCAAAATGATGAGGTTCTCTAGGTTCAGCAGATTCGATGATGATTCCGAATTTAGAACGAACTTGTAAAATGTTCAAAGAGTGGTGAATGTAAGAACAAGCCAATAACATTGGGATTGGAGCTAATTCTTCGCTTACGCCTCTATCCGATAAGATAATGATGTTGCATCCTTCTTCAACCGCTTTAAAGGTTGCCTGAACACATTTTTCAAGCGCACGCTCCAAACCGTTAACTCCTTTTTCTATTTTGTATAAAGTAGAAATAGTAGCCGATTTGAAATCTGGGTGATCGATATTTCTAATTTTATCCAAATCCTCGTTAGAAACAACTGGATTTTGGATTTTTAATTTTTTACATTGTTTAGATTCAATTTCGAAAATATTGAAATCTCCTCCAATTGCTAAACTGATATCAGTAATGATTTCTTCACGAATACCATCCAACGGCGGGTTTGTAACCTGAGCAAATAATTGTTTGAAGTAATTGTACAACAACTGTGGTTGTTCTGATAAAACAGCCAAAGGTGTATCATTACCCATAGAACTGATTGCTTCAGCTCCGTCGCTACCCATTGGATTAATGATTGTTTTTAAATCTTCAATAGTATAACCAAACAAACGCTGTCTTGTTAAGAAATCTAATTTTTCAACAGGAGTAGGGTTGTTTGTGTAAGGAACGCTAGCCAATGGCAATAAGTTTTCCTCAACCCATTGCTTGTATGGACGTTTTGTAACGATCGCTTTTTTAACTTCTTCGTCTTCGATGATACGACCTTCATTCATATCAACCAAGAACATTTTTCCTGGCTCTAAACGTCCGTGCTGAATCACATCTTCTGGATCGATGTCTAATACACCAATTTCAGATGACATAATTACGAATCCGCTTTTTGTTAAAGTATAACGAGAAGGACGCAATCCGTTTCTGTCTAGTAAAGCACCAATTACGTTACCATCTGTAAACGGAATAGAAGCTGGACCATCCCAAGGCTCCATGATACAAGCATTAAACTCGTAAAAAGCTTTTTTCTCAGGAGACATTGTCTGGTGTTTTTCCCAAGCTTCAGGAACTACCATCATCATTGCTTCTGGAAGAGAGCGGCCTGTCATTAATAAAAGCTCAATCACCATATCCATAGAAGCAGAATCTGATTTTCCTTCTAAGATAATTGGGAATAGTTTTTTGATATCATCGCCAAAAACTTTGCTCTGCATAAGCTCTTCACGAGCACGCATACGGCTTACGTTTCCACGAAGTGTATTGATCTCACCATTATGACACATGTATCTAAACGGTTGAGCTAAGTCCCAAGATGGGAATGTATTTGTAGAGAAACGCTGGTGTACAAGTGCTAAACGAGTCACCAAGTCTGGATCTTTCAAATCTATATAATAACGGCTGATGTCTTCTGGCATCAATAGACCTTTATATATTATAGTAGTTGTCGATAAACTAGTAAAATAAAACATGTGGCTTTCAGAAGTTTTTGATCCTCTTACGGCGTGTTCTGCAATTTTTCTAGCTGCAAAAAGTTTTGCATTAAATTCTTGTTCAGTTAAATCCTGTCCGTTTTTAGAAACGAAAACTTGTTTAACAGTTGGTTCTTTTTCTGCGGCAATTTCACCTAGATTTTCAACGTCAACGGGTACATCTCTCCAACCTAAAACTTTTAAGTTTTGGTCTTTGATTGTTGCTTCAAATGCATTGATACAAAAAGAAACTTGGTTTTTGCTTTTTGGTAAAAAAACCATTCCTACTGCATACTCACGCGCTTCTGGGATTTCAAAGTCACAAACTTTCTTAAAAAAATCATGAGGAATGTCGAATAAAATTCCGGCTCCGTCACCAGTTCTTCCATCAGAACTAACGGCACCACGATGTTCTAATTTAATTAAGATGTCTAATGCTTTGTGAATAATATCATTTGACTTAATACCATTCAAATTACAAATAAATCCTGCACCACAATTGTCGTGTTCAAATTCAGGCAGATAAAGCCCTTGTTCTTTAACTCTCATTCTTGATATTTTTTTTACAAAAATAAAGATTTCGTTAAACATAATGTAGTGAATTAGTGCTTTTGCTTTCATTTTTGCTGTAATATTAGAAAAAGCATTCTTAATTATTAATATTATGATATAAAGCATCCCGAATTGCTAAAAATATAATTACTCTTAAAATATATTAGGAAAAATCGTCGGTAGGCCAATAAAACCAATGAATTTTTTGTTAAATATCAAACGTTTTATGCGAATTGTGTTAACATTAACAAATTGTTCCGTTAACGATTTGTTTGCTTTGAAGAATTATCAACGGCTAATACCTATATATAACATTTATTTAATTGAAAAAGATTTTACTATTAAGTTGTATTTTGTTACTTTTGTCGCACTTTTATTCTGAAATAAATTCAGAACCAGACAAATTCTATATTATGAACATACACGAATATCAAGGAAAAGAAATTTTAGCGAGTTACGGAGTACGCGTACAACGCGGAATTGTGGCTAACAACGCGGTTGAAGCTGTAGCTGCTGCAAAACAATTAACTGCCGAAACTGGTACAGGATGGCATGTAATAAAAGCACAAATTCACGCAGGTGGTCGTGGAAAAGGTGGTGGAGTTAAGCTGGCAAAAAACTTACAACAAGTTGAAGAGTTAGCAGAACAAATCATCGGAATGCAGTTGATTACACCTCAGACTCCGCCTGAAGGTAAAAAAGTAAATAAGGTATTAGTTGCAGAAGATGTTTACTATCCAGGTGAAAGCGAAACTTCTGAATTTTATGTTTCTGTTTTATTGAATAGAGGTACAGGACGCAACATGATTATGTATTCTACTGAAGGTGGAATGGATATCGAAGAAGTTGCTGAGCATACTCCACACTTAATCTTTACTGAAGAAATCGATCCATCTGTTGGATTACAAGGTTTCCAAGCTAGAAGAATTGCCTTCAACTTAGGTCTTTCTGGAAATGCTTTCAAAGAAATGGTTAAATTCATCGATGCACTTTACAATGCTTACATTGGTTCTGATGCTTCTATGTTTGAAATCAACCCAGTTTTAAAAACTTCTGATAACAAAATCTTAGCTGTTGATGCTAAAGTTAACATCGACGATAACGCTTTATACAGACAACCTAAATATGCTGAAATGAGAGATATCCGTGAGGAGAATCCAATCGAAGTTGAAGCTAAAGAAGTTGGTTTGAACTATGTTGACCTTGACGGTACTGTAGGATGTATGGTAAACGGAGCTGGTCTTGCAATGGCAACTATGGATTTAATTAAATATGCTGGTTTTGAGCCTGCTAACTTCCTTGACGTAGGAGGAACTGCTGATGCTAAACGTGTTGAAACAGCTTTCAGAATTATCTTGAAAGATCCAAACGTAAAAGCTATTTTAATTAACATCTTTGGAGGTATCGTTCGTTGTGACCGTGTTGCTCAAGGTGTTGTTGATGCTTACAAAAATATGGGAGACGCTATTAAAGTGCCAATTATCGTTCGTTTGCAAGGAACAAATGCTGAAATTGCAAAAGAATTAATTGACAACTCTGGTATGCCAATCTTATCTGCAGTTCAATTCCAAGAAGCTGCTGACCAAGTTAAAGCTGCTCTTTCTTAATTAAATAAGAAATCAATTTATATAGAAAATCCCTCCGTGCTTCGGAGGGATTTTTTTTGGAGCCTATTTAACCGCAAAGTTCGCAAAGCTGTATGTTGAAAATAGCCACGAATTCACGAATTTTATTTTTACAATCTTTGAAAATAATTCGTGAATTCGTGGCTAAAAAAAAATTTGCGAACTTTGCGTAATTCTTTGCGCTCTTTGCGGTTAAATCATCAAGGTTATTTCAAAACAGTCGCCAAATCCACAATTTCAAATTCTGGATCATGTGTTATAAATTCTCTTATCAATGCAGCATGACCAGCGCCAACTAAAACCATTATTTTGTTATCTGTGCTTTCAGTTAGTTTCTGAATTAAAGAATACATATATAAATTTCTTTTGTACCAATTTGAAACTAAAGACGGTCCTGTAAAATCATCTGGATTTCCAGCTCTATTGGCTACTTCCAAATACCATTGGATATTTTTATTTTCGGTTTCTTTTTTATTGTAATGCAGCATGAGTTCTTGTAATGAGCTTTTTGTTATTCTTTCATTATGATCTTTTTCATTTCTTTTTTTCCACTCATTATTTCTTTTCAATAAATCCTGTTGGTTTGCTTTTTCCATTGACATCATTAAACTGTCATAACGAAAAGAAGTATAGAGATTCATTCCGTATAATTTTTTATGATTCAGTTTTTTAGCCGTGCGAAGTGCCAGTTGTGTTATTTCGTTTTTGTTAGTTTTAAAAAGACTGTCGGTGTTTTTATTGTAAAATTTGTCTAAATCGGCCTGTTCGTTAAATTCCCATTCTACAAATATTTTGTCTGGGCCAAATTTTTTGATTTTGTCACTCATTATTTCGAGTTCCTTTTGGCTTTTCTCAGACAAGATATCAAAACTGTTTAGTTTAGCAACATCAAGACCAGGATTGGCGTAATGAAACGTTCCAACCAATAATATCTGCTTTTTCTTAGTTTGAGCAGATGCCATGTTAAATGTTATAAGAGCTAGTAATAGAATAATTTTTTGCATGATTTTTTGTTTTTATGGATAATGTATATCGTAGAGGCACACTGCAGTCTACGCAAAGTTTAATGATGTGGTTAAAAAGAATTATTTCAAAACAGTCGATAATTCTACGATTTCAAATTCTGGGTCATGTGCTAGAAATTCTCTTAGCATTGCAGCGTGTCCGGCTCCAAGTAAAACCATGATTTTATTATCTGAGCTTTCGGTTAATTTCTGAACTAAAGAATACATGTATAAGTTTCTTTTGTACCAATTTGAAACTAAAGAAGCACCAGTAAAGTCATCTGGATTTCCAGTTCTGTTTGCTACTTCTAAATACCATTGGATGTTATCTTCATTAGACGCTTTTTCATTGTAGTAAAGCATAAGATCTGTTAAAGAGCTTTTAGCCATTCTTTCGTTATTATCTTTTACAAACCTTTCTGTTGACTCCGTATTTTTTTTCATTAAATCCTTCTGATTTGCTTTTTCCATTGACATCATCAAGCTATCATAAGGAAAACGGGTACGATAATCAATTCCATACATCTTTTTGTGATTCAGTTTTTTAGCAGTACGTAATGCTAATTGAGTAATTTCATTTAGATCTTTTTTAAGTAAACTGTCGGTGTTTTTATTGTAATACTTGTCTAACTCAGCTTGTTTACTAAATTTCCATTCTACAAATATTTTGTCTGGACCAAATTTCTTGATTTTGTCACTCATAATTTCGAGCTCTTTTTGGCTTTTCTCAGACATTACATTAAAAGTTTTTACTTTAGCAACATCAAGACCAGGATTGGCGTAATGAAAAGTTCCAATTAATAAAATTTGTTTTTTCTTAGTTTGAGCAGAAGTTAAGTTTAATGTAATAATTGCGAGTAATAAAATGATTTTGTGCATGACGTTTTGTTTTTAAATTCATAACAAATGTATTCCGTCTTTTCACTTTTATTTTTTGTTTTTGATGAACCTAGGATTTCATTTTATAAACACCTGAAATTTGCAGAGTAATAATTTCGTGTAACGTTTTTGATAGTTCATCCCTAAAAAAGCATGTTTTAAATAAATGTCATTTTCGATTAAAGGCTTAATTGTATTTTTGAGCCAATTATCATAAAACTATGAAATCAAGAATCCCTTTTTACTATCACATTGTCTTTTTCTTATTATTATTTCTAACGTACATTTTCTGGGATATTGGACTTAATGATCAAAAAATAGAAATTGTAATCAAAGCAATATGTTATGGAATTACACCAACTCATTTGTTATCAATATTTTGTATTTACATTCTCAATTTTTATTGCTTCTGCGAATGGTTTTTAAACAGGAAGAAATTACTTTTTTATATTCTGACAATTCCAGTTTCGCTATTGCTTTTTGCGGCTGTTCGCTATTTTTTGCAAGAAGTTGTTATGTTTAATATTACCGGAATGCACAACTACTATGAAGAAGCCAGAGAAATAGGTTATTATATAAAAGACAATTTTTTCTTCGGATTGCCAGCTGTACTTTTAAGTGCATTGACTTTTTTGTTTTGGCAGTTTCATACTACGCAACATCAAAATCAGGAATTGCTTCTGGAGAATAAAAAAGCAGAGTTTCAAATGCTTAAAGCACAAGTTAGCCCGCATTTTTTGTTTAATACACTGAATTCTTTTTATAGCCAGTTGGTTTTAAAAGAAGATGAAATGGCTGATGATATTTTGGTTCTTTCTGATTTACTTCGATATGTTATTACAGAAACAGACAAAGATGAAGCGATACTTTCAAAAGAAATTCAATTCATTCAAAACTATATTCATTTGCAAAAGAAAAGATTTGAAGATCAGTTGTTTTTAGATTTTTCGGTTGAGGGAAATTATTCAAACGAAAAAATCATTTCGTCGGCTTTGGTTCACTTTGTTGAGAATGTTTTCAAGCATGGAAAATTTAATAATGAAGAAGAAAAAGCCATTATTTCTATTCGAATAAAGGACGATTTTCTAGAAATTTCAACTTTCAATTATTTCATTGAAGGAGAAAATTATTCTTCAACGGGAATTGGTTTTGATAATTTGACAAAAAGATTGGAATACACCTATAAAGGCCAATTTATTCTGGAAAAAACAGAAGAAAATAATACCTTTAAAACTTACTTAAAAATACCGCTAAAGAAATAATTTATGGCTTTTAAATGCATAATTGTCGACGACGAACCGCCTGCAACTCGAATATTGGAAAATTACATCGGCAAAGTGAATTTTCTGGAGAAGGTTGGCGTTTTTAATGATTCGCTAAAAGCATTAGAATTTCTAAACTCACAATCTGTAGATGTTATTTTTCTAGATATTCAAATGCCTCAATTGACAGGTTTACAGATTTCTAAAATTATTTCTAAAGATATAAAAGTCATTTTTACAACGGCTTATCCAGATTTTGCTTTAGAAGGATTTGAATTAAATGCAGTCGATTATTTATTAAAACCAATTGCATTCGAACGTTTTTATCAAGCTGTTTCTAAACTAAATTCTGAACCGAAAATGGAAGTTTCGAGCACCAATAATAACACTGCGCCAGATTTTTTATTTATAAAAACAGATGGGAAAAATAAATTTCAGAAAGTTTTTTTGAACGAAGTTTTGTATGTAGAAAGTTTACAGAATTATGTTTGCATTCATACTGTAAAGCAGCAGATTATCACACATTCGTCATTAAAAAATGTTATTGAATCATTACCAGAAAAAGATTTTATTCAAATACATAAATCGTATGTGGTTTCATTGCAGCATATAGAATCGACAGATAATTTTTCGGTTTTTATAAATGGAAAAGAATTGCCAATTGGAGCTACTTTTAAAGATGCTTTTTTTGATAAAATAGAAGAGAATAAGATATAGATTTTTAACCGCAAAGTGCGTAAGGATTTTTTACTTAGGATTGAGAATACAAACGCAAAGTTCGCTAAGCTAAATCAATAAAATTTTAAGAGTTTTATTTCAGCATAGCCCGTGGTTTCAACCACGGGGACGCAACGTATCTCACAAAATGTATTTCTGGGCGTTTCAGCGATTGAAACCGCTGGGTATATTTGAGAGTCAGACCGTAATTAGATTTTTTTTCAAACGAAAAGTTCGCAAAGCTTTGTGAATAAAACTTTGCGAACTTTGCGTAAATCTTAGCGTTCTTAGCGGTTAAAATCGTCAATTACGATTTTTTCTTATTGCCGTTTTTGAAAACCACTTTTTCTACCACAACTGGTTTTCCATTTCCTTTCGGAAATGCTTTCTTTTTAGGCTTTCCAGCTGATGAACCTGACTTTGAAGAACTTTGATCTCCTCTATATTTTTCTGAATCTTTTGGAGCAGCTTTAAATTCTGGTCTTTCTTTAGAAGTTTCCTTCTTCGGAATTTCAGATTTATGTTTTGCTAAAACATCATTAGGATTTTTAGGATTTTCTTTAGTTCCTCTTAAATGAATAACCAATCCGTTTAAGAAGTTTCTTAAAACCTGATCGCCACATTCCATGTAATTTGGATGATCTTCTGCTCTAAAAAAAGCGCCCAATTCTGATTTTGAAATTCTAAAATCTACTAATTCTAAAATTTCAATTATTTGGTCATCACGGAGCATCAAAGCCACGCGAAGTTTTTTAAGTATATCGTTATTTGTCATAATTTTTGTTTCATGTTTAAAGTTTCAAGTTTTCAAATCTTTACTTGAATCTAAAACTCATTATTTACTTTTTGCAAAGGTAGTTTTTTAAAATGATTAAAAACGAGAATTAAAATCATTTAAAACGTTTACAATTTTATCTAAGTCTTCTTCGAGATGATTGGCTGTAATGACAATTCGATTTAAGGGTTCGGATTCTTTTGTATATCTAAAACTCGCAATAATGATTTTTTCTTCTTTTAGTTTTTCAACTAATTCATTCGATAAAAGATAAATTAAAGGATAATTTTTATCAAATAGTATATTGCTGTTTTTAATTAAAATAGAATCGATATAACTCAAATTATCTTTCAGTTTTTGATGCTGTATTTTATAAATTTCAGAAGCATCAAAGAGTGTTTGTACAAAAGCAGGATTCATTCCTGCGGCGCTTGTAAAAGTTTCAATTTCTTTTATTTCTTTGATGAATTCCGAATCTGAAGCAATCACTCCGCCTGTCAATCCGAAAGCTTTTCCTAGAGACGAAACCAAGATTTTTCTTTTAATTGGAAATTCAATTGAAGCATAAATTCCAGAACCATTTTTGCCAATAATTCCCAACGAATGCGATTCATCAACAACCAAGGTAATTTCTTTATGATTTGAAATCTGTTTTAAGAAAGATAAATCAACAGGTTTGGTTTGGAAGGAAGGAACGCCATCGGTCAAAATGGTTATTTTTTCTGATTTGCTATCTAATAAGCGCTCATTCAATTTTTCATTTATAAAAACAGGAAAACTATTCTCAATTTGAATAGCCGAATGAATTTCGTTTAAATGATAAAAGCAATCGGTTTGCTTTTTCAATTTTTCTAGAACCAATTTTCCAGCCAACATTCCAGAAGAAACGGTTACAGCATCTTCAGAACCAATATGTTGAAATAAAAAATTTTCGCCAGCAGTATAAGCGCTCAATTTAATGTTTGCAGTTCTCGAACTTCCGTAAGTTGTTCCCCATTTTAAAATGTTCTGAACTACTAAATCTTGAAATTTCTTGTTTGTTGGAAGTCCCAAATAGGCAGTTCCTCCAAAATACAGATACTGTTTTTGGTCAATTTCAATAATTCGATCTGGAAATTTTTCGACTATCATTTTACAGCAATGTAACTCCTGTTCCGTTAAGATTTGAATAATTGACTACACCGTCTTCAATTGTCACACCGGTTGCAATGTCTTCAGACAAAAGTAAGGCGCCGTCCATATCAACATAATCCAATTGAGGAAGCAAATGTGCAATAGCAGAAATTCCAACAGTAGATTCGGTCATACAGCCCACCATTGTTTTTAAACCTAGTTTTTTGGCTTCTTCGATCATGCGTTTTCCTGGGGTTAGTCCGCCGCATTTTACGAGTTTTACATTTACACCATGAAAATGGTTGAAACATTTCGCCACATCTTCTTCAATAATACAGCTTTCATCAGCAATTACAGGAAGGACAGAATGTTTAAAGACTTCTTTGTGGCCTTCCCAATTATCTGCCTTCATAGGCTGTTCTAGAAATTCAACACCCAATTTTTTTAATTCGATGGCATTATTGATGGTTTCGTCTACCGTCCATCCACAATTGGCATCAATTCTAAAAATGGCATTGGTATGTTTTCTAAGTTCTTTTACAATAGCAATATCTTCCTTTGTTCCCAATTTAATTTTATAAATAGGCCAAGGCAGTTCTTGCATTTTAAAAACCATTTTTTCAATCGTATCAATTCCAATCGTATAATCAGTCAACGGATTATGATCGGTTTTGTAATTCCATAATTCGTATAATTTCTTTCCTTTTTTGCGCGCATACAAATCATTATAAGCTAAATCTAAAGCGCATAAAGCAAACATATCCTCTTTTAAATACGGATGAATTTTTGACCAAAATACTTCTGGCGTTTCATTTTCTGTGTTTTCAATAATCGATCTGATTTTCTCCAAATCAGCGATCATCATTGGAACCGTAATATGATAATATGGATTTGAAGTAGCTTCTCCAAAACCAGAAAAACCATCACTTTGCAATTCTACAATTAAGGAAGGCTGAAAATCTATAGATTCTCTAGAAATCGTAAAAGTGTGTTTTAGTTTTAGATTGTATTCTCTTAAAATTAGTTTCATGGCTAATCCTTGTTTTGTGTTTCTGTTTAAAAAATAGAATTCTAACTCTTTTTGATTGACATTTTTATGCCAATGCCCGTTTGTAAATCTGGTGCATTATCTAGATTTAAATCTTCTCGAAGATACACAAAATAAGAAAATCGCTTCGTAGAATAAGTACAAATTGCACTCCATCCTTCTAAATCTTCATATAAATGAGATATGGTCTTTTGCCAGTGCGTATTTATTCTTTGGCCTGTTAGAACAATATAATCCATATCTTTTTTCTTGTTGTAAGAATTCTGGAAATTATAATTGATGCCGTATGAAATGCGATTGTTGTTTTTAAGTTTTACTTTGTAATTAATAAGACCTTCAAAACTGCATAAAAAATCTTGATTGCTAAGATTTACGCCATCTCCATATTCAAAAATATGCTGACGTAAAACGCCTAAACTTAATCCAAAACTTAAAATGTTTTTATCCTTAATGATCATTTTTTTTAAGATGGAAGAAGAAATTCCGAAATCTGAAGCAGGATTATATTTTGAAGTATTAATACCCAGCTGAGCGCCAAAATTTAAGTAAATATGATGTTTTTCATTCATTTCTAGTTTAGGGTAATACGTATAATTTATATCAAGCCCGGAAATTAGAAAGTCGTTGTTATCCATTGTTAAGACCTTATTATTCTCATCTTTATAAGCGATTCCAGCTTGGTTTATACCATAATGATATCTAGAAAATGGATCTTTTCCGCCAGCAATATTGCGATGAAACCATTCGATTGATTCATCTGAAGTAAAAATAGAATACGGATATTTACCCCGATCAAGCGAGTTAGCTCGAAGGCTGAAACTCAATTCGTGATTAACTGTAAGCGGTAACGTAAAATTAAAGCGATACGATCGAATAACGCCATCGGCCTCAAATTCTTTAATTTTGGATGGCACTTTATCTAAATCAAATGAAAATTCGCGCGAATGCCAAGGCTGGTTTTTGGAAATTTCGCGGTCATTAGGATCAGTCAATTCATATGATTTTACATAAGGAAGTACCACGTTTCCACTTGAAACTTCAAATGCGAACGAATATTTTTCAGTCGAGCGAACGTTGAAATTATGGTTTAATCTTGATATAAATATCCCAAATGGATGAGTCGAAAGAGTATTAGGTTTTATAATGTCGGATGAATTTTCTAATTCTTCATTCCAAAAATCACTTTTATTTGATTGTGCTGTTGATACGCGGCTAAAAATTAAAAAAACAAAAAAGAGTATATAATATTTCATTCTAGAATTTAAAAATTTTTGATAAATCTAATGAATTTTAAAAAGATTAGATTGGTTAATTTTTAAAAAATGAATTTCTTTATTATGGGTTTAATTGTTTTGAAATAAAGTTTTTTTAAGGCAGCTGTTCCTGTAATTTTTTAATTTCGTCACGAAGCTTTGCGGCTTGCAAAAAGTCTAGTTCTTTTGCGGCTTTTTCCATTGTTTTACGCTTTTCGCGAATCATTTTTTCCAGTTCAGCTTTAGATAAATAGGCCGTTTCTGGCTCAGCAGCAACAGGAATTGGATGACCTAATTCATATTCTACCAATGGGTTTTTGGTGAAAGCGCTTTCGATTTTCTTGTTTAGAGCTTGAGGAGTTATATTATTTTCTACGTTGTAATTAATCTGTTTGGTTCTTCTGTAATTGGTTTCGTCAATTGTTCGCTGCATGCTCGCTGTAATTTTATCAGCATACATAATTGCTTTACCATTTAAGTTTCTCGCTGCACGACCAATAGTTTGTGTTAAAGATCTATGGTTACGCAAGAAACCTTCTTTGTCGGCATCTAAAATGGCAACGAGAGAAACCTCTGGTAAATCTAAACCTTCACGAAGTAAGTTTACTCCAATAAGAACATCAAAAATACCTTTTCGCAAGTCTTGCATGATTTCGATACGTTCTAAAGTATCAACTTCAGAATGTATGTAGCGGCATCGAATGCTTACTTTTGTTAGGTATTTGGCCAATTCTTCGGCCATTCTTTTGGTCAAAGTCGTAACAAGAACTCTTTCGTCTAATTCACAGCGAACCTGAATTTCTTCAATCAAGTCATCAATCTGATTTAAGCTTGGACGAACTTCAATTTCGGGATCTAATAATCCGGTCGGGCGAATAATCTGCTCGACATAAATACCATCCGATTTTTGCAATTCGTAATCTGCAGGAGTTGCAGAAACATAAATCACCTGGTTTTGCAACGCTTCAAATTCTTCAAATTTCAAAGGTCGATTGTCCATTGCTGCAGGAAGACGGAAACCATATTCAACCAAGTTTTCTTTTCGGCTTCGGTCGCCTCCGTACATGGCGTGAACTTGCGAAACGGTTACGTGACTCTCATCAACAACCATTAAATAATCACTTGGAAAATAATCTAACAAGCAGAAAGGTCTTGTTCCTGCTTCACGTCCGTCAAGATATCTCGAGTAATTTTCAATTCCAGAACAATAACCTAATTCGCGAATCATTTCTAAATCGAAATTGGTTCTTTCTTCCAAACGTTTCGCTTCAAGATGTTTTCCAATTTCTTTAAAATAATCAACTTGTTTCACCAAATCCTGCTGAATTTGCCAAATTGCACCTTGCAAAACCTCTGGAGAAGTCACAAACATATTGGCAGGATAAATCGTTAATCTTTGGAATTTTTCTATTACCTGAGAAGTTTTCGCATCAAATGCTTCGATTTCTTCAATTTCATCTCCAAAAAAATGAATTCGATACGCATCATCTGCATAACTTGGATAAACTTCGACTGTGTCTCCTTTAATTCTGAAAGTTCCAGGATTAAAATCGGCTTCAGTTCTGGCATATAAACTCTGAACTAAACTATGCAATAATTTTGTTCTCGAAATAACCTGATCACGTTTAATCTCAATTACGTTTTTCTGAAATTCAACAGGGTTTCCGATACCATATAGACAAGAAACAGAAGCTACAACCAAAACGTCACGTCTTCCTGAAAGTAGGGAAGAAGTGGTGCTTAAACGCATTTTCTCCAATTCTTCATTGATAGATAAATCTTTTTCAATGAAAACTCCCGTTACGGGCATAAAAGCTTCTGGCTGATAATAGTCGTAATAAGAAACGAAGTACTCCACCGCATTGTTTGGAAAAAACTGTTTGAACTCCGAATACAATTGCGCTGCTAAAGTTTTGTTGTGCGCCAAAACCAAAGTAGGTCTTTGCACTTCCTGGATAACATTGGCAACAGTAAACGTTTTTCCGGAACCGGTAACTCCTAATAATGTTTGGTATTTATCTCCGTCAACCACGCCTTGCGCCAATTTTTGTATGGCTTGTGGCTGATCTCCTTTTGGACTATATTCTGAAGAAACTTGAAATTTCATTTGCGTATACTGAAAATTTGGTTTTGTAAAGATACGAAGTTTGTGTAAGTAAGTAGTTTAAAGTCTGTCCCGAATTGTACTAATTTGCACTAATTTTGTTTATGAAACCAATGTAAATGCAAAGTTTATTTGTAAAAATGTGTGACAAAAAAACGCTTAATCTAAAAAACTAATAACAGCGTCATTTACAATCTTGGGCTGATCAATAGTTAGAAAATGTCCTGCGTCTTTGATGATTCTAGTTTCGCTTTTTGGCAAATGTTTCTTCGCCCTTTCTAGACTTTCTTCAGAATTAATAACGTCTTTATCTCCAATTAAGACCAAAACAGGATTTTGAATAGATTCTAATTCTTTATCTGAAAAAGGCATCATTTTAAGCATGCTAGAATTGGATTTTGCATATTTATTAGCCAAATAAAACTGTCTTTTGTAAATACGGCTTATGTTTTCTGGATGAGTTGAAAAGGTGTTTAATGTTTTACTGAAT
Source organism: Flavobacterium tyrosinilyticum (assembly GCF_023656565.1). Taxonomy (GTDB): domain Bacteria; phylum Bacteroidota; class Bacteroidia; order Flavobacteriales; family Flavobacteriaceae; genus Flavobacterium; species Flavobacterium tyrosinilyticum. Next base: position 200,678 of record NZ_JAMOKG010000002.1, read on the forward strand.
TTCTTTTCGCTCGGAAAAAGTTTCAGCATTAATGCGGAAGTTGTTTTTCTAGGTTTGTCAAGAAATTTAAAAGTCTGTGCAGGACTTAATAAAACAATTTTATCTATTGAATTTGGTTTTTGAGTTGCTAATAATGTAGCAATCCAGCCGCCTCGTGAAGCGCCGATTAGATCCAATTTCTTTAATTTATAATGATCGAAAATTTCATTATAAAAAACAACAATATCATCAGATGAAAGCGGTTTTGCAGTTAAATTAGATTTGTTAGGCTCCATGATAAAATCGATGGCGTAAATGCGATGATTTTTGGCTAGAACTTTAATATTTGGGTACCACATAGTAGAACTGGCGTCCATTCCGTGAAGTAAGACTAGGCTTTTCCCGTTCCGTGGCCCTGCGATTACAATGTGCGCCGTTCCAAAACTTGTTTTTACGTCTTCTTCAGTGTATGGAATGTTCCAAAGTTTTAAAGCTTTGTCGTAAGCAGTTTGATATTTTGTCTCTTCGGCTTTGTTTTTAAAAACGTAATCGTCAAATTTTACTTTTTTTGAAGCACAACTTGTCACTAAAAAAAGTACAATTGCTAAGCGGGAATATATTTTTAATATCATAATAAAATTCAATTTTCAGCTTAAAGTTACGATTAGAGTAGGTGAAAAGGGTATCAGAATTTTATTTTAAAATATCATAATTTTAAGATTTATCGTTTTTGGAGGTCAAATAATAAATCTGTACAAAAGCTAAAATGGCGTTTGGAATAATTACAGGCCAAAGCCATTGGTTGAAATCTCTGTAATCATTTAAAAAAATGCCGTAAATGACAAAACAGATACAGCCAAACATATTAATAAATCGGATTGCTCTGAGGTTTTTTAGCAAAAAGCCTCCAACGATAAACACAGACGCGAGATAACCAATATATTCTGCCATGATCTTGATTTTAAATAGTTTACAATAAATGTAGCAAAAGCTAATTATAAAATCAAGGTTTTGTTTTGGAAATCAGTATTTTAAAAGAATTGTTTTTGTGATTTTGGGGTTTCAAAAAAACTCCAAGCCACAATTCGGCTATTTTTTTGTCCTTGTGACATTTCGATTGTTTGGACAGAAACGGCATTTACTTTTTTCAAGATTTTGTAGATTGAAGAAAGATTTTCTTTTTTAGAAACTAAAGTTGTGAACCATAAAACTTGCGAAGGATATTTAGCGCTTTCGTAAATCATTTGCGTGATGAATCCTATTTCCCCACCGTTGCACCATAATTCGGCATTTTGTCCGCCAAAATTCAAAATGGGATTTGTATTTCTTTTTTCTTTCGGATTTAAATTAGAAACTTTTCGGGAAGTACTTTTATTCGCTTCCTCAGCAGAGGCATGAAAAGGCGGATTACACATCGTGAATGTAAAACGGTCTTCGGGCGTGATAATATTTTTAAAAATAAATCGGGGTTCAGTCTGTTGTTGCAAACTGATAGAATCGATTAATTCTGGATTAGCCTGGATAATTTTACTGCAATTTTCGATTGCTTTTTTGTCAATATCTGTTCCGACAAAACTCCAGTTATAAATGGAATTCCCTAATATCGGATAGATTAAATTTGAGCCGGTACCGATATCTAATCCTAAAACATGCGAAGTTTCTGGAATTTGATTATTGTTGCTTTCTGCCAACAGATCGGCGATATAATGAATATAATCGGCACGCCCTGGAATTGGCGGGCAAAGATAGTTTTTAGGAATATCCCAGTTTTGAATGCCGTAATAGGTTTTCAGTAAAGCCTTGTTTAATGTTTTTACAGCAGAAGGATTGCTGAAATCAATAGTTTCGATTCCGTATTTGTTTACAGAAATAAAAGCTTTCAATTCTGGGCAATTTGAAATCAGTTTTTCAAAATCATATCGGTTTCGATGAAGATTTCTTGGGTGTAAATTGTCTTTTTGTGAATTGTTTTCTGCTTTCATTTTTCTTGATTTCAGAGCAAAGATAGATATTCCTTTTTTTAAGAAAGCTCCAGAGGAGCTTAATATTTATAGCCAGTCAATTTAAGATTAAATAAAAAGCTCCAGCGGAGCGACATATGCGTAGTGTGTCGCCCCGCTGGGGCTTCAATTAGAGCACGATATTTTGATCTATAAATATTTCGTCCCTCTGGGACTTTTCATTCTCTAATGCTTCTAATCAAAACACTCCATTAAAAGCAAATCGCCTTCAAGATGTGTAATGGTTACAATGCCATCTTTTTCGACAGAATTACTGCTTCCGGTTCTGTAGCCCATTGTAAGTGTATCGTTGTTTAATTCGTATTTTAAATTGGCTGACGAAATTCCGTTTACAACACCAATTGGAATAAGTGAAATTGGTGTTTTAGCGGTATACCATTTCTCAAATTTTGTTGGAAGTAAAAATATTTTTGAATGATCGTCTAAGATTACAATTTTGAGTAAATTTCTATAACGAACAATTTGTGTAAGGTTTGTAATCGTATGATCGGCGCGTTTTCCGGTTGCCCAAACCACATTTACGGCAGGAATTTTTCTTTCGATAAGATAATCAAAAGCCTTTTCTAGATCTGTTTTATCTTGATCTGGCGTATGAACGATTTCGATTGGAAATTGCGAAGTTTTATAAATTTCAGGATCAAATCCTCGGTCAAAATCACCTAAAAGAACATCTACCTTTATGCCTAATTCAATCACTCTTTCAATAGCCGAATCTAAAACGATAACCAGTGGCGACCATTCTAATAATTGTCCTAATAATTCGGGATCGCAGGCTGCGCCATTTGCAATTATTAAAGCCGGTTCTTGATCGTCGCGAACTATATGGTGTGATGACATAAGCGTTTTTTTTGAATGTGATGTAAAAGTACAGCTTAGAATTTTAGATTTCTGGTTTTTTGCCACAGATTTCACAGATTAAAAGGATTAATTCTTACCTGTGGTAAAAATTAAAAATCAAGAAGTCTTCTGTGGTAATTGATTTGTCCTAAATGATAGGCTAAATGGGTTGAAAGATGAATTAAGAAAAAGCCTGTTGTCATTTCTTTTTCAAAAACAATCTGCGCATAAATCTGTTCTAAATCTTTTTCAGTTAAGGAATCCAAGCTTTTATTGATCACTTCAATCGTGTCTTCGATTTTAGAAATCAATTCAGGTCTTGGAATATCTTTTAAAGAAAACTCTAAGGGACGATTTCGCACATAACCGGTTTTGCCTATTTCTGCGCCAATGTAAGTATTTAGATTACCAATTAAATGCAGGCATAAATTTCCAGCTGAATTGGAGATGTTTTTATCTATTACCCAAATTTGTTTTTCGAATTCGTAAGATTCGATTTCAAATTTTAGTTTGTTTAAATCTCTGTTGAACAGTGTCTTTAAAGTTTGTATTGACATTTTTGTATTTGAATTAACGGTAAATAAAGAAAAGGCAAATCAATGTCAGTATTGTTCCTGCCAGTGATGTTAGAAACACAAATGTATTGTCTCTTGTTTGTTTGGTTATGAACTTAATGCTTCGATAACAAATGAAATATACAGCTATAATAGGATAATATATAAATTTTCCTAAAAGATTAATAATCAGAATATAGAAAAGTAAACTGATTATAATTCCTAAACTCATTCCGGCTAGACTTCCGTAAATTGTTTTTTGATTAATTTCTCTATCTTTTAAAATTTCTTGATGTTCATTAAATTTAGAATCGATTAAATTGTTTAATTCAATGGAATCCAGTATGTCTGATTTTACAAATTGTTTTATGAAGTCCAAATCAGAATAATCATTACTCAAATCATACACTTCCTTTGTTATTCTTTGTATTTCTTTTTTATTAATTTTATTGGATTCCAAAGTAGATAGAAAAACATCAATTCCTCCTCTGTTATTTATTTCTAAAAGTATTTCCTTACTAGCTTTTCCAGAGTAATCAACCATAGTATTATAAGCTTCCTCAAGATCTTTGTCAGAATAATTTTTGTAATTCATATCAACAACAAATTTCGAGCGATTAATTTCTATTTTTTATCGGTATCCAGATTTCTTCTTCAGAAGTTGGGTCGTCTTTTTTGTATTTATGATCCATTACGGCAAAATGCGGTCTGTCATCTACCGTGTATTCCGAATTTGGAAGCCATTCTGCAAAAATGTAATGATATGTTTTATGAGCTTCTGTTGCTGGGCCCAAATGAAGAAAAACCGCATATAAACCATCTGGAACAATTAAAGTTTTCATTCCTTCTGGAATAGTTTGATAATCTGAAACTTCTACTGCGGCCCATTTATGGAAACTGTCATTAGGATCAAAATTATCAAAATGGTTTTCTGCATACACTTCTAAAGAATATAAATTGGCATCAATAGCATTTTTTATTTCTTTTCGATTGGACATAAAACCACTCCATAATTGAAAAGTTTTATTCTCGATAAATGACATTTCGATAGAATGTCCAACGAGTTTTTTCTCGGTTAATTTTTTGATGATGGGTAGCATAATTACTCAATTTTGTATTTCCGTGTACTGGTTTCGCTTAGAGAGAAATACCCAAGCGGATAATTATTTTTGTCTGTTGTATTGATGATGTTTCCTTTTACGGTTGCTGGCGGCGATTGAAATGGACCTCCAACATTACTTCCCGCTATACTTACCAAGATGTTCATGTAATTATAATATTGCTTAGAAATCCCGTAATGCGTTACCTCGACTTCATCTCCTGCTTTTAAATCTTCATCAATGGCGCTGCTGAAAATTTCATTTCCTTGATAGAATTTATCTTCAGAAACATAATAATTTGAAGTTACTTTATTCGAATAAACATATTTAAATAAATAAAAATTGTCTTCCTCTGCAGGATCTGTAAAATAAGCTTTTATTTCGATATCTTCTCCTGTAAAACCGCTGTTATTTTTTTGTTCGATTCGGGTAATTGGCGCTACCGATTTTAAAACTTCAGATGCTGTATAAGTGTTTCCTTTGTCGATAACGGTTAAAGTATATTCTTCATTAATTTCAGGTCTGAAATTAGGACAGATATAACGCCCTGTATTATTAAATTCAACAAAATTAAATTTCTGATTTTTGCTATTTGTCACATAAACCACCGCATTTGATACTGCAGGAATTACATCCTCAAAATAGCCTGTTGTCGATGTTAATCTGATAACTTGTTGTTTTCCAGTAGTGCCCTTTTCCCACGTTATAGCGGCTTCAATCACCAGTTTTGGAGGAGCGGTATCTAAGTCAACATCAAGTACTTCTTCACAACTAGTGAAAAACAATGATGTAAAAAATACGATTAAAAAAACTAATTTTCTCATATGCTTATTTTTAGTTTTTGAACTGTTTTTTTTAGAATTTGAAATTATAACTTACCGCAGGAACAATTCCGAAAATGGATAATCTCACTGCTTCATTTGCTCCTGTATCGACATTTTGCCTAAAGTTGATTGAAGCGGCATTCATTCGATTATAAAGATTGTAAATACTGAAAACCCATTCGCCTTTCCAGTTTCTATTTTTGTTGTTGCGCGGCGTTAAAGTTGCAGAAATATCCAAATGATTATAAGAAGGAAGTCGGTTTTCGTTTCGTAAACCATAACTTGGAACTATAATGCCTAGATATTGATATTGTCCATTCGGATATGTTACTGGCTGTCCTGACTGCAATGCAAAGTTAGCACCAAATGACCATTTTTCGTTTAAATTGTATGCAGATGTAATCGCTAAATTATGTGTTTTGTCATAAGCAGATGCATACCATTTGCCATCGTTAATGCCAATTTCTTCTGGAGTTCTTCCTGGAGTCTGTTGTTCCGATCTTGAGAGTGTGTACGAAATCCAGCCATTAAATCGGCCTTTGTTTTTCTTTATCATCAATTCTAAACCATATGAGCGCATCTGACCATTTAAAATGACCTGTTCGATGGCATTGTTGGCAATTAAATCGGCTCCGTCTATATAATCCAGTCTGTTTTGTATTTTTTTGTAATAGGTTTCTACTTCTAGAGAATATGCATCATTATAAATATTTCTAAAATAACCTAACGCCACCTGATCTGCAAGTTGAGGTTTAATGTAATTATCGCTCGGCATCCAAACATCTAGCGGAGTAGGAGATGAAGTATTAGAAATTAATTGAAGATATTGCGCCATTCTATTGTAACTCGCTTTTAGAGCTTGTTCTTCGTTTAATTGGTACGAAATAGAAAAGCGTGGTTCAAGATTGTTGTAACTCTTAATGACTTTGTTTTTGCCAAAATATTGTGTTGAAGTTGGCGTGCCTTTTTCGTAAATCTGCATGTCGGTATTAAAAAGTACGGCTTCATTGTTATCGTAGTAATTAATAGTAGAAGCGCCTAATCTGTAAAATAAGCTGTAGCGTAAACCGTAAGCGACGGTAAGTCTTTTAGAAATCTGACTTTCGGCATCTAAATAAATAGAAGGCTCAAAAGCATATTTTCTGTCTAATTGATCTGGATTAATACCAGAATCTTCTCCAGTTGGCTTTATGGTTCCTGGATTGAAGTTGTAATAAATTCCGTTAACGCCATAATTCAGTTTTAATTTGTCTGAAAGATAATGTTTGAAATCGTATTTGATGTTGTAGTTTTTGATTCCTGAATCCCAATTGAAACCTACAAAATCAAGATCCAATCCGTAATAGTAATCGCTGTAAATTAAGGATAGATTGGAGAATAATTTATCAGAATACAAATGATTCCATCTCAGATTTAAAGTCGAATTTCCGTACGTATTGGTAAAACTTTTATTTAGTCTGAAAACGTCTCGTCCAAAATAACCAGATAAATACAAACTGTTATTATCGTTGAGTTTATAGTTTAATTTGGTATTTAAATCATAAAAATAAGCAGCATTGTCTTTGTTGTCTTCAGAAAGTTTAAGAAAAAGATGCGCGTAAGAAGCTCTTCCGCCAATTAAGAAAGAACCTTTGTCTTTTACGATTGGGCCTTCTGCCAGTAAACGGCTCGAAATTAATCCGATTCCGCCATTCATATGAAAATCTTTACTGCTCCCGTCTTTTTGATAAATTTCTAAAACAGAAGAAGCTCTTCCGCCATAGCGTGCCGGAATTCCACCTTTATACAGTTTTAAATCTTTAATCGCATCAGGATTAAAAACAGAAAAGAATCCGAAAACGTGAGACGAATTAAAAATAGTCGCTTCATCTAAAAGAATAAGATTTTGATCTGCACCGCCTCCGCGCACATTAAATCCGGAAGCTCCTTCGCCTGCATTGGTAACGCCTGGAAGTAATAAAATAGATTTCAAGACGTCTACTTCTCCTAAAACAACAGGCATTTTTTTTATGGTCGAAATGGAGAGTTTGTTCACGCTCATTTCTGGCGATTTGATATTTGCTTTGCTTTTGTTTTCCGTAATGATGACTTCCTGCAGTTCTTCGCCACCTTCTTTGATCGAGAAATTGCTTTTTATATTCTGATCTAAAACAATATTTTTTTGAATGGTTTGATAGCCAACATAGCTAATTTCGATTTCATATTCGCCTTTTGGTGCAGAAAGAGAATAAAAGCCGTATTCGTTGGTTGTGGTTCCAATTTTTAAAGATGGAATAAAGATATTAACTCCAATTAAAGTTTCGTTGTTTTTACTGTCGCTAATAGTTCCGCTTAGCGTAAATTTTTCCTGCGCAAATGAGGTGAAGACCGTTAAAATGAAAAGAAGAAATGTGCAGGTATTTTTTGTAATCATTATATTGATTTTGATTTACATAGATAATGAATTCTTACTAAATATTCTTACGGAACTTTTGTTAAACATAAGTTAAGATAAAAAAAGGACAACCTTTGCGGGTTGTCCTTTTTGTTTATTTCGAAATACAGATGTATTCTGAATTATTTGATTTTAGCAACAATAGCGTTGAAAGTTTCACTAGGGCGCATTGCTTTGCTTACTAACTCAGGAGTTGGTTGGTAGTACCCTCCAATGTTCTGAGCTTTTCCTTGAGCGCCAATTAATTCTGCATCGATTTTAGCTTCGTTAGCTTCAAATTCAGCAGCAATTGGAGTAAAGATAGCTTGCAATTCAGCATCTTTAGTTTGAGCAGCCAAAGCTTGAGCCCAATAGAAAGCTAAATAGAAGTGAGAACCACGGTTATCAATTTGACCCACTTTACGAGCTGGAGATTTATCGTTTGCTAAGAATTTATCATTAGCTTGATCTAAAGTTTCAGATAAAACAATTGCTTTAGAGTTGTCTAAAGTTTGTCCTAAATGCTCTAAAGAAGCGCCAAGAGCTAAAAATTCTCCTAATGAATCCCAACGTAAGTATCCTTCTTCTGTAAATTGCTCAACGTGTTTAGGAGCAGAACCTCCAGCACCAGTTTCGAACAATCCACCACCATTCATTAACGGAACGATAGATAACATTTTAGCAGAAGTTCCTAATTCTAAAATTGGGAATAAATCTGTTAAGTAGTCACGTAAAACGTTTCCAGTTACAGAGATAGTATCTAAACCTTTGATGATTCTGTCTAAAGTAAATTCTGTAGCAGCAATTGGGTTTAAAATGCGGATATCTAGGTTTGTAGTATCGTAGTCTTTAAGGTATTTTTGAACTTTTACGATCAATTCTCTATCGTGTGCTCTGTTTTCGTCTAACCAAAAAACAGCAGGAGTGCTAGATAAACGAGCTCTGTTTACAGCCAATTTAACCCAGTCTTGAATAGGAGCGTCTTTTGCCTGACACATTCTGAAAATGTCATTAGCTTCAACATTTTGCTCCATTAAAACATTTCCGTTTTGGTCAACCACACGTACAACACCGTCACCTTTAATTTGGAAAGTTTTATCGTGAGATCCGTATTCTTCCGCTTTTTGAGCCATTAATCCAACGTTAGGAACACTTCCCATTGTTTTTGGGTCAAAAGCACCATGTTTTTTACAGAAATCGATAGTTGCAGTATAAACACCAGCGTAAGATCTATCTGGAATAACCGCAAATGTATCTTGTGCTTTACCTTCTTTGTTCCACATTTGTCCAGAAGTACGGATCATTGCTGGCATAGAAGCATCAACAATTACGTCAGATGGAACGTGTAAGTTTGTAATTCCTTTATCAGAATTTACCATTGCCAAAGCTGGTCCGTTTGCGATTGCCTGATCAATAGCAGCTTCAACTTCTGCTTGCTCAGGTCTTCCAGCAATTTTAGCGTAGATATCGCCTAAACCGTTTCTTGTATCAACGTTTAATTCAGCAAATAAAGAAGCGTATTTTTTGAAAACATCTGCAAAATATACTTCAACGATAGCGCCAAAGATAATTGGATCAGAAACTTTCATCATTGTAGCTTTTAAGTGTACAGAAAGTAAAACTCCTGCAGCTTTAGCTTCAGCAATTACATCAGCAGCAAAAGCTTTTAATTTGCTTACGCTTAAAACAGAGCTATCAATAATTTCTCCAGCTTTTAATGGAGTACTTGCTTTAAGAACAGTTGCAGTTCCGTCTTTAGCAACAAATTCGATTTTTACATCATTAGCTTCATTTACAGTCAATGATTTTTCACTTCCGTAAAAATCACCGCCTGACATAGAAGCCACTTTAGTTTTTGAGTCAGCAGACCAAGCACCCATAGAGTGCGGGTTTGCTTTTGCAAAGTTTTTAACTGCTCTTGGAGCTCTACGATCAGAGTTTCCTTCACGTAAAACTGGGTTAACAGCAGAACCTAATACTTTTGCATATTTAGCTTTAATTTCCTTTTCAGCATCGTTTTGTGGATCTTCTGGGAAATTTGGTACGTTGTATCCGTGCGATTGTAATTCAGCAATAGCCGCTTTTAATTGCGGTACAGATGCTGAAATGTTTGGTAATTTGATAATGTTTGCTTCTGGCTGAGTTGCTAATTGACCTAATTCTGCCAAAGCATCTCCAGTTTTTTGAGCATCTGTCAAAGAATCTGGGAAGTTTGATAAAATTCTTCCTGCCAGCGAAATATCTCTGGTTTCGATTTCAATTCCAGCTGTTGCTGTAAAAGCTTGAACAATTGGTAACAAAGAGTAAGTTGCCAATAACGGCGCCTCATCAGTTAAGGTGTAAAAAATTTTTGATTTATTCATTTTCTTTTTTTTTTATAATCGTATCGTCAGGAGTTAACGATGTAAAAGATATATTCGGCTCAAAATGAGCGGAGCAAATATAATAAAATCACAACGAAAACGGTTGAGTTTTGATGAGAAAAGACGAAATTAACAGATTGTTATTTCGAGCTCGTTAAATTGCTAAATCGATGATTTTGGTATTAAAAAATTACGGTTTTGTTAGTGGTAGAAATAGAACATAAAAAAAACTCGTTTCAAAGAATATGAAACGAGTTTTTTATAACATTTTGATAAATGATTATCTTCTTTTATCTTTAATCTTAGCTTTTTTACCAGTAAGTTGTCTGAAGTAGAAAATTCTAGCTCTACGTACAGCACCTTTCTTGTTCACTTCGATTTTTTGTAAAGCTGGTAAGTTTACTGGGAAGATACGCTCAACACCAACAGATCCAGACATTTTACGGATAGTAAAAGTTTCTGTGTTACCAGAACCTCTTCTTTGAATTACAACTCCTTTAAAAAACTGAGTTCTTGTTTTTTCACCCTCTTTAATTTCGTAGAAAACAGTGATTGTGTCTCCAGCTCCGAAATCTGGGAAATCTTTTTTAGCAACGAATTCGTCTTGAACGAATTTTAATAAATCTGCCATGATAATTTAAATTATGGTTTTTATATTAGAGCAACATTCACGGATCTCGCCAGAGGTTGGTCAAATTCGGGTGCAAATGTAGAAAATAATTATAAATTATGAATTATAAATTGTAAATTATTTTAACTGTTTGATAAAATGTGTTTTATAGTTTTAATTTGTGTTTTTTGTTATTATGAATTTTTGAACATGAGAATTGTATTTTGCTATGTTATTTAAGGTGAAATCTTACATTTGTATAGGTTTTGATTAAAATATGATGAATAAAAATTATATGAAAGAATATATCGAGTTTTCTAATGAATTTAGAAAATCGAATGGTTCTAAAGAAAGTGTTGAGAAAATGTATGACCTTTTGTATGAACTAGAAAGCATTGAGAAAAACAAACAGGAAAGTTTAGTTCTTTCAAATGTTTATATTCTTTTGGGTTTTCATAGATCAGCTTTTGAAACTTTTAAAGAAGCTGCAGATTCAAAAAACACAAAGGATATTTCTAAGCTTTATGTTTTGGAGCAGAAAGCGAAATCGCATGAAAACAATTTTATTATAAAGGATCTTAGGAAACTTAAAGCGAAAAAAGAAAAAGTGCAATTAGTTCTGAGTGATTTCTCACAGTCAAAAAAAGACGAAAAGAAATTTAAAATTAAAAACAAAAATATTGTTGTATTTAATAAGGTTCTTGAAAAAGGTAAATTTTCAATTTACTTACCAAATAATCATATTGAAGCGTATTTTGATAAAATAGTTGAGCACATTAATTGGCTTTCAAATTGTAAAAACGAATTAATTGATTTTTATAACAAAGAACAATATGATTCGCAAATTAGAGCAGATCTTGATTGGTATGATACTTTAGAATTATATCGAGTTTTAATAATTATTAATGATGAGGGTACTTTTACATCTGTTACTGCTGGAGATGATTTTTACCGAGATCATTTGCTGGATATAGAACTATCCGGTAATCAAATAACGTCTATGAATTATAATGGTTAGATTTTAGTTTCACTCACAGTTTTCGGTCTCAGTCACTGAAAACTGAACACTAAAAACTGAACACTGGACACTACTTACTATTTATCTTCCAACAAATCTGGTCGTCTATTTTTAGTATGTTCATACGCCATGTCCTCACGCCATTTATCAATTTTGGCTGCGTGTCCGCTGGTTAAAACTTCTGGAACTTTCCATCCTTTATAATCTGCAGGTCTTGTATATATTGGTCCTGAAAGCAAATTGTCCTGAAAACTATCTGTCAAGGCTGAGGTTTCATCGCTTAAAACACCAGGAATTAATCGAATTAAAGCATCAGATAAAACTATGGCGCCCAATTCTCCTCCAGATAAAACGTAATCGCCAATCGAGATTTCTTTTGTAATAAAATGATCTCTAACTCTTTGGTCAACACCTTTGTAATGTCCGCATAAAATGATAATGTTTTCATACATTGACATTTTATTTGCCATTTTCTGGTCTAAGGTTTCGCCGTCAGGAGACATGTAGATTATTTCGTCATATTCTCGCTGACTTTTCAAATGCGTAATACAATCATCAATAGGCTGAATTGTCATTACCATTCCGGCACCTCCACCAAAAGGATAGTCATCTACACTTTTCTGTCTATTTGTGCTATAATCACGAAGATTGTGAAAATGCACTTCGACCAAACCTTTATCAATGGCGCGTTTCATAATTGAAGCCTCAAACGGACTTCTTAATAATTCGGGTAAAAGTGTAATAATGTCAATTCGCATCTTTAATCGATAATTTCTTGCCGGCAAAGATACAAATATTGCATGGAGTCTTTTGGTAATAATTATATAACATACTTATTAAATTGTGTAAAAGTTTATGTTGTAACTTTATTTATCATTACATTCTTAATTATCAATGGTATAGCGACCAAATCCAAACGTAAATTCAAATACTTATTATGAAAAAAACAATATTAATGTTCCCACTGCTTGCACTCTTTGTGCTCTCTTGTGCAAGTACGAGCTCAGCTACGGTCGATGTGGGAGAAGCTAAATCGAAAGTACTAAAAACCTTAGGGAATCCGGTAAGAACTTTAGATAATAATCAAAATGGTGAAATTCTTGTTTACGCAGATCAAGTTTTTACTGAAGATGGAACAACTTCATTGGCCGGATCAAACTACTGGCGCTACAATTATGTGTACATAAGTAAAGAAGGTAAAGTTACATCAACACGACAAGAGAAACAGAATTATCCGCCTCAAGCAATTGATTCTGCAAAAATGGAAGGATTAAATTTATTGACATCTAAATAAGTTTGTCCGAAATATTTTTGAACAATTCGTATTTTTAGATTTATGTAGAAATACGAATTGTTTATTTAATGACTTCACCAAAAATAAAAATCCTTGCCATATCTGGAAGTACGAGAAGTAATTCCAGTAATTTCAAAATTCTGAAATACATTTCAAATTACTTAAAATCTAATTTCGAAATAGAAATATTTGAAGATTTAGAAAGCCTTCCTCATTTTAATCCCGATTTAGATACAGATAATCCTCCGCAAGCAATCACTTCATTTAGAAATAAAATAAGAGATGCTGATGGCGTTATTATTTGCACGCCCGAATACGTGTTTAGCCTTCCGGGAAGTTTAAAAAATGCTTTAGAATGGTGTGTTTCAACCACGATTTTTTCAAACAAAAATATAGGTCTGATTACAGCTTCTGCCTCTGGAGAAATGGGACATCAGCAGCTTTTGCTGGTAATGAAAACGCTTGAAGCTAAATTTGATGATGCAACACAGCTTTTAATTCAGGGAGTTCGCGGAAAAGTTAGTGCTGAAGGCGAAATCACATCAGAACAAACTGCAGAAGCACTTCAAAATTTTGCAGAAAACGTTAAGAATCAATTTTTGTGATATATTTACTTTCTGAAATTTAAATCATAAAATGATTAGCAGAAGAAATTTTATCGTAACCACAGGTCTTGCTGCAACAGCTGTTTTGGCTTCACCATCATTTGCATTTTCTATGAATAAAAAAGAAATAGGCTTACAACTGTATACGCTTCGTGAAGAACTTCCGAAAGATGTAAAAGGAACTTTAGAAAAAGTTGCCCAAGCAGGTTATACCAATGTCGAAACATACGGTTTTTCGATAAAAGATCAGTTTTGGGGATTAACGCCAAAAGAACTTAAAAAGATTTTAGATGATAATGGATTGAAAGCCGTTAGCGGACATTATAATTTAGGAAGCTTTTTGTACGATGGAAATACCGAAGAATTAATTGCGTCAATTGAAGCTGCAAAAAATCTAAAAAGCGAATTTCTAACTGTTCCGTGGGTTGACGAACCTTTCAGAAGAAATATTAAAGATTATAAAAAGATAGCCGCTCGTGTAAATGAAGCTGCAAAAATGTGTAAAAGTGCAGGTTTGAAACTGGCCTATCATAATCATGATTTTGAATTTCAAAAGCACGATAGTGTAACGGGTTATGAAATTTTATTAAAGGAAACCGACAAAGATTTAGTCTTTTTTGAATTGGATTTGTATTGGGTAATTCATTCTGGAAATGATCCTTTAAAATTATTCAAAGAAAATCCTGGACGCTTTAAAATGTGGCACGTAAAAGATAAAGACAAAATAAATAATGAACTGAATACCGAAGTTGGTTCTGGAACAATCGATTTTAAACCTATTTTCAAAGAAGCAAAACAATCGGGAATGGTTCATTTTTTTGTAGAACAGGAGAATAATTTTGCTTCCAATTCTTTTGAATCAATTAAAACGAGTTGTGATTTTATTTCGAAAAATTTAATCTAGTAAATTGATTTATGAAGAAACTTTTTTTGGTGTTATTAGTTATTCTTTGTTCTTGTGAATCAAATAAGAAAGAAAAATCAAAATCAAATCACCAGCCAAAGCAGGAGCTTAATTTAAAGGTAGATCCCTATTTTGTAGCGATCAAAACTAATGATATTAAGCTTGCTGAGCCAGTTTTTGGTGATTGGCTGTATTCTCGTAAAGAAAAAGGGCAAACTTTTGAGCAGTTTATTAAAACAAAACATGTTGTTCCAACCAAAGAAGAAAATATTATTTATCTGCAGCCTATAGGAAAGTTTAATTCGTTGCAAGTCAAACAAATTGAATTAGTTCGTCAATATTTGCAAATATTTTTTCAGCTAGAAACCAAAGTTTTAAAAGATGTTTCAAATGATATTATTCCGAATAATGCTAGAAGAATTGGAGATGTTGGGCAGGAACAATTTTTAGCAGGTTATATTTTAACCGATGTATTAAAAAAAGAAAAGCCAGATAAAGGAGTTGCTTTAATGGCTATAACAGAAAAAGATTTGTACCCAAAGCCAGAATGGAATTATGTGTTTGGATTAGCATCTTATAGAGATAAAATTGCGGTAAGTTCGATGTACAGAATGCAAAAAGAAGCAGACTTTAATTTGAGTTTAGATCGATTATTGAAGATTTGTTCACACGAAATAGGACATATGTTCGGTTTGCATCATTGCATTGAAGCGAATTGCGTTATGAATGGAACAAATAGCATGGTAGAAACAGATAGACATTCCCTTAGATTGTGTTCTCTTTGCCAAAGAAAACTAAATTCGGGATTTAAATACGATAATGTAAAAAGATTAAAAGAATTAGAAAAATATTTTAAGGACAACCAATTAACCAGCGGTGTTGTGTTAATGGAAAAAGACCTTAAAAGCATTCAATAAAAATAAAAAGATTATGAGTATAGGAACAAGCAAGGAATTTATAAAAGGAGATGAAATCGAGTGGGAAGTAGTCGGAGAAGGAATAAAACGAAAAATTTTAGCTTTTGACGAAAGAGTAATGCTGGTAAATGTGCATTTTGAGAAAGGTGGAATTGGTGTTTTACACGAACATTATCATACACAAGTTACTTACGTAGCAAGTGGAAAATTCGATGTTACGATAAACGGTGTGACCGAAACGTTAAAGGAAGGCGATAGTTTTTACATTCCGCCTCATGCAATTCATGGAGTTGTGTGTTTGGAAACAGGAATGCTAACGGATGTTTTTGGCCCTGCGAGAGAAGATTTTTTAAAATCATAACAGCTTTAAAATCAGTTAATTTTTAGCTTTAAAATCCTGATCTAATCTTAAATTTAAAAATTTTATAACTTTTTTAAAGATTCAATTAAGATTAGATCGGTATTTTTGCAGCATGAATTTATCTAAAACAAATGTACTTTTTATGGCAGTTTGCACTGGTCTTATAGTTGCAAATCTTTATTACTGCCAGCCTTTGATTGTTTTAATTGCCAACGAATTTAAAATTCCTGAAGCCAGCGCCGGAACGATAACCTATTTAACTCAAGCAGGTTATGCGATTGGACTGTTTTTTATGGTTCCGCTTGGCGATAAAATAGAACGAAAAAGGCAAATTTTAATGACCACTTTTGCTACTGTAATTGCTTTATTAATTGCAGCTACAGCCAAAAGTTTTCTTGTTTTGCAAATTGCTTCATTGCTAATTGGAATCACGTCGATTGTGCCACAGCTTATTCTTCCTCTTGCCGCTTCTTTAAGCGCGCCCGAAGAACGAGGGAAAGTGGTTGGAACTATTATGAGCGGACTTTTAGTTGGGATTTTGCTTTCGCGAACGTTAAGCGGATTTATCGGCCAAGTTTTAGGTTGGAGATCAATGTTTTATATCGCGGCCGGAATTTGTCTTTTGATCTTTTTTGTCATTCAAAGTAAATTTCCGCAGAATAAACCACAGTTTCAAGGAACTTATGGCCAATTGATCCAGTCTTTGTTTACGCTAATCAAAACACAACCCGTTTTGCGCGAAGCAACAGCAATCAACGTTTTCAGTTTTGCTCAGTTTGGAGCATTCTGGACCACAATGGTTTTATTGCTTTCTGGCGAACCTTTTAATTTTAATAGTGCTACAATTGGTCTGTTCGGAATTGTTGGAGCTTCTGGAGCTTTGGCTGCACCTTTGGTGGGGAAATTAGGAGATAAAGGAAACTCTAGAATTGCAGTAGGTTATGGCTGTTTATTAGTTTTAATAAGCTTTATAGTTTTCTATTTTGCTATTGAAAGTGTAATCGGTATTGCAATCGGAATTGTGTTTATTGATATTGGAATTCAAGGCGTTCACATTTCAAACCAAACACGAGTGTATTCGTTATTGCCAGAAGCTAGAAACAGATTAAATACAGTGTTTATGTCGCTTACTTTTCTAGGTACTGCTGCAGGATCTGCTTATGGTTTAATGTTGTGGAAGTGGGGCGGATGGCACGCTGTAACCGTTGGCTGTATGATTTTATCTGCTTTGTCATTAATAGTCTATGGACTTACTTATAAATCAAAATCTAAAAAGGTAAAAGCACAAATTGATTAAAAAATTAATTTGTAAATTTGCGTTCAAATTAAAAATAACAACATGGAAAACGGAATATACGCTAAATTCAATACTAGCAAAGGTTCAATTTTAGTAAAATTGACGCACGATTTGACACCGGGAACTGTAGGTAACTTTGTAGCTCTTGCAGAAGGAAATATGGAAAATAAAGTGAAGCCTCAAGGACAAAAATTCTATGACGGATTAACTTTTCATAGAGTAATTGCAGATTTCATGATTCAAGGTGGTTGTCCAAAAGGAACTGGAACTGGAGATCCAGGTTATAAATTTGATGATGAATTTCACCCAAGTTTAAAACACGATCGTCCAGGAGTTTTATCTATGGCAAATTCAGGACCTGGAAGTAATGGTTCTCAATTTTTCATTACGCACGTTGCAACTCCTTGGTTAGATAATAAACATACTGTTTTTGGAAACGTTGTTGAAGGACAAGATGTTGTTGATGCTGTTGCTCAAGGAGACAATTTAGAGTCAGTTGAGATTATCAGAGTTGGAGAAGAAGCTCAAAAATGGAATGCAATTGAAGCTTTCATTGGTTTAAAAGGTGCTCGTCTAAAAAGAGAAGCAGCTTTAAAAGCAGAATCTGAAGCAAAAATGGAACAATTAGCTGCTGGTTTTGATAGAACAGAAAGCGGTTTACGTTATAAAATGATTCAAAAAGGAGAAGGAAAAAGAGCTGAAGCAGGAAAAACAGTTTCTGTTCACTACGAAGGGTCTCTAGAAAATGGAAAAGTATTTGATTCTTCTTACCCACGTAAAAAACCAATCGAATTCAAATTAGGAATTGGACAAGTTATTGAAGGATGGGACGAAGGTATTGCTTTATTGCAAGTTGGAGACAAAGCTCGTTTTGTTATACCTTCTGATTTAGGATACGGACCAGCTGGTGCTGGAGGAGTTATTCCACCAAACGCAACTTTGATTTTCGACGTTGAATTAATGGACGTAAAATAAGACTTTAAAAGCAATTTAGTATTGTTTTAAATAAATATCCCATAGGCTGTAGCTTATGGGATTTTTTTATATTTACTTGAATTAAAAAAAGCAAAACCAAGAAATGAAAAAAACGATTTTAAGTTTAATGGCCATAATGTTGTTTGCAGCGGCATGTGGTACTAAAAAAACGGCTGTCGCAGAAACTGCTCCTGTTGAAAAGGAAGTTAAAACAAAAGAATTAACTCCAGAATTAGCAGAAGGGAAAAGTCTTTACGAGAACAGTTGTGCGAGATGTCATAAGCTCTATGAACCAAAAGAGTATACAAAAACAGAATGGACGCCGATTTTGATAAAAATGGGTAAAAAAGCAAAATTAAACGAAACTCAAATGGCTTCAATTACAAATTATATTGATTCGCAATTGTAATTTAGATTTAAGTAATAAGAATAAAAAAAACTGTTCAATCGAACAGTTTTTTTGTTTTCAAATAGATATAAAAAAAACACCGTCACAAAATGAGGTGTTTTTAAATTTAAGAATGATGTACTGCAGAGTTATCTACAGCTATTACTTTTAAAGTTTTGATGCCAGCTGGTAATTCCCAATCAACTTCGTCATTTTCTTTAAACCCAATAATAGCAACACTTAAAGGCGCTAGAATTGATATTTTAGATTGTTTTACGTCTGCTGCTGAAGGTAAAACGATTTGAATTTTCATTTGTTTCTTGGCTTTTACATCTTCTATCGTTACAAATGAATTGATTCGGATTACCGAACTATCCAATTCGCTTTCTTTACTAATTACAGCGCGATCTAATTCTTGCGAAAGCTGATTGGCTTCTTTAGTATTTGTCGAGTTTTTACTTTTTAAAATCAATTCTCTTAAAAATTGATAATCTGATTTACAGAAAGTGGGTGTTGGTTTCATATCTATATTGAATTTATTGTTATAAAATTTTAAATTGATGTTTTCTTCTTAGAATAATCTACAAGTAAAAATTTCTCTGACTTTAACAGAATCGAAATGTTTAATCTGAAAAACAAAAAAATATCTGATCAAAAATTGATTTTTGTCAAATAATAAAATGTTTAAGCTGATGTAAATCCTCCGTCAAAAAGAAGAAAAGTGAAGTAGACGGAGGCCTAAAAAATAAAGGCCTTATTATGTGAAATAATTACAGCAGGTAGCGGTTTTGCTAAGCAAAACGACTTTATAGAAGCTGTAAATGGTGTTTTATTTCCCATAAGGAGGATTAAATTGATTTGCAAAGATAGTTAATCTTTTTGAATTTAGTGAGGTTTTACTTCCATTTAATGCCACATCCTAAACTAGGTTTCTGTGGTTTTTTTAAACTTCTGTTGTAAATTAAGGCGTCAATCGCGCCTCTAAGGTCACTTCCGCTAAGAGGAATTCCGTTGCCAGGTCTTGAATCGTCAAGTTGTCCGCGATAGAATAATTTGTCTTGATTATCAAATAAATAGAAGTCTGGGGTGCAAGCCGCTTGATAAGCTTTTGCTGTTTCCTGACTTTCATCGTACAAATAAGGAAAATCAATTTTATTTTCCATGGCAAAGTCCGTCATTAATTCTGGACTGTCTTCAGGATATTTAACAACATCATTACTAGAAATGGCAATTACTCCAAGTCCTTGAACGCGATAATCATTCGCAATCATTACAATTTCGGTTATTACATGATGCACAAATGGGCAATGATTACAAATGAACATTACCAAAGTGCCTTTCGAACCTTTTAAATCTTCAAAAGAAAAAGTATTGTTCGAGTTGGTATCTTTTAAGTAAAAATCAGGTGCAACTGTTCCTAATGGAAGCATTGTTGATTCAGTTCGTGCCATTTTATTCGAAATTTGATTTTCAAAAGTAGCTTTAAAAATCTGTAAATAAAAGAGCACAATAATAAAAAATACCCAAAGAAAGCAGTTAGCTGATCCAGCTTGCTTCTTTGGATACTTTTTTAAGTTTTTATGAATTCAAAAAAGCCAGTAAATCTTCATTTAGCTTTTCTCTATCGGTATAAAAAAGTCCGTGAGGTGCACCTTCATATTCGATATAAGTATTGTTGGCTATAGATTTTGCTGCTTTTCTGGATGTTAGGTCAATCGGCACAATTTTATCGTCGTCTCCGTGAATGATTAAAGTTGGAACTTTTATGAAGTCTACTTCATCTCTAAAATCAGTGAATGAAAAAGATTCAGCGCATTTTAAAGTAGCTCGTGGAGAAGCCGCTGAACATAAAGCTCTGTAATATTCTAATAAAGGCGTGCTTAAAGGTTTGTTGATAATATTGACACCGAAAAATGTTTTTCCGAAATTATCAATAAAAGCAATTCTATCTTCTTTTATTGCTGCTGCCGTATTTTCGCTTTTTTCTTTTGGATGTCCGTCTGGATTATCATGCGTTTTTAACAGAAAAGGAATGATTGACGAAATCAAAGCTGCTTTTGTAACTCCTTTTCCGCCATGACGGCTGAAATAACGAACCACTTCGCCACCGCCCATAGAGAAACCAACAAGAGTTACGTTTTCTAATTCTAGTTGCTCAATAATTTCCTTTAGATCATCTGCTAAAGTATCGTAATCGTAGCCATCCCACGGTTGAGAAGATTTTCCAAATCCGCGTCGGTCGTAGGCAATTACACGATAATTATTTTGTACTAAATGATCAATTTGATATTCCCACATTTCATTAGAAAGAGGCCAGCCATGAATTAGGATAACAGGTTTTCCTTGACCGTAATCCTTTACATAAAGTCTTACATTTTGAGCAGTTTCTATATATTTATCGGTATGAATCTGTTTTAAATTCGATTCAAAATCCTTAATTGACATGCATGCATTTGGTTCAGTATGTTCCATGTTATATCTTTTTACGTGAGTATTTTCGTTTTTCTTCAAGTAAAATTAGCTCGTAAGTAAAAGAAATAGGTTATAGAATTAGGCGCATTAATTACAAAATTTATAGGTTTGTAAATAATACAATTTAAAAATGGATTTAACCTGGAATGAATTTGAGCGCACAGATATGCGCGTAGGAACTATTATTGAAGTCAATGATTTTCCTGAAGCAAGAAAACCTGCCTATCAATTAACGATCGATTTTGGCTCGGAAATCGGAATTAGGAAATCATCTGCGCAAATTACAAAACGATATCAAAAGGAAGATTTAGTAAATCGTCAGATTGTGGCGGTTGTCAATTTCCCAAGAAAGCAAATCGGAAAATTTATGAGTGAATGTCTTGTTCTTGGTGCCGTAGGCGAGGAGGGAGACGTAATTTTATTGGCTCCCGATTTTAAAATTGAAAATGGTTTGCGTATCGGATAGTTTTCTAATCAATAAATTTTACCGCAAAGCACGCAAAGTTTTTTTGCAAGTGATATTTTTAGAAAAAGTTAAAGTTCGCAAAGGTTTGCGAACTTTAACCGGCAAAAACTTTCCATAAAGCGTTGCGATCTTTGCGTAAATCTTTGTGATCTTTGCAGTTAAATTTTACGCTATGATGAAGCCCACTTTTTACAATCAGACTGAAAACTGAGACTGAGACTTGAAACTAAGAAATTTTTTCAATCAACTTCTGTAAAATAACCTGTCCTTCTTCCCAATATTTTAAATCAGAATCAGAATTAATGTGACCTTGCTGGCCAACATTTACAAAATCACTTCCCCATTTTTCAGCGAAGTATTTTTTTCTTTCAAAAGAAGCATAAGGGTCATTTTCGCTTGCCACAACTACCGAAGGAAAAGGCAATTTATAAAGCGGAATCGGCGAAAAATTTCTTGTGCATTCTGGCGTGTGTTCTGGCGAATCGACATCTGCAGGAGCAACTAAAAAAGCACCGATAACATTCTGATTATTGTATTTTTCTGCCCAATGCAAAACCAATGATACGGCTAAACTATGCGCCACTAAAATAGTTGGTTTATTAAGTTTAGAGATATTCTCGTTTAATCGGTCAAGCCATTCTTCTAGAATAGGTTCGTCCCAATTGTCTTGTACAACGCGAATTGAGTTTTCGAATTTTTGATGCCAAAAGGTTTGCCAGTGTTTCTCTCCAGAATCTCCAAGTCCTGGTATAATTAATAGTTGTGTCTCCATTGCCGTGGAATTTTATTTAGTGATTATTTTTTAGTTTCTTTCAAAATTCGGTTTACTTCATTTACCAAAAGAGGAAAAGCAGGTTCTGTCATGCCGTGGTTGTAACCGTCTAATTCGTAAAGTTTAGTTTGTGTATGTCCGACCAATTTCATCATTCTTGCCAAGTAGGCGTTTTCTTCATAGCGGCCAAGCATTTCTAATTCACGATCTCCCGTAATTAATAATAATGGTGGCGCATCTGCACGAACATGATATAAAGGAGCAAATTCATCAATTGTTGGTTGTTTTTCTGGAATTCCTTTTTCTCTTCTTATTTCGAAATGAGTAATACATTGACTGCTAAACGGAATAAGACCGGCGATTTGATTGGCATCAATTTTTTCCTTTTCAAGCCATTTTTTATCTAACCCAATCATCAAACCGAGATAAGCTCCAGCAGAATGTCCAGAGACAAAAATCTTTGTTTTGTCGCCTCCATAATTAGCAATATTGTTAAAAGCCCATGCAACTGCTGCAGCTGCATCTTCAATGGCTTTTGCAGCTTTTGCTTTTGGCGAAAGCCTATAATTAACTCCAATAATAGCAAAGCCTTTATTTTTTAAAGCTTCAGGAATTTCTTTGTTTCCGCCAGTTAATCCGCCGCCGTGAAACCAAACGATTGTAGCAAATCCGGTTTTATTTTTTGGATAGTAAATATCTAGCACACATCTTTCGTTGATATATTTGTCTGATTTATTTACCGATGCATTATAATATTGAATGTTGTTTTTCGTTTCATATTCTATATTCTGTGCAGAAAGAGAAATTCCGAAGAAGATGAAACTTAAAAGAAGAATTAATTTTTTCATTTTTATGGAAGTTGAATGTTATAAGTTATGAGGTGTAAGTTATGACGTTTAACTCTTAACCTAATAACTTTTAACTTTATAAGAAAACTAAATATATAAAAAAAGTCCAAAATGCAGAACAAATTGGACTCCTACTTTATGTAGATGATTTTGACTAAATATCGTCAAAATCAATATCTGTAAAACTAGATCTTTGACTTTCAGTTTTTTCAGAACTGTATTCTTTTTTAAAGTCTTTTTGGTGTCTTTCAGAAATTACTTCTTCGCCTTTGTGGTTTAAAACATAAGAAGTCATTTCCTCTAATATTTCGGCAAAAGCACTAAAATCTTCTTTGTATAAGTAAATTTTGTGTTTTTTGAAGTGAAAAGAACCATCTTCCTCAGTAAATTTTTTGCTTTCGGTAATAGTAATGTAATAATCATCAGCTTTGGTAGCTCTCACATCAAAGAAATAAGTTCTTCTTCCTGCTCGTAATACTTTAGAAAAAATCTCTTCTTTTTCTAACATGTCATTTTCTCTCATAATACGTTCTATCATTTTTGGAATTAATAGTACTCAAAAATCATAAAAAATTATCTATTACGCAACAATTAAAGTAATTCTTTTTCCGAAAGTTGTTTTAAATATAACGCCGAATAGTATCCTTCTTGATTTATTAATTGATTATGAGAGCCTTGTTGAATTATCCTACCATTTTCTAATATGATAATTTTGTCTGCATTCTTTGCAGATGAAACTCGATGACTTACAATTATAGTGGTTTTATCTTTAGAAATTTCAAATAAATTATTCAAAATCATTTCTTCGGTTTCGGTATCGACAGCCGACAAACAATCGTCAAAAAGTAAGATTGCAGGGTTTTTAATGATCGCTCTAGCAATAGAAACACGCTGTTTTTGTCCGCCCGAAAGCGTGATTCCTCTTTCGCCTAAAACGGTGTCGTACTGTTTGTTAAAGGCGATAATATTGTCGTGAACCACCGCGTTTTTAGCAGCTTCGATTACTTCATCATCAGTTGCATTTTGGTTTCCGAATTTGATATTGTTTTTAATCGTATCAGAAAATAAGAAAGCATCTTGAGGCACGATTCCGATGTTGTTGCGAAGATCATTTAAGTTTAAAGTGCTGATTTCGTTTTCATCAATTTTAACTTCACCTTCGGTTACATCATATAGTCTCGAAATCAAAGAAAGAATAGTCGATTTTCCAGAACCTGTTTTTCCGAGGATTGCCAATGTTTCTCCTTTTTTTACTGTAAAAGAAACATTTTTCAATGCTTCAATATTAGTGTCCTGATAAGTAAAAGAAACATTTTCGAAAGTAATATTTCCGTGAATTTCTGATTCGTTTTCGTTGTTGTTTTTGATTTCTGGTTCAATTTTCAAAAATTCATTCAAACGTTTTTGAGAGGCTTCTGCTTCCTGAACCATAGAAGAAACCCATCCTAAAGAGGCAACAGGCCAAGTCAGCATATTTACATATAAGATAAATTCTGCAATTGTCCCAATATTAGAAATGCTTCCATTAATATACATTACACCTCCAAAATAGATTACAACCAAATTACTGATTCCGATAAGGGCAATCATTAAAGGTCCAAATAAAGATTGTACTCTTGCAAGACTTAAACTTTTACGTTTGCTTTCTTCAGCCAAATCAACCATATTGTTTTGATGTTGATTTTCTAACGAATAGGCTTTTATTACGCGAATTCCTGAAAAAATTTCCTGAGTAAAACTGGAAACTTTAGAAAGGTATTGTTGGAAAGTGGTACTTCTTTTATTGATTTCAGAGCTTAACTTGAAAATGCAATATGAAAGAATTGGCAAAGGCAATATAGTATATAAAGTAAGAAGTGGCGATACATTATACATATATATTATAACGATTGCAAAACGAATAAATGTATTAATAGTATACATTACTGCGGGCCCAACATACATACGAACTTTGGAAACATCTTCGCTAATACGGTTCATTAAATCTCCCGTTCTATTTTGTTTGTAGAAATTCTGCGAAAGATTCTCGTATTGTCTGAAAACTTCATTTTTTAAATCAAATTCAATATGTCGTGACATTACGATCAAAGTCTGGCGCATTAGGAACGTTAGAAAACCTGCAACAATCGTAGTTCCGATGATAAGTAGCACATTATGAATGAGATCCTGACGGAAACTGGCGATTACAGCTTCGGAGTTTTGCTCTGCAACAGAAAGTTTATCAAAATTTTCAATAGCATTTAAAGACTTACTAATAAGTTTTGGTGTAAATAAAGAAAATATTTGTGCGATTATGGTTATTAAAATACCTGCAGAGAAACTGTATTTATATTTAATGAAATATTTATTTAAATAGCTTAATTCTTTCATTTTTTTAAGAAATCTAATATTGAATTGATTTGTTTTTAAGAATTATTATTAAAGAAAATTATAATAATTTGCGATTTAATCAAAACAATTATATTGTAATATTGTTATTTTAAAGATAAAAAATTAGCACATGTGTATTTTTTAATTATGTTTGAGAAGTCTTTTTGACGAATTCATAATTTTAACTAATTTATACTAGCGCTATGGATGCAACTTTCGCAACTGGAAAGGAACTTCAAAAAATGGATCCTGTTTTTGGACAGTTATCTTTTGACGATCACGAACAAATTGTATTTTGCAATGACAAAGATACAGGTTTAAAAGCAATTATTGGTATTCATAATTCGGTTATGGGACCAGCTTTGGGAGGAACCAGAATGTGGAATTACAACACAGAATGGGAAGCTTTAAATGACGTTTTACGCCTTTCGAGAGGTATGACTTTTAAATCGGCTATTACTGGACTGAATATTGGTGGTGGTAAAGCAGTTATTATTGGTGATGCTAAAACGCAAAAAACTCCTGAGTTAATGCGTAAGTTTGGAGAGTTTGTTCACTCATTAAGCGGAAGATATATTACAGCAGAAGATGTCGGAATGGAAACGAAAGACATGGATACTGTAAGAGATGTAACGCCTTACGTTACTGGTATTTCTGAAGAAAGAGGTGGTTCTGGAAATCCTTCTCCAATTACAGCTTACGGTGTCTATTTGGGTATGAAAGCTGCCGCTAAAAGCCAGTTTGGAACTGATGTTTTAGAGGGTAAAAAAGTTTTGGTACAAGGAATTGGACACGTTGGTGAAACTTTGGTTGAGTATTTAACTAAAGAAGGAGCGCAGGTAACTATTTCTGATATCAACGAAGAGAAATTATTCCAAGTTGCTTCAAAATACAATGCAACAATTTATACTGGTGAAGATTTATATACTGCAGATGTTGATATCTACGCGCCATGTGCGATGGGAGCAACAATCAATGATAATACAGTAGATAAAATTAAAGCAAAAGTGATTGCTGGTGCTGCCAACAATCAATTAGCCGATGAGAATGTTCACGGGGCAAGATTACAAGAAAGAGGGATTTTATATGCTCCAGATTTCTTAATCAATGCGGGTGGAATTATCAATGTTTATGCTGAATTAGCTAACTATGGTAAAGCTGAAATCATGACTAAAACAGAGAATATCTACAATACAACTTTAGAAATTATTGATTTCGCTGCTAAAAACGGAATAACAACGCATAAAGCGGCTCTTACTATTGCTCAAAATCGTATCGATCAAAGAAGAATCGAGAACGCTTCTAAGTAATTTTTTAAGTTTACAGTCTCAGTCTCAGTTTTCAGATTTACTGGAAACTGAGATTTTTTGTTTTTGCTAAATACTGAAAACTGCGACTGCGAGTGAAAACTAAATAAAAAAGACCACGGAAACAACTACTTTTTTACGAATTAATTTTAAAATACGTATCAAAAGTTATACTTTTGCAGACTAATTTTTAAATGTTCTTACAAGGTGGTAAATAGAAGACACATACGCGTTAAAGTAATGCAATCCATTTATGCAATGCACCAAAGCGGTTCTGATAACATGGAAAAAGAAGAGAAATTTCTTTTCTACAGCATTGATAATATTCAGGACTTATATCTTATAATGCTTTCTTCATTGATAGAAATTTGCAAAAAAGAAGCTGTCTATTTGCATCTGTCAAGCAAAAAACACCTGGCAACTGCCGCAGAACGTAATCCGAATGAAAAATTTGTAAAGAATAAAATTTTTCAACTTCTAGCTGAAAGCAATTCTCTTAGTATCGCTTTAGAAAATCGTAAAATCAATAACTGGTCATTAAACGATGATTATATTATTTTGCTTTTAAATGATGTTAAAGCAAGCGATATCTACCAAAAATATATGAGCAATAACGTAAATACGTTTGAAGAAGACAGACAATTTATTATTGATTTGTTTGAAAATGTTATTGTTCCAAATGAAAAATTATATGAGTACTTAGAAGATGATAAATTGACTTGGGTTGATGATATTCCTGTTGTAAATACTCATATTGTGAAGCAGTTGAAAGCAATTAAAACGGAAGATCCGGACGATTTTAGAGTGCCTAAATTGTATAAAGATGTTGAGGATAAGGATTTTGCAAAAGATTTATTTAGAAGAACAATTCTAAACGAAACGGCATTTGCAAAAGAATATGAAGATAAAACACCAAATTGGGACAGTGATCGTATTGCTGAAATCGATACTATTATCTTGAAAATGGCAATTTGCGAGTTTATAAAATTCCCTTCAATTCCAGTAAAAGTAACTCTTAACGAATATTTAGAAATTGCGAAAGAGTATTCTACACCAAAAAGTAGTATTTTTATCAACGGAATTTTAGATAATCTTGTTAAAGAGCTTACTGCCAATAAAAAGATGATAAAAGCGGGAAGAGGCTTGATGTAAGATTTAAAATAATCAATTTTTTAAATTGCTTCGCCTATTCGCTATCGCTCGAGTCCAAATTCCAACTGCTTTGTCTCTCTGAGCGAAGTCGAAGAGCTAAAAAAAAATATTAAATATAAATCAAAAACAAATTTAAATTATGGGACAATTAACTCAATTTGCGCCATTCCTTTTGATGTTCGTGGTAATCTATTTCTTCATGATTAGACCACAACAAAAAAGAGCTAAAAACGAAAAAGAATTTGAAAGCAGCCTAAAAGTAGGTGACAAAATAGTAACAAAAAGTGGTTTCCACGGTAAAATCGCTGAATTAGCAGAAACTACTGTTGTAATCGAAACTATGTCAGGAAAATTAAAATTAGAGCGTTCTGCAATTTCTCTTGAATTGAGCGCTGCTTTGAATAAAAAAGCTTAATTTTTTTAAAAAATTACAATATTTAAAATCCCAAATTCCAAATATGGAGTTTGGGATTTTTTTGAACCCATTTTTGTCATTTCGACCGAAGGGAGAAATCTTCGCAAGTAGCTCCGCAAAGATTTTAATTGATTGTAAGCAAACATAGCCCGTGGTTTTAACCACGGGAAACGGATTGTGATAATGATTGCGTCCCGTGGTTAAAACCAGGGGCTATGTTTGCAAGATGATGTGTTTTCTATTATGAAAAAACCTTTGTCAAAGTTTTAAACTTTGACAAAGGTTTAGTCTCGTATAGTTTGGAATTTGGAATTTTCTAAATTGAAATTTATTTATCGATATTTATCATTCAATCCAACATTCGCCAAAATCATCGGAATCACTTTTTCTATTCTCGAAAGCTTTGTTTTTTCCTGTTTTGCCGTTTCAATATATTCTAAAAACTCATATTGCTTGTATGGAGAAAATTTTGCAAATGCCTCCTTTAAAGCTGGATTTTGAGTCATTTCGTTTTCTAAAAGTTCAGAGATTATAGCTTCTTTTTTAGAAGGTTTTATTACTTTTCCTTGCTTTTCGTTTTCAATTGCTTCTTGAATGTATTCTAAGACTTCTTTTTCGTTTACTTCATCTTTAGAAGTAAAACGCCATTGGCGCATCGATTTTGTTTTGTCTTCTTGAGCATTGATTAATCTCTTTTTCTCATCTTTCAGAAATACGCCATTTAAAAACCAAATTGCAAAATAATTTTTAAAACCTCCAATTCCGATAACATTTTTTTTGTTGTAAACATAAATAGGTCCTCCCCATTTTATGGTTTCAACCAGCTCAGTTTTATCAATAATCGATTTCAGAAAAAGAAGTTCTTCTTCCCATTGATTGACTTTATCCCAAACGTGTTTTTTATCAGAATTCGGTTCCACTTTATCTTTTTCTTTTAGATTTTTCTGTTGTATCAAAAATTCCTGGAATAGCTGTCAGCTCGGCAATTTTCACAATTACATCAGTCGCTTTCTGAATGCTTTCTGCAGGAACATATTCGTATTTTCCGTGAAAGTTATGTCCACCAGCAAAGATGTTCGGACAAGGTAATCCCATAAAAGACAATTGAGAACCGTCTGTTCCGCCACGAATTGGTTTAATGATCGGCTTGATGTTTAATTCTCTCATCGCTTTTTCGGCAATATCTACAATATGTTTTACAGGAAGAACCTTTTCTTTCATATTGTAATATTGATCTTTAACTTCAGCAATTACAATGTCTTCGCCAAATTTCTTTGCGAATTTTTTATTGAATTGTTTCACCAATTTATGAATCAATTCTTTTCTTTTTTCGAATTTCTTTCTGTTGTGATCACGAATAATCAATTCTAAAACTGTCTCTTCAATGTTTCCTTTGATGTGATGTACATGGAAGAAACCTTCATAACCTTTGGTTTCCTGAGGAGTTTCGCCCTTTGGAAGTTCGTTAATGAAATCATTTGCCAAAAGCATAGAATTGATCATTTTTCCTTTAGCGTAACCTGGGTGAACGCTTTTTCCTTTAAAAGTAATTTTAGCTCCCGCAGCGTTAAAATTTTCGTATTCTAATTCCCCAATCTGACTTCCGTCCATTGTGTAAGCCCATTGTGCTCCGAATTTTTCTACATCAAAATGATGAGCACCACGGCCAATTTCTTCATCTGGAGTAAAGCCGATTCTGATTTTTCCGTGTTTAATTTCTGGATGCTGAATAAGATATTCCATTGCCGAAACAATTTCTGTAATTCCAGCTTTATCATCAGCTCCTAATAAAGTTGTTCCGTCAGTCGTAATGATCGTTTGCCCTTTATATAATAATAGATCTTTAAAGTAGTTTGGAGATAAAATAATGTTTTTCTCAGCATTCAATACGATATCTTTTCCGTCGTAATTTTCAACAATCTGAGGTTTTACATTCGCTCCGCTAAAATCTGGAGAAGTGTCAAAGTGAGAAACAAAACCAATGGTTGGTACTTCATGATCAACATTACTTGGCAACGTCGCCATGATATAAGCTTTGTCATCAATTGTTACATCTTCAAGTCCAATTGCTTTTAGTTCGTCAACTAATTTATTGGCAAGATTCCATTGTTTTTGCGTACTTGGTGTTGTTTGTGAATTTGGATCTGATTCCGTATCAATCGTTACATAACTGATAAAGCGATCTATGATATGTTGCATTTTTTTGAATTTTTAGCAAATATAGAAAAATTTTTCTGCTAAGAAATTTAGCTTTCAATATCTGAATTATTAAAAAAGGGATTCTAAATTGAATCCCTTTTTGTTATTTGAGCTTGTTATTTGCTTTTTACGCATCTAAAACCAACGTGGTTTGCAGCAGATCTGATTTCGCCTTTTCCTCTTGTTCCAACCATGTATCGCGTGCAATATTGATCTGTACATAAGAACGAACCGCCACGGTGAACGCGTTTTATTTCAGTAGGATCGTTTGGATCATAATAAGCGTCTGGACCTTGCGGATTTTTTGTTACTTTCCCGCTTTCTGCTAATGATTTGTAATAATCTACACTATACCAATCGTGTACCCATTCCCATACATTTCCAGCAATATCATACAAACCATATGCATTTGGAGCGTACTGTTTTGTTGGAGCAATTCCTTTGAAACCATCTTCTCCTGTATCGCCATCTTTTATTGGAAAATGTCCTTGATAAATATTAGCTTGAAATTTTCCTTTAGGTTTTAAATCATTTCCCCAAGCATATAAATTTCCAGTTTTACCGCCTCTTGCTGCAAATTCCCATTCAGCTTCTGTTGGAAGTCTTTTTCCGGCCCATTTTGCGTAAGCTTGAGCATCTTCATAAACCACGTGAACAACAGGGTATTTTTCTTTTCCTATAATGTTGCTTTGCGGGCCTTCAGGGTGTCTCCAATCTGCACCTGGTTCATAACGCCACCATTGCAAGAAATTATTCAAATTAACTGCGGAGGGTGTAGGAGTGAAGACCACAGAACCTGTCACTAAATCTTCTTCGCTTGCTGATGGAAATTCTTCTTTTGTTGGTTTTTGTTCGGCAACAGTTACATATCCTGTGGCTTTTACAAATTTTTCGAATTCTTCATTGGTTACTTCCGTTTCATCCATATAATACCCATCAAGATAAACTCTATGAATTGGAGCTGCATCTTTCGTTACGCCTTTAATGCTGCAAAGACTTTCGTCTTCAACATTAGTTCCCATAGAAAATTCGCCACCAGGAATCCAAACCATACCTTTTGGTGCTTTTTCTGCAGGTTTAAATTTATTTTCGACAGTTGGTTTAAATTCAGATTCAACATTACTTGGAATTTCATGACATTCTGCTGCTGTTGTTTCAGCTTTAGTTGTAAATCTGGTATAACTGTAAGCAATTGAAATAATGGATAATGTGAGTAACGCAAAAATCCAAAAGGTTTTGTTTTTCATGGTTTATTTATTTTTGAGCTTATAATGGTTATCAATAGTGGGCATAAAATTAGGTAAAATTACTTTTATAGTATAGTAATTTTATAGAATTAATAAAATTAAGTATCTTTTTCAACTTGAACGACTTCGTATTTGTCTTTACCATCAACTTGTACGGGTTGATAGTAGGTTTCTCCAAATTTTACATATTTTACATCTCCTATGGTCACTTCTTCTCCGCCTTCTGGCAGTTTCTCTACTATTGTTCCGGCAGTAGGGGCAACGACAGTATATTTTTCTCCATCTTTTTCATAATACGTTCCGCCATAATAGTAATTATTTACCGTTCCGGTATTAACCGTTTCTGCTCCGCTTGGAATGTTATTTACAGTGCCGCCGACTGGTGCAGGTACAGCAGTATAACCGCCATTTGTCGAGGTATACCAAACTCCTTGATCGTAGTGGTATTTCTGATTTTCTACACTGACAATGATCGCTGTAGTTGCTAGAGTTGCAACAAAAAATCCCCACGGATGCCAAACAGGTCCCCAATAAAAAGGCACATAGGGACGCGGATAATACGGATGATAACAGTTGTATCTATAACCGCCATACACATAAGGCGGGCGTGTATATGGTCTATATCCTGGACGAACTACTGTATTTCGATTATTGCGAACATGAACGCTATTGTTAACATTAATATTGACGTTATTTCTGTTTCTATTGACTGTATTGCCACTTATGTTTGTATTTCTGTTACCGACATTGTTTCTGTTTACAGTGTTATTTCTGTTTATAGTGTTGTTTCTATTAGAATTGTTTGACGGTCTGGTTATTTGAGTTCCTGAGTTATTTGCCCCAGGTCTAACCGTTGCTGGTCTAGTTGTTGCCGCTGGCCTTGTTGTGCTAGGTCTTGTCACATTTGGTCTAGATTGCGTAGCAGGTCTTGCCGGACGACTTTGTACTGCACCGCCGCCTCTGTTGAATCCGCCTCCACCGCCACCACGGTGACGCTGTGCTAAACTGTCAATTGAAATAAAGAAAAATGCTCCAGTTAAACACATTACAAGTGCCAGTTTTTTTACTGTTTTCGATATACTTTTCATATTCAGTAATTTATGTGATTTAAAGTTATGAAAAAAAATGTCCGTTTTGAATTAATGGATTAAAAGTTTGATTTATAATGAGATATCCCATTGTATTCTAAATCGCCATCCTTGCTGTAAGGAAAGCGTTTTGTCTTGAAAAGTAAAATAACTCACCTCTGAGGTCAATTTGTTTTTATGTCCTTTAAAAAACCAGTTGAAAGCCAAAGTAGATTCGTCCTGTCTATTTTCTCTTATCGAATTATCGGGTCTATAAGCTGCATGACGACCAGCCATTTCTAAGTGTTTTGGCCACCATTCGAAAACATTATGAAAAAAATATCCGGCCTGAACGTAATATCCTTTCATTATGGTTGTGTCATCATTATTTATCTTGTCAATAATTTCTTTGGTATGCCATTCGCTCTGCCAGGAAAAACCACGATACATAAAAGCAGTTTCAAAATTCCATTGATTGACTCTGTATTGTCCCGGTAAACCATTTTCAAATCCGTCGAGAGAACCTCCTCCTGCTTGAGAAAAACGGGTGTAAGGACTTCGGTTTGTTATGGCTGAAAAGGCTATAATCGGAGTGAGTTTTTCGTGAAATTCTAAATCACAGCCTTCAAAATCTAGAAATCTTCCTAGAAAATTCCATTGTGCTCTTCCAAAATACATTAAATGATTATCGTCATTAGACGTGCTTCCGCGTCCTGTTCCTGTTAAAGCTGCGGCCCAATAATTAAAATCGGCAATTCCAGCTCCTTTTAAGTGTCCGTAGACTTCAACTCCCAATTGTCTGTCTACAGTAAAGGGACGATTAATTAAAGATCGCTCAACCATTTGCTGCTCGCCACTGCTTATGAAACGTTCGCGGGTAAATTCTGTTTTCCATTGTCCAATTTTAAAACTCAGCCAATCCCACTTTTCAATCATTATTCTAAAGTCAAGTAAGTTGGACTGACTCAATTCATATTCCCAATAATATTTCAGCCAAGGTTCAAAAGCATGACCGCCAATTTTTAATCTGGCACGATTTATTTTGAAAGTTGTTTTAGCATCTTGACTGTAATCGTCATAAGTTAAAGGATCTGTATCGTAAGGAGTGGAGAAACGAAATTGGAATCGGCTTTGTAGTTGAAATAAGAACTTTTTATCTCGGGTTTCTAATTCAATTCCTTTACTGCCATACCGAACATTCATTAGTTTTGTAGTATCTTTTTCTTGTTGCGAAAGTCCTTTATAGCTAATTGCTAATAGCAGAGCTAAAAGGACGTTTTTAAATTTTAGATTTACGATTTTTTCTTTATACATAAGTGTGATGGTTTGTATAAAAGATTTTGTTAAGTATCTCAAAATTAAATAATAAATGAACGAGAGTTGATTATTGATAAGCTTGAACTGGTTTCAAATTATAACTTGCAACATGAAAAAGCAGAATGATTAATTTGTAAATAGAAGAATTGAAACAAAAAGGAAATTATTTGTTTTTATAAAAACACACCTTTTTAAACTATAATATCTAAATTTGCAGCCAAAATAACAACAACACAACTCTTATGTATAAATTGATAATTCGTCCGATACTTTTTTGTTTTGATCCTGAAAAAGTGCATTATTTTACTTTTTCTTTTGTAAAATTCATTTCAAAAATCCCTGGAGTTTCGGCGATTATAAGATCAATTTATGAGGTAAAAGATGCTCGATTAGAAAGAGAAGTCTTCGGAATTAAATTCAAAAATCCGGTTGGACTTGCGGCAGGTTTTGATAAAGATGCAAAACTATACAAAGAACTTGGTGATTTTGGTTTTGGTTTTATCGAAATCGGAACTGTAACGCCAGTTGGACAAGAAGGAAATCCGAAGAAACGTTTGTTCCGTTTAAAAGAAGACCAAGCGATTATTAACCGAATGGGATTTAATAACGGCGGTGTTCTAGAAGCGGTAGAACGCTTGAAAAAGAATACTGGTGTTTTAATTGGTGGAAATATTGGAAAAAATAAAGTAACCGATAACGAAGATGCCGTTAAGGATTATATCATTTGTTTTGATGCGCTTTTTAATCATGTAGATTATTTTGTGGTGAATGTAAGTTCTCCAAACACACCAAACCTAAGAGCTTTACAAGACAAAGAGCCTTTGACAGCTTTATTGCAGACTTTACAAAATAGAAATGTCGAAAAACAAAAAACAAGTACTCAAAAAGTAAAGCCAATTCTTTTAAAAATAGCTCCAGACTTAACAGATGAGCAATTATTAGATATTATTGATATTGTAAAAACAACGCAAATTGCTGGTGTTATTGCAACAAACACAACAATTTCTAGAGATGGTTTACAATCTGGAAACCAAACAGAAACAGGAGGTTTATCTGGAAAACCATTAACGAAACGTTCTACAGAAGTGATTCGTTTTCTATCTGAAAAAAGCAATAAAGCATTCCCAATTATTGGAGTAGGAGGAATTCATTCTGCAGATGATGCAATTGAAAAACTAAATGCAGGTGCAAGTTTAGTGCAGTTGTACACTGGCTTTATTTACGAAGGTCCAGCTTTGATAAAAGCAATCAACAAAAAGCTTTTAGGGCAGTTGTAAAAGTAGCGCTTGGACTAAAAGACCAGCTATTATTGCAATACCAAAACTGATTAAAGTTCCGATCATTACGTATTCTGTAAGTTTTCGGTCTTTGGCTTCTTTTAAATCACCGAACCTAAAAATAGATTTAGCAGCAAGCAGAAAACCGATCGCTTCAAAATGTCCGGTTAAGATAAATCCGAAAACAAATAAGCGTTCTAAAATACCAATATAATTTCCGGCAGCTATGAGAGAATTGTCCTGATGGCTGTTTCTGCTTTCTGGAGCCCATATTGAAATGATAGTTTTTATAAAAATAGAGGAGGGTTTGGTTAGCAATAAAATTCCTGTAAGCAGAATCCAGAATTCATTATTCTGCCAAAAATGGATTATCGTTTTATTTTCGTACAAAAGAGCAACACCAATTAAAATGAGAATATGCGCAATTTGATCAACCACAAACCACGTTCGTTTGGTTTTCTTTTTTTGAAAATTTAATTTGATTAAATCTACAATCCCGTGCGTCACAGCAATTAAAACAGCATAAGGTATAAAGCCGATTTCGCCCACTAAAACCGCTGCTAAAACTCCGTGCAGTAAAATATGAATATACAAATAAACACTTTTATGTTTTTTGAGTTCTTTGTCGGCTACCCAAGAATTGGGCTGCCAGATAAAATCTCCTAATAAATGAGCAAGAAACAGTTTTATAAATAAAATCATGAGGCTGAATATTGTTTTATTTGTTTTCTAAAATAGCGATCTAAATTCATAACCAAATCAAACTGAGCTCTTTTTTGTCTTCGGCTCACAGCAGCTTGGTTAATGCCTAATTTTTGTCCTAATTCTTCTTGCGATAAAGTTGGGTTTTCAATAGCAGCGGCAACAAATTCTGCAGATTGTACCAGCCAGCTGTCCATAAAAGTCAAAGTCAGTTGCAACATTAAATTCAGTTTTTCATCAAAATCTAAATCTCCTGTTCGCAGGGCTAGATTTACTTTCTGTTTTTTTAAGGTTTCAAAAAGTTCTCCAGAATTAATAAACGCAGAACCGTTGCTTTCTGATATTCTTTCGACATTGTGTGTTTTATCTCCAAAACCAATACTCATTCGGGCATCAGATTTTATGGCTCTTAAATGCGCTTTTACCAAAATAGCGGTTAACAAAGCGTCTTCGGGATTACTGACTTCAATTTGAAATTCGTCGCCTCGATATACTTCCCACTGATTTGGAGTTTTGCCAAATGGAGCCAAGATCTTCTTTAAATCCTCAACCCAATGCTGAGATTCTTGTTGTCTTGAACCAATTATGTCCCCTGTAATTACACTAGTCATAACTCAAATATAAGTAAAAAAATTATAAATTTTCTATTACAAATATACGTAATAAGATTTGTTATTACGTTTTTCGGTAATAATTTAAATTATTACGCTTTTTGGTAATATTTGAAAATATGATGCTATTTTGTAATAATAGACTTCAAATAAAAATCTCTTTTATATAATCAAAAAAGAAACTAACTTAGCCTTTACAAAAGAATACGCTTTGAGTAAAGAAATCAAAATTATCGAATGCCCTAGAGATGCCATGCAAGGCATTAAGGCTTTTATTCCGACAAAAAATAAAGTTACTTACATACAAGCTTTGTTACGAGTTGGCTTTGATACAATCGATTTTGGGAGTTTTGTTTCTCCAAAAGCTATTCCACAAATGCAAGATACTGCAGAGGTTCTAGAGCAGTTAGATTTGTCTCAAACAACAAGTAAACTGCTTTCTATTATTGCTAATACTCAAGGAGCGATAACGGCAGCCAATTATGAGCAGATTCAATATTTGGGCTTTCCTTTTTCTATTTCTGAGAACTTTCAGATGCGTAATACGCATAAAACTATTGCAGAATCTTTAGTTACCTTAGAAGAAATTCTGGAAGTTGCCGATAAGAAAAATAAAGAAGTAGTGACCTATCTTTCCATGGGCTTCGGAAATCCATATGGAGATCCGTGGAATGTTGAAATTGTAGCAGAATGGACCGAAAAACTGGCAGCAATGGGTGTAAAAATTTTATCGCTTTCTGATACTGTTGGAACTTCTACGCCAGAAGTAATTACGTATTTGTTTTCAGATTTAATTCCGAAATATCCTGAAATTGAGTTTGGAGCGCATCTTCATACCACGCCAGAAAGCTGGTTCGAAAAAATCGATGCCGCGGCAAAAGCAGGCTGTATTCGTTTTGACGGAGCTATTCAAGGTTTCGGAGGCTGCCCAATGGCAACCGATAAACTAACAGGAAATATGCCAACAGAAAAACTGGTTTCCTATTTTACTGCCAATAAAAAAATAACCGGACTCAATTCTCTTAGTTTTGAAAGCGCATACAATGAAGCTTCAAAATTGTTTGGAAAGTTTCATTAAAAAATAGTTATTTTTCTTACCTTAGATAATGATTGTTTGTATAATGCGTTACATTTAGTATTGCTATAACTATTATCATGGGGTCAAATTCGCTAAGTAAGATTTCAAGTATACTATTTTCAGTCTTTTTATTGTTCTCCTGTTCAAGCGATTTGAATTTCGATCAGGTAAACGATTTTAAGATAGAGCCTGTTTTTGTAGCTAACCTAGCGTATTTTAATATTCAGGCCAATAGACTTATAGACGATGGAGGAACTAATGTCTATCCAGATGTTAGGGACTTTGATGTTTTTAAAGAGAAATTTTTTAATGAACGTCTTAAAAAAGCAGAGTTTGATTTTGAAGTCGAAAATAACATAAATCGTGCTTTCGTTCTCAATATGCTTTTGCTTAATGATCAAAATGAGGTTTTGCAAACCATATCTTTTACTGTTCCGTCTTATAAAGGAACACCAAATGTTATAAAATATCCTACAGAAGTTTTTGAAAATGCTCGATTGGATCTTTTAAAACAAACTCAAAAAATTGGTTTTGTGGTAGTAATTGCCTCAGGGCCTCCATTAAATAGCCAGAGTGAAGGAAACTTAAAATTAAGATCAAGTGCAACGGCTTATTTAGTAATCGAATGAGAAAGGCGCTACTACTTTGCTTGTTTTTTCATCTTTTCTGTTTTGCTCAAAACAGAGAATTGCTGTATAATTTTACTTCAATTCCGCAGTCTTCGCTTGTAAATCCAGGAGCAGATGTTTCGTATAAGTACTATTTTGGATTTCCCGTTTTGTCTGGAATTTCAGCTAATGTCGGATCTAGCAGTTTCTCAGCCTATGATCTGTTTTCAGATGATGGAGTCGATTTTAATCAAAAGGTTAGAGATGTTGTAAATAAATCTTCCAGCAGAGATAAAGTAGTAACCAATCAGCAATTGGAAATATTTTCTGGCGGATTTAGAATTGGAGGCAGAGAAAGCCGTTCTTATATTTCATTTGGATTATATCAAGAATTCGACTTCTTTATGTTTGTTCCCAAAGATCTTGCTTTACTAGCTTTAAACGGAAATCGAGATTATATCGGAAAATCATTTAATCTAGGCGATTTAAGCATGAAAGCCGAAGTGCTTTCTGTTTTTCATGTTGGTTTTCATAAAAAACTCAATGACAAATTTGTTTACGGAGGTCGCGCTAAAATCTACTCAAGCGGTGCAAATGCAACTTCTACAAAAAACTCAGGCTACATTTATACAGGCGAGGAGCCAGGAACACCAAACTTGTACAGTCAGGTCATTTCTTCCAATTTAGAATTAAAAACATCTGGTCTTTCTCGTTTTACAAAAGATGAATACGAAGGAAATGTAGTTCGTGATATTGCCAATAATACCTTTTTTAACGGAAGTCTAGGTTTTGGAATAGATGCTGGAATTACCTATTATATAAAAGACAATTTACAATTTACCGCAAGTGTTATAGATTTGGGTTTTGTGAGACAGACCAAAGATATCGAAACACTTACCTATAAAGGAATTTACCGTTACAATGGTGCAAATCCGGATTTTATGGGTACAGATGACCCTGAGAATGTTTTTGACGAATTTGACAAAGCAATACCAAGAGATACGCTTTATAATAAATACACCACTTGGCGCCCAACAAAACTTTATTCTTCTATCGAATATTCATTTGGAGAAGCGCGTCCAGATGACGAATGCAATTGTCATGGAAAAGTCAATAAATATTATAAAAATGCGACAGGAATACAAGTTTTTGCAATGTCTGCCCCTCGAACACCTTTGTTTGCGATAACCGCTTTTTATAGAAGAAATATTTTTAAAAAATTAGATTTTAAAGCAACTTACGCCTTAGATACTTTTTCAAATAAAAATGTCGGATTAGGACTTGCTGGAACAATTGGTCCGGTAAATATTTATGCTCTGGTCAATAATGTTTTAGAATATAAAGATATTTCTAAAGCCAGCAGTGCCGCCTTCCAACTCGGAATCAATTTTGTTTTTCAAGATAAAGAATAGAAAATTTCAATTTTTTAAATTCCAAATTCCAACATACAAACTATGGAGTATTAGAATTTAGGTTAAGCTTTGGAATTTGGAATTTAATTATTGAAATTTTAAAACCGTAAGGTTTTTCGTGTAAAGTCAATTTTATGAATAAGTTAGTATTCAAGTTTCCAATTTATTCACTATATTTGCACGCAATTCAACTAGAAATTGCACCATGATAGCACACAACTCCAAGATTATCGGCGAAGGTTTAACTTACGACGATGTATTATTAGTACCTAACTACTCGAATGTGCTTCCTCGCGAAGTGAGCATTAAATCAAAATTTTCAAGAAACATTACATTAAACGTTCCAATTGTATCTGCTGCTATGGATACAGTAACAGAAAGCGCAATGGCAATTGCTATGGCGCAAGAAGGCGGAATAGGTGTTTTACATAAAAATATGACTATCGAACAACAAGCAGGAAAAGTTCGAAAAGTAAAACGTGCAGAAGCAGGTATGATTATCGATCCGGTAACATTACCAACCAACTCTACAATTGCTGATGCAAAAAATGCCATGAAAGAATTCGGAATCGGTGGTATTCCAATCGTTGACGAAAACAAAATCTTAAAAGGTATTGTTACAAACCGCGATTTACGTTTTGAGAAAAACGGTGCGAGACCAATCGCTGAGGTTATGACAAGCCAAAACTTAGTAACGGTGTCTGAAGGAACTTCACTTGAGCAGGCAGAAGTAGTTTTACAAGGTCATAAAATCGAAAAATTACCAGTTGTAAACGATAAAAACGAATTAGTTGGTTTAATTACTTTCAGAGATATTACAAAATTGACTCAAAAACCAATCGCTAATAAAGATAGTTTTGGTCGTTTAAGAGTTGCTGCTGCAATTGGAGTTACTGGAGATGCTGTTTTAAGAGCAGAAGCTTTGGTTGCTGCAGGTGTAGATGCAATCATTATAGATACAGCTCACGGACATACAGAAGGTGTGGTGAATGTACTGAAAGAAGTAAAATCAAAATTCCCTCAAATAGATGTAATTGTTGGAAACATTGCAACGCCAGAAGCTGCTAAATATTTAGTAGAAAATGGTGCTGATGGAGTAAAAGTTGGAATCGGACCTGGTTCTATCTGTACAACTCGTATCGTTGCAGGTGTTGGTTTTCCTCAATTCTCGGCAGTTTTAGAAGTTGCTGCGGCAATTAAAGGAACTGGAGTTCCAGTTATTGCTGATGGTGGAATTCGTTATACAGGAGATATTCCTAAAGCAATCGCTGCAGGTGCCGACTGTGTAATGTTGGGTTCATTACTTGCAGGAACAAAAGAATCTCCAGGAGAAACTATCATTTTTGAAGGAAGAAAATTCAAATCTTACCGCGGAATGGGTTCTGTTGAAGCAATGCAAACAGGTTCTAAAGATCGTTATTTCCAAGATGTTGAGGACGACGTTAAAAAATTAGTTCCAGAAGGAATCGTTGGACGTGTTCCTTACAAAGGAGAATTAAACGAAAGCATGCTTCAGTTTATTGGAGGTCTTCGTGCAGGTATGGGATACTGTGGTTCTAAAGATATTCCAACTTTACAAGAATCTGGACGTTTTGTTAGAATCACTTCTAGCGGAATCACTGAAAGCCATCCACATAACGTAACTATTACAAAAGAAGCTCCAAATTATTCTAGATAATTTCTGAGGTTTCATATAAAACAAAAGGCGTAAGATTTAATTCTTACGCCTTTTGTTTTTATTTGTATTTACTTATTTTGGCAGTTTGTTTAATACTTGTGGACGAGTTTAATTTGATATTAAATTCATCTTGTTTCAGATCAAACATCAGTTTCATGTCTATGGAGCTTTCACTTGTAAAATAATTAGGAATATCATAAGTCATTTTTCCTGTTCCGATTCCTGAAACAATGATATTATTTAATTTTTCTGATGAAACATTTGCAGTATAAATCTGATTGATATCAAAATAAGCATTTTTGTCGAAAATACTGGTTAGTCTATAGATTGTGGTAACTGACATATCTATGTTAAGTGGTCCAATCGGAATATTAAGTGGGCTTTCTTGAGAAAATGCTTCGCCAACTTTTAATTTCTTTTCTGGTAATGCAAGTTGAGAAAAAGAGCTTTTTGCAATTTCAAAAAAGGTGTTTTTGGAGATGTCATCAATACCTTTTGCAACAATAGAATCCAATTTTGGCAAAGCAGTAATTGATCCTTTTCCGTAGATTAAAGTCCCATTCGGAATAATAGTGTTTCCTTTATTGTCTAAAGATTTTAGATACTTAATTACAACAGGGAAACTTCCGTCTGCATTAGCTTTTCCTGTTTTAAAAACAGATTCCATATCAACGGTCGAATTGGTTATTGTCGGATTTTTAACTCCACTAGATTTTAATGTGTTTAATAATTCTTCAGATCCTTCATAAGTAAGTTCATATGAAGCTGAATTTGTCATTGTCTGATTGTAAATAGTTTGAGGTGAGAATCGTATTTTAAAATCTAAAATTTGATTAGATTGGCTATAACTTAACGCCGTTGTGCAAATAAAAAGAAGGAAGAATAATTGTTTCATAATTGTTTTTAATGTGGATTTTCCACTTGTCTAAAACGAAAGTAAGAATTTAAAACAACTTATCATTTTATTCTTTTGCTCCGTACTTACTAAATTTAGCGTTCCATCCATTTTCTGAATAAGATTCTCCATGAATACCATCGCTAAGGTCAACAATATTTTTGGCATTTACAGATATTTGAATATTGTTTTCAAAATCAGCCAATTCTTGTAATGAAAAAAGAAAATCATGAATTGCAACATCTATGCTTTTAATTACGATTTCTTTGATTAGATCTTTTTGGGATTGATTAAATTGACCAATCTCACTTTGTATTTTTAAGTTTGATGGTGATTTAGATTTATTGTTTAAAAGAGTTTCAGCATTTCCAATTCCTTTATCTCTTAGATTTTTAACTAAAAATTCTCCAAAAATATCAAGCGATTGTTTTGACTCCATAATCTTATTTGTAGTTTTAATTTTTTAAAGATATTGAAAAAACTCATTTTTTTGTAATTACTAAAACCTACTATTCAAAATATCTTCAGCCACAATATCCGAATGCAGTAAATCTTCCATTTTCTTTGTCATGCGTTGTGCTTCTAATGCATAACCGAACATTTTTTTCTCGTAATCAGCGATTGCTTCATCTATTGTTTTAAATTTTCCGTTGGTTAAATTTTGGGTTAAATGGAAAGCATCAAACAAGCCCATATTTACACCTTCGCCTGCAAATGGAGGCATTAAATGTGCTGCGTCGCCAACAAGTGTAAGGTTTGAATGTTCTTTCCAAGATTCTTCCAAAGAAAACAATCTTAAAGGCAAACCAGAAAATTCCGTAGAAGCGGCAAAGAATTTTTTGTAATCATCTCCCCAATTTTCAAAAGTTTCATTCAAAAAAGAAATCACAGATTGATCATCTTCAAAATTAATCCCGTGGTTCGAAACCCAATCTTCATCGGCTTTAAAAGAAACTCCAAAATGAACAGAACCGTCGCGCATGGTATGGGTGTAAAACATTTTGTGTTCTCCCATTGCCATCACATTTCCGTTTCCGTATTTTGGTTTAAATTCTGGATAATCTTGATCAGGATTCACAATTTCTCCTTGAATAATATAAGTTCCAGAAAGTTGAGGTTCTTGATCGCTCACAAATTTTCTAGCGTTCGATCTTCCACCATTTGCAACGATTACAAAATCGGCAGTTGCTGTTGTGCCATTTTTGAATTCTAAAACATATTGGTCTTCAAGTTTTTCAATATTAATTAGTTGGCTATCCCAAACTACAGTATTTTCGGTTAGATTCTCCAGCATAATTTTTCGAAGATCATTTCGATCAATTTCTGGGCGTGAAAAAGCATTAGTTTCATCAGGCATTTCGTCAGAAGTAATATTTCCGTTCATGTCAGCCATTTTTTCTCCAGTTGGTCGTGCGTATTTTTTAAATTCCTCCATTAAACCCGCTTTCTGAATCGCATATTGACCAGAATCAGAATGAATGTCCAAAGTTCCTCCAGATGTTCTTGCTTGTGCATTAATGTCTCTTTCGTAAACCGTAACATCTGCACCATTAATTTGTAAAATTCTTGCAGTGGTTAGTCCAACAGGCCCACCGCCAATAATGGCAATTTTTTTATTTTCTATAATTGAAGTTTTCATTTTATTGAAATTATATTGTGTTTAAATCTGTTATTGATATTGCTATTGAATTTTAATCAGGGAGTTAATGCTTTTA
This sequence comes from Flavobacterium tyrosinilyticum, assembly GCF_023656565.1. Lineage (GTDB taxonomy): Bacteria > Bacteroidota > Bacteroidia > Flavobacteriales > Flavobacteriaceae > Flavobacterium > Flavobacterium tyrosinilyticum. The sequence continues at coordinate 244,746 of NZ_JAMOKG010000002.1, forward strand.
GAACAAGATTAAAAGCTTCATTTTTAATCTTTTCATTAAGAACGAAAGATTTTCCAGACATTGATTTTCCATCTCTATGAAATTCTAAAAGAGAATAAAGTGAGCCGTAAGCAATACTCCAAAATACTTCATAAGGGACAGAAATGAGCTCTTTTCGCTCAATTGCCAAAACCATAAATTCAGTCATCATTTGCTTGTACTTTCCTGTTACTTCTTGTAGGATTGCATCGCCGTGAGTAGAATGTCTTAAAAGTTCAAAACAGGTAGTTTGTAGTGGAAAATTTAGATTGAAATAAATACGATTTTCCCATTGATTTCGTAATCCTTCTCTAAAAGACATATTTGTAGCAAAACCATCAAACATCTTTTCAAAGAAATTTTGACCGATTTCAATTCCAATTTTGCGAATCAGATCTTCTTTATCCGAATAATAAATGTAAAGTGTTGCTACAGAAACGCCGCATTCTTTAGCCAGACGATTCATTCCAAAGCCTTCTACACCTTGTGCGACGATCATTTCTATTGCTTTTTGCTTTACAGTTTCTTCTTTATTTGTATCTCTAGTTCTCATAATTCTAACTAATTATGATGCAAAGATACAAATAATAAATGAACGATCGCTTATTTATGAGTTTTTTTTTTGAGATGCTAAGGTGCAAAGAGGCAGAGGTTCAAAGACTTGAAAGTATGAATTGCCTCCAGCTTTAGCTGGAGGTTTAAGAAAGGACAAAGAGAAGGGCTTTAGTTAAATTTTACGTTTAAAAGCAAACAAAAAAAAGCTGAAACGATAATGTATCATTTCAGCTGATTCTTTTATTTATAGTATATTTTATAAAGTTTTTGAGGGATCGGCTTCTCTTAGGTTTTGATTTTCTAAGATTTCTTTTAAATATGGTTTTACAGTATTTTCAATATCGCCTTGAGAGATATTTAAAGCTTCTGGATCTGATGCCAATTGAAGCCACGGTTTTGGTCCATCAAAATTATAACTTCCAAAAACGATTACAGGCGTACCTTTTACTTTTACATTTTCTTTGTCTTTCAGAATCCATTCGTCAGCAAATTTGTAAAGGTATTTAGCATCTTTTTCTAATAATCTCAAACAAGAATGAGAAGCAGGATATCCAGGCAAATCATATTCGTGAAAGCCAACTCCTAATTTGTTTTCAATATTAAAATTCCACTTTAAATCCCATTCGTCATTAAAAGTGCTAGTTGTTTTTTCTGCCTTCCAATTTGTAAAAAATAATCCTGTTGGAGTAGGATCTTTTTTTCTTCCCATATTTGTTGGCCCTGTTCTAACTAATTCACCATTTTCATAAGCCGCAAAAGTTTGAGTTGGATACGAAAAAAGAATAATTTTTGAAACCTCCTCTAAAGCCGAAACATGAATAGGGAAGGGAAGATAATAAACCAAATCCCCGCTGAAATCGGCTGGAATAACAACAGAATCCAGCTTTTTGAAATTAGCTTTATCTGTTCTGTTTAAAGCATAGACAATATCCATTTTTGAACTATCAGCTTCATTGAGCTTCAGCCATTCTTTTGTTTTTTCAACTTGGTAAGAAACGGTTTCTGGTTTTTTATATTCAATTACTTTCTTTTTCTCTTTTTTGTTTTCAGTCAATGTTATCGTATCGGTTTTTTTGCAAGAACCTAATAAGATTAACATTAATAAAAGTATCGCGTTTGCTGTGTAATATAACTTTTTCATAGGTCGTATTTTTATGAATATAAAGTTATGATTATGATAGCTGAAAAGGGTTACATAATTTTTGGAATAGGTTTCGGGATTTTCATTTTAAATTGATGAAAGAGAAGAACTCGTATAACTAAATTGTCTTTTAGATTTTGTAGTTGAAGAAACTATATTTCTAATCTTAACGTTTCCCCTTCGACAAAAAATCCTTTCGAAGCTGTAATTTTTATTTTCTGGTCTTCGGTATATCCTAAAGTTTCTCCGTTTCTCAATATAACATCGCTATTAATAACGTATGAAATAATGCTAGTAAAGAAATTAAAAAGTTCTGGCAGTTCCATAGGCGACTGTAAGACTTCCATTTCTTGTTTTTCAAATTCTGGCAATCCATAAGTATATATGTAGTTTCCTTGCTCGGAGGTTTTGATGCCAATATAAATCCATACTTGAACAGGAGATTTTCCTTGCTGTAAATCAGGAATGTTTTCTAAATATTGATCTCTAGGTATCAAAAGGGTTTGTTTTGCTTGATAAATGCCTATTGAATTTGAAGTAGCAAGAATTGAACATAATAATTTACTTAAAAGGGTATATCGTTCTACTTGACTTCCCTGAGAAGACATAACAGAAACGATTGCATGTCCCGTGTAGTCTTTTAAATCTTCTCCTGCAGTATGCCAATTGTATGCATATTGAATAGTTGTTGAAAGTTCTTCGCCAGGAATTTGCGCCGGAACATAAGCTACAGCTACTAATTCATTATCCAATTTAAAAACAGCCGAAGTATCATTTCCTGAAAAATTGACAATAGATAATCCCCAGAAATTTTTCAGGTTATCAATTACAAGGTCTATACTGTAACTTTCGTTGTTATTAAACAAAGGCATTGCAAGTAAGATTCCTTTTTCATCTTTTTGAGGAGTTTCGTCTTTCTGCGGAGTTTCTTTTTTCTTGAATAGGTCAAATAATCCCATGATTTAGGTTTTAGGTTAAGTTATTTTTGTTCGATTAGTTTTAAAGTATATTCCAATTGAGTATCTCTATTTTTCATAAAATCCTCAAAAGTCTGTAAAATTTCATGATCCGGAATTATTCCTCTTCCAAAAATTTGATTTGCTTTTTTAGGAACATCTTGTTCTAGATTTACAATAGAAAACTGCGTTTTGATTTTGGTGTTCGGTAATTCGTATTCGATAGGAGTCAATCTGCTGCTTTGTTCTGTATTTATAAAGTCCTGAATTGGCTTTTTCCCTTATTTCTCTAAAAACGGTAAGATTTTGTTTTAGTTTTTCAACCGATAATTTTTCTTTTTGAGAGAATAATAAAATCGGAAAGCAGAAAAAGAATACTATTTTAAATTTGAGCATTTTAGACTGTTTGGTTAATCTAAAATACTCAAAAAAATTAAATTAATCCTTTTATTTTAGCGTATTGCAATAACATAATCGTTTTAGCATCTGAAATTTCCCCAGATTCGATCATGGCATAAGCTTCATCAAAAGTAAATTCTAAAACTTCTATGTTTTCCTGTTCAGCATCCAATCCGCCACCAGAACTTACCTTCATATTTTCGTCATATTCTCCCACAAAAAGATATAAAATTTCTGTTACAGATCCTGGAGACATATAGGTTTCGATTACTTTTTGAACTTTTGTTAAACGATATCCTGTTTCTTCTTCCGTTTCGCGAATAATAGCTTGTTCGGCATTGTCTTTGTCTAAAAGTCCTGCGCAAACCTCAATCATCATTCCCGTTTTATTTCCGTTAAGGTAAGTTGGTAAACGAAATTGTCTCGTTAGTACAACTGTTTTCTTGGCAGTATTGTATAATAATATCCCAGCACCATTTCCGCGATCATAAACTTCACGAATATGTGATTCTGTTTTTTCGTTTTCCTTTTTGTAGTTAAAAGTTACTTTGTTTAATATGTACCAATTGTCTGAGAGTAATTTGGTATCTGTTATTTCGATTTCTGGATTCTTTCTCATTTGGAAAAATTATTTCATAAAAAAAAACGCCCTGATTATCAGAGCGTTTAAATATGTTATTTTGTTATTGTTTGCTTTCTGTCTGGTCCAACCGATACAATTTTGATTGGCACTTCGATTTCTTTTTCAATAAACTCAATATATTCTTTTAGCTCAATAGGTAATTGATCGTAAGTTGTCAATCCAGTTAAATCTTGTTTCCATCCTTTAAACTCTTTGTAAACCGGAGTAACGTTTTCTGGTTCAATGTTGTAAGGAAAGTGAGAAATGTTTTGTCCTTTGTAGTTGTATTCCGTACAAACTTTTAAAGTTTCGAAACCAGAAAGTACATCACCTTTCATCATCATTAACTGAGTAACTCCGTTAACTTGAACGGCATATTTTAAAGCAACAAGGTCTAGCCATCCGCAACGTCTTTGTCTTCCTGTTACAGAACCAAATTCGTTACCCACTTTTGCCATTGTAGCACCCACTTCGTCAAAAAGTTCAGTAGGGAAAGGTCCGCTACCTACACGTGTAACATAAGCTTTGAAAATTCCGTATACTTCTTTGATTTTGTTAGGAGCAATTCCTAAACCAGTACAAGCTCCAGCAGCAGTAGTGTTTGATGAAGTTACGAAAGGATAAGTTCCGAAATCAACATCCAATAAAGATCCTTGAGCACCTTCGCAAAGAATAGATTTTCCAGCTTTTTGAGCTTGGTGCATGTATTCTTCACTGTCAATGAAATCTAATTTTTTTAATTCTTCAATAGCTTCAAAGAATTCTTTTTCTAATTCAGCTAAATTATATTGAATAGCAACATCATAAAAAGCAATCATTGCTTCATGTTTGTCAGCTAAAGCTCTGTAACGCTCTTTAAAATCTTCTAGTTCGATATCTCCAACACGTAAACCATTTCTACCCGTTTTGTCCATGTAAGTTGGTCCAATTCCTTTAAGAGTAGAACCAATTTTTGCTTTTCCTTTAGAAGCTTCAGAAGCAGCGTCAAGCAAACGGTGAGTTGGTAAAATTAAGTGCGCTTTTCTAGAAATGATTAATTTCTTTTTGATATCAAGGTTGAATTTTTCTAAACCTTCAATTTCTTTTTGAAAAACTACTGGATCAATTACAACACCATTTCCGATGATATTTACCGAGTTTTTATGAAAAATTCCAGAAGGAATTGTTCTTAGTACGTGTTTAATTCCGTCAAATTCTAGAGTATGTCCTGCATTTGGTCCTCCTTGGAAACGTGCAATAATATCGTAATTTGAGGTAAGTACATCAACAATTTTTCCTTTACCTTCATCTCCCCATTGTAATCCTAGTAATAAATCTACGGTCATTCTGTTTTAATTTGCGTTGAGACAATCTAAGTTGCCCTACTGATTATGTAGTTAATTTTCTTTTTTTTAATTTTTTTGAAAAGTCTAATATTAAAGACTATGAATTTGAGCTTTGCTTTTTGTTTCCGTAGAAATAAAGCGAGTGATTTGTGATTTCAATATCAAAAATTTCTTCGATAGTCTTTTTGATGGTTTGAATTCTTGGGTCACAAAATTCGATTACCTCACCAGAATCTGTCATAATGATATGATCGTGCTGTTTATCAAAATATGATTTTTCGTAGTAAGCTTGATTTTGTCCAAATTGATGTTTTCTAACCAAAGCGCAGTCCAACAATAACTCGATCGTGTTGTATAAAGTAGCTCTACTCACACGATAGTTTTTGTTTTTCATTTTGATGTAAAGGTTCTCTATATCAAAATGCTCCTCGCTATCGTAAATTTCCTGAAGTATAGCATAACGCTCAGGAGTTTTGCGATGCCCTTTTTGTTCAAGATATAGTGTAAAAACATTTTTTACAATTTCTTGATTCTTAGTGTTGTCAGTTGAAATAAGTGTCATATCCGGCAAAGATAATTTTTTATTTTTAATGAATAAAAGTTTCGGGTTTAAAGTTTAACGTTTAAACTTGTTTTTGATTAGTTATAATGCACTAAATACAGGCTTTTACGTTAAAAATATTTTCAAAGGTTAATTTAGCTTAATTAACATAATTTTTTTAATTTATGAAAAAACTAACAATGGTTAACTTGATTTCGACATATACATATACCAGTTCCATTCCCAAGTTTTTCCTTTGTCATCAGACATTGCTTGGCTCCAGACAGGATTCTTTTCGTCTCGAGCATCCCATCGGAATACTTGAATAACTGGTTTTTCGTCAAAAACATCTTTAGAAAAAAAATGCCCCACTTTATTTTCAAAAGAACCAACTACAGGTTTGTCTAATGTTCCCGTAGTAGAATCTGACCAGTATATGCTCCACAATTTTGTTATCGGATTAAATAACCTTACTGTCATGCCTTCAAAAGGTTCTCCATCAAAAGTGGCTAGAAAATTATCAATGTTTCCAATTCCATTTAAAATCTTGTACATTTCCTGTGTCGAAGGAAATTCAATCCACTCATCGCAATTCGTCAATCTGGATTTTAATTTTCTGTTGCGAATAACAGATTTTCCTTGAAAAAAATCAAAATCGTCTTTTGATGAAGATTCAGATGCCGTAATTAAAAGCTCTCCATTTTCATCAAATTCTATTTTAGGAATTTCTAAGGATTTATTTTCCATGATTAATGTTTATGAATTAGTTTAAGTTCTATACTCTCTAGTAACCTTATCAACTCCGTCAATTTTCTTGATGGCGCTAATCATTTTTTTCAAAATCGTATTGTTTTTAACAATTACGGCAACTTGTCCGTGGAAAATTCCAGCATCGGTACTAAGCGAAATACTTTGAATATTTACGCTCATATTGTTTGAAATTACCTTTGTCAATTGGTTGGTAAGTCCTAAAACATCCATTCCTGTAATATTGATAATGGCTTTGAATTCCTCTTGCGAAGAATCAATCCACTTGGCACTCATAATTCTGTAGGCGTAATTCGACTGCATTCCAATCGCGTTCGGACAGTCTTTTTTATGCACTTTTATTCCTTCGTTGATGGTAACAAAACCAAAGACATCATCACCAGGAATTGGGTTACAGCATTGCGAAAGTTTATAGTCTAACTTATCATGTTCGGTTCCAAAAACCAGCATGTCATAGTTACTGCTAATGACTGGTTTGTGAATATCCTCATCTGCGGTATCTTTCGTTCGTTTAATTTTATTTTTAAAGAAATTGATAAACGAATTGCTTTTCTGTGCCGCATAATCTTTTAACTGCTGATTTTCGATTGCGCCAATTCCAACTCTATAAAATAAATCTAAACTTGTTTTTAGTTTAAAGAAGTTAACTAACTCGTTTGTTACCTGTTCGTTAAATGTAACTTTTAGATGTTTTAATTTTCTAACAAGTAATTCTTTTCCTTCTTCTGCAATCTTTTTAGTGTTCTCGTTAAGAACGTTTTTAATTTTATTTTTAGCTCTCGAAGTCGTTACATATTCTAGCCAGTTTACCGTTGGTTTTTGGTTTGGAGAAGTAATTACTTCAACCTGATCACCACTTTTTAATTCGTAGTTTAATGGAACCAGTCGTCCGTTTACACGAGTTCCGCGAGTTTTAATTCCGATTTCAGAGTGAATGCTGAAAGCAAAATCAAGAGAAGTCGCGCCTTTTGGCAACGATTTGATTTCTCCTTTTGGAGTAAAGACAAAGATTTCTTTAGAATACAGATTCATTTTGAAATCTTCCACAAAATCAACCGCATTGGTTTCCGGATTTTCCAACGCTTCGCGAAGAAGATTCAGCCAAGTATCCAGACCGCTTTCTTCTGTTGCGCCGTTTTTGTATTTGTAATGTGCTGCGTAACCTTTTTCAGCGATTTCGTCCATACGTTCGCTTCGAACCTGAACTTCAACCCAACGTCCTTTTGGTCCCATTACAGTAATGTGAAGCGCTTCATAACCAGTTGATTTTGGTGATGAAATCCAGTCGCGCAAACGGCTAGGGCTAGGGCGATAATGATCTGTTACGATAGAATATATTTTCCAGGCAATGAATTTTTCTTCATGCGGATCGGCTTTGTATACAATTCTAAGGGCGAACTTATCATAAACTTCGTCAAAAGTTACGTTTTGCGCACGCATTTTTCGACGTATAGAATAAATAGATTTTGGTCTTCCTTTGATGATATAGTCTACACCTTCGCTATCTAAAGATTTCTTTAAAACATCTGAAATATCTTTGATATAAGCATCTTGTTCTTCTTTTGTTTCACGAATCTTGCTTACAATGTCATTGTAAACTGCCGGTTCTGTGTATTTTAATCCTAAATCTTCAAGTTTGGTTTTAATGTTATAAAGTCCCAAACGGTGGGCTAAAGGAGCATAAATATATAGAGTTTCAGAAGCGATTTTGGTTTGTTTGTATTCCGCCATTGAATCCATGGTTTGCATATTATGCAAACGATCGGCCAATTTGATCAAAATTACACGAACATCATCGTTTAATGTCAAAATCATTTTTCTGAAATTCTCAGCTTGCATGGAAGCGTTCAAATCTTTTTGAACTAATGAGATCTTTGTTAAACCTTCAACAAGCTGTGCTACTTTCGGATTGAAGAGACGTTCTATTTCATCAACAGTTACAGGAGTATCTTCAACAACATCGTGTAATAAAGCCGCGGCGATAGAGGTCGCTCCCAGACCAATTTCTGAAGCAACAATTTTTGCAACTGCAATAGGATGAAAGATATACGCTTCGCCCGATTTACGTCTCTGTTCTTTGTGGGCATCAACGGCAACATCAAAAGCTTTTCGAATTAATTTTTTGTCTGTTGGGCTTAAAGTTTGGTAACTTATTCGAAGTAATTCCTTGTATTCCTGCGCAATAGCTTTGTTTTCTTTTTCAATATCTATTTCTGTCATAACGGCATAGTTCAAGTACTAAAAATAAGAATTAGTTTGAACATACGCAAGGCTATATGATTGTAGATTTTAGAGTGAAGTTTTTAGATTTTTGAAGGTGCAATTTTTGGTTTTTTGTCTGTAAAAAAGGGCTTCGACTTCGCTCAGCCTGACAGCCGAAAGGGGATTAAAAATAAATTACAATTTTTAAATCCCAAATTCCAAAAAGGAGCAAAGCGACTTTTAGAA
>NZ_JAMOKG010000002.1:253618-625929 GCF_023656565.1 Flavobacterium tyrosinilyticum
AATCAAAAATCAAAAATCAAAAATCAAAAATCAAAAATCAAAAATCAAAAATCAAAAATCAAAAATCAAAAATCAAAAATCAAAAATCAAAAATCAAAAATCAAAAATCAAAAATCAAAAATCAAAAATCAAAACCCTCTTTGTCTTTTAGCTTCGAAAATTAAAATTGCAGCAGCAACAGAAACATTCATGCTGTCGATTTCTCCTTGCATTGGGATAATAATGTTTTGAGTTGCTTCGTCACGCCATTGCTGAGTTAAACCAGTTGCTTCTGTACCAACGACCAAAGCGGTTGGTGTTGTGAAGTTTTGAGTATGATATGAAGTTGAATTTTGTAAAGTTGCACTGTAGAAATTGATCTTTTTTTCTTTCAAAAAAGCAATAATTTCCTCAGATGTTCCTGTTGCGATTTGGTTGGTAAAAAGACATCCAACGCTAGAACGAACAATATTCGGATTGTATAAATCGCTTTTCGGATTGGCGATTAAAACAGCGTCTAAATTGGCTGCATCTGCAGTTCGTAAAACGGCACCAATATTTCCTGGTTTTTCTAAAGATTCTACCACTAAAATCAATGGATTATCTGATAATTTTAAATCTGATAATTTTAATGATTTGGTTCTCGCTACCGCTAAAATTCCTTCTGTAGTATCACGATAAGCCAATTTTTGATAAACCTCTTTATTGATTTCTATGATTTGAAAAGAATTTTGAATTAGTTTATCGATTTCCGATTCAGAAACTAATTCGGGTAAAAACAAAATCGTTTCGATTTCGTAACCGCCTTTTATGGCTAAAGAAATTTCTCTTAAACCTTCAATCAAAAATGTTCCGGTTTGTTTTCTGGCTTTGGATTTTTCTTGAAGTAAAACCAAAGATTTGATAAACGGATTTTGAACTGAAGTAATTTGTTTCATTTTTTTAAGCGACTAAGATTCTAAGGCGCTAAGGTACTGAGTTTTTTTCTTCCTGCAAGGTTTTTAAAACCTTGTAGGTATAGCAATAAAGTTTCTTTTGCCACGAATTGCAATAATTTTTCGCCACAGATTAAAGAGATTCTCACAGATTAAATCATTTTTAATCCCTTAATCTGTGGCAAAACAAAATAGAAATTCGTAAAAATTAATGCAATTACTTTGCCTATTCACTATCGCTCGGGTCGTTGCTGGAAAAATTATTTCTCGAAAACTTCTTTAATCTCAGTTTCTACAGGATGATCCGTTTTGAAATTATATCCCATAATTTTTGCTAAAGTTTGAGCAAATTGTTTTTGGTAAACTTGAGAATCGGTTTTGATTTCACCTTTTGGAGCAATTTCTGGTCCCATTGTGGCGAACCAAATTTCTGAGGCACCTGGAACATCAGAACCGTGATCGGTCCATTGCGTTTTTACTTTGTCACCGCGTCCGTGATCGACTGTTATGAAAAGAGTTGTTTTGTTTTTGTATTGCGGATCATTTTGAACAAAATTCCAGATTTCCTGAATCCATTTATCGACTTGATTGGCTGCATCCAGATACGAACGATATTGTGCGTGATGTGCCCATTCATCGGTTTCTCCATATGCAATGTAAAGTACTTTTGGTTTTTTAGTTTTCAATTCATCTAAAGCTTGATAATGCGTAAAAACATCTAAGCATTCATCCATGTGAAAGGGTTTATATGAATTATCACGCATTTCATTTAATAAATGCTGAGCTGCTGTTGGTTTGTTTCCACCCACTTTGTCAAAGGCTGAAATTACAGGAAATCCGCCTCTTTCTTCATTTAAAATTCGGTCAAAAGCATCCCACGCGCCAAAAGCGGCAACTTTTCCTTTAAATTTAGACTGCTGATTTAAAAATTCCAGAACATTCACATTTGGATTGGCTTTATAGCTGTTTGAATTGACTTTTAAATCTACATTTCCAGTCATAATTTCGCTATAACCAGGATAACTAAACCAGTACGGATTGGCAACATCAACTTTATTCCCTAAATCTCTATTTCCATAAATCTGACCTTTCGAAGCGATTTCAGACCAGAAAAAAGGCATTAGTTTTTTACGAGCTTCTTTGACATTGGCATCACTATATTTTTTATAAATGTAAGCGCTGTCTCCTTGATTGAATTTTTTGTCATTGGCAATCGCAGGATCAATTCCTTTAAAAACTTCCTGCCACCTAAAACCATCTGTAGTGATAATAATGATGTTTTCTGTCTTTTGGGCTTGAGATTGAATGCTTAATAAGATGAACAGAAATAGAATTGCTTTTTTCATTTTTTATCTGTTTTTATGTTATTATTTTCTTTCAAAACTAATTTAATAAAAGAGATAATAGTAAAGCCAATCTTTAAAATAACCATAAGTTAACAGATAAACATGGCTATAGAATCCCTCTTGATTTAATCTCCAAATACTTATTAATGGCGTCAAGCGTAAGATTTTCTGGCTGTGTCAATACCGAATGAATTCCGTATTTCTTTAATTCGTTTACGATCAGTCGTTTTTCGAACATGAATTTTTCCGCGATAACTTTGTCGTAAACTTCCTGAATTGTTGCTGTCTTTTTATTGATGATGGAATTCAGTTCTGTGTTTTGAAAGAAAACCACAACCAATAAATGGCTTTTGGCAATTCCTTTTAAATAAGGTAATTGACGATTTAGACCATCCATTGTTTCAAAATTGGTGTATAGAATGATCAAACTTCTTTGATTGATATTTTTTTTAATGTCAACATACAATCGGCTGTAATCACTTTCAAAAAAATCGGTTTTTACATTGTATAAAGTTTCAAGGATTTTCTGCATTTGCGAGCCTCTTCTTTCAGCAAAAACTCGATTTTCTACTTTTTTAGAAAAAGAAAAAAGACCTGCTTTGTCTTGTTTTTTCAGAATCACATTCGATAAAACCAAGGAAGAATTAATGGCGTAATCTAATAAACTTAATCCGTCAAAAGGCATTTGCATGACGGGCCCTTTATCGATTGCCATATAAACCGATTGCGATTTTTCATCTTGAAACTGATTGACCATCAAGGAGTTTCTTTTTGCAGTCGCTTTCCAGTTCAGCGTTCTTAAATCGTCGCCTTGAACATATTCCTTAATCTGCTCAAACTCCATTGTGTGGCCAATTCGGCGTATTTTTTTGATTCCGTATTGAAATAAATTGTTTGAAAAAGCAATCAAATCATATTTTCTTAATTGAATGTAAGAAGGATAGGTTGGAACCATTTGACCATTATCGAAAATAAATCTTCTAGAAATAAGTCTTAAAGGCGAAGAAACGTAAATGTTTAAAGAACCGAAATGGTATTCTCCGCGTTCTGTTGGACGAAGATCGTAACCAATTTCTTTTTGCGTGGCCGCTTTTATTGTTTTTTTTATTTTGAAGTCGCGAATCTGAAATTGAAACGGAATTTCATCAATAATCTTAACCGAAATAGGAAAAGTATAATGATTTTTAAGATTTATTGTAATTGGATTTAAATCTCCGTTTGATAATTTTTCGGGCGTAATTCTTTCTGCTTCAAGTCCTGTTCTGGATAAATATAAAAGTAAAATGTCAAGTCCTAAAAAAGTAACCAAGCCTAAAACCAACAGCCAAACTGCGTTATACATATTTGGAAAAATAAAGGCACAGATAAACAATCCTATAATGCCTATTAGCACATAGAAAAAGAAATTATTCAGATATAGGCTTTTTATGAATTTCATCTTTTTGTTGTTTCAGGTTTCAAGTTTCAAGTTTCGCTTTGTCAGGCTGAGCGAAGTCGAAGCCTTATACGCCCTTTGACTTTGCTCAGGGAGACGAATAATTAATAATTGACAATTGATAATTATCTAGGTATTTCTACTGTTTCGATAATCTGTTTAATGATTTCAGAGCTTGTAATTCCTTCCATTTCACGTTCTGGTGCTACAATCACACGATGCTGTAAAACTGGAATTGCCGCTTCTTTAATATCTTCAGGCGTAACAAAATCGCGTCCGCGGATTGCAGCAAAACCTTTTGAAGCGTTCAAAATAGCAATCGAAGCACGAGGCGAAGCTCCTAAATATAAAAAGGCATTTTCACGCGTATTTACTACAATTCGAGCAATGTATTCCAGTAAATTTTGTTCTACTCTAATTTGTTTTACCAAAGCTTGATATCCTTTGATTTCATCTCCAGAAAGAATCGTTTTGATGGCATCTAGCTTTCCGTGATCTTGTAAAGAATGTTCTCTTTGGATAATTAAAATCTCCTCATTCAATTTTGGATAATCAATCGTAATTTTAAAAAGAAAACGGTCCAATTGCGCTTCTGGCAAACGATACGTTCCTTCTTGCTCTACAGGATTCTGAGTTGCAATTACCAAAAACGGAGCTTCTAATTGATAAGCAGAACCGTCAATTGTAATTTGGCGTTCTTCCATAACTTCAAAAAGAGCAGCCTGTGTTTTTGCAGGAGCACGATTGATCTCATCAATTAAAATCAAATTAGAAAAAATTGGCCCTTTTTTGAATTCAAATTCTGAGTTTTTCAGATTGAAAATTGAAGTTCCTAAAATATCAGAAGGCATTAAATCTGGTGTAAACTGGATTCTGCTGAAGCCGATATTTAGAGTTTTAGCCAATAATTTAGCCGTAATTGTTTTGGCAACTCCAGGAACACCTTCTAAAAGAACATGACCGTTTGATAAAATAGCCACCAAAAGTTGATCAACCATTTTGTGCTGACCAACAATTACCGTTTCTATTTCTTTCTTAATCGTGTTTACGTGTTCTAAAAGAGGCGCTAAGTTAATTCTCGTTTCAAAATTCACATTTTCGTTTGTGATTTCGCCTGATGTTGTATTGATGTCGTCCATAATTTGGTCTGTTATTTTATTTTTTTTTGCCACAGATTAAAATGATTAAAGTAGATTATTTTTATAAAATTATTTTAATCCTTTTAATCGGTGGCAAACTATTTTAGTTAATGAAAATCTTTTCTATTGCTTTGTTTAGTCTAAGGAGGTCTTCTTCCAGACTTCCGTGATAACTATTTCGGTGATCATTAATTAACTGCACCAAGTCTCGAATATCTTTTTCGTCTTTTCCTGTTTTGTAATGCAATTTGGTTATAAAATCGTCATCGAGTTTGGTGGTATCCAGCAAATAATCGGTTCTTATTTTTTCTAAAAAGTAAATAATCTTTTTATCAATAATATTGGTGTGATCGCCTTCTTGATAATATAAATTTCCAACTGTTTTAGTAAAGTCAACGGTTAAATTCTGTAACGGTTTTATAATTGGAACAATGCGCTGTTTTCGTTTTGCATTGAAAATCATAAAAATAAGAATTCCGATTAAACCTAAATACCAAGCCGATTTTAAAGCGGGCTGACTCCAGATATATCGCAGCGGAGAACTTGAAATTCGTTGGTCGTTAAAGCTTTTATTGTACCAAAAAATATTTCCTTTCGGAATGTACGAAGCTAGATTCTCGGTGTACTGATAATAATCTTTTTTCAGCAGATTATAATTGGTAAAAGCTACTGGCTGCGTGTGCAGATAGAGATAACCATTTTTATAAGGCACTTCAATAAAATTGACTTGTCTTTTGTTTTTAGTACTGTTTTGATAGCCTAAAACTTTGGTGTTTAAAGTGTCTATTTTTGAAAAGTAATCGCTTAACCCTGTATTAAGAGTATATTTTTTAGAGTTTACTTTTTTATTTGCCATCCAAACCGAAACGCTGTCAACGGGCATAAAATCGGTTTTTAATTCGATTTTTAAAGAATCCAGCAATACTTTCGGAAATACTTTCATGCTTAGAAAAGCATTATTTCCGTGAGAAACAAAATATAAAATTTCTTTCATTGACTGCTCGTCAATATTATTAACTTCAGAAATGTTAACAAAAGTTCCTTTTATTTTATACGTTTCTACATTCTCTCTTGCATCATATTGAGAATCTAGGTATTCGTATGGAGTTTGTGTCGAAATTCTTTCTACTTTCTGTTTAAAAAGGCCGTCTGCTTCATGATCAAAAATGTATAAACCAAACGGAATTTTATCATCAACAGAGTACGTAGGAGTCCAGTCAATAGGTTTTGGCTGTCCTTTGTCTACTAATAATGTTATTCCGAAAATTAAAACCAGAATAGCAATGTATATTTTAACTTTATTATCCATTGCCAAAGGTTTTTAATGCTTTTTTAAATCTGTTTTCAGTCTTTCTAAATGTTACGTCATCAATTTCAAATTCGCCGTACCAAATATAATTGTACAAATAAGAAAGATAGGTGAACTCTTCCTTATGAGTAGGGTTGTACAATTCGTACAAATAATCAGAATTGGTTTTTTCGATATCCCATTCAATGTAATTATTCTGCGCCATTACCTTTAAAAGCCATAAATAATAATATCGAATTGCAATTCTTCTTTCGCCCGCCTCAATGCTTTCTTTAATAAGTTTTTCAAAATCTAAAAGATGAATGTTTTTCTCGGCATCAGAATAAAACAAGGTTTTTTTGTTGGAATTTTTTCCAAAAATCCATCTTCCTTCTTGTTTGGTTAAGGCTTTTGCAATAAAATAAATCAAAACAATTACGACCAAAACAGCAATTATTCTGAATAAAATAACAACAAAATTCAGCGATGTTTTTACGCTGCTAAAATTAAACAAATTAAAAATTTGTCTTGCCAGCCAATGCTTAAAGTGATCCCACCAGTTTTTTTCGGGAGCTTTGTATTCGTAAATAAATTCTTTATCGGTGTATTTTTTCTTGAAATTTTTTTCAAAATGTCTGGCTTCTACAGTGCCAGAGTCTACTTGAATATCTTTTTCGGTATATTTAATTGCAGTAATTTTTGGAGGATCTTCAGTAATAGGAATAGAATCCTGAGCCTGAGAAATACCACAGCACAAAAGAAAATATAAAATAAATAATAATCTTGTCATTACTTGGTCTTAAAGTTTTTCGGCGGTTAAAGAATGAATTTTTTTGTGTACAATGAAAGGGTATATCAAGTAATAAAATGAAATTATTGCAAGCGTAAACAAGATAATAAAACTGCTTAACCAATTGGGCATATCGATAGAATATCTGGTAATAAAACCTTCTAAAAATCCTGCGCTTATCGTAAAAGGAAAAGTACTTAAGAATATTTTGAAGCTATTTTTGAAACCAATTTTAAAAGAATTCATTCTCGAAAAAGTTTTAGGAAATAGGATAGAAGCGCCTAAAATAAACCCCGCAGTTGTTTCGATTACAATTGCAAAAATTTCCATAGAACCATGAATCCAAATTCCTCGAACACTTTTCCAGAAAACGCCCTGTTCGTAGAAAAAATATTGAAAAGAACCTAACATGATACAGTTTTGAAGAAAAACATTGAAAGTTCCTATTCCGGCAAAAATACCATAGAAATAACATTTGGCGCCTACAAATAGGTTGTTTACAGTGATTCCTATAAAACTTCCCCAATTACTGCCCGAACCATATACGGCCATCGGATTGCCCTTTTTAATATTTTCTAAAGTCATATTGACATATTCGTCACCTAATATCAGACGTACAAAATCACGATCGTATCGAGCCGAAAGAACTCCGATTGAAACGGTAACAAAAAACAAAACAAAAGCATATACCAAATACCTTCTGTATTCGTAGACCAATAAAGGAACTTCGATTTTAAAGAAATCTATAACACGATTCTGGTCTGTGCGTTTGGTTTTATAAATCTTTTGATAAATCTGAGAAGCAAGATGATTGAGATATACAACCGTTTTACTTTTAGGGTAATACGTTTGCGCATACGATAAATCATTCATCATTTGAATGTACAAATTAGCTAATTCATCAGGATTTTTTTTAGCTTTACCAAAAATTGCCAGCTCAAACTCGAGCCATTTTTCTCTGTTTTGTTTTATAAAGGCGATTTCTCTCATTGTAGGCTAAAATATGAAATATGTCAGAATTATCTATTAATACGACACAAAATGTCAAAATAAATTTTATTGCCGCTTCTGTTGGTGAAAGACTAGGAGCTTTTTTTATTGATTTGTTCATTATAATCTGTTATATAACAGCGCTTTCGATAATACTTTTTGATTGGTTACAATTAGATAGATTGATGGTTAACTTGGACGGTTGGTCACGAGGCGCGATTTTTTTAATACTCTATTCGCCAGTTATAGTGTACTCGCTAGTTTTAGAAAGTGTTTTTGAGGGACAGTCATTGGGTAAAAAATTATTGAAGATTAAAGTCGTTAAAATTGACGGTTATCAAGCCGGCTTTGGTGATTATTTAATTCGATGGTTTTTTAGAGTAATTGACTTTTTTACTTTTTTCGGACTTCCAGGACTTATTACGGTTATTACGAGTCAGAAATCGCAACGATTGGGAGACATGGCAGCAGGAACAGCAGTAATTACTTTAAAGAATAAAATTAATATCAGCCATACTATTTTAGAAGAAATCGGTGAAGCCTATGTGCCAACTTATCCTTTAGTTATCAAGCTTTCAGACAATGATATGCGAATTATTAAAGAAACGTATCAAAAAGCGGCGGCTAAAAATGATCACGAGGTTATTTACAAATTAGTAGCAAAAATTGAAAGCGTAACAGGTATTAAAAATCAATCTGGAAACAACAGCGATTTTATTCGAATAATTTTAAAAGATTATAATTTTTATACCCAAAACATGTGATTTTTTTCTTTGAAGAATTATTTGGTTTTTCTAATTTTTGCTGATAATTTTTTATTTTTTCTTCGTAAATTTATTTATAGATAATTAATTTATAAATTTCCAAGCAAATGAAAATTACAAAGCCTTTTCTCGTATTACTAGTACTATTATCTGCTTGCGTAAGTTTTGCTCAAAGCGGAAAAAAATTAGATAAAATTATAAAAAGAGATTATCAGATTATTGAATGTACAGTTTTAAAAATGTCTGATAAAACAGTTGAATATTCTCTTCCAGGTGAGACCGTTCAGATCTCGCTAGACGTTTCTCAGATTGCGAAGATCGATTTTGCAAGCGGAAGATCTCAAACCTTTGACATTTCTCCAAACGCAACAAATAGTGCTCAAAGTACGTCATCTCCAAACATAGTCAGTGCAGAGAAACAGCACAATACAATTGCTGTATTGCCAATTCCTTACGTAAATGCAGATAGTCAGCAAGGTTCTGAGGATATGGCAAAATTTGCTCAAAACGATTTGTACAACAAGTTATTGGATAAATCATCTAATATTTTTCCGTTGACGGTTCAGGATTTAAGAACAACAAACAGTTTATTGCACAAAAGTGGAATTGATCATAATAACATTGACGAAACGCCAATAGAAGATCTGGAAAAAATATTAGGAGTAGACAATATTGTTGCTGCAAAAGTTTCGTACACAATAGGAACGGGTACTACTGCTACGACTTATGATAGTGGAAATGCTAAAGTGAGCAACAACAATAAAAAAGTAACTACCAGCGATATTTCGACTACAACGGCAAACAACCAAACCTATTATTACTATACGGTTTATTTTGATATGTACAGAAACACAGATAAAATCTATTCTCAAACGCGTAAACCTTTGCTAGCATTAAAAGATGGATGGATGGATTCTATTTCGTATTTATTAAAAAGAAGTCCGATTTATGTAAAAAAATAATAAGTATTTCTATGCGTTGGATTGGCTAAAATCGTCCTTTAGAACTTTGTAGCTTTGATACTTTGCTTTTTTTAGCTTAGAAAAAAGGACAGGTTTTTTTCTGAGTCAGATTTACTAAGATTATTCCTTACAACTTTGTAACTTTGACGCTTTGCATCTTTGTAACTCAGAAAAAATGTTTCACTTACTTGATATTATTGGCACAATGGCGTTTGCTATGTCTGGCGCCTTAACAGCAATGCATAAAAAACTAGATCCGTTTGGTGTTTTTATCATTGCATTTGTTACTGCAGTTGGCGGCGGAACGCTTCGTGATGTCTTAATTGGAAGAACTCCTGTTGGCTGGATGCGTGACATGCAATATGTGTATGTGATTATTTTAGGATTTTTTCTAGCCATTATTTTTAGAAAAAGATTTGATAAACTTCGAACCTCATTGTTTCTCTTTGATACCATTGGGCTTGGAGTTTTTACTTTAATAGGTCTCGAAAGAGGGCTTATAACGGGACTTCATCCGGCAATTTGTATTGCATTAGGAACCATGACTGCTTGTTTTGGTGGTGTAATTCGTGATATTTTATGTAACGAAATTCCAAACGTTTTTCGAGAAGAAATCTACGCAACCATCTGTATTTTGGGTGGAATTGTATTTTTTGGATTACGAAAATTAAATTTAAATGACGATATCTTATATTTAGTTACTTCTCTTGTGATTATTGTGATTCGATTAATGGCAGTTAAATACAAATGGCATTTAAAAGCATTTGATCACATGTAATTGAGTATGGCGAAATTTATTATTAAAAAATACGATCAGAAATATTATTCGGTTTGGAACGATTTTGTCGCTCAGGCTAAAAATGCAACTTTTTTGTTTCATCGCGATTTTATGGAATACCACAAAGATCGTTTTGAGGATTTTTCGCTTTTGGTTTTCGAAGATAAAAAACTGCTTGCTATTCTTCCTGCCAATAAAAAAGATAATTCGATATATTCCCATCAAGGATTAACTTACGGCGGATTAGTTTATAAAGAACAAACCAAACAAAAAGCGGTTATTGAGATTTTTAGAGAGGTGTTGTTTTTTCTGAACAAAAATAATTTGGATAAATTATACTTTAAAACTCTTCCTTCCATTTATCATTTGAAACCTGCAGAAGAAATTTTGTACAGTTTATTTCTGGCAGAAGCAAAGCTTGTGAGAAGAGATTCTCTTTCTGTAATTGATTTACAGCAAGAAAAAACAATTTCTAAAATTAGAAAAAGAGGATTAAAAAAAGCAATTTCCAACGAATTGATTATTAAAGAAGAGAATCAGTTCGAATTGTTTTGGAATAAAATTCTAATTCCGAATTTAGAAAAAACACATCACGCAGCGCCAGTTCATTCGATTGATGAAATAAACAGATTAAAATCGCTTTTTTCTAAAAATATTCATCAGTTCAATATTTATAAAAATGACGAAATTGTAGGCGGAACGACGATTTTTGAAACAAAAAATGTGGCACATTGCCAGTATATTTCAAAAGATCCAGACAAAGAAGATTTAGGAAGTTTAGATTATCTTTTTCATTACCTCATTAATGAACGTTTTGCTGAAAAACGTTTTTTTGATTTTGGAATTTCAAATGAAAATCAAGGAAAAAATCTAAACGAAGGATTAACCTATTGGAAAGAAAGCTTTGGATCCAACACTTTGGTTCATGATTTTTATGAAGTTGATACTGCCAATTATACTAAATTAGAAGGCATTCTTATTTAAAACAAAACAGAGATGATATCTTTTCTTGACCTTAAAAAAATAAACGAACCGTATGAAACCGCTTTTCAGCAAAAACTGAAATTGGTTTTAGAAAATGGTTGGTATGTTTTAGGGAAAGAAGTGGAAGCCTTTGAAAAGGCTTTCGCTGAATATTGTCAATCTAAATATTGTATTGGGGTTGGAAACGGATTGGATGCTTTAGTTCTTATTTTTAAAGGGTATATCGAACTCGGAAAATTTAAAAAAGGAGATGAGGTTATTGTTCCAGCAAACACCTACATTGCGAGTATTTTGGCTATTCTACAAGCCGATTTAGTTCCTGTTTTGGTTGAACCAAGACTAGAAACGTACAATATAAATCCAGATTTAATTCAGGAGAAAATAACTCCAAAAACCAAAGCTATTTTAGCTGTTCATTTATACGGACAAATAGCCGAAATGGAGAGAATAAATGAAATTGCAGAAAAACACAACTTAATTATCGTTGAAGATGCAGCACAATCTCACGGCGTAGAAAAAAATCTAAAATCTACAATCTACAATCTAAAATCGGCAATCACTTATAGTTTTTATCCAGGAAAGAATTTAGGATGTTTGGGCGATGGCGGAGCGATTACTACAAATGATTCGGATTTGGCAAAGGTGCTTTTTTCGCTTCGAAATTATGGTTCAGAGAAAAAATATTATAACGAATACATTGGTTTGAATTCGCGATTAGATGAATTACAGGCGGGGTTCTTAAATCTAAAATTGCCCCATTTGGATTCAGATAATGATAAAAGAAGAACAGTTGCAAAACGATATTTAACTGGAATTAAAAACAAAAAAATAACGTTGCCATTTTGGGATTTTTCAAACAACCATGTATTTCATTTGTTTGTTATTCGAACAGAAAATAGAAACGACTTACAAGAATATTTAACTCAAAATAATATTCAAACGGTTATTCATTATCCAATTCCGCCACATCAGCAAAAAGCTTTTCCACAATGGAATAATCTGTCATTTCCAATTACAGAGAAAATCCATAATGAAGTTCTGAGTCTGCCAATGAGCCCAGTTTTAACCGAAGTTGAGGTTGATTTTATTATAGAAATTCTAAATCAATACTAATTTGAATTTCTGCAATAAAATAATTAAAACCAATTTGTTTAAGATTACGTCTTTAAACAGCTTGAGCGTTGCTTTGAAAATTGGAATCGGATTAATCACTTCGAAAATATTAGCCATTTTTGTTGGTCCAAACGGAATGGCTTTGGTTGGAAATCTTCGTAATTTTTTAACTTCATTAGAAAATATTTCTACTTTAGGTTTTCAAAACGGAATCGTAAAATATACGTCTGAAAATCAGAAAGCTAATAGCGAACTTCAAAAAATAGTTTCTACGGTTTTTATCAGTTTATTATTTGTTGCGCTTTTGTTAAGTGGATTTTTATTTTTTACGGCTTCTTATTGGAATCAGAGTATTTTCGGAAATAATACCGAATATTTGGCTGTTTTTAAAGTCTTAGTATTGGTTTTACCGACTTACGGATTTTCTATTTTTTTTATAGCTGTAATCAATGGTTTGGGCAAATTTAAAAAAGTAATTAGGATCAATATTATCGGGAATATTATTGGTTTGTTGACTTCGGTTTTCCTTATTATGCAGTTTAAAACCATTGGAGCTTTAATGTCGATTGTAATTGCGCCAGCGTTATTATTTTGGGTTACCTTTTATATGATTCAAAAGGAAATTCAGTTTTTTCAAATGATAAAATTAAGTTTTTTCGATTTTAAAATTTTAAAAAACCTTTCTTCCTATTCCTTAATGACGCTTGTTTCGTCTGTTTTTGGGCCTTTTGTATTTCTTGCCATTCGAAATCATATTATTCATAATTTAGGAATTGAACAAGCAGGATATTGGGAATCAATGACCAGAATTTCGTCCTATTGTTTGATGTTTGTAAGTACTATTTTAAGTGTTTATTTTCTGCCAAAATTATCTAAAGCAGAAAATGATTTAGAAACAAAAAATATCTTTTTACAATATTATAAATTTATTCTGCCGATCTTTATTTTGGTCATCACTCTCATTTATTTTATGAGATTTTTTATTGTCCGACTGCTTTTTACAAAAGATTTTTTACCCGTAACCGATTTGTTTTTCTGGCAGCTTTTAGGAGATGTTTTTAAAGTTTGTGCCCTTATTTTAGGGTATCAGTTTTTTGCGAAAAAGAACACTTCAGCATTTATTGTAAGTGAGTTGTTTTCACTCGCAGTTCTGTACTTTTTCAGTTTGTATTTTATTACAATTTATGGAATTGAAGGAGTTGTGATTGGATACGCGTTGGATAATTTTATTTATTGGTTTGTGTTGTGTGTTTATTTTAAGAAGACTTTGTTTAATTAACCAGTTATGCTTTTCAATACACTAAGTTTTGCGGTTTTCTTTTTAATAGTTTTTATACTTTATTGGTTTGTATTCGACAAAAATCTGAAAAAACAGAATCTTTTTTTATTACTGGCAAGTTTGTTTTTTTATAGCTTTTGGAATTTTAAATTCACTTTTCTTTTACTTTTTTCTATCGGTTTAGATTTTTATGTTGGAAAGAAAATTTACAACAATACAAAAAATAGTACGACAAAAAAGAGGTGGCTTTGGTTAAGTATAATTATTAATTTAAGCGTTTTAGGAGTCTTTAAATACTATAATTTCTTTATTGATAATTTTGTAGAAATAGTCACGGCATTAGGGTTTAAAGCGCATCTTTGGACTTTAAATTTAATCTTACCAATCGGAATTTCTTTTTACACTTTTCATGGACTTTCTTATGTAATTGATGTTTATAAAGAAAAAATAAAACCAGTTGACAGCATAATTGAATATGCATTATTTGTGAGCTTTTTTCCTTTGCTGGTTGCTGGTCCAATAGAGCGAGCGACGCATCTTTTGCCTCAGATTCAAAAAAAGAGAACTTTTAATTATGAAACAGCTATTTGCGGATTAAGACAAATTTTGTGGGGATTATTTAAGAAAGTTGTAATTGCTGATAGTTGTGCTGAGTATGTCGATTTAATTTTTGACAATCCATCTCATTATTCGGGAAGTACACTAGTTATGGGGACAATATTGTTTTCATTCCAGATTTATGGAGATTTTTCAGGCTATACAGATATTGCTTTAGGAGTTTCTAGACTCTTAGGAATCGAATTGTTACAGAATTTTTCCTATCCATATTTTGCACGCGATATTGCAGAATTTTGGAGAAAATGGCATATTTCTTTATCGAGCTGGTTTAGAGATTATGTTTATATTCCGCTGGGCGGTTCAAAAAGTTCGAAATGGATACAAATACGCAATGTTTTTATAGTCTTTATGTTAATAGGATTTTGGCATGGCGCCAATTGGAATTTTATCATTTACGGATTTATAAATTTTCTATACATCCTTCCTTTAGTTCTGTTTAATGAAAATCGAAGAAGTATCGATGTTATATCGGTCACTGGTTTTAAATCTGGCTTAAAGATTTTTTCAAGCATGATTTTTACTTTTGGATTGCTTTCATTTGCCCGTATTTTTTTTAGATCAGAAAATGTTGAAAGCGCATTCACATACATTTCTAAAATGTTTTCGCAAAGCTTATTTGAATTTCCCGAAATATTTCCCAAAATAATAATTTTAATTTTGGCTGTATTTATGTGGATAGAATGGATTGGAAGAAAAAATCGTTTTGCTATTGAAAAATTAGGATTTCAATGGGCAAAACCATTTAGAATTGCTTTTTATTATGCTTTGGTACTATTGATTCTGTTTTTTTCGGGTAAGAATTGCAATTTATTTATTTTCAGTTTTAAATGAGAAATTTTATTCGATATACCTTAATCTTTTTATTTCCAATAATATTGGTGTTTTTGTCTATTGAAATTTTTTACCAAATAACACCTAATAATTACACTGTAAAAAATGAAAATTGTGTAGCAAACTATCAAAATGCAGAGGTTTTAATTTTAGGAAATTCTCATTCTTTTTACGGATTAAATCCAGTTTATTTCGATAAGCCAACTTTTAATTTGTCCAACATTAGTCAATCCATATATTTCGATAAACTTTTATTTGATAAACATATTGATAATTTTAAGAAGGTCAAATTTCTAGTTTTAAACATAGAATATACCAGTTTAAGTCAGCTCAAAAACACCGACGAAGATAGATGGCGAAAATATTATTATAAACACTATATGGATTTGGAAGTTCCTATAATACAAAGTTTTGATTTTAATAATTGGTTCATCTCTGGAACAAAGAGTTTTAGTTCAAATCTTAAATTAATATCTCGCTATTTTCCTGAGAAAAACATTGTTGATTGCAATAAAAGCGGTTTCGGTACAAACTATACACAACACAAAAGAGCTGCAGATATAGAAAAAAGTGCAGTAATTACAATCAAAAGACACGAAGATAATTTAACAGATTTTGCAGAAAATATTACAGCCATAGAGGCGATTATTGAAAAATGTAAAAACAAAGGAATTCAAGTGATTATAGTGACAATGCCTGTCACAAAAAATTATGCAGAAAAAGTGAATAAAGAGAAATTGAATAAGATTTTTGAAAGTGCTTTGCTATTGCAAAAAACAAATTCGAATGTTTTTTATCTTAATCTATTCAGCGATCCTCGTTTTTCTAACGATGATTTTTACGACGCAGATCATTTGCATAATTTGGGAGCCGAGAAATGTTCTAAGATGGTAAACGATTTTATAAATCAGAAATCAGCTAAAACGCAATTTTAATTCTAAAGGAATGTATCTTAGAAAAAGCAAAAGATCTAAAGTTCTATATGCTTTTTCCATTTCAAAATGCAGTCTTTTTAAAAGCGCTTTATTTTCTTCTTTTGTCTGGTTTAAGACAATTGCTTTTCTAATAACTAAATAAGTGGATCGATTTATTTTTTTTGTTCTCGTATTAAGCTTTTTGTAAAACATATTGCCCAAAGAGTTGGCAAGTTCTCTCTTTTTGATTAAAACAGAATCAATGAATTCAAAATTGTAATTCCTTGAGGTTCTTATCCAAATGTCTAAATCTTCATAAGACAAATTTTCATCGTAGCCATTTAGCTCTATTAAAACTTCTTTTTTAATCATTGAACTAATAGAGCAAATCATGCTGCTTTGGCTTAAAATTGCTTTGTAAATGTCTCCTGAAGCGGGTTTTGTAATTGCTTTTTTATCATTGTCAACTTTGTAATAATAGTCTAAATGTGTGTTGTCTTCAGAGATAATTTCGGCATTTCCATAAACTATTGCCAAACGTTCCGTTTTAGCGTTTAAAAAAGTGCTTATCTGTTTTTCGATACAATTTGGAAACAATACATCATCTGCAGCCAGATCAATAATAAAATCACCATTTGATAATTTTAATGCCTTGTTAAAGGTTTTGGTATTGCCTAAATTGGTTTCGTTAATTATAAGTGCAGTGTGAGGATAATTCTTGTGCCATTCTTTAATTTTCTGTACAGACGAATCATTACTGGCATCATCTGCCACTATAATTTCAATATTTTTGTAAGTTTGATTTGTAATAGAAGTCAAAGCCTCTATTACGAATTTTTCGTGGTTATAGCACAAACAAATAACAGTTACTAAAGGCAGGTTGTGCATGAAAATTATAGATTTTAAAATTAATTTATAAAATTCAAAAATAAGAATATTATAATGTTTAAGATTGTAATTTGTATTTTAAAAAAAGACCATATCTTAAAGCCGGTTTTGAGCCTTTTATGATTGTTTAATAAAATTGAGAATGAATATTTTGTTTGAAGAAAAAGATGTGGAAATACTAATTTCAACAATGAATAGAGATTCATTGGACTTTTTAGTTCCCATGTTCCCTTCTTGTGATCATTCGAAAATTTCGATATTAGTAATCAATCAGGTTCAAAATGAAACAAAACTTAGCTCGAGTAATTCCAATATAAGAGTTATAAATTCATTTGAAAAAGGACTTTCTAAAAGCCGAAATCTAGCGTTAGAGAATGCGACAGGAAAAATTCTTTTAATTTCGGATGATGATGTGGTGTTTCAGAAAGGATTTATCGCAAAAATAATCGACGCTTACCATAAATATCCGAATGCTGCAGTAATAAAGTTTAGCGCTTTAAAACCCAATATCAAGCCTTTAAATAAACATGTAGTCTATTCTAAAAGCAGTTTAAGCATTTTTGATATTTTGAATACAAGTTCTATCGAAATAACACTAAATAAATTTCATGTTGATTTTGGAAAACATAAATTTGATGAAAATTTTGGATTAGGCGGAATGTTCGAAATGGGAGAAGAAGCTATTTTTTTATCCGATTTGAAAAAAGAAGGCAAGCAACTTGTTTTTGAACCTGAAATAATTGTTGAACATAATACATCGACTTCGTCAGACAAAATAGATGTTTTAGAAAAATACTTTATTAGCGGGGCATTGTTTACTAGAATTTTTAGAAAAAAATATATCTTTTGGATTTTCATAAAGATCTTTTTTGATTTAAAGCAGAAGAAAATAAAAATGAATAATCTGAAAGCGATTTTTAGCAGTGCCATAAAAGGTCATAAAATGTTTCAGAAAATATAAGTATACTAAATGAATGATAAAATACAAATAATAGCTATTCCTAAAATAGAAGAGAGAAGAGGTAATCTTTCTGTAATTGAGAATACTACTGTTCCGTTCGATATTAAAAGGGTTTATTATCTGTATGATGTGCCAGCCGGAGCCGAACGAGGAGGGCATGCGCATAAAAATCTGCGACAGTTTCTAGTGGCTTTAAGTGGTAGTTTTGATGTGGTTTTGAAAGATGGAAAAAAGGAACAGATTATTACCTTAAACAAACCTTATGAAGGATTATTAATTAATGCAGGAATTTGGAGAGAATTGCAGAATTTTTCTTCTGGTTCGGTTTGTCTTGTAATTGCTTCAGAAGTTTATATAGAAGAGGATTACATCAGAGAGTTTGATGAATTTATTGCCTATTCTAATCGTAAATAGAAAAGTCAATTCCGTTTTGTTTTAGTTTTCTTTTTAATTTTAAAAGAGATCGTAAAATGAAAGGAGGAACTTTTAATAAAATCCTAACATTCAACGGGATATTTTCTTGGTCAACATCTTGAAAATAAAAGTTTTTTTGAGTTTTATTGCCAGAAATATAATAGTGTAATCCGTATTCAATTCGATATAGATCTAGAAACTTTTTAAGGGACGGATTGTCTTTTTCGAAGATTTTGAATTGTTCGAAATTCATCAAAACCTTAGAGTTTATTTTGTTCTTAGCTAAACTATTCTCAATATTAAAATTATAGACAGATGTTGTCTTGTTTGTTAAGGCAACAGGATATTTTATTCCTATTTTAGTCCATAATTCTAGATCTTGACCATTTGTAACTTCTGGCGTAAATCCTCCAATATTTTCTAATATTTCTCGCGGAATAGCTAAAGAAGAAGTCCAAGTAATTCTAAATGGTTTGTTTGAAAGAAAATAATCTTTCACGATTCCTCTAAAAGAATTATCTATTGCATCATAATAAGGAATTTGAAAGCAGTTTTTAGAAATTCTTATTTTATGGCGTGAGCAATATAGGCCGCAATTTGGATAATCATGATACAAATCTGACAACTCTTGTAGATGATTTGGGAGCCAAAAATCATCTGCATCCATAAACGCAATGAGTTTTCCTTTCGATTTTTCTATTCCAAAATTTCGGGCAGCAGAAACACCTTGATTTTTTTGATTAAAGATTTGAATTTTCTCATCATTAAACCTGAGTACAATAGCTTCGCTTTCGTCAGTAGATCCATCATTCACTACAATGATTTCATAATCCGCAAAAGTCTGATCGAGAATACTTTTTATAGTATTTTCAATATAATCAGCTTTATTGTATAACGGAATAACAACCGAAAAAAAGACCATAATTGATTATTTTTTTATAATGCAATAATAACCCAATCTATAAATATCAAAAAGAAAAAGCGAAGGTTTTGCGCTTAATAACTGTTTTTTAAGTAAAGGTTTAAAAATCCTAAAGCCAAAAGCGGTTAAAGAGATAAGATGATATTTTTTAATGAGTTGAAAATAATGTGCCAGTTTTACGTAGTCCGGAGAAATTAAATTCGAATCGATTAAATTTTTTAAACCTAAAACAGCTTCTTCAGATTTTTGCAAAAATGTTTTACTGTCTTCTAAACCAAGATGAAAAACGGGATTGTCAATATGAAGAACCTCAATTTGATTTTGTTTTAGCTCAAATGAAAACAAGGTATCTTCGTGTCTTAAATTTGGAATATTTTCGTTAAATCTAACTTTAGAAAAAGTGTTCTTTTTGATGAGAAAGTTTAAAGTCAAAAATGAAAGATATGGATTTTTTATCCGTTGGGAAACTGATAAAGCTTCTCTTTCCTTTCCATAAATCCATCTTAAAAGTTCCTTTTTTGCAGGTTTAGAACTTTCATACAAAATTCCTCCATAAACTATTTTTTCAGTATTGCTAATCTGAGAAATATAAACAGAAAGAAAATCTGCATGGGCAGGAAAAGTATCGGCATCTAGAAAAAGTAAATTTTCATAAATTGCTTTTTGAGCCAATAAATTCCTAATAGCGCTTCGTCCGATATTTTTTTCTAAAATAGAATAAGAGGCGTTTTCAAATAGATTAATTCTTTCATTTTCAATTACAAACTTTTGAGAAGCATCATCTAAAAAAATAATCTCAAAAGTAATTCCACTAGAATTGCACTGCTTTACGAGTTCGCTAGCAAGCGGTAAAACATTGTAATTATAAACCGGAATTAAAATGGAAAGCATTATACGCTTCTTTGTACCACTTCGAAGATTCTTTCATCTTCGCATTTTAGGGTTTTAGATGGGAATTTCATCAATAAAGCATAATCATGAGTGGCCATAATGATGGTTTTGCCTGCAGCATTAATTGCTTTTAAAACTTCTAAAACTTCAGAACTAGTCTGAGGGTCAAGGTTTCCTGTTGGTTCATCGGCCAAGATAAATTCTGGATCGTTTAAAAGTGCTCTTGCAATCGCAACACGCTGCTGTTCTCCTCCAGAAAGCTGATGAGGCATTTTGTTTACAAAATCTTTCATGCCAACTTTATCCAAAACTTCGTCAATTTTGTGTTGCATGGCTTCTTTTTCGACCCATCCTGTAGCTCTTAAAACAAAAAGCATATTGTCTTTTATGGAACGGTCTGGAAGTAGTTTAAAGTCTTGAAATACAATTCCGATTTTACGTCTTAAATACGGAATGTCGTTTTCTTTTAATGTTGCCAAATCAAATTCAACAATATGTCCTTCGCCTTCAATTAACGGTAAATCAGCATATAAAGTTTTTAGAAAACTACTTTTTCCAGAACCAGTTTTTCCGATAATGTAAATAAACTCACCATGATTAACGTCTAGGTTAATATGAGATATAATTTTTCTTCCTTCTTGATATATAGTGACTTCTTTAAGAGATAGTACGGTTTGTGACATAATAAATTGGTTTGAATGGTAAAAGTAATAAGATAACGGTTGTATTCAAAATAAATTTCGCTGAATTCTGAATAAAATTGCTATAGAAGTGCATTTTAACAGCATCTTCATAAAGGTTCCTGCTTATAATAACTTAAGAGGGCTTATATGGTTTAAAATTATTTGTTTAAGAAAGTTTGAGAACCAATAATTTGAAGTTTTACAAAGCGTAAAATAGCAACAGTTTCATAATTTGTTCATAATAAAACCTCAAAACGTTTCGTTATAACCCTTATAAAATGATACATTTGAATACTAAATATTATTAAAATGCGTAAACTTTCCAGGTTCTTTTTATTCCAAATTTTCCTTGCTTCGACTATAGCTTCGGCACAAAAATCGGCGATTTATACGTATGAGTTAAAGGATTTTGACAAAGCACTGGCTTTATATAACGACAAACAATATGCTTCGGCACAGTTGATTTTTGAAAAAGTAAAAAACAATACTACAAATGAAGAAGTGCAGTCTGACTGTGCTTACTATATTGCAAATTCTGCCATAAGAACCAATAAAGCAAATGCCGATGCTCTGGTAGAACAATTTGTGAATGATTATCCAACAAGCACTAAACAAAATCAGGCTTATATCGATGCCGCGCAATTTTTCTTCGAACAAGGAAATTATCCAAAAGCTTTGCAATGGTTTGATAAAGTAGACGAAAGCTACATGAGTAAAACAGAATCGGATAAGTTTAACTTCATGAAAGGTTACAGCTATTTTAATGCTAAAAAGAAAAAAGAAGCGACTAACTATTTTAATAAAGTGGTAAATTCTAAAGAATATGGTTCTCAAGCCAAATATTATTTAGGATTTATGGCTTATGAGGGTGACGATTACAAAGAAGCAACGAAGTATTTTGATGAGGTTTCGGGTGAAGAAAAATACAAAGAAAAGCTTTCTTATTATCAAGCTGATATGAATTTCAAGTTAGGAAATTTCCAAAAAGCGATTGATTTAGGATTGGTAGCCATGAACAAATCGAACGATATTGAAAAATCGGAACTGAATAAAATCATTGGAGAAAGTTATTTCAACTTGAAGCAATACGGAAAAGCAATTCCGTATTTAGAACAATATGCCGGTAAAAAAGGAAAATGGAACAATACCGATTTCTATCAATTAGGTTATGCGTATTACGAACAAAAAGAGTACGAAAAAGCAATTTCTCAGTTCAATAAAATTATTGAAGGAAAAGATTTTGTGGCTCAGAATGCCTATTATCATTTAGGTTTAAGCTATTTAAATACAGGTAAAAAGCAAGAAGCTTTAAACGCTTTTAAGAATGCTTCTGAAATGGATTTTAATGCTCAAATTCAAGAAGATGCTGCTTTAAATTATGCTAAATTGAGTTATGATATCGGAAACGCTTACCAAGCTGTTCCAGGCATTTTGTTGGATTTCCTTAAAAAATATCCAAATAATTCAAGCCGTGCAGAAGTAGAAAAACTTTTGGTTGATTCTTATATTTCTTCTAAAAACTACAAAGAAGCTTTGGCTTTATTAGAAAAAAATAGAACTGCAGAAAACAAAGCGGCTTACCAAAAAGTGCTTTTTTATCGCGGACTAGAATTGTATAATGAATCTAATTATCAAGAAGCAGGTAAAATGTTCAAAAGCGCGATCAGCGAGCAAAAAACTCCTGAATTTACGGCACGTGCCACTTTCTGGAAAGCGGAAACTGAATATTTGAATGATGATATGCAAAACGCTCTTCTGACTTACAAACAGTTTGCAGGAATGGCTGCGGCAAAATCTACAGATGAATATAAAAATATCAACTATAACATTGGTTACACGTATTTTAAATTGAAAGAATACGATCAGGCAGCAAATTCTTTTCAAACTCAAATTGATAATGCTCCTTCAGATAAAGTTCGTTTAAACGATTCTTATTTGCGTTTGGGAGATTGTCGTTTTGTAACCT
The DNA here is from genome assembly GCF_023656565.1 of Flavobacterium tyrosinilyticum. Taxonomy (GTDB): domain Bacteria; phylum Bacteroidota; class Bacteroidia; order Flavobacteriales; family Flavobacteriaceae; genus Flavobacterium; species Flavobacterium tyrosinilyticum. The sequence goes on from NZ_JAMOKG010000002.1 coordinate 276,489, forward strand.
CAAAATATAGTGCGGCAAATGAAGCTTATGCAAAAGCAATTGCAGCAAAAGGCGTAGATGCAGATTATGCTCAATTCCAAAAAGCACTTTCTTACGGATTTATGTCAAATAATGCTAAGAAAATTGAGGAACTGAATAATTTTCTTCAGATGTACAAAAAGTCATCTTATCGTGATGATGCTTTATTTGAGTTAGGAAATACCTATGTAGCAGAAAAGAAAAACGATCAGGCAATAAAAACTTATGATCAATTGATCTCTGAATTTAAAGATGGATCATTTACTTCGAAAGCAATTTTAAAACAAGGTTTGATTTATTATAATTCAGATCGTGATCAACTGGCTTTGACGAAATTTAAAAAAGTAGCTGCTGAATTCCCGAAAACACCAGAAGCTTTAGAAGCAGTTGCAACAGCAAGATTGATTTATGTGGATTCAGGAAAAGTTGATGAATATGCGACTTGGGTTCGTACATTAGACTTCGTAGCCGTTACAGATGCAGAATTGGATAACGATACTTACGATGCGGCTTTCAAACAATACAACCAAAACAATTCTAAGCAAGCTATTACTGGTTTTGCAGGTTATGTTTCTAAATTTCCAAACGGATTGCATGCATTGGAAGCTAATTTCTATTTAGGACAGCTTACTTATGCAGAAGGTTCTGAAACAAAATCTGTTGCAAATTATCAGTTTGTAATCGATCAGCCTAGAAACGAGTTTACAGAACAAGCTTTAAACAGATTGGCTCAGATTTATTTGAAAGCAAAAGATTGCGATAAGGCAATTCCAGTTCTAACAAGATTAGAAAGCGAAGCCGATTATCCTCAGAATAAAACTTTTGCTCAAGCGAACTTGATGAAGTGTTATTATGATAAAAAAGATTATGACCATTCTGTAGTTGCGGCTGAGAAAGTATTAGAAAATCCTAAATCAGACGCTGGCGTAAAAGCAGATGCTCAGATTATTGTAGCGCGTGCAGCAATGCAGACAGGAAATGAAGATAAAGCGAAAACGGCTTACGCTAAACTTTCAGCTTCATCAAAAGGAGAATTGGCTGCAGAAGCTTTGTATTATGATGCGTATTTTAAAACAAAAGAAGGGAAATATGACGCTTCTAATGTTGCTGTTCAAAAATTAGCAAAGAGCTATTCTGCCTATAAATATTATGGAGCAAAAGGTTTGGTTTTAATGGCAAAAAATTTCTACGGATTAAAAGACAGTTATCAAGCGACATATATTTTAGATAATGTAATCAACAATTTTACAGATTATCCAGATGTTGTTGAAGAAGCTAAAAAAGAATTAGCAGCAATTAAATCGGAAGAGTCTAAAACAAATTCGTCGATTAATAAATAAGAATACAAGAGTATAGAATAAAGAAAATAGAAAAAAGATTTAAAGCAAAGAGAAGAAAATCTATTCTCTATTTTCTTTATTCTATTCTCTAAAAAAATAAAACAATGAGTTTACCTTTTTACATAGTTGATGTTTTTGCTGATAAAAAATACGCTGGAAATCAGTTGGCGGTTTTTATGGATGCAGAAAATTTAAGTACAGCACAAATGCAGCAGATGGCTCGTGAGATTAATTTTGCGGAAAGCACATTTGTAACCAAACTAGATAGAGAAAATAATAAAGCAGAAATTAGAATATTTACTCCTGCGCACGAAATGCAGTTTGCGGGACATCCGATCATTGGAACTTCTTGGGTTCTGATGAATAAGATCTTTGAAAATTCGCCTAACGAAATAAAATTAGAGGTTCCGATTGGGCCAATTGCAATTTCTAAATCAGATGATTTGATCTGGTTGAAAGCGGCGCAGCCAAAGTTTTGGGATACTTTTTCTAAAGTAGATTTTACCTTTTTCAGTAATCTGCAAGTGAGTGATTTCGAAAATCAATTTCCAATTCAGGAAGTTACAACCGGAAGCGCTTTTGTTATGGTTGGATTAAGCAGTAAAAGAGCTCTTGAAAATTTGGTTCTGGATAAAGATAAAGCTGATGAATGGATGAAACAACATTGCAAAACAGATCATAGAGGTTTATACTTTTATTATTTAGAAGGAGAAAAACTGTTTAGCCGAATGTTGTGTGTAGAGCATAATCAATTGGTAGAAGATGCTGCGACAGGAAGTGCCAGTACTTGTTTACAGGCTTTTTTATTAAAATATCATAAACCTGAATTGGAATTGACTAATCATCAAGGAGATTACATAGGCCGCCCATCTGAAATTTATTTTAACGGAAAACTAAGTGGAGATTTGTTTGATATTAGAATAGGAGGTAAAGCTCAGTTTGTGGCTAAAGGTGATTGGGAAGCTTAAGTGAGAATATAGAAAATAGAACAAAGAAAAAGATTTTAGAATATAGAAAGAGAACAAAGGGTTTTTAGTGTAAGAAATAAGAAATAGCATAAGTCTATTTTCTATACTCTTTTCTCTATACTCTTAAAAAGAAGAAATATGAAATTAAATTGCCAGTATAAAATTATCGTTTTACTCGTATTGTTTGTAGGTCAATTTTCGTTTGCGCAGAAGAAAAATGAAAGTATAGGAACGGAAACTGTAAACGTTGTAAAGCCTTATTCGCCAACTATTTCAGATGCTTTTAAAGTAAAAGAAACGCCTTCGCTTGACGACAGTGGCAATCAGCCGAAAGAAGTTATTAAATACAGTATTTTGTCTGTTCCTGTAGCATCGACTTTTACTCCTTCAAAAGGAAAAGCAGAAGGGGTTGAGAAAGCTAAAAAAGAAAGATTGTTTAATAACTACGCAACTTTGGGTGTTGGAAATTACAGCACTTTAAATGCAGAATTATTTGTAAATCAGGATTTAGGAAATAACGATTATGTAGCAGGAATGTTTCGCCATCATTCTTCTCAGGGAGGTATTAAAGATGTGGAATTGAATGATGAATTTTACGATACGGCAATTAATGTAGGTTACGGTCAGAATAATAGAGATAACAACTGGAATGTAGATTTAGGATATCAAAATCAGATTTACAATTGGTACGGACTTCCAGCTGACTTTGGTTCTACAATTCCAGATCAGCGCTATGATTTAGTAAACAGCATCAATCCGGATCATTCTTATAATACGATTTGGTTGGGCGGAAATGCCGAATTTACAGAAAGCATTTTTAGCAATCTTGCAGCAAAATTCACCCATTTTTCAGACAGTTATTCTTCATCAGAAAACAGATTTTTTGTAAAGCCAACTTTTACAGTTGATGTAATGGATCAGGAAATTAAAACCAATGTAATTGTAGATCACGTAAGCGGTTCTTTTAAGAATAATTATTTGCAAAACAATACAGAAGCTGTAAAATATGGTTTTACGAATGTAGGAATCGAGCCAAGTTTTGTGATTCATGAAAACGATTGGGCTTTAGAATTAGGAGCAGGAGTTTTCTACAGTGGAGATACAGAAAATAGTGGGAATAAATTCTATTTGTATCCGAAGGTAAATGCTTCATACAAACTGGTTGGAGATTTAATGATTTTTTATACAGGGGTAGATGGAGGTTTAAAGCAGAATTCTTACGCCGATTTTGTCACCGAAAATCCGTTTCTATCACCGACTTTAAATATGCGTCCGTCAAGTACACAATATAATGTTTTTGCTGGTCTAAAAGGGAAATTGGCAAACAATGTAAACTATAATTTGACAGGTTCGTACTTAAATGAAAAAGACAAAGCATTATTTAAAGCTAATGATTATACAGAAGTGATTACGAATGAAGATTATGCTTTTGGAAACTCTTTTGGAGTGGTTTATGAAGACATTAGAACGTTACGTTTTTATGCAGAATTAAAAGCTGATTTCTCTCAAAATGTAACTTTCGGGATCAACGGAACTTTTAATAGTTACAATACAGATAACGTTGTTGAAGCATGGAATTTGCCAACAATGAAATTAAGTTCAACTTTAGACGTTACTATTACTAAGCAGTGGTATGCAGGATTGAATGTGTTTTATGTGGGTGAAAGAAAAGATATGCAGGCAAATACTTCTTTAGGAATTGATACTACACCAATTACTTTAAAAAGTTATTTTGACGCCAATGCTCACGTTGGGTATAAATTCAGCGAGCGTTTAACGTTTTTCTTAAAAGCGAACAATATTGGAAATCAAGCGTACCAAAAATGGATGAATTATCCTGTACAAGGATTCCAAGTTTTAGGAGGTGCAAATTATAAATTTGATTTTTAAGAGATCTTTGCCATAAAGATACCTAGGCACAAAAACATTTTACATGAATGTGCCTTTTTTTTTCAGCCATGAACTCATGAATTTTTTGGAGTAGATTCGTGAATTCGTGGCTGTTTTTTTTTAATAAAAGAAAAACCTTTGCATCTTTGTAACTTAGAACCTCAGTACCTCAAAAAAAAATGACTTTCAAAGAAAAAATATATTCCCATTCCACCCAGATGGTTCAGGACCGAATAGATGTTTTTAGAGACATGATTTCAAATCTGACAGAAGATTCAAAAAACGATGCCAAAGGTTCTGCCGGAGATAAACACGAAACGGCCTTGTCAATGATGCATATCGAACAGGAAAAACTGACTACTAAACTAAAAGAAGCGATAGAACAAAAAGCAATTTTGGACAAAATAGATCCACTTAAAACTACTGAAAATATAGTTTTAGGAAGTTTAGTTAAAGCAAACGGAATCTATTTGTATGTGAGTGTTGCACTTCCTAAAATAACAATTGACGGAATTAATGTGATTGCACTTTCTCCGCAATCTCCCCTAGGAAATCATTTAATGGGAAATAAGGTTGGGTTTCAGTTTGAAATAAATAAGACGCATTATACTATTCAAAGCGTTGAGTAATCTAAAGTAGACTTGGACTACTTTGTCAAAGTTTGAAACTTTGACAAAGTTCTCTAAAGATTAGACATAAAGTAATTCCACACAGTTTGTCATTTCGAGGAAAAAAACCTGAGCGATAGCGAATTGGCGAAGCAAATCTCTAGCAACTATATTGTATATATTGTGAATCTTTTCCTTTTATTAAAAATAGCCCGTGGTTTTAACCACGGGAAACGTATTGTATGTATTGCGTCCCGTGGTTAAAACCATGGGCTATGTTTTAATGTTATTGTAGAGTTACTGCGAAGATTTCATTCCCGAAGCTTCGGGAATGAAATAATAAACAGTTGGCTAATGATTGTACAAATTATAATTCCAGAACAACTTTTAGTTTCTTCTTTACGAATCTTTCATCAGTAATGGAATAACTCAAAAATTAATTCAAAAAACGGGTTTAAACTTTCAATTTTCAACCAGTTTTCTAGCCAAAATTAAAATTTTCAAGTTTTGAGCTTGTTTTTACTTATAAATTTTACATTTTATATGTAAAAATAAAATTATGATTATAAATTGTAACTGAAATCAATACTTGTGTTTTTCAATTGTAACTAATATTCCATCTTTGCCCTATCAAATTAAAATTTAAGGAATTAAAATATAAAATTATGTGTGGAATTGTATGTGCCTTTGATCTTAAACAAAAAGCCGAAGCGTTAAGACCTCAAGTATTAGAAATGTCAAAAATCATTCGTCACCGCGGACCAGACTGGAGCGGAATTTACAGCAATGATAAAGCGATTCTTTCTCACGAGCGTTTGGCTATTGTAGATCCAGCTTCAGGAAAACAACCTTTATTTACAGAAGATAAAAAATTGGTTTTGGCTGCAAATGGTGAGATTTACAATCACAGAGATTTACGTAAACAATTTGAAGGAAAATATAACTTTCAAACTGAAAGTGACTGTGAGGTTATTTTAGCTTTATATAAAGAAAAAGGAGTAAGCTTTGTAGATGAACTAAACGGAATCTTCGGTTTTGCAATTTATGATGTTGATAAAGACGAGTATTTCGTAGCTCGTGATCACATGGGAATTATTCCATTGTATATTGGTTGGGATCAGCACGGAACTTTTTATGTTGCTTCTGAGTTAAAAGCTCTTGAAGGATATTGTACAAAAATCGAATTATTTCCTCCGGGACACTATTTGTCAAGCAAAGACGGAGAATTTGTACAATGGTACAAAAGAGACTGGACAGAGTATGATGCGGTAAAAGATAACGAGACAAGTATTCCAGAAATCAGAAAAGCATTGGAAGCTGCGGTTCACAGACAATTAATGAGTGATGTTCCTTACGGAGTTTTACTTTCTGGAGGTTTAGATTCTTCTATTACTTCAGCTGTAGCTAAAAAATTCGCTCAAAAAAGAATTGAGTCAGATGATACTACAGATGCTTGGTACCCACAATTGCACTCTTTCTCGGTTGGTTTAGAAGGTTCGCCAGATTTAGCAGCAGCTAGAAAGGTGGCAGATCATATTGGGACTATTCACCACGAAATTAAATTCACTATTCAAGAAGGTTTAGATGCAGTTCGTGATGTAATTTACAACTTAGAAACATATGATGTAACTACCGTTAGAGCTTCAACTCCAATGTGGTTAATGGCAAGAGTGATCAAATCTATGGGAATCAAAATGGTTCTTTCAGGAGAAGGAGCAGATGAGTTGTTTGGAGGATATTTATATTTCCACAAAGCGCCAAACGCAAGAGAATTTCACGAAGAAAACGTTCGTAAATTAGGAAAACTTCATATGTACGATTGTTTGCGTGCAAACAAAAGTTTAGCAGCTTGGGGAATCGAAGGTCGTGTACCATTCTTAGATAAAGAATTTATGGATGTTGCAATGCGCATCAACCCACAAGATAAAATGATCAACAAAGAACATCCGATGGAAAAATGGGTTGTTCGTAAAGCTTTTGAAGACATGCTTCCAGAAAGTGTGGCATGGAGACAAAAAGAGCAATTTTCTGATGGAGTAGGATACAGCTGGATTGATACTTTGAAAGAAGTAGTGGCAAGAGAAGTTTCGGATGAGCAATTAGCAAATGCTAGGTTTAAATTTCCGTTACAAACTCCAACTTCAAAAGAAGAATATTACTATCGTTCTATTTTTACAGAACATTTCCCAAGTGATGCGGCGGCATTATGTGTGCCTCAGGAGGCAAGTGTGGCTTGTAGTACAAAAATTGCTTTGGAATGGGATGAAGCTTTCAAAAACATGAACGATCCATCTGGAAGAGCGGTTTCAAGCGTTCACGATGATGCCTACGTTAAAGCATAATACGAGTTTAATTTTTAGAATTAGTATATATTTTTTAGGAAAAACGTTCTCTGTCGAGAGCGTTTTTCTTGTCTAAAGTAATTTACTGCCGTGAATTTCTCGTTGACTCCAAGGAGGCGAGCTATTAATTGATTTTCTTTTAATATATTTGGTGTCTGCAGTATTATTGTTAAACACTTGATATTTTAACGAATTTAATAATGGAAAGCGAAAATTAATATTTAGTTTTGCTTTCAGTCGAAAATTTTAATGATTTTTTAATGTTCGCTTCACGGTTGAGCAATAATGAAAAATAAAATAAAAAAATAGAATATTATGTCTGGATTGTTGGCCGTAATTGGTAAAGGAAAAGACCCGAAACTTGTAAAAGAACTTTCTGAAAGAATGTTACATCGTGGTCCTGATGAAAGTGATGTTCGCATTATGGAAAATGGTAGTATACTTTGTCATGAGAGTTTATCGATTATCGATCTTAATTCGGGTAGACAGCCAATTCAAGGAACTGATAAAGCTTGGATGGTACATGATGGCGAAATTTATAATTATCAGGAACTGAAAAATACAGTTTTGCAGCATCATACTTTTAGAACAGAATCAGATTCAGAAGTGATTGTACATCTTTATGAGGAATTTGGATATGATTTCTGTAATAAACTAGACGGAGATTTTGCTTTTGTGGTTATTGACGGTGATAAATATATTGCAGGTCGTGATCCAATAGGGGTAAAACCGCTATATTATGGTTTAGATGAAAGAGGACGAATCTATTTTTCATCAGAAATGAAAGCTATTGCAGATCAGTGCAAATCGTTTTCTACTTTTCCTCCAGGGCATTATTACACTGCAAAAACAGGTTTCGTAAAATACTATCATCCAGAATACGAAGATCATAAAAATGCAAATCAGGCATTAGATTTAGGGCTAATTCGTGAAAGTCTTATTCAAGCAACACGTAAGCGCTTATTGGCAGAAGTTCCTCTAGGGGTTGTGCTGTCAGGAGGTTTGGATACTTCTTTGATTTCGGCTATTACTTCAAGATTATTAAAAGAAAAAGGACAGAAATTGCATTCGTTTTCTATTGGGTTAGATGCTGATGCGCCAGATAATATTTCGGCTAGAAAGGCTGCGGAATTTTTAGGAACAGAACATCACGAAATACATTTTTCTGTAGAAGAAGGAGTTAAAGTTTTAGAAAAAGTAATCTATCATATTGAAACGTATGATATTATTTCTGTACGTTCGGGTGTTCCAATGTATCTGCTTTCTAAAGCAATTGCCGATCAGGGCATAAAAGTAATCTTATCAGGAGAAGGGGCAGATGAGGTTTTTGGAGGACATTTGTACTTTAGAAATGCACCGTCAGAAGAAGAATTTCAAGATGAAACAATAGAAAGAGTTCAGAAGCTGTTTACGGCCGATTTACTTCGCGCAGATAAAACGACAATGGCAAATGGTTTAGAAGTTCGAATTCCGTTTTTGGATACAGAATTTTTAGATGTTGCTATTCGAATTAAAACAGAAGAAAAACAGCCTAAATCATATGATGGCGTTGAAAAGTATATTTTAAGAAAAGCGTTTGATACTCCAGAAGATCCTTATTTGCCTTCGGAAGTTTTGTGGAGACAAAAAGAACAGTTTTCTGACGGGGTAGGCTATAATTGGGTTGATGAATTAATAGAGTATTGTGCGTCACAGGTTACAGATGAGCAATTATTTGGAGCAAGTGCGGAATTTCCATATAACTCGCCAACGACTAAAGAAGCATATTTATACAGATCTATTTTTCATAAATTCTATCCACAGGTCAGCGCAGCGCAAACTGTTCGTAAATGGATTCCAAAATGGCAAGAAAACCTTGATCCAAGTGGAAGAGCAAATGCGGCCCATTTAAACGGTAATTTTGAACCAGTGAAGACTAGTGTTATTGCTTAAGAAGTGAAATTCCAATTTTCTTAAATTCCAAATTCCAAATTCCAAAACCAAGAGGGAGAATTCAAAAAAAAAATAAATTCCAAATTCCAAGTTGGAACTGAATATAAGGAAACCGAAATGAATTTTAATGTCATTTCGGTTTTTTTAATTTTAACATATTAGACTGATTTTAAAAATTTGATTCGGTATTTCAGGTTGAGATTTGGAGTTCGAGATTTGGAATTTGGATTTTCAAAATTGGAATTTGATATTTAAAATTGTGGGATTTTCAAAAATTTGGAATTTAAACTCATTTTTGGATTTATTTTTTGGTTTTTCAGACAATTGTGTTAATAACTTAAGTGCTTTAAGTCGTATTTTAATGGGTATATAGCTTGCGATTTCATATATTTGCGTGTTAGACAATAAATACATTTTAGAATAAATTATATGAGCGAAGAAATCAAGAAGAACAATTATTCAGCAGATAGTATTCAGGCATTAGAAGGAATGGAGCACGTAAGAATGCGTCCATCAATGTATATTGGAGATGTAGGAGTTCGAGGACTGCATCATTTAGTTTATGAGGTTGTTGATAACTCTATTGATGAGGCCATGGGAGGGCATTGTGATACTATTGGTGTCTCAATAAACGAAGATGGTTCTGTTACGGTTGAAGATAACGGACGTGGTATTCCAGTAGATTTACATAAAAAAGAAGGAGTTTCTGCTCTTGAGGTTGTAATGACAAAAATTGGAGCCGGAGGTAAATTCGACAAAGATTCATATAAAGTTTCTGGAGGTTTACACGGGGTTGGGGTTTCGGTTGTAAATGCCCTTTCTGTTCACATGAAATCTACTGTATTTAGAGAAGGTAAGATTTACGAGCAAGAATACGAAAGAGGAAAATCTTTGTATCCAGTAAAACAAATCGGAGAAACAGATAAAAGAGGTACACGCCAGACTTTTTACCCAGACGATACCATCTTTACTCAAACTACTGAGTTTTCATACGATACGCTTTCAGCTCGTATGCGTGAGCTTTCTTTCTTAAATAAAGGAATCACAATTACTTTTACAGATAAGAGAGAAGTTGATGAAAAAGGAGAATTTAAAAGTGAAGTATTCCATTCTGATGAAGGGCTTAAAGAATATATTCGTTATTTAGATGGTAACCGTGAGCCAATTGTTTCTCATGTTATCAGTATGGATAATGATAAAGGTGAAATTCCTGTTGAGGTTGCCTTAATTTACAATACAAGTTATACAGAGAATATTTTCTCTTATGTAAATAATATCAATACGCACGAGGGGGGAACGCATTTACAAGGTTTTAGAAGTGGTTTGACAAGAACGCTTAAAAAATATGCAGATGCTTCTGGTTTATTGGATAAATTAAAATTCGAAATTGCTGGAGATGACTTCCGTGAAGGATTAACGGCAATTATTTCGGTAAAAGTATCTGAACCTCAGTTTGAAGGACAAACGAAAACTAAGCTTGGAAATAGAGAAGTAGTTTCTCCAGTTTCTCAAGCGGTTGGAGAAATGTTGGAGAATTATTTGGAAGAAAATCCAAATGATGCAAAATTGATTATCCAAAAAGTAATCTTAGCAGCTCAAGCGCGTCACGCAGCGAAAAAAGCGCGTGAAATGGTACAGCGTAAAACCGTTATGGGCGGTGGCGGATTGCCAGGGAAATTATCTGACTGTTCGGAGCAAGATCCAGCAAGATGTGAGGTTTACCTTGTCGAGGGAGATTCGGCTGGTGGAACGGCAAAACAAGGACGTGATCGTAACTTTCAAGCGATTCTGCCATTACGTGGTAAAATCTTGAACGTTGAAAAAGCGATGCATCATAAAGTATTCGAAAACGAAGAGATTAGAAATATTTTTACTGCATTAGGAGTTACAGTAGGAACTGCAGAAGACAGTAAAGCATTAAATCTTGAAAAACTAAGATATCACAAAGTAATCATCATGTGTGATGCCGATGTCGATGGTAGCCACATTTCTACCTTAATATTAACGTTCTTCTTCCGTTTCATGAAAGAGCTTATTGAAGAAGGTCACGTTTACATTGCTGCACCGCCTTTATATTTAGTTAAGAAAGGAAATAAGAAAGAATACGCATGGAATGATGTTCAGCGTGATCAGGCTAACGAAAGAATGGGGGGGAGTGCCAATATTCAGCGTTATAAAGGTCTTGGAGAGATGAACGCGGAGCAATTATGGGAAACTACAATGGATCCGAATTTCAGAACTCTACGCCAAGTAAATATTGATAGTCTTGCAGAAGCTGATCAAGTTTTCTCTATGTTAATGGGGGATGAGGTACCGCCTCGTAGAGAATTTATCGAGAAAAATGCAGTTTATGCAAATATTGATGCATAAAATGAAAATTTAATAATTCCAATTCGTTTAATTGTTTAAATTTACTAGACAATTAAACGAATTGTCTTTTTGAAGAATAGACAAAATTAATAACCGATAAAGTAAAAAATATGAAAGTTACCATTGTAGGAGCAGGAAATGTTGGAGCTACATGTGCAGATGTTATTTCTTATAGAGGAATTGCTAGCGAAGTAGTGTTGTTGGATATTAAAGAAGGTTTTGCCGAAGGTAAAGCATTGGATATTACACAATGTGCGACAAATACTGGTTTTAATACTAAAGTATCTGGCGTTACCAACGATTATTCTAAAACTGCAGGAAGCGATGTAGTAGTAATTACATCAGGAATTCCGAGAAAACCAGGAATGACAAGAGAAGAATTGATAGGTATAAATGCAGGCATTGTAAAAACAGTTGCCGAAAATGTACTGAAATATTCTCCAAACACTATAATTGTTGTAGTTTCCAACCCAATGGACACGATGACGTATTTGGCTTTAAAAGCTACAGGTCTTCCAAAAAATAGAATTATAGGTATGGGAGGTGCTTTAGATAGTTCTCGTTTTAGAACATATCTTTCCTTAGCTCTAGATAAGCCAGCAAATGATATTTCGGCAATGGTAATTGGAGGTCATGGAGATACAACTATGATTCCGTTAACACGTTTAGCATCTTATAACGGAATTCCGGTATCGGAGTTTCTTTCAGAAGAAGTGTTGCAAAAAGTTGCTGCAGATACAATGGTAGGAGGAGCGACTCTTACAGGTCTTCTAGGAACTTCAGCTTGGTATGCACCAGGAGCTTCTGTAGCTTATTTGGTAGACAGTATTTTGAACGATCAGAAAAAAATGATTGCATGTTCTGTTTTTGTTGAAGGAGAATATGGTCAAAATGATATCTGCATAGGAGTGCCGTGTATAATTGGTAAAAACGGTGTCGAAGAAATTCTAGATATAAACTTAAACGATCAGGAAAAGGCTTTATTTGCTAAAAGTGCAGATGCAGTTCGTAGTATGAATGATGCCCTAAAAACGATTTTAGTATAATAAAAACGGCAAAAAAGAAAAAAAGCTGCACTTTTGCAGCTTTTTTTTTGAGATTAATTAATAAATAAATTGGTTAATATTTTCGTTAATTATATATTTGCTCGGTTTAAAAAAAAATTGGTAATTCGTGATCTCGTTTTTTTGTTTTAAAAAATCATGTCAGGGCTTATTTTATGGGAGTTTAAAACAAAAACAAAAATAAAACATAATTAATTTTTAGTAATAATGCAGAATAAAGGACTTATTAAATTTTTCGCAATTCTATTTGCATTGGTAAGTATTTACCAACTATCATTCACTTTTGTGGCAAATGGCGTCAAAAGTGAAGCTAAAGCTTTTGCAGGAGATAATCCTGATAAAGAGCTGAAATATTTAGATTCTATTGGTAAAGAAAAAGTATTAAACCTTGGTTTTACTGATTTCACTTACAACGAAGTGAAAAACAAACAACTTAATAAAGGTCTTGACTTAGAAGGAGGAATCAACGTGATTCTTCAAATTTCTATTAAAGATGTATTAAAAGGTTTGGCTAATAATTCTAAAAATCCAGTTTTTAATAAATCATTAGCTGATGCATCTGCAAATTTAGAAGGAAACAAAACGTATTTAAATAAGTTTTTTGAAGCTTTTGAAGCAAATTCAAAAGGTTCTGTAAAATTGGCATCTCCAGATATTTTCGCTAACAGAAGCCTTCAAGGAGAAGGTGGAGTAGACTTTCAAATGTCTGATGCACAAGTTCAAAAAGTTATCAAAAGAAAAGTTGATGAGTCTGTAGAAAGTGCTTTTAAAGTATTAAGAGAGCGTATCGACAAATTTGGTGTTACACAGCCAAACATCCAAAAATTAGGAGAAACAGGAAGAATCTTAGTAGAGCTTCCAGGTGCTAAGGATGTTGATAGAATTAAAAAATTATTAGGAGGAAAAGCGCAATTAGAGTTCTGGGAAACTTTTAAAATTGAAGAAATTGGTAATTTCTTAGTTTCTGCTAATGAGGCTTTAAAGAAAACTGAAGTTAAAAAGACTGAAACTAAAACAGTTGTTAAAGATTCTTTGAATGCATTATTAACAGATGCTAAAGATTCTTCAGATGTTAAAAAAGGAAACAATCCTTTATTTGATAAAATAATTGGTAATGGTGGCGGACCAGTTTTAGGATACTTTGCTCCTAAAGATACTGCTACTATCAACGAATATTTTAAAAGACCAGAAATTAGAGTTTTATTGGGTGCTGACCAACACTATGCAAAATTTGTATGGAGCAAGCCAACAACTATAAAAGACCCTAAAGCTAAAGATGTAAAAAGCGCAGCTGATATTGAAGTTGTAGAATTATATGCATTAAAAGGAAACAGAGACAATAACCCAGCTATGAGTGGCGGTGTTGTAACTGATGCAAAAGATACTTTTGACCAAATGGGTAAACCTGCAGTTTCTATGCAGATGAACAGCCAAGGTGCTAAAGTTTGGGAAGAGTTAACAGGAAGAGCTTTTGCTCAAAAAAGCTACATTGCTATTGTATTAGATGATATCGTATATTCTGCTCCAGGTGTAACAAGCGGTCCTATTGCTGGAGGAAGATCTGAGATTACAGGTTCATTTGATGTAGCTGAAACTAAAGATTTAGCAAACGTATTAAATGCAGGTAAATTACCAGCTTCTGCAGATATTATCCAGTCAACTGTTGTTGGTCCATCTTTAGGGCAAGCGGCTATTGATGCAGGTACAATCTCTTCTGTATTAGGTTTCTTATTAGTTTGTGTTTGGATGGTATTCTATTACGGTAAAGCAGGTTGGTATGCAAATCTTGCTTTATTATTGAACTTACTATTCTTATTCGGAATTATGGCAAGTTTTGGTTTTGTATTAACATTGCCGGGTATTGCAGGTATCGTACTTACATTAGGTACAGCGGTAGATGCGAACATTATTATCTACGAAAGAGCGAAAGAGGAATTGCGTGAAGGTAAATCACTTTCTGAAGCAGTTGCGGCTTCTTACGGATGGCATGGTGCAATGCGTTCTATTATCGATGCTAACGTTACTCACGTTTTAACTGGAGCGATCTTGTTTATTTTTGGAACAGGTCCTATTAAAGGTTTCGCGTTAACATTGTTAATTGGTATCGTAACTTCATTGTTTACATCAATCTTTATTGCTAGAATCTTTATTGATAGAAACATTGCAGGAAAAGGGGATTTAACTTTCTCTACAAATATTACTAAAAACTGGTTTACTAATTTCCACTTTGATTTTATCAAAGTGAAAAAATTCACTTATATCTTCTCTTCTATTGTAACAGTAGTAAGTTTAACTTCTATTTTCTTTATTAATGGTTTAGATGAAGGTGTTGATTTTGTTGGAGGTAGAACTTTCCAAGTTAAATTTGAAAAACCAGTTGATGCAACTGCTGTTTCAGATGAATTATCTGCAGCTTTCGGTACTCCGGTTGAGGCTAAAATTTTAGGAGATGATGATCAATTGAAAATCACTACTAAATATAAAATTAAAGAAGATGGTGTAGCTATTGATGAAGAAGTGAATCAAAAATTATATGCTTCTTTACAAAAATATTTCCCGAATACTTCTTACGAGAAATTCATTAACTCTTTCGACGGTAAAAAAGTTGGTGTTTTGCAAGCTTCTAAAGTTGGGGCTTCTATCTCTGAGGATATTAAAACTAACTCATACTGGGCAGTTCTTGGTGCGATGGCAGTTATTTTCTTATACTTAATGGTGTCTTTCCGTAAATGGCAGTATTCATTAGGTGCGATTGCAGCTGTTGCGCACGACGTAATCTTTGTATTAGGAATTTACTCTTTATGCTACAAATTCATGCCATTCCACATGGAAATGGATCAGCACTTTATCGCTGCGATCTTGACTGTAATTGGTTACTCTATGAACGATACGGTAATTGTATTTGACAGGGTGAGAGAGTTTATCATCGGAAACCGTAAAGGAAGTTTCGAAGATATCGTAAACGCTTCTATTAATACTACATTATCAAGAACATTGAATACTTCATTAATGATGATTATCGTATTATTAACGATGTTTATCTTCGGTGGAGAATCTATCAGAGGATTTATCTTCGCAATGTTAATCGGTATTATCGTTGGTACTTACTCTTCATTATTTATCGCTACTCCTGTATTGGTTGATACGATTTCTAGTGATGAGAAACACACAATCGAAGACAAACATAATAAAGCATAATTACTGTTTTAATTATATAAAAAAAAGATCCAGCGAAAGCTGGATCTTTTTTTTATGCTATATTTAAATAGAATTTTAAAAAGATTTATGACAAGAAAATTACTTTTAGTTTTATTGTTTCTTATAGCTGTAAAAAGCACTGCCCAGAAAGATGATTCAAATTTTTCTTTAGGTTTTAATTATGGTTTTGGAAGTGAATTTAGTAATAGAAACTATACATTTACAAACCACTTTTATAAAGTTCAGCTATATTACAAAATAAAGGAAACAAAGCATTTTCAGTATCAGATTTTAGTTCAGCCGGAGGTTAATTTTGCTGAGCATCAATTATTGAATTTCTATTTTGTAAAGCCTGAAACACCAAACTATCAGGAAAAAAGAGATGAATATACCCGCTTAAAAGATGTTCGCGAATATGTGCTTAATTGTGGTTTTTTGATTCGTAAACCTATAGGTGAAGTTTGTTCTTTTTATGTTTTAGGCAGTATTGGTCCTATGATTACAGATACAGAAACAGAGCGAATTTCTAAAGGTTTTGCTTTTGCCGATGTTTTAGCGGTCGGTTTCACTGCAAGTTGTAATAAATTTCAGTTTGATATTCGTCCAAGTATAAGACATGTTTCTAATGCTGGATTAGGAAGCAGTAATGCAGGCTATAATACAAAGAATATTGAATTTGGTATATCTTATCAATTATAAAAAGAAGAAGCCCAATACGTACGATATTGGGCTTCTTTATGTAGAGTAATTGATTTTATGCTTCAGCTAAAGGATTTCTCTGAGCTCTTATGATAAAGAAAAGTCCAATAATGATAAAGGGTATGCTTAACCATTGTCCTGTCGAAAATAAACCTAATTCGCTTTCAAAACCTCCTTGGCTTTCTTTTACAAATTCTACAACGAAACGAACAGCAAATAATAACACTAAAAATAGTCCGAATAAAAGACCAGATTTAAGTCTTGCATTTGTTCTCCAGTATAAAAAGAATAAAATAGCGAATACAAATACGTAACAGAAAGCTTCATATAATTGGGTTGGATGTCTTGATGGAACTTCTGCTAATAATGTTGCAAATTTTGGATCGGTTGCAATTGCGGTATAGGCTTCTTTCGGGTCTGCGATTCCCGTTTTCTGCACTGCTTCGGCTTTGCTGAATGTATCATGAAGAAATCGAATTCCGAATGCAGAATTAGTTTCATGACCAATAATTTCAGAGTTGAAGAAGTTTCCTAAACGCACAAAAATAGCACCGCTTGCAACAGGAATTACTACACGGTCTAATATCCATAATAAAGAGCGTTTTAGTATTTTTTTGCTATAGTAGTACATTGCAATAATAATTGCAATTGCAGCTCCGTGACTTGCTAATCCTTGGAAACCTGTGAATTGAAACTCAGGCTCGAATTTAAATGGCAGGAAAATTTCAAGTAAATGATTTCTGAAATATTCCCAATCATAAAAGAAAACATGACCTAAACGTGCTCCAATCAAGGTTGCTAGAACAGTCCAAACAAACAAAGAATCTAGTTTTTCAATTGATTCATTTTCTCTTTCGAAAATCTTTTTCATTAAGAACCATCCTAAACCAAAAGCAATTACAAACATTAAGCTGTAATAGCGAATCATAAAAAATCCTAAGTTGATTCCCTCAGAAGGATTCCAAACTAAATTTAAGGCGTGTGTCATGTATAAATGTTTTTATATAGCTGTAAAAATAAATATTTAATGTAAAGTACCGCTTTCTAAAAAGTTAATGTTTGTGGTTGCATTTCTTTTCTGGTACAGGATCGTAACCGGTTCTTCCCCAAGGATGACAACTCAAGATACGTTTAATGCCTAAATATCCGCCATAAAACAGTCCGTGAATTTGTAGTGCCTGAATCATATAAGTCGAACAAGTTGGCTCAAATCTGCAGGATGCAGGTGTAAATGGTGAAATGGCAGTCTGATAAAAACGGACTAACAATACAAATGGATATATTAGAATTTTTGAAAACATATTTTTTTGTATAAGTTAGTTTATAGTGGTCAGTATTCAGTTTTTAGTGTGCTGTCAGTTCAAAGTTTGAATCTGAACGCTAAAACACTTAACACTGACCACTTTTTTTATTGTATGCTAAAAGTAGTTCCTTCTTTTCCGTCTTTAAGCTGAATTCCTAAAGCAATTAGTTGATCGCGAATCTGGTCAGAAAGCGCAAAGTTTTTATCTGCTCTAGCTTGATTTCTCATGCCAATAAGCATATTTACTACACCTTCCAATTTATCGCTATCAGCATCAGCTGCTTTGTCATCATTAAGTCCTAAAACGTCATATACGAAAGCGTTTACCGCTGTTTTGAAATCAACTAAATCTTCACTAGAAATAGTTTCTTTACCATCTTTTAATAGATTGATATAACGAACAGCTTCAAACAATTGCGCAATTAAAATTGGCGTATTGAAATCATCATTCATTGCATCGTAGCAAAGTTGTTTCCATGCTCCGAAATCTATTGAACTGGAACTTCCTGCAGTAATATTCGGTAAAGCATCAAGTGCTTCCATTAATCTTTTGTATCCTTTTTCGGCAGCTACAATTGCATCATCAGAAAAATCCAAAATACTTCTGTAGTGTGCTTGAAGCATGAAAAAACGCGTCACTGAAGCAGAAAATGGTTTGCTTAAGATGTTGTTGTCTCCGCTAAGAATTTCGCCTGGAAGAATATTATTTCCAGTCGATTTTGCCATTTTCTTTCCGTTTAGGGTAAGCATGTTGGCGTGCATCCAATAATTTACTGGAGCCTGACCAGTGCAAGCTTCGTTTTGAGCGATTTCACATTCGTGGTGTGGAAATTTTAAATCCATTCCACCTCCGTGAATGTCAAAATGGTTGCCAAGGTATTTAGTACTCATTGCAGTACATTCCAAATGCCATCCAGGAAAACCATCGCTCCAAGGAGAAGGCCATCTCATGATATGTTCCGGCTCGGCTTTTTTCCATAATGCAAAATCTTGTGGGTTTCTCTTGTCAGATTGTCCGTCAAGATCACGCGTATTTGCCAACATATCGTCGATATTTCTACCGCTTAAGATGCCGTAATTATTGGTTTCGTTGTATTTTACAACATCAAAATATACAGATCCATTGGCAACATAACCGATGCCTTTATCTATGATTTTTTTAATAATTTCGATTTGCTCAATAATATGGCCTGTCGCTGTAGGTTCAATGCTTGGCGGTAAAAAGTTGAACGCTTTTAGAATATTATGAAAATCTACAGTATAGCGCTGTACAACTTCCATTGGTTCCAATTGCTCCAAACGTGCTTTTTTAGCAATTTTATCTTCACCTTCATCCACATCATCTACGATATGCCCAACATCGGTAATATTTCGAACATATCGAACTTTATAATCCAAATGCAGAAAATATCTGAAGATTACGTCAAAAGACATAAAAGTTCTTACGTTTCCTAAATGGACATTACTATATACGGTAGGTCCACAAACATACATTCCAACATTTCCATCATGGATGGGTTTGAAATCTTCTTTTTCGCCAGAAAGCGAATTGTATATTTTGAGCGGTTGCGTTGTATATAATGGCATAAAATTTATGTTTAACCGTTTAATCGTTTATTTGTTTAATCGTACTGAACGGATTATTCTTGTGAAAGATAATATTTTTTTAGATTATTTATTTGATTGCAAATTTTTTCAATTTTTTCTCGTGATGTCGTATATTCTAACTCCGAAACATAATTTAAATCCTTAGAGATAATTAAATGATTTAAAGTTTCCATTGCAGATGAATACGATATTGTTAAAAAATGAGCTTTGTCCTTGCTTGTATTTCTTGAAGTTCCTTCAGCAATATTTGTTGCAATCGAAGATGCACTTCTTTTTATTTGAGATGTTATTCCGAATAATTCATTTGACGGAAATTTACTAGTTAATTTATAAATATCCAAAATTAACATTCTTGCATTTTGCCACACTTCAAGCTTCTCAAAAGAAAAAATGTACATTTTTTTGTTTATTGTTAGTTTGTTTAATCGTTTAACCGAAAATTAAGTTTAACGATTAAACAATTAAACAAATTAACGATTTATCGATTAAACTAAAATTGAGTGTCTAGTTTAATATAGTCTAAGAATTCTCTTTTCGTTTGAGGATCTTTGAATTTTCCGCCGAACTCAGAAGTTACTGTACTGCTTTCGATATCTTTAATACCGCGAGAGTTTACACAAAGGTGTTTTGCATCGATAACGCAAGCAACATCTTCTGTTCCTAAAGCTTTTTGTAATTCTTGAACAATCTGCATTGTAAGACGCTCCTGTACTTGAGGTCTTTTAGCATAATACTCAACGATACGATTCATTTTTGATAAACCAATCACACGTCCGCTTGAGATATAAGCCACGTGAGCACGTCCAATAATTGGCAGTAAATGGTGTTCGCAAGTAGAATAAACGGTAATGTTTTTTTCTACAAGCATTTCGCCATATTTATAATTGTTGTCAAAAGTAGAAGCTTTTGGTTGTTTTGCTGGGTTAAGACCACCAAAAATTTCCTTTACAAACATTTTTGCAACTCGGTTTGGAGTTCCTTTGATGCTGTCATCTGTCAAATCCATTCCAAGAGTTTGCAGAATGCTTTCAACATCTTTTTTAATTTTTTCTATTTTTTCTTCGTCAGTTATATCAAAAGCATCTTCTCTTAGAGGATTTTTTGCATTACTGCTAAAGTGATTATCTCCTATTTCGTCTAAAAATTCTTCGTTGTTTATCATTAAAAACTACTATTAGTATATGTATTCCTTTTTAAGGCGGTAAAGATAATTAATAAATAGGAAACCTTTTCTATCGTTTTTAGGATTTAATTACTCCTTTTTGGATATAATTTAAATTTTGAAGAGAAATACTGTTATTAGAAACAAAAAAGACAACAACGAAAAACGTTATTGTCTTTTTAAATCTATTATAATGAATTGATTATCTGTTATTGTAAACCAATAAAGCTTCTTTTAGAATGTTTACGGCTGTAATCAAATCTTTTTTGTTTAAAACATAAGCAATACGAACTTGATTTAGTCCCATTCCAGGTGTCGAATAGAAGCCTTTGGCAGGAGCAATCATTACCGTTTCGCCATTTAAATTGTAACTTTCAAGCAACCATTGTGCAAAATCGTCTGAATCTTTTATTGGAAGTTCTGCAATACAATAAAAAGCACCTTTTGGTTTTGTTACAATAACACCGTCAATTTTGTTTAATTCGGCAATCAGCGTGTTGCGGCGTTCTTTATATTCAGCAATTACTTCGTCAAAATAACTTTGAGGTGTGTCAATCGCAGCTTCGCAGGCAATTTGTTCAATTGTTGGCGGACTCAAACGTGCTTGAGCAAATTTCATTACGGTTGCTAAAACATCTTTATTTTTAGTAACCAAACAGCCAATTCTTGCTCCGCACATACTGTAGCGTTTAGAAACAGAATCAACCATGATTACATTTTGCTGTACATCTTCTAAATTCATTACAGAAAAGTGCACATCGTCGCCGTCATATAAAAACTCACGGTACACCTCGTCAGCGATTAAGTATAAATCGTGTTTTTTAATTAAACCAGCAAGTTGTTTAATTTCTGCTTCAGAATATAAATATCCAGTCGGATTTCCAGGGTTGCAAATCAGAATGGCTTTTGTTTTTGGTGTAATTAATTTTTCGACCTCTTCAATACTTGGTAAGGCAAAAGCAGTTTCGATAGTAGAAACCAATGGAACTACAGTTGCGCTTGTTGAAGATGCAAATGCGTGATAATTAGCATAAAAAGGTTCTGGGATAATGATTTCGTCTCCAGGATCTGTAATTGTGGCCAGTGCAAAAAGTAAGGCTTCAGAACCACCAGTTGTTACAATGATGTCTTCTGTGTTAACGTTTACATTTTGGCGCTGGTAAAATTCTGCTAATTTTTTTCTATAGCTTTCATATCCGGCAGACGGACTGTATTCTATAAGAGTTAAATCAATATTTTTTACCGCCTCGATGGCCACTTCCGGTGTCTTGATATCCGGTTGACCAATGTTTAAGTGATACACCTTGTGTCCTTTTTTCTTTGCTAAATCAGCAAAAGGAGCCAGCTTGCGTATCGGAGATTCGGGCATGTTTCTTCCCTTGAGTGAAATTGTCGGCATGAGTATAAATTATTGAAGTGCAAATTTGCATATTTTTTTCGTATTTAACGTAAATAATAAGGGTACTTCCAAAAATGTAACAATAATAAATATATTTACTAATTTTATAATAAAATATTGTCAATGAAAAAATATATAGTATTGTTTTTTGGGTTATTCTTACCTTTTTTGCTTTTTGGACAAGGCGATTTCATATTGGAAAACAATGCAACTAAGGCTACAATACCTTTTAAATTGATTAACAACCTTATTTTTATTCCTATAAAAGTAAATGGAGTCGAGCTAAATTTTCTGTTAGATTCGGGCGTCGAAGAAACAATTCTATTTAGTATGGAAGAACAGCGAGAGGTTAGTTTTAATAATGTTGTAAAAATCAAACTCCGCGGTTTAGGAAGCGAAGAGGAAATAGAAGGCCTAAAATCGACAAAAAATATTCTAGAAACTCATGGTCTTAAATCAAACGATCATATGGTTTTTATTATACTGGATCAAAGTTTTAATTTGTCTTCTCATATCGGAATTCCAGTAAATGGAATTATCGGTCATAAATTCTTTAGAAACAATTTTGTTGAAGTTAATTATCAGAAAAAGAAAATAATAGTTCAGGCGAAAACCGCTAAGTATCAAGAAAAATTAGATAAAAAGTTTAAAATGGTTCCGATAACGGTAGAAAAAGCGAAACCATACATCATGACAACAGCTACAGTTAATAATGAGCAAGTTCCGGCTAAGCTTCTTATTGATATTGGAAATAGCGATGCATTTTGGATTTTTGAAAATGATAAAATAAAACTTCCGAATAAAAATTTCCCAGACTTTTTAGGGAAAGGATTTAGCGGTGACATTGAAGGGCATCGTGCTAAAATTGATAAATTTTCTATTGACGAATTTGATTTTAAAAAACCAATTGTTTCTTTTCCGGATTCTGCGTCGGTTCGCAACGTTAAGATGGTTCCAGGACGTATTGGATCTGTTGGAGGTGAAGTTTTGAAACGGTTTACACTTGTTTTAGACTATCAAGGAAAAAAACTATACTTTAAAAAAAATGGGAGATTTGGGGAACCATTTACATATAATAAAAGCGGAATCACGGTGCAGCACAACGGACTTCAGTGGGTACAGGAAACAGTGCATTTAGAAACCGTACGAGTTGCATCTTCAATGGGAGAACTGCAGGAAAAGGACAAAAACGACAATAATTTTAAATATAAATTTGCGCTTAAGCCTGTTTACGAAATAGTGAATGTGCGTAAAAATTCTGCTGCCGAAAAATGCGGATTGCGTAAAGGAGATATTATTGTCAGTATCAATAAAACGCAACCCTATAAATATACTCTTCAGCAAATAAATAATCTTTTAAAATCAGAAGATGATGTATGGATTAATCTTGAAGTCGAACGAAATAGTTTGGTGCTTAAATTTAGATTTAAACTAGAAGATGAATTGTAAAAAGATTGAATTATAGTTTTTGGTCAATTATTTTTAAAAACCGCGTTTCATATTTCTGTATTGAAGGAATGTATGTTTTTTGTGAAAATAAGTTTGTTAAAAATTAGTTTTTTAGTTAAATATTTTCTTATGTTTAACAAAAAATTAATCTATGGCAAAAAACTACATTAGCTACCTACATTTTGTATTGTTTTTTATTTTTTTTACCGCATTTCCTTCAAAACTAACCGCACAATGCGCTGGTAATGATAACGTAAATGAATTAATTTGTGATGTCACTAATCCAATATATCAATCCGTTGATTTATTTTCTTTGTTAGGCGGTTCTCCAGTTCCAGGTGGAACATGGACAGATGATAATAATTCAAAAGGGCTAAATCCTTCTACGGGTATTTTAAATGCTCAATTTATCCTTAGCGGAGGAGAATATCACTATACTTACACAGCTCCGGCCACTTCGGGTTGTACCGATAATAAAGCGGTAGTCACAATTACGATTGGTGCATACGTTGGAGTCGGATCTCAAGCAACAGTTTGTAACGAGAATGGCTTATTTAATCTTTTTACGGCTTTTGATAGTAAGGTAATGGGGCCGCATGTAAACGGAACATTTACCACTACTTCAGGTCAGCCTGTAGAATCTACAATAGAGATTGGGCAATATACAACCAAAACGACACTTGACTTCATTTATACCGTGCCACCGGTGCTTGCGTGTTCTCCTAACTCAAAGTCGACCAATGTACAAGTAACTATTTATATAGCTCCAAAAATAGGAAGGCCAGTAGATTTGGAGTTATGCGGAACTACAGATTTGGCAGGTTATACCAATTTAGATTTATTTGATCAGCTAATTGGAGGAGATAGAGGAGGTAACTGGACAGGTACGGGCTTAACATCTGCCACAGATCATAATATTAATCTTCAAGAATTGTTTGACGCGAATGGACCTGGCGTATATTCTTATACCTATACTGTTTTGGCAGTTCCTGGTAATAATATATGCAAAAATAAAGACGTTAAAGTAAATATAACTCTCGAAAAAAGACTTGATTTTACAGGATCAAAAATAGAAGCTAGCAAAGATATTTGCGAATCTGAGATTTCGACCGCCACTTATTCGGCAAAAATTACGCAGGGGCCAGATAATATTCCTAATGGAACATACGATGTTAACTTTAGTGTTGTTGGGCCGGGAGTATCATCATCTGAAAACGTAAGGGGAAATTTTGTAAATGGCCAATTTAATTTCCCAATACGATCGTCTTATTTCAAACAAGTAGGAGAGTATACCATTACTGTTACAGGTATAACGTCTACAACGAGCAAAGGAACATGTGTAAACATATTTAATCCGTTTTCAACTGTTTTAAAGATTTATCCGTTGCCACGCTTAAATAATGCTACATTAACAGCGCTTCCAATTTGTCAAAATGATATGGCAACAATTGAAATTGCTGCACCTCAATTGCTTGATGGACTTTACCGTATTTCATATAATATTAATGGAGATAATTTAGCTCTTGGCGAAACCGCAGAAATGAGGTCTATTGGCGGAAAAGCATCATTTACAATTCCGGGAAACCTGAGTACAAGAAGCGGATTATCGGTAATTACGATTTATAGCATAACAAATATTACCAATCCTTCGCCGCAGTGTACCAATACAGCAAATGTTGCAGGAAATCTGTATATAAATCCATTGCCAAATGCATTGACAGTAAAAGCAGCAGTAAAAGATTATTGTTTGAATGCGCCTGTTACCGTTGCCGTTTCAGGATTAGAAACTTTAACCAATGTCAGTATTTCTTATGTATTGTCAGAAGCTAATATTTCTGCGGTACAAACGATTACTAAAGCAGTAACAAATGGTAAATTAGATTTTGTTATTCCTGCCGAATTGCTTTTAAATGCAGGCGAGACAAAAATTACATTTTTGAATCTAACGAATACAGTTACCAATTGTGAGGTAAGTTTAATCAACGTTACAGATGATTTTGTAATAAATCCAATTCCTCCAGCACCAACTGTTTCAGATCAGCAATTTTGTAAAGTGGATGAAGCTGTCATAGCCAATTTAGAACCAAAGGGAACTCAATACAAATGGTACAATTCTGCAACAGCAACAACGCCACTTGCAGTTGATTATGTTTTAAAAACAGAAGATTACTTCATTAGAGAAACTGCTGCTACAGGCTGCGTTTCGGAACCTGCAAAAGTTTCGGTACTTATAAATGATACAGCTGCACCAGAAATGAATGAAACGGCAGATTTTTGCGGGCTGGCCAATCCAAAAATAAGTGATCTTTCTAATAAAACAAATGTCCCGTCAACGGTGGCTTGGTATGATGCGGTGGATGGAAATTTATTGCCTTCAACTACATTACTAATTCATAATGCAACTTATTATGGATATGATTTAAATGAAACAACCCACTGTTTGTCAGAAAGCTATAAAGAAGTAAAAGTCTCACTGCAGGACTGCGAGGTCGCACAGTATGAGTTCTTTATTCCAGATGGATTCTCACCAAACGGAGACGGTGTAAACGATTCGTTTGTGATAAAAGATATTGAATTTTTATATCCAAATTATACACTTGAAATTTATAATAGATACGGAAACGGAATGTATAAAGGAGATAATAATAAACCTGCTTGGGATGGCAAAAACTACGAAAAAAGCGGTATCGCTGGAGGTATTGCACCCAACGGAGTTTATTTTTATGTGTTGCATTTCAATAAAGACAATAAACCGCCACAGCAAGGCCGTCTTTATTTAAATCGATAAAACCTTTTTACATTTTAATATAATTTTCAAATGAAAAAAATAATACTTCTTATAAATTTCCTTTTCTATTTATCCGTTTCTGCTCAGCAAGATCCAGAATATACCCATTATATGTATAATATGAGTGTAGTCAATCCGGCTTATGCGACTGGAGTTCCTGCCATGATGAATTTTGGCGGATTGTACAGAACGCAATGGGTTGGTGCTTATGGCGCTCCAAAAACATTTACCTTTTTTGGGCACACAGCCATTAATGACAAAATAGAAGCAGGTATCTCATTCGTTTCAGATGATATAGGAGATGGGGCTAAAAAAGAGAATAATGTTTATGCTGATTTTGCTTATGTTTTAAAACTAGGCGGAAAAAATAAATTGTCTCTGGGTTTAAAAGCTGGATTTTCGTCTATGCAAAGCAATTTTAATGGTTTTCGTTTTACAGACCCTCAAACAGATATTGCTTTTTCAGAAAATATAAATGCAACAAAACCTAATATTGGAGTTGGAGCGTATTATTTTAGAGATAATCTTTATGTGGGATTGTCTGCCCCAAACTTATTGAAGTCAAAATATATTGAAGAAAAGTCAGGAATGAATGCTTTTGGTTCCGAAGAGATTCATACTTTTTTGACTGCTGGTTATGTTTTTCAGCTCAACAATGCATTGAAATTGAAACCTGCATTTATGTCCAAATTTGTAAAAGGTGCGCCAATAACTTTAGATGTTTCAGCCAATGTTCTTTACAACGAAAAGTTTGAATTTGGAGCTTCGTATAGAATAGATGATTCTGTAAGTGCGCTTTTCAATATTAATGTTACACCGACATTAAGAGTGGGGTACGCTTACGATTATACGCTTACAAACTTCGGACAATTTAATTCTGGAACACATGAAATTATGCTGTTGTTCGATCTGGACTTGTTAGGAAAAGGATTTGATAAATCTCCAAGATTCTTCTAAAATGAAAAATATGAAAAAATTACTCGTTATTATATTCGTATTTTCAATACAGTTTATAAATGCACAAGATCTAGAACTAGCTAGAGCAAAACGTTTTTTTGATAAAACATATTACAGTGAAGCTATTATTTTATACCAAAAATTGGCAGTCGAAAAACCGTCTCAAGAAGTGATTAAAAATCTAGCCGATTCTTATTTCTATACTAACGATTTAGTAAAAGCACAGCGTTATTACCGTCTTTTGATTTCAAATTACAGCAATAATTTAGACCGAGAATATTATTTTAGATACGCTCAGACTTTAAAAGCAACAAATAGTTACGACGATGCAAATGCCAATTTAAAAGAATATTATGCTAAGTCTGCCAATGCAGAAGATATTATCAATTTTGAAAAAGACTTTAAAACATTAGAAAATGTTACGGCAATTGGTAAACGTTTTGAGATTAAAAACCTTGCGATAAATACACCAAATTCTGAATTTGGAGCTGTAAAATATAAAGAAGATCTAGTTTTTGCTGGGGTGAAATTGAAGCCTGGTTTATTTGATAAAAAGTTTAAATGGGATAACGAAACGTATTTGAATTTAGTTTCAATTCCTTTAAAAAATAGTAATTCAGGAGATTCTATAGTTCATTATTTTGCTAAAGAATTAAAAACTGGAATGCACGAATCGAATGCTATTTTTACAAAAGATGGCAAAACGATGTATTTTACCCGAAACAATTCTAAAAATGGAAAGAAGAAAAAAGACGATAACAAAATCTCTAATCTTCAGATTTTTAAAGCAGAATGGGTTGAAGGAAAATGGACAAATATTACTTCTCTTCCATTCAATAGTCCCAATTATTCTGTGGAGCATCCTGCTTTGAGCGCAGATGAAAAAATATTGTATTTTGCTTCAGATATGCCAGGATCTCTGGGTTCTTTCGATATTTATTCCGTTAATATTAATAAAGGAGCATTTGATACTCCGAAAAATTTGGGTTCAGAAATTAATACAGATAAAAGAGAGCAATTTCCTTTTGCCTCAGCAGATAATAAACTTTATTTTTCGTCTGATGGACATTTGGGCTACGGATCTTTAGATGTTTTTGTTTCTGATATTAACGGAAATGAATATTCGAAACCCGTTAATGTTGGGCTTCCAGTAAACTCTAATTTAGACGATTTCGCTTTTAATATCGATTCTAATACCAAAGAAGGATTTTTTGCTTCTAATAGAGAAGGAGGAAAAGGAAGTGATGATATTTATCAATTCAAAGAAATAAAAGATTTGATTGTTGAAGATTGCAAGCAATTAATCGCGGGAACCATTACAGATATTGATACGCAATTGGCTCTAGAAAATGCAACGGTACTATTGCAAGATTCTGAAAATAAAACTTTAAATACCGTTACAACTTCTGCGGATGGAAAATTCAGTTTTACGGTTGCTTGTGAGGCTTCGTATAAAATTTTGGCTTCCAAAGAAAACTATACAAATGCTTCAAAAATACTGACTTTAGATAAAACAAGAGATAAAGTTAATGACGGATCTTTGGCTTTAAAATCATTGGAAGTTATTAAACAGGAAGAAAAACTAATTGCTGAAAATAAGAGAAAGCAAGAAATTATTATTGAAGAAGAAAACAAGAAAAAAGAAGCTTTGGTGGCAATTGAACTAAAAGAAAAAGAGAAAAAAGCCAAAGAAGCAGCAATCGTTGCGGCTGAAGTTAAAAAGCAGGAAAAAGTAAAAGAGATATTGGCAAAGGAAAAAGATGTTGTTAAAGATAAAGATCGTTTAATCATTAAAACAGATCCAATTTACTTTGA
Organism: Flavobacterium tyrosinilyticum; assembly: GCF_023656565.1. Taxonomy (GTDB): domain Bacteria; phylum Bacteroidota; class Bacteroidia; order Flavobacteriales; family Flavobacteriaceae; genus Flavobacterium; species Flavobacterium tyrosinilyticum. Next base: position 305,399 of record NZ_JAMOKG010000002.1, read on the forward strand.
TTACAATATGTGGTATATCCGAAAAGAATCAAAAGTAGTTTTGGGCAGGGTAGTAGAGCTGATGAAGAAATATCCAGATATGAAAATCGAAATTGGTTCGCATACCGATTCTAGAGGAAACGCCAAATTTAATGAAGATTTATCTCAAAAAAGAGCCAATTCGACAAGAGAATTTATAATTCAGTCTGGTATTGATGCAAAACGAGTTACAGCAAAAGGGTATGGAGAATCGGTGCCAATTATAAAATGTAAAACAGACGAATCTTGCTCAGAAGAAGAACATGAATTGAACAGACGATCTGAATTTGTAATCAAAAGTTTGTAATTTTTTTGAAACATAGTAAACCCGACAGATTTTAAAAAACTGTCGGGTTTTATTTTACAGAAAAACTTTGCCAAAACCTTTTTGCGGAAATCTTTTTTCTTTAATTTTATAGTGATATCAACGAAATAAAAAAAATATGAGAAATCTAACCTTGTCTTGTTTGCTTTTGTCCTTTATTGGATTGCAAAGCTGTAAAAATGAAGAAAAACAAAAAGCTACTGAAGCTGCAAAAGCAGAAGGTGAAGCAGTGGTAAGCACCGCATGCTACAAAGCAATTTATGAAAAGGATACAATAGATTTAAAATTGAATACTTTAAAAAACGGAAAACTAGCGGGAGATATGATTATGAGAGTGGCTCCTTCAACTGTTAGAACAGGAGAAGTGGCAGGCGAGTTTCATGGTGATACTTTGTTTGTAGATTACACTTTTAAAGACAATGTAAATGGAGAAAAAACATTCAAGAACCCGATGGCACTTTTAAAACGTAACAACCAGCTTATTTTAGGAAATGGTGTTATGCAAACTACAATGGGTGTTACTTATTTGGTAAAAGATAAGCCAATTGATTTTGAAAGCGTAAAATATAAATTTGATTCTGTTGAATGCGCTGAGAAGTAAGTAAAGAATAAAGAATAAAGATGTGAGAAGCAAGAGTTTCTTTATAAAGATAAAAAGCCGTTTCTAGATTTAGAAACGGCTTTTGTTATTTAAAGTTTTTAAATTCTTATTGAACTTCACCCTTAATTTTAAGAGCTACTCTTCCTTCAGGATAGTTTACTGCGTTGGTTTCAACAGTAATTGTTTTACGAATAGGTCCTGCTACCATGTTATATTTTACATCGATTTTTCCTTTTTTGCCCGGCATAATTGCTGCTGCAGGTTTGGTAACAACGATTGAACTTAGCGTAGATTCTGCGCCTGTAATTAATAAAGGAGCATCACCAGTATTTGTAAATTCAAAGGAACGAAGTCCATTGTCACCTTTAGAAATTTTTCCATAATCAATTGTATTGTCTGGGGCTGCAAATTCAATTTTCGGGCCGTTTTGTGCATAACTTATTGCGCTAAACAATAAGACTGCAATAAAAGAGGCTGCATTTTTCATATGAAATCTTTTTTTTAATTGTAAGTAAATATACATTCTTTTAATTAACACACAAATTATTATTTCTCTTTTTATAGTCTACTTAATTATTTACTTTTGCTGTCAGTTATAAATACAAAAATTGAACCAGTTTTTTTGTTTAACTGTTTAATCGTTTATTTGTCTAATCGTTGAGATTGATTTATAAATGATTTTTTAAAACAGAAAATAAGAAAACCAATCAATTTGAAATTCGATGATAAAAACCGATTAAACGGTTAAACAAATTAACGATTAAACAACCCTAGTAAATGACAATTCCAGCACAATTTGACGCTAAGACGATTGAGAGTAAATGGTATGATTACTGGATGAAAAACAATTATTTTCATTCAGAACCAGATCATAGAACACCGTACACCATTGTAATTCCGCCGCCAAACGTCACTGGAGTCCTTCACATGGGACATATGTTGAATAATACAATTCAGGATGTTTTAATCCGCCGTGCACGTCTAAAAGGATTCAACGCTTGTTGGGTTCCAGGTACAGATCACGCCTCTATTGCAACTGAAGCAAAAGTGGTAGCGAAATTAAAAGCAGAAGGAATCAATAAAAACGATTTGACCCGCGAAGAATTCCTAAAACATGCTTGGGAATGGACCGATAAATATGGTGGAACAATCTTAGAGCAGCTTAAAAAGCTAGGTGCTTCTTGCGATTGGGAACGTACCAAATTTACTATGGATCCAGACATGTCTGCATCTGTAATTAAATCGTTTGTAGATTTATACAATAAAGGTTTAATCTATAGAGGATACCGAATGGTAAACTGGGATCCGGAAGCAAAAACGACTCTTTCGGACGAAGAAGTAATTTATGAAGAACAGCAAGGAAAATTATTTTTCTTAAAATATAAAATTGAAGGTTCAGAAGATTTCTTGACGATTGCTACAACACGTCCTGAGACTATCTTCGGGGACACTGCCATCTGTATCAATCCAAACGATGAGCGTTTTACACATTTAAAAGGTAAAAAAGCGATTGTTCCAATTTGCGGAAGAGTAATTCCGATTATTGAAGACGAATATGTTGATGTTGAATTCGGAACAGGATGTTTGAAAGTAACGCCTGCGCACGATATGAACGACAAAACTCTTGGAGAAAAGCACAACCTAGAAATCGTTGATATTTTTAATGAAGATGCAACTTTAAATAGTTTCGGATTACATTATCAAGGAAAAGACCGTTTTGTGGTTCGTACTGAAATTGCAAAAGAACTAGAAGAAATTGGGGCTTTAGCAAAAACAGAAACATACTTAAATAAAGTTGGGACTTCTGAAAGAACAAAAGCGGTAATCGAACCAAGATTATCTGACCAATGGTTCTTGAAAATGGAAGAATTGGTAAAACCAGCAATTAAGTCGGTTTTAGAAACAGGAGAAATTAAATTACATCCAAAACGTTTCGAAAACACGTACGCGCATTGGTTAAATAACATTCGTGATTGGAATATTTCTCGTCAATTATGGTGGGGACAACAAATTCCTGCTTATTATTATGGAGATGGAAAAGAAGATTTCGTAGTTGCAGAAAATATCGAAGATGCTTTGGCTTTAGCAAAAGAAAAAACATCTAACAACTCACTTACAACATCTGACTTAAAACAAGACGTTGACGCTTTAGATACTTGGTTTTCATCTTGGTTATGGCCAATGTCTGTTTTTGGTGGAATTATGGATCCAGAAAGTCCAGATTTTAAATATTATTATCCAACAAACGACTTGGTAACTGGTCCGGATATTTTATTTTTCTGGGTTGCGAGAATGATCATTGCAGGTTATGAATATGCTGGCGAAAAACCATTTACAAATGTATATTTGACTGGTTTGGTTCGTGATAAACAACGTCGTAAAATGTCTAAATCATTAGGAAATTCTCCTGATCCTTTAGATTTGATCGATAAATTTAGTGCAGACGGAGTTCGTGTAGGATTGCTTTTAAGCGCTTCTGCTGGAAACGATATTATGTTTGATGAGGAATTGTGCAGTCAAGGAAAAGCGTTTTCAAACAAGATTTGGAATGCTTTTAAATTGATTAAAGGTTGGGAAGTTTCAGAAACTATCCCACAGCCAGAATCATCAAAAGTGGCTATTGAATGGTACGAAGCGAAATTGCAACAGACTTTAGTTGATATTGAAGATAATTTCGAGAAATACAGAATTTCAGATTCATTAATGGCAATTTATAAATTGGTTTGGGATGATTTCTGTTCTTGGTTCTTAGAAATGATCAAACCAGCTTACCAACAGCCAATTGACAGCGTAACTTTCGCGAAAGCGATCGAAATGTTAGAAAACAACTTAAAGTTATTGCATCCGTTTATGCCTTTCTTGACAGAGGAAATTTGGCAGTTAATTGCAGAAAGAACTCCAGAAGAAGCTTTAATTGTTTCAACTTGGCCAGAAGTAAAACCGTTTGACGCAAAATTAATTGCTGATTTTGAAAACTCAATTGAAGTAATTTCTGGAATAAGAACGATTCGTAAAGACAAAAATATTCCGTTTAAAGATGCCATCGAATTAAAAGGAATCAACAGCGAAAATGTTTCTACTTATTTTGATTCAATCATAACAAAATTAGGAAACGTTTCTGCTTTCGAATATGTTTCAGAAAAAGTAGATGGAGCATTGTCTTTCCGTGTAAAATCAAATGAATATTTCATTCCGATTACAGGAAACATCGATGTTGAGGCTGAAATTGCAAAACTGACAGAAGAATTAAATTACACAAAAGGATTTTTGAAATCTGTTGAAGCAAAACTTTCAAACGAGAAATTTGTAAACGGAGCTCCAGAGAAAGTTCTTAATTTAGAAAAACAAAAACAAGCTGATGCTCTAGCAAAAATTGCTACAATAGAGCAGAGTTTGGCTGGTTTGAAATAAGAATTTAATTTCTATTATATTATAGAATTAAACCCGACAGTTTTTTGAAACGTGTCGGGTTTTTATTTTTTTTCCGCCACGAATTCACGAATTTTATTTTTTAAAATCTATTCGTGAAATAATTTCTAAATTATTGTTTTACCCAACGATTGTAAAATAAAATTCGTGAATTACTTCGTCAATTCCCTTCGGTCGAGCCGTGGCTATCTTTTCTTCTTCAAAACCAAAAACAAAGGATAAGAAACTATCGTAATCGCAACAATAATAATAAAACTTTTAGGGTCACTGTAAATAAATCCTCCAAGTAATGCAATAGAAAATATAATCGCAATTATAGTGGTCCAAGGATACCAGAAAGAACGGTAAGGTCTTGGTAAATTTGGTTCTGTGGTTCTTAATTTTAAAAGCGAATAATAAGCCAATCCCCAAACGATTATAGAGATAAAGGCAGCGAAAGAAAATAATACTTCAAAAGAGCCAATGCAAATTAAAAACAAACTGAAAAGAGAGGAAACCAATAGCGCAACAATTGGAGTTCCACCTTTGTTTACTGTTGTTCCTTTTTCGATAAAGAAACCGTCACGGCTTAATCCGTAAAGAATTCTTGGCGGAATCATCATAAAGGCATTCAAAATACTAATTAATGAAAAAATAGAAATTACCGTTACGATTTTGGCTCCGCTTTCTCCAAAAAGAATTTTAGCAACATCGGCAGCAGCTAGATTAGATTTGGCTAAAGTTTCGATTGGCAATACATGAAAAAATGCTGCGTTTACCAAAATATAAATGGCCACAACTAGTAAAACACCGCTGTATAAAGATTTCGGAATATTTTTACTTGGATCATCATTTTCTTCTGCAAAAAAGCAAACGGCATTCCAGCCATTATAAGTTCCAATAATAAGCTGTAACGATTTAAAAAATCCAAAAATAAGTCCGATTTGAAAAATAGAACTATCCGTTTTTATCGCTGGAACTTCAACTCCAGAATACATAAAACAAGCCACAACCAAAGCCACAAAGCAAATGACTTTTAGTAAACTGGTAATCTGCTGAATTACACTTCCGTTTTTGACTCCGCTTAAGTGCAGCAAAACAAATGCAACCAATAAAGAAATAGATAATACTGTCGAATAATGGGCCAATTGAGGAAATAAAATAATCGTGTATTCGCTAATTACGATGCAATAAAATGCGGGCGGAATAGCATTTACAATATAATCGTACCAGCCAGAAAGAAAACCGGCATACTCGCCCAAAGCTCTTTTAATATAATTGTACGATCCACCAGCTTTTGGTAGCATTGTAGCCAATTCTGAATACGAATTTGCTCCTAATAAAACATACAAACCTCCAAAGAGCCAAGAAGCAAGAATAAGCCAGTAATTATTCAACATTTCTGCAATAGTTCCAGGCGTTCTTAAAATTCCAACACCAATTGTTCCGCCAATTAAAACGGCAATATTGAAACTAAGTCCTAAACTTTTTTGTAATTGGTTTTTTGTAGAATCCGACATTCTTGAATTGGGTTTTTAAGGATTATAATTTCAAGCAAAAATAGTGTTAATTGAATTAGTATGGAGCTTAAAATAAAAATCCCAAGATTTTCGAGTGAAACTGAAAATCTTGGGATAAAATCAAAACTCTAATTCAATATTTTAGAACTTGTAACGCAAGCTTGTCATAACTTGACGAGGCGCGATTGGGTTCACACTATAATTTTCGTGAACGGTGTAATTTAATTCGTTTGTAATGTTTGATAATTTGCAAAGAATCGAGAATTTTCTCCAAGTATATCCAACAGATGCATCAATTGTAACATAACCTTCTAACGGAATTTCTCTATGGTAGATTCCATCAGGATATTTAGTTAGATCTGTACTATATTGGTCATTCCAGCCTCCTAAACGATCACCGATGTAGTTTCCAACAGCTCCAACAGATAAATTTTTAAATAAGCCTTCTTGTACAGTATAAAAGAAACTTAAGTTGGCTGTGTTTGCTGGAGTTCTAACAAGACGATCGCCTTCGATAAAACTTCCGTTTAAACCAGACGTTTTAGTATAACGCATATCGTTGTAGCTGTAACCTGCAATAATGCTAAGTCCGTCAATTGGTCTTGCAGTAACATCCACTTCAACACCTTTACTTTTAGTTTCGCCACTTAAAACTTTTACGTTTGTGTCAGTGTTTAAGCTTCCATCAGCTTTAAATTCTGCAGTTTGAGCCAAGTTGCTGTTTGTAATTTGATAAACCGTAACGTTTGTGCTTAATAATCCTTGTAAGAAATCAGTTTTGATACCAACTTCATATTGATCAATAATAGAAGGCTCAATTGGTTTTAAATCTGCTGTGGTTCCTGTGTTTGGAGTGAACGAAGTAGAGTAGCTACCAAAGATAGAAACCTCTTTTCTAGGCTGATAAATTAATCCAAATTTTGGAGAAAATGCATTGTCTAATTTTTTAGCGCCTACTGTAGGAACTGCATTTTCAGGCTTAACAGTTTGTTTTCCGCCAGCAAAAGTTTCTTTGTAAGTTGTAACTTCAGCTTCTTGCCAAGACCAACGTACACCGGCTAATACTTTAAACTTCTCTGTAATCGAAATTAAATCTTGAAAATAAACACCAAAACGGTTGGTTTCTGTTTTTGCAATTTGAGTTGCTCTAGCATCTGGAATATCATTTCTTTGTGTTGACGGATCAAAGTTGAAAAGATTGATAGTATCATAATTTGCAGGATTAAATGCAAAAGTATACGCTGTTGCAAATGAGTTTTCCCAGTCTGCACCTGTAAAAATTTGATGTTTTACAGATCCTGTATTAAAGTTTCCTTGAAGACTTAATTGATCTCCTAAGATTTGTTCTGAGTTGTCGTTTTGAACCAAAGGTCTTGTCCAGTCTCCATTTTCTTTTACAGTCGATAATTGTGCTGTAGATTTTGAAGCTCTATCATAATTCTGGAAAGAAGAATTAAAGTTTAATTTCCAGTTTTTGTTGAAATCATGATTTAATAATACCGATGCACTAGCAGATTTTGTATTACCATTAGACCAAAGTGCTCCGTAAAAAGTATTTCTAGGCAAATCAAGAATTTGTGTGCCAATAATTCCAGTTCCAAAATCAGGTGTCCAATCTGCACTTAAATAATCTCCTTGTAGTGTAATTTGAGTTTTAGGATTAATGATAAAAAGCAACGATGGATTTACATATACACGTTTGTTTTTTACAACATCTCTAAAGCTTTCTGAGTTCTCGTAAGAACCGTTAAGTCTAAATGCGATTGATTTAGTAAGACCTCCGTACAAATCAAATGCTGGCTTATAATAAGAGTAGCTTCCAATTTGCATTGAAACTTCTCCACCGCTTTTAAATTGAGGTGTTTTGGTAACTAAATTAAGAATTCCTCCTGGCGCTACGTTTCCAAATAATAACGCTGAACCACCTTTTAAGAATTCTACTTTATCTAAACCAGAAACATCTGGAATTGATCCTGCATTGTAACGGAATCCGTTTTTAAACATATTGTTTGCAGACATGTCATAACCTCTAGAAAAGAAAGATTCCTGCGCACCACCACGAGCAGAACCAACGTAAACACCGTTAGCGTTTTTAAGAACTTCGCTTAATCTAATTGCTTGCTGCTGTTCGATAATTTCAGAACCAATAACTTGAATGCTTTGTGGATTATCCATTGGTTTTAATCCAGAGCGAACTGCTGTTACGGGTTTTGGTTCTTTGGTTTTAGTAACAACTACTTCATTTAAAATTTCCCCTTTTTTATTCTTAACGGTATCGTTTACTGAAGAAGTAGATTCGGCGCTTGAATAATCTTGCGCATAAGAGGCAAAACTCAATAATCCTAATACAAATAGTAAATTATATTTCATGGTATTTATTTAGATTCAATAAAAATTATCGAGTGCAAATATAAATAGACATATTCTTTAACAGGAAATTATGAAGTGGATTTCTTACTTAAACCTTTCTTAGTCTTTTCTTAAGATTTGCTTAAGGATTTTCTAATGTTATTTTAATTTTGTATTTAAAACAGATTAAAATGCCTCATAGGATATTCTAGGAAGGTGTTTTATAAAAAAAACAGGGCTGGCTCATTTTTGAGTCAGCCCTGTTTCAATTGAAATTAAAACCTAAGAATGAGATTTTCTGAAATTATTTTACAGCAATTTGGTACGTTGCCATTTTCCAGATTTCATCGTATTTTTTTCCGTTATGTTCACCTGCAGATTTCTCTGTATAAGCAAACTCAACCATATAATTTCCTGACCAGATAGGAGTAAAAGAGATTTCTCCTTTATCATTTGTCCATAATTCTTTTTCCCATCCGTTTGGAGCGATTACTTTAATTTTTTGAGATTTTGCAATAGCACCTTCGTATAAAGCAGAAACATTGATTACAGTATTTTTTTTCGCAATATCGGCATTTTCAGAAAAAACGCTAATTTTATTATTGTTAGCAGCAGCTACATTTCCAGTCGATTTGTTTCCAACAACAACGGTTGCGCTTGAATTGTAGTCTAATTTCATTGTTCCGTAAACATCTCCAACGGTATGATGCATAACAATGGTATAAACTCCGTCTTCATCTGGTGTAAAGAAAGCTTGGTATTTATTATCTAGAGCTTTAGAAGTTAGTTTAGTTTCTTTTTTTGAAGGAGAAATTACTACTAGAGAAAAATCTTTTAGATCAGAAAACCATTTATCAGCTTTTGTAATATCATTATCAGAGAATTCTCCAAAATAAACAGAAATTTCCTGAGCTTTTCCTTTTGTTCCCGTTGCTTTGGTTTCAATCCATAAAGCATGAGCAAAAAGCTGAGGTGTAGCAAAAAGCATTAGAAATAAAAAGCTTAGTGTTTTTAAAGTATTTGATTTCATAAGATCAAGTTTAAATTATTAGAATGATATTTTTTACAAACATAAGTCTTATTTAGAATAATTAAAAATAAAACATTAAAAAACCTCGAAATTCATTTCATATGGAACCTATTTCGAGGTTGTGGAAAATATTTGAGTAAGAAAACTAAAGTCTTACGGTTAGGCTTACTAAGAAGTTTGCTGGAGTTTGAGCCATTCCATAAGAATCCCAATATTTTGTGTTGGTTAGGTTGTTGAATTTAACTCCAAGTCTCCAAACGGGTCTGTCGTAAAATACTGTTGCGCTATAAATCGAATAAGAAGGAGCATAAAAGCTTTCGTCTTCAAATTTATACTGTTTGTCTACATAGTTTCCTCCAAAACCAAATCCTAAGTTTTTTAAGGTGTTTTGAAATTTATACGAAAGCCAAAAATTCACCACATTTTCTGGTGCGCCGCTAGCCTTGTTGCCTTCAATTAAAGGGTCAGACGATTTAACGATACGATTGTCATTATAAGCATAACCAGCCGTCAAGTTTAAACCGTTTATCGGATTGGCAATGAATTCAAAATCAATTCCTTTACTTACTTGTTTTCCGTCCTGAATGTTATATCCATCTGGTTTTGTTCTTGTAGCATTATCAATTGTAATGTTGTAATAGCTTAGTGTTGTGCTTAATTTTTTATTGAAAGCTTCTACTTTTACACCACCTTCATATTGATTAGCATAAACTGGTTTTAAGATTAATATTGATCCATCTGGCTGATTTACCGGACCTGAATTTTGAAAACCATTCATATAATTTCCAAATAAAGAAACCTGATCTTTAACTACTTCATAAACCAAACCTAATTTTGGAGACAAAGCAGTTTGGTTGTAGCCCTCTGTATCTTCGATTTTTTTCTGAACAAAGTTATCCAGACGAAGACTTAACATTACAGATAAGCGATCTGTAAAACTAACTACATCTGAAGCATAAACACTAAAAGTCTGTTCATTTGGAACGCCAAATTGCATTTCTTTCAATTTTGGGTCTACATCGCTTTTTCGAATTGGTTCAAAATCTGTTGTTACATCTATTAAATCCAATACTTGTGTGGTAGCATATTTAAATGTTCCTTTTGTAAATCGGTAATTAATACCTGCTAATAATTTATGTTTGATGCTTCCTGTTGAAAATTCGCCATTAATATTTTCCTGAAAATTGGTAAAATTATTATGAATTGGTCCAAAACGGGATACCATTCTTTGAACTTCTGTTGGCGATTTCCATGCAGTGTAGTACTGATAACTATGATTGACACGTTCGTCTACCAATGAGAATAGTGTTGTAGATTTCCAGTTGTCAGAAAGTTTATATTCTGCCTGAGCAAATATTTTAGGAGAGCTTGTTTTAGCATCAAGATCATCTGCAAATAAGCTCGTTCTGTAATCTACTTTTAGATCTGTTGGGTTGGTAAGTCCTGCCGCATACGAACGTCCGTAAGTAGGGCGTGTGTTGTTGGTATTGAAAATCTCGGTGTCTAAACTCAGCGTTAACCTATCGGTTGCTTTATAAATAATACTCGGTGCAAATAAGACTGTTTTATTAAAACCATAATTTAAGAAACTGTTTTCTGTATTTGCCGAAGCGTTCATTCTAAACAAAACTTTTTTATTCTGAGTCAAAGGCATATTAAAATCTACCGCGACACGCTGTAGTCCAAAGCTTCCTCCTGTATAAGATATCTCTGTTTTGCTAGTTTCAAAAGGCTTTTTGGTAACTAAGTTTACAACTCCTCCAAATGAAGAAACAGAAGAACCAAACAAAGTTCCAGAAGGCCCTTTTAGCACCTCAATTCGTTCGGCATTATCAATTGAGATAGAGCTTCTCCCAGAAAGAGTCTCCATGCCGTTTCGTGCGTTTACACCAGTGCTGAATCCTCTAAAACTAATTTCAAGTCCGCCAGAAGGATATATTTTTGAGATTGCGCCCGTAGCATTTTGAACCGCGCTTCGTATGTCTACCGCAATTTGTTCTTGTAATAGTTCTTTGTGAATAACATTATAAACCTGAGGATTTTCCAGGTTCTTTAGTGGCATTCTGGCTACATAATCGGTCTTTTTTGATAAAATGCTTTTCTTGCCATTTACGATAACTTCATTCAATTCCTTATTAGAAACCTTAAGCTGTAAATTAATTGTTGAGGTTTCATTTTCTGTAACTGTAACTTCAGTTTCTGCGGTTTCGTAACCTGCCAAAGACACTTGGAGTGTATAAGAATTGGCTTTTACTTTATTAAAATCAAAAGTACCATCGTCATTAGAAACGGTACCGTATTTTGTGCTTTTAAGAATAATATTTACACCTGCAGCAGCATCGCCGTCTGAGGTGGTTATGGTTCCTTTTATTTTTCCGTGGTTTTGTGCAAAGGCAGATAAAAACGAAAATAAAAAACTGATTGAAAATAGAAAACGTGTAGTTTTCAAACTGAGGTAATTCATTGCTATTTATTAATTGGTTTGTAAATAATATTTATTTAGAATAAATAAAAACAATGCAAATGTAAAAATTAAAATAACTTTAACAATTTTATTTTTTTGTCATTTAGTTTTGAAATTGTTAAATGTTGATTATTGAGATAATTAAATGAAATTCTTAGTTGATGTTTTAGCGAGATAAAGTTTTAAAGCCTTAATTTTGCAGTCTGAAAAATGACTTCATGATTTTACCATTCTTTAAAAAGATTCAAAATACGCCTAGAGGATATCGTATTGCCAATACTGTTTTTTTCTTTCTTTCTGGTTTTGGATATTCTTCGTGGGTTTCAAGAATTCCACATATACAAGCCCAATTAAAATTGTCTGAGGCCGAATTTGGTGCAGTTTTATTTGCTTTTCCGATAGGTTTAATGCTGACAATGCCTTTTACAGGAAAACTATTAAATAAATACAGCAGTCGTTATATTATGCTTCTTGGCGCGGTTATGTTCAATATTGCGCTGTCGTTGCCTGGTTTGGCGGCATTTGTTTGGCAGTTGGTTATTATACTTTTATTCTTCGGAGCTTCTCGTAATATTTTCAATTTATCTATAAACGCACAATCTCTGGAAGTGCAGAAACTATATCCAAAATCTATAATTACGCGTTTTCATGCCGTTTGGAGTATTGCCGTTTTCTCGGGTGCGGGATTAGGTTATGTAATGGTGACGCAGAAAATTGCACCATCGCATCACTTATTGGGAGTAAGTATTTTTATGCTGGCACTGACGGCTTGCTTTTATCCGATGAGTATTCATAATGAACCTGTTCCAGTTAAAAAGAAGTTCTTTTCGATGCCAGAAAAAAATCTGGTAAAATTCTCTCTAATTTGTTTCGTTTCTATGGCTTGTGAAAATACCATGTACGACTGGAGCGGAATTTATTTCGAAAATATATTAAAAGCTTCTCCAAAATTAACCAGTGCGGCATTCGTGTTTTTTGCTTCGGCAGTAACGTTAGGTCGTATATTTGGAGATTATGGAGTAATGAAATTTGGAACTAAAAAAATCTTGCTTTATAGCGGAATTTTAATTACAGCTGGTTTCGGCGTTTGTTTTATTTTGCCGTATGCATATCCAACAATTTTCGGTTACGTTTTAATCGGATTTGGGGTTTCTTGCGTGGTTCCGTTGGTGTTTAGCATTGCAGGAAGATCTTCAAAATTAAGCAGTGGTTCTGCTTTAACTTCAATATCAACAATTGGTTATCTCGGATTTTTATTAGTTCCGCCAATGGTTGGATTTATCTCTGAATATCTAAGTATGAAATGGGCGTTTCTTGTTATGGCGCTTCTCGGAATTCTGATGATTTTTATGGTGAATAAGATCGGGGAGAATGAGTAGTTTTTTAAGTTACTAAGGTTCTGAGATGCTGAGGTTCTAAGGTTTTTTTATTTAGAAAATGAACTATTTTTTGACTATTTTTGTTCTTGAGCCAGTATTTTTTCTTTTAATTTCTTATCATGTTGTATACTTTTTATTTTAGAGTTAAGTATCCAATAAATAGCATACCCAAAAGCAATTGATATAATTACTGAAAATAGATTGATACCCCAAAAAATCAAAAAAGCAATAATTAGAATTAAAAAAAAGATTTCTATATAATAAGTTTCTTTTTGTTGAGTGCGTTGCTTTATAATCATGATATTACCACGTCTCTTGCCAATTCTTTCAATTACTTTTTTAGTAATTCCATCAATACTATACATTTTATCAAGATCAGATATAGTAAGGCAAATACTAAATTCGAGCTCTAGTCTTTTCATAAAAGCATAATACTTTTTAACTCCTTTGAAAGAGTTTTTTATATTGTCCTTTTTATGTGGAGGAAATGTTAGGAAATCTAGAAAATGAGATTCTTCAAAGTTTTCATTTGGCTTTTGTCTTTCTTCTTTAAAAATTTCAATAATCTTTTCTTTTATTTCAATTTCGGTCATTTCTTTGCATTTAATGACGTTTATATTTTCTTTGGATTTAAGAAAATATTCCTTTCATTTTTCTTTTTCTGTAATTTTATAAAATATAGTTTGTCTTCCTAACTATATAATCTACTTCTTCGTCATAACAAACTTCTCAGAACTCGGTTTTCCATTCATGTTCCCAGAAATTTCTGCAGTTAAAGTATTATTTGCTCCTTTTGTATAAGTAATTTTTTGAGGATAATCGTGTTTTGGATTCTCAAAAACCAATTGCTGATCTGTTTCTGAAGTAGAAGGGAAGAAGACTGGTTTATCATCGTTTTGTCCTTTTACAGTTGCTTTGTAAGTAAGGGTTTCCCCTAGCTGAGCCAAAACAATTGTTTCAAAATGCAAAGTGTCTTTTCCTTTTATAAAGTAAGATGAAGCACTGAAAGTACTGTCGTTTAGTTTTTGCCAATTTTCAGATAAAATGCCTTCAGGAGTTTTGTTTTCCCAGTTTCCAATTAACCAATCTGCTTTTTTGATTTTATCTTTTTCAATGGTTTCTTTTTTCTGGCATGAAACTGCGGCTATAACAAGTGCTAAAAGAGTAATTTTCTGAAACATATTTATGAGGTTTTTGATAGCACTAATGTATGAATTTTTTTTTAGCCACGAATTCACGAATTTTTATTGATAACCGGAATGGGGAGTTTTCTGCGAATTTTTCGAATTATTATTGAAGAGTAAAATTATTTTTAGCCACAGATTAAAAGGATTAAAATGATTTTGTCTCACGCAGATTTAGCAGATCCAGCAGATTTATTTTGTACTCCGCATTATAAAAATCTGTCAAATCTGCTAAATCTGCGAGAAAAAATTTGTGCAATTATTGATTAAAACACAGATCAAAAAATCAATTTAATCCTTTTAATCTGTGGCAAATAATATAGACACAGTAATTTAAAAAAATAATTCGTGGAAATTCGTGTAATTCGTGGCTAAAAAAATCAAACGCTTGCACTCAAAATAGAGTAAACCAATTCCTTAGTTGGTTTTTGATCTTTTAGTTTTTCGCGAACTTCGTCAAAAGTTACTTTAAAATCACAGCCCGATTTATATTCGGCGCAACCATAAGCCGTTTTGCCTTTTAGGATTGTTCCTTTTTTACATTTCGGACAAACCAATGCATCTGAATTTTCTTTGGGTTCGGCTTTTTTATCCGTTTTCTTTGGTTCCAATTTCAGTTTGTAATTTTCTTCAAAACGAATTAAGCCTTCCACAGTTCCAGAATCGGTTTTAAAGCCTTTTATGTTTACTGTAGAACCCTTTTGAACCAATCGTAAATACTGGCTTTCGGTTATTTTTTTATCATGAAAAACAAAAGGCAATACAAAATCGCAACCCAATTTGTACTCGCTGCAGCCAAAGGCCGATTTTCCTTTCAGTATCTTTCCTTTTTGGCATTTCGGACAAGTTTCTGCTGAAATTCCAGAGGCTTTCTTTTTCTCTTTTTCCGCTTTTACAACTGGTTTCTGAATCGTTGCCGCATGCGAAATATTGGCGTGCTTGGTTTCGCTTCGAACTTCATAAACCAAAGCTTCAACCATGCGTTTCATGTTTCTAATGAAGGCCGCTGCGGTAAAAGTCCCTTTTTCAATATCTTTCAATTGTTTTTCCCAAGTTCCTGTAAGTTCGGCCGATTTTACTAATTCGTTCTGAATCGTATCAATCAATTGAATTCCAGTCAAAGTGGGTAAAACTTGTTTTTTGTTTCGAACAATATATTGGCGTTTGAAAAGCGTTTCGATAATATTGGCACGTGTTGACGGACGACCGATTCCGTTTTCTTTCATCAATTCGCGTAAATCTTCATCGTCAACCTGTTTTCCTGCGGTTTCCATAGCACGCAGTAAAGTTGCCTCTGTAAACTGATTGGGCGGTTTGGTTTCTTTTTGAAGAAATGAAGGTTCGTGCGGACCTTTTTCGCCCACAACAAAACTCGGCAGTAAATCGGGTTCTTTTTCCTTTGCATTCGGATCTTCAAAAACAACGCGGAAACCTTTCTTCAAGATTTCTTTTCCCGTCGCTTTAAAAGTCACATCGGCAGCTTTTCCGATTACGGTCGTGTTGGCCACCAAACAATCATCATAAAAAACAGCAATAAAACGTCTAGTAATAATATCATAAACCTGCTGCTGATTATGAGGCAGATTATTTTGAACTCCCGTTGGAATAATCGCATGGTGATCGGTTACTTTTTTATCATTGAAAACCTTTGGCGATTTTTTGATTTTTTTTCCTAAAAGAGGCTCAGTCAATTCGGCATAATTGGTTAATTTCTGCAGAATTCCAGGTACTTTCGGATAAATATCACCGGGTAAAAAAGTCGTATCAACTCTGGGATAGGTAATGACTTTCTGTTCGTACAAAGTCTGCGCAATTTTAAGCGTTTCTTCGGCAGAAAATCCAAATTTTTGATTGCAATACACCTGTAAACCAGTTAAGTCAAAAAGCTTCGGAGCATATTCATTTCCGTTCTTTTTATCAACAGAAACGATTTCGAAATCACTTTCTTTTACTTTGGCTGCGATAACTTGTCCGTCTTCTTGGTTTAGAAAACGACCTTCTTCATAACTAAAAAGCGTTTCTCTGTATAAAGTCTGCAATTCCCAATACGGCTGCGGTTTAAAGTTTTCGATTTCTCTAAAACGTTCTACAACCATGGCCAAAGTTGGCGTTTGTACGCGTCCGATAGACAAAACTTGTTTGTAGCCGCCATGTTTTACAGTGTACAAACGCGTGGCATTCATTCCTAAAAGCCAATCTCCAATAGCTCTAGAAAATCCGGCGTAGAATAAATTATCGTAGTTGGCAGAGGGTTTTAAGTTTTCAAAACCTTCTTTAATAGCTTCTGTGGTAAGAGATGAAATCCATAATCGCTGAATTTCGCCTTTGTAATGCGCTTCGTTCATCACCCAGCGCTGAATCAGTTCTCCTTCTTGACCAGCATCCCCGCAGTTGATAACCACGTCGGCTTTCTCAAAAAGACTTTTAATGATTTTAAACTGTTTTTGAATTCCTGAGTTTTGAACCACTTTGGTTTCGAACTTTTCAGGAAGCATGGGAAGATTGTTCAAATCCCAGCTTTTCCAATGCGGTTTATAATCGTTGGGTTCTTTTAAAGTGCATAAATGTCCAAAAGTGTAGGTTACAGCATAACCATTGCCTTCGTAATAGCCATCGTGTTTGGTATTGGCACCCAAAACAGATGCAATTTCACGCGCTACACTTGGTTTCTCAGCAATACAGACCTTCATTTTTTCTTTTCTAGTTGGACATGCGAAACTACGGATTTTATGGGAAAGGGACAAAGATTATTAGAATGAAAGGATCAAAGTTTCATAAGGGCAAAGAGGCATAGGTTTCTTTTGGATTATTGATTTTTTAGCAATTTTATACTATTTAATTCAATCGAGAAAGGTCTAAAAAATATCATTATAGCCTAAAAGATTTCCTATTGAAATAGTAAGAAATACCAAGCCAATAACAGTTACTAAAATTACTGTACAACCATTAGAATGGTCTTTTATTATAAAATTTTCGGGTTCTTTAAAATTGTATTGAATTTTAATATTCTTGTTTATGTTTTCTTTATATGTTTTAAATTTATCTAAATCTGATGACGAATGGATAAAAGGTTTTCCTCTAAATGTTTTTCCATCAGAAGTTTCAAATTCAATGATAGGTGTTTTAAAACCTTCACTATCGCTTTCGTAAGAAACAATTTTACCAAAACACTCAATTTTATTTTTATTTAATTTTTTTAAAACTAAAAGAGTATGAATAGAATAATAGGTGCATGCAATACCAAGCAATAAAAAACAAAGCACAGGTTTAAAAAACATGCAAATAACGAAAAGGATAAAAAAAGGCAAAGAAATTTGATTTTTCGGATCAAGTGTCATTTTGAGAAATACTTATTTTAGTTGTAATTTTTCTGATTGTAATGTTTTGATTTAAAATTGAATACATGTTTCTAAAATCCATTCTGTCTTCATAAATCGGCTAAACTTTAAAAATATCTATACTCTTCATCCAGAAAATTTCCGATTCTAAAAATTGAAGTTTGGTCTTAACAACCTTATCGCTTTTATCTCTCGGATTTTTAGTAATAAATCTAGCGGTTGAATTATTGAAATCTAAAGTATATTTTGAGTCAAAATCTTCTTTTTTGTTTGCTGAAAAAGTAATCAGATTGTCTATTGCACTCCATTTTCCTTTTCCGTATTTATTGTCTTCCGCTGAATTTCCGCCTTGAATTTTCGAATACGAATGAAACAGAAAAGTTCCGTCTGGGTTTAAAGTCAGTTTATATTCGATTGTGTGTTTTTCTTTTTCAGAAAGTGAACGAGAATATTCGCCAACAAATTGATTGGATTGTGCGGATAAAGTAAGGTTGAAAATTGAGAAGAATATTATTGTTATTAGCTTCATATTGTTATTCGTTTGATTTTCCTATTTATTTTTATAGTAGGGAAAAACCCAGAGATCATAGCCATCTGGAGCATAAGTCGAACATTTTTCCAATTTGCAGATTTGAAATGAACGAATTACACTTTCGTAAGCTGTTTTTTTTTCCAAATTTTAGATGAATTCCTTTCTTTGAGTCTTCTGCTTTCATTATTTTTTGAATTTCCAGTTGAAAGATTTTTAAAATACTATCATCATATTTTTCGTTTCCATTCAATTCAAATGATACAATCGATTTTGTTTTTATATATTCTTCTAAATTATAACCTAATATTTTTTCGATGTCTTTATCACGATACTGAATATAGGTTGCTTCTTCTCGAAAAATATTGTTTTTAATCATCCATAAAAAGCAAGAAGCAATAAAAACAACAAGAAACGTCCCATAAATGTAAAACGGTTTTATCTTCATTAGATGTGGTGCTAATTATTAATCATCGGATCCAAATTAAGATCTTTATTTCTTAAATCTAATCCACCTTCGTAAACCGATTTTAGATTTGTGAGATAAAAATGCCAACCGTTGGAACAGCCCAATCTAATGTATTGTTTAGAATGATCATCTGTTGGAATATTATAATGGCGAAGTTCTACAATCGTATAGTCGTCTTTCTGGCTTAGATTTATATCTACAAGACAGTTTTCTTCAAAAGTAAATTGCAATTGATCTATTCCATTGGCAGAAACGATTTTTCCTGACATAGCATCATCATACAAATACCAAAGCCATTCGTACGTATTATCTTTTTCTGCGTTTTTGTCTTTGCTTATAGATTCCTGATTAGCTCCAAAAAAAGATACTTTTTCGAGAAACCATTTTTCTAACTCATTCGCTTTTGTCCACGCATCGTAAATGTCTGAAAGTTGAGCTTTAACGGCTATTTTTTTGGTGAAAGAAGTCCAATCGAAGTTTTTCATTATGGTTTATACTATTTTGAGGTTAGAGGAAAGAGACCTACAATTAAACATTGATTAAAACAAATGTAAGCTATTTCTTCTTACTTTTTATTTCAGAAAAAAAGCTGCAGAAAATGTTTCTCTGCAGCTTTTAAGTTTACGCTTGATATTATTTATTTCTTTTGTTTCAAATGCTT
The DNA here is from genome assembly GCF_023656565.1 of Flavobacterium tyrosinilyticum. GTDB lineage: Bacteria > Bacteroidota > Bacteroidia > Flavobacteriales > Flavobacteriaceae > Flavobacterium > Flavobacterium tyrosinilyticum. The sequence continues at coordinate 324,674 of NZ_JAMOKG010000002.1, forward strand.
GTCTAGAAATTTTTCCATGGCGCCATAAAAATCAAAACGGTTATCTTGATTTCTAAAACCATGTCCTTCATCATTTTTAACCATGTATTCTACAACAACACCACGTTTTTTCAGCGCTTCGACCATTTGGTCGCTTTCGGCTTTATTTACTCTTGGATCGTTTGCTCCTTGTGCAATAAACAAAGGCGTTTTTATTTTGTCTGCATGTAGTGCAGGCGATGCAGAGGCAAGTAACAAACTATCTTTTTTAGGATCGCCCACCATTTCATGAAACTGATCCAGATAAGGTGTCCAATAAGGCGGAATCGTATTCATGAAAGTAAACAAATTGCTCACGCCCACATAATCTACTGCCGCTGCATATAAATCTGGCGTAAAAGTGATTCCAGCAAGTGTTGCATAACCACCATAACTACCGCCATAGATAGCAATTCTATTTGGGTCTGCAATGCCTTCTTTTTTCAGCCATTCGACACCATCGGTAATGTCGTCTTGCATTTTTTTACCCCATTGTTTAAAACTAGATTGCCAAAATTCCTTTCCATAACCGGTGCTTCCTCTGTAGTTCATCTGTAAGACAGCATAACCACGATTTGCCAAGAACTGAACTTCTGGATTAAAGTACCAGCCATCTCGTGCCCAAGGCCCGCCATGAGGGTTGATAATGACAGGCAGATTTTTAGGTTCAACTCCCAATGGAAGCGTTAAATAGCCGTGAATTTCAAGACCATCTCTCGATTTATACGTAATAGGCTTAATATGGCTCATGTGTTTCTCTTCGATCCAAGGAAACGGATTCGCAACTTCTTTAACTTTTGTAGTTTTGAAATCGTATATATAGTATTTTCCTGGAGTTCTATCGTTTCCAGCCCAAACTATAGCTTTGGTTCTGGCATCGTCGTAGTTTACAATTTCAGTTTCGTAACCTTCAATCTGCTTTTTCAGATTGTTTTTGATTGCCTCCCATTCTTTATCAAAAAAATGTTCTTCCTGTTTTTCAGCTTCCCAAGTTACAGAAGTCAAGGCTTGTTTTTTTTGATCGTAATTAACCGCATCTAAATCATATTTAGGATCGGCAAATAATTCTTTTATATTTTTTTTGCCAATTGGGTCATATTCAACCAAAACCACTTTATCCTTGCCAATATTACTTAGCGCATAAATGTTTTTATTGTCTTTGTTAAAAGAAGCAGGAGAAAAGAAATCTTTGAAAGTTGTCGTAATAAGAGGCGTAAAAGGTTCTTTGTCAGAATTTCGATAATTCCAAGTAATGTTTACGCCGTCCGTTTTTGAAGCAAGACGAATAACGCCATTATTGTCTGTAACCCATCCGTCAAAATTTTCTTTGTTGTTGTAAAGCAGTGTTAGAGTTCCAGTTTCTACATTTAAAAGATAAGGATCAAAATACTCTTTTACCCTTTTGTTGATTTGTACAATTAGCTCTTTCTCTTTGCCTGGAACGTCAATTAGCGCGTCTATAATATCACTTCTAACACCAGGAAAAGGCGTTAATGCTTTTAAATCGGTTCCATCTGTTTTTACCGAAAAGAGTTGGAAATTCTCGTCTCCGCCTACGTCTTGCGCATATATAATTCGGTCGCCTTTCCAGAAATAATTGAAAATGCTTCGCAAAGTGTCGTTGGTTACACGAACCGCTTTGGTGTCGTTTACTTTCTGAACAAAAACGTTGGTTTTTCCTTTATAATCGGCACGATAGCTAAAGTAATTTCCGTCGGGCGAAATCTTGAAAGAGCTTTTTTCTCCATTCTTGAAGAAAGTCTTTACATCAATTAATGGGGCAGGTGTTTCTTTTGGCTCCTGTTTGCAGGAATTTAAAGTGATTGCCAAAAGAACTAAAATGGATAAAATGGATTTTTTAATCATGTTTGGTTTGTTTTTGGTGATTGATGAATTATAAAACTACTCTGGGAAATGTATTGTAATGGTATTGATAATCTGTTTTTTATCAACTCAAAAATAGGAAAAAGTTTGCAATATAAATGGAGTTAAATTATTTTGCTGCTTTATTTGGATTGCACTAGAAAATTAAAGCGAGTTCTCTTGATGCTTCATTTTTTTGTAAGATAAAAAAGGCGTATATTGCCGAGATAATTTGATATTATAATGGTCACTGCAAATTTTTATTTAATAAATAGTTCTTTAATGTGCTTAATGTGCACGTTATTGTATTTGCATGACGATACTTTCTTAAAAAACTCAAAAGAGTTTATTTCTTTAGCCCTGTCACAACTCTAGGCAGGGGATATTTTACTATTTAATTTTTATTATTTAATCTCATTTTTATTCAGGATAGGATATCACTGAGTAGTTCGTATTGCGTGCTATTCACTGAAGAGTTGTGTCCTATTTTAGAGAAAATGAAACCAACAAGAAAGTCATGTCACAAAATATAATTTTAACAACAGGAACATACGATTTAATTAAAGATCACGTAAGAAGAAAAAAAGTAACCGTACAAGAAGAAGAACTTTTATTAGGTCAGCTAAAACATGCTACGCAAGTATTGCGAAAAAATCTGCCAGAAGATGTAGTTTCGATAGATCGAAAAGTTACTTACAAAGATCATATCAATAACGAAGAAAAAACAATTCTTCTAGTGGGTCCAGAAAAAGCAAAAGCAAGTAAAAACAAAATTTCGGTTCTTTCAGACGAAGGAATTGCAATGGTGGGTTACAAAGAAGGCGATATTGTTGAATGGCCTGCTAAAAAAGGAAATCTCAAATTAGAGATTTTAAAAGTAGAGGAGTAGGTTTACTATCGTTTCGTTTTCGTTTTAAGTTTAGTAAAATCCCAAAAGAGTTTTTCTTTTGGGATTTTTTTTATGGATACTATTTTAGAATAATCTATTTCATTCCAGTTTCGAGATAATCTTCAAAACCTCCGTTGTATATTTTTTCGACCCATTTTTTAAAATCTGCGGTATTTTCAATTACATACGTTTTAGTATATTCTTTGTCAATATTTTCAATGATTTTGATTGTTTCTCCGTTTTTGATTCTTTCGTTTATTCTGTAAAGATTATTGGCGCAGAATTTAAAAACCGACAAAGTATCGTATTCGCTAGAATTATTGAGGTATAAAATCTCTGTTTCAGCATTATAAAAATGATATCCCATTTTAAATGAATGGTTTTTGAATTACGTATTAAAGATAATGAGCAGCATTATGAAACCGCCTAAAAAAAGAACCCCAATCATATGATTTCGATTACTATTATCATCTTTTTTTTGGTTACTTCCGCTTGGTGACCAGAAACTTGAAAATGTTCTAAAATCATTGTCGTTGGAAAGAGTCCATAAATTGTAACCAAGAAATCTCGCTGAAGCGCCCAAAAACTCCAGAATAATTCGTCCTGCTATTATTTGTTCAAAATCCATTTCAAGCGGTTCAGTCGAAGTTTTCCATGATTTATTTTTATTAATCCAACACTTAAAGTTGCATTTTTTTAGTGTTGTTTGAAACAGCCTTTTTCTTAAAAACCTGCTCGTAATTGGCATCCATTAATTCTCCAATTAATTGAGGACTGTTGTGGTTGAGCAAAATTACCATTCCCCAGTTTGATTTTTTATCGTAGGCAAATATGGTAGCGCATCCCATTGTATTTCCTGTTTTATAAAAATAAACATCATCAGCAATTCGTTCCATCTGCTGTCCAAAACCTATTTCTCTTTCTGTATTTTTAAAAAAAGTAGTTTCGGCAATTGCTGTTGCTTTTGAGATTTCACCAGTATTAGACAAAATAGTTTTTAGCAATTTTGTCAAATCTGAAGTGTTCGATTTTACAAGACCTGCGGGAGCGATTAAATAATTCCAGTTAAAAAAATCCTGCGGAATTCCATTAAATTCATAACCTGTAACTTTATTTTTTACATTAAAATTACTAGTCAGCGTATTTTCCATTTTAAGAGGCAGAAGCATTTTTTCTTTCAATATATCTTCATAGCTTTTTGAATAGACTTTCTCTAATATCATTCCCATTAGGGTATAACTGATATTAGAATAACGATAACTTCCGTAATCTATTAGTTTTGTATTTTCGTTTATCAGAGCATGAACACTCTCTTTGGTTATATCTAATGGCTGTTTTGGATTTATTTCCATTAGTTTTCTAAAATCAAAATTAGGCAGACCAGACTGGTGTGAAGCCAAATCTGAGATTTTGATCTTGCCTTTTATTTCGTTTGATAAAACATATTCTTTTGGCAGATAATCGTCTATAAAATCATCAATTTTAAGTTTGCCTTCGTTGTGGGCTTGTGCTATTAAATTTCCTGTAAGAAGTTTGGTAATCGAGCCAATTTCATAAATAGTATTCTCGTTTACGGCCTGTGTACTTTCTTTGCTGATTTTTCCGTAGTTGAAAAAAGTAGTATTACCATTTTCGACAAATCCTACGCTCATCGCTATTTCTGGATTATAAATAGCAATCGAACGAAAAATCGAATCAATTTTTTTTGCAGCTGTTTGTGCAAAAGTAATTTGGGAAATAAGTAATAGCGTAAAAATACTGGTGGTTACTTTCATTAGTTTTCTTGAGATTAGTTTTATTTTTTAAAATTGTACAAAGGTTATTTTTGAACTTGTAAAGTAGGTATATTTTCTGACATATAAGAGAATTGTGTTGCGAGTTAGTAAATTTATTTTTGGTATGGCCCAATTTGTAAATTTCTTGATAAAATACTGATTTAATGAAGGTTTGTTTTTATAGTTTGCTTCTCGTTAGTTTATCCATGAAGTTTGTCATTTCGAGGAACGAGAAATCTTCGCAAGTAGCTCTACAGAGGTTTTCCACATTGTAGCCACACAGTATTGTCATTTCGACGTAAGGAGAAATCACACTAGAAACTCCGCAAAGTATACTTACCAATCTTTGTAGATATACGAGTGTGATTTGTTTCGCCAGTTCGCTAACGCTCGAGTCTCGTTCCTCCTTTAGATTTGTTTTTTTTAATTTAAGTAGATTTATGATTGAGAAAGGAAGCAAAAGTAAACTGTTCGTTCCTCTGAGCTTGAGACTCACATTTCGAAATGACAAAACTAGATGGAAATAGAATGAGAAAATAGATTTCTTTGTAGATTGTATGAACGAGCTAGAAGCTTGCGCTAGCGAGGGATTTTGTTAATTCTTTGAAGAATATTATTTGCATTCTCAATAGTTAACCAATCAAGAATTCTTATTGTCTTAGAACTTTTTTGAATAACAATCGAATAATGTGATTTTGAAAATAAATAATTTAAACGCACATAATATTTACTCCTTTCGATTCCCAGATCTAAAATGCTGATTTTTTCAATTTCAGAAGTTTGATATTCTTTTGGTTTACTAAAAAGGCGGTTTTTATTCGTGACTTTTATTTTTTCTGATGAGATTTCTAAGATGACTTTTCCAAAAGTATTCCACAGCCAAATATTAAGGAATAGAATAAAAAATCCTAAATAAGGAATTAATAATATAATGTAACGTAAAATTGAAAGAAGATAAGTGTTTTGAGCTGACGCAATGGGCAGAAAAAAAAACATTATAAGAATCAAAATTAAAAGGCCAAAGGGAAGAAAGATTGTAATGAACCAATTTGGTTTAATTTTAATTGTTATAATTTCTGTCATTTAATTTTATGAGTTTTTATTGTTGGTTTATTTGCACTAGTGAGACGCTCGCGCTAGCGGTGGAGCTTTCTGAATTTTGAACAAGCGCAAATCGTTTATAGTAGAAGTTGAATTTTACCATATAGCAAAGAATTTTACATACATCTATGACCTACTAAATATCTATTCTGAAAGCTAATTTTTAAACGATAAAAATCAATTTCCATTAATCTGTTAAAAACAGTATCGGAGATATTGTTGTCATAATTTGAAGTATCAAAATGCAGATTTAATTTATGTTCCCGATTAAACGAATCACGAAGTTTAACTATCTTATCTCTTTCTTTGAATTTTAGTTTCTCAAAAGATTTTTCATATTCAAGTAAAATTCCATTTCTGCCTTCTGTTTTACTTTTGTATATTTTCTCTTTTTCTATAAAATTTTGAATATAGGCATCTATATCTCTTGTATTCATTTTTAATTCATCTCGATAATTTACGAGTTGTTTGTACATAAGTTTTTGTTCTTCATCATTTTCTTTGCATGATGAAAACATTATAATAAATACAACGATGATTATTTTTTTCAATTGGAGAGTTTAATTAAAAATTTATAGATCTATTTGTGTTTATAAATTTATTCAATTCAGTTTTGTCATTTCGACATAAGGAGAAATCTTCGCAAGTAGCTCCGCAAAGATTAATTTGCAATTAGAGTCTTTTTCGTGATTACAAATCCTTAATTAATTCACTTGGATGAATTTTTAAAGCTTGTGCAATTTTATTCACACAGCAAAGTATCAAAATCAACATGAAGTTGAGTTGTTTCTTGGTCAACATTAACCCAATTAAAACTTTTTAAAATGTACGCGTTTCCTCCATCAATTTGAACCCATTCATCTATTCCTTTAGCGGCATTTGTCAAATCGTTTTTTGGTGTCATTCCAATAGGAGCGACGTAGCTTCTATTTTTGGTTAAAGGTTTGCAATTACTTGTTTCTATTTCTGATTGTGTAACATATTTTGATTTGGTTAAAGTCGGAAGTGTGTTATGTACTTGAAGTGGAGACATTGAAGTACAAGAAGCAAGAAATAAAATCACTCCAACAAGATTTAGTTTGATTAGCTTATTCATTTTGGATAGGTTTAGTTTTTTCAAATATAAGATATTTCGCGTAAGTTTTAAATATCGGTTGTATACGCTCGATTGTTTACGATCACTTAAAAATAATCTATTCTTTCTAATTTCGTTTCAAAGAAAAACAACTAAAAACAATGGAAACACAAAATAAAGAAAGAGCCGAAGAATTGTTAGAATTAATAAATAAAGGAAAGTATTTCACCAAACTTAAACCAGTGCCAAAAGAAACCAACTCGTTTACAATACCGCTAAAAGTATCTTCTTATAACGAATTAAATCTAATGGTTTCAGATTTGCTAAAAGCAAGTATTATTTTGCTTAATCCTGATGCAAACAGTTTGTCGAGTTTTACAAAAGATAATAATATCAATGTTATGACTTTGCTTGAAATTGCCTTGCAATTATTGCCTGAGGATGAAATGGAATTGTTGGATGATTTGTGTAAGGCGCAGTTGTGATTTTTTGATATAAAAAAAGCGCAAAAGTTGAAGGCGTTTGGGTAACGTTTTGGAATGGACTCTTCAAAGAACAATGATTACCTTTTTTGAAATTTACTCTGTTACAAGAAAAAACATGGTTACACCTATAAAAATGAAAAATAAGAATATATCAACTACAGTAGTTTTTCGCTCACCTAGAAGGTCAGTTCTACTATTTTTTGAAGGAACAACTAATTCCTTTCCTTGAATTTTTAAACTTAAGTATCTTAAAAATTGAAAAAGCAATAGTGTAATTAATGTGCTTCTTAAGCCAAGAGAAGCGTGACCATTGACGAATGCTAATTCTACCGAATCTTTGATAGAAAGAAAAATGCAAAAATGAATTATTCCAATTACAGTCCAAATTAAAAAACAATTGAAATTACGAAGAGCTCGATATTGAGAACCGTAAATAAAAAATTGAGTTCCGAATCCGTAGAAAAACAATATTTCTTTTAGATGAATTTTGTTTATTGCACCATAACTTAATAAGAAAATAGAAAGCAAGAAATAAGAACAAATAGTAATGATATTCCACTTGGTTAATTGATAACGGCGAATAAATTTATTTTTCATTAAAGGCAAAAACTCTTTTTATTTATCAAATATATAAATAAAGTTATGAATTATGTTTTAATATAGGTTTAGCAAACTTTGATAGCGCGGATTTGTAATCCGTGCCCGCAAAGATTGACTTTTTTAATTATTTGTATTGTGTCTTGCTGTTGCGGGCACGGATTGCAAATCCGCGCTATCGGGGTAGCTTTTGTATTTGATGATTTGTATTGTGTCTATATATTGCGGGCACGGATTGCAAATCTGCGCTATCGAAGTTTTAGTTTTAGTCAAGATATTTTTCTTGTTGCATATAGTATTCTTTATGTGATGTGAAATCAATTTCAAATTTGTCTTGACCTCCGGAATAAAGTAAAGTAAACGAAATTTTCATTTTATCAAAAGCTTCTAGAATATCATTTTTTGAAAAATATATATTGAAATGAGAAATGTTTAATACTTCATTTGGATATATTGCCGAGTCACCAATATTACTAACTTTCCATCTGTTGTCAGCTATTTTTGTAAGATTGTATTTTTTATGTGTGTCATGTGTTTCCCAGCCAATTTTAAAACCTGAGGGCAAGTATTCCTCGAAATATGTATTTATTTTATAGTTTGATTCTTCAATATCACCGTCGTTAGATATTCCTACTCTGCACAAGAAATTAACTTGATTGTTTTTTGTTTCAACATATTTTAATACATATGATTCAATAGTTAAAATAGGTTTTGACTTCTTTCCGTATAAATTTCTAATTTCGTATTCTTCCATTGCGACAGATTCAAAATTGTATCTTTTATAAAATTTTTTGTCTTTGCTTAAATGAGGAGCGTCAAAGCTTTCTGGGATTTGAACAACATAAATTGTTTCTTTTGTATTTCCGTTATTGCGTATTGGAAAAATTTTTAAACCTTCAATATTTCGTTGAATAGTTGAACTAATAATTTGTTCTAACCATTCCTTACTGTAAATATCACCATCAACAAATGAGAAACTATTTGCTTTATGATCTTTTTCAGTTAATCCATATATAATTATTCCACCATTTGAATTTGCAAAAGCTGCGACGTCTTTAGATATTTCTTTTTTTTTTTGATTCATCTTTAGATAATGCTTGTCCTGCTTTAAAATCAATATTGATAGATTCTTCAATGCCGTTGTCAATTAAAGATTGAAGAAAATTTAAGTCGTATTCTTCTCTTTTGTGTATTTCCATAATTGATTTACTTTATTCGTATTTTTTTGTAAAATGTAAATAGCTAAAAACTGAGACTCTTGCAAAGCCCTTTCTAGTGAGAGTATCTTGCTCGTGTCATATAGTTATTTTTGAAATTGATTTTTAAGTCGTGCTTACAAGAGAGATGTTTGGGCTATCATATTAGCATCTTTTGATAAAATCCAGACTTTATGATTATCAGAGATAGAAATTCTACCGTCCCTTATTAATAATTTTAATGTTCCTAGTCTATTATGTCCTTCTACTAATTGATAATTTCCTTTCATTTCTGATGTTTCAGGTTTGTCTTCTAAAAATGAATTGACATCTATTACGATTAGAGGAGTTTCCCATGTTCCATTATCTTTCCAAAATTTTCTATGCCAATGAGCAAATTTGTCCATTGGATATTCATTAACCATTTGAATATTATCATTTATGACATTTAGTTCTTCAAAAAAAGATGTCGGTTTTTCTATTAGTTCAAATTTAATTGTTTTAAGATCTATCCATGAATAATTTTTACTTGAATTCGGCTCATTATAATGTGGAAAAATCCATTGATGTATAACTTCTTTTGGAACATTGTGATTGGATTTTTCAATCCTTTCGTAATAAGTATTATATGATTGTAAATTTTCACCTTTTTTTGGTTCAAATATTAACCAAGAATTATGTTTGGTCATGTCGTTTTTTTGTTTTATGATAGTATTATATTAAGCATTATTATTAAACTTTATGTTTTCTATTTGTAAATTATTAATTATCAGAATACTTAAATGACTTAAATCGTCATGTCAATAATTCCAATCTCTTGATTAGCGGATACTACGAAGTTGTTTGAGTTATCATTGTATGAGAATTCAATTGAATTTATCCTTAAAGTAAGCCAATTCGTTGCTTGACCTAAATTATCTCTAAGATTAACAAAAACTCGAGTATTAATTATAACTGGTTCAACCATAAGAATATTTCTATTAGATTTTTCTTCATTTAAGCTGTATTCAATGATCATATCTTCAATGCTAGCTACAGTTTGATAGTTTCTATTTTTGAAACCATCAAGAAGTTTGTTTTTCGTGATTTCTTTAATAGCTTTTTCGATATCTCTTTTTGTATTATCATCTAAATAAATCATGTTATCAGTTTTAAATTTAATTTTGTAAAATATTGTTTTTATGAAGTTTTAAAGTTGTTGTTGATTCATTCGATTTCGCACACATATCTATAAACTGCGCTCATAATTGTTCCTGGTATTACTTTATCGTTATAAGAATCAATGTAAATTTTCTGAATTACCTTTCCATTTCGATCATAAATAACCCCATCTGAAGTGGAATATCTTTTCTCGACACAATCTAATTTATAAAATTGTACACTGGAGTCGCCACCTGTTTTAACTAATTGACCTTTTTTATTTTTAACTGTTTTAGTTGGATTAATCATTTTTAACCAAAACTCTTTCATGTCATCATTCCCTTTTTCAAGATAAAGATATATTTCAGTTCCATCTTTTGCAGAAGTTACATACTGAAATTCATCATTTTGAGAAAATGATCTGCTATAAACTATAAAAAGTAAAATAGTAAATAATATTTTTTTCATATCCTTGATTTAAAAAACAAACATCGTATTTATTCTAAAATAAGAACCAAGTAAATTTACCTGATTTAATCTCCTATTTTATATTCTTGAATATCTTGAGAGTTATCGTCGAAGGTTTGAATAATTTCAAGCTTATTATCTTTTTCGACAAAAGTTATTTTCTCATCATATTTTGAATCCCTCCATCTTCCGTCAATGTTTGCCCAAAGAATTTTATTTCCATCGATCTTTTTTATAATCAAATTTCTGATGATCAGATTTTCTAATGTAAGACACGAAATATATTTCGTCTTTTTTCCTCACTTTAATTATTTTCGATGATTGTCCCATAATAGAAGCCATTGTATAGCGAGCGATATCTTCATAAGTAAAGTTCTTTAAAGTTATTTCTTCCTTTTCTTTAATTTCTGGAATTTCAGTTTCAACTGTTAAATTGGTTTCAGTTTGTTCTTTCTGATTACAGCTAAAAATTAAAATAAGAAACAGGCAACATGTTAGTGATTTCATATGTAATTCAATTTTGTATGTAAAATTTATTTGCTAAAAGTAATTGCATTATATTCAATTACATTACGGAAAACCGTAAAGACAATTATGAAAACCAAAGCCCTAGCCCTGATAGAAGCGGCATCCTTTTTAGGCAAACGAAGAAGGACTTATTAAACCGTAAACTTTCCGCCTAAAAAGATATAGCGGATAGCAGGAAATAGCTCCTAAAAATCATCGTAATTCCACTAAATATTCAACTTAAATTCCCTAAAAAAGGAACACTAGAATTTTCGATAAAAATTTTGTAATTTTGCCGTCCAATAAAAGGAATTAGAAAATGTTAGATAGACTTCAATATGTAAAGCAGCGTTTCGATGAGATTTCGGATTTGATTATTCAGCCGGATGTTATTTCTGATCAAAAACGTTATAAGCAGCTTAATCAAGAATATAAAGGGATTAAAGCGCTTGTTGAAAAGAGAGAAGAGTACATTGTAATTTTGGCAAATATTGACGAAGCAAACGAAATTATTGCTGACGGAAGTGATGCTGAAATGGTGGAAATGGCCAAAATGCAATTGGATGAAGCAAAAGAACGTCTGCCAGAATTGGAGGAGGAAATCAAATTTATGCTTATTCCTAAAGATCCTGAAGATGCGAAAAACGTAATGGTGGAGATCCGCGCCGGAACGGGTGGGGACGAAGCGAGTATTTTTGCTGGTGACTTGTTTAGAATGTACACCAAATATTGTGAATCTATGGGATGGAGATCATCTGTTGTAGATATGAACGAGGGTACTTCTGGAGGTTTCAAAGAGGTTATTTTTGAGGTTACTGGAGAAGATGTATACGGAACTTTGAAGTTTGAAGCGGGTGTTCACCGTGTACAGCGTGTTCCTCAGACAGAAACTCAAGGACGTGTGCATACATCGGCTGCAACGGTTATGGTTTTGCCAGAAGCTGAGGAGTTTGATGTTCAGGTAGATATGAACGATGTTCGTGTGGATTTCTTCTGTTCGTCTGGACCTGGAGGACAATCGGTAAATACAACGAAATCGGCTGTACGTTTAACGCACATTCCAACAGGTTTGGTGGCGCAATGTCAGGATGAGAAATCGCAGCACAAGAATAAAGATAAGGCTTTGATGGTATTGCGTTCTCGTTTGTACGAAATGGAATTGGCCAAAAAGCAAGAGGAAGATGCTAAAAAACGTAGTTCTCAGGTAAGTTCTGGAGACCGTTCGGCAAAAATCCGTACGTATAACTATGCGCAAGGTCGTGTAACGGATCACCGTATTGGTTTAACGCTTTACGATTTAGGAAATATCATGAATGGTGATATTCATAAAATCGTTTCTGAGCTTCAGTTGGTTAATAATATGGAGAAATTGAAGGAAGCTTCAGAAGTTTACTAAATTTCTGAGATGCTAAGATACTAAGATACTAAGTTGCTAAGGTTCTAAGTTTTCTTTTAGGACTTTTTAAATTTAAGCCGAACTTTGTTCGGCTTTTTTTGTGGAAAAAATACCAAAGATTGGGAAGACCTTAGCATCTCAGCAACTAAAAAGAATATAGCCAGCGGTTTCAACCGCTGGAACGCAAAGAATTGGTTAAAGTTGTTAAGATTCTGAGATTCTAAGGTTCTAAGTTTTTTTCTTTGAACATAATTTTTTTGAGTTGCTAAGTTACTGAGATTCTAAGGTTCTAAGTTTTTTCTTTTTTAACATAAAATATATTTAAGCCGAACTTTGTTCGGCTTTTTTTATGCCTAGAACTTAAAGAGAGAATGAAAACTTCGCATTTTAATATCGCAGCAACTTCGCATCTTAATTTCTAATGATAATTTAATGTGGATAAATAAGGCCTATAATTTCAAAAAAGCATTGTAAATTAAGATAAATACTATAGCGCAATTTTGTGAAGTAAGATTTATAATATAGTTGGTAAAGCTTAGTGCCTTAGAACTTTAGCATCTTAAAATCTTAACGAAAACTTGTTTTTTTATAACTTTTTTTTGCCTCATATTTGCCCTATTAACCAACCAACTAATCATTAATTTATGAAGAGAACTTTACTTTTATTTTGCTTCTTTGGGAGCTTTTTTTATGCGCGATCGCAATCGTATTTCGGATTCAGGGATGATAATTATGCTGGAATTCAGTCTGCATTGTTTAATCCGTCCAATATTGTAGATTCAAAATACAAAGCCGACGTTACGTTTGGATCTGGCAGCGGAACTGGACAAAATGATTTGTACGGAGTTAATATAATGGATGTATTAGACGGAGGTTACAATCTGGAAACCGATGCAAGCAAAAATTTCAAATCGAATAATAGAGGGAATTTCAATGTAGATATCATGGGGCCTTCTGTAATGCTCAATATTACGCCTGTGCATAGTGTTGCGCTTTTTACGCGTGTGCGAAGTGTTACAAGTCTTGTTGGTATAAACGGACAGCTTATTGATGAGGTAAACAAAGAAGTAGATGCTTCGAATAGTTTTTTAATTACGGGCGGAAACCCCAATGCTGTTTCGAATTCTTGGGCAGAGATAGGAGCGAGTTATGCTACGGTTCTGTTAGATCGTGACGATCATTTTGTAAAAGGTGGTATTACTTTGAAGTATTTAATGGCGGGAGTAAACGGCTACATTAACGGAAATGATTTAAGTGTGGCTTTTAATAAAAACGAAGCCAATCCTTTGTTAAGCGAATATTATTCGACAGGAACCATAAGAACAGCTGCAAGTTATGATTATGCTAACGGAAATGATCCTAAGTTTGATGCGGCTTCGGCTGGAGTAGGGGTAGATTTAGGTTTTACCTACGAATATCGTACGAATTGCCATTCTTGCGCAGGAAATCGTTATAAGTTTAAGGCCGCGGCTTCTATAACCGATATTGGAAAACTAAACTATAATAACATTGTCGAGAATACTTATAATATTACAGGAAGGGTGACACAACAAGATATCGAAGATGCGGATGATATTTTTGAGTTTTTTGATTCTAACTATACTAAAGTATCTTCGAGAAAAGGAGTAAAAGCAAATCTTCCAACGGCTTTGCACACCAATTTGGACTGGAATATCGACCAGAGATTTTATGTGAATTTAAGCGGTGATTTCAATTTAGTAGATGCCAAAAAAGTAAACGGAACCGCAATTGCCAATTCGGTTACTTTTACGCCGAGATATGAAACCAGACAGTTTAGTTTCTACGTTCCGGTGACCTATATGCAATACAGCGGAACGCAAATAGGAGCGGGTTTTAGAGCGGGTCCAATATTTATTGGTTCTGGAACTCTTTTCTCCAATATGTTTTCAAACAATTCAAAAGGCTGTAATATTTACGCTGGTTTAAAATTGCCGATTTATCAGGATTATAGGTAGAGGTTCTAAGATGCTGAGATACTAAGATGCTAAGATTCTGAGATTCTGAGATTCTGAGATTCCGAGATTCTGAGATTCTGAGATGCTGAATTTCTTAGTTTATGAAATTTAAGACATAAAAAAAACAGCATATACAAAGTAGATGCTGTTTTTTTTATTTTTAAGATTAGTAAGCAAGATTAAAAAATCGAAAATATAAAACTTAGAACCTTAGAATCTTAGCAACTTAGTATCTTAAAAAAAATATATTGAAGGTCTTCACTCCATCAACCGTTTCCCCAAACACGTATGATGGAGTTAGACGCCTAAAAATACTCTCGTATATTCTAAACATTTATATAGATTCGAGTAAACGTAAACGCCATTTTTTATCATTATTTCGCTAAACTTTTCCATAATAATTTAAATTAAGTTAAACAAATTACTCTCTAGATGATTCGTATTGTGATGATTCTTCTTCTTCTTCTTCTTCTTCTTCAGAAGAATCATGATGAGGTTTCGAAACCAGATTGGTTACAATAAGCTGAACAATCGAGCCTAAAACACCTTTAAACATCGAGTCGCCTTTACCGACAATAAATCTTTTGGCTAAATAACCAATTCCGATACTGATGGCAGATTGAGCGATGTGGCTTTTAAAACCAACCGTTTCGTTGATTTCTTCCACCGTGTTTCGAATGAGGTTAATGGGCTTTAAATTGTCTTTAATTTCATTAATCTCGTCTTTTATAGCACACCATTCTGTGTCCTGGCGAATTTCTAGTTCCTCAATTTTTTGATTTAACTGATCAATAGTGTAAATAGCCTCCATAGTTTTTTCGGTTTTTTAGGTTAATTAAATCAGTTTTTTGTTTCTTTTAGAATACTTGAAATGATAGTATTTCCAATAGGAGTTTTTATCAGTTTATGATGTGATTTTACAACCACAATTACCACAATTAGATAAAATAGTGCCATGATAAAAAAGCCATAGTAATACTCTCCAAGTTCTTTACCAATCCATAAACTAATCCCGATATTCAGGAACAAAGTAAAAAATGCAACAACAATACCAATCGCTATCTTTGAAGCCAATGATGAAGCACCATCCGCAACAGAACATACTGTTTTTAGTTTAAGTAATTCTAAACTTGTTTTAGCATAGTTTTCTGCTTTTTCATAAAGATTTAAATTCTCGTTTGTTGTTGCATTTGGTTCCATGATATAGGGTTTTATGGTTTGAAAATTTCACTAATTAATTCTAACTAATTAATAGTTTGATTTTACTGTTTTAACATCGTCTTTTAGCGTGTTGTAATCTTCTTTAACTTGGTTAAGTTTAGATTTTCCTTCTTCGATAATTTCTTTACCGTTTGAAGTAATCGTGTTTACAATGCCATCAAATTTTGTTTTTAGATTATCACCGTAATCTTTTGATTTATCTTTGATTTTTTTTCTTGTGTTTGATCCTTTGTCTGGTGCAAATAAAACACCTATGAATGCTCCCGCCGCTGCGGCTCCTAAAATTCCTAAAATTGTGCTACTAGTTTTCATAATAAATAATTTAATGGATTAATATTTAATAATTTGTTGATTTAATAAATTGTGATTTTTAAATTTCTCGACCCTTAATTAGTCGAAGCAATACTGCGATAATGGCAATTACTAACAGAATATGGATTATGCTTCCGAAACTGTAAACAAAGAACCCAAGAGCCCAAAGTATCACCAGAATCACTGCCAGTGTATATAATAAGTTTGACATGGTTTTTTATTTTAGTGGTTAATAATCAGTTTTTCTTTTAGTTTAACTTATAAGAAAGATATAAAGTCAAGTTGCTATTTTTTGCATCAGGAAACGTGTATGTAGTTCCTGCAACTGTTCTTTCTTTACCTACAGTAGTTAAACCGTAATTGTAACGTAATCCAACGCTAATTGGGTTAAAGTCGACTCCGACACCAGCAGAAAGACCTGCATCAAATTTCGCTAGATCATCTGTATCAATGTCTTGGTCAAAATCAAAACTTCCGTCTCCGCTTACTTTAGAGCTTACTAAATAAGAAGCGTAACCACCGGCATGAATGTTGAAATTCTTAGTAACATTTACTCTAACCAAAAGTGGCACTTCTATATAGTTCAATCTAAATTTTGTGTTTCCAGATGCAAAAGCATTGTTGTATTCTAATTCTGAACCTTTTGTTGTGAATAAAATCTCTGGCTGAATCGCTACAAAGTCTGAAATAGGAAGTGTAGCATAAACCCCGGCATTAAATCCGTATAAGATATTATTGTCATCGACATTGTCTCCGCTTCCATATAAGTTAGACATGTTGAATCCTCCTTTTACACCGAATTCGGTATTTACATTATTGTCCTGAGCGTGCAGCATTCCAAATGATGCTGATAAAAAAAGTGTTAAGGCGCATAAAAAATTGGCTTGTAATTTCATAGTAAAAAATAATTAGTTAATAGATAATAGGCGTTTATTCATTTTGTTTTTTTATTCTTTCAGTCTCTCGTAAGAGTTTATATTGTTCGGGCAAAAATCTAAGAACGAGTTCCAAAATTTGTTTATCGTTTGTTTCTCTAGAAATAGTCTCAAATAACTCAATCTGGTCGCAAATGGCTTCTGTCATGGCGTTTAAATAGATATTGTTAAAATCATTATTGCTTGCGTCTATGAGGTTGTACAGGTCTCGTTTGTGCGTGGCGTTTATTTCGGTAATAACAATGAGCTTTGATGTGGCTATTTTGGTTATTTGATCCAGCAATTGATTTTCCTGGACTTCAATTCTTTTACTTAATTCCTGAACAATAACATCTGAACTTTTTTGTTGTGCAATTTGACTTTTTGAAATAATAGATTTGCTAATATTCGCCGTTGAAATAAAAAAGAAGACTTCTGTTTCTTCTCTATCATTTTTTGCAAAGGTTTGATTCTTCAAAGTATTTTCAATCGGATTAATTTTTCTGCAAGACGTCATGCATAATATCAATACGATAAAGAAAAAGACTCTAAAAGATGCCACCTT
Organism: Flavobacterium tyrosinilyticum; assembly: GCF_023656565.1. Lineage (GTDB taxonomy): Bacteria > Bacteroidota > Bacteroidia > Flavobacteriales > Flavobacteriaceae > Flavobacterium > Flavobacterium tyrosinilyticum. The sequence continues at coordinate 342,172 of NZ_JAMOKG010000002.1, forward strand.
CATGGGGGAAATTGCTTTCATTATCACTTCTTAAAGTATTACATTACAAAGATGCTAACGAATGAAAGATTTTGCTTTACAGCATAAAAATGAATCGTTATATAATTCCCATAATAGATTTTTTTTAAGGGTTTATCCTTTTAAAATCAATGGTTTGTGAAGTTTTAGTTTGGTGTAAAAAAAAAAGAAATTATAGATTTTTCTATAATTTCTTTTTCTGTTTTCGATATAATGTAGTGGATTTTTTTTCTTACAAATGAAAATAAAATTTTAATCTGGCAGAAAGACCGTAAAGACCGAGCCTTTTCCTAAAGTGCTGTCGGCTGTAATATGTCCTTTGTGGTTCTCGACAATCTTCTTGCAGATCGCTAATCCGATTCCGGTTCCTGGATAATCTGTTTTAGAATGAAGACGCTGAAAGAGAATAAAAATGGTTTCTTTAAACTGTGGGTCAAATCCCATTCCGTTGTCTGTAAAAGTGATTTTATGAAATTTCTTTACCGTCTGTTCTAATATTTCTGGATAATCGCAAGAATTCACTTTTTCGCTCGAAATGGAAATTTGAGGTTCAATATCGGGCTGACTGTATTTTAATGAATTTCCAATTAAATTGATAAACAGCTGTTCGATCTGATACGGAATTACCGCAAGCTTCGGAAGTTTACCAATGCGCTGAATAACTGCTTTCTTTTCTTCGATAGTTTCAGCCAGTTCCGATTCGGCATTGTCCAAAAGTTCATTCAGATTCATTTTAATGAATTCCTTTTTGGTTGTATTGGTTCTCGAGAATAAAAGAAGATCGTCTATTAAAACGCGCATTCTTTTTGCCGAACTTTCTATTTTGGTAATATAATTTTTGCCGCTTTCAGACATAACATCTTTGTCGGCACTTGAAACTCTAGAAATAAAGGTTTGTATTTTTCGAAGCGGTTCTTGCAAATCGTGACTAGCAACATGGTTGAAAGAAGCCAATTCTTTATTGCTTTTTTCCAATTCTTTATTTCGTTCCTGCAATTCGATATTAAGAAGATGCTCGTCTGTAATGTCAAAGTTAATTCCGAGCAAGATTTTACTGCCTTGCTGGTCGGTTACTAATTTACCCGTTGTTTTAAAGTAACGCACTTCAAAATCTGGACGTATAATTTTGTAATATACAAACGGAAGATGTTTCTTTTCTATAATTCCGTCAATAGCTTTTGCTACAGCTTCCTTATCATCTGGATGAACATATTTTAAAAGCGTTGCTTTGTTGGGAGCAAAAGATTTTGGCTCAAGGCCTAATAATCGGAACTGGTTGTCTGAAAAATCTATTTTATCAGAATCCAGATCCCATTGCCAAGTGCTGAATTTTCCAATGTTTTCAGATTCAGAAATTAAACCAGTAGAAATAAGAAGCTTTTTATTGAATACTTTCAGGCGTTCAAAATCACGGCTAATTTGACGGTAAGCCAGTAAAATAAAGCTCAAAGCAACTAGAAATAAAGAAATAGAAAACAGTGGACTCAAAGAAATCTCCGAATCGTAAATTTTAAGTCTTTTCTTTAAGAAATCCTTCTCAATGTCGTTCATTTCGTCCACCTTAAAACGGATGTTTTCCATTAAAATACGGCCGCCAAACATATGATTGTCTAACTTTCTTTTGTCGTACGTTTTTGGATCGCTATATTTTAGACAATTTTCAAAAGAAACAAAACGCTGGGTAATGAGTTTGAAAAGTTTTTGGAGATTTTCCTGCTGTCTCGGATTATCGGCAGTGAGTTTTTTTAAGGTAATAAAAGAAGTATTGACCTTGTCTCGGGAATAAATGTACGGAGTCAGAAAACGGGCATTGCGAGTGATAATGTACCCTCGCTGGCCCGTTTCTGCATCTTTTATAGCCGACATTAATCGTTCGAGCTGAATGTTGATTTCGTAAGTATGCATAACCAGTTTGCTCGATTCATTCAAGTCCTGATTATGTTTGTAAGCAATTGAAGAAAGAAATAACAGAATGAAAACTGCGATTACAAAAATAACTCTCAAAGAGTTTGAAGAATTAAAATTTGGTATCCACTTCATTATTGGAATGCTTTTATTTTAGTCGCAGCAAGAAATTATCACGGTTTAAACCAGAAGTATGATAATGCCAGTTTACGGTCACGACTTCATTAATTATTTTTTTCAGCGTATTGAAATCGCTTGGCTTTTTGATGTAAATATTGGCGCCTTGAATAAAGGTGTCTTCAATATCTTCTTCTGAAGAAGAAGTAGAATAAATCGCAATGATTATATCTTTTAAATGATCCGTTTTTTTGATTTCAATCAAACATTCTTTACCTGTTTTCTTAGGCATGTTTAAATCTAGAAACAAAATATCTGGAAGTTTATTGTCTGTATTCATTAAATGATCCATAAGCTGCATCCCGTCATGAACAAAATTTACATTTGTTTGTATCTTTATTTCTTCAAATGCATCTTTAAAGAAAAGACGGTCATCTTCATCATCATCGGCCAATAAAATGTGTAATGCGTTTTTTTGCATTTTAATGTGGTATTTGGGTTTTTATTTTAAATTTTCTCTTCGTTTCTTAATAATTCTCTGAAAAGCAGACGGAGTAATTCCGGTTGTGTTTTTAAACTGTGTACTCAAATGTGCGACACTCGAATAGTTTAGTAAAAAAGCAATTTCGGTCAAACTCATTTCGTTGATAATAATCAACTGTTTTGCTCTTTCAATTTTCTGTAAAATAATAAAGTTTTCAATAGAAGAATATGTTACTTCTGAGAAAACATTAGATAAATAACCGTAACTGTGGTTTAATTTTTCTGCCAAAAATACAGAACTTTTATAATTATTATTGTCATCCATAAAAACAAGTTCAATAATTGCATCTTTTATTTTTTGGACTAAGACACTTTTTTGATTTTCAACTACTTCAAAACCACACGGAGCCAATTTAGTTTTTAAATTATCCAATGCTTCAGCATCAAGATTGTCTTCAATCTCAATTTCACCAAAACCCAGAGTTGTAAAATTTATGTTGTTTTGTTCCAGATTTTGTTTTAAATAAAGAGAGCAAATAGTATTGATGTCGAACTTTATAAATAGTTTCATTTTATAGAAATTTGGTTAAAGATACTTATTTTTTTTGGTGTTTTTGCTTTTAAATGGTATAGAATTACACGGAAATGTGATTTTAAAATAAATTTTTCAAAAAAATACCGTCTAATATTTTCTTACTAGACGGTATTTCCCTGATTGAGTTGCAAGGATTTACAATTCTGACAGGATCTGATGAAATTCTTCTTTCGTTTTTCCCAGTTTTTGCTGAAGTCTTCCGTACATTTCGTCTTCTTTTCCTTCAGCGAACATCAAATCATCATCTGTTAGAGTTGCATACTTTTGTTTCAGTTTACCTTTCAGCTCATTCCAGTTTCCTTTTATTTCAGTAGTATTCATAATTTCTATTTTTTAATTTTTATTGTATTGTAAAATTGCAAATTGCAAGTCGGCTTTGTGTTACATTTATTTTTCTGACTTTTGCATAATTTTCATTTTTCTTTCTTTTTTACTCCTGATATCTTCTCAGAATCCACGCCATTTTTTCGTGTTGCTGCAACAATCCTGTAACAAAATCGGCAGAACCTACATCATTGGTTTCGTTCTCAAAAACTGGAATGTAATTTCTAAATTCGGTTACCAGCTGTTCATGGTTTTCTAAAAGTTCAGATAACATATTTTTTTGAGAAGCATATTCTTTCGGCGATTCTTTCAGCGTAGAATTATCGATAAACTCTTTCATTGTCCCTATTGTTTTTTCGCCCAACTGATTAATGCGTTCTGCAACTTCATCAATATTTGCTTCCAAAATTCTATATTGTTCTTCAAACAATTTATGCAGTTCCATGAAGCTATTTCCCGAAATATTCCAGTGAAACTTTCTTGTTTTTACATATAATGTCATCTCATTTGATAAAATTGTTGCTAAAATAGAAGCGCTCTTCTTTAAGTTTTTGGGTGTAATTCCAATATTTGGGCTCATAATTATCTGTATATTAGGTTATTCTCAAAGATACTTTTACAACCTCATTTTTTCTTATATAATTTATCAGAGAAATTACATGAATTCAATGTTTTTTTAACCTTTATAGGCTTTAATTGTTGTAGTTTTGCGCCCATCTAAAACTAAATTTAATGAGAAAACATTTACCTATTTTATTTTTTTTAATTATTTCTTTTACAGCAAAATCACAATCCTATTTAGGCTATTTCCATGACAACTATGCAGGAGTTCAAAGTGTTTTGTTCAATCCAGCTTCTATTGCAGATTCACGTTTTAAAACAGACATTAATTTATTTTCAATTAGTGGCGCTGTAGAAAATGACTTATATGGCGTTAAACTATTTGATGTTTACAAAGACGGATACGATTTTGAAAGCCAGTCAAAAGTTTCTGCAAAAAATGCCAACAACGGATTGGCAAATTTTGATATCATGGGACCCTCTTTTATGTTTAATATCTCGCCAAAACATTCTTTGGCTGTTTTTACAAGAGCGAGATCTGTTTCTAATATCAGAAAAATTAACGGCTATCTTATCGATCAGGTAAAAGACGGATTAGATCAGTCTGATAGCTTCAATTATAATTTAGGAAGTCCAAATGCTGCCTCTCATTCTTGGGGCGAACTTGGAATTTCATATGCCGCAGTTTTATTTCAAAAAGACCAACACTTTTTAAAAGGAGGTTTAACGGCTAAATATCTTCAAGGTGGTGTAAATGCCTATGTTCACGGAAAAAATGTGAATGTGGCTTATATTGAAAACTCAGCAGATCCAAAAGAAGGTTCTTTAATTTCAAATGGTGAAGTTACGGTTGGAGGAAGTCAAGATTGGGAAGCAAATGATGATTATGAATTTGATTCAAAATCACGCGGATTTGGTTTTGATTTTGGATTGGTTTACGAATGGAGACCTGATTATGATCAATATGATCTTAAAAAAGCAAAACCAGCCGATAATAATTTTAGGGATTTAAATAAATATAAATTGCGTTTCGGTTTATCGGTAACAGATATCGGATCTATCAATTATAAAAACTCAAAAGTGGACACTTACAATGTAAACGGAGTAGTGACGCAACAAATGATTGATGACGCAGAAGATTTATACGATTTTTTAAATGAACATTATACCAAAACTTCAACTTCAAAAGGAGTAAAAACAAATTTGCCAACTGCTATTCGAGCAGATGCAGATTGGAATATGTACAATAAATTCTATTTGAATCTTAACGGAGATATTAATCTGGTTTCTGGCAGTAAATTGAACGGTTACGGAATTGCAGATCGAGTTACATTAACGCCTCGTTACGAAAGCAGATGGTTTAGTTTTTATTTGCCAATGACTTATATGGAATATAGCGGTATGCAGGCTGGAGCAGGATTGCGTGCAGGAGTATTCTTCATTGGTTCTGGTTCTATTTTGAGTAATTTAGCTTCTAGCAACTCTAAAGGAGCTGACTTTCACTTAGGAATGAAGATTCCGGTTTACGAAAAACAATTTAAAGATACAGACGGAGACGGTGTAATTGATAAAGAAGATGCTTGTAGAAAAGTGGCTGGTCCAGCCGAAAATGGTGGTTGTCCTTGGCCAGATACGGATAAAGATGGTGTTTTTGATAAAGATGATGCTTGTATAGATGTGGCAGGACCAAAAGAAAATAAAGGTTGTCCTTGGAAAGATAGTGACGGAGATACTTTATTGGACAATGTAGATGCATGTCCTACAATTGCTGGTCCTGTAGAAAATAAAGGATGTCCATGGCCAGATACTGATGGAGATGGCGTTTTGGATAAAGATGATGCTTGCCCGAACGAAGCAGGTGCAGCAGAAAATAAAGGCTGTCCAGAATTAGACGCAGATAAAGACGGCGTTTTGGATAAAGATGATGCTTGTCCTACAGTTGCAGGTCCAGCAGATAATAAAGGTTGTCCAAAAGTGACTAAAGAAACTTTAGCACAGCTAAAAGTAGAAGCAAGATCTATTTTCTTTACAACTGGAAAAGCAACTTTAAACGATGCTAAAAAAGGAGAAACTTCTGGAAGATTAGATGCGATAAAAGAAATCTTAAGAAATTATCCAAATGCAAAATTTACTATTAACGGACACACAGATAATGTTGGAAATGCAAAAGCAAATCAAAAATTATCTGAAGCTAGAGCAAAAGTAGTAATGGATCTTTTAATCGAAAAAGGTGTAAATCCAGAGAATTTAACTTCTAAAGGTTACGGTTCGACAAAACCAGTAAAATCAAATAAAACAGCTGCAGGAAGAGCAGAAAACAGAAGAACTGAAATTGTTTATTTAGGCAATTTGTAAACGCTTCTGAATATAAAAGTAAAAAGCCATTCTTAATTGAGTGGCTTTTTTTATTTTTGCATACTTTTTAAAAAGAATTAATTCTTTGAAATAGAAGAACTAAAAATACAATATGACAACACAACAACTACACGAACAAATTCTTCAAAAAAAATCATTTTTATGCGTTGGTTTAGATCCTGATCTGACTAAAATTCCGCAGCATTTATTAGAAACCGAAGATCCTATTTTCGAATTTAATAAAGCGATAATCGATGCAACGCACGATCTGACTGTAGGATACAAACCAAACACCGCTTTTTTTGAAGCATACGGAATAAAAGGATGGATGTCTTTGCAGAAAACAATCAATTATATCAACGAAAATTATCCTGATATTTTTACAATTGCAGATGCAAAACGTGGAGACATCGGAAATACTTCTAGCATGTATGCGAAAGCTTTTTTTGAAGATCTGAATTTTGATAGTGTAACCGTTGCTCCTTATATGGGAAAAGATTCTGTAGAGCCTTTTCTGGCATTCGAAAATAAACATACTATTATGTTGGCTTTAACTTCTAATGAAGGTGCTTTCGATTTCCAGACTTTAAATGCCAACGGAACAGAATTGTACAAACAAGTTCTAGAAACTTCTAAAACTTGGAAAAACAGCGAAAACTTAATGTATGTTGTGGGTGCAACAAAAGCAGAATATTTTACTGAAATCAGAAAAATTGTTCCAGACAGTTTCCTACTAGTTCCAGGAATTGGCGCTCAAGGCGGAAGCTTATCTGAAGTATGCAAATATGGAATGAATGATAAAGTTGGTCTTTTGGTAAACTCTGCAAGAGCTATTATCTACGCTTCAAAAGGAACCGATTTTGCTGAAAAAGCTAGAGAAGAAGCTTTGAAAGTACAGCAGGAAATGGCTAAAATTATTGGTTTAAAGTTTCAGGTTTAAAGTTTCAAGTTAACTTTGAACATAATTTTTTAACGCAAAGTTCGCTGAGTTTTTTCGCAAAATGCACAAAGAAATTATATACAGTGTTTTAAAAGTTTCTTAAGTTCTCAAAGTAGGGTGTAAGCTTTACTTTTTTGTTAAAGTTAACTTTGAGTATAATTTTAACGCAAAGTGCGCTAAGGTTTTTCGCAAAGTACACAAAGAAATTATATACAGTTTTTTTAAAGTTCTCAAAGAGGAAATTTATTTTAAGCTTTGAGAACTTAAAAAAATCTTAAACTCAACGTTAAGCATAAACCTCTGCGAACTTTGCGAAAAAACTTCGCGAGCTTTGCGTTAAATTCCACACTCCAACAAACCTCAAACATGAAACAAATAAAAGACCAGCTTGGCAAAGTTCATACTTTTGAAACTGCTCCAAAGCGTATCATTTCGCTAGTTCCATCGCAAACCGAATTATTGTATGATTTAGGTTTAGAAGAGAAAATTATCGGAATAACGAAGTTTTGTGTTCATCCGTTTCATTTTAAATCGACTAAAAAGATTGTTGGAGGAACCAAGAAAATTCACTTCGAAAAAATAAAACTTTTAGAGCCAGATATTATTATCTGCAATAAAGAAGAAAATACACTGGAGATTGTAGATCAGTTAAGTACAATTTGTCCAGTTTGGGTTACCAATATTGTTACTGTCGAAGATAATTTCCAGATGATTTCAGATTTCGGACAGTTATTCAATTGCAGAACCGAAGCGCAGAAATGGAACGACAAATTGGCTTTCGCTTTAAGCGATTTTAAAAATTATATTCAGGATATAAAAGAAAAAAAAGCGGCCTATTTTATTTGGAAAAATCCATACATGGTTGCAGGAAAAGATACGTATATCAATGAGTTGCTAAAACTAAATCATTTTAAAAACATCTACGAAGACAAAGGTCGTTATCCCGAAATCGAATTAAAGAAAATGCGCTTAGAAGGCGATCCTGATATTGTTTTTCTTTCGTCAGAGCCGTATCCTTTTAAAGAAGAGGATGCTTTCGAAATAGGAAGATTTACACATCACGCCAAAACCATTTTCGTTGACGGCGAAATGTTTTCCTGGCACGGAAGCCGATTGTTAAAGGCTTTCCCTTATTTTAAATTACTGCATGAAAGATTAAAAAATTAGTTGAATGAATTTCTAAACTCTAAAGGAGAAACTGTGGTTTTACTTTTAAAAAGCTTATTAAAAGATTGCGGATATTCGAAACCTAATTTGTAAGCAGTTTCACTTACACTCAGGGTAGTTGTGGTAAGAAGTTCTTTGGCCTTTTCAATAATTTTATTATGAATATGATGCTGTGTGCTTTGTCCTGTCAAAGAGCGTAGCATATCGCTGAGATAATTTGGCGTAACATTTAATTGTTCCGAAATGTAAGCGACAGTTGGTAATCCTAATTGCTGTACTTTGTCACTTTCAAAATATTCAGAGAGAAGAAGTTCCAGTTTAGTTAAAAGAGTATTGTTGGCATTTTTTCGGGTAATAAACTGTCGGTTATAAAAACGATTGCAATAATTAAGAAGCAGTTCAATATGAGAAACCATTACATCTTGGCTGAAAGCATCAATAGAAGATAGATATTCTTGTTCAATATTCTGCATAATTCCCGTAATCATCGTTTCTTCTTTTTCTGAAAGATGCAATGCTTCATTAACAGCATAAGAGAAATAACCGTACTCTTTTATTTTTTTTGCCAAAGCATAATTCTGAATAAAATCAGGATGAATTACTAACATTGAGCCATATACAGAAGAATCCATTGGAACTTCTGTAGAAATAATCTGGCCCGGTCCCATAAATGTCATGACACCTTCATCAAAATCATAATAATTTTGACCGTATCTCATTTTTCCCTTAAATCCTCTTTTAATCGAAATCGTATAGAAATTATAAATGACACTCTTTAGATTATTATCAAAATGACAACTTATATCTCTCAGATTTACAAAACTTACCAAAGGATGATCTGGTTTTGGAATCTGTAATAATTGATGTAATTCTGAAACAGAGGTAATGTTATACGGAGTATGATCTTCTTTCTTCATGGCTTTAGGTTTAATACAGGAAAAGCTGTCATAAAGATAACTTTTCCTGTAGATTTTTTTTCTGATTTCTTATAGATTAACAGATTTCATTCCAGATTCATCATAACGATTTCCGGTAATCGTTCCTAGAGGAATAATGTTTTCCAATCTGTTCAATTCTTCAGTAGTCAGAATAAGCTGAGCAGCCTCGATATTTTGCTCTACATATTTTACTCGCTTTGTACCCGGAATAGCTAAAAATCCTTTAGATGCAACCCATGCCAAAGCCAATTGCGAAGCAGTAATTTTTCTTTCATCAGCGATAAGCTTTATTTCATTTAAAAGTTCAATATTTTTATAAAATTGTTCTCCTTGAAAACGAGGAATTGATCTTCTAAAATCATTTTCGGCTAAGTCTTGCGGATGTTGTATTTCTCCCGAAATAAAACCTCTTCCCAAAGGCGAATAGGCTACTACACCAATTTGAAGTTCTTCTAATGTTTTTATAATTCCGTCTTCTTCAATACTTCTTTCAAAAAGAGAATATTCACTTTGAACTGCCGTTAGTGGATGAATGTTGTGTGCTTTTCTAATAGTTTCAGAAGAAACTTCAGAAAGGCCAATATAGCCAACCTTTCCTTCTTTTACCAAATCAGACATTGCCTGAACTGTTTCCTCTATAGGAGTATTAGGATCAACGCGGTGCAGGTAATATAAATCGATATAATCTGTTCCAAGATTTTTAAGAGAACGTTCTACTGCTTTTTTTACATATTCTTTTTTGCCATTAAACTGCCAGGTAAGTTCTTCGTTGTCATTAATCTCAAAGCCAAATTTTGTAGCAATGATGTAAGCGTCACGATTTCCTTTTATAGCCTTTGAAATCAATCTTTCATTTGCCAGCGGACCATACAAATCTGCTGTATCTAAAAAATTACCCCCTAATTCAAGTGAGCGATGTATTGTTTGTATAGATTCAGTTTCGTCTGCTTTACCATAAATATCATTTCCTGCAATCTGACTCATTCCCATGCAGCCTAAACCAATATTAGGAACAACAAGTCCCTGATTTCCTAAATTAACTTTTTTGATAGTACTCATAATTACTGTTTTAATTTTAAATCAAAATTGATTTAGCAAAGATCCGTCAGTATTGCTTTTATAAAGTATCTAAATCTCGTGTAGTTGTATCCAAAATGAGCCAATGTTTAAAAGATTGTGTTTTTTACCGCAAAGCACACAAAGAATTACGCAAAGTTCGCAAAGTTTTTAAGGCAAAGCTTTGCGAACTTTGCGTTTTATACTAAACCTGTTGAGTAAAAAAGCTTTGCGCTCTTTGCGTTAAAATATGCTCAAAGTAAAGCAACCTGAAACAAAGGAAAACATGAAACCTGAAACTAAACTTATATAAAAAAAGAATGCCGACATCTAGAAGACGCCGGCAATATTTAACTAACCAAAACCAAAATAATAAATAACCAGTTTATTACATTACAAATGTCCGACATAAATCAATCTTATGCTGTTAAGATCTTGTTATTACTTTGTTGGATATAAGTTAATGTTGAAAAGATTGATTTTTTTTACTGCAAAGCGCGCAAAGAATTACGCAAAGTATGCAAAGTTTTTTAAGGCAAAGCTTTGCGAACTTTGCGTTTTACACAAAAACTCTTAAGTAAAAAACTTTGCGCACTTTGCGTTAAAATTATGCTCAAAGTAAAGCAACCTGAAACAAAGAAAACATGAAACCTGAAACAAAACTTATATAAAAAAAAGAATGCCGGCATCTCGAAGACGCCGGCATCATTTAACTAACCAAAACCAAAATAATAAATAACCAGTTTATTACATTACAAATGTCCGACATATATCAATCTTATGCTGTTAAGGTTTTGTTATTACTTTGTTGACCATACGTTAAGATTTGTGAAACTGCTGTTTTGAGCTTTCTGCACTGTTAAATAAAATTTGATTATTAAAATATAATAACAATCAATTTTGCTTATTAATATGGTAAAGATAAGTTTGTATATTTGATAAAACATTAAAAATCAGCAATATGGAATCAAACAAAAAATTAACAACTGCAACAGGAACACCCGTTCCAGACAATCAAAACATTCAAACAGCTGGCCCTCGCGGACCCGTTTTATTACAAGATTTTTGGTTCTTAGAAAAAATGGCTCATTTTGATCGAGAAGTGATTCCCGAAAGAAGAATGCATGCCAAAGGATCTGGGGCTTACGGAACTTTTACTGTTACGCACGATATTACTAAGTACTCAAAAGCAGACTTGTTTTCTGAAATTGGTAAAAAGACAGAAATGTTTGTGCGGTTTTCAACTGTTGCAGGAGAAAGAGGCGCTGCTGACGCCGAAAGAGACATTCGTGGTTTTGCCATGAAATTTTACACTAACGAAGGAAATTGGGATTTGGTAGGAAATAATACGCCAGTTTTCTTTTTTCGTGATCCAATGAAATTTCCTGACTTGAACCATGCTGTAAAACGTGATCCAAAAACCAATTTAAGAAGTGCTGATAACAATTGGGATTTTTGGACTTTATTGCCAGAGGCTCTCCACCAAGTTACGATTGTAATGAGTGACCGTGGAATTCCGAGATCGTATAGAGAAATGCATGGTTTTGGAAGCCATACTTTTAGTTTCATTAATGCGCAAAACGAAAGACATTGGGTAAAATTCCATTTGGTTTCGCAACAGGGAATTGAAAATCTCTCTGATGAAGAAGCCGCTAAATTGGTGGGTGGAGACAGAGAAAGCCATCAAAGGGATTTGTTTAATGCAATTGAAGAAGGTAATTTTCCGAAATGGAAAATGTTTGTTCAGATTATGTCAGAAGAACAGGCGAGAACGTATCGTTTTCATCCATTCGATTTGACTAAAGTTTGGTTAAAAGGAGATTTTCCATTAATTCCAGTTGGAGAGTTTGAATTGAATAAAAATCCAGAAAATTATTTTGCAGAAGTAGAACAGGCGGCATTTAATCCAGCTCACGTAGTTCCAGGAATTGGTTTTTCTCCAGATAAAATGCTTCAAGGACGTTTATTCTCTTACGGAGATGCGCACCGTTACCGTCTAGGAGTAAACAATTACCAGATTCCGGTAAACGCTTCTAGATGTCCGTATAACAGTTTTCACAGAGACGGAGCAATGCGTGTTGATGGAAATTATGGCGGAAGAAAACACTACGAGCCAAATAGTTTTGGCGAATGGCAAGACCAGCCAGAAGTAAAAGAACCGCCATTGGCAATTTATGGTGATGCTTATGCACATAATTTTAGAGAAGACGATAACGATTATTTTACTCAGCCAGGACTTTTATTCAACTTGCTGACAGAAGAGAAAAAACAGCTTTTGTTTAAAAATACAGCAGGTCAAGTAGGAGGAGCGCAGAAATTTATTCAAGTGCGTCATATTAGAAATTGTTACCAAGCCGATCCAGCTTATGGCGCAGGTGTAGCAAACGCTCTAGGAATGACAATGGATGAAGTAAATGCTTTTGATGATCCTAGATTGGCTATTAAAGCGAGATAAGTTTTTTTTAGGTTCTAAGATGCTAAGTCTCTAAGTTGCCAACTTTTGAGCTTAATATAAAAGAAAACCCGACAGGTAAAAACCTGTCGGGTTTGTTATTTCACACAAAGATTATAAACTTAGAACCTTAGTAGCTTAGCATCTTAGAATCTAAGAAAATACCACCGTCTTATTGCTATAAACCATTGTTTTTCTTTCAGCATGCAGTTTAATTGCTCTAGCTAAAACGATGCGTTCCAAATCACGTCCTTTCATGATAAAATCTTCTACAGAGTGAATATGAGAAACCCTTGCAATATCTTGTTCAATGATAGGACCTTCGTCTAATTCTTCTGTTACGTAATGGCTTGTTGCGCCAATAATTTTTACCCCACGTTTAAAAGCCGAATGATACGGTTTTGCACCTGGAAAAGCAGGTAAAAACGAATGGTGGATATTGATGATTTTATTTTCGTAAAGCGAAATCAATTTTGGAGTCACGATCTGCATGTAACGCGCCAAAACAATAAAATTGATCTGATATCTTTTCAAAAGTTCTATTTGTCTGGCTTCTCCTTCTTCTTTGTTGTCTTTTGTGAACGGAACATAGTGAAAAGGAATATCAAAACGCTCTGCAATTGAACGTAAATCGTTATGATTGCTAATAATCATAGGAATTTCTACACCTAATTCATCGGCGCTATAACGACCCAAAATATCAAACAAGCAATGATCGTATTTAGAAACAAATAAAGCCATTTTAGGTTTTTGCTCCTGATTGTACAAATCCCAAGACATGTCAAATTTGACAGCAAGAGTTTTATTAAAGTCTTCTTTAAAACTTTCAGCTGTGATAGTCGAATTTTCGAATTCACATTCCAGACGCATAAAAAATACATTTTGCTCTACGTCTACATGCTGGTCGATATAAGTAATATTTCCTCCAACCTTAGCAATAAAAGTAGTAACTGAAGCAATAATATTCTTCTGATCTTTGCAATGAATGAGTATGGTAATTTTTTGCATTTTGGTCTTTTTTTTGGTTAGTAACAAAGTTGTAAAGGCTCAAAGTTGCAAATTTAGCTTTGTACCTTTGTACCTCTTTCTCTTTGTATCTTTATGAAAATTATTTTCCATCTTGCAGAGCAAAAACCTTTTGTAATAAAGGTGTTGTTCTGGCAGAAATATTGTTTCTAATTTCTTTTTCTTCGACAGCAATCATTTTAAAAACGCCAGTAAGAGCTTGATTGGTTGTGTAATCAGTCAAATCTGGATTTACTTTTTTTACTAATGGAATTGTGTTGTATTTGTTTATAATTTTTGTCCAGACAGCATCTGCACCCACTTTTTCGAAAGAGCTTTTAATTACAGGATTAAATTTGGCATATAATGAAGTTGTTGTACTTCCTTGTAAATAATTTGTTGCTGCGTTGTCGCTTCCTAAAAGAATGTTTTTAGCATCTGTAAAACTCATATTTTTTACAGCTGTAACAAAAATTGGAGTAGCTTCCTTTACAGCATCTTCTGCAGCGCGGTTCAACATTTTGATTCCTTCATCTGCAAGAGAACTTAAACCTACTTTACGCAGGGTTGCATCTACTTTTTGTAATTCTTCTGGCATTAAAATTTTTACAGCTTCATTTTTATAAAAACCATCTACTGCGGTTAATTTACTCACTTGTTGCGTAATTCCTTTATTTAGCGCTTCTTTTAAACCTGAAGCAATATCAACAGTTCCTGAACTTGGAAGCTGAGATGCGATTTGAGGCAGTTGATTTAGGGTCTGTTGTACTTGTGCACAAGAAGTAAGCGAAAACGTAACGGCTAATAGTAAAATCTTTTTCATTTGGGGTTTTTGTTTAAGTTTCAAAAATACTACTTATTCAAAAACAACGCCACAATTTTATTTAAAGCAAAGTAACATTTTGTTGCAAACTTAACATAAGCGGAATTAGCGTCTCAAAATTATGGCCAAGACATTCGAATATTAAATTCCCAATAGGTTTTACTGGAAATGTAAGTTGGTTTAGGCTGTACTATTGGTATATTATTGGCATTAAAGTAACGAACACGAATAATTTTTTCGCTAGAGTCATCTTTCATGCTAATGTTTCCTTCGGCATCATCGATGAGTTTTTTCTTTTTTAGATATAAATCTGGTTTTTCAATTGTATATTCTGTAATGGCTTCACCGTTCAGTTTTAAAAGACACCCAATTAAATTTCCATTTTTGTCAAAAGATTCAATTCTTTTTAGAAAATTCTTTTCATAATAATATATTTCAAAAGCGATACTGCAAGATCCTTGCTGTAGTTTGTTATTATGCAATCGGAAACGAAGTATTTGGTTTTTAGCATTTGTAAATTCAACATACCCATCTCCATGTGCATCAATATTCTTATTCAATATTCTCGAAGGTTTTGAGAATTGTTTGATTTGATCGATGTAGACTCTATAATTATCGGCAGATTGTGCAAAAGAAGAGATACAAAGTAACAAGCCTAATAGACTAAAAAAAGATTTCATTTTATAAATTTTAATTAGTCAAATCTATTTTTATTTCTTCAATAAATCTATTTTCTCATTTGTATTTTTAATATAAACTGACATTTCAGAATATTTCCATGTACCTCTTTTTTCGCCTACGATAAATAAAGTTCCTTTGCCTTTTGGACCTTTCAACGGAACCTGTACATCGCAAGTTCGAACCTCATTATGTGAAGTGACGGTTCCAGAAACTATTCCGTCTGTTTCAACAGGAGAACCGAGTTTTTCCACTACGAGTTTATTATTCTCTACCGCTATCATAGATTCTTTATAAGCTTCCGAATCTTTAAGAACCGAAGTTACTTCATAGAAAATTCCTCCAATAAATAAAGCTGCTAATACTAAAAGCGTTAAACATCCGCTGGGAATAAACCATTTCCAGTTTCTGTTTAACCAGCTTTGTCTGTGTACTAACTCGTTTGAATCTTCCATAAATTTAGTTTTAAGTGAAATTGATAAAGCTAAAATAAGAATAAATTTAATTGATTTTCAGTGTTTTATATTAAATAAAAAATCACCTTATAAATTTTACAAGGTGATTTTTTAAAAATGCTATTATTTAAAAACTTATCTGTTACTAAAAGCAATTTCTTCTAAAGCTTTTGGATTACTA
Organism: Flavobacterium tyrosinilyticum; assembly: GCF_023656565.1. Lineage (GTDB taxonomy): Bacteria > Bacteroidota > Bacteroidia > Flavobacteriales > Flavobacteriaceae > Flavobacterium > Flavobacterium tyrosinilyticum. The sequence goes on from NZ_JAMOKG010000002.1 coordinate 358,225, forward strand.
ATTGCTTTGCTGACATCTTGTTTTTTCATATCATCATTATCTCCAGTTCCAGTGCATAAAGTAAGTTCTTTTGGCATTATCGGTTTCTTATCGAATATTGTTGCAAAAAGCAATGCTCCTTGCAAATAACCGCCATCATTTAAAAGATGTAATGTGTTTTCGCCGTAACGAAGGTTATCTTTATTCCCAACTAGATATTTATAATCGTTTTTGCCATTATATGCATCATTGACAGCATCGCCAACTCTTAGCAAACCTGAGTTTTTTGTAGTTTCCACCACAGCAATTGCATTTTTACGAATTTCGTCGAAATAATCTTTGTATTCTGAATCGGTAATAGGCAGTGGAGACATTCCTTCATAGATATAAAATGCAGCATCAGGACTGTTTTTGCGTATTTTATCTGTAATCATTTTTACATTTGCCTGATATTTATCTAGTTCAGCCAAAGCTACGGGAGTAGATTCCTGAATAACTACGTAATCATAATAGTTACCATCTTTGTCTGCTTTTGCAAAATTTTGTTCTGCCTCTGTTTTATGATCGTCATAAATTTTATCAATAGAAACGCCCATAGTAACCAATTGATCAACATTCATTGGCTGGTTGTTGGCTTTGCAAATTTCTCCAAACAATACAGGAGCGCTTACAAAAAATTCGGTATGGCTGTTTCCGATGAATAATATTCTTGGAGAGCCTTCCGCTTTTGGAGCTTTAGGATGTGTTGTAGTTTCTGTACTTGCAGTTGAATTTTCGGTAGAAGTTGATTTGTTGTTACAAGCAGAAAAAAGAACTGCTGCAATACCAAAAAGTAAAAAGTGTTTTTTCATTATGATTTTAATTAAAAGGATTCGCTATTTTTTGATAAAAAATTTCGACAAATCTCTTTTTAATCGGCAACAATTAGAGCCTTGATAAGTTTTAAAAGTGTTAGTTTAGGACATTAAATTTGTGCATTGAGAATTTGGTGTGAAATCCAATAAGCAGATTACAGATAATTATCTATTACTAAAAGCAATTTCCTCCAGAGCCTTAGGATTAGTTACTGCTTTTGCTACTTCTTGCTTTCTCATACTGTCATTATCGCCAGTTCCCGTGCTTAAAAGAAGTTTTTTAGGGATAATAGGAGTTTTATCAAATACTGTAGAATATATTAAAACGGCTTGTAAAAAACCGCCATCGTTTATAAAATGAAGGGTGTTTTTGCCATCACGAAGATTGTCTTTATTACCTTTTAGATACTTATAACCGCTTTTTCCTTCATATGCATCTTTAACAGCATCACCCACTCTTAATACCCCTGCATTTTTAATAAAAGCGGCAGCTAGAATGGTGTTTTTACGTAATTCTGTATAATAATTATTGTATTCTGAGTTTGCATAAGATAAAGGAGACATATTTTGATAAACATAAATTGCGGCATCTGGACTGTTTTTATGTATTTTTTCTGCAAATAATTTCAAATTGTCTCTATACTTAGAAAGATTTGTTAGGGCAATTGGTGTTGATTCCTGAATTATGACATAATCATAATAGTTGCCATCCTTGTCTATATTGGAAAAATTTTGATCGGCCTCTGTTTTATTAGTGAAATAAACTTTATTGAGCGGAACTCCTATTGTTATCAGCTGCTGCACATTTATATTTTGATTATTTGCATTGCATAATTCCTGAAATAGAGTGGGACCGCTTACAAAATATTCAATATGACTATTTCCAATAAATAACACGCGTGGAGGGCCAACGGTTTTTGGTGGTTTTGGTTTGCTTATTTCGTTCGATATAGTAGAATTCTCTGTTTTGAATTTATCGCATGAAAGGAATAAAAATAATATAATGAAACTAAAAGCCAAGAGGTATTTTTTCATTTAAGATTCAATTAGAATGAGCACAGTATTTTTTTGCAAATCTCTTGCTAACTCAAAAAAGTAGAAGCCTCAAAAAGTTTTAAAACTAATATTTTAAGACAAAAAAAATCACCCTATTATAAAAGGTGATTTTGAATTTTGCATTAAAATAAATAAGCATTAGAAGTATTTTATTTAGGATGTAGGTTTTCCTGTTACTCTGATACTTTTTTATTTTCAAATTATACAATTAAAAATTTATGGGACAAAAAAGGTGTTTAAACGTACTGTAAACAATATAAATTGGGGTTATTGATTGGGTTAATCTGCTGTAAATTGGCTAAAATATGCTGAGTGCAATCTTTACCGCCAAATGTCAAGTAGAATAAAGATTTTGAAATGTAAGATGGCCTTAACAGAACTGCGCGCCAGCCCAACGTTATATTTTTAAAGAAATGTTTTAATGCGTATTTAATTGATTTTTCTTCAGGACGAATAAAATAAATAGTGTAGCCTCTAAGTTTTGTCATCAGATTTGGAAACATTACAAATCTTCCGCCTTGTTGTATCAATAAATTTATTTCAAACAATGATAAACCTTCAATATTTTCTGTTTTCATGATCTATTGTTTTTTAATTTAATGTTAGTGGTAGTATTACGATGCAAAGTTGCGACAGAAATAAAAATATAAAAGGCCTTAAAAGTTTTAAAACTAATAACTTAAGACATTTTTGAATAAAAAAAATCGGAAACTCAACTGAATGAATTCCCGATTATTTTTTTTAAGTATTTCGTTTTTGCATTAATTTACACTAAGAGACAATTGATTATTCAATTCTGCATCTTTTTCGTAAACATCTTGAAAGAAACCAATTTCTCCGTTTTCATTTACCAATGAAGTAAAATAGGTAATGAAAATTGGTACTTTTTTAGATAGTTTAAAACTGTTTTCTGCTTTACCATCCATGGCTTTGTCAATTTTTGCCTGATTCCATTCCGGATAATCTTTCAGCATGGCAACAGCCAATTCTTTTGCCATTTTTACATTGATACATCCATGGCTAAAAGTTCTTTTTTCAAAATCGAATAAAGTTTTAGATGGGGTATCGTGCATATAAATATCATCTGAATTTGGGAACATAAATTTTACCAATCCTAAAGAATTGTCTGGACCTGGTTTTTGTCGTACTTGACCATTAACCATTTCCATATTTTTTTCTGCAAGATAATTTGGGTCTGCAGCAATTTTAGATTTCAACTCATTTTGCACAATACTTTGAGGAACTGTCCAATAAGGGCTAAAAACGATTCGGTCAATTTCTCCATTAAAAATGGTTGTTTTGGTAAGAGGAGCTCCAACAAAAACACTCGAAGTCAATACCACTTTTCCGTTTTTAACATAAAACAATTCATAAGAAGGAACATTTACCAAAACATACTCATCGCTGGCAGCAATTTGAGCCGAAATCTCACGGCATCTTTCCATGTTAAGTTTTAAAGTCACCACTTTATTTTCAAGCGGAATATTCATTTCGTTAATATGCTCTTCTGCCAGAATGTAATTGGGTTTAAATCCGTTACGAACTTTGTATTTCATTACAGCATCCATCAATTCACGATCGTAAACATCGCTTTTAGAATCTGTTTTCAAATCTCCTAATAAATACAAACGAGTTCTAACTTGCGAGATAGTGCTTGAAACCGCATCTGGGCGCAACTCTTTATAAGGAGACTCGGCCGGAACAATAGGTTTGTATTTACTAGATTTTTCTAATCTTTTGTATTTTTTTAGAGCATCTTGCAATTTATAATACTGGTCAAATTCTACTTTTTCATTACTTGCAACTGCTGTTGTTTCTGCCTCTTCTAATGTGCTGTAGTTTAAGAAATCTTTTAGCATAGTATCGTAAGCTAGTTTTTTCTTGTCGGCATTGCTTTTTTTAGCATATACTATGTATAATGAACTCAAAAGCATATCTGCATCAGTTTGAGAAAGTGTGCTTTTATCTGATGAAGTGCTAAACAATTGGTCTATTTCTTTTTGGTAAGGAATAATCAAATCATTTGTTTTTTTTGCTTTTTCGTACAAAGCAGAGCCAAATTCGTTGATTTCGTTTTCATCAAACCAGATAGATCCAAGAGTTCTGGTTTTGTATAAAGACATGACATCAGATTTATATTTTTTCAAATCAGAATATCTTTTAAAGAAATCGTTCGAAATTTCGTTTACATCATTTTGATTATGGTAAACGGTTAAATGATTTGAAGCTTTTTTATATTTAAAACTGTTGTTTTCAATTTTGTTAAAAGAAAATACAAAAAAACTCAAACTTAAAATTACGGTGAATGAATAAAATGTTTTCATTTTTTTTTAATTTTTACGTTATTACTTTTCTACGTAAGTCATTGGTAAAAATTTGGGGCTTTTCTACAATGCTAAATTACTATGGGAGAACTCAAAACGTGTTTCCTGATTTTGTTTAAATGTTGCGAAATTGCCATGTCTTTAAGCTTTCTTTAACTTATATCCATTAGTGGCAAGAATTACTACCTTTATATTGAAGAAAAAATATTTTCTTTTTTATTAACATAATGTTATTTGATTGACCAAATATTAAAATAATTTGTACATTGGTCGCTTAAAATTATCATATTCATAAAATGGAACAACAAATACCATATATTCCTAAAAATAAAGTAAGAATTGTTACCGCTGCTTCACTTTTTGACGGGCATGATGCCGCCATCAATATTATGCGCCGTATTATTCAGTCAACTGGAGTTGAAGTAATTCACCTTGGTCATGACAGAAGCGTTGAAGAAGTGGTAAATACCGCTATTCAAGAAGATGCCAACGCCATTGCAATGACTTCGTATCAGGGCGGACACAACGAATACTTTAAATATATGTATGATTTGCTTCGCGAAAAAGGAGCGGGGCATATTAAAATCTTCGGAGGCGGAGGTGGAGTAATCCTTCCAAGTGAAATTTCAGAATTGCATGAATATGGTATCACTAGAATTTATTCTCCAGACGACGGCCGTTCTTTAGGACTTCAGGGAATGATTAATGATTTGGTACAGCGTGCCGATTTTCCTATTGGAGATCAACTAAATGGAGAAATAGATCATATTGAAAATAAGGTTCCAACGGCAATTGCACGTTTGATTTCGGCAGCAGAAAATTTCCCAGAAATAGCAAAACCTGTTTTTGATAAAATTCACGAAAGCAATGCCACTTCAAAAATTCCAGTTTTAGGAATTACAGGAACTGGTGGTGCTGGAAAATCTTCTTTGGTAGATGAATTAGTTCGCCGATTTTTAATTGATTTCCCAGAAAAAACAATCGGATTAATTTCTGTCGATCCTTCTAAAAGAAAAACGGGAGGAGCACTTTTAGGAGACAGAATCCGTATGAATGCGATTAATAATCCTCGTGTATATATGCGTTCGCTGGCGACACGCCAGTCGAATTTGGCTTTGTCTAAATATGTAGCCGAGGCGATTCAGGTTCTAAAAGTCGCAAAATACGATTTGATCATTTTGGAAACTTCAGGAATTGGTCAGTCTGATACCGAGATTATGGATCATTCTGATGTATCCCTATATGTAATGACACCAGAATTTGGAGCGGCAACACAATTGGAAAAAATCGACATGCTTGATTTTGCCGATTTAGTGGCTTTAAACAAATTTGATAAACGTGGAGCTTTAGACGCTTTGCGCGATGTAAAAAAACAATATCAGCGCAACCATAATCTTTGGGATAAAAGCCCAGACGAAATGCCCGTTTTCGGAACGATTGCTTCGCAGTTTAACGATCCGGGAATGAACACGCTTTACAAAGCGATTATGGATAAAGTGGTTGAAAAAACCGATTCAGACTTGAAATCGACTTTTGAAATCACAAAAGAAATGAGCGAGAAAATATTCGTCATTCCACCGCACAGAACGCGTTATTTATCTGAAATTGCAGAGAATAATAGAAGTTATGATGAAATCGCCCTTTCTCAGCAAAAGGTAGCACAGAAATTATATGGAATTTTCAAAACCATTGAATCGGTTTCTGGAAAAGTTCCTCAAATTAATAAAGCAGGAATTGATGATTCTTCTGTTTTACCAAGCGGAATTGCAGAACACAACGAAAACAGAATCTTTTTGAATCTTTTACTGAATCAGTTTGATAAAGTAAAAATGGATTTAGATCCGTACAATTGGGAAATTATACTGAATTGGGATGAAAAAGTAGCGAAATATAAAAATCCAGTTTACTCATTTAAAGTTCGTGATAAAGAAATCAAGATTGCAACACATTCTGAAAGTTTATCTCATTTACAGATTCCTAAAATTGCTTTACCTAAATATGAAGGTTGGGGCGATATCTTGCGTTGGAATTTACAGGAAAATGTTCCTGGCGAATTTCCTTTTGCTTCAGGATTATATCCGTTTAAACGTGAAGGCGAAGATCCGTCGAGAATGTTTGCCGGCGAGGGCGGACCAGAAAGAACCAATAAACGTTTTCATTATGTGAGTGCAGGAATGCCGGCAAAACGTCTTTCAACCGCTTTTGACAGCGTTACTTTATACGGAAATGATCCAGATTTACGTCCGGATATTTACGGAAAAATTGGAAATGCTGGAGTTTCAATCTGCTGTCTGGATGATGCAAAAAAACTATATTCAGGTTTCGATTTGGTTCATGCTTTAACTTCGGTAAGTATGACCATTAACGGGCCCGCGCCAATGCTGTTAGGTTTCTTTATGAATGCCGCAATCGATCAGCAATGTGAGATTTACATTAAGGCAAATGATTTAGAAAAAGAAGTTGAATCAAAAATCAACAAATTATACAAAGAAAAAGGAATCGAAAGACCGAAATACCAAGGCGAACTTCCAGCTGGAAACAACGGTTTAGGATTAATGCTTTTGGGCGTTACGGGAGATCAGGTTTTACCTTTGGATGTTTATAATGAAATAAAAGTCAAAACCTTATCACAAGTTCGTGGAACTGTTCAGGCCGATATTTTAAAAGAAGATCAGGCGCAGAATACGTGTATTTTCTCAACAGAATTTGCTTTGCGATTAATGGGCGACGTTCAGGAATATTTTATTACTAAAAACGTTCGTAATTTCTATTCGGTTTCGATTTCAGGATATCATATTGCCGAGGCGGGAGCGAACCCAATCACGCAATTGGCCTTTACGCTTTCAAATGGTTTCACTTACGTGGAATATTATTTGAGTCGCGGAATGAACATCAACGATTTTGGACCAAACTTATCGTTTTTCTTCTCCAACGGAGTAGATCCGGAATATTCGGTAATTGGACGTGTGGCGCGTAAAATTTGGGCAAAAGCCATGAAAAACAAATACGGAGCCAACGAAAGAGCGCAAATGCTGAAATATCATATTCAGACTTCTGGACGTTCGTTACACGCGCAGGAAATTGATTTTAACGATATTAGAACGACTCTACAGGCTTTATATGCGATTTACGATAACTGTAATTCACTGCACACCAACGCTTACGACGAAGCGATTACAACGCCAACAGAAGAATCTGTACGTCGTGCAATGGCCATTCAGCTGATTATCAATAAAGAATTAGGTTTAGCGAAAAACGAAAACCCAATTCAAGGTTCGTTCATCATCGAAGAATTAACCGATTTAGTTGAAGCTGCAGTTCTTCAAGAATTCGACAGAATTACGGAAAGAGGAGGAGTTCTTGGCGCAATGGAAACGATGTACCAAAGATCTAAAATTCAGGAAGAAAGTTTGTATTACGAAACTTTAAAACACAACGGAGATTTCCCAATTGTGGGTGTAAACACATTCCTGAGTTCAAAAGGTTCGCCAACGGTAATTCCAGCTGAGGTTATTCGCGCAACCGAAGAAGAAAAACAATATCAAATCACGATGTTGGATAATTTGCATAATTTCCACGAAGCAAAAGTAAACGAGCATTTAAATACCTTACAGCAAGCGGCTATTAAAAACGAAAACTTATTTGATCATTTAATGGAAGCTACAAAAGTTTGTTCTTTGGGGCAGATTACTTCGGCGTTGTTTGAAGTTGGTGGGCAGTATAGAAGGAATATGTAGAAATAAATTTTTAAACGTCCGAAATTATCGGAAGTTTGGTTAATATTTAAAACCTCTCAAAAATGGGAGGTTTTTTTTATTGTAAACATATAATACCCCTTTTAATTTAAGAACCTTCCAACAAGGCCAAAGGCCTAAAAGCGTTTTAGCATTGGGCAAAGTCCAATGTCTGTAATAAGGATAATAAGAAAGCCCTGAAAGGGCGTTAGCAATTAGATAACAAGAATGGCTCATGCCCTTTCAGGGCTTCTAGTCGCATTGAGTTTTATTTTATAATAGGGCGTTGCCCTATTTTGAATCTGTTAGCCTTTCAGGCTTTTTTTTGCGCAGACTTTTAAGAATTTAAATCTCTTAATAAATTCCATAAAAAAAAAGTAGCTCTCACTATTGCGAGAATTCTCTTCGTGTCAGTAAAAGAAAAAAAACAATTATCAAACATAGCCCGTGGTTTCAACCACGGGTACACAATACGAGCACGACAATTTTACGTTCCCATGGTTGAAACAAGGGCTATGCTTATAACGCTTTGGAATAGCAAAGAAGAAAATCATATTATTTTGTCATTTCGACCGAAGGGAGAAATCACACTCGAAGCTCGATAAAGAAAATCGTCAATCTTTGCGGAGCTACTTGCGAAGATTTCTCCTTACGTCGAAATGACAAGATTGCGTAAAAACTTTGCGACTTAGCGTCTTTGCGAGATTTTTAGCGTTAGAACTTTCCTCCCGCTCTCGCAAGAAAAACAGCAAAAATCCTATTATCAAATATCGCCCGTGGTTTCAACCACGGGTACACAATGCGAGCAAGACAAATATTGCGTTCCCGTGGTTGAAACCACGGGCTATGTTTATATCGCTTTGGAAGAGAAAAAAAAGAAAATCATTCATTAACAACCTCCCCAACAAACCCCAAAAACTCCATTTCATCCATAGGAAACAAATGCAGAATCGTTTCCAAAATCAGACTCACATTAATAGTTGCACTTTTATCTTTTTTAGAAAAATTGTGCATGTCATTATCAAGCGCCAGAATGCATAATTTTAGTAAATCGGTAATGAGACAGCCGAGTTCTAAATAATTGACCACTTTAAATTGTGCGGTAAAAGAGTTGGCTTCATTGGTTGGTTTTAGTGTTGTAAAGTACTGAGCGGTTAATTTTTGCAGTTTTTGTAGCTTTTCTGTTTCGTTAGTTTCCATAAGGCGTATATTTTTAAATGATTTACAATTTGACTATTATAAATTTATCATAAGAAAAATTGTACTTTTGTTTGATTCGGCGAAGGAAGAAATAGATTTTGCTGTACGAAATCATTTTTTACTGTATCGCACGGCAAAAAAATCTGTTTTTTACATTTTACCGATTTTGACACTTTATTATTATCTTTGAATTATGAGCACACTAACAAAACCAAATCATATAGGGCGAAAAATAAGCCGTATTCGTGAACTTCGAGATATGAAGCAGGAAGCTTTGGCGCAGGCTTTAGGAACAAACCAGCAAGCGATTTCGGCTATGGAAAACAGCGAAACCATTGATGACGAAAAACTTGTTGAAGTTGCAAAAGCACTTGGTGTAACGGTTGAAGCGATTAAGAATTTTTCGGACGAAGCGGCAATTAATTATTTCAATAGTTTTAATGAGGCTGTACATAATAGTCACTTTGGAAATAATAATCATTGCACTTTCAATCCATTAGATAAATTAATGGAAACGGTAGAAGAAAATAAAAAGCTTTACGAGCGTTTGCTTCAATCAGAAAAAGATAAAATAGAATATTTAGAGAAGTTGCTAAAAGAGAAATAGTAATTGAATAGAAATAAAAAGCATCTGCAACGGCGGGTGCTTTTCTCATTTTAAAACTTTCCAATTATTGAAAATAGTACTAGAAAATAAAGGTATTAAAACAGAGACTTATTATATACCGCCTTTTACTTTGTATGAAGGCGAAATTGTTGTTTTGTTCTTATACAATGGAATGCATTTTTATGATACAGAAATGTATCTTAAAGATATTTTTTGCGGGGTCATAAAACATGAAAATGTTACTATAAATAGAAAAATGTTTTTTGTTGATTTTTTTAAAGGGTCAAAATTTAGGGATATTTTTTTTCCTTCAAAAGTTAACAGGTACCTTAGAAAAGATGCAGATCTTACAAATCCTTTTCTTGTAAAATTGTTTGAAGACAAATATGTTACAAGAAAAACTAAAATGAATAAACTGGGAGGAACTCAACGAAAGCTGTTAAGTTTATATAAAACGTTTTCAAAAACAAAAGATATTGTGTTTGACGTAGCGGGTTTGGATTCTAGTGGAGCTTTATTGACGTTTAAGTTGGTAGAAGAAACTATAAAAAATGGGGGATCAGCCATTTTACTTGATGGTTTTGAAGAAATAAAAGGACATACTTCTAAATTTATAACCTTAGAATGGAATGACGGTCGTCTTCCGCTTCAAGATAAGATTAATTTAAATTTTTAAAAGGAAAGTAAAATTTTTGCAAAATAAAAACCTCTCAGAAATGAGAGGTTTTTTGTTTTTATATAAAAAAATATCGTTTTACGGCTTTCCTCAATTTAGAAGAAATTTGTTTGTATATATTAGCAAACAGAAAATGGAGATGAGAAGCTTTCTCGGAAAGGCAAATCAATTATAAAAACCAAAAACTATATATAACCTCAAAAATTAATTTTTAAATGAAAAAAAGCATTTTTATTTTAGGATTGCTATTTATTACGAGCATGAGCTTTAGCCAGACAAAGGTTAAGCAAGATATAAAAGCAACTAATAAAACGGAAAACAAAACTTATGATCCGAAACTTTTTGGATGCTGGAAAGGCTCTGAAATGGGACAACAGCAAGAAGGAGTAAATAAATATTGGGTGTCATGTCGTTTTGAAAACGGAACAAGTGTCTTACTTTTTGTTGCGATGTACGAAAACGGTAAAGTCGATCAAATTACTGAAAATGGTAAATGGTGGGTTGAAAACGGAAAGTATTATGAACTACATAACTATGATGGTGTAATTGATGTTTATAATTATCAAGTTACAGATCAAGGCGTTAATTTCCAGTCTATTGAATTAATGGGAAAAAAGGACAATACTTATAAGTTTACCGATTATAAAATATTAGATTAATTGAAGTGATAAGGTTGTTATTTAGATAAAAAATCTCTTTGAAATAGAGAGGTTTTTTTGTTTATTGATTTTTACCTAATATATTTACTTTTATTAAGAAAACTTACTAAACAAACAGAATGAAAAAAAAACTACTATTACTTTCCATCTTATTTTTAACCTTTCAATTAAGAGCACAGCAAGAAGTTTATACCTCTTTAACAGGGAGTCCAAAAAATGTTGTAAAGTTTAAAGAAAAATTTTATTTTACTGATGCTAATGGCGTACAAGCAGTCGAACTTTGGGAAAGTGATGGTACAGCTAGCAATAATAAATTAGTTAAAAAAATTTTTGAAGGAACTGAAGATACTGCTTCTCAAATAGGACTAAAGGAATCAGCTGCAATTTTGAAGGACAAGCTTTATTTTATAGCGCAAGATGAAGATTCTAAAGGTGAAATTTGGAGAACAGATGGAACTTCAGAAGGAACAGAAAAAGTAACTAATTTTATTAACGGTAGAGCAGTTAGATTAACTACTGTAGGGGATTTTATTTATTTTATAATTGCGGAAGAAAATGATATTAAGGAGGTTTGGAAAACTGACGGCTCCCCAATAGGAACTTCTTTCATAAAAAGTATTGAAAATACTTGGCAACCTAGTTTTCAAGGAAAATGCAATAATGTATTTGTATTTACTTTGCCTAATCCACTGAAAGGGACTAAGGTTTGGAGAAGTGATGGAACACCACAGGGTACATTTGCCTTAACTGAAGGATTGTATGGAAATGGATCTGGTTATAACTTAATTGGTAATTCATATACAGGAGGTACTTCTTTTTTGTCACAGTATTTAGAATTTAATAATAAACTTTACTTTTCAAGTGCTAATTTTCTACATGAGACCGATGGAACGTTAGAAAATACAAAAATAATAGCTAATACAGGATTTGGTCAAAATTCTGTAAAGTATAGTGACATTATTGAAGAAGAGAATAATCTATATCTGCAATTTTATTCAGATGAAACTAATTCGCTTAAAATTTGTAAGTATGATATTCTTAATAAGACGTTTACTGAGATATATAAAAATGATACAAGTCAATCTTTTTCTCCCTTTATTTTAGCAAAAACAAATGATTCTTTACTATTTGGAGCATCTAATGTGAACGGCGGAACTTCTATAATGTCCTTAAAGTTTGGTGACAATACAGTTAACGAAATAAAGCAGATTTTAAAAGTTACTGAATTAGATCAGCCGTTGTGGTTTGTCGGTGGTGGCACAAGTTATATTCTTAAAATAAATACGGAGGAATATTTTATTGGTGTTGCAAGAGAAGAAGGAATTTATACAAGAGGTAGGGGATGGATATTAAACACAGCGCTAAATACATTGGAAAATATAAAAGCATTAGATAATATTTTTGAACCATTTGTGTTTAACGACATTTTATATTATCGAAAGGGAACTCGATTGTTGAAATATAGTAATAATTTAGGAACTGATACAATAGAATTTATTCCAACAATAAATTTATATCCAAATCCATCTTCAGATTATATTAGAGTAACTACAATTAATAATTTGCCAGTAGAAAATATTCTAGTATTTGATTTAAACGGAAGATTGGTAATTAGTAAATCAAATAGTAACGAGATTAATATATCTCATTTAAGTCAAGGAATTTATTTTGCTAAAATTTCTTTGGATGGGAAGATGATCAATAAAAAAATAATCAAGAATTAAAAACTTAAAAGACAGCTCCTATAGCTGTCTTTTAAGTTTTGATTTAGTTCGCGCCAGAAATACAACACAATTCTATAAAGTTTGTCATTTCGACCGAAGGGAGAAATCTTCGCAAGTAGCTCCGCAAAAGTGCGTGCCCAGCGTACGAAGATTTCTCCTCCGTCGAAATGATAAGATTGTGGATAAACAAAAAACCTCTCATTTTTGAGAGGTTTTTTTATATCAATTCAGGTTTTATTAAACTTTACTTTTTATCGAAGCTTTCGGTTTACGTTTTAATTTTTCAATCAGGGCATCGGCTTTTGCGTTTTCAGAAATAGAGCGTAAAGATTCTGCGTAGCGGTAATAATAAACGGGATCTAGATCGGTGGTTAAGGCGAAGAGTTCGCTGTACCATTCGGCTGCTTTTTCCAGTTCGCAATTCGAATAAGATGAATTTCCTAGTTTTTGAAATAAGTCTACAGACTTGTAGCCTTTTGCTGCAACCTTTTCGTAGGTTCTTATAACATCGACATAAGCATACTTTTCGCCGACTTTTTCGGTTCTATAATAAGTTTCGTTTTGTGCAGAAGCACGAAATGAAAATACGATAAACAATACTAAAATAGCTAGTTGTTTTTGCATAGGTTTAGTTTTGGTTGTGGTATTTAATCGTATTCTTAATTGTTTTTGAAAATCTTTTTTCGCCGCCAAAAACAGCTTTAAGCAATTATAAACTTTAAAATTCTGTATTTATTATATATTTAATGCGCTTTTTGATGTACAAATATATGGAAATCAAGGATATGAACTGCATTTTAACGATGTTTATTCAGTTTTGTCGATTATATTCCATTTTTGTAAATGATTGATTTTATATAATTTATATATTTTTTTTGAATGAAAAACAATTTTTAAAACATAGTTTTTCCTTTACAGAAAAAATATCATTTAACTTTATATCACTTAAGGTTTTCAAGATGACAATACAGGAATATTTAGATAAAATAGAGGCTTTACAAAACGAAAAAAATAAGATTGTATTTTCTGATAATGCTGATTTGGATCTATACATTCAAAAAATAAAAAATGAAACGAGAGAACTGTCTTTTACTCTTACTGAAATATTTCAAAAGTCAAATTCTAAAATGACAATTATAAATGAGAATATATTGGAAATGTTTTCAAATCATTTGGGCTTGTTGTTTTTAGAAGAACAAGAATCTGGAAATGTATGTTTTGCCAACAATAATGACGTTAGGCCAGAATATAAGCAAAGTTTCAAACTAATAGATGGGCTGGACTACGTTTATGCTTTTTCACATTCTACTGCTTTTAAAGAATCTCAAAAAATAATAATCACATCAGAAACAGATCTTTTTTGGAAATTGGCAAAAATAGGTTCAAATTTAAGAGAAAGAACTTTAAATAAATAACCTTATAATAATTACTTGTTGCTTAAAAAACAGGTATTTATACTTTAACCAGTGAGTTTTTTACAATGTATTTTTGGTTGGCACTTAAAAACATAAAACTATGGAATCAGGTTCTAATCAATTATTAAACGATTTAACCCTTAAATGTACGGCAGGGGGCACTAGAATTGCTACTTCTTCAGGAGAAAAAGCTATCGGTGATTTGCATACAGGAGACTCAGTTCTGGCATTTTCTGTAAAATTAGAATCAGGCAAACTTGAATTCTCCTCATCAGAAGCAAAAGTTATATTTAGCGAGGGTGGGCAAGGGCAAAATAAAGCGCTTTATATCAATTTTGGAGATTATAAAGAAATTATCTGCACCTTAAACCAGCCCTTTTTACTTAAGAATGGCAAATACGTTAGAGGTTCAAAATTAAGAACGGGACAGGAGCTTGTAGATGCAAAAGGGAATGCTGTTGTTATTAACAGCATTTCATTGGTAAATTATTCTGGAATGATTAGTAATATTGCTGTTGGTGATTTTAAGTTTACTAGCCCAGATGGTCATTTATTGTTGGCTCAAGGAATCATAATAGGAGATTTTGCCTTTCAATTATCTTTTGATTCTCTTCCTGATAATTTAAAAGAATAAAAAAGAATATATAAAAAAAGCAGCTCCTGGTACGGGCTGCTTTTCTAATTCTTTTGGGGGCAAAAAATTAACGACGGAAAGATGGACTCTGATTAACAGATTGGTCTAACTTTACAGTCTTCACTTTTTTAGCAGCGACTTTAATTTCGTGTTTCGCAACTTTGTCGTTTGCTTTCACTTCTAGAACATACGTTCCAGCAGGAAAACTTTCTAAACTAATTGTTTTAGAAATTTCTAACTTGTCTGCTGCAGATTCTCCCGCATAAAGTAAATTGTGATTTTCGTCGTAGATAGAGAAAGATGCATTTTCTACAGTGTCTAAAGTAAAGCTAACTACTTTTCCATTTCCTGTTTTGATATTTAAAATGTAATCACCTTTTCCATCAATGGCGTAGGTAAACACAGTCGCTAAAAAAAAGGCAGCAACTAAACCAGCTTTGGTAAATTTTGTCATGTTTTTTTTAAATTGTTAATTACTAAATGTGGAACGCGTAAAACTACAAATACAAATTTAATTTTTAGCAATAAATTAGCATTTTTAAATGCTTAAGTTATTGAATTGTAATTATTTCGGCATTTTGTTTGAACTATGTACGTAAATACTGGTCTTTTGGATTTGTTTTTAGAAAACTTTTTTTAACACTTAAAAATCAAAGAGTTGAATTAATAAGAATAATTTTCAGAAATTTTCTGTTTCATCATCTGTTTTAATTTTTAAACAAAAAAAACAGCTCTGTAACCACCACGAGCTGTTTCTTATAAGCGTAATTTTTAAATTTTCTAACCTCAATTTATACCTTTTTGAAGTATAAAATTTTAGCGTGTAGCAACACTAGTGTTTTTAGCAAAACCAGATTTGTAAACAGAAGAAACTGCATTTCTCGATAAAGATGCATTATCTCCTATTGTGATTTCATATTTTACTCTTTTTACACTGTCTTCTACTTCTAAATAGTAAGTTCCCTCAGGAAATTCTTCTAGGCTGAAAGTTCTTAAAATTCCATCTTTTCCAGATGCGCTTTCAGAATAGATTAAAGTTCCGTCCTTATCATAAATAGCTAAATTGGCTTTCTGTACTTTGTTAAGTGCGAAAGTGATCAGTTTTCCATTAGCTTTTAATACATGAAGATTAAAATCTCCATTTCCATCAATTGCGTAAGTGCTTATTCCTGTGAAAAGCAACGCTGCTACTAAACTCAATTTTGCAATCTTTTTCATGGTACTTAGTTTTAAATTAATAGTTCTAATTCTCTGATGCTAAATTACTTATGTATTACATGAAAAAGTGCAACTGTATTTTCCTATTTCTATGCTATATTCTCATTTACGAAACCGTTATAGGTTAAAACGTGAATTATTTTTAACGTTTTTGTTAATTAGGTTATTATTTTTCAATGTTTTACTTGGGTTTAAGTTTACAATGGGTTAAGGATTTATTTACAAAAACGAAGTGAGTTTTTTAACCGCAAAGTGCGCTAAGATTTACGCAAAGTACGCTAAGAATTATTATACAAGAAGGTTTATAAAACGAAAAAGTTCGCAAAGCTTTGTGGAAAAAACTTTGCGAACTTTGCGTAAATCTTTGCGAGCTTTGCGGTTAAAAACTTTGTGGTAAAAAAAAACAGCTCTATAACCACAAAGAGCTGTTTTTAAAACTTTTGAAAGTTTTTAACTTACTAACTATCTAACCTCACTTTTATACTTTATGAAAGCATAAACTTTTTAGCGTGTTGCCACGCTTGTATTTTTAGCGAAACCTTCTTTGTAAACAGAAGAAACTGCGTTTTTAGATAAAACAGAAACTTCATCAGTTATTGTGATTTCGTATTTTGCTTTTTTTGTATTGTCTTCTACTTCTAGAAAGTAAGTTCCTTCTGGAAATTCTTCTAGACTAAAAGTTCTTAAAATCCCATCTTTACCAGATGCGCTTTCAGAGTAAATTAAAGATCCATCTTTATCGTAAATTGCTAAGTTGGCTTTTTGCGTTTGGTTAAGACCAAAAGTGATTTGTTTACCATTAGCTTTAATTACATGCAGGTTAAAATCTGCTGTTCCATCAATTGCATATGTGCTTATTCCTGTGAAAAGCAATGCTGCTACTAAACTCAATCTAACAATCTTTTTCATGGTATTTAGTTTTTAAATTAATAGTTCTAATTCTCTGATGCTAAATTACTTTAGTTGTAAGTAAAAAATCAATACTATATTCTCCAATTTATATGCTATATTCTCATTTACGAAACCGTTATATGTTAAAATTCAAGTTATTTTATACTGTTTTTCTTGATTTGGTTATTATTTTTCAACGTTTTTAATGATTTTTAATTTACATTGAGATAACGATTTGTTTAAAAAATGTAGGAGGTTTTAAAAGGTACTAAGGTGCTAAGTTTTTATTTGGATTGTTTATTGTAGCGCAAAGGGCGCAGAGGTTACGCAAAGTTCACAAAGATTTTTTGAGTAAATTTTATAGAATAAAAAAGTTCGCAAAGCTTTATCTTAATATAGCTTTGCGAACTTTGTATTTGTAACTTGGATAAAAAAAACTTTGTGAGTCTCTGCGAAAAACTCTGTGAGTCTCTGTGTTATAACCCAAAAAAAAGTAAAGAGCAAAAAAAAACAGCTCAGTAACCACAAAGAGCTGTTTTTAAAACTTTTGAAAGTTTTTAACTTACTAACTATCTAACCTCACTTTTTATACTGTATTAGAGTATAAAGTTTTAAGTGCCGTGAAGAATTGCACTTAACCTTAATATTTTCTTAGTTAACAGAAACTGTACCTTTTGAAGATAAAACAGAACTATTAGCGTCAACAGTGATATCGTATTTTACTTTTTTGAAGCTGTCGGCAACCTCTAAAATATATTTTCCTTGAGGGAATTCTTCTAAACTGAAAGTTCTTAAGATTCCGTCTTTACCAGAAGCATTCTCAGTATAGATTAAAGTACCATTTGTATCATATATACTAATAACTGCTTTTTGTAATTGATTAATTCCAAAAGCAATTACCTTGCCATTTCCTTTTAATACATGAAGATTTAATGCTTCATTTCCATCAATTGCATATGTACTCATTCCTGTTAGAAGTACTGCAAATACTAAACTTAATTTCATAACCTTTTTCATATTCTATAGTATTAAATTTTTTTCGTTCATTTCTCTGATGCAAAGTTATAGCATCATGTGTGGTATTTTAACATCTATATTTTCCAATTTATATGCTATATTCTCATTTACGAAACCGTTATATGTTAAAATTTGACTTTAATGTTGTGTTTTTGTTAATTTGATTGTTTTTATTCAAAGTTTTTGAAAAACCGAATACTCCTTAAAATTTCTATTTTTCTTACAAATTTTAAGATATTGGTATAAAATCGTGTTTTAAATAAGATAAATAGAAAAAAAGTAAGGAAAAAAAATAAGACCCTAAAAAAAAGCCGAATTTGGTATAAATTCTTCAGCGTTAAGAACGTTATTTTAATGTAAAATTCGCATTTACGAAACCGTTATAGGTTAAAATTTAAATTATTTTAGGTGATTTTGTTAAATTTGCTATTATTTTTTAAAGAAATTATCATGAAGACTATTGCCCCAGCTCTTGAAGTGATAACTAACTCATACGGAAGTTCTTTTACCTACGCTAAACACGCCGAAAAGACCAATAGCAAAGCTCATTTATGGCACTATCATCCAGAAATTGAGTTGGTCTATATAAACGGTGGGGCAGGAAAAAGACAAATAGGAAGCCATGTTTCTTATTATACCAATGGTAGTTTACTTTTAATAGGAGCTAATTTGCCGCATTGCGGTTTTACAAATGAGCAAACAGGAAATACAACGGAAACCGTTATCCATATTAAACCTGAATTTTTAGGAAGCGACTTTTTTGTTGCGCCCGAAATGAAAAAGGTGCAGAATATTTTGAAACAAGCTAAAGGCGGAATCGCTTTTGGAGGTGAAACGAAAAAACGTATTGGTAAGAAAATTGAAATGATGGAGAATGAACCGCCATTTCAAAGACTTATAACGCTTTTGAGTGTTTTAGACGAACTGGAATCGGCTGAGGAATATACCATTTTAAATGCCGACGGATTTTCGATGGAATTGCAAACTCAGGATAATGATCGTATGAATGTGGTTTTCAATTTTGTGAAAGATCATTTTCAGGAATCTATTTCTATAGATGAGGTTTCAAGTTTGGTAAGTATGACCACGCCTTCTTTCTGCCGTTATTTCAAAAAGATATCCAATAAAACATTTACGGAGTTTGTAAATGAATATCGTTTAGTGCATGCTTCAAAACTTTTGGCAGAACAGCCAATGAGTATTAACGAAGTTTGTTACGAAAGCGGTTTTAATAACTTCAGCCACTTTAGTAAATCGTTTAAACAATACACTGGTAAAAGCGCTTCGCAATACCGCCACGAGCATAAGATTATAATCAGCTAGTTTTGGCTTGAGTTTTTTTTTAGCCACGAATTCACGAATTCTATTTAATATTAATTCGTGAATTTGTGGCTATTTTTTTATTCTATGCATTACGCAAATTGTTATAAATTAATTAGTGAAATTCATTTTCAGTAAATTTTATTTAATAAAATTCGTGAATTCGTGGCTATTTTTTTTACTCCAAAGCAAGTGGGATTTTTCATATGTTTTATTCTGAAAAAAGTTATATTTACAAACCCTAATCAGAAAAAAAATATCAAAATGAAGAAATTTAAAATGCTATTGTCTGCATTTTTGCTTTGTCTTACCACCATGACATATGCTGCAAAAGTAGACACACTTCAAGTTGCTAGTACCGCAATGGGAAAAACCTATAAAGCAGCGGTAGTTTTGCCAAATTCTTATGCTAAAAGTAAAACGGCATTTCCTGTAATGTACCTTTTGCATGGTGCATACGGACACTTTAGCGATTGGTTAAAAAATACTCCAAATAAAAAGCTGATTCATAATCTGGCAGATCAATACAATATGATTATTGTAATGCCAGAAGGAGAGACATTTAGTTTTTATATTGATAGTCCTGTAAATAAAGAAAGTCAGTTTGAGACTTTTGTTACGCAGGAAGTGATTCAGAAAGTAGATAAAACTTATAAAACAATTGCCAATAAAACTGGAAGAGTAATCACTGGACTTTCAATGGGCGGACATGGCGCATTGTATTTGTCGGCTAGACATCCAGAATTATTTTGTGCAGCAGGAAGTATGAGTGGGGCAGTAGATATGAGTACGATGCTTAACAGAGATTCTTCTGCGCAGATTGTAAAATTAATGCAGCCTGTATTTGGGGACAAAAGCGGCAATACCGAATTGTACGAACAAAATTCTGTTTTAAGAATGGCCGATAAATTAAAATCAAATAAGCTTCCTTTAATAATAGATTGCGGTGTAGACGATTTTTTAATTGAGCCAAATAGAGAATTGCACAGAAGATTGGTTTATAACAAAGTTGACCACGATTACACAGAACGTCCAGGAGCTCATACTTGGGATTATTGGGAAAACTCACTTCCGTATCACGTATTATTTTTTAATAAAATACTGGCTAGAAATCAGGTGACTGTGAAAAAATAAGGACATTTTTATGGTAAAATAAGCCAAATCACTTTTTTTGGTTTAATTTTTGGAATACCTTTATATATAATCCTTAAAAAAATAATAATTATGAAAAAGATACTTACCTTATTTGCAGTTATCGGTTTAATTGCATTTTCTAGCTGTGAAGGACCAGAAGGGCCTCCGGGACCTCCGGGACAAGACGGACAAGATGGTGGATTAATTGCGGAAGTTTTTGAACTTCAAAACGTAAATTTTGATTTTAATAGCACAGATGGCTATAATATTTATAGAAAATTGACTCCAAATATTTATGATTCTGATGTTGTTTTAATTTATAGATTGGCTGGAACTGTTAATCCAACAACTCCAATTTGGCAGCAAATACCTAGAACGCTGTATGTGGCTCAGGGAGAGCTCGATTATGATTTTGATTTTAGTAAAGAAGATTTTACAATTTATGCTGGAGGAACTTATGATTTAGCATTAACGCCAAATCTTATCAGAAATCAAACTTTTAGAATCGTAATTATTCCAGGTGCTTTTTCAACAACAGGAAAATCTGCTAGCAAGCCTGATTATTCAGATTATAATGAAGTAATTAAGGCGTACAACATTGATGATAGCAATGTTAAACAAATAAAATAATTCTTGAATTGAATATAAGAAAAAAAGGAAATCGTAAGATTTCCTTTTTTTATGAATATATGTTTTGAATCTAATTATTCTTCGCTTGACGAATCATTTAAAACCTTTTCTGGTCCGAATTTAAGAGAAACTAAGATTCCTACTAGAAGAGATAAAGCAATAAATCCTAAAGAAGCCCATTCTGGAACGTGGAAGAAATCGTGCAAAAGCATTTTTAAACCAACAAAAGCTAAAATGGCTACTAAGCTGTATTCTAAATAACTGAATTTTGCCAGCATATTGGCTAAGAAGAAGTACATAGAACGTAATCCAAGAATGGCAAAAATGTTCGAACTGAATACTAAAAACGGATCTTTGGTAATAGCAAGAATTGCAGGAACACTGTCTACAGCAAATAAAACGTCCATTACTTCAATAACAATTAAAGCTACAAATAGTGGAGTAGCTGCTTTTTTTGCCGTTTTGGTTGAAATGAAAAATTTCTCACCATCTGTCTCTGATGTAATCGGTATAATTTTGCCTAATGTTTTGTAAACGAAAGAATCTTTTGGATGAAAGTCTTCGTCTTCTCCAGAAAAAAGCATTTTTATAGCGGTAAATATTAAGAAAACTCCAAAGACGTAAGTTGTCCAAGTAAATTTATTGATCAGCATCACTCCGAAGAAAATCATTAATCCACGGAAAACAATCGCTCCTAAGATTCCCCAGAATAAAACGCGATGCTGATATTTTTGCGGAATTTTAAAGGAAGCAAAAATAATGGCAATAACAAAGATATTGTCGACACTCAAAGAAAGCTCAATTAAGTAACCGGTAATAAACTTCATTGAAGCAACGGCTGGCTTCAAATTATCTGGATTATCAATATAATCTGTAGTGTACAGCCAATAAATTACTCCCGAAAAAAGGAAAGACAAAGTAACCCAAACCAAGGTCCATTTGCTGGCTTCTTTTGTGCTAATAATATGGGGTGTTTTATTAAAGACACCTAAATCTAAAGCAAGAATAAAAACTACAGCAAGTAAAAAGAGTGACCAGACTATCATAATGATTTTTTTTAATGATTTACAAAGATAAGTTTTGATGTTTAACTTAATTAATTTAAAAATTAAATTAATCCTAAAATTAAGTAATATTTTTTATTTGTAAATTGTTAATTATTATAAGGTTATGAGGTTTTGGAATGGAAATAAAAGTAAGATCGGAACTTTATCAAAGTTTTAAACTTTGACAAAGTTGGCAGTAACTTGTAATTTAAACTTGTCTGTTTTAATATAAAAAAAATGCCAGCAAATAATGCTGGCATTTTTAAAATATATTGTAAGCTTAAAATTAAAGCGCTGATTTAACAGTTTTGATAATTCTAGCGGCAATTTTGTAAGGGTCTCCGTTTGAAGCTGGTCTTCTGTCTTCCAACCATCCTTTCCATCCTTTTTGAACAGTCATTAAAGGAATTCTGATAGAACATCCTCTGTCTGAAACTCCATAAGAGAAATCGTGAATAGAAGCAGTTTCGTGTTTACCAGTTAAACGTTGGTCGTTGTAAGCTCCGTAAACTGCGATGTGCTCAGCAGTAACAGGACGGAAAGCTTCACAGATTCTTTCGTAAGTTGCTTGGTCTCCACATGTTCTTAAAACTTCGTTAGAGAAGTTAGCATGCATTCCAGAACCATTCCAGTCTGTATCTCCTAGAGGTTTTGGGTGGTATTCAATATAGTAACCATATTTCTCAGTCAAACGGTCTAATAGGTAACGAGCAACCCAGATTTCATCTCCAGCTTTTTTAGCACCTTTAGCAAATAATTGGAATTCCCATTGTCCGCAAGCAACCTCTTGGTTGATTCCTTCAAAGTTGATTCCAGCAGCGATACATAAATCAGCATGCTCTTCAACTAATTTTCTTCCGTGTGTGTTTTTTCCACCTACTGAACAGTAGTACATCCCTTGTGGAGCAGGGTATCCTCCAACTGGGAAACCAAGTGGAAGTTGAGTTTTAGTATCCATAATGAAATACTCTTGTTCGAAACCAAACCAAAAATCATCATTATCATCATCAATTGTAGCTCTTCCGTTAGAAGGGTGTGGAGTTCCGTCTGCGTACATAACTTCAGACATTACTAACCATCCATTGATACGAGTTGGATCGGGATAAATTGCAACAGGAACTAAAAGACAGTCAGAAGAACCACCTTCAGCTTGTTTAGTTGACGAACCATCAAATGACCAGTTTCCAAGTTCTTCTAATGTTCCTTTGAAGTTTTCGTGTTCTTCAACTTTAGTTTTACTTCTAAGATTTTGAGTTGGTTCATATCCATCTAACCAAATGTACTCTAACTTAATTTTAGCCATAATAATATAAATTAATTTTTTTGTTTTTTTTCGTTGGGTCAAATATAGATTTATTTTTTTAGTCCTAAAAATTAGGGGGCTATTTTGTTTTGCGAAGTATAATTTTTTGGATAAGCGCAATTTTGTGAGGGGTATATTTAAAAAAAAGCAATTTTAGTAAGCTTAAAAAAATAAATTCGTAATAATTACGGCTCATTTTTGAATTTATGAGTTAAGAAATTATGAAAAAATGTTTATTTAATCAATAATACCGTACAGTTTTGTTATATTTCTACGATTTGAATTCATTATTCTTTGAAAAAAGCATTTTATGTTGAAAAATCATTGACTAAAAATCTATAATTTATATTCCAAACAGGCTTATTTATTGTTTATATTTGTTGCTTCTTTTTTTAATGAAAATTAGTACGAATTTAAAATATACATAACCATGTCAACATTACGTTTCCAAGCTTTACAACAAGCTTCTAACAGAAAGCCGGTACATTTTGAAGAAATTGGCCGAAAATCAAATCTTTTTGGTGCAAATGTGTTTAATGAAAAGGCAATGAAGCAATTTTTAACTTCAGATGCATTTAAAGGAGTAAGAGATGCCATTCAGCACGGAACTAAAATCGACAGAAAACTGGCAGATTATATTGCTATGGGAATGAAAGAATGGGCTCTTTCTAAAGGAGTGACTCATTATACGCATTGGTTTCAGCCTCTTACTGGAACAACAGCAGAAAAACACGATGCTTTTTTTGAAACTTCTTATGACGGAAGCGATCCTGTAGAAAAATTTGGAGGAGCACAATTAGTGCAGCAAGAGCCAGATGCATCTAGTTTTCCGAATGGCGGAATCAGAAATACTTTTGAAGCAAGAGGATATACTGCTTGGGATCCGACTTCTCCAGCTTTTATATATGGTACAACTTTATGTATTCCAACCGTATTTATTGCTTACACAGGTGAAGCTTTAGATAATAAAATACCTTTATTAAGAGCATTGTCTGCAATTGATGAAGCCGCAACAGAGGTTTGTAAATACTTTGACAAAAACGTAAAAAAGGTAACTGCAACATTAGGATGGGAGCAGGAATATTTCTTGATTGATAAAGCACTGGCAAATTCTCGTCCTGACTTAATGATGACAGGAAGAACTTTGTTAGGTCATACTTCTGCAAAAGGCCAGCAGTTAGACGATCACTATTTCGGGTCTATTCCAACTCGCGCTCTTACTTATATGAGAGATTTGGAGCAAGAATGTATGTTATTGGGTATTCCGGTAAAAACACGTCATAATGAGGTTGCGCCAAATCAGTTTGAGTTAGCGCCGATTTTTGAAGAAACGAATTTAGCGGTTGACCACAACTCTTTATTAATGGATGTGATGCAGAGAGTTGCAGAGCGTCATGATTTTAAAGTATTGTTTCACGAAAAGCCATTTAAAGGAGTAAACGGTTCTGGAAAACACAATAACTGGTCGTTGGCAACAGATACCGGAGTTAACTTGTTGAGTCCGAGTAAAACTCCAATGAGCAATTTACAGTTTTTGACTTTCTTTATTAATACGATAAAAGCAGTAAACGACAACGAAACTTTATTAAGAGCGTCTATCGCAACAGCAAGTAACGACCATAGGTTAGGAGCAAACGAAGCGCCGCCTGCAATTATGTCGGTATTTATTGGAGCGCAATTAACTAAGGTTTTATCTGAATTAGAAAGCGTAACAACAGGAAAACTTTCGCCAGAAGAAAAAACAGATTTGAAATTGAACGTTGTTGGTAAAATTCCAGACGTATTATTAGACAATACAGACAGAAATAGAACTTCACCTTTTGCTTTTACAGGGAATAAGTTTGAGTTTAGAGCTGTTGGATCCAATTCAAACTGTTCGAATGCCATGACAACTCTGAATGCGATTGTAGCAAAACAGTTAATTGATTTTAAAAATGAAGTAGAGAATTTGATTGAAAATAAAGACATGAAAAAAGACGATGCGATCTTTAATGTCTTAAGAGAATACATCAAACAATCTAAAAAAATCCTTTTTGAAGGAGACGGTTATAGTGAAGCTTGGGAAAAAGAAGCGGCTAAAAGAGGCTTGAGCAATTTTAAAACTACTCCAGAAGCTATTAAAGCTAAGGTTTCTAAACAAGCTTTAGAATTATTTGAGCAATTAGGAATCTTTAATCACGTAGAAGCTGAAGCTCGTTATGAAATCGAATTGGAAGAATACACTAAAAAAATCCAAATTGAAGGAAGAGTTTTAGGAGACATTGCGAGAAATCATGTAATTCCAACAGCAATTCGTTACCAAAATACTTTAATTGATAATGTAAAAGGATTGAAAGAAATTTTTGCAAAAGAGTTTGAGGCTTTAGCCAAAGAACAGATTGTTTTAATTAAAGAAATTTCGGGTCACATTGAAGGAATCAATTCTAAAGTATTGGCGATGACTAATGAAAGAAAGAAAGCAAATCAATTGACTGATGCTCAAAAAATGGCAGAAGCGTATTGCAATAACGTAAAACCTTACTTTGATGAAATTCGTAATCACTGTGATAAATTAGAATTATTGGTAGATGACGAAAGCTGGACATTGACCAAATACAGAGAATTATTGTTTACCAAGTAATTATATAGTAACAATTTGTTAAAGCCTGTCTCAAAAAGACAGGCTTTTTTTTGAGATTATAATAAAAAAATGGTTTGCCAAGAACTTTTTTGCCACTTATACCCCCTTAAATGTAAAGAAATTGTAATAAGTATCTTTTTTCCTATGAAAATTTTTAAGCATTTGGGCAGTTCATCGAGATAGTATTACAGTTCATCGAAAAGAGGTTAATATGTTGTAAAATAGGTATTTGTACGTGAACCGCTTTTAGAGAAAGTTTTCTAATTTTGGTCGTGAAGAAAAGAAAATAGATTTAAAATTTGTTTTCAAAATGATAGAATAAGCTCCCCACTTTTTCCTCCCCGGGATTATAAACCTACAGAAGAACCTACATAATAATTTGTATTAATAACCAATTAAATATATTTATTATGAAAAAAGTAATTTTAAGCATCTCCGCGATGCTGTTTGTAGGTGTAGCAGCAATTGCTCAGGGAAACACTTCATCAGTAAACCAGGTTGGAAATTCTGACACAGGTATTGTAAATCAAAATGGTCAAACGAATGATTCTAAAATCGACCAATTAGGAGATTCGAACAAATCTGAAGTTTATCAAGGAATTCAGCCAGGAGTTTATAATGCAAAAAATAATGCAGCTGATGTAAAACAAAAAGGAAATAATAATACTGCATTTGCTTCTCAAAGTAACCATGACAACAAAGCTTACCAAACTCAAACAGGAGACTGGAATAAAGCAACAATTTGGCAAGATCAAATCGCTCCACCACTATCAGCATTAGGCGGATTTGATAAAGCAACTCAAACACAAACAGGAAAAAACAACGAAGCTATTATTGATCAAGGTACAACAGGAAACGAAAAACCAACTGGAGCTCCTTTCAATGCAGCTCAATTGGCAGCTGTTAATGCTGTGAGTGTGCCATTTGCTCCTCATAACACTAACGAAGCTACTCAAACTCAAAACGGAGATGGTAACTACGCTTATGCTACTCAAGGAGGTGTTAAAAACAAATCATGGCAGACACAAAAAGCTCCAGCTGGAACTTCTGTAGCAGATGGTAACAAATCATACCACTATCAATATGGTAATGAAAACAAAGCTACTACATCTCAAGATGGTACTAAATTGAAAGAAAGCACTTTGCAAATTGGTAACAACAATACTGCAACTGTAACTCAAACTGGTGCTGCTCATAGCAGTGTTGCATTTTCACAAGGTAACTTGAATACAATTACTGTTACTCAATCAGGACTTTAAGAGTAAAAACAAAATGTGATAGCCGTAAAACGGTTATCACATTTTTTAATCTAAATTATTAAATGATGAAAGCTTTCATTTTATACATAATACTTTTGATCTTTTATTGCCCTGTGTTTTATGCTCAGGAAAAAGCAGATAATTCAGAATTTAAAAATTATAGTTCATCGCTTTTTAATTCAAAAGAGAAAGCATTTAGTATTGTTTCTAATTTGAATAAAAAAGAAAAAAACGAATTGAATTCTAGAATTCCATCTGGCGTGCAAATTCAGCAGATAGGAGATTTTAATACAGTTTATGCGTTTTTAAAATCGAACGATACAAAAGTTGCTATAGATCAAAATGGCGATAGCAACGCATTATTGTTAAATAAAAATGCTAAAACAATTACTCAAAGTGTTGTTCAGCAAGGAGACAATAATAAGATTACCGATTTTACATTGCACACTAATTACAATGTAAATATGGAAATGATCCAAAAAGGAGATAATCAAAGCATTCAAAACATTGGAACCAATTCACTGTCCAAAAACATGAAAATTACGCAGACAGGAAATGGGGCCTCAATTATTCTTATAAATAATTAAAATAATATGCATTTTATAAACAGACATATTACAATCTTTTTAATGCTTTTTGCAGTTTTAGCCTATGGACAAGTTCCGCAGGATAAGATAAAAGCAAAAATTGAAATAGAGAAAGTAGAGAACAGCGTAAAAATTACAGGTACTGCAGAGAACTTAACAGATGTTATTCGAAGTGCCGCTTATCGCTTGTCTGTTATAAAAAATAATGATAAAAGTAATAATCAATCTAATAATGAGCAAGTTGGTGTTTTTACCTTACAGCCCAACGAGATTCAGAAACTATCCACCTCTCAAATTAATTTGGCCACAGATGACGAAGTAATTGTATTACTATTGTTTTATGATGAAGACAAACAAATTGTCGCAAAAGATCGTGTGGTATTAGGTGAAAAAAAAAAGATAATGTAATAGTCCTTCCTACTGATGGGTTTGTTTTAAGAGGTATTATCACCGATGATACTAAAACAAAAGCGGGAAAAGATTTTTACGATAGGTATTATTACAAATACAATGAAATAGGGATAAACGCCGAAAAAATAGTAACAATAGGTGAAGAATATAGTTTTGCCAGAAATACTGCAATATCTATAGTAATAGATAATGAAGTTATTTATAATTTTCTAATTAGGCCAGACGACGAATTTTTAGATGCGGTTGCAGAAGAAGCTGTAAACGCAACCTTTACTTATTTGAAAGAAAAAGAAAAAGAACGCAAATATTTCACTCAGTATTAATTTTATTATTAGCGCTATGAAATTTATTTTAACCTTCGCAGCAGTACTCTGCATTTCTCCGTTTATAAACGCTCAGGCATTAGTTTATAAACCAGTCAATCCGGCTTTTGGAGGAGACACCTTTAATTATCAATGGCTTTTAAGCAGTGCAGAAGCACAGAATAAGCAAAAAGATAAAACAGCAGTTCCTGCAACACAAACTGATTTAGAACGATTTAAAACCAATTTAAATTCGCAATTGTTAAGTCAGATCTCTAGCCAGCTTTACAAACAGCAATTTGGTACAGATGGTATCAAAGAAGGCTCTTATACGTTTGGGAGTTATTCGGTAGATGTTTTTCCGTCATCAGATGGATTAACACTTAATATTTTGGATACCAATACAGGAGAGCAAACACAAGTAATCATCCCAAATCAATAACATGCGATTACATCACTACCTATTTATTTTATTTGGATTTCTTTTTAATGGCTGCGGCGCTTACTATAATCAACCCACTGGAGTTCAAAAAGCTGTTTTGGGAGAGGGAACGCCTGCGACATCATTATTAAAAGATTTGCCAAAACCTAAGGAACAAGTTGTCGTTGGGGTCTATAAATTTAGAGACCAAACAGGACAATATAAGCCTCAGGAAAATGGAAGCAGTTTTAGTACAGCTGTGACCCAGGGAGCCACTTCTATTTTGATAAAAGCGCTGGAGGACTCAAAATGGTTTATACCAATTGAGCGTGAAAATATTGGAAATCTATTGCAGGAGCGAAATCTTATTCGTGCTACTCGTCAAGAATATATAAAAAATGCTGATCCGAATGAACCGCAGCTAACCCCTTTATTGTATGCGGGAGTTTTATTAGAAGGAGGAATTGTTTCCTATGATTCTAATATTATTACGGGCGGATTTGGTGCGAGATATTTTGGTGCAGGAGCATCTGTAAAATATCGTCAAGATCGTGTAACAATTTATCTTAGAATGATTTCTACATCAAACGGTAAAATTTTAAAATCTGTTTATATTTCAAAAACGATCTTGTCGCAAGCAATCGATGAGAGCCTTTTTAGATATGTCAATTTTAAAAGACTTCTAGAAGTAGAAACGGGATATACTACCAACGAACCAGTGCATATGGCTGTTACAGAAGCTATAGAAAAAGCTGTTGAATCTTTAGTATTAGAAGGAATAAAAGATAATGTCTGGGAAGCCGATGCTCCAAAATGGGAAGTTGATAATTTACTGAAAGCTTATGCCGAAGAAACCAAAACTGCCGATGTAACTGGTTTGTATGACAGAGTGCTTGAAAACAGAAGAAGTAAATTTGCTATAGAACTTTCTGGCGGTACTACTTTAATGGATGGAGATTATCGAGATCCGCTATTACGACCTTTTGGACGCGGAGCTTTAAAATGGATGCTTACTCCAAGTTTTACAGTAAGCGCTTCTACCAATGTTGTAAACCTCGCTAACAAAAATTTACTTGATGTCGGGTATATTACCTACGATCTTAATATGGAATGGATTATTCTCCCAAAAGATCGTTTTACTCCATATTTATATGCTGGAGGAGGATATGGTATGAATAGGAAATTTGAAAACACGTACGGAAAATTTCAATACGGTGCGGGTTTAGAATATATGGCATCAGATCGCATAGGAATAAAATTATTTGCTGAGCAGAATATCAATTTCAGTGACAATCTTGATTATATCGTAGCAGGAACACGTGATGATTACTATTATAAATTTGGGTTAGGACTAACGTTTTATTTCGGCAAAAAGAAAAAGTAATAGGCTAGAAATTTCGAAAATAGAAGACACACGTTTAAATCTTAAAGCAAGCTAATCATGAAGAATTTATACAAAATAATAAGTGCAATGTTTTTAGTGGTTTTGAGTTCCTGCAGTGAAGAAAAAATTGGATCATCTGATTATGGAACCGTTACCGGAAAAGTCGTTAACAGCGAAACTTTTGTGCCGATGGAAAATGTGAAAATAATGTCTAGCCCAACAACTAGTACAGTATTTACAGACGCCGAAGGAAAGTTTACAGTTTCCAATGTTAAAGTTGGCGAATATTCTTTTCAAGCGCAAAAAGATGGCTTTACAGCAAAATTTGAATCAGTCAACGTGACAGCAAATAATACATCAGAAATTGTTTTTGAATTAAGTAAATCTACGGCAAATAATAAACCGCCAACAGTTCCTGTCTTAACAGTTCCTGCAGATAATAGTGTAAACCAACTCGTAAATTTAGATTTAACTTGGACTGTTACAGATCCAGATAATGATGCAATGACCTATACTGTAACGCTTAGAAATGATAAAAATAGCGATGTGGCTGTTTTTAATGACATAAAAGATAAAAAGTTGACAGTCACAGATCTTATTTATGGAACTAAATATTATTGGCAAGTTACAGTAAATGATGGAGTAAATACTCCTGTATTAAGTACTATCAGCACTTTTTCTACAATAGCATTTCCTGCAACAAGGCATTTATTTGTGAAAAGTATCAGTGGCAATAATGTAATTTTTACTGCAGATGATGCTGGCAAACAATACCAATTGACAAGTTCAGAAAAAAATAGCTGGCGTCCTAGACGAAATAATCAGGCTCAAAAAATTGCTTTTATAGGAACAAGCGGTTCGCAAAATGATATTTATACTATGAATTTTGACGGAACCGATATTAAAAAGGTTACAAGTTCGGTTTCTATTGCAGGATTTAATGCAGATTATTTAGGTTATTCTTGGAATGCATCAGGAAGCGAATTTATCTATCCAAATTTTGATAAATTATACCGAATAAAAAGCGATGGCAGCGGATTGACAAAAATCTTCCAGACTCCAAACGGTAAATTTATTTCAGAATGCGACTGGAGTGCAGATGGAAGCAAAATAGCCTTAAAAGTGAATGATATAAATGGATATAATGT
This sequence comes from Flavobacterium tyrosinilyticum, assembly GCF_023656565.1. GTDB lineage: Bacteria > Bacteroidota > Bacteroidia > Flavobacteriales > Flavobacteriaceae > Flavobacterium > Flavobacterium tyrosinilyticum. The sequence continues at coordinate 389,778 of NZ_JAMOKG010000002.1, forward strand.
GGAAATTTATGTTATAAATCCGTCGGGTGTAATTGTTACGCCTGTGTTGGCAGGAGAGCAAGGTGCCGTTAGTGGTTTGAATTTTTCTGTTTCAGGTCTAAAATTAGTTTACACAAAAGATGTTTCAGGATTTGAGAGTTCCAATTATCGTCAGTTGGATTCTAAAATTTTCGAATACAGTTTTATTCTTGGAAATTCATATCAATTGGCTACAGAAAAAATCGCAGGAACAAATGATTTAGATGTTCGATACTCTCCTAATGAAGCAGAATTAATTTTTCTAAATACTTCAAATGATGGCATCTCTGTAAAAAACGTCGTGAAATGCGGTATTGGAGTTGCGAATTCGAGAACTACCTTATTCACAGGATCATCCATGCCCGATTGGGAATAAAAAATAATAAACCAAGCTTTAATAACCAATTTTATTTCGGGAGATCGGCAGAATATATAATTCTGCCGATTTTTTTTATCAATCATATAATCGAATAAGGCAAAGAATTAAAAAAAGGGATTATCTTTGCTGCACATCAACACAAACTAATTTTCATGAGTTCAGATTCTAGCAAAAGATATGCACAAAGAGGTGTTTCGGCATCAAAAGAAGACGTACATAACGCTATAAAAAATATTGACAAAGGTTTATTTCCGCAAGCATTCTGTAAAATTGTTCCTGATTATTTAACTCAGGACGATGCGCATTGCCTTATTATGCATGCTGACGGAGCAGGTACAAAGTCGTCTTTGGCATATATGTACTGGAAAGAAACTGGAGATCTTTCTGTTTGGAAAGGAATCGCTCAAGATGCCCTAATCATGAATATTGACGATTTATTGTGTGTTGGTGCAACAGATAATATCTTGCTTTCTTCTACAATTGGAAGAAATAAAAACCTGATTCCAGCTGAGGTAATTTCTGCAATCATTAACGGAACAGAAGAATTAATAAACGAATTAAAATCATTCGGAGTTACCATTCATTCAACAGGAGGAGAAACAGCCGATGTTGGAGATGTAGTTCGTACTATTATTGTAGACTCTACCGTAACAGCTCGTATGAAACGCAACGACGTTGTAGACAACGCAAACATTAAAGCAGGAGACGTAATTGTTGGTTTGGCTTCTTTCGGACAAGCAACTTACGAGAAAAGCTATAATGGCGGAATGGGAAGTAACGGATTAACTTCTGCACGTCATGATGTTTTTGGAAAATATTTGGCTAAAAAATATCCAGAAAGCTACGATGCTGCAGTTCCAGAAGAATTGATTTATTCTGGACAGGTTAATTTAACAGATGAAGTTGAAAACAGCCCAATCAATGCGGGCCAATTAGTGCTTTCTCCAACTAGAACCTACGCTCCAATTATCAAGAAAATTTTAGATAAATATACTCCAAGAGAGATTCACGGAATGGTGCATTGCAGTGGAGGAGCGCAAACTAAAATTTTGCATTTCGTAAAAGATTTACACGTTATAAAAGACAATTTATTTCCAGTGCCACCATTGTTCAAATTAATTCAAGAACAATCAAAAACAGATTGGAAAGAAATGTACCAGGTTTTCAATTGCGGTCACAGAATGGAGCTTTACGTTCCAGAAAGTATTGCACAAGATATTATCGAAATTTCGAAATCATTCAATGTTGATGCGCAAATTGTAGGTAGAGTAGAAGCATCTGATTCTAAAAAGCTTACTATTACAAGCGAATACGGAACATTCAATTATTAAAATAAATTAACCATATAAGTGATATAAGTTCATTTTAAACTGGCAGATTTGATTGTCAGGCTGAGGGAAGTCGAAGTCCTATTTTGATTTGACAGCTTTCGATTTCACTCAGAAAGAATTTATATTTTCTTATATCACTTATATGGTTTAAAAATATTTAACTATGTACGAATTACTTTTTTGGAAATATCTAGACGAAATCTACCTGAACAATCAGGAAGTTTATGAAGCTCTTGTTGAAAAACAAGAAGTTGAAGGTCTGGCTGAACTCCAAGTTGAAGTAATCGTAAATAGAATAAATTCAGTCTTTTCTGAATGGGAAAGAGTGGATGAAAACAGCTGGAAAAACCCAAAAGGAAAAGGTGCATTTCAAGTAATCACTACTCCACAAAGCATAAAAATTGACTGCTACGGAACAGAAGGAAAAACCATGAATAAATTGGTAGATATTATGGAGGAATTCAAATGTCCGCTTTACGACCCGCAAGTTCCAGAACGTTACGATGAAATGAATGAGTAGTTTTTTGTTTAAAGTTTCAAGTTTAAGGTTCCAAGTTTAAGGTTCCAAGTTTTTCCACAAAGTTTTGGAATTTGGAATTTAAAAAATTGGAATTTCTTAACCCTATCCATTTTTCAACAGTAAATCCTGTTCTTTTCTCATTTTTTCAGTCAACTGATTGATGTACGTTTTTATTTTCTGCGGAAGCGTATTCCAATTTTGATCTTTTTCAAAACTTCTGCAATCATCTAAATCGCATTCAACCGCGCGAATCACATATTTTTTATTTTTATAAACCGTAATAATTTTTACGCGTCTTATATAGCCATCTTCATTACGAGTTCCATAAACAATAATAGGTTCAATGTAACCGTCGCCATCAATATCTTTTGTGCTGCAATATTTTGTCCAGAACCAAATGTTTGTTTCTTTCGGAATAGTATTTTCAAGCAAATCATTAATTCGCCATTTTTCTAGAAATCCGCCGTGATCATTGACTACGCAAATGGCTTGTATTTTGGTGTTTAAAGTGTCTTTTTTAGAAACTGTTTTCTGATTTTCGCCCAAAACCAATTCGTAAACACCTCCTTTATCACTAAATTCAAATGCTTTATATATTGGGAAATCGGTTACATCTTTAAGCTCTCTTTCTGAAATTTCTTGTTTGGTCAATTTATAGCTTTCTATCTTTTGAGAAAAAACAAATGTCGAATAAAAGGAAAGTAGAAATACAATATATTTTTTCATGTTTACTATATATTTTTAGTACATCAAAGATATTTAAACCTTTTGAGTCCTGCTAAATTTATGTTTTTTAAAAATAGATTTTGTTGTACTTTTCAATATTAAAAAACAAAGAGGATTTCTAAGAAAAACAATAAAAATGATTCAAACAAATTGCAGTAATTTTCTTTTGGGAATATTAGTATTAGTACTTTCTACTAATAATATAATAGGACAGAAGAAGGCAGGAGAAAAACGAAATTTAATTCAATATGTTGATCCCATGATTGGAACAGCAAAAATGGGACATACGTATCCAGGTGCAACAGTTCCTTTCGGGAGCGTGCAATTAAGCCCAGAAACCGATACCATTGCTTACAGTTTAAACGGAAAATACAACGGAGAAGTTTATAAATACTGCGCTGGTTATCAGTATGAAGATAAAACGATTGTAGGTTTCAGCCACACCCATTTTAGCGGAACGGGGCATTCCGATTTAGGTGATTTCTTAATTATGCCAACAACTGGAAAATTGCAATTGAATCCTGGTGTAGCATCAAAACCATTGTCTGGTTATAGATCAGCATTTTCACATTCGACAGAAAAAGCAGAACCGGCATATTACAGTGTTTTTCTGGAAGATCATAAAATAAAAGCAGAATTGACAACGACAACGCGCGTTGGAATGCATCAATATACTTTTCCAAAATCTAATGAAGCACATATCATTTTAGATCTGACTTCAGGAATTTACAACTACGATAAAAAGAATGTTTGGACATTTGTTCGTGTAGAAAATGACACTTTAATAACCGGATATCGCCAAACAAACGGATGGGCGAGAACTAGAACGGTTTATTTTGCAATGTCTTTCAATAAACCAATTAAAAGTTACGGACAAGCTGCTCAGGAAAAAAGCGTTTATAGAGGTTTTTGGGGAAGATTCGATCAAACGAAAAACTTTCCAGAAATGGCAGGTCAGAACCTAAAATTATTTTTTGATTTTGATACGAATGAAGGCGAGAAAATCAAAATCAAAATGGCACTATCTCCTGTAAGTTCTGCCGGTGCACTAGAAAATATGAAAAAAGAAGTTCCAGATTGGGATTTCGAAAAAGTAAAAAAACAAAGTCAGGAGGTTTGGAATAACGAATTGAATAAAGTTCAAGTAGAAACCATTCAAAAAGAAGACTTGGTTAATTTTTATACCGCAATGTATCATGCATTTTTAGGGCCAACAGAATACATGGATTTAGATAAAAATTATAAAGGTCTAGATATGAATGTGCATAAAGCCGAAAACTTTACCAATTATACCAGTTATTCACTTTGGGATACGTATCGTGCTTTGCATCCGTTATTTAATATTGTGCAGCCAAAAAGAAACGCCGATATGGTAAGTTCTATGTTGGCACATTCAGATCAAAGTGTTCATAAAATGCTTCCCATTTGGTCGCATTATGCCAATGAAAACTGGTGTATGATTGGATATCATTCGGTTTCGGTCGTGGCAGATGCAATTGTAAAAGGCAATATTAGTTTTGATGCCGAAAAAGCGCTTCAAGCTTGCGTAAATACTGCAAAAGTACCTTATTACGATGGTTTAGAATTTTACATGAATAAAGGATATGTTCCAGAAGATAAAAACGGTGCTTCAGTTTCTAAAACTTTAGAATATGCTTATGACGATTGGGCAATTGCACAAGCAGCCAAGAAATTAGGAAAAACAGATATTTATAATGAATTCATTACTAGATCGAAAAACTATAAAAATGTCTATGACGAGAAAACGGGTTTCATGCGTCCGAAATTGAATGACGGAACATTCAAAAAAGAGTTTGATCCGCTAGATACGCATGGGCAAGGTTTTATTGAAGGAAATTCTTGGAATTACAGCTTATACGTTCCGCAAGATCCTGCTGATATGATTAAATTGATGGGTGGAAATGAGAAATTTAAAGTTCGTTTAGATTCTCTGTTCAATATGCATCTTCCAGACAAATATTTTGAAAATACGGAAGATATTACAAGAGACGGAATAATCGGAAATTATGTTCACGGTAATGAGCCTTCTCATCACGTAGTTTATTTGTACAATTGGACAGATTCTCCATGGAAATCACAAGATAAAATTAGAATGATTTTGAAAAAAATGTACAGAAATGGTGCTGACGGTTTAGGAGGAAATGACGATTTTGGACAAATGAGTGCGTGGTATATTTTTAGCAGTTTAGGATTTTATCCAGTTGCTCCAGGTTCTGACGAATATGCATTAGGAAGTCCGTTGATGAAAAATGCTATTGTAAATTTAGAAAACGGAAAAACTTTTGAAGTGGAAACCGTAAATCAATCTGATAAAAATGTATTTGTGAGTAAAGTTCTCCTTAACGGAAAACAATTGGAAAAACCATTTTTAAAACATGCCGATGTGATGAATGGAGGAAAGATTACGTTTTATATGAGCAACAAACCAAATAAAAAGCAATATCAAAATTAGTTTTACGTCTGTCACCCTGAGCGAAGTCGAAGGGCTTATAAGACGAAAAAGGGCTTCGACTACGCTAAGCCTGACAAACGATACTATTTAATTCGTGAAAATTTGTGCAATTCGTGGCAAAACAACAAAAAACTTCACGAAATTTGCACTTCAAATAAAGACAATCGATATGAAGATCAATTTAAAATCAGGAATAGAGAAACTGCTTTTCGGAATGAAGCAGAATGATGTAACAGCAGCTTTAGGAAAACCTGATAAAAACTATAAAGACGAAGACGACAATGTGATTTTTGTTTATAATGCACACAAAATCAGATTGACATTTTATCAGGAAGAAGATTTGAAATTAGGTTATTTAGTAGCATCAAGCAATGATCTAGAAGTTTTCGGATTTAAATTAATCGGAAGAAAAATTGCTGACGTAAAGAAAGATTTTGCTGCGAAAGGAATCACAAAATTCAATCAAGAAACTTTTGATACTTTTGAAAATTACTTCAACGAAGACAACTGGTTTATCCTTCAAACAGAATTTGATGAGGTAGTGAAGTTTGAAATTGGAGCAATCATCAATAGTAAAGATGAGTTTGATTGGAAATTTCCAGTAAAGAAATAACGCATTTTTTTGTCATCCTGAGGAACGAAGGATCACACAAGAAGCTCCGCAAAGTATGTCGTACAATCTTTGTCGATTTACGTGTGTGATCCTTCGTTCCTCAGGATGACAAACATAAAAAAACCGACAATCACTTGTCGGTTTTTTTATGTCTTTAAAAAGAAATTATCCTTTTAACCATGCATTTTTAAGTTTCTCTTTTGAAGCATCTGTAGCTTTAAAAGTTTCTGTTTCTTCAAATGGCAGTTTTACAGTTCCTTTTATCGTTTCTTCTTTAGTTCCACGTTTTACTTTAAGTGTAATAGGATCATTTTCTTTCCAGTTTTCACTTTCTGTAATTAAATCATAAATGTTATCTAGGTTGTATGATTTATTGTTTACAGCTAAAATTTTATCGCCACCTTTTAAGTTTAGGTTTTTAAAGAATGCAGTTGATTCTGATTCAGGACGAACCGCGATTTCTTTCGTTGCCTTATCAATAGTAATGTAAGGAGTTTGTCCTTTAATGAACGGATTTCCAGCTTTTTTCTCGCTTGCTTTTGTAACACCCACTTTGGCTAGATAAAAATCGTAAGGAATTGGAGTAGTTCCAGCAACATATTTATTTAAAAAGTCACCAACTTCAGGATAAGTTAAAGAAGTGATTTTTGCGAATAATTCATCGTCATTAAAAGGTTTTTCAACACCATATTCATCAGATAATTTATGCATTAAATCCAAAATCCCTCTCTCTCCATTACTTTTCTCTCTAATAATAATGTCAATACACATACCAATTAAAGCGCCTTTTTGGTAAACATTTAAATATTGATCTTTATAAGGCTGATCCAATACATTTTTACTCATTACAGTAAACGACATTGTATCATCTAACTGTTTAGATTGTGCGATCTTGTCTGCAATACGCGTATAGAATTCAGCTTCATCAATTAAACCTTGGTTAATTTGGAATAAATTAGCAAAATATTCTGTTACTCCTTCGTACATCCATAAATGTTCAGACATTTTTGGTGCATTGTAATCAAAATACTGAATTTCTTTTGAGTGAATAGTCAATGGAGTCACAATGTGAAAGAATTCGTGAGAAACTACATCTTTTAGTGTTTCTACCAATTTTTCTTTTGGCATTGATTCTGGTAAAACTACAGTTGTAGCAGTTGGGTGTTCTAAAGCTCCAAAACCGTGAGCATCGTCTTTAGCCATGCTTGAAAGATAGACCAAAACAGTGTATTTTTTAGTAGAATTTACTTTTCCTAAAAAGTTTTTCTGTGCGGTCATCATGGTTTTCATCTCTGGAGTAATGCTCTCGGCAGTATATTTTCCGGTAGGAGAGTACACAGCAATTAAGATGTCCATTCCGTTTACATTAAAAGTAGTGTAATCAGGTTTAGAATACATAATTGGATTTTCTACCAAAATAGCATAACGAGAAGTGGTAAACACATCAGAAGTATTGCTAGCATCTTGATCTGTCATAGAAGTAGCTCCCCAAAGTGTTTCAGGATGCGTGATCGTAACTTTGTACGGAACGTCTAATTTATCTTGAAAATACCCTACAAAACCATGAGTGTTAACCATGAAGTTTTTTCCTGCATCGATGTTTGTTCCTGCTGGAGAAAAAACATCGTCATTTCCAAATCCAGTTCCTTTTTCTGTATCGAAAGTATCGTTTACCAGATAAGTAATTCTTTTTAGTGTCTTTGCGTTTGAGATAGACCAAGAATTATCACCTAATCTTTTTACAGTAAGAGCGTTTCCTTTAGCATCAAAAGCTTTAAAATCTTCTGAATATTTTCCGTAATTATCTGTTGAATAAGTACCAGGAACGGTTTTAGGAATGCTGTAGGTAATTTCATCAGTCTTAATGGCTGGTGGCGTAACGGTTACCAAGACCTTATCGTCTTTAACATCACTTAGATTGATATTAACTTCAACTATATTGCTTTTCGCGGCTCCAGTGCTACCTGTTTTACAGCTCCAAAAAGTTACCGCTAGAGCTAAGGTGTAAAGTATTTTTTTCATTTTTATATGTTTAGTTATAGTATTTGACACAAAAAGTACCGAAAAGTTACTAAAAAATCACATTATATTTACAGATAAAAAAAAACTCCTGAAAAACAGGAGCTTTATTTTAGTCTAATTTATTCTTGATATAATATTTTCCGTCCAAATCTTCATCAAAATCATCTATTTTAACTGGTTTTGGTTTTGGTTTATTTGCAATTGCCTTCTTTTTCCACATCTCAAATTTTTCAAGAGGCATTTTCTTTTTCATGATGTCCAGGACTTCTTTTTCTGCCAATCCAAATTCTTTTTTTATAATTTCAAATGGATTTCTTTCTTCTAAAGCTAACGAAACAAGTCTTTCGGTTTGTTCCGGAGTTAATTCTTTGCGGCTACTCTTTTTCATCTCGTGAAAATTAATTCAAAATAGGGTGTTAATTATTAATAGATTGATTTTCAATTTCTGTATCAATATTAAAAAAAAAAATAATAAGTTGGTTCAGTAAAGTTCAATTTTTTTAATGATTTTAACTGTTTTTGAAGGATCGTGATTTTTGAAATGGAATTTTTAACAGATTCTTCAATTCATTGTTTTCTTCAGACTGCATATGAGTGTCTACACCATATATCAATTGATCTTTAGGTAAGTAGGTAAAGGTTTTAAAAAGCCTGTCCCAAATAGAAAAAATATTGCCATAATTGCTATCTGTATAAGGCAGCACATAATGATGATGCACTTTATGCATATTAGGCGAAACAATAAAGTAACTTAAGAATAGATCCAATTTTTCTGGAAGCGAAATATTGGCATGGTTAAATTGTGAAGCAATAACCGATAATGATTGATAAAGAAAAACCATCCACATGGGTGTCCCGATAATTAAAACACCTAAAGTGGTAAAAATAAAACGGACTACGCTTTCTCCAGGATGATGTCTATTGGCAGTTGTGGTGTCGATCCAAGTATCGGTATGGTGTACTAGATGAAACTGCCAAAGAATTTTTACTTTGTGTTCTACCAAATGAGCTAAATAAGCTCCAATTAAGTCCAAAAGCAGTAAGCCAATTATAGTATATAGCCAGATTGGCATTTCTGGAAGCCATTGCAGAATTCCAAAATTATGTTCGATTGTCCAAGCAGCAGTTCGTATTAAAATAAACGCAAGAATAAAGTTGACCACAATGGTTGTGAAGGTAAAAAAGAAATTGATACCTGCATGAGGCCATTTTTTATATTGCATTTTAAACAAAGGAAAACTGTTTTCAATTAACCAGAAAATAGTAATACCACCAACCAAAATTAAACTTCTATGCGAAGAAGGAATCGTAGAAAAATAATTAATAATGTCATTCATGATGCATAAATATTTGAATTAATTAAAGATTTCTTTCGGTTTTACTCCAATAAAAAAGAGAAAACCAAATATAAATATATCTGATTTTCTCTTTAGAAATTATTATTTAGGATATTATTTTTTGATGAGGCTGATTAAAAATAATAAAACCCACGCACCTCCTACAGCAATCAGAATCTGCCACAGAAGACCGCCACCTCCAATGCCAAGTTTTCCAGCTATCCATCCTCCAATGAATCCGCCTATGATTCCGACAATAATATTGCCAATTAAACCAAATCCGGCACCTTTCCAGATTTGACCCGCTAGCCATCCAGAAATGGCGCCTATAAGTAAGAAATATAAAAATTCCATATTTTTATTTTTTTGATGATGTTTTGATTTCTTTTTTCAGTTATTATGCTTCTGCGTGATTTTGAAGCAGTGTTTTATAAAGAAAACCTGCGGCTAATGCACCAAGAATAGGGGCAACCCAAAACAGCCAAACCTGAGATAATGGCTCTCCGCCAACAAAAATCGCCTGAGATAAAGATCTCGCTGGGTTTACAGAAGTATTCGTAATCGGAATACTGATTAAGTGTATTAGAGTTAACGCCAAACCGATTGCGATTCCTGCAAATCTGCCATTTGCAAATTTATCAGTTGCTCCTAAAATCACTAATAAAAAGAATAAGGTAAGTACAAATTCTGCAATGAAAGCAGACTGTAATGAATAGCCATCAGGAGAAAAAGCTCCAAAACCATTAGATGCAAAGGCTCCAGCTTTTGTACTGTCAATTGCAAAACCAGCTTTTCCAGAAGCTATTGTGTATAAAGTTCCTGCTGCCGCAACAGCTCCAACACATTGTGCAATGATGTACGGAATAAGATCTTTGGCAGAGAATCTTCCGCCAGCCCATAAGCCAAAAGAAACAGCGGGATTAAAATGACCACCGGAAATGTGGCCAACAGCATAAGCCATTGTAAGTACTGTTAAACCAAAAGCAAGCGCAACACCAGCAAATCCGATTCCTAAATTTGGAATTCCCGCTGCAAAAATTGCGCTTCCGCATCCACCAAAAACAAGCCAATAAGTTCCAAAGAACTCTGCAAATAATTTTTTCATAATAAAATAATTTAAATGGTTAATGTTAGAATGTATATTGGTAAGCCCAATAAATTAAAACAATTTGTAAGGGCAAACGTACAAATAAAATCCATAATGGTAAACCAAATCCTGCTTTTTTATTTTGAAGCATGTACAAATTGGCAGGAAAAACAGCAATTAATAGCATTATTATTCCCCAAGCGGCAATTTGTGTTGTAAAAGGCAGGATTAGAAAGATGCCCAGAATAATCTCAGCGGCACCACTTAAAATATTTATTAATTTGGGGATTTTAAATGCGGGCGGAATGATCCTTATGTACATTCCAGGTTTTCTAAAATGATTTAGACCAGCAAGAATATAAAGGAAAGCCATTAAATATAAATGCCAAGGTAAAATCATGATATTTAATTGTTTATCACGAATTTATAAAAAAATTAACAATTATTGCATTACAAGACTTCTTTTTTTGAAAGTATGTATTTTGGGTTATTTTTTTGACTTGAAATTTACATTCATAATAATTATGGCTAGAATAATTAATACAATGCCGACCCATTGAGAAAAGATTACTTTTTCGTTTAATAAGACATACGCCATCATTACAGAAACTGGCAGTTCAAGAGCAGAAACAATACTTCCTAGTCCGATTCCTGTTAACGGAAAACCTGCAGTCATTAAAAGCGGTGGAATTATGGTGCCAAATAATGATAATACAATTCCCCATTTAAGGAAGATTTCCATATTAAAGGCTGTAACCTGTGTAGCAAAAGCAAACGAAAATACAATAATAGAACCTCCTAAAAGCATATAAAGACTTCTTTGAGCAGAAGAAATTTCGGTTGCTACACTATTTGCAGTAAACATAGTGGTAGTAAAAGATGCAGCAGCGAGCATTCCCCAAACTAAACCTCTCCAATCTAATTCGATATCATTATTGATAATATTAGTGGCTAAAACAGTTCCAAAAAGCACTATTAGTACAGCAATTACCTTTTGTTTTGAAGGCAGTTTTTTTTCTAAAATCATTTCAAGCAAAACACCCATCCAAACCGTTTGCATCAATAAAACGATCCCGATAGAAACGGGAATGTATTTTACCGCCAAATAATAAAATAAGCTTGTCATTCCTAAAGAAGTTCCCGCAAGCATTAAATTGAAAATATTTTTGCGAGATGCTTTTACGGCAGGTTTGTTTTTGTTTTTAATACGCTGAAAAAGATTGATTGCAAGAATACCTAGAATTCCGTATATAAACTGTGAGGTCGTTACTTCTGCGGTTGTGTATCCTTCAGAATAGGCCATTTTTACAAAAGTAGCCAACATTCCGTAAGTAGTTGCTCCCAAAGCAACAAGAAAAACACCCTTTAATACATTATTTTGCGACGTCATAAATTATCTGTTTTAAAAAAATTAAGCCGGCAAAGGTAAGCTATTTTGTTTAGGATTCTCTTGTACTATGTTAAAAATAATGATTTAATTGTAACAGAATTGATTTTTAAAGGCTTAAAATAAGAATTCTTTAAAAAGCTAAAATAGAAAAGCCATCAAGAATAATTCTGATGGCTTTTTATATCTATAAAGAATAAATCTTCTCTTTTCTAATTACTTAGGCTGGTTTTGATACGTTTCAATTTCAAAAATCAAAGTTGCATTTGGAGGGATAACTCCGCCAGCGCCTTTTTCGCCATACGCTAAATTTGAAGGTAAAAAGAAAGTCGCTTTTTCTCCGTCTGTCATCATATCAAGAGCTTCAAGAAAACCAGGAATCATTCCCTCTTTTTTACCAACTGTAAAAGGAAACGCTTTATATCCGCCTTGCGCATCTCTATTGGCATCATATTTTCCATATGCTTTTGCTACTGGAGCCATGCTGCTGTCAAATAAGTTTCCATCTTCAAAATACCCAGCGTAGTGAAAATAGATGTTAGAACCTTCAGCACCTTTAACGCCAGTACCTTTTTGAGTGATTACATATTTTAAACCAGAAGCTGTTGCAGTTGCTTTTGCTTTTAAGTCTTTAAAATAAGCTGCTTTTGCAGTTATTACTTTTTTTGCTTCTTCTTTTTTAGCCGCTTCTTTTTTTACATCGTCACTTAAAACTTTTAAAGCATCAAATTTCTTTGCAGCAGCACCTTTGCGTGTAATAACAATTTTTGTCATTACATCGTCTTGAACAATTTTATTTACATTATCCATTCCAGATACTACGTGGCCAAAAATAGTGTGTTTTCCGTTTAACCAAGGAGTATCTTTGTGTGTAATGAAAAACTGACTTCCGTTTGTTGCAGGACCAGAATTTGCCATAGCAAGAACACCGCCTTTTTCGAACTTTAAATCGTCTACAAATTCATCTTTAAAAGAATATCCTGGACCTCCAGAACCATTTCCTTCTGGATCACCACCCTGAATCATGAAATCGTTAATTACTCTATGGAATTTTAATCCGTTGTAAAATGGTTTTCCTTTAAGAGATGCTTTAACATTAGGATTTGTACCTTCTGCCAAAGTAATAAAGTTTGCTACTGTAACAGGTGCTTTTACATACTCTAAAGAAAGAACAATGTCTCCTTTTGTAGTAGAAATTGTAGCGAAAATCCCGTCGCCAGGATTTGCCGCAGCAGCTGCTGTAGTTATAGGTTTCGCTGCTGGTTTTGCCGCAGGCTTTTTAGTTTGAGCTTGTATATTTACTATTGCTAAGCAAAATAAAAATAGAAATTTAAATTTCATTGCTTTTAAAATTTTAAGTCTTTAATTGAATTACTGTTTGTCTGAAATTTGGATTTCGAAAATGATATTAGCGTTTGGCGGAATTACACCTCCAGCACCAGTTGCTCCATAAGCTAAGTGAGATGGAATGAAAAGAACTGCTTTGTCTCCATAAGACAATTGCTCAACTCCTTCAATAAAACCAGGAATTAAACCATCTTTTTTACCAGCTTGAAATTGAATTGGTTGGTAGCCGTTTTGCGCTGCTCTTGCAGGATCAAATTTCCCGAATGGTTTTGCCACTTCTTCAATGCTAGTGTCAAATAAAGTTCCGTTTTCAAGGAAACCAGCATAGTGAATGTAAATTTGACTTCCAATAGCAGGTTTCTTGCCACTTCCTTTTTCTGTAATTACATATTCTAAACCGCTTGTCGTTTTAGTTGCTTTTGGTTTTAGAGAAGCATAATAATCTACTTTTTCTTTTTGAGCTCCCGCGTATTTTTGTTGTTCTTTTGCAATGTCAGCAAAATAGTCGTGGAATACTTTTACAGCATCAAATTTTTTCGCTGCTTCACCATTTCTAATAATAGTTACAGCAACGATATTGTCTCCTTGAACAACTTTGTTTACTACTTCTTGATCTTTTGCGCTTACCACATGACCGAAAATAGTATGTAGGTTGTCTAACCAAGGAGTTTCTACGTGAGTGATAAAAAACTGGCTGCTGTTTGTTCCAGGTCCGTTATTAGCCATTGCTAAAACTCCAGCTTTGTCAAATTTCAAATCTGAGAATTCATCTTTAAATTTATATCCAGTATCTCCAGAACCAGTTCCTAATGGATCACCACTTTGAATCATGAAACTTTCAATTACTCGGTGAAATTTTAAACCGTCAAAAAAAGGTTTCTTTTTTAATTGTTCGTGCGTTACAAACTCGTTTTTACCTTCAGCCAAAGTCACAAAGTTAGCCACTGTAATAGGTGCTTTTTTGTAATCAAGCTCTACAATGATGTGACCTTTATTTGTTTCGATATCGGCATATAAACCATCAGGAAGATTACTGTGGTCATCTTTACAAGAATAAAATGAGCCTACGGCTATTAGTAATAATAAAATACTCTTTTTCATTTTAAGATGTTGTTTTTATTGAGTTAATGTAATGTATCTTTTTTAGCTGGCGCAGCAGGTTTTGCAACTGCAGGTTTTGGCGTTACGGCTGATGGCTGAGCAGCAGGTTTTACTGTTTGTGCCGCAGGATCTGGAACAAAATTTCTAAGCGTTATTGTAACGATTAGAGATTCGTTTGTTCCAATTTTTTTATTATCTCCGTGATATCCGTAAGCCATATGCGATGGAAATAAAAACGTGACAGTTTCGTTTTTATGCATTCTTTTTATTCCGTCACGAAGCCCCATCATAATATCTTGTTTGTCTACATAGTAAGTTTGAGGACCAAGATCTGATTCAGAATAAATGACATTGCCTTTTATGTCTTTTACTTCCATATTAAAGTAAGCAATATCGCCTTTTCTCGGAGCTGCAGTTTCATTTGTATTTCTTTCGTCGTAATAAAACCAATAGCCTTTTGGAGTAGCATAATATTTTACTTTCGGATTGCTTTTGATTATTTTCTTAATGACATCTTCTTCATTTGCCACTAATTTTTTGTTTCGGTCAGCCGATTTTTTCATGAATGTTCCCGAAGCTCTAGAAATCGGTCTTCTGGCTTCTTCATGATGCTTACAACTGCTTAATAAAACTGTAAAAAGCAAAGTGTAAATGCTAAGTTTTAGGTAGTTCATGATTTGGATTATAATTTTAGTTTTTTTACTAAATCTTCAAATTTATTAACTGTTTCTTGCATCGAAACTTCAGATCTTCCGCCAGCTGCATTGCTATGTCCGCCACCGTTGAAATGGTCTCTCGCAAACTGATTTACATCAAAGCCTCCCTGCGAACGGAATGAAATCTTGATAATGCCTTCGTCTTTATTTTCGATAAAAATAGCAGTAAAAACAATATCTTTTATACTTAAGCCATAATTAACAATTCCTTCGGTATCACCTTTAACATAATTAAAAGAATCCAGCTCTTCTTGTGTTAACGTCGTATATGAAGTTTTATGATTTTCAAGGATCTTCATGTTCTGCAAAGCACGTCCTAATAATTGTAATCTGCTGAAAGAGCTATTGTCAAAAAGTAATACAGGAATCTGAGTGTTTTCAACTCCTAAATCAATTAATTCGGCTATAATTCTATGTGTATTTCCTGTTGTGCCAGGAAAACGGAAAGAACCAGAATCGGTTAAAATGCCTGTATAAATACAAGTTGCAATGGTTTTATCAATGTCTTCTTTTTTGTTTAAGAAAGTGATAAAGTTATAAACCATCTCACAAGTAGATCCGTATGAAGTTTCTGAATAGGTATAGGTAGCATAGTCATCAGGTTTTTGATGATGATCGATCATAATGAAAGTCGCTTTTAGCTTTGCTAAAGTATGCTCCATTTCGCCTGTACGGTGAAAAGCATTAAAATCAAGTGTGAAAATGATTTCAGCTTCTTCTAAAATCTGTGTGCAGATTTCGGTTTCTTTTTCGAATATTTTTACGGTTTCAGATCCTGGAAGCCAAGCTAAAAAATTAGGAAAATCATTTGGAGCAATTACTGTTGCCTGATGATTGTTTTTAATTAAAAAATGGTATAAACCTAACGTTGATCCCATTGCATCGCCATCTGGTCCTCTGTGCGGAATGATGACAATTTTCTTTGGGGTGGCGAGTAATAATTGAATCGCTTGAATATCTTGTATTTTCATAGTGTGCGAATTTACATTTTTTTAATGTAATGCTGAAAATAATTTTAGTGGACAGTCGGAGTAGTTAGTGTTCAGTTTTTAGTGTTCAGTCGCAGTTCTCAGTTTTCATCCCAGTTTGGAATTTGAGATTTTAAAAATTGGAATTTAATCTTTGATACAATTTATATTTCGCACCTTTTACAATCTGTGATTTGTAAATTCCGACAGAACCAGAAGAAAAATAAGCAATTGTACAGGCAATTGCGATGAAAATTCCAGGAGCAATTCCGAATAATTCCATTCCCATAATCGTACAGGCAATAGGAGTGTGGGTTGCACCTGAGAAAACAGCAACAAATCCGATTCCTGCTAAAAGCGCAATCGGCATTGGAATTACGGTCGATAAAGCACTTCCTAAAGTTGCACCGACAAAAAATAGCGGCGTTACTTCGCCTCCTTTAAAACCAGCTCCTAAAGTAAATCCAGTAAACAATATTTTAAGTATAAAATCGTACCATTGATTTGGATTTGAAAATGATTCGACAATTACAGGAACGCCCAGACCTGAGAATTTTGTAAATCCGAAACCAGCAATGGCAATAGCCAAAACCACACCGCCAATTACAGGGCGAAGTGGAGGATATTTAATGTTTTTTGAAAAAAGAGAACCCCAGAAATGAGTACTTCTAGAAAATAATAGAGCGGCAAATCCTGATAAAACTCCAACAATTAGAGTGAAAATAATATTATTTAAACTAAGTTCTGGAACAACAGGAATACTGTAATGTGTATGTTTGATTTCCCAGAATTCTACGGTGAAATAAGCTGCGTAAGCGACTAAAAAAGAAAGTAAAATGCTTTTAAAATTAATTTTACTGAAATATAAAACTTCTAAAGCGAATATTGCGCCAGCCAAAGGAGTTCCGAAAACGGAAGCAAAACCCGCGCTGATTCCGAGAATGATTAAAATTCGGCGTTCTGAATTATCAATTTGGAAGAATTTTGTAAACTGATCGGCAATTGCACCTCCCATTTGTACCGCAGTTCCTTCTCGTCCCGCAGATCCTCCGAACAAATGTGTCAGTAATGTTCCTAAAAGTACTAAAGGAGCCATTTTAAACGGAATGACTTTTTTGGGATTTTCGTATTCTTCCAATAAAAGATTGTTTCCTTTTGCAACCGATTCTCCCCAATAATAATAACTCAATCCAACCATAAATCCGCCGAAAGGCAAAAGCCATATAATCCAGTTATGGTGAATTCTAAATTGCGTAACCCATTCTAAAGAAACTAAGAAAAATGCTGAAGCCGATCCAGAAAGTATTCCGATTAAAGCACAGATAAGAATCCATTTTGGAATAGAAATCAGGAATTGTTTTGGATTTTGAGTAGTCATTAAGATTTGAGTGACTTTTTTGCCACGAATTCACAAATTTAAATAATTGAATTCTTTTAAATAAATATAATTCGTGAATTCGTGGCTATAAAAAATTACTGAACAACAGCAGTAAATTCTATTTCAACCAAATATTCTGGAGCAACCAGTTTACTGATTTCATAAAATCCGGTTGTTGGTTTTATATCTTTAAAGAAAGCAGAATGTGCTCTCGCCACTTCTTCAAAAGTAGAAACATTGGTAGTAAAAATTCTAGTTCTAATAACATCTTTCATCCCCACATTTAAATCTTCTAAAACTTTTTCAACTCGTTCCAAAATATTATAGGTTTGAGCATAAGCGTCATCAGCTTTTACTTTTTCGCCGTCAACAATGGCTACAGTTCCAGAAACTTCCACAATATTGCCAATTCTTACGGCACGGCAATATCCCATTTTGTCTTCCCAAGGCGATCCAGTTAAGATGTTTTCTCTTTTCATTTTTTTAGTTTTTTGCGAATTTGGCTGTACGTTTTAAAAGCAAATTCAGGTTAATTAAAGATGTTGCAATTTAAGAATTATGGTTCTGAAAGGAATTAAAAAAAGCTTGAAATCAATTCAGAAATTCAAGCTTTTTTGTGATATTAATTGTTATTCAGTTTCTCTTTCTTCGTAAAGGCGAAGCTTATTTTGTATCGTATTTAAATTTTGCTGTAAGGCTTCAATTTTATTTAATAAATGTGCAATGGCGTCAATTCCTTCTAGATTTATTTTGAGATCATAATGCATTCGAATCATTTTTTCAACCGTTGGCAGCTGTTCTTGTTCCAGAAACTCGTCATTTTCCTCATTAATAATGTGAATAAGGCCATAATTATTAAGTTCAGTGATAAAAGTGTTTTCAATTTCGTGATACATACAAAACTGTTTGATCTGGATTAAATTTTTACTTTTCATGACTTTCTTAGTTTTGCTAATTCTTCAAATAATTCTTTCTCTTTATCCGACAGTTTTGTTGGGAGTTTAATGGTATAAGTAATGTATAAATCACCAAACTGATTTTCTTTTTTGTAAACAGGAAAACCTTTTCCTTTCAATTTTACCTTTGTTCCAGGCTGCGTTTCTGGTGGGACTTTAATTTTTACTTTTCCATCAAAAGTATTGATATATGTTTCTCCGCCTAAAATAGCCGTGTAAAGATCGATTGGCGCCTCGGCGTACAAATTATTTCCTTCACGTTTAAAATCTGAATTATTTGAAATTATAAAGGTGATGTATAAATCGCCGTTTGGTCCGCCGTTTACACCTGGTCCGCCATGATTAGGAATTTTTATAATTTGTCCGTTTTCTACACCGGCAGGAATCGTAATTCTAATATTTTTTCCGTTTACTGACAAGTTTCGTTTATGTGTTTTGTAAGCTTCAGCTAGGTCTAATACCAGTTCGGCATTAAAATCCTGGCCTCTATATTTAGATTGAGATCTGCTTCTTCCTCCGCCATACATCGAATTAAAAAAATCGGAAAAGTCGCTTCCAGAAAAGTCTCCGCCTTCAAAACCAGAGAAATCGCCTTCAGAATATTGATAACCGCCTTGCTGCCTGCTTTGCTGCTGATTCGGGTCGTAACCTGCTTTTTCAAACTCTTCAGCATGTTTCCAGTCTTTTCCGTATTTATCGTATTTTTTTCGATTTTCTGGATTGCTTAAAACCTCGTTTGCTTCATTTATTTCTTTAAATTTTTTCTCGGCTTCTTTATCATTCGGATTCAAATCTGGATGATATTTTCTGGCCAGTTTTCTATAGGCCTTTTTAATGTCTGCCTCGGTAGCAGATTTTGTAACATCTAGTACTTTATAATAATCGATATAATCCATTTTGCTAAGATTTATAAATGGTAAATAAAGTCTTCAAGGTAAGAATAAGTTGTTAATAATCAAAATGCTGTATGCTTTTGTAAAGTCAGTTTTTGGAATTTGTAAATTATAAAATTGAAATTTATTTTTTAAGAAATAAAAAATCTTGGCAGGTTTTTTGATTCCAAAAATTAGCTTAATTTAATGTTATAAAACTCCTAAAGTTGTAGCACCTAACTAAATTATACTATTTTTGTGATGCTAGACTTTTGGTTTGTATTAATTATAAAAGGCGATTCGATAATATTTTTTCAATGAAGCACATTTTATTTTTCATATTATTTTTTACTGCGATGTCTGTATCGGCTCAAATTGAGTCTAATACTAAATTCAAAGCAATTCCAGGGGGAAAGTTTACTGCGAAGCCCAAAAAGACTCCGATTCCTGAAGTCAAAGATCCGCAGGCAGATTTTAATGATATGCCAGCAATTAAAACGCCAAATGTTTTTGAAAATACTACTATAACTCCAAAATCAAAATTTCAGATTGGAGAAGAAAAAAGCAAATTTACCATGTCTACTGAAACCGATTTTGCTAATCCTGGTGACCGATATGTAGCAAAAATGGAAAAAGATTTGGATAAAAGCTTAAAAGATGCTGGTTTACGAGAAGGACGCGGCGTGTTGGTAAAGAGGAATATTTCGTTGGGTGATTTTAAAACGAAATCAGAATATTTTATAGTGAAGTTTCGAGATTTTGGAGCAATTGATGGCGATTTAGTAAAAGTATCTTGCAATGAAGTTGTGGTAAGAGACCGAATTTTGCTAGATTCCAATTTCCAGCAAGTAAAAATCAATCTTGGACAAGGTTTTAATAAATTAGATTTTGAAGCTCTAAATATAGGAACGCTTGGAGGAAACACAGCAGAAATACAGGTTTACGACGATAAAGGCAATCTAGTTACCAATGATTACTGGGATAATCTTGCCGCAGGTTTTAAAGCTTCGATAGTGGTGACGAAAGAGTAAAGCGCTTTCAGCGCTAGAAGATACAAAGTGACAAAGGTTCAAAGTAACAAAGTTTTTACACTTCGTTTCTTTGAACCTTTGTTACTCTCTCACTTTGTTACTCTGTCACTTTGTTACTTTGTTACTTTGATCAAAATGGATCCGCAGTAACCTTAAACTTCATTTCTGCTTTTACGGTCACATCTTTTGTTAAGGTTTCTTTCAATGTTACTTTCGTTCTGATTTTGTAACTGTCTGCTTTTATATATTCATCTAATCTTTTATCAGTACAAATCAAATCGATCGTGTTGCTTGATACATTGATATTATCAGCATACGCTAATTCAATTTCTTCTGAGTTAGCCGTAGAAATATATAGATGTACAGATTTTAAAAAGGTAAATGTTTTATCCGAAGGATCTGTAATCGATAATTTCAGCGATCTGATTTTTACATCTTTCACCAAATTTGCTTTTGTTTTATTGTTTTCAAACTCAGCAGAAGAATTGGTCGTAACCTCTGGCGTAATAATCTCTGAAGGCAGATTAATTGGAGAAGTGCTTTGAATTTTAATCGAAGCATTGTTCGAAATAGTAAAAGTTAGCAAATCATCAACAGTGTTGCAAGAGCTAAAAAAGATCGATAAGAAAGCTGTCAGGGCAATAATTTTTGATTTCATGGTTAAATTAAATTGGGTTTTTCGTTATGTACGAAATAATTGGGTTTTTGGATTTGCAAAGATACTGAGTTGCTAAGGTTCTAAGTTTTTTGTTTTTTGAGTTAGAAAAAAGCTCAGAATCTTAGTAACTAAGTATCTTAGAATCTACAGTGAAAAAAAAATATTTTTTTTCACTGCTCCGATTTTTCAATTTCGAATATAAAAAGTATTTTTGCGCATGCAACACAACGTACTTATTTTAGATTTCGGATCGCAATATACTCAGCTTATTGCGCGTAGAGTTCGCGAATTAAATATATTCTGCGAAATTTTTCCTTACAATCACATTCCAAGTGATTTATCAAGTTATAAAGCCGTAATTTTAGGAGGAAGCCCTTTCTCTGTTAGAGGAGAAGATGCGCCACATCCTGATTTATCACAAATTAGAGGTAAAATGCCTTTGCTTGCTGTTTGTTACGGAGCTCAATATTTGGCTCATTTCAGCGGCGGTGAAGTAGCTGCTTCCAATACAAGAGAATACGGTAGAGCAAACTTGTCTTATATTAAAGAAGGTGAAACTTTCTTTGAAGGAGTTTCAGAAAACAGCCAGGTTTGGATGAGTCATAGCGATAGTATCAAAGCGCTTCCAACAAATGCTGTAAAATTAGCAAGCACGCATGACGTAGAATACGCAGCTTACAAAATTGAAGGCGAAACTACTTATGCTATTCAATACCATCCAGAGGTTTACCATTCAACAGATGGGAAAAAAATGCTGGAAAATTTCTTAGTTAAAATTGCTGAAGTTCCTCAAAACTTTACTCCAAATGCTTTCGTTGACGAAATGGTAGCAGAACTAAAAGAGAAATTAGGAAACGATAAAGTGGTTCTTGGTTTATCTGGAGGAGTAGATTCTACTGTAGCGGCAGTTTTATTAAACAAAGCAATCGGGCAAAATTTATACTGTATCTTCGTTAACAACGGACTTTTACGTAAAAACGAATTCCAAAATGTATTAGATCAATACAAAGGAATGGGATTAAATGTAAAAGGTGTAGATGCTGGAGATCGTTTCCTTGGCGAATTAGCCGGAATCAGCGATCCTGAAACAAAACGTAAAACAATCGGTCGTGTATTTATCGAAGTTTTTGATGATGAATCGCACTTATTAGAAGACGTAAAATGGTTGGCGCAAGGAACTATTTATCCAGACGTTATCGAATCTGTTTCGGTAAAAGGACCATCTGCAACAATTAAATCGCACCATAATGTTGGTGGATTGCCAGATTATATGAAATTAAAAATTGTAGAACCACTTAGAATGCTTTTCAAAGACGAAGTAAGACGAGTAGGAGCTACTTTAGGAATAGATCCAGAATTATTAGGAAGACACCCTTTCCCAGGACCTGGATTATCAATCAGAATTTTAGGAGATATTACGCCAGAGAAAGTACAGATCTTACAAGATGTTGATTCTGTATTTATCGAAGGATTAAAATCTTGGGGATTATACGATAAAGTTTGGCAGGCTGGAGCAATTTTGCTTCCTGTAAACAGTGTTGGTGTTATGGGTGATGAGCGTACTTACGAAAAAGTAGTAGCGCTTAGAGCTGTAGAATCAACAGATGGTATGACTGCTGACTGGGTTCATTTGCCTTACGATTTCTTGATGAAAGTGTCAAACGACATTATCAATAAAGTAAAAGGCGTGAATCGTGTAGTTTACGATATTAGTTCAAAACCACCTGCAACAATTGAGTGGGAATAGTAGCATAATTTAAAATTAAGGTCTTACATTTGTAAGGCCTTAATTTTTTATAACCTACTACTTATGAGAGAACTTTTAACAATTTCTCTTGTGTTTGTTTTGTATTTTAACAAAATAACTGCACAAGATGCAATAATTGAACACAGAATTCAAAAAGGAGAAACCGCTTTTTTCATTGCCCAAAAATACAAGGTTTCTGTAGACGAGATTTACAAACTCAACCCCGAATCGCAAAACGGAATCAAGGATAATCAGATTATAAAGATTCCAGTTCATTCCTTAGAAAATGCAACTTCAAAGCAACAAACCCATATTGTTGCACCCAAAGAAACATTGTTTGGTTTGTCAAAACAATATCATATTTCGGTTGAAGCCATTCAGAATGCCAATTCAGAAATTCTGGCCAACGGACTCCAAATAGGTCAAGAATTAATAATTCCTCAAAATTTAGATAGTGCAACTAAATCAGAAGCTGGTGTTTCTTCAAAAACGACGCATCAGGTTGTGGCTAAAGAATCTTTATTCAGCATTGCGAGACAATACAATGTTTCGGTTCAAGATTTAGAAAATTTGAATAAAGACATTTTGATTAATGGATTGCAAATTGGTCAAACGATTTCAATTCCGAACAAAAGAAAAACGTTGGACGGGAGAGTTCGCGTAATTAATCAAGAAACCATTTTTCATGTTGTAGAGCCAAAAGAAACCAAGTTTTCGATTGCTAAGAAATACGGAATTTCAATTGATCAATTAGAATCTCAAAATCCTGAAATCGTAAACGGATTAGTTGTTGGAAACAAATTAGCCATTAATACTGCAGCCATAAAACCATCAAACGAAAGTGAAGAATTGATGTTGGCTTTGGCCGAAAAACAAGTTGTGGTTGAAAAAACAAAAGCTAAAACAGTTGAAATTGAGGATTTAAAAGACCGTCTTGTGGTTCAGAAAGAGATGAATCAGAAAATTATAAAAATTAATGATCTGAAAGTGAATCTGAACGATATGAATGGTTCTAAAGAAAACTCGGTCGAAAAATTACGTTTGGTTTTAGAAGCGAATAAAAATGTTCAAGATATTTTAATGGCCAAATTAGATTCGCTTGTCACTTCAATGAATAATGATTTGAAAGAGTTAAAGCGAATGGATATTCTCAATGTTGAAGAATCTAAAAGACTAGAAAGACAATCTTCTGAAGGAATCAATAAAACGAATGAATTATCGTTTCAATTGAAAAAAGAATTGGCTGAAAATAGAAAAGCCTACGCTGGTTTGATGAATAAAGTAGAGAAAATAGCAGTTGAGGAAAATCAGGAATACAAGAAGAAAATCCGCGAAAGCGAGAAAAAATCCAATACAGAACCTTTACAGCAGCGTTTGTCTTTAGAAGAAATTAAACGTTATAAAATCGAGCAGGAAAAAGGAGATGAAAAAAATCAGCTTTTAATTGCTAAAATAGATTCTTTGGACACTCAGAAAAAAATTGAAGTAAAAAGACACATCAGTAAAGCTTCTTATTACAGTATGGAAGCTCGAAAATTTGATGATAAATTGGCTTTGATCAAATTGAAAAAATATCAGGATGAAGCGGTTAAGAAACAGGAGAAAAAGGGTGCAGCTGAAAATTCAAAAACAATTTCATTGCAAGAAATGAAACAAGAATTGAAAGACAATCCGTTAAGACCTGACAAAACAGTAAAAGTTGAAGTTTATGATAATCTTAAAGAAGTTTCAAACGGGTATTACTTAGTTTTAGGTATATTTACAGACGCAGTTGACCGAGATAAGCTCATTATGAAACTCATTGATTCTGGCGAATTTAACGCTAGCTTCTTTTTCAACATTAACAGCCTTTCGTATTATGTTTACGCCAATAAGTTCGAAAACATGGAAGAAGTGCTTTATAAATGCAAGAAAAAAGAAGAAGATGAGTTATATAAAGAAATCATTATTGCTAAAGTAGAAATCGATTTAAGGTAATTTTTACAGCAATAAAGCAAACGGCGCGAATTTTGCTTTTAGTAAAATTGTAACTTATTTTAGAATTAGAAATTAAATTGTTTTAAGCCTTATTATGAAATATTATTTAACAGTATTGTCTCTCGTATTTTTTATGACTTCCAGCGCATTTTCGCAAGAAAAAGTGGTGAAGTATAAAGTATCGAGCGGTGAGACGATTAATCAGATTGCACAAAAATTTAAGGTAACGCCTTATGATATCTATCAGCTCAATCCAGATGCAAGAACGGGATTGGTGCCAAATTCTGTGCTGTTGATTCCGACAAAAACAGGAGAAGCAAAAAAAGAAGTTTCTGAAACCAAAACTGTAGTGGCTTCAGGAAAGGAGATTATCCATGAAGTGCAGCCAAAGGAAACTTTTTATAGTATCGAGAAAAAATACGGAATTTCAGATGAAGCTTTAAAAGCTGCAAATCCGTTTTTGGAAAAAACAGGTGTTCAAATCGGACAAAAATTGGTTATTCCAGCAAAAGGATCTGCTCCAAAAGCAGCGGCAGCAAAACCTGCTAAAGAAAAAGGTGCTGAAAAATATGTTTATCATGATGTTCAGCCAAAAGAAACAAAATTTGGTATTGCAAAACAGTATAATATTACGGTTGACGAATTGGAAAAACGCAATCCAGATATTGTGAACAGCTTGCCAGTTGGTTATAGATTAACGATAAAAGGAACAGCTCCAAAAACAGAATCTGCTCCAGTAGAAACGGCAAAAGCTGTAGAAAGTAAAAAGCCTGCTGAAACTTCTAAAAAAGCAGTGACTTATATGGAATATCAGGTTAAACCAAAGGAAACTTTTTATAGTTTAGGAAGAGTTTTTCATTTGTCGCAAGAAGAATTAGTGGCATTGAATCCGTCACTTTCTGAAGGTGTAAAAGAAGGAATGGTTTTGAAAGTTCCAACAGGATATGTGGCTCCAGCACCAATTGTTGCTGCACAAGTGCCAGATAAACCTGCTGATTCTTCAGTATACAAACCAGTTGAAAATACGGGCGGTGGAATTAAAATTATCGATAAAGTAAAATCGACTGAAAATGAAAACGTAGAAATTGTTGAATTGACCAAAAAGAAAGGGCTTAACGAGCGTAAGAAAGTAGTTTTATTGCTTCCTTTTAATTTGGCTAAAGTACAAAGCGATACTTCTGGAACAGCTAACAGAATTAAAAATGACAAGTTCTTAAACATGACTTTAGATTTTTATGCTGGAGCTATGATGGCGATTGATTCTGCAAAAACATTAAAACTTCCAATTGATGTTGCTATTTACGATTCGCAGGAAACTAAAACAACTTCTAATGTTGTAGGTTTAACTCCGAAGCTTCAAGATGCAGATGCTGTAATTGGGCCATTTTACCAAAGCAACGCAGAAACGACAGCAAACATGCTGCGTTCGTATGATGTTCCGGTAATTTCTCCTTTATCAAAAGATAGCGCCAATCCGATTGACAATTTATACCAAACCATACCTTCAAATGACGTGATTAGAAATTCGGTTTTTGATTATATGCGTTCTAAAAACGGGAATATTGTAGCGGTAGTAGATAAGAAAAAGGAATCGGTTATTAATTACATCAGACAAAACCAAAAAGGAGTTGCATTTGCAACTTTAACAGAAACTGGTGGTTTGGATGTGGCTAATTTAAAAAGCTTGTTGATGCCAAATCGAATGAATTATGTTGTGATGGAAACCGGTAATACAGCGATGGTTAAAGCTACGATTAAAGCATTGCTTGATTCTCAGAAAACATGTCAGGTTCAATTGGTGATTTTAGAGCCAAATAGCACATTGGATACAGATGAAATTAGTTTTGAAAATTTGATTAAATTGAAATTAATGTATCCTTCTGTTACGCGCGAAAGCGATGAACAACCAGTTTTAATTTATGAAAAACAATTTCGTTTGAAAAACAAAGCAAATCCAACAACTTATGCAACTAGAGGATTTGATGTAACGTTTGACACGATGATGCGTTTATCTCAAGGAAAAACATTTCAAGAAACAGCTGATTTAATGACGACTCAGCAAGTAGACAATAAATTTCAATATTATAGAAAAGAAGATGGCGGACACGCTAATAAAGGTGTTTACATCTTATATTATGATAGTGACTTAACTTTAAAAGTAGCAAATTAATGACATCAAAAGTAACCTATTTAGGAGATTTAAGAACAAGTTCAATTCATGTGCAATCAGGAAGCGAAATCATTTCTGACGCACCAGTAGATAATAACGGAAAAGGAGAAGCATTTTCTCCAACAGATACTGTAGCAAACGCATTAGCAAGCTGCATGATGACAATTATGGGAATCAAAGCCCGTGATTTGGAAGTAGATTTTGTTGGTTCTACAGCTGAAGTAACTAAGATTATGAATGCTGAACCAAGAAGAATTGGAGCAATCGAAATTGTATTTCAAATGAAAAGTAATGCTGATGAAAAAAGCAAAACGATTTTAGAGCGTGCTGCAATGACTTGTCCGGTTTTTCTAAGTTTAAGCAGTGAAATCGAAAAAAGAATTAGTTTCAACTGGAATTAATTTTTATTCAAATAAAATTAAGAAAGGAGGTGTCTCAAAAAGACAGCTCCTTTTTTTTGTAGGCTTCGAAGAAGCGAATTATTTATAGTAAAAAATAAATGTATACAATATGAAGAGCTCCAGAGATAAGCTTCGGAGAAGCGTAATATTTATAGCAAAGAATATACATATACAATGAAAAGCTCCGGAGGAGCGACATATCTTTTCACAATTTAAGATATGTCGCTCCTCCGGAGCTTTTTCATGAACGTGATTGAAATACTATAAATATTTGACCCCGCTGGGGTTTTGCAATATGTTTTTATAAATGTTCGTCCATTTAAAAAAGATCTCAGAAGAAGAGCTCTTTTTACAAGCTTCAGAGAAGCGAAATATTTATAGCAAAGAATATAAGTTTAAAATGTAAAGCTCCAGAGGAGCGACATATTTTTTACAATCTCAATTTTATGAACGGTCTAAAACAGACAAGAGAGCAACATCTACTTTGCCCTCTTGTCCCTCTTTAACTAACCAATATATTTATTCTGAAAACTCTAATTTTTTAAGTTTATTCCAGCCTCCACGCGTAAAATCTGGAATTTCAACGGGAGCAGAATTATGGTCTAATGAAATTTCGGTTAGTGGGCCAAGGCAAGACCATTCGGCTAAATCGTACACGTCCATATCCAACGGAAGTCCCTTTTGCAGACAGTGAATTAAACGATAATCCATTATAAAATCCATTCCGCCGTGACCGCCTACTTTTTTGGCTTGTTCTTCGATTCCTTTTGCAATTGGATGTTTGTATTTTTCCATTAATGCTTTTTTCACTTCTTCAGGAACAAAAGAGTGCGCGCTTAACTTTTCGTGATTTGGTTTTACATCGTCGCTTAATTCTTTTCCGTCTAAAGCATAACCTTCCAAAGGATATTTATTAGCAAATCCTTTTGTCCCGCTCAATTGATACATTCTGCTGTACGGGCGAGGAGAAGTAACATCATGCTGAATTTGGATCGTTTTTCCGTTTTCGGTACGAATCATCGTCATGGTATGATCACCATTTCTAAAATCTTTAATTTCCTGTCCCGATTTTTCTTTAATGTAAGCAGGATTTCCCACGGCTTTTGTATCCATAGAAACCAAGAAATTCATTTTGTCACCGCGATGAATGTTTAGTGCCTGACAAGCCGGCCCCATCCCGTGTGTCGCATAAACATCGCCGCGGTGTTTGATATTGTAATCCATTCTCCAATTGTTCCAATATTCTCCCCAAAACGGCTGTAAACCGTGAATATAAGAACCTTCAGCATGAAGAATTTCTCCAAAAAGGCCTTGCTGAGCCATGTTTAATGTTGTTAATTCGAAGAAATCATAAACGCAGTTTTCCAATTGCATACAATGTTTTCTTGTTTTTTCTGAAGTATCAATAAGTTCCCAGATTTCTTTCATGGTTAAAGCGCCTGGAACTTCTATTGCAACGTGTTTTCCATCTTTCATGGCTTGAACTCCGATAGAAGCATGATGAAGCCAGTCTGTTGCTATATAAATTAAATCTACGTTTGGCAAAGCCGTAACTTTTCTCCAAGCATTTTCATCACCATAGAATTCCTGTGCTTTTGGAAATCTGGCTTTCGTTAAAATCTCATTTGACTTTGAAGTGTTTTCTTGAGTCATGTCGCACAAGGCTACAATTTCTACACCCGGAATATGTGTCATACGTTCAACGGCGCCAGGACCGCGCATTCCAAGTCCGATAAAAGCAACACGAACGGTCGGAATCGGATCTGCTGCCATTCTCAATACATCTTGCTGTCCTTTTGCACGCGCAGGAGTTTTGGTCTTAATCATTTGTGCGGTTGAAATTGTCCATCCGAACAAAAGAAAAAGGATTATTAGAGGTTTAAAAAAGGTAGTTTTCATAAGTTGGTAATTTGGTGTTCAAAAAATGCTTTTAGGGCATTTATTTTAATTAGTTGGATGTGATTTTTAACACATAGAAACATAGT
Organism: Flavobacterium tyrosinilyticum; assembly: GCF_023656565.1. GTDB lineage: Bacteria > Bacteroidota > Bacteroidia > Flavobacteriales > Flavobacteriaceae > Flavobacterium > Flavobacterium tyrosinilyticum. The sequence goes on from NZ_JAMOKG010000002.1 coordinate 418,978, forward strand.
CATTGCAAACTAAAAAAAGGCGTTTCACTAATTTTAATGCACATAGAGCTATGTGTTAAAGCTTGCTTTTTCTCTAATCTTAAATAGAAGCAACAAAAATCTATGTTTCTATGTGTTAAATTGAATCTTTTATAGCTGGTAATTCTAAAAATAACCTCTCTAATGAACCAAATTAGAGAGGTTTTCAAAAACAAAACAATCCAAGGACTTTTATAATTATTTTTGACTACTAAATCTTTTCATTAATGGCGTTACATGTTTTTGGGTATCGTCATCTAGTGAAGCCAATGCCTTATCTGCTTCGGCTGGTGCATATTTTGTTAATCCTGCTAATCCTGCAGCAATTACGTTGTATGATTGTTCTTTAATGCTTTCTTCCATTAACGTTTTATAAGAAGTATCTCCAGTAGAAGCCAATTTTACAATAGCATTTGCTCTGGCAATGGTCTTTTTGTCGTTTTTGGCAATGTCAAGCAGTGATTTTAAAACCTGATCTTTGGTTTGTTTTTCATTTAAATCAATTGCTTTGATGCTCAACACTCTTAAATCTTCTTGAGGATCTTTTAAACCTTCCAGTAAAATAAGCTGTGACTCTTGACTTCTGTCTTTTGAAGCAAATTTTATAGCTTCAATTCGGTTATAATATGATGGCGCATTTTTATACTGAAAAAGATAATCAGCAGCCGTTTTTTTATCGATATTAACTTCTCCAACTAAGATTTTATCTGGATCTAAATCAATAAATTCAGGTTTTGAAGGAAGATCAAAACTGAAGCTTTGTTGTTTTTTATTGATTAAAATATCCTTTCTGATTTTAGTTCCGTTTATGTAAAAATCAACTTTTAAAGGCAGTGTAAAGGTTTGCACGGCACTATCCTGAGATTGACTTATTGTAATGGTAACTTTTCCGTTAGCGTATTTGTAAGTCACATCCAGAATCGGACTTCCAGCATTATAATACCACTGATCAAAATAAGGCAGCCAGTCTTTTCCAGTCACTTCTTCCATCGATAAACGCAACTGATGCGGTTCGCCAGATTTATAAGCGTTTGTTGTTAAATAATGATTTAAACCTTTAAAAAAAGCTTCGTCACCCATTTGGTTTTTCATGGCATACAAAATAATCGAACCTTTAGAATAGCTGATATTGTCAAACATATCGTCTGCATTTCTGTAATGAAAACGAGCTAAAATAGGACTGTCACCATTTTTTTGAGAACGTAAATAATTCTGTAATTTTTCATAACGAGATCTGTCTTCACCATCTTGTCCGGCATCATGCCCGTGCCAAAGCACTTCTCCAAAAGTGGCAAACGATTCATTCATGGTTAAGTTCGACCACGATTCAGCTGTTACATAATCCCCAAACCATTGGTGAAAAAGTTCGTGAGCAATGGTACTTTCTTGATTATCATCTAATAATTCTCGTTCTGTTTTCTGAACATATTCACCATGAACGGTTGCTGAAGTATTTTCCATCGCGCCTCCAAAATAATCTTTCACCACAATTTGTGCATATTTTGCCCAAGGATATTCTACACCAAGCATTTTGCTGTAAAAATTCATCATATCTGGCGTTTTGTAAAAAATCTGTTTGGCATATGGCGCATATTTTGGCTCTAAATAATAGCTGACTTCTTTACCATTATAAGAATCTTTATAGATTTTAAAATCACCAACGGCCATCATAAATAAATAAGGCGCATTTGGCTGTTCCATCTTCCAGATATCAGTTCTTGTCCCGTCTTTATTTACTTTTTTCGAGGTTAATTTACCGTTTGAAAGCGTTGTATATTTTGCCTCGACAGTCATCGCAATTTCAGAAGTTGTTTTCTGATTTGGTTTATCGATTGTCGGGAACCAGCAAGAAGAAGCTTCCGTTTCACCTTGAGTCCATATTTGTGTTGGTTTATCACCTTTTCCGTCAGGATTGATAAAGTACAATCCGTTTGAGTTGGTAATTGACTCGCCCGCTTTACTTTTCAGTTCTGCTGGTTTTGCAGTGTAATTAATGAAAATCGTATACTTTTCGGTTCTTTTGTATTTTCTGTTTAAAGCGATTGAAAGCTCTTCGTTATCGTATTTGTATTGCAACGGAATGCTTTTTTTGCCATCAATAATAGCAATTTCTTTAAAATCCATTCCTTTTGCATCTAGCTTAAGCGAATCGGTTTCATAGAAATGCGGTTTTAAGGTAATCCATTCTTTTCCGTATAAATAACGTTTTCCGTAATCGAAAGAAACTTCCAATTTGGTATGAATTAAATCATGCGTTTTTAGAGGAGTACTGCGATAAATAGATAATTCATCTTCTTTTTCTGTTTTGTTTTGCGCCTCTATTTTTGGAGCCATAAAAAGGACAAGACCCAAAAAAGTATATTTAAAAAAATGGTTTTTCATTTTTATTGTTTTAGAAAGTTCTTTACAATTTTTCGATAATTCTAACTTCACCGTCTTTTTCATCTTCACTCAAAATATTCGATTGTTTTTTGGTGTAAGACAATAAAGTCCACTGTACTATTTTGTTTGCGGGATATAAATTGGCCTGATTTTTAATCCATTTTTCGGCCTCTTGTGAAGAAGACGTTTTTTCTATTGCCCAAGCCGAAACCAATTGATTTGCCGGAAGGAAATTCATAACCGTATTATCAATCACAGGACGGAAAGCGACAATTTTGTCCAAAGATTTAGAAGCCATTTCTTTGTTTCCTAAATTGGTATAACATTCATAATCCAGCCAATTTTCTAGTCTTTCATCAATATTTTCGTCATACGGTTTTCCAACGCCTAAATTCTCTGGAAACAGTTTGGCATCGGCAATAAATTGTAATGCTTTTTTGTACTGCTTGTTTTTGATTTCTGCTAAAGCCTGCATCAATTTAGCTTCGTGATACAATTGTCTTCCTGCGGTTGCGCCTTCAAACGGAAGGATTTGCAATTTGGTCAAGAACGAATCGGCTTCGCGGTATTTTTTATTTAGCAATAAAGTTTTAGCGTAAAGCATTCCAATCAAATAATTGTCTTGATGTTTTTTATAAAAAGACTCCGCCGTTGTAAGCGCTTTATCAAATTGTTTTTGAGCGATATAATGTTCTGCAAGCATTTTATGGTATCTCCAGCCTTGCGGATCCAATTTTATTGCCTGTTGTAGACTTGCCAATACTATTGAAGCATCATCTTTAAATAACGAAGCTTTTGCGCCATAAAAAGCAGGATCATTTGGTTTTGAACCGCATTCTGAAAACAATCTTTTAGCTTCTGAAATGCTGTTACGATTCCATTCAATTAAACCTAAATGATATTTCAATTGGTATTGATCATTTGTTTTAATTAATGATTTCAAAATTTCTGCGGTTTCATTTCTAAAAGGAAAACTCGTTCCTGGTTTGATTTTGCTTACATCAACTGGTTTGTTTTCTAAAAAGGCTTTCCAATATATAATTTCAGCACTTGGTTCAGCGATAGAAAATACTTTTAAAGCTTCTTCTTTTCGGCTTATATTGTTGTACCAGATTCCTAACTCAAGAAAAGTCTGTTCTGGCATTTCGTTTTGAATGGCGGCAGTAAAAGCATTTTTAGAATCGTTTGAATTATTCGAAAGGTATTTTTCAAAATCAGCAAAATGATTCAGGGGATCCAGTTTTGTAATCGTTTTTAAAACCGAATTTGCTTTATCTGAATTATTCTGTAGACGATATAAAACCGCTACAACCTGTAAACCTTCTATATTGTATTGATTGAATATCAAGCTTTTTTCAGCATATTCAATCGCTTTTGAAAGATCGTTTTCGGCCAAATAAATTTTGCTTAAAGCGGTATAAGCTGGACTGCGGAATTCGACACTTGCGGCCGCAATGTCAAAACCATCTTTTGCATCGGTATTATTTCCTAAATGGAAGTTTGCCAAAGCATAAAAATAATTACCCGCAGGATCATAAGTGTCTATTGATAAAGCTTTGCTTGCTGTATTTACAGCCGCTTTGTAATCTAATTTTCTGATTTGTAAAGATGCCAAAGCAGAAAGGGCAGGAGCGTAGTTTGGATCTAGTTTCAAACAGGCATTCAATTTATCTTCAGCCAGAACATAATCTTTGAAACTGATGTAGTTTTTTCCTTGCTGATACAATCCGTAAACTGAATTGTGATCAAAATCTTTAGGTATTTCTACAGGACGATTGATGTTTCCGTCTTCTGGAGCAGAATTCCAAACCAATTTATTACCGCCCAAAACAAATTTCAATTTATTAGAATCAACTTTTACCTGAATGGAATCTTTAAAAGTTTGCATCGTATTTAGTGCAATATCTTTAGAATATACTTTTTTATCGTCTTCAAAAACTTCAATTTTTTCATTTAATTTTTGAAGCGGAGAAAAATAGATTTTCAGCCAGCCGTTTTCGTTTTTAATGTTGACTGAGCCATAATTATTGGCTTTTACAAAACCTTTTGTCTGTTTTACAGGAAACCAATATTCGGTCCAAGTATCCGTTTGATATGGTGCGAATGAACGTTGTTTGAAAGGTGTAAGATTACTGCCTTCGCTCGCCTGATTAAACAATCTTCCGCTTTGCACTTCTACATATTGTCCGTCAGTATCGGTTAATAATTTTTCCCAAATCATTCCTTGTTGAGACAATCCCCAAATCCAGATTTTTTTACCCGGTTTATCGTCGTGATTGCCGTATCTTCCTATTCCGAAATCTTCGTCATGATAGTATCCGCCAAAGAAATCATCGTATTTCCCAAATACGTGATACGATTTGTAACCTCCAAAATTATTGTTTTTATAGAAAGATAAATCTTTGCCGTTTTCCTTATCTATTGGCCACGAATGGTAATCTCCGTTATGTCCAATATAAGTTTGTCCCGGATAAATAAACTGCAGATTTTCGGCCGCTTTAATTCCTGTATTCATCCAAGTGTAATAAGGCTGTTCAAATTCGGTTGTGTTACACCAAAACGAATTTGTGGTAAAATAGGCTTTGTCTTTCGGCAGATTGATATCTAATTTCCAAGAAGTTCTAGTTAATAAATCTAAAACTCCAATTACACAGCTAATGCTTCCGTCTTCTCGGTTTATGATTTTATAATCGACAGGAGTGGCGCAGTTTGGCGTGTGTCCAATAATTCCGTAATTGCCTTCAACACCGCCGCTTGTCCACGGTCCGCGCATGGCAATGTCTCTAAATTTTACCACATGATTATTGTAAACAATATCTTTTCCTGTAGATTTTTCTATAGCCGACCAAACTTTTCCGCCAATTTCTGGCAGAATCATCAATTTGATATAATCGTTTTCAATTTCGATTACTTTCCATTCTTTCTGAACGGGTTTATCGGTAAAACCATCAAAACGGAAATACGGATAAAACTTGGTATCTGGTTTCGGAATCGGATCAGGATCTGAAAACGGATATGTTGTAAATATTTTTTTGTATTCTTTTATAGTGGGTTTGTTTTGTGCTGAGACAAAGAGGCTTCCAAGGAGTAAAAAGGATAATAATGGTTTAAATTTCATGATGGAGAGCTAGTTTTTTGTGGTTGTTTTTTTGCCACAGATTACACAGATTAAAATGATTTTTTTTAATCTGTGTTAATCTGTGTAATCTGTGGCATTAAATTTTAGTTGTATTTACTTCACAATCAATAACCAGCCTTTTCCTTTAGAAACTGGTATTTCGTCTTTTGTTGTGAACGTTTTTGCAGACTGGAAATTGGTAACTTCTGGAGCCGTAATAGTCGCTTTTGCAGGATTGATTCCTAGTTTTTTCCAGTCAATATTCAATTTCACATTTACATCAGCATCTGCCCAGCTTGCGATTGAAATTAAAGCTGTTCCGTTCTTTTTATAAACTGTTGCTAGAACCTTGTCATTGTTTGTTTTTACAGGACAGTTTTCGCTCCAATATCCAATCATTTCAGAACCTTTAATTCCGAAAGAATCCCAAACTTTCCAGATATTTCTCGGATCTGCACCATCGCTCCAAGGCAATCTGTTAGTCATTCCGTAAACCATTCCTCTCCAAGGATTTCCTCCATCCTGAAGCATTTCTCCCATTAATCCAAACGGAATTCCGCTTACCTCAGTCAAGAAAAAGTCAGGTTGATTTTTTTCGTAATCAAAATATTCTCCAAACCATAATTTATTGATGTACGGAAAGTGCTCCATGTATAAGTTGGCACTGTTATTAAATCCGTCGCTTTTATTGTATTGATTTGCACTATGTAAATCGATAATTCCAGGGTGGCCATCTTTGGTTAAAACTCTTTTGATACGTTTCATTGTGATTCTGTCGAAAGCAACGTCGTCTAGATAAATTCCGTCAATACCAACATTTTGAGTCAGCCAATTCATTCCTTCCACATAATAATTGTGCCAACGGTTCATACCGCTATTTACGATTGCCGCATCTTTAATTTCAGGAACAAACCAAGCAGCGATATAATCGTCGCCAACATGTTCTTGCAACCAAGAGAATCCGCCACCTTTTCCTGGTGAATAGATTTCGTGACCTAAACTTCTAAGAGCGAAAGTCTCATAAGCTTTGTTAGAAACCTCTCTAACCGTGTTGTAGATTTTTACTTTTAATCCTTTTTCATGCGCTTCATCGATATACGTTTTCATCTTTTTAAATTCGATAAAAGGATAATTGATATACGGATTGATTGCATTTGCGTGGTGAATATTAATCACCGTTGCGCCAGTTTTAGCAATAGAATCGATTGGACTGTATTTGTGGTAAAACTTTGTATCCCATTGAAAATCGGCATTAATGGTGTGGAATGGCGTAATTAATAAGTTGAAGTTATAATACAAAACATCGCCTTTTTTCATTGTTCTAGCTCCGCTGTACGCATTTACTAGAACCGATTTTTGGTTTGGTGTAATCGTAATTCCTCCTTTGTTTTCGTTACCCCAAGAAGTTGGCAATAACAAAGGTTTTTGCAAATAGAAATTCGTGTTTAACGGACGGCTGTATTTTTCGTCTCTCAAAGAAAACTGCAATCCAGAGTTTACAGCACCAATCCAAGCGCCGTCTTGGTTTTTATGCGCAACATCCCATTTCCAGTCGAAAGTTGCAGGACGATCGCCACCTTTTTGACCTAATCCCATCATGTATTTTGCAGATGTTGGCTGCATTGGCATTTGGAAATTAATGTCATTAAAGGAAACATCTTCAAGAGCTGTAACTTTCACGATATAATGTACGAAACCATCAAATTCAACAGAAGCATTTACATCCATTTGAACCGATTTTGAAGTTGAAGTGCTTTCCCAAGAAACTGTTCCAGCTTCTTTTTTGGTGAATTTTACACCGCTGTTTTTCCATTGCGCCTCTTTTCCAGATGCATCAACAAAATGAAAATCGATTGGAGAACTTAAAATATCATTTGCTTTTGTAGTTACAGAAGTCATTTCAGGAGTAAAGAAAGTCTGGATTTGGGCAGGAAATCCGTTTGGCGCTACAATTAGTTTTCTTCCTAATAATGAAATTTCAGAATTGTTTACGGTTAATGGAGTATAAGGAGCAATAACTGTATTTTCTTGCGCTAAAGTTGAGTTTAACCATTTTAGACGCGTCATTTTTTCAGGACTGTCGATACCTCCGTTTTTTGTTACTTGGTTAGAAACTGTAATTTGAAGGTTGATTTCTTTTGATTTTCCATCAGCAGTTACAGTTGCTTTTCCGTTGTAAGTTCCAGCAGCTGCAGTTTGCGGAACATCGATACCGCACCACATTGCTTGAATTTTTCCTTTTGAAACAGAAACAGTATTGGTGAAAGGATTGCCGTCATATTTCGTTCCGTCCGTGTTGATACAGCTGATATCTTTCGCTTCAATTGTTGCGCCAGTTGTGCTTACTAAATTGGTAAAAGTTACTTTTATATTTTTTAAATCTTCAAGAGCATAAACGCCTAATTGAAAAGCTAAATATTCACCTTTCATTGCCGTATCAGAAAAGCTGTTTTGAACGCCTTTCTGAATCCATCTTTGTGGTAAATCTGATTTTAATTTGATAGAATGTTCTCTATCTTCTGGGAAAACCAAGAAAGAATTTCCGCTGTTTTTTGCCACAAGAGCAGAAGTTTCAGATGCTGTTGCAATTACTTCCATCGGATAAAAACTATTGAAAGCATTTACGCTCTGAATTTCTGTTACAGCCGCATTGTCTTTTAAGTTTGCTTTTACATTAGAAAGCCATTTTGCATCGGCTTTGTTTTCTGGCTTCTGATAAATTCCTTTAGGATAATTAGCAGTTCCTTCATCAACATAAGGCATATAATAAACGTAGTATGTTCCTTTTCCTGAAATTGGTTCAAAGAAGATAGTTCCGTTTTCTCTATTGATATTTTCGGTTTTTATGTTCTGAATTTCTTTTCCAGACGCATCCTGAACGATAATTTTTTTAAGTTCTGGATTTGTGTCTCTTCTTCGCCATTCGATGGTTGTTTTAGCAACATTTCCTGAACCGGAAAAAGCAACTACAGCGCGGTGATTTCCTAATTGATTCGGATTCCAGCTGTCATTTCCGTCTGAATATTTTATTTGTGCAGTTAGAGGAATGCTGATCGTGATAAAACACATTATCAATATTCTGCTTAAAAGCGTTGTGTTGTTTAGGTTTAGTTTCATTGTATAATCAGGTTAAATAGTATATTTTGAGTTTAGTAAACGGCTTTCCATCCTTGTTTTTTCCAGTAGGCAATAATGGGTTTGTAAGGCCCATATTTATGCTGTTCTTCAGAGAAATTATCGTTAAACGGACTGTGTGCATAATCGATTGGTTTGCCCATTTTGTTTGGATAATCAAATGTTTTTGGGTTTGGTCTTGAATGTTGGGAATCGTCATTTACATAAGCAGCAATATCAAGCGCTTGTTTATCTGTAAGATAGGGTTTTCCAAGCAGTACTTTATCATAAGGCATATTGCTTTTTAACCATTGCGCCTGTTTGATTACGCGGTGCATACTTGAACCTGGCTGATAACCGTATTGTCCCCAAAGAGGAGGGTAGGTGTAACCCGATTTGTCAGCATTGTAAACTCCCTCACCATTATTTCCGTGGCATCTTGCGCAGTTTTCAGCAAATAAAACTTTTCCTCTTTCTGGACTTGCAGCCACATCGGGAAATTCTATTTCCAAATTTTTAGCTCCTTTAAAATTACCATCTTTTGGCACAAATTTGCTGATCCATTTAAAATAAGATAAAAAGGCTACCATTTCTTTACTGTCCAACGGAAGCGGTTTTCCAGAATGCGGGCGCATAATGCAGTTATTAACTCTTTCTGCTAGTGTAAGCACCTTGTTTTCGCGCCCGCGATATTGTGGATAATTATCGTGTGAAGACATCAAATTGAATGCATGAGGCTTTGTTCCCGCATCTTGATGACAGTTGGTGCAGTTCATTTTATTGCCTAAATATTGTCCGTTTTTTCCGTTTGGTCCAATGTAATAAGCCGTTTTCATCATTAATTCTCTTCCGTAACGAACCGATTCTCCAAATTGATCATCAGGAATTTTAGAAGTATCAATTGTAATATAACCTTCGTCTTCTTCTCCTTCTTCGGTTGTTTTTGAAGCCAAAGTTTGAGAATTGGTTTTGGTGCAGGAATTGAAAACAGCCATTGATAATGCTGAAAAAAGTCCGATAAGAAATGTTTTTTTCATGGGTACTATTTTTAATCTTATTTATTTTCCTGCAAGGTTTTGCAAACCTTGTAGGTATTCGTTTTGTATTCAAACCTACAAGATTTTAAAAACCTTGCAGGAGTGTCACTTTCTAATTTAGAAGAAAAGGTTTCAGTTTTTCTTCAGGAATAAAGATGGTTCTGTATGGCGGAATTTCAGATTCTAAAGCCCATAACAGAACTCCTTTTTTATTTGTTAAAACGGTAATGTGTCTTTTTGAACAACAAACTAAAAAGAGGTCTTTATTGATCATATAAGCACTTCCCATTCTATCGTTGTATATATCTTTTGGTAATTTGATATGAAAATCAAGTTTTACATCATTATTTTTTTCGTCCACTTTTAAGGCAAAAACCGAAGATTGTTTGATATCGACACCATTATCAAAAAACAGTAAACTGCCTTCTTGATCGATATGTGCGGCATGCGCTTGAGAGAAATTAGCATCTGGAGCCATTTTCATTGTGCCGCCTTTTCCTAATTTCCAGATTACTTTTCCTGTTTTAGAATTGACTTTCCAAATCTGACCGTTATTATAGAATGAGATTAAAAAGTTTCCATCTATATCGTAACTCAAACTGTTGGCATGTGTCCAATCCTTTTTAGTTTTTAGTAAATCTTTATCTTTAAACGGATCTAAATCATCAAAAACACTCCATTTCCAAAGCTGTTTCCCTTTTTTATTTAAGATTATAATTCCGTCTCCGTTGATGGTATCTTGTTTTTTTCCTCCGATAGAAGTTAAATCAATTATTTTTTGCTCGACAGTTAAAGCGACAATTTCGTCAGCCGATTTTTTGATGATTTCGTGATGAAGAACCTGCTTCAAATCGCCTTGCCCTTTTTTGATGTGGGTTAAAGTATCGCCTTGAAGATTAATTTCTAGGATTTCACTTCCATAACTTGTTGGTTCATCATTTGTTCCCAAAATGGAAAGAATCGTTTGTTCTTTTGTAAAATGCGTAACTTTAAATCCAGTTCCTTCAAGCGTATGATACCATCTTAAATTTCCTTTGTAATCTACAATATAGGCCGTTCCTGGAGTTTCTCTTTTGGCTAAAAGCAGAAAACCTTTTTTGAAATTTTCTGGTAGTAATTCTGGTTTCGGGCAATTGGCTTTAAATTGTTTTTGTAGCCATTCTGGAAGTTTTCTAGATTTGAAAGTATAAACTTTACTGGTTTGTTTATTACCGTTTTGAACCGTTATTAATTGAAAACTATAATTGGTTTCAGGAGTTATGTTGCAAAGTACCAGCGAATGTTTAAGACCTGATTTTGAAATAGGAGAGGTGATTTTACTTTGAGTTCCCTTTTTGTCCGACCAATATTCTGCATATACCTGTGCTTGGTCATTCGTAGTAACATCGATCTGAATTTTCAATTCGTTGTTGCCATGAGTGCCAATATTGATATTGGAGATAATTTGGTTGTTAGAGCAACTTGCCAATGCAAGCAGAACTAAAATAAAACTTCCTTTTTGTATTAATTTTTTGATCATCTGAAAAGCTTCTTTTGTGAAACAGAAAAGTACTTTTATTGTTATAAAAATTCAAGAACAGACAGACATTTAACTGTCTGTTCTTGATTTAGATATTCTTTATTGTCTGTCGGCGTTGCTTAAGTTTGGATTAAGGTCTACCTGACTTTGTGGATACGTGTAATATTTGTTTTGCGGCATTTTGATTAAAGCGGCCTCACCAACTCTAAGGTGGTATGCATTTACCAAAACATCATATTTGTTCATTCTGATTAAGTCAGAACGGCGTTTTCCTTCGTAGAAAAGTTCCCAACCTCTTTCTTGTAAAATAGCATCTCTTAAACTAGTCTGCGTATGATCTGATAAAACCAGAAGTTTTGCATGTGATCTTCCTTTTACTTGGTTGATAAGGTCAATAGCCTCTTGAGTTGGTCCGCTGATTTCGTTTAATGCCTCAGCTCTGCTCAATAAAACATCTGCATAACGAAGAATATTTACACTATGACCATCATAATAAGTAGTCGTTTCGTCGTCAGCATATTTTTTTGTAGAAACGTCTTGCATGTATAATTCCCCAGCTGGCGGTTGAGCTCCCAACGAAGGCGCTTGTTTATGAAGAAGACCATCTGTACCCATAAATTCTGGGAAGAAACATTGTTTTCTTTCATCTTCATCACCAAAAGTGTTGTAGAAATCCCAGTTTACAGTATAATACTGCCATCTGTTCTGAACAACAGGGTGATCAACAGGACCAAAGTGGTTTAATAATTCTGTTCCGTTTGTGTTGGCGTCACTCAAAGAAGAGAAGATGTTTTCGCTGCACCATTTGTTACTTTCTTTAAATAAACCTAAATAAGAAGGATAAAGCTGGTATTCATTTAAATCCATTACTTGTTTGGTTAGCGTTGCTACTTTTTGCCAATCATGGCTTCTCAAGTATAATTTTGCTAATAATGTAAGAGCAGCACCTTTTGTAGCACGACCTACATCATTTGTACCGTAAATTTCATTGTTTTTGTAATTAAGAGGAAGAACATCGGCAGCTTCAGTCAATTCTTTAATCATGAAAGCATCAATTTCTTCTACAGATGATGGCGGAGTTTGTTCTAAATACCCAGGATTTCCAAGGTTCGCTTCGGTAATCAAAATTACTGGCCCCCAAGAATCTGTCAAATCCATGTAAGCAGAACATCTTAAGAATTTAGCTTCTGCAATAAATTGTGCTTTTTCAGCAGCTGTAATACCGCCCATTGGTGTAATGTTGAAAATCGCATTGTTGGCATTGGCAATCAATTTATACATTGCGTTCCAGTCTTCTTTTAGAAGACCGTTTGCTGAGTTCCAAGTTCCTAATGATAATTGTCCTGGATCTCCTCCAAATTGGCAGTGTCCTAAATCTGTAGCAATATCTGTTAGAGCAAAATGTCTTGTAGCCCAATACGAAAAGTTATCGCCTACAGAAGGTCCTTTTAATCTTCCATAAATGGAATTGATAGCTGCAATAGCATCCGATTTTGTCTGATACCCGTTGGTATTAGTCAAACTGCTGTATACCGTAGGATCCAAATCTTGGTTACACGAAAATTGTGTCCCAGCGGTAAGTAAAAGTAATAAGATTGTATATTTTTTCATTTTAATCAATTTAATGTTACTATAAAGCATTTTAGACTAGTGAATTGCAACTTTAATTCCAAGTATAAAAGTTCTTGAAGCTGGGAATGAGTTAAAGTCGATTCCACCACCAATATTTTGCGCAGTAGCACTAGTGGTATGGCCATTTACCTCAGGATCATTTCCAGAATAGTTTGTAATCGTCAATAAATTTTGTCCGATTGCATATAATCTGATACTATCAATAAATTTCACCGTTTTTAATGCACTTTCAGGAATTGTGTATCCGATAGAAACATTTTTTAGACGCAAGTAAGAAGCTTCTTCAACAAATTTAGAATTCACATAACTTCCGTAAGTGCTTTTGTAATAGCCATCTCTAGGAATATCTGTATTTTCGTTTTTTCCAGCAACCCAACGGTTTAGTACATCTGTGCTTGTAGAAGACTCACCAACCATTTTAGTCATATTGTAAACTGAATAGTCAAAAGCGCCTTGGAAAAAGATATTCATATCGAAATTTCTATACTTAAAATCGTTATTGAAACCTGCAACATAATGAGGAATAGTATTTCCTAAATACGTTCTGTCTTTTGCTGTAATTTGTCCATCACCATCAACGTCTACATATTTAGGATCTCCAGGGGCAGATAATGGCTGAGGAGCATAAGTTTCTCCAGTTTTGATGACCCCTGCATATTTATAACCATATAAAACTCCCATTTCTTTTCCAGGCTCCAATCTTGTAAATTCTTGACCAGAAACTGTTCCACTTGGGTTTGAAGTGTTTGTACTAATGATTTTTACGTTATCTGCTAGAGATACTACTTCTTGTTTATTGTACGCTACGTTTAATGAGGTAGTCCAAGTAAATTTATCCGTTCTAAAGTTTGTAGTGCTTATTCCTAACTCAATACCTTGGTTATCAATAACTCCTGCATTAACTCTCTGAGTGCCAAATCCCCACCATCCTCCAACAGGAACATTTAAAAGAGCATCTGTTGTTCTTTTTTTGTAATAATCGAATGTAATTGAAAGTTTGTCATTAAATAAACCTAAATCTAAACCAATATCAGTTTGAGCTGTTTCTTCCCATTTTAGATTTGGGTTAGCTAAGTTGGCTGGTTCTGTTCCTGCCACAAATTCATCTGGTGCAATAGTTACACCCCAAGAAGATAAACGGCTCATATAAGAGTAGTCTCCAATACCGTCACTACCTGTAATACCATAACTCGCTCTCAATTTAAGTTCAGAAATTGCTTTTACGTTTTGCATAAAAGATTCATTAGAGATTTTCCAAGCAACAGCTCCAGAAGGGAAAATACCGAATCGGTTATTTGGTCCAAAACGAGAAGAACCGTCTTTTCTAATTGTAAAAGTGGCTAAGTATTTATCGTTGAACGCATAATTTAACCTTCCAAAATAAGAAGTCAATTTCGTTTCTGTTTTTTCTGTTTCAGGTTTTAAATACACTGAAGCTCCCTGCAAATTGTAATAAGTCAACAAGTCGCTTGAGAAACCTGTACCAGCAGCTCTTACTCTCTCAAATGTGTCTTTTTGGTTTGAAGTACCAATCATTGCTGTTATAGCATGTTTTTCTTTGATGTCAAATTTATAAGTCAAATATTGCTCTGTACTCCATCTGAAATATGTTATGTTTTCCTCAGAACCAGAACCTTTCAAAGCTGCTCCCGCTACTAAAGTACTTGGAGTATATTTTCCTTGAATGTTTTCCTGCCATTCTGCACCCGCACCAAAGTGATACGTTAAACCTTTAATGATCTGATAATCTAAAAACATGTTTCCGTTTACCAATCTATTGATTGTATGATCTGTAGGCTCAAGTAAAAGTGCTAAAGCATTGTCTTTTCCTTGAAATTTATAATACGAACCATCTGCATTATAAATCGGAATAGCTGGCGGAGCTGTTTGGATAGAGAACATTGGAGATAAAATATTATCGCCAAAATCGCTATTATTTCCTTCAGCAACAGCGCCATAAGCATTCATTCCCATGTTTAGCTTATCGTTGAATTTCTTTTCTGCACCCATTCTCACGCTGTATCTTTCAAAATCAGTGTTTACGATAGCTCCAGTTTGTTTTAAATAGTTTCCAGAAAGAAAGAATTTAGAAGTTTGGTCGCTTCCGCTAAAAGTAAGCGTTCTGTTAAGCACTTCTCCAGGACGAGTTGCAGCGTCAAACCAATTCGTATTGGCAACAGGAAAACTTGAAGGGAAAAGTGGCGGTCTTCCGTTTTCAGCATTAAGAGCATTCTGATAATCGGCATATTGCTGCCCAGTCAATAAAGAAGGCTCTTTTATGATGTTTTGAAAACCATCAGAAATCTCGGCCTCAACATTCATTTTTCCAGCTTTTCCTTTTTTAGTAGTAATCAAAATTACCCCATTTCCTCCACGAGCACCATAAATTGCTGTAGAAGCGGCATCTTTAAGAATCTGAATATTTTCAATGTCGTTTGGACTAATAGAACCTCCAGTACTAGTAATGAATCCGTCCACTACGTATAGCGGAGCATTAGAGGTATTGATTGAGTTTCCTCCTCTAATTACAACCTGCGGATTTGTTCCTGGTGCATAACTGTTTTGCTGAACCTGCACTCCAGAAGCACGTCCTTGAAGAGCTTGCCCAACGTTTGCAACCGTTCCGCCTAAGTTTAAATTGTCTTTGCTAAGCGAACTCACAGAACCTGTAAGGTCTTTTTTCTTAGATTTTCCGTATCCAATTACTACTTCATCTAGTTTTTGTCCTGCTTCCTTCATGACAATTTTTAGAGGAGCGCTTCCAATACTAACTTCTTGATCTTCCATACCGATGAAAGTAATCACCAATTTTGTTGCATTATCTGGAACTGTAATAGCAAAAGTTCCGTCAACATCCGTCTGAACACCTTTTGTAGTTCCCTTAACCACAACATTTGCCCCTGGAAGAGGTAAACCGTTCTGATCTGTTACAGTACCTTTTACTGTTTTTTCAAAATACAGCGCTGTTTTGTTATTATCTGAAGTATTTATAGAAGGAGCTGCAGAAGCTTGAAATGTAAAAACTAATAACGAGAGAACCGTTATTCCGATTTCTTTGCGGGATAAATTGTTAATCCGAAAATCTCTTGGCTTTTTTTGGGTTAATAATTTCATACTTTAAATTGGTTTTGGTTAATGTTTAATTGTTTTTTTCTTGTTTGTAGGTTTTAGATTTCTTTTTTGATCGTGGAATTCATTTTGGTTTTTTTAGTTATGTGTTGATTAATTTGTTTTCTCTGCAAATAAGAGGTTTTGCTTTTGCGCTAAACACGGCTTGTCTAGTTCTATTTTCTTCTTTTTTAAGGGTTAAAAATCACCCTAATTTTTGCATAATTAACTTAGTTTTAAGATTAATCTCTGACGAAACTAGAGATTATATTTTTATAAAACAAGAAAAAACACAAAAAATGTGCTCGAACACACAAAATTTATGTTCTCGAGCACATAAAATTGTTCGAATCGTTTTTTTTGACTTAAATTGCTGTGATATTTTTAAAATGATTTAGAAAAAACAGTATGTGTGATATTAGTAGTTTTTTGAATTATAAATAAGGATTTATTAAAAACTTATGAATTTCGCAATCACTAAACGAAAAACATAAAAATTAAGCAGTCTTTTCTTATGCTGAAAAGGAACGTATTTTTAGTTTTAATTATGAATTCGCTTTGTTTTTTTATTGGATTTTTGAAGTATATTGGTCACGGATAAAAAGGCCGAAATCGCGAAATGAATTAATGGTCATTTTGACCTTTTTTGAAAATGAAAAATTAACAGATTTTAAGAAGAAGAATTTTGAAAGAATACCACGTAGAAATTATCGATAAAAGTAAAAAAAACGTAAGCGAAATTATGGATCCTGTTTTTTGGGAAAAAGCAAATTGTTTAACCGATTTTACTTCACCATGGAATAATGATCCAGTTTTAAAGATTGAATTCCGCGCGCTTTGGGATTGGGATTATCTCTATTTTAATTTTCAAGTTTTTGATTCAGAGGTTTATATTGATCGAAAAGACAATTCTACAGACAGTATTTGTAATTCGGATAGAGTAGAGCTGTTTTTTAGAAAAGATGAAAAACTAAGTCCGTATTATTGTTTGGAAATGGATGTAGATGAACGTATTTTGGATTTTGAAGCTTATCCGAATTGGAATTTTGATTACAATTGGAGATGG
Organism: Flavobacterium tyrosinilyticum; assembly: GCF_023656565.1. Classification (GTDB taxonomy): domain Bacteria; phylum Bacteroidota; class Bacteroidia; order Flavobacteriales; family Flavobacteriaceae; genus Flavobacterium; species Flavobacterium tyrosinilyticum. Next base: position 435,972 of record NZ_JAMOKG010000002.1, read on the forward strand.
CCAGAAAAACAGTTGGAAATACAGTCGGTAAAAGCACAAAATTCGTTTACGGTTGTGGGAAGAATTAGTATTGCGTCTTTAAAAGAATTGGATTTAATTCATGATAATATTATCGAAGTTGGAGTTTACCGAGCTAAATTCTCTAAAGATGAAAACGGAAATTACGAACCAACTTGGATTACGTGGGTCGATCCCAATACTGCAGAGCCGAATTTTCATATCGCTTCTTCTTTTGGGAAGTTCGTTTTGATGAAATAATTCGCCATAAAGTTTGCCACAAAGGCGCTAGGGCACAAGTTTTTTACTTTTTTATTTGAATCTCGCAAAGTCGCAGAGGCGCAAAGTTTTTTTAAGGGAAAATGTAATTTGAATTGCTTCCAGCTAAAACTGGAGGTTGAATAGGGTAAAGAAATGGCTCTAGCCTAAATTAGTAATGTTTGTCTAAAGCTATTAAAAGAATTTTTCCGACTTTATTTTCAAACATAGCCCGTGGTTTCAACCACGGGAATACAATCAAGAAATCTGCGCCCTTGGTTGAAGCCTATGCTATATCTCAATATGATTAAATTAAGAAAAAAACATCCCGCAGATTTAGCAGATTCAGCAGATTTTTTACTCATTTTTTCTGCGTAAATCTGCAAAATCTGCGAGAGACTAAAAATAGCAAGTCCTTAGGTTGATTGTATTAAGCCAAGCCAGTATACGATTAAAGTATTGAAAGTATAAAAAAGACTTTGCGCCTCTGCGACTTTGCGAGATTCAAAAAAACTTCGTGCCTTAGCGTCTTAGCGGCAAACCACATTAGCTAACATAAAAAGAAGCATTTTCTACATTGATAATATCAATAGGAAGCAAAATAGTTTCCGGAATGTCTTTTCTAAAGATAAAGTGATCTGCCAAAGTGCTTACGCCTAAATAAGCCTGTCTTTTTTGATTTTGATGGATTAAGAAGTGAACCAATCCTTGATTTAAAAAACTAACATTTTTATCAATTAAATCATATCCAATCAAAGCAATCTTTTTGTCTGTTACGTTTGAAAGTGTAGAGGCAATTTGGTAAGCTTTTGAAGTGGTGATGAAAATGCCACTTAAATCTGGATTTTCATTTATGAAAGCTGGTAGCTTAGTTTCAATATTGGAATATTTCACTTTTAAAGTGGTTAAAGAGAAATTAGAAAGGTTTTTTTCTTCAAAATAGCTTCTAAAGCCGCGTTCTTTTTCCTGCATGTGAACAGCATTTTTAAGACTTTCATCAATATGGATAATGGCGATTTGGCCTTTCGGAAGAATCAGATTCATTAAACTGGCAGCAACTCGGCCGCTTTTGTATAAATCTTGTCCCACAAAACTTTTAATAGAAGAAGATTCCACCTGGTTGTTAAAGGTGTTGACCATAATCCCCAGTTCGTCATATTGATTTATGATTTCGATGGTTTCTTTATGAAAAAGCGGAGTCAGTAAAACGGCATCTGGTGATTGCGATATAATAGTTTCATTTGTCTTTAAAAAAGATTTGGTGCTTTCTGGATTAAAGTAATGTATTTCTATAACGACATTGTAAGCTTTGAATTCTGTAATGGCATCCTGAATTCCGTTAACACAAGGAAGCCAGTACGGATCAAATACAGGATCAGGAAGTAAAACGCAAATACGATACACTTTTGTGCTTTTCAGATTTCGTGCAATTAAGTTGGGCTCATAATCAATAACATTCAAAACTTCATTGATTTTTTCGAGTGCAGCAGGAGAAACTTTTCCTCTATTGTGCAGCACGCGGTCTACAGTTCCCTTAGAAACTCCAGCCATTTGTGCTATATCCTTAATTGTGTACTTTTTGTCCATGTAGACAAATATAAAAACTTTGAGCTAATAAAAGCATTTTTTATGTAAGAATTAATAAATGTGCTCGAGAACATAAAAGTAGTGTGTTCGAGCACATTTTTATATTTTTTCTTGTTTTATAAAAATATAATCTCTAGTTTCGTGAAATAAAAACCGAAAAACTAAAATAAATCTATAACCAAATAATGCTTTAATTTATTGAAATAAAGTATTTTAACACAAAGTGTTTAAGTGAAAAAAATTACCTCATTAGCTCCCGGCCGAACCTGTCTTTTTGGAGATCATCAAGATTATTTAGGGTTGCCTGTTATAGCCTGTGCGATAGATCGAAATATTAAATTAATTGCAAAAGAAAATCAGACCAAAACTTTTGTTCTGAATATGGTTGATATTAATGAAATTCGAGTTATCGATATATACGAGGCTTTCGAAAAATTAGAACCAAGAGATTATTTTGCATCTGCGTTGCGAGTATTGCGAAGATATGGTTGTAAACCAAAATCTGGTTATGACATTACAATTACTGGAGATATTCCGATTAATTCGGGAACATCGAGTTCGTCGGCTTTACTGATGGCTTGGATTCGTTTCCTTATAGAAGCTTTCGGAATAGATCAAGAAGTTACGCCTGAATTTCTCTCTAAATTAGGTTACGAATCTGAAGTTGTAGAACACGGAGAACCTGGCGGAATGATGGATCATTTTAGTATTGGTGTTGGAAATATCGTTTATATTAATACCCAAAAGCCGTTTTCTTTTAATGTAATAGGAACAGAGTTAAAAGGTTTGATTACTGGAGTTTCAGGTGTTCCAAAGGAAACTATTGGATTGCTTGGTGAATTAAAAGGAAATGCTTTAATGGCTATTGATATTGTAAAGCAGAATTATCCACAGTTTGATTTGAATACATCTGAAATAGAGGATTTGGATAAATACAGAAATTGTTTGCCAGATCTTCTAATTCCGTTTTTTGAGGCTGCTGTTAAGAACTATCAGTACACTAAGGAAGCTTTAAAAGAATTTGAAAAACCAGTTTTGGATCTTAAAAAAATTGGTGCTTTAATGAATGGGCATCATGAAGTTTTACGGGATTTACTGAAAATAACCGTTCCGAGAATTGACGCAATGGTTAATGCTGCATTGAAAGCAGGTGCATACGGAGCAAAAATTGTAGGTTCTGGCGGCGGCGGAAGCATTGTGGTGATTGCCGATCCAAAGAATGAAGATGGGATTATTAAGGCGATTTTAGATGCTGGAGCGCAAGAAGCTTACGCGGTAAATGTTGATCCCGGAGTACGAATTATTGATAATATTGAAAATTAAAATAAAATGCACAACAATTTAGTAATTCTAGCCGGTGGAGCTTCTTCTCGTATGAAAAAAGAAGCGGTTACCCATAATCTTTCTTCAGAAGAAATCGCACAAGCTAACGAAAGGAGTAAAGGTTTAATAGGTGTTGGCGCAAGCGGAAGACCTCTTATGGATTATCTTTTATGGAATGCCAAAAAAGCAGGCTATGAAAACATCTATATTATAATAGGTGAGCAAGGAGAATTGTTTAAAGAGTTTTACGGAAGTAAAATGAAGAATAATGATTTTCATGGACTCAATATTTCATTTGCGATTCAATATATTCCTGAAGGAAGAGTAAAGCCTTTTGGAACTGCAGACGCTTTGTTTCAGGCAGTAGAGCAATATCCGGAATTGAATTCACAGTTTTATTCGGTTTGCAATAGCGATAATTTGTATTCGGCTGAAGCGTTGCGCGCTTTGAGAGAAACGGAAAGTCCAAATGCTTTTATTAGTTACGATCGCGATGCAATGGATTTTCCGTTGGAGCGTATTTCTCGTTTTGCAATTGCAAAATTAGATGTAAATAATCAGTTGTTGGATATTTTAGAAAAACCTACAGAAGAAGATTTGGAACAATATAAGGACGCAGAAGGAAAGATACGTGTGAGTATGAATGCTTTTAAGTTTAATGGCAAGACCTTGTGTATACATCTTAAAAATTGTCCGGTGCATCCAGAGCGTGATGAAAAGGAGCTTCCAACGGTGCTTTTGAACTCCGTTAAGGAAAATCCGAATACAACGATCGGAATTCCGTTTTCTGAGCACGTTCCAGACCTAACAGCCAAAGAAGATATTGCCGACGTAAAAACATATTTGGCAAAATATTACCCTGATTTAAACTGGAATAGCAAAAATTAACAAAACTTTCATATCTAAATTAGAGAATAAGGAAATTTAATGTAGTACTTTTGTTTTGCAAAAAAAATGCAGATATTTGCATAAATTACGCAATCAATAATGTGAGAGTTGATTCTAATTTAGATTTTGAATTAAATAAATCTATAAACTAATCAACCAAAAATTATGACAAACATTCAAAGTACATTACAGGTAGAGAAAAAAAGCGCCATTGTTCCGATGGTAATTTTAACCTTATTGTTTTTTATTCTAGGATTCGTAACCTGGCTTAACGGACCATTAATCCCGTTTTTTGAATTAGCCTGCGAATTAACTTCTTCGCAAGCTTATTTTGTGACTTTCGCATTTTATATTGCCTACTTCGTAATGGCAGTTCCTTCTTCTTATATTATTGAAAAAGTGGGATATAAAAACGGAATCTCTTTAGGATTGCTAATTATCGCCGCAGGAGCTTTTATGTTTTATCCAGCGGCTTCAAGCCGTACATTTCTACTATTTTTATTAGCATTATTTATAATGGGAACTGGTTTGGCAGTTTTGCAGACAGCATCAAATCCGTATGTTGTTGTAATTGGTCCAAGAGAAAGTGCTGCGGCAAGAATCAGTGTTTTAGGAATTGCAAATAAACTCGCTGGGTTTGTAGCGCCAATCGTTCTTACGGTTTTGGTTTTGTCTAATATGCAGGACTTTACCGCAGACAAAATTGCGGCGATGGATGAAGTTGCAAAAACTACTGCGTTAAATTCTCTTGCTTTGCAATTGCAAACGCCGTATCTTTATATGGGGTTGATTATTACAGTTTTAGCCTTGATGGTTAAATTTTCTCCTCTTCCAGAAATTGATTTGGATGAAGAAGGAAATGTTTCGAATCTAAGTGTTTTTCAACAGATTAAAAATGCATTTAAATATCCGCAGCTTGTTTTAGGAGTAATTACTTTAATGCTGTATTTGTCTGCCGAAGTTTTGGCAGGAGATTCTATTGGAGCTTTCGGAAAACAACATGGAGTTTATGGTGAAGAAGGGAATTTCTATCTTAAACTAACCTCATTTACCATGTCAGCAATGGTTATCGGATACGTTCTTGGAATAGTATTGATTCCTAAATATCTTTCTCAGGTCACTGCTTTAAAAGTGTCAGGAATACTAGGCTTGGTGTTGGTTTTGGCAATTGTTATGATTTCGCCAAAAATAATGATTGCATTTCCTGGAACTCCAAATATACCATTGGTGATACTTTTAGTAGCGCTTTTAGGATTGGCAAATGCATTGTGCTGGCCAGCAATTTGGCCAATGGCTTTGCAGGATTTAGGAGGTTATACCAAGATTGGTAGTGCTATTTTGATTATGGGAATTATCGGTGGAGCAGTTTTTCCACTGTTTTACGGAATGATTACTGAAAGCATCAATTCTGCGAATATTGCAAAAAATATGCAAGGTATTTCAAAAAGCGGTAATCAGTTGGCATATTTAATGTTATTACCTTCTTATGCAATGATTTTGTTTTATGCTATAAAAGGGCATAAATACAGGAAATGGAATAGTTGAACAAAAATAAAAAATTAATATATCATGTTAAAAAGTAAAATCGACAAAGCAACAGGTTTCGAAAAACGATTCGAAAACATTAATACAGTTGTTTTTGAAAACTCAACAGATGCTTCAAAAGAAGTAGCGCAAGAAATTGCAACATTAATCAAAGAAAAAGAAAAAGAAGGAAAGCCATGTATTCTTGGTTTGGCAACAGGTTCTTCTCCAAAAGGATTATATGCCGAATTAGTGCGTCTGCACAAAGAAGAAGGTTTGAGTTTTAAAAATGTAATCAGTTTTAACTTGGATGAATATTATCCAATGGAACCCAATTCAATCAATAGTTATGTTCGTTTCATGAAGGAACTTTTGTTTGATCATGTCGATATTTTACCTGAAAACGCTCATGTTCCAGACGGACTTTTGACAAAAGAGCAAATCGCAGATTATTGCCACGAATATGAAGCTAAAATTGAAGCTTTAGGTGGAATCGATCTTCAGATTCTGGGAATTGGAGGAAACGGACACATCGGATTTAATGAATCTGGTTCACTTCAAAACTCTAAAACTCGTCTAGTGGCTTTAGATCATATTACAAGAGTTGCGGCAAGTAAAGATTTCTTTGGTTTAAATAATACGCCAAGAACTGCAATTACACTTGGAGTTAAAAAAATCATGGAAGCAAAAAGAGTAATCTTATTGGCTTGGGGTGAAGGAAAAGCAAACATTGTAAAAAAATCTGTTGAAGATGAAGTTACAAACCGAGTTCCTGCTTCATTTTTGCAAGAGCATAACAATGCGGTTTTTGTTTTAGATAAAGAAGCTTCTTCTAAGCTAACAAGAATTAACAAGCCTTGGTTGGTTGAAAAAATTGTTTGGACAGATAAATTGACTCGTAAAGCAGTTTTAGGATTGGCATTAGATCTTAAAAAACCAATTTTAATGCTTACAGATGCTGATTATATCGAAAACGGAATGAGCGATTTGTTGGCAGATTCGGGTCCAGCTTACGATACTAATATTAAGATATTTAATAAATTACAAAATACAATTACAGGTTGGCCAGGTGGAAAGCCAAATGCAGACGACTCAAATCGTCCTGAAAGAGCTGAGCCGGCTAAAAAACGTGTGTTGATTTTTAGTCCACACCCAGATGATGATATTATCAGTATGGGAGGTACTTTTATGCGTTTGCAAGAGCAAGGACATGAGGTGCACGTTGCTTATCAAACTTCTGGAAATATTGCCGTTGCTGATGATGAAGCGCTTCGTTTTGCAAGATTCGTAATTGATTACAACGAGAAATTTGGAATAAAAAGCGAAGAAGCTGATAATATCTATAAAAAGGCAGAAGCATTCTTGCAGAACAAAAAGAACAGCGAAATTGATATTCCAGAGGTTCGTTACATTAAAGGTTTAATCAGAAAAGGAGAGGCGAGAGCTACAAGTCATTTTGTTGGTCTTCCAGACGAGCAGATTCACTTTATGGAATTGCCTTTCTATGAAACAGGTACAATCGAGAAGAAACCAATCGGACCAGAAGATGTTCAGTTGACGGTTGATTTGATTGAGAAAATTAAACCACACCAGATTTACGCAGCGGGAGATTTAGCAGATCCACACGGAACACACAAAGTTTGTTTGGATGCGATTTTTGAGGCTGTAAAAGTTTTAAAACCAAAAGAGTTCATGAACGACTGTTGGTTGTGGTTGTACCGTGGAGCTTGGCAAGAATGGGGAATTGACGAGGTTGAGATGGCTGTTCCAATGAGTCCAGATCAGGTTCTAGAAAAACGTCATGGAATCTTCAAGCACCAATCTCAAAAAGATGGAGTTGTTTTTCAAGGAACAGATGCAAGAGAGTTCTGGCAGAGAGCAGAAGACAGAAACCGCGAAACAGCAGCTTTGTATCACCAATTAGGGTTAGCAACGTATGCTGCAATGGAAGCTTTTGTGAGATGGCACTACTAAGATGCTAAGGTTCTGAGATGCTAAGATGCTAAGTTTTTTTAGCGTTTTTAGAAATTAGTAATAAGTCTTAAATGATATTTTTGAAGCAGGAAGAGGGAGCGCAAATAAGTTCTTTTTTCTTGCTTCTTTTTTTTTAAAAAGATGCTAAGATTCTAAGGTTCTGAGATTCTAAGTTTTTTAATCTGTGGAAATTCTTTTAATCTGTGGCAAATGAACAATGGCTCTTGATAAGTTTTAGTTTTTATGTTCGGTTTTGTTTTAACTGTAAACTGCGACTGCGACTGAAAACTATTTTTTAATCTGTGGTAAATAAATAATAGCTTTGCAACTAATTGAAGCAAGAAGAAAGCATTGGTCTTTCATCTTGCTTCTTTTTTCTACAACAAAAAACTATGGATCAAGACAAAAAACAACTCATAAAATTAGCGCACACCAAAATGCCTTTCGGGAAATACGAGGGTAAATACTTAATTGATTTGCCTGAGTATTATGTGGTTTGGTATCATAATAAAGGATTCCCAAAAGGAGAGCTTGGTCAGCAACTGCAGCTTATTTATGAATTGAAGTTGAATGGATTAGAAGAATTAATTCGAAATATTAAGAAGCAATATCCCAAGCCAATGTAACATGCTTTTTGTGATTATGGGATTTTTATATAATTAGATAAAAATTTCATTATAATGACTGAAATTCTTTTAAACAATAGATAAAAATTAATATATAGGAAAGTTTTCTTTTGATTTGAAAAAGTTAAAAAATCAGCATTCTAAAATTCTAAAAATCTAAGAAGTCTATTGTATAAATTGTCTAATTAAATTTGTACTTTTGCCAAGTTTTTTACACAACTACTTACAAACAACAACAGAATGAATCAAACAAAATATATTTTTGTTACAGGAGGTGTGACCTCTTCATTAGGAAAAGGGATTATCGCGGCATCTTTGGCAAAATTGTTACAAGGAAGAGGATATCGCACGACTATTCAAAAATTTGATCCATATATTAACGTAGATCCGGGGACACTAAACCCGTATGAGCACGGAGAATGTTATGTGACAGATGATGGAGCTGAAACAGACTTAGACTTAGGACACTACGAGCGTTTCTTGAACGTTCCTACTTCTCAGGCTAATAATGTTACTACAGGAAGAGTTTATCTTTCGGTTATTGAAAAAGAAAGAAGAGGAGAATTTTTAGGAAAAACAGTTCAGGTTGTTCCTCATATCACAAACGAAATCAAAGACAGAATGCAATTGCTAGGTAAATCTGGCGACTATGATATTGTAATTACTGAAATTGGTGGTACAGTTGGTGATATCGAATCTTTACCTTATATAGAATCTGTTCGTCAATTAGTTTGGGAGTTAGGTGAAAATAACGGAATCGTAATTCATTTAACATTAGTTCCTTATTTGGCTGCAGCTGGTGAGTTAAAAACAAAACCTACTCAGCACTCTGTTAAAACTTTAATGGAGAGCGGTATTAAAGCAGATATTTTGGTTTGTAGAACTGAGCACGAATTGTCTCAGGAATTGCGCCAGAAATTAGCTTTATTCTGTAATGTGAAAAAAGAAGCAGTTATTCAATCAATTGATGCTTCTACTATATATGAAGTTCCAAATTTAATGCTTGAAGAAGGATTAGATGTTGTGGCTTTAAAGAAATTAGATTTACCTAAAAAAGCATCTCCAGATCTTAAAAACTGGAATACTTTCTTAAAAAGATTGAAAAATCCAAAACAAACTGTTAACATTGGTTTAGTTGGGAAATATGTAGAAATGCAGGATTGTTACAAATCTATTTTGGAGGCGTTCATTCATGCAGGAGCTGCAAACGAAACAAAAGTAAATGTAATTTCTATTCACTCAGAGCATATTAATGCGGATAATGTTGAAGAGAAATTAGGTTCTTTAGATGGAGTTTTAGTTGCTCCAGGTTTTGGTGAAAGAGGTATTGAAGGAAAAATTGAAGCAGTTCGTTTTGTACGTGAAAACAACATTCCTTTCTTCGGAATTTGTTTAGGAATGCAGATGTCTGTTATCGAATATTCTAGAAATATTTTAGGTTATGCTGATGCGAATTCTACAGAGATGAACGATAAAACGCCTCATCCAGTTGTGAATTTAATGGAAGAACAGAAAAATGTAACCGATAAAGGAGGAACAATGCGTTTAGGTGCTTGGAAATGTGATATTAAACCAAACACTTTAGCACACAGAATTTACGGAGAAAAAACTATTTCGGAGCGTCACCGCCACCGTTATGAGTACAACAATAAATATGCTGATGAATTGCAAAAAGCAGGTTTAAAGGCTTCTGGAGTTAACCCTGATACAGGTTTAGTGGAAATCGTTGAGCTTGAAAACCACCCATTTTTTATCGGTGTTCAATACCACCCAGAATACAAAAGTACGGTTGCAAATCCGCACCCAATCTTTGTAAACTTTGTGGCTGCTGCAGTAAATGCGCATAAAAAACAGTAATTAATATTTTGAGAAGTTTGTAACTTTTGAGATAAACTCAGTACTAATAGACTTCAACGAATAACTTTTTTAAATTATAATGGAAGAAAAAAAATTAGACCTCAATTCGATCATTGGTTTTGTATTGATCTTCGGAATTTTGATTTGGATTATGTACCAAAATCAGCCTTCTGAAAAAGAAATTGCTGCTGAAAAAGCCAAGAAAGAATTAGTTGCTAAACAAGAAGCACAAGCAAAAGCAGATAAAGCAAAAACGGCATCATTACCAGCTGCAGCTGTAACTCCTGGAGATACAGTTCAATTGGCTCAATTGCAAAAAACTTTAGGAGGATTTGCTTATTCTGCAACACTTCCTTCTGCAAAAGAAGCTTTTACTACAATCGAAAATGAAAAATTAAAATTAAAGATTGCTAATAAAGGTGGTTATATTGTTGAAGCTACTTTAAAAGAATTCGAAAGATTAAAAAAAGGTTCTGGACAGTTAGTTGAGTTAATCAAAAATAACAACTCAAATTTAAATTTGCAGCTTCTTACTACAGACAATAGAACATTAAATTCTAAAGATCTGTATTTCGAACCAACATTAGAGAAAATTGGTGCAGACCAAGTTTTATCTATGCGTTTGAAAGCTGGAGCTAATGAATTTTTAGAGTACAAATATGTTTTAAAACCAAACGATTATTTAGTTGGTTTTGATATCCGTTCTCAAGGATTAAACAGAGTTTTAAATTCTGCAAAACCAATTGATTTGCAATGGGATTTAAAAACATATAGAAATGAGAAAAGTGTAGCTTACGAAAATCGTTATGCACAAATTGATTACAAATACAACGAATCAAAATACAATAACGTTAGTTCGCACGGACAAGGAAAAGAAGAAACTCCTGAAAAAGTAAGTTATATAGCTTTTAAACAGCATTTCTTTACGACTATTTTATCTACAGAAAAGCCTTTTGAAACTTCAAAGTTACAATCTGATGATTTAGTTAAAGACGAAAAAATCGATACTGTTTTTACCAAACAGTTTAGAGCTAATTTGCCTTTAGCGTTTTCAAATGGAGAGATCGATTACAAAATGAATTTGTACATGGGTCCTGCAGATTATAAAACATTAAAAGCTTACGATAAAAACTTCGAAAAAATTATTCCATTAGGATGGGGGATTTTTGGATGGATCAACAAATGGATTTTCATTCCATTATTCGGATTCTTAAGTTCAACAATGGGATTGTCGTTAGGTATTGCAATCATTATTTTTACAATTATCATCAAATTGGCCATGTCGCCAATTACATATAAATCATTCTTGTCTCAGGCTAAAATGAAAGTTTTAAGACCTGATATTGCTGAGTTGGGAGAGAAATTCAAAAAAGACCCAATGAAGAAACAACAGGAAACAATGAAACTGTACAACAAAGCAGGTGTAAACCCAATGGCAGGATGTATTCCGGCATTGATTCAGTTGCCATTTATGTATGCATCGTTCCAGTTTTTCCCTGCGGCATTTGAATTAAGACAAAAAAGTTTTCTTTGGGCAGACGATTTATCATCTTTTGACTCTGTTGTAAAATTACCATTTACTATTCCGATGTACGGAGATCACATTAGTTTGTTTCCAATCTTGGCTGCAATTGCGATTTTCTTCTACATGAAAATGACTTCTGGAGATCAGCAAATGGCAGCTCCTCAGCAGGAAGGTATGCCAGATATGGCAAAAATGATGAAAATCATGATTTATGTTTCACCGTTAATGATGTTAATTTTCTTCAATAACTACGGTTCAGGATTGAGTTTGTATAACTTTATTTCAAACTTAATTACAATTGGAATTATGTTTGTGATCAAGAATTATATTGTGGACAGTGATAAAATTCACGCTCAGATTCAAGAAAACAAACAAAGAGAGCCTAAAAAGCCAAGTAAGTTCCAACAGCGTCTTCAAGAAGTAATGGAACAACAAGAAGCTGCAAAAGCTCAGAATAAGAAAAAGTAATTCTCTATATAATAAAATAAAAAAACCGTCTCGTTAAAAAACGAAACGGTTTTTTTATTTTAATTAGTTTTATTTAAAATTTAGGTAATAAAACCTTGTCAATAACATGGATTATTCCGTTTGAACATTGGACATCCGTTGCGATAATATTACTCACTCTATTATTGGTGTCAGTAATTTTTGCGCCTCCAGTAAGGCCAATGGTAAAACTTTGACTCGCAAAAGTATTAACTACTTGTCCGTTTGTTAAAGAAGTCGATTGCACATTTGCACCAGCAACTACATGATATTTCAAAGTAGTTTCTAAAACATTAGCAGGAATTGCAGAAAGACCAGAAAAACCAGTTTCGGTTAAGAAGCTTGTAAATGCAGTATTTGTAGGTGCAAAAACAGTAAAAGGAGAATTAGCAGTTCCAGATAATATTCCAACAAAACCAGATGCAGAGTTGTAGCTCAATGCTGTTACAAGTGTTGTAAAATTTTTGTTAGCCACAGCATGGTTAACAATAGTTGGTAATCCTATTACGCCATCAACCAAATGAATAACGCCATTTGAAGCTTCAATATCTGCAGTTGTTACTGTTGCACCGCCGTTGGTTTTTCCGCCATTAATATCAACTCCTGTGTTTTTTTCAAGATACATACTTATGGTGTTTGAAGCTGAAGCATTTCCTTTCGCAAGAGTTTTTACATACCCTGTAGAAATCTCGCTAGATTTTACTTTTGTGCTTAAAACATGGTTGAGTAATATTTCTTTTAAAGCAGCAACAGGAACTGCGTTAAGATTAGCGTAACCGTTTGCAGAAAGGAAAGCGCTAAAAGCTTTATTATTAGGTGCAAAGACGGTATAAGAGCCAGAAGAGTTCAGTGTAGCAGCTAGATCTGCTTTTTCTAAAGCAGCAACTAAACTGCTAAGATCAGGATTTGCTTTCGCAATAGATACAATCGTTTGCGGGGTCTGTTGCGAGTCGTCGTCATCATTATTACATGAAATGCTGACGAAAGCAATTAATGCTAAAAAAGCAATTAATTTAATTTTTAATGTTTTCATAATATAGTTTTTAGTTTGTGAAGCTAAATTATAAGATTTTGTTCAACTTTATTTACATAATGTTAAACAAAAGTTATATTCATTACATGTTTATTTACTTCATTTGTTGTTTTTATAATGTTGATTTTTAGTTAATTATGTTGGTTTAGCTCTGATTTTGTTGCATGTTGCTCTAAATTTTGTTTAACAAAATTTTAAATGCTAATTAAGACTTTAAAAATGGGTAAAAAATTAAAATTGGTTATACTTTTGCAATAATAAAACACGCTTTTTAATGTTATAAAGAAAAACAGTTTATGAAAAAAATTTGGATTTTATTTCTAATCACTACAGCAGCTTTTTCTCAAGAAACCAATAAAGTTGACGCGGCTGGAAAAAAAGACGGACTTTGGAAAGGCATTTATGCAGAATCTAAACGCCCTCGCTACGAAGGGACTTTTGATCATGGAAAAGAAACTGGTGTTTTTAAATTTTTTGACGATACTAAAAAAGGTGATGTCTTAGCAACAAGAGATTTTAGTGCCAATGATGGGAGTTCGTATACTGTCTTTTTTGATCAAAATAAAAACAAAGTAAGCGAAGGAAAAGAGATCGGAAAAGCTCGCGAAGGGGAATGGAAATATTACCATAAAGCATCTAAAGTTTTAATGGCGGTTGAGAATTATAAAAACGGAAAATTAGAAGGTTTAAAAACTGTTTATTATCCCAATGCGCAAATTGCAGAAGAGATGACTTATAAAAATGGTTTAAAAGAAGGACCCTATAAAAAAATAGGGCAGGACGGAACGCTTCTTGAAGAATCGAACTTTGTAAATAATGAATACAATGGTGCAGCTGTTTTTTATGATTCAGATAAGTCTGTTGCTTCTAAAGGGAAATTTATAAATGGTAAAAAAGCTGGAATTTGGCAGTTTTATCAAAAAGGAAAATTAGTGAAAGAAGTAAATATGAGTGATCCTAAAAACACGAATAAAGCTTCTGAAAAAGGACCAGCGCCAAAAAAATAATAGCCTAAAAAGTTCAGAATTCATTCCTTGAAAAATAAAATAGATAAAGAATAAATTGTTTACTTTTGAGTAACCAATTTATTCTAACCAATGGATTTACAAGAACTTTTAGGACGATTTTTACTGTTGTTTTTTTCGATTTTGGTTTTGTATTTTTTCTCCAACAGAAAAGATAATGCTACTATAAATCCGTTGATGGTTATTGTGGGACTTTGTACTTTTTCCCTTTGTTATCTTTTTACCAAAATAGAAATCGGCGTCGGAATTGGTTTTGGTCTTTTTGCTATTTTTTCGATACTTCGATTTAGAACACAATCTTTCACGGTAAATGCTATCATCTTTCTTTTTGCCACAATTACATTGTCAATTCTGGACATTATGTATCCGTTTGAAAAGATTGAGTTGTTGCTGTTTTTTCAAATTATTATTATCGGATTTTATATTGCCGCTTCGGTTATTGTCAACAAAAAAGCTTCAAAATATCTGAATTCTGTAGATGTGAAAATTCCGCTTGACGATAATTTTTCGTTGAATTCAGAAGTAATTCGAAAATCAATTCAGCAGAAAATTAAAATTGAAGATTTCGACTTTAGAATTGTATTAATCAATACGGCAAGCAATGAAATAGATTTATTAGTATTCTATTAATCGTTAAAAGGACGAACTTGTTTGATGTATAAATCTCTCTTTTCGCCCACAATTTTAAATTCAATATCCACCGGATGAAATTGGTTTTTGCGCCAATAGCGATACATTTTAGTTTCAATTTTTTTGCTGACATCGTATAGATTACTCATTTCTTTTCGAGTCAATAACGGTTCATTATCATTCAAATTGGAATTGGAAGTATAATCAATATCAAAATCAGTTTCGTCTTTTCCGTCGTTAAAATGATAGGCTACAAACTGTTCGCAGATTTCTCCTTTTTCGGGTTTCACAACCGAATTTTCTCCCTTTTGAACATTGACTGTAATTCCAGGAAAGTTTTCTCTAAATATATTTTTGGTAATAATTACGCCATTTGCTAATTCATCTGGAAAAGAGCGATGCACCAAGACGCCCATTGCAATATTTTGCTGATCAATTCCAAAAAGTTCTCGTTCGTTATACGAGGCTTCATTCCAGACACTTGCCCAGACTTGTTTGATGGCTTTTTCGAAAGTTTTGATCGAATCGCCTAAAATTCCGGTTTTAGAATCGTACAATCCAGCGCCATTAAAATCATCTAAATCTTCTGCATTCGTAGACGAACGAAATCTGAAGTTTTTGAATTTGGCGTCTTTAAAAGCAATATTCAATTTCGATATTAATTCAGGATCAATAGGTTCTTTTTTGATAGCGTCTCTAATTTTTTTAAGCTGTTTATTAATCCAAACTGCAGAATCTTTTTGAGGGAAAGCTAAAAGTTCTGTAATTAATGGCGAAATAGATGCTTTTTGAATATGTTTTGTGTAAAAGTAAAACGGAATAGCATGTGCATTTTCTGGAACTTTAAAGGAAATCTCTTTAGAAATGGCAATTAAATACGCCATGTTTTGTGCCTTCGAACCAATATAATTAATTCCCTTTTTTGGAATTTCAGATAAATTGACCAATTCTATAACGCTATTGTCTATAACTAGCTTTTTCTTTTTTCCAGGAGATTTTGTTGGAATTTTTTTAGTGGTTTCTTTAATGAAAAAAGTATCGACTTCAATTTTTAATTCTACTTTTTTAGAAAGTAGCCTTTTTATGTTCTTGTCTTTTTCAATATCCGTATACGCCATTATCGGAATCTTTCTGTTTTTTCCTAAAAGAACCAAATGGCTTAATGGAGTTTGAAGTTCATTGACAATAATTCCTCGCACATTTGGGAGAATATCAGGCGTTCCGTCCAAAATAATAATTTCATCAGGACTAGGTTTTGTAGTTTCTAAATCTTTGATTTTATATTGTTGCAAAATCCCAATATTACTGCCATGAACAACTTCCTGATATTTTAATTCACCAAAAATATAATCAGATTTCACGCACGGGATTTTAAATTCATCGCGCTGGAACCAATTCATCATTTCTGGATTGTTCAGATAAAATTTCAGTTTTTCTCCAATAAAAGTAGAATTTTTGACCATAGCAAAAAAACGTTCAATCAATGGTAAAGGCATATGATCGGATGCGGCAAGTTCGAAAATCCATTTATCGGTTCCTTTAATATGATTTAAATTTCCGAGAAGAAAATCTCTATTCTTTTCAGTGTTGCTGTAGTTTTCGTTATTGAAGACTTCTAAATCGTGGTTGTATCCCAAATAATTAACTACAAAATCATAATGAAGCAAAATAACACTGCTGTTGAAATAATACATTTTTTGTTTTCTGAGATCGTAAATGACTTTTACTGATTCAATATTCGAAAATTTATCAGACAAAGGTTTTCCTCTAAATGCTTTGTAAGCTTCATAATTTGGTAAAGACGCGCTAAATCGCTGCGCACTTAACGAAGTTAATACGAAAAGGAAAAACAAGCTATAAATGTATTTTTTCATATCATAAAAATGGATGATTAAATGTACTTAAAAAAGTAATAAGTTTTATCTACTGCGGGATTGCTTAAAGTAATGAAAACCATGGTGAAATTTTCTATTATTTGGCGTACCTTTGCAACCTTAAAAAATTAAACTTTTCAAAATGAAACGAGTAGTTGTTGGACTTTCAGGTGGAGTAGATTCTAGTGTTGCAGCGTATTTATTGCAACAGCAGGGATACGAAGTTATTGGCCTCTTTATGAAAAACTGGCACGATGACTCTGTTACTATTTCTAATGAATGTCCTTGGCTGGAAGACAGTAATGATGCTTTGCTTGTGGCTGAAAAATTAGGCATACCGTTTCAAACTGTTGATTTAAGCGAGGAATACAAAGAAAAAATCGTTGATTATATGTTCAACGAATACGAAAAAGGAAGAACTCCAAATCCTGACGTGCTTTGTAACCGCGAAATCAAATTTGATGTGTTTATGAAAATCGCTTTAAGTCTTGGAGCAGATTATGTTGCAACAGGACATTATTGCCAGAAAAGTGAAATTGAGGTAGACGGAAAACCAGTTTACCAATTAGTTGCTGGAGTTGACAATAATAAAGATCAATCGTATTTCTTGTGCCAATTGTCTCAAGAACAATTGTCTAAAGCTTTGTTTCCTATTGGAGCTTTAACAAAACCAGAAGTTCGTGAAATTGCTGCTGAAATGGAATTGGTTACAGCAGAAAAGAAAGATTCACAAGGTTTATGTTTTATTGGAAAAGTTCGTCTTCCAGAATTTTTACAGCAAAAATTACAGCCAAAAGATGGTAAAATTGTTCAAGTAGATAAAACTGATCTGATTTATACTTCTGAAAAATCGGCTGAACTTTCTTTGGAAGAAAGATTAAAGTTAGAATCTCAAAAACTAGACTATTTTCCAACAATGGGAAAAGTGGTTGGAAAACACCAAGGGGCTCATTATTTTACAGTTGGACAAAGAAAAGGTCTAAATGTAGGAGGAACAACAGATCCTTTATTTGTAATTGCAACCGATGTAAAAACTAATACTATCTATACAGGTTTGTCAAGCCAGCATCCTGGATTATTTAAAAAAGCACTTTTTGTTGGAAAATCTGAAGTTCATTGGATTAGAGAAGATATGACTTTGAAAGCGGGTGAGAAAATGGAAGTGATGGCTAGAATTCGTTACCGTCAGCCTCTTCAGAAAGCTGTTTTACATCAATTTGAAGACGGAATGTACGTAGAGTTTGAAGAACCACAGTCTGCTATTACAGAAGGACAATTTGTTGCTTGGTATTTGGAAAATGAATTAGTTGGTTCGGGAGTAATTTCTTAGCTTTATACTTTATTTGGGAGAAGATCCCTAAAAAGTATAGATGAATGAGATGTAACTTTACTTTTCTTTTAATACTTCTTTCGTTTACAGTATTTGCACAAGAAGATGCATGGGTTTATTTTAACGGAAAACCTAATGTACAGGCTTTTTATGACAATCCTCAAGCTGTACTTTCGCAAAGAGCTCTGGATCGAAGAACGAACCAGAATATCGTTTTGGATATTACAGATGCTCCTTTAGAGGCCTCGTATGTTAATCAGATTTCAACAAGTACAGGAATTACGGTAAAAGCACAGTCAAAATGGCTGAATGCGCTTCATATTCAGGGAACTCAGGCTAATATTAATGCTTTAAAAGCGTTAGCTTTTGTTCAGAAAGTAGAATTTGCAGATAGAACTTTAAATACTACGGGAAAAAAAGTTTCAGAAACTGCAATCAATCAGACGAAAAAACAAATACAAACCGCTATTGATTATGCTTATGGTAATTCTGCCAATCAAATTCAGACGTTGAATGGGCAGGTTTTGCATCAACAGAATTACACAGGAGAAGGTAAAATTATTGCTGTTTTAGATGCTGGATTTCCAGGTGTCAATACCGCTCAACCATTTGAAAATCTTAGAAATAATAATAAAATTCTAGGAGGATACGATTTTACCACTCGAAATGCTAATTTCTATACTGGAGGAGATCATGGAACGAAAGTGCTTTCTACAATGGGCGGTTACAAAGAAAATGCTTTAATAGGGACGGCTCCAAACGCTTCCTACTATCTTTTTATAACTGAAATTGTTGCTGATGAGAATCCTCTTGAAGAATCACTTTGGGTTGAAGCGGCGGAGAAAGCGGACGCTTTGGGAGTAGATATTATTACAACTTCGCTTGGATATTTTCTTGATCGAGATGAAGTTAGGTACAATCATACATACAGCGATATGAACGGAATTACCACTTTTATTTCGCGTGGTGCCGAAATCGCTTTTAGTAAAGGAATATTAGTTTTGGCTTCTGCTGGAAATGAAGGAACTCAAACTGAAAAGCACATTGGTGCTCCAGCCGATGCAGTGTCTGTTTTGGCAATTGGATCAGTTACAGCTAACAAAGTAAGAGCTAGTTCAAGTTCAATCGGGCCAAGTTACGATGGCAGAATTAAGCCCGATGTTATGGCACAAGGAGCATCGGCGGTAGTTTCTGATGCAAATGGAACTATTGGTACAGCAAGCGGAACTTCATTTTCATGTCCGATTATGGCAGGAATGGCGGCTTCATTGTGGCAAGCTTTTCCATCAAAAACAAACCAAGAAATTAGACAGATGATTTTGGCTTCTGCCGATAAATATGCAAATCCGGATAATAACTATGGATATGGAATTCCGAATTTTGGTACAGCATTAGGTGTTGATGATTTTATAGCTGAAGCCTCTTTTTTGGTCTATCCGAATCCTGCAAAGAGTGAAGTTTGGTTTTCTTTTTTAAACGAAAGCAATACCGCATCGGTAACTATTTATTCTATTTTAGGGCAAAAATTAATCGAAGAAAAAATCAATAATTCAAATCCAGTTCTTTCCTTGCAATCACTTCAAAGCGGACTTTATATTTATAGTTTTGATGCTGATAATCTGCATAAAACAGGAAAAATAATCAAGCAATAGTTTTAATGAATAAAATTACCCAACTCTTTAATATAAAATACCCAATCATTCAAGGTGGAATGATCTGGAATAGCGGTTACAAATTGGCTTCGGCGGTAAGTAATGCAGGAGGTTTAGGACTTATTGGTGCAGGTTCTATGTATCCAGAAGTTCTTAGAGAACACATTCAAAAATGTAAAAAAGCCACAGACAAACCTTTTGGTGTCAATATTCCGATGTTATATCCTAACATCGAAGAAATTATGAATATTGTGGTTGATGAAGGTGTTAAAATTGTTTTTACTTCTGCAGGAAATCCGAAAACTTGGACTTCTTTTTTGAAAGAAAGAGGTATTACAGTTGTTCACGTGGTAAGTAGCAGTGTTTTTGCTTTAAAAGCGCAAGATGCTGGTGTTGATGCTGTAGTGGCTGAAGGTTTTGAAGCGGGCGGACATAACGGACGCGAAGAAACGACTACTTTGACTTTGATTCCGATGGTGAAAGAAAAAATACGAATTCCTTTAATTGCAGCGGGCGGAATTGCAACAGGAAGAGGAATGCTTGCTGCAATGGTTTTAGGCGCAGATGGTGTTCAGGTTGGAAGCCGTTTTGCAGCATCTTTTGAATCTTCGGCACACAATAATTTTAAAGATACTATAGTTAATACTACAGAAGGAGGTACGCAGCTGACTTTGAAAGAATTGGCTCCTGTAAGATTAGTAAAAAATAAGTTCTATCAGGATGTTCAGGATTTGTATCAAAAATGTCCTTCTAAAGAAGAATTGGTTCATCTTTTAGGACGCGCAAGAGCCAAAAAAGGAATGTTTGAAGGAGATTTGGATGAAGGAGAATTGGAGATTGGACAGGTTGCAGGTCTGATTCATGAAATTTTGCCGGTTGAAGAAATTATTCGACAAATGATAGCCGAATTTGAAGTCGCATCCAAAGAAAAGACTACATTTGAGTTTTAATTGACTGCAAGAAATAATCTATGAATTCTATACGCACATATATACTATTACTTTTTTTAGTGTTAGGCCTTCAACAAGCTAAAAGTCAGTCATATCATTTTAAAACTTCAGGATTTAGCGTTCTACAAAAAAATGAAAGAGGAAAATGGGGCGAGTGGTCCAATCTAGATTTAGTAAATCTTTCAGTTGTTTTAGATACCAATAAGCATAGAATTGTAGTTTATTCTCAAGAAATCCAGCTTTACAGTATTTTAGATTACATCGAAAGAGAAGAAAACGACACAGATATTGTATATTCTTTTATGTGCAAAGATAATGATGGAAAAGAATGCAAGCTGTCAATTATTACACGAAAAAAACAAGATTATAGAAAACAGCTTTATATCAATTACGACGATCATATCATCGTTTATAATATTATTACGGTCTAAGTTTCTGAGATGCTAAGTCTTTTGAATTTAATAAAATAATAAACCCGACAGATTTTTAAAAACTGTCGGGTTTGCTATATAAAAAAAGCTCAGTGTCTTAGAATCTTAGCGTCTCAGAATCTCAGAAACTAAAAAGAATCCACATCTTTAATAAACTCATCATATTCTAAATAGAACATTTCTAGAGCGTGCATATTTTCGTTGAAGAAATCAAAAATAGTATCCCAAGTGTTTTTATTACTGAAGCCAACGCCAAGTTTTTCTACCCAAATTCGGCTGATGTTTTTGCCGCTTTCAAGAGTATAATTTTTTTCAAAAACCAAATCTTTGATAAATTCTTCCTCTAGGATATTTTTTAAAGCTTCCAGTTTTTCGAAGTAGGCAATACGTTTTTCATCGCTTCTGTGTTCGATATCAATTAAAACCTGTGCTTTTTTATTATCTACATAAAATTTAAAAGAAAAATCTTTGATCTTTGTATCATAAAGCACCCATTTGCGAGGGTGTTTTTCGGCAAAAGCTACCCAAAATTCTCTTTTTACTCTTTGCGATTCTTCTCTGCTGTACATTTTTTTAGGCTTTAAGATTAGAAAACTTGCGGTACTGCGTTTTCTGGAGTATATTTATGATTTATTTGAAAATACAAAAATAAGCTTTGATTATGAATTTTCAAGACTTTTTGAAATATGTTCCCAATATAATTCCGCTAGAATTACCAGCAGTGACGTCACACTTAAAAATGGCTCCGAAAGAGCGTATAGAGGGATTAAAAAATCTTGATATTGATGCATTAAACGCCAGAATGGCGGGAGTAATGATGCTGTTTTATCCGAAAGAAGAAAAAACACATTTGGTTTTGATTGTTAGAAATGCTTATGATGGAGTTCATTCTGCTCAGATAGCATTTCCGGGAGGAAAATATGAAAAGGAAGATATAAATTTTGAAACTACCGCACTTAGAGAAACACATGAAGAGGTTGGAGTACCGAGGGATAAAATAAATATAATTAAACATTTTTCCCCAATGTATATTCCGCCAAGTAATTTTTTGGTGCACCCTTTTTTAGGAATTGCTACAGAAGAACTTTCTTTTTATCCAGATATAAGAGAAGTGGCTGCAATTATTGAACTGCCTTTGTCTGTTTTTTTAAATGATGATATAATTATTGAAGCCAGATTATCAACTTCTTACGGAGCAAATATCTTAGTTCCTGCCTTTAATATTCAAAATCACGTTGTTTGGGGCGCCACAGCAATGATTTTGAGTGAATTGCGCGATGTTTTGAATGTCGCTATTGCAAAAGAAATTTGATAAAGTTTATTTAATGATTTGATATTCATTTGGATAACTGTTATTTGGAGAAATTGTTTTAAAGTGTTGCTAAAAGAATAATTTTTGTATGTTTGCGACCTAACAAAAAAATAAGATAAATTAGTTATGGGATTGTTTAAACGAAATCCTTTTGGGCATATATTATTCATCAAGAAATGGTTGATCCGAGTTCTCGGTGCCATGACTCATAGAAGATATAGAGGTTTTAATGAATTGCAGATTGAAGGATCTGAAATTATTAAAACACTCCCAGACACTAATGTTTTATTTATATCCAATCATCAGACTTATTTTGCAGATGTTGTAGCGATGTTTCATGTTTTTAACGCGAGTTTATCGGGGCGTCAAGACACTATTAAGAATATAGGCTATTTGTGGCAGCCAAAAATGAATATTTATTATGTAGCGGCCAAAGAAACCATGCAGGCTGGATTACTGCCAAGAATCTTAGCTTATGTTGGTGCAATTACAGTTGAGAGAACTTGGCGTTCTAAAGGCGTTGATGTTACAGAAAAGCGTGATGTAAATCCAAACGATACAGAAAACATCCGAATTGCTCTAGAAGACGGCTGGGTTATTACTTTTCCTCAAGGAACAACAAAATCATTCAAACCAGTTCGTAAAGGAACAGCACATATTATCAAACAGCACAAACCGCTTGTTATTCCAATTGTAATTGACGGTTTCCGCAGATCATTCGATAAAAAAGGACTTCGAATGAAGAAAAAAGGAATACTGCAATCTTTCATTATCAAAGAACCTTTAGATATTGATTATGAAAACGATACAATCGAACAAATTGTAGAAAAAGTAGAATACGCAATTGAACAACATCCATCATTTTTAAAAGTTATTCCTGCAGAAGAAATCAAAGTACAAGAGGAACTGAATAAATTAAGGCGTTGGGATTATTAGAATAGTTTTTTTGTTTAAAGTTTCAGGTTTCAAGTTTGCTTTGTCTGGCTGAGCGAAGTCGAAGCTTAACGTTGTGCCCTTCGACTTCGCTCAGGGTGACAAAATCGATTTTGTATCTGGTTTATGGTTTTTAGGTTTCAATTTAGGAAAAACTTTGTCCCTTTGCAACTTAAAATCTTTGTGTCTTAAAGAAAACTTAGAACCTTAGCATCTCAAAATCTTAGCAACTTAGATTAAAAATCTATCTTCTTCAACTCTTTATAATTAGCGTATAATCTGCGTAAAAGCGTTCCGTAAATAATTCTGTAAAAACACCAGAATAATCCAAAGAAACCTAAAATTACAAGGAATAATATTCCTATAGTAACAAACATGGCTTTTCCGTTCATCGCTAATTTTTCTCTAAGAAACTCCATATCTGGATTGTAGACAAAAGCAATAAAGAAGCTTAAAATTGCTGTAATTACAATCATTCCGAGATTATACCAAACATAATATTGTACTGTTTTTCTGGTCTTTAAAATAGCGCTCATCAATGATTTTGTTGCTATTGTGGTCGAAATTGTTCTGTAATTTTTATAGAAAATGTAAACAAAGATCAATACTACAACATAATTAAAGTAGGTTAGAAACTCTAAAGCTGTTACTATTTCAGGATGATTCATTTTGCGCAATACATCATCTGTATTGATAAACAAGTTGGAAAAAGTCCAAAACGAAATCTCCAAAATGCTGATGATTAAAATCCATTTTACAATTGAAGATGACTTTCTATGAATCATCTTATAGATTTCATTTTCAGAAATTTGTTGAAAAGAATCAGAGTTCTTTTGCCAGTCTTTTTTTAGTAAATCCAGTTCTTTCATAATAATTTTTAAGGATTTAGTATTTTTTTAAGTTTCCCTTTAATTCTGTTCATTTTCACGCGTGCATTCACTTCGCTGATTCCTAAAGTTTCAGCTATTTCTTGATAATCTTTGTCTTCTAAATACATAAAAACTAATGCCTTTTCGATGTCATTTAATTGATAAACTGCCTTATACATCAGCTTTATCTGTTCCTCTTCTTCATAATTATAGTCAACATCTTTTACAAAATGCTGATGATTTTCATAATCTACGGTCGATATAGTTCTTTTGGTTTTTCGGTATAAGGTAATGGCTGTGTTTAAGGCAACACGATAGGTCCAAGTCGAAAATTTACTGTCGCCTCTAAATTTTGGATAAGCTTTCCAAAGCTGAATGGTAATCTCTTGAAACAGGTCTTTATGAGCATCTTCGCCAGCAGTATATAATCTACAAATCTTGTGGATTATATTCTGATTTGCCTGCAGCTGCGCAACAAATGACTGTTCTAGATTTTCACTCATAATGTATTAGTAGTTATGAAATCATTTTTGTTACAGTTGAGTTTAATTTTTTTGCCACAGATTGAACCGATTTTAACGATTTCTGTTTTTAGGCTAGCGATTAAAAGAGATTAGAAAATCTTTTTAATCATTTAATCTGTGGCAAAAAAAAACTATAATTCTCTTGTTTTGTAGTAATTAATCGTCAAATCAATAAACTTACTATAGCTTTTCATTCCATCTTTTTGGTTATTTGTTTTTAAAAAACTATCCCATAGAAAATGAAAACCTTTATCTATAAAGGTGTCATGTTTTTTCCAAAAATCTTGGTCTTCTTGATAGTTTTTTAAAATTCCAGTATTTACTTGTTTCTTTAGTATTTCAAAAATTTTCTCGTTTTTAAACTGCCAGATTCCTAAACAGTAGCGTAATGCAAAACTATATCCTGCATATTGATAATATAAATTGTCATTTTTGACAGAAGCTAAAAGGCCAATAAAATTGCATTCACTTTCACTTGCAAAACCAATCTGATGCGCCATTTCATGAGATGTAGTTAGTGGAAAAGTGTACATTGGCAATAAGTCGTTAATTTGCGCTTCGTTTGTAAATGGATTTAAATAACCGCCAAATCCCATATAAGTTAAAGGAAGGCTGAACAGTGATTTTTTTACGCTTAATGTTTTGTATTCAAAATAAGGATGTTCCTTTGCTAAATTATCATAACCGTTTAAAATCATGTTAAATGACTCTTTCTGTGAATATGGAAAGACAATTTTAGAGCTTTCATTTTTTGTAATTTGAAACTGAACTTCATTCGTCTTTGCAATTAATCTTTTAGTGAAAGCCAAAAGATCAGCATCGGTATATTCTCTTTTGATTTCCATTTTTTCAAAAAGAGGTTTACGGTAATAATTGAAAGCCCAAAGCAGGTGAAAGAAAAAGTAAAAAACAGAGATCTTACCTAAGATTTTAAGGACATGATCCTTCCAATCTGTTTTCCAAGTTTTTCTGACTTTCCAAAACCAAGTAATTATGGAAATCATTAAAAGAGCATAAATAATATCGCCGACAGAAAAAGGAATTTTACCTAAGATTGTTCTTGAAAAGTGAGAAATTCTAACGAATAAATTTTTGCTGTAAAAGCCTTCCACGAAGTCTGGAAAGTATGGTAGGATTTTGTAAAAAATAATTTGAACTAAGAGAAATAAAGGTAAAACGTATTTTGATTTCACAGTATAATTTTTAGATACGTAAATATAAACACAATTATTTACAACTAAAAAGAATAGTATTTGTGAGATTTGATTTTAAAGTGGATAATTAGTGCTAATTCGTGAAGTTTGTGGCGAAAAAAAAATATAAACTTTGTAACTTTGAAGCTCTTAATTGTTAAACATCAAACAAAATATAATGAGTCAAGAAATTAGAAATCTGGAGCCTAAAGCACTTTGGAATAAATTCGCAGATTTAAATGCCGTTCCGCGTCCTTCTAAAAAAGAAGAGCGCGTAATTGAGTTTATGAAGAACTTTGGAAATAGCTTGGGTTTAGAAACTTTCGAAGATGAAATCAGAAATGTAATCATCAGAAAACCGGCTACTCCAGGAATGGAAAATCGTAAGCCAATTGTAATGCAAGGGCATTTAGATATGGTGCATCAAAAAAATGCAGACACTGTCTTTGATTTTGATACGCAAGGAATCGACATGTATGTGGATGGTGACTGGGTTCGCGCGCGCGGTACAACACTTGGAGCTGATAATGGGCTAGGAGTGGCGACTATTATGGCTATTCTAGAAAGTAAAGATATTCCGCATCCTGCAATTGAAGCTTTATTTACAATTGATGAAGAAACAGGAATGACAGGTGCTTTAAACCTAAAAGGTGGTATATTACAAGGTCAGATTTTATTGAATTTGGATACAGAAGAGGATGATGAAATTGATATTGGATGTGCTGGTGGAATTGACGTAACCGCAACTAGAACCTATCATGAAGAAGAGGTTCCGGAAGGTTCTGTTGGCTATACAATTACAGTAAAAGGCTTAAATGGCGGACATTCAGGAATGGATATTCATAAAGGTTTAGGAAACGCTAATAAAATTATGAACCGTTTGTTGTTTGATGCATTTGAAAACTTTGGTTTACAAGTTGTAGAGATCAACGGAGGAAGCCTTAGAAATGCAATTCCGCGAGAAAGTGTTGCAAAAGTGGTTATTTCTCAAATGTTTGATGAAGCTTATGTTTATGATATGCAGGAAATTATTTCTGATATCAAAGCTGAATATAAAACAACCGAGCCTAATTTGACTATTGAAATCGTAAAAGGTGATTTGCCTGAAAAAGTGATGGATTTAGGTGTACAGGAAGGAATTATCAGAGCGATTTATGCGGCTCAGAATGGAGTTTACAAAATGAGCGCTGATATGGCCGATTTGGTTGAAACTTCAAATAATATTGCTCGTGTAGTTATTAAAGATGGAGAAATCTTGGTAGGATGTTTAACACGTTCTTCTGTTGAATCTTCGAAATTTGATTTGGCAAATTCTTTACGTTCTGCTTTTGAACTGGTTGGGTGCGAAGTGGAGCTTTCTGGTTCTTATCCAGGATGGACACCAAATGTGAATTCTGAAATTTTAGAAGTCTTAAAAGAGATCTACGAAAAACAAAATGGAGAACAGCCTAAAGTTGTGGCTTGCCATGCAGGTTTAGAATGCGGAATTTTAGGAACAAATTACCCTGATATGGACATGATTTCTTTCGGTCCAACAATTCATGGAGCACAC
Organism: Flavobacterium tyrosinilyticum; assembly: GCF_023656565.1. GTDB lineage: Bacteria > Bacteroidota > Bacteroidia > Flavobacteriales > Flavobacteriaceae > Flavobacterium > Flavobacterium tyrosinilyticum. The sequence continues at coordinate 463,325 of NZ_JAMOKG010000002.1, forward strand.
TCTCCAGACGAAAGAGCAAGTATTTCTTCTGCACAGAAATACTGGAAATTTGTGTTAGAAATCCTTTCTAATATTCCAGTTAAATAATATTAGTATTCAGTCGCAGTCTCGGTAATCAGTTTAGAAGAACTGTAAACTGAGACTGTAAACTGAGACTAAAAATTAATCCCTCTTAGGAGTATTTTTCTTTTCTCTCTTTTCTTCTTTCTTTTCTTTAGCCGTTTTTAACGGTTCTTTTTTTGCTGTTTTTTTAGCGTCTTGACCTTTTGCCATAATATTGATTTTGCTGTTTTGTAAGTAAATGTAAGGTTTTTAAAATCCGAAACGCCAAAAAAAATCCCCAATTTTAAAAATTGAGGATTTAGATGTTCTTTTATTGGTATTAAAAGTTTAATTGCGTTTTAATACTTTATATTGTTCATAACAAGCGCTGATTGCGTCCATAATCTGAAGATCATTTGCGGTCTGGATGAAAGAATCGGAATAGTTACAGCGATGCATAATTTCAGGGATTTCATCTTTGCTTACTCCTAATAATACGGCAACTGTTTCACGATCGTATTTTGATTCTAAGAGCGTTCTTACCGTATCATCTTTTTTCATTTCCTTCAGCTTCTTGAGTTCTTTACCATTTTTTCCGAAGAAATTATAAAGCATATCAGCGGGGTTAAAAATAGAACCGAGAACTTTTCCAAAAGCATTTGGAGCATATTCTCCAGCTTCGTAACCTTGAGTAAGTCCCGAAATACTGTAACGATAGTTTTCTTTTGTTGGAATTAATTTAGAATCAATTTCAAGATATCCTGTCAAAGAGAAAGGAGCAATAACAACTTCTTCCAAAGCAATTGCTTTTTCTGTAAGCTGAATTCTAGTCACTTTATTCTTAATCCAGTCATTTGTAACTCTAATTCTTAGTGATTGAAATCCTAGAATAGAAAAATGAAGTGTATCGTTTACTTGCACGTCAATTTCAAAATACCCTTTTTCGTCAGATTTTGCACCACGCACTTTGTTGGTGTTAATGATATTTACGCCAGCCAGTGGTTGTTTGCTGTCGTCATTAATAACGTAACCTGAAACTCTTTGTGGAACTGTTGGCTGTGCATCTTGCGTATCTTGTGCAAAACCAATGTTGGCGAGAAGTGTAAAAAAGAAAACTGCGAAATATTTCATATCCTGATTTAAAGCACTAAAAGTAGTAAATCGGGATTAAATATCTCGCAGTCTTGGAATTTAATTATAAGAAAATTAACAAAGGCTGCAGTATTGCTTTTTTTGTGTTAAATAAAAAGGGATAGAGAGTTAGATTCTATTGTTTTGGATTGTAAAACTTATTTATAACGTGTAAAATTCTGTATATAAAAAAATCCCAACTTCCAAGTGTGTTTGGAATTTGGGATTTTGTATTTTAAGAAATTAAGTTATTAATCTCTTCTAGATCTTCTTGGTCTTGAGCTGTCGCCGAAGTTTTCAGAACGTCTTGGTGCTCTGTCAGAGCCACCTTCGCTTCTTGGAGCAGAGCTTCTAAAACCGCCTTCTCTTCTTGGAGCAGAATTTCTGTCGCCTCTAAAACCTCCGTCACGAGATCCGCCTTCGCGTGATCCGCCGTCTCTAGAAGAATTTCTATCACTTCTAAATCCGCCTTCACGTCTTGGAGCGAAGTTTCCGTCTCTTCTTCCAGAATCACGTCTTCCGCCACCACGGTTGTTGTGATCACGTCTTCCACCACCATCATTTTTAGAAATCTCAACATTGATACGACGACCTTCTAATTGAACGTTGTTTAAAACATCCATTACTTTATCAGTAAATTGAGGATCAGTATTAAAGAATGAGAATCCTTCTTTTACGTCAACTTTAAAGATATCATCACGACCTAAGTCTAATGTTTCTTTCAAGTAATCTTTTAATGACATCCAGTCGAAGTTGTCTCTAGAGCCAATGTTCACGAAATAACGAACTGCTCCATTATTGCTGAATTCTCTTGGTTCAGAATCACCTCTTTCGCGTCTGTCTGAAGATTGAGTAGAAATATCTCTGTTCTTTTTGTAGTATGCGATGAAACGGTTAAATTCTACTGAAACCATTTTTTTGATCAATTCTTCTTTAGATAAATCTTCAAGAACATTATTGATTGCTGGTAAATAGTTGTCAATTTCGTGATCAACTTCAGTATCTTTAATTTTGTTTGCTAAGTGTAACAACTGAATTTCGCAGATTTCAATTCCAGATGGAATCGTTTTTTCTTCGAATTTCTGTTTGATGATTCTCTCGATAGAAGAAATTTTACGTAACTCGCTTTTTGTAACAATTACAATAGAAGTACCTAATTTTCCAGCTCTACCAGTACGGCCCGAACGGTGGTTGTATGTTTCAATTTCGTCAGGCAATTGATAGTTAACAACGTGAGTTACGTTATCAACGTCAATACCACGTGCAGCAACATCAGTAGCAACAAGCATCTGAATTTGTCTTCCACGGAACGATTTCATTACACCATCACGTTGTGCTTGAGATAAGTCTCCGTGTAACGCAGCGGCGCTATATCCATCTTCAATTAATTTCTCAGCGATAGCTTGCGTGTCTCTTTTTGTACGACAGAAAACTACAGAGAAAATGTCTGGATTAGCATCAGCTAAACGTTTTAAAGCTTCGTAACGGTCACGAGCATTTACTAAATAAAATTCGTGAGAAACTGTTGATGAACCTGAATTTTTAGCTCCAACTGTAATCTCAACTGGTTCGCTCATAAATTGTTTTGCAATTCTAGCAACCTCTTGTGGCATCGTTGCAGAGAACAACCATGTGCTTTTTTCATCTGGAGTATCTGATAAAATAGATACGATGTCTTCATAGAATCCCATGTTCAACATCTCATCCGCTTCATCAAGAATACAGTAATCTATATTTTTAATGTTAACTAAACCTCTGTTAATCATGTCTTGCATTCTTCCTGGAGTAGCCACAATAATTTGTGCGCCTCTTTTAATCTCTCTAGCTTGCTCTGTAATACTAGCCCCGCCGTAAACTGCTACCACATTAATACCTTTTTCGTATTTTGAGTAGTTTTTAAGTTCGTTGGTAATCTGTAAACAAAGTTCTCGTGTTGGCGATAAAACTAATGCTTGTGTGTTTCTATTGTCAGCATCAATTTTTTGAATTAGCGGAAAACCGAAAGCTGCCGTTTTCCCTGTCCCTGTCTGAGCCAACGCAACCATATCTGTGTCTTTTTCCAATAATAGGGGAATCGCCTTTTCCTGTACCTCTGACGGATTTTCAAATCCTAGATCTAAAATCGCCTTCAGTAACGATTCATTCAATCCTAATTGTTCAAATTTATTCATATATGTATTTAAAATAGGGTGCAAAATTACTGTTAATTATTCAGATAAACTAATGCAATTTCAAGAATTATGTATTTGTTATGATTTGATTATCAAAAAGTTACGATTTTGGTAAAATGATTTTTTGCAAAAAATCCAGAATTTGCCCTAAAAACACGTCTGAAAATGTAAAATTTGAGCTTTAAAATGTTGTATTTGAAACAATTATTTTGTGGTAGTCAGGAAATCAATTAGTTGCTGAACTGCTTTTCCGCGGTGACCAATCGTATTTTTGGTTTCCAAAGGCAGTTCTGCAAAGGTCTCGTTAAAATTTTCTGGTTTAAAAATGGGGTCGTATCCAAAACCATTTGTACCTGTTTTGGCTAAAGTAATTTCTCCTTTTGCAATTCCGGTAAATAAAAATTGTTTTCCATTTAGGTTTAAAGTTATAACAGTTTTGAATTGGGCGTCACGATTTTCTTCATTTTTTAAAGCGTCTAAAAGCTTGTTCATGTTGTCGTCTGCATTTTTTTGCTCTCCTGCATATCGTGCAGAATATACGCCAGGTTCTCCATTTAAAGCATTTACTTCGAGACCTGTATCATCTGCAAAACAATCATAACCATATTTCTGGGTTACATAATCTGCTTTTAAAATTGCGTTTCCTTCAATGGTATCTGCCGTTTCAGGAATGTCCTCTAAACAATTAATCTCTTCTAAACTTAATATTTTGATGCTTTCAGGAAGCATACTTTGAATTTCGGCGATTTTATTTTTGTTGTTTGAGGCGAAAACGAGTTTCATAGCATTATGTGTTTAAATGATTTTCAACACAAATTTAGAATTCTTATATTTGATATGTTAGCTAAAATTCAAATAAATGCAATTATCAGTACTTTATAAAAAAATCCTGCCTTTTGTAAAGCCGTACAGAAAAATGGTAATTGCAACTTTACTATTAACTTTCTTAGGTTCGTTTGCAGCACAGGTAAATGCTGTAATTTTAAAATATACTGTCGATACTATAAATAATTTGATGGTAGCTCACGAACCATTATCCAAAGGATTTCATTTACTTGGTATAATTAGTATTGTTTTGTTAACTAAAGAATTGGTTAATTCTGTAGTTCAATTTGGACAGAAATTCTATGGTGAAAAACTCCGTATTTTTATTACGCGTGATATTTCTCAGACCATAGTAGAAAAAATTCTAAGTTACAGAATGGAGTTCTATACTTCAGATGAAAATGAAAGTGGAAAACTGCAGACTAGAATTGATGCTGGAATAAGCAGTTTAACCAGATTGGTGCAAAACTTCTTTATTGATATTTTACCATTATTTGCAAACGCTTTTGTGGCTTTGGTAATTATGTTTTATGCCAATGTTTATGTGGGTTTGGTAAGTTTATGTATTATTCCGATTTATTTTTATATCAGTCAATTGCAGGCAACGAGATTGAGCGGATTCCGACGAAGAATGCGTAAGTATCGCGAAACTAAAAATAATGGAATCATCAGTTTAATTGAATCGATAACGGTGATTAAGTCTTTTGTACGCGAATCTACAGAAGCCGATCGTCATGAAAGGATACAATTTGAAATGACCGAAAATCAGCTGCAAACCAGAAAAACCAGTTTTATTTTTGAAAGTATAAAAAGCTTTGTTGAACAGATAGGAGTAGTAATTATCATTATTCTAACGGCTTATTTTGTTTTGAATAATCAAATGACAATTGGTGCGATTATGTTTCATATTATGCTCTTTAATAATGTTTCATCGCCAATTAGACAATTACACCGAATTTATGACGAGGTAAATGATGCATTAATTTATTCTGAAGGGTTCTTTGATATTTTAGAAGCAGAGCATGAGACAGAAACTAGCGGTAATTACATCCCGGAAAAAATTGTTGGATTAATAGAAGTGAAAAATGTAGATTTTGTATATCCAAACGGAACTCAGGCGCTTTATGATATTAATTTCACTGTAAAGCCAAATGAAACCACTGCTTTGGTCGGATTAAGCGGTGCTGGAAAAAGTACCATTATTAATTTATTGGATAAATTTTACTTGCCTTCAACTGGTCAGATATTTTTGGATGGAGTGGATTTAGTTGAATATAATACCGATTTTCTGCGTAAAAATATTGGTTTGGTGCTTCAAAAAAATCACATTTTTAAAGGTACAATTTTAGAGAATATTTTATATGGAAAACCAGAAGCTTCAAAAGATGAAGTTATAGAAGCTGCAAAGCAAGCCTATATTCACGACCAGGTTATTCAATTGCCCAAAGGTTACGATTCTGATGCGCATTTGCTTTCAGGTGGCCAACAACAACGTATTGCGATTGCTAGATTATTTCTCAAAAATCCGCCAATTATTTTCCTTGATGAGCCAACAGCAAGTTTGGATGCTATTGCAACAGAACAAATTAAAAAGTCTCTGGATGCTATCAAAAAAGATAGAACCGTAATTATAATATCGCATAGTATTTCTCAGATTATCGACGCTTCTAATATTATCGTTTTAGAAAAAGGTAGATGCGTAGAAAAAGGAACTCATGACGAATTGTATGATAATAAAGGAACGTATCATCAAATATTCATGGCAATGGCGAACAGTTTAAACATTGAAAAAATTACACAGACTTTTGATTGAAATAATTCAAAGTTATTGTTTCAAAAACAAAAACTGCAAGAATTCCAAAAGTATAAGCCAGAATATCTTCCCAAAGAAACCCTTGGCCTAAAACATATCTTCCAAAAAGTGTTTTTCTAAGTGCTACAATCCAATCGGCTTGATATAATTGTAGAAATTCAATTCCATAACAAATCAAAAGAGAAAGGAACGCAATCGCGAAAGCATTTTTGAAGGGAAGAAATATCCGAACCAGAAAATAAATCATGACAGCGTATAGAAAATCGCCAATCCATAAGGGGATAAAAGAAATTTTTCTAGAAAGGATTCCAAGGAAAATGATGCTTAGAAAAACTAGGAAATAGGTAATTCTGGTTTTGTTCAAAATAGAAATTACGGTATTAATTGTACATATTAGGTCGAACAAAAATACAAAACCCAATTAGATTCACTTTATTTCCTAAATTTATCGATTAAACAAACTATCAACCACATGAATGCAAAATTTTTTACTCTGATTTTAGCTTTGTTGCTTCTAGGAAATCAATGTTATTCTCAGAAAGACAAAACGTTTAATATTAAAAAACAATTGGATTATTGCACAGAGCAAGCTTCAAAAACCTTAAAAGTGATTCCAGATGATGGAACTTCTCCGAGAACAGTTCCAAACGGAAGCAAAGAATGGAAATTTGTTGGCTATAAAGACTGGACAAGCGGATTCTGGCCTGGAGAATTATGGTTTTTGTATGAAGCAACTAAAGATAAAAAATGGGAAAAAGAAGCCGATAAATTCAGTCGTTTTTTAACGCCATTATCTGTCAGCAAAGCGGGTGATCATGATTTAGGTTTTCAGGTTTTTAATAGTTTTGGAAACGGATATAGATTGACTAAAAATCCAGAATACAAACAAATTATATTAAGGACAGCAGATACATTGGCAACGCTTTTTAATCCGAAAGTGGGAACCATTCAATCTTGGCCTCATAACAAAATGGGAGGGCATAATACGATTATTGATAATATGATGAATTTGGAGCTTTTGTTTTGGGCTTCAAAAAATGGAGGAAGTAAAAAATTATACGATATAGCAGTTAAACATGCTGAAACCACAATGGCCAATCATTTTAGACCAGATAACACTTCGTATCATGTTGTAATTTACGATTTCGAAACTGGAAAAAAGATAAAAGGAAGAACAGCACAAGGATATAGCGATGACAGTATGTGGGCGCGAGGTCAGGCTTGGGCGATTTATGGTTTTACAATGACGTACAGAGAAACAAAAGACGTTAAGTTTTTAGATTTTGCCCATAAATTAGCTCGTGTTTATCTGGATAAATTAACTACAGAAGATTTAGTTCCGTATTGGGATTTTAATGCGCCAAATATTCCTAACGAACCTCGTGACGCTTCGGCGGCGGCTATTGTTTCTTCAGCGCTTTTAGAATTAAGTTCGTACACAAAAGACAAGAATTTAAAAGCTGAATATTTGACAAAAGCAAAAAAGATGATTGTGTCGCTTTCAAACGATTATCAGAGTAATGATGTTAATTCGGCATTTTTACTGCATTCGACGGGACATAAACCTGCAAACAGCGAAATAGATTGTTCTATAAATTACGCAGATTATTACTATCTTGAGGCATTATTAAGACTTCAAAAATTAAAATAGAATATTATGCTAAAGAAAATAAGCCAAATTGCTTTCGCAATAATGATGGTATTAATGCTTGCGAGCTGTAAAAATACCAAACAGAAACTTCAAGAATATGTTGTTACGTACAACAAAAGCATTGCTCCAAGTTTTAGAGCCGAAAATGTAACGCTTACTACCGCAAGAGGTTATATTAATGATAATAAAATTGAATTGCGATTTGAAACTGGTTTAGACCAAAATGAAGGCAATAAATTAGCTTCTTCTATATCATTTGTAAGATTGATAAGATCAATGATTGAAAAAGATCAGATTCCAAGACAATTAATAGAAGAGGGAGTTCAATTTGATGTTTACTTTTTAGCAAATGATAATACTGTTTTAGATAAAGAGGTGCTCACAGGAGAATCTCTTAAATATATTTTGAAATAATAGATCGATTAAAAAAAATAAAATATTTTTAAATTCTTACATATTGAAAGTCTCTTTAAAGTTTATTTAAAGAGACTTTTTTGTATTTACAGCTAAAAATTAAAATTTAAAATAGCTTTTTTATTCTTACAAATATTTGCATTTTACGAGTATAAACGGTTTGCATTCAAAGAATTACATATGTCTTTTTTATAAATTCATATTGGTTTTATGTTATAAATTAATTATGTTTGAGTTAAAAAATAAATATTAAACCAAAAAATTATGAAAAAAATTACCCAAATCGCATTTGCAATTGCTTTTGCATTATTTTTAGTAAGCTGTAAAAATACCAAGCAGAAAATTCAGGAACATGTAAGTAATTACAATAATTCTTCTTCTATAAAGGGAAGTGGAATTACGAGCACATCGGCAAAAGCTTTTCTAAATGATAATAAAATCGAAATTAGAATTGAAACAAATTTGGAAGAAAACGATGCAAACAAATTAGCCTACAAAGAATCTTTTCCAGATTTGTTAAAAGAGATGATCAAGAATGACCAAATTTCATCTTCTCTTATTGCTGAAGGAGTAAAGTTCGACGTCTATTTCTTAGCTTATAATAATGCTATTTTGGCACAAGAAGTAGTAGATAAAGAAGAATTAGCGGCTTTAGAAGGAAATACCAGCGCAGGTAAAGAAACAGCGAAATTATAACCCAAATAGTATAGAAAAAAAATCCTCTTCAATTGAAGAGGATTTTTTTATGAGAACTGGGTAACGTTTTTCAAATTATCAGGGAAATAGAGTTCAGATAAATTGGTAAACTCATCTCCACGCATAAAAATGTTGATATCAACATCAGCAAATGACGTTTTTCCAGCAGCAGCTAAAAGTTCATTTGCAGAGTGAAGTGTATTTTTATGAAAGTGAAATACCCTTTCTGATTTATCGGTAACAACCAAACCTTTCATCAGCATTTTATTTTGAGTTGCCACTCCTGTTGGGCATTCATTATTATGACAGCGTAAGGCCTGAATGCAACCTAAAGAAAACATAAATCCTCTCGCACTATTACACATATCTGCACCCAAAGCAATCGCGTGTAAAATGGAATAGCCAGAAATAATTTTTCCGCTTCCAATAATGCGCATTTTATCGCGAATACCTAAACGCACCAAAGTTTTATTCACAAAAATCAATGCAGGCTCAAAAGGCATTCCGACACCATCTGCAAATTCAAGAGGAGCAGCACCTGTTCCGCCTTCTGCACCGTCAACAGTTATAAAATCTGGATAGGTGTCTTCATTGATCATTTCCTGACAAATAGCTTCAAATTCGGCTGTATTTCCAATGCATAATTTAAATCCGATTGGTTTGCCATTAGATAGATCACGTAATTGTTTAATAAACTGAATTAATCCGTTAGCATCAGAAAAAGCGTGATGTCCAGGAGGAGAAAGAATCATAGTGTGCGGTACAACACCTCTAATTTTAGCAATCTGTTCTGTGTTTTTCTTAGCTGGAAGAACACCTCCGTGACCTGGTTTTGCACCTTGAGAAAGCTTAATCTCGATCATTTTTACGTTTGGAAGATTTGCTTTTTCTGAGAAGTTTTCGGGACTGAAATTACCTTCGGCATCTCGACAGCCAAAATAACCTGTTCCAATCTGCCAGGTAATATCTCCGCCACCTTCAAGGTGAAACTCAGTTAATCCACCTTCTCCCGTATTTTGGTAGAAATTTCCCTTTTTTGCTCCAATATTGATGGCGCGAACTGCATGTTCGCTCAACGAACCAAAACTCATTGCGGAAACATTAAATAAAGAAGCAGAATAAGGCTGTTTACAATCTTTTCCTCCAACCAAAACACGAGGTAATTCTTCGTTTACTTTTGCCGGGAAAATAGAATGTTTTATTCCTTCGTAACTTTCTGTATTTAAGTTTAATTGCGTTCCGAACGGAGTACTCGAATCAATGTTTTTTGCTCTTTGATAAACTAATGAACGCTGGTTTCTAGAAAAAGGTTTTCCGTCTGTAGATCTTTCGATAAAATATTGCTGAATCTCAGGCGCGATCATTTCAAATAAATATCTGAAATAACCCAAAACAGGAAAGTTTCTTAAAATAGCATGTTTTTCCTGAGAGGCATTGTAAGCTCCGACAATTAGCAAAAGCGGAATAATAAATACGAGTAAATAACCTCGTCCAGTGTAATAATAAATTGCAGCAACAATTAGAAACAATAAGAATCCGTAAATAAAGAATTTTTTTCTCATGTTTTTAAAAAATTAAATAGGGAATAAATGCGATAATTAGTTGAATCTTAAACGTACATAAACGTGTTTGATTCCTTTTTTGTCTGACTCTCTTTCATCGATTTCCAAAATATCAGTCAATGATTTAAGCATTGGTGTCAATTTAGAGAAACCATAATTTCGAGGGTCAAATTCTGGTTTTTTCTTCACAATCAGATTTCCGACATCTCCCAAAAATGCCCAGCCATCATCATCTTCAATATCTTCGATGGTAGCTTCAATGAGCTCAATAGTCTGTTTGTCAATTTTATGAAGTGCTTTTTCAGCAGGTTTTTCAGCAGGTTTTTTGGTGTCAGTGGCAACTGTTTTTGGTTTTTTCTTTTGAATGGCGCCATCTAAAACTTCAATGTAAATAAATCGGTCGCAGGCTACAATAAATGAACTCGGTGTCTTCTTTTCGCCTATGCCAATTACTTTCATGCCAGACTCTCGAAGCCGAATGGCAAGACGTGTAAAATCACTGTCGCTGGAAACAATACAGAATCCGTCTAATTTTCCAGAGTATAGCAAATCCATTGCGTCAATAATTAATGCAGAATCGGATGAATTTTTTCCAACCGTGTAACTATATTGCTGAATAGGGGTAATGGCATGTTCTAATAAAACGCCTTTCCAACCATTTGCATTTGGTTTTGTCCAGTCGGCATAAATCCTTTTCGTAGTGGGCGTTCCCAATTTTGCAATTTCTTCCATCATGCCTTTTACATTGCTGTATGGCACATTGTCTGCATCAATAAGGACTGCCAGTTTTAAATCTTTTGAATTGCTTAAAGGCATTTGTTAAATATTTAAAATTTAATACTCTCAAAGTTAAAATTAAAATTGGGTTTTATAAGAATTCAATGATGAATATGTGTAATTATTAGTACTAATTAGTTTCATTATAAATAATATTTAATAGGTGGAAAATTAATTAAAGATAAATTTGTCTTTTATATAAAACCTTTCTATCTTTGTCAGGAATTAATTAAGGATGTATGTTTTCAAAAGCGTGTGAATATGGAATAAGAGCTTCAATATTTATTGCAACCAAATCTTCTAAAGGGATTAGAGTTGGGATAAAAGACGTTGCGAAAGAGATTGATTCGCCAGAACCCTTTACAGCCAAGATTATGCAGATTTTAACCAAAAACGGCATAATTAATTCGACAAAAGGAGTAGGAGGCGGATTTGAAGTTTCGCCAGAGGCAGCAAAATCGATTAAATTAATTCAGATTGTAGATGCTATTGATGGAAACAAAATTTATAGTGGCTGCGGAATTGGGTTAAAAGAATGCTCCGAAGAACATCCGTGCCCAGTTCACCACGAGTTCAAGAAAATACGAGGACTGCTGTTAGAAATGCTTAAAAATACAACTTTAGAGCAGCTAGCTTCTGATGTAAAATCGGGAGATTTCTTTCTCAAAGCGACAAATGCGAACAATTAATATTATTAAATATCTTAAAAATGAATACAAAAACCAAAATTTCAGTATTAATCCTGATGGGATTTTTAGCAGTTACTTCTTGTGGTAAAAAAGAAACAGCTCCAGCTGAATCAACAGTAACAACCGAAACATCTACTGAAGGTGAACCAGCTCCAACAGCTGCTCCGACAGAGGAAAATGTTTTAGTTATTGAAGGAAATGACCAAATGCAGTTTAATACAAGTGAATTGAAAGCTGTTGCTGGAAAACCAATCAAATTGACTTTGAAACACGTTGGTAAAATTCCAAAAGAAGCAATGGGACACAATTTAGTGATTTTACAAGAAGGAACAGATCAAGCTGCTTTTGCTTTAAAAGCTAATGATGCCAAAGCGACTGATTATATTCCTGAATCTGAAAAAGCTTCAATCATTGCACACACTAAATTAATTGGTGGTGGAGAAGAAGACACAATCGAGTTTACAATTGATAAAAAAGGATCATACCCATTTATTTGCTCTTTCCCTGGTCACGTAGCCATGATGAAAGGTGTATTAATTGTTGAGTAAATAACATAAACTCCAAATGCTGTAAATAGGTTTGGAGTTTTTTTAAAAACAAATAAAAGATAATTTTGTCTTTTATTGATCAATTTCCCCCCAAAAGAAATGAAAAGAGAAAAAAAATTATGGATAGTTTTTGCATTGGTAATGAGTATTTCATTTGCCGTGCTAGGTTATTACGGTTACGAGATCTATCAGCAGGCACCGCCAGTTCCAAAAGAAATAGTAACCGATTCTGGTAAAGTTGTCTTTAGCGAAAGCGAAATTAAAGACGGACAAAATATCTGGCAAAGTATAGGTGGCCAGGAAGTGGGATCTATCTGGGGACACGGCGCCTATGTGGCCCCAGACTGGACCGCAGATTGGCTTCATAGAGAGGCTGTTTTTATATTGGGTATCTACGCAAAGAAAGATTTTAATCAAAAATATGATGAATTGGATGCCGAAAAACAATCGGCTCTAAAGGTTCGTCTTCAGAAAGATTTAAGAACCAATAGATATGATGCTGAAACAGGAGTGCTTACCATTTCTGAAAACCGTTTGGCTGCGATTGAGTATTTAAGCGGGTATTATAAAGGTCTTTTTACAAATGATCCTCAATTTGATAAGTTGAGAGAAGAATATGCGATTCCGAAAAACTCGATTAAAGATGTTGAAAGAATGCATAAAATGAATGCTTTTTTCTTCTGGGCAACTTGGGCAACCGTTACCAACCGTCCTGATGGAGATATTTCGTATACACACAATTGGCCGTCAGATGAATTGGTTGGGAATACTGCCACTACAGAGCTTTTAGCTTGGTCTGGAGTAAGTATTATTTTATTGATTTTAAGTGTTGGAATCTTAGTTTTCTATCATGCAAAATCTGGTGAAGAGGAAGAATTTCCGCTTCCAAAAGAAGATCCGCTTATTAAGCAAGGCAAAACAAAATCTATGGGCTTGGTGACCAAGTATTTCTGGATTGTGAGTCTGCTGATGGTTTTACAAATGGTTTTCGGAATTATAACAGCGCATTATGGAGTGGAAGGGAATGGTTTGTATGGATTCCCGATAGATAAAATCCTGCCTTATGCCGTAACACGTACATGGCACACGCAATTGGCAATTTTCTGGATTGCAACAGCTTGGCTAGCAACAGGATTATATATTGCTCCAGCAGTTTCGGGTAAAGATCCTAAATTTCAGTGTTTTGGTATCAACTTTCTGTTTATTGCGCTTTTGATTATTGTTTTAGGCTCAATGGCTGGACAATGGTTTGGTGTTATGCAAAAACTGAATTTGGTTCAGAATTTCTGGTTCGGACATCAAGGTTACGAATATGTTGATTTAGGTCGTTTCTGGCAGATTTTCCTTTTAGTTGGACTGTTTTTATGGTTGGCTTTAATGATTCGTCCGTTACTTCCAGTTTTAAAGAAAAAAACAGAAGAGAAAAACCTAATCATATTGTTCTTAGTTTCTTGTACTGCAATTGCCATGTTCTACGGAGCAGGATTAATGTGGGGAAGACAAACCAATTTAGCAATTGCCGAATATTGGAGATGGTGGGTAGTTCACCTTTGGGTTGAAGGATTCTTTGAAGTATTTGCAACAGTTGTAATTGCGTTTCTGTTTGTTCGTTTGGGATTATTAAAAACGAAAACTGCTACTTTAAATGTACTTTTTGCAACCATTATTTTCATGTCTGGAGGTATTTTAGGAACATTCCATCACTTGTATTTCTCAGGAACGCCAACAGCAATTATGGCTTTGGGAGCAACATTTAGTGCTTTAGAAGTGGTTCCGCTGACTTTAATCGGATTTGAGGCCTATCAAAACTATAAAATCTCAAAATCAACGCAATGGATTGCCGATTACAAATGGCCAATTTACTTTATGATTTCTGTGGCCTTTTGGAATTTCCTTGGCGCCGGAATCTTCGGGTTCATCATTAATCCGCCAATTGCATTGTATTATGTGCAAGGTTTAAATACAACGCCTTTACACGGACATACCGCATTGTTTGGAGTGTACGGAATGTTGGGAATAGGTTTGGTACTATTTGTATTAAGAAGTTTATACCGAAATGTAAGCTGGAATACTAAACTGCTAAAAATTACTTTTTGGTCTTTGAATATTGGTTTATTCCTAATGGCAATTTTGAGCTTATTGCCAATTGGAGTTTGGCAGGCAATTGAGAGCATTAATCACGGAATGTGGTACGCTCGTTCATCAGAATTAATGCAGCAGCCTACAATGATTACTTTAAAATGGCTTCGTGCAATTGGAGATTCTATTTTCGGAATCGGATTTATTACAATGGCTTGGTTTGTATTTGAACTGACATTAAAAAACAAAAAATAAAACACACAAAATATAATATTGATTATCATGGAAAATTTAAAAAACAAAACAATAGGATCGTTTGTAGCTGAAGATTTTAGAACGGCTGCAGTATTTTCAAAATATAGAATAGATTTTTGCTGCAAAGGAAACCGAACAGTTACTGAAGTATGCGAAAAACAAAATATTGATGCCGATACTTTATTAGAAAATGTATTGCAAGTTGTGCAATCAGAAAACAGCGGAACAATTGATTTTAATTCATGGCCCTTAGATTTATTGGCAGATTATATTGAGAAAACGCATCACCGTTATGTAGAAGAAAAAACTAACGTTTTACTTCTGTTTTTAGATAAATTATGCAAAGTGCACGGCGCAAATCATCCAGAATTATTTAAAATAAACGAACTGTTTATTGGCTGTGCAGGAGAATTATCTCAGCACATGAAAAAAGAAGAATTGGTTTTGTTTCCATTTGTAAAAAGAATGGTGAAAACAAAAGAGTCTGACGGAATTTTATCTCAGCCATCTTTCGGGACAGTTTCAAATCCGATTGCTATGATGATGCACGAACACGATAATGAAGGCGAGCGATTTAGAGAAATAGCTGCGTTGACAGATAATTACACTCCACCAGCAGATGCTTGCACAACTTACAGAGTAACTTTTGCAATGCTAAAAGAGTTTGAAGCAGATTTGCATAAACACATTCATTTGGAAAATAATATTTTGTTTCCAAAAGCTGTGGCTTTAGAAAAAGACTTTGTTGAAGTAGAATAAAAGGTTAATTTTAATAGTTGAAAAAACATCGGTAATAATCTCCTAATATGATAATTATCGATGTTTTTATTTTTAAAAAGTTGCAATATGAATTCTCAAAAAACGTGGATACTGTGCTGTTTTTTTAATTTTCTGATTGCTTGCGTGTTCGGATTGTTAATGCGGTTTATGTATTTGTTTTCTTTAGATTTTCTAAACTATAGTTTTCTGCTTCATGCACATTCGCATGTTGCCATGTTAGGCTGGGTTTATTTGATCGTTTATTTTTTAATTGTTCATTTTTTTATTCCGAAAGAAAAAAGGCAGAAACCTATTTATAATCGTTTATTTTGGCTGACAGAATTTTCTGTTATTGGAATGATGATCGCTTTTCCAATTCAGGGCTATGCTTTGTTTTCCATTATTTTTTCGACAATGCATATTTTACTCAGTTATGTTTTTTGCCGTTTGGTTTGGAAAGATAGTTTAAGAGATAAATCTCCATCGCAAAGACTTTTGTCGGTTTCGATTCTATTTATGATTTTGTCAACTTGTGGAGTTTGGTGCCTCGGACCAGCTGTAAGCACGTTAGGAAAACAAAGCGCTTTTTATCAAATTGCGATTCAGTTTTTTCTCCATTTTCAATTTAATGGCTGGTTTATACTGGCAATTTTAGCTTTGTTTTTAAAACAATTTCAAAATAAAATTGATGAGGTAAAGTTTAAGAAGTTTTATTTTCTAATGGTTGTTTCTACGCTATTGACAGTTTGTTTTCCAGTTCGCTGGTTTATAGAAAATGATATTTTGAGTTATATCAATGGTTTGGGAGTTTTAATGCAATTAGGAGCTTTTATTTATTTCTATAAAATGCTACAACCACAAATAAATCATTTCAAAAGTACTTTAGATAAATCGACTAAAATAGTTTATGGTTTGGCATTATGTTCTTTGTTTTTGAAAGTAGGAATTCAATTGCTAACTCTTTTTCCTAATCTGGCAGAAGTTTCACATCAAATCAGAAATTTTGTAATCGGATTTATTCATTTGACCACTTTAGGAATTATAACAGGATTTTTGTTTGGAATTCTATTGCAGAATAAAATGCTTTCTGCTGATTCTTCAATATTGAAAATAGGAGTGAAGTGCTTTATTTTTGGATATATTTCAACCGAAGTTTTATTGTTTCTGCAAGGCTGGTTTTTCTTTTTTGGAAAAGGAAGTATTCTAGGATATTTTCAAAGTATTTTGATTTTTAGTATTCTTTTGGTTTTGGGATTGGTTTTGATTATGATATCTAAAATAAATTTTCTTTCCTGCAAGGTTTCAAAAACCTTGTAGGCTTTATCTTTTGAATGTTTAGATACCTACAAGGTTTTTGAAACCTTGCAGGAAGTCAAACTTTTCTAAATCATAAATTTAATGATAGAAGTTCGATTTAAATAAAAAACAAGAGTCAATTTATTTCTAAACCTACTCTTGTTTTTACTAATTAACCTATTTAAATATCTATATCTTTCCTGCTTCCAAATTTATTGCTTCAATTGTTTTTTCATTATTTACACCTAAACCTTCTTGTTGAAAAATTAATTCGCCTTCAGGATTGAAAACGCTAATAATGTTCGAATGTGAGAAATCTATCGGAGAGATTTTTTTATAATTGACAGCTAAAACTGCTGCAAATTCACGAGTGTTTTCTTCAGTTGAACGAAGGAAAATCCAAGGATCTTGATTCATTTTATTTTCAATTGCAAACGATTTTAATCTTTCGGGCGTATCTGTATTAGGATCAATACTAACCAAAATCAATTTGACATGTTGTTTGGTCTTTTTCTCCAGTTTTGATTCTATATCCCGCATATCGGCAACTAATCTAGGGCAAGCCGATTTGCAACTGGTATAAATCATCACCATTACCAAAACATTTCCTCTAAGTGATTTTAATTCAATATCTTTTCCATCTTGTGTTGTCCATTTAGAAGGTAGGTTGTAAATTGATAAATCGCTGATTTCCTTTTTTGTTTCTGCTTTTACTTCTTTTTTATCAGACTCTTTGCAACTGTAAAGCGAGAATAAGAGAAGAAAAGCAAATGCTATTTTTTTCATTATAAAATAATTTTAAATTAGATTTTCGGTTTTGTCGTGCTGGCACATCTAAATCCAAGATTTCTTGTAGAATACTGTGCTTTCAAGCTTCCTCTGAACGCATATCGCATAAATGCGGCATAATCCATTAAATCGGATGCATTTACAGATCCGCTTCCGCAGAAGAGGTTTTTATCGGTGCTTTTATCTTTTCTCGACTCTCCTGATAAAAAGATACTGTTGAAATCAGAAGTCCATTCCCAAACTAAACCATGCATGTCATAAACTCCCCAATAATTTTTAAAAGTTTTTCCAATTTCATTTTCATACGTTCTCGATTTCTCATACCAAGACAAAATATATTCGTTGAATTCTTTTTTGGTCCGTGCATCGACTTTTCTGGTGTCGGCCATTGCTACATATTCCCATTCATCCATTGTCGCTAATCGTTTTCCTTGACATTCACAGTACTTTTTTGCTGCAAACCAAGATACACTTGTTACTGGCGATTTAGGATTGGCATTTCCAAAATCAAAATCAGTTGTCCAATAAGACAAATAGCTTTTATCAGCGAAAATTCCTTTAATCTTAGATTTTTGATAAGAAGGATTTTTTTTGACGAATTCTAAAAACTCACTATTGGTTACAGGATAAATGTCTATGTAAAAAGGTTTTACTATAACAGGTTTTTGAGAAACAGCTCCATAAAGAGGGACATAAGATCCCTCTTTTATGAATGCCATCCCTTTTTCCTGAGCCTTCATGACACTAACCGCAGAGAAAAAGAAAATTGTAAGTATGAAAATGTATTTTTTCATTCTAGGAGTTTTGCTGTTATCTTAAAGCTTTAACCATTTCTGGTGTGACTTCTGTTTTGTTGTTACCCCAGCTATTATAAATGTAAGTCAATACATTTGCAATTTCATCATCAGATAAATTCTGAGCAGGCATTACGTTGTTGTATTTTTTACCATTAACGGTTACTTCTCCAGTCAAACCATGAAGAATTGTTTTAATTGCACGTTTAGAATCGGCATTTAAATAATCTGATTTTGCTAGAGGAGGAAAAGTACTTGGAATTCCTTGTCCTTCAGATTGGTGGCAAGCGAAACATGTTGTTCCAAAGATTTCTTTACCAATTTTAACTTTCTCTTCAGCAGTACGTTTCGGAACAGTAACTTTTGTTGCTGCCGTTCCAGGCATTTTTTGTATTGTTCCGCCCTCAGGCAAGTAAATACCCTCTTGAATGGTTCCTGAGTAAATGTTTTTATTTTCTTTTCCTTCAACTTTAAGCATTCCCAAAGCCCCTTTATTAAATGCTCTAAAAATAGAGTGATCAACCAGAATAAAAGTTCCCGGAGTTTCTACTTTAAAATCGACAATTGCCGCACCACCAGCAGGAATTAAAGTAGTCTGAACATTTTTATTTACTGTACTTCCACCTTCAACATGCACATTGTCAAATATTTCTCCAATAACGTGAAAAGAAGAAACTAAATTTGGTCCGCCATTTCCAACAAACAAACGAACAGTTTCGCCAACTTTTGCGGTTAATTCACCACCATTTGTTAAAGCACCAACTTTTCCATTAAATACAACATAATCAGGAGTTTCTTTAACCGCCTTATTCATGTCAAACGGCTGAAGACCTTTTGCACCATATTCGCCTTGAGTATAAAAATCACCCTGCATTACATAGTATTCTTTATCAACAGGAGGAAGTCCGCCTTCTGGTTCAACCAAAATTAATCCGTACATACCATTTGCAATGTGCATTCCCACAGGAGCAGTAGCACAGTGATAAACATACAATCCAGGATTTATAACTTTAAAGCTGAATACTTTTTCGTGTCCTGGAGCTACAAGAGATGAGGTTGCTCCACCTCCCGGGCCAGTTACAGCGTGTAAATCGATATTGTGAGGCAGTTTGTTATCGGGATGGTTTTTTAAGTGAAATTCTACTTCGTCGCCAACGCGAGTTCTAATAAAGCTTCCTGGAACAGAACCTCCAAATGTCCAATAGGTATATTTTACACCGTCAGTCATTGTTCCTTCTTGTTCTTTAATTTCCATGTTTAGTTTCAGTTTCATCGCTGTTCTGCTTCCGACTGGTTTAGGAACATGAGGAGGAGCTGTAAGTTCGGCATCCATTTCGCCTTCAGTCATAATATTTGCATACGACTTGTCTTCATTTTTTTTGCAGCTTCCTAAAATTAGCAGCGTAAATAAAGAGCAGATAAGAAAGCTCGTTTTAATCCAGGTTTTGTTAGTTCTTTTCATAATATATTTAGATTTAGTTTTGCTTTAAATTTCTAAACAAAAATAAAAGACTTCTTTGTCCTTTATTATGATATTAATCATGTTTTTACATAATTACAGAGCTAAAGAGCTTTTTGGAGATTAAATAAATAGATGTAAAATCTTATATTTCTTTTCTAGCAGAATATTTTTTAATAAAAATAATTGAGGCTCTTCATTTTAAATTAATAATGATTATTTTTGCTCGCTGATTAAGTAAAAAAAATTACTACATATATTATGGTAAAAGATTTATTCGAAAGAATTCAGGACAATAAAGGACCTTTAGGAAAATGGGCTTCTCAAGCAGAAGGTTATTATGTTTTCCCAAAGTTAGAAGGAGAGTTGGGTCCTAGAATGCAATTTCACGGAAAAAATATTTTAAACTGGAGTTTAAATGATTATTTAGGTTTAGCTAATCATCCAGAAGTTCGTCAGGCAGATACTGATGCAGCAATTCAATTTGGTGCAGCGTATCCGATGGGAGCTCGTATGATGTCTGGACACACTACGTACCACGAACAATTAGAGAATGAATTAGCAGAGTTCGTAATGAAAGAATCTGCTTATTTATTAAATTTTGGTTACCAAGGAATGGTGTCTATCATTGATGCTTTGGTTACTAAAAATGACATTATTGTTTATGATGTAGATTCACATGCTTGTATCATTGATGGTGTTCGTTTGCATATGGGTAAACGTTTCACATACAAACACAATGATTTGGAAAGTATGGAGAAAAACCTGCAGCGTGCTACTAAAATGGCAGAAGAAACAGGCGGAGGTATTTTATTTATTACTGAAGGTGTTTTCGGAATGCGCGGACAGCAAGGAAAATTAAAAGAAATTGCTGAATTAAAGAAAAAATACAATTTCAGATTATTAGTAGATGATGCTCACGGTTTTGGTACTTTAGGTAAAACTGGTGCTGGAGCAGGTGAGGAGCAAGGAGTTCAAGATCAAATTGATGTTTACTTCTCTACTTTTGCAAAATCTATGGCTAACATTGGTGCTTTCGTAGCGGCTGATAAAACAGTTATTGATTACTTGAAATATAATTTACGTTCTCAAATGTTTGCTAAAGCTTTACCAATGATTCAAACAATTGGTTCTTTAAAGCGTTTAGAGTTATTGCGTAAATCTTCTGCAATTAAAGACAAACTTTGGGAAAACGTAAATGCATTGCAAAGCGGTCTTAAAGAAAAAGGATTTAACATTGGAGATACCAATACTTGTATTACGCCAGTTTACTTAGAAGGAAGTATTCCGGAAGCAATGGTAATGGTAAACGATTTGAGAGAAAATTACGGAATTTTCCTTTCTATTGTGGTTTATCCAGTTATTCCAAAAGGAATTATTTTGTTAAGAATGATTCCAACTGCCTCTCATACTTTAGCCGATATCGAAGAGACTTTAACAGCATTTGAAGCGATCCGTGAGAAATTAGTTAACGGAACTTATAAAGAAATTGCTGAACGTACAACTGTTGACGTTTCGTAAGTTCTTAGAAAAATAGATTTCCTTAAGTGGGAATTATGTAAAAAAATCCATTTGTTCTACGAATGGATTTTTTTTTATTTAAGGTAACTTTATGTCATAATCACAAAATAAAAATAAAGAATTATGAAAAAAGTACTAACACTAATAGCTGTACTTTCCCTGTCGGTTTTTGCTTCTTGCAAAAAAGAAACAACGACGATAGAGCCAGTACAAATTACACCAAGTCCGCCAAAAGAAGCTGAACTTGTAGAGCCTGCGGGAGATCAATGTTATGCTTGGCGATTTAACGGAAGTATTATAGAAATGAGTTTTAATGTTAACTCTCATCAGGAAGTAAACGGAAAACTTAGCTATAATCTAGTTGGAAAAGATAAAAACGAAGGAACCTTAATCGGGAACATGAAAGGTGATACTTTAATTGCTGATTATACCTTTAATTCGGAAGGAGTTTCATCTGTAAGAGAAGTTGCTTTTCTGCAAAAAGACGGAACTTTTATTGAAGGATACGGCGATGTGGTAACCGCTAATAATAAGGTTTCTTTTAAAGATAAATCAAAGCTTAAATTTGATGCAAAAAATACTTTAGTAAAAGTAGATTGTAAAGTTGAGTAATGATGTGTTTTATAAAAGTGAAAAATCCATTCGTTTGGGGGCGAATGGATTTTTTTTATAGTTAATTTTCTGAAACTGAAAACTTCGACTGCGACTGAAAACTAAAATTAAAGATTCTTCAAATAAGTCTTTCTCTGACAGTGAATAATAGGGTTAAAGTTTTTCCAAAGCAAATGGATGGCATTATTTTCTAATAATTCTGGAGTTCTAATACAAGTTTGGATTCCTTTAGCAGAAAACGTTTTGTAATATTCATCAAAAATAATAGCCGTTACCCCTTTATTTTGATACTCAGGATGAACTCCGATAAGGTAGAAAACAACATCTTTACTGTGTTTTCTCGCTTTTAATAATTGCAGAAAACCAAAAGGGAATAATTTCCCTCTTATTTTTTGCAAAGCTTCAACAAAACTCGGCATTACAATGCTGAAAGCAACCAAATTATCGTCTTTATCCACTACAAATTTGATGTACTCTGGATTAATGAAGCTGATGTATTTCTTTTTAAAATACTCTTTTTGAACATCAGAAATGGCTACAAACGAGGCAAGTTTTTCATAAGATTCGTTAAACAAATCAAACATTTTGTCCACGTGAGGCATAATGTCTTTTGTTTTGGTAAAATTAAGCGCTTTTAATCCGTAACGTTTCTTGATTAACTCTTGCGCCTTTTGAAAGAATTCTGGTTTAACATTAGAAAAAGGAAATATACTCTCAATATATTGCTTTTCAACTTGAAAGCCTAATTCCTCAAAATGTCTCACATAATATTCGTGATTATACCATGTAATCATGGTTCCTACTTGATCAAAACCTTCAGTAAGAACACCAACTTTATCTAGATTCGAGAATCCCATTGGGCCTTCAGCATGCTCTAAGTTGTGTTTTCTTCCTAATTCATAGACTTTTTCGAGCAGAGCTTTTGTGACTTCAATATCATCAATTACATCAAACCATCCAAAGCGAACTTTTCTTTTATGCTGATTATTTACTTCAGACCAATTGATAATGGCAGTAATACGCCCAACAATTTTATTGTCTCTGTATGCTAGATAAAAATAAGCTTCAGCATTATCAAATGCAGGATTTTTGGTTTTGTCAAAAGATTCCAACTCATCTGAAATAATAGGTGGTACCCAATACGGATTATCCTTGTATAATGAGAAAGGAAATTTGATGTATTCGGTTAATTCTTTCTTGCTTTTGGCTTCTTTAATTGTAATCATTAGGTGGTATTAATAGTCCTTAAAAAGGATCTAGTTATGTATGTTTTATTCGTATTTTGCTTTACGTTTTCTTTCTTTTTCCTGATAATCAACTTTTTTCTCGTTGTCAGGATTCTTTTTAGCTCTATCTGCCGCTTTGTTTTCAATTTGTTTTTCTTTGTACCATCCGTCATAACGCCATGATACACCAACGCCTCCATATACAATAGATGGTGTGTTTTTGAAATTTGTGCTTATAGAAGCATCAACCTGCATATTCGAAGACAGCAAAAAAGCAGCTCCTGCACGAAGGATTGAATCGCTATAAAAATCACTTTTATGTCCTTGGTTTTCAATAAAACCAGACCATCTATCATTGAATCCGTGCGTCAAAGTTAATATATATCCGTAACTTGGATAGTCTGTACTGATATAATCTGCAAAAATATTAGTTACAAACACCCAAGATCCGCCTCCTAGCAAGTTTTGCGTGATCAACGAAACTTTAGGTGAAATTTCGCCATCTGGAGAAAAATAGTAAGGATTATTTGCGCCAACAAAATTAGCTCCAGCAAAAACCGAAACCGCTGGAATTAATTCGCGCCATTGAAAATTACGATTGGCTCTATAGCTGTAAATGTTTACTTCTCTCTTATAGTTTTTGTATGGATCATAAATAAGATATTTAGCTCCTAAAACCGTTTGTCTGAAATTATTCTTTTTGTAACTAGTATACGGAGTATCAAAGTTTTCTGTCTGATATTGTAAATCTACAACAAACTCTAGCTGTTCTAAAAAAGCGCCATATCTTAGGGTTAAATCTGTACCAAATCCGCTGGCATCATAATCTAATAAATCGTGTTTTTCTTTAATGCCATAAACACCAAGTTCGGCCTGAATTACAGATTTTCCGACAGCATATGCTGACATGGTTTCTCCTGGGCGGTTGGAATTAATAACATCAGTGTATTGTGCAAAAAACAGTTGTGGAATAAAAAAAAGTACCGGGGCAAGTAAGTTTTTAATTTTGGACATATAATTTTTTTTGGATTAAAAAATAATAACGCATTTCAAATGTACATATTTTATTATTTATTTAAGATTCATATTTTATTTTTAAGGAATGGATTTATTAATTTTGGAAAAAAATATATAGTTATGCAAGAAGCATCATTTTCAGGTTTGTTTAAGACCATCATGTGGGTTATAGCTTTTTATTACATTTTTAAATTTTTAGCTAGAATCTTTTTGCCAGTATTGGTAAAAAAGGCGGTAGAAAATGCTAGTGAAAATTTTCAAAGACAGCAACAGCAGTATAATCAAAGCAATACGTATCAGAACAAACAATATACAAATAATAATGATGAAATAATCATTAATACCGCTAATGCTAAAAACCCTCGCGAAACCAAAAAAGTGGGAGAGTATGTTGATTACGAAGAAATAGATTAGATTTGTGTCCTGAAAATTTAGGATTCATTTTAACCCAAACTAGCCAAAATTGAAAATAGTAAATAAGTTCTATCCGCATGCCCTTGTTATCTTGGGCTTTATTTTTGTTTCGTTAATTTATTTTTATCCAGTTCTGCAAGGAAAACAAATCTTCCAGTCTGATATTGCTCAATACACCGGAATGGCAAAAGAGCAAAACGATTTTAGAGCAACGGAAAATGCTGAACCTTATTGGACAAACTCTGCTTTTGGAGGTATGCCAACCTATCAGCTTGGAGCAAATTATCCGAACGATTTTATTGGTAAAGTTGATGACGTACTGCGTTTTCTTCCGCGTCCTGCAGATTACTTATTTTTATATTTCCTTGGTTTTTATGGCTTATTATTGGTTTTAAAAACAGATCCTTTAAAAGCCTTTATAGGTTCAATTGCCTTTGGTTTATCTACTTATATGATCATTATTTTAGGGGTTGGGCATAATGCTAAAGCGCATGCTATTGCCTATATGCCTTTAGTGATTGCTGGTTTTATACTCGTCTTTCAGAAGAAGTACATTAAGGGAGGTCTGCTCACCATGTTTGCCGTAGCACTAGAAATTAGTGCCAATCACTTCCAAATGACCTATTATTTATTGATTTTCTTATTGATACTTTCAGGTTATTATGCTTACAATTTTATTAAAGAAAAAGATTTTAAAGGACTTCTAATTTCTTGTGGAGTTTTATTAGTTGCAGGGATTTTTGCCTTAGGTGCCAATGCAGGTAATTTAATGGCAACCAACGAATATGCTAAATACAGTATCAGAGATAAAAGCGAGTTGACTTTTAATCCAGACGGATCTAAAAATGAAACGACTGCTTCTATGACTACAGATTATATTACAGAATATAGTTATGGTATTGCAGAAAGTTTAAATTTAATTGCACCAAGAATTTTTGGAGGTTCAAGTCACGAAAACGTGGGTACAGATAGCCGCATGTATGCATTTATGCTTGAGCAGGGAGTTCCTGCATCTCAAGCTCAGGATTTTGTTTCTGGAATGCCAACGTATTGGGGAGATCAGCCAATCGTTTCTGCACCAGCTTATATTGGAGCTGTAGTTTTCTTTTTAGCAGTTTTAGCTTTATTTATAGACGAAAGAAAGATTAAATATGTTTTTCTTACCGGAGCACTTTTTACTTTGGTGCTTTCTTGGGGGAAAAACTTCTCTTTATTGACCAACTTTTTTATAGAATATGTTCCTCTTTACGATAAATTTAGAGCTGTATCTTCAATTCAGGTTATTTTAGAATTATGTTTCCCTGTTTTAGCCGTTATGGGATTACAATCATTCTTTAAAGCTAAAGATGAGCCAAAATTGCAGCAAAAAGCATTAGTGCAAACAGGCGTTTTTGGTTTAGGAATACTTGTTATTTTGCTAATAGCTAAAAGTTTCTTCCATTTTACAGGAACTAGTGATCAATATTTCTTAGAAAGTTACGGGCCAGGTTTCGTTGATGCTTTAAAAGAAGACAGAATGACGATGTATTATGCAGATTTACTAAGATCTGGATTCTTAATTATAGTGACATTTGTAGTGCTTTGGATGTTTGTAAAGAATAAATTCTCTCAAACAACTACTTTAGTTGTAGTTGGATTAGTAATGATTTTTGATTTATTCTTTGTAGATAAAAAATACGTTTCTGCCAAAGATTTTGTAAGCCCGGTTCAGATAGCGGCTCCTTTCCAAGAAACGCAGGCAGATGCACAAATTTTAAAAGATACTTCAGTTTACCGTGTATTTGATCTTCAAGGGCAATTGCAAGGAAGATCTTCATACTTCCATAAAACTATTGGAGGTTATAGTGCTGTAAGACCAAGAAGAATGCAGCAATTGTACGATTACCAAATCGCTAAAAATAATCTGGAAGTGCTTAATATGTTGAATGTTAAGTATGTAATTCAAGTGGATAAAGACGGAAATCAAATTCCTGCTGTTAATCCAGATGCTAATGGAAATGCTTGGTTTGTAGAATCGGTAAAACTGGTAAACAAACCTGACGATGTAATGAAAGCGTTGAATACTTTGGATACCAAAAAAGTAGCAGTTTTCAATGTTCACGAGCATGAAAGTAAATTCCAAAATGCGAGATTAAAGAAAGCTTTTGATACAACAGGAACAATTAAAGTTGTTACTTATAAGCCAAATTATATCAAATACAAATCAGAAAATAATGGAGACGGTTTAGCTGTTTTCTCTGAAATGTATTATAAAAATGGCTGGAACGCTTATATTGATGGAAAATTGACAGATCATTTCCCTGTTGATTATGTTTTAAGAGCTATGGAAATCCCTGCAGGAAAACATACTATTGAATTTAAATTCGAGCCTCAGATTATTAAAACTGGAGGAACCATTACGTTAATAAGCTCAATTGGAATGCTATTGCTTTTAGCTGGAGGGATTTATTTTGAGAAATTCTACCGCAAAGATTCGCAAAAAAGTCACAGAGATACTCAAAATAATTAAAAAAAAAATCTTTGCGATACTCAGTGTTGACTTTGTGAATCTCTGTGTAATTTAAATATGGAACAAAAAAAACTTTTAATAATTACCTATTATTTTCCACCTGCGGGGGGGCCTGGTGTACAACGTTGGCTAAAATTTGTAAAATATCTGCCAGAATTTGATGTTCAGCCAATAGTTTATGTTCCAGAAAACCCGACTTATCCAATTGTTGATGAAGGTTTGGTAAGTGAAATATCAGATAAAGTAATCGTTCTAAAGAATAAAATTTGGGAGCCATATCAATTGGCTTCTATTTTTTCAAAAAATAAAACCAAGAAAATCAGTTCTGGGATTTTTCCGCAAAAGAAAAAACAAACTTTTCTGGATAAAACATTTCTTTGGGTTAGAGGAAATCTTTTTATTCCAGATGCACGTGTGTTTTGGGTAAAACCATCCGTTTCTTATTTAGAAAAATACATTAAGGAAAATAATATTGATACCATTGTAACTTCTGGACCGCCACACAGTTTACACTTAATTGGTTTAGAATTACAACAGAAATTAAAAGTAAAATGGTTTGCCGATTTCCGTGATCCTTGGACGACAATTGGGTATCACAAAGCGCTTCGTTTATCTTCTTATGCCGAAAAAGAACATAAGAACTTAGAACGCAAAGTGCTTAATTCTGCAGACGAAATCATTGTAACAAGCAAAACTACAAAAGCTGAATTTGAGGCTATTACCAATAAGCCAATTACGGTAATTACAAACGGTTATGATGTTGAAACTGTCGAAAAACAGACGCTAGACACTAAATTCACTTTAGCCCATATCGGTTCATTTTTGTCCGATAGAAATCCGCCATTTTTATGGGAAGTTTTAGTTGAGTTGTTGCAAGAAGTTCCAGAATTTAAGACACATTTAGAAATAAAATTAATTGGAGCAGTAAGCCAAGAAGTTCTAGATGCTATTCAAGAAAATCAGTTAAATGATTATTTGAATTTGGTGGGTTACGTTTCTCACAAAGAAGCCGTTGCGCATCAACGAAAATCTCAGGTTTTGCTTTTAATAGAAATTAATTCTGAAGATACTAAAAGCATTATTCCAGGGAAATTGTTCGAATATATGGTCTCAAACCGTCCAATAATCGCTATTGGGCCTCAAGGTTCAGACTTTGCCGATATCGTTACGCAGACCAATACAGGAGTATTTTTTGATTATTCTGAGAAAGCGAAATTAAAAAGTGTAATTTTGGACTTTTTTAATCAGTTTTTGGAAGGGAAATTACAATCGCATGGAATTGGTTTACAGCAATATTCAAGAAAAAACCTAACCAAACAATTAGCACAGCTGATTAGAGGATAATCATTTAAAAATAAAATACAATCTAAACTCAAGAAATGGGTATTGTCTTAAATCAGTCTTTTAAAAACACTATAATTACATACATTGGTTTTGGTATCGGAGCCATTAATACATTATACCTTTATCCCGTTTTTCTTGGGGCAACTTATTATGCATTAACTAATTATGTTACATCCGCAGCAAACGTAATTATGCCTTTGTTTGCAATCGGAATGCAGAATACGCTTGTAAAATTTTATTCGCAGTATGAAACAGAAGAAGAAAGAGAGCAGTTTTTGTCTTTTACAGCACTGTTTCCCATTTTAATGTGTATTCCGTTAGGACTTATCGGCATCTTCTTCTACGACGATATAACCGATTTTGTTTCTAAAGAGAACCCAGTTGTTCGTGAGTTCATGCTCCTTATTCCGTTTATTGGAATATGCATGGCCTATTTCGAGATATTTTACGCTTGGGCGAGAGTGCATATGCATTCTGTTTTTGGAAATTTTATAAAGGAAGTTGGCTTAAGATTGCTTTCTACATTTGCTTTGATCGGATTGTATTTCAACTGGATCAGTTTGGTTGAGTTTGTTTATGTAACGGCAGGTATTTATTTTCTGGCTTTTATTGTCACAATGTTTTATGCATTTTACATTAAAAAGCCTAATTTCCAGATTACAATACCAGAAAATGTAAAAAGTGTAATGGAGTATACTTTTTATATTATCTTGTCAGGAAGCGTTGCCAATTTGCTTCTAGATGGAGATAAGCTGATGCTGAATCAATACATGAAGATTGAAAATATTGCATATTATTCAGTCGCTACTTATATCGCTTTGGTTATTTCGGTGCCGAGCCGTGCCATGCATCAGATTGTGTATCCGATCACAGCAAAGTTAATGCATGAAAACAAACACGATGAATTAAATCTACTGTACAAAAAGACGTCAATTAACTTACAGATCGTCGGCGGATTTGTAATGCTGTGTATTTTTGTGAACATTCATCAATTGTATGAATTGGTTCCAAAAGAGTACAGCGGAGGTATTTCAGTTGTATTTATGATTGGTCTTTCTAAGTATTTTGACTTGATTTTAGGCAATAATAATGCTATTATTTTTAATACCAAATATTACCGTATGGTATTGTATTTAGGATTAATGCTTGTTGTTCTAACTGTAATTCTAAACATGATATTTATTCCGATTTTCGGGATTTTTGGTTCTGCCTTTGCAACACTTTTATCGATTACTTTATATAGTTTGGCAAAACTGCTTTTTGTGGTGAAAAAACTTCATTTATACCCTTTTACAAAACAGACTATTCATTCGATGCTCCTAACCTTTGCATTGTTTTTATTGTTTTATTTCTGGGAATTCCCATTTTTTCAATTAATCAGTATTGCTTTAAAATCAATATTAGTAACTATTTTATATCTGTACTTGAATTATAAGTTTAAGATTTCACCAGATATTAATAATGTTATTGATTCAATTTTCAAAAAATTAGGTTTTAAAATTTGATCTGATTTTTCTGTAAAAAAGAAGGTAATTTAAAAATCGTATCTTTTTTGTTTTTATATTTGTTAGAAAGGATAACTAATTTATTTCTAATAGAATATGAAAATAAAAGTACTCAGTTTATTAGCTTTCTTTTTTGTTTTGTTTTCTTTTTCAGTAATGGCCCAGACCAAAAATCTGAAAAATTCTGAAAAAGAAGCAGTGACAGTAAAATTAAAAGGTTATCCTGTAAAGCCTTTTAACGATACACTTTTTCTAGTATATCATAATGTAGGTTCTTTTTCTGCAAAAGAACGGGCAGAATATATTGCCAATAAAATTAAAAGACTTTATAACGAATCTTTTTTTGAAAAAGATTCTATAAAGATTGTTCCTTCAGATGCTTCTATGGATATTATTTACCAAAGCGATCTGGTTATCATGTCTGTTTTTGATGCTGATGCAAAAGCAGAAAATAGTACTGTAGAGAATATTGCCAAGCGTAATCTGGGTAAGATTAAAAGTGCAATAATTTATCAGAATGAAAACTATTCACAACTTCCTAAGCGAATTGGTTACACGGTGCTATTGACTCTTATAATTGGATTGGTTTTATTTTTGATATCGAAAGTCTTCAATTATATAAAAGGTTATATCGTAAAAAACAGGGCAAAATATTTTAAAGGGGTAAGTTACAATTCAATTAAGATATTATCTCCAGGAAAACAGCAGTCTTTATTGCTTCGGTTTTTTGGTTTTGTAAAAATTATAACGCTTATTTTAATTGTTTATCTGTCGCTTCCTGTCTTGTTCAGTATTTTTCCAGCGACAAAAGATTATACTACAACATTGCTAAAATGGATTTTGACGCCAGCAAAATCTGCTTTTATGGGATTTGTTGGTTTTCTTCCAAGCCTATTTACTATCATAGTAATTATCATTATTTTTAAATACTCACTTAAGGTAATTAAGTTTTTCTTTTATGAAATAAAATCAGAAAACATTAAAATTGATGGTTTTTATAGTGATTGGGCATTACCGACATTTAATATCATCAGGCTTCTAATGTACGCTTTCATGCTGGTAATAATTTTTCCGTATTTGCCAGGTTCAGATTCGCCTATTTTCAAGGGAGTTTCGGTATTTGTCGGAGTATTATTCTCGCTTGGTTCTTCCAATGCCATTGCGAATATGGTTGCAGGTTTGGTTATTACATACATGCGTCCATTTAAAATTGGGGATTATATTAAAATTGGAGAGGTAAGCGGAGAAGTAATTGAAAAAACTGCCTTGGTTACCAGAATTAGAACGCCAAAATTTGAAGATATTACGATTCCAAATGCTACCGTTTTATCGAGTACTTCTACCAATTATTCAGCAAACACAAATCAGTCCACAAACGGATTGTTAATTCATACAACAGTAACAATTGGATATGATGTTCCTTGGAAAGATATATATGCCGCTCTGATAGATGCGGCTCTAAATACTGAAATGATAGAAAAAGAGCCAAAACCGTTTGTTCTGCAAACGAGTCTCGATGATTTTTATGTTTCATATCAGATTAATGTTTATACAAAAGAACCTACAAAACAGCCTCGTATTTATTCCTCGCTTCATCAGAATATTCAGGATTCTTTTAATACTGCTGGTATAGAGATTATGTCACCACATTATGGTGCTCTACGAGACGGGAATACCACTACAATTCCGCCTAATTATTTAAAAGAAGATTACGAAGCTCCTGTTTTTAATTTTAAAAATAAAGGTTAAATAATTGATAGCAAGTGATTAAATTTAAAACTTTAACACTTGAATACTTTGTAATTAATTGAA
The DNA here is from genome assembly GCF_023656565.1 of Flavobacterium tyrosinilyticum. Lineage (GTDB taxonomy): Bacteria > Bacteroidota > Bacteroidia > Flavobacteriales > Flavobacteriaceae > Flavobacterium > Flavobacterium tyrosinilyticum. Next base: position 495,035 of record NZ_JAMOKG010000002.1, read on the forward strand.
TAAAAATTAACTTTAACATGAAAGTTTAGCACTACTTTCCCTTAATTGCAGTTTTTTTTCTAATAAAATGATTAAATATAAGTGTTTTTTTATTTTTTAGAATTAAGTATTTTTGCAGGAAATTACGAATAAAAGTGTAACCAGAATTAATTGTAGATTAGAAATTATGAAGTACAATCATCTCAGCCCGGAACAAAGCATGCAAGTATTTTCTAATATGATTTCAAACAAAGTTCATAATGGATTTACTTTAGAAGAAAGAAATGATGAATTGCTTTTCGCAGTCTTATCAAAAGGAGGAAAAGTAGTTAATCACAGTTTAAATTTTTTGATTTTTTGTTTAACTCTAGGTTTATGGTCATTTGCGTGGCTGTATTTAACCTTTGAAGCTTCAAAACAAAAAAAGATTTTAGTAGCTATTGACGAAGATGGTCTTCCTTTTGAGGAAAGATGTTTGGTAGCATAAGAATATTAAAAAAACGAGAAATAAAATATAAAGCCATAAATGCAAACTAATCAATTGCATTTATGGCTTTGTTATTTAAAAGCGGGTAAGATTTATAATTTGTCTTTTAAGTAAACTCCCGTCACCGATTCTTTTACTTTTACAATCTCTTCAGGAGTTCCAGATGCTAATAAATGCCCTCCATTTTCTCCGCCTTCTGGGCCTAAATCAAGTATCCAATCGGCACATTTTATTAAGTCAAGGTTGTGTTCGATTACAATTATCGAATGTCCTTTATCTATTAAAGCATCAAAAGAAGCTAAAAGTTTTTTAATGTCATGAAAATGAAGACCGGTTGTTGGCTCATCAAATACGAACAAGGCCTTGTCTTTTGTTGCTCCTTTAACTAAAAAGGAAGCCAATTTAATACGCTGTGCTTCTCCACCAGAAAGTGTAGAAGAAGATTGTCCTAATTGAACATATCCTAAACCCACATCTTGTAAAGGCTGCAATTTTTGAGTGATTTTAGCCTGTTTATTTTTTTCGAAAAAGGCAATCGCATCGTCAATTGTCATGGTAAGAATGTCATTGATGTTTTGATTGTCAAAAGTAACTTCTAGAATCTCTTTTTTAAATCGTTTTCCGCCACAAGTTTCACAAGGCAGAGAAACATCGGCCATAAAGACCATTTCGACATTTATAGAGCCTTCACCTTTACAAGTTTCGCATCGTCCTCCGTCAACATTAAAAGAGAAGTGTTTCGCCTGATAACCTCTTATTTTTGATAATTTTTCTTTAGCATACAAATCACGAATATCATCATATGCTTTGATATAGGTAACTGGATTTGATCTTGAACTTCTTCCAATCGGATTTTGATCTACATACTCAATATGTTTAATTTGCGAAAAAGATCCAGAAATTTCAGTAAATTGTCCTGCTTTTTCAGAGGCGCTTTCTAGTTTTTTCTGTACGGCCGGAAACAAAATTTTCTTAATCAAAGTACTTTTTCCGCTTCCAGAAACTCCTGTAACAACAGTTAGAACATCTAGTGGAAAAGTAACATTAATATTCTTTAAGTTATTTTCGCGTGCGCCAATAATGTCAATATGATTTTTAAATTTTCTTCTCTTCTTTGGAACAGAAATTTCTAAATCGCCATTTAAATATTTTGCGGTCAAAGAATCAGATTTTAAAATCTCATCATAAGTTCCTTGTGCAACCAATTTTCCTCCAAAAGTTCCAGCTTCGGGACCAATATCAATAATCATATCGGCAGCTTTCATAATATCTTCGTCATGTTCAACCACAATTACGGTGTTGCCAAGATCACGAAGAGAAAGCAATACTTTGATCAGCCTTTCTGAATCTTTTGGATGAAGACCAATACTTGGCTCATCCAAAATATACATCGATCCAACCAAACTGCTTCCAAGCGAAGTCGCTAGATTAATACGCTGCGATTCTCCTCCAGAAAGTGTAGCAGAATTTCTATTTAAAGTAAGATAATCCAATCCAACTTCGGTTAAGAAAGATAAACGATTATTGATTTCGACCATCAAACGTTTAGCGATTTGCTGTTTGTACTGATTTAATTCAATGTTTTTGAAGAAAGTAACCAAATGCTTAATCGGTAAATCTACCAAGTCAGAAACCGTTTTTCCGTTTATTTTTACGTAAGATGCTTCTTCGCGCAGACGTTTTCCTTTACAAACATGACATTTTGTTTTTCCGCGGTAACGAGATAGCATTACACGATTTTGAATCTTGTAATTTTTTTCTTCCAATTCCTTGAAGAAATCATTAAGTCCTTGAAAATACTGATTTCCAGTCCAAATTAAATCTTTCTGTTCGTCTGTTAATTGAAAATAAGGTTTGTGAATTGGGAAATCAAATTTATAAGCATGTTTAACCAATTCATCTTTGTACCAGCTCATGCTTTCGCCGCGCCATGGATAAATCGCACTTTCATAAATGGATAATGAAGTGTTCGGAACAACCAGATCAGCATCAATGCCAATTATATTTCCATAACCTTCACAAACAGGGCAAGCTCCATACGGATTGTTGAAACTGAATAAATGCACATTTGGCTCCAGGAAAGTCATTCCGTCAAGCTCAAAATTATTAGAATAAGAAAATCTCTTTTCTGCATTTAATTCTTGAAGGTAACAAATTCCTTTTCCTTCAAAAAAAGCAGTTTGTACAGCGTCAGCCAGACGGTTATAAAATTCTTCTTCCTCTTTTACAACAATACGATCAATGATCAATAAAATATCTTTATTGTCTAATTGATGTAAATCTGAAGCTGAAAATTCATCTAAACGAACCATTTCATTATCAACCAAGATACGGGCAAAACCTTGCTGTAAAAGGACTTTTAGTTTATCTTCTAATTGTCTGCCTTCTTCAAGATGAATAGGAGCAAGAAGAAGCCATCTGCTATCGAGTGGAAGACTTTTAACGTCGGAAATAACATCTGTAACGGTATTTTTTTTGACTTCCTGCCCAGAAATAGGAGAGTAGGTGCGTCCGATTCTCGCAAACAAAAGTTTGATGTAGTCGTAAATTTCTGTAGAAGTTCCTACAGTCGAACGGGCGTTGGTTGTATTTACTTTTTGCTCAATAGCAATTGCAGGAGCAATACCTTTAATGTATTCTACCTTCGGTTTGTCTAAACGGCCTAAAAACTGACGCGCATAAGAGGATAAACTTTCTACGTAACGTCTTTGTCCTTCGGCATATAAAGTGTCAAAAGCTAAACTCGATTTTCCTGATCCTGAAAGACCTGTAATAACAACCAGTTTATTTCTTGGAATAACTACATCTACATTTTTTAAATTATGTACCTGAGCTCCTTTAATTATAATATTTGATTTTGGATCTATTTTAGAAAGGTCAATTTGCATAAAAAAGTCAATTTTTACAAAAGTAATCAATTTTGAATTGGATTTAGTTAAGGATTTAGTTCCAAATCTTAACTATTTTAATCTTTTAGGATTCTTTTTTGAACCCATTTTTAACTTAAAAAAGATGCTTTTTGCATGAAAATAAATTGTTCTGCAAAAAAATATTAAACGATTGTCTGTTTATTTCGGGAAAAAATTGTAATTTGAATTTTGATTTGAATGAATAAGTAAATATTATCTCGTTAATATTGAGGTGTTTAGATGTGTTTTTTAACGCTTTTAAGCCTCTTTCGTTTTATGAATTTTTAGCTGTTTGTACGTAAATTTTATGTTTATGGTACATTAATAAAAGTTTTACTAATAATTATTAATGATTTTATTTGCTTTTTAAAACTAAAATTTGTTAAATTTGGTCACAATATTAACATAACCTATAAAAAAGAAACGCCTATATAAGAAAACTACTTTTTAGAAAATACTCCAAATTTTAAAATTAAAACTAAAAAAAGTAGTTATTATGGCTGATCTGCATACTCCAGACGCTCTATTAGTAAAAAATTATGTTGACGGTAGTGAAGCTGCACTTGCAACATTAATAAAAAGGCACGAGTCTAAGATATATGGATTTATATATTCTAAGATAGCTGATAGAGATATTTCAAATGATATTTTTCAAGATACATTTATTAAAGTAATTAAAACTTTAAAAAGTAATTCGTACAACGAAGAAGGTAAATTTTTGCCTTGGGTTATGCGTATTTCTCATAATTTAATTGTAGATCATTTTCGCAAGACAAAGAAAATGCCGATGTACAGAGAGACAGAAGAGTTTTCTATCTTCTCTATTATGTCAGACGATACCTTGACAATTGAAGGTAAAATGATTGTAGATCAAGTAGAACTTGATTTGAAAAAGCTAATAGAAGAGCTTCCAGAAGACCAAAAGGAAGTGCTTGTAATGCGTATGTATCAAGATATGAGCTTCAAAGAAATCTCTGAAGTAACAGGCGTTAGCATCAATACAGCATTAGGAAGAATGCGTTATGCACTAATGAATTTGAGAAAAATAATAGATAAACATCAAATTATTTTAACCAACTAATACTATTTTGATAATAAGCCCGTTATATTAGTATAAAATAGTCTGATAGTATGGGGAAAATTTACTCAAAAAAAGCATTAGCTTCTAAAAATCTTAAACCTAAAAAAGAAGTTGTTTCTTTTTTATTGAATTATTCAAGAGCCTTGACTGTAGTTAAGATTGAGGATAAAAATTTTGAGATTATAGCTAACTAAACAGCCCACTGGTTCTGTCGGATGTTTATCAAAATAAACCAAATGGTCGTTTTGGTTTAAGAGCTCACTGTTTGTATATTTAATATACAGGTAGTGAGTTTTTTTATTTCTACTCTTTTTTGATATAAAAACATAAGGTTTTTACATCATTTTTCTCCTCTTTTTGTTAAAATTTAAAAATTTGATGAGAATTTATATGTTTATTTGGTTTTTAATTCTATTTTAGTTAAAAAACTAACTTTTTATTCGAATAAAATGCTTTTGTGAAGTGTTATTCGTATTGAAAAGTTGTTTAAGATAAGAATTAGAAAATAAACATTAAAAATTAAATATTTAACCCCCAAAACAGATCGTTTATGAAGAAAAACTACCCTGCTTTATTTTGTTAAGTTTGATGCTCATTTGATTTTTGAGAAAATATTTGGACCAGAAAATGTTTGCTCAAAAATGGTAATAAGATAATTTTAAACCAATTTAATTATCTCTTTATTATGCCTCAAAAGAACTAAGAAAATCATTTAATCACCAAAACTTAACCGTAAAAATGAAAGAGAACATTAAAGTGTTGTCGTGCTTATTATTGATGAGCATTGGCGCATTTGCCCAAAAAGACAAAATTAAGGAAGCGCAGTCTTTATTTGATAAAGGAAATAGTCAAGATGCTTTGGCTATTTTAACTAAAACAGAATACCTTATTCTTAATGCTTCTGATGAAGACAAATCTGATTACTATTTCTTAAAAGGTAATGTCTTAAAAGATTTGGCTGTAAAAAACATAGACGCAGCAAACAATTTTACATTGGCATCCCAATCGTATCAAGACGTTTTCTTATACGAGAACGAATCAGGAAAATTTAAGTGGACAATTAAAGCTAATATGGCTTTAAAAGACATGAAAGCTAGTCTGGTAAATGGCGCAATGGCAGATTTTAAAGCCGAAAAATACAAAGAAAGCGCCGAAAAAAGTTACAAGGTATATTTGTTTGATAAAAAAGATACCATAAACTTATACAATGCGGCATCTTCATCTATAAATGCCAAAGATTTCAATGCGGCTGTGACTTACTATGAACTTCTCAAAAAGATTAATTATTCAGGAAAAGGAGTTTTGTACTTTGCCACAAATAAGAAAACAAAAGAAGAAGACCTTTTTATTTCGCCAAAAGCTAGAGAATCTGCGATACAGCAAGGTCTTTACGAAAAACCAAGAACTGAGTCTGTGCCTTCTAAAAGAATAGAGGTAAATAATAATTTAGCTTATGCTTATCTTGAAAAAAAAGATTATCCAAGAGCAGAATCTATTTATAATTATGTTCTGGAGCTAGACCCAAATTATGTCGATGCTTATATTAATTTGGCTTATTTGAAGTTGCAAATGAAAAAAGATTTGACAGATGAGATTTCATCATTAGGAACTACTCCTGCCGAAATGAAGAAATATGATAAGCTGAATGCTCAGAAAGATGATATTGTTCGAAGTGCAATTCCGTATTTGAAAAAAGTATTGGTTCTAGAACCGAAAAACCCAGATGCTACAAAAATATTGTTAGGTGTTTACAGATCGCTTGATATGAATGCAGAATATAATGCTTTAAAAGCAGGAATGTAGTTTTCTTAAAAAGATGCAAAGTTGCAAAGTAACAAAGGTGCAGAGGTTTTTAATCTTTGCGCCTTTATTTTTTTGACACTGTTTTTTCCATCTCTTCAATTAGAGATTTTTTACCTACAGTTTTCGTTATAATATCTTTTTCAAGATTCCAACCTCTAGCGGGTGAATATTCTCGGCCATACCATATAATTTGCAAGTGTAAATCGTTCCATAAATCTCTAGGAAATAATCTTTTGGCATCTTTTTCGGTCTGCGCTACATTTTTGCCGTTAGATAAATTCCATCTGTGCATCAAGCGATGAATATGCGTATCTACAGGAAATGCAGGCACGCCAAAAGCTTGTGACATTACTACACTTGCCGTTTTGTGTCCAACAGCAGGTAAAGCTTCAAGTGCCTCAAAACTCTGCGGAACCTCGCCATTATACTTTTCAATTAAAATCTCAGATAAACCATAAATGCCTTTAGATTTCATAGGAGATAAACCGCACGGACGAATAATTTCTTTGATCTCTTCTACTGACATTTTAACCATATCATACGGGTTATCGGCTTTTGCAAATAATAAAGGTGTAATTTGGTTTACACGAACATCGGTACATTGTGCAGATAATAAAACAGCAATCAAAAGCGTGTATGGATCCTTGTGGTCAAGCGGAACAGGTATAGTAGGGTAGAGTTCTTTTAATTTATCAATAACAAATTGTACGCGAGCTTCTTTATTCATTTCCGTATTTTTAATGTTGTAAAAATAGTATAATTTTAATGATGTGCCTAATCCAGCTTTCCGTTTCAACTCCTCATTATGCTAGTCACATTTTTAAGTATTTAAAAGAGCTTCCTTCGGTCGCTTTTTAAATACAAAAAATGTAGACTATCATAATTCCGGGGTTTTCACTTCAATCTGGGGCAGAAAAAAGTTATGAATTATAAGTTATGAGTTAAGAGTTGTGAGTTATATTTGTGAATAATCTAAAATCAAAAATCTAAAATCAAAAATCTAAAATAAAAAAGGCATGACAACATTAAAAGCAGGAGATAAAGCGCCAAATTTTTCAGGAACAGATCAAGACGGAAAAACACATAAGCTGGCAGATTATGTTGGAAAAAAATTAGTTGTTTTCTTTTATCCAAAAGCAAGTACGCCTGGCTGTACGGCAGAAGCTTGTGATCTAAGAGATAATTTTCACCGTTTTCAAGCAAATAATTATGAACTTCTTGGTGTTAGTGCAGACAGTGAGAAAGCACAGATAAAATTCAAAGAAAAATACGAATTGCCATTTCCTTTACTTGCAGATGAAGACAAATCGGTTATTAATGCATTTGGAGTTTGGGGACCGAAGAAATTCATGGGAAAAGAATACGACGGAATTCATAGAACCACTTTCGTAATCGACGAAAAAGGAATTATAGAAGAAGTAATCGAAAAAGTAAAAACAAAAGAGCACGCTTCGCAGATTTTGAAATAGAGATTTTTTTGTTTCAAGTTTCAGGTTTCAAGTTTCAAGTTGCCTGCTGTGACTTAATTTTAACGCAAAGTTCGCTAAGTTTTTTCGCAAAGCTTGCAAAGGTTTACAGTTTGAATTAAAGTTTTTTTTAAGTCCTCAAAGCTTAAAAGTATAGATTACATTACTTTGAGGACTTAAAAAACTTTTACAAAGCTTTATATAATTTCTCTGCGAGCTTTGCGAAAAAACTTAGCGAACTTTGCGGTAAAAAAAAACCCGCTCCAACAATAACCTGAAACCTGAAACTTGAAACAAAAAAAAGTCCCAATAAAGGGACTTTTTTTATTATGTATTTTGTTCTAATTCTTTCTGTGGATGATATCCAAAAAGGTGATGTTCTTTTATAATTTCAGGAATTCCAGGAGGAAGCATTGGTTCCCATCCAGGTTTACCTTGATTGATCATTTTTAGGATTTCTCTAGAGAAAACATCCAAGATATTCGGATCGTAATCTTCAATATCAACCACTTTTCCGTTGAATTTAAAGAATTTATATAATTCTTTCATTCTAGGATGAACCTTCAAGTTGTTCGAATTCATTAATGAGCCATCTTCATCTAACATAGGGTATAAGAATACTTTCATATCACGATAGAATAATTTACCGAAAGCTTCTAGGATTCCACCACTTAAATGGCGGTAATACTTCTCGTCAAAAATATCAACTAAGTTGTTTACGCCCATCGCTAATCCCATACGAGCTTTGGTGTAATTGGCGAAGTATTCTACAACTTTATAGTATTCTTGGAAATTCGAAATCATAACCGTTTGGCCAAGAGAACAAAGTAATTCGGCTCTGTCCATAAAGTCACGCTCGTCAATCTCACCGTCAGAACGTAAATTCGAAAGAGTGATTTCAAAAACAACCAGAGTGTTATTTTTTTCAACTTTATTTTCTTTGAGAAACATTTCTAATGATTTCTCATACATGTCCATATTTACTTTAGTAACCGGACGGAAACTTCCTCTTAAGGCTAAAAGGTTCTTTTTGTATAAGATAGCTGCTGGCAGAATGTTTTTTCCTTCAGGATTAAACATTACGGCATCTGTCATTCCGTTTTTAACCAATTGCAAACTGATTAAACGGTTGTCTACATCGGCAAAACGAGGTCCAGAAAAGTTAATGGTATCGATCTCTAATTGATCTTTATCTAAGTGATCGTATAAGTAACGAAGTAATCGTTTTGGATCATTGTATTTGTAAAAAGCACCGTAAATTAAGTTAACTCCTAAAATCCCAAGTGTTTCTTGTTGTAATCTAGCATCAGTTTCTTTAAAACGAATATGTAAGATAATTTCGTTATACGCTTCGTCTGGTTCAATTTGATATCTAATTCCGACCCAGCCGTGACCTTTAAATTGTTTGGCAAAATCTATTGTGGCAACAGTATTAGCGTAGCTAAAAAAAAGTTTTGTAGGGTGTTTTTCACGACTTAGACGCTCTTCGATGATTTGCCCTTCATGTGTAAGCATTTTTTTCAGTCGCTCTTCAGTAACATATCTTCCGTCGCTTTCAGTCCCATAAATGGCATCACTAAAATCTTTATCATAGGCAGACATCGCTTTTGCAATAGTTCCCGACGAACCTCCTGATCTGAAAAAGTGTCTAACTGTCTCTTGTCCAGCGCCAATCTCAGCAAATGTTCCGTAAATATTTTCGTTTAAATTAATGCGTAACGCTTTGTCTTTTATAGAAGGAATCTGTTCGATGACCTTGTCACCCTTGAGTTTTATTTCTGTACCCATTTTGTTTTAAATAGATTTGTTACAAAGTTAGTAAATTAGGCTTCTAATGAAAGAGAAATAATCCTATTTTTGTAAAAAAATTAAGTTCAATTGAAGGTTTATTTTTTAGGTACAGGCACTTCTCAAGGTATTCCAATTATCGGAATCGATCATCCCGTTTGCAAAAGCACTGATGCTAAGGATAAAAGGCTTCGTGTATCCATTTGGATAACATGGGGTGAGCATTCTTATGTAATAGATTGCGGTCCCGATTTCAGGCAGCAAATGCTTTCTTGCGGATGCCAAAAATTGGATGCAATTCTCTTTACGCACGAACATGCAGATCATACTGCTGGTTTAGATGATATCCGCCCGTTTAATTTTAGACAGGGAGAAATTCCAATTTATGGACATCAACGCGTTTTAGATAATCTAAGACGTCGTTTTGATTATGTTTTCGAAACGGTAAACAAATATCCAGGGGCACCAAGTGTAAAAACAATCGAAGTGCAAAACAATGCACCTTTTGCAGTTGGCGATAAAGTGGCAATTCCGATAAATGCTATGCACGGTGATTTGCAGGTTTTTGGATATAGAATAGATGATTTTGCTTATCTGACAGATGTAAAAACCATCGAACAATCTGAAATTGAAAAACTAAAAGGATTGAAAGTTTTGGTTGTAAATGCTTTGCGCGTAGAACCTCACAATACTCATTTCAATCTGCAAGAAGCACTTGATTTTATTAATCTTGTTAAGCCCGAAAAAGCGTATTTAACGCATATTAGCCACGTTTTAGGATTTCATGAAGAAGTGCAACAAAGCCTTCCTGAAAATGTTTTCTTGGCTTACGATAATTTAGAAATTACAATTTAATTATACCACACAATGAAAAAATCCTTAATGCTTTATCTTTTTATTCTTGCCATTTTAATGAATGTCTTTACTTATGCGTTCTACAGCGGTGAAGTAAAATTTGTGCAGAATAGATATGATAAAACAACTAAGAAACTAAGAGATAGTATTAATCTAGTAAAAACTCAATTGGCAGAGGCTGATTATTTTTCTTTAGAACACAACGAGAATGCACAAAATTACTTTGATAATAGTGCTTCTGGCGGAAAAGTGATTTTGTATGAGAAACTAATTCCGGTTGTAACTGAAAAGCTGTTAGATTACAATGCAAATCCAAAAGGGAATCCTTATACGGGACAAGATCAGATCGGTCCAAACAAATTTATCATCAATAAAGTAAAAATTTTAAACCACCGTTGGATCATTGCAGATTACAGCAATGGAGAATTATGGGGAGAAGTCTTGTTAAAATACTTTGTTGATAACGACGATAATATTACCTTTGAAGTAAATCAAACTTGGTTATATCAAAAATAGGATTTTATAATCCTATTTTTTTTGACCTTTAAATTAATTAGGATTATGAAAAAGATATTTTTGTTTTTGATTATGGCAAGTGCAATTTCTTGCGGAAAAAAAGTTTCTCAAGAAAATACTAGCACAACTGGTACAGCTCCAAAAGAGCCACAAAAAGAAGCTGTGGTTGGAGGAGATTCCGATTCGCATGGCTGTAAAGCTTCAGCTGGTTATACTTGGTCAACGCTTAAAAAAGAGTGTATTCGAATTTTTGAAAATAGCACAAGGTTGAATCATGCTGAAGATGGAAAAACATATTCTACGGTTTCCTATGTAATTTTTGACGGAAATAAAGCAGAGCTTTTCTTAGATACTCAGAAAGAATCGATCATTCTAGAAAGAAAATCGGAAGGTGATTCTTGGGTTAATGGCGATTGGCAGTTAATTCCTTGGAAAGGTTATGTTCTGAAAAAAGGAGAGAAGATTCTTTATACAGGAGAATAGTATTCAGTCGCAGTATCGAGTCCCAGTTTACAGACTAAAACTTTGTCAAAGTTTGAAACTTTGACAAAGTTTTTTTTCATCATTCAAGACTGAAAACTGCGATTGCGACTGAACACTAAATAACCTCTTTAATAAACTCAGAGCTTGCTACCTGAGCAAATTCTTCATTTAAACTTGCTAAAGCAGTCTGATGTATTAATTCGGCAGAAAATTCTTCTCCGTTTAGACCTTTTTTATTGAAAGTTGCGGTTGCATCAGAAACTAAATATACTGTATAACCAAAATTACCAGCCATTCTAGTTGTTGTAGAAACACAGTGATCTGTAGTTAAACCAACAATAACAAGATTCGTGATATTAGCATTGTCAATTAGTTCTTTTAGGTTCGTTCCTATAAAAGCACTATTGACATTCTTTTTGATTATTGTTTCTCCCTCAAGAGGTTTCACAATATCCTGAAATTCATTTCCAGGATTTGTTTCGTTTAAAATCGAATTTGGATTTGAAGAACAATGCTGAACGTGAAAAATAGGCAGTTTTTTAGCTCTCCAAATTTCCAAAAGTTCACCCGCTTTTTCTTCTGCGTCGACATTATTTCGGTCTCCGCCCCAATAGAAAACATCGTTAAAACCTTTTTGAATATCAATTAAAATCAATGCGGGATTGTCAAGTTTTGAAATACTCATTTTTTTAGATTTAGAAAGTTAGATTGGCTGAAAACTAAAATACTGAACACTGGTCACTAACCAATCAGCCAATTCTTAAAATCAAAGAAATTCTGAGGTGCTACTCCATGTCCAACTGGATATTCTTTGTAAACAACAGGAATATTTAATTTCTCTAAAATTGCCGGAGTTTTTCTTGCCCACTCAATTGGAATAACCTGATCGACAGTTCCGTGTGAAGCGAAGAATTTTAAGTTTTTGAAATCATTATCTTCAAAACCTTCTTTGATAATTTCTTCATTAAAATAACCACTCATTGCTACCACTCTTTGAATTTTTTCTGGATAAGAAAGTGCTGTAGCATAACTTAAAATAGACCCTTGACTGAATCCGATTAAAGTTACATTATTAGCATCAATTGGGTAATTGGCAACCAATTCGTCAATGAAATTAGCAATTACATCACGAGAAGTTTTTGCTTGTTCGTTATCAGAAAATTTATTTTGATCAGCATCGAAATTAATTGCGTACCAAGCGTAAGCGCCATACTGCAAATCGTAAGGTGCTCTAGCAGAAATAATGTAATAGTTGTCTGGAAGTTCAGAAGCAAAAGAAAATAAATCGGCTTCATTGCTGCCGTATCCGTGCAATAGAAGCAATAACGGATTTTTATCTAAAATTACTTTTGGTTCTCTTATTTTATATTCTAAAGATAAATTCATTTTTTTAGTGTTCAGGTTTTAGTATTCAGTATTCAGCTTGATCTTTGTCAAAGTTTCAAACTTTGATAAAGTTTCTTAAGGTTCCAAATTTCAGATTCCAGTTTTGGAATTTGGATTTTTAAAACTTGGGATTTTAAAAATTAACCAATTTTTTTAAACCATTTTTGAAACAATTCCCCAACTAGCGGAATAGGTCTCGTTTGTCCTTGAATAGCATTAAAAATTCCAAAAGTCCATAGAATTGAAATGCAAATCCACATTGGGAAAGTGATAAAAAAACTATCAAAATTGCTGATGATTGCTCCTAAAGAAATAAAGGTTAAAGATAAACCTAAAGCTTGACGGATGTGAAAGGAAGCAAAACTGTTTTTGTTTTCAGAATTCATGCTCATGGCGATTAAAACACCAATGATTAAAATGTAACTCGTTATGGCAATTGGTTTTCCTTCTTCGACTGAATTATTCATTTGTATTATTTTGTAACTAGTTGATTTTGATTTAAAATTCCGTACACAGAACCTTTAATTTCAGTTCCTAAAAAAGCAGAATTTTTAGATTTTGAAAGAATATTTTCTTTTGTAAAAGTTGATTTTCCTTCTATTGTAAACAAAGTGATATTAGCTTTTGCACCTTCTTCGATTGTATTGTTTTCCAAACCAAAAATGATTCTTGCTGCAGTTAATTTTGCTACAATTGTTTCTACTGGTAAAACCGTTAATAAAGCTCCAAAAGCGCTTTCTAAACCTATAGTTCCGTTTTTGGCTGTATCAAATTCCATTTTTTTGAATTCAATATCAATCGGATTATGGTCTGAAGTAATCAAGTCGATAGTTCCGTCAGCAACTCCGTTAAGCAAAGCTTGTCTGTCAACTTCTGTTCTTAGTGGTGGAGTCACCTTAAATCTAGTGTCAAAACCATCTAATTTTTCATCCGTTAAAACCAAATGATGCACTGATGCGCTACAAGTTACTTGTAAACCTTTAGCTTTAGCTTCTCTAATTAATTCAACCGATTTTGCTGTAGAAATAGTCGGAATGTGAAGTTTTCCGCCTGTATATTCTAATAAAAATAAATTTCTTGAAATTTGCAGTTCTTCTGCGAGATTCGGAATTCCTTTTAAGCCTAATCTTGTCGAAACAATTCCTTCGTTTGCTACACCATTTCCTTTAATGTTTGGATCTTGCGAATAAGCGATTACCAATCCTTCGAAATCTTGAACATATTGTAAAGCGATTTTCAGGATATTAGCATTGTCGATGCTTTTGTTGTAATCTCCAAAAGCAATCGCTCCAGAATTTTTCATATCAAAAAGTTCTGCCATATCTTTTCCTTCGCTGGCTTTAGTTAAAGCGCCGATAGGGAAGATTTCTGTAGCAAAACCATTTGCTTTATTTTTTACAAAATTTACCTGAGATTGATTGTCAATAATTGGTAAAGAGTTGGGCTGTAATGCAATTGCAGTGAATCCGCTTTTTGCGGCAACATTCAATCCGTTTGCTATCGTTTCTCTGTCTTCGTAACCTGGCTCGCCCAGCGAGACACTGCTGTCAAACCAACCTTGAGAAACATGAAGATCATCAAATCGTACTACTTCTGCATCGTCATTTGGAAGAGAAACGCCTATTTTTTCTATTACACCATCTGCAATTAAAAGATCAACGGTCTGATTGTGAAACGGACTTTTTGAGTCGATAATTTTGGCGCTTTTGATGATTAGTTTCATATTTTGAATATTTATTTTTATTAAAACATTAAATGTTTTTTATTTACTATCATTAAGAAATTAAGTTAATAAAGAGAAGAACTTAATTTTCTAAACATTAAAAAAGTAAGTCCATAAAGTAAAAACTTAATAATCTTAATGACTTAACGGTAAAAAAATCATTTTACAAATTTTATAATTGCCATTTCTAATGCTAAAAATAACAGTGCAAAGATAACAAACCATTTCCAAATTTGGCTGTCTGTTCGTTCTGTTTGTAGTGTATTAAAAATGGTCGAAATGGTATCGGCAGTTTTGAAATCAGAAACTACATTTGTGTTTACTTGGCTCAAATCGCTTTCGGTTCTTTTGTAATTAAAACTGATATTTTCTACCCATTCTTTTTTATCAAAAATGCTATAATTTCCAGCGGTTTCAGGAAAATCATTGAATGTTAATTTGACTTTATTGTTTAAAATCTGCTGAATCGGAATAAATGAATCGTCTGTTCCTTTAACTTCCAAGATAGCATCTTTAGTTAATAAAACATCTACAAAGTAAGGCTGATTGTTACCGATTGTCAAAGCATTTACACCCGTTTTCTGATTGTTTTGAGCGATTTTATAAAATAACGGAACAATTAAAGGCGATTGCTGAAAATTGGAGTTTGTACTATTTATTGGCGCGGTAAAAACCGTTATTCCAGAAACCTGATTTTGAACAGCAGTTACAAAATCAGTTTGGTCTTCAAATGAAAGTACAGCTGGATAAGAGCTCGAAACAGCAAACGAACTATTTACTTTTGGATATTGAAAGTTGGTTATTTTGTTTTCAAAAACGCCTGAAAATAAAGGGTGGTCGAAATTAATTTTAGTGATTAATTTGCTGTTGGGTTCTAAATTTCCGAATTGAATTTTTCCAAAATTCCCCAATAATGCATTTAAGCTCGAAAGAGAAGTTTTCTCAGACGGAATGACAACCAAATTTCCGCCTTTAGAAACAAAAGCTTTTAAAGTCGTTTGCAATGCCTGCGGAATATCAATTAATTCGTTTAGAATAATCGTGTTTTGTTTTTCTAAACTATTGTAATCTAAAGAGCCAATTGGGTAATTGTTGTAATTGAATTCTGCCGAGGTATAAATTCTCGATAAGAAATTGCTTTTTTCAGGTTCGCCAATACTGATAACGTTTGTTTTTTTGTTTTTAGAAATGCTGAAAAACAATTTGTTGTCATACGTTAAACCGTTATCTTCAATTGCAACATATCCATGAAAAGCTTCTTTTGGAATGGTGAAATTGATTTTCTTTTTCTTGGTGTCAAAATTGATAATTGTTTTAGCAATCAGTTTATTTTGATTGTATAAGGCTGTAGAAACCGGTTTGAAATCTTCGCCATAAGCAGACAAATTAATGCCAATTTCGTAGAAGTTTTCTAAAGTCTGGTTAATGTAAACGCTGTCAATAGAAACATTATTTTTCTGTTCTGCTTCTGGAACTATGAAATAAGGTTTTTCTTCAAAATCTATAGTTGCAATATCTTTTTCTTTTAAACCAACGGCATCGGTAATAATGACAATATCTTTTTTATGCGCCGATTTATGTGCTTTAATTTTAGCTGTAATGGCTTGAAGATCAAAAGAAGTTGCGCTGTATTTTAGATTCTGCAAAGCGCTTTTAGATGATTTTATATCCGTATTCCAAAAGTTTTCTGTGTTTGTTAAAAGCGAAAATTGAGTGTTTTCTGGAGTATTTTCGAGTAATTCTTGAACTGCTCTTTTTAATAATTCGCCTTTTTTGCCTTTAGCCTGCATACTAAACGAATTATCTAAAACGATATACATTTCGTTTGAAGCATTTTTGCTATCTGTAGCTTCAAAAAAAGGCTGTGCAAACGCAATAATTGCGCAAGCAAGCAATAATAAACGTGTTGCTAATAAAAGACGTTTTTTGATTTTAGAACTCTTTCGAGTCTGAATAGCAAGTTCTTTTAAGAATCGAACATTGGTGAAAAAAGAAGTTTTAAATCGTCTTAATTGAAATAAATGAACCAAAATTGGAACAATCAATAAAAACAGAAAGTATAGAATTTCGGGATGTTTAAAATGCATTCTGGCTTCGATTTACTTCACTACGTTTTGTTTTTCGCGAAGATGCTGGTCAAAAATACGAATTAAAAATTATTAAACCATATAAGTTCATTTAAGAGATTATTGGTAAAGTCTAAAGCTTATATTTCTTATATACGTGAAAAAAATGTAACTTTTGTAATTTCTTGTAATAAAGAGACTGTTTCAAATAGATATATTGTTTATTTTAGCTAATTCAAAAAAAAACAAATTATGAAAAAAATATATTTAATCTTGTTTTCCGCTTTATCCATAACAGCTGTTAAAGCTCAAAATAAGTTCAATTTATTAGTTGGAACTTATACCAATACCTGCCAAAGCAATGGTATTTATGTTTATGAATTTGATGCTTCTACTGGTGAATATAAATTAAAAAGTTCTTCTGAGAATGTGGTAAGCCCAAGTTATTTATCTGTCTCTGCAGATAATAAGTTTATCTACGCAGTGAACGAAAATGGAACACAAAGTACAGTAAGTTCATTTTCATATGATTCAGCATCTGGAAAGACCAATTTGTTGAATAAAAATGATGCTTTAGGAGCAGATCCGTGTCATTTGATAAATGACGATAAGCATGTAATTGCGGCTAATTATTCTGGTGGTAGTATTGCGGTTTTTAAGAAAAATACAGACGGAAGTATTACTGAAGTACAGCAGTTAATCCAGCATGAAGGAAAAGGGCCGAACGCAGCGCGTCAAGAAAAAGCGCATGTCCATATGGTTGTTTTTTCTCCAGATAAAAAGTTTGTGCTTTCGAATGATTTGGGTTTAGATAAAGTATTTATTTATAAATATAATCCAGCAGCTAAAAACGAAATCTTGACATTAAAAGGAAGTGTTGATGTAAAGCCAGGAAGCGGTCCTAGACATTTGACTTTCATTAAAGATGGAAAATTTGTGTATTTAGTTCAGGAATTGGATGGAACTTTGACAACATTAAGCTGGGATAAAACAGGAAGTTTGAAGGTAGTTACAGAAACAAGCATTCTTCCAAAAGATTTCAAAGGAGGGACAGGAGCAGCGGCAATTAAGCTTTCGCCAGACGGAAACTTTTTATATCTTACCGATCGTGTAGACGCCAATGCAATTTCAGTATACAAAATCCTTAAAACAGGAGCTTTAGAATTGGTTGAACAGCAAAGCACTTTAGGGAAAGGGCCAAGAGATTTTGCGATTGATCCAACAGGAAATTACCTTTTAGTGGGGCACCAATATACTAATGATATCGTTATTTTTAAAAGAGATATCGCAACAGGAAAACTGACAGACACTGGAAGAAGAATTCAATTATGTTCGCCAGTAGGACTTTTGTTTACGAAAATTTAGAAAAAAGGTTCTAAGTTGCTAAGATACTAAGCTTCTAAGTTTAAAAAAAAGGTAAAGATTCAAAGAATCTTTACCTTTTTTTTATGTAGTAATAGAAAAAAAACTTAGTACCTTAGCATCTAAAAAAAAAACTTATTTTTTTTTCTTCTTCTCGTTTCTTGTCTTCAACATATTTCTGTTAACAGAACCGTGAGTTTTCTTTTTAGTTTTTGAAGGACCTCCGAGATTGACTTTTTGGTTCTTTTTAGATTTTTCGTGAAAAGCACCATCACCTTCCAGTTTAGGTTTTTTCATTAAAAACTTTCTTGGCAATTTGTCTTTTTCAGCTTCGATCAGTTTTTCTGAGATTTCGACTTCTTCAGGGAAATCAGCGATTTTAAGCTCCTGATCCATTAAAAGTTCCGTTTCAATTTTGAATTCTTCTTCTCTTGGAGTAACAAAACTAATTGCAGTTCCCGTTGCGTCTGCACGACCCGTACGACCAATTCTGTGCATGTACAATTCTGGCTCTTCTGGAAGTTCAAAGTTAATTACGTGCGTGATGTTAGAAATATCTAAACCTCTTGCCATAACGTCGGTTGTAATTAAGCCGCGAAGATTTCCTTCTTGAAATTCCGCCATTGTGCTCAAACGGTAGTTTTGAGATTTATTCGAGTGAATTACACCAAATTGTCCTTCAAAAAGCTCATCAATACGATTGAAAAGCATATCTGAAATCTTTTTATTATTTACGAAAACCAAAATACGACTCATGCTTTCGTCGTTTTCCAGTAAATATTTTAAAAGATTTACTTTGGTATTGAAATTCGGAACATTATAAGTAAGCTGCGTAATTTTTTCAAGCGGAGTTCCTGATGGTGCCAATGTAACTTCTTCAGGAAAATCGAAATAATCATTTAATAAATCATCAACTTCATCTGTCATCGTTGCCGAGAATAGAATGTTCTGACGTTTGGTTTTCATCATCGCAAAAAGCGAAGTCAGTTGTGGTCTGAAACCTAAATTCAACATTTCGTCAAACTCGTCGATAACTAATTTTTGTGTTTCGTCAAAACGAACGACAGCATCAAGAGCTAGGTCCATAGTACGTCCAGGCGTTCCAACTAAAATGTCAACACCTTCATAAACGGCCTTTTTCTGCGTATTGATGTTTACACCTCCATAAATACCTAGCGTTTTAACCGACATATAGGTAGTCAGTTTTTCTACTTCTTCAACCACTTGAACCACTAGCTCACGAGTTGGAACTAGAATTACAATTTTTGGCGTATTAGTATGAGTAAATTTATAAAGCTTTAAAAGAGGCAGTAAATAAGCAAATGTTTTACCGGTTCCGGTTTGTGCAATTCCCATCATATCACGTCCAGACATGATTACAGAAAAAGATTTTTCTTGAATAGGAGTAGGCGTAACAAATCCTAATTCGTCAACTGCTTTTTGTAATGATTTTGGAAGATTAAATTTTTCGAAAGTGCTCATTTGCTTTTAATTTTGTGCAAATGTACGTTAAATTCGTGGTTTTTTGTGGAATTTGTAATTTTTGATGCTGTATTACCACTTTGAATGTCACTCTGAGCGAAGTCGAAGAGCTTTACGATTGGAGCGTGAGCTTCGACTTCGCTCAGCCTGACAATCGTATATTTTTAGATTTTAAACAATTTAAAACCCTTCAAAAACCCCTAATCCGAACAAGGCAAAATCGTATTTTACAGGATCTTGCGCATCCATTTTTCTTAATTTGGTATCTAATTCTAATAAAGCTTTAGCATCATTTTGCTTTCGCGAAAGAATGCCAAGTTTGCGGGCAACATTTCCAGAGTGAACGTCTAGCGGACAAGATAAAACGGCAGGAGAAATGCTTTTCCAGATTCCTAAATCGACACCTTTTGCATCTTGACGAACCATCCAGCGTAGGTACATGTTGATGGAGTTAATTTAGGTAGTGTTATTTTTAGATTTTGTGATGGATTATAATTATTGTAGATTAGCTTTATAAACCAACAAAACCTTTCTTTAAATTAATAAATAAAAATGGACGTAGATTATTTTAAAAAACTTCGAAAAGCTTATGGTATCTTAACACAAGAATATTACCCACAGTATCAAAGAAACTATTCAGATGGATATACAAATTTTCAAAGAGAGGAAATTTCAAAAAATGCAATTATTTTTGATTTTTTTAGTCAATTTCAAAATGTACCTTTCAATATTTTTTTTAATAAAAAGCACATAGAGTCTTTTCAAAAGCCTGCGCCATATTTTGATAGTGAAACTGCTATTATAACAGATGAATTAATTAAGATTCATTATGACTTATCATTAATCATTTATTGTTATTTATGCTTTTTGATGTGGAGCGATATTGAAAATATGCTGGCAATTTTTGAAGACAAAGATTTTATTGAGAGATTTGGAATTCTTATCAAGAGGGATGATTTTGGTATTAAATATCCACTTATATATCACAAAGAAATAACAGATTATCTAGAACATCATATTGATAATTTTAGTTTTATTTTTTTGCTTTTTCACAGAATAAATGCACCTATAATACGTGTTGAGGGAAGCAATATGCGGATAAGTATTAACAGAATAAATAACATTCGCGATTGTATAAACAATCAATATCAATTTAATAATTTTAAAATTCAGTAATTATACTAAAAAAAGAGGGAAATGAACATGAATAAAAATGAAATAAAAGATTTTCTCGATTCTAAAGTAATACAGTACAATACGGTTGATTTTATTGAGCCAGACCCAATTAGTATACCTCACAGATATAAACTTAAAGAAGATGTAGAAATTTCAGCATTTCTAGCTTCAACTATTGCTTGGGGTAATAGAAAAATGATTACCAAAAATGGTCATAGAATGATGGACTTACTAGGTAACTCACCTTACGATTTTGTAATGAGCCATAATGACCATCAGTTAGAGAGGTTAGAGGGTTTTGTTCATCGTACTTTTAATTCAGAAGATTTTGTATATTTTATAAAAGCTTTGAATCACATCTATTCTAAAAAAGGTGGATTAGAAACAATTTTTACTAAATACCAAACAGAAGATTCATTACAGCATGCTATTCACGAGTTTAATAAAATATTTTTTGAAATACCTCATCAATCTAGAACACGAAAACATGTAGCTGACCCCTTAAAAGGTTCTGTTGCCAAAAGAATTAATATGTGTTTAAGATGGCTTGTGAGGAATGATAATGCAGGGGTCGATTTAGGAATCTGGAAAAACATACCTATGTCTAAACTTTCCTGTCCACTAGATGTTCATTCTGGAAATGTAGCACGCAAACTAGGTCTCTTAGAGAGAAAACAGAATGATGGAAAAGCTTTATTAGAACTTGATACTAATTTAAGACTTCTTGACCCTAAAGACCCTGTAAAATATGATTTTGCTTTGTTTGGGTTAGGTATATTTGAAGGGTTTTAAATTAGGAATTTAAGTAAACAATCAATCATTGTATTTTTTATACTGGTTAATTTCGCTAAATTTCAATAAGATAAAAATGTTCGTTTTTTAGTATTTTTTATTTCCAAAATGTCCTTTGAAATAACTTCCCTTTTGTATGCTTTTCAAAATTTATTTTGTATGATTTACCTACAGTTATAGCATAATTAACTTCAATATTTGTTTCTTCGCAAAGTGATAATATTTTTTTTTCAATTTCAGGTTCCGTTCTAGAACCTATATAAACAGCTCTAATAAATTTTCTATCAATAGAAATGTACTCAGTGTCTTTGTCACATATAAAAATGATACGAAATTCTTTTTCATAATTCCATTCCGACTGTTTATTAAACATTATTTTTTCAATTTGAACTTCCGATTTTTCTAAACTATTGACCGTTGGTGGTTCTTCAGAGTATTTTACTCTGGAAAATACAAGAAAACCTTTTAATTTTTTTAAGTATTCAAATAACTCTATTTTATATTCAACACAAATACCTGTATGATTGTTAGTGTAATGCGACCACATCAAATTATTGTCGTTGCTTTCTGTAAATGAACATAAAGAAATTGTCTGGGCAATTGCATTTCTTTGCTCTTGTTCAATATACCAAGTAGAACCATTATTTTTTTGCCAATTTTCAAAATCCTCTTTTTTTAAATCTAAATTATTTTTGTAAAATTGTTCTTCATGTCCATGCTCAAGTGGGTCAATGGTCAAATTAAATTTCAACTCATATGGGTCATTAAGATTGAATGCTGAAGATAATTTTATTGACGCTTGCTCTCCAATTAGTTTATCGAGTAAATTTTCTGTTGGTATTGTATAAAATTTAAACATTTTCAATATTTTAACTTGTAGATAAAAATTACAAATAAGTTCTTACACTGCAAGTAGTTGATTAAACTTGGTATTAAGTTTTTTTATTGATTCTTAGACATTGGTTTGTTTTTCATGACAATTTCGGATGCTTTTATATGAATGTTTTTTTCTTTTTTGTCATATACAAAATCTAATATCGATTCTAAAAATTCATACGCATCCAAGACGTCATCCAAAGTAATATCTCCAATATGACTTCCTTCGTTACCTATTATTTTTATTGCAAACAAGAGATTGGCAATTTTTTTATTCTTAGTTTTTTTCTGATAATTTTCAATTCGATGATGTAAAGTCCTAAAAGCTTTTAATTTATTAGTTTTAGCATCTCGATACTTTTTAGGAGCCTCCAAATCATCTAATATTAACTCAATTGAATTTCTAATTCTGTTTGCACAAGAAGATAAATCATTAAAAAAATGCGAAAAAGATAAATTTAACTGTTCAGCAACTTCTTTTTTTACTTTTTGCGAAATTTCTATTATTTTTAAAGGAGGAAAAAAATATTTTGGATAGTAAGCACTAAAATATTCTTCAACATATTCTCCATTTGATTCTTGACACACATCTTGTATGTCCTTGAGAACACTTCCGACTATTGCTACTACGTTTTTGCAACTAATATTTTTACAAACTAATATTCCACTGAAAACGTAGTCAATTCCATGAGGATAATTGTATTTTATCATTTCTTCTTGCCCAGGAATTATTTTGGAGTTTAAATTGGTAATGCTTAATATTCCAATTTTACATATAGGACAATTATAATCTAAAGGATTTTTATTAGTAAAATTTCTTTTCTTCCAAATTTCTCTATTCATATGATTTTTGCTGTAAAATAAGGTGTAATTTTTCCTGACTGTCTAACATAAAAACTTAAAAAAAATAAACATTTTAGATTAAATAAAAATGCGTTTAAACGGTAATTCTCTCAAACCTGTCAATTTATGAAAACATATCTTGGTATTAAAGTTTTTATTTAATTAATTGTTTTAGTTCTAAGATTGAAAAAGCAGGTTTTTTTTTGTGAAGCATAGCATGGCAATTAGGACAAACTGGAATTAAGTCTGTTTTTGGATTTACAGAATATTCTTTACCAACTGTCGCTATGTCAATTAAATGGTGAACATGAATAAAATTTCGTCCTAATTCACCAAATTTTTCTTGAAAATTAAAATCACAAACTTGACAACTTAATCCAAAATGCTCTATGCATTCTTGTCTAGCTAATTGATTCCTTTCGTAACTGTTAACAATTATTTGTTTAGTTTTACCTTCGAAATATTTTATTTCATTATCTACTTCGTCTGGAAATACCGTTTCCGCATAATTTTCTTTTACTAAATCGAAATAACGATTATAAATTTCTCTTCCTTTTTTTACTTTAGCTCCTGAAGTTTGTTCATAATATGTTATGTGTTGGTCAAGAGAAAGAAGTGCTTTTCGCAATCCAATATTTCCAAATTCGTAATAAATTTCTTTGAGATAATAATCAGTAGCATAAGCGTTTATTGTCCGTGTGTAAAGTTTCCCCTCTCTTAATTTATAATAAGCATATATATAATCAAGTGCAGAACTTTGTTTAAGTCCAAAATCTGCCACTATGCGAGCGCCTTGGGAAACGGAAATGTTACCTAAATAAACCTCTTTAGCTATTTCGTAAACTTTCTGAATTCTTTCTTCCAAAGTATATTTCATTATGTAAGTTTTTTTAGTGTCAATACTATTAGGACTTAAGGCAACTTGCAAATAGGACTATTTTCAGCTAAACGAAAATACGACTAAAATGTTGACTTTTTAAAAAGTCTTTTCCTAGTCCTAGACTAAAGGTTTCAATGTCAATAAATATTTTTTTTCAACTCTTTAATTTTTTTAATTAAGTCATTTAAATAAAAAAAATATTTCAAGTATTTTTCATATAATTGAAGACTATTATTTTTTGGAAAAAAAAAATGTAATTGACTAGTTTATCCCTTAATACCAAAAAAATCTATTACGTGCAGTTTATTGTTTTGAACTATAATATTGTAAAACAAATGAAATTACCAAAATAAGAAATCCAATAATACCAATCATTCCATTTTCTGTATGCTTTACAATGCTTTTAAGTATTTTGATTGTAATTTCAATTAATATTATTAAGGCAGTCCAAACTACAAATGAACCAAATATTGCGATAATTATAATTCCGTATTTTTCGACTATGGCGTTGAATATTAAATATGCAAAAGCAAAACTTGGAATATAGAAAATCAACATAATTCTCCCTAAAAAACCAAAACAACCAATTTTGCTTAGAATGCTAGTTTTGCCCGAACCCTCCCCTGGAATATCGGGATTTAATGTCTTATTTGAATTAAGAAGATATTTTTGAAACTTTATTAAATTATCTAACTTAATTGCTTCAACCGATACAAGAAATGTCCCTAAAATATTGAGAATAAGAAGTATTATATTCATTTAATATTACATTATAATTATTTTAAAGTTACTAGTGTATTTTGAGCTAAACGAAAATACAATGAAAAAGAAAATTACACTAAATTAAAAATTGCGCACAATTATACTAAAACAATGTAATTTATTTTAAGAATATGAATTTTCTATGGTACTCTAAATATTTTTTAGATTCTTGGAAAACTTTAATTTTCATGTTTTCATAAATACCCAATTTTTCTGCATTTATAAGTCGGCTTGAAATTTTAATTTTTCCATTATTTTTAAAAGTTATGTAACCTAAATCAAAAATTTTATCATACGTAGGTGCTAATAACAGTCCATTAAATTTGTCCAATCTCTCAAAATTATTTGAGAATTTCCAAGGTTTAATATGTGATGCAATTAAAACATTTATTAGCTCATAGTTTGTTAAACAGCAATTTTTATATAAATCTATTAAGTTCTTTCTGTAAATACCTTGTCCAATTCTGCTTAATATAATATTCTCTTTTTCTGTTTTATGCAATGAATTTGCTGATTTTACTTTTTGAATTTCACGTTCTGCATTGACTACGCTTCTATTTTCTACATTATAACTTATAATTTCAGGTTTATTTATTCGTATTAAAATCTGCGTTTGTAAAACTAATATTGAAAGTTCATCAAGATATATTTTTCCCTCATTAGTAACTTCCCATTTATCTTTATTACTATTTGTTAAATAATCTTCTTTAACTAAGTGACTTCGAACGAAAGCTAATTCATTTCTCCATTTTTCCTCAGTTCTTGAAGGTAAATTTTTAAAGTCATTTTCATTAAGTATTATTATATTATTTTCAAGAATGAAATTTAACACTTCGTTTTTAGATGCATTATAATTTAAGTTTTTAAGCGCAAAAAGTATTAAAAATCTATTCTGTTGTTCTTTATTCATATTTGATTATTTAAAATATAACATAAATTTTCACGGCTCAAGTAGTACGCAAATTATCAACACGAAAATACGTTGAAAATGTTAATTTCACTAGATTGCTTTTTAATCATTTTGGGAACAATAATAAATTATTTATCAAAGATTATATTCTGTATTTTTATTCTTCTTTTTTTCTAATAGAAATATTCCGACTTAATTAATTCTTTTCATAATCTCAATAATTCGAAAACATTCACTCATTAAAGCTGAATCTTTTATTTGAGCTGTTTTATACGGCTTAACAGAGGAAAGACTAGGTTTGAGTCTATCAACTTCTCGTCCAGATTGTTTTTTTGTAGATGCTCCAGTTGGATGGTCTGTATTTGTTCTTATTTTATTTGAAAGCTCCTTTTTCGTATTTTCATGTTTTGTCCAATTCTTCGCAAATACTATCATTTTATCTAATACCTCAATTTTCTCTTTGTCTTCATCATTAGATAAAGAATGATTATTTGAAAATGAATTAAGTTTTGCTAATTGCGATTTTGTTGCTTTTTCAAGTGCAACATACCTAAGAGCCTCGTCAAATCCTTCAGGTTTTTTATCTTTTAAAATATACTTATCAATATTCTTTTTAAGTTGGTCTAATACACTTGGAGGTATTGTGATTAATTCATTTTGTTCCATATTTCTCTTTATCATAAATATCTAAGAAAAGATGATAACTCATTATTTTTTAAGTCAAAAAAAATCCAAAAATTTTTTTTTTGATTTTGGATTCTTTTTCTTGGATTTTGGAAAATTCTGGTAAAAAATGAAAATATATTCGCACGCCTAATCGTTGGTGTACACTTTTAAAATAGGCATTTAAAAAGTGGAGTCATGGATTCTCCAGAGAATCATACTTTTAGTAGAGTTGTTTTGAAGAGATACTGAAAAAAATCTTTTTTCTAGAATTAGTTATTAAGATAAATGAGTTTAATTTAGACTCATCTTTATTATATTTAGCGCTTATTAAAATTAAAATCTTTTTAAAAGCATAGTTTATGGATGACTTCGAAAAATTTTTGAATGAAAATTATTCTTTTGATTCAAGCCCTCGGGAAATTGCTTCTATTCATGAAGCTGGTCATGCAATCATATATCACTTAATGAATTGTAGTATAGATAGTATAAATATTCATAATAATGGAGATGGAATCGTTAACTGCCCTGTTTATACGCCACGAAACTTCCTTAAATCTCATGATACTTTAGATATTGAAATGTATAATTATGGACTATTATGCTTTTCAGGTTATATTGCTGAGTCTAAATTTTCAGATTTGGTTTTAGATATTGGACACCTATATAACTTAAAAGATGTTCAAGAAGGGAATGATTTTACAGATTATAGAGATGAAATGGAATTTGTTAATTATAAAATCGATGAAGAAAAATTTGATTTTGATTATTTTGAGAATATCTACAATGAGACCGATACTTTAATCAATAATGATTTGATATGGAAAGCGATAAATAAATTATCCGAAGAACTAATTAAAGATGAAGATGGAATGCTGTTGGGATATAGAGTACATGAGATTTTAAATGAATACATCCCTAGAGACAATAGTCAAAAGGTTTATGGAGTTCCTATTGATTTTTCGTTTATGGATTAATAAGAATAGATTTTGTAAAAATTAGCCCTTTTGTAAATTATAATACTTGCCATTTACAAACAGGGCTTTAACTCCCATTTTGATGCATATCTGATTCACCTCCCCAGTTGTAAGATTATCAGCATCTTTAACATTAAAAATATATTCCTTTCTGTCTTCTTGATGTTTGATTTTAATTTGCATAGCTTTAATTTTGTTTTTGAAGAATGCTAACTACTTTTTTTACTGTATTAGCAGAAACTTTATAATCATTATCGGAAGCCAATTTTGCAATTTGCCTAAGTGAAAGAGTTGGATTGGTTTTTAAAGACTTAACCACTCTCTTATGTTTTAATAGTGTTTCTTCTGCTGAATCAGTTGTTCCTTTCACTCGCCCTTTATAGACCCCACGAAGCTTACTTTGAGCAATTCCTTCAGCTTGTCTTTCTAAAAGTGAAGATTTTTCTAGGCTTGAAAGCTCTGATAGGATTGTTGTAATTAGATTAAAAACAGGATTGGCTTTGCCATTAATCATGGACTCTAAACCTAAATTATCTATTTTAACTACAACACTTTTATCATAGAAGTACTGAAGCGTTTGAAGTACATTGATAGTTGACCTTCCACATCTGTCAATAGCATGGTAAGAGACGTAATTTATCTCTCCCGCTTCAACGGCTTCCATCAGTCTTCTACCTTGTGGTCTCTCGTTGAATGGAACAGAACCACTTATCGTATCAATAAATAGTATTTCATCAGGATGGGCTTTTGCCATCTGGCGCAAATTAGATTGTTGAGCCGTACTTTGTCTGATGTATCTAGCTTTTTTCATAAGGGTATAAATTGATGTTTTTTATGAGTAGTGTGCAATTTTTGGGTGGTGTATATTGCACAATTTATTTTATTAAAAATACTAATTGATAAAATTATTTAATGTGTACTGTATGGTTATAATCTAATTTTGCACAGATTGAAGATTATTTACCTTAAATCCAATCAATGATAGGAACCAGCATATCACAGTATGCACCTTCATAAGTCTTGACTACTTCACGATTTTTGTTGATGAATATTATTGTATAATCATCAATCCATCTCAGGCAAACTTTAACCCATCCTTTATGAACTAATCCATTAACTTTAAAAGATACACCTCCTTCAAATTCCTTAGATTCACTGATAGCACAATAGCTATTTGCTCCCCATGCCATAAGTGCTGAGCGGTCAGCGTAGTTAATTTGATTTATTATTGTTTTTGCGATTTCCATTGTTCTTGATGAAGTTTCCATTTTGTACTTTATTAAATGTTAGTCTAAAGCTCCAAAGCCTCTTATAAATCCCTCTGTTGAAGTTTGATTATAAAAGCTTTCAAATTGTATTGCAATTACTGATTCTGTTTTGAAAAGTTCAGCAAGTGCTTTAATGGATTTTGCCCCAACAATACCAGCTTTAGTCCAAACCTGATTAATACGGAAATCATTTCCTTTTCTTTCCTCTTCCAAAATTGCATTACCAAACTCTTTCAAGTTAGAATAAGGTCTGTAACCATTTTTAGTAACCAACTGAAGAGTTAAACCTCTTAAGTTTTCTTTTATATCTTTAATTTCAGATTTAAATTCAGTTGCTATCATAAATCAAGTTTTACTTCATTAATATAATACAAAGTAAAGCTTTGTTTTATTAATAAGCAAATATTACTTCATTTATTTTTCTAAAAATAAAGTTTTACTTTATTTTTGTTATATTTGTAAAAAATATAAATATGGAAATTCTAAGATTAAAAGAAATAATGAATCAAAAGGGTGTTAGCAGAGAAGACCTTGCTAGTAAGGTTGGTGTTAGTATGACCACAATAAGTAATATTAACTCTGAAAAAAATTTACCGACAATAAATTTACTATTACAAATTGCTGAAGCTTTGGATGTTGATATTAGAGAAATGTTTGTACCAACAAAAGGAAGCTCAGTCACCCAAAATGAAGTTGACCAAGCTAAAAGGTTGTTTGAAAAAGGATTGAATCTACTAAATGGTATTGTTAATTAAAACAACGCACCTAAACACTACATTTTTATAAGTAAAATATGCTGTTTTTAATTAAAATTTGTTTTTTAGTTTTACTTTAATTCACTTTTTAATAAATCAATCATATCGCTATTATGTTGTGTAATTGCTTTTTCATTCCATTCTTTAATAGAATCATCCATCATTACATACTGTTTAATACTATCTATATTTTTTAAATAGAATTCTTTTTTATTAGAAGGGGAAAAATTACTCAAACGTGAATTTTTACTGTGACTAATTAAACATAAATTTCCAAAACAATTCAGAATTCCTAAATCATCCATTTTAGGGAATCCCTCCATTGGTGTTTGCGGATAGTAATGTTCAACAGAGCTTCTAGCACTAAAATCATAATTTTTTATTTTAGCGTCATTGTGAGCTAATTTTTTCCAAAGCAAATAATCAATATAGTTGAATAATAAGTTATTAGTAATCTTGCCAAATGTGAGTTTATCTTCATCTATATCTGTGTCCCAATCTGGAATTTTTAATGTTTCAGGTTTAAAAATCATTGGATAATAATCTTTAGAATCTTTCGCAAGGAATCTTTTAAAAACAAACGATTTAACAGTCTTTTCAAGATATTTAATATATTCTGAACCAATGATTTCATCTTGATAAAAAAGATAGTACATAGAAGCATTTAACCAATATTTATAAACCATTGTAGGTGCTGAAATATGAAACATTGCCAAAAGCATTAATAGAGTCCTGTTTTCATCCAGTGCTTGCTCATTATTTTCCAAACTAAATGTATTAACATAGCTTACCTTATTGTCTTTGTACCATTTTAGTCTTTTTAAACTCCATTTATCCGTTCCACCAATAAACTCCCTTTTAATGATATTTCTATCGAAAAGAAATTTTGATTTTAATAGACTGAATGCATAATCTTTTACAAATGAAATTTTCTCTTCATCTTCTTTAAGTAATTTCAATTTTTTCTTAAATTCATCTACTAATTTTTTATCATCTAATGGAATATCTTCTTTGTCTTGTATCCTCAATACATGTAATAAAAAATTCTGAAAATTTATAACAGATGTGAATCGGTCTGGACTTTCATCAGTTTCCCTTTGCTCTGATTTAAAAGTTTTTCCAGCTATTATTTCATCTATGGTTAATGGGGCATCACTTTCTAAAGAAAAATTTAGATGTGAATCAATTTTGGATTTTAAATCATCAAAATTTCGATGCTGAAACTGATTCCAATCATTATGTCCAAAAATGATATTTCTTTGATTTGTATTAAACCCATATTGAACATATCGTTCCATATTAGAACATGCTTCCCATATTAAATGAAAAAGATTGTTACACTTTAACTTTTCATATTCATCTTTAATTAAATTAAGAACAGATAATAATTCAGCTTTTAAAACTTCATGTTTTTCTAATTGTTCCCCTCGACTATTCATTATCTCAAAATAATGATTGAGATTAGTGTCATGTGGAACTGGAACACGAATAATTTTTACGTTTTCATATAAGAACTTTGCAAAAGCATTAATTGGAACTTTTTCTTCATCCAATCTCTTAGTTAATATATTATCAGCTAACTCGTATGCTTCCTTAATTCCTGTATTATATTCTTTATGGTTTTCAAAATGGTCTTCAAAAACAGCTTTCAATGTTTCTGTTGAATTTTTTCTACTGTCGAAAGCTAAATTCAACTTTTTAAACCAATCAAGTTCATAGTTATGCTTGTTCCTGATTACTGAAGTCAAAATTGATAATGTTGTCAGTCTTTGTTGTCCATCAATAGTCTCATAAACGATTGTGTTATTTTGCTCTCTTTCATATACAACCAAAGTTCCGATATAGTAATTTATCGGTAGCTGACTTCCTTTCGGTATATAGTCAATAATGTCTTGAATCAACTGAGTAATTTGCTCTTCTCCCCATGCGTAATTTCTCTGATATGAAGGAATAACATATTGACTATCTCCGTCCAATAATTTTTCAATTGAAAATTCAGG
Organism: Flavobacterium tyrosinilyticum; assembly: GCF_023656565.1. Classification (GTDB taxonomy): domain Bacteria; phylum Bacteroidota; class Bacteroidia; order Flavobacteriales; family Flavobacteriaceae; genus Flavobacterium; species Flavobacterium tyrosinilyticum. The sequence continues at coordinate 526,323 of NZ_JAMOKG010000002.1, forward strand.
TATATTATTATTGCGCATAGTAGTATTTTAGAGTAGTGAACAATTCTTTTATTCCTTTAGGGTTGCCTTCATGATTTCCAGATAATTCCATTTTTGATGCGTTTACAGTTTCCACTGGAGGTAAATACATTGAAAGAATAGAAAAAGGTGTTGTGGCATCTTTCATTAGCTTAAACACATTTATTTCATCAACAACATAATTATCTACAGAAGCTAAGTACACAGCTTGATGTCGTAATCTAAGACTGTATGCCCAAATGAAAAATTTCTCGATTGCACGTGAAAGTTCAATATTTCCAAATTTATCAATGTAATAAATCAGAGAACAATCAAACATCATTCTGATATATTTGTCACCAATTCTACCTCTGCCATCATAGTTTTCCATAACATAAATGATATCTCTGGCTTTTGTATCTAAATCTGGATGATTTGCTAAAGTGTTTTTATAGTCATCTAAAACTCTTTTGTAATGTGTAATCATTTCAAAAAAACGTCTTCCATTGATAACGGTTTGGTCTAATTGAAATGGAAATTCCATAAGATTTAAATCAACATTTCTATCATTATGTTGATTGTACCCATCTACGTAAAAGTGAGAAATACATAAAGGTTTAGTATGGGGGTAATTTTCTATTTTACCGATAGTAATACCTTTGAAAAGGTTTGTTTCGTTTTTGGTAAAAAAACGTGCAGAATTCCCTTTTGACCATGATTTTACACGAAATAGATATTCGCCAAACAATGAAACCAATTCGTTAGTTTCCATGTTTTCCCATGTAGAGATAACTTTACTTTTTTGTTGTTCTTCTGATTCTCCGAACTCTCTCAAGTGATAAGCCTTTAATAAATCATGTGGGTCTAAGTCTTTACCTCTAGCATTTTGTGAATCAAAAAACTGGAACGCTTCAGAGACGTCACTTAGCACAAACTTGATAAACTGACATTTGTTGAATAAAAATGAAATAGTTTCTTCATCTATCGAAGCTACTAAACGTTCAATTTCTCGATAGTTGTTTTGTATGTTGGTAATTGAAATTTCATTCTTAAAAGAAGGAACAACCATCTTGTTTTTTATGCTTCCAATTTGTTCTTTTAAAACTTTATTCTGAATAATTATTTCATCCTTTTCAACAGCTTTTATTATGGCTTTTGTTATCAGAATTAGCGTGATTGTACGTTGCTGACCGTCAACTATATTGTACTCAACTATATTGGTTTTATTATTTTTTTCTTGATGAATAACAATTGTGCCTAAGCGATAAGCTGATTTGTCTTTGTGGACAATAATATCATCAATTAATTGTATTACATTTTTAGTTTCCCATTTATAAGGGCGTTGATATATTGGAAACTTAATATTAGAATAACTCAACAATGTAGCAACATCAATAATATCAGGTAAGACTTTACTTGTATTATTATCATTGGTAGTTTCCTTTTTATCGACCTCGTAAATCTCTTCTAATTCATTCATAGCAAACTACTTTACATTATAAATCTTTATCTCGCATCTCATCTTTGATAATATTTATCAGAATCCTAATTCCTAAATTATTCTATGATAATCTGAACTAGTACATGTGCAATTAGGACAAGTACATCCGTCTGTTCTATGCATAGAATTAAATTTGGCTTCGATTACGTTTTTAACGTACGGAAAAGGATGACCATGTTTATTTCCAGATGAAATAATAGAATTGCTACAATTTTTTGTACATGCACCTATTAGACTTACTTTTCCAGCATGCCCACCATGATGTGGTACAACAACATTTAGTTCATTGTTATTACAATTAGGTATTAGAAAAGTGTCAATTTGTTCATAATGATGGTCTCCAGGGAAAATAAAATCGATATTTTTTGCATGTAATGATAATAGAAGCCCTCGCTTATTTCTATCACTACAATTAGTTCCTTTATAAATTTTCAAAACATTTGTAGTACAGATTTCTGTCAGAACACTTGTCGCACCAGCTCCTGTTCCTTTTGGGTTCATTTCTATCGCGCAGACATTTGTATTTCTACTTAATTTATCAAAAGCTCTCCTCATTGTATCGTTTTCCATTCGTTTCGGTACTATACAAAAATCGAAAGAACTAATTACTGCATCAGATAATTCAAAAATACCATTGTAATGGTCAATATCCCAGTGACTTATTATTAATATTTTTTTAAAAGAATAATTTTCTTTTAGTATCGAATTAATTATTACTGCTCTTTTCTGAGATGTTGTTATTCTATTATATGTACTATTAAAAACTTGCGAAGATGATGCTCCTAAATCGTAAACAATTAGAAATTCTTCATTAAATAATATTTCGTTCCAATTTCCTTGTCCTACATCATAAACAGAAACCTCAATTTTATCGCTATTTACTTTGTCATTAATATAACTTGTGAAATTTACTGAATTACCCGCTGAAGAGTCTTGAGAATATGTTGTATAACTTAAAGCACTTTCAAATCTAGGAGTTATGTCACTTGCATTATATGTCAATGCCATATAACTTGAGAGAATTTCTCCATCATCTGAATCGGTAGTCCAGTTGTTATTTTCGATAAAAACAGTTGGCATATTGTAATAGTGTCCTTCTCTAGGGATTCCACCTTTTTTAAATGTGACGTTTTTTACTTCAAGCATTGAATTTGCTCCATTCTTCTGTCTTTCAATGAGCTCGTAAAATATTTCTTCATTACTATTTATGACTGGGAAATCAAGTAATAAATAATAAACGAATTGATTATTGGCATTTAGATATTTATTTATTTTTTCTATGAAAACAACAATTTTTTTTGACATAAATTTCAATGCATATTTTTAATGTCTCCACTTTTTAGTAGGCAAAAAGTGCAAACATGTGTTTCTTACTTTAGTATTTCCTTCAGCTTTTCTTTTTCAGACCATTTAAGCGGTTCTTCATTATTAGTATGCTGTCTAAGAATATTTATCTGATTTGATAATAATACTGGGGCATACCCATCTGCACTATCATTCATCAGTACAATTTTATTATCAATATAAGGGGCGTATTTTGAATTTGAGGCAATCTCAAAATTTAAATTTGTTCTAGCTATACTATTTGAATAGTTGGTAATATTTGACCCCGTCACATAACTAATCAATGAAAGTCTATTTCTTTTTTCAATAATTGCACTAAATCTAACAGTTCTATATTTTTCTTTATCCAAACTAGCTCTAAATTTTCTATCCCCTTTGTCAATTATTGATTCAAGAAATGCATTAGCATTTTTCCGAAATGTTTCTTTTTCCTCTTTTTCTTTTAAATCATCAAGTTCGACTGTTGCTGATGAAACACACATAGAAATGAATTGTGCTAAATCATATATTAAGTTAGGAACTAATATTTCACTAGTAGTGGTTTTATAATAATGTTTGCAACCTTTTTTATCAGTTGTTGTTTTTATTTGATAATGATTTTCATAATGATAAAGTATCTTTAATAAATATTGATTATCATAATCAACTTGCGATTCATATGCCTCTGAATTTAATAAACCTCCATCGGAAACAATAAATTTATCGTCCCTTTTTGTTAGAAATAAAGAGACAAACTTATTTGAAGTTGTTGAATATGGAGTAATTATTTCAATCGTTTCAGCTCCTCGATATTTAAATGACCATAATTGGTCAAAACAAAACTTAATATTCTCGTAAATTTCATGATATTTATTCATAATCAACTCCATTTAGTGGATTAAAACTATCAGTATCTAAGTCTAATTCAGAAGTTGGAGTTTGTTTTATCTCAATATATTCTGAATTGTAATATGTTTTAGATTCATCACAATAATGTGCCATACATAAAGAGACATCATTTAAAAGTATTTCACGAGTAGTTGGATTTTTTAAAGAGTCTGTTTGATAAGCAATATTTCTTCCTTCATTATCAAATTTATGAAAGTGAGGGGTGTCAATTTTAAGCTCATTTAAAGGCGTTAACGGTATTTTATTTAAATGTGAAACGCCATCGGAATCAAAACGGAAAAATGGTTCAACAGTCAAATCCTTTGCTCTTAATTTGAACTTGAAACTTCTTTTGTCATGTACCTTTGATTCTATTAATAGTTCCATATCCATTTTGATTGTAGGATGTTCAACTTTAGCAGATTTTAATCTCGTATCAGAATGATTGTTTTTAATTTCATCTAATACGATTATTTTCTTTTCACAATTTTTTTCACCTCCCAATAGTTTTTCATATTTCTCAAAGTGAGTTTGGATTTCCGCATTGTTTTTAGCCATAAATCTTAAATTTTATTTATTCAAAGCATAATCTTCAATATCTGCCAGTTCAGTCGCAACAATCATTTTACTGCCAATAGCATTAAAATGTCGTTTCCCACATTTAATTTTACCTGCTTCTTTTGGTCTTAAATCAAATAGTCCTGTACTACCTTTGGATTCAACTACAAAATATAATTTTTCATCATCTTGGTCTTTCCACATAATAGCCCAGTCAGGATTGTAGGTTCCAAGGGGAGTATCGATTTTAAACCAATCTGGAAGTTTGGCATAAACCGAAATGTTATCACTGTTTTCAAATTGTTTTGCCAAGTTTGACTCTACATTAGAATCGTAAACTACATAATTATATGGAGATTTTGAACTCTCTTTCAAATTGCTTTTCAGATAACCAAACAATTCTTTGTTTTCAAAAAGTTCTTGGCTGTAATATTCTGCATCCCCAATTTTCTTGTAACTAATTCCGTCAATGATGTGTAAATTCATTTGTTCGTTGATAATATCAATACAACCTTCAATGAATTTTTGAGGATTAATTTTGAAATAATCCAATTTATTGATTCCAGTTAAAATTGTTACAATCGATTTTCTTGTTAGCTGGGTTTCATTCTGAAGGTAACTTACTATGTCTGGTAATCTTTCTACTTCATCTTTGATACTCGTTGTTTCACTATTAGGACTTATTGTAGCATCAACTCCACCAGCATTAATTGAGATAGAAGCTTTTGTATAAATAAGTTTTCCTCTTGTAATTTTTAAACGGTCATTAATTGCATTAATACATTCTTTAACTAATTTGTCAGAATCAAAGTTTACTGAGAAAGTAGTTTTAAATTTTACTTTTTCCCATAGTTCTCTAAACTCTGGACTGTCTAAAATTCTTTTGTTTACAGTAACTAATTTTTTGTCTGCTTGGTTTTTTATTTCAAGTCTTCCAGCGGTTTCTTTTAAAGTGTTTAGGATTTGATTTAAAACATTCTCTTGTTCTTTGAACTCTTCAGGAATAACAACATTATCGGCTTTAATATCGATTTTTAGTTTGTCCTGAACCTTACCTTTTGCATCGATATAACCTTTCTCAATTAGGTATTTGAAAAGCTCTTCTGATTTTTCTTGTCCTAAATATACATTATGCTCTTCACCAATTTCAACGACAATACTACTAAAACTGTGCTTTTCGATAATACCGAATTTAATCCCCGTTTCTTTTTCAATTTCTTTCTGAAAATTATCTACAAATTCAGCATAGGTTTCAGTAGCCATGACGGTTAAAGTATTCACTTCATGACCGTATACACGTTCTCCCTTTTGATTTACACATAAACGCAAACCACGACCTATTTCTTGTCTTCTTCTAATTTCCGAACCACCAGCATCTTTTAAAGTGCAAATCTGGAATACATTTGGATTATCCCATCCTTCTTTTAATGCAGAGTGAGAGAATATGAAACGTAATTTTGAGTCAAAGCTCAAAAGCATTTCTTTGTCACGCATAATAAGATTATAAGTATCTTCATCTGCGTTGGTATTCCCTTTTGTGTCTTTAAAGTATTCATATTTGTCTTTAGAATTACTTTTTTTAGCTTTTTTATCAATAGAGAAATAACCATTATGCACTTGATTTGCTTCAACTTCAGCATCTTTTATTTCTCCAAATAAGCTAGCGTATTTTGGTTTTGCTATTAGCTTCAAATACTCTTTTTCGAAAATTTCAGCATACTCACCATTAGCAACATTACCATCTTCATCATATTGGCGGTATTTGCTTACAGAATCAATAAAGAACAAAGAAAGAACTTTTATTCCTTGAGGATTTAATACTAATTCTTTGTTTAAATGCTCTTCAATAGTCTTACGAATTAAAGCAGTTTTTATTTGCTTATCATCTACATTTCCTATCGCTTCACCTAGTTTTATTATTTCATCTTTACTGGTGAAATCAATGTATTCATTGCCAGCTATTGCATAAATATCTTTTATAATATAGCCTTCGTATTCAGCTCTGTCTGTTATTTGTTCTAAATCATGATTTTGCTTTACATCAACCGTTTTTCTTTTGATACTTCCGTCCTTAAAAATGTCCAATTCAACTTTAGCTATTGGAAAACCTTTTGAAATCTTAACATCAACAAGTCTAATATAAGCATTGTTGTTGATGCCTTCAGTTTGAACGGAACCAACCTCAATTTGTTTAACTAACTTCTTTTCATAAGCATCTACAGCATCAAGCTTATACATCATGTTGATTTTATCCTCTTTGCGGTGAGTTGCTGAGTATTTTATTATTGCTATCGGGCTTAGACCTTGAATTGCTTTCTTTCGAGTTTCTGTACTTATTGTAGTTTGGGGTTCATCAATAAACACGACTGGATTAGTATTTCTGATTAAATCCAAAGGTTTATATCCTAATGAGTCATTGTATCTGTGAATGATGTTTGCGCTTTTCTTTTCGTCTTCTGGTTTTTCAAAACTTTTTGCAAAAGCATCAATATTAATAACCATAATTTCTAAACGGTCATTAGTAGCAAAATCTCTAACTTCATTTAGTTTGCTGGAATCATAAACAAAGAAATTGTAGTTGATATTATCATACAATTCTCTTAAATGTTCTCTAGTTATTTGTAATGATTTATAAACCCCTTCTTTGATTGGAATAGAAGGAACTACAATAATATGTTTAGAAAACCCATATTTTTTATACAGTTCAACAATGGTTCTCAGATAAACATAAGTTTTACCTGTACCTGTTTCCATTTCAACTGTAAAATCAAGATGCTTTCTATCTACTTCAGTTTTTGTTGAAGGTTTTAATCCATTGGATAGTTGAATTCTTTGAGTGTTTTCTAGAATTTGTCCTTCAGTCAATAGTAATCTATTACCATAGCCTATATCAGTAAAACCAATATTTTGCTGTTTGGCTAAAAACGCTGGAGAATAGACCGTAAAGTTAGAATCGCATTTTTCTTGACCACTGAAAATATCAACGATTGCTTCAATAGCTTCTTGTTGGTAGTTTAACGAACTATCAAATTGTATTTTCATACTTATATACTTTTGATTTCATTAATACCAAAACGTTTCAAAGTTTGCACGGAGTTTGTTTTTTCTACATCTCCAAAACCAGAATCTTTAAATATTACTCTACATGCTTCTGGATTTAAGGCTTCTTTCCATGCACCAATTCCTTCAGCAACTTTATTGGTAATATTATTGGCTAAACAAATAAATAAAGCTCCAAAACCAACACTAAATACTTTTTTCCCTTCTATCAATTTTTCTTCAATAGGTAAGGTTAAATCTAAACCGTATTTCAATAATATCTCGAATAATACATCTTCTTCGGTACGACCTGTCTTAATGTTGTCTTGAGAATCAAACAAATTATCTACTAAATTATCTGGATTGCCATCCCAACCTTTGATGTTCGAACTATCTAGTTTAAAAACTTTGAAGCCAATATCTAAATTATCAATTGCTATTTGTAAATTATCGATTTCATCTTTGTCTTCCTGAAGTAAGCTATTTTTTGATTTTAACTTATTAAGCCTTTCCGTTTCTTCTGCAACTATTTTATTTCCTGCTCTACGGATACGTTCTTTACCAATTTCCACTATACTTTTATAGCCATCTTTAAACGCATCACTCTTTTCATTAGTAGGTTCTGGCAATTGAACTTGGATAAATTTACGATTTCCTTGGTCTTCTGCATTAAGTTGCATGACAGCATGCGCAGTAGTAGCGGAACCAGAAAAGAAATCTACAATCAAGTCATCTGAGCTTGTATATAATTCTAATTCTCTTTTTATTAAATTTACAGGTTTAGGATAGTCAAAATAAGCTTGTCCATTAAATAATTTTTTCAGACTTTGCATTGCTTCTTGAGAATGTCCCACTTCTGAATATTTCCAAATTGTCATTGGAGTAATTGTATCTTTCACTTCAGATAGAAAACGTTTAATTGAAGGTGTTGCATCATTGTTTGCCCCAAACCATATTCTATTGTCAGCACAAAATTCATCAAACCGTTCTTTATTTAAGCGCCAACTGTAACCTTTGGGAGGTAATACTGTTCTGCCTGTTGGTAAAGTAATTTCATAAATATTTTCTTGAATAGCTGGTCCAACTGATAAATCACTTGATTTCCAAATACCTCTTGAGTCATTATCTGGGTTTGAATAACGAGCATTTGCTTCTTCACTTCTTTTCAAACCATTATTTATTAAATTAGATACATTTTTTGCAAAGCATAAAATAAAATCATGATTTTCCGAAAAGTGTTTTTTCAAATTAACTGGTGAATATGCTCTTTCCCAAATCAACTGAGCAACAAAATTATCTTCTCCAAAAATTTCATTACTTAATTTTTTGAGATTTTCAACTTCATTATCATCAATACTCATAAAAATTACTCCATCGTCTTTCAGTAAATTTCTAGCTAAACTCAAGCGAGGATACATCATATTTAACCAATTGGAATGATATCGTCCATCACTGTCAGAATTAGTAGAAAGTTTATTTCCTTCATCATCAACTTGACCAGTAATTTGCTGGTAATTTTTAAGGTTGTCTGTGTAGTTGTCTTTATAAACGAAGTCTTTACCTGTATTATAGGGAGGGTCAATGTAAATCATTTTTACCTTGTTATTGTAGCTTTTTTGCAACAGTTTTAGTACTTCAAGATTGTCGCCTTCAAGGTATAAATTTTCGGTAGTATCCCAGTTTACACTTTCATCTTTAGCTGGTCTTAAAGTTCCTGTACTTGGTTTGTGTGCTTCTCTACGGGCTTGAGCTTTACCAGCCCATGTAAAACGGTAATATTCCTCTTCGTCTTCAATTTCTTTTCCCAAAATATCTTGTAGCACCTTAAAATCAATTTTACCTTCAGTAAGTACTTCAGGAAAAAGTTCTTTCAATCGTGCAATATTATCATTTACTATATCTAAACTTTGAGTCAGTTCGTCACCTTTTTTTACTTGTTCTATGCTCATAGTGTATTTAATAAGTTTTTTATATTTTCTATTTCGTTTCTTTTTCTTTGAATATCAATATTTAAAGAAACTTTGGTATTGAGTTGTGTTTCCTTTTTTATTTGGTTCGACAAAGTAATGATTTCTTTTTCGATTCTTTGTATAGTTTCGAGATGTTTTAGGTCGTCTTCAGTTCTTACAGAACTTCTTAAATTGAAGGTTCCTGTAACCATTGCTGTTTGAAATTGAACAATAGCACTGGTATAACTTTTATATGTTGTTTCTAAGTTGGTTTTGTCCAATATTGAAAAATCCACAGCTTTAAAAAAAGCAGTAACAAACTCATTTTTATATAATTTTAAAACAGTCGGGGAGTTGATAAAAGCCTCAATAGTTCGTTTCGATTTATCATTTTGATTGATTTTTTTGTCACAAACATTTACTACAAATTCATTTGCATTTTCAATAACCAAAACAATTGGATAGGGAATGTGTTTCTGGAATAAATTAGCCACTTTATCAATTGTACCTTTCAAAAGATTTTCAGATACTGTACAAGTGATAATTTGAATTTCTTCGAAAATATAGATTTCATTTTGGAATAAAGCAATATTAGAGTTGGATGGTTTGATACTTGCTAACCATTCCATCATGATAATTTCATTCAATATTTTTTTGTCAGCTGAACTCAGTTCAAAGTTTCTAATAAAGAAAGCTTTGCTTATTTTCTTACTGACAATAGCCCTATCAGGTATATTTAATATTTTATTGTAACTAAAACTCATTGCTTATTTAATAATCAGATAGCTGATTAATTCTAAATTTTCTTCCTGATTAATAACCGAACTCAACAAGCTAGTTCCTCCAGCAGTAGCCAATGAATCCAGTCCTACTTCTTCCTGTACACCAATGACTTCGTGAATAGCGGTTTTTAGCAAATTAGCGTAGACTTCCATTTTTTTATTTGCTTTGGTTTCTTTGTCAAATTCGGCAATTAATTCTGGAATGATTCTATCATTACCCATTGCTAATTTTCTGAAATAGTCTAAAGCCGTTTTTGTTTGCGAAGCTTTGACGATTTCGGTTCCATCTATACTAATATAAACCAAAAAGAAAGGATATAAGATGTTGTTTTTAAGTTTAGAAGCAAAGTCTTCACTGTTTCCTTTTAAACAAAAAATAACACCTTCTTTTACATGTTCAAGATTTGATTTTACGATGGAGTAGGAAGCTTTGGGTATGTGCTTCAATTCTTCTAATTCGGAATCAGTACTTTGTTCCAAATTAATTTTAAAATCATTAAAAGTCAAATCAGTGATTGATATATTACCATGCACATCTTCAAGGTCAATCACTTGGTCTTGCAGTTGTTTTAGTTGTCGTTTGCGATATTCTAAATCCTGCATACGACTGTCTTGAGAAATAATATTATCCTCTCCAGTAGCCGAGACATCAAGCATCACCATTCTTCCCTGAACACGAGCCACCAAATCAATAAAGCTATCCAGCTCCATTGAAGGAAAGAAATTTACCAGTTGAATGCTTTCATTTTTAGAACCAATACGGTCAATACGTCCAAAACGTTGAATGATACGAACGGGATTCCAGTGAATATCATAATTAACTAAATAATCACAATCCTGAAGGTTTTGACCCTCAGAAATACAATCGGTACAAAACATAATATCAATTTCATTTTTCTCGTCTGGATATATTTCATCCCTCTTTTTAGAAAGTGGAGAGAAGTTGGTCAAAATGGTGTTCAAATCTGTTTTGCACTTCGGCATATTGGTTTTATTAGTTCCTGAACCCGTAACCAATGCAGAATTTAACTTATGCTTATTTTTCAACCAATCATGTAATTCATCATACAAATAGTTGGCAGTATCGGCAAAAGCTGTAAATACAATTACTTTTTTATTATCGGGGTTTATCGGATTGTTTAGCTTGTCTTCAATTCTATTTTTAAGCTCTAATAGTTTTGCATCACGTTCTACATCAATCAATTTGATATTTCCTAATAATTTAACTAAAATTGATTTGTCCAATTTTAGGTCTTGCTTCCATTGGATGTTATCTAAATCCTGAATCAATACTTTCGTTTTTCCACCGACCAATAAATCTTCTAACTCAGTATCATCAATTTCAATATCATTAATACCTAAATCCAAATCATAAGCTCCTGATTTATGATTTTCTATTAACCTTAGATTTTCATCAATGATGGCAATTAATTTTTCAACAGTCAATTTAAAAGAATGGATAGAGCTCTCTAAACGTTTTAGAAGGTTAACACGCATTAAATAAATTAAACTCTGCTCACGGTCAACTTGTTTGAAAACACCACCAGTGCCCGTTTCTATATCATATTTCGCTTCATATTCGTCTCTTTTATCTGCTCTTACATAAGCTAAAGGAGTATAGGATGCTAAAGTCAATGTACTGATTTCATCATAAATTTGTCCGATATTGCTGAACTGACCTTTGGTGTCAATCTCTGGAGTAATGGTTAAGGGTGTGAGTCTATTTGGGAAATTACCAATATCAGCCATATCATAGTATTTCTCAATATGTTTACGAGACCTCGCAATAGTCAACATATCTAAAATTCTAAAATAAGAACCGTCTAAACTTTCCATTAATGCATTAACATCTAAATTGTTTGGGTCTCCGTTTTTGTACCAATTGGTGAATTTTCTTTGGGCATCACGCATTACTTGAGTGATACTATCTATGCCATATTGTGAAAAAGCTCTATCATTTCCTTCAGTAATAAATGAAACTTGATTTTTTAAATCGTTCATTTTATTATTTACAGGAGTAGCCGATAGCATTAATACTTTTGTCTTGATGTTTGCTTTTATAACATCATTCATTAATTTTTTGTATCGAGTCATTCCCTCTCTCTTATTGGGATTGTTCCTGAAATTATGAGATTCATCAATAACAACTAAATCATAATTCCCCCAATGAATCATTTCCAAATCAATATCACCTGATTTTCCTCTTTCTCGGGTTAAATCTGTATGGTTTAAAACATCAAAATTTAAACGGTCTTCAGCAAGGATATTTCTTCTATCACTTAATTGAGTATAAATTTTCCAGTTCTCTCTTAATTTTTTTGGTGCTAAAACCAAGACTCTTTTGTCGTTTCTTAAAAGATAATATGACATTACTGCTAAAGCTTCAAATGTTTTTCCTAATCCAACTGAATCAGCAATTATACAACCTCCATAAGTTTCTAATTTTTCAATAGCACCAATTACGGCATCTTTTTGAAAATTATAAAGCATACTCCAGATTTTAGTGTTTTTAAAACCTGTTCTCTCTAGTTTTTCGTCTGCTCTTTCATTTATTGTTGAATACTGAAATATTTCTTTGATACTATATTTGTAAATAGCTTCTGGAGATATATTGGAAGTTCCTTTTTCTAGTAAGGCTTTTACATTATCGTTTAAAACTGTCTTGCTAGAGTCCCAAGCATTTTTGAATAACGGTAAAAATGCGTTTGTAGGTTCATTGATATTAACTATACATAATGGTATTTCAGAGTTTAAAACTCCTAAACAAACAGAATCTAAGTCCAATGGTGTTAATGAAAAAGAGTTTATTGTTCCTTCAGTTTCTATAATTAGAATGTTCTGGTTAGCAACGATACCTTTTCTAATTTGAATTTTGTTATCAATCAGTCCAATTACTTGGTTTATTCTGTACTTTCTGTCCAGTAAAAGATTTAATTTATTCTCAGCTTCATTTTGAATAAATCGAAAATCATCCTCAGTACCAAAATTATTATTTAATAATATCTGTACTTGTTTAGATTGTGAAAATATAGCCAACAATTCAAATAAAGCAAATGCTGTAAAATGGTTGCAACTTATGTAAATATTAGAATCTGGATTGATTAAGGTCTGAAGTTCCTCAAGTAACAATCTACTTTTGTTGTCTATAATATTCATTATCAAGGATTAAATGGAGAATAACTATTTTAATGTAAGCATATAAATGTAGTGTGTTTTGTATGTTTTTTTGATTTTTTTTCTCTCTTTTTTGGAATTAAACTCTTAAATTATTAAAATTCAGTGTTTTAATTAAATAGATATTCATTAAAATTTTTACAAATGGAAAACGCAATCATGTTACATAATTTGACTCCCAGCGATTTGGAGGAATTAATTAAAAAAGTTGTATATGAACAATTAGAAGCTTTTAGAGGAAATGCGTCAACAGAAAATCCAGACGAGTTATTAACTAGAGAAGATGCGTGCTTATTGCTAAAAATTAGTTTAACTAGTCTTTGGAATTGGACGAAAAAAGGAAAATTAAAAGCTTATGGAATTGGTAATCGTGTCTATTATAAACGTGGAGAACTTATAGAAAGTTTGATTAGGATTAACTAATCAAAGGAGTGATTTTGAATGTTGAATAATTTTATTTTCAAAATTTGTTGAGCGTTTGAAGGCATTATCATTTTAATCCAGTAACAATGGAATGAAATGTGCTCTGACAGGGCTGAAAACAAGGATTGGGAATATGTTGTTAGGGAGTGATTACTGGAGCGTATTGGGGAATAAGGGAGGTGTATTTGCGCTATTAATAACCAAAAAGGTACCGTGGGCTGGGTCTATTTCTTCAAGTTGAGATTGGATGCGGTAATCGTTCGGCTTCTGCTTTACAAGTTGAGATATGGATTTTCGTTATACTTATTTTTGAGTTGAGATAAGTTATGTTTAAGAATTAAAAGCACTAAAAATTTATATTAAGACTAGTTGGAATGGTTTACATAACCTTTATCCTTATGTGTTAGTGATGTATCGGAGTATAAACGAAGATACTCACTAGAACACATACTAATTTAATATATTCACACTCACCTCACGGAGTGTTATATTACTATTATAGTATATGGTATAGTAATTACACCCATAAAAGGTATAAAAAATATACCATTAACTCAATATTGAATAAATTAGAGTAAAGAAATTATACCAACGCTGGGGAAGAAAATTAAATTTCAACGGAGATAAGGATGTGTCTGTTAGGTTCAATGAAATATTTAAAAAATAATACGATTGATTTGAAATAGGATTGACTTTTTTTTTACTTTGATTATACTTGTTTAATATTATTGTAGATTTAAGATGTTAATTGGTAACATGTATATTAATCTAACGATTGATTATTTTGGTTGCTGATGGGGTCATGTCCATCAGCTTTCCTCACCAAACACAAGAGGAAAAAATAACAATGAGGAAATAAAATTAAAATGACAAACAAAACAGTTATTCGTAAAGAAAACCTAAGCGGGCAATTTACAACAATTCACAATTCAATTTTGTTAGACAAAAGACTAACACCAATAGCTTTTAGACTATTGACAATGATACTATCTGATTCAGATACCAAATTCAACTTATCCCAAACTCTTTATGTGAATCGGCTAGGTATAACAAAACAGACTTTTTTTGATGCTTTAGGTAATCTTGAAGAATGTGGCTACTTGAGAAAAGTTGATATTAATAGAGACAAACCAACGAAGAAAATTGTTTATCACTATACTGTTTCAGAGTTTGGGAATCTTAATCCAAAAGAACCAGAACCAGAACTATCAGTTTTGGAAAATGCAGTCGTACAAGAGTCTGCAGAAATTAAAGAAACTCTTCTACCTGAAGAGGAAATTGCGACAGATGTGAATGAATATTTATTATCAATTGTAAATTTATTAGAAAATGCTGAAGTTGCTGATTTCATATTGAATATGATTGAAAAAGAATCAACATTAGGAGAAATTAAAAAATGGGTCAAAAAATATTTGACTGATAAGTATAATCAAGAATTAAATTCTATCAGCGATAACAAAGAGCATCCAAAGGCGTTTAATGACTTTAAAATCTGGCTCAAATCAGAGATTTTTGAAAAATATAATCTTGAGGTTAATGCTTCAAATAAATGGTTTAGATTAAAAAATATCAAATATGCTAAGCCTTATGAAACGGATTATGAAACAAAGATGGGAGACTATTATGAGAGCGCTAAAGACTAAAAACATGGATTAATTTTAATTCAAAGTTAAAATTAAAAGTTTTTAATATGCTACCTTAATTAGTCTTATTAACTAATTTATTATGTTTGTTAAAAAATACACTTATGCTTGCTATTTATTGTCGTACATCTAAAAACAAAGAAGAAGGAACAGATTATTCAATCGAGACTCAACAACAAGGAGGCATAAAATTGGCTAGTCAATTGGGTGTTGACTATAAATTTTATATTGACGAAGGCATGAGCGGAACATTGGCTATTGAAGATAGACCATCACTAGCAGATATGATGTCTGATTTAAAAAAAGGAATTATATCTAATATTTATTGTATAGACCAATCTAGAATTGAACGTAATTCTGCAGTCTGGAATATTTTTTCTGCTGAGTGTACTATTCACGAATGTAAATTTTATCCAAACGGAATTGAATTTGATTTCAGTAATGACGAGAGTGTTTTAGGAAGTAACTTAATCTCATTAGTTAACTCTTATTATGCTAAAATCACATCCAGAAAAGTAAAACTAGCTAATTACAACAAAACTTTAAAAGGAAAAACTCATGGTATGAAACCTTACGGTTACAAACGTGATGAAGATAATAATTTTGAAATATTTGAAGAAGAAGCTCAATATGTTCGTAAAATGTTCAAATTATCGCTTCAAGGAATTGGTAGTTATACTATTGCCAATATTTTAAACGCTGAAGGTGCCCCTACAAAATTTAACAAATTTAAAGGAAAAATAAAACGAAAAAATGAATTTACCAAGAACATCATCGAATTTGAAAAAAGCGATGTAAAATGGAGAGGAAATGTAATTCATGACATGCTAAAAAATCCTATCTATAAAGGTATACGAATTTGGAACAAGGATGATATCGAAAAAAGAATTGAGGTTAAAATTGATGTTCAAATAATTGAGGATGATTTATGGAATAAGGTAAACGATAATCTTCCTAAAAATATTAAAAATGTCGGTAAAAAAGCTGAGTATCATTATTTATTAAATGGAATAATTACATGTGGACATTGTGGTAACGAAGTTCTAGGCAAAAAAAGACCTAAAGGGAATGATAACTCATATAAATGCAAAGGTAAAAGACCACCTCATAAAAATTGTAACGATAGTCGAGCAATTTCACTTCCTAAGCTTGAAAACTTTATTATTCATCATCTATTCAAAACAAAAAACTTAAAAGATTTACTAATTGAAGCTCCAAAAAGTAACTTATCAATTCCACTTAGAGAAAAATTAGAACAAAAAAAGAGTGAATTAATTGGACTTAATAAACAAATTGACCGTCTTGCAAAATTGCTGATAGACCCTGAATTAGAAGATGATGAAACTTTTATTAACGACTATAAATTATCGAAAGCAAAAAGAATAAGAATAAATTCTGAAATCGAAGAATTACAGGCGAAAGTTTTAGAAGTTGAAAACGAGACTAGAAATTCGAGAACTAAAACTTTAATAGAAACGTATACTGATGATATTCAATTTGATGAAATTAAACGATTAGTTCATTCTTTAATTGAAACTATCATAATTAGACATAAAAAAGAAGAAAAATCAGGTTGTTATTTTGTAGTCATCAAGTATAAAAATTACTCCGAAGAATCTTTATTTATGACAAATTATAAAGCCTTAGATTGGATATGGCATTCCTACTATCGAGAAAAAGCATTAAGTGAAGAGCAACTTGCTGAAGATATTGAGGACTTAAGAGCTATTTATGAATTTAAAGGAATTCCTTTTGACGAAGAAGTAGATTTAATTGATTATGAGGGAGCAAATGTCATGACTTCTATGCTTGGAGATGATGGCGTACAACTGAATCCAAGTGAATTAATTTTATTTGATTAATACCATTCTAATTACCCGCATTTACATATTAATTCTTTTTGCTGCCGAATTGTTTAATGGATCTGAAATATGTTTTTGAGTTCGCGCCAAATGATCGGTTTCAAAGAATATCTTTTTGAATTCGCTGATGCTTTTCTGCAAACTGTCTTTTTCTTGATTTTTAGCAAAAACATTTTCCAGTCCATTATGGTTTTGATAAATGTTTTTTAAGCCTTTTATGAAGCCGGCAAAATCATGTCCGTTGAAAGTTCTATGCACAAAAGTTTCTAGTCTTGCCAAGTCTTCGTCAGAATGTGACATAACGAAATCGTAAGGCGTGTTGCCCATTAATTCCATCATTTTATGCGAATTCTTGATAATCATTTTACGGTTTCCCCAAGCAATAGAAGCGCTAAGAAAACCCGCAATTTCGATATCTTCTTTTTGAGTAAAGAGATGCGGAATCTGTACAGGATCACTCTCTATAAAATCCTGATTGTTATATTGAATGACTTTTTCGTCTAGAAATTCTTTAAGTTCTTTTTGGTTCATTTTAAATGAAATATTCTTTTGTGTTCGAGTGCCCTAGCCCTGATGGGAGGGAAAATCCTTTTATGCCGGGGTTCGGCATAAAAGATTGGAAGGACAGCAGGAAATAGCTCCTAATTAACTTAATTGCTAATTTGTCCGTCGACCATCACTAATTTTCTATCAGCCATATTGGCCAATTCTTCGTTGTGGGTTACAATGACAAAAGTCTGTCCGAACTCGTCTCGAAGCTGAAAAAATAATTGGTGCAGGTTTTCTGCAGAATGTGTGTCCAGATTTCCAGAAGGTTCGTCGGCAAAAATGACATCTGGTTTATTGATTAAGGCTCTTGCAACCGCAACACGCTGTTGCTCTCCTCCTGAAAGTTCGTTAGGTTTATGGTTAATTCTGTGCGAAAGACCAAGATAGTTCAACAATTTTTTTGCTTCTTCTTCGGTTTCAGCGGTCTTTTTGCCTGCAATATGTGCCGGAATACAAACGTTTTCTAGCGCTGTAAACTCAGGTAAAAGCTGATGAAATTGAAAAATGAAACCAAGATTTAAATTTCTGAAATCGGATAAAATTTTGTCTTGTCTGCTTTTCTTTTTAAAGTAACGATTGTAATACGCTAATAGTAAAATAATAGGCATAAGCAATATTCCCCAATTGATATAACCCAAAATATCATTCTCTATTTTATTTCTAAAAAACAATAAAAAACCTGCAAGCAGAATAATATAAAAAGAACCTAACCAAGTGATGATTTTGAATGCCTTTTCTTGATTTGAGCTATTGTTTTTAATGTTTTGTAACTCGAGTACATTTTTTCCATTAATGGTTAAAGATGAATCGGGATTATGATCTGGTTTGTCTAGTGTCCCTAAAATTTGCAGTAATGTAGTTTTACCAGCGCCCGAAGCACCAACGATAGAAACAATTTCGCCTTTTTTAATATGTAAATCGACTCCTTTTAAAACTTCAAGTTTGTCGTAAAATTTATGTATGTTTTTTGCGTGTATCATGTAGTGAAACTGTTTTTACAAAGAAACGAAGATTATGGTCAAAATCAAATTCCAATATGTGAAAATCAAATTCCAAATTTCAAAATCCCAAATTCCAAAAGCAGCGAAGCGACTTTTAGAAAATCTAAAATCTAAAATCGGTACGTAAATTGATATGGGAATAATGGAAATTAAATTTAGAAAAGAGATAATAGAATTTCATGAATTATTTTTAATTTCGATTAACTTAAAAATGAATGTGTTATGCAAGATTTAGAAGTTGCAGAAGATAGCAGAATGTCAAAACTACTTATAGGGTTGGTTTTGGATGGAATTGGTATGATTTCTTTCTCGATTCCGTTTCTGGGTGAGTTTTCAGATGTGGTTTGGGCTCCCATTGCGGCAATAATTATGGCGAGAATGTATAAGGGAAGAGTAGGGAAGGTTGCTGGTGTTTTGACTTTTCTTGAAGAAATACTGCCTTTCACAGATGTGATTCCGTCTTTTACTTTGACTTGGATTTATACTTATTTCTTTCAGAAAAAATAAAAAAAAGACGGTTTTAGGCCGTCTTTTTTAATTGCTTTAGTTTTAACTATTGAATGATTATTTTCTTGACATATTGTGTTTTCTTAGTCTGCGGATTTACAACTTTAATCAAAAAAACACCTTTTGAATGCAATTGGATTGTTTCTTGTACGCCTCCTTTAATTTTTTGCTTTACTAATTCTTTTCCGGAAATATCGTAGATTTTAAGATCTAAAATTTCTGCTTCTTCATTATGAATAAAAACAGAGAAAGATCCGTTGCTTGGAATTGGCCATACATTAAAAACACTGTTTTTTGTTTCTTTAATACTATCGTCTGTTCCTAATGTTAAGCTTTGTCCGCTTATAACATTCACTTTTCTTTTCATTGTACCACCTTCAGAATCTGTTACGGTAAATTCAAAAGAACATAATCCGTTTGAAGTTGGTGTAAATGCAACCACATCTGTATTTAGAATTGCATTTCCGTTTACTACATTGGAGATGGCATAAGAAACGCCACTTGTAAATCCTCTTGACAATTTTTGAATATTAATGTCAATTTTTGTTCCGTCTGGAGATTCGTAATGTGGGAGTGACATCCATTGTAAATACTCGTCTAAATGAGTATAACCATCTAAATTAGGATCGGCATTTGCATCTGAAAAATCCCCAATTGCAGAGTTTACATTAGTGCCAATAATATTTTCCCACCAGTTTGGCAATCCATCTTGATCGCTATCCCAATTAGCATCTCTCACTACAGTCGGATAGTTTTCGAAACCGCCAACATCTGCTTCATTATCTGGAAATCCAGGTTTGCCTGTTACACTTCCAACTGCAGAATACGTTCCGTTTAATGTCTCTGAAATGATTCTTTGGTCGTGTTCGTCAAATTCTGGCTGGGTACATCCAACATCAGAAAGAACAATTTTATAAGCATTTTTAGCTGATTGCGTCGTTACATAAGAAGGGAAAAAAGGGGTATTTACAAAGTTGTTATATGGGACCGTATTTCCTGATGCTTTTCTTCCAGCAGTTTGGTTGGTTTCGTCGAAATAACCAGGCATTACATTTCCGTTAAAATAACATTGTTGCATTCCGGTTCCAACACCTTCATTTTGCTGATTAAAAGCAACAAATATTTTTGAACCAGCGCCAGGTTTGTAATAGTTGTTTACAAAGTTAACTTCTTTGGTTCCTCCGTCTGTGGTTCTTCCTCCCCAGTTATAAACGACATTGTTCGTAATATCCATTTTTCCTGCATAAGCACCGTTTCCGTCCAATCCGCCGCCAAGACTCCAATTTCTGCCATAGCAATGGGCTAATAGATTATGATGGAAACTCCCGATATCTCCGCCAATTGTAGCAGCATATCCATGTTCTGTTCCTGCTGGGTAATTTTGATGATTTGCTGCATTTAAAGCCTCAGAAATAAGTGTTCTCTGAAGGGTGATGTTTTTTCCAGATCTAGAACTGAAAGATTCATCAATAGTCCAGCTGATAGAGCAATGGTCGATAATGCTATTGTCTGCGCCAGTTAATCCCATTCCGTCAAAAGTAGGTCCTGCACCAACTCTAACACGCAGATTTTGTACGACAGCATCGTTTCCTGTTACGCCAAAAGGAGCAGAACGAATGCAGATTCCTTTTCCTGGAGCGGTTTGTCCAGCAACTGTTACGTAAGGCTGGCTTAAAACTAGGCGCGATTGTAATTGAATTACACCAGAAGTATTAAAGACAATTGTTCTCGGGCCAATATCGTTTGTAACGGCTTCACGAAAACTTCCTGGGCCACTGTCGTTTAGATTAGTAACGGCAACAACTTTTCCGCCACGTCCTCCACGTGCAAAACGGCCGTATCCTTCAGCATCAGGAAAAGCAAGCTGTGCTGGACGAAAGCGCCAAACATTTCCTTTTTCAATTCCATTTGATAAAACTTCATCAATACGCCAGTAATAAGTTGCTCCCGTATACAGTCCGTTTGCTTGGTAAGAATTGTTGGCTAAAGCTTGATTTCCTTTAAATTCTGGTGAAGCTGTCGTTGCGTTATCAACCGCTGTTGCATCTGTTCCGAAATAGACATTGTGCGAAACAGCTCCCGACCCAGCAGTCCATTGCAGCAATTTTCCGCCAGATACTAATTCTACATGTTCGTTGTTTTGTTTTGGATCTGGATTTATAGCTTGATGAGAAATATTGGGTGTGTTTAATTCGAAACCATTAAAAATGAAGTTTTTAACATTTTCTGTTCCAGAAGTTTCTGCAGCGATTAAAATTACGACATCGGTTCCTGCTGTAGCTTGAAATCTTAAATAAGAAGACGCGGCATCAGCTGTTTTAGTTGCTCTTACGGTTGGAATTAAATTATTGACCACTACATTTCCATCGACAGAAATATCAATTGGGCTAAAGGTATTTGTGGTTGGGCTGTCTACGTTGTTGAAGAAAGCTAATAATGTATGTTCTCCTGTGGCTAAACCGCTTATTTTGAGTTCGATTTGAGCGCCAAGATTTGCTGTTGTACCTTTTACTGTAAGTCCGTCACAGACCAATCTTGCGTAATAAGGGGCTTGAATTCCTGCTTTGTACCAATTGGTTCCTAAGTTGTCTCCATTAGTTCCGGTGCGACTAATTGTAAAAGTAACTCCATTTTCTGTATAAGAACTGGTGTTTCCAGAAGCGATTACCCAGGCAGTGTAATCGGGATCATTTACTTCGGCTTTCGGTCTTCCTGATTGGTCAAAGTCGATTTTTACAATCGGATTTTGAGCAAAAACCTTGTTTACGGATGCAATGAGACAAATCATCGCCACCATAAGGGAGGATTTAAAGTAATTTTTCAGCATGTCAAATTGTGGTTTGGTTAGTAAGTAATAATTTTTGTTAGAAATATTAATTGTTTGATTATCAGGTTTAATAAATGCTTCTAACTATTGTAAAGTTTGTTATTACTTAAAATATAACTATCCTGCACCATCCTGTTCTGTATGGTGATTAAATAAAAAATTGGCATAAAAAAAATGTTATTTATTTTTTTTATGCCAATTTTTTAAATATGTAATGTTTGATAAATGCAGGGATTGATTAATCTGCAGTTTCAAAAATAAGAAAGGATTGGAAAGATGAAATTAAATAGAATTTTTAGATTAAGAGTCTATCTTAACCAGAACGGTTTTTAAATTAAATAGGATGAAAAGGAAAGTTATTCTTTGAATAAAAATCCTAGCCCCATATTTTTAAGCATTTTCTTTTCGAAGTTCCAAAAGAATTTAAATTGCCCAAAAATAGTTCCAATCGCAACTAGTAAAACTTGATAGATAGGAAAGATAATAATAAGACGAATGAGTGTAAACCAGCCACCAAAATCTTCTTTAGTAATACCCAGCCAAACGCAGAAAGGTTTAGAAAGCCACGCAGATGCCGATCCTGTGATGGCAAAAACGATAAATATAATTATGGCTTGTAAATTTGAGGTAATTCCCCAGCGTTTTTTTAATCTGTTCATTGCTATTTGTAATGATTACAAATATAATATATTATCTTGAGGGAACATAACCCCAAAGCTTTTGTTTGTAAGTATTTTGAAAATAAATCATGTAATTGTAAATTAAGTAATTTACTTCGTAGCCATAATGAATGTCTGGGCGATAATCAATAGACATTTCGTATAGACTTGGGCTATAACGTTGTGGCTGTAAAACACGATTATTCCATTCTGTTACATACAAATAGTTTTTGTTTTCAAGGTATTGTAAGGAGTAATAGTTTCGTGGATAGGCTCGAGAGGCAAGCCAGGTTGAGAATCCGTTATCGATTATAATGACTTCGTATTCTAATGAATCGTTTGCAATTCTAATGGTATCGTTTACCTTTTTATTTGATGCAGATACAGTATCAGTGCTGGAAATATTCTGCGAAGCTGTAGAACATGCAACAATGGTAAGTAGAACAATTAATATGGAAATGCATTTTTTCATAGCCTAAATTTACGAATATTTTTTTAGGTTCAGAGGGGTAAAGGTTCAAAGTAACAAAGGTTTAACTTCTTGCTAATAAAAATAAAAAAGGATTACAATTTTGTAATCCTTTTTTAGAGTATTTCTTAAAAGCCTTTGTTGCTTTCAACTCTATGTAACTTTGTAGCTGAAAAACTTACTTGCTTCCAAATAGCTTTCCAATAAAACCAGCGATCCCTCCTTTGCTTTTGGTAACTACTAATACATCTGCAACATCAACTTTTCCGTCGTTGTTTTGGTCAAGGCCAAATTGCATTCCGTATTTAGAAATAGTATCCATAATTCCAGAAGCTTGTCCGCTGTTTCCTGAAATGGAATTTATAATATCAGAAATTTGAAAACTGCTATCGTTTGGATCTTTTGCTTTATTTACTAAAGAGCCTAAAATCTGTGGAATCAAATTGGAAGCAACTCCGCTTGAATCGGCGCTGCTTAATCCGAATTTTTGACCAAGACTTCCGCTTAATTGCTGTTGAATTTGCTGTACAACAGGGTTTGAGTTGTCAATGGGCGTTTTTCCGTTAAATAATCCGGCAATTTGCTCTGTTCCGCCTTCAGAAACAATCTTTTTTAATCCTTCAAAAATAGAACTGCTTGTTTCGTTTATTACGGCTTCATTATGTTCGTTTGGGACAGCGTTATTGTTTACCACAGCGTCGCCTCCGTATTGCTGTACTAATTGGGTTAATTGTTCAAACATGATATTTAAGGTTTAAAATTACACGCCAAAATTAATAAAAAAAAGAAAGATATTTACTACAAATGCAGTAATAATCCATTTAAAGATACTTTATTTTTTAATTACTTGGTTCGGCAAATTCAAGAAATTCGCTAAAACCTTATTTATATTGACTTAAATTAAAGACATTCTTAAAACTTAGTATTTGTATCTTTTACTTTGCACCAGGTTGTAACATCTTTAGGATTAAATCCAGGACAACTACTAATGTTCTTTTTAGGAAAAAATAACACATCATTATCAAATGTACTCAGGTTGAAGTAATAGTTGCTGTAATCTTCTCCATATCTCCACACATCGCTTGAGCCTTCATTGCCAGCTGTTTCATTAAAAGTAAAAATGGAAGATTGCTCAGGTATAAAATATTCTTTTTCAATAATAAGCGAAAATATATTGCCAAAGATAGAAGTGCAGAACAAAGCAATTGCAATTGCCATTAGAATCAGTCGAATGATCCATTTACGTCTAGAGCTTTTTTTATGTATATTCATAGTTATACTTTAAGTGTCCGCGAAAGTATAAAAAAGAAAGGGATTTACTACTTATCTGTAGTAAATCCCTTTAATCTAATTTAATCTATTTTACTAGCTCAACAAAGTAATAATTTGTGATGCCAATTCAGTACCAATTCTATCTTGCGCTTCTCCAGTAGCAGCTCCGATGTGTGGAGTCAAAGAGATTTTAGAGTGCATTAAGATTGCCATTTCTGGTTTTGGCTCGCTTTCAAAAACGTCTAAACCAGCAAAAGCAACTTTTCCTGAATCTAAAGCTTTAACTAACGCCACTTCATCAATAACACCGCCACGAGCACAGTTTACAATTCCAACACCATCTTTCAAGATTTCAAATTCTTTCTCTCCAATGATGTATCCATCTTGTGCAGGAACGTGTAATGTAATGAAATCTGCTTCTTTAAATAAAGACTCTAAAGATTGAGAAACGATTTTAGTTGTGATAGATTGTCCGTCAAAAAACTCAACTTTTACATCTACTTCTGGAATAAAACTGTCGGCAGCGATAACTTTCATTCCTAAGCCAAGAGCCATTTTTGCTGTAGCTTGTCCGATACGACCAATACCAACAATACCTAAAGTTTTTCCTCTTAATTCAGTTCCGTTAGCGTAAGCTTTTTTCAAACCATCAAAGTTTGAATCTCCTTCAAGAGGCATATTTCTGTTAGAATCATGTAAAAAACGTACACCAGAAAATAAGTGTCCGAATACTAATTCAGCAACAGATTCTGAAGATGAAGCTGGAGTATTAATTACATGAATTCCTTTGCTTTTAGCATAATCCACATCGATATTGTCCATACCAACACCACCACGTCCGATGATTTTGATTCCAGGACAAGCATCGATAATATCTTTACGAACTTTAGTTGCGCTACGAACTAAAATTACGTCAATGTTATTGTCATTTATATAGTTAGCTACTTGTTCTTGAGCTACTTTTGTTGTGATAACTTCAAAACCACCTTTTTCTAAGGCTAGAATTCCGCTTTTAGAAATTCCGTCATTTGCTAATACTTTCATTGTATTTATTGTTTATTTGGTTAATCGTTTAATTGTTTAATCGATAAACCAGCTATTTGATTTTTCTTTTTTGATATTTTAAAGGAGGTGTTTTTTGACGATTAAACAGTTAAACAAATTAACGATTAACCGAAAAAAAACTAAACTTTAGATTCCAATGCTTTCATTACATCCACTAAAACCTGAACACTTTCGATAGGCATAGCGTTGTAGATAGAAGCTCTGTAACCACCTACAGAACGGTGTCCTGGCAATCCAGAAATATTTGCCGCTTTCCATAAAGCATCAAAAGTTTCAGTGTGTTCAGGATTGTTCAATAAGAACGTTACGTTCATGTTAGAACGATCTTCTACCGCAGCAGCACCTTTAAACAATGGGTTTCTATCGATTTCAGCATAAAGTAATTCTGCCTTTGCGTTGTTTAATTTTTCAACAGCAGCAATTCCGCCTTTTTCTTTGATCCATTGTAAAGTTAAAAGAGAAACGTAAACAGCAAATACAGGTGGCGTATTGTACATACTTTCTCCTTTAATGTGTTTAGCATAATCTAGCATACTTGGAATAGTTTTTCCGTTTTTGCCTAAGATTTCTTCTTTAACGACTACTAAAGTAGTTCCTGCAGGACCCATATTTTTTTGAGCACCAGCATAGATTAAATCAAATTTAGAGAAATCTAATTCACGTGAAAAAATATCAGAACTCATATCGCAAACAACAGGAACATTTGTTGCTGGGAATTCTTTCATTTGAGTTCCAAAGATGGTATTGTTACTTGTGCAGTGGAAATAATCAGCATCAGCTGGAATTTCGTAACCTTTAGGAACATAAGTATAATTGTCTTCTTTTGAAGAAGCTACGACAACAGTCTCACCGAAAAGTTTAGCTTCTTTGATCGCCGCAGTTGCCCACGTTCCTGAATCTAAATAAGCCACTTTTCCGTTTTCTTTCATTAAATTATAGGGTGCCATTAAGAATGCTGTACTTGCACCGCCTTGTAAAAATAAAGCCTGATAACCTTTTCCTTGAAGTCCTAATAATTCTAAAGCAAGGGAACGAGCTTCCTCCATAACTGCAACGAAATCTTTGCTTCGGTGCGAGATTTCAAGGATCGATAACCCTGAATCATTAAAATTTAAAATTGCTTTTGATGCCTTCTCAAAAACTTCCTGAGGTAAAATACTTGGTCCTGCGCTGTAGTTGTGTTTTTTCATGGTTGTTGTTAATAGTCGAAAATTTTAAAGACGCAAATTTCGGTAATAAGAGCCGAAAAAGCGTTAAAATATTCGAAATAATTAAACAATTTATTACTTTGTTGTTAACAAAAACGTTATAGTATTGACATTATCTGCGTAATCCCACAATTGCGGTTTTTGCGTTTCTCCAAATGCTATACTATCTGCAGTTAGATTGGAGCTAACAATGCATTGAATTTGGTCTGTGTCGTCCTGAAGGCGTTTTTTAAGTTCTTCTAAGCTTTCATAATATTCATAAAAAACACTCGAAATAGGAGAGGCATAACTTGAGTCTTCCTTTAAAGTCAAGAATCCGTTGTCCAATAATTTGAAATTACTCATTAAAAATACCGCTTTATTATAGTCATAATTATTAGCGTATTTTTCGTAATGGATAACGTCTTGGTATTTAAATATTGCTTGAAAAAAAGTGTCAAAAGAATAGTCTTTCGGAATAAAAAGTTTGGAAACATTTCGGCATCCTAAACCAAAATATCTAAAAATATCTTCTCCAAGCGCTTCCAATTCTTCAGTGGTTTCTTTTCCGGTTAAAATAGCGGCCGAATTTCTGTTTTTACGAATAATTGAAGGCTTATCTTTAAAATAATATTCAAAATAACGAGCAGTATTATTGCTTCCTGTGGCAATTACGGCATCAAAATTTTCTAGTTTTCCTTCCACGAAAGTGATGCTGTCTTTCAGATTTTCATCAACAGCAATTAAGTATTTAGCCAAAAATGGCAATAAATGCTGGTCGTTTGACGAAGTTTTAATTAAAGCTTTGTTGCCTGTAATTAAAACAGATAAAAAATCATGAAAGCCTACTAGCGGAATATTTCCAGCTAAAATCAAAGCAACAGTTTTTGCATCGCCTTTCTGATCTATTTTGTAAGCCGAAAGCCATTTGTCAATATTTTCAGTGGTTAAAGCTTCAGCCCAAGATTGTATAGAAAAATAAACCTGTTCAGGGGTATACCATCCATTATGAGATTGCGATAAATGAATCAGATTATTGAAATCATCAAAAAAGATATCATTATATAAGACATCGGATTTTTGCACAGAAGCACCTTCAGAAAACTGACTTAAAAATTTTCCTAATTCAACAAAAACACTTTTTTTTGTTTCTAATGTCATAATGTTTGTTTATGAATTGTTTTGATTGTAATTTTGCACAAAAATAAGCATAATTAAGTCGAAAGTCAAAAGTCATAAAGTCAAAAGCTATGCTTGCCTTTATTTTGACTTTAGAACTTTAAGACTTTTAACCTTAAGACTAATAAACGATGGCAATTATTATAACTGACGAATGCATCAATTGTGGGGCTTGCGAACCAGAGTGCCCTAATACAGCAATATATGAAGGAGCAGATGATTGGAGATATAAAGACGGAACAAGTCTTTCTGGAAAAATTGTATTACCTGACGGAACTGAAGTTGACGCAGATGACGCTCAAACTCCAATTTCTGACGAAATCTACTATATAGTACCAGGAAAATGTACAGAATGTAAAGGTTTCCATGATGAGCCGCAGTGTGCTGCTGTTTGTCCTGTTGACTGTTGTGTACCAGATGATAATCATGTGGAAGACGAAGAAACTTTGTTAGAAAGACAAGCGTTTTTGCATAACGAATAATTATTTCTGAATAACTAAATAAAATAGGATCCTGAGTTGTAAAACTCAGGATTTTTTTTGCCCCCTGATATCAGGTATTTTTAAAAGTTAGTTTGTTGGTAACTAATGTTTTATTTTTTCAGGTGTTGCTTTATTGTTAAAAAAACAATAATTTAGTTGAAAATATAACAACGCCTATGAAGCAACTGCTACTTTTATTTGTCGTATTATTTCAGTTGAATGTTTTTGCACAAAATGATGAATATTCTATTTATGTAAAAGACATTGAAACCCTACAGCCTATTGAGAATGCCACTGTAACGGTCTTAAAAACGAAACAGGTTTTAATGACTAATGCAGATGGTAAAATAACTTTTGTTTTGAGCGGAGGATCAAACATACAGGTTTCAGAAATGAATTATGAAAATCTGACTGTTCGTTGGGCCGCTTTAAAAGAAAGTGGATTTGTAGTTTATCTTAAAAATAAAAAGGAAAACTTAGACGAAGTTGTAGTCTCAAAGGAAAATCCTCAAAAAATGCTTCAGAAAGTAGTTTCAAATTCGAAACAAAAAATTAGCGTTGCACATCGATTAAAAGTATATGTTCGTGAATTTTTCATGCTAGACAATCAATATTCTTATTATAATGATGGATTAGTTAACTTTCAATTCAATAAAAACAATACAACTACGTTATTAGTAGAACAAAATCGTTCTTATGGATTGATAGATACAGATGTTAGTGCTGATTTGAAAGGATATGACTTGAATGATATCATGGAAAATTACTCTAACTTTAAGTATTTGGATCCGCTGTTGGATGCAAAAGCGAAAAAGGAATATGATTTTACAACAAAAGGACATTCAAAAAATAAAGATTATTATATAATGTCAGTTGTTCCGCTGGATAAAGCAAAAGAGGCAATTGATAATTTTGAAATTATTTACGATCCTGAGAAAAAAATTATAATAGAATTTACAATTTCAGTTACGCCAGCAACATTGGATAAAGTGGAAGAGAAGACCAAAGAAGGCGAAAAGAATATTACAAAATCGTTTGTCAAAGTAAATTATAGATGGGACGGAACTGATTATTATTTATTGAGTTCGAATGAAGAAATTGGATATAATGTTGTTTTGAAAGATAAAACAAAAAATGTTCAAGTACGAAATAGTTTTGTTACAACAGGTTTCAACAAACAAAATTTCACGTATAATGAAAGTGATGTTTTTAAAGAAAAATCGCTTTTTAACAAGAAAAACAAAATCCTGACCAATTATTGGGATATTTCGGGATTTACAGCAACAGAGCAAGAAAAAGCTATTATTGCATCATTAGAGTTTAAATTGTAATTAAATAAATAGAAAAGAAAAATCCTGAGCGTTATACTCAGGATTTTTTGTTTTATAAAGTTTGTCAGGCTGAGCGAAGTCGAAGCCCAATATAATTTGAGATGTACTTTGTAGAGTTTCTTGCGTGTCCTTCGACTTCGCTCAGGAAGACAAAAAAAGAACTCATTTAATTGTCAGGTCGAGCAAAGTCGAAGCCCGTTGTTAATTATTAAAAAGTAAAACCAAGTCTTGCATAGTAATAAGCACCACTGAATCCCATTTGTACAGCATCCCAATATCCTCCAGCTTCTGTGTTTCCTTGCTCATCTTGTTTGGACGGATATACGTTAAATAAGTTGTTGCTTCCGATAGTTAGTTTTAAACTTTTAGTGAACTGATATCCAACTGTTAAATCGGTTACCACTCTCGGGTTGTAAACATCATCTTCGTCTGCATAATCTACCAAAACAACTTTGCTGAAACGAGTAAAAGCTAGTCCGGCGTCAAATTTGTTTTTAGCATAGTTTAGGTTTAAACTGAATTTGTTGTCTGGAGCAGAAGCCAATAAAAAGGCTTTTTCGCGTTTTCCGAAGAAAGTTGCTTCATCAAGAGTGCCGTTTTTAACTTTGTCAATTTTCATATCGTTGATGTTTCCAACCAAAGTGGCACTAAGCTGGCCAAAATCGAATCCTTTTTTCCAAGAGAAAACTACATCAAGTCCGTGGGTGCTCGTGTCTACACCATTGGCAAAAAACTGTGCTTCAGAAACGCCAAGGTTTAAAGCACTTGCATCAAAATATCCAGTAAGTACAATACGATCTTTTACCTGAATATAGTAACCGTCAATTGTTGCAGTGAAATCGCCAAAAGATGCTGTAAAACCTAAAGATGCATTTACTGCTTTTTCTTCGTTTAATTTACCAATTCCGAAAGCTCTTGTAATTTCGCTGTCATTTGGTGCCAATAAAACTTCAGTTGCACCGCTTGCATTAAAGTTGGTGAAACGCAAATTATAATAAATCTGTGCTAATGATGGAGCACGGAAACCTGTACTTGCAGAACCTCTTAAATTAAAGTGTTCGCCGAGTTTTAATCTAGAGGCTAATTTTCCATTTACTGTACTTCCAAAATCACTGTAATTTTCAAAACGAACGGCTGCATTTACCATTAAATCTTTAGTGATATCCAATTCTCCATCAGCATATAAAGAGAAGTTGGTACGGCTTTCATTTACTTCATTCGCAGGGCTATAACCAGGAAAACCTTGCGAGCTTCCAGGTCTAGGATTTCCCGAGATAGGATCAATTGGCGCACTTTGAGTGGTAGGATCAGTAATAGGTTGTCCGTTGGTGTCGTAAGTGGTATATGATCCTTCTTCACCAGCAAAGATTTCAAATTTTTCCACTCTAAATTCGGTTCCAAAAGCAATATTAAAGCCTTCAAGAACACTGTCATAACTTTTAGAAATATCAAAATTAGTGGTGTTTTGAAGCAAACTATGTCCTCCAGCATCAAACTCATGGGGAGATTTTTCTTCAAGAGAAGCATTTATTGTTCCTTTAATATCGTATTGAAATTTATTTTTTCCGAAAGTATTACTCAAATCAAATTTCCATCCTCCAGTAGATTCTGTTTTGATTCCGGCAGCAACTGAATTATCATTAATTTTTGACGTAATTCTTGGCGTGTAGCCTCCAGGATAAACTGATTCTACCACTCTTTCTCCATCATTTCTGGTAAAAGCATAAGCATCTGTATCTCTGAAATTACTTCCTCCAAAAGCGTAGAATTCTGTTTTGTCTGCAATCGGAATAGAAAGATTGGCAAATAAATTTACTCCATGCATACTTGCGTCACCAAAACCTTTTCTAAAATCATAAGCAGGTCTTAAGGTTTTATTTTTGTTCAAAAACTCACCTG
The DNA here is from genome assembly GCF_023656565.1 of Flavobacterium tyrosinilyticum. Lineage (GTDB taxonomy): Bacteria > Bacteroidota > Bacteroidia > Flavobacteriales > Flavobacteriaceae > Flavobacterium > Flavobacterium tyrosinilyticum. The sequence goes on from NZ_JAMOKG010000002.1 coordinate 557,889, forward strand.
TAAAGTTTGCATAACCGCCTTTAGTTCCTAAAGCAACTCCGTAATTAGCAGCAACTCTTACAGAACCACCATCAAAATCCTGATCTTTTCCGTATGAATTTCCGTTTCCATCTTTATCTAGTCTAAAACCTTTTGTATTTGGTGTACCAGGAAGAAAATCGCCTTTTGCATTTGTGTTAAAAGCACCGTAGGTTATAGATCCTGTTAATTCGTTTACATTATCGTTTGTAATGATATTGATTACTCCAGCAATGGCATCAGAACCATATTGTGCCGAAGCGCCGTCGCGCAAAATCTCGATCCTTTTGATAGAAGCAGCTGGAATTGCATTCAAATCTGTTCCTGTGTTTCCACGACCTCTTGTTCCAAATAAGTTAATTAAAGACGATTGATGCCTTCTTTTTCCGTTAATTAAAACCAAAGTCTGGTCTGGTCCCATACCTCTTAATGAAGCAGGATCTACGTGATCGGCACCATCAGAACCCGATTGTTTGTTGGCATTAAAAGACGGAGCAACATATTGGAGTAATTGATTAATTTCAATTTTACCGCTTTGTGTTGTAACATCTTTTACGCTAATAACGTCAATGGGAACGGCAGAATTTACAACAGTTCTCTTGGTGCTTCTAGATCCTGTAACGACAACATCACTTAAAACTTGACCTTCACTTTCGCCTAAAACAATGTTTATCTTGTCGGCAGAAGCTGCTTTTTCGACCGTTGCGAATCCTACATAACTGAAAATTAAAGTAGCGCCTTCTTTTACTTTTATTTTATAGCTACCTTCAAAATCGGTAGAAACACCATTTGAAGTTCCTTTTTCGACAATATTTACACCAGGAAGCGGTGCGCCGGATTTGTCTTTTACAATACCCGAGACTTCTTTTTGTGCAAAAAGAAACGCTGAATTCAGCAGAAATAGTAATAATGCAATCTTTTTCATGGCATTTGGTTTTTTGGTTTGTTTTTTGTTGATTAGTTTTATAAAAGTACTTTTTTTTAACAAAAAATTAGTAAAGTGTTTAAAAATTTTTAAGATTAGGGCTAAAATTATATTATTGAACATTTTTACTTCGTGCAAGAGCTATTAAATCTTATATTTGCAAAATTTTAAAGCCAAAAAATATCATTTTGGCAGAAATAAAGAAAAACACGTAAATCATAATACATTAAATAACAGGGTTTAATGTTGAAGACCTTTTTAAGAGGTCGAATAAATAAATAGAAACAAACAGATGAAAGCAGGAATTGTAGGATTGCCAAATGTTGGAAAATCAACATTATTTAATTGTTTATCTAATGCAAAAGCGCAGAGTGCTAACTTTCCGTTTTGTACAATCGAGCCAAATATTGGTGTTGTAAACGTTCCAGATCCAAGAATTAACAAATTGGAAGAATTGGTAAAACCAGAGCGCGTTCAAATGGCAACTGTAGATATCGTAGATATTGCAGGTTTGGTAAAAGGAGCAAGTAAAGGGGAAGGTCTTGGAAACCAGTTTTTGGGAAACATTAGAGAGTGTAATGCTATTATTCACGTTTTACGTTGTTTTGATAATGATAATATTGTACACGTTGATGGAAATGTAAATCCAATTCGTGATAAAGAAACTATCGATATCGAATTGCAGTTAAAAGATTTAGAAACTGTTGAAAAACGTTTAGAAAAAGTAAAACGTGCTGCAAAAACAGGAAATAAAGAAGCTCAAGCTGAAGAGGCTTTGCTAAATAGAATCAGAGAAGCTCTTTTACAAGCAAAATCTGCAAGAACAATTGTTCCTCAAAACAATGATGAAGAAGTTTTGATGGAAGCTTTCCAATTAATTACAGCAAAACCAGTTTTATATGTTTGTAACGTAGACGAAAGTTCTGCAGTAAATGGGAACAAATATGTAGATCAAGTTCGTGAATTAGTAAAAGACGAAGAAGCTGAAGTTATTGTTCTTTCAGTAGGAGCGGAGGCAGATATTACAGAATTAGAAAGCTATGAAGAGCGTCAGGTTTTCCTTGAAGATATGGGATTGGAAGAGCCAGGAGCATCAGTTTTAATTCGTGCAGCTTATAAGTTGTTAAAACAGCAGACTTATTTCACAGCTGGTGTAAAAGAAGTTCGTGCTTGGACAATCAATATTGGAGCAACTGCACCACAAGCAGCGGGAGTTATTCATACTGATTTCGAAAAAGGTTTTATTCGTGCAGAGGTAATTTCATACGATGATTACGTTCAATACGGTTCTGAAGCAAAAGCAAAAGAAGCTGGAAAATTCAGAGTTGAAGGAAAAGAATATATTGTAAAAGATGGTGATGTAATGCATTTCCGTTTTAACGTTTAATTTTTTTCTTTAGAAAATAGAGTAAAGAATAAAGAGAATAGACTAAAACTGCTGGAGAGATTCAGCAGTTTTTTTATACCCAAAAATCAAAGTTCTGTTTTGTCAGGCTGAGCGAAGTCGAAGCCCACGCAAAGATTGTTTGATACTTTTCGGAGCTTCTTGTATGTCCTTCGACTTCGCTCAGGATGACAAAAATAAGAATAAAAAATCCGTTTAAATTCGCGCTTTCGCGAAAGCGAATCCGTAAAATCCGCTTACCATTTTCAGAAAACAAAATTTTTGGCTCAAAAATTGGTTAGAGAAAAATTAACCAATTACTAATCTAAAATCAACCAATAAAAATGCTAAAAAAATCATTTAAAATTCTAGGCTGGACACTTTTCGGAATTTTCAGTTTTCTTGCTCTTTACATTACTTCTGTTTTAATTATTTCTAAAATTACAGTGAACTCAGATATATCAAAAGTCGAAGAACAAAATGCTATTCCAATTTACATTCTTTCAAACGGAGTGCATACCGATATTGTAGTTCCAATTAAAAACGAAGTTAAAGATTGGCGAAACGAAATTCAATTCAGTCAAACTCAATCAAAAGATTCGTTAATGAATTATATTGCTTTTGGCTGGGGTGATAAAGGATTTTATCTCGAAACACCAGGATGGTCAGATTTAAAAGCCAGCACAGCCTTCAAAGCTGCTTTCGGAATCAGTTCATCTGCGGTGCATGCTACATTTTTTAAGCAATTAAGAGAAGGCGATGATTGTAAACGTATTTTAGTTTCTAAAGAGAATTATCAAAATTTAGTGGATTATATTTCCAATAGTTTCAGCGATCCAGCTCATCCACAATGGATTGAAGGTCACAGTTACGGCAAAAAAGATGCTTTTTATGAAGCCAAAGGAAGTTATAGCCTTTTCTATACTTGCAACACTTGGGCAAATAATGCTTTAAAAGCAGCCAATCAAAAAGCGAGTTTGTGGACGGTTTATGATAAGGGAATTTTCTATCATTATAAATGATCCTGGGATGAAGAAAGCAGTTTTAATTATAGCAATAACTGTATTAATTGTTTCCTGCAAAAAGGCTGATGCAACTGCAGAATCTGGTGGTTTGACATTTTGTTTTGAGAATCCTCAACCGATTGATGATTCTGAACTAAATAGCTTTCCCTCTAAATTTAAAGGACTATATATGAATCCAGATTCTACTTTTTTAAGAATTGACGATAATGGAATCTTTAGAGAATATTATTTTAAATTCAAGGTTCACAGACAAAAATTAGATTCTTTAAAATCTGAATATGACCTCATCGATGGGAAATTAATTACTAAAGATAGAAAGGATAAATTTGATGTGCTTAAAAAAGGCGATTCTATTGAATTGTCTCAAAGAGATACGGATACATTATTCAGATTGTCATATAATCAGAAATTAAAGCGTATTAACGGCCAGTTAGTATTAAGTATAAGAGATTCTGTTTTTTGGAAGATAAAAACGATTACATTAGAAAAGGATATTCTTAAAATCAAAAATTTCTATTTACAAGAAGACTTGAAGAAATTCGACTCGGTTACTGCCATAAAATCAAAAATGCTAGATTCACTTTCTTATTTGATCAAACCAACAAAGAAAGAATTTAAAAATATTTTAAAAATTAGAAATCTAGGATATGATCAGGAATATAAAAAAGTTTCAAAACAAGACATGGAAAAAATGTAAAATTCGATTAAAAAGCAAGAATTAAAGAGTTTTCATTATTGCGTAAATTTGAGAGAATATCAAATAAGCAGCAAATGAAAATCAAAAATATATTCTCCAAAACTTGGTTTCTCTTAAAGAATACCTTTTTAGAATTTAACGATGATAATGCCATTAAGTTAAGCGCTGCATTGGCGTACTATACGATATTTGCATTGCCGCCTTTATTAATTATTATTATCACAATTTGCGGTTTCTTTTTTGGAGAAGAAGCGGTGACTGGAGAATTGTACGGACAAATTAATGGTTTGGTAGGTAATGGCGCTGCTACTCAAATTCAGGAAGCTATTAAAAATGTGCAATTATCTGGCGATAATGTTTTTGCAACCGTTTTTGGAATCGTAATGCTATTAATTGGAGCCTCGGGAGTTTTTGCCGAAATACAAAGTTCTATTAATTTTATTTGGGGACTTCGTGCAAAACCAGATAAAGGAATTAAGAAATTTATTCAAAATCGATTAATGTCATTCTCTATGATTGCTTCAGTTGGGTTTTTAATGCTGGTCAGTCTTTTTATAAGTACAACTTTAGATTTACTTAGTGCACGTTTAAAAGTCTATTTTCCAGAAAGTACCGTGTACTTATTTTACATTGTGAACGTGGTCATTGTTTTAGCCAGTATTACACTGCTTTTTGCTATAATTTTTAGAACATTACCAGACGGAAAAATAAAATGGAAAGATGCTTTTATAGGATCAGGAGTTACGGCAATACTTTTTATGATTGGTAAATTTGCCATTGGATTTTATTTAGGCAGTTCGACAGTAGCGTCTGTATATGGTGCAGCGGGTTCTGTGATTATTATTCTGGTTTGGGTTTATTATTCGGCAATAATTCTGTATTTTGGAGCAGAATTTACGAAGGTCTATGCAAAGTCTTACGGAGGAAAAATCTATCCTAACGAATATTCTGTAGAAATTGCAAAGGAGATTTATGAAATCGACGGACCAAAAAAAGAACCAATTGAAGAAAAATAACTAAACGAGAAACCATGAAAATTATAGCCTTTGGAGGAAGTAACAGCAAACAGTCAATCAATAAACATTTAGCTACTTATGCGTCAAGTTTGTTTGAAAATGCAGACGTTGAAGTTCTAGATCTTAACGATTTTGCAATGCCTGTATTTAGTGTAGATCTTGAAAAAGAAATTGGTCAGCATGAAGTGGCGCAAGCATTTTTAAAAAAGCTTAAAGAAGCTGACATTCTGGTTGTTTCAATGGCAGAAAATAACGGGAACTATTCTGTTGCTTTCAAAAATGTTTTCGATTGGAGTTCTAGAATTGAAAAAGATGTTTTTCAACATAAACCAATGTTATTATTAGCAACTTCTCCAGGCGGAAGAGGAGGCGCATCTGTTTTAGGAATTGCTCAGAATCTTTTCCCGCGTTATGGCGCAGAAATTAAGGGAAGTTTCTCATTGCCAGCATTTGGCTCGAATTTTGATTTACAGGAAAATAAAATTTCTAACGTTGAGTTAGATAATGAATTGAAAAACATTATTAAATCAAATTTTTAAATGCCACAAAAAAAGATTGCCCTTATTTTCCTTTTATTAAATATTTTTTCTATCAATTTTACTTTCGCTCAAAAGATTAGCGAAGTTGATAAAATAGTTGCAAAATATCCAAAAAATTTTGACAGCACCGAAAAACTAGCCGACAGAATCGAGAAAGATTTTGATTCGGATGCCGAGCGTGCACGCGCTATTTATAGCTGGATTGCTTTTAATATAAGATATGATTACAACGCCTATTTGAATCCGCCAAGAGTGCAGGGTTTCAGTTATTCTACCGAAGCCGAAAAACAGCGAAAAATAAAACAATTGAATGATAACCTTATTCAAAAGACTTTTAACTCTAAAAAAGCGGTTTGTGAAGGCTTTACTGCTTTGTATCAGAATTTGGCAGAACAAGTTGGCTTGAAATGCGAAATTGTTAAAGGAGATTCTAAAACAAGATTGGCTGATATTGGAAGAAAAAACACTTCGTCAAACCATGCTTGGAATATGGTTTTGATTAATAAAAAATGGCGCTTGATCGATGTAACTTGGGGTCAAGGGTATTATGATAGTAATAAAGGAAGAATGGTTAATGATTTTAATCCGATTTATTTTGATACCGATCCTGACTATTTTTTTGCCAAACATTTTCCAGATTCTGGATCATTTTTAGGAGATCGATTAAGCAAAGATGATTTCTTAAACGGCCCTTTGATTTATAATAAAACGATCGAAAATGATTATAAAATCAAAACTCCAAGTTCCGGAATAATCGAAGTGAAAAATGGAGATAAAATAACTGTCGAAATTAAAAATGTTTCCAAATCCAATCAGGTTTTTTATTTAAACAAAAAGAATCAACCAGTTAAAGTTCAAAATTCAAAGAAAAAAAGAGGAGGCTTAGAGTTTCAAATTCTTATTGACAGCAATGTTGGTAATTATATCACGATTTTTGTTGACACCGATAGTATTGTGTCTTTTAAAATTGTCTAGAAAATTAGAGTTCTTCAATATTTTATCTTTTCTGAAATTGCCGTATCTTAGCAGGAAATGAAAAGAATTTGATGCTATGGAAACAACTTTTTTGAAATCAATTTTAGATAATGATTTCTACAAATTTACAATGCAGCATGCTGTAATAAAGCTTTTTCCAAAGGCAAAAGTCCGTTACGGATTCATAAATCGTGGTAAACATATTTTTCCAGAAGGTTTTGCAGATCTACTTCGCGTTTCTGTAGATGCAATGGCAGATCTTCGTTTAACAAAAGAAGAAAAAAATTATCTGGCCCATTATTGCCCTTATTTGGATCCCACTTATTTAGATTTTCTCCAGGGATATAGTTTTGATCCTTCTGAGGTGCAAATCAGTCAAGAAGGGTCCGAAATCAGTGTTACCGTAGAAGGATTTTGGTATAGAACAATTTTGTGGGAAGTGCCACTAATGGCATTGATTTCAGAACTGTTTTATAAAGCGAGCCATCTGATTCGCTTAAATGATGAAGCCATAAAGAATCTTACGAAAGAAAAAATTGAAAACTATAATAAACTAGGAGTTTCAGTTTTAGAATTTGGAACAAGACGTCGCCATTCTTATGAAGTTCACGACTTAGTAAATAAAACGTTGAGCACTTATGGTGGGCAAAGTTTTATTGGAACAAGCAATGTGCATTTTGCAATGGTCAATAATAAGCGTCCTTTAGGAACACATGCGCACGAATGGTTTATGTTTCATGCCGCGCAATATGGTTTTCAGGTCGCGAATTTTATAAGTCTCGAAAACTGGACAAAAGTTTATGGCGGTGATCTCGGAATCGCTTTAACGGATACTTATACTACAGAAATATTTTTCAACCAATTCGATAAAAAATATTCTAAGCTTTTTGATGGTGTTCGACATGACAGCGGCGATCCAATTGAGTTTGCCCAAAAAGTAATTGCTCATTATACCAAAATGGGAATTGATCCCAAATCAAAAGTTATTGTTTTTTCAGATTCTTTAAATTACGATAAAGTAAAAAAGATTGTCGATTTCTGTCAGGACAAAATAAAAATGTCATTTGGAATCGGGACAAATTTCACCAACGATGTTGGTCTTCCAGCCATGAATATGGTTATAAAATTAACCGATACAAAACCTGACAACATACATTGGCAGGGAGTTGTTAAACTTTCTGACGAAAAAAATAAAAACACGGGAACGCCCGAAATGATTGCATTGGCAAAACAAGTGTTGGGAATCAAATAGCATTTTTTTGCTAAAAAAGCAGTTTTTTATATTTTTAGTGTTCGTTTTATTTTAAAATCAATTTAAATAGAATTTAAACTGTTATTATTCATAACAAAAAAGAAATACGCTTTTATTTTTTACCGATAAATGGTACATTAGCCAAAAATCCTAAATTCATTTATGCTAGAGCAAAATCAATACAACGAAGATAATATTCGTTCACTCGATTGGAAGGAACATATTCGTATGCGTCCGGGTATGTACATCGGGAAATTAGGGGACGGATCATCACCAGATGATGGTATTTATATTCTTTTAAAAGAGGTTTTAGACAACTGTATCGATGAGTTCGTTATGGGTGCCGGAAAAACTATCGAGGTAAGTATTAAAGACAAAACAGTTTCTGTTCGTGATTACGGACGTGGAATTCCATTGGGTAAAGTAGTCGATGTAGTTTCGAAAATGAATACTGGTGGAAAGTACGATTCTAAAGCTTTCCAGAAATCGGTTGGTTTGAATGGTGTCGGAACAAAGGCAGTAAATGCTTTGTCTAATTATTTCCGTGTAGAATCGGTGCGTGATGACAAACAAAAAGCTGCTGAATTCTCTGCCGGAAATTTGGTTCTAGAAGAAGACGTTATCGATACAACAAAACGTAAAGGAACAAAAGTAATTTTTACGCCAGACGAAACGATTTTCAAAAACTATAAATTCCGTTTAGAATATGTAATCAAAATGGTCAAAAACTATTGTTATTTGAACAATGGTTTGACTATTATTTTCAACGGAGAAAAATACTATTCAGAGAACGGACTTCGTGATTTATTAGAAGAAACGATTAATGAAGACGATTTAGAATACCCAATTATTCATTTAAAGGAGCATGATATCGAGGTTGCGCTTACACACAGTAAAACGCAATACAGCGAAGAATATCACTCTTTTGTAAACGGTCAGAACACAACACAAGGAGGAACGCACTTAGCGGCTTACCGTGAAGCTGTTGTAAAAACAATTCGTGAGTTTTACAATAAGAATTTCGAAGCATCAGATGTTCGTAAATCTATTGTAAGTGCGATTAGTATTAAAGTGATGGAACCAGTTTTTGAGTCTCAGACCAAAACAAAATTAGGTTCTACAGATATGGGTTCTGATGATGGAACTCCAGCAGTTTCTGTTCGTACTTTCGTTAACGATTTCATCAAAACGAAACTGGATAATTACCTTCATAAAAATCCAACAACTGCCGAAGCTTTATTGCGTAAAATTCTTCAGGCAGAACGTGAGCGTAAAGAATTATCTGGAATTAGAAAATTGGCAACAGATCGTGCTAAAAAAGCCAATCTTCACAATAAAAAATTAAGAGATTGTCGTGCGCATCTTCCGGATACCAAAAACCCAAGAAACTTAGAAAGTACACTTTTTATTACCGAGGGAGATTCGGCTTCTGGGTCGATTACAAAGTCGCGTGACGTGAATACACAAGCGGTTTTCAGTTTGCGTGGTAAGCCTTTGAATTCATACGGAATGACGAAAAAAATTGTGTATGAAAACGAAGAATTCAATTTACTGCAAGCAGCATTAGATATTGAGGACGGATTAGAAAAATTACGTTACAACAACATCGTAATCGCAACCGATGCCGATGTCGACGGAATGCACATTCGTTTGCTGTTGATTACGTTCTTTTTACAATTTTTCCCAGAATTAATAAAAGAAGGGCATTTGTATATTTTACAAACACCGCTTTTTAGGGTTCGTAATAAAAAAGAAACGATTTATTGTTATTCTGAAGAAGAAAGAAAAGATGCTATTGAGAAACTGAAACCAAAGCCAGAAATCACCCGATTTAAAGGTTTGGGAGAGATTTCGCCAGATGAGTTTAAAAACTTCATTGGAGACACCATTCGCCTTGATCCGGTTATGATGGATAAACATACTTCAATCGAGCAATTATTGTCTTTTTATATGGGTAAAAATACACCAGACAGACAAGAGTTTATTATCAAGAATTTGAAGGTGGAGATTGATGAGCTTGAGGAAGTTTAAGATTAAAGAAGAAGAATTTTTTAGTAGTTATACTGAACAAAATATATGAAAGACGAAGAAGACGATAACATAATTCCAAACGACGACGAGAATAATCAGGATGAAAACCAAATTGATGACAATCAAAATGGAGATGACGATGAGATTATTGACGTAGATGCTAAACATTTTGAAGGGCAGCATTTTTACGAAAATCAGGATGAAGAAGGCGAAGACGTTATTACAAAAGTAACCGGAATGTACAAAGACTGGTTCTTGGATTACGCTTCGTATGTAATTTTGGAACGTGCAGTTCCTGCTATCGAGGACGGATTTAAACCTGTTCAGCGTCGTATTATGCACTCTTTAAAAGAGTTGGACGATGGTCGTTATAATAAAGTTGCCAATGTTGTTGGTCACACCATGCAGTATCACCCACACGGAGATGCGAGTATTGGTGATGCAATGGTGCAAATTGGTCAGAAAGATTTATTAATTGACTGTCAGGGAAACTGGGGTAATATTTTAACAGGCGATGGAGCAGCAGCTTCGCGTTATATTGAGGCACGTTTATCTAAATTTGCTTTGGAGGTTTTATATTCTCCAAAAATTACCGATTGGGGAGTTTCGTATGATGGTCGTCGTGCAGAACCCAACAATCTTCCGGTAAAATTCCCATTGCTTTTAGCGCAGGGGGCAGAAGGTATCGCAGTTGGTTTATCAACAAAAGTTTTGCCTCATAACTTCAACGAGTTAATTGACGCTTCGATTAAAATCTTAAAGGGAAAACCGTTTACGCTTTATCCTGATTTCATGACGCAAGGTATTGCCGACGTTTCTAATTATAACGATGGAATGCGCGGCGGACGTGTGCGTGTGCGTGCTAAAATTTCGCAATTAGACAAAAATACATTGGTGATTACACAGATTCCGTTTTCGACCAATACATCGAGTTTAATTGATAGTATTTTGAAAGCCAATGAAAAAGGTAAAATCAAAATCAAGAAAATCGAAGACAATACAGCTGCTGATGTTGAGATTTTAATTCACCTTTTCCCAGGTGTTTCGCCAGATAAAACTATTGACGCTTTATTTGCCTTTACCGCTTGTGAAACATCTGTAGCGCCTTTAGGGTGTGTTATCGAAGATAATAAACCGTTGTTTATCGGTGTTTCTCAAATGTTGAAAATTTCAACAGAAAGAACAGTCGATTTACTTCGTCAGGAATTAGAAATTCAGTTAGAAGAATTAAAAAATAAGTGGCACTTTTCTACTTTGGAGAAAATCTTCATTCGTGAAGAAATGTATATTGACTTCAAATTATACGGAGACAGAGAATCACTTTACAAATATTTATACGATCGTTTTGAGCCTTTCAAAAAATCATTCGTTAGAGAAATCAATGACGACGATTTACAGAGATTAACTCAAATCCCGATGATTCGTATTACGCGTTTCGACTCTGATAAAGCGGATGATTTAATCGCTAAGTTAGAAGATGAGATGAAAGAAGTAGAGCATAATCTGGAACATTTAACAGATTTTGCAATTGCTTATTTTACGAAATTAAAAGAGAAATACGGAAAAGGCCGTGAACGCCAAACAGAACTTCGTGTTTTTGATAACGTTGAAGCTACAAAAGTTGTTTTAAGAAACACAAAACTTTACGTAAATCGCGAAGAGGGATTTGTTGGAACAAGTTTAAAGAAAGACGAATATGTGGGCGATTGTTCTGATATTGATGATGTTATCGTGTTTTTAAGAGACGGAACATTGATGATCACAAAAGTAGATGCCAAAACATTTATCGGAAAAGACATTATACACGCCGCAGTTTTTGATAAAAACGATAAACGCACCATTTATAATATGATGTACCGCGATGGTAAATCGGGGCCATCTTATATAAAACGTTTTAATGTTACGGGTGTAACACGTGATAAAGCTTACGATTTAACTAATGGAACAAACGGTTCTCAGGTAGTTTATTTTTCACATAATCCAAATGGAGAAGCTGAGGTTGTGACTATTTTGCTTCGTCAAGTTGGAACGATTAAAAAATTGAAATTTGATATTGATTTTGCTAATTTAGCGATTAAAGGACGTGGTTCTAAAGGAAACTTGGTTACCAAATATCCAATTAAGAAAATTGAATTAAAAGAAAAAGGAATTTCGACTTTATTGCCAAGAAAAGTTTGGTTTGATGATACGGTAAAACGTTTAAATGTTGATGCAAGAGGAGAATTATTAGGCGAATTTAAACCAAGTGATAAAATATTGGTAATTAGTCAATCGGGTAAATTAAAGGTTATTATTCCTGAATTATCGACTCATTTTGATGAAGATATGATCGTTTTGGAAAAATGGAAACCTAAAAAACCAATTTCTGCAATTTATTATGATGGAGAAAAAGAGCGCTATTTCTTGAAACGTTTCCTTGTAGAAAACGAAGGTAAGGAAGAAAGTTTTATTACCGATCACCCGAATTCGCAGTTAGAGATTGTTTCAACAGATTATCGTCCGGTTGCACAATTGGTTTTTGCCAAAGTAAAAGGGGTTCAAAAAGATGATTTACATATTGATGTGGAAGACTTTATAGCCGTAAAAGGTTTCAAAGCATTAGGAAATCAGTTGACAACAGATAAACTAAAACAAGTAAACTTATTAGATCCGCTTCCTTATGAAGAACCTGTTGAAGAAGTTCCTGAAAGACCAGAAATTTCAGAAGACGATCCAGTCGAAACAGAATTAGATGACGATGGCCAGATAGGCTTGGTTTTAGAATAAAAAATGAAAACGCTAAGAATTAATTCTTAGCGTTTTTTTATAGATAGATTCTTCGATTAATTTTCAACGGGAACAATTTCTTCTTTAATCCATTTCACTTCGTTATTCTCAATAATTACCGTAACGATATCGCCATCTTTGACTTCTCCAGAAATTAGCTTCTTTGCCAAAGGTCTTCTCAAGTGGCTTCTAATAATGCTTTTAATGGGTCTTGCTCCATATTTAGCATTAAATCCGTTTTCGGCGAGATAAGTTTTAGTCTCAATCGGAATTTCGACTTCGATATTGATGTTTTTCAATAAGTCAGTGAATTCTTTTTTAAGATGTATTTCAAATATTTTAAGTGCATTTTCTTTACTAAGTGGGGCAAAAGGAATAATTTCAGTTAATCGTCCTAAAAACTCAGGTCTGAAATAATTTGCCATAATTTCCATTAAAGAAGTTGAACTCGGAATTTCGCCGCTGTTAAAGGTTTCTACAATGTGATCTGCTCCAATATTCGATGTAAAAAGTATAATAGCATTCGAAAAATCACCTTCTTTTCCTAAACGATCGTGAAGTTTACCTTCGTCCATAACCTGTAGGAAGACATCAAAAACAGATGGATGCGCTTTTTCAATTTCATCAAATAAAACAATAGAGTAGGGCTTCTGTCTAATTTTGTTGACCAGCAAACCACCTTCTTCATAACCCACATATCCTGGAGGCGCACCGTATAGAAGAGCTGCAGAATGTTCCTCTTTAAATTCAGACATGTCAAATCTGATAATTGCATTTTCATCTTGAAAAAGAAATTCAGCTAAACTTTTGGCTAATTCTGTTTTTCCAGTTCCTGTTGGACCTAAGAAGAAAAAAGATGCAATGGGCTGACCTGCTTTGCTTAAACCTGATCTTGATTCTAAAATAGAACCTGCAACCGTGGCAATGCAATGATCTTGCCCGATCACTCTTTTGCTTAAAACCTCTTCAATTGTGTTAAGTTTATTTTTTTCTTCTTCGTTTAGCTTGCCTGCCGGAATTCCGGTTTTTTGTGCAATTATAAGAGACAAATCAAAAGGCTCAATATGAACACGTTTGTCTAAAGCTCTCTTTTCGATTATTTGCAAAAGGTTTTCAATATGAGCGATGATAACATCAGAAGATTCAAATATTTTAGAATTGTTCTCCTCATCAGCAAGCATTAAAAAAGCAGTTTTGTTTGCTAAATCGGTTAAAAACCAATTGCATTCTTTAATTAATTGTTCTTCAGATAAGCCCTTTTCATTTTGTTTAAGAGCTTCCAGTTTGCTAACAAGCGCAGCTTTTTCTTTTAAAAAAGTTTCACCAGAAGTTTTTAGAACAGACATTGTATGGTCAATCAGATTTATAGCTGATTCTGGTAGACTTTTTTCTTTTAAATACCTTTTAGATAATCGAATAGATTCAGAAATCGTTTCGTCATCAATTTGTATTTTATGATGTTCCTGATATGTTTTTATTGATTCACGAATCATTCGAAACAAGGTTTCATCATCCGATTCTTCCAGTTTCACAATTTCAAACATACCTGAAAGCCCTTGCTCTTTTTCGATTCTTTTTGTAAATTCATCAATTGTCGAGGTTGCAATAATGTTTAAACCTTTTGCCAATTCACCTTTTAAAACATTAGAAACTCCAGAATCTCCACCATTTTTATCTAAAAGAGTATGTATTTCTTCTATAATTAAAATTGCTTTTGGATACTGTTTTAACTCCTGAATACAGTTTTTTAAACGGTCTTCAATTTCTCCTTTGTACGAAGCGCCAGCAATTAAAGAAGATAAATCCAGTTCGAATAACTGCACTTTGTCTAATACGTCTGGAATTTTATTATTAATGACATTTTCGACCAGAGCATCAATTAAAATGGTTTTTCCAATGCCACGATCACCAATTAGCAATACATTTGGTTTAGAGAAACGGCATAAAATTTCTTTAATAGTATTTAATTCGGCCTCACGGCCTATTGCAGGTATTCTTTTCTTGTTCTTTTCAAGATTTTTATGAATGCAGTATTTACCCAAAAAGCCTTTTTTAACTTCTTGTTTGACCGTGTTATTATTTTGTGGGATAACAATCTGATCCTCCAGTAATTCATTTCTAGAAATAGGATAAGATTTCATCTGGTCAAAATTGAAAGCTACACCAGGCGAACTGATCGCAATTACAACAGCATAAAGACTAATTTCGTCTTCATTTAATGCTATTCGAACAGATTCAGCTTCTTTTATAATTTCGTCAATGAGATTGTGTGGTTCAGCATCAAAAACATTAGCAGTTTTAGGCTCTTCTTCAATTCGTACTTCAGCCCATTCATCAAGATAATACACATCTTTACCCATAGCTTCAAGTCGTTTTAAAAGCGATAAATCTCTATTTAAAATAGCTTTTAGCAAATGAGCAGCTGAGTAATACTTGTTTGAATTGGTTTTAGCAATCTTTTTGGCAATTTCTAATGCGCTTAACAGCTCTGTACTGAAAATGTTTTTTTCTTCTTCCATACCCAATTTAATCTTTAGACCATATCAAATACTTTTTTACTTTGTAGCTGATATTTAATCCTTTAATGCAGTTAGTTTGTTTGTCTTTGTTTAAGCGTATTGATTCGATTTTAATTTTCTTTCCTTTAACTGAGGCGCATAATTGAGCAAAAGTCAATAAATCTGCGTCGTTTTTTACAACTGGAATATCAAGATCGTCACATAAAAATTCGGCAAAATCATCTTTTACTTTACTGCCTTCTGCCACTTTTTTAAATAAAATCTCAAACTGATCTTCAGACATTTTAGGTGCTTTTTTGACTGTGGCAGTACTGTCTTTTATTGTTTTTGCTTTAGGAGCAACAGGTACGTATTGCAACATTTCTTCCAGAGGATCTTTTTTTACAGAACCGCGAGGAAGCGCAAAAGCTTCTGCTTTTTTCTCAAATTCATACGAACTAACATCCAACGGATTGGTCTTTTTTATAACTCTTGGATGCACATAAATTATCTTTTTTGCGACACGGCTAAAATCGCCATTTATGACCAACGTAATTGTTTTTTCACCAGGAGTAATGAAGTTGTAGACTGGGTTTGAAGAAGTTTCATCTATGCCTTTGTTTTCACCAAATGCCCATTCCCAAGTCTTAGCATCTTCAGAAATTGACTTAAAATAGGCAGGCTGTCCAACGGTGATCGTTTTAGGTGCAATAATCTTTGGTGTGCCTATTTTATCGGCAGCAAATTTGTCTTTTATAACCAGCTCTTTTGTATGGGTGCAACCCCCGTTTATTGTTAGTGTAACATAGTATTTCCCTGGGTTTTTGTAAATGTGAAAAGTATGTTTTCTGACATCTTTTTCTGATCCGTCTCCAAAGTCCCAAACCCATGATTTTGCATTAGGAGTTTTATCATAAAATTCTATAGATTCTTCTGATTGCGATTGGTCTGAAAAGATGTAAAATTTTGCGTCTTCACAATCGACATGATTAAAAAATTGAACTATAAAGGCAATGATTCCAGCTAATAACAGGATGGTAAAAAAAAATACAATCCTAATATCGATATTTTTTTGATTCATTTTTAAATTTTGGAATATTTTACTATGTAAGATAATTTTAACAAAAAACGGAAGCAAATGTAGTTTTTATTATTTTAAAAAACTTATATTTTATACTATAAATTTTACAAAAAAGATTTGTATTCTTACAAAATATTTTGTTAGGTTTGTAACCACCTCGTTCCAAAATGTAAATAAATTCATAATAAACGAGTTACGTCCAAAAATGAGAATTTTCTCAAGGTTGAAAAAGGAAAAATGAGCGATAAGTTTGTTTTTAATGTTGCTGAAATTTTAAAAAAGACCCATTTTGGGAAGTCAATTATTTTTTAATTATCTAAAAAGAGCGTATTAATATTATTTTTTATGAGGCAGATTGTTATAATGATTCTTATGATGCATTTATTTACAGAATGCCATGCTCAAAAATATATTTCCCAAATTCCCTTCAAATATGATTATTCTCTGGAGCTGTTAAAAAAACAGGCTCAAATGACCGAAACAGGTTTAAAGAATAAAACAGTCGTAAATGATAACTCCGAGAATTTAAGCGACGAAGTATTAGCTCTCAAAGAGAAATACTCTATTATTTTGGCTGTAATGCCAAATAAAATCACCAATTATAAATTATACTCGTACATAGATCCTTGGTTGAACACCCCGTATAAAGAGAAAAGCTTTTCTAAAAAAGGAATCGATTGCTCGTATTTTCTACAGTCTTTATACAGTGATGTTTACAAAGTTACTCTTCCTAAAGATCCTGCAGGGATGTGGAAATCTAAATCGATCCAGATTTTTACTGGGAGGAGTTTTCTTGCCGAAGGCGATCTAGTTTTCTTTAGATACGATAAAGATCATCCAATATCTGATGTTGGCTTGTATCTGCATAATGACCGAATTCTGGCTTGTACAGACAAGGGTTTGGCAATATATAATTTCAATGATGAATACTTTCAGTTACGATATATAGGCGCAGGACGAATCAACGAAGATGGAAAGAAAAAGTAAAAAAAGTCTTGAGGAGCTTGCGTACGAAATAGAGAGTATTTCCTATGATATAAGGGCAGAAGTTGTTGCTAATGAACTTCTTGAAAATAAAGCCGTGGCACAAGACGAAATCACGATTTCGAACCATGGACAGTTTTCACGAGCCTACAGAAGTGATATTCTAGGAGCAGGAATTCAGGACGATAATTACGACAAACAGGAGTATCTTAATATTAGGCTGTCGCGAGATAGTATGTATGATGCATTACCTGAGGGTTTTGTTCATAGTTTGACTGAAAATAATGCGGATAAATCTGTAAAACAGATGATTAAGGAGCATAAACACCAGAAAAAGCAAGAAGCAGAAGCTCGTGTTTTTTTTACTCCTTTTGAGAATGAGATTTTTCATTATCGAACTAAAATTGAAAGTGTTGAAAGAAATTTTTTGTATCAGCTCAACGGAAGTAAGCCATTGGAATTTTTCTATGATTTTTGGGGATTGTCGCACATTTATCCAGAAATTTTAGTTTCAAAGTTTATTCAGCTTTTGCCATACGCGTATAAAATAGTGGGAGATATAGAATTGGCTTGTCATTGTTTGTCTAGTATTATTGAAGAAAAAGTAACTTATACAACGACTACTTCGAAAGAATATAGTGAAGAAGGAGAGCAGATTAAGTTAGGCGAAAATAGATTAGGAGTTGATTTTATTACCGGGAAAGATTACATGGATTATTCGATGAATTTAACCATAAAAATAGGCCCGATAGTGAATAAACCGTATCAGCATTATCTTAAAAACGGCGAGATAAAAATATTTATAGATTGTTTTTGCGAACATTTCTTTCCGATGGAAGTAGAAGTAAAAACAGTTTTATTGATTAATGAAGAAACCGAAGAGTTTAATTTTAGTAAAGAACCTGTGTTAGGGTACACAACACGAATTTAGTAATGGTAAAAAAGCATTTATTAGCCCTTATTGATATTAGGCTTATTGTATTTTTAGTAGCGATTATAGCAGTGAGTTTTATACTTACGATGGTATTCAGCGATAAAATAAAAGAATTTGCAGTACAGTATAAAAGAAAATTTTACATCTATGTTTTCTCATTTGTATTGATATATGCCCTTGTTGGTTTTTTGGGGTATAACAAATTATTCACAGAGTTATCAGACGAATTTCGATTTTATCAAATAGCATCACTTTTATTCGGAATCCTTAATGTTTACCTGTACAGATGGTACTTTAATGAATTCAATAAAAAAGGATCTGTTGGCATAGAATTGTTGTTTTCTTTACTAATAACACTTTACTCAAGTGTATTATTTGTCATTATCTACACTGCATTAAACGGCATTGCCTTGACTTTTTTAATGTGTTCTCACTTCTTGGTATTTATCGTTCCAACAGGAGTTTATGCGGTATTTAATTATATGATGCAGATACCTCCTAAAGAGTATGTTACTTGGAGAATACCCGAAAGAAAAAATCCTTTTCCTGAGATAGAAAACGTTCAAATGAAGGATTTACTACTGATAACATTATTGATTCAGAAAAAAGAAAGCGATACAAAATATACCTCAATTAGATCAAAAGGTCCGGTTAGAATTGATTTTGGGGCTCTATTTTATCATACCGTTTCAGGATATAATGAGCATAATGCAGAAAGTAAAATTGATTTAAAGCATAATGGAGAAAATTACAATTGGGTTTTCTTTTTACAGCCTAAATGGTATCAGACAGCGAAATATGTGGATGCGAAATATACTTTAGGGATGAACGGCATCACTGAAAATTCAGTCATTATTTGTAAAAGACAAAGAGTGAAAGAAATTACTCAAACAAAAAAAGAAGGAAAAGGTAAAGACTTTATGTTTGAACCTAAGATGGAAAATAAAGAAAAAGAGGTTGAAGTTTAATGTTGCTGAGAAAATATGTATTACGAAGACAAACCTGAAGAATCCCCATACGGTAAGTTCCGTACTTATAAGATCAAAAAAGGAGATACACTTGCAAGCGTAGCTAGAGATCTTGGCGTTGAGGCCGATGAGCTTAGGTGGTATCATAATATGTATTGTGAGATTCAAGATTTAATAGAAGCTGATTTTAAAAGTTATTCTCAGTTTTTGATTCTGGCTCCGGAAAAATATATTGAAGAAAGAAAAGAAAAAGAAGAGAAAAAGGCACAAAAAGTAACCTTAGCGAGTAATCATATATTGCCTTTTGTTGCAGACAGAATTAATAAGGATTATAAAGTTCAGTATACAACTGTCTTTGGGGATCAAGTTGATACTATAGAAATGGAAGTTAGCGTAAAATGGCTAGCAACGGATAAAAACAGTTTTCATTTGTTTGAAATAAATAAAGGATCTATTTATGTAAACAACATTATACCAGATACAATCATGGATGAACTGGCAGCTAAAACGGCAGCTGTTTTATATCCCTTAAAAATAGTGGTAGATGAATCTGGTAAGTGGGTTGGTATTTACAATTATGATGAAATAGAAAATCGATGGAAGGAGACTAAAGAAGAAGTTCTGGATTATTTTGAAGGTGAGGTTGCAGAAAATTATATTGAACATACGGAATATGCTTTAGAAAATTCTGAAGCATTATTTGATTCTCTTGCTTCAGATTATTTTTTGAGAGCTTTTTTTAACGGCATTTACGTTGGTTATACATCAAATTATTCATTTCAAAATGAAGTCTTTTTTCCATTAGAAAAAGATGAAGAATCGAAGTTTGCGGTACAGCAAAAGATAGATTCGATTTTAGATGAATCAAATTTTGTAAAAGTAGAACAAAAAGGAGATTATGTAGATTCTGGAGGAGAAGCCAGTTTTGGATTTGATCCCTGGAAAGGAAAAATCAACACTTCGTATTTTCTTGATGAACATAGTTATTGTATCGAAAAGATAAATTTAGAATGCAATATCGAGTATGATGAACCAATAAAAGTTATCATACAAATTGAATCTTTAAAGAATGAAGAAACTCAAAATTAAAGAGTTAAAAATAGAGTAGTTAGCGAATGTAATATTCATAAATGGTAAGGCAATGAGTGAGAAACATATAGTAGTTCAGGGAGCTTCACTAAAATGTAAATTTAGCGTAGAACCAAAAACAGATATATTAAAAGTAAAATCGCAGGATAAGCATTATGCTAATGACAAAGATGCAGAGAAAAAACTCATTGCTACTGATAAAGAAATTGGGCAGACATTAGAGAAAAATACTTTCGGTAAATGTAAAATGCAACCTAACGGAAGCGGTGATTATTTACCTTGTCAGGCCACAATTACAAAGTGGAGTGCTTTTTACGAAAAAGTAACTTTAAGCAATCAGGGAAAAATTCTGCTTGAAGATAGTAAAGGAACCTGCCCGATTGGAGGGCCAGATTGTATAGAAGTAGACAAACACGGTCAAAAAGCAGAAGGGAGCAAACAAAATGCGAAAAAGGCTAAACCGCAAGTAAATAACCAGTTAAATCCACTGGTTAATACATCAAAATTTCAAGAGAGTTTAGAAGAGAGTGATTCTATTTGTAAATAAAATAAAATAGTATGTCAGATTTTAAAATAATTGGAAATCCGGATCCTGTTGTAGGTAAGGAAGAATTCTATTCAGTAAATACTTTTTTACCGAGTATCCTGCCTTTTCAAAATTCAGCTTCTAGTAATAGTTTTGAACAGCCTGTAAAATGGGAAATATATATTCTCGAAAATGGAAGATGGCGCAAGACAAAAGAAAATGATAAAACAGGAAAAAGAATTTCTTATACCTTTCTTCAAAAAAGTTTAGAAAGAAAAGGCATCCGTATTTTGGCAAGAAGAGGAGAAGATGTGGCACGTTTTAATGTAACGACACATCCCGCCGAAAAACCAAAAATAGAGAGTATAGAACTGCTTGATAAAAACGGACAGAAACCAAAAAAAGCGCTTTCATACGGGCAAACTCTAAAAGCAAGAGTTCATTGTCTTCATATGGAAAAACACAAAGTATCTGTTACATTGTGGGAAGATGACGCAGCTGGTGCTGGACATAATAAAGCAAATGAAAAAAATATAATACAAACACTTTCAGGAGTTGTTAAAAATGGTAAAGCAGACGTTGACTTTTTGCTAAAACCAAGTTTTGCTAAAATTGCAAATAAAAGTAAGGATGAGGGTAAAATTCATGAATACTATGTTACAACAGATTTTAATAAAGATAAAATTGCAAGTAACAATGTAAACGTAAATGATCTTGAAACTCCTGTAGCACCATTTAAAGGTAAAGTTCCGGTACAGCAGCAAGCACCTACTAAACCCAAAGCTTCTCTACCACAACCGACACAGCCAAAAACTAAAGCACCAGCCACGGGATCTTCATCAGCGCCAAAAGTTAAAGCAGAAATTACCAGAGTACATATCACAAACTCTGCTAAACAGCCTATAAAAGGAACTCATAAGGAAAAAGAAATTATCGTTTGGGTTGACTCACAAGGGCTTATTGGAAAAGAGATTCGTTTTAAATTATACGATGAAGATTATTTAAGTAATGATTTATTAGTTGATCAAAAATTTAAGATTACTGGTGATATATTTCCAATTACTGTGCACTTAGACAAAATATTAAGAAGTAAAGGAGGAATTTCTGGAGAAGGTGCAGAGCAGGAATTGTTTGCTGATGTTGAAGTTATACAAACTAGTATACATAGCAAAAGTGAAGTAGTTGACGTAGATGCTAAAGTTTTTAAACCAGACCCTGTTGAAGTTACGAATAAGGTTGCGAAAACTGGTGAAGGTGATAAAAATGACGGAAAAAATTGTGGCGAGAAGCATTGTATTAATAAAAATTCTCCTGCTAGTGAGCTTATAAGAGAAATAAACATTCGGTTGGCTGGATTTGGAGGAAATGTTCCTACCGATAAATTTACAGATAGAACAGAAAAAATGATCAAGCAATTTCAGCGTGATTATATGAAGGTTCCTGAAACAGGTAAAGTATGTGGAAATGTTCTTTTAGCAATAGATGATTTTTCTAAAAAATTTGATATTACAACAAGATTTTGGAATCAAATGAAATGCGATTGTAGTAAAAAAGGGCAGATTACCACAAGTAAATTGAGACGTATAAGAGAAACTAATTTGTGTAGCGGGTTTGGAGATCATACAGGAAAATCAACTTATAAAGACTCACCACATAATGAAGCAAATCACAATTATGAATATCCTGGTATTCATAGATCCTTATTATTTGGTGTTAAAGCATTGCAGTTTTATTTTAGTAAACAGACTGTTTACACAATGGATCAAGTGACATCTGGGTATAGATGTCGATTTAAAAACTATAAAACCACTAATCACCAAGGAAAAGCGATTGATATACAATTTAGCAAGAGCGGTACTGAAATTAGAGGGCCTGTAAGAGCAAATTTGCAAAAATTAAGGGATATTCGAGATGAATTTTATATAAAATATTTAGGAGCTCAAAAGAATTGGCCTGATAGCAATCTTTTTTCTACTGAGCCTATTGATCTATTATATTATCCAGATGGATCTTTAAGATATGATTACACGTTTAGTTGGTTACATGTTGATGTGAGACAATTTGATAGTCAATATCTTGAAGATAAATATTTTTGCAAAAGTTTAAATGCTCTAAACGGTAAAAGTATAGTCGAAGTGGCTAAAGAATCGGGGTATTTAAATACATGTAATTGTAAAGCAGTTTTAATATCTAACAATTCAAATAGTTCAAAATCAACTTCTGAGAAAAACAGGGTAGATCCTAAAACATTAAAAGCGAGTGATGAACTAATTAAATTTATGAAAGATTGGGAGAAGTATAAAAGAATGCCTTATAATGATTCTAAAGATTTTTGTACTATCGGATATGGGCATTTGATCGAAAAGAAAAAATGTGAACAAATTACAATTCCAGACGAATTTAAAAATGGAATTTCGGAAGAACAAGCAAAAGAGCTTTTTAGAAAAGATTTAAAAGTATTTGAAAAAGCTGTTCAAAAAGATGTTACTGTAAAATTGTATCAAAGAGAATTTGATGCTCTAGTCGATCTTTTATTTAATTGTGGCCCTTATTTTTTAAGTTTGAATAAAGCACCTAAACTTTATAAAAATTTATTAGAGGAGAAATACGAAGAGGCAGCAAAAGAGTTCCTTGATATAGAGAACAAAAAAAGGAGACAACAAAATTATGAAATATTTATAAATGGAAATTATGATTCGAAACATTAATGGTTTTATACTTTTATTTTTAGTTAGTTTTTTTATTAGTTGTAAAAAAAACGAAGACTTAAAAGAAACTTCTGTAAAGAAAAAAAATACAATAGAAAGTGTAGGTAGTAAAGAAAATTCACAATACAAAACTTGGTTTTTTTCTTCTCAAAATAATAATAGTACATATAAAGATATTCGAATTTCTATTAGTGCTGATTCTATTAAAGTTATAAACGGGAATAAGCTAATTTGTAGTGGAGAAATATTACAGAAAAAAAGCACATTTACAGAATATTTTAAAAGTGCAAAGAATGGAAATCTGAATAGAGAGCAACTAGTAAAAGATTATAATTTTAATTTCGGCAATGATATAATTGAAATATCTAATATTTACGGTGATCTAGCAGAAAAAGGATGTCTATTCCCATTCAATAACATGTTTATTGTGGATAATCATTTGTTTTTTTATGATAAAGGCTATTACTGTTTCATTCCAAATGAAGATGTATCTGAAACAATTGATAATGATATAAAAACAACGAATATACAATTGCCTTATAGTGAGAAAATTGACATTAAAAACGTATCATATAAGGAAATGGAAATAAGTAAAGTTAAAGGACTTGAGGATTTTTCTTGTGATGGTAAAATGTTGAGATTTATTGTTTTACCTGAATTTAAAGGCGTTAATTTTATTATGGTTCCTCTGGATTGTGGAGATAATCCATACAGATTTTTCTTATTGACGATAAAAGATAATAGCGTTGTTTCAAACTTATATGTTGAAGGTGAATTATACGATCCTGAAAATCCTGAAAATGTAGAATTGACAAACTTTAGTATTGATAAAAATTATATCATACAAGTGAAAACAATAGAGCAAGTAAAAGGAAAAGTTAAATCGGAGACGGTGATTAATTATAAAATTAATGAATCAGGTAAAATATTAAAAATTTGATTATAGGTATTTAAGCTCCTTGACATATTGAAAAGAAAAGCCCCAGCTAGCAGAAGTTATAGACTTTTGTTAGCTGAGGGATAAAAAAAATGGAAATTATGATTCGAAACATTAATGGTTTTATGCTTTTATTTTTAGTTAGTTTTTTTATTAGCTGTAAAAAAAACGAAGGTTTAAAAGAAACTTCTGAAAAGAAAAAAAGTACAATAGAAAGCGTAGATAGTAAAGAAACTATAGACTCAAACCTCCTTTCATATGATTCTGTAAAAATAAGTGAAAAGACAAAAGAGATTGATTCTTGGTATTTTAGCCCGACTCCAATGGAAAAACTGAAAATAGTTTTATACGATTCAATTATCTCTTCTAATGAAGAAGAAGAAGGTTATTTTAATTATGGTTTTTTAGTCATAGCTGGAGAACAAAATAAAGTTGAGACACAAAATATAGTAAGACTAGCTAAAAAGAACTCTCCATATTCTGCATTTGAAAAGATAGTCTTTAAAAATAATTTTTTTACAATAGAGCAACACGGGAACAATAGCGATTATTCTACTTATGAATATTTAACCTTTAAATATGAAAATAAAGTATTTTATCTTCATCAATATAGTATTGAGTATACAAGTAAAAATAATCCTGACGAGAATATTCCAAGTAAAAAATGGTTTAAAAAAGATTTTGGTATTGTAAAACTAGAAAATGTTAGTCCAACATTTTTAGAAGATCTACAAAGTAAGTAATCTTGAAAGAGATTATAGGCTAAAAGTTTAAATCAAATATTGATATATAACAAGGTTCCTTGACATATTGAAAAGAAAAGCCCCAGCTAGCAAGAGTTTTAGACTTTTGCTAGCTGAGGGAATTTATAAAAATAATAAAAGAATGAAAAAAATAAACTTATTACTTATATCAATACTGTTTTTAAACTTTATTAATTGTCAGAAAAAAGACAGTAATAGTAAAACAATTATAAATATTGATAAGATAGAACAGAAATCAGTTGGTTTCTCTGATAAATATGAGGCTCTCCCAAAATTAGATATTGAGGAAATTTCTATTAGTGAATACAAGAGATTAAGTGTAACAAAAAAATCTCTTATCCAAATTCCTCTAAATTATGATACAAAATATTATAGTGTAGAAACGAATGATAAAATTGTTCAGTTAAGAAGAGAAAAGAAAGTAGAATCAAATGGTAGTGCAGTTAACTGGTATGATTTTTTAGGATTTTATCCAACTTTAAATATGTATGCATTTTCTAGAAATTCGGTTAGTGAAAGTTTAGATTTCAGTCAATTTATGTTAATGAATAAATCAAACGGAGAAATATTAAATATAATTTCTTCTGGTGATGATAGAATAGAAAACCCAATACCGTCTTCAAAAAAGCAATATTTAGCATATTTTGATAATCAAGTTTATACAGCTAATAATAGCTTTTTAGGAATATTGAAGTTTGATGAGAAGAATAAATTAAAAGAATACAGAAGTCTGATATCTGAAAATTTCAATATTTATCAAATCGCATGGGGTGAAAATGATGTTCTTCTAATTAAAACATCTTCAGATAATGGGAAAAATTTCAAATACTATAAGAGTAATGTTTTGTCTCAGAATGCAAATGAGAAATCTTTAGATGATGATTATGAGCAAATTAATGTTTTTTTAGGAGATTCAACAATAGGTTTGGGCAAGGAAAAATATTTTAAGTCAATTACTAAACAGGATGGTTCTTCAGTACTAGAAAAGCAAAATAATTTATATAAAAGCCGATTTTCATCTTTTGAAAAATCCAATGTAATCAATGCAAAGTATCAGTTTGTAAAACAAATTTTGAAAAGTAAAAATGATTATAGAATAATTCTATATACTTTATTAAATGATAAAAAGAAGGATTCTATTGAATTCTATAGAAGTACAGTTGATAAAGAAATTCCAAATTATACTTGTCTTTCATATTTGGATGTAAAAAACAATAAAATTTGGCAACTAAAGTATTTTGCAACTGATACTGAAATTATCTTGTACATGAATAACGATGTAAAAAAAGATGGTAGCATAAAAAGGGATTCTCTTTATTTTCTTGATGAATCAAAAGAAGCTAAAATGGATACATATAAACTATTTTGGTAATAATCTCTAAAAGTTAATTATGATAAAGATTCTAAATCGATAAGAAATAATTATACAATAAAAGGTTGAGAGTTTTTTAAAATGAACATTAGGTTCCTTGACATATTGAAAAGAAAAGCCCCAGCTAGCAAGAGTTTTTTGCTTTTGTTAGCTGAGGGAATTTTAAAATAAAAAATTATGAAAATTTTACAAATGCTATTTTTAACGTTTTTTATTGTAAAGCTTTAGTGTATATAATTCTCAAGCAAAAGAAATTAAGTTAGAAGTTAATCAATCAATAAAAAATGAAAATAAGTAAAAATCTAGTATTAGGTCTCTTATTGATCTTAATTATAGGATGCAAAGAGAATACATCAAACCACGATTCTAAGAATTTAAAGAATACCCTTAAGATTAACAATTCTAAAATTCTATCTGACACAAAGGAAACAAAAAATATCATAAATAAGTCTTTTGTTATAAGTTGTGGATCAGGATGTGCTATGAATTATACAGCAGAAAGTATTCAGTCAGAAGCTCCTATAATAAAAGTTAAGTTCAAGGTTGAGATGTATTTAAATGAAAAAGTATCTGACACATATTATGAAGTTTATGTTTTTAAATATGATACTTCAAATAATATAATAAAAATACAACCTGAAGGCAAAAATGAAAATGTTTTAGAGAATCTTTTGCCCGATGCACAAGAATCTTTTAAAAAATTTAGTATTGATTTAATTAAGAATAAAAATTTAGAGATAAAGTCTTCTGAAACCTGTTTTAAAGAAAGTAAAATTAAATTACCTTATATATTTAGAGATACCAAGATTTTGAAATATAATCTTCTCGATTGTAATTCTATAAGTGGAATTGAAAAATATAATTGTAATTCTGAAAAACTTAGATATATCTCATTACCTAATAGAGAAGACGTGAACGTTGTTTTAGTGCCCCAAGATTGTGGAGATTTTGATTACAGATATTATTTACTCACAATAAAGAACAATAGGGTAATTGATAATCTATATGTAGAAGGAGAATGGTACGAACCCGAAGATGAAGAAAACAAAGAGACGACTACTTTTTCAATTGATAAAGATTATAATCTGATTGTTAAAACTGAAACAGGAAATTCTTCTTCATTGCAAAATTTTACTATTAAAAATGATGGGAAAATTATAAAGCGATGATAAAATCCAATCGTTTAAAAAAATGTGAAGAATAGTTTTTAAGTGAATATATATTTAAGCTTCTTGACATATTGAAAAGAAAAGCCCTAGCTAGCAAAAGCGCAATGCTTTTGTTAGCTGAGGGAATTAAATGAAAAAAAAATGAAAAATTGCATGTACAAAACTTTTTTAAAATCATTTATACTTTTTGGAATAATAGTAAATGGTTGTAAGCAGGAGAACCAATCTTACTCAAAAAAAAATGAAGTAATTATTAAACTGGATGATTCTACAAAGGTCTCTTCAATTGCTGAAAAAAAGGATAGTATTCATGTAAAAAAAGAGATTTCATTTGACATCATACACTCTTTTAAAGAAGACGCTTCTGAAAAATCTTACATATGTTTTGATACAAGGCTAACCTATAAGACAGATAATAGCTTTATGCTAACAAAAAAAGACTTTGGAATTACCGATGTTGATTTATCTGGAACAAATTATGAAGGGCCTGGTTTTTCTATATATTCTTATGAATCTAGCATGAATAAAGATATAGAAATAATTATCATTGAAGCTTTAGCAGATATTGGTACAAATTGGTATTATTTAATAATATTAAATAAAAATGATTTAGTTGATAAATTTTACATTAAAGAACCTAGATCAAATTCAGAAATAACTCAGATAAAAGATTTTTTAAGTATTTTTTTAAGTAACGGAACATTAGTATTTAAGTTTAAAAAAGATAAAATAGCTAAATATTCAACAGCTAGCCCTGATTTGAAAAGTGATTTAAAATATGTTTATGTCGAAAAAAAACTGAATTTATAAAATGTGATAATACTACTAAATGTCTTATCACATAAAACCTAAACCTAAATGAAGTTTTTTTTATAATAGATCTTAGGAAAGAAAAGAAAACATTAGAATAATAAATGTACTAATGACATAGATAATGATCATAACGACCATCTACATATACAAGGATATTCGCCAACATTAAAAGAAATTTAAAATGAAATACTTATTATACTTGGTTTTTTTTATTCAATTTCAAAATTGTAAATCCGAAACCAATATTAAGTCAAAAGATTCATCAAATAATGATGTAAAAGTCGAAAAGTTAACTCAAGAAAATTATTCAGTAGATTCGATAGATAAAAGTGCCATTGGTGAGAAGATTAAGGAATTGAATAAGATTAAGGAATTAAAAAGCATATTGAAAAATTCCTTAGAGAGACAAATAGAGAGACCCTATATGTTCGATATTTTTGTTTCAAGTAATGATACTCTATTGCAATTTTATGATTATAAATTTTTTGAAATTAATGCAACTAAAATTAAATCATATTTTATAAAAATAGATTATGAAGATGCTGATTTTAAGTGTATTTTATTGGTAAATGAAAATTTGAATGTCGAATATAATAGTATGATAGTTTATGAAGAATTAAACTCTGAAGTAAAGTATTCGAGAATCACTGAAATAAAAGCAGACAAACTTTATATTAGTTTTAAAAGTCCTAATCCATTCGAAAACTTATTTTTTCAATTAAAAGACGGTATGTTTTTAGATTATTTTGACAATCAAGTAGTTGATGAAAAATGGGGTGAAAAGGAAATTTTAGGTTTAAAAGGAATTTTTAAATATCTATTGAAAGGAAAAACAAATAATCATTTAAAAAATGGTTACTGGGTTGAGAAAAGGTATTCATTTGAATATGATAAAAGTGTAATTCAAGATGGATTTTATGTCAATGGATTAAGAGATGGTGATTGGAATTATTCTCCCGAAGGTCCCGTAGATGTAATAAAGAAGTTTGATAATGGAAGATTTGTTTCAAAATCATATCCTTGAAATTTTATACATGATAATTCAATTAAGTAAGATGCCAAGTCAATTGGACAGAATATAAGAAAGCAGGTCTTCAAAACCTGGCTCATTGCGCACAATTGTATCTATTTAACCCGTAAAATCTTGTTATAATATAATCCAACATTAATAATCAAAATCTAACCAAACAAAAGAGAAACGAAAGATTCTCATTTTCAAAATAAAAACTAATAGAATTATGATAGAAAAATTAAGTCATTTTCCCGTAAACTGGATTGATGGGATGAAGATAAATAAGAGTCATTTTTTATCTATTCAGGACAACGTTTCTGAGTTGGTAAATGATGCAATTGGTATTCATACCACACCAATAAGTTATGGGTTGTTGGATTCTGGAAACCAAAATAAAGAAACCACAAAAATTACTTTAGGAATCGACAATCACAAACTGCTTCGTGTTCGAGTAGAAGAGTGTCACGCTATAACACCCAACGGATCAAGAATCGAAATCAGTAAAAGCAATACCGACACATTAGATCTTCAGGTTCCGTATCCAGAAGATACTTATGAAATAAAAGACGGAGAACAATTGGTTTTATTAGCCTGTATATCGGTTAATTCTAAAAAGAGAATCCCTTTTGGAGAGCCAGATCCAGATGAGGTTCCGCCAAGATATCCGTATACACAGCCAGAATACAAATTGCATTTAATTAAAGCCGAAGAATTCCGTTCAGGAATTGGGTATGGAGGTTTTTACTTGGCAATTGGTAAAGTCCTTATTGGAGACACTACAGTTTTAGATGAAGATTATATTCCGCCATCAGTGACAGTGGCGTGTCATCCAAAATTAGTTGACATGCAGGCGCAGATCGCCCGTTCGTTTGGACAGATTGAAATTTATGCTGTTCAGATTTCTCAAAAAATAAACAGAGGGCAACAGGCAGGAGTTTTACCGCAGACTGTAATGCAGCTGGCAGACAATACCGGATATTATTTGGGAAGTACTCTAACACAATTTCGTTGGTTTTCACTGCATCAGCATCCAGCTTCAATGCTAGGCTCGGTAGTATCGTTTGCGAGAGTGATGAAGAATTTTATCGACTCGAAATCGGGAGCAGGAAAAGAAGAGTTGCTAAATTATTTTGCTGAGTGGTGCGATATTTCACAGGGAGATTTGGAGATCATGTTTACCACTCTTATTAATGCAGGTTACGATCACGTGCATATCGATAAAACAGCTTCGTTGGTAATGAACGCTTTGGCGAGAATAGAGAAGTTATTTGAAACATTAAACAAACTGGATTACATAGGCAAGAAGAAAGAAAACATCGAATTGTTTGTGGCAGAAACAGATAAAAAAGATATCGTTCATAATCCAAAACGTCACGGTTTCTTTATCAAAGATTAAAAAGTAAAATAGTAATATAAATTATGGAAGTATTAAATAAACAAGAACGCCAGAAAGCCTTTATCGCTTTTTTAATTGCCTTTATCCTCACTTTTTGCGTTATGCTGCTTGCCGTTTCGTTCAACTTTTATATGCCAGTAGCAGAAAATAAAATGCTGAAAGCAGAGAATGAAATGATGAAAAGAGAATACGATTATCAGACTAACTTTTCGGTTAAAATCGATAGTATTAGAATGACAATCGATTCTATTAATTCACCAAAAGTAGATAACGATTTTCAGCAGCGTCTGGCAAATGTTATGATTGCGAATATTTATCAGAAAGTACCAAAAGATACGACTGAGAATAAAAAATTATACAACAATGTTATTCTGGCCTACAAGAATATTATTGATTACAAAAAGCAGATCAGAAGTCTTACGCACAATTCTCACTTAATAGACAGTTTGAACCAATCGGCCAAAACATACAAAGAAGAATTAGAAAAAGTAAGCAGAGATTTAGATGTATGTCGTCAGATTTATCAAAATCAATAAACAGAAATAAGAGTAAAAAATAATAAACCAATCATTTAAAAAATTTAAATTATGTTGTCAAATTATGGAATTGGAGGTAACGAAGTAAAAATAGATGCAGATGAAGCAATCACTGCAATCCCTCAAAACAGAACACTTGTTGCTCAGAAGTTAACAGTTGATGCTCCAGTAAAACCTGAATTGGTAGAAGGAATTACAAGTATCGAAAAAGCATTTGAACACTTTAAACCAGAAGTAAAAGTAAATTTTGAAACTGTTGACGGAGCTACTAAAGTAGAAGCTTTAAACTTTAAAAATTTAGGAGATTTTGGAATAAAAGGAATTACTACACAAAGTAGTTTTTTATCTGATCTTGAGACAGAAAAGGATCAATATCAAAAAATTATCCGTCAGTTAAAATCAAATAAGATTTTAAAAGCGGCTTTAGAAGACGGAGAAGCAAAACAAGCTTTATTAGAAAGTCTTGGAGCATTGATCAATGAGTTAAAAGAGAACAAATAAGAATCTTAAAATATTTTAGATATGTCAAATAAAGAAGCATATAAAGGAGATCTTGATACAGCGGTATTAGAACCTAAAGCAGTAAAAGGAATTTCGATTGAAAAAAATGTTGAAAAACTAGCTAAATACGGTGGTTTTGATTTACTGGAAATGTCGATTGAAGGAGTTCAAAATCTTAATCCAGAGAGAAAAGCAAGAAGAAAAATCTTTTTAGGCGAAGTAAACAAAGCCAAAGAAAGAGAAACGCTTTTAAAGACATTAGAACTTTGGACTTCGGTTTTAAGCAATAATGAAGCTTTGACTGACATGGTAGCACAAAGTGAAGACAAATGCAAAGAATCTGAAGCTTTGTTACAAAAAAATCTTGCAAAATCTGTTGAAGATACAAGAGAGATTGAAGCGGCTTACAGAACTTTAGCTTTATTCTTTAAAAATACAGAAACAGATAAAGTAAAAAATGTTACGATTGTAAATGCTGAACTTGATCAGTTAAAAGATCTTGACAATACACGTTTTATTGATGCAATTCACTCAGAATTAGTGGATAATTATGATCGTTTAGACCTTAAAAATAACTACGGAATTTTGGTAATTCCTGGATATTTAGGTTCTAATAAAGTGATTGAAAAATGGGCAAAAATTGCGCATGAAAATAAAGTAATGTTGGTTACAGATTTCGAACACTTAGATGAACCGGATGATGTAATGGAAATGTTTGACGCTGCTTCTTTAACAGGAGGAGATGTTTACCGTTCTAACGTAATCATGACGTGTAACTGGCTTGTTGGACGTGGTAGATTTGATCAAATTGGAGAAAGCGAAGATTTACACGTTGCGCCTTCTGCAGCATTAGCAGGAAAAATTTACAAAACATTAATGTCTCAAGTTACTGCAGGTAAGAAATTTGGAGGAATTAATGAAGTTGACGGAGTAAAATTTGATCTTAAGAAAAGCGAAATCGCAAATCTTGAAAACTTAGGTTTGGTTCCAATGGTAAACGAGTACGGAAAAGTTATGGCATTTTCTGCTAAAACACTATTCAGCGGAGACAACTTAGGTTTACAGACTTACTCTGTAGTTCGTGTTTTTGATTATGTAACTAAAGTATTAATGGATTTCCTTAATCGTCGTGCATTCGAAAACTTTACGGCTAAAACACGTAAAGAGATTATGAACCAGATTGTGGCTTTCCTTGACGGAATCACAGGTCCAGATAAATTGATCGAGAATTTTGAAATCCGCAGATTCGAGCAAGATCCAATTCAAAAAGACAGAATTTATATGGATATACACATGAAACCTTATTTCCCTGCTAAAAACTTCCTTATTAAAATGGATGGACACAAAGGAGATGACGGAACAGAATGGGATACAGATTACGAGCAAAAATAATTGTACAGTAAATAAAAAAAGGAAGCACATAAAATTGTGCTTCCTTTTTCAACAAAACATTGATCTTTTGAATGATCAAACCAAATAATTCAAATTCATGAACGTACTTAAAATTTTACTTTTAGTCGGTTTGTTTTCCATATCAAGTTCGATTAAAGCACAAAAAGTAAAACAAATTGATACTTTAAGTTGCCCTATTACGCAAAACGATTTATTGCTTTCAGGAAAGTTATTTGCAAGTGCGACCCCAATTTTACTTCGTGTTTACAACGAAGATTATGAATACGCTGTTTTTCAGTTAGGAAAAAGGAGAGGCAGCATTTATTTATACTTTAAAATTTTTACAGATAATGTCTGTGTAAAACAAGAGCAGCCGCTGGAACTCTATTTTAAAAATGGAGAAATGTATATTCTCAAAAACACTTTCAAGGTAAATTGTGATGGAACTGCAGCTCTTGAACTTTCACGAAGAGACATCAAGAAATTAATGTCAAATAGTATCAATACAATAAAATTTTTCACACTTAAAAAAGACTATGAATTTAGTCCTACAGAAGCTGATAATCAAAATATAAGGTTTTATCTACACTGTTTAAAGCTTTATAAAGTGAGAAAGAAAAAATAGAATTCGATTGACATAATTTGACCAAACCCAAATATAATCTCTAATAAAAAATCAAGATATGCCATTTCCAGAATTGAACCTTTCATTAAGACTTACAGATAACGACGGTTCTGTTTTCTATGCAGGAAGCGGAGAAGGGAAAGTGATTGTAAAAACAGATTCTGCTTTAAAAAAGCATAGTATCAATATCACAATTTCAGAACAAGAGGTGGGATCAGTTTATTTGAATACACATTTAAAAGATGTCGAAATTCCTGCTGAAATTGAAATTCCTGTTTATCAAATGATTGTTACAGATGATAAAACAAACGAAAAAGAAATCTATAAAGTTACCCGCGATACTTTTTTCTATAAACAGCAAACAAAGAAAAAAGGATTGTGGAGCTTTTTGGGTTTAAAATTCTTAGCTCCCAATAACTTTCTTTTTGAAAATATACCCTTCGAACCTTTAAAAGAAGAAATGGAAACCTATGAAATTTCAAAATACAGAAAGCTAGATCAAGATAAACTGACTTATAGTTTTCAGAAAGGAGAACAAAATATTCAGCTTTTTGCTGGTGATATTAATACGCTAAAAGTAGAGAAGGGAATAAGCTATTTTGTAGTTGTTGATGAGAAAAAAGGACAAAGATTCATTGGCGATATACTATACAGAGAAAAATTTCTAAAACTAACACCATCAGTTAAACTGCATATCATTAAACGCAGACGAGTTTCTAAAGAAATGGAAACAGATAAAAAAGGCCAAGCTAATAAGTTGATTTATATTTAAGAAGCAAAATTATGAAAGGAGCATTTTACAAACTTCCAATAGATTTTAACAGCGTAATGCAAAAAAAAGAGTTAGAAAAAACCTCGATTGAGCATTCTATCGCCCAACAGATCATTTTACTGGCTACTACCACATTTGGTGAGTGCAAGTTTGATGAAACGTTTGGTTCAAAAATCTGGGAAATCGACTTTGATTTGCTGATGAATGAAAATACGTTAAAAGAAATCATTTCAAAAACAATGAAACAGTCTTTGGCTTTTCATGAAAAGAGAATAAAAGTAAACGAACTTAAAGTTGAATTATCTGAAACGATGTATTTTGTTGATGATGTGAGCAGATCAAAAAAGAAAGTCGATATAATAATTGAAGCAACAATTAAAAGTACAAATCGTGATTTTGACTTTAGAGGGTACTTTTTTGTTGGACCGCTATCTTATAAATAGCTTTTTTTAGTGCGATTTTTATTTCAATAAGCTAAAATGGTATGTTTTTTAGTTTTTAAATATCTGATAGTTTGATAATTATATATTGTAAAAAAAGTTTTATTAAATAAATTATTATAATAAGATTTTATTTATATATTTACAGCATAAATAAATAAATTAATAATTAAAAATTTTTCATTATGTCGTTTTTAACATCATTAACAGTAGCAGGAAAAGATTACAAAGTATTAAACGTTAGTTATGATTTAGCTCAAGAAACAGATGCTTCTGGGCGCCCATCTACAGTAACACGTGGAGGAAGAATCATGATCGAGGTTGAATCAACTGGAAGTACTGAATTGTTTGAATGGATGACTAACAATTTCGAAAGAAAAGACGGGTCAGTAAAATTCATCAAACGTGATTCAAATGCTACTTTAAAAGAGCTAAAGTTTACAGAAGCTTACATGGTTAAGTACAAAGAAAACTTTGATCATAACAGTGAAAATCCATTAACTGAAACTTTTATGATTTCTGCTCGTAAAATTTCGATGGGTGGAGGAGAATTTGATAATGCTTGGGTATAATCCTTTGGACTTTATCAATCTTAATTAAACTAAAAGGAAGTCCGATAAGTGGACTTCCTTTTTTGTTTTCTTTTTTAGAATATCCGGTTTTCAATTCTTGATTTGCTGGATTTTCGCACTTCCTAAATTAATCATCTAAACAAATCTACAAATGAGTTTTTTATCTAAATTACATATAGACGGCGAAGAATATAATGTTCTTGAATTTAATATTGGTTTCAAACAAGAAATTGACACAACAAGTAAGCCTACAGGAAACGCTAAAGGCGGAGTTATAAAAATGATTATCGAAGCAAGTCAAAATAGTCATTTTTTGTCTTGGATGTTAAATGGAGATTTAACCAAAGACGGTAAAATTGTTTTTTATAGAAGAGATGCATTAAGTAAAATGAAAGAGCTTTCGTTTACTAAAGCATTTTGTATTGGTTACGATGAGCAATTTACAAGCACTACCGAAATCCCAATGAGAATTACTATGGAATTAGTGGCAAAAGAATTGACTTTTGGAGACGCTAAATTTTCAAATAATTGGATTGCGTTAGATTAATTGTTTAAAAGCTCATTAAAAAACAAGGACACATTATTATGGCACATTTTTCAGAACAAGTACATATAACTATAGGAGGTTTTACCCAAAACGTTGTTTATTATGATTTAAAGCTATCTCAAAAAATGGCCGATCATCATCATTTTTCGTTTGTTTGGCAATACACGGGTAGAGCAGTAATTAATCCGGCCGATCAGGCAAAAGCACTTAGAACCTATCTTGGTGATGAGGTGATTTTTACCTTTAAAAGTCTTACTGGAATAAGATTAATGAGTAAAGGAATCATTACGGAACTTTCTTCTATTGATCTTGATGGAAGCCCAGCTGGATTACACGTTTCTGGCGTAAGCCACAGTATTGTAATTGACGATATGAAAAAGTCAAGAACATTTAAAGATCGCAGTATGGATGATATCGTACTGGGAATTTTTGCTGAAGGACCTGGAGAATTTTATCAAAGAGATTCTATTAAATCAACCTATCTTAGAGAATTTAGAAACCTTTTGCAATATAACGAAACTAGCTTTGAGTTCTTAAAAAGAGTTGCTAAGCGTTATGGGCAATGGTTTTATTTTGACGGAATGCGTATGCAGTTCGGACAAACAAAAAGTAGTCAGACCAAGTTAATTAACGGGGCTTCATTACATAGTTTTAAGATACAAGCTAATATGAGCTCACATAAAATTTCGCTGAATGGTTATAATTATGAAAATGTAGCAACCTTTCGTGATGCTGCCGCTAAGACTTCCTCTGGAAGTAAAGATAGTTTTGCCGCTATTGTAGGTTATAATCAGGGAACGGTTGCAAATTCTGATTTAAATAATGGTGCTTATACTGCAAATGCTACAAATAAAGAAGAACTAGAGGAAATGATTAAACTGCAAACTGCGGGTAGTGATGCCAACAGTGTATATTATAGCGGGATTTCTTATTTTCCAATTGGTCTTGGGCAGGTTTTTACAATAGTAAACCAAACTGTAGTGCATGAGCTAATTGCTATAGAAGTTGTACACCATTCTCAGGTTCACGGAAATTATTCTTGCGAATTTAAAGCAATTCCTGCCGATGTATCGGCTCCACATTATACAGATGTTTTTGTATACGGTAAAGCAGAAACACAGCCTGCACAGGTAAAAGATAATAATGATCCTGAAGGATTAGGACGTGTACAAGTAGAATTTTATGGTGCAAGCGGTACAGCAGTTACAGATTGGATAAGAATGGTACAGCCTTATTCTGGACCAGGAAAAGGATTTTATTTTGTTCCCGAAATCGGAGAAGAAGTTTTAATTGGTTTTGAAGGCAATAATGTCCAAAATCCTTACGTAATTGGTGCGCAATATAACGGACAAGATTCAAGCGGTTATGCTGATGCCCAGAATAATATAAAAGCAATTCATACCAGAAGCGGACACATAATAAAATTTACCGAAGACGAAAGCATCATAATTGCCGATAAAAATGGTAACGAGATAGTAATGGATACTGTTGGCGGTAATATTAGTATTACAGCAAACAATACGATTGATCTTAACGCACAAAATATCAATTTTAATGCTTCGCAAAATATTAGTGTAAGTGCTGGAATGAATATTACAGAAAGTGCTGGAGTAGATATTTTTCAAAGTGCAGGTGCTTTGATTTCTCAAAATGCGGGTGCTGATTATACTCTATCTGCGGCAAATATTTTTGAAGAGGCTAAAGGTGAAAAAAAATCAAAAGCTAAAGATTTGATGGAAATTGGGAGTTCTAAAAGTTCTACTACCGAAAAAGAAACAAAATTCAATACCAAATCACAAATGAAAAGTAATTCAGGGGATAAATCTAACTTTTATTAAACTATGGCTGGAGGAATTATTACTCGTGTTGCGTCTGGTGGTTTTACTTCTCATAGTGAAACTTATTTAGAGAACTTTAATGAAATAACACATTCTGCGGGAACGAAAGTAGTTTACAATGCTGAGGAACAGCATTATGTAGGGAATTGGGAAGAAATACCGGCTGGGACGCATTTTATAAAAGGCTGGTGGACTGATGACAAAGATAAGCCGATAAAAAAAGCTTATATTGGTGATACAATTAGATTCCATTTGGAAACAAAAGATATAAAGGACGGTGAAGAAGTTAATTTTACAGTCTATGATTGGGATGGAATGTTAAATCTTGATGATAAACTTAATTTAATTATAAAAGGTACTTCAAATCCATATAATAAATTAACAATAAAAGGCAACAAAGGAATAATTGAATGGACAACAGGGAGTGGAACACAAAAATTAATTGATGAAGAAGGAGATGCTGAAGTAGAATTGTATGTAAGTTGTTCTTATAAAGGAGAAGTTATTGAGTTACCTTATAATATGGACGATTATTTAATTATTTTTGAGAAAGAAGTTTTAATAACCGTTATCATTGAATTACCACATTCGTATTATACAATTTTTAATGACCCGGTGAGTGCATTAGGTATGGCAGGACATTCTGCCATGGCTATTGGGGAGAGATACTTTGATTATGGACCAAATAATACCCCTGGGACATATTCAGAAAATGAATATGATGTTGATTTTAATAATGATGGAGATAAAAATGACAATGTGTTTTTAGACCGTCCTAGTTATAAAAATTCTCCAGGGCAACCTTGGTGGGGTACTCATATTGCAAATAGAAAAAAAATAAAACCGGAACAAGTCACTTTAGATATGGCTCTTAAACATATTCAGTTATCGTGGAAAGATGTTCAAGATGTTAATGGAAATATAATACATTATGGTACTTATATTTATGGGGAAGTTCATAAAATAGAATTTTATGTAAAAGAACATGAAGCAAATAAAATGTTAAAATGGTGGGAGGAGAGATATAAACACCTTAAAATTTATAGTGCATATCCTTGGAAAGGTGAACAGTGCACGACGACGGTTAAAACAGCTATTCAGGAAGCCTTTCCGTTTAATATTATTAGAGGAAATAATATACCAGATACTACACAAAAACCCTCAGGATTGCTAGAAGATTTACGAGCTTTTACTAGTACTTCAAAAGAGCATTTAGGACAATTGGCGAAAGTTTCAGTAATAAAAAAAGAATCGACAGATTTTAAAGGATAGATATGAAAAAAATAATAATTCTAATGGGAATATTTTCACTTTTTGGGTGTAATGATAAAAGGTATTATCCTAATGATTCAAATTTTAAAGATATTGAAACAAATTTTTCAATAAAAGTTGATATGGCCAATAAGCTTTATGACGAAAATTTTGAAAAATTAATGAAATTAAAAATTAATGAAGATTTTTTTAAGCATTATAATAAAGTAATCTATATTCAAGGAAAATCATATTATATTGGCTATGCCACTATTTTAGATAAGAGAGGGGTTGAAAATCCTCACTTAGCATATTTAGCAAAGATCGATTCTGAAACAGGAAGAATTGATGTTGTAAAAAACTAAGACTCTTCATAATATGAGCATCTCGCTCGTGATATTTGTTAAGAATAACTTAATTGCACTCATGAGCGAGACGCTGGCACCAGCGGGGGATAACCCGATCGCGCAGATTTATCTCCGAAACGGTAGCGCGGATTTGTAATCCGTGCCCACAAAGAATTGTTTATAATTTGTTTTAGTGATCTTTATTCTGTCAAACTGTTGCGGGCACGGATTGCAAATCCGCGCTATCGGGTTAACGATGAGTATATTCTTACGAATTGTCCTCCCTTAATTGAAATAAAATAATGAAAAAAATATTTGTAATTATAATTTCTGTAATAGCAGTAAGTGTCATAATTTATTTTATATATGGTTTAATTATTTCTGCTGGCTCACAACGAATGCAGACTATAGAAGTCGCTGAAGAGTTGAAAGAATTAAAAAAAGATATAGAAAATGATAAAATTGAAGTGATATTTTATGAGATTTCAAAAATTGACCTTGAAAAATGCAAGGCAAACCAAGAAATGACTATTCGTATATCAGAAGATTCAATAACACAATCAAAAAAAATATTAGACAGATATATAAATTCAATAAATAAAATAATCAATAAAAAATTGAAAAGTAAAGAATGTATTGATAGTCTCAATATAGAGGTTTTTTCATATTATAGTAGAGAAAGGGTTGACAGTTTAAAATCGAAACGTTATAAATATACATTTTCAATTAAATAGATTTTTTATATTTTAAAATGTCTCTCTTTGCAGATCCTGCTTAAATTTTGTGCTTATTAGAAAAGTAGAATTAAAATAATACCATGAGACAAGATCGAATAAAAGACAGAGTGCTAAAAAGAGCAGCTAGGTCATGGGGCTTTTCAGATGTTGAGATGGAAACATCTTTCGATCCTGTGGTGTCAATGATGCTTAATGCATTGTCTTACGAACTGGAGAAAGTAGCCCATGAACTTGAAGACTCTAAAACAAGAGTTGTAGAAAGGGTTTTGGAAATTATGTTTCCAGAAGTTACGGCGGGAGTAAAGCCAGCAAGAGCTATTTTGCATGCTTTGCCAATAGATAATAATATGAAAGTTTCATTGCAGAATCAAATGTCGGCAAGTAGAAGAATTCATAATATTTATAATCCTTTAGCTCCAATAACCAAAGAAATTGCACTTTCACCGACATTAGAAGTAAAATTAGCGTCTGCTGAGGTAAAGTATATTGCTTACGAGAGAAACTTATTCGAAATTTCGAATCTTTTTTATAAAGATGCTATTCGTGATTATAAACATTCTCTTCCTTCTGGTATTGTGTTTATGGGAATTGAATTAAAAAATCCAAAAGTGTTGGATTTGGAAGATTTAATGTTGTACATCGATATTAAAAACACGCATCAGAAAGAGATGTTTCATTACTACCTGAAGCAAATGAAGTGTTTTCAGGATGATGTACAAATCACGGTAGAAGAGGGATATAATGTTCCTATAAACAATATTGATATAGAAAGCATTATAAACCGCAATTACACGCATTTGAGCGAGATAATGCAGGAGGTAAATGAGTTCTATTTTGATAACTTTTACACACTAAAAGGAGCGTTAAAACATAAGCCTATTAGTGAATATGGTGAAGAGTACAAATGTTTTGAAGCGATAACAAATAGAAATGATAATCCTATTATTTGGGTAAAAATGGTTTTTCCAGAATCTTTAATTCCTCAAATATTAGATAATGTTTCTTTTACCGCAAATTGCTTTCCAGTAATTAACAAAAAGAAGCACATTATAAATAAAACACTTGGTAATTTCTTGTCGTACATCGCTTTGGAAACAGACAATAATATCTATTTGGATGTTGATACTGTTGTCGATGGATTCAATAATCATTACGAAATAAAAGAATTTAAAGATGGTGTTATTGAAGAAGGAAATGCAGTATTAAGAACGGGTGGAGTTTCTAGATTTGATTCTAGAAGTGCATCAGAACTGCTTCAAAATGTATTAGATCTTTTAAAAGACGAAAGTTCTTCTTTTGCAGGTTTAGGAAAAGATTTTATGAACAGTTCTTTGGTCGAAATTAATCAGCTTTTGGCTTCTGTAGAGCAGCAGGCTAAAGAAAGTAGCTTTTCTAAAAATAATGATCCTTATTTAATGATTAAACCAAAGTTTGATGAATCTTTAGGGAAATCATTTTCAATACATTATTGGTCTACTTGTGCAGAAGAAGGGAATGATATAAAAGCAGGAACGGTTTTAGAAACCAAAGAAGATATGCAGTTTGTAAGTAAAGAAGCCGTACTGATTACCAATACGGTTGGCGGAATGAACAAACAAAATAATAAAGATAGGATCTTAGCATACCGTAACGCTTTGCTAACGCGCGGTCGAATTGTAACATTTGCAGATATAAAGGCGTTTGGATTTAATCATTTTAAAAGCTGTATTTTAGATATTAAAATAGAGAAAGGAACTCGAAAAGAGATTTCGGTAAAAGCAGGTTTTAGCCGAACGGTCGATATTCATTTAAAAGTAAATCCGATTGAGAAAGAGTATCTATCGGCAACGGAATGGGATTATTTGTGTGAGAGTTTTATGAAGAACTTAAAAAATAGATCCTCAAATGTATTTCCGTACCGTCTTTTTATAGAAAACGAATAAAACAAAACGCCAGAAACTTAAAGTTCTGGCGTTTTTGATTTACTGAAATCTATTTTGGTTTTTACTGGTATTTCTTATCCGTAAGTGTTTTCATAAAAGCTACGAGTGCTTTTTCTTCCATTTTAGTCAGTTTTAGTTCATCAAAAGGTAGCGTTTGGTTTTCGACTTCGTAGCCTAAACCCTGACCGCCTCCTTTGTTGTAAAAATCAACGACTTCTTCTAAAGTTTTAAAAACACCATTGTGCATGTAAGGAGCTGTTACAGCTGCATTTCGAACTGTTGGAGTTTTGAAAGCGCCAACCAATTGAGGCATTTTATTGTATAAATATCGCCCTTGATCTACGCTCAATTTCTTACCAGAAGCATCTTGAGGAGTTCCGATAACTTCATGTTCGCTTTTAGAATAACTCGGAGGAACGGTTCCGTTAAACAAAGGCGTAAAGTGACAGGTTGCACATTTTGCTTTTCCCATAAAGAGATTCATTCCTTCTATTTCCTGATTGTTCAGAGCATTTTTGTTCCCTCTCATGTATTCGTCAAATCTTGAATCGAAAGCATTTAGAGAACGCACATAACTCGCAATAGCATTTTGAATCTGCCAAGCTTCAGGTTTTGAAGTTTTTGGATATGCTTTCTTGAAAAGGCTGATATATGCTGCATTCAATAGAATTTTAGCATGAATGTCATCCATTGAACCATGCATTTCATCTTTATTCTGAATAACATCAACACTTTGTTTTTCTAAGTCTAACTGACGCATATCCCAAAATTGAGCATTTTGCAAAGAAGCGTACGTAAGAGTAGGTGTGTTTCGTGCAAGATTAGATCCTGTTAAGGAAACGTTTGTTTTTAAGCCATCTGTAAATGCTTTTTCTGGATGATGGCAACTTGCGCAGCTTCTGTCGTTATTTTTAGAAAGACTGGTGTCATAAAACAGTTTTTCTCCCAGTTTGGCTTTATCTGTGGTATAATTGTAATCTTTAGAAAGTACAAACGCATTTACATCAAAAGCATCTTTATCAAACAAAGTTTCAATTTCGGGTTTTAATGGACTTGTTTTTTTTACGTTTTTAATATTTAGTTCTTTCT
Source organism: Flavobacterium tyrosinilyticum (assembly GCF_023656565.1). Lineage (GTDB taxonomy): Bacteria > Bacteroidota > Bacteroidia > Flavobacteriales > Flavobacteriaceae > Flavobacterium > Flavobacterium tyrosinilyticum. Next base: position 601,337 of record NZ_JAMOKG010000002.1, read on the forward strand.
GAAAAGTTTTAATTTTTTTCGAAATCGGATTCAAATATTCTGTAATAAAAAAGGCTCGGTCAAAAGCATTGAAATTATTGTTTTCTTTACAATATTGCTGTGCTGCAGCGATTAATTTCTTTAAATCTACTAATGTTTTATTATCGGAATTAATGATTTCAAGAGGTTTAGAAATTGATAATAAACTTTCTCCCGCTTCAGGAATTGAAGATTGTAAAATTGGACTGTCAAAACCTGTAATTCCTAAAGCAATAACACGAAATATATTTTGCTCAAGTGCATCCAAAACATAATCATCAGAAATAGTGATTACTTCAAATGTAGTTTTCAACTGCTTTATGTTAGATTGAAAAATATTCAATTCTCTTATTACATTTTCTTTATCCTCGATTTTATATTCAGGATAAATCATTTCTTCGATTACTTGAAAACCATGTGGCTCAAAAGATCTGTTTTCTTCCAATTCCATTTCATCCAAGGCTGGGCCATTCATAAAACGAGCCGTCTCGGGAATAAAATATTCAATTGCCCATTCCGCTTTTTTATAGAATAAACGTGATTTTTTAAACTGTTCTACAATTTCTTTTGGAGAAGCATTGCTATCAATAAGCTTTTGAAATTGTATGATTTCATTGCTTAATTTGTTTAAGTCAACAAGAAGATTCTGTTTGATTGTTGTTTTAGAAGTTTCATTTTTTTGACACGAAAAGAACAAACAAAGTGCTAAAAATAGAAATGAAAAATATTTTAATTTCATAATAGTGTTTTAATAGCAACAACCCTTATCGAAAAATAAGGGTTGTTAATAGATTTTGACTGAAATTATTATCTCTGTACGTTTCTGATAATTACAGTTTGTCCTCCCTCTTTGTTGGTTTGAGTTCCTGAACCGTCTGCATTTTTGAATGCATCACTTTGCCATGTGTGCGGGTGAATGTTTACGGTAAAAGTATCTGGAACACCAATGATATCTGAAATATCTTCCATAGCACCAAACTCCCAGCTTCCTAATCTCATTTCGCCAGTTTGATTGTATAAAGTATTCCAGGCTGCATCGGTTCTTTTGTGATTCATGTTTAACCAAGGTTTATTTTGCTTTGTAGCAATGCTATATTGCCAGATATATGAATCGTGTTTAGCATCGGCGTAGTAGCTGTCACCATCTTCTTGAATGTAAACGTAGTTCTCTGTTACACATAAGTTATCTGGGTTAATAATTCCAGTTCCCGGAGTACTGTCACCTTCAACAGCTAATTCTAAAGTTCCTTTTAACGGATTTGTAGCGTCTAGTTTCACTTTGTAAACTCTTCCCCACATTGTGTAACCGTCAACAGGAGCGTTGTTAGTTGCTTGACCTGTAGCAGTAAAATAAACTTCTCTATTATTGCTTGCGCTTCCTTTTCTGTAATCTACGTCTTCAACTCTAGAAAAACGAATCGCTTTTAAGTCGTTAACAGTTGTATTGATAACAGCACCTGTAAGGTTTTTTGCATTTGGAATTTCAACAAATTCAACGGGATAGCTGCTATTTAATTTGATATCCGTTTCAACTTGATTTCCATCAGTTCTTTTTAAAGCATATAATTTTCCGTTAGACAAATCACCAACAGTACTTACATACATAATTAATTGCCCTGCACTTACGTGTGAAGTTGCGTAAGATTGATCTTCACCAATTAGAATTACGGTTTTTCCTGGATAAGCTTCTTTAGGAAGCGGAACAGCATTTTCCATACTCGCTTTTCCTAAAGCTGGTAAAACTCTGTCTTTTCTTGCTTTATCTGAAGACTGTCCCAACGGATTGATTCCGTGAACCATACTTTCTTGTCCGCTTTCTCCAGCAGTTAAGAAGATTGGTCCAAATCCGTGAATTTCTGGCGTTGCCAATGTAGCAGAACACAAACGAGTTAAGCCACCAACACCATCAACAATATAATCACCTTTTACTGGTTTGAAAGTTTTGTCTAAATAAACTCTTGATACAGATTGCAGAATTTCGTGGTTAGTAATCATGATATATCCATCACCATTTGGATCTTTCATTAATCCAGCTCCATCAGGCTGTGCACCATACACAAAAGAAGGAGATTCTGCAAGAACATCTGTACTAGCAATTAAAGTACTGATTTTTAGATTTTCAAAACCTGTCATTGGATAAACAAAAGGTGGCACTTTTGAATGTGAAGTAAAATCGATACTAGCATTTACACTATTCGAATCTTTGTCATCATTTTGGCAGCTTATTACAGAAAGGCCTGCAATTCCAAGCAAGGTAATTGATTTTAAAAAGTTAGCTTTCATAATTGTTTTTGTGTTTTTTTTGATTACGACAAAGCTATCTTTCAAAAACAAAATACAGGTTATGGCTATTTTTCTTTTTTGCTAATTTTTATAAGTCTAGTATTATTAAATGGTAAATTATAGTGTTTAAATGTAAAGTTAAGATTCATAAAAAAATCTTAAGGTTTGAAAAGCTGATTTAAATTAATTGCTTTTTTCTCTCTCAATTTCTTTACAATCTTAAGAAAAGCAATGGCAGTGATGTAGGCATCGCCCAGTGCTGTGTGGCGATCTTTCTTAGAAATATCAAATTTGTCTGCAAGATCATCTAAGGTGTAATGATCCTTTCGTTCAAATAAATGAGATTGAATTAAAGTCTTTTTATACAAATATGCCGTGTCTAAGGTTTTATTCGTTAAATGAGGAAGTCCGTTTCTTTCTAAAGCTTTATTAATCATTGTAACATCAAAAATAGTATGATGTGCAATGATAATGGAGTCTCCTAGAAAATCTAGAAATTGCTGTAATGCCTCCAATTCAGTAGGACGTTTAATCAGTAAATCTTTTAAAATACCATGAATCTGAGCGGTCGATTTATCGTAATGATCTTGTTCTAAATACACTTCAAAACTTTCCTGAACATTAATAACCCCATTCTGAAGAACTAGTGCGCCAATGCATAAAATACGGTCATTTTCGTAATCAAAACCAGTTGTTTCGGTATCCAAAACCACAAAACGAGTTTCTTCGATTGTAATATTTTCATCGAATAGATTATTCTCTTCTTTTTTCCAAAAATTAAATAAACTCATTATTATACTAGATTTGAGATATTAAAACGCACCGAAATAAGTTCCTGAAGTTCCTTAATGGTTTTAAAAGTACGTTTCAGCTTAATTTTTTCCATTTTGGTCAAAGATTCCAATTCGATAAACTGACCAGAATCATGATGCAAAAGACCTTGTTTGGTTCTAAATTTCAATAAAGCTTTGAACGAATAAGAGCACGATAAATACAATTCTCTATTGTTAGGTTCCAGTTCTGCTAATTTCTCAAAGCGCTCTGCTGTATTGCTAATCGATTTTATCGAATGGGATAAAATTAAGACACGCGCAGCATCTGTCAACGGCATTAAAGCTCTTCGTTTGATGTCAAAATTATCTTTGTTTGCACCATCTTGCTCTACCAAAAATTGTCTAAAGAAACCAGTAGGAGAAGGGCTTTGAAGAGCACCACTTACCAAATGCATATAAAAAATAGGATTTGCTTTTAAATCTTCAAAAATATAATCAGACAATTGATCTGCTACTTCGGTATCTCCGTAAGTTAAACTATAATCAAAGAAAATAAAGGACAATAGAACTTCATTTTTACCCGGATTTGTAATCCAATGATGCACATGGCTTTTCCATTCGTCCACACTCATACACCATTTTGGGTTCGAGGCCATCATTTCGGCAGGACAATAATCGTATCCAATTTCAAAAAGCCCTTTATTGACAAGTCCGGCAAATTTTAGAAAATAGATTTTAGTTTCTTCTCTAAAAACTTCATTCACATTTTCATAAACAATCGCATTATCTTGATCTGTATGTAACATTTGCTCGCCGCGACCTTGACTTCCAAGCGCTAGCCAAGCAAATTTTACGGGTGGCGGACTGCTCATTTTTTCTAAGCAAATCTCAATAACACGAGTGGTGCAGGCTTCGTTAAGTTCGGTGATGATTTTCGTAATCAAAGTCATCGGAATATTTTGATCCAAATAACCTTGAAGTAATTGCATAATACGATTGCGAATAGGTTTTATTTCCTTAATTTTTTTAGTTCGCTTTAAGGCTTTAATTAAAACCGCAGGATTGTTTCCGAGTGCAACCATTACATCATGTTTCGATAAAATCCCGACTGCTTTGCTATTTACCGTTCCATCTTTCGTTAAACACAAATGGCTGATGTTACTTTTCATCATTGCCATTTGCGCCTCAGTTACTGTCATTTTTTTAGGATACGTAATAACAGGTTTGGTCATTATCGTTTCGGCAGTGGTTGTAATAGGAAAATCTCCTGTAACGATTTTATTTCGAAGATCTTTATCTGTCAAAATACCAATCGGAAGCATTTCGTCTACGATTAAAATTGCACCGACTTTCTTTTTATTCATAATTTTTGCAATCTCTTTTACCGTAGTTGACGGACTGCAGGTTACAATTTTTTTTGAATATTTTATGGGCGCCAAGTCAAAAGAATGATTGCTCGAATGCAGGTTTTCATTTAACTGATCATCACCATACAATTTATCTTTGTGAATATCGGAATAAGGATTTCGAGTATTCGAAGCATAACTTTCAATCAAGAAATTACCAACGTTTCTATTCTCGAGTGCATAAGGTTTAAAAACTGCAATAGGAATGGCGTACAAAATACTTTCTTCGTGAGCGACCGCTTCCATGATATAATTTTCTTGTGCCAATAACGGACGCAATCCAAAAATATCGCCTTCATCACACATATCTAAAACGGTATTTTTAGTGCTTTTTTTTAGTGCAACAGCACCTTTATGAACCACATAAAAAGAATCGTGAGTTTTGTCGTTTTCAGCAAAAATGACAGCATCTTTTTCTTTATAAATAATAGAAATCTGTTCAGATAGCTTTTCTAAATCTCTCTGATGAAGAAAATTAAACGGCGGATAATTCTTTAAAAAATCGGCAACTCGCTGCGAAATGGTATTTTTCATTTGGTTAGATTAGAGTTCTAATGTACTATTTAAAATAGAAATGTAAAAGAAACACGTTTGTTTTTTTAGGTACAAAGGGACAAAGATTCAGAGTTGCAAAGTTTAAAAAATGAGAATAAAAAAACTTTGAGACTTTGTGTCTGTTGCAAAAAAAAAGCTCCCAAATGGAGCCTTTATGATTTAGTCAACTTTATAAACTGTTCCTCGCTGTTTTTCTTCAGAACCAACCAAGCCAAATTCGAAAGTATAAGAATCTTTAGAAGTGTTTAAAATCTTCATGCTGATTGCCTTTTCTTCAGCCATATTTTTAGGATGTTTCTTTTGCAGCACGTACTCACAGTCACTTACCCAGCGTATTGTAGCAGTGTCGGTTTTTCCTTCGTAAGTTTCAATTTCAATATCGTCTTTACGCTCAAAATATGTTGTTTTTTTTACGCCGTTGACATCTGTTTCAAATTTGAATTTCCCTGTTTTAAAATCCTTGCAATTATGTTCTGCATTATAGCATGAAACTAAAGCTAGAAAAGGGAATAAGAATGCTATTTTTTTCATTTTAATTAAGTTGTTTTTTTAGAGCTAGAGATTTCATTTTTATGTCACAAAAAGGTCTTCGACTTCGCTCAGACTGACAAACGGGTCATTTCAATCTTTTTAACTCATCATCGGTAAAGTTCTTGATTTCTTTTTCTTTGGCAAACTTTTCAGCATTATAATTTCCCGATTTGTTTTTCGGAATCGATAAACTATTCCATTCACTGTTTTTCAGCTGTTTGGCATAAAAAACAATCTGTCCGACATGATACGGATAATGTGCCAATTGACGATTTATAGCTTCTATAACCGTATGGCCTTCATTTCTGATATAAATAATGTCCGAAAGTTGTTCTGGTTTTAAGTTTTCAAGAGCATTTTCGAGACAATTCCATCCTTTATTCCAAAGCTCAAGAACTTCATCTTTAGATTGTAAGTCATTTTCAAATTCAGAATCTCTATTGCGCCATTCTTTTTCACCATCGGTTGTAAGAAAATCAGTCCAGCGAGACAGCATATTGCCTGAAATATGTTTTATTATTGTCGCGATGCTGTTGGTGTCTTCATTTACGGAAATAAAAAGCTGTTGAGGTTCAAGTTGGTCAATGGCTTTTTCGCCAAGCATTTTATAATACAAAAACTGCTTTCTGGCACTTTCTAGATAAGATTGATCGGCACTCATAACTAAACGATTTTGATATCATATTTATCTAATAATCCGACAATTCCTTCTGTAGAAAATTGTGCTTTTTTCATCGGATTAAATTCGGGATCGATTTTGTAATTGTAAGCCGTTTTAAAATTGACCGATGCTAATTGTGTTTCATTAAAAATAGCGCCATCAAGATCGCAATTATCAAAAACGGAACTCGTTAAATTGGTTCCAATAAAAGTTACTTCACGAACAGAAGAATTAATGAACTTAGTTTTTGGCATTTTTTTGTTTGAAAACAATGCATAATCGAGAACGCATTCATCAAAATAAACTTGAAATAGAAAATCATCACATTCGTTAAATGCAATCCCTAGAAGTTTACAATTTTTAAAAGTGACGTTCTTTAAACTTGTTCCTGCCAAACTTGTCATTGATAAATTACAATCAATAAACTCGCAGTCAAGAAAGGTATTAGAATTGAAATTGCTATTGGAAAAGTCGCAGTTTTTAAAAACACAATCTTCAAACTCGCGATTGTTTATTTTCTTATCAATATAAACAACTTTCTCAAATGTTTTCTGAATGTGAATTAGAGCTTCCATGAATGTTTTTTTGGTTTTTGAGCATTGTGGCGTACTCGAAGGATATATATTACTTCTTCCGTTACTTGATAAGAGACTCCATAATCGTAAATAGAATAAACTCTAAAACTACCATCATTGTTGGCCTTTTGATTATCGAGTTTATAAATTTCAGGTTTTGTTTTTAAAATTTCAGTGCTGTCGAAAATTGTATTAACAACTTTATCAGCGATTTTTAAGTGATTTACTTTCAAAGAAAATGTAAAAATGAATGTCTTCTAATTGATCTAAGCATCTTTTGACCAGATTATTTTCTTCCCCATTTTTTTGCAATTTCTTTCGCTTGATCTTCAGTATAGAAATTACCTTTTTTAATGCTACCTAAAGCATTTTCTATATCTAAATTATAAGCTGCATCTGAATCAATAGCGGTATTATTTATTGATTGTAAAAGATGTTTTAGTTTTTCTACAAAAGATGGATCCTGTACTTTATCAATTTCTTTATGAATCCAATTTATTTCTGCTTGTATATCCATGACAAAGAGTTTTAGTAAAGATACGAATTAGTCATTAAATATACCTTTCATAATAATTTTCAATCCCAAAAAGATCAAAAGCATAGAACTCAGACAAGCCACAATTCCAATTCCTAAAACAAGATAATGCCAGTTGGTATGCTGATTCATAAAAGCATTATAAATCAATGTTGGGCCAAGAAACATTAAAGGCAGAGCGCCTGATAGATATTTCACTCCTTTTTTTAGTAATTCTTTATTTGTTGCCATCTTTTTGTTTCAATTTTAAGGTTGCAAGTTGCTAGCTTTTATTTAACCGCAAAGTACGCTAAGTTTTTTATATGCTATATTTTTATAATGACAAAGTTCGCAAAGTTTTAGATAAAAACCTTGCGAACCTTGCGTAAATCTTAGTGTTCTTTGCGGTTAAACAACCATTCAGAAGTCTTTTTATTTTTTATAATTGTCGACAGCATTTCTTACGCTGCCATACTTTTTCAATAATTCAGAAGCTTCGTCATACGAAACTGAAATTTCATCCATAATCATTTTTACGCCACGATCTACCAGTTTTACATTACTTAACTGCATATCTACCATTTTGTTTCCTCTTACTTTTCCTAACTTAATCATAGCTGCAGTCGAAATCATGTTTAAAACCAGTTTCTGTGCAGTTCCGGCTTTCATTCTTGAGCTTCCGGTTACAAATTCTGGCCCAACTACAACTTCAATAGGAAATTGCGCCGTCAGTGCCAACGGACTTCCTGCATTACAAGTAATACAACCTGTAATAATATTGTTTTGGTTACAAGTTTCTAATCCGCCGATAACATACGGAGTTGTTCCCGAAGCGGCAATTCCGATTACAACATCATTAGAATCAATTTTATGGTTTTGAAGATCAATCCAAGCTTGTGTAGGATTATCTTCTGCGTTTTCTACTGCGCGTCTAATTGCTGTGTCGCCACCTGCAATAATGCCATTTACTAAATCAAAAGGAACGCCAAAAGTGGGCGGACATTCAGAAGCATCAACAACACCAAGTCGGCCAGAAGTTCCTGCTCCAATATAAAACAATCTGCCGCCAATTTTTAATTTGTCGACTATCTGCGGAATCAAAGCTTCTATTTGTGGCAAAGCTTTTTCGACTGCATAAGGCACAGTTTTATCTTCCTGGTTTATATTAGATAACAATTCATGAACAGACATCTTCTCTAAATGTTCATATTTTGAGGCTTGTTCAGTAGTTTTCGTAAATGTCATTTTATCGTTATTTAGACTCGTCAAAATTAATATATTTTATTTCAATCTTGCAAAGTCTCAGAGATTTAAAATCAATTTTTTTCTTCTATTTTTTCTCTCTAAAGACGGTTTTATTGTGGCTTTGTTACAAAAACGAAAATATTATATTTGTCTAATATAAAAAGATAGATGGATCAATTAGATTTACTACAGGGAATTGCTCGAATTTCTGTTTTCGTTTCCTTATTAATGGCATTTTTTCTGCTGACCGTTAAAACAGAAAATAAACTGGCAAACCGCTTATTTGCTTTGTTCTTTATTTTTTCGGCAATTGATCTTAGCGGTTTTTTTATGTATCTGTATACAGAAGATCACAGAAATTTAGAAATTTTCAGAGCAACTTTCTGTTTACTGGGAATGCCATCATTTTATTTGTATGTTTTATCTGTATGTTATTCAGACTTTAAATTAAAATGGAAACATCTCATTCATTTGCTTCCTTTTGTAATAGTCAATTTAATTTTTATACCAAGAATATATTTAAGTATTGTAAATGGCAACTTCATAGGTCCTTTAAATGAAATGTCTGAGATCTATTTTATACAGATTTTAATAGAATTTCAGTACGTTTTTTATATTGTAAGTGTGTTTTTAATCTTGAAGAAATACAAAGAAATTTATCTAGAAAACTACACCAATCCGAGCGTTTCTACCTATAAATGGCTTTTTCAAATGACATGCGTGTTTCTTATTGCACATTCTATTGTCCTTTTAAAAAATATATTGAGGTATAGCGGTTTTAAAGAAGTGTTTTTGTGGGCAAATGTCCTTGTTGGAACCATAGCTTTATTTATAACATGCTGGTTTATCATGAAAGCTTTAAAATACCCAGAACTTTTTAGGGGTGTAAATTCTAAATTAGTATTAACAAAAGATATTCTCCCTGAAATTGATGAAAAACCAGAAGCTGTAAACCAGCAAAATGATTTGATCAATGCACAAATTACTACTTTAAAACAATATATGAACGAGAAAGAACCATTTCTCGATCCGTCGCTCACTATTCAGGAATTGGCGAATCAGATTAGTATTCCTGTTCGCGATTTGTCTATTTTAATAAATCATCATATCGATCAGCATTTTTTTGATTTTGTAAATGAATATCGAATTCAAAAAGCCATGGGAATTTTGAGAGATCAATCAAAAAATCAATTAACTGTTCTAGAAATCTTGTACGAAGTTGGTTTTAACTCCAAATCTTCTTTTAATACTTCATTTAAAAAGTATACCAATTTAACCCCAACAGCCTACAGAAATAGCTAAAAATAAAGGGTTTGTAAAAAGTCGAACGCCTTGCCTATATAAAGTCGAACCAATTTCTATTTGAGAAAATGGTTCGACTTTTTTTGTCGGTCGCGTAGGAAGATTTTCTAAGGCAACTTTGCTTCAAATTAATCGAACAAGTTAAAATTAGAAATCATGAAAAAATTAAATCTCCTAATCTTTTTACTATTGCCTTTATTTTGTTTAGCACAATCTACATTAACAGGAAGGGTCGCTAGCGAAACCAAATCTTTGGAATGGGCTGAAATTTCAATATTAAATAAAGAAGGGAAAATTATTGATGGAACTACAACTAAAGTAGATGGTTCTTTTGAAATTAACCTAAAAAATAGTTCTTATAAAATTGAAATCAGTCTTTTGGGTTTTGCTGATTATGAAAAAGAAATTTCATTAGAAAAAAACACTGATTTAGGAACTATTATTTTAAAAGAAAACGAAACCAAATTAGTTGAAGTTGTGGTTCAGTCTAAAAAGAAAACTATTGAGCAGAAAACAGATCGTTTGGTTTATAATCTAGAAAATAATGTTACAACTACTGGAGCTGATGCTTTAAGCGCTATTAATACTGCGCCTGGAGTTGTAGTGAAAAATGACGTGATTACCATTTTAGGAAAGGGAACTTCGCGCGTCATGATTGATGGACGTTTAATTGAATTGACTGGAGAAGAATTGAACAATTTCTTGAAATCAATTTCGGCTGCAGATATCAAAAATATTGAAGTTATAAGCAATCCGCCCGCAAAATATGAAGCAGATGGAACAGGTGGACTTATTAATATTATTATGAAAAAAGGAGTCCGTGATTCGTGGAAAAATTCGATTATAGTTTCTTACGACGAGAATAAATATGGAATTTACACTTTAAGAGATAATTTCTTCTACAGCAAAAATAAGTTTAGATTTTCGGCAAGCGTGAATGGTAAAACGGGGTATAAAAATTCTGAAGAGAATTTAGATATGTATTTTCCAGATGGACTTTCTACAATGTACGCCGATACAAAAGTTAAAAATGAAAATTTTTCAGGAAAAGTGGCATTAGACTATGATTTGTCTGAACGTACAACGATTGGTTTTCAGTTTATGAATGATAGAAATAATCCTGATTTTGGATCGGATATTAGAATTGAAAAGTACAACACGCAAAACGAATTGCAACAGGTTACATTGAATAAAAGTTTTACAGATAAAGGTTCTGAAAATCAGACTTATAATGCGCATTTGATTACCAAATTTGATTCAAAAAAGAAATTATCCTTTGATGTGGATTATTTCAATTACAACTCAAAATTTGATAGAGATTTTATAGCGAATAATTTTAATCCAGATATGGAATTTATTGATGTCAATCAGGCAGGAAGAAATATTTCTGACCAAGATATTGATAACTGGAGTTTTAAGGCAGATATGGAACATCCGTTTGAAACTTTTAATTTGTCTTATGGTGCGAAAATGAGTTTTACAAACAGCATAAGCGATGTGGTTTTTTACAATACTATAACTGGAACTCCGGAATTAGATCCTAGTCAGTCAAATCAATTTAAATACACTGAAAATAATCAGGCGTTTTACATTAACGGAGATAAAAAACTGAATGAAAAATGGAATCTGCAAATGGGTTTACGATTGGAGAACACACAAACCAATGGATTTTCTGAAACTTTAAATCAGGAAACAGTAAATAATTATTTGAAATTATTTCCAACAGTTTATGCTTCGTACAAGAAAAACGAGAACAATACTTTTAGTTTGAATTATGGAAAAAGAATCAACAGACCGCGTTTTGATTTGCTGAATCCGTTTAGAGTTTATATTAATAGTAACAGTTATTCTGAAGGAAATCCGTTTTTAAAACCTTCATTTAGTGATAATTTTGAGTTTGCACATTCGTATAAAGAAATTTTGAGAACCAGCGTTTTTGTGAATTTAGTTTCAAATGGTTATGGCGTTTTGTTTACTTCAAATCCAGAAACGAATACACAGATTGTAACGCGTGAAAATTATTTTAAAAATATAAATTATGGTGTTGGAGAAACTTATTCAGCCACTTTTGCAGATTGGTGGCAGAGTGAAAATACTTTATACTTTTTAGGCGCTCAAACGGAGTTTATAAAAGATATTAATGCAACGCCATCAAATAGTTTACAGATTGATTTTACGACAAATAATACTTTTATACTAGGGAAAAGCACCAAACTTCAAATTGATTTTAATTATAGTTCGCCTTTTAAAAGTGGTTTGTATGAGATTGGTTATGCATCAAGTTTTGATATTGGGTTTAAACAGGATTTGTTGAATAAAACGCTTCAGATTGCATTTTTGGCCAATGATATTTTTAATACTTCTTATTTGAAAGATTTTACTTCGGTTGTAAATGGCGTGAAACAGGTTTATAGCCAAAATGAAAGTAATCGCTTTGTTCGTTTATCTGTGATTTACAATTTCGGTAATAAAAAGATTAATGTGAAAGAGCGTGCTTTCGGAAATCAGGACGAGAAGAAGAGGGTAGGGAATTAAGGAATTAGATAATTAGTCAATTAGATAATTAGATAATTTTCATTGGGTTTCGACTTCGCTCAGCCTGACATTGTAAAGAGAACTTCAACTTGAAACCTGAAACTTGAAACAAACTAATGTCACCCTGAGCGAAGTCGAAGGGCAACTAACAAAAGGGCTTCGACCTCGCTCAGCCTGACACGCGAGAGTAAAACCTGAAACCTGAAACTTGAAACCTGAAACCTGAAACTTTTCTTGCGTGAGGGATAGGAGCAAATTACCGAAGTAATGCGGATAGCCCGACCGAATTTGCGAAAGGCGCACGTAAGCGGTTTGTTAAATTGCGCCTTTTGTAAATTTGGGCACGCCCAGATTATAAAAAGAAAGCCAACAAAATTCCTAGAACGATCATAGAAACTTTGGCAATGTTGAATTTGTGTCCTTCACTGCTTTCAAAAATGATTGTTGAGGAGATGTGGAATAAAATACCGATTACGATTGCTGTTATTTCGGTGTAATATTTACTTAAAAAGGGTAAATATTCTGAAGCTACAGTTCCGAGTGGCGTCATGATGGCAAACGTCAGCATGAAGGCAAAAATGGCTTTTTTATTTAAATCTGCATTGATGAAAAATGTGGTTAAGATAACCGCAATTGGCAGATGATGAATGGCAATTCCTACTGCTAAACCATGATGATGGCTTACTGGAAATCCTTCTAAAAAGGCGTGAATGCAAAGGCTTATAAATAAAAGCCACGGAATTTGAGACATTTTTGCGTGCCCGTGAACGTGTCCGTGTTCGGCACCTTTTGAGAAAAATTCAAGTACGATCTGGAATAAAATTCCGACCATTATAAAGATTCCGATATTAGGATTGTGCGATTCGTAAACATCTGGAAGAAGGTGCATTACGGTTAACGACAATAAAAAAGAACCGCTAAATGCGAGTAGTAATTTTAAATTATTTTTGTTTTCTGGTTTTATAAATAAAGCCACGCCATATCCTAAAAGTACAGAAAATAAGGGTAATAAATAGTTCATTTTTATTTTGTTTAATCGTTGATTCGTTTAATCGGTTAATTGTTTTTTTGTTTAGCGATTAAACGGTTAAACAATTAAACGATTAACCAATTTACTTAAAAATCATGATTAATCTTTCGCTTTCGGTTTTATGGAATTTTTTGAGTTTGTAGTCTCCAAAAATGTCTAAAAGAAAAATTCCAGCCTCGTCCATTAAATCCTGAAAGTCTTTCAAAGTTAGTGCTTTTACTTTTTCTGTAAAATGATATTTTCTGCCTTGGTCTTCAAAATCAATTTCTTTGAAAATATGCCCGTCTTCAACGTATCTTTTGATGTGAAAATCTATTTCGTCAACTGTTTTTACTTCTTGTGGAACAAGATTTTCAATAACATTTGGCACATTCATGAAATCGATAACAGCAAAACCGTATTCTGACAAGCTTTCTTTAATTGCTTTTAAAGTGGTCAGATTGTCTTCGTCGCTTTCAAAATAGCCAAAACTGGTAAAAAGATTGAAAATAGCATCAAACTTTTCTTCAAAAGGCTCGCGCATGTCGTGCACTTTAAAATGAAGGGTTTCATTGCTGTTTTTGCTAGCTTCGGCGATGCTGTTTTCAGACAAATCTGCGCCTAAAACATCGTAGCCTAATTGATTTAAATAAATAGAATGACGGCCTTTTCCGCACGCTAAATCCAAAACTTTTGCTTTCTCTGGCAAGTTGAGATAATGCGTTAAATTGTCCATGAAAACCTGAGCTTCACGATAATTACGATCCTTGTAAAGAATATGATAATATGGCGTGTCAAACCATGAAGAATACCAGTTTTGATTGTCGTCTTCTTGATTTTGGATTGGTGCGTTATGTTTTACAGACATTTATTCTATTTCAATTAATTCAAAAGTCCGGCAAATTTAGTGTATTTTTGCCGAAAAATAACTATTTCGCTTCGATACCTATTTATAACAGTATAATAAAATGTTATAGCGATTAGCTTTTTTTTAATTGAAAAAGAAATGGAAGAAAATTTTAAAATGATTGCCAAATGTTTTTTTGGCTTTGAAGAAATATTAGAAAAAGAATTACGCACACTTGGCGCTCAAGATGTTGAAATAGGTGTGAGAATGGTAAGCTTTAAAGGAGACAAAGGTTTTATGTACAAAGCCAATTTGTCTTTGCGTACTGCGCTTAAAGTTTTAAAGCCGATTTATTCTTTTCGAGCTAATAATGAACAGGCTTTGTACAAAGGGATTTTGGGTATAAACTGGTCTAAATACTTAAATGCGAATCAGACTTTTGTGATTGATAGTACTGTGCATTCGACTTATTTCAATCATTCTGAATTTATTTCTCAGAAATGTAAAGATGCGATCGTAGATCAGTTTAGAGAAAGAACAGGACAGCGTCCAAGTATTGATAAACAGTATCCAGATTTGCGTATTAATATTCATATTGATAAAGATCAGGTTTCGGTTTCTTTAGATACTTCTGGAGCTTCACTTCATCAGCGTGGTTACAGAACGGCTACTAATATTGCACCTATTAATGAGGTTTTGGCAGCTGGAATTCTTTTATTGTCTGGTTGGGACGGACAAAGTGATTTCTTGGATCCTATGTGCGGTTCTGGAACTTTCTTGGCAGAAGCAGCTATGATTGCCTGCAATATTCCAGCAAACATTAACAGAAAAGAGTTTGCTTTTGAGAAATGGAAAGATTGGGACAATGATTTGTTTGATACAATTGTTGACAGTTTAATGAAAAAAACTAGAGAGTTTCATTATACAATTAAAGGTTTTGATAAAGCGCCAAGTGCTGTAAGTAAAGCTAAAGACAATATTAGAAATGCTAATTTAGAAGATTATATTAAAATTTACGAAGAGAACTTTTTTGATACAGAAAAAGAAACGGAAGGTAAACTGCATATTGTTTTCAATCCGCCTTACGATGAGCGTTTAGATATTCATATGGAAAAATTCTACGCCAGCATTGGAGACACTTTAAAGAAGAATTATCCAGGAACAAACGCTTGGTTTATTACAGCCAACCTTGAAGCCTTAAAATTCGTAGGATTAAAACCTTCTAGAAAAATCAAACTTTTTAACGGAAGCCTTGAAGCACGTTTGGTAAAATACGAAATGTACGAAGGAAGTAAGAGAACGAAATTTCAAGTCTAAGTCTCTAAGATACTAAGATTCTAAGATGCTAAGAGTTTTAGCAAAATGGGAAAAAGAATAATTTTAAATAAATATTAAGTTTCTAAGTATATAAGTTGCAAGGAAAAAAACTTAGCATCTTAGCATCTCAGAACCTTAGCAACTCAAAAAAAATGTCAAAACTACAACTACGCGCTTTTTTATACCAATTGGCTGCTTTTGCAATTTTATTTCTTTTATTTAGATATTTGATTGCTGCTTACACCGGATTAACTGGAATTTGGATTCCGATGACGGCATTTGTAATAGGAACTATTGTTGGACCTAAATTTCAAGCGGTAAGAACTAAAGACGGTGAAAAGCTTTTTATGAAATGGCTTTTTATAAAAGGAATTAAAGTAATCGGATAATTTGAAAAATATATGAGGAAAATTGGACTTATTGGAGGAATCAGCTGGGTTTCTACATCTGATTATTATACTTTAATTAATAAAGGAATTAATGAAAAACTCGGCGGACTAAATTTCTCTGAATGTCTAATCTACTCTTTTAATTATGCCGATATTAAAAAGAATAACGATGCCAACGACTGGGATTCGACTTTTAATATGCTTTTAAAAGCGGCAGAAGTTTTAAAATCGGGCGGGGCAGAAGCTATTGTTTTATGTGCCAACACAATGCATTTAATTGCGGATAAACTGCAGCAAGCTATTGGACTTCCTCTTATTCATATTGCTGAAGAAACAGCAATTGAAATTCAGAAAAAAGACTTGAAAAAAGTAGGTTTGTTGGGAACAAAATTCACAATGGAATTGGATTTCTTTAAAGATAAACTTGCTGAAAAAGGAATTAAAGCAATAATACCAATAAGCGAAGCTGACAAAGATTTTATTCATTACACCATTTTCGAAGAATTAGGAAGAGGAATTGCAACCGAAGAAACGAAAAAACGTTATCTTGAAATTGCAAATGAATTAATCAAAAATGGAGCAGAAGGAATTATTTTAGGATGCACCGAAATTCCGCTAGTAATAAAAGAAGGAGATTTAAGTGTCCCTATTTTTGATACAACTTTAATACATACACAAGCAGCGATTAATTTTCAGTTAGCATAAAAAAGATGCTAAGATACTAAGGTTCTAAGTTTTTAATCTTAACAACATAAAAAAGCGGTAAATTCAACTTGAATTTACCGCTTTTTTTTTAAACTTAGTATCTTAGAGTCTTAGAATCTTAGAACCTTTTTAAAAAAACTATTTTTTCTTCTTAGGCTCTTCTTTTTTTACTGTTTCAGATGCCATTGTTTTTTTCTTGTAAATCGGAATAAAGTAGGAAACTGTGTAGTTGAAACCAATTCCAAAACTTCCATCATAAGTTCTGTTAAAACCTGGAATATAAAGGTTTTCAAAATTATTTGGTTCTTTATTAGAAGTCAGAAGTTTAAGCTGAACACCGAAACCAACAAATACATTTTTCACAACTTGGGCTTTTAGTCCTAATGCAACTTCGATCCAAGTAGCGGTAAGTCCGCTATATTTATTGTCTGTTGCTATTGGAGGTAATTCTCCCCAATACGGATTTGGGTTATAGATCTTATAGCTATGCAATTCTTGCGCAAAACTACTAAATCCGCCACGCATTCCTATCGTGATCAGGTTTTCCATATCAAGCCAGTTTTGATAAAAATTATAGTCAAAACCTGCTTTTATATAAGTTCCGTTAGCAGAAGAAGTCAAACGGTCATCTTCTGTAGTTTTATCTTCGTAGCCTAATTCTGCCGCTAAGAAATACTTTTTGGTTAATCGCCAGTCTCCAACAAATTCTACTCCTTTATAATCTTTGTCATAAAGACCGCGAGTAAGTTTGTACAAATCGACACCAACACGAAGTCCGTAGCGGTCTGTTTTTACAACGCTATCTTTTAGGGCTTGAGCTTCCTGAATTTCTGGTTTTGCCGTTTTTACAGTTTCTGTTTTTGGCTTTTTAGTCGCTACCGTGTCTTTCAAATTTTTAGAAATCTCAGGAACATCCTGCGCATAACCTAAAAACATTGAAAACAATAATGAAAGACTAGAAATAAACTTTAATGTGTGTTTCATTTTCAGATTCAATGTTAGGGTTTTCTAAATCAACTTCGGTCATCCAAAACGTATCTCCGTCTGGATCAGTATGTACAAAAGGCAGAATATTTTTTAGCTGAAAAATAGTTTTAAAGCCACAAGCTCTCGAAACATATACATTTTGTGTGTTATAGTTAAATTTAATAACATCAGTATTGATGGCTGTGGTGCTTAACGAACTGTAAATAAACTTAAAGGTTGCTGTAGTGTCATTTACCTTTAACGGAATTGATACCGTACTTCCGCTGGTTACATATCTCAATGAATCGTCTTCTGCAAGACTTTCATTAAAAACAATCCCTTCTTCCATTCCGTCACCAATAACTTTTAAGTTGGTAACATTTTTTGTTTTCGTCGGACTAGAAATATCATAAAATGTCATAACCAATCTTGGTGTAGTTGGTGTATTGGCATCGCAGATATCATCTTTCTCGCAGCTAGATAAGCCGAAAGTGAAGAGCAGTAAAAGAGAGATTAATTTTTTCATGTATTTTTTATCGAAGTTCTAAAAGTACAACATTTTCAACATGATGCGTTTGCGGAAACATATCTACAGGGCGCACACGAGTTACTTTGTATTTTTCATCCATTAAAGCTAGATCACGCGCTTGAGTTGCAGAATTACAGCTTACATAAACCACTTTTTTAGGAGCAATTTTTAAGATTTGCTCTACAACATCTTTATGCATTCCGTCGCGAGGCGGGTCTGTAATAATAACGTCTGGTTTTCCGTGCTGTGCAATAAAAGCTTCATTAAAGACTACCTTCATGTCACCAACAAAAAACTCGCAATTTGTAATATTATTGCGTTCTGCATTGGCTTTAGCATCAATAATAGCTTCAGGAACACTTTCTACTCCAATTACTTTTTTTGCTTTTTTAGAAACGAACTGTGCAATGGTTCCAGTTCCTGTATATAAGTCATAAACTACTTCATTTCCTGTAAGTCCAGCAAAATCGCGTGTTATTTTATACAATTCGTAAGCTTGATCAGAGTTGGTTTGGTAGAACGATTTAGCATTAATGCTAAATTTTAAACCTTCCATTTCTTCCAAAATGTAGTTTCTTCCTTTGTAAAGAATGACATCCTGATCGTAAATTGTATCGTTTGGTTTTCCGTTTACAACATATTGTAATGAAGTAATTTGAGGGAATTTCTCGTATAAATGGTCAAGAATTAATTCTCGGTTTTCTTTGTCTTCTTCAAAAAACTGAATCAAAACCATGATTTCTCCAGTAGAAACCGTACGAATCATAACCGTTCTTAATAATCCAGAATGTTCTCTCGGATTAAAAAAAGCTAAATTATGTTCGTTTGCAAAAGCTCTAATTTCGTTACGAATGGCATTTGAAGGATCTTCTTGTAAATGACATTTGTTGATGTCTAAGATTTTATCCCACATTTTAGGAATATGAAAACCTAAAGCGTTTCTGTTCCCTAAATCTTCAGTGCTTCCAATTTCTTTTTCAGTTAACCAACGGCTGTTAGAAAAAGAAAACTCCATTTTATTTCTGTAGAAAAACTGTTTCTCAGAACCTAAAATATCTTCAAATTCTGGGAGTTCGATTTTTCCTATTCTTTGTAAGTGATTTTTAACTTCATTTTGTTTAAATGCAAGTTGTTGGCTGTATTTCATATTTTGCCATTTGCAACCTCCGCATACACCAAAATGTTCGCATATTGGCTCTACTCTATATTCAGATAATTCGTGAAATTTTACCGCTTTACCTTCGTAATACGCTTTTCTTTTTTTTAGTGTCTGTACGTCTACAACATCTCCAGGTACCACATTCGGAATAAAGATAACTTTTCCGTCAGGTGCTTTGGCTACTGAAACCCCTTTTGCACCAGCATCAAGAACTTGAATTTGATGAAAGACAATTTTGTCTGTATTTTTTCTTCCCATAGCGCAAAAATAAGCCTTTGAAAACTTTTACAAATTTAATTTTAGAAAAAATTTAGAAATTCTTCAAAATATTAGTTTAATTGGGGATAAAAGCTAATTTTGTTTTCGTAATAATCCCAATAAAATTACATATTAACCTGCTATTTTTATCTTTTTATGAAGTTGTATCACAAACTTTCAAAAATCAGCTTTCTTAAAAAAAGTTATGCTTTCAAATTTTTATTTGTTGCTTTTATCGGTATCCATATTCCCTTAATCGGAATCTTGTTTTTTGTCCTATTTTTTGAGCATGAAGTATCATCGGCTTCTATTCTTGTTTTTTCTTTAATTATGACATTGCTGGCAACGGCAATAACGCTTTTGGTTTTAAATAAACTGATAAAGCCAATCGCTATAGCCTCAAAAGCATTAGATGACTATAGAGATTCAAGAAAAATAGCCGCTTTGCCAACAGATTATACAGACGAAGCAGGTCTGCTTTTGTGTAACATACAGGAATCTATTAACGAAGCAGAGAATTTTATAAACGAAAAACAGGATTTGGTTTATATGCTTTCGCATGATTTGAAAAATTTTGCAGGAAATCCGCAAGGTTTAGCTAAACTTATTATAAGCGAAGAACCATCAGAGTCGGTAAAAAATATGGCTGAGTTAATTTGCGAATCGACTGAACTGCAATTTAGATACATCGAAAATTTTATCAAATTGCTCAAAGAACAAGACGATGTTGTAAAAGTAAACCCAGAAGTTAAGGCGGTTTTGTTTTCGAATATTGTTCCTTTTATTAACGAACAAGTCGAACAGCGTTTGTTGGATAAAAATATAAAAATGGATTTGGTTTTGGAATGTAATGAAGCAAAACTGAAAATAGACGAGGGGCTTTTGGTTCAAGTGTTGGTAAATCTAATAAGTAACGCCGTTAAGTTCTCTTATTTTGATAGCGAAATTAAAGTCAGAATCTTTTCTGCAGATTCAAAATTGATTATGACGGTAAAAGATTACGGAATGGGCTTTGATCGAAATCAGATTGAAGAATTGTTTAAAAAATTCACCAAATTAAGCCGTCTAGGGACCGCAAACGAAGGTTCTACAGGAATCGGATTGTATTTGTGCAAAAAAATAATAGAAAGAAACAAAGGGCGATTGACTGCATCTAGCGAAGGAAAAAATAAAGGCGCTGAGTTTAGAATTGAATTTGATGTCTAGATTCTGAAAAAAAATAAGGCTGTAAGATTTTATTCTTGACAGCCTTTTTATTTTATTATTAAAGATTACCAAAGCTGATGAACAGAAGGTTTGATAAGGTCATTATAGATTTTGTTCATTGCCACAGTCTGCTCTGAAGTTAATTTTGGAGTGTCATAAACCGATAAATTTGATAAAACATGTTCTGTTTTGGATGCTCCAGGAATAATACAGCTTACTTCATCAAAACTCAAAATCCATTGTAACGCAATTGTAGCTAGATTTTTTGATTCTGGAAATAAAGTTTTTAATTCTTCAACAGCTTTTAAGCCCAATTCGTAATCAATTCCAGAAAAAGTCTCGCCTTTATCAAACGCTTCTCCGTTACGATTAAAATTTCGGTGATCCTGAGGATCAAAAGTTGTTTTTGCGTCAAATTTGCCTGTTAAAAGTCCGCTTGCTAATGGAACTCTGGCAATAATTCCGATATCTTTCTTTTTAGCTTCCGCGAAAAACAATTCTGAAGGTCGTTGACGAAACAAATTGAAGATAATCTGAACCGTTGCTACGTTTGAGTATTCAATGGCTTTTAAAGCTTCTTCGACTTTTTCAACGCTTACACCCAGATTAAGAATTTTCCCCTGATCTTTTAGTCTATCAAAAAGTTCAAATATTTCTGGACGATAGTAAACTTCAGTCGGCGGACAATGCAGCTGAATTAGATCAAGTGTTTCTAATCCCGTTCTTTTTAAACTGTCTTCAACAAATTTTTGAAGTACTTTTGGCGTATATCCTTCATTAACATGCGGATTGATTTGGCGTCCGCATTTTGTGGCAACAAAAACACGTTCAGAACGAGAGCGAACGACTCTTCCAACAGCAGTTTCGCTTAATCCATTTTCGTAAACGTCGGCTGTATCAATAAAGTTTACACCATTATCAATAGCAGTATTCAAAAGTGTATCGGCTGCTTTATCATCAAAACCCGATCCCCATTTTCCGCCAACTTGCCAAGTGCCAAGCGAAATTTCAGAGATATTAAAGTTTGTTTTTCCTAGTTTTCTGTAGTTCATTTTTTTTAAGATTCTAAGGTTCTAAGTTGCTGAGATTCTAAGTTTTTTTTCTAAAGTTGCTGAGATTCTGACATACAAAGTTTTTTCAGTTATTCAAATCTTAGCAACTTAGTATCTTTTTAGTCAAATAAATCCGAAGACAAATAACGATCACCGCGGTCGCAGATAACGGCAACCACAACTCCAGATTCTAATTGTTCTGCAATTTTTAAGGCAACTGCGACAGAACCTCCGCTGCTCATTCCTGCAAAAACACCTTCTTCTAGCGCTAATCTTTTAGTCATGGCTCTTGCTTCTTCTTCGCTCACATCTACAACAGTATCCACTTTAGAAGCATCAAATATTTTAGGAAGATATTCCTGTGGCCATTTACGGATTCCAGGAATCTGAGAACCATCACTTGGCTGTGCACCAACGATTTGAACGTTTGGATTTTTTTCTTTCAAATAAGTAGAAGTCCCGATAATAGTTCCTGTTGTTCCCATTGCCGAAACGAAATGCGTTACCGTTCCGTCAGTATCATTCCAGATTTCAGGCCCAGTTGTTTTGTAATGCGCTTTCCAGTTATCATCATTAGCAAACTGGTTCAGCATTAAATAACCACCTTGCGCCACTTTTTTATCGGCATAATCTCTAGAACCAATAATTCCTTCGCTTGCAGGTGTAAGAATAACTGTTGCGCCATAAGCACGCATAGTTTGAGTGCGTTCTTTGGTAGAATCTTCGGGTAAAACCAGTTCGATTTCAATGCCAAATAACTGAGCAATCATAGCAAGCGCAATTCCAGTGTTTCCGCTGGTTGCTTCAATTAATTTGTCTCCTTTTTTGATATCGCCTCTTTCTAATGCTGCAGCAATCATATTGTATGCCGCTCTATCTTTTACGCTTCCTCCAGGATTATTTCCTTCCAGTTTCAGTAAAAGTTTTACATTTTTATTTTTAACTAGATTGACCGTTTCCATCAAAGGAGTATTGCCAATTAGGTTTAATAATTTATGTGAATTCATGTTATTTTTTTTCTTTTATTTTAACGTCAGTTGTAGTGGTGTTTAAAACGATAGAATCTTCTGGAATAGATTTGGTAACCCATGCATTTCCTCCAACAACACTGTTTTTTCCAATTACTGTTTCTCCGCCCAGAATTGTTGCATTGGCATAAATGCAGACATTAGCTTCAACAGTTGGATGCCTTTTTGCATTTTTCATGTCTTTGCTTACGCTTAATGCACCAAGCGTAACACCTTGATAGATTTTTACATGTTTCTTGATAACGGTAGTTTCGCCAATTACAATACCAGTAGCGTGATCGATAAAAAATGGCGATGCAATATCGGCTCCAGCGTGAATATCTGTACCTGTAATTCTATGGGCATATTCGCTCATTAATCGAGAGAATAACAATAAATCTAAATGATATAATTCGTGACTAAGTCTATAAATTGCAATGGCATAAAACCCTGGGTAACCCAAGTACACTTCATCAATGCTGTTTGATGCAGGATCGTTTTCAAGGATATATTCGGCATCTTGATTTAGTTTTTCTAAAACTCCAGGGAGTTTCTCTAAAAAGCGATCCCAGATCGATTCGCATAAATTTTGAGGTTTTTTACAAGCCAAAACCGCAATTTCTTTAAAGCGAAACTCTAGTTCATCAATGCTTTCGTCAAGTGCCGCATTCGAATCAAAAAGCGTGTAAAAAAGCTTTTCTGTAAAGTCTTCTGTTTTGGTTTTAATACCGTAATTTATGTGTGAGTGGCTCTTTAAAGCTCTTATATTTTGTATGATATTGTCTTTTGTCACAATGGTAAAAATGGATGAATAATTTTGGAACGTTAAAAGTAAGGCGTTTTTTGGAAATAAAATCACGATTTAACTAAAGAAATTTACTTTGAGAGGTTTGATTTGTGATAAAAAGCAAATTCTAAACGGTTCTTATTTATGCAATTCTTAAGAAGTTAATTGCGTAAATTAGCTTTCAAAATATACTAAAATGAAAAATAAGCCAACATTTAAGAGTGCAATTTCTGGCAATTCTTTTGATGAAAATGAGAAAGTTTATGGAAGAGCAATTCATGATCCTATTTTGGGATTGATTAAAAAGGAATATCCCGATTTTAATGCCGAAGATTGCATTTCTATAAATGAATTGAATGTGTTTCGCCAAAAATATATTTCAAATTATCTTTCTAGTGAAATAGGAGCGCTTTCGGCAATGGAGAAAAATGTCATTTCTTCGTTAAAAGAAGATAAATCGATTGTGAGTATTGTAGAAGATGAGGAAGAAACTAGAACCTTAGGGCAAAAAGTGGCCGATAAAGTGGCTGATTTTGGCGGGAGCTGGACTTTTATTATTTCGTTCGTAGTTTTTATTACGATTTGGATTGCTTCAAATGTTTATATTTTTCTAAACAAAGGTTTTGATCCTTATCCGTTTATTCTTTTAAATTTAATACTTTCTTGTGTTGCAGCTTTGCAGGCGCCCGTTATTATGATGAGCCAAAACCGTCAGGAGGAAAAAGATCGTAATCGCGCTAAAAAAGATTTTATGATCAACCTGAAATCGGAATTGGAGATTAGATTAATTCATGATAAAATTGATCATTTAATTATGCATCAGCAGCAAGAACTAATCGAAATTCAGAAAGTGCAAATCGAGATGATGAATGATATTTTGGATCAGATTAAGAAATAGAAGTTTCTTAAAATTCCAATTTTTTTAAATCCCAAATTCCAAAAGGAGCGAAGCGACTTTTAGAAA
>NZ_JAMOKG010000002.1:626029-1581550 GCF_023656565.1 Flavobacterium tyrosinilyticum
ATCTAAAATCTAAAATCTAAAATCTAAAATCTAAAATCTAAAATCTAAAATCTAAAATCTAAAATCTAAAATCTAAAATCTAAAATCTAAAATCTAAAATCTAAAATCTAAAATCTAAAATCTAAAATCTAAAAATAAAAGTGTTTGAAGTAATAGCCGCCGAGCATAAAAATGAAATTTACCAAAGCAATGTTCCAAACGATTTTTTTGTAATTTCTAGATTTATCTAAGAAATGAAACGTAATAAAAAGGAAGAGTAAGAGACAAGTATAAATAGCTGGATACATTTTAAAAGCACCAAAAAAATTACCTTGAAAAAGTAAGAATAGAGAGCGCTGAAATCCACACCCTAAACAGTCATAACCAAAGAAGGTTTTGAATAGGCAAGGGATCATGTATTTCTCTAAGCTCATGGTGAATCTTTTTTGCAATTTTACTAAAAAAATATGACAAACGTTTGGAGTGGTATAGAACAAGTACTTGAAAGTTTTATACTTTTGAAATCTTAAAATACAGGAAGGATGAAAACTTTTAAAATTATAATAATGATTCTTGCGATTTCGGTTGCGCTTTATGAGCAAGTTTCAGAAGAAAAAAACATCTATATCATGATTGCTGCAATTGTAGTTTTCATGTTCGGAATGATGCAGCTTAGTGCTAAAACACCAAGTAAAAATAACGATAAAGAAGAGTAGAATGCTGGTAAAAGGAGATAAGGTTTCTGTACTTGATGAAGCCATAAACGGAACGGTGATTTCGGTTAAAAACAATGAAGTTTTGATTGAAAGTGAGGACGGATTTATGATGACATTTTTAGTCAACGAATTAATTAAAATACAAGAAACCAGTAATTTAATGAATTCTATTAAAAGAATTGATTTAGATGAAGTTTCAAAAGAGAAAACAGAGCCAAAACCGAGAAGTTTTGTTAAAGAAAAGAAAGATAAACGCGATGTTGGTGTTCCAGAATTTGATTTGCATATAGAAAAACTGGTTCCAAATAAACGCGGAATGTCTAACTATGATATTTTGACATTACAGACTGAAACGGCAAAAAGACATATCGAATTTGCAATTAGAAATCGCATTCCGAAAATCGTTTTTATTCATGGCGTGGGCGAAGGAATTTTGAAAGCCGAACTTGATTTTTTATTAGGCCGTTATGACGGAATTGATTTCCAAGATGCCAATTATCAAAAATACGGACTTGGAGCAACCGAAGTTTATATAAGGCAAAATAATAAATAAAGTCGCTTTTTGTAAGCGAAAATATGAATTGCAAAGTATAAAAAAAACGTCTGTTTTTTGAAGAGATTTATACTTAAATCAAGACAAAAAACAGACGTTTTTTTGTAAGAATTATTTCGGCTGATTTCTTTTTAGAAATATATATTTTTAGTCAGTTGCATCTCTGGTAACTTTTCCAAGAACGAAACTGCTTCCAAGTTTAAAGCTGCTTTTTCCTTTTTGTAAAATTACATTTTTAAGAACAATTGTGTGTTCATAAACTTGCCCTGTTCGCGTCGTCGTTACTTCAATAATTCCACTTGCGTTTGCTACACCCAGTTGGCCTGTCCACGTTTCATCGATTGCAGGAGAACTTGGTTGTACTTTAGCGCAAATAAAAGCTGGTGTAATAGATCCAGTTTCTGTCAATGCGGTTTTGTAAAATACTTTGTTTTGTGTTGCTGTTATTAAGCTTGTACGAGGTTGATTGCTAGTTGTAGGTACATTTACGATCAAAGCAGGATCGATATCTTCGATCGATAAATAAAATGAATTGTTGTAATTGTAAGTTTTGTTGTCACATTCATAAGCCGAACCATTCGGATTAGTTTTGAAAGTCAAATCGGCTTTAGTTATAGTTGTATTGTATGTTCCAAACACAAATTCAGCTTCTGTTTGATTTCCTGCTGGTTTTGCAAATGTTATATTTCTAAAAATAATACTATGTTCGTAACCCTTTATTCTTGTGCTTCCGTCAGTTGCACTTGAATCTACTAGTTGAGTTGTTGCGACTTCAATCAAACCTTCAACAGCATTCCATTCTTCAGTTACTTTTGGAGTGGTAGGAGGTATTGCACCACAAATATTATCTTTTGCTACAGTTCCGTCATAAGCTCTATAAACGACACGGTATGATCCTTTTCCATTTGCGTCAATAGTATACGTGTAGGTTCCTTGATCATTAATGATTGCTCCCTGAGGCAATTGAAGCAAAAGCGCTTCCTGAGATTTTAGTTTATAAATTAAAGTATTTGTTAACGGATCACAGGCTGACGATTCCTGTACATCAGCAAAATCTATTTCGTCTACAGTTAAATCTCCATCATCGCATCCATTCAAAAAGAGAGCGAACAATAGGAGGGCAGCATATTTTTTCATCGTAAAATTTATTTGGGTCAAAAATAGTGAAAAAATTGCCAAATGATATTTAAGATTTGACAATTGATATTTCTTAACTTTGCAGCAATGAAAAAAGTATATCTAGATAATGCCTCAACAACTGCCATACGTCCTGAAGTAATTCAGGAAATGACAAAAATAATGCTTGAGGATTACGGAAACCCATCGTCTACACACAGTTTTGGTCGAAACGGTAAGACCATATTAGAGCTTTCTAGAAAGAGTATTGCAAAACACTTAAATTGTACTGCTCAAGAAATAATTTTTACGTCTGGCGGAACGGAAGCCGACAACTGGATTTTACGCTCTGCTGTTGAAGATTTGAAGGTAGAGAGAATTATTACTTCAAAAATCGAGCATCATGCTGTTTTGCATACTGTTTGGGCGCTTCAGGAAGAATACCATATTCAAGTTGATTATGTTAATGTAAATGCAGACGGTAGTTTAGATCTAACGCATTTGTCTAATTTATTATCCGAAGAAAAAAAGACTTTGGTTAGTTTAATGCATGTCAATAACGAAACGGGGACAATTTTAGATTTAGATCGTGTAAGTTTGATTTGCAAGCAGTATAGCGCTTTGTTCCATTCGGATACAGTTCAATCTGTCGGAAAAACGGAAATCGATCTGCAAAAAACGCCTATTGATTTTATTTTAGCGAGTGCACATAAGTTTCATGGACCAAAAGGTATCGGATTTGCTTTTATTCGAAAAAATTCTGGTTTACAGCCTTTGCTTTTTGGAGGAGAACAAGAAAAAGGTCTTCGCGCAGGAACTGAAGCCGTGCATCAGATTGCTGGTATGGCAAAAGCTTTGTCTATTTCTTATGAAAAATTAGAGGAAGAAAGAATTTATATTTTAGGAATAAAAAATTATCTAATAGAACAATTAGAAATTCATTTTCCAAATTTTAGAATTAACGGAAAAAAAGAAGATTTCTATAATATTATCAATATCATTCTGCCGTTTTCATCAGATAAAACTTCGATGCTACTTTTTAGTTTAGATATGAAAGGAATTGCAGTTTCTAGAGGAAGCGCTTGCCAGTCTGGAAGTATTAAACCATCGCACGTTTTAAACGAAATGCTTTCGGAGACTGATTTGAAATTACCAAATCTCCGAATTTCATTTAGTCATTACAATACCAAAGAAGATATCGATTGGCTGATTGAGAGTTTGAAAACGTTATAAGTTGCTAAGATACTAAGGTTCTGAGATTCTAAGTTTTTTTTTAACCGCGAATTACGCAAAGGTCGCTAAGATTTTTTAGAACCATTAAAATGAAAAAGTTCGCAAAGCTTGTTTTGATAAAACTTTGCGAACTTTTTTTAACTCTAATTTAGATTCTTAATAAAAGCTTCTTTGCGAACTTTGCGGTAAAAACTACACTCAAAGTTTTTGAAACCTGAAACCTGAAACCTGAAACTTGAAACTTGAAACAAAAAACTATTTGCGAATTACTTTCACCTGAGAATCTTTGGTTAATTTGATTATCGTTGACGATTTCCCGTTTATTTTATCTTGATTTAATTTCACCACATAATCAACACCTTTAATGATTTCTGGGCTAATGTCCTTGAAAGCTATTGGTGTTGGTTGTCCAGAAATATTAGCAGAAGTAGAAACCAAAGGCTTTTTCATTCTCTCCATCAATTTGAAGCAGAAAGGTTCTTTTACCAATCTAACTCCTAGCGATTTGTCTGCAGCAATAATATTTGGAGCAACATTTCTAGCATCATCAAGAATTAAAGTAGTGGGTTTTTCCGATAAATCCCAGATTTGCCATGCAACTTCAGGAATTTCTTTAAACACATTGTACAGCATCTTTTCACCATTCATTAAAACAATCATGCTTTGTGTTTCTTCACGCTGTTTTAATTTGTAGATTTTAGCAACAGCTTCTGGGTTTGTAGCGTCACAGCCAATTCCCCAAACTGTATCTGTTGGATATAAAATGATACCGCCTTCCTTAATTACTTCGTATGCGTTGATAATTTCTTGATTAATATTTTCCATTAAAAAAAGACTTTTATTTTGGCAAAGATAATAATTCAAATTCCCGAATTCGATATTTATTAATTTATCATTAATTCGTTTCATAAATTTTGATGTGACTTTTTTAATTTTATTTTTGTAATATATTTTTTATTTTTAATAATATTTTTTTTTAAAAGTAAATTTATTCTTATGTTTGTTTAAATTTTTATACGTTTAATCTTAAAAATACCAAAAATGAAAAAATTATTATTTAGTGTTTTAATTGCTGCATCGTTATTTTCATGTAGTAATAATGATGAAGAACAAGTTTTATCTGTTGCTGATAAAAAAGAAGTATTTATGAAAAATACAGATGGTACTATCGTTACAGAGATACAAACTGAGGCATTTGAAAAAATAATTTCTAATCTTAAAAAAGCAAATGAGAATGATAAAGCAGCTTCTTTGACTGCTAAGTATAAAGATGATAATGGAACAATGAAACTGATTTCTTCTAGTGCTCAATCATCTAGCCTAACAGCTAAATCTGCAGCACAAATTACATTTCAATATAGAGCTCACGTTACAGGAAAACCTGAAAACGGACATGGATGGATGCCATGGTATATTCTTGGTACACCAGTAGGGACAATGGGTGAGAGTAGAAGATTAGAAGCAATGCAATTTGCTAATGGTTCATATCTAACCGGTTTTAGAGCAAGAGCGCACGTACAAGGTCATGGTTGGTTAAACTATGTTGGTTTAGGTGAGGTTGTTGGAACAACTGGTCAGGAACGTAGAGCTGAAGCTTTCCAAATAATCGTTCCGTCAGATTTTGCAACTCAGGTTGTTTACAGAGTGTATGTTCAAAATATTGGTTGGATGCCATATGTAAATAATGGTGAGATAGCTGGGACTGTGGGGCAAGGTTTAAGAGTTGAAGCTTTTCAAATGAATATGGTGGTTATTGAATAGGTTCTGGTAAAAAAATATACAACTACTAAAAAAATCGGTTTTCTATTTGAGAACCGATTTTTTTTAGTGATTATATGATAAGTTTTTTAGAATGATAGGTGTGTTGTAAAAGGCTTTTAGTAGAAAATCATTTACAATACTATATTTGCAAACAAAAAAAAATATTTTTGACTTTATGAAATATCCAAGGACTTACAGCAATGGAATGTGAAATTCGGGAGCGTAAAATGCTTGTCCATAAAATGGGAATTAGAAACTGGTTAATTCAGCTTGATTCTTATGAGTATTTTTACGATTTTAGAAAATTTGTTTCTAAACGATCACTTTAACCCCTAAAACAAGATCATTCAGATATGTGGTTTCAAAATTAATTTATATAAATATGTAGACGAAGGTGTTCTGTACGTTGATAAATTGGATAAGCTTATGATTGCAACAAACTATCCCAATTATAAGATTGGAAGGCGCGCCAAATGTCGATCTATTTATACAGATTTTGTTGCACTGCACGATTGTTTGTCAAGATCAAGAGAAGATTTAGTTCAAAAAAATAGAAAATTGGGAACATAATGACGAGATCAACAAAAATGAATTTATGAGTAAATGGGATTCGGTTTGATCTCCAATTACAAACACGGATTTTTCTATTTAGATCCAATGCATTGGAAAACATTAGAATTCATGAAAGGAAATTCTCTTCAGGAATTATTAAATAATTTTAAACTAACAAAAAAAAAATAATATTGGAAATTCTTTTTACTAAGAAAGAATTTCGGACAATGGTTTAAGTTTCTAATGAAAAAAAAGATTAAAGCTTAAGATAAAATTTGTTTATATACCTCTAAATATTCAGCAGCTGCAACTTTCCAATCGAAACTTGCAGCTCTTTTTTTCATGAGAGACTCTATTTCGCTTTTATTAGCATTAAAATGGTCTAATCCATTAAACAGTATATTTTTCATGTATTCAGGATCGAAATTAGCCCAATAACTCGCAACATCTCCACCAATTTCAGGTAAAGAAGTTTTGTCTGATAAAAATACCGGTTTGCCAAAGCTCATCGCTTCAATAGGTGGTAATCCAAAACCTTCTCTTATAGAAGGAAAAAGAAAGGCAGCGCAGTTTTTCATATAATATTGTTTGCCCTCATCGCTCACTTTTCCAGTTAAAAAAACCTGATTTTGAAGGCCATTATTATCAATTAGTTTTCTAATAACCTCACCATATTTTTTGGTATTATTACCCGAAATAATCAAATTATAATCTTTTATTAATTTCATCATATTAATAATAGATACATAATTTTTTCTTTCAATAAAATCTCCGATGGTATAAAAGAAAGGTTTGTCTACAGGAACATTACTTATAAAGTTTGAAGTGTCCAGCAATGTAGATATCGGATTTCCGTTATAAATGATGTGTTCCGGAACATTAGGAACCTTAAAATAATCATGTGTTTGCTTTTTTGCAAACTCAGAAATATAAGTAATAGCATTCGCTCTGGCTAATTTTTCAATAAACAGACGATTGCGTTTATGATTCATATCTGATGAAATTTCTTCAACAAAATTTACATCATGAATTGTAAGTAAGTATTTTGTGTTTTTTCGCGGTTCTAATTTAGAATTTTGATTAACGGAATGCCATAAATCATATTTATTCATAGATCGAAAGTGTTTATATCTATGAAACGATCTGTATTTGTGATATTCAAATTTATCTCCAAATTCATTTTTAAGCAAATCAGGTTTGCCAGAATTAAGATGAAGCTCTAAGTCGTCAAAAGAAAGATGTTGTAAACCTTTAATAAGTTCATAGTTAAAAGTTCCCAAGCCAGTAGCTCTATTGTTTATATTATGGGTTTCTAAAAAGACTCTTTTTTTCTGTGACATTGCTTAATTTTTTCACGAAAATACAATATTAATTTGATGTGTTAAATTGTATATGTATTTTTGTTGTTTATAAAAATATACTGATGAATTTTAAAGTAAATCCGGCATTTGAAAATAGTACCCCATCTGTACTTGATAATATTAAAACGTTTAATACTTCAGGAACTCTTTTTGGGAATGGTGATCGAAATAAAATAAAATTGTTTGAACTGAACGGAATAACAATCAATATCAAATCTTTTAAAATACCAAATATCGTAAATAAAATTGCTTACAAATATTTTCGAAAGTCAAAAGCAAGACGTTCGTTTGAATTTGCAACTATTTTATTAGAAAAAGGTATTGGAACTCCACAGCCAATAGCATTTCTTGAAAATTTTAATGCTATCGGGTTAAGAGATAGCTATTATGCAAGTGAGCATTTAATTACTGAATTAACTTATAGAGAACTTGTAGAAATTCCTGATTATCCGGATTATGAAAATATATTAAGACAGTTTTCAAAATTTACTTTCGATTTACATCAAAAAGGAGTTGAGTTTTTAGATCATTCACCAGGAAATACTTTAATCAAAAAAAACACTGATAATAAATATGATTTTTTTCTGGTTGATTTAAACCGAATGAACTTTCATGCAGATATGACTTTTGAACAGCGCATGAATAATTTTAGACGCTTAACACCTAAAAAAGAAATGGTTGCAGTAATGAGTAATGAATATGCTAAATTCTATAAAGAAAAAAGCGAAGCTGATATTTTTGAAAAAATGTGGCAAGTAACAGAAAATTTCCAAGAAAGTTTTGCCAAAAAGAAAAGATTGAAAAAGAAACTTAAATTCTGGAAGTCGCAGTCTTAGACCTTATGTTTTTTAGTTCTTGAAAACGAACACTAACGCTAAGTGCGTTTAAATAACAGATAATTAATCCTGATTTTCCGTCCAGAATACCTAAACGAATGATATATTGATGTAAAAATTGATAGGCTGGACGAATATAGAAATGGAAGAAATTTGGCTTTGTGTTTTTAGCCAATTCTTCTTGAACTTTTAGTTTTCCGTAAAGAATCATTTTTTGCTTATAATCTTCAAAAGCAGAGTAAGAAAAATGAATAAGTTTATTTTTTAATTTGCCTACTTCGCCTTTTATAATCAGTTTTTCATGAACGATTTTTTCTTCATTATAAAATGCATTTTCTTTCTTAAATAATCGAATAATCTTATCAGTTTGCCATCCGCTGAATAGCAATCTCTTGTTTTTAAACATAAAGGTTCGATAAATGAAATAAGCAGAAATAGAGTTTTTTTGATTGATAGTTAGTTCAATTTCTTTTCTTAATTCAGGAGTTAGCCGCTCGTCTGCATCTATAAAAAGAATCCAAGAATTTGAAGCTAGACTTATGGCATAATTTCGTTGTGCAGCAAAATTTTGAAAAAAATGCTGAACTGCTTTTACATTTTTAAAGGAAGTGGCAATCTCAAAAGTTTTATCAGAGCTAAATGAATCTACAACAATAATCTCATCAGCAAATGAAAGATTTTCCAAAACAGGACGAATGTTTTGTTCTTCATTGTGCGTAATGATTAATGCTGTCAGGCGCTGCTTTTCTGAAATCATTTTGTTAATTAAAGCCGTTCTGATTTAAAAACAATTTAATTCTGTCTTCAAAAAATTCGGGTAAAAACTTTTGATATAGAGGTAAAGCTTCTTTTTTAAGCATTTTCTCCGTTTTATTTTGAAACAGTAATGGATGATAATCTTTTAGATGAACAGAAAGATGCTGAATTCCGTCTTCAAAAGTTGCCCAGATTTTCTTTTCAATCCATGGAGAAAAAATAATGAAGGAAGGTTTGTCTAATGCTTTCGCCATATTTATTGCACCGCCATCATTTCCAATTATGGCATCACATTGATTTACTAAACCTATAAAAGATCTTAGGTCGCCTCCCAATAAATCGAAATAAATCTTGTTTTGTGTAGAAGGTTTGCAAGCATTAAAAACAATTTTGGCTTCTTCGGATTGTTTTGGGAAATAATTAAAAAGAATATTTACGTCTGCATTGTCGGCAATATAATCAACCACTTTAGCCATAAACTCCAAAGGGTAGGTTTTAAGTTTTTCGCTACCTAAAAGACTAATCATGATTGTTTTTCTGTCTTTTCGAATCTGATGTTTTTCGAATAATGCAATAGCCTCTTTGTTTTCTTTTTCAGAAACAAATAATTTAGGAATCGGATCTATCTCAATTTTAAGATTAAGAGGTTCTAATAAAGAAAGCCTTCTTTCTATTGCTAAACCTAAATTGGTTTTAGGAAAAGGTTCAAACGGAACATTGTCGGTATATAAAAATGTTCTTCCTGGCTTTTTATATGAAATTTTTCTTTTAGCACCACTTAAAAGAACTAGTATCCAGCTTTCTAGTTTTGAATAAGCATCAATTAGTACATCATAATTTTCTTTTCGAAGCTGTAGTCCCAATTTTAAAAGTTCTTTTTTGCTTTTTCGGTGTTTTTCTTCAAATAAAATAATATTGTCCATGTTTATATTTCCTTCTAAAACCGGTGTTGTTGAGGCGTAAACCAAATAGTCGATCTGTGCATCTGGATATGCACCTCTGAGGTTATTGCAAATAATGCTGCTGACCAAAACGTCTCCAATCATTTTTTGCTGGATTACAAGTATCTTCATGAAAAATAATGTTGTATTAAGAGACTGCAAATTGAAGCAAAAAAAAACCAAATTCCAATATAAATAATCAATTGGAATTTGGATTTTAAATATTTAGACTTTTTAAAGCTTATACCGCAACATCGTATTCACGAAGTGCATTGTTTAAAGAAGTTTTTAAATCTGTAGATGGTTTACGAGTTCCAATGATTAATGCACAAGGAACTTGGAATTCTCCAGCTGCGAATTTCTTTGTATAGCTTCCAGGAATAACTACAGAACGAGCAGGTACATAACCTTTCATTTCAACTGGCTCATCACCTGTAACATCGATAATTTTTGTAGATGCCGTCAAACATACGTTAGCTCCAAGAACTGCTTCTTTACCAACGTGAACACCTTCAACCACGATACAACGAGAACCGATAAAAGCACCGTCTTCGATAATAACTGGAGCAGCTTGTAATGGCTCCAAAACACCACCAATACCAACACCACCGCTTAAGTGTACATTTTTACCAATTTGAGCACAGCTTCCTACAGTTGCCCAAGTATCAACCATTGTTCCTTCGTCAACATAAGCACCAATGTTTACGTAACTAGGCATTAAGATTACACCGCTTGAGATGTAAGCTCCATAACGAGCAACCGCGTTTGGTACCACACGAATTCCTTTTTCAGCATAATTTCTTTTTAGCAACATTTTGTCGTGGTACTCAAAAATACCAGATTCCCATGTTTCCATTTTTTGAATCGGGAAATACATCACAACCGCTTTTTTAACCCATTCGTTTACCTGCCATTTGTCTCCAACTGGTTCAGCAACACGTAATTTTCCAGCGTCTACTAATTCGATAACTTCTCTAATAGCATCAGTTGTTGCGGTTTCTTGTAATAAAGCTCTATTTTCCCAAGCTTGTTCAATTATAGTCTGTAAAGAATTCATACGTTTAATTTTTTGGCAAAGATAAGGTATTTGTAGAAATGCAAAAAAGTAAAACGGTTTGAAAATGTTACAGATTTAACTTTTTGTTTCTTATTTGTAAGGTTAATGAAGTGATGTGTATTTTTTACTAATACTGCTACCACTAGAAGTTTTTTTTATATCAAAATATGACAAAAGTCAGGGTTTCTGCTTTTTCTTCGCTTTAATTTCGCAGTGTTGATCAACAATTCCATTCCATAAATAAATCATATAAGCAGTAAAATATGAATCAAGAAAATCACCTTCAAAACAGAGTAATCATTGACAAAGAAGTAAGCTGGGATAAAACTCAGGTTATTATGAGTAAAACAAATGCTTTTGGTATTATAGAATATGCCAACGAAGTGTTTGTAGATGTTTGTGGTTACGAAGACTATGAATTAATGGGGCAGCCTCATAATATCATACGTCACCCGGATATGCCAAAAGTTATTTTTAAAGTGCTTTGGGAAAATCTTAAAAATGGGAAAAACTTTCACGCTATTGTAAAAAATCTTGCAAAGTCTGGAAGATACTATTGGGTAATTACCGATTTTGAAATCGCCCGAGACGAAAACGACGTTATTGTAAATTATTTTGGAAGAAGACAAGCTGTACCGCAGGAAGTTATTGCGATGCATATTGAACCTTTATATAAAAAGTTATTGCAGATTGAAGCCGCAAGCGGAGTTGAATTTAGCGAAAAGTATTTAATAGGATTCTTGGAAGAGAAAAAGAGAACGTATGTTGAATATATTAAGGAACTGATTTACGAGCACGAAAAGTCACAATCTAAGTTTGCTAATTACAATGAAGAAGAGGATGCAGGAGAGGAAGAAGAACATAGAGGTTTTTTCGGCCGATTGTTCGGAAGATAAATTGAGTTATTTTTTAGGTTTGAATATTTGGATAAAAGTCCGTCTTGAATTTTCAAGGCGGATTTTTTTAATGAAAGTAATCTTGAAGAAGTTTATTTTGAGTGAAATGGAAAATTAGAAAAATATTTTAGACTAAATTTGCTGAAAATTTACAACATGCCAAGAATCCTTTCAATAGATTACGGACAAAAACGCACAGGAATTGCTGTTACAGACGAAATGCAGATTATTGCTTCGGGCTTGACTACAATTCCGACTCATACTTTGATTGACTTTTTGAGAGATTATTTTGCTAAAGAAAAAGTCGAAGCAGTTTTGATTGGTGAACCCAAACAAATGAATGGTCTTCCGTCTGAAAGTGCTTCTGTGATTAATGGTTTTGCAACTCACTTTTCGAATATCTTCCCAGACATGAAAGTGATTAGAGTAGATGAGCGTTTTACTTCAAAAATGGCATTTCAAACCATGATCGACAGTGGTTTAAATAAAAAGCAACGTCAGAATAAAGGTTTAATAGACGAAATTTCTGCTACAATTCTCCTTCAAGATTATCTTTCCGCAAAAAAATAACGCTGTTCGCCGTATTTTTTATTTATAATTTAATGGTTTTTAGAAAATCCTAACTTTTATCATCTAAAAATTAGTTTTTTTTTGCAATTAAAAAAGTACCTTTGCACTTTAAATAAAAATACTGTTATGCCTGACGAAACCATACGTTCAAATAGTGATGTAGTACTCATTGGCGCTGGAATAATGAGTGCCACTCTTGGAGTAATTTTGAAAGAATTACAACCAGATATAAAAATTGAAATTTACGAAAGATTAGATGTTGCAGCAGCTGAAAGTTCTGATGCTTGGAATAATGCAGGAACGGGACACTCTGCTTTTTGTGAATTAAATTATACTCCAGAAAAGGCAGACGGTAGCATCGATCCTAAAAAAGCAATAAGCATCGCAGAATCATTTGAGATTTCTCGCCAGTTTTGGTCTTACTTAGTGCAGCAAAATAAAGTGCCGTCTCCGGATAATTTTATTAAAAGCGTACCTCATATGAGTTTTGTATGGGGAGATAAAAACGTAGATTATTTAAAAAAGAGATTTGAGGCGCTTCAAAGCAATCCGATTTTCTCTGAAATGACTTTCAGTACCGATTTTGAGCAGCTTCAAAAATGGATGCCATTGGTTATGGAAGGAAGAAATGCTGATGAGAAATTAGCGGCAACGCATATGGAAATTGGTACCGATGTGAATTTTGGTGCTTTAACAAGAAGTATGTTCAATTACTTAGAAAAACTTGATGGTGTCTCTTTGTTCTTCAATCATGAGGTTAAAAAATTAAGACAGCGTGAAGATAAATCTTGGAGAATTAAAATTAAAGATTTGTCGACAGGAAAAACTCGTAAAGCTTATACTAAATTTGTATTTATTGGTGCAGGTGGAGGTTCATTGCCTTTGTTAGAAAAAGCAAATGTACCAGAAGGACATGGATATGGCGGTTTCCCAGTAAGCGGACAATGGCTAAAATGCACAAATCCTGAGGTAATCGCAAAACACGCGGCAAAAGTGTACGGAAAAGCAAGTGTTGGAGCTCCTCCAATGTCTGTTCCTCACATTGATACTCGTGTAATTGACGGTGAAAAAGCACTTCTTTTTGGGCCTTTCGCAGGATTCTCGACTCGTTTCTTAAAAAATGGTTCTTATTTAGATTTGCCTTTGTCTATTAAACGTAACAATTTAATTCCTATGTTAGCTGCAGGATATCACAATATTCCATTAACGAAATATTTAATTGAGCAGGTTCGTCAGTCTCCAAAAGACAGAATAAAAGCTTTACGCGAATATCTTCCAACAGCACGTTCAAAAGATTGGAAATTAGAAAAAGCAGGACAACGTGTTCAAGTAATTAAGAAAGATGAAAAAGAAGGTGGGGTTCTGGAATTTGGTACAGAAGTAATTAATACGCATGA
Source organism: Flavobacterium tyrosinilyticum (assembly GCF_023656565.1). Lineage (GTDB taxonomy): Bacteria > Bacteroidota > Bacteroidia > Flavobacteriales > Flavobacteriaceae > Flavobacterium > Flavobacterium tyrosinilyticum. The sequence goes on from NZ_JAMOKG010000002.1 coordinate 639,754, forward strand.
CGGAACTCTAGCAGTTTTACTAGGTGCTTCTCCTGGTGCTTCTACAGCTGTAGCAATTATGGTTGACTTAGTTAGCAGATGTTTTACAAATCAAATTAAAACACCAGAGTGGCAAGCTAAATTAAAAACAATGATTCCTTCTTACGGACAAACTTTAAACGACAAACCTGAGCTTTTAGCAGAGCTTAGAAAACATACAGCAGATGTTTTAAAACTAAATTAAGTTTAGGTTTTAAAATATTAGAATAAAAAACAAATCCAGATGAATTAATCTGGATTTGTTGCTTTTAGGTCGGTTGTGTTTTTTAGAATTTTTTCTGCCAGATTACTCATCCAGATCAATTGTTCAATTACCATTTGTGCTTCCTGCATTTTAGCCTGACGCGTTTCTTTATCTAAATCATCATCTTCTGCCAAGCGCGTAAAATGCTTTCGCTTTAATTCTTCAAATTGCAGAGTCACATCTTCTTTTTCAAAAAAAGTATCCTTTATAATAACTTCATTTCTTAAAACAGAAATAGAATGATCCAAATTGGCTAAAATTGTTTTGATGATATAATTAAAAGAATCTGATGCAGAAGTGGTTTGGTGTGACTGAATATAAGTTGACAATGAAGCTAAAGCAGATAATAAAGAGTGGTTTAAAACTACCAATTTGTTCACCAAAGGCATTGTCTTCTGTTTTGATTTTGGTTCTTGCATCATACGTTGGAAAGAAGTCATTAAATTGCCTATTTCAACAAAAGCATTTTTTCTGGCAAGGCGGTAAGAAGTAGGGACTTCGCCTTTTTTATTATAAAAATCTGCAATTTCTTTGAGGTAATTCCTGTTGGCTCGAATCGTATTTTCGATATGAATAGGCGTATTGATAAATTCCCACGCAGGCCATAAAAACTGATTGGCAATAAAGGCTAAAATAGCTCCAGCAAGCGAATCTAATATTCTGTATTGGATTACCTCATTGATATCTGGGGTAAGAATTCCGTAAATAAAAACGACATACATCGTAACAAATGTTGCGCTTATCTTATAGTTGATTTGGGTAAATGAAATTCCCAAAAGCATACATACAATAGAGAAAATGCTTAATGCTACGTGATTCTGAATAACCGATACAATTCCGAAAGCTATAAATCCTCCCAAAACAGTTCCGAACATTCTGTTGTAAGATCGTTCTTTTGTTAATCCATAACCAGGACGCATGATTACTACAATCGTAAGTAGAATCCAATATACGTTTTGAAATGGGAGCACTTGTCCGAGAAAGAAACCGATTAAAATAGTAATGGTTAATCGTATCGAATGTCTGAAAATCGAAGAAGAATAGCTTAAATTTTCGATTAAAGTTCGTAACGGATAATATTGTGGCGTAAGGAATTTTTCAAGTTCCTTGTCTTTGTCTTTTAGTTTATAAGACTGCATGGCTAGAGAAAGTGCGCGCTGAATGGTTTTGATTTTTCCAACCTGATTTTTAGCATATTTCAGCATATTGGTTAGCATTAAAACCCCTTCTGCTGCTGCTTCTTTACCTAATGTTTTTTCATAATCAAAAATGGCAAATTCTAGAGCATCCAATTCGTTTTTCAAATCATGTTTGTCAACATAAACACTAATATGACGGACATTTTTTGAAAGCTTCTTAAGGGTTGAAGCCAGTTTATAGGCAACATTTTGATACGTTCTTAAAACATCGGGATGTTTGGCGAATTTTTCATGAAGTTTGCTGTGATCGAAAGAAGTGTACAGCGCCAATTCTTGAATTTCGACCAAAGTAATAAAAACCAAAAGCATTTTTCGATTCTGACTCGTAATTCCAGACGCATTCTGGTTTCCAATCAGCATTTTTCTTAAATCTTCATGAATAAGATTCAATTCTACCTGTACGGCCAGCTGTTTCTCAATGATTGCTTTTCTATTCGCTTCTGGGCTCCATAAATCACCTCTTAGTTTTAGATATTTGGCAGTAAGTTTTATTCCTTCAGCGATTTGTAATTCTACATATTTATAGGGCTGTACAAAATGAAAAACAAGAGATACTACCAAATACAGAATTCCTCCGATAAAAATAAAGCCAGAATATTCAAAAGCTTCCCAACCTTCATGTAAATGTCCAAAAGAAAGAGAAATAGATAATAAAGCCGAGAAAGATATCAGAGTTGCTCGCTGCCCGTAAACCGAAATCATAGAGCATAAAAACAATAGAAATCCTAAAAAGATATAAAAAAGGAAAGGATATGGATAGACGAGATTTACAAGTAGATTAACGCCTGAAACAATAAATGAGGCAGCAATTAATCCTTTTATTTTATGGCTAAGAGAACTCGGAATATCGCTAGGATAGGTGTAAAAAGCTCCAAGTGCGATGGTGAACCCAATTTCAAAATGGCCTAAAAAATTTAAGACTAAAACAGGAACAACAGAAGCAATAGTTACTTTGGAAGCATTGAAAAATGAAGTGCTGTTTGTAAATTTTGAAATCTTATCAATCATAAAAAGAGGTTTACTAACAAAGGTAAGAATTGTAGGAGTGATTTTGGCATAATTATGGATGAGATTTTTAACAGCTTGTAAAAAATGCGATATAATAGTTTATTAGAATCATTCTTGACTATTTTTTACTATTTTTGCCAGCTGAAATAGCATAACTTTAATTCTGTTTTTGCAGCATATTAAATATAAATAAAAACAAATGATTTTACCAATTGTAGGATACGGTGATCCTGTTTTAAGAAAAGTAGGGCAGGACGTTACACCAGAATATCCAAACCTAAAAGAAACGATCGCAAATATGTACGAGACGATGTACAATGCGTATGGAGTTGGACTTGCAGCACCGCAGGTTGGGCTTCCAATTCGTTTGTTTGTTATAGACACAACGCCTTTTAGTGATGATGAGGATCTTCCTTCAGAGGAACAAAAAGATTTGAAAGGCTTTAAGAAGACTTTTATCAATGCTAAAATCGTTAAAGAAGAAGGAGAAGAGTGGGGATTTAATGAAGGCTGTTTAAGTATTCCAGATGTGCGTGAAGACGTTTACAGAAAACCAACTGTTACAATCGAATATTGTGAAGAAGATTTTGTAATGAAAACGGAAGTATTTGACGGATTAATCGCAAGAGTTATCCAACACGAATACGATCATATTGAAGGAATTTTGTTTACAGATAAAATATCATCTCTTAAGAAGCGTTTAATCCAAAAGAAATTGAAAAATATTACTGAGGGAAAAACGTCTCAGGAATATAGAATGAAATTTTTCGCAGCTAAAAAAGCAAGGTAAGTTTTCTAAATAGTTAGAAACAAAAAATAAATCAAATTCTTAATACTAATTTTAATAAAAATGAATTTAACGAAAATTTTAGCCATTTCAGGAAAACCAGGTTTATACGAATTAAAAGTACAAACTCGTACAGGTTTTGTGGCGGAATCATTAATTGATGGGAAGAAGATTACTGTAAATCTAAAAAGCAATGTAAGTTTATTGTCTGAAATTTCGATTTATACTTATGAAGGTGAAAAACCGTTAACTGAAGTAATGCAGCAGATTGCCGTTAAAGAAAATAAAGGACAAGCTATTTCTCATAAAGAAGATAATGCTACTTTGTCTGCTTATTTCAAACAAATTCTTCCAGATTATGACGAAGAGAGAGTTTATCCATCAGATATCAAAAAAGTATTAAATTGGTACAACACGCTTCAAGCAAAAGGATTAGTTACAGACTTAGCTCCTGCAGTTGAAGAGCCAAAAGAAGAAGCTCCAGTTGCTGCAGAAAAGCCAAAAAAAGCTCCAGCGGCTAAAAAAGCAAAAGCTAAAAAAGAAGAATAGTAGTTTTTCTTTAAACATAAAATAATCCTGTTAAGATGTTTTCTTGACAGGATTTTTTAATTTTACAGAATCGAGTTTAAATCAAAAGAAAACTTCAAAATGAGCAGAGAAAACCAGTTAAAAGCATTTGAGAGATTATTGAATATCATGGATGAACTTCGTGAGCAATGTCCGTGGGATAAAAAGCAAACTTTGCAGACATTGAGACATCTCACAATCGAAGAAACCTACGAGTTGGGCGATGCTATTCTGGACAATGATTTAAATGAAGTTAAAAAAGAATTGGGAGATTTACTGCTTCATATTGTTTTTTATGCCAAAATAGGTAGCGAAACCAATGATTTTGATATTGCTGATGTCTGTAATGAAATCTGCGAGAAACTAATTCATCGTCATCCTCATATTTATGGAGATGTAAAAGTAGAAAATGAAGAAGAAGTAAAACAAAATTGGGAAAAATTAAAACTCAAAGAAGGTAAAAAATCAGTTTTGGAAGGTGTTCCAAGAAGCCTTCCTGCTTTAGTGAAAGCAAGCCGAATTCAAGATAAAGTTAAAGGAGTAGGCTTTGATTGGGAAGAACCTCATCAGGTTTGGGATAAAGTTCAAGAAGAATTACAAGAATTGCAAGACGAGGTAAAATCTGGAAACCAAGATAAAATCGAAGACGAATTCGGAGATGTTTTGTTTTCTATGATTAATTATGCAAGATTCTTAAATGTAAATCCAGAAGACGCGTTGGAAAGAACCAATAAAAAGTTTATTAAGCGTTTTCAATACTTAGAAAGTAAAGCAAACGAATTAGGTAAGCCATTAATGGATATGACACTTACAGAAATGGACGTTTTCTGGAATGAAGCTAAAAAACTCTAGTTGTCGGCTAATTTCTTTAAAGCGCGAACATCTTTAAGCATAATCTTTTTACCAACCAATTCTATTAATCCCAATTTATTAAAATCAGATAATAAGCGAATACAGCTTTCTGTTGCAGTACCAATAATTCCTGCAAGTTCTTCTCTTGTTAGCTGAACTTTAAGCGTTTTGTCAGCGTCTTCGCCAAACTCGTCATGTAATTGCAATAAAGTTTCGGCAAGTCGTTGTTTAACGGTTTTCTGAACTAAAGCAATTTTTTCGTTTTCAGATTCTTTTAAATCTTCGCAAACAGACTGCATCAGATTTAAAGAAAACTGATTGTTATTGTTAAAAAAATTGATGATTTCAGTTTTAGGAATAAAACAAACCTCCATGTCGGCAATCGCTTTTGCGGTCAAGTTTGCCGGTTCGTTGCTAATCATCGAGCGCTGTCCAAGAAGTTCGCCAGATTTAACCAATTTTACAATTTGATCTTTTCCGTTTGCACTCAATTTTGAAAGCTTGCCAACACCATCTTTTATACAAAAAACTCCATTGGTTACTTCGCCTTCTTCAAAAATGGCTTCACCTTTTTTAATCTTGTAAGAGGTTTTACTGCTGGCTAATTTAATGACTTCTTCTTTGTTAAGGGCTTTTAGTGAGCTTAACTGGCGTACAATGCATTGATCACATTTATTCATGACAATATTTGTTTGCTGCAAAAATAAGCATATTTAAGGGTTTTAACGACCATAATAAGGTAAAATTATTATAAATTAGGGTTTACTCTCGTTTGAGCTTTTTATTTTATAAATTTAGGAATCCGATTTCAAAATAACATGATAATTGTCATCTTAAAAATTATGCTTTAATTGGAAATTTGCAACAAATAAAAACAAGTTTATGAGGGAGCAAAGTTGTTTTCATTGTGGTTTAACTATTGAACAAAATGAAGAAATTGATTTTGATGATAAAAAATTTTGTTGCACAGGCTGTAAAACAGTTTACGAAATTTTCAGCATCAATGACCTAACATCTTATTATGATTTTGAAAAGTCTCCAGGCGCCACTCCGCAAGACATCAAAGGAAAATATGATTTTTTAGAAAATGAAACCATACTAGCAAAGGTTTTGGAATTTCAGGAAGGAAACACTTCGATTGTTTCGCTCAATATTCCGCATATCCATTGCAGTTCTTGTATCTGGATTTTAGAAAACCTAAATCGTCTTCAGCCAGGAATTAGTACTTCTCAAGTTAACTTTCACGAAAAGAAAGTTAGAATTACGTTTAATTCAGACGTCGTTTCTTTAAAAGAAATTGTTTATCGTTTAAGTTCTATTGGTTACGAACCTTATATAAGTCTAGAAAATTACGGAACAGCAAAAGCAAAGGTAGACAGGAGTTTAACTTATAAGCTAGGCGTAGCTTTTTTTTGTTTTGGAAATATTATGCTGCTTTCATTTCCAGAATATTTCGAAATGAAAGAATTCTGGTTGGATAGTTACAAACCGTTTTTCAGATTACTGATTTTTCTTTTAGCATTACCGAGCTTCTTGTATTCGGCAAGCGGCTATTATATTTCTGCCTATCATAGTATTAGAACTAGAATGCTTAACATTGATATTCCGATTGCTTTAGGTATTATCGTGATGTTTATTCGAAGTACATACGACATGCTAATGGATCACGGTCCGGGATTTTTTGACAGTTTAGCCAGTTTAGTATTTTTTATGCTTCTTGGTAAAATGTTTCAAATTAAAACGTATAGCTTTTTAAGTTTCGAAAGAGATTTTAAATCGTATTTCCCAATAGCTGTCACTAAAATTAATAAAGATGCTACCGAAGATAATGTCGCTATTTATGATGTTTTAAAAGGAGATCGATTATTGATTAGAAATCAGGAACTTATACCTGTTGACGGAATTTTAATTAGTGAAAGTGCAGAGATAGATTATAGTTTTGTTACTGGAGAAGCAGTGCCAATTACTAAAAAATCTGGAGATAAAATATTTGCAGGAGGAAAACAGATTGGAAAAGTAATAGAAATGGAAGTATTGCATTCTGTTTCGCAAAGTTATTTGACCCAGTTATGGAGTAACGAAATTTTTCAGAAAAAAGTAGATCAGAAACATAAAACCATAACAGATGCAATAAGTCGATATTTTACCCCTATTTTATTGCTAATTGCATTTGGTGGTTTTGGTTATTGGATTTTTATTGATGCCAATACTGCTTTTAATGTTTTTACGGCCGTATTAATTGTGGCTTGCCCTTGCGCATTGGCTCTTACAGCTCCGTTTACTTTTGGAAATATATTGCGAATTTTAGGGAAAAAGAAATTTTATCTTAAAAATGCCATTGTAATCGAACAACTCGCCAAGGTGGATACGATTGTTTTTGATAAAACAGGAACAATTACGACGAATAGAAAATCCAATATAATGTATGAAGGAAATGCTATTTCGGATTCAGATATTGTATTGATTAAAAGTGTATTACGAGGCTCAAATCATCCATTAAGCCGAATGCTTTATGATTTTCTGCCAGAAGCTAAACGTGTCGCTGTAGAAGAATTTCAAGAGATTACAGGAAAAGGAATTTTGGCAACTGTTGAGGATAAAGAAATTAAAATTGGTTCAGGACAATTTGTAGATGATATAGTTGCAGATGGTTCGGAAATTGAAAAAACAGCATTGCATATTAAAATAGGAGGGATTTATTTTGGGAAATTTATTTTTCAAAATCAATATCGTGAAGGTTTGGAAAAGCTTTTTGCAGATTTGAGTAAAGCTTATAAAATCAAAGTGCTTTCTGGAGATAATGATGGTGAGAGAGCTAATTTGGAAGCAATTCTTCCAAAAGGAACTGAGTTGATCTTTAATCAGAAACCAGAACAAAAACTAGAATACATAAAGAAACTTCAAGAAAAAGGGCAAAATGTGATGATGGTCGGTGACGGGCTGAATGATGCAGGAGCGCTGGCGCAAAGCAATGTCGGGATTTCTATTTCAGAGAATGTAAATGTCTTTTCGCCTGCATGTGATGCAATTCTAGATGCAACAGAATTTTCACGTTTAAACTACTTTCTAAAGCTTTCACATAAAGCGATTTCTATTATTAAAATGAGTTTCGGACTTTCCTTGCTTTACAACGTTGTTGGGCTTGCATTTGCAGTTACAGGAAACCTACTTCCGTTAGTTGCTGCTATCATTATGCCATTGAGTACAATTACTATTGTAAGTTTTGTAACTTTAATGTCTAACTATTTCAGTAACAGAAATTTATAATAATTATAATTTGTATCATAAGATTTTTTTTATAAATTTAACAATCTTTTTGTTTATGATAATTATCATATTTTATACGCCCTTAACGAAGTAATTTTGTTAATATAAATCTAAGGTATGAGTGTTATTTATCTATTAATTTCAGTAAGTATTTTTGTGGCAATCTGTTTCTTTATTGCCTTTATCGCAGCTGTCAAGTCTGGACAGTACGATGATGATTATACCCCTTCAGTCAGAATTCTTTTTGATGACGAAACCAAAATTAATTCCCAAAATAATAATTCACCAATCGAAGAAAAACAAGTATAATTATGGAAATGGAACAGTTTTATTACGACAACAAAATTGTAAAAAAATTCATTTACGCCACAATACTATTTGGTGTTGTGGGTATGTTAGTGGGGCTTACCCTTGCGGTAATGTACCTTTTTCCCAACATTACAGATGGGATTTCGTGGCTTAGTTACGGCCGTTTGAGACCGTTACACACCAATGCAGTTATTTTTGCCTTTGTGGGTAATGCCTTCTTTGCCGGTATGTACTACTCGCTGCAAAGATTGCTAAAAGCCAGAATGTTTAGTGATTTTTTAAGTAACCTTCATTTCTGGGGATGGCAGTTAATTATTGTAGCAGCCGCAATTACACTTCCGTTAGGTTATACTTCTTCTAAAGAATATGCAGAGCTAGAGTGGCCAATTGACATTGCAATCGCTTTAATTTGGGTTGTAATGGGAATCAATATGATTGGAACCATGCTGCGTCGTAGAGAACGTCACTTGTATGTCGCCATCTGGTTTTATTTAGCAACATTTGTAACGGTAGCAGTACTTCATATCTTTAATAATATAGAAATTCCGGTTTCAGCTTTAAAAAGCTACTCTGTATATGCAGGTGTTCAGGATGCACTTGTGCAATGGTGGTACGGGCATAATGCGGTGGCATTCTTCCTTACAACTCCGTTCTTGGGATTAATGTACTATTTCGTTCCAAAAATTGCAAACAGACCTGTTTATTCTTATAGATTATCTATTATTCACTTTTGGTCTTTAATCTTTATATATATCTGGGCAGGACCTCATCACTTATTATATTCTGCATTGCCAAACTGGGCTCAGAATTTAGGGGTTGCATTCTCAGTAATGTTAATTGCTCCATCTTGGGGAGGTATGATCAATGGTCTTCTTACGTTAAGAGGAGCTTGGGATAAAGTTCGTGAAGAACCCGTTTTAAAATTCTTCGTAGTGGCAATTACAGGTTACGGTATGGCAACTTTTGAAGGTCCGATGTTATCTTTAAAAAACGTAAATGCTATTGCGCATTATACGGACTGGATTGTAGCACACGTACACGTAGGGGCTTTAGCTTGGAATGGTTTCATGTCATTTGGTATTATCTATTGGTTGATTCCAAGAATGACAAAGTCAGAGCTATTCTCTAAGAAATTGGCAAACTTCCATTTCTGGATTGGGACTTTAGGTATTATCGTATATACAATTCCGTTATATGTGGCTGGTTTCCAACAAGCATCAATGTGGAAACAATTTAATCCAGATGGTACTTTAACTTATGGTAATTTCCTTGAAACTGTAACGGCTATTATGCCAATGTATTGGATGAGAGCTATTGGAGGTAGTTTGTATCTAATAGGTATGCTGACTTTAGTTTATAATATTATTATGACTGTAAAAGCTGGTAATACAATTGAAGATGAATTGGCTCAGGCTCCAGCTTTGCAAACAATAAAAAGCAGTAGATTAAGTGGAGAGAAATTCCACTCATGGTTAGAAAGAAAACCAATCCAATTAACCATTTTAGCTACTATTGCAATTTTAATTGGAGGTATTATTCAGATTGTTCCAACGATAATGGTAAAATCAAATATTCCAACTATTTCAAGTGTAAAACCATATACACCGTTAGAGCTTGAAGGACGTGATTTATATATTAGAGAAGGTTGTGTTGGATGTCACTCTCAGTCTGTTCGTCCATTTAGAAGTGAGGTTGAACGTTATGGAGTTCAGTCAAAAGCAGGTGAGTTTGTTTACGACCATCCATTCTTATGGGGATCAAAACGTACAGGTCCAGATTTGTTAAGAGTAGGTGGTAAGTATAATGATAATTGGCATTTTAACCACATGTGGAATCCACAAAGTACATCTGCTGGATCAATTATGCCAGGATATAAATGGCTGTTTGATAATAAACCAATGGATATTTCATTGACTCAGAAGAAAATGCAAGCTATGATTTCTTTAGGGGTGCCATATACTCCAGAAGAAGTTGCTAATGCACAAAGAACTTTAAGAGAGCAGGCTGTTAAGATAGAAAAAAACTTAGAAAGCGATCCTGATTTTGTTAAGAGTTATGAAGACAGCCGCAAAAAAGCTGAAGCAAAAGGCGAGAAATTCATTCCGATGAACGAAAGAGAAATCGTTGCTTTGATCGCTTATATTCAAAGACTTGGTACTGATATTAAAGTAAAAGAAACTTCAAAATAACAGCATTATGTTTGAACAAATAAAACACAATATGGAAACAATATCGGGTATAGAAGTTTACCCGATTATTTCCCTCTTAATTTTCTTCTTATTCTTTGTAGGATTAGGCGTTTGGGTATTCTCTTATAGAAAAGAAAAAATTCAAGAAATGAGCAATATACCTTTAGATGAAGGACTTAATGTAATTACAAAAGATAGATAAAAATGAAAAAGTTTTTCCCAGTATATGTTAGAGTACCGTTGATTTTCTTCATCGTATTTGCTTTGATGGAATATTTTATAGACTCAGGCGATAAGCCCGCTTTTGTAAAGTTCCCAATGGTAGCACTCTTTTTATTCGTCTTTTTATTTATTCTGATTGCAATCGAAATTACACTTAGTGCTGTAAATCGAATGATGTATCAATTGCTATCGCCAGAAGAAAAAGCGCAAAAAGAACTTGAAGAAAGTTTAAGCTTCAAAGAAAGCACTTGGTTTAAAAACCTTATGCATAAATTGACTAAAACAGAACCGATTGAAAAAGAAGCTGATTTATTGATGGATCATGATTATGACGGAATCAAAGAATTGGACAATAATTTACCGCCATGGTGGGTATATTTATTCTACATCTGTATCATTTTTGGAGTAATCTATGTAGTTCGTTACGATGTTTTAGGAGCCGATGATCAAGAAATGGAATTGAAAAAAGAAATGGCGCAGGCAAAAATTGATGTTGAAGAATACATGAAAACAGCACCAGATTTAATGGATGAAAAAACGGTTGTTTTGCTTACTGACGAGCCGAGTTTAGCTGCAGGAAAAGAAATTTTCACAACCAATTGCGCAGCATGTCACCGTGCCGATGCAGGAGGTCAGATTGGTCCAAACCTTACAGACGATAAATGGATTTTAGGAGGAGGAATTAAAAATCTATTCCACACCATTACAAATGGAGGTAGAGACGGTAAAGGGATGATTGCATGGAAAGGAACCCTTAAACCAAAAGAAATACAAAAAGTGGCAAGTTATATTCTTTCTCTGCAAGGAAGTAATCCTAAAGATCCAAAAGAAGCTGAAGGAGAAGTTTGGGTAGATGATAGTGCTCCCAAAACAGATGCGACCGCTGCAGCACCAAAAGATACCACACAAGTTAAAAAATAATTAGAATATCATGTCAAATTTACCAGACGAAGCTTTTAGAGATACCATTGGAACAATAGATGAAGGCGGGAAACGAAAATTTATATTTCCTAAAAAACCGTCTGGTAAATTTTATGATTATAGAAAAATTGTCAGCTATGTTTTGTTGGCAATTTTATTCATAAATCCTTTTATCAAGGTTAATGGAAACCAGTTTATGATGTTCAATATCTTAGAGCGTCGTTTTAATATCTTTGGATTTCCTTTTTGGCCACAGGATTTTTATCTCTTCGTAATCTCAATGCTTGTCGGCGTTGTATTTATAATTTTATTTACTGTTGTTTTCGGAAGAATATTTTGCGGCTGGATCTGCCCGCAAACTATTTTCCTTGAAATGGTTTTTCGTCGAATTGAATATTGGATTGATGGAGATCGTGGTGCACAATCTCGTTTAGCAAAGCAAGAATGGAATGGTGAGAAAATTAGAAAAAGACTGATTAAGTGGACTATTTTCTTTTTAATCTCTTTCCTAATAGCAAATGTGTTCTTGGCTTATCTAGTAGGGAGTGATACTTTATTCTTAATGATTGAGCAAGGACCAGTTGTACAAGCTAGCAATTTCATCGCGCTGCTTATATTTACTGGTATTTTCTATTTTGTTTTTGTATGGTTTCGTGAACAGGTTTGTATTATTGCTTGCCCGTACGGAAGATTACAAGGTGTTCTTTTAGATAATAAATCTATAAATGTTGCCTACGATTTTGTTAGAGGTGAAAAAGAAGAAGGCCGTGCAAAATTCAAGAAAAATGAAGATAGAGCATTAACGGGAAAAGGAGATTGTATTGATTGCCTGCAATGTGTTCATGTTTGCCCTATGGGAATTGACATTAGAAACGGAACACAGTTAGAATGTACCAACTGTACGGCTTGTATTGATGAGTGTGATCATATTATGGAATCTGTTGGACTGCCAAAAGGCCTTATCCGCTACGCTTCGGAAGATGAAATTGCCAAAAAAGAACCTTTTAAGTTTACAGCAAGAATGAAAGGTTACACAGCTGTTCTCTTTATTTTATTGAGTATTTTTGTTGGAATGCTATTTTTAAGAACAGACGTACAAGCAGTAGTTTTACGTTTACCAGGTCAGTTGTTCCAGCATAATGGAGAAAAAATCAGTAATGTTTACACGTATAAAATTGTAAACAAAACAATGAAAGATTACAATGATATTCATTTCGAATTAATCGATCAGAAAGGAGAAATTAAGAATGTTGGAAAAAGACATTTTAAAATTGCAAAAGAAGGAATTTCTCAAGGAACATTATTTATTGAAATCGATGAGGTTTTATTGGAAAGTGATAAAACAAAAGTAAAAATAGGGGTTTACAATGGTTCTGAACTCCTAGAAACAACAACTACAAATTTCTTAGGACCACGAAGTTTTAATTAAAAATATACTATTATGAAATTAAATTGGGGAACTGGAATTGTCATTGCATTCGGATTGTTTATGACATTCATTTTATATTTTGTTTTTGAAGTGCAGTCAAATTCTAAATACGATAACGATCTGGTAGTTGAAGAATATTACAAACACGATACGCACTTTCAGGACGAAATGGCAAGAATTCAAAATGCACACGATTTGCAGCATAAGCCATCAATAAAATATACTGAAGATGGTGTAGCGGTAATTTTTCCTGCAGGATTTGAAAGCAGTAAAGTGAAAGGAAATATTCAATTATATAGACCTTCAAACAAAAAATTCGACTTTAATACTCAAATTGCCTTAACTAATTCAGAAATCATTATTCCGCAGAAAAAATTAATAAAAGGACGTTGGGATGTGAATATGGAATGGCAGTATGAAGGAAAAAAATATCTCACTAAAGAAGTTATTTACGTAAACTAGATCAAAATGTTATTCTCAGCTTTCTTTTTAGGTTTGATCAGTAGCCTGCATTGTGTTGGAATGTGCGGACCAATTGCTATGATGCTTCCTGTAGACAGGCAAAATGAAGCCAAAAGAATAACACAGATTATGACATATCATTTTGGTCGATTAGCTGCATATTCAGCAATTGGTTTGATTTTTGGATTGCTCGGAAGAGGTTTTTTTCTTGCAGGATTACAGCAGAAAATGTCAATAATTATTGGTGTAATTATGATTGTTGTGGTTTTGATTCCTGAGAAGAAATTTGCTCAATACAATTTTTCTAAACCAGTATACAAAATCATTTCAAAAGTTAAAGCCAATCTTGGAAGTCAGTTTAAAAACAAGAGTTATAAATCTCTTTTTACAATTGGTCTTCTAAACGGATTTTTGCCTTGCGGAATGGTTTATGTTGCTTTGTTTGGAGCAATAGCCATGCAGAGCGCAGGTCTTGGTATACTTTATATGCTTTTGTTTGGAATAGGAACAATTCCTTTGATGACTATTGTAGTTTATGTAAATACATTGCTGAAACTGCCTTTCAGAAACAAAATTCAAAAGGCAATTCCTTATGTAGCCGTTATAATTGGAGTTTTATTTATCCTTCGTGGATTAGGATTAGGTATTCCTTATATTTCTCCTTCAAACATGAGTTTATTTGTGCAGCAGACTCCAAACTGCCATTAAAAAGATATTTTAAAAAGATTTTATACGGTCATCGAAAACAAATTTGTTTCCGGTGACTTTCTTTTTAGATGTAAATCAAAAGCCATACAAATATTACGTACAAAAGGTCTTCCTTCTTCTGTAATTTTGATTTTATTACTTTCAATAATAATTAAATTATCGTTTTCGATTTCTTTTAAAGCAATAATAACCTCAGGAAGTTCGGCAAAATTTAGAGATTCACCAGTCCAGGAAGTTTCTAATTCACAGGTTAAATTCAGAATATGTTTTCTAATGATTAGATCTTCAGCGTTCAAAATATGACCTTTTACAACAGGAAGTTGGTCAGACTCTAAAATCTCGTAATATTCTTCTAGACTTTTGGTGTTTTGTGCAAAACTATACCAGCTGTCGCTAATAGAAGATACGCCAAGTCCAATCATAACTTGTGTCTTAGAAGCACTATAGCCCATGAAATTTCTATGCAGATTTCCATTATGTGCGGCTTTGTATAAACTATCATCTGTTAAAGCAAAATGGTCCATGCCAATTTCATGATAACCGTTTTGAATTAAAAGTTTTTTACCAATTTCATACAGTTTTCTTTTTTCCGAATCTTTAGGTAGATTTTCGTCATTAAAACCTCGTTGTCCATTCCCTTTTATCCAAGGCACGTGTGCATAACTGTAAAATGCTAGTCTGTCTGGTTTTAATGAGTTGGTTTTTTCAACTGTATCTATTACATCTTCAATAGTTTGAAACGGAAGTCCAAAGATAATATCGTGTCCAATTGATGTGTAGCCAATTTCTTTTGCCCAAAAAGTTACTTTGGCAACATTATGAAATGGCTGAATTCTATTTATAGCTTTTTGAACAGTTGCAGAGTAATCTTGAACTCCAAAACTTACTCGGCGAAAGCCTAATTCGTAAAGTTTTTTAAGCTGTTCGTAAGTTGTATTGTTTGGGTGTCCTTCAAAACTAAATTCGTGATTTGTTGCTTTTACAGCATTTCTGAAAATTCCGTTTATAAGGCTCTCCAGATTTTCTTTTGAAAAGAATGTTGGAGTTCCTCCGCCTAAATGTATTTCTTTAATAACGGGCTTTTCTGGAAGTAAATCACAATACATTTCCCATTCTTTAAGAACGGCCTGAATGTATTTCTCTTCTACGGAGTGATTTTTGGTAATACGCTTGTTGCATCCGCAGAATGTGCACATGCTTTCGCAAAAAGGCAGGTGAATGTATAAACTGATTCCGTTCTTTGAATTGCTTTCTGAGAATGATTGTTTTAAAGTAGTAATCCATTTTTCTGATGTAAAGTCAGCTTCGTTCCAATATGGAACTGTCGGATAACTAGTATATCTTGGACCTGGAACATTGTACTTTTGTGTCAAAGAAATTTTCATAACGACGGATTTAGTTTTCATCAAAATTAAAACTTCAGGCGAAGACATAAAATGACAAATATCATATAACTTGTAAAAAAAAAGAGACCCAAAATTGAGCCTCTTTACTGAATTAAATAACTAACGTGATATAGAATCTTGGATGATTTTAAGCCATTTTTTCGCAAACTGATGATCTTGATAGACACTAATCTGTTTGATGCGGTCATCATCAAAATCATAGAATGGAATTAATATTTTTTTGGATGTTTCTTTTTCTTGAAACTCGAAATCAATTTTGATAATTGTATCTGAACCAGCATCTGTTGTCGGAATTAATTTGCTGGAAGCAATTGTATTTAAGTCTACATAGGTTGATTCCTGTTGATTTGGATTGAAATTCATCAAAATGAATTTATTATTTTTCTGATCAATCGTTAAAGTCTTATTGTTGATTGATTCTGTCAAGTCAAAATCTTCTGGATGATTTGGATTGAATCTTTTCTTGATGTTTAAAATTCTTGATTTGCTAGCTGCAGATGAGCGCGCAGAAAAATATACTGGGATAGCGACAATAATCAGAATCACAATACCCATAATGGTGGTAGTAGTTTCCATGATGTTTTTAATGAAATAAATAAATGAGATAAAGCGGTTTTCAGTTTGAAAACGGCTAATTAAGTGCTAGAAGAATAATCTTCTAGGGAAAAATCAAGTATTTATTTACCAGAAAAAATGGAAAGCATAAAGTATGACCGAGACCTTTTTACTTTGAGTGGTAAAAAGTTTGGTGTATGCGGTGTTATAAGTAACTGTTTGATGCTGTGGAATTAGCGGTAATAGCGTGTCAAAACATTTAATAATTCCGCTAGGATTTGTTTTGATGTTTGCCGCAAACTGATAACTTCCCTGAGGCTGTATAAATGCAGAAGAATCTAAAACGTCTTTACAGAAATTGGTATCCGATTTTTCTGTTTCGATTATGCGTGCAGAAGCTTGGTCTGCCTGATAAGCAAACAATCCCGCTAGCAAAAGCGTAATGAAAATAACGGTTTTACGAATCCAATTCATGCCGGCGAATTTAAGTCATAAAACGCAATTAAAGAAATTTTATAGAATTAATTAACACTCAAAAAAAAGTCCCCAATAAAATGGGGGCTTAAAGGTTATTGTTGCATTTTAAAATAATAATCTGCCGAATGTTTACCGCTTCCATAAAATAGGAAAAAGATGCAGACAAATAAAATGATTAATGCTAAAACTAAACTTTCGGAGTGCATTTGTCCCATAAAGTTAATGAGAACGGCTCCGAATAAAATGGGTAATTGAGCTGCTATTGCCCATCTGGTTAAAAGTCCAAAAATAATCATTATACCACCAATCATGTGGGCAGGAGCAATGTAATGTAGCATAAACATACCTCCGCCATACTTATCGATAGGGGAAATCAAATCATGCAGGTATTGAATATTGGTGACGAAAGAGACACCTTTCATAAATAAAAATCCACCCAAAACAATACGTACTAAATCAACTGGTAAATAAGTGTGCGAATTTGCCCATTTATTCAAACTTTTTACATTTTCCATGATGTTGTGTGATTAAAAATTACATTACTAAGTTACTAATTTTTAATTAAATATTTATTTTTAACATCTTGAAAATAAGCTTCTTGCTTTTAATTTAATGTTTCTTTAAGAATTCTTAAATTACTAAACTTGAATAACTCCCAAATTGAATGGTTTTTGAATAGGAGCGTGGTTTGCAGCTTCAATTCCCATTGAAATCCAATTTCTGGTTTCTAATGGATCAATAATTGCGTCTGTCCACAATCTTGAGGCTGCATAATAAGGTGAAGTCTGCTCGTCGTAACGTGCTTTTATTTTATTGAATAGCTCTGTTTCTTTTGCTTCATCGACTTTCTCTCCTTTTGCTTTAAGCGAAGAAGCTTCAATTTGCGCCAATACTTTTGCCGCTTGAGTCCCGCCCATTACAGCAAGTTCTGCACTTGGCCAAGCAAATATTAATCGCGGATCATAAGCTTTTCCGCACATAGCATAGTTTCCTGCTCCGTATGAATTTCCGACAATAACGGTAAATTTTGGAACAACAGAATTGCTAACAGCATTTACCATTTTGGCGCCATCTTTAATAATTCCGCCATGTTCTGATTTTGAACCCACCATGAAACCTGTTACGTCTTGTAAAAATACCAATGGAATTTTTTTCTGGTTGCAATTGGCAATAAAACGGGTAGCTTTATCGGCACTATCAGAATAAATAACACCGCCAAACTGCATTTCTCCTTTTTTGGTTTTCACCACTTTTCTTTGATTGGCAATGATCCCTACAGCCCAGCCATCAATTCTTGCATAACCTGTAATGAGAGATTGTCCGTAACCTTCTTTGTAAGCTTCAAATTCTGAATTATCAACCAGACGCTTAATGATTTCCATCATATCGTATTGTTCGGTTCTGGCTTTTGGAAGAATTCCGTAAATATCATTGGGTTCTAATGCCGGTTTTTCCGATTTGATTCGGCTATAGCCTGCTTTATCAAAATCACCAATTTTATCTACAATATTTTTGATTTTATCTAAAGCATCTTTATCGTCTTTGGCTTTATAATCGGTAACGCCTGAAATTTCGCAATGTGTTGTCGCACCACCTAAAGTTTCATTGTCTATTGTTTCTCCAATAGCAGCTTTTACTAAATAGCTTCCAGCAAGGAAAATACTTCCCGTTTTATCAACTATTAGGGCTTCGTCACTCATAATTGGCAGATAAGCTCCGCCAGCAACACAGCTTCCCATGACGGCAGCAATTTGGGTAATGCCCATGCTGCTCATTTGAGCGTTGTTTCTAAAAATACGTCCAAAATGTTCTTTGTCTGGAAAAATTTCATCTTGCATTGGCAGATAAACTCCTGCACTGTCTACAAGATAAATTATAGGAAGTCGGTTTTCCATCGCAATTTCTTGCGCACGAAGATTTTTCTTTCCTGTAATCGGAAACCAAGCTCCGGCTTTTACAGTTGCATCATTGGCAACTACAATACATTGTTTGCCTTTGATGTAGCCAATTTTCACCACAACACCTCCAGAAGGGCAGCCACCATGTTCTGGGTACATTCCTTCTCCAGCAAACCCTCCAATCTCAATACTTTTAGAATTTTCATCCAATAAATAAGCAATTCTTTCGCGAGCGGTCATTTTACCTTCAGCATGCAGTTTTTCGATTCTTTTTTCGCCTCCGCCCAATTTTACTTTTGCGAATTTTTGTTTTAGTTCAGAAAGAAGTAATTTATTGTGATCTTCGTTTTTATTGAAGTTTAAATCCATGATGTAGTATTGATTTGATAAAATAGTGTTGGCTAATTTACAAAATCAATTGAAATAAATGAGTAGCTTCACGAATTTAAGAAATAGCTTGCAAATGTTTTTTCATTGTATTTTTCAAAAGTAGGGCGAGAAGGATTACTTAATTATTTTTCTTTAATTTGTTATTTCATACTAATTAGTATTTTTTATGTCAAAAGCAGCAAATACACGACTTACTATTCTTCATAAAGCATTTGAATTGATTTATACCAAAGGTTATCAGACCACTAGTATTGATGAAATTATTGCGACAACTCAAGTAACAAAAGGTGCTTTCTACTATCATTTTAAAACGAAAGATGAAATGGGAGTTGCAATTATTGAAGAAATTCTAAAGCCAACGATGCAGGAACATTTCATAAAGCCAACAGAAGCCTCTCAAAATCCGATTGAGGATTTTTATCATATGATTTCGTATCTGTTGCTCGAAGATCCTTTCCTGCAGGTAAAATACGGCTGTCCAGTTGGAAATCTTACTCAGGAAATGACGCCATGGAATACTAAATTCAGTGAAGCTTTAGCGGAATTGGTTGATTTATGGAAGGCAACTATCATCAATTCAATTGAAAAAGGAAAAGAATCAGGTTTAATTCGCAAAGATGTTGTTGGCGAACAAGTAGCATTTTTTATCTTATCTGGTTATTGGGGAATACGAAATTTCGGGAAACTTCAGAACGATAATTCTTCTTATCTAGTTTATTTAAAGGAACTTAATGTTTATTTGAATGGTTTGAAATAAAATTAATATTCAAAAACATACCAAATGGTATGTTTTTGAATATATTTGCATTGTCTAAATCAAAAAACAATGTATCAAACACTTTTAGAAGGCCATTCATTTGTGAGATGGCTTGTATTAGTAAGCTTATTGTATTCTATTTTCATTGCTTACAGAGGTTATTCTCAAAAACTTCCTTTTACAAAAAAGGATAATCTCCTGAGACACTGGACAGCCACAATTGCTCATATTCAGCTTCTCTTTGGAATATTGGTATATGTGCAAAGTCCGATTGTGAAATACTTCTGGAGAAATTATAAAGAGGCTGTTCAAAATCTGGATGCTTCTTTCTTCGGAATTATTCATATTACATTAATGCTTATAGCGATCATTTTTATAACAATTGGATCTGCTCTAGCCAAAAGAAAACTTTCTGACAAAGAGAAATTTAAAACCATGCTTATTTGGTTTTCTATCGCTTTAATAATCATTTTTATTGCCATTCCGTGGCCATTTTCACCTCTTGCTAACCGACCTTATTTTAGATAATTATGAAAAATTTATTTCAGACCAATACCGGACGTTTACGAATTATTGGATTTCTTGAAGGAATTTCACTTTTGATTTTGCTTTTTATAGCAATGCCCATGAAATATATTTTTGAAATGCCATTTCTTACCAGGCCAATAGGAACCATTCATGGTGCTTTATTTCTACTTTTTATATTTAATACAATAAGCGTTGGAGTAGAGCAGAACTGGAAGTTTGCAACTACAACATGGAAAGTGCTTTTAGCTTGTGTAATTCCCTTTGGTACTTTTTATATTGATTCTAAAATTTTAAGTAAGATTAAAAACGGGTAAAATCATGATTTTTGTATTCAAAACAAATGTTGACAGCATTTCGAAAGTGAAGAAAGTTACGCCAAAACTGAATCGCTTGTTTCCAGATTCAAAATGGAATTTTGATCTTGAAGATTGCGATAATATTCTCAGATTTGAATGTAAAGATGATATTATCGAAAAAGTAATTTTCCTGATGAAAGTTATTGGCTTTGAATGTGAAGCTTTATAAAACAAAAAACATCCGCTTTTGCGGATGTTTTTTTATAAATAGAATTGAATTATTTTTTAGGAATGCAAACCATTTGTTTAAGCAAAGCCCATTGTTTTAAAGCATCACGAGCTTCAACGGCAGGGTACCCAAGCATTGTTTTTCCTGCAGGAACATCTCCGGTAACGCCAGATCCGGCACCAATTATGGCACCATCTCCAATTGTAGTGTGGTCTTTTATAGAAGCGCTTCCGCCAATAATAACTCCGTTTCCTAAGGTTACAGAACCTGCTAAACCACTGTTTCCGGCCATAATGCAGAACTTGCCTAATTTGCTATTATGTCCAATCTGGACTAAATTATCAATTTTGCATCCGTCACCAAGAATTGTAGAGCTGAATTTTCCTCGGTCCACACAAGAATTTGCGCCAATTTCAACTCCATTTCCTATGATAACATTTCCAATTTGCGGAATCTTTACCAATCCTTTTTCCGTACAAGGACGAAATCCAAAACCATCTGCACCAATTGTTGCGTTTGGGTGAATAATGCATTCGCTTCCGATATGACAACGTTCGCGAATAACAGTTCCAGACCAGATAATCGTGTTTCTTCCGATTGTACATTCGTCTAAAATGGTCACGTTAGGATAAATTACGGTGTTAGCGCCAATTTCTACTTTTGGGCCAATGTAGCAGCCAGCGCCAATTTTAGCGCCTTCACCAATTATAGCGGTTTCGTCTATAGTGGCTGTTTTATGAATGTTGTTATGAAAGATTGGGGCAGGGGGAGCAAAAAGGGCAAGGATTTGTGACATTGCCAAATCGGCATTTTTTACTTTTATAAAAGCGCGGTTCTCTCCAGGCTCTATTGAAATATCTTCGTTTACAACTGCAATGGAAGCATTAGATGTCGACCAGTA
This sequence comes from Flavobacterium tyrosinilyticum, assembly GCF_023656565.1. Classification (GTDB taxonomy): domain Bacteria; phylum Bacteroidota; class Bacteroidia; order Flavobacteriales; family Flavobacteriaceae; genus Flavobacterium; species Flavobacterium tyrosinilyticum. The sequence continues at coordinate 661,394 of NZ_JAMOKG010000002.1, forward strand.
TTTTTCGTATTTTTTATTTCCGATAAATGAGATTTCCGAAGTCGTTGCTTTTTCTAATTGTTCTGTTGCAGTTACGCTTTGTGAAGTACTGCCGTAAATTACACCATTAATAACTTCGCTAATTTCTTGAATTGAATAGGATCTCATTGACAAATTTTAATCGACTAAAGGGTTATTTTTTGCCAAATAAAATGAATTAGATTTTAATTACCTAATTATTTTTTCACGTTTCTTAATAAATGTTTAAAATAAGATGGTAATTTTTATAAAATTAACATTCAGTGTATTAATTTAATGAGGGTTTTTTAATAAACTGAGTAATATATGCTTGGGTATTTTGTTTAGAATAATTGGAAAGTTAGTATAGAAAATAAATAATTTAATTGTTAGGTTATCGCTTACATTTGTTTTGTTAAATCATTTATAGTGAGGGTTTAATAAAAAAAAAAGCGATTCGTTTTAATGAACCGCTTTTTGATGTATTATTCTTTGATTTTTGATAAAGAAACTGCGTTAATGCAGTAGCGTAAACCACTTGGAGGTGGACCATCAGGAAAAATGTGACCTAAATGCGAATCGCAAACATTACAAGTTACTTCAACGCGAATCATTCCGTGAGATCTATCCGCGTGATATCCAACCGCATTTTCTTTTACGGGTTGTGTAAAAGAGGGCCATCCTGTTCCAGATTCGAACTTTTCGCTGGCATCAAACAACAAAGTGCCACAGCATTTACATTCGTAAATTCCAGGTTCAAACAAACTGCACATTTCTGAGCTAAAAGATCTTTCAGTTCCCTTTAAACGCGTAACCTGAAATTCTTCTGGAGTTAGAATTTGTTTCCATTCTTCATCCGTTTTCTCCACTCTTTTGTCTGGAGTTGGATTTCCTTTATTTGTAAAATGAATTACATCTGCCCATTTTATCATAACTTTTTTGTTTTAAAGTTTTAGGTTTCAGGTTTCAAGTTCACTGCAAGTGAACACTAAAAAAAACTGAACACTGCCACTGAATACTACTCCTCTTCCTTCTGTCCCATCATCATCAGATAGGCTTTAAGGAATGGATCGATATTTCCGTTCATTACACCGTCAACATCACTGGTTTCGTAACCTGTACGAACGTCTTTTACTAATTTATAAGGTTGCATAACGTAATTACGAATTTGCGAACCCCATTCGATTTTCATTTTTCCAGCTTCGATATCAGCACGTTGCGCTTGTTGTTTCTTTAATTCGATTTCATACAACTGAGAACGAAGCATTTGCATGGCACGCTGTCTGTTGTCTTGTTGAGATCTCGTTTCAGAACATTGAATCTGAATTCCAGTTGGTTTGTGAACTAACTGAACTTTAGTTTCAACTTTATTTACATTCTGTCCACCAGCACCACTCGAACGAGAAGTTGTGATTTCGATATCGGCAGGATTAATGTCGATTTCGATACTATCATCAACTAATGGATAAACATAAACCGATACGAAAGAAGTATGACGTTTTGCGTTACTGTCAAAAGGCGAAATACGAACCAAACGGTGAACACCATTTTCTCCTTTTAAATACCCGAAAGAGTAATCTCCTTCGAATTCTAAAGTTACGGTTTTTATTCCAGCAACGTCGCCTTCTTGAAAGTTAAGCTCTTTGATTTTATAACCATAGCTTTCTCCCCACATCATATACATACGCATCAGCATTCCTGCCCAATCGCAACTTTCAGTTCCGCCAGCTCCTGCAGTAATTTGAACTACCGCACTTAAACTGTCGCCTTCATCAGAAAGCATGTTTTTGAATTCGATATTTTCGATATGTGCTTGTGCCGCTTCATATTGTTCATCTAATTCGTCTACAGAAAGTTCTCCTTCTTTGTAAAAATCATAAGCCAGCTGTAATTCTTCTGTAAGTGATACGGCTTTGTCATAATCTTCAATCCATTTTTTCTTGTTTCGAAGGTTTTTTACAATGTTCTCTGCTTCTTTTGGATTGTTCCAAAAATCAGGAGCGAAAGTTTTTTCTTCTTCGTTTGCAATCTCGATTAGTTTAGCATCGACGTCAAAGATACCTCCTCAACGCACCAAGGCGCTCCACAATACCTTTTACTTGTTCGGCTGTTGTCATAAATTAATTAATAGGTTTTTATATGTTTTTTAGAATTATTACGTTAATTTGGTCTATAGAAACGAGCGAGTTAAATTTTATTAAACTTGCCAAGAATAACTATTTGTAATACGTAATTTTGCATACAAAAATAAGATATAGTTTTTAGAATATGGAAATAAATTTAATCAGCGATACCATAACAAAGCCTACTTATGAGATGCTTCAGTATATGTTTAACGCTCATGTCGGCGATGATGTATACAAACAGGACCCAACGGTGATTGAATTAGAGAACAGAACAGCAGAGTTTTTTGGTATGGAAGCTGGACTTTTTTTTCCGTCTGGAACTATGGCAAACCAGACTGCAATTAAACTGCACACGCAGCCTGGAGAACAATTAATTGCAGATAAATATGCTCATGTTTATCATTATGAAGGTGGAGGAGTTTCTTTTAATAGCGGTGTTTCTTGCTGTTTATTGGATGGAAATCGCGGAATGATAACTGCTGCGCAAGTAAAAGCCGCAATAAACGATCCGGAGTTTTATCATAGTCCGTTAACCAGTTTGGTTTGTGTAGAAAATACGACCAATAAAGGTGGTGGAGCTTGTTATGAATTAGAAGATTTAAGAGAGATAAAAAAAGTCTGTGATGCTCATAATTTGAAGTTTCACTTAGATGGAGCTCGAATTTGGAATGCATTAGTGGCTAAAAGACAGAATCCCAGAGAATTTGGGGCAATTTTCGATACCATTTCAGTTTGTTTGTCTAAAGGGTTAGGCGCTCCAATTGGTTCTGTACTGCTTGGAAGTAAAGCTGATATTCACAGAGCGTTGAGAATCAGGAAGATATTAGGCGGGGGAATGCGTCAAGTGGGTTATTTGGCAGCAGCAGGATTATATGCTTTGGCTCACAATATTGAAAGATTGGCAGAAGATCATCGCAGAGCGAAAGAAATTGCAAAGGTCTTAAGCACAAAACCTTGGATTGCATCTATTGAACCCGTTGAAACCAATATTTTGATTTTTTCGCTTGCAGAAGGTTACAGCGACCAATTGTTAATCGAAAAATTAAAACAGAAAAATATATTAATAAGTTCTTTAGGGCATAATAAACTTCGTATTGTAACGCATTTAGATTATAAAGAAGTAATGCATACGTATGTAATTGATACGCTTTCGAAGTTTTAGAGAAAGTGACAAAGTGACAAAGGTTCAGAGTAACAAAGTTTATAAAAAAAAGACGCATATTGCGTCTTTTTTTATTTTTAAGGTAAGAAAAGAAACCTTTGTATCTTTGCAACTCTGTATCTTTGTATCTTTCTTATTTAAACAAATTATCCATTCCAGGAATAGACGGCATATCCATTCTAGCTACGGCGTCTAATTCTCTTTCATTTACACTTGTTGCTTTTTCTATAGCTTTATTTAACGTTACAATTAAATAATCTTCCAATTGTTCTTTATCTTCTAAAAGAGAATCATCAATAGAAAGTGATTTTATTTTTCTACTAGCAGTGATAGTAACTTTTAATAATCCGTCAGCGCTTTGTTCATCAATCAAAACAGTATCTAAGCGCTTTTTAGTATCTTCAATTTTTTGCTGGGTTTCTTTAAGTTTGCCCATCATTCCCATTAAATCCATTTTTGTTGATTTTTTAAATTATTTCAGACAAAATTACTATATTGCTGTGTGAATTCAATAGAATAATTTAAGAAAAAATTAATTCTGTTCTGTTGGGTTTGTGCTATTTTTGCGTCTTCATATTTAAAAATTAATGCTTAATAAATGCAAAATGATATATCGGCCCCAAAGGCTAAAATAATTCCAAAGACATTAAAAAAACATAAAGAAGTTAGAATTGACAACTATTTCTGGCTTAATAACCGAGAGGATTCTGAAGTAATTGATTATCTAAATAAGGAGAATGCTTATTACCAAAGCATGACTTCTCATACCCAAAATTTGAAAGATAGTCTGTTTGAAGAGATGAAAGCAAGGATTAAAGAAGACGACTCTTCTGTTCCTTATTTTTATAATGGATACTTTTATATTACACGTTTCGAAACAGGGCAGGATTATCCAATTTTTGCAAGAAAAAAAGGAAGCCTTTCTGCCGAAGAAGAAATTCTTTTTAATTGTAACGAAATGGCAAAAGGACACGCTTATTTCAAATTAGGTGGTTTAAGCATTAGTCCAGATAACAAATTTGCTAGTTTTGGAGTAGATATTGTTGGAAGAAGAATTTATACGATTCAAGTAAAAAACTTAGAGACTGGTGAAATCTTAGCAGATAAAATAGAAAATGTTACAGGCGCTTCAGTGTGGGCAAATGACAACAGTACTATTTTTTATGTAAGACAAGATCAAGTTACGTTGAGAGCCGATAAGGTTTTTAGACATAAATTAAATACAGCATCTGAAAGTGATGTTTTGGTTTTTGATGAAATTGATGATACTTTTAATGTGTCAATCAGTAAAGAAAAATCAAGAAAATATATTGTTATTGGTTCTGGAAGTACTTTGACAACAGAATATAGAATTCTAAACTCAAGTAATCCAGATGGAGAATTTACAGTTTTTCAGCCTCGTGTACGCGGGTTAGAATACAGTATTTCTCATTATGAAGATTCTTTTTATATTCTAACCAATAAAGATAAGGCGACCAATTTTAAATTGATGAAAACGCCTGAAGGTAAAACAGGAAAGAAAAACTGGGTAGATCTTATTCCGCATAGAGAAGATGTTTTGTTGGAAGATATTGAAATCTTTAAGAACTATTTAGTCGTAGAAGAACGTTCTAACGGATTAAATCATATTAGGATTATGCCTTGGGGCGATGAGCCAGATTATTATCTTCCTTTTGGCAGTGAAACGTATAATGCGTACACGACAACAAATGTTGATTTTGATACCGATATTTTGCGTTACAGTTATCAATCATTGGCAACTCCGTCTTCTGTAATTGATTTTAATATGAAGACTAAAACCAAAGAAATCTTGAAAGAACAAGAGGTTTTAGGAGGGAAATTTGATAAGAACAATTATATAGAAGAAAGAGTTTGGGCAACAGCAAGAGATGGCGTAAAAGTGCCTATTTCGATGGTTTACAGAAAAGGATTGGAGAAAAATGGTAAAAATCCGTTGTTGCTTTACGCATACGGTTCGTATGGAATTACGATGGATACGTACTTTTCTTCGACAAGATTGTCGCTTTTAGACCGCGGATTTGTTTATGCTATTGCGCATATCAGAGGAGGCGAGGACTTGGGAAGACAATGGTATGAAGACGGAAAACTGTTAAAAAAGAAAAATACCTTTACAGATTTCATCGATTGCTCTAAATTTGTAATAGACCAAAAGTATACTTCTCCCGAACATCTTTATGCTGAAGGAGGATCTGCCGGAGGACTTTTAATGGGAGTAATTGTAAATGAAGCTCCTGAATTGTATAATGGCGTTATCGCTCAGGTGCCTTTTGTAGACGTAATTACCACGATGTTGGACGACAGCATTCCGCTTACAACTGGAGAGTATGACGAATGGGGGAACCCAAACAAGAAAGAATATTACGATTATATGTTGTCGTATTCGCCTTACGATAACGTAAAAGCACAAGAATATCCTAATATGTATGTGTCTACTGGTCTTCATGATTCGCAGGTACAATATTGGGAGCCAGCTAAATGGGTTGCAAAATTGCGAGATTTGAAAACAAATAATAAACTTTTGTTTTTAGATACCAACATGGATGCAGGTCATGGCGGGGCTTCGGGACGTTTTGAGGCTTTAAAAGACTTAGCAAAAGAATTTAGTTTTTTATTAGATTTAGAAAAAATTAAAAGCTAATTAGAAATTTTTTGTTAAATTTGCAACCTATCAAGGTTAATTTAGAAAAGACCTTTGATTAACTATTTTTTTATGAAAGAAGAAATAACTGCTTATAATAATGTTTTAGAGTTAATAGGAAACACCCCCCTTATTAAGCTAAATAAAATTACCGAAGAGTTAGAAGGAAATTTCTACGCAAAGGTAGAAGCTTTCAACCCAGGTCATTCCTCAAAAGATAGAATAGCACTATATATTATTGAAGAAGCCGAAAGAAAAGGAATTCTATCTCCGGGAGATACCATTATCGAAACAACATCTGGTAATACAGGATTTAGTTTAGCAATGGTAAGCATTATTAAAGGTTACAATTGTATTTTGGCTGTAAGTTCAAAATCATCTAAAGATAAAATTGACATGTTGAGAAGTTTAGGCGCCAAAGTGTATGTCTGTCCGGCTCACGTTTCTGCAGATGATGAAAGATCTTATTATAATGTAGCAAAACGTTTGCACGAAGAGACAAAAGGTTCGGTCTACATTAATCAATATTTCAATCAGTTAAATATTGATGCTCATTATAACACTACAGGTCCAGAGATTTGGGAACAAACAAAAGGACAAATTACGCACTTAGTTGCTTGCAGCGGAACAGGAGGAACTATCTCTGGAACTGCAAAATTTTTAAAAGAAAAAAATCCAAATATTAGAATTCTAGGAGTTGATGCTTTTGGATCTGTATTGAAAAAATACCACGAAACAAAAGAATTCGATAGCAAAGAAATTTACCCTTACCGCATAGAAGGTCTTGGTAAAAACTTAATTCCATCGGCTACAGATTTTGATATTATTGATAAATTCATAAAAGTAACCGACGAAGAAAGTGCTCACTCTGCTAGAGAGATTACTAGAAAAGAAGGTTTATTTGTTGGATATACTTCTGGAGCAGTAATGCAAGCTATTAAGCAATATGCCGAAGAAGGAGAATTTACAAAAGACAGTAATATTATTGCTATCTTCCCAGATCATGGTTCTCGTTACATGAGTAAAGTATTCAGCGATGACTGGATGAACGAGCAAGGTTTCTTTGATAGTGTTAATGAAGAAGAAGCTCAAAAAATTGAATTCGTAAAGTAATATAGTACTTTCCATTCATATAAAAACTCCATTCGTAATTTTCGAATGGAGTTTTTTTTGTTGCTTCTTTTTCAGTAATTAAGCAAAAATACAAAAGTTGAAATTTATTATTTTATTGATTATACCGTATTTATACGTAAGAAATTATTAATATTTGTGAATTTAATTTAAAGTTTTAATAAAATTTTTGAGTTTTGAAAAATAACTTTTTATAGATGAAATGCATAAAAAACGTTATTTGAACGAGTATTTTGGTAAGTTGTCGGAAATTTTTTCTATCTGAACCATAATCATCTAGTTTTGAGGTATTAAAACAACATAGTTGTTTAATCCCTAAAATCTACTATTATGAAAAAATTACTACTAACAGTATTGTTTGTAAGTTATTTGAATGCGAACGCTCAAACACCGATTCAGGAATTTAACTTTAATGGAACTTTAAACAATACGGCAAATACAATTTCTTTTATCGGAACAGACAATTTTGTAGCTGACAGAGCAGGAGCTGTAAAAGGAGCTCAACGATTAAATAATAAAGCTTTAGAAGCTGTAATTGATAACCTGCCTCAAGGAAAGACTGCTAGAACAATTAGCATTTGGGTTAAATTCAATACTATTTCTAATCCAAACTATATTTGGGGCTACGGAAACCCTCTTAGTGCACAATATTGCGGATTATTACAGCAAGGAACAACTTCTTCTAACTCCGATTTAAGTTTGGCTGCCTGGGGCGTTTCTAATGATGTTATTGTATCTACACCGCTTGAAAAGAATATTTGGTACAATTATACTATTACCTATGAAGGAACTACTTCTAAGATATATCGCGATGGTAAATTATTGAAATATCTCGAGGGTATGGCAAGATCTACTAATGGAAACATTTTTAGATTGGGCGAAATTAATACGATTGTAGGAATTAATGCTGATATAGACGATTTAAAGATTTATAATATAGCGCTGACCCCAGATCAAGTAAATGAATTATATGAGAGCGAAAAGGTTTCTAATTTGCTTGTAGCAGCAGTTGCAGAGGCTAAAACAGTTAAATCGGCAGTAAAAACAAAAACAAATCAAACTATTATTGCTTCGGGCGATGTTAGTGGAACAACAAAAAGTGTAGAGGTTTATTCGCAAGGGCAAAAGTTAATGGGTAGTAATGCAACGAATATAAGCGATCTTCCAGAAGGGACTTATTTATTAAAAATTACCAGTACTCCATCAAAAAAAATTACCTCAAAATAAATGGTTTTTTAGTTTTTAAATGTTAGTTAGTTTTTTTTATTGCGCAAGCAATTGAGTTTTTGGAATAGTAAGGAAAGCTTTCTGTATTCAGGAGGCTTTTTTTTAGTCTAATTTCCATCCAAAAGTGGTCTGAAACACATAATCATCTTTAGATGCTCCTGGCTTTGGTTTATTATCGTAGTTGTAAACAAAAGAAAGTTTAATAAAAAAATCTAGTGGCAAGTCGTATTTAGTATCAACAGAAAAATCGGTACGAATCCTTTTGCTTTCTGTTAAGCTAGGAAAGAAGGTTACTTTAGACTGAATGCTAAAATCGCCAATATCATATAAGTTAAGATCGCTGCCTAAAAATAACTCCAAACTTTTATTTGGTTCTGGAGTTTCTGTAAAGCGCTCGTGGTTAAAAGACAATCCAGAAGCGATTCCCCAGTATTTTTTGTTGCTATGAATGATATATTTTCCGAAACCTGCTTTTGAAACAACACGGAGATCAATATCCTGTTCTGTATTCTTTAAAGTCACGACCGATAGCGGAATAAAATAATCCTTTGGTAGTAGATGTACATAACTAACATCGGTATCAATTCTTCGTATAGGATCACTATCATCTTGTATCGATTGAATTTGTTTAAACATAGCAGTTCCATACCATTTTTTTGCAGTGTAGCCTAAATTTACGTTTATTGTTAGTTGCTGTAAACTTTGCGCTTTGGTTAATTTGATTCCGGCATCAAAGCTGGCATCGAGTCTGTGCCAAAAACTATCATCAACGGGTTTTATACGTACAATATCGGTAAGATTAACAATGGTTTTGGTTTGCGTTTCTACATTGGTGATTTCACATTTATTAGGAGTTTTGATTTTGGTAATTTTTCCGTTTAATAAATTACCGTTAGAAAGATTAATGATATGAACTCTTTCTGATCCAATGCTTTTAACGTATTTCCATTCTAATTTAAAATCGTCTTTGCTGTAATCGGTTTCAATCTGTACAATGCCTTTATTCATGGTTTTTATTTCACCTACAATAATATCATTGTTTTTCAATACAAGAGTGTCAGAAATCTGTGCAGTGATTTTTAAGAAAAATAAAAGAAAAAATAAGAGTAAAATTTTCTTCATGTCTAGGTTTATTTCTTTGATTTCCAGCTTGTAATGCTAAAGTTAGAAATAAAAACGTAATGTAAGATAGAATCCCAAAAAAATACTGTTTTTAATGTTACTCAATATTATGGATAAACTGAAGTGCGCTTGAAGCAATTGTAAGAAGCGGTTATTTGAGCTATAAGGTATTTTTGTGAGAATTATGCATTTGTATGTAGGAATTGTTTGGAGATGCTGAATTTTAATTATAGTTTTAACAAATTTTCTAAAAATAATAAACGAAATTTTAGAACTGTAAATCTAAAGAATTTAAATTTTACAGTCAGTTGCTATTTGCCCTAAACCAAAACTATTCTGATAAAAGCTAATATTATGAAAAAAATATTACTCACTTTAATGTTTGTAAATTTTTTAACTGCTAACGCGCAAAATCCGGTACAGGAATTTAATTTCAATGGAAGTTTGAACAGTGCCGATAATACGATTTCGTTTTTAGGCACACCGCTTTTTGTAAATGACAGAATGGGAAGTCCTAAAAGTGCTTTAAGACTTACCAATAAAGCTTATCAGGCAGTAGTGGGAGAGCTTCCTCAAGATAATAAACCCAAAACAATATCGGTTTGGGTAAAATTTAATGCGGTAAATATTCCGAATTATATTTTGGGTTACGGTGCAGCAGTGAACGGACAATATTTTGGATTAGTGCAGCAGCCTGCATCTGGAAGCAATTCAGATTTGAGTTTGGTAGGATGGGGAGATGCCAATAATGTAATTGTTTCTGTCCCTTTAGTAAAAGAAACGTGGTATATGTACAGCATCACGTATGATGGGAATATATCAAAAATATATCGTAATGGCGAATTGCTGAAATCTGCCGAAGGAATTCAGCGTGCAGCAAAAGGTTATATTTTAAATCTTGGAAAATTGAATACCTCAACGAGTATCAATGCAGATATTGACGATTTAAGATTGTATAGCGTTGCTATGACAGACGAACAGGTGAGGGAAGCATATAATAGTTCTAAACCAAGTGGTGCACCAATACCGGAAAGCGTACCTGTCTCAAGTCCCGCCACTTCAAATGCATCAAAAAAAGCTGTTGCAGCACCTATGCCTGCAAAGACTGTAGCTCCCGCGGCTTCAGCTGAAACAAACAAAAGTGGTAAAATTATTGAAGTTTTTTCACAAGGAAAGCAAATAATGAGCGCTAATGCTTCTAATATAACTGACTTGCCCGAAGGGACTTATTTGATTAAGGTTATTAATGGTTCTAAGAAATAATTGTTGTTTTAAATGATAGCCTTTATTTTCATTTGAGCATATATTCTTATAGTTATGGCAATAATTGGTTCTCATTTAAATAATGTTTCCAATCTCTAAGGAATTCATAGATTTCTTGTGTTGGAAGCTCAATAATGCTTTTCCAATCATTATAGGTGTCAATGATAGATGAAATGCGTTTATTGCAATCAATAGAGTAAACTTCATATCCAAAATCATATTGCTGTAAATCACCCGATAAAACTTGCTGAAGAGAATTAACAATTTCTTCTAAATAATGCAGTTCTAAATTTTTAATTTCTGTGTAGAAATACTCTCCATATTGCTCTTCATTTTCAATTACTATTAGTGCTGTCGATTTGTTAAGATTATCTCTTTCATCAAAGTAATTATATTTTTCAAATTTATACTTCATTATTTATCATTTTTGCGGAAAATGGAATTTACTTTCGTAATTGAGTTATTTACAAATTGGAATAAAAATAAAAAAAAACCTTCTGAATTTCAGAAGGCTTGTAAATTATCTCTTTTTCTGCTGACCTGGAGCGTAAGCTTTTGCACTTTTATCTCCATTCATTTTTTTGGCTTGTCCTGGTGGCATTTTTTTGCCAGATGGAGCAGGGTGGTTATGAACATGTGTATGTGTACTGCAACTAATTACACTTAATACTAAGAATAAAAGTACTAGTGCTACGACAGCAATTCGGGTGATTTTTGAGGTTTGCATTTTTTAATTTTATTTGAGGTGTTGCAAATATAGTCGAAATGTTATCTTTAGCTATTTTTAGGCCTAGTTTAAAATGAGTTCAAATAATTTAGGGTCATTTTCTATTTTTCATAAACTCCATAAATGAAAATGCTTTCAGGCGCATAACTTCCATTGGTGCAGTAAATAACAATTAGTTCATTGTTTTCTGAAATTTCAAATTGTCTAGAGTTGTGAGCTTCTGTAAAAGCATAATAAACACCATCTTCTTCTTTGATTTGAAAATTATATTTTGAAGATATTGATTCGAGTTCTTCCTTAGTGTAGAATCTAAAGGTCGATAATACCTTTACATTTTCTTTAATAATATAAATTCTTTTATGGTTTAATTCTACATACGAATTAGTCCAAATAGCGTAATCATCAGAACTAAACCAATCATAGTATTGATTGGCTACTTTATACAGTTTTAAGCCGTCAAAAAAAAGGTAATTGAAAGTTTTTTCTAATTCGTTTTTTGAATTCATTGTTCTACGATGAGGTATTTTATAATTTTTTCAAATGTAAATGACTCTTCTTCCCATTCAAAAGTTTTTACTAGAAATCCAACTTTTTCTAATTTCTCAAGATCATCAGTTCCAAAACCATTCCAGCCAGTAGGAATATCATATTTTTCAGGAAGAGATACTTCATTCATTTTAAGCGTATGACTTGGGAGAAAATAAGCCCATTCGGAAAAATATACCAATTCTTTTGTTCCGAGCTCTTCACTTGCTTTTTTAACAGTCAACTTAAGCCTTTCTAATTCAATATCATTTAGCGCCATTATGATTCTGTGTTTTTTTAGGATATTATTTAGGTTTTTATAATATTAAGATTTATAAAGCGTCAATTTTTTATTGAAAGGAAGTTTTTTTTAGTTTTATCATACCTTTTCATTGCTTGATTATTTTAGCCAACAATGCCGAATTCAATATCTTCTATTAAAGATACCCACAATCCGTTATCGCTTTTTAAAATATCTTTGTCTATTTTTAGCAATTCTGTTTCTAAAAAATTTGCATATTTCTTATGATTTGAATCTTCTCGATAGTGACCAAACTTTTGTTGCGGAATCTCATTTGTCCATAAACGATCATACGTATAAAGCTGAAATATTAAGTTTGTAAGCGATTTCGAAATAAAAAGTTGGTCCTCTCTTTTTATTTTTCTGGATTCTAGATCTAAAATGAGATTACAATTAGAAAGCGTCTTTCCAATTACAATTTCTGATTCTGATAATGCATAAATATCATCAGTAAATTGAAAATCCAAAATACCATTCGGTAATCCAACTTGCGAGATAATTAAGATTTCTTCATCAGTAAGTTTTTGACTTATTCTAGTGTCAATTTCTCTTTTCTTCAAAATCGAATGGAAATGAAATTTCACTTTGTTCAATATATCAGTCATTTTTGAAGTAGGTGCTAATAAATTTATTCTCTATTTTCTGAATCAGTTCCATTTGCAATTGATTGTATTGGTATTCTTGTCCTCTGTAAATCCATCTAAAGATATTAGGATAAAGAGATTCATTTGCAATATTTCTTTTCTCTATAATTTTCTGTTCTTCCAAATCATATACAAAGCAGATATTAGAAAAAGCTTGAATAACTTGTATTTGTTTTGAATTAATGAAATATGCCCATTCGATAGCAACATCTTCTTCAAACTTTATTTTTTTACTTTCCAAAGTTTGAAGATCAGTTATCACTAAACTTCTTTTGTTGATTAGTAAATGATTTTCTGGATAAAAGAAACTTCCAACCAAGCTGTCCTCAAATGTCTTTCCTTTTTCTCTAAAATATACTTTTAAGATCGTTTTAGTGAAGTCTATTGTATTCAATAAAATAAAATCTTTGTTAGGAATAAATGCAAAGTTTTTAGTAGGATGTTCTGTTTCAATTTTTTTGTTTATAACACATTGAATTGTATCTGATGAAAACAATTCTTTGGTTTTATCTATTTGATCAATCAATAGGATATAATAGGATAATTCCTGCCCTTTATTTGGTTCTTCCCAGCCAATAAAAACAAATTCTATTTTCTTGTTTAAATTTTTATGAGGATCTAAATTCTCTATTTTATTTAGTTGGATCATGGTTTTGAGTTCATGTAAATAATATTGATTGAAGCAATTTTGTCCATTAACCCCAAGGATTATCTTTAAACAATGGATTAATAGGCAGAGGGTGAGGTAATTCTTTGCCAGCAGGAGGCATCCATTTCATAGTGTGCTCATTAAAAATGTACATATATGCTGAACCTACTACTATTTTAGTAAGAGCTTCAAAAGCATTATCTGAAACCCAAGTAAATTGGGGGATAAAGTCTATGATATAAAAATTGCCATTTTCATCCATATGGACTGAGTTATTTTCGATTAATCCAGCAACATAATACAATTGTGTACCAATTAATGTTGAATAATAATACTCCAAATCATCATTTTCAAAATCAATTTCATCATTTATTCTGTAAGTTTCAAAATTATTGCATTCTACAACTTTTTCATTTCTAAAATGATCTATATTGATAATCATTGTTTCTAGGCTGTTTTCAGCATGAAGCGTCAAACCGCCAAATTCACAGTAAAAATCTTGAATCTTAGGAGGAAGTATTTTATAAAGAGGATTATTTTCAATTTCATTTTTTATGTTTCTTCCTTCATACCATCCTGCATTGATAAGTGCGTCTTTAAAAAGCTCTTTTTTATCCATAAACTATTCAATAATTATTTTTTCTATCTGTAAAACCCCATGTATAAAAAAGCCATAATAACCTCTATTTTCATGAACATCAAAAATTAAAAGATAAGTGTTCTGGCAATCTTTGAAATTGCAAATCTGATATCTAAATGAAAATACTGCGTTTTGATCCTCCAAATATTCTAGTTTAACTATATTGTTTTGGGCTAAATCATGATTTGTTATCAAACCAGTTTCGATTAATGAGCTTAAAAAATTAGAGTTTTTAAAAGAAATAATAACTTCATGCTTTGTTCCTCCGTTTCCGCAGTAGAAATTAAAATATACTTCAGAATCAGGAGATTCAATTGGAAACGATCTTTCGCCACCTAATTGTATTTTTTTTATAATTGAAATTTTGGTCATAATTGAGTAGTCTGACTTTTAATTATCGCCTTTTTATTTTTGCAATTATTTCATCTGTCAGTAATGGAGATTCCCAAATTCCAAGAATATAAGTTACATCTTCTCCCAAACTATCTTCTCCGGCTCCTCTAGGCTGATGATCAAATTGCCAACGGTTAAATTCAACCATTAGATATTCTTTTTCATCCAATTCCATTAAAGTAATATAGCCTGGAACATCATATAGTTTATGTATTTTTAAAACGCTGTAATAATATCCTTTTGAATAGATGCTCTCTTCGATTTCAAATCCGTATGTTTTGGATAAAAACAATAATTCTTCTAATGAAAAATATTCATGAGAATCTCCAGATAAATCGCCAACTAACCTTTTTCTATAGTTTTTTTTCTCTGAATATTCTACTTCTAATATTTTTATGGAAGGTCTTATCAATTCTGTTTTTATTGAACTTATTCCTTCAATATCGTTTTCAAAATTTACAGATTGAATGCAGTAGAAGTTTTGTATTAGTTTCATTTAGAGAATTTGTCTTGAAATAAAAAAGTCTTCTGAAAATCAAAAGACTTATATTTTTTTTTAGCTAATAACACTAATCACAATAAATAAGATTACAAGTGCTATTACAGCAAATTTCATAAATTTTGATGATTGCATAAATTAAGATTTAAGTTAGTTTATATCTGATAGTAGCAAATATAATTTTTTATTTGAATTAGAGGTAAATTTCCTAAAATAAAAAAGCTCCAGAAAAATCCAGAGCTTTTTTTAATATATTTGATAGAAAGACTATTCTTCTTTCATGGTATGATAAACGTTCATAACGTCATCATCTTCTTCGATTTTCTCGATTAATTTTTCAACATCAGCGATTTGAGCTTCCGTTAATTCTTTAGTGATTTGCGGAATACGCTCAAAACCAGAAGAAAGGATTTCTAAACCTCTGTTTTCTAATTCTTTCTGCAAAGCACCAAAACTTCCAAAAGGAGCATAGATTAAGATTCCGTCTTCGTCTTCAAAAACCTCTTCAGCACCAAAATCGATTAGTTCTAATTCTAATTCCTCAGCGTCGATACCATCTTTTGCAATTCTGAAGTTGCAAGTATGGTCAAACATAAACTCAACAGAACCTTGAGTTCCCATTGTTCCGTTGCATTTGTTGAAATAACTACGAATATTAGCTACAGTTCTGTTATTGTTATCAGAAGCAGTTTCAATTAAGATTGCAATTCCGTGAGGAGCGTATCCTTCAAACAAAATTTCTTTATAGTTAGCAGTATCTTTATTACTTGCATTTTTAATCGCGCGCTCCACATTGTCCTTAGGCATATTGGCAGCTTTCGCATTTTGTATAACAGCTCTTAATCTAGAATTGGCATCTGGGTTTGGTCCACCTTCTTTAACAGCCATTACGATATCTTTACCAATTCTGGTAAACGTTTTGGCCATTGCAGACCAACGTTTCATTTTTCTTCCTTTTCTAAATTCGAACGCTCTTCCCATTTCTAATTTTTAGTTTTGTGATGCAAAAATAAGGTTTTCCTAATTTTTACAAAAACAAAATTGTTCTTTTTTGTTTCAGGTTTTAGGTTTCAAGTTATTTAGTTTGTGTTGAGTTTAACCGCAAAGTACGCTAAGGTTTACGCAAGGTTCGCAAAGTTTTATTTATATAGCTTTGGGAACTTTTTTATTTTGTGCCTTAACTTAAAAATTTCTTTGTGTGCTTTGCGTAAACCTTAGCGCACTTTGCGGTAAAAAAATCTCATGCAGTTAACCTGAAACCTGAAACAAAACCATTATTTACTAATTCCATTAAACTCATTAATGATATTTACGGCTTCGTTGAGGTACGGATTGGTTTTAAGATTATCCATTTGATATTGATTAATCGTTTTATCATTTGGATAAGCGCCTAGAAGAAACTGATTAACGCTAGAATTGTACACATCAAGCGGATTATTTTCATCATTAAAAGTATTGATCTCTGTCCAAAGTGCACCTAATGTCTTTTTCTGCTTGAAAACCGAATCTAATGTCATTGGAATTTCGGCTTTAGGAGCATTCACAATCTGATCTATTTTAAGGTTAATCTTTTTTATGTTATTGAAAAAATAATTGTCTGATAATCTCGCCGAGCTGTTTTTAGCAATTTTGTCTATCAAATTTCGTTTTACATACGTCTTGTATTTTAAGAACGGTTCGATGCTGTCATTTTTTATCGCTGTCGGGAAGTCGCTTTCTTTTTGGTAAATATCTTCGTAAAATTCAGGTAGCACAACATCTGGCTTTACGCCGATATATTGATGACTTTTGCCCGTAATCCTGTAAAATTTATTGATTGTAATTTTTAAGAAATCGGTATTTTTATCTTCTTCAAGCGGAAGAATAGTCTGCATTGTGGCTTTTCCGAGGGTATTGCTTCCTAGCAAAAGCGCACGGTTATAATCTTGCATAATAGAAGCAAAAAACTCGCTTGCTGAAGCCGTATTGCTATTTACCAAAACTACAATTGGGCCTCTATAAATAACACCTTTAAACGGATCGTTAATTACAGATTTCTCTTTCTTGTTGTCAATTACAATAGAAAGCGGACCGTAATCTACAAACATTCCAGCTAGTTTTATAGCTTCTTCCATAGAGCCGCCACCATTGTCAATAAGATCAATAACAAGTCCTTGTATGCTGTCTCTTTGCAGTTTGATAACTTCTCTGGCAACATCATCTGCACAGCCTTTTCTGCTGTTGCCATCAAGATCGGCATAAAAACTCGGAATTTTTATATATCCAATTTTACTGTCTTTACCAATGATGAAACTGAAAACAGAGTTTTCTTCATCTTTCATCATTTGTTTTTCAATATAAACATCAAAATTTTTGCCCGAATTGCGTTTTAAAGTAAGCGTAATATGCTTGTTGTTTTCAGATAAAATCATGGATGATATAGACTCCAAAGAAGCACAAGAAACTTGAAGTGTTTCTTTCTGATTGGAAATCGAAATAATCTGATCGCCTTTTTTTATCTGTCCTGTTTGATAAGCCGGTCCGTTCGGATCTACCTCATCGATAATAATTTCGTTTTTCTCGTTGAGGTTTACCGTCATTCCAAGCGATAAATGTTCTTTGGACAAAGAAGCAACAAAACTCGTTTTAGAATCATCGCTAAAATAAGCCGTATGAGGGTCAAAATAGGTGCAGAAGAAATTATATAGTTTTTCTTCTTGTTTGGTATTAGAGTCTATTAGCGAATTAAAACGGCAGATTTCATTTGTAAGGATTTGATTTTTAGAAGCTTGTTCAATAGATTTGAAATTGGTTTTTAAAGAATCGAGATTATCGCTCGTTTCAACAATATCATCTAAGATTTGATAGCGCAACTTTTTCACCCAAACCTTTTCTAAGTCTTCTTTCTTCAAATAAAAAGCAAAAGATTTTTTATAAAAACGGATGGTATCTTTCTTTGTATAATCAATCGGAATGGTCTGAATTTTTTCTAAAACTTTTTTAGTGCGTAAAAGGCCGTTGATGTAAGTAGCTTTAATGTCGGTAAGAAAACTGCAGTCGTTCTTTAAAATTAAATTATCGAGATTGTAACGGTATTTCTGAGCCAATTCGTCGTATTCGCTCTTGAAGAAGATATTTCGTGAAGGATCCAGTTCGTTAATAAGATTGTCAAAAACAAACACAGAAAGACTGTCATCAACAGGTTTTGGTCGTAAGTGTTCTGCCTGAATAAGCGCATTTATTTTGTTTAATATTTCACAAGTTTCTGCGCTGTTCTGACCAATGGATATAGTTGATGTCAGCAAAAAAAGGAGTAGTGAAATCTTTTTCATAAATGGAAATTCATGGGTTCATGATTAAAGTTACACTAAATTTTTTACAAATTGTAGGTTTTTTAGCAAAATATCGACAATGAAAAGTTTTTAATCGTTAAACGAACGCACATCAAATAATTTAACTCGAATTTGCCTATTTTGAAGAAAAAAAAATGCGTTACAATCGTAACGCATTTTTAAACTATAATGTCAAAACTTATTTCTTGTAAAACGGTAATTTAACCACTTTTGCAGGAACATCATTTTTTCTAATTCTAATAAAAATATCGCTGTCAACCGCACTGTTTGCAACGGTTACATATCCTAAACCAATTCCTTTATTCATAGAAGGAGACATAGTTCCAGAAGTTACAATTCCGATTACTGCTCCAGAACCATCAACAATTTCGTAATCATGTCTTGGCACAGCACGCTCTTGCATTTCAAAAGCAACTAATTTTCTTGTAACACCAGCTTCTTTTTGTTTTTTAAGCGCTTCCGAATTGGTGAAATCTTTTGTGAATTTCGTAATCCATCCTAAACCAGCTTCAAGAGGAGAAGTGGTATCGTTAATATCATTTCCGTAAAGACAGAATCCCATTTCAAGACGTAAAGTATCACGAGCTGCAAGACCAATTGGTTTAATTCCGTAAGATGCTCCAGCTTCAAAAACTTTATTCCAAACTTGTTCTACTTCATTGTTTTTACAGTAAATTTCAAATCCGCCAGAACCAGTATAGCCTGTAGCAGAAATAATTACATGCTCAATTCCAGCAAAATCACCAACTTCAAAATGATAATAAGCAATTTCAGATAAATTTACAGAAGTCAAAGCCTGCATAGCTTCAACCGCTTTTGGACCTTGGATCGCCAATAAAGAATAGTCTTCAGAAATATTCTTCATATCAACTCCCAAATCATTGTGAGAAGAAATCCAGTTCCAGTCTTTTTCAATATTCGAAGCATTTACAACTAGTAAATACTGCTCTTCTTTCATTTTATAAATAATCAAATCATCAACAATTCCGCCTTCATTATTTGGAAGACAAGAATATTGCGCTCTTCCAATTGTCAAAGTAGACGCATCGTTTGAAGTCACCTTTTGAATCAAAGCCAAAGCATTTGGACCTGTCAACAAAAATTCACCCATATGCGAAACGTCAAAAACTCCTACGCTGTTACGAACCGTTTCGTGTTCAGCATTAACCCCTTCATAAGTAATAGGCATATTATAACCAGCAAAAGGAAGCATTTTCGCTCCTAAACCTTCATGTATGTGCGTAAGCGCAGTATTTTTCATTGTGTTGTTTTATAAAATTGTTTTGCAAATCTATTCAAAAAATATCAAATTTGAATGTCTTAAATTATAAATTTCGCAATAATTAGGAGCTATTTCCTGCTATCCGCTATATCTTTTTGTTTTTAAAGAAAAAACAAAAAGGATGCCGCTACAAACGAAGTTCACTGAACTCCTATAAAAAATAAAAATATGGTGAAGTAATCAGGGCTAGGGCTAACAGTTTCAAAAGAACAATCATCATTTCAAATTTTTACGTAATTTTATTAGATGAATGATATTAATTGATTCATATATAAAATCATGTTTTGCAAATGAGCTATGTTTGTTTAAATAAGTGAAACGCCTTTTCTCAGCAAGAAAACTATGATTCTATGTGTTTAAAAAATAACACTAACAAAGAGACTTAGATGAAATCATCGTATTTAATTACAAAAGAAGAGATTCTGAAATTATACAAACCCATAGATTCCAAAGCACATAAAGGAACACAAGGTCATGCGGTGATTATTGCCGGAAGTTATGGCAAAATAGGAGCAGCGGTTTTAGCTTCAAAATCCTGCCTAAAAACAGGCTGCGGACTCGTAACAACTTTTGTACCCAAATGCGGTTATCAAATCCTTCAAATCTCCATTCCAGAAGTTATGGTGGCAACTGATGAAAATGTGAATTTTATAACCAATATTCATCTGCCATTAATTCCGCAAGCAGTTGGAATTGGCCCAGGAATAGGAAAGGAGCTCGGAACACAAAAAGCTTTATTTGAGTTTTTAAGAGTCAATAAAGCGCCTTTAGTTCTCGATGCCGATGCGTTGAATATTATTTCAGAAAATTTATCTTGGTTAGAATTAGTTCCAGAAGATACCATCTTAACACCTCATCCAAAAGAATTAGAACGTTTGATAGGAAAATGGAATTCGGAAGCTGAGAAATTTCAAAAAACAATCGCTTTTTCAGAAAAATATAAAGTCATTGTGGTTATGAAGGGCGCACCAACCTACATTATCAACAGAACTTCGGTATACGAAAACACAACAGGAAACGCAGCTTTAGCAACCGCAGGAAGCGGCGACACCTTAACTGGAATCCTGACAAGTCTTTTAGCACAAGGTTATGAACCTAAATACGCTTCAAAATTTGGTGTCTACCTCCACGGGCTAACAGCCGATTTAGCTTTACCCAAAACAGGTTATGAGTCTTTTACGGCCTCTACTATTATTAAGTACTTAGGAAAAGCTTTTTTAGAGTTAGAGAATTAGAGAATGTGTCAATTAGATAATTAGTTGTACGTTTTTTCATCCTGAGGAACGAAGGATCACACAAGAAACTCCGCACAGTAACCATAAAGTAATTCGCCAATCTTTGTCGATCTCCTAGTGTGATCCTTCGTTTCTCAGGATGACAAGTCAAATGTTTTATTCTGCAATAAAAAACTTTGTGACCTTAAAAAAAGCAAAGCAACTCAAAAAAACTCAGCGAACTTTGCGAAAAACCTTCGCGTACTCTGCGTTAAAAATCTCACCGCAATAAAAAATCTAAAATATACCCTCTACAATCTAAAATCAAAAATCATTAAGTTTGTAATATGAAAAATTTCGACTTAAGAACAGTAAATGTCATGCGATATATAACGCCACTGCGCGAAGGCGGTTCTTTACCCGCTTTGGCAGAAGCCGATGACGATTTTAAATACGTATTAAAATTTAGAGGTG
Source organism: Flavobacterium tyrosinilyticum (assembly GCF_023656565.1). Classification (GTDB taxonomy): domain Bacteria; phylum Bacteroidota; class Bacteroidia; order Flavobacteriales; family Flavobacteriaceae; genus Flavobacterium; species Flavobacterium tyrosinilyticum. The sequence continues at coordinate 682,761 of NZ_JAMOKG010000002.1, forward strand.
CCGGACACGGCGTAAAAGCCTTAATAGCCGAATTAGTCGGCGGACAAATAGCAAAAGCCTTAAAATTACAATTACCAGAATTAGTATTCGCCAATCTTGACGAAGCTTTCGGAAGAACCGAAGCCGATGAAGAAATTCAGGATCTGTTGCAAGGAAGTCAGGGATTAAATTTGGCACTTCATTTCTTATCTGGCGCCATTACTTTTGATCCTGCGGTAACCACTGTCTACGCTAAATTGGCATCGCAAATTGTTTGGCTAGACGCTTATATTACAAACGTAGATAGAACTTTCAAAAATACCAATATGCTAATCTGGCATAAAGAATTATGGCTGATTGATCACGGTGCATGTTTGTATTTTCATCATTCTTGGAACAACTGGGAACAACATGCCAAAAGTCCGTTTGCATTGATAAAAGATCACGTTTTATTGCCGCAAGCTTCACTTTTAAAAGAAGTCGATGCTGAGTTTAAAGCCATTCTAACCCCAGAAATTTTAGAGGAAATTGTAAATACAATTCCGTTAGACTGGCTGCAATGGGAAGATGCAGACGAAACTCCTGAAGGATTGCGAAATGTTTATTTGCAGTTTTTAAAAACAAGATTAGAGAATTCAGAAATATTTGTAAATCAGGCGCAAAATGCAAGATAACCACTTATACGAATATGCTGTGATTCGTGTTGTGCCAAGGGTAGAACGCGAAGAATTCCTGAATATCGGAATCATTTTGTTTTGTAAAAAAGCCAAATTTATAAAGGTTTTGTTTCATTTAAATAAAGAAAAAATACAAGCCCTTTCTTCTGATTTTGACATCGAACAATTAGAATGTAACCTGACTTCGTTAGTAAAAATTGCCAACGGAGCAAAAGACGGCGGTCCAATTGCTGAATTTGAGATTCCAGAGCGTTTTAGATGGTTAACCGCAATTAGAAGTTCGGCCATTCAAACTTCAAGACCTCATCCGGGTTTGAGTAAGGATTTGGAGAAAACCATTCAGCGTTTGTTTGAGGAATTGGTACTTTAAGGAAAGGTTCAAAGTTACAAAGTTTTTTCTGTAGAGACGCACTGCAGTGCGTCTATTTGTTTGCCACAGATTAAATGGATTAAAATGATTTTTGTTTCTCGCAGATTTACGCAGATTTATGCAGATTTGATTTAATTGATTAATCTAATTTTAAATCTGCTTGAATTTGCAAAATCTGCGTGAAAATCTTTGCGCTTCAGCTCTCGATAACTATCTGGATTACGAGATTAAAAAAAACTTTGTGCCTTCGTGTCTTCGTGGCAAAAGAAAAAAAATAAAAAACCACGAATTGCAATAAATGCAATCCGTGGTTCTAACTAAAAACTAACTTACTTTTTATTCTAATTCAATTTAAAAAGAGCCACAAACATTCCCACCTAAAGTAGGTCCTGCATTTGCAGAAATATCAGCTTTAACCGCAGTTTTAGCCAATTTTACGATAGAGTAAGGCGGAGTAAAAGCAGTACCGCTTCCAGCCTGAGTTCCTGTTACATTTGTAAATACGTTATCAGTAGAAGTAACGGCAGTATAGCCTGACATTAAATCGATTGGATTTTTTACACCTTCAAAAACATTGCTTTCTACGCGAATATTAGCTTCAAAACCTGCTGCAACACATTTGTTGCTTACTATACTATTAAAGAAACTGTTTACAATATGCACTTTTCCAAAACGAACTCTTGGCATTCTTTCTTTACAGCCTGGAGCCCACCAGCATCTTGCAAAAGTAATTCTTAATTTACCGCGATCACCAGTTGCACCATCACTTGAACCAATTAAATTTGAATATCTATGATCATCTGATCCTCCAGAACCACCTGCTTTTGGAGGTTTTAGGTAGTGAAATTTAGAATACGTAACCGAGATATAATCTGATTTGTTTTTGATGTCAAAGTTTCCATCAACACCATCTCTAAATTCGCAGTGATCTACCCAAACGTTTGTACATTCGTCAAGGATTGCATTATCCCATCCGTCAGTGTCATAAGCGCCTGGACCTTCAAAAATCAAGTTTCTGATGATGATGTTTTTACATCTTTTAATGTTGATGATTCCAGAGCCATCTTTGGTTTGATTTGTCGAAACCAATTTTGCTCCACTTGCTCCATAAATTGTTTTTCCAGTTTGATCTTGAAAAGACAATCTTGTTGTAATTGTGATCGTTCCAGAGACTTTAATCACTTTTACAGAAGCGTTCTCAATAGCCGATTTCAATTGAGCGTAAGTGGTAACTGTAGTTTCAGCAGCAGATCCACCACCTGTTGTACCTCCGTTTTGAGAAGCCCATCCTGGAACCTCAGCGCAGTTTCCGATTTTACCCGTTGGGTTGGTTGCAGCTGTTTCAACAGTCGTTTCATTGCTTTGAATCCCTGCTTCAGTGCTTGAAGCGATTTCTTCAGAATTACATGCTGTAAATCCGAAGATCAATGTTGCAGCGAACATTGAAAGTTTTGATTTTAAGTTCATATACGTTTGGTTATTTAAAAAAGTTTAACAGCGCAAAACTCAGTATTATTTGTAGGAAAAAAGTTGAACAAGTTCAAACTTTTACAAAAAAATCTACGAAATGTGTTTTTTTAACACTTGTAAATTTACAAAAATGCACAAATAGCGTATTTTTACGTAATCGATTACATTGGTTAAGCCCCTAATTAATGATGAATCGATAAACAAATTTATTCCTTAAACAAAAACCACAAAAAAATGTACAACCTACTAAGAAAAAACATTGAAAGGAAAATTCCGCTCACGGATGAAGAATGGGATATTATTGTCTCTAAAGCCGAATTGATAAAGCTGAAAAAGAATCAGTTTTTGCAAATTCAAAATTCTCATAATAGTTATGAGGGATTCATTTTAAAAGGATCATTTAAAACCTACATTCTAAACGAAAACGGAACAGAAACGGTTATTTTCTTTTCTTTCGAAAACGAATGGATGTGTGATCTGGAAAGTTTTTATCACCAAAAGCCCACAACGTACAACATTAAAGCCATTGAAGACAGTGAAATAGTGGTCATCAATAAAATGCAAAAAGCCTATTTGTTTGCTGTAATTCCGAAACTTATTAAGTTTCATGTACTGATGATCGAACGAGCCAATGTTGCCATTCAGCAACGGCTTTTAGATGTGCTCAACAAAACCTCCAAACAACGTTATTTGGATTTTAAAGAGCGTTACCCGCAAAAGGTAAGTTCGATAAATAATAAGAATCTTTCGTCGTATTTGGGCGTTTCGCACGAGTTTCTTTCGAAGATAAAAAGAACAGTTTCTTGATTGTAGAGGTTCAAAGGTTCAGAGCAACAAAGTAACAAAGTTTTTCTGTAGAGACGCACAGCTGTGCGTCTCACGTTGCTTAAAAAAATCTCGCAAAGTCGCAGAGGCGCAAAGTAATTAAACCATATAAGTTATATAAGTTCATTTTAGGCAAAGCTTAAATTATCTTATATAACTTAAACGGTAAAGAGAATAAAACTTTGCGTCTTTGCGACTTTGCGAGATTAAAAAAACTTCCCGCCTTTGTGCCTTCGTGGCAAAAATTAAAAATCCAATATCCCAAAAAGACATTCAGTAGAAAAATGAAGCATTACATTTTCCTTTTCTTCATTTTCAATAACCAATGCATCATAAGGTTCTAAATGATACGGCTTTTCATTGATTGTAATATCGGTTGTATCTAAAGAAAATACAATTACTACTTCAGCATTACAATTCTGATTACTATTAGTTACTTCCAATTTATGATGGGATATTTTTTCAGAAACCATCCAATTAAAATCAGTGCCTTTGGTGAAAGAAGTCACATTATCATCGGAGTTAAATTCCATGATTTCATATTTCTTGTATACTTTTTTTTCTTTGTTTACCTCAACATTTAAGACATTATCGAGCATAACCAGATATCGATAATAGCCCTTAAATTTGGTAAACTCTGAAGGCACTTCCTCTATTGTAGCACTGCTTATTCTAAAACCAAAATCTCTATCGGCATAATTTGCGGTTTTTGGATAGATCATATATTCATACGTCAATCCGCCACTCCAAATAGAGGGTTTAGTGTTTTTTTTAGAGAAAAGCTGTATGTTCATTTATTGAATATTTTAATGATTTTATTCTCATTTTTTGTCCTCCTGAGCGAAGTCGAAGTATCATAAGTAGCTCGACAAAGAAATTAAACTTTGCTAAATAGCTTAGCGATCCTTCGACTTCGCTCAGGAAGACAAACCGTATAGAAGCTTTATAAAAAAAACTTTGCGTCTCTGCTCCCGATAGCTATCGGGATTGCGAGATTAAAAAACTCAGCGAATCTCTGCGTAGTTCTTTGCGAATCTTTGTGATATAACCCTACAATACTTTCTCCAAATAAATAAACTCCAAAGGAACTTCAGAAACTGTAGTATGAATTTCACTTTCAGGGAAAGCTTCACGTTTTCCAGTATCCACATAACCATGACGTTTGTACCACGCCAAAAGCTCCTCACGAACCGAAATCACGGTCATAATAATACTTGACAATCCTAAAACTTTCGCATGATTTTCGGCTTCAACCAAAAGTTTTTTCCCGATGCCGCTGTTTTGAAGTTCTGGCGAAACGGTAAGCATTCCAAGATACAATTGATGACCTTTTTCAACCAATAAAACCGAACCGATAATCTTGTCATTCTCTGTAAATTTCAGAATCGTATTTTTTGGATCCAGAAATATTTCGGTCATTTCTTGTTCGTCGGTTCTTTTACCTTCTAGTAAATGCGCTTCGGTTGTCCAGCCTTTTTTTGAGGTTTCGCCTCTGTATGCTGAATTTATTAAGGTTGTTAATGCTGGAATGTCTTCAATTATTGCTTTCGTAATCATATATTATTGTAAAATGAAAAATGTGCGATGAGAAATGTAAAATTACAATTTGCTAGCTAAAGACAAAATACTTTAATCTTTTTCAAAACATTGCGGTCCAATTGCTCCACCGCCATATTCAAGAACAACATTTTCTTTGTAGTAAATATATTGACAACCATTGTTGTACTCTTGTTTTTGTATTTCATTTAATGGTTCTTCAAAAAACTTATAGAAATATTTTCCCATTCCACTTCTGGCAAATCCGATAGTTGTCATTTTTCCGTTTTCTATTGAAATACAATTTGCATTTAAAAGTAATTGCTTAATTTGATTTAATTCTTCGTTTGTCCAGCCAATTGATTTTAAGACTTCTTGAAGTTCTTTAGACTCAGAGGTTAAATTCCAATTTTGAGAAACAGCTTTTAATCCGTTGTTACTTTGTCTTTTGTTTTTGTCAGTATTTTTTTCTTGATTATCTACTTTATAAACCTTAATAGAAATTTGTTGCGGAATAGTAAATATTTTGCTTTCGGGTTCAAATTCAATATCTACAATATAGTTTTTAGGCACAATTTTTTGATATTTATTTTTAAGTTTTACTATTTCTTCTTTTTTGCTTTCATAATTTTCAATAAGCTCTTTTTTACTACTTCTAGGCATAGGAATCATAAGAAGTAAAAAATCTTTAGATTTTTCATCTCCTTCTTTGTAAGCTTTTATATATTCTTCTCTCATTTCTTCGGGAAGCATTTTGATAGAAACATTAAATAAAGAGTCTTTGCTAATGTTTTCTCTAAATTTATATTCTTGAGCTTTTAAACCAAATGTTGAAATAAAAAATAGTATCGTTAAAATGTTTTGTTTCATCGTGCTTATAATAACTTATGTTAGTGAAATGATACGGCTTTAGCAAAAGAAACAAAATTACATTAGAAAATAACTTTAGCCTAATGTTTTATGTTTTTTGACTAAATTTGAATTTGTCAATTCGTACAAACTGCGAAAAAAGTATCTTACAAAAACAACTTTGTTTTTTACAGAAACTGATTTTCGTTTAAGAATTTTAAATATCTTTGAATTATGAGTACAGCAATAAAACCAAAACATATCGGCAGAAATATAAGCCGTATCAGAGAGCTTAAAGATATGAAACAGGAAGCACTGGCACAGGCTATAGGAACAAATCAGCAGACGATTTCGGCTATTGAAAACAGCGAAACTGTAGACGAACAAAAACTAATTGAGATCGCAAAAGCTCTTGGAGTTTCTGTTGAAGCAATTAAAAACTTTTCGGATGAAGGGGTTATTAATTACTTTAATAGCTTTCATGATAATGTTGTTACAACAGGCAGTATTTTTGCAACAAATTGTACTTTTAATGCTTTAGATAAAGTTGTTGAACTTTACGAACGTTTGGTGCAAGCTGAAAAAGATAAAGTGGAGTATTTGGAGAAATTATTGAACGGGAAATAACCGTTTTGAAGATATATTAAATTGAAAAGAGACCTTTGGATGAGGTCTCTTTTTTTGTACTAATGAAAAGTACTCTCGTGCTAGCGAGGGATTTATTTTTTAATTAAAGCTCCTTCACTTTCGGTTTGTTGTAATTGGTTTGTATACGTTTTTCGAAATGATAGTTTTTTTTCTTTTGAAGTTATTTCAAAAATTGTCGATCCTAGATTTTTATATCCATCAAACACGCCTGCAACAACCGAATCACCAGTTTTATTCATTTCTTTAATATCACCACTAGTTTTTCCCCAATTTATATCGTTGCAAACAATTAAAGTTTTTTCTGGGCTTAACACGAAAGTTTTGAATTTTCCTTTTCCAATTGTTCCACTAACCCTTTTCTCAGAATAATTATGACTTTTCATATCAAATGTATATATGCCTTCATTTACGGAATCGGTTTGGTATTTTCTACCAGTCAAAATTGATTCAGATTTGCAACTAATTAAGATTGGAAGTATTAGAAGTAAAATATATTTATTCATCACTTGAGAATTCATTTGTTTATTCTTTATTTTTTGGCTACAAGTTAATTCCCCTTGCTAGTGCGAGCGTCCCATATGTTTATTCTATAAATTCTAGTTCTACACCACATTCCTTAAAGTCTAAATATCTTAACTCAATGTGTTTTTTATTATAAGGCAACTTTCTAAAAAGAAATTCATTTTTTTTAAAGAGCACGTTTTTAATTTCGCTTTCACGTTCGAATTTCAGTTTTAGTGTGTCTGAATTTATCTGCCAAATGAAAGGTTCTTTTTCTATTGCTTTTTCGTGCTCTAAATAACCTTTTCCATCTTTAAAAAAGGTAAATAAAAAACCTTTAGGAACTTCTTCTTTTTCAGAGCAAAACATTCCTGAAACTTTCCATTTTCCTAGAATAAGATTTTCTTCTTTCTTTTCTCTAATTTCATGAAATGTGCAAAGTAGATATATTGAAAAAAATAATGTGAAAAGCTTCATAATAATTTTTGTTTTTTTAGTTTTTAGGTGCTGGCGCTTGTGGGGATTGATAACTGATCAATTCCATATTTTTCTTATTAGTTTTAATAGTTTTGGTTCTTCGTTTTGTGTACTCTTATTTTGAATTTTTAGTTTTTGTTGTTCATGCTTTTGTCGCATAAGTTCATCCCACTCTTTATCTGATGGTTGTTTTAAGTCAGCCCCACCTTTATGAGCAAAATTTACATAACCAATTTCAGGTTTTGGAAGTTTATTTTCACATTCTTTTGAGCACAAATTTGCAAGTAAAGGCAAATTATCTGTCCCGACACGAAGAGTTATCCAAAGTTGATTTGTTTGCTGATAAGTGATTTCTTTCTCACAAATACTACATTTCAAGGTCTCGCCAAAATATCTAACAGGATTATGTGTAAGTAAAGGAAATCTCATTCGGTTTTTATAGTTTCCAAATAATGCTCTTGTGCTTACTCTGCTGTCTTTTAGATTTATACATTTACTGATTTCATAAGGAAACCAATGTAAGTTGTAAGAAGTATATGGGTCAAAGTATTCAAGCGATTCCATTTGTCCAATTTCAGGCGGAATCCGTTTTATTTTACTTCCATAAAGCCAAACTTTTTTCACCTTTTTAAGTTTTGATATGCTCTCTGGTAAAGTATGAATTTGAGAGAATAGTTCTTGTCCAAGTTCATCTAATGGAGAAAATTCTTCTCTGTTCTCATCGGCAACTTTGTCCACATATTCGCAAAGCTTTTTCCAAGCATCAGAATTTCTGTCCTGTACATCGTTTTCAATTCTACCTATTCTGTCGTTCATTGTTCTATTTATGAAATATTGCTTTATGTTATTCTCTGCTAGAGCAGGTGTCACCTTAGTGACGTTCCAATTGGTTTTTGAATTTCTTTGTGTTCACAAGCGGGATGCTCACGCTAGCGGGGGTAAAATGATAACTCGATAGCGCGGATTTGCAATCCGTGCCCACAAAGATTGGCTAGTTCTCTTTATAAAACATTAATTTGTGTAATTTTTGTTTAATGATTTGTTTTGTCTCTCACTGTTGCGGGCACGGATTGCAAATCCCCGCTATCGGAGTTTTTGAATACTATTTCGTAGAAGATTTTTTGCTAGATAGGAATTGTTATATACAACTTTACTTTTTAACGTATGTTTTGTTACCATTCGAGTTTATATAATATTGACCTCCTCTTGACCCCGTTTGTATATCTCTCGAAGTAGAAGAGGAAGGTGTCGAATATGGGGAACTGGAATAATAGGATGAATTTAAAGTACTTGAATAGTTTGAAGAGGTAGAATTTGATGTATTGCTTTTTACATAAACTTTATTTCCACTATTATTAACATAGTATTCTCCTCCAGAAGTTCCTTTATAAATTATTCTTCCATTTTCTGTTCTTGAATAATCGGCTGTCGTTATTGGTTCTTCATAAGAATTAATATAATTCGAATTTTCATAATATGAATTTGTTGAAGATGTTATTGTAGAAGTACTACGATTAGCCCTTTCTCGAGCTGTTTTAGATTTATGTAGACTAATCGTTAATAATTGCATATTGGAAGGATCGTCAGTTCCTCCCTCACTTAAGGGTGTAATATGATCGATTTGATATCCATTTGGTGTTTCACTATATCCTAGAGATCTTAAGAATATTTTTTTATTTGTTTCGTTTCTTTTAACTACAGGCTTTCCTGTTGTAGAATAATATTGATTATAATAATATTCCGTTTTACCTATTGTATAAGTTTCTTGACTATTAGATAGATATGTGATAAAAAATGAAATAACTAGTAGTATTTTCTTCATATGTAATTATTTTATTCAGTTAATTGTCTTTTAAAAATTGCACATAAATTGTTAAGAAACAAAACAAACTGTAAATTAGATGTTTAATTTTTTAGTTCTCAAATATATGTATTTTTTCTTGCCAATTTATACGGATTTCCATACTTTAAATTTTTATTTATTCAAAATGATTAACTGTAACGCAATAAAAAAGCGAGTAAAAATTTTTTACTCGCTTTAATCATTTATCATAATTTTTTATCCCAAAAATGCTTTCAACTGCTCATAAGTTCCAATCTTCACACTAACTTTCTCCTCATTAATAACACTCTCAATTTGAGCAGGAATAGGAAGTGTGATTCCTAAAGCAGGTTCAACCACATCTAAGAATTTAATAGGATGCGCAGTTTCTAAGAAAATACCAATTGCGTTGGGGTGTTTTTCAAGTTCTTTTTTCAAACCTAAATAACCTACAGCGCCGTGTGGTTCTGCAATGTAACCGTCTGTGTTGTAGATTTTCTTTAAAGCTTCCAACGTTTCTTCGTCTGTATAACTATAAGAAGAAAAGTCTTTTTCGAAAGCTTTTAAGTCATTATTGTACAATTCCTGAATTCTAATAAAGTTACTTGGGTTTCCAACGTCCATGGCGTTAGAGATTGTTGCTTTAGAAGGTTTTGGATCGTATTTTCCGTTTTCTAAGAATCTTGGTACCGTGTCGTTTACATTTGTAGAAGCAACGAAATGTTCAATTGGCAAACCTAATTTCTTAGCCATAATTCCGGCGCAGATATTCCCGAAGTTTCCGCTTGGGCAAGAGAAAACTAAAGGTTTGTTTTGGCTTTTCAAGGCTTTGTAAGCAAAGAAGAAATAAAACATTTGCGGTAACCAGCGCGCAATATTAATAGAATTTGCAGAAGTCAGGTTTTTGTGCGCCAAAGTTTCGTCTAAAAACGCTTTTTTTACCATATCCTGACAATCGTCAAAAACACCGTCAACTTCAAGCGCTTTAATGTTTTGCCCTAAAGTAGTCAATTGTTTTTCCTGAATATCGCTCACTTTTCCTGACGGATATAAAATGACAACATCAACACCGTCAACGCCTAGAAATCCGCTTGCAACGGCTCCGCCGGTATCTCCAGAAGTCGCTACTAAAACCGTATTTTTAGCGTCTTTTTTGTCTTTATTGAAATAACCCAAACAACGCGACATAAAACGTGCTCCAACATCTTTAAACGCCATTGTCGGGCCATGAAATAATTCTAACGAATAAATTCCGTCTTCGACTTTCACAACCGGAAAATCAAAAACTAAAGTTTCGGCAATAATTTCTTTTAATTTTTCCGCTGGGATTTCGTCACCAACAAATTGTTTAATCGCTTCAAAAGCGATTTCTTCGTGGCTTAAACTTTCAATTTTATCAAAAAATGAAGGATCAAGCGGTGTGATGCTTTCTGGGAAATATAATCCTTTGTCAGTTGCTAATCCTTGTATAACAGCTTCTTGAAAAGAAACTTTTGGAGCATTATGGTTTAAACTGTAGTATTTCATTGGTTGTTTTTTATTTAACCGCAAAGCACGCAAGGAATTGGTTTCTTTTGAAAACGCAGAGTTCGCAAAGCTTTGTGGTAATATTTTTTTATTTCAATATTTTATGTTTTCAATTGTGTGTTGCTTTTGTCAGGCTGAGCGGAGTCGAAGCCCCGCAAAGTATGCACATAAAGTAAATCCTCAACGTTTGTCATTTCGACGTAAGGAGAAATCTTCGCAAGTAACTCCGCAACGTTAATCCAATCTTTGTCGAGTTTCTCGTGGAGATTTCTCCTTACGTCGAAATGACAAACTGGACGCGCTATACTTTATGTGCATACTTTGCGGGGCTTCGACTTCGCTCAGCCTGACAAACTTTGTCTTAATACTTAATTCTTAATTCTTAGTACTTAATACTCTTCTACAAAATTCTTACACCATCAGGATTAATCTTCGAAACATGAATCTCATACGGTAAATTCATTTTTTCGTAAACGTCGCTCATGGCTTTTGCGATTTGGTCGGCGGTGTTTTTTCCTCTGCTTAAAGCGAAGATTGATGGGCCAGAACCTGAAATTCCAGAACCTAAAGCGCCGTTTTCGTAAGCCGTTTGTTTGATTTGATCGAAACCTGGAATTAAAACACTTCTTAAAGGCTCAACGATTTCGTCATGAAGCGAACGTCCAATTAATTCGTAATCTTTAGTGTAAAGACCTGCAACCAATCCGCCTACATTTCCCCATTGCATGATGGCGCTTTTCAGGGAAACGTTTTGTTTTAAAACCGAACGTGCGTCAGAAGTTTTTAATTCAATTTGCGGGTGAACCACCGTTGCGTACAATTCTTCTGGGCTGTCAATTCTGATAATATCAAGCGGAGCGTAACTTCTTACCAAAGTAAATCCGCCTAAAAGGGCAGGAGCAACGTTGTCGGCGTGCGCGTTTCCGCTGGCTAATTTCTCGCCCTGCATGGCAAACTGAACCAAATCTTTACGAGAATATGGTTTTCCTAATAATTCATTAATTCCGAAAACCGCTCCGGCAGAACTTGCAGCACTGCTTCCGATTCCGCTTCCGGCTTTTATGTTTTTATAAATTTCGATTTCGAATCCAAAATCTAGTTCGTCCAAAGTTTCTAGCATTGCCAAAGCCGCAACTCCAGAAACGTTTTTCTCGGTTTCCAAAGGCAAGTCAGCACCGACAATTTTAGTGATTCGAACTCCTTTTTGATCGACTTTTCGAACAATCATTTCATCGCCCGCATTGTCTAAGCAAAGTCCGAGTACGTCAAATCCGCATGAGAGATTGGCGATAGTTGCTGGGCAAAATAGTTTTATTTCTTTCATTTTTGGTTGGTTTTGCCACGAAGGCACAAAGTCACAAAGTTTTTTTTTAAGTTTTTAAGATGCTAAGTTTCTAAGATGCTAAGCGCAAAAAAGACTTAAAAACTTAGCGTCTTAGTGCCTTAGCGGCTAAACATTCCCAATACGAATAACGTCGGCAAAAATTCCTGATGCTGTTACTGCTGCTCCAGCTCCGGCTCCTTTGATCAATAAAGGCTGATCTACGTAACGATCTGTGTAGAACAATACGATATTGTCTTTTCCTTCTAAATTATAGAAAGGATGATCTTTTGGAATGAATTGCAAACCAACGCTTGCTTTTCCGTTTTCGAATTGCGCCACGTATTTCAATCTTGAATCTTTGGCTAAAGCTTCTTTATAAATACCTTCAAAATGAGCAGCGTGTTTGATTAACGATGCGAAGAAATCTTCGTTGTTTGTTGTTGCTAAACATTCTGCCGGCAGGAACGATTCGTTTGCAATAGCATCAATATCCATTTCGTAACCGCTTTCACGAATTAAGATCAGGATTTTACGAGCTACGTCGATTCCGCTTAAGTCGATTTTGGGATCTGGTTCTGTGAAACCTTGAACTCCAGCTTCTTTTACCACATCGTGGAAAGAATTTTTCTCATCGAAATTGTTGAAAATAAAGTTCAAACTTCCCGATAAAACCGCTTGGATTTTATGCACTTTATCTCCAGAAGCAATCAGATTTTTTACGGTATCAATAATTGGCAATCCCGCACCAACATTCGTTTCAAACAAAAACGGAGCATTGTATTGGCGAGATAAGCTTTTTAATTTTTTATAGTTGTCGTAAGCAGAAGAACAAGCAATTTTGTTGCAAGTTACAACCGCAATACTTTCTTTTAAGAATTTCTCGTAAGCTTCAGAAACCGTTTCATTTGCTGTAATATCAACAAAAATACTGTTACGTAAATTTAGGTCTTTTGCTTTTTTGATGAATTCTTCAATACTTGCTGGTTGACCTTCGCTTAAAGCGGCATCCCAATTTTTTAAAGAAATTCCATCTTCATCAAATACCATTTTTCTTGAATTTGATAAAGCGATTACGCGAACGTTGATCTTTAGATTATCTTTTAAGAACTTTCTTTGGTTGTGAATCTGCTCGATGAATTTTTCTCCCACATTTCCAACTCCCATTACAAATAAGTTGAGCTGTTTTGTGTTTTCTTCGAAGAAATTCTCATGTAAAGTGTTCAATGCTTTTTTAACGTCTCTTTCATTAATTACAGTCGAAATGTTTCTTTCAGAAGCACCTTGCGCAATGGCACGAATGTTTACGTTGTTTTTTCCTAAAGTGCTAAACATTCTTCCGCTCAAACCTTGGTGATTTTTCATGTTTTCGCCCACCAAAGCAATAATACAAAGGTCTTTTTCTACATAACAAGGATCGATTTTGTTTTGCGAAATTTCGATTTCAAAAGCTCGGTTAATCGCAATTTCAGCATTATCAGCATCCGAATTCAAGATTCCGATACAAATTGAATGCTCAGAAGAAGCCTGAGTAATAAAAATTACGTTGATTTTTTCTTGAGATAATACTTCAAATAATCTTCTAGACGAACCTGCAACTCCAATCATTCCTGGACCTTCAAGAGTTAAAAGCGAAATATGATCAATATGGCTAATTCCTTTTACAACCGTATCTTTTGATGAAACCTGACTAGAAATTAAAGTTCCCTCAGCTTCTGGTTCAAAAGTATTTTTGATTAAAATTGGAATATTTTTTCTTAAAACAGGTTGAATTGTTGGCGGATACAACACTTTTGCACCAAAATGCGACAATTCCATTGCTTCTTGGTATGAAATAGTAGCAATTGGCTGTGCTTGTTTTACAATTTTTGGGTTTGCAGTAAACATTCCGTTTACATCAGTCCAGATTTCCAATTGTTCAGCATCGATTGCACCAGCGATAATGGCTGCAGTATAATCAGATCCGCCACGTCCTAAAGTCGAAGTGATTCCGTCCAAAGTCTGCGCAATAAATCCTGGAAGTATATTGATTTTTGATTTATTCGAAGCGAAATATTCCTGAATTAACTGATTCGAAACTTCAAAGTTTACCGCAGCTTTTCCGAAGTTACTATCCGTTTTAATCAATTCACGGCTGTCTTTGTAAACCGCATCTTTTTCAGTTTGCTGAAATGCCTGAGCAATGATAAATGAAGAAAGCAATTCTCCGAAACTTAAAATAGTATCGGCAGTTCTTGGAGACAATTCACCCAATAAGAAACATCCGTCTAGTAAAGTTTCTAAATGGTTGATGATTCTTTTTACATGGCTCAACAAACTGCTTTGCTCGCTTACCGGAATCAATTCTTTTAATGTATCAAGGTGTTTTTTCTCTATTTCGGCAACCACTTCTCTAAAGCTTTCGTCGTTTGCCGCTGCTTTTGCCGCCGCCAATTGCAGTAAATCAGTCACTTTACTTAGGGCAGAAACTACAACGACTAATTGGTCTTGCTTTGCTTTTTGGTTAACAATTTCGAGAACGAGTTTTATATTTTGAGCATTGGCAACCGAAGTTCCGCCAAATTTTAATACTTTCATTTTGTTTGATATTTTTTAATAAGGTGCAAAGATTTTGAGTAACAAAGGTTCAAAGGTTATCAACTGTGAACTGAAACTGAAAACTGCGACTATTTTTTTGTAAATGTTTTTTATGTATCCAATAACTTTCTTCTTTCAAGAAAAAAGTATAGGTAACCTAGGATGATATGTAAAAATGTATACCCCTAAGGGGTAGTAGTTGTTGTAGTAGAAATAATCGTAGCAGCAATTGCAACTCCTGTTTGAGCTGTAATAATTGTAGATTGATATTTTATGCTGTTACTTTTCATTTTTGATTTTTCAAAAGTACAGCTTTTTATAAGAGTTAAAAACTTAAAAGGCTTTTTTACGAATATTTTAATAATTCAAATCTCTATAAATCAATATTGAGTATTTGTTAAAATTGCAGATGTTAAATTGATGTTTTAATATATTTAGGACAGCATTTTTTTAAGATTTAATCCGCGCAAGAGATTGATGTTTAGCCCAAAAAGAACTTAAAAACGGGATGTAGCTGGATATTTTGATTTGAAAAGCAATTAAATGTATGTTAAGAGTTCTGGTAGAAATTTTAATTATTGTGATAAAATGTTGCTTTTTAATATTGATTTGTTGAATTTTGGCGTTTAAAATTTAAAATCATCATGAGAGAGATCCATTATATAAGTTCAGAAACCATTACTTTAGAAACATTACAAGAAATTTTAAGCCAAAATAAAAAACTTGAATTATCTGAAGAAGCTAAAGTAAATGTTCAGAAATGCCGTGATTATTTAGATAAAAAAATGGCATCGCATACGGCACCAATTTACGGAATCAATACAGGTTTTGGATCTTTATATAGTGTAAAAATCTCAAATGAAAACTTATCTAAACTTCAAGAGAATTTAGTAAAATCGCACGCCTGCGGAACAGGGGAGGAAGTTCCAGCGGAAATTGTAAAAATGATGCTTTTGCTGAAAATCCAATCATTAAGTTATGGACATTCTGGAATTCAGCTAGTAACTTTAGAGCGTTTGGTTGACTTTTACAATAATGATATTCTGCCTATTATTTATACGCAAGGTTCGCTTGGAGCTTCTGGAGATTTAGCGCCACTGGCACATTTGTCTTTGCCTTTAATTGGAGAAGGAATTGTATTGTTTGAAGGAAAAAAAATGGCTTCTGCCGAGGTTTTAAAGCATTTCAACTGGGAACCAATTGTACTTCAATCCAAAGAAGGTTTGGCTTTGCTGAACGGAACGCAGTTTATGAGTGCTTATGGAGCTCATATTTTAATTAAAGCATATAAATATTCGTATTTGGCAGATTTAATCGGAACCATTTCTCTAGAAGGTTTTGATGGAAGAATCGAACCATTCAACGAATTGATACATTATATACGTCCACATAAAGGGCAAATCGTAACCGCACAAAGAATCACAGAATTCTTGGACGGAAGCGAAATCATTACTCAAGAAAAGAAACACGTTCAAGATCCGTATTCTTTCCGTTGTATGCCACAGGTTCACGGCGCTTCAAAAGATGCGATTGATTATGTTCGAAAAGTATTCAAGACAGAAATTAATTCGGTTACCGATAACCCTAATATTTTTATTGAAGCTGATCAGATTATTTCTGGCGGAAATTTCCACGGACAGCCTTTAGCATTAGCTTTAGACTTTATGGCAATTGCATTAGCCGAATTAGGAAGCATTTCTGAAAGAAGAACTTATCAGTTAATTTCAGGATTACGTAATCTTCCAGCATTTTTGGTTGATAACCCAGGATTGAATTCTGGTTTCATGATTCCGCAATATACGGCTGCCAGTATTGCCAGTCAGAACAAACAATTGGCGACACCTGCAAGTATAGATAGTATTGTTTCTAGCAACGGTCAGGAAGACCACGTAAGCATGGGAGCAAACGGCGCTACAAAAGCCTTACGTGTTTTAGATAATCTAGAGCGTATTTTGGCTATTGAATTGTTGAATGCATCACAAGCAATTGCTTATAGAGAGCCTTTAAAATCAAGTGATTTTATCGAAATGTTCTTAAACAGTTATAGAGAAGTGGTGCCTTTGGTAAAAGAAGATAGGATCTTACATAATGACATAGAAAACACGGTGTTATTCCTTGAGAGTTTTCAAATTGAAAACGATTTGTTAACAATGGCTTAACACTGAAACGTGTTATTGAAGGTAATTTTGCGCTATCAAAAATAAAACAATGTCAATAAACAGTATTTTCCAATTTTTAGTGCCGAAAGACAAAAAATTCTTTCCACTTTTTGAAGAAGCTTCAAGCAATTTAATTGAATTAGCTTCTAACTTACACGAAGCTGTAAATTTACCATTAAAAGAAAGAGAAATTCTTTTTCAAAAGATTGACGAATTAGAACAAAAAGGAGAAGACATTACACGTCAGACAAACCTTGAGTTAAGCAGAAACTTTATTACTCCATTTGATAGAGAAGACATTCACACGTTAATTACTTCAATTGACAACGTTGCCGATTACCTTCATGGTGCATCTAGCCGTATGAGATTGTATCAAGTTGATAAGATTACAAAATCTATCAGAAAGATGACAGAAATCAACCTTGAAGCTTGTCAAAACATTGACAGTGCGGTAAAAGAGTTGAGAAACTTACAAAACTTTAAAGTTATTAAAGATGCTTGTGCTAGAATCAACAAACTAGAAAACAAGTCTGATAACGTATATAACAAAGCAGTTTTTGAAATTTTTGAAAACGAAACAGACGCTAAAAATATCATTAAATATAAAGAAGTGTTATCTGTTTTAGAATCAGCAACAGACAAATGTAAGAGTGTTGCGAACATACTAGAATCTATTTCTGTAAAACATTCTTAATTCAATTTTTCAATCTGAAGTTATAATTTTATGACGCTACTTATATTAATTATAGTATTAGCCTTAATTTTTGATTACATCAATGGTTTTCATGATGCGGCAAATGCTATAGCGACTGTTGTTGCAACAAAGGTTTTGACACCTTTTCAGGCGGTTGTCTGGGCAGCATTTTTTAACTTTCTGGCTTATTGGGTTTTTGGATTTGGTGTTGCAGATACTGTTGCCAAAACAGCGCACACAATGGAAATTAACCTTGTTGTTATCCTAGCCGGAGTAATTGCAGCAATCTGTTGGAATTTATTGACTTGGTGGTTAGGAATTCCTTCAAGTTCTTCGCATACTTTAATTGGAGGTTTCGCAGGAGCAGCTGTAGCGCACGCTATTGCCGTTCACGGTTTCTCTGGTTATGTTGGAGAAGACGGAGCAACTCACTACTGGTATGAAATTGTAAGCTGGTATAAGGCCGGTAAAGATGGCGGAATGCCCTCGGGAGTCCTCATTATTATTGCTTTTATTGTCTTAGCACCGCTTTTAGGAGTTATTGCATCTTACTTAATTTCGATTTGGCTGTTAAATGCTTCACGTAAAAGTATCGGACCAAAAATCTTTACTGTAGCTTTAATGCTTGCAACGATTTGGTTTGTTTACGTTCAAATGGTTTCTTATGATGAGATTCTAGAGCACGGAAAACCTCGTTTCGAATCTCATTTCTGGAGCGTTGTATTCGATTCTCATAATATTAAATGGTTTTTAGTTGCTTTCATTATCTTGACAGTAAGTGCATTCTGTTTAATATTCAGCAGTTTGAATCTTCATCAGGCAGATGCTGCTTTAAAGAAAATGCAGTTATTATCTTCTGCGGCATTTAGTTTAGGTCACGGAGGAAATGATTCTCAAAAAGTAATGGGTATTATTGCTGCTGCGGTAGCGGTTTATATCAATACAAATCCTGGTGTTCATATGGATGCTTGGTTAGATGTTGTGCTTCCAAACGATGATGCAGGTATTAAAGGTGTAATGCCAAGCTGGATTCCTCTTGCTTGTTATTCTGCCATTGCAGCAGGAACTTTAAGTGGTGGATGGAAAATTGTGAAAACAATGGGGTCTAAGATCACTAAAGTAAGTTCATTTGAAGGAGTTGCAGCAGAAACTGCAGGAGCTTTGACACTTTACTTTACAGAACACTTAAAAATTCCAGTAAGTACAACGCACACTATTACAGGATCTATTATTGGTGTTGGATTAACAAAACGTGTATCTGCTGTAAGATGGGGAGTTACCGTAAGTTTAATCTGGGCTTGGATCTTGACTATTCCAATTTCGGCTTTGTTAGCTGGTTTGGTTTACTTTATTCTAAGTGTATTTATTTAGTAAAATATTGATAAAAATAAAAAAGGATAATCTCTTAATAGGTTATCCTTTTTTTTATTTTAAATAATATCTTTGTAAGATAAAATTTATTTTTTTTAGAGTTGTAGATGAAAATAATTAAACAGTCATTCAAAATTATTTTTTTTGGTGTTATTTTTTTTTGGTTTTATTCTTTTGCAAAATGTGAGTACTTGACTTGGAAACATGGATCAGAATTTTTGATTCCTAAAGAAGTTAGTTCAATGATAGGTGGAGTATCATCAAAAAAGGTTTTAGAATATTCAAATGATAGTGCAATTGTATATCTTATAAGTTCAGAGAAGAGTTCTGGTGATACTATTTGCTTTATTATAATAGACGGAAAATGGATCTTTTCAAATTGGAGAACTGTCTGGTCAAAAACAGGAAGTGCAGATGGATTTATCTGGCCCTATATAAGATAATGACATTATAATATATTATAAAGCCGATTTCATATTTGAAATCGGCTTTTTTATTGGGTGAAAATGAAAAAATAAATGTCTTAAAATGTGGGTTTAAAAACTTTTAGGAGCTATTTGTGTATTCTATTGAAGAGATCTTTACAAAAATATTTAGTAGAGATTTTTAGTAATTATAAAATAGGAAAAGTTATGAGCATGGAGTTTTTTAAATTATGTTCTAATAATAATCTTCAAGAAGCAAAATTATTATTTAACAATGATATTAGTTTAGAATTCGTAGATGGTGGAGGTAGAACAGCACTTTCAATGGCAGCCAGTAAAGGGCATGATGATGTTGTGAAGTGGCTTATAGAAATTGGTGCATTAATTGAATCTTGTGATTCATACAATAGAACGCCACTTGCAAGAAGTTCAATGATGGGGCATTTATCAACTGTCAAAATACTATTAGATGCCAATGCAAATATAAATGCTGTTAATAACAATTTAAGGTCCATTTTGTCAGAAGTTATTTCAGAAAAAAAAGAAGAGATAGCATTATTTTTGATAGAAAATGGTGCCACACTTAATTCAGCAGATGATATAGGAAAAACAGCAATGCATTTTGCTGTACAAAATGGTCTTTTAAACGTTGTTAAAAAACTTCTTGACAAAAATGCTCTTTTTAATAAACCTGATAAATATAATGTTACTCCATTAAATTATGCAATACAGAATCGTCGACTTGATATTGCTTCACTACTAGAAAAAGCTGAAATTGAATTAACTGATGGAAAAAGAGTGATTGAAACCGAAGAAGAGAATTCTTTTACAGAAGTAAATAATTTAGTTTCAATAAATGAAAATGAGCCATTAAGTAGTCAATTTATTGAAGCAATAAATGATAAAAACATTGATTTGATTAAATTATTAATTGATGAAGGTGTCGATATAAATGAAAAATTTATTTACGAAGATAAAAATTATAGGTATGACTATAGATTTGATTACCTTACAAGAGTTATTTCTTCGAAACAGTCGAAAATAATTAAAATATTACTTGAAGAAGGTTTTAAACTTGAAAATAGTCAAAAAGAGATACAAGCCTATTTTTATATTTATAAATTTTTGGAAATTTATTGCTTTAATAATTTGCATGATGATTTGATGGAGTTGTTGCCTATTTTTTTTAAAGAAAGCATTGTTTTTGATTATAAAGAAATTAGTTCATTAAAAAGGTTTAATTTAAATCAGTACCAAAGATTATACTATGACATGATTCTAGAAAAATGTTCTGACATAAATGAAATTGAAATTTATACAGGTAGAACATTATTGCATGATGCTTTAGATGACTTTAGAAATAGTTTTGAATCAGGTCGAAAAGATATATTTATTTCTGCTGAGTTAAATAAGGATGATATTTTTATAGATGCTTTATTAAATTGTGATGTAATTGACATAAACAAATTTGATTATTCTGACAATTCGCCTTTATATTATGCTTGTGAAAATACTACGGCCAGAGTAGTTCGTAATCTTTTACAAAAAGGAGCGGATTTAGAAGTTTTATGCGGAGAAACAAGTCTGCCATTAGTAATGGTTGCTTGTGAAAACTCAAATATAGAGGTGTTAGAAGTTCTTTTTGAATTTGGAGCCGATTTCAATATTGCAGATGATGATGGAAATACTTTATTGCATATTGCAAGTCAAAAGCAAGATTTTGAATTAATTGAATATTTGATAAAAATTGGTGTAAATGTTAATGCAATGGATAAAGATGGTAATACCGCACTACATATATTAAGTTGTAATAATACAAAAAATACAATCAATAGTATTAATTTGCTTGTTGAGAAAGGTGCCGATATATCGCTACTTAATAATAATTTGAGAACTCCTTTTTTCAGTAGCAGTTGTAAGTTTGATTCTCAATTTGTTTGTAAAAACATTCCAATTTTAAAACATTTAATTTCATTAGGAGCAAGTGTAAATGTTCAGGATTATACAGATTCTACACCTTTGCATTATGCTGTTAAGTATGAAGATATTGAACTAGTCCGTTTCTTAATTAATAACGGTGCAGATTGTAATATTGAAGATGATAAAGGAAATAGCTCATATAAAATTGCCTTAACATCTAATAAAAGAAGTGTACTTTCGATTATAGAAAAAGCAAACGTTAGTATTGCAATGGACGATGATGATTTAGATGCTGCATTTATGCGCGCATGTAAAAATGGAAGTCGTGGTGTTGCAGAATTGCTGGTTAGAAGTGGTGATGTGGATATTACATATGTAGATGATGCTGGGAGAACTCCATTGCATTATATTGCAAAAATGGGTATGATTGCTTTAGCAAAGTTTGTCGTTGAAAAAGGTGTAGATGTAAATTATACAGATAAACATAATCAAACAGCACTTCATTTTGCAGCATCACATTTTCAAAAAGAAATGTTTAAGTTTCTTGTTAACAATGGTGCAGATTTAAATATTGCAGATTCTAAAGGCTTATTACCAATCCATTTTATAGCTAATAATGGTCAACATGATATGCTAGAAGTATTACTTCAGAAAGGAGCTAATGTCAATATTATGACTAATGAAGGAGAATCATTATTACATATGGCTTGCTATACTCGTAGTAGAGAATGTGTTAGGGTTTTGCTCGATGAAGGTATGAACCCCAATATTTTAGATGCTGACGGTATTGCGCCATTAATAATATGTGCAAATTTGAATCAAAAAGAGATGGTTAAAATGCTAATTATGAAAGGTGCAAATATTAGATCAAGAGATTTAGATGGAGATGAAGCAATTCATATTGCTGTAATGAAAGGTTTTAAAGATATGATATCGTTGCTTGTTGATTTGGGAAGTGATATTAATTCGTTAAACAATAATGGTTTAGCATCTTTACATTTAGCTGCTTATTTTGGTTTTAAAGATATTTTTAAATTTTTACTTGAAAAAGGTGCTGATTTTGAAGTTAAAACAGGAGCGGGCAAATCTTGTATTGACATAGCATCGGAAAATAATCAAAAAGAACTTGTTGAACTTATTGGTATAATTCAAAAAAGAAGACAGTTACTCTAAATAATTAATATTATTCCAACAAAAAAGCCGATTTCAAATTGAAATCGGCTTTTTTGTTGGAATAAATAATTAGCAAATATTTGTCTTAAAATGATAGTATAAAAACTTTTAAGAGTTATTGATGTATTTCCATGTAAAGACCTTTGCAAAATTATTTATTGAGGATTTTACTAATTAATTTAAAAGCGAATGGCAATGATTTTTGATAAACCGATAATTCTTGAAGGTGAAGAAGGAAATGTAGTTCTAATTTATGGAGAGCATATAATTGGAAATATTACAAAAGAAAATGCTGATTTAAGTATTGAAAGAATAGATAAGAACGTTTTTAATTCTTCTGAATTTGAATCGATCATAAATGTTAATGAGATTTTTGAATATGAATTTGAGGTTGACAATGATTCTCATATTATGTTTGAAGTTAGAAATGCAAATTCAGTAACTTATAAAACTATTGATTTTAAAGATTGTGAAACTACAAAAAAAGCAGAAAGATCGATTAGTGAAAAATTTAAACAATTAGGATTTAAACGAGAAGAAAAGCAAATATCGGCTCTTAGCGCTGCTGTTGTTCCTGGATCTGTCGCAGCTTTTGTTGCCGTGATGGGAGGGATTTTTACTTGGTATGCCAAGTATTTGGAGACGCGAGTTATAACCCGTACAAGGATTATAAAATGGTATGTTTATATTTTCGAAAAAGTAGCTGAAGTGGTAGGTTTCTATCCGTTTTTGATTATTACGCTAGTTTTGACAGTTTGCTGTTTACTGTGGATGTTTAAAAGAATGGCTAATCCTCCGATTAAGATTAGTGCTGTGAAATAATTTAGAGAAGCCGATTCATATTTGAAATCGGCTTTTTTTATGGGTTAAAATGAAAAAACAAATGTCTTAAAATGTGGGTTTAAAAACTTTTGAAGGTAATTGGTAATGAATAGAAATAATTTATTTGTTAGAAATTTTGTTCTGGGAAAAAAAATAATTCAGAATAAAGAGAATAATCATCTTTAATATTGCTCTTTTCATGAAAAATATATCTGTTATAGGTTTGGTTATTATTATTCTAATTATTTTTTCTTGTAAAAGAAAGTATAATGAGCCTATTACTAAAAATTGGAATCTAGAATTATCAAAAACCGCTTATTCTAAATACGGTGCTATTGACAAATACGGCAAAGAAATTATTCCTCCTATATATGATAATATAATTGATATTTATAAAGGATATTCGCTTGTTGTAAAAAGTGATAAATTAGGGATTATTGATTCTACAGGCAAAATTATAGCACCTGCGAAATACGATAAGGTTCAAAGATTTGATAGTAGGAAATTAGGAGCGGTTTGTATTAATAATTTATGGGCATTTATTGATAAGAACGGGAAGTTGTTGTCAGATTTCAAATACAATGACATTGATTATGTAGAGGAAGATTTTTACGTCGTAGAATTAAATAATAAATGGGGCATAGTTGACAGCGAGATAAAACCAATAACGCCAATTAAATATGATAAATATAATAATTACTATAGAAATTTTAGTGAAGGTAATTTATGTGTTTACTTAAATGAAAAATGGGGTTATATCAATTCAAAAGGAAAAGAGATAACTAAGCCTAAATACGATAATGCTGATGATTATAAAAATGGCAGAGCAAGAGTAGTCTTGGACTTTAAAGAAGGTTTAATTGATAAAAATGGAAAAGAAATTATTCCATTAATTTATGACGAATTAATTAGAGTTAGTAATTCTTTTTCATACGTTGGAAAATATGACGAAAGCGGTGATTCTAAGAAATATGCGATAATTAACGAGAGGAATGGAAAAGTAGTAGTTTCTTTAAAATATGAAAATCTATATAGTAATTTTGAGCCTTTTTTTCCTTTTCATGCAAGATTGGCAAAAGTTAAATTAAAAAATAAAGTAGGAGTTGTAAATGAAAAAGGTAAAGTTATAATACCGTTAATTTATGACTCAATAGAATCATTAGGAACTGGCTATGTTGTATTTAAAGATGGAAAATATGGTTATATGGATGAAGATTTTAAAATTATTGTTCCTATTATAAATGATTACAAAGAAAATGAAGAATCTGTAAGTAATGTTTGCGGTATAGTACAAAAGGAAAGTTCTTTACTACTGTTATGTCAAAATAATAAGTATGGATTTGCAAATAGAAAAGGAAAGATTATAACTCCAATAAAATATGATAAGGTTGAGTCTGTTTATATGAGAGGAGCATTTGTGTCATTAAATGGAAAAAGCGGTTATATAAATGAAATTGGCAAAGAAACGATACCATTAAAAATAGATATGTCATTATCAGCAATGCTTTTTCATTTTAATGAAGGTATTCTTGTGTACAGAGAAAATAACAAATGGGGAGCTATAGATAGTACGGGAGTTGAAATAGTTTCGCCAAAATATAATACCTTGACAGATTTTGCATGGGGATTTTCAATAGGAAGTATTGGCAACAACTGGTACATAATTAATAAAAAAGGTAGAATTCAAAAAACTTTAAAATATGATAAAGTTGCAAAATGTGATGCTGACGTTGCATTTGTGTCTAATAATGGGAGATGGGGGGTCATAGATAAAAATGGCAATCTGATATCTCCAATTAAATATGATGAAATTAATTGGTTCAACTATAATTTTGCGACTGTAGTAAAAAAGAATTTTAATAAATATGGTTTTCCGGTTTATCAACCTCTAGACATTTTAGGATTATCAAATTTGGTAAAAAGATAATGATCTTTCACATCAAAACTTCTGCAAATTCTTATGATTATGCTTGCGCTTATAATGTGTTTGCTTTAAGTTTTTCTGGTCTTCAGAAATAATACTGATTGTTCCGTCAATTTCTAGCATGGCTAGTTTTACGTTTTTGAAGAATTCGATTCCGTGTTCACGCATGGCTTCTTTTAATTCTTCATCGGAAATATCTAATTTGCTCAAAGCTTTAAAATCCAGTTTTCCATCGTGAATTAAAATTTGAGGTTTGTCAAGTAATATATTGCCAAGAGTTTTATATCGGCGTGTCAGTTTTTTAATAGCAAAGTTGATTACAAATAAAACTAAAGCCGCCACCAAACCGCCTAAAAGACTTGTGTCTGGACCTACCATTGCATTTTGGACAGAGTTACTGATTAATAAAATAAGAATAATATCAGCGGTGTTTAATTGTGAAAGTTCTTTTTTGCCAAATATTCGTAAAGCAATTGTCATGAAAAAATAAACGGCAACACTTCGTATGATTATATCTAAATAAGGAAAAGTCATGTTTTTTATTTTAAAGTTAAATAAAAAAGCTTTGCCAAAGTTTTAAACTTCGACAAAGCTGCTAAATTATTTATAGGGAATTAAGTTTAAATGAACTTAATTATAGTTTGAAATTCTTTTCAATAGCTCTAATCATTTCTCCTGCCACATCTTTATTAGTTGCGCCTTCAATTCCTTCAAGGCCTGGAGAAGAGTTTACTTCAAGCAATAGCGGACCTTTAGACGAACGGATAATATCAACTCCAGCCACTTTCAAATCCATTGCTTTTGCGGCTTTAATGGCGATTTTTTTCTCTTCGGCAGTTACTTTGATAACAGATGCAGTTCCGCCAAGGTGAATATTAGCTCTAAACTCACCAGGCATCGCTTCACGTTGGATTGCGGCAACCACTTTTCCGTCAATTACAAAACAACGAATGTCTTTTCCGTTGGCTTCCTTGATAAATTCTTGAACCAAGATGTTGGCATTTAAACTTTTAAAAGCATTGATTACACTTTCTGCCGCTTTTTTAGTTTCAGCCAAGACAACGCCTTTTCCTTGCGTTCCTTCCAATAATTTAACAATTAGTGGTGAACCGCCAACCATTTTGATTAAGTTGTCTGTATCAAGCGGAGAATTGGCAAATCCAGTAGTTGGAATATCGATTCCGCTATTCAATAATAATTGTAAAGAATATAGTTTGTCTCGAGATTGCGTTATGGCTGTAGCTGAATTTAATACAAAGACTTTTAAAGCTTCAAATTGACGTGTCAAAGCACAACCATAAAAAGTGATACTTGGGCGAATTCTCGGAATAATAGCATCAAATTCGTTTAGGATTTTTCCGCCTCGGTAATGAATTTCAGGTTTTTTTGCATCCAATTTCATGTAGCATTCCTTGATATTTAAGAAATGCATTTCGTGCCCGCGCATTTCCCCGGCTTCCATAATTCTTTTATTACTGTAAAGCTCTGGATTGCTAGCTAAAAGACCAATTCGTAGGCCTGTAGTTGCTTTTTCTGAGTTTTGGTATAATTCTTTTAAAGATTCTGCTGTTGGCTGTCCTAAAAGATATTTTTGCTCGGGATCGACTAAAACCCTGCCGCTCATAGCTTCGCGTCCTAAAAGCATTCTAAAACCCATAGAATCGCGATTGGTCAAAGTCATTTCGATAGGCCATTTGGCATCGCCAATTTTTAAGTTGGTTTGGATCACATAACGATGTTCTCTAAATCCGCTCGAACTTTTTACAATTCGTTTATCAACCAAAGGCGCTTCACAATGAATAATGGTTTTGATATTATTCTGAATCGGATTAATGTCGAATTTAACCCAATTGGCATCATTTTTTATAAAAGGAGCTATGTTTAAAGCGTGCATTGCCGAAGTTTTGGCACCAGAATCGACACGAGCCTTAATTGTCGGGATTCCAAGTTCTGGAAATGAGCACCATTCTTCGCTACCTAAAATGACTTTGTTTTGAAGCATATTTTGTTTTTTATTATAGAATTTAAATTCAAAAATAGCTATTTGCTTTTACTAAAGATAGTGATTTTTGATAAAAAAAATACCCGTTATGTTATGAAAACGTAACGGGCATATTATGAATGTTGTAAATTTTGACTAATTTATTGATTCGTTGGCTCTTCGGCTTTATGAATCTCAACTGATAATTCTTGAGAATCTTCTTTTAAGTCCATCATAATTTCATCACCAGAATGTATTTTTGAAGTGATGATTTCTTCAGCCAGCAAATCTTCAACGTATTTCTGAATCGCTCTTTTCAGCGGTCTTGCTCCAAATTGTTTGTCAAAACCTTTTTCAGCGATAAACGCTTTTGCTTTATCAGTTAAGCTTAATTTGTAGCCTAACTCTGCAATGCGAGAGTATAGTTTTTTCAATTCGATTTCGATAATCAAATCAATATCAGCTTTCTCTAATGCATTAAATACAATTACGTCATCTATTCTGTTTAAGAATTCAGGAGCAAAAGTTTTCTTCAAAGCGTTTTCGATAATGCTTTTTGAGTTTTCATCAGCTTGAGCTGTTCTTGCGGCAGTACCAAATCCAACACCTTGTCCGAAATCTTTCAACTGACGAGCACCAACGTTAGAGGTCATGATAATGATAGTGTTTTTAAAGTCAATTTTACGACCTAAACTATCGGTTAAATATCCGTCATCTAAAACTTGAAGCATCATGTTGAATACATCTGGATGCGCTTTTTCGATCTCATCTAAAAGAACTACACAGTAAGGTTTTCTACGAACTTTCTCAGTCAATTGACCACCTTCTTCGTATCCAACGTATCCTGGAGGCGCTCCAACTAAACGAGAAATCGCAAATTTCTCCATGTATTCACTCATGTCAATACGAACTAAAGCATCTTCAGAATCAAATAATTCTTTTGCTAATACTTTTGCCAACTGTGTTTTACCAACACCAGTCTGACCTAAGAAAATGAATGAACCAATTGGTTTGTTCGGATCTTTAAGTCCAGCTCTGTTACGCTGAATAGAACGAGCGATTTTTAAAACAGCTTCATTTTGACCAATTACTTTATTCTGAATCAATTCAGGCAATTGAGCCAATTTGTTGCTTTCTGTTTGAGCAATTCTGTTAACAGGAATTCCAGTCATCATAGAAACAACATCGGCTACGTTATCTTCTGTAACTTCAATTCTGTTGTTTTTAGAATCTTCTTCCCATTGTTCTTGTGCTGTAGCAAGATCTTTTTCTATACGTTTTTCATCATCGCGAAGTTTGGCTGCTTCTTCATATTTTTGTTTTTTAACAACCATATTTTTCATTTCGCGAACTTCCTCTAACTGACGTTCTAAATCCAAAATTTGTTTTGGAACATCGATGTTAGTGATGTGTACACGTGAACCAGCTTCGTCCATTGCATCGATTGCTTTGTCTGGTAAGAAACGCTCAGACATATATCTGTTTGTTAGCTTAACACACGCTTCAATAGCTTCTGGAGTGTAAGTTACGTTGTGGTGATCTTCGTATTTATCTTTTACGTTGTTCAAAATTGCGATTGTTTCTTCAACAGAAGTTGGTTCCACAATTACTTTTTGAAAACGTCTTTCTAAAGCACCATCTTTTTCAATATATTGTCTGTACTCATCAAGAGTGGTAGCACCAATACATTGAATTTCTCCTCTAGCTAAAGCAGGTTTGAACATGTTTGAAGCATCAAGAGAACCTGTTGCTCCACCAGCGCCTACAATAGTGTGGATTTCGTCAATAAAAAGAATAATATCGTCGTTTTTCTCCAGCTCGTTCATTACGGCTTTCATTCTTTCCTCAAATTGTCCTCTGTATTTTGTTCCTGCAACTAAACTTGCAAGATCAAGAGTTACAACACGTTTGTGGAAAAGGATACGCGATACTTTCTTTTGGATAATACGTAGAGCAAGTCCTTCTGCAATAGCAGATTTACCAACTCCAGGTTCTCCAATAAGAAGCGGATTGTTCTTTTTTCTACGGCTTAAAATTTGCGATACACGCTCAATTTCTTTTTCACGTCCTACAACAGGGTCTAATTTTCCTTCTTCGGCCATTTCTGTTAAATCTCTCCCAAAATTATCTAAAACTGGAGTCTTAGATTTTTTGTTTGACTTATTGGCGGGATTATTAAAACTGCTTTCTTTAAGACTGTCATCTTGTCCTGAATCATCATTATATGATTCGTTTCTTGGCAAGTTTTCTAAGAATTCTTCTTCGTTTGGAGTCATATTTAAATACTGTTCTTTAGCTACGTCATAATCTATTTTTAGTTTATTCAATAGCTTGGTTGTTGGATCGTTTTCGTTTCTCAAGATACATAACAGCAAATGTGCCGTGCTTATCGATGAACTTTGAAATACTTTTGCTTCAAGAAAAGTGGTCTTCAGGGCTCTTTCTGCCTGTCGGGTAAGATGAAGGTTTTTCTTTTCTGCATTTACTTCAACGCTCAAGTTGGCAGGGCTAAGTACTTCTACTTTTCTGCGTAAATGATCTAAATCGACAGCTAGGTTATTAAGTATATGAATAGCTTTTCCGTTACCATCTCTTAAAATACCTAGCATAAGATGTTCTGTACCAATAAAGTCGTGCCCTAAACGAAGAGCTTCTTCCTTACTGTACGTAATTACATCTTTTACTCTTGGTGAAAAATTATCATCCATAATATATAATTGGTATTGTAAATTTAGTGAATTACTGTTTTAAAAACAAAAACCGTACCTTCAAGAACTACTGTCAGCTAATAGACGAAAAAAAAGACAATAAAAGAGTTAAAAAACGCTTAATTTATTAACTAAAAGCGGAAATAAAGTTGTTAATAAATCATTTAAATAAGTGTAAGGAAATGGCTGAAAAAATTTTAAAAAAACGTATCTTGGCACGCTTTGAAAACTAATATAATTATTTAATATAACAACTTATGTCTGAAGGAGAAAAGTTAATTCCTATTAACATAGAGGATGAAATGAAGTCAGCTTACATCGATTACTCGATGTCAGTAATTGTATCGAGAGCACTTCCTGATGTTAGAGATGGCTTGAAACCAGTGCATCGAAGAGTTCTTTATGGAATGTATGATTTAGGTGTAACGTCAAGATCTGCCCACAAAAAGTCTGCAAGAATTGTAGGGGAGGTTCTGGGTAAGTACCACCCACACGGTGATACCTCTGTTTATGATGCAATGGTACGTATGGCGCAGGAATGGAGTATGCGTTATTTATTAGTTGACGGACAAGGTAACTTTGGATCTGTCGATGGAGATAGTCCAGCAGCAATGCGTTATACTGAGGCCAGAATGCGTAAAATCTCAGAAGATATTATGGCAGATATCGAAAAAGAAACAGTTGATTTTCAGCTGAACTTTGACGATACTTTATATGAGCCAAAAGTAATGCCGACAAGAGTTCCTACTTTATTAGTAAATGGAGCAACTGGTATTGCGGTTGGTATGGCGACTAATATGCCACCACACAATTTAACTGAAGTTATCAATGGTACTTTAGCATACTTAGATAATAATGATATTGAGGTTGACGAATTAATCACACATATTAAAGCTCCTGATTTTCCAACGGGAGGTGTAATATATGGTTATGAAGGCGTTCGTGAAGCTTTTAAAACAGGTAGAGGACGTATTGTAATGCGTGCTAAAGTTGGTTTTGAAGAAGTGGACGGAAGAGAGTGTATCATTGTTACTGAAATTCCATATCAGGTTAACAAAGCCGAAATGATCAAACGTACGGCTGACTTGGTTAACGAGAAAAAAATTGAAGGTATTGCGAACATTCGTGACGAATCTGATAGAAATGGTATGCGTATCGTTTATATCTTGAAACGAGATGCTACACCAAACGTGGTTTTAAATACCTTATATAAATATACTTCATTACAATCTTCTTTTAGTGTAAATAATATTGCATTAGTAAAAGGCCGTCCGCAAATGTTGAATCTGAAAGATATGATTCATTATTTTATTGAGCACCGCCACGAAGTTGTAGTTAGAAGAACACAGTTTGAATTACGTAAGGCAGAAGAGAGAGCTCATATCTTAGAAGGGTTAATTATTGCTTCTGACAATATCGACGAAGTAATTGCGTTAATCAGAGGATCTAAAAACACAGATGAAGCTAGAGAGAAATTAATCGAAAGATTTAAATTATCAGATATTCAAGCTCGTGCTATTGTTGAGATGCGTTTACGTCAGTTAACAGGTCTGGAGCAAGATAAATTAAGAGCTGAGTTTGAAGAATTAATGAAGTTAATTGAGCATTTGAAAGCTTTATTAGCAGATGTTAATTTGAGAACAGATTTGATTAAAGAAGAGCTTACAGAAATTCGTGATAAATACGGTGACGAAAGACGTTCTCAAATCGAGTATTCTGGAGGAGATGTGAGTATAGAAGATTTAATTGCTGACGAAAATGTAGTTATTACAATTTCGCACGCAGGTTATATCAAACGTACAAATCTTACTGAATACAAAACGCAAAATAGAGGAGGAGTTGGACAGAAAAGTGCTGGAACAAGAGATCAAGATTTCTTAGAGCACATGTTCGTGGCAACAAACCACCAATATATGATGTTCTTTACCCAAAAAGGAAAATGTTTCTGGATGCGTGTTTACGAAATTCCAGAAGGAAGTAAAACAGCAAAAGGTAGAGCAATTCAGAACTTGGTAAATATTGAAAGTGATGATAAGGTAAAAGCTTTCATTTGTACACAAGATTTAAAAGACAAAGATTATATCAATACGCATAATCTTGTAATGGTAACCAAACAAGGTCAGGTGAAGAAAACTTCTTTAGAGAAATATTCTAAGCCAAGAGCAAATGGAGTTGCTGCCATTACAATTAAAGAAGGAGATGAATTAATTGGAGCTCAGTTGACAAACGGAGAAAGCCAAATTATCTTAGCGGTTAAATCTGGTAAATTAGTTCGTTTTGAAGAAACTAAAACACGTCCGATGGGAAGAACAGCTTCTGGAGTTCGTGGAATTACGTTAAAAGATGAAACTGACGAGGTAATCGGAATGGTTACTGTAGATAAAAACGATATTTCTACTTCTCAAATCTTAGTTGTAACGGAGAACGGATACGGAAAACGTACTAAATTGGTTGACGACGACGGAGAAGACGTGTACAGAATTACAAACCGTGGAGGTAAAGGGGTTAAAACGCTTAATATCACAGATAAAACAGGTAAATTGATCTCGATCAACGCTGTTACTGATGCAGATGACTTAATGATTATTAATAAATCTGGATTAACGATTAGAATGGCAATCGAAGATTTACGTGTTATGGGACGTGCAACTCAAGGTGTTCGATTGATTAATCTTAAAGGTAAAGATTCTATTGCAGCTGTAACAACTGTAATGAAAGATGATGCCGAAGAAGTAGAATTAGATGAAGATGGAAACGTAATCGGTGCAATTGAGAGAGTTAAACCAGATTTGGAGGTTCTAGAAGATGATGGATCTGTAGAAGAGGAAGACGACTCTGATGATGAAGTAGAAGAGGAAGACGATGCTGAAGCAGAAGACGAAGAGTCTGAAGAATAAGTGAAAACAGAAAATTAAATACAAACAAATAATACCATTATGAAAAGTAAATATGTAATACTTGCATCAGCATTACTGATCTCTGTAGCTACGTTTGCTCAGAAAGATCAAATTAAGAATGCTGAAAAGGCATTAAAAGGCGGAGATGCACAAGGTGCTCTTGCTCAATTGAAAGATGCAGAGAACTTAATTGCAAATGCTAAAGATACAGAACAAGCGCAATATTATTTCGTTCAAGGAAATGCTTTTCTTGACCTTGCAAACAAAAAGGTTGAAGAAGGTAAAAACTTGTTAGCAGCAGCGGACAGCTACAAAAAGTTAATTGATGTAGAAAAAACTTCAGGAAAACAAAAATATTCTACACAAGCAGCAGCGTCAATTACTAACATTAAAGGATTGCTGATTAATTCTGCAATTGCTGACACGCAAGTAAACAAGCATGCTGAAGGTGCAAAGAAATTGTTTGAAGCATACGAGTTAGACAGGAAAGATACAATCAACTTGTATTATGCGGCTTCTACAGCTGTGAATTCACAAGATTATGATCTTGCTTTGCCAATGTATGAAGAGTTGAAAAAATTAAACTTTTCTGGAAAAGGAACTTTGTACTTAGCTGTAAACAAAGCTAACGGAAGTGAAGATAACTTTGCTAACGCTAAAGAAAGAGATTTAGCTGTTAAATTAGGAACTCACGAAAAACCTAAAACGGAAGCTATTCCTTCTAAAAGAGGTGAAATCTACAAAAACTTAGCCTTAATTTTAGTTCAAAAAGGACGTACAGAAGATGCTAAAAAAGCAATCTCTGATGCTAGAAAAGCAAACCCAGAAGATTCTTCTTTAATTCTAACTGAAGCTAATTTATACTTAGAAAGTAAAGATTACGAGACGTACAAAAAATTAGTTGGTGAAGCTTTAGAAAAAGACCCGAAAAATGCTGATTTAGTATTCAATTTAGGAGTAATTAGCTCTGGAGCTAAAAACACTGCTGACGCAGAGAAATATTACTTAAAAGCAATTGAAATCAATCCTGACTATACAAATGCTTATTTAAATCTTGCTGCTTTAAAATTAGAAGCTGAAAAACCAATCATCGACGAGATGAATAAATTAGGTACTTCTGCTAAAGACATGAAACGTTACGATGTTTTAAAAGCACAAAGAGAAGCTGTTTTCAAAGGAGTTATTCCTTACCTTAAAAAAGCTAACGAATTAGATCCTAAAAACGAGGATGTTTCTAAAACATTATTAGGAGTTTACAATGCTCTTGAAATGACTGCAGAAGCTAAAGCTTTGAAGGCAAAAATGTAATTACAAGCTTTTTAAAATATAAAAAAACCATTCACCGCGGTGAATGGTTTTTTTTATGCTTTTAGCTGATTAATTCAGCAGATAAAGTAATGGTGGTATTTAATAGTTTTGATATCGGACAGATCTCTTTTGCTTTGTTTGCAGTTGCTGTAAATTCTTCTGCAGAGATTGAAGGAACTTTTCCTTTTAAATCTAAATGAATTAAAGTGATAGATCCATCTTCAAAAGTTACTGTCGCTTCTGTAGTTAAATCATCGGCTGTAAAGCCTGCTTCGTTCAATAAAAAACTTAATTGCATGGTAAAACAGCCCGAATGCGCCGCTGCAACCAATTCTTCTGGATTTGTACCAACGCCATCAGCAAATCTTGTTTTAAATGACAGTTGTGCATTATCTAAAGTGGTGCTTTGTGTGCTTATTGTTCCTTTTCCTTCCATACCGGTTCCTTGCCAGTTGGCGTGTGCTTTTCTTGTAAATTTCATATTCTCTTTATTTTAAAATTAGTGTTAAATGTTATTTGCTTGATTATTAGTTAATAGTGGTAACTCAAATATAATCAATATTTTGCAGAATAGTTTTATGAAATTTAATGAGATTGTTAAGTTTTGGGTTTTAGGTTGTAGTGAGTTTTAACCGCAAAGTACGCAAGGGTTTACGCAAAGCACGCAAAGTTTTTAAGTTTGTTCAAGGTTTTATAATCTTTGTCAAAGTTTGAAACTTTGACAAAGTTTTGCGTCATAAAAAAAGACACAATGATTGTCATTGCATCTTTTTAAATTATAAAAAAATAAAATTCCAAATTCCAATTAAGCGTTGTTAATTGGAATTTAAAAAAT
The DNA here is from genome assembly GCF_023656565.1 of Flavobacterium tyrosinilyticum. Taxonomy (GTDB): domain Bacteria; phylum Bacteroidota; class Bacteroidia; order Flavobacteriales; family Flavobacteriaceae; genus Flavobacterium; species Flavobacterium tyrosinilyticum. Next base: position 717,557 of record NZ_JAMOKG010000002.1, read on the forward strand.
TGGAATTTCTAGTATTTATTCTTGTCCCAAGTTTCTTAATTGTTTCAATTTATCTTTCCAAACTTCAAGGCTTTCTTTGTGAATGGCAATATTTTTACGAACTTCTGTAACTATTGAATTCTCTTTTTTAGCATTTTTAGTATTGGTAAAGAACTGAATGTTATTTTCTAACTGAAAGATTTCATTTTGAACTTCCTCAATTTTACGCATAATAAAGATTTTTTCATTGTCTAATTTGCGCGTATCATTGCTGTCAGATAAAGAATCAATGCGGTTTGCAAAACGCATCATTTCAGATTCTTTTTTGCTTAAGCTTAGTTTCTCAAAAAGAGCATCTAAGATTTTATTGAACTTTCCTTCGATATGTCTTCTTGAAAAAGGAACTTTTCCAAATCCTTTCCAAGTTTCAATATGAGCTTTTATGGCATCTAAATCTGTTTTGTGATCTCCAGTTAATTGGAAAGATCTTAAAGTGTCTAGGTATGTTTTTTTGTTGTCAAAAGCAGCAACTTCTTCACTGTTTTCTTCAGATTTATGTTCTTTTAATTTATCAAAATAATGGTTGCAGGCATCCTTAAATTCTTTCCAGATTTTATCGGAATATTTTTTAGGAACATGGCCAATTTGTTTCCATTCTTCCTGGATCTGTTTCATTACAGGAGTTGTAGCTGAGAAATCAGTGCTTTCCTGTAATTCTTTAGCTTTTGCAACAAGAGCCAGTTTTTTATTTAAATTATCGTTTTGGTCTTTTTTGATATCCTTATAGAAAGAATTTTTGAAAGCGTTGAAGTTTCGAACAGCAGTTTTAAATGCTGCCCAAGTTTCTTCATTTACTTCAGAAGGTACTTTTCCAGCAGTGAAGAACTCGTTTCTTAACTCTTCTACTTTCTGAATCTGAATAAGCCATTGCGAATGAGAATTTACTTTTTCGCTTCCAAGGACTTCAATTTTAGCAATAATTTCTTTTTTGGTTTCAAGATTTTTTTGCTCGTTTGCTCTTTGGCTTTCAAATAAAAGTTCTCTTTTATCATGTATTTTTTTAGTCAATTCGCTAAATTGATTCCAGATGGCATCACGGTGCTCTTTAGAAACGGGTCCTATTTCTTCTTTCCAGATTCTGTGCAAATCCTGTAATTCGCGGAAAGATTTACTTACATCGGTATCATTTACCAATTCTTCAACGCGCGCTATAATCTTTTGTTTTAGTTCTAAATTATGTTTAAAATCTAAATCTCTAGCCTCACGATCTAAGTGTAGATAATCGTAGAAGTTTTCTACATGAAAATGGTAATTGTTCCAAACGTGATTGTATTTGTCTTTTGGAATTGCTCCAGCATTTTTCCATCTTTCTCTTAATTCATTAAAATGCTTAAGAGTGTCTTTGATGTTTTCTTGCGGATTGATTAATTCCTTTAATTCTTCAACAATAGCCAGACGATTCTCTAAATTGCTTTTTAGATTGGTTTGTAAATGTTTAAAATGAGCATTTCTTTTATCTCTAAAAACATTATAATATTCGTCAAATTTTGATTTTAAAGGAAGGTGATATTCAAATTCTTCATTAGGATCTGGATTAGAAGCTAAAAATTCTTCTTTTTTCTCCTCTATAAGATGGTGATACTGTAGTAAAAAAGCTTTTTTGATTTCTTCAATATGATCTTTTACAGACATTACTTTGTCTATATTAACCAATTTTTTAAGTTCATCAACAAGAGCGTCAAGTGAGAAAGTGTTGTAATCCTGCATAGGAATGTCATGACGATCTTTTAAAGTTTCGTCCTCACTTTCAGCAGCATTTGAACTTGTAATGACATCTAATGCTTCTTGATGATCATTTTCTTGTTTTTCTACTTCATTTTCAGTTTCTGAGACCAAATCTTTGGTCAAATTTTCAGAATCTGATGTTTCGATTGCATCATTTGCTACAGAATCATTTATTTCGATTCCAGATTTTCCGTCTGCTTCATGCAGGTTATCATTCTTTTCTTCTAACATCTTTAAAATGTATAAGGTTTTTATTTTTAACAATGCGAAAGATAGTAAAGGTGTTTCTAAATACAAAATAAATCACTTGTTTATACGGTATTTTACGATGAAATTCCTATTCTTTCTTAAAGTTTTCTAGTATGTTGAATCTGTTTTTAGCGAATTGCTGAAGGATATATAAATTCAAAATTGGCATTGTATCTAAAATAGACTCTCAATAATCCAATTTTTTAGGACTTATTTTGCTATTCTTTTAAATTAAAAAAGAATCAATACTCCAGCTTCCAGTCCCCAATTATAGGTTCTGTTAGGACCGAAACCAGCGCTAGGGTGTATGTAAACAAGATTTGAGGGTGTTATTTTCCTTCCAAATTCAACAAAAGCATTATTTTGAAAGCCTTCAATAACAGTATTGTAGCGAAGTGCTATATCTCCAGAAATCCAGTTTTTTCCAAAAAAATGCATTAACAGATTTTCTAAAAGTGCAGTGCTAATGTCGGAACGATCACTGTTTCCGGCAAAACTCTGCTGATATTCAACTGTAGTCAGTAGCAGAAACTTTTTTTGATTGAAATATCTTCCATAAACCATAGCGGGCATGACAACCCATTTTCCAGTTCCAAAATTTGGATCTTCGGCTGTGTTAGAATAAACTCGGGTTCTTACCGCAATACCGTTGTTATTTCTTAAGTAAGGAATAAAACTGATTCCGCCTCCAACATCGCCAATGGCTGTCTTGTTGGTTGAAGTCGTATTAGTAGAAACCAAAGGAAGATCAAAACGTAAATTCCAAGCTTTATTGCCAATTGGCAGTAAAAAACGAACTTGAGTTGTGTTAAAAGATCCTTTTTCGGTATCTAAATACTCATTATAAAATAGAATTGTTTTAAGAAAATAATGGTAGCGAGGCTCAGATAACGGACTTTGTATAGTGTCTGCGTTTTGAGCTGAAAGTAGGTTGTGTAATAAAAAAAATAAAATGCTAAGTAATTGTATTTTCTTCATAACCACTTGTTAGTTAGTGGATTAAAAGTACGAAAAATACATTAACATTTTATTTTTTGATACTTATTTTATTTATTCCAGATTTTCCATGCTTTTTCAGCTTGAAAAATAAGCATATCGTGACCATTTTTAATGATAGCGCCCATTTCTTTTGCTTTTCGTAAGAAAGTGGTTTCTGCTGGATTATAGATTAAATCGTAAGCAATGTGTTTTTCTGTGAAATACTCGTATGGCAAATTCGGACAAGATTCAATATTCGGGCTTGTTCCAACTGGCGTACAGTTAATTATAATTTGAAAATTGTCAAAAGTAGTTGCATTAATCAAATCATAATCAATGATGTTTTCTTTTGCTTCTCGAGAAACAAAAGTGTACGGAATATCCAATTCGTCCAAAGCAAAAGCAACACCTTTAGAAGCGCCTCCTGTTCCTAAAATAAGCGCTTTTTTATGATGTGGCTCTAATAGCGGCTTAAGAGACTTTTTGAATCCGTAATAATCGGTATTGTAGCCTTTTAATTTACCGTTTTTGGTAAATTTAATGGTATTAACAGCGCCAATTAGAGTGGCTTTTTTTGATAATTTATCTAAGAATGGAATAACTTGTTCTTTGTACGGAATAGTAACATTTAAACCCTTTAAATCAGGATTGTTTTTAATTAATTCTGTAAAGTAATTAATTTCAGAAATGTCAAAATTCTCATAGCTGTTACCAGCAAAAACTTCATTGTTAAATTTTTCTGTAAAATAACCTTTTGAAAAAGAGTAGCTTATGTTGCGTCCTAATAATCCAAAACGTCTTCTTAATAAAATATCAACCATTCTTATTTACGATGTTTTTCTATATAATTTTTTACTGTTTTTTTTGCCCAAACAACTGGGAATAAATCTTCAATTAAGATGTAATTATCAAAATTTAGACGTAAGCCATTGCTTAAGTGAAATTTAGCTTTTGTATTATCTTGAATCATAAAATACAATCCAGCCAAACGATATTCGATTTCGTTTTCTTCAGGGAAATATTCTGAAGCTTGCAATAAAGTTTGAATAGCCGTTTCAAATTCTCCTAAAAACTGAAGAATATCAACCCAGTACAACCAAGTGTCTAATGCATAATCTCCAAATTCAACCGCTTTTCTAAAACCAAATTCGGCTTCTTCAAAGAAATTCATTTGTTTGTTGATTGTAGCATATCTTTTCCAATACAAACGATTCTGATTATCAATCGCTAAAGCTTTATTCACAAAAAATAATGCTTTTTGATAGTTCTTCTGGCGAAGATGAAAATCTGTAATCGCAATCCAACCTTTGTCTAAAAGCGGATCTTCATGTACAGTTTGGTTATAATATTGAATTGCTTTTGCTAAATTTCCAAGTTTTTCATAACATTTTCCAATTCGAAGAAGCGCATACGAAGTTGCATCGTCCAATTCGATGGTTCTGTTATAACTTTCAATTGCTTCATTGTATTTTTTTAGACGCTCGTAAGCTTTTGCTTTTTCCATAAAAGCGCCTAAAAATTCATCATCAATCAGGGTTGCATAATCAAATGCGCGAATTGCTGCTTCATATTCTTTTATGCCATAATGAAGGCGTCCAAGCTGATGCCAAGCGATTTCGCTGTATGGGTTTCTGTTGATATAATCGTTTAGATAAACAATAGCTTCTTGATTTTGGTCTAAAAACTCAAAGCAATATACTACGTTATAAAGAGCAGATTGATCTTCTAAGTCTTCTTCAAGACATTTGATAAAACTCTCCTTTGCAAGTTCAAGATTATCCATAAAAAGATATTCCATTCCGATCAAATTGTACACATCAGCATAATCATCAGTGTATTGAAGTGCGATTTTTAACAGTTCAACCGCTTTTTCGTGCTGATCTCTTTTTGAGCAGATATTGGCTTTCTGGATATAGATTTCCTCGTTGTTGGGTTCAATTGCGTATAACTCATTCAAAAGCTTTTCAGCAATGTCGAGTTTGTCATCATAAACCAGCATTTCTACTTGTACTAACTTTAAGCCTGTAGATTTCGGGTGCTGGTCTAATGCAAGTTTTAAGGCCTTTTTTGCTAAATTAGCCTTACCTATGTCTAAATAATGAAGAATGATTTCCTCGAATTCTTCAGAATCAAAAAAGAGCACTTTGTTAGTTTTTAACATCGACTCAAATTTGGATAGGGATAGGTTATAATCTTCTTCTTCGTTGCTTAATTGCATACTTCGTATATTTGAAATTAGCCTGTTATAAATTTAGGCAACCATATAATCGCTGTAAGGATAAGAAATTAATTGTTTTGAACAATTTAATTAACAATATATGGCGTTTTTTATTCTATTTTGGGAAGAAATCTCCTTTGTTGTAAAGGGATTAGCTTCGGTTTTGTCATTTTTTTATTGGTATCGGAAGACTTTTTTGAAATAGAAATGGAGCTTTAATTTCTGTCAGTTTTATTAAAACAGCGCTCCAAATAGTTTTGTATTTTAGTTATTGCTCTTCTTCATTATTTCGTCCATCACGTCTAAAATAATGGCACAACCTTCTCTAATTTCTTCTTCAGAAATAGTCAAAGGAGGTGTAATTCGTATCGCGCATCCTTCAAATAAAAGCCAGAATAAAATAAGTCCTCTGTCTTGACAGGTTAAAATGACTTCGTTTGTAATATCTGCCGATTCTGTCATAGCGGCAAGCATTAATCCTTTTCCTCTAACTTCTTTAATCAAAGGATGTACCAAAAGCGATCTGAAGAGTTTTTCCTTCTCCAGCGTTTCTGCCATTAAATTTGTTTCAGTTAATTCTTGCAAAGTAGCCAAGCAAGCTGACGCAATGACAGGGTGACCTCCAAAAGTGGTAATATGTCCTAGTTTTGGATTTTCTGTAAAAAGGTCCATTTTTTCGGCAGAAGCAGTAAAAGCACCAACTGGCATTCCGCCGCCCATTCCTTTACCCATAACCACAATATCTGGAATAACATCATAATTTTGAAAGCCAAAAAGTTTTCCTGTTCTTCCAAAACCGGGCTGGATTTCGTCAACAATCATTAAAGCTCCAACTTCATCACAGCGTTTACGGACTTTTTGAAGGAAATTATTTTCTGGCTGAATAAAACCGGCGCCTCCTTGAATGGTTTCTAAAAGAATGGCTGCCGTTCTTGTAGTTATTTTTTGCAGATCTTCTTCGTTATTGAAAGTGATAAAATCAACATCTGGAAGCAAAGGTCTAAAAGCTTGTTTTCTTTCTTCAAATCCCATAACGCTCATCGAACCCATGGTGTTTCCATGATAAGCATTATGACATGAAATAAGCTGGCTGCGTCCTGTAACTCGTTTTGCTAATTTTAGCGAACCTTCGATTGCTTCTGTACCAGAATTGACCAAATAGGTTTTATTTAAAGATTCTGGAAGGAGAGAAGCCATTAATTTGCAATATTGAACGGCTGGACTCTGAGAGTATTCTCCGTAAACCATTACATGCGAATATTTATCTAATTGATCTTTTATCGCCTGATTTACTCGCGGATGCTGATGTCCTAAAGTACACGCCGAAACTCCAGCAACAAAATCTAAATATTTTTTATCGTTTGTGTCGTATATGTAAGAGCCAATGGCATGCGAAACTTCCATACCGAGTGGGTAAGGGGAGGTTTGCGCTTGGTATTTTATAAAATCTGGATTCATTTTTTTTAAGTTGCTAAGGTACTGAGATACTAAGATTCTAAGTTTTTTTTATTTTACGCTTAGGTTAACTTTTTTTTAGAGGTTCAAAGTTGCAAAGGTCTTTTAACTTTACGCTTCAGTTAACTTTGTGTTTTAAATTATCGTAAAAGTTTAAACTGTCACTGAGACTGAAAACTACTTAATTTTAGGCTTCGGTTCCGCTTTGGCAGCTGGTTTCTTCTTGTCGTAATTCAAGGTTTCTTTCCTAATTTTCAGTGGAACGTTTTTGCCTTTTTCCTCTTGATCTTTTCCTTCTTTAATCAGTTTTTCATTGAGTTCGTTATCTTCGGCAGAAAAAATATCCTCTTTAGATTTGATTCTTTCATCGCCTCTCCATTTCATTCCTCGAAGTTTTCGAGCGTTTTCTGGAAGTTCATCTTCAGGAAAAATATCGCCATCCACTTTATTAAAGAAAGTAATGGTTTCGATCGCATTATTTTCCAATATCATATTGATTTTACTGCTGACATTTTTATTGATTCCAATTAATTCGTTGGCATCATTTCTCATGTAATAAATGACTTCAGTATTTTTAATGACATCCACATCATGCAATTTTCCATCCCGGAATTTTCCAAACAAATTAATTCCCTTGACCTGATTGAAACCTGTTCCGAGCGTGTCCTTGGAGAGGACAAAAGTATTATTTAGCACTTTTAAAGAGTCAATTTTCCTCGTTTTATTGTCGCCAATTAAGTGCATTACGTCGCCTGTAATTTGGTTGTCGCCATTCCAAAGAATCGGGTTTCCTATAAGTTTTGTCAAAGCGCTTTTAGAATCTGAGTGTATAGAATCGCACTTACCGCTCATATCTGTCTTGTAAAAACGGACATTGTTAAAAGCGCGCAGAATTCTTTCGCCTTCTTTACCTGTTACCATTAATTTTTTTCCGTGAATGTAAACCGAATCATTCTCAACCAAATTGATGGCAACAGCTCTTTTGGTTACAAACATCGAGTCTTTGAGTTTGTAAAGCTCTGCGTAATGTCCTTTTACAATTCCTTTATTAATCGAATCGGTAATTTTTACGTTTCGTGTTGCCGATGCAAATTCAATATTTCGATTATAATACAAACTATCGCCTTCTATAAGTCGGTCATCGTACTTAATGTAGGACCTTCGTAGAAAATGGGCTAAATTTTTCTTTGTATCGTAAAAACCTTTTTCGGTATAAATATAATTGGCTTTACTTGTAATGGTTGAAGGGCCAAGAAGATACGTATGTCCAGAATTGCTGTAATAATCCAAATGGTTTGATTTAATCACATATTTCGGATTCGTAATCGTAACTTCAGTCAAGAACTGAAATTTCTTTTCTTTTACATAATACCTTCCAGATTTACTCACCAAAGTATTGTCTTTGTTTAGGATCGTACCTTTTGTATTATAAAATGCTTCTTGAACATTTCTGTCAAAATTAATAGTATCAGTTTGCAAAGTGGCATCTGGAGAAGTTAAAACTGCATTTCCTGTAGCAAAAGCTTTCTTTTCATTTCCGCTATACTCCGCATATTTACTATTCAAGAATAAAGTATCTCCTTGTACTAATTGTACATTTCCGAATGCTTTTAAATAATTTTCTTTTTGAAAAAAGTAAGCTTTGTTGCAAGTTAGCACAACGCCATCATGATTTACTTTTACATTTCCAGTAAGTAAAAGCGCATCAGGTACATTAACTTGATCCACGTCAGAAAAGTCGGCATTCTCGATGACAATTGTTTTCGGAGATTGAGCAGGTTTTTTTGCTTGCGCGAAAGTGAATTGAACGCTTAAAAAAGACAGACAAGTAAATATGAAAAAGAGTGATTTCTTCAACTGATTAAATTTTTGTCAAATTTATAAAAAAGGATAGAACCTGTGGCGGTTATTAGCATTAATTTATAATTAGTCATTAACAGTCTAAAGTTGAATTTGGGCGTTATTTAATTTTTCAACAAAATAGCAAACTCTCACGTTGTAGTAGTTGTGTTTTCAGCTGAAAACGGTGTAAATTAGATAAATGGTTTTCGAAGTTTTAAAAAATGAGCTATTTTTAAAAAATTGTTTTCATGATTTTTAGAGATGAAACCAAAGAGACAGCAGAAGAATAGCCCAAAAAAATATGATAAATAAAAAAATAATAGCAGTCGGAATTACATTAACGGTACTTTTTTCAGCCTGTAAAACAAAAGATTTAAAAATGAGTACTTCAAACGAAAATGCTACAACAGATAAAAAAGTTGTAGTCTATCAAGTATTTACACGCTTATTTGGAAATAAAAATACAACCAATAAACCGTGGGGAACTATTGAGGAGAATGGTGTTGGAAAGTTTAATGATTTTACAGATAAAGCGCTTCATGAAATAAAAGATTTAGGGGTAACTTACATTTGGTATACAGGAGTTCCGCATCATGCTTTAGTACGTGATTATACAGCGTACGGAATCTCAAATGATGATCCAGAAGTGGTAAAAGGTCGTGCTGGTTCTCCTTATGCCGTGAAAGATTATTATAATGTAAATCCAGATTTGGCCGTAAATCCTGCAAAGCGATTAGAAGAATTTGAAGCTTTAATAAAACGTACTCATAATGCAAATCTGAAAGTATTAATTGATATTGTTCCCAATCATATCGCGAGAAAATATGAAGGAAAATCGAATCCAGAAGGGGTGAAGGATTTTGGAGCAGATGATGATGTTACGGTTGAATACAAAAGAGATAACAATTTCTATTATATTCCAAAGCAGCATTTTGAAATTCCTGACGGAGATATTCCTTTAAACGGAGAGAAAAATCCAATGATTGATGGTTTTTTTGACGAAAATCCTGCAAAATGGACAGGTAATGGTTCTCGTAAAATTAAACCAGATCAAAACGACTGGTACGAAACGGTAAAGGTAAATTATGGAGTACGCCCAGATGGGACTAAGGATTTTCCTGAACTTCCTGCTGGTTTTTATCAGAAATCCTATCAGGAACATTTTGCTTTTTGGCAAGACAAAGAGGTTCCCGATTCTTGGAAAAAGTTTAGAGATATTGCGTTGTACTGGACAGCAAAAGGTGTTGACGGATTTCGTTATGATATGGCCGAAATGGTTCCGTATGAATTCTGGAGTTATATGAACTCTTCGATTAAAATGAAAAATCCGAATGCATTTTTGTTGGCTGAAGTTTATAATCCGAATGAATACCGAAATTATATTCGCTTAGGAAAAATGGATTATCTGTATGATAAAGTAGAAACGTACGATAAGTTGAAAGATGTTATTCGCGGAAAATCTTCGCCAGACGAATTAACCAAAATTCAAAACGGAATGTCAGATATCGAACATCATATGCTTCATTTTCTAGATAATCATGACGAACAGCGCTTAGCAAGTCCAGAATTTGCAGGAACTCCAGAAAGAGGAAAGCCTTTAATGGTGGTTTCAGCAACAATCAGTACTTCGCCAACAATGATTTATTTTGGACAAGAAGTAGGAGAGGCAGGGAACGAAGATGCAGGTTTTGGAAAACGATCGAGAACCTCGATTTTTGATTATATCGGAGTTCCAAATCATCAGCGCTGGATGAATGACGGTAAATTTGATGGAGGGAAGCTTTCTGATTCAGAAAAAGAATTACGTGATTTTTATAAACGTTTGCTCAATTTTACAATCAAAAGTAGTGCTTTGATGGGAAGTTTTGAAGAGATTCAATCTGCAAATAGACAAAATAATGAAGGTTATGATGCGCTGTTGTATTCTTACGCACGTTGGTCGGAAAATCAAAAACTGATCGTAATTGCTAATTTTTCTTCTGACAAAGGAAATGAATTCAATTTAAAAGTTCCGTCATCGCTTATTTCAAAATGGAATTTAAAAGATGGAGAATATCAATTGAAAGAGCAACTGTATCAAAACAAAACATTTGTATTGAAAGTGCAAAATGGAGAAGGAGTGGCTAAAGTTTCCATTCAGCCTTCAGAATCTTTGATTTTGGAATTAAAATAAGCTAGCTCATCTTTTGAGTTGATTTTTAACACATAGAAACATAGCTTAGAAAACTTGAAAAAGGCGTTTCACTAGTTTAAATGCACATAGTCTATGTGTGGAAACTAGTTTCTTTCCTATTCTTTTTTTTAGTATAAAATCTATGTTTCTATGTGTTAAATATTTTTTTGTTTTTAAACCTTTTTAAGCAATGAAAGAATCTCTTTAATAGAAAATGTTGCGCCGCAGACAAATTCATCAGAAGCACCGTAATAAACGGTTAATGTATCGCCATCTGGATCAAGAATATGACCGTTTGTGAAAACGACATTTCCAAAGAAACCGCTTAATTCGTAACTTGTTTTAGGAAACATAATAGGAGTTTCGGTTCTCGAAATAACTTTCGTAGGATCTTGTAAATCCAATAAAAAAGCACCTAAAGAATATTGATGAAATTCGTTGGCTCCATGATAAATTTCTAGCCAGCCTAATTCTGTTTTTATCGGTGCGGCTCCAGCGCCAACTCTTTTGCTGTCCCAACTATCTTTTCTGGTTTTGATAATGCATTTATGATTTCCCCAATGAATTCCATCTGGAGAAGAAGCAATCCAAATGTAGTTTCCGCCAATATCTACACTGCTAGGACGATGCAAGGCATAAAACAAGCCATTTATTTTTTCTTCAAAAATGGCACAGTCTTTATTGTGGGGAGGAAATATCAGACCATGTTTTTCAAAATTCTTCCAATCGGTTGTAGTTCTTAAGCCAACGCCCACGCCGTTAGGAGAGACTGATGTAAAAGTGAGGTAATATTTTCCTTCAATGAGAGAAACCCTATAATCTTCAATTCCAAAAGTTTCTAGTGTCCCTTCGCCAACCAAATGCGGATAATCTTCGGGCTCATAAAACTGTTTTCCGTCTTCGCTGCACAATAATCGAATGTGAGATAAGGTGGTTAAGTAATCAATGCCTTGATAGTTAATTACGCGTGCATCTGTTGCGATAAGTTCAGGATGATCTTTTAAAATTTCAATAATCTGAATTGTGCCAACCTCTGTTAATATCGGAAAAGAAATAGTGTTTTCAATTTGTTTTGGTCTTTCGGCAACACGCACCGCTAGCCAGATTTTGTTTTGAAACCGAAACACGCCCGGATTCAATAGACAGGTAATTTCTAGACCTTCTCTACTAGGCGGTATATCTGATGGAGATAATATGGGGTTTTCGGTAAAACGATTGGCAATATCTTTCATGATCTTCGTTTGAGTACCTAAAAGGTATAAAAAAAAGCTGATACTTAATTGCATCAGCTTTTTTTCTATACTTTTTTAACCTTTTTGAGTGCTTCAACGTAATATTCGTTCACTTTTTCCCAATTGATATGTTGGTAAAAAGCATCAATATAACTGCCTTTTCGGTTTTGATAATCTAAATAGTAAGCATGTTCCCAAAGATCAATTCCCATAATTGGAGTTCCTGGAATCAAGGCGTTTTTCATTAACGGATTATCTTGATTATCAGTTGTCGTGATTTGCAATTTACCATATCGGTCTACAACCAGCCAAACCCATCCAGAACCAAACTGCTTTTCAGACTGTGCTTTAAATTGATTGGTCAGATTATTAAAAGAACCAAATTCTTTATTGATAGAACCTGCAAGCGTATCTTTTGGGGTCTGCTCTTTCGGTGTCAGAATATTAAAATAAAGCGTATGATTATAATATCCTCCAGCATTTTGACGGAGTTTTAAATTCGTAAGAGGCATTTTTTTTAAAATGTCTTCAAGAGGCATGTTTTCAAACTCAGTCGAGACAATCTCTTTATTAAAAGCATTGGTATACGATAAGTAATGTTTAGAATAATGTGTTTCTAAAGTTAAGGTTCTAATATCAGGAGCAAGAGCGTCATAATTAAATGGCAGTTTCGTCATTTCAAAAGAGCCTGGATCGGCTTTAACATCATTTGGCGAACCAATAGTAATTTTTTCTTCTTTTGTTGGAAGAGGAACTTCAACTACTTCTGTCAGTTTATCTTCTTTACAAGAAAATAATAGTAAAAATGAAGTTAAAGTGCTTAAAATAACAACGTTTTTCTTCATAATGTTTTATTTTGATGTTAATGAATTGATGATTTCGATATAATTTTCTTTGGCTTCGTCTACAGACATATGGCTTATCTGCATCCAGGCATTGGTCTTAAAAGCGTTTCGCAAATCAAAATTCTCAGATTGATTGTAAACAGCCGTTCCAAAAGTAGCCTGTTTGTAAAAAGCATAAAGTCTTAACTGCACATCTTGCGGCAGTGAAGCCTGAGTCATTGCCATTGCGGCTTCTACGGCTTTAGTGAAGCGAATATCTAAATCTTTATCAGCCATTTATGCTTTTGTAGCAATAATTGTTTTTCCTCCAATCGCTTTTTGGTTTAATTCCACATTGATTGGTGTACCTAAAGGTAAAAATAAATCGACTCTTGATCCAAATTTAATGAAGCCAGCGTCAGTTCCTTGAACAATCTGCATTCCTTCTTTAGCGTAGTTTACAATTCTACGAGCCAATGCACCAGCAATTTGTCTGTATAAAATAGCGCCGAAAGTTTCATTTTCGATTACTACTGTAGTTCTTTCGTTTTCTTCACTTGCTTTTGGATGCCAAGCAACAAGGAATTTTCCAGGGTGGTATTTGCTAAATTTAATGATTCCATCCATTGCGTAACGTGTTACGTGCACATTGATTGGCGACATAAAAATAGAAACCTGTAAACGTTTATCTTTAAAATATTCTCCTTCATAAACTTCTTCAATAACCACCACTTTTCCATCTACTGGAGCAAGAATATGATCACTGTTTCTAATTGCAATTCTTTTCGGATTTCTGAAGAATTGTAAAATAATAATTAAAATTACAAGCGCTGCAAATTGCACAAGCATTCTCAGCCAAGCAATATCAATGAATTTATCAGCAATTAAAAGTACAGCTACAGTAAATACAGTACCTAATAAAATGGACGGGCCTCCCTCTTTATGAAACATAATATAAAATTTGATAAAATAAAAATATAATTGGTGCTACAAATATAACACTATCTAATCGATCTAGAATACCTCCGTGACCAGGCATTATCGAACCGCTGTCTTTTATACCTGCAATTCGTTTAAATTTGGATTCTATTAAGTCTCCAATAGTTCCAAAAATGCTCACAATTAATGCAATAATAGTCCAGATTAAGATCGATGTGTTGCTAAATTCAGGTTTAGGCTGAATGTAGAGTTTAGAAATCAAAAAACCAGCAAAAGCAGCAAAGACAACACCACCCAGAAAACCTTCAATTGTTTTTTTAGGAGAAACTCGCTCAAATAATTTGTGTTTTCCCATTGATTTTCCAACTAAATAGGCGAAGGTATCATTGGTCCAGATTAAAACAAATAAACCAATAATAATTTTCGGATTATAATCATTTGTTCCAAAAGAGATTTTTACGATAAATACAAAGGGAAGCGTAATATATCCAAGCAGATATAAATATTTTGAAGAAGTGCTTACTTTTTGAACTGAATCGTAAAATAAGAATATGATGCATTTTATTGAAACAACAATAGTTATAGCTAGAAGAATTAAATCGAGCTGTTTAATGTTGGTTTCTAAACTAATATTAGTGTTAAAGGTATCATTAAGAAACTTGGTTGTCTGTTTGTTGTAATGACTTACCAAAACAATTGAAGCATAAACCAAAGTTCCAAAAAAGATAGAAAACACTTTGTTTAAGTTTACGATATTAGAAAACTCGTATATCGTGATAATTAAGAAAACGCCAAAAAGAGTAATGAAGCTTTCGGTAGAAAACAATATCGAAGTTAGTAATAAAGCGATATAAACAGCACCAGAAATGGCCCTCTTCAGTGTTTCGTTCATCTTAAAGATCTTCTAAAAGCAGTAAATAAAGGTTTTTCGCAACACTTCCGTATTGTGTAAAATCTTCGTCTTTCGCTTTTTCGAAATATTTTATTGTAGTGATATTAGTAGGATAGTCTCTTTCGTATTTTCGTTTTATAGCGCTCAATCCGTCGCTTTTCATTGGAAGGATTTGGCTTGTGGTTGCTATAATAACAATATTTGCAGGTAATTCGTTTGGTTTATTTTGTCTAATTTGTTTTGATGAAAATAAGATAGAACCTTCATCGGCTATAAGGTTTTCGCAGCTAGCCAATAAAAATTTTGGGTTAGTTGGAGCGATATAAAATAATTTATTTTCTTCCAGTAAGCCAAATAAGCCTTGCTCATAGCATAAAACTTCATTCTCGAACCAGTCGTTTTCTTCTAAAATGTTTTCAAACTGTTCAGCAACTTCTCCCATGTTTTCGCAATACAAGAACTTTCCTCCATTTTTTTTGAAGTTGAAAATAAATTGCTCGTCTAAAGATAAATGACTGTTCTGCGCAGATGAACCTGCATATTCGCTTTCGTTCTCTTCGTCAGAAGCGGCTTCACTAGAGCCAAATATTTTTTTGAAAAAATTCATTTTTTATATGAAATGCTTTACATGTTAATTGAAAACGTTCAAAGATAAAAAAATCTTAATTCAAAAGGGACTTTTGAATTAAGATTTTAAAAATTTATTACGTTTTTCGTAATTATTTATGAAACTACTTCTTCTAAATTTTTGTCAAAAGTACGTTTTCCGAATATGTTTTCTAAGTCATCTTTAAAGATTACTTCTTTTTCAATCAGAATATCAGCAAGTTGGTTTAACTTGTCTTTGTTTTCCTCTAAAATCTGAATCGCTCTTTGATATTGACCTTCGATTAACTCTGAAATTTCTTTGTCAATAATTTTTGCTGTTTCATCAGAATATGGCTTAGAGAAGTTATATTCATTTTGTCCAGTTGAATCGTAATACGTAACGTTTCCAATTTTATCGTTCAATCCGTAAATAGTTACCATTGCACGAGCTTGACGTGTTACTTTTTCTAAGTCACTTAAAGCACCAGTCGAAATTCTGTCGAAAGTTACTTTTTCAGCAGCTCTACCACCCATAGTAGCACACATTTCGTCTAACATTTGATCTGTTCTTACGATTTGTCTTTCTTCTGGTAAATACCATGCAGCTCCTAAACTTTGTCCACGAGGAACAATTGTAACTTTAATAAGTGGCGCAGCATGCTCTAACATCCAACTTACAGTAGCGTGACCAGCTTCGTGAATTGCGATTGCTCTCTTTTCGTCTGGAGTAATGATTTTATTTTTCTTTTCAAGACCACCAATAATTCTATCTACAGCATCAAGGAAGTCTTGTCTGTCAACTGCGGCTTTGTTGTTACGAGCAGCGATAAGTGCGGCTTCGTTACAAACATTAGCAATATCAGCACCAGAGAAACCTGGAGTTTGTTTTGCTAAGAAATCTAAATCAAGACCTTCAACTTTTTTAATAGGAGCTAAGTGTACTTTGAAGATTTCTGCTCTTTCGCGAATGTCTGGTAAGTCAACAAAAATTTGTCTGTCAAAACGTCCAGCACGCATTAAAGCTTTGTCTAAAACGTCAGCTCTGTTTGTTGCGGCTAAAACAATTACATTAGAGTTTGTACCAAAACCATCCATTTCTGTTAATAATTGGTTCAAAGTGTTTTCTCTCTCGTCGTTTCCGCCAGACATATTGCTTTTTCCTCTTGCTCTACCAACAGCATCAATCTCATCAATAAAGATAATAGCAGGAGATTTTTCTTTTGCTTGTTTGAATAAGTCACGTACACGTGAAGCACCAACTCCAACAAACATCTCAACGAAATCTGAACCTGATAAAGAGAAGAAAGGTACCTGTGCCTCACCAGCAACAGCTTTTGCTAATAAAGTTTTACCCGTTCCAGGAGGCCCTACAAGTAAAGCTCCTTTTGGAATTTTACCTCCAAGGTTGGTGTATTTTTCTGGGTTTTTAAGGAACTCAACAATTTCCTGAATTTCTTCCTTAGCACCTTCTAAACCAGCCACATCTTTAAACGTAGTTTTAATATCTGTTTTTTCGTCAAAAAGTTTCGCTTTAGATTTTCCGATATTGAAAATCTGTCCTCCACCTCCAGCGCCTCCGCCAGACATTTTACGCATAATAAAGATCCATACACCAACAATGATGATGATAGGAAGTAAGCTGATTAAAATATCGCTCCAGTTATTTTTTTGAAGGAAGTTGAAATCTTTCAATTTTCCCTCATTAACTGCTTTTTCTAATTTAGTCTGAAAGATTTGATCATTACCAATTTCCAGCGTATAGTGCGGGCCTTTGTTTGGTTGTTTGAAAATATCTTCAGCTACTTTTTTGTTTGCCGGGTCTTTAAGAGCCGCAGCATTTAAATATACCTCAGCTTCTGCTTTATTGTAAACAATTACTTTTTCAATCTGGCCTTTTTCCAAAAGCGTATTGAACTTAGAAGATGTTAATTGAGCAGGTTCGCTTAGGCTTGATCCTCCTGTAGCAAAACTTATGAATAAAAAAACTAAAAGTATTGCGGTATATATTAACCAAGGACTTATTTTAAATTTATTCGGATTTGGATTATTATCTTTAGCCATTTAATGAAAGTTTCTTTAGTATTTGTTCTCGATTGAAGTTATTTTGGCATCGCCCCAAAGGCTTTCGATGTTGTAATATTCGCGAATGTGCTTCTGGAAAACGTGTACTACAATGTGTACATAGTCCATAAGAACCCATTCTGCGTTATCTGTTCCTTCTACGTGCCAAGGTTTATCTTTTAAGTCTTTTGATACAATTTTTTGAATTGAGTTTACGATGGCGTTAACTTGGGTGTTTGAGCTACCGTTGCAAATAACAAAATAGTCGCATACAGCTGTATCTATTTCTCTTAAGTCAAGAATATCGATATCATTTCCTTTTACTTCCTCAATCCCTTTGATTATGTTCGCCAGTAGAACATCATTATTAATAGTCTTTTTCGCCATGAATTATTTTATATGAATTTGTAAAGTTACCAAATTTTGTGATTATTTTTGAACCTTAACAAAATATTAAATTAAGATATTTAAATTATTTAATGAAACTAATCAAACTCGATGCCATAGATTCTACAAATGACTTCTTAAAAGCTTTGTCAAGTCAGGATGAACTGGAGAATTTTACAACGGTAACAGCTGAAAATCAGACAAAAGGGAAGGGACAAGTTGGAGGCTTATGGAAGACTGAAGCTGGTAAGAACTTAACTATGAGTGTCTTGGTGAAAGATTTTCTGTTTAATAAGGACGACGTTTTTAATTTAAGCGTCTTGGTCTCTTTATCGGTTGCAGAGGTTTTAAAATCGTTAAATATTCCTAATATATGCATTAAATGGCCAAACGACATTCTGTCATACAATAAGAAGTTGGTTGGCATATTAATCGAAAATACCTTAAAAAGCGATGGCAGAATCGTGTCAGTTGTCGGAATCGGAATCAATGTCAATCAAACCGATTTTGACGAATTGCCAAATGCTTCTTCGTTGGCAGTAATTTCAGGGAAAACTTTTGACAAGGAAGAATTGGCAATCTTAATCGTTGAAAAACTAAAAGAGAAAATTCAATCTTGGAAAACCTCAGCACCAATTTTTTGGGAGGATTATTTTAATTTTTTATTTAAAAAAGGAGTTCCAACTGCATTTAGAGACAATGATAACCAAGATTTTATGGGAATCATTCAAGGCGTTTCTCCATTTGGAAAACTGCAAGTTTTATTAGAAGATGATTCTGTTGCAGAGTTTGAGATTAAAGAAGTAAAAATGCTTTATTGAGAGTTGCAAAGTGACTGAGGGACAAAGTGACAAAGGTTTTTCGTAGAGATGCACAGCAGCGTCTAACTAAGGTGCTAAGGTTCTGAGATGCTAAGATTCTAAGTTTTTTTTTCACGAAGTTTTTTGTAGAGACGCACTGCAGTGCGTCTAACGTATTGGTGAAATCTCGCAAAGACGCGAAGTCGCAGAGTTTTTTTTACAGATTTATTCAGAAAACAAAGTGTGAAAATGAGAAACTCTGCGACTTTGCGACTTTGCGAGAAACAAATCGGCAAAATCTGCGAGAAAAAAACTTTGTGTCTTAGTGCCTCGTGGCATTCAAAGAAAAAGCCCGATCGTTAAATCAGGCTTTCATTTATAATTCACAATTAATAATTTACCATTATTAAAGCTTGTTCATATTATTTGCTAAAGTTTCAATAAACTTACTAATAGGACCTTTAACCATCATTGCCATCATAGTGTTGAATTCGCCTTCAAAAAATAACTGAACAGCACTTTCTGAATCAGAAACAGTATCAATGTTTGAAGTTAGTGTAAACGGAAGTTTATCACTTGCAGCACCCAAAACAATTTTGTTTGGAGCTACTTTATCTTTCATTTTCAATTTGATTTCAGGCATCCCTTTCAATCCAAAAATAAAAGCGTCTTCGCCAGTCACTTCAAATTTAGCGATATTGTCTGGCATTAATTTTTCGAAATTCTTTACATCAGTCAATTGATCGAATAAATCTTGAGCTGATTTCTGAACTGTAACTTTTGGACTTTCTAAGTTCATATAGTGTTTTTTGTTTTTGTTTTTTTACTGCAAATGTTTTTTTACCGCAAAGGGCGCAAGATCTTTTTATATACTTTGGCTTTATTTAAGTTCGCAAAGCTTAAATTTTAAATAAAATCCCAATTTTTTAAATTCCAAATTCCAAAAGGAGCAAAGCGACTTTAAAAATTTAAATCTAAAATCTAAAATCTTACTCTTGTCCCCAAGTAGACGGGCTTACGCTCCATTCTTGAAGAGTAGATTGTTGATCTTCTGTGATATATTGTTTTTGAACTGCTAAATCTAATAGGTTTTCGTAGTTGCTTAAAGTAAATAAATCAACATTAGCTTCTTTAAAGTTTTCTTCGGCAACGCCAAAACCGTAAGTAAAGACCGCTGCCATACCTTTAATGTTAGCACCTTCGCTTCTTAAAGCTTCAACAGCCATCAAACTGCTTTTTCCGGTACTAATTAAATCTTCGACAACCACAACATTTTGTCCTTTTTGTAAAAAACCTTCCACTTGGTTTTGTCTACCGTGTTTTTTTGGCTCCGGACGCACATATACGAACGGAAGACCTAAACTTTCGGCAACCAAAATTCCCACTCCAATGGCTCCAGTAGCAACACCAGCAATCACATCAGGTTTTCCAAATTGTTTTTCGATGTTCTTAGCAAACTCATCACGAACATAGTTTCTGATGCTCGGAAATGAAAGAATTAACCTATTATCGCAATAAATAGGAGATTTCCAACCAGAAGCCCATGTAAAAGGATTTTCGGGATTCAATTTAATTGCATTTATTTGCAAAAGCAATTCGGCTGTTTTTTCGGCAGTATCTTTATTAAAAATCATAGTACAAATGTATAAAGTTTTTGTAAACGACAAACCACTTTTTTTGACAAATGAAATCTCTCGCGAAACAGATTTCCAATTGTTCTTGTTGGAGAGTATTGATATCGAACAGCTTATCATAAAAATTTTTCAAAATAAAATTCAAAAAGCCATTCTATATCATCCCGACGAAAGTGAGATCATGAAAACCCTTAAAGCCAAGATTCCGGTAAATAAAGCGGGCGGAGGCTTTGTCTACAATAAGAAAGGCGAAGTCTTGTTTATCTTTAGAAACGGAAAATGGGATCTGCCAAAAGGCGGAATCGAGAAAGGGGAAGACATTGAAGCGACGGCTATGCGTGAGGTAGAGGAGGAGACAGGAGTAAACCAGCTTCGTATTACGAATAAACTTCAAAAAACCTATCATATCTTTAAACGCAACGGAAAATACAAACTCAAAATCACGCATTGGTTCGAAATGCAGTCTGATTTTGAAGGAACTCCACACGGACAAATCGAAGAAGGAATAGAAAAAGTTGCCTGGTTAAATCCAGAACAAATCAAAGAAGCACTAAAAAATTCCTACGAAAACATTAAATTGTTATTTGAAGAAGATAAAAGTGCTCCTGTAGATCTAAAGTCAAAAAAGGAAAATTTAGAATCTTAATTTAGATTTTTGAAATAACATCAAAAAGCCCAGTAATAAATTATTGGGCTTTTTTAATATCATAAAATGATAGAGGAATTCTAAAAGAACTTACTTTATCTGTTTGTAATAAATAAAGTAGGTCCGCAGATTCCTTTTTCGCTCTCACCAATAGAATTAATCGATCCTTTCTCAAAATCAGCTTTAAAAGTTAGACTTATCGTTTCTTGGTTTGTGTTTCCGTTTACAATTATACTTCCAGCTGGCTGTGCTTCAATGCTCCACTGAATGGTTGTAGCATTTAATGAGCTATTGTATTTAAAAGTCAAAGTAGATTTTGGCTTTGCAATACAACTTGCATTATTGTCCTTGTCAAAAAAAACTGTACTACCAGAAATGTAACAGTAAGTTCCCTGTAAGTTAGAAGGTGTGCTAAATTTACTGATTGCTTCATCTTTTTCATCATTCGAACATGAAACAATGAAAATTGTGGCAAATACTATAGATAATTTTTTCATTTTACTTTTGTTTAGAGTTCTATACTATCAGTAAAATATATTGTAAAAGGTTGCGTCTAGAAAGCAAAATTGTTAATGTTATGGCGTGCCACCAATAAAAGAAAAGACCCAATAAACTTTGCGTTCATTGGGTCTTTTCTTTTATTGCTGTCGGGCTTTCGCCACTACTTCGGTAGCTTGGCTCTATCCCTCACGCGGGCAATCAGCCTTAAAGATTATTTAGTTATTCGAAGTTTAAGAATTACCATTTAAGCTTGTCAAAAGATTATTTTCGTTAAAAACGGCATTAATGATATTTCCGTCTTTTTCTGCTTTAACTTCATTTCCGTTTGGAGTCAATTCAAAACCTTTTTGAGAAAGATAATTGGTAAAGGCATTTCTGTGATTCTGAATTTCAAATGTCGAAATCAACTCTGGGAAAACAGTCAGAATTCTAGACAATTCCTCACTTTCAGAGTTGTCAATTGCATCATCTTTTATCGTAACCACCATTGTTCCTTGACCGTAATTTCCAAGATAATAGCCGCTCAAATTAAACATTTCAGTTGCAATCATTCCTATTAAATGCAAATCGTTTTGTACAGCATCAAATTTTCCAACACTTAATAATTCTATATTATTTTCTTCACCATATTGCTTTAATAAAAGTGCCTGTTGCATAACAGATTCTGCATAACCACCTGCTTTATTTTCCCAAAGCCATAGCCAAGTTTCTGACGAATGAGAAAACGAGCCCAAAACCTGCATTGGAAAAGTAAGATCGTCTCCAAAAGTAATTTCTTCCTTGTTCATGTCAACATTCCAAGAAAGTTCACCAGTTACATTATATAGATTTCTTTGCTTTTCTAAAGCTAAAGCTCCATATTTTTCTAAAAAATCATTTTCAGAGGTAAAATGTTTAGCAACATTTAACTGATTTGTATTTGATTCTGTATTTTCTTCTTTCTTTTTAAAAAGATTATTGAATAGTCCCATTTTTTTGTGGCTTGTATAATTATAAAATTGAAATTCTTGATTTTCTAGTTAAGTTTTATTCACTATCCTCATTTTTAATGCCTTTTAGGAGAGCATAAATAGCCATTGCATGTCCTTGTCCTAAAGCAAAATCATTTTTAAGCCAGTTTACAATATCTCCAGCTTTTACTTCGGGTTTTAATTCTCCGTTTGCAGTAAATCCTTTTTGTTCAGCGAGAGTTCTAAATTCAGCTGGACCATTTCCTGTTTTTTCTTTAATCGTTTTTAAATATCCTTGAAATGACATAAAATAGAATTTAAATAGTTAAGCAAGACGAATGTACAAATTAAAGTAAGATTAGTATTCGCTTTTTAAAATTTCTTTAGCTCAAACTTTTTACTAAAAAAATTGCCAAGCCATCAACAAATAATCGTAATCTTTTATACTAACATCCATAATATCTAAAATTTTTGTTTTGCGTTAAAAAAAATAAATAATTATAAAGTAAATACGGAAATTTTGAATTTCACTACGGAATCCCGTAATTTTTATGTTTATAAGTTTTTTCTTTGTTTTTTAATTTATTAATGTATTTTGCTACGGAAAAATAAACTGAACATGTCAATAAATTTAAAAGTTGCAAGATTCATCGCAATGTTTTCTTTTCTAATAATCTTCGGGCTTCAAGAGAATGGGATTCCAACTATTGCTCTGCTGATGATTTATTTCTATCAATTTTTGCACGATCTTTTTAGTAGCATGGCGTTTAGAATATTTTGGGAAGGGTTATCAATTATTCCTGTATTTTTTGTGCTTATTTTGTTTTTAATCAGTAGGAATTATAAAGTTCTGTTGGGCTGTTTTGTAGTGTTATTGATTTATCAGGTTTACGTTTCAGGACTAATGAATAATTATCACAGAATAAATATTGCTTTTTTACTCCCTTTAGCCTTATTTTTAATATCATCAGTTTACGTCATAACGATAGTGAAAAAACAAAAACCGTATATCAAAGTGTCTTAATTTTTTTGCTAGCATGAGCGTTTTGATGTGAATCTTTGTTGGCACGAGAGAGAGATGCTTCGCTAGCAAAGAGAGCTCAAAAAACATTTAATATGAAAATATATATTCTATCTATATTTTATTTCTTTTTTGTGAGTAAGATATTCTCTCAGAAAAAAGACACACTTTATTTTGGCATAGATAAATATTACACCATTTCCCCCACCATTAATCCAGATTTAGAAAACGAAACGTATCCAGAGTGGATTAAAACGACAAATGAATATATGAAGCGGACAAAAAACAATGGCTACATATTTTTTATTGGCGATGATAATTTAACCAAAAATCTAAAACCCAAAAAAGTTCTTTCAATTAAAAAATATATTGAAAATAGAAAGTTTTATTTTGACGGAAAGTATAACCAAATTGTAGATGAAAAAAAGGTCAAGGATTCTCTGATTGATAAATATGTTATTTATTTTGTAAATGGAAATGAATTTATTAAATCTCTACAATTAAACTATGTTTCTTATTATCCTAGACGTGATAAAGACTGGAATGTAGTACAAAATAAAATAAAAGATACACTTTATTTCAAATTGGATAATGAATACATTTACCAATCAACAACTGATCCTGAATGGTATCTAATTAAAGGCAGTAATGGGAACCAACATATATTTTTTCAAAAGGAAGGGATATATACAGGCTTAACAATAAACAAATTAATTGATTTTAAAGAATTTGTTCAATCGCAAAGATTTTGTAGCAAATACAAGAAACAAAAATTGAATGAAACTGCCTTAGCAGATTTCCTTAGCAATTATGTTGTTTATTTTGTTAAAGTAAATGAAAATGAATTTATTAAAGTAAGTGCTGGAGAGGTTGTTTATGATTAGTATTTTGAGAACCCTTATGAAAACTATTATCTTTTTATTATTAGCTACATTTTTAACATCTGCAAAAGCACAAGAAAAAGCTAAGGACACACTTTTCTTTTCTTATGATAGTCAATACATTAATACGCATATCGAAATTCCAAATCATTTTTACATAGAAGATGGTAGTGGTGCTACTGAAGGAGGATTTTACTTTACTGGAGTTCAAGAGATGAAGAATTACAAGACTAAAAAAAGAGAAATTAATCTTAAAGAATTTATTAGGTCGTCTAAATTCTATAATGAAAATAGAAGGTTAAAATTAAGAGATTATGATCTTTGGGATTACCTTAAAAATTATGTTATTTTTTTAGTCAAAACTGAAAATGGTAAAAAAAGTTACTTACAAGTAGAAGCAAGTTTTGAAATTGAATAAAATTTTTCAGTTTATATCAATTTAAGTTCGCTCAATTAAGCATTAAAAAGAAGACTCAGCATCTTAGAATCTGAGAAACTTAAAACTTATTTAATTTCATGTCTCAAAAATCGTACTTTTGTTTAATAAGCAATACATTACAATTATGAGCACATTTACAAAACCAAGCCATATAGGAAGAAAAATTAGTAGAATTCGTGAACTTCGTGACATGAAGCAAGAAGCTTTGGCGCAGGCTTTAGGAACAAACCAACAGGCTATATCTGCTTTAGAAAATAGTGAAACGATAGATGATGAAAAGCTAAAACAGATTGCAAAAGCTTTGGGAGTAAATGTTGAAGCGCTGAAAAACTTTTCAGAAGAAGCCGCGATTAATTATTTTAATAATTTCTATGATAATAGTAACGGGACTAATTTCGGAACTAATAATAATTGCACTTTTAATCCTTTAGATAAATTGATTGAAGCTTATGAAGAAAATAAAAAGCTTTACGAACGTTTGGTTCAAGCTGAGAAAGATAAAGTAGAGTATTTAGAAAAAATATTGAAGGATAAATAAGATTTTTGTTTTTTTTGGAATATAGAAAAGCCTAATAAAATTTGTTTTTTATTAGGCTTTTTTATTTGGTTTATTGTCGCTGGCGCGAGCATCTTGCTCGTGCTTTTAGTTTTGACTTAGATTGCGTTCACGAGCGGGACGCTCGCGCTAGTGTGGGACAGTATAAAAATACGTGTATTTAATCAAATACTTTTTTATTCTATTCCTATTTCTATAATTGCTGAATACATCTGTTTTCCTAAAGAAGTTAGTTCATATGTTGTGCCCTTTTCTACAACAAGCCCCATTCTTTTTAATGCTCGTAAACTATCTTCGTCAATTTTGGTAGTGCTTATTAAACTAATAAGGTCGCTACCTAACTGTTTAATTGCATCAACTTCATACTGATCAAGATTTGCCATAATTGCGAACAGTGTTTTATACTTTGCAAAATCATTGCGTGCTATATCATAATTATTCAAAAGATCTGAAATTTTTAGATTTTTTTGTTCAATACTTTCACCAAAGGATTTGTTAACTTCTTCTAATTTTTCGTTAAGGTTTGAGATAATAAAGGAGTTTGTTTCTTCTATTTTTGCTTTAGATTCCTCTAAGTTTTTTATTTGATCTAAAAGAGCTTGCCTATCTTTATTACCACTTTCAGCACTTTTTAATTGAAACTCTTTTTCAGCATGAACAATCTTTTGGTCAGTTGTAAAACCTTTATTTTTGTAAATATTGGCAATTCTTTTTCTTTTCATTGGCATTAAAGCGTAGTCCATAAGAATCATTATTAATGGAATAGCTAAAGTATATCCTAGTGAAAAAATAATTGGTAGAGAAATCTTCCACTTAGTATTAATAAATTCTATTTTCTCCTCAATTGACATATCTGACCAAAACAAGATAAAAATTGCTTGCCAATTGCAAATAAGAAAGGAGCACACAAAAGCTCCTATGATAGGGTTTTTAATGCGCTCTTTTGCTGTTTCATTTAATTCTTTTAATAAATCTGGAAATGTCATATGTATCTGTAATTTTTTATAAATGGTCTTTTAAATATTTCATAAAATCTTTAGCATGAGAGGTTAGCATTAATTGCTCTTTATCATTTCTGGTAAATACTCCGATAGCGCGGATTTGTAATCCGAGCCCACAAAGTAAAGCAACCTTGCTTTTTTTAGTTGTTTTTGTTATTTGAACAGATTGCTAATCTCCACTATTGTGATTTCAAATGTTTAATATAATTATCCAATAAACCTTGAATTTGTTGGCTAGCTACAGGATTCGCAGAATGCACATTAAACTTTAAATTTTGCAAATCAATTCCAGATTCATAAACCAGCCATTTGGCGCATGCATAACCATCTTTGGCAACATTATCATTTTCATCAAGACCTAAGTCATTGTCAAAACTAATTAATTCAGGAAGGCCTTTTTCAAGAATTACTTTTTTAAAATCATCGAAATTTCTAACGACAACGAAATCATCATTAGTTAATTTTTTGTAAACCATATTTACATCTCTAATGTCGTCAAGAAAAAGTTTGTATGTCATTTTTAAAGGTTTAAAATTATTTAATATTTTGTCATTTCGAGGAACGAGAAATCACACTAATAATTCCATCCAGAATATTGACAATCTTTGTCGATCTACGAGTGTGATTTCTCGTTCCTCGAAATGACAAACGTTGTGCAACAATACTTTGAGCAAGAATTTTGACAAAGTTCTACACTTCTAGCTTTGCGTTCTTATCGCCAGCCAAACCCAATCCAAATCAAAAAAATCTTAGCGCACTTTGCGTTAAAAAAACAGGCAAAAAAATCTACAAAACACGATAAACAGGATACTGCATATGCGCCTTTTCATAATAAACAGAATGTTTGTAAATCCAATCCAATTGCGCTTCGGAATTTTTTGCAAACTCGCGGTCGTTTTGTTTTTTGGTTTCTAATTCTGCTTTTAGAGACGGATTTTCTTTTAAAAGCTGTCCTGCAGTATCTTCAAAAATATATTCTGAGTAATGTTCTTTTTGCTGTAAAATTGGATCGAAGAAATTCCAGTTAAAGAACGAATCTACGCCTTCAGGTTCAAAAGCTTCTAGAAGATATTTTACCCCTTTTTGGTTGGTTGGAACAATATAATCTCCTTTGGCGAAAGCCATTTTAACGATTTTAGAAGTTACGGTTGTGTTTCTGTGTAAATAATGTCCTTCATAAGCGGATGGAACGGTTTTAAAATCGGCAATTCTGTAGCTTTCGACTTCTATAATCGTATCGTTTTTAATTGGTTTAAACGAGATATTATTGTTTTTCAAAAGTTCAATAATATTCCAATAACCTCTCGGAACAATATAAGCCGTAGGAATCACGACTTCTTTAACCGATTTAAATTCTTTGATGTACGGAACATCTTTTTTGTACGGTTTGCTTCGGTCATAATACAAACGATTTCCCGTTGTAGCGTCGCTTTTTTTGTAACCTGCTTCATAACCTAAAAACGAAAAAGTGGTCGCTTTTGTGCTGTCCAATTCCCATTTTAAAGTGTATGATTTCTTTGGCTGGTATTGTTCTAAATTTTGTACTCTTAAATTTTTTATTTTCTGATAATTCGCATCGGTAAAATCCAAAGTCGATTTCATGTATTCGTAGGTCATTTTTACACGCTCGACATATTTTTTAAGCATGTGTGTTTCGACCACAAAACCAATCGTATTAAATAGCGAAGTATACCCCGTTGTATATCGCGGACTATCTACAAACTGCCCAAAACCTTTATCTGGAGTATCTTTAAACGAATCGACATAAGGTGTAGTTTCGATTTTCTTTTTCTGAAGATCTTTTACCAAAGCCGGCATCATTTCATTATTCATAAAATCACCCAAAACCGTTCCCAGTTTGTTATGCTGTGTCATAATGTACGTCAATTTGTATTGATAATCAGAACCATTGCTTACGTGATTATCGATAAAAACATCGGCGTTTATTTTCTGAAAAATCTCCACAAAACTCTTTGTATTTCGCGTATCCGATTTAATTAAATCACGATTCAAATCGTAATTTCTGGCATTTCCTCTAAAACCATAAATCTCAGGTCCGTCTTGGTTGGCGCGCGTTGTCGAATTTCGGTTTAAAGCCCCGCCAATATTATAAACTGGAATGGTAACCAAAACAGTGTTTTTAGGCGCTTTCATTTTTCCTGTTGCTAGATCTCTGTAAAACTGCATGGTTGCATCGATTCCGTCTGGTTCTCCCGCATGGATTCCGTTATTCACAAATAGAACAGCTTTGGTTTTCTGGATTTTATCAAAATCAAATTCCTTGTCAGGATTGAAGGTAATCATGTGCAAAGGTTCACCAGAATCGGTTAGTCCCATTTCTTTCATTTGAATAGTCGGAAAATCGGCAGCGAGCATCTTCCAATAAGCAATAGTTTCTTGATACGAAGCCGATTGGTTTCCGTTTCCTTTCTCAAAAAAAGTATCGTATTTTTTATTGTTTTGAGCAGAAATAGTAATGTTGAAAAGTGAAAAGAGAATGGTAAAAAGTTTCATGGTTTTGGTTTTGATGGTCAAATATAATAGTTTTATTTGTTTCAAGTTTCAGGTTTCAGGTTGATATGCTTTGTGGTTAATGGTTTCGCGCAGATTTTGCAGATTTAGGCAGATCAAAAAAGATTTTATAATTAAAAGTAGAATCTGCTTAAATCTGCAAAATCTGCGTGAAACAAAATCTTTGCACTTGAATGCGGTTAAATAAACTTGAAACCTGAAACAAGAAAAACTTGAAACAACTTTTTTACCTACTTTTGCAGCATGAAAAAACACCATTCCAACGATATACTTTCGAATTTAGGGATTAAAAGCCTAAACGAAATGCAGGAAATGGCACATGATGCTATTTTAAACGAAAACAATACTTTATTACTTTCTCCAACAGGATCTGGAAAAACATTGGCTTTCCTACTTCCGATATTGGAATTGTTGCAGCCAGAAGTATTGTCTGTTCAGTGTTTGATTTTGGTTCCGTCACGCGAATTGGGACTTCAAATTGAACAGGTTTGGAAAAAAATGGGAACGCAGTACAAAGTCAATATTTGTTACGGCGGGCATTCAATCGAAACTGAAATTAAGAATTTAAGCAATCCGCCAGCAGTTTTAATTGGAACGCCTGGAAGAATAGCGGATCATATTGAAAGAGAAACTTTTAGAACAGATAAAATTCAGACTTTAATTTTGGATGAATTTGATAAATCGCTTCAATTAGGGTTTCACGAACAGATGTCTTTTATCATTGGAAGACTATCGAAAGTAAACAAAAGAGTTTTGGTTTCGGCTACTTCAGATATTGAAATTCCGAAATATACGCGAGTTGTAAATCCGGTTGTTTTGGATTTTATTCCAGAGGAAGAAGAGAAAACCAATCTTTCGATGAAAATGGTGATTTCGCCAGCAAAGGATAAACTGCAAAGTTTATTCAATTTGATTTGTTCTTTAAAATCAGAATCGGCAATTATTTTCTGTAATCACCGTGATGCTGCAGAACGCATTAGCGATACTTTAAACGGAAAAGGAATCTATTCGGTGTATTATCATGGCGGAATGGATCAGGAAGAACGTGAGCGTGCCTTGATTCAGTTTAGAAACGGAAGTGTTACGTATTTGGTTACAACCGATTTGGCAGCAAGAGGTTTGGATATTCCAGAAATGAAACATGTTATTCATTATCATCTGCCTTTAAAAGAAGACGAGTTTACACACCGTAACGGACGTACAGCGCGTATGCAGGCAACAGGAACGGCGTATGTAATTATTCACGAAAGTGAAAAACAATTAGACTACATTGATTACGAAATGGAGGTTTTGGATGTTGAAGGTAAAGTTTCTTTACCAAATCCGCCTCAATTTCAGACTATTTATATCAGCGGCGGTAAAAAGACCAAACTGAACAAATTTGATATTGTTGGATTCTTTTCGCAAAAGGGAAAACTAGAAAAAGACGATTTAGGTTTGATTGAAGTAAAAGATTTTGTTTCGTTTGCAGCGGTAAAATACAATAAAGTAAAAGATCTTCTTAAGAATATTAAGGATGAAAAAATGAAAGGGAAGAAGTTTAAAATAGAAGTCGCTCGTAATGTCATCAAGAAAGAAGAAGAGGAGAAGAGAGGGAAGTATTGATTTTAGAATTTAGATTTTAGAATTTGGAATTTAGATTTTGGAATTTGGAATTTGGATTTTGGATTTTGGAATTTATAATATTTATTTTATTGTATTTCAGTAGTTTAGAATTGCTTGGCTAAGTTTTACAATTTTATGTTAAAAAAATAACGAATTGATAGGTGTTTTTTCAATATTTCTGTGTTTTTTTGTGTTCGTAAAATTGTAACCCCAAATACTATATGAAAAAGATTATTACTCTTGCCGCATTGTTTTTTACTTTTATTTCGTTTGCACAGGTTAAGGTTCTAGAAACGGTTCCTGTAGAAAAATTAGGAAAAGTAAATAACAACTACATTCAGAAAATTGGTGACGAATACACTGTGTATTACACTATTGTTCAAAGTGATGACGATTCGACTTTGAGAAAATTTTCATTTAAGAACATCGATAATGCTTATAACGCTTTATACAACATTATCATGGGCGGATTTACAGCTTCTCCGTTGTACGATATCAAATTAGAGTTACCTAACAACTACATTTGGTTGCACTACACAGGAAATGTGGTTCCAGACAAAGCTACAGTTCAGTTTATGGTTTCTGGTAAAGAAAGAGACGCAGCAACAAACAACGTTTCTGAGCCATTCGTAAAAGATCAGATCAATAAATTATTTCAGAAATAATTTTCGATTAAAAACAATATATTTAAAAAGCCCGTTCAGTTTTATGGACGGGCTTTTTTTGTTTCAAGTTTCAAGTTTCACGTTGATAAACTTTGTCTTTAGTTTTAACGCAAAGCACGCTAAGTTTTTTATTTGAAGGCTTTTAAATGTGCTAAGCTCGCAAAGCTTTGTGAGTGAAACTTTGCGTAGATGCTTCAGGTTTCAATTGATAAACTTTGTCTTTGATTTTACCGCAAAGCACGCAAAGTTTTTTTCTAATTTATGGCTTTATAAAAGCGCAAAGTTCGCAAAGCTTTGTGGATAAAACTTTGCGAACTTTGCGTAAATCATTGTGTGCTTTGTGGTTAAATAGTTAGTATTCTAAAAAAAAACTTAGAATCTTAGCACCTTAGCAACTTTATTTAAATCTTCTTCACATACTGTGTAATAATCACAATCTGTTGGCCATCGACTTTTCCTTCGATGTATTCGGCGTTTTCGTGGTCTAGACGTATGTTTCTAACAGCAGTTCCTTGTTTGGCAACCATGCTAGAACCTTTTACCTTAAGATCTTTAATTAAAACTACAGAATCTCCGTGTTGTAGTACCACGCCGTTGCTGTCGCGGTGCACTAATTTATTTTCGTCATCTTCGCCTTCTCCTGTTGCTTTTGCCCATTCTAGTGTATCTTCATCTAGGTACATCATATCTAGCAATTCTTGTGGCCATCCTGAAGCTCGCATACGGCTTAACATTCTCCAAGCTACAACTTGTACAGGAATATTTTCGTTCCACATACTGTCGTTAAGACATCTCCAGTGATTTAAATCGACGTTGTCTGGATTTTCAATTTGGTCAATACAAGTGTTACAGGCTAATACAGCTTCATCAATTCCGCCTTTTTTAGTTGGTAGGACTTGATAAACTTTTAAATTCTCTTCAGCACCACAAAGCTCACATTTAGATCCGCTTCGTTTGCTTAATTCTCTTTCGATGCTCATTATTTATTGTTTGTTTTAAAAATGCGAAATTACTTATAATTTGCTTCGCTGGCAAGTTTTATGGTTTGTTATTGCTTTATTTCGCAACTCTAACCGCATCTGGAACCAGCATCTCATATTCGCCACCATGACGCAATACATCGCGTACAATGCTCGAACTGATAAATGAGGTGCTTGCAGCTGTCAATAAGAAAACAGTTTCTATTTTAGACAGTTTTCTGTTGGTATGTGCAATGGCTTTTTCGAATTCAAAATCGGCTGGATTGCGTAGGCCTCTTAAGATGAAATTGGCTTTTTCTTTTTTAGCCAAATCAATTGTTAGTCCTTCATAAGTAATTACGGAAACTTTTGGTTCGTCTTTGAAAGTTTCTTCAATAAAGCGTTTTCTTTCTTCTAATGAAAACATGTATTTTTTTTCGGCATTGACACCAATGGCAATCACAATTTCGTCAAATAGAGGAATTCCTCTTTTGATAATGTCTTCATGTCCTAACGTAATTGGGTCAAATGATCCTGGAAATATGGCTTTTCGCATTTCTTTAAGTTTCTAAGGTTCTGAGATGCTAAGATTCTAAGTTTTATTCGGATGGTGCTGAATCTTAGTTTTTCTTTATTTTGGAATTTGGAATTTTTCTTTTTTTGGAATTTATTTTAAGTTATTCTAAGGGTATTTATCGCTTCGACCCATTCTTCTCTTTTACACTCATTACACTTTGCTGTTCCTTTTTTAACTTCTTGTGTGTGTCCGCAGAAAGAACAAGCATAGATTCCGTCAGTCGGAATGAATTTGTTCTTAGCATTAAATAAAGAGGGCAAAATAGGCAATCCGTATTTTACATTTTCGTCTGGATAAAAAAATACGCTTATTTCTCCACTTGGTTCTATAAAAGCATGTTTTACTTGTCCTAAATGTTCTATTGATTTTACGCGAAGTTCTGAGAAAAATTCGTCTTGTGCCAAAGTTTCTTTTTTAAAACTCGATATAGAAAATTTTCCATCATTAATTAAACATTCTGTTTTGCCTTCTATAAACTCTTCGAATTTTTTGCTTTTTCCTGTAAGCCATGTCACACATCGGTACAAAATAATAATGACTAAAAAAACAATTGCTGCCGGAACAATTCCGACATCTTCATAAAACATAGGATCGCCAGCAGCAGAACCTAATGCAATAATGATTACGGTTTCGAAAATTGATAATTGTTTAACACCTCGTTTACCAGCCAGTTTAAGTGTTAACAGTAAAATGGTGAACATTACTGTCGAACGAAATATTACTTCCAAAAGAAAAACTTCTGGCAATTCATTAAAAAACAGTCTATTCCATTCGAAGATTTCTTTCATTTTTTTTAAGGTGCTAAGGTTCTGAGATTCTAAGTTACTAAGTTTTGTGTCTAAAAAAAATAAAGGTGCTAAAATCTTAGAATCTTAGCACCTTAGTATCTTAGCATCTTTACACAAGCGCTAACTCAATCGCATTTGTGAATAAATCTTCCAGAGAAATTCCGGCTGCTTTTGCTTGCTGCGGAATTAGACTTTCGGTTGTTAAACCTGGAATGGTGTTCATTTCCAGCATGTGCGGTTCGTCGTTTACGATAATGAATTCACTTCTTGAGAAACCTTTCATTTTTAAAACTTCATAGGCACGTTTTGCTGTTTCGCCAACTTTTCTAGTCATTTCGTCAGAGATTCTCGCTGGCGTGATTTCCTGCGATTTCCCTTCGTATTTTGCTTCGTAATCGAAGAAATCATTGTCTGATACAATTTCTGTAATTGGCAATACTTTAATTTCTCCTTGATAGTTAATTACGCCAACAGAAACTTCGGTTCCGTCAAGGAAACTTTCGATAATGATTTCGTTGTCTTCTTTATATGCAACTTCTATCGCGATTGGCAATTCAGCTTCGGTTTTTACTTTTGAGATTCCGAAACTTGAACCGGCTTTGTTTGGTTTTACGAAACATGGCAATCCAACTTTTTTAACGATTTCTGCAGTATTTATTTCGTCTCCTTTGTTCAAATAATAAGAAACTGCTGTTTTAATTCCGTATGGCTTTAAAACCGATAATAAATCTCTTTTATTGAATGTTAGTGCCGATTGGTAATAATCACAAGAAGATTGTGGCAGACCAATTAATTCAAAATAGGCTTGCATTAATCCGTCTTCGCCTGGAGTTCCGTGAATGGCATTGAAAACACAGTCAAAAGTAATTTTCTCGCCGTTTACGGTAACTGAAAAATCATTTCTATCGATTGGGAATTCGGCATCATTTTGATCAACATAAACCCATTTTTCTTTAAAAATGTGAATACGGAATCCGTTGTATTTTGTTTTGTCAAGATATTGATACACGACATTCCCGCTGATTAAAGATATTTTGTATTCGCTGGAATAGCCGCCCATGATGATGGCAATGTTTTTCATTGTATATTTTTATTTTTTAATTGTTTCAAGTTTAATGTTTTAAGTTTTTGCCACAATCCAAGCTATAGCGAAAAGACGAAGCGGGTGAACTAATTTTTCTTAAATGTTTTTTATTCGTTTTGATTGTCAGACTGAGCGAAGTCGAAGTCCCGCGTGCTAAATCACTTTGTGTGACTTCGACTTCGCTCAGTCTGACAACAAGAAAACGTTCTTATGAAACCGAGTGTCCTAGCCCTGATAGAAGCGGCATCCTTTTGTGCCGGGGTTCGGCGCAAAAGATACAGCGGATAGCAGGAAACAGCTCCTGAAAATTATCCTTCGACTTCGCTCAGGATGACAATCATGCGAGTTTCTTGTTTTAAACAAAATTATCATTTTTTTTGAAACGAAATACTTTATCTTTGTCGCTATTAAAAATAAATTTATGAGTTTACGTCAGTATTTAACAAGCCGAGTTTTTTTCTTGCAATTGCTTGCGGCCGCAGCTATTATTGCGGTTATTGGTTATTTATTCATGCATTGGTTAACTTTTACAACAGATCACGGTCACGAAATTGCGGTGCCGAATTTGTCGAAACTAACTGAAGAGCAAGTTGAAAATAAATTGGATGAACTGGATTTAGATTATGTTCTTTTGGACAGTGTTGATTACAGAAGTGAATACCCAAAATATAGTGTTGTAGAGCAAGATCCACTGCCTGGAACGATGGTAAAAGTGGGTAGAAAAATTTATATTAAGATTAATGCATCTGGTTTTTCTTCTGTGAAAATTCCAGATTTAATCGAAAAAACATATCGTGAAGCTGTGCCAACGTTGAAAGCGTTAGGTCTTGAGCCAGGAACGATTACGTATATTCCGAATCTTGGAAAAGATATGGTTTTGGAAATGCGTTTAAAAGGAAGAAACTTAAAAGTAGGAGATCGCGTTTTGAAAGCGTCTAAAATCGATTTGGTTTTAGGTGACGGAAAAGCAAGTTATGTAGATGAAAGTCAGGCAACAGATAGTACTGCAGCGCCTGTAGAAACCCCAAGTGATGAACAATAATATTGAAGAAAACTTAGATCTGGAAGACGAATTATTTGAGCACTACAGATTTGAAGTCCCAAAAGGTCAAGCGTTTTTGCGTATTGACAAATATTTAATGTATTTGATTCCGAATGCCACACGAAATAAAATTCAGAATGCGGCAACTAATGGAAACATTTTTGTGAATGAGATTCCAGTAAAATCAAATTACAAAGTAAAACCTTTTGATGTGATTACGGTTATGTTGTCGCATCCTCCGTTTGAAAATCATATTCTTCCTGAAGATATTCCGCTGAATATTGTTTATGAAGACGATGCTCTTTTATTGATTAATAAAGAGCCTGGAATGGTTGTGCACCCAGGTCACGGAAATTATACCGGAACTTTGGTAAATGCTTTGGCGCATCATTTTGATAATTTGCCAATGAACAGCAGCGAACGCCCAGGTTTGGTTCATAGAATTGATAAAGATACTTCTGGTCTTTTGGTTGTAGCCAAAACAGAAGCTGCTATGACGCATTTAGCAAAGCAGTTTGAAGCTAAAACGACTGAACGTGAGTATATTGCTTTAGTTTGGGGAAATGTTGCGGCTGAAAGCGGTACAATTGAAGGAAATCTAGCGAGACATTTAAAAGACCGTATGCAAATGGCGGTTTTTGATGATCCAGAAATTGGAAAACCAGCTATTACGCATTATAAAGTTTTGGAGCGTTTTGGTTATGTGACTCTGATTTCTTGTAAATTGGAAACGGGAAGAACACACCAGATTCGTGCGCACATGAAACACATCGGTCATCCGTTGTTTAATGATGAGCGTTACGGTGGGCATTTGATTTTGAAAGGAACGACTTTTACCAAATACAAACAGTTTATTGAGAATTGTTTTAAAGCTTTACCACGTCAGGCGCTGCATGCAAAAACGTTAGGGTTTGTTCATCCGAATACAGGAGAATTAATGCGTTTTGATACAGAATTGCCTCAGGATTTTCAGGATTGTATCGAGAAATGGCGTGTTTATGTGAAGTCTCATAATGTTGATGAGGAATAATTAGATAATTTGTCAATTTGAAAATTAGATAATTCTTTATACTGAAAAAAAGCTCCTCATGGAGCTTTTTTGTTTTATCGTTCCAATATTCTGTAGAGGCGCACTGCAATCAATGCGTCTTCGCAACGAATATCTACAATACGTTAGACGCACTGCAGTGCGCCTCTACTGAAATACTTTGCGTTCTAATTGGGCACATTGTCTAATTGACTAATTATCTAATTTAATTCTGAATATATTTGATTTTTAAATCCGTTATTTTGACTTCTCCGTTGGTTATGAAACCTATTTTTCCTTTTTGGTTTAGGTTGCTTTTTTCAACGGAACATTCTAAATAAGTTTTGTTGTCTACGGAATAATATAATTGGTTATTTGTAACTCTGATTTTTACAGCATACCACTTGTTGTTTTCTAATTTCATTGGTTTTTTGAATAAGGTTTTTCCACCTCGTTTTCCATATGAATCGTCTTTTTTATCATAGATTCCGTCACCAATTACAATGTTTTGATCAATTTGGTATAAGTAGGTTCTAATGTATTTTCCTTTATCCAAATTGAGCATGATTTCGAATAAAGATGAATTTGTCATGTTGACTTTAAAATCAATCTCATAATTATTTGGAAGCTGTTTTTTTGAAACCAAAACTCCCCAAGGAGAAAGAGAACCGTTTCCTGTAAGGGTATCATTTTTTAAAACCCATTCTTTAGAATCGATTTTCCAATTTGATTTTAGTTTTTTTGAATCCTGTAAAATGTATTCTTTTTTAGAAGTCGATATCGTGCTTGAACACGAACTTAAAATCAGTAAAAAAATAAATGTAATGCTTATTTGCTTTATCATAATTTGGTATTGTTGCGGTATTGCGTAGGGGTGCATTGCTGTACGTCTAACGTATTATGGATATTCGTTGTAGAGACGCACTGCAGTGCATCTCTACAGATATGCTTTGCATTCTGCCGATAAATTATCTAATTGACCTATTATCTAATTAACTCATTTTAATTCAATTCTGATTGCTATTTTATTTTTCCGGTTGATCCCGTTTGTGATGGCAAAAGTTCGAAAACAGAAGTAGGAGCAAGGCCTTGTTCGATTCGGTGTGAAACATAAAGTATAGAAACATTGGTTTCTTGTTTTATGGTGTTGATAAGCTGAATTACCAAATCTACATTTTCATCGTCTAAGCCTTCAACAGGTTCGTCTAAAATTAATAATGGCGGATGTTTTAAAACGGCGCGAACAATTAATGCCACACGCTGCTGGCCGATAGAAAGATCAATAAAACGTTTTTTGCGTAAATGCGTCATTTCGATTACTTCAAGCCATTGCGTTACGATATTTTTTTGATGTGTTGTAGGTTCTGTATACAATCCGATTTGGTCAAAGAATCCCGATAAGATCATCTGTTCCACAGTGTGGCCTTTTTGAAACAGATCCATCATAGCAGTAGTGTAAATCCCGATTTGTTTTTTAATATCCCAAACACTTTCGCCAGTTCCTTTTTTTCTTCCAAACAAGAATAAATTTTGTCCAAATCCTTTCGGGTTGTCTCCTGTAATCAAAGATAAAATGGTGCTTTTTCCAGAACCATTTGGACCAATTAACTGCCAGAATTCGTCTTGTTTGATTGTCCAGGAAATGTTGTCGAGAATCTTTCTTTCGTCATAACTTACCGAAACATTTTCAAGTCTGATTAGTTCATCTTCTGGAAAAGTATGAGTTTCTGTTGCTTTAGGAATTGCAGTTGTATTTAATGTTTTGAAATGATTTTCGGCTTTTTTAAATGGATGTAATTCGAATGTATTGTCTTTAATTTGAGCTTTATTGGGCACAAATTCAAGCACATCAACAGTACGATTTAAAAGCTGAATAATTGCAATATCGTTGGTTAGATCTTTTAATGACTCGGCTAAAATTACTCTTGAAGCCTGATCCAAATGATCAAAAGGATTATCGAAAATAATATAATCCGGTTTTTGATTGATGCAGTATTTTAAAAACTCTTTTTTACGTTCGCCAGACGAAAAAGTGCGAAGTTGTCTGTGCGAATCTGGAGAAGCTTCTACGCTGTCATATTGAAACTCTTTTTCGATGAATTTTTCGATGGCAATATCAGAAAACAGTATTCCTTTTTGATGGTTAAAAACGGCTAATTCGCCCGTTGCTTCACCGTTTAATATGTTGTCTATTAATTTCTTTTTATTTACCTGATTTGATAAAAGTATATCCCAGTGTTGCATTGTAATTTTTATTTGTATTATTTTTTTTTACCACAGATTTCGCAGATTAAAAAGATTAAAAAAAATGTGTTGCCACGAATTTCGCGAATTCGCACGAATTTTTTATCATTTATAATTAGTGAAATTAGTGGAATTGCTTCGCCTGTTCGCTATCGCTCAGGTCGTGGCTAAAAAAATCACTTTAATCTGTGAAATCTGTGGCTAAAAATTATTCTGTTTGTTGTGTTGCCATTTCGCGATCGTTTCTTGACCATTCGCTCCAAGAACCCACATATAGTTTCGGAATTGGAAGTCCAGCGTAATCCATTGCCAATAAAGTATGGCACGCTGTAACACCAGAACCGCAGTGAACGATTGTGTTTTCTGGTTTTATGTCTTGAAGAATAGCTTTGTATTTTTCAGCCAATTCATTAGCTGATTTAAATAATCCGTTTTCGTCTAAATTTTCAGTTAACGGAACGTTGATAGCTCCAGGAATATGCCCGGCAATTAAATCCAGTGGTTCTACCAAGCCATCGTAACGGTTTTTGTCACGAACATCGATTACGATATTTTGATCGTTTTTACGAGCTTTTTCTACCTCTTCAATATCTGCTAAAAGTAATTTCCATTCTTGAGAAGGATAGTCTGTTTTTTCAAAAGTCTCATTTCCAGAATTGGTTAGAAAACCAGCTTGAATCGCAGCTTGATAACCGCCATTTAAAACCTGAATCTTTTCATGTCCAATGGCACGCATCAT
Source organism: Flavobacterium tyrosinilyticum (assembly GCF_023656565.1). Classification (GTDB taxonomy): domain Bacteria; phylum Bacteroidota; class Bacteroidia; order Flavobacteriales; family Flavobacteriaceae; genus Flavobacterium; species Flavobacterium tyrosinilyticum. Next base: position 756,850 of record NZ_JAMOKG010000002.1, read on the forward strand.
CCACCAGAAACGTGCAGCGAAATTAGACCCGTTTTTATCATCGTAAACGACAATATGATCAGAAGTTGAAATTCCCAATGAAGAAAGTACTTTAGAAAAATCTGCTGGAGATGGTAACGGATGTCTTCCGCCATTGGCAGGATTTTCTGGAATCGCAGCCAAGTCACGATTTAAATCGACAAAACGAGCGCCTTTTAAATGCTCTTTTTGATACTTTTCAAAAGTATTCACGCCAGCTCTAGCATCAACTAAAATGATTTTAGAATTAGCAATTAATTCTTGAGCCGTAATGATAGGAGAAAGGGTAGTTGACATTTTTTATTTTTTCTTTGAATTTCCAAGCCAAAGCAAAGCATTCAAAATTAATTGACTTTGTGTTTTGTTTTCAAAAGTGTACGATAAAGTTTTGTTTGTTCCGCCTTCATAATCAATATCATTGTGTCCCATATTTACGTACAGCATTTTATATTTTTTGTTTGTCCAAACAACTGGATAATAACCGCTATGCCAGATTTCATGAGCTTTTGGACCAGTTCCTAATGGAAAACTAGATTCATCAATAGCCAATAAAATTTCAATGTCAGGATTTTTAGTTAAATCATTCGACCATCTGTACCATTCATTTGGAGCAGAAGAGAAGGTTTTAAGCAGATTTTTAGTTACTGGGTGCTCATTTTCTACTCTCAAAACTGCCGAAGTTGGTTTCCAAGTATTGCTTCCGTATTCGCCAGAACCTAAGAAGGTGTTGTGATACCAGTTCCAATCTTGATTATAGCTAGAATCATTTAAAGCGAATGCAGAGAAATGAAATCCAATAAAACCGCCGCCATTTTCCATATATTTTTGAAAAGCTTCTCGCTGTTCTTTTTTCTCAGGCCTTGTATCTAAAAATAAAACAACCTGATATTTTGCTAAAAACTTAGCATTTAAATTATCCCAATTGCTTGTCGAATCGTATTGAAAATGATTTTCTGCAGCTAATTTTGGAAAGTATTTATTGGCTTCGTGCACAAAACTAATATGTGCCTGATCGTTTTTAGCCGTATAAAAAGCAATGACTTTAAATTTTGAATGTTCTTTTTTGTTTTGAGAAAAGCCAAAGAAAAAGACCATTAAAGCTAAAAGTAAAATACCTTTCTTAAAAATGGTTTTTTGGTTTTGGTTGAAAAAAGCCATGAATATTGAAGCGATTAAACAGGAATTTTTTCAATTAAAATTTCGTGTTCCGATTTATCAAAATACGTGCAAGTCATTTCAATAATATCAACGCGCCATTTTGCAATTCCAGCTTGTGCGCAATGATTACAGAAAGTCATATAATCGGTTTCGCCATGCTGATGTTTTACCAAATTTTCTATAAAAAGTTCTTTGTTTGGAGAATCAGCAACTTTAATTTCCGGATATTTTTCTTCGGCAGCTGCGGTATAATTGTTTAATCCATAGTAAACAGTGCTTCCGTCATGAACGTAAGTATCATATCCTTTTACGCCTAAAATGATTAAATCCTGGATATAATTTGGAAAATCTGCACCACTTTTTACTTTTCCATGTGCTTCTTTTATTTGTTCGATTGTAAACATATTTTTAATTTTAGATTTTAGATTTTAGATTTTGCCACGACCCGAGCGGTAGCGAAAAGGCGAAGCAATTACACGTATTGGCACTAATTTTATTTTAATTAAAAGAAAAATTAATTCATAGCTGATAAATTATTTCAAAAATACGATTAATGATTTTATAAACGAATCAAAAGATTCGATATGTGGCAAATGCCCTGTATTTGGAATTTCTACGAGTTTTGAATTCGGAATTGCTTTCTGTGTTTTTTTGCCCAATTCAGCATAATTACCCATTGTTTTTCTCACTTCTTCAGAAACCAGTGGTTTTCCTAAAGCGGTTTTATCTCTCGTTCCTATAATCAATAGCGTGGGACATTTAATATTTTTAAATTCGTACAAAACAGGTTGCGTAAAAATCATATCGTATAAAAGAGCAGAATTCCAAGCAACGCGATCATAATCCGGTGCCGTTGTCCATCCTGCGCCCAGTTCGGCCCATTTTTGATAATCTGCATTCCACTTTCCATCATAATAATTTGCCATTTGATATTGCTTGATGCCTTCGTAATTCTGTTTTAATTCCGATTCGTACCACCAATCAACAGGTTTGTACGGAACAACTAATTTCCAGTCTTCCAAACCAATCGGATTTTCTAAAACTAATTTTTCTGTTGTTTCAGGATACATCAATGCAAAACGTGTCGCCAGCATTCCGCCCATAGAATGTCCTAAAATTGTGGTTTTTTGAATTCCCAAATGATCTAGAAGTTTCTTGGTGTTTTCGGCTAACTGCTGAAAATTGTATTGAAAATGGTCTGGTTTTGTCGATTTCCCAAATCCAATCTGGTCCGGAACAATTACGCGAAATCCTTCTTTTGTCAAGGCTTTGATAGTAGTTTCCCAATAAGCGCCATTGAAATTTTTTCCGTGAAGTAACACGATATTTTTTTGATTGTAGTTTTCTGGAATGATATCCATGTAGCTCATTTTCATGTACTGACGCTGACTGCTCAATTCGATAAAGTGAACAGGGAACGGATATTCATAATTACTTAAATTAATATCCAGTGCTTTTATATTTCCTTGCTGGCCAAAACTTAAGAAAGGAATTAGTATAAAGATTAGTTTGAGTATTTTCATTTTAAAAGTATTTGCTATTACGTCTTATAAAATTAAACCGAACCATTTTTAAAACAAAGCGTAATATCTTAAAGTTATCAGAAAAAAAGCTTTCAAAATGTTTTCATTGTTTTTAGTGTTAATAATCGATGATTTATTGAGCTTTTATCGATTAAATGAAGCTGATTGTGAAAATAATGTATTTTGACGAGTAATGTCGCACTTCAAAGAACTTCTTTTATTAACAGGAAAAATGTATGTAATTTAGTATCAGAATGTTGTAAGCCTTAAAAAATAGTATTATGAAAAAGACACTACTTTTGCTCCTGCTCACTGTCCCCACATTTGCTCAAGAACTCAATACTTTTGATTTCGCTGTTATAAACTCAACCTTAATTTCTCCAAATATAGATCTCGATAAAGGCCGGAGTGTCGTCGCAGCAAATCAAGATCAATATTCAGCTTATTTTCAGTACGCTCTTACGATGTGTGAAGACGATATCATTTTTGGTGCTGGAATTGACAAATCCGAAATCGATCGCACTTATGTGGGTTATATAGGGAAAATTTGCGAAAAATTTAGAGCTACAATTGGTATCGGTTATGTAGATTCTAGAAGCGGTTATGAGGGGACTTTTACAGGTTTCAGTATCTCATGGCATTTTTCTGAAAATACCTATATTGGCGGAAACCTCGAAAATTTGCATTCGTCAATTATTGATTATGAAACTGACGAAAGTTTTGATTATTACAAAAAACTGGTTCCCAAAGTTTTTGGGAGTTATGAAATTATCCCGCATGTAATTGCTTTTGGGCAGTTGAGTTCGAGGGTAAATGATATTGCTTTAAAATATCAGGTTCGCCGATTTTCTGCTGGTGGATTTTATTCTGGACATTCCGTTGGCGGCATTTTCGGAACTGTTAATGTCGGACGATTTGCCTTTTCGTGCAGTACCACTTTTGAAAAAGTAAATTTTGGATTAAAGTTTGAATAGCGAATTTAAAAATACAGTTTGGTTAAGAGAAAAATCCCAAAAACAAGCTTTAAAATTGTTTTTGGGATTTTTTATAAGATTAAGATTAGCTGGTTTATAGTCCAACAAAATCATCACTTTTGGGAAAGATACTCAAAGCCTGAATCGCGATTTCGGGCGTTGGAGAAGCTAGTTTTCTCAGTTTTGTATCCATCCACGCACCATCAACCGTGATTGTTGCGCAAAGTGTATCGTCTTCTCTTCTAAATTCATGTATGATCGACCAACGAGAAGCATCGGCTTTCATTTTTGAAGTTTTAGTATGAATGAATATTTTATCAGAAAGTTTTAATTCTTTTCTAAAAACGCATTCTTCTCTAAACAAAACAGGACCAAAACCTTGCGTTTGCATTACTTTTAATGTTAAACCCAATTCTTCTAAAATTTCGATACGATGTTGCGCGCCAAAATCATAATAAGCGCTGTGACGAACGTGAAAATTAGGATCAAGATCTGACCAACGGAAAGATATTTCTTTTGTAAATGAAGCCATTTTTATTATTGTATTTTATTGAAAAACCGAAATTACAAATAAAAAACAAACGAATAGCACAAAATTACTATGCATGCATAATTTTTTTTTCGTTTTTACATTATAAATAGCGGTCCAATAATCTATTTTGAAAGCAGTTTTTTGATTTCGCTTGCTATCTTGTCTAGGTTTCCCTCAGCATTTCCTACTGCCACATATTGTATAATTCCGTTTTGATCAATTAAAAAGTTTTTCGGAATTGCATTTGTAGCATATTGATTCCATATTATATTATTTGGATCAATGCCGAAATTAAAATTAAGACCATCATTTTTTAGTTTCAATACTTTTTTAGCAACTGCAGTTTCTTTTTCTCCGCTTGAGATTGCTAAAAAGACAAAATTATCATTTTTAAAAGGTTCGAGAATTTTTGATGGAATATCGTAGAACTCTTGTAGGCAAGGTGCGCACCAGGTTGCCCAGAAATTAACCAGTACCACTTTTCCTTTTAAGTCAGAAAGTTTTACCTCTTTTCCGTCTACAAGTTTTAAAGTAAAGTCTTTGGCTTTATCGTTGATATTTAAGAGAAATTGTTTTTGTTCGACCTGAGGTTTTGGATCTAAGGCAGTGTCTTTAGTCTTTTTATCGTTTTCGATTTTTTCTTGTTCGGTAAAAACTTCTACGACAACTATAAATTCTCTATCGCCAATTTTATCGCCAAACTTGTTTGCTAATTCATTTCGCTTTTCTTCACTAACGCCTTTATTCATTGATTTGATGTAACCCTCATTGCCATATTTCATCACTTGATCCATTGTGGCAATTTCGTTGTTGATAATAATAACGGTTTCAGGTTTTTTTGCGACTTGGTTTTGCGCATAAAAGTATTGAGCAATTAGAAAAATTGCTAGAAAAATGATTTTTTTCATGTGATTGATTTTTGATTGTTTAATGATTGATGATAAGGTAAAAATAAGGAATTAAGTTTTCATAATTACATTTTAGATAATTCAACTTCCAGTTTATCAAAGTTTTCTTCGTTTTTATCGACAACATAAGGCTTTAATTTCTGGCATTCTGCCTCAGTTTCAAAAAGCATTTTAAAAATTACTTTGGTTTGGTTTTCGGCAATAGTTTCAAAAGTGGTTAAGATTTGAAAAAGTGGTTTCGTATGGCGTTTCCAAGCAATAAGATTGGGTTTGTCTATTTTGATGAATTCGCATTCATTGGCATAATTTCCAACTTCTGGACCATGCATAATGAATCTCCATTTTCCGCCTTCGCAAAAGTTAAACTCCTGAAAAGTGTTGGTAAAACCTTTTGGTCCCCACCAATTTTGTAAATGTTCTGGATCGCTCCAAGCTTTAAAAACAAGTTCTTGCGGGAAATTCAGAACACGTGTGGTTACAATTTCTGAATCTGATGTTGTAGTAAGAATATCTGAAGTCATTTTGAGTTTTTTTATTGAAAATCAAATTGTTATAGTAAAGTTAATGGGTTTAATTTTTAATTAAGAATTATTTATACAATTTTATTCTTTGTAATTGTAAATTTTCAACGAACTAATTCTGGTTCTCGGATTTGCTTTTATACTTTTCAAAGTAGAATTAGATATAAGTTTATCTTCTATATTTACAAACCCATTTTCATTTTTTGATCTGGATTGATTTTGATTAGATGCTATATGTTTTAGATTATTCCAAAAAGATTTTAACTGGTTGTTAATCAAGTTATCTGTTCCAATATAAAAACTATGTTCACCTTCTTTTCCTAGGCCATTTTCTATAAATATTTCAAAAGGTTTTAGTTTCAATTTTTTTTCAGCCTTTTTTACAAAATCCATTACAGGTTTTTCAGATAGTGTACCACAACATATGCTTGAGTAAGTTATAGCAATGTAATTTTTGTTTGTTTGCGACAATGTTAAGATAGGGATAAATATTATCGTAAGGAATATAAATTTGAGGCTTAGTTTCATTTTTACTGTCTTTTATTAAGTGTGGTGCATAGTCAAATTATTCTTTAGGTTTGAATTAAATTAAGCTTCGGTCAATCCTATTATTTTATTTGAATGTTAACAGGAACCCTAATGGTCTTTTTTGCCAATTTCGAAGTTATTGGACAATAGAAAAAGACTTTTTCGAGTTGGCAGTCGTCTGATTTTAATACTGAAACAAAATTCCCCTCATTAGGATTCTCCATTTTGTCTAAACCAAATTCTTTATATTTTTTCAAAAAGGAAGCATAGTCTAGTCCTTGATTGTCTCTAAATTTATCATAAATATTTTCAGGAGATTGCACACTTCCATAATTTCCGTTGCAATTGTCTATATAAACGCTGAAATTTTGAGAATCAGAATTAAATAATTTATAGTGAATTGCATTAGCATCAAATTCTAAAATCTGTATTTTTTGGCCTCCAATGCTAAATTTGTCTCCAATATCACTTTTGGTAATTTCTATCTTTTCATATTCTACTGGAATTTCTACTTCAATATCTACATAACCTTTCAGTCTTAAATATTTTGAATCTCCCATTCCAAGGGTTTGAAATACAATTCCTTCTAAAAGCTTTCCATTTTTTTCTTCAAAACCACCCCCACCTAAACCTAGAACTTCTCCATTCAATTTTATTTTTTCATTTTTTTCGTTGGTCAAATCGTACGTTTTAATCGTGGCTTTTATATAATCTAAAATTGAAGATTGTGTAGTTATGGTTCTATTTTTTCTATATTCTGAAAGTTGTTGTTCTGTATAAAAATTATCTACCAGCGAAGAAAAGTTAATAGAATTTGAAGGTTCTTTGTTATAATCAGAGGCACCGTCTGTTATTGCGATTATAGATTTCTCAATTTGATTAACAGTTTCTTCTGTACGTTCCTTAGAGACTGACAACATCCAAGGATATTGTTTTTTTGCAGAAGGTTTAGGTTTAGGTAATTTACTGTTTTTAGTGGTGATATCTTCGTAAATCAAAAATTCTTGAAAATGTTCTTTTGTAAAATCTGAATCTGAAAATTTCGATTCTTTGTTTATTAAATCGGGATAGTTTTTGTTTTGGCACGCAGTTATTGAACCTAAAATCAGTAATAATAAAATTTGCTTCATGATTGGTTAAGGATTGTATGTTTTTTGCAACTAGAATACGAATGTAAGTTTTTTAGCACTTCAGTCAAAAGCAAAAAATTAAAAACATAAATTTATTTTTCTTTCTGTCGAAGCTTCTTTGCCATTTCTCATTTTCCCTTACAAGAGATTTTTGAAGTCATAATTATTAGTTTTCAAATCATAATGAAAAGCTAATAATACTAAAAAAAATGACAGTTATACAATGTTTTGCCACGAATGTCAGGTTTTAGAAATGTCATGTTGTCAGATGATTTTTAGGGCACTGACGCTAAAACTGACAATTTTATTTAGTTTTTTATATTGGCATAAAGATTGACTTATGCCACCTGAGTTATAAAATTAAATCAAAAATTAAATATATAAAAAATGGGTAAAATAATCGGAATTGACTTAGGTACGACGAACTCTTGTGTTTCTGTAATGGAAGGTAACGAAGCAGTTGTTATCCCTAACGCAGAAGGAAAAAGAACTACACCATCTATCATCGCTTTTGTTGAAGGTGGAGAAATTAAAGTAGGTGATCCTGCAAAAAGACAAGCAGTAACGAATCCTACAAAAACGATTGCTTCTATTAAACGTTTTATGGGACACACTTTTGCTGAAACTCAAGAAGAGGCAAAAAGAGTTCCTTACAGTGTTGTAAAAGGTGACAATAATACTCCACGTGTGGATATTGACGGTCGTTTATACACTGCTCAAGAATTGTCTGCAATGACACTTCAAAAAATGAAAAAAACTGCTGAAGACTATTTAGGTCAAACAGTAACTGAGGCAGTTATCACTGTTCCTGCATACTTTAACGATGCTCAGCGTCAAGCTACAAAAGAAGCTGGAGAAATCGCTGGTCTTAAAGTAATGCGTATCATCAATGAGCCAACTGCTGCTGCACTTGCTTACGGATTAGATAAAAAAGGAAATGATCAAAAAATTGCTGTTTACGATTTAGGTGGAGGTACTTTTGATATCTCTGTTCTTGAATTAGGAGACGGTGTATTTGAAGTATTATCTACAAATGGTGATACTCACTTAGGTGGTGATGATTTTGACCAAGTTATTATTGACTGGTTAGCTGACGAATTCAAAACTGAAGAAGGTATTGACTTACGTTTAGATCCAATGTCATTACAGCGTTTGAAAGAAGCTGCTGAGAAAGCTAAGATTGAATTATCATCTTCTGCTGAAACAGAAATCAACTTACCATACGTAACGGCTACTGCTTCTGGACCAAAACACTTAGTGAAAAAATTATCTAGAGCTAAATTTGAGCAATTATCTGATTCTTTAGTAAAACGTTCTATGGAGCCAGTTGCTAAAGCATTAAAAGATGCAGGTTTATCTACATCTGATATTGACGAAGTTATCCTTGTAGGAGGTTCTACTCGTATGCCAAGAATCGCTGACGAAGTTGAAAAATTCTTCGGTAAAAAAGCATCTAAAGGTGTTAACCCTGATGAGGTTGTTGCTATTGGAGCTGCTATTCAAGGTGGAGTTTTATCTGGAGATGTAAAAGATGTATTGTTACTTGACGTAACTCCTCTTTCTTTAGGTATCGAAACTATGGGTGGTGTATTGACTAAATTAATCGAGTCTAACACAACTATCCCAACTAAAAAATCTCAAGTATTCTCTACTGCTGCTGATTCTCAACCATCTGTTGAAATCCACGTATTACAAGGAGAAAGAGCAATGGCTGCTGATAACAAAACTATCGGTCGTTTCCACTTAGATGGTATTCCGCCAGCACCAAGAGGAGTTCCTCAAATCGAAGTAACTTTCGATATCGATGCTAATGGTATCATCAAAGTTTCTGCAACTGATAAAGGAACAGGAAAATCTCACGATATCCGTATCGAAGCTTCTTCTGGATTAACAGCTGAAGAAATCGAAAAAATGAAAAAAGATGCTGAAGCTAACGCTGATGCTGACAGAATTGCAAAAGAAAGAGCTGAGAAATTGAACGAAGCTGACAGTACTATTTTCCAAACTGAATCTCAATTGAAAGAGTTAGGAGATAAATTGACAGACGATCAAAAAACAGCTATCGAATACGCTTTAACTGAATTGAGAATGGCTCACCAATCTCAAGATCTTGACGCAATCCAAAAAGGATTAGACAATGTTAATGCAGCTTGGAAAACAGCTACAGAAGCAATGTACGCTCAAGGTGGTGAAGGACAACAAGCTGCTCCACAACAAGAGCAGTCTTCTGGAGATAACGTTGAAGACGTTGAATTCGAAGAGGTAAAATAATTCTTTAGTACTAAGTAATTAGTACAAAGTATTAAGATAGAAAACCGAGTCAGAAATGGCTCGGTTTTTTTTGTTACATTTACATTGTAATTAGAAAATAAAAAATGGAAAAATTAATAGTTAAAAATTTTGGCCCGATAAAGGAAGCAGAAATTGATTTGACTAAATATGTTGTGTTTATTGGAGATACCTCTACAGGGAAAAGCGTTTTGGCGAAGTTGATAACGATCTTTAGAGATAATGATTTAACTTTTGGTGCTGACAGAATTGGAGAGTTCAATAGACTATTAGGACATTACAATATTGGTTTTGATACAGAGGAATCTTCATTTGAATATATCCATGATAATTTACGAATTACGATCTCTAAAAATGACTTGAAATCGCGTAAAAGTAAATTCTTATTTACTCCAACAAATGATACAAAAAAAAAAATTGAAAAAGATTCTTTAATAGATCTTAATAATAAAATTAATGAGATTTTAAATAATGAAAATAATCAATATGCAGATAGAGTTGTTGATGATTTAAAAAAAATGATTAAGCAAATTATAAATATTGATAAGTCACTTCATTCATCGCCAATATACATTCCTGCTGAAAGGATTTTAGTTTCTATGCTTAGTTCATCTATATCTGGTTTATGGGCAAATAATGTTGCTTTGCCTAATTGTTTTAAGGATTTTTCTGCAAGATATGAAGTTGCAAGAAAAGAAATAAAAGAACTTTATTTTGAATCATTTGGGATTAATTTCAAATGGGATAATGAATCAGAATATGTGAAAATTGAAGAAAAAGAGTATGTTTTATCTAAGACTTCAAGCGGAATACAATCTTTGCTTCCATTGTTATTGGTTTTAGAATATGAGATTAATTATTCAGATAGTGGAGAAGTTAAAACTATTTTGATGGAAGAACCAGAACTTAATCTTTTCCCAATTAAACAAAAAAACTTAATTAATTATTTAGTAGAAAAAATAAAAGAAACTAAGAATAATCTAGTAATTACTACTCATAGCCCTTATATTCTCTCTTCATTAGACACTTTAATACTAGCGAAAAATACTTTCAATGAACATACTGATTTGAAAGAAGAGATAAACTTAATTGTTTCAGAAAATAAGTGGGTTGATTACGATGAAATTTCTGTTTATGAAGTACGAAATGATGGGAAAGTATATTCAATCAAAAATGAAGAGTTTAGAAGTATAGATACAAATGCAATTGATGGAGTTTCTGATATTATTTCAGACGAGTTTGATAAATTAACAGAGTTACGATATGCACAATAGTTTTGATGAATTAATTAAAGCGAATCAAAGTTGTTGTTCAAAAAGTAAAGTAGCTTATGAAAATGGAAAAAGACTTGAAATTGATTCTAAAGAAGATTTTACAAAAATAAGAATAGACGATTGTTTAATCGCTTCGAAAAAGGTTCAAAAATGTGATTTTGGATTTGTTAGACATCTAAACGACGATTTTTATTTTATAGAATTAAAAGGGAAAGATGTTAAGATTGCTTTAGATCAAATAATTAGCACAATAAGTATTTTTGAATCTACAATAATAAGAATTCCAAAAGATAAAAGGTTTGGATTTATTATTAGTTCTAGAAATCCTTTATCAAGTACAGAAACTAATAATTTAAAACAAGCTTTTGCTAAAAGATATGGAAGACTCTTAGAGATTAAAAGTAGAGAATTTAAATATATACCAAAATAAACCGAGTCAGAAATGGCTCGGTTTTTTTATGGGTATGAATTACTGTAGAGACGCACTGCAGTGCGTCTAAGTCTAGGTTTTCCACAAACTGATAATTGTCATTTCCTGTTCGGATTCTTTTTCGTAATATTACTATTGTAAATTTTCATGGATGAGAAAGATCAAATACAAGAAAGGGCGTAAGTTGCAACACATTACTTTAGAGTATACTGGCACGCATAAAGAGCACGAAACAGAAATGCAACTTTTTGTATATGATGATGCAGATGTTGTAGAATATGATAAGTTTACTGTCTTGGCTCTAAATTCTTGTTTCGATTATACTAAAAACAATTGGCTTAATATTCATGGTTTAAACGATATTAATCTGATAAAAACTATCGGAACGCATTTTAAACTTGACGATTTTCTTTTAGCTGATATTTTAAATACAACCAAAAGAACCAAGTTAGAAGAACAGCAAAACGTTTTATTCTTTAATATAAAATCACTTTTACCTTCGGAGTATTCAGACAATCTTAGTGTCGAACAAATCAGTTTTATTTTGAAGGAAGGACTTCTAATCTCTTTTCAGGAAAAACGAAGCGATTTTTTCACGCACATACGCGAGCGCCTTCGTACACATGCAGGAATTGTGAGAAGTAAAAAAGTAGATTATCTGCTTTATTTATTGCTTGATGCCGTAATGGAAAACTTCTACATAACTATTGAAGATGAAGAAGATAAAATCGAAGAATTGATTAATCAGGCAAAAAAAGGAGCGAATCCCGTTATTCTTGAAAAAATTGAAAACCATCGTGACAATTTTAATTTCTTAAAACGTTCCATTGTGCCACTTCGAGATTCTCTTTATTATTTAAAAACGATTAAAGATGATGACGAATCAAACGGTTTAATTCAGAAAGAAACATTTAATTTCTTTATCAGACTTCATCAAAAAAGTCTAGAGCTTTTAGAGCAGATAGAATCTGACATGAGCGCACTGGAAAGTGCCTCAAACTTTTATTTCTCGGAACAAAGCCGAAAAATGAACGAAATCATGAAGACGCTGACGATTATTTCAGCAATTTTTATTCCGCTTACTTTTATAGTTGGAGTGTACGGAATGAACTTTGAAAACATGCCAGAACTTAAAACCCAAAATGGCTATTTTGTTGTCATGGGTATTATGTTCTTGCTGGTAGTCGCCCTGATCATTTATTTCAAAAAAAGACGCTGGTTTTAACATTTGTTATAAACCAGAGAAATAGTATTTATGTAATTTTGTTATTTAGAATAAATATAAATAATTATGAGTAAAGCAATATATATAGCCACTAGCGACCATAACAGTGGTAAATCAATTATTACGCTCGGTTTAATGAGTATCTTAATTGGTAAAACGGCTAAAGTAGGGTATTTTAGACCTATAATCGAAGATTTTGTGGATGGTGAGGTAGATAATCATATCGAAACTGTTTTGTCGTATTTTAATCTTGATATTGCTTTTGACGATGCTTATGCGATTACCAAGAGCAGATTGATCAAGAAAAAGAATAAAGGTAAGATAGGAGAGGTTCTAGATTTAATTATTGAGAAATATAAGAAGCTGGAAGAACGATTTGACTTTGTTTTGGTGGAAGGAACAAGTTTTACGGGAGAAGGAACTTCTATCGAATTAGACTTAAATGTTTTAATTGCCAAAAACCTCGGAATTCCAACTATAATTGTAGGTTCAGGAGTAGGTAAAACCTTAGAAGAACTTTTAGATAGTTTATACTTGGTTTATGATTCTTTCAAAGTAAAAGAGGTTGAAGTATTATCAGTTTTTGCCAATAAAGTGCAACCAGAAAATATAGAATTGGTTACTACTAGTTTACAAAAAAGTTTGCCTTCAAATGTTTTGATTAATACAATTCCACTTATAGCGAGTTTGAATAATCCGACTATGCAGGAAATTGTACACGAATTGAATGCTAAAGTGTTGTTTGGTGAAAATTATTTGAATAATGAAATTGGACATTATAGTGTAGGAGCAATGCAATTGCATAATTATCTGGTTCATTTGCATGACAATGCACTAGTTATTACTCCAGGAGATCGTTCTGATATTATTTTAGGAGCTTTACAAGCAAATGAATCAGCAAATTACCCAACTATTTCAGGAATTATCCTAACAGGAAATATTGTTCCAGAAGAAAGTATTTTAAAGCTTATAGAAGGACTTTCTGCAATTGTCCCGATTATTGCTGTTGATGGCGGAACTTATCATATTACCAATAAAATAGGTTCGATTAAATCGGAGATTTATGCAAACAACACGCATAAGATTGAAACCTCAATTAACACTTTTGAAAAGTACGTTCAAATTGAAGCTCTATCGCAAAGAGTTATCACTTTCCAACCTGAAGGAATGACGCCAAAAATGTTTCAATACAACATGGTTAAAAGAGCTAAAAAGCATAGAAAACATATTGTTTTGCCAGAAGGGAATGATGACCGAATTATTGCTGCAGCTTCAAGATTATTAGATATGGATGTGGTTGATATTTCTATTATTGGAGATAAAAAACAAATTGAAAGCAAAGTTGCAGAACTCGGACTTACATTTGATTTTTCTAAAGTAAACATTATCAATCCGATCGAATCTGAAATGTATGAAGATTATGCTAATACGTACTATGAGCTAAGAAAGGCGAAAAACGTAAGCATTACAATGGCAAGAGATTTAATGGAAGATGTTTCGTATTTTGGAACTATGATGGTGTACAAAGGCCACGCAGACGGAATGGTTTCAGGTGCAGCACACACAACGCAGCATACCATTTTACCAGCACTGCAATTCATTAAAACAAAACCGAATTCATCTGTAGTTTCTTCGGTATTTTTTATGTGTTTAGAAGATCGAGTTTCTGTTTTCGGAGATTGCGCTATTAATCCAAATCCAACAGCAGAACAACTGGCAGAAATTGCAATTTCTTCTGCAGAATCAAGTTTAGCTTTCGGAATTGAACCAAAAATTGCGATGCTTTCTTATTCTTCTGGATCATCTGGAAAAGGGGATGAAGTAGACAAAGTAAGAGCCGCTACGGCAATTGTAAAAGAAAAAAGACCAGACTTAAAAATCGAAGGACCAATTCAATACGATGCTGCGGTAGATTTAACTGTAGGAAAAAGCAAAATGCCAGATTCAGAAGTAGCAGGGCAAGCTAGCGTATTAATTTTTCCTGATTTAAATACAGGAAATAATACATATAAAGCCGTTCAAAGAGAAACTGGAGCATTGGCAATTGGTCCAATGTTACAAGGCTTAAATAAACCCGTAAATGACTTAAGTCGCGGTTGTACTGTAGACGATATTATTAATACGGTAGTTATTACGGCGATTCAAGCGCAGGGAATGTAAAAACAATAAAAAAAAAATAATAAACTAAAACTCTTAGAATCTTAGCTTCTTAGAACCTTAGCAACTTAAAAAGAATGAAAATACTAATAATAAACTCAGGAAGTTCTTCAATTAAATACCAATTAATGGTAATGCCAGAAAACGAAGTAATCTGTTCTGGAATGATTGACAGAATTGGTTTAGAAACTTCAAATGTAACTTTTAAAACAGCAACAGCTTCAATAGAAGAAATGCTTCCAATTCCGAATCATAAAGTAGGTTTGCAAAAAGTAGCCAATATGCTTTTGGATGCTGAAAAAGGAGTTATTAAATCGACTTCGGAAATTTTGGCAGTGGGACATCGTGTTGTGCATGGAGGAAGCGATTTTAGTGACACCGTAAAAATCGATGAGAAAGTTAAAGAAAAGATTAAACAGCTTTTTGAATTGGCGCCTTTGCATAATCCAGCAAATTTAGAAGGAATTAATGTAGCAGAAGAGATTTTCAGTTCAGCAGAGCAAATTGCTGTTTTTGATACCGCTTTTCATCAGACTATGCCAGAAGTCGCTTATAAATATGCTATTCCAAATTATCTTTTGACAGAAAATAAAGTCCGTGTCTATGGTTTTCATGGAACGAGCCATAAATATGTGTCTGAAAAAGCCATTAATTATTTAAAAAATAATTCTAAAATAATTACGATTCACTTAGGAAATGGCTGCAGTATGGCCGCTGTTAAAAATGGAAAATGTATTGATACTTCAATGGGGTTTTCTCCTTCAAATGGTTTAATTATGGGAACACGTGCTGGAGATATTGACCAGTCTGTGGTTTTTTATATGATTAAAAATTTAGGATATACTCCAGATGAAGTAAATGCTGTTTTATTGAAACAGAGTGGTATGCTTGGTCTTACAGGTTATAGCGATTTGCGTGATATTGAAGCTGAAGCCGAAAAAGGAAACAAAGATTGCCAGTTGGCGTTACAGATGAATGCTTATAGAATCAGAAAGACGATTGGTGCTTACGCAGCAGCTCTAAACGGACTTGACGCTATTGTTTTTACAGCAGGAATTGGCGAGAATTCATCTTATATGCGTAATTTGATTTGTACAGATATGAATTATTTTGGAATTGAAATTGACGCAGCAAAAAATCAAATTCGTTCTAAAGAATTAAGAGAAATCAATTCAGAAAATGCTACTACAAAAGTTTTAGTTGTTCCGACAGATGAAGAGTATGAAATTGCCAATCAGGTTTATCAATTACTGGAAAATTAAAATTGAAATACGATCAGAAAAACTCCTCAAGCTTGAGGAGTTTTTTTTGGCCTAAAAATTAAATATTTGTGAGTATCTTTGAAGTTAAAAACGAATACTTTGAAATCGATACTTTTTAAATCAGTTATCTTCTTTTTCATCGCTTTACAACTTCAAGCACAAGAATTACTTCCCTTTGTCGAAAATTACAGCAAATCAGATTATCAGGGTGATAATCAGATCTGGAATGTGGCACAAGGAAATGATAATGCGATGTATTTTGCCAATAATCACTACTTGCTTCGTTACGACGGAGTAAAATGGGAAAAATATACACTTCCAAACAAAACTATCATTCGATCTATCCTGATTGAGGGAGATAAAATCTATTCTGGTTCTTATAAAGAATTTGGCTATTGGTATAGAAAAGAAGGAACTATGTACTATGTTTCTATTACCAAAAACCTCAGATTGTTTGATGAGAAGGACAACGAGGAAATATGGAAAATATTCAGATTTAATGGTTCGCTTTATTTTCAGTCTTTTAATGATGTTTTTATTTATAATGGAAAAACAATTAAGAAAATTAAATTTCCTTTTCTTATCTCTTATTGTTTTGGTGTAGATAAAGATTTATATGTTGCTTCAGTTAGAGACGGAATTTTTAAAATGAATGGGAAATACATTGCCAATCCAAAAGGATGGAATGTTCTAAAAAATACTGTTGTTCATGCCATAGAAAAGTATCAAAACCAGACTTACATCTTTACACAGAAAAAAGGAGTTTTTATTGTAGAAAAAAATGGATTAAGAAGTTGGGATCATCCCATAAATGAAGTTTTAAAATCGGCTACAATTAATGTGGCAAAATTTGTCAAAAATGAAAAACTAATTGTCGGAACTGGAAATCGTGGAATTATCATTTTAGATTTAAAAACCAATTCATTTAAAAATATTGAACGCGATAATGTCTTAATGAATAATTCGGTTTTAAGTTTAGGGTTGGATAAAGAAAATGATTTGTGGGTTGGTTTAGATAATGGTATTGCGCACGTTGAGGTTAATTCTCCTATTTCTTTCTTTTATGATAATTCAGGACTTTTAGGATCAGTTTATGCGGTTGCTTCAATTAATAATGGCTATTTAATTGCTTCTAATCATGGAATCTTTCAATATAGTAATGGAAAGTTTAATATGATGCCCAATACGCAAGGGCAGGGCTGGAATATTTCTCTTATTGACGGAAAATATATTATAGGTCATAATGATGGTACTTTTTCGTATGAAAATAATACTTTGACCAAAATAAATGGCGTTAGCGGAGGTTGGAATATGTCTAAGAGTAGTATTAACGACACTTATTTTCAATCGACTTATAGCGGTATTCTTGTTTATGACAATCCCTCAAACATGTCTCATTATAAAATCATAAAAGATCTGGCAAAACCTATAAAATATGTTGCTCAGAATAAAAAAAATGAAATTTGGGCTGCAGATAATTATCGCGGTTTGTATCGTGTTTTACTAGATGATAATTACAACACACTAAAAGTTGAAAATGTCACACAGCAGAGTAAAATACAAAATGATTTTGGGATAAAGATTTTTGAGTTTAGGAAAGAAATACTTTTCTTAATTAATAATTCTTGGTATATCTACAATTCGATAGCAGGTAAATTGGAAGAAAATGAATTGTTTGATACAAGTTTTAAAAATGTAACAGATATTGTTTCCATAGACGATGATCATTTTATGGTGTTGCAAAACGGAATCTTATATCATATTTATGCCGAAGGAAACAAGTTTGTGTGGAATATTATTCAGGAGAAATATTATAAAGGGAAATTAATCAATGAGAATTTAAGGATTTTTAAGAAAGATAATTATTATCTATTTAATCTCGATGACGGATTTGTTTCACTTAAACTTGAATATGAAAACAAACAAAATTCTGGAGTAAAAATTGAAGCGTTTAGCAATGATGTTTTAGTTCCTAGCGAAGAGAAAGTTAAATTTAATACGGAATTAAAGATTAACGTCATTTCTGGAATTTATGGTGCGAGCAGACCAAATTTGTTTTATAAACTTGATAAGGAAAAAGAATTTATCTCTATTTCAGATGGATTAATCGTTTTGAACAATTTAAGCAGTGGTGATCATACAGTAGAAATATTCAAACATGATGGATCAACTTATGATAAAGTTTCTTCTTATAAATTTAAAGTTGCAGAGCCGTGGTATTTTTCTTTTTGGATGATTCTGTTATATCTTCTTGCCGTTGGAGCAGTTTTATTTTTCTATTATAAATGGAATAAACTTCGCTATATGCAAAAATTAAAATTGCAGGCTGAAGAATTAAAACATCAGAGAGAAATTCTTAAAATGGAGTTGAAGAAAGAAAACGAACTTAATATTCAAGAATATGAAAAACATATCTTGGAATTAGAATTGCAGGCAAAATCTTCAGAAGTAGCGGGTAAATCTTTATCAATTGCCAAACAAACAGAAATGATTGATAAAATTCAAGGTATTTTGGAAACCGAAAAAGATTTTGGCAAACTTAAGAATGAAATTAGAAAAGCGATTAAGATAAATGAAGTGAATAAGCACGAATGGGAAACTTTTGAAACCAATCTGAATCAAATTCACAATGAGTTTATTATTAACCTTTCTAAAAAATACCCACAATTAACTCCAAAGGATATAAAACTGTGTGTTTATCTAAAAATGAACCTGTCTTCTAAAGAAATTGCTCCTATGATGAATATCTCTTTTAGAGGTGTAGAATTGCATAGATATCGTCTTAGAAAGAAGCTAAACCTTACTCAGGACGAAAACCTGTCCAAGTTTTTATTAACTCTGTAAGATTTGCTTTTGTTTTTTACAGAATTTATATTTTTGCATATCATTTTTTATATAATTGTGATACATCATTACTACATCATAATGTTATGTTAAACAAATTTCTTTAACATTTATATTGTTGATAATCATTGTTATAATGTAAAATTTTAACACAATGATGTAGTTATGTTGTAGTGGTATTTGATGTACTACAACGTTGTAATTGCTTAATTTGGCTCTACTAACTTAAACGATTACGTACTGTATGAAAAATTTTATTTTTAGCTTTTTAGCGCTCTTGCTGCTACCTACCTATATGATGGGGCAAGCGCAAGCAATCAAAGGAAAAGTAGTAGACAGTAATGGAATGGGAATTCCAGGAGCAATTATCGCTTCAGCTGATGCTAGAGCAACTGCAGATGCAGATTTCGACGGAAACTTTACAATTAATGCAAAACCTGGAGACATTTTAAAAGTTTCTATGTTGGGTTTTGATTCGGTTTCTGTACCGGCTACCGCCGCACCAATGACAATAACCTTAAAAGAAGCGGGTGATACTGCTTTAAAAGAAGTAGTTGTAATTGGATACGGTACAAGAAAGAAAATTGATAATACTTCGGCTGTAAGCTCAATTAAGTCCGAAGAGATTACCAAAATGAAAGTAATAAATGCTTCTCAAGCTATTCAAGGAAAAGCTGCAGGGGTACAAGTTGCTACTTCAGACGCACCAGGAAGTACACCTTCTATTGTTATTAGAGGGGTTGGTACTGCATTAGGAGGAAGAAATCCATTATATGTTGTGGATGGTATGCCTACTGATAACATTAATAATATCAACTCAAATGATATTACTTCTTACGAGGTTTTAAAAGATGCTTCTGCACTTGCTATTTATGGAACAAGAGGTGCAAATGGGGTAATCATGATTACTACTAAAACAGGTAAAGGAAAACTTACTGTAGATATTGATAGCTATGCTGGTTTTAGATCTCCGCTAAAGAAAGTGAAAATGGCAAATGCTGACCAATATATTCAGTATAATAATGCGGCATTTATTAGTCAGTTTCCTGCTGGAAGATTTTCTCAAAATCAACCGTATAATACAAACTGGTTTGATGAAATAACAAGAACAGGAGTTTACACTCAAAATAACGTATCGCTTTCTGGATCAGGAGAAAATATTAAATATTTCTTTAGTGTTGGTAATTACGAAGAAGAGGGTATCTTAAAAGGAACTGAATACGGGCGTACAACTTTTAGAAGTAATAATGAGTACAAAATTTCGGAGAAACTTAAAATTAGCCAAAATTTCAGTGTTAGTTCTATAAAAAATACTCCACAGCCAATGTCTGCATTCACATCTGCTTACAGACAATCGCCTTTAGTTCCGGTACGTTATCCTAATGGGAAATATGGTGTGCCATTCATACAAAATGGAGTTATTTCTCAAACGGGAGATTCTTTTAACTCAGTTGGAAACCCTGTTGTTGCCTTAGATTATAACAACGAGCAACAAAAAACAGTTACACTTCAAGGTGGATTAAGATTAGATTGGGACATCATGAAATCATTGAAGTTTACATCTCAATTTAATGGAGAATATTTTACTTATAAACAATATAATTTCGTTGATAATTTAGGTCTTTGGTTAGCAGCTGATCCGAGCAGAGTAGAATCTGCATATGACAAAAAGAGTTTGAATACAAACACTTTGACAAGAAACACTGATGATTATTTCAACTGGAATTTATCGAACTATTTTACATATAATAAAGTTTTTGCGGAAATTCATGATGTTGAAGTTACTGCAGGTATCGAGGCTAACGTAATTGGAACTAGATCAAAAACTACTGCAGATATTAGAAATGTAAATCCAAATAGTAACTATTGGGGACTTGATGGTATTAATTACGCACAAAATGGAGGTGTAACTACATATAAAGCTGTAAATGATAATCAAGCTCGATTAGCATCATATTTTGCACGTTTTCAATATAAATTATTGGACAGATATTTATTAACAGGTACTGTAAGACGTGACGGATCTTCAAATTACTCTAGCGACTACCGTTGGGGAACATTCCCATCAGTAGGTATTGGATGGATTGTAACAAAAGAAAGCTTCTTATCTGATATTAAAAATTTAGATTTATTAAAAGTTAGAGGTTCTTGGGGTAAATTAGGAAACCAAAAAGTGCCATTAAACATTCAGTCATTTACATCTGGAGTAGATTATAATGGAGGTTCTGGAACAACTATTAATTCGCAAATTGATCCAAGTTTATCATGGGAAATTGTAGAAGAAGCTTCTGCAGGTATAGATGTTGAGTTGTTTAATAGCAGATTGAAAGGATCGTTTGATGTTTACAGTAAAAATACTAACAATGCTATTTTAAATGTTACGCCTTACTCAACTTCAGGAATTACTGTAGAATCTCCAACACACGTAGGTGAGGTATCTAATAAAGGGTACGAAATCGCTTTACGTTGGGATGATAAAATCACAGATAACTTAAGTTACTGGGTAGGAGGAAATTTCTCTCATAACAAAAATGAATTAGCTAGTTTGAAAAATGTAAGACTTGCAACAATTAATGGTGGTTCATTAGGAAATGGTCAAGTAACAAAAATACTTGATAATACATCAGTAGGACAGCCTTTAGGTAGTTTCTATATGTACGAATATGCAGGGGTTGATCCAGCAAACGGACAAATGTTGTACTATACAGCAGACGGAAATAAGGTAGCTCAAGGTGCTTTAGATCAAACTAAAGATAGAAAATATGTAGGTTCAGTTTTACCAACTTCTACTTATGGGGTTACTTTAGGATTAAATTACAAAAATGTTGATTTCTCTGTAGACGGATACGGAACAAATGGAGCAAAAGTATATAACGGAAAAAAAGCACAGCGTTTTTATGGAGAAAATGTAGAGACTTCTTTACTTAATGATATGTGGACACCTACAAATACATCAGGATCTAATCCAGCTCCATTTAATCAGGTTCCAGTAGCATCAACTTATTATTTAGAATCTGGAGATTTCTTCAGAATCAATAACATTACATTAGGTTATAAACTTCCGTTAAGAGAAGAAGGTTTTATTAGCTATTGTAGAATCTACGTAAATGCTATGAACCCTTTCATTAGTCAAAAATTTTCAGGATTCTCACCTGAGGTTTTAGGAGATGGTGAATTGGTTAAAGGTACTCAGGGAGTAGAGTTAGATGCTTATCCAGCATTAAAAACATTTGTAGTTGGTGCAAACTTAAAATTTTAATATCATGAAACGATTATATATATCACTTTTTATACTTTCTGGTTTGTTTGTATCTGGATGTTCAGATGAATTTTTGGAAGTAGATCAGACAAAAAATATTCCAGCAGATCCTGCTTTAGTGGATAGCGATGCAGGGGCTACATCAATGGTTGATGCAGTTTATAATATATTTTTATCTTGGGACATGTCTTCTTTTGCTTGGAACGGGGTAAGCAGTATTATGACTGACGACGCAGATAAAGGTTCAGATCCAGGAGATACTGGTACAGATAAAGACGTTTTAGATGCTTTAACTTTCAATTCTTCTACACCATCTTTTAGTAGTATCTGGAATTATAATTATGCAGGAATCAACAGAGCAAATCAAGCATTAGCGATGTTTCCAAAACTTACGCAAGTATCTCCTGCTTTAAAAACAAGATTAGAAGGAGAAGCTAAGTTTTTAAGAGCTTTTATGTACTTTACTTTAGTAAAAGGATATGGTGGGGTGCCTATTATAGATCATTTACCAATTCCTGGAAATGATGATGATAGACTTATGCAATTAACGCGTAAAACTCCAGCAGAAGTTTATGCTTTTATTGAAAAAGATTTAAATGATGCTATCGTAGCTTTACCACTAAAATCTTCATATAGTGGGACTGACGTTGCACGTGCTTCTAAAGGGGCTGCTTATGCTTTGTTAGCTAAGGTTAATTTATACCAAAAAAACTGGCAAAAAGTAATTGACAATTGCAATCAAGTAACAGGTTATTCTTTAGTTTCAGACTATTCTCTACAATACAAGAAAGAAGGAGAGTTTGGCCCAGAGTCAATTTTTGAAATTAATGGAATTGGAGGAACTTCTTCTCCAGGATATGGAATAGGAAATTATACTGTGTCTCAAGCGCCTAGAGGTGCTGGAGGATGGGGATGGGGTTTCAATACACCATCTCAAGGACTTGCCGATGCTTATGAAGCTGGAGATGTAAGAAGAGCTGCAACTATAATTTTTAGAGGTTCAGTTTTATACGATGGTACAGTTGTAGCATCTACTGTATCTAACCCAATGTACAATTATAAAGCATATTCATCAGCGTTTTACAATCAGGAATTTACAGACGTAAATCTTAGATATTTAAGATATGCTGAGGTAATTTTAATGAAGGCTGAGGCTCTAAATGAATTAGGGCAAACTTCAGAAGCGATTCCTTTGATCAATCAAATTAGACATAGAGCTGGATTAGGTGATACTCCAGCAACAGGTCAGTCAGATGTTAGAAAAGCAATTTATAAAGAAAGAAGATTAGAATTTGCTTTTGAGCACGACAGATGGTTTGATCTTGTAAGAACAGGACAGGCAGAAGCAGCTATGAAAGCAGATGTTAGTGCTACTTTCCCTAACGGAAAAACTTTTATAGTGGGTAAACATGAGTTATATCCAATTCCAGCTTTAGTGGTTCAACAGTCTGGAGGGGTAACAACACAAAACCCTGGTTATTAATCAAAATCTTAAAAATCACTTCCCTTTAGATTTTCTAAGGGAAGTGATTATTTATTAAAATCTTAAATTTTTATAATGGTTAGAATTTCAGTTTTATTTTTAGCTTTTACTTTTTTTAGTTGTGGATCCAATGCCGATAAGTCGAAAGAAAATGTACAGGAAAATACTTCTGGCGTTACTGCATTAACAGACGAACAGCTTTTAGATGCTGTTCAAAAACAAACATTTAAATATTTCTGGGACTATGCAGAACCAAATTCTGGGTTAGCGAGAGAACGTTATCATCCTGACGGAGTTTATCCTGAAAATGATTCGAATATTGTTACAACAGGTGGTTCAGGTTTCGGATTAATGGCATTAGTTGCAGGAATAGATAGAGGATATGTGTCTAAAGAAGAAGGAGTAAAAAGATTAGACAAAATTGCAGATTTCCTTGCAAAAGCAGATCGCTTTCATGGAGCATGGTCACACTGGATTGATGGAAATACAGGAAAAGTAAAACCTTTTGGAACCAAAGATAATGGAGGAGATTTAGTCGAAACATCATTTTTGGTATCAGGATTTATTACAGTTCGCGAGTATCTTAAAACAG
Source organism: Flavobacterium tyrosinilyticum (assembly GCF_023656565.1). GTDB lineage: Bacteria > Bacteroidota > Bacteroidia > Flavobacteriales > Flavobacteriaceae > Flavobacterium > Flavobacterium tyrosinilyticum. The sequence goes on from NZ_JAMOKG010000002.1 coordinate 780,957, forward strand.
GTAATGAAAAAGAGAAAGCAGTTGCGGCAAAATACGATGCACTTTGGAAAGGTGTTGACTGGCAATGGTACACAAATAATAAAAATGTTTTGTACTGGCACTGGTCTCCGAGCTATGCTTGGGAGATGAATTTTCCGTTGGAGGGTTACAATGAATGCTTAATTACTTATGTATTAGCAGCGTCTTCACCAACGCATACAATCGATGCGAAAGCCTATCACGAAGGATGGGCGAGAAGCGGTGGTATAGTTTCTTCAAAAACAAAATACAATATCCCACTTATTTTAAAGCATAATGGTGCAGAAGAATTTGGGGGTCCATTATTCTGGGCTCATTATTCTTATGTAGGTTTAGATCCAAATCAGTTAACAGATAAATATGCTAACTATTGGGATTTAAATGTTAATCAGACTAAAATTAACTACGAATATTGTGTTGAAAATCCGAAAAAAATTGCGGGTTATGGACCAGAATATTGGGGATTAACAGCATCATATTCAAGAAACCCTGACGGTTCTATTGGATACAATGCACATATGCCAAGTAACGATCAAGGTGTGATTTCGCCAACAGCGGCAATTAGCTCAATCGTTTATACGCCAAAAGAATCAATGACATTTATTCGCAATTTATATGAGAATCATAAAGAGGAAACTTGGGGGAATGCAGGTTTTTATGATGCTCTTAGTTTAGGAAATAAATGGGTGGCAAAACGTTATTTGGCAATTGATCAAGGTCCAGAAGTTGTAATGATAGAAAATTACAGAACAGGATTATTATGGAAATTGTTTATGAATGCTCCAGAAGTAAAACAAGGCTTGACAAAACTTGGATTTAAATCTGGAAAATACGGAATTTAAGATTCTATGAAAAATAAGTTAGCATTTATATTTCTGTTGTTTTCTATAGTTGTTTTTGGGCAGAGTGAAACAACTGGAAAAATCAATACAGTTATAATGTCTAAATATGAACTGGGATATGTTTTACATCGTCCAGCGAATGTTAAGGAGAAAAAGCCATTGATTGTTTTTATTTCGGGCGATGGAGAAAAAGGAATCGATTTGGAGAAAGTAAAAATTAATGGTCCTTTAAAATATTTAAAAACACACCAATTAGACGCTTATGTTTTGGCTCCGCAATGCAAAGAAGATGAAAATTGGGATATAGAATCAATTTATCAGCTGATTGTGAAAATTCAGAAAGAGAATAAAATCGATTCAGAAAGAATATATGTTACTGGTTTGAGCTCAGGGGGTTGGGCTTCTTGGAATTTAGCTTTTTCATATCCGGATCTATTTGCCGCAAATGTACCTGTCGCGGGTTTTGTAGATTTAATTCAGTTAGAACATGCTTGTGAAATAGCTAATATTCCAACCAGAATTTTCCACGGATTACAGGATGATGTGGTAAATGTAAATTATGCCATCACGATTTATAATGAATTGAAAAAATGTAATGCCAAAGATATAAAGCTAACCATTTTTGACGATGCAAATCACGACAGCTGGACAAGAGTTTATGATAACAAAGAGATCTATGATTGGATGTTACAGCAAAGAAAAACGAATACAAACAAATAAATAAATAGAATAGAATGAAATCACTTTGATTCAAACAAAAAATTGAACGAAGAAAAGTGATTCCATGTTCCGATTAAAAACAAATATTAAATACACATGAAAAACAAATTAGTCTTACTTTTTTTAGGATGCGCTGTTTTGGGTTATGCTCAAAAAAAGCCAGCTAAAAATACAGTGAAAATTAAACCAAAGTCTGAATTTGTGGCGGAGTTAATGTCAAAAATGACTTTAGACGAGAAATTGGGCCAGTTAAACTTGCCAACATCTGGTGATATTACCACTGGGCAGGCAAACAGCTCAAATGTGGCAAAAAATATTGCTGAAGGAAAAGTGGGTGGTTTGTTCAACATTAAATCAGTTCAAAAAATTAAAGAAGTACAGAAAATTGCGGTTGAAAAAAGCCGTTTAAAAATTCCGTTGCTTTTTGGTATGGACGTTATTCACGGTTATGAAACCACATTCCCAATTCCGTTAGGATTATCTTGTACTTGGGATATGGGATTAATTGAAAGAAGTGCACAAATTGCTGCAAAAGAAGCAAGTGCAGACGGTATTAACTGGACATTTTCTCCAATGGTTGATGTTTCTCGCGATCCAAGATGGGGGAGAGTTTCTGAAGGTTCAGGAGAAGATCCATACTTAGGAAGCCAGATTGCAAAAGCAATGGTAAATGGTTATCAGCAGCATGATCTTTCAAAAAACAACTCAATTTTAGCTTGTGTTAAGCACTTTGCATTATACGGAGCTCCTGAAGGCGGACGTGATTACAACACTGTCGATATGAGCCACATTAGAATGTTTAATGACTATTTCCCTCCTTATAAAGCTGCAGTAGATGCTGGTGTAGGTTCAGTTATGGCTTCTTTCAACGAAGTTGACGGAATTCCAGCAACTGGAAACAAATGGTTAATGACAGATGTTTTAAGAAAACAATGGGGTTTTAAAGGATTTGTAGTAACCGATTTTACTGGAATTCCTGAAATGATTGAGCACGGAATGGGAGATTTACAAGCAGTTTCTGCTCAATCTCTAAATGCTGGTGTTGAAATGGATATGGTTGGAGAAGGTTTCTTAGGAACTTTGAAAAAATCTTTAGATGAAGGAAAAGTAAAAATCGAAACAATCGATAATGCTGTAAAACTTATTCTAGAAGCAAAATACGACTTAGGATTATTCCAAGATCCGTATAAATATTGTGATGAGAAGAGAGCAAAAACGGAGATTTTTACAACAGACAGCAGAAAAGAAGCACGTGATATTGCTGCACAATCTTTAGTTTTATTAAAAAACCAAAACCAGCTTTTACCACTTAAAAAATCTGGAACAATTGGTTTAATCGGACCATTGGCAGATGCTAAAGAAAACATGCCAGGAACTTGGAGTGTGGCTACAAAAATGGAAAACGCCGTTTCATTATTGAGAGGTATTAAAGAAGTAGCGGGAGCTGGAACTAAAGTTTTATATGCAAAAGGAAGTAACTTAGATTACGATGAAACTTTTGAAACTAATGCGACAATGTTCGGTAAAACCTTACACCGTGATGCTCGTTCAAAAGAAGATTTATTGGCAGAAGCTTTAAAAGTGGCAGAGCAGTCAGATGTAATTGTTGCAGCTTTAGGAGAATCTGCAGAAATGAGCGGAGAATCTAGCAGCCGTACAAACTTAGAAATTCCACAAGCGCAGAAAGATTTATTAAATGCGTTATTAAAAACTGGAAAACCAGTTGTTTTAGTTTTATTTGACGGACGTCCGTTAGTAATTACAGACGAAGAAAAAACAGTTCCAGCAATTTTAAATGCTTGGTTTGCTGGTACAGAAGCTGGTTATGCAATTGCTGATGTGTTATTCGGAGATGTAAATCCTTCAGGAAAATTGACTTCAACTTTCCCAAGAAGTGTTGGACAGTTACCAATTTATTATGCACACAAAAATACAGGAAGACCACTTTCTAACACAGAAGGAAAATTCGAGAAATTCAGATCAAATTATATTGACGAAAGAAACGAACCTTTATTCCCATTCGGATTTGGTTTAAGCTACACGACTTTTGATTATTCAAACTTGAAAATTTCTTCTGATAAAATGAATCCATCTGGAAAATTGAAAGTAACTGTTGATGTAACAAATACTGGAAATTTTGACGGAAAAGAAACTGTTCAATTATACATTAGAGATTTAGTTGGTTCAGTAACAAGACCAGTTAGAGAATTAAAAGGTTTCCAAAAAATAACACTTAAAAAAGGTGAAAAACAAACAGTAAGTTTTGATATTACTGTTGAAGATTTAAAATTTTATAACTCTGATTTACAATTCGTAGCAGAGCCAGGGCAGTTTGATATTTTCGTTGGAGGAAATTCAAATGCCGATAAGAAAGTTAGTTTTGAGTTAACTAAATAGTTGGTTTATTTGATTAGTGAAAAGCCCTTCGTTTGGAGGGCTTTTTTTCTAAAATGACAAAACCTTTTTGTAATTTTTTAACTACGTTATTATGAATAAAATTAAAATATTTAGTGCCGTATGTCTTATTGCTTTCTCCTATTGCAATGCGCAAAAGAACGCAATAGTAGCGCATCGCGGAGCTTGGAAAAAGAATAATCTGCCTGAAAATTCTATTGCATCATTAAGACATGCAATAGATTTAAAATTGCCAGGATCAGAGTTTGATGTTTGGAGAACAGCAGATGATTCACTTGTAATCAATCATGATGCCCACTACAACAAACTGCTTATTGAAGAAACAAATTATGCAGATTTGATAAAGTTTAAACTTTCTAACGGAGAAAAACTTCCAACGCTGTATGAATATATTTCCGAAGGAATGCGAAATAACAAGCACACACTTTTAGTTTGCGAAATTAAACCTTCGGAAATCAGTAAAGAAAGAGGACAAAAAACGGGTGTAGCAGCAGTCGAAACCATTAAAAAATTAAAAGCCGATAAAAATACCTGCTACATCAGTTTTGATTACGATATTCTAAAAAAAATCAGAGCAATAGACCCTAAAACTTCTTTGCAATATTTAGAAGGGAATAAATCTCCAAAAGAGGTAAAAGCGGATAAAATTAACGGAGTTGATTATCATTATTCTGTTTTTCAAAAACATCCTGAATGGATACAAGAAGCAAAGGATAATAAAATTATTCTAAACGCTTGGACTGTTAACGACGCTAAAGATATGGATTGGATTATTGAACACAAATTCAATTACATCACCACAAACGAACCCGAACTTTTAAAGGAAAGAAAAGAGGTTAAAAAATAAGCTGTAAAGCTTAACTAAAGAATCTAACCATGAAGAATATATATAAACAATTTAAGCCAATTTTATTGCTTTCAATGCTTTTAGGAAGTAGTCTTTCGGCACAAAATTCTGGTAAAACAGAATGGTTTGACCCTAGCAGACCAGCAACAACATACTGTAATCCGATAAATATTGGGTACAATTTTACAACTCATAATCACAACGGAATTCCAGAATCACGCCGTTCAAGCGCCGATCCTGTAATTATTACGTATAAAGGCGAATATTATTTATTTGCTACCAATCAGGCTGGTTTCTTTTGGAGTAAAGACATGTCAGACTGGAATTTTGTTTACGGAAGTTTCCAAAGACAGCCAGGTGATGACGACCAATGTGCTCCAGCAGCGTGGGTTGTAAACGATACTTTATTTTATGTAGGTTCAACCTGGAAAAGAGATCATCCGATTTGGAAAACGGCAGATCCGAAATCGGGAAGATGGACACGTCACGTTGATAAAGCAATGTTGCCAACTTGGGATCCAGCGATTTTTCAAGATGATGACAAAAAAGTATATATGTACTACGGTTCTAGCGGAAAACTACCTCTTGTAGGTGTTGAGGTTGATTATAATACTTGGCTTCCAAAAGGAAATCAAGCAGACTATGCAGAATTGTATAAAGCAACAGAAGTAGAGGATATTCAGAAAGTCTATGGGCAAGTTAAAGAAGTAGCTATTTTAGACCCTTCTGCTCACGGATGGGAACGTTTTGGACCAAACAACGATATGGAACCTGCGCCGTGGGGGAATTTCATTGAAGGAGCTTGGATGACCAAACATAACGGAAAATATTACATGCAATATGGAGCGCCTGCTACCGAATTTAAAGGCTACGCAAACGGTGTTCATGTTGGAGATAATCCGTTAGGGCCATTTACGTACCAAAAACATAATCCGATGTCATATAAACCAGGCGGATTTGTAATTGGAGCAGGGCACGGAAATACTTTCGCAGATAATTATGGAAATTACTGGAATACAGGAACGTGCAAAATCTCTATTAAAGATCGTTTTGAGCGTCGTATAGATATGTTTCCTGCTGGATTTGACAAAGATGATGTAATGTATTCGATCACAGCTTATGGGGATTTTCCAATTGTATTGCCAACAGCCCAACGTGATCAAACAAAAGGAGCTTCTTCTGGATGGATGCTGCTTTCTTATAAAAAGCCAGTAACGGTTTCTTCTTCAGAAGAATGTATGGAAGTAGAAACACATAGGATGGATAATGGCGGTAAAAAAGTATATGAGAAATTCTGTTATGGTCCAGAAAATCTTACCGATGAAAACATTCAAACCTATTGGTCTGCAAAAACTGACAATCCAGGAGAATGGCTTCAAATGGATTTGGGAAGAGAAATGGAAATTAATGCTCTTCAGATTAATTATGCAGATCATAAAGCAACGCAGTTTAATAAAGCAATGGATATTTATTATCAGTATAAAATCTATATGTCTGATGATGCTCAAAATTGGACTTTGGTTGTAGATAAGTCTAAAAATGATAAAGATGCACCACATGATTATGTAGAGCTTTCAAAATCGATTAAAGCACGTTACATTAAAATGGAAAATATTCATAATGCATCTGGTTTGTTTGCAATTTCAGATTTTAGAGTTTTTGGAAACGGATTGGCAGCAAAACCAAAAGCTGTTGCTTCTTTTAAAGTAGACAGAAACAAGGCAGATTCTAGAAATGCTATGATTTCGTGGAAAAAACAAGCTGATGTAATTGGTTACAATATTTATTACGGAATTGAACCAGATAAATTGTATAACAGCATTATGGTTTTCGGTGATAATACATATGATTTTAGAGGTTTAGATAAAGGAACAAAATATTATTTTACTATTGAGCCTTTTAATGAAAACGGAATCGGAACGAAAAATAAGATTATTGAAGTTAAATAGTCTTTATTTATAAAATCTGTAAAAGCTCCAATTGCAAATTGAAAAATTTGTAATTGGAGCTTTTTTTTGAGAAAAGGTTAAGAAAAAGAACTTAGAACTGTCAATAATTTTGTTCCTTTGTGAACGTGCCAAAAGCACTATAAACTCCAAAATTACTATCAAAACTATGAAAAAAACAATTCTTTTAACTGCATTAGTTTTAAGCGGATTGACATCTTTTGCTCAGACAAATGATGAAAAAAACATCAAATTATTTTATAAAAAAGCTTTAACCGAATCAAAATGTTACACTTGGTTAGAATATTTGTCTAACGATATCGGGGCTCGTTTGTCTGGATCTAAAGGTGCAGAACTGGCAGTTGACTATACTAAAAGACAATTAGAAAGTTTAGGACTAGATAAAGTTTATTTACAAGAAGTTATGGTACCTCATTGGGTACGTGGCGAAAAAGAAACGGCTTACATTCTTGATGGAAAAGTGAAAACTACTGTGCCGATTTGCGCACTTGGGGGTTCTGTAGCTACTGCAAAAACAGGTCTTACAGCAGAAATAATCGAAGTTCAAGGAATTAAAGAACTAAATGAACTTGGAGCAGATAAAGTAAAAGGAAAAATTGTTTTTTATAACAGACCAATGAATCCTGAAAATATTGAAACTTTTACGTCTTATGGAGCTTGTGTTGACCAAAGATATGCTGGAGCAAAAGAAGCATCAAAATTAGGTGCGGTTGGAACAATTGTTCGTTCTATGAACTTACGTCTAGACGACTTCCCTCATACAGGTGCTCAAAGCTACGGTGATTTGCCAAAAGAACAATATATTCCAACAGCTGCTATTAGTACAAATGGAGCAGAATTGTTGAGTAAATCTTTAAAAAGAAATCCAGCTTTGAAATTTTATTTTAAACAATCTTGCGAAACTTTACCAGATGCATTGTCTTATAATGTAATTGGTGAATTGACAGGAAGCGTAACTCCAGAAAACATTATGGTTGTTGGAGGACATTTAGATTCTTGGGATTTAGCAGATGGTTCTCACGATGATGGAGCAGGAGTAGTACAGAGTATGGAAGTAATTCGTATTTTGAAAAACTTAAACTACAAGCCAAAAAATACGATTCGTGTTGTATTGTTTATGAACGAAGAAAATGGAGGAAGAGGCGGAGCCAAATATGAAGAGGTTTCAAAACAAAATAAAGAAAACCACATTTTTGCTTTAGAAAGTGATTCAGGCGGATTTTCTCCAAGAGGATTTTCAATTGAAGCAGATGATGCTAATTTGAAAAAAATTCAAGGTTACAAAGACCTTTTTGAGCCTTATTTGGTACACAGTTTCACAATTGGCCATGCAGGTTCAGATATTAGCCATTTGACTTCTCAAGCTATTGTAAAAGCAGGTTTAAAACCAGATTCTCAGCGTTATTTTGATTACCACCACGCAGCAAACGATAAATTTGATGCAATCAACAAAAGAGAGCTTGAGCTTGGTGCAGCGACAATGACTACATTAATGTATTTATTAGACCAAAACGGAATTGAAACTAAAAAAGCAAATTAAGACAAAATAATAAATCGAAAGAGGCTGTCTCAAAAGGATAGCTCTTTTTTGTAAGCTTCGGAGAAGCGACATATTTATAGAAAAGGGAAAATGTTTCCAAATATAAAGCTCCGGAGGAGCGACATATTTTTTTTTAATGTATACTATATGTCGCTCCTCTGGAGCTTTTTTCATTTTCTTATTGAAATTCTATAAATATCTTACCCCTCTGGGGTTCGTAGTAGTGTTTTTTTTTGTTAATATGATTTTAAAAGTCAAGATTTCATTACAACCAGATAATACAAAAATGTTATCGGAATGTTAGAAAGGAGAAGCAGTATTTTTATTGCAATTTCTTTTCGCTGTTGAGGTAGATGGATAAATCTTTCCATTAAATGAACAAACATGATTAAATTAACCACAATGGCAGCTAAAGCAAAAGGCCATGCAATAACTAATACCATACCATTTCCGTTTGAAACGATGTAAAGAATAAATAGTATTGTACTGATTGCAAATGTGCCAATAGCTAATTCTGTAGACTGTTTTTCTTCAGAAGGATTATAAATTGTTTTCATGATTTTTAAATTTTAAAAGTTTGCTGAATAGTTTGAATTGGCAAAAAAAGCATTTTTGAAAAATCGAGGTAATGAAAAGCATTTGCCTTTTTCCCTCTTTTAAATTGCTGAATGAAATAGCTCATACGTTTCGGATAAAAAATAGTGCCTGTTAGTATGACCATAAACAAATACAAGCTTTTCTTTCCATTTCCGAGTAAATAATACTGCATTCCGATTTCTTCATAAACTGAAATTCCCGTATTGGTCAGAACATGAATGATGTCGTGATCTTCCAGTTTTTCCTGAATATCAAAATGATTTTTATAAAGAAAACTACCCAAGCTAAATCCTAGGCTCTCTTCAGGATAATCCATTAAAAGGCCTTTCTCAATATTCCAAGGCTGATTCTTCTTGAAATATTTTTGATACGGTTTTTTAGAACATTCATACAGTTTTTCAATCAAATAATCTCTCATAGCTTAGTTTTTTTGTAAAGTTCTTTGAATTTCAAAGTAAATAGATAAATAAAAAAGCTAGAAATAATAAAGCAATCTAGCTTTTTAAAAATATTAATAAGTGTCTAGTACAGTTTTTAAAATAGTAGAATCGGCAAGGTCAGAAGGAGCAACAACTTTTTCCTCTAATGGTATGTTGTTACCATAACGTTCTTTTAGTATTTTCTGAACTCTCGGATCTTGCAAATTAAAATCTTTCAATTCTCTAAGTGGAGACAATTCGATTCCTGCAGCATTTTTATAAATTTTCCAGATCAATTCAGAGCAATATATCCTGTTATCAGTCCATTCAAAATAGGCATCATATTCTTTACCGTCAAACTGCTGGCTGTAGTCTTTCATTTTTTGTAAAACTTCGGGTTTTAAAACACTATCGTCTTTTAGTCGTTTAACGACATATTTATGATCTTTTCCATGTTGGATCCAATCTTCTAACGGAGTAAGCTTTACAGGTTGAACTGCTTCAAAAACAAACCATTTTCCGTTAATATCATAAATGATTCCGCAATGAGAAAACTTCGAATTTGTGGCAATGCGAACTGCCTCACACTGTTTAGATTCTGATGTTTGAAAAATAAGATCTCCGTCTTTAAACTTGCTAACAGCTGTTTTTTCTGTTTTGGATGTTCCAGTAAACGGATTATTCGGAAAAACTTTTATAGCCACGAATAAGGCACAGCTAAAGCTTAAGAAAAAAGTAATAATCGGAAATAAATATTTTTTGTTTTTCATAAAGTAAAATTTAAAGTACTTTGAAGTGCAAAGTAAATAATAAAAAAAATAGCTGCCAAATAAAATGGCAGCTATTTTCTAAAATATATTTTACGAAATATTAGAGTCTAAAAATACCTCCAACAGCAATAATTCTTTGAAAATAAGTAAAGTGCTGAGAAGCTTTATCTTCATTGCTAGTAGTTGTTCTAATGTCTTGCATATTGATGTAACCACCTTTTAGTTCTCCCTGAATATAGAAATGCTTGAAGAAAGTAACGTTTAAACCAGCTTTTGCAGAAACACCATAACCAGAAACGTGAAAATCATCGTGACGTTCTTTACCTAAAAGAGTAGTATTGGTTTTAGGATATAAAACTCCAGCGCCAATACCTTCGGTTAAGTTAATCTGAACTTTATCAATATTTGGTAATCCAAACCATTTAGAAACATCATCAAATCTTGCAACTTCCGTATTAATGTAGTTTAAACCATCTGTATGTTCGTACATTAAAAAAGCTGGACCATTTACATTTATTTCACCATTGCCATAACCGCCTTCTTTCGCTCCTCCTTGGGACATATCGACAGGAGTATTGTTGTAGTTACCATTGTAAATTGACGCGGGATCATCTGCAGGTAAATTGATGTTTCCGGTAACATTTGCGATTTGATTCTGTGACATTACATATTTCATATGGTCAATACCAATTGTAACACTATAATGATCACTAAAAAAGTAACCCAATCTCAAATTGGTTTGAGGAATAGTCATGTTAACAGGATTGATGTAATCAACATGCCATCCTTTTGGTTTGTCATGAGCAGCCATATTCTCAACTGTAAAGTTGTAATCTTTACCTCTAAAGTTTACATCAGATTTTGAGTAGCTTTCTCTGTTACCACCCCACATAACAAAGAATTTTCCTTTATTATGGGCAGCATATTTTTGTACTGGTATTTCTTCCTGAGCAAATGTGTTTAAAGAAACACAAGCCAGTAAGAAAAATAAAATTTTTGTTTTCAAAGAACTTAAGTGTTATAAATTAAAAAGATATAAGTTAAAAGGCGTTTACTGTTTTTCTAATAGCAACTAGTTTGTTCATTAAGCCTTCAAAATAGTCTAAATGAAGCATATTAGCACCATCACTTTTTGCATTTGCAGGATCAAAGTGTGTTTCGATAAAAATACCGTCAACACCAACTGCGATACCCGCTTTTGCCACTGTTTCAATCATGTCAGGTCTTCCGCCTGTAACCCCAGCAGTCTGATTTGGCTGTTGTAAAGAGTGTGTTACATCTAGAACTGTAGAAGCATATTGCTGCATAGTAGGAATACCTCTAAAATCAACAATCATGTCTTGGTAGCCAAACATAGTACCACGATCTGTAACCATAACATTCTCATTATTACAGTCTAAAACTTTTTGAACAGCATGTTTCATGCTCTCCGGACTCATAAATTGTCCTTTTTTTAAGTTTACCACTTTTCCAGTATTCGCAGCAGCCACAACAAGATCGGTCTGGCGTACTAAAAATGCAGGAATCTGTAAAACGTCAACGTATTGAGCTGCCATGTCAGCATCTTCGTTTGTATGGATATCTGTTACAGTTGGAACATGAAAAGTTTCTGAAACTTTTCTTAAGATTTTTAAAGCTTTTTCGTCACCGATACCAGAAAAACTGTCAATTCTAGAACGGTTTGCTTTTTTAAAAGATCCTTTAAATACATAAGGAATCTGAAGATTGTCGGTAATACCAACTAATTTTTCAGCAATTCGCAACGCCATTTCTTCTCCTTCGATAGCACAAGGCCCTGCTAATAAAAAGAAATTTCCGCTGTCAGTATGCTTAATTTGTGGAATATGTTGTAAGTTCATAAAATTATTTTTTGCACTGCAAAGGTAGTTATGATTTATGAATAGCAGATGAAGATTTAAGATTATTTTAAGAACTCGAATAGCTGACTAGGAGCTGAGTAGAATTAACGAATTGCTAAAATTTCTTTAAAACGATTAAATGCTTTTTCCGTGGCAATATTAAAGCATGAAAAGAAATTAATAAATGACATTTATCATGTTCTAAAGCTTTACAGTTTAATTCAAGAAATATTAAGATTTATATCGTATTTCTTTTTGCTCTCCATCTTTTAATTAGAAATTGAATCACAAGGATTAAAATCAGAACAAAAAGTGAAAAGAAACAAGCTACAGCCATTCCTACAAGTGGCATACCACATCTCATAGGATTGGGATATTGTTCATATTGTTTAGAAAAATTATAATCAGCAATATTAAAAGCCACAAGAGAAAGTACAATTTGCAGGATAAAATTGATCCAAGAAATTTGGCTGAATTTAAATAATGCAGGTCTATAGATAGAAAATGTTCCCCAGATTAACTGTGATAATACAGGTAAAATAATCAGCAATAACGGTAATATAGTAAGCATAATGTTAATCTGAGATTATTCTATTTCAACCTCAATCCCATCGGAACCATTAAAATTCCTTTTTCATAAATATTCAAATACAGTTTTACAGGCTTTTTCTGTCCTTCCCATTTCAACTCATAAACATTCAAAAATCCAGCGCCCATATTGCTTCTTTTAGTTGGAAACGGACAACAAGTTTCTAATCTAGTATAAGTGATTTTTTCGCCATTAGGACCAGCCAAAGCATTTAAGAAACGAGTTTCGTTTAAAGTCTCACTATTTGTATTTTGAAAAAATATATTAACAGGATAATCAGGATCATAACCGTACTTTTTGTCTTTAGCAAATTGCGTTATAGCAAACGTATTGTCCTTCTTCAAAATCAAATCAGGTGCATTATCATCAACATTTTTTAAAGTCGATTTTGTGCTTACACAAGAAGAAGCAAAGATTACTAAAACAATTAAAAGTGCTATTTTTTTCATGATTGAGGTGGTTGGAAAAGTTAAACTGTTTGCTGTTCTTTTTTTGGATTTAGTTTTAAAATACCAACTACAATCAGATATTGTGCCAGAAGATAAGTTAGCATAATAAAAAAGGAGCTTTTAGGAATGGGAGCATAAAATTTATTTACAGCCAGAATACTATCAGAAATAATAAAGAAAATAGCCCCTAAAAACACAAGCTGATTTCCTGGTTTTTCCCACACTAAAAATCCGTTGAAAGCAAATAGAAGCATAATTGAAATTACCGAAGCGTAAATAGAAACAGGAATTTCAAGATCTCCTAAATGGGGCATTAATACAGAAACCATCCCGATTAAATAGACTGCGATTAATATGCTGCCAAATATAAAAATTGGTTTGTTTTGTTTTTTTCTAATTCTCTTCTGCTTATTGAAAAGAATGCAGTAGATAATATGTGCAGATAGGAAACATACAAGTCCTAAAATAAAATAAATTTCACCAAGATCTGTAAAAAGTAAGATGACATCTCCAAGCCAAGAGAGTACAAGTGCGGCTAATAAAATATTCTGCGTTGGAAAATTTCTATAAAAGTAAGCGCCAAACCCAATAATTGGTATTAGAATGGGTTTAAGAAAAAGATCAAAACGTTCGTGGCCAGTGAGCAGAATAATGAGGTAAACCACACTAAATGCAGCATAAATTTTAAAAAAAGATGAGTTTCTCATAATAGGGGTTATGAATTGGTATATTGGTTTTGGTTGGTTTTAAAGTCAAAATTAACAAAATAAAGTGTTGCTGAAAAAGATAAAATCAGGTAGGTAAAAATAATATAATTACTAATTGGAATTGTGCGATTTAGCCCAAACCAGTCTCCGTAATAGCCAATAATACTCATTACTATTGCTAATCGGATGCCTTCCCATAAAAGAGCCAATCTATTTTTATCCATTAACTCTGTGTAGCTATATATGGTTATGAAAATAAAAAAACCGTAGATAAAAATATTGGGCAAACCAATTTTGGCAATATTTTCAAACAGATAGCTTACAAATAGTAATGTTATTAAAACTTGTACAACCGACCAGTAAATTAATTTTTGAGAGTTTTGAGTGCCGTATTTCTCAAAATTAAAAACATTTTCAATTTTGTTTACAGGATATTTTTCTTCAAAGTTTTCGGGACGCCAGCCTGTTGGTTTAAACCAAATGGTGAGTTTGTCTTTCCATTTTGGAGCGCGCCAGGCATCTTTTACAAGTAAGCTCAAATGCTGAAAATTTATTTTAATAGGATTCCAGGTATTGGCAGGTCTTGTGATTCCGAAAACAGGAGGAACTTCGTCTAATTCTTCTTGGAAAGTACCAAAAAGTTTATCCCAAAAAATAAAAATCTGAGAGTGGTTTTTGTCTAGATATTCTGGATTGATAGCATGATGAACGCGATGATGCGAAGGAGTTACTAAAATATGCTCCAAAAAGCCCATTTTTTTGATGTGTTTGGTATGATACCAAAATTGTAAAAACAAGTGAACAGGAAGCGTTATCGCAATTACTGAAGCAGGAACACCTAGTAAAGCCGCAGGAATCAATAAAAAAGTAAAGAGATTAACCACACTAGCAATGGGCTGACGTAACGCGCAGGCAAGATTAAATTCTTCACTGCTGTGATGAATAGCATGTTTGTTCCAAAGAAAATTAACCTGATGTGCTAGTCTATGACTCCAATATCCATAAAAATCAATCACAAAAAAGGCTATGAAATAGGATAAAACATTGGATTCTAAGTGCTGTAAGGCAATTTTAGAAACTAGCCATTCATAAGAAAGAAAAGTGATACTGAGTCCTAAAACATCTTTTACAGAATTGGTTATTCCAGAACTAATGCTCGATACGCTGTCTATTAGTGGCGCTGTATCGTTTTTTACATAAATGCCGTATATTTTTTCAATGATAATTAACGTCAAAAAAATGGGCATTGCAATAATCAATATCTTTCCATATTCTTCCATAAAAAAAGCATTCTATTTCGTTCAAATATAGAATAAAATCGAATGCTTTTTAAATTATTGTTAAATTAAACGGTTTTTAATGTGATATTTTGATTTAAAATAAGACAAATAAAAAACGCATTCCATTTTATTCGAATATAGAACAAAACAGAATGCGTTTTTAAATTATGGATCAATTAGACAATTTCGGCGCTAAGTCCAGCTTCCAAAAGTTGTGTGCATTGAGGTTTAAGTTTTTCAATCGGACCCGTTTTTACAGTGCATTTTCCGTTGTAATGAACAATCAAAGAGCATTGTTCAGCTTGTTCAGCCGTATGGTCGCAAACACGCATTAGAGTATCGATTACGTGATCAAAAGTGTTTACATCATCATTATAAACAATGATCTCGTTATTAAAAGCAATGGCTTCTTTTTCGCGAACTCTTTCTCTTACTTTTTCTTTAGTACTCATATCTTATAGGTTTTGTACTGAGTTGATTAGCAGTATCTAATTTACGTATTTTAAAGATACCCAGTTGTTTCTTTGAAACTTTTTAACATAAGTTAATCCCTTTTCAACGCATGAAGCATCAATAAATGGAATGTCTTCTTCATAAAAACCGCTAAAAAGAATAATTCCTTTTGGGTTCAAAGCATCAACATAAGCCTGCATATCGTTCAACAAAATATTTCTGTTGATATTGGCAATGATTAAATCGTATTTTTTACCCGCTAATAAAGCCGCATCGCCCTCATAAACGCTGATATGTTTGCAATTATTGCGTTCGGCATTTTCAATAGAGTTTAAATAACACCAATTGTCAATATCAATAGCGTCAATTGGTTCAGCGCCTTTCATTTCTGCTAAAATTGCTAAAATTGCAGTTCCGCAACCCATATCAAGTGTTTTTAAGCCTTTTACATCCATTTCCAATAAATGCTGAATCATCATATGAGTAGTTTCATGATGACCAGTACCGAAACTCATTTTAGGTTCGATCAAAATATCAAACTCAGCATCCGTTTTTGGGTGAAAAGGAGCTCTTACGTGGCATTTTCCATCAACATCGATTGGCTCGAAGTTTTTTTCCCATTCCTCGTTCCAGTTCACCTGATCGATTTCTTCAATTGTATATTCAATTTTAAACTCTTCAGATTGTAAAATGTAAATATCATCCAGAATATTCTCATCCCATAAATCCTTCTTCACAAAAGCCGAAATTCCGTTTTCTGTTTCTGTAAAACTTTCAAACGCTTTTTCGCCCAATTCAGCCACTAAAATTTCAGAACCTAATTCTTTCGGCTCAATTGTAAAATGATATCCTAAATAGATGTTTGACATAAATAAAAATTTTTGCAAAGATAATCCTTAAATTATAAATTTTCAATTTAAAAATTCCAAATTCTAAAACGAAAAAACCATTCGCACCGCGAATGGTTTTTTGTAAAATCTAAAATCTAAAATCTAAAATCTAAAATCTAAAATCTAAAATCTAAAATCTAAAATCTAAAATCTAAAATCTAAAATCTAAAATCTAAAATCTAAAATTAGATAGCAGTAACAATTGCTAGGAAATCGTCAGCTTTTAAAGCAGCACCTCCAATTAAACCACCATCTACGTCTGGTTTAGAGAAGATTTCTTTAGCATTTTCTGGTTTTACAGAACCACCGTATAAAATAGAAACTTCATCAGCGATTTCAGCTCCAAAAGCTTTACGGATAGTTTCTCTGATAAATTCGTGCATTTCTTGTGCTTGTTCTGGTGAAGCAGTTTCTCCAGTTCCGATAGCCCAAACCGGCTCGTAAGCTAAAACAATTTTAGACCAAGATTCTTTAGCAATATGGAAAACACCATCACGTAATTGATTTTCAACAATATTGAAATGATTATCAGATTGACGATCTTTTAATTCTTCTCCAAAACAGAAAATAACTGTCATGTCATGTTTTAAAGCTGTATCAACTTTGTTTGCAATTAAAGCATCTGTTTCGTGGAAAATAGCTCTACGCTCAGAGTGACCTAAGATTACGGTGTTAACGCCAATGCTAGTTAACATATCTGCAGAAATTTCTCCTGTAAAAGCTCCACCTTCAGCTTGGTGAACGTTTTGAGCAGAAACACCAATAGTTGTATTTTTTAATTTCGCAGCAGCAGCTTGTAAGTTTACAAAAGTTGGAGCTACAATAACTTGTGCATTTGTTTTAGCTGGAATTTTAGCCACTAATTCGTTTAATAATTCTTCAGTTTGCGCAGCATTTTTATGCATTTTCCAGTTTCCTGCAACAATCGATTTTCTCATTTTGGTAGTTTTATATTATTTTTTTGTTTTTGAAAGAAGTCAAAATTTAAATTGAATTTTGACATTGTTATTATTATTGAAAGATTATTTCAATGATTGTAAAGTAGAATTGATTTTCTCAAAATCAGTTTCAATCGCTCTGTATAAAACGATTTTTCCAGTTTTATCAACTACAATGTATCTTGGAATCCAGTCTAAGTCAATAGCTTTTCCAAAAAGCCCTTTCATACCATCATTCATCATATAATGATCGCCTTTATTTAACTCATGTTTTTCGATTCCAGCTTTCCATTTATCAGCCGTTTTATCAGCCGAAATGAATAAGTAAGACACATCAGGATTATTAGCTTGTAGCTCTTTTAATTTTGGCATTGCTTTCACACAATCACCACACCAAGAAGCCCAAACTTCTATCACTAAAGTTTTGCCTTTGTATTTTTTTAAGCTGTTTTTGAATGTAACCTGACTTCCATCAGTGGCTAGTAATTTCTCAGACAGAGCCTCTTTAGAAAAAGCTGTTTTTTGAGCTTGTGAGCAAGAAAAAGAAATAAACGCAATTACGACTAGAACTAATTGTTTCATATTTGATTAAAATTATTTTTTATTAGGGTACTGAATTCACAAAGTTAAACAAACAAATCGAATGCCAATTGTAGATTAACAAAATTTGAAGAGTCGTTTATTTTGTAACAAATCGACGTTTTTTGGTTGAAAAAAGAGTATTGAAATCGTAATAGTTGAGATAGGAAATGGTGTTTTTTCCTAATGGAGGTATTTTGCAAATAAAAAAATGATAAAAATTTTATTTTTTGAAGAAGATTTTAATTCAAAAAAACGTCAGATTGCAATAAAAAAGCCTTCAATAAAATCAAAATTATTGAAGGCTTCCTTGTAAGTTTTTCAATGCTTAATTTAATTCATAATTGCCATTTGCCCATTTTTTGCTCGGAGCAATCCAATTGTCTGCAGCTTTGAACAAAAAGCCGTGTTTTAGACCTGTGTTAAGTTCAATTTCTTTAAAATGATCTATTTTACATTTCGAAGTTTCTTTTCTTTTAATGGCAGAAACTCCATAAATATCTGATTTTTCATAAATGGTTAAAATATTGCCGCAGAAATTAATATCTGGAATTTCTTGAATATCAATATCTCTAAAGCATCCAATGAAAACAAAATTCACATCTGGATTAGAGAGATAAGTCGAAACATATTGGGCAATATAACCACCTTGTGACGTTCCAATTACGGTAATATGATTTGGCGGGACGCCTTTCTTTATAAGCTTTTTGATTTGTTTTGAAATCTTCTTGGCATATTTGGCAGAATTGGTGTTTTTCTTTCTTTTTTCACTAAAAACAATAAAGCCATCTTTTCTATAAGATTCTAAAATCTCATTGTATTCTGCTCTGCCATATTCTGGATGAACTGCATTTAAATCATTTTCTTCAACAAATTTGTTGTGAAAAAAGAAAATGTAACGTTGGTCTTTATTTTTTGTTTGGCTGAAACCTGAAATGCTAAATAAAATGGAGAACGCGAAAATAAGTGATTGAAAGATTCTTTTCATTGATTGGATTAAAGGATTGTAAAGCTGAATTAAAATTGATTTTAGTTTTTTGTATTTATTAGAATTTTATAAATCCCAGTTGTTTTTTCTTCTTCATATTCAGCATTTTTAATTTCAATTGATTTTTTCACGATACCATTACATTGGCTTCCTTTCATTCTCTCCGTAACAACAGATAATTCAAAGGCAGGTTTGTCTCCAATATTTACAGCATATTTAAATGTTCCTGTTTCAAATGCTAATACTAACAGAGCACGATCTGAATTGTTGCTTTTCACATAAGTAGTTTGAATTATCTTATTTTGATTCAAATCTGTTACTGTCACGGGTGTTTTTGGGGTAAAAGTGCCATTGTCAAACAAGTTTGTTCCCGAATCTATATCAACAAATTCAAAAGTATAAATCAAAGGTCCCGTTTCGCAAATTATTTGAGGCGAGTCACATCCTGCAGCAAAAAATAAAACTAGAATAGCGGAAATCTGTAGCAGTTTTTTCATGGTTAAAATAGTTTTTGGTTTGCTCAAATGTAGGATTATTATTCGTAATCTAAAAGTTAACTTTTGACGGAATGCTAAAAATCAAAAACGCCAGCAAACAATACGTTTGCTGGCGTTTTTAATTTTTTTTTGAAGTATTACAATTTCAAATCATCAACATCATTGTAATGCACTTTTTGAGCGATAGTTCCGTCATGTACCACAACAATACTTGGATTTGCTCTTTCGACAGTTTTTAAAGCTGTTCCGTCGCAGAAATAGAAATCAATGTCTAAAGCATATTCTTTTTTGGCTTTAGCAATTTCATCAGCTCCAGAAGCCGTCATTCCAATTACTTTGTAACCTTTTGCTTTTGCATCAGCAGTAACTTTTGCTAATTTTTTCATCCCTTCTGGATTTGATAAATTCAAATCGTAAGTTACATAGATTAACAATTTTGGCTCTTTTAATAATTCTTCTTTATAATCAGAATCATCTTTTGTCATAGTAAAATCGTGAATAGGAGGAACGTACCCTTCAGAGATTACTTTATCTTTTCTGTCAACAAAAACAGCACCTTCTGGAATATTCATTAAATCTTTCTCTGTAAATTCTTTGTCAACGCCATTTACTTTGTAGATAAAAATCATTTCTACAACCGATTTTGGAGCGCCTTCTGGAATTTCCATTCCTTTTTCGATGTTTGTACCTACTTTATACGGGCGGAAATCTTTGATTGGATTATGGTTAATAACCCAAACGGCCATAAAAACACATAAAACAATGCTGACTAAAGTGATAATGTTAGTTACCAATTTAGAGAATAAAGGTTTCACTAATTTTTTGTTGATGAATAAAATCAAGATAAAGAATAGTAAAACAATATCTTTTGTAAATGATTGCCAAGGCGTTAAGTGTAAAGCGTCTCCGAAACATCCGCAATCTTTTACCACATCAAAATAGGCTGAATAGAAAGTTAGGAATGTGAAGAAAACAATCAATAAAAGTAAAGCCCAAATCGTTAGTTTTGATTTATAGCCAACTAAAAGCATTACACCTAAAACTACTTCCAAAATCACTAAAAAGATCGCCAATCCTAAAGCCAATGGCTCTAAAAAAGGCATATTGAAAACAGGTTCGCTGAAATATTCAGCCAGTTTATAAGAGAATCCAACAGGATCGTTTAGTTTGATTAATCCGGAAATGATAAATAGGACACCGACAAATAATCGGGAGAATTGGGTAATGATGTTTTTCATAATGAATATTTAAAAATTCAAATTCCAAACTCCAAGTTTAGCATTGGGAATTTGGAATTTAAAATTTGGAATTTTACTTAGTAATTGGGTTTAAGATTAAAGCAAAAACAGAATAATTAATCATATCCTGATAATTAGCATCGATACCTTCAGATACGATTGTTTTTCCTTTATTATCTTCAATTTGCTTTACGCGAAGGAGTTTCTGCAAAATTAGATCGGTTAAAGAACTCACGCGCATATCACGCCAAGCCTCTCCATAATCATGATTTTTAGCTTCCATTAATTCTTTGGTTAACTTTACTTTAGCATCGTATAATTCAGTTGCTTTTTCTACGTCAAGATCCGGCTGATCAACAACGCCAAGTTCTAACTGAATCAAAGCCATAATAGAATAATTGATGATTCCGATAAATTCTCCTTTTTCATCTTCATCCACTTTACGGACATCATTTTCCTGTAAACTTCTAATTCGTTGTGCTTTTATAAAAATTTGATCCGTCAGCGATGGCAACCTTAAAATTCTCCACGCACTGCCGTAATCTTTCATTTTATTGATAAACAAAGTGCGACAAACCGCTATAACATTATCAAATTCTTGGGAAGTATTCTTCATTTATATGCTGTATATTTGCTAAAATTTCTTCAAAAATAAGGATTAAATTAAAGAGTTTCAAGTTTCAGGTTTTCTTTGTTTCAAGTTTTTTCTAAACAAAGTGTTAACAGCAATAACTTGAAACTAAAAAATGTTTCAAGTTTTAACTTTTCGAACTTACGCAATCTGCATCAACTTGAAACATGAAACATGAAACAAAAATAACAAAACGTATGACGATTAACTGCAAAGGCGAGCTTATAGATTTATCGATTCCTAAAGTAATGGGAATTCTGAATGTTACGCCAAATTCTTTCTTTGACGGAGGGAAATATAAAAACGAAGACGAAATTATTTCGCAAGTAGATAAAATGCTTTCTGAAGGCGCAACATTTATCGATATTGGAGCGTATTCCAGCAAACCAAGCGCTGAGTTTGTAACTGAACAAGAAGAAATTGACCGAATTGTTCCTGCAATCGAATTGATTTTAAAACACTTTCCAAAGACTTTATTATCTATTGACACTTTTAGGGCTGAGGTTGCAAAAGCAAGTATCGAAAGTGGCGCGGCAATTATAAATGATATTGCGGCAGGCGAATTGGATGAAAAAATGTTTGAAGTAATTGCGCATTATAACGTTCCATATATCATGATGCATATGCGTGGAAACCCGCAGACGATGCAGAGTTTGACCCAATATGAAGATATCATTAAAGAAATGCTTTTTTATTTTTCTGAAAAAGTGAAAAAAGCGAGAGCTTTAGGAATCAACGATTTGATTTTAGACCCTGGTTTCGGTTTTGCCAAAACAACAGATCAGAATTATGAAGTCATGCAAAAAATGGAACTTTTTAATATTTTAGAATTACCCATTTTAGCAGGGATTTCAAGAAAATCAATGATTTATAAAACGTTAGATATTACGCCTCAAGAAGCCTTAAATGGAACAACTTTTCTGAATACAATTGCTTTGACAAAAGGCGCTAAAATTCTTCGTGTACATGATGTAAAAGAAGCAATGGAATGCGTTACTTTGTTTAATAAAATGAGTTTGAATACTATTTAAACGATAGTTTTGTCATTCCGAGGAACGAGGAATCACACTAGTATTTCCTCAAAGTATGTCGCCAATCTTTGTCGAGTTTCGAGTGTGATTCCTCGTTCCTCGGAATGACAAAACGTTGTATTAATTCTTTGTGTAAAAAATAAATAAAATGAAATACTTCACCATACTTATGATCTGCCTTTTGTTTTCCTGCGGAAAAAAAGAAGACGTTTTATTACCAAAATCAAATGTTACAATAGTAAAAGATGTACAAGATCATTCGCCGATTTACATCTTTTTCAAAGTTGATGGAAAAGATACAATTGCCGATTTGAATAGAAAAAGTGCCATTATATCAACTAATTGGATTTTCAATATAGACAAACGCTTGCCTTTGAAATTGGTGATGCCACAGGTAATAAAAATGCAAGAGAAAAAGCGTAACGAGAAAATGCATCAGAATGAAGAATCTGAAAACTATTATTCTTATGCAGATTCTATCGGAAAAAATCTGGCTTTTCTTCCTTTCACGAAAGTGTTTTATAAAATGGAAAAACCTACGGCAGGAAGTTTTGTGGTTTACTTTAGAAAAGGTAAAAAACAGGTTTTTATGGGAAATCAGGAAATAAAAATAGCAGAAATACTAAAGCATTTTTACAGTATAAAGTTTGAGAAAGTGCCAGATCTAGTGTTTTTATTTGATAAGAATATGAGTTACGAAGAGTATATTCAATATAAAATTCTACTGCAAAAAGATGTGACTTACAATCTTGACACACTTCCTGTAGAATTCATTTTCTAACTTGAAACTTTAAACCTGAAACAAAAAACTATTGATGATGATAAGGTTCATTTCGTAAAATGGTAAATCCGCGGTACAATTGCTCTATAAAAAACAAACGAACCATTTGATGCGAAAACGTCATTAGCGACAGCGAAACTTTTCCTTGCGCTTTTTTATAAACGGTTTCAGAAAATCCATAAGGACCGCCAATTACGAAAACCAAAGTTTTTATGCCAGAATTCATTTTCTTTTGTAGTTCTTCAGAAAAACCAACGCTTGAGAATGTTTTTCCGTTTTCATCCAACAAAATCAATTGATCGGTTGCAGAAAGTTTAGACAGAATTAATTCGCCTTCTTTTTCTTTTTGCTGACTTTCAGATAAGTTTTTTACATTTTTGATATCGGGAATAATTTCCAGATCAAATTTGATATAAAAGGACAAACGTTTGGTGTAATCATCTATCAAAGTTTGAAGCGATTTATTATCTGTTTTGCCTATGGCTATAAGTTTGATGTTCATTGGTTAATTTTTTTGTCACGAATTGCACGAATTCGCACGAATTTATTTTTGCCACAGATTAAAAGGATTAGAATGATTTCTTTAGATTGTCACCCTGAGCGAAGTCGAAGGGCGTTCCAATTGGACGTAGGCTTCGACTTCGCTCAGCCTGACAAAAACAGCAAATAGAAAATCCTTTTTAATACTTTTAATCTGTGGCAAATAAAAACATTATTTTTTATTTGCAAAGACCGTTTCGAAATGTTCTACAATTGGAAACGGTTCGTAATAATGGTGTAAAATCTTTTTCCATTCCAGGTACGCTTCAGAAGTTCTAAAAACTACTGTGTGATCTTCTAATGTATTCCAATCGACCAATAAAAGACATTTGTTTTCGACTTCCAGACATTTCTCTAATCGATGCCCTAAATAACCATCAATTGAAGAAATGTATTGACTTGCTTTTGTAAAATCGACTTCAAATTGAGAAGTTAATTCTGGTTTAACGAAAAGAAATGCGGCTTCAAGTATCATATTTAAAGGAATTTTATCTGCTTAATCTGCAAAATCTGCGGGAAAAAATTATACTCTCGCAGATTTTGCAGATTAAGCTGATTTTATTCTTAGTATTTTGGTAAAAAAAATCTGTATTAAATCAGCCTAAATCCGTTTAAAATCTGCGTGAAATTTTTACACAGATTTTTTTAGATTAGTTTTTAGAAAACTTTGCTTCAAAAGTTTTAAAACGGTTATCTAAATCTTTTATTAATTGTTTTTTTACTGATGCGTCTTGAATAAAACTGTAATTGATGCTGTTGTAAACGTATTTTTTAATTGTTTCGTAATTCACATCAGGATATCTTTTTGCCAGTAAAACATATTGTTCGGTCATATTGCTTCTTAAAATTCCCGCATCGTCTGTGCTGATTACAATTGGCACATTAAATTCTTTGTAAAGCGTAAACGGATGTCTGTTTTCTTTTACTTTCAAAATGAATTCATTACTGACTAAATTGATTTCAATCGGAATATTTTTTTGAGCCATATATTTCAATAAATCATAAGAATTGGCTTCGTAAGCGATATCAACTCCGTGTCCAATTCTGTTGGCACCTGCTACATAAACGGCATCATTAATATGCCAAGTCAATTCTTCTGGCTGAACTAAACCTAAAGTCAATTCACCAGCATGAAGCGTATATTTTACGTCAGGAAATTTGGAATGACAGTATTTAAACATCACCATGTGCAACCAATAATCTTTCATAGAAGTCTGTCCGTGTTCTGGCGAAACGATATTTACACCCGCAGTCAATTTACTTTCGCTTGACGAAATAAAAGCAATAACCAGATTTTTAAACAAATCTACCGGTTCCATAAAACGAAGCACAAAGTTTTGATAACGCATCGTGAATTTATCGTCATCCATTTTTAATTCCTTGTGCAGCTTGGCAATGAAATTAGTGTTGAAATCTTCAGCATATTTTTTAGCCTCTTTTTTCTGAAGTGATTTATACAATTCATCCAAAAGTTTCAGAACCGCTTTTTCGTCCTTTTGTTCTGAAGCTTGACGAAGTTTTGTATTGAAATCAGCTAAGTCAGAAACATTCATATCACATGGAATTGTTGATAGTTGCGTTTCAATATAAGTAACATTTTCTGCAATGGCGCGTTTTTTTAGTTCAAGCATTCCTTCTGCAAAATGACCTGCGATAGTGGGTTCAAATTTCATGAAAGAATCAAAAAACTGATCATCCGAAGGTACAGAACCATTATAATCTTTTACCGACCAAGTTTGCATGATCTGCTGTTCGTAATACTCTAATTTTCCTTTGTTATTAAGAGAAGAGAAGTTTTCCCAGTTTCCTTTTTCGGGTTTGGTTTTAGAAACTGCCATAGTTTCCAAATTTAAATAAAAGTCTTCTGCAATAGCTCTTTCTAAAAGAGGTTCTGCATAAACTGATCCTGAAAAATGGTGGTGTAAATCGCCTCCTTTAGGCATTTGTTGAAAGAAAGCCGTTAAGAGAGCTTCATTATTTCTGATTTTTTCTAAATAACTCTCAGCCGATTGAGAAAAGCCGATTTGTGCTATAAAAAAACAGAAAAGCGTAATTATTCTTGTCATACTCTAAGATTAAATTACGCGCAAATATACGAGTTTTCGGAGAATTTTGAAAATTTGTTTTTTGTTGTGGTGAGTTTTACCGCAAAGAGCGCAAAGATTTATCGCAAAGTTCGCAAGGTTTTATTACAAGCTTAACTTGATATAAACGAAAAAGTTCGCAAAGCTTTGTGAAAAAAACTTTGCGAACTTTGCGTAATCCTTCGCGTTCTCTGCGGTTAAGAAAAACTCTACTGCGGGCATAACCAGTTTTTTTTATCGCAAAGTTCGCAAGGTTTTATTCCAAGCTTAACTTAATATAAACGAAAAAGTTCGCAAAGCTTTACGAAAAAAACTTTGCGAACTTTGCGTAATCCTTCGCGAACTTTGCGGTTAAAAAAACTTAGAATCTTAGCATCTCAGAACCTTAGAAACTCAAGAAAAAAGTACATCACGAATTTCCTCAACTTTATCAAAAACGCTTTTGGCAAACGGACAAAGCGGAATAATTTTTAAGTTGTTTGCTCTTGCATATTCTACGGCAGCCATAACCAATTTTTTGCCAACGCCTTTTCCGTTAAAATCTGGGCTTACTTCGGTATGGTCAATAATGAATTTTGAATCTCCCACCCAAGTGTAAGTCATTTTTCCGGCTTCTTTTCCGTCTTCTATGGCTTCAAAATGGCCTTTTCTTGTATCGTTTATTTGTTGAATTTCCATGTTGTTTTATACTAAAGAAGTTTCTATTTTAATTGTATTTATAAGTGTTTTATGAACAGGACAGCTGTTGGCAATTTTCAAAATTCGCTGTTTTTGAGCATCATCTACATTTCCTGTAATTAAGATTTTGGTTGAAAACAAAGAAACGGTATGTTCTTCATTCTTTTCAAAATCTACCCAGATTGTAAGTTCTGAAACATCCCAAGCTTTGCGGTCAATGTACATTCTCAATGTAATTAAAGTACAGGAAGCGAGAGAAGAAGCTAGGAGCTCAAACGGACTAAAGCCTAAATTTTTTCCGCCCATTTCTTGCGGTTCGTCAGCAATTAGAATGTTGCCTGTTTTAGAAGTTATTTCTGTGCGATATTTTCGGGTGTCTATTGTTGCTTTTACTGTATCCATATTTATTTGATTCTTGGTTCTGGTAATGGCACAAATTCAGTTTCTCCTGGAACTTTCGGGAAAGTTTGATTTGTCCAATCTGTTTTTGCTTTTTCGATGAGGTTTTTGTCAGATGAAACGAAGTTCCAAAAGATAAAATGCT
Source organism: Flavobacterium tyrosinilyticum (assembly GCF_023656565.1). Lineage (GTDB taxonomy): Bacteria > Bacteroidota > Bacteroidia > Flavobacteriales > Flavobacteriaceae > Flavobacterium > Flavobacterium tyrosinilyticum. The sequence goes on from NZ_JAMOKG010000002.1 coordinate 807,848, forward strand.
CTTCAGGAAAAGGCTGTCCGCCAAAGATATAAACAGTCGAATTCGCGGCAATTTCGAATTCGCAAAGAGAAGCTTCAGTTGTAATCAGAATTTGTCTCGGATCGTAAGTATGTTCGCCATTTTTAATGCTTCCATCTAAAATATATAAACCGCTTTCGCCAAATAAATGATGTCCAATATTGATTTTCTTCGCTTCTTTGCTTTTAATTTCAATAAAATAAAGCGGACTATAAACAGGAACTGGAGATTTTTTGCCAAAAGCTTCACCAGCAATTAATTTATATGAAACGCCATCTTCTTCCCAAGCCGGAATATCATCTGCTTCAACGTGTGTAAAATTAGGTTCCATTTGCTCCAATTCTTTTGGAAGCGCAACCCAAATTTGCAATCCGTGAAGCATTTTGTCTGAATGTCTTAAATATTCAGGAGTTCTTTCAGAATGAACTATTCCTTTTCCAGCTGTCATCCAGTTTACAGCACCTGGTTTTATTTCAAGTTCCGTCCCTAAACTATCGCGGTGCATAATGCTTCCTTCAAACAAAAATGTAAGAGTAGAAAGTCCGATATGCGGATGTGGAGGAACATCCATATTTTCATGATCACTTAAATGCGCAGGTCCCATATGATCGATAAATACAAATGGTCCGACAGCTCTTTTTTCACGGAAAGGCAATAAACGCCCAACCATAAAGTTGCCAATATTGGCAGCACGTTCTTCGATAATTAAACTGATATTTGACATGTGGTATTATTTGATTTGAAAACAAAATTACAGTTGTGATGCGTCTCTGTAACTTAATTTAGATTAAGAAAAGTTGTTTTTGGATTTTTGAATTATAAAAGTAAGGAAAACCTCCGAATAATTTATTTCATTTTTGTTATTGTAAAGTGAAGTGTATTTTTGCCAGACTGAGCGAAGTCGAAGTCCCGCATGCTGAATCACTTTGCGGGACTTCGACTTCGCTCAGTCTGACAACACTAAAGAGATTCTGTTTAATCAATCAACTCAAACTCCAAAACCTCACTCTCAGTTCCATTAATAATAATCGACAACTGATGCGCTCCAGTATGAAAAACTCGCGTCGTAATTAATTTAAAAGATTGATTTCTTTCGATTTTGGTTAATTGATTCGGCTGGTAAATTTTCTCACTGATTTTGAAGACTTTTTTCGCCAAATGCCCTTTTGCTTTTTTATAATGAACCGCATATTCTAAACGGATTGTTTTTGGTTCTTCGTTTTTATTATTTAAGTGAAATTGAAACTGCAAATAATCACCAATTTTTACAATTGGCGTTTTAATTTCAAATGAAGAAAGCTCAATATTGGTACTTTCTAAACCATAATGGCCTAAAATTTCAGGATGTCCTTGTTTCAATAAAGTTCGGCATCCGTGTTTGATGATTCCGTCGGTTTCTTTGCTGTGTCCTTTCCATTTATTGGCGATTTCTAATACAATCTGCGGATTATCTTTTGCAATATCATTTAAATTATTGGCAACGCTTCTGCGGACATATTCTGAGGGATCATTCTTTAAGTTCTCCAAAATTGGAAGAATAGACGAGGGGTCTTTTTTAAGAAACGGAATCGCCATTGCCCAAGGTAATCTTGGTCTTGAGCCTTCGCTGGCCAATCTTCTAACGTGATGATTTTCGTGCAATGACCATTGGATCATTTCTCTGATCATTTGTTCTTTGTATTTTAAGATAAAAGGACGAACGGCAAATTCGCAACTTATAAATTGTGTTATGGAAACAAAAGCTTTCACCGAAGTTTCAAAATCATCTAAGCCATACATTTCGATATAATCGGCAAAGAAAATGAAAGCCAAATTGCTGTCTGCAAAATTATTTCTCTTTAAATTTTCGATGATTTTATCAATTAAAGAAGTGGCTTCTACGAAATTTTGAGGCATGAATTGATGAAGTACAACTGTTGTGTGCTTCATTCTTTCTTTCCATTCTTTTAGAGCAAAATCACCTTCGTAAATGGTATCGATGAATTTCTTTTTGTCGAATGAAGGATGCACTTCGGCGACAGCCTGACCAAATTTTTCGTAAAAAGGAAGCGAGTAAATATCTTTAATTAATCCCATAAATTTTGCTTGATTGAACTTCAAAGATATTTAATTGAACACTTATTAAGAGATTAAGTTTTGTTAAGAATTGTAACTTTATTTTTCTGAATATCTTAATGGTTAAAAAAGAGATATTTAATGTTTTATGTGATTTTTCATGTTGTTAGAACTTTCAAATCCATAAAATATATCCTAATTTAGCATTATTATTAAAAACAGAAAAATGATAAGCAAAGCTCAATTTCAAGCAGAATTAAAACTTTTAATCAGTAATGCCATTAGAGAAGATGTTGGTCCAGGCGATTACAGTTCGTTGGCCTGTATTCCTGATACAGCACACGGTCAGGCTAAATTATTGGTAAAAGATCAAGGAATAATTGCTGGTGTTGAATTGGCTAAAATGATATTTGAGCATGTAGATCCGAAACTGAAAGTGAAAACTTTTATCGAAGATGGAACGCGTGTAGAGTATGGCGAAATTGTTTTTGAAGTTTCTGGGAGCTCGCAATCTATACTAAAAGCAGAAAGAGTTGTTTTAAATACGATGCAGAGAATGTCTGCAATTGCGACAAAAACAAACCATTTAATGCAACTTTTGGAAGGGACAAATGCAAAAATATTAGATACACGTAAAACAACTCCAAATTTTAGAGTTGCAGAAAAATGGGCTGTAAAAATTGGCGGAGGAGAAAATCATCGTTACGCTTTGTATGATATGATTATGTTGAAAGACAATCATATCGATTTTGCTGGCGGAATTACTCGCGCTATTTCTAAAACTAAAGAATATTTAAAGGAAAATAATCTGGATTTAAAGATTATTGTTGAAGCCCGCAATCTAGATGAAATTAGAGAAATTTTATTGAGTGATGGTGTTCATAGAATCCTAATTGATAACTTTAATTATGAAGATACCAAAACGGCTGTTGCTTTAATTGGTACAAAATGTCAGACAGAATCTTCAGGAAATATTAGCGAAAAAACAGTTCGCGAATATGCTTTGTGCGGTGTAAATTATATTTCGTCTGGAGCTTTAACACATTCTGTTTATAATATGGATTTGAGTTTGAAAGCGTTTTAAGGAAGTTATAAGTTTTGAGTTATAAGTTATGAGTTTTGTAAATCTAAAATCAGAACTCTGAAATCTAAAATCAAAAAAATATGTCGCAAGAGATAGAAGATCGGATTGAGAAACTGCCTGTGGTGCGGACTTTAGCCCGACTTTTGAAGAAAATAAAACTGCCTTGGCTGGAAGGATTTTCATTGTACGATTTATTAGAAATGTACACCATCGGGATTATTGATGGAGCTTTTTCGTATCATGCAAGTGCGGTTTCTTTTAGCTTTTTTATGGCTTTATTTCCTTTTGCGCTGTTTATTTTAAACTTAATTCCGTTTATTCCTATAGACAATTTTCAGGAAGATTTTTTGCAGTTTGTGCAACAGAGTGTTCCTCCGAATACGTTTGATGCTATTAGTAAAATCATCAGCGATATCTTAAATAATAGTCACTCAGGATTGTTATCGTCAGGTTTTTTGCTTTCGATATTCTTAATGGCAAATGGTATTAATGGAATTCTAAGCGGTTTTGAATCTTCCAAACATGTTTTTGATAAACGCGGTTTTTTTAGACAATATCTAGTTGCGCTTGCGATCTCTATTGTTATGACTGTTATTCTGTTTGTAACAGTAGCAACAATTGTGGTTTTCGAGGTATTTATTCAAAAAACGATAATTCAGGATGTACTGAGTGATAGAATTCCGTTGATCATTTTAGGAAGATATCTGTTTGTTGTTTTAATGATCTTGATAACATCTTCAATATTATTGCGTTATGGTACAAAACAGTATAATAAAGTGCCTTTTATAAGCATTGGTTCTGTTTTTACAACGGTCTTAATTGTTATATCTTCATTCTTTTTTGGGATTTGGGTTATAAAATTTTCAAAATACAATGAACTTTATGGTTCAATTGGGACATTATTAATTCTAATGTTTTATATTTGGATAAACTGTATGATTCTGCTTTTAGGGTTCGAATTGAATGCTTCTATCAGAAAATTAAAACAAAAAAAAGAAAAATAATATGAAAAATTTGATGCTAACTATCGGAGTGTTCTTCTTTGCGCTGACCATGCAAAGTCAAAGTGTAATTGGAAAATGGAAAACAATTGACGATGAAACAGGAGAAGCTAAATCTATAGTAGAAATCTATGAGAAATCAGGAAAAATATATGGTAAAGTAGTAGATATCCTTCGCGACAGCCACAAAAAAGATGTTTGTGTAAAGTGTGATGGAGCCGAAAAAAATAAGCCAATTTTAGGTATGGTAATCATGAATGGTCTTAAGAAAGATGGTTCAGAGTATAATGGAGGAACAATTTTGGATCCTACAAGTGGTAAAAAGTATAAATGTTATGTTACTTTAGAATCTGCAGACAAATTAAAACTTCGCGGTTATGTTGGGATTTCTTTGATGGGAAGAACGCAATATTGGACCAGAGTAAAAAACTAATTAAAATATAATGCGAAAAATTGCTTCAATAATTTTATTCTTAGTTATGGTTTCAAATAGCTTTGGACAATCTAAGAACTCGCCATTACAAATAAGTCATCTTACGGGTGACTTTTATGTTTATAAAACTTTTAACGAATACAAAGGGGTAAAGATTTCTGCTAATGCTATGTATGTCGTTACAAAAGAAGGTGTTGTTCTTTTTGATGCTCCATGGGATAAAACGCAGTTTCAGCCTTTATTGGATAGTATTGAAGCAAAACACAATAAAAAGGTAGTGATGGTTTTTGCAACGCATTCGCATGAAGATCGCGCGGGTGGATTGGATTTTTATAGAAAAAAAGGAATTAAAACCTACTCAGGTAAATTGACAGATGAAATCCTTAATGGGAATAAAGAAGGAAGAGCAGAATTTGTAATTCCAGATGATGCGACTTTTACAGTTGGGCAATATAATTTTGAAGTGTATTATCCAGGTAAAGGCCATGCACCAGATAATATTGTAGTTTGGTTTGGGAGAGAGAAAATTCTTTATGGAGGTTGTTTTATAAAGAGTGTTGAAGCACAAGATTTAGGGTATTTAGGCGATGCTGATGTTAAGGAATGGGAGAAATCCATAAAAAAAGTTCAGTCAAAATTTAAGAATCCGAAGTTTGTTATTCCGGGGCACGATGGAGGAACGACAAATGAATCTGTTGAGCATACTTTAAAGCTGATTCAGGATTATAATCTTTCAAATGACACTTCCTCTAAATCAGGTCAGAAATAATAACTGACTTATAATAAAAATCCATGCATTTCATTGAAGTTATTTTACCGCTTTCTTTAGCTAAGACATTTACATACCGAATTTCTGAAGCCGAATTTCATTTCATAAAAAAAGGAATGCGTGTTGCTGTGCCATTTGGTAAAAGCAAAATATATACAGCGCTTGTTCTGGATGTTCATGAAAATGCTCCAACATTATACGAAGCTAAAGAAATCCATCAAATTTTAGATGAAGTACCCATTGCGACCGAAATCCAGATTAAACACTGGCTTTGGGTTGCGAACTATTATATGTGCGGAATTGGAGATGTGTATCGAGGCGCATTTCCGAGTGGATTATTGTTGGAAAGTGAAACAATCATTTCGCACAAACCTGATGTTGTGGTAAATGACAGCGAACTTTCTGATGATGAATTCTTGATTTATGAAGCGCTACATCATCAAAGTTCATTAAAGATTCAGGAGATTACTTCGATTTTAAATAAAAAGAATATACTTCCAATTCTGCAAAAACTAATCGCGAAAGATATTATTTTTTTGGATGAAGAAATAAAAGAAACATACAAGCCAAAATTGGTTCGCTATGTTAAATTGCATTCAAAATACGAATCGGATAATGGCTTGGCTGGATTACTCGAAGTACTGAAAAGCGCTAATAAACAGAAAGAAATTGTTTTAAATTATTTTCAGTTAAATGCTTCTGAGAAAAAGCCTATTACGGTCAAAAAACTTACGGAAGTTTCAAATGTAACAGCAGCAGTTGTAAAGGCTTTAGTTGAAAAAGAAATTTTCGAAGAATATTATTTGCAGCATGATCGTGTTACATTTAACGGAGAAGTATCAGATAAGCAATTGCAGCTTAGTGAGGCTCAGGAAAGTGCTTTTTCTGGAATCAAAAATAGTTTTCTAGAGAAAGAAGTTTGTCTACTTCACGGTGTGACTTCTAGCGGAAAGACTGAAATTTACATCAAGTTAATTGAAGAGTATTTACAGACAGGAAAACAGGTTTTGTATCTATTGCCAGAAATTGCTCTTACTACGCAGTTGGTTTCGAGATTGCGTTTTCATTTTGGAGACAAAGTAGCTGTTTTTCATTCCAAATACAGTAATAATGAAAGAGTTGAGGTTTGGAGGCAAACGCTTGAAAATTCTCCAAAAGCACAAATTGTAATTGGAACAAGATCGGCTTTGTTTTTACCTTTTAATGATTTAGGATTATTAATTGTTGACGAAGAACACGAGCAGACTTTTAAGCAGACAGATCCTGCACCAAGATACCATGCCAGAGATGCTGCAATTGTTTTGGCTAATTTTCATAAAGCGAAAGTGTTATTGGGTTCTGCAACGCCTAGCATTGAGACCTATTTTAATGCCCAAAATGATAAATATGGATTGGTAACACTTTCTGAACGTTACAAAAATGTCCGCTTGCCTGAAGTGCTTTTAGTTGATTTAAAAGACAAGCATTTCAGAAAAAAAATGACGGGACATTTTAGCGATCTTTTAATCGAAGAGATTGCAGAATCGATGTCATTAGGTGAGCAGGTTATTTTGTTTCAAAATAGAAGGGGATATTCGCCTATAATAGAATGTTTGACTTGCGGGCACGTTCCGCATTGTCAGCAGTGCGATGTAAGTTTGACTTACCATAAGCATAAGAACCAATTGAGATGCCATTATTGCGGTTATTCTATAGCAAAACCTACAAATTGCCATAATTGCTCTAGTATAGATTTAACTACAAAAGGATTTGGGACTGAGCAGATAGAGCAGGAGCTGGCTTCGCTTTTTCCGAAAGCAAAAACAGCTCGAATGGATCAAGATACTACTCGAGGTAAATTTGGTTTTGAAAAGATAATCGATACGTTTAAAAATCGTGAAATTGATATTTTGGTGGGCACGCAAATGCTGGCCAAAGGACTTGATTTTGATAATGTAGGCTTAGTCGGAATCATGAATGCAGATAATATGCTCCATCATCCAGATTTTAGAGCTTTTGAACGTAGTTTTCAAATGATGACGCAAGTTGCGGGAAGAGCAGGGAGATCAGAAAAACAAGGAAAAGTTGTCATTCAAACTTACAATCCGAATCATAATACAATTCAACAAGTTACACACCATAATTATATAGGTATGTATAAAGAACAGTTGTATGACAGACAAATTTATAGATATCCGCCTTATTTCAGGATTATTAAGCTTACGCTAAAGCATAAAGATTTTGATAAATTGAAGGAAGGGGCTATGTGGCTGTATCAGGTTTTAAGTCAGAACTTAGGAATGCCTGTTTTAGGTCCAGAAGAGCCAGCGATAAGCAGAATACGTAATGAATATATCAGAACTATTTTAATAAAGATTCCTAATAATCTTCATTTAGGAAATACAAAAAAAACTATTCAGAAAATGCTGAATAGTTTTGAAGCTGTAGCTCAATACAGAGCTATAAAAGTTGTAGTAAACGTTGATTTTTATTAAAACGGTAATTAAGAAGAAGTTGAAAGTGCCTTTACTAGATCTTCTTTTTTATTGCGGCTTAGCGGTATTTTGGTAATGCCTATCTCGGCAAATTTACTATTGAAACGTTCGACCTTATCGATATTAATAATATACGATTTATGGACACGAATAAATTTGTCTTTCGATAAATCATTTTCAAAAGACTTCATAGTGGAGAGAACCAGATTGCTGTCATCCTCGGTTACTACTCTTACGTAATCTCCAAAAGCTTCAATCCATTTTATTTTTGAAGTGAAGATTTTAAGTTTTTTTAGATTACTTTTGATGAATATATGTTCGCCTTCTTCTTCTTTGATGTCTTTTTTTAGCAAATGCATATCAATTGCTCTCTTTACAGAGGCATTAAAACGATCTACTGCAATAGGTTTCTGAAGATAGTCGGTAGCGTCGTAGTCGAAAGCTTTAAGGGCATATTCGGCTTTAGATGTAATAAATATAATTTGCGGTTTTGATTTTAATCCGTCAAGAAAATCAAAGCCGTTAATAACAGGCATTTCAATATCAAGAAATATTAAGTCAATATTATTTAATGAGATACAACTTTTTGCTTCAATTGCATTAGAAAAATCCCCGATTAAATGCAAGCCTGGGTGATTATTGACCAATTTGGCAATAATTGTCCTTTGTATAGAACTATCATCTACAACAACACAGTTTAGTTTCATAACATTTATATTTAGAATAAATTCAGGATAGCAGTAGTAAATGTATTATTTTTTTGTAAAAAAAACTAAGGTTGAGGCATCTTTTTTGCATTATGACGAATAAAAGAAAAAAAATGTTGGATATGTAAATTAAATGCTTACTTTTGCACCCAATTTTAACAAATAAAATTTTTATTTATGAATCATTATGAAACTGTTTTCATTTTAAATCCCGTTTTATCTGAGGTTCAGGTGAAGGAAACAGTAACGAAATTTGAAGAATTTCTTACTAGTAGAGGAGCTGAAATGGTATCGAAAGAGGATTGGGGTCTTAAAAAAATGGCTTACGAAATCCAAAACAAAAAAAGTGGTTTTTACCATTTATTCGAATTCAAAGTAGCTGGAGAAGTTCTTTTAGCTTTTGAAACTGAATTCAGACGTGATGAAAGAGTTATGCGTTTCTTAACTGTAAGTTTAGATAAACATGCTATTTCATGGGCTGAGAGAAGAAGAGCGAAATTAAAATCTACTAAAGCGTAATTATTATGTCTACAATCGAGCAATCTGCAAAAGGAAAAAAAGACGGAGATATCAGATATTTAACGCCTTTAAACATTGAAACTAACAAAACTAAAAAGTATTGCCGTTTCAAAAAATCAGGAATCAAATACATCGATTATAAAGATGCTGATTTCTTATTAAAATTCGTTAACGAGCAAGGAAAAATTCTTCCACGTCGTTTAACTGGAACTTCATTAAAATACCAAAGAAAAGTTTCTGTAGCTGTAAAAAGAGCTCGTCACTTAGCTTTAATGCCATACGTGGCCGATTTATTAAAATAGTATAAAAAAATCTAGTCGCTGGTTTCTGTTTGATCAGAACCTAACTTCTAAAATATAAGGACAACAACATGGAAATTATTTTAAAACAAGACGTACAAAACCTAGGGTTTAAAGATGATGTAGTATCTGTAAAACCTGGTTACGGTCGTAACTTTTTAATTCCTCAAGGTTTTGCTACTTTAGCAACTCCTTCTGCTAAAAAAGTTTTAGCTGAAAACCTAAAACAAAGAGCACACAAAGAAGCTAAAGTTGTAGCTGATGCTAAAGCAATAGCTGAAACTTTAAAAGCTCTTGAAATTAAACTTACTGCAAAAGCTGGTGGAGAGAAACTTTTTGGTTCTATCACTAACATCGATATTGCTGCAGCTTTAGAGAAATCTGGTAATGCTATCGATAGAAAATTCATCACTAGCGGTGTTGTAAAACGTTTAGGTAAATACAATGCTACAGTTCGTTTACATAGAGATGTAATCGTTGAATTAGCTTACGAAATTGTTGCTGAAAAGTAATAGTTTTTAGATCTATACAAAAATCCCGATGAAAGTCGGGATTTTTTTGTTTAAGACAAGATTAATAGTAATAATTAGACTTATGGCTGTTGGCTTAGAGCTCACAGCGTAAAGCATAAAGCCTAAAAAAGAAATGAAATACGCAAGATTAACAAAAGAGCAGTTTGACGAATTACATGCTGAATTTGCAAGTTTTTTGGCAACACAAGCAGTAGACAGAAAAGAGTGGGAAGAGCTTAAGATTAATAAACCAGAAGTTGCAGAACAGGAACTTGATGTTTTTTCAGATTTGATTTGGGAAGGCGTATTAGGTAGAGCAGAATATTTGGAACATTTTTCTAAGAGCCATATTTTTCTGTTTCATTGTTTTGATACTTATATTAAGTCAATTGTTTTGAAAACTTTTTCTCCAGAGGTAGACTTTTTGACTAAAGAAGGGCTTCAATGGTTAAGCGATAATATGTTTACAGACAATATTGAAATGAAAGTTGGAAAGAAAGTGTTTACAGAGGAACGTAATTCTTCGATTTTTGAATTGATTAAACAAGGCGCTTTTTTAAGTGATGGGCAGTTGTTTAATCAAATTAATACAATTATAGAATCTTAAAATAATTTTTATAAGGTTTTTGAATAAGGCAGACAGTTGTTAGCAATTGTCTGCTTTTTTTTATTTTTTAACTTTTGTTTAATCTTTTTAAAAGTTTTGACCCCGTATTTCTACTTGTTTTTTTAAAACTCTTCATTTTTTTTGGATTTTTAGTTTTCGTGAAACAGTTTTGTGGCTATTGGTCTTTAATACGGATAGTTTTGTCGATAAAATTATTTAAAATGTAAGATTATTCTTTATTTAAATCGATTTAACATATTTTGTTTAATATTTTGTTTAATGTGAAATTTATAAGCTAATTATGTTAAAAGTAGCTATTTTCTTGATGTTTTGATGTGTCTATAATTTTGGAATTAAAGTTTTATGAATAAATTATAAGAATTTTATGTTTGTTTTATGTTTTTGTTTTTCCTAATTTTAGGTAACAAAAGTTAAACAAAATTTTTCTTTTGGTTTTCAAGACATACTGGTTAGAAAATTATATGCCATGTTGTTAAGATTGAAAATTGAGAAATTATACCACAACCTAATAAGTCTGCGTATGGAATTGACAATTACTTTCTTTATCAAATTTACCTTAATCGTACATTTTGTTTTAGTTTTATTTTTTAACCTATTTCGCTTACTTCGTTTCAACGATAAATTTGATCGTTACCTAATACTTAATTTTTTTTCAAAAGGCTTACCTTTTAGTTTGCTGTCTTTTAATTACCCCATTTGGCGGGCTAATGATAAGGGAGAATAATTTTATTGGATATAAATAGATTCGAACTAGTTTTTTACAGCTAGTTAATTTTAGAAAAGACTAATCAACTTTCTGAAAAAATGAATCAACATATATAAAGAACCCCAGTTCTACTTTCAACTAAAATTTTCATTATGAAAATTAGGCCTGCAACAAATCACTCCTCTTGGAAAATTGATTACAATCATTTTTCCTCTAAAAATGCAGAACTTATTTTGTCTCACAGAGATAGAATTTGTTCTACGGTATACTTTGATATACCGAATTCAACATAATTTTTTTTATTAAAACAGAATTTAGCAGCTTTTTTATAGGCTACTATTGTTTGTTTTAACTGTTTGATTCTTAACTGATTGTTTAATTGCGTAGGTGCTTGCACTTACTGCAAGAGGTGTTTTATTGTCCATTTTCTAATCTTCCAAATTATGAAAAAAAAATTTACTTTTTGTAGTCTCAATCCTCAAATGAGATTATTAGGACTTTTAACGTTATTCTTTATATGCAGCAATGCATTCTCTCAGACTATTTGTAGACCTGTGTCTCAGACAAATAGTGCAGGAGGAGGGCTTTTGTGTTTAGGAGTAGATGTTAATAGTCCTGCCAATGCTTATGATAGCGCTGGCTTATCCACTTATGCAACCTTAACAAATGGTGTTGCAGTACTTGGATGTTTTGCAGAAGAAACAATGACCTTAAATCAAACGGCCAGAGCCGGTGACCAAGTTGCGATATACTTTGGTACGGGCAACGGATTACTTGATTTAACCTTGTTGTCAAATGCAACGATTCAAGCTAAAAATTCTGGAACCAATGTAGGTTCGAGCGTGGCTTTAAATAGTCCGCTTTTGAATTTGAATTTGCTAAGTGGCAATACTGTTGCTGTTGCAAAATTCCCTATTACGGGTGACACCAACCAAATTCAAATTCAGGTTGGTGGTGGACTTTTAAGTCTTTTGGTAAGCTTAAGAGTCTATGATGTTAGGCTAGAATTTGCACAGCCAACTGTATCTGGAGGTTTATCACAAACAGTTTGTGCGGGAGTTCCAACCACTCTAACAGCTACACCAGCTGCGGGTACTTCGTTGGCTTGGTACAGTTCTGAATTTTCAACAACAGCTTTGGCAGTGGGAAATACGTATACTACTCCTGCTTTAGCAGCAAATACAACATATTATATAGGAATAACTAGAGCTGCAGGCTGCGAAGGAAATGTTCGCGTACCTGTGGTCTTGAATGTGTCTAACCCAGCCATTCCGGCCATTAGTAATGTTGGAACAACGGTTTGTTCGACAGGCGCAACTCAGCAAACGACTTTATCGGTTGTAAATGCTGCTCCAGGAACAATTTACAACTGGTACTCTTCGGCAACTGGTGGTCCTGCTTTAGCTAGTGGAACTACTTATTCTCCAATAGTACCATTAGGAACAACTCAATTTTTTGTAGAAGCTGCTATTGGTAGTTGTGTTAGTTCACGTACGCCAGTTAGTGTTGTTTCTACAGCCGTTCCAATAACACCGACAGTTTTAACGCAAAGTGTGACTATTCAATCTGGTCAGAATGCAACGTTAAATGCATCGACTACAGAGATTGGAGCACAATTAAACTGGTATGAAACTTCAACTGGAGGAACAGCTGTTGCCACAAATACAGCTACTTTTACAACACCAATTTTAACAGCTACTAAAACGTATTATGTTGAAGCACAAAGCCCAAACGGAAATTGTGTTAGTGCAACTAGAGTACCGGTTACAGTAACGGTTCAGCCAGCAGCTTTAGGCGGTTGTCTTGAAGCCAGCAGTCAGGTAACTTCTCAAGTTGGTGTATGTTTATTGTGTAATGCTACAAATCCGAATTTTTCTGTAGACGGAAATCCTGCAACTGCAACAAGACTGACTGTTCCTGCCAATGTATTAGGATCTATGCAGCAAACATTACAATTTACAAATCCAGGAAAAGCTGGTGATATTGTTGATGTTGACTTAGAATTGCCAGGAGGATTAGCAGATGTTCAGTTGTTAAGCGTGATTAGTTTGGCAACCTACAATGGTGCAACTTATAATAATGATAGAGTTGCAATTAATAATCCTCTTATTACTTTGCAGTTGTTGAGCGGTACTAGATATAGAGCTAGCGTTACGGCTGGTGCTAATTTTGACCGTGTAGAAGTTCGTTTAGGAGGTGTGCTTGGTCTTTTAACTAATCTGGATATTTATCAGGCGGCCTATAGATATAAAGCTTCGGTTGTTTCTGGAAATACTGCCATTTGCAGTGGACAAACAGCAACTTTAAATGCTAATCTGGCTTTAGGCGAAACCATTAGATGGTATGATGCTTTAACTGGTGGAAATTTATTAAGCAGTACAGCTTCGTTTACAACTCCAGCCTTGACAGCTAATACAACTTATTATGTTGAATTAACTCGTAATGGTTGCGTTAATAGTGTAAGAAATCCTTTTGCTGTTACAGTCGATAGTCCAGTGGCTCCAACGGCGATTTCTACTGTTCCTGCAAATTTATGTAGTGGAGAAACGACAACGATAACAATTCAATCTCCAGTTGCAGGCACAACGTATAATTGGTATGATGCTGCAACAGGAGGAACTTTGGTATTTACAGGAACTTCTTTTGTAACTCCAAATCTAACTGTTCCAACTACTTATTATATTGAAGCAGTAATTGGAACTTGTTTAAGTGCTCGTACAGCGGTAAATGTAAATGTAAATCCTAGACCAGCGGCACCAGTCCCTGTATCTTCTAGCGTTATTATTCAGTCAGGCCAGAATGTACAGTTGTCTGTTGTAAGTAGCCCTGGAGTTTCTTATTTATGGTATGATGCTCCAACAGGAGGAACTCTTTTGCAAGGTACTGGTAGTAATACTTATATACCTAATCCAGTTTTAACAGCAAATAAAACATTTTATGTAGAAGCTGTAAGTACGGCATCAGATTGTAGAAGCACTTCAAGAGCTGCTATTAATGTAATAGTAACCAATACAGTTAGTACTTGTCTTCAACCAAGTACACAAGCAATAACTGTTGACCCGGGCTTATTGTGTGTTCTATGTAATGGTGTAAATGGACCTAACGCAGTTGATGGAAATCCAAATACATTTTCTTCTTTGACTATAACTGCGGGAGTACTTAATTCATACATACAACAACAACTAAATTTTCTAACACCTGGTCAAGCAGGAGATATCATTGATGTTGAATTAGAATTACCAGGCGGTCTTGCTGATATTGCATTGCTGGGATCTGTAAGCATAGGAACTTCTTTAGGAGGAGTTGAAAATCCAGGCAGACTTGCAGTAAACAATAGTTTATTGAACTTGCAGGTATTATCAGGAAACAAATTCAAAGTTAGTTACCCAACAACTGCTGCATTTGATAGAGTGGATATTAGATTGGGAGCATTAGTTGGCTTATTGACTACTGTAAACATTTATGGAGCTTCTTATAGATTTCCAAATGCCACAATAACTGGAGCAACTGCACCAATTTGTGCTGGTCAATCAGCTAATTTATCTGCAACTTCAACAGGAGGAGAAACTTTTCAATGGTATGATTCTCCAACTTTAGGAAATGTTGTAAGCGTAGCTCCAACAGCTCCATTAACAACTACAACTACATACTACTTAGAATCAACAAGAGGAGGTTGTGTTAACAGCTTGCGCCAAGCGGTTACTGTTAATGTTTTACCAATTCCGACTGCGGCAAATATTGTAATTACAAGTCCAGTTGAAGCTACTTGTTCTGGAGAGGCAGTTTTAACTCCATCTTCTGATATTGCTGGTGTTCAGTTTAAGTATTATAAAGATCAAAATAAAGTAACAGAAATTGTAGATGGAAGTGTAGATGGAAGCATAACATTTGCAAAAGATCCTATTACTGGTGTTCTTTCATTAACTGGTTTAACAACTTTAAATTCTCCTTACAATTTATATATATCTGCAGTTAATGGAGGTACTTGTGAGAATGTGAATGGAGATTTAAAACTAGTAACGGTTAATTTTCCTTCAACAACACCTTTAACGGTTATCACTACTCCATTAGTAGCCTGTGGTACCGCCAATTTGGCTAATGCAATCACTAATTTTGATTCAGCAGCTACTTATACTTTTTATGATCCTTTAAATAATGTAATGACCGCCGATGCTGCTGCAAATGTAACAGTAAGTGGTATTTATTCTATACAAGCACAGGGCGCGACAAGCACTTGCCCGTCAGCTAGACAATCTGTGACCGTAACAATTAATGCGGTACCAACTTTAGTGGTGACTAATCCGCAAGAATCTGTAAATGTTGGAGCTGATGTTGCATTAAATGCTACTTCTACAGGAACTGTAACATGGTTTAATCCACAAGGTGTTGCGCTTGCAGGTCCTCCATTTACAACAGGTTCTTTAAATGTTCCGGGAGTTTACACCTACACGGCTGTTGCAACTTTAGGAACTTGTAGTGTTACTGCAACTAAGGTAATCAATGTGATAGATCTTACTAGCTGTCAAAACTTGACAGAACGAGTTTATGCATCAGGAGAAAGTGAAGGCTTTATACTTACTGGGAGTGTTTCAAACAATGCAAATGCAATTGATGGAAATCCTCAGACATTCTCAACAATTACTACTGGTTTAGGACTTTTAGGAATTGGCACAACATGGCAGAATTTAACTTGGGCAACTCCTATTGCTAAAGGTACTCCTGTAACAGTTAAATTAGGTTCAGAATATAGTTTATTGGCTGTTGGTGAGAACTTATCGGTAGTAGGAACTATTGGAGGTAATCTTATTGGAGCAATGCAGCCTGTGTCGGGATCGCTATTAAAACTAATTTCAGGAGACAATACTTATGAGTTTACTTTTGTTCCTTCAGATGCATCAGGTCCGCAAGATTATGATGGTATTCGTATTGTATCTTCTTCAATTTTAAGTCTTGCTCAAAATACAAAAGTGTTTGAAGCTCATTATAATAAACCAGTTACTGCTGTAACTTGTACTCCAGGAGATATTCAGGATATTTTTTATGGCGCTACAGATATAAACCTTCCTATAGGTGCGGCAACTGCTTTAATAGGTGTAAGTGATGCTTGGAATGTTGCTGATAATGACGTAACAACTTTTGCTACAATGTATAGTGGAGTTGGAGTTGCAGCAGCAGCAGATTTAACGGTGCAATTTAAAACACCTTCTGTTCTTAGTGATACTTTAAGAATTGTGGTTTCAAAACCAGGCAGTCTTTTAAGCGTGAATCTGCTTACAGGATTCTCAATTCAGCGTTATTTAGGAAATGTGGCAGTTGGTGCTCCAATTCAAAATACTAGTACATTATTGAGTATAAAATTATTGCCAGGAAATTCTTTGGCAATGGTATTAGTGTCTTCTCCAACAGAGATTTATGATAGAGTTAGAATTCGTTTAGGAGGTGTTGCTGGAGTATTAGATTTCTTAAGAGTTCATACTGTAGAAAGAACAGCTAACACCACCGTTATTGGAGCAGATCCGCAGAATAAAATTACGGTCTGTCCGGGCAGCGAAATTGAACTCCAGATTCCTGAAGTCGCCTGTTCGACCTATCGATGGTATGATGCCGAGACAGGAGGAAACTTGGTGGCTAGCGGACCAACCTTTACGTTACCAGATAATTTAACTGCAGGTATCTACAAGTATTATGTACAACCAGTACGTTACGGTTGTGAAAATTACGCAAGAGGAGAGGTTACTGTCGAAGTAAAAGCTTCTGCTCCAGTAAATGCTTTAACAGATATTACATTAAACGGAGGAACAGCAACATCAATTTGTTCTGCTTCTGGAACTGTAACTTTAGCAACGGGTTTAAGCGGAACACCTATTTTAACAAATCCTGTATACCATTGGTATAGTCTTAATGGAACAACGAGTCAGTTAATTCCTGGTGAAACAACTGCACAGTTGATAGTAAACGGATTGGCTCCAGGAACTTATACTTATTTCGTTGGAGTGAGTTCAGATGAATTGTGTGAAACTGCAGCAGCAGATAGAAAACAAATCACATTCACAATTTTGCCTCCTTCAATAGGAAGCGATATTTTGGTTGATGATGTAACGGTTTGCCCAGGTTTATCAGCATCATTAACTCCGACTGCACCAGCATTAACTAGTCCAGTATTTACTTGGTATTTAGACGCTGCAAAAACGCAACCAATTACTAATGGAGCTATTATAGGTGGAGTAACTTATGCAATAGATGCAGCTGGTATTTTAACTGCTACAGGTTTAACAAAAGCAGTAAGTCCGATCACCTATTATGTAGCGGTTTCAAGCACTAATACGTGTGAAAATTTAGCAGGAACATTACAAGATGCAGTAATTATAGTTAGCGATCCAAATACGCCAACAACTACAAACGATACTCAGAATTTCTGTTTATCTACTGATCCTACAGTTGCAAATATTCAAGTAAACGAGAGCAATGTTATTTGGTATGATGCAGCGATAGGTGGAAATGTAATTGCTTCAACTACTCCTTTAGTAAGCAGAATTTACTACGGAGCAGCTACAGATGCACTTACAGGCTGTGAAAGTTCAGTGAGATTGGAAGTAACAGTAAATGTTAACGATCCAGGAACACCTACATTAGTAACAGCAGGAGTCCAAAATTTCTGTCAGGTAGATCAGCCTACATTTGCAAGCATTCAGTTTAATCAAGCGAATATTGTTTGGTACACAGCTCTAACAGGCGGAACGTTGATTACATCTAATACGGCTCTAACAACAGGACAATATTTTGCAGCGATTTCAGATCCTGCAACAGGTTGTGAAAGCAATTCAAGGTTGACAGTTGATGTAATTGTAAGCGATCCGGGAACACCAACATTGGTGACTGCAGGAACACAAACTTTCTGTAAAGAAGACCTTCCAACATTTGCAAGTATCCAGACGAATGAAACTAACATAGTTTGGTATACGGCTTTAACAGGCGGAACATTAATTCCATCTACTACGGCTCTAACTACAGGACAGTATTTTGCAGCAATCTCCGACCCAACTACAGGTTGTGAAAGCGCTACAAGATTAACAGTTGATGTAATTGTAAATGACCCAGGAACTCCAACATTGGTGACTGCGGGAACACAAAACTTCTGTTTGGCTAATGCTCCGACATTTGCAAGCATTCAGACTAATGAAACTAATATTGTTTGGTACACAGCTCTAACAGGCGGAACATTGATTCCATCAGCAACAGCTTTAACAACAGGACAATATTTTGCAGCAATTTCAGATCCTGCAACAGGTTGTGAAAGCGCTTCACGATTAACAGTTGATGTAATTGTAAACGATCCAGGAACGCCAACTTTGGTAACAGCAGGAGTACAAAATTTCTGTCAGGTAGATCAGCCTACATTTGCCAGCATTCAGACAAATGAAACTAATATTGTTTGGTACACAGCTATAACAGGCGGAACATTGATTCCATCTACTACGGCTCTGACAACAGGACAATATTTTGCGGCAATTTCAGATCCTGCAACAGGTTGTGAAAGCAATTCAAGATTAACAGTTGATGTAATTGTAAGCGATCCGGGAACACCAACATTGGTGACTGCAGGAACACAAACTTTCTGTAAAGAAGACCTTCCAACATTTGCAAGCGTTCAGTTTAATCAAGCGAATATTGTTTGGTATACGGCTTTAACAGGCGGAACATTGATTCCATCAACAACAGCTTTAACCACAGGACAGTATTTTGCAGCAATTTCAGATCCTGCAACAGGATGCGAAAGCGCTACAAGATTAACAGTTGATGTGATTGTAAATGACCCAGGAACTCCAACATTGGTTACTGCGGGAACACAAAACTTCTGTTTGGCAAATGCTCCTACGTTTGCAAGCATCCAAACTAATGAAACTAACATTGTTTGGTACACAGCATTAACAGGCGGAACATTGATTCCATCAGCAACAGCTTTAACAACAGGACAATATTTTGCAGCAATCTCAGATCCAGCAACAGGCTGCGAAAGCGCTGCAAGATTAACGGTTGATGTAATTGTAAACGATCCGGGAACACCGACTTTAGTAACAGCAGGCACGCAAAACTTCTGTGTGGTAAATGCACCGACTTTTGCAAGTGTTCAGTTTAATCAAACAAATATTGTTTGGTATACAGCTTTAACAGGCGGAACAGTAATTGCGCCAACGACAGCTTTAACAACAGGCCAATATTTTGCAGCGATCTCAGATCCAACAACAGGCTGTGAAAGCAATTCAAGGTTGACAGTTGATGTAATTGTAAGTGATCCGGGAACACCGACTTTAGTAACAGCAGGAACACAAACTTTCTGTAAAGAAGACCTTCCGACATTTGCAAGCGTTCAGTTTAATCAAGCGAATATTGTATGGTATACTGCTTTAACAGGCGGAACATTGATTCCATCAACAACAGCTTTAACCACAGGACAGTATTTTGCAGCAATTTCAGATCCTGCAACAGGATGCGAAAGCGTTACAAGATTAACAGTTGATGTGATTGTAAATGACCCAGGAACTCCAACATTGGTTACTGCGGGAACACAAAACTTCTGTTTGGCAAATGCTCCTACGTTTGCAAGCATCCAAACTAATGAAACTAACATTGTTTGGTACACAGCTTTAACAGGCGGGACAGTAATTGCGCCGACAACAGCTTTGACAACAGGACAATATTTTGCGTCAATTTCAGATCCAACAACAGGTTGCGAAAGCGCTTCAAGATTAACAGTTGATGTAATTGTAAACGATCCAGGAACGCCAACTTTAGTAACAGCAGGAACACAAAACTTCTGTTTGGTTAATGCGCCGACTTTTGCAAGTGTTCAGTTTAATCAAACAAATATTGTTTGGTATACAGCTTTAACAGGCGGAACATTGATTCCATCAGCAACAGCTTTAACAACAGGCCAGTATTTTGCAGCAATTTTAGATCCATCAACAGGATGCGAAAGCGCTTCAAGATTAACAGTTAATGTAAATGTGACTGACCCTGCAACACCAACAACAACTGCTACAGCACAAACTTTCTGTACAGGTACAAATCCTACAGTTGCTAATATTCAAGTGAATGAAAGTAATGTAGTTTGGTACACAACTCAAACAGGAGGAACTGCTTTGGCTGCGACAACTGCGCTAACTACAACAACTTATTTCGGAGCAATTAAAGATCCAGTAACAGGTTGCGAAAGCAGTGTCAGATTGCAAGTGGCTGTAACAGTTGGTAATACATTAAATCCAACGACAAATAGTACAGTACAGACTTTCTGTTCTGCAAATGCTCCAACTATTGCCAATATTCAGGTAAACGAAAACAATGTAACATGGTTTACAGCAGCGACAGGAGGAACAGCAATTCCAGCAGGAACAGCTCTTACTTCAGGAGTTTATTTCGGAAATATAGTTGATCCATCAGGATGTGAAAGTTCAACTCGTCTTCAGGTGACTGTTACCTTAGTTAATCCAAGTCCAACACCGACTACAGCTAACACAACACAAAACTTCTGTACTTTAAATTCGCCAACAGTGGCAAATATTCAAGTAAACGAAGCAAATGTTGTTTGGTATAGCACAGCTACAGGAGGAACAGCAATTGCGCCAACAACAGCTCTTGTTACAGGTACATATTATGGTGCAGTTTCAAGTGCTATTGGATGCGAAAACCCAGCTAGATTAGCTGTTACGGTAAATGTAAATTCGCCAAGCGTAATTACAACACCAAGAACTACACAGACATTCTGTTTATCAGCTTTGCCAACATTGGCTAGTATTTTTGTAAACGAAACAAATGTAGTTTGGTACGCATCTGCAACTGGCGGAACAGCATTAGCAAATACTACTCCGCTTACGGCGACTACTTATTATGCAGGTTCGTTGACTAATACATTTAATGGCTGTGATAACGGACCAAGATTAGGAGTTACAATTGCATTCGAAAATGATTCTGCAGTTCAGCTTGCTACTACAGATGATACTCCTTGTGTATTCAAAGGTGTAACGTATTCAATTGCAAATGGTAAATCTAATTATGTATGGACTATTAATGGAGGTACAATTGTTTCAGGCGGTGGTACAAACGATGGTTCTGTAACCGTTTCTTGGTCAGATATTGGTCCAGGAAAAGTAACTGTAGCTTATGTTAATAATTGCGACGAAAGAACAATTAAAACGTTAGATGTTACTGTTGCAAGCTGTTCAGATTTAACTATTACGCATACTGTAGATAATCCAACACCGAACTTTGGAGATAAAGTAACGTTTACGATTACAGTAAACAATGTAGGTGAAGGAGATTTTATAAATACTATTGTGAGTGATTTGCTTCCTAGCGGTTTACAATTGGTAAGTTCTTCGGCAACCGCAGGAACATACGATCCAGCGACACAGCTTTGGACTATACCAACATTAACGGCAGGTCAGAGCGTAGTATTGACAGTTGTTGCAGAAGTATTATCAAGCGGAAACTACACTAGCGTTGCTACCGTTGAAATTTCGACTCCTTTAGATGTTGATGCATCAAATAATTCAGCTTCGGTTACATTAGAACCAATTTGTCTAACGGTTTACAATGAGTTTACTCCAAACAATGATGGTAAAAACGATTTGTTCAGAATTGACTGTATTGAGTCTTATCCAAACAACGAACTGAAAGTATTTAACAGATACGGAGCATTAGTGTATAGTAAAACACGTTATGAAAATGATTGGAACGGTACAGCAAATGTATCCGGTGTAGTTAATAGAGGAGATATGCTGCCAACAGGTACTTATTTTTATGTGATAACCATTGGAGATGGAACGGTTAAAAAAGGCTGGTTGTCTATTATGAGATAATCCACTTCTATTAATCATCTAATTAATTAAACTAAATAAGTATCGTTATGAAACTATATATAAAATCATTAGAAACATATTTCATTTTAATATGTTCTTTTATTACGGTTTGCGCTTCGGCACAACAAGATCCCGAATATACCCAGTATATGTATAATACTATGGCGGTAAATCCAGCGTATGCTGGATCTACCGGAACCATAGAAGCAGCACTTTTATATCGTTCTCAATGGGTCGGAATGCCTGGAGCTCCAGAAACACAGTCTTTCTCTATTCATGCTCCTCTTAGAAATGAAAAATTAGGAGTAGGTCTAAGTATTGTAAATGATAAAATCGGACCGTCCAACGAACTGTATCTTGATGGGAACTTCTCTTATTCATTACCTCTCGGATATGAAAAAAGATTAGCTTTTGGTATAAAAGCTGGTACGAGAATGTTAAACATCGATTGGTCTAAAGGAAGATACTACGATGATGATGATGTTTTGTTAAATCAGAACATTAACAATCAGATGAAACTAGCTGTAGGAGCTGGTATTTACTACTATACAGAAAAATGGTATGTAGGATTCTCTATTCCAAGTTTTATTCAGAATGATTACTATGACGATGTGAAAGAATCTATAGATTATGATCGTTTGCACTACTATTTAATGGGGGGATATGTTTTTGATTTGAATCCAAATTTGAAATTTAAACCAGCATTTTTAGTAAAAGCCGTAAGTGGAGCACCGCTTACCGCAGATGTATCAGCAAATTTCATGATTCAAGAAAAGTTTGTTATAGGAGGAGCGTATCGAACAGATGATTCGATAAGCATATTGGCAGGTTTTCAAATATCACCAAGTTTCTCTCTTGGATATGCTTTTGATTATACTGTAAGCCAATTGAATAAATACAATGATGGCTCACACGAGATCATCTTGCGTTATCAATTTGTGAAAAACCAAAGCAAAATTAAATCTCCTCGATTCTTCTAAAAACAAAACTTATGAGAAAACTATATATCCTATGTTTAATTTTGAGCGTTACGTTTAGTTTCGCTCAAAAAACTAACTTAAAGAAAGCTGATGCTTTGTTTAAAAACTTCTCTTATTTGGATGCTTCCAAAGCTTACGAAGAATGTTTGCAAAACATAAAAGATCCATCAGCGCAGACTTTGAAGAACGCGGCAGATTCCTACTATTTTATTTCTGATTCTAGAAATGCATTAAAATGGTATAGAAAGCTATATGAAGTGCAAGGAAATAATCTGACTGATATTTACTACCTGCGTTATATTCAATCTATGAAAGCAGTTATGGATTATGATGAGGCAGATAAAATCACAAAAGAATATCTAGATAAAAAAGGTGATAAAGTAGAGATTAATAAATATGTTGCCCAAAAGAAATATATGGACAGCGTTGCTAAAGCAAAACCGCTTTACACTATTAAAAATTTGGATATTAATACCAGTAAATCAGATTTTGGAGCTACATTTTTTAAAGATAATGTAGTATTTACGTCAGCTCGTGATACAACAAAGTTTAGTGAGAAATTGTATACCTGGAATAATCAGCCTTTTCTTAACTTGTACATTGCAGAAAGAAATCCCGCAGACGGAAGTTTATTCAACGAGACGGTTTTTCTTCCAAACGTAATGACCAAGTATCATGAAGCTACGGCAAGTTTTGATAGTAAAGGAAGTACCATTTATTATTCGACCAATATTGTAAAGAAAAATAAATTGGTTGTTGATGAGGCCAGAGTAAACAATTTTCAGATTGTCAAAGGATCAATTGTCAATAATAAATTAGAAAATCCTCAGAAAGTATTTTTTGATAGCGATGATTATTCTGTAGGACATCCATCATTAAGCGAAGACGGACAATTGCTTTTCTTTGCTTCAGACATGCCTGGAGGTCAAGGCGAAACAGATTTGTACGTGGTGAAAATTGCGGCCGACGGAACCATGAGTTCTCCTAAAAATTTAGGGCCAAATATTAATACGATTGGTAACGAAGTGTTTCCATTTTACCAAAATGGAGTTTTGTACTTTTCGTCTGATGGACATTATGGCTGGGGTGATTTAGATGTTTATGAAAGTAAACTTTTACCCGATGGAACATTTTCTGCGCCAAGAAATCTTGGAGCACCTATCAACAGTAATAAAGACGATTTTTCTTTTATAATTGATAGAACAGATGCTTATGGCTACTTTTCTTCAAATAGAGCAGGAGGAAAGGGCGATGATGATATTTACTCTTTTGTAAAAGGAAAACCAGTTTGCAACCAAAGTATTTCTGGAATGGCTATCGATCATAAAACAAAAAAGCCTTTAACAGATGTTACGATAATGGCGTACAACTCTTTTAGTGAAGTTCTGGGCGAAACCAAAACAAACTTTGACGGAAAATATGCTATTGAAGTTCCTTGCAACAAAGTGGTAAAAATGATTGCCGCAAAACAAAATTACAGTAGTGATGATAAAACAGTTGAAACAACTGGTGAAAATGGTGGCGAAATAAAAGATGTAAATTTTGAATTGAGCAATTATGATGACTTAGTTGTCAAAAAACAAGGAGTTGAAAAAGTGGATGTAAATCCAATTTACTTCGATTATGACAAGTATGACATTACACCAAAAGCTGTAGAAGAATTGTCTAAAGTGGTCTTCATTATGCAGAAGTTTCCAAACATCAGAATCAAAATTGAATCGCATACCGATTCACGCGGAAAGGATTCGTACAACTTGAAACTTTCAGATAATAGAGCAAAATCAACTCGAGATTATATCCTTTCGCAGGGCATAGATGCTTCTCGTATCGAAAGTGCTATCGGCTATGGTGAAACACGATTAATTAATAAATGTAAAAATGGTGTAAAATGTTCTGAAGAGGAGCATGTGCTAAATAGACGTTCAGATTTTATCATTATTCAAAAATAGTTCTATATTTGTGCTGTAAAGTATTGATTTTCAGTTTAAAATATAAAACGTCGAAACCATTTGGAAGTTGGTTTTTTTAATTCTTTTTTAAGAATAATGGACAAGGAGGAAATCAGACTGCATGTATTTGCAGTCTGATTTTTGATTTTTTAAAACTTTTATTTTTTCTGCATTTGAACAAAAATAAATTCTAATTTTGATATTCAGTTTTACATTATTATAATCTGCAATATTTTACTATTTATGAGCATTCAAGAGACCATTCAAGCATTACGAAATGAACTTAATCAGCACAACTATAATTACTATGTGTTAGACAATGCTACAATTTCAGATTATGATTTTGATATTAAGCTAAAAGAACTTCAGGATTTAGAAAATAAACATCCAGAGTTTTTTGACGAAAATTCGCCAACTCAACGAGTAGGAGGAACTGTTACCAAAAATTTCAAAACCATAGCGCATCAATACAGAATGTATTCTTTGGATAATTCTTATTCTAAAGAAGATCTTTTAGACTGGGAAAACCGCATTCAGAAAGTTTTAGGAAACGTAAACTTGCAATACACCTGCGAACTAAAATACGATGGAGCCTCAATAAGTATTACGTACGAAAACGGAAAATTGGTTCAGGCCTTAACGCGTGGAGATGGTTTTCAAGGAGATGAGGTAACGAGCAACATAAAAACCATAAAATCAGTTCCGTTGCATTTGAAAGGAAATTATCCTGATAAGTTTGACATTCGTGGAGAAATTATTCTTCCGTTTGCCGGTTTTGAAAAAATGAACCAGGAATTAATAGAAATTGGCGAAACTCCATATTCAAACCCAAGAAATACCGCTTCAGGAAGTTTAAAATTACAAGACAGTGCTGAGGTTGCCAAACGCCCACTAGAATGCTTACTTTATTTTGTAACAGGAAACAATCTGCCTTTTAAAACGCAATATGAAGGACTAGAATTAGCTAGAAGCTGGGGCTTTAAAGTTCCAAAAGAAGCAAAACTAGTTAATAGTATGCAAGAAGTTTTTGACTTCATTGATTATTGGGATGTTCACCGTCATAATTTGCCTTATGAAACAGATGGAGTTGTTGTAAAAGTCAACAGCATTCAGCATCAGGAGGAATTAGGATATACAGCAAAATCGCCACGTTGGGCAATTGCTTACAAATTTAAATCAGAACAAGTTTCAACTAAATTAAAATCAATTTCGTATCAAGTTGGAAGAACTGGAGCTATAACGCCAGTTGCCAATCTAGAACCTGTGCAGCTAGCTGGAACTATTGTAAAAAGAGCTTCTCTTCATAATGCTGATCAAATTGAAAAATTAGATATTAGAATAAATGATACTGTTTTTGTTGAAAAAGGAGGAGAAATTATTCCGAAAATCATTGCAGTAGATTTAGAAAAACGTCCTGAAAATTCAGAACCAACACATTATATTTCTTATTGTCCAGAGTGCCATACAGAATTGGTTCGAAATGTTGGAGAAGCCAATCATTATTGTCCTAATTTCTATGGATGTCCTCCGCAGATTATTGGAAGAATTCAGCACTACATTTCAAGAAAAGCAATGGATATTGAAGGGCTTGGGGGAGAAACAGTGGCGCTGCTTTTCAAAAATAACCTAGTGCACAATTATGCCGATCTGTATGAATTGAAAGTTGAGGATATTCTGCATTTGGAAAGAATGGCTCAAAAATCTGCTGAAAATCTGGTAAACGGAGTTCAGAAATCAAAAGAAATTCCGTTCGAAAGCGTATTGTTTGCGCTTGGAATTCGTTTTGTTGGAGAAACAGTTGCCAAAAAACTAGCCAAACATTATAAAAACATAGATGCTTTAGCACAGGCTTCTTTAATGGATTTAATTTTGGTTGATGAAATTGGAGAAAGAATTGCTAGAAGTGTTATCGAATTCTTCGAAAATGAAGAAAATAGAAAAATTATTGAACGATTAAAAAGTTATGGAATTCAATTTGAAATTGAAGAAAAAATAAACCCAAATGCTACTGATAAATTTGTAGGAAAAACTTTTGTAGTTTCTGGCGTCTTTAGCCAATTTTCTAGAGATGAATTAAAGAAGGCTATCGAAGATAACGGAGGGAAAGTAGGAAGCTCAATTTCTGCAAAAACAGATTTTGTAGTCGCGGGAGATAATATGGGACCAGCAAAACTGGAAAAAGCAACAAAGCTGAACATCACTATATTGTCAGAAGAAGACTTTATAAACAAATTGAATGAAGCCTAATAAACCATCATTAATTTTGTTCTTTTTCGGCTTGTTTTGTACCATCATTTTTGATTGGACAGAACAAGATGTTTTTGCGACATATGCAAAAGCGATTGTTCTCCCTGCTATTTTTATTTATTATTTAATTAGCAGTGAGTTTCAAATCGGAAAAACAGAAGGATTAATTTTTTTATTCTGTTTTGTTGGACAAGTTTATGATTTAATGGATGTTGAAAGCTCTGAATTAGGAGGAGTGCTCAGTTTTCTAGTTGTTTATAGTTTAATCGTCACTATATTTATTCGACAGCACGAAAGAATCAGATTAACCAAACGCGATATTCTGCCAATTTCTATTGTAGTTGTTTTTATAGTCTATTTGTTAATCTCTGTTTTGAGTCTGCAGCTCGACAGCATGAGAAAATTTATTGTAATATACACCGTGTACGGAATCGTTCTGAGTATCTTGAGCTATTTCTGTTTTGTAAGTTACATCACAAAGGGAACACATATAGCGCTACTGATGTCGCTCATGGCAATAAGCTACATTTTCTCAGATATCTTCTATATTTTTAATGAATATTTCTCGTATTCTATTGTTTTAGTTTTAATACGAGATACAACTCAAATTCTAGCTTATTTCTTTATGGTAGAATACTTTTTAGAAAAAGCTAGAATTCAAAAAAAGACTATACAATAATAGTTGCACTTTGGTTTGTATGCGCTTTGTTTTTATCAAAATAGAAATCGATACGGCCTAAATTAATTCCGTAACACCCAACTTGATTAACAAGAACCTCTTTTCCAGCCTTATTTTTTACAATTGTAGGTTTGTCTAAGAAAGTATGCGTATGTCCTCCAATAATTAAATCAATGTCTTGCGTTTGTTCTGCAAATGTCAAATCACTAATTTTTGTTGCATCATCTTTGTATTTATAACCCAAATGCGAAAGACAAATTACCAAATCACATTTTTGTTCTTGCTTTAAAAGTTTTGTCATATCCTGAGCAACTTCCACTGGATTATTGTAAACTGTTTCTAGATATAATTTTTTATCTACTAAACCTTGCAATTCAATTCCAACACCAAAAACACCAACCTTAATTCCATTTTTATTAAAGATTTTGTACGGTTTCACATGTCCGTCCATAACCGTATTTTTAAAATCATAGTTAGAGTTGATAAAGTCAAAAGTTGCGTGCGGAAGCTGTGCATATAATCCGTCAAGACCATTATCAAAATCGTGATTTCCAATTGTAGAAGCATCATACTTCATCATACTCATCAATTTGAATTCTAATTCACCTCCGTAATAATTGAAATATGGCGTTCCCTGAAAAATATCACCAGCATCCAATAAAAGTACATTTGGGTTTTCTTTACGAATAGTTTCAATCAACGCTGCACGACGAGAAACACCACCTTTGTTAGGATTACGCGGATCATCAGCAGGAAAAGGGTCAATATGGCTATGCACATCATTAGTATGTAGAATCGTTAAATGCTTAATCTCGTTACTTTCAAAACTGCTCAAAGACAATCCTAAACTTAATAGGGCAGTACTCGCTGCTGTTTTTTCGATAAACTCTCTTCTTTTCATTTTATATATTTTTTGGAGAAATGCTTTGCTTGTTTTTTATAATTTTTATTCCTCTGTGATTCTGATATTTTTTGGAGCAACTACAGTGTCAACTTCTTTAAAATAATCAATCAATACATCTCTAAGCTTGTAGTTTAAGTCAAACTTTTGAGTGCTTTTTGCAAAGAAAGTCATGCTGTCTCCGCCATTTGCCAAGTAATCGTTTGTAGCAACATAGTACGTTTTGTTTAAGTCAAGCGGTTTGCCTTGCACCATGATGTTTTTTGCCTTATTGTCTTTTGTAATTGTAAAAGTCATTCCAGACAATGGCTGAGGTTTTTTCTCCTTAATAATATAAGCAGCAATTTCTGAGATTTGCTCACCTTTTAAAGCGAGAACAACCAAGCTGTTTTCAAAAGGCATAATTTCAAAAGCCGATCTAGTTGTAACATTTCCTTTTGGAAGAATAGCACGAATACCGCCATGATTTAAAAGACATAAATCGATATCTTTCTTTTCGCGAGCGTTAAAAACAATGTTTCCTCTTAGTACACAAACATCTGCCATCAAGCTTCCAATGCCAGTTTGCCATTTTCCAGTGCTTTTGTCAAGAGTTTCTGGGCAATAAGCCAATACATTATCCAAATCTTTATTAATGTGATCGCGATAAGGCTTAATAAAGTTTTCAATTTCAGGAGTTTCTGCAGCTTTTTCAGTAACAGGGAGTTGTTTTCCTTCAATTTTAGTTAAATTGTAGTTATTCTTACTACAGGAAGAGATTAAAAAAAGTGTTAAGAATATAACAAAAAGTTTTAAAAATCCGTTATACTTTTTTAGTTTTACCATTTTAAATGCAACTTAAATAATTAATTTTGTAATCTAGTAAAAGTACTATGTTTTTGAATTATATAAAGGAATTTTTTGTAAAAAAATCATTAAATAATAATTTAAATAAGGAAAAAAACGAAGTATTTACTAAGAACATCCAATCAATTGGTTTATTGATAGATGAGAGCGATTTTGAGTATTCGGAAGCGGTAGTAAAGGAGTTAACGCTCCACGGAATTGCTTTAGAAAATATAAAAGTTCTTGCGTACACAGGAAAATTTAAGGAAAAAGAAACCTATTCTCGTCCTACTTTTGGTAAAAAACACATCAGTTGGAACGGAGAAATTACAGAAGGTTTCTTGAATGATTTTGTGAATTCAGAATTTGATCTTTTGCTGAGTTATTATAATGTCGAGAATAGTATTTTGATGTTAATCACGAGCAAGTCAAAAGCTAAATTTAAAGTCGGATTTTCTGCTGTAGATCAGAGGCTAAATCGTTGGATGATTAGTACAGAATTAGGAAGCTATAAACTATTCGTTTCAGAATTGTTTAGGTATTTAAAAAATATAAAATAAATTAATAATAATATGCAATCATTGATAGGAACTGGTGTTGCGCTTGTGACGCCATTTAAAAAAGATTTTTCAGTTGACATTGAGGCTTTACAGCGAATTGTAAACTTCTCTATAGATGGCGGAGTGGAGTATCTTGTTGTGATGGGGACAACAGCAGAAAATGCAACCCTTACAGCAGAGGAGAAAGAGTTGGTTATAAAGACTGTAATCGATGTGAATAAAGGAAGATTGCCTCTAGTTTTAGGAGTTGGAGGAAATAATACTATGCAGATTGTTGAGGAGCTAAAAACAAGAGATTTTTCTGCTTTTGAAGCGATATTATCGGTTTCTCCATATTATAATAAACCAACTCAGGAAGGAATTTATCAACATTTTAAAGCAATTGCTGAAGCTTCTCCAATTCCAGTAATCCTATATAATGTTCCGGGAAGAACGGCAAGCAATATGCTTCCTTCAACAGTAGTGCGTTTGGCTAACGATTTTAAAAATGTTGTAGCTATTAAAGAAGCAGCTGGAGATATGGCTCAAGCGATGCAGATTATTAAAAATGCTCCAAAAGATTTCTTAGTGATTTCTGGAGACGATATGTTGGCTTTACCGATCGTTTTGGCTGGAGGAGCAGGTGTTATTTCTGTAATCGGACAAGGTTTTCCTAAAGAATTTTCAGAAATGATTCGTTTAGGACTAAATAAAAAAGCGGCTGACGCTTACAAAACACATTACTTTTTGTCAGACAGTATTGATATGATTTTTGAGCAGGGAAATCCAGCTGGAATCAAACAAATCTTCCAAGCCCTTGGAATTGCTGAGAATACTGTTCGTCTTCCATTAGTTTCTGTTGATGAATCTCTAGCAACAAGGTTAAATGACTTTGTAAAAAACAGCATTAAATAATTGTTAAAGTGCTAGTATTTTAAGATACTAAAAAATTATTTTGCAGTAGCTAAATTAATAACTAAATTTGCCACCGAAACTTCGGTGCGATTTCACTTTGGCATAATTAATTGTCTGAGAGATTGTAATAACAGTAAGAAAATGAAAAAAATAGTATCGCTATTAATTGTTGTAACTCTTTTTTATTCTTGTGGAGAATATCAAAAAGCGTTGAAAAATGATGATGTTGCAGCAAAATTTGAAGTGGCAACAAAAATGTATGATGCTGGTAAATACACAAAGGCGATTCGTCTTTTTGAGCAACTGGCAACTTCGTACAGAGGAAAACCACAAGCAGAAAAACTGTTTTACATGTTTTCGCAATCGTATTATAAAACAAAACAATATTATTTAGCTGGTTATCAGTTTGAAGCTTTTGTTTCGGGATATCCAAGAAGTGAAAAAGTGCAGGAAGCTGCGTTTTTAGGAGCTTATAGTTATTCTAAGTTGTCGCCAGTTTATAGCTTAGATCAAGCAGATACGGTAAAGGCATTAGAGAAATTACAGACTTTTATTGAAAATTATCCAAATTCTGAATATATTCCTCAAGCAAATGAGACTGTACAGAAGCTAAATGGTAAATTGGAGAAAAAAGCTTACGAGAATGCTAAAGGATACAATACAATATCAGATTACAAATCGGCTTTAATAGCTTTTGATAATTTTATTGCTGATTTTCCTGGTACACCATTTAAAGAAGATGCGCTTTTCTATAAATACGATTCTGCATATAAATTAGCAATTAACAGTGTTCCTTCAAAAATGGAAGATCGTTTACATGTTGCACAAACATGCTATGCTAACTTATTGAAGTTTAAAAGCGATACGAAATATAAAAAAGAGGCAGACGAAATGAATGCCAGAGTTGAAACAGATTTACAAAAATTTACTAAATAAAATAAAGTCATGGATTTAAAAAAGACGAATGCTCCTGTAAACACAATAACTTACAATAAAACAGTTATTGAAGAGCCAACAGGAAATGTGTATGAGGCAATTACCATTATGGCTAAAAGAGCAAATCAAATTAATTCAGAGATTAAAAAAGAATTGACTGAAAAATTAGAAGAGTTTGCTACTTACAATGATAGTCTAGAAGAAGTTTTTGAAAATAAAGAACAAATTGAAGTTTCTAAATTTTACGAAAAATTACCAAAACCACACGCTTTAGCTGTTCAAGAATGGTTAGACGGTAAAACTTACCACAGAAGTTCAAACAAATAATAGTACAATGTCAGTTTTAAACGGGAAAAAGATTTTACTGGGTGTTTCCGGTGGAATCGCAGCGTATAAAACAGCCACTTTAGTACGACTTTTTATAAAAGCAGGTGCACATGTCCAAGTGATCATGACACCTGCTTCTAAGGATTTTGTAACTCCACTTACATTATCTACATTATCAAAAAATCCAGTACATTCAAGTTTCTTTAATCAGGATGATGAAGACGCAGTTTGGAACAATCACGTAGAATTGGCTCTTTGGGCAGATTTTATGCTGGTTGCGCCTGCTACTGCAAATACTTTGTCTAAAATGGCTACAGGAAATTGTGATAACCTTTTAATTGCGACCTACTTATCGGCAAAATGTCCAGTTTATTTTGCACCAGCAATGGACTTGGATATGTACAAGCATCCTTCGACTTTATCGAGCTTTGCAGCATTGAAACAGTACGGAAATATTATGATTCCTGCTGAAAGCGGAGAATTGGCAAGTGGTTTGTCAGGTGAGGGGCGAATGGCTGAACCTGAGAATATTGTAGCTTTTCTAGAAGCTGATTTAGAAAGTAAATTGCCTTTAAAAGGAAAAAAAATACTAGTTACCGCAGGACCGACATACGAAGCGATAGACCCTGTACGTTTTATAGGAAATCATTCGTCAGGAAAAATGGGGTTTGATATTGCTAATGAAGCGGCAAGCTTAGGAGCAGAAGTGTTCTTAATTGCAGGACCAACTCATTTAAAAGCAAAAAATAGTCTGATAAAAGTGATAGATGTTGTTTCGGCTCAAGAAATGTACGATGCTTGTCATTTGTATTTTAATGAAGTTGATGCGGCAATCGCTGCTGCTGCTGTTGCAGATTACAGACCTAAATTTGTTGCAGATCAAAAGATTAAAAAGAATACTGTCGAATTTTCGATAGATTTAGAGAAAACAAAAGATATCTTGTCTTCTTTAGGCGCTATCAAAAAAAATCAGTTTTTAATCGGGTTTGCATTAGAAACTGAAAATGAAATTGAAAATGCTAAGCTGAAAATTCAGAAAAAAAACTTAGATTTGATTGTTTTAAATTCCTTACAAGATAAAGGTGCCGGTTTTAAAAAAGAGACCAATAAAGTTACTTTTATTGATAAAAATTTTGAAATCGAACCTATGGAATTAAAATCAAAAGAATCTGTTGCGGCTGATATTTTGAATAAAGTTATTCTGCATTTTTCAAAATCATAAATTTAGAATATACGCCGAAAACATAAATTGGAAACAACTTATGTTATAAAATTAAATATCTAGACGATTATGAAGAAGATAGTTACGCTATTAGTATTTTTAAGCTTTGGTTTTGTACAAGCTCAACAGTTAAATTGTACAGTGACTATTAATACAGAACGATTAACAAATCCAAATAATCAGGTTTTTAAAACGCTTCAGACTTCTTTGGCTGAGTTTGTCAATAAAACAGACTGGACAGGCTCTGTTTTAAAACAAAATGAAAGAATAAACTGTTCAATGTATATTACTTTATCATCTAACAGTTCAGATCAATTCACTGGAACCATTCAAGTTCAGTCTTCGAGATTGATTTTTAATTCAACCTATTCTTCTCCGGTTTTAAATTACAACGATAAAGATTTTAATTTTAGATATACAGAGTACGAACCATTATTGTTTAACCCAAGTACTTACGAGTCAAATTTGGTTTCTGTAATATCTTTCTATTGTTATGTGATTTTAGGAATGGATGCCGATACCTTCCAGATGGGAGCAGGAAATCCATATCTTCAAACCGCGCAAAATATTGCCAATGTTGCACAACAGGGAGGTTTTAAAGGGTGGAACCAATCAGACGGACTTCAAAATCGATACTATTTAATTAATGATATGATTGCTCCAACCTATAGCGATTTGCGTCAGACTACTTATGCATATCATACAGGATTGGATGCAATGACATTGGATACAAAAGCTGCTAAGGAAAAAATCAAAAATGCATTAATGCTTATTGGTAAGTTAAACTCTGTTAAGCCAAATTCTTTTATAACCCGAGTTTTCTTTGATGCAAAATCAGATGAAATTGTTTCTATTTTTTCTGGAGGGCCAAGTATTACAATTACAGATTTAACCGATGTCTTAAATAAAGTTTCGCCGTTAAATTCTACAAAATGGTCACAGATTAAATACTAATCTCGTTTTTCATTTTTATCTTCGCTACTTTTTAACCTTATATTTTACAAATCGACCTATGATTACATCACTGTCAATTAAAAATTATGCTCTTATCGAAAAACTGGCTATAGATTTTTCTAAAGGTTTTTCTATAATTACAGGTGAGACAGGTGCGGGAAAGTCAATTATTTTAGGGGCTATTGGTCTTGTTTTGGGTAAAAGGGCAGATCTGACTTCATTAAAAAATAAAGAAGAAAAATGTGTTATTGAGGCACAATTTGAAATTGGAAAATATAATTTAAAGGAGTTTTTTGAAGCTAATGATTTGGATTATGAAGAGGAAACGATCATTAGGAGAGAAATTTTACCTTCTGGAAAATCTCGTGCTTTTATAAATGACAGTCCGGTAAATCTTCAAGAATTGCAAGATTTGAGTTTGTATTTGATTGATATTCATTCGCAGCAGCAAACTCAGGAATTATCAGATGAAAATGTTCAGTTTAGAATTATTGATGCCATTGCAAACAATAATGATATAATTGCTGAGTATCAGAAACTGCTTAAATCTTATAAGTCAGATAAATCGAAGTTAAATGCTTTGCTTAAAAAACAAAGTGATGCTGGGAAAGAGCAAGAATATCATACATTTTTATTGAATGAATTGGTTGCGGCTCAATTGAAATCTGGAGAGCAGGAAGAGTTAGAAGCAGATTACGAAAAACTGAATAATGTTGAGATAATTAAAGAATCTCTAGATAAATCTTTGACAATTGCTAATGAAGAGCAATTTGGTGTTTTTCATAGTCTGAATGAAATCAAAAATGCTTTGCAAAAAGTTGCACCTTTCTCTGTAGAGTACCAAAATTTGTTTGAAAGAGTAACAAGTTTGACGATAGAGTTTGATGATGTTTCTAAAGAATTGGAAAATTGCTCAGAAAAATTATTGAATGATCCTGCACAATTAGAATTGATCAACCAAAAACTGCAGTCGATTTATAATTTACAAAAAAAACATCAGGTAAGTACTGTAGATGAGTTATTGCAAATTCAGTCCGATTTAGGAAATTCTTTGCTTGAGCTTGATAATATGGATGAAGAAATAGCTTCATTGACTAAAATTATCGAGGAAAAAGCAACAGAGCTTGATGTTTACGCATCGAAAATACATCAAAATAGATTAGATGCAATTCCTACGCTATCAGCACAATTGGTTTCAATTCTCGAGACTTTAGGAATGCCTAATGCACGTTTTAATATGGAATTGCAGCCTTCTGAAACGTATTTTCAAAACGGAAAAGACGAATTGCAATTCTTGTTCTCAGCAAATAAAGGAACAGATTTTGGCTTGCTAAAAAAAGTAGCGTCAGGCGGAGAGATGTCTCGTATTATGCTGGCTGTAAAAGCAATTTTAGCTAAATATTCAAAACTACCAACTTTGATTTTTGATGAAATTGATACAGGGGTTTCGGGAGAAATTGCCATCAGAATGGGAGAAATTATGAAAGAAATGAGTGCAACAATGCAGATATTTGCCATTACGCATTTACCTCAAATTGCGGCAAAAGGAGATTCTCATTTTAAAGTTTCTAAGTCTACAGTTGGTGACGATACGCAATCTGAATTGAAACTTTTATCGCAAGAAGACCGAATTATAGAAATAGCCCAAATGTTATCAGGAGCAAACATCTCTGACTCAGCATTAAATCACGCAAAAGAATTATTGAATTAAAATAGACGAATGGAAAGTTTGAGTTTTTACGAAAATCAATTTATTAAGGCAGATGCATTAATTTCTGAAGGAAATTCAGCAGATGCAAAAGAGCTGCTGGAAGAAATTTTATCTCAGTATCCTGATTTTGGTAAAGCTCATAATCATTTGGGATGGATTTACTATAATAAATTAAGTGACTTCGAAAGAGGAATCTATCATTATAAATTGGCCATGAAGTTTGATTCTAAATATCCAGCTCCATATTTAAATTACACCTATCTGCTAATTGATATAGGGAGATATGCAGAAGCAAAAGAGCATATTGATTTTACATTGGCTAATTTAGAAAATGCAGATAACTCTACTTATAACAGTGAATTAGGAAGGATGGCGGAGTATGAAAGCCAATATACTAAGGCATTCAATTTTTATAAAGAAGCAAAGAGGAATGCATTAAACCCAAATTTTATTGACAATATGAAGGCTAATATGAAAAGGGTTAAGGATAAAATGTCTATTTTTGAAAAATTAAAACTGAAATTGAAATAATACAAAAAAAATAATTGCAAGATGATTATAGAACCTAGAATGAGAGGATTTATTTGTTTGACTGCCCACCCAACGGGAGCTGAGCAAAATGTAAAAAATCAAATCGAATACGTAAAATCTAAAGGAGAAATTGCTGGTGCTAAAAAAGTTTTAGTAATCGGTGCTTCTACAGGTTTCGGATTGGCTTCAAGAATTACTAGTGCTTTTGGTTCTGGTGCATCAACAATTGGAGTGTTTTTTGAAAAACCACCAGTTGAAGGAAAAACAGCTTCTCCAGGATGGTATAATTCTGCAGCATTCGAAAAAGAAGCTCATAAAGCAGGTTTATATGCAAAAAGTATCAATGGTGATGCGTTCTCAAATGAAATAAAAAGAGAAACTTTAGATTTGATTAAAGCAGATTTAGGACAAGTAGATCTTATAATTTATAGTTTAGCTTCTCCAGTGCGTACAAATCCAAATACAGGAGTTACGCATCGTTCAGTTTTAAAACCAATAGTACAAACTTTTACGAATAAAACTGTTGATTTTCACACAGGAAAAGTTTCAGATGTTTCTATCAATCCTGCAAATGAGGAAGATATTGAAAATACTGTAGCGGTAATGGGAGGTGAAGACTGGGCTATGTGGATTGATGCTTTGAAGGCTGAAAATTTATTAGCTGAAGGAGCTACAACAGTTGCTTATTCTTATATCGGGCCAGCTTTAACTGAAGCGGTTTATAGAAAAGGAACAATCGGTCGTGCAAAAGATCACTTAGAGGCTACAGCATTTACTATCGAAGATTCATTGAAATCTATTGGAGGAAAAGCTTATGTTTCTGTAAATAAAGCTTTAGTTACTCAAGCAAGTTCTGCAATTCCAGTAATTCCATTGTATATTTCTCTTTTATATAAAATCATGAAAGAAGAAGGGATTCACGAAGGTTGTATTGAGCAAATTCAGCGTTTATTTCAAGATAGATTGTATAATGGTTCTGAAGTTCCTGTTGATGAAAAAGGAAGAATCAGAATTGATGATTGGGAAATGCGTGAAGATGTTCAGGAAAAAGTGGCTAAACTTTGGTTGGAAGCTACGACTGAAACATTGCCAGAAATTGGTGATTTAGCTGGTTACAGAAGTGATTTCTTAAATTTATTCGGATTCGAAGTTCCTGGTGTTGATTACAACGCAGATACTAACGAAGTTGTTGAGATTGAAAGTATCAAATAATATATTTTTACTTAGTAAAACGAAAAACCATCAGCCAAAAGTTGATGGTTTTTTTGTGAATATACCATATCTTTGTTAAAATTTTGAAACAATAAAAATATACCCTTTAATAACGCACATTCTGCTATGATTTTTTCTTTAATTATACCCGTGTATAATCGTCCTGATGAAGTTGATGAGCTTTTGGAAAGTCTCTCAAAATCTGATTATAATGAAGCTTTTGAAATTGTTCTTGTCGAAGATGGATCTTCTATTCCATGTCGAGATGTGGTGATGAATTATCAAGGAAAATTAAATATATCATATTATTTTAAAGAAAACTCAGGACCAGGAGATTCTAGAAATTTTGGGATGCAGAGAGCTAAAGGTGATTATTTTATCATTTTTGATTCAGATTGTATTATTCCATCACAATATTTGACAGAAGTTCGTAAAGAATTGGACGAAAAATATGTGGACTGTTTTGGGGGGCCTGATAAAGCATTGGATAGCTTTTCTAATATTCAAAAAGCCATCAATTTTGCTATGACTTCTTTCTTGACGACAGGTGGAATTAGAGGTGGTTCGGAGAAGATAAACAAGTTTCAGCCACGTAGTTTTAATATGGGTATTTCTAAGAAAGCTTTTGAGGCATCAAAAGGATTTGGAAACATTCACCCGGGTGAAGATCCAGATTTATCAATTCGTTTATGGAATTTAGGCTTCGAGACAAGGCTTTTCAAAGAGGCTTATGTGTATCATAAAAGAAGAATTGATTGGGAAAAATTCTCGATCCAAGTAAATAAATTTGGGATTGCTCGACCTATTTTAAATAGTTGGTATCCAGAGCATAATAAATTAACTTTTTTCTTTCCGACTTTATTTATACTCGGATTATTATTAGCTTTTTTATTGTTAATTTTCAATATCGATATTTTATTACAATTATATTTCGTATATTTCGTTATAATTTTTCTTACAGCTAGTATTCAAAATAAAAGTATCAAAATTGGATACCTGTCTGTAATTGCAGTGTGGAAACAGTTTTTTGGTTACGGAACAGGATTTTTAAAATCCTACATTAAAGTAATTTTATTAAAGAAAAAACCACAAGAGGCTTTTCCGCGTATGTTTTTTAAATTATAAGAATGACAAAAGTTATTGGTCTTACAGGAGGAATTGGCAGCGGAAAAACTACTGTTGCCAACTATTTTAAAGAATTGGGCGTTCCTGTTTATATTGCCGATGACGGTGCTAAAAGAGTAATGCAGTCAAAAAACATTCTCGCAGAAGTAAAAGCTGCATTTGGTGGCAATATTTTTGATAATGATATTTTAAATCGTGCTAAACTAGCACAAATTGTTTTTAATGATAAAGAACAATTGGCAAAATTAAATGCGATTGTGCATCCAGCGGTAAAATTAGATTTTGATGATTGGGTAAAAGAGCACAAGAATAATGATTATGTAATGTATGAAGCTGCTATTTTGTTTGAAAGTGGCCGATATAAAGATTGTGACGTAATAATAACCGTAACAGCCCCCGAAGAGGTAAGAATTGATAGGGTTATAAAACGAGATCAAACCACCCGAGAAGAAGTTTTAAGTAGAATGAAAATGCAGTGGAATGATGAAAAACGAATTTCTAAGAGCAATTTCGTGATTAATAACAATAATCTTAAAAATGCTAAAGAAGAAGTTGTTAAAATTCTTAAAATTTTAAATATAAAACAAAAACAGTCTTAAATGTTAATATTTGGTTAATGTATTATTTAGTATATTGTTAAAATATTAATTTTGTTTCGATGAATAAATTATTTTTTAGAATAC
This sequence comes from Flavobacterium tyrosinilyticum, assembly GCF_023656565.1. Taxonomy (GTDB): domain Bacteria; phylum Bacteroidota; class Bacteroidia; order Flavobacteriales; family Flavobacteriaceae; genus Flavobacterium; species Flavobacterium tyrosinilyticum. The sequence continues at coordinate 847,645 of NZ_JAMOKG010000002.1, forward strand.
TTGTTTTATTGATGAGTTTGTCCTTGATAGGGATAATTCTGGTGCAAGTGTTTTGGTTCAATTCTTCGTTCAAAAATAATGAAGAGCAATTTAAATACCACGTTACTCAAGTAATTGGAAATGTTGCAGACAAGCTGGAACAACAAGAAGAGTACAGTTTCTACGACAAATACAACCGTATTAAAGACAGTACGGGTAAAATTCCAAAAAAAGAAGATTTACTAGAAGTACTTTATGTACAAAGAAACACAAAAACGAATAAAACAATTGTTTATTCAAGCACATTGACATCGGAAGATTACGATATTAATGGTTCAGTTTTTAACAAAAAATTCAGTAGCGAGCGTTTTAAAAATTTTAGTTCAAAAAGGATAACTGAAGTTTATAATAACCACAACGGAATTGATAATAATAATTTAGGTCAAAGTATAATTCCTGATCAAAGATTTGAAAAATCAGGAAGTTTAGATATTTTAAATAAAGTTCAACAGCAGATTCAATACAAAGATATTGCTTCTCTAACTCCAATTGAAGGGAGAGTTACAAAGGAAAGGCTTTTTAAATTATTGAAAAAAGAACTTGAAGAATATGGTGTAAAAACCAAATTTGAATTCGGAATATACAGCAGTGGCGTTCCAACAAAGATTAAATCCGATGGATTTCATTTTGATAAAGAATCTACCTATGATATTCCAATTTATACAGATAATGAAGGGAATAGCAAATATGAATTATCAGTTACTTTTCCTCACAAAAAGAAATTCTTATTATCTGAATTATTAAGTATTACTATTTTATCAATAGTTTTTACATTAATTATAATAGTTGCATATACAAGTGCGTTAAATCAATTATTGCGTCAGAAACACATTTCTGAAATCAAGACCGATTTTATTAATAACATGACGCATGAGTTTAAAACTCCTATTGCAACTATAAACCTAGCATTAGATGCTATTAGAAGTCCGAAAGTTATTGAAGATAAAGAAAAAGTGTATCGTTATCTTCAAATGATTCGAGATGAAAACAAAAGAATGCATGCTCAAGTTGAGAATGTTCTCCGTATTTCAAAATTAGAAAAGAGAGAACTTGACATAACAAAAGAGCCAACTGTAATTACAGATATAATTGACGATGCTATTGAGCATGTAAATCTTATTTTAGAAGACAGAAATGGTTCGGTAGTAAAGCATTATAACGCAGCAAGAACAACTTGTTTGATTAACGAAGTTCACTTTACAAATGTGCTGGTTAATATTTTGGAAAACGCCATTAAATATTCTCCAGACGCACCAGAGATCGAAATCTTTACTGAAAATATTAAAGATATGATTTTGATAAAAGTGAGAGATCATGGATTGGGAATGAGTAAGATAGCTCAAAAACGAGTGTTTGAGAAATTTTATAGAGAGCACACGGGAGATCTTCATAATGTAAAAGGACACGGATTAGGACTTGCTTACGTAAAACGAATAGTAGAGGATCACAATGGTCAAGTATATGTAGAAAGCGAAAAAGGAAAAGGTAGCACCTTTATAATAAAAATACCATTAATAAATTAAAATATGGAAAATACTAACAAAAGAATACTTTTAGTAGAAGATGACCTAAATTTTGGGGCGGTTCTTAAAGATTATCTAATGTTAAATGACTTTGAAGTTACTTTAGCTAAAAACGGTATGGAAGGTTTCGAGAAGTTCAAGAAAGATGTGTACGATTTATGTATTCTTGACGTAATGATGCCTTATAAAGATGGTTATACTTTGGCCAAAGAAATTAGAGAGAAGAACAGTGAAGTGCCAATTATATTTTTAACAGCAAAATCTATGAAAGAAGATGTGTTAAAAGGTTATAAAGCTGGTGCAGACGACTATTTAAATAAACCTTTTGATTCAGAAGTGCTTTTGATGAAGATTAAAGCAATCATTCAGAGAAAATCAGCTGATACAAAAGCAGAACAAGTACAGTTTGAGTTTAATATTGGAAAATTCCACTTGAATTCAAAACTAAGATTCTTAACTTTCCAAGATGAAGAGCCAATTAAATTGTCTCCAAAAGAAAATGAATTGTTAAAAATGCTTATTCTTCATGAAAATGATTTAATGCCAAGAGAATTAGCTTTAACAAAAATCTGGAGAGATGATAACTACTTTACATCAAGAAGTATGGACGTTTACATCGCTAAATTAAGAAAATATCTAAAAGCAGATGAAGATGTTGAAATCTTAAACATTCACGGTGAAGGTTTCAGATTGGTGATAAAAAGCAAAGTTTCTGAATAATCATTCAGCAAAAAAAATAGATAAGCTCTGAGAAATCAGGGCTTTTTTTGTGCATGAAATTAAAATATTTTAATTTATTTTTTGTGATATAGATTTGCTTTTAATTGTTTGATTTTAAAAACAATAGTATTGGTTTTAAAAGCTCAAAATATATTGGTAAAATTTATTTTGAAGAATTTTCTTTAAATAAATTTGGAAAATCAAAAAAGTATTATGAATATTTGCACACGAAAAAAATAATAACCCTTTAAAAACGAAGAAAAAATGTTTGTACTTACATTGACATCTCAGAGCTTTACACCAAACGTATTTGGTGAAGCAATTCTTCGTGGCTTATTTCAATCCTAGAAATATATTTTTAGATATATAAAAAAGCCCGAAGACAATAAGTTTCGGGCTTTTTTTTATTCTAGACTCTTCAAAATTTTCCCGAAAATCGATTTTTAGAATTTATCCGTCAGGATAAATAGTTTGGCCTTTTGGCTGTTAATTTAATGCGCGATAATTTTTTTATGGAAAATTATACGGTAGACGAGTATGCTTTATGTACTCGTTTTAAAAGTAAAAGAAAAAAGAAAAGATTAGTAAAAGAAGATATTGAAAAACAATTAATTCAGTTAAGAAAGCTTGAAGTTGAACTTTGGAAAAAGCGTAAAGACTTACCATTGGTTCCTTTGGAAATTCCGTATCAAAAAGGCTGGCAACGTAATTTTAAATTAAGAGATGATATTGCCAGATCAAGTGAAGCGTCGTTTTACAGAGAGTTATTGGAAAAAATTAATACATGGCAGTTTTCTCCTGAAAAATCTTTTAAAAGAAAGAAAAAGAGAAAAAGAAAACATGTGTATGTTGAAAAACTCCAAACTGTAAAAGAATTTTCGGAGTGGGAGTGGAGAAGTTCAAAATTAGAATTGACCGAAAAAGAAAAAGCACATTTTTACAAAAGGGAACGTTGGTGCAGCAATTTTAAACGATACAAAATTCATTATGTATTTAACGAACCTTGGCGATATGTTCTTCGTGTAAGCCCTTATATGATAACACATACTAGAATGGTCGATTCAGATTTAGAAAGCCAAATTCAGCTTCTTGACAATTATGTTGTTAATCATAATCTGAGAGATAAAATAAATAGATTAATACACGGCAGTTCTTATAAATGGAGTTACTATGAAAAGGAAAATCCAAAAGAGATAAGCCCAATTAAAAATAAAAGTCTGCATGCTTTGTATCAGCAATATGCAGACGAAATGATAGAAAATCATGGGAAATAAATTATCTGGAAAAGACCTGATTAAATTGGGTTTTCCAAAAAACAATTCAATAAATATTGCCTTAGGGCAGATAAACAGATATAGAAAAAGAGAAAAAAAGGAATCTATTCTAACAGAAGCAAAGGATGTTTTGCTAAATCCTGAAAAATATGAAGGAAATGGAACTTGGGGTAAAGTAGCGGAAGGTTTAATCAAACCTGTTCAGGTAAGAATGCATCAGCTTAAAAATACAAGAGCGCCCTTTAAGATTTTTGGTGAGAATGAAATAGACGAACAGGCTAAATTTCAATTGTACGATTCGTTGAAACTCCCAGTATCGGTTGCTGGAGCTTTAATGCCAGATGCACATTCAGGTTACGGATTGCCTATTGGAGGCGTTTTAGCAACAGACAATGCCGTGATTCCGTATGGAGTTGGAGTTGATATTGGATGCAGAATGAGTCTTTCCATTTTTGATTTGCCAGCTTCTCATTTCAAAGGAAAAGAACATCAATTAGAAGCTATTTTGAAAGACAATACAAAGTTTGGAATGTACGAGACGCATGCTTCAAGAGTAGATCATGAAGTATTTTATAAAAGTGAATTCAAGGATATTCCGTTGTTAAAGAATCTTTTACCAAAAGCTTACAAACAATTGGGAACTTCAGGAGGAGGAAATCATTTTGTAGAATTCGGAATTGCAAAAATCGATAATCCAGAAAACGAATGGAAGTTGGAGAAAGGAGAATATTTTGCTGTTCTTTCGCATAGCGGTTCCCGCGGATTGGGTGCTAATATTGCAAAACATTACACGTATCTGGCCACAAAACAATGTCCGTTGCCAAAAAATGTACAGCATTTAGCTTGGCTAGATTTGAATACACATGATGGTCAGGAATATTGGCTGGCTATGAATTTAGCTGGAGAATATGCAAAAGCTTGTCACGATGATATTCATAGAAGAATTGCTAAAACGATTGGAAAAAGAGTAGTGGTAACAATAGAAAATCACCACAATTTTGCTTGGAAAGAAATGGTAAATGGTCAGGAATGTATTGTGCATAGAAAAGGAGCAACACCTGCGGGTGAAGGGCAATTGGGAATTATTCCAGGTTCTATGACAGCGCCAGGTTTTATTGTAAAAGGAAAAGGAAATGCTGAAAGTTTAAACTCTGCTTCGCATGGTGCTGGACGTTTGTTTTCGAGAGCTAAATGCAAAAGTACTTTTACGCAAAGTGAAATCAAAAAGGTTTTGAAAGCCAACGATGTAACCTTAATTGGAGGAAATATTGATGAAGCACCAATGGCATACAAAGACATTACAAAAGTAATGGCAAACCAAACTGATTTAGTTGAAGTTTTAGGAACATTTACGCCTAAAATTGTTAGGATGGACCGCTAAAAATTTAAAATTATGGAAAGATTTCAAGACGAAAATAAATGGTTGGGAAATTTTTATAACGAGATTTTCGTAAGATGTCCCAAATGTGAATCTAAAGGAGTTTTAAAAGAAGTGCCTGAAAATTGTGAATGCGGAAAATGTACTACAATGGCTTTCGAATGCAAAACGTGTTTTTATAAGATTGATGAACCTGTTTATCAATACAAAGCATATGGAAAGCATTATTGTGGTAATTGCTTTGAAAAATTCGATTACGAATCTCAGATTTTTAAAGAGATTCCAGAAATATACCAGGTTAAATGCCCGCATTGCAGTTTTCAGGAAGAAATAAAGCCAGGAGTTTCTAGAATTAGAAAAGAAGCTAAGAAAGACGGTTTGATAAGAGAGCCATGGCATAATTTGCTTCTCTGGTTTCAAAAAGAAATCAAAGGAAATATTTTTTGGGTTTACAATTATGAACACATAATGTACTTGGAAAGATATATTAAAGCCGACTTAAGAGAAAGAAGTAATAATGGAAGTGGTAATGGAACTATGGTTTCAAGACTTCCAAAATTTATTAAAGAAGCAAAAAACAGAGAAAAGCTTCTTAAGGTATTAGAAAAATGGAAAGAATAATTCAGATAACAGCGGGTCGCGGACCTGCAGAATGCACTTGGGTAGTTGCCCAAGTGCTTAAAAAAGTACTTGAAGAAGCACAAGAACAGCAATTGGAAACTGTTTTGCTACAAAGAGAAGCAGGAACTGAAAATGGAACTGTAGAAACAGCATCAATCGCTATAAGAGGAAAGAACGTTGATGTGTTTGTTAATTCTTGGGTAGGAACAGTTCAGTGGATTGGCCAAAGTCAGTTTAGGAAAATGCACAAGCGTAAAAACTGGTTTATTGGAATCTTTGAAATTGAACAACAGAAAAACAACTTATTTTCTGAAAACGATATTCAATATCAGGCCATGAGAAGCTCGGGAGCAGGAGGACAGCATGTAAATAAAGTAAGTTCTGCGATTAGAGCGACGCATATCCCAACCGGAATTGCAGTAGTTTCTATGGACAGCCGTTCGCAGCACCAAAATAAAAAATTGGCAACAGAAAGGCTAATTAAAAAACTAGAAGACGAGAAACTGATTCAGCTTAAAAATCATGTGGGAAAACAATGGGAAAATCAGCTTAATGTACAACGAGGAAATCCAGTGAGAGTTTTTACCGGAAGTGATTTTAAAAAGAATAAAGTGGAGAAAAGTTACAAAGGGACTCGTCAGAAATTAAAAAATGATTTACGAAATGAAAACAACTGATAAATACCTTTTTCAAGCGTTGGATAATTATCCTTACTCGCTTGAAGAAACTATAGAATCTTTGGATTATGCTTTTTCTTATGATTCAAAAAATACAATGGTTTTGTGTTTATACGGAAGAATTCAGGCAGAGCAATTAATGAATTATGAAGAGGCAAAATCTTATTTTCAGCAAGCTTTATCGATTAATATTCATGCTCTTGAAGTATATCCGTATTATTTGCAAACCTTGATTGTGAATGAAGATTATGAAGAAGCTCAAAAGCTAATTGATTTTGCTTTAACTGTAAAAGGAATAAACAAGTCTGAAATTTACATCAAAAAAGCAATTCTGTTAGAAGTACAGCATAAATTTAAAGATGCTTTAAAAGAAATTAAGCAAGCAAAATTATATTCTATTCAACATGATTATGATTCTGGAATTAGTGAAGTGGAGAAAAGAATTAAAGGTAAAATTGATCTCTTGAAAAAAAAGAAAGAAAAGAAAGAGGACAAATCTAAGAAAGAATCTAAAAAGAAATCAAAATGATTTTAAACAAAAAAACGATGCAATTTTGCATCGTTTTTTTGTTAGGTTTAACCTCCTGCAAGGTTTTCAAAACCTTGTAGGTTTATTATTTAGGAATATCGAAATTTCAAAAAATGTTTTGAAAAGTAAATACCTACAAGGTTTTGAAAACCTTGCAGGAATGGAATTTCTATTTTATTTCCAATGCAATTCTAAAGCAAAACAAGTTTTATCGTCTTTCGTAATGCTGAATGTTGCTGTTGTATGATCGTCGTCTTCGCTTTCATGAATTACCACGTTATCTTGTAATGAAAGCTCTTTCATGAAATTCATTTCAAAGCTTTTTACTTCTTGTTTTATAATTCTTCTTGGATCGACATGATCCAGACACCATTCTAAGTATTTTACGTTATTAACGTGGTTTACAATATCTAAATCTGATAAATAAACTGTTTTTTCGAAAACAGCTTCTTTTTCGTGGTTGATATTTATTTTAGAAAAGCCTTCTATTGTTGCTCTTTTTTCTGGGAACAATTCGAAATGTTCATAAGGCAAAGCTAAAGCTTCTGGACGACGTGCTTTGGTATTAAAAACAGCCCAATAAGTTTCGCTTCCAACAATCTTTTTTCCGTTTACATACATTTCAAGTGCACGAACCGAACGTGAATTTTCTAAGCTGTTAATCCATGTTTTTACAGTTACAACATCCTGCCATTTTGGTAATTCAGTTATTTCGACACGCATTCTGCTTAAAACCCAAGCCTGATCAAATTCCTGCATATCTGTAAAGCTGATTCCGCCAACTTCTGAATGTGCAGCAGCGGTAAGCTGTAAAAGATTGCATAAATCGGTGTATTTTAAGTAGCCGTTTGGCGTACATTGCGTAAAATTAATTTCCCAGTCTTTACTTAAAACTGATGTGAAATTTGGTGATATTGGCATTTTTAATTTTTAGATTTTTAGATTGTTGATTTTAGATTTTTCCTGAGGAAAATAGAATAAAGATGAAAGAGAAAAGACTTCTATTTTATAAGATTTTCTATGTAATTTATGATCTCATTTCTAGCAGTCGAATAATCAAACCATTTGGTGTTTTCATTTCGTTTGAACCACGTTAATTGTCTTTTAGAAAATCGGCGTGTGTTCTTTTTTATTTCTTCAATTGCGAATGGCAAAGTGAAATCTCCGTCAAAATAACTAAATAATTCTCTATAACCGACCGTTTGTAAAGCATTTAACTCTTTGTTAGGATAAAGTGATTTGGCTTCTTCCAACAATCCCATATCCATCATAATATCGACACGTTGGTTGATTCTGCTATAGATGATTTCTCTGTCGGCGTCTAAGCCAATTAAAATAGGAGTGAAGTTTCTGTTGTTTTTCTTTAAATTTAAGAATGAAGAATAGGGTTTTTGCGATCCGATGCAAACTTCTACAAAACGCATCATTCGTTGTGGATTTTGTAAGGTCTGCGGATTTTCGATCGTTATTTTTTGATAATAATCTGGATCTAAATTTTGTAATTGTTCTTGAAGATATTCGATTCCGAATTTTTCATAGTTTGAATTTACTTCGGCACGAATTTCTGGAGCAATTTCTGGAAATTCGTCAAAACCTTTTAATATGGCATCGACGTATAGTCCTGATCCGCCAATTAAAATTGCAAAATCATTATTTTGATATAATTCTTCTAGTTTTGAAAGTGCTTCTTTTTCGCAATTGCCAACGGTATAATTTTCGAAAATAGATTTGTTTTGAATAAAATGGTGTTTTGCAGCACTTAATTCTTCCTGACTTGGAACAGCGGTTCCAATTGTCATTTCTTTAAAAAACTGACGGCTGTCGCAAGAAACAATTTCGCATTTAAAATGCTGTGCCAAAGCAATGCTCAGGGCTGTTTTCCCGATAGCTGTTGGTCCGACAATGGTAATTAGGTGTTTCATATTTTTTAGCCCAGATGGAAATGGAAACCCCGGACTTATATTTGTTGCATTTTTTTGGTGTAAAAGAGCGACCAGCGGAAGCTCCTTTTATGCCTTAAAAAATTACAAATATAAGGAGGAGTTGCAATGTACAGCTGGATTAGCTTCTAAAATTAATTATTTGGCAATTCTGTTCCGCATTCGTAACAATATTTTGCATTGTCAAAATGAACTTGCGACTGACATTTTCGGCATGTTTTTTTTCCGCTTACTGAATTGTTTCTTAGGCTGCTTTTTGCAAATTCGGCTGTAACAATTCCGGTTGGAACAGCAATTATTCCGTAACCTAAAATCATTACAAATGCTGCAATAAATTGTCCTAAAGGAGTTTGAGGAGAAATGTCGCCATAACCAACGGTTGTTAAAGTAACAATTGTCCAATAAATTCCCATCGGGATACTTGTAAATCCTGATTCTCTGCCTTCAACCAAATACATGACTGTACCGATTATAACGGTGCTGATTAAGACAAAGTAAATGAAAACTAGAATTTTTTCTTTGCTGGCTTCTATAGCTTCTTTTAATTGTAAAGATTGATGATTAATTTGCGGAATATGCAAAATCTTGAACAATCGAAGAAAACGCAGTGCTCTTACAATGGATAAAATACTCGCACCAGGAAAAAAAATCGATAAATACATGGGTAATACGGCAAGCAAATCGATGATTCCGTAAAAGCTGAAAACGTATTTAACGGGTTTTTGAATAGAAATAATTCTCAGTATATATTCGATGGTGAAAAAAACTGTAATTATCCATTCGCATATCAATAATTGTTCATGATATTTAGAGCTGACTCCTTCAACAGTATCAAGCATTATTAGTAGAACGCTCAGTAGGATTAAACCCAGCAATACTAAATCGAACATTCGTCCTAAAATGGTATTGGTACCATATAGAATAATTTTGACTTTTTCCCTGAAGATTTCGTATTGTGATTTTTTATTTTTCATATCATTAAAGATAATGAAAGTTTTATTTTGTTAAAAATGAAGTATTTTTAGTGATTTGCTTTTTCGGATGTAATTCTGAATGATATTTTTCACATCACGATTATGCTGCATTGGAATCAGAATGTTTTTCAGGATATCAATATTGGTGATTTGATGATTCAAATCGTAATAAGCATAACCTTGATAGGTTCCGTTTTCTATTAAAATAGCACTTCTTTCGTTTACATTTCGGCCTCTGTCTATTAAGATCATGCTTTTATTATCGAAACTGTTTTCTGAGATAAACTGCTGTACTCTTAAATTGTAAACTTCTGGTGTAACTTCGCCAATGCAAGCGCCGTCGCATTCTTTGATTTTATATTGAAAACACTCTTTTTTGGTTTGATATAAACCGGTTAGTTTTTGGCACAAATGATATTTTGCTGTAAACCTAAAAAGTGCATTTTTACCTTCTTGCAAAGAAGCAAAAGAGGTTATTTCTTTTTTACGTCCGTCTGCTTTTTCAAGTTTTAAATTGATGTATCCGTTTTCATCTTTTTCGGCATACAAGGCGAAAGGAAAAACAGTTTTCTTTTGCGAACGATTGTATCTCGGACGATTTATTTTTACTTCCTGACTTTCTTTTAAAAGGGCGATTAATTCGCTTCCAGTTTCATCGTAAGTTATGGTAAAGACTTCAGCCTGAATTCTTTTGCTTTTGGTTGTAACTCCAGTAAAATGCTGATTGACTCTTTTTTTGATATTTTGACTTTTGCCAATATAAATCAAAGTTCCTCCTTCGTTATAAATATAATAAACGCCTGTTTTGGCTGGCATTTGATTTAAAATATCTAAGAGTTTTGGAGAAATTCCTTTTTCGACTTCGAGTTTTATAAAATCTTTTACAATTGTTTTCTCGGTGTCTTTTTCCAAAAGCATTTTGAACAGCTTTGTCGTTGCCATAGCGTCTCCGCTTGCACGATGTCTGTCTGCCATAGGAATTCCGAGCGCACGCACTAGTTTCCCTAAACTGTATGAAGGTTGTTCTGGAATTAGTTTTTTGGCTAATTCAACTGTACAAAGTGTTCTGGCTTCGAAATCGTAGCCTAAACGGCGAAATTCTGTTCTAAGAATTCTATAATCAAAAGAAGCATTGTGAGCCACAATTACAGAGTCTGAAGTAATTTCGATAATGCGTTTGGCGATTTCATAAAACTTTGGAGCAGAACGCAACATTGCATTATTGATTCCAGTCAGTTTTACTACAAAGGGCTGAATCGGAATTTCAGGATTGACAAGGCTGATGAATTGGTCTACTACTTCATGCCCATCAAATTTATAGATGGCGATTTCAGTAATTCCCTCTTCATTAAATTGTCCTCCTGTAGTTTCTATGTCTAGTATTGCGTACAAATTCAGTAATCAGTGTTCAGTTTTTAGTATTCAGTTTGCTGTGTAGGCGTATTGCTGCACACTTACAGTCTTGGTTTTGAAATTATCTGCCTCCAAAAATGCTGCTTCCAATGCGAACCATTGTGCTTCCGCATTCTATTGCCAATTGATAATCTCCAGACATTCCCATCGATATCGTGTTCAAACTGCAGTTTTCAGTTTTTAGATCTTTTATCGAATCAAAAATGGATTTTAAATGGGTAAATTCTTTTTTTATTTGGTTTTGATTGTCTGTGAAAGTTGCCATTCCCATTAAACCTAAGATACGAATATTTTTTAACTCTTTAAACTCTGGAGAAGTTAAAAGTTCATTTAATTCGTTTTCATCCAAACCAAATTTAGATTCTTCTTCTGCAATATAAATTTGAAGAAGGCAATCTATAATTCTTTTATTTTTTAAAGCTTGTTTATTGATTTCCTGTAATAATTTTAAACTGTCAACACCATGAATCAAAGTCACGTACGGAGCCATAAACTTGACTTTATTGGACTGAACATGACCTATCATATGCCATTGAATGTCTTTTGGCATTTGTTCCCATTTCTCGGTCATTTCCTGAATTTTGTTTTCTCCAAAAATGCGTTGGCCTGCTTCGTAAGCTTGTAATAAGTCTGAAACAGGTTTTGTTTTAGAAACGGCGACAAGAGTTACCTGTTCAGGTAAAGTTGCTTTGATTGTACGTAAGTTTGATGCTATTGACATTATTATTTATTTTTTTGAAAGCTGAATATGTAAGCTTTCATTTCTTTCTGATGGAATGTAAAAATCGATCTTTTTACTTTCCATTTTTAATTTAGTATCGAATCCAGGCCCTTTTGCATCATCCTCTAAAGGAGTATAGAAAGAACCCATATCACTTTGAAAAAGAGTGCCAAACACTTTGTCATAACACTTATCAGAACCACAAAAATAGCCTACTATTTTATCATCAAGATTTACAACGATTATTTTAAAGTCTGATTTTATATTTAAATCTCTTAAATATAAAATTAAAAAATTGTGTTTTCGCTTTTTATCAAAACTCTCGGTACTTTTAAAGACACAATTGTCATACCTTTTGTTGTTGATATCCAGTTGATATCCATTTTCTTGCTTTAAAGTTCTAGTTATTCCAAATAAATAATCAATAGTCACTGGTTTGTAATAATAAAGAGTAATTAAACTAAAAATTATTAGAATGACTAGAAAGATTATTTTTTTCATTGAGCAAATCAGGTTTTACAAAAATTGCTTCGAGATTTTCTCTGCTTTTTTACTTTCGCTGTAATCGTAAAAACCTTCTCCAGATTTTACTCCAAGTTTACCAGCTCTTACCATGTTTACTAATAATGGGCAGGGAGCATATTTTGGATTTTTGAATCCGTCATACATTACATTTAAGATTGCTAGACAAACGTCAAGACCTATGAAATCAGCTAATTGAAGTGGTCCCATTGGATGTCCCATTCCTAATTTCATTACGGTGTCAATTTCGTAAACTCCGGCGACTTTATTGTATAACGTTTCTATTGCTTCGTTTAGCATTGGCATTAAAATTCTGTTTGCTACGAAACCTGGATAATCGTTTACTTCAACAGGAACTTTACCTAATTTTTCAGATAAAGTCATGATGATTTTAGTTACTTCATCGCTTGTATTGTATCCGCGGATGATTTCGACTAATTTCATAATCGGCACAGGATTCATAAAGTGCATTCCGATAACGCGTTCAGGATGTGCTACAACAGCTCCAATTTGTGTAATTGAAATAGAAGAAGTATTGGTTGCTAAAATGGTATTGTGCGAGCAATATTCGTTTAATTGTTTGAAGATATTTAGTTTTAATTCAACGTTTTCTGTTGCTGCTTCAACAACTAAATCCACACCAACAACACCGTCTTTTATATCTGTGTAAGTAATAATATTGGTGATAGTTTTAGCAACATCTTCTTGAGTAATTGTTCCTTTAGAAAGCATACGATCTAGGTTGGCAGCAATGGTTGCCATTCCTTTATCTAATGATTTTTCAGAAACATCGATTAATTTTACAGTAAATCCGCTTTGCGCAAAAGTATGTGCAATTCCGTTACCCATTGTTCCTGCTCCAATTACAGCTATTGTTTTCATATTGCCTTTAGTATATTATATTTTACGATTTAGCCACGAATTCACAGTTTGATCGCGAATTTCGTGGCTAATTTTATTTTTAAAATTCTTTAAATTATTTATCGAAACAATCAATAATTTGATAAGCCACACGCAAAGCATCTGTAGCTTGCTCCAATGTTACAACTGGCGTAGTATCTGTATTAATTGCATTTGCAAAAGATTCTAATTCGTCCAGAATTGCATTGTTTTGCTCCACATCTGGATTGGTGAAATAGATTTGTTTTTTTACACCTTCAGCGTTTTGAAGAATCATGTCAAAATCTCCAGGAACTTCTGGCGCATCTTTCATACGTACTACTTCGCATTTCTTTTCTAAAAAGTCAACAGAAATGTAAGCATCTTTTTGGAAGAAACGTGACTTACGCATGTTTTTTAATGAGATTCTGCTTGCTGTTAAGTTCGCTACACAACCATTTTCGAATTCAATTCTGGCATTGGCAATATCTGGAGTATCGCTAATTACAGATACGCCACTGGCGTGAATATCTTTTACTTTTGAATTTACTACACTTAAAATAGCGTCAATATCATGAATCATTAAGTCTAATACCACAGGAACGTCTGTACCACGCGGATTAAATTCGGCCAAACGATGCGTTTCAATAAACATCGGGTTTTCGATCATGTTTTTTGTAGCGATAAAAGCGGGATTAAAACGCTCTACGTGACCAACTTGCCCTTTTACGTTGTACTCTTTAGCCAAAGCAATAATTTCTTCCGCTTCTTCAACGGTATTAGCGATTGGTTTTTCAATAAAGATATGTTTTCCTGATTTGATGGCAACTTTTGCACATTTATAGTGTGAAAGTGTTGGAGTTACAATGTCAATCACGTCGACAGCGTGAATAAGTTTTGCAATTGTGCTGAAGTTTTTATAGCCAAACTCTTTAGAGATTCTTTCGGCATTTTCTTGATTTTCGTCGTAAAATCCAACTAATTCGTATTTGTCAGATTGTTGTAATAAGCGTAAATGTATTTTACCAAGATGACCAGCACCTAAAACTCCTACTTTTAACATGAGAATGTATTTTAAACAAAAATATAATTTATTTGTTTAACCTGAAAATGAATTTATCGAATTGTGAAATGTGAAATGTAAATATGAGTTATGGCTTTCAATATTTAAGGGTCGATGTTTTACGTTTTACGGTTTATATTTCGCAATTCATATTTCAACTTTTAGCTTTATTAATTTAATATTTAAAAATCAATATTTGAAATCCTGTTTTGTTTCTTATTTTTGCGAAAATAAAACCTACCCATTTTGAAAGACACTGCCAAACATCAAGGACTTCGCAATCAATTAGTAACGACTTTAGAACAAAAAGGAATTACTGATAGAGCGGTTTTGGATGCCATTAAAAAAATCCCAAGACACCTTTTTTTAAATTCAAGTTTTGAAGATTTCGCTTATCAAGACAAGGCATTTCCTATTGGCGCGGGGCAAACGATTTCTCAGCCTTATACGGTGGCTTTTCAGTCGCAATTGCTTGAAGTTAAGAAAGATCATAAAGTTTTGGAAATAGGAACTGGTTCTGGTTATCAGACTGCCGTTTTATTTATGCTAGGCGCTAAAGTATTTACCGTTGAAAGACAAAGTGAATTGTTTAAAACAACTTCTAATTTATTTCCAAAGTTAAACATTCGTCCAAAGCATGTTTCTTTTGGAGATGGTTATAAAGGATTGCCCAATTTTGCTCCGTTTGATAGTATTATAGTTACAGCAGGTGCGCCTTTTATTCCGCAGCCTTTAATGGCTCAGTTGAAAATAGGAGGAAGGCTTGTTATTCCGTTAGGAGAAGATGTTCAGATTATGACTTTATTAATCAGAAAGAATGAAACTCAATTTGAAAAACATGAGTTTGGAGAGTTTAGATTTGTTCCTTTATTAGAAGATAAAAATTAATACGAAGCCCAGTTTTAGCTGGGCTTTTTTATTGTGTAAGAATTGAAATATATCTTTCCAGGCTTTCTTTTTCTTTTTGAGCTATAAACAGAAAAAAATCTTCTTTGTCTTTTTTGGTTTGAGCAATTTCTAAAGACTGATAATATTGCATTCGAGTGTCATAATCACCTTTAATGTTAGCAATAGGATAACCTTTTTGCATTAGTATTAAATTCATAATTAATCTTGAAGTTCTGCCGTTTCCGTCAATAAATGGATGAATTGTAACTAATCTTTCATGCATTTCAGCAGCAAGAATAATAGGGTGTAATTTATTTTTATTAATTTCATACCAATTAAAATATTCTTCCATCTCTTGTGGAACCATTAAAGATTGAGGAGGCATGTGACTGCTTCCTTGAATCATGACCTGAACTTTTCTATAACGTCCAGCATCTTCTGGAATTATTCCTCGTAAGATTAAGTTGTGAATCGATAAAAGATCACGTTCGTTTAATGAATTATTTTTGCTCATTAACTCTTTTATAAAACCAATAGCTTCCTGATGATTAATGGCTTCAAGATGTTCGCGCATGCTTTTGCCAGAAATTGTCAAGCCTTCATTGATAACCATATCTGTTTCACGAAGAGTCATTGTGTTTCCCTCAATCCTATTACTTTCAAAAGTATATTCTAATTCGAGAGCTTGTTTGATCTTAAAACTGTCGT
This sequence comes from Flavobacterium tyrosinilyticum, assembly GCF_023656565.1. GTDB lineage: Bacteria > Bacteroidota > Bacteroidia > Flavobacteriales > Flavobacteriaceae > Flavobacterium > Flavobacterium tyrosinilyticum. Next base: position 863,514 of record NZ_JAMOKG010000002.1, read on the forward strand.
ACTGTCTATAAGAATCTAATTTTTCTTTTAAAGCATCAATCTCTTCTAGAATTTTCTCTAACGAAGTAGATAACTTAAGATTCGAAACCGTTTTATTGTATTTGATTTCGTCTTCGGCAACTTTTAACGCCTTTAAAGCAAGATCATCATCCCCAATTTCATAAAGAATTTTCTCTTTAAGCCAAGCAACCATTAAAGTTTCATAATCAATCTCTAAAAGTTGAGATAATTTGCTTACTTGCTCTTTCGTTGGTCTTCGAGTTCCAGATTCAAATTTGCTGATCAAAGCTTGATCAATATTAGCAAGATGAGCTAATTCACGAGTTTTTAAACCTTTCTGTTCTCTAGCGTTTTTTAAAAGTGATTTCATTTTATGAAATATTTAGTCTTGACAAAATTAGTCAATTTTTTAAGTAAAAGAAAAGCAGTTTTTCAAAAAATACTGCTTCGATATTTTATTTTGGAGGAAGTGATCCGTCTTTTCTCATTTCTTTTACAACAGCTTGCATTATCGCATCAACGGTTTGTCCTAAATCGGTAACATATTGCGATTCTGTAGTTCCTGTCCAGATTAATTTGTTTTGTTTTAGTGAAAACACATTGGTTTCTACCATATAAGATGTGGTTTCTTGGTAATATCCAGGATCGTAAAAATTTGGAGAATACATTCCGTACCAGTTTCCAAATCCATAACCGTACATTCCTGTATACATCCCGTCAAAACCTCCATAATACATTCCTGTATAAGTGCCAGGAACGTAATTAACTTCTTTTTCTTTGCTGACTAATCGCATACTGATTACTCCGTCAAAATTTTCGTCTTGTAAAACCTTTAGTTTTTGTTCTTGTGATAATTGTGAAGTTGCATTTAAGTATTGATACGACGTTTTAAATACTGGATTGCTTGCCGCAATTCTGTTTTCTGTAATTCGTCTCGAAGCCTCATCTTTGACCAAAGCGACAACCAAAACTTTTTTAAATTGTTCCTGAGCAATCGTTACATCAGGATCTCTCCAGCTGTTTACAATAGAAGTATTACTGCTACAACTTGAAAACGCTGCAATAGCGAAAAACAAAACTAAGTACTTTTTCATATTTTACAGTTAAATTGGTTATAAGTAAAAATAACTATAAAATGTTAATTATAAGTGTTTTGTGTAAAAATAAAAAAGCTTACTAGTTGTAAGCTTTTTTAATACGGTCTAAATCTCGTTTAGTGTCTTGCTCTTTTAGAGATTCACGTTTGTCGTAGTTTTTCTTTCCTTTACAAAGGCCGATCTGTAACTTGGCTAAACCTTTTTCATTTGTAAACAATTTCAAAGGGATAATAGTAAGTCCTTTTGCCTGAACACTTTTATGTAGCGTTTTTAACTCCTTTTTGTTTAAAAGTAATTTTCGCTCACTTCTAGATTTATGATTGAATTGATTTCCAAAAGAATATTCTTCAATATAAGTATTAATGGCAAAAAGTTCCATACCACTGAATTCACAAAAACTTTCGGTAATGTTTGCTTTCCCTAAACGTATAGATTTAATTTCTGTTCCTGCCAAAACAATTCCAGCAGTGTACGTATCGATTATTTCGTAATCGAATCGGGCTCTTTTGTTTAATATATTGACTGATTTTATCATAGCTGCAAATGTAAGACAAAATTGAAAAATTTCATGAGGGCTAAGATAATTAAAGTTTTTTTTTAATCTATGATTTTAATCATCTAGAGCAAAAACGCTTCCTTTTAAGTTTGTCTCATAATTTCAAAAACAAATTTAATAATGAAAAAAATTGTAACGCTAGTGGGTGTTGTAATTATGGGTTTAACCGCTAAAGCCCAGGATTCAACTCAAGGATTAAAAGGAGCATGGTTTGCAACCTCTCAATTCGGTTATCAACAAACTAAAACGGCAGATGATAAAAATACTACATTATCTGTGCTGCCAATTGTTGGAACATTTGTAACACCATCTGTTGCAGTAGGTGCAGGAGTTGGTTTTATTAATATTAAAGCAGATTCTGATGCTGGAACTGCAGCTAAAACAAATCTATTTGTAGCGCAGCCTTTAGTTAGAAAATACTGGAATGTTGCTGGTTCACTTTATTTCTTCGGACAATTGGCAGTGCCTATTATTACTGGTAAAGAAAAAGAAAGTGAGTTAAAAGTAAATCAAGTTGGATTGTCTTTATCAGGCGGATTTGATTATTTCGTGACCAAAAATTTCTCTGTGGAGTTTTCTTATGATTTGGCAAACTTTACATCAACAACACTTGATCCTAAGACTGGAGACAAAACTACAGTTACCAATTTTGGTTTAGCACATGTTGCCAATGTAGATCCTTTTTATAATACAGCTTTAGCAGGAGGTAACCCAAATTTGACTTCTCCTGTTTCTGTCGGATTTAAATTCATATTCTAATTTATTCTTTATTTGATTATCGTAAAATTCTATTTTAGTAATTTTGCAAAAAAGAAAAGACCGTACTTTTCCTAGTACGGTCTTTTTTATTTATTATCTAAAAAATACAAAATGCAAAATCAATCTAAAGATCCTCTTCACGGAATCACGCTTCAAAAAATTGTCGAAACTTTAGTTAATTATTACGGTTTTGATACTTTAGGAGAATTAATTCCAGTAAAATGCTTTAATTCAAATCCGAGTGTAAAATCGAGTCTTACATTCTTGAGAAAAACAGATTGGGCTCGTAAAAAAGTAGAAGAGCTTTATGTGAAAACGCTTCCTAAGCTCAGCTGATTCTTATAGTTTATAAGAGATCATAACACCTCCACGGTATGGAAGCCATTCGCCACTTTTGTTCCAATTAGGAGCTTTTTCATATCTTCCTGGAGTTCCGTCATTATAATATCCGTGATAAAAACCTTGATGCCATCCACCGCCTACAAAAAAGTCAAGTAAAAATTTATCATTTAGTTTTAGATTGTAACCCACAGTAGCACCAAGTCTGTAGCCAAAACCATCCTCATAACGGTTACTGTCCCAATAATTCCATTTTTGCAATTCGTATTTGTCAGCTCCAATATGTCCTCCTATGTAAAAACCGTTATATTTTTCTTTAAAATGGTAACGTACTTCTGGAGTAACAGTAATAAATTTCATCGGATTATGGCCGTTAAACGATTCCCAGAAAGAAGCCATTACATCGGCACTAAATGTGGTTTTCTCTCCAATGCTAGTTTCTATTCCAATATTAGGAACTAAAAACAAAGCAGTTGCTCCGTTAAATTTTACAAATGTCTGACTTTGTAATTGCATACAAAATAAAAGAACAAGTAGGGCGGGTATTTTTTTCATAAAAATGTTTTGGATTCAAAACAGCTTTTTTTGCTGATTTCGAGCGCAAATATAACGTATAATGCTAGAGAACAATTGCCTATAAGATTATTTTAACAAGAATAAAAATCTACTTTTCTAATAATGAATAAATTACCTTGTCAAGAAATTTTCCTTCCCAAAATTCTGATTCTTTTAAATGTGCTTCTTTAACAAATCCACATTTTTGCAATACTTTTTCTGAGGCATGATTTTCTGGATCAATTACAGCTTCTATTGAGTGAAGTTTTAAATCTTCAAAACCAAATTTAATTAGTCGGTTTACAGCCTCTGGAATGATTCCTTTTCCATGATAATCAGGTGAAAGCATATAGCCTATTTCTGCTCGGTAATTTTCAGGCTGCAATCTGTAAAAACCAATAATTCCAAGCAGCTTAGGATTGCCTTTTAGTCTTATACTCCAGTTTATTCCAGTATTATCTTCAATTTTATCATTGATTATTTTGATGTGCTCCAAAGCATCTTCATGATTTTTTGCTAAAGGTCTTGGAATAAATTTCATGATTTCAGGATTAGAACGTAGTTCAAATACTTCTTGTAAGTCTTTGTTATTAAGCCTATCTAGAAGTATGCGTTCTGTTTCTATTACAGGAAAAGGAGTAAAGTTAAAATCTAACATTTTCTTTATTATAATGTTGTTATACTAAATTTTGCACTGAAATCTTTGTTTGCTTCCAATGTCAAAATCCCTTCTTTTTGGTATAAATCACCTGTGTTTTCATCAGTGTCAGAATATCCAAGCCACGGTTCAATACAGATAAAATGTGCGTCTTCTTTTGTCCAGATTCCTAAACTTGGAAAATCTTTATAATCAACTTTTATATAAGGTTTTAAATCTTTAAGAATTGTTAAAGATTTTGATTCTAATGTTTTAAAGATTAGAGCATCGTTACTAAATAGCTCATAATTTAAAGGAACTAAATTATCTTTTGTTTCTAAAATTTTAGTTTTAGACGAAATCAAATCGTTTTCAAGAAGGTAGTATTTTAAACTTTCTTCTTTTTCAAATTGAAGGGCATAATCTTCAAAATGATTAGGAAGAGCAATTGCTGGGTGTGCTCCAATAGAAAAAGGCATTTTTTCTTTTCCTTTATTAATTACTTTATATTCAAGTTCTAATGCGTTTTCATTAAGCGTATAAATAAGCTGTAATTCAAACTCAAAGGGATATTTCTGTAATGTTTCTTCAGAAGATTGAAGAGAGAAAACGGCCTTGCTTTCCGTTTTTTCAATCAATTCAAAGTCCATGTCACGAGCAAAACCATGGCGTGGCAGATGGTAATCTTTTTCATTGATCGTATAGGTGTTGTTTTTTAAAGTTCCTACAATTGGAAAAAGTACAGGAGAGTGTTTGCCCCAAAAATCGGGATTGCCTTCCCAGATATATTCGTTTTCTTGATTGTCTTTTAATGAAAATAATTCAGCTCCAGCATGTTTGATGGAAGCTTTTAATATTGAATTTGAAATAGTTGTAGTCACAATGTTGAATATAAAATGAATATTTTTTATAGAGATGTAAATATATTTTATAAAATTTAGTTTTTTAAGAAAAAGACCTAAATTATTTTATTGATAAAATTTTGCTAAAATTGAATTTATGTTTTGAAGTTTCTCTGTAAATAGCTTTTTTTTTCATTAATTTGCTACATAAACAGCTAAAAAATATGAAAAAGCAATCTGCAAAAGCCATTTTAACCGCGGCTTTATTTTTTGGGATTTCTTCAGTTTGGGCGCAGCAAACTCCGCCAGCTACAGCAGCAAATCCAGTAAACAATTACAATTATCATGATGCCTTTGGACCTCATTTTTACACCAAAAACGGTACTTCAACCCGCGCAGCTAGTGGGCAGCCAGGAGTAGAGTACTGGCAAAACAGAGCCGATTATCAAATCACAGCAAAACTGAATGCAACTACAAATGAGATTGTAGGGACAGATGAGATTACTTATACAAATAATAGCCCTGATAAATTAGGTTTTCTTTGGCTGAATTTGGATCAGAATTTATTTAAAGATGACTCTAGAGGAAATGCTGTTGTGCCCTTAACAGGAAGCCGTAATGGTGCTCAAGGACAGGTTTTTGATGGTGGAAATAAAATTAAATCTGTAAAAGTAATTACTGGTGGAAAAACTAAAACAGAAACAGTTGCTAAATATATAATTACAGATACAAGAATGCAGATTTTCCTTCCACAAGAATTAGCTGCAAAAGGAGGTTCTGTAAAAGTTAAAATCGAATTTTCTTTCATCGCGCCTTTCGAGGGGTCTGATAGAATGGGAGTTTTGGAAACAAAAAACGGAAAAATCTTCACGATTGCACAGTGGTATCCACGTATGTGTGTGTATGATGATGTTCGTGGTTGGAATACTGCACCGTATTTAGGAGCATCTGAGTTCTACTTAGAATATGGAGATTTTGATGTGAAACTTACAGTTCCAGGAAATCACTATGTTGTAGCTTCTGGAGAATTGCTAAACGGTCAGGAAGTATTTTCTGCTGAGCAATTAAAAAGATATAAAGACGCTTCAAACAGTGATAAAACAGTCATGATCCGTACTGCTGATGAAGTTAATGCAACAGCAAATAATAACTCAGGAACTGAAAAAACATGGCATTATAAAATCAAAAATGCACGTGATTTTTCTTGGGCATCTTCTCCAGCTTTTATTTTAGATGGAGCTAAAATTAACCTTCCAAGCGGTAAAAAATCATTAGCATTGTCTGCTTATCCAGTTGAAAGTGATGGGCAAGGTGCTTATGGACGTTCTACAGAATATGTGAAAGCTTCAATCGAACATTATTCTAAGCAATGGTTCGAATATCCTTATCCAGCAGCTACAAACGTTGCAGGTAATGAAGGAGGAATGGAATATCCCGGAATTGTTTTTTGCGGATGGAAATCTAAAGGAGCAGATTTATGGGGAGTTACAGATCACGAATTTGGACATATTTGGTTCCCAATGATTGTTGGTTCTAATGAAAGATTATTTGCTTGGATGGATGAAGGATTTAATACTTTTATCAATTCGTTAAGCACTGCTGCATTCAATAATGGAGAGTACAAAGAACAGCCAACAGATTTGCATCAAGAAGCAGAATCTTTCACGCGTCCTGATTTAGAAACTATCATGAGTTCTCCTGATAACATGAAAGAAAAGAATATTGGTATGTTGTGTTATTTTAAACCAAGTGCAGGTCTGGTTCTTTTAAGAGAACAGGTTTTAGGAAAAGAGCGTTTTGATGCTGCTTTTAGAACTTATATTGAGCGTTGGGCTTACAAACATCCACAGCCAGATGATTTCTTTAGATCGATGGAAAATGTGGCTGGTGAAGATTTAAGCTGGTTCTGGAGAAGCTGGTATGTAAACAATTGGAGATTCGATCAAGGAATCAACTCAATTAAATATGTGAAAAACGATCCTTCGAAAGGAGTGATTATAACAGTTGAGAATTTTGAAAAAATGCCGATGCCAATTGTTTTGGATGTAAAAACAAAAAGTGGAAAAGTGACAAGAGTTAATCTTCCGGTAGAAATCTGGCAGCGCAATAACAGCTGGTCTTTCAAACATAATTCAACAGAAGAAATTGAAACTATAACTCTTGATCCAGATCATGCTTTTCCAGATTATAACGAATCTAATAATGTTTGGACTGCAGGAAAAGGTATAGTAGAGAAAGCGCTTATAATAGATGGGTATTTAGGTACTTATGTTACAGCTAAATCTCCTCTAACTATTAATTTGGTTGATAGAAATAGTGTTTTAACAGCTGAGCTTCCAAATTATCCTAATTTTTCTTTAGATCCTGTTCCAAATGAAAAAGACACATTTGAATCGAAAAGAGCGGGATTAAAATTTAAATTTAATGAAGCTAAAAATGCGTTTGACATGACAATTTTAGATAACGGACAAATAATGCAATTTACTAAGAAGTAAAAATCATATAGGTATAACCTGTTTAAAACCCGGTAATTAGAAATAATTACCGGGTTTTTATTTTTGAATATATTAACAAAACCTAAAAAAAATGTTAGAATTTTAATTTTTTGTTTTGTAAATAAAAAAATAATGTACTTTTGCACCGATGAATAAAATAAGTTTACATATAACTTCTTTGTCACGGACAAACTCACCGAATACTTCTCCCGAAGTACGGACACTATCTCTATAGTGTTAACTGAGTTTTATAGCCGTATATTTATTCATATCCATTTTTCATTTTGAAATCACATAATTTGTCCATTGGACAAACGCATCCTAAAAGTATTTATTATTTTGTAAATTTTCTTAATCAATGTTTTGGTTTTGAGGAAGTTACTTCTTTTATGCTTAATTTTATTGGATTCAATTCTGGATTTCAAGCGAATCAATATGCTTTAATTTTTAACTCTAACTTCAATAATTGAAATGAAGATCTCTATTGTTGTAACTCAAGAAGAACACTTTAAGTATGCGCAGGAAATCTGCGATACGATAGAATCGTCTGCCTTATTAAGAGGTACGGGGATTGCTAAAAGGACTCCTGAGTACATTCAGAAAAAAATGGCAAACGGTGATGCAATGATTGCTTTGGCTGATGGAAAGTTTGCAGGTTTTTGTTACATAGAAAGCTGGCAGCACGGAAAATTTGTCGCTCATTCAGGATTAATTGTACATCCAGATTATAGAAGTCATGGTTTGGCCAAAAAAATAAAATCCAAAGTTTTTGATTATTCTTTGAAAAGGTTTCCAGATGCTAAGATATTTGGAATCACAACTGGTTTGGCGGTTATGAAAATTAACTCTGAACTTGGTTATAAACCAGTTCCTTTCTCAGAATTGACTACCGATCCAAGTTTTTGGGCGGGCTGTAAAACCTGTACTAACTTCCCAATTTTACAAAGCAAAGAAAACAAAATGTGTCTTTGTACGGGAATGTTATACGACCCTAAAGAAAAACAAAAAACACAGCCGAGACATCCTTTTAACGAGGCTGTTTTAAGAAGACTTAAAAAAATCAAACAGGCTTTGTTCTTAAACAAATTATTATCATTTGTTTTTTTATTCAAAATTTAATTAAAAAGAAATCTCAAACTGCTATATACGAAAGTATTAGCCTAAATTATAAAAAATGAAAAAAGTAGTATTAGCTTATAGCGGAGGATTAGATACCTCGTATTGTTTGAAATATTTAAAAAACGAAAAAGGTTATGAAGTTCATACCGTTCTTGTTGATACAGGAGGATTTAGTGCAGAAGAATTATCAGCTATTGAAAAAAGAGCTTATGAGTTAGGAAGTGCACAGCACGCCAACTTAACGATTTTAGACAAATATTACGATAAAGCTATAAAATACCTGATTTTCGGAAATGTATTAAAAAATAATACATATCCATTATCAGTAAGTGCAGAGCGTATTTTTCAAGCAATTGAAGCTATAAAATATGCGAAAAAAGTAGGAGCAACTGCAATTGCTCACGGAAGTACTGGTGCAGGAAACGACCAAATTCGTTTCGATTTGATTTTCCAAACTATTGCTCCAGAAATTGAAATCATTACACCAATTAGAGATTTAAAATTGTCAAGACAAGAAGAAGTGGATTATCTAGCTCAAAACGGAGTTCACTATTCTTGGGAAAAAGCACAGTATTCTATCAATAAAGGACTTTGGGGAACAAGCGTTGGAGGGAAAGAAACTTTAACTTCAAGTCAGCCATTGCCAAGCGAAGCTTATCCTTCGCAATTGCAAAAAGAAGGAGAAGAGAAAGTGACTCTTCATTTTGAACAAGGAGAATTAGTTGGTTTAAACGGAAAAACAGATAAACCTTCAAATAATATTGTGGCTCTAGAAAAGCTGGCAAGTGCTTATGCAATTGGTAGAGATATTCACGTAGGAGATACAATTATCGGAATTAAAGGAAGAGTTGGTTTTGAAGCTGCTGCTCCGTTAATTATCATCAAAGCGCACCATTTATTAGAGAAACATACGCTTGGAAAATGGCAGCAATACTGGAAAGAACAATTAGGAAACTGGTACGGAATGTTATTTCACGAAGGTCAGTTCTTAGATCCAGTGATGAGAAACATTGAAACTTTCTTGCAAGACACGCAAAAAACAGTAAATGGAACGGTAACTGTTTCTTTAAAACAATATCATTTCTCACTTGACGGAATCGAATCTGAAAACGATTTGATGAACACAGGTTTTGGTCAATACGGAGAAATGAACAATGCATGGACATCTGATGATGCAAAAGGATTTATCAAGATTCTTGGAAATGCACAAAACATATTCTCATCTGTAAACAAATTAGATCATGATTAATGTAGGAATTATTGGTGGTTCGGGCTACACAGCCGGAGAACTCATCAGAATTTTAATGTATCACCCAAAAGTAAACATTGATTTTGTTTACAGTACAACAAACGCTGGGAAACCGCTTTCTGTAGCGCACCACGATTTGATGGGAGATATCGAAATGAATTTCACAGCTGAAATAAATCCAAATGTGAACGTTGTTTTCTTGTGTTTAGGTCACGGAAAATCGATTTCATTTTTGAAAGAAAATCAGTTTGCAAGTCATACTAAAATCATCGATTTAGGAAATGATTTCAGATTGAATAAAGATGCTCATTTCGAAGGAAAAGATTTCGTTTACGGATTGCCTGAAATCAATAAAGCCGAAATCAAAAAAGCAAATTATATCGCAAATCCAGGTTGTTTCGCAACGGCTATTCAATTGGCTTTATTGCCTTTAGCAGAACATAATTTATTGAATAATGATGTTCATATTAATGCGACAACCGGAAGCACAGGTGCAGGAGTAAGTCTTTCAGAAACTTCTCATTTCAGTTGGAGAAACAATAATATGTCGCATTATAAAGCTTTTGAACACCAGCATTTAGGCGAGATTTCAGAAAGTTTAGTTCAATTACAAGACGATTTTGATAGCGAATTGCTTTTTATTCCGAACAGAGGCGATTTTCCAAGAGGAATTTTTGCAACTTTATATACATTATGTGATGATAGTTTGGAGCAATTGGTTGCCAAATACGAAGAGTTTTATAAAAACGAGCCTTTTGTAACCATTACCACAACAAACATCAACATGAAACAAGTGGTGCAAACGAATAAATGTATCATTAGTTTATTGAAAAAAGGAAACCGGGTTCTCATAACATCGATTATAGATAACTTAACCAAAGGTGCTTCAGGACAAGCAATTCAAAACATGAATTTAATGTTCGGATTAGAAGAAAGCACAGGTTTACATTTGAAACCAAGCGGATTTTAGAAAAAATTTGTTTCAGGTTTTAAGTTTCAAGTTTCACGTTCTCTAGCGTAACTTGAAACCTGAAACCTGAAACTTTAAACAAAAAACACATGAACTTATTCAACGTTTACCCATTATACGACATAACTCCTGTAAAAGCAATTGATTGTACAATTACAGACGACAAAGGAGTAGAATATTTAGATTTATACAGCGGACATGGTGTGATTTCTATCGGACACACACAGCCGGATTATGTAGCAAAATTGAAGAATCAATTAGACCATTTAGGGTTTTATTCAAATGCGATTCAGAATCCTTTACAGGTTGAATTGGCACAGAAATTAGGAAAGCTTTCTGGTCTTGAAGATTATGAATTGTTTTTATGCAGTTCTGGTGCCGAAGCCAATGAAAATGCTTTAAAATTAGCTTCTTTCCACAATGGAAAATCAAGAGTTGTGGCTTTTGATAATTCTTTCCACGGAAGAACTTCTGCAGCCGTTGCTGTTACTGATAATAAGAAAATAGTTGCGCCATTAAATGCCCAACAAGAAGTTACGTTTTTGCCTTTAAACCAAATCGAATTAGTTGAAGCTGAATTGGCTAAAGGCGATGTTACAGCTGTAATTATTGAAGGAATTCAAGGAGTTGGAGGTTTAGACCAAGGAACAACTGAGTTTTTTCAAGCATTAGAAAAATCATGTAAAAAACACGATGTTGTTTTGATTTTAGACGAAGTACAATCAGGATACGGAAGAAGCGGGAAATTCTTTGCTTTTCAACACCACGGAATCAACGCTGATATTATTTCGGTAGCAAAAGGAATGGGGAACGGTTTTCCTGTTGGAGCGATTTTAATTTCTCCAAAATTCGAAGCAAGTTTTGGATTATTAGGAACGACTTTCGGCGGAAGCCATTTGTCCTGTGCAGCGGGAATTGCGGTTTTAGATGTAATTGAAAAACTAGATTTACAGAAAAATGTAAACGAAGTTTATGAATATTTCTTAGAGACAATCAAAGAAGTTGACGGAATCAAACAAGTAAAAGGAAAAGGATTGATGCTTGGAGTGGAGTTTGATTTTGATGTAGCAGCTTTAAGAAAGAAATTAATCATCGAAAAACACATTTTTACAGGAAGTGCCAACAATAAAAATCTATTAAGAATTTTACCGCCGCTTACTGTGAAAAAAGCTGATATTGATACGTTTGTAAAAGCTTTAAAAGAAAGTTTAGAAGAATTAAAAAACTAATTCTCATTACCTAAACCTGACGGGTTTTTAAAGCCCGTCAGGTTTAGAAACACAAAGTATAATATCCTAACAGGTTTCAAAAACCTGTTAGGTATCAATAAGTTTCGATAAAAAGAAACAACCGAAAAACAACCAACCAACTAGAAATTATGAATCCATTATCAATTGAAAAACGCAATGCGGTTTTGCGGTCTATGGCAAAGCTGGTCGAGCAGGAGCGGAATCAGATTATCTTGACCAATCAAGAAGATCTTGCTGATTACAACGGCTCAGATTTAGCGATGGAAGAACGCTTAAAAGTAGATGATAAAAAAGTTGACGAAATGATTTTATCATTAAACCAATTAGCTTCTCAAGAGGATCCCGTTGGCGTTGAGCGTTTTCATTTTACTCATGATAATGGAATAAAAGTTATCAATAAAACCGCTGCTTTCGGAACGATTTTAATTATTTACGAATCCCGCCCAGATGTAACAATCGAAGCAGGCGGAATTGCTTTTAAATCCGGAAATAAGATTTTATTAAAAGGAGGAAAAGAGTCTTTAAAATCAAATTTGAAAATCGTAAGTCTTTGGCACAAAGCTTTAGAAGAAAATGGAGTTTCAAAAGACTGGGTGGAGTATCTGAATTACAACAGAACAGAAACTCAGGCTTTCTTAGAAAAACCAACTCAAAAAGTTGATTTAATAGTTCCAAGAGGCGGCGAAAAACTAATTGAGTTTGTAAAAGCACATGCAACGTGTCCTGTAATTGTAAGCGGACGAGGAAATAATTTTGTTTACGTTCATGAAAAAGCAGATAAAGATTTGGCTTTAAAAGTAATTTTAAATGCCAAAACAGCTAAAATTTCAGCTTGTAATGCTTTGGATAAAGTTTTAATAGATTCGAAACTTCCTAATTTTGAAGGCTTCACAGCAATGCTGATTGAGGCTTTAATAGAAGCAAAAGTGGAAATTATTGTCGATAAATCTTTAGCAAATTTCGAAAATACCAAAACGCTTCAAAACGAAGATATTTGGTATGAAGAATTTCTAGATTACAAAATTGTCATTGGAACAATCGATTCTCAGGATCATGCAATTGATATGATTAATAAATATTGTGGAGGACATTCTGCAGCAATTATTACAAGAGATAATGATGCGGCACAACAATTTATGGAAGCAGTAGATGCCGCTGCAGTATACCAAAATGCCTCAACCCGTTTTACAGACGGAGGACAATTTGGTCTTGGCGGAGAATTAGCTATAAGTACTGATAAATTGCACCAAAGAGGCCCAATTGGTTTACAGCATCTTGTAACCAATAAGTGGTACGTGTACGGAGAAGGACAAATACGATAATTGTAGATTTTAGAGTTCAGATTTTAGATTGATGATTAACGATTTTTGATTTCAGATTATTTGAATTTGGAATTTATTTATTGAAATTTAACTATAGATGAAGCTTTGCGAACTTAGCGTTTTGTAAACACACACAATAAAAAAACCTTGCGCACTTTGCGGTTAAAAAATCGCAGCAAAACAACAACAATGAGTAAGAAACGGATTTTATTAAAAATAGGAAGTAATACTTTAACCAAAGAAACCAATCATATTTCGCGGGGAAAGATTGAAGACCTTGGAATACAGATTGCAGCTTTAAACGATGAATATGAATTTATCATAGTGAGTTCTGGAGCAATTGCGGCGGCAAAGCAGTTTGTAAAGCTGGATAATCAAGACAAGGATGTTTTTGTAAAACAGGCTTTGGCTTCTATTGGACAGCCTCATTTAATGCGGATTTACAATGAAAATTTTAAGGATTTAGGATTAAATACCTCGCAGTGTTTACTTTCTTATTCTGATTTCGAGAAAGAACAGACCAAAAAGAATATTGTAAATACCATTAATGTATTAGTTAAAAACAATTACATTCCGATTATCAATGAAAATGACACCGTTGCCACAGATGAGATTCGGTTTGGAGATAATGACAAATTAGCAGCTTTAACAGCGGTTCTTTTAAATGTTGATATTTTGATAATTGCGACCAATACAAACGGAATTTATACGAAAGATTCTATTCACGATGAAATTCCAGAAACAATAAAATTGGTTAATGATTTGAAGTCGCTAGAAAAAGAAATCGGCGAATCAAAATCATCACATGGAACAGGAGGAATGCAATCTAAAATAGAAGCAGCAGGAATCGCAAAAGCAGCGAATATCGAAACCTGGATTGTCAATGGATTGAATGATAATTTTATTTTAAAAGCATTGAAGGATGAGATTCCTTTTACTAAGATTGTATAAATAGAACGCGGATGAAACGGATTCGCTATAGCGAAGACGCTGATTAAAACGGATTTTATATTTAGTTTTAAATTTTATGTAGTATATTTCATTCAAATTTATTTTATGAAATTATTGCACCAAGAGTTGACTGAAGTTATTATTAAAACTTTTTATGAAGTTTATAATGAGTTGGGATATGGATTTTTAGAAAGAGTTTATCAAAATTCATTGTATTTAGAATTAAAGAATAAAGGGCTTAACGTTGAAGCACAGAAGAAAATCATCGTATATTATAAAGGAATAAAAGTAGGCGAGTATTATGCAGATTTGGTAGTGGAAGATTTAATTATTTTAGAATTAAAAGCAGCAGATTGTATAGTAGCAGAATTTGAAAATCAAATTTTAAACTATTTACGTGGTACGGATTGTGAGGTAGGTTTACTTTTAAATTTTGGAACAAAACCAGAGTTTAGAAGAAAAATTTTTGAGAATATCAAAAAAGTAAGGATATAAAAAATCCGTCTCAATCCGCGTCTTCGCGATAGCGAATCAGTATAATCCGTGTCTAATTTTAGACATTACAAAATAAAAACAAAAACAAAGGTAAAACAAATGAACTATATCTCAATAAAAGACATCAACTCGTTATCAAAATGGGTAAAAAGTGCGATTAAAATCAAAAAGAATCCACTTAAAAATCAAAGTTTAGGAAAGAATAAAACTCTTGGAATGTTATTCTTCAACCCAAGTTTAAGAACGCGTTTGAGTACACAAAAAGCGGCTTTAAACTTAGGAATGAACGTAATGGTAATGAACTTTACCAACGAAGGATGGACATTAGAATTTGAAGATGGAGCTGTAATGAATTCTGGTGCTTCAGAACATATTAAAGAAGCGGCAGAAGTAGTTTCACAATATTGCGATGTTATTGCTATTCGTGCTTTTGCAGGTTTGGTTGATAAAGAAAAAGATTATCAGGAAACCGTAATTTCAGGATTTTTGAAATATGCTACCGTACCAATTGTAAACATGGAAAGTGCTATTCGTCATCCTTTGCAGTCATTAGCAGATGCGATTACAATGGAAGAATTCAAACCTAGACACAAAGAAAAACCAAAGGTGGTTCTTTCTTGGGCGCCGCATCCAAAAGCGTTGCCTCAGGCGGTTGCGAATTCATTCGTAGAAATGATGCAAATGCAAAAAGACATGGACTTTGTAATCACACATCCAGAAGGTTACGAATTAAGTCCAGAAATCACAAAAGACTGTAAAATCGAATACGATCAAAATAAAGCGTTTGAAAATGCAGATTTCGTTTACGTAAAAAACTGGAGTAATTTCAACGATTACGGAAAAGTGACCAACAGCGATCCAAATTGGACCGTTACAGCCGAAAAAATGGCTCTAACAAACAACGGAAAATTTATGCACTGTCTTCCTGTTCGTCGTAACGTAATTGTAAGTGACGAAGTTTTAGACGGAGAAAATTCAATCGTAATCGAACAAGCTAATAACAGAACGTATTCAGCACAATTAGTTTTACAAAAGATTTTGAAGAAAATGTAAATTTAAGTGACTAAGAAACAAAGTTACAAAGTGACAGAGGCTGCAACCTTGCTAAAAAAACTTTGAAACTTTGTCACTTTGTCTCTCTGAACCTTAAAAATAATGAACGTATCAGTAATAAAAATAGGTGGAAACATCATCGACAATCCAGCAGAATTAGAACAATTCTTAACCGATTTCTCTAAAATTGAAGGCTATAAAGTTTTAGTTCACGGCGGTGGAAAATCGGCTACAAAGATGGCGCAGAGTATTGGTTTAGTTCCGCAAATGATTGATGGCCGCCGAATTACAGATGCTCCAATGCTGGACGTTGTGGTCATGATTTATGCCGGACAAATCAATAAACATATTGTGGCGCAATTACAGGCAAAACACAATAACGCAATTGGTTTTTCAGGAGCTGATGGCAATTTAATTCAATCAACAAAAAGAAATCACCCAACGATTGATTACGGATTTGTAGGTGATGTAAAACAAGTGAACACTAAATTATTAGCTACTTTATTAGAAGCTGGAGTTGTTCCTGTTTTCTGCGCGATTACACACGACAAAAACGGACAATTGTTAAACACAAATGCTGATACGATTGCGAGCGAATTATCAATTGCATTATCAGAAGTTTTTGATGTTACGCTGACCTATTGTTTTGAAAAACAAGGCGTTTTGCAGGACTCAGAAGACGATTCGTCTGTAATTACTGAAATCAATGAAGCATTATACAATAAGCTAAAAGAAGAAAAAGTAATCCATTCTGGAATGATTCCTAAACTGGATAACTGTTTTAATAGTTTGTCAAGAGGTGTACAGAAAATCAAAATCGGACATCACAAAATGCTTCAAAATTCAGATATTCCGCATACAACGATTACATTATAAAAAATGTTGCCACAAATTGACTCTAATTTTTTCTGTTAAAAGAGAAAATAATTCTAGACGTACATGAAAAAGTTTATTTTGATTTTAAATCCTGTAACAAAAAGATAATTTGTGAAAAGATGTGCAAATAGTGGCAAAAAAACGAAGCGGCACAGTACTTTTAGGATTTAATTTTAGAAATTTGCGCCAATTAATTTTCTGGCTAAGATTTAGTAAAGTCATTGCTTAAAAAAAACTTAGAATCTCAGAATCTTAGCATCTCAGAACCTAACAAAAATGAAAAATATAGATACGCTTACCCAGGAAGCAATTAGTTTATTAAAAAGCTTAATCGAAACCCCTTCATTTTCAAGTGAAGAAGATCAGACGGCACTTTTAATCGAAAATTGGTTCAATCAGAATGAAATTCCTTTCAAGAGAGAAAACAATAATGTGTGGGCTTTCAACAAATATTTCGACGAAAACAAACCAACACTTTTACTTAACTCACATCACGATACTGTAAGACCAAATCAAGCGTATACCAACGATCCGTTTAAAGCAATCGAAAAAGACGGAAAACTATTCGGTTTAGGAAGTAATGATGCAGGTGGATGTCTAGTATCATTATTAGCGACTTTTGTTCATTTTTACGAAAATCAAAGCCTATCACACAATATTGTAATTGTGGCTTCCGCCGAAGAAGAAAGCAGCGGAAAAAATGGATTAAACAGCGTTTTAAAAAGCTTGCCAGAATTAGATTGCGCAATTGTTGGAGAACCAACTTTAATGCAACTAGCTGTTGCAGAAAAAGGTTTATTAGTTTTAGACGTAAAAGTAAAAGGAACCGCAAGCCACGCCGCGCATCAAAACGACGATAATGCTTTATACAAATCAATTCCTGTAATGGAATGGTTTAAAAACTATAAATTCGATAAAATCTCAGACGTTTTAGGTCCAGTAAAAATGACTGTAACACAAATTAACGCAGGGAAACAACATAATGTTGTACCATCAGAATGTGATTTGGTTGTAGATATTCGTGTAACAGACCGCTATACAAATGCAGAAATCTTAGAAGTCGTAAAAGCCAATGTAAATGCCGAGGTAACGCCACGATCAATGCACTTAAACGCTTCATCTATTCCAGTTGCACACGGTTTGGTTCAAGCTGGAATTGCATTAAGAAGAACAACTTATGGTTCGCCAACACTTTCAGATCAATCGGTTTTAAGCTGTCAGTCTTTAAAACTAGGGCCAGGAGAAACGTTGCGTTCGCATTCAGCTGACGAATTTATTTTTGTAAATGAAATTGAAGAAGGAGTCGACTTGTATATCAAGATACTAACTGATTTCTTTAAATTATAAGAAAAGAAAAACCGCCACGAATTCACGAATTAATTTTTTACTATCTAAATCAGATATTAATTCGAATTAATTCGAAAAAAATAATCGCAAAGATTTGAAAAAATAATTCGTGAATTCGTGGCGAAAAAAAACATGACCTATGAAACTTTGGGAAAAAGGAATACCAACAGATAAACAAATCGAACAATTCACAGTAGGAAATGACCGTGAACTGGATTTGGTTTTAGCAAAATACGATGCTTTAGGTTCAATTGCTCACGCCAAAATGCTGGGACAGATTGGTTTATTAACGCAAGAAGAAACAACTTCTTTAGTTGATGCCGTAAACGAAATCATTGCTGATATTGTAGTTGGAAATTTCGAAATCGAAGACAGTTTTGAAGACGTACATTCTAAAATTGAATATCTTCTAACCGTAAAACTAGGCGATGCAGGAAAGAAAATCCACACCGCGCGTTCTCGTAATGATCAGGTTTTAGTAGACGTTCATTTGTATTTAAAAGACGAATTAAAAGCAATAAAAGAACAAGTAAAAACTTTGTTTGATTTATTGATGGAATCGGCAGAAAAACATCAAAATGTTTTATTGCCAGGATATACGCATTTACAAATCGCGATGCCATCGTCATTCGGAATGTGGTTTTCTGCTTACGCGGAAAGTTTAATTGATGATATTACGATGTTGAACGCAGCTTCTAAAATTGTAGATCAGAATCCGTTGGGTTCTGCTGCAGGTTATGGAAGTTCATTTCCAATCAACAGAACATTTACAACAAAAGAATTAGGTTTTGAAACCTTAAAGTACAATGCAGTTGCAGCACAAATGAGCCGTGGAAAAGCAGAAAAAACGGTTGCTTTTGCTATGACAAGCGTTGCAGGAACGTTGTCAAAATTTGCGATGGACGTTTGTTTATATATGAGCCAAAACTTTGATTTTATTGGTCTTCCGGCACATCTTACAACGGGTTCTAGTATTATGCCTCATAAAAAGAATCCAGATGTTTTCGAATTGATCAGAGGAAAATGCAATAAGATTCAGGCACTTCCATACGAAATCACTTTAATTACCAATAATCTTCCAAGCGGTTATCACAGAGATTTGCAGCTTTTAAAAGAAGGTTTATTTCCAGCGATTCAAACTTTAAAATCTTGTTTGGATATTGCAATATTTTCAATAAAAGATATTACAGTAAAAGATCATATTTTAGAAGATATAAAATACGATTATTTGTTTACTGTAGATACTTTAAACGAAATGGTGGTGGAAGGAATGCCGTTTAGAGATGCTTA
This sequence comes from Flavobacterium tyrosinilyticum, assembly GCF_023656565.1. Taxonomy (GTDB): domain Bacteria; phylum Bacteroidota; class Bacteroidia; order Flavobacteriales; family Flavobacteriaceae; genus Flavobacterium; species Flavobacterium tyrosinilyticum. Next base: position 882,716 of record NZ_JAMOKG010000002.1, read on the forward strand.
TAAAGCTGTTGCAGAACAATTGGAATCAGGAACATACAAATCTCCAAAAGAAACTAAACATACACACGAAGGCAGTATTAATAATTTATGTCTTGATGCGATTAAAGATAAAATGAAAGCTGCTTTTTAAGTGAGTGTGAAAAGTAAGATATAAAATGTAAAAAGGTCATTGATTTTTCAATGACCTTTTTTTATGGTGTAAATTTAGTTTTTTACCAGTTTAAAAGTTTTGCTTCGGTTTTCGATTTGAACTTTGCATACATAAATTCCTTTAGCAAGATTTCCAACATTCAATTCTAGTTTTTCATCAGGAGAAACATTTTTGGAATTTGAATATACTTTTGCGCCATTAGAAGAAAAAAGATCAACTTGTGCCAAACCATTATCTGAACTTGAAAAATCAATATTCAAAAGACGATTGATAACTGACGGATAATATTTTAAATCTAGATTGTTTACATTATCATTTAGGCCCAAATTGTTGCAGCTCGTAGATAAAGCGCCTTGAGCAGTAACTTGAAGCGTTGCTCCAGCTCCGCAAGAAGCGTTTGAAATAAATCCAGCAACATTTGCAATTGGCAAAACACTATAGGTGTAAGAAGGTTTTGATGCTGTAGTTCCTGAATTTGCTGGCGCATTCAGACAATCAGTAAAAGCAACTCCAATTGTTCCGCCATCTGTGCTCACATAGTTTTTAAAAGCTGTTCCAATTTTGGCAAAATCAGTACCTTCTACATAGCAAGTTGTGTTGTTGCTTCCACCGCCTAAACCAATTGCAAGTGAACCCGAAACGGATGTATTGTAGTAACAGTTTAAAATATGAAGTTCGGCATTTCTTGCTCTAGGCATTCTTTCTTTACAACCTTCAGCCCAATAACAGTTTTTAAAAGTGATGCTATAATGTCCGTCAGAGGGAGCATCAGTTTTAGAAGAACCAACTAAATCAGAAAAACGGTGATCATCTGCTCCGCCAGAGCCTCCAGCTTTCGGTGCTTTCAAATAAATAAATTTACACCAAGAAACCGTTATATTATCAGCAGCGCCTTTATTATCAAAATTCCCGTCCATTCCGTCTTGAAATTCGCAATGATCTACCCAAAGATTAGTAGCTTCTGAGGTAAGATTGTCACGTCCGTCTACATCATACGCACCAGGTCCTTCAAAAATTAGATTTCTAATGATAATATTATTTGATCCCGGTTTTAAACTTAAAATTCCAGAACCCGTAGCAGTTTGATCCAGATTGACTAATCTAGCACCAGGAAGACCAATAATGGTTTTGTCATTTACTAGGAGGCTGGTGTAGGAACAATTTATAGTTCCTGAAACTAAAATAACCTGTGGAGTAGTCAGCTTTAATTTTGCTGTTAAATCGGTTAAAGTAGTTACTGTTACAGGAGTTGCACTTCCTCCGCCAGTGGCAGAAGCTCCAAATCCTTCTGGCGCACTCATAAAATAGTTTTGTGCAAACAGAAAGGAGCAAGGCAGAAGTAAGGCCAATGCAATAAGTTTCGTTTTCATTTAAGTGTGGTTTTTTGTGGTTTAATAGTCAATGTAATCGATTGCACAAATGTAAAAGAATTAAAAGAATTTCAAATTAATTTTTCAAATATTTATGTTTTAAAGTTTTGATTTATAGATTTATAAGTGTTGTTTTTACACTATTTAATTGTAATACGATCTGTAGAGATGTTTTAGAAAACAGGAAAGGTTTTAAAGTAAAAGGAGAAAATTCATGCTAAATACATATATTTGATGTACCAGTTTAAAACGTACCAATGGAAAAATTCAAAGATCAGTCTGTTCTTCATCTTTTCGAGAAAGGTTTAATCACACAAAACCAGTTAGAAGAAGTGAAAACCTATCGAAGCCTAAATATCTTTTCGTTAAATGCAGAATTAAAGTTATTCCTTTATTTATCAGTATTATTATTTACTTCAGGAATTGGAGTTTTGATTTATGAAAATATTGATACTATAGGACACATCGCTATTCTATCGTTGCTTTTAATTGTGATTGCAGTCTGCTTTTTTTATTGTTTCAAGCATTCTAAAGGTTTTCAGAAAACAGAAACAACTTTTGAGCATCCTGTTTTAGAATATCTGGTTTTGGCGGGCAATATCTTGACTTGTATTTTTATCGGATATCTTCAGTTTCAATATAAACCTTTTGGAGAACATTACGGATTAGCGACTTTGGTTCCCACTGTTGTAAGTTTCTTTTGTGCTTATTATTTTGATAATAGAAGTGTTTTAACGATTGCAATTACGGGTCTGGCGGCTTATGTGGGACTTTCGGTTACGCCACAAGATATATTTAATGACAGCAATAATTTGTATGCGAGCCAAAGTTTGAGCTATTCAGCAGTAATGTTGGGAGTTTTACTTATTTTATGGACGATCTACAGTAGTCGAATTTCACTTAAAATTCATTTTAGTTTAGTTTTTCTCACTTTTGCATTGCATATTATAAGTATCGCCGCAATTAGTAATTTAACAGGTTATGGCACATTAACATGGGTAATATTTGCTTTAGTTTTAGCTGGTTCTACCTATTATTTTTATAAAGTGAGCTACCAATATAAAGCAATGTCACTATATGTATTTATGATTGTTTATGCTTATATCGGTGGAAATATTGTTTTGTTCAGAATTTTTGAAAACGTTGATTTCTCTGATATTTGGGAATTGTTAGTTTTCTTACTGCCAGCTTATTTTGTTGGTTCGATTGTAATGTTCATTAAATTGATTAAAAAATTTCATAAAGAGATAGCAGAATGATAGTATATAGCAAACAATTATTAGATAATGAAATTTTGGTTGATGAAGCAGATTCTTTGTACAAAGGAGGTTTTATTAGTAAAGAACAGAAGAAATTTATAGAAAAAGAACTGCCCGTTTTAAAAGGTCAGAGTAATATTCTGGTTAGAATAGGCTTCTTTTTGCTTGGTTGCTTGTTGTATGGTTCAATTTGTGGAGCAATTTCTTTATTTGGATTAAGCGCAGAAAATGTATTTTTTCAAATCTGCTGCTATATTTTTACTATAGTTGGATTTGCAGGAGTAGAATTGCTTGCAAATCAAAATTATCATAATCATGGCTTAGATGATGCTTTTATATTAAATGCTCTTTTATGTTTGGGCGCAGCAGTAGCAATAACAACTGAAGGTCATGAAATAGTAATTGCTTTTTTTGTAGCAGTTGGAGCGCTTTTTATGTTTTTGAGATATCTGCATGTATTATCAATGCTTGTATTTTGCATTTCGGCAACCGCCTTTTTGTTTTTCGGAATGTTTAAATTTGGAGATATTGGAAAAGCTATTTTGCCATTTGGAGCAATGATTTTTGCAGGATTGTTTTATTTTTTGACAAAAAAGAGGATGAATCATCTCAGCAAAAGTTATTATTACAACGGATTATTATTGGCAAATAGTTTTTGCTTGGTTTTGTTTTATCTTTCTTGTAATTATTTGGTTGTAAGAGAACTTTCTGCTGAACTTTTAGGAACAGAAGTAAAACCTAGAACAGATATTCCGTTTGCATTTTTCTTTTATGGGTTTACTTTTATTGTGCCGATTGTTTATTTGGTGCAAGCTTTAAAAACAAAAGGCCGAATAATGCTTTGGTTGAGCTTTTTGGCAATTGCATTTTCAATTTATACCATTCGATTTTACCATTCGGTTTTACCAATCGAAGTAGCACTTACGCTTGGCGGTGTAGTTTTATTTGCAATAGCATATTTTTCAATTAGAAAATTAAAAGAAAAAGAAAGCGGTCTGACTTTTAAACCAGATAGAATAAACCATTCAGATAGTTTATTAAATGCAGAAGCTTTAGTTGTAGCTTCAACTTTCGGAATGAAACCAGAAGTTAAGACAGCTTCTCCAATGGAATTTGGAGGAGGAGGTTTCAGCGGTGGAGGGTCAGACGGAAGTTTTTAAGTTTAATTATGAATTATGAGTTATATTATGAGTTGAGCGCTAATTTGAATTAAAATTTAGAGTTGACGTAAAAAAATAAAGCCTGAAATTATACAAATAATTTCAGGCTTTTAATTTTTTTAGTTTAAGTAATTAACTCATAACTTAGATCTTACTTTTCAATGCTTCTGCATCAATATCACTGTGCGAAACATCGTAAACTGCTTTTCCGTTTTTGATTAATATCAATTGAGGAGATTCATGATAAACTCCAAATTTACTTGCAATTTCATTTGAAATGTCTCTGTGTGCTATTAAGTCTAAAAAATAAGCGTCAACAACACCTTCAAGATCATATTCTCTTTCAAATTGTTTTAAAGCCATTCGGCTGATGCTGCATCTTGTGCTATGCTTAAAAATGACAACTGGTTTTTCATTTGAGATCGCTTCGATTTCCATTAATTGAAGCATATCTGTTAATTCTGTCCAATTTACTTTACTTTTTGCTGCTTCTGAGTTCTCTGAACTTCCGAAGATTGAATTAAAAAAACTCATAGTTGGCTTGTTTTATGACTTTTTGACGTGTTAAAAGCGTTAAAAACTAATTTAAACTGTCTTTTTGTCTGTTTTTTTTACTGTGGAATATAATTTGTCTATTCGAATACAAAGTTAAATTATTTGATCGAACTATTTGCCTCAATAAATCGTAACTTTAATCCTATATATTTTAAACAGTTAAATCAATCAAATCAAAAGATATGAATATAAATAAATTTACAATCAAATCGCAGGAAGCCATTCAGTTGTCGCAACAATTAGCGCAACGAAATGGTCAGCAACAAATTGAAAATGAACACATTTTTAAAGCTATTTTTGAAGTTGACGAAAACGTAGCGCCATTTATTTTGAAAAAATTGAATGTAAATGTGCCGTTGTTTTTACAAATTTTAGATAGCACAATTCAGAGTTTTCCAAAAGTTTCTGGAGGAGATGTTATGCTTTCTAGAGACGCAAACAAAGCTTTGAATGAAGCAGAAATCATTGCACAAAAAATGAACGACGAATATGTTTCGATCGAGCATCTAATTTTAGCCATTTTTGACTCAAAAAGCAAAGTCTCTCAGATTTTAAAAGATCAGGGAGTTACAGGAAAAGGTTTGAAAGCTGCTATTGAGGAACTAAGAAAAGGCGAAAGAGTAACTTCGGCTTCGGCAGAAGAAACCTATAATTCGCTAAATAAATTCGCTAAAAACTTAAACGAATTAGCCCGTACAGGAAAATTAGATCCAGTTATTGGACGTGATGAAGAAATTCGTCGTGTATTGCAGATTCTAACTCGTAGAACCAAAAATAACCCAATGCTTATTGGTGAACCTGGAGTTGGTAAAACTGCTATTGCAGAAGGTTTAGCGCATAGAATTGTGGACGGGGACGTTCCAGAAAACTTAAAAGATAAAATCGTTTTCTCTCTTGATATGGGAGCTTTGATTGCCGGAGCGAAGTATAAAGGAGAATTTGAAGAACGTTTAAAATCGGTTGTGAAAGAAGTTACAGCTGCAGACGGAGATATTGTTTTGTTTATTGATGAAATTCATACGCTTGTAGGAGCAGGTGGAGGTGAGGGCGCAATGGATGCAGCGAACATCTTGAAACCAGCTTTGGCTCGTGGAGAATTGAGAGCAATTGGTGCTACGACTTTGGATGAATATCAAAAATATTTCGAAAAGGATAAAGCACTTGAAAGACGTTTCCAAAAAGTTCTTATTGATGAACCAGATACAGAAAGTGCGGTTTCGATTCTTCGTGGAATTAAAGAAAAATATGAAACGCATCATAAAGTTCAAATTAAAGATGAGGCAATTATTGCAGCAGTTGAACTTTCACAACGTTACATTACCAATCGTTTCTTACCAGATAAAGCGATTGACTTAATGGACGAAGCGGCTTCTAAATTGCGTATGGAGATCAATTCAAAACCTGAAGAATTGGATGTTTTGGATCGTAAAATCATGCAGTTAGAAATTGAGATTGAAGCTATTAAACGTGAAAAAGAAGAAAGCAAGCTGAAAATTTTGGGTATGGAATTGGCCAACCTGAAAGAAGAACGAAACGAAATCTATGCGAAATGGAAACAGGAAAAAGATATCGTTGACGGAATTCAGGCTGTAAAACATGAAATAGAAGACTTTAAATACGAAGCAGAACGTGCAGAACGTGATGGTGATTACGGAAAAGTAGCTGAGATACGTTACGGAAAAATAAAAGAAGCGCAGGAACGTCAGGAAACTTTGCAAAAACAATTGCAGGAATTTCAAGCTGGAAATTCTTTAATTAAAGAAGAAGTTACCAGAGAAGACATTGCAGAAGTTGTAGCAAAATGGACTGGAATTCCAGTAACCAAAATGCTTCAGACAGAAAGAGAAAAACTATTGCATTTAGAAGACGAATTGCACAAACGTGTAGTAGGGCAGGAAGAAGCGATAGAAGCTGTGAGTGATGCTGTTCGTCGAAGCCGTGCCGGTTTACAGGATATGAAGAAGCCTGTTGGATCATTCTTATTCTTAGGAACAACTGGAGTTGGTAAAACCGAATTGGCAAAAGCTTTAGCAGAATATCTTTTTGATGATGAAAATGCGATGACTCGTATCGATATGAGCGAATACCAAGAACGTCACAGCGTGAGTCGTTTAGTTGGTGCGCCTCCAGGATATGTAGGGTATGATGAAGGAGGTCAGTTGACAGAAGCTGTTCGTAGAAAACCATATTCTGTAGTGCTGTTAGATGAGATCGAAAAAGCACATCCAGATACGTTTAATATCTTATTACAGGTTTTAGACGAAGGTCGATTGACGGATAACAAAGGACGTTTGGCTGATTTTAGAAATACAATTATTATTATGACCTCAAATATGGGAAGTAATATTATTCAGGAGAAATTTGAAAATCTAAAAGGTGGAGTAGAAGCAGCAACAGAAGCTGCGAAAAACGAAGTTTTAGGATTATTGAAGCAAACTGTCCGTCCTGAGTTTATCAACCGTATTGACGAAATTGTAATGTTTACGCCACTTACGGTAGAGAATATTTCAAGAATTGTAGGGCTGCAGTTAAAAAGCGTTACAAAAATGCTGGCATTGCAAGGTATTACAATGGATGCAACACCAGAAGCAATTGCTTATTTGGCAGATAAAGGTTACGATCCTCATTTTGGAGCAAGACCTGTAAAACGTGTCGTTCAGCGAGAAGTTTTAAATCAACTGTCAAAAGAAATTCTGGCAGGAAACATAACAACAGACAGCATCATTTTGTTAGATGCTTTCGATGGCCAATTGGTTTTTAGAAACCAGACCGCTAATTAATTTTTTTAATGTTAATCTTAAAAAAGCATCAGTTTTTAACTGGTGCTTTTTTTGTTAATATTTAATTGGTTTTAATCCTTTTAGGCTTTTATTCTATGTAAGAAATAGTATATATTTGATTCGCAACTATTAAATCAAATATATGAAAAGAAACCAAAGGGCAATTCTAATTTTATTTCTTGCCAGTATTTCATTTGTAACTAATTCGTACGCACAAGAAAGCATTGTTGTTACTGGAGGCAAAGGCACTGGCTCTGGCGGAGCAGCAAGTTATTCGGTTGGGCAAATTGCAGATATACAATTGAAAGGAAGCGGAGGTTCTGCACAACAAGGCATTCAGCAACCTTACGAAATAGCTACTCTAAGTAATGACAAATTCGATGAAATTAGTTTAGTCATGACAGCCTTTCCGAATCCTGTTATTGATGAACTAAATCTTATAGTTGTAAACAATAAATTTGAAGACTTGTCTTATAATTTATTTGATATTAACGGGCGAATACTATCAAAAGCTTCTAATATAACTTCTTCAGAAACGAAAGTACCTATGCATGGATTGGCGCAAGGAGTTTATTTTCTTTCAGTAAATAACAATTCGAAAGCAATCAAAACTTTTAAAATCATTAAAAAATAAAATTTTAAACAGCAGAAAAATATATGAGAAAAATTACTCTAGCGTTTTTATTATTAAGTTCTTTTACCATTTTATTTGCGCAAGCACCACAGAAAATGAATTATCAATCTGTGATTCGTAAAACAGATGGAACATTGCTCTCCAATACCTTAATTGGGATCAGAACAAGTGTTTTATTCGGCTCTGAAACAGGAACAGCATCTTATGTCGAAACTCAAACTACCACAACAAATCCTAACGGATTAGCAACAATAGTAATTGGTGGAGGAACACCAGTTACAGGAACTTTTGCAGGAATAAATTGGGGTGCAGGCACTCATTTTATTAAAACAGAAATTGATCCAGAGGGAGGAACCAATTATACAATTAGCGGAACAAGTCAGCTTTTAAGTGTGCCTTATGCTTTGTACGCGGGAAGTAGTCAAAGTCAAGGAAAAACGAGCATTATAATAACAGGAGATATTACAGATGCACAGGCAGCGGCACAAATAACCGCCGAATTTGGCCCTTATACAGAAAATATCTACATTACCAGTACAACAAATCTTACAACTATAGACTTAAGTGCAATAAAAAAGCTGGTAAACTTAAAGATTCAAAATAATTTAAAATTAGTAAACTTTAATTTAAGTAATCTTATTGAAGTATATAATGATTTAGATGTTGGGAACAATGAAGTATTAGCTTCTGTTGCATTTCCTGCGTTGAAAATATTGCATTCATACGACACTGGAATTTTAAATAATCCATCTTTAACATCGATTTCATTTCCTATTTTGACATCAAGCAAAGGGCTTTATTTTCAAAATAATTCAATTCTTACTTCCATTGACTTGCCATTGTTAACAAAGATTACAGATGAAAATTTATCACTTAATTTTAATAAAAACGCGCTTTCTAGTTCACAAGTTAATTTAATTTTACAGCGACTTCTTAACTTTTCTCCTAATGCAAAAAGCTATGTTCAGTTGCAAGGTCAAAATCCTCCAGCTCCTCCTACAGGGCAAGGAATTCTTGATAAAGCAACTTTGATAAACAGAGGTTACAATGTTTCTACCGATTAATTTTAAAAAAAAAGTAATCGTAATAAAGCATCAGTTTTTTAGCTGATGCTTTTTTTTGCCCGAAATTTTGAAACTTTTCATCTAATTCATATAACAAGATATTCTCAAAAAAGAATGAATTTTAAATAAATAAAAATCAGCAAATTATTAATTAAAATTTAAAGATCATGAACAATATTTTTAGAGGGTTATTGGCAGGATATGGTGCTAAAAAATTAGGCGGAGGTTGTTTCGGAACTATTATAGTTTTCATCATTCTATGGGTTTTACTAGGGCAATGCAACTAGAAGCAGATTACAGAAAATTACGAATAAAAAGACGAATTTTGATGCAATATTATTGGGAAGATTAAGGCAAAATGTCTAGATTCGCATCACTAAAAATAAATTTAAAAAATGGCTTCAGGTTTTTTTGTTCTATTAGATGATATCGCAGCAATTATGGATGATGTTGCAGTAATGAGTAAAGTTGCTGCAAAAAAAACGGCTGGAATTCTAGGAGATGATTTGGCAGTAAATGCCGAAAAAGCTTCTGGATTTGCATCTTCAAGAGAATTACCGGTTTTATGGGCAATTAGCAAAGGTTCTTTATTGAATAAAATCATTATTCTTCCAATTGCATTTTTACTAAGTGCTTTTTTACCAATTGCAATTATAATAATTTTGGTGCTTGGAGGATTGTTTTTAGCTTACGAAGGAGCCGAAAAAATTTACGAATTTGCCTTTCCGCACAAGCACGATGAATCAGAAGGAATTACCCATGAGGATTTAACAGAAGAACAAATTCTAGTAATTGAAAAAGGAAAAGTAAAATCGGCAATCATAACCGATTTTATATTATCTGTAGAAATAGTAATTATAGCATTAGGAACTGTTATAGAAGAACCGCTGACACAGCAGATAATTGTAACTTCGATAATCGCGTTAGTTGCGACAATAGGAGTGTACGGAATTGTAGCACTTATTGTTCGTATGGATGAAGCAGGCTATAAGCTTATAAAATATAGCAAAAGCGAAAAAAGTCCATCACGATTTATTGGAAATTTATTAGTAAAAGCGTTGCCGCTTGTTATAAAAGGTCTAACTGTAATTGGTACAATTGCATTGCTTTTAGTGGCAGGAGGAATATTTGTGCATTACATTCCATTTTTTCACCATCTGTCAGAAGAAATTAAAATCCCTTCTATCATCAAAGAATTTACGGTAGGATTAACTCTAGGGTTTGTTGTTTTAGTTTTTGTAAATCTATTCAAAAAGATTTTTAAGAAGAAAACAGCTTAATAAAATTCAATAAACATACATTAAAGAAAACATCAGTTAGCACTGGTGTTTTTTTTTTTGTTTTAAGAGCTGATCCAAATCATTTTCAGAAAAAAGTTTTGTCGTCTTTATTACTTCGGGACTATTCTTTTTCCGCTTGTGAAAGCTAGAAAAAGGATATTATTTTGATCTTGACTATTCTAGAATTTTTTATTTTCATAAGAAAGAATGGTGTTTTTTTTAATCTTTTTTCAATAAATAAGTTTTTGATTTACAAAAGTTTAATGTTTTGATGAGAACTTTTAACATTTTATGAAAGCAACCAAAGCAATTTTCTCACGTCTTCATAGTAATTAACAATTAATTATTATTTTATATGAAAAGTTTTAGATTAAAATCAGTTTTAGTAGTATTATTTTTATCAATTGGATTTGTTTCATGTAGTAGCGATGATGATAACAATACACCAGCTCCAACAGCAAAAGCAGCTTTGGTAACCGAAATTAAAGGGCCAGCAACAGGAAAAGTAAACGACGAGTTAAGCTATGATGTAACGTATGTAGTAGATAACGCTTGTGCTGAATTTGATAAGATCTCGGAAGTAACTATCGGAACTGAAAAAGGTCTTCAAGTAATTGCAAAATACCCATCAGAAGTTTGCACGCAACAAGTGCCGGATCCTAAGAAAACAGTTTACAAATTTTCATCTAAAGTAAAAGGAACTTTCGAAATCAAATTCAAAAAATCAGAAACAGAATTTCTTACTCAAAAAGTAGTGATTGAATAACAACAAACTTAGTTGAATTTTTTTTAGGTTGAAAAGCCATTTTGCAGAAGTTTTTATTTTAAACAGATGTGAAATGGTTTTTTTGTATTGATAAAATTGTAAGAATTGTTAAAGGTTGTAAAATTTTTAATTCCATTAAATTAAATGAATACAAGTTTTTTTCTTACATTTGCAATGCAATTCAAAAACAATTATGGAAAAAACTATAATCATAAAACCAAATGAGAAGACAGTTTCTGTTCTAAAAAAAATGGTTGATTTAAAAGAACAACATCGAAAAGAAGTTTTAGCAAGATTAAAGAAAAAATAATATTTCTTTATGTATCAATATATTTCAGAAGAGGGTTTGTACCCTCTTTTTTATTTTACCACAAAGCATGGTTTGCAATATTTTGTCAGTTTTCAGAAAATGAATTTTGAAAATGCCTTCTTTAATAAACTTTATAGCATTGACTTTTACGAAGCAAATAATCAAAAATTTTTTAATGATCCATCAATAGAAATTACAATTACCAGCATCATAAATGAATATTTTAAAGATAATCCAGATATTATTTTAAATTATGTTTGTGATAGTGTAGATTTTAAGCAAGATTTTAGACAAAAATTATTTGATAAATGGTATCATAACATTAAAAGCGATGAATTTTCAAAAGTGAACTTTCAATATCATATTCCAAATGAAAAAATGATTTATCATTTAAGCTTTATATTTAAAACGGATTTTTATAAAATGGATAATATTATTGACGAGGTAAATTTGCAATTAGAAGCATTTACAAGTTACAAATGATCTTAAAGTAAGGATCAATTACCAACACTTTGCCATTCCTTTAAAAAGTATTATTTTTGCACTCTAAATTTTATGTCATGGCGAAAAGAAAGTATAAAATATCGGTTATTCAGTTAAATCTGAATGATGTTGCCGAAAACAATCTTAAAAAATGTATCAGCTGGGTAAGAGATGCTGCAAGTCAAGGTGCTGAGGTAATCTTACTTCCTGAATTATATAGCAGTCATTATTTCTGCCAAAGCGAAGATGTAGATAATTTTGCATTAGCAGAGCCACTTTACAGTACTTCATTTATTGCATTCAGCGAATTGGCAAAAGAATTAGGAGTAGTAATTATTGTTCCTTTCTTTGAGAAAAGAATGGCAGGAATCTATCATAACAGTGCTTACATCATTGATACTGATGGAACAGAAGCTGGTTTATACCGTAAAATGCATATTCCAGACGATCCTCATTTTTATGAAAAATTCTATTTCACTCCAGGTGATTTAGGCTTCCAAGCAATCGAAACTAAAAAAGGAACTGTTGGAACTTTAATCTGTTGGGATCAATGGTATCCAGAAGCAGCTCGTATTACAGCTCTTAAAGGTGCTGAGGTTTTATTTTACCCAACCGCAATTGGATGGCATCCTAAAGAAAAAGAACAATACGGAGAAAACCAATATGGTGCTTGGATGAATGTTATGAAAGGACATGCAGTAGCAAATGGCGTTTTCGTAGCAGCAGCTAACCGAATTGGTTTAGAAAAATATCTTGAAGGAACAGAAGGAATTCAGTTCTGGGGAGCTTCTTTCATTGCAGGACCGCAAGGAGAAATTTTAGCTCAAGCGTCTCATGATAAAGAAGAAATTTTAATTGCTGAAGTTGATTTGGATTTGCAAGAAAACGTTCGCCAAAACTGGCCATTCTTCAGAGACAGAAGAATCGATGCTTTTGGAGATATTACAAAAAGAGCAATTGATAAATAATTAGATTAAAATTATATAAAAAAAGAGCTGTCCCAAAAAAGACAGCTCTTTTTTTGTAAGCTTCGGAGAAGCAAAATATTTATAGAACTTTAATAGTACAAATGGAAAAAGCTCCAGCGGAGCGAAATCTTATGTTCTAAATATGTCGCTCCGCTGGAGTTTTATATTGTAAACATTTCTTATTTTCTATAAATATTTCGCTTCTCCGAAGATCGTATTTTTGTAATAAAAAAGAGCTGTTTCATTTTTTGAAACAGCTCCTTTTCTTGTTTTTAGCTTTATATGTATTACTTCACTTGGAAAGTAACTCTTCTCACGATCTGACGTGCCTCTTTAGAATTTTTGTTAACAGAAGTATCTTCTCCGTTAGCAATTACATTCAATCTTGATGCGTCAATTCCTGCATTAACCGCTACTTTTTTCACAGCCTCAGCTCTTTTTCTAGATAATTCAGTGTTGTAGTTTGAATTTCCAATTTCATCAGCATAACCAATAATATCAGCTGATTTTCCTGGATTGTTTTTCAAGTATTTCACTAAGAAATCTACGCCTGATAAAGATGCGTTTGTAGGTTTAGACGAATTGAAATCGAAATAAACATTTACATAACCACCGTTAATTAATTCTTCAACAGTATTGTTTGTAGCTGTTCCAGCGCCTTTCTTTTCGTAAGTTTTGTCTAAATAGCTTTCTAACTCATCTGGTACACCATTTTGATTCGTATCAATAGATTGTCCTTTTGTGTTAACAGCAACTCCTGCAATGCTATTTGGTTCTAAATCGTATAAATCAGCAACTCCATCTTTGTCTGAATCGATAAGGCCAGTTTCGATTAAGTCCACTCTTTTTTCCAATTCACCAATTCTATCTTCTTCACCAATCCAGTCAGCATGCTTCTGATTTTTTCCTAAGTAGAACGTCAAACCAACAGAAGCATTCAATAAAACGCCGTCAAAAGAACCAGTTGTTGTATTGCCCATTCCGTCAAAGTTCCAGTTTTGTCTTCCGTTTACAATTCCAGTAAGATCTCCTGTTAAAGCTACACGATCGCTTAATCTAATTTGTCCAGTTAAACCGGCAATTCCATGAGCCATGTAATCTTGTCCTCCAAATCCTGTTTCGGTACTAATTTGAGAAACCCCAAAACCACCATGCGCCAAAAGACCGATTGTATTTGTCCAAGTTTCAAAATTTAAAGCACGTCCAACGTTAACAACTCCTTGTAAACTTGCTCTAACATAACGGCTTTCAAAGTCTGGTGTGTCTTTTTTCTCTTTAAATTGGTCGTAACCAACATCTAATTTTAAACCAAATTTTGGATTAAACATATATCTTACACCTAAATCTCCGTGAAAAAAGTTCAATGATTCAGTAGTATACCCTGGAGTCATTGTTCTGGTTGGTTTATTAACACCACCATTTAGTTCGATCGACCATTTGTTGTATTCTTGATCTACGTTAGGTTTGGTAGAAGTGGTAGCCATATTTTGAGCGCCTGCAGCAAATGATAGTAATAATAAGGATGCTGATACTAATTTCTTTTTCATGATATCAAAAATTAAATTGTTTTTATTTTAAACTCATGAACAAAATTAGAGGTCGAATCTTAGAATGCGTTGTATATACCCTTACATAATTCCCATCTTTTGGCTTTTAATTATGTAAATACGTTAAAATAAGTACAATAGAAAGCATAAAAAAAGGACAAAATTCACATTTTGTCCTTTTGCTCTCTTGAAAAAATATTAATTATTTCAAATCTGGCTGATAAATTTTAACAGATCCATCTCCTTCACTGCTTACTATTAATAAGCTTCTTTTTGTAGGACTTTTTGAAGCCGGAATGAATAATAGACCTTCTGGTGCGTCACCTGTTTTTACAGTTTGTAAATACTGTGGAGAAGTTGGATTTGAAGCATCATAAACCATAAACGCATCAGATCTTTCTAAACCAACAAATAAAATATTTTGAGTTCCCATTTTTGCTACAACTACAGCTTCTGGCTCAGAACCTTTATCATCACTTCTTTTATCGTCGTATGTGCCAATTTCATTCGTCTTTTTGTCCACATCATTTTTACTGTCAAAAACGATTTTTCCAGTGTTTCCATTCCAAATAGAGAATGATCTTCCTCCAAAACTTACCATTTGATCCAGATCTCCATCTCCATCAGTATCTCCCATGTCTGTAACAAGGTTTAATCTGCCTAAATTCGTATCCAATTTTAAAGTAGCAGCATCTGGAAAAGCAGTTGCGTCAAGTGTCATGTTTTTCATACGCTTCACATCAGAGTAAGCAGCGTATTCTCTTGCATCACCTTCATTAGCAGTAACAAAATAAGGAATATTATTTACCGTATAATGGCTGATAGCATCTGGCATATAAAGACCTTTTACTTTCCACGGATTAAAGGCGATTTTATTATCGCTATCACTCACATCAATTGCATTCTCAGCAGTATTATAATCTTTTAAGCCTAAAGGATAAATGGCTGTAATAGATTTAGAAGTTAAATCTACTTTTGCAACGCCATTATTTTCTTGTAGCGTCACCCAAGCAGTTTTAGAATCGTCAGAAATAGTAATGTATTCTGGTTCGATATCTTGAGCGAAACTCTTTGCAAATTTTGAAACTCTGAATCCGTCTTTTTTTAATGCTTCTGCTTGACCCGCAAAAGAGCTAAAATCTAAAGTCGTGACATTGTAAGTGCTAGTTTCAATAATAGAAATTGTTCCGTTTGGGTCTTGAGAATAATCGGTATTTGGCTCGCCTTCGTTAGCTGTCATGATATATTTTCCATCTGGCGAAAAAGTAATCATATCTGGCAATGCACCAACTGTAACTTGTTTGATTAAACTGTAATCAGAAGTATTAAAAACTACTACTTTTCCATTTCCTTGCTTGTTAGCAGTCGATTCTAAAGCAACAGCCAATTTTCCGTCAAAAACAGAAACACTGTTTGCAGCACCTTCGTAAGCAACTAAATCAATTTTTCCGACTTTAAGAGGTTTTGTTGGGTCAGCAATATCAATAACGTCAATTTGGTTTACACCGCTGTTGTTTACAGTAAAAAGCCTTTTTGTTTTCTCGCAATAAGCAGAGATTTCTGCAGCAGCTTCTCCGCCAATTGTAATAGAACCAATTTCTTTAAAAGTTCCAGGGTTTTCGTTTACAACAACTTCTGGTTCGTTGTTCGAATTTTCATCATTGTTACAGCTTGCCAATATAAAAAGAGCTGCTAAAAATGAGATTGATAAATTTTTCATGTGTTAGTTTTTAGTTTTTGCAAAAGTAATTCTGGCCTCTCTGTTAAATATTAAGGATGTATTATTTAATCTTTAACTTAATTTTTGCAGGATATTTTTTGTGAAATAAAATACGATTTTGGTTCAGATGTTTTAAAATCCTAACGAATGCTTATCTTTGCACTTTCTAAATTAGAACGTATTTATGTCAACAGATAATAGAAGATTTCCAGCAGAATGGGAAAAACAACAAGGAATTGTATTGTGTTTTCCGCACAATGGTAACGATTGGCCAGGAAAATACGAAGCTGTTCAATGGGCTTTTGTAGAGTTTATTAAAAAAGTAGCGACTTTTGAAACTGTCTTTTTAGTGGTTGCCGATGAAAAGCTAAAAGAAAAAGTAGCTGATATGCTTGAAAGAGCTCGTGTAAATCTTAAAAACATTTCTTATATCATTCATAAAACCAACAGAAGCTGGATGCGTGACTCTGGACCAATTATTGTAAAAAATGGTTCTAAAAGAGAAGCTTTGAATTTCAATTTCAACGGTTGGGCGAAATATAAAAATTATCAATTAGATAAATTTGTTCCTGGTAAAGTAGCAGATTTTATTGATGTTCCTTTAACTCAGGTGATGTACAAAGGAAAACCCGTAATTGTTGAAGGAGGAGCCATTGATGTAAACGGAAAAGGAACTTTACTAACTTCTGAAGAGTGTCTAATGCACCCAACAATTCAGGTGAGAAATCCTGGATTTACCAAAGAAGATTACGAAGCCGTTTTTAAAGAATATCTTGGAGTTACCAATGTAATTTGGTTAGGAGACGGAATTGAAGGCGATGATACACACGGTCATATTGATGATTTATGCCGATTTGTAAATGAAGATACCATTGTCACTATTGTAGAAACTGATAAAACCGATTCAAACTACAAACCTTTGCAGGATAATTTGAAACGTTTGCAAAACGCAAAATTAGAAAACGGAAAAGCGCCAGTAATTGTAGCGTTACCAATGCCAAAACGTGTAGATTTTGAAGATTTACGTTTACCAGCAAGTTACGCAAACTTTTTGATTTTGAATAATTGTGTTTTAGTGCCAACATTTAACGATAGTAATGATCGCGTAGCTTTAAATATATTAGCAGAATGTTTCCCTGATCGCGAAGTAATCGGTATAAGTTGTATTGATTTTATTTGGGGATTTGGAACATTGCATTGTTTAAGTCAGCAGATTCCTGCGTAAAAATAGTAGCCATAGATTAAAAAAAATCACTTTTGATCTTTTTAATCTGTGATAAAATGATCAGATATACAGAGACTTTCTTATATTATTTGAGCTGTCACCAAAAGTGGCAGCTTTTTTTTGTTGTATATTTAACAGACGGATTTGCCGTGTGTACTAACATCCTTCTTATATTCGTATGTTCAATAATGCAGAAATGCAGATTTATTTTATATGAAGAAAATATTTTTTATCCTTTCCGTGCTTTCTTCCGGAGTTCTTTTTTCACAGTCTGAGTCGCAGGAAAAACCAGAACTTACATTTGCGACCTACAATGTGAGTATGGAATCTGATAATTATTCTCCCAAAGGCGCAATGGGAAAATCGGAGCAGATATTGATTTATCAGCTTAATTCAGGGCATAATACTCAAATTAGAAATATCGCTCAAATTATTCAGACTGTTAGGCCAGACGTTATTCTGCTAAACGAATTTGATTATATTAAAGATCCTGAACTTGGTGTAAAGACGTTTATTAAAAATTACTTGAAAGTGAGTCAAGGGGGAGCAACACCTATTGATTATCCGTACTACTATTATTCAACAGTAAATACGGGTCAGTCAAGTCCGTACGATTTGAACAATGATGGAAAGTTGGATAGTTTTGGAAATGATGCATGGGCATTTGGCATGTATCCTGGTCAATATGGGATGATGCTTTTGTCTAAATATCCTATTGATGTTGCGGCGGTTCGTACTTTTCAACATTTTAAATGGAAAGATATGCCAGGAGCATTGCTTACCAAAAAAGCAGATGGATCGGATTGGTATAGCAAAAAAGCATGGAAAGAATTTCCATTATCTTCAAAATCTCACTGGGATGTTCCTGTGCAGATAGGCAATGAAACGGTTCATGTTTTAGTCAGTCATCCAACTCCTCCTACTTTTGACGGTGCTGAAGATCGCAATGGAAAAAGAAATCATGATGAAATCCGATTCTGGAGAGATTATATTTCAGATAATTCAGCTTCGTACATTTATGATGATAAAGGCGTTAAAGGCGGTTTGTCTCCTAATTCTCGATTTGTTATAATGGGTGATCAAAACGCTTCGCCAGTTGAAGGGGATGCTATTAGAGAAGGTATAAAATCCTTAGTAGAGAGTCCGAAAATTAATAGCGACTTTACGCCTGCTAGTAAAGGTGGTGCTGAATTTAGTCCTGAAAATCCTTTTGGAGTTAATCATACAGCTTTTTGGAGAATGAGAGCTGATTACGTATTGCCATCCAGGCTCGGATTTAGGGTTATCAGCAGCGGTGTATTCTGGCCAGCCAAAGGCGAACCAATGTCGGAATTGGTTGAAAAACGGGAATCAAGTTCAGATCATCGTTTGGTTTGGGTAAAGGTGGTTTTGGAATAAATAAAACTTTGCCTTTTAATTTACGAGATTAAATAAAGCATAAAAAAACCTTGGGATAACCAAGGTTTTTTGTTTTATATTTCTTCAGTTTTATCTGCTCTTCATTGTTTAATGAAAGGAGGTAGCAATTGGCTAGAAACTTCTCCAAAACCAATTCTTACTTCCGTATTTTCACAGAATCCACGAATAATTACAGTGTCATTATCTTCAATAAATTTACGTTCGCTTCCGTCTTTTAGCTTCAATGGATTTTTTCCTCCCCAAGTTAATTCTAGCATAGAACCAAAACTATCAGGAGTTGGACCAGAAATTGTTCCAGAACCCATCATGTCGCCAGAGTTTACACGACATCCATTAGAAGTGTGATGTGCTAACTGCTGACTCATTGACCAGTATAAATATTTGAAATTAGATCTTGAAATAATAGTTTCTTCTTCTTGATTTTCAGGTTTTAAGGAAACTTCCAAATGAATATCAAAAGCTTTTTTTCCTTTGGTCTGCAAATACGGAAGTGGTGTTGGATCTTGTTTAGGTCCCTTTGTTCTAAAAGGCTCCAAAGCATCCATAGTCACAATCCAAGGTGAAATAGAAGTCGCAAAGTTCTTAGCTAAGAATGGCCCAAGTGGCACATATTCCCATTTCTGAATGTCGCGAGCACTCCAGTCATTTAGTAAAACCATTCCGAAAATATAATCTTCAGCTTCATAAGTTGAAATATTTTCGCCCATTACATTTACATCTGTTGTAATAAAAGCAGTCTCTAATTCAAAATCTACTAAACGTGAAGCACCAAAAACAGGCGTGTCGTGTCCAGCTGGCAAAGTTTGTCCCATCGGTCTGTGAACTGGAATTCCAGATGGTACAATGGTAGAACTTCTTCCATGATATCCAACCGGAATATGAAGCCAGTTTGGCAACAAAGCATTGTCTGGATCTCGGAACATTTTACCCACGTTTGTAGCGTGCTCTCTACTAGAATAAAAGTCAGTGTAATCACCAATTAAAACAGGAAGTTGCATCTCTACATCTTCAATTTTAAATATAACAATATCTCTATGTTTTGTTGAATCTCTTAATTGTGGATTAGTCTCGTCGAATATATCTGCAATACGATTTCGAACTAAACGCCATGTTTTTTTTCCGTCAGAAATAAAATCATTTAGCGTATCCTGCATAAACATATCATCGGTTAATTCTATTCCTTCAAAATAGTTTAATTGCTGTAAAGCCCCTAAATCTATGGCGTAATCGCCAATTCGCGTTCCTACGGTAACGACATTTTCTTTAGTAAGAAATACACCGAAAGGAATATTCTGAATGGGGAAGTCGCTATTTTCTGGCACTTCTAACCATGATTTTCTACTGGTATCGTTGGCAGTTATTGGCATGTTTAATGTTAATTATTTGTTGAAAAATTACTTGTCAAATATATCATAATCTAGCAGTTTGACAAACGTTTTTTTGTATTTTTGCGTGAAATTAACGAAAAACAAAAAAATGCAACGCGACGAACAAATTTTTGATCTTATCCAAGAGGAGAAAGAAAGACAAATTCACGGACTAGAGCTTATTGCTTCTGAGAATTTTGTAAGTGATGAAGTAATGGCAGCAGCAGGGTCTGTTTTAACTAATAAATATGCTGAAGGTTATCCTGGCAAAAGATACTACGGCGGTTGCGAAGTAGTTGACGTTATTGAGCAAATTGCTATTGACAGAGCTAAAGAATTATTTGGCGCTGAATATGCAAACGTACAGCCTCACTCAGGTTCTCAAGCAAACACAGCTGTTTATCATGCTTGTTTGAATCCTGGTGATACGATTTTAGGTTTTGACTTATCTCATGGTGGTCACTTAACTCATGGTTCTCCAGTAAACTTCTCAGGACGTTTATACCGTCCAGTTTTCTATGGTGTAGATGCTGAAACTGGTCGTTTAGATTATGATAAAATTCAAGAAATTGCAACTAAAGAACAGCCAAAATTAATCATCGCTGGAGCTTCGGCTTATTCTCGTGATATGGATTTTGCTCGTTTCAGACAAATTGCTGACAGCGTAGGAGCAATCTTATTTGCTGATATTTCTCACCCAGCAGGTCTTATCGCAAAAGGATTATTAAACGATCCAATTCCACATTGTCATATTGTTTCTACAACAACTCACAAAACATTAAGAGGACCACGTGGAGGTCTTATTTTAATGGGGAAAGATTTCCCAAATCCACAAGGATTAACAACTCCAAAAGGAGAAATCAGAATGATGTCTTCATTATTAGATCTAGCTGTTTTCCCAGGAAATCAAGGTGGACCTTTAATGCACATTATCGCTGCTAAAGCGGTTGCTTTTGGTGAAGCTCTTAAAGATGAGTTCTTTACTTATGCAATGCAATTACAAAAAAATGCAAATGCAATGGCTGACGCTTTCGTAAAAAGAGGTTACAACATTATCTCTGGCGGAACAGATAACCATATGATGCTTATTGACTTAAGAAATAAAAATATTTCGGGTAAAGAAGCTGAAAACGCATTAGTAAAAGCTGAAATTACAGTAAACAAAAACATGGTTCCTTTTGATGATAAATCTCCATTTATCACTTCTGGAATTCGTGTTGGAACAGCTGCAATCACAACTCGTGGTTTAGTTGAAAAAGATATGGAAACTATCGTAGCTTTAATCGATAAAGTTCTTACTGATCATACAAACGAAGACGTTATTGAAGAAGTTGCTGAAGAAGTAAACGAATTAATGAGCGAAAGACCAATTTTTGCGTATTAATTAGTTTAAAGTTTAAGGTTTCAAGTTTAAAGTTTTGTAATGCGTAAATAAACGTATTATGAAACTTTAAACTTTTTTTCGTTTAGAAAAGAAACTTGAAACCTGAAACAAAATAAACCTGAAAAAAATTAAAAGACATGGGCGTATTAAGATTACAATTGCCAACCGACCCAAGATGGGTAAATATTGTTGAGAAAAACATTGAAGAAATTCTAACGGATCACGCTTGGTGCGAACAGAAAGCGGCAACAAATGCGATTACGATCATTACAAATAATTCTGAACATCAGGATTTAGTGAAAGATTTATTGGCTTTAGCCAAAGAAGAAATAGATCATTTTGAACAAGTTCATAATATCATCATCAAAAGAGGACTAAAACTAGGACGTGAGCGTAAAGATGATTATGTAAACGAACTATATCAATACATGAAAAAAAGCGGTGACGGAAGCCGTGTTTCTGGACTTGTAGAAAGATTATTGTTCTCCGCAATGATCGAAGCTAGAAGCTGTGAACGCTTTAAAGTGCTTTCTGAGAATATTAAAGATGAAGAATTAGCTGTTTTCTACAGAGAATTAATGGAAAGTGAAGCAGGGCATTATACAACATTCATTACCTACGCACGTAAATACGGAACTGGAATAGATGTTGAAAAGCGTTGGAGAGAATGGTTGGCTTTTGAAGAATCTATAATTACGAATTACGGAAAAGGAGAGACGATACACGGGTAGTTTTTTTAGTGTTCAGTGTTCAGGTTTTTTAGTGTTCAGTCGCAGTCTGAGATCTCAGTTTTTACGTTTGTCACGTTGAGCGAAGTCGAAACGCGCTCCAATTAGAAACTTTGTGAATCTCCGTGATATCTTTGTGAATCTTTGTGGAATTAAAAAGAGCTTTCTCAAACGCAAGTCAGTAATTGTTCACAAGTTCAAGTTTTTGTTAATCTAAAATCTAAAGTCTACAATCTAAAATTCCTTACATTTGAGAGTAACCAAAATCTCGAACTATGAGAATAGAAATGGACTTGAAATTAGGATTTAAAGATGTAATGTTTAGACCTAAGAGATCAACGCTCAAGAGCAGATCTGAAGTTTCACTAGAACAAAATTTCAAATTTTTGCACAGTACAGCAAGTTGGACGGGAATTCCGATAATGGCTGCCAATATGGATACGGTTGGAACTTTTGAAATAGCAAAAGTTTTAGCAAAAGAAAAACTCTTTACGGCCATTCATAAACATTACACTTTAGAAGAATGGAATGCATTTCTAAAGAACGTAACTCTTGATTTTTACGATTATATTGCTGTAAGCACAGGAACAGGAAAAGAGGATTTTGATAAAATAGGTGCAATAATTTCTGCAAATCCATTACTGAAATTTATTTGTATTGATGTTGCAAATGGTTATTCGGAACATTTTGTTCAATTTTTAAAGAAAACCCGAAAACAATATCCAGACAAAATCATTATTGCAGGAAACGTAGTTACTGGCGAAATGACCGAAGAACTTTTATTAGCTGGTGCTGATATTGTAAAAGTTGGAATTGGTCCTGGTTCTGTTTGTACAACTCGCGTTAAAACAGGCGTTGGTTATCCGCAATTATCGGCTATTATCGAATGTGCCGATGCAGCTCACGGGTTAGGTGGACATATTATCAGCGATGGCGGTTGCACAACTCCAGGCGATGTTGCCAAAGCTTTTGGCGCCGGAGCCGATTTTGTAATGTTGGGCGGAATGCTCGCTGGACATACAGAAAGTGGTGGAGAACTGATAGAAGTAAAGGGCGAAAAATTCAAACAATTTTACGGAATGAGTTCTAAAACTGCCATGGATAAACATTCTGGAGGCGTTGCAGAATACAGAGCAAGCGAAGGAAAAACAGTTCAGGTTCCGTTTAAAGGAGACGTGATTCAAACTGTTTTAGATATATTAGGCGGAATAAGAAGCACTTGCACTTATGTAGGAGCTTCAAGATTAAAAGAATTGACTAAACGAACGACTTTCATCCGCGTAAGCGAGCAAGAAAATCAAGTTTTTACAAAATAAATATGATTAAAATTACCGAAGCATTTGTTGAAGATATTGCTAAAATTCAAGAAATAGCGCACATAACTTGGCCGATTACGTATGGCGAAATTTTAACAAAAGAGCAGCTGGATTATATGTTGGATTTGATTTATTCTGATGAAGCACTTTCAAAACAAATTCAAAATAAAGAACAGTTGTTTTATTTGATTTCAGATTCTAATGCTGTAATCGGATTTATTGGAATTGAGCATCATTATAAAAGCGAAGCGATTACCAAAATTCATAAAATTTACCTTTTGCCAGAAACGCAAGGAAAAGGTTATGGTAAAATTGTTTTTGAAGAAATTGCAAAAATGGCTTTAGAGAATAATTCAAAAGAGCTTTTATTAAACGTAAATCGCTTTAATACCGCATTAAATT
Organism: Flavobacterium tyrosinilyticum; assembly: GCF_023656565.1. Lineage (GTDB taxonomy): Bacteria > Bacteroidota > Bacteroidia > Flavobacteriales > Flavobacteriaceae > Flavobacterium > Flavobacterium tyrosinilyticum. Next base: position 906,604 of record NZ_JAMOKG010000002.1, read on the forward strand.
TCTATAAAAAGCTAGGTTTTGATATCAAAGAAACGGTTGATATAGAAATTGGGAATGGATATTTGATGGAGGATTATGTTATGGGGAAAGCTCTGTAAATAATTCCAAATCAATGAAATTTAAAATCACAACTTTTGTGATTTTTTTTATTTTGAAATAAAATAGATAACTCTATATATTTTTATTTTATCTTTGACAAAAAAAATGAAACAGAAAAGTAGTGTAAAAGAACGAATACTTGATACAGCGTCTCGTCTGTTTTATCATCAGGGATTTAATAGTACAGGAATTAACCAGATTATTGCTGAGGCAGATATTGCTATTGGTTCGCTCTATAAGCATTATCAATCTAAAAGTGATTTATTATACCATTATTTGGAGCAGCAGGAAACAGAATATTTTGCCAATCTAGATGACTATTTGAAAGACGAGAAGCAGCCGTTAAAAAAGCTTCTTAAATTAATTGATTATCGTATTAAACTTCAGGAGGAATCAAATTTTTCCGGATGCCATTTCATAAAAATAAATGCTGAAATAGGTAGAGAAGATAAAAAAATAGAACAGTTTGTTCTGGCACATAAAGAGCGCCAGCGTGAGTATATTAATGGATTAGTGGATGAAATCAGTACAGTAAAAACGCTTTTAATAGAAAAAAATGCACTGCAAAACAGTATTTTTTTAATGATAGAAGGAGCTGTTGTTTCAGCAGGTATCAACGGAAATACGAATGATCTTAAAGCCGTAAAAAAAAGTATAAATCAGTTTTTCTGATTTTTTTTAATTAAAAATAGATAGACTATTCTATATATTATGAAAAATAAAAAATACATTTCGCTCCTTATATTGCTGCTTGCACATTTGCTTACTATTTTAGATATATTTATTGTAAACGTTGCTATTCCGTCAATTCAACGTGGGCTTGGTTCAAGTAATGGAAAAATTCAGTTAGTTGTAGCCATGTATATGGTTGGATTTGCTTCTTTCCTTATAATTGGTGGTAAGACTGGAGATTATTTCGGCAGAAAGAGAATTTTTGTTTTAGGAATGCTCTTATTTATGATTAGCTCTGCAGGCTGTGGTTTTGCAGATTCAACTGACCAGCTTATTATTTTGAGGTTTTTTCAGGGAATAAGCGCAGGATTCATGTCTCCTCAGGTTTTGTCTTATATACAAGTTCTTTTTAAAGATCATAAAGAGCGCACTTATGCGATGGGTTGGTATGGAATTGCGATTGGAATTGGCACTATGCTGGGGCAGTTTCTAGGTGGTTTTCTGGTAGAACTCAAACCGTTTTTAATTGATCAATCCTGGAGGTATATATTTCTTATTAATATTCCTATTTGTGCTTCAGGGATTTTGCTGGCCATTCGTTATCTCAATCCGTCCCGAGATTATTCTTCTTTACAAATGGATTACTGGAGTGCTTTTATATTATGTATTGGGCTCGCATTATTGGTTTTTTCCATGGCTGTTGGTTTAGAACAAAACGGTCTCGTTAAAATTACATTGCCAGTATCACTCGTATTTATTTGTGTTTTTATATTCAGGCAGATAAAAAGTAAATCAAGTAAAAGAGAACCTTTATTAAACCTTGAGCTGTTTAAGAACCGGAATTTCAATATGGCGGTTTCAGCGTCTGCTCTTTTTATGTTAATGCTTGATGCCTACTTTTTTTTACTTGCTGTTTTTTTACAAGAAGGGATTCAGCTTTCTCCCATGCAGGCAGGATATTTTATTGTATTTCAGGGAAGCGGATTTATTCTGGCGTCATTTTTATCAGCTAGACTAGTACTGCGTTTTGGTAAATCGGTATTGATTTTTGGTGTGCTGCTTCTCATTTCAGCAATCATTTTGCAGCTTTTTCTTTTTTATTATCCAATAGTTGATTTTAGAGGATATTTAATAATGTTTCTGCATGGTATTGGCGTAGCGCTGGTTTTACCTTCATTTGCTAATGTTGCCTTGAAAAATCTCCCTCAAAATCTGATTGGAAATGCATCAGGAGTTTATTCTACGGTACAACAATTGTTTGGTGCATTGGGAATTACATTAACAGGAAGTGTATTCTATTATTTTGTAAAAGGAAATACAGATTTCAAGCATTTTTATAACGCTTTTTTCTATGGCACATTTATTCATTTGTTTTGTTTAATAAGTGTACTGCTGATTTTATTTTTGCTGCCAAAGTCGGTTCTTCCAAAAAAAAGAAAAGAATAGTGAAAAATAAATAGGGTTATGATTAACTGACAATCACGTCATGTGTAAATAATAATCCTTTCAATTCATTCAAAGAAAAAACAGCTTTTTTCAATTTCGTTTTAGACGGATCAATAGTATAATTATAACTTGTTTTAAAATCGGCTTTGTTGGCGATAGCTTTGTTGAATTCAGAACGGTATAAATCGCAATTATCGAAAATTACGCTGGTTAAATCTGCGGCCATGAAATCTACCGCTATTAAACTGCAATTGGTAAACGGAGTTCCTTTTAATTTTAAAGTATAAAATTTAGAGAAATCCAAAATACAATTATTAAAGCGAACTTCAAAAATGAGCTTGTCGCACATGGCAAAATTCACTTCTTTAATTTCACATCGATTAAATGTTACGGTTCTAAAAGCAACATAATTAATTTTTGCTTCACTGAAAATGCAATCATTAAAAACACAATCGATAAAAGTAACGGCCAAAAAAGTGCAGGCAGAAAAGTTACAATTGTTAAAAACACAGCATTCGAAGTCTTTAAAATTTAAGTCATCTTTGGCGTAAACAATCGTATTGTACTCTTTATCAAGAAAATATTCGCTTTCTTTTTTCAACCTTTTCGATAATTATTTTAAGGTGAAAAGGTAATAATTTATGATAAAATAATGGGAACAAATTATAAATGATTTTGATTCCATTCTCATTTTTAATCCATAAAATGCTGTAGCTTTACACTTATTTTTTAAGTTAAAACATATCAATTTTTATTATATGGAACCAACAAGAAAGGAACATGATTTTTTAGGAGAATTAGAAATTCCAAATCATTTATACTACGGAATCCAGACTTTTAGAGCTGTGGAGAATTTCAACATCACAGGAATTCCGATTTCAAAAGAACCTTTATTTATAAAAGCTTTGGGATATGTAAAAAAGGCTGCAGCTTTAGCCAATAAAGACTGTGGCGCAATTGATCCTAAAATTGCCGAAGCAATCTGTTATGGAAGCGATCAAGTTATTGCGGGTAAATTTGATCAGGAATTTGTGAGTGATTTAATTCAGGGTGGCGCGGGAACTTCTGTAAACATGAATGCAAACGAAGTTATTGCCAATATCGGACTAGAATATTTAGGTCATAAAAAAGGAGAATACAATTTCCTTCATCCCAACAATCATGTAAACTGTTCTCAGTCAACAAACGATGCTTATCCATCAGCTTTTAGAATTGCGTTGTATTTAAAAATGGAAAACTTTATTAAAACTTTAGCTGGTTTAGAAATTGCTTTTGCTAAAAAAGGCGAGGAGTTTAAAGAAGTTTTAAAAATGGGAAGAACGCAATTGCAAGATGCTGTTCCTATGACTTTGGGACAAGAATTTAAAGCTTATGCGACAACAATTGGCGAAGATATTCAACGTTTGAAAAATGCTCAGGAATTATTGTTGGAAATTAATATGGGCGCAACAGCGATTGGAACAAAAGTAAATGCTCCAGAAGGTTATCCAGAAATCTGCGTAAAATATCTGGCAGATGAGGTTGGAATTCCTTTAACGCTTTCGCCAGATTTGATTGAAGCAACGGTAGATACAGGAGCTTACGTTCAGATTATGGGAACCTTAAAGCGTTCTGCGGTTAAGATTTCTAAAATCTGTAATGATTTACGTTTATTGAGTTCTGGACCAAGAACAGGTTTAAATGAGATTAATCTTCCTGCACGCCAACCTGGTTCGTCTATTATGCCAGGAAAAGTAAATCCAGTAATTCCAGAAGTGGTAAATCAAACTTGTTTTTATGTAATTGGGCAAGATTTAACGGTTACAATGGCAGCAGAAGCAGGACAATTGCAATTGAATGTAATGGAGCCTGTTATTGCTTTTGCGATGTTTACTTCGTTAGATTATCTTTCAAATGCGATTCAGACTTTAATTGATAAATGCATCAACGGAATCACTGCAAATGTTGACCATTGCTATAATATGGTTATGAATAGTATCGGAATCGTAACGCAATTGAATCCGATTATTGGTTACGAAGAAAGTGCAAGTATTGCTGGAGAAGCCTTAAAAACAGGTAAAAGCGTGCATCAAATTGCTGTTTTGGAGCGAAAACTAATCACTCAAGAAAAATGGGATGAAATTTATTCTCTAGAGAACTTAATTCACCCAAAGTTTATTACTAAATAGTATTTTGAGATAATATCTCTAAGCCGTCAAATTTATTTTTGACGGCTTTTTTTGTTAAAATATTTTTGAATTAATTAGTTTTAGTTTGTAAGATGTTGAAAATAAGACTTATATTTACAAGAGTATTGAATCTCGATTCCTAAAACAAAACTTTGTAATGGTGATTTTTTTAAAAAATAATGCCGGTCAATACAAGTCTAAAATCTTAGGATTATTACTTCTTATTTCTTTTAATTTATCTGCTCAACAGGAAATTAAAAATCCTGAAATCGAAACTCCAACAATCTGTCCTCCTAAAACATTATTTGATCTTTTTAAGAAAGACGACGATGCTTTGGTTGTTAAACCCACAAAGAACAATTTCTTTTTATTAATTCCCGCAATTGGTTCACAGCCTGCAACAGGTTTCTTTTTTGGTGCTGTGGCTCAGTACACCTTTAAAGGAAAAGAAGAAAAAGACAAATATTCAATTGCCAACGTAGGAATTACTTATACGGTAAAAAATCAGTGGCTGGTTAACATTAAAAACAATATTCTGCTGAAAAATAATAAAATCTTTTTGAGTGGAGATTATCGATTGTATTTGTTTTCGCAGCCTAATTATGGTTTAGGAACCGATATTATTCCGCCAAGACGTGACCGCCCTCCAGGTTTTAGTGTAGATTCTCTTGCTCAGGCAATGGATTATAATTATTTGAAGTTCCATCAAACGGTTTCTTTTGAGGTTAAAGAAAATTACTATGTCGGAGGGGGTATAAATATTGACTGGTACTCAAGGATACAAGATGAGGAATTGGATGTTGCAAACGGAAAATATACTTATCATTACAATTACAGCCAAAAATACGGATTTGATAATTCTGAATATTTTTTAAATGGAGTTAGCCTGAATCTGGTTCACGATTCTCGTGATAATCAAGTCAATGCGTCAAAAGGTTGGTTTGCCAACATAAATTATAGATTTAATCCTGTTCTATTTAATAATCAGGATTATAGCAATGTTCTATTTGCAGAATACCGTCATTTTATTCCTGTTTCTCATAAAAATCCGCATTATATTTTAGCTATTTGGACGTACGGGCAATTTGTGACTAGAGGAAAAGTTCCGTATTTAAATCTTCCTGCAATTGGCTGGGATCAGCGCAGTAGGAGCGGAGAAGGGTATACGCAGGGATTATTTAGAGGAAATGGGTTGGTTTATTTGTCTACAGAATTTAGGTTTCCCATTACATGCAATCAATTGTTAAGCGGTACGGTTTTTACCAATTTTGTGACAGCCAGTAATTCTGATAATGATTTAAAATTATTCAAATCAATACAACCAGCAGCCGGAGTTGGTTTGAGAATCTTAATTGATAAAGCTTCCAAAACAAATCTGATTTTGGATTATGCTTGGGGTAACAATTCTAAAGGATTCTATTTGAATGCTGGAGAGACTTTTTAATCTCAAAAATTAGGAATCAGAAACTTTAAGTGCGAAATAATATCAAAAAGTAGGCTATCGTGTCTGCTTTTTTGATTCTTCATAATTAAATCATAATTTGTATTGATGTGCCAAATTATGTTAAATTGTATTCTTATTTTTGTTGTATATACAAACTTCTTAAGATGAAATTACTTATAGTTGAAGACGAACCAAATCTATTATCAATATTAAGAAAAGGATTTGCAGAAAATAATAATGAAGTAAGCGTTGCAATGGACGGTAAAACGGCTATGGAGATGATTCATAATTATACCTTCGATGTAGTGATTTTGGATGTTATGCTTCCGGATGTTAATGGAATTGAAATTTGCAGAAGACTTCGCGCAGCAAAAAACTTTGTGCCAATTTTACTTTTAACGGCTTTAGGGACTTCAGAAAACATTGTAACAGGATTAAATGCTGGTGCCGACGATTATTTGGTTAAGCCTTTTAAATTTGGCGAATTAGATGCCAGAGTAAATGCGCTGTACAGAAGATCGCAACAGGAAACAGAAAAAATAGATACCATCACAATTGCTGATTTAGAAATAAACGGACGCGCCAAAACCGTTAAAAGAGATGGAGAAAACATCATTTTAACAGCCAAAGAATTCAAACTTTTATATTATTTGGCTAAAAACACAGGTAGAATCGTATCGCGCGATCAGATTTTGGATAATGTTTGGGATATTAATTTTGATATGAATACCAACGTTGTTGATGTCTATATTACATACTTAAGAAGAAAGATAGATAAGCCTTATTCGTCTAAACTTATTCATACTATGAAAGGTTTGGGGTATGTTATAAAACCATAATATGGATATTAGAAAAAAAATTACTTTTAATTACGTTGCCCTTTCTACCTTCAGTACTTCGCTATTGTGTATCATCGTGTTTTTCTTGTTTAGAGAAAACAATCGATATCATTTTTTGAAGCGTCTGGATGATAGAGCAAAAATTGTTTCTTCTATTCATTTTCAAAAAGACCCAGAAAAGATCAAATATTACAAGAACCTTAAAAAGAATGGTCTTGAAGAATTGATCGAGGAAGAAGAATATGTATTGAAAATCAACAGCCACAACAGTTTTGATTACAATACCAATCTAAATCTTCCAAATTCTTTTTATACCAATATTTTAAGAACAGGAAAAGATTCTTTTGAAAGAGATAACAAATATTATTTGGGACAGATTTTTCAAGAAAACAATCAAAAATATATTGTAATTGTTGGTGCGAGAGATCGAAAAGGAAAAGATACGACCGTTTATATTGTTAAAATTATGCTTTTTGGCGGAATCGGTTTTGTGATTCTGGCTTTTCTTTTAGGGCGATTTTTAGCAAAACGTGTTGTCGATCCAGTGGCAAGGATTACGAAAGAAGTAAAAAGAATTAGTGCTTCTAATCTTCATAATCGTTTGCCTGAGGTTAAAAATTCTGATGAAATTTCAGATTTGACTAATACTTTTAATAACATGCTGGATCGTTTGGAAACGTCTTTCGAGATCCAAGCCAACTTTATTAATAATGCCTCTCACGAATTAAAAACGCCAATTACAACTATTATTGCCGAAGCAGAAATCATGCTGCTGAAAGAAAGAGAGCAACAAGAATATATAGAGTCGCTGCAAAACATCTACAGTCAGGCTTCAAGATTAGGAAACTTAACGGAAAGCTTGCTGAAATTGACTCAAACGGGTTATGACGGACAAAAACAAGTGTCTGATATTGCCCGAATGGACGAATTGTTATTGGATGTAAAATCAGATTTAGATAAAATTTATCCAGACAATCGCGTAAGCATTAGACTTAATTTTGCTCCAGAAGATTCTAACTTATTATTGTTGCCATGCAATAGACCGCTTTTAGAATTGGCAATCAATAATATTATTACCAACGGAGTAAAGTATTCTGATAACAATGAAGTCTTTGTGAGTCTTTCTGCTAATAAAGAAATGATTAAAATATCGATTAATGATATCGGAATCGGAATTCCGCCTGAGGATATTCCGCATTTGTACGAGCCTTTCTTTAGAGGTAAAATCGCTGCCAAGTATATAGGATACGGCTTGGGACTTCCATTAGCTTCTAAAATCATTAGAATGCATGATGGCGAACTTCAAGTGCAATCGGAGCAAAATAAAGGAACAATTGTCACGATTATCTTTAAAAAAGGCAACATTAAAAAATCTAATGTTTAATTTTAGAAAATTCTAATTTTAGATTAATTAAGGTCTAATTTGCGGACAGTTATTTTGTAAGTATAAACTAAAAGATGTACTTATGAAAAACTTTCTTATACCTACGACTTTAAAAGATGATACAATCTCTGCTGTTAAATCTGCGGTGAATCAGTCCAAAAATACGGAATCAGAAATTATTTTAGTATTAGTTTCAGAAGCGCCCGATACGTTTTCTTCTTCTGGTTTTTTAAGAGAAATGAAATCTGGACTTACCAGAAGTCAGGAAGAAGTTCTAGAAACCTGCCGATATGTTGTTGAACACACTTCAAACATAAAATTAAAAGTTCACAACCAATACGGACTTTCAGCACCGATTTTTAAAAGGCTAATTGAAGCTTTTTCAGTCAAATTGGTCATTCTTACCCATTCTTATAAACAAGAAACTAAAAGGATCCATCAGTATTTGGTGCAATTGGCAGGAAATCAGAAATGCCCAATTCTACATTTAAGCACAGAGATTAATAAAGAAGTTTTCCATAAAGCACTTTACGTAGAAAATTCTAGTATGAACATTCATGTAAAAGATGTTCAAGATTTTTTGAGCGCCAATTTCTCTTTTGAGATTGTAAGTCAAACTGCCAGTTTTGAAGACGACTACGAAAAAGTTGCTCCATTCTTATCCGAAGCCATTTCAAAACACAATATTGATGTCTTGGTAGAAACCAGAAAAGGCGAAAAAATCAAATTTAAAAAATCGAAAAAAGAAAATGTCAATGAAAAACTAGGACTTCCTGTTCTTTCATTGTACGAAGAGATGGTTTAAGAGTCTGAGATTCTAAGTTTCTAAGTTTCTAAGACAGTAAGTCTCTAAGCTTTTTAATTCTTAGCATCTTAGAAACTTAGAATCTTAGACTCTTAAAAAATATTAATTTAAAACCGAAAATATGTTATTAAAGAAAAGAATACCAATGAAGTACGTTCTCGGGAAAATTAAAGTAGAAATTGTATTGGTATTAGCGTATACCATACTATTTGAGATTTTTCATCATTATTTCATCAATCTTCCTGTAGATATCCCGATTGCCATTCCGACTATGATCGGAACCATAATTTCCTTACTATTAGCTTTTAAGTCGAATCAGGCTTATGACAGATGGTGGGAAGCACGAATTGTTTGGGGCGCTGTTGTAAACGACTCCAGAACTTTGATTCGTCAGGTTTTAACATTTTACGAAGATCCAGATTTCTCTGTTGAAGCAAGCGAATTCAAAGAAAATTTTGCTAAAAGACAAATTGCTTGGTGTTACAGTTTAGGTCAGTCGCTTCGAAACAGAGATGCAATACAACCGATTGAAGGCTTAATTAGCGAAGAAGAAATCAGATACATCAAAAATCATCAAAACGTTCCAAATGCAATTTTGATGCTTCATGCAAGAGATTTACGAATTGCTAAAAATGAAAAGAAAATCAACATGTATCAGCAGGTTGAAATCGATAATACTCTGTCTAGATTATGTGATGAAATGGGGAAATGTGAGCGAATTAAAAACACGATTTTCCCAACAACATACAGTATGTATATTAGATTGACTTTGTGTTTGTTCATTTTTCTATTGCCTTTCGGATTAACGAGCGTTTTAAGCTGGTTCGCAATTCCGTTGATTACTGCAATTGGAGGTGCTTTCTTTTTGATCGAAAGAATGGCGATTCATTTGCAAGATCCGTTTGAAAACAGGCCAACAGATACTCCAGTTACTGCAATTGCAAATACAATTGAAAAAAACATCAAGCAAATGCTAAACGAATATCAAAGTGAGTTTGATATCCTGAAAGAATTTGACTTAAAAGACGAGCCTAAGAAAGTCGAAAAAGACGCTTATTTTGTCTTATAACTAATTAATTTTGGTCTGCTTTTAATTGTTGGCTGGACAGTGTGTAGTTGCGCTGTCCAGTTTTTTTGTAAAAAAATAATCTCACAGTTTTGTCATTTCGACGGAGGAGAAATCTTCGTAAGGAGCTCCGCAAAGTAAATAGATACAGAAATAACCCAAAGTTTTGTCATTTCGACGGAGGAGAAATCACACTAGAAACTCCGTAAAGAAAATCGCCAATCTTTGTCGAGCTTCTCGTGGAGATTTCTCCTAGCGTCGAAATGACAAATGTTACGTTGATTATTGGAACTTCACAATTGCTTTGCCAATCTTTGTCGAGCTTCTCGCGAAGATTTCTCCTCCGTCGAAATGACAAAAAATGGCGATTACAACTGCTTCGCCAATTTCCCCAATGTCTGAATAGCAGTTCTCAACTCATTAGACCAAGGCAATCCAAAACTCAATCGCATGCAATTTGAAAATTGATTCTGAAACGAAAAAATCCTACCTGGAGCAATACTAATATTATGTTTGAGCGCTAAATGATAAAAAGCCGCTGTATCAATTTTTTTATCCAATTCTACCCAAAGGAAAAAGCCTCCTTGAGGCTGGCTCACTTTTGTTCCTGCAGGAAAAGATTCCAAAACGGTATTGATATAATTAGTACAATTTCGATTCAAAATCTGACGAATTTTTCTCAGATGATTTTCATAACGGCCATTTTTCAAGAAATCTCCAACCACTTCATGTGTAATAGTGGTGTTAGAAATAGTATGATATAATTTCGTTCTTAAAACTTCTTTTTTAAATTTTCCTGGCGAAACCCAACCCACTCGATAACCTGGCGCTAAAGTTTTAGAAACAGAACTGCAACACAAAACAATGCCGCTTTCATCATAAGTTTTGCAATTAGTTGGTCGACTTGTACCAAAGTATAGATCGCCATGAATATCGTCTTCAATTAGTGGAACATTGTAGAAATCCATCAAACGAACAATTTCTTTTTTATGTTCATTTGGCAGCATGCTTCCCGACGGATTACTAAAATTACTCATCAAAACGCAAGCTTTTACCTTATTGGTAGAAAGTGTTTTTTTGACCGCTTCCAATTCGATTCCTGTCGTCATATTGGTAGGGAGCTCCATTACATATAAGCCTAAAGATCGCGCCAATTGCAGGATTCCAAAATAAACTGGACTTTCTGTAATAATCGTATCTCCCGGTTTAGTCAGTGTTAATAAGCAATCTGAAATAGCAGAAATGCATCCAGGAGTAGTGATAATATCCTCTTCAGTTAGAGAGCCGCCCCACGTAAACGACCATCGCGCAATTTCTTTTCTTAAATTGCTATTTCCTTGAATTTCCTCATAACTCGTTCCGCTGTTCGGTAATTGTCGCATTGCCTGGACCATTCCTTTATTCAATTTAGCAATCGGAAGTAATTCATTGGACGGAAAACCAAGCGAAAGCATGGTAACATCTTTAGTTCGCATATCGCCGTAAACCAAATCGATTAAATCTTCGCGTTCAATGTTTTCTAGGCTTAATTGCGGTTTGCTTGCCGAAGGTTCAGCAATTACTCGAGCAGAAATATTACTCACATAATAGCCAGATTGTGGTCGAGATTCGATGAGAGAACGGCTTTCAATTTCATAATAGGCTTTACTTACGGTACTCATGCTGTAACCCGTTTCGGCGCAGACTTCGCGTATAGAAGGCAGTTTGTCGCCAACGTTTAAAACGCCCGATTTAATCTGTTTCTCGATTCGGTCAGCAAATTGAAGATATAAGTAATTCGAATTTTTCATAAAAAAATAAAAACTGTTATGCTGCAATTTACAAAAACTGTATCTGTATTGCTGTTTTATTTTTAAGAAATTTGCCAAATCAAAACAAAACAATTCAAAAAGCAATTTTGTGAAGACAACAAAATATTATATCGCGGCGATTTCAGCCTTTATTATATGGGGACTTTTTAGTTTGGTCTTAAAGCCAATACACGAATATCCGTCATTAGATATTTTGTTTTTTCGTGTTTTTAGTTGTGCTGGTTTAATGCTTTTAATTGCTTTTTTGTTTAAAAGAAAACAAATAAGAGAAACCGTTGAGATCTTTAGAGCTTTACCAAAATCAGAAAAAAGAAAATCGATTCTTCTGAATATTGGCGGAAGCGTATTTTTAATGGCCAATTGGTTTACATTTATTTATGTAGTGAATCATGTAAGCGTAAAAGCAGCTTCCTTGGCTTATTTGGTTTGTCCCATTTTAACGACTTTATTGGCTTATTTCATACTAAAAGAAAAACTGCTTAAAACACAATGGCTTTCTGTAGGATTAAGCATTTCTGGATGTATATTGCTTTCTTACAGTGACATAATGGATATGCTGTTCAGTATTATTATTGGTTTAACCTATGCGGCTTATTTAGTAAGTCAGCGTGCCAATAAAGGGTTTGATAAGTTTATTGTTTTAACTTTTCATATAACTTTATCAGCATTATGTTTATTGCCATTTTATCCAAGTTACGGAGGACCAGTTCCAACAGAGTTTAAATTCTATTTCTTTATAGAGACAATTGCAATTTTGTTTACAATTATTCCGCTTTTCCTGAATTTGTATGCGCTTTCTGGAATCAATTCTTCAACAGTTGGAATGTTATTAAACATCAATCCGATGATTGCATTTGGTTTGGCGGCCTTCTTTTTCAGAGAAAACATTACACCTTTGCAAATTACAGCGTACGGTATAATTTTTACTGCAGTGTTGGTTTTTAATTCACATCATATTTTTGCAATAAAGCAGAAATTTACCTCAATATCCAAAGATTCTTAATTCATAGTTTTCATATTTTTTATTGGTTTAAAATCGAAAATTACCAGAATCTTAACAGGATGTTTAAACAGGAATGACTATTTTTCATTCCTGTTTTTTTATGTGATAAACAGAAAAAAAATATTTAGCCACAGATTTCACAGATTAAAAGGATTACAGTCTTTGTGCAAAAAAGGGTTGCCACGAATTCCACTAATTTTCACGAATTAATTATTTTTAGAATAGGGAATAAAAATTGGTGAAAATTAGTGGAATTCGTGGCGAAGAAAGAATCATTTTAATCTGTGAAATCTGTGGCTAAAAAAAAACTATTTCTAAACCGAATACTATTGATATGAAAAATACCAAACTTCAAGCCTTTACTCCGTTATTTTATTTAGTGTGGTCAGATGATTTATTGACTCAGAAAGAATTTGCAACTTTAAAAGAGTTTATAAATTCCTTAAATGTTTTATCTGATGAAGAAAAAGAATATCTGCTTTCTAAACTAGATATTTCGAATCCACCTTCGCGAAATGAACTCACACAATGGAAATTGGATATTGAAACAAGTATTCACGACAAATCTTCGATCAAGTCGATTTTTGATATTGCGAAAGCACTTTCAGGAAACGATTTGGATTTAACCCCAATCGAATCAGATTTCAAAAAACTAGAAAATGATTTAGGAATTTTAGGAGAAGAAGCGCTTCAAAACTTCAAAACCAAAGCAGGTTCTTTTACTGCCAATTCTCATACCGACGCAAGTTTTGATATTCAGAAAATCACTCAAATTTTAGATGGAAAAGAAGCAGACATAATCAAAAGAGTAAAATCGGTCATTTCAAGACCCGAATTTGCTTATGAAACTTCGACCGATATTAACGTTTTTAGGCAAATCGTTTACAAATGGTGTAAAATTCTGGCCGATGAAAATCTCGGAAATATGGCGTACCCAAAACAATATGGAGGAGGAGAAAATATAGCCGATTATTTTGCTATTATGGAAACGTTGAGTTATCATGATTTGAGCTTGGTAATCAAATTTGGTGTTCAGTTTGGACTTTGGGGAATGAGCGTTCAGTCGTTAGGGACAGAAAAACATTATGCTAAATATTTAAAAGATATTGGTTCGCTGAAACTTCCAGGTTGTTTTGCCATGACAGAAACACATCACGGATCGAACGTAAAAGGTTTGGAAACTACAGCAACTTACAATCATAACGATCAGACTTTTACCATTCATACACCAAATAAAAACGCTCAAAAAGAATATATTGGAAACGCAGCTGTTCATGGACAAATGGCAACTGTTTTTGCGAAATTAATTATTGAGGATCATGATTATGGTGTAAATGCTTTTGTGGTGCCGTTGCGCGATCCAAATGGAAATGTGGTAAATGGAGTAACAATTGGCGATTGCGGTCATAAAATGGGATTAAACGGCGTTGATAACGGAACCATCAGTTTTGATAACGTTGTGATTCCGAAAGACAATATGCTAGATCGTTTTGCTTCTGTAAATGATAAAGGCGAATTCGAAAGTCCGATTCCGAGTGATAACAGACGATTTTTCACCATGTTAGGCACTTTGGTTGGAGGAAGAATTGGGATTCCGCGTTCCGCTTTAGCCGCAGCAAAATCTGGGTTAACAATTGCCATTCGCTACAGCGATCAAAGAAGACAATTTGGACCAGAAGGAGGTTCTGAGGTGCCAATTTTAAACTACAGAATGCACCAGCGCAGATTATTGCCACATTTGGCTAAAACGTATGCAGTTCATTTTGCATTGCAATATTTAACCAACAGATTTTTAAACAAAACTGAAGCCGAAATGCAAGAAATTGAAGCTTTAGCAGCGGGAATGAAATCGTATTCTACTTGGAGCACGAGAGATATTTTGCAAGAATGCAGAGAAGCTTGCGGAGGAAAAGGTTATTTGTCTGAAAACAGAATTGATGCGCTTAAAAACGATACCGAAATTTACACGACTTTTGAAGGAGATAATACGGTTTTGATGCAATTGGTTGCTAAAAACCGTTTAGCAGAATTCAGAAAATCATTTGGAGAAATGGGTTCGTTGGGAATTATTAATTATGTATATGAAAACGCAAAAACGGCTATTTCAGAGAAAAACCCAATAGCTACACGAAGAACAGACGAGGAGCATTTGTTAGATAGTGAATTTCATCTTCAGGCATTCGTTCACCGAGAGAAAACAATCTTGGCTTCGGCTGCAAGACGTATCAAGAAATTAATCGATGGCGGATTAGAACCTTACGATGCATTTAATGTCGTTCAGCACCAAATGATTGATGTGGCTCAGGCCTATTTAGAAAGAATAGTTTTAGAACAATTTCAACTTGCCATAAAAGCAGTTGAAGATGAATCTTCAAAAGCCATTTTGACGAAATTGAATCAATTGTATGCACTTTCGCAAATCGAAAAAAATAAAGCTTGGTATCTTGAAGATGGTTATATGGAAGCAGTAAAAACCAAAGCAGTACGTAAAATCGTAAATCAGCTTTGTTGGGATATTCGTCCCGATGCTGTGGCTTTGGTAAACGCTTTTGATATTCCTGAAAGCTGTTTAGCGGCGCCGATTGCGGTTTAAACTTTATATATTTTTAAAGGAGCTTTGTCAAAATTTTAAACTTTGACAAAGCTTTTCTTTTATAAATTTATTTATATGAATATTGTTCTGATTATTGAATTTTTTATACCATAAAAGGGTGTAGTTCTATTTTTGGTTAATTATAACCACTGCTAAAATAATTCATTTTTTATATTTTCGCTTTGCTATATTTGTAATTCCTTTATATTAAAATCGCTTTGAAAAAATATTACTTATTTCTATTTCTTATCCTAAACTTTCCTCTTTTTGCATCGGAAAGTACAGATAATATTTTAAAAGAATTAAACGAAGCGATTAAAAATAAACAGCATTACGTAAAGATTAAAGAAGAACGTATTGCGAACTTCAAGAAAATAAAATCTGATAATCTTACGAAAGAGCAGGAGTACAATTATAATAAAACATTGTATTTTGAATATCAGAAATTAAATTCAGATTCTGCTATTCAATATGTAAAAAAGAACCTTAAGATTGCCGAAGAGCTTCATGACAAAGAGCTATTTAATTTAGCGCAATTGCAATTGGTAACGCTCTATTCTTCGTCAGGAAAATATCGTGAATCTGAAGCTCTTTTAAAAAGCATTGATAAAAAAAGTATAGCCACTTCATTACTTCCCAACTATTATATTTCGTATCGCGAGTTTTTTGAACACTATGCAGCTAACAGTTATAGCCCTGAATATAGAAAACAGATTGGAAAATATCGAGATTCATTATTAAGTATTTTAAATCCGAATACATTGGATTATAAAATTAATAGAATTCAGCAAGATATTTTTAGTGATAAGAAATACAACGATCCAAAGAAACAATTATTAGTTTTATTAAATAAAACCAATGAGGAAAGTCCGCAATATGCGATGATTACTTATTTGCTTGGAAAAATTGCCGAAGCTACACATGATTTAGAATCGAGAAAAAAGTATTATGCTCTTTCTGCTACTTCAGATCTTAAAAATGCCAATAAAGACAATGCTTCATTGCAAGAATTGGCATTGGTTTTTTATGAAATTGGCGATGTTGATATGGCTTATAAACTCACACAATCTGCTATTGAAGATGCATTGTACTGCAATGTCCAGTTTAGAACTTTATTGATGTCAGAAGTGTATTCTATTATCAATACTGTTTATCAGGAGCGGGAAGCGGAGAGAAAAAGTGAATTACAGATTTATTTACTTTGCATCAGTTTGCTTTCTCTGTTTTTGCTAGTGGCCATTATCTATGTTTATAAGCAGATGAAAAAAGTTTCGAGAATTAGGAGCGAATTGTATGACACGAGCCAGAAATTGGCAGAATTAAACAAAGATATTACCGAAACCAATAGTCAGCTTCAGGAAAGCAACCTGCAATTGTCTGAATCTAATTTGGTTAAAGAAGAATATATTGCGCATTTCTTCAATCTGTGTTCGACTTACATCAATAAATTGGAAAATTATCGCATTATTCTAAACAAAAAAGCAACAGCAAAACAATTCGATGAAATTTATAAAATTCTAAAATCAACTACTTTGGTTGATAATGAGTTAGAAGAATTGTACAAGAATTTTGATATTATCTTTCTGAATTTATATCCCACATTCGTTAAAGATTTTAATGCTTTATTAATTCCGGAAGAACAGATAGTTTTAAAACAAAATGAATTGCTAAATACAGAACTTCGAATTTTTGCTTTAATCAGACTTGGAATTACTGACAGTGTTAAAATTGCAGCATTTTTACGTTATTCTTTAAGCACAATTTACAACTACCGCACACGAGCTCGAAATAAGGCTGCCGTTTCGCGAAATGATTTCGAAGAAATGGTCATGAAAATTGGTTCGATGGCTTTGAAAGCGTAAATATTTATTTTAAAACCACTACTTTTTTTACTATAGTTTTTCTTTTAAATATTTGTAAATCAGTTTTTTAATTTTTTAAACCACTACTTTTTTCTATCTAAAAATGTAACTTGTACGATAACGTTTTAGTTTTACAATATGATAGAGAAAGTTTTTATAATAGACTTTATAATATTATCTAACTAATGCTTAATTATTACTGTTATGTTAAAAAACGTTAAAACAATTGTTGTTTTACTTTTACTGAGTTCTGCGGGAATGAATGCTCAGAGCAAAGTTCCAGTTTATCTAGACGATAAAAAACCGATTGAAGAGCGTGTAGAAGATGCGCTTAAACGAATGACTACCGAAGAGAAAATTGCCATGATTCATGCGCAATCTAAATTTAGTTCTCCAGGTGTAAAACGTCTTGGAATTCCAGAAAACTGGATGACCGATGGCCCACACGGAATTCGTACTGAGGTAAAATGGGACGAATGGGATCAGGCAGGATGGACAAACGACTCTTGTATTGCTTTTCCTGCACTTACGGCACTTTCGTCAACTTGGAACAAAGAATTGGCTTCTTTATATGGTAAATCTATTGGAGAAGAGGCACGTTACCGTAACAAAAACGTATTATTAGGGCCAGGTGTAAACATTTACAGAAGCCCGTTAAACGGACGTAACTTCGAATATATGGGAGAAGATCCGTTTTTAGCTTCAAAAATGGTTGTTCCTTATATTAAAGGAGTTCAGTCCAATGGAGTTGCTGCCTGCGTAAAGCATTTCGCTTTAAACAATCAAGAAACCAATCGTAACTCGGTTGATGTAATTGTTGATGATCGTGCATTGTACGAAATTTATCTTCCTGCTTTTAAAGCTGCAGTTCAAGAAGGAGATGTTTGGTCGATTATGGGAGCTTACAATAAATACAAAGGTCAGCAATGCTGCCATAACGAATATTTGTTAAACGATATTCTTCGCGGAGAATGGGGCTTCAAAGGTGTTGTGGTTTCAGATTGGGGTGGTGTTAATGATACTAAACAAGCAATACACAATGGTTTGGATATGGAATTTGGTTCATGGACAAACGGACTTTCTTGGGGAACAAGTAATGCTTATGACAATTATTACTTAGCAAAACCATATTCCGAAATGATCAGAAAAGGAGAAATTGGAACAAAAGAATTAGACGAAAAAGTACGTCGTATTCTACGTTTGTCTTTCTTGACGACAATGGATAGAAATCGTCCTTTTGGATCTTTTGGAACAGAAGAACACGCTATTGCTGGGCGTAAAATTGCTGAAGAAGGAATTGTTTTATTGCAAAACAACAACAACATTCTACCAATCAATCTTTCTAAAACCAAAAAGATTGCTGTAATTGGAGAAAATGCTATCAAAATGATGACTGTGGGTGGAGGAAGTTCTTCACTTAAAGCTAGATATGAAATAACTCCGCTAGAAGGTTTAAAGAAAAGAATCGGAAATCAAGCTGAAATTGTTTATGCAAGAGGTTATGTTGGAGATCCTACAAGCAACTACAATGGCGTTGTAGCTAAAGTAAGTTTAGAAGAAAAACGCCCGCAGGCTGAATTAACGGCAGAAGCTTTAAAAGTTGCTAAAGATGCAGATATTGTTCTTTTTATTGGAGGATTAAATAAAAGTCCAAATCAAGATGATGAAGGACATGATCGTAAAGAATTGAATTTATCTTATGGTCAGGATAAATTAATTAGCGAATTAGCGAAAGTAAACAAAAACATTGTTTTCGTAAATATTTCTGGAAATGCAGTGGCAATGCCTTGGATTAAAGAAGTTCCAGGAATTGTTCAAGGATGGTTTTTAGGAACTGAGGCAGGAAATGCTTTAGCAAATGTTTTGGTGGGAGATGTGAATCCGTCAGGAAAATTATCTTTTACTTTCCCAGTAAAATTAGCGGATAACGGAGCTCACGCTTTAGGCGAATTCCCAGGAGGCGATTCAGTAAAATACAATGAAGGAATTTTTGTAGGTTACCGTTGGGCAGATAAAAACAAAATCAAACCATTGTTCTCTTTCGGACACGGTTTAAGCTACACGACTTTTGCTTACGGAAAAGTAACAGCAGACAAAAAACAAATGAACGCTGGAGATAAAATCACATTTTCTGTTAATGTAAAAAACACAGGAAGCAGAGAAGGTTCTGAAGTAGTGCAATTGTACATCACAGATGTGAAATCTTCATTGCCACGTCCGGTAAAAGAATTAAAAGGTTTTGAGAAAGTAGCCCTTAAAGCTGGAGAAGAAAAAACAGTAACGTTTACAATTGACAAAACGGCTTTAAGTTTCTTTGACGATAAAAAACATGACTGGGTTGCAGAACCTGGTGATTTCGAAGCGATAATTGGCGCTTCGTCTACAGATATAAAATCTAAAGTGAATTTCTCACTTAAATAAGTTTTTTATTTCTAAAATTGGTTGGTTTGTAAAGCTGCAAGTGTAAAAATTTGCAGCTTTGCTTTTGGTTAAAAAATTCACCATTAAGACATTAAGAAAAATAAAGAGAAGCTTTATTTTTTTAATATTTAAGCATTAAGATTAGATTCATTAAGTCAAACTTAATTTTCTTAATATCTTAATGGTAAAAAAAAGAAACAATATGAAAAAAATTACGATTGCAATATTGACTTTATTTTTTGCGAAAAATATTTCAGCACAGACACTGAATAAAATGCAATGGTTTAATGAACCTGAAAAATGGGAAATTAAAAACAATGCTCTAATTATGAATGTAACAGCAAACAGCGATTATTGGAGAATTTCACACTACGGATTTACAGTTGATGATGCACCTTTTTACTATGCTAATTATGGGGGCGAATTTGAAGCAAAAGTAAAATTGACTGGAAACTACATTGCGCGTTTTGACCAAATGGGGTTAATGATTCGCATTGACGAAAAAAATTATATTAAAACAGGAGTAGAGTTTGTTGATGGAAAATTTAATATAAGCACCGTTGTAACACACGAGAAAAGTGATTGGAGCGTAACAACTTTAGAAAAAGTGCCTCCTTTTATTTGGATTAAAGCTGTTCGACGATTAGATGCTGTCGAAATATTCTATTCTTTTGATGATAAAAATTATATCATGACTAGAAACGCGCCTTTGCAAGACAACACGCCAGTCATGGTTGGTTTAATGGCCGCTTCTCCAGACGGAAAAGGTTTTGAAGCTAAATTCGAAAACTTCACGGTAAAACATTTACCAGATCAGAGAAGAGCGGAATGGCTGAAAAACCATCAGTAGATTAAATTTCAATTTAAAAATTCCAAATTCGAAACTTAATTTTTGAATTTTAAGATTGCAGAAAATCTAAAATCTGCAATCTAAAATCTACAATCTACAATTAAAACTTAACCTAACTTAAACCAAAAACAAATGAGTTCAATTTCATCTGATATTAAACCAAAAAAACATTATGAAATCCTTGATGGACTGCGTGGAGTTGCGGCTATTTTAGTAGTTGCTTTTCATATTTTTGAAGCTTTCGCAGGCGGAAATCGTTTTGTACAAATTATAAATCACGGATATCTTGCAGTTGATTTCTTTTTCCTTTTATCTGGATTTGTTGTCGCATATGCGTATGATGATCGTTGGGGGAAAATGGGACAATGGGAATTTTACAAACGCCGATTAATCCGTTTACAGCCAATGGTAATCATGGGGATGATTATTGGGGCCATATTTTACTACTTTCAAGCTTCAGATATATTGTTTCCAATGATTGGAGGTATGGAAGTTTGGAAAGTTATTTTGACGATGGTAATAGGGTTTACATTATTACCAATTCCGCCTTCATTAGAAATTAGAGGCTGGGGAGAAATGCATCCTTTAAATGGTCCGGCTTGGTCGCTTTTTTTCGAATATATTGCAAACATCTTGTACGCCTTAATCTTTCGTAAATTTTCGAATAAAGTAATGTCAGTTTTTGTATTGATATTTGCCGGACTGTTAATTAATTATACTGTTTTTGGACCAAAAGGAGATGTAATCGGCGGTTGGTCATTGAATTGGGAACAAATGAATGTTGGTTTCACAAGATTGCTGTATCCATTTTTTGCTGGAGTTTTATTATGCCGTTTAGGGAAATTAATACATGTAAAAAATGCTTTTTGGGTTTGCAGTATTTTAATCACAATTGTTTTAGCATTGCCAAGATTTGGAGACGAAAACAGTCTTTGGATCAACGGATTATACGAATCAATCTGTATTATTTTTATTTTTCCAATTATTGTGGCAATTGGAGCAGGAGGAGAAATTAAAAATGAGTTTTCACTTAAGATTTGCAAACTTCTCGGAGATATTTCATACCCAATTTATATTACACATTATCCCTTAATTTATTGGTTTACAGCATGGGTTGTAGATAATAAAGTTTCGATGGAAAATGGCTATTTGGAAGGAATCGGCGTATTAATCGTAAGTATCGTTCTAGCTTTTGTATGTTTAAAATTATACGATGAGCCAGTTAGAAATTGGCTTGTAAATAAGTTTCAAAAGAAAAAGCCAATAGCGGCATAATGAGTTTTTTAGAGTTTGTAATTTTTGTTAGTTACAAATGTAGAAAGGGATAAAACGATTTGTTTTATCCCTTTTTTATTGATGATTGAAATTGTAGAGACAAACTGTGCGTCTCTACAATTTCACGATTATTTCTAATGAAAGAATTAATTATTGTAACTCATAAAAATTCCTTTTTCCGATTTTAATCTTTGTTTCTTTTCGTAACTGAATTAATTTAAATGGATCGATAATTTTTTCATTATTAATCTGAACCGCACCACTTTCAATTAATCTTCTGTTTGCTGATTTTGTAATATCATTTTTTATAAATGCACAAAGGTCAATTAATGCAATTTCATTGGTTTTGCTTTCTAAAGAAGAAATTGAAACAGGAACAAATGATTTGGTTTCCGCATTTTTACTTTGAAATTGATTAATGAAAAATTGTTCTGCTTGTTCCGCTTCAGTTTGATTATGGTATTGGCTAATGATATTTTTGGCAATCAGTTTTTTAATATTCATCGGATTTTCATTCTCTAATCTTTTCTTGATTTCTTCTTTTTCTTCAAATGAAAAATCGGTTGTCAATTCTAAAAATTCAAGAATAAGAGCGTCAGGAATCGACATGGTTTTGCCAAACATTTCATTCGGTTCATCAATCAATCCGATTGTATTATGAAGCGATTTACTCATTTTTTCTTTTCCATCCAATCCTTTCAATAAAGGCATACACATCACAATTTGTCCTGAAAGTTTAAAACTCTCCTGCAATTGTCTTCCCATTGTACAGTTGAACAATTGATCTGTTCCGCCCATTTCGATATCAGCATTAATTTTAACCGAATCAAAACCTTGTAAAATTGGGTAAACCAGTTCGTGCATGGCAATTGGGGTATTTTCTGTAAATCGTTTATTAAAATCATTTCTATGCATCAATTGAGCGACCGTCACATTGGACATAATCTGAATCACTTCAGAAAAAGAAAGTTCATCGAGCCATTCTGAATTAAAAACAATTTTAGCTTTTTCGACATCAATGATTTTAGATAATTGCGAAATGTAGGTTTCTGCATTATGCTGAACTTCTTCAATGATAAGAGGTTTTCGGCTTTTATTTTTTCCCGTCGGATCACCAATTCTTGCGGTAAAACTTCCCACAACGATTACGATTTGATGCCCTAAATCTTGAAATTGTTTCAACTTTTTCAAGACAACTGCATGTCCCAAATGCAAATCTGGAGCAGTTGGGTCAAAACCTAGTTTGATAATTAGTTTTCTGTTTTCTTTTTCAGCCTGATTGATTTTTTCTTCTAAGCCATTTTCGGGAAGAAAGATGGCGGCATTTTGTTTTAATTTTTCAATTGTTTCCATTTTTTTGAAAATAAAAAAGCCCAGACGCAATGCCCGGGCTTTAAGGTTTATATAATTTATCTATTTAATTTATAGTCGTAAATACGTTGAATTATATGCATAGCCTATCCGAGCAGATATTATTGCATAATAATAAGTGCTGAAAAAAGGAAGGCGTAATATGCTGTTCAAGAATTTCATATCGATTGCAAAGATAAATTTTATGTATTAAAATGGCATCATATTTTAATCATTTTAAACAAAATATCATTAAATGCTTGAAATGGATAACCTTCAGCAGAGAAAGAAAAGATAAATATTATATTTATTCCTTAATATTTTAGAAAATAAAAAAGGTTCAAAGGAAAAACTTTGTCCCTTTGAACCTTTGTAACTTTGTATCTAAAAAATTATTCTAAAACCAATTGCCCTAAAGCTTCTTTAGTAAAGCCTTTTAATTCTTCAGTTTTTCCCGCTT
The DNA here is from genome assembly GCF_023656565.1 of Flavobacterium tyrosinilyticum. GTDB lineage: Bacteria > Bacteroidota > Bacteroidia > Flavobacteriales > Flavobacteriaceae > Flavobacterium > Flavobacterium tyrosinilyticum. The sequence goes on from NZ_JAMOKG010000002.1 coordinate 930,152, forward strand.
TGATTTTAGCAACCCAATTCGGATCTGATAAAAGAGGTCTTCCAACGGCAACCAAATCAAAATCGCCTCTGTCGAAACGTCTGTTTAATTCTTCTAAAGAAGTCGGTTGCGAACTTTCTCCTGCAAATGCGCCAAAGAAATCACCAGAAAGGCCAACAGAACCTACTGTAATAGTTGGCGCTCCAGTTACTTTTTTAGCCCATCCAGCAAAGTTTAAATCAGAACCTTCAAATTCAGGTTCCCAGAAACGACGTTGCGAAGCGTGAATAATATCAACACCAGCATCAACAAGAGGAGTAAGCCAAGCTTCTAATTCCTGTGGATTTTTAGCCAATTTATAATTATAATCAGAAGGTTTAAATTGAGAAAAACGCATAATCACAGCAAAGTCATTTCCAACTTGTTTTCTCACTTCTTTTATAACTTCAATAGCAAAACGGTTACGCTCAGGAAGTGTTTTTCCTCCATAAATATCTTCACGTAAATTCGTTTCAGCTCTAAAAAATTGGTCAATTAAATAACCGTGAGCACCGTGAATTTCAACAGTGTCAAAGCCTAATCTTTTTGCATCAGCAGCAGCTTTTCCAAAAGCAAGAATAGTATCTTCAATATCTTTTTCAGTCATAGCAACACCATTTCTAAAATCAGGACGGTTTAATCCAGACGGACCTTCAAAAGGAACTGGCGGAACCCATCCAGAATGGTGGTTGTCCATAATTCCCATGTGCCAAATTTGCGGACCCATTTTTCCGCCTGCAGTGTGAACTTCATCAATCACTTTTTTCCATCCGTTTAAAGCTAAATCGCCATAAAAGTGAGGAACATTAGCATCATTAGAAGAAGATTTTCTGTCAATAACAGTTCCTTCAGATAAAATTAAACCAACTTCGCCTTCAGCTCTTTTTTGGTAGTAAGCTGCGACTTCATCAGTTGGAACTCCGTTTGGAGAAAAAGAGCGCGTCATTGGCGCCATTACGATTCGGTTTTTCAGATTTAACGATTTTAGATTAAATTCTGAAAATAGGTTGTTTGTACTCATAGTAATTTTACAAATTAGATTGAATTAATTTACTGAGTGCTTCAAAGGCACCTTCGTTACGTTTATAATAAGTCCATTGTCCAACACGTTTGGCTTCAATAAAACCAGCGCGCTGTAAAATAGACAGGTATTCGGATACTGTGGATTGTGTCAGACCAGCTTTGGCCTGAATCTGCCCAACGCAGACACCATGCTCAAATCCGGCATGTTCTAGCTGTCCCGGAAAATTGATTTCGGGCTCTTTTAACCATTCCAGCATTTGCAATCTGGATTTGTTCGATAATGCTTTAAAAATTTCTATCGTTTCCATGGCGCAAATATATCGACTTTTCCCGATATATGGATTTAGAGAAAAATATTTAGGATAATTTTATGATTGGGGAGGACAAATGAAGAAGATTTTAATAAAGAAAATTTATATTTGTTGTTTAATGTTTCTTAGGAATACACAATATTTTTACTCTCATTTTATGTCATTTCGACGAAGGAGAAATCTCCGCGAGAAGCTCGACAAAGATTGGATTCTCGTTGCAGAGTTACTTGTGGAGATTTCTCCTTCGTCGAAATGACAAATATTGAGGCAATAACATGATTAAAAAACAACCCCAAATCCAAATTAAACTTAATCATTATGAAAAAAACTTTACTTATCGTAGCATTTTTATGTTGTGTAATTACCAGTTCTAAAGCTCAAGTTGTAGGCGTAGATGTTGGAGATATTGCTCCAGAAATTGATCTTCCGGATACAAAAGGAGAGAAAGTTGCACTTTCTTCTTTAAGAGGAACTTTAGTTTTAGTAGACTTTTGGGCTTCTTGGTGCGGACCTTGCATTAAAGAACAGCCTCTATTAATAAAACTGCACAATACGTATCCAGACAAACTATCAATTTACGGAGTTTCTATGGATACCAAAAAGCCATTATGGACAGGAGCAATCGCAAAGGCAAAACTGCCTTGGACAAATGTGAGTGATTTAAAATACTGGCAATCTCCAGTTATTGGAGATTATATGCTGCAATCTATTCCATTGAATTTTTTAATTGATAAAAACGGAATTATTTTAGCAAAAAACATTCACGGACCAGCTTTAGAAGCTAAAATTAAAGAGCTTTTAGAGGTTCAGTAAGATTTTCTTTAACCGCAAAGAGCGCTAAGGTTTACACAAGGTTCGCCAAGTTTTTAAATTTTTAGCGTGCTTAGCGTAAACCTTAGCGCTCTTTGCGGTTAAAAAACAAAAAAGCCCAATCGATAATATTGGGCTTTTAATTTTTAAGACTCTTTAATCACTTTTTTTACACCTCCAAAACTCGTTTTCAGCATTTCTCTTATTTGAAACTGCGTTTTGTTTCCCGATGCGCTTTTCCAATCTTTGAGATCAAAAATATGAATTTGATCTGCGTAAGGATTTGTTAAGAATGAAATTCTTGAAATGGTATATTTATAGTATTTCAGTTCGTGAGAAACATGTCGATTGGGAACCACAATTAATATATTTTCCCAGTTCAAAAAGTCTTTCGGAACGTCTTTTCTTTCTAATAATCCTAAAGATTCAAAAAAAGCTACAATCTTTTGATCATTAAGCTTATTAATCTTATGATCAAGGTTTTTGAAAGTCGTTTGGAGTCTATTTTCATTCATAATAGTACTCATAGTAGAATTGCTTTTTAAGATTTCAATATAAAATTACATTAAAAGAAAATAATTTTTGAATCTGAAGCCATTAGATTCATTCTAAATTTTGAAAGCCTTTCTAGAAACATTTGTTATGAATGAGTTATCATATTTTGATAAAATACTATTAATCTTTCTTCTCTAAAAACTTTATTTTTATCGCTATCTGATTTTACTAACAAACCAAACTTATGAAAACCACTTTCGTCCAAAAAACAATTTTCTGTTTTTTTCTTCTATGTTCATTCCATTTATTAGCGCAAAATAGATCAGGGAGAGCGCTTGTTTTAATCGATAAAGATTGGAGCTTTTCATTTGGTCATCAATACGATACCAAAAGAGATTTCGGTCATGCAGAAGGTTATTTTTCGTATTTAACCAAAACAGGATTTGGCGATGGGCCAGCAGCTTCTGGATTTGACGATCGCGCTTGGAGAAGATTGGGTTTGCCACATGATTGGGCAGTTGAACAACCTTTTAGCGAAAATGCAAGTTTCAGCCACGGATTCAAATCAGCAGGCAAAAATTTCCCAGAGAAAAGTATTGGCTGGTACCGAAAAAAAATAAATATTCCGAATGAAGATTTAGGGAAAATTATTTCTCTGAAATTTGATGGCGTTTTTAGAAATTCAAAAGTCTTTTTTAACGGATTTTATTTAGGAACCGAAGAAAGCGGTTATAATGGTTTTGAATATGATGTGTCGGCTTATGTTAATTATGGAGGCGAAAATACAATTGTAGTGCGTGTAGATGCTTCGATGGAAGAAGGCTGGTTTTATGAAGGTGCTGGAATTTATAGACATGTTTATCTTCAGAAAACAAATCCACTTCATGTGAAGCAAAACGGAACTTATGTTACATCAGAAATTTCAAAGGATAATGCTTTAATTACTGCAGAAGTAAAATTGGAAAACAAAGGTCATTTTAAAGGAAATGTAGAAATAAATCAAATTATTTTGGACGCTTCTGGAAAACAGGTAGCCACAAATTCTGAAAATGTTACAGCTCCAGAGTTTTATAAAACAAATGCTTATTCATCAAAATTGAATTTCAAAAATCCGCTTTTGTGGGATATTGATTCTCCTAATTTATATCAGTTAATTACTGAAATAAAAAAGGATGGAGAAGTAATTGACAGCTATAAAACCTCTTTTGGAATTAGAACGATTGAATTTAATCCAGAAAATGGCTTTTTCCTTAACGGAAAACAGGTAAAACTGAAAGGAACAAACAATCATCAGGATCACGCGGGAATCGGAACAGCACTTCCAGATGAAATTCAGTATTACAGAATCAAAAAACTGAAGGAAATGGGTTCGAATGCCTATCGCTGTTCACATCATCCGCCAACGCCTGAATTGCTGGATGCTTGCGATAAATTAGGAATGCTGGTTATTGACGAAACTCGTTTAATGGGAATCAATGAGTATCATTTGAATGATTTACAGCGAATGATGGAGCGTGACCGAAATCATCCGAGTATTTTCTGCTGGTCAGTTGGAAATGAAGAATGGCAGATTGAAGGCGGAATTACGGGTGAAAGAATTACCAATATCATGCAGGATTTTAGTAAAAGTATTGATCCAACAAGACCTGTTACAGTAGGAATCAGCAGCGGATTTAAAAGCGGAATCTCTTCTGTTGTAGAAATTATGGGATATAATTATCTCGGAAACGGAGATATTGATGCGCATAGAAATCAGTTTAAGCAACAGCCAGGAATGGGAACAGAGGAAGGTTCGACTTTTGCAACGCGTGGAATTTATTTTACAGACGATGCCAAACATTATCAAAGTGCTTACGATAAAAAACCTCGACCAACTTTTTATAGTATAGAAGAAGGCTGGAAGTTTTATGCTGAACGACCTTATTTGGCAGGAATGTTTATCTGGACAGGCTTTGATTACCGCGGAGAGCCAACGCCTTATGGCTGGCCGTCTGTAACATCTTATTTCGGAATGATGGATGTCTGCGGTTTCCCGAAAGACAATGTTTTCTATTTGAAATCTTGGTGGGGAAAAGAACCTGTTTTACATGTACTGCCACATTGGAATTGGAGTGGAATGGAAGGCAAAGAAATTGATGTTTGGGCGTATTCCAATTGTGATGAGGTAGAGCTTTTCCTTAACAAAAAGAGTTTGGGGAAAAAGAAAATGGAGCAAAATAGCCATTTAGAATGGAAAGTAAAGTATAATCCAGGAACTTTGGAAGCGGTTGGTTATAAAAACGGAAAAAAAGTACTTTCTGATGTTCGGAAAACTACTGGAAAATCAGAAAACATCAAATTATCTTTGGATAAAGAAAACGTTTTGAAAGGGAATGTATCTGTTTTAACGGTTGAAACTACAGATAAAAATCGCTTGCACGTTCCGACAGCAAACGATGAAATTATGTTTTCTATTAAAGGCGGTAAAATTTTAGGAGTAGGAAACGGAGATCCAACTTCTTTAGAAAGCGATCAATTTATTGATAATATTGCTTTGGTTGGTATAAGTAATTTTATGGAACAAAAATCAACAACTGCCTCTCTGCCTCAGGAATTGTCTAATTATTCAGAAAACGATTGGACAGAAGCTTTTAAAGATCGTGATTATAAAAAACAAGCACCATCTTATATTTATAAAGGAGAATTTGATTTGAAGAACAACTCCGCTTCAAATGTTGTGAGTTTCTTTTACAAAAAAATAGGAGTTGAAACTGTGATTTTCATCAACGGAAATAAAGTTGAGCCAAGTAAAGAAGATTCTCAAAAATATGTTTTGAATTCGGCTATTTTAAAAGAAGGAAAAAACACGATTCACATTGCAGCAACGCCCTTGCAAAAAGTAAAAGACTGGGATGTTATGAATACAGATCCAGGAATTATTCAAGTAATAACGCCAGCAGAATCTTGGAAGAGAAAGCTTTTTAATGGTTATGCGCAAATCATCATCCAGAAAGATGAAAATGCGAAGGAAGTTATACTTTCTGCTTCTGCGCAAGGATTAAAAAATGGTGTAATTGTGGTGAAGTAGTTTTTTTTAACCGCAAGGCACGCTAAGATTTACGCAAGGTTCGCAAAGTTTTTTCTCAATTTATGTCTTCCTGAGCGAAGTCGAAGGATACGTAAGTGACTCGACATGCAATATAAAATGCGCATATCCTTCGACTTCGCTCAGGAGGACAAATCTGAATTTCTAAATTTAACTGTAAATTCATTTGCGAACCTTTGCGTAATTCTTAGCGAACTTTGCGGTTTAAAACTTGAAACTTTAAACCTGAATCAAAAAAATATTGTTTGATTTTCATAACTTTGCAAAATGAATAATCAAACAGAAATACAGAATTGCGATTTCACTTCAGATTTGAAGATGAAAGGTTTTAAAGTCTATCCTATAAATGGAGATTTCAGTAAAGTTCCCGTTTACAGCCGAAGAGATTTTTATAAAATCTGCATAAACACCAGCAAAAGCGTTATACAATACGCTGACCGTGGAATAGAAACCGACGGGACAATTCTGTTTTTTGGTAATCCGATTATTCCATATTCTTGGGAAACTATTTCTGAGAAATTCGAAGGCTATGCCTGTGTTTTTACCGAAGAATTTTTTAAAACCAAAGACCGTTCTGAAACCCTTCAGGAATCGCCTTTGTTTAAAATAGGAGGAACTCCAATTTTCACTTTAACTACTGAACAAAAGGTGTTTATTGATTCCTTGTTCCAAAAAATGATTGAAGAATATGAAACCGATTATGCTTTCAAAGACGATTTAATGCGCAGTTATGTCAATTTGATTATTCACGAATCAATGAAAATGCAGCCTTCGGAGAACTTCTTTAAACATAAAAATGCTTCTTCGAGAATTACTTCTTTGTTTTTAGAATTATTAGAAAGACAATTTCCAATAGAAACCAAAGATCAGCCTTTAGCTTTAAAAACTCCTCAAGATTACGCGCAGAGCCTTTCTGTTCACGTAAATCATTTAAATCGTTCCGTAAAAGAAGTTACAGGAAGACCAACAACAGCGCACATTACAGAAAGAGTCATTAACGAAGCAAAAGCTTTATTGCAGCACACAGATTGGAGTATTTCTGATATTGGTTATTCGCTTGGATTTGAATATCCGAGTTATTTCAATAATTATTTTAAAAGACTTACAGGAACGGTTCCGAAATCACTTCGCATGTAAATTGTTTCAATTTCTTAATTTTTTGTTTGAATATTGTTATTTCGGCATTATAGTATTGCACTACATTTGCCCTGAAATAAACAACGAATCTTTGTATCAGTTTTTTTAATGACTAAATAACACTTCACAAAAGCATGCTCCGCTTTACATTTAGTTTTAAATTTTGATAATAGAAAAATATAAATTTTTTTAAAGTATTAATTAAAATCAAAATCTCCTTCTATCAAGAGATTCGATGTACTGATTATTTCATTCAAATAAGCTTATAAGAATTTAAAAATTAATTATTAACCTAAAAACAACGAAATTATGTCGACACATTTCACTGCCGTAACCGAAGAAGGTAAAATTCCAAATACTTATATGACAGGCGAAGTGTCATATAAAAAGCAGACAAGCGAAATTCATCCTGAAAATACTGTTATCAAAGATATTTCTTTTGAACCCGGAGCAAGAAGTAATTGGCACAGTAACGCTAGTCTGCAGTTGATCATTGTAACAGATGGAGTTGGCTATTACCAAGAAAGAGGCGGACAAATTAATCTTATTGAAAAAGGAAAAGTAATCACGGTTTTACCTGGAATTGAGCATTGGTACGGAGCAACACCAACGACAAAATATTCTCATATTACCATTGTAACAGAAATAGATAAAGGTCATGGAACTTGGCTGGAAAGCGTTACCGATGAAGAATATTATTCTTTTGAAAGATGCTAGATTCTAAGATGCTAAGATTCTAAGATTCTGAGATTCTAAGTTTTTACGCAGATTTTACTGATTTATAACAGATTATATTTTTTGATTAGGTAAAAATAATCGAAATTTATATAACTATTTGTAAATCAATATGATTTGGTAGATTCTCTATGCCTTTTTTCAACAGTTTTAAAACTTGAAACTTGAAACAAAAAAACAACAAATAAATTATGGAAACAAAAAACATTAAAGCCTTTGGTACCGAAGCTGCCGAAGCACCGTTAAAGACCCTAGATATTCAAAGAAGAGCAGTACAGGCACACGACGTAGAAATCGAAATTTTGTATTGCGGAATCTGTCATTCAGATTTACACTCAGCTAGAAATGAATGGCATGGTACAATTTATCCGATTGTTCCTGGACATGAAATTGTAGGTCGTGTAACAAAAGTTGGAGATCACGTAAAAGGTTTTAAAGTTGGCGATTTGGCAGGAGTGGGATGTTTGGTTGATTCTTGCAGAGAATGCGAACACTGTAAAAATGATTTAGAGCAATTTTGTGATGAAGGAAATATTCAAACATTTAATTCGCCTGACAAACATTTAGGAGGACAAACTTATGGAGGTTACTCTCAAAGTATTGTAGTTGATGAGAGCTTTGTACTGCATATTTCAGATAAACTAGAACTTTCTGCTGTTGCACCATTATTGTGTGCAGGAATTACAACTTATTCACCATTAAAACATTGGAAAGTTGGTCCTGGTCAAAAAGTTGGAATTGTAGGTATTGGCGGTCTTGGCCATATGGGAATAAAAATAGCAAAAGCTATGGGTGCTCATGTAGTGGTTTTTACTACATCTTTATCTAAAACAGAAGACGCAAAACGTCTTGGAGCAGATGAGGTTGTATTGTCTACAGATGAAGCGCAGATGGCAGCACACGCTAGAAGTTTAAACTTCATTTTAGATTGCGTTTCTGCAGAACACAGTATTGATTCGTATTTAAATTTATTGAAAGTAGACGGAACATTAACTTTAGTTGGAGCGCCAATGGATCCGCTTCCTGTAACTTCTTTCAGTCTTATTTTAGGAAGAAGAAGTTTCTCAGGATCTCTAATAGGAGGAATCGCTGAAACTCAGGAAATGCTAGACTTCTGTGCCGAACATAATATCACATCAGACGTAGAAGTAATCGGTGTGAATGATGTTAATGATGCCTACGAAAGATTACTAAAAGGAGATGTTAAATACCGTTTTGTAATTGATATGGAGTCGCTTAAATAAGATGCTAAGTTGCTAAGGTTCTAAGATACTAAGTTTTCTCTTTAGTGCTTAGATCTTGGCTAATTTAGAAAGTGATAAAATAGGATGTTGATTTAGCTCAAAGTAAAGAAAATTATATAAGATACTAAGTTGTTAAGGTTCTAAGATACTAAGTTTTCTCTTTAGTGCTTAGAATCTTGGTTAATTTAGAAATTATGTAAAAAAACAAGGAGTAGAGATTAAAAGGATTAAAGAGAAAAAAACTTAGAACCTTAGCGTCTCAGTATCTTAGAAACTTTAAAAAAAAACATGCAAACACGTAAACTAGGAAATAGCGGCTTAGAAGTCTCAGCGTTGGGACTGGGCTGCATGGGAATGAGTTTTGGCTACGGGCCAGCCCATGATAAAAAAGAAATGATAAGTTTATTACGCTCTGCTTACGAAAAAGGAATTACCTTTTTTGATACGGCAGAATGTTACGGGCCATTTTTGAACGAAGAGTTATTGGGAGAGGCATTATCGCCTTTTCGCGATAAAGTTGTAATTGCGACAAAATTCGGCTTTTTGGAAGGCGATTCTAAAAAAGGATTAGACAGCCGTCCAGAATGGATTAGAAAAAGCATTGAAGGTTCCTTAAAAAGATTAAACACAGATGTAATCGATTTGTATTACCAACATCGTGTTGATCAAAATGTTCCTATGGAAGACGTTGCAGGAACTCTAAAGGATTTAATTCAGGAAGGAAAAGTAAAACATTTTGGACTTTCAGAAGCAGGCGTAGAAAGTATTCGACGTGCACATGCGGTTCAGCCTGTAACAGCACTTCAAAGTGAGTATTCTCTTTGGTGGAGAACTCCAGAAGAAGAAATTTTACCGCTATTAGAAGAATTAGGAATTGGTTTCGTGCCATTTAGTCCGCTAGGAAGAGGTTTTCTAACGGCTAAAATTGATGAAAACACGCAATTTGATAGTACAGATTTTAGAAATACACTTCCGCGTTTCACACCAGAAGCCCGAAAAGTGAATCAAGCTTTGGTAGATTTATTATCTAAAATTGCTTCTGATAAAGGAGCAACAAACGCACAAGTAGCGCTTGCATGGATTTTGGCTCAAAGACCTTGGATAGCACCAATTCCAGGAACAACCAAACTGCATCGTTTGGAAGAAAACCTTGAAGCAACAGATTTAGTGCTCTCAGCCCAAGATCTAGCAGAAATCGAATATGCAGCTTCAAAAATAACAATTGAAGGATCAAGATACCCAGAACATCTGCAGAAGATAGCTGGAAAGTAAGTTTCTGAGATTCTAAGATTCTAAGATGCTAAGTTACTAAGCAACTAACAGAAAACTTAGTATCTCAGAAACTTAGCATCTTAGCATCTAAAAAAAAACAAACCCCTCAAGCAATTCAACTCTTGAGGGGTTTTTTTAGCAAAGATTTGAGGTTCTTAGATATTTATACTTAGAATCTCAGGACCTTAGAATCTTAGCGTCTTAATTCATTTTTACTTTTTGTCTAGGTTTTGTTTTAGCAATTTAGCGTGCTCTAAATGCGCTGTTAAACCTGCAATATTGTTAGAAGCCCAAGTTTTTACATCTTGGTCAACGGCATCTTTTGTTGCATCTTGAAGTTTTTTAATCGCTTTTTCGTGACCATCAATCATCATGTCTGCGAATTTTTTATCGAAATCAACTCCCGTTTTTTCGTTTAGCTTATTGTATTCCTCTTGACCTTCTTCAGTTAGAGAAGTTGGTAGAGTAAAGTTTTTCGCCTTTGCTAAAGCACTCACTTCAGAAGCCGATTTAGTGTGCTCATCAACAAGCATTTTACCAAATTTTTTCACTTCAGGGTTTGTACTTTTTGTTTGTGCCAGTTTACCTATTTCGATTTCAGCTAAATTAATTTCAGCTTGATCTACTAAAAATTCAGAATCATCTTCTTTGCTGTCAATAGAATCAAATTTCGCTTCATTTGCATCTTCTGCAACTTCTTTTGGATCTTCTTGTTTAGTTTCGTTTTTGCAAGATTGAAGGAATAATATAATAAGTCCTGCTCCTAAAATGGCTTTTCCGGCTAATAATAACTTTTTCATGATTTTAATAATTTAAATGTTATGATGTAAAATTATTAAGAACATACAGGAATGTCTTACAGGATTTTGAGAGATTGTTATAGGATTTGGATGCTTTTATATAATTAGAAAATGTATGTTTGTATATTAAGAAGTAAAAAGATTATTCATGAAACAAAAAATTACAATTCTATTTCTTTTAGCTACAGCTTTTGTATCAGCTCAAATCAGTTATAAAGGTTTTATTGATAAATACCCAATCGAGTTTGTAACCGATATCTATTCTGATGGACAAGGAACGGCAATTTATGCTTATTCCAATTATGTCACTCCAATTGTCTTAAATGCTAAATTAAATGGCAAAACTTTAGTATTTACAGAAAAAGATAAAAATGATAAAGAAACCGCGAAATTGAGTTTTGAAAATTATAGTTCTGAAAGTGATCAATTAAATGGAATTTGGAAAGATTTAAATTCCGGAAAAGAACTTAAAATCAGTCTGATAAAAGAGTTTGACCTTAATTATAATAATGGAGAAGAATGGACAGAAAGAGAAATTCTACAACCCGTTTCTTTAAAAGACAAATATTTTAAATTGATTATTTTGAAAGAAAAAGGTTCATCTACGGTTTCTGGAATAAAAATTATTGAAAAAAAGACCGATAAATTAATTCAGAAGGTTGATATAGAATGCCAACTTTGGGGATTGCATAATATAAATGTAGGCGATTATAATTTTGATGGATTTGAAGAGTTTTCTGTTTTCGAATCTAGTTATGCAGGTCCAAATACTTCAAGAATATATTTTCTTTATAATCCAAAAACAGGAAAATATTTTGAAAGCGGTTTTAGCGGAACTTCTTTAGAATTTGACAACAAAACAAAAAGAATTTACGAGCATAATCAGTGTTGCGCTGGAAGAAGCGTAGAAAGAACTGAATATAAAGTGGTCAATAATAAAATGGTTTTGATTAAAAAGACCTGTATGGAATATGACGATAAAACACAGGATTACAAAAAGATTAAATGTGATTAATTATTTTATAATATTATAAAAATGAAGTTATTAAGAACATATAATGGGGGCTTACAGGATTTTTAGAGATTGTTGTAGGATTAAGGTTTACTTAAAAAATCATAATTTTAAATAATTATAAGAAGGAGATTGATTTATTAAAAATTATATATTTGAACCTAAAAAAAAATAATATCAAAAACTTTAAAATCAACTATTTTATGATTCGAAATTTATTCTTGTCAATATTTACTTTTTTATGTGTTGTAACATTTTCAAAACTAACGGCTCAGCAATTAACTTTTATTCCAAATAAAACAGATAAAGGACTAATCTTCGGATCAATTACATTTCCAAAAGAAAAAGCACATTTTAATGAGTATTTTATTCAGATTAGTTATAAAGCTGCAGATGAAAAAACTGCAAGAAAAAATTTTAAAGAAGTTCATATTAGTCCAGCTCAAATTTTTAAAATGAGACACAAGGGAGAGTTAGATAATGGACTTACTTATCTTTTTGCAATTGAAAGACCAGAAGGAGAAAATGAAATAACTGGAATTCGACTTTTTTCTAATAGTGGTTTTGCAATACTTCAAAAAAATAGTGGATTGGGAGGTTTTTCGATTCCCTTTAAAGTAAATAAAGGTGAGATTTTATATATTGGGAATATATTATTTAATGAATATGCTGAAAAAGGTGAGGTGGCTGTTAGCTATCAAAATAACTTTGAAAAAGATTTGGCAGGTATAAAAAATGTGCAAAAATATGTCTATTGGGATGGAGCAAAAGAAGATCAGTCAATAAAAATATCTTATAAAAAAGAAGATTAATATCCTTAAATTTTTAAAATAATCAAAATCCCAACTCCAAAAGAGTTGGGATTTTTTTTTTCATTTCACATTCCACATTTCACATTTCATAAAAAAAAAAGAAAATTTACATTTCCACTTTCACAATTCCCATCCTACAAAAATGAAATTTCCAGCAAAAATTCTATAACAGATTCGCTTAACTTTTTGAAGAACTTTGACTTATCAGATTTTTAGAAATAATATTAAAAATTAAAGTCATGCCAAATCCAAGAATTAAGAATGAAGAGCAATATGAAGCATTGGTAAAAAAAGGATACAGCAAAGAAAAATCTGCTCGTATTGCCAATACTCCAGATGCGGGGAAGAAAGGTGGAAAAGCAAAACCTTATGACGAATGGACAAAAGAGGAACTTCTGAAACAAGCCAGTAAAGTTGGCATAAAAGGAAGATCTTATATGAATAAAAAAGCCTTGATTGAGTCTTTAAGAAATAACTAAAATTTGAAACAAAACATTAATGCGATAAAAATAGCAATATCATGAACGCCACAGCCAAAAAAGAAATCTTAATGAATCAGTTGATAAAAGCACCACATTTAGTAATTGAAAAATTAGATTTGGAATACATCAATGATTATCAATTGACCATTGTACGCTGTCGCGAAGGAGAAAATTTCGTTTATAAAAAGAACGGAAAGAATGTAAAAAGCAAACATGAAATTAAACGCATTAATAGTCTGGTACTTCCGCCAGCTTGGGAGAATGTTCGTATCACCGATATTACAAATGGACATTTACAAGCCGTAGGAACTGATCTTAAAAATAGAAAACAATACCGTTATCATCCAAAATGGAATTTGATTCGAAATCAGACCAAGTTTTATAAAATTGCTGAGTTTGGATCTAAACTCCCAGCGATTAGAAAGCAAGTTGATCTTGATCTGGAACAGAAGGAATGGTCTAAAGAAAAAGTAACTGCTTTGGTCATTCGATTAATGGAAGAAACGCACATTCGAATCGGAAATGAGAAATATGCCAAAGACAACAAATCGTACGGACTTTCGACTCTTAGAAAACGTCATATTAATATCAATAAAAATTCGCTCCGATTTGAATTTGTTGGCAAAAAAGGGAAACAGCATACTATTACGACGCGAAACAAACAACTGATCAAACTGGTGAGCCGTTGCGAAGAAATTCCAGGCTGGGAAGTTTTTAAATATTACGATAAAAATGGCGAGAAAAAAGTACTGGACAGTCATATGGTCAATGAATATCTGCATAATATATCGGGGGAATATTTCAGTGCGAAAGATTTTAGAACTTGGGCTGCCTCTATTATTTTCTTCGAGAGCCTGATGGAAATTGGAGTGACTTCAGACGAAAAAGAGATCAAACAGAATATTATAACTGCTTTTGATCTGACTGCCGAAGCGCTCGGAAACACTAGAAAAGTATGCAAAGATTATTACGTTCATCCGCTTTTGATTTCCACTTATGAAGATGGCTCTATTCAGGAGTATTTTGATAAGGTTAAAAAAAGTAGAAGCACGAAAAAATATTTTACAAAAACAGAAAGCGCATTCTCGGAATTGATTCAAAATTATGAGATCAATCTAGAAGCATCTTGCCAATAAAAAGAGTTGAAACATCTCTCCCAAAAGTTTCAAAAGTTTGAAGTACAAACAAAATCATTATTAACTAAAAAACTATTATTATGTTACGTTGGACAGTCACTTTTATTATTCTAGCCATAGTGGCGGGAATATTTGGTTTCGGTGGAATTGCCGCTGGAGCTGCTAGTATAGCAAAAATTTTATTCTTTATATTTTTAGTTCTTTTTGTTATTTCTTTAATAAGCGGAAGATCAACAAGAGTATAGAAGAAGTATCAGTAAATACAAACAAATCAAAAACGACACATTTCATTTAGTAAATGTGTCGTTTGTGGTTTCATTAAAAAAGCCAAATCATGGGAACAAAAAGCGGTGCTTACCAGGATGTTTATATCAAAAGAGAAGATGAAATGGTAAGCCTAAAAAATGATGTGACAGATTTTTGTGAAAAGTATATAAAACCTGTTCATCCTAAAGATTGGGATTGGTCGGTACGTGATTTTGAAAATCCTGAAAATGATCCTACAACTGCAGAAGCACGAGCTATTGCAAATGTGGTTTTTAAAGATTTAAATGATAAAAATCACACTGATGTTGATCTTTCTACAATGAATAATGTTCATGCAATAAAAGCGTATCTAGATCCAAAAAGCAAGCATGAAGCTTTTAATATGGAAGAATTTGCTTTTGCATTAAAAGTAGAGTTGGAACACGGTAGGGTAAAAGACGTAAATGTGACCAATAACCATCCGTTTTTAACCGCTATGATTGCGCTTGCACACATGACTGAAAGTCTAACTTACTATAAAAGACTAAAAGTAATGGAAGCAGAGGGTGAGATTTATGAAATTATCAGAAAAATAGAATCATCGCCAGTTGGTAAAGAAAAATGGTATATAGAATTAGGGAAAGCTGAACAAGAGCTTAATGAAGCCAGAGCCGGATTAGCCGATCGTTTAGCCCGAATGGATGATATTCCAGTATTGGAAATTATTGGAGATTAAGTAGTTAAATTTTAAACTCAAAAAAACCGTCTCGTTATTTAACGAGACGGTTTTTCTTTTAACTATTACAATCTTCGTGGATCATTTTCGGGATACCTTTCATCATCCTTATCTTCCTGAACATCGTCTTCGATATAATCAGTATCATCTTCTTCATCAATATCCTCTTCGATATACTCGTCTTCATCATCATCGTCTTCATCTTCATCATCAATGTCTTCCAAAACATCTTCTGTTTCGTTAAAGTCGTATTCATCTTCTTTTAAATCGGAAGGATTATCAAATTCGTCATTTTCTTCGACATAATTATCATCCTCCAATTCAACTTCATAAACATCATCATTATTATCTTCGAGATCTCTGTCAGTATGAAAATCGTCATTTAGATCGTCCAAATCATCATCACTTACAAAATCTTCTTGATCTGGATTTGGCCTGTTCGGATTGTAACCGTTTCTTACCGTATAACCTCGCTCTGCAATCTCACGATTATCATTGTCGGGTTTTTTAGCATCATCTAAATCTTCTGCCAAGTTTCTATCATTTGAGAAATGATTTCTATCATTTGAGAAATGATTTTTGAAATCCTTATTCGTGCTGTTGTTTTTATCTATAGTATTCATGATCGCTGTTTTTTATGATTATATATACAAAGCTAGCATGAAGTTGGCGGAATATATTATAAAATTATTAAACGTAATTCTATAATTAACAGATGTTTAGAATAGAATTTTAATTTGTAATCATATAACCAGTCTCATAGCACAGGCAGTAATTTTACCATCATATTAATCATAAAAACTATTACCATGAAAACTACAGATAGTAAAAATGCAGCTACTGCAAAAGAAACTACACCTAGAGGAGTTACGAAGCCGAAGTCTAACGCTGCTTCAGGATTAACAGAATTATTTGAAGACGGGCTAAAAGATATTTATTGGGCAGAAAAAGCACTGATAAAAGCCTTACCTGTAATGGTTAAAAATGCTTCTTCTGTTGAATTGAAAGATGCAATTGATAATCATTTAACCGAAACCGAAGAACAAATTGTCCGTTTGGAAGAGGTATTTAAAATTATTGGCAAAAAAGCAACGGCAAAAAAATGCGATGCCATGGAAGGTTTAATTGAAGAAGCCAAGGGAATGCTGGAAGAAACAGAGCTTGGAGTAGTGCGTGACGCAGGAATTATTGCGGCAAGTCAGAAAATTGAACATTACGAAATTGCCACTTACGGTACTTTAAGACAATTTGCAGAAACGCTTGGTTTGCCAGAAGCAGCAACTTTATTGGAACAAACACTCGATGAAGAAAAAGGAGCTGATAAAGTGCTTACAGAAGTCGCTGTAAATGCAGTCAATCTTGAAGCTGCCGAAATTGAATAGCAGATGAAGAAATGAAACAAAAGTGCAGTTCTAAAACTGCACTTTTTTAGTTGAATAAAAAATACAGTATATGCCCGAAGGACCGTCTATAGTAATCTTAAAAGAAGAAGTGCAGCAATTTACTGGACAGAAAATAATTTCTGTATCTGGAAATGCCCATATTGATATTAATAGACTGAAGGATAAAAAGATTCTTGCCTTTAAAACCTGGGGAAAGCATTTTTTAATCTGTTTTGATTCTTTTACAGTAAAAATTCACCTGTTGATGTTCGGAACCTATCGAATTAACGAAAGCAAAGTTTCAAAGCCCAGACTGAGTTTAGTTTTTGAAAGCGGCGAAATTAATTTCTACACCTGCTCAGTTAAAATTTTAGAGGGCGATATCAATTCTCATTATGATTGGAGTGTGGATGTAATGAATGAAAATTGGAATCCGAAAAAGGCAAAAACCAGTGTGGATAAGATGGAAAGCAAAATGATCTGCGATGTACTATTAGATCAGGATATTTTTTCTGGAGTGGGCAATATCATAAAAAATGAGGTTTTGTATCGCTGCTATGTTCATCCAGAGTCGATTGTAGAGAAGATTCCGGCTCACGTTATAAGCCAGCTCATTGCAGAATGCTCTATTTATAGCTTTGAATTTCTATACTGGAAAAAGAAGTTTGAACTGAAACAACATTGGGAAGCCTATACCAAAAGTATTTGCTTACGATGTAATCTGCCGTTTGAAAAAAAACAGACGGGAGAACGAAAACGCAGAAGCTTTTTCTGCACCAATTGTCAACAACTATACAAATGAAAAATCAAGTAATAATAGGATGTTCAAGTTTTTACAACAGTTTTTGGAAAAATATTTTTTATCCTCAAAACCTGCCTTCAAAGCAATGGTTTGAGTTTTATTGCCATCATTTTGACACTTATGAGTTTAACGGAAGCTTTTATAAATTTCCAACCGTTCGTGTTTTTCAAAATTGGTATAATAAAACGCCTGAATCTTTTAAGTTTTCGGTTAAAGTGCCAAAAGAAATTACGCATATCAAAAAACTGAACGAATGCGAAAGTCTACTTAATGACTTTTATGAAATCTGCAAAGTTGGAATGAAGGAAAAACTTGCAACAGTTTTGTTTCAATTCCCGCCGAGTTACGTTTTTAGTCGAGGAAAATTAGAATCCATAATCAATAGTCTGGATTATAATTTTAAAAATGTGGTCGAATTTCGTCACGAAAGCTGGTGGAATGATGAGGTTTGGAATGTTTTCAAAGAAAATAACATTACATTTTGCAGTGTAAGTCATCCAGATCTTCCTAAAACTATTTTTAAAGATTTCCCGCTCTTTTATATGCGATTTCATGGAGTTCCAAAATTATTTTATTCGAGTTATTCTACAGAAGAATTAACTAAAATTAATCATGAAATTAATTCCAAAAAAGGATTTATCTACTTTAATAATACAGCAAGCGAAGCAGGTATTCTGAATGCTCTGGAATTGAAAAGAATGAATTCTTAGAAGTTTGTTTCTGTTTTTTTTCAACGCAAAGTACGCTAAGTTTTTTTTATTTTGAAGGCTTAATGCATACGTGAAAGAGTTCGCAAAGCTCTGAGTTTAATTTGCTTTACGCAGATCTTTTTTAATGTTTTTAATTCTATTAACCTGTTGCAAAAAATTAACTGCAAAGATTCTATCTAAACGCATTTTTTTAACGCAAAGCGCGCAAAGTTTTTTTATTTTGAAGACTTAATACAAACGTTAAAGAGTTCGCAAAGCTTTGTAGTGTTGCGTGCTGAATAATTTTTGTTTCCCGCTCCCGATTACAGATTTAAATAGATTTTTTTAAATCTTTTTAATCCTTTGATCTGTGGCAAAAAAAATAACCGCAAAGAGCGCAAAGTATACACAAGGCACGCAAAAGAAAAAATCTTAGCGAACTTAGCGTATACTTTGCGCTCTTTGCAGTTAAAAAACTTTAAATAAAAAGACTACAATTTCAAGCTTCCTTCAATTCCGTCATCCATTGTTTTTCCAGTTATTAGAGCTGCTGTCATTTTAGCAATGGCAACCATTTTTCCATTTTTGTTATTCCAATAATAACCATCTTCAGGGACTACTTTTATAACACTTAGATTCGGATCGTCTACACCGCCAGGCATCCAGATTTTTACTATAGGATTCCATAATTTTTCGATAGTTTCTCTATCGTATGAAATACTTGCGGTTCCGTGAAGCGTTAAAAACTTGTCGTGCGGTTCAGAAAAGAATATTTCAACCAACGGATTTAATGTGATTTCTGCATTCTGACTGCTGTTTCGGTCAGATAAAAACCAAAGCTGTCCCAAATCATCGATTTTCTGAACAGACATCGGTCGGGACTGTAATCTATATTCATTGTATGTACAAAACATACATGTTTTAATATGCTCAGCAAGATCTTTTATTTTATCTACTGCAAATTCATCTGTAAGGTCTTTATGATCGCCCATAATATTAATATTTTTTAAGTTATATTTTAAGTTAATTGCTTGACAAATAAAGTATTGTTTGTCATTGAAATAGCTAAAAGTAAAGTTGGCTCTTTTTGTCCGTTTACAGATTATATAATTAAACTTATAAATTATGAGATTTCAATTTGCTGTTTTTGTAGGAAATTAGTTTAAAATCTGGTTGTTACATAAAATTACATTATATTTGAGACATTATAATTCGAAGCCAAAAGATAATGACCGATTTTACGATATTCTATACCGATGACGATGAAGATGATTTGTGTATTTTTGCTGATGCCGTAGAATCTATACCTCAGAACATTAAACTTCAGACCTATTGTGGCGGGCAGAATTTTTTAAACGCAATTTACGATCCGCCTACTACACCTTATGTAGTTTTTTTAGATTTAAACATGCCTGGAAAAAATGGCTTTGATGTTCTAGAAGAACTTCGAAATTCAGATTATAAAAAAGATATTCCTGTTGTAATTTATTCTACTTCAAGCGAACCTGGAATTATAGAAAAATGCCGTAAACTTGGCGCTAACTGCTTTATTACAAAGCCAGTTTTAATGAATGACATTATAAAATCTATTGAGCATGCAATGCAAATAGATTGGGAAAAATTTATTCCCAATCAATCCAATTTTGTGTTTAAATATTGATTTCAGACAAATCGGGAATATAAATATTAAAAGTAGAACCTTTACCTTTTTCGCTAGAAACCGTGATGAAACCTTTATGGTTTTCGACGATTTTTTTTACGATTGCAAGACCAATTCCAGTTCCTTTGTATTCACTGTCGGTATTTAAGCGCTGAAAAACTTCA
The DNA here is from genome assembly GCF_023656565.1 of Flavobacterium tyrosinilyticum. Taxonomy (GTDB): domain Bacteria; phylum Bacteroidota; class Bacteroidia; order Flavobacteriales; family Flavobacteriaceae; genus Flavobacterium; species Flavobacterium tyrosinilyticum. The sequence continues at coordinate 950,203 of NZ_JAMOKG010000002.1, forward strand.
AAGATTTTTTCTTTATAAATAGGTTCAAATCCAATTCCGTTATCTTCTACTTGGAGATGAAGGTAATTTTTGTCTTTAAATTCAGCATTAGGAAGCGATTTTCCATCAATTTGCGTAGCAGAAATTTTCACTTTTGGAGGAACACCAGGAATAGAGAATTTTAAGGCATTTTCTACCAAATTATGCAGCAATTGTCTAAACTGAAACTGAATAAGATGTGCTTCTCCTAAATCGTGATATTCTACAACAGCATTTTTTTCTTCAATTCGATCAGAAAAATCGCTTATTACTTCTTCTGCAATTTCGTCTATTTTGACTGTTGTAAAAATACGATCGGCAGAATTGGTGCGGGAATAGGTTAATAAATCCTGAATTAGATTTTGCATTTTCTTTGCCGAAAACTCAATTCTCGCTAAATAAGATCTGGCATTTGCCGAAATATTCTGCTCGTCTAAAGTTGCCAATCGACTTGCAAAAGTTTGAATTTTTCGCAGCGGTTCCTGCAAATCATGACTTGAGATATAAGCAAACGACTGCAATTCTATATTCATATTAATCAAATCCCTGTTTTTGAGTTCCAATTGTGTGGTACGCTCTATAATTTGATCTTCTAGTTTATTGGTAAAGTTTTTTTGTTCTTCTATATCAGTGCTTGTTCCAACCCACATTTGAATCTTTCCAGATTCATCCAATTGCGCTATTGCACGACTGAGTTGCCATCGGTATTCGCCATCATAGCGCTTAAAACGGTGAATAAACAGAAAATCATTTCCTGTTTTTACAGATTCCATCCATAGTTTTACATTTTCCTCGCGATCGTCGGGATGCACAATTTGAAGCCAGCCGTTTTTCTCAATTTCTTCTTTAGACAATCCAGAATAGTTGTAAACTGTTTCATTAAAATAATTCAGATTTCCTAGAGTATCACTCGTCCAGATGAACTGAGGGATAGAATCGGCGAGAAGTCTAAATTTTTGTTCGCTCTTCATCAAAACGTGCTGACTTTCTTTTTCGATTGTAAAATCCATCACAGTTCCCAACATTTTGTAAGGTTCGTTATTTTCATCAAAAAAGATTTTACCCTGAACTTTAATCCATGCAATCGATTGGTCTAGTTTTACAATACGAGCTTCATATTTGTAAATTCCAGTTTTTAATGCTTCCACGAAAGCGTCTAAAACAATATCCTCGTCTTCTGGTAGTACACGACTTCGAATGTCCTGATGCACAATCTTTGAGTTTTTTTCAAATCCAAAAATGTCTAGAATAGTATCGCTGTAGATGAGTTTCTTAGTTTTAAGATTCAAATCCCACATGGCAATTTCGGCGATTTCAGTGGCCAAACGTGTTCTTGCTTCGGCAGTTTCCACTTTTTTTCTGGCTTTAACCTTAGAAGTTACATCATAAACCGTGCACATTACACCAGATGCCTTTCCGTTTTTTTCATATAGCGTAGTATATTCGTAATCCAGATAGAATTTTTTGAGACTTCCTTTAATATCAACATAAGCCACAGCTTCATTTTCCCGAATCGTTTTTCCATTGACCAAAACATCATATAATAATTCAGGATATTTTTGGTTTTTCAATTCAGGGAAAACGTCAACTAATGGAATGCCAATACATTCTTTTTCTTCCTTTTGCCAAATATTATGCATCATGGCTTTATTGGCCATTTCGATAACGAAATCTTTTCCCCTAAAGATTGCCATTGCAATTGGAGAATCTATTACAATATTTCGAAAAGCTTTTTCATTTTCTTCAAGGAGATATCTGCCTTTTACTTCTTCGGTCACTTCATATGCAACAACAATAACTCCAGTAATTTCGTTTTCTTCATTTAAAGGATAAAAAACGAGATTGAAATAAGCTAATTCTTCTTTGTTATAACGATTTAAGGTTACAGCAAATTCATCTGCATAGTATGGTTCGCCAGTTTCGAAAACCTTTTTTATAATAGGATAGGCAGTTTCTCTAGTTTCGGGAACAGAATCAAAAATAGACTTGTTTAATATGGCACTTTCTTCTCTATCAATAATATGGAGATAAGTGGTATTGGCCATCTCGACAATTAGATCGGCTCCTTTTAAAACACAAATTCCGAGAGGCAATTGTTTAACTGTATTTCTAAAACGTCTTTCGCTTTCTTCGAGTTTTTTGTGAGTAATAATCTGTTTGGTAGTTTCATTACAAATTACTAAAACGCCATTTGTTTTTCCGTTTTCATCATTTACAGGACTGTAGCTAAATGTCCAGTAAACATCTTCCAATTTTCCATTTCTATAAATCGGTAATAATTGGTCTTCGTGCCATGTTGCTTCCCCATTTTGAAGTACTTGATCAATTAAGGGCTTAATAAAATCCCAGATTTCAGGCCAGTAATCAGCTCCTTTTTGGCCTAGAATAGAAGGATGTTTTCCATCATTTCCTAGACTTGGACGATAGGCATCATTGTAAAAACAAATATGATCTTGTCCCCAAAATAAAAACATGGGGAATTTAGAGTTTAGAAGAATTCCTAAAGTAGTCCTAAGACTTTGAGGCCATGATTCTACAGGCCCAAGTGTAGTTTTACTCCAATCTTTGGTGCGAGTAAGCATGCCCATTTCTCCTCCGTTTGCGAGAAAATCATAATTGTTGCTATTCATTAAAATCTTATTTTTCGTCTCGTTAACAAGCTACTTTTTATTAGTATTAAAGTTAGTAAATTCTTGTTTTGAATTATGTTTTATTAAAATTAGTGAAAATAAATATTCGCAGAAAAGCGATTTTTAAATGAGGCAAGATTAAAATCGTTAGAGTTAATTTTATCGCTTTCCTATGCGGAAATTTGAATAACAGTTAAAAATAAAAAAACAATGAAAAGGGAAGATTCAAAACACGAAACCGATAATATAAAGAGATATCAAGAAGAAGGATACACGGTAAATTATTTATTCGAAAACGATCATTTGATAGATTCAGAAAGCAAAGTAACTTATAAACCAGAAGATATTTTCATTGTGGCGCATCATCGTTATGAAGGTATGAGTGATCCCGATGATATGTCAATTTTATACATAATAGAAACTAAAGATGGAGGCAAAGGAACTCATTTGTTAGGATATGGTCCAACGGCAGATTTGGAAGAAGCCGAATTCTTTAAAGACATTCCGAAAACCAATTATTCCAAAAATGCAGACATAAACGAATTAACATAAAAGAATAAAAATAGATTGGTATTTTTATTTTGCTGATGAGCAGTTGTTTCAAATTTATTTGAGGCAGCTGCTTTTTTTTTTGAAAGTTGCAAAGATGCTGAGATACTGAGATCCTAAGTTTTTTAAAAGTGAGAAAGGTAGAAGTTTAGTTCCTTAGTTTGAATTCATTTGTGGTAGTTTTTTACTGTTTTTTGAGTTTGAGAAACTTATCTCAGCAACTTAGCAACTTTAAATAATAATTATGAAATATCTGAACAAAATTGTATAAAGAATTGACTGACAATATAAACGAAATTTGGGTTATAGAAAGTTAGCAACCAAGGTTGGTTTTTATACGTAAATAAATAACTAACCACTTTTACTAAAACCAAACCATATAATGAAAAAACTTTACATAAATACTGGAAGCTTTGATGCTGTTTTTAATAATCTGAAAGAAAGTTTTGGAGGAAAATTAAAAGTTACTGGCAATGAATACAATTTGACAATTCAATCAAAATGGGCAAAGGGAAGCATTTCTGGCGTTCGTTTTGAAAAAGAGATGTCATACTTGAGTTTTGATTTAACTTTTAATCAAGAAATTAGTTTAAGTATCGAATCTAACCCGTTTTCACCTGTGTTTTTTGCGTATTGCGAGAAAGGAAACGTTTTGCATAGTTTTGGTGCAGACGGAGCTACTCATTGCCTTAAAAAACAACAATCGGGTATTATGAGCAATTCTTCTACTATTAATAGTGTATTATATTTTCAAAGCCACCAACATATTCAATTCTCTTTAATTGGAATGCCAACCACAATCGAAAATAAAGAAAGCGATTTTGTTTCTCAAGTAAAAAAAATATTTACGAGCAATTCTGGAAATTACATTTATATAGGAGATGAAAACCACAAAATTGGAGAGAAATTTCAGGATCTTAAAAAAATTCCGAGTCAAGGGTTAATTCGTTATATATTAATGAAAGGTATTCTTCGCGAAGTTTTAGAACTTGAGATAGCGCAACATAGTTATAATTATTTTACTCCGTTTGAACCTATTTTGAACTTTGCAGTAAAACAATTAAGTGAGATCAGAAAATTATCTCATATGAAATTAACCGCAATTACAGCGCCAGTACAGTTTTTAAAGCGAAACTTACAACCTCGCAAATACCAATTGGAATTAAAATCATACAACCAAAAATTAGCTAGCTAGTAAGCATACCATATTCTTCACTTTCAAAAAAACAGCTTCTATCGGGCTGTTTTTTTCATTTATTACTTATTCTTTTTCGTAGTAAATAATGAAATAAACCATGATCAGATTTAAAACGAAAGAAATACTATTGGTCAGAATAATTGGAAAGTCTTTTTTGAGAATTCCGTAAACAATCCATACCGCAATCCCAAAGGTTAAAATGCTGAACATCCTTAGCGAAATTTCTTTTACTTTCTTGGTCTTCCAGACCTTTATAATTTGCGGAATCGTAGATAGTGTAATACACCCTCCAGCAAAAAGTCCGATGATGTCTATATAATTCATGATTTGTTTTTTAGGTTAAAAGGTTCAGAGGCACAAAGATTTTTGTTTTGGATGCATTATAAGTTTTGTTTGTCATTCCGAGGAACGAGGAATCACACTAGAAGCTCCGCAAAGTAAATTCTCCAATCTGTATTGAATCCCGCGTGAGATTTCTCGTTCCTCGAAATGACAAATCAGACGTGTCTCTGTCTGATAAAATCACAAAACTTTACCAGTTTTTGCGTCAATCTTAGCGCCTTGAAAAAGAAAAAACTTAGAATCTTAGCATCTCAGAATCTCAGAAACTTTTTAACCTACCAATTCGCCGCCATTTATATGAATAAACTGCCCAGTAATATAACTGCTGTCTTCACAGGCCAGAAATACATAAGCGGGCGCCACTTCTGAAGGCTGACCGGCTCGCTCCATCGGATTGTCTTTTCCAAAATCTGATAATTTATCAAAACTCGCTACAATTAAAGGCGTCCAGATTGGTCCAGGTGCAACGCCATTTACGCGTATTTTCTTTTTTGCCAGCATAGTCGAAAGCGAACGAGTAAAGCTTACAATTGCGCCTTTTGTACTCGCATAATCTGCTAAATGTTCGCTTCCGCGAAAAGCCGTAACAGAGGTGGTGTTTATGATGCTATCGCCCTCTTTTAAGAAAGCAAGCGCTGCTTTTGTGATATAAAAAAAAGGATAAATATTAGTTTCAAAAGTTTTATGAAGTTGCGCCGAAGTTATTTTTTCTATCTCTGTTTGCGGAAACTGAGTGGCGGCATTATTCACCAAAATATCAAGACTTTTAAAAGTACTATGGCATTTTTTAATGGCGCTTTGGCAAAACTTTTCATCTTTCAAATCACCGCTTATCAATAAACATTGCTGACCTTCTTTTTCGATCAATGCTTTGGTTTCTTTTGCATCTTTATCTTCTTTTAGATATACAATTGTAATATTGGCACCTTCCCTTGCAAAATGTACCGCAACACTTCGGCCAATTCCGCTGTCGCCACCTGTAATGAAAGCCGTTTTCCCTAGTAATTTACCGCTTCCAACATAGTTTTCTCTTATAATTTCAGGCTCGGGATTCATCATGTGTTCATTGCCTGGGAGATTTTGGTTTTGCTTTGGAAATGTTTGTTTCTTCTTCATGATTTCTCTCTTTTAAGCTTTTGTATGCTATCTAAAATTAATTGATAACCGAAATTTTACTTGCCTTAAAAGGAATTTTGTTTGCCTCAATAAAATCAAAAAAGAAAAAATTGTATGAAAATACATCTAATAGAGCTGGAGTTAAAATAATAAGAAATTTCTAATAAGTTAAGAATCACACAATATGTTTAATATGATAGTCAAATATGGGAATTTTGTAACTATTTTTGATTTAGATAAAAAACCTGCTCGTTATTTTTTTTATACATTTGAGAATTTCCACATAATTTTTAAGAGTTACTTCGGTGATTCTTTAAAAAAATAAGAAAATTTTTAAATTTCACTTTAAATTCAACAGTTTTGATTTACAACCGATTTAGCTTCAACATGGCATGGTATTAATTGTAGACGATATAAGGGCCAATATTATTGCCTTAAAGAAAACATTAGAGCTGCATAATATCGATGTCGATACTGCCGAATCCGGAGAAGAAGCTTTAAAGAAAATCCTGAAAACAGACTACTGTCTGATTATTATGGATGTTCAAATGCCGGGACTCGATGGTTTTGAGGTAGTAAAAATTCTTTCTGGAAATATACGCACAAAAGATATTCCTGTTATTTTTCTTTCGGCACTTAATACCGAGAAAAAATACATCTTTAAGGGATACGAAACAGGTGCTGTAGAGTACATTACCAAACCTGTAGATAGTGATTTACTGATTTTAAAAGTAAAAACCTTCATTAAAATCTACGAACAGCAAAATGAACTTAAAGTGATGAAAGATCTTCTTTCTAAAGAAATAAAAATTAGAAAAGAAGCGCAGGACAATCTTGAAATAAAAATCGCGGAAAGAACAAAAGAACTGGTTCAGAAAAATGAAGAACTGGAACTTCGAAATCACGAATTGCAACAGTTTTCTTGGGTAGTATCACACGATTTAAATGAGCCCATTAGAAAGATTCAGATCTTTATCAAAATAATAAAAGACCTTTACTTAAAGGCAGACGACAAAGCGATCGATTATGTGGACCGAACAATAAAATCGGCAGAAAGAATGCAAACTTTAATTACCGATCTTTTGGCTTATTCAAGGCTTTCTGCTCAGGTTAAACCGGAAAAAACAGATTTGAATGTTGTTTTGCAGGAAGTGTTGGGCGATTTTGATTATTTAATTGAGCGCAAAAATGCCACAATAAAGACCAACGAACTTCCAACAATAGATAGTATTCCGAGTCAAATGCGTCAGGTTTTTCAAAATCTAATTGGAAATGCTTTGAAATTCTCCGGAAATGAAGAAAAAGCGGTAATTGAAATTACTTCGGAAACTATTTTAGAGAAATCAATCGAAAGTCCGACTTCGCCAGAAGGCAAATTTTGCAGGATTACAGTAAAAGATAACGGAATTGGTTTTGATGAGATTTATCTTGATCGTATTTTTATTATCTTTCAAAGCTTAAACGATCGTCAATCTTACGAAGGAACAGGAATTGGACTGGCAATTGCTAAGAAAATAATCGAAAAACATAACGGATTAATTACAGCTAAAAGTAAAGTGGGAGAAGGTGCAAGCTTTATCATTGTTCTTCCTTTAAAATACGAATAAAAATAATTTAGAATATATGAATGGTAATTTTAAAAGAAATTTATTAATCAGTTCACTAGTTTCACTGTTTGTGCTTACTATTAGTTCTGTTGCTTCTTTTATCAGTATAAAAAGTCTACTAAACAGCAACTTTTGGGTCAACCATACTCAGGATGTAATTTACAATCTGAATGAAGGTTCCTCAATTATTACCGAAGCGCAAACCAGTATGAGAGGTTATTTGCTTACAGGCGATGAACAGTTTGTGGATCGATTTAATGATGCTGAAAATAAATCTAATGCCTACTTTGTAAAATTGGATGAACTTACAGTTGATAATCCCTCGCAGACAAAATTACTAGAAGAGTTGCGTGGCAAACGTTTTGGTTTCTTTAAGTACTTGAATAATCAGATTGTAAAAAAACGTTTAAGCAAAGAAACACTGATTTTCGATTTGAATGAAGGTCGAAATATGATGAACGAGATTAAGGCACTTGTAAGGAAAGTTGAAAATACAGAACAAAAACTTTTAGAAGAACGTAATTCAAATTCAGAACGTTACGGAAATTATAGTTTAGCTTTAATTGCTGTTGCTTTCTTTATAGCCTTTCTTATTTCTATTGTTTTCCTAATCAGAATTCTGAAGGATTACAACGAGAGAACTTTATTGCAGTTGGAATTGGAAAGAAAAGATAAAGAAACAGCTGAAAGACTTGATGTAATAAGCGGTATCGCAACACAAATTTCTAAAGGAAATTATGATGTTCAGATAGATGATAGAAAATCAGATACTTTAGGAGCTTTGGGCGCATCCATTCATAATATGAAAGATTCATTAAAAGATTCTTTCGAATTATTATCTCAAAAAGAATGGCTTCAATCGGGGGTTGCAACTTTGAATGATAAAATGCTGGGAGAAAAAACAATCCAGAAATTATCTAAAGACGTTATCGAATTTTTGTGTCAATACACCAACAGTAGCGCTGGAGTTTTGTATGTGATTGATGGAGAGGAGTTGACAGTTACAGGAGGTTACAGTTATATACCGAGTAAAAACAGAGAAAGAATCAAGAAGGGCGAGGGATTAATTGGCCAGTCTATAGTTTCTGGAAAAATGTTGGAACTTAAAACCCTTTCTCCAGACGATATTCAGATCAATTATGCATTGGGAGAAATAAAACCTACACATATTGTGGCCTTGCCATTAATGGATTTTAAGATTGAAGGCGCAGTGGAACTGGCTAGCATTTACGGATTTTCTGTTTTGCAGCTTGAATTCTTGAATATGGTAGCCAATAATATCGGAATTGCGATTAAAGCGACCCAAAATCGTAAGAGAGTGATGGAACTTTTGGAGGAAACTAAATCGCAGTCAGAAGAATTGCAGATTCAGCACAGCGAATTGGAAGCTATAAATGCCGAATTAGAAGCGCAGACCGAAAAATTGCAGGCTTCAGAAGAAGAACTTCGAGTACAGCAGGAAGAATTGGAGCAGACGAACGAAGAGTTGTCTGAAAGAAGTGTTTTATTGGAAGAAAAAAACACCGAGATCCAAAAGAAATCAGAAGCTTTAGAATTAACTACGCGATACAAGTCAGAGTTTTTGGCCAACATGTCGCATGAGTTGAGAACACCGTTGAATTCGATTTTATTGCTGAGTCGTTTATTGTCTGAAAACAACAACAAAACGATGAACAATGAAGAAATTGAATTTGCAAAAGTAATTCAGAGTTCAGGAAATAGTTTGTTAGGTTTAATTGATGAAATCCTAGATTTGTCTAAGATTGAAGCCGGAAAAATGGATCTGGAATTCTTGGATGTTTCGACCAAAGAGATTACAGATAACCTGTATAACTTGTTTCATCTGGTTGCAAAAGAAAAGGGAATTAATTTTGAAATTATTGCCAAAGACGCGCCTATTGTCATTAAAACAGACAAAATGCGTTTGGAGCAGATTCTGAAAAACCTGATTTCTAATGCGATTAAATTTACAGAAAAAGGAACCGTTTCTCTTGAAATAAAAGTAGATACAGACGATGATAAAATTATCTGTTTTATTGTAAAAGATACCGGAATCGGAATTCCGTTAGAAAAACAGCCTTTAATTTTTGAAGCCTTCCAGCAAGCCGATGGCTCAACAAAACGAAAATATGGCGGAACCGGTTTAGGATTGTCGATTAGCCGTGAGTTGGCAAAATTACTGAGAGGAGAAATTGTATTGCATAGTAAAGTAAATGAAGGAAGTACGTTTACATTGTGTCTTCCCGTTTTAGGATTTGCAATCAACAAAGTTTCGGTAAATAAAATTCCACATGCAGAAGAAATCGAAGTAACAACTGAAAGTGATGAGGAAAGACCGAAATACATCAGTGAAGTTATTCCGCAAGAAATTGAAGATGACAGAGATTCAATTGTAGAAGGTGATAAAGTGATTTTGATTGTAGAAGACGACATCAATTTTGCTAAATCGTTATTGGCTTTCACTCAGAAAAAGGGCTATAAAGGTGTTGTAGCAGTAAGAGGCGATTATGCTTTAAATTTTGCTCTGATTTATAGACCAATCGGAATTTTATTGGATATCGAACTTCCGATAAAAAGTGGATGGCAGGTTCTGGAAGAACTAAAAAATCATTCGCATACCAAACATATTTCGGTACACATTATGTCTTCGCATAAATTGAAACAGGAAAGTCTGCTAAAAGGAGCTGTGGACTTCTTAGATAAACCTGTTGCTTTTGACCGAATTCCAGATGTTTTTAAACGTATTGAGCATATTATAAACAAAGAATCGCAAAAGGTTTTAATTATTGAAGATAATGCGAAACATGCAAAAGCACTGGCGTTTTTCTTAGAAACTTATAATATTAATTCGGAGATTAAAAGTGAAGTTTCAGAAGGTTTATCGTCTTTAGGAAAAGAAGAGGTAGACTGTGTAATTCTCGATATGGGAATTCCGGATAAACAGGCTTATGAAATTCTAGAAGGAGTTAAGAAAAGTCCAGGTTTAGAAAATCTGCCAGTAATTGTATTTACAGGAAAAAGTCTTTCGATAAAAGAAGAACTGAAAATTAAGAAATATGCCGATTCTATTATCGTGAAAACAGCACATTCGTACCAAAGAATGCTCGATGAGGTTTCGCTTTTCCTTCACTTAGTAGAAAATAAGAAAGAAGGAAATACAGGAAAAGAAAGCAGTAAAAAACTGAATTCGTTAAACAATATTTTATTTGAGAAAAAAGTATTAATTGTAGATGATGATGTGCGAAACATCTATTCGCTTTCTAAAGCTTTAGAGGCCTTTAAGATGACTGTTATCACGGCTTTTGATGGAAAAGAGGCTATTAAAATTTTAGATGAAAATCCAGATACAGATGTAGTGCTTTTAGATATGATGATGCCTAATATGGACGGTTATGAAACAGCAGAAAAAATTAGGAGCAATCCTAAATTTCTTAACTTAGCTGTAATCGCCGTAACAGCCAAAGCCATGACTGGCGATAGAGAAAAATGTATTAAGGCGGGAGCTTCAGATTATATTACAAAACCGGTCGATGTCGATCAGTTATTATCGCTGCTTCGAGTTTGGTTATACGATAAAATCTAATCTTAAAAAATACTGTACATGGAAAAGAAAAAAGTATTGATTGTAGATGACGATTCTAGAAATATTTTTGCTTTAGTAAATACCTTAAAGGCAAAATCTTTTGACTGTCTGTCTTGTTTAAGTGCTGAAGAAGCCCTAAAAATATTAGCAAATGACAATTCAATAGATGCCGTTTTGATGGATATGATGATGCCCGAAATGGACGGTTATGAGGCCATTCCGCTCATTAAAGCCATTCCGTCTCAAGAGAATACTTTTGTAGTTGCCGTCACAGCGCAAGCTATGGCAGGAGATAAAGAAAAATGTTTACAAGCCGGAGCAGATGCATACATCTCAAAACCTGTAGATGTAGATAAATTACTTCACATCTTGGGAGAAATTTAAATGAATTATGATTGAAGATATTGAATTAGAGACTCTCATTAATGAAGTTTACGAATATTATGGTTTTGATTTTGGAAGTTATTCAAGAGCCTCACTTAAAAGACGTGTAAGCAGGGTATTTACTTTGGATGGATTTAAGCATTTTCATGAATTTCTGTCTAAAGTCCGTACCGATCCAGAATATTACAAAAAAATGATTGATGAAATAACGGTTAACGTTACAGAAATGTTTCGTGATCCGTCTTTTTATTTAACGCTTCGAAAAGAAATTCTTCCTTTGCTAGGAACCAAACCTTTTATCAGAATTTGGCATGCTGGCTGTTCTACAGGAGAAGAAGTGTATTCGATGGCGATTATGCTCAAAGAGGCAGGTTTGCTGCATAAATCAATATTGTACGCTACCGATATAAACGCTACGGTTTTGGAGACAGCAAAAAGCGGTATTTTCCCGCTGAGAATGATAAAAGATTATGCCGATAATTATCGTGAAGCGGGCGGACAGGAAGATTTTTCAGATTATTACATTGCCAATTACGGATTTGCAAAATTTAATGAAAATCTTTCGGAGAAAATGGTTTTCTCTCAGCATAACCTAGTTTCTGACACTTCGTTTAATGAATTTGATCTGATTTTGTGCCGCAATGTTTTAATTTATTTTGATAATAATCTGCAGAAAAGAGTGGTCAATCTATTTGATGACAGCTTGGCTGTTTTAGGTTTTTTGGCACTTGGAACAAAAGAAACTATAAAGTATTCTATATCTCAAACCAAATACAAACAATTTGATAAAGAGAAAATATGGAGAAAAATAAAAGAGTAACAAATTGTAAAGTAGTTATAATTGGCGGTTCGGCAGGAAGTTTGCAGGCATTATTGCAGATTTTGCCCTTTATAGAAAAACCTGTTTCTTTTGCGATTGCCATTGTGGTTCACAGAAAAAACTCAGACGAACAAACTTTAGAAGATTTAATCGCTCTCAAATCAAAAATAAAAGTAAAAGAGGTAGAAGACAAAGTAAAACTCGAAGCAGGATTTATTTATATCGCGCCTTCCAATTATCATTTGTTATTTGAGAAAGATGAGACATTATCTTTAGATATTTCAGAAAAAATAAACTATAGCAGGCCAAGTATAGATGTTTCTTTTGAGTCTGCAGCAGAAATATATGGTCAAAATTTAGTTGGAATTCTACTTTCGGGTTCCAATTCGGATGGGACAGCAGGGTTGAGAGCAATTCAGTCAGCTGGCGGTGTAAGCGTTGTGCAGAATCCGCTTTCTGCAGATATGCCTTTTATGCCAAACAATGCAATTTTGCATACAGTGCCAGATTTTATTTTAAAAACCGAAGAGATTTTAGAGTTTATAAAAGAAATTAATATTGCTGATTTTTGATTAACGATTTTTGATTTCTTCCATCTGAAATCAAAAATCGTTAATCAAAAATCTAAAATCTTCAATTTCTTAATTTTTTTCATCTTCAGGAAGTACGACTTTATTCAATTCAGCTTCTTTTTCAGCTCTTTTCTGTGCCGCTTTTCCTTTTCCGATCGGAATTCCCGCTGTAACGTACAAAGATCGGTTGTATTGGTTATTTGGACCATCTCCTTTCATTACCGTAACAAGTCCGTAGTAATATTGAACGGTGATGTTTAATCCGTTTCCAACATTCATATGATAACCAGCACCAAAAGCAAGTCCCGCATCGATAACATGAATTTGATCTCTAATGTTTTTCTTGTAAACCACATCATCTTTATTGATTTCGTTTTTAAACTCATCAAATGCTTTGGCTAACAAACCAAATTGAGGTCCAGTTTTAAGATAAATATTATTTTTGAATTGGTATTTGATTAGAATAGGAACATTAAAATAACGTATTTCACGATTCACATGTCCGCCCGCAAAAGTATTGTCTAGATTTTCATCGTTTAGAGAATACACTGGAATATCTTTTGCTCCCATTGGTGACTTAACAATAACTCCGGTATTGATCATCCAGGCAGGATTTTTCTTTGATCTAAAGTCAAAATAAAAACCAAGATTAAATCCTGGGTTTAAGGCCGAAGATCCCATATTAGAAATGGTAGAAAAATTTGCACCGCCTTCCAGACCAAATTCTAAAAACTCTGAGTTGAGTTTATCTCCAAAGATTAAGGAAATCAAAACTTGTGACTGCGCCGTGGAAATACAAAAGAAAGCAAAAACGATTAATAAAATCTTTTTCATATAATGGATGAATTACAGTCCAAAACGGTATTGTAAACTTCCCAATACTTGTGTACGAGTCCCCAAGAAACCGCACTCTGCACGAAACATTACATGTTTACTGAATTGATACTGCGACCCAATAATGAAGTTCCACATGTCTTTTGGTCTTTTTTGAAGGGAATATTGAACAGATGAATCTGAGGCTGTGCTCAATGCCCCGTCTAGAGTTGCAAGGAATGTTCCTGCTCTTTCTAGAGCTCTGTCGGCAGTATTATGTTTGGCTACATTAACTGGATTTTTTTGTTCAGCCGGAGTTAAACCATCCCACCATGCATCTACTTTTGTCTGATTGTCAGAAACTTTTTGAAGTCCGCTGTCTACTTTAGCTTGAGCACTGCTTAGATCAATAAAATCAGATAAAGGCAAATCTCCATTTGTATCTCCAGAAATATGAACTCTAAAACCTCCAACCCAAATCGCTATATTGGTGTCTGGTTTATTGAATTTAAATGTTTTTCCTAATCTCGGACCAAAAACATAGGAAAAAGCAGGTTTATCTAGCGAACTAATATCAGTCCAAGCCATGTTCATATCCAGAGCGAGCCAGCCACCGCCAATACCAATTGTTGGTGTCATACCTATACCAAAAGTAGTAGCGTCAAAATTGGCTTTGGTGCTAAAATTGGCAACTTCAGACCAATTGTTATCTGCATCTGGCACCCAAATACCAGCATTAATTTTAGTTGCCGTTTTGGCTTTTCCAAAAATTCCATAAATATTTAGAAAGGGAAGCAGCCAGATATCAGGTCTAATAGTTAGCGCACCAGCTTCAACCGTTGATTTGTCAAATCGTACAATTTCATCTAAGTTATATTGGGGTCCATGATTAAAACCAATATTTAGATCATTAATGACAATTTCAGATTCCTGCCAAAAATAATTAACAGAAACACCTGCAGAGTAGGGAAGTTTGTATCCTTTTTGAGCTACTTTCTCACCCCAAATAGGCAGAGCGTACGGATATTTTTCTACTTTAAGACTGTCTAGTAATTCTTCATTTTTTTTCCCTACAATTTTATCGGTATAAACCTGCCCGAAAATTTGCATGCTAAATAGTAATAAAAAGGCTGATATTAGTGTATTACATTTCATTGATTTAAGTGTTTTAATGTTAAATTAATTAAACTGCGAAAAATAAATATGTACTAATGCTATTGTGAGAATCTTTTTATTGGTATGCTAAATTGGCTTTATTGTAATTAAAGATTAAGGCTTGATAATGTGTTAATTAATGTTAAAGTTAAGGAAATTTTCTTACCACCGACAAAAAATGATAAGAAAATGATAAAAGGCATTAAAATAATTTTTGTACCATTTTTCAGTATTTTTATTCTAGGAATTAGCACCGTCAAATACCAATTAAAAAATAAATTGTATTTTTACAGCTGTGAAATGGATAACAATCATATTATCAATTTACCTTTTGGCATTGTCTAATATGCCCTGCGCCGATATGGAAGTAAACAGTGCTATGCATAAAACAGCTCAGTTTGCGTCAGAAGACAATCATTCGCATGACAAAGACAATGATTTATGTTCTCCATTTTGTGCTTGCAACTGCTGTGGTGCACAGGTTTTAAGTTACCATTCTACTGTAAGTTTTGAGTTTCCTAAACCTTACAATCAAATTTCAATTGTATTGCCAAGTTACAGTTCTGTTTTTATTTCCAATTTCTACGGAAGTATTTGGCAGCCCCCTCAAATAGCATAATGATTAGGCCTGTTCGATAAAAATCGAAAACGGGCGAGAGAGTTGTGGACTTTCCACACATTTACAGACAATTTAATTGTCTAATTTCTCACGTCATTATATACTCAAATGTTAGATAAAATCATTCAATTTAGTATACGAAACAAATTCGTCATACTATTATTTACCCTTGTACTTATTGCTTGGGGAAGCTATTCGCTTAAAAAATTACCGCTCGATGCCTTGCCCGATGTAACCAACAATCAGGTTCAGATTATTACCACTGCACCAACATTGGCGAGTCAAGAAGTCGAGCAATTAATTACGTATCCTTTAGAAAGAGCTGTAAAGACAGTTCCAAATGTGATCGAACTTCGCAGTATTTCTCGTTTCGGACTATCGGTTGTAACCGTTGTTTTTGAAGAGGATGTTGATATTTACTGGGCTCGTGAACAGATATTCCAACGTTTAAAACAAGCCGAAGAAAACATTCCAGATTATGTAAATTCTCCAGAATTAGCGCCAATCTCAACGGGTTTAGGAGAAATTTATCAATATGATGTATATGCCAAAAAAGGTTACGAAAGCAAATACAGCGCGATTGAACTGAGAACAATTCAGGATTGGATCATTATTCCGCAATTGCAGGGAGTTCGCGGTGTTGCTGAAATTAGCACTTGGGGCGGAAAACTCAAACAATTCGAAATTGCCGTAAATCCTAATATGCTGAATAGTCTTGGAGTTACCATTACCGAAATTTTTGATGCTTTAGAAAAAAACAATCAAAATACAGGTGGAGCTTATATCGAAAAAGATCAATACACATATTTTATTCGCGGTGTCGGAATGGCAAAAGGCGTAAAAGACCTCGAAAATGTGGTAGTCAAAAACCGAAATGGTTCTCCTGTTTTGGTTCGAAATGTAGCTCAAGTTCGAGAAGGTATTGCGCTACGTTACGGAGCATCAACCAAAGACGGAAAAGGAGAAATTGTTTCGGGATTGGTTTTGATGTTAAAAGGCGAAAACTCCAGCGCTGTTGTTGAACGAGTTCATGAAAAGATGGCTCAGATTAATAAAAGCCTTCCAGAAGGAGTTGTTGCCGAAGCTTTTATTGACAGGGGAAAACTGGTTGATAATTCCATAAAAACGGTTGCAAAGAATTTATTAGAAGGAGCTTTAATCGTAATTTTTGTTCTGATATTATTCTTAGGAAATCTTCGTGCGGGATTGATTGTCGCTTCTGTGATTCCGCTGGCGATGCTGTTTGCTGTTATTTTAATGAATGCCTTTGGCGTAAGCGGAAACCTAATGAGTCTTGGAGCGATAGATTTCGGGATTATAGTTGACGGCGCTGTGATTATTGTCGAAGCCACGATGCATCATCTGCAGAAACTCAAAAATAAAAAAGAATTAACGCAGGAAGAGATGGACGAAGAAGTCTATAATTCGGCTTCAAAAATCAGGAACAGTGCTGCTTTTGGAGAAATCATTATTCTGATCGTTTATCTGCCAATTCTGGCTCTAATTGGAACCGAAGGAAAAATGTTCAAGCCAATGGCTATGACGGTTGGTTTTGCCATTATTGGAGCATTTATTCTTTCGCTGACCTATATTCCAATGATGAGTGCTTTATTTCTTTCAAAAAAAACAGAACACAAAGAAAATTTTAGCGACCGCATGATTGCTTGGCTAGAAAGCCGTTATACGCCATTATTGAAAAAAGCTTTAGAGTTTAAAAAAGTAGTTCTTTCTGTTGCTGTCGGGTTATTTGCTTTTGCTTTTATTGTTTTCCAAAATATGGGAGGCGAATTTATCCCGACAATCGAAGAAGGCGATTTGGCAATCAATGCGACCATTATGACGGGAAGTTCGCTTTCGCAAATGGTTGAAACGGCGACTAAATATGAACAGATTTTAAAAGCCAAATTCCCAGAAATCAAGACTATTGTGACTAAAATAGGGAGTGGTGAAATTCCAACCGATCCAATGCCAATAGAAAGCGGGGATTTAATTATTGTTTTAAAAGACAAAAAAGAATGGAAAGGGAAGTATCATAATTGGGAAGAATTGGCCAATGGCATGAAAAAGGAAATGGAGATTATTCCAGGAGCCAATATCGAGATTTCGCAACCTATTCAGATGCGTTTTAACGAATTAATGACAGGAAGCCGATCTGATATTGCCATCAAGATTTTTGGTGACGATTTGGAAATTCTAGATGCCAAAGCAACTGAATTGATTTCGAAAATAAAGGGAATTGAAGGAATCGGAGATTTGAAAGCTGATAAAGTTACCGGATTACCACAGATTACCATAAAATACGATTACGACAAAATCGCGCTGTACGGACTGAATATTTCAGATATCAATCAAATTATCCGTTCGTCTTTTGCGGGAGAAGTGGCGGGAAAGATTTATGATGAAAGCAAAAGGTTTGATGTGGTGGTGAGAATGGACGAAGACAACCGCGCTGATATTACAGATGTTAGCAATTTGTTTATTCCGCTTCCAAATGGCCAGCAAGTGCCTCTTTCTCAGGTTGCTTCTGTTGAATACGAACAAGGTCCTGTGCAAGTTATCCGCGAAGACGGAAAACGAAGAATTACTGTTGGATTGAATGTGCGTGGAAGAGATATTAAAAGCGTTGTCGAAGAAATTCAGGCAAAACTGGATAAAAGTTTTAAACTTCCAGCGGGTTATTATGTGACATATGGCGGACAATTTGAAAATCTTATTGAAGCTTCAAAAAGACTTTCTGTAGCCTTGCCAATTGCTTTGGGACTGATTTTAGTCTTGCTGTATTTTACTTTTAAAAGTGCCAAACAAGCGTTGCTGATTTTTAGTGCGATTCCGTTATCGGCTATTGGAGGTGTTTTTGCGCTTTCGCTGAGAGGAATGCCATTTAGTATTTCGGCAGGAATTGGTTTTATCGCCTTATTTGGAATTGCAGTTTTAAACGGAATTGTACTGATTTCGTATTTCAATCAGTTAAAAACAGAAGGCATTTCAGATCCGTTTCAACGAATTCTTATTGGAACCAAAACGAGATTACGTCCCGTTTTAATGACCGCAGCGGTTGCGTCGTTAGGATTTTTGCCAATGGCATTATCGACAAGCGGCGGGGCAGAAGTGCAGAAACCTCTTGCAACCGTAGTAATCGGCGGATTAATCTCTGCAACTTTATTGACCTTAATCGTTTTATCGATTTTGTATTTATTGCTGGAGCGTGGGTTTAACCGCAAACATAATTAGTTAGTGAGAAAATTTGATAATTAGATAATTTATTACTGCGTGTAAAAAATAATTTCTCTCGCAGATTTCGCAGATTAATTTTAAAAGAAAAAATCTGCTCAATCTGCGAGAAACAAAAAAAATGATTTTTCACGCAGATCCTGCAGATTTTGGCAGATTAATTTTTGATTATTTAAATGTTAATCTGCGCTTATCTGCTTAAATCTTTTAAAATCTGCGTGAAACAAAAATGATAAAAATGAAAAATTCAATATATAAAAAAAAGTATATAACCTTTGCGAACTTCGCGCATCCTTTGCGAACTTTGCGGTTAAATAAGTTGCTATTAGCAAATAAGGTTTTGTGGTTAAGCACATTCCTATTAACAAGTACAGCAACATTTGCACAGCAAACCATAAGTCTAGAAAAAGCAATAGAACTAGCCAAATCAAACAACATCGACTTAAAAATTGCTGATAAAGAGATCGAGAAACAAACCGTTCTTAAGAAAGTGGCTTTTCAGCCAGATCCGCTTCAAGTGCAATATCAAGGCGGACAGTTTAACAGTGCCGATTACGACCATAACGTTTCGGTACAGCAGTTTTTTCCGTTAGGAAATATAACAAAAGCCAATCGACAATTGCAGGAAGAATTGGCAAAACTGGCTGAAAAACGAAAAGCTTTGTCTTCGTATGAAATTGAAAAAGCGGTGACATTGGCGTATTATCAATATTTGTATGGTGTTTCAATCCAGAAACTCAACTCAGAATTGAATGCTATTTATACCAAGTTCTTAAAGAACGCCGAACTGCGTTTTAAAACAGGAGAAAGTGGTAATATTGAAGTAATCAGCGCTAAAGCGAAAGTAAAAGAAATCGAAATACAAAAAGCACAGTTAGAATACGATTTGGCAATTTATCAGAAGCAATTGCAATTTTTCATTCAGACAGATGAAAATATAGTTCCTGATTCAAATACGGCTTTACAATACACTTTTTTAGAAAATCAGGAAAATACAAAAGCAGAGACTTTGATGACCGATTTTTATCAGCAGCAGATTTCGGTTTATCAAAAAGAAGCGGGAACGTTTAAAGCACTGCGAACACCAAAAGTTGGATTAGGTTATTTTGCACAAACCATCAATACCGAATCGCTGTTTCAGGGTTTTACAGCCGGATTACAGATTCCGTTATTTGGAGGTGTGAATACTACCAAAGCCAAAGCGGCCGAAATCAGTATTTCGCAGTCGCAAATGGCTTTAGATCGAAATAAAATGATTTTGAATTTGCAGAAAGAAGAATTGCAGAACAATTTCAAAAAGCAGCAGAAAAACTTAGCGTATTTCCAAAATGAAGGCTTGCATTATGCCGATCAGATTATTGAAACGGCTCAAAAAAGTTATGCCAACGGCGATATGAGTTACTGGTCGTATATCAGCTTTTTAAATCAGGCTATTGATATTAAAAAACAGTTTGCAGAGGCAACGCACAGCTACAATCAGAGTGCTATCGAACTTCAATTTCCAACTATCAAAAACAATTAATCATGAAATATATAGATAATAGTTTAGCCGCAAAGAGCGTAAAGATTTTAACGCAAAGTTCGCAAAGTTTAATTTCCTTGCGTGCCTTGCGCTTTGTCTTTGCATGCCTTGCGGTTACTTTAGCAAGTTGTAACGAAAAGAAAGCGGAAGACGCTCAGGAAGAAGAAACAGAAACTACAGAAGTGGCTTTGACGGAATCACAATTCAAAACGGTAGGAATTGAAACTGGAATTGTAGAAGATCGTAATCTCAACAAAGTCATCAAAGCAAATGGTTACACAACAGTTCCTCCGCAAAATTCTGCTGAGGTTTCGACTTTAATTGGTGGAACAGTAAAAGATATTTTTGTTTTGGAAGGAACTTATGTAAACAAAGGAAAAGTATTAGCGACGATTCAGAATCTAGAAGTTATAGAAATGCAGGAAGATTATCAGTCGGCTGTTGCCAATGTAGAATTCTTGCAGTTAGAATATAATCGCCAGAAAACGTTGAGTGAGGAAAATGTGAATCCGAGAAAGACTTTTCAGGAAGTAAAAGCCAAATTAGCGGCCGAAAGAGCCCGTGCGCAAGCCGCAAAAAACAAGCTAGATGCTTTACATGTGGGTGCAAAAGGCACTACATCGGTTGTGCCAATTGTGTCGCCGATAAATGGTTTTGTTGGAAAAATCAATATTGCTAAAGGCGCTTTTGCGAATACCGGAGTTTCGCTTTTTGAAGTGGTAGACAACAGCCAGATGCATTTGGATTTGAATGTGTATGAGAAAGATTTGGGTTCGATTTCTGTTGGTCAGGTAATTGATTTTGTCTTAACGAATCAGTCGAATAAATCAATTAAAGGAAAGATTTTCGGAATCAATAAGTCTTTTTCTAACGAGAGCAAAACAGTTGCCGTACATGCCAAAATTGATCCTGCTGATGCCAAAGGTTTGATTCCGGGAATGTATGTTTCTGCGAATATCAATATAGTTAATGCAACTGTTCCAGCATTGCCAAAAGATGCCGTAGTCCGCAATGCCGATAAGTATTTTGTTTTTGTTCAGGAAGAAGGCCATGCAGAAGAAAAACACGAACACAAAGTAGGCGAAAAAGAAGAAGCACATGAGGCAGAAGTTCATTTTAAAGCTTTAGAGGTAATTCCAGGAACAACCGATTTAGGTTTTACAGAAGTTAAATTCGTTGATAAAATTGACTCTCAAGCAAAGATTGTTACAAAAGGCGCTTTTTATTTGCTTTCAGCAATGAAGGGTGGCGGGGAGCATTCGCATTAGTGAGTTTTGCCACGAAGGCGCTAAGGCACAAAGTTTTTTTTATGCTGGAGTGTAATTTGCTCGCAAAGACTCAGAGGCGCAAAGTTTTTTTATGGTAGAGTGGAATTATCTCGCAAAGTCACAAAGTTTTTTACATGGAGAATATACGTATTATTTGTCATTTCGACGAAGGAGAAATCTCCACAAGTAGCTCCGTTCCTAGAATTCAATCTTTGTGGAGTTTCTAGCGGAGATTTCTCCTTCGTCGAAATGACATAAAATGAGAAAAAAAAACTTAGCAGCTTTGCGACTTTGCGAGACTAACTCAATCCGACTTAAAAAAAACTTTGCGGCTCTGAGTCTTTGCGAGATTAATTCCACCAGACTTTAAAAAAACTTAGAGACTTAGTGTCTTCGTGGCAACAAACTTTAGCACAAAATGCTTAATTTTAGGACATTATTTAAACAATAACTTCAGGCATTAAAAACGTGAAACTTTAAACCTGAAACCTGAAACTCAAAAAATGATACATCAAGATAAAGAAATAAAAACGATAAAAAGTAAAGCCAAACCTTCCTGCTGCTGTTCTCATGACGAACCAGTGCATTCAGACAATGATGGGCATGATCATGGCGGACATGATCACGAACACAATGCAAGTGGCAATTTATTTAAACTATTTCTTCCATCAATTATATCTTTTATTTTATTGCTAATCGGAATTGGTTTTGATAACTATTTTCCGCAAGAATGGTTTACAGGATATGTTAGAATTGTCTGGTATGCAATTGCGTATCTTCCGGTCGGACTTCCAGTTTTGAGAGAAGCTTATGAAAGCATTGTAAAAGGAGATGTTTTCTCAGAATTTTTCCTGATGTGTATCGCCACAATCGGTGCTTTTGCCATTGGAGAATATCCAGAAGGTGTTGCTGTTATGCTGTTTTATACCATTGGAGAAACTTTTCAAGGAATGGCGGTTAATAGAGCCAAATCGAGTATTAAAAGTCTGCTCGATCAACGTCCAGATGAGGTTCATGTTTTAGAAAACAATGTTGCAGTAAAAGTCAAAGCCAAAGACGTTCAGATTGGAGCCATTATTCAGCTGAAAGCAGGAGAAAAACTCGGTTTGGATGGCGAATTATTATCCGATTCCGCTTCGTTTAATACAGCGGCTTTAACGGGAGAAAGTAAACCAGACACTAAAAAGAAAGGCGATACCGTTTTGGCAGGAATGCTAAACGGAAGTACTATTGCTGAGGTAAAAGTAACAACAGCTTACAACGACAGTAAATTGTCTAAAATTCTGGAATTGGTACAAAGCGCCACAACCAAAAAAGCTCCTGCCGAATTGTTTATTAGAAAGTTTGCTAAAATCTATACACCGATTGTAGTCTATCTGGCCATTGCGATTTGTCTGCTTCCAATGCTTTTTGTAGATAATTACGTTTTCAGTGACTGGTTGTACAGAGCTTTAGTTTTCTTAGTAATTTCTTGCCCTTGTGCTTTGGTTATCAGTATTCCACTGGGTTATTTTGGCGGAATAGGTGCTGCAAGTAAAAACGGAATCTTGTTTAAAGGCAGTAATTTTCTCGACAGTATTTCGACTATTCAGAATGTGGTGGTTGATAAAACGGGAACCATGACCGAAGGTGTTTTTAAAGTGCAGGAAGTTATTATAAAACCGGATTTTGATAAAGAGGAAATTCTGAAATTTGTTAATGCTTTAGAAGGAAAAAGCACGCATCCTGTAGCAACTGCCATTCATAATCATGTTGGAATAATCGATTCATCAATCGAATTGAATAATGTAGAAGAAATCTCAGGTCACGGTTTAAAGGCTCAGATAAACGGAAAAGAGCTGCATGTGGGAAACTTCAAGCTTCTTGAGAAATTCAATATTTCGTATGATATTGATCCGTCTTCTGTAGTTTATACCACAATTGCCATCGCTTACGACAGAAAGTTTGCCGGCTATTTAACCATTGCAGATGAAATTAAAGAAGATGCGAAAGAAACGGTTTCTAAACTAAAATCTCTAGGCGTAAAGCTGACCATGTTGAGTGGAGACAAATCGAATGTCGTTCAATTCGTAGCAGATAAGCTTGGAATTACGAAAGCTTTTGGCGATTTGCTTCCCGAAGATAAAGTCAATAAAGTCAACGAAATTAAGGCCAAAAACGAAACGATTGCTTTTGTGGGCGATGGCGTAAACGATGCGCCTGTAATTGCTTTAAGCACCGTCGGCATTGCCATGGGAGGTTTAGGAAGCGATGCTGCCATAGAAACTGCCGATGTCGTAATTCAGGACGATAAACCTAGTAAAATTGCAATGGCAATCAATATCGGAAAACAGACCAAAAAGATTGTCTGGCAGAATATTACACTTGCTTTTGTGGTTAAGGCTTTTGTTTTAATTCTTGGCGCGGGCGGACTTGCCACAATGTGGGAAGCTGTTTTTGCTGATGTTGGTGTGGCTTTATTAGCGATATTGAATGCAGTAAGAATTCAGAGAATGAAATTTTAAGATAATAAAAGCCCAATTCATACGAATTGGGCTTTTTACTTATTTCTTTAAATGTTTTTGCTCTTGAATTTCTCCATTGCCAAAAGACCAGTTTTCATGACCATTATTTTCTAGTAAAACAATAATTATGTTGTTGATTAGGATTTCAGTTGAAGCCGAAATTTTTGAAGCAATTTTATGATATAGTTTTTTCTTTTGTTCTAAAGTTCTTCCTTGTCCCGCAGTTATTTGTACATAAACTATTTGTTCAGAATGTGAAATTCCTAAATAACTTTTAGGATATTTTATCTGATATGTTTCTAGTTCTTCAATTACATGAAAATAATCATCGACAGGAATATTAAATTCTTCAATTAAAGATTGATGAATAACTTCAGAAATAGTATTTTTTGTTTCAAGCGAAAGTTTTTTTGGAAGACTTATTCTAACAAATGGCATTTTATTCAGTTTTTAAATCAACAATAAAAGTACAAAAAATCGAATTATTTATTGATTATATTTTTCCATCTACTTTCGGAATAGAATTTTTGAAATGTTGCATTAGATAATAATGATTTTAAGTTTAAATCGCCTCTAAGATGATTTAAACTTAAAAAATCTAAAGCAATACTTCGATATTGTTCTTCATTGTTCTGATTGTAAATTTTTGCAAAAAGTTCTGCAGCTTCAAAGTTTTGTGCGCTCGTCATTCCACCTAGAATCATTGAGGCGTTATTGTAGTTTTCATATACTTTCTGAAATTCTTTTGTCACATAATATTTTTTAGCTAAACGGATAAGACTTAAAGTGTCTTCTATATCTTTTTTTTCTTTTTTTGTAGCGTCTAAAGCTGTTGGGAGAGTATATTTAAAACCATAATTCAGCGCATAAATTTTTAAAGGAAGCAATCCTAAAGAAATTCGCCTTTTATCGATTTCATTTTCATTTAAAATTCCTCTAAAACCTGATGCTTCACCGTTTTGGGTCCAATTTACTTGCGTTCCGTAAAGTTGCTTGTAATTGAGATTGCACTGAACTCTATCATACAAAAAAGCATAATTTTCCATATCGAGTTCTTTTGTTCCTTTTAGTTTTTCCATTTCATGCAAAGCAGTTGTTTGAAATAGTATATCTTGATCTGAGTGCTGTACAATGAGCCAGAAATTGTGAGCGCCGTCTTTACCAATTTGAGATATTTTGAGCCAGCCGTGTTTTTTCAAAATCTCTTTTGCAGCAGAAAGATTTTTAAAATCTAACTCGTTAATCTTCTGCTGTATTTCATTCAATTGTGCAGGATCAGAAGTTTGAATTTTAGAATACCTGATTTTCTGATCTTCAATTCCCATTGCAATAATTTGTTTTCGAAGCTCAGGAAGTAACAATGTCTTTTCATATTCTTGTTCTTTCAAATGCGATTTTTGCGCTATAACTTTCCATTCTTCAGGATAGTTATTCCGAATGAAATCAAAATACGGATCGATCAATAATTGGTCTGTTTCCGTCCAACCTTTATCCAATGACAAATCTAAATACTCAAACGCTTTTGTTTTATTTTCGTCAAGCGAATACATTCCAGCCGCTTTGTAAGCATTTAGATCATTGGGTTTTTCAATTGAAAATGCCTTTTCCAGTTTTGGAATGGCGTTTTTATAATCTTTTTGAAGATGCAATAACGAAGCTTCTGCAATTAAAGCTTCGTATGCAAGATTATTTTGCCCTTTAGAAGTATAAAAACTAAATAGCAATAAGAGAAATCCATATTGTTTCAGATATTTTAAACTCATTTTTTCAGCTTTTGGAAGATGAAAATACAAATTATATTTTGATGTGCTTGAAACAAAGTGTTTTAAAAACGTAATTCAATTATGTTTTCATTATTCTCCAAAGTTATTTTTACCGGATTACTTTCAGAAGGAATTTGAGTTGGATACCAATTTCTAGTCGGTTGAACCAAAATCAATAAGCCTTCATGATCGCCAATTGCAGCAAATTTATCTGTATTGGTATTTTGAGAAAAGAAATGCAATCCGTGTTCTTCAATTAATTGATTTCCTAATTCTAACGGATTTTCCGTAACAATTCCGATTTCGCTTATGTTTAAAATAGAAGCAGAGTTGAATTCACCAACTTGTTCATTATTAAGATCATGTCTAGCAATGAATTCGAGTAAATTTCCGTTGTGATCAAAGAAATAAATAGAATGCGCATTCCAGTTTTCAAAGTTAGTAACGACGCTTTTATCTTCCAGAACAATTAAATCCACTTTGTCTTTGCACCATTGAATGGCTTCTTCAAGCTGATTTTCAGGAATATTAAAAGCAAAGTGATAGATGGAATTAAAATCTGGATCTTCTACAAATTTTAAAATAGAAGTTCCAGCCTGAAATGTGATTGATTTTTGATCATTTTCCAGAACAAAAAGTCCAAAAAGGTTCTGGTAAAATGCTTTCGTTTTTTGAATATCGTTCGTTTTGATTTGTATTTGATCTATTCTCATGACAATAATTTTTTATAAAAGAAAAAGCTTCTTTTGAGTGACAAACAAATTTAAATAATACAAAAGATATTCAACATGTAAGGTCATTTTATGCCTCAATGGAAGTATAGGGAAATAGTATTGATTGGGATGTTTTTTATATAAAAAAAAGTCCATTTCATTATGAAATGGACTTTTATTTTTTGTTTTGATAGAATCAATTTACGATTTCAAATCCACCACAACTTTTTCAATTTTACCTTGAAAAGTAAAAGGCGCGTCGTATGTTCTGTTAACAGGCGTTCCAAAATCCTCACCAACATCTAAAGTCTCATCTGCAGAGAAACGGCTTGGCACTGTTTTCGGGATGTCACCGCTGGCTACTTTTTTACCATCGACTAGTAAGGTTGCTTTAGCCGCTTTTCCGACACCTCCGCCAGCGTAGTCAAAATTAACTACAATTTTATGTTTACCCGCTGTTAAAGCAGTTGGTGACTGTATGCTCCATTTATGATTTGGATAATGAGAAAAAGCATATGCAAATGTCGGTTTACCTTTTTGAAGCATTAAAGCCAATCCGGCAAAGTAACCGCCTTGTGTAATAATCATGCCTTCTTGACCTGCTTTTACATCAACATCGGCTGTTATGCTGAATGATGTATTTTTCATGTTAGGAGCCATTCCTTCTGTAATGCGAGATGTTCCTTCGTGAAAAGTAAACTGAGTTCGGCCTTTATTTAAATTAGGACGATTTTCAGGATTTACCCTGTCTATGTAACGATCATCAAATGGAAAAACTTTATATTTTTCGGCTTCTTCCATAAAATCTTTTTGCATTTCTTTCAGTTTCTCTGGATTCTGTGCCGCAATATCTTTGGCTTGACTGTAATCTTTTGTCAAATCGTACAATTCCCATTTATAATCTTTAACTGGATCTTCTGTAGGCGTTGGATGCCCTTGCCATGGCAGATTTTTGGGAGTTGTACTCGCCATCCATCCGTCTTTATAATAGGCTCTGTTTGCTATAACTTCAAAATATTGCGATTTATGTGTTTCTGGCGCACTAGCATTATCAAAAGAATACATAAGACTTTTTCCTGCCATTGGAGTTTGATCAAAACCATCCACTTTTTTAGGTTCAGGTATATTAGCCGCTTCTAGTATAGTAGGGACAATATCTGTAATGTGAGTAAATTGGCTTCTTATTTGTCCAATTTGCTTAATTCTTGCCGGCCATGAAATTACCATTCCAGTACGGCTTCCTCCTAAATGTGATGCAATTTTTTTGTCCCACTGAAAAGGCGTGTTCATAGCATGCGCCCAGCTTTGCGAGTAATGTTCTGCCATCCATGGACCGCCAAAATCATCTAAATGTTTCAGCATAAATTCTTCGGTATCAACTTCGCCATTTACCATAATACCAATTTCGCTGGTTAATCCTTGTCCAGTTGGGTCTTCGGCGCTGGCGCCATTATCTCCCATAATAAAGATTACCAAAGTATTGTCATATTGGCCAAGATCTTTAATGGCTTGCAATATTCTTCCAATCTGATTGTCACAATAAGCCAACATTGCCGCATAAACTTCCATTTCTCGAGCCGCTACTTTTTTCATTCCTGGAGATAGTGCATCCCATTTTTGATATTCTGGAGGTGTTACAGCCAATAAAGCGTCAGATGGAATAATCCCTAATTTTTTCTGATTTTCGTAAGTTTCAATTCGCTGTTTATCAAAACCCTGATCAAATTTTCCTTTAAATTTTGCAATCCATTCTTTAGGAGCCTGATGAGGTGCATGTGCTGTTCCTGGTGTATAATACGCAAAGAAAGGCTTGTTTGGAGAAACGTTCTTTTGAGTTTGTATCCAACGAATAGCATGATCGGCCAAATCTCGATCTAAAACGTAATCAGGATCAACTTTATCATCTTTAAAATACGGATCGACAGGTTTTGTACCTTCAAATAATGCGGGTCTAAATTGATGCGCATCGGCACCTAGAAAACCATAAAAATATTCAAAACCTAAGCCAGTTGGCCATAAATTAAAAGGTCCAGCTGGAGTAGATTGCCAGTCTGGTACGTTATGATTTTTTCCAAACCAGGAAGTTCCGTAACCATTGTCGGTTAAGATTTTACCAATTGTAGCAACGCTTCGCGGCACTAAACTGTTGTAGCCAGGATATGGAGTTGAAAATTCCATAATAATTCCCGTTGCAGCAGTATGATGATTTCTTCCTGTAATTAATGCAGCTCTGGAAGGCGAACAAACCGCTGTGGTATGAAAACGGTTGTAGCGTAATCCATTTTTGGCAAGAGCATCAAAATTTGGAGTTGGTATAGGTCCGCCAAACGTAGAACTTGCTCCAAAACCAACATCGTCAATCATAATAAGCAAAACATTTGGAGCGCTTTCGGGAGCACTAATTTCTTTAGGCCATTCTATAGGATCTGAGCCTTTGATTGTGGGAGCTACTTTGCCAACTTTTTGATAGGGTTCAATCGGTAAAACTGTTCTGTCAGGCCAATTTTGAGAATGCGTTGTCCCAAAGGCAAATAGTGTAAAAAAGACGGTGAGCAAAAAGTTATTTTTCATAAAATTAGAAGGTATTATATTTATAGAAAAAACAATTGTAACTTTTTAAAAACTTGTATTCGAGATGAATAGATAGTAAATATACAAAAAATAAAGAATGAGGTTTAAAATTATGTTAAAATTTTATGCAGATAATTTTTACGATTTTTTTTGAATAAAAAAGCCCATTTCATAAAAGAAATGGGCTTAACAGATTTGTAAATACTTGGGGCAAAATACAAATCAATTAACTAACTTATTTTGGCATTTCGGGAACCATAATTCTTCTGGTTGGCGTGCTTAAAGTTTCAATAAAAGCCAATAAATCGCCCATTTCTTCCTTACTTAAATTCAATTTTCTAAGCATTGGATCTGATTTCGGAATGAGAGAATCTCTGGCTGTTCCTAGATATTTTTTCTGAACAGGAGACGGATTTCCTAAATTGTACAATTCCACAACATCCAATAAAGTTGGAAAATGCCCGTGATGCATCCAAGGTTTTGTATTTACAACTTCACGGAGTGTTGGCGTTCTAAATTTGCCGATATCTTTTACATCTTTCGTCACATTATAGCGTCCGAAATCTTCATTTTTTGTTCCGAATAAAGTTTGACCGTCGTTATGAAACTCATTATCACTGAAATAAGGCGTATTATGGCAATTGATGCATTGCGCTTTGGTTCTAAACAAATGCATTCCTTTTACCTGCTGATCAGTATAAATGTCCGATTTCCCGCTTACAAACTGGTCAAATTTACTTTTCGGACTATTGATAGATCTTTCGAAAGTGGCAATCGCATATTGAATTCTTTCTAAAGTCACTTTTTTATCTCCAAAAGCTTCTGTAAATAATGCATTGTAACCTTTTATTTTGGCTATTTTATCAACAGCAAGCGTCAGTTTTTCATTCATTTCTAAAGGATCAGAAACAGGAAATTGCGCTTGATCTTCTAAACTCGAAGCTCGTCCGTCCCAAAATAGAGAGGTTGCGTATGCCGAGTTTAAAATCGTCATCGAATTGCGTTTTCCTGTTTGGCGATCATGACCAAAAGAGCGTGTTAGATTGTCTGTCCAGCCCAATTCTGGATTGTGGCAAGAAGCACACGCAATTTGTCCGCTTCGCGATAATCTCGGATCAAAAAACAAAATCTTTCCCAAACTTTCTTTTTCCTTCGAATACGGATTGTAAGCAGGATAAGGAACGGATGGCAAAACGCCAATATCCTGAAATTTAGATTTATCTACATTTTCATGTAATTCTGCAGCGGGCCATTTTGATGAATCTCCGCTAGAGTACAATTTTCGTAATTCCTGAATATCCTTATAATCAAGACCTTCGGCTGTTTTATAAGCCGATAGTCCAAGCAGGAATAGGAGAGGGAAGATTAGTTTTTTCAATTTTTGTTTTTGTTTTTTGTTTCAGGTTTCAAGTTTCAGGTTTCAAGTTTCAGGTTCTGTTGCAACTTGCAACTTGAAACCATTTTTATATTAAAGAGAAACTTCTTTAGGACAAGGAATACTCAAAGCCGCAGGTTTCGGATACGTTCTGTTATTGTACATTCTGTATTGTGTCGAAACTGTTCCTCCAAATAGTTTGTCGTTTGTCAGTTTTAATTCAAATGAAATTTCATATAAACCATTGCTGATTTCTTTGTATGTTCCTTCTCCAGAAATGGCAATGCTATGCGTATTTGTTGCGCTAGATCCGATTGTAATATCTTGCGGAATTACAAGAACAGTTCCTTCCGTTTTGCTGTTTCCGTTGGATGGGAAAAATTCCAAAGCCGAAGTAATATTAAATCCTGGCGAAATAGCAGCAGAGTTACTTTCGTTAGAAAACCATCTTTTTAAACCAAAAGAATTCACCGTATTGGTTCCGCTTGAGACGTTAAATCCAATTTTGAAAGCATCGTGATAAATATCATCATTAGGATTTGTAGTTCCTTTATCGCTGTATAAAATAGCATTTGGATCGTCTTTGGTCACGATAACTGGAAAAGTTAAAGCGTTGAAAGTCATCCATGCACAGTTTCCATTATTGTTAAACCAATGTTCGCCGTATGTTAGATAAAACGCATTGGTCGGGTCTGTAAATTTCGAAGCGGGATAGGCATTAACATCTCTTGGCGTTTTTATTGGTTTTACAATGGTCAAGTTGATGTTTCCTGTTGCAGTGTAATTCGGAATATTTACAAGAGTTAATTTAGATTCGTATCGAACATCATCATTTTGAAGATCTTCTAAAAGAGTTAAATGATAAGTTACAGAAGTTCTATTATTGCCATAATCATCGTGAGTTAAGGAATATTCGAATCCGTTTTGGAATTTAAAAATAGACGCATTTTCAATTTCCTCAGGGAAAAACCCATTCGGATAATTGACTATAAAATCGATTTTTTCGCCCATTTCCCCTTTTATATTGTATTGCGTTACCGGAAAGGTGTAATTGGTTGCAATAGTTCCTAAATCAATTTTGAAAGTAGTGTTTGGATATTCTGTATTCAGGTTTCCAATATGAATATCAGGATCAGAAACCGTTTCTAATTTTAATGTAATATTCTGGCTTTGAGTCCATCTTTTATCAAACGAGACATAAATAGTATCTGTTAATTTGCTGCCTTGAAAAGAAAGCTGATTGACAGGATTTACACTAAAACTGTCGCTTGCACCATTTGTTTCGGCACTAAAATTTG
This sequence comes from Flavobacterium tyrosinilyticum, assembly GCF_023656565.1. GTDB lineage: Bacteria > Bacteroidota > Bacteroidia > Flavobacteriales > Flavobacteriaceae > Flavobacterium > Flavobacterium tyrosinilyticum. The sequence continues at coordinate 981,854 of NZ_JAMOKG010000002.1, forward strand.
CTGTAACAGTTCCTTTCAATTCGCGTGTTGTTAAAGCTACAGGAACTTTTAAGGTCTTTACAGATTTGTTTTCATAAGTAGACTGCGGAACTAAATTCCCGTTTACAGTTGGGTATTCTAGAGGCGTGTTGTCGCTTTTTACTAAAAAGTTAAATCGTAAAAAAGGATCAATGTCTGAGCCTAATTTGTAATCATCTTTAGAACATGAAATATATAATAGTGCTATAAATAATATACTGAATATCTTAATACGAGTCATTTTGCTGCAAGTTTGGGTTAAGATCAGTGTTGAATGTTGGTATTGGCAGTACGTATTTTAAAGATGGATAAGTAAGACTGCAAACCGTAGCGATACAGCCATCATTTCTAGAAACATCTTTGTGCATTCTGGCAATATCAAAAAATAGGAAACCTTCAAAGCATAATTCTTTTCTTCGTTCTAAAAAGATATTTTCTTTAAGATTGTTTGTATTGGTTAATAGAGATGCATTGGCGCGGGCACGAATGATGTTAATGTCTGCCATTGCCAAATCGGCTCTGTTGGTTTCTAGCGCTGCTTCGGCACGAATCAAATACATTTCGCTAAGCCTAGAAGCGACATAACCCGCATTGTTCTGAAATTTTTTGGTAAAATTGTAATTAAGATTGGTATGAACGCCGCTTACTATTGTAAAAAGCGATTTTGTTAAGAACAATTGTTTTCTTAAATCTGCGCTTTCGTAAAGATTAACCAAATCATTTGAAGCAGTATATTTTTCGAAGTTTGTATCTGTAGTATAGCCATAAGTCTGAGTCATTGAGGAAGAAACATTTCCTTCTGTGTCTTTTGGAATAGAAAATTCCAATAAAATTTCAGATACCGGAAGATCTGGTTTTTCCCATTCTGCAATTAAAGTTTCTTTGCTGGTTAGCACAACACCAGAATTGGTAATTACATCATTTGCCATTTCGTAAGCATTAGTCCAATCTCCTTTTTGAAGATAAACTCGCGCCAATAATGCTTTTGTATTTTTTCTGTTAAAGAAAGAATAAGCAGGACCAGAAAGAAGCGAAGCGTCTGAATAATTATCGATAGCCGTTTGTAAATCATTTATAATTAAAGTATACGTTTCGGCAGCCGTTTTTCTGGCAGGATACTGTATGCCAGATTTAATAGATTCTGTACTGTAAATTATTCCTAAATGCGATGCATCTGGAGTATATTTATAGTCTTGGCTGTAAACAAGAGATAAAAGAAAATGAGCATAGGCTCTTATTGCCAAAGCTTCTGCCTTTATTTGGTTTTTCTCTGCCTCAGTGGCGTCGGTTAGGGCAGGAGTAAATTCTAAAATTAAATTTGCCTGATTGATTATATCATAACTGCTATCATAAAATGATTTGAAATTACTGGTTAGCGCTACATCTTCAAAAGAATAAACTTGCTGCAGATTTATTGCTGGAGAAATTTGACCTCTAGAGCCTCCCGTTGCAACTGGTGCAAATTTTATATTACCGCCCTGCAAATCAGCATAAGCAGCATAGCGATCTGGTCTTACATTGGCTTCTACTTCGGTGTAAAGACCTGTAAGTGCCTGTAAAACCCCTGTTTTGTTCTGTAAAAGTTCGTCTATAGAAGTTTGTGTTCCAGGTTCTTGTTCTAAAAAGTCACTACAGCTTTGTAATGAAAGCATTAGAAAAAATATAGATAAGTATTTTGAATATTTCATTTTCTTAAAATTTAGCATTTACTCCAAGCGAAATTGTTCTTGCCTGCGGATAGATATAACTATACTCTCGAACTCCGTTCATTCCTTTCGGACTTTTTTCTTTGTACCAATACGCCACATTTGTAGCATCGGCAAAAACAGAAAGAGCATCCAGAAAAGTGTTTTTTAGCGGTACATTATAACTTAAATTAACATTACTGATTCTGATGTAAGTAGCATCATAAACATACTTGCTTAAGTTGTTTAGAATTGGCGAAAGTGTTACCGCTGATTGTGAAACGTTGTCGCCTGGATTTCTCCAATAATCGTATGCATTTACAGAAAGATTTCGGTTTGATGTTACATTATATTGATCTATAAGCACGCTTGACGCCAATAAGTCTCCACCAATTTGATAATCTCCTCTAACAGACAGCGTAAGGTTGTTGTAGAAAGTAAAAGTGTTGTAAAAACCTCCGTAAGCATCTGCTTGCTTGTCTCCAATTGGCTCCCAATCGGCAACAGTATGGAGTTCATTATAGGTTTTTGCATCGTAAACTTGACCATTTTTTTGAACAAGATCTCTTCCTGTTGCAGGATCTACACCAACCCATTTTATTCCCCATAATGTTGTAGTGCTGTAGCCTATTTTTTGTGCCAATGCAATATTCGCTTCAGAATAATCGCTTCCTAGACCTTTTAAGTCGGTTACTTTGCTGTCTATTGTAGAAATATTGAATGCTGTTGTCCATTTAAAAGCATCGCTTTTTATCCATTTAATTCTTGTAGTAAGCTCAAAACCTTTATTGTACATACTGGCAGCATTTAATTGTACTGAACTATAGCCATTTTCTGTCGGGATATCGCGAGCAGTAATTAAATTGCTTTTGTTGTCATAATAGTATTCTAATGTCAATTCGATTCTTTTGAAAATATTAAAATCAAATCCTGCATTGAATTTTGTGTTTTTTTCCCAGCTTAACCTTCCATTTGGAGCAGAACCTGTAGTTGCTCCAATAGAACCATTGTATCCGTTTTGGCTGATATTATACAAACCTTTTGATCGGTACGAACCAATTTTAGAATTTCCTGTTGTACCATAACTCGCTTTCAATTTCAAGAAATCAATCCAAGAATTAGAGCTTAAAAAGTTTTCATTGCTAATAATCCAACCAGCACCTAAACCTCCATTATGAGCCACATCGGTATCGTCTCCAAAAACAGAACTCTGATCACGACGGTAATTTGCCAACAAGAAATAGCGTTTTTTATAGTTATAATTTACCTGTGAGAATAAAGAAACTCTAGAATTGTAACTGATTTCATTTTTGTAGGTCTGACCATCTTTAGATTCATCTTGAGGCGTATTCGGATTGTCATCTCTTATGGCATCTGTAACAGCATTAATACGGTTTGGGTCTAAAAATCCAACACCAGATTGGTAGTTGAAATTTGTTTTGTCTTCAGCCAATTCAAAACCAACAACACCATCAATTTCATTGTTTTCATTCAGTTGTTTATTGAATAAAGCTTGTCCTTGCCAGTTCCATTTAGTCGAATTTCTTTCGTTTAAAAGACGACGACCCCAAGCGGCATACGTAGTTCCGTCCAAAATAAAAGTTCCATTAAACTGGCCGCTTTCATTTGCTGCAGAAAAATAACGATCTTGTTCTTTATCGGTATAATCCATACCGAAAAGAGTAGAAAAACGAATATTTTTATTGAGTTTATAAGATAAATTGATACTTCCTAAAAGACCAAAAGTCTGTGCTTCATTTTTGTTTTGTTCAATTGCCGCCAACGGATTTCCTCTTGTAGCACCACTTAAACCTAAATCGGCATACGATCCGTCTGCGTTGTAAACAGGAAGAGTAGGAAGGTAGGCAAAACTATAAAAAATGTTAGGCGCATCTTTTTGCACAAAACTCGGATTCAGCATTAAATTAATATCCCATTTTCCAGAACTGTAGCCTAGATTAATTCCCGCATTTAATTGCTTAGACTCATTTCCAACCTGAGGTTCGTCAATTTTGGTGTAACTAACGTTGGTTCGGTACGAAAATTTAGAAGTAGAACCCGAAACATTAAAATTATATTTGTTATAAATTCCAGCTCGGTTTAGAATGTTAAACCAGTCAGTATTTACGCCATTATAAGCAACAGGAACATAGCCAGTTGTGGTGTTTTTCATGAACTCATTTCGAAGTTCGGTGTATTGTTCTCCGTTTAAATATTTAATTTGATTAATGGCAGAAGAAACTCCCAACTGATTTGAAAAACCAAATTGCGTTTTACCTTTTTTACCTTTTTTAGTGGTAATTAAAATTACTCCATTTGCTCCGTCGGCACCATAAATACCTACAGCTGCGGCATCTTTTAAAACAGAAATGGTTTCAATATTTTCTGGAGCAATTTTCATTAAAGGATTAGCGATGTTTTCAGAAAAATCGCCGCTTCCGTTAAACAAACTGCTGTCAATGGCATATTCTTCACTCATTACAACACCATCAATAATAATAAGCGGTTGCGAAGAAGTTCCGGTAATTGCGCCACTTAAAGAAGATAATGTACCTTGACCACGAATATTAATTTTTACAGGGCCACCTACACCAGAAGTATTTTCTACCATAACTCCAGCAATTTGTCCCGTGATCATTTTATCAAAACTCTCAGAAGCTTGCTCAACGGCAATATCTTTGGCTTGTAAAGTCGAAATACTTCCAACAATTTCTTCTTTTAGTTTTGTAGTGCCATAAGACGAAGTAATCACAACAGGATTTAGTTCATCTGTAGCTTCTTGAAGATAAAAAACAAAAACTTTTTTGTCGTCTGCTTTTTGAGACTGGGTTTCCATTCCTAAAAAACCGGCTTCAAGAACCAGATTCGAAATCGTATTTCCTTTTAGCTGGTAGACAAACTTTCCGTTAAAATCGGTAATAGCGCCCATTCCAGTTCCTTTTATGCGAATTGAAGCACCAGGAAGCGGTTGTTTGTCTTTTGCACTATAAACTGTTCCGCTAATCATTCTTGAAGTTTCCTGAACCGCTGAATTTGAAGTTTCAGGAACCGAAGGAGTCAATAAAACCTGCTTTTTCTGAATATAAAAGGCAATGTTTTTATCTTTTAATAATTGCGTTAAAACCGTTTCTAGAGAAGCATTATTAACATCTATATCGGCTAACTGATCGGTATCTATTTTTTTTGCATTATAAATGATTCTAAAATCACTTTGCTCTTCAATAGATTTGATAATTAGGCTTATAGGTTTGTTTTTTACATGTAATGTTATGAGTTTATTCTGAGAAAATCCTTTAAATCCAGATATGAGAATGGCTAAGAAAAACAGAATTTTTCTTAAAACGGGTTGTATCGTAAATGTCATGTTTTTTTATTTATCGCGGATTGGTGATTGTAATGGTTTTTTGTTGAATAGAATAATTAAATGGCGTGTCACGTTTTAGCAGTTCTAAAATGTTCTCGACACTAGATTCGCTAATTTTAATCGTACCGGTAAAATTCTGTCTGGCCAAATCAGAATTTTCGTTGATGATTTCAACATCATAAGTACGCTGAATAATTTTAGCGATTGTAGAAAATGGGGTGTCTTTAAAAGCAAGTTCGCCTTTTGTCCAGGCAGCATAAAAGGTTGGATCTACTTCTTTTAAGACCAGTTTTTTTGAATTATTTTGCCATGTAGCCATTTGGTTGGGCTCTAGCAAAATAGCATTAGAAGGATTAAGGGCTTCAGACATTTTAATACTTCCTTCAATTAATGTACTATTAACTGTAGGGTTTTCGGGATAAGCGCTCACATTAAATGTTGTCCCGAGAACTTCAATATCTGCTTGATTAGCATGAACAATAAACGGATGCATTTTGTCTTTGGCAACTTCAAAAAATGCTTCACCAGTTAAGTACACATTTCTGTTTCCGTTTAAGCCAAATTGCTCCGGATAGCGCAAAGTGGTTCCAGAATTTAAACTCACAACAGTACCATCTGAAAGTTTAAGTTTGAAACGTTTTCCATACGGAATAGAAAGCGTATTATAAATCACTTTGTGATCCTGAACTTTGCCAAAGTAAATAATCTCCGTCGGAAATTTTTTGGCAACCAAATCGCCTTTGTCATTTAAAAGAGTGGTCTGAGTTTTTCCAGAGAAATACTCCAGACGGCCGTCGCCCAATTCTAGAACAATTTCTTTTGGAGTTTCAGATTTACTTTTAAACAAATAAATAGTAGTTCCTAAACCCAAAAACAATATAAAAACAGCAGCATATTGCAAATACTGTCTGATTTTGTTTTTTGATTTCATCTGAATTACCGGAACAGTTTCAATAGATAAGTCTGAAGAAAGTGTGGTTAATGCCCAAATTTTCTTAGCCTTTATAAATTGTTTTTTGTTTTCTTCCGATGCTTCGATCCAATCAAAAAGTGCCTGAACTTCTTGTTCTGAAGCTTCATTAGAAAGGTATTTATTTATTATTTCCGATGTCATATATGCTTTTTAAAACTTCTCGCCATTATAAGTACACCTCAGAATTAAAATACCCTACCCTTTATTCTTAATTATTATAAATAAGGATAAAAATTAAGAACAAATAATCAGATAATTTAGTCTTTAAAATCTTCAAAGCCTTTGTCATATGGGCTTCTACGGCTTTTAAGGAAACTCCTAGCTCTTCGGCGATTTCTGCATTTTTTTTATTTTCAAAGCGTTTTTTGATAAAAACTTCTCTGGTTTTTGGAGGCAGATCGCTGATAGATTCCTGAATTATACGTTCTAATTCGGTTAATTCTAAAGTGTCAAACTGAATCGAATTTAAAACTTCAATATCCAATTCTCTTTCTTTGTGGTTTAAGAGGTCATTTTTGAATTTATCCTTCACTTTATTATGACGGATTAAATTCAAACATTTTGATTTAGCATAAGTAAATAAGAAAGCTTGGATTCCGTTTATTGATTCTATGTCTTCTCTACTTTGCCACAGGTGTAGTAAGGATTCCTGAGCAAGATTTTCAGCTTCGTCTTGATCGTAAATAAATTGAACGCTGAAAGATTGGATTCTCCTAAAATATTTATCGTAAAAAAACTTGAATGCAGTTTCGTCGCCTTCCTTAAAGGAATGGAAAAGATTTAATTCTAAACTGGCATTATTATTCATTAAACGAAATTTACTTTGGGTGAAGCAATATTAAAAGAAATTTTAAAAACTACTCAATTTTGCTCAGAAAGCGGCAAATATAAAAGTTTATTTATATTAATTCTAAATAAAATTCAAATAAACTACTTTCATGAAAAAATTATTCAGAATAGGTTTAGTATTGCTGTTTTTTTAAACGCAAAGTATTACTTTTTTAACCGCAAAGCACGCAAAGTTTTTTGTTTAGGATTCTTAAAAAAACGCAAAGTTCGCAAAGCTTTGTCTAAAAACTTTGCGAACCTTGCGTAAACCATTGCGAACTTTGCGGTTAAATAATTTTACGGCTAAATAATTTTGTGGTTAATTAAGTATCAAATCTATATTTTGAGACAACCTTTCGGCTAATTCGGGTGTAGTATTGTTATTTAAAACCCACGGAACCAGTTTTCCCTTGTTTATGATTTCATTTTTAGAATAAACTAAACTGAAATATTCCTGTAATTCATTGTAATCAACGGGTATTGGACCATGTTTTTTATTTTCGGGAATTTCTTCAAAATAATATCTGGACTGCACTAAGGAAGGATATTTTTCTAATAAAAAATTATTCAAGGTATAAGAAGGGCCGGCTTTATACAAATCCTCTTTTAGTATTCCGGTAATTTTTATATTGCCTATGTTTTGTTTTAAATCTTTGTAAGCTTCTTTGGTAGTAGAGAAATCAGATTGAAGCAGCTTGTCTTTTTGCGATAACTGCCTAACAACCGAAAGTCTCACATAATCGCCGTTTATTTCAATTACCCTAAAAATAAAGTATTTGTGTTCCATGCTTTGACTCCCGTTAGAGCCGCTTTGTTTGCTAAAGATAAAACTTCCCAATTGCAATTTATGCTCAGGACTGTTAATTGCTTTTTTCCATTGATAAGAATCATAAACTAATTTTTTGAAAGCATATAAAATGAATACAAAGACAACGCCGGCTATAAATAATTTTTTCATTAAATGGAAATTTCATTAAAAGTACTACTTTTTAACCGCAAAGTATTGCTTTTTTAACCGCAAAGCACGCAAAGTTTTTTTGTTTAGGAAACGCAAAGTCCGCAAAGCTTTGTCTAAAAACTTTGCGGACTTTGCGTAACTCTTCGCGCTCTTTGCGGTTAAAAAAGGCAAATATCTAAAAAACTTTGCGAACTTTGCGTAAACCTTCGCGAACTTTGCGGTTAAATAACTTCGAGGTTAAATAATAACTTTACGTTTAAAATTTCTCCATCCAAAACCAATCAAAAGTAAATTGAAAAGCAATAAAGGTAAAATCGTTTTCATAAAACTTGTTTCAGAGTTGTCTTTAAACGTTTCTACTTTAAAATCTTCCCATTTTTGTTGATTTACAGGTGCATTTTCGAATATTTTTGGATAAAAATGCAGACGTAGTTTTTCATGGAATTTAGTTGTTTCTTTTAAAAACAAAAGTTGATTGCGTAAATCTGATTTTGCGATTTCGTTTAACTGAATCTGTGTATGAAGCGTTGGAATAAACAAGGCAATTAATTCGCTGGCATTATTTCGCTGTTCTAATTTCGATTCTAATTCTTTGGACTGAATTGCCGATTCGTCGTCGCCCATTTGCTGCATCGCGTAATACCAAAGCCAGCTGAACTCTGTGTCAGGAAGTGCATATTTTTTAAACTGCGGATAATGTTTATAGAATTTATCTACCGTTTCCTGTTTGTCCATATCCCACTTTTCGTGATAGGCATTTCGTTGGGTAAGGGTCAATTCTAAAGCTTCGGGAACTTTATATTTGTTGATAATATAAGTATTGATTGCGGCCGGAAGAATGATTATGAGAAACAGCCAGATGGTTAACAGAATAACCGCATTGAAATTAGAATTTTTCTGCAGTGATACAATGAAAAAACAAACCGCAAACCAAAATAAAATGTACAAAATAGAAAGTCCGTAAAACACAAAGAAGGATTGATCAAGCGGAATCTGTAAAAAGACAGCCGCCGCCAAAAGAATCAAAGTTAAAAGCGCCGTTAAACTTAAAATTCTAACATAGAATAGTTTCAGGATATAAAAAAAGGTATTCGGACTTTGTACAGCAACGATCTTCCAGGTTCCTGATTCTTTTTCTTCAGAAATAATATTGTACGAAAAAGCAATAATCAAAAGTGGAAACAGGTACAAAAGAACAAAACTAAAATCAATATTTCCAGACAGTAAGTTACTCGGATTATTGAGTTCCGAATCGTATTTCTGGCCTTCTAAACCACGAATGGTAACATTTTGAATAGACGGATTAACATCTCGCTGCCCAATGGCTAAACTGTTAATTGGCAAGGTATTGTTGACCAATGAAAACTTGATGTAGTAGAGCAGGAGACCTATTTCATCTTTATGGAAAGCGGCATTTCTGGCAATATGTTCTTTTTGATAGACGGCCGCTTCAGTGATATTATTTTGTTGTTTTTCCTGAAATTGATGGCCTATTAAAAGGCTAATAAAACCAATGATTAATAAAAAAAGTAATCCAATTTTGGTACCTTTTGATCGTATGAAATTTTTAAATAAGAGTACTAGCATATTAGATGGCTTTTAGATTTTTAGCAGCAATTCTGATCAAAACAAATAATAGAATTACCCATAAAAGAATAGATACAATAGAAACGATTTCGGTTTTTAAAATTTTGCTAATGCTTTTAGGCTCGTAATGGAATTCTTCAAGATCTGCCCAGTGTTCTTTGCCAATTATTAGCGGTTTATCATTTGGGCCAGGTTTTTTATTGCTGATGTATTTAACTTGCAACGCATTCATTTTCTGCGCCATTATGTAACGGTATTTCTCCGCTTGTTTCTGGAAATCGATATAAGAATCGTAATCCGTATTCGATAATCCCATCGATAAATTTTTCATCGCGATATAAGGATTCAGAAAAGAAACGGCTTTAGAAAAGCTGTTTTGTTGGGCATAAACCTTCAATAAATCTTCTAAATGTCTATTGTAGATATTCGAGCTGATTCGCTCACCTTCGGTCATAATAAACCCAGAATAATTAAAAGGAAGTTTTTGTACCGAATCGACTTTGTAAACTCGTAATAAAGAATCTTTTATTGCCTTATAGTGCAAATCGTTTGGATTGTGGCTGTCACCTTGTTTTAAAATATCTTTTTCGATATTGCTGGTAAACTGAATTTTTGATGGGGCTTCATACAAATAAGCTCCAATAGCTTGTGTTGTTCTTGGCAAGATAATCGTTAAAATCAGCCAGATTCCAATTAAAGAAACTAATGCTTTTTTTGAAGTTTTGCTTGACGCCGATACCAAAACAGCAACAACACAAAAGAACATTAGATAAATAAAATGAAACAGAATAAACAGCAGCATTTTGATCGTCTCATCTGCCGAAATTGAAAAATCCTGAAGCATTAGCCAGATTAAAACCAATATGATAATGGTTGGAATAAAAAGAAGCATAACAACGCTAGCAACACCAAGGATTTTGCCCCATAAAAGCTGTTTCCAATTAATTCCTTGGCTCAAAAGTATTTTTAGAGTTCCGTTTTCTCTTTCGTAAGCAACAGCATTAAATCCGATAAAAAAGATTAATAAAGGCAGTAAAACTTGCAAAACCATCGCAATGCTGATCTCGCCAAAACGAAGCATGCTGTTGGAAAAGCCTGCCTCAGAGAAATTAGCCGTATTTTGTTTATGCGCTTCTAAGAAAATCGCATTTCCAAAAAAAGGTTCCATTCCAAATTCAAAAACGCTTAAAGAGGTACTTTTTCTAAAGGCAAAATTGCCATAATGCGCCATTCTATGCGGATTTTTGTCTGGATTTTTCAACCAGTCTTCGCGCGATTCATGCTGATATTTTTCACTGGTTTCGTTTTGGCTTTTGTAATTGTCCCAACCCGAAAAAGCGGCAAATAAAAGTAATGCGCCAATAAAAAATGTAATGATATAAAGTGCCGGATTTTTAAAAACAGAATTTTTAAAATGCCTGGCTATAAGGAGTTCTGTATGTAATAATTTCATATTAATTAAAATTTATCTGTTGAGTGAATGGTTTAAACACATAGAAACATAGATTTTTTTTCTAAAAGAAAGTAATGGAAAGAAACTAGTTTCTAACACATAGCTATGTGATTTATTCTAGTGAAACGCCTTTTTAAAAACAAGCCAAAATCTATATTTCTATGTGTTTAAATATTTTCATCTCAATGGAATTAAAATTTATAAGTTACGGTAAGGCTTGCATTTCTAGGACTTCCAGGAAATAAACGCAGATAATTCTGTGCGCCAAGCCAATAGGTTTTGTTTAATAAATTGCCCGCATTTAGAGCAATTTGCACATTGCTTTTGTTGGGTTTGTAGAATAAAGCCACATCAAAAATGGTAAAATCAGGAAGTGTAAAATCTCTTGTAAACCAAGGCACTTTACTGCTTTGATATTGAACTCCAAATCCAATTCCGAGATCTTTTAAAGCAGAATCAGCAGCAAAATTGTAGCGTGTCCATAAATTGGCGCTATTTTTTGGTGTATTTTGCTTTCTTGCACCAATTAGAGCAGGATTGCTGTCTTGAATTATTTCGGCATCGATATAACTGTAGGAAGCATTAATTTGCCAGTCTGGTGTAATATAACCTGCTAAATCACATTCAAAACCACGGCTTCGTTCAGCACCTCGCGTTACCAATAAATCCGGATTTGCCGGATCATTTGCGTTCATTAAAATATTACGCTGATTGATTTCGTAAACAGCAGCATTAAAAGTCATGGTGTTGTTTAAAAAAGTGGTTTTTACCCCAACTTCTTTCAAATCACTTTCTAGAGGATCAAATAGACTTCCGCCTGGCAAAGAACCCGTTTGAGGCATTAGCGTCACGGTATTTGATTGTGGCTGATAGCCTTCTAGATAAGTAGTATAAACATTTATTGCACTATTTACAGCATAAGTGATTCCGATTCTAGGCAATAAAGCTGTTTTTTTAACAATCAGTTCGTTGCTAGTTTTATAGTTCGTAATGTCTTCAAACCATTCGTTTCGCAAACCCAATAAAAAAGTAAACTTTTCCCATTGAATCTGATCTTGGATGTAAATCGCATTTGTAGTTGTTAATGCCGATGGCAGGGCCGTTCTTACATTCAAAGTATAATCGTCAGGACTTGTAATTCTGTAAATCGGATTATTCAAATTAAAATAATCAACATTGGGTTTGGGCAAAACAATGCCATCAATCGTAACAGTTTGGTAATTCGAAGCATTTGCAAAAACAAAAGTGCTGGCAACAGTTCCATCTTTCAATAAATAGCCTCTACCTGCGTTTTGTCCGCCACCTTTGTTTTTATTCCAACTACTTAAATCGTAACCTGTTAGTAACTTATGATTTAGTTTACCTGTTTTAAAATCGAAATTAAAATAAGCGCTTAAGTTGTCGACATCCCAGTTTTGCTGACGCTGTACAAATTGCATCATGGCTAGATTGGTAACAGGCTGATTATTCATGTCTACAGCAAAAGCATTTGTAGTTCTGTGTTCCTGCAGATCTTCTTTCCAGGTTTGCTTCATGTAGGAGGCATTAAAACCAATTTTAGAATTGAATTTATGGGCAAAATTGGTCATCAAAATCATTTCTTTCGACTTGAAAAAATCACCTGGCGCACCAAGATTTAAACTTATCGGTGTTTTGTTCAGACTTGTTTTTCCCGCAACAGCACCAAAAATAGGCTGTCCGCGATCCAAAACTCCTGTCATATCGCTCAGAATTAGTTCTGTATTAATTGCCGTTTTTTCATTTGGGATATAACTGAAAGAAGGCGAGATTAAAAACGATTTATTATTGACTAAATCGCGAAATGATTTTGCCTGCTGATAAGCGCCGTTTACACGATATAAAAGTGTTTTAGATTCGTTTAACGGTCCAGTAAAATCAAGCGTTCCGCGCAAAGTGCTAAAACTTCCTACGCTCATGCTAACTTCTTTTCGGTCAATTGCCAAAGGCTTTTTGGTAACCATATTAATGCTTCCCCCTGGATCAACAGAAGAAAATGTAGCGCTCGACGGACCTTTAATGACTTCAATACGCTCAATATTGCTTGTTAAAGGCTGCAGAAAATAATACTGACGCGTTCGCATTCCGTTGATTATCTGTCCTTCTTCATTTTGACTAATACCACGAATCGTGTATTGGTTGTAATAACTAGCCGGAATTACGCCACTAGACATTTTTACGGCATCAGCCAGATAAAAAGCGCCTTTGTCGGCAATTAATTCTTTGGTTATAGTCGAAATAGATTGCGGAATATCTTTGTTTAAAGCTGCAGTTTTAGTGGCAGCAAAAGAATAGTCGCTGTTGTATTTTTTGGTCGAACGCCCCACAATTTCAACAGTCTGCAATTCGTTTCGTTTGGTTTCCATTTCCAGAGAATCTTTTGCAATACTGTCTTTAACTTTGTTATTGTTATTTTGAGCCTGGATGAAATGTGTACCGCCGATTAAAATTAAAAAAGAGAATATATTTTTCATCTTAAACCGTCTGTAAATACAAATCTTCCAACTCATTTGCAGAAATTTTATCCGCTTCAATAACAGTAACAAGATTTCCCTGCCTCATTATCCCGATGTGCGAAGCCACTTCTCTCGCTCTGAAGATGTCGTGAGTTGCCATTAAAATTGCCGTTCCGTCTGCTGAAAGCTCTTTTAGAATCTGAGAAAATTCATTAGAAGCTTTAGGATCTAAGCCGCTTGTAGGCTCATCTAACAAAAGCACTTTCGCTTTTTTTGCAATCGCAATTGCAATTCCTACTTTTTGGCGCATTCCTTTAGAATAACCGCCTAAATTTTGATTATGTGCTTTGGCTTGAAGTCCTGATTTGTCTAGAAAATAAGTTAATTCGCCGTCAGAATAGTTAAACCCTGCTAATGACGAAAAGAATTTAAGATTCTCTAAACCAGTAAGATTTGGATAAAGCATTACGGTTTCTGGAATATAAGCCACATGTTTTTTAGTTTCCTGATTGTTTGCTGTAACCGATATATTGTTGATTTCTAATTCTCCCGATGTTGGCTCGATAAAACCTAAAAATAAATTGATTGTTGTCGTTTTTCCTGCACCATTTTGTCCTAAAAGAGCAAAGATTTCGCCTTCTTTTATGGTTAAGTTTAAGGCATTTAAAGCCGTATGATCGCCGTATTTTTTAGTTAGGTTTGTTGCTGTAAGCATAAGTTTTGTTTGTTGAAAAAAAATGATTTTTAAAAATAGATATAGAAATCTCAGGCTTTTAATAAACTTTAAAAGCTTGATAATTAGTTTTTTATTGAATAATTACTGCAATGAATAGAGGCCTTTAACTTGGAGCTAAACAGTTCAAACTAAAAAAGGCAATGTGAATTTCTTTTACTCCATTAGAATAAAAGAGTAAAGCTTTTTGAATTTAAAAAAGTGCAGTAATTAAAAGATTACAGGAGGCGCACGCAAGGCAAAAAGACTGCCCTTGAAAAATGTTGATATTCCCTCAAAATATAAGAATGTATAAGAGGTTTCGGCAACTGTTTTATGAAATGTAAAGGTTTGAAATGCGTTTGGAATAAACGTACTGAAAGCAAAATGACAAATATGGCAATTTGCATCGACCGAATGGCTGTGAGTTATTTCTTTTTGACCAGGGGTGTATTTATGATCGCAATGTTTTTCTGCCGACTGCTTTAAAATATGCTCATAGGAGTGAACCGTCTGAAACAGCATGGCAAACAATACTGCAAAAGACATTAGGAAATTTACGGCTGTAATCTTCTTTTTCATTCCGTGGTATTTCTGCTGGATATTTAAAAGTTTAATTATCAAATAAATAAACGCAACAGCGTTGCAAATATAAATATCTTATTTAGAAATACAGTTAAATAGGCCTTATTTTTGGAACAACCTGCAGATTTGCAAAGTGATTCTTACTTCTATAAATTGCTATACAATAATTGCAGCGTATGAAAATCGGATGAGCCATCAAAATGCTTGTGAAGCACTTCTTGAAAAACAGGTTCTGTGTTTTGAACGCTGGCAAACAAAGTCATGCACGATTGAAGTTTTTCTACATCAAGACCTTCAAAAATATCAGAAACACTTTCTTCTTTTTTGGCAAGTTCTGAAGTAATTTCTACAAGATGTTTTCCTAAAATGGGATGTTCCAGAAAAGCAATTGCTTCATCGGCATTCTTGATTTCGTAAAATTTGGAGTTATCGCTCGAACCCATTCCTTTTATCTGCGGAAAGATAAACCACATCCAAGGCGATTCTTTTTTACCCTTTTTGATTTCGTTTAGAGCTGTTAAATACAACTTGTTTTGAGCATCTAAGAACCGAAGTAATCCATTAGTATTGTAAGACATTCTTTATGATATTAATTTGGGGATATCAGGCCATAAAACTAGGCAAAATATATTAACCTGTATGTGATCAAATCTTTTTTTTAAAGTCATTTTTTAACATTTTAAAGAGAATAATTTAAAAGAGCGCTTCCTTATAAAAATTATGCGTTTAAAATCACTATTAACAGAAAAAATCGTATTAATGGATGTTTTTATTGTTATAAAATGAAGTTTTTGTTGGTAATTCTGTTATGATTTTCCTATTTTTATGAACAAGCGGTTTTAAGAACCGTCTAAAAAAATAAAATTAGGATTGATATTGACCACTTTACAATATCAATATTTTCAACCGGGCACGCTTCGCCCATAAAATAATAAATGCTTATGAAAATAGGATTAATCGGATTTGGGAAAACTGGAAAATCAGTAGCTTCAATACTATTAGAAAATAAAAAATTCAGCCTTGAATGGGTTTTAAGACAAAGCAATGTTTTGGAGCACAGATCAGTTCCCGAGTTTTTTGGAATCCAGTCAGACGAACCCGGCTTAATCTATTCCAGTTCGCATACCTCTGTTGAAGAATTATTAGAAAAACATCCAGTAGATGTCATAATCGATTTTTCTTCTAGTGAAGGAATTTACACTTATGGAGAAACAGCTGCGAGGCACAAAGTGAAAATAATTTCAGCCATTTCTCATTACAAGGAAAAAGAATTGAATTTATTGAAGAAACTGGCAGATAAAACTACCGTATTCTGGTCGCCAAATATCACCTTGGGCGTTAATTACTTATTGTTTGCCGCAAAATTTTTAAAGAAAATTGCACCTTGGGTAGATATTGAAGTAAATGAAGAGCACTTTAAAGCAAAAGAAGGAACGTCTGGAACCGCAGTAAAAATTGCAGAAGCACTAGATGTGGACAAAGAAGACATTAATGTTGTAAGGGCAGGAGGAATCGTTGGAAAACATGAAGTTATTTTTGGTTTTCCTTTTCAAACAGTGCGTTTAATACATGAATCGATTTCGAGAGAAGCTTTCGGAAACGGAGTTATTTTTGTAGCCGAAAATCTAAAAGAAAAAGATAAAGGACTTTACAATTTTGAAGATATCTTGACGCCTTATTTTACGGTGTAATTAAAATACATTTAATCTCGCAAAGACGCAAAGTCGCAAAGTTTTTCTTTTTTTAAGTTTTTTAGGTTTAAAACTTTGCTACTTTGCGTCTTTGCGAGAAATTCACTTATTTACTTCCTAAAAGTCAAAGCCTTCATATATTCTAAATTCATTTTAGCAATCGAAAGCACAGAAATGCCTTGTGGGCATTCGATTTCGCAGGCTCTGGTATCAGAGCAATTTCCGAAACCTTCTTCATCCATTTGTTTTACCATCGAAAGGGCACGTTTAGGAGCTTCTAATTTTCCTTGCGGTAAAAGTGCTAAATGAGTTATTTTGGCACCAACAAACAAAGCTGCGCTGGCATTTTTGCAGGAAGCAACACAGGCTCCGCATCCAATGCAGGCAGCCGCATCAAAAGCAGCTTCGGCGGTTTCGTATGAAACGGGAATGCTATTTGCTTCAGGCGCTTGACCTGTTGAAGCTCCAATAAAACCTCCTGCGGCTATTATCGAATCAAATGCTTTTCGATCAATTTTTAAATCTCTTAAAACAGGAAAAGCTTTCGCGCGAAAAGGCTCAATATAAATAGTATCTCCATCTTTAAAACTTCTCATATGAAGCTGGCAAGTTGTGGTGTTTTTTAGAGGGCCATGAGCTCGTCCGTTTATCATTACGCCACATTGCCCGCAGATTCCCTCGCGACAATCGTGATCAAATTCAATAACACGTTCTCCTTGCTGAATAAGCGATTCATTCAAAAGATCCAGCATTTCTAGAAACGACATGTGTTCAGATACTCCATCAATTTCATAATCTGTCATTTCCCCTTTGGTAGAAGAATTAAACTGCCGCCATATTTTTAGATAAAGTTTCATATATAATTGTGAATTATGAATTGTTAATTATAAATTAGATATCGCGATTTATGAGCTGTTAATTAATAATTTACAATTAACAATTCACCATTATTTATAGCTTCTCACCGCAAGTTCCACCGATTCAAATGTTAAAGGTTCTTTATGCAATTCAGGTTCGTTATTTAGACCTTTCCATTCCCAAGCCGATACATAACAGAATTCAGCGTCATTGCGGACAGCTTCTCCGTCGGCGGTTTGGTATTCTTCTCTGAAATGAGCGCCACAGGATTCTTCGCGCTGTAAGGCATCGTAGCACATTAATTCGGCTAATTCAATGTAATCGGAAATTCTGCCCGCTTTTTCTAATTCGCTGTTTAAAGTATTATCTCCTGTAATTCTAAGATCTTTTTCGAAAGAAGTTTTAAGTTCCCGAATTTCGATAATTGCCTCTTCCAGTTTTTTTCTGCTTCGCGAAAGACCACATTTTTCATACAAAAGACGTCCGATTTTTTTATGAAAATAATCTGCTGAAAGCGTTCCGTTAGTATGTAGAAAACGATCTAACTGTCTTCTTACCGCATTTTCGGCTTCTTCAAAAGCAGGATGCGAAATGTCTGTTTTAGGTAAATTCAATTCACCTGCCAAATAATTCGGAATAGTATATGGCGCAATAAAATAGCCATCGACGCAAGCTTGAAGCAGCGAATTGGCACCGAGTCGGTTTGCGCCATGATCTGCAAAATTAGCTTCGCCTAAAGCAAATAAGCCTGGAATCGTAGTCATAAGTTCATAATCGACCCAAAGTCCGCCCATTGTGAAGTGTGCTGAAGGTGAAATCAGCATGGGTTCTTTATAAGCATTTATGCCCGTAATTTTTTCATACATGGCAAAAAGGTTGCTGTATTTGGCTTCGATTTTATCTTTTCCCTGCGCTTTAATAGCATCCGAGAAATCGAGATAAATAGCATTTTTCATGGGTCCAACGCCATGGCCAGCGTCGATTCTTTCTTTTGCCGCCCGTGACGAAATATCTCTCGGCGCCAGATTTCCAAAAGAAGGATAACGTCGTTCTAGATAATAATCACGTTCTTCTTCAGGAATAGCATTTGCATTTCGAGCATCAACTGCTTTTTTCGGAACCCAGATTCGGCCATCATTTCGCAACGATTCTGACATTAAAGTCAGTTTAGATTGGTTTTCACCATGTTGCGGAAGAGAAGTAGGGTGAAACTGAATCCAGCTAACGCCAGCCATAAAAGCCCCTTTTTTATGCGCTCTCCAAAGCGCAGAACTATTACAGCCCATTGCCAAAGTGGACAGATAATACACTTTTCCGTAACCACCAGAAGCCAGTACGACAGCATCTGCAGCGTGGCGTTCTAGAATTCCTGTTTCAAGATTTCGTGCAATTATTCCTTTGGCTTTGCCATCAATAACCACGAGTTCGAGCATTTCGTGGCGGGTATACAAATCAACTTTTCCTAAAGATGCCTGACGTTCCAAGGCTTGATAAGCGCCTAATAAAAGTTGCTGTCCAGTTTGTCCTCTAGCATAGAAAGTTCTAGAAACTTGAACGCCACCAAAAGATCTATTATTTAAGTAACCCGCATATTCCCTTGCAAAAGGAACGCCTTGCGCAACAGCATGATCGATAAGATGAGCCGAACATTCTGCTAAACGATAAACATTCGCTTCACGAGATCTAAAATCGCCACCTTTTATAGTGTCATAAAACATTCTAAAAGTGCTATCGCCATCATTTTTGTAGTTTTTTGCAGCATTTACTCCGCCTTGAGCGGCAACAGAATGTGCACGTCTAGGAGAATCCTGAAAACAGAAAGACTTTATATTATAGCCTTGTTCGGCAAGAGATGCCGCACACGAAGCGCCCGCAAGACCAGTTCCGACGACTATAATATTTAGCTTTTTTCGGTTTGCGGGATTTACTAGTTTGGCTTTGGACTTGTAAAGATTCCATTTATCAGCAAGAGGACCTTCGGGTATTTTTGACTCCATAATTTTAGTGGTTTAAAATAAAGTGCAACAAAATTTTAAAAAGAAACTAAATTGTAAGGAAGTCCTAATTTACTATAAATTATTGATTTACAGTTTAAGAAAGTAAGTATTTTATATTGTTTTTTATGATTTAGATAGAAATACGATTATTCATTTCGATTTCCGATAATCTCTTTTCGATGCAAAGTTCCCCAGTCTTTTAATGCTATAATCACATTTGTAAGCGATTTGCTGTGTTCTGTTCTCGAATATTCTACAGTTGGCGGGAAAGTATCATAAACCGTTCTTATAACAAGTTTATTGATTTCCAAGTCTTTCAATTCTTTAGAAAGCATTTTATCAGTGATTCCGTTAATGTCTTTTGAAATTTCTTTAAATCGTTTTGGACGATCAGAAAGTGCAATTAAAATAGGAAGTTTCCATCTGCCGCTCAAGACTTCTAATGCATCTCTTACAGGAAGTAATGCTGCCATGCATTCTTGTGGTTTACAGTCTTTTTCTACTATTTCGCTAATGATATCTGTTCTTGTTTCCATATTTTTTTGCTTTACTATCTTCGAGGATAGCGCTATCCTCAAGGATAGTACTATAAAAGAGATAGTAAATGTAAATAAGTTTGTATTGTAAAACAAATGATATACAATTATGAGCCAAAAAATTCTGCAAATACTAACAAGTACTAATGGAGAAAATTCATTTAGTAACCAATTATCTAATGCTGTTATCGAAAAGCTGAAAGCAGTAAATCCAGATAGTACTGTACAAACACTTGATCTTTCTAAAACACCTGTGCCATATTTAACAGGTTCTCATATTAGTGCCGTTTATGCGCCTGCTGAAACACATTCGGAAGAACAAAAATCAGCGCTAAAATATTCAGATGAGGCAATCGAAAATTTATTGGAATCTGATGTAATTGTGATTGGAGTTCCTTTATATAATTTTGGGATTCCAGCTGTTTTAAAAGGCTGGATCGATCAGGTTGCTAGAGCAGGGAAGACTTTCAGTTATGCTGACGGATCGCCAAAAGGATTGGTAAATAATAAAAAAGTATATTTATCAATTGCATCAGGAGCAATATTTTCTGAAGGTCCGTACAAAAGTTATGATTTCTCTGAATCGTATTTACGAACGGTTTTTGCCTTTTTAGGAATGACCGATGTAACGACATTTCGCGTAGAAGGAACTGCAATTCCTGATTTTGCAGAAAATGCGTTGCCCAAAGCGTTGTCTTCGGTGGAGGAATTTGCTTTTTAAGAAATAAGAAGAATTCTTTTTTATTGCCTATAATGAAATCCGACAGGTTTAAAAAAAACTGTCGGGTTTGGTTGATAGATATTAAAAAAAAATCTGCCGAATCTGCTAAATCTGCGAGCAAAAATTACTCCCGCAGATTTATAAAACTAAATTGAAATGTTCTGGAAAAATGGAAAAAAGTTATTTCTCAATTATCATGGTAACCCCTTGACCACCTGCGGCACAGATTGAAATTAATCCTTTTCCTGAGCCTTTTTCGTTCAATAATTTTGCCATTACGCCAATAATTCTACCTCCAGTTGCAGCAAAAGGGTGAGCGGCTGCTAAACTGCTTCCTTTTACATTCAGTTTATTTCGATCTATTGCGCCTAGTGGTTTCTTTAAGCCAATTTCCGCACTCAATTCTGGGCTTTCCCAGATTTTTAAAGTGGCCAAAGTTTGTGCAGCAAAAGCTTCGTGAATTTCATAATAATCAAAATCCTGAAGGTTTAATTCTGCTTTTTCGAGCATTCTTGAAGCAGCAAATAAAGGCGCTAATAAAAGATTCTGCTGATTCTTAACGTATTCAATTGCAGCAATTTCAGCAAAAGTGATGTAGGCTAAAATTGGAAGCCCTTGTTCTTTTGCCCATTCTTCGCTAGCTAATAGGATACAAGAGGCGCCATCTGTTAATGGAGTTGAATTTCCTGCAGTCAGCGTACCATTTACCTTATCAAAAGCGGGTTTTAATTTTGCTAATTTTTCAATTGTACTGTCTCTTCTTAGATTATTGTCTTTTTCTAATCCGTTAAAAGGCGTAATCATATCATCGAAAAAACCTTCGTCATACGCTTTTGCCATGTTTAAATGACTTTTCAACGCAAACTCATCTTGTTCTTCTCTTGATATTTTATAGTATTTCGCTGTGATTTCGGTATGTCCGCCCATAGAAAGTCCAGTTTGAGATTCTTCATTTCTAGGAACTAAAGGAGACAAATCTTTTGGACGAAGCTTTAGAAATGTTTTGATTTTTCCGCCCAAAGATTTTGCTTGTCTAGCTTCTAAAAGAATTTTTCTAAGTTTTTCACTAACCGCAATTGGCATATCGCTGATAGAATCTACGCCACCAGCAATTCCAGAATCAATTTGCCCGAGAGCAATTTTGTTGGCGATGTAAATAGCGCTTTCAATTCCGGTATCACAAGCTTGCTGTAAATCACAAGCAGGAGTTGCAGGATCAAGACTGGTTTGCATAACAGATTCACGAATCAAATTGTTGTCGTAAGTATGTTTAATTACAGCACCTCCAGCAACTTCGCCTAATAATTTTCCTTTTAGATTGTATTTGTCAATAAGACCATTGAGTGCTGCGATCATCATTTCTTTGTTTCCAACATTAGAATAGGCTGTATTGGCTCTCGCAAAAGGGATTCTGTTATAACCGACAATGGCTACTTTTCTTATTGTATTTGATTTCATATCAGGAAGTTATTTGTTTTTGGTCATTGAAATTTCGAAATATAAAGATAGAAATAGATTTTGGTTTCAAACTTAATGTAGATTAATATTATCAGGAAATAACTGAGAAATGGCGATTCTCAAATTTATTCCTACTGATTTAATCTAATTTGTTTTATTTATTTAGAATGAATTAAAATAATTTGGAAAAGTTGAGATTAGCACATACTTTTGTCGCTCAATTTAAAATCAAAACCAAATGAAAATAATTATTAATGCAAAAGTTTATCTTTTCGTGCTGTTTTTGAGCTCATTAAATATAATGGCACAACAGCTTGGAACTGTAAACGGAAAAGTTTCTTTGAGTGGCAATAAACCAGCAGAAAATATAGCTGTAGCGTTAAAAGGAACAAAATATTCTGATATTACAACTGTTTCAGGACATTTTGAAATTAAAAATGTAAAACCGGGAACGTATACTATTGTATTAAATGGAATAGGAATTCAACCTGTTGAGGATAAGATTGTAGTCAATTCAAAACAAACGACGACTAAGAATTTTTCTCTTTCTGAAAGTCAAGAAGATTTGGAAGAAGTTGTTATTAAAAAGAATAAATACAAGCAAAATAACCCTTCATTGTCATTGCGTCTTCAAACTCCTGTTTTAGAAATTCCTCAAAATATACAAATTGTAAGCGGTCAGACTTTAAAAGATCAGCAAATTACGAGTATGAGCGATGGGGTAATTCGTAACGTGAGTGGAGCTGTACGTTTGGAGCACTGGGGAGATTTGTATACTAATATTACTATGAGAGGTTCTCAAATTCAGGCTTTTAGAAACGGATTTAATGTAGTTTCTTCTTTCTGGGGACCTTTAACAGAAGATATGAGTTTTGTAGATCATATTGAGTTTGTAAAAGGACCAGCAGGATTCATGCTTTCAAGCGGAGATCCGAGCGGATTGTACAATGTGGTAACTAAAAAACCAACGGGAGTTACAAAAGGAGAGGTGAGTGTACTTGGCGGAAGCTACGATTTCTATAGAGTAAGCGTTGATTTTGACGGGAAATTAGATAAAAAAGGGAAATTGCTTTATAGATTTAATGGAGCTGCCCAAAACAAAGGATCGCACCGTCCGTTTGAGCGTAATAACCGTTATGTAATTGCTCCTGTAATTTCATATCAGATTGATGATAAAACAAAAATTACGGCCGAATATAATTTCCAGTATGCAAATATGACGGAAGTGGGCTCATATTATGTTTTTGGACCTCAAGCAGGTGGTTATGCAACTTTACCTGTAGGTTTTACTATGACGCAGCCAGGATTGCCTGATACCAATATTCAGGATCATAGCGGATATCTTCAGTTTGAGCACAAGTTTGATGAAAACTGGAAACTTACTGCACAGACTTCTTATTTTAAATATATTCAGCAAGGATATAGTTCATGGCCAGGAGTTGTTGGTCCAGGACCGGCTGACAGAGATTTTGATGGTGTTCCGGAAGGAAATCTTGCTTATGGAGAAATCATTAGAAATGTGGGTATTTGGGATGCAGAAAGTAATATGTACCTAGGACAAATATTTGTGAACGGAAAATTCAATACAGGAAACGTTTCTCATAAAATTTTGGGTGGAGTAGATTTAGGAAGCAAAGATTATATGGCAGATTGGGGACAGTCTCATGATTTGGATACTGTTGATAATCCGTTTAATGTTTATAATCCGAATTACGGAACGCCTTCAAATGGTTTCCCACAGTTTGATCACGATACTCCTTTAAGCCAAAGAGCTGGCGGACTTTACGGTTCAGAATATGCGGCTGGGTATATTCAGGATGAACTTGGTTTTTTGGAAAATAAATTAAGATTGACTCTTGCTGCAAGATACACATGGATTAGTCAGACTAGCAGCTATGAGGCAGAACCAATTGCGGATAGTCATATAACGCCTCGTGCAGGTTTAAGTTATTCCATTACTGACGATTTTGCGGTTTACGGCTTATATGATCAAGCTTTTACACCTCAATCGGGTGTTGTGAGAAGCGGTGATGTAAAACCTCTAACAGGAAATAATGTTGAATTTGGACTTAAAAAGGATTGGTTTGACGGTTCTTGGAATACCAGTTTATCTGTTTACAATATCTTAAAGAAGAATGAGTTAACGGCAGATCCTAATAATCAGCCAAATGAACAGTATAAAATAGTTCTAGGTGAAAAAAGAGCGCGTGGTGTTGAATTTGATTTGAGAGGAAAAATCTTTGATGGCTTAAATCTTATTGCAAATTATGCCTTTACAGAGTCAACTGTAACTAAAATTGATCCAGATGTTTCTGAAGCTAATGGGATTAAGGTGGGGGATATTGTTCCGGGTTACGCTAAACATACCGCAAATGCTTGGTTAAATTACACGTTGCAGCATGGAAAATTAAAAGGTTTTGGTGCTTCTATTGGAGGAACTTTCCTTGACGGACGCCAGACTGATACTTGGAGTGCAGGTCTTCAAAAACTGCCTTCTTACTTTAAATTGGATGGAGGTTTATCTTATGAAACCGGTAAATTTAAAGTTACTGCAAACGTATTCAATATCTTAGATAAATATCTATATAGCGGTTCATACTACAGCTGGTTAAATGCTTATTACTGGCAGACTGAAGCGCCAAGAAATTTTAGAGTTGGTGTTACTTATAAGCTCTAAATTGGTTTGTTATCGTTGAAAAATTGCAAATCACACAAAAGCATCTGACTTAATTGTTGGATGCTTTTTTTTTAAGATGCTAAGGTTCTGAGATTTTAAGATTCTAAGAAGCAAAGTTACAAAGTTACAAAGTTACAAAGGTTGAGAAGTATAATTCTTTTGAATTGCCTCCAGTTTTAACTGGAGGTTATAAATGAAGATTGAAAAAAGGCTTTAGCCAAACTAGTGATGTTTGGCTGAAACCTTTAATATTTGTTCTATATTTTCATCCAGCTAAAGCTGGATACCATTCAAAAATTAGGATTAGGAAAAAATCTTTTTAATCTTAATAATCTGTGGCTTTTTTTTTTATAAAAACTTTGCGTCTTAGCGACTTTGCGAGATTAATTATTATGCCTTACGTATCAAAGGAATCAATTTTGTACCAATCAATTCAATGGCATTCATTAATTGTTTATGTGTCAATCCAGCATTATCCATTTGGAAAGTAAATCGATCTACGCCGCCTAGAGCTTCGCTGTGTTTTAGGATTTTCTCTGCAGCTCTTTCTGGACTTCCAACAATTAAAACACCTAAATCATCGATCAAACCATCAAATTTGCCTTTAGTTACAGGAGGCCAACCTCTTTCATATCCTAATTTTGTCCACAATTCGGCATAACCGGGATAGTATTCTTCAATTGCTTTTTCCGTTGTTGTACCAACATATCCAGGCGAGTGCAAGCCTACTTTTAGCTCTTCTGGTTTATAGCCTGCTGCTTTTCCAGCTTCACGATATAAATCGACTAAAGGTTTAAAACGATGTGTTTGTCCGCCAATTACGGCAACCATTAACGGAAGTCCTAACGAACCAGCTCTTATAAAAGATTCTGGCGTTCCGCCAACACCAAGCCAAATGGGTAGTTTTTCTTGTAAAGCTCTTGGATAAACGGGTAAATTATTTAAAGCAGGACGGAATTTTCCTTCCCAAGAAACAAATTCGTCATCTCTAATTTGAAGAAGCAATTCGAGTTTTTCTTTAAAAAGAGCATCATAATCTCTCAAATCATATCCGAAAAGGGGATAAGCTTCAATGGCAGATCCTCTCCCGACAACAATTTCAGTTCTTCCTTTCGAAATCAAATCTAAAGTTGCAAAACTCTGGTAAACCCTCACTGGATCTGCTGCACTTAAAACAGTCACGGCACTTGCCAGTCGGATATTTTTTGTTCTAGCCGCCGCTGCACTCAAAATAACAGCCGTAGCAGAATCTAAGAACTCTTTTTTATGATGTTCTCCAATTCCGAAAACATCAAGACCAGCCTGATCTGCAAATTCAATTCGCTGCAGAAGCTGTTCCATAGCATCAACACTGCTCAGCGTGTTGTTATCGCCATACATTGCCGATGCAAAACTGTCTATTCCTATTTCCATTTTTAAAATTTTAAATTTTAAATTCCAAATTCCAAATTCCAAATCCCAAACTCCAAATTCCAAACTCCAAATTCCAAACTCTAAATCCCAAACTCCAAAATCTACAATCTAAAATCTAAAATCTACAATTTTTTAATGTGAGAAACCAAATGAAATACTGATAATGATAATCATGAATACAATCAATGTAATCCCAACGTATAGGTAATCTTTTTCTAATAAAAATGAAAATAATGAAAGCAATACGCGTAAAACAGGTGTCATGAACAAGAAAATAATTCCTGTAAATATTAACGATTCTCCGTTTCCTTGAATTGCACCATTGTAAATAGCGGTAATTACTTCAAATATATTTCGGTCATTTTCTTTAAAAACAGAATAATCTTCAATTTGGCTTCCGTTGTGAATTAAATATACAATTCCGCCAATAAAAGCAACCGATAACGAAATCCAAACCCCATAACGAAGCAAGTTTCCTATAATAGTTTGAAAATCTTTTTCTCCAAATTTTTCTTCTTGTACCATATTAGATTTTTCCATTTAGTCCGTTATAAATCATGTTTATTGCCAAAACAAAAATAAGGCAGGCAAAAAATATTCTCAATTTCTTCGGATTCGTTCTTACTAAGATTTTTGCTCCAGCCATTGCTCCAAACAAAACTCCAATTACAACCGGCATGCAAATTCCAGGTTCGATATATCCTTTTTGAATATAGATTACAGAACTCGCCATTGCTGTAACTCCCATCATGAAATTACTGGTTGTTGTAGATACTTTAAACGGAACACGCATAATGTTATCCATCGCGATTACTTTAAAAGCGCCAGAACCAATTCCGAGAAGACCCGACATCATTCCCGCAACTCCCATCATACTAAAACCGCCAATTACATTTTTGGTTCCGTACTTTATGACTTCGCCATCATGAGCAGGATAAGTTCCGTCTAATTTAAGTTTTTTAGCTAGCGGACTAGATTCTAAAACAATGTGTTCTTCTTTTTTTCGAAGCGAATTAATGGCAGAAAAAATAAGCGTTAAACCAAATAAAACCGCAATAAAAGAAGTAGGGGCGATAGTAGAAAGCAATGCTCCGCAAACGGCTCCGATAGTAGTAGCGATTTCGAGAAAAATTCCCATTCGCATGTTGGTAATTCCTTCTTTTACATAAGCGGCTGCAGAACCTGAAGAAGTGGCGATAACGGAGACTAAAGCAGCTCCAATGGCATAATGAATATCGACACCGAGAAGAATAGTAAGAAGCGGAATAATAATGATACCGCCTCCTAAGCCTGATAATGAACCAATAAAGCCTGCTAAAAAGGCACCTAGAATCATAATCAGCGTAAAGGTAAGTATTGTCATTTATGATATGTTTTTGTATTGGCTAATTTACGAATACAAATTTGTTCGAAACAGCTTTATGGCCTTAAATATACCTTAAAAATTTTTTTAGTACTCAGTGTTTAGTATTCAGTGTTCAGTTTTTTAGTATTCAGTCTCAGTTAGGTTAAGAGTCGAGAAGCTTTGTCAAAGTTTTAAACTTTGACAAAGCTAGCCTTTCTTACCGCAAAGACTGCAAACTGCGACTGAACACTAAAAAACTGAACACTGACCACTAAAAAAAGGTATATTTGAAACTATAATGATTACTAAAACAGCAGTATTGAAGAATAAAATCCTCACGTATTCCTTAACGCATCACAAGAGTTTATTTTCGTACGCAGATCAGAAAGAGTACTTCTATATTCAGACTAGCGAGCATCCTTATATTACCGAGCCTTATCGTGCCGAAAGCTATGCAATTGAGTTTTTAAGAAAAGGAAGTATCGTAATGCATACTGGACTCGAAACAAAAGTCGTTCATGCTCCAGCTGTTATTGCTTTAGGGCCTTCGGTAATAAGAAGCTTTTCTAAAAATGAGGACGAAATTCTAATCGATATTATATTTTTTAAACCGCAGTTTTTTCTAGAAAATCAAGCAAATGTTTTTTTTCTAACCCAATATGATTTTTTTGAAAATAGTGATAGTAATACCTACCCAATTACAAAAATAGACGAAAGCAAGTTTGAACGCATTTTTAGCTTAATCAAAGAAGTGTCAGAAGATCAGTCGAAGCATCAAGCCTCTATTTTGAGAAGTTATTTGTATATTTTAATTTATGAAATTGATGGTATTCAGAAAGAAAAAATTGCCACGGAAGTGCAAAATCCTTTATATGAAAAGTTTAAAGAACTTCTTTTTAAA
This sequence comes from Flavobacterium tyrosinilyticum, assembly GCF_023656565.1. Classification (GTDB taxonomy): domain Bacteria; phylum Bacteroidota; class Bacteroidia; order Flavobacteriales; family Flavobacteriaceae; genus Flavobacterium; species Flavobacterium tyrosinilyticum. The sequence continues at coordinate 1,010,088 of NZ_JAMOKG010000002.1, forward strand.
GATTTTCTGAATTTCAGAAGCGTACAGCATTATGCAGATGAATTAAATGTAAGCCGAAAATATTTGTCTGAAGTCATTAAGAAGCACAGCGGTAAGACTGCGAGTGACTGGATTAGCGAAATGGTAATTCTGGAAGCTAAAGTTTTGTTGCAGAATAAAAAAATGTCCATCAATCAGATCAGCGATTTACTTCATTTTTCAGATCAATCTGTTTTTGGAAGGTTTTTTAAAAACTATGAAGGCATTTCGCCTTTAGAATATAGAAAAAAACAGATCGATTAAAATCATTCAGCCGACATTTTGCACAAAACAGAAGCCTTTTCGCTCTTTTTTTAGACTAACATTCGGTGCAATTTTGCTTTTTATTTTTAAAGAAAAGAAATGAGTAAAATTGCAAAATTTGTTGTCATAATCAACGATAATGTCTTTTGGATGGAAGACAAAGCCGTTCAATTCTATACCAATTTATTTAAGGAAAAAGAGTTAGGAGAAAAATATGCCAAAGAACATCTTTCGAAAAAAGAATTGTTTCGAATTCAGAACGATTTTTCGATCGAGATTTTAATGGCTTATCTTGGCGAAACCCCACAAGCGTATTTAAAATTAGATTCGTCGAGAATATTAAACGAAAACCTTGGAGCGTCAAAAGCAATCAATCTGAGTGAGATTGTTTATTTTGATGAAGAAGATTTAAAAGCGCTTATTAAACGTGCTGAAGAAATTGCTTCTCAGCGAAAACACGATTTAATTTGGGTGAGCGCTTTTACCGTAGATACTGCTTTGATCGATATTTTACGATCATTAAATTACGAAGAATTTGTAGGGAAAGAAAGTATAGAAGATGAATTTTCGAAACGAATTTATTTCCGAAAAAAGATGTGAACTGATGTTTTTTAAGCTGAACTTTTAGAAGCGATTAACTTTGTCAAAGTTTTAAACTTTGACAAAGTTTCTAGAACGCTTTTATCGAAAACTATATCCTATTGTCAACGGCATAAGATGTTTTACCAATATTGGCAAGCAGTAAAGCCGCCGCACAACTTGTCCAAACCGAATAGTCGAAAGGCGCTTTTACAGAAACAGAAACCGACATAGCAAAGGCAAAAAAGAACATTAAAAAGGTAGTTCCTAAAGCTGCAAGTCTGGTTTTGAAACCGAATAACAATAATAGGCTTAGTAAAACTTCAAAGAAAGTGGCAATTCCTGCGAGGACTTCTGCTGTGGCTTTGTTGGCAAAAGAATTTAGAGATTGAGTGTAGAGTACGAAGTTTTCCCAATTTCCCCAGGCAACCGCGTGAGATCCTGGTGCGCCCCAAACTCCAAATCGGTCCGCTACGGCCGAAAGCATTGTGATTCCTAAAACTATTCTTAAAATTAAACCTGCTTCTAATATTGTGATATTTTTCATTCTATAATTAATTTTTGATTTGAAGATGTTCTAGGTTCTTCTTAACCAAAGTTTTGTTTCCAACTACTTTAAAACCAAGCTTTAAATACAGTTTTTTAGCACTCGGATTGTCTTCTTCAACCAGCAGACCTAAAACCTCTTTATTTTTATGAACGTATTTATCTATCAAAAATTGCAATAATTGAGAACCAATTCCTTTTCCCTGATATTTCGGATTCACGCCCAACGAATCTATATAATATTCGCCTTCACGGGTCTCAAATTCAGGATCAAATTCAGGATTATAATGTTTTCTAACGTACTCAATAATAGGATTTCGTAATTCTTCAATGTCAGCACCATTATAAATGTTTACGGCACCAATGATTTCATTATTCTCTTCGGCCACAAAACAGTTTTGATAAGAATATTGATTGTTTTCTCGTTCAACGAAATATTGCAGAAAGTCTTTCGCGGAAGCGTAATCTTCCTTAGCTATAAATTTATAGATGATGTCTTCCATTGCTAACAATAATATAGGAGCAATATATTTTGAGTCTGATTTTTCGGCTTTTCTGATATTCATAGTGTAGTATTTTTAGCAAATTTAGTCTTTAAAATTATTTCACCCAGATTTTAAAGGATTTGAGCAGATCTTAGCAGATTTTAAATAAAAAATCTGCAGAATCGGCTATAATCTGTAAAATCTGCGTGAAACAAAAAACACAATATGCTTAATATATACAAATATACGCTCAATATATACCAATTTTGAGATTTCAACTCGTCTTATCTTTGTACTATAGTTTTAATTTAAACATTAAAAAGAAATGAAAGCAATAGGATTTAAAACCTCATTACCCATAGAAAAAACAGAAAGTTTTATCGAATTTGAAGCCGTAAAACCAATTCCTGGGCCACACGATTTATTAGTTAAAATTGATGCGATTTCAGTAAATCCAGTCGATTTTAAAATTCGCCAGAGCAGCGCAAAAGATACCGTTCTAGAAACCCCAAAAATTATAGGCTGGGACGCTGTCGGAATCGTTCAGGCTGTCGGACAGGATGTTACTTTGTTTGAAGTAGGCGATTCTGTTTATTATGCTGGAGATATTAACAAACAAGGAAGCAATGCCGAATATCAGATAATAGACGAAAGAATTGTGGGCAGAAAACCAAAAGCATTAAGTATTGAAGAAGCTGCTGTAATTCCGTTAACGGCTTTAACCGCTTGGGAAATTCTATTTGACAGAATCAGAATTAGTGCTGATAAAGACAAAGGAAAATCAATTTTAATTATTGGTGGAGCAGGAGGAGTTGGTTCGATCGCTATTCAGCTAGCCAAGAAAATTGCTGGCTTAACCGTTATTGCAACAGCGTCGCGCCCAGAAACGATTGCTTGGTGCAAACAGCAGGGAGCAGATTTTGTTGTAGATCATAAAGATTTGGTTTCTTCGGTTCGAGAAGCTGGTTTTGAGTATGTTGACTTTATTTTAGATTTTGTAGACACCAATGCTTATTGGGATATAATGGTCGAATTGATTAAACCGCAAGGACATATTGCCTCCATTACAGGAAGCAGTGACACTCTTGCATTAAACAAACTAAAAAGTAAAAGTGTTTCTTTTTCTTGGGAATTGATGTACACCCGTTCTATGTATCAAACGGAAGACATGATCGAGCAGCATAATATTCTGAATATTGTAGCGGATTTACTCGATGATGGCATCTTGAAAACGACTTTAAACACCACTTTAAACGGACTTACAGCCGAAAATCTAAAGAAGGCACACGAACTTTTGGAATCTGGAAAAACAATTGGAAAAATTGCGATAAAGTTTTAAAGTAAAATCGTGTTTGTGATAGTCTAAAAACGGTTATTTGGAATTGTTTTAAATAAGATTGTTTTTCATTGGGAAATTTTTGTATTTTAGTCGGCTTATAAACCCAATTTTGATATAAATTTTTAACCTAAACAAAATTTTTTATGATTTCAAAAAACACAGACCTTGGATTATTGCTATTGCGTATTAGTACTGGTGGATTAATGCTTTTTCACGGTGTTTCTAAATTGATTCACGGAATTTCTTTCCTTGTAGATAACATGGGCGCATTTGGATATGCGGTTTACATTGGTGAAGTTTTAGCTCCAATTGCCATTTTATTAGGATTTAGAACTAGAATTGCGGCGGTTCTTTTGGCTATTACTTGTGTGGTTGCAGTTGCAACGGCTCACGCTCAGGACATTTTTACCATTAGCGATCATGGAGGTTATGCTTTAGAATTATTAATGCTTTATCTTTTTGGAGCTCTTGCCTTGTTTTTTACTGGAGCAGGTAAATTTGCCCTTTCTAAAAACAATCAATGGGACTAATTTATTAGGTCACTTATAAATATAAGAAAGCTCTAAATTTCGATTTAGGGCTTTTTTATTTAAATCCCTTCCATTTTGAAAATCAGCATATCATTTTGATAAGCTTTTGTAAATTGATTAAAGCCAATTTTTTGTTATTTGTTTTATAATGAGTTGTTTATTGTAGTTTGAGATGCTATGGCATGCCTTTTGTTTTTTATGTTGTTGATTATTAAACAAGCCCTTAATTATACAACATTTAAGAAATATGAAAACAAGTAATAAAAGAAATAAAGAAATCACAAAAACGTACTTTTCAAATAAATCTAGACGAAATAAAGATCGATTCGTTAACTTAATGGTTTTTACAGTAGTTCTTTTTATCACCGTTATGCTAATCGCTAAAATAGTTTAGGTATCATGAAAACTAGTGCGTATAGAAAAGATGCAACTACTTTTTCTTCCCATGAAAAAGCTACCGAATTGTATGAATTTATTTTAGAAGAAACAAAAGCCGAACATATTTTTTATCTAAATCAAATCTGCGAAGAAACATTATTATCTGCCAAAGCCCGCGGAACAGGAATCTCAAGTAGACCGCCTGAGCTTCTTGAAAAAAAGATGAGAGAAGGTGAAGCCGTTATCGCAATTACTCGAGATGGAAAATGGGCAGGTTTTGCTTTTATATCTTCGTGGGAAAACGGCAAATATGTTTCTAATTCGGGATTAATTGTTGCGCCTGAGTTTAGACACACTGGCCTGGCAAAAAAGATTAAAAGAAAGATCTTTGAACTCAGCCGTGAAAAATATCCAAAAGCACTTATTTTCAGCCTAACTACAGGTCTTGCCGTTATGAAAATGAATCACGAACTTGGCTTTGAACCCGTTACTTACGCTGAATTGCCAAATGATGAGCTTTTTTGGGAAAACTGTAAAAGCTGTATCAACTGTCCTATTTTATTAAGCAAGGGCAGAAAAAACTGTTTGTGTACAGCTATGCTATACGATCCGAAGAAAAATGTTTCTCCTGTTTCTGATTTTCGATAAATAAGCTGAAAAAATCTTTTTTATGCTATTTTTGCGCTCAAATTACCAAATTAATTACCAAAATAGCAATGAAATCTTTATCAACACTTTTCTTTTTTATTCTTTCTGTTTCTATTCATGCACAATCTGTCAACGGTATTGTAAATGACGGAAGCGGAAAATCTTTATCAGAAGTATTAATTCGTGATTTAACTTCAAAAACACACGCACATACTGATGCCAACGGAAAATTTACATTGGAAGGAGTGGAGGTAAATGATAGTTTGCTGATTACAAAAAAAGGATTTTCTCCTCAAAAAATTAAACTTGCTTCTTTGGATTTTTTAACGATTTCCATAAATGAAAAACCATTTTTGTTGGAAGAAGTTAAGATTAGCCATAATTTAAAATACCTGAATACTATTTCTAAAATTGATTTTGAAATTCAGCCAATTTTAAATTCTCAAGATCTGCTGCGAAAAGTTCCAGGACTTTTCATCGGTCAGCACGCAGGAGGAGGAAAAGCAGAACAAATCTTTTTAAGAGGTTTTGACTGTGATCACGGAACCGATATTAATATCACTGTTGACGGAATGCCCGTAAACATGGTTTCGCACGCACATGGGCAAGGGTATTCAGATCTGCATTTTGTGATTCCAGAAACAGTCGATAATATTGATTTTGATAAAGGAGCCTATTTTGTAGATAAAGGCGATTTTACAACGGCAGGATATGTTGGTTTTAATACCAAAAATGCTTTGCAGAATAGTTCTATTTCTTTTGAAGGAGGACAGTTTGATACCTTCCGTACCGTTGCGATGTTTAATTTATTGAACACAGAAAACCAGTCGGCTTATTTTGCGGGAGAATACATGATGACGGATGGTTATTTTGATGCGCCTCAGAACTTTAACCGAATTAATTTATTTGGAAAATACAATGCTAAAATGGAGAATGGAGATCGTCTGGCTATTTCGGTTTCCCATTTTAAAAGCCAATGGGATGCCAGCGGACAGATTCCAGATCGTGCGGTAAACGACGGAACCATTTCGCATTTCGGAGCAATTGATTCTAATGAAGGAGGAAATACAGATAGAACCAATTTTAATTTGCAGTATGATGCAAAAATTGACGAAGACATACATATCAAAAGCAGTGCTTATTTGAGTAGATATGATTTTGAGCTGTATTCTAATTTTACTTTTTTCTTGAATGATCCTGTAAATGGCGATCAGATCAAACAAAAAGAAAATAGAACTATTGTAGGTTTTCAGTCTGAATACGATCAGAAATTAAACGAAAAGTGGCGTTTTAAACTGGGCGCTGGACTTCGAAACGATAATAATAAAGATGTAGAATTATCTCATACATTAAACAGAAAAACGGTTTTGGATTATTTGAGTTTAGGAAATGTAAATCAAACTAATTTATTTACGTATTCAAGTCTTGATTTTACAGCAGGAAAGTGGCTAGTAAATGGAGGTTTGCGTTTAGATTATTTCAAATTTGGGTATGAAGGTCAATTGGAGGCGACTTACAGCAATCAGACGCAGACCAGAGCAATTGTGAGTCCGAAGTTGAACTTTTTATATACGCAGAATGACAAACTGAACTATTTCTTGAAATTAGGAAAAGGATTTCACAGCAACGATACTCGTGTAGTAGTGGCGCAAAAAGGGGAAAAGATTCTACCAGAAACGTACGGAGCAGATTTAGGAATTAACTGGAAACCATTTCCACGTATGATTATTAACTCAGCAGTTTGGTATTTGTATTTAGCGCAGGAATTTGTTTATGTTGGAGACGAAGCGGTTGTTGAGCCAAGCGGAAAAACAGAAAGAAAAGGTTTCGATTTTGGTTTCAGATATCAATTGACCAATTGGCTATTCTGGAATACCGATTACACTTATACACACGCAAGAGCAATTGATGAGCCTAAAGGAAACGATTATCTTCCATTAGCTCCGAAAAATACGTTGATGAACGGAATTTCAGTAAAAGATCTAAAAGGATTTTCAGGAAGTTTGAGAACCCGTTTCTTAGGCGACAGACCAGCAAACGAAGACAATTCGGTTGTAGCAAAAGGATATTGCATTACCGATTTCTCTGTAAATTATCAGATTAAAAAAGTTTCAATTGGCGTAAATATCGACAACATCTTCAATACAAAATGGAAAGAAACACAATTCTTAACCGAATCAAGACTGGCAAATGAAACCGATCCTGTAGAAGAAATTCATTTTACAGCAGGAACACCGTTTAATGCACGTTTGATTTTGAAATACATGTGGTAGAAATTAGTCAATCTGTCAATTAGAAAATGTGCCAATTAGATAATGCGAGTAATTATCTAATTGGCACATTTTCTAATTATCAAATTCTATTATCGGGTAAAACAACACTTTCACCGAGCAGGTTCTTCATTCTACCGATCACAATTTTATTTCATATACTCCCGATATACTTTTGATTCAAATTAAAACCTTAAAAATCAAAATTATGTCATTATTTACGCCCCTTCTTTGGATTTTGTTAATCGCTCCGATTATTGTTATTGCGTGTTTCAAATCGGAAAAATTGAATTTAAAATATTTAGGATTTTTCATTTTATATTTTCTTGCCGATGTGTTTTTACAGGCTTCAGGAAAAGAATTGATAAATCTTGATTTAAAGTTCAATTGGGCGGGAAAATTCCTGAGCTTAATTTTAGCATTGATTATTATCTTTTCGGTTTCAAAAGAAGAAAGAATCAAAATCGGCTTTACTGCTAAAACCAATTCGCCAGCAAGCTTGAAATTCGGATTATTGGTTTTCGTCGGATTTACGTTGTTCGATATTATTTTTAAACTCATTTTATTTCCAAAAGGAAATCCCTTTAATCTAGAAACTTTTCTTTTTCAAGCCACAATGCCCGGATTAACAGAGGAAATTCTTTTTAGAGGAATCTCTTTATGGCTTTTAGATAAAGCTTTTGCGCCAACTTGGAATTATCGAGGCATTAAATTTGGCTGGGCATTTGTCATTGTAACGGTTTTATTTGGAGTTTCGCACGGAGCAATTCTAGATCAGGATCTACATTTGAAGTTGGATATTGTTACAATGGTGTACTTAACCTTGATTTCTTCTTTGAGCGTTGGTATTCTAAGACAGTTTTCAGGAAATCTTATTTACTCTATTCTCGGTCATAACACGATTAATTTGATCAATGCGGTTATTAGAATTTTATAAAACCTGCCAAATTAAAGTTATATTTGAAACTGCTTTACAAATCTTTTACATGCCAAATACCACATCAACTTCGGGATATTTTTTAGATAAAATGGCGTTGCTGAATTTTGATCACTTTTTTACGAGAAGAAATCGAATTTTACTGCACGTTTTCATGTGGCTAGGTTTTTCTATATTGCTTTTTTTGAGCTATGTAATTGGCTATAAATTAGTCTATTTTGATGCTGTTTTACTAACAATAAGAATGGCATTGGTCAATATGATAGTATTTTATATGCTGTTTTATTTACTGCTTCCAAAGATATTTTCAGAAAGCAAAAACCGAATTATAATATTGCTGCTATTGGTTTTTCCAGTTTCCATATTGGTCTGGATGTCGGCAACATATTTTATTTCACTGTTTTATTATGCTTTAGGTCTCGAAATTACTTTTGGAGAACTGAAAGGCGTCATTAAAATGAGTGCAAATCAAACTTTTTTGGAAGCGGTTTCTCCAAAAAGAATGCTTTCTCAAACTATAATTATCATCTCCTTGCTTTCGCCTTTTTGTTTTGCTAAAATATTGGTCGAGATCACGAAATTGTACAACACGAAATTTCAAATTGAAAGAGAAAAGGCTACTTTGGAACTTCAGAATATTCAAATTGAAAAAGACTTTCTGAAAGCGCAGTTAAATCCGCATTTTTTATTTAACACCTTGAATAATCTGTACGGACTGACGGTTAGGAAAGACAATCTGGCGCCAGAATTAATCTTGAATCTTTCGGATATTATGAGCTATACGCTCTACGAATCGAATACCGAAATGGTCCGTTTGGAAAAAGAATTGGATTTTATCAAAAATTATATCGCTTTAGAAAAAATGCGTTATGCCGATGATGCTGATATTCAAGTCAGCATTGAAGGAGAAAGAAATACACCAGGACTTTTTATAGCACCGCTTCTGACTTTTACTTTTATAGAAAATGCGTTCAAGTATGGTTTAAAAACCAAGAATGCTTTTGTAAAACTAGACATTAAGATAGAAAATAACGCATTTTTATTTAGTTTAAAGAACGATTCTGAAAAAATGGTACACGAGTCAGTCTTTGGCGGAATAGGGACGCAAAACGCTTGTAAACGATTAAAATTGCTATATCCCGACTTGCATGAGTTAGAAATTGAAAGATTGGAAAGTTCGTTTAGAGTCGATTTAAAAATTGTATTAAGGAAATAATGGAAAAATTAAAATGCATTGTCGTTGACGATGAGCCGATTGCAAGAGATATTATCGAATCGTTTATTGCTGAAGTTCCGTTTTTGGAATTGAAGAATTCGTTTGCAGAAGCCTCTAAAGCTTTTTTGTTTCTGGAGGATAACGAAATTGATATTGTTTTCAGCGATATTGAGATGCCTAAATTTAACGGTTTAGAATTAGCGCAGTCGCTGACCAAAGCTCCGATTATTATTTTTATCACGGCACATCGCAATTTTGCTTTGGAAGGATTTGAAACTGGAGCAGCCGATTATCTCTTAAAGCCCGTTCGTTTTGATCGTTTCCTGAAAGCGGTGAATCGTGCCAAAGAATATCTTTCGCTAAAGAAAACAACTTCGGTTCATCAAATCAATTCCGATCGTATTTTTATCAAATCGGAAGGGAAGCTGATTAAAATCCTTTTGAGTGAAATTCTTTATGTCGAAGCCCAAGGAGATTACCTGAAATTCGTCATCAATGGCGCATCATACACAACTTTAGGAACTTTAAAATCTATGGAAGAAGTGTTGAAGCTTCCGATGTTCTTTCGCGTGCAACGCTCTTTTATTTTAAATCTGGAAGCGGTGAGAAGTCTCAACGGAAATGTTGTGGAACTAATCGATGGAAAAACTATTTCGGCAGCTTTGAATAAAAAGGACGAATTGTATCAGCTATTGGGGATCCGGTAATGAGATAATTTGGCAATTAGAAAATTAGAAAATGGGTGTAATGTTTCTTTTTTTTAATAAATAAGATAACTTAAAAATGAATTGTTTTTAAAATTTTGAGTATTTTTTACTGTTTAATGTGTTGATTTACATATTTATTGTTAATTGCTTGTTTGTTAATTTTTTATAAAATTTTTAATTGTTTACTTAGATATGGTTTTAATGGCTTTTGAATTGGAAAATAACACTTTGCTAATAGTGTGTAAAAGGCTTTAAAATCCATTAAAAAACTTTAAAAGCAGGAGAGAAGCGAGTTATGGTTTATTTGTTTGAATTTTTGACTGAAAACGTATAAGATTTAAGTCAGAAATTATGAATTGAAGAAGGCGGTGAGAACGAATTTTTTAATCTCTTTTTTTTGAAATTAAGAAATATATTTTTGTGGTAAAATAACTGCTTTTTATTAGATTTCCTATTATAGAGGTTTTCTATAGTGATGTGTTAAAGTACTGATTTTTAGTTTTTAAATAATTTTAGTTAAATAAAAAGTTTAATAACTTAAATTGGAGTGTGTTTTTTTGCTTTTGAGTTTGCTTTTTGTTTTTTACTGCTATTTTTTAGGAGAAAAAGAGCTAAAAAAAGCTTTAAAAAACCAATTTATTTTGCTGTCAAATTATGATTTTTTTTTTCTGAGCAGGTCATTTTTAAAAATAGATTCAGCTGACCAGCGTGTCGTTCTAAAATTCAATTTTACGCTTTTACGAAACGAAATAAAGATTATTATTTTAACGTTTTAGTCTGCTTTTAACATAGAATTAATTTTAATATTGTCTATTTCAGTTCAGATTCGTACATTGTTAAAAATTACAGACATGACTAAAAAAATAGAAGATTTAATTCCGCATCGTGCTCCATTTCTCTTTGTAGATGAAATTATTTCTTATACAACAGACACAATCGTTGGTTTAAAGACGTTTACAGATAAAGATGCCTGGCTTCAGGGCAGTTTTCCCGATTTTAATTTTGTTCCGGGAACTATTTTGATCGAAGCTATGGCGCAATGTGGCGGTGCAGGTATAAAGCTTTTAGGAATTGCAGATGGCGTTTTTGGGTTGGTTAGTATGGATAATGTTGAATTTTTTGCGGGCGTTGAGTTCAATAAACTCGTTAAATTTGTTGTAAAAAACATTCGTACAAGCGAAAAAATCATAAAACAATCTGGAGAAGCCTTTGATGAGGATAGATTGATTATGAAAGGGGAATGGATGTGTGTGAAGTTGCAGTAGGCGAATGGAGAATAGAGAATAGAAAATAGAGAATAGAAAATAGAATTGATGTATGAAAGAGATTTTAAAAGAAAAATAGCTTTTTTAGGCTTCGGAGAAGCGAAATATTTATAGCTTTTGAATGAAATTTTAGAGCAAAAAGCTCCGGAGGAGCGACATATCTAGCTAAGGAATATGTCGCTCCTCGGGAGCTTTCTTTTTCTATTTATTATTTGTAATTCTATAAATATTTAACCCCGCTGGGGTTTGCAAAAATTTTTATCACATTTTTGTGATGATGAATTCGCTTCGGCGGTTGATTTGGTGTTGTGCTTCTGTGCAGGGAACTCCGTTAGAGCAGTTGTTGATTAATTGGGTTTCTCCGTAGCCTATTGCGCTTTCTATTCTCTCGGGGGCAACTCCTTGAGAAATTAGATAATCTCTTGTGGCTTTTGCTCTTCGGTCAGACAATTCGAGATTGTATTGGTCGTTGGCACGGGAGTCGGTATGCGATTCGATTTTAATTATCACAGTATTATACTGATGCATTAAGAGAACTACTTTATTAAGTTCTATTGCAGCGTCATAACGAATATCAGATTTGTCTAAATCAAAGAAAATAATTCCGATTTTTATTTTTAGAACTCCATTTTCACGAACAATTAAAGCAGGATCTAAGCCTACAAGAGCTTCTGTTTTTCCAGAACTTTTTGCCGTTACGATTGCTTTAGTATTGGCGTTATAATTCTCTTTTGTAACGTCGATCGTGTAAGGAGTATTGCAATTTACATTGTTATTGAAATCGTATTTTCCGTCCAATTGAGAAACGGTTTCCGCTACTTTTATTCCGTTTGCATTTTTCAGCGTTACCATGGCACCTGCAATTCGGTTGTTTGAAATGGCATCAAAAACATAACCGCTTATGGCTTGGTTGCACGATCTTTCAAAAGAGTAAATATCATCATCGCCTTTGCTTGTTTTTCTGTTAGAGCAGACAAAACCTTTGTTGGTGGCTTCGTTAACGATATAACCAAAATCGTCTCTATTGCTGTTCAAAGGCGCACCAAGATTGGCTGGTGTGTCAAAAGTGCCATCGTTTATTCTGCTTTCGAATACGTCTAGACCTCCTAAACCTAAAAATCCGTCAGAAGAAAAATACAATGCTTGATCGGTGATGTACGGAAACATTTCGCGTCCTGTTGTGTTTACTTTTTCGCCTAAATTTTTTGGTTGAGAGAATTGATTATTACCTAAAATATCAACCACAAAAATATCTGTAGAACCAATTGTTCCAGGCATATCCGATACAAAATAAAGCTTTTTGCCGTCTTTACTTACTGAAGGCTGTCCGACTGAATAACCATCGCTGTTAAAGGGTAATTCCTGAATATTGGTCCATTTAGTACTGCCATTTTCGTTTTCTACAGCGGTTGCAGAGTAGATTTTTAGGTTATTAATGCCTTTGCTGTCACGTTTCAGTTTTCCGTTATAATTGTTTCGGGTAAAATAAATCGTTTTTTCATCAGGAGAAAAGGCGATACAGGCTTCGTGATACTTGGTTGTAATGTCTTTTCCGAAACGTTCTTTAAAAGTAACATTAGATTGTGTCTCGCTAATTTTCCCCAGTTGCATATTAAGATAAGGCTGATCATTCCAGCCGTATTTATCTGTTTTCCAATAGGAAGAATCGGCAGTAGTAGAATAAACCAAGTCGCATTTGTAATACATGGCCCCAAAATCGGAATTAGCAGTATTTATGTCTAAATTTTCTAGTAGAAAAGAAGGTTTTATATTTTCGATATCTTCTAGAGTGACATTTTTAAGAGAAAAGTTCTTCGCTCTAGGATCTGTCGATTTTTGTTTTTCGGCGAAGCTTTTCATCCATTTTTTTGCCAGTTCGTAATTCTGAATTCCTTGCAATGATTGTGCATAACGGAATAGATATTCGGCAGAAACTTCATTAGGATATTCATTAATCAGCTTTCCGTACCATTTTGATGCGCTTGACATTCTAGTATTAAAATAATAAGCATCTCCAAGTCGCTGAAGCGTTTCTTTGGAAGCATCACCATTATTTATGGAAAGCTCATACGATTTTGCGGCTTCCACATAATACATCTTATCAAAAAGAGCATCGGCAGTTTTGTTTTTGGTTTGTGAATAAATCAGCTGTATAACCAATAATGCGAGTATAGTAATTGTTCTTTTCATAGACTATCCGTATTAAAAGAATCTTGGTGATTTTAGTCCTTTTTTGCGTGAAACCAGTTCAAAACGAAGCATAATTTCGTGTGTACCGCTGTTGTAATTCTGCAAAGCAGTTGTGGTGTAATCGTATGCATATCCGGCCATTATCATTGGCGTGATCTGGATTCCGACAAGACCGCTTACAGAGTCCGATGTACGATAGGCAACACCAAGTGTTAGAGCGTTATTAAACATAAAATTGGCTGATATATCGGCAATAATTGGAGCTCCAGCGACATATTTTGCTAAAAGAGCAGGTTTGAATTTAGTATGTGCCGAAAGGTCAAACACGTAACCTCCAATAAGATAGACGTGTATTCTCTGATTGACCAAATCTTCGCTAATATCATCATACGTATAACGTTCTCGGGTCATGAAATTCGGAATTGAAAGCCCCACATAATCTCTTTCTCCGTGCCAATACAATCCCGCACCAATAACTGGAAGGAATTTGTTGGTAATGTTTTCACGAAATTGCACATCTGGATCTTTATAACTTCCCTTAGACCAGTCGATATTGATGACGCGACCACCACCCTTTACTCCAAAAGAAAGTTTGTGTGTTTCGCCAGATTTAATGGTGTAGGAGAAATTGGCATCCAAATATTGTTCTTCTGTTGGTCCGATTTCTTCGTTTACGATCGAAATTCCAAGACCTACATTTTTCCCGACTGGAGTATCTAATGAAAAACTTTGCGTGTCTGGAGCTCCTTCAATACCAACCCATTGGGTTCTGTAAATTCCTGTTATAGCTAAATGTCCGAGCGAACCTGCATAAGCCGAGTTTACGGTGAGTGTGTTGTACATATACTGCGTGTATTGCGGGTCTTGCTGTGCAAAGGCTCCATATACCGAGAATAGAGTTATTATCGCGAAAACCTTTTTTATATTTTTAATCATAGCCAATTTTATTTTGGTTAATCCTATTCTTAAATTTTCTTTTTTCTGGATGGTTTTATTTGAGGTAAACCCATCCAGAGGTTTTTTTAGATCCGTCTCCTAAATCAAGGATATAGAAATAGGTGCCTTCAGGAAGCGTTTTGGCAGAACCTTCCTCTTTTCCGTCCCAAGTATTTTTATAGCCTTTTTGGTAGTAAACCAAATTACCCCAGCGGTTAAAGATTTCCAGCTGATTATCTGGATATCTTTCGATACAATCGATATAGAAGAAATCGTTCTGGCCATCATCATTTGGAGAAAATTCGTTATAGATTTTCAGACAGTTTGGCGAAACAGTTGCAGTATCCTGATTGTTGGCCGAATTGGTGTCTATCTGATCTAGTTTTGTCAAATGTGCTGTGTTCAGATAATCATTAAAATCGACCACTTTAACTGTTAAAGTTAGCGTTTGTAAAGCTCCTGTATTGATTGATGGAATGCTCCAAATACCGGTTTTAGGATCATAAGTTCCTGAAGTTACCGCTGAGTTTACTAATGAATATCCTTTAGGCAACGCATCTTGAACTTCTACGTTTGTTGCAGTTAAATTGCCTAAATTCTCTGCCGTTATGGTAAAATTTACCTGAGTATCCATAGGAACATCTGTTTTATCGACTTCTTTATTGATGGCTACGTCGGTAGAAGGAATGTTGATAGATTCAGAATCTTCATCATCTTCGCTTTGATCTCCGTTATCATTATTTGGAGTTGAATCTGGATCAAATTGATTGCTGGCAGTTACTTGAGCAATATTAACATAATCAACACTTTCCAGTCCAAACGGATTGACCACTGTTGCCTCATAGGTTAGTGTAATGCCGCCTACAGGAACGGTCAAATCAACCCATTTGATAATGTTTTTGCTGAAAATACCGCCATTATTGATGTTCGAAATATTTTTGAATCCAAGCGGGATCAAGTCTTCAATAGCAACTCCGGTAGCTGTGCTTGGCCCTTCATTGTTAACCTGAATGGTAAATGTTACCACCTCGTTTACATTTGCGTTTTTATTGCTGGCTGTTTTCTCCAAACTTAAATCGGCAACGGCGACTTTGATTTGTAAACTGTCATAATCATCTTCTGTGGTTACCCCGTTGTTTGGAGTAGAATCGGGATCGGGCAGGTTACTGGCAATGACTTCGGTGGTATTTGTATATTCGCCTGCTATACCCGATGGCTTATTTACTGTGGTATAAATATCTAATGATTGATCAGTTCCCGTTGGAATATTTCCGACATTCCAAATACCTGTGACATAATTGTACAAACCACTTGTAGGACTACTTGTTTGATAGGTGAATCCAGGAGGAAGCAAATCTTTTACTCTTACACCAGATGCATCTGCAGGACCATCATTGGTAACGGTAACGGTAAAAATAACCGTTGAACCTACTTCATGAATCGCATCCTGATTAAGAGCCGTTTTCTTAATAGATAAATCTGCCATTACAATTACAGGCGTAACAGAAATACTGTCGTAATCATCTTCTGTCGCAATTCCGTTGCCTGGTGTACTGTCTGGATCATGCTGATCTGCAGTCATAATTTCTGCTATATTTAAATATTCATCTGCAGTACCTGTCGGAGCTTTTACAAAAACATTTAAAATTAAAGTATGACTATTGCCAGCAAGTATAATTCCAGGAGTCCATTCTCCTGTTGCCGGATTATAAGCTCCCGAAGTCGAATTATAGAAAATATAATCATATCCAGAAGGCAGTACATCTTTGACAATAACTCCAGTGGCATTGCTTGGACCTGAGTTGGTTAATGTTATGGAGAATGAAATCTGCGATCCTACAGCAGGATTAAGTATGTTATTGATTACTTTTTTCTCAATAGAAAGATCTGCTACAGCAGGAACAGGAGTCAGTAATACAGAACTAATGTCGTCCTCGCCGCTGACATTGTTATTTGGTGTCGAATCTGGATCCAGTTCGTTAGAAGCGTAAACTTCTGCAATATTTTGGTATACACCTGTAGTATTTACTTTAGCTCCAATTAATAATGATTCTGAACCGCCGTTTGGTATATTTCCAATTTCCCAGATTCCGGTGGTATTAAAATATTGCCCAGCTGTTGAGCTGTATACCACATATTCGTAACCGCTCGGTAGCATATCGATTACTTTTACTCCAGTTGCATTTTGAGGTCCACTGTTTTTTACAGTTATTTCAAAAGTAACAGTCGCACCAAATATTGGACTAATATTACCGCCGACTACGGCTTTTGTAAGTGATAAATCGGCCATAGGAACAACAGGAGTTGTTGCAATTTCAGCATAATCATTTTCTGTTGTGATTCCGTTATTTGGAGTCGAATTAGGGTCTGGTAGATTACTAGCAGTAACTTCGGCAATATTTACATAATCTCCTGTCGGATTTACAACAGCGGTTATGCGTAATACTTGAGAATCTCCGTTTAAGAATGAACCAATTGCCCATTTTCCAGTTGCTGGATTGTAAGTTCCTTTTGTGGTGCTGTAGTTAGTAAAAGTATATCCAGAAGGGAGTAAATCTGTCACTTCCACTCCTGTGGTATTTTGAGGGCCATTATTGGTTGCAATTACTTCAAAAATGATCTGCGTACCTATAAGTGGCGTCGCATTATTTACTGTTTTAGTTAAAGATAAATCGGCTGCCTGTGCATTTGGAGTGACGGTTGCTGTTGCATAATCGTCTTCTGTTGTAACTCCGTTGTTTGGAGTGGAATCAGGATCGTCAATATCAGCTGCCGTTACTTCTGCGATATTAGTATAATTTCCAGAGGCGTTTACAGTTGCTATAATTTGAAGAGTTTCAGATTTTCCGTTTACGATATTGCCAACGTTCCATAAACCTGTCGCTGGCGCATAGGTTCCTGTAGAAATAGTATATCCAGTAAGTGTATATCCAGAAGGAAGCAAATCTGTAACTTGAACACCTTTATTGTCGTCTTTTCCGCTGTTGATAATTACAACCTCAAAAGTAACTTGAGAACCGACTAATGGCGTAGCATTATTTACAGTTTTAGTTAATGACAAGTCAGAAACTGGTGGTGGAGGCGGTGTATCTGCCCTTGTTCCCACTAGAGCAAATGCATAATCATCCTCCAATAGTGCTCCATTATTTGGAGTGGAATCAGGATCTGCAAGATCGGCCGAGGTTACTTCTGCTGTATTTGCGAAATTTCCAATCGAATTTGCAATTGCTTTAATCTGCAATGTTTCCGATTGATTTTTTGGTAAGTTTCCAATATTCCATATCCCTGTTGTAGGATTATAGGTTCCTGTTGAAACAGTATACGCTGTAAAAGTAAATGCTGCAGGCAGTAAATCGGTCACCTGAACACCTGTATTGTCCTGAGGGCCACTATTAGTGACAATTAATTCAAATGTAATTTCTGTATCCACAATTGGGGACGAATCGCTAACTGTTTTAGTTAAAGATAGATCGGAATATTGAACTGTTGGAGTAGTGGTTGCTTCTGCATAATCATCTTCTGTAACAACACCATTGTTTGGCGTAGAATCTGGATCGGGTTGGCTGCTTGCTGTAATTTCGGCAGTATTGGTATAATTTCCTGTAGCATTAACAACAGCTGTTATTTGCAAGGTATAAGAATCTGAAACAGGCATGTTTCCTACAGTCCACACACCTGTTGAGGAATCATAACTTCCTGTTGTTGCACTATAGGATACGTAGGTATATCCAGAAGGCAGTAAATCTGTAACAGCCACGGAATTTGCTTCTTGCGGACCAGAATTGGTTACCTGAATACTGAAAGTTACCTGTGAACCCACAAGTGGAGTGGCATTGTTTACTGCTTTTGTCAATGACAAATCTGCTGATGTCGGAACTGGAGTTGTTGTGGCTTCTGCGTAATCGTCTTCTGTAGTAGCTCCGTTGTTTGGAGTGGAGTCAGGATCAGGAAGATTAGCAGCCGAGACCTCGGCTTTATTCGTATAATCGCCACTTGGATTTACCCGCGCCACAATCTGAAGTGTTTCTGCATCACCAGCAACTAAATTGCCTACTGTCCATACTCCTGTAGCGGTATCGTAAGTTCCTGTAGAAATGGTAAATCCAGTAAAAGTATATCCAGACGGAAGTACATCTCTTACCTGTACACCAAAATTATCCTGTGGCCCATTATTGGTTATTACTACTTCAAAGGTAACAAGCGAACCTACCAATGGTGTCGCATTATTAACGGTTTTAACCAAGGACAAATCTGAAGATTGTAAAATAGGAGTCGTAGTCGCGGTTCCATAATCGTTTTCTGTTGGCACTCCATTATTTGGCGTTGAGTTAGGGTCTGGAGTGTCACTATTGGTAACTTCGGCAATATTTGTATAATCACCTGTTGGATTAACTATTGCATTAATCTGTAAAGTTTCAGACTCACTGCTTTCTAATATATCTAGTGTCCATAAACCTGTTGTACTATCATAAGTTCCACTTGTTGCATTAAAACTGCTGAATGTATAACCAGAAGGTAATAAGTCGGTTACCTGAACTAGAGCCGCATCTTGTGGTCCGTGGTTTGTGGTGATAATGCTAAATGTTACAATAGACCCAACCAAAGGAGTTGTATTGCTTACCGATTTTGTTAATGATAAATCGGCTGCTGGCGGTATAGGAGTGAGTACAACATTATCTTCATCATCTTCACTCTGATCTCCATCGTCATTGTTAGGGGTACTATCTGGATCAGGAAGGTTACTGGCAGTAACTTGTGTTATATTTTTGTAATCTCCTGTTGGCAATACTTTTGCATCCAGAATAAGAGCTTCTGTAACGCCAACATCGACAGTTCCAACATTCCATATTCCAGTAGTGCTGTTGTATGTTCCAGCAGACGAACTGTAATTTACGTATTGAAAACCGGTAGGCAATAAATCGGTTACCTGTACTCCAGTTGCATTATTTGGACCATCATTGGTTATCTTAAGTTCAAAAGAAACTTGGCTTCCAACTACAGGACTTGTATTGCCTGTAACTACATTTTTGGTTAAAGATAAGTCGGCAGAAGGACCAAGGAAAATAATTTCTGCATCATCCTGATCATCTTCAGAAGCAACATTATTGTTTGGTGTACTGTCAGGATCTGGTAAATCACTAGCTGTTATCTCTGCAATATTTAGATAATTACCTAAAGGATTAACAAATGCATTAAAGGTGAGATCGACATTAGAGTTTGCCGCTATCGTTAAATTTGTCCATTCGAGTGTCGCCGTCGCAATCTGATAGGTTCCGCCATTAGATACTGACCCTGGTATAAGTGTATATCCGACAGGGATAACATCTTTTACAGTAACTCCAGTTGCGTTTCCGGGACCATTGTTAACAACATTGATGGTAAAAGCTACCTGTTCTCCAGCTGCTGCAGAAGTTGGAGTTACAGATTTAGTAAGCTCTAAATCTGCCTGTTTCAAGGTAATATTAGCACTTGCCATATCATCTTCTGATAATCCATTTCCAGGAGTACTGTCTGGATCAAATTGGTGAGCTGTTTCTATTTCAGCAGTATTAATATAGTCATTTGGTGATGACACGACGTTTACTTTGGCTGTAATTTGCAAAGTAAGAGAGTTTCCGTTGTTTAGATTGCCAACGTTCCAAATTCCTGTGGCATTATTATATTTTCCTCCTCCATTATCACTTATATACGTATAACCAGAAGGCAAATGGTCTGAAACTGTAATTCCAGTAGCATTATTAGGACCGCTATTGGTAACTCTGATTGTAAATACAACATTATCGTTTATGCTTACAGTCGCTGGTGAAACTGTTTTTTGTAATGATAAATCGGCTACATCTAGAGTTACTGTTGCACTATCCTGATCATCTTCTGTAGGATTCTGGTTATTAGGTGTACTATCAGGGTCGAATTGATCTGATTTTATAACTTCTGCTGTATTTACATAAGAGCCACCACCTAGAATTGTGGCTTTAAAAGATAAACTTAAGATACTGCCACTCGGAATTGTTGCACCACTCCAAGTAATAGTATTATCACCAACATTATATATTCCGCCCGAAGTAACCGTTCCCGCAACAAGTGCAAAACCGAACGGAATGAAATCACGTATGGAAACATTAGTTGCAGTAGCAGAGCCACCTAATGAGTTATTATTGAAAACGTTGATATTGAAAGTAACCACATCGCCAATACTTCCTGTTGTTGGTGTTACTGTTTTAGTTAATTCAAGATCGGCAATCGATAAAATGGTTAGGTTCATAGTGTCTGATGAAACGGCACAATTACCATTGCTTACGGTCCATTGTAAAGTATATATTCCAGGAATAGTTCCGGTTACTGCTGAAGTAGGAGAGCTTACATCCATAAAACCTATAACGCTTGGTCCAGAAACCTGACTCCATTGACCAGTGCCTACTGTAGGAACGGTTGCATTTAAATTTACAGATGTAAATTGGGGAACTATTTGATTTGGACCAGCTTCTGCTGTTGACGGATTTGCATAAATGGTCACTAAAACAGTATCTTCAGAAATACAGCCGTTTACATTTAAGGTAGTGGTCGTCCAGCGAAATTCATAAGTACCAGGAACAAGTCCGAGCATTAAGGAGTTAGGAAGTTCTGGGGCAGCAATGTTGGCAGTATTTGGCCCTGACACTTGAGTCCACGTACCTTTACCGGAAGTTACGGGTGTGGCTGCCATAGTAGCAGTACTAACAGCGCATAATTCCTGATCGGGTCCTGCATTGGCAATAGATGGTGGTACATCATTGAATGTTATGGAAACCTGATCTGAGGTTGGCTGACATAAAGATGGACTGGTAAAAGAGCCGTTAGTAACCGTCCAAGTTAGGACATAAGTACCTAAAACATTAATATTAGATAATGTCGTAACAGGGCTATTAGGGTTATCAATTACAGCACTTCCTCCAGATGGCTGAGAAGCAAATGTCCATGTTCCGATACCAACTGTTGGCGGTACCGCAGCCGTTTTGTAAGTAGTCTGGCAAGCTACTGTGTCATCAGGACCAGCATTTGCTGTGCTTGGAGGAGCATTCATTACTATTCTCACAATGTCAGACAAGCTCCTGCAGGACTCACTTTCAAATACCCATTCTAAAATATATAAACCAGGCACTGTTAAACCTGTAACTGTTGTCAGTGATGCATTAGGAGTTGTTATGTTGGCCACACTTCCTGGCGGTTGGAATACAAAACGCCATTCAGAAGTTATAACATCAGTCGGTGGATCATTTCCTTGTAAAGTCGCAGTTCCATTGACATCAGATATACATAATGTTTGGTCTGCACCGGCATCAGGAGGAATACTTGCTCCACTGTAAATTTCGATATTTACAGAATCAGATGATTCTGGACAAGTTGATCCATCAGGAAAATTGGTAGAACTGGTCGTATAAGTAAAAACATAACTAGTTCCAGGAACTACAGTAGCATTTGCAATGTAGCTATTAGGAGGTGTTTGCGTTATAACAACAGCTGCTGGATTTCCAGATGTACTGGTAAGTGTCCAAGTTCCAGTTGAATTTTCATTTCCTTTAAGCTGAATACTCGTGACATCACAATAATTTTGATCAGCACCTGCATTTGCGGCTGGAGTAACTACCACAACCATATCGTCAAAAGTACCTTGACACAAGAAAATGCTTTTTGCTGTTATGGTCCATCTAAAAGTGTAAGTCCCTGCTACAAGTCCGTTAATTACCGTATTTGGATTGCTAGGATTCACAATAGTTGGCTGATTTGGAGCACCTGTTAAAACAGACCATTGGCCAGTTTCAAAAAAACTATCGTAAGTGCTTCCTGCCATTGTAACGCTGGTACTGGCACAGACATTTTGATCTAATCCTGCAAGAGCTTGGTGAGGCGGAATGCCTATCGTTAAATTAACATCATCAAATGCTTGACCACAGACCGCTGCATCGACTGTCCATCTAAAAATATAATAACCGCTGTAGGTAAAAGTAAAGATTGCATTTGGATCATGGATATCGCTTATTGTATAGTCCCCAACGCCAGAAATCCTTGTCCAAGTTCCAATTGAACCACTGCTTGTCGTAGCAGCCATTGTAATTGTGGACCCACAGATTTCCTGATCTGGACCTGCATTTGCAGCAGGAGGAGTGTCTGCAATTGTTACTGAAACACTACTTTGATTAGGTGCACAAAGTCTTGTTATAGTTTCTATAGACCAAGTAAAAACATAGGTTCCGTTTCCAGGAACAGTAACCAAGGTGTTGGGATCACTAGCATCAGCAAAAATAACTCCTGTAGACGGAGTTACAGACCAAATTCCTATTTCGGGAAACGCAGGAGTGTTACCGCTAAGGTTAAAAGAAGTTGTTCCCGAAGGATAACAAGCGTCAGGCCCCGCATCGGAAGTTGAGGCTGCTGTAGAATTATTTGTCCCGATTGTTACTGTATCGGAGACAGATGAACTACAAGACGGACCAGGATGAAGATAAGAAACTGTCCATTGTAATTCATAGATTGATGAAATTGATGTAAAGCCTGTAGCTATTGCATTTGGATCATTAACATTAGAAAAGGAAATTGTATTAGGCCCAGAAATCTGACTCCATGTACCGATTTCTCCGCTTTCTACAGGTACAGCTGCTAGACGTACCTGAGCATTGGCACAAACGACTTGGTTCTCTCCAGCATCTGGAGTTGCCAATGAAGTATTGGATACATGAATAGTTACTGTTGAAACAGAAAACCCACAAGTTGCACCGCCTCCTTTTGTTATATATTGGAAAACATAGCTTCCTGGTATAAGTCCTGTTACCTGAGTATCTATAGCAAAACTATCAGCAATTACAGCTTCATTTGGACCGCTAAGCTGACTCCAAAAGTGCATGCCTTCGCCTGTTGCAACCCCAGAAAGCATGGTACTCGTATCACCGCAAGGCAAACTTACATCAGATCCTGCATTAGAAGGGGTTGGATCGCCAGAAGCAAGAATATTTAAAGTATCAAAACCATAATCACAGCCAGCAGCAATTGATCCGTTTTGGCTTCTGATAAATTCAACAGTATATTCTCCTGATGCAGTTAAAGTTAGTGTCAGAGAATTTCCAACATCTTGCAAAGTAGTTGGAAATGGTCCAAGAGGCGAGGTGTCTGGTCCCGATACAATTCTATACTGATTTACTCCTGTTCCTGTAACCGTAAGCGGAATAGTAAATACAGTGGCATTACAGCTGCCCACCATATCATTGCCATTATTGGCAACAATAGTTCTAGTTGCGCCATTATATTGAATGTTATAATCTTTGGTAAAAACGCAGCCTGTATTACTGTTTGTAAGCGTATATCTAAACTTATAAGGATCACCTAAATCAGATATGTTGGTAACTAATGTAGTAGGGTTTGTTGGCGAAACGATTACAGCACCTGGATCACCTGATATTTGGGTCCATTGAACAGTTTCACCCGCATATAAAGGCGTTTGTGCAACTAAAGTTGCTTGAGTAATAGTGTTGTCACAAAAGAAAATATTCTCATCACCGCCTGGAAGAGTCGTAACATCTTGTGTGGCAGCAGGAACAGTGATTACAACCAAGTCATTGCCAGAAGCACATGGACCAGTAACCGTCCATCTAAATGTATATGTTCCTTGAGCAAGGTTAGAAACTTGAGTATTGCTTGAAGTTGCATTATCAATTACAGGTGTATTCGGGCCGCTTACAAAAGTCCATTGACCCGTTTGCCCATTAAGACCGCAACCGCCATAAGTTGCATTAAGATTAGTGCTTTGCGTTGTAGTATAACAATTGCTAAGTGTTTGATCAGGCCCTGCTGAAACGGGTTTTACACCTCCATAATTGGTTACTGTTATCTGAGAAGTAGTTCTGCAGCGCTGTCCTGGAGCATATTCAGGACCTTCAATAACCCACTGAAGAGTTGTAATACCGCAACTTGTATCGGGTAAAGTTATAGTTGAGGTGGGTAGATTCGGAAAATTAATGACTACTCCTGCATTGTTAGCTCCAACTATTTCCCAATGTCCTGTTTCTCCGGTATTTTGAGGCGTATTTGCTGTAATAGATAAATTTCCTGTGCTATTAGGACAGCTGCTGATATTACTTCCGGTACTTGCAATAGTTATAGGCTCCACATTTACAACTTTATCCTGATAGGCTGTAATTCCGTCACCGCAAGTTGCGCTATATCTAAAAATATAAGTATTTCCTCCTGTATAACCAGAAATGGTAGTACTTGGGCTAGTTGGCGAATTAATAGTTACAGCTGGCCCAGAGATCTGAGTCCATTTGACTGTGCCGATAATAGGGCTAGGATTATTCCCAGTTAAAACCAATGCATCCGTCGCACAAATGGTAACATTTAAAACTCCAGCGTTTACAGTACAGTTTTGTGCATTTGTTTGAAAAGTGGCCAGAAAGAGTATTAATGCAGCTAAAACTAGTTTTTTTGATAAAGTGCAGATTTTCCAAGAAAAATAAAATTGTGCCATAAGCAATCAGGAATGAAAAGGCAGCACAGCAAATTACAACTACCTCGAAATTAATAAATTGATTTTGAGCATTTAATTGTAGTTAAGATTTCGAATATATTTTGGGGTCACTCAAATTTAAAGAAAGATAGCCATGAAATATTTTTTTGTATGTTGCATATTATAAAATGAAACAAGAAACACATTTTGAAACAATAAAAGGCTCTACAATAAGATTAAAAAGCAATTGTTTCAAAAGTTTGTCAATTATATTTTTCTGCAAATAGTTCTAACAGAGCAAAATATTTATAGCAATTTCAGCTTTTTAAACACCAAAATGAACTTAGTAAAATGTTAGAGAAATTATGAAAAACAGAAAAGGGCTGTCTTTTTTAAGACGGCCCTTTTTATGTATATTTTTACCTAAAAATTAAAAAGCTTCGCCAATTCTAAAATAAACTCCCCAGTCTCCTTTACCGACTGCGCCGTCCAGACCGACATTGAATTTCGATTTTTTGAAAGGATTATATCGGTAACCAATGCCACCTCCTGGATACATTTTCCAGTCAAAACTGGGAGTATCAGAACCGTAAATGGTCGCAATACCAAAAAAGCCTACCAATCCCATTTTCTTTCCAAAGTTATATCGGTATTCGCCTTGAATATCCATTAATCCTGACCCTCTGTATTTTCCTTCAGAATAACCGCGAATATCTGTTCCTCCAATAGTACTTTGCTGCTCAAATGCAACATTTCCAAGTCCGAACTTGCCATAAAAGCGTACCGCGATAACATCTTTGCCTTCTCGGTTAGGAAAATATTTATTGGCTTGAAAAGAAATTCGATTCGATGCCAGTTCGTTATCTAAAAATTTCGGATAAGTAGACCAGTCCATTCTAATTTTGTAACCCGTTGTCGGATAGTAAACAGCATCTCTCGTATCGTACAATAAATTAAGGACAACTGCATTACTGTGAGAAATAGAAGAAGGAGAAATATCATCTTCATAAACGGTATTGTAATGTGCATAAGTATAAGAAAGTCCGCCATAAAACTTGCCCACAATTTTACGCTGACCTCCAACGTTCAGTACGGTCGTTTTGGTTCCGTAATCGTAAAAATCGGGTTGGTCAATATCATCCACATAAAACTGAGAATTCTGATTTCCAGTAAAAAAGAAAAATTTCAAACGCCATTTGTCTTCATTTAAATACCATTTATTAAAAAATGCTAAAGCGTATGATTTATTGGTAGTATAAATAGCCGACATTCCAGATAATGATTTTGGAGAAATAGTATCGGCTTCATTCACTTTATACATCATCATCGGAATTGCACCAAACATGAAATCAAGATTCCGATTATAGCTTAGATAGGGCATTATTCGCAGTTCAGTTTTCTTTTCTTTTGTCTTTTTCGGTACCGAATCGGTAATTTTTTGACCAGAAGAAGGAGAAACAAAAGCTGTAAAAAAGAGTAAAAGTAGAAAATGCCTCATTGTATAATTTGTTTAGTGAAAATTACATTGGCGTATAATTCTTAAATTACGCTTTTCAGATACTTGTAAATTTAAATAAAAAATGTAAGTATTTGAAATAAAAACAATTAAGTTACTTTGTCCTGTTAAATATAGCAACAAGTTTTTCTAAAGCGTTTTCAGAATGCAGTTGTTCACCGTTGCTTAAAGTGTCAGTTAAGGCGTTTGCGGCTCTTTTCAGCATTCTCTTTTCAAAAGAATAAATAGCAGTTTTCATATCAGAAAATGAATTGTTCGTTAAACAATCAGCCAATTCAAAAGCGTCAAGCATAGCCAGATTAGCGCCTTTTCCCGCAAAAGGAGGCATTCTATGTGCTGCATCTCCAATAATTGTCAGGTTTTCTTGTGTTTCCCAAGATTGGTTTTGCGGATAATAATACTGTGGACGAAATATAAAGTGCAATTCTTCACTTTTAAAAAATTCATGCCACTCAGAACTCCAATCTTTGTAAACCTCTGCAAACCAATCAAAAATCTTCTGATTGTTTTTAAAATCCAAATCATTTTCTGCAATCCAGTTTTCAGCAATTTTACTGCTAAGAAGAAACATTAAAGAACCGTCTCCTTTTGTGCCGTACATAATGCTCTGTTCGTTTCCTAAAGCCAGCACTTTTCCGCCTTTTGAAAATTCAAAAAGCTTGGGAGCATTTTCTTTGGCATTATAAATTGTACCTTCAATCATGGTTATACCAGAATAAATAGGCTTTTGCATACTTATATAAGAACGAATCTTAGAATTTGCTCCATCTGCGCCAATTACCAAATCGGCATAAACATTTTTTTCATTTTTAAAGAACAATCTCCAGCCATTATTTTCTTTTTCCATTGAAAGGAATTGACTGTCCCAAACCATAGTTTCTGGCAAAAGCGAATGCAATAAAACAGATCGAAGTTCTGAGCGATCTATTTCTGGACGTGGTTTAGATATATCCTGAAGTGAATCATGATTGTTTTCTGAATTTATCTGAGAAATGCTTTTCTGATCAGCATGCTCATCAAATTTCAATTCAAAATTCTGATTTACAATTCGTGCCTTACTAGCATTTGGGCGAATCTTTTTGTAAAATTCATCTAGTAAATTTGCTTTTTCCATGGCTATTAAACCTGAATCTTCATGTAAATCTAAAGGAGAACCCTGTACACGAACTGTTGAGTTGAGGTCTCTTTCGTAAACCTTTACCTTTATATTTTGCAACTGTAAAAGACGGGCTAATACTAAACCGCCCATTCCGCCGCCAACAATGGCAACCTGTTTATTTTGTAGTAACATAGTTTGTAGTTAAAATCTATGTTGCAAAATTATTTAGAGGAAAGAGCAGATAATAGTATAAATCGGTCGTTTTTGTTTTGAAAAAGCTCTTTTGGCAGCGATCCCGAAATTTTCTTGATTTCTTTAATAAAATGTGTTTGATCTGTAAAATTCTCCTCTGGAAAAAGTTTCCCTTTAGCAATATGTTCTAATGAAGCACGAAAGCGAAGAATAGAACAATAGGCCTTTAACGAAATACCAAAATATTGATTAAAATACCGATTAATTTGACGGCTGCTCCAATTAGATTGTTCTGATAATTCTTTTACCGTGAGGTTTCCGTTGGTTTCGTATATAAGTCTGAATAGTTTTTGTTTTCGATTGTCTATTTCCTTTACCAATAAAGACTCGATTTTGGAAGAAGTTTTTTCGCAAAATAATTCAAAATCATCTAAATCATTTTCGTTAAAATCCCAAAAGTTGTTTTCAAGAAGTTTTCCTGAGTTTAAAATTTCAGTAATGCTATCATGAAAAATATACTCAACAGCAGGAAGTTTAAAGCTAACTACAAAGGTTTGGCTATTCGCTGGAATTTTCCCTTTTTCATACTGTTGCGTTCCTAAACCTAAAAGTCTAATTTGAAAAGAAGTTTCAGCAGTTTTCATCAAGGACAAATCAATTCGTCCATCAGGAAGGCCAATCGTTTCCAATGTTTGATCCGATTTATTTTGCATGCACCAAAAGCTCTCTACAAAATCTAAGAGTTTTTTGCTGGGTTTTATGGATTTGTATGCTAAATCGTTGAACATTTTATCAAATTTTAAAGTGAAAGTAAACAAAATGTACTTTATTTCTAGGAAAAGAATCACTTATAGAAAGCTTATAAGAGACTTTCTAATTCGATAAAAAGTGCGATGAAAAACTTAACATTGTATAAGTTGTTGTATATTAGTTGTTTGTGTTTGTTTTTTAGGCGCAATGAAAAACTTAACATTGGCGAATGTCTTTTTCAGTCTATATTTGTTTATTATTTTTTGATGTTAATTTAATGATTTAATAACATTAAAAATTAGCTTAATTAAAAATAAATTTAATCAATTTCTTAAAATTAACAGAATAATGGCAAAAGAAATACTTGTTGATGAAATCAATCAGGAGGCAGAAGCTGTTTCGGTTATCTCAAATGACGAAATCGAGCAAAAAGAAACTCCAGTTTTAGAATCTGCTGAAACTCCAGAAGCAAAACCAAAACCTAAAAGAGCTCCTAAAAAAGTGGCAGAAAAAGAGGCTAGCACAGTAGAAGAAGCTGTTCAAGAACCAACACAAATAGAAGAAATTTCGTCTGAGGCTGAAGAAGAAACATCTGAAGAAAACAACGATCAGCCAAAATCTAAAAAGAATAAAAAAATGAAAGAAAAAGACAAAGAGAAAAAAGAGAAAAAGAAAAAAGCTGTTGCTAAGAAAAAAGAAAAAGCAAAAGATAAAAAGAAAGAGAAAGCTAAAAAAGCAAAACTAAAAGCTAAAGCTAAAAAGAAAGCAAAAGCTCAAAAAGCGAAAGACAAAGCAAAAGCGAAAAAAATCGCTAAAAAGAAAGCAAAAAGATCTAAAGCAAAGAAGAATAAAAAGAAATAATTGTAAATGATTAATTGTAAATGGTGAATTGTTAATTGTTGAAGTTGTTTAGGATAGCTATAACTTCGTTATATTGTCAGGCTGAGCGAAGTCGAAGCCCGCGCAAAGATTCATCCATTCCAATAAAGTTACAAAGCCACAGCTTACAAGATTGATACAGATTTTAAAAAATCATTTTAATCCTGTAATCTGTGGCTGTTTTTATTGCAGTTTTCACATTTCACCATTTACCATTCACAATTTACAATTCACCATTCACAATTTTTGAGTTTTTTTCTCTATCGCAAGCTTGTCAATTTTCTGAAGAAATTCGGGATCAAATTCGGAGTAAGCACGTAGTCTGTATTTTTCGTCTCTAATTTTCATTACGAGACGAATCTTCTGTACCATCAGCCAAATTGGCTCATATCTTTTATGGCCGAGCAAATATTGAATTTTAAGAATTGATATTTTTCGGTGAGAAAGTGTCATTAATTCTATACAAATCATCCAATAGCGAATAGGAAGATTGGAGTTTTCCATTACAGTTCCAGATCTTAGACTAATTCTACTGCCACATTTTCTGCACTGAAATTTTAAATCATTCTGACGAAAAGAATGTACGTCATGCCCACATTTTCGGCACAAAAGTCCATTTTCTAAACGTTTGTTTTTGAGCTCTTCAATACAAGTTGCTTCATCAGAATATTTTTCAAAATAAGCGCGTAATTCCATTTATACAATTCCTCATTTAGGTTTCGAAATATAAAATATTTTGAAGAAATGAAGCGTAAATTGGAATGAAAAAATAAAATGTTTTTTTGCGTTTTCTGAATAGGGTTATTTGTGTCGATATATTTCGCCCCGCTGGGGCTTTTCTATGATTGGGAATGTATTTCTATAAATATATCGCCTCTCGGAGGCTTTTCTACGACTGGATTGTATTTCTATAAATATTTCGCCTCTCTGAGGCTTTTGTATGATTGAGAATATATTTCTATGTATATTTCACCCCGATAGGACTTTTACCTATATGCAAAGCTCCGGCGGAGCTCAATATTTATAGAAAGAAATAGCATAAAAGATATAAAGCTCCAGAGGAGCTACATCTTTTAAAACATGCTAAAAAAATAAAAAGGAATACTCGACAAACGACTATTCCTTTTTATCAAGGGGGGCAAAATTTTGTTACAATTTACCTGCGATTTCTTTTTTATACTTATTAAGGATAGATTTTGTCATACCTAAATTAGCTTTTGTAGAGTCTACAGCCAGGTAAATAAAATAATCTTGATTATCAGAAACGTCGATAATGTGAATTTGAGAACTTAATGTAATCATTACATTGTCAATAACTTGACCGTTTAAATTCAAAGCTTTAATAGCATTCATTTTAGCTTTTACTACTTCAAGGTTGTATGCAGATGCCAATTCTGGGTCAAAATCTGCAACTGCAGAGTGTGAATAATATGACATACCGCTTGCGATTTCAGCAACAGATACTGCGATGAAACCTGGGACGTTCTTTTTTAGGTCTTCCCCAAATTGCGTTAAGAAATCAGACATAGGTTTTTAGGATTTAATTTGAATTAATCGTTTTGGATGAGGCAAAATTAATTATACAATATTATTTAATTATCCGTATTGTGTACCTATTTTTAGGCAAATAATAAAATTAACATAAGTTCTAAAAATCAGTTTTTTTGTTTCCTCAAATTGAATTTTGTTTTAATTTGAAAATGAATTATTTAAACGAAAAATGCTTCTGAAAAAGCGCTGCTGCACCATTTCAAAAGCATTTTCGTTTAAGTAAAAAATAATTTTTTACTTGATTTCTGTTATAAAATCTTCTTGTGGAGTTCTTACTTTTTTCATGTTTACCAACCAATCATTTTCATGATCTCTGTATCCTAGAGGTAAAACTAAAACACTCTTTAGTCCAAGTTCGTTTAAACCTAAAAGTTTGTCTACTTCAGCAGGAATAAAACCTTCCATTGGAGTTGCATCTACTTCCTGTTCTGCAGCTGCAGCGATTGCAACACCAAACGAAATGTAAGCTTGTTTTGCAGCGTGGTTAGCGTGCCATTCTTGTCCAAGTGGCTCATACATTCCCCAAAGTCTTTGTTTGTATTCATCCATTGCATCAGCAGGAATTCCTCTTTCAGCAATTGTTCTGTCAAAAACAGCAGAGATTTTTTCTAAACTATAACCGTCCCAAGCAGCCCATACTAAAACGTGAGAAGCATCTGTAACTTGACTTTGGTCAAAACTTACAGTTCTTAGTTTGTCTTTTAATTCTTTGTTAGTTATAACAAAAATCTTGTAAGGCTGTAATCCAGAAGAAGATGGAGCAAGTTTTGCAGCTTCAAGAATATAATCTACTTTTTCTTGGGGAACAGCTTGTCCGTTCATTTTTTTTGTAGCATAACGCCACTTTAGTGCATCTATTAAGGCCATTTTTTTTAATTGATTAAAATTGTATTCAAATGTAAAAACTTTAAGTGTATTTTTGTCATCCGATTACCAAAAGTAACTGTAACATCGAGGTAACCTACTAATAGAACATGATAAAAGAACCAATACACGATAAAAAATCATGCAACCAGCACATTATGGCGGTGCATGATGCCATGTATATCTTAAATGGGAGATGGAAAATTTCTATAATTGCATCGCTTTGTTTTAATACCTTAAGATTTACCGATTTATTGAGGGAAGTAGAAGGTGTTTCGGGGAAAATGTTAAGCAGAGAACTAAAAAACCTTGAAGAAAATCAATTGGTTACCAGAACCGTCTTAAATACACAGCCCATAACGGTTGAATATCAGTTAACAGAATATGGACATACTTTAAAAGAGGTAATTGATTCTTTGGCAAAATGGGGGCATAATCATAGAAAAAAGATTACGGGTAAAGAATAAATCAGCTTTTGAGTTCTGAAATTCTCTGAAAAAATCCTTGTGTAGCCAGTTTTTGCTCCGTTTCTTCAATAGCTCTCAAAAGATTGTTCTGATTATCGGTGATTTCGTTTAAAGCATTTTTCATCACCGTCCAAACGGGCTGCATTTTTACGACCAGTTCTTTTCCTTTGGCTGTAAGCACAATTAATCTCTTCCGTTCGTCTAACTTGTCTTTTTTAGAACTGATAATTTTTTGTTTCTCTAATTCCTTCAATAAACTTATAGTTGACGGATGGCTATAACCAATTTCGCTCGCAATTTCTACAACACTCAGCATTTCTTTAATGTGAAGCGTATAAATTACAGGAAACCATTTCGGTTCAAAATCAATACCGAACGATTTGTAGATTAAAGCACCGTCTTTGCGCAATTGCTCGCTCAGACGCTGCAACCGCGTTGATATGGCTAATATTCCAATCTCGTCAATTATATTCATTTTTTATTGCTTTAGGTTTAAATGACAAAAAACATTATCGGGTTTCATTAATGGAAAATCAGTAGGAAGCGCTTCTTTTTCGATCGTTACAAAATCATTCTTTTCGTAAAAACGCAAAGCCGCCTGCAATAAAGATACCGTTCCTAAATATAAGTCTTTAATTCCTTTTTCTTTGCTATATGCAATTAGCTGTTCTAATAATTGTTGAGCAATTTGGAATTCTTTACCTCTATATTCTTTCTTAACGAACATTTTCCTGATTGCTGCAGCTTCAGAATTGAATTTTACCAAAGCAATTGTGCCAACTAATTTTTCGTCTATAAAAGCACCAAGAAAAATCCCGCCTGGTTTATAGTAAAAGTTCTCAATATCCAATAAATCAGGCTGATCTTCTAATGTCACAGGAACATTAAATTCTTTTTGCTGAATGTGTAAAATCAAATCTACGATTTCATTTTCGTACTTATTTTGTATAGGCTGAATGTGCATTTGTCTTGTAAATTAAATATATGTACAAAACTACGTAGTTAACTACATATATACAACAAAAAAACTGCTGATCTCAGCAGTTTTAAGTATTTTTTATGATTTCAAACGATTTTTGTTAGAAGTTTTATTCTTTAACTAATACAATAACAGCTTTGTAGCCCGTACCAACATTCCATTCGCTTGACGAAATAACCTGACCTTTATCGTCATAAACTTTAAATTCGGCTGTATTTGGAGAAGCAAAACCTTCGTTTAAGGCTTCAATGTCAATTTTGTTGATTCCTTTTACCAAGTTTATTTTCACACTTTTAAAATCACCATTTAAGAAAACTTCTGGTTCAATTACCTGATCGTTTAAATATACTTTTACTTTATCGCCGTCTACAAAAGCGGCATCGCGATACATAATGGTTGAAGTAACGGCTGTTGTATTAAAATTACCCAAAAACTGATTTCTTCTATAAAATATTCCCTCAACATTCGCTTCTGGCTTATAAAGATTGGTGTTTTTAAATAACTCGTCTGGATTGACCTGAAGCGGTGCCGGTTTCTCAATAGGCGCTGGCGGGTTTTCTTTAGGAGCTTCTTCTTTTGGCGGAATAACTTCTTTTACAGGAGATTTTTTTGCTGGAATCGATTTGAATTTATTATCAAGTTCCTGAGCAAAACTGTGCAATGAAAAGGAAGCAAAGGCAATTATCAAAAATATTTTTTTCATGTTTTTCTACTATTAATCTTGTGTGGTATTGATTTAAAAAATTAGATGCATCATAATCTTTTATATATAAACATTTTATGAAACCAAATATTGTCTTGTTAGGAATTATTTCTCGAAAAATTAACTTCTTTATAAGTAAAAAACAATTGTTTTCTGCTGAAACTGAATTATCTATATATTCTCGTCAAGTTTTGAAGATTCTTTCTTAAATAATGGAATGGAAAAATGTTCTAAACTATTGATTTAAATTCCTTCTTTTTATATTTTTTAATTGTAAAATATTGAATATTAATATTTTGTATATTTATTCTTCAATAAAATAATTTCTGGTATGAATAGGTTAAGTTTTATCTTTTTCCTTTTTGCATTCGGTGGTTTTGCTCAGGAAAACAGCACAAATTCGAGTATTAAAATGCAGATTGAAGATTATAATGCCTCATTTGCAATTGCTTTTACAAAAGGGAATCAAGACGATTTAGTAAAAGCGTATACAGATCAAACCATCTTTATGCCTGAGCATAGCAGACAGCGAGTGGGTAGAAAAATGATTCGGGATTTTTACAAACAATGGTTGAAACAGGCAAAAATTACTTCCTATCAAAAAACAATTTTAGAGTTGCAAGATTTTGGAAACTATGTTTTGGAAATTGGAACATTTAATGAAGACTTAAATCTAAACGAACAGAAAGCGTTTTCTTATATTGGAAAATATGCAGTTTTATGGAAAAAGTCTTCAAAAAGAACTGTGCCTCCAACAATTGCAGCTGAAATATGGGGTTCTTCAAGTTATTTTGATGATAAAAATATTCCGGATATAAACGATATCGAAATTCCAAAGACTAAAAAATATATTCCGACTGACAAATTAACTGTAGAGGTAAAAGAAAGAAATAAAACCATTAAAGAGTTGGTTCAAAATAGGCAAGGAGCAGAGCATGCCAAAATATTTATGCCAGATGCGATGTATTTAACTTATTATACTCCGATTCTTTCGGGTGAAAAAGAAATTACGGATTATTTTACAGAGCATGAAAAACCTGGTACATTGCGGATCGAACAAATTTCGATTGAAACTTCAAATATTATTTACGCACAAAAAGCTATTGTAGAATTTGGTTTCTACAACGTGGATTGGCGCGATGGAGAAAACAGTGGAAATGTAAAAGGAAAAAGCATAAATGTCTGGAAAAAAGACAGTAATGGAGAGTTGATGCTTTTTCGCCAAATTGTAAATCATGATTAACTTTTTGGTCTTTTTTAGATATCATTTATTTCTTCTGTTTGTTGTTGAATACTAATAATTTTGTATAATTTTGAATCCATCTTTATCATTTTTACATACGATGGGTCGATTACTTTGCATATTTTTTATTTTTACCACTTTATATATTTATCCGCAACCTTCAACAAAAGAATGGATTGATAGTTTAAATACTATTGATAATCACGAAAAAAAAGTGGATTTAGCCCTGAAAATTGCTTCCCAACTTCAAGATTCTGATTGGGATAGAGCGATAAAATATGTAGAGCTAGCTGAAACAGAGGCAAAAAAAACAGACAAAGCCGATTTAGCTTTAGCTAAAGTTTATTTATCTGCTGGAGAAATTTACAGTTCAAAAGACGTACTAGATATTACCTTGCAATATTATTTAAAGGCTTATGAAATTTATAAAAGCAATAACATTGAAGATGAAATTGTTCAGGTAGAAAATAATCTAGCCATTACTTATGGAAAAACCAATAATCAAGAAAAAGCACTCAAGTATTTCCTAAATGTATATCGTTATCAAAAATCTAAGAACCAGCCAGAAAAACTGCTAAAAATATTAAACAACATTGGTACAACTTATCTTGGTAAAAGCTTAGATTCATCCCTGCATTATTATCATAAAGCCGATGCAATTGCAAAAAAACTAAAAAACAATACCTTAACCGTTTATGTGTACACCAATTTGGCTAGGGCTTATAGTTTAAAAAGAGATAAAAAAAATGCTGATTTGTATTTTGAAAAAGCTTTTTTATTAATAGATACTCCTATCGATGATTCACTAAAAGCCTTTGTTTTTGAATCGTTTTCCGAATATAATTTACAAGAAAAAAAACTGGATAAAGTCATTTTAAATGCGAAAAAGTCTTTGGAATATTCTCAAGGAAATCTATTTGGTTTTTCTAGCATGCGTTTGAACAAAATGCTTTATGAAGCCTATTTACAAATGGGTGATTATAAAAATGCTGTTTTTTATTTTCAGCAGTTCAATAAAATTAGTGACAGTATTAATATCGAACAAAAGGCCGTAAATCTAGAAAGAATAAAACTCGAACAAGATTATAAAGTCCGAAGCCAGATTCGAACTTTAGTGGAAGAGAAAACCAGATTTAAGTATTATGTGGTTGGATTAATATTGGTTATTGGAATATTGACTTTAATTCTTTTATTAATTCGTTATCGAAACCGAAATATTACCAATCAGCTGGAAAAAGAGAAATTAAAAGCCAAACAGCAGGAATTGAATCAAAGTCTTGAAGCCAAAAATATGGTTTTGGTAGGGAAGGCTATGGCCGAAATTCATCGTACCGATAATATCAACGAAATCCTGACGGATCTTAAAAAAATCAAACTCAAAACTGCCAACAAAGAATTACAGCAGGCAATTGATATTGTTTTGAAACGTCTAGAAAAAGATTTGAATGCCGATATCTGGAAAGAATTTGAAATTAGTTTTGAACAGGTTCATAAATCTTTCTTCGATAAATTGACTATCGATTATCCAACACTTACTCCAAAAGAACGCCGACTTTGTGCGCTGCTTTATTTAGACTTAACTACAAAAGAAATTTCCCAAATTACAGGACAATCCTTTAAATCGATAGAAAATGCGAGAACCAGATTGCGCAAAAAGTTCGATTTAACCAACGAAAAAGTAAATCTTTCCACTTATCTGAACAGTTTTAAAGGCGATTTATTGTAAAATAATTTTAAGTGTAACTGTTTGATATAGTTGTTTTTATTTTAAAAAGAGTGTTTTCTGAGTGCTCTATTTCTGCCTGCGAGTGTTTTTGCATTAGTCCTTTTTTTTCGAGCCTTATAGCGTCCTTCTATTTTTACCAAACGATTATCAAAAACAAGTTTGGATGAATACCACAAAAAAAGAAGAACCCTCTAAAAGTCTGGAAGAACTTCTAGAAGAAACAAAAACAAAAAAGAGTGCGCTCTTAAAAATTTTACAAAAAATAACGAAAGCAAGTTCTAAGAATCAACCGCCGAATTGATTCTAAGGACTTGCTTTTGTGGTTTTCTGCGAACCATCATATCTATTAACTCGCAGCCTTAATACTAATTTTAAATTAAAAAAAATGAACCAGATTTACTCTAAACCCAGGTATTTGTTTCTTTTGTTAGGTTTCTTGGTCTGTTCCGCTGGAATGGCTCAATCTCCTTTTCCAAAAAACAAAACATCTAATGCGCAGACGGCTGTACAATCGCCAGCGGCTAATCAGAAAAAAGAGCAGCTTTCTCAAAAAAAGAACGATCAGAATGCTAATCAGGATGATGATTCTAACATTCTTTCACCTCAAAAAAGTGTCAATGGAACAGCACTTTCGCAGCAAGAAAGTGATGATGTAAATAAGAGATTAAAAGCTAGTCAGAAACTTTTTGACAAAAGTCAAAGTGCTTCAACGGCAAAAAATGTTCAAAGTGCAGACAGCACAAAAGTGAGATCTTTTGCAAAGTCGTCTAATCTGACAATTCGCAATGTATTTGAAGTTAAAAGAGCAGATTTTGAACTTTCGAGTGCAGATAAGATGCAACTGAGATCGGTTTCAGATAAACACGGCAGAAGTCTCGCTACTTATCAG
Organism: Flavobacterium tyrosinilyticum; assembly: GCF_023656565.1. Lineage (GTDB taxonomy): Bacteria > Bacteroidota > Bacteroidia > Flavobacteriales > Flavobacteriaceae > Flavobacterium > Flavobacterium tyrosinilyticum. The sequence goes on from NZ_JAMOKG010000002.1 coordinate 1,047,728, forward strand.
CAAATGCATAATGCTGTTCCTGTTGAGGGAGCGATTTATAAAGTGAGAGATAACAAGAGCAAAATTGAAGCTTTTGGGCATATCAGTAAAAAATTGCCTGCAAACAGTAATTATAAAGTAAACGCGTCGGCAGCTTTACAAAATGCATTAAATACAGTAAATGCTAAAGAATATGTTTGGCAAAGCAAAAAATTATTGGCTTTAGTCCATAAAAAAATCAGTACAAAACCTCAAGGAGAATTGGTTTATGTGGGACCTAATTTTTCTTCTGAATTAACAGAATATCATTTGGCATGGAAATACGATATTTTCGCTACAAATCCGCAGTCAAGTCAGACGATTTATGTTGATGCTAATACAGGAAAAGTCATTTTAAAAATTGATTTAAGTAGAGATCTTCATTCTTCTTCTTCGCCTATTATTGATGGCAGAAGTACAATTGGTAAAGGAAAAGCAAGATTTTCTGGCGATGTTACTTTTGGTACAACTCAATATGCAGATGGTTATAGATTAGAAACTTTGGAAGGAAAATACAAAGTGCCCATTTATACTTTGAATATGAATCATGCAGAACATGCATCTGATGAAGTGCTTACAGAATATATCGATGAAGATAATAACTGGAATGATTTATACAACAAAGATCATGATGAAGTGGCAATCGATATTCATTGGGGATTGCAAAAGACTTTAAACTATTACGAAGAAAAATTTAGCCGAAATAGTGTTGATGACAAAGGAATGACCATTTTTGGTCTTGCTCACTTAGGAACCAATGTAGAAAATGCCTCTTGGACAGGAGGATGGGCGCAATTTGGAGATGGTAAAAACCAGCCTTTTGTAAGTTTGGCCATTACTGGACATGAATTAACGCACGCAGTAACACAATTTTCTGCGGGATTAATTTACCAAGGAGAATCGGGTGCAATGAACGAATCTTTTAGTGATATTTTTGGTGTTTCTATTGAATTTTACGCTGGAAGAGATACTAAAAATGATATCTGGCTTTTGGGAGACGAATTGTATTCTCATGGAAGTTTAAGAAGTATGGCTAATCCAAAAGCCCAAGGTCAGCCTGATACCTATGGAGGTACAAATTGGGTAAATCCAGCCAACACATCGTATGATAATGGAGGTGTGCACATTAACAGCGGTATTACCAATTATTGGTTTTATCTTTTGGCAGAAGGTGGAGAAGGGGTTAATGATCTTAATAACAGTTATACGGTTAAACCGATTGGTTTAGCTAAAGCTGAAAAGATTGCCTACATAGCATTAACAGAATATTTATCGCCGTCTTCAAATTTTAGCGACATGCGTCAGGCAACTTTGATGGCAACAGAAGATTTGTATGGTTTAGGTTCTGAAGAGTTTAAACAAGTTACTAATGCTTGGTATGCCATTGGTGTAGGTACAGCTTATGCAGATCGACAAATAACTATTGTTTCGGTAGAAAATCCTTCAACTTCTTGCGGGCCATTAAAAGGTGACGAGCCTTTTTATATTACACTAAGAAATACAGGAACTTCTGTTATTAAAGCAGATGAAGTTTTAAATTTCAAATTAAGAGCCATGGCAAGTGCACTTGGCAGGCTTGTTACTTTTTATACCAATGATGGGAAAGTTCCTTTTACTAAAGATTTAGGAATTGGAGAAGAAACAACTATTGAAGTAAAAAGCACAATACCGTATCAAATAAATGCGACGACCTATGTAGAAGTAAAAGTAGATCTTAATCCGATTGTAGATTTTGGGGTTGAAGAAGGATATTCTTTTGTTACAGGTTTATATGTTGCCACTGCACAAAAAGATTTTGATATTAAAGCTACAGCTTTAGATCTTCCAATGTATACAGGAGATTTACTGACTACAAGTTATACTCCGTCTATTACGATTTTTAATTTAGGCTGTCAAGATATTCCAGCGGGAACTGTTTTAAAAATTGGATATGCCGATACCAAAGCAGGAAGCACAACAATTTGGAAAGATGTGACATTGCAGACTGCTTTTAAAGGAAATTCAGAAATGAAAATATCTTTTGATACTGCTGTCGATTTATCAGCGGCGGGATTACACACTTACGAAGCTTATGTAACCTATGATAAAGATCCAGTTACTACAAATAATAGTATCATAAATGCTGCTTACAGCAATGTTATAACACAATTTCCTTATAGTGAAGGATTCGAAAGAACGCCTGGAGGATGGAACACAAAAGCATTAAGCGGGAATCAGAAGTTTGTATTTCAAAATTATCCTGCATCTTTTAGAACTGTTAAATCACAATATATGTGGGGAATGGTAGACTTTAAAGGAAATGACAGAATGGGACTTAATTCTGATTTCGTTTTAGAATCTCCAATCTTCGATTTTACTAATGTAGTTTCTCCATATGTTGAATTCGATTTGTATTATTTACTGCATAGAACTTACGATGGTTTAATTGTTGAATATTCGGAAGATAAAGGTAAAAGCTGGAAAAAAATAAATACAGTAAATTATCCAGAAATAGAACATGGCAATGATTTATTTGATGGCGCTTGGTTTACAGGTGTAAATACCCAACTTAGAAAAGATCCGTATCAAATTCGTTTAAATGAATTAGCAGGAAAAAAAGTGGCTATTCGTTTCCATGTAAAATCGGATGACTATTATGACGGATTCTTAGGTGGATTTATAGATAACATTTTAGTGAGCGATGCGCCTTACGATTTAGAAGTTATATCGGCAAAATTAGACGCTGGTAAATGTGATATCAACAATAATAATGCGGCAGTAATTGCTAAAATAACAAACAATTTTGCGACTGCAAGTCAGGAAGTTATTATTACAACTAAAATTCTGGATGCAGCAAAAGTCGAAGTTTTTTCAAAATCAGAAAAAACAACTTTAAACTTCGCTAAGTTTAAAGACACGATAAACTATTCTGTTCCTAATATTAATCTAAAAAATATCGGAGAGCATACGATTTCGGTTTCTGTTTTTCCTGAAGACATGGCAAAAGACCTTAAGCAAGGAAACAATGCCGTAACATTAACGTACGATAATTGGAATAATGAAGACATGAAAGTTTCTGTACTGCCTTACAAAATGGATTTTGAAGACGATTCTAAATATAAAGGATGGAGAACTTCTGAAAATAAAGGTTCTGCAGGATGGCAACATGGAGTGCGAGCAGATTTAGGCTCTCCAGGATGGTTTCTTGAAGATCACACCAAGTTTATGGCAAGTAATGATGACAAATGCAATTGTGATGCTTCAAACGATATGTTGGTTTCACCAGTATTTGATTTAACCAACTACAAAGAAGCTCATCTAGCATTTGATGGTTTTGGAGATCCGCAACAATGGTCAGACGGTTTTGTAAAAGTAAGTACAGATGGTGGAACAACTTGGAAAGAGGTGTTTAAAATGCCTTATTATGGTGCTTGGTTTGGATATAACGTTGATTTAAGTGCTTATGCTGGAAATTCTTGTGTTATGGTTGCCTTTCAGCATAATGACAACGGCTTTTTTGGTAATGGTTTTGCAGTAGATAATATTGAAATTACATCAACTAAAAGTAATTTACAGCTATCGAATTTAGTTGTGGGTGAAACGGTTTATGAAGATGTGCCTTCGCATGAGTTTTATATTGATGCAAGAAATGTAGCTTATAAAACATTGGAGAAAGTAACTATCAAATATCAAATTCTTCAGAACGGAAACGCCATTGGCGAACCAGTTTCATTAGAAAGAACTAAAACGATACGACAAGGCGAAACTCTTGTCTATAAAATAGACGGTCTTCCTAAATTAGCAGCTGGAAATTACGAAATTAAAGTACAAGCAATTGCCGATGGAGAGGCAAATACAGATGTTAAAAGTCTTACTTCATCTTTTCAAATTGTTGAAAAAGCATTGGAACTAAACACAGAGGATTTCTCTAACCTGACGCAAGGTTCAATATTTGGATCAAAAGGGTTTATTTCTAATCAAAGTGATGAAAATTATCCTTGGAGAGCTCTTACAACTCCAGATAATACCTATTTGACGGTTCCACTAGAAAACCGAACAGGAGACGCTAACGGAAAATTATTATACAGTCAGTTAGAGGGACCTTATTATTATGCTGAATTAATCTCTCCACTTTATAAACTATCTGCAAGTGCTACAGCTTTAGAGTTTTATTACGCTATGCAAAGTAATGTCAATGATGCTTTAATTGTAGATATTAAGCCAGTTGGCGGAGAATGGACTGAAGCTTGGAGAGCAACAAATCAGGGAACCTATGTAGATACCGAATGGCAAAAAGGAGTCTTAAATATTACGAAATACGCTGGAAAATCAGTATTGTTCCGTTTTAGACATGCAAAATCAGATGGATATTCTTATATGGTTTTAGATGATCTTAAAGTGATTAGCGAGGCTTTTTTAGATGTTTCTGTTCAAATTTTGTCTCCAAAAGATATTTGTGGCAATAGCGAAGTAAAAGTTAGACTGACAAACGAAGGACAAGTTGCTATTAAAGAAAATTCTATCCAGTTAGATTTGGAGTATAGTAATACATCAGAAAAAATCTCAGAAGCCGTTGCATCGGGAATTCCGGTTGGCGAAAGTATTGATTATACTTTTATTAAACAGCCTAAATTAGATGATTCTGGAGATTCTCATGTATTTGCCATAAATGCAAAAATGGAAAACGATGCTATCGAACAAAACAATAGTATCAAGAATTATGTATACCAAGGTGTACCGTCAGATTTTAAAATGTTTGACGCTTCAGTTATCCATGCTTATGCAGGCAAAAGTGTATTTCTGGATGCAGAGAGAAACTTTTCTGCTAAAGAGTTAGATGCGACTTCATACAAATGGAGTTCAGGTGAAACTACCAATTCTATAAATGTTGATAAAGCAGGAGATTATACCGTAACAGCAACATTAGAAAACGGATGTAGCCTTACTGAAAAAGTAACTGTGGTATTTGATACTTTCAAATCTGAGCTTCCAAGCGGAGATGTTTGTGGTCCTGAAGTAGTTTTAAATCCAGGAAATTATGCTGCTTACGAATGGTTTGACGGTTCTACAGATCCAACTTTCACTACAACAGAAAGCGGAGATTACTATGTAACAGTTTACAACGAACACGGATTAGGAAAAATTTTCACTACAACGATTAATGTTCTTGAAAACACAGTTCCAGAGATCCAGGCATTAGAAGGAAATAAAATTACAGCTTCTAGTGATGCTGCAGGTTATCAGTGGTATTTAAACGGAAGACCTTTGCCAAATGCAACCGAAAAGACAGTTGCTACAATTTGGGAAGGAAGTTATAGCCTTCAAGTAACCAATGCACACGGCTGTACAAATATGTCTGCTCCAATTGATTCTAAAGGGTTGCTTATCGGAAAATTGACAAATTCATTCCGAGTTTTCCCAAATCCAGCTGCAGATAATGTAAACATTTTCTTGGCTGAAAAAGCAGAAGGCGAAGCTGAAATGAAAATTTACTCTATGGAAGGCAATGCCGTTTGGAGTAAAACCTATTCTGCTGTTCCATCAAGTGTAAATGTAAGTCAGCTTGCAACTGGAGTTTATATTTTAGACTGTACAGTTCAAGGTAAAAAGTACACCGCTAAGATCATTAAAAAGTAACAAAAATACAGATAGAAATGGCAGTTCTCGTGTAGAACTGCCCTTCCTAAAAACAAACAAAAACGATGAAAAAATCAAAGCTAATAATCTGTGCACTAATGATGTGTGCAGGTGTAATGGCCCAAACCGAAAAGGTGAAACTGGGAGTAAAAGCGGGTTTGAATATTTCGAGCCTAACATTTGATGATAACGAATTGAACTCCTCTGATAAAACAGGATTTACAGCCGGTTTGATGGCTGAAATTTCGTTGGCAAAAAACTTTTCGGTACAGCCGGAGTTATTATACAGTCAGCAGGGAATGAAATTGTCTTATTCAGATCCAGAAGTTCAAAACTCACATTACAAAAGCACCATTGCCATAAATTATTTAAACATTCCAGTAATGCTGAAATATTATGTTGTTAAAGGATTGAGTTTACAGGCTGGGCCTCAAGTAGGAATACTTTTAAAAGCAAACAATAAATATCAAGATAACTTTTTAGGTTATGATAACCATGAAGAAATGAATTTAAAAGAGTATTCAAATGGAGTAGATGCTTCTGTAAATTTCGGATTGGGTTATCAGTTTAAAGAGAAATTTTATGCAGATGCAAGATATAATGTTTCTTATACTGATGTCTTTAAAGATGTAGCCGCAAACACGAATTATAGTATTAATAGTGATATGAAGAACCGAATTTTTCAAATAACAGTAGGTTATTTTTTTAAGTAGAGTTAGTAACATTCTTCTTCATATCTTTTTTAAACCACTCTTTTTTAGGAGTGGTTTTTTTGTTTTTTTCGAAAAATCAAATTCTAGCTTGCAGACACCATAGCTGAGTTATATCTTTGCGGCTGATTTTGGTCTATTTTTTCAATTCAGAAGAAATAGTTAAAAGGGAATCAGGTGTAAATCCTGAACAGACCCGCTACTGTAAGTTCTATTTAAGTCTTTAAACATTACTAATGCCATTGTTCGTTGTTTCGGATGAGAAGGCCGTTTAAAGATGGAATAAGTCAGGAGACCTGCCACGATCACATAGTTTAAAACTTTCGTGGTATGAAGTTGATGACAAGATAATGACCTGCTATTTAGGATAGTTGGTCTATTTCTATGTTTTTATAATTGTTGCATCACGTAAAGTTTATTTAATAAAATCGTGATGTATAAATTGACTAAAACTTTATTTTCTGTTTTTTTAGCACTTGTTCCTTTTTTGCTTCATTCACAAGCAGTGACTGATAGTTCACGGGTTTTAAAAGAAGTTGTTTTAAAAGGAAAACCCTATCAGGAAGTGATTCCCGTACAAAGTCTTTCGGGCGTTCTACTCGAGAATTTGGCGACTCACAATGTCGCAGATGCGCTTCGTTATTTTGCCGGAACTCAAATTAAAGATTATGGTGGAGTGGGCGGCCTTAAAACGGTTGATGTTCGTAATATGGGAACACATCATGTTGGTGTTTTCTACGACGGAATTCAGCTTGGAAATGCGCAAAACGGCGTAACCGATCTTGGGAAATATTCGCTTGACGACATGGAATCTTTGACTATGTACAACGGTCAGAAAAGTGAAATTTTTCAATCGGCTAAAGATTTCGCTTCTGCTTCTGCGATTTATTTGCGAACCAAACGGCCTGCTTTTTCAGGCAATAAGAAAACAAATCTTCTGGTTCGTTACAAAACAATGTCCATCAATTATCACGATCCTTCTTTTAGATGGGAGCAAAAGCTGAGCGATAAAGTAAGCATGAGCGTAAGCTCAGAATACATCAAATCAAACGGACAGTATAAATTTAGATACAAAAGAAAAAATCAAGACGGAAGCATTGCCTACGATACCACAGCAACGCGATGGAATAGCGATATTGAAGCATTTCGATTGGAATCGGGCTTGTTCGGAAAAATAAATAAAGGAACTTGGGATGCCAAAGTGTATTACTACGATTCTGAAAGAGGCGCTCCAGGTGCCATTGTAGAAAATAAGTTTCGAGATGGTTTCCGTCAATTTGACAAGAATTTTTTCGGACAGTCTTCTTTAACAAAAGACGTTTCAGAGAAATATAAATTTCAGCTAAAAGGAAAATTTGCTTACGATTACACCCATTATATTGCACGAGATACAACCAATGTTTTAGGAGAAACCGTAACAGAAGGCGTGCAATCTGATGATAGTTATTATCAGCAGGAAGCCTATTTTTCTGCAGTCAATATGTACAGCATTTTACCCACTTGGGATGTTTCGCTCTCAACCGATTTTCAATACAATAAACTAAATGCAACTAGAAGAGGCATTCAGACACAGTTTTCTTTTCCGCAGCGTTATACTGCACTTGTTTCTCTGGCAAGTTCCTATCGATATGAAGGTTTTAAAGTTTTAGGAAATGTACTCGCAACTCGCGTTATCGAAGAAGTAAAGTACAATGCCAAAGCACCCAATAAAACTGAATTTACTCCCGCTATATTTTTGGGTTATACCCCGTTTAAGAAATACGATTTCAATTTAAGGGCATTTGCTAAACGAATTTTCAGAATGCCAACTTTCAACGATTTGTATTATACCATGATAGGTTCGAGCACTTTGAGGCCAGAATACATGAATCAATACGATGTTGGTTTTACGTATAATTTCCCCGTAAGGGAAAGCTTTTTTGATAAATTTTCTTTTCAGGCAGATGCTTATTACACTAATACAAAAGATAAAATTATTGCCGCCCCGACAGGAAATTTGTTTCGCTGGATGATGACCAATATAGGGCAAGTAAAAGGAAAAGGAATCGAAACGGTTTTGAATATGGCAACGCATTTTAATAAGCTAAAACTAGATGCCAATTTAACCTATACGTATTCTCAAAGTCAAGATTTTACAAAGTTTGTCGGTTTAGAAATGTCTTCTTATGGAGATCAGATTCCCTACACGCCTTGGCACAGCGGATCTGGAATTTTGAATGCGGGTTATGAATCTTGGAATTTCAATTACAGCTTTATTTATGTCGGAAAACGCTACAACGGAAATGTCAATAATATTAAAGTAAATGAAGTTCAGCCTTGGTATACGCACGATTTGGCGGTTCAAAAATCTTTCACATTCAAAGATTACAAACTGAATGGAACGGTTGAAGTCAACAACGCTTTCAATCAGCAATATGAAGTGATTTACAATTATCCGATGCCGGGAAGAACATTCAAATTTATAATCAGTTTTGAGTTATGAAAAAGAGCATTTTAAAAATAGTATTCAGTTTAAGTATTGCCATTTTTTTAGTTTCCTGCAGAGAAGATGAAACGATATTTCTTTCTTCGGATGTGAGTGTTGCAGCGCCAAGAAGCGATGGAAAGATTGAGGGTTTTTATCTTCTAAACGAAGGCAATATGGGAATGAACCGTGCGAGTTTGGATGTTTTCAATTACAGAACAGGAAATTACACCACAGATGTGTATTCAGAACGAAATCCGAGTGTGGTAAAAGAATTGGGAGATGTTGGAAACGATATCAAAATCTACGGAAATAAGGTTTATGCGGTCATTAATTGTTCTAACAAAGTAGAAGTTTTAGAAAAATGGACAGCAAAACGCATCAAGAAAATAGACATTCCAAATTGCCGTTATGTGGCTTTTTATAAAGACAAAGCGTATGTGAGTTCTTATTCTGGGCCTGTTGCAATAAATCCGAATGCTGAAATTGGTTTTGTTGCCGAAATTGATACGACTTCATTAGAAATAAAAAGAAAAGTAACGGTTGGTTACCAGCCCGAACAAATGGTCGTTCATAACGGAAAATTATATGTTGCGAATTCAGGCGGTTACAGAGTTCCAAATTATGACAGAACAGTTTCTGTAATTGATCTGGAAACGTTTACAGAGATTAAAAAAATCGATGTTGGAATAAATTTATACAGCATGCAGATTGACAGCCGAGGCGATATTTATGTGAGTTCACGAGGCGATTATTACAACACGCCATCTAATCTTTTTGTAATTGATACGCAGACAGATGAAAAGAAAATGCAACTCGATATTCCGGTTTCGGGAACTTGTCTCGTTAACGATTTATTGTATTACTATAGTGTTTCTTGGAGCTATCTAACGGGAACCAATAAAGTGAGTTACGGAATTTTGGACACCAAAACTAAAAAAGTAATTACAGACCAAATTATCACAGACGGAACCGACAAACAAATCATGATTCCGTATGGACTTCAAGTCAATCCAGAAACCAAAGAAATCTACATTACCGACGCTCAAAACTACGTAGTAACAGGTTATATCTACTGTTTTACGCCCGACGGAAAATTAAAATGGAAAACAACCGCTGGAAATATTCCCGCTCATATTGCTTTTATAACTAAAAATTAAAAAATGTCGAACAAAAACCTTTTCAAAATCGCTTTGTTTTCAATTCTCTTTTTGGGATTTGCTGCCTGCGATAAAGACAACGAAGAAGATTTGCTTCCTGCAGAAGTGCTGAAAGAATCGTATACAATTGACCGTTTTAAAGTGCTGAATATTGCGACAGCTCTTCCGAATACGGCAAAACTGACTTGGAGTATCAAGGATTCTATTGTTTCAGAAAATGCTGATTTAGATTTTATTAGTCCTTTTCAAAAAAATTATCCGCTGACTTTAAAAGTAGAAATTAATGGAGAATCAAAAGTCTACACTTCTTCAATTAATGTGATAAAAGAAACGGGAACTTACAGTAAATATATTTCCAATGTACTTGATTTTCGTCCAGCAGTTGGGCAATTTACTAATGAAATTCCGCAATATGTAGCAGGAAATACGGAGGCCAACATCATTACAGCTGCGAAAAAAGCAATCGTGGGTTCAAATACGTCTATGATTTCCCTTGGTGGTTTTGGCGGTTATATAGTTTTTGGTTTCGATCATACGATTCCGAATATGGGAGGTCGCGATTTTAAGATTTTAGGAAATGCTTTTTGGGGAAATGAAGCCAACGAAGCGCGCGCAGGATCGTGTGAACCCGGAATTATTATGGTGGCTTACGACAAGAATAAAAACGGAAAACCCGATGAAGACGAATGGTACGAAATTGCTGGAAGCGAATATTTTAAGAGCACTACAGTAAAAAACTACGAGATCACTTATTTTAAACCAGATGCAAATAAGGAACCTTTGACAGGAAATGAATTTTGGCAATTTGATACAGAATATATTAAATGGCAGGATAATGCTGGGCAATCAGGTTATAAAGTGCAAAATGTATTTCATAATCAAAACTATTATCCGCTTTGGATTGCCGACGCTTCTTATACTTTGAAAGGAACCAAAGTAGCAGATAATTTCTACGATCAAAGTGGAGAAGGCTCGTATTGGGTAGGCAAATCGTTTGAATTTGGCTATGCGGATAATGCGCCAAATAATGATGAAGCTTCCAATATAGACATCTCTTGGGCAGTAGATAAAAACGGAAAATACGTCAAACTTCCAGGAATTGATTTCGTAAAAGTTTACACCGCAATTAATCAGGAAGCAGGCTGGCTTGGAGAAGTTTCTACAGAAGTTTCTGGGGCTTACGACTTACATCTTAACTAATTTTTAAACACATAGAAACATAGTCCTGTAGCTGCGGGATTAGAAACTAAAAAGGCGTTTCACTTTGTTTAAAAACACATAGCTATGTGTTAGAAACTAGTTTCTTTTTCTATTCTTTTCGATGAAATAAAATCTATGTCTCTATGTGTTAAAAAAAACTATCAATACAACATTTAAAAATCAATAAATTATGAGGAAAAATTACTTTATAGTCATCCTGTTATTTTTTGCATTTCTAACCAATGCACAGGTAACAGTGCAAGGCGTTTCTAGAAATGATATTAAAACAAAAACAGTAACGCAAAAACAAGTAAAGGCAAAAAGTGCCAATGCAACTACTTTTGCAGATATTCAGTTTTGGGTTGGAAGTGGATCTAATCAGGCCGCATTTGTGGTGCAATGGAATGACGGTAAAACTGCTGACGCTTTGGTTTGGGGTTTTAAATGGAATGGAACTGTAACAGGAGAAGATATGGTTAAAGCCATTGCAAAGGCCGATCCGCGTTTCTTTGCCTTACTCAGACAAGGAACTCAGTATGGATCTGCAATTGGCGGGTTAGGTTTCGATTTGAATGGAACAGGTACAAACGGACTTTATAAAGATGGAGATAAAAAATATCCATATTATCCTTTTGATGGTCTTATTAATACTAGCGAATACGATTTTGATTCTTATACAGGCATCGATCCAAATGATCACTGGCAGTCAGGATGGATGGTAGGATATTGGTCTTATTGGGTTAAAGATCCAACAGATGCCGATTATAATTATTCTGGTGTTGGAGCTTCTACTCGTGAACTCCAAAATGGTTCTTGGGATGTCTGGAATTTTAAACCCAATATGGAAACGTTTGATATTGCTGCAACTTTTACTCCAGTTGCTCCTTATTCTAAAACAATAGATTTTACTAAAGGCTATTTCATGGTAAACGAAGAATGGTTTGGCCACACTAATGGATCTGTAAATTTTGTCAGCAATGATGGAAAAATTAATTATAGAGTTTATAGTGATGTAAATGAAAATAAAGCTTTTGGCGCAACTACACAGTACGGAACGATTTACGGAGATAAGTTTTATTTTGTTTCTAAACAGGCGGCAGATGGAGGAGATACACAATATACGCCAGGTGGAAGATTGGTTGTTGCCGATGCTTTAACCATGAAAAAAATTGCAGGATTTGATAACATTGGAGGAGGAGATGGTCGTTCTTTTATTGGTGTTGATGAAAAAACAGGATATATAGGTGCTTCAAACGGAGTTTTTCTTTTTGATATTGCCAATATGAAAGTGGGAAGCTTGATTGCAGGAACAGATGGCGGAAGTCAGTACTTGGGGCAAATCGGGAATATGATTCGTACTTCGCAATATGTTTTTGCTGTTAAGCAGAGTGCAGGAATTTTGGTGATTGATCCTAAAACCAATACGGTAGTAAAAAACATTTCTGGAGCTTTCCATTCGGTTACGCAGGCTAAAGATGGAAGTGTTTGGGGAATTCAAAACAAGAAAATAATTAATATTGATCCCTTAACTTTTGCAACTATCGAATATGCCATGCCAACCACTCAATATTTAGGTTCTTGGGGAGCATGGAATGCAGGAAGTTTTACTTACAGTAATAAACAGAATGCTTTGTATTGGATGAATTCTATCAACTCCTTTAATTCTGGTGTACAAATTATAAAATTTGATGTGGCAACCAAAACATTCAATGAAAGTTTTGCAACACTTCCAGGACAAACCGGAACTTATAAGCAAATTCCTTACGGAGCAGCATTAAGAATTGATCCTGTTTCAGATCAGATTATTGTAAACACAACCGAAAGCGGATTTGGAGCGCATTATCAAAAAAACTGGGTTCATACTTATGATACTACAGGGCAATTGATTGATACTAAAACTTTAAACGATTATTATTGGTTTCCTGCTATGACGGTATTTCCTGATAATGCAGCGCCAGTTGTCAATGCAATTTTACCTTCACAAGTTTCAGTGTTAAGTCCAACAATTATTGATTTGAAAGCGGTAGTTTCAGATGAAGACAATATTTCGGCGGCGATTGTAAAAACGATAAAATCAAATAGTGATGAAAATATTGTTTTAGCAGAAATTAACACTAACGAAGAATTGGTTTTAACTCCAAAGAATCCAGGAACAGCAACAGTTGTAGTTAGTTTTAATTCTAACGGAAAAGTGGTCGAAAAATCGATTTCAGTTAATACATCGACTTTAGGAAGAGATGAATTCACAAAAGTGCACTTGTCTATTTATCCAAATCCAGTTTCAGATTATCTGAATATCAGTAGTGAAGAGGAAGTTATTGATGTTGTAATTTATGATGTTAATGGAAGAACCCTTAATACTAGAATTAACAACAATCAAATTGATGTAAGTAATTTTGTCAAAGGTTTTTACATTATCAATATTGCAACAGACAAAGCAAAGTATACACAAAAATTTATTAAAAAATAAAATTTAGAATTGTAATAATTTGAGGCTGTCACTTTGGTGACAGCCTTTTTTGAAATCGCTCCGTAGGAGCAATATATTTATAGCAAATAGAATAACCAAAGAAAACGCTCCGTAGGAGAGAAATATTGGTAGACGACATATTGGTACACGTTTTTTTCAATAAAAAGATCATTATATTTACGATACAAAATTTGCGAATATTATGAAAGCATTGGTAATTGGAGCTACAGGCGCGACGGGAAAAGAATTGGTTAATCTTCTTTTAGAAAGTAATGATTATTCAGAAGTCTCCATTTTTGTGCGACGTTCAACAGGAAAATCGCATTCAAAATTAACAGAACACGTTGTTGATTTTTCAGATGTAAATTCGTTTCGGGAATTAATTACGGGCGATGTTCTCTTTTCTTGCATCGGAACAACTTTAAAAGATGCGGGCTCAAAAGAGAAACAATGGAAAATTGACTATGATATTCCGGCTGAATTTGTTTCTGCCGCAAAACAAAACAATGTAAATTCGTTGGTTTTGGTTTCTTCTTACGGAGCTTCGGCAAAAAGCAATGTATATTATTCGATGATGAAAGGAAAACTAGAAGATTATCTACAGGAGCTTCATTTTCCTCAATATATCATTTTCAGACCAGGACCTTTAATTCGAGAAAATACAGATCGTTTAGGTGAAAAGATTTCGGTAAAAGTCATTAAATTCTTCAACGCCATCGGACTTTTTAAAAACCTAAAACCAATCACAACCGCATTTTTAGCTCAAAAATTAGTAAAAGCTCCAAAAGAATTTTCTACAGGAAAATTTACTTTGGAGCTTGGTAATATTTTGAAAATTTAAATTTTATTCCTTTCGATTAATATATTATTGATCTCATCTTTTTTATGTGAATAATATTTTTTTTGTGGATGAAAAGACACCTCTTTCAAAGTTGAACACTCTAGCAATGGTGATAAATCTCCACTTTCACAATTCCAAAAATTAATATTTTCTAACGCATCCATGTTTTGAACAAAATCCAAAGAATCTAAATCAGAGATTAATATTTTTTTTATACTTTGATTATTATTCAAGAAGGAATAATCAATTAATTTCTTACTTCCTTCAATGTCTAATCTTTCTAATTTTTTTAATTGCGCTAGACTATTGGCATTATATAGATTAGAATTTCTCATTAGCCAAATCCATTTTAAATTCGCTAATTCTTCAATGCCATCAAGTGAAATTAAATTTTTAGAGTTGTCTAATCTTAAAAAAGTTAATTCTTTTAATTTAGATAACTCACAACAATTTTCTTTAGAATATCTTGAAAAATAAAGCTCTTTTAAATTTATTAGAGAGCTTAAGTTTTGATAGCTTTCATTATTAAGATATAATTTTTCTAATTGAGTTAATTCTTTAAAATCAATATTTATTGGTAATGCGATTGTAAAATCTGTTAGTTCTTGCAGAGAATAAATGGCTTCAATATTCTTAACGCTTTGAAGTTTAAAAGAATCATCAATTATTAGTTTTTTTATAATTTTTTTATCTTTTAAAGGCAATAGGTCTAAATGGCATTTAAAATCACAATCATCTGCAAAAGCTTTAATACGAATTGAATCAAAAGATTTTTTCTGCGCTTTTAATATTCCTTCTTCCAAAAATCTTGGATCTATTTCGTACATATTTATACTGCTATTATAAGTATGTTTTTTCATAGCTCTCCTTGTTAAATAAATGTTTTTTCTTACAAATTTAAATATTTTTCATACAGTAAATATTATTTAAATCAAAAAAGCGCCTTCTTATTGAAAGAGGCGCTTTTTCTTTGTAAATCCAAAACAAATTCTATTTTTTATCTTCAGAAAGAATTAAAGTAGAAGGTATATTAGCAAGCCAAGGGCTTTTATTCTCTACCAAATGTTTCCATCCATCAATAGAAATCAGCATAAGATCTTGTTGGTCAAGAAAATCTTTTTCAATAGATTGTTCTTTTCTTAGAGTCAGCTGGTTTGGAGCGGCCTGTTCCATTAGCCTAATTTTTTCTTTCGTGTCCAAATCGGCCATAATTTTGCCTTCAACATCCAAAATTTCAATTCTCGCATTGATATTCTGAATAAATTTCTGAACGTAGTTCTGAATAAAATCCCAATCCTTTAAACTAAAAAGCGGAATAAAAATCGTGTTGATGTCGGCTAAATCCTTGTCGATTAAAACTCCAACCGGAATATGTGATTTTGCAATAATTTGTCTTGTTCCGTCATCAAAAGGAGCAGATTCTAGAATGTTTTCCTTTCCTGTTACGGTATTTAATATATTTTCAGGATTGATAATTCGAGTTGTAAATCCAAGTACTCTTCCTAATAAACTTCCTTGATAGATAGATTGCCCAATTCCAACCAATAATAAATCATGTTTGCTTTTGTTGGCCACATTTACAATTTCGTTATCAATATCAGAAGATGCCTTAAACATAGTAGTGATATTTCGGTTTAAAGCAACAGATTCTTCTACAATATCTTTAAACTTTTCGTTTTCATAAACGTCAGTGTTATAATGATGTAATTCTTCTGTAGGAAGAAAGTGCATAGCTGTAATTTCAGAGCTTTCAGAACGTTTATTGGTTAATCCATCAGCAACTTTAAGTAAAGCCCTTCCAGATTCTGGTCTGTCAAAAGACAATAAAATTCGGTACTTGTTTTTTAATGCAATATCTTCTTCGGTTTCTGGTTTGCTAGATCTAAAAAGCCAGTTGATTAAATCTAATGTTGGTCCAGTCATAAATGTGGTAGCAAGTGCCATAATAACAAACATAGAGAATAATTCTGGACTCAATACGCCAAGATCGTAACCAATATTTAAAGCCACTAATTCTGTTAAACCCCTTGTATTCATCAAAGCTCCAATCGATAAACTGTCTTTCCAGTTTTGTCCCACAAATCTTGCTGCAAGCGCACTGCTTACAAATTTACCTATAACAGCTACCGCAAAAATTAATCCTGCAATTTTCCATAAATAAGGCTCGTTCAACAAACCAATTTGCGTTCTTAAACCAGTAAAAACAAAGAATAACGGCAATAAAAGTACAAGCGCAACGTCTTCGACTTTTTCGATAAATAGATTTCTGAATCTAATATTTTCAGGCATGATTGCTCCAGCAATGAACGCTCCAAATAAAGCATGAATTCCGATAACTTCTGTTAAATAAGAAGAAACGACAAGAGTTAAAAAGAAAATGGCAACAATGGGTTTGCTTAATTTTTCGCTTGTTGCATACAAATCTCCAATTCTTTTAAGGAAGGGACGAACCACTTTTATCATTAAGAAAACATATCCTAAAGCCAAAACAACAGTGTATATAGCACTTCCAAAAGAACCCGCTTTTACAATTGCAATTACAACCGCAAGAATACACCAAGCCGTAATATCATCGGCAGCGGCACAGGTAATTACGATCGTTCCTAATTTGGTTTTATGAATGCCGCGTTCCTGCACAATTCTGGCAAGCACCGGAAAAGCAGTGATGCTCATCGCGATTCCGGCAAACAAACCAAAAGATGTAAATTGTACATCTGCGGGGGCAAACTCGTCATAGATAAAATACGCAAGTCCCATTCCTAAAACAAACGGAATGATAATACTCGCGTGACTTATCACTACAGCATCGTGGGCTTTGTTTCTCAAAATCTTCATATCGATCTCCATTCCAACGATATACATGAAAAGGATTAAACCAATCTGGCTTAAGAACTGTAGGTTTCCAAGTGATTCCGCAGGAAATAAAGCCGCAGAAAACTCAGGAAGATACATTCCGATTAAAGAAGGCCCCATTACAATTCCCGCAATCATTTCTCCAATAACGGCAGGCTGTTTTATTTTAATGCAAATCCATCCAAAAATGCGGGCAACAAAGATAATCGTAACAATCTGTGCCAATAAAAGTGCTAAAGGATGGTGCAGGTTTTTTATAAGAGAATCGAGAAATTCGCTCCATTGGCTTTTGTCAGAAGTGGGGATTTTAAGATTTCGGCCTGTTTCCAGTTTTACGCCTAACAAAATAATCCAATACATTAGAACAGAGAATCCTCCAATAACTCCAATGTAAAAAATACTGTTTCTTAAATTTTTCATTTATTTTAATTTTTTGCTCTTCGCAACGACTTGATTTTCTTTTAAAAAAGATAGAAAAAAGGGCTTTTTTGAAGAGATTAGTTGATAAAATCAGGGCAATTTTATAACAAAATCAGCATTTGCCCAATAGGGGATATTCAATTTTGTAATGACCAAGAAAAAATTTGTAATGAAATAAAAAAAGGAAGATTTGACCGATGAAAACTACTATACTTAAAGTCGTTTTGATAGAAAAGTCGAGATAATGCAAGGGGCTTAGACTAAATTGCCTTACCTTTATACCTTTACCACTTGAATAAAATGAATAAAGATTATCCAATTCCAGATAACGAACTTCAACGTTTAGCTGCTCTAAAACGTTATAATATACTCGACTCGCTTCCAGATGATGCTTTTGACGATGCGACAAAGCTTGTTGCTTATATCTGCGGTGTGCCAATTGCCCATATTTCTTTTATTGATGAAAATAGACAATGGTTCAAATCTGAAATTGGAATAGGAGTTTCTGAAGTTCCGCGCGAAATCACTTTTTGCAATTACACTCTTTTAGATACAAAAATTCTAGAAATCAACGATACGCATGTCAACGAAACATTCAAAGACGATCCCAATGTAACAGGCGGATTTAATGTTCGTTTTTATGCAGGTGTACCGCTTACAACGCCCGATGGCTATAACATCGGGACTTTATGCGCAGTAGATCATGTCGTAAAAGAACTGAATGAAAATCAGCGTAATGCACTTTCTATTATAGCGAAACATGTTATCGCTCAGCTCGAATTAGGCACAAAAAACCATCAATTATATACGCAACGAAAAATTGCCGAACGCGCTGTTCTGGCAAGAGACAGTTTTTTGGCCAATATGAGCCACGAAATTAGAACACCTTTAAATGCAATTATTGGTTTTACAGACTTGCTTGCACAGACAGAACTCGATGAGACACAGCGCGATTACATTGAAAGTGTGCAGATTGCAGGCGAAAATTTACTTTTGATTGTAAATGATATTTTGGATCTTTCTAAAATTGAATCGGGAAATTTACCAATCGAAGCCGAACCATTTAATTTAAAGAAAACGCTCAAACACGTCTATAATTTACTGAAAGTAAAAGTGCAGAAAGAGGTGGAGTTTAATCTTTTCTTGGATGCCGAAATGCCAGATTTGGTTATTGGAGATCAAGGAAGACTTAATCAGATATTGGTAAATCTTATCGGAAACGCTCTGAAATTTACAAATGAAGGAGAAGTAACCGTTTCGGTAAAGAAAATAGAGGAAACAGAAGACAGTTATTCGCTTAAATTTTCTGTAAAAGACACCGGAATCGGAATCCCGAAAGATAAACTGGACACTATTTTTGAACGCTTTACACAAGGCGAAGAAAGTACAACGCGAACATTTGGCGGTACCGGACTTGGATTGAATATTGTAAAACAGCTGGTTGAATTGCAGAAAGGAGAAGTTCACGTAAAAAGTACTTTAAACCGCGGTTCTGAGTTTTTCTTTACCCTTTCGTACAAAAAGTCAAATTTTGAAGAGACCGCAGTAAAAACGGTTTCTAAAAATGATTTAGGAAATCTTAAAATATTGCTTTGCGAAGACAATGTTTTAAACCAAAAGCTTGCAAAAAGCGTCATTAATAATTTTGGTTTTGATTTGGATATTGCGCAAAATGGCGAAGAAGGCATCGAGCTTTTGTCTCAAAACGAATATGATTTGGTTTTAATGGATTTGCAGATGCCTGTTAAAGACGGTTATCAAACCACAGAATATATTCGAAACGAGATGAATTCCAGTATTCCAATTATTGCCATGACGGCACATTCTCTGGTAGGCGAGCAGGAGCGATGCTACAAAGTAGGAATGAATGCTTATGTACCAAAACCATTTAAACAATCTGTTCTTTTAAAAGCGATAAAAACAGTAATGACGCCAGATCACAATGTGACTCATAAGAGAATTATTGATATGTCTTTTTTGGATGAAATGTCTGGAGGCGATTCTGAATTTAGAAATGATATGATAGATCTTTTTATAGAAAAAATTCCAAGTCAGGTGGCACAGTTAGAAGAAGCATTTAAGAATGCCGATTACGAAAATGTAAAAAAACTGGCGCATAATATGAAATCAAGCATGGATATATTTATGCTCCAGGATTTGAGCAATTGTCTGTCCATTATCGAAGTAGAAGCGTCATCTGGCGAATTTACTGCGGAAACATTAGATAAAGTGAATATTTTTCACTGCGGAATTGAAGAAGTCGTTAAAATTTTAAAAGAGCTATGATATAAAAGAAATATGCAGTAGCTTTATAAATAAGAAGTTATAATTTTGAATATCCCCAGATAAAAAAATAAAAAATGAGAATTATTGTAGCCGAAGATAATGATATCCTACGCAAATCGTTATCTTTTTTCTTAGAGTCGAAAGGATTTAGTGTTGACCAGTTTTCTGATGGTAAAGAGGCGTTGGACGCAATCGAAAAAGAAAACTATGACTTAATATTGACTGATATAAACATGCCGGGTGTTAGCGGAATGGAAATTACGCAACACGTCAGAGAGAACCTTAAATCTGATACTCCTGTTATTATATTGACTTCTTCGGGAGTTGAGCAGACCGAGCTTGACTCTTTTGATATTGGAGCAAACGAATTTATTGCTAAACCAGTAAGTCCGGCTGTACTTTTAGTGAGGATTAATAAACTACTAAAAACCCGAATCTGATGAAGTTTATTTATTAT
This sequence comes from Flavobacterium tyrosinilyticum, assembly GCF_023656565.1. Lineage (GTDB taxonomy): Bacteria > Bacteroidota > Bacteroidia > Flavobacteriales > Flavobacteriaceae > Flavobacterium > Flavobacterium tyrosinilyticum. The sequence goes on from NZ_JAMOKG010000002.1 coordinate 1,068,223, forward strand.
TCTATTTTCCTGCTTTTTATTTCTTCTGTTGCAATTGGACAAGAAATCAATATAGACGAGGCTTTGGCCAATGTGAAGCGCGAAGTCGAAAAAGAAAACTACGATAAAGCTTTATCGATTATAGAACCTCTACGCGCCAAATATCCTGAAAACGAAGATATACAAATTTATACCGGACGCATTTACAGCTGGAAAAAAGAATATAAAACTGCTATCAAAATTTTGTCTCCAATGGCAGACCGAAATAATCCGAATCTCGAAGCTTTACAAGCACTTGTAAATGTCTATTTTTGGACAGAAGATTATGAAAAATGCATTTCGTATTGCGATAAATATCTGGCCATTGATCCAAAATCGGTTGATGTTTTGAAGATTAAAGCAACTTGTCTGGAGAAATTAAACCGCGATCAGGAAGCCTTAGATTTGATAGAAAAAGCATCTTATATAGATAATAGCACGCAGGCTTTCAGAGGAATCCGTACGCTTATTGGGCGTAAAGCAAAAAATGCTGTTTCGTTTTCTTATCTTAATATTTCAACCTCAGATCCTGGTCAATCTCCATTTCATTATGGATATGCAGAGTATTCGCATAAATTCAGCAAATCGGCAATTGTAGGAAGGGCAAATATTGGAAATGTGAGCAATGAAACTCAAATGTTATTTGAAACCGATTTCTATCAAACCTTTTCAAACAAAAGCTATTTGTATGCAAATGCTGGGATATCAACAGGAGAAACTATATTTCCTGTAGCCAAAGCAGGTTTAGAATATTATTTTAAGCCACAGAAACATTTTGATTTTTCGCTTGGCGCAAGATTTATGCATTTTGATACCGACGATATTACGCTGCTTACTGGACAAGTGGCCTATAACGCCGGAATTTATAGTTTTGCTTACAGACCTTATTATGATACTTCGAACGAATTGTTTTCTCATGTTTTAAGTGTGCAGCGTGTAAACGAAGAAAAAGAACGTCTTATCAGACTGGAATTGCAATACGGAAACGTTCCTTATTTGTATCTATACAATAATTTTACGCAACCTCTAAAAGCGTATAGAATTGGAATTCAGTATCAGCATCGTTTTGGCGATTCGTTCTTTGTACGCCCGATTTTCCTTTATGAAGATGAGGAATATGTACCTGGCGAATATAGAAACAAGTTTAATGTGCAGTTAATTGTAACAAAACGTTTTTAATAATGACTGAAATCTGGGAACTATATAAACAAGGTCAGTGGGAAGTGCCTTTTCTTACTTTCTCGATTTATCTGTTCATAGCGGCTTCACTTATTCTATATCTTATTATTGTTGCCAGCAGAAACGGTAAAATAAAGCGAGAACGTCTAAGCAAAGAATACAGTGTAATAATAGATAAGATATTGTCGGCTGTTATTTTTGAAGATGTTCCGTTTGCCGAAGTAAAGAAGGACAAAAATTTCCTAGTTCTTTTTGACACTTCTTTTTTCAGAGAAGTTTTGACAGAATCTCTTATCAATCTGCATAAAAACTATGAAGGTGTTTATGCTCAAAAATTAGAACATTTTTATAAAGATTCTGGACTGATAAAAGATTCATTCAAAAAATTGAAAAGCCTGAAATGGGAGGTAAAATGCAAAGGAATCACCGAACTGGCAGAGTTTAATATCAATGAAGCTTTTGATCAGATTATTGTTTATTCTAAAGCCAGAAAGAAAACATTAAAAATTGTAGCACTAAATGCGGCTATTAAACTTGAAGGCACTGAAAGCATAAAATATCTTGTAGAACATTCAGATCCTATTGACGATTGGATGCAGTTAAATATCATTGGTGCTTTTAAAAAACACGATATTGGTGATAGAGAAGGAATTGAACATTTGTTAGAATCGCAAAATACGACTGTAATTGCACTTGGTTTAAAACTGATAAAAGAACTTAAACTAACACAAAAGCTTCCTTATGTTGTTCATTTGGCAGACAATACATCAAATACTGTAATTAAATACAAAGCACAGAGTCTTTTACAGACCTTAACACCATAATATTATAAGAAAATGACTTTTTTTAATACTGAAATAACGTGGTTTTTGGATGTATATATACTCCTTATATTGGGTTACGCCATACTAATCATATCTTCTTATTTAATGTTGGCTTATATTTCTACAAAAGAGCTTAGAAAATACCTTAAACGAAACAGCTTTGTAGATTATGAGGTTTTGTTAACCAGCGAGTTCGCACCAAAACTTTCGCTTATTGCGCCGGCTTATAATGAAGGTTTAACTATCGAAGAAAATGTAAAATCGCTGCTTTCACTGAATTACAACAATTATCAGGTTATTGTGGTCAACGACGGAAGTAAAGACAATTCGATGGAAATCTTAACCAAAACCTACGATTTGGTTTTGACTGATTTGGATTTTCATCCGCAGATTGAAACCAAAAAAATCAGAGGAATTTACACTTCTAAAAATGCCGCTTTCAAAAAACTGATTGTCGTTGACAAAGAAAATGGGGGTAAAGCCGATGCCTTAAATGTCGGACTTAATATTGCCCAAAATCCTTACGTAGTTTGTATCGATGTCGATTGTATCTTAGATAAAGATTCGCTTTTAAAACTCGCAAAACCATTTTTAGAATCGTACGGAAAACGAATTATTGCAACAGGAGGAGTGGTGCGAATTGCCAATCAATGTGTAATTAAAAACGGACGCTTGGTGGAAGTAAATGTTCCAGATGTGATGCTCTCGAGAATTCAGGTTTTAGAATATTTAAGAGCTTTTCTTTTAGGCCGAATGGCTTGGGGAAAATTAGATGGTTTATTACTTATTAGTGGTGCTTTTGGAGCTTTTGACAAAGAAATAGCCATTCTTTCTGGCGGGTACAGCACCAAAACGGTTGGAGAAGACATGGAACTCATTGTCAGAATGCGCCGTTATATGCTCGACAATAAACTGCCTTATTCGGTGAGTTATATTCCAGATCCGCTTTGCTGGACCGAAGCGCCCGAGGATTTCAAAATATTCAAAAAACAACGCTCCCGCTGGATGAGAGGAACTATAGAAACATTAAGCATTCACCGCGGAATGTTCTTAAATCCAAAATATAAATTATTAGGAATGCTAAGCGTGCCGTATTGGACTCTGTTTGAGTTTCTAGCGCCTGCAATAGAATTCATCGGTTTGGTTATAACCGCTGTATTTATAGTATTCGGGTTGCTAAACTGGCATTTTTTCTTTTTGCTGCTGCTTTTTGTGTATACCTTTGCAGTGTTCTTTTCGGTGATTGCTTTGTACAGCGAAGAAAAAACCTATCATAAATACCCAAAACAGGCCGATTTTTTCAAATTACTAATGGCCGCTTTTATTGAGCCGTTTTACTTTCATCCGCTTACAGTTTATGCGGCGTTAATTGGTTATAAAGAAAAAATGATGGGGACTAAAGGTTGGGGAGAAATGACCAGAAAAGGATTTACGAAGAAATAGAAGATGACAAAGAAAATTTTAATAGTTGATGATCATTTGGTAGTGCGAAATGGAGTGGCCATGATTTTGGAGCGACAATTTGATGATGTTGCCATTTCGAATGCTGAAAATTTCTTTGAAGCGATTGCACTTTTAAAAAATCTCCCTTTTGACTTAGTGATTTTAGATATCAATATTCCAGGCGGAAAAAGCACTGATATGATAACCGATATAAGAGCCATTCAGCCCGAGGTGAAAATATTGATTTTCTCAGCGCACGAAGAAGAACAATATGCTTTAAAATATCTTTCTTCTGGTGCCAACGGTTATGTAGACAAATTGTGCAGTGAAGAAAAAATCATGTTTGCTATTACTTCAATTTTCGAGTCTGGAACGTATATTTCTTCTGAATTATTTAGTAAACTAGTAAATATTCAGACGAGTAAAAAGACTTTAAATCCGTTGGAAGGTTTGTCTAAAAGAGAACTTCAAATTACAGATTTACTGGTTCAAGGAAATGGTAATTTAGAAATTTCAAACAAACTCAATATTCACATGTCGACCGTGAGTACTTACAAAGCGAGGGTTTTTGAGAAATTAAAAGTCAATAATCTGGTAGAACTCATTAATTTATATAATACGTTTCAGAGTTAGTTGTATTCTACCATAATTTCGATTGTAGTTCCTTTATCAAGATCACTAATAATGTTAATATTCCCTTCAATAAGAATAAGAAGTTCGATAATCATATGAAGTCCGAGATGGTAATTTTTTGAAATTGGGTTTTTATAAAAATTATGGTAATAATCAATAAGTTCTTTACTCATTCCTTTACCATTATCTATAATTTTTAAAGTCAGAATATTTTCTTGAATCGTGCATAAGAGCTCAATTCTTCCGTTTTTGGTGTTTTTTATGGCATTATCAATCAGATTATGAATGATAATAGAAAGCGCTTTCTTGTTGGTTCTCACACAAAAACCTTTTTCTACATTATTGGCAATAGAAACGTTTTCTGCTTCTGCAATCTTTTCAAAAATCTGGATTCGTTCTTCGATCAATTCATGCAAAGAATAACTCTCGTCTTCCAGTTTTTTTCCTTCAATAAAAATAGAAGAATATTTTATTAGATTTTCTACATATTCATAAAGCTGAGATGTCGAAGTCTGTAAGGTCGTTAATTGCTGTTTGAGGCGTTGGTCGTCTTGAATACTGCTGTTTTCCGAAATATGTTTTATAGAAGAAGACAAGAATTTTAACGGACTTTTTATATCGTGGCTCACACTTTTAACCAGCATTTCGTGCTGTTTAATTTCTTGTTTTAGATTGTTTTCCGTTTTTTCAAGCTTTTTAACCGTAGAGGCTAATTTTTTGGTTTTTTTCGCAATTACTTCTTCCAGCTGTCTTCTTTTCATTCTTTGATAATACAATCTGATATGCCAGATCGAAATTACAAAACCAACGGCCAGAATACCGCAGAGAATGGCAAACCAGATCGTCTGGTAAAATTTTGCAGGCACAACAAGAATTACAGTTTTGTAGGCGTAATTGGCATTAAAACCAGATAAACTTCTAAAGGTAAGTTTATAAGTTCCAGGAGGAAGCGTGGTAAAAGATATCGATTTGTCAGCTTTTAATCGTTCCCAGTGATCACTGCCAATTTTGTCCATTTTTGCTTCGATAGCCAGATTTTTAGGATTGCCATAATAAGGATAAGAAACCAAAAAACTAACCCTTTGAAAGTTGTTGTTTAAAACAATGGTGTCTTTTGGATCAATTGTTTTCTGATCCAAAACAATCCTGTCAATAAAAAGTTCTTTGCCAGGCAGTAAAGGAGCTACTTTGTAAGGATTAAAAAATACGATGCCATTCATGGACGGAAAAACGATATCATTATTTTTTAGAAAATTGCCGCAGTGCTGGCATCCACCATTAAATTCGTTAATCAGGAAACCATCCGATTTAGTGTATTGATGGTAGTAAATAACGGTGTTTTTATTTTTAATATATTGAAGAAGCGCTTTTCTAGAAACTTGAAAAAGTCCTTTGTTGGTAGATATCCAGAAAAAATTATTTTTATCTTCAATGATGCAGTGTGTCGTGTTAAGATAATGCTCTTCATCTGTTGGAAAAGAATGCAGCATTTGGTTTTCATACAGAAAAAAGCCTTTTTCGTATGTGGTGAGCCAAATTTTTTGCTTACTGTCTATAAAGACACTTCGAATATTTATTTTTTCGGTATTTTTTGCAAAATCTAACTTTTTGGTTTTTAGATTATAAAGAAACAAACCGTTATCTCCAGCCAAGTACAGAATATTGTTTTGCTGGACAATATAATTAATGTTGTTTTTCAAAACTGCTTCAAGCTTCGAAACTCCATTTTTTATGGAATATAATTTGGGCTTGTGAAACTCGTCCAGACTCAAAGCAACCCAGATGGTATTGCTGTTATCTTTAAATATTGTTTTCGGGTTTTGATCAAAAGGGTAGGTGCGATATTCTTTATATGCTGATTTTTTCAGATAACAAAGTATTTTCATTCCCCGGCTGATCCAGATATTTTTTTCGTCATCAAGAGCGATGTTTATTCTTTCATCCAGATAAACGCTCTTAGGAAAAGGAATACTGTTAAGAACTCCTTTATTGCTAATAATCAGCCCTTCAGAAGTGATGACGGTACTGTCGCTAAAAGCTTGTGCAGCATAGTAAACTTCAGCTTTTCCTTTGTTTTTGGTTACTGTTTTAAACACAGGAAAAGAAATAATACACAATCCGTTTGTACCGCTTCCTAAATACAGTTTTTTGTTTTTCTGGTCAAAATAAATAGCGATAATATTACTTGTTTCAAAATCTCTGTATTCGACAATTAATTGGGCTGTTAAATGGTCATTTTGATTTTTTAGCTGATAGATTTTGTTTTTTATAGAAAGAAAAACCTGTCCTGTCGTAATATTCCAATATAGTTTACGATTGTTTTTTGAAACTAATGCATTTAGCTTTCCAGAAGATTTGCCTTTTTTAGAAAAACAGTAGTAATCGCCATTATCTGCGAGATAGAAAAGAGAATTGTCGATTGCAAAAAAATTAAAAACATTATCGTTTTGAAAGGCAGTTTTAGAAATGCTTTTCATTTTAGAATCGCATAATTCGACCTTTTGATTATCTATAAAAAATATATTTCCATTAGATAATCTGATATAATAAGATTCACGCTCATTAATGCTATAGTTTGAGGGAAGACCGTCGTGAAAAAAGAAACGTCTGCCGTTTCGCACTAAACTAGAATTGCTAGCGCTTTTTTTGAGTATTTGGACTTTGCCATTTCGGATAAAGACAAGCTCTTTTTTGCTTTCGTTAAAACTGGTAAGACTGTCTTTTTCGATGCTTCCAAAAATATCTGTAAAACGGGTATGTTCTAAAGAGGTGTTGGAAGAATTAAAAACAAGAAAATTATTTCCGTCATATCGGACAATGCCATTTTCGGTCGTCATCCATATAAAATTGTGTTTGCCCTGAACAATTGCTTTTATGCTATTCTGCTGCAGCTCGTTATTATCTGCAGTGTACCATCTCGCCGAGTAGTTTTCTTGGCAGGCCATTTTGGTTGTAATGAGCAAAAGCAGAAAACAACAGTAACGCAAAATATGAACCGCTATTTTTGGCATCTGACTAAATTATAGAACAAACTTAGCAAACATAAATCACAATTTGCCGTTTGTAGTTTTAAATCTACAACGTTGTAGATTTATTGGCACAGCAAAAATAAGTCTTATAGTACTTTGTACCGCTATATTTGCGTTATAAGGTTAAAAGCAAAATGCAAAACGTATGAAGGTAGGGGTAATTGGTTTATGTAGTTTTACAATGGATTTTGTGAACCGTGCGGTAGGGGCTGGGCATCAGGTATTATTAAGTTCTACACGCGAAAATCGTCAGTTTAAAGATATGGCGCAGACTTTGGGAGAGAACGTAAAATTGGTTAGCAAAGATGAAGCTGCAAAAGCCAGCATTTTGATAGTGTTTATTCCGCGTGAAGATGTTGGATTATTCTTGACAGATTTGCCAGATATGAACGAAAAAGTAATTATATACGAGAGCAATCCTATTTTTAGTTTAGAATGCTTGAAGCCAAATTCAAAATCATCACCTGAAATTATTGCTTCTCTTTTGCCGGAAGCTCATGTTATAAAGGTTCTTAATATAGTTAATCCAGAAGTGTTTTCTATAATAAACCAAAAGAAGAATGGTAATGAAATATTTTATACAGGATTGAATAAACAGGCAAAAAATAAAGCCAAAACATTTTTTAAAAGCCTAAATCTTATTGGAGTAGATTTTGAAGAATTGTACCAACTTCCAGTGCATTCTTGTTTCCTGAATTAAAGAGGAATATATTACGAAACCAGCTTTGAATAAATTAGAATTGTTCAACTTAAAATGCTCCCAGAAAAGCTAACTTTCTGGGACATTTTTGGTGCTATTTCTTTAAAAAGTTAAAGATTAGTCTAAATCGGTTTTTAAGATAGCTTTCTTTTCAGTGCTTTTACTCAACAAAAAGACAGTCGAAACTATTAATAAACTTCCCATCCAGTCAATCACAGAGAAAGGTGTTTTAAGCCAATAAACAGCTAAAATAGTGGCAGCAAGTGGCTCAGCAGATGCTAATAAACTGGCTTTTTGAGCTCCAATAATTTTCACGGAATTAAGATAGAATGTAAATGCAATTAAAGTTCCAAATACAATTATTAAAGCGGTATATAAAAAGGTAAGTGAATCCCATTGTCCTTCTATTTGCCAAGGAGCTTTGATAAAGCTAAAGGCAAAACCACCGCAAAACATTCCCCAACCAATTACGACTGAAGGTTTATATTTATGAAGCAATTTAGCTGGTTGTAACGTATAAATGGCCAAAGCAACTGCAGAACTAAGTCCGAAAAATAAAGCAGTTCCAGAAATAGCTAGTTTATTAAGATTGCCATGCGTTACTAAGAGTACCGTTCCAGTTACGGCAAGTATAATAGCTAATGTTTCTTTTGCTTTGGGTAGTTTCTTAAATTTTAAGGCTAAGTAAACGGCAATGATAATTGGGCCACAGAATTGCAATATGGTAGCAGTTGCAGCATTAGAATGTTTTATTGCAGCGAAATAGGTGTATTGTACAGAAAGCATTCCGGCAATGCTAAATAGTAATAATTGAAAAGCATCTTTTTTAGATTTCCAGATTTCAAATAAAGCAGTTTTTTGACTTATTTTTGAATAAAATAAAAGTATAATTCCTGAGACTAACATTCTAACCGTAATTAACCATTCTACATTTATTCGTCTTTCTTGAAATAAAAATTGTCCAAACGTTCCCGAAATTCCCCAAAATATGGCCGCTATAATAGCCAAAAGAAATCCCTTAAATATTGATTTACTCATTTTTGTGTTCATTATTAATTTATAGAATGCAAAATTGCATCATTTTTAAAGGTTATTTTGTTTAAATTTGAAGACGAATTTGCAATTTTGTTTCATTTATGGATAGTTTTGATAAAGAAATACTAGAAATCCTTCAAAAAAATAATTTAACTCCGCAACGAGATATTGGAGAAACAATTGGTTTATCTGCTGCTGCAGTACAGCGAAGAATAAAAAAAGAATGCGTGAAGAAGGCATAATCAAGAAAGATATTTCAATTCTAGAGAGAGAAGCCCTAGGAAATCCTGTTACCTTAATTGTTGAAGTATTTTTGGAAAATGAACAAATCGATTTGATTGATGAAACCAAAAAGTTATTTGTATCTTGTTTGGCTGTACAACAATGCTATTACGTTACTGGTGAATCTGATTTTGTTTTAGTAATTATAGCAAAATCAATGGCAGATTATGAAAAGCTTACAAGAGAGTTATTTTTTGCGAATAAAAATGTTAAGAGATTTAGAACCGTTGTCGCAATGGGAGTAGAAAAATTAGGACTGAATATTCCAATTACATTGTAGTTTAGTAAAATGAAAATCGAACTGAAACAATCTTCTTTTCTTGAAAAGGGAATCAACGAGCCGTATTACAACATTTTAATGTTTGATGGAAAAGCGGCTTTTTCTGTTGATTTAACCGATTACGAATGCCAAGGAAAATGTCTTTTGTTCTTAACGCCATATCAGTTATTGCAATGGAAAAGCTCGACTGCATCTTTTATAAATGTTCTCAGTTTTCATGGCGATTTTTATTGCATTGAATACCATAAAAAAGAAGTGGCCTGCAACGGAATTTTATTCAATGATATTTATAGCGAACCTTTTGTAACGGTTTCCGATTTTATTTACGAAGAAATCACGAGCATTATGGAACGAATGAAAAGGGTAGAAGACTCTGAACTGGATTATGATAATTCAATTTTAAAGTCCTATTTGCAGGTTATTCTCGCCTTGAGCAGTAAAGAAAAACAGCTCAAAATGTCACCACAGATTCAGGAATTTATTGGAAATGCTGATATTTTGAAATTTCAGTATTTGCTAGACACTCATTTTCTTGAAGCCAAAGAAGTCGCTTTTTATGCTTCTAAATACAATTTAAGTGTAAATACTTTCAGTAAAAGAATCAAAAAGCATTTCGGAAAATCGCCTTCTCAGCTTATTCAGGATCGCATTGTTTTGGAAGCCAAAAAACAGTTGCATTTAACAACGAAGACGATAAAAGAAATCGCAGACGATCTTAATTTTGAAGACGAATTTTATTTCAGCCGATATTTCAAGAAAAGTGTGGGCATTTCTCCTAAAGAATTCAGAAAAGAAGTCGGCATTTCTATCGTGGCAAAATAGTCCATGAAAACTCCTTTTAGTCCATTTTTATCCAGATAGCAGTATAGTAATTTTGGTATGTATTTAAAATAGAATCAAAATGGAAAAATTTATACGATTTATTGCTGGTGGACAAAACAACTTTATTCACTTTTTAAGAATTGCCATATTTGTTGTAATGGCATGGATTGGCGGATTAAAAGCGTTCAAATATGAAGCTGACGGAATTGTTCCGCTAGTTGCGAATAGTCCGTTTATGAGTTTCTTTTATAAAGATGCCAATAAACAAGTTGTGAATGAAGATGGTAAAACCGTCAAAGCCTACAAACTTTACAAAAACGTTGAAGGTAAAACTCTGGAGAAAAATATTAAATGGCATGAAGCCAACGGAACTTATATTTTCTCTTACGGATTAGGAACTGTTATTGTGACCATTGGCTTGTTGGTTCTTTTAGGAATTTGGTTTCCTAAAATAGGCTTTGTGGGCGGACTTCTAACGTTCGGAATGGCATTTGTGACTTTATCGTTTTTAATCACAACACCAGAAGTTTACGTGCCGAATTTGGGCGGAGATTTTCCAACACCAGAATTTGGTTTTCCGTATCTTTCTGTCGGAGGCCGTCTGGTTCTCAAAGACATTATCATGATGAGTGGCGGATTGCTTGTAGCTTCAGACAATGCAAAGGAAATTTTAAAACGATTTTTTTTCTACCGACGAGATATTCCTAACGGAATATAATTTCATAAAAAAAGCTGTGCAAGGGCTCAGACTTGCACAGCTTTTTACAAAAACTCAAAACTAATTATTCGTATTTTAAATACTTAAACACATTAATACAAAGCGTGCTTTGTGGGATTAGTTTCACGCAGATTTTACAGATTCTAGCAGATTTTTAAAATCTAAAAAACATCTGCCTAATCCGCTTAAATCTTATCAAATCTGCGTGAAATAAAAAAACTCAAAACTAATTATTCATATTTTAAATATTTCAGGACATCTACTTTTGTTGCCTGATACGCTTTTGCTAAAACAATGCATAAGGTTAGAAATAATAAAAGCAAAAAGGAAAGTAGAAATGGCAGCATCGGAATTTCGATTCTAAAAGCAAAATTATTCAGCCATTTCTGCAATAAAATATAAGCAGGAAATACAGCAATAAGAAAACCTATTGCACAATAAACTACATATTGTTTAGACAATTCTTTTAATAAGATATTGGTTTCTGCGCCCAAAGTTTTTCGAATCGCTATTTCTTTCATTCTCCTTTGAATGGAATAAGAGGCTAAAGCAAATAATCCAAAAAGAGCAATTAGAATTACGACAATATTTAATAGTGAAAACAAGTTGTTTTGTTTCACATACGACTCATAAGTTCTGGCGTATTGCTTATCAACAAAATCATATTGAAAAGGATTTTCGGAATCTACTTTTGCTTTCCAAAAATTTTCAATGCCTGCAATGGTGTTTTGTATGTTTTCTGGCTTTAGTTTTATGTAAACAACGTTCATCTCTGCAGCCATATCCAAAGATTTAATATGATAGAAAGTCATTGGTACGATACTGGATTCTGGGCTTAGAAGATTGAAATCTTTTACAACTCCAATAATTTTCATGGGTTGATTGCCAATTCTAATTTCGCTGTTAATCGGATTTTTAATATTCATCAGTTTTAATGCTGTTTCATTTATCAAAACAGAATTTACCGTATCTGAAGCTAGTTTTGTATTAAAGTCACGTCCTTGAATGATTTTTATGTTCATCAGATCTAGCATTCCATAATCTATTCCAATTGCTTTTTGTTTAAAGAGTTCCTCTTTGTACCAGACTGGCCACAAAGAATTATCATTTCCGTCAAATGCAAGCAGTCCTGTCGAAACTTTAGAAATACCGTTTAGCTTTGATAACTCTTCTTTTATCGTATTGTATCGATTATAAATTCTCTTAGTGTTTGCCTCTCCTTCAAAATAAGACGAAGGAAAATTTAAAGAAACAGCAATAACTTGATCTCCTTTAAAACCTAAATCTTTATTGCTTAAATATTCTATTTGTTTATAAACTATGTTAGAGCCAATGATAAAAAATGCAGCAATCGAGAATTGAAAGACTAGCATTCCGTTACGAAGCCAAATGCCATTTTTACTTCTTTCAAAATTACCTTTTAATACATTTATCGTTTCAAAATTAGAAACATAAAGTGCAGGAAATAAGCCAGCTGCTAAAATTGTAATACTAAAGATAATAACAAGTTGCAAGTAGAATTGGGCATTTATGATCGTTAGATTTTTACCAAGAAAATTATTGTAGTAAGGAAGCGTTAACTCAACAATGACCAATGCCAATAAAATAGAAAAGCAGGTAATTAAAGCCGTTTCAAAAATAAACTGTAAAACAATTTTGCTTTTTGAAGCTCCAAGAATCTTTCGTATTCCAACTTCTTTAGCACGTTTAATGGCGTTTGCTGTTGCCATGTTAATATAATTGACAATTGATAAAGTCAAGATCAAAATAGACAATCCAGCCATTATTAAGAGAAATTGATAATTGCCTCTTCCTTCTGGATAACCGTCTAATATAGAATGTAATCTAGATTCAGACAGCGGTTCCATAAAGACTTTAAAATGGCCAATTTTCTTTTCCATTTCAGCAGGAGACATTCCAGCTTCTTTCGAGTTTTTTACAATAATTTCGTCATAGTATACTTTTTCGAGCATTGTCCTGGTACTCTCAATTTTTGAGGGATCTTTAACCTTTAAAAGTATTTTTAAAACAAACAAACCTTGGTTTTTGCTCAAATCGACTAAATCTTTCATTTTATTGACAATTACTGTCGGGGCGATTGAAGAATTTCCTGGAATGCTGTAAACAGTTTTGACAGTGAACGTTTCTGATAGGCAATTAATCTGTTTGCCAATAGGGTTTTCGGTGCCGAACAATCTTTTTGCAATATTTTGCGAAATTGCCACACTTGAGCTTTCTTTTAGAGCCGAAAAGCTATTTCCTTGAATTATTTTAAATGGAAAAAGAGAAAAGAAACCACTTTCCACATTGATAATTTTATCTGTAAATTCTTTTTTTCCTTTATAGATTATTTTGTCTTTCTGATACCAATCGTCTGCATAAACGATTGTCTCCACATTAGAATCATTTTCTAAATATGCTTTTAATCGAACCGAGTTTTCGGCAACTGCCGGCATGTCACCCAGCTGAACCAAAACCTGATAAACCTTATCTTTTTCTGGATTCCAGGCATTGTAACTATGTTCGTCGTTCCAATAAAGAAGCGCGAAAATTAAACCTGAAATTCCAATTGATAATCCGAGAATATTGAGAGCAGTAAATAATTTACTGTGTTTAATTTGATATATAAATATATTGATCCAGTTTCTAAGCATCTTATTGGTGTTTTTGCTTTGGGGTTAGTTTCACGCAGATTTGCTTCATCTGTTGGCTATCGCTCGAGTTGTAGATTTTGGCAGATTTTTTTAATCAAAAAATAGTCTGCTAAAATCTGCCAAAATCCTTTTAAATCTGCGTGAAATAAAAAAAAAACTAATTACTCGTATTTTAAATATTTTAAAACATCCACTTTTGTTACTTGGTAAGCTTTTGCCAAAACAATTGTAAGGGTTAGAAACAATAGCGAAACGAAAGCAATTATAAACGGCAGAACAGGAATGTCTATTCGAGAGGCAAAGTTTTCAAGCCATTTCTGCATTAATAAATAAGCGGGAACAATTCCGATTAAAAAACCAATTGCGCAGAAAATCACGTACTGTTTTGACAATTCTTTTAGCAAAATATTGGTTTCGGCGCCAAGCGTTTTTCTGATGGCAATTTCTCTTAATCGTCTTTCCATAGAAAACGAAGCGAGAGCAAACAGACCAAAAACAGCTATTAGAATAACGACAATATTAAGCAAGGCAAACAAATTTCTCTGATCCTGATACTTTTTGTATGTTCGAGCAAAGTTTTTATCTACAAAATCATATTCAAATGGATATTCCTGATCGACGTTAGATTTCCAGAATTTCTGAATAGCAGCGATAGTTTCGGGCATTTCTGTAGGTGATATTTTAACAGAAATAAATCGCAAATCATTTTCCACCCATGAAAAGGATTTAATGTGAACGAAAATCATGGGAGCCACATTATATTCCATTCCGATATAATGGAAGTTTTTGACAATTCCAACAACTTTAAATTTCTGTCCGCCAAAAACAACTTCCTTATTTATCGGGTCTTTTTCCATAAGTGTTTTTGCCGCAGTCTCATTTAATAAAGCGCTCGAAATACTATCGGTTGCCAGTTTATTGTTTAAATCTCTTCCTTTCAATATTTTGATTCCGAGTAAATCTAACTGACCAAAATCAACCGACATTTGCTGTGTAATAACTTCTTTATTAGATTTATAATGAAGTCCTTGCCAAGAATTTTCATTGCTTCCGATAGAAAATACGCCAGTAGAGACCGCTTCAATACCTTTAATTTTTGAAAGTTCTTGTTTGATAGTTTTATATCTTTCATACTGAATTTTACCTTTTACAGGTCTAAAAGTAATATCCATAACTTGAGCTCCGTTAAAACCTAAATCTTTGGCAATCATATAATTTACCTGTTTGTAAACAATAAATGATCCAATGATAAAAAGCGTAGCAATAGAGAATTGCAGTACCAGCATTCCGTTACGCAGCCAAACTCCGTTTTTACTTCTAGAAAAATTGCCTTTTAGCACTTTTAAAGTTTCAAAATTGGAAATGTAAACCGCAGGGAAAATCCCAGAAACCAATATAACGACAAAGAAAATTATAATTAGCTGAAGGTAAAATTGAGTTCCAATCAAGACTAAGTTTTTATCTAAAAACGTATTGTAGAAAGGCAGCGAAAGCTCGACAATTACCATGGCTAGCAGAACAGAAAACAGCGTTATGAGTGTAGTTTCAAATACAAACTGAGCTATAATCTGAGATTTTGTAGCACCCACTATTTTGCGAACACCAACTTCTTTGGCTCGTTTTACAGCATTTGCCGTAGCCATATTGATATAATTGACAATTGATAAAATTAAGATTAGGATCGATAAGCCCATTACTATTTTTAAGAACTGTAAATTGGCGTTTTTTTCAGGAAAAGCATAATTGCCCTGCTGAAGTCTTGCTTTTGTAAACGGAAGAAGCCTTGCTTTTATAGGATCTCCGTATTGTTTAATAAATTGTTCCAGCGATAAACCTTCTGATTTTGCCTGTTTTTTGTAATTGTCTTCAAGAAATATTTTGTCTAAATTTTGAATAACGGCTGTAGTGTCGCTTGGTCTTTTAAGCTTTAACATTAATCCGTAACTAAAGCCCCAATTATCTTTGTTTTGTTCTAATTCCTCTTCTACAACAGGAGTAATTACCGCAGGCATTACCGATGATTTTTTAGGCATTTTGTAAATACCGCGAACAACAAAAATGTGATCTGCATATTTTACTTGTTTTCCAATTGGGTTTTCATTCTTAAAAATGCGTGCTGCAGTTTCTTCCGAAAGGGCCATACTGTTGCGATCAGCGAAAACCGTTTTAGCGTTTCCTTGAATAAACTCAAAAGGAAAGAAAGAAAAGAAACTTCTTTCGGCCGAAAAGATTTTGTCAATCAATTCGATTTTTCCTTTGTATTGAATAGTTTCAGTAGTGTAATTTACTCTAAAATAACAGTATTTATCCAAATAGAAAGTAGTTGCATTAAGCATTCTGCCTGGAATTGGAGAGTTTGTTGTCCAGATATTTCCTCCGCCAAAATCGTTCATTACAATGAAGATTTTGTCTTTTTCAGGATTCCATTGGTCATAAGAATGTTCGTCATTCCAGTATAGAATTGCAAAGATCAAACCCGCAATTCCTATACTCAATCCCAATATATTTAGGGCTGTAAAGAATTTGTTGTTTTTTATATGATAAACAAAAATATTTGTCCAGTTTTTAAGCATCTTACTCGTATTTTAAGTATTTTAAAACATCTACTTTTGTTACTTGATAGGCTTTTACTAAAACTATTGTCAGCGTAAGAAAAAGCAGCGACACAAAAGCAAGAAAAAAGGGTAGGAGAGTGATATCTATTCGGAACGGGAAATTTTTAAGCCATTTCTGCAATAATAAATAAGCAGGAACAATTCCGATAAAGAAACCAAGTATACAGAAGATTACATATTGTTTGGATAGCTCTTTCAGTAAAATATTGGTTTCGGCGCCCAGCGTTTTTCTGATTGCAATTTCTTTTAACCTTCTTTCCATAGAAAAAGAAGCTAGTGCAAACAGTCCAAAAACGGCAATTAGAATTACAACAATATTCAATAAAGCAAATAAATTTCTCTGATCTTCATATTTTCTATAGGTTCTCGCAAAATTTTTATCCAAGAAATTGTACTCAAAAGGATATTCAGAATCAACTTTTTTAGACCAGTATGCCTTAAGTTCCGATATAGTTTGCTGCATGTTTTTTGGTGAAATTTTTACTGAAATAGATTCAATATTACCTTGTGTCCATTTTTGGGTATTGATATGAAAGAAAATCATTGGACTTATTTCATAATCGAGACCATAATAATGAAAGTCTTTTACGATTCCCACAACCTTGTATTTTCCTCCTTGCCAGTCAATGATTTTATCCAAAGGATTTTTTTCGTTTATCTTTTCGACTGCTACTTCATTAAGTAAAACGTTAGAAATCGTGTCAGAAGCCAGTTTTTCGGTAAGAAATCGCCCTTTTACTAGTTTAACACCCAACATTTCCAGCATTCCAAAATCAGAGCCCAATTGCTGAATGAGTACTTCTGGAATGTTTTTATAATGCAAACCACCTCTCGAAGACCAATTTTCGCCAATAGCAAAGGCTCCAGCAGAAACGGCTTCAACACCTTCAATTTTATTTATTTCCTCTTTTATAGTTTGATATCGCTTAAATTGTTCTTTGTCCTTTTGTGCTCTAAAAGTGATGTTCATTATTTGAGATCCGTTAAAACCCAAGTCTTTTTCGACCATAAATTGAACTTGCTGATATACAACAATAGAACCGATAATAAAGAAAACAGCAATCGAAAATTGCAAAATAAGCATGCTGTTCCTAAGCCATAAACCGCTTTTACTGTGCGAAAAATTTCCTTTTAATACATTTAAAACTTCAAAATTTGAGATGTAAACTGCAGGAAAAACACCGCTCACAAT
Organism: Flavobacterium tyrosinilyticum; assembly: GCF_023656565.1. Lineage (GTDB taxonomy): Bacteria > Bacteroidota > Bacteroidia > Flavobacteriales > Flavobacteriaceae > Flavobacterium > Flavobacterium tyrosinilyticum. The sequence continues at coordinate 1,085,647 of NZ_JAMOKG010000002.1, forward strand.
AACTACAAGGATAAAGATTACAACAAGCTGGAGATAAAACTGAGATCCCGCAATAACTAATTCTTTATTTAAAAACTGATTGTAAAAAGGCAAAGAAACTTCGACAATTACGAGTGCCAGTAATAAAGCAAAAAGCATGGTTAAAGCAGTTTCAAATACAAATTGTAGCACGATTTGTCCCTTTGTAGCGCCGATAATTTTTCTCACGCCAACTTCTTTTGCCCGTTTAATGGCATTAGCCGTAGCTAAATTGATATAATTAACGATCGAGAGTAATAAAATTACAATGGATAACCCCATTAATATTCTTAAAAATTGAAGGTTTCCTGTTCCTTCTGGAAATGGATAACTACCTGTGATAAGTCTGGAATTTTCAAAAGGAATTACTATTGTTTTCAAAGGCTCGCCGTATGTTTTAATAAACAGTTCAAGCGTCATGCCTTCTTTTCTGGCTTGTCTTTTATAGTTTTTTTCTATAAATATTTCATCTAAAGATTTGGCTACCAATGGAGCATCACTCTTTTTGTTCAATTTTATGACTAAACCAAAATTAAAGCCCCAATGATCTTTTTGTTTTTCAAGATCTTCTTCAATGCTGTTGGTAACTGCGCTTGGCATTACTACAGATTTTCCAGGTATTCTGTACACGCCTCGAACAACATACATTTTATCGGCATATTTTACTTGCTTGCCAACTGGATTTTCATTTTTAAATAAATGAAAAGCGGTTTCTTCTGAAAAAACAATACTTTGCGGTTCTTGAAGCACCGTTTTTGGATTACCATATTTGAACTCAAACGGAAAAAAAGAAAAGAAATTTTTTTGCGCAGAAAAGATTTTATCAATGATTTCTATTTTACCATCATATTGTACGGTTTCCTTGGTGTAATAGTCATTGAAATAACAATAATTATCTACATATGGAGTAGACGATTTTAGAAGTGGCGCTGTAATCGCAGAGTTTGTCGCAAAAATATTTCCTTTTCCCACATTATTCATAACAATAAATGTTTTATCCTTTTCGGGATTCCATTTATCATAAGAATATTCATCGTTCCAGTATAGAGTCGCAAAGATTAGACCTGCAATTCCGATACTTAAGCCAAGAATATTTAAAATGTTGAAAAGCTTATTATGCTTTAATTGATATATAAATATATTGATCCAATTCTTTAGCATAAACTAGTTGTTAGCAGTTACCAAAACGTCCACATTTCTATGATTTACTTTTTCAGAAAGAATTTCGCCATCTTTCATTAAAATAGTTCTTTGCGAGAAAGAAGCGTCATAATCGGAGTGTGTTACCATCAAGATTGTCGAACCGCCGGCATGAAGATCTGTTAGTAATTCCATAACCTCATTTCCGTTTCTGCTATCTAGATTTCCTGTTGGCTCATCGGCCAAAATAATTTTCGGATTATTGATTAAAGCTCTCGCTACAGCCACACGCTGCTGCTGTCCGCCTGAAAGCTGCTGTGGAAAATGTTTTAATCTGTGCGCAATTCCTAAAATTTTTGCGATCTCGTTTACTCGCGATTTTCTTTCGGCAGATGGAACATTATTATAAATCAAAGGCAATTCGATATTATCAAAAACCGATAATTCGTCAATTAAATTGAAATTCTGAAAAATGAATCCGATGTTTTCTTTTCGGGCTTGCGCTCTAGATTTTTCCTTTAAGCCAACCATTTCCTGATCAAGAAGCTTATAACTTCCACTAGAAGCGCTGTCTAGAAGTCCAATAATGTTTAATAGAGTCGATTTTCCGCTTCCAGACGGTCCCATAATCGATACAAAATCGCCTTGATTGATAGTTAACGAAATTTCGCTTAATGCTTTGGTTTCTAATTCCTCAGTTCTAAATACTTTTGAAAGTTTTGTAATTGTAATCATAATTGGACTGTTTTAATTTTTGATTGATTTCTTTTAAAATTTTTATGCCTTCGGAAACAGCAGAAACAAGTCTGAAAATTAAGATAAATTATTTTTAATTTATCGCTATTTATTTTGTTATTTGTACTTCCGAAAGAGGTTAATTATTAATGATTTACAAGTTCTAATGTGATTTTCGTGCCAGTAAATTAAACATTGTAAACACCTTGTTTTTAAGGGATTATTTTTAAATAAAAAATTAAACTGTCCATAAGTGGACACCTTTCGTCCAAAACTGAACAATAATGAAAAAGACCAACGCATCTATTTTAATCATCGACGATCAGGAAGACATTCTTTTTGCATCAAAAGTCTATCTGAAAAAGTATTTTGAAAACATTTATACCCTCAATAATCCAAAAAATATTGTCGAATTATTGGCAAAAAATGCCATTGATGTCGTCCTTTTAGACATGAATTACAGATTAGGATTTGAAGATGGAAGGGAAGGTTTGTATTTATTGAAAGAAATAAAAACGCTTTCGCCTAAAACGGTGGTAATTCTAATGACGGCTTTCGGAAAAGTGGAAACGGCTGTTGAAGGTTTAAAATCGGGCGCTTTTGATTATATCTTGAAACCTTGGGAAAATAAAAAGCTTTTAGAATCGGTAAAACAAGCAGTTGATAAAGCCCGAAAAGAACAGAAGAAAACTAAGGATGTTGAGATAAAAGAGGACTTTTTTGTTGGCAGTTCTGAAATTATAAAAAAGGCTTATTCGTTGGCAGATAAAGTGGCTAAAACAGATGCTAATGTTTTGATTTTGGGCGAAAACGGAACAGGAAAATTTGTTCTGGCACATCATATTCATACACAATCCGAAAGAAAAAATCAGCCGTTTATTGCAGTTGATTTGGGCTCTTTAAATTCTAATATTTTCGAAAGCGAATTGTTTGGTTATGCCAAAGGTGCTTTTACTGATGCTAAAACGGATACTGCGGGACGTTTTGAAATGGCGCAGAACGGAACGATTTTTTTGGATGAAATAGGAAATGTACCGCTTCATTTGCAATCAAAACTTTTGCAAGTTATTCAGACCAAAACCGTAATAAGATTGGGCGAAACAAAAGCAAGACCTTTGAATGTGAGAATTATTACCGCAACCAATTTGAACTTAAAACTAGAAGTTGCCGATAAAAACTTCCGTGAAGACTTGTATTATCGCATCAATACGATGGAAATTATTTTGCCTCCGCTAAGAGAACGTCTCGAAGATAAGATTCCGCTTGCCGAATATCTTTTAGACAAAATGATTGAAAAATATAGCCGTGAAGAAATTACGTTTGATAAAAAAGTCTTAGAACAAATTGAAAAGCACGCTTGGAATGGAAACATTCGCGAAATGGAAAATAAGATTGAACGTGCGGTTATTCTTTGCGAAAATAACACCATTACCATTTCTGATCTGGATTTAGAAATGATAACGCCTTACGAGGAAAACTCAGATGATATTCAGCTTTCTTCTGTTGAAAAAGCAACGGTCGAAAAAGCACTTCTTAAAAACAACAACAATATCAGCAAAACGGCCGAAGAACTGGGCTTGTCAAGAGGTGCACTTTACAGACGTTTGGAGAAATTTAATATCAATATTGACTAATTATGTTAAGGACTTTACAAACTTATAAACTTCTTTTTCTGCGATTAATTTTTATCGTGATCGGAATCGAATTGTCGCTGTATTTCTTTAGAATAGGTTTGCTTTTTACAGGAATTTTTGGACTCTGCATGGTTTTTCTATTGGGCAGGGAAATGTATTTTTATGTTAGAAATATGGTTCTGATTTATAATAAAACGATCTCTTCGATATTGCAGAATGATTTTAGTTCCGATTTCTCTAAGCATAAATTCAACAGTACTTATAATGAGCTGTTTACTTTGTATGAAACCTTAAAAAACAAGCAAAACGAGCAAGTTACAAGAGATATTATTTACCGTTCGATTTTAAATAACATAGAATCGGGTGTTATTATTTTGCAGAAACAAGAAAAAGATTGGAGTATTTTTTTGATGAACGATTATTTTTCGAGTCATTTCAACGTACCGAAAGTTTCGAAATGGAGATATCTTAAAAATCAGTTGCCTTCTTTGTGTGAAATAATAGAAGAAGATGATTTTCACGAAATTAAAACTTCAATCGAGCTTAGCATAAACGAACAAAGCAAACAGACCTTTGTTTTGCAGGCTTCACGAACTGAAATTTTCGAACAGGATTATTTTATTGTTTTGTTAGATTCGATTCAGAACGTAGTAGAGAAAAAAGAAAAAGATGCGTGGATTAATTTGATGAAAGTGATTTCGCATGAATTGCTAAATTCTATAACGCCAATTCGTTCAATCTGCCAGAATTTGGAGGATTTAGTAGAACAAGATTCGCTTTCGACAGAAGACTTAGAAGATATAAAAAATAGCGTGCAGACGATGCTGAGACGAAGCGATCATTTGCAGAAATTTGTTGAAGGGTACCGAAAACTGGCCATGCTTCCTTCTCCTAAAAAAGAAAAAGCAGAATTGCAGCATCTGGTTGACAATTGTATTCAGACTATGAATCCGTTGTTTAAGAAAAATAATATCGAAGTAACCAATACCGTTGCTCCAAACATTTTGATCAATGTCGATTCTCAACAGATAGAACAAGTGATAATCAATTTATTGACGAATTCTATTAATGCCTTAGAAAACAGTAATCTGAAGCAAATTTCGATTTCGGCGGAAGCCAAAAACAATCGTATTTTTATAAAAGTTTCGGACTCCGGAAAAGGAATCGAAAAAGAAATTGAAGACAAGATATTTCTTCCGTTTTTTACCACTCGAACCGAAGGAGCAGGAATCGGACTTACTTTGTCTAAAAATATTATTGAAGCACACGGCGGTTATATTTCGCATAAAAGCGAAAATAATACCACTGTTTTTGAGATTTCTTTGGTTGAAGATTGACAGAATAATGGTTAAAATATCTTTTTAAAATTCGGATAATTTTTTTTGTTTAAATTTGTGAAAGAGGAGTTGCCATTTGACTCTTGTAAATAATAATAATATTAAAATAATGAGTACAAATCCAACTTCAGCAATAGCTTCTGGCTTTCTTAATGATCTAAAAACACAAACTGCTGATTCTCATAAAAAATTAGAAGAACTTCCGGTTTCCATGTCAATTATGTCACCAGACATGAAAATTGATGAATATGCGAAATACTTAAATTTGATGCATGACGTTCATCAAGATACAGAGGGAACTATTTTTCCTTTGTTTGCTAATCTAATCGATGATTTAGAACAAAGAAGAAAAAAACAGCTTATAGAAGCAGATCTTTCATTTTTAAATTACGAATTAACTCCTTCAGAGAAAGTTTTTAAGACCGAACAAATTTCAGTTCCTTTTGCGCTTGGTATTTTATATGTGGTTGAAGGTTCCACACTGGGCGGAAGATTTATTTTAAAAAATGTTTCAAAAGTACCACAACTTTCAGGAGATAAAGGCGTTTCTTATTTTAATGGTTATGGAGAAAAAACAGGAAGTTTCTGGAAATCTTTCTTGAATTTTCTTTCTGAATATGAACAACAAAATAATTGTGGAGATAGTATTATAGAAGGAGCTGTATTTGCTTTTGATAGTATTTATAATCACTTTGAGAGCAAATAAAAAGAATGAAAATTAAGGATATAGTTAATCGCGATATCGTTACGTTAACCAACTGCGAGCATGAACCTATACACATACCAGGTCAGATTCAGCCTCACGGTTTTTTGCTTGGTATAACACTGCAATGGAAAATAGATTTCTGTACAGAAAATGTTGCTGCTTATTTTGGTATTTCTCACACTCAAATGTTAGGAAAAGATTTTGCAGCAGTTTTTGGAGTTACCGCCGAAAATGAAATTTTAGCTTACACAAACGGAGATGAGTTTAAAGACGCTTTTCCTTTGGAGATAGAATTGTTGGGCAGCTTATTTCAAATAAACATTCATAAAAGTGAAGGAATTTACATTCTTGAAGCTGAATTACTGTTTGCCGATCAAGAAAAACTTGCTAACGCTTACAAACAAACGATTCAGTTTGTAAGTCAGATGAATAAAACCACTTCGCTTAAAGATCTCTGCGCCCTTGTAGCACAAGGAACGCGCGAAATTACGGGGTATGATCGTGTAATGATTTATCGTTTTGATGAACAATATAACGGAGAGGTTTTTGCCGAAGATTGCAGAGAAGATCTAGAACCTTTTTTAGGATTGCACTACCCTCATACCGATATTCCAGCTCAAGCAAGAGAATTATATATTAAGAATCTGTTGAGGCTGATTGTAGATATTGATTATGAGCCTGTTCCAATTTATACGGTTGATGATAAAGAGGGAAAAAATCTCGATTTAAGTCTTTCTATTTTAAGAAGTACATCACCGATTCACGTAGAATACCTGAAAAATATTGGAGTGGGCGCAACATTGACGATTTCTCTTATTCATCATGGAAAATTATGGGGATTAATTGCCTGCCATCATTATTCAAAGAAAAATATATCTCCTGAAATTAGGCTTGCAGCAAAACTTCAGGGACAGTTTATTACTTCTCAAATCGATATCAGACAATCTAATGATGAGTATCTTAGTGCCCAAAAAACAAATTTAGCATTAGAACAGTTAACTAGTTTGGAGCTTCCTGTTTTAAAAGAGTCTTTAGAAAAAATTGTTAGTGCACCACAATTGTTAGAAATCGCAAATGCTTCTGGTGTATCTATTATCACTAGAGATAAAATCTATAAAAATGGTTTAACGCCATCTGATGAACAAATTATTGATTTAGTCAGACATCTCAAAAGTAAAAAGAATACTGATTTTTTCTCAACGAATAAGATTAGTGACCATTTTCCAGAATTTGATGAAAATTCTAATTTCGCTGGAATTATTTACCATTCATTAGGTAGCAATGGGCATGTAATATGGTTTAGACCAGAAACGATTTCAGAAATTAAATGGGGAGGCGATCCAGAAAAAAGAATTGTAAAAGACAGTAAAGGACTCCATCCAGGAAACTCATACAATATTTATAAACAAATAGTAAAAAACCAAAGCAGTAACTGGAAACTGTATGAAATTAATGCTGCTTCTCAATATACTCATACTTTGTATAATCATTTGATTTTGATTATGTTAAGTGAAGAGGAAGAGAAGTATCGTAGTCAAAGTGAAATTTTGAAAGAAACCAACTCTGAGCTTGAAAACATCAACTGGATCAGTACGCATGATTTGCAGGAACCGTTGCGTAAAATTCAGCTTATAACTTCGAAAATGCTTTCAGAATTAGATGTTATTTCTACAGAATCAATTTCGAATTCTTTGCAGCGCGTTTCTAAATCTGCCAACAGAATGAGCGGCTTGCTGGAAGATATTCTGAAATATACCCGTATAAAAAATACAAGAGAGAAGCTGGAAGAAGTAGATTTAAACAAAATACTGAAGTCTACCATTAAAGAAATGCATGAAACTATAGCAGAAAGTCAAGTTGTAATAGAGCATGAAAATCTTCCGGAAGTTCACGCCATCAGTTTTTTAATGCGCCAGTTGTTTAATAATATTCTTCAGAATTCAATCAAATATGCTTCTTCAGAAAGACAGCCTAAAATTGTAATCACAGCTTCTCAGGAACCTGTTCTTATACACGATAGATTCAAAGTATATTGTCATTGGGTTCGTTTCTCTGATAACGGTATTGGTTTTGAACAGCAATATGCAGAATCTATTTTTAAAGTTTTTACAAGACTTCATACCCAGGAACACTATACAGGTTCGGGCATTGGGCTTGCTTTATGTAAAAAGATTATGCAGGCAGTTGGAGGAGATATTCAAGCAGAAGGGAAACCAAATCAAGGTACTGATATTATTATTTATTTCCCTTGTGATCCCGAAGACACGCTTTTGCCTTTGTAAATAAGTTTTTTTTCACGCAGATTTAGCGGATTTAAATAGATTATATAATAAAATCTGCTTAAATCTTTTTAAATCTGCGTGAAATCTTTTAAAATATTAGTTTTTTCTAATCAGCATTTTTAATTTTTTACTTTTAAAATTGACTTCAGAAATAATAGTGGCCGAGAAAATTAAAGTTCCGCCCAAAAGCAGTCGCCATGAAAGGTTTTCTCCCAAAATAAAAAATGCTCCAATTGCCCCGAAAACAGGCTCAAACAAATAAATAACTGCTACACGTTCTGCCGATAAGTAACGTTGTGAAATGTTTGAAACCGTGTACATAAATGCTGTAGAAAACAAAGCGCAGTAAACAGCACCTAGCCAAAACGTATCGTTTTTAGGAAACCAAACTGCTTGCGAATCTGTAAGTGCAATACAAAAAGTAAATAAAGCACAAAACGCAAACATAGGAACAATCGAGTACAAAAGATTTTTGGCAGCAGAATGTTTTTCGACAGAAATTAGATAAACGGCAAAAGCAAATGCGCCAGAGATTGTAAATAAATCGCCAATGTTTATGGTAAATTTATCTGTTATAGCAATAATAAATAATCCCGTTAAAGCAGTAAGGGCGGCGATCCAAATCTTTAAAGGCGTATTGGTTCTGTAAATAGCCAACTTCAACATCGGAATAATAATTACTGTCAGTCCTGCAATGAAAGAACATTGTGAAGCATCGGTATATTTTAATGCGGTTGTCTGTAATTGAATTCCTAAAAACATAGGAACGGCAAGTATAAAACCGGTTTTAATAGCTTCTCGATTAATGTCTTTAACGTATTTCCAAAAAACAATGCTCAATACCATTACGGCCAGCAGGAAACGATAAAATAAAAAAATGTTGAGTGAATAGTGGCCAATTGCCATTTTGGTAACGGAGTAAGAAACTCCCCAAAAGGCAGTGCCAAGAATTAATAGAAACAATATTAGCTGTCTTCTTTCCATTTTAAATCAATACTTTTTTCATCATTAAATCAGTTTGCTCGTCGTTGCCTAATCTAAAAATATGGGTGTCAAATTGTACGAAACCATTTTTAGTATAGAAACTTACCGCTCTGAAATTCTTTTCCCAAACGCCCAGCCACATGTACGAAGCTTTTATTTCTTCGGCAATTTCTTCTGCTTGAGCGTACAACGCCTGCGCGACTTTTTTGCCATGAAATTCCTGTGCTACATAAATACGTTCTATTTCTAAGGCATTTAGATCTTCTTTTTCGGTTTGAGCATTGGCTGTATTCAATTTTAGGTAACCCACTACTTTTTCGTCTAAAGTAGCTAAATAGAAATAGGATGACGGATTTTCGAGTTCGGCAGCCAATTTTTCAGTTGCGAAGCTTTCATCCAGATATTTTTTCATGTTTTCTTCGCTGTTTACATCGGCGAAGGTTTCAGAAAAGGTTTGTCGGCCAATTGCTTGAAGCTTTAAAACGTCATCAGTTGTGGCTTTAGTTATTTTTAGCGTGTTCATTTTTTATTTCTTTAATGCGTTAAAAGCTATTTTTTGTTTGCAATAAATGCGTAAATTGCATCAATGGATTTACAGCAGATTAAATATTTTTTGGCTTTGGCCCGCGAACTTCATTTCTGGAACACTGCCGGAAAAATGAATATTACACAATCGGCACTCAGCCGCCAGATTCAGTCTCTTGAGAATCAGCTTGGCGTGCAGTTGTTTGAGCGTAACAAACGTAATGTCAAACTTACTGCCGCTGGCCAGTTCCTAAAAGAAAAATGGGAGGTCGAATTGAGTAAACTGGAGTTTATTCATCAATCTGCCCGCCAGATTCAGTTGGGGGAGAGCGGTACCATTACCATTTCTCATCCCGATTCTATTTCGGCTTCTCTTATGCCCGAAATTTTGTCGCGTATTTCAGAAGCTTTTCCAAAACTAAAAATCAAACTGGTTCAGGTGCTGTACGAGAATCAGCAGGATTTTCTGCGAAATTATAAAATTGATCTGGCGATTACCAGAGATATTAATAATGCAAAAGATATTCAATCCCAAAAAATACATACCGATCATTTAGCGGTTGTGGTTCCGGCAGATCATCCATATCAAACGCCTGAGGATCTGACTAAAGAAACGCTTGCGTCTCAGAAGTTTATTTTACCAACCAATGATGAAGGCAGCAGTTACAGCGATATTATTCGAAGATTATTCCATTCTTTGGAGAACGCGCCAGAAGTATATCTTCATTCTGAATTTGGTTCTTCTATAATCGCTTTGGTTCGTAAGGGACTTGGAATCGCAATTTTACCCGATTCGTATGTCTTTCATGAAATTCCAGGAATCCGATTTATCAAATTGCCGCTAGAAACCGATTTATATGTCAATTGGAGAACTGAAGATCATAATCCTGTGCTTTCCAATGTTTTAAAATTGATTATTCCGTAAAGGGTTAAGCTCTCAGCATTGCGATATGCGGAATTCCGTCTTCATCATAAACTTCTCCTTTTTCTACAAATCCCAAAGATTGATAGAACTTAGATAAATGGTATTGCGCACTAATTCGGATTGGACCTTTTCCAAATTTTTCTTCACAGCCCGCAATCGAAGCTTCCATCAGTTTTACCCCTAAACCTAATCCGCGGTGCGATCTTGCAATGACAACTCTTCCAATTGAAACTTCATTATATGAAATACCAGCAGGAAGCAAACGTGTACAGCCAGCCAATTCGTTATCGACATAATATAACAAATGAAAACCTTTTTGGTCTTTATTGTCCAAATCGAGATAAGGGCAATTTTGTTCGACTACAAAAACGTCGCTTCTTAACCGAAGCATATTATACAATTCGTGATTGGTTAATTCGTCAAAAGATTTAGTGGAATGGCTGAATGTCATTTTTTTATTTTAGGCTTTAATTTTTGACAAAGATAAAAGAGAGAATAATGATTAAAAATGCTATTTTTTTATCATGTGATGCTGAAATTGCATTAGTTGTTGTAAATTCCAAATTTTAAATTCCAAATTCCAAGATGAAAAGACAAAACTAGAGTGGAAACTTTGTCAAAGTTTTAAACTTTGACAAAGTTATACGAGCAGTTTGTATCAACAGTTTGTCATTCCGAGGAACGAGGAATCACACTAGAAACTCCGCACAGAATGTGTGCAATCTTTGTCGAATCCCTTGTGCGATTCCTCCTCCGTCGGAATGACAAGATTACGTGAATATTCTATGTGTTAGAAACTAGTTTCTTTCAATTCTCTTTTTCAGAAAAAAAAATCTATGTTTCTATATGTTTAAAACAAAAAAACTTTGTCAAAGTTCGAAACTTTGACAAAGTTGAGTATAATCGTAAAATATATTTTTAGTGAGAAACCGCCTTTAATCCAACAATAGAACCAACCAATGTTGCTAAGAAAAACAATCTCCAGAAAGCTGCAGGTTCTTTAAAAACAAAGATACCCACTAGAACCGTTCCAACAGCACCAATTCCTGTCCAGACAGCATAAGCAGTTCCTAGCGGAAGGGTTTCTGTAGCTTTCATTAATAAAAGCATGCTTACCGTTAATGATATAAAGAAACCAATATACCAATAGTACATTTCGGTTCCAGTAGTTGCTTTTGCTTTTCCAAGACATGACGCGAAGGCTACTTCAAATAGTCCCGCGATGATTAAAATAATCCAGTTCATATAGTTAAAATTTTGTGATGCAAAGTTCTTTTATGGAAATCAGAAAAAAATTAACAAATGATAAAAAATGAAAGTTATTTTAATCTGTTTTGCTCAAGAATTAAAATCTAATTTGATCTGCTAAAATCTGTGTAAATCTGCGTGAAATACTTTTTGCATATGATTTTTTCACGCAGATTTACACAGATTAAAGCAGATTTGTTCAGATTTGTTCAGATTTGTTCAGATTTAAATGGAGATTTTAAAAAAATCGCCTAAAGGGTTATTTTAATTCTGCACGTATTCTGCTTAAACTCACTTGTGTAATTCCCAAATAAGAAGCTATATGACCTAATTGTACTCTTTGCAAAAGTTCAGGATGGTCTTTCATTAATTCCAAATAGCGTTCAGAAGCATTTTTGAATTGTCTAGAAATCAAACGTTCTTCGGTTTTGATCAACTCTTTTTCGGCAAATTTTCGTCCCCAATTGGCTATGTGAACATCTTCATTAAAGAGTTTTCTCAGGTTTTCTGTTTTAAGTTCGTACAATTCGCAGTCTTCCAAAAGTTCAATCGTTTCATAACCAGGCTGATCTTCCACATAACTTTTCATCGAAATGATGGTTTCACCTTCTTTTCCAAACCAAAAAGTAACTTCGTTATCTCTTTCTACATAAGCTCTTACTAATCCTTTCTTTATAAAATAAATATTTGGTTCTACTTTATTTGCTTTTAGCAAAATGTGCCCTTTAGAAAATGCCATTTCTGTAACATTGTTTTGCAGAGCAAGTTTAGACTGCTCGGGAAGTTGGTGTATGTGATCCAGAATTTTAGAAATATCCATCAACGGAATTTTAATATTTTAGAATAAAGGTAAAAAGTAAAACGGCAAAATGAAGTTACTTTAATAAAAAAATCCCATTTCAAAAAGAAATGGGATATAAAACAACCTCTGCGATGAGCTATTATAAACAGAAGCCATTTTTGACCAACATATAAACTAATTTATTCCTCCGCCTAAAGCCTTATAAAGCAATACTTGTGAGTTTGCATTTCGAAGTTGGATATCGACAAAATCCAATTCGGCCTGCAATTTATTTTTTTGTGCATTGATGATTTCCAGATAATTAGCATAACCGCTCAAATACAAGTCGTTGGAGACATTTACGGCAATTTCGAGATGATCAATTTCGTTTAATTTATATTTTAAAACATCTTCATAAGCTTGATTTCTATGCAATAGAGCACTTAATTCGTTGAAAGCTGTTGTAACCGTATTTTGGTATTGCAAAAATGAAATTTCCTGTTTTCTGTTGGAAACATAAAACTCTTGTTTAATCTCGCCTTTATTGAAAACGGGAGCTGTTAATCCGCCCAAAATCTGCCAAGCGAAAGAACCGGCATCAAAGAAAGTATTGAACGAAAATGAATTGAATCCTGCATATCCGCCCAAATTTAAAGTTGGGAAAAAAGCGGCGCGAGCCGATTTGGCATCTGCATTACTGGCTAATAATTCGAAGTAAGCTTCTGATACATCGGGTCTTTTGTGAATGATAGAATCCACGCTGATTTTTTGGTTTAAAACCTCCAAATGTCCAGATAAGAAATCACTGCTTCTGTCAATTTTTCCGCCATATTCGCCTAAAAGTGTCAATAGAGCTTTTTCGGTTTGATCAATGCTTAATTTTAATTCTGAGGCTTGGGCGTGAATGTTATTGTTTTGCGCATTAAACTGCTGTACAGCCAATTCCGTCGCTTTTCCAACCGATCTTTGTGCCGAAACAATATCAAGCGCTTTTTCCTGTGTTTTCAAGTTGTTATCGTAAATCGCCGCTTGTTTATCTAAAGCGATCAATTTGAAATACAAGTCGGCAACATCTCCTAAAAGGCGTGTTTGCAACAAACGCATTCCTTGTTGAGAAGCAAAAAAACGCTGCTGTGCTGCTTTTTTACGATTGCTTAATTTGCCCCAGATATCAGCTTCCCAAGAAACTTTGGCTCCCAAAAATAGGTTAGGAGTAAGATCTTCGTTGATTCTTTGTTTATCGCTAATATTTTGAGAAAAATTGGTATCAAAGTTACCAACTCCATCCATTGTATATTTTCCGTAATGTGTTCCAGAAGCATCGGCCACAAGATCTAAAGAGGGAAGAAGTGCTAGTTTTGCTACTTTTAAATGCGAATTGGCAATTAAAATTCTTTCCTGCATGATTAAATAATCAGGATTCTTGGTAATGGCTTTTTTTAATAGTTCTTCTAATTTTGGATCTTTAAAAAACGTCTCCGTTTTTAACGGAATAAAAGGTTGAGCCTCAGTTGAAGCTTCTTTTTTCTCCCTATCAAAATTTTCTGGAAGCTTTGCTGCGTCTAGTTTGTTACTGACTTTTGGTGCCGAACAAGCCGTTAAAAGTAAAACTCCAGTTATTACAACGGCGCTTTTGGTTGTCCTTATCACATCAGTATTTTTATATTGATTTAATATCTCTTTCATTGTTTAATTTATTTGTTCAATCTTCTGTGTATTTTTTTATTTAACACATAGAAACATAGATTTTCTTTTTTTTGAAAAGGGAGTTGAAAGAAACTAGTTTCTAACACATAGCCTATGTGTGTTTATGCTAGTGAAACGCCTTTTTTACGCTTTTTAAATCCTATGAATCTATGTGTTTAAAAAATTACGCATTAAGATTTGCTCATTCGTTTTTCCAATTTTGCAAACAGTATGTAAAGTCCAGGAATAATTAAAAGACCAAACACAGTTCCAATTAACATTCCTCCTGCAGCTGCTGTACCTATCGAACGGTTACCAATTGCACCTGCACCAGAAGCGATACACAACGGAATTAATCCTGAAATAAAAGCAAAAGAAGTCATCAAAATCGGTCTGAAACGAAGTCTTGCTCCTTCAATCGCTGCTTCGACAATATCACGTCCAAGCTTGTTCTGCGCCATGGCAAATTCTACAATCAGAATGGCATTCTTGGCGAGCAGACCAATCAGCATGACGAGTGCTACTTGAGCGTAAATGTTATTGTCCAGTCCAACCATGACAAGCGCGATGTAAGAACCGAAAACTCCAACCGGAAGACTTAATAATACTGGGAACGGAAGCAATAAACTTTCGTATTGTGCCGCCAATAATAAGTATACAAATAGTATACAAAGCGCAAAAATGTAGATCGTCTGGTTTCCTGATAAAATCTCTTCACGCGTCATACCAGACCATTCCAGTTCAAAACGGCTAGGAAGTTTTTCCGCTGCAATTTTTTCAACAGCGGCAATGGCATCTCCAGAACTGTAACCTTCAGCAGGTTCACCGTTAATCATAGCTGACATGTACATGTTGTAACGCGTTAAAACCTCAGGTCCGTAAACTCTTTCTAATTTAATAAAAGTAGAAAACGGAACCATTTCGCCAGCTTCATTCTTCAGATACATATCCAAAATACTTTCTGGATTTTGACGAAACTGCGGACTTGCCTGAACCATTACTTTATACATTTGAGAGAAACGGATAAAGTTGGTTGCATAAAAAGAACCTAACATGGTTTGCAAAGTTGACATGGCGTTGTCTACCGAAATTCCTTTTTTGGCCGCCAAATCATAATCAATATGGATTAAATACTGCGGGAAAGTGGCATCAAAACTCGAGAAAGAGTTCTGAATTTCTGGCGAAGCATTTAGTTCTTTGATGAATTCTTTGGTTACTTTATCGGTATTAGTAATACTTCCTCCAGATTTATCCAGCAAACGAAGCTCAAAACCACTGGTGTTACCAAAACCAGGAACGGTTGGCGGAGCAAAAATCTCGATTTGTGCATCGGTAATGTTTTTGGTTTTTTCTGTAAGTTCCGCCATAAATTCGGTTACCGAAATATCACGTTCGCTCCAGTCTTTTAAGTTGATCATTCCCATTCCGTAAGAAGCTCCTGCGATTTCGGTTACAATACTGTATCCCGCAAGAGTTGTTACGTTATCTACACCTTTAATTCCGCGAGCAATTTTAGTTACTTCGTCCAAAGCTTTTTCAGTACGTTCTACCGTTGCTCCTTGTGGTGTTGTAACACTCACGTAAACCATTCCTTGGTCTTCAGTTGGGATAAATCCAGATGCCAAAAATTTCGTTGTTCCCCAAGTTAAAATACAGAATAGCACTAATATACCCACTGTAACAGTGTTACGATCGGCAAACTTCACCAATACTTTGATGTATTTTGAAGTAATATTATCGAACCAATGGTTGAATCTGTGGAAGAAACGATCTAAAAGCGATTTTTTCTCTTTATTTGGATCGTGCGCTTTTAGCATAATAGCGCAAAGGGCAGGAGTAAGGGTAAGGGCATTAATACCCGAAATCACAATACTAATAGCCATTGTTAAAGAAAACTGCCTATAGAAAACCCCGACTGGACCGCTCAAGAAAGCAACGGGAATAAATACGGCAGCCATTACGATTGTAATTGCGATAACGGCACCTGTAATTTCTTTCATAGCGCTAATGGTAGCTTCCATTGGCGACATATGTTCTTCGGAGATTTTTACGTGAACGGCTTCGACAACGACAATGGCGTTATCAACCACGATTCCGATAGAAAGTACTAAAGCGAAAAGCGTTAATAAGTTGATCGAGAAGCCCATCATCGACATAAACGTAAACGAACCAATAAGCGCGACAGGAACTGCCAATACTGGAATTAAAGTAGATCTCCAATCTTGAAGGAAAAGGAAAACTACAAATGCTACCAAAATAAAGGCTTCAACTAATGTTCTCAATACTTCATGAATAGAAGCGTCAAGGAAACGCGAAACGTCGTACGCAATGTTGAATTCCATTCCAGGAGGAAAAGAAGACCCTTTCAATTCTGCCATTTTTTCTTTTACGCTCGCAATAACTTCAGAAGCATTCGAACCCGGACGCTGTTTTAACATGATGGATGCCGAAGGTTTTCCGTCGGTTTTAGAAACCATTCCGTAACTCATCGCACCAAATTCAATTTTCGAAATGTCTTTTAATCTTAAAATAGTTCCGTCTGAATTGGCTCTTAACGGAATTTCTTCATATTGTTTTGGCTCGAAGAATTTTCCGCCATACTTAATTACATATTGTAATTGATTGTTCATTTGTCCTGAACCTTCACCGACTTTACCCGGTGCGGCAGAAATATTTTGTTTTTGAAGTGAATTAATAACTTCATTTGCCGAAATATTATATGAAAGCATCTTTTCTGGATCTAACCAAACACGCATCGAATATTCTTTCTGACCCATGATTTCGGCACGTCCGACACCATCAATACGTTTTAATTCCTGAAGAATATTAATATCGGTAAAGTTGAAGATAAACTGTTCGTCTTGAGTTTTGTCGGTACTTGTAATGTTCAAGTACATCAACATACTGTTTACCTCTTTTTCGGTCGTAACCCCAGCACGAATTACCTCTTCTGGAAGTTCGTCCAGAATCGTGGTAACCCTGTTCTGCACGTTTACGGCAGCCAGATCAGGATCGGTTCCTACTTCAAAGAAAACCTGAATTAAGGTCAAACCATCGTTGGATGTTACGGTTGACATATACGTCATTCCAGGTACACCATTGATAGCTCTTTCTAACGGAAGGGCGACGGCATTGGCCGAAACCTCTGCGTTTGCTCCTGTATATTTTGCTGTAACGGTTACAGACGGTGGTACAATGTCTGGGAATTGGGTAATGGGAAGCTGAAACAACGCCAGCAATCCCAGAAGGACTATCATAACCGAGATGATTAATGACAATATTTTCCTTCTGATAAATAACTCTATCATTTTAAATTTTTTAGATAAATAATTAAATAACTGTTTTACAGGTCGATAATCTACATTTGTTTCATGTTGATTTTATCGCCATCTCTCAATGATTGCGTACCTTCTTGCACAATTAGGTCGTCGCTTTTTAGACCTTCGTTTAAGATGTACACATCATCTAGAGTGGTTTCAATTGTAACATTCGTCATTTTAACTACTCCATCTTTGTTCACACGGAAAACGTATTGTTTGTCCTGAATAGAAAAAACAGCTTTCTGCGGAATTAAAATTGCATTGGTTTTTGGCTCTGAAATAATTAGTTTTCCAGAAGTTCCGTGTTTGATAAATCCTTGCGGATTGTGAAATTTTGCTTTGTATTGAATAGAACCTGTTTGTTTGTCGATATCTCCATCAGCAGTTCTTAATTCTCCCTTTTGATCGTAAACTTGTCCATTTGGCAATACCAATCTAATATCGCCCTGCGTGTTTAAGGTTTTGTCTTCCATCATTTGGAAATAGGTATTCTCAGGAATTGAGAAATAGGCGTACACATCGTCCAATTGAGAAACAGTAGTCAATAATGAACCGTTTTCTACTAAACTTCCTTCTTTAAACGGAATACGGTCAACTGTTCCGTCAAATGGCGCGCGGATCGTGGTAAAACTAATCTGTTGGTTGATTGCTTTTCTTTCTGCAGCAGCGTGAGCCAATTTCGCGGAAGCGGCATCATTTTTTGCTTTAGATAATTCTAATTCTTTATCTGCAATTACTTTTTTATTGAAAAGGGTTTGAGCTTGTTCTAGTTCTACAGTTGCAATTCTTAAATCGGCTTTTGCACTTTTGTAAACCGCTTCGGCTTTTAGAAGTTGAATCTGAAGTTCAACATCGCTTATTTTAAAAAGGATTTGCCCTTTTTTTACTTTTTGTCCTTCGCTAACGTAAACTTTGTCTAATAAACCAGGAATACGAACGTGAATTTCTACATTGTTTTTAGCATGTACGTCGGCAACAAATTTGCTCGAAACTATAGTGTCTTTTAGAGTTACCTTATAAACAGGAAACGTTTTTATGTTGTTTGAATCTTTTTTTGATTTATCTCCGCACGAGACTAAAACGAATAAAGCCAAGGTGCATAAAAGAAATGGATTTTTATAAATGCTCATCATTAGGTTTAAATTTTTGAATAAATAGATTTTCTCCCTTGATAATAAATATCGGGAGTATGAATTTGGATTCTGTTTTCGAAAACAATCGAAACAAAAGATAAAAATGGATTTTGGATGCTTCTCTGTTAGAAAAGTACCGTTTTGAGAATGTTTTTATAGCAATAGCAGCTCAATTGCATAAGCAAATGAGAAATTATTCTATACAAAATGACAAAAATTTAAAGCCTAGAAAAGCTGATACAAATGAAGATGAGGATGTCTTTCGATGTGGTATATTGAAGCTATACCATATATTAAAGTCTCTTTATAGACTTTGAAGTTGACTAAATTGCTAAAATACGGAGCTTTGATCGTACTTTGTTCCAAAGTAGTCGCTCTGCATTTCATTTTCTTTTTGAGCTTATAATGGACTTCTAGATTTTTAGAAGAAGAAAAGTCAGAAGAAAAAATCTGCGTGTCGTCTGCTGCAACACTATCTAAGGTAATGCAGCTGCTAGCACTATAAATCGGCGAATACGTCTCGGTACCTCTAAAAAAAGAAAGCAACGATAGTAAAACGACATATATGAACTTGGTGGGTTTCATTTACAGTACAGCAGATTATATAATTTTGTTCCTTAAAAAGAGGGAATATATTTGTTTAAAGTGCGCCAAATATAGTAATTTGAAAAGTAAGGTTTCTTAAAATTTTTCTAAAAACCGTGAGATTTAAAAATTTGATAATATTTGAAGTTGGTTTTTAGGGTTTTAATTTTTTAGTATCTTCCTTATTAATAAGTTAGTATCGATTGGATTTTGAGAATTTAGTAAAAGAGTAAACTTTTTTATTGTTATATCTTAAAATAAATTAATGATTTAAGTGGAAACTGTGTAAATGCCTTTCTGACTTTGTACAGTTTTTTTGCATTCTTAATTGAAAGAGAAATCAAAATGAGATTCTTTTTGGCTTCTGATAAAGCTATTGTCACTTCAGTTTATATTCTATAAAAATTTTTCAAAATGAGGAAAGCCGTAAAGTTGTTTGGTATTTATTTTATTAGATTTGCGCGCGATTAATTTTTTTGTTTTTATTAATAAGTAAAAACTTTCTTTTACTTATTTTATTTTTCATCAGAATACCATTCTAATATTAAATTTGATAAATCCTAACTTAATTAAAAAAAATATTGCAAAAGTAAGGTCTTTTAGAAACTTTCCGATTGAAAAAGAGGTTTTAAAGGATAGAATTAATTGAGTTAAATTGAATGCTAATCTGCTCTAGAAGTTTTGAAAGTCAACACTGTATATAATTGAGCAGAGTAAGTGGTTAGAAAAGTTGAAAGATGAATAAAAATAAATATTTAATAGATCAAATAAAGCTTTAAAAGAAATTAGGAATGAGAAAGATATTTTTTTTGTTAGTGATTGTGTTATGTGTTCAAAAGGTATTGTCTCAAAATGTTTATCCACCAACTGGAAATGTCGGAATAGGAACCACAAATCCACAGCAAAAGTTTGTAGTTTCTAATGACAATAAAGAAGGATTTGAAGTTTATTTAGATCCTGGCAGTACTTTAGTGGGACTGCAATCATATAACAGAAGTTTAGGCACTCATGCTAAAATGCAATTAGATGCCAGTCAATTTTCATTTATGTATGGTTCCGTAGGAATTGGAACCTTGAATCCACAGCAAAAGTTTGTAGTTTCTAATGACAATAAAGAAGGATTTGAAGTTTATTTAGATCCTGGCAGTACTTTAGTGGGACTGCAATCATATAACAGAAGTTTAGGCACTCATTCTAAAATGCAATTAGATGCCAGTCAATTTTCATTTATGTATGGTTCCGTAGGAATTGGAACCTTGAATCCACAGCAAAAGTTTGTAGTTTCTAATGACAATAAAGAAGGATTTGAGGTTTATTTAGATCCTGTTAGTGCTTTAGTAGGACTACAATCATATAACAGAAGTTTAGGCACTCATTCTAAAATGCAGTTAGATGCAAGTCAATTTTCATTCATGTATGGAAAGGTCGGTATAGGGAAATTGAATCCTACAAATGAATTAGATGTAAACGGCACAATCCATTCCAAAGAAGTAAAAGTAGACATGACAGGATGGTCCGATTTTGTATTTAAAAAAGATTATGCTTTGCCAAGTTTAGAAGAAGTTGAAAAACATATCTTAGAAAAAGGTCATTTACAGAATATTCCAAATGAAGAAGAGGTTTTGAAGAATGGAATTAATCTTGGGGAAATGAATTCTAAGCTTTTGCAGAAGATTGAGGAAATGACTTTGTATATGATTGAAATGAAAAAAGAGAATGAAAATATGAAGAAAGAAAATGAGTCGCTCCAAAGAAATCAAAGAAATTTAGAAGAGAGAATAAAAAAAATTGAAACACGATAATTATGAAAAAAATAATATTAATGACCTTATTAGTGGTACAAAGTATTTTTGGTCAAAACCCTTTTAATGTTGGAAGTCTTAAAATTAGTAATGACAATATTTATAATACGTGGATAAATAGTGGAGATATGGCGAGAATATTTATGGGGTTTGATGGAGCTAAAGGATATATAAGTTTTGGAGCACACACAGGAAGTGGTCATCGTGATGATATCCTTTATGTGAGGGGGAATGATGGAAATGTTGGGATTGGAACTTCCGCCCCTCAAGCTAAATTACATATTCAAGGTGATTTGCAAAATAATGGAAATATTTTATTAGGACATATGGGGGATATTAATTATCTAACGTCAAGAGAAATTGATCAGCAATTAGGAATTAGAGGCTCTAAATCCATAATATTTGGAACTTACAATGCTGGATGGAATGACCACATGATAATTAGTAATACTGGTAATATAGGAATTGGAACCTCCGACCCTCAAGCTAAATTACATATTCAGGGTGATTTGCAAAATAATGGAAGTATATTCTTAGGACATATGGGAGATACTAATTATTTAACTTCAAGAGAAGTTGATCAGCAATTAGGAATTAGAGGTTCTAAATCCATAATATTTGGAACTTACAATGCTGGATGGAATGATCAAATGATAATTAGTAATACTGGCAATATAGGCATAGGGATTAGTAATCCAACAAATAAGTTAGACGTCAACGGCACAATCCATTCCAAAGAAGTTAAAGTTGATATGACAGGCTGGACTTGGCCTGATTTTGTGTTCAAAAAAGAATATAATCTCCCAACATTAGAAGAAGTTGAAAAACATATTGCAGAAAAAGGGCATTTAGAGAATATTCCAAGTGAGGAAGAGGTTTTGAAAAACGGAATTAATCTTGGAGAAATGAATGCTAAGCTTCTGCAGAAAATAGAAGAATTGACACTGTATATGATTGAAATGAAAAAAGAAATTGAAATATTAAAGAAAGATAGAAAATGAAAAAGTATATTGTAATTCCATTTGCTTTTATTCTCCAAATAAGCTTTTCGCAAAATACATTTCCAACAAATGGAAATGCTGGTATAGGAACTTTAGACCCTATTAGTAAATTAACAATTATTGGTTCTCTTACTGTAAATGGAGGATTAAATAATGCTAGTTCAAGACCGCCTATTTCATCGGGTACATTGATAAATGGAGAAATTAGAGGTTATAGTAATGGTTGGAATAGTGCTGATGATGGATTTTTAAGACTATCTGCAGGAGGAGGGACAAACCCAATCAAGACTTATATTGATTTGTCTGCATATTCTACTGTACCAGATATGATGGGGAATATTGTTTTCGGAACATACGGTTATGAAAGAATGCGTATTGATTCAAATGGAAATATAGGAATTGGTAATACAAATCCAGCTGTGAAACTTGATGTGTTTGGTACAATAAGTAGCTATGAGCCTATAGCATTGGGAGCGACTATAAATTCCTTTCAATTAATAGATCAAAGGAGTGGAAATGTTGGTGAGAATACAATTATAAATAGATTATGGACATATAGAGATGGAAATCAAAATAATTGGTATACTTCAAGACTCCATGATGGTATTTCAGTGGACGTTTCTTTTCAGACTCCAAATGTAGATACTAAGACTTGGTGGGAAAGAGATCCTTTGGATAATATTCAATCATGGGGAAACAATTCTGAGACTTATTTAACAATTAATAAAGGTAATGTTGGTATAGGACAAACAAATCCAACAAACAAGTTAGATGTAAACGGTACAATCCATTCCAAAGAAGTAAAAGTAGATATGACAGGCTGGTCCGATTTTGTATTTAAAAAAGAATACAAATTGCCAACATTGGAAGAAGTTGAAAAACATATTGCTGAGAAAGGGCATTTAGAGAATATTCCTAATGAAAAAGAGGTTTTAGAGAATGGAATTAGTCTTGGGGAAATGAACTCGAAACTGCTTCAGAAAATTGAAGAATTGACTTTGTACATGATTGAAATGAAAAAAGAAAATACTCTTTTAAGAAATAATCAGATTGAATTTCAAAATACAATTTTAGAATTGATTAACACTAAGCAAAAATGAAAAAGATCCTATTGATTTTTGGAGTATTTATATATACTTCTATTTCTAATGCGCAAGCAGCGGCAACAATAACTATCAATGATACCAGATCAGTGAATGACGCGCCTAATTTTTTAAGTCATTCCATCAGAGCGGATTTTAAAGAAAGAAGTACTATTGGTGTACCAGGAAGCGGTTTTTATTCAACAAATTTAACTTTTTCACCATGGGAAAGTATTGAAAATAGTGGGGGTAAAAATCATCAGTTAAATTTCAACAATGACGGTATTTTTTATAGAAATGCTTATCCGTTAGATTCACAATGGGGAGGATGGGGACAATTATTAATGACAGATGCAAATGGTAATACGAGAATTGGCAGTGTGATTATTAAGAAAAATCCTGGTATAGATGGCTCTCATATTTATTTTGGAGATCCTCTTGCGGTTTCAGGACAGCCCTCTTCGAAACTTTGCTTTGCAGGATATGGAATCCAGAATGCTGGATTTGTATGGATTCCTAACAACTCATTAGATCAAGGGAAATTATTATTAAGTTTTGGAGGTTCAGATGGTTTAATTGGGAATGAAGCAAAAGTGACTTTTCAGTCTAATGGCCATGTTGGCATAGGTACGACAAATCCAAAGAATGAACTTGATGTTAAAGGAACTATACATTCACAAGAGGTAAAAGTAGATATGACAGACTGGTCTGATTTTGTATTTAAAAAAGAATACAAATTGCCGACACTGGAAGAAGTTGAAAAACATATTGCTGAAAAAGGGCATTTAGAGAATATTCCAAGTGAAGAAGAGGTTTTGAAGAATGGAATTAATCTTGGGGAAATGAATGCTAAGCTTTTGCAGAAGATTGAAGAATTGACACTATATATGATTGAAGCGAATAAAGAAAATGCAAAGAGAGCAGAGGAAATGGAGATTATCAAAAAAGAGAATAAAGAACTTAGATTAGGTTTAGAGAAGTTATCGAAAATTGTAAAAAAATAAATTAATACATGAATAGAAAATTAACGCTTATAACATTACTAATTTTTACATCGTTTGTAAAAGCACAAATTTATATCCCAGTTGAGCAAGGATTATCAGGGAATAATAATGTTGGAATTGGAAATTCAAATCCAAACGCTATGTTGACAGTAGGAGGAGGCGCTCCTCTCTTTTTAAATCGGGGTGCTAGTAGCGTTACACCTTTTTTAGCTGTTTTGAATTCAGTAAATCCAACTGATGCCAAATATGGTTGGGCATTTTATGATAACTCTACAAATGGGAATTTAGATATTTTTAGAAGAAATGGAACCTCGCAAGGAATACAATTCATGAGTTTTAATAGAAATACTGGAGATGTCGCTATTGGAGAGATTAGCCCTCTGTTTCTTAATCACGGATCTAGTAATTCTACACCTTTTTTAGCAGTTTTGAATTCAGTAAATCCAACTGATGCCAAGTATGGCTGGGCATTTTATGATAATTCTGCAAATGGAAATTTAGATATTTTTAGAAGAAACGGAACCTCACAAGGAATAAAACTCATGAGTTTTAATAGAAACACTGGAGATGTTGCTATTGGAGAAAGCACTCCTTTATATCTTAATCACGGAGCTAGTAATTCTACACCCTTTTTAGCAGTTTTGAATTCAGTAAACCCAACTGACGCCAAATATGGTTGGGCATTCTATGATAATCCAATAAATGGAAATTTAGATATTTTTAGAAGAAACGGAACCAGTCAAGGACTGCAATTTATGAGTTTTGATAGGAATACTGGTGACGTTTCTATCGGTACAAGTAATTCAAATGGAAATAAGTTAGCAGTAAAAGGCACTATTGGTTGTGAAGAAATTGTAGTGAAATCTGCTAGTGCTTGGAATTGGCCAGACTATGTTTTTGCGAAAGACTATAAATTAAAACCATTGCACGAAATTAAAGAATATGTTGAAGAGAATCATCATTTACCCGAAATTTCCTCAGCTCAAGAAATAGAAAAAAATGGTTTCATGTTGGCAGAAATGAATATGAAATTATTAAAGAAAATTGAAGAATTGACACTTTATATGATTGAACAAGAGGAAAAAACAGAAAAACTTAAAACTCTTGTTTTAGAGCAAAACAAACTTATTTCGGAACAAAACAAACGCCTAGAAAAACTTGAAAACAAACCATGAAAAAAATAATTACACTTTTGTTATTAGGCATCTGCGCCTTTTCAAATGCCCAGCAGAAAATTACCTTCAGTTATGACTCGGCAGGAAATCAGATTTTGAGAAGCTTATGTCTTTCAGGCTGTAACCCTACAGGAAAAACAGTCGATGAAGCCAAAGAAATGGAAGCGGTTACCGAAGACGACCTGCTTAAATTCTCAAAAGAAGATGTTATTTCCTATTACCCAAATCCCGTAAAAGAACAGCTTTATCTAAAATGGGAGCTCATAAACGATAACAAGGTTTCTTCCATTACCGTCTACGGAATATCAGGCCAGGTTCTGCAGAATTTTTCTCGAACAGAAAGTACCGATAACCAGATTATTTCTTTTGGAGAATATCCTAGAGGGGTTTATTTAGTAGTTCTTAACTATAAAGACGGGGAACAGAAAACGATTAAAATTATCAAGCAATAATATATGAAGCATTTTTACTTAGCATTTTTATTTACCGGTTTATCTTTTTTTGCTTCAGCTCAAGACTTGGGAGGAACACCTGTTGAAGGAGTGACTATTATCAAGAAAATCAATAAAGCGGAAGAAACTCAAGTTAGTGGCATTGAAAATAATAGCCAAATTTCTAATTTGTCAAGTTTAGCCGCAATACCTGGGCCGACGGGAACATCAAATGAAGTAGGTGTCACCGAAGGACAGCTGTCAGTTTCGCTTAGCGGCGCAGCGAACTATTCTATTCCTATTGCAGTGCCAGCGGGAATTAATGGTGTGGTGCCCGAGGTAAATCTAGTTTATAATAGCCAGTCTGGAAATGGAATTGCAGGTTACGGCTGGAACATTTCAGGAGTCTCAGCCATAACAAGGATTCCCAGAACAAAATTTCATGATGGAAGCGTCGGAGGAATAAATCTTGACGCTAACGATCGTTTCGCCTTGGATGGACAGCGCCTGATTCTAAAAACTGGTGTGTCTTATGGTGGGGCAAATACAGCTTACGAAACAGAGAATTTCTCCAATGTAAAAATTAAAGCTATTGGCGTATCGCCTCTTGGCGCTAATTATGGACCGGCTTCTTTCTTAGTGGAATACCCTGATGGTTCCATTGCGGAATATGGTTCTGCTTTAGAATCGCAATCAATCAAAGCATGGGTCATAAATTATTGGCAAAACCCGCAGGGTGTAAGGATCTCATATAATTATGCTAAAGCTCAAAATAATATTATTCTAACCAGTATTAAGTACGGAGCTTTAGGAGCTGCAATGCCTATCAATGAAATTAAATTTATTTATGGTGTCCGAGCGCGGACTGAACAATCCTATATTGGGGGGCAGAGCATTCTAGATGACAAAATTTTAGAAAGAATTGAAGTAAAAGGCAATGGGCTTGGATTTAGGAATTATGATTTAAAATATCTTGCAAATTCTATAGGATACCAGCGTTTGGAGAAAGTATTTGAATCAAGCGGAGATGGTATGAGGAGCTATAATCCAACAGTGTTCACATATGAAAACACCAGCGAGTCTATATCGTATGCAGATATTACTACAAAAGTAAACCTTGGAAATGTGTCTTCTCAAAACGCAGCCACTGTTTCTGGAGATTTTGGGGGAGATGAAAAAATGGATTTTTTAATCTACCCTACAACAGGACCGGATACCAAGTCAAAGTACTGGCTATATTCGGATATAAATTCCGGAGGAGATAACATAGGTTTTGAACATAAAGTAGGAGCTTTTGAGGCTATTTTTCCTGTCAGCTGGCTAACCTGGAATAATAAATTATGGTCAAAACAGGGGTGGGCTGTAGCAAAAAAAACAGATGCAAATTACATTTTCACTATTTATTCTGCAGGAACAGTCTCACCTATTTATTTCCAGTACGAAAAAACGGTTAATTTCCCTACTGTACCAATACAGGAGATTCTTTATTGTAATTCGCATTATAGCGAGAAGATTTTTCCTAAAAAAATACTTTCAGGTGATTTCAACGGTGATGGCCTCACCGATGTAATAGCCATTGATCTGCAATTGACAGAAGCATTTTATAACGATGGTTCAAATTGTGATGATATAGGCTTTGAAACGATATATTCGAAAAAAGTCTATTTTGTGGATTTAAAAAGGGATAACACGACTAATTTCTTAACTTATTCGGGTGAGTTGGCGTCAATTATTACTTCCGCTACTAAAGTAGAAGTGGCTGATGTAAATGGCGATGGAAAATCCGATTTTATGATTTTTGAAAAAGGGAAGGCAACTGCCTATACCCTCAATGACAGCAACCAGCTCGTGTTATTATTTGATTACAGTGATCCTCAAATTTTTTCAAATTCGAATTTTCCTCTTCTGGGGGATTATAATGGAGACGGGAAAACAGATTTTATGATTCCTGGCGAAGGAAACAATAGGACCATGTCATGGATCACTTACACATCGACTGGCACTACTGTTGTGAAAACCCCTTTTTATGGCGTATGGTATTATCCTAATGAAAGTAATTCTACCCACAATTATTTTGCCACCGATTACAATAAAGATGGAAAGACTGATTTAATTAGAGCTTCGGGTACTAAATTGTCCACATCATTAGGACGAATAGAAATAGAATGTTTTAGCAGTAAAGGCGGCATTTTTTCTTATCCTAATTCAGCCTCGGCATTAAGTGCAAGCAGTGCAGATATTAATCAGGGCATACTGCCGATTTTCTTATATACAGGAAGAGGAATACGTAGCGATGGCAAACCGTTTAATCCAACTTTGGAAATTGCATTTTTGGGCAACAATAAGATATTTTATTTTAATTCTAATAAAGATAGTGCCAGAGACCAATTGCTGCGAACTATAACCACAGGAAATGGGGTTAGGGAAGTGATTACCTATCAGCCATTGTCTACATCTTCAATAAATGAGAATCGCATGTCAATTTACACTAGCGGATATTTGGAAAATTACCCGACAGTGGATATAGAATTCGCACCTGTTGTACAGGTAGTTACTAAATTAGAGAAATTAAGCGCTTCGGTTTATAAAAAGCAGCTGTTTGCCTATGCTGGAGCAGTCTCCAATTTGGAAGGGCTTGGCTTTATGGGATATCGCGCCTCAATGCGAACCAATTGGTTCGAAAGCGATAATCAGACGATTAGCACTGTGTCTAAGTTTGACCCTTACCTGCGAGGTGCTGCTGTTGAGAATTATACTTATCTGGGGATGGTCAGCCCTTCAGCAGCATTAAGCAGTCCTGCTCCAAACATTCCTAGAGCCAGCCATATTACGGTTGACAATGCCAGAACGGCAACCGAAACCATTTTGGCAACAAACAGTATTAGGTTTAGCCCTGGCGCAGTAATTAAACCTGGAGCAGGGAATGCTTTTACGGCTAAAGTTACTTCCGATTATGATGCTAATGGCTATACAGAAACAAATACTAATCCTGCTTACGGACTGATAAGCAAATCTCTGTCATTTTATGAATCTAGCCTGTCTTCGTCCAAAGTATTCAAGCTCCAAAATGTACGATCAAATAATTATGATATTCTAAATGACACCAGTAATGAAACCAATACTGTATATGATGATTTTAATAATCCTACAGAGATTATTACTAAAACTAGGTCTGGAGGAGTTAACCAGCAAGTCAGTACTACTGCAATAGCTTACGACCCGCTGATAAATGCCCCTTATATGGTAGGAAGGCTTAAAAGTAAAACCCAAAACGTAACTGCTTCTGGAGACAGCATGAATTCTAAAGAGATTTATCAATACGGTTCGGGGTCTGAAAGCAATCTATTGAAGATAGTCCAAAAATGGGGCAACAATACAAACGCTATAACAGAATCCAATGCCTATGATGCTTTCGGAAACGTGATATTAAAAACGATATCTGCATCTGGTCTTGCAGATAGGCAAACGAGTTTCAAGTATGATCCGACAGGCATTTTGTTAAAAGAGAGCACTGGAATCGAGGGGTTCAAAACGGCATTCGAGTATTATCCTAACGGGACTCTTAAATCGGAAAACAGACAGACTGAGTTAGGCGTTTGGAACAATGCACTGCTGACGGGCTACGAATATAATTCCTGGTTCAAGAAAACTGTGGTTACGGATTATTTGGGCAAGACGCATACCTATGCCTACATACGCGAAAATGAAAAAGCCAAAATCACGCTGACCGGAAACACTGATGATTCTTACAGTGAAGAGCTATTTGATGAATTGGGCAGAAAAATACGCACAGGCATAAAAGGCGTGCACGGCGTTATGTCCTATGTAGATTTCAAATACGATATTTATGACCGCAACTTTAGTGTCAGCGAAGCCAACACGGGGGCGCCATTATGGAATACAACTCTGTATGACGTTTACGGGCGTCCTGAAAGCATTACAGATTATAGGGGGAAAGTATCGACTATAAAATATGATAAGCGAACCACTACAGTTACGGATGGCAGCACCGGTCAGATCAAAACGGGGACTAAAAATGCTATGGGCAATTTGGTAGCAATGGTTGAGAGCCCAATAGGAGGAACCATAAATTATAGCTATTTTGCAAACGGAAATCTTAAGGAAACCAGTTACAATGGCACTAAAATAATTGTGTCGCAAGACGGTTGGGGACGCAAGACCAGCCTGACAGATCCTTCTGCCGGAAGCTATGCATATGCCTATAATGAACTCGGAGAAAGTACAAAAGAAACCACTCCAAACGGCACGACAACCTATAAATTGAACGATTGGGGCAAACTCGAAACCAAAACCATAGAAGGCGCTAACACCAAGAGCACCACCCAGTACTCTTATACTCCAGACAGCAGGCTGCTTTCAAAGACTGTTTACACTGATGGAGGAGATGCAGGAAAAACAATTATTACCGATTATACTTATGACTCCAAAAAACGATTAGAAAGCGTTACCGAAACTACAGGCTATGGTGCTGTTTTTACAAATAGGATAGAATATGATGCTTGGGGCAGGATTGAGAAAGAAACCAAGACGGCATCTTTAAACGGAAAAACAAGTTCATATAGCACGCAAAATGAATACAAAAATGGCTTTGCATATAAAGTATATGAGCTAAAGAGTGGACAAAAGACGAAAACTCTTTGGGAAGCGACCGAGGTAAATGCCCAAGGGCAGGTCACCAAGGCATTGCTGGGCAATGGAATTGCCATTAGCAGGGATTTTGATGCCTATGGCTATATCACCAATGTAAAGCATACCTTAGGCACGTCCCTTATCATGGAATTAGGCACCAATTTTGATACTCAGCGTGGGAATCTCAAGTGGCGTAAAAACAGCCTTTTCGGAAATGTAACTGAAAATTTCGGATATGACAGCCAAGACCGTCTCATACAGTACCCTAATGCACAGGGTGTGCAGGAAGATCAGGCCTATGAAGACGATGGACGGATTAAATCAAACGGATTGGGAACCTATAATTATGGCATCTCAGATAAAAAGCATCAAAATACCTCTATAACGCTGACTGCTC
This sequence comes from Flavobacterium tyrosinilyticum, assembly GCF_023656565.1. Taxonomy (GTDB): domain Bacteria; phylum Bacteroidota; class Bacteroidia; order Flavobacteriales; family Flavobacteriaceae; genus Flavobacterium; species Flavobacterium tyrosinilyticum. The sequence goes on from NZ_JAMOKG010000002.1 coordinate 1,116,228, forward strand.
AGGCCTCAACTGATTATCAGAACAGACCCTTGCAGACAGTCAGCTACAACACTTTTAAGAGTCCGGTTGAAATAGTGGAAGATGGCGGAGATAAAATAAGCTTTGTGTATAATGCAGACGATAGCCGCAGCGTAATGTTTTATGGAGGCTTAGGGCTCAAAGAAACCCGAACCTACCGAAAGCATTATAGTGCTGAAGGATATATGGAGATTAAAGAAAATACGCAGACAGGAGCAATTGAGTTCGTAACTTATGCGGATGGTGACGGATACTCAGCTTCGATTGTTTATAAAAAAACATACAGTAGTGAAGGAGCTGTACAGGAACAAATTTTATATTTGCATAGAGATTATCAGGGGAGCATCTTGGCAATAACTAATGAGACGGGAGCTGTATTGGAAAAAAGACAGTTTGATGCTTGGGGGGCTATTGTAAAAGTGCAGGATGGTGCCGGTAATGCATTAAACGGTCTTACTATTCTTGACAGAGGCTATACAGGTCATGAACACCTGCAGAGTGTAGGCCTGATACACATGAATGGACGTCTGTACGATCCTAAACTCCACCGTTTCCTGCAGCCGGATAATTACGTGCAGGATCCTGGAAACACCCAAAATTATAACCGATATGGCTATGTATTGAATAACCCTCTAAAATATACAGATCCTAGCGGGGAGTTTAAAATTAATTTTAATGACATAATCGCTGGGGTGGCAATAGTCGTGGGCGCGGTTCTGTCAGCAACAGGGGTTGGAACTGGAGCTGGAGCCGTCTTAATTGGAGCTGGAGTGGCCCATTTTGGCGTAGCATATGCTGAGTATAGTAAGACTGGAGACTGGAATGCCGCATCAAATAATGCCGGAATCAGTTTTAGCACGACTATAACCACAGATTTTGGTTATGGCAGTTCTAAAGATAAGCAAAATGGTATTGGCCAATATGCACCTATAGTTAATCCAGAAACTGATAATTCGCTTTTAGGGATCAATGGAACGTCATTAGAAGCACCTTCCTCTTTGGTTAAGTATGGGCAGTATTTGAAAGACTATGAAGAATGGAAAAAAAAGCCTCTCATTGAAAGATTATTATCTGGTAGGCCGGAAAATCCTTATATGATTGCGAGCAGTGGAGGTTTAGAATTTATTACAGGTGAAGCAGAGGTCATGCTGTTTGCAAAAGCTGGTGAAAAAGCCTATGAAGTATATCATCTGGTAAATAAAGAAACAAAGGCAATTGAGTATGTTGGTAAAACGGGTCAAGGTTTTTTAACAAGATTTGAACAGCATTTACTAGATCCCGCTAAGCAAGCTTGGATACATAATGTAGAACCAGTTTTATATAAAAGCGGTCTTAGTCGTTACGGAGCTAAATTTTATGAACAAACAGAAATAATTTCTCTTAAATTGGAAAAACTATATAATAAGATAAATGCAGTAGCGGAAAAAAACTGGATTAAATACGGAATAAAAAAGCAATAAATCATGGCAAAAAGAATAAAGCAAGGCGATATATTTAAAGTAATTGAGAATGGCGAAGTCAGATATTTCCAATATTTCTATACAGATCCAAATTATCTGGGAGGCGATTTAATTTGGGTTTTTAATTTAAATAAAGAAACTCAGGATTTTAATGAAATTTTAAATTCAGGATATAGCTTTTATTTTTACACTAAAATTGTAGCTGGCATAAAAATGAAAAAATGGGAGTATTTAACTAATATTGAAATAGAAGAAAAAATGAATTTTTATCCATCATTTCGCTGGAGAGATATAGAGACCGGATTATGGTATAAGTTGCAATACGATAAAAAGCATCTTTTGGGAATGATATTGAATGATGAAGAATCAAAAGTTCCTGTTGTATCTTTTCAGTTTCCTGTTGGAGCAGTTGAATTTATTATAAAAGGAGCTGATTTTTTTAGAAAGTATTCGACTGAATTTGAAAGGGAGTACTTTGAAATCAATAAGAGGATGTAAAAGCGACTGTTATTAAGTTTAGTGAATAAATCCGAGCTCTTCGAAGAGTAATTTCTAAATTTGAAAAAAAAGCGCAAATGTCTCTTTAGACTTTTGCGTTTTTTTTTGCCCGACTCCCTGATCCATTAGATGCTGCTTAGCCTAAATGGGTTGGATATGGAATTGCCGCTGCTGCTGCAGGGGCATATCTTTATTCAGGCGATTATATTGAAAAGATGACTCGTGAAATTGAGGGAATAAAAAGACGAACTTTGGGGCTTCTGGTTTTGTTTATGAATTAGTCGCGACAAAAAATGGTCCTTATCCGAATTTGAATACAGGCGGTACAATTAATTTGAAAGTTGGAGATGTTTGGAAATATGGGCAAACAACAAAAGCTAACAGGTATTCAGAAAAATCACTTAAAGCAAAAGGTTTGGAAATGATACCTCTTCCTCCAGGTGGAAATCAAATGGAAATATTAATTCAAGAAAAATATTACATATATGGGTATTTCTTGTTACATGGAGAGAGACCTCCAGGAAATCCAATTTTTAGATAATAATAATTAATAAGATAATATATGAAACTAGGTTTAGCTCAATATACTTCGGCGGAAATAAAAAAAGAAACTAGATTTTTAATCGATTTTTCAGATGAGATGGAAAAATCTTTCACACAAAAAGTATATGGAAAAGATTTAATGGAAATTGTAATTGGAATTGTATGTGTGAGCCCAATCTTTGAAAATTTTTTTAAGCCAAAACCTCCAAAATATACTAAAGAAAAAAAACATATAAGAAGTGAGGGATTTGAATATGAAGTTGAAAAATGTTTAGAGTATAGCATAAAATTAGATTTTGAGACATTTAAAAATTTTTCAGAGATCGAGGCTAAAAAACATTTATCGTTGGAAATTTTAAAATCATTAGAAATTATAGAAACAATGAAATCTAAAATTAAAGACTTCGATTTGATAAATTTTAAAAAAGATTTGGAAAATTACTTTGAGGAAAAAGGTTTTATATAATTATTAGTAGAAAGCAATTTTAAGGATGAGCAGCAATGTTCATCTTTTTTTTTAATTTTTCTAGAGAACTTGAAATAGGCAGAGGGTTTCTTGTTTTGCGGATCAGGTAAATAATAAAAAATGAAATTCTCAATAAATCATAAATGGGTACAGTAGGGTACAGTAAAAGTTGTACTTGTAGCAAGTCTTATCTAATTGTTCCTTTGTCTGGCAATAAAATCAGAATGCTTATGCCCCTAGCTCTGCAAAGAGTGCCAGACTTAAATTGAAAAGCTGCGCAAATGTCTCTAGACTGCACCCAAAAGTTTGGACGAATTTATAATTAAATTTGATAAGAATGAGCTCGATATTGTATCGGGCTCATTGCTTTTAAAAATCACTCCAAAATACTAGAAGAATCCTTAATCTCAAAATCAGCATACCGCCAAGCAGTATCAAAAGAGGTTTTAATTTTTAAAGCCTCTTTTACTTTTTTCTGAAAAGTTAAAGCATTATAAAGTCCGATTAGGGCGAAGCCGTTTTTTGGGAGCGTTTGTAAATCTTGTTTGTAGATTTTTTCTGCTTCGGCATATTTTCCAGCTTTAAGCAAAACTGTGCCTAAATAATGTCTTACGGAGAAAAACCAATCTGGTGGTTCATTGTAATTTAACTGATCTTCGATTGCTATTGCTTTTTTTAAAAGTACGATGGCTTTATCTAAATGATTCTTTTTTAATTCAACTCCTGCTGAAAGTACATTGGCAGCAATTTGAACAAGATCATAAGTGGTATTGATATTCCAAATGGTAACCTCTTTTAAGGTTTTATATTTTGCTAATTGCTTCAGAGAAGCAAGCTGTTTTTCGGCATTGGTAATATCATTTTTTCCGATATATGCCATTCCTTTGGCGTAATGCCAAATAGCATTCGGGTATACGAGATCTTTTTCAGGTTGTGGAATCTCCATAATTTTATCCCACATCGAAAATTTTACAGCGATATAATACGGAATGCTATAATAATGCTGTAAAGTCCCCCAGCCAGCTTCACGCATGATTTTGGGAGATATATGCTGTTGTAATATCTGTGCCGATTTCCAAGCCAATTTTGAATTTCCTTCTAAAGCAGCGGTAGCCACCAAAAAATGATAATTATGCGGATAATAGGCTAGAGGATAGGCGCCTTGTGCATTACAAGCAGTGGAATACAAACTATCAATTCGAACCGCTTCAATGTTGGAAAGTGTGCCTTCATGATAATCTCCCGTACGAATGTAAATATGAGAAGGCATATGAACCAAATGTCCCGAACCTGGAACTAAAGTTTCTAGTAATTTGGCACTTTTAAGTCCGTTTTCTGGATGTGAAGATGCTTCTACAGCATGAACCAAAAAATGATGTGCGCCCGGATGTTTCGGATTTTTTGTAATCAATTTGTTTAAAACGGCAAGTATTTCGGTAGTCCATTTTTTAGGTATTCCAGTGCCTTTTTCATACAAATCCCACGGATGGAGATTCATTTGAGATTCCGCGTAAAGCGCGCCGATATCTGGATCTGCAGGAAACTGAGTATATACTTTTTTCATGGCTTCGGCATAAGCAATATCAAGCGGTTTTCTGTCTGCGGGAGGATTTTTAGCATAACGTACCAATAAAGCATCAATCAAAGCGATTTCTTTTGGAGAACATTTGGCAGAAAGTTTTTTAGCTTTTTGAGCCGCATCATAAGCACGCTGAAAATTATCTTCTTCCATTCCGGCATTATAATTTGGGCCGAGAACATAAGCAAAACCCCAATACGCCATAGCGCAATTCGGATCTAAACGTGAAGCTTCATAAAATGATCTTGCTGCTTCGGCATGATTAAATCCGTAAGCCAACATCATTCCCTGATTGAAGTATTGCTGCGCTTCTGGATTATCGGTTGTAATTTTAAAATTCACACCATCAAGATCCTTAAATTTTGGCGCTTTCTTGTTTTGGGTGTACCAATCTTTATCGTTCGTTTTCGGAATATAGCACCCTTGCGAAGCGCTGACTTTAACTGATTTGGGTTCTGTGTTTTTGTCTTTACAGGAAATAAAAAGAAAAAAAACAGCAATTAGAAAGTAATTATATTTCATCGCAAAATGGATTTGAAATTATATAATCAGTGTAAAAGCTCGAAAGAAGAAGGGTAATGCTTATAATGATAGTTTGATCCGGAGAGTATTAGACAAAATTAATTAAAAAAGAAATAAGTTTGTGTAAATATTTGTTTTTCAGTGATTTGTATTTGTTTGGCTGGGTTTTAGAGTTTCACGCAGATTAAAAAGGATTTAAGCAGATTCGCGCAGATTTTTTTTAATTGATTTGTTTAGATCTGCCTAAATCTGCAAAATCTGCGTGAAAAAAATTATCAAAAAAATAAGGTCTACACTTTTCAGTATAGACCTTGAATTATATGGAAATAAATAATTTCTTAGTTTGTTCCAGCAGCAACTTTATCCACTAAAAACAATAATTCGCCCGAAACTGGTTTAATCAATTGCATTGGATATAATGTCGGATTGTATTCGCCAGTTGTCACTTCTTTCAAAGCGTTGATTTTCTTTTCTCCAAAAGCCACCACTACGATTTTCTCTGCTTTGTTAATTAACGGAGCTGTAAGCGTGATGCGATACATTTTTTGAGGAGCCAAATAATAAGCATCAACCCATTTGGTTTGCTCTTTTAGAACCGCTTCACCTGGGAAAAGAGAAGCCGTGTGTCCGTCATCGCCCATACCTAAAAGAATCAAGTCAAATTTACCTTCTTCGCCCAAAACTTTTCTGATAGATTTTTCATATTCAGCTGCATATTCTTCTGGCGTAACTCCGTCTTTGTACATTTCAAAAATGTTTTCTTGCGGAATAGGAACGTGGCTCAATAGGGTCGAATAAGACATTTTTGCATTGCTCAAATCATCATTAAGCGGAACCCATCTTTCATCACCCCAAAAAATATAAACTTTACTCCAGTCTATTTTGCTTTTGTAGGCATCAGAAGCTAATAATTTGTAAATCCCAGCAGGAGAAGAACCTCCTGTAAGTACAGCTGTAAATTGGCCTTTTGCTGCAATCGCTTTTTGAGCTGATTCTACAAAAAGATCTGCAGCTGCAGTATTAATTTCTTCTGTATTATTGTGTATCTGTATCATTTAAAACTTCTTCTTTTGTTTGTGTATTCGGAATCCATTTGTGGCCTTGACGCGCTAACAATTCATCAGCTTCTTCAGGTCCCCAGCTTCCTGCTTTGTAATTTGGGAAATTCTTTGGAGGCGTTGTTTTCCAAACTTGCTGAATTGTTTCAATTGCATCCCAAGCTTCTTCCACCTGATCCCAACGCATAAATAGAGTAGGATCTCCCAATAATGCATCTGCAATTAGGGTTTCATAAGCTTCTGGTGACATTGTAGAACAAGAAAAATAATCAAAAACCATTTCTGCAGGTCTTAAAGACATCGATAAACCTGGTTTTTTGGTCATAAACTGTAGTTTAATGTCCATTGAAGGTTGAATGTTGATAATCAATCGGTTTGGTGTCATGCCTTCTTTTCCGTATGAGAATGAAGAATGTGGCACTGGTTTAAACTGAATAATAATCGAAGATTGTTTTTCTTCCATTCTTTTTCCTGAACGCAAGTAGAACGGAATTCCCTGCCATCTCCAGTTGTCCAAATAGATTTTCATTGCTACATAAGTTTCTGTATTAGAATCTGGCGCAATGCCTTTATCCTGACGGTAACCCGGAACAGGAACTCCTTTTATTTCTCCAGCATCATATTGGCCTCTTACAATATAATGATCGACTTCTTCTGGTTTAATACGGCGAATTGACTTTAAAACATCTGCTTTTCGATTACGAATGTCATCAGCATTTAAAGAAGCAGGAGCCTCCATAGCCGTCATACATAGAATCTGAAACAAGTGGTTCTGAATCATGTCTTTCAATGCACCAACACCTTCATAGAATCCGCCGCGTTCTTCAACGCCGACTTCTTCTGCAACGGTAATTTGCACGAAATCAATAAAATTACGACTCCATAAAGGTTCGAACATTGAGTTTCCAAAACGGAAAGCCAAAATATTTTGAACCGTTTCTTTTCCTAAATAGTGGTCGATTCTGTAAATCTGCTCTTCTTTGAAAGTCTGTGAAAGCATTTCATTCAATTCAATTGCAGAGGCTTTATCGTAGCCAAAAGGTTTTTCGATAATAATACGATCTTGTTTCGGATTTGCAGCAAGTCCAATTTTCTTGATATTGTTTGAAATCGTTGAAATGAAAGAAGGCGTAATCGAAAGATAGAAAAGACGATTAGCGCGTTCGCCAAAAGCAAGGTCAAAATCGTTTATTTTTTCGTTTAGTCCAAAGTATGATTCTTCTTTATCGATATCAAGACTGTGGTAAGAGATATGCGAAAGAAACTTTTCTGTTTCTGGATCATCAACTCCTTTTCTTCTTGAGAACAGATTTAGATTTTCTGCTACATAAGCGCGAAAATCTTCATTGGTTTTTTCAGCTCTACCAAGAGCAATAATCTGAAACTGTTCAGACATGCGTCCGTCAAGGTACAGATTTTGGAAAGCGGGGAAGAGCTTTCTCTTTGCTAGATCTCCAGTTCCGCCAAAAATAACAATGATGGTTGGATTCTTTAGTTTATTTTTAGTCATTGTGTGTAGTTGTGTTGCTTTAATTGTTTATTCAGCCCATTGTGTATGGAAAACGCCTTCTTTATCGATACGCTCGTAAGTATGCGCTCCAAAATAATCACGCTGTGCCTGAATTAAATTAGTTGGAAGATTAGCAGATCTATAAGCATCAAAATAAGATAACGAGTTCATTAATCCTGAAACAGGCAATCCTTTCTGAACAGCGAACTGAATCACAGCTCTCATTCCTGCTTGGTTTTCTACTAATTTTGAAGCAATTCCGCCATCCAAAAGTAAATTTGGCAAATCTGATTTTGCTACGTATGCTTTTCTGAAATCCTCTAAAATGGTAGCACGAATGATACATCCGCCACGCCAGATTTTAGCAACAGTTTCTAGATTTAATCCGTAGTTGTATTCTTTAGAAGCGGTGTGAAGCTGAGCTAAACCTTGAGCGTAAGTTACCACGATAGAAAAATACAAAGCCGATTTTAAATCCGCAATGGCTTCGCTTTGCGGAACATTTGTTTCATCAGCGTTCCAAACTAATTTTTTAGCCGCTTCAATTCTTTCTGGTTTTGTTTTAGACATATCACGCATGTTAACCGCTGCGTCGATTGTCGGAACTGGAACTTGTAAATCCATTGCATTTTGCGAAGTCCATTTTCCTGTCCCTTTAGATCTTGCCCAATCCGAGATTTTGTTGATTAATTGTGTTCCGTCTTCATCTTTTTGTTTTAAGATGTTTCCAGTAATTTCAATCAAATAAGATCTTAAATCATCAGTCTGATTCCATTCGGCAAAAGTTTTCTGAATCGTTTCATCATCCAAGTTATAACCTCTTTTCATTAAGTCATAAATCTCAGAAATCAACTGCATGATTCCGTACTCAATTCCGTTGTGAACCATTTTTACGTAGTTTCCAGCAGAACCATTTCCTAAATATTCTACACAAGGTTCGCCATCTACTTTTGCCGCAATGGCTTCAAAAATAGGACGAAGTCTTTCATATGCTTTCTGATCTCCACCAGGCATCATAGCAGGACCGAAACGAGCCCCTTTTTCACCGCCCGAAATTCCCATTCCGAAGAAGTGGATTCCTTTTTCAGACAATTCAATAAATCTTCTGTCCGTATCTGTAAAATAAGTGTTTCCACCGTCAATAATAATGTCTCCTTTGTCTAAGTGAGGCAATAAACTAGCGATAGCGCTGTCAACTGGTTTTCCCGCAGGAACCAATAACATAATCGCTCTTGGCTGCTGAATAAGCTCTACAAAATGTTTTACATCTGTTGTCGCTTCAATAGTGTGGTCGGCATCGGCTTCTTGTTGAAGAGAATTGACTTTTTCGGTGTCTAAGTCTAAACCTGCAGCCGCAAAGTTATGGCTGGCGATATTTAAAAGTAGGTTACGACCCATTACGCCGAGTCCTACAATTCCAAAATCAAATTTGCTCATAGTTTTCAATTAACTAAATTATTAGAAGAAATGTTTTTGCAGCAAAAAGTAAGAGAAAGTATGGTAATTCTTTTTCATTCAATGTTTTGCAGCAAAACAATGGTTATTTTAATCTTACATTTCAAAATGTAGAGCGCTAAGTTAGAGAAAAATGCTGAAAAATAAGGGGTAAAATCGTTCACTTTTGGTCTTTATTGTGATACTTTTTATGTGTAAAAATTACGCTTATTATGACTGTTTTTCAACTATATCGTTATAATACTGCTATTGTCATTTGCGAATACTTTTATTAGCAGCATCTTCACGCTCGTAAGAAAAAAGAAGTAAAAAATTATAAAAATGTTTATTGAAAATATAGGAATTGAGGTATTTTTGAAAACCCAATTATTGGATCCAAGATTTAATTCATTAAAGTATTATATCCTTTTTATGCCAAGAAACATAAAGTTTGTTTTTACAGCCATCTTTTTAACCCTTACTTCGGGTATCTTTTTTAAAGCAAATGCACAGTCGGTATTAGAGAACGAAATATCTATTCAAGCAGATAAGAAGCCATTAGGCAGTGTTTTGGACTTAATGGAAGAAAAAGGAAATTTCAGATTTGCTTATTATGGCAAACTGGCTGTAAAAGATAGTGTCGTTAGCATTCATGCTGATAATAATACCATAAAAGGAGTTTTAGATCAGCTGCTAGGTGCCAAATATGAATTGAAAGAATCGCCAGGGTTTGTTATTGTTCGTTATGCTCCTTTGGAACTTGCTTTGGTGTTAGAAAAAAACACTGTTTTGAGTGACGGACAGCAAATTGTAATTGGTTATATTGTAGATACACAAACCAATAATCGTATTGAAAATGTGAGTGTATTAGAGAAGAATGCACTAGTATCTACCTTAACGAATAAAGATGGTTTTTTTGAACTTCGATTAAAAAATGCACCGCAAGCTATAGAACTTACGGCGGTTAAGGAGAATTATAAAACTGTGACGATGGTATTTCTTTCTGAAATTAAAATTCAGATGGGAGACAAAAAAAATAAAACAGATTATATTGATGGAGATTTCTCTGCAATTGAAAGATCAGGAATTGGCCGTTTCTTTATTTCTTCCAAACAAAAAATACAAGCGCTCAATTTAGGAGGATTTATTTCTAAGGTTCCTTTGCAGGCTTCTTTAATTCCGAGTATCAGCACTCGAGGAATGCTGAATACGCAAATTGTCAATAATTTTTCGCTAAATATATTAGGAGGTTATAATGCTGGAGTTCGCGGGCTAGAAATGGCAGGACTTTACAATATTAATCGTATGAATGTTGACGCGCTTCAAATAGCCGGAATATTTAATACCGTTGGAGGATCTGTTAACGGAATTCAGTTAGCCGGAATCTATAATAATGTTTTTGGCAATTTAAGAGGATTGCAAGTAAGTGGCATTCATAATAGTGTGAAAGGTTCGCAAGTCGGTTTGCAAATGGGTGGTATTTATAACAATGTATATAAAGATTCTAAAGGGCTTCAAATTGCAGGAATTGGTAATACAGTAAAGGGTTCACAAAACGGATTACAGTTTTCGGGAATTTACAATATTGGAAAAGATACCGTGCGTGGTGCCCAAATTACGGGACTTTTTAATTATGCCAAAGAATTAAACGGAGTCCAATTTGGATTGGTCAACATTACAGATTCACCGTCTGGTTATAGTTTTGGTCTGTTAAACTTTAAAAAAGGCGGTTATAAAAAGATTAGTATTACAAGCAACGAGATTTCAGACATAAATCTCGCTGTAAAAACAGGAGACCATAAAATGTATACCATTTTAATGGCGGGAAGAAGCGATAGAAACGATGAAGAAAAGCTATTCTCTTTCGGAATTGGATTAGGGAAGAACATTCCATTAGGAAAACGTTTTACTTATAATCCCGAATTTAGCACGCAATATCTTTATTTAGTAAATTGGGACATTTATAATTCCTTATCTAAATTTGATTCTTCCTTTTCTTTTCAATTATGTAAAGGTGTAGCGCTATCTGCAGGACCTTCTTTAAATTTTTATTGGTCTGAGAAACAAGATAAAAACGGCAACTTAAATACTTCTACATTCGTTCAGGATTGTACCAAACGCTATACTATAATAAACAATAATAGCAAAGATATTCTGGGATGGATTGGATGGAGTTTTGGATTGACACTGTTTTAAAAAATGATAAAAAAAGCCTGTAAGTATTAATTTTACAGGCTTTTTTAAAGCTATGTGTTAGAAACTAGTTTCTTTCTTAGTTCTTTCTCAACTAAAAAAAATCTATGTCTCTATGTGTTTAAATCTTAATTTTTTAAGGATAAATCATCAAAAACATATAAGCAAACAAATTGACTAGAAGCACAACGCCGTAAACGATATTCGATTTTCCTTTGCTCAGAGAAAGCATTACGGTAAAAACAGATAGTGCCAAAAGAACAATAGATTTAATATCAAGTCCTAAAACAATTGGAATTCCCATTAGGATACAAACGAGCGCAACAGTTGGAATAGTCAAACCAATACTGGCAAGAGCAGAACCTAGAGCTAGATTTAAACTCGTTTGCAATCGGTTCTTTTTGGCTGCAATTATCGCTGCAATCGCTTCTGGCAATAAAATAATGATGGCGATTACAACCCCAACCAAAGATTTTGGAAGATTGTGACTTATAATAATAGTTTCGATAGTAGGTGAGAGGGTTTTCGCTAGTAAGACCACAATTCCTAAACTCACCAATAGAAAAACAAGACTTGTATAAAATGTTTTATTATTAATTTCGATTGGATGTGTTTTAGATTCGTCTTCGCTCGTAGTATTGGTTAGAAAATATTGGCGATACCCTTTGGTTTGTGCGAACAAAAAAGAACCGTAAATAACCAGACAGGCAATAGAAGCAAAGATCAATTGAGGCGTTGAATAATAAGAGCCGTGAACACTTTCTGTAAAAGTGGGGAAAACCAGAGTAAATACAATAATCGAAATAAGCGAAACCAAACCAATCGTTACCGAAGAAGTAGAGAAATTCTGTTCGTAATGTTTGATGCTTCCAATAAGTAGACACAATCCAATAATTCCGTTCAGAATCAGCATGGTGGCTGCATATACGGTGTCTCTGGCCAAAGAAGCGGCTTCAGAACCTTCAGAAAGCATTAAAGAAACAATAATAGAAACTTCAATTACAGTAATAGAAATAGCCAAAATTATGGTTCCGTAAGGTTCTCCAACGCGTTCTGCAATAATTTCAGAGTGATGAACGGCAGACATTACGCTCAGAATAAGCAATATACTAGCAACAATCTGAAATAAGCTGCTGTCGGCGATCAGTCCGCTAAATAAAAGAACCCACGAAAGGATTGGAATAATGATGGTCCACTGTAATAGTTGTTTCATTTTTTGTAGTTTTTAAAGTTTATACTGCCGATAGGGCCAACAGAATCGGCTTTTACCTTTTTTGTAAGATAGAACTTTTATAGCTAAAAATGATAAAAAAAGACATTTTTAAGCACTTTTTAAGTTTATTTAAGAGTGTTTTGACTCAAAAAGTATATTTTGACTTAAATAAAATTAAAACTTTATTTAAGAATTTCTCATGTTTTCCTTTCGATGCGGTTTTTCCTTAATAGTTTAAACTTTGTCAAAGTTTTGAACTTTGACAAAGTTGGCTTCGTGTTGATTTCTTTCTAAACACATAGAAACATAGTTTAAAATTGCGGATAAAGGCGTTTCACTAACATTAATTCACATAGGTTTAAACTTTGTTAAAGTTTCGCACTTTGACAAAGTTCGTTTCGTACTGAGACTATGTGTTAGAAACTAGTTTCTTTTTTAATTCTTTCTGAAATAAAAAAATCTATGTTTCTATGTGTTTAAGAAAAAAATTAAAGTTTCTCTATTTTTTTTCTCGCAGATTTAGCTGATAAAGCAGATTTTTTTTTTGATTTGCATAATCTGCTAAATCTGCGGGAGAATATTTTAAGAGTTTCGAATAATTTCCTTTCGATGCGATTTTCCCCATTTGATCATTTCTTCGATTACTGGGCCGAATGATTTGCAATACGGCGTCGATTCGTATTTGACCTGAATTTCGGCATCACGGTCTTCGGTTCTTTTGATCAGCATATTGATCTCCATTTCTTTGAGTTCTCGCGAAAGCATGCGTGTCGTAATTCCCGGAATGCTGCGTTCAATTTCCCTGAAACGGTTGTTTCCATTGCAGATAGAGTTGATGATGGGCAAACGCCATTTACCGCCCAAAACATGTAAAGTGTCCTGAAGCGCTTGTACTTCTTCTTTCTGATTTCTTTCCATAACAAAACAGCATTAGTTTAGAAAATTTACTGGTTACAAAGTTATACCATAAATCTAAAATAATGAAAAAAAAATAAAGATGTAACGAAAATTTAAGCTTCAATAATGCTCAAAATAGTTTTCGGAATTTCAGCGAAAGCTTCAAAAGAATACGGTTTAATCAAATAGGCTTTTACGCCCATAACATCGCATTTTTCTTTGTACGAAGGATTAATGCTTGTGGAATAAACAAAACACGGAATTTTTTTTAATTCATCATTGCTAAGGATTTCTTGCAAAGCTTCAATACCGTCAATAATAGGCATATTGATATCGGTAAGAATAACATCGGGATTTTCGTTCGAATCGTTTTTTAGATAATTAAGCAGTTCCTCGCCATTGGCAACAAGACTGACTTTGCTAAAATTTGGATTTTTGGTAAAAGTTTCTGTAATAACATCTGCATCATCTATGTCATCTTCAGCAATTACGATATGTAAATTATATTTTTCCGGCATTTTATAAAATCGGGAAGTAAAGGTTAAATATGGTTCCTTTGTTCAATGTACTTTCAACGGTAATATTTCCAGAATGGTTTTCCATTATCTTTTTACAGATAGCGAGGCCAATACCATTTCCTGAGTATTCGTTTCTGGCATGCAGGCGCTGAAAAATGACAAATATTTTAAGCAAATGGCTTTCTTCCATTCCAATGCCGTTGTCTTTTATCTGAACCTTTACAAATTTAGCATTTTGATTCGGTATTTCACTATCTAAATTTTCTTCCTGCGAAATTTCTATTACAGGAGCAATATCTGTTTTACTATATTTAATGGCGTTTGAAATAAGATTAGAAAAAAGCTGTCTCATTTGCACTCGAGAAGCTTTGATAATAGGAAGTTTTCCTGTTTTGATAACTGCTTTTTTATCCGAAATTATAATTTCAAAATCCTCAATAACTTCCGAAATGATGGTTCTTAAATCTATTTCTGTTCGTTCTTCCTGTGCGGTGTGAGATGAATACTGCACCAAATCATCAACAAGAGAATTCAATCGAAGAGCCGATAATTTCATGACATTTATAGCTTTTGTATCGGCTTCTTTAAAATAGCTTCCGTCAATTCTGCTGGTATTCATGACAATTTTCCGCAGCGGTTCTTTCAAATCGTGTGATATTACATGAATAAATTCTTCGAGATTACGATTGATTTTATTCAGTTCGTTTATTTTTTCTTCTAATTCTTTCTGATGGCGGAATAAAGCTTCCTCATGCTTTTTCTTTTCGGTCAAATCGGTAATTACAACCCCAATAGCTTCTACAGCGGGTTCAAGATCAGTTAAAGCGATATAAGCTGGAAAAGTCTTTTCATTCTCCGATTTTAGAAGTATTTCATGTTTAGTAATTCCATATCTCAGTGCTTCTATAATAGAAACAAACTGTGTTTGGTTTGTAAAGTATTCATAAATGTACGTTCCTGTTATTTTCTCTGATGAAAGACCGACTAATTTTGAAAATTGCTCATTGCAATAGAGTATCAATCCATTTCTTGAAATACTCAGCGCGCCCTGACCGAATTTCTCTATAAGAAGACGATATGTATAATCGGCAGTTTCTAGAGAATACAGTTCGGGAACTCCATTACTCGTTACCACAAGCGCATCAACATCTCCTTGTTTTATGGCATTAACAATACTGTTTGACTCATAAAGTTCTTCTTTCAATGACTCAATTTCGGCTAATAGAGCGGCAATATTTTTTTTATTTTCCTTCAATTTATTCGCTTATATTAAGTATGTATAATACTTTTTCTTTATCTGATAAATCTCCTAAAATGATTCTTTTAGGCTCTGGCTGTGTTTTGATCAAGGTAGGAATGGCTACAATCTGATGAATCACAGCCAGTTCTTTATCACGGCTGATATCAACAATTTCTAATTCATAATTGTTGGTGAGATAGGTATCGCAAATTTTGCGTATATTTTCGATTGCATGTCCTGATTTAACAGACATACCTGAAACAAAAAGCATAAACTTATGTTTGGTTGTACTAGTGCCATCAGATGAATCTTCCATGATTAAGAGTTTATAGGTTTGATGTTCAGCCCTACAAGCACTCTTTCTTCATTAGAAAGGTCACCTATAATTTTACGAATAGGCTCGGGAAATTTACGCACCAAAGTAGGTACGGCCAAAATCTGATCGCCTTCTGCCAATTGCGGATTCTTCAGCAAATCGATAATCTCGATGCTGTATTTTCCTTTTAAATGCTCCTCGGCATACTTCTTTATGTTTTCGAGCGCCTTGATCGATTTTGGCGTTTGCCCTGCTATATAAAGCAATAATTGCCATTCGGCTACTTCTTTTTTCATTTGATTTATTTTTTCTTAGAAGACAGTTTTTCCTGCAATTCTTCTGTTGCTTTAAGAATACTCAGTTCTTCTTCAGCCGATTCGAATTCTGTTCTCAATGCTTCAATATTCGCCTCAAGGACTTTGCGTTTACGCTCAATCTCCCTGTCTTTTCGGCTTATTTCGTTTTGAAGCTTAATATCCGAGATGGTTTTTTTGAATTGATAAGACTTTCTCGCCGCTCCCGTCAAAATTCCCTGCGGACCTAATTCAACATCTAATAATTCGATTCCGTTACTCGTTATGACAAATTCTCTAACTTGATTAGAATGTCCCATTCCGCGTGCTTTGATGATAAAAATACCGCGGTTTCGTTCGCCAACACCTTCCATATCGCGAACTGTGATCCAAGTATCTACCAATGACGAAACCGATTCTTCTGCCAGATCAGGTCTAACGGTGTCGGTTTGTTTGTTTAGTGACGTAAACATGGCCGTAATATTATTGGCTTTCAGCATATCAATTAATCGTACTAGCATCGAGCGCACTTCGTGTTCACTTCCTACCGAAATAAGATTACTGATCGGGTCAATAATAATGGTAGTAGGCTCAAACTCTTTGATTAGTTTTCTAAGCGTAAGCAAATGCAGCTCTAAACCATTCAATGAAGGACGGGAAGAATGTATTTGCAAAATACCTTTTTTGATGTGTTTCTCCAAATCAATTCCGATTGATCTCATGTTACGCACCAATTGATGCGGTGATTCTTCAAAAGCAAAGTAAATCGTTTTTTCGTTCTTTTCGCATTGTTCATTAGCAAAATAACAGGCAACAGTTGTTTTAGCCGTTCCCGCAGTTCCCGAAACCAAAATATTACTTCCTCTGTAGAAACCGCCGCCATGAAACAATTCATTTAGTCCAGGAACACCTGTAGAGATAATATCTGAGGAAACTTCGTTGTCCAATTTCAGAGAAGTAATAGGAAGAACTGAGATTCCGTCTTCGTCAATTAAGAACGGATATTCATTTGTTCCATGTGTTGAACCTCTGTATTTTACAATTCGAAGCCTTCTAGTCGAAACCTGTTCAATTACACGATGATCGAGAACAATTACGCAGTCCGAAACATATTCTTCCAGACCTTGGCGGGTTAGTGTGGCCTCGCCACGTTCTCCTGTAATAACGGCAGTTACGCCTTTGGTTTTAAGCCAATGGAATAATCTTCGCAATTCTGCTCGTAAAATAGCCTGATTGTCCAGACCAGCAAACAGCGATTCGATGGTATCCAATACAACACGAGTCGCTTTTATAGAATCGATGGCATGTCCTAAACGAATAAATAAGCCGTCAAGATCGTATTCGCCCGCTTCCTCAATTTCTGATCTTTCAACGCGAACATGATCTACAACAAGCTTTTTATCTTTTTTAAGCTGTTCAAGGTCAAAGCCTAATGATTTAACATTTAGAGTCAAGTCGTCTGAAGGTTCTTCAAAAGACATAAAAACTCCTGGTTCGTTATACTCTGTAATTCCTTTTATAAGGAACTGCATAGACAATAAAGTCTTACCGCATCCCGCTCCACCGCAGATTAAAGTTGGTCGTCCTTGCGGAAATCCACCTTCTGTAATCTCATCTAATCCGTCAACTCCAGTAGGGGTTTTTGGAAATATAAAACTATGTGATTTTGTTTTTTCTTGCACGATAATAAATTTCTGTATTACTCAAATATACCTTTTTCTGCACAATTTTCAATGAATTCTCATTAAGATTTAACAGGCATTTAATGAAGTTTTAAAAGTAAATTAAGAGAATTAGTTTTAAAATCTAAATAAATCGAAGAATTTTAACCAAAAAAGTGCAGAATAAAGATTTGATATTTAACACAAAAAGGAGACTTTTTACTAAAACTTATTTTTCAATAGTATTTTAATGTTAAAATGCACTTCTGGTATACTCTATTATACTGGTTACAAAGTTATACCATTTTGAATTTACCTTTGTCTCATTAATTTAAAACACATATAAAATGGACAATTTAAAAAATAAAGTGGCAGTGATAACAGGCGGAAACAGTGGAATAGGATATGCTACAGCACAATTATTAAAAGATCAAAGCGCAGAAGTAATTATTACAGGAAGAAGAAAAGAGGCCATAGAAAAGGCAGCTTTAGAACTAGGCGTTACAGCCATTACAGCAGACCAATCGAATATTTCGGATATCGAAAAACTGGCCGAAAAGGTAAAAACCGATTTCGGTTCGGTTGATATTTTGTTTATCAATGCGGGAATCGCGGGTTTAGGAACAATTGAACAAACCACAGAAGAATTGTACGATAGCATTATGAATGTGAATCTAAAAGGTGCTTTTTTTACTTTAAGCAAATTTATCCCGATTTTGAAAGATGGTGCTTCGGTGGTATTTCTTTCTTCGAATACTGCGAGTATGCCAGGGCCGGGAGCTTCGGTTTATTCGGCTAGTAAAACCGCTTTGAATTCGTTTATGAGATCTGCGGCTTTAGAATTAGCGCCAAGAAAGATTCGTGTCAATTCGGTTAGCCCAGGACCAACTCAAACCGAAGTCATGAACAAAGTAGGTTTAGACGAAACGACCGTAAAAGGCATTATGGATATCGTAGTAGAAAAAGTGCCTCTAAAACAAATGGGAAGGGCAGAAGATGTGGCTAAAATGGTTTCTTATCTAAGTAGTGATGCTGCGGTGTTTATGACGGGTGCTGATGTTATTATGGATGGCGGGATGAGTTTGGGATAAGTTTTTAAAGCAAAAGAGCCTATAATGGCTCTTTTGCTTTAATGTAGTTCTTCAAAAAGAAATTGTCCATCAATTATTTCTTGAATCTCTAATATACTATTAATTTTAAAATTTCGAATTTTTCCTTTTCTTAATAGACAATTCGTTTTTAATATTATTTCAACATTATCATCTGTAAAAATTTTTTTCGATAATCTATTATCAGGAATTATTTCTCCTTCTAAATAAATGTATATGCTGCCATCATCTTCGTAATTATATTTAACAAAAGTAATATCATCAACAATCCATGAATTTAAATTTGTATATGTCTCTTTAAATTTTTTAAAATCTTTTATATAAATAAAAAGTTCTGAAATTTTTATAATTCTTTTTGTTATGTTGTTATATGAATCTTTATATCTTATATAATAATAAGAATCAATAATAAATCTACAATCAGTTGTCCTTAATCTAAAGCCTCTTGAATTATAATCGGGATATTTCTTTCCAAAAACATCCTTTTCATTTTTTTTAGTGAATGAATCGTCTATTGTGACAGCAAATTTATTTTGGTATATATAATCAAAATAATTCATTTGATAAAAATAATGCTTGTATATCACCGCTTCGGAATGTCCCAGTGTATGAGATATTTTAATATCACGTCCTTCCAAATTAAAACATTTCGTGGTTGGGAAAATAGGCAAATTGAAGAAAGAGTTATCCTCAATTGAACTTACGATATCCGATAATAAATCTTCTTTCAATATTATATCCTGTGTATCAGTAACACTATACAAAGTCTCAATAGGAAGAAAATTTTCTGAAAATGATTTCGTATGAGAATTATACCATTTACATTTTAATTCTATTAGAGGAATACCTGTTTTTTCGCAAAACTTGTTTTTATCATCTGAAAATTTGAAGCCAATAATAGTCATTAAAGGAGGAAGAAATTCTAAGTGATTTGTTTCAACTAATTCTCCATTTTCTTTCGTGCGATTAATTTTATTTTTAAATAATTCTAAATCGACACTTTTTAAAATGACCTTTTTATTTAAATGTTTTTCTTTAATTAAATTTTCATAATTTTTACTAGTAAGCTCTTTTTTTAAATCTTGCAGTTCTTTTTTTAAATGGAAATCAGCAAGAATTTTGTGAGTTAATATAGAGTAATTTACTTTATTAACTAGATTACTATTTATCCACTTATCAGTAAATTTTCCATCTCTGGAGTTATAATATGTGCAATGCAACTGTTGTCCGATATCTCGACCAGTTTCCTTGTCGTAAGACTTTTCTTTTGTTTCCTTAATCACCATTATAGGCGAAGTGTATTCAGGATAAGCGGAGAGTTTAATATTTGTAAATTCTCTAATAAATGGATGTGTTTTGAAAACTATAAGTTCTCCAATTTTAAATTCAGACATTAGTTTATTTTTGGTTAAGATGCCAATATATGAATTTTAATGTTAAATTTGAAAAGAATCTGCGTGAGGAGTAAATTACAGCTGTGTGGATCTTAAATCAAAATTTTATTTTGTTTTACTCATGTATATAAAGATATATGAGGAGAGAAGATTTAAGAAATCTTAGTTTATATATTAATAAATATATGACCTTTAGAAGAAGAATGATAGAGTTTATTAATACTGCTGCATGACTGCCTGCGAGCCAGAAGCATAGCAAAGATAGTAATTTAATTAATTCAGTTGATAGTTTCATAATAATTGTTCTTTTACATTTAATCACATAACCAATGACTCAGTAATTGGGTACCGATCCAACTCATAAAATGAGGTATGTAGTTTATTAACGCTATTGCTGATCGCAGATTCTTTTTTTAATTTATTATAATGGATAGACCTAACTGGCTGAAAGAAAAAGGATATTTGCATTTATCTCCATCATTGGAGTTAGGAAGTAATTGGCAAACTATAGAAAGAAAAATTACTAATAAAAAGTATATTGAAAATTATGCTTTCTATCCTTTAATACATACAATTCTTTCTGATAGAAAGTTCAAAAAAGGTAATCAAGAAAAATTTACTACTGCAAAAAGAAAGCATACTCACTATCGTAAAAATACCCTACATCCCGTTAGGAATTCAAAAGAAAGACCATTGCATTATGCAAGTCATATGGACGCTTTGGTTTATGGATATTATGCTGAGATCTTAAGAAATAAATATGAGAGACTTCTTAAAAAAGAACCTTTACAAGATGAGGCTGTTATTGCATATAGAAAAATAGAAACCTTTGAAAATTCAGGAATTGGTAAATCTAATATTCATTTTGCTAGAGAGTGCTTTGATGAAATTAAAAATAGAACCCAAAAGGATGTAGAGACAGCTGTTTTGGCGATTGATTTGAAAAGTTTTTTTTCAACTTTAGATCATAAAATTTTAAAGAAACAATGGGCAAAAGCTTTAAATGAATGCGAGAACATACCTAAAGATCATTACAACGTATTCAAAGCTTGTACAAAATTTAAGTATGTACTTCTAGATGATTTACGTATAAGGAAAAATAGAAATGGTAGAAAATCCCCTTTTGATGAATCTAAATTAGCTGATATCCGAAAAAGAAAAGGTTTTAGGTGTTTTTTTGAATCTAATGAAGATTTTAGAGAACATATAAAAGAAGGAAAATTACCAATTTATTCAAATCCTTTTTCGAAAAAATTGGATAATGGAAAAAGAGTAAACTACGGTATTCCTCAAGGTTTACCTATCAGTGCAGTCCTGGCAAATCTTTATCTTTTTGATTTTGATTTAGATATTGTAAATGAGTGGGTGAAAACTCATAATGTATACTATAGAAGATATTCAGATGATATATTTATTATTTGTGACAAGAAGCTTTGTGATAATATTGAAAGTTATATTTATTCTTTAATAAAAAAGTATGAGATAAAAATAAGTACTGACAAAACTGAAAAATTTGTATTCAGAAACAAAGCCCATAAAAATAATAGCAGATTAGAATGTTTTAGAATTTTAAAAGATGGAAAAGAGGTTTCTTCTGCTATGACATATTTAGGATTTGAATTTAGAGGATATCATACTGGAATAAAATCTACTAATCTTGCTAAATATTATCGAAAAATTATATCTACTGTTAAAAGAAAAAGTAGAAGAACTTTAAAATTGATTGAAAAAAATCCAAATACAAAAAAAGCGATTTTTAAAAATCAAGTAAAGAAAATTTATAATCTTCCTGTAAAGTTTAAGGATGGAGATCTTACGGAAAAAAGAGTAAAGAAAAAGATGAAATATAATCTTGTTTTAAACGACAGAGGATTTTATGAGTTTAAGTTTAGTGAGCGAAAAAATAAAAAACAAGCAAATTATCATAGTTACATTAAACGTTGTTGCGATGAATTTCAAACAAATTCTTTTGATAAGCAAATAAAGAAAAGTAGGAATGTTGCTTTTCTTGCTATCAAAAAGTATTTAAAGTAGAAAACTAGATAGTATCTAAACGATACTATCTAGTTAACTATTAGTATTTACTGTTTTTCCAATTTTCTTTAATCCACTCTTTTATATTTTGTTGACTTCTTTTATCACTTGGAACTTCGTTTCTAATCATTTTTTCAACTTTAATAGCCGATTGCTTTTGTTTTAATTCATATATTTCACAAAATTTATTTACGAAATATAACACTTCATAGCCTTCTTTACGGCTAAGTAAAGTGCTGTCAGGTTCACCAGAAACTCTAGGGTCGTCCCCTTTTATTGCGGTCCATGAATAGTCAGTGTAATGTAATTCGGATCTTGTTATAACTCCCATATTTTTAAAATTTAGTTAATATTATTTTTTGAATTATTAAATCATTAATAGTAGAATTTTATTGTATGATTTCTATTAACAAAGATTACCATATTATAACCAAGTGATTTACGGAAATCCATAAAAGAGTAAAAAAATATTATAAACAAGTTTACTAATAAACCAAAATCAAAAACAATAAGTATTTATACTGGATAAGAAAAAAACAAAACCCTCAATCTTTTCCAAGACCAAGGGTTTTAATTTTTTCAAAAAGAAACAAACCTTTTACTCCAAATCCAGATAAGGATCTAAAATTTCGGCTAGTTCATTGAGCCAATAGAAGCTGTCTCCAAGTTTGGCAGCGTTTAACTGAATGTTTTCTTGATCGTTTAGAACGCCCAATGCGAGGGTTAGATTTACCTGTCTTATGGCTCTCGCCATATCGAGTGGGTCAATTCTGTCGTTGAAGAAATTCATTAGACCGATTTCGGCTTCTTTTGAAAGGGTTTTGGTACTCATAATCTTAACTTTTAGGGAAATATAAAACCCGCGCAGGTTAGGTGTCCTACGCAGTTAAGAACGCGTTGCAGTTGTTTCCAATACCGCCACCATACCACACGGGCAAACTTTTTTTCTATAATCATGTCTTAACTTTTAGGACTGCAAATATATTAAAAAAGAAGTTGGTTTAATAGTATTAAAAGTAGTAAAATTCTTAAATATTTATTTTCCTAATAGCGCACATTTTCCAACCGTGCCCGTAACAATAACACACAACACAAATTATCAAGACAGAAGCTACAAAGATTCACACAGCTTTAGTTTTATATTTAAAATAGAGAACCAAACCAATCTTTGAGGGCATGGATTGGAAATCCGCGCTATCGGTATTTTTTTTGTTTGCAAAATTGTGACTTAGAAAATTTTCTTATACTTATTTGTTTTTAAAGACAGTTTTGATTCAAGTATTTTTTTCTCAATTACTTTTCCTTTCTGATCAATTTTGAAGCATATATAGATATATCCATTGCCTATTGTCGAGTATGAAAAACTATTTATTTCGATTATTATACTTGTATAATTTAATCTTTTTAATGCGACGATCTTAATAGGAATGAGATTTGTAAAATCTTTGATAACAATATTTTTAATGTCATAATTATTTATCTCTATTATTGGATTTTGTGAAAAATTTAGTTTTTCAATTAGCTTTTTTGTTAGCGAATTTTTATTGCATTCTGAGGTAATTACATTTTCAGTTTTTAGAAAAAAAGTAATTTCATTGTTAAACAGATTCTCGTGAATTTTATAAACACTTAAAGAATCATTAATTGCTATTCTACATGATTTTATTTCCTTTTGAATAAAGTCAGGAGTATTCTTTTGTGCAATTAATGTATTAAGAAAAAGACAGAAAAAAAACGTTGTAATTCTCATAATTTATATGTTGAACTATTTTTAAAACTAAATTCCCACACTGGCGCGAATGTCTCGCTCGTGCATTTACAAGATTTGTCTATAATGCTGTCATTATGAATAGATATAATTTTTTTTAATAGGGTTCTATTTAAATTCTAAACAAAAAAGAGTGGTAATATATTATCATTATCTTTTACTATTAGATTAACAAAATCTACAATGTGGCGTTGATGATCAAGATAAAATGTGTTATTAGCAATTTCCTGAATGTCTTTCATTGGCAATATTGTAACTGTCAAGTTATTACTTAAGATGACTTGTTCTCTATATTTCTTAAATAGTACTGTTTCACTTTTGTCAATTGTAACTTTTAAATTTTTATTGTTTGACATTAAATTACCATAAGAATCTATATACATTACCATTATTTCATCTTCAAACTTCAAAGTTCGATTGAATATAAACTTTGCTTCTGTTTGATTATTTATAACTATATAATATTCATACTTTCTTTGATATGGAAATATAATATGAATGTCGTCTAATATTTTTTCGGAATACATAATCTTTATTTAGTTTATTGATTCTTCAAAATTTCTTCTGCTCTTTTGTCTATCAGGAAAATTTTAGTTTTGCATTTTTTTAGTTCGATTTGTTTGTAGTCATTTTTTAAGATGATACTCATTTTTGTAAAACTATCATCAACATTTAGTAACATGGTAATTTCACTATCGGGGCTAATTTTCGATAAGTTTTGAAATGAGTCTAGTGCTTCCTGTTCGTCAAAGGCATCAATTCTGAGCCAGTGCTTTGTGCCATCTAGAGATTTAACAAATGCGCCAAACTTTTTAGGAACAGCTTTAAGGTTGGATTGCAAGATGTTTTTATTGTATGCGATTTGATCTGTGGTTGGCGGATTGCCAATTATTTCACTGTTATAAAATCGTACATAAAAATCATAAATTTCCAGCTTTTGATTAAAGGCAACTTTCCAGGGATAGCGCTTGCGATAATCATCCCATCTTTTAGAACTTATTTTGTCCAGCATTACTTCTTCTCGTACTTCAAGGCTAAAATGAATTTCCATTCTTTCTTTTACCACTATTGGCCTATCAGTTAGTTCTGCTATTTGTTTCCACATGCGATCGGCTTCTGGTCCTTCGAGAACTGCTTCAGCTTGATAACGCCCAATTTCAATTTTATTTTGCCCACTTGCCCAAACCACTACCATTCCTTTTGGTGCGAGACCGACAGTAATTGAGCTAAAGGTTTCTTTATGAAGCTCTTTTTTATCATAACCTTCATAAATAAGTCTTTTTGCATCTATTCCATAAATAAGATACCCATCCTTAAAAAGATTATACAGTTTTTCCTGAGGCATTTTAAAATTGCCTTTGTAAAATTTATTTTCGGTATACGAATACCAGGCAATTTTTAAGCTATCAGGCATTGCTTTGTATGCTTCTCCTACAGCCCAGCTGTTTGCCGAACCTTCCCAGCCATCTTCCATTTCACTACCGTTGGGTATTGTAGCTTCATATCCATCACTTAAAATAAAGGAATGAGGGTATATAATCCGCATCGGATATCCAGATGGCGCTGTAGCGTCTCCATCCCATTCAAATTTTTCTGTTTTATAATTTTCCATTTTTTGACAAGAGGTAGGTTGTGTAGTTAAAATAATACTAAGTAGTAGTATGATTTTTTTCATAATCCGTTTTTTAGGCGTCAATAATTTGGCGTTTAGGTTTGTCTTTTACTAGATTTAGTCCCTCTTGCTGGCGCGAGCGTCTCGCTCTTGCATTTGCAAGATTTGTCTATAATTCTGTCATTCTTTGTGTTCACGAGCGGGACGCTCTCGCCAGCAGGGGGGAATTAGGTTTCTCATTTAATCATAATAACGAGCATTAATCTTTTGCCCTAAATAATAGTGCTCCAAAATATTTCTATAAAAATTATTTTCATTAATGTAATTTATAAACAATTTGTAAGATTTATCTTATTCTTAATGATAAATACTCGTTTTGTAATTATTTATTCGAAACAAAGTGGGGTAACTTTTTTTACTCCTATTGCCTTCTATAATTATACTTATCGGAATTTTCAGATCGCTATAATACTTTTTGATTTTTTCTTCAGAACTTAAATCAGCTATTTCTTCAATTTCTTGGTCATGAGGAAATACTACCACATTTTTATAAAACAAAGAATCATTTCTAAACAGATAGGTAATAATTCTATTATTTAATTGATTTTTGATGTACTGAATACTTTGTTTATTTTTAACTGAATCTGATTTGTAAAACCCAACTAATTGCATGGGATAAAATGGATTATCTTTATTTTCTGGTCTCACATTTGAATACATTTTGTATTTTGTAATGTATCTATTCGTGTTTTTATTTTTAAAATCATCAATTGTATCAGTATATGAGTATTTATGGAATCCATTATCCGATAATTCTTGCTGTGTTATTGGGTCAGGTAAATAGTGGTTAATTGTATCTTTTTTATGACAAGACATCAATATAAATGTTACAAATAATACAATTGAATTTTTCATTTAGTCAAAATAATATACTTTATAAATGTGACCGGAATAGCAATCTTCTTTAATCGGGTAGGCAGTTGAAGTGGTTAAATAATTTGTAAACATCTCAAAATTATCTTCCTTGTTAGAGTAAAAAAAACGAGTAAAATAGCCGTCAATTATAAATTGTGTAGCATATTTTTCTCCTTCATTAGCATTCTTTATTTTGGGTTCTATTGGAATTTTATTTTTTTTATAATAATTAATAATCTTTTTTCTACTTGTAAGATTTGGAACTTTTTTTTCAGTTTTATCAAAAAACTCAATGGATACATCTTTGTAAAACAAAGAATCATTTCTAAACAAATAAGTAATAATTTTATTATCTAATTCATTTTTAAGATAATCCATGTTTTTTCTGTTTTTTATAGAATCTTCACTATAAAATTTCCATAATTTAGTTGGATAAATATCTCCATTTTCATTTTTTTCTGGCTTCACATTAGAATACATATCATATTTAATTACAGAACGAATAGTATCATCTACTTTATCTTTATCGTCTATTATAATCTCATATGAATATTTGTAAAAACCATTAAGTTCTAGCTCTTTTTGAGTAACTGGTTTAGTTAAAAAGTGATTTATAGTGTCTTCTTTATGGCATGATATAAATAAAAACATGTTTAATAATATAGCTAAATTTTTCATCTTCAATTTATTTTAGTGCCAATCCAAAGTCTTCTAGTTCTTTTAATAAATCTCTATTTTCTTTTTCAGGATCTCCTTTTGGTCTCTGAGGAGAAATGTACCCATTAGAATTGTCTCTTTTATATTTTTGAATTATTGTAGTATTATCAAGATAAACTGGTCCTTTTATAGGATAAGTATATTCTGCAAGACTGAACCTTGGTTCTGCACTTAAAGCCATTCCTAAAATTTTCATTGCCGTGTCTGCAATTACTGGCGCTTTACCTGGTATAAAACCAACTGCCGCTGTTGTTATTCCTAATAAGCTTAAGGTTTTATTTAGTTCATCACGGTTTTCTGCAACCTTTAGATTTGTGTAATTAACATCGGTTCTACGATTGCACAGTGATGCCTGTTTAATATATTCATGAAATTTTTTTAAGATATAAATTTTTCCTGTCCTAAAGGTCAAGGTTTTATTTTCTAAAACATCCTTGTGCAATTCTTTAGCATCTATACAGGCTTCTTTTTCTTTTCTTATTTTATATGAAGTATCCAGAAGATGTCTATTTTCGGAGTAATCATAAATCAGTTTAAATTCTGTCAGTACTTTTTCTCCTTTCACTATTTTGCCTTTATTATCCATATAAATAGTTAAAGCGCTTAAATAACATTTTCTTGGGACGTGATTTATGTCGATATTTTTTGCCGAATCTGTATAACATTTATTTAATTCTAATGAAGTTAAAGCTGTAATGCAGTGTACTAAATTAATATCACCACTTTTAAAAGCCATATTTATACTTTGTGTGTAGTACGCTCTTGACAAGTCTCTAAATTGATATTCTTCCCAAGGCTCTGGCACTTCCTCTGGTTCGTAATTGCCTAAACTAATTGATGTTACCATTTTTTATAATTTTTTTTGTACTGTTTAATTCTATATTTCCGTACGTAGCAACTAACTTTATAGTCTCGCTAGTTTTCTCTACTTCTTTTGCTAAAACAAAATGTTTTTTTCTTACTTTTAAAATGCTGTTTTTGGCATTTTTTATAATAGCCATGATTTTAAGATTTAGTTGAAATTGCTGTTTTCACCACTATTGGCATGAATCGTTTTAGAAGCTTTTAGTGTCATGTCTCCATTTGTAGCATTTATATTAATCTTCTCCGCCATTTCAATATGTTCAGATGAATTAATTGTTATTTTTTCATCGATAAATTCCATTTTTTCATCGCCTTTTTCGAATAGATTTCCTTCTGCACTTATCGTAATGTCATTGCCTGCACTTTGTGTTATATTGTTATCTGCTTTACCATCGATATTAGTTCCAGCTGTATAAGTAATACTTTCACTCGCTTCAAAAACAATATTTTTAGCACGTATAGTAACTGTTTCAGGAGAGGTCACATTAATATTTTTGCCTTCTTCATCCAAATGAATTTCATTTCCACTTGGGTCAGAAAGCCAGATGCCTACTTTTTCAATAAACTTGAAAAGCTGTCCAAAAGGGAGTTTCCAGCCTTTAATTCGGTTTTTGTCATCAAAGAAATCGGGCATTTCTTTTCCGTTGTAATAGGTGCCAGAAACATACGGGCGTTCTGCATTGCCGCCTTCAAAACTCACCTGAACTTCTTCGCCAATTTCGGGTCTGAAATAAAGCCCTTTTCCAGAACCAGAGTAAGGCTGAACCACACGCATCCAATCGCTTTTGCTTGACCAGCCACTCCAGAAGAAATCCACTTTTATGCGTCCCATTTTTTCGGGGTCATTATTGTCAATTACGACTGCGGGCTGGCTTTCGGCAGAAGCAAATGCATTTACGTCTGTGTAATGTGGCGCTGCAACATCGGCAGGAATAGCTTTAAATTTGCAGGTGTAATTCCCGTTTACTTCAGAGCAATGTATAATTTCAATTGCCAGTAAATGATGTTCTACGTTTTTATTTTCAATAGAAAAAGTCTGTCCCAAACCTATAGGCAGATAGGAGGTGCCGCTGTAGAATATGCTGTTGGCATCGCGTCCGGCGGTTTGCATTTTCACCATTTCATCAATTTCTTCTTTATTTTGAGCGTTGCTGGTATACGCGCCGTTTTCAAGTCCGGGTCTAACAATGTAAGGCTGTTTAAAAACGGCAAGCGATGCAAAACGGTCTCGGCTTCCTTCGGAGGTTTTTTCTGCACCATTTTTTATACGGGAAGCGCTATTGTAATCATAACTGCTGAACGAAGTTTTGTGCGAAACCAGATTGGCCTCGATGCTAAAATTATGCAGAGACGATTCGTTTATAAGTTTTATATCGGTGTTTTTAATCTGGCCAAACTGCATGCGCATTCCGTCAAAATAAAACCATTGTGCATAGCGTGCAGAGAGGCGTTTAAGAAAATCAAAGCTCGTTTCGTTGTACTGGATTTTAAAACTGAATTCTTTTGTATAAGTAGGCACAATGGCTTCTCTCTGATAAAATTCTCCCGAATTTTCTTCAGCAAAAATTTCGAGCCCAATCTGCTGGAGGCTTTTTTTGCGAAAGATTCTAGATTTCGGCATATCATCCAGAGCAATGGTATGGCTTGTTCCTGTTACGTGCAGTCCGGCGGGGTTTCCGTGTAGATCGACAGAACTTAGTTTTGTAATTCTTCCTTTAGACATTAATCGGATGCCTTTTACTTTAAAGGTAAAAATGACCTCGCTGCCAATGTAATTGCTAAAGGCTTTTTCCTGATCTTGCGGGGCAATAATAGGTTTTCCTGTGTATTGCCAAAAGAAAGAAAAATGATGGTGGTCTGCCATTTTTTGAGAGAGCTCAAGATTGTAATAGATAACATTTTGAGTAAAGCCTTCTATGGTAATATGTACCTGTTCGGAGAATTTTGACATTTTTTAGAAATTTAAATAGTGTAGTGATTGGTTAAATTGAAATCTATTTTTTAAGAACTTGGCATTGCCAAAAACCGATTCTTTGGCGGTCAGTTCTATGGATAAGAGCATTGGAATTTGCTCATGCTGTTACATTCTTCTTCGTTGATTTGTAGTTTGCTAGAAAGCTCATGCTGTTTGTTTTAAGGTTAATTTGATGCAATAGTTTTGCGATCCTTTATTTTGATATAGAGGAGAATAGTGGGATTTCTAAAATGTAGTTGGATTTACTGCTGGTATATGCGCAGTATTTTTAGTGCGGTATTATGGTAAATATAGACAGGGAGAAATAATAGTGACTACCTCTAAAAGACAAAAAAGTAATAGAATAGGGTATTTAAAATTACTAAATAAAAACAAAAGCGATCCGTTTAAGATCGCTTTTTGTTTTTGCAAAATAGTTTACTGTTAAAAAACATCATGTAGGAATAACAAAAGCAAAGTTTTTATTAGAAACTAAAAATAAAAACGTAGCAACTTAGTACCTTAGCATCTCAGTACCTTAGAAACTAGAAAACATGACCATTCAGCAGTTAAAATATATAGTAGCTTTAGACGAAGAACGGCATTTTGCGAGAGCTGCCGAAGTTTGTATGGTAACGCAGCCGGGACTTACCATTCAGTTAAAAAATCTGGAAGAAGAAATCGGAATTAAGATTTTTGATCGAAATAAAGTGCCGTTGACACCAACCGTTTTAGGAATTGAAATTATCAATAAAGCCAAAAAGATACTTCGTGAGGTCGATGAAATTCGTGATTTTGTAATCAACGAAAAAAATCTGTTGGAAGGAGAGCTGAAACTTGGTATTATTTCGACTTTATCGCCTTATTTGATTCCGCTGTTTATTCAGGCCATGAAAGAAGCGGCGCCAAAAGTGCATTTTATTATTAAAGAAGGATATACGGGGCATTTAATGCGCGATTTGGAAACAGGGGCAATTGACGTTGCGATTATGGCTACGCCAACAGGAAATCCGAATTTAATCGAACATGTTGTTTTTAAAGAACCGTTTGTTGCCTATTTAAATCAGACGCATCCTATGGCAAATGATGAATTTTACGAAATGCAGCCTGGCGACAAAACCGAATTGTTATTATTGCATCACGAATATTGCTACAACGCACAATTGTTAGACATCTGCGGACTAAAAACATCCGATAAAATAAAGGAACAATTTACATACGATATTAATTCGATAGAAACCTTAAAAAATCTAGTTCGAGCCCATTTAGGATTTGCGATTATCCCTAAACTTTCCACCATAAACGAATCAGGCGGACTTTTTAAACCTTTCAAGGAACCTGTTCCCGTAAGAGAAATAAGTCTTGTAGTGTCGGATTCTTTCTCTAAGAAATTATTATTGGAGAAAATGAATGAAGCGATCTGGAACTGCCTTCCCGAATCGCTCAAAAAAGATTTCAATTATAAAAAAATCCGCTGGAACGATTCGCCTTATTTTATAAAAGCTGTAAGTAAGTTGAGTTAAATTTCAAAATAAAAATTCCAAATGATTTGAGAAATTCCAATACAAAAAATTCCAAATTCCAAGCTATACAGTAATTGGAATTTGGAATTTTTATTTTGAAATTTCCCCCAATCCATTGGAATTTGGGGTTTAAAATATTGGAATTTAATTTTTAGACGCTTCAATAATCACATTTGCCACTTTCTCTGGCTGAGAAATAAATACCACGTGGCTACCTTTAATTTCAGTGATTTTGGTGTTAGAACGTTTGTACATGGCGTGCTGAATACTCGGAACAATACTTTTATCTTCAGTCGCTACGATTCCGTAAGAAGGTTTAGTTCTCCAAGCGGCTTTAGTTATTGGTGTTAAAAAGCCTTTTGCATGAAAAGCACCTTGTGAAGCATACATAAAATCGGCTTGCTCTTTGCTCAAGTCTCCCGCAAAACCAGCGTGAAATTTAGCTTTGTCATAATACGCAATTCCTTTTTCATCTGGAGGCAATACACCATTTTCAGGAGCTGGAGGAGCAGTTTGCAACCATTGAACAGAATTTTCACCATTATCAGGCTGTAAAGCCGCTACATAAACCAAAGCCGCTACCTTAGGATGATTTCCAGCTTCTGTAATTACTGTTCCTCCCCAAGAATGTCCAACCAAAATAGTGGGTCCGTCTTGTTTGTCTAAAGCTAAATTTGTGGCTTGAACATCATCTTCCAAAGAACTCAACGGATTCTGAACGATGGTTACATTATAGCCTTTTTTAGCCAAAACTTTGTATAAACCTTGCCATCCAGATCCATCTGCAAATGCACCATGAACCAATACGACATTTTTGATTTTAGGATTAGTTTGTGCGTTTACGTTTGTAAATGCGAAACTAAAAATTAGTATTGCGAATGCTAAAAAGCTTTTAAATATTGTTTTCATTTTATTTAGATTTTAAATTTGAATAGAAATTTCAATTTTGAAAATTCCAAATTCCAATTTTCCATTCAGACTTGGAATTTGGGATTTTTGTATTGGGATTTATTTAAAGTAAAGTGATTGATAAAGTAATCTCAGTATTCAGCAATTTAGAAATTGGACAAATTTCTTTTGCTTTTTGAGCAGTTTCCTGAAACTCTTCTGCAGAAATTCCGGGTACTTTTCCAGTCAATTCTAACTGAATTAAGGTGATAGTTCCGTCTTCAAAAGTTACTTTAGCCGTTGTGTCTAAATCTTCTGGAACAAAACCTGCTTCAGATAATAAAAAGCTTAACTGCATAGTAAAACACCCAGAATGTGCCGCTGCGATTAATTCTTCAGGATTAGTTCCAACACCTTGCTCAAAACGAGTTTTGAATGATAATTGGGCATTATCTAAAGTTGTGCTTTGTGTACTAATGGTTCCTTTTCCTTCCATTCCTGTACCTTTCCAGTTTGCGTTTGCTCTTCTTGTAAATTTCATGATTTCTATTTTTTAAGTTATTTTTTAAGATGTTCAAATCATTTCTTTGATTTTGATGAAGCAAAGGTATAGGGAAGGTGTTTATTAATCAAATTAATAATTTTTAGTAGTTATAAAAATAATTTATAACCACTGATTAGGTTGAGGTTAGAACACAAAACACTTTAAATAATAATTTTCTGTAAAACTTCCTTTTGGAAATGAGTGCCCTAGCCCTGATAGGAGCGGTATCCTTTTTCTTGCTTCTTTAGCAAGGAAAAGATATAGCGGATAGCAGGAAACAGCTCCTAATCAATATCAATGCTTCATTTTAGCTTACCTTATAGGTGCAGATTAAAATCTTAGTTCAAGAAAATAAGGATCATTTAAATGCTTATTTGGTTTCAAATTATAATGTGAAACAAAGTAAGCGGCCGATTTGTAGTTTTATTTATGCGGTGAATTTAATTTTATAGGAATCAATTTTATAAGACGATCGAGAAAATAAATTTTCAATGAATAATCTAACTTTTAAATTTATGAGAAATGCTTTTCTAATAATTGGGGTTTGTTTGAGTTCAATTTTGTTCTCCTGCAAAAAAGATAAGGATAAAGAGCAAGTAAG
The DNA here is from genome assembly GCF_023656565.1 of Flavobacterium tyrosinilyticum. Classification (GTDB taxonomy): domain Bacteria; phylum Bacteroidota; class Bacteroidia; order Flavobacteriales; family Flavobacteriaceae; genus Flavobacterium; species Flavobacterium tyrosinilyticum. The sequence continues at coordinate 1,149,570 of NZ_JAMOKG010000002.1, forward strand.
TACAGAAGCAGAAAAGACTGATACTGCCGACTCTACATTAATTGCAGATCGTGGTTGGCCTCGGGAAGCGGAAAGTAACGGGACAAAACTGGTTTATTATCAGCCTCAGGTAGACGACTGGAAAGATTTTAAGGAACTTACAGCGAGAGTAGCTTTTTCGCTGACTCCAAAAGATGGAAAACAGGTTTTGGGTGTGGCTTCTTTGAGGGCAGAAACATTGGTAGACAAAGACAACCGAAGTGCTTTTATTAAAAATCTTCAGGTAACCGATATCCGGTTTCCAGCTCTTGACGAAAAGAAAGTTCCTGAAATGGAAAAGCTTTTTAAAGAAACGTTGCCTCAGAGCGGAGATCCTATTTCGGTAGATCGTATTTTGGCAGATTTAAGTCATACCAAAAGTCCGCCAAAGGGAATTACGGCTAAAAATGATCCTCCAGACATTTTTTATAGTACAAATCCTTCGATTTTGCTTATTGTGCAAGGCGAACCGGTTTTGGTGCCTGTAGAAAAATCGGATATTCAATACGTGGTAAATACCAATTGGGATTTGTTTTTTGATAAAACCACAAAAGATTATTATTTATTGGTGGAGAATATCTGGCTGACTTCGAAAAATATGGCGGGTAAATGGACTAAAACAGACAAATTGCCTTCGGGTTTAAGCAACCTGCCTTCGGGACAGAATTTTGATGATGTTAAAAAAATGATTCCGCCACCGTCTTCTGGCGGAGCTCCAGAGGTTTTCTACAGCAATAAACCTGCGGAGTTGATTGCGATAAACGGAAGTCCGAAGTTCGTTAAAATTCCAGGAACCAAATTGTTATATATTGACAATACCGAGAATGATGTTTTTGCCGATGAAAACAAGGGTCAGTATTATGTATTGTTGTCTGGAAGATGGTTTAAGTCTAAAGAATTAACTGGACCGTGGAGCTATGCTAGTAATAGTCTTCCTGCTGATTTTGCTAAAATTCCTAAAGATTCTCCGCGTGCCAATGTATTGTCATCGGTGCCAGGAACGCAGGAAGCTAATGATGCGGTAATGTTATCGCAGGTTCCTACAACGGCTATTTTGAAAAAATCGGATGCTGAAGCGAAAGTAAAAGTATCGTATGATGGAGGAACGCCTCAATTTAAACCAATCGAAGGAACCAAAATGCAATATGCAAGCAACACGCAGGAGAAGATTATAAAAGTGGGAGATTTGTATTATTTGTGTTTTCAGGCAGTTTGGTTTATGTCGACAAGTCCGAACGGACCTTGGAAAACATGCGATTCTGTTCCGAAAGAAATTTATACGATTCCGCCAAGTTCGCCAGTTTATAATGTTACGTATGTCACGCAAACTACAACTGATACAACGGTTGAAAGCAGTGCAACAGCGGGCTATTTAGGTGCTTTTATTATTGGCGCAACATTCGGCGCGATATTGACTTATGGCACGGGATGGTATTATCCGCCTTATATGTATTACGGCGGACTGTATCCAATTTATCGCCCGTGGCCTTATGCGTACGGAGGTGGAGCGGTTTACAATCCGTGGACGGGAGGTTATGCAGCTGGAAGACGCGTTTACGGACCTTATGGAGCAGCTGGAACTTCGGCTTGGTATAATCCTGCAACAGGAAGATACGGGCGTTCTGCAAGTGTTCAGGGTTGGTATGGCGGGCGCACTGCTGCAAGTACTTATAATCCGTGGACGGGAAATTACGCTAGAACCAACCAAGGACATAACGCGTATGCGCAATGGGGACATTCGGCTGCAACAAATGGAAATCAGTGGGCGCAAACAGGACATATTACAACCCGACGCGGAACGGCAATTGGTTATGAAACTTCAGGCGGAAAAGAAGGTGTAATTACACATAGAAGAGGCGGAGGAACTACGATTCATACCAATAATAATGTATACGCTGGTCACGATGGACATGTTTATAAAAGAGATGCCAACGGAAACTGGAGTCATTATAATAATGGAAACGGTGGCTGGACGCAAGCCGGAACTTTGGGTTCGTCCAAAAAAGCGGGCGATGCGATTCAGCGTAATAAGCCCAATCAGGGAATTGGTGCAAATGGCGCGGGAGAACGAATTCAGCGTGACAGACCTAGTGAAGCACTTGGGGCGAATGGGGCAGGAGAGAGAATTCAACGTGATAATTTGCCAAAAGCGGGTCAAAACCTAGGAGGCGAAACCCGAATAGGAGACGGAATTCAGAGAGATAATTTCCCTAAAGCAGATCAAACCCTCGGACAGCCAAATAAACCGCTTGGAGAAGCTGGTCGTCCAGATGTTACAAACGATCTAGATCGCTCGGCTATTTCAAGAGATCGCGGAGAAATGCAAACGCGTAATTTCCAAAATATCCAAAGAAGCGGCGGCGGCTTCGGCGGTGGTGGTTTCAGAGGCGGAGGTGGTTTTAGAGGAAGAAGATAAAAAGTAAAGGTTAATTTTAATTCGAAAAGATCAGGATGGTAGTAAAATACTAATCCTGATTTTTTTTGTGCTCGTTTTTTTGCCACAAAGGCGCTAGGGCGCTAAGTTTTCTTTTTAAAGTTTTGCGAATTCTTATTTTAATCGAAAAGGTTTATTTCACGCAGATTTTAAATAATTTAAGCAGATAAAGGCAAATTATTTTCTAAAATCTTAAAAATTAAATCTGCTAAAATCTGCTGGATCTGCGTGAAACAAAAATCCTTTTAATCCTTTTAATCTGTGGCAAAATAAAGGCAAAACTTTGCGACTTCGCGTCTTTGCGAGATTAAAAACTTCGCGAACCTTGCGTAAATCCTTGCGTCCTTTGCGGTTAAACTCTCAAACATTTTACCTCTCAAAATTCACAACTCACGGCCTGTCCATTTCACCTTAAAGTTTGTCCGTTTCACCTATTTTCTCATTTCGTATGAAGGGGTATCGAAATACTTTTGACTAAGAAATTAACGAAAACAAATAATTTAAAATCAGAAGTTATGGAAACGAAAAAACAAAAAACATGGGTTATCATCGCAATTATTGTTTTAGGAATCATTGCCTTTTTAGTTCCGAATCAGATTGCGGCGCAGACAGGCGTTAAACGCATCGATTTGCAAAAACACGATCTAAGCGTTCCGGGACGCGAAATGGTTCAGGCACGAATCGATTTTGACGGACATTCGGCTTTTGGAAAACATTCTCATCCGGGCGAAGAAGTGATTTATGTGGTTGAAGGTTCGCTGGAGTATCAGATTGAAGGAGAAAAGCCAGTGATTTTAAAGGCAGGCGAAGTGCTTTTTATTCCAGCGGGCGTGGTGCATTCGGCTAAAAATAATACAAATGTAAAAGCATCAGAACTGGCGACTTATATTGTGGAAAAAGGTAAGCCAATACTTGTAATGAAAAAATAGTTTCAAGTTGAAATGCGAGTAGTTTTTAACGCAAAGTGCGCAAAGGATTTTCGCAAAGGACGCGAAGTTCTGTTTAAGAAGAATGCCAATAGACATTAAGTTCGCAAAGCTTTGTGTGAATGTTGGGCTTTTTAATCTCGCAAAGTCGCGAAGTCGCAAAGTTTTATTTATACAGCTTTGTGAACTTAAAAGAAACTTAGTTTCAACTCAAAAAAATCTTTGTGTTCTCTGCGAATCCTTTGTACTCTTTGCGTTAAAGTTATCCCAAATTAAAGCCTGTCCATTTCAGCCCCAACTTTGTCCACTTCACCTTTTTTTACCTTTTAAAACAAACAATGTCAAGATACCTTTGACGAAGAAATTAACTGATAATCAACTAATCAAAAAATAATAATTATGAAAACACTATCCAATATTCTAATCGCTATTCTTTTTATGAATGCAGCTTTCACTCAAGCACAAACTTCAAAACAAAAAACAATTGAAGTAAGCAGTTCACTTGGAACTTTAAAACAAATTAATGCCGGATTATTGAACGTGGGGTATACAGAAGCAGGTCCGTCAAACGGAACGCCAGTGATATTGCTTCATGGCTGGCCTTACGATATTCACAGTTACAACGAAGTTGTTCCAATTTTGGTAGCAAAAGGATACCACGTTTTTACTCCTTATTTACGCGGATTCGGGACAACGACTTTCCTCTCAAAAGATACTTTCAGAAACGGTCAACAAGCTGCTTTAGCAAGGGATATTATCGCTTTTATGGATGCACTTAAAATTGATAAAGCCGTAATTGGTGGTTTCGATTGGGGCGCGAGAACAGCGGTTATAGTATCGGCACTTTGGCCAGAACGTGTAAAAGGTTTGGTTTCGGTAAGTGGTTACTTGGTGGTGAACTTAGAAGCAAATTTAAAACCGCTCCCTCCAGCAGCCGAGTTAGGATGGTGGTACCAATATTATTTCGCAACCGAAAGAGGAAAACAAGGTTACACTCAAAACACTTACGATTTCAATAAACTAATCTGGAAAATCGCTTCTCCGTTATGGAATTTCGATAAAGCAACTTACGATCAAACGGCTCAATCTTTTGATAATCCAGATCACGTAGCGATTGTGATTCACAATTACAGATGGAGACAATCTCTTGAAGGAGGAGAAACAAAATACGATAATCTAGAGAAACGCCTTGCTACAAAACCAGAGATTAAAGTTCCAACCATTACAATAGGAAGTGATTTTGACGGCGCTTTCGCGGATGGAAAAGCTTATGCGAGCAAATTCACTGGAAAATACGAACACAGAATTTTAAAAGGAAGTGGACACAACGTTCCGCAAGAAGATCCAAAGGCATTTGCACAAGCGATAATTGATGTCTCTAAGTAAATTCCAATTTTTAAATCCCAAATTCCAAATTCAATAGCAATTGCAATAGCAAAAATCAATATCAATAAACATTTCACATTTTACAAATAACATTTTACACAAAAAAATCATGGAAACAAAAATTTTATACACAGGAAAAACACACACAACAGGCGGTAGAGAAGGAGCTTCTCAAAGTTCAGACGAACAATTGAATATCAAATTAAGCGCACCAGGATCTTCACGTCCGGGAACAAATCCAGAGCAATTGTTTGCTGCAGGATGGTCGGCTTGTTTTATTGGAGCACTTGGAATTGCAGCTTCTAAACTTGGGGTTCAACTTCCAGCCGAAACCGCTGTAGACGCCGAAGTAGATTTGTGCGTAACAGAAGGAGAATATTCTCTTCAGGCAAGATTAAATATCAGCCTTCCTGGAATTGATACTCAAACGGCAGAAGCTTTGGCGGCGCAAGCGCATCAGACTTGTCCGTATTCTAAAGCGACTAGAGGGAATATAAACGTTGAGATTAATATTCTTTAAAAAGAGTTTTAAGTTATGAGTTATGAGTTGATGCGATAATTCAGCTCTCAACAAACCTGACAGGATTTTAAAACCTGTCAGGTTTAATAAATTTAATTATGAAAAAGATAAAAATTTTAAGTGGCTTTATAATGCTGTTTTTTTTAATTGGAAACAGCGTTTTTAGCCAAAACAACTCAAAAGGTTTTGCACTTTTAGAATTATATACTTCCGAAGGCTGTTCGAGCTGTCCGCCTGCTGATGAATTGCTTGGAAAAATTCAGAATGAATACCGAGATAAAAATGTTTATGTATTGGCTTATCATGTCGATTATTGGGACAAACAGGGCTGGAAAGACATTTTCAGTAATGCTGATTTTACCAAAAGACAGTACGATTACGCCCAATTTATGGGAAAAGAGCCTATTTATACGCCTCAAGTAATCATTAACGGAAAAACTGATTATATCGGTTCTCAGGAAACGAGTCTCAGAAACGGAATTAAATCGGCAATTTTAAAGCCAGTTTCGACTAGTTTAAATTTAGAGGCAAATCAAAATGCGAATTCATTTTCTGTAAATTATAATGTTGAAGGCACTTCAAAAAACAGTCGTTTATTGCTTGCAGTTGTTCAGAAAGAAACAAAAAGCAATGTAAAAAGAGGCGAGAATGCGCATCGGGTTTTATCGCATTATCAAATTGTTCGTAATCTGCAATCTGTAGATTTAAACAAAGCCAAAAAAGGCACAGCATCGATTCATCTTCCTAAAAATTATAACGCACAGGATTTCGAAATCATTGGTTTTGTTCAGGATATGAATTCAGGTGCTATTTTGGGCGTTAAGAAAGCTTAGATTTTTTGTTTCACGCAGATTTAAAACGATTTTAGCAGATTTTTTTTGATTCTAGTTTTCCGCCCTGTTTGTCATCCCGAGGAACGAGGGATCTCCGCGAGTAGCTCTACAAAATAAGAATAAAAAGACTTTGAGCCTTAGCGACTTTGCGCGATTAAAATTTATCTGCGCTTATCTCCTAAAATCATTAAAAATCTGCGTGAAATCTTTTTCAAATAAACCTATCTTTGATTCTCAGGATAACAAACCAATTACAATATGGAAAAAACAAAACGTTTTCAGGTTTCGCTCAAAGTCATTTGGGGAAGTTCGATTGCATTGGCGATTCTGGCTTCGATTCCTAAATTATTTGATGCCGGTTCAACACCTGGAGATATTGTCATAAACTCTTCGATTACACTGCTGTTTTCCCTTTTTATATGGTATTACAATATTTATAGTTTACCAAAATTTTCTGCTAATCATGCCAATAAAAGCCTTTTTAACTGGAAACTTTTACTGAGTGTTATTCTAGGGATTGTCTTAATGGTGATTTTGGTAATCGCACATCAGGAACTGTTTCAGGTTTCAAAAATGGATGCGCCAATTATGTTTGAACTTCGCGGAGTTTTGATCAACTTGATTGTATATATGTTTCTGCATCTGCTTTTTCAAAATTATCAGACACAGCAAATGGGGGTAGAATTAGAACGTACAAAAGCCGTAAATCTTGGCGCTCAATACGAATTATTAAAACAGCAGGTAAATCCGCATTTTTTGTTCAATAGTCTGAATACGCTAAAATCTATGGTCGACATTCAAGATCCGCAGAGTTCTGATTTTATCTTGAAATTATCTGATTTTTATCGATTTACGCTTGAAAGTCGAAAAATGGATTTGATTCCGTTGAGCGAAGAAATTCAGATTCTGGATTCGTATGTGTATTTGCTGAAAGCGCGTTTTGAAGACGGATTTGTTTTAGAAAATGAAATCGATCCAAAGCAGTACTATTCGGCAATTCCACCTTTTACTTTACAATTATTAATTGAAAACTGCATCAAACACAATGTTGTTTCTTTAGATAAACCTCTCAAAATAAAGCTTTATACAGAAAATGAGTTTTTGGTAGTTGAAAATAAAATTCAGCTTAAAAGAGGCGCCGTGTCTACAGGTGTTGGTTTAGATAATATCAACCAGCGTTTTATGCACCTGATTCATAAAGAAATTGAAATTGATAAAGACGAAACTACCTTTAAAGTAAAAATACCACTAAATTATGACTATCATAATAATTGAAGATGAAGTAAAAACGGCCAAAGCACTTGGTCAATTAATTCTGAGCATCAGACCCGATGTTCAGATTTTGTCTTATATACAAAGCATTGACGGCGCAGTAGATTATCTTTTAGAAAACGATCAGCCAGATCTTATTTTTATGGATATTCAACTGGCAGACGGTCAGTGTTTTGAGATTTTTAAGAATGTTGAGGTTTTGTCGCCTGTCATTTTCTGTACCGCTTTTGATGATTATGCCATCGAAGCTTTTAAATCAAACGGAATTGATTATGTTCTAAAACCTTTCTCAAGAGATAGTGTTTCGCAGGCTTTAAAGAAAGCGGGAGAATTGAAAAACTTCTTTCAAAGAAATAAAAAAGCCATGCCAGATTTCGATTATTTATTGACTAGAAATGGCGAAAATAAAGGAAAAAGCAGTTTTTTAGTTTTCAAAAACAATAAATACCAGACGGTTTTAACGGAGAATATTGCGTTTTTCTATATCAAAAATGAAATGCCAACGATAATGACTTTAGATAAAAACGAATATTCGTTGACACAGTCTTTAGATGAGATTCATAAACTTTTATCGCCAATTCAGTTCTTTAGAATCAACAGGCAATATTTGGTTAATTTTTCGGCCATTCGTGAAGCAGAACATTATTTTTCGCGTAAAATAATCGTGAAATTAAGTGTTCCGACAGAAGAAAAAATATTGGTAGGAAAAGAAAAAGCAACCGCATTTTTAAGCTGGTTAGAAAACCGATAAAACCAATTAATTTATCATTCTTCAGATAAACTAATTGGCTTGATTTTACAATCCAGGAAACATAAAACAGCTTATAAAAAACAAAGCCGAAAGTATAAAACAGAGAATTAGAATGATTTTTTTCATCTTGATTCGTTATTAAGAATAAGAAATAACAAAATGCCTAATATCAATTATTAGGCATTTTATTTTGATATATTTTCTTTAGTTTATTTCTGATGGAGTATAAGTTGCGGTGTATAATTTTCTATACATTGCATACGTAACACTTACCATTACAAAGGCAACAATGGCATCGGTTGCTGCGCCAAAACCTAAAACGGCAATTTTGGAAAAGAAAGCAAAGATAATATCGAAAAATACGCCTGCGAAAACCCATTCTTTCAATCGTAATAATTTATTCGGAATTAAAAGCGTAATAACACCTGCTACTTTAAAAACGCCCAGGATGTAAATGAAATGTGCTGGATAACCCAATTGCTGTGTAATTCCCCAAACCAATGGATTGTTTGTTAATTCGAAGAAACCGCTTGCGCCAAACCATAAAGAAGTTAATACTGCGCCTGTCCAATAGATAATTTTTGTTGTTTTTGAGTTCATGATTTTGATATTTAAAGTTATTTAACGGTACAAATGTGCGTTGAAAGCCTTAAAAACGAAATCGAAATTATGTTGAAGTGGACAAACTTTGGGGTGAACTGGACAGGGTGTGACTTGTGTTTTTTAACGCAAAGTTCGCTAAGGTTTTTTTTATATAAATGCTGGTGAATTTAAGTTTGCAAAGCTTTGTGTGGAAATGTTATGGTTTTAATCTCGCAAAGTCGCAGAGTCGCGGAGTTTTATTTCACGCAGATTTGAAATGATTAAAGCAGATCTGTGCAGATTTTAAAAAAAAATAAAAATTAAATCTGAAAAATCTGCATGAAACAAAATCCTTTTAATCCTAATAATCTGTGGCTTTAAAAATAAAATCCTTTGCGACTCTGCGACTTTGCGAGATTATAAAAGACAATGCTTTGCGAACTTAAAAACATAATGTAAAGCAAAAAAACTTAGCGTACTTTGCGGTAAAAAAAAACTAAGCAGACATTTCGGCAATTAAATACTGCATCAATTCCTGTGCTTTGTGGTATTTTAAATTGCTTGTATTTTGTCCCGACCAAAAACTAATCATGTCGGTTCTTCCTTGGGCGAGTGCGGCTACTTTTAAAGGGGCGATTAATTTGGTTTGAAGAGGAAAAGGAAGTACTTCCGTTTCAAAGGGAACAGCGTCAGAGATTTTATTGCTAATCATTCGGCCCATTCTTCCTGTAAGTGATTTTGAAACCGTAGTTGGAACATTCGGATGAGTAAAAAGCATTTCTTTATGAACAGGCGTCGCGCCCGATTCATCTGTAACCATAAAAGCAGTTCCTAACTGTACAGCATCGGCACCTAAAGCCATTGCTGCTTTTATTCCTTTTGCGTCTATGATTCCGCCTGCTGCAATGATTGGTGTTTTAGTTTTTGCTTTTAATTGCTGAACAAGACTAAATAATCCTGTAAAAGAATCTTGTGCCGGTTTTAAGAAAGAAGGTCTGTGTCCGCCCGCTTCAAATCCTGCAGCGATAATCGCATCTACTTCGGCATCTTCTAGCGCAAGCGCTTCTTCTAAAGTTGTTGCCGCGCCAATGGTTTTTATGCCTAGTTTTCGGCTTTCTTTCAGTATTTCTTTTGACGGAATTCCGAAAATAAAGCTAAAAACAGCAGGTTTCAGTTCGAATACAACTTCTACTTGTTTTTCAAATTTAGAAGGAATGTTCGAAGATAAATCAGGAAGCGGAATCCCTAATTCATCAAAATACGGTTTAAAATTCTGTTTTATCTTTTCCAGTTTTTCTGGAGAATAATTTAGAAGTTCTTTGTCAACATCATTAACCCATAAATTGATATTGTAAGGTTTAGAAGTAGCAAGTTTAATTTCTTTTCCAGCTGCTCTAATTTCTTCAGGTGTGAGTGTGTAAGCGCCATAACTGCCTAATCCGCCTGCATTGCTTACAGAAGCCAATAGAGCGGCAGTTGAAAAACCACCGCCCATTGGACCTTGTAAAATTGGATACTCAATACCTAGTAATTGTGTTATTTTGGTTGAATTCCACATTGTATTTTAATTTACTTTAGTTGCTAATTTGTTACTGATAACCCATTTGCCATCAACAACGATAAGACTTAAAAGGTCATAATAATTATACTCGAATATCGGAACTTGAACTTTCGCGACAGCGGTATTATTAATAATTTCTAAAGATAGGATTTTCATTTTGAATTCTTCTCCCAATTCCTGTGGACTTTTACGGTTTTTTACGCCTTCCAGATATTGATTTACGGTCTTAAAATGAGTTTCCCCATTAATATCAAAACCGACAATTGCCTCTTGATGAAACACACTTCGCAATAAAGGAACATCACCAGTATAAATTCCGTTAAAATAATTCATAAGCACAGCTGTAATCAGAGCTGCATTTGTGCCAAAATTTTCCATGATTTTAAGTTTTGAAGTTATCAGATGCTGTGTCCAGCAACGTGTCCGCCATCTAAATTAATGATTTCGCCAGTTACAAAATTGCTTTCGGCCAAATAAAGAGCCAATTGCGCTACATCGTGGGTTTCTCCAATGCGTTTCAATAAATGTAATCCCGCCAAACTATCGGCATTATCGACACCTGTTTTAGCTTGAAGCGGACTTCTAATAATCCCTGGAGCAATCGCATTTACTCTAATATTGTTTTTTCCGAATTCTGCAGCAAGTTGTCTTGTAAAGGCATGAACGCCGCCTTTGCTAGAAATAGGTGCAGTTGCAGGAAATCCGTCGATGGCATGATCTACTAAAACAGTTCCGATATTAATAATTGATCCTTCACCTTGTTGCAACATTTGTTTTACAGCTGCTTGACTTGTAAAATAAGTTCCTTTTAAATTAATGTTTAAAAAACGATCTAAGTCTTGTTCTTCAACATCTAAGAAAGATTGTGGTTGAAATATTCCCGCATTGTTTACCAATACATCAACACTTCCGAAACGTTCTAAAGCAGTTTCAACTAATTCTTTTCCTGTTGCAATACGGCTTACATCACCGTGTACCATTGCAAGTTGATTCACATGTCCTAATTCTTTAAAAGTAGTTTCAAGATTCTGCAAATTGGCAGAATTGATCACTACATTGTAGCCTTTTTCTAAAAATAACTGAGCTATTGATTTACCGATGCCTGTTGAGGCACCGGTTACTATAATTGTTTTCATTTTTCCTGATTTTAAAGTGATTATTTTTTTTGAGCCGTAATGCCTCTTTCACGCAAGACAGAAACCTGTTCGCCTGCAAATCCCCAATCGTCTAATTCTATTTCTTGAATCACGATGTGTGTAAGACTGGGATCTTTGTCTAAAACATCTGTTATTAATTGCGTAATGCCAGAAATGAGCTGCTGTTTTTGTTCTCTTGTAACACCTTCACGAGTTACTTCAATTTTTACATATGGCATGATTTCTAAGTATTAAGCAAGTTTTGCTGTTAGGTTTACATCCAATTCAAATTCGTTATAAATCAAAGTATCTCCAAGATTGGTGAAGAAATTTCCAGAGCGGAATTTCATATCATATTTGGTACGGTCAACGATGATTTTACCAGAAGCTTTGATATCGTTTTCATTTTTTTCCACTTTCAAATTAAAACCAATTGGATGTGTAATGGCTTTAATGGTAAGATTGCCTTCGATAAAATAAGCTGAAGAAGATTGTTTAGAAACCGCCGTAATGTCTAAAGATGCAGTTTTGAATTTGTCTGTAGAGAAGAAATCCTCAGAAGCCAAATGTCCCGCAAACTGCTGATTTGTTGCAGAGTCTGTAACATCAAGAATTAGGATAGAAGTAGTGTCTATAACGACATTTCCTCCACTAAGTTCGTCATTAGAAAAAGTAAAATGACCATTCTCGATATTAATTGTTCCATTGTGTTGTCCAGTAACTTTTTTTCCAATCCAGTTTACTTGACTTTCAGTATTCGAAATTTTAAAATTTTTAGTTTCCATTATTCTGTATTTTAAATTGTTATTAATTTATAATACAAAGTAATGGCGGTATTCAAAATAGATTACGTGATGTAGATCACATTCGTCAATGCGGTTTAGAAGCGTTGTATAATCGGCTTAACGTTTCTCTGGATACACCAAGATAAGCGGCGATTAAATGTTTAGGTACAGTATTGTATAAGGCAGGATAGAGCGCAAGCAATTCTTCGTATCTCGTTTTGGTGTCATTATTCATAAAAGAAAGCAATCTTTTCTGAGAAGCGACATAACCGCGATTGGTTCTCCATCTAAAAAAATGTTCTATTTCGTGTATTTCACTACAGATTTTCTCTCGATCCTGATTTGAAAGAGAAAGAATTTCAACATCCGACACACAATCTACATTAATTGTAGCTTTCGTTTTGTTGTAAAGTGCCGCATAATCAGAAGCCCACCAAGTTGGCATAGCAAACTGTAGGATGTACATTTTTACTTCATCATTGACATAAAAAGACTTTAAACAGCCCGAAACTACAAAATACTCTTTGTCAACGTCCTGACTTTCACTAATAATAGTTTGCCCTTTTTTAAAAGTTTCTGTTTTAAAATGCGAAAAGAAATAATCAAACTGTTCGTCTGTTAAGGCGACAATTTTAGAAACATGCTCTTTTAATAAAGATTTGGCATCCATTGCTGAAGTTTTAATAAAAGTAAAAGTAATAAATATTAAAACGGACAGAGCCGATTATTTTCTATGGTTTTTAAAGTAAGAAACAAAAAAGGAAAGTCTGTTTTTTCAGAAATGATATTTTACGGTTGAGTCGTTAAAAATGATCATTCAGTTATATAAAAAATGCTTGAAGCCTTTATTTAAGCAATTTTGCGCAAAAGCTTAATTATATTCTATGAATTCACCTCTTACTATAATCGCCGCAACAAATTTTTCTGCCATTGCCACTAATGCAGTTAATTATGCCGCTGGGCTTGCAAAAGCTACAGGAGCAAAATTGGTTTTATTTAATTCATTTTCGCTGAGTGTGCACAGTGCAAACTCGCATATTACTGCAGACGCAATGCAGAAACAGATTGATAAAGCAATTTCTAGATTAGAAAACTTAGCCAAAGAAATAGCAGATTCGTTTAAAATTGAAACAGCAGCAATTTGCACTTATTCTTTTTTGGAAGATGAGCTTCCTAAAATTATCAAGGAAACCAATGCAGATGTTGTTGTAATGGGAATGGCAGAACGTTCCTTTGAACAAGAATTACTAGGAAATTCAACTACAACAGCCATTAAGAATCTTCAGATTCCAGTTTTGGCAGTTCCTGAAAATGCCCGTTTCTTGAATATTAAAAAAGTATTATACGCTTGCGATAGTTTGAGTTTTTCGGCTATTAAAAAGTTTAGCTGGATCAAAAATGCTTTAGGAGATTTTGGAGCAGAAATCGAATTTTTTAGCGTAGACGAAAAATTGGACGATTTAAAAGAAGAACAGCACAGAATTTTAATGAATTCGAATATTGAAAAAGAATTTGAAGACGTTAAATATCTTTATAAAACCGTAAGATCGAATGCGGTTATTAACGAAATTAAGAAGGAAATAAAGAATTATGAGGCCGATTTGCTGATTATGGTGCCTCAAAAATACGGTTTTTGGGATTCTTTGGTTCACAGAAGCAAAACTAGAATTTTGGCAGCAGGGCTAGATATTCCATTATTGTCGTTTCCAAATTATTAAAGATTAATTTGTTTTAAAAACAATGATATAAAAATTACAAGGTTTTTTTGAAGAAATTTTATCAAAATAAATTTTAACAGATTTTTTTTGATTTTAGGGATTCTATAATTTTTAGTGCTGGATGCCGAATTTCAAAAATATATTTTAACATTTAAGGCAGTTTTGTTAATTATTCTTAATTGTCTGCTAGTTTCAGATTTTTTTAAATTAATTTTGTGGCACTCTAAAAACTTAAATGCAAATAGGTTTTTTTATCAGTATGGCAACAGCTATAATTGGGAATTATCTACAAACTGAAATAGCATTGTATGATTTTAAAAATAAGATAAATTAAAGATTTTATTCCAAAGTAATACCGAGAGAATACTTGGTGTATATTTTTAATTTATTTTAATTGGATTTTATATAATGTTTTTAGCTTGTTCAGGTTTTAAAAAACAATATTTCTCAATAAATGATATTGCCAGCAGATTTAATCGGCTTTTTAAGGAATACCACTCTATTTACTGCATCAGTTCTTAATTGAGCTGGACTGTAAAAGAAGAGAAAAAGTATTAAGCATTGCGTTCTAAGGGTACAAAGCTTAAAAAAAAATAAAAAACAATGAGCGCAGTTATTACAGCAATAGGTGGTTTCGTGCCATCATCAATTTTGACCAATAAAAAGATTTCAGAAACTGTTGATACATCGGAGGAATGGATCATTAAAAGAACTGGAATTAGAGAACGTAGAATCGCAGACGACGATACAGCAACATCTGATCTTGCCGCAGCAGCGATTGAAAATCTTATCGAAAACTATAAGGTAGATCGTGAGGAAATAGAAGCGTTGTTAGTAGCAACAGCAACTCCAGACCACATTTTAGCGCCAACAGCAAGTATTGTTTGCGATAAAAGCGGACTTACAAATGCTTTTGGAATTGATATGAATGCAGCTTGCAGCGGATTTTTGTATGCACTAGAAATGGGAGCAAACATGATCGAAAGCGGTCGTTACAAAAAATTAATCATCGTTGGAGCAGATAAAATGAGCTCTATCGTAGATTATGAAGACCGTAATACTTGTATTCTTTTCGGAGATGGAGCAGGAGCTGTTTTGTTAGAAAAAACCGAATCTAATGCTGGTTTGATGAAAACCATTCTAAAAACAGACGGAAGCGGTGTTTCTTCTCTAGCTGTACCGGCTGGAGGTTCTAGAAATCCAACTTCTATGCAGAGTCTTTTGCACAGAACACATTATTTAAAACAAGATGGTGCTTTTGTATTTAAAAGAGCCGTTGCAGCAATGAGCCAAGTTTCGCAAGATGCTTTGGCAAAAAATGAACTAGAAGCAGATAAAATTGATTGGGTTGTACCACATCAGGCAAATTTGAGAATCATTAATGCTGTAAGCGAAAGCTTGAATATTGATTTTGACAAAGTAAAAGTAAATATTGATCGTTACGGAAATACAACATCTGCAACAGTTCCGTTGTGTTTATGGGATTTCAAAGATGATTTTAAAGAAGGACAAAATGTATTGATCACTACTTTTGGTGCAGGATTTTCTTGGGGTGCAACGTGCTTAAAATGGGGCGTTATGCGTGAGAAAAATCCAACTGCTACCATAAAAGCAGATAAAAAAGAAGAAGGTGTTCTAGTAGAACACTAATAAGATAGGATTTTTCAATTTACAGTTGAGGGAATAAATGGGTAGAAAGAACCAAAATAAAAAATCGGGCAAGAATTTTTTCTATAAATACTACAGGGTTATAGTAATTCCAGCCGTTTTTTTGGTCTATCTTTCATCGTATTATTTTCTAAATCCATATAGGAATTTTGAAGAAGAAGGTTTGTTCGATTTAGACCAGACCTTCGATATCTTCATCATTTTGCTTTACTGTGCCATCCTTACAGAACTGACTTTGTTTGTTGGCCGAAAATTAAACTACTACATAAGTTGGGAACAAAATCCAGCCTTTAGAGCAATAGCACAGTTTATTTGTCTTATTGCTGGAAATATACTTTTAAACTACTTTTTTTCTTGCCTTTGGGATTATTTATACCCTTGTACAGCTTTAGAAGAAAATGATTTGGTTACCATTTGGCAGTCTAAAATTATGGCGGCGATTATTTCGCTTTTCATTAGCGCCATTCATACCGGAATATTTTTGCTAAACAGATGGCGTTTAAACGCTATTGAAACGGCCGAATTAAAAATTAAAGCATCAGAACTTCAAGAAGCGGTAACACGTTCCAAATTGGAATCTCTTAAAATGCAGTTGGATCCGCATTTTGTGTTCAATAATTTCAGCACTTTGACAGAGCTGATTTATGAAGATCAGAAAGAAGCGGCTTCGTTCTTAGAAAATATAACGAGAGTATATCGTTATATGATTTCCAATTCAAATAAAGACACGATTAGTGTAAAAGAGGAAATAGAATTTCTAAATGCTTATTTTTATTTACTAAAGAAAAGATTAGGCGATAAAATCGATTTGAAAATTGAAGTTGATTCTCCTTCTTTAGCACTTCATTTACCACCATTAACGTTGCAGTTATTGGTAGAAAATGCTGTAAAACACAATATGGCAACTTTGGCCAATCCGCTTACCATTACTGTTTTTTCTGATTCTGGTGATATTATCGTTCGAAATAACTTGCAGAGAACCGCTGGAAAAAGCTTGGCTTCAACAGGAATAGGAAATAAAAACATCGAATTTCGTTATAAAATTTTATCTGAGAGAATGCCGATTTTTAATGAATCAAGCAGCTATTATGAGGTACGTCTGCCATTAATTTAAAAGTTATGAAAATTTTAATTGTAGAAGATGAAAGTATTAATGCCAGCCGACTAAAAAGGCTGCTCGAAGAACTAGAACCCAACTGTGAGATTTTAGAGATCATTGATACAGTTGTAGACACTGTGGCATGGTTAAAATCAAACCCTTGTCCAGATCTCATTACAATGGATATTCGTCTAGCAGACGGATTAAGTTTTGCCATTTTTGACGAAATTACTATAACTTGCCCTGTAATTTTTACTACAGCATATGACGAATATGCGATTCGTGCTTTTAAGGTAAACAGCATCGATTATTTGATGAAACCTATCGAAAAGAACGAATTGGAGTTTGCCTTAAGCAAATTTAAATCTTTAAATAAAAACGAATCCAGCGTGACCAATATCGCCGGAATTCTAAAAGAACTGATTGAAAAACCAGTTTTCAGAATGCGCTTTTTAGTAACCTATCGTGACGGCTATAAAAGCGTAGACGTTTCCGATATTGACTTTATATATTCGGAATTCAAAACCAGTAATTTATTCCTAAAATCGGGCGTAATTATTTCTATTCCACAAACTATGGAAGAACTCGAGCAGGAATTAGATCCAAATATTTTTTTCCGCGCCAACCGTCAGTTTTTCATTCGTGCAGAAAGTATCAAATCTATTGCGAACTACTTCAATGCAAAACTCAAAATCCAATTAAAACTAGACCCCGAACGCGAAGTAATCATCAGCAGGGAAAAAACACCTTTCTTTAAACAGTGGATGGATAGGTGAGAAAGATGCTAAGGTTCTGAGATGCTAAGATTCTGAGTTTTTTAGGTGCAAAGGTTCAGAGGGACAAAGGTTAAGAGTTTTTTTCTTTTCTTCGAAAAGTGTGATTTACATGCAGTTTGTCGGCATAATTATCAATCTTTGTCGAGTTTCTAGTGTGATCCTTCCTTCGTCAGGATGACAAAGAATACGCTTAATCTTCGAGAAAAAAATCCTCTTTAATTCTTTTAATCTGTGGCAAAAAGAAACTTTGCGTCTTAGCGCCTTTGCGAGATTACTTTTCATTATTCTTTTAAAAAAAACTTCGCGTCTTCATAATAAACAATTCGAAAAAAATATACTTTCAGTATTTCCATAATCAAACTTTTAATTAGAGAAAATTCGTGAATTCGTGGCAAAAAACTTCGAGCCCTAGCGTCTTCGTGGCATAGCAAAACCTATCCGTTTCAGTATCAAAAAATGTCGTTTGGGTAAAGTTCTTCCCTAAAAAACGGGTTTTGATCTGTTATTTTGCGCCCAAATTTGAGGTAATTCATTTAAAAATGAAAAGTAAAATGACAAAACAGTATTTTAAAAATAATAAAGCAATTGGCAGGATTGCAATTTTATTAATAATCATTTCCCTTTCTTCATGCGGAAAAAGCGGAGAGGCACAAATGGCTCCACCAAAGCCAGAAGTAGACTTTCTTCAGACTAATTCGGCAACAGGAGAAGTAGAAAAGAAATATCCAGGAACAGTCGAAGGTACAGTAAACGTTGACATAAAAGCACAAGTATCAGGTTATTTGGAAGCCATTTATGTAAAAGAAGGAGACTATGTAACCAAAGGACAATCTCTTTTTAAAATAAAAGGCGATGTTTACGCCGAGCAAGTAAACAACAGCCGTGCAGCTTACAAAAGCGCTTTGGCTAATCAGGCAAATGCAAAACTAGAAGTAGAAAAAATCAAACCTTTGGTTGAAGGGAAAGTTTTCTCAGACATGCAGTTAAAAACAGCACAAGCCAATTACGAAGCCGCAACTGCACAAGTAGCACAGGCTAAAGCCGCTTTAGGATCATCTCAGTTAAATGCCGATTTCTCTTTGATTAAAGCTCCTGTAAGCGGCTATATTAGCCGAATTCCCAACCGTATAGGAAATTTGGTTACGCCAAATGATGCCGTTCCATTAACAACACTTTCAGAGATTAACAGCGTATTTGTATATTTCTCTTTAACAGAAGCAGATTATCTGGCTTTCTCAAAAGATGCAAAAAACAATCAGACCGTAAGTTTAATTATGGCCGATGATAGCGAGTACGATCAAAAAGGAAAGCTAGAAGTAGCCAGTGGAAACATCGATCGTGCAACGGGAACAATTCCGCTAAAAGCTATTTTTCCAAATCCGAAAAAAGAATTGCGTGCGGGCGGTTCGGCAAGAATTGTTTTAAACAAAAGCTTGTCGTCTGTTATTACAGTTCCTATGGCGAGCGTAAAAGATATTCAGGATAAATTCTTTGTTTTTGTTTTAAAAGAAGGCAACAAAGTAGGCATGGTTCCAATCGAGATTGCAGGAAGTGCAGGAGTAGATTATTTTGTAAAATCTGGATTAAAACCTGGAGATAAAGTAGCACTCAACAATATCGATGTCCTTTTTGATGGTATGGAAGTCGTTCCAAAAATCGCTGCTCAAAACGCAAGCAGTAAATAATTTTTCATTTAATAAAATAACATTTCCATGTTAAAGAAAATAATAGACAGGCCAGTATTGGCCACAGTTATCTCTATTGTACTAGTTATACTGGGGATTATAGGTCTTACCCGATTATCGGTAACGCGATTCCCAGATATTTCCCCGCCAACAGTTATGGTAAGCGGTTCGTATCCAGGAGGAAACAGTGAAACCGTTATTCGTTCGGTAGTAACGCCTTTGGAAGAGCAGATTAATGGAGTTGAAAATATGCAGTACATTAAATCTACTGCCAGTAATGACGGATCTTTCTCGATTAGTGTCATTTTCAAACAAGGTGTAGATCCAGATCAGGCTGCGGTAAATGTACAGAATAGAGTGCAGCAAGCCACTCCAAAATTGCCACAGGAAGTTATCCGAATGGGATTAACGACTTCGAAACAGCAAAATAGTATGATTGTTATTTTCAACTTATATACAGATGATAATAGCAAATATGATGAGTTGTTTCTGCAGAACTATGCCAATATCAACTTAGTGCCTCAAATGAAACGTGTTCCGGGAGTAGGGCAGGTTCAGATTTTCGGACAAAAAGATTATTCGATGCGAATCTGGTTGGATCCGCGTAAAATGGCCAATGCAGGGTTGGTTCCATCAGATGTTACTCAAGCTATTGCAGAACAAAGTTTAGAATCGGCTCCAGGTAAATTGGGAGAAGAATCTTCTGCGGCATTAGAATATGTAATTCGTTACAAAGGAAAAAAGAACAAACCAGAACAATATGAAAATATTGTGGTTAAAAACGTTGGCAGCAATGTTTTGAGACTTAAAGATGTTGCAAGAGTAGAATTTGGTTCTATTTCGTACAGCGGAGATAATAAATCGAATAGTAAAAACGCAGTTACAATGGCGATTTTACAAACTTCGGGTTCAAATGCTAATGATATCGAAATCGGAATCAACAAAGAAGTAGAGCGATTGTCTAAATCTTTTCCTCCAGGTATCAAATACGTTAACGTAATGAGTACCAAAGAAAGATTGGATGAAGCTACAGGTCAGGTAAAATCGACTCTTTTTGAAGCCTTTATTCTGGTATTTATCGTGGTGTTTATTTTCCTTCAAGACATTCGCTCGACGATTATTCCGGCTATTGCAGTTCCGGTTGCGATTGTGGGAACGTTTTTCTTCCTACTTGTTTTCGGATTTACGATTAACATCTTAACACTTTTTGCCTTAGTATTGGCGATTGGAATTGTGGTCGATGATGCCATTGTGGTTGTCGAAGCCGTGCACAGTAAAATGGAAGAAGACGAAGGAATTTCGGCCAAGGAAGCGACACACAGCGCCATGGCAGAAATCACGGGAGCGGTAATTTCGATTACTTTGGTCATGTCGGCGGTATTTATTCCAATCGGATTTATGACAGGATCTTCGGGGATTTTCTATAAACAGTTTGCTTATACATTGGCTATTGCGATTATTATTTCGGCTGTAAATGCTTTAACATTAACGCCTGCATTATGTGCGCTTTTGCTAAAGAATCACGGATCTAAACATGGTGATCACGAGCATAAAACTACTTTTAAAGACCGTTTTTTCGTTGGATTCAATACAAGTTTCAACAATTTAACGGGTAGATATATTAAAGGCGTACGTTTTTTAATTGGAAGAAAATGGATTGCGGCTGGTTTAGTGGCTGGAATTACAGCACTTGCAGTATATATGATGACATCGACACCAAAAAGTTTTGTGCCTCTAGAAGATGATGGTTTCATGGTATACAGTTTATCAATGCCGCCAGGAACGGCTTTGGATCGTACAACAGCTGTAATTCAGAAATTAGAAAAAGAATTGGCTCCGATAGAAGCGATTGATGTAAATACGAGTATTACAGGATTTAATATTTTGAGTAACAGTGCCAGTCCTGCTTACGGTTTAGGTTTTATCAAATTGAAGCCAAAGAAAGACAGGGGAGCGGTTAAAGATATTGAAGAAATCATGAATATCGTAAACGGTAAACTGGCTAAAATTAAAGAAGGTCAGATTATGGTATTCAGAATGCCTCCAGTTGAAGGTTTTGGGGTAACAAGCGGTGCTGAAATCGTATTGCAAGACAGAATGGCGAGAAGTCCAGAAACTTTAAAAGCCATGTCTGATAAAGTAATCGGACAGATTATGCAGCAGCCAGGAGTGCAGTATGCGTATACGACTTTTAGAGCCGATTATCCGCAATTGGAATTGGAAGTTGACGAAGATAAAGCGCGTCAAATGGGAGTGAATATCAAGGAACTTTTAGGAAATATACAGACGTATTTTGCAGGAGATCAATCTGCTGACTTTTCGAGATTTGGTAAGTTTTACCGTGTGAATGTAAAAGCGGATGGTATTTTTAGAATGGATGAAGATGCATTTAATGAAATTTTCGTAAGAAATGCCGATATGCAAATGGTTCCAGTAAAATCGATTGTGAAGTTCCATAAAGTATATGGACCAGAATCGGTAAACCGTTACAACCTTTATAATTCGGTGAACATTACAGCTATGGCTTTGCCAGGTTATAGTAACGGACAGATTATGGGAAATCTGGAACAAGTTTTAGATAAACTTCCATCTGATTATACGTACGAATGGACAGGTTTAAGTTTGGAGGAAAAAGCAGGAGGAAGCCAGACTGTTGCCATTTTTGGGTTGTGTCTATTGTTTGTATTCTTCCTGCTTGCTGCTCAATACGAAAGTTATTTATTGCCACTTGCCGTATTGCTTTCTATCCCTACAGGAATTTTAGGCGCTTTCGCTGGAATTAAAGCGGTTGGTTTAGATAACAATATTTATGTTCAGGTCGGATTAATCATGCTTGTCGGACTTCTAGCTAAAAATGCCATTTTGATTGTAGAATTTGCTTTACAGAGACGTTTGGCAGGATTAACGATAGTCGAAGCCGCAATTGAAGGTTCAAGATCAAGATTACGACCAATTATCATGACTTCGCTAGCTTTTATTGTCGGTATGATTCCACTAATGTTTGCTTCTGGAGGAACTGCAGTTGGAAACCGATCAATCAGTGTGAGTGCGGCTGTCGGAATGTTTAGCGGAGTTGTACTGGGCGTTTTTGTGATTCCGTTGCTTTTCATTGTATTTCAATATTTACAGGAAAAAGTATCTAGAAAAAAGATCGCAACTCAAGTTCAAACGATAAAAGAATAAGAATGAAAACATTATATAAAATCGGAATGGTTTTACTTACCGGAGCGGTCATGACATCGTGTGTGGTAGGCAAAAAATATTCTCGTACAGATTTAAATGCTCCAGAAAAGTACCGCGAAGAAGTCGCGGTTACTGGAGATACAGTTTTGCTTCCGTGGAAAAACTATTACAAAGATCCTTTGCTGGTTGCTTTGATTGAAAAAGCTTTAGTCAAAAACAATGAAGTTATCATTGCTATGAAAAGTATGGAACAGCTCGACCTCAGTTATAAACAAGCCAAATTATCGTTATTACCCACACTAGATTTCGATGCTGGAGCGAGCCGTTCTTATCCATCAAAAAATTCTTTGAATGGATCTTTGAGTCAACAGTTTATTGGTAAAGATTATATGGATGACTATAGCGCTAATCTTCGTCTTTCTTGGGAAGTCGATATTTGGGGAAAGGCAGCCATGCAGAAAAGAGATGCTAAAGCGGCTTATTTTGCTCAAAAAGAAAACCTTTCGGCATTAAAGACTCGAATTATTGTTCAGGTAGCGCAGTCTTATTATAATCTTTTAGGTTTAGATGAACAGCTGAAAATTGCAGAAAAAAACATCGAGTTGAGCACGAATACGTTGAGCATGATGCAATTGCAATACAAATCAGGTTCTATTAGTTCTTTGGCAGTAAACCAAACTGAGGCTCAGAAAAAAACGGCCGAATTGCTAGTGCCTTTAGCGAAAGCGAATATTGCAGTTCAAGAAAATGCTTTGCAGATTTTATGCGGAGAATATCCAGATAAGATTGAAAGAGCTGGGAATATTGATGCTGCCGAAGTTTCGGTACTTTTTCCAACAGGAATTCCAGCTTCACTTTTAAGCAGAAGGCCAGATGTAAAAGCGAGCGAATATGCGGTAATGTCTGCCAATGCTAAAACGGGATTAGCAAAAGCAACGATGTATCCAACTTTAAGTCTGAGTCCGTCGATTGGTTTGAACTCTTTTGAATTTGAAAACTGGTTTAATTTTCCAGGTTCTGTTACCAAAACCATTGTAGCCAATTTAGCACAGCCCATTTTTAGAAAAAAAGCCTTGCGAACAGCTTATGAAGTAGCGGTTTTAGAACAAGAAAAAGCGGTTGTACAATTCAAACAGTCTTTTATAACAGCAGTTGGCGAAGTAAATGATGCCATGTCTAGATTGAAATATGCAGACGAACGTATTGTTTTAGCAAAAGATAAAGCAGAATCTCTAGATAAAGCAACTTCAGATGCTTCTCTACTTTATAAGAGCGGAATGGCCAATTATCTTGAAGTAATCGCAGCGCAGAACAGTTCGCTTCAAAACGAATTGGATCTGGTAACCATAAAACTCGAAAAACTGAATGCAGCAATTAACCTGTACCGTGCTTTAGGAGGCGGAGTAGAGTAGTACTTAATTTTTCTTAATTCACCATTGCTATAAGAAATTATAGAGATGGTGAATTTTCTTTTGAATTGATTTTATCTGATGTATGGACAAAATTACTTTTACCCGATCAGAACTTTATAGCTTGGTTTGGAAATTTCCAATTCCGCAGATTGCAAAACATTATGAAGTTTCTAGTATGGGAATTAAAAATGCTTGCGAAAAAATGAATATTCCGCTTCCTAAAAGCAGACATTGGATTGGACCCGCATATAAGAGAAAAAATGTTCCTCAACTTTCATTGGATTTTAAAGGAAATAATGAAATTGCCATTTTAAAAAAGACGTACGAAATGCAACTTCGAGTTCCTTCAAAATCAACACCTTTGCTTGATTTGGCTCAAAGCATCAAAAACGATGTCGATGCTCCGTTGACCATTAGCGATAAGCTAGAAAATCCGTTTGAGATTATTACGGCAACCAAGCAATATTGGGAAGACAAAACTTTAAATCAAGATATTCAGCCAGATAAATTAGAGATTTTAGATTTAAATGTTTCTAAAGAAAACCTGAATCGTGCTTTGCTGTTTATGAATGCTTTAATCAAACTGATTCAATATCGCGGACATGAATTTAGAAAAGGCCTTGATGGTTTGGATACCATCGTCTTTAAAAATGAAAATGAAATAAAAATCGATTTAAGAGAAGCGCAGAAAAGAATGACCAAAACAGGTTTAAGAGAAACTTCTGGCTACATTTTTACAGGCGATTTCATTTTTAGAATTTCAAGAGGATCTAATAAAAAAGAATGGCGCGATGGCCAGATTACTTTAGAAAATAATCTGGCATTAATTATGGCTAAAATAGAATTAATGGGCGCCGAAGAGTAGTTTTTATCTAAATTCCTTTTTGAATACTAACTCAAAGCTAAGTCCATTTTCATTTTTAATCGCTAAATCTCCTTCAAGCGTATTGCTTAAACCGTTTATAAGTGTCATTCCGAACGAATTGCTATTTTGCAACTCTACGATATCTTGTATACCAATTCCATTATCAGAAATAAACAGCTTATAGCAGTTTTCTGAAATCCCAGATAAGGAAAGCCTAATAATGCAATTTTGCGTATCCTTAAAAGCATATTTTATCGAATTGGTAATTACTTCGTTGATAATTAAACCCAATGCAATGGCTTGCGAAATATCCAATTCGATCGCATCAATTTTCACTTCAAAATGAATGTATTCTGCATTGAAAGACTCTTTTAGATACTCAACCAATTCATTGCAGTAATCGGGCATATCAATCATAGAGACATTGTCTTCCTTATACAGTTTTTGATGAATCAATGACATCGCATAAATTCTGTTTTGGCTGTTTTTTATCGTAGAAATCGCCAAATCATCTTTTAAATAAGAAGATTGAGAATTAAGCAGACTAATGATGGTTTGAAGATTATTTTTTACCCTATGATGAATTTCTTTGAGAAGCCATTCTTTTTCTTCAACCAAACGCTCCAATTTTACATTTTTAAGCTTAATTTCTTTTTCTTTTAATTGAAGGCGGCTCGTACTGCGCTGTTTTATTTTGGCTCTGTTGTACAATAAAATGATGATAATCAGCAATAAAAATAAACTGCTTATAGAGATTATATTTAAAAGTTTGGAAGAATGCAATTCACGTTTCTGAAGATCGGTCTGCTGTTTTAAAGATTTTATATTTTGTATTTTGGCACTTGTTTCAAACTTGAATTTCAAATTTTCATAATCAAGGTTTTTACGCATGTTATCCATCGAATCTTGAATTCGAGTATAGCTTTTCATGTGCTCAATCGCAGAAAGATAATTTCCGTTTAAGGAATCAATTTTAAATAAAGTAAGTTCCAAAACATGACGGCTAAATCCTTCTGTGCCACGAGGAAGAGCAAGAATACGATTGGTAATTTCTTCTGCTTTTTGAGGTTTATGAATTTTGACATAAAACAGCGCCATAATAGAAGTACAAGTCGCAACATCTTTGACTGTTTCTGCTGAATTTAATTTTTTAGCAAAAAAATCAACTTTTTCATAACAGGCTTCGGCTTCTTTCAACCTTCCCAATTGGTCATAGCAGCAAGCTTTAAGCTGATTTAGGATCATATTATCCAAATCATTTTTTGGAGGGTATTTTTTAGAGTTGCTTTCCAAATATTTTAACGCTTCTGAGTATTTAGAATTATCCATTAATGCTCGTAAAGAACCAAAAAAACTTTTGTACCAAGTCCCCGCATTAAGTTCTCTTTGGTTGTACTCAATTCCTTTCTGATAAAATTTAATAGCATCTTCATAATAGCCCGTGCTGTTATAAATGTTGCCTAGGCGTATGTAAAAGCTATCTGCAAAAGCATAATCTTTAGTTTTCTCCATCGAGCTAACGCTTCTTAAAGCATAATAAAGCGCATCTTTAAAATTGTTGTGAAATAATTCAATATACGAAATAGTCGTTTCAGTATATTGTGTGTATAGAAAACCAAATTTTTTCTGAAGATTAAGACTTGTAAGGAGTTCTTGTTTGGCCAGTTTCATTTTACCAGTCCAAAAATGAACTGGAATTATTTTCATATAGGTCTCAATTTCTTTTTCCTTGTTGCCTAATTTTTTATAAATAGCCAAAGCCTCAGCCAAAATAACTGCTTTTTCTTTGTTGCTATCGGGCATAAACGTACCTTGATTGTCAATAGCTTCTGCTAATATTTGTTCGTCTTGTGTTTTTCTTGCGGCATTAACCAGTTGCGAAAAAATGGTGCTGCTCAGTTGTGGTTTGTCTGCTTGGTAATAATATTTGGCAAGAAGATATTTGGATTGAAAATACCACTTTTGAATTTTGGTTTTTTCTGCCAGTTTTTGGGCTTTATTAATATACAAAAGCGCATTTTTTAGATCCTCTTTTTTTGCGCCAGCTTTAAAAAGGTAAAAGCTCCCAATTTGCAAGGACAGTCTAATTTGATCGATTGTATTTAATCTTGGCAATAGCAATTCTGCTCCACGAGCGTAATTATTGGTAATTAAATTATTTCCGGGAAAGTTAGATCCGTCATTAAAACCTTCATCATTGGCAAGCGTGTACGGAAGTTTGTGTGCTTTGCTAGCCAAAATCATCGCGCTGTCAATATCTATCGAACCTTGATTAACGTTCCGAAGATAAATAGCGACATTGTGTAGCATCAATCTATCTTTCTGAAGCTTAAGTTTATTGGATTCATTTTGGCTAAAAGTGGTTGTGGTAAAGAAAGTTAGTAAAAGTAAGAAAATTACTTTTTTCATGTTTAGGATTGTTTGGAGGAGTAAAACTAAGGGATTTAAAAGTGTTTAAAAAACATTTTTATTGATAATTTATTGCTCCGACGAAGAATTATGTGATGAAACGATTATAAAAAAAGCTGCCTAGAATGTAGGCAGCTTTTTTTTAATCATTTCATATACTTTTTGAGCGAATGCACTTATCTCTTTTTAAATTGTAATTTTTACATGGCTTTTTTGTTACATGTTTTTTGATCAAAAATACCAAAACGCTCTACTATGAATTTGATTATACACATATTCTTCATCAAATGATTCAATAAAATAATCGGCTGTTTGGGGCGCAAAGCCTTCAATATTTTCCACTAAAAAGTCTTTATTCGTTGCGATGTACTCTTTTGTTGGTTGAAGACCTAATGGATAAAAAATCATTTCACCATCAAATCCACACCAAGTATCAAAGTCAACCATTTTAGCTTCTAAAATTAAGTGAAGATCAATTACCTCTTTATTTTTACTAGCAAAGTAACTAAACGTTAAAAGGTCTTCACACATACAATCAAATTCTCCTAGTTCATCATCTCTTCTGTAAGCAATAGCGGTTTTTAATAGATATCTTGATAGTTCGGTGTTTTTGTAATTTTTAACATAACCAACAAATTCATTTCTTTCAGGTTGGTCACTGTAAATTAGCAATTTCTCAAAATCTGCTTGGTTGATTGCCTTTTTATGGTTAAATTCTGAAATTATTCCTTCTACAAATGGTGAGCGAAATGCTTCAGGAATTGAAAATTTCTTTTTTAAAGCGTTGTTGACTTCAATTATGGATTCATTCATTACGTAAAACCATTCGTCTCCGCTATCAATTTTCGCTTTTTGTTCTTTAACAAAAGCAGTAATATCTTGGATTGATTTTATGAACTCGTTGTTGAACTTTTGTAACGCCTCATTTTTAATTCCGATTTGAACGGCTCTACGTTTTAGCTTTTCTCCTTTAAAATTGTGGTCTGGATCCCATTGAATTCTTACATCGCTATTATTTAGATTTTCTCGCCATGTTGATTCATCTCCATATGATTCGTCGTAGCTTGTCAAAACACCATTAGCGAGAAGTTCTTCGAAACCTTCAAAAGTCATCTCAATGGCCAAAATTCGACTTTGGTTGCTGTCTTTTTCTGCCCAATCACTTCTGTACATCATCCACAAAAAATTGGGTTTTATCCACGTCATTCTTTCGAAGCTGTAATCTGTTCCTCCGAATTTTTGATTTTTTATGGCATAATCTGCAATGCTATCATTGAATGCCTGATAGACAAAAATATTGGAGCCAGTTTTTTGTCCGAGTATAAAATTTCCTTCTTGTGGAAGTCCCTTTTCATATCTGTGATGTTGAATTGTTTTTAGGTTCATTTTTATTGCGATTAATACAAATGCATGTTAGGTTCATTTTTTATATTGGGCAGGTAATCCTAATCCAACTCATTTTTTAGATTACCCAAATATAAAATGTTTTCCTATAAAAAGATATAAACCCCTTCAATATAACAAACAAAAAAAGCCATCCCATTCAGGACAGCTTTTTCAAAATATAGTTGTGTGTTTCGGGATTAACCCTAGTTTTATTTTTAAATTAATTAATTTTAACCAAATGCTCTTCGATTGCAGCTCTTTGAGATTCGTATTGAGCTGGAAGTTTTAAGTTTTGACCTAATTCTTCTAAGCTTTCGTCTACTGTAAATCCAGGATTGTCAGTAGCGATTTCGAACAAAACTCCGCCTGGTTCTCTGAAATATAGAGAGTGGAAATATTGTCTGTCAATTTGCGGAGTAATCTGCAATCCGTAGTCTTCGATTTTTTCTCTGAATTTCATTAAAATTTCATCGTTTGGTACTCGGAAAGCCACGTGGTGAACAGTTCCGTTTGCATTTAAACCGCGTTTTTCTTCCGGTAGTTCTACCAAGTCAACAATTGCAGCATTTTCTACAGCATCTGTAGCATAACGGTAACGGTTTACATCTTGGTCAATCAATTTATAACCAAATATATCAGTTAAGATAGCCGCAGTAGGTTTAACATTATTTAAAGTCAAAGTAATGTTATGAAAACCTTTTGTAGCTACATCTGCTTTTACTTCGTCAGTTTCCCAAGCTTTTCTGTTGTCATCTGTTTTAGATTCGATTAATTCCAATTTTAATCCGTCTGGATCTAAGAAAGTCAAATATTTTTCTCCAAACTTTTCAGCTGGTTTATTGTAAATTACGTTGTATTTTTCGAAACGTTTTTGCCAGAAATCAAGACTTCCTTTAGGAACAGAATATCCAATTTCAGTTGCCATTCCAGAACCTTTTCTTCCTTGCTGAATTCCTGCTCCCCAAGGGAAAAAGGTTAAGATAGTTCCTGCGCTTCCTACTTCGTCACCAAAGTAAAAGTGATACGTTCCTGGATCGTCAAAGTTCACAGTTTTTTTAATGAATCTTAATCCTAAAATTTTTGAATAAAAGTCAAAATTGCGTTTAGCGTCACCTGCAATTGCAGTAATATGGTGTAAGCCTAAAATTTTATTTTCCATGGTATTTTTTATATTAAATTGTTATTGATTTTTCTTTTACAAATTTACGGCGGTTATGCTTCTGCATCGATTAACCTAGATTAAGAAATAAAAACGCACTGTTTTTTGAAAACATCAAAAGCAAACCAAATAACATTCCGATTTAATAAAGGCTTTGAAAACAAGGCTTTGGGAGAAGTGCCAGATTTTAGAACCTACGATATATCGTAATTTTATGATTTGAAAATGGCATATTTAGAAAATCTATACTTGTTTACTAAATGCTATTCCTTATTTTTACGCTATCACCGCCAAAATACCACAATAAATACCGTTTATGGAAAAGCCTATAGATAAAGCTGCGATCGCAATAAACCGATTGCAGGAAAGAGAAAAGGAACAAATGCTTATTATATCTATTTGTACAGCACTTTCTCGGGCTTTAAACAAAAAGGAACTAGAATCCGTTGTGAACGGAATATTAAAAGATAACTTCCAATTTGATGATTTTATTTTGGCTTCTTCTGATGAAAGCAAAGGAGATTATTTTATTTTTCATTCAACAGATCAATATGTAGATTCAAAAAGTTATGCTATAAATGATGGCTTTTTTGATGATTGCCTTAATTCTGCTGATATAGTTTCTTTCGATTTATCAAACTCAAAGCATCCAGATTACATTAAGAGCATTTATAAAAAAGGCTCTAAAAATGCGTTTGGAGTTGGGCTTCCTCATATAGAAGGAAATCGAAATGTGCTTTTTCTTTTTTTTAAAAATGCTAAAACTTTCAGCAGAGAATCGAATCGCGTTTTGAAAGGAATTGTGATGCAGCTTTCTATTACAGTGAGAAACATTATGCTGACGCAGCAAAATGAAGATACGCTTGCTGAGTTGCAAATATTGAAGCAGCATATTTTAGGAAAGAAAGAAAAAAACATTCAGAAAAAGGAAGGTTTTCATGGAATTATAGGAACTAGCGATGCTATGAAAGACGTTTGTGAATTGATTGCTCAAGTGGCCTCTTCAAATTCTACGGTTTTAATTTTGGGAGAAACAGGAACCGGAAAAGAACTTGTAGCTAGTGCAATTCATAATTTATCTGAAGTTTCCAACCAAAAAATGATTAAGGTAAATTGCGCTTCAATTCCCGAAAACTTAATCGAAAGTGAATTATTCGGTCATGAGAAAGGCGCTTTTACAGGAGCAACCGAACAAAGAATTGGTAAGTTTGAGCAAGCCGAAAACAGTACGATTTTTTTAGACGAAATAGGAGAGCTGCCATTAGAATTGCAAGGTAAGCTGCTTCGTGTTTTGCAAGAAAAGGAAATTGAACGGGTTGGCGGAAACAAAAGCATAAAAGTGAATGCGAGAGTGATTGCCGCAACCAATAAAATACTTGAAAAAGAAGTTTATGGCGAGCGTTTTAGAAGTGATTTATATTTTCGATTGAATGTTTATCCGATCAAGCTTCCTGCTTTACGCGACCGTAAAGAAGATATTCCGGTTTTGGGACATTTTTTCTTGGAAAAGCATGCCACAAAAATGGGAAGAAATGTAAAACGGTTTTCTAAAAAAGTACTCAACAGTATGATGACTAACGCATGGCCTGGAAATGTACGTGAGCTAGAAAATATGGTAGAAAGAAGCATCTTGTTTGCCAAAGATGAAAAGATCAAAGAAATGATTTTTCCTGAAATTGTAATGGCTAGCCCAGATACTTTAGTCAATGAATTTTATACCAAAACGCTTCAAGAAGTAGAGAAGGAGCACATTCTAAAAGTCATAAAAAAATGCAACGGACGAATTTCGGGGCCGCAGGGCGCAGCTGTTTTACTCGGTTTGCCCTCTACAACATTGACTTCTAGAATGAAGAAGCTAGGAATTAAAAAAGAACATTTTTTGGATTAATTTTTTTTGAAAGTGTAAAGTGTTTTAACACATAGAAGCATAGATTTTAGCTTGTGCAAAAGGCGTTTCACTTGCATGAATACACATAGCGCTATGTGTTAGAAACTAGTTTCTTTTTTAAGTCTTTTTCACGATCAAAAAAATATGTTTCTATGTGTTTAAAAAAACAGTATCAACTTTGTCAAAGTTTTAAACTTTGACAAAGTTCGACAGAACTTGATACTTGATACTTTAAACCTGAAACTATTTAAACCAACTTTATAAAAATAGATTTTCTCAGTTTAGGTTCCATATTTTTGGTTTTGTGACCCTTTCCTGTCGTATCTTCTACCAATAAAATAGAACCCGTATTGAATGTTCTTTTTTCTCCTAATGAAGTTTCAATTTCTACGCCTCCTTCCAGCAAAACAATGTATTGTCGATCTGGAGCATTGTGAAAATCGTAATCGTAAGAAGGACTAACTTCTCTAAAAACGATAGATTTCACAGGTTCATCATCAGATAAAAATCCGATATCGCCTTTGTTTTTCAACGGAACTTCAAAGTCTTCAAAATGACTTTCTCCATTGGTATCGCTGTAAACGCGAGTTATCGTAATCATTATTTTTTATTGAAAATTAATGCGTTGGCACAATTTATTTCGTCTTGACTGATCGTATGTCCCATATTTGGGTAGATTTTTTTTGTAACATCTGCTCCCATTTTTTCCATAAGCGCTTCGGTCTCATTGACTCTTTCTACAGGAACGTGAAAATCGGGATCGCTTGTTCCGATAAAAACAGGTGTATTTTCGAAGTTTCCTGAATAATGATTTTCATAAACTTGATCTCCAATTAATCCGCCCGTGAAAGCGACAATTCCGCCATATTTTGCTGCATTTCTTGTAGTGAATTCTAAAGCAAGACAAGCACCTTGAGAAAACCCTAAGAAATAAATATTCTCTTTTTCGATTCCGTTTTGCTGTATAGCTACCACAACTTTATGTATGGCTTCTAATGAATTTGAAAAGGATGGCTCGTTTTCGTTCAAAGGAGCTAGAAACGAATACGGATACCAAGTTCTATTTTCTGCTTGAGGCGCAACCAATGCAAAGTCATCTACCTTAAGATGTTTTGCAATCGAAAGAATATCATGAGCGCTAGCACCGCGTCCGTGAATTAGAATCAGGGCTTTTTTAGCTTCATTTAAAGGAATACCATCTGTTAAAATATCTGTATTCATAGTTTTTTGTTTTAAATTATTAGAACAGCGAATTAATGTTTCACGCAGATTTAAAGAGATTTTAGCAGATTTTGATTTTAAAGAATCTGCATTATCTGCTAAATCTGCGAGAGAAAAATCGGTCATCAGATTTACTCCGCTTTATCAAGAATTATTTCTTCCAAATATCTTCGTATTCGTCTGGATGTCTTTTAAATTGCGCGTGAATGTAAGGACAAAGCGGTAAAACTTTCAGGTTATTGGCACGTACATAAGAGACCATTTCTTCTAAAAGTTTCTTAGCATAGCCTTTTCCTTCTGCTTCTGGCTCAACTCCTGTGTGGTAAACCGTCAGCAAATCTGGTTTGATGCTTACAGTCATTTCTCCTAGTTTTTTATCGTCTACATAAAGGTTGAAAGCTCCATGTTTTTTCTCGTCTAATTCTAATTTTATTGTTTCCATATATTTTGCTTTTTATAGCTTGCGAAATTTAACCGCAAAGACGCAAGGGTTACGCAAAGTTCGCGAAGTTTTTAACTTTTTGATTGCGCAAAAAAATTACGCAGAGTTCGCTAAGATTTTTTTAAAGAACTTAAGCTAGATCTAAATATTGAGTTCGCAAAGGTTCGTGCGGATAAAACTTTGTCTACACAAAGCTTTTGCAAACTTTTAATTTTTCAATAATCTTTAATTAAAACTTGGCGAACTTTGCGTAAACCTTAGCGAGCTTTGCGGTTAAATCTACGGTTAAATCTGCGGTTAAATAATTTTAATTATATCCTTGTTTTATACCTAATTTTTTCATTTTTGAATACAAAGTCTGCGGTTGCAGTTTTAAAAGTTCGGCAGCGCCGCCGACACCCGAAACTTTGCCATTGCACATTTGAAGTGCATTCATAATATGTTCTTTTTCCATTTCTTCCATCGACTTTATTTTGTCTGTACCGATTTCTAAAGAGACGATAGAGGCAATGGAAGATAAATCAAATTTTTCGATTTCGTTTGTTTTGGCGAGAAGTACATTTCTTTCAATCAAATGTTCTAATTCGCGTATATTTCCTGGCCAGTTGTAATTTTTTAATTGTCCTAAGGCTTTTGCGCTTATACTGTTTACATTTCTTCTCGAAATTGATGCATATTTTTTCAGAAAATAAGTAGCAAGCATTTCAATATCTTCTTTTCGTTCTCTTAAAGAAGGCAATTGTATCGGAAACACATTTAGTCTGTAATATAAGTCCAATCTAAAACGTCCTTCTGCAACTTCTTTTTCGAGAATTTTATTGGTAGCCGCGACAATACGAACATTAATTTTAATTGTTTTATTGCCTCCAAGACGCTGAATTTCTTTTTCTTGCAGAACTCGTAATAATTTAACTTGAGAGTCAAGAGGTAATTCTCCAATTTCATCTAGAAAAATAGTTCCGTTATTGGCTTGTTCAAATTTACCGATTCTTAAGGCATTAGCTCCTGTAAAAGCACCTTTTTCATGTCCAAAAAGCTCAGATTCTATTAGAGATTGAGGTAAAGCGGCGCAGTTTACCACTACAATCGGATGTGAGTTATGTGCCGAAAGTTCGTGTATGGCGTTTGCTGCTCTTTCTTTTCCTGTACCGCTTTCGCCTAAAATTAAAACAGAAGTTTCAGTTGGAGCTACAATTTTTATTTTTTCAATGGCTTCTTTTAGGAGAGGACTCTGACCAATAATTCCTTGAATTTCTTCAGTTTCCGGATTTACTTGCGTTACGGCCAAATCTTCTTTTTCCTGATTAAATCGATATCTGGCTATATCCAGCATTACAATAAGATCTTTTTCTCTAAAAGGCTTTACCATAAAACCGTACGGATGTGTAGCTTTTACAGCTTCAAGTGTACTTTGATTGGTATTTGCTGAAATATAGAGAAAAGGCAGATTTTTTTGGCGAAGTTCCCAAGCGAGATCAATTCCAGTCAATTGGCCTTTTAAAATGATATCAAGCAGAATCCAGTCAGGGCTTTTTTCTTCGATTAATTTTCGAGCCTGAGCTACAGAGGCAGCAATGCCAACAACTTGATAACCCGCTTTATGCAGCATGATTTTTAAATCATTTGCAACTATAAAATCATCTTCAACAATTAGTAGTTTCTCCTTCATTACATTGTTTGTATAATTTCAGAATTTTCAGGAATAGCCAAGAATTTGGAGTTTTTTAGAAATTTCTTTTGGACCG
Source organism: Flavobacterium tyrosinilyticum (assembly GCF_023656565.1). Classification (GTDB taxonomy): domain Bacteria; phylum Bacteroidota; class Bacteroidia; order Flavobacteriales; family Flavobacteriaceae; genus Flavobacterium; species Flavobacterium tyrosinilyticum. The sequence continues at coordinate 1,184,430 of NZ_JAMOKG010000002.1, forward strand.
ATTTTAGAATTCCCTTTTGAGAAAAGGGAACTAAAATCATTTTTTAAAGATACTATATTATCAGAAATCTGCAATCTGAAAATGTAGATTTGACTAGCTTTTTCGGTGGTATAAATAGCAAATAATCATGGCTGCTCCGGGTAGAATTAGAGTTCCTAATCCGAAAAACTTTCCTGCAACTGCTCCTAGAAAACATCCAACAAGAAATCCGATTAAGGTAATAAACTGTTTTTTAAAACTTAAAAGAACTTCTGCATCTTTAAGCCCATTTTTTAATAAGCTTCCTAAATCAAGAGAAGCTTGAGTCACATTTCCTGTCATCATAGTGGTTGGTCCATAGGTTTCTTTAGCGTAAAGTTTTCCAAAAGCATTCTGAAGTCCCATTGCAAAAACTGTTGTCATAGCAACCGTATACATGGTCCATTGTTCGAAGTTTTGCAAATAGCCAAAAACATAAGATGCAATACCACTTAAAACCAATATTATGCCTTCCCAAAATAAAATGGTGTAGCGATTGGTTGCCTTTAGCGCAATTCTTCCTCCTGTAATTACCGCAATAATGAAAACAGGAAAAGTAAGCAGTTTTACCCAAGCATGAAGGTCTGAACCTTTTACAATCTGATAGGCAAAAACGATAAAGTTACCTGTTACGTGCGCCGAAAATATCGAATCGGCTGCGACAAAAGTTACGGTATCGCAATACCCTGCTATTATGGTGAGAAGCAGGGTTACGTACCAAATATTTTTTTGTTGAATTTCCATAATTTGTTTTTAGTTTAAATGTGCACGAAGCATCCATGCCATTTTTTCATGATTTTCTACAAGACCTGTAATAAAATCGCTTGTTCCAGCATCTTGCAATTCATTGGCAATAGGGTTAATGTTTTCTCGAAGATAAATAATAATGCTTTCGTGATCTAAAAGCAATTCTTTGATAAAACCATTACTATCGTTTTTCTCTTTTAATTCTTCTGTTAAATGCGTCAGCGCTAGAAAATCTTTTAAAGTCGCTGGAGTATAGTGGCCTAAAGATCTAATTCTTTCTGCAACCGTGTCTACAATTTCGTCAATGGCGTCGTATTGCTGTTCAAAGAAAAGGTGTTTGTTGTAAAAATCTGGGCCTTCAACGTTCCAATGCGCTCTTTTTGTTTTGGTATAAAGTACGAATTCGTCTGCAAGAATTTTAGTTAATACATCAACAATTTTTGAGATGTTTTCTTGTTTAATTCCGATGTTTGTTTTCATTTTTAAATTAGGTTTAATAAATAATATTTATGTTAAGGGTAATTAAATTAAACACATAGAAACATAGATTTTTCCTGTTTTTTGAAAAGAATAGAGAAAGAAACTTCTAGCACATAGTTCTTTGCGTTAGTCAAAGTTTAAAACTTTGAGAAAGTTGAAAAAGCTATGTGTATTAATGCAAGTGAAACGCCTTTTACTCGCTTCAAAAAAGCTATGTTTCTATGTGTTAAAAATTAATTGTTTAGTAATGATAATAAATAATTGTCAAGTGAATACGTTCCTGCGCCTAGGGCAAGAAGCAGTAATAGTGATAATGTGTACATGTACGGAACGTCACGCACTTCTAGCGAATCATTTCTATGAACTACAAAATACCCAATGGCAGTTACACCAATTGTTGGGAGAACGGCAAGACGTGTTCCAAGTCCAAGAATAATAAAAAACGGAATTACAGTATCTGAAAATGTTGCAACTAAACCGTTTAATTTTTCGGGCAAATGCAACGGATTTGGAACTTGTTCTTTCTGACCGTTTTCAACTCTGAATTTCTTCATTCCGTGTACTCTGAAAAGCTCAATCGCCAGCAGTACTCTAAATGCTAAAAGCGCTGCGTTGTTGAATGAATTTCCTAAATCGGAATTCAATATTTGTTTTATAATTTCGATCATATTTTTAAAATTTAGAAAGCAAAACAAGAACAGCCCAAAGCGCCCCAGAATGCGTTATAATTGTTTACTGGAACATTGCTCATTCTCGCAGCATCATGATTGTGCAAATGAACATCGCAACTTCCGCTACAGCTGTGAATCTGCGAAGTCAATTTTGGTTTTGCATCTGCTTTTGCGTTTTTTTCAATTGCACTCTGGAAACTGCTTCTTGCAGGATATCCGTTGTAAATATTGGTTGGTGACCAATCTGGCAAAATCGGAATGTGAGGTGGTGAGAATGAAGAAAAATCTCCATTAGCATACACAATTTTTCCATCGACAATCGTTAGGTCGGCTTCGATTTTTTTGATGTCTTCGTCGTCAATGGTAAAATAATCTCGATCTAAAACCACTAAATCGGCAAACATTCCCACTTTAATATCTCCTTTTTTAGTTTGTTCCTGCGAAAACCAAGCGCTTCCTCTGGTGTACAATTCTAAAGCAGTTTGTCTGTTCAATCTGGTTTCATTGTATAATTGCAATCCGCCAATAGTTTTTCCAACGGTCATCCAATACATAGAAACCCACGGATTGTAACTGCTTACGCGTGTAGCGTCTGAACCTGCACCAACAGGAACTTCCATTTCAATCATCTTTTTGATTGGCGGCGTGTTTTCGGCAGCTTTTGCTCCGTAACGATCGGTGAAATATTCCCCCTGATACGCCATTCTGCTTTGAACTGCAATACCGCCTCCCAAAGCTTTTACACGTTCGATGTTTCTTTCGTCAATCGTTTCAGCGTGATCAAAAATCCACGGAAGTCCGTTGAAAGGAACATCTTGATTGATCTTTTCAAAAACATTCAAAAACCTTGTAATGCTTTCGTTATAAGTCGCATGAAGTCTAAATGGCCAACGATTTTCTACCAAAAGGCGAACTACTTTTTCTAATTCAGCTTCCATGTTTTCAGGAAGATCTGGTCTTGGCTGAAGGAAATCTTCAAAATCGGCAGCAGAAAAGACCAACATTTCACCAGCTCCGTTATGACGGTACATATCATTTCCTTGATATAATTTTACAGTATCAATCCAATCGGAGAAATCCTCAAATTCGTGTTTTGGTTTTTGGGTGAAAAGATTGTAGGCAATTCTTACGGTCAATTGTTTCTTTTCGTTCAACTCATTAACCACTTTATAATCATCTGGAAAGTTCTGAAATCCGCCTCCAGCATCAATAACACTTGTGATTCCGAAACGGTTCAATTCTTTCATAAAATGACGCGTCGAATTAATCTGATGCTCGTAAGAAAGTGTTGGGCCTTTTGCCAAAGTCGAATACAAAATCATCGCATTTGGAGTCGCAATAATAAGCCCTGTCGGTTCTCCGTTGGAGTCACGTTCGATATGTCCTCCCGGAGGCGCAGGCGTATTTTTGTTGTAACCAACGGCTCTCAACGCTGCTCTGTTCATAATGGCTCTGTCGTACAAATGCAGAATAAAAACAGGAGTATCGGGTGCAATAGCATTGATTTCTTCTAAAGTTGGCATTCTGCGTTCGGCAAACTGAAATTCAGACCAACCGCCAACAACACGAACCCATTGCGGATTTGGAGTGCGATCTACTTGCTCTTTCAGCATTCGAAGCGCATCTGCCAACGAAGGAACGCCATCCCAACGTAGTTCAAGATTATAATTTAATCCACCTCGAATAAGGTGAATGTGTGAATCGTTGATTCCAGGAACAACTCTTTTATTCTGAAGATCAATTATTTTGGTTTCTTTAGATGCAAAATCCATTATGTCGCTGTCATTTCCTACTGCAATAAATTTTCCGTCTTTAATGGCAACAGCTGTAACGTTTGGAGTTTCAGCGTTGAAACTATGAATTTTGCCGTTGAATAAAATTAAATCTGCTTTCATAGTTCGATTATTTAGCGTTCAATTTGGTAATTGCTTCTTTTATTCCTTCTCCGGCAACGGTATAAAAAGCTGGGCCAGCAAGCAAGATAACTTTGGTTAGAGGCTTATAATCTGTTAACTTTTTTTCTTTTAAATAAGATTGAGTTCTATATGCTTCAAACGAACCTAAAACCACATTTTCGGCTACCAGAGCAGTTGGTGAATCGATTCCTGCATCTTTAATATCACTTGCAAAAGAATAGTTTGAAACCCCTAAACGTAAAGCTTCACGCATGGCAGTGCTTCCAACACTAATCATTAAATCTGGAGTGAATTTATTGCGGTCTCCCAATCCGATTAATAGTAATTGTTTGGATGCTAAAGTTCCTTTTGGAGGTGTAATCAATAAAGTTTCAAGAGAATGACCAGTAAATCTGCCACTTTTGCGTAGTTCTGTAATAATGCCTTTTAACGCATCGTCTAAATGCACCATTCCGTTTAAGTTGGCAGGAAGGGCAGGAGGGTTAAAAATATCACCTTCTGTATATTCAAAAACGCAGGCAACTTGCAAGTCAGCTTCTGCTGCAGATGGTCCTTGAACCAATCCGTTTACTGCAATTCCGTCTACTTTCCCCCAAGTTACCGTAGAACCGATTGAAGCTGTTTGTGCAAAAGCATTGTTGCTAAGAGAGCCTGCAAATGCTGTGATTAGAAGTATTAGATGGGAAAATCTAAAACTATATTTTGAAGTGTTTGTTTTCATTGTTAAGGGTTTAGTGTTGTTAAAATTTTTTAAACACATAGAAACATAGATTTTCTTTACTTTGAAAAAGAGTAGAGAAAGAAACTAGTTTCTAACACATAGCTACTTTAACGATTTGTGAGAACTTTGTCAAAGTTTAAAACTTTGACAAAGTTTGTAATTCAAATAGCGCCAGTACATCTTCTATGTGTAGTATTGCAAGTGAAACGCCTTTTCACGCCTCAAAAACTATGTTTCTATGTGTTAAAAATTAATTTATGTATTTGATTAAAATTTGAATCCAAGACGGGCATTAAAGAAAACTCCGTCTTTTGAGTTCGGAATCATGTCATCGATAAAAGCGCCAGTTTTAAAATACTGGATACCACTGACAACCGAAATATATTTGTTTACGCTATAGGTAAAATTAGCGAGATAGGCAGTTCCGATATATCTTTCGTCAGAATCGCTTCCGCGAAGATTTAGAATTCCGCTTGGCCTATAAACTCCGTCTTGTGTTGAAAATCTCCAGTTTAAAACCACATCGATCTGCATCTTTAGCTGTGGCAATAAATCCATCGTAGCATACGGATGAATATCGATAAGGTTTACTGGTCCAACTTGCGGACTAAAACCAAAATATCCTCCTTTTGGATACAGCGGATTAAATGTTTGAAGATTTCCGTTGCCTTGGTTTTTATCTCCTGAGATATAATCGTTTCTTAGATTTATGGTGGGTTTAAATTTTACGTTTTCAAACATATACCCAATATCTACAGAGCCAGTCCAGGCATTGATTTTTCCAGAACCAAAAGTTCCGAATTGATATGCTGCTTCAAGGTTGTAAATAAAACCGCCACCGTATTTCCATAATCTTGAACCGATTGTATGCCTTCTTTCAGGAGCAATTCCTTCTTCAAAAACAGATTCATCTCTTCTGAATCCGAGATAATACAGATCAAGATTTCCTGCTTTTGGAAAAATTATTTTAGAATAGGCTCCCCAAAGATTAAGCTGTTTGGACATTTTATTATCAAAAACACCGTTATGAACCGTGTCAGCCATCATGGCAAAAGCGTCGATTGAAACTCTTGACGAAGTGTACATCAATTTTCCTCCTGTAAAATAAAGTCTCGTATTTGGACCTTCTCTAACAGAAATTAGCCTTCCAGAACCATAGTCCAACTCTTGTCTTCCAGCGCGTACGGTTATTTTTTTGTCTTTTTGCTGCCATACATTCACATCTACAAAAAGATTCTGCACATTCAGCTGATCTTCGTCTATACCGCGAGCGCCATTTACACGGCCATCTTCTAGGGCGCTTCTCAATTGGGCAAATATTCTAACGCGTTTTCCTAAATGCACATCGGCATGAAGATCGTAACGCTGCAGTAAGAAATTGTTGTGCCCAATATTGAATCGTCCCCAGTCTTCATTGTTGAAATCAACATATTCATATCTGGCTTCGCCACCAATTGACATGTAAACGTCTTTATCTTGATTTAAGGGAATGAACTTTAGTCGTTCGTAAAAGTTTCTATTTGAATCTTTTAAGAATTCATAATTTTCATCGTAACGGAGCAGCTTAAAACTTTGAGCCGATGCCGTGTTTCCTATCAAAAGAAAAGAAACAATACAGAGGAAAAGGATTTTTGATAATATGGATTTTGATGATTCCAACATAATGAAGCGTAAGAGATTTATAATAAAATGAATTAGTCCGATTAGTGTTTCAACATATTGTGTGCGTAGTGAATACCAATTCCGTAAGAACCACCATATTTTTTCATTAAAGAAGTAACAGGACCGTAAGTTCCTTCGCGTGCCCAATCTCTTTGAAGTTCTAATAAATATTGAATAGAAGTTACCGGAATCGCTCCAGCTTGAATCATTCTTTGTACAGCACGCTCGTGAGCTTCGGCAGTAACATCACCACAAGCGTCTGTAATAATGTACACTTCGTAACCTTCTTCAATTGCAGACAATGCAGGACCTACAATGCAAACGCCTGTCCACAGTCCAGCAAGCACAATTTTCTTTTTGTTTTTTGCTACGATAGCTTTATAAGCATTTTCGTCTTCCCAAGTATTCATGGTAGTTCTGTCAATGTACCCAGAAGTAGCAATAGGGTAAAATTCTTCTACTTCAGGAAAAACAGGTCCAGAAAAGCTTTCTTCTGCAACTGTAGTGACAACTGTTGCTACGTTAAAAATTTTCGATGCTCCAGCAACAATTGCCACATTCGTGCGTAATTCGCTTACTGGAATATTGTGCGTTGCGAAGGCCATTTGTCCTTCAAAATCGATTAATACTAATGCGTGATTATCTGGTGATAATAAGTTAACTGATGGTTTCATACTATTTATTTTTAAGATTTTTAATTGGTTAGGCTAATGAAATAGAGTAATCATTAGCGATATTTCGTGTTTTTTTTTAAGATTAGTGTGTAGACAATTTCTTAATCATTTCGGAAGAAATTGAATCGGCATAAATTCCAAAAGCGCTGGTTAAAACACCTTTGATATTGTAGATTTCAGATTTAATCCCGTAGACAATATCTTCATCTCCTGGATCGGTATCTCCTTCAAAACGGAATAAATATTCGATTTTGAATTCTTCTGGCGACATGCTCTGCGTATTGTTATTGTAGCGAATACAGTTAGAATCCAGATTAAAGTTTTCTGTAAAACCTTGTGTACCCAACCATTGCAAAGCTTCTGTAACCGTATCAAAAGAGGGTTGTTGAAAAAAACTCATAATTTGAGAAGATTAAACTACCTGTAAATAAACCTTTACAGGCAGTGGTTATGGATTATTTGATGAAATCTAAAATATCGTTGTTGATCGTTTCTGCCTCTGTTGTAGGCATACCATGAGGAAATCCAGGATAAGAAATTAATTTCCCGTTTTTCAACAATTTTGCTGCTCTTGGTGCTTGACCATAAGGAACGATTTGGTCATCTTCTCCGTGCAATACTAAAACTGGAATATCTAAACTTTTTAAATCTTCTGTAAAATCAGATTCAGAGAATGCTTTAATTCCTTCGTAGTGAGACAATACAGAACCCATCATTCCTTGACGCCACCAATTTGCTTTGATGCCTTCTTGAACAGTTTGCCCTTCGCGGTTCCATCCGTAGAAAGGAATAGGGAAGTCGTAGAAATATTGTGCTCTGTTGAATCCTGTTCCTTTTCTGATTTCGTCAAAAACAGACAATGGAACTCCTTCTGGATTAGATTCGTTTTGAATCATTATTGGCGTAACTGCGCTTATGATTACCGCTTTTGCAACACGACCTTTTCCGTATTTTGCAGCGTAACGAATTACTTCACCACCACCTGTTGAGTGTCCAACATGTATAGCATCTTTTAAGTCTAAAGCTTCAGTTAATTCAGCGATATCAGATGCGTAAGTTTCCATGTTGTTTCCTTCAGAGGCTTGACTAGAACGACCATGTCCGCGTCTGTCGTGTGCAATAACTCTGTAGCCTTTTTGAAGAAAAAACATCATTTGTGCATCCCAATCGTCACTTGATAAAGGCCATCCGTGGTGAAAAACAATTGGTTGTCCTGTTCCCCAGTCTTTGTAATAAATTTGTGTTCCGTCTTTTACTGTAAATGTGCTCATGATTTTTGATTTTAGGATTAATTTTATTTTGAAATATTTGAATAATTGATAATTATGTTTGATTTTTTAACAAATGGCTTAATAGATGTTCAATGTTGTGATGTTTCTGATGCAAACTTATTACGGAAAAGCATCTGCATCGATTAACCTAGATTAAGAAGTGAAAAATGATGTTAAAAAATTTAGCTTATCAGAATCTTTCCTAGAGAAATTTGCTTTTTCTTTTCTACAAAAATCTGGATCTTGACCTGAGAATGGCTGTAATTTTGGCCTCATAATGTGTAGCATTTTTAAGTGATTTAGTAGAATGCCATAACTATTGCCAATTAACGTGCCTTATTCGCAGTACCTTTATTTTAAGGGGATTGTTTAAAAATCGGCGTTTTTTTATTTACGATATTTCGTTATTTTATGAATATTCCCTTTTTTGTAAATAAAAATGGATCTGTCTTTTATTAAATAAAAAATCAGAATTAGTTAAAATAAATACAAAATAGTATGTACTTTTGCGACCAAACTATTTGAACAAGCACTTGAAAAGGTTAATCATCATAGCACTTTCTATTTTACTTATGTCGCCATCTTTTGGCAGCTTGTTTATTTATGCTTCTTTTAAAATCAATCAGAAAGAAATTGCTAAAACGATTTGCGTTCAGCGTAAACAAGCTTTTAACAGTTGTAACGGTCGATGCGAACTTCAAAAAAGCATTAAAAAATATTCTGATAATGAACGAAAAATGCAAGACAGCCTAAAGGACAAATTAGAGCTTGTTTATGTTCAAAATACTGCTGAAATCACTTTTGGCGCAATTCCGGTGATGGAATCAAAAAATAACACTTCAATTTTGTTTGAGAAGAAACCAATCGGTGCTTCTAATCTTACTTTTCATCCTCCTCTCTACACAGTTTAGAGATCAACATTTAGTTTTAAATTCCAATATTTTTAAATTCCAAATTCCAATTCTGAAATTGAATGGTTTGGTTCACTTGCAGGGATTAAAAATTCTAAGTTTAGGCTAGGATTATATAATTTATTATTCTAAAACTGATTTTGATCTTCTTTGTAATTGAAAAGGAAAACTCTTCCATTTTTATTTACGTCGCCTTTTTTTTGGCTCACTCACAGCATTTTGGCTCTTTTTTTGGTATTCAAAAATTTATGGCAGGGTGCTATATTTTAAACGTTTTTTATAACATCATCAAATGAAATCTTTTAATTTTTGGATAATCGCACTATTGTTTGCGGTTACTTCCTGTACAATTGATAAAACAGATTACGAAGCTGAAATAGGTTCTGAAGTTCCTGAAAATCTAGAATTTAAAGAAGCCACATCTCTTACAAGCGGTAACTATAAGATTAGTATAGAGGCTTTAAACGGAACTTTTTATAAAGGATATAATGAGCTTCATTTTAAAATTATCAATACTCAAAACAACCAAGAATTGACGACAGCTGCAGTAACTTTTTTACCCATAATAAGTAACGCTGACGGAAGTAAAAGTTCTTGCCCGCATGAGTATAATGTGTTATATGATTCTACTAATAAATACTACAACGGTTATGCTGTTTTTACGGGAGAAAGCACTACAACAGCAAGCTGGAAATTGTACATCAGTTTTACCGCTGATAACCAAAAGTATGAGATCAATAAAGATGTTAGTGTTGAAAAACAAAACAATAAAAACCTCAATATGACTGCTTTTGCAGGAAATGATGGCGAGCAATATGTAATTGCCTTGATTTCGCCTCAAAAGCCTACAGTTTCAGAAAACGCTTTGGCTGCTGGTGTTTACAAATACAATAAGCCAACAACTCCTGCAGGAACTTTTCCAGATCCGTCACAGTTTTCTTATTCTAAAGTTGTGGGATACACTTTAAAATTAGATCCTAGAATGCCAGAACCTTCTATGGGAAATCATTCTTCGCCAAATAATAAGGATTTGATACAAGAAAATGATGGTTTGTATCACGGTGTTGTTAATTATACGATGACAGGAAACTGGACTTTAAACTTAATTATGATGAACCAAAACGGTTTAATCGTAAAAGGAACTATAGTTCCAACCGATCATACGCCAGGAGTAGAAGGCGCGAAAAGTGAACTTTATATTGATACTTTATTTTAAAAACATGAAATATATTATAATGCTGCTTTTCTTGGGTTTTTCAGTTACAGCTCAAAATCAGCATGCACATCACGATAGCATAAAAAACTTAGAAGAAGTAACGGTAAAAAACGCGACGAAAAAGAAAATAGAAACCGAGATGAAAATGGCTGTTTCTGTTGATGAATTTTTGTCTTCATCTGATAATATTAGTTTTATAAAACGTGGAGCTTACGCTTGGGAACCTTTATTAAACAACATGAGTACAGAACGTTCTACGGTTACCATTGACGGAATGCATGTTTTTGGCGCGTGCACCGATAAAATGGATCCAATTACGTCTTATGTTGAAAGTAATAATTTGGCGGCAGTAGACATTAAATCGGGTCAGGAGGGAAGCTTGCATGGAGCAACTGTTGCGGGAAGTATTGATTTAAAAAGAAAAAGCACACCATTTGGACTTCAAAAGAAATGGAATGGAGCGTATCAAACGGGATTTGAATTTAATAACAAGCAGTTTTTCAATTTAGGAAATATTGCTTATTCAGGTACAAAATTTGTGGCCGATGGAAGCATTTCGTACCGTACGGCCGATAATTATTACGACGGAAACAACAACGAAGTAAAGCATTCTCAATACAATAAATTCAATACTTCGTTGGGTTTGGCTTATAAAACCAGCGATTTATCATCGGTTAGATTAGACGCAATTTTTGATGTGGCAAAAGATGTAGGTTATCCTGCTTTGCCAATGGATTTGTGGCTTTCGCGAGCGCTAATTACTTCGGCTTCTTACAAGCAATTGTTCGAAGAAGGTTTGGTTAGAGTGGTGGATACGAAAGTATATTTTAATGCCATTGAGCATTATATGGACGATACTACACGACCAGAAAATTTAGTTCACATGGATATGCCGGGTTGGAGCACAACATACGGATTGGTTTCGAAAGCGAATTTGAAAAAGAATGATTACTCTTCTGAAATTCAGCTGAATGCTTATGATAATTTGTCTATTGCAGAAATGCGTATGTATCCGCAAGATCGTAGCGAAAGAACGATGTTTGCTTACAGCTGGCCTTGGGTTACGACTCGGTATGCAGGACTTTCTATGAATAATTCTTGGGATATTTCTGAAAAAAGTCAAGTGCATTTGGGAGGTTCTTTGGGAGTCAATTACAATTATTCCAAATATGTAGAATTTAATTGGATTTTTCATCCAGGAGCGCCTCAGGAAAAAACGAGATTTCTGCCAAGTCTAAATGCGGCCTATAACTTAAATATTGATCAGTTTAATTTTTCTGTCGGAACGGGTTATGGCCATAGAGCACCTTCTGTTTCTGAGGGTTACGGCTATTATATCTATAATAGTTTTGACCGTTATGATTACATCGGAGATCCTAATCTAAAAAATGAAATTTCGTATGAAGGAAATGCAAGCGCAGGTTTTAAAATTGAAAGATTAAGCATTCAAGGAAAAGTCAACTATTTCTATATTAAGAACTATATTATTGGTAAAATCCTGAGCATGGGAAGTCCGATGAATTATCAATCGGTTGGAGTAAAAGGGTATACGTCATTAGATTATGCAACGCTTTTAAATATGTCTGCCAATGTGGGTTACGATATTTTAGAGCATTTGCATTGGAAAGGAACACTTACCTATGCACGCGGAATGGATAATAAAGGAGGAAATCTGCCTTTTATACGTCCGTTAAGCTATTTGACTTCTATTCATTATATGTATAAAAGTTTTGGAATCCAGACTTCTGTAAATGGTGATTTTGAACAGATTAATTACAGTCCAGAATATGGAGAAGATCAGACAGCGTCTTATGCTATTTGGAATATTTCTGCCGATTATTCTTTTAAAATTAATAAGGTGCAAAGCAGGATACAAATTGGTGCAGAGAACGTATTAAATGCGTATTACAGTACTTATGCCGATTGGGGAAATATCCCGAGAATGGGACGTAATATTTTCACTTCTTTAAAATTGAATTTCTAATACGTTAACTAAAATTAAATTGAAACACATAGAAACATAGTTTTTTTAATGTTGAAAAGAAAAAAGAAAAAAGAAAAAAGAAAATAGAGAATAGAAAATAGAGAATAGAAAATAGAAAAAGAAAGAAACTAGTTTCTAACACATAGTTCTACGACAACGTTTGTCAGGATGACAAAAAAGTGTATAAAAAGGATAATTATAATTAAAATGAAAAAAGTTTTTAGTATCACAATGACGATTCTGTTCCTACTGGTTTCTTTCCAGCAGGCGCTTATCGTGGTGCACTTTAAACTGAATCAAGTTGCTATAGAAAAAGAATTTTGTGTTAACAAAGCCAAGCCAGAACTGCAATGTCATGGTAAATGCCATTTGAAGAAAGAACTTCAAGAATCGGAAAAAAATACCGATTTGGAATTGAGAAGCATTAGCAAAAAGATCGATATTGCTTTAAACACAATTATTGAGTTTCAGGTTCCACTATTAAAAACTATAACACCCAAGAAAGTTTCGATCTACAAAGAATCGGATCGACTAGAACCTTGCCTTGAAATTTTTGTACCGCCGCCTATTTTATAATCTTCTTTTCGGTTAATAAAATAGCCATTGCGTTAAATTGAACTTTAACACATAGAAACATAGATTTTTCTTTTTTAGTAAAGGAAATTGAAAGAAACTAGTTTCTAACACATAGTTTGCTATGTGAATTTAAATTAGTGAAACGCCTTTTTTAAGTTTAGAAAACTATGTTTCTATGTGTTAGAATAATTTAGCTCAATGGTTTAAAATCAATACAAAAATTAAAATCATAAAAATGCAAAATTTTAAAAAATACCTTTTATTATCAGTGGCCGCTTTGGCATTTGTTTCATGTTCAAACGATGATGATGCTCCAGCAGCAAACAATGTAACGTTGGAATTCAACAATACGTTTAAAGATAAAACCATTGTTTTGGGAGATGCAACTTCAGCATCTGCGTCTACAAATACTTCAGCGGTAGGACAAGTGCATCATTTTTCTGAAGTAAAATATGTGATTAGTAATATTCGTCTCATAAAAGATGACGGAAGTGAAGTGCCTTACAACGTAAATGATTTAGACAAAGGTGCAACAGTAATCGATCAGGCAAAAGCAGCTTCATTAAGCTATGTTTTGAGCAATGTGCCTTCTGCGTCATACAAGCAGATTAAATTTGGTTTGGGAATTAAAACAGAACAAAATACGCTAGACCAAACAAGATTTCCTAAGTTTTACGCAGCAGCTGGTGCCAACGACACGGCAATGATGTGGGAGTGGGGAACAGGATATCGTTTTACAAAAGTGGAAGGATTTTATGATACAGACAATAAAGCCCTATCTATTCATACAGGAAGTACTGTTGCGGGTACTGAAGGGGCTTACACACAAGGTGTAAATGCATACAGAGATATTACACTAAACCTTACTACAAATGCAACTGTGGGTAAAAATGCTCCGAAAATCAAAATTAAAGCTGATTTCGACAAATTGTTGAGCGGAAAAATCAATACAATTACGTTGTCTACAGGAACAGGAATGGGCGATAATGCAACTCCAAATGTTCATACTGCAGCACAAATGGTAAAATTTGTAGATAATTTAGGAGGAAACGGAACAAACGACATTACAGGAATGTTTTCTATTACTAGTGTAGAAAACTAAATTGACTCTTAGGTTTTGAAGATTAATTGCCTCCATCTTTAGATGGAGGTAAATAAAATTTGCGCAAATAAGGCTTTAGCCTAAATACGCTAGTTTGGGTAAAGCCTAGCTAATTTACATTTCTAAAATCCCCTAATTAAAACTAGGGGCTATTGGAAAACTTTAATCAAGCTAAAATCAACTTTAATCTGCTAAAATCTTTTAAAATCTGCGTGAAATATTTTGCGAATAGATTTTTTCACACAGATTAAAAAGAATTAAAGCAGATTTATACAGATTAAATTTAATCTAAATGTTGTAAAAATATTTCAGAGCCGTCTGAAATTAATAAAGACGGTTCTATTTTAAAAATCATTAAAATGAAAAAAATAGTTGGCTTTATCCTAATGGTACTCTTTTTCACTTCTTGCAGCAGTAGTGATTCTGATGAGACTTATTTTGATAATCCTGAGCTTTCATTGCCTATTCCGACTGATTTTCCAGAGGTAAACAGTTATGTGAGTTTGAATAAGCCCACAAAATATGGTGCAGAATTGGGCGAAAAGCTTTTCTCAGACAAAAGATTTAGTAAAGACAATACGATTTCTTGCTCGAGCTGTCATATTCAAGCAAATGCTTTTGCAGATCATAATGCGCGAGCTATTGGAATTGAAGGGAGGGTAGGACTTAGAAATGCGCCACCGCTTCAGAATTTAATGTTTTTAAAATTCTTTAATTGGGATGGAAGCAGATTGCAATTAGAAACTCAGCCTCTGGTTCCTATTATAACTCACGAAGAAATGGATTCTTCGATTTTGGAAGTAATTGGAAAAATTAAAGATGATGCTTCGTATAAAGAGATGTTCAAAAAAGCATTTGGAGATCAGGAGATTACACCTGATAGAATTTATAAAAGTATTGCTCAGTTCGAATACACCTTGATTTCTGCTAACAGCAAATACGATAAAGTAAAACGAAAAGAAGGGCAATCGTTTACAGAAAGCGAAGTGGCAGGCTATGCCACATTTCAGCAGAAATGCGCTAGCTGTCATAGTACCGAATTGTTTACAGATCAGAGTTTTAGAAATGTCGGTTTTCCTTTAAACACAGATTCTAATGAGGCAGGACGAGGCAGAGTTACCGGAATTCCGTCTGATTTTATGAGTTTTAGAGTTCCGAGTTTGCGAAATGTTGAATATACAGCACCTTACGGAAGTTTTGGTCAGTTTGCTACCTTAAGAGCTGTTTTAGATTATTTTGATAATGGAGTCTTAAGTGCAGAGAATTTAGATCCGATTTTTAAAAATAATGGCAATAGAATTCCGCTTACAGAACAAGAAAAAGAGAATCTTCTTGCATTTATGAAAACCCTGAGCGACAAAGATTTTACAGGAAATTAGCTTGAAAAGTATTGATTTTACTGATGTTTTACATTTCTTTTTAAAAAAGAGGAAAATGTTTATAATATGTTGATAAATAATACGTTGCGAACTGTGTTAAAATCTGATTTCGATAGATTAAATGTTTTAAATTTATAACTGAATGATAGTTAATTATTTAAAAATTTTTGAATATGGAAAGAGCTATAAAATTACAGGTTCGTAAAGAACTTGACGGAAAACAAGAAGTAAACATTATTAAACTAAAAGGGAGTTTAATAACTAAAGGCTACACAGAAATTATCCATATTAGTGACAAGGACGATGAATTCTACATTAACTCTTTTGCAACCAAAACAGAAGCAAGTAAAGAGGTAAGAGAATTTATTTTGGATTTTATAAACAAAGAAAATTTAAGCAATACAATCAGCGTTCTAGCCTAATAGATAGAATCGCAAGATTGTATTGCTTAAATTATATACTTAATAAGTAGCTTTTAGTTTAAATTGCATTTGTAAAACTAGTATTTTGATCCAGGTAAAGATGCTGATCTTTTAAAATTTCATCTGGTTTCTCGTCCCAATCTCCCCAATCTCCTACATAAGTTTTACGAAATATTAATTCATTATTATCACCATCACAAACCAAAGTTCGGCCTGTACAGGTTTTATTGTTTGGACTGAAATTTATTTGTGTATTATTCATGGCGCAACTATTTAATTGTTTGTAAATGAGATCATAAAAGTAAAAAGATCGCGTCAGAATCAGTTATAAAAAAATATTAAATTGTTGTTTAATTCCCATGTATATGACTGAAAAATAACTCTATATAAAAAATGCTAAACAATAGGTTTAGCATTTTTTATTGATCTCCAATTTATATTCTTTGCTCTTTATCCTATATTCTTTACTCTTTATTCTTTATTCTTTACTCCTTTTAGAACACCTTCCTCGCGGTTCATCACCTTCTTGAAGTATAATTTCAGAATGTAAAAACTGAGCGGCATCAGCAGAACCTTGTACTTTCGTGGCACTGCGTTCAAGCATTTCAGCTTCAAAATCATTTAATACACATTCTCTCAATCCTCTTTCTTTCCATTTGGAATTAGCGTTACAGCCTTTCGAAATTTTTCTAGCCAATTTTAAAGCATCCAACAAAGCCTGATTGGCACCTTGTCCTTTAAACGGACTCATCGGATGCGCCGCATCGCCAATTAAAGTAATATTTTGATTCTTTTCTAATAATTCAGAACTCAACAACTCGCGATCATAAACCGGATATCCAGAAATTAGATTTTCCTGTGTTGCCTGTAAAATCTGAGGAATAGGAGTATGCCATTGCGTTCTTCGGCAGGCTTCCTCTTTCAAGGCTTGTGGTCCTTTTGCACTTAGTTCTTTGGCCTCTTCTTCAGACATCGGAAAACTCAATTGCCACATGACAGAATCTGCAGTATAAGGCATTACATAAATACGTTCATTTCCGTTGGCAGTCTGAAATATTGTTGCACCATCTAGTAAATCACTCGAAAGCCCTTCGAGCGAACTTAAAGGACAAATTCCTAAGATTACAATGCAATCCAAATAACGGAGCGGTGTTGCCTCTTCGCCAATTATTAGCTTTCTCACGGCACTGCGAATACCATCGGCACCAACAACAAGATCGGCTTTTGCAGTTTTTATTTTGCCATTTACCTGAAAACTTAACGCTACACCATTTTCAGATGCTGCAAAATCTATTAATTGATGTCCCCATTGGATAGTATTATTTCCTCCAAGTTGCTCTAATAAAGCTAAACGAAGCGATTGTCTTGCGATATGGATGTTGGTGCGTTTTGTAGGCGTTTTAATTGCGGTTTCCAGCCATTTTCTGGTTCCCCATTCGCCTAATATTTTTCCTTCGGTATTGTGTACGATATGTTTTGTAGAAATTACACCTCCTAAAGAAGTAATTCCTAACCCTTTCATAGCTTTACTGGCTTGCTGTAACGTAAGTCCGTAACCTTGAGATCGGGCATCAAAGTTGCTGTCTCTTTCATAAATCGTAAACGGAATACCGCGATGCAAACAGGCTACCGCTAGAGCAACTCCGCCAATACCTGCACCAATAATGGCAACGTGCGGTTTTGTGAGATCGGGTTCAAGATAATTTTCAGATTGCATTAATCCAGACCCAGAACAATTTGTGCACAAATGCAAATGTGCCTTAGGACGTATTGGAGCAATATTACTCTGCTTGTTCTCATATAAAGCCAATTCCGTTTTATAAAGGCGTTGCGCTTTTTTACTGAGTCCGCGATTTATTTTACCCTGTCCCTGGCATTCATGGCATATAGTCCACATATTCTATTGTATAACCTCTTTAAGTATTATGGATGCAAAGTTAAGCTTAAACTATTTGATTTTCAATGTTGAAGTTTTGTAATTGTCAAATTATTGATATTGAGTGCTTTATTAAAGGGATCAATAATAATGATGGCGGTTTTTTGAAGTTGATATAAGCTCATGATTTTAAAATTTAATTTAAGTTGCTGTATCTTAATAATATGTCAGTTAAAGTTTTGTTGTATTTATTGCCTTTTAGGAAACAGCGATACTTAGCAGATTTTCGAAATACAGTAAATAGGTGTGATATAAATAGGAGCAGTTTTATTTTATAATTTTTAAAAATGATTATATAAACCAAGCCATTGTATTTGAGCTAATTTTAATAATCATTTAAAAACTAGGAATTATGGAGAAGAATAATCAAACTCAGAAAAACCCGAATCCTAAACAACAGGGTGGAGGAGATCATCGAAACGATACGAGAAAACATCAATATAAAGAACATGACGAAGTTTTGACAAATGATGAAAACTATGATGTTGATACGAAAAAGTTTAAAGGCAAAGAACCTGAACTCGATGATAAATTGAACAACGAAGAAAAAAAATAATCCAGAAACGTCTCAAAGTTTATTTGAGACGTTTTTTCATTTTTTTTTTCACTCGGAAAGCACTTTTTTTTTAATTGATAAAAGTAAAGAAGTAAAAGTATGGTTGGATTTTTATAGATTTGTAAAAATCTAATACAGTTTTTCAAACCATAATTGAGAAATAATATATAATAAGGCATGAAATCGGTTACTTCATTTTTTTTACTTTTAATTTTTGTCTGTTCAAGTTCATATTCGCAATTGAGTGCAGACAAAATATTTGAAAGCTTTAAGCAAGGTGAACGTACAAATTGTTCATCGATTGCATTTATTAAAGCTTCTTTAAATGTGTACGGATTAGATAATCTATTTGAAAGCGAAAAACTACACAATAATTCTTATAGGATTACGCTAAAAAACAATGCAACCTTTAATTTGGACAGCAGCGAAGTTACTAAAGCTAGAAAATCTGCAGGTTTTGTTTATATTAAAGATAATTGCGACAGCGAAAAAATACGTGATTATGCTATTTTAACGTATGCTGTTATGGCAAAATACATGCAGATTATCGATAAAGAACCCACTTTTGAGAAAGCCTTGGAAGAATTAGAAGAAGGCACTGTATACACTCCAACAATCTACAAATATTTAGGATTTAAATTAGGCAAACAAATTCAGAAGTTAAAAAGAGAATCTGGAAGCGAATATTGCGGAGTTGTAGCTTGGTCTAAAGCTCATGCTGTTTTTGTTTGCGAAGACTTTATGGATTACTACGGAAACAAGAAAAGCATTTGGATAAAATATCCAGGACGTTTTAGAATCATTAAGTCTTAAAAAAGAACGATTGGAATATCGTAATTTGTAAGCGTTTTATTTCTATTTTGCTAATAACATTAAAAGATTATTATAATTTTAGTAAAAAGGACTTCCAAAAATTGCATTTTAAGTTAATTTATATATTTTTGTTTTTATTCAAGAACCAAATCTATTAAGAAAATGAAGAGTAAAATTATTTTATTATGTGCACTTTTCTTCTTGACGACTGCCGCTGTTTCTGCACAGGCAAAAAACGCACCAAGAAGTATCATTAGTACAACAGCTTTAATCCGTAAATACCACGATCAAAAAGAATTAAGCGGTATGCAAAAAGGAGAGCTTTTAGAATTGTACATTGAACGTATTAAAGTTCTAGTAAAAACACTTCCTTACATTGCTTTGGTTACTAAACCAGGTGTTACAATGGCAGATCTAGGTATTCCTGATACGGCTGATAACAAAAAAATCTTAGATGGTCAGGCGTTAGGTACAACTAGCTTCTTAGATACTACAGTAGAGTTTCAGAGAAAAATGATGCCTTACTCAGATAAAGGAAATCTTATTGCAGCCATTTTATTTTATGAAACTACATTGAAATCGCTACACGAATTCAACGAGCTATAATAAGTTAGAAATACAAAAAAATAGAAACTCCAAGGTCTTATGATCTTGGAGTTTTTTTTTGGTTTAAACTTTCCTGAATTGGAATTTAAAATAGCCAAAAAAGGTTTTCTAGTTTTAAGATTTTAGTACAATTCTTATAAAACCATAAAAACGCCTATTTTTTATAACTTATTTGTTTTTAGTTGTTTATGCTCGTCTGTTTAAAAAGGTTAACATTTTTTTTGCAAAAAGTTTAATTAAAATTTGGGGAATATTATTTTTAACTTACTTTTGTTCTATCAAATTAGTAGAGTTTAAAATATAAGTTAAAAGCCAGAGATTAGAACCACGATATTTCATTCCAAAATAAGCAAAAAGCATTCGGCAGTTTTCGTCCTTATGCATTCTACGGTTAAAAGTCCTCTTTTTTAATTCATTATAAATTTTAAAAAGTACAACAATCCCGAATTGGGGTTAAAATTTTATAGGCCAATTTAAAAGAATAGTAATCAAAAAAAAAGTAAAAATGAAAAAACGAATGTGCTGCAGATAAAAAGAAAAAACCATTTCTGTTGCAGCAGAAATGGTAGAAGCTTAAAAAGAAATTGTCATCTCTAAAAGGGAAAGCTAGAATAGCATAAAGCGCTCTAAGCTTGCCTTCTTTATTTAAACTAAAACAAAGTAATGAAAATAAAATTAAAAAGATATGCTTGGCTATGTATTTTGTTGATTTCCATAGGAGTTAAAGCTCAAGAGACAAAGCCACTAATTCAGTCTAAACTGGAAGGAACAGTTGTCGATGCCGTTACAAAAGAGCCTGTTATTGGGGCTTCGGTAACGATTCAAGGAACTACACATGGTGTTATCACAGATACAGATGGAAAATTTTATTTCCAAACAGGACAAAAATTCCCTTATGTGCTTTTAGTTAGTTATTTAGGATATAAAAAACAAGAAGTTGTAGTAAACAAAAACGATATTACGATCAATCTTACCGAAGAACAAAATGCTCTATCTGAAGTAGTTGTTACCGCACTTGGAATTTCAAAAGAAAAGAAATCGTTAGGATATACAACTCAATCAGTAAAAGGAAAAGAATTGGCAACTACCAAAGAAACCAACTTCTTAAATGCTCTTTCTGGTAAAGTAGCGGGTGTGCGTATTACCAATTCGCAAGGAGATATGGGATCTTCTCGTATTATTATTCGTGGAGAAACTTCTATTGCAGGAAACAACCAACCGCTTTTTGTGGTAGATGGAGTTCCTGTAGATAACTCTCAATTGAATTTTGGTGGAGCTACTCGTGATTTCAGAAATGCAATTGCCGATTTGAATCCGCAGGATATTGAAACTTTGACTGTTTTAAAAGGGCCAAATGCCGCTGCTCTTTACGGATCGCGTGCTGCTCATGGTGTTGTACTTATTACGACAAAATCAGGAAAAGGACAAAAAGGAGGATTTGGTGTTACTTTTAATACGGGTCTAACCGTTTCTCAAGTGGCTACTTTGCCTTCTTTCCAAAACACTTTTGGACAAGGTTCTAACGGAAGATTCAGCTACGTAGACGGAAAAGGTGGAGGAGTTAATGATGGTGTTGATGAAAGCTGGGGACCAAGAATGGACGGACGCCTTATCCCGCAATTTTACTCTAAAGGAGAAGCTGTTCCTTTTGTTGCGCACCCAAATAACGTGAAAGATTTCTTCAATACAGGACTTACTTACGATAATAGTGTTTCTATAGCAAAAGCTAATGAGAAATCAGATTTCCGTTTAGGTGTAAACAATCAAAAACAGCTTGGAACTGTGCCAAACAGTGAAATCAACAAAACAAATTTTTCTATCAATACCAATTACCAGATTTCTGAAAGTGTAAAAGTTGGGGTTAATGCCAATTATATCGCTACAAATGCTCCTCAATTGCCAGGTGGTCCATCTGGTGGTCGTGCGGCTGGGGTAATGCTTCAGTTTCTTTGGTTCGGACGTCAGGTTGATATTAATGAATTGGAAAAAGATAGAAATACCAACTGGAATAACAGCTATTACAGCAACCCGTATTGGAATGCCTATTACAATACAACAAGCCAACAGCGTAACCGTTTAATTGGAGATATCCATTTGGACGCGAAATTGGCAGAAGGATTAAACTTCAGATTCCGTACAGGAGTTGATTATTATAACGATAGAAGAAAATATACTATTAAATATGGTACAAATGGAACTCCTTTCGGATCGTATGCAGAAGATGCTTACACTGTAAATGAGCAAAATACTGAGGGTATATTTCAATATACAAAACAGCTTAATGATGATTTTACTGTAGATGCACTTGCGGGGTTCAACATTCGTAACCATAGCGATGCCAACAACTATCAGAAAGCGCCACGTTTAGCGGTTCCAGATTTGTATACTTTAACAAACTCTAGAGATCCGTTAACATCATCAAACTCATTATCTAGATTGAGAGTTTACAGTGCTTACGCTTCTGCTCAGTTTGGTTTTAGAAATTATGCTTTCTTGAACGTTACGGCACGTAATGACTGGTCTTCTACATTACCAAGCAGCAACCGTTCTTATTTCTACCCATCTATTAACGGAAGTGTGGTTTTAACAGATGCCTTAAATATTAAGAGCAGTACATTAGATTTCTTAAAGCTTCGTGGAGGATGGTCTGAAGTAGGTAACGATGCAGATCCGTACCAATTGGCTACGGTTTATAATTTCCAAACGGCATTTGACGGAAATCCGATCCAGACTTCTTCTCAAAGAAAACTGAATGAAAATTTAAAGCCAGAAACAACACGCTCTACTGAAATAGGTGGTGAAGCTTCTTTCTGGAAAAACAGACTTCATTTTGATATAGCGTATTACAATACCAATAGTTTCGATCAGATTTTAGAAATCAAAACTACAGCAGCAAGCGGTTATACTTCACAGTTAATCAATGCAGGTAAAATTAATAACCAAGGTATTGAAATACAGTTAGACGGAAATCCGGTGCAAACAGAAAACTTTAAGTGGAATGTTGCGGTGAATTATTCTAAAAACAAAAGTAAAGTAGAAATTCTAGATTACGCAGGAGATATTAAAAACTATACGATTGGTTCTTCTGGAGGTGTAGATGTATTGGCGTCTGTAGGGCAAGCTTATGGTGCACTTTACGGAACAGCGTACGAGCGTGATGCAAGCGGAAATATTGTGGTAGGAGCAAATGGTCTTCCAAAAGCAGATCCGACAAAAAAAGTGTTAGGACATTATACTCCAGATTATTTAGCTGGTCTTACAAATACTTTGACATACAAAAATCTTGAGCTTTCGTTCCTTGTTGATGCTAGTGTTGGTGGAGAACTTTTCTCAGGAACAAACAGAACAGGTAACTATACAGGAGTTTTAGCGCAGACTCTTCCAGGGCGTGGTGCTGAAAACGGAGGTTTAAGCTACTATTATCCAGGAAACAATACCGCTAATCCGAAGACTTTGGTAACAGGCGGAGCAGCTCCAGGTGGTGCAACAATTTATGATGACGGAATGATTTTCGGAGGTGTATTTGCTGATGGAACTCCTAATAATAAAGTGATTAGCGCACAAGAATATTATAAAGCATCATACAATATTAGCGAAGCTTACATCTATAGTTCAACTTTCGTAAAAATGAGAGAGATAAAACTGACTTATAATTTTAATAAAAAGCTGATTAAAAAACTAGGATTAGAAGGAGCAAGCGTTACTGCTGCTGGCCGTAACTTATTCTTTATCTACAAAGATGCTCCAAATATTGACCCTGAAACGGCTTTCAATACTGGAAATGCGCAAGGATTGGAAAGTTTGGCTTTACCAACAACTAGAAATTTCAGTTTAAACCTTAACGTTAAATTTTAAAAACTCGGAATCATGCTAAAAAAACTATCATATACAATACTGTTTGCATTGACACTGAGCTCTTGCAGTGATACTTTGGACGATATTAATAAAAATCCAAATGCAACTGAAACCCCGCTTGCACCATATCTTTTAACAGGTACCTTAAAGCAAAGTGCCGATTTGTACTGGGGAGATGCAAATAACTTTAACTCGACTTTGCTGTTTGTACAGCATTGGGCTAAAATTCAATATACAGAACCAGATCGTTACGATGTTTCTAATGCTTCTTTCACGACATTGTGGGATAAGGGATATTCGACTCTAATTACAGATTTGAATACAATTATAAAATTTCCAGATGCTCAGGCAAACTCTAACTATAAAGGTATCGCCTTAACGTTGCGTTCATGGACCTTTTTATTACTGACAGATGCTTACGGAAGCATTCCGTACAAAGAAGCGGGGCAAAATGTAACGCCTGCCTATAGCACGCAAAAAGAAGTATACACAGGATTGCTTGACGATTTAAAACAAGCGCAATCTTTGTTAAATCCAGCAAATGGTTCTGTTACGGGTGATTTGGCTTACAAAGGCGATATCTTGAAATGGAAAAAACTGGTAAACTCACTTCGTTTGCGTATTGCTTTGAGAATTTCAGACAAAGAACCAGGTTTAGCAAAACAAGCTGCTATAGACGCTACAAGCGATGCAGGAGGATTAATAGGCAGTAATGCCGAAACCTTCCAATTTGTTTATACCAGTTCGCCACAGCAAAATCCAGCTTCGGCTTGGTTTGAAACTAGAGATGATTTCCGTATTTCAAAAACTATGGTCGATCAATTATATGCATTGTCTGATCCTCGTTTGCCTGTTTTTGCACAATTGCCTTCAGATGCAAGTGTAGGGAAATATGTTGGAGGTGCAAACGGATTATCAAATAGTGATGCCAATAGCCAAGGTTTTGCTAAAACATCAAAACCTGGAACTTATTTCTTAACATCGGCTTCACCAGCGGTAATTGCTTCTTATTCGGAAACATTGTTTAATCTTGCAGAAGCAGCAGCCCGCGGATATATTTCGGGAGATGCAGAACAGTATTATAAAAATGCTATTACAGCATCTTTGAATCAGTTTGGAATTACGAATTCGACTACGATTTCAACTTATTTAGATCAAGCAAGTGTGAAATATGATGCGTCAAATTATGCTAAATCTATTGGTACACAAAAATGGATTTCTTTCTTCGGACAAGGTTTAGATGCTTTTACAGAATGGAGAAGATTGGATTATCCAGTTCTTACAGCTGGTCCTGCTACTGTTTTGGACGGAAAAATTCCTTCGCGTCTTTTCTATCCTGGTACAGAACAGTCACTAAACGGTGCTAGTTATCAAGCAGCTGTAGCGGAACAAGGGAAAGATTTATTGACAACCAAATTATGGTTTGATGTGAAATAAAAAATGTTGTTGTTTTTTTGAGTCAAAAAAAGCCCTGTATCTTAGTTGATACAGGGCTTTTACTTTCGGATTTTCTTATTTCAATTTAAAAAAGCAAAAAAGTTATAGAATTCAGTAACAAAACTTTCTCCGATTTTACTAATAAGAAAGACGGCAAAAATGGTGTGTTTTTTTGTTGTAATTTAGAAATAAATTAACTGATTTATAGGTTCTAAAATAGCAATAAAGTAGAATATAAATGAGTTAGAGTTTATAAGACTTGTTGCAATTTCTGCAGTAAATACAAGTGTTAGAAAAAATAAAGCAATTTAAAAAGTTAAGCAGTATGCAAACTATATTAGGAGCCAACGGACAGATTGGAGAAGAATTGGCCAGAGAACTAAAAAGAAATTATACCTCAGATATACGAATTGTAAGCCGAAAAGCACAAAAAGTAAATGATACAGATTCCGTTTTTTCGGCAGATTTGACCATTAAAGAAAAAGCAATAGAAGCGGTAAAGGGCAGTGAGATAGCCTATTTTACATTAGGACTTCCAATGGATACTGATTTATGGGAAAAACAGTTTGTGCTGATTTTAAGAAATGTTATTGAAGCCTGTAAAATCAATAAAACGAAATTGGTCTTTTTTGATAATACCTATATGTATCCGCAAGACAGCAGAGTGCTTACCGAAGAAACTGCCTTTGAACCTGTAGGCAGAAAGGGAGAAATTAGAAAACAAATGGCAGAAATGGTGCTAAGCGAAATAAAAGCGGGACAATTGGAAGCCGTAATCTGTCGTGCGCCTGAATTTTATGGGCCTGCCAAAACGCAAAGCATTACCAATACTTTAATTTTTAAGGCTATTAAAGAAAATAAAAAACTAAAAGTGCCTTTGAAAGACTCTAAAAAAAGAAGTCTAATTTGGACACCAGACGCAAGCCGTGCCACAGCTTTAATAGGTAATACACCAGATGCTTTTGGGCAGACTTGGCATTTGCCAGTCGATGAAAGCCATCTTAATTATAAAGAATTCATTGTCTTAGCTTCTGAAATATATGGGAGAGCACTAAAATATAAAGTTATTCCAAAGTTTGTTTTTACCATTGGAGCGTTTTTCAATAAACAAGCAAAAGAACTGCAAGAATTGCTTCCAAGATATGAGCATGCCAATGTTTTTGATGATTCAAAATTTAGAAAGCGTTTTCCAGATTTTGCTGTAACAAGCTATAGAAGCGGAATTGAAGAAATAAAAAAGGAGCAGCAATCTTAATCGGAATAATGGTTTGAAAGAAAATGAAAAATGCTAAATCCAAAAGATCTAGCATTTTAATACATTTTTTAAAGTTGAAATATATAATTTCTATAACGATTCATACCAATTTAAAATATAATCGGCAACACTTTCCCAGCCCGGTTCTCCGCAAATAAAATGGCTTTTGCCATCAAATATTTTTAGATCGACACGACCTGTATTTTCTTTGTATCGGCTGGCAATTGTCTCTGTTAAATTAGGCGGGAAGATATGGTCGTTTCCGCCGCCAATAAACAAAATAGGTTCGTGCGGTTTTTTGAAATTGATATTAGAGAAAGAATTCAAAACCAATTCTCTACTGACTTTATAACTTTCAGGCACTGCGAATTTCTCAAAAGCAATGCTTTTTTGCGATTCCGGAATGGTATTAAAAAAGGCATAATCATACCATTTTCTGCTTCCCATAAAATATTTACTTGTAGAGAAAAAGCCAAAAGCCGGTATTACTGTTTTTAAGGTTTGAAATGGCGGAAACACATTTTTTGGAGGCGCTCCATCAATGCTTACTCCAGCCGCTGCTTTACCTAATTCAACTAGTTTTAACGTAGCCATGCCAGCCATAGAATGTCCAATTACCAAAGGCTTTTCGGGTAGAGTGTCTATTAATTTGCTGATGGCCGTAACAATATCTATAAATCCAGTTTTGATAAGATCAGGATGCACTCTTGCTCTCAATTCGGCAGGAACTCCTTCGTGTCCTGGATTTGCGGGAGTATAAACCGTATATCCTTTTTGTTCATAGTACTTTTTCCATTCTGTCCAAGTTTTGTCGTTCACAAAATTTCCATGAATGAGTACGATAGTTTTAGATTTTGACATGATTCTTTTTATTTGATTAATGTTAGAATTTCTTTAAAAATTTCCCGTCTCGAATCTTTTACAAGTTCATAAAGGCACATTTCAACATTGGTTACTGAAGCTCCTTTGTGCTGCAGTTTTTGCAAAGCAATTACAATGCTTTCCTCTGATCTGGAAGAAATACAATTGGCTACAACTTCGACTTCAAAATTATAGGCCAGTAATCCTATTGCAGTTTGATACACACAGATATGAGCTTCTATACCACAGATTAGCCATTGCTTTCTGCCAGAATCTATAATCGCCTGTTTAAAGGTTTCGTTATCCAATGCATTGAAAGAAAACTTCTCAATTGGTTTCTGATCCTGAAATAGCTTTTCTATTTCAGGTATCGTTGCGCCAAGTCCTTTTGGGTTTTGTTCGGCCCAAATTATCGGAATTGAAAGTAATTGACAGCCTCGAATAAGTTTTTCCAAATTAGCGGTCAGCTTTTCGCTGTTGTGCACCATTCGGGCCAGTTTTCCTTGAACATCAATTACAATCAATCCAGTTTTTTCTTGTACAAGCATAACGACTTCTTTTAGGTTGTTTTTAAGAATTAAATTTACAAATTTATTTATTGTAAAATATTTGTATACAGAATGTTATGTTTGTTTTATTGAGGAATTAATCTTACTTCAAATATTTTTTAAGTTCTGCTGCGGCTTGAATAAAAAGTGCTTTTGTCTGCGGAATTTCAGCTAAACCATTCAATAATCCAAAATCGTGAATGACGTCGTTGTAGCGAACAGTTGTAACTACAACTCCAGCATCACTCAATTTACGTCCGTAAGCTTCTCCTTCATCTCTTAAAATGTCATTTTCAGCAACTTGAATCAAAGTAGGAGGCAAGCCTTTCAGCTGAGATAAACTAGCTTGCAGTGGCGAAGCGTATATTTCTTTTCTTTTGGAAGGATCTACGTATTGATCCCACATCCATTTCATTAAAGAGTCGGTTAGAAAGCGCTGTTTACCATATAGTTTATACGATTCTGTTTCAAAATTAGCATCGGTTACAGGCCAGAAAAGAATCTGCACTTTATAGAGCGGCGTTCCTTTTTCTTTCGCCATCAAAGCACTCGCTGTAGCCAGATTTCCACCAGCACTGTTGCCCACGATTCCTAATTTACTTCCATCCACATTGATTTCGCTTCCATGCGCCGAAATCCATTTTGCAGCTGTATAAACCTCGTTTACAGGCTGAGGATATTTGTGTTCTGGAGCCAGAGAATAATTGACAAAAACGCCCACATAACCCGTTAAAACGCTTAAATCTCTAACCATTCTTTTGTGCGTAGGATAATCGCCCAGCACCCAACCGCCGCCATGAATGAACATAAAAACAGGCAGTTTTCCTTTTGCGCCAGCGGGGCGAACAATATTCAGCTTGATTTTATAACCGTCAGCTGTAATTTCTTTTTCCGATTCTTCAATTCCAGACAAATCAACTTTAAATGCATTTTGTGCACCGACCAATACATTTCGGGCGTCTGCAACCGGAAGCGTTTCTAATGGAGCTCCTCCAGAATTTAGAGGTTTTAAAAAGGCTTTTACGGCTGGAGTCAAATGCGGATCTGTAGCATAATCGCCTTGGGCATAACCTTTTGTTGTTAAAGTGTTTAAAATTATATAAGGAATAAAGATCATTTTTAAGAGAATTGATTTTTTCATTGTGTTTAAGCTTTAGAATTATGTTTTATTTTACAGAATAAGGCAATGAAAGATTTCCGCTAGCAACAGTATAAACTTTGTATACCCCGAGCATTGGCTTAGAGCCTTCAGAATCATGCGAACCGCCAGCTCCTGTGTTAACTTCCATATAGCAGCTTACAGCATCAAACTTAAAATTGGTTTTGTTGTTGATTCTAAAATCGGGTACGATTACTTTTATCGAATTTCCTTTAGCCACGATATTGAAACCAGGGCTATCCATATACATTGCCATTCCAGGATTTGTAGGAGGCAGTACCACATTTGGATCTCCTTTTGTAAATTCTCTAACCGAAAGTCCGCCGGCAACACGTTTGTCTTCAACTAGCAAAACCCAATGTGCATGCCAGATTAAACCGTCATTTAGATAATTTCCGTCAAGATTTTCATCCCAAAGCGGAGTGTCTTCAAAATCGGGATGAGAAGTAAGCGCAAGTGCTACTATTCCTTCGGCTTGACCGAAACCAATATCAGAAGATTTTAAAGTAGTCGGAAAAACATAGGCCAAAACTGGCGCACCATTTAACTGACCAACTGCTTTAGGCATTGTTTTTCCTGCAGTTCCTTCTACTTTAATGTCCCAAACCGTAAGGCCTAAATCTGCTTTATGAGTTATTGTAGCCGATTTTATTTTAAAATCACTGTTATTGTAGGAACTGCATTTATCGCAGGCTTTTGCAGCGCTAAAATTCAGCAATAAAATGATGATTAGCAATATTGATTTTTTCATAATAAATTGGTTTTTAAGGGTTAACTTCCATAGAAAACCAATTTATATGCCATGTCAATAAAAGCTTTAATTATAAGGTTTTAGCGCTTTTTATGGAGATTAAAAGCGCTATATTTCGCTAAACCCATTTCGATTCGTGAGATTTCGCTACAAAAGAAATAAGCATTGTAGTGTGATACTAAACACATAGAAACATAGTTTTAAAGTCTTGATCTTGAACTAGAAAAGGCATTTTGCTAATTTAAAAACACATAGTTATCTATGTTTAGAAACTTGTTTCTTTTGCCTTCTTTCAGATACAAACAAAACTATGTTTCTATGTGTTGAAATTAATTGTATCCCATAGAAAACTATCTTCTTTTTTCATTGATTGGAAACTCTTTAGAGAATTCTATTTTAAGAATGGTTCCGTTATTGTTTTCCATAGAAAAAGCCGCATCCAAATCATCGCTAAGACCTCTTATTAGACTTAAGCCAAACGAATTGATTTTTTTATTGCTGATGTTTGCATCAAAGCCTACTCCGTTATCGGCAATGGTTAGCAAGTATTTGTCTTCTGTTGTCGCTTGGAGCGTAACATAGATCATTCCCATTCTGTTGTCTGGAAAAGCATATTTTATTGAATTGGTAATCGCTTCGTTTAAGATAAGCCCAAGCGGAACGGCCTGTGCAACATCTAATTCGAGCGGATCAATTTTAAGCTCAAAGCGAATGCGTTGTCCAAGCGAAAAAGATTCTCTCAGATATTCGACTAATTCTTTGATGTAATTGGGCATATTGATTGTCGAAATATTCTCTGAACTATATAGTTTTTGATGAATCAACGACATAGAATGAATGCGATGCTGACTGTTTTTAATGGCCGACAACGCCATATCGTTCTCCAAATAAGCCGATTGCGAATTAAGAAGGCTAATTACGGTTTGAAGATTGTTTTTTACGCGGTGATGGATTTCTTTCAAAAGCCATTCTTTTTCATCTAACAAATGTCTAAGATTAATGTTCTTTTGATTGATTTCTTTTTCTTTGAATTCCAATTCAGCATTCGTTCTCTGTTTTAAGCGGTATCGATTGTACAATAAACCAAGAAAAAGAGCCAATAAAACCAAACTCCAGATGGAAAGTGTATTTAATAATTTTGATTTTTTTAAAGCCGTTTGCTGTAAGTCGGTTTCTTTGTCTAACTGTTTGATTTTTTGTTCTTTATTTTCTGTTTCATATTGAATTCTAAGCTCTTCAATTTGTTTGTTTTTAGAATAATCTAAAAGAGAATCACTGAATTTTTTATACAATTTATGGTGCGCCAAAGCCGATTTAAAATCCCCATTTAGCGAATCCAATTTATACAAAGACATTTCCAATGCTTCTGAATTGTAGGTCTTTCCGTATTTTTTGGAAAGCGCTTCGATTTTATCAATGTAAATTTTTGTTTTTGGCAGATTTTTGCGATTCGCATAAAATAAAGCAATAGACGAATATGTATTGCAGATGTCTCGATAAGTCTGTGGCGAATCTAAAGCATCTGCAGCTTCTCCTGCTTTTATAAAATACTTTTCGGCAGTGCCATAATTTTTAATTCGCCAATAACAATTTGCGTAGGCAAAATTCATAAGCATGTTGTCAAATTTATTTGGAGGTGGATAATGACTTGTTATAGAATTCATATATTCTATTGCCTCTTTATTTTTTCCTTTGGTAGACAAAGATGCTGTGGCCGTGATAAAACTTTTATACCAGCTGCCACTGCTAAAAACATTTTGCCCGTATTTTATGCTTTTTTCGGCCATTTTCATGGCTTCATCGGTATGTCCCATCTGCAAATAGATTAAACCTAACCGCATATAAAAAATATCTGCAAAAGTGTAATCTTTGGTAGATTCCATTGTTTGCACACTCTTTAGAGCATAATATAACGCACTTTTCATGTTAAACTGAACTGCTTCTATGTGGGCAATTGTAGTTTCTCCATACTGCTGCTGTCTAAAGCCGATTTTTCGCATATCGGCAATATTTTGATAGAGTATTTTTTTGGCATCGTTTATTTTTCCGTGCCAGAAATAAATGGTGCACAGCTTTGCTTTTGTTTCCAGTCTTTTTTCTTCAAGTCCTAACGTTTTAAACAAAGCTTCGGCTTCTTTTAGAATTTTCTCTTTTTCGGGATCTAAGTCGTATTGAGAGCTCGCCTGATTGAGTAATGCATTTGCAAGTGCCGCTTTATCATTTTGTTTTCGGCATTCGTTTACGACCTGCAGAAAACATTTTTTACTTTCAGGATAATTGTTGATTTGGAAATAAAACTTTCCCAAAAGCATGACACTTTCATGTTGCCACTTTTGTATTTTTAGCTCATTGCTGATTTTTACCGCGTCGGTGATATAAAAATTAGCGTTTTTTAAATCATCTGGCTTTGTAAAAGGTTTGAATAAATAAAAGATTCCCAATTGTAGCGCCAGTTTTATTTTATCAGCACCTTTGGATTTTAAATAAAGTTTTTTTGCGGCATCGATATTTCCTTTTTCAATTAAATCATTTCCAATTAGATAAGAGCCATCATTAAAACCTTCATCATAAGCTAAAAAAACAGGAAGTTTATAGGCCTTGCAGGTTAAAACCACAGAACTATCGGCATCAATAGATCCTTGATTTGAATTATATAAATAAGAAGAACAGGTTTGAATTAATAAACGTTTCTTTTTTAAGTCATAATTTGCTGTTGCAGGATGGTTATTTTGTGCCTGAGAATTAATTGTAATAAAAAACAGCAGACAAAACGTGTAAAATAGCTTCATGGTTTATTAGAATTAAATTTAGTAGGTTTTGGATTAACAAATATAAGAAGAAACAATTTTTATGTTTTGAAAAATAATATGAAAATTACGGTTAATTATGATTTTTATTTATCTAAATTTGAAAACCACTAATTTTAATTATGATAATTAACTATTTTTGTATCAATAAATTAAGTGCAAGATAAGATAAAAAAAACTCACTTATGAAAAACTCTCCCGATAACGGATATGAAACTGTTTCTTCAGGTTTGAAAAAACGAATTTTAATTGTAGAAGATCAATTTATTGAGGCTCACGATTTACAGTTAATTCTCGAGAAAGCAAATTATGAAGTGATTGGTATCGCGCGGTCGGTAGAACAGGCATTGGAACAAATTGAAATTGAAAAACCAGATCTAGTCTTCTTGGATATTATGCTCAAAGGAAGCCGAAATGGTATTGAGCTGGCACATATTCTTAAAGAGAAATATATTGGTTTCATATTTATTTCTGCCAATTCAAGTAAAACTGTATTAGATCAAGCTAAAACTACTCATCCTTATGGGTTTATCGTAAAACCTTTTCGTGATCAAGATGTTCTAACAACTCTTGAAATTGCATTTTATCGACAGCAATATAGCTTAGAAAGTCAGTTGATGCAACAATTTCAGCTTCAGGGAGCAATTACTGAAATTATAAATTCAAATCTAAAGAAAGAAGAGGCATTAGTGGCATTTGCAAAAGCAGCTCAAACTTTTATTCCTTTTGATTATTTGGAAATGGGTTTTGTTACTTCAACACATTATGACAGTATCGGAATTGTCCGCAGAAATTTAGAACAATATCAAATCATCAATTTGCAAAAACTTTCGCAAATAGCGGTATTGTCAGAAAAGGAAATCAATGAAACTTACAGGAAATCTAAAGTAGATGAAAAACCTGTAATTTATAGCGAAGAAGCATTGATTAACAATCTACAAGAAGCGCCAATTAAAGCTTTAATTGCACATAATTTTGGGATCAAATCTTATTTGGTTTTTCCGATTTCAATAGCGTCGATCCAGAGCTATCATTTTACTTTTTACAGCCGTAGCCTTACTGTTTATTCTCAAGAACACTTGCGATTATTAGGTTCACTCGAACCGCTTTTTCATCAATTTATTGCTAAAATTTATTCGAAAGAAGATTTAAATCTGCCTATTAAAAAAACGGAAGTCAAAAGCACAACTTTTCCCGCAAAGACACGAGAAGGCTTTGAAGGGATTATTGGCAACAGTTCGCAAATGGGCACAGTTTTTAATTATATTCGGAAAGTTTCGCCTTCAGATACTTCGGTTCTGGTTTTAGGAGAAAGCGGAACAGGAAAAGAAAAAATTGCGCAAAGCATACATGCTTTATCTCCGAGAAAAGACAAGCCTTTGGTTATTATTAATTGCGGTGCTATTCCTGAAAATCTTGCCGAATCTTTGCTTTTTGGACATGAAAAAGGGGCTTTTACAGGCGCTTTGGACAGACGTATCGGTAAATTTGAATTGGCAGATGGAGGAACTATTTTTTTAGACGAAATAGGAGAGATGTCTCTCGAATTGCAGGTAAAACTGCTTCGTGTTCTGCAAGAAAGAGAAATTGAACGTGTAGGCGGTACTTCGTCAATGAAAATTGATGTTAGAATTATTGCCGCAACCAATAAAAATTTGGAAGAAGAAGTGGCGGCAGGACGATTTAGAATGGATTTGTACTATCGTTTGCATGTTTTTCCGATTATGGTTCCGCCGTTAAAAAAGAGAAAAGAAGACATTCCTGATTTAGCCAATCATTTTATAGCAGTTTATAGTGAGAAAATGGGCAGAAAAGCGCCCATTCTTTCCGATTTTGCTTTGCAGCAGATTATAAATTACAATTGGCCAGGAAACATTCGAGAACTCGAACATGTAATGCAACGCGCCATTTTGCTGACAGAAGGAAATACAATTAAAGAAATTGAACTTTCTATGTCTTCCAAAATACATCCTGAACCAGCACAAGAATCCTTTTCAATAAAAACGATATTAGAAAATGAACGAGATTATATTTTGTATATCCTTAAAAAATGCAACGGAAAAATTTCTGGTGCTGGTGGTGCTGCCGAAATTTTGGACATTCATCCGTCGACTTTAAATTCTAAGATTAAAAAACTGGAAATAAAGAAAGGAATTATTTAGCAGACCAAGTAAATTCTGTTTTTTAAAATCGCATTTGAAAATATAGCCCGTGGTTTCAACCACGGGAACACAAAAAAAACGCAATCCATTAAGAAATTTTCTTTAGCCAATTGGCGATGAACTCAGCAATAGTCTGCCAGTTTTCTTGATTTATACTCAAATGATTACCATCTTGAAATTCTTTGTAACAAGTGATAGAATGAAGGTTTTTATATTTTTTAAAGTTCAAATTATTTAAAGAAGCAGGAACAAAAGCATCTTCTGAACCCGCTACAAACAAAAGCGGATTGTGTTTTTTCTTGAAATCAATCTTAGCCGATTTAGAATAAATGTCTCGTATAACTGATTTAGATTCGGGAATCAATAAAGCTTCGTAAGCTTCTTTTTGCTTTTCAAACGGCATTTGGTTCGCAAAATAGTATTGCCATGTCTTAAAAGGCATTAAAAAGGGCTTATTTGTTGGACTAAGACCATCGGAAAGATTCCAAATGGCTTTATAAAACGAAAAATTAAAATGCATAAGATTGCTAGGCGGAATAGAATTGATGCAGATTCCGTGCGATCCCAATTCTTTTTGAAGCAGTAGTTGAGTTACAAGTCCGCCATAGGAATGACCTATTAAAATTGGTTTTTCAGGAAGCTTGTCAATGATTTCAGTATAATAATCCAATAAATTATCTAAACGAATTAAAGCAATTTTGGACTCTGAATGGGTTTGTCTTAAATCGACTGCCAATTTGTTTTTGTAAAGCCAAGGCGGAGCAACCGTTTTATAGCCTTCATTTTCAAAAAAAACAATCCATTCTTTCCAGCAGACATGGCTGAT
The DNA here is from genome assembly GCF_023656565.1 of Flavobacterium tyrosinilyticum. Classification (GTDB taxonomy): domain Bacteria; phylum Bacteroidota; class Bacteroidia; order Flavobacteriales; family Flavobacteriaceae; genus Flavobacterium; species Flavobacterium tyrosinilyticum. The sequence continues at coordinate 1,219,752 of NZ_JAMOKG010000002.1, forward strand.
GAATGTTCCAGTAATAAACATAATCGTTTTTTTAGTAGATAAATACATCATATCGAAGCTGTTAGATTAATGTTTAGAAAAGAATACTATTTCATTTACAAAAAACAAAAGGAATGCCTTTTTTATAAAGTATTGATTCTAAAAGCATTGTTCTTAAAACAGATGTAGGAATTATTATATATCGTTAAAAAGAAGATTGAATTCTTGAAATATCATAATTCTTTAGCATACGAATAATCGTTAAATGCTTTATTGTTAGTGTTCTGCGTTTTGGTTTAATCTTTGTCTACTTGATGAAAACGAATATTGATTTCAACCTTTAACTTATAATTATGGAAAAAATTTATGACGCAGAAACACGTTTTGCCGATTTAGGCGATCGTAAAATTGCTTATCGTTCGTACGGCAAAGGAAAAGCAGTAATTTTTGTGAACCGTTTTAGAGGAACACTAGATACTTGGGATCCGTTGTTTGTGGCATCGATGGCAGAAAAGTTCAACGTTATCGTATTTGATTATTCTGGAATTGGCTCTTCTACAGGAAGTCTTGCTCCAGACATTACCGTTGTAGCCAAAGACGTAAAGGATTTGGCAGATGCCTTAAAATTAGATTCGGTTATTGTTTTAGGATGGTCTTATGGTGGGTTGGTGGCACAGACGGCAACTTTGCTTTATCCTAATTTGGTCACGCATGCCGTTTTGGTAGGAACAAATCCGCCAGGAAAAAACGAAATTCCTATTGAGCAAGCTTTTTTTGATGCAGCACTTAAACCTTTAAATGATTTTGAGGATGAAATTGTGCTGTTTTTTGAACCAAAATCAGAATCAAGCCGTTTGGCAGCAAAAGCTTCGCACGATAGAATTCATAAAAAGATAGAAGTAGATAAAATTCCTTCAACAATGGATGTTTTTCAATTGTATTTTGGCGGAGGAGATACTTTTAGAGAAGATGCTTTAAACTTCAGAGAACAATTGAAAAAGACCAAAACTCCTATTCTGATTATTTCTGGAGATCATGATATCAGTTTTGCCGTAGACAATTGGTATCCGATTATCAATCAAATGACAAATGCGCAAATGATTGTTTATGCCGGAACAGGACACGGACCTCAGCATCAATATCCGGAACTTACCGCGCAGTACATCATTAATTTTGTAGAATACATATAATTGTAGTTTATCAGCAGAACTTCATTATATGCAAAAGGAATAGTGTCAGCAGCTATTCCTTTTTTTTTATGAAAAAATTTCTGTGTTGTTTTCTGTGGTCTTTTTTATAAAATGATATTTCGCTAAAACCCACATTTTAGCGAAATATAGCAAAGAAAAATAACCAATTTAAATTTCAATTGTTGTGTTTATTTTAGGTAAGAATAATTGAAAAGAAGCTTTATTAAACTCCTCTAAAGCTTTTTGATGATCCATTACAATAAAACCAAAAGTATCGTAATGAACGCCTAATATTTTGTTTACTCCAACGAGTTTTGCGGCTTCAATAGCTTCTTCAATTCCCATAGTAAGTCCGTCGCCAATAGGGAAAACAGCAAAGTCAAGTGGGGTAAATTTGGGAATAAGCTGCATGTCTAAAGTCAGAGCCGTATCGCCGCTGTAATAGAAATTTCCATCTGTTGTTGAAAGCACAAAACCACAGGCAATTCCGCCGTAAGAGCCATCTATGAAACTGCTCGGATGCTGGGCTACCACACATTTTACAGTTCCAAAATCAAAATCAAACTTTCCTCCTGGATTGATGGGATGTGCATTTTCGATTCCGTTTTTCAGTAGCCAATTATAGATTTCAAAATTTCCGAGCACTTTTGCGCCCGTATTTTTGGCAATTCGCTCTACATCCAGAATATGGTCATAATGCGCATGAGAGATAAAAATGTAATCTGCCTTTATAGCATCTACATCAACTTCTTTTGCTAACTCATTTGGTGTAATAAAAGGATCAAAAAGAAGGTGTTTTCCGCCAGCATAAACAGAAAAACACGAATGTCCGTAGTAAGTAACTTTCATGATAAATAGTTTTAAATCAGTTAATAATGATAATTATTTTCAAGAAATGTGCCAGTGGGGAATGACGTTATAAAAGCAAAATTATTAAGAATTGTATTTGAATACTCCAAAGGGAGCACAATAATAGTAGTAGATTCTACATTTGGCTAAAACCCTAGCCGCAGAAATTCCTGTAAACCTCCAGCTAAAGCTAGAGGCAATTAAATTTGATGCTCCAGCGGAGCAGAATATTTATAGAAAAATCTATTTCGCATCTACAAAAAAGCTCCAGAGGAGCGACATAAAAAATGGTTTTAGAGAAGGAGATTGCATTACAATGATTTTCTATAAATTAAAATAGCACTTATAAAATAAAATTTTTATCTTTAACTAGTTGGTATATTGGTTTATATGTATTTTTTTTTTGCTGGTATACTTTTTTCGCTGTTTAAGTTAAGGACCCCAAATTTTCATAAACAGTATATTCTAAAAACAATCAAACCATTTCAGAATTTATCTGAATAATAAGTTTTTATCTCATTTCTATTTTATCCTGCAGTTTTTAATTAAACAGCAAAGAAGTCGCTAGTTAAAAGTAATTTCAAATCATTAGAATATTATATAGATGCATATAAAACTACAATTTCTAAAGCTTTTTATTTTGTTTTGCTTTTTGTCGTCTCTGGAAACAAAAGCGCAGACCACTTCTCTTGAAGAATGTTTTTCTATCGCGCAGCAAAATAATATTACCATCAAGCAGGCAAGATCTGCATTAAAAACAGGCGAATACAATCTACAGGCAGAAAAGAAAGGCTATTTGCCTAAAGTAGATCTTTTATCGAGTTATTCTTATTTGAGCAGTCCGCTTACGATAAATCTACAGACCGTTAAAGATGGAATCGTTGAAGGTTCATCACAGCAAAGTGTCAATACGGCAAACGAAATTTATCATGAAATTACAGGAAACAATTTATCGCAGGCAGCACAGGATCGTATTTATAATACTTCAAAAACGGTTATTGGAGGCATTTATCCAGACTATAATCCTAGTTTAAGCAAACAGTCTTATTTTGTTGCAGGAGTGGGAGTTCGTCAGCCTATTTTTCTGGGAAACAAAATAAACTCGAGTATAGATCTGGCTCAATCGGTTGCTAATTCGGCGGGAATTGGTGTTGAAATTGCTGGTAAAGAAGTTAATTTTTTAATTGCAGTGCAATATCTTAGAATATTGTACCTCAACTCCTTAATTAAGAAACAGGAACAGATTGTAAGTGCTTTAGACAAAAATAAAAATTATGCCGAAGAATTGGTAAAAAATAAAATACTGCCTCCATACCAAAAAAATTGGACGAATGTGGTTTTAATTCAGGCTCAGACTCAGTATAACAATATCAAGATGGAAAAACAAAATGCCCATCTTGAACTGAATAAACTGATGGGAGTGGACCTTGACGCTGCAATAGTGATTTCTGATACTTTAAAATATGCCGAAATCAATTTAGAGAAACCTATGAATGAGTATTGGCTTACAAATCCAGTGTACAGAATTGCAAATAACAAAATCTCTTATGCAGAAACTGCCGAAAAGATTAGCAAATCATTGGCTTTGCCTAACATTTTTGCCATTGGGAATTACAATTTGTATCAGAAAGACTTACCCGTTTCTATTCCCGATTGGTTTGTAGGGCTAGAATTGCAATGGACTTTGTATAACGGACAGACCAATAAAAAGACTTTGGCAGCAAAACAGTTGATAGAAGAAGCGAAGCTAGGAGAAGAGAATTCCAGTTTAATGCTTCAGGTGCAGTCGAGAGTCGCGAAGAACAAAATGATTTCATTGCAAAATGATGTTATGGCTATGGATGCAGCGAGAAAGGAAGCCAATACGACAAGCAGTTTAATAACCAAGAGAATGAACAATCAGCTCTCGTCGCCAAAAGATGTTAATGATGCTTTATTGATAGAAACAGAAATAGAAAAAGGGTATTATACCGCTGTTTTGGGATACTATCTGGCATTAGCGGAATATTTTAATAGTTTAGGAAATCCAAGTCAAATAACGCAATTTATTAAATAGATGAAAGATATATTTAAAAACTACTGGGCGCTGATTATTCCAATCTTTGTAGTAATAGCAGGACTGATTTTTTTCTTAAAAGACAACAATAAAGAAGATGATAATTTTATAGGAATGGTTGATGCCACAAGTGTTGACGTTGCGGCCGAATTTCCAGGCAGATTGGATTCGCTACTTGTAAAACAGGGCGATACAGTAAAAACAGGACAATTGCTGGCCGTGCTTCGATCTAACGAAATAAACGCCATAAAAGCTCAGGCATTATCGGCAATTGATGCCGCAAAAGGACAGCAGGAATTGCTTACACAAGGAGCAAGACCAGAGCTGATAGAAGCAACTTCTAAATTGTATCAAATCAGCCAAGAGCAATATAAATTGTTTAGCACGACTTATGATCGTATGGAACGATTGTATAATGAAGATGTAATATCGGGACAGGAAAAGGATGTTTTCTATTTTAAATTTCAAGCGGCAAAAAAGGAAATGGAAACCGCACAGTTAAATCTGCAAATGCTCAAAAATGGTACAAGGCCTGAATTGCTAAAAACTGCAAATGCTATTGTAAAACAAGCAGAACAAGCTTATGAACTAACCAAAGCGCTTGGAGATAATACGAGAGTTTATGCTCCAGCAGATGGCGTAATTTCTAACTTGGTTACGCATCAGGGCGAAATTATTTCTATTGGGTATCCGATTATGACCATAGAGAAAAAGAACTCAACGATAATTAAGTTTAATATCCGACAAGATAAATCCAATTTGCTTAAAGTGGGAAGCAAGACAGCAGTTAAAGTTCCAGGTTGCCAGCCCGAAACGTTTGATGCCGTTGTGCATTCTATTGTGCCTACCTTGGAATTTGCCAATTGGGTTCCGTCCAAAGATAAAGGGGAATTTGAATTGAGAACTTTTACAATAGAAGTGAAACCCGAAAACCTTGCACAGATTAAAGGACTTCGTTCTGGTATGACCGCTTCTTTAATTCTTCCTCAATGATTTTGATGCTGAACATAATTATAAGGGAATGGAAGCGCATTCTGAGTTTAAAGGTTTTTTACTTGGTCATGCTTGTAGTTCCTGTCGCTTTGTTTTTCTTCTATGCTTTTATATATCAGAAGCAAGATGCCAAGAATTTAGCATTTGCAATTTGGGACGAAGATCAAAGTGCCATAAGCCGAGAGCTGATTTTTTTATTAGAACAAAAAGAAACGTTGCAGATTACGAGAAGAGTAAGCAGCGAAGCCGAAGTTAAAAAACTGATTCAAGAAGGTAAAATATTGGGCGCCGTGCATTTTCCTGCCAATATGCAGAAGAATATCTACAGCCGTCATCCGAGTAATGTGACTTTGTACACCAATGCCGCCGCGCTTGTTCCTGCTAAGTTAGTTTATAAGGCTGTTGCAGAAGTTGTAATTACAGGAAGTACAGGGGTAATTTTGCAGAAACTGGTAAAAACGGGAATGAAATCTGATCAAGCCATGGCGATTGCAAATCCGATTAGTCTGAGAACCTATCAGCTTTATAATCCAACTTACAATTATCAGGAATATTTGGTTCCAGGATTAATAACAGTCGGAATGCAGATGATTCTAATTATCAGTTCTATGCTGGCTTTAAATTATGAATGGATTACAGGAACGATGCACGAATTGTACGATTCTTCAAAAGGTTCTGTTCTCAGAGTAATTGTCGGAAAAACAATAGCTCATCTAGCCATCAGTTGGATTAATTTTCTCATTATTACAGGAATTATTTTTACTTTTTTCGATATCGGGCTTCCCGCAGCCACAGGGAAGTTTTTTGTACTATACACCATGCTTTCTCTGGCATGCATTGGTATCGGAATGTTTATATCGGCTTTGTTTAAAGATGTAATGCTTTCTGGAGATGTGGCTCTTTTTTATACTTCGCCTGCTTTTGTGTTCAGCGGATTTACTTTTCCGAGATGGGCAATGCCTTGGTACGATCAGTATTATGCGCTTATTATGCCTTATACCGCTTTTTTAGACGGATTTTTTAAGGTGTATTATATGAATTTGCCTTTAAAATATGCTCAAGACGAATTCGCCAAACTCTTGTTGTTTTGCTTGGTAATGTACCCGACAGCAATGTTGTTGTTTAAACGTCAATTTAATTCGATTAAAGATGAAAAAGAAACCGCAACAATCGCTGATTAGTCTCTTTTTGAGAGAAGCTTCGCAAGTAGTAAAGGATCATAGTTTGCTGCTTACGCTTCTTATTGCTCCTTTGCTGTATGCTTTTTTTTACGGAAGCATTTATATCAATAAAGAAGAATTCGATGTAAAATTGGCTGTGGTAGATGACGATGGTTCGAGATTATCACGTTTGCTGCAGCAAAATATAGACGATTCTCCAATAGTAGAATTGATTCATTTTTCGAATTTGGAACAGGCAAAGGAGCAGATGTATCAAGGCAATTGCCAAGGCTATTTTTATATTCCAGAGGGAACAGAAGCCAATTTGCTGAGTTTAAAACAAAGCAATGTAGTATTGGCAATCAATGCGGCCAGATTTCTGCCATCAAGTGATTTGTTATTAAATGTGCAACAGATATGTTTGACCGTTGGAGCAGGAGTGCGCCTTCAATATTATCAGAAAAAAGAAGGAATGAGTACTACCATTGCAATGGAGAATGTGATGCCTGTAAATTTAGATTATCGTCCTTTATTTAATGAAAGATCGAGTTATGGCGCATTTTTATTGCCAGGTTTGTTGGCTTTAATTCTGCAGCAGACTTTATTGATTGGTTTGTGCGAAAGTGTGGCAGGTGAGCGGCAGCGTTCTCGATTAAAAGAATGGTTAGGTTCGGGTATTTCTAATGGTATTTGGGGCAAAGGATTATTCTATCTGATGCTTTTTGCTTCGTATGGATTTTTCTTTTTAAATGTAAATTACAAACTGCTCAATTTACCCATGAGAGGCAGCGGATTTGAGTTAAGCTTATTACTGCTTTTGTTTATTGTGACTTTAATTCCGATGGCTCAGTTTATTGGTTCGTTGTTCCAATCGCAATTGCTTTGTTTGCAGATGATGGCTTTTTCGACTTATCCGATTTTCTTGATTACAGGATACAGCTGGCCATTTGAATCGCTTCCGCTAGCATTGCAGTGGCTGTCTAATCTTTTGCCTACAACGCCTTTTATTGTTTTATATACCGCCATTGTACAATCGGGTGCCAGTTTATGGGATAATCCGTCTGTTTTATTGCATCTTATATTGCTTTTTGCTTTTTATAGTACGATTTGTTTTATTCGTTTAAAATATTTGATGAGGAGATAATAAAGAATTAAGAATTAAGAATAAAGAATAAAGATTAAAGAATTAAGATTAAAGGATTAAGATTAAAGGATTAAGATTAAAGGATTAAGATTAAAGGATTAAGATTAAAGGATTAAGATTAAAGGATTAAGATTAAAGGATTAAGATTAAAGCATTAAGAGTTGTGAGTTATGCCTAATCATTACGCAGCATATATTCAAATATAGCCCGTGGTTTTAACCACGGGAATGCGGGATGAGTTATGAGTGTTGCCAATCATTATGTATATATTTAAACATAGCCCGTGGTTTCAACCACGGGGACACGGGTGAAATGTTTATAACCAGTTATTAATTTGAATTGACTCCAGCTTTAGTTGGAGTTTATATAAAGTAAATCAAAATGGCTTTAGCCAAAAATAGCGATTTGACTAAAGCATTGTTCTTGAAGCTGTTAAATGCCTCTAGCTAAGGCTTTAGGCTATTCAAAAAGAAGCTTAACTTAAAGCATTTTGAATTATTCTTAAATCTGCCTAATCTGCGAGAGAACAAATTAGAAATGCTGGAATAAATCGAGTTTTACGATTTGTTCCAGCATTTCTAATTGAGTTAATTATTTAAAATTTTATAATACAACTAGAGGCGAAATTATACCAATCATAATTCTTCCAGTAGTGCTATTAGATTGCCCTAAACTTGTTTTTGAATAATCGCTGTACTCATAAAAACGAGCAACATAAGTGGCAAAGAACTTTAAATTAAAGTTTTTAATGGGATAAAATTCTACTGTCGGAATAACGCCCCACGCGGTACGGATACGGCTAGAGCTGATATTTGGATCGGGTATATCTTTCCATGAAGCTGTGCTAACCATTCCAATTGCCGAAATTTTCCAGTTTTCATTCAATGAATATACAGTTCTCAGCCAATGTTCGATATAATATACATTTTCTGCCGCATGATCTAAAACCGTGTCTGGAATTAAAGAAGTCACAACTCCTGTTCGATCCAGATCTTCGCTGCTCCATTTGAAATCATATTGAAAAAGCCATTTTTTGGTTCGAAACTGATTTCCTAATGCCGTATAATACATATTTACGGGGTGTCCATTTTTTGAAGCTTCCTGAAAAATACTGAAACTGTAAATCGTTTTAAATTTTCCATCTAAAAAACTACCGTTCCAGTTTCCAACATAGGCAGCAGGGAATTTTGCTTCTTCGACATTTGGCACATTTTGATAGAGTTCAGGAAAGGTTTTGGTTCGAGAATTTAAAATCTGTGCAGAAAAAACATGATCCTTATTGAGTTCCCAGTTGAACTGAACTCCAGTTAAAAAGTTATCTGAATTATCGACAATATCATTGTACTGATAAATGTCAATTGGATTCATGTCAAACTCATAACCACCCCAGTTTGCGGTCATTTTTCCAATGGCAATACTTGTCCTGTTGGATATATTATACCCAATAAAAGCCAAGTCTGTAGAACTGCTGATATTGTCTGTAGATTGTGGTTCAGTCTCTTTAGTATATCGGTCTCTAAACCTAAAAAATACTTTATCCTTATACACTTTCCCTTTTACTTCCAATCTAAATTGGTTCACTTCAAATTTACTGCTAGTATATTTTCCGTCTTCAATATAGCTATTAAAACCAACCTGAGTATTGAAAATTAAATCGACATTATTGAGCAAATCAACTTTGGTTGCTTTTATTAGGGGAGTTTTATGATTGAGAACGGTATCAGTCTGTTTTTCCTGCTGTGCATAGGCACCAGCGGCCAGAAAAACACTCAAAATTATTGAAGTTAAGATACGCATAGTTTACAATATCAAATGGTTTAATACTCAAAGAAGTATTCTTGGAGTTTTTTACTGTCAGTAGTTTGGGTAAGTCCCAACATTAATAAAATCCTCGCTTTTTGCGGAATTAAATCATCTGCGACTATAGTACCAAGTTTTTGATCATCGGTTTCGTCAAATAAAGTAACTCTTCCAGACGGTACTCTAGAAGCTCTTGCAACGGCAATTCCTTTTTTAACAGCGCTAGCCGCAGCATCTGAGTTTACTTTGTTTAGATTTCCGTTACCTAAACCGCCAGTTACAATTCCTTTTACTCCCGAAGCTACATACGCATTTATGGCAGTTGCTGGCGCATCTGCATATAATTCTACAACGGCTACTTCTGGTAAAGTGGTTAAACCTGTAATATCAAACGGAGTATTTTTATTGGCTTTTCTTACTGGAGTTTCATAAAGAGAAACTTTTCCGTCATAAACCTGTCCGATTGGACCGCTGTTTGGAGCTGTAAATGCATTTAAGTGCGTGGTACTGGTTTTTACGGCATTCCTTCCCGTAAAAATATATTCATTAAATACTAGTAAAACACCACTGTGCGCTGCTTGTTTAGATGCTGCTAAAGTTACGGCATCATATAAATTCTTTGGACCGTCTGCGCTTATGGCTGTTGCTGGACGCATAGAACCGGTAACGATTACGGGTTTGTCAGATCGTACTGTCAACGATAAAAAATAAGCTGTTTCTTCCTGCGTATCGGTTCCGTGAGTGATTACGATACCATCGGCTTCATTATTTTTATAAATTTCGTTGATTCTTTTATTCAGCTTAATCCAAATCTCGACAGTCATGTCCTGACTTCCTACATTTGAAATCTGTTCTCCAGAAATTTCGGCAACTTTATCAATTCCTGGAACCGCTGCGATTAAATCTTTTATGGGCAATTGTCCCGCAGTATAAGCAGAGCGATCTGCAGATGCACCTTGTCCCGCAATTGTTCCTCCAGTTGCAAGTATCTTAATTCTAGGTAATTTTTGGGCATAAATACCTGTTACCAATAAAACGGACAATAATAAAGTAAATAAATTTTTCATAGGTTTAATATTTTAATTTAAGCTTCTATTATTTTGTTGAGTTTTCCCAGCTGGTTACATATTCCAATAAAATTTTACGGATATTTTTTCCTAGAATCAGATAACTGTCCGTTGGAAGATTGGCAAGTGAAACTCTGATACTCCATTCAGGTCCTGCGAAACCGCCACCGTTTAAAAGTACGATTGCTGTTTTTTCTGCCAAACGGAATAAGACATCAACAGGTTCAAAATTTGTTTTTAGCCAATTGGCAAAATCATCCCCGTGAAAGTGTTTTGCCGCTACCATAATATCTATTTCAGAATAATATCCGGCACGCATCGGATCTTCTAGAATAGGAACTTCTAATCCTTCCCATAGCAGACTTAAACGTTTATGAATGATAGATTGTGTAAGTGTTTTGTAAACATCCTGAGTATCTAATAAACAGAATGCAGAAAAAAGCATCATCTGAAATTGCTGAGGTAACGATAATCCTGCTGTGTGGTTTAAGGCAACTTGTCGGCTATCAGCTACAAGTCTGTCAATAAATTTGATTTTTTCTGGCTCTAATGTCAGAGAAGAATAACGATCGTGCAGTTCTTTTTTAAGATCCGGACTTAAATTGGCAATTTTTTTATCGAAAATATTGTCCTGATGAATGGCAATTGTTCCAAGTCTCCAGCCTGTACAGCCAAAATATTTTGAGAATGAATATACTGTGATGGTATTTTGTGGAATAATAGCCATTAATGATCTAAAATTATTAACGAAAGTTCCATAAACATCATCAGTAATAACCATTAAACCAGGATTATGATTTTTTACGATATCAGCAATATAATTTAATGTTTCAGTGCTCATTGCAGAAGATGGCGGATTACTTGGGTTTACCACAAAAGCCACTTTAACTGCTGGATCTTTAAGCTTATCTAATTCAGAATTTGGATATTGCCAAGTATGGAATCCATTTTCTCCAACGCCGCTTGCTTCTACGTAAACGACATCAAATTTGTATCGTTCTAATTCAGGAATTTCGATGTAAGGTGTAAAAGTAGGCGTAAGCAAGGCTATTTTATCGCCACGTTCGGTAAGGTGGTTTTGCATGAGCGAATCAAAAATATAACACATTGCAGCAGTTCCGCCTTCAACAGCAAAAATATCATACTTGCCCTTGTCATTTCCTGCACCGCACATTTCCTGTACCAAATAATCATGAACAATAATTTCTATCTGACTTAGCATACGATCTGGGACAGGATAGTTAAATCCGATTACAGCTTCAATCCATTCACGAATCCAGGCATCACCATCAAAATCGTGTTTGTCTACACCATAATGATAGGTTTTTTCTAAAAGTGCAGCAGCAGGAGTGTCTTTATGTTTCAATAAAAAAGCTTCAAAACGAGAAGCCACTCCGCTTTTGTTTTGTACAATTCCTGCGAGAATGCCTTGTTCTTCCATAACATTACGGCATTCTTCTAATGCAAATTGTCCGAAAAGGAAAAAAGCTTCTCTAGGAACAGTAGCAATCCAGTTTGGATTTCCTCTTCCAGCGTTAAGTGTTATCGCCGTAGATTTAAGCGCGCTTTCATCTGCCAAATGAATTAATTCATTTTTAATTTCAAATGGGCTGAGGGTCTGAAGTGTTTTTTCTACCTCTCTTGATGTTTTTATTTTTGAAATATCAATTGCCATGACTAAAATGTTTAGAGATTATATAAAAAATTCGACTAACTCATGATTAAAATAATGACGACGCCCCATATAATGAGTAGCGTATTACCAACGGCATAGGTCACGGTATAACCCAATGCAGGGGTTTTGCTTTTTACGGCATCTTGCAGAGCTCCAAGGGCGGCAGTAGTTGTTCTTGCCCCAGCAGCACATCCTAAAGTAATGATAGGATGGAATTTGAAAATGTATCTTCCTATAAGAAGTCCGAGGATTAACGGAATGGCTGTTGCTGCAGCACCCGCAATGAAAAGCCCCCAGCCAGCTTCTTGAAAACCGACAATAAAACTTGGACCCGCTGTAATACCCACTACAGCGATAAATATGTTTAATCCAACATTATTCATGATCCATAATGCAGGCTCTGGAATTCGCCCAAAAGTAGGATGCTGACCTCTTAGCCATCCGAAGAAAAGTCCAGATATTAAGGCACCGCCACTTGTACTAAGGCTTATTGGCACTCCGCCAACTTTAACGGTTAATGCTCCAAGTAATCCTCCCAGTACTATTCCTAAACCAACAAAAGCCATATCGGTAGAATTTGTAGGGCGGTCTGGATAGCCAATATGTGTCGCAACTTGATCTACGTCTCGTTTAATTCCAATTAGTTCGATCATATCTCCTTTTTGAAGAACAGTATTGGGTAATATGGGCATCTGGATTCCAGCTCTTTTTAAAGATCTCACGACAACGCCATGCATGTATTTTAAATGACGTAAATCGGCAAGGGTTTTATTTATTACTTCTTTCTTTACAACGAGTACACTTAATACTTCTACTGGAAAATTTAGAAGTTCGATATCTAACACCTCTTTTTCATTTACAGCAACGTAATTCATCATGTATTCTCTTCTTCCGCCGAGTGCAACAACATCATTTTCTTGAATTACAAATTCTGGAGAAGCGTCTATAATTTCTTTTCCTCTTCGGATGCGCTGTATAAACAAACGTCTTTTATTTCTTTCCAATTCATTTTCAACTTCTGCCACTGTTTTGTTATTAGCATAAGAGTTTGAAGAGATTTGATACGCATTATATATAACACGATCATAAGCAGAGGCAATACTTGGATCATCGCCAATGGCATCTCCTCCAAGCTGAATCTCGAGTTCTTTTGCTTTTTCGACTAAATTACCGCCTAATAACTTTGGACCAATAGAAGCCAATAGCCAAGCAGATCCTGCAGTTCCGAAAATATAAGTTACAGCGTATGCAACTGGAATTTTGTTGATTAATGCTGCTTTTTGATCAGCAGGAATACTAAGCTGATTGATAGTGTCAGACGCGACACCAATTACCGCAGATATGGTTTGAGAGCCTGCAAGCATTCCAGAGGTTAATCCCATGTCGTAGCCCATAATTTTCCCTATTAGATACGGACAGATCAAACATAAAACGCACACTATAGCCGCATAAAACATTTGAGGCAATCCATCTTTTTTTAATCCTCCAAAGAATTGGGGTCCGACACTGTATCCAACAGCGAAAAGAAACATTAGAAAAAATACAGATTTAACGTTGGGAGAAATGACAATGTCCAATTGCCCGACTAAGACTCCCACAAGTAAAACACTGGTAACAGTTCCTAAGGAAAAGCTTCCAACTTTAAATTTTCCGATAAAATAACCTAGTGATAGCGTGAGAAAAATGGCCAGTTCGGGATAATCTTTTAATGTAGTAATAATCCAATCCATAATTATTTGTTTTTAGTTTAGATATATCAATAATTGATTATGAAAATCGAGGAGCAGGAAAAAGATATGGGGAGAGGCGTTTAGGAAGGAATTTTTTAAGCCATTCAAAAATATGTCATAAAGTGAGAATAATTGCATAAAATGACAGGTAGAGATGTTCCAAATTATAATTTGAAACAAGAAAACTTGCAACTTAACATTTTGATAATTAAGATTTTTGTTTGAATTGTCTTTGTTTTTTTAGAAATTTAAACAAATCTCACTTAAGCTTGAAAAAATATAATAAGGTGAAAATTTATAAATCAAGCAGCGTTTTAAGAATTAAATTTTAAGAAAGGTTTATTTAGAAAATTTATATTCTCGTTGCATATTATAATTTGCAACCAGTTTAGAAAAAACGGCTCTCTTATTAGCTGTAATTTAGGTTATCAAAAAAGTTTCTCATTCTGGAATTCTTTGAGAAGTAAAAAACGCTATTTCTTACTGCACTTTTTTGCCAAGATTTTAAACAAACCATATTTAATTAAAATTTAAAACCATGAAAAAAAATGCCTTAAAATTAATTTTTGCAGGTCTGTTATGTTGCACTGTGATGGGAAGCATAAACGGACAAACCAAAAAGAAGCCTAATATTATTATGGTAATTTCTGATGATACTGGCTGGGGAGATTTAGGAGTGTACGGCGGAGGAGTTGGACGCGGAATGCCTACGCCTAATCTGGACAAAATGGCTAAAGAAGGAATGCAGTTTTGGTCTTTTTACGGACAGCCAAGTTGTACACCAGGAAGAGCTGCGATGCTAACAGGGCGTATTCCGAATCGAAGCGGTATGACTACCGTTGCTTTTCAGGGACAAGGAGGCGGATTGCCCAAAGAAGAATGGACTCTAGCTTCGGTGCTTAAAAAAGCCAATTATAAAACCTACTTTTCTGGAAAATGGCACCTTGGAGAAGCAGACTATTCGATGCCGATTGCTCATGGTTTTGATAAAATGCAGAATGTAGTGCTTTACCATTTGAATGCTTATACTTATGCTTTCCAGTCTTGGAATCCGGAGATGTCTTCAGAGATGCTAGAACTTTTCAAAAAAGTGACTACAGGTGTACTTGAAGGTGAAGCAGGTGGAAAAGCCCGCGAGGTAAGTAAAGTAACCGAAGAGAATATTGCTGAGCTGGATATGATGATGGTAGAAAATAACTTAAAGCAGCTTGATGAATATGGAAAAAGCAAAGATCCGTTTTTTATGTGCATCAATTTTGCTAAAAACCATCAGCCAAACCTTCCTTCAAAACAATTTGTTGGCAAATCTCCAGGTAAAAGCAAATATTCAGATGCTGTTGTAGAAATGGATTACAATGTAGGGCGTATCATGGATAAGATTCGTTCTTTGGGTATTGCCGAAAATACTATTGTTATTTACACAGTAGATAATGGTGCTTGGCAAGATGTGCATCCTGATTCGGGATATACTCCTTTTAGAGGCACTAAAGGAACAGACAGAGAAGGTGGTAGTCGTGTACCTGCAATTGCTTGGTGGCCAGGACAAATTGAAGCAGGAAGCCAAAGCCATGATATTGTAGGTGGGCTTGATCTTATGGCGACATTTGCCAGCCTTGCTGGAGTAGAACTTCCTAAAAAAGACAGAGCTGGTGCCGATATGGTTTTTGATAGTTATGATATGTCAAACGTGTTGTTTAAAAAAGGAACGCCACTTCGTGATAGATGGTTCTATTTTACAGAAGCCGAATTATCGCCAGGTGCTGTACGAATCGGAAAATTCAAAGCAGTATTTAATACCCGAGGAGATAATGGTGCTATTGCCGGAAGTGACGCACCTGGACAACAGCTTGGTTGGCGAGGAGATGAAACCTATGTAGCGACAGTCCCTGCTATTTATAACTTGTGGCAAGATCCCCAAGAACGTTATGATTTGTTTATGAACAGCTGGACAGAGAAAACATGGACTGCAATAATTTTTAATCAAGCTATTGCTGATCTGATGAAAACGTATGCTCAGATTCCTCCAAGAGCACCTCAGAGCGAAACTTTTACGGGTGAAATGCAGATTGAACGATATAGAACTATCGAACAAGTGAAAAAAATGATGAATGAAAAGAAAGTTAATCTTCCTCCTTTAAGCGTAGACCCTAAGCAATAATTAGAAGGCAAAATTATCTGCTCTGATAATTTTATAGATAAGCAAAACCATGTACTTTTCAAGAAAAGACATGGTTTTCTTTTTCTTATTAGTTATCCGTATATTTGAGAGAATAAAAAAATAAAGCCATTATGAAGAAAATAGGATTTTTATCATTTGGGCATTGGGCTAATCATCCGTCATATAAAACTCGTACAGCAGCAGATACCTTGTTGCAATCCATCGATTTAGCAGTGGCTGCTGAAGAAATAGGTATAGATGGTGCTTATTTTCGAGTACATCATTTTGCGCAGCAATTGGCATCGCCTTTTCCTTTGCTTGCGGCAGTAGGAGCGAAAACAAGTAAAATTGAGATCGGAACTGGCGTAATCGATATGCGTTATGAAAACCCATTGTACATGGTAGAAGATGCTGGATCTGCCGATTTAATATCGGAAGGTCGTTTGCAGTTAGGAATTAGTAGAGGATCACCAGAACAAGTTATTGACGGTTGGAGTTACTTTGGCTACGAACCTGAACAAGGAGAAACTGATGCCGATATGGGCCGTAAAAAAGCGCTGGAATTTTTGGATAAACTTAAAGGAGAAGGATTTGCAGAACCAAATCCGTACCCAATGTTTCCAAATCCGCCTGGATTATTGCGCATTGAACCGCATTCTGAAGGATTAAGAGAAAGAATCTGGTGGGGAGCTGCGTCGAATGCAACCGCTATTTGGGCTGCCGAAAACGGAATGCATCTTCAGAGTTCTACACTTAAGTACGATGAAAACGGAAAACCTTTTCATGTGCAGCAAGCCGAACAGATAAGATTGTATAAAGAAGCCTGGAAAAATGCAGGCCATCAGCGTGAAGCAAGAGTTTCGGTAAGTCGTTCGATATTTGCTTTGGTCAATGAGCAGGATCGATATTATTTTGGCGGACAAGCCAAAGGCAATGATAGTTTTGGTTATATCGAGCAAGACAAGAGAGCCATCTTTGGTAAAAGCTATGCAGCAGAACCCGATAAATTAATTGAAGAACTTGCTCAAGATGAAGCTATTCAAGAAGCGGATACTTTATTGCTAACTATACCGAATACCATAGGTGTAGATTACAATATTCATATTTTGTCTTCTATTTTAGAACACGTTGCACCTGCATTGGGCTGGCGATAAGTTTTGATAAAAAGAATGATAAAGGCCCTCTGCTTACAGAGGGCTTTTTTATGAAATAATAGTGTTTAATCTCTATTGGCATCATTGGCTTGTCTAATTGCTTTTGCATCGGTTAGATTAAAACGATAAACAAAACTCAAGCGATATCTCGCTGCATTTGGAATGCTATTATCTCTAATAACATAATCGGTTCCAGTGGTAACGCTTTTATATTGACGAAGATTAAAAGCATTCGTAACATCAAAAACAATAGTGGCTTTATCTTTAAGCAGAAGTTTGCTTAACCCGAAATCAATTGATTGTAATGCTTCGCTGGTAGTTTGTGCATTGCGTTTTTCTCCACGAAAGTTATAACGGCCTTGAAAACTAAATTTAGCAGGAAGTTTAATCTGCGTGCTGAGTCGAGCCGTAAAGTTTTGACTGCTATAATCTAGGTTTTCGTCTCTATAATTTCCTTTTTGTTTGAAGTGATAATAATTCATTTCGGCATTAACCTGAAGCCATTTTAACGGATTATATAATGTCGATAATTCAATTCCGCTTCTTATTTCGTAATCAATATTTATGGGTGTGGTAAGAAAGATATCATCTTGGCGATACGTATAATCTTGAATAAAGCCTTTTTCGTATTGATAATAAACCGAAGGATTCAAAGTAAATGTTTTCCAATTTTTAAGAAATGCCATTTCAAATGCATCCGTATAAGAAGGATTTAAATCAGGATTTCCGATATATTGTGCATTTAAATCGGTGACTTCATTGAAAGGATATAAAGCATATAAGGACGGACGTTTAATGCGTTTGCTGTAATTTAACTGCAATGCCGAAGCATCAAACTTATAAGATAGATTGATAGTAGGAAAGAGTTTGTTATAGTTTTTTTTATCGCTATACGCATTTTCTACATCTTTAATGGCAATATCTGTAAGCTCGGCTCTTAATCCCAACATATAACTAAAATTATTGATTTTACTGCTAAATTGCGTATAAGCGCCCGTTATGGTTTCGTCGTAATTTAAATCATTATCAATATTCTGATAAACGACCCAATTATTATCCTCTTGTTCTTCTGCCAGATAATTGCTTGTAACCGTTCTAATTTCAGTTTTTAATCCAAATTCCAAAGTAGAAAGACTGTCTATTGGCTGAATAAAATCGGTCTTAGCCAGAAAATCTTTGCTGTTTCCTACAGAACTTGTTCTAATGCTGGGATAAGCCATTTCGTCTGGAAGCAAACGCTGTGTAGAAAGATCCCATTTTTTGTCGCTGTTCCACCAATCGTATTGAACGTCAATAGTCCATTTTTTAGCTTTCTGTTGGAATGTTCGTGTATAATTAAACTCAATTTGACTGTAATCCCGTTTTTCCAATGATTTTCCGTGTCTTGTCAAAAGACTATCAGGTGTGGTATTGCCTTGATCACTATCATACTGATAACTCAAATCGGTTTTATCATTATCATGCGTGGCATTCTTTAAAAAAGCTGCTGTTATAGTTTGATGTTCATTAATAAAATAATCGGCACCCATATAAAGCAATTTTCCATCGTCATGACGATCTTCATTCTGCACACGATGCATGTAATTTGGAGCAGTGGTACTATTGGTTACCTGATCGGTTGTGTACAAACCCACATAATCGCTAGAACGGATACTGAAATTGGAAAAAATATTGATTTTGTTTGATTTAAAATTAAGGCTCGGATTAAGACGACTATCATTTGGCGAGCCCGCAACCAATCTAACCTGACCGCTAAAACCACTTTTTTTGTTCTTTTTCAATATAATATTAAGAATCCCCGCAGAACCCGCAGCATCATATCTTGAAGAAGGATTGGTAATAACCTCAATTCGTTCGATCTGATCGGCTGCAATCTGATCAAGCGCATTGCTTTGGGTAAGTCCAGATTGTCTTCCGTTAATTAATATTAAAACATTACTATTTCCACGAAGACTTACCGTTCCCGCAGCATCAACAGCGACAGATGGAACTCCATTTAATACATCGTGAGCAGAACCATTTTGTGAAAGCACATCTTTACCCACTTCAAAAACCTTTTTGTCAAGTTTTAAACTAACATTCGATTTTTGATCGCTAATTTCAACTGCTTTTAATTGTACCATATTGGTAATTAATTCAATTGTACCCAAATCAATTTTTTGTTTTCCTGCAATTAAAGATTGGGTATGATTTTGATACCCCGTGTAACTAAACGAGACAGTGGTTGAACCATTTGGAGCTGCTTCAATAGTAAATAAACCAAGATCGTCTGTTATGGCTGTGGCCAATGTTTTTGAGCTACTATCTTGTATGGTTACCGTTACATAAGGCAGTGCTTCTTTTGTAGCGCTGTCTTGAACTTTACCAGAAATAATGGTTTGCTGTCCTATTCCTAAAAACGGAATAAAGAGAATTAAGGTTTTGATTATTAGAGATTTCATTTTGATTGATTTTGTTGTACAAGATTAATTCATAAAAGAAAACACCGTTTTCTAAAACATTCAAACGGCTCTATAAGCTTTTCAAAAGCATTTGGCAATTCGATATTTGTTCTATCTTTATCTTATGTATAAATCTTACTTTTTTATCGTTTTACTTCTTCTCATGTGTACCTCTTGTAACTATTACAAAGAGTACGTTACAACCGATGTAACATATGATGTTGATTACGATCATCAGAAGATGGATTGGGGTAAACCGGATAGTTCGAGTTTTAGATTCGAAACAAACGTTGAAATACAAAAACGAAAAAATACTTCTCAATCGTTAGGGCTTCAAATAAATGCTTTTGGTGCTTTTGATGTGTATTGGGATGGAGTTTTAATTGGGAGAAATGGTCAAATGGCACAAGCAGATCGTGTTGAGGTGCCAGGAACAGAAACCTCTTATTATCAAATACCGAATAATTTGTCTAAACTCGGGAAACACAACGTTGTTTTAATGGGTTCGCAAACCTACAATAAAGAAGTAGAGCGCGGTATCGATGTAAAACTTAAAGATTATCTACAACTTCAACGTTCACCGCTTATCGTGGTTTCTTTTATGAATATTATGGCAGGTGCTTTTCTTATTGCAGGCATCTATTATTTTTTTCTCTATCTCAATAGTACCCGAAAAGAACTAGCCGTTTTGCTCTTCGGAATTATTTGCCTGCTTTTCTTTTGTTTGCTCATTATCGAATATGTCAAATATTATCTCGACATTCCTTATAATGAATTTTATACCCGTTTAAAGATTATTGGTTGGCTCACTTTTGCTGTTTCAATGCTCATACCTTGGTATTTTATGTTGCAGTTTGAATTTAAAAGAAAGAAACTAGTGCTGTTTTTTTTGTTCATTGTCCTTTTAGCGGTTTATATTGGCTATTATGGTCATTATGACATTTCGGCTGCTTATTTTACTATAACTGCTCGTTTCTTTTCTATTGTAATCGCTATTGAAGCCGCCATTAGAAAAGCAAAAGGCGGACTTATAGTTGCGGCGGGTTTATTGGCAGGAGTAGTGGTCAATTATTTTATGTTTTATGACTTCGGATTGTTTATAGCTTTTACCATTTTGGTCCTTTGTATGCTCTATCTCCATACGATACGGGCAAAAGCAATGGAAGAAGCTCATAATGCATCATTGCTGCTTTCTTCCAGATTGCAATTGGAACTGATTAAGAAAAATATTCAGCCGCATTTTCTTCGAAATACTTTAACCTCGCTGATTGATTGGATTGAGGAATCGCCTAAAGAAGGAGTTGTTTTTATTCGCGCTCTAGCGGAAGAATTTGATATAATGAACGATATTGCCGAAGACACACTTATTCCAATTAGACAAGAGATTGATTTGTGCCGAAGACATTTGGAAGTAATGTCTTTTCGTAAAGAAATTTGTTATGAATGGCAGGAAGAAAGAATAGACCAAAACGAAACGATTCCGCCAGCTATTTTTCATACCATAATAGAAAACGGAATTACGCATAGTCTTCCTCCAAAAGAAGGCTGTATTGTTTTCTGTTTTAAATTTACCAGAGAGAAGCAATTCAAAACATATACTTTGTTGACTTTAGCTAAAAATCGACAAACTAAAAAAGATAAGCGAGTAGGAACTGGATTTAAATACATTGAAGCCAGACTAACAGAAAGTTATGGCACCAATTGGTCTTTTGATTCTCATGCTGTAGAAAAAGGGTGGGAGACCATCATTAAAATTTTTGATTAAGATGAAGATACTCATAATTGAAGACGAAGCTCGTATCGCCAAGAGAGTGGAAAGAATGACACGTGATTTCTTTGACAAAGACGTGCAAATTCTACTTTCTGATTCTCTCGAAAGCGGATTGATAGCGATTGAGAATAATCCAATCGATCTTCTGCTGTTAGATTTAAATCTGAATGGAGAAGACGGATTTGAAATCTTGCAGACTTTTGTGGCAGGACCGTTTCAGACCATTATTATTTCTGCCTATACCGATAAAGCTATTACAGCTTTTAATTATGGAGTTTTGGATTTTGTACCCAAACCTTTCGATCAAAACAGATTGGAGCAAGCCTTTATGCGTTTTACGGCACAGGGAAAACAATCGGGCGGAGATGTTCGTTTTTTGGCAGTAAGAAAAGCAAAGACGTTCAGACTCGTGCCCATTAATGAGATTCTATACATTAAAGGGGCAGGGATTTATACCGAATTGCATTTAGCAAATAACAAAATAGAATTACACGATAAATCGCTTGAAGCTTTAGAAAAACTGCTTCCTGAAACATTCGAAAGAATACATAAATCCTATATTCTCTGTTGGGAACAAGCAGACAAAATTGTGGTAGAAGCAGGTGGAAAGTACAGCATGCAGCTAAAAAACGGTGACTTACTACCCATTGGACGTTCGAAATATAAAGAGATTAAAAACAAGCTGATTTAGTAAAATATTTCAATTTTAAACTATTAGCCAAAACAATTATACAGACAGATCTTTATATTTTCAGTATATTTAAACGCACTAGTAAAGGCTCAAAACTAGGGTAATTATAAATTCAAGACAAAAGAATTAATTTATGAATGGATTTTGGAATAAAATTAAGGTATCGTTTTTATTTACTTTTTTCTCACTTGGTATTATGGCACAAAATAAAGATCAAATGGTTCGCATTGCAGAAGTTGAGATAATACCCGATTATCTTGAGCAATACAAAGCTATTCTTAAAGAAGAAGCAGAGGCATCTATTAGATTAGAGCCTGGAGTGATTGTTATTTTTCCAATGTTTCAAAAAGACCATCCAAATCAGATAAAAATATTAGAAATTTATGCTAATAATGAAGCATATCAGTCTCATTTAAAAACGCCTCATTTTTTACTTTACAAAACATCTACACTTAAGATGGTCAAGTCGCTAAAGCTTAATGATCTTGTGGCTTTGGATGTTGAGGCCATGTCGGCGTTATTTAAAAAATACCAATAAAAGCGGGCAGTGCTCAGTTTAAGTTTGTAAAAGGCTAATTGCTTGAATTAGCTTTTTTCTAATTTCCGGTTCAAAATCAAAATTTATTTGATTTACACGGTTTGATTTTTGGACTTAAAATCAATGGAAATATTTAAGGCCAATAATATTCAAGATATTGTTCATTACAAGTTTCGTTACCAAAAACAAAATTCCAATGCATATCACTCGAATAATTAAACCAGATTTTTTATAATCAAAAACAGAAAAGTATTGATAGTAGAAAATGATCACATATAAGACACTCACTACAGACAGTACATTATTTACCATAAGAAGGAACTCTTTGTTGTCACTAAAAATCATAATGACTGGCAAAACAAGGCTTATGGTTAAGATGCCGCATTGCAGATATAAATTGAGGACTAAGTTTTCGGTATAGTTTTGTTTGCTTTTTTTGAAGAGTAAAAAACTGCCAAGCGCTATAATCGGAATGTGCAGAAAAACAATAAATTTCGAGTAGTCTTTTAAGAGCTTAAAAACTCCAGAGAGTGCTGTTTGATCGTAGATTGAAGAAGGATCAATTTTAGTCCATTTTTTTAGAAAATAACTTAACGTCAGTAAAAGAATTATCGTTGCAAAATAATTAAAGTGTTTCGTTCTTTTCCCTTGAACATATGCTCTAATTCTGTGTCCAGGTCTGGTAAATAGTTCTTTTATAGTGTAGAAAAAGCCTGTGTCAAAATGAAATATTCCGTGAACAAAATCGTGTTGAATAACGTGAGATAAAGAGAATCTATGTGTTGATGCTGATTGGCTGCAGTTGCTACAAAATTTCCCTACGATTTCTTCATTACAATTTAAACAGTTACTTGTCATTGGTTGGTTTTTAATATTGGGTCAATTGATTTTAATTCTTCCGTTTTATCTCGCGAATAGTTATATTTAGTGGCATTTTATAAAACAGATTCGCGAATGTACTTAATTTTTGGTATTTATTTTTTAATACACTTTAACGAATTGTCAAAAAAGAAGCGTAATGCAAAAAAAGCATTAACAAATTAAAAAATAGCATTTTTGCGCATTAGGTTTTTGTCTAGTTTTATCCCTAGAAAAATACAACTCCAAAGAACCACAAAATGATAACAACCCAAAACCTTTTAATAAAACCTTACAGAGTCGAAGATTCAGAATGCTTTTTTAAAAGTATAACCGATAACAGCGAATATTTGTATGACTACTTTGCAAACATGATAAAAATGAATGATAGCTTAGAATCGACAAAAAAATATCTGGAGCAGAAAGAAATAGATTGGCAAGAAAATAAAAGTTATGCTTGCGGTATATTTTCAAAAGAAAACCATGAGTTTATAGGCCATATATCTGTACGAGAAATTGATTGGAGAGTTCCAAAAGGCGAACTGGCTTATTTTATTTGCAAAAAACATAACGGTAATAATTATGCTGCCGAAGCATTAACGGCGTTTAAAAACTGGTGTTTTGCAAATAAAAAGTTTAATAGACTTTTTATGAAAATTGCAGAAGAAAACGCTGCAAGCATTAAAGTAGCCGAACGTTCTGGATTTGTATATGAAGGACTTCTAAAAAAAGATTATAGAAAAAGAGAAGAAGATTTGACAGATATGAAAATATACGGATATACTGAAGATCTGGAACTCGTAAGAACGACTTCTCAAAATGCAGATTTCGCCAGTTTAATTGTAAAACTAGATGAGAATTTAGCAAGCCGAAATGGTGACATGCAGGAATACTTCAACCAATTTAATAAGGTTGATGCCATTAAACATGTCATTATTGCTTATATCAACGGAATTGCGGTGGGCTGCGGAGCAATAAAGCAATTTGATAATGACTCTGTTGAGGTAAAACGCATGTTTGTTTCCGACGAATACAGAGGAAGACGCATTGCATCTAAGGTTTTGAATGAGTTGGAGAACTGGGCTAAAGAATTAGGTTATGCATCGACCGTTTTAGAAACCAGCAATGTGCAAACAGAGGCAGTTGCATTGTACACTAAAACGTATACTGTTATCGAAAATTACGGACAATATGCCGGAATAGAAACTAGTATTTGCTTCAAAAAGGAATTATAGAAAGCTTTTAACTAATAACAACTTCGATGCTTTTATGATAATAAATAGCATCGAAGTTGCTGGGTTTATTTTTTCGGTTCAAATGTTTTTTAAAGTGCGTTAAACACTATAGAGCATCCCAAGATGCACTAGGATAGTAGATAGAGCTTGTTACAGGAGCTGTCCAATAGCTTTGGCTTCCTCCACGGAAAGTGTGAAGACTCACTGCATTTACATTTCGCTTAGCATCGTTGGTTACCCAGCGAATTTTTTCGTTCAATATCTCTGTACCGTTTACGTAATATTTTACATATCCGTCAGTATTTGATCCTGTATTTAACTTCACAGATATCTGGCAATTATAAGTAACACCTTCTTGTATGTAATATTTCTTTCCAAAATCATTACCGTATTGTCCCGGCTGATCTCTATAATATACATAAGGTTGAAGATAAGCGCCACTTCCTTTAGCCGTATTAGAACCGCTTGGACAATACCACATAAATCTTGCGCTACCGCCATTTCCATCCCATGCAGCATCGCCACCCGTATTTTGGTCACCAATTAAGATTCCATATCCGCATTTTCCGCCTCGGCTCCAATAAAATCCATTGTTAAATTTCATTTGAAACCAAACAGTATAAACGCCTGTAGACCAAACACCATACGAGGTACACAATCCGCCTGGGCAAGATAAGGTGTTGGTTTGTAATGTGATTGTTCTTGCGCCAGCCGTTCCTTTTGCTGTTGTACCGGCTTGTATGGCAGAATTATTTGAAACAGTGTCTCTATTCGTGATTAATTCAGAATTTTTTTTAGCAGTTTGAGATGCATCTAAATCTTGTTCCTTTTCGCAGGAATAAAACACTAATGCTGCAGTAGCTAGCATACAAGATAATTTTATGATTTTCTTCATTTTTTAAATTTTAAGGTTAGTAAACAATTAATAGTTAGTAAAATAGATAGTAGTATTTGAAACCGAAAGTGTAAAGTTGATTATTAATAATTTATACAAGGAGTAATAAAGTACGTTTTTACGTACACAGAAATCCAGCATGTCTATTTGTTGTATACTCAAACAGATAAGATTGATATGGAGAAGTTTTTCGGAACAAGGAAAATTGTCGAGAGAGTAGAAATCAACTTAAAAAAAATGAAGGAAAAATGAGGCTGTTTAATTTTTTTAGATCCAAAAAAGTTTTGACACACTCAGAATCTTGAGATTTCTTTTATAGCTCTTTCACAAATTTTAACTTTTTTGAGATCCAAATTTTGACAAATGTCTAAATAGGCAGATGCTCAATTTGAAGAAAACTAGAGTAATTTTTATGACTATTGTAAAATTTAATTATATGATTAAAACCCTAAAAAAGACCGATAAATACTTGGATTGTTTATATTGAGGATATGTTAATGTTTGTGTAGATATAGTGTTTATATTGCATTGTTTTGTCGAAATTATCAAAAAATATGCCAAAATGTACTATTTTTTTTACTGAAAAAGCTTGCTTGTTTTGAAAGATTTAAATTACATTTACAAGAAACAAACATAATCTTTAGACATGGTACAATTAGTTCAAAAGTATTTAAGCATCAATAATTATAAAGATCAAACAGAAGAATTCGAAGACCTATTTCAATCTCATCCTGATTATCCCAGTCTATTTGCCATTACCGACACTTTTGATTTATTATCCATAGAAAATGTTGCCGTAAGAATTCAAAAAGAGCAATTCTCTGAATTGCCAGATTCTTTTTTGGCTGCATATAAAAATGATATCGTCTTAATAACCAAAAACGGAGATTTAATAGACATTGAGTCAAAAAATGAAGGGAAGAAAAGTTTATCTTTTGATGATTTTACTCAAAATTGGGAAGGCATAGTCACAGTTATTGAGCCAAATGATAGATCAAAAATTGTAAGCCTAAAAACAAACTCAAATTGGTATTCTTATAGTTTGGCAATTCTTGCTTTAGTAGTTGTTTCATTTGTTTATAACAGCTATGGCATTAGCGAAATTTTATTGCTTTTAACCTCAATTGCTGGTTTTGTTTTTAGTGTTTTTATTGTCCAAGAAAAATTGGGTGTAAAAAGTGAAATAGTTTCTAAATTCTGTAATATTAGCCCAAATGCATCTTGTGATTCTGTAATTGGTTCTAATAAAGGAGAAATTAATAAGTGGGTCAACTTCTCTGATCTGCCAGTACTCTTTTTTGGCGTTAATTTAATTGCAATATTATCTAATCCTTCTGGATCAAGTCTTGTAATTGGATTGTTGAGTCTTGTGTCTATACCTGTAATATTATATTCTATTTATGTACAAAAATGGCAACTTAAAAAGTGGTGTTTGTTATGTTTGACAATTTCCTTTATCATAATTTTTCAAAGTGCTGTTTTTGTTTTTATGAGAGAGTCATTTGTTTATAATTCATCTAGTCTTTTTTCTTATTTGTTTTCGATAATACTGATAGGAGCTATTTGGTTAAGTATAAAGTCTGTTTTAACAGGTAAAATGAAAGCAGAAAAAGAAGTAAGTAAACTGAAAAAATTTAAAAGAAATTACAAGATTTTAAATTTCTTGACTAAAGAAATCCCCGTTTTGGCTGGTTTAAATAAATTACACAGTCTGAAGTTTGGCAATATTGATGCTGATGTTGAGCTTTTAATTATAATAAGTCCTGGCTGCGGGCATTGTCATAAAGCTTTTGCTGATTCCTTAGAATTAATAACCAAATATCCTGAAAAAGTGTCTTTGAATGTTTTGTTCAATGTTAATCCAGAAAATAATGATAATCCATATAGAATTGTGGTAGAGCGATTATTGGAAATTAACTATACAAAGGAACATTTAGTTTTAGAAGCAATTTCAGATTGGCACATAAAAAAGATGGGATTGGATAAATGGCTTGAGAAATGGAATGTGGGGCCTATTGGTATGAAAGTAAATCAGCAAATAGAATTGCAATACAATTGGTGTTTTGAGAATCAGTTTAATTATACGCCTGTGAAAATTGTAAACAATCAAATGTTTCCTAGTGAATATGAATTAAATGATTTAAGATACTTTTTAAGTGATTTATCAGAAGAAAAAAGTTTGAGAAAAGTGGTTTGATAATAGTATAAAAATATATAAAAAATTCTTGCGCAAGAATAGACATAAACTTCAAGTGTCTTTAAACCGATTGAGGTATTAACTAATATTAAAAACTATATGCTATGTTAAAAAACATTTTAAAGTTAGACGGTGTTGCTGAGCTAACTAAAACTGAAAAAAGAAGTGTAAAAGGAGGTTTAGCTTGTGTTGGTGGAGTATGTCCAAAACCAGGTAACTATTGTTGCTTTTTTGAAAGCGGTGAAGGTCTTTGCAGACTTAATGGTACAAGCTGTCCAGGAGAATAAATTCAAATTCTTGTTATATTTCAGATTAGGTGCTTTAACATAATGTAATATAACTATTGAAAAAAGAATTTCTAACATCAGAATATCAGAAGAGACTGTTTAGGCAGTCTCTTTTTTTGTTTTAAAAAGTTTTGGCATAGTACTGAAAAAAGAAAATATCTTGACTTAAAAATATATTTTTGCCAGAAATAAATATACATTAGCTTAAAAAAACACATTACAAACTACAATCATTCTTCACTGAAATACTTTAATGAAAAAATACGCATTAGCACTTTGTTTTATATTATTATCGGTTTGCATTTTTGCTCAGGAAAACCAAGTTCCAGCCATAAAAATATATTTGGAAGATGCAGAAAATGGTGAAAATGTGAAGGATGCAAAAGTTACTCTTGAGGGTTTTGGGCTTCCAGATATTACTGCAGAATATAATAAGAAAGATAAAAGTTATTATTTTAATGAAATTCCATTAGGGTATAATACCATCATGACTTATCATGAAAAATACAACGAAAAAGGTTTTCAGAATGTAGCAGGATTACCAAACGAATTGAAATTCAAGCTCTTCAATCCAATCAAGGTATCTTATGGATTTGAGTTTTTCTGGTTTCACTATTTTCCACAGAAAAGTTATGTAGAAGATCCTTATAAAGTGAGTGTTTCATTGAATAATAATGAAATGAATTATAATTCTTTGAGAGCATATATCAGCACAAAAATTGCAGCGTTAAACCTTGAAATGGAGTTAGTAAATCCTTTTTGGGAAGAGAGTAAGATAGTGGAGTATAGCTTAACTTTTCCAAACCAAAAAGAAGCTTATCCTTTGCTTAGTTTAAAGGATGGCAATGTCATATATCATGAATATGTTTTTCCGTTAAAAGGAGGCGTAAGTTCTATTTTTACAGAGCGAGAATATTCTAATACACCCAAGGATATTTGTTTTATTGTGCGTAAAAAAGATGGTTCAAAATTTAAACGATTTAATGATCCTTTAATTAAAAAGTTAAAAGAAGAAAATTTTAATGTTTCTGC
Source organism: Flavobacterium tyrosinilyticum (assembly GCF_023656565.1). Taxonomy (GTDB): domain Bacteria; phylum Bacteroidota; class Bacteroidia; order Flavobacteriales; family Flavobacteriaceae; genus Flavobacterium; species Flavobacterium tyrosinilyticum. The sequence continues at coordinate 1,248,652 of NZ_JAMOKG010000002.1, forward strand.
GATTGTTTTAAATAAAGTAACAGGATACGACAACGCACACACAAAATTACAAAAGAGAGATAGGTTAAGTAAAAAGTTTAACTTAAAACACGATGTAGATTCATCAAAGGTTTTCTTTTATAGTTTATATAACCAAAAGCCTCTAAGGTTGTTTTTTTGGAAACGCAGATCACGAGTTAACATCATAGAACCAGGTCAGTTTCCTCAACTTCCTTTGTTTTTTCTTATATCAAACGATAATTTAGATATCCCAGAATACAGACCGAATACAGAAAAAGTTGATTTTCAGAAAATTCCCATTCAAGATAAAGCATTAGGTCTTGGTATATTAGATCAATATGAGTATTATCTCAATGCAAAATAACGCTTTGAAAATTATTGTAAGTGTTTATTCTATTCAAAACATGATTTTTTTAGTAATTTAATTTTGTAGATAAAAGACTTTCATCAAAAAAAACAGCCTTTGCACAATTTAAAAACTAAAAATAAATTGTACCTTTTATATCGTTTTTAAATAAATACGATAAAAAATAATGTTATGATAAAATCTATAAATCCTTATAATCAAGAGATTGTCTATGAAGTTGCTGAATTTGATAGTAAAGAAGTAGAAAATGCAATTGATAAAGCGGATGCTCAATACGCGATTTGGAAAGAAATTCCCTTTTCTGAGCGTTCCGTTTTAATGAAAGCTACTGGTCAAGAGCTAAGGAAAAATGCACGCGAATATGCCGAAATTATTACCCAAGAAATGGGAAAACCGATTACTCAGGCTTTGGCTGAGGTAGAAAAATGCGCTGCTTTATGTGATTATTATGCTGAGAACGCGTCTAAGATGCTTGCCGATAAAATAATAGAAACAGAAGCTCATAAGAGTTATGTAAGCTACGAACCAATAGGAATTGTTTTGGCCATTATGCCATGGAATTATCCTTTCTGGCAAGTGATGCGTTTTGCGGTTCCAGCATTAATGGCCGGAAATGTTGCCGTTTTAAAACACGCCAGCAATGTGATGAAAAGCGCCATGAGCATTGAAAAAATATTTGATAGAGCAGGCTTTCCTGCAGGCTGTTTTACTAATTTGCCTATTGGAAGTAAAATGGTAGAAGAGATCATTAAAAATCCTAAAATTAAAGCAGTTACACTAACAGGAAGCGAAGCAGCAGGAAGAGCCGTAGCTGCGGTTGCTGGAAATGAAATTAAGAAAACAGTTCTAGAGTTAGGAGGCAGTAATGCTTTGGTGGTTTTTGCAGATTGCAACTTGCAGAAAACGGTTAAAACTTGTGTGCAAGCGCGTTTTCAAAATGCGGGGCAAAGCTGTATCGCTGGTAAACGTCTTTTAGTAGAATCGTCTATTGCAGAAGAGTTTACAAAAGCTTTTATAGAAGAGGTTGGCAAGCTTCGTTCGGGCGATCCTTTGAGTGAAGAAACAACAATAGGAACAATGGCAAGAGTGGATCTTGCTGAAGAATTGGAAAAACAGCTTCAAGATGCATTGGATAAAGGCGGAGAAGTTTTACTGGGGGGCAAAAGAAATAAAGCTTATTTTGAACCGACTGTTATTGGAAACGTGACAACAGATATGTCGATTTTTAAAGAAGAAGTTTTTGGTCCATTAATTGGAATCACGACTTTTAAGGATGAAAAAGAAGCTATTGCACTTTCTAACAATAGCCCATTTGGACTTGGCGTTACCATTTTTACAGAAGATTTCGAAAAAGCATTCCGATTAGTGCCAAAATTTAATGAAGGAGCAGTATTTGTAAACGAACTGGTAAAAAGCGATCAGAGGCTTCCCTTTGGCGGAACTAAAAACTCCGGATATGGCCGTGAACTTTCGCAAGATGGCATTCAGGAATTTGTAAACAAGAAAACGGTTTACATTAATAAATATTAATAGAATTAAAAAAGGTGTTTGAAACTTTCAAACACCTTTTTTAATTTTGGAAATCCTATTTTACGGATTAATTATGTCTGAGTCCGGAAGGTTAAAAGATCCGTCTGTGACTTCTACTGCTACTCCTGATTCTAGATTTCGAACCTTCCCAGAAAAGGTGCCTTTAATTCCGTTTTTACTAATAGATTCAATTTTTACTATAAAAACGTCATCGGCAGCTCGAGTACTATACAAAATAGTTCCGTTTGCGGTTTGAACAGCATATCGGGCCACCATTTCTAATTCTGCTGGAGTAGAATAAGTGCCTGCGGTGATATTGCCTCCAATTTTCCAAATTTCAAAATCTAATGATGGAGGAAGTTGCTCACCAGCAGTTTTAGGATAAGGCGCTTCAGATCCCCCGAGTATAATATACTCAAATCGATTATCGTTGCCAGAGGCCTGAAAGTTGGCATTATAAAAGTTTATTTTACGACCATCTAGAGTGGCTTTAAAATAATAGTCAGATTCATTGTTATTTGATTCACTATCACTGCTTGAACAAGCCGAGAAAAGCACGGTTAAAATGGAAACATAAAAAAGCTGTTTTACAAAACGAGCTGTTTTATTTTTTAAAGAAAATGATTTCATTACTTTAAAACCATCAACATTAGTATCTATCATTCTATATTTTTTTTTAGTTCATAACAAATTTACCAATGCAAGATGCAGTAAACAATACCTGATTTCATGGTTATTTGCTATTAAAGAGCAGTAGCTTTTCTTTAAGAAAAGAGCGCAGCATCAAATAAAATTAAATGCATAAAAAGGTAAGAAGCAACTGCTATTGCCTATTTTTGCAATCGATTTAAAATATCCAAACTATGAATAAAACATTTTCTTCCAACAGTCAAATTGGCGTGGTCTCTACTTTTTCTGACCTTGTGCATACCGATTTTAAGGAAGAAATGAATGCATTATGTTGGTATAGAAATCTGGATGGCGATTTTAAAGAGATTGTGAATCAATTAAGTTTAAAAGAGAATATAACAGAAGTTTCTCCAGAAGATTTAATCGCGCTCCAATTATCTGAAAAAGGAAATATAGCCAGAGAAATAATCTTAAATGATTTGCAATTATTAACTGAATTTGGCGCTTCGCCCTCTCTTAATTTACTGAAGTGTTACGAGCGCGATGATGAATTTGATTTTATATCTACAGATGTATATTCGTTTCACGTTGATCGTTCGCCCATTGCAACCGATACATTTTTGTGCACTTACCACGGAGCGGCAAGTGATATTATTCCTAACTCGCAGGCAGAACAGAAGATTTTAATTCCAGAAATTCGAGCAAAATTAAAAGAACTGCATGATGGAGTAGAGGAAGATTTCGAAGATTTTTTAAAAGAGAATTTCTTTGATTTGCACTATCAGTTGCATGAAGACGCAGAACCTATCAATTTACAACAAATGCATCTTTGGCGTTTGGCTGTCGATCATCCAAAACAACAAGTGAAGCCTTGTATTCATAGGGCTCCAAAAGAAAATGATGGAGAATATCGGTTGTTGTTGATTTGCTAGTTCAACGGCTAAAAAAATGAATATTTATATTTAATTATAAGAGAAGTCACAAAACGATGCTTTGTGTGATTGCTTTTTTAACTTATCTTCGCTTTTTATACATTCTGAATACATTTAAATACCTTAAAACAAAATCTGTGAAAAACAATCATGATGCTGTAGAAGAGAATCAGCTTAAACGTGGACTAACTAACCGACACATTCAGTTAATTGCCTTAGGCGGATCTATAGGAACAGGTCTTTTCCTTGGCATTGGTCCAGCGGCCGTATTAGCAGGCCCATCTGTTATTTTGGGATATGCTATTGCTGGAATTATCGCTTTCTTTATTATGAGACAACTGGGCGAAATGGTGGTCGAAGAACCCGTATCAGGAAGCTTTAGTTATTTTGCCTATAAATATTGCGGTTCTTTTGCCGGTTTTGCATCAGGTTGGAATTATTGGATTTTGTATATTTTAGTGAGCATGGCAGAGCTTACAGCCATTGGAGTTTATGTGCAGTTTTGGTGGCCCGAAATTCCGCTTTGGGCATCCAGTTTGTTTTTCTTTCTGGTTATTAACGCCTTAAATTTTGCCTCGGTAAAGGTGTACGGAGAAACTGAATTTTGGTTTTCAATTATAAAAGTGGTAGCCATTATTGCCATGATTCTTTTTGGTACTTATCTGCTAATAAGCGGAACAGGAGGAGAGCACGCTACGATTCATAATCTATATAACGACGGAGGCTTTTTTCCAAAAGGGATTTTTGAAAAAACTGGAAATGGCGGTTTTCAAGGTTTATTGTCAGCTATGGCTTTGATTATGTTCTCTTTTGGTGGTTTGGAACTTATCGGAATTACCGCTGCTGAAGCAGAAAATCCAGAGAAAAACATTCCAAAAGCTACCAATCAGGTTATTTATAGAATCCTAATATTTTACGTTGGAGCATTGGTCATTTTATTTGCTTTGTCGCCTTGGAGACAAATTACGACTGACAGTAGTCCTTTTGTAATGGTTTTTCAGAACTTAAACGGAATGGAATTTGAACTTTTTGGCAACAAAATATTTTTTACAAGTCTTATCGCCAATGTGCTTAATTTAATTGTATTAACTGCCGCTTTATCTGTTTACAACAGCAGTGTTTACAGTAACTCGCGAATGTTATTTGGTTTGGCAGATCAGAATAGTGCTCCTAAATTTTTAAAGAAGTTAAACAAACAATCGGTTCCAGTTAATGCCATTTTAGTTTCTTCGTGTTTTGCCGCGATCTGTATTTTAATAAACAAAGTAATTCCAGAAGAGGCTTTTAGTATTTTAATGTCTTTAGTAGTGTCTTGCTTAGTAATTAACTGGGTTATGATTTCGTATACGCATCTGCAATTTAGACGTGCCAAAGACAAAGAAAACACCAAAACCAAGTTTGCTTCTATATTTTATCCAATAAGCAATTACATCTGTTTCGCGTTTTTATTGGGTATTTTAGCCATTATGTGGATGACGAATATGGAAATATCTGTAGAATTAATTCCGATTTGGCTGGGGATTCTTTTTGTCTTTTATAAAGTTTTTAAAACGAAAGAATAGGCATCATTTAGTATAGTATCATCATTAAGGCATTGATTATTGACGTAGGGTTGATTTTCGATGCCTTTTATATGGAGAAAATGGAACAAAACAGAATGGACTGAAAAATTTAAGATGTAGTATTATGTTATAAAAGATGGAAAAATCAGCAAAAATCCACATTATGTAGAACCTTTAGAATTTATTTCTAATCTTTCGAATTATCGATCTGATAAGCTTAAGTCTTAAGTAATTATTTTTAGATCCATCACTTGAATATGCGCAACGATAACACGTAAATTTGAACTGCTTTAAAAGTCTTGCCTTCCGATGATGGTAATAATCTCTATCCGATTATCTCCATTAATTTGGTAATAAATAGTGTCAACACCACATACACAATAGCGATATCCTATTTTAATGTGGTCAGCAGATGGAAATAAAAAAGGATTTTCCTCTATTTTTTCAAAACAATCATAAAACATATTGAAATAGCTGTCAGCTTGATTAATGCCAAACTTACCAACACCATAATAATAAATTCTTTTTAAATCTTCTTTGGCTTCGCTACTTAAATAATAGCTATACATCAGGCAGACCTTTTTTAAATTCGGCTAACATTTCTTCTCTAGTTTGTTTTTTTGCAAAACCGCTTTTTTCTCCCTTATCTATTTTAGCTCTTACAAACTCATAATATTCTTCTTGCGAACGAGCTTGCTTAATCAAATAGTTGATAGCTTCGCTTTTACTGCTAAATTCTTCTGTATTAACTTGATTTTTCAACCACTCGTCATTAGGAGTAGTTAATGATATACTTTGTCGTGTCATAATAATACAAGTTTTTTTATTGGTGTAAATTTACACCAAAAATTTTGAAATGAAAATATTTATGAATTATTAAAGTTTGTAAAAGTTTGCCTACTTTTACAATAGAGTGGCATTTTCAAGCTTAAAAAAGCTAAAAATTCTGCTAAAACATCCTTAAATGTAATAGAAAGAAAAACTTTTGCTTAAGTAAAAAAGTAAACTGATTATCAATATCTAGCAGTTTGATTGTTAAAGAAAAAGCCGAATTTAGGGCTGATAAAAAAAAGTTAAAAGCATTCTTTATTTTAGAATGGCACAATTCATGCCTGCAAAAAAAACATAAATAATATGAATGCTTAATGGGTATTCTAAAAAATTAAAATGATGAAAAGATTTAAATGTATGTATGTTTTTGTGGTAGTATTAGTATCAGCATTTACATACAGTCAGGAAAGTTTAAAAATGTTTGTAAAAGAAAGTAAAGTGCCATGTCAAGGTGTTGGCCCTATGGAATGTCTGCAAGTGAAGTACGATAAGGACAAAGAATGGCAACTTTTTTATGATCATATTGAAGGTTTTAATTTTGAAAAAGGAAATCGATATGAGATAATGGTAACCAGAACAAAAAGGCCAGAACCTATTCCGGCGGATGCTTCTTCTTACCAGTATAAACTGAAAAGTATTATTTCGAAAACGCCTGTAAATACCGAAAAAGGTATTTACAATACCAAAATGATTTTAACCCAATTAAACGGGAAAAAGATAAATAGCGGAAAAGCTTTTATTACCATTAATGGCGAAACGGTTACCATAAGCGGTAAAAACGGATGTAATAATTTCAACATAAAATACACGAAGCTTTCTGCAAAAAATCAAATTAAGACCAATTCTCCAATAGGAACTTTAATGGCTTGCGACGACGAAAGCATGAAATTAGAACAAGAATTTAGCGCTGCGATAACAAAGAAAAAGTTCAAAATTGTAAAGAAAAACAATACCGTACAGTTTAAAAACGCGAAGAACAAAGTGGTGATGGAATTTTCTATTCCGACTCAAGACCAATTGTGGAGTTTTATCGAAAAAAATAACTGGAAACTAATAGCTCTAGAAAATGTTGGACAGGATTACGGTAGAGCTTCTATTAAGTTTAATGTAGCAGAAAAGAAAGTGAGCGGAAACACAGGCTGCAACAACTTCTCTGGCTCGTATGAAACCAACGATGATCGTATTTCTTTTGATAAAGTAGCGTCTACAAGAATGGCATGTATTGGAGAAGGAAATGAAACAGAGCAAAAAATGTTGTCGTATTTAAACAATAAAGACCTGCGTTTTGATGTAGCAGACCAAACGCTTAATTTTTATCTTAACGATAAATTGGTCATGATGTTTGGCATTACAAAATAAAACCGTTTCTATAAGTCATTTTATAAATAGACGATGATTTATGAAAGATAATTATAAAACCAGTGAAGTTGATTCACTGGTTTTTTTTATGGATAATTAGTTTTAAAGTCTGAGATTCGATTACTTCAGATTTCCAAAGAGTTCAACTGAAATGCTGCGCAAATGTCTCTGACTTTGCGCTTTTTTACACTTGTGAATTAGTAAAATTTATAAAAGTCTCCCCACTTTTTACAATTATTTTTTAGTGTTGTTTTTTATTCTTTCTTTATCTATAAATTGCATTTAAGAGATTTAGTTTTAAAGTCTGAGACTTTATGACTTTTACGTTTTAAATTATATATTTGAAAAATGGCGCAAAGTCAGAGACATTTGCGCAGCTCTTGTGAGGTACACTTTGCAGAGCAGGGGGTATTCTTTTTGTGTTTTATAAGGTTTTTAAAAAGAAAGAATAGGTAGTTTTTATATAGTTAAATCATTAAGATTGATTCTTAAACTTTATGTAATTGTTTAAATATGGGACAATATATTACTCTTATTTTCGCAGATGAAAAAATAGAAATTGATAATAAAATACCACATTTTTATGAAAATGGGCACTTAATAATTCCATATATCAATGAAATACGCTTTGCGGTTGAAGAATTACAAAAGATATGTAAAGAGGGAATGACGCTTGATGAAATATTTGATTTTTATATCATTAAAAAATTTTCTGTAAATGAAGATGAAAAAATTGATGTTCTTGAAAAATATAAAGAATTGTATACTGATTTAGATGATTTAGAAAATATATATTTAATTGAATTCTTAAAACGATTAAATCTTCCGGATTTTATGGTTTTAAGTTACGATGACTTAGCTGGAGATTACTTTTTGAATTTTGAAAATTTTATTTATAAAAATTCGGATCCAAATTACAATAAACTTAAAATAAGAATGGATAAGCCATATCTCTATAGCTATTACGGTTGTAAAATCCATTGCTTAAAAGAGATGGAAGCTAGAAGAAATAATTTTAATGTATAACACAAAAAAAAACGATCGCTTAAATATGTGTAACGATATCGCGGAAATTCTTTCCGTGCCCGTTCCTACATTAGTAAAAACTTATGTAATTATAAACTAAACTTTCTGTTTTTTAAATCTGTTAGATATACTTTGCGGGCACGGATTACAAATCCGCGTGATCGGGGTTTCAGATATTACGAATTTGCACCTAACGATTTAAGAAGCAATGTAATGGATTATCTAAACAATCCGAATTCATTACAATAATATGGTAAATTCTAAATATTTTAAAATAATAAATTAAAAAAATGGCAGATACAAAAATTAATTATAGAGGTAAGGGATTTTGGATTGAGGAAAGTTTCATAGAATTACTAAGTGAGTATATATCAAAAACTTTTGAAACAATTGGATTAAATACATTCTCAACTAATCTCTTGCAAATTTACAACGATTGTGACACCAATAGATCTGGAGAAAGCACTGGAATGGTGGGGATATTATTAGATCGCTATATAAATAATATTGAAGATAAGAATAACTTGATTAGTATTTTTCAGCAAACAAAAACATCAATTACGGATTTGGGAAGTGAAATTTCAATTAATCAACTTAATCAATTTGAAGATAATAAATTTGATCCTTACTTTGCTTCATATTGGTCAATACCGGTCAAAACACAAAGTCTACTAACAACGATTGATATAATGATAAGTTTGTTAAATCAAACTTATCAAGGTACTAATACAAATATTTGTTACAATGGTTATCCTGCAATTCCGGAAGCAACCATCATCTAAAAAACCGATAGCGCAGATTTAGTTACGCAACGATAGCGCGGATTTGTAATCCGTGCCCGCAAAGTAATTCCCCCAGCAGCCGCGAGCGTCTGGCTGTGAACGTAAAGTTTTGTCTGTCCTTGAAAAAGTTTTAGTACTTGTCTGAAAATGTTTTTACAAATTGACATTAATTGACTTTCCTGTTTGTGCACGAGCGAGGCGCTCGCGTTAGAAGGGAATTAGTTGTTATCCAAATATCAATCCTTAATAAATAACAATATGGCTATTTTAGATAACTATAATTTAAATTTTAGTAATGATGTTTTTACTTACCCTGATAATCAAAAAGTATATCATAAAAATGCAAATCATAATATTAAAAATGATTTTTTGGGATATCTGTTACATTATTTTAAAGATGTAGAAAGTATTAATGATATAATAGCTGATATAGATTTTATCCTGACCGATGGATATTATAATGATGAATATCAAAGAGATATTTTTTTAGATCGATTATTTGTTTTTTATCATGATAAAACAGTGATTTTTAAAACCCAAAACGGTATCTTCCTACAAGAAGTACCACTTATTGATTTTAAAGAAATACTTATATTGTGGCGTGCATTTTTACAAACTACTCCTTTACATGGTACTAATGTATAAATAAATCCGATTGAGCGGATTTCCAATCCATGCCCGCAAAGATTGGTTTGATCCCCAGCAGCCGTGAGCGTCTGACTCGTGAACGTAAAGTTTTGTCTGTCATTAAAAAAGTTTTAGTACTTGTCTGAAAATGTTTTTACAAATTGACATTAATTGATCTTCTGTGTGTTCACGAGCGAGACGCTCGCGCTAGCGGGTGAGAAAATTTAGATGTTTTCAATAAAATAAAAATTGAAATGGAACAATTGCAAAAAGAATATAATAAATTTAAATACCTGAAAATCATAAAATAGAGCATGTAATCTAATCTTATTGAAAATTACAAAAAAAGTCTTTTTACTACAAAAAAATATATATTTGAAGTTGTAAATCAATTTTTATCTAAAATGGAAATAAGAAAATTTAGTAATTTAATTTTTAGTCTTTTAGGAACTTTTATAATATATAGTTTACTTTTCAAGTATACGATAGGGGCTGTCTTCGGTATTAACAAATTATCCGTCTATCAAGAATTCCCAAATCGGTTTTCATTCAATTTGAATATTGCTTTCATTATTATATTATGTTTTGTAGTTTTAATAAAAAACTCAAATATTTTAACTTACTTTTTTTATCAAAAAAATTATATTGTTGAACTAAATGAATTAAATCAGTATCGAATTTTAAAAGTTATTTTTGTAAACTTCAGTCTTTTCCGATTGACTATTCTTTTTTTTACTTTTCACGAAAATAGCTTTTGGGATAAACTCACCTCTATACTGTCAATAATATTTTTCTTTTTAATCATATTTCATAAGACTATTATTAAATCTATAATTCGCAAAATTAATTCTTATTCTAAAATACAATCAGATTATATTTTTATTTTTTCGATGATTCCAATTCTATTATATTTTTATTTTTTTTGGGATTATGGATTTGGAACTGGTGCATTCGATCTTTTTGAATTCATTTTTCGTCCAATCATTTTATTGATTACTTTAAGTTCTCCCTTATTCTTTAGATTGCTGGTGCCAAAAGATACGTTGATTACAAGTTATCATTTTACTTTCATTTTATTTTTCTGGATTTTATTCCTATATAATTTACAAGAATTTTTATTGAAATTTCCTAATTATGAAAGAGATAATATGTATCTTATTAAAGATTTGACATTTCATGTAGTAATGCCTTTATTCTTGTTAAGTCTTCATTCTTTTTTTGCAAAAATCAAGAATATTTCAACAATGCAATTTGCATTCTTTATAGTTGGAATTTTATTGATTTTCTGTCCTATAGTTAGATATATAAATGGAACTTCTTATGCAATGTCTTTATACTTAATATCTGGGGCTCTAGTTTTGTTTTTATCTAAAAAAACTGCTTTTCTCGATAGAAGACTTGAAAAATTAAAGATTGAAACCAAAAAAAGAGATTTAAAATTATCTTTAAAAAATAGTTCTTCTTTTTTGTGTATTGCGATATTGTTTATTACGATTTCAAAGCACTTTATTGTACTTTTTAATTATAAACCAGGTTTTACTGCTTTAATCTCTCTTGCTAGCGTTATTGCCCAGTTATTAATAATCGGAAACATCGTATTGAAAAAGAAATTAAAATTAGATGATGTTGATGGTTATATAAATACAATACTGACATTCTTTTTAATATTAATATTTTGTAATAATTATCTATGGGTTTTAAATAATTTACTTTTTAATAGTCCTTTTTTGTTTACTACTGATATCGCATATTTTATAGTTTTAATACTAGCCATACTCTTTTCATCTTATTTGACAAAATTGATAAAAGTTATATTACCAAAAAATCATTTTAGAAACTTTTCTAACTGACTTAGAAGAGGTACCCCGCTGGGCACCCCGCTGGCGCGAGCGTCTCGCTCGTGAACGCAAAGTATACCCGATCGCGCAGATCTATCTCCGCAACGATAGCGCGGATTTGTAATCCGTGCCCGCAAAGTAATTCCTTCAAAACCCCACAAATAAAAAGTGAAACTTTCCACTATACTTTTTATTTTTGTAGGAAAAAAGAACGTGTCGACAAAATATAAAGCAACAACAACTGAGGAAGCATATTTTATAACTGTAACTGCTGTAGGATGGATAGATATATTTACAAGACTAAATCAGAAAAATATCTTAATAAATGCTTTAAAGTATTGTCAGGAAAATAAAGGTTTAGAAATTTATGCCTATTGTATTATGAGTAGCCATATTCATTTGCTCTGCAAAGGAACGAATGGTTTTATATTATCTGATATCATTAGAGATTTTAAAAAATTTACATCAAAAAAAAATAATACAAACTATAATAGATGAACCTGAAAGCAGAAGAGAATGGATGTTGGAATATTTTCAGAAGTCATGCGAACATTTAAAAAAGAACCAGACTTATAAAGTATGGCAAAATGGCTATCACGCAGAACATATTTACAGCAATAAATTTATCAAGCAAAAAATTGATTACATCCATAACAATCCTGTAAAAAACAAAACTGTTAGTTCGGCTGAAGATTATTATTTTAGTTCGGCAAGGAATTATTCAGGCTTAGAGAATGATTTAGATGTTGTTTTTTTAGATCTGTTTTGAAAAAAATCAATTGCGTTCTAGAAAACATTAACAACAATTGATTTTTTTTGATTTGCATTGTGTCCAATCTTTGCGGGCACGGATTTCAAATCCGCGCTAACGATTGAGAGTAAATCTGCGGGATCGTTTTTTTAATTAATTTTAAACTAAATTTATAAGGGAGTAGAGAAAATCAAGAAAAAGATTCCAATTGATGCTGTAACCCAATAAAGCGAAAGTAATTTGATATTGATAATTTAGTATATTTAAATAACCAAAATTATTCATGGATTTTTAGGAATTTTACAAAATCAAATTTTAATTTTTAGAGCATATTAAATACTGTTAAGTCTTACCGATAAACTTTTTAAATCTTGTTCTAGAGACCGAACAGTAGCTTGCAATTCATTTAGCATATTGGCCCTTGAAGATAAATCATCTGCGCTGTAAATTCCGCCATCATAAAAAAAGAGTTTTTCGGTTTGAGCATCTATTTTTCCATCAAAATTGTATTGCAGCCATCTGTTTTTAATGCTTTCCTGCAGATCATTTTTTCCCGAATTGCTAAATTGTTTTTCGTTTAGTATCGCCCAGATAGAGTTGGGGTATGCGCCGTTAGAATTATCATTGAACCAAATATTTCTGAGCAGATTTCTTTCCAGTTTTAAGTTGATTTTTTTTCCTTTAGGAGCAATAGTCAGCGCTCCTAATCCGGCACTCACTAATCCGCCGCTGACACCAACAATATCACTAGCGTTATTGTTTTTTATTAAAACAGTCGCTACAGTAGTTAATGCGCCAATAGTTACAGAAGCAACCGTTAGATTTCTGGTTTTTTTATTATTGATATCGTTTACAAAATTGGCCAGTTTATCAATACGTTCGCCATTACAATCTAATTCTGATGCCAGTGCATTTATCTCTATGCTGGTAAGAATTAAACGATCGGTAATTTTTTGTTTTAAGACTAGTCTCTTTAAAGTGTCTCTTTTGGTTTGAAGATATTCTGCCAGATAAGATTCAATACCAATAGCCTTGCTTATCAGGATATCATGCTGCGATAAATTAGTTTTTAGAATACTGTCGTTATTGGATGTTTTATTCGGGAAAACTTCGAGTTTAGAATAATCATATTCAATGGTAGGCTGGCAGTAATTGCTGGTGAGATAATCAATTTTTGGACTATTCAAAACAGTTGAACATGAGGATACAAAAATAGATATAACGAATAAAATAAATATTTTATGCTGTTTCATATTGATTTTGTTTAACATTAAAAATACGAATTAACTTTTACTGTTAAAAAAAAACATTTCGTTAGAAATAGAATTTGCGAAGGCTTAACTTAGAAAACGACTATAAAAAGAAAAACGGATTACAGGCTATGCCGTAATCCGTTTCTACATAAAAATATTTTGATTTAAGAATTACCATAAAGGTTTGATTCCCCTCCATCAATAGCAATGGTCTGTCCGTTTACATATTGGCATTCATCGCTAAGAAGAAATGCAACAAGGTTACCTACGTCTTCAGGTTTTCCTAATCTTCTTGTAGGGTTTCTTTGTGCGTATGTTGTTTCAGCAGCTTTAGGGTCTGATGGATTTACCTGTTTAAAAGCTTCTGCCACCATTGGGGTAAGAATAGCTCCAGGTGCGATTGCATTGGTATAAATTCCATCTTTACCGTATTCTATTGCTGCATTTTTGGTCATACCCGAAACGGCATGTTTACTTGCAACATAAGGCATCTGATTAATAACCCCTCTGATTCCGCCTACAGAAGCTACGTTTACAATTTTTCCTCCGCCGTTTTTCTGCATTACCGGGATCACATATTTTAGACCGTAATAGACTCCCATAAGATTGATGTCAATTACTTTTTTAAATATATTAATGTCATAATCCACTATTGAGGCCTGTTTTCCTTCGATACCGGCATTGTTGTAGAATCCGTCGATACGGCCAAACTCTTCAACTGTTTTGTCTACATAATTTTTGACAGCTTGTTCGTCTGAAACGTCAGCGATTATGGTTATGATTTTTGCATTTGGAGCAACTGAATGGATTTCTGCTTTTGCTTTTTCGAGTGCTTCGGCATTGTAATCTACAATTGACAGATTGGCTCCTTTTACTGCTACTGCTTTACTTGCTGCTAGTCCGAGCCCCATAGCTGCTCCAGTAATGATAATTGTTTTGTCTTTAAAAATGCTCATGATATATAGTATTAAAATATGTTAATTGAAAAATTATTCATTTAAAATTAAAAAAATGCTAGCTTATACCTCTCCAGACCAAATCAAAGCAGTCATCGATGAGCTGCTGGCTTAATGGAAATAACTTTTGTATGATGCCTGTAGAGCAGGAGCGTACCGCACCATCAAAAAAGCTGATCAGTATAATGGCATCCAGTGCTTTTATAATTCCTTCTCGCTGTCCTTTTTCTAGAAGATCATAAAGAGGTTTGTTCTGTTTTTCGTACTCGGCCAGTTGTTTGGAGAAATTAAGCTGTATATAGCCAGACTGTTGATATTGGTCGATAAATACGGTTTCATCATAATGGTTTAGCCTGTAGTTAAGCATATTGATATAAATCTGCTTAAGTGATTGCCTTACGGGTAAATTAATGTCAAAGTCACGATACATGGCCTGCGTCATTTTATCCTCGACAGCGGCATAAGCCAATTGTACCACCTCTTCTTTGTTTTTAAAGTAGATGTAAAGGGTTCCTGCCGCAACTCCGGCCGTTTTGCTTATGCCAGAAATGGTCACGCTTTCTAATCCCTGTCTGCCTGTAAGTACATATACAGAATTCAAAATTTTCTCTCTTTTATCTAGATCTAAAGGTCTCATATAGTAAAGTTAAATGAAAAATTATTCATTTAAATAAAGTTGTTTGAATTATAACTTTTCTTTAACGCATTTTGGGCAGTATTCTCAATTGCTATTATTTTCTCATAATTCATAGCCAATCTCCCATATATGTCCAAAAGGATCTTTTAGCTTTCCAATTCTCCAGTCTTCTTCGGTTACCATGGGACAAATCTGTATTGCACCAAATTTTAGTGCATTTTCAAATATTTTATCTGCATTTTTAGTTTCGAGAATTATTCTGATTAGTGTATTAAATGCTGGATTTTCACTGCCATCACAGGGTGTTTCGTCACTAAGATAAAATTCGGCGCCTTCAATTTGCAATACAGAAGATATTTTATTGTTATCCCCTTCAAATCTTTTAGATTCAACAGCGCCAAAAGCGTCAGTGTAAAATTTAACCGCTTTTAATCCGTCATTCACTGTCAGGAAAGGCTTGATTTGAGCTTTCTGAGGCGTAATTTTTTCTTGTTTTTTTTCTTCTTCCAATTTCATAAACTTCAATTATATGTTACTATAAAAATAGTGTTTTTTTTAACTATACTATTTTCAATAGTTTAAGTGCGGTTGATTTCTAGCATTTATTCGGAAACGGTTTGAATATCTTGTTGGCGTATTGGGCGAAATAAGTGCCAGCGAATAGGGTTAGGGATAACCATTATGGATGTTGCTTATCCAGCGGTTTACAATTAATTTTTATATTTGAGTAATTTAAATGAAGAAAATGAGCGAAAAAACGAAACCTTATGCCTTAATAACGGGTGCCAGCAAAGGCATTGGAAAATCTATTGCTTATGAATTGG
Source organism: Flavobacterium tyrosinilyticum (assembly GCF_023656565.1). Lineage (GTDB taxonomy): Bacteria > Bacteroidota > Bacteroidia > Flavobacteriales > Flavobacteriaceae > Flavobacterium > Flavobacterium tyrosinilyticum. Next base: position 1,264,557 of record NZ_JAMOKG010000002.1, read on the forward strand.
CCAAACAGGGTTATCCGCTATTGCTTGTTGCAAGAAGTGACGAGGAATTAAAAGCATTATCTAATGATCTTCAAGATAAATACGGCATCAATGCTTTTATTTTACCTCTTGATCTTTCAACAAATGGCGCATCGCAAAAAGTAACCGATTGGATAAAAAGTAATAATTACCCACTTGGAATTCTAGTTAATAATGCTGGTTATGGCGTGTGGGGCGATTTTAGTCAGTCTGCACTAAGCGATCAGCTTGGCATGATGCAACTCAACATGAATGTAGTGGTAGAGCTTTCGCATTTATTGGTTCCCATACTTTCACAACAAAAACAAGCCTACATTTTAAATATATCGAGTACCGCTGCCTATCAAGCTGTGCCTACGCTAGCAGTTTATTCGGCTACAAAGGCTTTTGTTTTGTCGTTTACCCGTGCCTTGCGTTTCGAATTGGCTCAAACCTCAATTTCGGTAACCTGTTTTAGTCCAGGTCCAGTGGATACTGGTTTTGCCGCAAGAGCTGGTTTAAGCGCTTTAAACAAAATGGCAGAAAAGTTTAATATGCAGCCAGATGAAGTGGCAAAAATGGCTGTAAAAGCTATGTTCAGCAAAAAATCAGAAGTTATTCCGGGTTTTACCAATATCATTTCAGTTTACGCCAACCGTATATTACCAAAGGCTTTCATAGAAAAAACCGCGGCTGGAATTTATAAGATTTAATTTTTTTTCGAAAAAAATATAAAAATATTCTTTGCAATAGAAAAAATATATATTATGTTTGTATTAAATTCTACTAATTCTATAGAGTATGTCAGATAAAAGAAAAAATACGTTTAATTTTCCTAAAGGTCGAATGCAAGCAAATATGCGAATGTGTTGTTGCTGTTGTTGTTGCAGCAATCTTTTAGACAAAATTATAAACACTATTATTTCATTTATTAAATCTATATTATCATGGGATCTTCTTATAAAACCTTCACTCTTACTGAGCAATTAACTAATGAGCAAATAAACTTTTTTAACGAACATGGTTTTATCCATTTCAAAAAATTTATAAATCCAGAAACAGTTTCATCCATCATTGATGCTTCCAAACAAGTGGAGCAAAAATGGATTGAAAACAATCTTCAAAAAGTAAATGGTGTTCCTATTAAATTTGGAAAAGATTTAGATGGTTCTCCTATTGTACAACGTTTTGCTTTTATCAATCAGCATCATCAAGCCTTAAGCGGTCTTTTACTTGATCCAAGATTTAATGGTTTGTTGCCATTGGCAGGTGAAGGCGCAAGATTAGGAACTGAAGAAAAAGACGGAATGGTTTTCAATCATTATATCAACGGGCCAGAAAGTAAGTTTACAAAAATGGGCTGGCACACAGACGGTTTAAGAGATATTTTTTATGGTGGAAAATTAAACCCGATGCTAAATGTGGGTATTCATTTAAGTACTTTAAAACCTGAAAATGGCGGTCTTAAAATCATTCCAGGTACACACAAGCAAAGTATTTATCAAATGCTTTTTCGTAAAAAATACTTTTTGGATCATCAAGCCGATCCAGACGAAGTTTCTATCAATCCAGAAGCTGGAGATTTAACTATTCACGATGGCCGTTTGTGGCACAGAGTGGCGCAATCCTCTATTCGTGGCGAAGAGAGTAGAAGAAGGGTTATTTATGTTCCGATTATAGCAGGAAAATATGCTCCTAAAAACGAGAACAGTCCAACGGTTTTCTATCAACGTTTTGCAGGTATTGTTAAATAATTATGCTGATTGTTCTCGCATTTAGTTATCTGGTTAGATCAGGTAAGCTAAAAAGTGCCAGCGATTTCTTTAAAAGTAAGCAAAGAAAAATCAAATTGAAAATTGCAAAAGTAGAATTGGCAATCCTGTCAGGTTTACAAATATTGGGCTAATAATGGGAAAAGAAATACAGGTGGAGGAGTATAGTACAATTGCGCAAAGAACATTTTCGGACCGCAAGCGAACTAATATTTTAAAAAGAGCAGAACAGTTAACGATTGTATTTTTGCTTCCCAAAGTGCCTAAATTCATTTCGCCCAACTTGCTTACTTTACTTGGAACACTTGGTTCAGGATTCGTTTTTTTAGCTTTTGTTTTAGGAACTTATTTGGCCAATTGGTATTTGCTTTTGGGTATTATCGGATTGGCTATAAATTGGTTAGGCGATTCTTTAGACGGAAGATTGGCTTATTACAGAAATATTCCACGCCGCTGGTATGGTTTTGCGCTCGATATTATCGCCGATTGGATCGGTATTGTACTTATAGGCTTTGGCTATTACATTTATGCTAAAAATGGCACACAAGTATTAGCCTTTGCTTTTGTTGCATTGTATGGCTGGTCGATTATCATCAGTCAGTTGCGCTACAAAATTACAAATGAATACAGTATAGATTCTGGCTTAGTTGGTCCAACAGAGCTTCGATTTATTATTGCTTTAATTTTAATTATAGAAGTTTTATTTCCTGGATCAATAACTTATTTGGCAGGCTTAATCACCATTACGTTATTTATAATCAATACCATAGACAGCTTGAAACTCTTAAAGTTGGGTGATTTAAAAGATAAAAACCAAGGCTGAAATGTTCAAGAAAAAAGCGATTGTCACTTTTCTGCAGGCGCAAGTTGCGGCATTTTTAGGTGGTATTACCGATTATGGTTTAATGATTCTATTAACAGAAGTATGTAAGCTGCATTTTACCTTTTCTATTTTAATTTCAGGAACCATTGGTGCCATTATTAATTTCAGCATCAATAGATTTTGGGTATTTAAAAATCAATTTGGTTATAGTAGCCGCATTAATAGTCAGCTTTTTAAATTTGCGTTGGTTGTATTAGGAAGCATTTCTTTAAAGTCATCTGGTACGCTTATTTTGCAAAAAGTATTTCAAATTGATTACCGAATCGGAAGATTAATCACCGACAGTTTTGTTTCTTATGGATTTAATTACCCACTGATAAAATATTGGGTTTTTAAGACAAAACACAAACAGGATATAATCAAATCAAATTAATCTTTTGGGTGTGATTGTTTTAACACATAGAAACATAGTTAAGAAGCTTCGGAATTAGATGTGTAAAAAGAATATTAAAAAGAAACTAGTTTCTTAACACATAGCTATGTTTGTTTTAAGCAAGTGAAACGCCTTTTGTAGCCATCCTGTAGCTATGTTTCTATGTGTTAAAATAAATGCACCCAACACTTCATACAAATATTCCGTTTATGAATAAATTATCATTTAAATATTTTACAAAATCACTAATCGTTATAACGATCTTAGTAAATATAGTTTCTGAAAATCTATTGGCACAATCTAAAAATCTATCGCCATTAAATTTTCCAACGCCCAAGAATATAGATAATATGCTATTTTACATTCAGCGAGATCCTAATATAAACACTGCTATTTATGCCATAAATTACCAAGAAAATGGAAAAATAGATAAAGAGAATCCGATAAAAGGATATTGGATTCGATATGCTGAGAAAGGAGAGAAGAAAGACTTTAATTATATACAACGCAAATTTGCCTACGGAATAGAAAGCAAAATCTTGAATAATGAGGAATTTGAGCTTCAATTTGTATCGTATAAAAAGTTGCCTTTAACCTTGAAAAAGATAGATTCAGATCAAAAATATCATGTTTTTGTAAGTGTAAATCAGAAAAGAATACAAGTAGAAAAAATATTTGTGCGTATTGAAGGAGGTTCCTTTTGGCTACCAAACGTAAAGTATGCCGAAGTTACCGGAATTGAGGCTTCTTCAAACAAAGCAATTACAGAAAGGATTCTATTAAAATAAGAATATTTGATACGTTAATAATACCTTGCAAGAAATCTTGAAAAACAGCTCATTTATTATAATGAGCTTTTTAATAATATCGTAAAGCATTACTAATTTTAGTTATTTTTTTCGGTTGCTTTTATTTTTTTCGAATATTTCATTTAATGTCTCTTCCATAATTCTCGCTGTCTCGTTACCACTTTGATTTGTAATAATGAATGCGCCTAGATCATATTTCGGAACTATATAAATATAACATTGAGAACGTGGCACTCCACCATGATGAAGGTAAAAGGTTCCCAGTTCTTTATCATCTGTTGCAATATTCCAGAAATAACCAATACTAAACTCCTTGTCAAATTTTACAATTGGTTGATGTGATTCGGCTACAACTTTATTATTCTTCAACTGAAACTTAATATATTTAGCCATATCAGGTATTGTTGATTTTATATTGCCCGACGCGCCCCATGGTAATTCTGGCATTGGTGTCGTGATTACAGGATTGTCACTATGATAGCCTACCGCAAGCTTTTTGGCTTCCTGAGCAGAAAGGATGATTTTGGTGTTCTGCATGGCCATGTTTTTTATCAGGTAATCTGTTAATAGCTTTTCGTACTTTGTTTTATAAATTTTTTCTAAAACAAAAGCTATAAGTTGGCTGCCTGCACTTGAATACTGATATTTATAACCTGGAACCGAATCAATTTTGACTTTATGAAGATCTCTTAAAAAATCTTTTTCGCTATAGTTCTTATAAAGTTCATTGATTTTTGCTGGAGTATCGTGGCTGGTGAAATTTTCTAGAATTGTATTGGCTTCCAATGGGAGCATATTTGGTAATCCGCTTGTATGTGAGAGTAAGTGCTTTATAAGAATAGGCTGTTTTCCGTACTTTAAATTTGGATAATCTTCGGGTAAATATTTCTGGATATCCTCTTCAATATTCAGTTTATTTTGGCTCACTGCTTCTGCTGTAAGTGTTCCTGCAAATGTTTTGCTTAAAGAACCAATTTCATAAATGGTTTCATTATTAGGGCAATTATTTTTTCCTTTTTCTAATTCTCCATAATGACCAATAAACTCTTTCCCTTTATAAACTATTGCGATTGAAGTAGAATGTATTAGAGGTTTTTTAATCATTCTATTGGCCGCACTATCAATCAAAATTTTAATATTAATCTTTTCTGCTTGCGAGCTCTGGGCCAGACAAAAGATAGAAGACAGTAAAAAAATTAAAAGGAATCTATTTTTCATAGTTTTAAATGGTTATATTTTTTTATGAGGTTTTTTCAAGTTAACAGCTCCGTAAAAGTAACAATTTAAACTAATGAGCCAGAGAAGAACAGCACTCAGTTATGGTAAAAAAAGCCACAACTATAATTTGTCTCTATTAGTGACTCTCTGTTACAAAATGAGAACTATTTTGCGTAAGATTTAAAGAATTTGGATTATTTATAACACAGATAACGATAATTTACTGCTGTTATATATTTTCGATTGTACCGTAAAAAAGACCTTTGAAGTTAAATATTATAACTATTAAGAATATTTTACTCCCTTGTGATCTTGTAATTATGCCACTAAATCAATCAAATTTGTAATTGTTATAAAAGACACTTCTATTTAAGATGTTGATAGGCTTTTTGGGGGAAGTTTATGATTCTTTTTACTTAATCCTTCTGAGATTGAATTGAATCAATATCAATAATCTAAAAGCTGTTTGTATAGTAAAAACTTACAGTCTTAATAGATATAGAAATTCAATTACTGGCTTACATGCCAGTGATTGAAACTATAGAGAATTTTCTGATTCCGTCTCGGTCTCTATAAAAGCATGTTTTTACAGCTTGTTCTCCCTTGTGAGTGGGATATTTATAACTTTTAGAGCTATAAATATAAATGAATTTTTAGTGTTCAATTATAAATTTACTTTAAGCATAGTGCTAAATCCTACTAATCAAACATCTTTTTTTATGGCTGTAAACTCAAATTCACCTCCTGTTTTTTTTCAAATTATAATTTACTCTCCTAATTGCAGCGAAAATATAATCGATTGTTTAAAATTATTTTAGAGTAAAGAACATCAAATTTATTTACCCACTTACTACTTATTAAATTATACGATATGAAAAAAAAATACTCATCAAATTTTATACTTTTAATTTCTTTTGTGTTATTAAACTCTCTAAATGCCCATTCTGTTTTTTGCAAGCCTGTATTTCAAAACAGTTATCAATCCATGTTACATTACAAGGATGTTCCCCCAATTGAAATACACCGGGTCTGGCTTAATCTGACTAATAATGAAGGTCTTTTTAAACAGCTTTTACTTGGTTATATAGAAGGAGCAACTAATGGTTTTGATTTTAATTATGATGCTGTTTCCTTGGATGCAAATAAATATGCGGATTTTTACAGCATTAACGAAGGAAAGAAACTGGTGATTCAGGCACGTGGTCTGCCGTTTCTTCTCAGCGATACAGTTCCTCTTGGTTACAGATCTGAAATTGTCGGAGATTTAAACATTTCAATTGATCATGCAGATGGCGATTTAACTGATCAGGATATTTATCTAGAGGATAAGGAGACCGGTATTATGCATAATTTGAAAAAAGGCGCTTATACATTTTCAACAGAAAAAGGAACTTTTGTAGATCGTTTCATAATTCGCTATACTGCCAAGGCAAATTTGGGGAATGCTCAATTTGATAATGATCCCGAAAATCTAATAGTTGCTTCAAAAAATAAGGTTATCACATTAAGATCTTATAAGACCGCTATGGAGCAAGTTTCAATTTATGATGCGGCAGGGAGGCTGATTTACAATATTGCGCAGCTAAAAGCATTTGATTTAGAGATTGATAGCATCAACTCCGGCAGTCAAGTATTCCTAATCAGGGTATTTTTTGAAGACGGGGGTAGGACATCCAAAAAAATAATATTTTAATTTTACATTAGAATTATATCTTTCCAGTGGCAGTTTTTTAAAATTCTGCCACTTTTTTTTAAATATAGTTTTAAGATATTAATAGGTTATAAGATGATGGCATAAAAAAAAGGTTAATTCCTAGGAATTAACCTTTTTTAAATTAGCGCTTAATTTTTCATTCATTTATTGCAAGCTTTTTTTTTCTTAATTCATTACCCTGTATTCATTAGGAGTACTGCCAACATGCTGCTTGAAAAAACGAGTAAAATGCTGTGGGTATTTAAATCCTAATTCATAAGCCACCTCATTGATGGTCTTTGTAGAATCAAATATTTTGTCTTTTGCCGTTTCAATAATTTTATTTTGAATGTATTCCTGAGCAGATTTTCCTGTTTCTTTTTTAATTAAATCACCAAAATAATTTGGAGACAAATTAAGCTCCCCTGCATAATGGGCAACAGATGGGAGTCCTATTGTATTTGGTTTTTCAGAAGAAAAATAACTATTTAATAGTTCTTCAAATTTTTCAACAATTCCTTTATTGGTAGTATCTCTGGTAATAAACTGGCGGTCGTAAAACCTTTCGCAGTAATTCAGAAACAACTCAATATTAGAAGCAATAAGCTTTTTACTGTGCTTATCTATAGATTGTTTTAATTCAATTTCAATTTTATTAAAGCAGTCAAAAACAAGTTGTTTTTCTTTTTCGGACAAATGCAAAGCTTCGCTAGTATTGTAACCAAAAAAACTATATTCACTAATACTTTTAGCAAGTGTTGTACCTCGGATTAAATCGGGATGAAAAACCAATCCATGTCCTACAGGCTGGTAATAATCTACTTTGTTTTCTACATCAATCGTCTGTCCCGGAGATATAAATACTAAAGTTCCTTCCTGATAATCATAATAATTGCGACCGTATTTTAAGTCTCCGCATTTTACCTGTTTCAGGAATATGCAATACAGTTCAAAATTCATTTTAGAACCAGTTCTTTCTTTTGCTTTAGAAAAATCAATTATACTAACTAATGGATGCAGCGTTTCATGATTATTAAAATCATTGTATTCGCTAATGGTTTCGAAATTAAATACCTGTTCCATGTTTTTCATTGTTTATTACACAAATTTAATCAATTAACAGCAGTTTAAATTTCGGTTTACTCTCAATCAGTAATCTTGGTAGGAAATTCAGTAATTCGTATACCAATGCCGTCGTATTTAGTTCGGAAATTTGTAATAATAGAATTATAAATCATATTACAATGTACAATATAAAATTAAACAATGGTGTTGAAATGCCCATTTTAGGGTTTGGTGTTTTTCAAATGCAGGATATGGCAGAATGCGAACAGGCAGTAGTGGATGCAATTGAAACGGGTTACAGATTAATTGATACAGCAGCATCTTACATGAATGAAGAAGCTGTGGGAAAAGGTATTAAAAGAAGCGGAATTGCAAGAGAAGAACTTTTTATAACTACAAAACTTTGGGTAAGTGATGCGGGTTATGAAAATACAAAAACAGCTTTCCAGAAATCATTAGATCTTTTACAATTAGATTATCTTGATTTGTATCTAATCCATCAGCCTTATGGCGATATCTATGGTTCTTGGCGTGCCATGCAGGAATTATATAAAGAAGGAAAAGTAAAAGCAATCGGCGTTTCGAACTTTCATCCTGACAGAGTTATGGATTTAATTGCTAATACAGGATTTGTTCCTGCGGTCAACCAAATCGAAACACATCCGTTTCATCAGCAGAATGAAACGCAAAAGTTCCTTGAGGAAAATAATATTCAAATTGAATCATGGGGACCTTTTGCTGAAGGAAAAAATGATATTTTCCAAAATGAAATTCTAACAGCAGTTGCTCAAAAATATAATAAATCTACAGCGCAGGTTATTCTGAGATGGTTAACTCAAAGAGGAGTTGTTGCTATTCCGAAATCGGTTCGTAAAGAAAGAATGGAAGAAAATTTCAACATTTTTGATTTTGAATTATCAAATGAAGATCTGAATGCTATTCAAACTTTAGATACCAATGCCAGTCTGTTTTTCGATCACAGAGATCCCAATATGGTAAAGTGGTTGAGTGAGAGAAAATTAAATAGATAATGTTTCCAAAAATACGGGAATTAAAAATTAACAATATTATGAAAAAATCACTTTTTGGACTGCTTATACTTATTCTAATGGCAAACCATTCTTTTGCACAAAATACTGCTGTTGAAGAAGAAGTAATACAACTTTCGAAACAAAAATGGCAATGGATGGCCGATAAGAATGTCGATAAACTCACGCCTTTGTTTGATGATAAATCTGTTTTTGTTCATATGGGAGGAAGTTGGGGTAAAACTCAGGAAATCAATGTGATTAAAAGTGGAGGAATTCATTACAAGAAAGCAGACGTTCACGAAGTTTCGGTAAATATTATTGGTGATACGGCGATACTTTTAAGTAAACTCACACTAGTAGCAGTAGTGGGAGGAAATGAAGTTACGAATCCATTTATTGTAACAGAAGTATATATAAAAGAAAGGAAGGAATGGAAATTAGGCTCATTGTCATTTACTAAATTAATGACACCTGGGCAATAAATTTGAAAAAATGAGGAAAAATAGAATGGAAAATAAAAACATTAAATTCTGCCTATTATACGGATTATTACTTATAATAGGAAGTTCATCAATTACAGCTCAGAAAAAAATAAAGCAAAAGCCATTAATTATAGAAGAACAAGGAAGTTTTGCAGTAGGAGGAACCGTAATTGAGAACCCAGGTACTTTTGATCCTTATAATATTGCTCCCGACGGACAGACTTTTAGAGGAGATCATGCTTATGTTTTTTATCAAATACCAGCCAAAACGCGCCAATATCCTTTGGTAATGTGGCACGGAATAGGTCAGTTTTCTAAAACTTGGGAAACTACACCAGACGGACGTGAAGGATTTCAGAATATTTTTCTTCGCAGAAAATTTCCTGTTTATTTAATAGATCAGCCAAGAAGAGGAAATGCAGGTAGAAGTACTTCAGAAGCTTCGATAAAACCAGTTCCTGATGAACAGCAGTGGTTTGGTGTTTTTCGTGTTGGGATTTGGCCCAATTATTTTGATGGTGTTCAATTTTCCCATGATCCTGAAGCACTTAATCAATACTTTAGAGCGATGACTCCGAATCTAGGAGCAATTGATATAAAGGTTACTACAGATGCAGCTTCTGAACTTTTTAATAAAATTGGTACAGCAATTCTCGTTACTCATTCTCATTCTGGAGGTATGGGCTGGATTACGGCTATTAAGAATCAAAATGTGAAAGCCATTGTATCGTACGAACCAGGCAGCGGATTTCTATTTCCAGAAGGCGAAGTTCCGTCTCCAATTGCAAGTTCAGCAGGTGCTCTTGAAGCCACAGCTATCCCACTAGAAGATTTTATGAAGCTGACCAAAATTCCGATAGTAATTTATTATGGGGATAATATTCCAGATAAACCATCAAAAAATTCAGGTGCAGACGGATGGCGCGCACGCTTGGAAATGGCAAGATTATGGCGTGATGCTGTAAACAAAAAAGGAGGAGATGTTACTGTGGTTCATCTTCCTGAAATGGGCATTACAGGCAATACACACTTTCCTTTCTCCGATTTGAATAATGTTCAAATAGCTGATCTTATGTCTGAATGGCTCAAAGAGAAAGGATTGGATAAATAATTTTGCTAAACTTAATACGATGAAAAAATCAACAACATTCTTGTATATAATAACTGTATTGATCTGCTTATTTTCAAGTTGTAGTAAAGCACAGGAATCAACTCAAAATAAAGCAGAATTGTCCAAAGATAAAAACATATTGATTGTGTATTTGTCGCGCACTAAAAATACCAAGGCTGTTGCTGAAATCATTCATAAAAATGTCGGCGGTGCATTAGTAGAACTTGAATTGCAAAAACCGTATCCCGAAGATTACAAAGAAATCGTGAGTCAGGTTTCCAAAGAAAATGAAATAGGTTTTCTACCTCCTCTAAAAACCAAAATAACCAATGTTGAAAAATTTGATATGGTATTTGTGGGTTTTCCAACTTGGGGTATGCAGCTGCCGCCTCCAATGAAAAGCTTTTTAAAAGAATATAATTTGGAAGGAAAAACGGTTATTCCTTTCAATACCAATGCAGGATATGGAGTTGGCAGCAGTTTTCAAACGGTTAAAGAATTATGTGCAAAAAGCAGTGTTTTAGAAGGCTTCTCAGTCAAAGGTGGCATTGAAAGAGATGGAATTTTATTTGTAATGGAAGGCGAAAAAGAAAAACAAGTTCAGGTTGAAATCCAAAATTGGCTGAAGAAAATAAAAATGGTTAATTAATTATTCAATGAAAATGAAAACACTTTTAAAATCCATATTATTTACAATAGCAATACTAACTTCAACAACAATGGAAGCTCAAACGGATACAATTAAAAGTTTAGATAATAAACAAAAAGCGATTGTTAGAATTGCTGCTGTGACTGCAAAAGGCGATTTAATTAAACTTAAAGAAGAACTAAATACAGGATTAGATGCGGGTTTAACAATTAATCAGATCAAAGAAAGTTTGGTTCATCTTTATGCTTATTGCGGATTCCCGAGAAGTATTCGAGGATTACAGACTTTTATGATTGTACTGGACGACCGAAAAGCAAAAGGTATTACTGATGTCGTTGGCTCCGAAGCATCTGCAATAAAAGACGAAGGCAGTAAATATGAAAGAGGCAAAGCAATCTTAGAAAAACTGACAGGAGCCAAGCAGGATGGCCCGAAAACTGGTTATTCAGCATTTTCGCCAGAGATAGATACTTTTCTGAAAGAACATCTTTTTGCAGATATTTTTGAACGTGATGTTTTAACTTATACTGAAAGAGAATTGGTAACCATTTCTGTAATTGCTACTATAGGAGATGCAGAACCGATGCTTCAATCGCATTTAAATATTTGCCTGAATGTTGGCTTTTCTCCAAGTCAGTTAAAAGAATTTGTGGGCGAAATTAGAGCAGCAGCTGGTAATAAAGCAGCAAAGGCTGCGAAAAAAGAGCTAGAAGAAGTGCTAAAAACAAGGTTTAAAAAATAATATTGATGATTGCATTAATAGTAATCTTTAAGATTATTAGTCAGGTCTAGTTTCATCATTTAACAAACTAAAGAAAAATGCAGAAAATGAATTTAAAAAAAGGCAGAGTTATAGTTTTTACATTCTGCATTGCAATAGGAATAATGTCATGCAGTAATAAAAAAGAAGAACAGATAGATAATATGATTTTTAAAAAAGGGGAAAAAATCACAAATAATAATTTTACAGGAGAAGTCTGGCTCAATAATTTGGCGCAGGCAGACAGTATTAATCAAAATGCTGTTGGAAGTGTAACGTTTGAACCCGGCGCAAGAACGAAATGGCACAGTCATCCTGCGGGACAAATTATACTGGCTCTCGATGGAGTGGGTTATTATCAGGAAAAAGGAAGCCCGAAAATTATGGTAAATAAAGGAGATGTCATTAAATGTCCAGCTAATATTGCGCATTGGCATGGTGCGAGTGTAGATGCCAAATTTGTTCAGGTTGCAATAACAGGAAGAGAAAAAGGAGAAACAGTGTGGCTGGAACAAGTTAGTGACGTCGAGTATAGTAAATAAAAGATATAGTTATATAAATGGAAAACTCATTGAAGGAACTTGTTTTAGAATTTTCCAAAATAGCTTGGAATGAATATTTGCCACATCTGTCAATTGACTGTGCTGTTTTTGGCTACAATACTTCTAATATGAAAGTATTATTGGTAAAATTAAAAGATCAGGAACTTTGGTCATTGCCCGGCGGATATATTAGAAAAAAGGAAGATATAAAAGAAGCTGCGAAAAGAATTTTGGCAGACAGAACTGGCGCAAATGATATTTACTTGCAGCAGTTTAGCGTCTTTGCAGATGCCAATAGAAGCGAAGATTTCTTTAAGGATTATGAAGATGGGTTGTGGAATAAACAGCGTTTCATTTCTTTAGGTTTTTATGCTTTGGCTGATTATGAAAAAGTAAATCCTGTTACAGATGTTTTTTCAAGTGTCTGCGAATGGATCGATATTAATGACCTTCCTGATATGATGATGGATCATCGAATTATTTTAGATCAGGCCTTACTAAATCTTCGTAAAGAACTTAATTATAAACCCATTGGCTATAATCTTCTTCCCGACGAATTTACAATGCCGGAATTACAGAGACTTTATGAAATTATTCTCGGCAAGAAACTAAATAGAGGAAATTTTTATAGAAAAATGATTGGTTATGATATTCTGGATAAAATGGATGAACCAAGAATGGAAGGCAAAGCACATAAAGCACCTCATATTTATAGGTTTAATGTCAAGAAATATAATATTGCCCTTCAAGATGGACTCAAAGAAGGTTGGTAGAAAGAGATAAAAACTAATTTCGAATAAAATTGACTTAAAAACAAAAAACAATTTTTGATAACAGATTTATACAATAAATCTTAAAAGATTTTTGTCATAATTGATGGTAATTAAAATAAAGACCTGTCTTAATTTTTTTACGATAGAAAAGATGTCATATTCACTTATAATGTGATCTTAAAAATGAATTAGTTTTTCTTCTTCAAGATCTAAATAATACATTTGTTTTCTAATGATCGATTCATCTATACTTTGGTCTTCCTTGTTTTTATCAATTAACCATTGTCTCTGATGATTTATTAAATCAAGATAAATGCTTTTGAGTTCATTTCCAATCGATTCATCATCAATTCCTTTGCTGTGATGTTCCCATTTTTGAATGAGCTGCTGTAATGATGTATTACTTTCAAGCTGATCTTGATAAGTTGTTTTTAAATAATTTAAAGCATATTCAGAAAGATCTTTCCGTAAAATAGTACTGGCTTCTTCGCGAGAAAGCGGATCATAGATTGCTGGCAGTTTTATTTTTTTTATAAAATATGGTAGTGTTAATCCTTGAATCAATAAAGTCAAAAGGATGACGATAAAAGTGATAAATAAAATAAGATTTCGTTGCGGAAAACCGTTTCCATTGTTTAAATATACCGGAATAGATAATGCGGCAGCCAAAGAAACGACACCTCTCATGCCGGTCCAACCAAGAATAAATGGAGTTTTATATCCAGGATTTCTTGTATCAGCAACTGTGATAAAATTACGGGCAATTAATGTGACGACGACAGCGCCGTAGGCAGATAATAATCGGCTTATTATTAAAACAACAGTAATTAAAACGCCATATCCAACAGCGGCAGCGATACTGATATCTTCTAGTCCTGAAGTAATTTGAGGTAAATCTAATCCAATCAGCATAAAAACCAGTCCGTTTAAAATAAAACAAAGACTTTCCCATACATTTACTCCTTGTATGCGAGATCTGCTGCTCAAAAAACGATGCCTGTTGTTGGATAAAAGTAAACCTCCGCTTACTACCGCTAATACACCAGAACTATGTACTTCTTCGGCTGCGAGATATATGACATAAGGTGTAAGGAGAGATAAAACAATATCAACATTAGCACTTGTGGGTAAATATTTATGGGCTTTCATAAAAAGCCATCCTATGAGTAAACCGATTCCAACCCCACCAATAATCATCCAGCTAAAGCTTATTGCGGCTTTGTAAAATACAAACTGCTCTGTTGCAACGGCTATCATTGCAAATCTGAAAATAATTAATGAGGAAGCATCGTTCAATAGACTTTCACCTTCTAGTATAGAGGACATCGTTTTAGGAACTCTCACAAATTTTAAAATTGCACCTGCACTAACCGCATCTGGAGGAGATACGATTCCGCCCAATAAAAAACCAAGCGCAAGAGAAAATCCAGGAATAAAATAATTGGCCACTAACGCTACTGAAAGTGCAGATAGAAAAACGACTATAAAGGCAAAACTTGTAATAATACGCCTCCAGCGCCACATTTCTTTCCAAGAAACAGACCAAGCAGCTTCGTATAATAATGGGGGAAGAAATATCAAAAATATAAGATCAGGCTCGATTTCTATTAAGGGAACTTTTGGAATAAAACTAATGAATAACCCTGCTAATACCAGCAATACAGGATAGGCTACTTTTATTTTATCAGCCAGCATAATTAGCAGTAAAATAATGATTATTAAACCTAAATAAAAAGGAAAATTTTCAAGCATTCGTTATCTTTTAAATAGAAATTTGCAATAGTTTTAGTTTAAATTTCGGTATTCGATGGGCGTGTAGCCGGTATTTTTTTTAAACATTCGATTAAAATGTTGAGGATATTTAAAACCCAATTCAAATGCGATCTGACTTATTGATTTATTGGTATCAAAAATCCTCTCTTTGGCTAAGTTAATCAATTTCAATTGAATGTGTTCCTGAGCAGATTTACCCGTTTCTTTTTTTATTAAATCACCAAAATAATTAGGAGAAAGATTTAAAAGATCGGCAAAATATCCTACCAGAGGCAGACCAGTATCCTGAGCAATTTCTGATTGGAAATAATCATTTAACAGATTTTCAAATTTTGATAAAATATCAGTATTAATATTTTCTCTGGTTATAAACTGCCTGTCATAAAAGCGAACACAATAGTTTAACAGCAGTTCAATATTTATTTAAATGTAATACAAATATACTACGCAGATTGTTAATTAGTTAGACTGAGTATTCAAATCAGTAAAAATGGTAATAATAGCAGTAATATGTGTACTATTCCAAATGAATTATTGAAGGAACTTTGTACTATCAAAAAAGTCAACAATATTATTACATAAAGATCTATAAAGTTTATAAAAATGAAAACTTAGGAATTAGTAAGCCTACCTAAAATAAATTATTATCATTAAAAAAAAAGCTGTCCGTAAAGGACAGCTTTTGATCAAAAAAAAAATAAAAAAACAAGGTAACAATTTATTAAGGATTTGCCTTAAACTCTATATAATTCGAGTAATGTATTTTAGAATGAATGTGAAAGACTTACCGTCATACGAGTTCCATTTTCTTTAACGTAACTCATATTATTGACCTGCCACTGTGATATTACGGAGAAGTAATCTTTATTAAATAAATTTTCTATTCCCACACGTAAAGTTGTTTTTTCTTTGAAAATATAACTTGTAGAAAAATTAAAAGCAGTAAATGCTTTAATAGGACCTGTACCATATGTATATGCGCCGTTTACCGGTTCAAATCTGTCTCTGCCTGAAGTATTTATCATTTGGGTAAAGATTGACCAGTTTTCTATTGGTCTGTAAACGGCAAAAGCGGTTAATTTTGGCGGATTGATACGGTCTCCTCCAAGGTATACATCACCTGTGGCAGTTTCACGTTTGCCCTCGGTATAGGAGTAGTTTGCACCAAGGTCAAATTTTGGATGAAATCTGTATTTTGCTCCAAATTCAAAACCGTATATTTTTTCTGGTGAGCGGGAGATCTGCGGATTTCCATCTATATATGCATAAGAGGCGCCCAGTTTAGAAGTGCTGTAAAAAACAGCTCCTTCATAGGATAAATCCGAAATAGCCCCTGAGAATCCAACTTCGTAGTTATTGGCCACTACTGCTTTAATTGAAGTATTGCTGACGGTGTTTTCTTTAGCCGCACGCAGCACAAGACCTAGGTCTGCTACGCTGAAACTTTGCGAGAAGCTGGCAAAAGGCTTGAAAGCATTCCATTTAGTATAACGAAGTCCTGCATTGAACATCAGCGTATTAAAGTTCAAATCTCCGCCGTTAACTGCCACGCCGCCGCCTACATAAGTGCTTGTTACATAATTACGGATTGCAATTGTCGTGTAATCTGGTACATTAATATGAACATTCTCCAGTCTTAATCCGGTTTTTAATACTAAATTAGGCTCAAACATATTTTTGATCTGGAAATAAGGAGCCAGGTTAGACATTTTCATTTCTGGAATAACCAGTCTGCCATCGGTCAGATGGGTATCTGTAATATCTGAGAGAATGTCAAGTCCATAGGTTACGCTCCCGTTGATAAGATTGTTCACTTCATAAGGACTGTTCATATTAAGACGAAACCCCAATTTTTTACTCTGTGTTGCAGGCTGTCCGTTATTTTCGAAGAAATCGCTGTAATTGATCAAAGTCAGATAATCCTGAAAATATAAAACAGCGCTCAGATCGCTATGGCCCATAATATTCTTTCCTGTATAGGTTAAACTTGCATTGTGGTTGTAAGGAGTTCCTTCAGGTTCTCCCGGTCTTTGTCCTTTAACGCCGATGGTCGGTCTGTCAAAATTCCCATAAACACCTGCTTGTGCTATGTAATCAGTAACCTGAGTGCTTTTGTAATAATTATACATAACTTCAAGACGGTTATCTGAATTGAAGTCGTAGCCAAGTTTTGCAAATGCATTCCAGTTTCTAAGGTCATTCATACCATATTCTGGTGATAGAATTCTTCCTTTTGCATCACGGTAAAGCCCTGTTTCTTCATAACGCCCGCTAACAACATAGTCAAATTTATCGACCTTTCCGCTGAAAAGCTGTGATACAAAGAATCCAGCGGTCTCTTTTGGTTTAATTAGTGAAAAGGCGCTGCCAGCTTCAGTAGTTCCGCTGAAGACTTTATTTTGATCAGCCTTTTTAGTGATGTAATTTATTAAACCTCCGTCAGCACCGTTACCGTAAATGGCGGTTGCCCCTTTTATAACTTCCACGCGTTCTAATGCTGCAGGGTCCAGAGAGCGAATATCTTTAGCACCATCCCTTAATGGTGTAGATTGGGGAATACCGTCAATCATTACCAAGACACGTCGCCCCCTGAGGGTCTGTCCAAGGTTCGAGGTTCTGTTGGTACTAAATCCAAGTCCCGGTACGGAAGCCCCTAATATGTCACTTAGATTGGTACTTATGCTTAATTGTTGCTGGAGCTGTTTTTTAGAAATAAGAGTTACTGAAGAGGGAACCTGATCAAGGCTTTCAGGCTGTCTTGTTGCAGAGATTACAACTTCATTAAGTTCATTATCAGATTTTGATTTAATGGTATCTTGAACTGTATTTGAGTTAGTTTGTTGTGCGGATAGAGAACCTGCTGCGAGAAGCAACAGCAATACGGGTAGATAATTTTTCATTATTACTTATTTAGACTTAATTAAAATAGCCAAAAATAAGTAAATAGTGCTGTTTATGCAATCTATAAATTATGATTTACTGCTAATGGCTGGATAACTTAGTTTTAATTGAGGTGCAATAGTTTGAAAATCAAAATGATGTGATCTTGCTTTCAATGAATCAATTGTAAGTGAGGATGAATATCTTAAGTAAATCTTAAGAAATGGTGATGTAGTTATCTTAAAATAAGCAATAAAATACAGTTTCCTGATTTCATAGCTTTAGTAAAGACTAAAAAAAGTTAAAACGAAAGTTTTAACTTTTTAATAGTTTTCTTTTGATTTATTCAATTGGAATGCAAAAATCTACGATGCTCATTTTTTCCGGATGCTCATTGAAATCATTATAATAAATTTCATAAGGATTTCGATCAGCTTTTTTATATCCGTTTTCGTTCATCCAAATAAAAAGACCGCTCCATGATTTTTCAAATTCGTTTATTTGAATTTCAAAATGTCCAACAATAAATTTACCTTTTTCAATAGTAGTTAATCCAATTTCCCCATCAACTTCAACTTTTTCTTTCAACGAAATGCAGGCACTCATTCTAACTTTTTCAGGTTCTGTTATTTTAAAACTATCGTGGTAAATGGTAACTACTTTTAAGTTTTCATTTTCTAAAAGCCCTTTTGGAGTTGCCCATTTAATTAATTTTGAATAAGCATCTTGCATTCCGTTATGGCCAATTTGTGTAATATAGGCAAGATCTAATTTTGGCATTTCTTTAATTTCAATTTTTGCTTTCATTTTAATCCAATTTTTAAGATTATTAATGTTGCAAATATATTGGTCAAAAATTCCATTTTCTTGTCCATTCTTGCTATCCATTTTACCGATCTTGCTAAATTTGTTTGAGTGGTTTTTTCTGAACTCGGTAGGACTTAATGCGTAAAATTTCTTAAAAGTTCTGGTAAAAGAAGAGTTGCTGTTAAAGCCGTATTGTAATGAAAGTTCAGAGATTGTAATCTCTTTTTTATGTATAAGTATTAATGCTGTTTTTTCAACTCTTTTGCGGGTAATGTATTCATTTATAGTTTCATTTGTAATTGCCTTAAAAATTCTGTGCAAATGAAATGGTGAGTAATTTCCAATTTTAGCTATAGTTTCCAAACTCAGTTCCTGATCTAAATTTTGGTCAATAAATAATAATACATTATTAATTCGTTTTATGTAATCTTCTTTCATATTTAGGTTATCAGTCGTTCTAAATTAATCTTTTAATGAAATAGTAATCAATAGCGGAATCAAAAGTATCAATTAAAAAAACATTTTGCGGCTATTCTATCGAGTGCAGAGAATCTTTTCAAAAGATTGAATGTAAATTGGAGCTCAAACAAAGTGTTTTGGAGTAAAATTTAGATTAAGAGATTTTAATATGTTTGAATTTCTTAACTTTGTAAAATGAAAGAGAAGATCATAAGAGAAGTTTCCAAGTTTAATAACGAACTGAAACTGCAGGGCTTTAAAGCATTCCAGATAGAAGATGATGGCAGTGAAACCAGAACTTACAGCAGAAAGGAGTTTTATAAAATCTGCCTTACTACTGGGAAAAGCAAGATTCATTATTCTGACAAAACCTATGAGCAGGAAGGTACGATTCTCTTTTTTGGAAATCCGCACATTCCGTATTCATGGGAAACTATTTCTACAACTTATATTGGCTATACTATTTTATTTTCAGAAGAGTTTTTTAAAAACTCCGAACGTTCTGAAAGCCTTCAGCAGTCTTCTTTTTTTAAAATTGGCGGAACACCTGTTTTGAAAATCACAGAAGAGCAAAGAGGTTTTCTCAATACTATTTTTCATAAAATGATTGCCGAACAAGAAAGTGATTATGTTTTTAAAGATGAGCTGATTCGAAATTACATCAGCCTCATTATCCATGAATCTTTAAAGATGGAGCCTTCTCAAAATTTCGAACAAAATAAGAATGCATCTTCCAGATTGGCATCTGTATTTTTGGAATTGTTGGAAAGACAGTTTCCAATTGAAACTACTTCCAATCCGCTTCAATTAAGAACAGCACAACATTACGCAAAACATTTGAATGTGCATGTCAATTACCTGAATCGAGCCGTAAAAGAGGTTACAGGAAAATCGACAACGAATCATATTACCGAGCGGATTATAACAGAAGCTAAAGCGCTCTTACAGCATACTGATTGGAGTGTTTCTGAAATTGGTTACGCACTTGGATTTGATTATCCAACCTACTTTAATAATTTCTTCAAAAAAAACACCGGCACTAATCCCTCTTCATTTCGCTTGGCAGAAGTTTGAATTTCTTAATCTTTGGTTTGATAATCGTTACACGATGAGATTTGCTCAGAAGTATCTTTGTACTATAATTTAATGTAGTATAAAAAAGATATGAATAGCAATAATAATTCAGCAGGATTAAAGAATATAGCTTATGCAGGATGCCTGGGAGTAATAGGTATTATCAGTACTGAATTTGGTATTATTGGAGTCTTGCCGCAAGTTGCTTCCTATTATAATATTGGAATAGATAAAGCTGGATTATTATTAAGTGCTTTTGCATTGACTATTTTCCTGATTGGTCCGTTTATGGTTCTTTTTACATCAGGGATCGATAGGAAAAAGATGATGATAGGGGCTGTTTCACTTTTTTACTGTCAAATATTGTTTCAGCATTTGCTCCTCCTTTTTGGGTATTGGTTTTGTTTCGAATCATACCAGCCGTTTTACAGCCCGTTTTCTTTTCAGCCGCAGTTGGTACAATCATCCGCAGTGCTCCCAAAAGTGAGCAATACAAATTGATGGGAATTGTAATTGGCGGTATTGCTTTGGCACAGGTAACTATCATTCCTTTAGCGGCTTATATGTCCAGCTTGTATGGATGGCAAGTCAGTTTTATGATTCAGGGTTTAGTCAGCCTAATTGCTCTGGGTGGTATCATGGTTTTTATACCCAATATGACTGTGAAGGAAAAACTATCTTATGGAAGTCAGCTTCTAATATTAAAAAAACCGCGCTTTGTCATTAGTGTTGTATTTAATGTGTTTTTAATTTCGGCCTGGTTTTCAACGTACAGTTATTTTGCTGACTATCTCGGAAAAGTAAAAAGGATGACTGGACAGGAGATAAGTTATATGTTATTGCTTTTTGGAATAACTGGAGTTGTTGCCAATTGGCTAGCCGGAAGGTTATTATCAAAAAACATTACACTCACAACAGCATTTTTCGCATTAGGAACAATAGTATTGCCCGCTATTTTGAAGTTTTCAGGCAATAATTTTAATGTGCAGATTATAATAGTAGTTTTTTGGGGAATTATGTATGGACCTGCATTTTTAACTGCGATTTCTTATATGATTGATGCAGCTCCAGAAGCTCCAGAATTTGCCAACAGTCTTCAGTCCTCATTCGGAAATCTTGGCGTTTCAACAGGAACCATTATTAGCGGATGGTTTATTGCAAATGTGGGTATTCAATCTATTCCCTGGGTTGGAGCAAGTTTTGGAACATTAGCAATTGTGACTATGGGTATCAGAGAAATATATGATAGAAGAACTAAGAACAAAAGTAGTGATCAGGTGACACATTTGACTGTAAATTCGAGGGGTTAATTATACCTATAAGGAATTTTGATAAAATAATTATAATGATTTTGAGAGGTTTAACAATAAAAAAATAGAAAAAATGGACAAAGTAAATACAATATCTCTTTTTCCGAAAGGAGAGAAATTACCAAATGAGTGGTTTACAGGCGAAGCGTTTTTATCGCCATTGGTTTCAAAAGATAAAAACAACGAATTTTCTGCTGGAGCAGTAACCTTTGAAATTGACGCCAGAACCAACTGGCATACACATCCGAAAGGGCAGGTGCTCATTGTTATTGAAGGTTCAGGTTTTTACCAGGAAAAAGGAAAGGCTGCACGAGCTATAACAAAAGGCGATGTAGTGAACATACCTGAAAATGTAGAACATTGGCACGGAGCATCTGCGAAGACATCTATGACACATATTGCCATCACCAATTTTAAAGAAGATGTACAGGTGACGTGGCTGAAACCAGTTACAAATGAAGAGTTTAATCAAGCAAATAATCAAAAATGAAAAAAATCACCTTTATAATTGCTGTACTTGTTTTGTCTTTTGGACAATTAAAAGCGCAGACCAAACAACAATTGTCAAATAAAAATTCAGAAAAAATGGATACATCAAAAGAACATTATACTTTTCAATTAAGCGATAAAGTAATTCGTCAAAAAGTGAGCTTCAAAAACCGTTACGGCATTACATTAATCGGAGATTTATATCTTCCGAAAAACGCAGGAAACAAAAAATGGTCTGCATTAGCTATCAGCGGGCCTTTTGGAGCTGTAAAACAGCAATCATCAGGATTGTACGCGAACCAAATGGCAGAACGTGGTTTTATAGCTCTGGCTTTTGACCCATCTTACACAGGAGAAAGTGGGGGCGAACCGAGAAATCTGGCCTCTCCAGAAATTAATACCGAAGACTTTAGTGCTGCTGTAGATTTTTTAGGATTGCAAAAAAATGTAGATAGAAATAAAATTGGAATCATCGGGATTTGTGGTTTTGGAGGTTTTGCCTTAAATGCAACTGCGATTGATAAGCGAGTGAAAGCCGTTGCGACAACAAGCTTGTATGATATGACGAGAGTAATGTCAAAAGGCTATAATGATTCTGTAACTCCAGAACAAAGAAGCAAAACACTGGAAACTTTGGGCGAACAGCGTTGGAAGGATGCCGAAAATGAAAAACCAGCAGCCGGTCCAAGAATTTTACCCGAAACATTGAAAGGCGATGAACCGCAATTTGTAAAAGAATATTTTGATTATTACAGAACGCCGCGTGGTTTTCATGTCAATTCTTTGAATTCAAACGGAGCCTGGCTGACAACTAATCCTATTTCGTTTATGAATATGCCAATACTAGCTTATGTAAAAGAAATTTCGCCAAGACCAATGCTTTTAATCGCAGGCGAAAATGCACATTCAAGATATTTTAGTGAAGACATTTTTAAAGTGGCAAATGAACCAAAAGAATTAATAATTATACCAAATACAGTTCACGTTGATTTATATGACAAAGTAGATGTAATTCCTTTCGATAAGTTAGAAAATTTCTTTAATGCGAATTTGAAATAATTTATCTCATTGTGATTTGATAAATGCTAAATAGAAATGGTTAAATCAAATTAAGAAATTCCAAACTCATTTTGGATTTTTAAAACAGAGTCAAACTTTCTTAGTTTGTAACATATATAAAAAAAGGCGCCAATTGTATTCAATTGGCGCCTTTTGGCTGTGGTAGACTACTTAACAAATTTCAAATCATTTTATGCAAGATTTAAAGAAATTAGCTTATTTTCAAGCCTACAAGGTTGAAGGTATACTTTTACCGTAATAATTAACATAACTCATTATATTAGTAAACTTTCGTTATCATTTCGTCTATAGGTAAACGAACTTTTTTCGTAGCTGCCATATAGTCCTTTTCCGAATCGCGATATCCTAAAGCAAGGATAACTGTAGAATGTAACCCTTTTTCTTTCAAACCCAAAACCTCATCGATAATGGCAGCATTAAATCCTTCGATAGGAGTGGCATCCACTTTCAATTCTGCCGCTGCAATAAGTGCAGTTCCTAGTGCAATATAAGCCTGTTTGGCTGCCCAAAATGCTTTTTGCTCTGCGTTAATAGCGCTGAAATAGGAATGCAATCCATTTCTAAATCCTGATAAGGCACCAGCATCAAGACCTCTTTGCTTTTCTGTCATTGCCATATAATCGTCAATGTAAGTCGAAGACATATCATTGAATGCAGCAAAAACCAACAAATGAGAGCAAGAGCTAATCTGTCCATTATACGAATCAGCACCTAATTTTTTTTGAATTTCCGGGTTGCTTACAACAAAAACACGGTAAGATTGCAGACCGCAAGAAGATGCTGAAAGATTTATAGCCTCTAAGATCTGATCGACCTTCTCTTCTGTTACTTTAATGTTACTGTAAGCTTTTGTGGCGTAGCGCCATTTTAAATTTTCTATCAAATTCATTGCTATGTCTGTCTTAAATTTTGGCAAATATAAATGATATTGTTTTCTTTTTCGAGTTTTTGAAGCGCTCTGGGAAATTCTAAACTAACCATCTTAGGTCACTAAAGAATATTTATCTGTTTTCCTTCATTATTATATTTGTTTAAAGATTAATAATCTTTAAAAATGTAGTATAAAAGAACAATTAACTGAATTTAAGTATAAATAAAAATATTTAATCTTTTATATTCAAATTTGCAGGGTAAAAAAACTAAATATTATCATCAGATGAAAGCGAACATACAAGAAGATAGGGGAATAAACGAAAAGCAAAATATTGAAAATACCCAGAATACAATCCAAAATGATTTTGCATTCGCACTAAAGAGCACTTGTTTAGATGAAAATTATCACCCTTCAAGCAAAACGCGTTTAACAACCAATTTTGCAAACTTGGCTAGAGGAGCTAGTCGCCAGCAAAACTTACGTAATGCATTAAATATGATTAACAATCGATTCAATGCATTGGCTCATTTGGATAATCCAAAAGGGGATCGTTACCTTGTAGAACTTGAAATCCTCACAGTAACAATGAGTATTGATGATAAGAATGGTAGTAACGATTTACCGATGATTGAAGTTTTAAAAACAAATATTATTGATCGTAAGACTGGCCAGCAAATAGAAGGAGTTGCCGGAAATAATTATTCCTCTTATGTACGTGATTATGATTTCAGTATTTTATTGATCGAGCACAATAAAAATAAATCTAATTTTTCTATCCCTGAAAATTTTGGTGATTTACACGGAAAACTTTATAAGTGCTTTGTAAATTCAGCCACTTACAAAGAGCACTTTAAGATGTCACCGATCATTTGTCTAAGTGTATCGAGCAACAAAACTTATACCCGCACTGAGTACCAGCATCCGGTTTTGGGTTTTGAGTATCTGCAGAATGAGTATTCTCTCACTGATGAATATTTCTCTAAAATGGGCTTAAAAGTTCGTTTTTTCATGCCTCCGCATAGTGTGGCGCCGATGGCTTTTTATCATTCAGGAGATCTGCTTGCTGATTATACTGATCTTGGACTAATCAGCTCAATCAGCACGATGGAGACTTTCCAGAAGATATATCGCCCTGAAATTTACAATGCAAATTCAGTAGCTGGGAAAATCTATCAACCTAGTCTTAAACACGAAGATTATTCACTGACTCGTGTGGATTATGACCGCGAAGAGCGCAGCCGATTGGCTGTTGAGCAGGGTAAATATGCAGAAGAGCATTTCATTAAACCTTACAAAAGTCTTCTGGAACAATGGTCTGCTAATTTTACCCTTTAATTGATTACAACGCCTTAAAATTATACTATTATGAAGAAATTATTATTACCTACCTCTATTGTTGGAAGTTTACCCAAACCTGCCTGGTTAGCGCCACCCGAAAAACTTTGGTCACCATGGAAATTAGAAGGTGATCAGTTGCTTGAAGGAAAACAAGATGCATTACGCATTTCTTTGCAGGAACAGCAATTGGCAGATCTGGATATCATTTGTGACGGCGAGCAGACACGCCAGCATTTTGTAACGACTTTTATCGAGCATTTAAGCGGTGTAGATTTTGAAAATCGTAAAACAGTAAAAATCCGTAACCGTTATGATGCGAGTGTTCCAGTGGTTGTAGGTGAGGTTGCACGTCAAAAAGCAGTTTTTGTTGAAGATGCTAAATTTTTACGTAAACAGACTAACAAGCCTATAAAATGGGCATTGCCGGGCCCGCTGACAATGGTAGATACCTTGTACGACGACCATTATAAAAGCCGTGAAAAATTGGCGTGGGAATTTGCGATAGCACTCAATGAAGAAGCAAGAGAACTTCAAGACGCTGGGGTAGATATTATCCAGTTTGACGAACCTGCATTTAATGTGTTCTTTGATGAAGTAAACGATTGGGGAATGGCAGCATTAGAAAGAGCCATTGAAGGTTTACACTGCCAGACTGCGGTTCATATTTGTTATGGTTATGGAATACAGGCAAATACTGATTGGAAAAAGACATTAGGTTCGGAATGGCGACAATACGAAGAAATTTTTCCGAAAATTCAAAAATCTAAAATTGATGTGGTTTCTTTAGAATGTCACAACTCCAATGTACCTTTAGATTTAATGGAACTTGTTCGCGGTAAAAAAGTAATGGTAGGTGCCATTGATGTGGCAAAAAACACTATCGAAACACCAGAAGAAGTAGCTGATACCCTGCGTAAAGCGCTGGAGTTTGTAGATGCCGAAAATCTGTATCCTTCTACAAACTGCGGTATGGCCCCATTATCTAGAGATGTAGCCAGAGGCAAGTTAAGTGCTTTAAGCGCAGGAGCAGAAATTATACGCAAAGAACTTGGGATTTAGTCTCAATATATTAATAATGGAGTCCGTGCCTGTACGGTGGACTAATATTTAAAACACATTGAAGAAATTATTAGAAGTATTAAAAAAAGCAGGTTTCGACGGTTTCCTGTTAATGATCGCCACCATGATTCTGATGGCTTATTTTTTGCCACAGCCAGGCATGGTCAAAGAACCTGTTTCGTTAGAGGAGATTGCCAATGCTGGCGTTTCCTTAATTTTCTTGTTTTATGGCATGCGATTAAGTGTTGAGAAACTAAAAGCCGGACTTTCCAACTGGAAAATGCACATTATCGTCCAGTTGACAACCTTTTTATTTTTTCCGCTCATTGTTTTGGCATTTCGCCCGTTGTTTGTCAATAACGGCTTCGAGCTGCTTTGGCTGGGTGTATTTTTTCTGGCAGCTTTACCGTCCACAGTTTCCTCTTCGGTGGTCATGGTTTCCATCGCAAAGGGAAACATTCCCGCAGCCATTTTCAATGCAAGCATTTCCAGTTTGATCGGAGTAGTCGTTACCCCGCTCTGGGTTGGGTTGTTTATAACTTCTGCGACAGGAGATTTTGATGTTAGTCAAATCGTCATAAAGTTGATTCTACAAGTCTTGTTGCCTGTCATCATTGGTATAAGCCTCAATTCCCGTTTCGGCGCCTTTGCCGAAAAATACAAGAAACAGCTCAAATATTTCGATCAGGCTGTTATTCTAACGATTATTTACACGTCGTTTTGCAAGTCATTTTCCGAACATCTTTTTGAAGGCTTTACCGCCCTTGAACTTGCCGGACTCGCTGCAGGGATGATGGCGTTGTTTTTTGCCGTATTTTTTTGTGTCGGACTACTCAGCCGCCTACTTGGTTTTTCAGATGAAGACCGTATTACTGTCTTATTCTGCGGATCAAAAAAGTCATTGGTACATGGTACGGTTATGTCAAAAGTACTTTTTCAGCACAGTACCATAACCGGCATCGTATTGCTGCCCCTCATGCTTTACCATGCCTTGCAATTGATTGCCGCTAGCATCATCGCTCAGGGTATGGCTCGACGAAAAGAAGTATAATTTTTTATTTATGGTGTGACCCTTTATCTTTTTTCGATAAAGGGTATCAAAGATAATGCTCCCCGCTATAAAATAATGCCTTTTAGATTTTTCTTACTTTGAACATAAACTTTGCAGTATGTTATGTTTTTAATTTCTGAAAAATAAGATTTTTGTATTGTTTTTGGTTATATTTGAAGAATTTCATTCTGTTTTAGAAATGAATTAAGCCAAAATATTCTATGGAACAAATAGACGATATTGATCTTCAGTTATTAAATATACTACACGATAATTCTAAGTATACAGTAAAAGAGCTTGCTAAGATGGTAAATCTTTCGGCATCGCCTGTTTTTGAGCGAATTAAAAGATTAGAGAACAGCGGTTACATTAAGAAATATATAGCACTCCTTGATGCAGAAAAATTAAACAGAGGGTTTATAGTTTTCTGTAATATTAAACTTAAACAGCACGATCGTAATATCGGGAATCAATTTGTTAGTGATATTATGAAAATCGAAGAAGTTGTGGAATGCTATAATATCTCAGGAGATTATGATTTTTTAATGAAAGTTTCTGCCAAAGACATGAAGCATTATCAGGATTTTGTGTTTAATAAATTGGGATCAGTTGAAAGTATAGGAAGTACCCAAAGTACCTTTGTCATGTCGGAGATTAAAAATTTGTACGGATAGTTCCGCGATAGTTTATTTATTTCAAATTCGTCTTAGCTTTTGTGGTTGAAAATTAATAACTCCATTCATGAAATGTCAAGTTGTAAAGGCTTGAAGAATCCATCTGTGGAGGAAGAGTGATAGCAACTGTTGTCCATCCCATTTGTATAATGCACCATGATTCTACTAGGGAATTTTCGTTGTTTTTTCAATATTGAAACTTCCACAATGATTTTAATACTTTTAAAAATTAGGTTCTAATAATTAATTCATTGAGATACATTGGTGTAAATTTTGGCAACGAACTTTGTGATTTGTGGACTTTTTATTACCGAGATATAAATTAAGAGATTTGTCATTATCTTTTTTCGATTCGTTTATTTTTTCCATTGGATAGTGATTTAATTAATTTAGAAGAAAAGATATGTATTATAGAAAGTCTAAATTGGTTTTACTACAAGCTCGCAATACTTTCAATAACGAGTTTGGCAGCTTCATCAATGGCCTGAATGATTATCTGCTCCGAATCTCCTACAAAAACTTTGCGCTTATTTATATTCTCAGAAGGAGTTATAATGCTGAAAAAAAATGTGCCTACAGGTTTTTCAGGAGTTTCACTTCCGCCGGGCGTAGTAAGTCCGGTAACTGCTACTGTAACTTTTGCATTAAACAATTTTGACATTTGCTCGGCAAGTTTTTTTGTGACTTCTGCTGACTCAGGTGTATATTTTTCAATCATTGTATGCGGAACATTAAGAATTTGTTCTTTTACAAAAACTTCATAACAGGCTATGCCGCCGCGCAAAATTTTTCCTGATTCTTTTGTCATCGAAAATTCTGCGCTCATTCTTCCGGCAGTGGCACTTTCGGCAAAGGCAATATTCCATTCCTTTGCTGCTAAAACTTTACTGCATTTTGTTACAAATTCTGAAGGCATAACTGTAGTTTTTAGAGGTTAATGAATAAACGTTATAAGTGGTTAAATAAATAAAAGTTAACCATTTACAATCTTTAAGCTTTCACATTGATACACTTCTTTACGAAGTCCGCTGCTTGAAAAACGGTGATTTCGTTTATTGTATATTAGTTCAATGTTCATTTTTTCACAATACTCCCTTCCGGTAAAAGCGACATCTTTATATTCGTCTCCTAGAATGCGAACATCGATTGGTAAAGCCTGAAGAATATCCTCAAGATCCTGCTCGCTCGTGTAGGGAATAATCTCGTCTACAAACTTGCATGCTTTAAGCTGAATGTATCTTTCTACAACAGATTGTGTAGGTTTATTTTTTTCTGGTCTGTCTATTGTGGGGTCAGTTTGTAAACCTACAATAAGGTAATCACAATGCAATTTGGCCTCTTCAAGCATTCTTACATGTCCTGCATGAAGTAAATCAAAAGCACTAAATGTAATTCCGGTTTTTGTCTTAGTTAGTTCCATTGTAATAAATTTTAGTTTTTAAAAAAGTTAAGTACAAAATCCAAGATCTTGTTTGTATGTGTAAACTGTGCCTGGGATCTTTCTACTGCATTTATATATGGAATATTTGGCAGCCTGTTTCCATCAATATCAAGATCCCAAATCCCGCAATTGCTGAAGCTCGAAAGATCGTCCCAATCTGGCCTGTCGGTAACTGGATAAATACAGATACCATTAAGGTCTACACCACGTTTTTTTGCTGTGAGGCATTCCTGCGTAATTTCTTCAATCCATTCTACTCTTCCAGATCCAAAATGTCCTGTTTCGGAAATAAAAATCGGCTTTTCATATCTTTTGTAAGCCATCTGTAGCAAATCTGCAAGAGGTGTTCTTCGTTTTAATGTTTCCGGCCAGTCCAACGGAGTATCATCTATGTTCCATTGACAATTCCAATAATAATTAAAACCTAAAATATCCAGAAATTCTTCAGAACCTCCCAGTTCAGGACACATTCTGCCGGCGATAATATCCATTGCCTGAAACTGGTGCTCATTTAGCTCATGCATTTGCTCTGCATTTTCCTGAAGATTCCCATGAATTTTTATTAAGGGTTCGACCAAAATAATGACGCAATCAGGATCTGCTTCCTTTAAAGCTTTTATACCTATAATTGCTGCCTTGCAGAGATGATATTTAATATCCCATCCGCTGTTTATCGCAAAGGGCACAGTTCCTCTTACATCACCAGAATGCCATGACAGAAAACTTATTTCATTTATGGGCACAACATACAATTCCTGTGGAGAATTTTCAGTATAAAACACAGCAAAAGCATGACACAAAGCAGCAAAACGTTCGCAGAAATTGGGATGTGTGGGATAAATTCCATCGGGATAGCCAAAATGAATCAAGTCCCATATCTGTTGAATACCAAATTCTTCAGCAGCCTGCATGCGATTATAAACTTCTGAAAAGTCAAAGAAACCAGGCGATTTCTCCACGTCGCTCCAGCAGATTCCTTCTCTTACCGTTTTAATACCAATTGAAGAAAGCATTTCATAATCTTCAGAAACTCTGCGATCATGCTGGGTTTCTCTAAGCAGGCTGATTCGCTCTCCTGATCTGTTAATGTGATCTGCGCATTCATACCCGCCCATAAAAAAAGTATTGAATAGTTTCATCTAGCCTGCTGTCTTATAGGTGATTTTGTCTTTTTTCTCCAGCGAATCAAACAGGTCAAGGGCATTTTTAAATGCTTGATCCATATTGAAATATTTATAATTGGCCAGTCGGCCCACAAAATGCACATCAAGAAGTTTCTCGGCTTCATCCTTGTATTTTTTGTAAATTTCCCCATTTCTCGGATTAGGAACAGGATAGTAAGGTTCGCCTTCATCGACTGTATATTCTCTTACTACAGTTGTTTTTTCTGATTTCTGATTTCCAAAATGCTTGTACTCGATTATTCTAGTAAAATCAACTTCTATTCCAGGGTAATTGACAACTGAATTCTCCTGAAAAAATGCAGCATCTATAGTTTCACTCACAAAATTGATTGAACGATACTCTAATTTTTCGGTCAGACTATGTTTAAAATCAAAAAAACGATCCACGGGGCCCGTATAAAATAATTTTTCATATCCCGTATACTGTTCTTTTACATCGAAGTAATCCGTATCGAGTAAAATTTCGATATTGGGGTGCTTTATAATATTTTCAAATAATTGTGTATAACCGCCTTGTGGCAATGCCTGATAAGTATCCGAAAAATAACGGTCGTCATAATTATAACGAACCGGTATACGATCTAAAACAGATGCATCTAATTCAGCAGGATATTTATCCCATTGTTTTTTGGTGTAATGTTTGAACATTTTTTCATACAATACAGAACCAACACGATTTAAAACTGCTTCTTCACCGTTTGCAGGTTTTTCTATTGGTGTACAGTTTTCTCCGAGCCAGCTGATCATTTGCTGCTCCGAATTAATATCTGTACCAAATAGTCTGTTAACCGTTGTAATATTTACTGGAATCGGCACTGTTTTTTCATCCACTCTCGCGATAACTTTATGTTCCCACGGATACCAATCCGAAAACTGATTTACATATTTCCAAACACTTTCTTCATTGGTATGAAACAGATGTGCTCCGTATTTTGATACCAGAATATTGTTTTCATCTACATAATCGTAACAGTTTCCTGCTATATGATTTCGCTTTTCGATAATCAGGACTTTTTTTCCTATCGAAGCATATCTTTCTGCTAATACCGATCCAGAAATTCCAGCACCGATTATTAAAATATCTACTTGTTTCATTTTGAAAATTCTTTAATTATTTCCTGCATTCTTGCAGCGGTACTATCCCAAGATGTATTTTTTAATATCTCGGTATATTTCAACGGAATCAATACGCTTGCTCTCTTATCGAAAAGTAGGGTAATGGCATCGCAAAAATCATCAGCGGTTTCGATAAGACTTACGCAATTGCTGTAATCTCTTACTACATCTGTTATTTTAGTGGAGATAATTGGCTTTCCTGCGGCCATATATTCCAGGGTTTTTGTCGGACTTATATATTTAGTCGCATCGTTTATTGCAAAGGGCATTATTGTAATATCAAAACCTTTAATATAATTCGGGAGTTCATTATAAGATCGCATTCCCAAATAATAAATGTTTTCTTCTTTTGGAAGATCGGCTTCGTCAATTTTTGCCAATGGGCCAATCATCACAAAGGAAACTTTTGGCAATTTTAACGCAGTTTCATGCAGCAGTTTTAAATCGATACGCTCGTCGATTACGCCAAAGTAACCCACAATTGGAGATTGTAAATTGGCAATATCTGCGGGAATTTCAATTCCGTTTAGTGCCTGTGCAAAATGCGTTTCATCTACAGAACTTGGAAAACAGTAAACATTAGAATGGTTTTGCTTTTTTGACTCATACAATGATTTTCCGCCAGTAAAAACAATATCTGCATTGGCCATTAAAAATTTTTCCTGATGAATCAAATGTTCAGGAGCTCCTTTGAACAATGTTAATTCATCCATACAATCGTATATGATCGTTTCAAATTCAAAGGTTTCTATTAAAGGACTAAATGATGCTGAGTAGAACCATCCTGTTGCGACATTTTTATTTTTAATGTATTGCGGCAATATATTGGCAATGTCTTCAATACTCTTTACACGAGGCTGCAAAATATGCAAGTTGTCATTGATAATAATAAGATTGGCTGTGTTTTCCTGTTGAGCATCAAAGGCAATTGGTTCTTCTATTAACAGCACTTTCATATTTTTAGACATTCTGCTGATTAAATGCTGCGGACGCTGGTAAACAAACTGCCATCTTAAATGGCAAAAAACAACCATATCGTAATTTTGAGGCGGTTCATTGCTACTTGTAGAAAAATTAGATTCTGTCACTTTATTTTTTGTGGTGTGTACATTTGTCTGCATGTCGATAATTATTTTAAATGTGATTACTATTTGTTAAATGATCTTTTCTTGTAAAATTTAACGGATTCAAATGTAGACTTGTAAAGCATGTGTTTTTTACAGAATTCTCCTGCTTTGTTACACAATTAAAGGCAAGTTTTTTTTAAATTTTAACTTCAAGATTCAGTAAGGATATTACTTTCAGGAAGTAGCAGAGTAGGGAAAGCAACATGTTATTGTGGAATATTTCGCATGCGAAATTTGTAGCAATCCAGAATTTTGAACTTTTATTTTATTTCAAAAATCTGATTGAATAGAGATTTTAATTGCTGTTAATTTTAATTGTTTAAAAAAGAATGTAAACTGTATAAGCAATAAAACCAAAAATAATATGTGCTGCAAAAAGCTGTAAATAGTAACCCTTAAAGTCAATGTTAGGTTTTTGAGGTACCAATTTAAATAAAACAAACCAGGTAATTATGCCAATAATACCACTAATTGCTCCTAAAAGAATACCAATTGGCCATGTTAGTTCTAGAACTTTATAAATCCATAAAAAATGGTAAGCAATTACAAATCCAAAACCAATTATATAATGTAAAATCCACGCCAGCATATTTTTTACATTAGGTGATACTTCTAAATGGAGATGGCTTAAAATATAGCTCAATAGTACAGGTTCTTTGTAGAGTTCTCGGGCAGTTGCCGATACTGCATAACTAAACAAAGTCATGGCAGAAGTAGCTGCGATCGACGAGACTAAAATTTGAATAAGTGTGTAAAAGTCCATAGATAAAATTTTTATTTGATTTGTATCGGATTAAGATCAGTTTGTGCCGGACCATTGATCACGGTGCCGTCTGTAGAAAATCTTGAACCGTGACAAGGACAATCGAAAGATTTTTCGTCAGTGTTCCAATGAACAATACAGCCTAAATGCGGACATACTGCAGAGAAGGCTTTTAAAGTATCGTCGTAATCGCGATAAACCGCAATTTTTTTAAGTCCAGAAGAGAGTATACCGCCTTCGCCCGCATGTAAATCAGCTGTGTTTTTCAAGTCAGAACCTTTGATCCAGTCGAGGTATTGTGAGGCCATGTTTCCGGCTTCTTTCAAAAAGTCTCCCGTAGATTTTAGCGTAATTCTTGATGGGCTATATAAATCCTCCCATTGATTTTTGTTTCCTAATATAAGGTCGCTGATAATCATAGCGCCAATAGTGGCATGTGTCATTCCGTTTCCAGAATCTCCTGTGATAATATAAATATTGTCATCCCCCGGATTCTTCCCCATAAAACCTAAACCGTCTACAGGTTCCATAATCTGGCCTGAC
This sequence comes from Flavobacterium tyrosinilyticum, assembly GCF_023656565.1. Taxonomy (GTDB): domain Bacteria; phylum Bacteroidota; class Bacteroidia; order Flavobacteriales; family Flavobacteriaceae; genus Flavobacterium; species Flavobacterium tyrosinilyticum. The sequence continues at coordinate 1,298,757 of NZ_JAMOKG010000002.1, forward strand.
CATCGATAAGATAGATCTTCAAGCATAGGAAAATAACTTCTTGTCCAGCTTTCGAGCCTTTCATAACGTTCAGCTGCCGAAATATTTTCCTGGTCTTCCTGGCCTGTTTTATGATCTTCGCCTCCCGAAATAAGCAGATCGTACTGATCGTCAAAATTTTCTAATCGAACATAATGATATGGTTCTGCAACCCATTCCGAATTAGCGTCGCCTGTATCCCACCATAATGAATAAGGCAAAACTCCTTTGGCTATTTTGCCCGCAATAACATAAGTTCTATACGCAGCTTGTTTAGTATGCATAGTTACCGTATCATTAATAGGAGAGTTGGTAGCCACCACAATATGTTCTGCCGAAAAGGTAAAACCATTTACTTCTGCACCATGTTTGGTTATATTTTCGGCACGCGCTTCTGTGTAAATAAGTCCTCCTAACTTTATAATGGCATCGGCCAGACCCTTTAAATAATGTAAAACATGAAACTGGGCCTGATTATGAAATACAATGGAATTTGTTTTTTCTCCGCCTGTTATGGCGGGTGTGGCTTTTAGAAACGTTGTATTGATTCCCGCCGTTTTGGTAGCTTCATATTCTTTTTCTAAATTCTCCGGTTTGTCACTCGGATGCAGGAATAAATATCCGTTGACTCTTCTGAAGAAACAGTCTATATTTAGGTCATTTACATTTGTTTCAATTTCATCTATTGCCTTGCTGTGGCTTTCTGCGGCTAATTTTGCAGCTTCTTTGCCAAAAGTACTTTCCAGATAATAATAGCGGTCATCAAGCGCGCAGGTTAGGTGTGCTGTAGTACGACCCGTTTCGCCGCTGCCTATAAACCCATCCTCTACAACGACAACTTTTTTACCAGCCTTTAGTAAATTGTAGGCAGTGGTAAGACCTGCGATTCCGCCGCCGATAACAAGTACTTCGGCTCCACAATTTTGATCAGGGGTACTATAGGCGATTGGGGAAGTAGAGTCAATCCAAAACGACACATTTTCTCCCGATGAAATACTTCCATTATTTATTTGATCTGTAACCTTATTCATGATTTTACATATTTAGTTGACAAAAAGTTTTTTTCGAGTATGAAATCAAATTTAAAAGACGTTTATGAATGGAATTTACATGTTGAAATTTTAAGTTTATATCATTGCCATTATGAGTTTTATGTAATACTTTTCCGAAATTCTGTAAGAATAAGTTCTTTATTAATAGTTGTTTAGCTTTCTATTAATCTTAAAATAAGAGAACTATGAAAGCAGCAGTTATACACGGTCCTGGATCTATTAAATATGATACAGTAGATGATCCGATTTTAAAAGCAAAAGATGATATTATACTCAAAGTAACTTCCACAGCTATATGCGGATCTGATCTGCACATTTATTCGGGAGGCTTTCCGCAGCCAAGACCCATGGTTTTAGGACATGAATTTATGGGTATCGTAGAGGAAGTAGGGTCTGAGGTAACCCATTTAAAAAGAGGGGATAGAGTAGTAGTTCCTTTTCCGATTGCCTGTGGAAATTGCTTTTTCTGCAATCATGATGTTCCTGGAAATTGCGAGCACAGTAATCCCGAGCATTATGGGCCCGAAGGAGGAATACTGACAGAAAAAGGCGGTGCGCTTTTTGGCTATACCGATTTGTATGGAGGTTATGATGGAGGCCAGTCGCAATATGTAAGAGTTCCGTATGCTAATTATGGACCAAGAATTGTACCTGAAGATCTCAGTGATGAGCAGGTTCTATTTCTAACTGATATTTTTCCAACAGGATATACAGGAGTAGATTGGGGAGAAGTGAAAGGCGGCGAAACGGTAGCCATTTTTGGTTCTGGCCCAGTTGGAATCATGGCGGCTAAAAGTGCTGTTTTACGAGGGGCGGCACAAGTTATTGTAGTGGACACGCTGCAGTACAGACTAGACAAAGCAAAGCTTAGCACAGGCTGCACAACCATTTTGTGGGAAGACGGACCGAAAGATGTAGTAGAACAAATTCGTTCTTTAACTCATGGGCGTGGCGCCGATGTGTGCATTGATGCTGTAGGTTTTGAACCAGACCGAAATTTAGGTGACAGAATCAAAGCCACCATTAATTTTGAAAAAGGATCTATCAAAGTTTTAGAAGCCTGTATGAGCGCTGTACGAAGAAGCGGAATCGTTGCGGTTTTAGGTGTATATCCGGTTAATTATGATAATTTTCCGTTAGGGCAATTTTTCGATAAAGGTATAGTGTTAAAAGGAGGACAGGCTCCAGCTCATAAACATATCGATAAGTTGTTGGAATATGTGGTTCAGGGAAAAGTAAAACTGGATGATATTATCACTCATAGGCTGCCATTATCGGAAATTGCTCATGCTTATGATATTTTCAAAAAACGTGAAGACGGCTGCGTGAAGGTAGTTTTAGATCCTTGGAAATAGACTTGAGATTAGTTTTTCTAGCGAATTTTGGAATAAATTCTCGGATATGACAGACCTGGCAGGATATAATTTCTGTATTAAAAAATATTCTTTTAAACCCACCCATCACTTATGCATACAATTTCACCGTGGGCTGCAACCGTGCACGCCGATTTAGAAAACAGCGCCGTAATTTGGGAGAAGGAATTCCAAAACTATACTTTTCAGGTATTTAATACCGGCGATTCAATATGGATCGTGGTGACATGGCCAAATAAAGGACAAATGGCTTTTCGTCCTGCTTTTGGTATGAACAGCTGCTTTGAAGTCACCAATTTATTTGATGACGGACAGTTACTTGTGATTAATTTACAGACGAGGCTGGGGCAGTACGAAGTTCAGATTTCCTTTCCGAACGATAACGCTCCGCTGCTGCACTATACAACATCATTTAAAACAAATCAGCCTTTAATGATTCCTTTCTGGCCACGCGACATTATTCCGCTTACCCAAAATGGAAGTGTCGAAAACACAAATGGCAAAATTTACATGAATCAAATCGGTGCTCGCTCCGGTATACTTTTCGCCAGTATGACCAAACCTAAAACAGGTTCTTTTTTCTATTTTCAGGATTTGGGTTCTATGAGTGCCTATTGTGAAGCTACAGAAACCTCGTTGGCAGAAACTGTAGGCGGGTCATGGCCGGAAATAGGATTTAAATTACCCGTATTAGAAAATAAACCGCTTCCGTCAGACCAAGCTTATACAATTTCTGATGCTTATGTTCTTTTTTCAGCGGATGCTGTTGAAAATGAAATTCAGCAGACTACACAATTTTTAGACAATCTTGCAGAGGTGTATCGTTTTTTACCTCATCCCGAAGTGGAGTATCATAACTGGCCTGAAATTACAGAAAATTGTCTTCAGGATATTTTTACGAATAAAGGCTGCTGGACCCAGACAAAGGGAATTCCATACCTCAATGCTTATTTATGCGATTATGATACGCCTGCAGAAATTATGGTGCAGCTCGCGATATTAGTTCCTTTAAATGAACTAAAAAACTGGACTTGTACAGAAACTGATCCAGTGTATAAGGATCTGCTTAGCGGATTGGATGCCTTTTATGATCCACAATTAAAAACTGTAAACCGCTGGCTTCCTCAACTAAAGGACGAACTTGATAAATCGGAAGAACAAAAAAAGGAAATGGTTATGGATTCCTGGTATCTGCATCATCCGCTTATGAACCTTGCAAGGCTTGTACTCATGGGTGAAAAAAAAGTAAAAGAATTGGTTTTACAGTCTGTTGAATATGCCATTAAGGTAGCGCATCATTTTGATTACCAATGGCCGGTTTTCTATAAAATGGACACCTTAGAAGTCGTAAAAAAAGAAACAGCGCCTGGTAAAGGCGGTGAAAAAGATGTTCCGGGATCGTATGCTCACTTAATGCTGCTGATGTATAGACTTACAAATGAAAAACGCTATTTTAATGAAGCGGAAAAATCAGTTAAAAAACTGATGGGGCAGGGATTTGATATTTTTTATCAGGCCAATATTACTGCTTTTTCTGCTGGAGCTCTTTTAGAATTATATAAAATTACGAACAAGCCCGAATATTTACATTTAAGTTATGCCTGTCTGGCAGGACTTTTTAAAAACATGCAGATTTGGGACTGCCAATATGGGTATGGCAAAAATTATCATAATTATTTTTCTATATTTCCGCTCAATGAAGCGCCCTACACCGCTGCTTATGAAGAAATGGAAGTGTATGCAGCACTTTCTGAATATCTGATACAATCGGAATCTGTAGAAATACTGCCGTCATTAAAAATTTTAATTCCTGAATTTCTAAAATATGCCGTGAGCCGATTCCCGTATTATTATCCGACAATGCTTCCCGAGGAAATGCTTTCTGAAGACGTTAAAACCGGTGAAATTGTAAAAGATTTATGGATTCCGCTTGAGGATCTTTATACAGGATGGGAGAAAAGCGGGCAGGTGGGGCAGGAGGTTTACGGTGCTGGACTTGGCTTTGGCGTAATGACCAGACAATATCATAAAGTGAAGGATGAAGATTTTTTATTGTTTGCAGATTATCCATTAGTAAATTATAAAAAATCAAAAAATACGGTACGGTTTACTGTTTTAGGCAGTGCCGAATTTGACTGTAATTTCAAAATACTATTTCCTGAGAATAGCAGTACAGTCAAAATAGATGTCTTTCACAATAAAAAACGCATTCTACCTACGGCGAAAAGTAAAATTTTACTAGAGTATAAAATTACAGGAGATGGTATATTGGAAATTGCTTGGTAATTAATCTGAAAAATATTTCTTCGATTTAGATACTTGCATCGAAAAGTGTAAGATTTTAGATTAATTGTGTAAAAACGGCTTTAGCTGCAAAGTTATATTTATAAATATACAAACTAAAAATTAATATTATGAAAAAGCTATTTAAAACCGCAATGCTGATTGCGTTCTTTGCAATTATTCTTTCTTGTAAAAAGAATGAATCAGCTGCTGAGAATGATTATAATAGCACTGCAGATTCTACTTCTATAACAGTAGATACCATTGGGCCTGGTACAGACAGTACAAAGGTTACTGGTGCGGGAACAACCGGAGCAACAGGAGAAGGATCAACCGGATCTGGAGCTGCGGGTACACAGCAGGAAGGAACAACAAATGTAAAAACCGATTCAACTGCAGCAGGTAACAATAATGGCAGATGATAACTGCCCTGGGTTGATTATTTAATGTTTGTAAACCTGCGGTATTTGCTGGCCGCAGGTTTATTTTTTAGAGCCTTTGACTAGATTGTAAAGGACAATCCCAGTTCTGCGAATTTTTCAGAATTGGTATGCATAATTCCTGATCCTGTGATAAAATCTAACTGTACCTTTTTACTAAGTACATAAAGCACTGCCACATCTGCTGTATTTTGAGCATGATGATGCGATTCTGTAAGTCCGTAAAGTTCTGCAACCAGTTTTATCTTTTTAGTCAAAGCATAATCTCCTGAAATTGTATAAATATATTCTGGTTTAGCCGTGTCAGAAAGCCAATGCACGCCGAGGTTATAACCCAAATGGGCTGATTTTGATACTGAATATTGTGCCAGCAGTCGAATTTCGGGACTGTATTTCTGCTCTTGCAGCGAATGATCTGCCATCCACGGAATGCTTACACGAGCCAATAAACTAATATCAGGAACTATTCCTTTATGGTCAATAAGATGATATTTAACTCCAAATGTTACGGGTTTAATTCCTCGTGAATCTTTTTCCTGATCATGATCTATTGCGAAAGCACTTTCAATTCGAAATTCGGCATTTTTAAAAATACCATATCGCAGTACAATTTCAGGAATCTCGTATGTTTTTTTGTCTTCTTGCTTTTCAAACGAAAAACCGCTTTCTACCTGTATATGATGAGCCGAAATCGTATTTGGGCTTTCAGTTTCATTTGGTCTGTCGGTCTGTATCTGCTGAGCCGAAACAGTATAACTAAAACAAAATAAACCCGCTGCTATTATTTGTGGAAGTAATTTCATGTTTTAATAGTAAATTTTCTGAATCATTTTTAATAAAAGCATAAAATACCTGCAGAAAATATACTGCAGGTATTTTTATTTGTTTTTTGAAGTAATTATGAATTATTTAGATTCAAGATAATCCTTCAGATTAGCAATATCATTTTTTACTAATTTTTCAAAATAAGGGTTTAATAATTTCGCCGCACTTTCGCCTGCAATACCAAGTGGCGCATGATAAGAAATCGTGATATCAAGTTCAGTAGAACTCCCATTATCTTTAAATTTTACTTTTCCTGCATTTCTAATGGTAGAACCCTCAACAGAATTCCAGCTCAAAAGCCTGTCTTTTCTGTCTTTTACAATTCGGGCTTTCCAAGAAATGCTTCCAATTCCAGCAGGACCTTTAGCAGTCCATTCAGAGATATTTGAATCGATGGTTTTAACAGATTCTAAATGACTCATAAATTTTGGAAGGTTTTCCAAATTGTGCCAAAAAGCAAATACTTCCCTAACCGGTTTATTAATAACAGAAGTAAATCTGATATTTACATTTGACGCTTTATCATTCATCAAATGCCCAGCAGCATCATAAACGGGGCAATACCCTGAAATTCCTCTTAAAAGCATGGCGCCGCCTGCACCCGCTTTAGTTATGCTTTTGTTTTTATTGGTTAGTCCGCTATATAAGAGATACGCGCCGCTTGTTACCATTAATACACGTTCTAGTGTTGATACGTTTGTTTTAAGCGCCATTTTTGAAGTTCTATTTGCTAATGTTGAAAGAGTTTCCATACTATTGTTTTTTTTAGTTTTTATAATAAATTTAAATTGTCTGCTGTTTACATTTTTATAAACAATTAAAATTAAATACTTAAAAATGTTTTTACTTACAGCATTTTTTATTTTCATTACACAATTGATTGTTGTGTTTATTTAGTTAGTCAATGAATAAAAAAACCGTCTGAACTTCAGACGGTTTAAGCAGTGTTTTTTAAAGCGATTTATTGATGTCGCTTTGGGTGTAGTCATTGTCCGAATCCAACTCCGAATCATCTTCATCACTGGAAATAAAATCATCTTCGTCTTCCAGATCATCCTCATCTTCGAGATCATCCTCATCATCTAACTCATTAGAATCATATTCCTTCTGATTATCATCCAGATTAGCTCTTTTAGTATAATCGTCTTGTTGATTAAAATCAGAATCCTTATTTTGCAGTTCATCGTTAGATTCAGTACTATCTACAGAAGTAGTATAATCTTCATTTCCAGTTCTTGTTTCGTCTTCTTGAGAATACGAGTCACTTTGACCGTAGTTTTCTCTCTCATCTAAACTCATACTCGTTTTTTTTTAAGATTATTTTTTATCTGTTGCCTTTTTATTGTCTGCTGTGTCTTTTTTAGTATCAGCAGCCTTATCTATGCTTTTTGAAGCAGTTTCTTTCTTATCAGTTTTTTTATCTGATGCTTTTGCACTATTAGTGCTTTTTTTATTGTTTGAAGTACTCATGATAATATAGTTTTAATAATTAATATACTGGTAAATGTAAGGGTGTGATATAGCTCTATTTTACACTAAAGCTTTTTGTAATTGTATAATTACCAGTTTGTTATTAATATTTACATTACTTTCCGTGCTTCAATGTTTAATCTACTCAATATACTTCATTCCGCTGAACCCATTTTTAAAGTCTGATGATAAGCTTACTTTTTATGATCTATAAATTCGCCGATATTTGTAAAATAATTCATGTAATGATGCTAATCTTACAAATGCCTGCCATAATTATGTAAAAATCGCCCTATGTCTTCCGCTACTTTTGAAATCATTAATTATTTAAAAAAACATTATGAAAGCGACAAACACAAAAGACACTGCTAAAAAAGCAACGACCACAGCATCTAAAGGAAAAACGGTAAAAGCTAAATCGTCTGCAGCCGAAGGATTAAGAGATTTATTTGTAGATTCTTTAAAAGATATCTACTGGGCAGAAAAAGCATTAACAAAAGCATTACCAAAAATGGCTAAAAACGCAACTTCAGAAAATCTAATTACGGCAATCAATGAACACTTGGCTGTAACAGAAGAGCAAGTAAGCAGATTGGAACAAGTCTTTGAAATAATTGGAGAAAAAGCTGCTGCAAAAAAATGCGATGCTATGGAAGGTCTAATTAAGGAAGGAGAAAGTATTATGGAAGAAACGCAGCAAGGTCCAGTAAGGGATGCAGGAATTATTGCTGCATCGCAAAAAATCGAACACTACGAGATTGCAACTTACGGAACTTTGGCAGCGTTTGCCACAACTTTGGGAGAAGAGCAAGCCGCAGCATTATTGCAGCAGACATTAGAAGAAGAAAAAGAAGCAGATACTATTTTAACTGAAGCAGCTTATAATACCATTAATTTTGATGCTTCTGAAGAAGATGAGGAATAAATATTCCAAAAAAATAATTAAAAGCCTGTAATTCTACAATAGAGATTACAGGCTTTTTTTTGCTCTATTGTCATGCTATAATTTTTTTGTTAAAAGTACCCTATATATGCGTTTATTTTGAATGATAATGGTAATCATATAATTAATACATAAGGTTTTATAAATAACTGAATACTAAGTGTGCAACATTTGCAACAGAACAAAAAGCTATTTGTTTCTATCATCTTATTATTTAAACTATTGAATTATGAAAAATTTATTTTTAACCTGTTGTATGGCATTATCATTTGTCTATGCATCAGCGCAGACTACTCCTGCGAAAACAAAGTCTACGACTAAAACAGATTCTACTTACAACAAGAAAAGTAAGCATGGTTCTGAGCATAAATCGGGCAATAAAAAAGGAGACACGATTACTAAACAGCGTTCTAACAAAAAGAATGGTGCTACCCCTAAAACTGAAACGTCGCCTCCTCAACGAAGAGATACTCTTAACGGAACAACAAGACCGTAATATATCTTTGTTTATTATTTAATTTAAAGCCTATTTTTTGGAAAAAATAGGCTTTTATTTTTAATGCTGTTGAGGCAGGTTTCAATGCATCTCTATCAAGTTCTCATTATTGAATTCATCATCTCTTAGGTTTTCATTACCCAATTTTTCATTACCAAGTCCATCAGTTTTGAATTCTTCGCTGAACAGATTTTACAATTTATAAATGACTTGGTAAAATCCTTGCAAGTAATTTTTGAAATTTAAAACTACTTTTAATTGTTTGATGATTAACGTGTTAGTATTTAATGTTATAACTTAAGAGTTGAATTCTGTAAAAACCCTCTGTACTGATGTTCTACTTTTCCAATTATTAATTTTAAACAAAATGTTATGTCATTTGAAAATCAAAACACAGAAGGAGCTACGGCAAAAGCAATCGAAGAACAAACTTCAAAACTGCCATCAGATTTATTTTTATACGCTGCACTTGCTGCAATGGGAACGTCATTAACCTTAAAATGTTTAGGCAGAAAGCATACTGCACTATTTGTAGGACAATGGGCATCACCGTTTTTATTACTTGGAGTTTATAATAAGCTTGTCAAGTTAGAAGGACATGATGCCGAAGACAAAACAGTAAATGGGTAAGTTTTATGGAGGAGTATAACAAAACCTTTAAAATATCTTATTCAAAATGATAAAGCTGCCTTCACTTATGTTAAGGCAGCTTTATTTTTTTACTTAAATTTAATCACTGATCTATTTAAATTTGTTGACTATAAAATACGTTATATAGCTTGCAAATGGGTCTAACCTGCATAGTTACAATATCGTATCTTTTGGGTTACAATAAGCAAAATAACACACTCATGGCAATATCTTCCGCTTCAAGCATTTCTAATTTTTTGATTTTTTCTTCTTGCTCCTTTATGGGATCACGCTGCATATCACTGGTAACAGCACCAGGTTCAATAAGCGAAACTTTTATTCCAAACTCATTAATTTCTTTTAGCAGAGAAGTACTGTATCAGTTAGTTTTTAATAAAATTTGATAATCCTTACTTCTTATTCTATGCTTTTGTTTGATGAAGTTGTTTATGTTTGAATCCTGTAATGCGTAAATCGTATTGTGTAAGATGCAGCAGTGAGAGTGATGTAATTTTGGGAATAGTCAAAAATTAAAACATTCTGACAGTTGCTACTAAAAAACGAGCGGCTTTTTGGAATTATATAAAACAAAGATCTACATAAAATTATTAATTGAAAATTTCTGTTTAATAACTGTCTGATCTCTATTTTCTAGCACAGGTGTTTTTAAAACAATACAACTTAAAAAATACCGAAATTAAACTTTCATGTTCAGTGAAATTAAAAGCGGTTAGATAATAACTATAAATAATATACGCCATGTTATATAGAAATATACTGCTGATTGACGATGATATTGATGATGCCGATGTGTTTATCGAAGCCATCAATTCTCTGGATAAAAATGTTACCTGCCTGGCAGAAACAAATCCCATTAAAGCTTTAGAGTTTTTGAAAAGTACAAAAATCCTGCCTGATCTTATTTTTTTAGATTATAATATGCCTGTTATAAATGGGAATGAATTTATAGAAAAAATGAGAGCGGTCGAAAAGCTCAAACCCATTCCGGTAATTATATATTCCAGCTATTCCGAAAATGCGGCTGCGCAATTGTCGATTATTCATGATACGGAGCGGTATATTAGTAAACCCAATACTTTTACAGAGCTGGCGGCATTGCTGAAAAACATACTGGAGGAGCAATAAATCTGTATTGGAAAATTTCAATTTTACTTTCGGCAGTACGGCAAATAGTAAAAGTACTATTGATCTTTTCACTTCGAGAATATCTAAGATTATTTGGACAAAGTTATTTTGTCTGTTTTTCAAAAACATTTATCTATTATGAGCGTTATGAGCGAAGAAAAATAACCGCAAACGGTCCTTTAGGATTTCACCATTTTGCAAGGTCTAGACCAGATACTAATCTGTTCCTGTTTTAAAGAATATTGCTTTATTGAAATCTTTTAAGCATTTATATAGTACTTTTGGAACTTATAAAACCCTTCAAGATGATAAGTTCTGATAATTACCGCCCAGCCGCTGAAGACTTAAATGAAAAAGAGCCTGTAAAAATTATACTGGCAGAAGATGATAAAGACGATCAGGAATTATTCATTGATGCCCTGGATGAGGCAGAGGTCCACTCTGAGGTAACGACCGTTGAAAACGGGCAGCAGCTCTTGGATGTCTTAAAAGATAAATCACAGCCCGACCCCGATATTATTTTTATAGATATCAATATGCCCGTCAAAGGAGGCAAAAAGGCGCTGGAAGAAATAAAGGGAGATAAACACCTTAAAGATATTCCTGCCGTTATGCTCTCCACCTGGAGCCATCCTGAGGATGTTGAAGACGCCTTTGATAAGGGGGCGGACCTTTATGTTCAGAAGCCGAATTCTTTTGACGGCTTTGTGCTGCTGCTAAAGAAAGTCTTTTTTCTCCATTGGACAAAAGCTTTATTGAGACCGGTTTTAAGTTTATTTTTTGTTTCGGAAAAGAATATCGGGAAAGAGTAGAGAATCCCTTTTTAGTCTGCGTATTTTAATCAGGCGTGCTTATATAATTGATTTGACAAATTTAGTTTCAGGCTGCTCAGGGAACTTTATAAAACTTCGGGCTGTCGAAAACGCGGTCTGTAGTATCCAGGGGTAATTTTATATAATATAATTTTTTTTTAGAGCTCTTCCCGCTATACGTTCCAATCTTTTGTACCGAACACTGGCACAAAAGGATTTCCACTGCACACGAGCCAAGCGAACTGGCGAAGCAATCGGAGCTAGGAAATGGCGGAAGTTTTGTCTTTTAAAAGCTATCAATCAGTCCTCCCGGATTTTATCACGGTGGTTTTTACCCCATTCAATCATTTCGGAGATCATATTGTGCAGCGTATCGCAGTACATAGAAGCTGTGTACTCCACAGTAGGAGGTGAATCGTCGTACACCCTGCGTACAATGAGCTTGTTAAGTTCCAGTTCTTTAAGTTCCTTCGACAGGACCTTGCTTGTAATGCCCGTCACACTGCGCTGTATGTCACGGAATCGGCTGTTACCCTGGTGTACAGCTGTCAATATGGGCAGTTTCCATTTCCCGCTTATCACATAAAGAGCATCTTGCAAATGTCTGATCTGCTGTGCATTTTCGGTATTATCTTTTTGTATATCTGGCATCCTTTAGGTAACTGGTATCTTTTGTAAACCAATTAGGGCGTAAATTTACAAAAAATTTAAATTACAAAAATATGAAAGATAAATCATTAATACTGGTAGCTGGCGCGGCAGGTACTCAGGGAGGAGCAGTTATTGACGCATTACTGGCTAAAAATATAGCGGTGAGGGCTATTGTGCGAAATAAAAACAGTGAAGCTGCAAAAGCACTTGCCGCAAGGAATGTTGAATTAGCTGAAGCGACGTTCGATGATTTAGAAAGTCTGACTGAGGCTGCTAAAGGTGCAACAGGCGTATTCTCGATGCAGATGGGATCTCATCCTGGCAATAAGGGAGAGGAAACTAGACATGCAAAAAATCTGGTTGCTGCAGCAAAAGCCGCTGGGATTCAGCAGATAGTTCACACCTCTGTTGCTCGCGCGGGAGATCACCAAAACTTTGTGGACTGGGATAAAGGCAGATGGGAGCCACTGTACTGGGAAGAGAAAGCTGCAGCCATAAACGCTGTTAAAGATGCCGGATTTGCCTTCTGGACAATCATAAAACCTCCGTTTATTATGGTGAATCTGCTTCCTCCAAAAAATGAATGGATGTTTCCTACTATTTCACAGGGTAAAATAATGAGCCCGACCAGGCCAGATACAAAAATAGACTGGGTATCCCCTGAAGATATTGGCCGTTTTGCGGCTGAGGCATTTTCAAACCCCGAGAAATTCAACAAAAAAGAATTCGCGATAGTGGGAGATTCACTTACAATGGGAGAGGTTGCAGATGCGCTTTCAAGCGTTACTGGTAAGCAATTTGAGGCCATAAGCATAACAGATGAGCAAGCCGTAGAAAGCGGATTGTTTAAATGGGGGACCGAAGCTTTTATCTGGCAGAATGTTGAAGGGTATAAAGTTGACCCTCAGGAGACAGCAGAGTTTGGAATACAGCCCGAATCGCTGAAAACCTTTTTGGAGCGAAATAAATCGCTCCTGCTGGAAGGATATTCTTTTTAAGAATAGTTACTTACAAAGGTTTTAAGTACCAACAAAAAATATACCTCTAAATTCAGTTGATTTTAGAGGTTTTTAATTCATTTTAGTGAAAAAAGATAAGCTTTAAATTTGTGGTAAAAATGTGGAAGTTGGTAAATGTAATACTTGACGAAAAAGTTAACAAAAAGGAAATAAAGATGTCTCAATTAGGCATGAATGTATTGGTCAGATTAGAAAAAGAACTTAAAAAAGATAAAAAAAGTATCATATTTAGATCTTTTACTTCCAAAAATGCAATCCTATTTTCAGGTCATCAGTTGAAAGGAAGATTTATCAAATCGTTTTTAAAATCCATGGTACTTGTTTATTTTTCTTTGACAGATTCGATTATGAATTAGTAGCTTATAAAAATTGCTATAATTTATTGAGTTTATTGACCAGATAACTTATTATTTGTGCAATACTTTCGGCAGGAATAGAGAAATCATTTTCGATCCAATTTTTGATGACAGCAATACTTCCTTTTTCACCAAATTGGTATGCCATTTCAGCAAAAGGCTTTACTTCGGCAGTAAGTTCTATTTGGTTTTCAACTGGAAAATTATTGCGAACACTTCTCAGGATTCGCGACAGAATTCCGCTTCCATCCGCTTGGGTAAACACAATTTTACTCATCTGCTTATCGCTTTCCAGTAACTGGCAGCTGAGCAGTATCACATCATCCATATTGGTGCTTTTACGCAAAACCGCTGAGAGTTTTTCAAAAACATCATCTTCTATTTCAAGCAGTATATCCAGCGGAATATTATAATGTCGATAAAATGTATTGCGGTTGACATCGGCAGTTTTACACAGTTCGGTTATAGTAATTTCGCTCAATTTCTTCTCGTTCAATAAACAAAATAATGCCTCATGCAATATTTTTTTAGTATACTGAACCCTTCTGTCTTTTCTTAAATCCATCACAAATTATTTTATATACGCTACAAAAGCATTAGTCTTTGTTCGCTAATGTACAGTAACATCCTTTTTTGAAACTGTAAATACATTCTTCCTTATTAGTTTTACGTAGTAATCAAAAAGGGACACAACGTTAAATATAGAACATATTGTATAACAAATATAGCTTTTTCATCAAAATTTAAATGGATTGAAAAGGACAAATGTTAAATAAAAAAAAAATGGAAAATAAGATATCACGAAAAAAAATACTGCTGACCGGTGCATCTGGAACTGTAGGATTAGAAACCTTACAGCATCTGGTTGAGCATACGGATTATGAAATAACGGTTTTTGATTTAAAAACCCAAAATTCGGTAAAAAAACTGGCTCCTTTTCGATCTCGTGTAGAGATTATGTATGGCGACATCAGCAATAGAGAAGAAGTACTAAAAGTTGCCCAAAATAAGGATGTAGCTATCCATTTGGCAGCGGTCATTCCACCACTTGCAGATATAGATCCGGAGATGGCTTACAATGTCAATGTGAGAGGGACCGAAAATCTTATCTACGCTTTAGAGAAGAACTCACCGGATTGTTATTTGATTTTTAGTTCCAGTATTTCAGTTTATGGCGATCGGATGAAGAATCCCCAAATAAGTATCACTGATATTTTGCAGCCAAGTCCCGGTGATCAGTATGGAGAAACAAAAGTGTTGTGTGAGTCGTTGATTAGGAAATCTAAATTATCATGGAGTATTTTTCGTCTGGCTGCCATTATGGGGAATCATAAGATATCCAAATTGATGTTTCACATGCCGCTGGATACGCCAATGGAAATCTGCACGCCAAAAGATACGGGCAGAGCTTTTGCTAAAGCAATTGAAAACCAAAAAAAACTAGAGAAGCAAATATTCAATTTGGGAGGGGGAGAGGATTGTGTTATTACTTATGGATCTTTTCTAGACAAAATGTTTGCTGAATTTGGCTTAGGCGAAGTTAATTTTCCACAAAAGGCGTTTGCAGAGAAAAATTTTCACTGCGGAATTTTAAAAGATGGTGAAGATTTAGATAATATTCTGGGTTTTCGACAGCAAAATTTGAATGATTATTTCGAGATGGTCCGTCAGAAAATTCATCCTCTCCAAAAAAAAATCACCTTCATTTTTAAAAGTATTATAAAAAAATGGCTGCTCTCACAGTCAGAACCCTACGAGGCTTTTAAAAAAGGGAATGTAAAAAAAATGAATCACTTTTTTAACCAATTAGAGAAAGAGAAGCTAGAAAATGTTCTATTGTAAATCCTAAAAATATTACTTATGAAAATTAAAATGATAAGTTTGATAGTACTTTTAACAGTTAATTCGGCACTGTTTGCACAACATAATTTCAGCGTTGAAGTATCGGGCGTAGAACCCGGCAAAGGACCTGTTTTTTTCGGATTGTACGATAAAGAGAAAGGCTTTCTTGATAATGAGTCGCAGATTGCCACCGCAAAAGTAAAAGCTACAGAAAATAAAGTGGTCTACACGTTCAAAAACCTACCAGATGGCGATTACGCTATTGCTGTTTATCAAGACTTGAATAATAACGGAAAATGTGATAAAAATATGATTGGTTATCCTACCGAAGGATTTGGATTTTCTAAAAATTATAAACCAAAATTCTCAGCACCTAATTTTGATGATGTAAAAATTGCAATTAACCAGTATGCTAAAACTAGTATTGCATTGATTGTTAAATAGAAGACCCTTGCTGAGTTATTGGAATTGCATATTGTTATACTCTGCTGATCATGACTATATTAATATCTGTACAGGCGGAGTTTAATTTTCTATTAAGAATTGGGAAGGGTTAGCCTCGCCGCATTAACGTAAGTTTTTTAGTTATTTGGTTAGGTAATAAAAAAAGGCGTCAATTGTCTTCAATTGACGCCTTTTCGCTATGTGACCTCGACAGGACAAATTACAACATCATTTTTGGATGATTTGAAGAAATTGGCGTACTATATGTAATGTCTGTCTTCCAGTGGCTTTGTAAATTTAGTTTAGATGTCCCGTTGGGGATCGAAAGAAAAATGTATTAAATTTTGGATCTTATTTTGTTACTAAAATATAATAATTAGATTCACTCTATAAATTTCCGAAGTTAGAAATTAGTCAGAATGTGATGTGCTATTTCCTGTGGCTTTTCTTCAGGAAGAAAGTGACCGGCATTTTCGATTACAATTGAAGTTACATTTTCCGCTACCAGCTTGGTCATTTCGCCAACACCAGCTCCAAGTGAATATTCTCCTCCGATAGCAGTAACCGGCACTTTGATTTTTTTCTGAAGTAAAGGTGTGGTCTGATCAATAGAATCAAAGACTCCTCTGTAGATTCCAAAAGCTCCCTGAAAACCATTATTGCCAGAAAATGTACGGTAGATTTCTTCAATCTGCTCACGATCTATAACATTTTTTCCTGCAGTCATCCAATCATAGAACCAAGTAAGAAATTCACGTTCTCTTCCTGTAAACAGTACTTCAAGTGCCTTTGGAGCGTGAGGAAGTATCCACCACCACATTGGACCCATCTGGCTTTCCATGGTTTCACGGGTGAATGAAAGATGCGGGCTGAGCACCTGATCAAGCATCACTACCATTTCTATATAAAATAACGATGCAATTTCCTGCGGATGGTCAGCGCTCCATATAAGGGCAGGTGCGGCTCCCATATCGTGTGCTGCCAGTGTAATAGGTTTTCCTTTTCCAAAATCCAGCTTTTTCACTAAAGCCCTGAAATCCTCACTGATTGTGCGGGCATCATATCCGATAGTACCTTCCGGTTTATCAGAATCCCCATATCCTCTCATATCAGGAATTAAAACGGTAAGTCCTGCATCAATAAGAATTGCTGCCGCTTTTCTCCAGGAGCTTGAAGTACCTAAAAAGCCGTGCCATAAAAGAATAGGGCTGCCTTCAGGATTACCTCCTATAAAATAATTAATTTTAATTCCGTTAACTTCTGCTGACCCGCCTACAAGCTCATTGCTTAAATTACCGGGTTCTGCCGTATTTTTATCTATATTTTCCATTTTTATTCTTTTTTAGGGCAGTATGTTACAATACATTCTAAGGACAGACAATAGTTTGTGCACGGCAATAGAAGTATTGCAGGAATTATCCAGTGCTGATTTTAAGCAATCAGACCGCTGGAAAAACCTGTCCGCAACTTTTTATATTAATTGGATTGAACTGCTATCCTAAGTAATCAGGAGCATATGTTCTCTGGCCGTATTTCTGGTCCATCTCTTTTAAAAATTCTTTCCGTTTTTCTGTGAGTTCAGGAACGGGCAGGAATTCGCCGGCTTTTACCGGAATTCCTATTTCATGAAACAAGTTTTCCAGTCCTGCCGGTACTACCGTACAGAGCAGTCGCGCATAATTTTTTGAAGTATTTTTAAAGCAGTGCACGGCGCCGCCAAAAGGGATATTTATGAATCCGTCCTGCGCTACAAGCTGTTTTCCTGCTTCAGTTTTAAATTCCAGTTCCCCTTCCAGGACATGAAACATTTCCTGGGTGTCAGGGTGGGCATGCGGAGGCGGCCCTCCTCCCGGAGGCACTATCATTTCAATAACGGCGTAATTGCCATTGGTCTGTTCACCAGATATTATAATTCTGTAATTGCCGCCTGCAACTGCCAGACGTTCTCCTTCATTTTTACTGATAATGCTGATAGTATTGTCCATAATTACATTTGATTTCCACTGTACATTCCGCCCTTGAAGATTTCTCCCTGTTCATCTGTGAAGAACAAGACCAGTTCAGCATCCTCTGAAGCTTGTATCGAAACAGGCTCATCTTTAAAGACGATGCATTCTTTTTTCTTAAGATCTATACTGCTGTTTACCTGTACTGATCCCTGAAAGACATACAAAAGCGCCGTAAGGCCGTTTTTTGGAAGCTGGGGAATTTCAGAAGTGCTTCCCTTAAGAAGTTTCATATCGTAAATCCAGGTCTGGCTGCTGAATTGAAATTCAGTTTCAGGATTTGGAGACCCGATAATACGCCAGCTGTTTTCGCTATGAAGGTCTTCCAGTTCCAAGAATACCACTTCGGGGTTCAGGTCTTTTTTACCCGGACGGATAAAAATCTGAAGCCCTTCCATTGTCTGCTGCTGACCCATAATTTTTTCTTCATGGAAAAATGATTTTCCAGCTTTCATCAGCATAAGGGTTTTTCCGCCTATTACCTTTACAAATCCTTCTGAGTCGCTGTGTTCTGCTTCCCCTGTTCTGAAATAGGAAAGAATTTCATCATTGATGTGCGGATGCATCTTGATAACCGTATTGGAATTTATTTCGGGATGGTCAATTCTTCCTATGCTTCCTATTCCGGTATCGGTGCTTGAAACGGCAGAACCCGGATAAAGAATCTTTATCGGACCGTGACCCAAAAACTGGGAGCTGTTTATTTTCTGTATCATAATAATATTTTTAAAGAAGCCGGATATCTAAATATCCAGCTTCGATTATAAGAATCTATTAATTAAGAGAACTGTCCTACTTTAGACATAACTTCTTCAAAAAGGATCGGAAGCACTTTTTGACCGTCCTCTGTTGCCCAGTTGTGCACCATTTCAGAAATTATCTGGTTGATTGTTGTAGTTCTTACACCTTGGCTTTCCCAAGTCTGCTGTGCGATATCATCAGCAATTTGTGAAGGAGATCCTCCTGCATCAAGTACTACCTGAACATTAAACCCTTCTTCCTGCATTGAAATTGAAGGCCACACAATACATACATCATTAGTAAGGCCTGCCATGATTACGTTTTTTCTTCCGCCAGCTGCTTTTAGAACAGCATTTTTAAAATTCTCGTCATCCCATGCATTTGTAATTCCTTCTCTTTTTACTCTCTCTGCATACTCTTTAGGAAGCAGATCCTGTAAATCCTGAATTAAAGGTCCTTGTGCATGATCTTCCTGGCTGCTGGTAAGCACAACGGGAATGTTTAAAGCTGTTGCAAATTTAGCCAAAGCTCTTGTTCTGCTCACGATCATTTCGTGAGGTCTGTTTGCTGCAAAATTAAGTGTGCCTGTTTGATGATCAATTAATAGCATAACGGTATCATCTTTTGTAAACTGTTTCATTTTTCTAATGTTTTAAATGTTGTTCTAAATTTTAAAAATCTTTGTTACTGATTTATAAGGCAAATTTATTGCGGCCATAGAACAGAAAACGATGACATTTGTCAATAAAGAACAATAGAAGAACTAAAGCAGGGCAGGATCTTAATTTTATTTTTGGAATAGCTTACTGCGCACGCGGCTTAAAGTTTCCTTGCTGATACCTAAATAAGAAGCAATGATATGCTGGGGAAAGCGCTGTACAAAATCAGGGTAGCTTTTGAGTAATTGCTCATATCTTTCCATGGCGGGAAGGGCAATGGAATTGTTTAATCTTTTTTGGGAAGCTATGAAACTGCTCTGGTTCATTTTCCAGAACATTTCCTTAATTGTAGGTATTTCAAGCAGACGCTGCAGATCATCCGCTTCCAATATTAGAAGTTCTGTATCTTCCCATGCATCAATATTATATACCGATGGTGTTTTCATAAGATAACTTTCACGATCCACCATCCACCAGTTTTCAAGAGCCAGCTGAATGATATGCTCATTACCGGCGCTGTCAATGCTGTATTGTCTCATAGCGCCTTTTATTATAAAACCTGTATACTGGCAGATATTTCCTTGTTCGAGGAATAACTCCTTCTTTTTTAATTTGGCAGGTTTGAGTGCTGATTTAATTAATGTTTCATCTTCTACTGTAAGAGGAGATTCACTGTATCTGCTAATGTAGCTGAAAAGCTGGTTATACATAGATTTAAATATTTTAAATAAAAGTACGACAAAATATTTTTTTAAGAAGCATGATTTTTGTTATTACAATTAGCATTGGAAAAAGTGCTGATTGATCAAAGTTAAAGCAGTTATAAAACGATTACCAAAATCACTGCAATGCTTGTCCATTAGTAAAAATAAAGTCATAATTATCAAAAACTAATACTACATCAATTAGAAACAAACCAGCTCTTGGAGAGAATATCTAGAAGGATTATGAAAAATAAAACACCAAATCTTTAATAGATTTATTGTAATTATATATAAGATTGTACTTTAGGAACGGCTCAAAAACGAGTCAATATTGCTATAAGGTAATAAAAAAATGGCGCCAATTGTTTTCAATTGGCGCCATTTGGCTTTTGTGACCTCGACTGGATTCAAACCAGTAACCTTCTGAGCCGTAATCAGATGCGCTATTCAGTTGCGCCACGAGGCCTTTTTGTTATCAATTAGCTATTTTTTTGTAGCTTTGTTGATTGCTTATTGCGGGTGCAAAGATAGACATAAATGTGAGATATACAAGAGAAAAATAACAGAAAAATAAAAAAAAATGCAGATTAAAAATTATATACGTGATATTCAAGGGTTTCCAAAAGAAGGAATTTTGTTTAAAGATATAACACCTTTACTAAATGACCCTGAAGCACGAACAAATTGCTTAAAAATTTTGGTAGATTCTTTAAATGATCAAAAAATAGATAAGGTTGTTGGTGCCGAATCACGTGGCTTTTTCTTCGGAATGTTATTAGCGCAAGAGTTAAATGCCGGATTCGTTCCCGTAAGAAAACCAAAAAAGCTTCCGTTTGACACCATTTCTGCTTCTTATGAATTGGAGTATGGAACTGATAGCCTCGAAATGCATACCGATGCTATTAAAAAAGGCGATAGAGTTTTAATTCATGACGATGTGTTAGCGACTGGCGGAACCGCAAAAGCAGTTTGCGAATTGGTAGAGCAATTAGGTGGCGAAATTGTACAGTGTAATTTCTTAATGGAGCTGACTTTTCTTAACGGAAGAGAAAAAATAAAAGAGTATCCCGTTTTTGCTGCGCTAACATACTAATAGAAACGAAAAAAAAATCTCGTGCAGTAAAAGGTTTAAGTCTAATTTCGCCTTTTATTACGCATTTAAGGCTAGAAAATAGTAAAATCATGATTCAGATTTAAAAAGAAGATAAAAGCCAAACAAAGTACCCGGTTTGGCTTAACACAATTTTAAACGTCCTGAAACCTGAAACCTGAAACAAAATAAAAAACCCGACAATTCATTTTGTCGGGTTTTTTATTTTTGAAGTAAGAAAGAAATTATCTTAAACTTGCACCAAGTTCAGTTTCGAAAGTCTGCTGTAATTTAGACATGATTTTGTCGATTTGAGCGTCGGTTAATGTTTTAGTATTGTCTTGAATAGTAAAACTCAAGGCGTATGATTTTTTTCCTTCTGGTAGTTTGTTTCCTTGATAAACATCAAATAGATTAATGTCTTTTAAAAGCGCTTTTTCTGTTTGTTTTGCCAAGTTGAAAATGCTTTCGTAAGTCGTTTTTTCATCGATTAGTAAAGCCAAATCTCTACGAACTTCCGGATATTTAGGAATTTCAGTATACTTAATTTTTCCTGTAATGATTTTTAAAACCAAATCCCAGTTAAAATCTGCGTAATAAACGTCTTGCTTAATTCCGAAATGCTTCAAAATAGGTTTTTTAACAACACCCATTTCAACCAAAATATCGTTGTTGTAGGTAATTGCTGTTCCTTCAGAATAAATATCAGATTGAACAGGAGCGTTACCGATTTTTTCAATTCCTAAACGAGATAAAATTGCTTTTACATATCCTTTCAGCAAGAAGAAATCTGTTGTTTTTTGCGGATTTGTCCAGCTTTCTTTGTTTCTGTTTCCAGAAATCAATAAAGAAAGGTGTTTATGCTCTTCGTAACCGTTTAAATACTTATGATATGTTTTTCCGAATTCAAATAATTTTAAATCTGAATTTTTTCTATTGATATTATATGAAACCGCTTCCAATCCAGAAAATAATAAAGACTGGCGAAGTGTTGCTAAATCACTACTCAACGGATTCAACATCGATACATTGTGCTCTTCTTTTAATGAAGCAGATAATTTGGCGTAAGCAGCAGTCGTCAATGAATTAGCCATCATTTCGTGGAAACCTTGAGAATTCAACTGAGAAGCAATTACGTTTTGTACTTTGTAGTCTTCTGTTCTTGGCGAATTTGCTACTGTAGCATTAAATTTCTTAGAGAAGTTAATGTTATTATAACCGTAAACTCTCAAAATTTCTTCGATTACATCAATTTCGCGCTGAACGTCTACACGATATGCAGGAATCGTTAAACCTAAACCAGTATCAGAAACACTATTTACTTTAATGTCTAAAGAAACCAAGATTTTTTTGATCGTATCTTTTGGAATTTCTTGTCCAATAATTTTAGAAACATGGCTAAAATTCAACAAAACAGAGAAATCTTCTACTTTTTTAGGATAAACTTCTACAACATCAGAAGTGATTTTTCCGCCCGCAACTTCCTGAATTAGAAGCGCTGCACGTTTTAAAGCGTATTCTGTAATCGTTGGATCAATTCCTCTTTCAAATCTAAAAGAAGCATCTGTGCTTAATTGGTGTCTTTTTGCTGTTTTACGAATGCTTACTGGATCAAAATAAGCACTTTCTAAGAATATAGAAGTAGTTCCTTCAGAAACTCCAGATTTTTTTCCTCCGAAAACTCCAGCAATACAAAGCGGTCCTTTTTCGTCACAAATCATTAAATCTTCTTTGTGAAGTGTTCTTTCAACATCATCAAGAGTAACAAATTTAGTTCCTTCTGCAACGGTCTTTACAATAATTTTTCCGTTGATTTTGGCAGCGTCAAAAGCGTGTAAAGGTTGTCCTAATTCATGTAGAACATAATTAGTAACGTCAACAATATTATTTTTTGGAGTTAGACCAATAGCTTTTAAACGGTCTTGTAACCAGCTTGGAGATTCGTGTACAGAAATTCCAGAAATAGTTACACCGCAATATCTTGGAGCTAAATGATTGTCCTCAACATTTACGTCAATTTTAAGCGTACGCATGTCAACTCTAAAATTGCTTACAGAAGGCGTAATCAATTCTACATTTATACCACGTTGTAGCATTCCTGCTCTTAAATCACGAGCAGTTCCATAATGGCTCATTGCATCGGCACGGTTTGGTGTTAATCCGATTTCGAAAACTTCATCATTTGCAATTTGAAAAACTTCAGAAGCAGGAGTTCCTGGAACCAAATCTTCGGCCAAAACCATAATTCCGTCATGGCTATTTCCTAAACCTAATTCATCTTCAGCACAGATCATTCCGTGGCTTTCCTGTCCGCGAATTTTTCCTTTTTTAATGGTAAATTCTGCACCATCTTTATCGTATAAAACGGTTCCGATTGTTGCAACAGGCACTTTTTGTCCTGCAGCCACATTTGCAGCGCCGCAAACAATTTGGACAGGAGCTTCTAAACCAACATCAACTGTAGTAACTTTCAATCTATCAGCATCAGGATGTTTTTCGCAAGTTAGAACGTGTCCAACAACAACGCCTGCCAAACCTCCTTTAATTGATTCGTATTTTTCAACAACTTCAACTTCTAAACCTAAATCTGTTAGTAATTCAGAAGTCTGCTCAGATGTCCAATCAGTTTTAATAAATTGTTTTAACCAGTTGTAAGATATTTTCATTGTAGTTCTTTAATTCTTTGTATGAGGTTACAAATATAAGGATTGCGCGTTGGAGTAAGAAAAAATTGAGTAGTTTTTTCTAGTTGTTTTTAAATGACCGAAAAATGCTGTCTACTAATTATTTAGCAATTTATAGATTAAAATTTTGCTAAATGATTATTATAAAAGTCTAAAAAAAGCGAATGTGTAATTTTTGTGCTACAAGATGAATGAAAAGTGCTATTCTGTTTCTTTTTATGAAACTAAATTTGGAGTAAATCAAAAAAAGAAAATTATGAGTACCGCAGTAAAAAGACCTGAATTTAAGGCAAAATACGATAACTATATTGGTGGAAAGTTTGTAGCCCCAATTAAAGGAGAATACTTTGATGTTGTTTCTCCAATTGATGGAAAAGTATTTACAAAAGCAGCACATTCTGGAAAAGAAGATCTCGAATTGGCTGTAGA
Organism: Flavobacterium tyrosinilyticum; assembly: GCF_023656565.1. Taxonomy (GTDB): domain Bacteria; phylum Bacteroidota; class Bacteroidia; order Flavobacteriales; family Flavobacteriaceae; genus Flavobacterium; species Flavobacterium tyrosinilyticum. The sequence goes on from NZ_JAMOKG010000002.1 coordinate 1,322,870, forward strand.
TACTGCTTATGAAGCATTTAAAACTTGGGGAAAAACTTCGGTAACCGAAAGGAGTATTTTGCTAAACAAAATTGCACAAAAAATTGAAGACAATCTAGAATATATTGCAGCAGTTGAAACGGTAGACAACGGAAAACCAATTCGTGAAACTCTTGCAGCTGATATTCCCTTAGCCATTGACCACTTTAGATATTTTGCTGGCGTAATTCGTGCAGAAGAAAGTTCGATAGCAGAATTGGATTCGCAAACTGTTTCTATTGCGTTAAGCGAACCTCTTGGTGTTGTGGCGCAGATTATTCCGTGGAATTTCCCGATTTTAATGGCAGTTTGGAAAATTGCTCCAGCTCTCGCAGCAGGAAACACAATTGTTTTAAAACCAGCAGAAAGCACGCCAATTTCGATTATGGTTTTAATGGAATTAATTGGTGATATTCTTCCTCCAGGAGTTCTAAATATTGTAAATGGTTTTGGTGCCGAATTAGGACGTCCGTTGGTAACCAATAAAAAAGTGTCAAAAGCGGCATTTACGGGTTCTACTACAACAGGACGTTTGGTAATGCAGTACGCTACAGAAAACATTATTCCGGTTACTTTAGAATTGGGTGGAAAATCTCCAAATATTTTCTTCCCGTCAGTAGCAGATCACGATGATGATTTCTTTGACAAAGCGGTTGAAGGTGCTGTATTATTTGCTTTAAATCAAGGTGAAATCTGTACTTGTCCTTCTAGGCTATTAATTCACGAAGATATATACGACAAGTTCATCAAAAAAGTAATAGAAAGAACTGAAGCCATTATAGCTGGAAATCCGTTGGATAAATCGACTATGATTGGGGCTCAGACTTCGATTGTGCAGAAAGAAAAAATCATGTCTTACATTAAATTAGGAAAAGAAGAAGGAGCAGAGGTTTTAACTGGAGGAGATGAAAATAAATTAGGAGGCGAATTAGAAGGCGGTTATTACATTAAGCCAACTTTGTTTAAAGGTCACAACAAAATGAGAATCTTTCAAGAAGAGATTTTCGGGCCAGTTTTGGCGGTCACGACTTTTAAAACTACAGAAGAAGCGATCGAAATTGCAAACGATACGATGTATGGTTTAGGGGCTGGAGTTTGGACTCGTGATGTGCACGAAATTTATCAGGTTCCAAGAGCAATTCAGTCCGGTCGAGTATGGATAAATCAATATCATTCTTACCCAGCAGGTGCTCCGTTTGGTGGTTACAAACAATCTGGAATTGGTCGTGAGAACCATAAAATGATGTTGAGCCAATATCGTCAAACCAAAAACATGCTGATTTCTTATGACAAAAAGAAATTAGGATTTTTCTAAAGACTAACTATCAAAATCCTGGAGTATTCTTAGGAAAAAGTTAGCGGAATGTATGGGGCGTTAAATGAAAATTTAATGACATTAAGCAAGCTCACTCCAGGCAATTTTGATTTGAAAATATTCAATAGAATCGAATTACTGTTTGGTTGAAAGTAAAACATAAATAGTTGGTTATGTCAAAGCAGTAAATTTCTTCATAGAGTTTACTGCTTTTTAAATTTTAATGATAAAAAGATGATTAGACGAATTGATGCCACAGAAAAAGCTATAGAATTAATAAAGGTTCTAAAAGAAAGACACGGTGATTTGATGTTTTACCAAGCTGGTGGATGCTGCGAAGGTACACAACCGCAGTGTTTTGAAAAAGGTGGCTATTATCAGCGAACTGGAGATGTTTGTATTGGTACAGTAGAAGATGTTGAATTTTGGGTAGACAAAGATTTATTTGAATATTGGAAACACGCACATTTTACCTTAACCGTAATTGATGCCTTTGGAGTAGGAGGTTTTTCGTTAGAAACCCCATTAAAGAAAACGTTTCAAATAGAATATCGCATTTTCACTCCCGAAGAAGAGAAGGATTTGGAACCGGTTTTTAGGATTGAATAGTTTTTTTGTTTCAAGTTTCAGGTTTCAGGTTTCAGGTTGAAAAACTTAGAATCTCAGTATCTCAGAATCTTAGCATCTCTAATTGATATATAGTAACTGATACTGTTTTGGTGTAATTCCTTCATATTTTTTGAATAATCTAATGAAGTAATTCGCATCTTCAAACCCTGCTAAATAACAAACTTCGTTAATTTGAAGCGTTGGGTTTCTTAATAGATTTTTAGCGCATTTTATTTTTTCATTTAAAATATATTCAATCGGACTCATTCCAAGTTCGCGTTTAAAGAAACGATAGAAAGAAGTGGTGCTCATACAAGCTTTTTCGCTTAGCGATTTCAAATTGATATTCTCTTTTAAATTTTGCTTGATATATTCGGTAACTTCTTTAATCGGATTATTATCTTCAAAAGGTTTTCCTTCATCCAGAGATTTTACAGTTTGCGTTTGAATAATCCTAATTAATAATTCTTTTAAAGTCAAATCGGCAAAAATGTCTTTGGTAATCGAAGTGCTCATACATTCTTTGATGAGCTTGTTTATGGTAGCGGCCATTTCGATATTATTATAAAAGAAATAATTCTGGTAATTGAGCTGCCAATACATATTACTGCCTTCTTTTGGATATTGCTCATTTAAGAAATTTAAAATCTCAGCAATTTTATCCTGATCAATGGCCAATGCTAAACATTGCGTCGGATTGTTTTTTGAAGCTTCAGGAAAATCAATTTTCATTTCTACATTCGAAGGAACAATCACAGTTTCGCCTGGAAGATATACAAATTCAGGGTCATCAAAAAGATGCATGATTTTTTTACCGCGGAGCATGCTGGTCACCACCAAATCATTAAACTTCAATGGAACTTTTTGAGTCGATTCGTAGGTTTCAAATAGATTCAATTCACAATGATTCAGATTGTAAATAGTTCTATTTTCTACAAGAGTTTTTAATGATTTTTCTTGCGATAATTGGAGCGGATTGACTAAAAATCGTTGATTGTTCATTAAATTTATTTTTTGGTGAAGACTTTAAATTTAATGAAAATAAGAATATAAATGCCAGATTTAACGTTTAATTATATCAATTCTTCAACGTGTTTTCTGATGTTTTCAGATATTTTTTTTGTTGGAAGGTCGTTCTCATCATTTCCAAACGGATCTTCAATTTCTTCAGCAATAAGTTCCAAACTTGCCAAAACATAAAAGATAAAAACAACAACAGGAGCAACTAGATAACCTAAACTAACAGAATATCCAAAAGGAAGCGTCATAGTATAAAAGAAGATGAATTTCTTAATAAAAGCGCTGTAAGAGTAGGGAATAGGAGTGTTTTTAATACGTTCGCACGCTCCGCAAATGTCTGTAAAAGCAACTAATTCTTCATTTATCGTAATGAGTTGCTCTCCTGATATTTTTTTTGCATCATACAAATCATTGATTTTGTGATACATGATTTTTTTTAATTGATTCGGCTTGTGTTTATGGTGATCAATTTCTAGTTCAACATCATCAAATAGCATTTTGCCTGTATCTTCATCTTTTAAATGATGATGAAGTATATCTGCGTACATCGGAATGTATTTTCTAAAAAACTTTCTATCATTTTCGTCTTTTAAAATTGCGGATAGTTTTATAGCAAGATTACGGCTGTTATTTACAAGTCCGCCCCAAAGTTTTCGGCCTTCCCACCATCTGTCATACGCTGTATTGGTTCTAAAAACAAGCAAAAGCGAGATTACAAATCCAAGCATTCCGTGCATGATTGGAATGTTGTGGATATAATCGTTTTTGGTTACTTTAAAATAATGAAGTTCAAGATAACAAACAGCTGAAGCATAAATTCCAATTGCAATCATAATCGTAAACAGTTTTCGAACTGTATCTGACTTATGAAAATGAAAAATAAAAGTAAACCAATCTTTGGTATTGTATGTAATCATTGAAACTTGTTTTGTAACAAATTTAAAGTAAAAAAATATTCTGTTGGAAGTAAATTATAAAAATATTCAGCACCAAGAACAAACAGAATGTTTTCTTAAAAACGTTATGTAACTTTTGCTGAAATTAAAAAAAAAATCTGCTAAATCTGCGAGAGCAAAATAGCTCGCAGATTTAGCAGATCGGGCAGTTAATATTTGATTTTAAAAGGAAAATTAGAAATTAATATTTCCCGCTAATTCTTTTAGAGCAATTTCAGATAATTTTGCTTCGTATTGCGCATTGCTGTAACGCACTTTTGCATTGACATAATTAAGTTGGGCTGTTCTAAAATCTAGCGTTGTAATAGTTCCGATTTTAAATTTGTCCAAAGTGATTTCTAAATTCTGCCTTGCGATAGCTTCGTTATCTTCTTCTAAATCAATTAATTCTAAATTGGTTAAATAGGTTTGAAAAGCAGTGCTCAACTGAGTGTTTAAAGTTATGTTTTGCTGTTCTATAGCAAGCTGTGAATTTTCGATCTGTAATTTGGCAACTTTTTCATTACGATGCTGATTGAAACCGTCGAATATATTCATAGAAGCATTAAAACCATAGTTTAAACCTTTGGAAGATGTTTCACTAGTAAATCCTAGACTCGACTGGCTTTCAGAAAAATTGTATCCCGTAGTTAACCTCAAAGTAGGGTAGCGGTCTGCTTTTACTTGTTTAAGTTGTAATTCGGCTATGCGTTTGTTTATAATTTCAGCTTCTAAACCTGGATTTTGCTTTTGAGCCAATTCCATTAAATCAGCCAAAACTAATTTATTATCAACTGTAACTTTATCAATCACTTTAAAATCAATTTTTGGATCGCGCGCTAAATGCTGATTCAGTAAAATTTTACCATTAGCATACGCTTCTTTTTGTCTTAATAAAGCAACCTGATCTGAGTTTAAATCCACCTGTGCATTTAATACTTCAAGTTTTGAAGCTTTTCCTATGCTGAAGCGATTTTTAGCTAAAGTCAAACGTTGGTTCGAAATAACAATTGTAGTATCTAATGCAGACAATTGCTGTTGCATTTGAACTAAATCATAATAAGCTGAATTTACCTGAGCAATTTTAACTAAAATAGTTCTTTTTAGTTCTGCGTCGCCCAGTTTTTGAAGCTCTTTTAGCTGGTCTAGTTTGGCAAACATTTTCATTCCGTCAAAAACGGTCCAGCCTAAACTTACGCCATAATTTAAACTATTGTTTTTAGCATTGTTCAATGTAGTTGATGTACCATCTTGACGTACCTGTGTTGAATTCGTAAGATTATTATTGTCTGTAATATTTGCGGTTGCAGTCGGCAACATTCCTGCATTACCAATTGTTACATTTGTTTCGGTTATTTTGGAATTATTTTTAGCAATTTTAATCTCAAAATTATTTTCCAAAGCTATGGTCATAGCTTGTTCAATAGTAAGAACTTCCTGTGCCTTTGTCTGAATTGCACAAAAAAGCAGGATAAGTACTGTACAATATATTTTTTTGATATTCATATTCGTTTTCTTTAACCAGAAAGTATATTTCTGATTTTTATTTAATGCTTTCTCTTTCGTATTCGTCAATATGATCAAACTCAGGATAATGTTTTCTGGCTTTAGACCACATTAAATAAATGGCAGGAATTACAAAAAGCGTTAAAGCCAATGAGAAAATAGTTCCTCCCACAATTACAACTCCCATACCAATTCTACTTGTAGAGGCAGCTCCAAGCGACATTGCAATTGGAAGCGCTCCTAATGCAATGGCCAAACTCGTCATTAAAATTGGACGTAAACGTGCTTCTGAAGCTTCTAAAATAGCTTCTAATTTAGGCTTACCTTGTTCTCGTAACTGATTGGCAAATTCTACAATCAAAATACCGTTTTTGGTTACCAGACCAATCAACATTACCGTACCAATCTGGCTAAAAATATTCCATGTTTGATTGAAGAGCCATAATGAAAATAAAGCCCCTGCAACCGCCATTGGAACCGTCAAAATGATAATGAATGGATCAATGAAACTTTCAAATTGTGCCGCAAGAATCAAGAAGATTAACAATAAAGCCAATCCGAAAGCGAAAGAAGTATTAGAGCTACTTTCTACGAAATCTCGTGATTCTCCAGCTAAATCTGTAGTGAAGCTTTCATCTAAAACTTTTGCTTTAATACGATCCATTTCTTCAATTCCGTCTCCCATACTTTTTCCTGGCGCTAAACCAGCAGAAACTGTTGCAGACATGTATCTGTTATTATGATACAATTGCGGCGGATTACTTTGTTCGTATACGTTTACAACGTTATCCATCTGAATCAATTCGCCATTTTTGTTTTTCACAAACATAGAAGTCAAATCCAAAGGTTTCGATCTGTCTTTTTGGTCAAATTGTCCAATTACTTGATATTGTTTTCCGTTTTTAATAAAATAGCCAAAACGTTGTCCGCTTAAAGAAAGCTGTAAAGTCTGTGCAATGTCAAGGATGGAAATTCCTAAACTTTCTGCTTTTGCACGGTCAATGGTAACGTTGATTTCAGGCTTGTTAAATTTTAAGTTTACATCTGTTGTCGAAAATACATCACTTTTACCTACTTCATTCATAAAAACAGGGATTTTTTCTCTCAACTTATCAAAGTTTGGAGCCTGAATAATATATTGTATTGGTAACCCGCCACGTCTGTTAACGGCAATTGTAGGCTGCTGAATTACTGCTATTTTAGCATCAGGATATCTTTTTGTCCATTTGCTTAATTTGTCTGCAATTTCTTTTTGAGATCTGGTTCTTTCGTCTGGTTCTTTTAATGATAGTCTCACAAAACCTGAGTTAGTTGCAGAACCTCCAGATCCTCCAGCAGTAATTACTAAACTAACTTTTTTTTCAGGGATTGAATCGTCAACAAGTTTTGAAATTTCTTGCATAAAACGATAAGTATAATCATAAGAAGATCCTTCTGGCGTAGTCATACGCATGGTAACAGAACTTCTGTCATCATAAGGTGCTGTTTCTTTTGGAAGAATCGTAAAGAATAAATAAATAATTCCAAAACAAGCAATTAAAATAGGGAAGCTGATCCATTTTTTGTCCATGAATTTTGTCAGTGATTCGGCATAACTGCTGTTCATTTTTTCAAAAAATGGCTCAGTTTTAATATAGAATTTTGATTTCTTTTGTTCGCCGCCTTTCATTAAATAGGCATTTAACATTGGTGTTAAAGTCAAGGAGACAAAGGCTGAAATCAATACTGCAGCTCCAATTACAACTCCAAATTCTCTAAAGAGTCGGCCAACAAAACCTTCTAAGAAAATTACTGGCAAAAATACCGCTGCTAAAGTGACAGAAATAGATATAACAGCGTAAAAGATTTCATTAGAACCTTTAATGGCTGCTTCGATAGGAGACATTCCTTCTTCGACTTTTTTGAAAATGTTTTCAGTTACAACAATTCCGTCATCCACAACAAGTCCTGTTGCAAGTACAATAGCAAGAAGTGTTAGTACATTTATTGAGAAACCAAAAAGCCACATAATGAAGAATGTAGCAATTAACGATACAGGAATGTCAATTAATGGCCTGAAAGCAATTGCCCAGTCTCTAAAAAATAAATAAATAATAATAATAACCAGAACGATTGATATTCCTAAAGTTTCGGCAACCTCCAATACAGATTTCTTTACAAATTGCGTGTTATCAAGCGCAATATTAAGTTTAATGTCTTTAGGTAAATCTTTTTTTAAGGCTTCAAATTTTTTGTAAAATTCAGCTGAAATATCCAGGTAATTGGCTCCTGGCATTGGAACAATAGCCATTCCGATCATTGGAAGCCCGGAAGACATCAAGGAAGTCTCTATATTTTCTGGACCTAATTCGGCACCGCCTACATCACTAAGTCTTACGATTTTATCGCCATCTGTGCGAATGATAATATTGTTGAATTCTTCTGGTTTAGAAAGATTTCCAACTGTTTTTACGGTTAATTCGGTATTGTTTCCTGTTAATTTACCAGATGGCAGTTCGACGTTCTGAGCATTTAATGCGTTTCTCACATCGGCAACTGTACACTTATAAGCATTTAGTTTTACAGGATCTATCCATAGACGCATTGCATAGCGTTTTTGTCCCCAAATTTGCACGCCACTTACGCCTGGAATAGTTTCCAAACGCTGAGAAATAACATTTTCGGCATAATCGCTTAATTCTAAAGAGCTTCTGCTGTCACTTTGAACCGTCATCGAAATAATAGATTCGCTATCTGCATCGGCTTTAGAAACAACTGGAGGGGCATCTATATCTTGTGGAAGATTTCTAATGGCTTGCGAGACCTTGTCTCGAACATCATTAGCCGCTTCCTCTAAATCCTTATCTAAATTAAACTCGATTGTAATGGTACTGCTTCCTTGGTTGCTGGATGAAGTAATATTTCTAATTCCATCAATCGCATTTACGGCTTTTTCAAGAGGCTCTGTAATTTGCGATTCAATAATATCAGAATTGGCACCAGTATAATTGGTACGAATGGAAACCTGCGCAGGATCAATCGAAGGAAATTCTCTGACACCCAAAAAAGTATAACCAATAAAACCGAATAGAATAATAAGTAAATTCAGTACTATGGTTAAAACAGGTCTTCTTATGCTTGTAGTAGATAAACTCATTTGTAATTTTAGATTTTAGATTGTTGATTTTAGATTTCAGATTTATTGCTAAATCTTTACTACCATCTTTAAATCTATATTCAAGTCTTTCGACTTTTGACTTTTGGCTTTAGAACTATTTTACTTGAACCTTGATAGGAGCTTCGTTTTTTAATGACATAACACCGCTTGTAATTAAAGTGTCTCCAGGTTTTAATCCTGCTAAAATTAAAATTGAAGAATCTGTTCTTGTTGTCGCATCAACCATTACTTCTTTTGCTTGCCCGTTGTTGGCAACAAATACTTTTTTACCGTCTTGAATTGGAATAATTGCTTGAGAAGGAACAACTATCGCGTCTTTGATAATATTTAAAGGCAATTTGATGTCTGCAAAAGTCCCGGGAAAAAGTTTTCCGTCATTATTATCAGCAAGCGCACGAATCTGAAGTGTACGTGTAGCAACAGCAACTTCTGGTTCGATAGCATAGATTTTTGCATTATACGTTTTGTCAGATCCAGAAACTTTAAAGTCGATTACAGATCCCGATTTTACTTCTGATGCATATTTTTCTGGAATAGAAAAAGTAATTTTTAATTTACTGGTATTTACCAATTTTGCTACTAAAACAGTTGGTGTAATATAAGTTCCTGGAGAAATATTACGCAAACCAATTTTTCCTGAAAAAGGTGCTCTAACAGAAGTTTTAGAGATTTGTGCTCTAATTAGCTGGCTTTGCGCTTGAGCAGAAGCAAGATCTGCTTTTGCAACATCTGCTTCTTCTTGACTGATTGCTTCTTTCTGTAGCAGTAATTTTGCTCTTCTTGCGTTTTCAGCAGCCAAATCTTCTCTAGTTAGAGCTTGTCTTAGCTGTGCTTTTAATTCGATATCATTTACTTTAAGAAGCACTTGTCCTTTTGTTACATTGCTGCCTTCGTTAAAAAATATTCCTTCAACAATTCCTGAAACCTCACTATGAATTTCTACTTGTTCGTTTGCTTCAATAGATCCTGATAATGCTAAATTATTGTCAAAAGTAGCCGTCTTTATTATAATTCCATTAACAGTTGTTGGAGCTTTTTTATCATTGAAATTTTTAGATTCATCGTTTTTACCCTTGTTCGAAATAATTCTATAGGTGACAAAGCCACCAATTGCAACAATTAAAAGGGTGTAAATGAGGTGTTTTAGTTTCATAAAAATGAGGTGAATATAGAATTTAGGTTTTTGTTTTTAGTAAGCTTACAAATTTAACTTTTTGGTGCGAAATCGAAAGCTGTTAGCGTTTATTTAACATTTGTAGGTACAAAGGTTTGCATTTAGACTACAGGCAGGCAAAAAGGTTTAATTTAAGTTTAATTTTTTTTGAAGAAAGTAGAGATGCTAAGGGTGAAATTACGTTCTAAGACTTAGATAAGCGCTTATCTTTTCTAGTGCAGAAGAAATTTTTAGCAATTTGTCTGATTTTTTTTGCACTTTATCGATTTTATTTGTAACATTGATATGTTAAACAAAATGAAAGATTTTAACACGAAAGCTAACGGTTGCGTTTAATTTTTGTGTTAAAATACGCATGTAGGAGTTGTTTTTTTGCTTTTTGGTTAAATATAATGAATTATTGTATTAACAAGTGTTTATTGTTTGTTATTGCATAATATAAAAAAAAAATAATTTATGAAGAAAAAATTACTTCTAAGCTTATGGTTTACATTTTTGCTTCTTTCAATTGGTTATCTGTTTTGGCAGAATGAATTCCAATACAGTCTTCCAACACCTATTCCTAAAAATTATCATGCGATTGCAATGGGTTCAAAGATTGAACTTGGTCCGTGCTGTGCATTTGATAATAAACCCATTTTTATCCACTTTTATAATCCCGAATGTCCATGTTCGCGATTTAATGTCCCACATGTAAGCGACTTAATTAAAAAGTACGGAGATCAGGTCAATTTTAAAATTGTGGTGTTAAACAAACAGAAGAATTTTACCATTGATGAAATTCAGCAAAAGTTTGGTGCTGAGATCCCAGTATATTTTGATGAAGCAATTGCTAAAAAATGTGGTGTTTTCTCTACTCCGCAGGCAGTTTTATTAGATCAATCACATAATTTATATTACAGAGGGAATTACAATAAAACCAGATATTGTACAGATACCAAAAGCAATTATGCTCAAATGGCGATTGATTCTCTTCTTAACCAAAAAGAGAAACCTTCTTTTAATGCTTTAGCTCTTAAAGCATACGGATGTTCGTTACCAAAATGTACTAAATAACTTTTTCCAAAAACCTAAATCTAAACCTATGAAAACAAAAGCTAGCTTAAACGAACAAGATTATCTGCACAGTTTTATGTCTACAATGACACAAAAGTCAGATACAATTATTAATTATGTACTTGCAGTATATTTTCTTCTGGGTATCGGACTTTCTTTTAAATATGATACTTTTGAAATTGGTGTTGGCGTCGGGACATTGAACCTTTTGCTTTATTATTCGGCAAAATTTTTCATGAAAAATTCCAAATTTTATCAATACGTTTTATCGGTCGTTCTGGCTATTTTTATGGCGCAGTACATTTATCAAATGCATGGAATGTTCGAAATGCATTTTACTGTATTCATTGCCAGTACCATTTTGATTATTTATCAGAATTGGAAGCTTCAAATTCCGCTTACTTTATTGGTTGTTCTCCACCATGCTGGATTGGCGTACCTGCAAAACTATATTTATAATGATGCCAACGGCCTTCAGGTGTATTTTTCGCAAGTAAATTTTGATCTCGAAACATTAATTATTCATACCGTTTTGGCTGCAGTGGTTTTCTTTATGAACGGCTATTGGGCATACTATTTTAAAGAACATAGCGAAAATCATATCTCTAAAATTTCAGACGAATATGAGTTGGAAAACATGAAATTGGCTTCGGCAAAATACAGCTCAATGTCAGCTACAAAAGATTATAATGATTTTATTCATAGAACAACTTTAGATTTAAAACTGCCTGTAAATTCAGTTTTAAAATTAATTGATGTTTCAAAAGGACATACAGATAATGACAAGCTGCTTAGTTATCTTGAAATGATGAGAGAAAGTGCCAAAAAAATTGATGATTTAGTAAATGATATTCATGTAAAATCAACAACCAATAGAAACTAGTTTTTTAAAACTGGAATTAAAGTCAAGTCCCAAAGAAAACAATATTAATATTTTTAAACCTGTTGTATGTTTAAGCATGATTTACCCACTGCAGTGCCTACGCTGCATAGTCTTAAAAGAATAATTGAAGATTTTTTGAATGAAAGCATAACATTAGATTCGATTGAAAAAATAGGGATTCAATCTGATTTTGAAATAGAGGTAAAGGAGATTTTTAAAAATTACCGAACGAGTTCTCATGTTTACGATCTTGATTTTCAATATAAAAAGCTAATTCAGATTATGAATGATATTAGACAGCTTAATCTAGCTGTTAATAATGAAATTCCAGAATGGCTTGAAAATGAATTGGAAACAGTTTTTCGTAAAATCAGAAACATTCTACTTGTCTTAGAAATCGAGTCAAATTAAGGTTTATGGATTCATTTTATGCGAATTGAATTGTAAATTAATTTAAATGTAAGAGTTATGGATACCAGATTACACCGTCCAACAGCTTCGGATAGAGAAGTGGACTGGAATAAGAATAAAGTATTGCTTAGTAAAACTGATAAAAAAGGAACCATTTTATATGCCAATGAAGACTTTATAGATGTTTCTGGTTATGATGAATTTGAGCTTGTTGGCCAGCCTCATAATATTGTACGTCATCCCGATATGCCAAAAGTAATTTTTAAATTTTTGTGGGATAGTATTAAATCTAGTGAAAACATTCATGTCATTGTAAAAAACATGGCAAAAACAGGCCGTTATTACTGGGTTGTAACCGATTTTAAAATTGTGGCAGATACCGATGGTGAAATTGTAGGCTTCTTCTGCACTCGAAAATCGGTTCCAAACGATATTATTGTAAAATTTATTGAACCCTTGTACAAGAAACTTTTGCAGATTGAAGAAACCAGCGGTATGCATGCTTCTGAGGAATATCTTGTAGGTTTTCTAGAAGAGAGAAAGAAAACGTACATGGAATATATCGATCACATGATTGCAACCGGAAAGGATGATAAAAATAAAATAAGCAAAGGTTTGTTTAGCGGTCTTTTTGAAAAGAAAAACGAGGCAAAAAAATAACAACGGATTATATACTTCATTGTGTCTGATAAAAATATTCACCCCTTAAATTTGTCCCCCAGCAAAACTAAATCACATGAATGAAAATAAAGGACGCAATGGAGTTTTTTTTTAAAGATGCTAAGGTTCTGAGATACTAAGTTTCTAAGTTTGAAAGTTTAAAAGTTTAAAAGGTCAAAGATTAAGTATTTAACCTTTGACCTTTTTTAGGAAAACTTAGAGTCTTAGAATCTTAGCAACTTAGAAGCTTTCTAACTTATATAATTCCAAATATTCTTTTTCTTGGTTAATTCTATGAAGATGTTTCGTAAAACAGCGTGTTCTGGTTTTTGAAGCGCAGAATCTTCTTTTAAGATTTTCATGGCATAATTTCTTGCCAGAGATAAAATATCTCTATCTTTTACTATATCAGCAATTTGAAGGTTTAAAACGCCGCTTTGTTGTGTTCCCATTAAATCTCCAGGGCCACGAAGCTTTAAGTCAACTTCGGCAATTTCAAAACCATCGTTGGTCTGCACCATGGTTTCCATTCTAGTTTTGCTGTCAGAGCTTAATTTATGTCCTGTCATTAAAATGCAATAACTCTGTTCGGCACCACGTCCCACACGCCCACGAAGCTGATGCAATTGAGAAAGCCCAAATCGTTCTGCACTTTCTATGATCATTACACTCGCATTTGGCACGTTTACACCAACCTCAATTACAGTTGTTGCCACCATGATATTGGTTTTTCCTTCAGAGAAACGCTTCATTTCAGCATCTTTATCAGCTGGCTTCATTTTTCCATGAAGAATAGAGATTGAATATTGAGGAAGCGGAAAATCTCGAGATATACTCTCGTAACCGTCCATTAAATCCTTATAATCCATTTTTTCAGACTCCTGAATAAGCGGGTAAACAATATAGATTTGTCTTCCTTTTGCAATTTCATCACGAAGAAATTTCCAGACTTTTAATCTATTCGTATCATAACGATGTACGGTCTGAATTGGTTTTCTTCCAGGAGGTAATTCATCAATAACCGAAATATCCAAATCGCCATATAAACTCATTGCCAGCGTTCTGGGAATAGGAGTAGCGGTCATGACTAAAACGTGTGGCGGAATATCGTTTTTCTTCCACAATTTAGATCTTTGTTCCACGCCAAAACGATGCTGTTCATCAATTACAGCTAAACCTAAATTCTGAAATTGCACTTTATCTTCCAGTAAAGCATGGGTTCCAATTAAAATTTTAAGTTCTCCGCTTTCTAGCTCTTCATGAATAATTTTTCTTTCAGCAGTTTTAGTAGAGCCTGTTAAAATTCGAATATTAATGTTTAGTGTTTTAGCAAATTCAGATAAACCCAAAAAATGCTGATTGGCCAAGATTTCTGTTGGTGCCATCAAACAAGCCTGAAAACCATTATCAATTGCCAAAAGCATACTCATAAAAGCCACGATGGTTTTTCCAGAACCCACGTCACCTTGAAGCAAACGATTCATTTGAGCATTACTGCCCATATCTGTCCTAATTTCCTTGATTACTCTTTTTTGAGCATTCGTTAAATTAAAAGGCAAATGATTTTTATAAAATTCATTAAAAAGTTCTCCCACTTTGTCAAATGGATGTCCTTTTATTTTATGTTTTCGAATGAGATTCTTTGTAATTAATTGCAGCTGAATAAAGAACAATTCTTCAAATTTTAATCGGAATTGCGCTTTCGCTAAAATCTCGGCGCTTTTTGGAAAATGAATGTTGAATAATGCAGCGCGTTTCGGAATCAGTTTTAATTCTTCAATTAAAAACGGTGGAAAAGTTTCTGTAAACAATGCCTGTGTTTCCAAGAAAAGCTGTTCCATTAACTTATTAATGGTACGGTTCGAAATTCCTTTATTAGCCAAAGCTTCTGTCGAAGGATAAACAGGCTGCATAGCCGAACGTAAACTTCTTTCGTGTTCGCTTAATAATTCAATTTCGGGATGTGCCATACTAAACTGGCTTCCATACAATGAACATTTTCCAAAAATGACCAAAGGTTCGTTAATCTTTAAGCTTTCGCGAATCCATTTATGGCCTTGGAACCAATTTAAATCAATTTGTCCCGTATCATCAACAAAACTCGCCACAAGACGTTTTTTGTTTTTGGCAAATTCAACGGTTTTAATATTGATTATTTTTCCAATAATTTGAACCTCAGAACCCGTATTCTGCAATTCGTTAATCTTGTAATAACGCGTTCTGTCTATATATCGATTCGGAAAAAGATTGACTAAATCTCCATATTTATGAATGCCCAATTCCTTACGAAGCAGCTGGCCACGGCTCGGGCCAACACCTTTTAAGTATTCAATTGGAGTTTCTAGAAGATTATTAGACATTCGAAGATTAGATTTTGTAGAGCCAAGAAGAAAGAAAAAAGATAAAGCTCTTGTCTTTTTT
The DNA here is from genome assembly GCF_023656565.1 of Flavobacterium tyrosinilyticum. Lineage (GTDB taxonomy): Bacteria > Bacteroidota > Bacteroidia > Flavobacteriales > Flavobacteriaceae > Flavobacterium > Flavobacterium tyrosinilyticum. The sequence continues at coordinate 1,338,035 of NZ_JAMOKG010000002.1, forward strand.
CTTTCTTCTATTTTCTTTTCTCTTTAAAAAGCGAAGATAGATTTTAATTGGGAATTTTGAAAATGATTTGTTGTTTTCAAGTGTTTGAATATTAACTTATCGTTAAGTTGTAATGTTTAGACGCAACTGTTTTAAGAAAGTAAAATCTTAATAATAATTAACTCAATAAAAACTATAAAAATGAAAAAAATTGGACTTTTGATTGCAATGTTTGTTTCTTTAATTTCTTGCTCTAACGACGATTCAAGCGACAAGGCAGATGCAGCCGTTATAGATTATTACGGGAAGTGGATACAGTATACCGAGGCTAAGTTTTCAAACGACCCTTCTTCAAATCAGTATTCTTATGTATTTAATAAAGACAATACATTTTCAAAAAGGAGAGTTTATGAAAATATTGATGTAACGCTTACAGGAACTTTTGAGATTATAAGCAAAGAAAATTTAACTCGTTTTGTATTAACTTATAAAGAGAAAAAGGAAAATTCATTCATTTCAAACTGTACAGGCAGTTTGATAGAAAGTTTTACTCTGGACAAGTCAGGACATCTGCTAGATGATGCTCGCGCATGTGACGGCAGTTTTGTATTTAAGAAAGCAAATTAAAATTGAAATAAGTAAAAGCTGTAAAACTCTGTTGGGAAACTAACAGAGTTTTTTATTTTTATCGTCAGTATAATTTTAATAAAAAAGATTATTAGATTTGTTAAAACATTTAAATTATAAGCCTCAAATTATGATTAAAGAAGAAAAAGTTCCTTTTGAAACTATGGTGTTTTCTGGTATTACATTCAAGGTAATTAACCGACACGAAGCCCACAATATTATTGGAGATCTTACCGATTTCAAGAATCAGAAAATTTATAATGTTTTTGAAGATACTTGGCGTTTTCCTGATTACGAAGAAAATCCGATATTTTTATTAGCAGAAGATGATGTAGAAATGGATTTATTTGAGATGGATTTCAGCACAGAAGAACATCCGGATATTTTCATTTTAGGATTTATTTTCAAAGGAAATCTAACAGTTGCAAATCTTATCAGTTCTTATGATACGGATAATTCTCCGGCTTTAATTGTTTTAGGAAAGACAACAACAGTCAATATCAATTTGTTCGGAAGCGTTCATTATTTAGGCGGAGGCTTACAGTGCGATACACTTGCGGGAGAATACAATCATGGAGAACTTTTTGTAAAAGGCGATCTTATAGCTTGGCTGGTTTATACAGATGACATGCTGTTTCATTTTGAACGTTTTACAGATGTTCAGGCGATTATAAGTTCGGGCAGACCCGACGTTTTGATTTGCAGTAATGTGCAAGACACTGACGGATCTATTATAACTGTTGAGAATTATCTGCCTTCTACACACAAACTTTCAGATATTGTAGACGATGCTTTTGTAGAGCTTTCAAGTTATGGCAGCGAAATATTGGGCAATAACTATTTAGATATTTTTAAAGAAGGACTTTCGATCTTAGATTACGATAAAAAAGAGCAGTATTCGTATGCAGATTTCCGCAATCAGTTTATCAATATGGTGGAAGTTTTGTCTGAAAATGAAGAATTGAAAGAAAACGGAAAAATAGTTAGGCATATTTCTGGAACCACTTATTTGTTTATTCCTTTTGATTATGAAGGAAAAAAATACAGCCAGATTTCTGAAGAAATTTCTAATGGTTTTAACATCAGAATGCGTGCTTTATGGTGTCATGAAGATGAAGAAATTATGATTATTCTAGAATATCTTAATGAAAACGGAGATCCAAAATACCAATGGATGAATGACGAAAATGCTCCAGGAATTGAGTTTTTCTGCGTAAAAAATGCTGTCATGAAAACATTTGAAATATTGATGGCTCTAGAAGCCGAAGAAGAAGATGACGAAGATGATGAAACAGAATATGGAGATTATGATAGCAGTTTTTCGTTAGAAGAATTTGCAGTTCAATTTGGCGACTATAAATTACCTGAAGATTTAGTAAAATTATATGAGTTCGAGCAAGAACATGGAGTAGAATCTTATTCGGAATGTTTTGGACTTACTATAACTGAAGAGAAAACAGGAATAAAAACATGGTCTGAAGAAGAAGAGTTTTACAATAGTTTTATCGAATTTGCAGGCGCGAATGGTTCAGGAAGTTCGTATGCGTATTGGCTTATTGACAAAGATTTGAATAATTGTCCGATTGTGGTTTTTGGTGACGAAGGAGGAGTTCATGTCGTTGCAGAAAACACTCAAAAATTGATTCAGCTTCTAACTCTAAATACTGAAATCTCTGTTGATTTTGACAAGGCGTATTTCTATAAAGACGATGAGTATTATGAAGAAAGCGAAAACCTGGAAGAGTTTCACGAATGGGTTAAAAAAGAGTTTAATCTCGATGCAATAGAAACTAACGAAGAAGCAGATGAAATTGTAGATCAGGCGCAAAGAAAGTATAAGCAAAAGTTTAACGATTTTTTAGTAAAGTTTGGTATCGAAATCAGCGAAGAAGATGAATAGTAGTTTTTATCTTTGAATAAAATTAGAAAAATGAAAACACATTTAGCGCTTTTACGCGGAATCAACGTTTCTGGGCATAACATGATGAAAATGGAAGCTTTGAAAGCAATGCTGGAAAATATTGGTTTTAAGAATGTTCGAACGTATCTGCAGTCTGGAAATGTCTTTGTAGACAGCGAAGAAGAAGCCTCTAAAGTTGGTTTTATGATCAAACAGGAAATATTTAAAGTTTTTGGACATGAAGTTCCTGTTGTGATGATTACCAAAGAGAACTTAGAATCTTGTTTTGCCAATAATCCGTTTTTAAAAGAGAAAGATATTGATACCAAAAAGCTTTATGTGGCCTTTGTTTCAATGAATTTAAAAAAGGAAAGTATAAACGATTTGAAAATCAGTCAGTTTAAACCAGACGAAGCCAGTATTGATGAAAATAGGATTTTTATTAAATATGCCGTTGGCGCTGGAAAAACACGTTTTGATCAAAAATATATCGAGAAAAAATTGAATGTAACAGCAACAATTCGAAACTGGAATACCGTTACGAACTTGCTTAAAATGTATGAAGAATAATGAAAAAGTACTTTTTTATAGTTTTTGTTTTTGCAATGAGTTTAAATGCTGCAGTTTATGCTCAGAATGCCAAAACAGCTCCAGAAGATTTTAATGTCTTTTTTAAGAAATTTAATGAAGATCAGAAATTTCAAATTAGCAGAGTTATTTTTCCTTTAAAATACAAAATGAATAATGATGATTTTGAATTAGCGGATTATACAATGCCAAAAGAAAATTATAAATCCCTTAATTTGAGTAGAAAATCGGATGAGAAATATTTGAAGCGCGCCTTGGTGGTAAAGAAAAATAAAGTCACACTTCAAGAACGAGGACTTGATAGCGGAATTTATATTGATTACATTTTTGAACTAAAAGATAACAAATGGTTCTTGAAAACTTTTGTAGATCAATCTACTTAAGATCAATCCCGAAGCCATTTTTGCATAGCCGGAAAAGGAGATTTATTTTCTTTTCCGGCTTTTTTATTTCCAAGACACAATCCCATCCATTCCAGAAGAGGCAATCCCATATAATTTCCAGATTCGAAGTTAGAAATAAACCACTCAGAATGACCTTTGTATCCGTTTGGATGAAATACAAATTCAGCAGGAAATTGTAAATGATGCAATGCAGCATACGACCATAAAATAGCCGCAATCTCATCGCCTTGAGTCGGCCAATCTTTAGAAATTTGTGTCGAACCAACCAATTCTCTTTCTGAAGGAATTGTTACTGCAAGATGTCCAGCTTCATGTAAAATATCGCCAGGATATAATAATTTAGTATAATCGATATAAATGCAATTAGGCCCTAAATCTAAGCCTGGCAAAAAGGTTTCTTCAAGCTCTTTTTCAATAATTTCAATGCCAATTTCATTCAAAAAGAATAGTACTTTTTTCACTTCATCATTTTCTTTTAAAGCCATATTAGTTTGTTTTTAAAATATTCTTCTTGATGTAAATAGTGTCTGCATTATGAAAAGCTCCTTTTTTCAATCCACCGCCAAAAGGCTGTATAAATTGAATGTTTTGAGATTCGTAACCTTCTTTTTTAATCGCTTCATTTACAGCTAAAGTTGGCGCCTCGAAACCAAAAAATGTAAATTGGCGATAGCGCTTCTCTGCTAATGAAAAGTAACCGTTTGATTGACTTAAAGTCTCTCTAACTGTACAATTTCCTATAGGTTGTTTCGTCTCTGCATCGTAAATATAGCCAGTAATTTGTGGTCTTTTACACCTGTTAACCAAACAACTTTGCAAAGAGAAAGAAATAAGAACTAGAAATATAAATTTATAAAAAAACTTCATTTATTTTTTAATTAAATCACAATACCAGAATCCAAAATCAAAAGCAGTTTGATCATTGGTGTCGCAAGCAGTGTTTGACGAATCTTTTTGTTCTGGTTTTTCATATTTTCGATAAACAATTTCTCCAATTTCAAAATCAATTGGTTTAGAAAATATGGGTCCGTCGAAAGTAAAAGTATGAAATTCACCATTTTCACCGCAAACATCTACATTTTTAGGCAAGTCATTTATGAAATCCTGATCGATAACTCTACCAACAAAACTTTTGTTCAAATATTTTTCGTTTACACAAACGACAATTGTTTTGAATCCCAATGCAATAAATTCCTGAATTAAATCTTGAGTTGGAATTTTCCAGATCGGAAAAACACCTTTTAAGCCAATTTTTGCCAATTGATTTTCGCGATATTGACGCAAATCTTCCAGAAAAATATCTCCAAAAATAGAATGTGTTATTCCGTTTTCTTTTAATTCGGTTAAGACTTCAGTCATCACTTTTTCATAAACTTCCATAGTTGGCATTTCTGGAACTTCAAGAATTTTTAACGGAATTCCGATGCTTTGTGCTTGTTCCTGTAATAGTTCAACGCGAATTCCGTGCATCGAAATGCGTTGATATTGCTGATTTACGCTTGTCAATAAACATTCTGTCTGAAAATCAGTATTTTGAAGTGTTTTGTATAAGGCTAGAGCAGAATCTTTACCGCTGCTCCAGTTAAATAAGGCTTTTTGAGGTATCGACACGATTTGCGGTTTTATATGGTAAACTTACAAATTTCATTCTATTTGTAAAGGAAACCTTTTGTAACTTTGGGATTTCGCCTTCAAATTTGTTTCAATGAAATACATCTTTTTATTATTCACTGGTTTTCTTTTTGCACAGCAAACACAATACGTCGATTTTAAATCTGTTTCAGGTCAATTGTCTTTAAATTCAAAAGAAAAAACAGTTTCGGGTGCTGTCGATTTTCAATTTGAGGTTTTAAAGGACTGTGATACGATTTCGCTTGACGCTAAAAACATGGAATTCTCGAATGTGAAAATCAACGAAAAAGAAATCATTTTCTTGAATACAACCAAACAATTAAAATTGGTTTTTCCATTTAAAAAAGGAGAAAATCATCTAACTTTTAATTATTCGACAAAACCAAAACAAGCCTTGTATTTTGTTGATATGGAAAACGAAGAAGTACAAATCTGGACACAAGGGCAGGGAAGATACACGAGTAATTGGTTTCCAAGTTTTGATGATGTGAATGAAAAATTGATATTTAATCTAGGCATTTCTTACGATAAAGACTATCAAGTAGTTTCAAACGGAGTTTTAAAAGAAAAGACGGCTAACGGAAATCTAAATCACTGGCAATATCAGATGGAGAAGCCAATGAGCTCGTATTTGTTAATGCTGGCAATCGGAAAATTTGATAAAAGAGAGTTTAAATCTAAAAGCAGAATACCTTTAGAATATTATTACGAGCCTAAAGATGCAGGTCGTTTTGAACCAACTTATCGTTATTCAAAACGAATTTTTGATTTTCTGGAAAAAGAAATTGGCGTAAAATATCCTTGGAAGATTAACAGACAGATTCCTGTTAGAGATTTTTTGTATGCTGGAATGGAGAATACAACTTCAACTCTTTTTGCAACACGATATGTAGTAGATTCAACAGGTTTTTGCGATCGAAATTATACCAATGTAGATGCGCATGAATTGGCACATCATTGGTTTGGTGATTTGATTACCGCTGAAAGTAGTACGCATCATTGGCTTCAGGAAGGATTTGCGACATACTTTGCCTTGCTTGCTGAAAAAGATATTTATGGAGAAGATTACTTTTATTCTAAATTATACGATACGGCACAGCAGATAAAATTTGCTTCTCGCACCGATACGATTCCAGTTTTAAATCCAAAAGCAAGTTCGCTCACATTTTACGAAAAAGGAGCTTGGGCACTATTCGTTTTGCATGAATCTATTGGAGATAAGGCGTTTAAAAAAGCAATTAAAAGTTATTTAAATAAATACGCTTATCAAACCGTAAACACACAGAATTTTTTCGACGAAATAAAAAAAGTATCTGATTTCGATTTGGATAAATTTCAAAAAACTTGGCTGGAATCAACTGCTTTTGACACGCCAACTGCAAATGCTTTATTAAGTAAAAACAAGGCAATCCAAAAAAGATTGGAAATCGATAAACTAAAAAAAACGCCTTTAAGAGAAAAAACAGATATCTTGAAAAATGTTTTAGAATCAGATGTTTACCAATCTGTAAAAGAAGCGGTTGTTGATCAGTTGGAAAATGAAAAATACGAAGATAAAAAGTCGCTATTGCTTTTAGCAATGCAAACCAATAATATTAAAGTCCGTCAAAATCTGGCCGGATCTTTAACCAAAATTCCAGAAGATTTTAGAGCAAATTACGAAACACTTTTAGATGATAAATCCTATCAGACAGAAGAAGTAGCACTGTATTGGCTTTGGAGAAATTTCCCTAATCATAGAACCGAATATTTGGATAAATCTAAAGATTGGATTGGTTTTAATGATTATAATCTAAGAACGTTGTGGCTTTCTCTTGCTTTGTCAACACCAAACTATAGTAATGATCCAGATTTTTTGGTAAATGAGTTGATTGCGTTTTCGTCTACCAAATATGAAGCCACAACACGACAAAATGCTTTAGAAAAGTTAATCGCCTTTAAAATTATTAACGATCAGGTTTTGAGTAATTTAGTTGGCGCTACTACACACCATATGTGGCAGTTTTCAAAATTTGGAAGGGACACAATTAGACTTCTGTTAAAAAATCCTGAAATGCGTGCTTCATTTAATAGAATTTTACCTAATTTGACACCCGATGAACAATTCCAATTGAATCGTTTATTGAAAGAGCTTTAGAGAATAGAAAATAGAGAATAGAAAATAAATTGAGCAGAAGTCTTTTTTTCTATATTCTATATTCTTTCAGCTTAAATAAAATCCAAAAACAAAACCTATATTACAATTTATGAGAGCATTGGTTATTTCAGGTGGCGGCAGTAAAGGCGCTTTTGCCGGTGGTGTTGCCCAGTATTTAATAGAAGAAAAAAGACATGAATACGATTTGTTTTTAGGAACTTCAACAGGAAGTTTATTAATTCCGCATTTAGCTCTCGGTCATATTAAAAAAATACATTCTGTATATACCAATGTTACTATGTCGAGTATTTTTAATATTTGTCCGTTTGTGGTAAAAAATAAAGATGGCGTTGATATTGTGACCATTAATCACTTTAATGTATTACGTCAGTTTTTTAAAGGGAAACGTACTTTTGGAGAAAGTAAAGGACTAAAAAAGTATATTCAGAATAATTTTTCTCTTTCAGATTTTAATAAACTCAAAAAACTAAAAACCGACGTTATTGTTACGGTAACCAATTTTACTAAAAACGAATCTGAATATAAATCGGTAAAAGACTGTACGTATGAAGAATTTTGCGAATGGTCTTGGATATCGAGTAATTATGTTCCTTTTATGAGTTTGGTTGAAAAAAACAACTGCGAATATGGTGATGGCGGATTTTCGAGCTTGGTTCCAATACGTGAAGCAATTAACAGAGGAGCTACAGAAATAGACGTAATCGTACTTGAAACAGAGGTAAATACAACGAAAACAGTAATTGGTAAAAATCCGTTTTCCTTAATGATCGATTTGTTCCGAATTGCTTTAGATCAAGTTGAAAAACATGATATTGCTATAGGAAAACTTATGGCAAACAATAAGAATGTAAAACTAAATTTATATTACACTCCCATTAAGTTAACCGATAATGCCTTGATTTTTAATAAGGAGGTAATGAAAGAATGGTGGGAACAAGGTTATGAGTATGCTCAGAATAAGTCCGAAGTAATGAGCGACAATAAGATATTTATTTAAGATTTAAGATTTAAGATTTAAGATTGTAGATTTTACAGTTCAGATTTAGAAAAATCAATCTAAAATCTGCAATCTACAATCTAAAATATTTTTAATACCAAAGGTCTGCAACTTCACTTTTAATGAAACTCAAAGCGGCGTTACTTGGAGATTGTTTTTCTAATAAATCATTCAAGATTACTTCTCGAAGTTTATCAGCATTTTCAACTTTATCGCTCATTGCAGCTTTACGAATCATTTGGATTGTTGCATTTTTTGCCGTTATAATGATTGTCCAGCATTCTTCTGACATATAGATTTGCTGTGTTAAATTGTGTTCAAATTCCTGTTCAATTTGGTCAATTATATAATTTTCGTAATCATGTTTATTTTGAGAAATAGGAGAAATTCTGATTAACAATTTTGTCAAGTTAATACGCTCCAAAAACAAAGTCATACGTTCGTAAGCCTGTAAACGTAAGGGCAATGATTCTTTGTGTGCTTGTTTGTTTAATAAAAAAGCACGTTTTCTGTCGTTGTTTTTAATATGTAACTCAAAAAAACGATAAGCTACAACTCCTGTAACTAAGGCTGGTAAAGTATAACTCGCAAGTTCTATTATTTTGTTGAAATCCATTTGAATAATTTTTAAGCAAAAATATACTTTTTGATCAAAAATCAACTTTAAATTTATGGTAATAAACAAAAAGGAAGCTGTACTTTTGCAACTTGTTTTTTATTGAGATCAAAAATATATTTGCAATGGATTCATATCTAATACTTTTTCTTTGTTTGGCGGCGTTTGCTGCGGGATTTATTGATGCAATTGTAGGCGGCGGCGGATTAATCCAAACCCCAATGGGATTAATTTTATTACCAAATCTTCCTGTTTCGACTGTAGTTGGAACCTTGAAAATTCCAGCATTTAGCGGAACTGCTTTTGCGGCTTTTCAATATTTGAAGAAAGTAGTGATTCAGTGGAAACTCTTAATTATTATGATGTGTTTGGCGGTTCCGTCAGCATTTTTAGGCTCTACAATTTTAACATTGGTCAGCAATGATTTTATGAAATCGCTTTTGTTAGTGGTTTTATCGTTGTTATTTGTATATACCTACGCCAAGAAAAATTTCGGACAGCATGTTGCTAAAGACCATTCGGCAACAACCCAAATATTTTATGCTGTTGTTATTAGTATAATTGTTGGATTTTATGACGGATTCATCGGGCCAGGAACAGGAAGTTTCTTTGTTGTGGCTTTTATTGCGCTTTTAGGTTTCGATTTTCTTCACGCTTCTGCGAATGCTAAAATGGTAAATTTAGCAACCAATTTCGGTTCGATTTGCCTATTTATGATTAAAGGAAAAATCATTTGGACAATTGCAATTCCAATGGCAATTAGCAATGGACTTGGAGGTTGGCTCGGAGCAAAACTAGCCATTAACAAAGGAAACGGATTTATTAGAATTTTCTTTTTGATTGTGGTTGTCGGAACTTTGATACGATTTGCTTATGATGTGTTTTTTAAATAAGGATTCTAAGATTCTAAGAATCTGAGATACTGAGTTTTTTTTTTTTTGAATAGCCGTTGGTTTTAACCAACGGTTCTTTAAATTAAATGGACTAGGCTTTAGCCAAACTTTACGATTTTGGCTAAAGCCTAATTATATTTTAAACTTGACCGTTGGTTAAAACCAACGGCTATTCAAAACTGTATGGCATAATAATTGGAGGCAATTAAAAATTAGAAAACATAAGAAAATGGATGAAATTATAGAAGATGCTGAAGTTTTTTTTAACGATGTTCCCGATGAAGATTTAAATAAAGAACTTCAAAAAAGTATGGATGATATTAAAGCTGGAAGAGTTATTTCTTTTTCTGATTTTAAAGAAAAATTAAAAAATAAATATAATATCTAATTCCAAGTTTTCTCAAAATATTTAAAGAAAACCAATTGTCTGTTTTCTAGCCCCGATTGAGGCGGTATCCTCGTAGCGGAGCGAAGAGATATAGCCGAAAGCGGGAACCATGTCTGAAAAAATGCCCTTTGTTTGGCTTCGAAAAAACTTAGAATCTTAGAACCTTAGCATCTTAAAAAAATTGTTTGATTTTAGCCCCGATTGAGGCGGTATCCTCCTAGCGGAGCTGAGAGATATAGCCGAAAGCGGGAAACCATGTTTGAAAAAATGCCTTTTGTTTGGCTTCGAAAAAAAACTTAGCATATTAGAATCTTAGGAACTTAGAACCTTCCAAAAGCATCTTAGGAACTTTCTTTTTTAATTCTTATTTTTGCATAAAAGGAGAAAATTACATGCAGAAATATATTGACCAGCTCAACGAAGCGCAGAGAGCGCCTGTTTTAAAGAAAGACGGGCCAATGATTATTATTGCTGGTGCAGGTTCGGGAAAAACACGTGTTTTAACAATTAGAATTGCGTATTTGATGGCTCAAGGTATTGATGCCTTCAATATTTTGTCGCTTACTTTTACCAATAAAGCAGCCCGCGAGATGAAACACAGGATCTCTGATATTGTGGGAGCGAGCGAAGCAAAAAACCTTTGGATGGGAACTTTCCACTCTATTTTTGCTCGTATTTTGCGTGCCGAATCAGATCATTTGGGGTATCCTTCAAACTTTACAATTTATGATTCTCAGGATTCGGCTAGGCTGATTTCTTCTATTATAAAAGAAATGCAGCTGGATCGTGATATTTACAAACCAAAACAAATTTTAGGACGTATATCTAATTATAAAAATAGTTTAATTACGGTTAAAGCTTATTTTAACAATCCAGAATTGGTTGAGGCTGACGCAATGGCCAAAAGACCGCGATTAGGAGAGATTTATCAGCAGTATGTGGATCGTTGTTTTAAGGCTGGCGCAATGGATTTTGATGATTTGTTGTTGAAAACCAATGAGCTATTAACTCGTTTCCCTGAGGTTTTAGCTAAATACCAAGATCGTTTCCGTTATATTTTGGTTGATGAGTACCAAGATACGAATCACTCCCAATATTTGATTGTTAGGGCTTTATCGGATAGATTTCAGAATATTTGTGTGGTTGGAGATGATGCGCAGAGTATTTATGCTTTCCGTGGTGCGAATATCAATAACATTCTGAATTTCCAAAAAGATTATGAAGGTGTAATTATGTTTCGTTTAGAGCAGAATTACCGTTCAACAAGAAACATTGTAGAAGCGGCAAATACCGTGATGGAACACAATAAAACCAAACTAGATAAAGTAGTTTGGACAGCAAACGAGTTTGGACCAAAAATTAAAGTTCATAGAAGTTTGACTGATGCAGAAGAAGGTCGTTTTGTTGCAAGTACGATTTTTGAACAGAAAATGCAAAATCAATTGCATAATGGTGCTTTTGCAATTTTGTATCGTACCAACGCTCAGTCGCGCGCCATGGAGGATGCTTTAAGAAAACGGGATATTCCGTATAGAATTTATGGAGGTTTGTCTTTCTATCAACGTAAAGAGATTAAGGACGTTTTATGTTATTTGCGTCTGGTTTTAAATCCGAAAGACGAAGAAGCTTTGGTTCGTGTAATCAACTATCCAGCACGTGGTATTGGAGATACAACAGTCGAAAAATTAACTATTGCGGCCAATCATTATAAACGTTCGATTTGGGAAGTAATGGTAAATATTGATAAAATCGATTTGAAATTGAATGCTGGTACAAAAAACAAATTGAAAGATTTTGTTACTATGATCCAGAGTTTTCAGGTTATCGATCAGAATCAAGATGCTTTTTATATTACAGACCACGTTGCAAAGAAAACCGGATTGGTTCAGGAATTGAAGAAAGATGCTACTCCTGAAGGGATGGCGAAAATTCAGAATATCGAAGAACTTTTAAACGGTATTAAAGATTTTACGGAAGGGCAAAGAGAAATTGACGGAGCAAGAGGTGCGCTTTCTGAGTTTATGGAAGATGTAGCTTTAGCAACCGATTTGGATAAAGATACAAACGATGATGATCGTGTTGCTTTGATGACAATTCACTTAGCAAAAGGACTGGAGTTTCCGCATGTATTTGTGGTGGGTATGGAAGAAGATTTGTTTCCAAGTGCTATGAGTATGAGTACGAGAAGTGAATTGGAAGAAGAGCGCCGATTGTTCTACGTAGCGTTAACCCGTGCAGAACATCAGGCGTATTTGACTTATGCTCAGTCTCGTTACCGTTGGGGAAAATTAACGGATAGTGAACCTTCTCGTTTTATTGAAGAAATTGACGGTCAGTTTTTAGAATATTTAACTCCAGCCGAAACAAATTATCGTTATAAGTCTCCAATTGATGGCGATATTTTTGGAGATGTAGACAAATCAAAATTACGATTGGCAAAACCGGTAGGAGGAACTCCACCAAAACATATTACAGACAACAATCCGAAGCCTGATTTAAATATTAGAAAACTAAAACCAGTTTCTGGAAATGCGCCAAGTAACGGAAATTCGAATTTATTTGACAGTAAACTAACTGTTGGAAATGTGGTAATGCACGAACGTTTTGGAAAAGGAGAAGTGATGAATCTAGAAGGTGTTGGGCCAGATAGAAAAGCAGAAATTAAATTTGAAGTAGGAGGAATTAAGAAATTGTTGTTAAGATTTGCTAAATTAGATGTCGTAGGATAATAATATTTTTGTTTCAGGTTTAAAGTTTCAAGTTTCAGGTTGCTTGACTTTGAGAATAACTGCATAACTTGAAACTTTAAACCTGAAACAAAAACTAACAAAAAAGAAAAATGGCCGAATTTATAAAAATATATCCAGATAAACCTAGTGAAGCTGCTATTGCAAAAGTGGTAAAAGTGCTTCAGAATGGTGGTTTGGTAATTTATCCAACTGATACTGTTTATGGGTTAGGTTGTGATATTACCAATTCGAGAGCGTTAGAAAAAATTGCTAGAATAAAAGGCGTAAAATTAGAGAAGGCGAACTTTTCATTTATTTGCCACGATTTGAGTAATTTGTCAGATTATGTAAGACAGATTGATACTTCGACTTTTAAAATTTTAAAAAGAGCCTTGCCGGGACCCTATACTTTTATTTTACCTGGAAATAATAGTGTGCCAAAAGAGTTTAAAAAGAAAACTACAGTTGGTATTCGTGTACCTGATAATAATATTATATTAGAGATTGTTCGACAATTAGGAAATCCGGTTGTTTCTACTTCTATTCGAGATGAAGATGATGTAATAGAATATACTACTGATCCAGAATTAATTTTCGAGAAATGGCAGAATATTGTAGATCTTGTAATCGATGGTGGCTATGGAGATAACGTAGGTTCTACAATTATTGATCTTTCTGAACATGAGCCAGTTATCGTAAGGGAAGGTAAGGGAGATATTGATATTTTGTAAAAAAATACACTAAAAGTATAAAAGTAGAGAAATTATGAGTAACTTTATTATGTTAAAATTTAGTTAGTTATTTAAAAATAATGCTATTCTTGATTTATATTTAATTGGTTATTAAAAAAATTAAGGATACATAAAAGCAGGTCATTAGACCTGCTTTTTCTGTATTATAAAGTATGTGAAACTCTAATTATTTTTGTTGTTTCTTCATTTCTTTTTCAATCATATCATAGAATTGATCGATTTTTGGCATAACAACAATACGAGTTCTTCTGTTACGAGCTTTGTTCTCAGCAGAATCGTTTGCAACTAATGGTACATAAGAACTTCTACCTGCAGCAATTAATTTAGCTGGGTTAACACCAAGATCGTTTGTTAATACACGTACAATTGAAGTAGAACGTTTAACACTTAAATCCCAGTTGTCTAAGATAATTCCGTTGCTTTTGTAAGGAACGTCATCAGTGTGTCCTTCAACCATACATTCGAAATCTGGTTTGTCGTTTACAACTTTAGCAACTTTTGCTAAAACAGATTTAGCTTTATCACTTACGTCGTAGCTTCCGCTTTTAAATAATAATTTATCAGCAATAGAGATAAATACAACTCCTTTTTCAACATTAATTTCGATGTCTGGATCATTGATTCCAACAGCACCTTTCAAGCTTGTAACTAATGCTAAAGTAACACTGTCTTTTTTAGTTAAAGCGTCTTGAAGTCTAGAGATTTTCAAATCTTTTTCTTTTAAACTTTCAAGAGATTTTTCAAGATTTTCAGCACCTTTAGTAGTTAAGATAGTTAAATCTTTAGAGCTGTTGATTAAATCTTGATTATGTTGTTTGTAGCTTTCAGCTGTAGCAGCTAATCCAGCTTTTTCTTCTAAGCACGTGTTTAATTTTACAGTACAAGAGTTTAACAAATCTTGAGTCTCTTTGTTTTTAGCTTCTAACTCTGCATATTTCTTTTTAGAAACACAAGATGTTAGGGCCATTAATACTGATAGTGCGATAACTATTTTTCTCATAAATTTAATTTTAATTAGACTTGATTACAAATTTAGTTTTTAATATTTTGAATACTGTTAAAGATTTCTTTAAATAAGGTCAATTTCTTGATATAATAAAGGAAAACGATGCTTTTCACCGAATAGTATTGCTGTATTTGAAAATCTTTTCGTTTTTTAAGATATTTTAAAGATAAGCAATAAAAAGAAAAATGGGCCTTTAAAATGGCAAAAGTGTGCCCAAATTTGCCTTGTGTAAGAAAACGGATACCGGCAATGCCATCTAATACCATGCGGAAAAAAATCACAAAAAATAATCCTTTTGAAGGCAGATTTTTAACCAACATTAGTAATGAATTTCTAAAATTCAAATACGTTTTTTTAGGATTTCCTTGTTGTAAAGTTGCGCCGCCAACATGATAAACAACAGATTGGTAATTGTATTTTATAATATGTCCTTCATTTGCAGCTCGCCAGCATAAATCAATTTCTTCTTGATGTGCGAAGAAGCTTTCATCAAAACCTCCCAATTCATGAAAAACGTTTTTTCTAATAAAAAAACAAGCGCCTGAAGCCCAGAACAATTCTATATTATCATTGTATTGCCCATTGTCTTTTTCAATTGTATCGAATATTCTTCCTCTGCAAAAAGGAAATCCGTATTTATCGATAAAACCACCGGCAGCACCTGCATATTCAAAATATTCCTTGTTTTTGAAATCAAGAATTTTAGGCTGAATAATAGCAGTTTGATTTTCTTTTTCGAAAGTGTCTAGAATGGGTTGAAGCCAATTTTCGGTGACTTCAATATCTGAATTTACTAATGCGTATATTTCAGCATCAATATGTTTTAAGGCGTCATTATAACCTTTTGCAAAACCATAATTGCCTGAGTTTTTTACAATTTTTACGGTTGGAAAATGTTCTGTAACATACGCAACAGAATTGTCCGTAGAATCATTGTCAGCAACGTAAATTGCTGCTCCTTCTGAAAACCGAATAACAGAGGGTAAAAACTGCTCCAGCAATTTTACTCCGTTCCAATTTAAAATTACAACTGCTATTTTATCCAAAAGTACTTAGTTCTTTATTATTTGTTAGTGGTTTTCTTTATAGTCAGGCAGATTTTTTAAAAACTCATATTTCTCGTTTTCAAAATCCATTTGACAATAAAAATGGTTCAGTCCGTTGGTCACATTCAAAAACCGTGCCTGCATTGTCATATTGTAACGTGCAATTTGATCAAAAGTTGCCTGAGAGATTTTAACTTCTGGCGCTTTGCACTCTACTAATATGTGTATAGAACCATCTGGGTTAAATACAACAACGTCGTATCGTTTTCGTAATCCGTTGACGGTTAAAACTTTCTCGACATTAATAAGTGATTTGGGATATTTTTTTTCATGCATTAAAAAATGAACTACGTGTTGGCGAACCCATTCTTCTGGCGTAAGAATTATAAATTTTTTCCTGATTTCATCAAAAATAGACACTTTATTTTCGCTATTTTTGAATCGGAAAGTATAAGCTGGGAAATTAAGTTTAAGCATAAAGCAAAAATATAAAATAGTTTCAGGTTTCAAATTTAAAGTTTCAAGTTTTGAAACAGAATTTGAAACCTGAAACTTGAAACAAAAGATTGAATGGACGAAGTAGTAAAAATTGTTAATGAAATTAAAGCCGGAGATATTAAACCGATTTATTTTTTAATGGGTGAAGAACCTTATTATATAGATAAATTGTCTGAATATATTGAACAGAATGTATTAGCTGAAGAAGAAAAAGGTTTTAATCAGACAGTTTTGTATGGAAGAGATGTATCAATTGATGATATTGTTTCAACGGCCAAACGCTATCCTATGATGTCTGAACGTCAGGTTGTTATCGTAAAAGAAGCACAGGATTTATCCAGAACAATTGATAAAATAGAGTCTTATGTAGAAAATCCAATGCAAACAACTGTTTTAGTTTTTTGCTATAAATATAAAACACTCGATAAACGTAAAAAAGTTACTAAGCTATTAGGGCAAAAAGGCGTTGTTTATGAAAGTAAAAAATTATACGAAAATCAAGTAGGAGACTGGATTAAACGCGTTTTGGCTGGAAAAAAATATACAATTGATCCGAAAGCCAATGCCATGCTGGTTGAATTTTTAGGTACAGATTTGAGTAAAATCAACAATGAGCTAGAAAAGCTACAGATTATTTTGCCACAAGGAACGATGATTACTGCAGAGCATATCGAAGAGAATATTGGTTTTAGCAAAGATTATAATGTATTTGAGCTTAGAAAAGCAATCGGAGAACGCAATCAATTGAAAGCTTATAAGATAGCAGAGAATTTTGCTCATAACCCTAAAGAATATCCTTTAGTTATGACTACTGGGTTGGTATTTGGGTTCTTTGTCCAGCTTTTAAAATACCACGGATTAAAAGATAAAAACCCTAAAAATGTCGCTTCAGCACTTGGAGTTAATCCGTATTTCTTAAAAGAGTATGATTTAGCAGTAAAAAACTATCCAATGAGAAAAGTAAGTCAAATTGTTGGAGCCTTACGCGATATTGATGTTAAAAGTAAAGGTGTGGGAGCCAATGCTTTACCGCAATCGGATTTACTAAAAGAAATGCTGTACAAAATATTTAATTAAGCCATCAAAATTCACGATATTTGCGTTTCTAAAAATTTTACTACTTAAAAATAATTACACAATTATGGGAATGAATAAAAATACCGTTTTAGGATGGGCTACTTTTATAATGGTACTTATGGGATTGTTGCTTATAGCTCTAGGAGTCTTTAGATACAGTGATGTCTCAGGGTGGGGATTTGCTGCTGTTGGAGTTGGTTTTTTTGCTAATGCTTGGGTATTCAATGCTTTGAAAGGCAGAGTTTAGAATTTTGAGATTTAAAAAAAAGTAAATAATTATAATAAAAAAAATAAAAAATGTCAGACGATAAGAAAGTAATTTTCTCAATGCAGAAATTGAGCAAAACCTATCAGGGAGCAGACAAACCGGTTCTTAAGAATATTTATCTTAGTTTCTTTTATGGTGCTAAGATTGGTATTTTGGGACTTAACGGTTCTGGAAAATCTTCTCTTTTAAAGATTATTGCTGGAGTTGACAAAAACTACCAAGGAGATGTAGTTTTTCAACCTGGATATACAGTTGGATATTTAGAGCAAGAACCAATTCTTGATGATTCTAAGACAGTTATCGAAATTGTACGTGAAGGAGCTGCAGAAACAATGGCAGTTTTAGAGGAGTACAACCAAATCAATGACTTATTTGGTCTTCCAGAATACTACGAAGATCAGGATAAAATGGATAAATTGATGGACCGTCAAGCGGCATTACAAGACAAAATTGATGCTCTTGGTGCTTGGGAAATCGATACAAAATTAGAAATCGCAATGGATGCGTTGCGTACTCCAGAAGGAGATACTCCAATTAAAAACCTATCAGGAGGAGAGCGTCGTCGTGTAGCTTTATGCCGTTTGTTATTGCAGCAACCAGATGTATTGTTATTAGATGAGCCAACTAACCACCTTGATGCTGAGTCAGTTCTATGGTTGGAGCAGCATTTAGCGCAATATTCAGGAACTGTAATTGCAGTAACGCACGACCGTTATTTCTTGGATAATGTTGCTGGATGGATTCTAGAGTTAGATAGAGGAGAAGGTATTCCATGGAAAGGAAATTATTCTTCTTGGTTGGATCAAAAATCAAACCGTTTGGCTCAAGAGGAAAAAGTGGCTTCTAAACGTAGAAAAACTTTAGAGCGTGAGTTGGAGTGGGTTCGTCAAGGAGCTAAAGGTCGTCAGACTAAGCAAAAAGCGCGTTTACAGAACTACGACAAATTATTAAATGAAGATCAAAAACAACTAGACGAAAAATTAGAGATCTATATCCCGAATGGCCCTCGTTTAGGAACAAATGTTATTGAGGCTAAAAATGTTGCGAAAGCTTTTGGTGATAAATTATTATATGATAATTTGAACTTTACTTTGCCACAAGCTGGTATTGTTGGAATTATCGGACCAAACGGTGCTGGTAAATCGACTATTTTCAAAATGATTATGGGCGAACAAGCTACTGATAGCGGAGAATTTTCTGTTGGAGACACAGTAAAAATTGCTTACGTAGATCAGTCGCACTCTAATATTGATCCAAACAAATCTATTTGGGAAAACTTTGCTGATGGTCAGGAATTGATTATGATGGGAGGAAAGCAAGTGAACTCAAGAGCTTATTTATCACGTTTTAACTTTGGTGGTGGCGAGCAAAACAAAAAAGTTTCCATGCTTTCTGGTGGTGAGCGTAACCGTTTGCACTTAGCAATGACTTTGAAGGAAGAAGGAAACGTGCTTTTACTGGATGAGCCAACGAATGACCTTGACGTAAATACTCTTCGTGCACTTGAAGAAGGTTTAGAAAATTTTGCAGGTTGTGCTGTAATTATTTCTCACGACAGATGGTTCTTAGATAGAATTTGTACTCACATCTTAGCTTTCGAAGGAGATTCTGAAGTTTATTTCTTCGAAGGAAGTTTCTCAGATTATGAAGAAAACAAAAAGAAACGTCTTGGCGGTGATTTAACTCCAAAACGTTTGAAATACAGAAAATTGATCAGATAATTTTTTGATAATTTTCAAATAAAAAAATCCCAAATTCCAAATTTACCGGAGTTTGGGATTTTTATATTTTATAGGTTTTTACGTTGAGTTTGTCATTTCGACGAAGGAGAAATCTTCGCAAGTAACTCCGCAACGAGAATCCAATCTTTGTCGAATTTCTCACGAAGATTTCTCCTTCGTCGAAATGACAATATTGCGTTCACTGAAGTTTTGCTTTTTGGAATTTGGAATCTTTACATTGGAATTTTCTACAAAAACTTAGATTTCAACTCTGGAGTCGGAATCATACAGCTTTCTTTCTTGCCATACCAATTGTATCTTTTTTTTGCAACGTAATCGTAAATTCTGTCGCTGATAAAAATGGGAACAATTCTAAAGACAGGAGTCAACTTCCATAGGCCTCCAAAATTTTTAGCTATTTCAATTACTGCAGAAGACTTGTAAAAATACGCTGTTTTTGGATCGTACAAAATAATACTATCCATTTTAGAAAAACTGATTCCTAGATACTTGCAGATTGAAATACCCAATTCTGATTGCAATGCAACAAATCTGAAAATGTCTTTTTTGTCATGGTTTATAATGTATTGCACAGCAGAACTGCACAGATTGCAAACTCCGTCAAAAAGAACTATTTTTTTATTTTCTGGAAGGCTTTCCATTTTATTATGTTTATTTCAAATTTTACATTTCATGTTTAGATATATATGAAAGTGAACTTGGATTAATTAAATTAGTTACTTATCTATTTTGTTTATTGAATTGTTGTTTTTAATAAATTTTACAAATCAAAAACGGCTTTAATAAATCCTTTAAAATGAATTTTAAAAAATAAAGTATCTATTTTATCGTATTTTAAAAAAACGTTTCTTAAATCGTTTTATTTTGATTTTGTAGTTTTTTAGCCGTTTTTAAAGACGAAAAACTGCCGCCGAGACTGAAATTTTTACTTTTTAACCGCTTCTACCAATTCCAACTCATCTAAACTTACTTTCGAAGTGAAAATTCCGTAATTAACCGTTGCTTTATTTTTTTCGATTAAATCAATGCTTCCAACAGATCTTCCGTCTAGCATTCTTACTCTATCGCCAACTTTCAAAATTGGTTTTGGTTTTTCAATAACGGGTTTAAGTTTCTTCTCTTTTTTCTCTTTTCGAATTTCCTCAACTTTTACCTGTACTTCAGCAATAATTTCTTTTTGTTTTTCAACTTTTGCTTTTACTTCTTTCGGAGTTGCTTTTTTACGTTTAGAATTTTCGATCTCAACAATTTTCAAAAATTCACCAATCAGTTCTTTTTTGTTTTTGTTGTTGAAATACTTCTCAGCAATATCATCAATTTTTTGTCCGATGTAAATTATCTTTTGGTTGCTGTCATATAATTCCTGATAGCTTTCTAATTTTTGCTGGATTCTCGTATTGATGTTTTCCATCTTTTTGCTTTCTTCTCGAGCACGAGTTTCTTCTTCTTTTAAATTCAAAGAAGTTTTTTCCAACTTCGAACGCTCTTTCTGTAGAGTCGCAATTGTTTTATCAAAACGAACTTTTCCGACTTCAATTTTCTTTTTTGCACGATTGATCAATCCAAACGGAATTCCATTTTTTTGAGCAACTTCAAATGTAAACGAACTTCCTGCCTGACCCAAAGCTAATTTATACATTGGTTCAAGAGATTTTTCGTCAAACATCATATTTGCATTTGTAGCATATGGCAGCTCGTTTGCCAAAATTTTTAAATTGGAATAATGCGTTGTAATAATTCCAAATGCTTCACGATGATAAAATTCTTCTAGGAAAATTTCAGCCAAAGCACCACCCAATTCAGGATCAGAACCTGTACCGAATTCATCAATTAAAAACATGGTTTTGCTATTACATTTCTTTAAAAAGTAATTCATGTTTTTTAATCGGTAGCTATAAGTACTTAGATGATTTTCAATAGATTGATTGTCTCCAATATCGGTTAAGATTCTATCAAATAAGAAAGTTTCGCTTCTTTCGTGAACCGGAATCAAAATTCCAGATTGTAGCATTAATTGCAATAAACCAACTGTTTTTAAGGAAATGGTTTTTCCTCCAGCATTTGGTCCCGAAATTACAATAATTCTATTTTCTTGTTTTAACTCGATTGTCTGCGGATGCGTAACTTCTTTTTTCTGCTTATTGTTGAGATACAAAATCGGATGATACGCTTCTCTAAAGAATAATCTTCTCTCTTCTGTAATTGTTGGTAAGATTCCGTTTATTCGATTTGCATATTTTGCCTTTCCTGCAACTACATCAATGTCGCTCAAAAAGTCTTGATATTCTACTAATAAAGGAAGATAAGGACGAATTACGTTTGATAAATTCTTTAAAATTCTTGTAATTTCTTCTTTCTCTTCGTATTCTAAGTTGGCTAATTCGCGAGAATATTTCAAAGTAGCTTCAGGTTCGATATAGGCAATGCTTCCGGTCTTGGAACTCCCTAAAATTGAACCTTTTACTTTACGACGATACATAGCTAAAACCGCTAAAACTCTACGATTTTGCACAAAACTTTCTTTAATATCGTCTAGATAACCCAAGCCGTTGTACTGCGTTAAAGCTACACCAAAACTTTGATTCACTTTTCCGCGAACCAGGTTCATATTTTGTCTAATCCCAGCCAAAGCAGGAGAAGCATTGTCTTTTATTTCGCCATACTTATCTACAATTGCATCAATTGCAGTAATAATGTCTTTGGTTAATTCTACTCTTGAAGCTCTAGCATTTAAATTGGGATAATAGTCATCGAATTTTTTCAAGAAATTCAATAAGACATTTGTTGTTGCAGAAAGATTTGAGATTTTTCTAAAACTTCCTACTTCAAGAAAGCTATCCTCAATTGCTAAGAATTTAATTTCGTGCGTGATAGCGTCAAATCCGTGATTCGGAATTGCGTTATTATTTTGAAAAGAAGATACATACTCTGATGTTTGCATCAGCGATTGCATTAATTCTTCTTTATCTCTAAATGGTTTTATTTGTAAAGCCTTTTCTTTTCCAATATCGGTGTTGCAACCATCTGAGATGGTTTCCAAAACAGTTGGAAATTGTAAGTCTTGTAATGTTTTTTCTGTAATACTGATCATTTAATTTCTTTATGAAAGTAGAGGCAAAAGTACGAAAACAATAATGAATTGTGAATTATGAATTATGTTTTATAAGTTTTTTTCTTTGCTGTGATTTTAAGTTTTGACTTTTGATTTTGATATTTTTCTTTTTAGTAAATATGATTTTAAGTAATTATTTCTGAAATTCGCATAAAAAAAATTATGGACGTAAAAATGCATTCTTCTTGGAAACCAGTTTTGAATGAAGAATTCGAAAAACCATATTTCAACGATTTAATTGAATTTGTAAAATCTGAATACACAACAAAAGTTTGTTATCCAAAAGGGAATCAGATTTTTTCAGCTTTTGATCATTGCCATTTTGATGAAGTAAAAGTGGTTATTATTGGACAAGACCCTTATCATGGGCCAAATCAAGCAAATGGTTTGTGTTTTTCTGTAAATGACGGAATTCCTTTTCCGCCATCACTTCAAAATATATTCAAAGAAATTCAAGATGATTTCAATATACCAATGCCTAACACAGGTAATTTGGAACGTTGGGCAGATCAAGGTGTTTTTCTTTTAAACGCAACTTTAACGGTAAGGCAATCTGAAGCAGGAAGCCACCAAGGAAAAGGTTGGGAAAAATTTACAGATGCCGTGATCAGGCAGATTTCTGCTGAAAAAGAAAATGTTGTTTTCTTGCTTTGGGGAGGTTTCGCTCAAAAGAAAGCCGCTTTGATTGATGCTTCAAAACATCATATTCTAAAATCGGGACATCCTTCGCCATTAAGTGCAAACAGAGGATTTTGGTTTGGAAATAAACATTTTAGCCAAACAAATGAATTTTTGAAATCTAAAGGATTTAAGGAAATTGAGTGGTGATTTTTTTTAAAGTGACAAAGTCTCAGAGTGACAAAGGGGCAAAGGGGCAAAAGGGAAAAACTTTAGATATTTTTGACTTTAGATAAATATTTTTTTTATAAAAGAAAACCCAATAACTTGTTTTGATGTTATTGGGTTTCTTTTTATTTTTTTACAATTTCTTCTAAAACAGCTTTATTTTCATAATTGACCACTTTTAGAATAATCTCTTGATTTTTTACTGTTTTTCCTTCAATGATATAAAGTTTTCCTTTGTTGAACGGAACATTACTTTGGTCAAAATCTACATCCCCATAAGTTAGTGTATTTTTGACGTCTGCTGTGTCAACCCATTTTTCACTTAAAGTCTGAACGGCTTTTGGAGAATATTGAAAAGGTTTTGTTCTAAGGTTATTTAAAACTCGAGCATTTGGGAAATAATTACAACGAGTGTCTTTTCCAATAAAAAATCCTGATACAATAAAACATCCCATTACGAGACCAATCAGATAATATGCAAAACGGTATGCGAACTTCATGAAATAATTTTTTTGCAAAGGTACACTAAAGTTCCTTTAGAATACAAGTAAATTGATATCGTTATCAGGTAAATCAAACCAATCGCCAATTGCTTTATTAGTTAAAATTCCGTGATACAGATAAATCCCGTTTTTAAGACCTTTGTTGCAACGAATTGCACTTTCGATACCACCATCTTCAGCTATCTGATGCAGATAAGGAGTTAAAATATTACTTATTGATAATGAGGCTGTTTTAGAATAACGTGAAGGTATGTTAGGCACGCAATAATGCAAAACGTTACTTTTTATAAATGTAGGTTTTTCGTGAGTTGTAACTTCTGAAGTTTCAAAGCAACCGCCAGTATCTATGCTGACATCAACAATTACAGCTCCTTTTTTCATGTGCTCAACCATTGTTTCATTAACAACAATCGGACATCTTTCTTTTCCGCGCATGGCGCCAATAGCTACATCACAACGTCTTAAGGCTTTTAATAAACCTTTTTGCTGTATAGTCGAAGTGAAAATTCTTTGATTTAAATTGTTTTGAAGACGACGTAGTTTTGTAATAGAATTATCAAAAACTTTTACGTTTGCACCAAGTCCAATAGCTGTTTTTGCGGCAAATTCGCCAACTGTTCCTGCTCCTAAAATAACAACTTCAGTAGGAGGAACGCCTGTAATGTTTCCAAACAAAAGGCCTTTTCCAAATTCGTTAGTAATCATTAATTCAGCTGCAATAAGAATTGAAGCTGTTCCTGCAATTTCGCTTAAAGATTTTACTGCAGGATAGGATCCGTCCTCATCTTTAATATATTCAAAAGCTAATGCTGTAATTTTTTTTTGCGCTAGCGCTTCGAAGTATTCCTTCTTTTTAGTTTTAAGCTGAATAGCAGAAATAATAACCGTTTCAGGATTTATCATTTCGATTTCTGCTAAAGTAGGCGGTTCTACCTTTAATAGAAACGGACAACCAAAAACTCTTTTAGTGTCTTTTGTGATTTCTGCACCAGCATCTGCATATTCTTTATCTGTATAACTCGAACTTTCTCCCGCTCCAGATTCGATCATAACGCGATGACCTTCGTAAGTTAAAGAAGTCACTGCATCAGGCGTAAGGCAGATGCGGCGTTCCTGATAACTTGTCTCTTTAGGAATTCCTATAAAAAGTTCTCTTTTAAAACGACCAACCTCAAGTTTTTCCTCTTGTGGTATTAATTGTTGTTTTGTAAATGGAGTTAATGTGATTGACATGGATAATGCAAAAAATTAAGGGTACAAATTACGTAAAAAGTTTTAAAATTAGTGTAAAAATTCTGCTAATAGTAAGGGTCAATATTAAGCTAATTTTAATTCCCTTTTTCCATCTGCTAATAGCTCAATTGTTATTGTTGAAGTGTCTTCAGGAAGGAGACTCGCAATTTTTTCAGACCATTCAATAAAACACCAATTTCCCGAGTATAAATAATCATCAACTCCCATATCTAGCGCTTCGGTTTCTTTGTTTAATCGGTAGAAATCAAAATGATAAACGGTTTGATTATTAGAAGTTTGATATTCATTTACAAGAGAAAAAGTAGGACTGCTGGTAGCATCCTTAACACCTAAGCTTTTACACAACTGTTTGATTAAAGTTGTTTTTCCAACTCCCATTTCGCCATTAAAAAGAATGATTTTTTTAGGATTTGAAGCGATAATCTGCTCGGCAACTTCTTGAATTTGATCTAATGAAAAAACGATGTTCATTGTATGTGTTGATTTTTGCCACGAATTTCACGAATTTTTACGAATTAATTCTTTCTTTTCAATTAAAATTAGTGTCAATTTGTGAAATTCGTGGCGATAAACTTTTATTTCGGATTAAATACCAAGAACGGAATAATCATTTCTTCTAAAGAAATTCCGCCATGCTGATACGTGTTTTTGTAATAACTCACATAATGATTATAGTTGTTTACGTATGCTAAAAAGAAATCATTTTTGGCAAAAATAAACGAACTACTCATGTTTATGGCGGGTAAACCAATGGTTTTAGGTTCTTTTACTACATAAACATCTTTTTGTTCGTAAGTTAAACTACGTCCTGTTTTGTAGCGCAAATTTAGACTTGTATTTTTATCTCCCACAACTTTCGACGGATTTTTCACATTAATGGTTCCGTGATCTGTGGTTAAAATAAGTTTGAATCCTAAAAGTTGTGCCTGCTGAATAATTTCTAATAATGGAGAATTTTTAAACCAGCTCAATGTTAAAGAACGATACGCTTTGTCATCTGAAGCTAATTCTTTTACTACTTCCATTTCGGTTTTAGCGTGCGAAAGCATGTCAACGAAATTGTAAACCACCGTTACTAAATCATTTCCTTTTAATGCTTTAAAGTTTTCTGCTAACTTTTTTCCGCCAGCATAATTGGTGATTTTAAAATAATCTTCTTTAATATTTAAACCCAAACGTTTTAATTGAGCCGATAAAAATTCTGCTTCGTAAAGGTTTTTTCCGCCATCTTCAACATCATTTTTCCAATATTCAGGAAACTGTTTTTCCATTTCTAAGGGCATTAAACCTGAGAAAATTGAATTTCTCGCATATTGCGTAGCTGTTGGAAGAATAGAGTAATAAGGTACTTCTTTTTCTAATTTGTAATAATTTGAAATGACAGATTCGAAAGATTTCCATTGATCGTATCTTAGATTGTCTATTACCACAAATAGAATCGGCTTGTCTTTCTTTTTAAGTTCAGGAACAACAAGTTCTTTAAATAAGGTATTGGACTGTATCGGTTTATCTGCTTTTGGAGCAAACCAATCTTCGTAGTTTCGTTCAATGAATTTTCCGAATTGGGAATTAGCTTCTACTTTTTGAGATTCTAAAATTTCAATCATCGCTGTATCGTTGATGTCTTCTAGTTTTAATTCCCAAAAAAGCAATTTTTTATACAATTCAATCCAGTCTTCATAAGAATTAACCATTGCCAATTCCATTGAAATTTTTCTGAATTCCTTCTGATAGTCTAAAGTTGTTTTTTCTGTGATTAATCTCGAATCATCCAAATTTTTCTTCAAACTCAATAGAATCTGATTCGGATTTACGGGTTTAATCAAATAATCCGCAATTTTAGAACCAATGGCTTCCTCCATTATATATTCTTCCTCACTCTTGGTGATCATAATCATCGGAATGGCTGATTTTTTTTCTTTCATTTCAGAAAGTGTTTCCAATCCGCTCATTCCAGGCATGTTTTCGTCTAGAAAAACAATGTCAAAATTATCTTCTTCAAACAAAGCAATCGCGTCTAATCCGTTATTGCAAGTAGTAACTTCGTAATTCTTTTTTTCTAGAAATAATATGTGAGGCTTTAAAAGATCGATTTCATCGTCGACCCAAAGTATTTTTATCTTATCCATAAATCAATTTAATTTTACTGCAATTTAAAGTTATAGAACTTAAAAAGTATTAAAAATAGTATAAAATTACCAAAGTTGAAGCATGATTTTATTTTGAATTTTAACATTTTTAAATGTATTTTATTGATAATCATGGTAATTTAAAGTGTGATTTTTAAATAAAAAACACCAAACTCTTTATACTTATTTACTTATATTTGTTGACCAAAAAAATAACTGAACTGTGACTCAGATCAATAAATTAAAAATATTCAACGACCCTATATATGGTTTCATTACGATTCCGAACGAACTAGTTTACGACTTAATTCAGCACCCTTACTTTCAGCGTCTGCGTCGTATTTCGCAGATGGGATTGTCGTATTTGGTATATCCTGGAGCAAATCATACTCGTTTTCATCACGCATTAGGATGTATGCATTTGATGAAGAAAGCAATTGATACGCTTCGTTTTAAAGATGTTGTAATTTCTGAAGAAGAAGAAAATGCACTTTTAATAGCAATTTTGCTTCACGATATTGGCCACGGACCATTTTCGCATGCTATGGAAAAAAGTATTGTGGAAGATGTGCATCACGAAGCGATTTCATTATTGTTTATGAATCAGCTGAATGAAGAGTTTGACGGAAGATTAAGTTTGGCAATTCAGGTTTTTAAAGGAGAGTATCATAGGAAATTCATGTTACAATTGATTTCAAGTCAGTTGGATATGGATCGAATGGATTACTTAAAGCGAGATAGTTTTTATACAGGTGTTGCTGAAGGAAATGTGAATTCTGAACGATTGATTCAGATGATGAATGTGGAAAATGATGTTTTAGTAATTGAAGAAAAAGGAATTTATTCTGTAGAGAAATTCCTGCTTTCAAGAAGATTGATGTATTGGCAGGCTTATTTGCACAAAACCAGTTTAGTTGCTGAGTTAATTTTGATGAAAGTCTTGAAAAGAGCAAAAGAACTGACTTTAAAAGGGGTTAAATTGCCTTGCAGTGAGCCTCTAATGTATTTCATGCAAAATAAAATTACACTAGAAGATTTTGACGCCGAAAATTTGGATTTGTTTTCGCAATTAGATGATTTTGATATTATTAGCGCGTTGAAAGCTTGGCAGAGACATAATGATTTTATACTTTCTACTTTAAGCAAAATGATTATCAACAGAGATTTGTTGAAAATTAAGCTTAGTGCAGAAAAAATCCCAATGGAAGAATCTCAGTCTTTAAAAGAAGAGTTTGCAGAAGCACATCAAATTTCGGCTGTAGACGCAGGATATTTTATTTTTAGAGGAAAAATAAAAAACCAAGCATACAGTAAAGAAGCAGAACCTATTCGTATTTTGAAAAAAGATAAAACAATTGAAGATGTTGTTGAAGCTTCTGACCAGCTGAATTTGAAATCGTTATCTAAATTGGTGACAAAATATTATATCTGTTTTCCAAAACAACTTATATAAAATTAACATTTAAAACCTATTTTTTATATTTTTGTCGCGATGAAATTTACAGCAGAACAAATAGCAGGAATTTTAGAAGGAGAAGTTGTTGGGAATCCCAATGCAGAAGTTTCTAAGCTTTCTAAAATCGAAGAAGGAGACGAAGGATCGCTTACTTTTTTGGCTAATCCAAAGTATATCAATTATATATATACTACAAAAGCGACGGTAACAATTGTTAATGATAGCTTTATTCCGGAACAAGAAATTACAACTACACTAATTAAAGTGGAAGATGCTTATGCGGCGTTTTCTAAACTTTTACATTTTTATAATCAGGTAAAATTAAACAAAACAGGAATCGAACCACAGTCATTTATGTCTGAGGGAACCAAATATGGAGAAAATCTGTATTTAGGAAGTTTTGGTTATATCGGACAAAATGTAGTTTTAGGTAATAATGTAAAAATATATCCAAATAGTTTTATTGGCGACAATGTTACTATTGGTGACAACGTATTCATTTTTGCTGGTGCAAAAATCTATTCAGAAACTGTAATTGGAAACAATTGCACGATTCATTCTGGCGTTATAATTGGAGCTGATGGTTTTGGTTTTGCTCCAAATGAAAATGGCGAATACAGTAAAGTGCCGCAAATTGGAAACGTTATTATTGAAGATAATGTAGATATTGGTGCTAACACAACAATAGATAGAGCAACTCTAGGTTCTACAATAATTAGAAAAGGAGTTAAGTTAGACAATCAGATTATGATTGCTCACAATGTAGAAATTGGAAAAAATACCGTGATAGCCGCTCAAAGTGGCGTTGCTGGTTCTACAAAAATTGGAGAGAATTGTATGATTGGAGGGCAGGTAGGTATTGCAGGTCATTTAACAATAGGAAATAATGTTAGGCTTCAAGCGCAATCGGGTGTAGCCAGAAACATTAAAGATGATGAAGTTCTACAAGGAACTCCGTCTCTTGGATATACAGATTTTAATAAATCGTATGTTCATTTTAAGAATCTGCCTAAAATTGTGGCTGAAGT
Organism: Flavobacterium tyrosinilyticum; assembly: GCF_023656565.1. Taxonomy (GTDB): domain Bacteria; phylum Bacteroidota; class Bacteroidia; order Flavobacteriales; family Flavobacteriaceae; genus Flavobacterium; species Flavobacterium tyrosinilyticum. The sequence goes on from NZ_JAMOKG010000002.1 coordinate 1,367,663, forward strand.
TGAAGAATTAAAGAAACAAATAATAAACCCAAAAAATGGAAATAATGGTTAAACAGAAGACCATCAAAAATGAAATTTCGCTAACAGGAGTTGGTTTACACACTGGAAAAGAAGTTACAATGACTTTTAAACCTGCACCCGTTAATAATGGTTTCACTTTTGTAAGAGTAGATTTGCAAGGTCAACCAGTAATTGAAGCTGATGCTAATTATGTTGTTAATACTCAAAGAGGAACAAATCTTGAGAAACTTGGTGTAAAAATTCAAACACCAGAACATGTTTTAGCTGCAGTGGTTGGCTGTGATTTGGATAATATTATTATTGAATTGAATGCCTCTGAACTTCCAATTATGGATGGTTCATCAAAATATTTTGTTGAAGCTATTGAAAAAGCTGGAATCGAAGAACAAGACGCACAACGTAATGTTTATGTAGTAAAAGAAGTTATCTCTTTTACAGACGAAGCAACAGGAAGCGAAATTCTTGTTATGCCAAGCGACGAATATCAGGTTACTACTATGGTAGATTTTGGTACTAAAGTTTTAGGTACTCAAAATGCTACTCTTAAAAGTTTAACAGATTTTAAATCTGAAATTGCAAGCTCAAGAACTTTTAGTTTCTTACACGAATTAGAGTCTTTGTTAGAGCACGGACTTATTAAAGGTGGAGATTTAAACAATGCAATTGTATATGTAGATAAAGAAATCTCTGAATCTACAATGGAGAATTTAAAGAAAGCATTTGGTAAAGAAGAGATTTCTGTTAAACCAAACGGCGTTTTAGATAATTTGACTTTACACTATCCAAACGAAGCAGCAAGACACAAGCTTCTTGATGTAATTGGAGATTTGTCTCTTATCGGAGTTCGTATCCAAGGAAAAATTATTGCTAACAAGCCAGGACACTTTGTAAACACTCAATTTGCAAAGAAATTAGCAAAAATTATCAAAATAGAGCAGAGAAATCATGTTCCTACTTATGATTTGCATCAAGAACCATTGATGGATATTCATAAAATCATGTCTATGCTACCTCACAGACCACCATTCTTGTTAATCGACAGAATTATTGAAATGTCTGATCGTCATGTAGTAGGATTGAAAAATGTTACTATGAACGAGAATTTCTTCGTAGGTCACTTTCCAGAAGCTCCCGTTATGCCAGGTGTATTAATTGTAGAAGCAATGGCACAAACAGGTGGAATTTTAGTATTGAGCACTGTTCCAGATCCTGAAAATTACTTAACATATTTCATGAAAATTGACAATGTTAAATTTAAACACAAAGTGTTGCCAGGAGACACTTTAATTTTCAAGTGCGAGTTAATTTCTCCTATCAGAAGAGGAATTTGCCATATGCAAGCTAACGCTTATGCAAATGGTAAATTAGTAACGGAGGCAGAATTAATGGCACAAATAGCAAGAAAACAATAATAAATTATCAAATTTATTGTTTAGGTTTGTTGCTTCAAATTAGAATATTTTAATTAAAAATATAAAACATACAGATGAATCAACCATTAGCATATGTTCATCCAGGCGCGAAAATCGCTAAAAACGTTGTAATAGAGCCATTTACAACAATTCACAATAATGTTGTTATTGGTGATGGTACTTGGATTGGTTCAAACGTCACCATTATGGAAGGTGCTCGAATTGGAAAAAACTGTAACATTTTTCCAGGAGCTGTAATTTCTGCGGTGCCACAAGATTTAAAATTCGGAGGTGAAGATTCTCTTGCTATTATCGGTGATAATTGTACAATTAGAGAATGTGTAACTATAAATAGAGGAACAATTGCTTCAGGTCAGACTGTAATTGGTAATAATTGTTTAGTAATGGCTTATGCTCACATCGCGCACGATTGTGAGATTGGAAATAATGCAATTATTGTAAATGGCGTGGCATTAGCTGGACACGTAGTGGTTGGAAACCATGCTGTTATTGGTGGTTTAGCAGCAATTCATCAGTTTATTCATATTGGAGATCATGCAATGATTTCTGGAGGATCATTGGTTAGAAAGGATGTTCCGCCTTTTACAAAAGCAGCAAAAGAGCCGTTGTCTTATGTTGGAATCAATTCTGTTGGTTTAAGAAGAAGAGGTTTTACTACTGAAAAGATTAGAGAAATTCAGGAAATCTATAGAATTTTATATCAAAAGAATTACAATACAACTCAAGCTTTAAGTATTATTGAAGCTGAAATGGAAGCAACTCCAGAAAGAGATGAAATTCTAGATTTTATTAGAAATTCTTCTCGAGGAATTATGAAAGGTTACTCAGGGAACTATTAATTTTAGAGTTTAGATTTCTGATTTTAGATTTCTAAACGACAGATAATAAATAACAAAAAAAAATGAAGATTGATTCTTTGTCTAGAATCTAAAATCTACATTCTAAAATCTAAAATAAAAAAACAAATGGCATCTACATCAGATATTAGAAACGGATTGTGCATTAAATTTAATCACGATATCTATAAAATCATTGAATTTCTTCACGTAAAACCTGGAAAAGGTCCAGCTTTCGTAAGAACAAAATTGAAAAGTTTAACTTCTGGTAAAGTATTAGACAATACTTTTTCAGCAGGTCACAAAATTGACGTTATTCGTGTTGAAACGCATACATTTCAATATTTATACCCAGAAGGGGATGAATTTCACTTTATGAATGCTGAAACGTTTGAGCAGATTTCTTTAAACAAAAACATTTTGGATGCTCCAGATTTGTTAAAAGAAGGAACAAATGTTATGGTGCAAATCAACACAGAAACAGATTTGCCGTTATCAGTAGATATGCCTGCATCTGTAATTCTTGAAGTTACTTATGCAGAGCCAGGAGTAAAAGGAAATACTGCTACAAATGCTACAAAAAATGCTACAGTAGAAACTGGAGCAAACATAAACGTTCCTTTGTTTATCAACGAAGGCGATAAAATTAAAATTGATACAGCTTCAGGTTCTTACATGGAGCGTGTTAAAGAATAGTTATTTTAATTAAGATAATTTGACAATGAGTCAATTAGATAATCTGTGAATCGACATAATTTTGTATATTCACATTCTAATTGACTCATTTTCTAATTTACAAGTTTTCTAATTATACTATATGAAATTTCCAAAGAGTCATTCTTTACAAGAAATTGCCAATTTGCTTAACTGCAAATTTATTGGAGACAAAGACTTTCAAGTTTTAGGCATGAACGAGATACATGTTGTAGAGCCTGGCGATATTGTTTTTGTGGACCATCCAAAATACTATGATAAAGCTTTGCAGTCGGCTGCTACTATTGTTTTAATAAACAAAGAAGTAGAATGTCCAGAAGGTAAAGCCCTTTTAATTTCTGATGATCCATTTAGAGATTTCAATATTCTTACGAAGCATTTTAAACCATTCCAGTTTGCTAATGTCGCTATTGCAGCATCTGCAGAAATAGGTGAGGGAACTATAATTCAGCCTAATACATTTGTTGGGAACAATGTGAAAATTGGTAAAAACTGTCTAATACATTCTAATGTTTCTATTTACGATCATACTGTAATTGGAGATGATGTAATCATACATGCGGGAACTATTTTAGGAGCCGATGCTTTTTACTATAAGAAACGTCCAGAAGGTTTTGATCAGTTAGTTTCTGGTGGAAGAGTTGTTATTGAAGATAATGTTGGTATTGGAGCTTTGTGCACAATCGATAAAGGTGTTACTGGAGATACGACAATTGGAGCTGGTTCAAAACTAGATAATCAAGTGCATGTTGGACATGATACCGTAATTGGTAAAAAATGTTTAATAGCTTCACAAACTGGTATTGCAGGCTGTGTGATTATTGAAGATGAAGTAACCTTATGGGGGCAAGTAGGAACGACTAGCGGTATTACAATTGGTGCAAAAGCCGTTGTAATGGGGCAGACGGGTGTTACTAAGTCGGTTGAAGGTGGGAAATCGTATTTTGGTACTCCAATTGAGGAGTCTAGAGAAAAATTGAAACAATTAGCCAATATTAAGAAGATTCCTGAAATTTTAAGTAAATTGAAGTAATATGTCTATTAAAGAATTTGTTCAGAAATTTTACAAGTCAGATGCCTTAATTGATAGCGAAATTTTAAAAACTTATCTGCATCCTGATGTTATCCTTGAATGGAACAGCAGTAAAGGTTTTATTCAAATGGATTATGATGCGATAGTTGAAATGGCCAATGAGCTTAGCCGTGCCTATGTGCGCTCTAAAGTTAGAATTAGCCATATTATTAGCGAAGATGATTTAGTATCAGTGCGTTACTCTCATTTTGTAAAAACTATCGAGAATCCGAGAGAAGAAATGCTTTTAGCACATTTTGCAACCATTTGGCAGATAAAAGACGATAAACTTTATAGGGGTTATCAAATGAGTCAATTTTCTTAATATTTTTTTGACAATAAAAGAGGCAAAATACATTACAAAACCTTATTTTTGCAACACAAATTTAAAAACTACATAAAATATATATCATGAGTGTTTTAGTTAATAAAGATTCCAAAATAATTGTTCAGGGATTTACAGGAAGCGAAGGTACTTTCCATGCTTCTCAAATGATTGAGTACGGTACTAATGTTGTTGGAGGTGTTACTCCAGGAAAAGGTGGTACTAGCCATTTAGATCGTCCAGTTTTTAATACAGTAAAAGATGCTGTTGACCAAGCTGGTGCTGATACTTCTATCATTTTTGTTCCGCCAGCTTTTGCTGCTGATGCAATTATGGAAGCTGCTGATGCTGGAATTAAAGTAATTATTGCTATTACAGAAGGAATTCCTGTAGCAGATATGATTAAAGCAAATAATTATGTTAAAGAAAGAAATTCAAGATTAATTGGTCCTAACTGTCCAGGTGTAATTACTCCAGGTGAAGCTAAAGTTGGTATTATGCCAGGTTTCGTTTTCAAAAAAGGAACAGTTGGTATCGTTTCTAAATCAGGAACTTTAACTTATGAGGCTGCTGATCAAGTTGTAAAACAAGGTTTAGGAATCACTACAGCTATCGGAATTGGTGGAGATCCAATTATTGGAACTACAACTAAAGAGGCTGTTGAATTATTAATGAACGATCCAGAAACTGAAGCTATCATCATGATTGGTGAAATCGGTGGTCAACTTGAAGCTGATGCTGCAAGATGGGTAAAAGCTGATGGTAACCGTAAGCCAGTTATTGGATTTATCGCTGGAGAAACTGCTCCTGCTGGTAGAACAATGGGTCACGCAGGTGCAATCGTTGGAGGTTCTGATGATACAGCTGCTGCTAAAAAACAAATTATGAGAGACAACGGAATTCACGTTGTTGATTCACCAGCTGAAATTGGTAAAAAAGTAAAAGAAGTACTTGGATAATTTTCAAGTTTCAAAATAAAAAATTCCAAAAAAAAAGTCTCAATATTCTGTTGAGACTTTTTTACATTTTAAAGGCTGAGGCGTAAATGAAAAAAACTTAGCATCTTAGAACCTCAGTATCTTAGAAGCTTAAAGAAGAAATATGTACAAAGAATTAGAAAAATTTAAGTCAACAAACAGTTTTGTTTTTACTGTAAATGATAGTTTAGAAGAAGCTTGCAACGCGCCAGAAGGTAGTGCAGGAATCTTTGTTGTTTATGCTGTTGAAGGTGATGAAAAAGAATTGATCATGGTTGGTTCTACAGGAACTGTTCAGAATGACGGGACTTTAAAAAGTAAAAATGGCGGACTTTACGATAAAATCGTAAATGGACACCAATTTGCTAAAACTGGAAGAAAATATTCTTGGCCAGCACAAATGAAATTAGAGAACATTGAAGCATTAGAAGTAGTTTGGTACGAAACTTTTAATGCAGATGTAAAAGCTATTCCAACTGCGGTTGAAGGACAGGTTTTGCAAAACTTTTTAGATGTAAATGGTAAATTGCCAAGATGGAATGTAGCTTTTTAAGCAATACAAAATTTATAGAAGAAAAGCCTTACTGAAAAAACAGTAAGGCTTTTTTTATGGAATTATGTTTCAATCTTTATAAGTGTACTTCATTTTATAAAATCTTGGCAAAATGTTCTGAGAGCTTAAAATTTTAATAGCTGAATCTATTTTAGTTAATTAAAATTTAAATTATAGTAAATTTAAGTTTAATCAAAAAGAAAAGGTAAATTCTGATGATTTTAGAAAAAGTTTATCTTTTTTTGTAATAAGTTGGGTTTTGATTATTTGCTTTTCTATATTTATCAAACAAAAACAAAAAATAATGTTAAAATTTGATTCTTTTTATAGGTCTTAAAACGAGTTAGCATGTAAAATACTTGTTTAATTTTTGTTAATTAAACGTTTTGTAGGTTAGTTTTAATTCTAGAAAAAAAATCAAAATTTAGTATACAATTTAATCCCTGTAATTAATCTGTTATTTAAAGAAATCCATCTTAAATAATTTGATTTTACGCCCCAAAGCTTTTTTGTATGAGCCAAATTTTAAAGAACAAAGTTTTAGACGATTTTATTCTATGGAATAATTTGAAAAATGGTAATGAGAAATCATTTTCTTTACTTTTTGAGAAATATTATACAGACTTAATCAGTTACGGCAATTCACTTTGTCCGTATGAAGAGAAAGTGCAAGATTGTATTCAAGATGTTTTTGCTGATATTTGGCTTTATCGCGACTCTCTTCAAGATAATGTTATTGTTAAAGCTTATTTGCTTTCTAGTGTTAGAAAGCGAATTGCGCGTTTGCATGAAAGAGATCATGTATTTAGAAAAACTACAACGACTGATGTTTTAGAATTTCTTTTTGACTTTTCTATAGAAAACCGTTTGGTTGAAGATGAAGTTACAGCCGAGCGCGTTTTGTATTTAAATAAATTGTTGAACGATCTTCCTGGCCGTCAAAAAGAAGCATTGTATCTGCGTTATCATCAAGGCCTTAGTGTAGATCAAATAGCCGACTTGTTAGATGTGAATTATCAATCGGCTAGCAATCTTTTGCATCGTGGTTTGTTAAGTCTTCGAAAAGAATGGAAAGGCAGTATTCCGCTTTTAATCCTTATATCTTCAGGGGTTTTTTAAAAATTTAAGAGAAAATCAAAAAAAAATCTTAAATAGATGAGTATATAATAAAAAAACTGTCCTCTATGTTTTTGTAACCCTAATAGTGAGATGCAAAAACGTAACAATTATACCGAAATAGAAGACTTCTTAGCCGATGAGTCTTTTCAATTATGGATTTTGTCTAAGATTGATGAACAAGGCTGGGAAGAATGGACTCTCGAAAATCTTCAAAGAGCAAAACTTGTTGAAGATGCAAGGCTTGTTTTACTGGCAATGCGAGTTCCAGAATCTAACATATCTTCAAATGAAGTTCATGAAGCCTTACAGGAAACTTGGCGTAAAATTGAACATAGAGAAGAATTTTCTCATCAGACTTCAAAAATCAAAAAAATAAAAGTGCAGAGATACTGGATTAGCGGTGTTGCTGCAGCTATTTTAGTTGGTATTTTTTCTGTATGGTTTTTTAGAACGGAATTAACTGCAAATGATAATGAAGTTACTTACAACGAACTGGTTCAAGAAAACAATGAAGGTTTAGTAGAACAAACCAACAATACTGAAAAATCTCAAACCATTACTTTATCTGACGGAAGTTCGGTCTTATTACAGCCTAATAGTAAATTAAGTTACCCTAAAATCTTTACCGGAAACGAAAGAAAGGTGTATTTATCCGGCGAAGGTTTCTTTGAAATTAGTAAAAATCCTAAAAAGCCTTTTTTTGTTTATGCCAACGAAATTGTAACTAGAGTTGTGGGAACGAGTTTTAGAATAAAAGCTTATCCAGATCAGCAAAATGTTGAAGTTCTTGTTCGCACCGGTAAAGTTAAGGTAAAATCGAATGATTTAGTTCGAAGTAACGAAAATAAAGAAATTGTACTGCTTCCAAATCAGGCGCTTCGATTTGCTCGTAAAGAATTGGTTTTTAATAAAATAACCAATATTACGCAAGACCCGATTTTAGTAAGTAGTGTTCGAAATATCGAGCAATTAAGCTTTGAGTTTACAGATATTCCTGTGGCACAAATTCTTGAAACTATAGAGCAGGCTTATTTAGTAGATATTGATTTTCCTGACGATAAATTGAAAGACTGCCGATTAACCACTTCATTAAGCGATCAGCCGTTGGCCGAAAAGCTGAAAATAATCTGCAAAAGCATCGGCAATGATACCAATTATGAAATGAATGGAAATCAGATTGTAATTACGACTTCTGGCTGTAACTAGAATTCTTGATTCAATTAGAATAAAAAGAAAAACATCCAAAATTTTAACTAATTCAAAAACTAAAAAATAATTTGTAATTGCCTATGTAAAAAATGAATGCATAAAAAAGTGCCGAGAATGCTGTAACATTATCGACACTTAAATCTGAATAAATCACTCTCTGTAAAGGGTAATTTATGATGTTTCTTAAAATACACGCGAATAGTATTAATCAAAACAAACCAAAATTATGAAAAAACCTGTTGTCAAGCAACGATTACTTCACCAAATCATGAAAATAACGCTGTTTCAGTTTGTGTTAGCGCTTGTGTTTTCAAGTGTTACTCTCGCAAATAATGTAAATGGGCAGAAAAAATTAGATACTAAAGTTACTATTACAGTTGATAATTTAACTTTAGACAATGCTTTATCAAAAATCGAAAAGTCTGCTCATGTAAAATTTTCCTATAACTCAAGACTTCCCCAACTAGGAGAGAAGGTTAGTATAGAGGCAAACCAAGAAACTCTGTCGAGTGTGCTTAGCAGAATATTGGTTCCTTTTAATATTACTTTTTCAGAAGTAAGCAATCAGATTGTCCTTCAAAAGAATACGATTAATACTTTCTCTTATGGAAACAATCATGATTCTTTGTTTGAGATTTTGACTTTTGGACCTATTATTAAAGGAAAAGTTACAGACCAATCAGGAAGTCCGCTACCTGGCGCTACTGTAATGGCAAAAGGCACAAAAACAGCTGTCTTGACAGATTTTGATGGAAATTTCACGATTGAAATGCCTGCAAATGTAGACCGTTTGCTTATTTCTTATGTGGGTATGGAGACCAAAGAAATTGGTATTGACAATACTTCTCCAACAGTTGTTTTAACTGAAGCGGGTCAGAATCTAAAAGAGGTTGTGGTTACTACTGGATACGAAAAAACTTCAAAAAGAACGTTTACCGGTGCTATTAGTAAAATTTCGGGCACCGAATTAAAAATAGATGGTGTAGTTGACGTAAGCCGAATGATCGAAGGTAAAGCGGCTGGGGTTACCGTACAGAATGTTACAGGAACTTTTGGTACAGCTCCTAAAATTACCGTTCGTGGATCGTCTTCAATTTTTGGAGATACAAAGCCATTATGGGTTATTGATGGTGTTGTTCAAGAAGATATTATCAATATGTCTTTTGCTGATTTGGCATCTGGAAATTCAGAGACATTATTAAGTTCATCTGTTGCAGGCTTAAGTGCAAACGATATTCAAAGTATTGAAATTCTTAAAGATGCATCGGCTACGTCAATTTATGGTTCAAGATCGTTAAATGGAGTTGTCGTTGTAACAACAAAGCAAGGGCGTAGAGATTCTCCGTTAAAAATTAGCTACGGATTGGAGCAGACCGTAAGAACAGTTCCAAATTATAGCCAATTTGATATTTTAAATTCTCAGGAATCTATGAGTATTTTCAAAGAAATGGAAGCTAAAGGTTATTTGGACTTGCCAACTACTGTAAACGGAAGATATGGAGGCGCTTACAATATTTTAGGAAGAGCTATAAATACTTATAATCCTGAAACTGGAACTTATTTAGTTAATAATGATCCTGTTAGCCGTAATAATTTTTTGAAGAAATACGAACAAGCCAATACAGATTGGTTCAGCGTTTTGTTTAGACCGTCTATTACGCAAAATCACTCTTTAAGTTTTTCTGGTGGAGGTAAAAACAATACATTTTATGCTTCATTGGGCTATTATACAGATCCAGGATGGACTATTGCCGATGATGTAAAACAGATTTCTAGCAACATTAAAGGTACTTTTTATGTAAACGATAAATTAAATATAACTTTATCTACATTGGCATCTATTAGAGATCAAGGTGCTCCAGGAAGTTATGAAAGTGAAAAAGATGTTGTTTTTGGTAAAGTAACTCGTGATTTTGATATCAACCCTTTTAATTATGTGTTGAATACAAGTAGAACTTTACGTCCGTACGACGATAATGGAAATTTGGAATACTACCGAAATAACTGGGCAAAAATGAACATTGTAAACGAATTAGCTAACAACTTCATGGAAATTGAGGTAAAAGACATTCGTTTTCAATTGGATTTAGATTATAAAATTAATCCGCATTTAACTTATAATTTAACGGGTTCAGCTCGTTATGCTAATACAAGCCGTGAGCATAAAATTTTAGAAGGTTCAAACGTTGTGGGTGCATACAGAGCAGGAACAGCAATTGGAGAAGATGGGGTAAACACATTGGTTAGAGATCAGAATATCTTTTTATACCAAGATCCAAACGATTTAACAGCTCCAAAAGAGTCGGTTTTGCCAAATGGAGGATTCTTAAGAAAGTTTACAAACGACATGACGTCTTACAATTTAAGAAATAGTGTTAGCTACAGAAATATATTTAGTGACAAGCACGAAGTAGAAGGCTTGTTTGGAACTGAAATGAGAGTTGTCGATAGAACTAGTGATCAATTTACTGCTGCGGGTTTGCAATATGATAGAGGTTTAACTGCTTTTACAGATCCGAGAATTATTGAAAAAATAATTAATGCTGGAGATTCATACTACGGTTTTAATGAAGAAAAAGAAAGAACAGTTGGTTTCTTTGGTAAAGTAGGTTATACTTATGATAGACGTTATACAGCTTCTGTTACAGGACGTTATGATGGTTCTAATAGACAAGGTGATAGCGATTCTTCAAGATGGCTGCCAACTTATACTTTTAGTGGAAAATGGAATGTGGCTGAAGAAGGCTTCATGAAAGATGTGCAATCAGTAAATACGTTAGCAGTAAGAGCATCATATGGTTTAACAGCTACTGCAGGGCCAGCAACAAACTCTTTGGCGATTTACAAAAGTGCCATTACAGATCGTTTCGGACTTGATGATAGAGAATCAGGAATTAGAATCGAAGAGCTTCAAAACGGAAATTTAACTTGGGAAAAACAGTTTGAAACTAATATCGGACTTGATCTTGGAATGTTTAATAACAGAGTGCAGCTAACAACAGACGTTTACCGTCGTAAAGCTTTTGATCTTGTAGATTATGTAATTACATCTGGTATTGGCGGCCAAAGAATTAGACAAGGTAATAATGCCGATATGGAGACTAAAGGTTTGGAGGTTGGTATTACGACTAAAAATATTAATGGTAAGGATTTTAAATGGTCGACAAATCTTAATTTTTCTGTTTATTATCAAGAGATTACAAAATTGCAGAACACGCCAACGGCATTCGATTTAGTTGATTCAAACGGAGGAAATACGGTTGGACATCCAAGAAATTCATTGTACTCCTACCAATTTACAGGTTTAAACAACCAAGGTCTTCCTACGTTTATATTGCAAGACGGAGCAGAGAATAATATTACAGATGCTAATTTTCAGGATAATTTAAATGTTACTAAATATTTGAAATATGAAGGTTCAATCGAGCCTAATAAATCATTTGGTTTTGCTAATACATTTACATACAAGAACTTGTCTCTGTATATATTCTTTGTAGGTTCAGGAGGAAATAAAGTTCGCTTAAACCCTGTATATGATAGTACTTATGATGATTTAACGGTATTTACAAAAGACTTTACAAACCGTTGGATTAATCCTGGTGATGAAAATTATACCAATGTGCCAGTTATTGCAGACAGACGTTTAAATGCTAATTATGGCGGAGACCGTACTTTGGCAAGAGCTTATAATACATACAACTATTCTGATGTTCGTATTGCAGATGGAGATTTTGTCCGATTAAAAAATATATCGTTGAGCTGGGAGTTTCCTGCTGATTTTAAAAAGAAAATCGGTGTGAGCACTTTTACATTGAAAGGCTCAGCGGTAAATCCTTGGTTAGTTTATTCTGATAAAAGATTAAATGGACAAGATCCTGAGTTTCGTAATTCTGGAGGAGTTGCTTTTCCTGTAACAACTCAATACACATTTACTTTAAACCTTTCATTATAATAGTCAAAATCATGAAAAACTTAAAAATAGCATTATCCCTATTAATACTTATTTGTATTACTAGCTGCGATGATTTCTTGTCGGAGAAACCAGATAATAGAACCGAAATTGATACGCCAGAAAAAATAAAAGAATTATTAGTAGAAGCTTATCCTCAAATGAGTTATTTCGAGATTGCTGAAACTATGTCTGATAATGTTTTTGATAGTGGATTAGCTACAACATTAGTAAGAAACGAGCAAAACTACAATTGGGAAATTAATACAGAAGCGACTGATATTGATACTCAAGCGTATTACTGGGATGCTTGTTATAGAGCAATTGCACACGCAAACAAAGCATTGGAAGCAATAGAAGAGTTGGGAAGTCCGGCAAGCTTAAATCCGCAAAAAGGTGAGGCTTTGATGGCGAGAGCGTATTCGCACTTTATGCTGGTTTCATTATGGTCAAAACGTTACAATCCAGCAACTGCCGATACAGATTTAGGGGTTCCTTATGTAACAAAACCAGAAACGGAATTGATAACAAAATACAAAAGAAACACACTTGCTGAAGTGTATGCTTTTCTTGAAAAAGATATTGAAGAGGGATTAAAATATGTGACAAACGATTATAAAGAGCCAAAATTTCACTTTAATGTAGCGGCTTCAAAAGCTTTTGCCAGCAGATTTTATTTGGTAAAAGGAAATTGGGATAAAGTAATTGAATTGTCTAATGACTTAGGTTCTAGACCTTCAGCAATAAGAGATTTTTCAGTTTACGAACCTTTAAGTGTGGAAGATCAGCAGTTAAAATACGGAGCGAGTGATGTTGGAACCAATCTTTTAATCGTTTCTGCAAATACGATCGTAAGTAGAGTATACCATTTAAATCGTTTTAATTTATCAGGTTTACGCCGTCCAGAAATCTTTGGAACAAGCACAAATCTTTTCGGAAAAGCGTATTATTATAATTTCTATTCTTCAAATGGAAGTATCACATTGTTCTTGCCTAAGTTTTACGAATACTTTAAATATTCTAACGTAACAGCTGGAATTGGAGATCCTTATGTTGCTGAAGTATTATTAAGCAACGATGAGTTTTTCTTAAACAGAATCGAAGCACATGTTATGAAAGGAGATATCGCTACGGCTACTGGAGAATTAGAATATTTCTTAGCAACAAGAACTCCAACATACAATCCAACAACAGATAAATTGACTGAGGCAAGAGTAGTGGCTAAATTCCCTGTAATTGCAGATGAATATACGCCATTCTACGCAATGACTCCAGTACAGACCTCTTATGTAAAAGCAATTGCAGAAACAAGAAGAAGAGATTTTATACACGAAGGACTTAGATGGTTTGATATTAAACGTTTTAATCTAGTAGTTAGACATGAGACATCAAACAAGCCAGCTAATATTTTAGTAAAAGACGATAACAGAAGAGCATTGCAAATTCCGTTGCACGCTTCAAGTACTGGTATCGAACTAAATCCTAGATAATCTTAAAAATGAAAATTATGAAATTATTAAAATATAATAAAATTGCGGTTTTAGCTCTAGTTTCGATAACTCTATTTTCATGTGGAAGCGATGACTTGCCTGGAGAAAGCCAATTAGATTTTACCCAACCAGAAAAGACAAGTTTAGATAATTGGATTGACGCTACTTATTTAAATTCATACAACATTAATGTTCAGTATAAATGGAACCAAAACACGGTAGACAACAGCCGTTATTTATTCCCGCCAGACGTTAATAAGGTAAAACCTGCTCTTGAAATAGTTGAAACCATTTGGCTAAAAAGTTATGCCGCAATTGGAGGTCCAGATTTTGTAAAGAAAATTGCTCCAAGAGAAATTGTTTTGGTTGGAGGAGTTAATTTAAATAGTGTTGGAACCAAAACCTTAGGGTTGGCTGAAGGAGGACAGAGAGTTACTTTGTTTGAAACAGATTATATCGATAAATCGGATCGCGAAAACGTAGCACAATTTATACATACAATTCAGCACGAATACATCCATATTTTAAATCAGAACAAACCTTTTGACGAAAAAACTTGGAAAACGCTAACACCAGGAGGTTATACCGCAGATTGGTACAATTTTGAAATTGAAGAATCAAATGAGCTTGGATTTATTACAAGTTATGCGAGATCAAATATTAACGAAGATTTTGCAGAAACTGCGGCAATGATTCTAATTTATACAAAAGCAGAATACGCGGCATTTTTGGAAGGTATAGAAAATCCTTTTGCTCTTCAGGCTTTAAAATCAAAAGAAGCTATTGTAGTAAAGTATTTCAAAGAAGCATTCAATATGGATTTTTATGCTTTAAGAGACGAAGCAGAAAAGAATACAACATCTGTAATAAATTAAAACAAGCATTATGAAAATGAAACAACTATATAAGTACTTATTTGCAGCTGTTTTAATACTGCAATTGATCGCCTGTAATAATAATACAGATGCAGAACAACTTTTTAATGATATGCCTACCGCTCGATTAAATAAGCAAAAAACAGAGTTAAGCGAAGCATTGCTTTCATCTCAATACGGGTGGAAAGCGGTTTATTTTACAGATAATACCGTTTTAGGAGGATATACTCATTTATTTAGATTTGCTGACGATGGAACTGTGCAAATGGCATCAGATTTTGATGCTGATACAGCTACTTATAAAAGTGAATACGCGATCCAAGTAGGAAGCACGGTGAGTTTAACTTTTACGACAAAAAATAGAATTCATCTTTTGTCAGATTCAGACAATTATCCCATTCCAGCATTGCGAGCAAAAGGTTATTTAGGAGATTTTCAATTTTTGTACTATGGACAAGAAAATGGAGAAATCATTTTTAGAACCAACAGAAGTAATCAAGAATTACGTTTTGTAAAAGCAACTGCAGAAGATTGGACAGAATTGCCTAAAAATCTTCTGATGGAAAAAAATGTTATTGGAGGAGAAGAAAGACCACTTTTTAGACTATTAGAAACAAATGATGGCACGACTACGCATAAATTTGATTTTTCATTTACAGCAGTAACGCGTTTTGCAAACTCAAATTCGATTGAAAACGGTTATTCTGTAAGCTACGACATGGGAATAGGATATTCTCCAACAGGAATTGTTGTAAGTCCAGCAGTTGAAGTAGGCGGGCAAAAACTATCAAACTTTGTTTATAACGATACCGATGGAAGCTTTACTGCTACTGGAACGGGTGGTGTGTCTGCAGTTATAAAGTATACTGACAAACCGCTAGTTCTTACAGATGATTATAAACTATTGCTTCCAGGTAAGCCATTAGCTTGGTTTGGATTCTTTGTAGACGATTACACAATCGATTCTCCTGCAAACTCACCGTTATTTTACGCTGAACTAGCAAAAGTAAACGCATCGTTGCCGGCAGGACAAAGCATCGCATCTATTGAAATTTATAGCAACCATGCTATCGGAACTTTTATCTATTACACTTTTGTTGGTAGATCTCCTTTACAGCATCATGTTACTATTGAAGAAGACGTAGCAGGTAAGAAAATGATTCTGAAACATAAATCATGGAACGGAAATACTACCGTAGCGACACCATTCTTCTTGGCAAGTATAGATAAATACTTCATGGATCCGCAAGGAATTTATGTAAAAGCAGAAAGCTTCAGATTATTCTACTCAGATCCTGTTTATACATTTACAAGTGCATCAAGTCCATTTAGAATGACAACTTGGAAACTTAATTAATTTAAAAAAAGCAGCTCATTTCTTGAGCTGCTTTTATCCAACATAATTTCTGAATCAAGTATATAACTTCTTAATTTATAGATATTATGATTAAAAAGATAATTACACCAGCAACTATAGCAATATTCTTTTGGCTAATAGGGTTGCTTATTGTAAATGAGTACTATTATCCATATTTAAGACCTTATTTATATCTATCCATAATAATTGCAATTGCGTGTGTAGTCATGGATAAGATTAATGAAGATAAAGACGAATAAATATTGCCAATAAGTCTTAAGGCTGCAAAAATATAATAGTGGTACCAACTGCATCTTTAAAAATGCTGCACAATCACATTGAAGATTTTTAGTTTTGTTTTTTTATTTTGGGGGAAACAGCTCATTTTATGAGCTGTTTTTGTTTTTTAAGTTTAATCTTTCTTTATGTAAAAATATTATACTTTTTTTCTTATATTTAAAGCTGAAATTAATTTTTCATGTCTGAAAACTCAACAGACATTAACGGATTGAGTTTACCAAAAAACCAAAGAACAAATAATTATGTTAAAATCAATTTTAAATTTTCAAGGGGTTGAGATTTTGAACCGCGAAGAGCAAAGAAGTATTAAAGCTGGTGATTTAACTTGGGATTGTCAAACAGGAGATGGAGCCGTAATGGGGCAATACATTCATCCATGTATTGATCAGCCAGTTGAGATTATTCCAGCTCCAGAATTTGATCTGCCTTAATCATAGTGTCAGGTAAACTTTTAAGTAATAAAGCCGTTTCAAATTGAAACGGTTTTTTGTTTTATGCTAAAGAAAAGCTCTTATTTATAAATTACACTAATGCTATTTTTTTTAAAAAGGGAAATATTATATATTTGACAAGTCATTTATAGCGTAGGTAAAACTTATGGAACTTTCTTTTTTAGCAGAAAATGCAAATAAGTAATGGCACAAGCTGTAAAGAAATATTAACATTAATTTTGAATATGAAATTACTAGAAGGAAAAGTTGCAATTATTACTGGTGCAAGCCGTGGAATTGGAAAAGGAATTGCTGAAGTTTTTGCTAAACATGGAGCAAATGTTGCTTTTACATACAGCTCATCTGCAGCATCTGCAGAAGCTTTAGAAGCAGAATTGAATGCTTTAGGAGTAAAAGCTAAAGGATACCAATCTAATGCAGCAGATTTTAACGAAGCGCAGACTTTTGTTGATGCTGTTTTAGCAGATTTTGGAACTGTTGACATCTTAATCAACAACGCTGGAATTACAAAAGACAATTTGTTAATGCGTATGTCTGAGGCAGATTTTGACCAAGTAATAGATGTGAATTTGAAATCGGTTTTTAATATGACAAAAGCGATTCAGAAAACTTTCTTGAAACAAAGAGCAGGATCTATCATCAATATTAGCTCTGTTGTTGGAGTTTCTGGAAACGCAGGTCAAACAAATTATGCAGCTTCTAAAGCAGGTGCAATCGGATTTACTAAATCTGTAGCTCTTGAGTTAGGTTCTCGTAACATTCGTTGCAATGCAATTGCTCCAGGTTTTATCGAAACTGAAATGACGGCAAAATTAAGCGAAGATGTAGTAAAAGGATGGAGAGAAGGTATTCCGTTGAAACGCGGAGGAACTACAGAAGACGTTGCAAATGCTTGTCTTTTCTTAGCTTCAGACATGAGTGCTTACATTACAGGACAAGTTCTTAATGTTTGCGGAGGAATGCTAACATAAGGTACTGAGGTGCTAAGTTGCAAAGGTTCAAAGGTTTTGAAATCTTTGAATTATTAATCTTCCAATTACTGAATAAATTATGACTACAAACACGATTCTTTTATTATTGCTTTCTTTAGTAATTGCTGGTGGGTTGTCGTATTTTCAATATTTTTTCAAAGCCAAAAGTAAATCCAATGTGATTATACTTTTGGCTTTTTTACGTTTTCTGGCCATTTTCGGATTGTTGGTTTTATTGATTAATCCGATTATTTCTAAAAATTCTCTCGAAATTACCAAAACACCTTTGGCAGTGGTTGTAGATAATTCGAGTTCTATTGCTGTTTTAAAATCAGACCAGAAAGCGGTTGAATTATATCAAAAACTGGTTTCGAATCCAGCTTTAAAAGAAAAATTCGATATTCAAACCTATCAGTTTGATAATGATTTTAAAACTTCAGACCAGTTTGATTTCAAAGGAAATCAGACCAATTTAGACGAAGTTGCCAAAAATCTAAAAAGCATCCACAAAAATCTGATTTTCCCAACAGTCATTATTACTGACGGAAATCAAACTACAGGAAACGATTATGTATATCGTTTTGACCCTGTCAATAAAGTTTATCCTTTGGTTGTGGGAGATACAACTACTTTTTTTGATTTAAAAATCAATCAGTTAAACGTAAATAAATACGCTTTTCACAAAAATAAATTTCCGGTTGAAGTTTTTCTGCAATATGCAGGAGATAAAACCACAAATGCAGAATTTACCATTACGCAAGGAAGTACGGTTGTAGCAAAAGAAAAACTTTCTTTCTCGCCATCAAAGAAAACAGCTTCGCTAAATTTGCTTCTTCCAGCAGACAAGGTAGGATTGCAGATTTATAAAGCGACTATTCAATCATCTGCAAAAGAAAAAAATAGTTACAATAATGTCAAAAATTTTGCAGTAGAAATCATAGATCAAAAATCAACTGTTGCGATTGTTTCTGCTATAAATCATCCAGATATTGCCGCTTTAAAACGTTCAATTGAAGTTAATGCGCAACGTAAGGTAATTTTAGTTAAACCAAATCAAATTAGCGATTTAGATGATGTTTCTGTTTTGGTTTTATATCAACCAACGACAGCTTTCAAAGCTATTTTTGACAACAATAAATTAAAAGGAATAAATACCTTTATTATCACAGGAAACAATACCGATTTCAATTTTCTAAATCAGCAGCAGAACAATCTGGTTTTTAAAATGAGTAATCAGCGAGAAGATTTTTTATGTGAATTCCAATCAGCTTTCAACCTGTTTGCAATTGATAATATTGGTTTTGAAAATTTCCCGCCTTTGCAAAATCTGTTTGGAAATATTAGCACTAATGGGAATGTGTCTGTTTTGCTTTCGTCAAAAATTAGAAACGTTTCTACCAATGCACCTTTATTGGCTTTCGCCGAAAATCAAGGAAAAAGAACCGCTTTTCTTTTAGGAGAAAACAGCTGGAAATGGCGTTTGCAAAGTCATGTCGATAATCAGTCATTTGAAAAGTATGATGTTTTTATGGATAAAATTATTCAATATTTAGCATCATCGACTTCAAAGAAATCGCTAGTAGTATCTCACGAAAGTTTTTATAATTCTGGCGAAGAAATCATTATTAACGCGCAATATTTCAATAAAAATTATGAGTTTGATGAAAAAGCCAGACTTACCATTACTGTTGTAAATGCTGCGACGAAACAAACTAAAAATTATGATTTATTGAAAGGGAGCAATTCTTTCTCTGCTAATTTAGAAGGACTTCCAGCAGGAAAATATAACTTTACAGTAAAAGAATTAAACTCGAATACTTCATACGCAAGTCATTTTGAAATTTTAGATTTTGATATCGAAAAGCAATTCGTAAATCCAGACGTACTTAAATTACAGCAATTGGCTCAGCAAACAGGAGGGAAAGCTTTCTTCGAAGATCAAGCCGATCAATTGATTAACACACTTTTAGAAAACAAAGAATACAAATCAATCGAGAAAAATATCTCAAGTAAAACTCCAATTATTGACTGGGTTTGGTTATTGATTTTGATTGCTACTTTACTGACAATTGAATGGTTTGTTAGAAAGTATAATGGGTTGCTTTAAAAGTCGCAAAGGTTCAAAGCAGCAAAGAATTATGTCGTTTTGAAATCGCATTTAAAGACGAAATGAAGATAAATCGAGAATGAGTTTTATATAAATAAAGTATGAAACATATGGAAGGAATACAGTTATTTGAGGAGAAAAAAGTTAGAACCGTTTGGAATCAAGAAGAAGAAAAATGGTATTTTTCAATTATTGATGTTGTTGCTGTATTAACTGATAGTGTTGATCCATCTGCCTATTGGCGTAAGCTGAAACAACGACTAAAAGCAGAAGGAAATGAAACTGTGACGAATTGTCACGGTTTGAAAATGAAGGCTGCTGATGGAAAAATGCGAATAACAGATGTTGCAGATACTGAACAACTTTTTCGTTTAATCCAATCTATTCCATCAGCAAATGCAGAGCCATTTAAATTATGGCTTGCTCAAATTGCATCAGAGCGTTTAGATGAAATGCAAGATCCTGAACTTTCAATTGATAGAGCATTAGAACAGTATCTAATTTTAGGTTATTCTGAAAATTGGATTAATCAACGATTAAAAAGTATAGAAGTTAGAAAAGAATTGACTAACGAATGGAAAAATAGAGGTGTTAGAGAAGGAATTCAGTTTGCTACTTTAACTGATGTTATTTCTAAAGCTTGGTCAGGGAAGACAACTAAAGAATATAAAATACTTAAAGGGCTTAAGAAAGAAAATCTTCGTGATAACATGACTAATACAGAGTTAATTTTAAACATGTTAGCAGAAGCATCAACTACAGATATTTCTAAAGCAACTAATCCTGAAAGTTTTGAAGACAATATAGTAGTTGCAGGACAAGGTGGTAACGTGGCAAAAGTAGCTTTGAAGGAATTAGAATCAAAAACAGGAAAAAAAGTTGTTACATCGTTAAATGCAAAAGATGTTATACAACAAAAGAATATTGAAGAAGATCTAGATAGAAAAAAGTAAAAATGGACTTCAGGCTAAAAGTTTTCTATACCGTTGCGCTCCGCCTTAATTTTACTAAAGCGGCAACAGAGTTATATATTACACAGCCAGCGGTTTCAAAGCATATTCAGGAATTAGAAGAAACGTATAAAACCAAACTTTTTGAGCGAAACGGATCTAAAATCGCTTTAACTCCAGCTGGAAAAATCCTTTTAAAATATACTAAAAGTATTTTTGATATCTATCGCGAAATAGACTTCGAAATGAGTTCTTTCAATAAAGAACGACAAGGTTTATTGCGATTAGGAGCGAGCACAACAATTTCACAATATATTATTTCTCCAGTTTTAGCCAGTTTTCATCAAAAGCAAAAGGATATAAAAGTCAATTTGCTGAATGGAAATACAGAACAAATAGAAAATGCCTTAATCAATAAAGAAATCGAAATCGGAATTGTAGAAGGACAATCTAAAAATCAATCGATAAAATACATTCCGTTTTTAAAAGACGAATTGGTTTTGGTTTGTAACAGCCATAATCCTTTTGTAAAACAAAATGAAATTTCGGTAAACGATTTAAAATCAATGAAATTTATAACTCGTGAACGCGGATCTGGAACACTTGAAGTTATAGAATTTGCATTGAAAAAAGCGGGTTTGAAATTTTCAGATTTACAAATAGAGATGCAGCTTGGAAGTACAGAAAGCATAAAATCATATTTGCTAAACTCAGATTGTTTTGCTTTTATGTCTATACATGCTGTGAGCAAAGAGCTGAAAAATAATGAATTGATTGTTTTGGATGTAGAAAAGTTAGCAATAGAAAGATATTTTTATGTGGCTACTTTACAAGGAAAATCAGATTCATTATCTGAACTGTTTATTCAAAATTTAGCATCTCACTATAACTTGAAATTATAGCCAATTGCAATTTACGATTGGTGTTTTCAATATAAACGGCGGAACTTTGCTACATAATATCAATACCCATTTATTTTGAAAACAAAAGAACAAACTACAGCACAATTATTTGAAATTAATCAGTCCTTACAGCAAGTCCTTTTTCTTGCCGTAATTCTTTTATGTTTATTTTCGATTATTTCTCCGCCAATGGCTCTTTTATTAGGCGTTTTAATTGTGAATCTTTTCGGAAATCCATTTGTAGAATTTAATCACAAAGCCATTACATTTTTGCTGCAGTTTTCGGTAGTGGGTTTAGGATTTGGAATGAATGCTAATAGTGCAGTTTCAGCGGGTAAAGAAGGATTTGTTCTAACGGTTTTTTCCATCTTCAGTACCTTACTTTTCGGATTATTGTTAGGCAAATGGCTTAAAACAGAGAAAAAAACGTCTCACTTGATTTCTTGCGGAACGGCAATCTGCGGAGGAAGTGCAATCGCAGCTATTTCGCCCGTTATCAAATCAAACGAAAATCAGACTTCAATTGCTTTGGGAGTTATTTTTATACTGAATTCAATTGCTTTATTCGTTTTTCCGTTTATCGGACATCAATTAGATTTGTCACAAAAAGATTTCGGTCTTTGGTGCGCTATTGCCATTCACGATACAAGTTCTGTAGTTGGTGCTGCCAATAAATATGGCGCAGAAGCATTGCAAGTTGCTACGACAGTAAAACTAGCCAGAGCTTTATGGATTATTCCAATTTCAATCTTGACCGCTTTTCTTTTTAAAAGCAAGAATTCAAGAATTAAAATTCCTTATTTTATCGGTTTGTTTGTTATAGCAATGCTAGTGAATACGTATGTTCCGTCTACAGCCATTTTTACAGGACATCTTGTAGGCATTGCAAAAATTGGTCTAACCATAACTTTGTTCCTAATTGGAGCGACTTTAAACTTTGCCACTTTAAAAGCAGTAGGAGTAAAGCCATTGCTTCAAGGGGTTTTTCTTTGGATTTTTATTGCTGTTTTCGCTTTAGTATCAATTCTTTATTTGAACTAATATTTTTTTAACCGCAAAGACCGCAAAGAATTACGCAAAGTTCGCAAAGTTTTTTGTGCAAAGCTTTGCGAACTTTGCGTTTTATTCAAAATTTTAGGTAAATAAACTTTGCGCTCTTTGCGGTAAAACTATACTCAAAGTTGTTTTCAAACTATTATTTTACATTGGAGAATTTTACAATTGGTTTGTCCATCATTTTGTAAAATTTTCCTTTGAATGAATAGCGTCTTTCAATCTCAAAATCAAATGCTTTTTTGGTTTTGGCCATTGATGCAATTTCTTCGGGAAATGTAACGTCAAATTCATCTTCGCTTCTTGCTTTTATATTATAAGTTCCTTTTGTGGTAATGATAATATCTCTAAAATGTTTCTTAGAATTGTCATTGACTACTTTGTAAGATCCTCTCCAAGCTATAAAAGAAGAGTTAGTTAACTGATAATTATTGACTTCCAGAATAGGCTGATATTTTCCGCCAAAACCAGCAATCAGATAAAGATAGCCTTCATAAGCGCCGCCAGCACCACCATTTGCATGAATTAAAGTGAAAGCATATTGATCTTCTCCAATTTCAACCAATTTAGGAGTCGGACATCGCGCAAAAGCCCCAAACGCAGCTACTGCAGGCTGAAAAGATCTCATTTCCCAAACATTATCATTCTTTGCAAACTTAGCCAAGCCTAACAATCCGCCAGAAAAACGTCCCGTTTGAAGTCCGTCTTCGTCATGAACAGAATGATTAAAAGCTAAAATTTTAAACTGATTTCCTTTTGAGTCGCTATAATCAATATTCGCTATAAGTCTTGTGGCAACGCCTTCTGTATAAGGAAACATTTGATCGCCTTCTACGCCATTTACATCAAGAAAAGGCGAAGGAGTACAAGATTTACATTTCCAACTTATAAAGTTATTTTTATCAGAAAGATGATATAAATTGCCAGGAAATAGTTTTTGCATTGTTTTCTCACCGTTTAGCGGATCGGAAACTTTAAGGATTCTTTTTGGGTTTAATAGGGTATCGCTAACATTTTTTAGCTGTAAATCAGTTTCTTGTGCAAAGCAAAAAGTAGATATTAGTAGAAATAAATTTAGGGTAATATGGCGCATAAAATTGAATTTTGTTAGTAAAGCAAATGTATAAAGAAAATTAGTGTTAATATAAGCTTATGCTGTTTTTAAAGCTTAAAATATCAAAAAATAAAAATTGTAGAATCTTATTGATAGTATATTTTGCGTATTCTTTAATTAAAGCTAAATTTGCTCCCTCTAATAAAAAAAACAAATGAAAAAAATCCAAATGAGACCAAAATTAATCGCTTTCGGCGCATTAATTATTGGCTTTATTATGCTGTCATGGGGAAATGTTGGCCATGAGCGTATTAACAAAGCTGCTGTAATGGCTTTACCAAAACAATTACAGATATTTTTCTACAATCACATTGATTTTATTACACAAGAAGCTTCGGTTCCAGATATCCGTAAATATGCTTTAAATTATAAAGAAGAAGGTCAAAGACACTATTTTGATATGGAGAACTTTGGTCCTGCTGACACTTATCCAAAAACATTAGAAGAAGCGAAACAAAAATACGATGCTAAATTCTTATCGGATAACGGAATCTTGCCATGGTATTTGGAAGAAATGATGGCAAAACTGACTAAAGCTTTTAAAGAAAAAAACAAAGCTGAAATTTTATTCCTAGCGGCAGATTTAGGTCATTATGTGGGTGATGCACACATGCCATTGCATACTTCTGCAAATCACGATGGACAATTGACAGACCAAAAAGGAATTCATTCACTATGGGAAAGCAGATTGCCAGAGTTGTTTGTTAAAAATTACAAATTAAATGTTCCTGAAGCACAATATTATCCAGATGTTCACAAAGCAATTTGGGACTTGATTAACGATACGCACAGTTTAGCACAGCCTTTATTGGATATCGATAAAAAACTAAGAGTGGCAACTCCGCAAGACAAAGTGTTTAAAATGGATGCTGAAGGAAATGTATTGAAAACGAAATACAATACAGCTGTTTTCTCTGATGACTATGCTAAAAAACTGCACGAACAATTGAACGGAATGGTTGAAAGCCAAATGAAGAAAGCTATTGCAGCAACTGCAAGTTTCTGGTATACGGCTTGGATAAATGCTGGAAAACCAGATTTGAGCGATTTAGATGCGCCAGCTGTGACTCAAAGAAACTATCAATTTTTACAGGATGATTTGAAAATGTTCCAAAAAGGAGATTTGTTTGGAATGAAAAATCAAAACGATTAAGTTTTTGTTTCAAGTTCCTATTGAAATAGAAAAAAAGCCGCAAATTATAGAATTTGCGGCTTTTTTGATTGCTTACATTAACGAATGTTTGCGTATAATTTTTTATTCTTATTGGCTAAATCTTTAAACTGATATTCTTTCTCTTTCAGTACATAAGAAGCTGATTGGTAATAAGAAATAGTTTCGTTGACCAGATTCTTGTTTTCAATTTTTAATGGTATTTCATCATAATGAATTTGGAATTCGGTAGAAATGCCAGCTTTGCTATTAAGTTTTAATTGAAACTGTTTTATCTGTTGTTTTGGAGATAAAATAGTCAAAACATTGTCTTTTATTAATCCTAAATCCTGATAGGTAGCAATAAAAGCTCTTGGCTGATAATCTGGTTTGAAAACATCACATCCAAAGAATTTGCTTTCATAATCAAAATTCAGCAATCCGAATAATGTTGGCATAACATCTATTTGAGACATCAATTTAGTATATTTTTCAGGCTTCATATCTGGGGTATATATTAAAGCTGGAATTCTGTATTTATCTAACGGAAGTTCTGTTTTTCCAGCGCTCGAAGCACAGTGATCGGCAACAATTACAAAAACCGTATTTTTAAACCAAGGCTGTTTTTGAGCTTGCTTAAAGAATTGGTTTAAAGCATAATCGGTATATTTTACGCCGCCATCACGCGATTTAATATTTCCAGGAATGTCGATTTTATTATTTGGATAAGTAAAAGGCCTGTGATTGCTTACTGTCATAATATGATTGAAAAAAGGCTTATTCTCCTTCGCTTCAGCATTCATAACTTTAATCGCTTTGTTGTACATATCTTCATCACAAACTCCCCAAACATTAGAAAAAGTAACTTCATTTTCGGCAAAACTAGATTTGTCAATAATTTGATAACCATTTCCAGTATAGAAATCCTGCATATTATCAAAAAACGCATCTCCGCCGTACATAAATTTCACATTGTAACCTTTTTGAAGAAAGACAGATCCAGTCGAAAATTTGTTTTTATTGTCCTCTCTTTTTACAACGCTTTCTCCAGCTGTTGGAGGAAGACATAAAGTCACGGCTTCTAAACCACGTACAGTTCTGTTTCCGGCCGCATACACATTTGTAAACAGCAGGCTTTTTTGAGCAAGACTGTCCAAAAATGGCGTAATATTTTGCTCGTTTCCGTACATTTTCATGAAATCGGCACTTAAACTTTCAATCGTAATTAAAACTACATTTTTACGTTGTTCGAGCGAATCCTCTTTTATTTCATGTAAAGTATTTTTCCCTGAAATAGTGGGCATTTCTTGCTTTAGAATTGCAAAAGCTTTTTCGTTTGGAATCGTTTTGTAAAATTTAAAATAATCTAATTTATTGTTCTGAAAAGCCAAATAGAACTTATAAATACCATTCGATTGCAGCTCATTAACAAATATGTTTTTAGAGTTTTCTGTTTTAGCTAAACTAGGAATCGCCAATAAAGAAAAAACAAATAAAATGCCGTAAATGGCTGTAATTTTTAATTTTTCATTGAAGCTAGGAATCTTGTCAATATAGTTTCTTGATTTTTTTATGATAAAAAACGTAATAATTCCAGTGATAATAAATAAAGCAGAGAAAATAGGAACTACAGGATAAGACTGCATAATGTTTCCAATTACTTCATTGGTGTAAATCAGGTAATTGACAGCGATGAAATTGTATTTTACACCAAACTCATTCCAGAAGAAAAATTCACTTATTGCGTTTTGTAGAATAAGCAAAACATAAAGAAAAACTACAAAAGAAAAAAGCCAGAATCTTATCTTATCTCTGTGTTTTGGCAAGAAAAGAAAAAGCGCAAAAAGAAGTGTTTTTATCGAAACGAAAATCAAAACGATTCTAGGCAAAGCGCCTCCATATTCGTCAAAAATACTTTTTCCGGAAGCGATATATAGTAATAGTGCCAAAAAAGCGACTAGTATAATATATCCGTACGGTTTATTATATTTTGAATTTGAAATAAAAATAAGATACAACCACAAGAAAGCCAGAGCTATAGAAAAGACGAAAAAGTCTGATACTAAGCCCAATGAGAAGATTTTTAAACTCTCAGAAAAGGTAAACGAACTTTGGGTGATGGGATGAAATAATAGTATAATTCTTAATGTAAAACTTACAATGAAATACAGTAAAGAAAGATTGTAAAAAGGAGAAAGCTTTTTTGAAAAAATCATCAGATTTATTTTTTTACAAAATTACTTTCGATTGATTAATGCCAGATTAAGTTCCACTTTTACCTTACTTAACGTTAACTTAAAGTTTGCTTAAGATACTGGTTTTCTTCATTTATTGGGATATTCAATTATTTCTCAGTGCTAAATTTTCTATCTTTGAATTGAAAAAATGAAATTCAAATTTTAATCAGATACGGTAAATGCATATTTTAATAGTTGAAGACGAAGTAGGAATTGTCCAATTTCTAAAACAAGGTTTGCAGGAAGAAGGTTATCAAATTACAACCGCAGCCGATGGTTCTAAAGGTTTTGAACTGGTTCAGGAACAAAAATTTGACTTGATTCTTTTAGATTGGATGTTGCCAAAAATCAATGGTTTAGATCTTTGTAAGGCAATCAGGATTAAAGATCATACTACTCCAATTATTTTTTTGACTGCAAAAGATACGGTTCAGGAAACTATAGAAGGATTAAAAGCTGGAGCAAACGATTATATCAAAAAACCATTTAGCTTCGAAGAATTGGTTGAGCGAGTTAAAGTCCACTTTAGAAATAAACAGCAAACTGAAACCTTGACTCTGGGAAACATTACGATGGATTTGGCCAGACATATTGTTTTAAAAGGCAACGAAGAAATATCGCTTACACAACGAGAGTTCGAATTATTGGCCTATTTAATTCAGCATAAAGGAAAAGTCTGCACAAGAAATCAGATTTTGAGAGATGTTTGGGAAATCAACTTTGAATACGACACGGGTGTTATTGATGTTTTTATGAATGCAATTAGAAAAAAACTCAATCTTAAAATTGAAGAAGATTATATAAAAACTATCCGTGGCATTGGATATATCGCCAATGATTAATAAAATGACTTCATTATCCTTTAGAAATAGAATTGCATTAAATTATATAGTAGGAACAGGATTGCTAGTTTTGGTAGTCTTTTCTGCTATTTATTTTATTGTAAGACTCACCGTTTACAATCATATCGACGAGAATTTAAACATAGAAGTTCAGGACCATTTTAAAGAATTACGAATAGAAAAAGGGACTGTAATTTTTATGGATACTGAAGAATGGGAGGAAAGAGAACATAATTCAGTAGATGTAAACCCTATTTTTGTTCAGTTTTTGGATTTGAACAAAAAAATTATCGAAAAATCACCTAATTTAAAAAATGAGAAACTTTTTTTTCATATTAAGAAAGAGCTTTTTCATCCTTTTGATACGAAATTATTAGGCAATAAAATTCGCCAGATACAAGTTCCGCTCCATGTGCAATCTAAAAAAGTGGGTTATTTGATTATTGCGATGTCACTTTCTGATTCTTCAAAAGTTTTGGATAATCTGATGGATACTTTATTGATTGCCTTTCCCATCATTCTTTTGATTTTATTTTTTCTAGCAAGATTTTATGCAGGGCGAAGTATTAAGCCAATAAATAATATTATTCAAACTTCAAAGATTATTACGAAAGACAATCTGAAAGCAAGAATTCCGTTGCCAAAAACAAGGGATGAATTGTTCACGCTTTCGAAAACAATTAATAATTTGTTGAACCGAATTGAAGACGCGATCGAACGAGAAAAACAGTTCACATCTGATGCTTCGCATGAATTAAGAACGCCTTTAACTGTAATTAAAGGAACACTTGAAGTGCTTATTCGTAAACCTCGTGACAACAAGGAATATGAAGAAAAAATAAATTATTGTATTAATGAGGTTGACCATTTAAATTCTCTTGTAGATCAGTTGCTTATGATGGCTCGTTTTGAGAATCAAAAACAGAACATTTTAAAAGAAAATGTTTATCTGAACGCGGTAGTTTTGGACGTGCTGACATTAAATACAGAGAAAATAAAGTCCGGACAAATAAATGTGATTTTGGATGCTCAAGAAGAATTTTATATTTATTCTGATAATTATTTAATAGTAACTATTCTTCGAAATATCATTTCAAATGCTGTTAAGTATTCTAAACCGAATAGTGAAATTAGAATTTCATTATCAAGAGAAAATCAAAAAATTTCGTGCACTATTTCAGATCAAGGAATTGGAATTGCAAAGAAAGATCTAGAATCTATTTTAAATCCATTTTTTAGATCAGATTCCTTAAATCATTCTGAAATAAAAGGAACAGGGCTTGGTTTGTTTATTGTAAAACGAATGACCGATCTGCTTCAGATTAAATTTAAAATTGAAAGCGAAATCGGAAAAGGAACCAAGGTATTATTGGTTTTTGAAGAATATGATAATTCGTTAAAGTAATTTTAAATTCATCAAGCAAAATGCTGTAGAAAACGATTTTTAACAATAAACTGGCGTTAAGTTAAAATAAAAATTGCTTTTTAATTATTTTATCTAGTATATTTGCAACCGAATCAAAGAAGTAAAAAACAAACCAATCATGATTTCAATTCAATTACATCATCATCATTTACATTATTGCTCTCAAGCGATGTGTTAATGATATGCGTGTAAATCTTCATATTTTAAAACCCGTTTGAGTACATCAAACGGGTTTTTTAATTCTAACTCTCTTTGTACTCAAACTATTAATTCAACAAACAACTAAAAAAATGAGTACTTTAAAAATTGCAATTCAAAAATCGGGTCGTTTAAACGAAGACAGTATCCAAATTCTAAAAGACTGCGGTATTTCAATCAACAACGGAATCGATCAGTTAAAAGCAGAAGCTTCAAACTTTCCTCTTGAAGTTTTATACCTTAGAAATTCAGACATTCCACAGTATTTAATTGATGGAGTGGTAGATTTAGCAATCGTTGGCGACAATCTTTTGGTAGAAAAAGGAAAAGGAATCGAAGTGGTTCAGAAACTTGGCTTCTCAAAATGCAAAGTTTCGGTTGCAGTGCCTAAAACTTTCGAATACAATTCGGTTCAAGATTTAGCCAATCTTCGTATTGCAACTTCTTATCCAAACACAGTTAACGAATATTTCAGTAAATTTGGTATAAAGGTAGATATTCACCAAATTTCTGGTTCGGTGGAAATTGCGCCAAATATTGGACTTGCAGATGCAATTGTAGATATCGTTTCAAGCGGAAGCACACTTTTTAAAAACAATTTAAAAGAAGTTGAAGTAATCTTAAAAAGCGAAGCGGTTTTGGCAGTTTCTCCAAAAGTTTCTCCGGAAATTCAAAAACACATTGATACTTTAAAATTTAGAATTCAAGCGGTTTTAAGAGCTAGAAATTCGAAATATATCCTAATGAACGTTCCAAACGATAAAATCGAAGCGGTTGGAAAAATCCTTCCCGTTTTGAGAAGTTTAACGGTTCTTCCTTTGGCTCAAGAAGGTTGGAGTAGTGTTCACTCTGTAATCGATAAAGACACTTTCTGGGATGTGATCGACCAGCTAAAAGAAGTTGGAGCAGAAGGAATTTTAGTTTGTCCAATTGAGAAAATGGTACTATAAAAAGAAATTTCAATTTTTAAATTCCAAATTCCAAGCTTAGCGTTGATTTTTAAAATAAAGAATTGGAATTTGGGATTTTAGAAATTTGGAATTTAATATTGAAAATATTATGAATAAAATAGATAATCCAAAACCAGAAATCTGGTCAGAAATATTAAAAAGGCCAACCAAAACCGTTGATGATATTGAAATTACAGTAAAAGAAATCTTCAAAGAAGTACAAAGAAAAGGAGATGAAGCTGTAGCAAAATACACTTCGATTTTTGATGGAATTTCACAAGACAATTATGAAGTTTCAGAAGAAGAAATAACTGAAGCAATTAGTTTGATTCCGAATGAATTGAAAGAAGCTATTGAATTAGCAAAAGAAAATATCTATAAATTCCACAACGCTCAGAAAACAGAAAGAGTTGAAGTTGAAACAATTGAAGGAGTAAATTGCTGGCAAGAGAAAAGACCAATCCAAAAAATTGGTTTATACATTCCTGGAGGAACAGCGCCTTTGTTTTCTACTGTTTTAATGTTGGCGGTTCCTGCTGAAATTGCGGGTTGTAAAGAAATTGTATTGTGTTCTCCACCAGATAAAAGAGGCAAAATTAATCCAGCAATTTTATATGCAGCGAATTTATGCGGAGTAACTAAAATTCTAAAAGTTGGAGGAATTCAGGCGATTGCAGGAATGACTTTGGGAACCCAGTCAATCCCTAAAGTATACAAAATTTTTGGACCAGGAAATCAATTTGTAACGGTAGCAAAACAATTGGCAACGCAATTTGGAGTTGCAATTGACATGCCGGCAGGGCCTTCAGAATTATTGATTGTTGCTGATGATACAGCGGTTCCTGCTTTTGTAGCTTCAGATTTGTTATCTCAAGCAGAGCACGGAACGGATAGCCAAGTGATTTTAGTTTCGACTTCAAAAAAACTAATTGTAGAAGTAGAGAAAGAAGTGCAATCTCAGTTAGAAGCGCTTCCAAGAAAAACTATTGCAGAGAAAGCGATCGAAAATTCGAAATTGATTTATGTGGAAAACGACCAAATCGCTTTAGATTTAATTAACGAATATGGGCCAGAGCACTTTATAATCTGTTCTGAATATGATGATTTCTACTGTAACGGTATCGTAAATGCAGGTTCTGTTTTTATTGGAAATTACACGCCTGAAAGTGCCGGAGACTATGCTTCAGGAACGAATCATACTTTGCCAACCAATGGTTATGCAAAGAATTACAGCGGTGTAAATCTGGATAGTTTTATGAAATCGATGACTTTTCAGAAAATTACCAAAGAAGGAATTCTAAATATCGGGAAAGCAATTGAAGTTATGGCTGAAGCCGAAGGGTTACAGGCGCATAAAAATGCTGTGACCTTGCGTCTGCAGTCCTGCGAGGTTTCCAAAACCTCGTAGGTTTAAATAGATTTTAGAATTTATAACTACCAATAAATAATACCTACAAGGTTTTTGAAACCTTGCAGGAACAAAACTTAGAAAATGAATACGTTCGATATAAATACAATAACACGTGAAAACGTAAAATCTTTAAAACCATATTCGTCTGCAAGAGATGAGTTTGAAGATTTTGATACAGCCGAAATGATTTTTTTGGATGCCAATGAAAATCCGTTTCAAAATGGCGTAAACCGTTATCCGGATCCACAGCAGAATTCAGTTAAAGCTATTTTGGCTAAGAATAATTTAGTAAAACAAAATCAGATTTTATTAGGAAATGGTAGTGACGAAGTTTTAGACTTGCTTTTTAGAGCTTTCTGCGAACCTAGTAAAGACAATATTATATCTCTTCCTCCAACATACGGAATGTATGGCGTTTTAGCGAATATTAATGCTGTTGAAAACAGAGAAGTTCTTCTATCGGAAGATTTTCAGCCTCAAGTTGAAAAGATTCTAGAAGCGGTTGATGAGAATACCAAAATTATCTTTTTATGTTCGCCAAACAATCCGACAGGGAATTCATTTTCAGATGAAAGTGTCGTGAAATTGTTGCAAAACTTTAAAGGTCTAGTTATTATTGACGAAGCTTACATTGACTTCTCAGACAAAGAAAGCTGGCTAACGGAAATTGACGAATATCCAAATTTAGTGATTACACAAACGCTTTCAAAAGCGTATGGTTTGGCTGGAATTCGTTTGGGAATCTGTTATGCATCTGAAGCTGTGATTTCGGTTTTAAATAAAATTAAACCGCCTTACAATGTAAACGAATTGACGCAGCAAAGAGCGAAAGAACGTTTGAAAGATTCTGATAAAATAAAACAAGAAATAGCTTCTATTATTGAACAAAGAGAAGAATTGCTTAAAGTTTTACTTGAAGTAAGTTTTTTTGAAAAAGTATATCCAACGGAAGCTAATTTTATTTTAGCAAAAGTAGATGATGCTAACAAAAGGTACGATCAATTAATTGAAAAAGGAATCGTTATCAGAAACAGAACAACACAGCCTTTATGCGAAAATTGTCTTCGTTTTACAATTGGAACGAAAGAAGAAAATGCTGTTGTAATTAGAGAATTGAAACTATTGAAATAAAAATATTAGCCACAGATTATAATGATTAAAATGATTTCTTTCTGTGCGTGATTTTTAGCTACGAATTACACAAATTAAATTAGAGAAATTCGTGAATTCGTGACTAAAAAATCATATTAATCTGTAAAATCTGTGGCAGAACAAAAATATTATGAAAAAAGTACTTTTTATCGATCGTGATGGAACGATTGTTTTAGAACCTGAAAATTTACAATTAGATAGCTTAGATAAACTAGAGTTTTATCCGAAAGCGTTTCAATATCTGGCTAAAATTGCTAATGAATTAGATTACGAATTGGCAATGGTAACCAATCAAGACGGTTTAGGAACGGATAGTTTTCCTGAAGATACTTTTTGGCCAACGCAGAATTTTATTCTAAAAGCTTTTGAAAACGAGGGAGTTATTTTTGATGAAATCTTCGTAGACAGAACTTTTCCAGAAGAGAACGCGCCAACCCGCAAACCAAGAACTGGAATGCTGACTAAATATTTGAACAATCCCGAATATGATTTGGCTAATTCTTTTGTTTTAGGAGATCGTTTAACGGATGTGGAATTGGCTAAAAACCTTGGCGCAAAAGCCATTTTCATGAATGATACAGATGGAGCTGGAAGTAATGAAATTTCATCTAAACGAGAAGAATTAAATGATACAATCGTTTTGCAATCAATGGATTGGAAGAAGATTTATGAATTCCTGAAATTAGAAGCGCGTTCTGCTTCTATTACGCGTAAAACAAACGAAACGGATATTTACATAAATCTGAATCTTGACGGAACAGGAAAAAGCAAAATCGATACTGGAATTGCCTTTTTTGATCACATGTTAGATCAAATCTCACGTCACGGTCAAATGGACTTAGAAATTACTGTAAAAGGAGATTTAGAAGTTGATGAACACCATACTATCGAAGATACTGCAATTGCATTAGGAGAAGTTTTCGCCAAAGCGTTAGGAAATAAATTAGGAATTGAGCGTTACGGATTCTGTCTTCCTATGGATGATTGTCTAGCACAAGCAGCAATTGACTTTGGAGGAAGAAATTGGTTAATCTGGGAAACTGAGTTTAAACGCGAAATGGTAGGTAAAATGCCAACAGAAATGTTCTATCACTTCTTTAAATCGTTTACAGACGGTGCAAAAGCCAACTTAAATATCAAAGCAGAAGGAATCAATGAACATCATAAAATCGAAGCGATCTTTAAAGCTTTCGCGAAAGCAATAAAAGTAGCCGTAAAAAGAGATACCGAAAAGATGATTTTGCCTTCAACGAAAGGAATGCTTTAAAATTTGTTTCAAGTTTCAGGTTTAAAGTTTCAAGTTGCTCAACAGAACGTGAAACCTGAAACTTTAAACTTGAAACAAAACAAACAAAAAAACAAAATGAAAATAGTAATTATAAATTACGGAGCAGGAAATATTCAGAGCATTATGTTTGCTATTGAAAGATTGGGATTTAAGGCAGTTTTGAGTAATGATCCGGACGAAATTAAATCGGCCGATAAAGTGATTTTCCCGGGCGTGGGCGAAGCGAGTTCAGCGATGGCAAAACTTCGTGAAAGTGGTTTGGATGGTTTGATTCCAGAATTGAAACAGCCTGTTTTAGGAATTTGTCTTGGAATGCAATTGATGTGCAACAAAACAGAAGAAGGAAATACAGAAGGTTTAGGGATTTTTGATGTTGATGTTTTGAAATTTTCAAACAACGTAAAAGTACCACAAATGGGATGGAATCAGATTTATGATTTAAAAACCGATTTGTTTAAAGGTATTTCTGAAAATGAATTCATGTATTTGGTTCACAGTTTTTATGCGCCAAATTGTGATGAAGCTATTGCTACAACAAATTACGACGTTGAATATGCATCGGCTTTGCAGAAAGATAATTTTTACGGAACTCAATTTCACCCAGAAAAAAGCGGTGATGTTGGCGAAAAGATTCTAGGAAATTTTTTAAAAATGTAAAATTTTGAAATTCCAATCTCTTAAATTCCAAATTCCAATTGAAAATCAATATCAAAAATCAATTTCAATCAAAATATCAATTTTTAGAGAATCTAAAATCTGAACTCTAAAATCTAAAATATCAAAACATGAGAATAATACCAGCCATAGATATCATTGAAGGAAAATGCGTTCGTTTATCCAAAGGTGATTATGATACTAAAATAATTTACAATGAAAATCCGCTTGAAGTAGCGAAATCATTTGAAGCACACGGAATTGAATATTTGCATTTAGTTGATCTTGACGGTGCAAAATCGAGCAAAATTGTCAATTATAAGATATTGGAACAAATTGCCAATCAAACGAGTTTAAAAATTGATTTCGGAGGTGGATTAAAATCGGATGACGATTTA
This sequence comes from Flavobacterium tyrosinilyticum, assembly GCF_023656565.1. Lineage (GTDB taxonomy): Bacteria > Bacteroidota > Bacteroidia > Flavobacteriales > Flavobacteriaceae > Flavobacterium > Flavobacterium tyrosinilyticum. Next base: position 1,403,148 of record NZ_JAMOKG010000002.1, read on the forward strand.
AGAATTGCTTTTGAAAGCGGTGCAAATCAAATTACGGGCGGAAGTATCGCGGTAAAAAATAGAGCTATTTTCGAAAAATGGATTTCAGAATACGGTTCTGATAAAATTATTTTAGGAGCTGATGCAAAAGATGAAAAAATAGCAGTTTCTGGCTGGTTAGAAGAATCTAATGAAGATTTAGTGCCATTTATTCAAGATTATCAATCAAAAGGAATTCAGTATGTTATTTGTACCGATATTGCCAAAGACGGAATGCTTCAAGGTCCAAGTTTTGATTTATACAGTAAAATTTTAGCAGAAGCTAAAGGAGTGAAACTAATCGCTTCTGGCGGAATTTCAACTTTTGACGAATTGCCTAAATTAGCTGAATTAGGCTGCGAAGGAACCATAATTGGAAAAGCGATTTACGAAGGGAGAATTAGCTTGAAACAGTTAGAAAATTATATTTTAAATAAATAGATTATTTCGCAAAGATGCACAAAGTAAAACACAAAGATTCACAAAAAAAATCTTTGCGAATCTCTGTGAAATCTTTGTGAATCTCTGTGAAACAACAAAAAAAAATGCTTGCAAAAAGAATAATACCTTGCTTAGATATAAAAAACGGAAGAACCGTAAAAGGCGTTAATTTCGTCGATTTGCGCGATGCTGGAGATCCTGTTGAATTAGCTGAAATTTATTCAAGAGAAGGAGCAGATGAGTTGGTCTTCTTAGATATTTCGGCAACAGAAGAGAGACGCAAGACACTTGTGTATATGGTGCGAAGCGTTGCGGAGAAAATCAATATTCCGTTTACAGTTGGCGGCGGAATTTCATCTGTAGAAGATGTTGATATTCTGTTGAATAACGGAGCAGATAAAGTTTCAATTAATTCATCGGCGGTAAAAAATCCGCAATTGATTAATGATTTGGCTCAGAAATTTGGAAGCCAGTGCGTTGTTGTGGCAATCGATGCCAAACAAATTGACGGACAATGGATTGTACATTTGGTTGGCGGAAAAGTTCCAACTGAATTAAATTTATTCGATTGGGCTGTGGAAGTTGCAGAACGTGGTGCTGGAGAAATTTTGTTCACATCGATGGATAATGACGGAACTAAAAACGGATTTGCAAATGAAGCTTTGGCTAAACTTTCAGAACTAGTAAATATTCCGATTATTGCTTCGGGAGGTGCTGGAAATATACAGCATTTTGTTGATTCTTTCAAAGAAGGAAAAGCTGATGCAGCTTTAGCGGCAAGCGTTTTTCACTTTAAGGAAATCGAAATCAAAGCTTTGAAACAAGAACTTAAGAATAATGGTATTGAAGTAAGGTTATAAAAAATCCAAATTTCAATCAATAAATAAAAAAATCAATTTCAGTTTTGAGAATCTAAAATCTGAAATCAAAAATCTAAAATAATTATGGACATCGATATCAAAAGCGCACACGGATTGATTCCGGCGATTATTCAGGATGCAGAAACAAAAAATGTTTTGATGCTAGGTTATATGAATGAAGAATCGCTTCAAAAAACAATAGAAACACAAAAAGTAACTTTTTTTAGCCGTTCAAAACAAAGACTTTGGACGAAAGGCGAGGAAAGTGGTAACTTTTTAAACTTAGTAAGCATTAAAAATGACTGTGATGGCGATACGCTTTTAATTCAGGCGAAACCAGTTGGACCTACTTGTCACACAGGAGCAGATACTTGTTGGCAAGAGCCAAATGATGCTAATTACGGTTTTATTTCTCAGTTAGAAAACACAATCAAAACCAGAAGAGAAAATGCTGATTCTGAGAAAAGTTATGTCGCTTCTCTATTTGAAAAAGGAATCAATAAAATTGCTCAAAAAGTTGGCGAGGAAGCTGTAGAAGTCGTTATTGAAGCTAAAGATGATAATGATGATTTGTTCCTTAGCGAAAGCGCTGATTTATTGTTTCATTATTTGATTCTGCTTCAAGCAAAAGGATATCAATTGAATGATGTTGTGGAAGTTTTGAAGAAACGTCAAAAATAGTTTAAAATAATTCCGTAGCATCTATATGATATAGCCCGCGGTTTCAACCGCGGGAAACGTATTGCTATATTGTATGTCCTCCCGCGGTTGAAACCGCGGGCTATGTTTGTATTATCTTTTATAACAAAAAAATATAGTATTTTAGTATTAAATAATATATTTATGCGATTAGTTCTATACTTGTTTTTGCTTTTGGTTCCGAGTTTAAATTATGGCTTTAAGAAAAATGTAATGCCATATTCGTTGGTTATTTCTAAAGCTGTTTTGATTGTTGACGGAACTATTTCTAAAGTTTCTAAAAATGAATATGAGTTCACGATAAGTGAGTTCATAAAAGGGAAATCGAGCTCAAAAATTAATATAGCAATCTGGAAAGAATGGTTATGTGATCCAAGAAATAAAGAATTAAAAAAAGGACAGAGAATGATTTTATTTTTGGAAAGATCTCCATATGGAAATTTTTATCCAATTAATGAAAGTACTGGAGAGCTGTATGTAGATAATAATGCTTTTCTCGATATATTCTTACCCAAAGCTTTTGTAAATCCTACAATTCTAAAGAAAGGGATTTCTATGTTTTTGGAAACGTATGCATTTTATGGAAATTTTAATGATAGATTTTATCAAAATGCTCATTTTGTACGCAACAAGTCTATTTTTGAAGTTTATAAAATGACAAAAACTAATACGGCTTTTAAGTTTTTAGTTGAGGATGCAGAATATTTTAAGCCAACAGAAGTACAATTTTTTCCCGTTATATAATTACTTCACAAACTCAAAAACAGCAAATTCTTGCGGTTGATGAAATCCAAACTTTAAACTATTATAAGCCTGTAAAGCAAGATATTCGGTTGTGTTACCGTAATCAATTCTAAAAGCATTTCCTTTCCATTTAGTTCCGACTTTAGGTTTTGAGAAACCGCCATTTTTAATTTTTCTAAGACTAGAAAAAGGAATTTTTATTTCTACAGTATATCCTTCTTTATCGATTTTACCGACAGTTTCTAAACCTTTAATGTCAAAATCCATTGAGGTATTCCATCCGCCACATTCATCTGAAATGCATTTTAAAAGTAAATCATATTTTGTAGAAAATGCGTTTACTCCAATTTCAATATAGTTTTGGCTGTCTCCGTCTGGATCAAGAAAAATTTCAGCTAAATCGTCTGTTTGAAAAATCTGCGAATCTTTTGCTTGTAGCGTTCCAACAATTTTAGAATCAGTGCAGTTGTAAGCGATGTAAAGGTTTTTATTATTCCAAGAAAGTGAGACGAAGGTTTTTTGAGTGGCGCTTTCTCCTGTATTATGAATTACAAAAGGGCCAAGAAAAGGCGTTTTCCAATCGGTTAAATCACCGTCGATTTTTATTTTTTTATTCGTTTTATGAATGAGGATATTTTGTGAATTAACAGTAGTTGCAATTATTGCCAGTAAAGACGAAAGTATTGTGCCAAATCTCATATATGATTCTAGTATTTTAAAACCACTAAAATAGAGAAGATTAATTGAAGTAAGTGATTTTTTTTTCTGCCGGAAATCATAAAATTTTAAAATACTAGATATGAATGTTTACATTTGTTGAAAATAAACTGATTTAAATCCTTTATTTCGTACAAATTTATAAATAATGAAAAAATACTTTAGTGGCATTTTTATCGCCTTTTTGGTTGGTTTTACTGCCAATGCTCAGGGACTTTTAAATAAGTCAGAAACCGTTTTTACACATCAGGATACTTTACGCGGAAGCATCACAAAAGAAAGAGCTTGGTGGGATTTAAAATATTATCATCTTGACGTAAAGGTTAAGCCTTCAGAAAAATTTATTTCGGGTTCAAATACTGTTCGTTATACTGTTTTAACAGAGAACAATCGTATGCAGATCGATTTACAGGAGCCAATGAATATTACTAAAGTGACTCAGAATGGTAAAGATTTAAAATTTGAAAGAAATGGAAATGCTTTCTTTATTACTTTAATAGAAAAGCAAAAAGTTGGTGCAGTAAAAGAAATCGTAGTTTTCTTTGAAGGAAAACCTAAAGAAGCTGTTAGAGCTCCTTGGGATGGTGGTTTCTCTTGGAAAAAAGATAAAAACGGAAAAGATTTTATTGCGACATCTTGTCAAGGTTTAGGCGCGAGCGTTTGGTGGCCATGTAAAGATCATATGTACGATGAAGTGGAGAATATGTTGATTAGCGTAAATGTTCCAGGAGACTTAACAGAGGTTTCAAACGGAAGGTTACAGAGCGTTAAAAAAGAAAAAGACGGAACAAAAACGTTTAATTGGTATGTTGCAAATCCGATTAATAATTATGGTGTAAACATCAATATTGGTGATTATGTTAATTTTTCTGAGGTTTTTAAAGGCGAAAAAGGAAACTTAGACTGCAATTATTATGTTTTAAAAGATAATCTAGCTTTAGCAAAAGAGCAGTTTAAAGATGCTCCAAAAATGCTGAAAGCTTTTGAAAGCTGGTTCGGACCATATCCGTTCTACGAAGACAGCTACAAATTGGTTGAAGTTCCTTATTTAGGAATGGAGCACCAAAGTTCTGTAACATACGGAAATCAATATAAAAATGGTTATTTAGGTCGTGATTTGAGTGGAACAGGATGGGGATTAAAGTTTGATTTTATTATTATTCACGAATCTGGGCACGAATGGTACGCTAATAATATTACCTACAAAGATATCGCTGATATGTGGGTTCATGAAAGTTTTACAAACTATTCTGAAAGTTTATTTGTTGAATACTATTACGGAAAAGAAGCTGGAGCAGAATATGTAATTGGCTGTAGAAAAAACATTCAAAATGATATTCCAATTATCGGACATTATGATGTAAATAATGAAGGTTCTGGCGATATGTATCCAAAAGGAGCTTCGATGCTGCATATGATTCGTCAGGTAATCAATGATGATGCAAAATGGAAATCGATTTTAAGAGGTATGAATAAGACTTTCTATCATCAAACGGTTACTGGGAAACAGATTCAGGATTATATTAATGAGCAATCTGGAATTAACTTCAACAGGGTTTTTGCACAATATTTAACTACAACTCAAATTCCAGTTTTTGAATATATGTTTAAAAACGGAACTTTCGGTTACCACTGGACAAACTGTGTTTCTAAATTTGATATGCCAGTAAGAGTAAAATTAAACGGTGTTGAAACTTGGCTGAAACCAACCACAGAATGGCAATCAGTAAAAACAACAAGCGAAGACAGAAAAGTAGAAGTAGATAAAGATTTCTATGTAACAACTTCTAATATAGTCGAATAGTTTTTTTAAAATTTTCAATATATAAAATCCCAAATTCCAATTATCGGAGTTTGGGATTTTTTTTATGGTTATTAACCCGACAGATTTTAAAAAACTGTCGGGTTTGTTGTTTTTAGCATTTAGTATGTCATCCTGAGGAACGAAGGATCACACTAGAAACTATCGAAAGGTAATTCTCCAATCTTTGTTGATTTACGAGTGCGATCCTTCGTTTCTCAGGATGACAAAAAGGGTTGAAAAACTTTGTTTTTCAACCCTTTTGATTGGAATTTGGAATTTCTTTATTGGAATTTAAAACATTTATCTGTTGTTCAATTTCGCTTTCTCCTTTATAATATCGGCAATTTTTCTGTTTTCGATTTTACTTTCTAGCCAAGAAATAATATCCAGATATAAGAAAGCTCTTTTTTCGTAAGTGTTCTTTTCAAGTTCTACGAAACGAGTATGCATTTTTTTGAATTCCTTTTTTATATCAGCAGGGTAGAAGTTGTTTAGGTTTCTTAAAAACTTGATAATCTCTTTTTGAACTTCGTGCAAGTCGTTCATTTTCAATAAGAACTTATACGTGCTTTTCAAATGATTTTCTAAATAATAATCTTTTCCAAGCTCATAATGTGCAATCAGAGACAATAATCTTGCAAAGCACATTAAATCTTCGCGCATGGTCAAGTTTTTGTTGTTGATGATTTTATCTAAGTAATTAATGCATTCATTGTATTTTTCGTTACCAAAATAAATAGAAGCAATTTTATAAAAAAACAACATTTCGTGATGCTCGTCAAGATGCTCGCTGTGTACTTTCAGTTTATTTAAAATCTCAGGAATTAAATATTCGCTTTCCGCGAAAGTACCTTCTAAAATATGCAGATTTAATTTATTGTTGTATACATATAAGAAAGACAAGGAAGCAAGATTATCATTTGAAGGAAACTTAGGGTCTGCAATGGTTTCTTCTAAAAGATTCAAATATCTCTTGAAATTCGAGGTATATTTCAGCATATAAAGCGATTCCAGAAAATAGTGGTTTCCTTTTAAGAAAAACACAGGATTCAGATAAATCATATTTGGATTATCATAAAAAAGCTGAACCCATTTATAGGCAAATTTATAACTCGCCAAGAAATCCTGTACCAGAAAGCTTCGCCAAAGATTAGCATTATAAAACCAGTATTTTTCGCGGAAACCAAACTTGCTTTCGTCTAGTTTTGCTATATGTCTGTTAAAATAATCGTCTATATATTTATATTCCTCATCACTCTTTACGTAACCCGTTTTTAGCATGATGCCGTATAGCTGAAGCGATAAGTTGGATAATTTACTTGAAATCGTATTTCGGTAGTTCAATTCTTTCGCCTGAACAACCAATTCGTCAGCGCGCCCTTGAATACTTCGGGTAATATATTGCGATTCGATTAGTTTTTCGAATTCAACAATTTCATACGCCATATATTTTTCGTCATTTTCTAAAGCTTGCTGTTTGGTCTTGTCTAGAATTTTTAAACTCTGCTTGTATAATCCTTTATTATATAGAATAACGGCAAAATCCATTTGCTCTCGAAGCTGATAACGAATGTTCTGGCTAGGAATATTTAACCTTATACTGACTAGAATCTGTTTGTATAAGTATGATTTTAAATTAGATAACTGTACTTTTTGGATAATACCACTTTTAAGAATGAGTTTTTCATCGTAAACTTCAGATTTATCTAAAATATTGAATAATTCGATAAATTTTGTGTTTGAACTCGTTTCTAATCGGCTTGCAAAAATTTTAAACTGCCTTTTTTCTGATTTCGAAAGTGATTTGATTAGAACAAATAAGAAATCTTTTTGATGGTTAGCCATTGTAAAAAATAATAATATAACTTATTGGTTATGAGTTGTTTAGTATGAGATAAAACGTTTTATGAACAGTATAATTTCATTAAAATGAATTTCATACTGTAATAGTACAATATATATTTGTTATCAAGATGTGAAATTACATTAAATTAATGAATATGAATAGAGAGAAAGTTCAAATTTTTGACACCACATTGCGAGATGGTGAACAAGTTCCAGGATGTAAGTTAGATACTAAGCAAAAATTAGTTATCGCAGAACGACTAGACAAAATGGGAGTTGACATTATCGAAGCAGGCTTTCCTGTGTCAAGTCCAGGCGATTTTTTATCGGTCTCTGAGATTTGTAAAATTGTAGAAAATGCAACCGTCTGCGGACTTACAAGAGCCGTAAAAAACGACATTGATGTTGCAGCAGCTGCTTTAAAGCACGCTAAGAAACCAAGAATCCATACTGGAATCGGAACTTCAGAATCTCATATACTCCACAAACTACAAACTACGCCTGAAGATATTATTGCAAGAGCAAAATTTGCTGTAGCGCATGCTAAATCTTATGTAGAAGATGTAGAATTCTACGCAGAAGATGCAGGTAGAACAGATAATGCGTTCTTAGCTAAGGTTTGTGAAGAAGTTATTAAATCCGGAGCAACTGTATTGAATATTCCTGATACTACTGGATACTGTCTTCCAGAAGAATACGGAGCAAAAATTAAATACTTAAAAGAAAACGTAAAAGGAATCGAAAACGTAATCCTTTCATGTCACTGTCATAATGATTTAGGAATGGCAACTGCAAACTCAATTGCAGGAGCTATCAATGGAGCGAGACAAATAGAATGTACTATTAATGGTATTGGTGAAAGAGCAGGAAATACGGCACTTGAAGAAGTGGTAATGATTTTCAAACAGCATCCTTACTTAAATTTAGATACAAACATCAATACAAGAGAATTGAACGAAATGAGTCGTTTGGTTTCTGAAAGTATGGGAATGATTGTACAGCCAAATAAAGCGATTGTTGGAGCAAATGCTTTTGCACACAGTTCTGGAATTCACCAAGATGGTGTTATCAAAAATAGAGCAACTTACGAGATTATGGATCCGCTAGATGTGGGTGTTAATGAATCTTCAATCATTTTAACAGCAAGAAGCGGAAGAGCTGCTTTGGCTTACCGTGCTAAAAAAGTAGGTTACGAATTGACAAAAACACAATTAGATATCGTTTATATCGAATTTTTGAAATTCGCTGACATTAAAAAAGAAGTCGTAGACGCAGATATTCATCAGATTATCGAAGCTTCTAAAATAGAAGGAGAATTAATCAGAAGTTAATATTTCAAAATAAGAATTTAAGGAACAATAAGGATTTAAAGACATAAAGAGCGAGAGATTATGAATTTAAAAATAGCAGTTTTACCAGGAGATGGAATTGGACCTGAAGTAATTTTACAAGCTAAGAAAGCTTTGTACGCCATTGGCGAAGTGTATAATCATGAATTTGTTTTTGAGGAAGCGCTGATGGGAGCGGTTGCTATTGATAAAACGGGAAGTCCTTTGCCGGAACAAACGCTGAATCTCTGTTTAAATACAGATGCAGTTTTGCTTGGTGCGATTGGAGATCCGAAATACGATAACAACCCAAATGCAAAGGTTCGTCCGGAGCAAGGATTATTAAAACTGCGAAAAGAATTAGGATTGTTTGCTAATATTCGTCCTATAAAACCTTATAAAGCCTTAATTGAAGCTTCTCCTTTAAAGAGAGAAATTATTGAAGGAGCTGATTTTACCATTTTTAGAGAATTGACAGGTGGAGCTTATTTTGGTACAAAAACGCTAAATGAAGAAGGAACACACGCTTCAGATTTATGTGAATATTCAGAAGAAGAAATTACTAGAATTGCACATTTAGCTTTTAAGTCGGCACAAAAACGACGCAAAAAGCTAACAATGGTAGATAAGGCAAATGTTTTGGAGACTTCAAGATTGTGGAGAAAAGTAGTTCAGAAAGTGAGCGAAGATTATCCAGATGTTAAACTTGATTTCTTGTTTGTGGATAATGCAGCGATGCAGCTGATTTTAAATCCGAAACAATTTGATGTGATTTTGACTGAGAACTTGTTCGGAGATATTTTGTCGGATGAAGCTAGTGTAATTACAGGATCTATCGGTTTATTACCATCAGTATCTCTAGGAGAAAAAAATGCCTTGTTTGAGCCAATTCACGGATCATATCCGCAGGCAAAAGGAAAAAACATCGCCAATCCTATTGCTTCGATTTTAGCGGCAGCGCTTTTGTTAGAACATTTTGGATTAACTAAAGAAGCCCATGTAATCTACAAAGCTGTAGAAAAAGCAATTGAATACAAAGTGGTTACTGTTGATTTGAAACCAGATTCAAAATTTGGAACAAACGAAGTAGGAGAGTTCGTTTCTAATTTTATTTTCAGCAAAGATGATTTGCTGTATTTCAATAATGATAATGTAAGTATTGGACAATCTACAATTGTTTAATATTTTTTGTTAAAATGTGAAGATAATAACAAGAAGTCTTTGAAATGTTGAGATTTTATTTTTTTACTTCCGGAAGTTTGTTTACTTTTGTGACACTAAAAAATTAAATGATGCAAATCTCAATTATTATTACTTCTGTCGTTGTTGTCAATGTGATTCACACATCTGCATCGGGAATGTTATAAATATAATTGAAAAACTATATTACAAACCTTCCAAATACTGGAAGGTTTTTTTTTGAATAAAAAATTAAAATTAATAAAAAGCAATAATGGAATTAAATAAGTACAGCAAGACCATCACACAAGATCAAACACAGCCTGCGGCACAAGCTATGTTGTACGGAATTGGTTTAACTGAAGAAGATTTAAAGAAAGCACAAGTTGGTATTGTGAGCATGGGTTACGATGGTAACACTTGCAACATGCACTTGAACGATTTAGCAAAAGATGTTAAAAAAGGTGTTTGGGATGCAGATCTTGTCGGACTTATTTTTAATACCATTGGTGTCAGTGACGGTATTTCTAACGGAACTGAAGGTATGCGTTACTCACTAGTTTCACGTGATGTAATCGCAGATTCTATCGAAACAGTTGCCGGAGCGCAATGGTATGATAGTATTATAGCTATTCCTGGTTGCGATAAAAATATGCCTGGAGCATTAATTGCAATGGGAAGATTGAACCGTCCATCTATGATGATTTATGGTGGTTCTATTCACTCTGGAAAATGGAAAGGAGAATCTCTAAATATCGTTTCTGCTTTTGAAGCTTTAGGAAAAAAAGTAAAAGGCGAAATCACTCCAGAAGATTTTAAAGGTGTTATTCAAAATGCTTGCCCAGGAGCTGGTGCTTGCGGTGGTATGTATACAGCAAATACAATGTCTTCTGCTATTGAAGCATTAGGAATGAGTTTACCATACAGTTCTTCTAACCCTGCTTTAAGTCAAGAGAAAAGAGATGAATGTTTGGAAGCCGGAAAAGCAATCAAAATATTATTAGAAAAAGATATCAAGCCAAGAGACATTATGACTCGTAAGGCTTTTGAAAATGCTATTACAATTGTAGCCGTTTTAGGAGGTTCTACAAACGCTGTTATGCACTTAATCGCAATGGCTCATTCAGTTGGAATTACAATCACATTAGATGATTTCCAAGCGATTAATGATAGAACACCAGTATTGGCAGATATGAAGCCAAGCGGTAAGTATATGATGGAAGATATTCACGAAGTTGGAGGTATTCCTGCAGTTATGAAATACTTACTGAAAGTAGGACTTATTCACGGAGATTGTTTGACTGTAACAGGGAAAACAGTTGCTGAGAACTTAGCTTCGACTCCAGATTTACAAGACGGACAAGAAGTTATTCATGAAATTCAAAAAGCATTAAAACCAACAGGAAACATTCAAGTATTGTACGGAAATCTTGCTTCTGAAGGTGCTGTAGCAAAAATCAGTGGTAAAGAAGGGGAATATTTTGAAGGACCAGCTGTTGTATTTGAAGGTGAATTTGAAGTAATTCCAGGTCTTCAAGCCGGAAAAATTAAACCAGGTAATGTAGTCGTCATCAGAGGTTGTGGGCCAAAAGGTGGTCCGGGAATGCCTGAAATGCTGAAACCTACATCTGCGATTATTGGAGCTGGATTAGGAAGCAGTTGTGCTCTAATCACAGACGGTAGATTCTCGGGCGGTTCGCACGGTTTCGTGGTAGGTCACGTTACACCAGAAGCATATGATGGTGGTGGTATTGCGCTAGTAAAAGATGGAGATTTAATCGCTATCGATGCTGTGAAAAATACAATCGACCTGAAGATATCTGACGAAGAATTTGCAGCTAGAAAAGCGGCTTGGGTTCAGCCGAAATTAAAAGTTGACAGAGGGGTTTTACTTAAATACGCTAGATCGGTTTCAAGTGCATCAACAGGATGCGTAACCGATAATTAATTACAATAACAATTTCAAAAAGCAATAACAATTACAATATCAAAAGTCAATAGCAATTACAATAAAAAATATAAAAAGATTAATTTAAAATTTATCATTAAAATTGATTTTTGCCATTGCCATTGAATTTTGATATTGAAATTGACATTGAAAAAACAATATACTATGAAAATATCAGGGGCAGAAGCCGTTATAAGATGTTTATTAGCAGAAGGAGTAGATTTAATTTATGGTTATCCAGGTGGAGCTATAATGCCAGTTTACGACGAATTATATAAATTTCAAGATCAGTTACACCACGTTTTAGTACGCCACGAACAAGGTGCAACGCATGCAGCTCAAGGTTATGCTAGAGCTACAGGAAAAGTAGGGGTGGCAATTGCTACTTCTGGACCAGGTGCTACAAATTTAGTGACTGGTATTGCAGATGCTCAAATCGATTCCACTCCATTAGTATGTATTACAGGTCAGGTTGGAAGACATTTATTAGGATCTGATGCATTTCAGGAAACAGATATTATCGGAATTTCGACTCCGGTTACAAAATGGAATTTTCAGGTAACTGAAGCTTCTCAAATTCCTGAAATTATTGCAAAAGCATTTTACATTGCTCGTTCTGGTCGTCCAGGGCCTGTATTGGTAGATATTACTAAAAACGCTCAGTTTGATGAGTTCGAATTTAGTTATGAAAAATGTACAGGAATTAGAAGTTATGTTCCAGTTCCAAAATTAAATTTAGATAAAGTTGCTGAAGCAGCAGCTTTAATCAATAGTGCCAAAAAACCTTTTATTGTTTTTGGACAAGGAATTATTTTGGGTCAGGCAGAAGCTGAGTTTAAAGCAGTGGTTGAAAAAGCTGGGATTCCAGCAGCTTGGACAATTTTAGGATTATCAGCTTTACCTACAGATCATCCTTTAAATGTTGGTATGTTAGGAATGCACGGAAACTATGCGCCAAATTTATTAACAAACGAATGTGATGTTTTAATTGCTTTCGGAATGCGTTTTGACGACCGTGTTACAGGTAAATTAAGCACTTATGCAAAACAAGCAAAAGTAATTCACTTCGAAATCGATCCTGCAGAGGTTGATAAAAATGTGAAAACAGAAATCGCAGTTTTAGGAGATGTAAAAGAATCTTTAGCTGCTTTACTGCCTCTTCTTGATGCAAAGTCTCATGATTTATGGCATAATGAATTCAAAGAATTGAATAAAATTGAGTACGATTCAGTAATAAAAGAAGAATTAAATCCAACAAATGGTAAAGGAATTTCGATGGGAGAAACTATCGAAATGATCAACAAACACTCAAAAGGAGATGCCATTATCGTTTCAGATGTGGGTCAGCACCAAATGTTTGCTTGCCGTTATGCTAAATTCAATTCAACTAAAAGTAACATTACTTCTGGAGGTTTAGGAACTATGGGATTCGCATTACCTGCTGCAATTGGAGCAAAAATGGGAAAACCAGAGCGTGAAGTAGTGGCGGTTATTGGTGATGGAGGCTTCCAAATGACAATTCAAGAACTTGGAACTATTTTCCAAACTCAAGTTCCGGTAAAGATTGTTATTTTAAATAATGAATTCTTAGGAATGGTTCGCCAATGGCAGGAATTATTCTTTGATAACAGATATGCTTCAACAAAAATGATTAATCCAAATTTTGTTGCAATTGCTGAAGGATATCATATCAAATCTAAAAAAGTTACACAGCGTGAAGATCTAGATGCAGCGGTCGCAGAGATGCTGGCTTCAAAAGATTCATACTTCTTAGAAGTTGTAGTCGAAAAAGAAAACAACGTTTTCCCAATGATTCCAACAGGAGCTTGTGTATCAGAAATTAGATTAAGTTAAGAAAAGTTTCAAGTTTGATGTTTCAAGTTTCACGTTCTCAACAGAGCTTGAAACTTGAAACCTGAAACAAAAAAAAACTAAAAAACAACATGGAAGATAAAACATTTACCATATCGGTATACTCAGAAAATAATGTAGGTTTGTTAAATAGAATATCTGGAATATTCTTAAAGCGCCACATTAATATATTAAGCCTAAATGTTTCAGAATCAGAAATAGAGAATGTTTCAAGATTTATCATCGTAGTAAATACGACAGAAAAATGGGTTCAGAATATTGTAGGCCAGATTGAAAAACAAATTGAAGTTATAAAAGCATTTTATCATACAGATGAAGAAACGATTTTCTTAGAAAATGCTTTGTTCAAAATCGCTTCAAGTTTGTTGTTTGACGAGAAACAAATTCAGAATATCATCAAAGAAAGCCAGTCTACAATTGTAACGGTTTCTCGTGATTTCTTCGTGATTTCAAAATCAGGAAGACGTTCTGAAATTGAAGAATTATACGAAAAGTTCAAACCATACGGAATTATGCAGTTTGTGCGTTCGGGAAGAATATCAGTTTCTAAACAAAAAATGGAGATTTCTGCTTTATTAGAAACCTTTAAATAATAAAATCTTAGTTATATATAATCAATATTAAAATTTCATTTCATTAAATATTAAAACAAAAATGGCAAATTATTTCAATACATTACCACTTAGATTACAATTAGAACAATTAGGAGTTTGCGAATTTATGGAGCAATCTGAATTTGCAGACGGAATTGCAGCATTGGCTGGAAAAAAAGTTGTAATTGTTGGTTGTGGAGCACAAGGTTTGAATCAAGGTTTAAACATGAGAGATTCTGGTTTAGACATTTCTTATGCATTGCGTGCAGATGCAATTGCAGAAAAGAGAGCTTCTTATAAAAATGCAACTGAAAATGGTTTTACGGTAGGAACTTATGAAGAATTGATTCCAACTGCAGATTTAGTTTGTAACCTTACACCAGACAAACAGCACACTGCTGTGGTAACTGCTATTATGCCATTAATGAAACAGGGATCTACTTTGTCTTACTCTCACGGATTCAACATTGTAGAAGAAGGAATGCAGATTCGTAAAGACATCACTGTTATCATGTGTGCTCCTAAATGTCCAGGTTCTGAGGTACGTGAAGAGTACAAAAGAGGATTTGGAGTTCCAACTCTTATCGCTGTTCACCCAGAAAACGATCCAAACGGATTTGGTTTAGATCAAGCAAAAGCTTACGCTGTAGCAACTGGAGGACACAGAGCAGGAGTTTTAAGATCATCTTTCGTAGCTGAAGTAAAATCAGATTTAATGGGTGAGCAAACTATTCTTTGCGGTTTATTGCAAACTGGATCTATTTTATGTTTCGACAAAATGGTTGAAAAAGGAATCGATGCTGCTTATGCTTCTAAATTAATCCAATACGGATGGGAAACTATTACTGAGGCTTTAAAACATGGTGGTATCACCAATATGATGGATCGTTTAAATAATCCTTCTAAAATTGAAGCTTACGAATTGGCAGAAGAATTAAAAGATATCATGCGTCCATTATTCCAAAAACACCAAGACGATATCATTTCTGGAGAATTCTCTAGAACGATGATGGCTGACTGGGCTAATGATGATGTTAACTTATTGAAATGGAGAGCTGCAACAGGAGAAACTAACTTCGAAAAAACAGCTCCACAAGAGGCTGCAATTTCAGAGCAAGAATATTTTGATAATGGAGTATTAATGATTGCGATGGTAAAAGCTGGTGTTGAATTAGCTTTTGAAACAATGACTGAGGCTGGAATCATCGAAGAATCTGCTTACTACGAGTCATTACACGAATTGCCATTAATTGCAAACACAATAGCAAGAAAGAAATTGTTTGAAATGAACCGTGTAATTTCTGATACTGCTGAGTACGGATGTTACTTATTTGATCATGCATGTAAGCCATTATTGACTGAATTCATGAAAAAAGTAGAAACTAATATTATTGGTAAACCATTTTCAACTTCAAACGGAGTTGATAATGCGGTACTTATCGCTGTAAACAAAGAAATTCGTCAACACCCTATCGAAGAAGTAGGTGCTTGGTTGAGAGAGTCTATGACAGCAATGAAAAAAATTGGATAATAAAAAAAAAGGGAATTCCCGCAGAATTCGATTTTGCGGGATTTGCACTGTATCAATGATTTGTAATATTTTGAATTAGTAAGCACTTATTAAGATAAAAGATATAGATGCATATTGCATTCACTTAACTTCAGTGAGAGTTAAGTGAAGCTGATCCCTAATAATGGGGTATATTTATAAAATATACTTGTTGAAATTTCTGTTTTAATTAATAATGATGCTGCTATTTTCAAAATAGAGAAAAGTCTCGCAGTGCGGTTTGCAAAAAATTAATTGTTATTGAAATTTGTTAAATTAAAAAAGGCATAATATCTATTTATTATGCCTTTTTTGCCTTAAGTACGTATAAAAAATAAAGGATTTAAAATAATTTCAGATAATTATCATATTTTATTAAAGAAATGTTTTTTTTTAATAAAATTTATGAATTAAATTATTTCACGGATACGTTCAGATTTAATACATTTATAAAAAAATTCAACAAACGATGAGCTATTACAAAATTGAAAATTTAGAACAATACTTTAAACATTACAATAAATCAATAAGAGAGCCAAGAAAGTTTTGGGGAAAAATAGCTGAGGAGAATTTCACATGGTACCAGCAATGGGAAAAGGTTGTTGATTTTAATATGGCTGAAGCAGAAGTAAAATGGTTTACAGACGCTAAAGTTAACATTACCAAAAACTGTATTGATAGACATTTAAGCAAAAGAGGAGAGAAGACGGCAATTATTTTTGAACCGAACGATCCTTCTGAAGAAGCTTTACATATAACGTATAATGAATTATACGAAAGAGTTTCAAAAATGGCAAACGTTCTTCGCGAGCAAGGTGTTCGTAAAGGAGATAGAGTTTGCATTTATTTGCCAATGATTCCAGAATTGGCAGTTTCTGTTTTGGCTTGTGCTAGAATTGGAGCTATTCACTCTGTTGTTTTCGCTGGATTTTCTGCTTCTGCAGTTTCTGCTAGAATCAACGATTGTGAGTGTAAAATGGTAATTACATCAGACGGAGGTTATAGAGGAAACAAAACAATTGACTTAAAAGGAATTGTAGATGAAGCTTTAGATACTTGTCCTTCTGTTACAAAAGTGTTGGTTGCAAAAAGAACTAATACGGATGTGAAAATGAAAGAGGGCCGTGATGTTTGGTTGCAGCCATTATTAGACGCAGCTTTAGACAACAGCGTTGCAGAAATTATGGATGCTGAAGATCCGTTATTTATTTTATATACTTCAGGATCAACAGGAAAACCAAAAGGTATGGTTCATACTACTGCTGGTTATATGGTTTACACTGCGTATACTTTCAAAAACGTTTTCAATTACGAAGACAATGATATTTTCTGGTGTACAGCAGATATCGGATGGATTACTGGTCATTCTTATATATTGTATGGTCCATTATTAAACGGAGCTACAACTGTAATTTTTGAAGGAGTTCCTTCTTATCCAGATTTTAGCCGTTTTTGGGATATTATCGAAAAACATAAAATTACACAATTCTATACGGCACCAACCGCAATTCGTTCATTGGCAAAAGAAAGTTTAGATTATATTCAAAAATATCCTCTAAAATCTCTTAAAGTTATTGGATCTGTTGGAGAGCCAATCAACGAAGAGGCTTGGCACTGGTTTAATGACCACGTTGGAGATAAGAGATGTCCGGTTGTAGATACTTGGTGGCAGACAGAAACTGGAGGAATCATGCTTTCGCCAATTGCTTTTGTAACACCAACAAAACCAACTTATGCAACATTGCCATTACCAGGGATTCAGCCTGTTTTAATGGATGAAAAACGTAATGAAATTGAAGGAAATCAAGTAGTTGGAAGTTTATGTATTAAATTCCCATGGCCAGGAATTGCTAGAACTATTTGGGGAGATCACGATCGTTATAAAGAAACTTATTTCTCTGCTTTCCCTGGAAAATATTTTACAGGAGACGGCGCTTTGAGAGACGAAGTTGGATACTACAGAATCACGGGTAGAGTAGATGACGTAGTAATTGTTTCTGGTCATAATTTAGGAACTGCGCCAATTGAAGATGCGATCAACGAGCACCCAGCTGTTGCAGAATCTGCTATTGTTGGATTCCCTCATGATATTAAAGGAAATGCTTTATACGGTTATGTAATCTTGAAAGAAACAGGAGAAGTTAGAAATAAAGAAAACCTTTCTAAAGAGATCAACCAATATATTGCAGACCACATTGGGCCGATCGCTAAATTAGATAAAATCCAGTTCGTTTCTGGTTTGCCTAAAACGCGTTCTGGAAAAATTATGCGTAGAATTTTACGTAAAATCGCCGAAGGAGATTTTTCTAATTTCGGAGATACTTCAACTTTATTAAACCCTGAAGTAGTTGAGCAAATTATGAAAGAAAGAATTTCTTAAGTAAAATATAAAAAAAATGCCTCTTAAATTTAAGAGGCATTTTTTTTATAAATCGATTCTAATTTGTTAATTTAAGAATGTAGGTTTTTTTATTATTCTGCAATTTTTATGTTTACATCATTTACAAAAACAAGAGTTTCCGAATTACTTAAGTTAGTAAGAGATAAAATTCCATTTTTTTTCTCATTAACTCCATTTATTTTAAAACAAAATTCATTACCATCTTTATCTCGTAAAGTTACATATTCAGTATTGTTATCCGAATAATTCTGACAGCTGCGTGACACAGTATATTTGTACATCACTTTCATTTGATTGTTGTCATAATTGTAAACATTTCCATCTTGATTAAAAACCCATTTAGTATTCACATTTGTTTTAGAATACCAGCTTCCTAAGATACGCTTAGATGAGGGATCTTGTTTTTGTGCAAAAATTGTTGTTGCAAAAAATAGCATGGGTAAAATAAATAATAGTTTTTTCATAGAATTTAAATTTAAAGTAGATTTTCTGTTTGTAGTGCTGAGATAATTTATACCAAAGTTACGAGGGGCTTTTTTGTAGTTTTAGTAATTGATGTTTTTTTTTAAATTTATTTGATTCCCAATCTAGATTTTAGTTTTAAGAACAGGAGTCCAATTCGGTACGCATCTTCAGAAGAAGAATTGCGATCACTTTTTGGAATTTTATAAATTTCGCATAAATCGTCAAGCGAAAACTGTTTGTCGTTTATATCGGTCAATTTTCTGTACATCACATCGACGTCTAGTGCTTCATTTTTTAATCGGCCACAATTCAAGCGTTCTAGGGCTGCATTCAGCATTTCAATATCGAAATTGATATGATGCCCAACTAAAATTGAATTTCCGATAAATTTTACAAAAGCTTCAAGAGCATCAGGTTCAGGCATTTTCATCATTTTGCTTTCAATGATAAATTCATTAGAAAGTCCGTTATCCTGAAGATATTTATATTGTAATAAGACTGTTTCGAAACTTTCCTTAATAACAATGCTGTCGTCAATAACTGAGAAGGCTCCAAGAGACAAAACAACATCTTTATCCGGATTTAAGCCAGAAGTTTCAGTAGACAAAACCACAAACTTATTAGGTTTGGTTTCGAATTTAGTCAAATAGTCTTTCCAGAAGTCTGGATAGTCTTTGTTAATGTTTTTTAGCCAGTCTAGCATATTTTATGAGAATTGTGTCAATTGAAATTTACTCTTAATCAGTTCCTCCAGGTCTTTCATTGGGGACAGTGCATTTTTTAATTTCTCTTTGTCAGTTTTTGACATTTCTCTTAAATTAATATATTGGCCCGAGTCGTCATTTTTTAATCCTTCAACAGTTCTAAATTTAGAAAGCGTTAAGAAAGCTTCTGCACAGCTTAAATAAATTTCAGCATTTTTAGAATCTGTAATTGCCAATTGCTTGAACCTTAAGTACGTATTTTGGATTCCTTTAATATTGGCATTTAATATCAATAAACGTGCTCCATCAATTAATGGCATCAAAGCTCTTGTCTTAATATCAAATTTATCTTTGTTAGGACCATCTTCTTCGACAATGAATTTCTTGAAAAAGCTTAAAGGAGAATTTCTCTTCAAAGCATCATTTCCTAAAAAGTCAAAGAATAAAGTGTTGTTAACGGCATTCTTAAAAATAACGTTTTCAATAGCCTCTTCAATTTTTGGCTCTCCAAAAACAATTTCATAATCAAAGAAAATACTACTCAAATCATTACTGTTTTCTCCTGGAGTATTCATCCAGCTATTGTATTGTTTTGTCCAGTCGCTCAATGATTTACACCAAAGCATGTTGCTTCCCATATGTCCGTTTGGACAATAATCGTAGCCCACTTTTTCTAATATAGAAGTAGTGCGTTTTGCCAATCTTAAGAAATAATCTTTTACTTCTCTGTATTTTTCTGGCGTAACATCTTCAAAAATTAAGATACTATCTTGATCTGTGAGCAATAATTGCTCCTTACGCCCCTGACTACCAATACTTAACCAAGCGAAACGTGCAGGAGGGGAGCCTAAATCTAAAATAGATAATTCGACTGCTCTCTTAATGATAGCTAGGTTAATCTCGCTTGCAATATTGCTAACGTGCGAAATTGGAATATTTTTTTGAATCGAATTCTGAATCAAATCTGATAGACGATCACGTATTTGTTTTAAATCTTTTGGAAGCTGAGAACGTTTAATCTCTTTAATTAACACGCCTGGGTTACTAGCTTGTGCTACAATAAGATCGTGTTCAGAAATAATTCCCTTAACGACAGATTTACTTGTGCCATCTTTAGTAACACACAAATGCGTTACATTGTGCTTCAGCATTAATAATTGTGCTTCTGCCAAAGAAACATTTTCTAAAACTGTAACAACTGGCGACGACATAATTTTATCGATAGTTTCAGTAATAGGAAAGCGTCCTGTTGCAATTTTTGACGATAAATCGGCATTGGTCACAATACCAATTGGGTGATTTTTTTCGCCACAGATTATGATGTTATCCAACATAGAATCTGTCATTAAAATGGCAACGTCTTTAATTATAGAATCTGCTTTTGTCGTTAATGGCGAATTATTGTAGTTAAGCGACTGAATGTATTGCATTTCTGTCTGCTGATCTATATAATCAGAATCTGAAACTAACTTGCCGTTAGAACTCATGCTGTCTTTGGTGTGGCGTGAATTAACAGCGAAACTCTCCAGCAGAAAGTTTAATACATCAGAATTATTGGCTACAAAAGGTCTAAAAACAGCAATTGGAATAGCATATACAATACTTTCTTCACGCGCTTTAGCAGTCATCATGTAGTTATTTTTGGCAAAAAACGGACGCAAACCAAAAATATCGCCTTCATGACACTTATTTATGATAGTTTCTTCGGCATCAGCAATAGTCGTAAGATTAATGACACCAGAAGCTACAACATAAAAGTTCTCATGAAGCGGATCGTTATTTTGAAATAATACCGCATGCTTTTCTAAATTAATGACACGAATATTCGTAGCAATATCTGATAATTCCTGAAAAGTTAAATTATCAAACGGTTTGTATTCTTTTAAAAAATCTGCAATATGTTCAGCAACTGTATTCATATATGTGATAATTTATTTTTAAAGTATCGAATGTAAAAATAGTAAAATAAACTCTTACAATGAAAGTTCTTTAGTAGAAACTAATTATTTTAAAGAAATGTTAAAAGATAATGACAATAAGACTTGCAAAAACTTTTATGTTTTGAAATTTTGAATATTTAGGATTGGCAAAAAGATGATTTATTCTGAGCAACAGTAATTAACCGGATTGATAATACTGCGATATTTGAAATTATTTTACATCCAAAATCATATAGCGAATTTATGAACACTGGTAATCCAGCGCGCTAAATTTTTAATATTTAAGAATTTTTGAAAATAAAAATCATACAGCGTATTTATGAGCGATTTTAATTCAAGTAAAATATTTGAATTGAAAAACGAACGGATAATGTATCAGGTTAAATTTTTAATATTTGAAAATTTTTTAAAATGAAAACTGTACAATGTATTTATAAGCGATTTGAATTTAAAGAAAATGTTTGAATTGAAAAAATTAAGTACATAGTCAAGCACGGTAAAATTTCAATATTTGAGAACTTTTGAAAATAAAAATCATACAGCGTATTTATGAGCGATTTGAATTTAGAATACAAACTGTATAATCTAGCAATTCAAATTTTCAATATTTGAGAATTTTTGGAAAATAAAATCATATAACGCATTCTCAGAGATTTTAGTTTTAGAAATAAAAAGTAAAACTTTCAAGCAAAATATAACTCTAGAAGCAAGGATGATAAATTTTCGCTAAATGAAAACATTTTAAACTAAAAAGTTGTACAGCGTATTTGTAGGGCAGTTTTTAAAATATTCTATTTTACATAATATAAATTATAGGTCAAAATAGAATAACTCCGAGAAGGAGCTTATTCGTATAATTTATTCAAAATCATATCTTTTGGCACAATATCGCCTCCGCCATTTTTATTAAACTGTAACACTTCATCTTTTACAAATAAAACTGCGCTAGATGTAACTCCGTTTTTATCTTTCAATTTTATTTGAGCTTTATCGCCATGCGGATATACATGTCCGGAAACTTCCAAAATTCCTGAGTTTAATTCTTTATGATCACTTGTAACTTCGGCGGTTCCAAAAATCTTATAATTAGATTGTGCAATCGTGATTGTAAAAATATACTCTTTCTTGCAGTCTTTACATTTTTGGTTTCCCCAAGTTCCTGAGAATTTATTTTGCTGTGAGAATGCTTGCAAGGAAATTAAAAATGCCAGGAAAAGAAATTTTTTCATTGTAATTTGTTTTATTAGAATCTGAACCAAATATAAATCAAAAAAGCATCACAAATTTGCGATGCTTTTTCTAAATCTTTTAAAATTTACAATTTTTTCAAATAAACCGATTTTCCGTTTAACGAAACATCAATTTGATTGTTTTTTTCGTTAAAAGTTGTTCGTAAAGCATTTCCGTTAAAAATAGTAACGTCGCCATACACATGACCCGCTTCACTAGAAGTATAATCAAATTTTACTTTTTTGTTTCCTGGTTCAATACCTAATTTGTAACTAGAAAATTTTGTTCCTCTTAAATCGAAATCTTGCTGCGAATCGATAATTTTTCCGTCAGCGTAAAAATTGGTAACCGATTTACTTAATGTAATGTCTGGATAATATTGATTTACTTTTTTAAGAAGCTCGTACTGCTCAACGCTGGCTTCTTCTTGTTTTGACGTAATAGTTTGAGCAAATGAAATTGATGTAAATAAAACTGCTAATAACAAAAGGTACTTTTTCATACTTTCTTAATTTAAAGATTAATAGATAGTTACGCTCAATAATTTTCGCGATTACTTTAATTTAATATTATAAACTTCTTCAAGTTCTATAACAAGGTATGAAATCTTTACCTTTGCAAAAAATTATAAGCCCTTTTTTAATATAATGACAACAAAAAAATATATTCAGCTCATCCTCATATTAGGTTCTTTAACCGCTCTAGGTCCTTTTTCAATAGATATGTATCTGCCTGGTTTCTCAGGAATTGCGAAAGATTTAAATACTACTGTCGCTAAAGTTTCTATGAGTTTATCCAGTTATTTCATCGGAATTTCGGCTGGACAATTACTTTACGGACCTTTATTGGATCGTTTCGGACGTAAAAAACCGCTATTTATTGGACTTTTGGTTTATATTCTCGCTTCTTTAGGATGCATTTATGTTGCTGATATAGATTCATTTATATTGCTGCGCTTTATTCAGGCTATTGGAAGCTGCGCTGCCACAGTTGCTTCTGTAGCAATGGTTCGAGATTTATTTCCTGTAAAAGATATTCCAAAAGTGTTTTCGCTTTTAATGTTGGTTGTGGGACTTTCTCCGATGCTGGCACCAACTGTTGGCGGTTATGTTACAGAAGATTTAGGCTGGCATGCTGTATTTTTTATTTTAATGTGCATGGGAATTTTGATTTTAGCAGCTTCACAATTCGGACTTCCAGATACTTATAAACCAGACACTTCAATTTCTTTGAAACCGAAACCAATTATATCTAATTTTCTGTTAGTTTTAAAAGAGCCTCAATTTTATACTTATGCCTTTACGGGAGCAGTCGCATTTTCGGGATTGTTTTCTTATGTAGCGGCTTCACCTCTAGTTTTTATGGATATTTATAAGGTTGACGCAAAAACATATGGATGGATTTTTGCGCTAATGTCCGTTAGTTTTATTGGTTCTAGTCAGTTAAATTCTATGTTGCTGAAGCGATTTTCTAGCGAACAAATGATTTTTGGAGCTTTAATTTCACAATCTGTTATTAGTATCGTATTCTTGATTTTGGCTTTAAATGATCTTCTTGGATTATACCAAACGATCGGAATGTTGTTCTTGTTTCTAGCCTGTTTAGGAATCTCAAATCCAAATACTGCCGGGTTAACGCTTGCTCCTTTTGCTAAAAATACCGGAAGTGCTTCGGCATTAATGGGCGCAATTCAGCTAGGAATCGGAGCTTTAGCTTCATTTGCAGTTGGTGTTTTTGTAAAAAGTTCTGTAATACCTATGGTTGCCATTATGACCACTACAACTATTACAGCATTTATTATTTTAAATATTGGAAAGCGATTTATAAAAGAAAAAGTTGAATTGTCAGATAGCGACGATATTATGATAGGACATTAAAAGAATTAAATTCCAATTTTTTTTAAATCCAAATTCCAATTGGATTATATACAATAAAGCCGAAATCTAATGATTTCGGCTTTGTATTTTTTGGATTTTGGAATTTCAAAAAATTGGAATTTTTAAAATTTATTGGAATTTTACAAAACCTAATTTTGTGTCTTTTTATCTGGTCTAATAATCATTCTAAGCGATTGATCTTTTGCAAAATAAGCAACCATCCAATTCCAGAATGTGTTTAATCTGTTTCTGTAAGTGATCAAAGAAATTAAGTGTATAAACAGCCAGATAATCCAAGCAAAGAAACCTTTAAAATGCCATTTTGGACTAGGTAAATCTACAACAGCTTTTGCTTTTCCTATGATGGCCATAGATCCTTTGTCTTTGTAGGCAAATGGTTTAAGAGGCTTATTGAGAACCATGGCTTTGAAATTTTTAGCCAGATTTAAACCTTGCTGAATTGCAACCTGAGCAACTTGTGGATGTCCATCAGGGAAATTTTTATCTCCTGCTGCAATTGCTGTATCACCAATGGCATAGATATTATCTACACCGTTTACTTTATTGTATTCGTCAGTTGCCATGCGTCGGCCGCGTCCGTAACTTTCTTTCGGAATTCCTTCAAAGATTTTTGCAGAAACACCAGCAGCCCAGATTAAGTTTTTGGTTTTAATGGTTTCTCCATTTTCAAAAACTACCGTATCATCAACATAATCAACAACTTTAGTGTTCAGTTTTACAACAACTCCAAGTTTTGTCAATGCCTCCAGAGTATCTTTTTGTGAATCTTTGCTCATTGGCGCCAAAAGTGCGTCTCCACCATCAACCAAATAAACATTGCTTGCAGAAGTATCCAATTCTGGATATTCTTTAAGGAGAATACTTTTTCTCATTTCAGCAAACATTCCAGAAACCTCCACTCCTGTTGGCCCCCCTCCTGCTACTACAATTGTAAGTAATTTACGTCTTTTTCGCATATCCTTACAAATGGCTGCTTTTTCAAGGTTTTTAAGCAATGTGTTACGCATTACGATGGCATCATTTAAGGTTTTCATCGGAATGGCATTTTTCATTACGTTTTCCATGCCAAAATAACTCGTTTCTGCACCAGTGGCAAAAACAAGATAATCATATTCAAGTTCTCCGTTGCTTAAAGTGATTTTCTTTTCGGCAGGAGAAACAGATAATAATTCGCCAAGACGAAAACTTAGATTTTTTTTACCTGCAAAAAATTTTCTAAAAGGATAACTAATGCTCGAAGGTTCTAAAAACGCCGTAGCAACTTGATATATAAGTGGTGGGAAAAAGTTATAATTATTCTTGTCTACAAGTGTTACTTGTATTTGAGGCTGATTTACAAGTTCTTTTGCTAGGTTAATTCCTGCAAATCCCCCTCCAATAATGACTATTCTCATATATGTTGTATTAAGTAGGATTATAAAATAATTCCTTATAAATATACAACTTTAATATGCAATGACAATTGTCATATTTATTACTTTTTGAATTTTTTAACTGTTTTTTCAACTACATCGATTTTGTTCTGTAAGACATAACTTGCTATTAATTTCTCGATTAGTTCGTCTTTTGTCAAATGATGGAATACGGTTTTTACTCTCGTTTTCAAATCTTGCGAAAGCTCATGATTGGGTTTTGTTTTGAAGATTTGTTTTGCCCACAAAAGCATATTGTTTTCTTCAAGACTTGCTGCTGAAGGTTTTTTAAATTCAGAGAATTTAATTCCTAATTCTCTTTCAAAATCAGCAATTTCAAAAACCTCTTCTTGCTGTAAAACCGTCAAGGAAAGTCCTTTTGCTCCTGCCCTTGCTGTCCTTCCGCTTCGGTGAACGTAATTTTCGTAAGTATCAGGTAAGTGATAATTAATTACATACGAGATTTCTTTTACATCAATTCCTCTCGCAGCCAAATCGGTTGCCACTAAGATATTGATATGTCCTTCACGAAACTGTTCCATAATTCGATCACGAATTCCCTGTGTCAAACTACCGTGAAGTGCTCCTGAAGAAAATTTATTGATCGCCAGATTTTTGGCTAATTTATTAACGGCAGCTTTCGTTTTACAGAAAATAATTCCTCTTTCACCATCTCTAGAGTTCAAGAAATGCATTAAAACTTCCAGTTTTTCAATTGGATCTACCACAATATATTCGTGGTCGATTCCTTCATTTCCAACAGTTTCCATATTGGCGCTTATCTGAATTACATTTTTGTTCAAATAATTCTGAATCAGCTGTTTTATGGTTCCAGGAAGTGTGGCAGAAAATAATAAAGTACGGTGCTTTTTAGGCAGTTCCGCAACAATTTCGTCTAAGCTTTCTTTAAGAATGGCAACCATTTCATCGGCTTCATCCAAAACCAGATATTCCGTTTGTTTTAAATCGATTGCTTTACGCTGAATCAAATCAATTAAACGCCCTGGAGTTGCCACAACGATTTGAGCACCTTCTTTTAATCTTTCGATTTGTGGTTTTATTGGAGTTCCTCCGCAAATTGAAGCAATAGATATATTAGGGATATATTTTGAAAAACTTTCTAAGTTTCTAAAAATCTGCTGTCCCAGTTCTCTCGTTGGAACTAAAATTACAGCCTGAACTATTGTTGATTCTGCATTTACCAATTGTAATAAAGGAAATCCAAAAGCAGCGGTTTTTCCGGTTCCTGTTTTTGCTAAACCAACAATATCATGGGTTTCGCTCAAAAATAACGGAATTGTTTTTTGTTGAATTTCTGTTGGTTCAACAATATTTAATTCGCTTAAAGCTTTTAAAATTGGAGCTGAAATTCCTAATGTTGAGAATGGTTTAGACATGATTTTTTAATTTTGTTTCAAGTTTCAGGTTTCAAGTTACACCAAAAACTTAATAAGTTGAAAGGAGAAATCACATTTGCTTTGAAATGCTATTTCTCCTTTATAAATTATGATAATGTTTTAGATTCCAATAACTTGAAACATGAAACCTGAAACTTTAAACTTTTTTAACTCAAAAATCAATCCGGTTCGTTCATGATTTTCTCACGATATTTTTTTCCAATCAATAAAGTCAATCTTTGTTTGTAATCGTCAACCAGCCATTCACGGTAGTTTTTACTACATTGGCTCAAACATTTCGAATAACGCTTGATACGGTCTTCGATATCATCTTCTAATTCTTTAGCTAGCATTTTTGCTTCCTGAAGCGTTTCTGTATTGTCTACACACATTCCGGCATGCTGATCTAGAGATTTGTCTAAAACTACTTTTGAACGAAGATTTTGTTTAATGATTAGTTTGTGCTCTTCATCAACATCAAAACTAACGTCTGCCGTTTTGCTAAATTTGGCACGCAATTCTGGTGGCATGCTGTATTTAAAGAACATCTCGATTTCATGATCATCACGAAGATTTTCTAAGTAAAACTCTGGCGATTTAAAAATATGCTGCCAATTTACAGGATCGCTCCATAAACCAAAACGAGCGGCATTGTTTCCTAAATCGATAACTGTAAATTCATCTTTTCCAGGCAATTTACGAGAACCACGACCAATCATTTGGAAATATAGCGTCAATGATTTTGTTGCTCTATTCAAAATAATAGTTTCTACAGTTGGTTCGTCAAAACCAGTTGTCAAAATTCCGACAGAAGTCAAAATGGCATCTGGAGTCTTTTTAAACCATTGCAGAATGTCTTTACGCTCTTCAGAGCTACTTGTGTTGTCTAAGTGGCGAATATCGTAACCTGCTTCTCTAAACGTTTCATATACATATAATGAAGTATGAATACCGTTATTAAAAATTAATGTTTTCTTTCCTAAAGAACGTTCTGTATAGGCATGAAGCAGTTTTTCCTGCATCAAAGTATTGGTATATAAATCATCTGAAGATTTTACAGTATAATCTCCATTGATACCCACTTTTAACGAAGTCAAACCAACATCATAGCTGTAAGTTGTAGCTTTTGCCAAGAAACCTTTTTCAATCAAAGAACCAATAGTATCACCAACAATAAGTTCGTTATAACTTTGGTGCATTGGCAATTTTATGTTTGAACTCAAAGGAGTTGCTGTTACTCCAAGAATAAAAGCGTTTTTAAATGAATTTAATAGTTTTCTAAATGAGTTGTAGTGTGCCTCATCAATAATAACCAAACCGATATTGTCTAGATGAAGTTTTTCATCATTAATACGGTTTTTTAAAGTTTCAACCATTGCCACGAAACAAGAAAAATCATTCTGATCAGGCAATTCTTTTACTTTACTATTGATTATTTTGTTTGTTACACCAAAACCAGTTAACATTTTTGAAGTTTGTTTACAAAGTTCGATACGGTGCGTTAAAACCACCACTTTTTTATCATTATGAGATAAATAGCGGCGAACGATTTCAGAAAATATTACTGTTTTTCCTCCTCCTGTTGGAAGCTGATACAATAAGTGGTGTTTTGGAGGAGCATTGTCTAAACGGTCAAAAATGGCATCAATATCGCCTTTTTGGTATGCATACAGTTCTTTCTTCTCTTCTCTTTGTATTTCTAAAGTGTTTTGAGACATTGTTTATTTTTGGATTTTTGCAAAAATACACCGAAAAAACAGTTATTCATCTTCTTTTAACTTAAAATAAATGTTTTTTTTAAATAAAGATTTTTTATGAGAAAGGGTTTTAATAGTCGATTTTTTCCAAAATTGCCTCAAAATCGTACTTATTTTTCCATTTTTGCTCGGAAGTTTCATGCTGAATTGCATTAATTCGCAATTTAAAATCGTTAAAAATTCCGTTTGAAACAATAAAATTTACTGCTTGCTCAAAAGAATTAAGAATGCTTTTGTAAAATAATTCCTGCTTAATCAAGTTTTGCGAAGAAAACGTTTGCGCAATTTCGATATTGTAAAGCATGATATCTGCAACAATATAAGAATCTACTCCAAGCATCATAAAATGCTTAATTAATTTTTGAGCAACCGATCTTCGCATTTTGGCTTTTGGGCGCCATTTTGCTCCAGGCTTTTTAATAGGGAAATATTCGTGCGAGATTTTGACTTTTGCATCCTGAAGCAATTTGTCTTCTTTTGGGTTGAAAACAAAGTCATAATACACTTTTACAGGAGCAAATTTCTCGTACAATTCTATCAATTGTTCTTCGAGTTGTTCTTTCGTTAATTCGCCTAAATATTTTTTTAAATCTCTTTTACTCATACAGTAAAGATAATTTCCAAATTCTTAAATTCCAAATTCGAATTTTAAGGCAATTGAACTTATTAAATTTTGAGTTTTTTAAATCCTAAAATCAATCCAGAATCCTTAATTTTGCTGGCATAAAACTTAAAAAATATATACATGCTCAAGATTTTCAAAATTACTGCCATTTTAGAGGGAATCTCTTATTTAGTATTATTTGCTAATATGTTGATTATCAAAAATAATAATCCTGAACTTTACCATACATTATTACGTCCGTTAGGAATGACACACGGTGTTCTATTTATAGGATACATTCTTTTAGCCTTTTTATTGAAAAAATCAATGAATTGGGACTTAAAAACATTTGCAATCATTCTAGTTGCTTCTCTTATTCCGTTTGGAACTTTTTACATCGAGAAAAAATATTTAGAAACTAAAGCAAATGCATAAGCTTTTGGAGAAAATATTTAATTTTTTATATCCTGTTTTTAGAGATTGGGGAATGAGTCGCAATGTGGCGTCTTATACCAGTCTGATCTTTAACATCGCTATTTTAATAGCACTGGCTTACGTAATTTATTACGCGGCCAAATTTCTTTTGGTCACTTTGACTGCTGTTTTTGCACAACGTACCAAAACCAAGTTTGACGATTATTTAATTCAAAACAAAACAACAAGATATACCGCTTATTTAATTCCGTTTTTCTTTATCTATAAAGCCGTTCCTGTTATTTTAGATAAATATGAATATTGGGAATCGATTTTCGGAAAAATTGTCGGAATCTATATTGTATTGCTCGGATTATGGATTGTTCGAACTGTTTTTAATTCGTTACGCGATTACTTAAAACAAAAACCTGAATATAGCGATAAACCAATCGACAGCTTTGTTCAGGTTATTATGATTGTGCTTTGGATTTTTGGGGTTGCCATGATCATTTCGACTTTATTCGGAATTAAGAAAGGCGAATTATTAACCATTTTAGGAACACTTTCGGCCATTATCATCTTAATTTTTAGAGATACAATTCTAGGATTTGTTTCGAGTGTTCAGGTTGCGATAAACGACATGGTTCGTATTGGTGACTGGATTACAATGGATAAATTTGGTGCCGACGGAGACGTAATCGAAATCAATTTGACAACGGTAAAAGTTCGAAATTTCGACAATACCATCACCACAATTCCAACGTATGCATTAAGTTCAGATTCGTTTCAGAACTGGCGCGGAATGCAGAAATCTGATGGAAGGCGTATCAAAAGACATGTTTTAATAAAAAGCAGTACGATCCGTTTTTTGAATGATGAAGATTTGCATCAGCTAAAAAAAGTACAACTGATAACCTCTTATATAGATAGCCGTCAAGCGGAAATTGACAAATACAATGATCTTAGAGGAATTGATAAAACGCTTTCGCTAAATGGCCGAAATATGACCAATTTAGGTTTGTTTAGAAAATACATCATGCAATATTTAAATGATCATCCAGGATTGAACAAAAATATGCATATCATGTGCCGACAATTACAGTCAACAGCACATGGAGTTCCTTTAGAAATTTATGTGTTTTCTAGCGATAAACGTTGGGCAAATTACGAATACATCATGGCTGATATTTTCGATCATGTTATGGCTTCGGTAAGATATTTTGATCTTGAAATTTTTGAATTGCCTTCTACTTTAAGTTAGTTTTTGTTTCAAGTTTCAAGTTTCAGGTTGAAGTGGATTGTGTATATTTAAACGCAAAGCACGCAAGTTTTTTTTTAATATTAGACTTAATAAAAACGCGAAGTTCGCAAAGCTTTGTGTTAAAACTTTGCGAACCTTGCGTAAACCGTTGCGAACTTTGCGGTTAAATATACACATGCTATATCAACCTGAAACTTGAAACTTGAAACAAAAAAACTACTTCTCCTCTATCCTTTCAAACAGAAACTCAGGATTATGATACTCAATTGGAACTTCTGGGACGTAACACGGAAGATTAAAATAAGTTCCTATTACCCCTTTTCCTAGATAAAGCTTTTCATCTTTCTTTAAAAGGGCTAATGGGACTCTTTTCCAGGCACCGCCAAACGAAATGTAATGATAATCTCCTCGAAGCGTATCGCCTCTTAAATCTCCTCGTACATCGCCAGAATCTTTTCCGGTTCCATAATGACTAATTTCATAGCGTCCGTAAAAACGTTTATCATTTATATGAATATCCAAAATAGCGGTGTCTTTATTGTTTACAGCACGATATAATTGATGATTGTATTTTTCTTTATCTTCTTTAGAATTGCAAGAAGCTAGTAATAAGCAGAGAAACAGAAAGAATCGCATAATTTATTTTTATAAAAACAAAAATAGGTTTTTACTATGGGATTATTTCTTTAACTTTAAGAAAAACTTTAAGCAAATACCATGGAAGATAGAGACACTTTTTTAAAAGAATTCAGAGGCGAAACTTTAGGAACCGTTAGTGCTCAATCTTCACCAGATGAGTTATTTCAAAACCAAACAATCAGGCCGATTTTAAAACTCCAAAACGATTTGTTTATCGCAGTTTTTATTAATTATATAAATAAGAACAAGCGTGATTTTTATTCTTATTCGGTTGAGAAGAAACTACAAACTATTGAAAATTCAATTCAGAAAGATATTAAGTTCCGAAATTCTCTAAAAGGAATTGTAATGGGACTTTTTACGCTTGACGAATATGATACTTATATTCAAAATTCATCTAATTTAAATAAACGAATGATGAATTTATTGATTGAAAGATTGAAAAGTCAAGTGCAACTTTTTGAAGTGGAATCTGATTTGAAGTAATTTTTAGATGGAAATAGAAATTATTGAAAAGCAGAATCAAAGCCTATTTGTTTATAAAGAAGGTGGATTATTGTTTTATTCCACAGTAAAATTTAATTGGATTAGTAGAATTATAAAAATATACAATCCTTATGATGTATTAGCTTTAGAGTTAAAATATGGTTCTTTTTTTCAGAAATCAACTTATTTAATTCTTCATCAGAATAAGTTCATGACAAAGTTAATATCAGATATAGATAGCAAAATTTTGATTTTTGATAACAATAAACGCTTACTTACTAAATCAGCACATTTTTTCTCTCTAAGTCATAATTTTAATTACTTTTTTGAAGGAAAAATAATTGCTCAGGTAAAGCAAAATATATTCAGTATTCAAACCAAATATTTATTAAATGTAAATGATGAAAATTTAGAGCTTTTGGATCAAATAATTTTTCATCTTTTATCAATTAAGACTGGGTATTCGGTTGATTAAATACTTTATAATTAAAATATTTATTTACGATGTTCAACCAATTCCGAAACAAGTTCCCTTTAACAGAAGAAAAATGGAACGAATACGTCGGTTATTTTAATCGAATTGAAGTTTCTGCTAAAACAACGCTTTTAGAAGAAGGTGAAATCTCAAAAAAGCTTTTTATAATTGAGAAAGGCTGTATAAGAGTTTGGTTTAATAATAACGGAAAAGATCTGACTTCACAGTTCTTTTTTGAAAATCAAAGCGTGGCTTCGATCGAAAGTTTTATGAAGAAGTTTCCAAGTCCAGTTGTAGTTGAAACAATTGAACCTTCTGTTTTATGGTGGATTCACAAAGAAAATCTTGATATTATAATTGAAGAAATCAAAGAAAATCCAGAGTTGAGAGATCGTTTGATTGATATGCTTTTTCAAAGAACTTTCGACTATATGAAACACTTTTTTTCTTTCATAAAAGATTCTCCTGCTCAGCGTTATCTTAGTTTAATTCAAGAAAAACCTCAAATTGTTCAAAGAGTTCCGCAACATTATATTGCATCTTATTTAGGTATTAGTACGGTTCATTTAAGTAGAATTAAAAGTAAATTGCTTCAAAATAAATAGCCTTTTTCATTTGATAACAAATGTTATCGTCTACCCATAAACGGCTTTCTAATTTTGCTTCATAAAATTTAATAATTATGAAAGCAGCAGTAGTTTATACAAAAGGCGAATTGCCAAAATGTGCAGAGTTTCTGGAGCCAATTGCATCAAATGAAAATGAAACTTTGGTTTCGATAAAAGCCGTAGCCATTACAAATCTGGATAAAGGCATTGCAAGCGGAGATCATTATTCTTCGGAAAAAGAAAATCAAAACGGATTTATAGTCGGAAGTGACGGAATTGGAGTTCTAGAAAACGGAACAAGAGTTTATGCCCGCGGAATCTCAGGAACAATCGCCGAAAAAGCTTTAGTAGAGAAAAACCGAATGGTGGTTTTACCAGACGGAATTAATGATGCCACGGCCGCAGCGATGCCAAATGCAGTTGCAGGTTCGGCAATGGCACTTCGTTTTAGAGCAGCAATAAAACCTGGAGAAACTGTTTTGATAAATGGAGCGACTGGTTTTACAGGACAAATGGCAGTTCAAATTGCAAAACATTATGGAGCCAAAAGGATAATCGTTACAGGAAGAAATGAAAAAACGCTTGAAAGCCTTTTAGAATTAGGTGCCGATGAAATTGTTTCCCTAAAACAAGAGGACGAATCTTTTGTTTCTCAGTTAAAAGAAATCCATAAAAATACTCCAATTGATATTGTAATTGACTATTTATGGGGACATTCGGCAGAACTTATTCTTTCCGTTTTAAAAGGAAATGGAAACTTTACACATAAAACGAGATATGTTTCTGTAGGCTCAATGTCTGGAGATACTATTCAATTATCTGCACAGATTTTACGCAGCGTTGATCTTCAGTTATCCGGTTCCGGATTAGGAAGCTGGACAAAAGAAGAAGTCAAATTGCTGTTTTCTGAAATACTTCCCGAAATGTTTCTTTTGGCTTCAAAAAATATACTAAAAGTAAATATTGAAACCGTTCATTTATCGGATATTGAAAAAATGTGGAATGCAGAAGTTAGTGATGGAAAACGCTTGGTTGTGGTAATTTAATATTTTTGAACACATAGAAACATAGGATTCTTATTTTTTAAAAAGAGAACCAGAAAGAAACTAGTTTCTAACACAGAGGCATAGCTATGTGTATTTAAATTAGTGAAACGCCTTTTATAGATTCCAAGAGGCTATGTTTCTATGTGTTTATTTTTTTATGGTTTAGTATTCTAACAACTCTTTCAAAGCTTCCTCAAATCTGTTTCTTGGTAAAAACTGATCTTCAAGTGCTTTTGTAAACGGAATTGGAGAGTCTAAACTTGCTACACGTTTTACAGGGGCGTCAAGATATTCGAAGCAATTTTCCATAATTAAAGCCGAAATATCACTTGCGATTCCGCCAAACATAGTGTCTTCTTGGTAGATTATAGCTTTTCCTGTCTTTTTTACCGAAGCAAAAATGGTTTCAGTGTCTAAAGGCTGTAAAGTTCTTAAATCAATTAAATCGGCATCAATTTCTGGATGTTTTGCTAAAGTGTCTAAAGCCCAATGAACAGGTGCTCCAAACGAAATAATGGTAACCGAATTCCCTTCTTTAACCAACGCCGCTTTACCTAAAGGAATAGTGTAATAGTCTGTTGGAACATCTTGATAAATACTTCTGTATAATAATTTATGTTCAAAGAATAAAACGGGATTCGGGTCATTAATAGAGGTGTTTAGAAGTCCTTTTGCATCATAAGGAAATGCAGGATAAACAACTTTTAAACCTGGAGTTTTGGTAAACCAAGCTTCATTGGTCTGCGAATGAAATGGTCCTGCCTGAGTTCCTCCGCCGCAAGGCATACGAACAACAACATCGGCATTTTCGCCCCAACGATAATGAGATTTGGCCAATAAATTTACAATTGGATTAAATCCAGTTGAAACAAAATCTGCAAACTGCATTTCTACAATTGCTTTATATCCGTTGATTGATAATCCCATTCCTGTCGAAACAATGGCACTTTCGCAAATTGGCGTATTTCGTATTCTATCTTTCCCAAAAGCATCAACAAAACCATCTGTAATTTTAAAGGCTCCACCATATTCGGCGATATCCTGCCCCATAATAACTAAGTTTTTATGACGCCACATAGATTGCTCCAAACTGTTTCGTATGGCATCTATAAAACGAATATTTGTTGAATCAGAATTATGTGTATATTCTTCATATTGAAATGGTTTATAGACATCATCTAATTCCCCACTGTAAGTTGGTTCGATTTCAGGTTCAGCATTTGCCATCGCCCAATTTTCATCAATTTCTTTTTTTATTTCAGCGTGAAATTGTTCGTCTTGTTCTGCAGTTAAAATTCCGTTTTCCGTTAGATATTTTCTGTAATTGGTAACAGGATCTCTCAGTTCCCATTGATCCATTAATTCCTGAGGAACGTATTTTGTGCCACTCGCCTCTTCGTGCCCGCGCATTCTAAATGTTTTAAATTCTAATAAAATAGGACGCGGATTTTCCTGCATTTCCTTTTTTAGCTGAGACAATTTATTATAAACTTCAACAATATTATTTCCGTCAATAATCCAGCTTTCAATTCCGTAACCAATTCCCTTATCAGCAAGGTTTTCGCAAGCATATTGTTCGTTGGTTGGCGTTGAAAGTCCATAACCATTATTTTCAATAATAAACATTACAGGAAGTTTCCAAACCGCAGCAATATTTAAAGCCTCGTGAAAATCTCCTTCGCTTGTAGCGCCTTCTCCAGTAAAAACTGCTGTAATTTTTTTATTGTCTTGAAGTCTGTTCGCAAGCGCGATTCCGTCAGCAATTCCTAACTGCGGACCCAAATGCGAAATCATTCCAATAATATTGTATTCTTGCGTTCCAAAGTGAAAACTTCTGTCTCGTCCTTTGGTAAAACCATTTGCTTTTCCTTGCCATTGCGAGAATAAACGATGAAGTGGAATCTCTCTTGTTGTAAAAACACCAAGATTTCGGTGCATTGGAAGAATGTATTCGGACTGATCTAAAACGGCAGTTACTCCAACCGCAATGGCTTCTTGTCCTATTCCAGAAAACCATTTAGAGACTTTTCCTTGTCGTATCAGGATCAGCATCTTCTCCTCGATCAATCTTGGCTTTAATATCTTTTTATATAAATCTAATAACTCGGTGTTAGTAAGGTTTTGTCGGTAAAAAATCATGAAAATTTTTGTTTTTTAGTGTTTCAAATATAACAATTTGCGCCAATTTTATTGGATTATGCTGTAAAATTTTAATAAGAAATCTGCTTTTAATGCCTGAGCTTAAGATTATTTTCTAAAATATTATCTACCTTTGTTAGCGAAAGGTGCTTATGACACCTTTTATCTTTTAAAATAAAAAATGTAAAGTATGCAAAACATTCCTAGTGTAGACTTACGTGATTTCCTTTCGGACGACCCGAAACGTAAACAAAAATTTGTAAATGAAATCGGCAGTGCATTTGAAAACATTGGCTTCGTTGCCTTAAAAGGTCATTTCCTTGATGATCAGTTGGTAAACGAACTTTATGGTGAAATTAGAAATTTTTTCGCCTTGCCAATAGAGACTAAGCATAAATATGAAATTCCTGGAATCGGCGGACAAAGAGGTTATGTTTCTTTTGGAAAAGAACATGCTAAAGGACGCAAAGAAGGAGATTTAAAAGAGTTTTGGCATTTTGGTCAATACGTTGACAAAGATTCAAGATGGGCTTCAGAATACCCAGACAATGTGGAGGTTACCGAATTACCACGTTTTAATGTAGTGGGTAAAGAAGCGTACCAGAAACTAGAAAAAACTGGGGTTTATGTTTTAAGAGCTTTGGCTTTACATTTAGGTTTAGATGAGTTTTATTTTGACAATTATGCAAAAGAAGGAAACTCAATCTTAAGACCAATCCATTACCCACCTATTACTTCTGAGCCAGAAAACGCAATTCGTGCTGCTGCTCACGGTGATATCAACTTGATTACCTTATTAATGGGAGCTCAAGGTAAAGGATTACAAGTTCAGAACCACAATGGCGATTGGATCGATGCTATTGCTCAAGATGACGAATTAGTGATCAATGTTGGTGATATGCTTTCTAGACACACCAACAACAAATTAAAATCCACAATTCATCAAGTTGTAAATCCGCCAAGAGAATTGTGGGGAACTTCACGTTATTCAATTCCATTTTTCATGCATCCAGTAAGCGATATGCGTTTGGATTGTCTTGAAAATTGTATTGATGCAGAAAATCCGAAGAAATATGAAGATATTACTGCTGGAGAGTTCTTATACGAACGTTTAGTAGAATTAGGTTTAATTAAAAAATAAACTTACATAAATTTTAAATTAAAAATTCCAAATTCCAAGTTTTTCTTGGGGTTTGGAATTTAATTTTTAAATATCTTTATGCTTGAAATTTATTTTTAGAATAAAAAAATATGGACTTTAAAGATCAATTAAAAAACTTATTTCCAGATCACGTAGAATCGAATGAACCTGAGCAAGTTGAAGAACAAGAACACGTTCTTTATGTTCAGAAAGAACCAATGATTTGTAAATTTGAAAAAAGAAAGGGAAAACCAACTACTATAATTGAAGGTTATGAAGGCTCTGATGAAGATTTTAAAATCTTAGCCAAAGAAATTAAAACCAAACTGAGCGTTGGAGGAACTTTTAAAGACGATTCGATTATAATTCAAGGCGATTATAGAGATAAAATTATGGCAATCCTAAAAGAAAAAGGATTCAAAACCAAACGTGTAGGAGGATAATTAATTGTTTAAAAGTTTCAAGTTTAAGGTTTCAGGTTACTATAAATAACTTGAAACGTGAAACATGAAACAAAAAACAAAATCTTAGAAACTTAGAAACTAAAAAAACATGATTCAATCATCAGAATTAATACTAAATCCTGACGGAAGCGTTTACCACTTAAACCTTCGTCCTGAACATATAGCACACGACATTATTTTTGTTGGTGACCAAAATAGAGTAGAAAAAATTACTCAATTTTTCGATTCAATCGAACATTCTGCTCAAAAAAGAGAATTTAAAACCCAAACCGGTATTTACAAAGGCAAAAGAATTTCGGTGGTTTCTACAGGAATTGGCCCTGATAATATTGATATTGTACTAAACGAATTGGATGCTTTAGTAAATATTGATTTAAAAACGCGTCAGCCAAAAGAGAAATTGACTTCTTTAAATATTATCAGAATTGGAACTTCGGGTTCTTTGCAGGAAGATATTCCAGTTGATAGCTTTGTGATGTCCAAATTCGGATTGGGATTAGACAATATGCTTCGCTCCTACTTAATTGACGGCGTTTCGATTACAGAAATTGAAGATGAATTTGTAGCACATACAAACTGGGATCCCAAAAAAGGAAAGCCTTACGTAACGCAGTGTTCTGAAAAGTTAGAAAAACTAATAGAATCAGATAAAATTTTTAAAGGAATTACGGCAACTGCTGGAGGATTTTATGGCCCGCAAGGAAGAGTTTTACGTTTGAATATTCAAGATGAAGAATTGAATAACAAAATGGATAATTTTAGTTTTAATGGAACTAAAATCACTAATTTAGAAATGGAAACAGCGGCAATCTACGGGCTTTCAGCTCTGTTAGGTCATAATGCTTTATCGCTGAATGCTATTATTGCAAATCGTGCTAGCGGAACTTTTAGTGAAGATCCGTATAAAGCAGTAGATGAGCTTATTGCATATACATTAAATAAATTAGCAGGAAACTAATTAATTAGAATTTGATGGAAAGTGTTCTTCTGAAATTTGAGCAGTTATTGAATGAGAATGTAAATTATATTCCAACAATACAGAATGAAATTTTAGACGCAAAAAAACCTGGTAAATGGTCTAAGAAAGAGATTTTAGGCCATTTGATAGATTCTGCAATTCATAATCTGGTTCGTTTTACAGAGATTAATTATTCGGAAAAACCATATCGTCACAGGCCGTATAATCAGATCGATTTAGTAAATTTAAATCAGTATCAGAAAACAGATATTAAAGAGCTAACTCAGTTGTGGTTTTCAATAAACAAACAGATTGTTAGAATCATGAAATCTGTCGATGAAAATGCTTTAGATTATAAAATCATTTTAAGCGATGAATCTGTAATTGATTTAAGGTTTTTGATGACCGATTATGTAGAGCATTTAGAACATCATATTAATCAAATAAAATCATAGAATTTATGTTTTTACGAGTGGCACGACATACAAATGATTTGGAGAAAATAGAGAATTTTTATGTTGATATACTCGGGTTTGAACGATTGGGCGGATTTGAAAATCATAATAATTATGATGGCGTCTTTATTGGGAAACCGGGTTTAGACTGGCATTTTGAGTTTACTCAATCTAAAGTCGCAGCCAAACATACTTTTGATGAAGATGACGCAATGGTATTATATCCTAAAACTATTGCAGATTATGATAAATTAGTAAATAAATTAACGCAACAGAATATTGCAGTTATACCTTCGCTGAATCCGTTTTGGAATGAAAACGGAAAAATGATTCAGGATCCAGATGGTTATAGAATTGTAATATCACCTTTAAAAGCTGTAATTAGCGAAATTGAATAATGGAACAGGAAACTCATAAAAAAATATTATTTAAATATTATAGTGATTATCTAGATGAAGTAGTGTCTGAAACCATGTGGGCAGAAATTGTAGATCTAGAAAAAGG
This sequence comes from Flavobacterium tyrosinilyticum, assembly GCF_023656565.1. Classification (GTDB taxonomy): domain Bacteria; phylum Bacteroidota; class Bacteroidia; order Flavobacteriales; family Flavobacteriaceae; genus Flavobacterium; species Flavobacterium tyrosinilyticum. The sequence continues at coordinate 1,443,143 of NZ_JAMOKG010000002.1, forward strand.
GCTTTTTAGATTGGATAATATTCCGTTCTTCGGACCTTTAATTGCTACTGATGACATTTTTTATGCAGAATATGACGAAACAGAAGAACGTTTTATGCATAGAAAAACGATTCAGAATTCTGGAAACTCGATTGTTCAGGTTGCGGTTTTAGAAAAAGGTTTTGACAAAGAAATCATTCGGGAGAAATTAAAAGCGCTAAATTGTTTGTCTGAAGGATTAAATGAAACTTTTTTTGCGACAGAAATAACCAAAGATATTGATTATTCTTTGGTAAGAAGCCTTTTGAACGAATACGAATCGCAAGACATTATCGAATATGCAGAGCCTTGTCTTTCAGAAAAACACCGAGCAGATTTATTAAAAAATTAAAAATTTGAATACATAAAAACATTGCTTTTTATTATATCCTTTTAATTTTGTAGGAAAAGTAAACACTATAAAGTAGCTGTGTTTTTATGTCTCAAAACAATTTTGACGAATAAAATACTAACCATAAGATTACGCATACGCATACCAAGCAACTTAACTTAAACTTAAAACAAATGAAAACTGTCAAAATTGCGGGTGTTCCGGAACACTTCAATTTGCCGTGGCATCTATGTATCGAAAACGGCGAATTTGAAGAAGAGAACATCGATTTACAATGGACAAATGTACCCGAGGGAACCGGGAAAATGTGTCAAATGCTTCGAGACGGAGAAACAGATCTTGCTGTTATTTTAACCGAAGGAATTCTAAAAGATATTGCAGCTGGAAATCCGAGCAAAATTGTTCAGGTTTACGTACAATCTCCTTTAATTTGGGGAATTCACGTTGATGCAAAATCTGATTTTCAGACGTTGAAAGATCTTAAAAACAAAAAAGCAGCTATTTCCAGATTAGGATCGGGATCACAATTAATGGCTTATGTAAATGCAAATGAGCAAGGCTGGGAAATGGATGATCTCGAATTTGAAATTGTAAATACAATAGATGGTGCTGTCGACGCTTTGACCAATAAAAAAGCCGATTATTTTATGTGGGAACGTTTTATGACTAAACCGCTTGTAGATAAAGGCGTTTTTAGAAGAATTGATGACTGCCCTACTCCTTGGCCTTCATTTATTATTGTTGGACGCGATGAGTTCTTAAAAAAGAATGCCAAAACGGTAGAGACAATTCTTAAAATAATCAACAAAACAACGGTTGATTTTAAAGAAATCCCAGAAATTGACAAAAAATTATCTGAACTGTTTAATCAAAAAGCAGAAGATATTAAAGAATGGTTGAAACTGACTCAGTGGTCACAGAAAAATTTGACAGAAAAATCTTTTAATAAAATTCAAAATCAATTATTTGATCTGGGAATTATTGATAAAAAAAGTATTTTTGTAGAAACAGTAAAAGCTTTGTAAATACTGCTTTTTGATTCGTATGATGAAATTCCCTAAAATTGACTTACCGCATTTAAAATCCAAACTACAGGTGAAATCGCCGTGGGATAGGATTATTATTTCGCTGTTGAGTCTTTTGATCACCATACCGATTTTCATCATACTGCATCAAAATTTGATCGATTTAGAATGGGCATTCAATCTAGATCGTATATTTATCTTTATTTTTGTTTTTGCAACTGTGTTTTTTCTTCTGATGTATCTCAGAACAATTATTATTCTGTGTGTTGCAGTTTATTTGTTGATTCTATTTTACGGATCAGTAATTGGAAATTATGGTTTTAACGAAATCTCAGAAGATTACAATTCTATGATTTACACCATGTCAGACAATCCATATCCGCAGGATATTATTGTGGCAAAACTGCTTCCATTTCCTAATAAATCAAAGATTTTAAATGCTATTGAATATCAAAACCCGAAAGTGCGAAACTTTGCTATTATGGCAACTTCAAAGCATTTTAAAGGCATTAGAGGCTATTCAGATTATCGTACCATAATTCAGTGTTTTGCTGTTTTTAAAGAAATAAACGGCAGATGGAATTATGTAAACGATCCCAAAGACGGTGATTATATCGCAACCGCCAGCGAATCACTTGAGTATTTCTCAGGCGATTGCGATGATCACTCTATTTTGATGGCGGCTGCTGTGCGTTCTATTGGCGGAACTCCTCGCCTTATTCATACCAAAGGACACATTTATCCTGAAATTTTAATTGGTTCGATGATCGATCTGGAAAAAGTCAATTATCTCATCAAAAATGTTCTTTTTGTGAAAGAAAGCTACGGCAAAAAACTACACTACCATATAGACGAGCGCGGACAAGTCTGGATGAATCTGGATTATACCGCAACTTATCCTGGAGGTCCGTTTATGTATGAAGAAATTTTAGGAGCTTTGACTCTTAATTGATGGTCTCTAGAAGTCAGTTTGTCCAATTAAGACGATTTTAATAGTTAATTTGTAAAAGACTGGTTATCAGTAAAAGTCCCGAAAACAGAGACTTTCTGTATTAAAAGGAATTCATTTTTAGAAGTAAAAAAAATCTTTATAAATATTTGATTACGAATATTTTAATGTTATTTTTTTTTGTAACTTTTTCCTGTTTAACTTTTAATCACAAAATCATGAAAAACTCAAAATTATTTACCCTCGTAATTGCCATTGCTGTCGTTGTATTAATTGTTTCATGTCATCGTAAAAGAGACAAGCTTGTGAATTCATGGAAAGTTAGTGCCGTAGAACCAAAAGAAACCGTTTCTGATTCTACAAAAAATGCAATTTTAACCAATGGGATGCTTACTTTTACTGAAGATGGGCATGTTACTGGATATTTGCTTCGTGAAATCACAGACGGAACTTACGCGCTAAGCCAAAAAGGTAAAAAACTTGTTATTAAAGACGAAGTTGGAACACCATATGTTTGTGAAAGCACGATCACAGATGATAAATTAATTTTAGATACCAAAGAAGCCAAACTAACATTTGATAAAATTTAGAATACAAATTACATTGTAATTTGATACAAAAAACCATTCGCTACAATTGTAAAGAATGGTTTTTTGATTTTTAAAACTAAAATAAATATCTTTGCACTACTTAAATAAGCATTGCTATATGTGAAAAATAATTTCTTTCAGGAAAATTGAGTAAGCGATCACGATTTTGTGATGGCTAGAATATTTATCTATAAAAGAAAGGAATTATGCTTATTCTTCAAAATATCTCTTATCAGCATGAGAATAAAGACATGCTGTTTCAAAACATTGGCTTTACGCTAAATAATCACGACAAAACCGCTTTGGTCGGAAATAATGGTGTCGGAAAATCAACCTTATTAAAAATTATTGCTGGCGAATTGCAACCCTTTTCAGGGCAAATCATTCAGGATTCTAAACCTTATTTTGTTCCGCAATTATTCGGTCAGTTTAATGACTTGACGATTGCTGAAGCTTTGCAAATAAAGGAAAAAATAGCCTCACTTAAAGAAATACTTGAAGGTGTAGTAACCGAAGAAAATCTTCAATTATTGGATGATGATTGGACAATTGAAGAACGCTGTAATGAAGCTCTCTCCTATTGGCAATTGCATAATCTGGATTTAAACCAGAAAATGGAAACTTTAAGTGGCGGACAAAAGACAAAAGTATTTCTAGCCGGAATCATGATTCATGAACCCGATTTGGTTTTATTGGACGAACCTAGTAATCATTTAGATTTTGCGGGAAGGACATTATTGTACGATTTTATCAAATCGACCTCAATCACGCTTTTAATTGTCAGCCATGACAGAACTTTGCTTAATATTCTGAATAAGACTTTAGAAATGACAAAAAATGAAATTTCGGTCTATGGTGGCGGTTATGACTTTTACAGCGAACAGAAAAAAGTAGAAAATAATGCTTTAGAACAAGACGTTCAGAGCAAAGAAAAGGCATTGAAAAAAGCCAAAGAAAAAGAACGAGAAAGTATCGAACGCCAAAACAAATTAGATTCGAGAGGAAAAAAGAAACAGGAAAAATCGGGTGTTGCTAGAATTATGATGAATACGCTCCGAAATAAAGCCGAAAACAGCAGTTCGAAAATCAAGGATGTCCATGCTGAAAAAATAAGTGGTATTTCTGAAGATTTAAGGAACCTGCGTTCGTCGCTTCCCGCTATAGATCAAATGAAATTTGGTTTTAATAATACTTCTTTTCTTAAGGGAAAAACGCTTTTTAAAGCTTCAGAAATCAATTATAGTTATGATGAGAAAGATCTTTGGAATGAAAATCTAAGTTTTGAAATTCTGTCTGGTGATCGCTTGGTAATAAAGGGATTAAATGGTTCGGGAAAAACTACTTTAATTAAAATTATTCTGGGCGAGTTGAATCCAACAAAAGGACAAATTACTTCTTTAGCCAAAAAAGCAATTTACATCGATCAGGATTATTCTTTATTAAATCAAAACTTGAAAATTTATGAGCAAGCTCAGATTTTTAACGATTCTGGTTTAGAAGAACATGATATAAAAATGAGATTAAATCGTTTTTTATTTTCGAGAAATGATTGGGACAAATCTTGTAATGCGCTGAGTGGTGGTGAAAGAATGCGTTTAATGCTGTGTTGTCTAACGATTAGTAACGAAGCGCCAGAAATTATAATTCTAGATGAGCCAACAAACAATTTGGATATTCAGAATATCGAAATCCTTACAGCGGCGATCAATGAATATCAAGGCACTTTAATTGTGATTTCGCACGATTATTCATTTTTGGAACAGATTAATGTCGGAAAAAGTATTTCGCTTTAAAATGAAAATAATTAGCGCTAAGAATTCTCTTGGCGCTTTTCTTTTAGTATTAATTTGATATTCAAAATATTAAATTAAAATTTCCGTAAATTGCAGTAAAAACTGATGAAATTCAAATTGAACGTTTAATTAAAATTAAAAATTTTATGAAGCCAAAAAACAGAATTTTTCCCGTCCTACTTGCATTTACCTTATTAATAACCGAAACCGTTCTTCCTTGTACAAGAGTTGTTTACGAAGGTTTGAACGGAACAATTATTACAGCACGTTCAATGGATTGGCGTGGAGAAATTCCTGCCAATTTATGGATTTTCCCTCGCGGAATTGAAAGAGCTGGAGAAGCCGGAACTAGTTCTATTAAATGGAAATCCAAATACGGAAGCGTTATTACGAGTTCTTGGGATATTGCTTCTTCTGATGGAATGAACGAAAAAGGACTTGTAGGCAATCTTTTATGGCTGGTAGAATCGCAATATCCCGCATTTGAGAAAAATGGAAAAGTAAAAAGTCTGGCGGTTTCTTTATGGCTTCAATATGTTTTGGATAATTTTTCGACTGTTGCAGAAACGGTGTCAGCATTAGAAAAAAAAGATTTTGTAATTGCCTCTTCACATATTCCAGGAACCAATATTTTTGCTACGGTCCATTTATCTATTTCTGATTCTACTGGAGACAATGCCATTTTTGAATTTATAAATGGCAAACTGGTTATTCATCATGATAGAAAGTATGTTACAATGACCAATTCTCCGATTTTTGATCAGCAATTGGCAATAAATGCGTATTGGAAAGGAATTCCCGGTACAATTATGCTTCCTGGAACGAATCGTGCAGCAGATCGCTTTGTACGAGCTTCCTATTATATTGATGCCATTCCGAAAACAGATAATACAAGAACGGCGTTGGCTAGTGTTTTTGGTGTAATTCGAAATTGTTCTGTTCCTCTTGGGATTTCGTCAGAAACGGAGCCTAATATTTCCTCTACTCGTTGGAGAACGGTAGCCGACCAGAAAAACTTGGTTTATTATTTTGACAATGTTTTAAATCCGAATGTGATTTGGGTTGAATTCAGTAAAATTGATTTTAGCGAAAAAGGGAAAATCAAGAAATTAAGTCTTGCTAATAACGAAAATTATGCAGGCGATTCTCTTTTAAATTTCAAAGAATCAAAACCTTTTCAGTTTGCTGGTCTAGATTAATCTTAATAAAAAGCTATACATAAAACCTTCAAATTGAAACGTTTGAAGGTTTTCTTTTTGAAAAAAATGCTAAAAAAATATTGCGCAGTCAAATGACTTCATTATATTTGCAGTCAAATAACTGCGTAATGGAAATAAGAAGAGACGTTTTTCAAGCAATAGCCGATCCTACTCGAAGAGCTATTTTAAGTTTAGTTGCCATTCAGGCTATGACTCCTGGGGCAATTGCCGAGAATTTTAATTCGTCAAGACAGACGATTTCAAAACATATTCAAATTCTAAACGAATGCGAATTATTGCATCAGACACAAAACGGAAGAGAAATTTATTATCATTTAAATCCTGAAAAAATGAAAGAAATTGACAAATTCATCGAACCTTTTAGAAAAATGTGGGATGATCGTTTTAATAAGTTAGAATCAATTATGAAAAACTATAAAAAATAAAACCATGGAAAAGAAAACCAAAATTCATGCTGAAGACGACAGGCACGATCTTGTCATTACAAGAGAATTTGATTTGCCAGTAGAATTATTATTTAAAGCTTATGAAGATCCTGAAATTGTAGCGCAATGGATGGGAACAAAAGTTTTGCGACTCGAAAATAAAAAATATGGAGGCTGGGAGTTTGAGACAAGCGATGCTAACGGAAATGTAGTTTTTAAAGCCAATGGTGTGATTCATGATTTTGTTCCCAATCAAAAAATAGTGCGCACTTTTGAAATGGAAAACATCGATTTTGCGCCTCAGTTGGAATTCTTAGAGTTTGAAAAACTAACGGATGATAGTAGTAAATTAACGATGCAGATTATTTACAGATCAATCGAACATAGAACGACGCAATTGAAACTGCCTTTTGCTCAAGGTTTGAACATGGCACATAATAGACTAGAAGAAATTGTAACTAAAATAAAGTAATCATGACAAAACGTAATAGAATTATTTATTGGATTGCTACACTTTGGCTGGCTTTAGGAATGACGGCTACCGGTATTGTACAACTTATACCAATGAAAGAAGAGGCAGAAATGATACAGCGTTTAGGCTATCCTCTATACTTTTTAACACTTTTAGGAGTTTGGAAACTTCTGGGCGTTATCGCAATTTTGATTCCTAAATTTGGTTTATTAAAAGAATGGGCCTATGCAGGCTTCTTTTTTGCAATGTCTGGAGCTGTAGTGTCGCATTTGGCTATAAAAGATGAGGCTTCAACCCTTTTTGGACCTGTATTATTAATTGTTTTAACTGTAGTTTCTTGGTATTTCAGACCAGAAAACAGAAAATGCAGTTCTAACTAAAAAAAAATCAAATCATGAAAAAACAATTGACAGCAAACGAGCAAGAAGAACTTTTAAGCATTCTTGAAAAACGTTTTGAGAAGAATAAAAGCCGACATGAAAATCTGGATTGGGCAAAAATAGAAGCAAAATTAAAAGCAAATCCATTAAAATTGTGGTCTCTTGACGAAATGGAAAGGACTGAAGGTGAGCCAGATGTTGTGGGTTATGATGAAAAAACAGATGAATATCTTTTTGTAGACTGCTCAGCTGAGAGTCCTAAAGGTCGCAGAAGCATTTGTTACGATCATGAGGCGCTAGAAAAAAGAAAAGAACACAAACCCGCCGACAGCGCTATTAATATGGCGCAAGAAATGGGAATTGAAATTCTAACAGAAGAACAATATAAAGAATTGCAAAAGCTAGGAAAATTTGATGCTAAAACTTCGAGCTGGATTTTAACTCCGCCAGAGATACGAAAACTGGGAGGAGCAATATTCTCCGATTTCAGATATAATACTGTTTTTGTATATCATAATGGAGCCGATTCTTATTATGCCGCGAGAGGTTTTCGTGGTTTGTTGAGAGTTTAAAAATTAAAGACCTTCAAAAGTACTTGAAGGTCTTTTTTTTTATTCTCTTAAAATCTTTTCCATTTTTTTGCCTTTGGCGATTTCATCAATCAATTTGTCCAGATATCGCATCTTTTGGATTAAAGGATCTTCAATCTCCTCTACTCGATATCCGCAGATGACTCCAGTAATTTTGGATGCATTCGGATTGATTTCTGGAGCTTCAGCAAAGAAGGTTTGAAAATCTACTTTCTTTTCAATTTGTGCTTTAATTTGCTCGTCACTATATCCTGTAAGCCATTTAATTACGATATCTAATTCTTCTTTCGTTCTCCCCTTTTTTTCGACTTTTTGAATGTATAAAGGATATACGCTAGAAAATAGTATTTTGTAAATTCTTTCTGTTTTCATAAATGCTATGTTTTAATACAAAAGCTTTGATGTAAAGATAAATCAAAAGAATAAAAAAGGAAAACGCAATGAATATTTTTAATACCTTAGACTTAAAAATTACATTGCTTAAACAATCTTAAATAACTAATTATATGGAAAATAATTCAAATGAAATTATGCCAAAAGTCACAGGTATTGGCGGAATTTTCTTTTTTCTTGACAATCCGAAAGAAACAAAAGATTGGTATGCTAAAAATTTAGGATTGGAAATAAACGATTGGGGTTCTGCAAGTTTTGAATCTCGAAATCTTGAAAATCCAGAGCAGATCGAATCAACGCAATGGTGCCCTTTTAAGAAAGGTGATGCCTATTTTTCTCCATCTAAGAAAGATTTTATGGTCAATTACCGTGTTCAAAATATCGAAGGACTTGTAACGCAATTAAAAGCAAACGGCGTTACTGTTCTTGATGACATTGAAACGTACGATTACGGAAAATTTGTTCATATAATGGATACAGAAGGCAATAAAATTGAACTTTGGGAACCTTAATTGAGTTGTGAGTTATGAATTATGAGTTAGAAGTTATTCCCAAAGCTGGAAAATAATATGTTTAATACATTAGTTAAAATAAACTGTCATTCAAAAAATAGGTTTTTAAAACTGATTGCTGGCAATTTATTAGAGAAATTATATTGCTGTGAAATCAATTGCGCTGAAATGGACAAAAGTGTTTTGTTTGCGCATCACGGACGCGGGTGTACAATTGTTGCTTCTAAAATTTGCGAAAATGTAGTAATTTTTCAAAACGTTTCTATCGGAGCCAATTTGAAGTATAATAAAATTAGTAAAGAATGGGAAAATGTTGGAAATCCTATTGTTGCCAAAAATGTTGTAATAGCCGATGGAGCTAAAATTTTGGGCCCAATAGTAATTGGAGAAAATTCTATTATTGGTGCTGGTTCTATTATCACAAAAGACATTCCGCCCAATAGTGTAGCTTTTGGAGTAAATAAGTTTAAGCCAAAAGACATGAATTATGATTTTATATTCAACCCAAATATGATACATCCAAGTAAGATAATTGAAGCGAATAAAAATTTAGTTAACGAATTTAATAAACAGAATAAATCTGTTTAAAAACACAAAAGCTCCATTATTTCTAAAGGAGCTTTTATTTTATGTTTTTTCTTAATTCCAAATCTCATTCATTTCTGTCAAGATAATGGGTTTTCCTTCTGTTACAACAATGGTATGTTCGTGCTGGGCCATAAATCCGCCTTTATTTCCCACCATTGTCCAACCGTCTTTTAGGGTTTCAGCATATGTAGAAGCAGTAGAAATGAACGTTTCAATTGCTACTACAGAATTTTTCTTAAATCTTGTTTGATTAAAACGATCTCTATAATTCGCAATTTCATGTGGCGCTTCATGAAGACTTCTGCCTACCCCATGTCCCGTTAGGTTTTTAATTACTTTGTAACCGCGTTTTTTTGCTTCCGTTTCAATTAAAAAACCAATATCAGAAATACGAACACCGCCTTTTATATTGTGAATCGCTTTATGTAAAATATCTTTAGAAGCATCGACAAGCTTTTGATGCTCGTTTACATCTGAACCAATTACAAAAGAACCTCCATTATCTGACCAAAATCCGTCTAATTCTGCAGAAACATCGATATTGATTAAATCGCCTTCTTGTAAAATTCTTTTTTCAGACGGAATTCCATGGCAAAATTCATTATCAACACTAATGCAAGTCCAACCAGGAAATCCATACGTTAGATAAGGCGCAGATTTCGCTCCTAAATCATTTAAAATTTGTCCGCCATAATCGTCTAATTCTTTTGTAGATATTCCAGGTCTGGCAAATTTTTTCATTTCTTTTAAAGTAAAAGCTACAGCTTCACTTATTTTTTTCATTCCTGCTAATTCTGCTTCAGTTGTAATGGACATTGTTTTGCTTCTTAAAAATTAATAACGGGTTAAATTTACTACTTTTCTCTAGAACGAATCGTTATTATAATGCTAAAACCTTCCAAAATCGATGACTTTGGAAGGTTTTCTTCTTTTACCAAGGACTTTCTTCGCTTTCGTCTTCAATATCATTACTGAAGAATTTTCCTGTTGGTCCATTTTCATCTAGTAAAGTGTGTTTTATTATAAAACTTGCAGCGCTTTCTACGCTTCCTGGTCCGCTATGATGGTTAAAATCGGTTGCGGTGTAGCCTGGATCAATTGAGTTTACTTTGAATGGCAGTTCTTTTAATTCATGAGCCAAAGTAACGGTAAAGGCATTTAAAGCAGTTTTGGAAGAAACGTACGAAATGGCTTTTATTGCATAATATTTCCAAGTTGGATCGCTATGCAAAGTAAGAGAACCAAGTCCGGAGGTTATGTTACTGATTCTCGGACTGTCTGATTTTTTCAATAATTCAAGAAAAGCCTGTGTAACGGTTATTACTCCGAAGAAATTCGTATCAAAAACCTTCTGAATACTTTCGATAGAAGTCGTAGAAGGATCTTGCGGAATATCGCCTAGAATTCCAGCATTATTTATCAGAATGTCCAATTTGCCTTTTTCTTTTTCAATGCCGTTTTTTGCTGCTAAAACACTTGCTGCATTTGTAACATCAATTTGAATCGCTTTAATGTTTTGAAATCCATTTTCATTCAGTTCTTTTACTACTTCTTCTCCTTTTGCGAGATCACGCGTTCCTAAATAAACAAATAATCCTTTCTTGGAGAGCTGTTTAGCAGTTTCTAAACCAATGCTTCTATTTGCGCCTGTAATTAATACTATTTTCATTTTTTATGTTTTAAAATTATCTGAAGCAAAGTTGCATGGATAAAAAGTAAAAACATTTGCCATATGGCAAAAAACGATTTTAAGGGATATTTTTTCTAATCCTGCTCAAGGAAGATTGTGTTATTCCGAGATAAGAAGCGAGATACGAAAGCGGAACTCTATTAATTACTTTTGGAAACATTTCCATAAATGACAAATAACGAGTTGTAGCATCTTCTGAAACCAGCGGACTTCTTCGAGCCACTTTTTGAATTAATGCCTTCGAAATGATTTTATGCACAATCGTGTCCCAGCCTACTATTGTATCAAGCAATTCCTGCCAATCGGCTTTAGAAAATACAATAACTTTACAGTCTGTAACCGCTTGGACATAAGCAGACGAGCAAATATTATTGTCAAAACTTTCTAAGTCTACAACCAGATTATTCTCATCGATGAAATATTTAGTAATCTCCTCACCTTTGTTGTTGTAGTAACAAACACGCATTATTCCGTCTATGATAAAACCAACTTCTGCGGCTATTTTTCCAGCTTCAGAAAAATATTCCTCTTTTTTGATTTCTTTTTCTTTGGCTTTCGTTAAAATCAGATCCATCTGCTGCTGATTCAAATTGCCAAACTGCAATATATAATTAACTAATTCTTTCATGCACGAAAGTTAAGTATAAGTTTTTATTGAGAATTTGCCATATGGCAAAAAGAATTAAACTTTTTGAGTGCCCTTATAAACATTAGGATTGTAAAGTTCCATGTAAACTTCTGGGTTAGGAACATTCTGGAAACCATATTTTTTATAAAGCCATTCTGCAGTAGAAGTCAGTAAAATCCATCGTCTCAAGCCTTGTAAATTAGGATGCGACATAATGCAGTCCATCATTTCTTTAGAAAGTCCTTTTCCGCGATAATCATCCAAAACATAAACATCTCCTAAATAGGCAATAGTAGAAAAATCGGATATAATTCTAGCAAAACCAATTTGTTTTCTCCATGAAAAAGCCCAAAATTCAATGAATTATCAATTGAAACTTTTACTTTTTCTAACGGAATATTATCGCTCCATCCAGAATCTTTAGATAAAAAATCATGTATTGCAGTAATGTCGAGTTTAGATTTGTCTGTTGTAATAAGAAATTCTCCAAATGTGTATTCTACTATTTGCATTATTTAGAATTAAGATGTTCTTTAATTAAAATTTACATTCCTGGCCAATATAAAAAATTAAATTTATGTCCGTCTGGATCTGAAAAACCAAAAGTATAACCGACCTCAAAATTTTCAGGCTCAGAGAAAATAGTGCCGTTTATTTCTTTTATTTTCTGGTGCCAAAGATCCACTTCTTCTACACTATTTGCAGACAAAGAAAATATAATTTCGTTATCTACCGCCGTGTTGGATAGTTTTCCTTTTATAGCATTTTCTAGTCTTTTTGGCGCGAAAAAATTAATTACAAAATCATTTTCTCCAAATACAAAACTAACTAATTCCTTTGTCTCTTCTCCGTTTTGCTTAAAACCAAGAGCAGTATAAAATTGAATTGTTTTCTGTATATCGCTCGAAACCAAGTTGGCCCATATCATTTTAGTTTTCATAAACTTAAGTTTTTATTGATAACTAAATTAATCAATTAATTTGGCAAACACTTGGTTTAATTGTGTTTAAGAACATTAAAAAGCAATTCCAAACTGAAAACCTACCGTAAAACTAGCAGGATGATCATTTCCAAAACGAACGGGCAATGGCACAGCAACGTAGTAACTGCAGCTTGTATTTTTTATAATTGTTTTATTAAAAACTGGAGTAAAACCATATCTGCCACCACTTTCAAAAGCGGCTCTTCCGGCAAATGTGTAACCTTTTCCTAAAGCGACCAAAACACCTGGATGGAATAACAAATTGGTTACTTTGCTCGTTCCTTGATCCTCTTTTATGTTGGGAACGACTTCAAATGAGAATCCGATTTTTTCGTTCTTCCAGATATTGATTCCGGTTGGAAAACCAACAGCATAATAATCTCTAAAATTTACAGTAGTTTCATCTTTGTTAATAGTAACTATTGGATGCATAATACCAAAATATCCCACTATTTTAGGATATGTAGTTTGAGAAAAAGACGTAAAACCAATAAGTAGTGCTGTAAAAAATAAAATCCTTTTAAATGACATTGTTTCTAATTTTTGATTGGATAAACAAAGCTATAAGCATTCGTTTTCAAAAAATAGAACCCAATTTACCTTTTGTATCTGGTTTACTTTTTTGTTTTTTTTCTATAGGAAGAAGGATTTTTTCCTGTATGAAGTTTGAAAATTCTCGTAAAATGACTTTGATCTGAAAAGCCCGTTATATAAGCAATTTCTGTTAAAGTACTCGAGGAATTTTCGATGAGATGAATTGCTTTTTCAATACGAAGTTTTCTAACGTATTCGCCAAAATTCAAATCTTCAAAATGTTTTGAAAATTCTCGTGACAAATATGAAGGATTCAAATCTAATTCGCTCGAAATTTTCTTTAAATCAAAAGTAAACTGAGTATCAATCTGATCTTGAATTATATTCTTTAAATCCTTTACCCAAGACGGCGTCTTGCCTGATGTTTTTTTGTCATTTAAAAACTTATTATAAACTTCATGCAATAGTTTTTCAAACGGACTATTCTGCAAATGATTTTGCTGATATAAATGTGTTGCCCAACTGTATAAGGCATCATACAAAAGCATTCCTTTTTCTAATAATTCGTAATCATTGGTAATATTATAAGCCAATCCAGCAGAAATGGCCCAAAGTCCCGCCGATTCTTTAGCAATTTCGTGCCTATCAGTATCAGCGCCGCGTACAATTCCTGCAATAATCTTAATTGCTGGATCTTTAATTTCATATTTTTTGACTATATAATCAAAAGTGCTTTCTTCATTATAATGAGTAAACTCAACATCTGGAATATCAAACGGAATGGCGCCAAGTTCCTTTGCCTTGGTTATAACGTCATTAAAAGGAACATAAATAAATTCAGATTCAGAATCGACAAATTTTCGAATCAGCCATGGACAGGCAATTCGATCTATTTTAGGTCTCTCTCTGGTAATCCATTTCATTTTGAAATACTATTTGAAGAATGTTTTCTAAAATTTAGCTAAACTACATTATTTTAGGATCTTTCAAAAACTTGATTTTGAATTTAATAAATCGTTTATTTAAGTTAATTAATTTTTTTCACTGCCTAAGTAATGATTTTTCCTATATTAGCTTCAAAAGAATTCTATCAATTACAATAAAAAAACACTGCTGATTGGTCTTTAAATAAAGAAAATTATGTATGCCGAATTGCAGAAAATTAATTCAAAATAAACATACAATACCCATATGATCTTAGCCTTTGACACCTATTATTTTGATCAAAAAGCAAAAACAATCTGCCTTGAATTTGCGGAATGGAATGAAGATAAGAACTTCAAAGTTCATTCAGAAATAATAGATAACGTAGAAGAATATATACCCGGAGAATTCTACAAAAGAGAATTGCCTTGTATCCTGAGCTTATTAAAACAAATACATTTGTCGACTATAGAGGTTATAGTAGTTGATGGTTTTGTTTATTTAAACGATGAAAACAAATACGGTCTAGGCGGTTATTTATACGAGAAACTGAATAAACAAATTCCGATTATTGGTGTTGCCAAAACGAATTTTGCTTCTATAGAAAAGAATAAAAAAGCACTATATAGAGGCGAAAGCAAGAAACCTTTATACATAACTTCTATCGGAATTGATTTGGATGAAGCCTACAAAAAAGTGGAGAGCATGGCCGGCGAGTTTAGATTTCCAACTTTGCTGAAAGAATTGGATAGATTGACTAAGGAATAATAAAAAACTCCTCAAGAAATTGAGGAGTTTTTTTTATTATACGAATTGATTTGAACTCAGAAACCGATGATATTCATTTATTTTAAGTTTCAATCGGTTTGCCAAATATTCGTTTCCGTCTTTCAGTTCATTGTGTAAAATTTCGGCTTCGGCAATGTATTTTAGTTTTTTATCATCATTCCAATAAAAAGGTGGTTCGTATAGATTTGAAATTCTGTCGGCCATTTTAACCGCCCAAACTTCTATGGGTTGTTGTTTGATTCTTCTTAAGCTATCCATCATTTTTTCTGAAGAATCTTTGATTCTATCATCTTTAGTTAAAGCAAGAACTCCAGATGCTACCTGACCGCCAAATAAGTCAACCACTTTTTCATATTTCATTTCAGTATCTTCTATTGTATCATGAAGCATAGCGCATTTGATTGCCAGATCAACATTCATGTTTTCAGTAAATCGAGCAGCATTTATAATCTCAAAAACAACACCTCCGATATGATTGAGATATTCAACTTGTTCGTCCTCATTAAATCCGCCATACTTTTGTCCGTTATGAAGTTTTGAAACCAGCTTCCAAACATTCTGAATTTCATCTATTGACCAGTCTTTGTGCTCTTTCATTTGTCTTGTGTATTGTAGTTTTTTATATTGTTGTAATGTATTGCTTTTTCTAAAGATCTGCAATCGTTTTAAAGTTTAAAAATTAGTATATACCTATCTCAAAAAATCGCATAATGGCTATGGCTGCAATAAAAATTCCAATAAGAATATAATTAATCTTCTGCGGAATTTTTGCCAAGCCATTTAATAGTAGCATAAAGCCTAAAAAGAGCGCAAATAGGCCTTGTCGAATTTTATACCACTCTCGATTATGGTAAAATTCATCTGGTGTCATTAAAGAATTTCCGTTTAAACTAAGGCCGATTACCGTAATTTCATTCTTGCCTTCAGAAAGATTTTCAAAATCTGATGATTTGATTAATAAATCGACTTTTTGTCCCTTTTTTAAATTTGCCACAGCATCCTGTTTACCTTTGGAAACACTTGCATTCAAAATATTAAATCGATTCTTAAAGGTTTTTGTCCAAAATTTATAATCGGCAGTGCTTCTACCCTTTGCACTGGCGATGTCGTTTTCCAGTTCTACCGTAATTTTTTGCAATTCTGTTCTTTTGGATGTCACATTATTAGATAACCCAAAATACAACATCAGAATTCCTATAAATATAAAATACCAATTTCGGTTTGATTTTTTCGCCAATTTTTAAGTTTAAAATTTATATCTGAGATTTAAGTTGAAAAGTGAGATAAATGTAAATCATTTTGTTGCTAATATAGGAACTCTATAATTGACGATTTGTAAAAATCAACGTTTTAATTCCTATTTTCGCTAAAATGAAAGCAAAAGTAAAATGACTGAAGTAAAAATAATTTTTCGTTTTAATATATCTGAAGTTGTATGTCCTCCAGTTGACAAAATCCTACATTCTGAAAAAGAGTTAAATATTATTTCAGAAGACCGAATTAAAAATGATTTCTTAAAGAGTGATCATGCTATTGCAACTAAAATTAATAGCTATATAGATAACGGAGAATTGATTCCGACAGCATTATGGCAATCATTTTGGTTATCTATGATTTATAAGGGAAAAATGAATGTTTTTACAGCAGGAATAGGAGATGTTAATCAATTTAAAGAATTTGAAGAATGCCTAGAGATTAATAACTATACACTTTCTGAAATCATTTATTTAAAGCTAAACGATATTTCTAAAATTACTCAAATGGCAAAACAGAAGTATTCAAAAATGTATGATGACGAGGCAATATTGAAAAATCATATTGAAAAATATAACAAGATGAGAGAAGAAATAATTGATTATGCTTTGCCAAAATATAAAGTATCAATGGATAATTTCTTTTCAAAACAAATAGAAGTATAAAGCTTAAAAATATAGCATAAAAAAACTCCTTAAGAAATTAAGAAGTTTTTTATGTGTTTAAAACCTATTGTTTTTTTCTACTTTTTATCAATTTGTTTCCTATCATAAAAAGACCAAGAACGACTAAAAAATGAATTAAATATGATTTAGGTTCATCGTTTCCATTTGTTACAGAAAAAACACGATTCCATCTTATTTTGTTTATACCAGAGGCATTTTTCTCCCAGCTAAACCAGATAAATACGGGTTTTCCAATTACGTGATCAAAAGGAACAAATCCCCAGAATCTTGCATCTAGAGAATTTTGGCGATTATCTCCCATCATCCAATAGTAATCTTGTTTAAAAGTATAAGTGTCGCTTGGTTTTCCGTTTATTACAATTTGGTTGCCTTTAACTTTTAAACTATTATGTTCATACTCTTTGATTATTCGTTTGTAAAAAGGCAACGTTTCTTTATTTAATTTTACGGTTTTTCCTTTCTTCGGAATATAAATCGGGCCATAATTATCGATATTCCAACCCAATGAACGGATATGAGGAAATACATTTCCGTCTTCGCCTTTGGGCGTCAATTGTTTTTTAACGCTTTTTACAACAGGATTGCTTGCCATTAGCTTAGCTTCATCATCTGTTAGAGTCAAAAAATAAGCTCCAGTATTGGTTAGTGCAAAATAGCCATTGTCGTATCTTAAACCTTCTCTTGCTCCGTAAGACTTAAGCTCATCCTGACTTATAGCCTGTCCTTTTGTATCAATTAGAAAATTATATTGAGGTTTTGCGCTTTTTGGCAATACTGATATTTTGCTATTAATATAAATATCTCCGTCACGAATTTCTAGAGTATCACCAGCTATTCCGACACATCGTTTAACTAAATTTGTTTTCTTGTCAATTGGTTTGTAATAGTTTCGATCTGGATTAAAATTATCCATATTTCGCAAAGTATCTGCGGGTTGATTAAAAACGACAATTTCATTACGTTTGATTTCTTCTAATGCTGGAAATCTAAAATAGGGCAACTGAAACTTATTCAATACTGAGTTTTCCTTTTTGGTAAAGTCATCATTAAATAAATAAGATTTCAAACCTAAAACAGGAATCGAATCATGAACCATAGGTAATGCAACCGAAGTCATCGGTGCTCGTGCGCCAAAATTAATTTTACTAACAAACAAAAAATCACCCGTATACAATGTTTTTTCTAGAGATGAAGACGGAATTGTAAAGGGCTGAATAATATAGGTATGAACCAATGTCGCAACAATAATAGCAAATACTAGAGATCCTATGGTGTCTTCCGTTTTGGATTTTGGGCGTAAATCTCTATTTTCGATATAGGATACATCTTTTGAATCGTAGTTTAAAAATGCAATATAGAAGCCAAATGTTATCAAAACCAATAGCGTATCCTTTGTGGAGTTTTTACCAAAGCTTCTAATAAATTCGATCCAAACAACAGGAATCATCAAAAGATTAATTATCGGAATGAAAAGTAATAACACCCACCAAAGAGGACGTTTTATAATTTTCATCATTACAACTAAATTGTAAAAAGGAATAAATGACTCTATCGGTTTTCTGCCAGCTTTTATGTAAAGTTTCCAAGTAGATAATCCATGGATAATTTGAACGATTAAGATAAAAATAAGCCATTGCGATAAATTCATGTTTTTGAGGGTTTAATTGGTTGTCTTTTTATACTAAAAATATATTGATTTAGTATAAGTAGTATTTTGCATAATTTGTTACAAATACTAAAACACAAACAATTAAAATTTAGATTTTAATTGCCTTTCTCAGTTAATTCGATAATCTTAGTGCAATGCCATTTACCCTAATATAGAATAAGTTTTTTATGTTAGTGTAATTTTATTTTTCTTAATAATTGCTCTTAGATTGTTTATTGCGTAACGCATTCTTCCCAACGCTGTATTTATGCTAATTTCTTTTTCTTCAGATATTTCTTTAAAACTCATATTACGATATAATCGCATTTCAACTATTTCTTTTTGATCGTCATTGAGTTCTTCTATGAGTTTTTTTAAATCAATTTGAATCTGGTTTGTAATTATTCTATTTTCAATATTTGGAGAATTATCAGATAAAATAGAAAAAATGGAAAATTCATCAGTATCTCTATGTATTGGCATTCGTTTTATTTTACGGAAATGATCCATAATCAAATTGTGAGAAATTCTCATAACCCAAGAAACGAATTTATCTTCTTCCTTGTAAGAGTTGCTTTTAAGTGTCTTAATTACTTTAACAAACGTATCTTGAAAAATATCATTTGCAATATCTGTATCCTTTATCTTAGAGTATATAAAACCATATATTCTAGATTTATGTCTATTAATTAATTTTGAGAGCGCTTCTTCGTTACCTGCTACGTACTTTTTTATCAATAAAGAATCAGGTATAGTCAATTCAGTCATAACATCAAATTTTTAATTTTTGGAGTTGCAAAATTAAAGATGAATTGAATCTATATTTTTGCCTATTAAGACTTTAAAGTATCAAAATAGGGTCTTTTTTTATATAATTCCAGTTTCCTCCAAAAAATATAATCTAACATTTGACAGAACTTAGTTTAAAGGGACAAAATCTTTTTTATAAAATAAGCGGTAAAGAAATTTTGTGCGGAAGTATAGAAATAAAATAAGCTGCTAAAAAGAAAAATCCTGTAAATCAAAAGACTTACAGGATTTTCGTTTCTTTGTGGGGAGAGCAGGATTCGAACCTGCGAAGTTCACACAGCAGATTTACAGTCTGCCCTCGTTGGCCGCTTGAGTATCTCCCCAAAATCTGATTGCTAATTACAATTTATTGCATTCAGGAAATTCAAAAAAAAATCCTTAATTTCTTAAGGATATTTTTGTGGGCGATGAGGGGTTCGAACCCCCGACCCCCTCGGTGTAAACGAGGTGCTCTGAACCAGCTGAGCTAATCGCCCTATTTTACTAGGTTGCTATCGTTTGTGATTGCGAGTGCAAATATACAGCTAGATTTTATATTTCCAAGCCTTTTTTTGAAAAAAGTAAAAAAAACATCAATAAAAATATCTAGAAAACTATTTTTCAGCGAATTAAAAAAGCAAAAAAATCTGCAATTTCTAAATTTAAGTTAAAAATTCAATGCTCGAAAGCTAATTCAGAATATTCTTTTTGTATTCATTTGCTATAGTCATACCTTTGCGTACCTTAATTGTATATTCAAATGGCAAGATTTCAAGAAAATGATTTACCTAAAGCTAAATTAAACTCTAACTCCCTTCAAAAAGCTCTCCGAATTTTTAAATACGCTAAAAACCACAAATGGAAATTTTTCCTAGGTTTGATTTTCTTATTTTTAACAAGCGCCACTGCCCTAGCCTTTCCTAAATTGATGGGAATGCTGGTTGATTGCGTTACGAATAAAGACCTTTCTAAAGCAAACGAAATTGCTCTTGGTTTAATGGTAATTCTCGGACTTCAGGCAATTTTCTCGTTTTTCAGAATTTCATTGTTTGTAAATTTTACCGAAAACTCTCTTTCTAATATTCGTTTTGCATTATATGAGAATCTGATAAAATTACCCATGTCGTTTTATTCTCAAAAACGTGTTGGAGAACTTAATAGTAGAATCAGTGCCGATATTTCGCAATTGCAAGATACTTTCAGCACCACTATTGCAGAGTTTCTGCGTCAGTTTATTTTAATTATTGGAGGTTTTGTAATCTTAGGAAGCATTAGTCCTAAATTAACCTTAATGATGCTGGCAATTGTGCCTATTGTAGCAGTTGCTGCTGTCATCTTTGGAAGATTTATTCGTAAATACGGAAAAAAGACACAAGATAAAGTTGCCGAAAGCCAGGTTATAGTTGAAGAAACGCTGCAAGGAATTAGCAATGTAAAGGCATTTGCTAACGAATGGTACGAAATTCAGCGTTATAAAAACAAGATTAGAGAAATTGTAAAAATCGCTATTAAAGGTGGTCAATACAGAGGTTATTTTGCTTCATTTATTATTCTTTGCCTTTTCGGATGTGTCGTAGCTGTTGTTTGGTACGGAATCACATTAACGATTAAAGGAGAAGTTGAAGGTGTTGGTGATTTAATCTCGTTTGTATTATATACTACATTTATTGGTGCTTCTTTTGGTGGAATTGCAGAAATGTACGCGCAAATTCAAAAAGCAGTTGGCGCAACAGAGCGTGTTTTTGAATTATTAGAAGAAACTCCAGAAGAAATCAATGCTAAGCCAAGACTTTCGGCAGTTGAAAAAATAAAAGGAAATGTAGCTTTCAATAACGTTGCTTTTAGTTATCCTTCAAGAAAGGAAGTTCAGGTTTTAAAAGATGTGAATTTCAATGCCGAATTCGGCCAGAAAATAGCAATCGTTGGACAAAGTGGAGCAGGAAAATCTACTATTTCTTCGCTTTTATTGCGTTTTTACGACATTACTTCGGGAGAAATTTTAGTTGATGGAAAAAATATTTACGATTATGATTTAGAAAATCTTCGCGGCAATATGAGTATCGTTCCTCAAGATGTTATTTTGTTTGGTGGAACAATTAGAGAAAATATCGCTTATGGAAATCCAAACGCTTCAGAAGAAGAAATTATAGCTGCCGCTAAACAAGCTAATGCTTTTAATTTTGTAGATGGCTTCCCTGAGAAATTTGAAACTTTGGTTGGAGAACGAGGAGTTAAACTTTCTGGAGGTCAGCGTCAGCGTATCGCAATTGCGAGAGCTTTGCTTAAAAATCCAAGCATTTTGATATTAGACGAAGCCACTTCTTCTTTAGATAGTGAAAGCGAAAAACTAGTTCAAGAAGCTTTAGAAGTTTTAATGGAAGGAAGAACAAGCATTATTATTGCGCACAGGCTTTCTACCATTAGAAATGCAGACAAAATCTTAGTTTTAGATAACGGAAGAATTTCTGAAGAAGGAACACATCAGGAATTAATAAACTTAGAAAACGGAATTTATAAGAATTTAAGCAACTTACAGTTTAGTAACTCTTAAAAAGGAAATTCCAATTTTATAAAATCCAAATTCCAAACAAAAAAGCTTCAATTTTCATTGAAGCTTTTTCTATATAACTGAATACTGTAAACTGAGAACTGAATAACTAGTAAACTTATTTCCCTTTTCTACGTTTACGTTCTGCTTTAATCATAGATAATTCGCGGCTAGTTTGACCCGCAACAGAAGTATTCTCTTCTGCACGACGAATCAAGTATGGCATAACATCTTTTACAGGTCCGAATGGTAAGTACTTAGCAACGTTATAGCCATTTTCTGCTAAGTTGTAGCTAATATTATCACTCATTCCGTATAATTGTCCGAACCAAATTCTAGAATCATTTTTGGCGATTCCTTTTTGAACCATCATTTCCATTAATTTATAAGAGCTCAATTCGTTGTGAGTTCCTGCAAAAATGGCCATTTTTTCAATATGCTCTAACATATATTGTACAGCATTATCGTAATTGATATCGGTAGCTTCTTTAGAAACGCAGATTGGAGAAACATAACCTTTTTCTTCGGCTCTTTTGTTTTCCTTTTCCATGTAAGCACCACGAACCAGTTTCATTCCTATATAAAAACCTTCGGATTTCGCAACCTCATGAAGTTTTTTCAAATAATCTAAACGATCCCAACGGTACATTTGCAAAGTATTAAATACAATCGCTTTTTCTTTATTGTATTTACGCATCATATCGGTTACCAAATCATCAGCAGCATCTTGCATCCAGCTTTCTTCACCATCAATTAACAACGCAACATCTTTTTTATGAGCTTCACCGCAAACTTTATCAAAACGAGCCACTACTCTATCCCATTCTGCTTGTTCTGCGGGATTAAGAGTTTGTTTTTCTCCTAGTTTTTCATACAATTCAAAACGACCTAAACCTGTTGGTTTAAAAACTGCAAACGGAATTGCTAAACGTTCTTTAGCAAAATCAATAGTTCTTAAAGTCATTTCTAATGCAGCATCGAATTGCTCCTCTTCTTCTTTTCCTTCAACAGAATAATCCAAAACAGACGAAACGCCTTTTGTAAACATTTTATCTACAACAGTAAGACAGTCGTTTTCGTTTACACCACCACAAAAGTGATCAAAAACAGTTGCACGAATTAATCCTTCAACTGGAAGATGTGCTTTGATTGCGAAATTAGTAACAGCAGTTCCAATACGAACTAAAGGCTCACTGTCTATCATTTTAAAAAGAAAATAAGCCCTGTCAAGTTCTGTATCACTTTTAAGTGAAAAAGCAACTTGAGTGTTATCGAATATTTTTTCCATTAAGTTTAGTTTTTGTGCAAAGATATAGAGTGTTTTGAATATTATTTAGTAAATGGTATCATATTTTTCAATTTTCTCAATACCTAAAATAAGATTTTTTTTAACTGAAATGTAACTAAAATAAAATCTAAATTAAAAAAGTAAGAATATACTTTGTTTTTTTGTTATTTTTGCAAAAAAAATACAGGTATGAATGCAAATGCAATTGATCGAATAATTAATGAAACAAAGAGAAAAGAAACAACATCAAATTTCACAGTTCTTGCAGTTATAATTTCACTGCTTGCAATTGATTTTTTCCCTTATTTTAAAAGTTTGGAAATCATAAATCCGCAATTTCTTTATTTATCAGTTATAAACCTTATTTTAGGCTTTTATTTTTACTTTAACTCAGATATAACATCTGCTACAGTTTTTCCCATATTAAAACGAAGCTATATTTTTAAACTTTATTTAGCTTTTATAGTTCTTTGCGGAATATCAATTTTTACAGCGAAGAACACTTCATTGGTCTATACAAAATTTACTGAAATTGTAATTGTTTTTTGTTTATTTATAAACCTTACAATTCTACTTAAGGATAAATTAGATCTACTTTATAAGATTATTTTAATTGTAGGAATTAGTAGTTTTTTTCAGGCTTGGGAGCAACTAGCCCACTTTATCGTAATACCAAGACATGCTTCAATAATTGATCTTTTAAATGCAATGAAAGGTAACACTGGGAATATAAATATCCTTGCGGCAAGTCTTACAATAAAGGTTCCATTTTTACTGCTTGGAATTACACATTATAAAGGATATAAAAAATGGTTTCTTCTCGCCGCATTATTTTCTGTAACCGCAGTAATTTTTCTAACTGGTGCAAGGACACCTTTAATCAATCTTTTTTTAATCTATTTTATTTATATCATTTATTTACTAAAAGATTCATTTAGCAGATTGAGTTTTGTAAAAATTATATATTTAATAATTCCTGTTTTAATAGCCATTCTATTTGCAAATTCAATTTTTGAAAAATCTAAAGATATAGGACGATATGTATCATTGGAAAATAGAGTTTCTCAGATTAATACAAAGGATGCTTCATCACAAGCTAGGTTAACTTTTTGGGGAAATGTCATAAAAATGGGTAAAAAAAGCCCTATTTTGGGAATTGGATTAGGTAATTATCAAGTTGAATCTATTCCTTATGAAAGAACTACTTCTAACGATTCTAACGTTTCGCTTCATGCCCACAATGATTTCTTAGAAATATTAGCAGAAACAGGAATTTTAAACGGTCTTATTTATTTTTCCCTATTTGTTTTGCTTTTCATAATTAATTTAAATAATGTCATAAAAACAAAGGATTCCACAATTAAGTTATTTGCACTTTTGACTTTAATGCTGGTTGTCGTATATGGTGTCGATTCCATTTTCAACTTCCCTATGTACAGGCCTACAATGGCAATATTTTTCGCCTTATTCCTTGCTTTCACTGTTTTGATTAATTGTAATAATACTAATTTAGGAAGAATTAAAACTGTTAAAATTATATCAGCAATTTTAATTTCAGTATCATTAGCAACAAGTTATTCGGCATATTTAATATATAAAGCTTCAAATTTGGAGTATTTAATTGCTACTGATAATATTAACATGAATGAAAAAGGGGTTCTTACTGGAGACGAAGTAATAAATCGAATGCCAAAGTATCCAAATACATTTAGTAGCTCTGAAGCATTTTATGAATACGCAGGAATCTATTATGTTCGTGAGAAAAATTACGAAAAAGCTTTTAAATGTTTCGCCAAAGCAAGTAAAATCAATCCTTATTCAGGAAGGATAGATTTTTATAAACAACTAATTTCTTCGCAGAAAGGAAATATAGATAGTGCTTACATTTATTCTAAAAGAGCTTTTTATTTAAGGCCAAGAAATTATGCTTTATTTAAGGCCGCAATGAACTTCGCAATATTAAAAAGAGATACTATTGAGATTATAAAACAGCATAACCTATATACTAAGTATAGAAATGAGCCTGATGCTTGGGCACTCTCTGCTCGTGGCTTACAAAATTCAGGTGCAAATTATAAAAGAGTGATCAATTTTATAGATCAAGGATTAAAAGTTCTACCAAATGACAGTACTCTTTTAAAACAAAAAAACAGTTCCTTAGTTACAAATTATATTGTTGAAGGTCAGGTTTTTGGAGAGCAAGGAAAAAGAGATAAAGAACTTGAATTATATCAAAAAGCTTTAAAAATCGATTCTCAAAATATATATGTACTGCAGAATATAGGTTTCTGTTATTATAATACAGGAAAAAATGATTTAGCTATTAAGTTTTTCAAAAAAACACTAGAATATCCTGGGTCAGATAATGGAAGGATAGAATATTATATCGGAATTTGTTACCTAAACCTAAATGATAAAGTAAATGCAGATAAGTATTTTCAATTATCAAAAAATAAAAATTACGTTTCAGCCAAACAATCTAACTCTATTGCGTTAAATGGTAATGAACAGGCTGTATTTGAAAAACGAAAGAATGATCTTTTGATAGCATATTACATTACAGAAGGGCAAAAATTTGAAGAACGAAAAAAAATGGATCAAGCTCTTTTATCATTTAAAAAAGCTCTAAAAATTGATTCAAAAAGTATATATGCAGCTCAGAATATTGGTTTCCACTATTTGAAAATAGGAGAATATAAGAAAGGAATAAGTTTTTTATTGGATGCATTAAAATATCCAGGCTTAAATGACGGAAAAACAGAATATTTTTTAGCAATTTGCTATCTAAATGAAAACGATAAATCCAACGCATGCAAATATTTTAATATAGCCAAAAATAAAAACTATGCTACGTCGCAACAAGCGATTAATGAAAACTGCATGAAATAAAATGTAAATACTAGCGATCTAAAATGTTTTATTAATTTAGAATGATTCGTTTTTAAACAAATTAGAATTAAAGTATGAATATTATTTGTTTTAAAATGCCTTATTTTGCGGTTTTAATTAACTAAAGAATTATGGAATCTATTCAAGCCAATAATTATCTCGTTCATTTTAACCAGAATGCTTACGAAGCTTTAAATAAACATTTGAGAGAGAATAAATATTCTAATATATTTATAATCGTAGATGATCAGACCAATGAACATTGTTTGCCTAAATTTATTCCTATATTAGAGACAGATTTAGCGATCGAAATTATTGAATTTGAAGCTGGAGAAGCAAATAAAAATATTGAGACTTGTATTGAAATCTGGAATATATTGACAGAACTTGGTGCAGATAGAAAATCGCTAGTTATTAATTTAGGAGGTGGTGTTGTTACAGATTTAGGAGGTTTTGTCGCTTCTACTTTTAAAAGAGGTGTAAATTTCATTAATATCCCTACTACATTATTATCTATGGTTGATGCTTCTGTTGGGGGAAAAACTGGTGTTGACTTAGGAAATCTTAAAAATCAGATTGGCGTTATCAACGTACCTCAAATGGTTTTAATTGACACACAATATTTGGAAACTCTACCGCAAAGTGAAATGCGTTCTGGTTTGGCAGAAATGCTAAAACACGGGTTAATATATGATGCGCCATACTGGAGACAATTTTCAGATTTAAAATCGATTGTTTTTGATGAATTAGATCAATTGATTTATCGTTCTGTTGAAATCAAGAATGAAATCGTTATTCAGGATCCAACTGAGAAAAACATCCGTAAAGCTTTAAACTTCGGACATACCTTAGGACATGCCATTGAAGGATATTTTCTAGAAAGTGAAGAAAAAACAACTTTACTACATGGAGAAGCCATAGCGGTTGGAATGATTTTGGAAAGTTATATTTCTCTTCAAAAAGGATTAATTTCTGCAGAAGAATATAGAGAGATTAAAGCAGTGATTAAAGACATTTATGACGATGTAATTTTTGAAGAAAAAGATATCGATCCGATCTTAGAATTGCTAATTCACGACAAAAAAAATGAATACGGTTTAATTCAATTTGCATTGATTGAAGGAATCGGAAAAATAAAAATTAACCAATCCGTTGAAAATAAATTGATTCTAGAAGCGTTTGAGGATTATAAATCTTAAACTTTTTTTAATCAAAAGCATTGCATTTGGTATATATTATTTTTTACATTTGCCCCATGAAAACAAAGAATCAGCAAAGGCACTTTAGCTCTTACAGAAACAGACTCAATAGTTCTTTATTAAGAATGTTGAACCGTTTCTATAATAGTAAAAGCCCGTTTTGTTTTGATGTTTTCCAATGTACTAAAGCTGAGCATGAAAAACTGCCAATTATATTTGCCAATATTAGAGTTTGAATTTAAGATTAAGCCCCAGAAAGCCTAACATTAAGTAAAATTACAATCTCTAAACATTGACAAATAAATGAATACAAAATATTCTGATCTAATAAATCAAACATACTACTTTCCACAAGAGGAATTCAAACTAAACAAAGACAACCTATTGTTTCACAACATCGATTTGATGAAATTGGTTGAACAATATGGAACACCATTAAAGTTTACTTATCTGCCTCAGATTTCTGAAAATATTAACAAAGCAAAAGCTTGGTTCAGAAAATCAATGGAAAAGAATAAATACGAAGCAAAATATTACTATTGTTATTGTACAAAAAGCTCTCATTTTGAATACATTATGAATGAAGCTTTCAAGAATAACATTCACATCGAGACTTCATCTGCATTTGACGTGAATATTGTGGAGAATTTATTAGAAAATGGAAAAATCAATAAAAGTACTTATGTAATTTGCAATGGTTTTAAAAGAGATGAATATATTGCTAACATTGCAAGATTAATCAACAACGGACATAAGAACACTATTCCGATTATTGATAATTATGAAGAGTTAGATTTGCTTCAGGCAGAAATTAAAGGAAAATTCAAAATCGGAATCCGTATTGCTGCCGAAGAAGAACCTAAATTTGAGTTTTATACTTCTAGATTAGGTATTGGTTACAAAAACATAGTTTCTTTCTATAAAAAACAAATACAGGAAAATGATAAATTAGAGCTAAAAATGCTTCACTTTTTCATTAATACTGGTATAAACGATACTTCATATTACTGGAATGAGCTTGTAAAATGTATTAAAGTATACATTGCTCTTAAAAAAGAGTGCCCTACTCTAGACGGTTTAAACATTGGTGGTGGTTTTCCAATTAAAAACTCACTTGCCTTTGAATATGATTATCAATATATGATTGATGAAATTATCAATCAGATTAAAATTGCTTGTGATGAAGCCGAAGTTGATGTTCCGAATATTTTTACGGAATTTGGATCGTTTACTGTAGGTGAAAGCGGTGGTGCAATCTATCAGATTTTGTATCAAAAACAACAAAATGATAGAGAAAAATGGAATATGATCGATTCATCTTTTATTACCACTTTACCAGATACTTGGGCTATAAACAAACGTTTTATTATGCTGGCAGTAAATCGCTGGAATGATACTTACGAACGGGTTCTGTTAGGAGGTCTGACTTGTGATAGTGACGATTATTACAATTCTGAGCAAAATATGAACGCCATTTATTTGCCTAAATACAACAAAGAGAAACCTTTGTATATTGGATTCTTTAATACTGGCGCTTATCAAGAAACAATTGGAGGATACGGAGGTCTGCACCACTGTTTGATTCCGCAGCCTAAACATATTTTAATTGATCGTGATGAAAATGGAATTCTGGCAACCGAAGTGTTCTCAGAACAACAAACTTCAGACGACGTTTTAAAGATTTTAGGATACAAAAAAAAGGTGTAAAAAAAAGGGCAGATTAAGTAATAATTTTTCTTAAAAAATTCTTAATTTGCATTAACATCCAAAAAGGTTAAAACTTTTTAATTCAAAAAAAAAAAACAAAAAAAATGAAAGGACCAATCAGTCAGTTTATTGAAAAACATTATTTGCATTTTAACTCTGCTTCATTAGTAGATGCTGCAAAAGCTTATGAGCAGCAATTAGCTGATGGTGCTAAAATGCTGGTAAGTATGGCTGGCGCAATGAGTACAGCAGAAATTGGTAAAATTTTTGCCGAAGTAATCAGACAAGACAAAGTGCATATTATTTCATGTACTGGAGCAAACTTAGAAGAAGACATCATGAATTTAGTAGCTCACTCTCACTACGAGAGAGTTCCTAACTATCGTGATCTAACACCAGAAGATGAGTGGGCTTTATTAGAAAGAGGATTAAACCGTGTTACAGACACTTGTATTCCTGAGCATGAAGCTTTCCGTCGTTTACAAAAACATATTTACAAAATTTGGAAAGACGCTGATGACAAAGGTGAGCGTTACTTCCCACATGAATTTATGTATAAAATGTTGTTGTCTGGCGTTTTAGAAGAATATTATGAAATTGATCTAAAAGATAGCTGGATGTATGCAGCTGCAGAGAAAAACTTACCGATTATCGTTCCAGGATGGGAAGATAGTACAATGGGGAACATCTTTGCTTCATACGTAATTAAAGGAGAATTAAAAGCGTCTACTATGAAATCTGGAATTGAATACATGACTTTCCTTGCGGATTGGTATTCTAAAAACAGTTCAAACGGAATTGGATTCTTCCAAATCGGTGGTGGTATCGCGGGTGACTTCCCTATCTGTGTAGTGCCAATGCTATACCAAGATATGGAAATGCACGATGTTCCATTTTGGAGTTATTTCTGCCAAATTTCAGATTCAACAACTAGTTATGGATCTTATTCTGGAGCAGTTCCAAATGAAAAAATCACTTGGGGTAAATTAGACATCAAAACCCCAAAATTTATTATTGAATCGGATGCTACAATCGTTGCGCCGTTAATTTTTGCATACTTATTAGATTTATAAGATAATTTATGAAAAGAGTTATAGTAGACTACGCCAAACTTACCAACGAAATTTTAAACCTTTTGGTTGAAAAATTTCCTGACGGTTATGATGATTCGGATGTTATCCGTTTTAGAAATGCTAAAAACGAATTGGTTGAAGCTGTAGAGGTTCGTACTGAAGATACAATTTACTTGGTAAAAATTAGTACTAAACTTGCTGACAGAATTGAAAACTACGATGAAGATGATGATTTAGATGTTGATGTAGATGCAATTGCGCCAGTTAAAGGTATTGATCTTGATGATGATATTAGCAATGACGATGACGAAGATGATGATAATCTTGACAAGCCAGATACTGACGGTGGTGACGATGATGACGATGATGATGACAAAGCAGATACTGATTATGAAGAAGAAGACGAAGACGATGAAGATTAATTCATTTTCTTTTTAATAAAAAAAAAGGAACTCTATTGGGAGTTCCTTTTTTTTATGACACACAAGAAATCAACAAAACCAATTTATATTTTTATTTTTATAGGATTATTTTTACATTTAAATCTTGAATAAAAAATATATGCCTATGACTTCAGAAATTCTACATACGACACTAAAAGAAAATTTTGGTTTCGAAAGATTCAGACCCAATCAAGAAACCATAATTAATACCATATTATCTGGACAAGATACCTTGGCAATTATGCCCACTGGAGGTGGAAAATCAATATGTTTTCAACTACCAGCTTTAATTCTACCAGGAATAACAGTTGTTATATCACCTTTGATTGCATTAATGAAAGATCAGGTTGATAGTTTAAAGACAAACGGAATTTCTGCTTGTTTTATTAATAGCAGCCAATCTTCTCAAGAGCAGCAATATTATATTGATAATTTAAAAACAAATCATTTTAAGTTAGTTTATATCGCCCCTGAAAGTCTTTCTTATTTGGATATGGCTTTCAATGAGTTGAACATTAGCTTAATAGCAATTGATGAAGCACATTGTATTTCGTCTTGGGGTCATGACTTTAGACCTGCTTATACTAATTTGGGTTATTTGAAAAGTCGTTTCCCTTCTACTCCAATTTTAGCCTTAACTGCGACTGCTGACAAAGCAACACGAACAGATATAACCAAGCAATTAAATCTTAAGAATCCAAAAACGTTTATCGCTTCTTTTGATAGAGCAAATTTGAGTCTGGAAGTTCGTCCTGCTTTGGATCGCGTTAAGCAAATCATTGATTTTATCGAAAACAAACCCAATGAATCTGGAATAATTTATTGCTTGAGTCGTAAAACTACAGAAGAACTTGCTGAAAAACTCAAAAAGAACGGAATTGAAGCTAAAGCATATCATGCAGGCTTAGATAATGAAACGCGTGCGAAAACTCAGGATCAATTTATTAATGACGATTGTCAAGTAGTTTGTGCTACTATTGCTTTCGGAATGGGAATTGACAAATCGAATGTTCGCTGGGTTATTCATTACAATCTTCCAAAAAATATAGAAGGCTATTACCAAGAAATTGGACGTGCTGGACGTGACGGTTTACCAGCTGAAACCGTTTTGTTTGAAAGCTACGCCGATGTAATTCAATTGCAGAAATTTGCATCTGAAGGATTGAACTCGGATATTCAGCTTGCAAAATTAGATCGCATGAAGCAATATGCCGATGCTGTAAGCTGTCGCAGAAAAATTCTGCTGTCTTATTTTGGCGAACTGGTAACTGAAAATTGCGGAAACTGCGATATTTGCAAAAATCCGCCAACTTTTTTCGATGGGACGATTCTAGCGCAAAAAGCCTTATCTGCAATTGTACGATTAAAAGAATCTGAACCTCTAGCTGTAATTGTCGATTTTTTGAGAGGCTCGAGAAACGCATATATCTACGAAAAAAATTATCAAGAGCTAAAAACGTACGGAATTGGCGCTGATGTTTCTTGGTATGATTGGAATCAATATCTTATTCAACTTATCAATTTAGGATATTGCGAAATTGCTTTTCATCAGCATAATAAAATTTTGCTTACTCCTTTTGCTAAGAAAGTTTTATTTGAAGGAGAAAAAGTGAAATTGACAACAGTTGTCAAAAAAGTAATTGACAAAAACGAAGCTAAGGAAGCAAAACCAAAAGCAGCTAAAAATTCTCTTTTTGAAATGCTTAGAAAACTACGCTACGAAATTGCTCAAGAAGAAGAAGTTCCTGCTTATGTTATTTTTAGCGATGCTTCATTGAGGCAAATGGAAGTTTTAAGACCAATGTCAGATGAAGACTTCTTGGCAGTTGAAGGTGTCGGTAAAGCCAAGCTAGAAAAATACGGCGCGGATTTTATAAATGCTATCATCGAATTTCAACGAAACAAATCGGTTGTCAAAAAGGAGAAAAAAGAGAATACTTATAAAAAAACGCTAGAATTATTTCAAAGCGGACTTTCTGTTAAGGAAATTGCTGAGCAACGAAATCTGGGCGAAACTACAATTATTTCTCATTTGGCTAAATTATACGTTGACGGAAATGATATAGATTTAAGTCAATTTGTTTCGGAAGAGGAAATTCTTCAAATTGAAAAAGCTCAGATTGAATTAGAAAGTCCTAATGCATTAAGACCTTACTTCGATTACTTTGAAGAAAAAATGTCTTATGACAAGATTAGATTTGGATTGGCGTTCCTGGAGAGAAAGCATCAAACAGAATAAAAAGGCTTCGACTTCGCTCAGCCCGACAGATCATTCATAAATTATATTGTCAGGCTGAGCGAAGTCGAAGCCCTATTTCTAAAAGCAAAAAAACTGTACTTAAAAAAGTACAGTTTTTTTTGTTATAAAGTATATTTTACAAATATCGTTCCTCAAAAACTTTCTGATGGTGTTTTTGATGTCCAATAATGACAAAACCTAAAGCACGAACAGAAATCGGATTATTAGATGCAGTACCAATTCTCTTCAACTGTTCTTCAGATAAACTTTTGTAAAACAATAAAGTCGAATGTCTTACCGCTGAAAATTCAGTAAGCAGATCTTGAATACTTCTGCTGTTTGAATTTGTATTATCTGCATAATCATTTTCTTCAAAGCTTGGTAAAGGCGTTTTGTCGTTTCTTGAAAAACGCAAAGCACGATAAGCAAAAATTCTCTCCGTATCTATTACGTGCTGAATAATATCTTTGATTGTCCACTTCCCTTCTGCGTAGCGATAATCAAATTTATCCATTGGAATATTTTGAACAAATCGAATGAACTCATGAAGAGAAATTTCCAATTCTTCAATTAAAATACCATCTCCAGCTGCTTTAATGTAAGTTCCAAAATGACCTGAATATTCATTTTCCAATAATTCTGATGCTCTCATTTTTTATTTTTTTAAGCTGAGTTTCTACTTGCATTCGTATTTCCGAATAGTGATCTCGTTACGATTTTCTCATAAACTTTAATCAATTCTTCATCAGGAGTTTGTTCTTTGTTTAGCTCATTGATTCTCAATAAAGCATATTGCTGAATTGTCAATAAAGGTAAAACAATACGCTCTCTTATTTGAATAGAAGCAATACCATCAGGATAATTTTCCATCAATGTTTTATGATCAGCAATTTTCAACAAAAGACGTTTTGTTTCTGAGAACTCATCGTAAATAATCTGCCAGAATTCGCCAAACTCAGGATCATTTTTCATGTAAGCTGTCAAAGGCAAGAATGATTTTGCTAATGACATCATACTGTTTTCAAGCAAAGTTTTGAAAAACAATGAATTGTGATATAAATCGCTTACTTTATTCCATTGACCAGATTCTTCAAAATGTTTTAAAGCCGAACCTACTCCAAAAAATCCTGGAACGTTTTGCTTTAATTGACTCCATGAACCTACGAACGGAATTGCTCTTAAATCAGCAAAATCTAAAGATTCAGATTTACTTCTTTTTGAAGGACGGCTTCCAATGTTGGTTTTTGAGTAATATTTCAGCGTACTCATTTTTTCTAAATACGGAATAAACTTTGGATGGTTTTTGAAACTTAAATATTTCTCATAACCTAAATTAGCCAAATCCGTTAAAATTTGAGTTTCATCAGCTGTCAGTTCATTTTTCTCTTTACTAAATAC
This sequence comes from Flavobacterium tyrosinilyticum, assembly GCF_023656565.1. Classification (GTDB taxonomy): domain Bacteria; phylum Bacteroidota; class Bacteroidia; order Flavobacteriales; family Flavobacteriaceae; genus Flavobacterium; species Flavobacterium tyrosinilyticum. The sequence goes on from NZ_JAMOKG010000002.1 coordinate 1,477,158, forward strand.
TTGATTGGTAACACCAGCACTCAATAAGTTTTCGATATTGTAACGGCAAGAATCTAAAGTTCCAAAATTAGAGCTAATAGTCTGACCTTGAACTGTAATCTGAATCTCGTTGTTTTCAATTTTTGGACCTAAAGAAGCATAGAATTTATGTGTTTTTCCACCGCCACGAGCTGGAGGCCCACCACGTCCGTCAAAGAAAATAGCTTTAATTCCGTATTCTCTAGAAATTTTAGTCAATGAAATTTTAGCTTGATAAATACTCCAGTTTGCCATTAAATAGCCACCATCTTTAGTTCCGTCAGAAAATCCAAGCATTATAGTTTGCTTATTTCCTCTTGATTTTAAATGCTTAGCATATTCTGGATTGGTATACAATTGCTCCATAATGGCATGTGCATTTTGTAAATCGTCTACAGATTCAAAAAGCGGAATAATATCAACTGTTGGTTTTTCCCAATTATTCAAACGAATCATCGCAAATGTTTCCATCACATTCAGCGCGCTTTCGTTATTACTGATAATATAACGGTTCGCTCCTTCTTCACCATTATTCTGCTGAATGGTTTTAATAGCTTGAACAGATTCTAAAGTATATCTGGTGATTTCATTTTCGAAATCGACTGGATTTAGATTTCCTTTAACTTTCGATAAAACATCAATTTTTTGATCTTCTGTCAATTCGAAATAATTCTTTGGGAAAACATCTGAACCAGAGTTCAAATAGTAATCTACTACATCTTTGAAAACGGCATTATGAATTTTACTATTCTGACGAATATCTAAAGTTGCAAAATGGAATCCGAACAAATTAATTTTTACTAAAAGCGCATCTAATTCATCCAAATATAAAGATTGATGTTTCTCAATAATTATATCTCTAATTTTGTTTAGTTGAGTCAATAATTCTTCTAAAGTAATAAAAATATCTCCTTTAGAATAGAACACAGAACGGTAAAGTTTATGTTCAAGTTCTGCTACTAAATCATCTACACCTGAGAAAGTTAGCTTACGTTTTAAATTTCTCATTTCTACATAATAGCACTTCAAAATTGAGGTACGTAAACGATCTGCAACTTTAAGTGTAATATCGGTAGTAACAAAAGGATTTCCATCACGATCACCTCCTGGCCAGAAACCCAATTTTACTAATTGATTATGAATTGGATTTCCATTTAAAATGTTCTTCTGCAAATAATGCACAATTTCTCCTGCTGTAGCATAAAATACATTTTCTAGGTACCAGATCAAGCTTACTGCTTCATCATAAGGATTTGGTTTTTCTTTCTGAATGAAAGGCGTTTTTCCTAATTGAGCTAGTAATTGTTTAATTTGAAGTAAATCGTTCTGACGAATAGCTTCCGTCAAGTCATTTATAATTCCTAAAACGGGTCCAGGATAAAACTGAGTAGGATGCGCTGTTAAAACTGTACGAACGTTAAAGTTTTCTAGAAACTCTACCAATTCGTCATCTTTCTCTTTAGCATCAGATTTCTCCTTAATATCACGAAGAGATCCACGCCCTTCCATGTTGTTAACTTCTGGAAAAGCAGCATCTTCAATAGCATCAAACAATACAATTTGACGTTCTATATACTGAATAAATCGAAACATAAGATCGATTTTTTCATCTTCAGAAGTATTGTTTAAGAATTTATTAGAAAAGAAATCTACGATCTCTTTTGGTGTTTCTTGTTTTTTAAAGCCCGTTTCGCAAGTCTCTGTAAATAAAGGAAGTAAAACTCCTGTATTATCTATAGAGTCAAAAGGTAATGTTATGAAAACACTATTATAAATGTGATATTTTGAGAGAACGTCTTGATTAAAGCGTTCAATTTTTGGCAACGTATACATAATCGTGTTATAGTTGGTTGGTTAATTAGTCATAAAAAAACCCCAAGAATAAACTTGAGGTTATATTTTAATATAGCATTCAAGAAAAGTTCTTACATATTTTTGAAAATAGTATGCATCAAACGCTTCTTATCGTTTATACTTTCCTCTAATGAAATCATTGTTTCTGTTCTGTAAACACCATCAATATCGTCAATCATAAAGATAACTTCTTTCGCATGTTTAGTATCTTTTGCTCTAATTTTACAAAAGATGTTAAATTTTCCTGTAGTTACAGAAGCTACAGTTACGAATGGAATTTGATTGATTCTCTCTAATACAAATTTAGTTTGAGATGTATTATTAAGAAAAACCCCTACATAAGCAATAAATGAATAACCTAATTTATCGTAATCCAAGGCTAATGAAGACCCCATGATGATACCGGCATCTTCCATCTTTTTAACTCTAACGTGTACTGTACCAGCAGATATCAATAGTTTTTTTGCAATGTCAGTAAACGGAACTCTCGTATTGTCTATTAACATATCTAAAATCTGGTGATCTACTTCATCTAAACGAAATTTACTCATAATTGTTTAATTAATATTACTAATTGCTATTACAAAGTATAAAATTATATATAAAAAACAACAAATTCACATAAAAATTAACTTTTTATTAATCCGTTAACAAATTTAACATTTTTATTTAAATAAAAATTTGCTTTCTGACCCGTTTTTGGAAAATTTTGGAAATCGTCCGAATATTCTGCGCCTTTTGCGTCGTATTCGTAATGACCAAAATAATTTTCCAGCTCACCTACTTCTACTATGTAAGCATTAAAATGAATCTTATTTTCGATTAATTCTTCTTTGTATTGTGCGACAAAATTCGTAATAATTTCGATACCATCATAATTTATTTTGACATTTTTATACATAAAATCATAAAAAACCACGTTATTTTGTGAAATATTCAAATATTCGGAAAATCTATTGTCAACTAAATCGTTTTCGAATATTAGTTTGAAGCTTAAAATTAACGAGAAAAATATGAATTTCCTTGTAATTTCTCGCTCGTAATCTTCTGGAAAGTGGCCAGCCTCAAACAAGATAGTAGGAACACCTAAAAATTGAAAAGTGTCTCCTATACAATTAATATTGAACGAATCATCAAAGCGGCCGACCTGTCCAGGAATGTATTTTTGAAGTTCTTCATTGATTCCTGCAATAATATTTATCGCTTTCAATCTGTTATCGTTCACTTCTCTCTCCTCATTATAAGAAGGAGCTAGAAAAGAAACTGTTGCTGGTTTTCCAGTTGTTCCTGCGCCAAATATAGTACGCTGGTCGTGAAGGTTAAAACAGAAATCAGGTTTAAATTTTTCAAATACTTCACGTAGAACTTTGCTTTCTGGCTGTGTCAGGTCTTGAGAATCACGATTTAAATCTACTTCGTTTGCATTTGCTCGTGTGTATAGTCTAGCTCCATCAGGATTAAGCATTGGAATACAGTAGAAAGTAAAAGTCTCTAGCATTTGCTTAGCAAAATCAGTATCGTCATTTAATAAATTAATGAAATCAAATAAAGCTTTTGTTGTTGTGCTTTCGTTACCATGCATTTGAGACCATAAATAAACACGTGTCTTTCCTGTTCCGATTTGATAACTATATATAGGTTCGCCCAAAACAGATGTACCAATAATCTCCACTTGACCATTTGTATTTAACGTATCTAAAAGAGGTTTTATATGGTCTAAAGTAAGATACCTTCCAGATATCGACTGTTCCTTGTATTGTGTAAAAAGCTGTTCTAAATTCATTATATTTTGATTAGTTTACAAAAGTAAATATCTTTATTTTTACAATTGTAAACAAAAGAAAAATTTATTAATTTAGATTTGTAAACAGTTTTGTAAATTATTTATTTGTTTAAGCTTTAACTTGTTTTAATAGAGCTATTTAATTCGTTTAAGCTTTATAAATATATTAATTTCAGTTAATTATAAAGCTTTATATAAATTTTATATTTAACATAAAACTAAACTCCTATTAAAAATGCAACAACAAGACAGAAACGCTTTTCTTTTTTGTTTACATTTGTAAATAAAATAATTTAAAACATAAATTCACAATGGTAAACATAGATGATTTTGTAAAAAGACTCGAAACCATATTAGATTATTATGGTTTAAATGCATCTAGCTTTGCAGATAAAATTGGTGTGCAACGTTCTAGTATGTCTCATCTTTTATCTGGCAGAAACAAGCCAAGTTTAGATTTTGTAATGAAAATTCTAGAGGTTTTCCCTGATGTTGATCTATATTGGATTTTAGTTGGGAAAGGAAGTTTTCCTAAAAACCATGACGAAAATTTAGAAATTCAAGAATCTCCTACTCCAATTTCATCTCATGAAAATATGGGTACAGATTTATTTTCTTCCATTGAAAAAAATGAACAAGAAAAGAGCGAAATAAAAAAAGTATCACCTTCAAAAAATGCAACTATTAATTTTGAAGATGATGAAATTGAAAAAATAGTCTTATTCTACAAAAATGGAACTTTTAAAGCCTATTCTCCGTGATGCAAAAATTAGCGCGTATTTGATTCCTAGTACAGAAAATTTTCAAATATGCAATTCTCACGCGTTTGAAAAAATTCTCAGAAATTACAATTTGACTCCATTTTCAGGAATTTTCCCCAAAACTCCTTCGTAGTGTTTTTTTAAGATTTCAAAATCGGCTTCATAATTTCCAGTTGGATAAAATGGCTTGCCCAGATTCACTTCTTTTTTACCCCAATCAAAAGCTACGGGAACAATTGGAACATTCGCTTTAAGCGCGATAAAATAAAATCCTGTTTTAATTTCTTTTACTTTTTTCCTAGTTCCTTCTGGAGCAACAGCCAAACGAAAGATCTCTTTTCTATCAAAAATTGCAGCAATAGAATCTACTTTATTTAATCCGCCGGAACGATCTAAAGGCTCTCCTCCAACATTTCTAAAATAATAACCAAACGGAAAACGAAACAATTCTTTCTTTCCCACCCAATTCATCTGTAGTCCAGAGATGCCTCGAGTAAAAAGTCCGATATAAAAATCATGATTACTCGTATGAGGCATTACCATGAGAATACATTTTTTAATTTCTGCATTTTCGATTCCTACTATTTTCCAGCTCATTAGCTTAAAAAAGATGAATTTATAGAATAGTTTTTTCATTAAAGATTTAATATTTCGTGCAAAATAAAAGATTTAATGGTAAATTTGAGTAAAAGCATAAAAAATGATTCGAAAATTTTTCAGTTACTTAATTCCTATAAAAATATTTAAGAAAAAATCAACCCGAAGTAAAATGATCGAAGTTACTTGGGCAAATGGGGAGTTAGTATTGGACACTGAAAACACAAATTATTCGTACGGAAGCCTGCAGCGTATATTACGATACGGACTTCGAAATATTGGTTACGATAAAATTGTAGAAATGGAGCACATCTTATTATTGGGTGTAGCGGGCGGAAGCGTAGTTAAAACATTAGTAGACGAGATCGAATACAAGGAAAAGATTACTGGCGTAGAAATCGATCCTGATATGATTGAGATTGCAAATCAGTATTTTAACCTTAATCAAATTAAGCAGTTGGAAGTAGTTATTGATGATGCATTTGAATTTGTTTTAAAAACAAAAGAAAAATACGATCTTATAATAATTGATATTTTTGAAGATACACATATGCCTAACTTTTTGTTTGAGAAGTTTTTTGTAGATAGAATCTGCACGATTTTAAAAGATGCTGGTTTTGTTTTATTCAACACCATGATATTAGACGAAGCCCACAATGTTCGAAATAGAAAGTATGTGACTGAAGTTAATCCGAAATTTTTTCAAACCAAAATGCTGCCCCGAATCGAAGTACATAATGAATTAATAATTATAAATAAAGTTGCCTAGTTTTATGAAGCCCCTAACCTCAATCTTAAATGCCCAGCCACCTACTAAAATTATTGATGCCTCAATTAATATTTCAGAATATACGCCGTTAAATTTATCGGTTTCGAATGAGGAATTAGTAAGTCAAAAATTGGATACCTCAGAAGATTTTGAAAAATACATTTCAAAATTTTTAAAAGAAAACAACGCTAAAGTTGCATTTGGCGGTTATATAGAAGGAAGATTTTTATATCAAAGAAGTCCTATTTTTTTAGATGTATCCAAACCCGAACGTAATATTCACATCGGATTAGATTTATGGGCCGAAGCTGGAACAGCCGTGCTTGCTGCCCTTGACGGAATTGTTCATAGTTTTAAAAACAATATTGGTCTGGGCGATTATGGACCAACCATTATTTTAGAACATGAAGTAGAAAATGAGAAATTTTATACTTTATACGGACATTTATCGTTAGAAAGTATAGAAAATTTAAATATCGGAGACCAATTTAAGAAAGGCGACAAGATTGCGACTTTAGGAAATGCCTCAGTAAATGGAGATTACGCCCCTCATTTACATTTTCAGATTATCCATAATATTGGCGATTATTGGGGAGACTATCCAGGCGTCTGCAATACAAATGACCTAAACTTTTATATCGAAAATTGTCCCGATCCTAACTTATTATTAAAAATTACTTAAATAGTTATGAAGAAAGCAGGATTGATTATATGTTTGTTATTGTTAATTGGATGTAAATCGAAAACAGTAAGTAGAGATACAGAAGATCTAAAAATTAAAAAAGTTTCTGGAGAAGAAGTAAATGCAAATCAGCAGCGAAAAGCGTATGATTTAGGAAAGAGAGTTTTAGAAACTTGTAATACTTCAAAATTTAAACCTTTTAATGAAACTGAAGTAACTAAATCGGTAATGGAAAACACTACAGAAGAGCGTTTGACTAAGACCTGCCAAAGATTTAGACAATATTACGGAAGTTTTATAGATTTAAAATTAGATGGAGTTTACAAAACCAAACAAGAAGTCATTTACCGCTATCATGCTTTGTACACTAAAAAAGTGGCCAATAAAGAATTACGCATTTTTGTAAATGAAGATAATCTTATTTCTGCCATAAAATCTATGGATTGGGATGAGAAATTTGATGCTAAATTAGCCGAACAATAAATACCATATATATGAATTTTAAACTGCCACTACTCCTATTATTTTTTATTTCTACTTTTGCTTCAGCACAGCAAACAATGAGTGTAAAAGGTTCAGCTCCCTATCCAGCAACACAAGAATACACTTTTATCTGCGAAAAATATGCTTACTCTGGCGAAATTAATGTTCAAATAGCTAAGACGGAAAAAGGAGGCATTTTAAAACTAACTGTTTCAACGGCAAGCGATAAAGCAAAAATTGCTGGCGGTGTTTATGTCGATTTGACCAATGCAGATGTTATTGCCTGTACAGATAAAAACGTTAAAGAATCTTCAGACGGAAAAACTACTGCATACTATTATTTTACGCCTGCTGAATGGCTGAAACTTAAAAAGACCGACATTTATGCGATAAGATTTATAATTGCAGGAGGTCCAGATATTTCAGGAAATCTAACGGGACATTTTACCGCTTACAGTAAAGTGAAGTATTTCTCAACAGCATTTGATAAAACTAAAAAAACATTTGATACAGCAAAAGAAATTAGTGTTTTGTAATGATTTTTTAATTTAATAAACCTTATATTTAACATAAATATATTTTATGAATGCAAATGAGGCTTTAATTGCAAAATTCTATACTGCTTTCGCACATGCAGATGCTAAAACGATGAGTGAATGCTATCATCCGAAAGTTCATTTTATAGATCCAGCTTTTGGATTATTAAAAGAAGAACAGGTTTCTAAAATGTGGGAAATGCTGCTTCTAAAAAGTAAAGGCAATTTAAAAATCGAATTTTCAAACGTAACTGCCGATGATTCGACTGGTTCAGCAAATTGGACCGCTACCTATAATTTTAGCAAAACAAATAGAAAAGTTGTCAATAAAATCTCTGCCCATTTTGTTTTTCAAGACGGATTAATTATCAAACACACCGATAGTTTTGATGTGTGGAAATGGTCAAAACAAGCTTTTGGCATTACGGGCTATTTATTAGGTTGGACAGGATTTTTTCAGAAGAAAGTTCAATCGCAAGCCTTATCAGCACTCAAACAATTTCAGAAGACCAAATAAAACAGTACGTTACAATTAATATATCAATATTTGCCTGACGCTCGATTCTAATTTTTTTGTTACTTAATTTTATTAAAAGTGTAAATTTTAGATACTAATGAAAGAAATCGTACACAAAAAATTAAATGAATTACAGGCAACTGCAATTTGCGGAAACGACATTAGCTCTTCTTGCTTATATGTTTCAGCGTTAACCATTTTATACGCAGGTCAATATGCTTGGATTTCACTTCTAATTGTTGCTGTTGTATTATTTCTTTTCCGAAAAATTTACGCCGAAGTTGTTGGAGCAATTCCATTAAATGGTGGCGCTTACAATGTTTTATTAAACACTTCAACCAAACGTCTGGCCTCTTTAGCAGCGACTTTAACGGTTTTATCTTATATGGCAACTGCTGTTATTTCTGCTTCTGAAGGAATGCATTATTTGCACGGAATCTTTGAAGGTCTAAATGTAACCATTGCAACAGTAGTCGTTTTAATTCTGTTTACCGGATTAGCTATTTTAGGAATTGGAGAATCGGCATTTGTGGCCGTCATTATTTTTATGACCCATATAGGCACCTTGGCTTTGCTCGTTTTAGCATCAGCTTGGTTTGTCTTAACTCACGGATTAGATACTTTTCACATCAATTGGCAAACACCAATTTCGTCAGGAAGCATACAAACTGCTCTTTTTCTCGGCTTTTCGGCAGCCATGTTAGGGATATCAGGTTTTGAGAGTTCAGCCAATTTTGTTGAAGAACAAGAACATGGTGTTTTTTCTAAAACGCTCCGAAACATGTGGGGAATTGTAAGTTTCTTCAATCCCGTAATTGCTATTTTGTTAATCAGCGTAATTCCACTAACAGAAGTTGGAGAAAACAAAGAATCCCTATTAGCACATTTAGGAGAAACAACAGGCGGATCTTGGTTGGCGTGGCTGATCTCTATAGATGCTGTTATGGTGCTCTGTGGAGCCGTTTTAACCTCATTTGTGGGGGTTTCAGGGCTTTTAAACCGAATGACATTAGACCGAATTCTCCCTAATTATTTTTTAAAACAAAACAAAAGAGGTTCTCATTACAGAATTGTTTTAAGTTTTCTAATTCTTTGCATTTCAGTTCTTTTTGCAACAAGTGGACATTTAGAATCTCTTGCTGGAGTTTATACTTTTTCATTTTTAGCCGTTATGGCTCTTTTCGGAATAGGAAATTTGCTTTTAAAATACAAACGCAGAAAACTGCCAAGACCAGAACGTGCACGAGGCATTTCGGTCGTAATTGCCGTAGCTTTTGTAATTGCGGCTTTTTTTGGAAATATGCTCCTCAATATCAATTCGTTTTACACCTTTTTGCAATATATGATTCCAGCCTTGCTCTTCATTGGAATTATGCTCAATCGTGTTATTTTAATTCGTCTATTAATAGAAGCTTTAGAATATTTCTATCAGCCATTGCGCAAAATGGTTATTCTCAGTAATCGATATCTGGAAAAATTAAGTTCCGAAATTAACTCTCAAGAATTTGTCTTCTTTACAAAAGGAGATGACATTACAATCTTGAACAAAGTCTTACAATACGTTGAAGACAACGAAACCACGAAGAAGCTAAAAATTGTTCATGTCAAAAAAGATCCTGTAGACAACGAAGCACTCAAAAAAGATCTAGAAGTTCTAGATCGCGCTTACGGCGGATTAGATATAGAATACATAGAAATTGAAGGCACATTTGGTCCTGAAATAATCGATGAGCTTTCTGAAAAATGGAAAATCCCAAAAAACTTTATGTTTATCGGATCTCCAGGAAACAAATTCTCTTATCGTGTGGCCGATCTTGGTGGTGTACGATTGATTATGTAGTTATTGGGTTTTCTTCTTTGCGACCTTAGTAAACACAAAGCATCAAACAAAATCATTAATAATCTTTGCAATCTCTGATTTAAAAAAATAGCCACAGATTAGAGGAATTGAAAAGATTTAAAAAATCAGTGTTAATCCGTGTAATCTGTGGCTAAAAAATCTTTAGCTTTAGCTATTTGAAGTTATAAATCTAAGATTTAAACCAGCTCTCAACCAATTCATCTTCAAAAGAAGTTGCGTCTTTATGAATAAACTCATTACGCATTTTATCGTAAGAATAATCCAATGCCCAAGTTTTATGATTTGCTGACAACTCTTTTATACTCTTACAAACAAAAGCAATTTCTTCATCTGTAGTCGTTGGGTGAATCGACATTCTAATCCATCCCGGTTTTTTAATTAAATCACCAATTGTAATTTCATTAACCAGCTTATTAGAAGTTTCTTGATCAACGTGTAATAAATAATGACCGTAAGTTCCCGCACAGCTGCATCCTCCTCTAGTCTGAATTCCAAAACGATCATTCAAAATTTTGACCCCTAAATTAAAATGAAGATCATCAATAAAGAATGAAATGACACCAAGACGTTCTTTGTGTTGCCCTGCAAGAATTTTAATATTCTCAACAGAATCCAATTGAGAGAAAACATAATCCACAATTTCGTGCTCACGCTCCATAATATTTTCAATCCCCATTTCTTCTTTCAATTCAATGGCAAGCGCAATTTTAATAACCTGCAGAAATCCTGGTGTTCCACCATCTTCACGATCTTCAATATTATCAATATATTTATGTTCGCCCCAAGGATTTGTCCAACTTACCGTTCCTCCTCCAGGGCAATCAGGAATCATATTATTATATAATTTCTTATTGAAAATTAAAACTCCAGAAGTTCCTGGCCCTCCTAAGAATTTATGTGGAGACATAAAAACAGCATCTAAATAGGCTTCTGGATCAGCAGGATGCATATCAATTTCTACATAAGGTCCAGAACAAGCAAAATCAACAAAACAAACACCATTGTACTGATGCATCAATTTTGCTGCTTCGTGAAAAGGAGTTCTTAATCCCGTAACATTTGAACAAGCTGTAATAGAAGCGATTTTTATCGTTCTATCTTTATATTTTTCTAATAAAACTTCAAGATTTTCTAAATTGAAAAGCCCTTTCTCGCAAGAAGGAATAATTTCTACATCTGCAATAGTCTCCAACCAAGAAGTCTGATTAGAATGATGCTCCATATGCGAAATAAAAACAATTGGCTTTTTCTCAGCAGGAACATTGGTAAAACCTTTCAAGTTTTCAGGAATTTTTAATCCTAAAATACGTTGAAACTTATTAATAACTCCCGTCATTCCAGTTCCATCCGTAATCAGTACATCATCATGGTTCGCATTAGCATGACGCTTAATAATATGTCTAGCATGATGATACGCTTTTGTCATTGCAGTACCAGAAACAGTCGTTTCTGTATGTGTATTGGCAACAAATGGCCCAAATTGATTCAATAATTTTTCTTCAATGGGGCGATATAATCTTCCGCTGGCAGTCCAATCGGTGTAAATTATTGATTTTCTGCCATAAGGTGACGTAAATTCTTGGTTTATACCGACAATATTTTGTCTAAATTCCTGAAAATACGTTTCCAGGGTCATGGTACTATTTTTGCTATTCATTAGTTGTGCCTGTGTTTGACTGCAAATATATAGTTTTTTTATAAAATTGCGAATTTATCAATACTAAACTTCAAACACTACGTTACCGTTTGGTATTTTTAGTTAAAAGAACTTTTTTTTAATAAATTATCATAATATCCTATCGAATTAATAGGCATTAAATTTAAAGAAAGCATTATTTATGGGAAATTTATCAGTTGCTACCTTTGGTGGCGGATGTTTTTGGTGTATTGAGGCTGTAATTCAGCGTATAAAAGGTGTAGAATCTATAAAATCAGGTTATTCAGACGGATTTATAAAGAATCCTGCTTATCGCGAAGTATGCACGGGTAGAACAGGACATGCTGAAGTGATTCAAGTAACTTTCAATCCTGACATAATTTCATATCATGACTTAATTTTCATATTCATGACAAGTCATGATCCAACAACTTTAAATCGTCAAGGTGGCGATAGCGGAACGCAATATCGTTCTATCGTTCTGTATCATAATGACGAACAAAAAGAAATTGCAGAAAAAGTATTTGAAGAAGTTCAGCCTGCATATCCAGATCCAATTGTAACGCAATTAAAACCTTTTGAAGTTTTTTACGAAGCTGAAGATTATCATCAAAACTATTATAATGAAAATCAAGAGGCTGGATATTGCCAAGTTGTAATTGATCCTAAAATTCAAAAACTTAAAAAAATGTACGCTGATAGGTTAATCAGCTAAATTTAGTTTTAGCCACAGATTGCACAGATGAAAGACTAGAATTATATATGAATTAGATTTGTCACCCTGAGCGAAGTCGAAGGGCGTTCCAATTGGACTTGAGCTTCGACTTCGCTCAGCCTGACAAAGACAGGGATAAAATGCTTCTATTCTGTATAATCTGTGGTAAAAAGAAAATCAACAAAATGAAAAATCTAAAAATAAAAAATCGTTTTACTGCAGAATTGCCAGCAGATCCAGATTTGACAAATGAAATTCGTCAAGTTAAAGACACGGTGTTTTCGTACGTAAATCCAGTAAAACCTTCCAATCCAAAATTGATTCATGCTTCTCAAGAAGTTGCTGAATTGGTTGGTATTACTAAAGATGAAATTCAATCAGAAGAATTTTTAAATGTTTTTTCTGGAAAAGAAATTCTTCCAGAATCACGTCCTTATGCAATGTGCTATGCAGGACATCAATTTGGAAATTGGGCAGGGCAATTAGGAGATGGTCGTGCAATCAATTTGATGGAAGTAGAAAACAACAATCAGTTTTATACTCTGCAATTAAAAGGAGCTGGAAAAACTCCCTATTCAAGAACTGCAGATGGATTGGCTGTTTTACGTTCTTCTATAAGAGAGTATTTATGCGCCGAAGCAATGCACTATTTGGGTGTTCCTACTACCCGATCGCTTTCTCTTGCTCTTTCTGGAGATCAAGTTTTAAGGGATATTTTGTATAACGGAAATCCTGCTTATGAAAAAGGTGCAATTGTTTGTCGTGTCGCTCCCTCATTTATTCGTTTCGGAAGCTTTGAGATGCTAACGGCTCGAAATGAGTTGAAAAATCTGAAAAAGTTTGTAGAATATACAATTCACCACTATTTTCCTGAAATAAAAGGAGAACCAAAAGAACAATATTTACAGTTCTTTCAAAAAGTTGCCGATACAACTCGTGAAATGATTCTGCATTGGCAACGTGTCGGATTTGTACACGGTGTAATGAATACAGATAATATGTCTATTCATGGAATCACAATTGATTATGGGCCATACGGCTGGCTTGAAAATTATGATCCAGATTGGACGCCAAATACAACCGACAGTCAAAACAGAAGATATCGTTTCGGAAATCAGCCTCAGGTTGCACAATGGAATTTGTTTCAATTAGCCAATGCGCTTTATCCTTTGGTTAATGAAGCTGCGCCTTTAGAAAAGATCTTAGATTCATTTATGACACAGTTTGAGAATGATTACAAAATAATGTTTTTAAGCAAATTAGGAATATTTACTTCAAGTGAAACTGATGATAAAATCATTAAAGGTTTAGAGGAAATTTTGCAGTTGTCAGAAACCGATATGACTATCTTTTTTAGAAATCTTAGCAAAATTAAAAAAGAGGATTCTGTAGAACAAGCATTCGAAAAAATTGAATATGCATTTTATACTCCAGAAGAAATAAGAGAAAATATTCTTGATGCTTGGCAAAAATGGTTTACGGTTTATTTGAAAAGATTAAATGCCGAAGTACTTTCTGATCAAGAAAGAGCTTTAAAAATGAATCAAATTAATCCAAAATATGTACTTCGAAATTATATGGCTCAATTAGCCATTGATGCTGCAGATAAAGAAGATTATGCTCTGGTTGATGAATTATTTCAGCTTTTGAAAAATCCTTATAATGAACAGCCAGAATCTGAAAAATGGTTTGCCAAACGTCCTGAATGGGCTAGATCTAAAGTAGGATGTTCTATGCTTTCTTGTAGTTCTTGAGCATTTCTTTCAGAATCAATTAAAAAAGGTAGTTCATTTTAAACTGAACTACCTTTTTTAATATGTATATAATTGATTATCAATTATGTACTTTTATATTTAAAATTTTAACAAGAAAAAAGTATGTATTTTTTACTAAACATATCATTTGACTGATTACATTTGTAAGAATTATAACACTAAATATTATGTTTAAAAAATTATTTTATTTATTAGGCATTGCTGCAACAATAATTCTTGGAACAATTTTGTACCAGCGATTTTGCTGTAGCTGCTATTTAAATGAGCAAACAGATAATGGTTTAGATAAAACCGTTATGTTACCAGAAACAAGCCCTAATCCTTTTATTCTTAACGGCTCTGGAATAAATTATCAATGTAATGATAGTTTTGATTTCTTACAAAACAATTCTGCATTGATTTCACCAGTTAAGGATTCTATTGTAATGGGACTGGAAAATTTAAAAGAGATATTAATTGCAAATCCAAAGCAAAAAATCACAATTACTGGGTATGCAACTAGTGACGAAAAAAACACTACAACTTTTGAAAACCTTGCATTAGCAAGAGCCAACGATGTTAAAACATTCTTGGTAGCAAAAGGTTTTTCTGAATCTCAATTTGACACAAAAGGTGAAATTCTTGATGCTTGGAAAACGAGTGGCGATACCCTTTTGGGACCTATAAAGTTTCAATTTAGTGAATTAGAATCTGAGAAAAATACTGAAGATTGGAGTATTCTTAAAAATGAAATTAACGCAAATCCTCTTGTTTTATATTTTAATACAAATCAATCAAGCGATAATTTAAGTAAAGAAGAGCATCAAAAAGTAATTGATATTGCTAAATACGTAAATCATGTTTCAGATGCAAAAGTTCAAGTTGTAGGACATTCTGATAATACTGGAAGTCGCGAATTAAATATGAACTTAGCTAAAAAGAGAGCAGAGTTTACTAAAAAATATTTAGTTCAAAATGGCATTAAAAATTCTAATATAGAAGTATCTGCAAAAGGACCAGACGAGCCTATCTCCGATAACGAATCAGCTGAAGGAAGAGCTAAAAATAGAAGAACTGTAATTACAATAAAATAATAATTAAATAAATAGAATCATGAATATACCTTGTATTTTAATACCTGCGCTAGTAGGTTTAATCTGTGGGATTTTGGGTTACTTGCTTGGAAAAATGAACTCAAAAGGAACTGATAATTCTAAATCTTTAACGCTAAAATCGGATTTAGACATTTGCAGATCTAATACGCAAAAATTAAATGCTAAAATAAAATCATTAGAGGAAGATTTAGATATTTGCAAAGGGAATAGCTTAAACTTAAAAGGAAAAATATCTGAATTAGAAAGAGCTGGTGAAAATAGAATTCAATCTTTTACTAAAGATATATCTGCTTCAACTTTTTTTGACAGTGAATTGTTTTTTACAGTATTTGGAAAAAGAACAAAGCTAAATGACTTAAAAGTAATTGAAGGAATTGGTCCTAAAATTGAAGAATTGTTTCATAAAGCGGGAATTACTACATGGTATGCTCTTTCTGAAGCTTCAGTTGAGAAATGTCAAGCAATTTTAAATAATGGTGGAGAAAACTTCTCTATTCATAATCCTGGAACGTGGCCAACGCAAGCTGAATTAGCTTACAAAGGAAAATGGCAAGATCTTAAAGATTGGCAAGACATTCTAGACGGTGGAAAAGAGTAAATAATATAATATTAAAAAAGCTGGCTAAAACCAGCTTTTTTTTTACTATTCAATAGCTGTTATGTAATCCAAAATCATGTGAGCATGAACTCTAGAGTTTTCTATAAACCATTTATGCGTCTGCATTCCTCCACAAACTACTCCAGCAAGAAATAAACCCTTAACATTAGTTTCCATAGTTTCGGGATTATAAACTGGAATTTTTAATTCATCGTCAGAAAGTTTAATTCCCATTTTTTCTAGAAAAGTAAGATCTGGTTTATATCCTGTTAAAGCTAGAACGAAATCATTTTCAATTGTAACCTTTCCGTTTGGAGTTTCAATTTCTACTTCATTTACTCTAATTTCAGTAATATTAGATTCAAAATAAGCTTTAATACTTCCTTCTGCAATTCGGTTTTCAATATCGGGTTTAACCCAATATTTTACACGGTTATTAATTTCGTTTTTACGAATTACCATGGTAACCTCTGCTCCTTTTCTCCAGCATTCTAAAGCCGCATCTACAGACGAATTATTAGCGCCTACAACCAACACTTTTCTAAAAGCATACTCGTGCGCTTCTTTATAGTAATGGCGTACCTTGGGTAAAGCTTCTCCTAAAACATTCATTTCAATCGGAATATCATAAAAACCTGTTGCGATTACAACGTTTTGAGCTTCATAATTCCGTTTATCTGTTGCGATCTTAAAAATTTCGTTTTGTTTTTCAACACTAAGTACCTTTTCAAATAAATTGATATTGAATTTAAAATAGCGATGAATATTTCTGTAATATTCCAAAGCTTCCTGACGTCCTGGTTTTGGTGCCAAACAATTAAATGGAATCTCGCCAATTTCTAATCTTTCTGCTGTAGAAAAAAAGGTCATGTAGAGCGGATAGTTGAAAATGCTATTAACGATCGCACCTTTTTCTATAATTAAATATTTAAGTTTTTTCTTTTCAGCTTCTATCGCACAAGCCAAGCCAATTGGTCCGCCTCCCACAATAATAAGGTCGTATTTTGATTCTGTCATTTTATTTTTGCCAATCTTTAAATGGATTTTTACTTAAATAAGCATTGTAATATCTTTCGTCGTTTGTTACTTCTTCTCCCAACCATTCTGGTTTTTCAAAAGTTTCATTTTCAGAATTTAACTCGATTTCAGCCATTACCAAACCTTCATTTTCTCCATAAAATTCATCTACTTCAAAGATATGGTCTCCAGATTTTATTTCGAAGCGTGTTTTTTCAATTTTGCCCTTTTCGCATAATTTAAATAGCTCTTGTGCTTCATCTAGCGGAATTTCATTTTCCCATTCAAAACGAGACATGCCGCCACTATGGCTTATTCCTTTTATGGTTATAAAGCCTTTTTGCCCTTTAATCCTAATCCGAACTGTACGCTCAGGAGCAGAACTCAAATAACCCTGGGCAATATTATTCTGAGTAAAAGCTTGACTCTTGAAATCATTGGATTTTACAAGAAACTTTCTTTCTATTTCGACCATTTTAACTGTAGATTATTTTTTATGCAAGTTACTCATTTTAATCAAGTCTTTGAACGTGTAAAAGTCGAAAAACAAGTCAATTTATTTTGCTTCACTTTAATACCTAAACATTAAAATAACTGATTATTAATGTGTTATGATTATTATTTTAATTAAATTTGATAGAATCTTAATCCGAAATATATGTCTAAAAAAGCACTTTACCTGTTAGGCATTGCAATAACCATCATTTTGGGTACTTTTTTATATCTAAAATTTTGCTGCAATTGCTGCGAAAAAACAACAACGGACATTACTTCAAAAACAGTTCCTCCTACTGTCACAGAGCCCAATTTTGTTCCGTTTGTATTAAATGGTCCCGGACTTAATTATCAGACAAATGATAATTTGAAGTTTCTTAAAAACAGTGCAAAGCTTATTATGCCTGTAAGCGACTCGGTCACAACTGGCATTGATAACTTAAAGAAATTCTTAGAAGCAAATCCGAAACAGAAAATTACAATAACTGGTTACGCGACTTCGGACGAAACAAATTCTACTACTTTTGAAAATCTAGGTCTGGCAAGGGCCAATGATGTTAAGAATTATTTTGTTTCTGAAGGACTGTCAGAAAATCAGTTTTCTACTAAGGGTATTATTATAGATAAGTGGAAAATGAGTGGCGATACACTTCTAGGGCCTGCGGAATATTTATTTGAGGCGATAGATTCTACTGCAACATCAAATGATGAGTGGAGCGCATTAAAAGCAAAAATAAATGCTGATCCGTTAATTCTCCATTTCAATACAAATAAATCCAGCGAGAAATTGAGCAATATTGAGAAGCAAAAAGTTACTGACATCGCCAAATATGTCAAGAATGTAAAAGATGCGGTGATTGTAGTGGTCGGACATTCTGATAATGTTGGTAATCGCGATTCAAATATTGTTTTAGGACAAAAAAGAGCCGATTTCTCAAAAAATTATCTCTCTAAAAACGGAATTGATAATGCGAGAATTGAAACACAATCTAAAGGTCCTGACGAGCCTATTGGCGATAATAATACTGAAGAGGGAAAAGCTTCAAACAGAAGAACTGTAATTACCATTAAATAACATAAAAATATACGATCATGAATATACCTTGTATCTTAATACCTATTCTAGTAGGTTTAATTTGTGGAATCTTAGGTTATTTACTAGGAAAAATGAATTCGAAAAACGATGATTCGCTTTCAGCATCGCTTCAAGCTGATTTAGATGCCTGTAAAGCGAATACACGAAACTTAAATGCAAAAATCGCTACACTAGAAGCAGATTTGGCGGCAAAAACCAAAGCTTCGGTACAATCTTTTGCAACTGCACCTGCAGACATTGTTTTTGATGCTGGTTTGGCGGCAAATGTCTTAGGCAAGAAAATTAAAGAAAATGATTTAAAAATTGTAGAAGGAATTGGTCCTAAAATAGAAGCTCTCTTTAATGCCTCAGGAATCAACACCTGGTACGAGCTTTCACAAGCTTCTACCGAAAAAATGCAGGCTATTCTAGATGCTGGCGGAGAAAATTACGCCATGCATAATCCGAGCACATGGGCTAAACAAGCACTCTTTGCTTATCAAGGCAAATGGCAGGATTTAAAAGAATGGCAAGAAAATCTTTTGGGCGGGAAAGAGTAAAAAATAGGTTCAAAAGTACGGAGTGACAAAGATAAAATCTATGAACCTTTGTCACTCTGTACCTATGAACCTTTCCCAATTCTTAGAAGAATTATACCAAAGCTGGCCATTTTTTACTTCAAGCGGACAATCTATATTATTAGTATACAAAGCTCCAGTTCCTAAACCTTGTGGCATATCTGAATTTAAAGTAAAGGTCCATTGTGCAATGGCATTCAATCCGATATTGCTTTCTAATGCCGAAGTAATCCACCAGCCAATATTGTACTTTTCTGCAAGAGTAATCCATTCTTGCGTACCACGAAAACCACCAATAAAGCTTGGTTTTAAAATGATGTATTGAGGCTTGATTTCCTGAAGTAATTTTTCTTTTTCTTCAAATGAAAATACCCCAATAAGTTCTTCATCCAACGCAATTGGAAATGGAGTCTGCTCACACAACTTAGCCATTTCTGACACATGGCCTTTCTTAATTGGCTGTTCTATACTATGAAGCTGAAATTGATTTAATTGATTCAATTTATTTAAAGCTTCTATTGAAGAAAAAGCACCATTAGCATCTACTCTGATTTCGATTTCTTCTGGAGAAAAATGACTTCTGATGTATCGCAATAATTCTAATTCTTTATTGAAATCAATAGCGCCAATTTTTAGTTTTATACAATTAAAACCGTCTGCCAATTTCTCTTCAATTTGCTGTTTCATAAAAGCAGCTTCCCCCATCCAAACTAATCCGTTTATAGGAATTGAAGCAGTGCTTTTTGTAAAATCTGAAGGAAATAAAATGTATGGATTCTCGCTTTTAAGAGACAAGAAAGCCATTTCTATTCCGAATTGAATAGAAGGAAATTCTAATAAGGCGTTCCAAAGTTCCGTTTTACCTAAATGAATATTATCGCAAGTCCATTTTAGTTTTTCTTCATAATCCTCACGATCGTCTGCGCTTAAGCCGCGAAGTATGCCACACTCTCCTATTCCTTTTTTTCCATTTTCTTCCAGAATTATAAACCAAGTTTCTTTCTCGGTCATAATACCTCTTGAAGTTCCTGATGGACGCTTAAACTCTAATAAATATTTTTGATATGATGCTTTCATTTTTAAGATGCTAAGACGCTAAGATGCTGAGTTGCTAAGCCTAAAAAAGACTTTAAAAAGCACTTCATAGCTCAGAAACTTAATTATATAATTTTAAGATTTTTTCAAAATCTTTTGTTGGCAAACCTGCTTTTTCAAATGCTGCAAAGTCTAATTTTGTTTTGGCAATCCAGCTTAAGCTGTCTGTTACATTTTGTGTTTGGTATTTTTTGTAAATCGCTTTAGCGGCACTATAATCATCGCTTACCAAATAAGTATGGGCTAAATTTAATTTCACCAATAATTCGGTGTCATCCAATTTTTCACCTTCTAAAAGGACTTTTAATGCTTTCGCATATTGTTTGGTCAAAATATAGCAATAGCCTAAAGAACTGTAATCTATTGCTGTTGCTTTGCCTTCGCTTACAATCGTGTTTAATTTTGGAATTGCCTCGTTGTATTTTTGAGCTTTAATTAAAGAAGCGACTTGCGTTCTCAAATCGTTGAATACATTTTTAGAAATATCCGCATCTTTGTAACAGCTGTTTCCGAAATCTTTGTACACTTTTGTCTTTTCTACGGCTAATAATTTTTGAAACTCATCATAACGATATTGCTTCATAATTTTATTTAAAATGCAAACGCAGAAATCATCTGAATTGGCCATTTTTTGTGCCATTGTAGACGTTTTGCACAAACTTATAATTTCATTTTTATTGTCTTGATTCCAACCACGGCTTAGTTTAGTATCAACCCAAGGCACCACTTCTATAACAACTTTCTGACTCAAGATCCAATTTTTGCTTTCAAAGCCAAACCAAATAGTGCTAATATCTTCCTTTAAACAAGAAGATTTGTTCACAGATAAACGTTTGGCATCTTTGCTTACAGGTTCTGCCTGAGAATAGCAAGCATTGTCAATTTTTCCGTCTGCAATATATTTTTTAGCATTTTCATTAGACGTAAAAATCGAATAAGTGCATTTGTCATCTCCCGAAATTTTTGACATCAGAAAAACAGCACCAGCCGAACCCTGACTTACTCCTGTTGGATCTGGAATTGCTTTTAATAAAGAGACCAAACTATTGGCCATTTCTTGATTTTTGTCTAAAAGTGTGATTCTATATACAATTTCTGTAGTTCCAACCGGTAAATCTTCTGTTGGTATAGAAATTCTATCGCGCGCAGGAACCATGATTTCTTTGGTTGTAGCGCGTTCTTTATCCCAATAACCGTCTTTTTGTGCAAACGCATTACTGGAAATGGCGATAAATAGTAAGAATAGGATTGGTTTGAAAGTTGTATTTTGTGATGATGCTTTAGTTGCCACAGATTTCACAGATTAAAATGATTTTTATTAAAAAACTTTAATTCAATTAACATAGATTATGCCAAATAACTTTCTTATAGAGTTGAGTGCCCTAGCCCTGATAGAGGCGGTATCCTTTTTAAGGCAATTTTTCTTTGCCTTAAAAAGATATAGCCGAAAGCGGGATTAGCTCCTTATAATTCAATAGAATCTCCGATTGGTAAAAGCATTAAATCTTTTCCTTTATCGAAAAATTTACGGATTGCTTCTTCATGATTGATTTCGATATAGCCAAAAGTATCATAGTGATATCCTAAAACTTTGTCACATTCTACAAAATCTGAAGCAATAATAGCATCTTCAACATCCATTGTAAAGTTGTTTCCAATTGGAAGAATTGCTAAATCTAATTTTGTACGAAGCGGAATTAATTTCATATCGTAAGTCAAAGCGGTATCTCCGGCGATATAGATATTTTTATGTTCTCCTTCGATTACAAAACCTCCAGGATTTCCTCCGTAAGAACCGTCAGGAAAACTGCTTGAGTGAATTGCGTTTACATATTTTACTTTTCCGAAATCAAATTTCCAGCTTCCACCGTGATTCATTGGGTGAGAATTGAATCCTTTTTTTGCGTAATAGCTTGCAATTTCTGCATTAGAAACGATAACTGCCTTTGTATTTTGAGCAATAGCCTCAACATCTAAAACGTGATCGGCGTGCGCATGCGTCAATAAAATATAATCGGCTTTTATTGTGCTAAGATTGATCGATGCTGCTTGTGGATTTCCGGTAATAAATGGATCCACAATGATATGTTTTCCTCCTACTTCAATTCCCAATGAAGCATGTCCGTAGTATGTAATTTTCATTTTTTTACCTTTTAAATTAGACGTTTATTTTTATCTACCTCCTAAAAAGAGGTTTACAATGATATCTGAAATCAAAGAAATCATACACACTGTAAGCAGTATAGAAAGTAAGAACGTGCTTAGTGCCAGTTTCTTTAATTCTGGATCTAATAATTTTGGATCTTGATTTTTGTAAACCGTGATTAAATGTTTTGTCAACGGAATATAAGCCAATAAAAACAAGTATTGATCGAAGTTGTAATCGCTTAAAATAGCAAATGCAACTACTAATACCATTGCAGTAATGATTAGAAAAAAGTGGTAGTTTTTAGCTTTTTTAGCTCCTATTTGCACTACAATTGTGTTTTTGCCTGATTTTTTGTCAGATTCCTGATCGCGCATATTGTTTAGGTTTAAAACCCCAACACTCAATAACCCGATTGCAACGGCTGGAAGAATCAAAAGCGGATCAACTTCTTTTGCGTACAAAAAGTTCACTCCTAAAGTACTCACTAATCCAAAGAAAATGAAAACGAATAAATCTCCAAATCCTCTATAACCGTAAGCAGAATTACCAACCGTATAGCGAATTGCAGAAACAATAGCTGCTATTCCTAATAATAGAAAAAAGATTGAATATCCGAAATTGTCTTTTCCGAAAGCAAAATAAATTAATATGATGGCAGACAATAAAGTTAAAAGCGAAGTAATAATAATGGCTTTTTTCATTGCCTGAGGCGTAATAACACCACTCTGAATAGCGCGTTGCGGCCCTACTCGATCTGCATTATCAGTCCCTTTTACTCCATCGCCATAATCGTTTGCAAAATTGGATAAAACCTGTAATCCTAACGTTGTCAATAGAGCAAAACCAAAAACTTTCCAGCTGAATACTTCTGTAGGAGTGTTAATCGTTTCTGTTGGATTTGACAATGCATAAATACTTCCAACTATAATTCCGGAAACTGATAAAGGTAATGTGCGCAGTCTAGCGGCTTCAATCCAATGTTTCATTATTTGTTTTGTTTTTTTAGTTTCAGTTTTCAAGTTTCAGGTTCCTAACTTGAAAACTGAAACTTGAAACTATTTTATAACTTATTTAAGGTAACCACTTATTTTCACCGAAGTTTGGTTTTCTTTTCTCTAAGAAAGCGTTTCTTCCTTCTTTTGCTTCTTCGGTCATGTAAGCTAAACGAGTTGCTTCTCCTGCAAAAACTTGTTGTCCGACCATTCCGTCGTCTGTCAAATTCATTGCGAATTTTAGCATTTTTATAGATGTTGGTGATTTTTGAAGAATTTCCTGTGCCCACTCGTAAGCAGTAGCTTCTAACTCGTCATGTGGAATTACTGCATTTACCATTCCCATTTCAAAAGCTTCTTGAGCAGAATAATTTCTACCTAAAAAGAAGATTTCACGAGCTTTTTTCTGACCTACCATTTTAGCCAAATATGCCGATCCGTAACCGCCGTCAAAACTGGTTACGTCTGCATCTGTTTGTTTAAAAATGGCGTGTTCTTTACTTGCAAGTGTCATGTCGCAAACTACGTGCAAACTATGTCCGCCACCTACAGCCCAACCTGGAACCACTGCAATAACTACTTTAGGCATAAAACGAATTAAGCGCTGTACTTCTAAAATATTCAAACGGTGCTGTCCGTCATCTCCAACGTATCCTTGGTGTCCACGTGCATTTTGATCTCCACCGCTGCAGAAAGAATAAACTCCGTCTTTTGTTGAAGGCCCTTCGGCTGAAAGTAAAACTACACCAATCGAAGTATCTTCTTGTGCATCATAAAAAGCTTGGTATAATTCTGAAGTAGTTTTAGGACGGAATGCATTTCTAACATTAGGTCTGTTAAAAGCTATTCTCGCTACTCCATTGCATTTTTTATAAGTTATATCTTCAAATTCTCTGGCTGTAATCCAATCCATTTTGATTTTTTGTTTAAAAATAATTATAGGGTAAAAATAAATCATTTTTACTACTTTACCTACTCAATCGCTCTTAAGTCTTTGCTAAATTGACTTCTAATGTTAACAATTAGTATTTACTTACAAAAAATAACATTTTTTAACATTAGTTTAGAAAAATAATAATTAATTTTACACCCTAGAAATCAATGAGATACAAAACATTTCAAAGATTTCAGATTGATTTTCTTTCACTGATTTATTAACCTAAAAAATGATTTTTTTGAGAAAATTTAAAAAATTTGTCGCTCATTTTTTTAGGGTTTTAAGTAACAAACCTCTATTAAAGGAGCAAATGATTTATGTGTTTGTCGAAACTTCAAAAAGAAAAAAGTAACACCTAAGGTTAAATGTTAGAATTGTCTATTAATTAGTATAGGAATGATAACGAAAAGAGGAAAAAGTACTAATTCACAACTTTCTAAAAGTTATTTTATTAAACCAATGGATGAGCCGTGAAATTCTCTTTTTTGCTTTTAAGATAGGTGCATTGATTATTTAAAAGACATACCATCGATGGGACGATCTCTAAAATACGTAAAGCCATTGTCCTGAGATGAATTCGAATTATTTTATTTCTGTTTTTTTTTAATTACAATTTTTTTTAAAACTGAATAAAAAGCGAAAGGCTGCTCGTAATGAGCAGCCTTTTGTGTTATAATAATTTGGCTGACGCAAAATAAATTCCAAAAAGTAAAAATTCCAAATTCCAATGGATTGCGTTGAATCAATCTTGGAATTTGGAATTTAAAATATTGGGATTTAATTTATTAGATAAATTCCGTCTTCTTTATTTTCTTTTTTTAAAACTGAATAAAAGCGAAAGGCTGCTCGTAATGAGCAGCCTTTCGTGTTATAATAATTTTGCTAGCGCAAAATAAATTCCAAATTTTTAAATTCCAAACTCCAAGTATCAATTGGAATTTGGAATTTATTAATTGGAATTTCTATTCTTTTACCAGATAAATTCCGTCTTCTTTAATTTCGATCAGTTTTTCTTTGTATAAGGAACCAATTGCTTTTTTGAATGACTTTTTACTCATTTTCAAAACTGTTTTAATGTCTTCTGGATGAGAATTATCGTTTAAACGAAGGAAACCTCTGCTGGCTCTCAATTCACTTAAAATCTTATCTGCATTGGGTTCTATACTCTCAACGCCTTGAGGCTGAAGCGCAACATCAATTTTGTTGTCAGGACGAATGTTTTTGATATAACCGCGCATTCTGTCGCCGGTTCTTATGGAATCATCATAAACTTCATCTTTGTACAAAAGACCTTTATGTTGTTCGTTTATAATAACATTAATTCCCATATCGGTAATATGAGACACGATTAAATCTACTTCTTCTCCTTTTTCAACCGTCAACTTTTCATTACTCAAAAATTGATTGGTTTTACTTGAAGCCACCAAACGATTGGTCTGTGTGTCTAAATATAAATAAACCAAATAGCGTTTTCCTTTTTCCATCGGACGCGCTTGTTCTTTAAACGGAACCAAGATATCTTTTTCCATTCCCCAGTCCATAAACGCACCAACGTTATTGATGTAATTTACTCTCAAAAGAGCAAACTCATTAAGTAAAATGTACGGAACCAAAGTTGTCGCAACTGGTCGCTGTTCATGATCTAAGTAAACAAAAACGATTAATTCTTCGCCAATTTCAAATACTTTCGGTACATATTTATTGGGAAGCAAAACATCGTGAACGCCATCTGGATCGTTTTCAGGATCTCCTAAAAACAAACCAACTTTGGTATCACGCAATATAGTTAGGGTATTGTATTTTCCTATTTCTAGCATTTTCTAAATATTCTAAGTTGATTATACAACTAAGTTTGTGAGGTGCAAAGGTACGAAGTTTGGCATCGCACAAAGAAATTAATTTAACAAAACTTAATTTGTAGGCAAAAAACAGAAAATCCCTTTATAAACTAAAGCTATAAAGGGATTTTAAATGATATCAAACTTAAATTATTTGAAGATGCTTTCTTTTTTAAAATGTACAGTCAGTAAATAATAAACTACAGCTCTATATTTGTGTTTATTTGATTTCCCGTATTTTTCCATAACGGCATCAATTCCTTTGTCTAAATCTGGACCATTACTTAAGCCTAATTTCTTAATTAGAAAGTTGTTTTTTACGGTATCCAATTCTGATTGTTGCGAAGAAGCTACTGTAGAGGCATCATCATTATAAATTGATGGACCACAAGCAATTGTAACTTTTGTTAATAAATCTACATTAGCCGTAATACCGCATTTCTCTTTTAAATCGGTAGTGTACTTTTTAATTAATTCTTCTCTCTTGCTCATTACTATAAATTTAATTTGGTGAATAATGCGCCAAATCTATAGCTAAAGAAGCAATAAATCAAAAATTTTAACAAAATTTTTCTTTCAAAATTAATACAGATATTTAAAGTACTGTTTCAAAATCTGATCATTCTCCAATGTTGGCGTAAATACCTCCAGAATTGCAGGTACATTGTCTGAACTATATAAGGATTGTATTCCGCTTTCTAAAGATTCATTGTCTTTTGCTGCATAATAATTAAAATTATACATCTTAGCCAAATGCTCCGCTGTAAAATTATGAGAGGTTTCAAAATACGTATTGAAAACAGGCTTTTCTTGATGTCCTGGCAAAATTCTAAAGATTCCTCCTCCACCATTATTTATTAAAATAATCTTGAAGTTTTTTGGAATGTATGAATTCCACAGAGCATTGCTATCGTACAAGAAACTAATATCTCCAGTTACAAAGACAGTTTGTTTTTTATTTCCAACCGCTGCACCAATCGCTGTAGAAGTACTCCCATCGATTCCGCTTGTTCCGCGATTACAGAAAACTTCAATAGAACTTTCAATATCAATTAATTGCGCATAGCGAATTGCAGAACTGTTGCTAATTTGCAATAAACTATTTTTAGGAAGTGATTCTATTACTTTTTCGAAAACTTTGAAATCAGAAAAATCAATTTTACTTAAATATTCTTTTCTTCTCTCTAATCTTGTTTGGTAAACGGCATCTACATTTTTAAAATAGTTGCTTTTTACAAAAGATGTTTTTGAAAGAAGGTCTTTAAAGAAATCATTTGGCTGCATCTCAAAATGTTTTGTCAATGCTCCAAATGTATCATAGGCTCTTAAAGTATCAATATGCCAATGCTGTTCTGGTTTGTATTTTCGTAAAAATCCTTTAATTCTTTTCGAGACAACCATTCCTCCAAAAGTGATTAAAACCTCAGGGTTAAATTTCTTAAAATCAAAATCATCAAAAGGAGTAATTAAAGTATCTATTGAATTGATAAAACTAGGATGATGCAGATTTGATGTTGTTTCTGTCAACACCACAATTGACGGATCTGAAGCTAAATTTTCAATAACTTCTTGATCAATTGCATTTGCTTCGTTAACTCCAACTAAGATTAATTTTCGCTTTGCAGTATTCCAAATAGAAACTATCTCGTCACTATTTTCTATTGCTACAGGAAAAGCTTCTGGCTCAGGATTTGTAATTATGGGCTGTACAGAAAGCTCTTCTGTTGTTTCGTATAAAGGTTCTTCAAAAGGTGCATTAATATGAACTGGCCCTTTCTTTTGAATTGCGGTTTCAATTGCTAAATTGATTTTTAAATCATTTTCTTCTGAAGCTTCTTCGGTCAAATTTGCATTAAAAACAGAATGATTAGAAAAAACATTTTCTTGACGAATCGTTTGTCCGTCACCAATATCAATTTTGCTCTGCGGACGATCGGCAGAAATTACAATTAAAGGAATTTGACTGTAAAACGCTTCCGCGAAAGCGGGATAATAATTTAATAAAGCCGATCCTGAAGTACAGACAATTGCAGTTGGCTGTTTGGTTTGCTGTGCAATTCCTAAAGCAAAAAAAGCGGCACATCGCTCGTCTGCAATGCTGTAGCAAGTAAAATTTGGGTTTTGAGCAAATCCGATAGTTAACGGTGCATTTCTAGATCCTGGAGAAATTATAATATTAACAATGCCTTTGGCAGATAAAATTTCGATAATGCTTTGTGCAAGCGCTATTTTGGGGTAAATCATTCCGGTCGTGTATTACTTTTTTCAAAGAAAAATCCTTATTTAATCTTTCTTTCTCTTGCTTACAAAGTTACAAACTTCGCACTTGATTTATATTATAATTAGGAATATATTAAGGCTCTTTCTCAAAAAAGGGGATATATTTGTAAAATCGAATAATTAATAAAAGCCAGCCTTACTATGCGTTTCTTATTTATACTTTTTTTATCTATTACTTTTCAAACCATAACTTCTCAGAATCAATTTGTTCCTGTTGATGTTCCGTACAAAACGGCTTTAGAAAATGCAAAAAAAGAAGGAAAACCACTTTTTGTAATGCTTTATGCCGATTGGTGTCCGCATTGTAATTTAATGAAAACCGAAGTTTTAAACGATCCAGCAGTTATTGATTTTTTAAATAAGAATTTTGTATGCACGTATAAAAATATTGAAAAAGAAGAAGGAATTGCTTTAAAGAACAAATTCAATACAAAATCACTTCCTACTTTTTTATTTCTTGACGGCAATGAAACGCTAATTTATGCTCTGAAAGGAGAAATGAAAAAAACAGAGTTTCAAAATGAATTGCTTTATGCTTTAAATCCGAAAATGCAATTACCATATTTAGAAAAGGAGTTTCTTGCTGATCCAAGCAATTCTGATAAATTCTTCACCTATTTAAATACTTTAAAAAAAGGAAAAGACAGAACAGAGTTATCAATACCAACCCACATATATTTGAATACTCAATCTGATAATCAATTGGTTAGCGAATTAAACTGGAGAGTTATAGCCAACGGTGTTACCGATATTAAGTCTAGAGAATTTCAGTTTGTTTTAAACCATCAGAAAGAATTCGCTGCTGTAGCGTCTCAAAATCGTGTTGACCGCAAAATTGAAAGTATCGTAAACGAATTGCTTCGTCCTTTGGTTGATAATTTAGATACGGTAAACTATTACAAACAAAGAGAAATTGCCAAATCTATCCGATTGCAAAAAACGGATTCTTTGGTTTTTAAATATGATTTGACATTAGCGGAAAGAACTGAAAAATGGAATTTCTACAAAAAAGTTACTCTTGAAGATACTCAGAAATTAGTTTGGAACGATGCAAGTTTTTTAAAGGATATTGGAAATACTTATTTTAAGCATATTAAAGATACTGAAAGTTTAAAAAAGGCTATTTCTTGGGTGGATCGCTCTTTAGAATTAAATGATTCCTACGACGGCAATTTACTTGAAGCCAAGCTTTACAATAAAATAAAGAATAAGAAAAAAGCTTTGGAATACGCCAAAAATGCCAAAGCCATTGCTAAAGAAATGGATTGGAACTCTAAAGAAGTAGACGTTCTATTGGCTGAACTGAATACCAAATAAATCGCAATAATTACCAATGAGCATTATTTTAAGACCTGCAACCACAAACGATTTACAAAAGATTCTAGAAATCGTAAATCACTCTATTTTACACACTACTGCTAATTATAGTTACGAGATTCAAACTTTGGAAGTTCAAACCAAATGGTTTGAAGATAAAAAAGCGAAAAATCTTCCTGTAATTGTAGCCGATTTAGATGGCGAAGTAGTCGGTTTTGGAAGTTATGGGCAGTTTAGAGAGAAAATAGGTTATCAATATACCGTAGAGCATTCTGTGTATGTAGTGGATAATATTATAGGAAAAGGAATTGGTTCTAAACTTTTGACAGAATTAATTCGTTTAGCAAAAGAACAAGGTTATCATGTTATGATTGGCGCAATTGATGCTGATAATGCGGGAAGCATTGCTTTTCATGAAAAATTTGGATTTGTAGCTACTGGCACTATTCGTGAAGTTGGATACAAATTTGATCATTGGCTGGACTTGGTTTTTATGCAGCTTATTTTAGTTTAACCGCAAAGCACACAAAGCATTATGCTAAGTTCGCAAAGTATTTAAAAACTCTGTCCCTTTGTATCTCTGTCCCTTTGAAACTAAAAAAAACTCAAATTTGAAATTTTCAAATTTGAGTTTTTTTTCTTTTTAGCTTTTAATCCAATTAATAACTTCAGGTTCTGTAACTAAAGTTTTTGGTTTAATTACTTTTACTAGTTCACCTTTTTCGTTGATTAGATATTTTTGAAAATTCCATTCCACTTCAGAATCTTGCAAACCATTTCTTGATTTCTCCGTTAAGAATTTATACACTTCACACATATCACTTCCTTTAACTGAAACTTTGTTCATCATCGGAAAAGTTACACCGTAATTTTGCTGGCAGAACGTTTCGATTTCTTTAGCCGTTCCAGGTTCTTGTGAAGCAAAATTATTTGCTGGAAATCCAACAATTACAAAACCTTTATCTTTATATTCTTTGTAAACCGCTTCTAAATCTTTGTATTGTGGAGTTAAACCGCATTTTGAAGCTGTGTTAACAATCAAGATTTTTTTGCCTTTTAAAGACGCAAAGTCAAAAGTGTCTCCTGATAAATCTTCTACTTTAAATTGATAAATTGTTTCTTTAGCCATGGCTTTATCTTTTTTAGATAATTTGTTTGTATTCGTTTGAGCATTTAATCCTGTTGCTGACAAAAGAGCTGCTCCAAATAGCATTAATATTATTTTTTTCATCTGATAATTTTTTATAAAATTAGCTAAAATCCATTTCACAAAAACTATTTTAAGTCTATAATTTTTGCCAATCAAAAGTTAAATAAAAAATTGAAGCCTAACGTTAATCAGACGTTAGGCTTCCCCCCATACAAACAAATCAAACCATGAATTAATTATTATGTAATCTTTTATAAATTATAGTTGATGACACTCGGTTATGTCGAAAATTTCTTCAACCCCTATATGTCAAACGTCTTTTAAAAAAAATCTCTTATTGGCTTGTATGATGTAAACTTAAATCCTAAAATTATCGAGAGACATATTAAAAAAATCTTCTTTTGGAAGTCCGAGTGCATCAACTATTTAATATTTTTAAACTATTTCGTTATCAATTCTTATTACTAGTAAAGCTTGTTAAAGCATCTTTCAAAAATTCACTTTCAGAAAAACTGATTAGTGTCAAAACTGTTGTTAATCCAACTATTAATATTCTGACTATTATTTTGCTATCCATATGTCTATAATGCTATTATAACAACAGTTTTTCGATTTTCTATGAATCTATTAAGATTTTTCTGGTCTTATAAATACATTTACGTAATTGGATTGTTTTTGGTTTTAAAAAAAATCAAAAAAAATGCATTTTTTTCTTGAAGCCTTAATTTTCTTAGGTTTTCCGCTATTAAAAAAAATATAAAAGTGAGAGAAAAATAATTTAACTTTATAACAGGTTAACATATAATGCTTCAATTTCTAATGTTTAAACTTAAAATTTCTAATTTATGAGTCAAGAAGAACTGCTAGTCTTAATTTACAAAAAGGACGAAAAAGCTTTTACCCATTTGTATGATATGTATTCAAAAAGCTTATTTTCTGTCATTCATGTCCTAATCAAAAATCGAGAAGAAGCAGAAGATGTTCTGCAAGATGTTTTTGTCAAAATCTGGAAAAACATCGATTCTTATAACGAAAGTAAAGGTCGCTTTTACACCTGGATCATTAATATTGCCAGAAACACGTCGATCGATAAACTTCGTTCTAAAGACTATAATAACACACAAAAAAACCTTTCCTCAGATAATTTCGTAAATCTGTTAGATGAGAGTAATAAATTAAGCCACAAACTCGATGCAATTGGAATTCAAGAATTCGTAAAGAAACTGAAACCAAAATGTATCGAAATAATTAACCTATTATTCTTTAAAGGATATACCCAACAAGAAGCTTCAGAAGAATTGGCAATGCCACTTGGGACTATCAAGACACAAAACAGAAACTGTATTAACGATTTACGTAATTATTTGAAAGTATAATGGAAGCACAAGAATATATAGAATCAGGAATTTTAGAGCTATACGTTTATGGCTTACTGAGCGAAAAAGAAAATTTAGAAATAGCAGAACTAGCAAAAAAATCACCAGAAGTTGATCAAGAAATCATTTCGATAGAAAAAGCTATAATTGCCCTTTCGTCGAGCTTCTCTCCTTTCCATTCTGTGGAAAATTTTGAAAAAATTAAAGCTCGTCTGGAACTTAAACACGGGAAAGTAGTCGAACTGAAACCAACTTCAAACTGGTCTCAATATGTAGGCTGGGCCGCTGCAGTACTATTATTACTAGGTTTGGGATATCAGACTTTAGAATTAACAAAAACTAAAGAAGCAATCTCGACTGTTGGAAATGAAAAAAATAAAATTCAACGCGAATACGCTTTCTTAGATCAGCAGAATAAGCAAACAGAGAAAAATCTAAGCATTGTGAGAGATATTAAAAATACTGGAGTAACTCTTGGCGGTCAAGCCGTTTCTCCAGCTTCTTTTGCAAAAGTATACTGGAATAAGCAGACTAAAACGACTTATATTGATGCTGCAGGTTTACCAGATCCTCCAAAAGGAATGGTTTATCAGGTTTGGTCTTTAAAGTTAAGTCCTGTTCTTACTCCGACAAGTATTGGTTTACTGGATGATTTTGAAGGAAATAAACAAAAAATCTTTGCTGTAAGCCAAACCAATTCGGCTGAGGCTTTCGGAATTACTCTGGAGCCAGCTGGCGGAAGTCCAACTCCAACAATGGAACAGCTTTATACTTTAGGAAAAGTTTAAAACTTATTTTTTATAAAAAGCTAAAACGCATATTCAGAGTAATATGCGTTTTTTTATTACTTTTAAATTCACCAAAAACCAATTTATGAGTGCAAATTTACTTTTGAGAATTGCTGTGGCTATTATCCTTTTAACCCATTCCGTTTTCGGAATGTTTAATAATGGTATTCATGATTTTGGAAATCTTTTTCTAAATCAAATTGGTTTTGCTCCTTATGGCGTATTTCTAGCTTGGAGTATCAAATTATCTCATGTTGTAGCGGCGGTACTTTTATTAGCAAACAAATACATTAAACTTGCCGGTTTTATAACCATTTTTGTTCTTATAATGGGAATCATTCTAGTACATTTTAAAGAAGGCTGGTTTGTAGTAGGCGGAGGAAGAAATGGTGTTGAATATAATTTTCTGCTCATAATAGTATTCTTAGCCATTATGTATCCTAATGGAATCATAATAAATCAAAAAAGTAATTCATAAACCAAATATGGAACTGAAATGGAAATAATGTGTAAAAATTGCCATCAAATCTTTACAGGTCATTATTGCAATAATTGTGGTCAGCCTGCAGAAACACACAAGATAAATATCCATTTTTTGTGGCACGACATTCAGCATGGTTTATTGCATTTTGATAAAGGTATTTTGTATTCCCTGAAGCAATTGTTTACAAGACCAGGCCATTCTATACGCGAATTTATAGAAGGGAAAAGAGTTCGTCATTTCAAGCCTTTATCTTTGGTTGTGGTTCTTGCAACGCTTTATGGGGTTTTATACCATTATTTTCACCTTAATACTTTTGATTCGGCAAAGAGTTCAAACATAGATTATAATTATTTAAACGAATGGTTCGCTACCCATTTCTCATGGATAACAGTGGCCGCTATTCCTATTTATACCATTGGCACCTATCTCGTATTTAGAAAACAAGGTTACAATTTTGCGGAACTTTTTGTACTTAATACTTTCAAAGCTGCGCAAAGAATTTCTGTACAGCTATTAACACTACCAGCGTTGATTTTTTTCAATCATACTTCACACATACAGCAGTATAGTAATACAATGTACTTTATTGGTATTGTTTTGATTTTTTGGACCAACATTCAGTTCTTTAATAAAATGTCTAAAACAAAAGCATTTTTCTTGTCCATATTAAGTCATCTTATCTTTTTGGTTTGCTTTTTAATGATAACTGCGATTGTACTTCTTCTCTCGGGTAAATTTTCAGATTAGACATAAAAAAAGGTTCAACAAATGTTGAACCTTTTTTATGAATTAATAATTATTGCAAATTATTTATTTCTTCACTTTTTTAGTTTTATAATATTTACGATACTTTGGATATGTTACCGCTCCAATTATAGAGATTGTAATCAAACAATAATAAATCCAGCTTAATGAATGTGCTTCTCCGCTTGCGTAAGAGTGTAAACCTACTAAGTGAAAGTTTACTCCATAGTACGTAAACAAGATTGAAACAAAAGCATACATACTCATTAAGTTAAAGAACCATTTTCCTCTTAAAGCAGGTACAAAACGAGCGTGAATTACAAAAGCATAAATCATAATCGAGATTAAAGCCCAAGTTTCTTTTGGATCCCATCCCCAGTAACGTCCCCAACTTTCGTTTGCCCATTGTCCTCCTAAGAAGTTTCCAATGGTAAGCATGATAAGGCCAATAGTTAAAGCCATTTCGTTGATATAAGTAATCTCTTTAATGTTCAGTTCCATTCGAGCTTTGTTTTTCTCGGTTGTAAACAAAATCAATAATAATGATACAAAACCTAAAATCATTCCTAATGCAGTCGGACCATAACTACCTACAATAACTGCAACGTGAATCATTAACCAGTATGAATTAAGAACTGGCTGTAAGTTTGCAATTTCAGGATCAATCCAGTTTAAGTAGGCTGCCATTAAAATCATAGCAGTAACAAAAGCTGATGAAGCAACGGTTAATTTCGATTTTCTATCAAAAGCCAATCCGAAGAACATAGTTGACCAAGACACATACACAATAGATTCGTAAGCATTACTCCAAGGAGCGTGACCAGAAATATACCAGCGCGCTATTAATCCTAATGTATGAAGCACAAACAATAATCCAATTATGATATGGAATGCATTTATTGTTATACGAAGCCATTTTTTCTCAAAGAAAATATTGACAATAATAAAAATGAACATAAAACTTGCCGCTGTAATATACCAATACGGTAATTTTTGAAAAACATCGTATTTGTTATAGGCAATCTCCGCATCAATTTTTTGCTCGCTTGGTCTTACTTTTGAACCAAATTTCTTTTGAAAGCCATTGATGCTTTCTACTAAATTATCTGCTGTATCAAAGTTTTTCTCGATAGAACCATTATTTAGTGCACTAAAATATAAAGGCAGAATTTGTTTTACATAGGTAGAATCCATTCCTTTAAAACCAGCACTTTCACGCTCTAAATAAGAAACCCATTTATGGTTTGGATCATTCGGAATTGGGAAAATTCTTAAAATACTTCCGCTTAAAGCAGACTCCATTAAGTTTACCTTTTTATCGGTTTCAACAAAATCTTTTTCAAAACTATTTGGATTAGCCGCTTTATAAGCAGCATCTAAATACGGAGATAATTTATAATTTCCTTGCTCATCAAAGAATTTTACAAACGGTGCGTACTTATCTTTAGAATCGATACCAATGATTTTACGGATACTATCATTTTTTGTATTGATATAAATAATAGGAACTTGAATCCAAACCTGCGCGTATTGCGTCATAGATAAAAATACCTGATCAGAGTTCATTCCGTTGTATTTATCATCGTGACTTACTTTACGAAGCAATTCAGAAGAAAACGTATTAATAGGTTTCATTCTTCCTCCTGCATCCTGAATAATCAGACGTCCAAATTTTGCAGCATGTGCCTCTGGAGCTTTATAGATATTTAATAAAGAATCTAATTGCTTTTTGCTTGGTGGAGCCGTAACGTGATTCGCATGGTCGTTAGGATCTGCAGAATGCTCGTGATCGTGATTATGATCATGTGAGTGAACATGAGGTGTCTGTTGTGCAAAACTGCTTAAGCTCAACATTAAAACTAAAATTGTAATCAGTTTTTCTTTTTTCTTTTTAACTGCTTCAAGTTTACGTTTCAAATCACCAAAGCGAGAATTTTTAGTAAACATAATAGCCATTAAGCCAATATACAATAGATAATAACCAAAATAAGTAATGTTTGTCCCCCAGAAATCATGGTTTACAGATAGAACAGTTCCTTTTTCGTCTGGATCAAATGAAGATTGGAAGAAACGGAATCCTTTATAATCTAAAACGTGGTTCATAAAAATATCAGCATCAAAAGTTTCTGTAGAATCCTGAACAGTTACTTTACTTTTGTATGAAGAATAACTTTTCTCTGTTCCAGGATATTTCTCTGCAATAAAATCGTTCAAACGAACTTTAAATGGCAAAATATAAGCTTTACTTCCGTAGAATAAAGAATACTCTATGTTGCCAATTTTTACTGTTTTAGCTTCTCCAACTTGTCCTTTAGAACCAAAAAGCATCACTTCTTTTTCTTGTCCTTCTGCTTTTACTTTAACTACTAAAGCGTCAGAATGAGATTTTGCTTTAAAATCATTATTCGATTCATAATCCACTTTTCCTTTCAATGGAGGTTCTGGAAATACAATTCTAATATCGCCAATGCTATATAAAGAACGCATCATTAAAGGCTGTACATTATCTTTTGTAACTTTTCCTTTAAATTGATCAGCCATTCGCATAAACTCACCTTCAAAAGGAGTTTGGATTGTATATTCTTTTCCAGTTGTATTGATGTTAATGGCACCGTCTGTCTGCTTATTTAAAGCAAATAAAACATTGTGAATGTTCTGAACTTCACCTTCTTTTAGGTAATGTTCTTCACGTCCACCCGCTCCGGCTTCAACTAATTTAAGGTATAAAGTTCCGTTTGGATCTGGTTTAACCACTTCTTTAGCTCCCATGATATAGTTTGAATAGGTAACTTCAAAAGGAGTTTCGTCAAATTTTCCTGAAATGCTAAAATCATTATTGGTAACAGGAGACAATAAAAGATTTTTTTCAAAAACCCTTCTTTTCATCTCCCCTTTATATTCACCATCAGCAAAAATGGTTAAAAAGGTTTTATCTGAATATACTTGGTTTTCTGCCGCGCCTTCGCGAATTGGCATCATTCCTTCGTAACTAATATATCTTGTAATAAAAGCTCCTAAAAGGATAAAAACAAAAGCAAGGTGCAATAAAAGAGTGGTCCATTTTTCTTTTTTATGCAATTGGTATTTTTTGATATTTCCGAAGAAATTAAGCATAAAGATGGCCATAATTGCCTCAAACCACCAAGTATTGTAAATTAGAATTCTAGCCGTATCGGTATTGTATTTACTTTCGATAAAAGTTCCAATACCCATTGCAATTGCGAATGTTAAAAAAAGAACGGCCATTAATCGTGTAGAAAACAAAAAAGAGAATATTTTTTTATCCATTTCTTAGGAATTACATTGTATAAAAGTGCGACAAAAGTACTTAAAAATGTTGATTAGCAGGCTTTGCCTTTTGTTAATAAAAACCAAAAATAAGGACTATTTTTTAAATGAATTGGTAATATGGAAAGTTTAAACCTACAAAACAGATATGCTTTTTTTGAATAATTGTTTTTAGCTAAAAAGTGTTAGAAATATAACCAAAACCAGAAAACAATAAAAACTTCAAAAAAGCATTATCAATATTCAATAGTCTCCTGCATTAAAAAAATAATACTAATTTTGCTTCCATGATTCAGATAACAATAATCGGTTCCGGCAATGTTGCACAGCATTTGATAAAGGCTTTTTCTGCCAGCAAAATTGTTGAAATTAAGCAGGTTTTTTCACGAAAGAAAGAAGCCTTACTTCATCTGATTGATTCTGAAAAGATTGTAACCGATTTTCAAGCATTAGAACCTACTGATTTGCATATTATTTCAGTTTCAGATAATGCCATT
Source organism: Flavobacterium tyrosinilyticum (assembly GCF_023656565.1). Classification (GTDB taxonomy): domain Bacteria; phylum Bacteroidota; class Bacteroidia; order Flavobacteriales; family Flavobacteriaceae; genus Flavobacterium; species Flavobacterium tyrosinilyticum. The sequence continues at coordinate 1,514,958 of NZ_JAMOKG010000002.1, forward strand.
ACAGAAGTTTCAGAACAGCTTCCGTTTAACAATCAATTGGTGGTTCATACTTCTGGAACATCTTCCATTGAACTTTTAGATCCTAAAAACAGACGTGGTGTTTTTTATCCGCTTCAGACATTTTCTAAAAATAAAGAATTAGATTATTCGGTTATTCCCTTCTGTCTAGAAGCAGAAAACACAGCCGATTTCAAACTTTTAGAAACCATTGCAAAAAGTGTTTCAACTGCGGTTTATTCTATAAGTTCAGAACAGCGCAAGGCACTTCATGTTGCTGCAGTATTTGTGAGCAATTTTACGAATCACTTGTACCAAATGGGACACGAAATCTGCGAAGAAAACCAAGTTCCTTTTGCTGTTTTAAAGCCTTTAATTCAAGAAACAGCAGATAAAATCAATACACTCGATCCTATTGATGCACAAACAGGTCCAGCGATACGTCACGATTCTAACACAACCGACGCGCATACGGCCTTTTTACAAGACGAAAACAAAAAAAATATTTATAAAATCCTAACACAATCTATACAGCATAATGGGAAAAAGTTATAAAGAAATAATGAATGACATCACAACGTTTGTTTTTGATGTAGATGGCGTACTTACAGATGGTTCTGTTTTTGTAACCAATGAAGGCGAAATGTTAAGAACAATGAACATTCGTGATGGTTATGCAATGAAAGCAGCTATTGAAAGCGGTTACCATGTATGCATTATTTCTGGAGGCAGCAATGAAGGCGTTCGTGTTCGTCTTCGCAATCTGGGCGTTAATGATATTCATTTAGGAACTCCTGATAAAGTAAAAACTTTTAAAGCTTACTGCGAAAGCCACAACATTAAACCAGAAAACGTGTTGTATATGGGAGATGATATCCCTGATTTTCATGTAATGAAATTAGTTGGACTTCCAACTTGTCCGCAAGATGCTAGTCCAGAAATTAAAACGCTATGCCGATATATTTCACACGTAAAAGGTGGACGCGGCGCGGCGAGAGACGTTATCGAACAAGTGATGAAAGTGCAAGGGAAATGGATGGATTATTTTAACGGAAAACACGATTAAGTAACCAGTCGCAGTTTTCACTTCCCATTATCCATTTTGAAAAAAAACTTAGTACCTTAGAATCTTAGCCTCTCAGAACCTTAGAATATGAAATTCCTAAAACTTATTCGTTATAAAAACCTTTTAATGCTTGCTTTTATGCAGCTGCTTTTTCGCTATGCCTTTTTAAAACAACAGCAAGTTCCGCTGGCATTAGCCGACTGGCAATATGGATTGCTGGTTTTAAGCACTGTTTTATTGGCCGCTGCAGGTTATGTAATCAATAATATTTACGATGTAGGGACAGATAGCATTAACAAACCGCAAAATGTAGTCGTTGGAAAAGGAATTACAGAAACTGCTGCTTATAATATTTATATAGGTTTAAATATTTCTGGTGTTGCAATTGGTTTTATTCTTTCGAATATTATTATGAGGCCGACTTTTGCATCCCTTTTTATTCTAATAGCTTCGCTTCTATATTTTTATTCTACGAGTCTAAAACAAATTATGATTTTAGGCAATTTCGTGGTGGCATTGCTTTTGGCTGTAAGCGTTTTGATTATTGGTGTTTTTGATCTTTTTCCTGCTACAACAGGCGAAAATCAAGCCCAAATGGCAAGTCTTTTTTCTATTCTAATAGACTATGCCTTATTTGCTTTTATGATTAATTTTATTCGCGAAATTATAAAAGATATCGAAGATGTAAATGGCGATTACAATATGGGAATGAATACTTTACCTGTTGCAATAGGAGTTAATAGAGCCGCCAAAATCGCTTTGGGCTTTGCCGTTGTTGCGTTTATTATGTGTGCGCTTTATTGCAATACGTACTTCATGCAAAACAAGCTTTACATTTCAGTATTTTATGCTTTTGCCACTGTTTTAGCGCCTTTGCTTTATTTTATAGTAAAAATATTCAGTGCAAAATCTCAAAAGGAATTTCATCATTTAAGCAACATCTTAAAACTTATCTTATTCTTCGGAATCCTATCAATCTTGGTTATTGCCTTAAATATTAAATACAATGCTTAAAGAAAAACTAAAAAAATATATAATCATTTTAGCTTCGGGTTCTCCTCGCAGACAACAATTTTTTAAGGATTTAGATCTTGATTTTGAAATTCGCTTAAAAGACGTTGAAGAAATTTATCCGCCAGAATTGAAAGCGGTAGAAATTACCGATTATCTAGCCAAATTAAAGGCCAACGCTTTTGAAGGAGAATTGAAAGAAAATGAAATCTTGGTTACAAGCGATACCATTGTTTGGCACCAGAATAAAGCTTTAGGTAAACCTAAAAGTGCCGAAGAAGCATTTGAAATGATTAAATCGATGTCTAATGCAACGCATGAAGTCATTACTTCTGTTTGTTTTAAAACAGTAGACTCCTCTACTCTTTTGCACGATATTACAAAAGTAACTTTCAACGATTTGTCTGACGAAGCTATTTTATATTATATAGAAAACTACAAACCTTACGATAAAGCTGGCGCTTATGGCATTCAGGAATGGTTTGGTTTTATGGCAGTTGCAAAAGTAGAAGGCTCTTACACCAATGTAATGGGGCTTCCGACAGCCAAAGTTTACGATTTTTTGACTACATTAGTGTAAAAATTTATTTATGTTTTCTTTTAAAGAGTATAGCCGAGAAATAATTGCAACAATTATTCTTATTGGAATTTTGATTGTATTGCGTATAGTAATTGCTAAACTAATAAAACAATTTGCGGCTACAAGCCAATTATTTGAACACCGTACCAATCTAGTTATTAAGTATATTAATATTTTAATGAATATACTTCTTGTAACCATTTTGATCATAATCTGGGGAGTTCAGACAGAAGATATTTTTATCACTATTTCTTCTATTGCAACTGTAATTGGTGTGGCCATGTTTGCGCAATGGTCTATTTTAAGCAATATTACTTCCGGAATGGTTTTATTCTTCTCTTTTCCTTTTAGAATTGGAGATACTATTAAAATTCATGATAAAGATTTTCCAATTGAAGCTGAAATTGAAGATATTAATACTTTCCACGTCAGTTTAAAAACAAAAGAAGGAGAAAAAATTATTTTCCCTAACAATTTATTGCTTCAAAAAGGAATTTCGATTATTCCTGCAAAATATGAAGAGCGAGAGTTTTTTGACTAACATGTAATGGGAATTTTATAACGGGCACGAGAAAAGCTAGAACGTAAAAAGACAAATAAAGTGTAATATTTGTTTTATAAATTCAGCTAAATAAAATAAAAAATGACTCGGCCCATAACATTACCCTTTTATGCAAAACTTTCTTTTATTCTTGTAACTTTAATTTGTTTTGCATTCATTTTTTGCCTCGGAAAAGATATTCTTACGCCCATTTTAATGGCATTTTTGTTTGCCGTTTTACTCCTTCCAATTTTTACTTTTCTAAAGACCAAACTTAAGTTTCCTAGGCACCTCGCTGCTATAGTCTGTCTTGCTATTTTCATTTCTATTGTCGTCGGAATTCTAGTTTTTATCTCCTACCAAGTCACTTACATGGCAAATGATTTTGATACTATAAAGAAAAATGCAAACTCTTTTATTGTCGAGATTCATAAGTTTATAAGAGAAAATTTTCAGGTAAGCATTGGGGAACAGAAAAAATATTTGGATTCTGTTACAAAAGATTCGGTCAAAACGGGTCAGGCTAAACTAGGTTCGTTTATAATTTCTATAAGTGATGTTCTTTTGGACAGTACCATTATGATAATTTACACTTTTTTGTTTTTGATTTATAAAGAACATTTTAAACTGTTTTTTGCCAAATTAATCAAACAGGAAAATCATGGTATTCTGCAGGATATTTTGTCTCAGATAAAAGTTTCAATCAACAATTACATCGTCAGTTTAATTATCGAAATGATTGTGGTTTCGGTATTGACGAGTTTAGGTTTGTGGATCATTGGCGTGAAATATTTTGTTCTTCTCGGATTGATTACAGGAATTTTGAACTTGATTCCTTATATCGGAATTTTTGTTGCAGGAGTTATAACCGTTTTGGCATCATTAACTGGATCTGGAGAAATTTCAGTAATCCTCGGAATCCTGATTGTAAACGTTATTGTTCAGTTTATTGATAATAATCTCCTTGTGCCGTTAATTATTAATTCTAAAGTAGAAATAAATGCTTTTGTTTCTATTATGGGAATTATTGTTGGAGGTGCCGCCGCTGGAATTGCCGGAATGTTCTTAGCCATTCCTCTTCTAGCTATTTTAAAAATTATTTTTGATCGAATTGATTCACTCTCTGCTTGGGGTTATCTTATGGGGAATCACGTTCCTCGGAAATTTGCTTGGAGAAAAAGAAAAACTACAACAGAAAATTAAAAATAACGTTATGCTAGCATAGCATTTGTTTATTCCTTAAATTCATAAAACTTATAATTATTAGAAGAAAATTACCGAATGTCTCTAAACAAAAAAATACTGTTTTTTATTTTGCTGTGCTTTTGTTTACAAAGCGGGTTTGCGCAGGTAAATGAAAATAAAAAAGAGCCAAAAAAAGAGAAAGACACTACGGAAATCTACACTAAAATTAGAAATTATTCTAAGAAAAATAAATTTACGCAGACCATGCATAAATTATTCTTTAGATCTAAAAAGTCGAAGAAAAAAGAGGAATTGCTTGTTCCAATTGATTCAACAAATTATGAGGGAAAAATTATTCGAAAAATCAATATTGTTACTCTCGATCCTTTTGGGTATTCTGTAGCCGATACTACCCTAACTCCTAAAAATTGGGGAGAAAGAATGGGTAACAGACTGCACTTAAAAACAAAGAAAATAGCCATTTACAACTTGTTGCTTTTTAAGCGAAATACTCCATACAACACCTATAAAGTTCTAGAGTCTGAGCGTTTAATTCGTGCGCAACGATATGTTACAGCAGTTAGAATTTCCAATGAGACAGTGGGTCAAGCTTCAGATTCTGTGGATGTTACCATTCGTGTTTTAGATTCCTGGAGTACAATTCCGAGGTTTTCTATTTCGAGCAATCAAGTTTCGGTAGGTTTTAAAGAAAAAGATTTTTTTGGAAGTGGACAACAGCTTGAATATCGTTTTACCAATCGTTTTGATGACGGTCAAAATGCCAATGAAGTAACGTATACTGTTCCTAATATTAAGAATACTTATATAGGAACTGTTCTCCATTACAAAATGGATTTAGATAATAATTACATTAAAAGCATCGATATCGAACGAGACTTCTACTCTCCCCTAACGAAATGGGCTGGTGGATTTTATATGGACGAAAGTTTTAGAAAAGATACGCTTCAGGCTCCAGATTCTACATTTGCTTATCAGCCCAAAAAATATACCTCGCAAGATGTTTGGGCGGGCCGCGCTTTTAAAGTATTTGAAGACAATCACAAAGCCATAACCAACCTTGTTACTACTGCTCGTTTTTTGAATGTCAATTACAGCGAGTCGCCATCTGACCTTTACGATCCGAATCATTTTTATTCTTCTGAAAAGCTAATTCTGAGCGGAATTGGATTGAATACACGAAAATTTATAAAGGACAGCTATATTTTTAGAAATGGACAGACAGAAGACGTACCGATAGGAAGAATATACGGTGCTACGTTTGGATATCAGTATAAAAACACTTTTTGGCGGCCTTATGTTGGGGCTCAATTCTCTTTTGGAAATTATTACCGTTTAGGATTTTTAAGTATGAATTTTGAAGCAGGAACTTTTTTTCATCAATCCAAAACCTATCAAACTTCATTTCTATTTGAATCCAATTATTTTACGAAATTATTTAGCGTCGGAAATTGGAAAATTAGACAATTCGTAAATCCGAAAGTGGTAATTGGAATAAACCGTGATGATATAATTGGAGATCAGTTAAATATAAATGAAGAAAATGGAATCGCAGGTTTTAATTCCTATCTATACGGAACTAGTAAAGCCGTTTTATCATTGCAAACACAAACCTATTCTCCACACTCTTTACTGGGGTTTCGTTTAAATCCATTTTTCAATTATTCCATTGCGGTATTGGGCAGTCCAGAAATGGCAATGACAAAGAGCAAACCCTATTCTAAACTTACTGTGGGATTATTAATTAGTAATGACTATTTGGTTTTCAGTTCATTCCAGCTATCGTTATCTTATTATCCAAGTATTCCGCAGCAAGGCGATAATGTTTTCAAAACAAATACTTTTGAAACTACCGATTACGGACTTCAAAGTTTTGAACTTGCAAAGCCTAGAGTTGTCAATTACAAATAATTTTTATTTTTCTTAAGAAACTTTTAAGCATAAATAAAACCACTATAAATCAATATTTTAAGAGCATATACGCTGTTAGATTACTCGTTGAAATGCAGTTTTACTCGACAAAATACATCTTCTTTTATTTTTTGGCACAGTATATGAATATCCCTATTCAAGATTAACATTATAAAATTAAAAAGAGATGAAAACGATAAAATTAGCAATCGCCGGATTATTTCTAATGGTTGCAAACGCCACACAAGCTCAAGTATCGGTTAACGTAAATATTGGTGCTCCACCAGCTTGGGGACCAGTGGGATATACAGAAATGGAATATTACTATCTTCCAGATGTTGAGGCTTACTACGATGTTCGTGCTTCTCAATTCATCTATTTCGGAGGAGGAAAATGGGTAAGAGCAACCTACTTACCTAGACAATATAGAAACTATGATTTGTATGGAGGTTACAAAGTAGTTTTGACAGATTATCACGGTAGAACGCCTTATACTTATTTTGACCGTCATAGAGTGAAATATTACAAAGGATACCACGGAGCTCCACAAAGACCATACAAACCAAGACCTGTATATGGTTACAGTGAGCGTCGTCATTACGATCGTAAAGATTACAAACACTACGACAAACACAATAAACATGATAAACACCATGACAGACATGATCATGATGATCACGATCGCGGGCATGGACATGGTAGAAGATAATAATGCTAAATTGCTAGCAATCAACACAAGAGAGTATCAAAAAATTGATACTCTCTTTTTTTTATGATTTGTTTAATGGGATCTTTTGTTAAAATGTTGTAAATTCAATATAAATAACTGTATTACAACAAGTTTCGCTTAAAAATCTGATCTGTAATATATTTATAATATATATTTGCGCCGAATTTTAAATCCAAAAAAGAAATTTATGAAAAAGAATGTTTATTTGCTTTCATTTTTAGCAATGTCACTATTAATAGGTTGTGACGATAACAATGACAACAATAACGATGGACAATCGTCAAATAACATTACCATTACCTCAGATCAATCTACATTAAACCAAAGACTTGACTTAACTAATTCTGGGGTAATCTCGATCGAAAATGGTGCTTTGGCAGGAAAATCTGCAGAGACTACCAACACTTCTTTTCCTCTTGTTCAAATTGCCGAAGTAAAACCGCCAGTTGATGCAAACGGAAGAACGTTGCAAGCCAGTCACGTTACTGTAAACGGAAATTACGCCTATGTTTCTTACATTATGAGAGGCGATGCTTATTCTGGAGCTATTGATGTGATTGATGTTTCAGATCCTTACAAGCCAAAATTGGTCACTTCTGCCCTAATTCCAAGTACTGATATTACCTCTCTGACTTTTTCTGGATCAAATTTAATTATCGGAGCTGCTAAAGATGTTGACAAAGACACGCAACTAGCAGGAAATCCGGCAATTGTAGTTAACATGGAGTTGAGTTCAGGATTGCTTACAGATAAATTGAAAACAAATTACTTAGAAAGTAGAGTTACAACAGACGTAGCAGCCAATGCTTCTAATTATTTTGCTGTAACGGGAGACAACGGAAGTTTGTTTAAAGTAAACAGTTCTACAAAAGTAATTGCAGGAAAAGCCGCTATGGCCGATTTGCGTTCTATTGCTTTAACAAGTGATAAAGTTGTTACTTTAAGCGGAACCAAAGGAGTTAACATATACAATCAATCGACTCTGGCGTTGCAAAAGAGCTTTACAACTTCTGTAGACGTTAGCGGGGCAAAAAGAACAATGGATATTGACGGAACAAAACTTTTTGTTTCTGAAGGTCCAAACGGTCTTGGCGTATACGACATCAACAGTGGTTCAAAATTACAAACTATCGGAATCACAACCGCAGGTGAAGACAATGTAACCAATGCTGTTTCTTTTAATGATGGTTATGCTTTTGTTGCAAACGGAGCATTAGGACTTAATGTCTATCAATCTGCAACACAGCTTAATTTATTAGGTTCAGTTGGAATTGCAGGTTCTTCAAACTATGTAAAATCAAGTGGAAATTACATTTATGTAGCAAGCGGAACTGGAGGTTTGAAAATCATTAAAATGGAAAAACCAAATACTACTTTTGCGAGCTGTCTAACTTATGGTTTGTACAATCAAGGGAGAGATTTGATTTTAAATTCTAATGAAATAAAATCGTACCAAGGAGCAACAGCTATTAATTCGGCAATCATTAATTCTGGTGCAGTTTTAACACATTGTGGTTCTATTACTGTTCTTAGCAACTTAACACTAAATAACGGTGGTACTTTTAACATGAGAGGAAGTTTATCTCAAGGTAAATATCAGCAATCAAATCCAACAGAATTAATTATAAACAGTAATGCTACACTACAAGTTGAAGGATCTGTTGTAATTTGGGGAGATTTAAGATTGAATAGTGGCGCTAAAATCAATTTTATTGGTAATACTTCTTCTATCACTATTTATGGAAAAGTTACAAAAGGTACTGGCGTAACTATTACAGGAAACTACGTTGATACAGAAAACAAATTGAAATAAGCAGTAAAACGGCATAAAATATATATATTTTCAAGAAGCTGTCAGAACCAATCTGGCAGCTTTTTTTGTTTTATCATCTTAAAGAAAGGTATAATTATTGAGCGTTAACATTTCATTTAAATAATCTTCCATAAAATAATTACTATTTTTGGAATAATTTCAAAAAACACCTAACACTCACCATGCGAAAAATACAGATTCAAATCTTTATTCTATTTTTTATAGGTTTTCAGATTTCATTTGCACAGCAGCCGCAAAAACCAAATTCAGTTGAAATTTACAATCAAATTAAAAAACTAAACTTTTTAGGTTCTGTATTATACGTTGCCGCGCATCCAGATGATGAAAACACTAGAATGATTTCGTATTTAGCCAATGAAATGAATGCCAGAACGGGTTATTTATCACTTACTCGTGGAGATGGCGGACAAAACTTAATTGGCCCGCAATTGCGTGAATTATTGGGTGTTATTAGAACTCAAGAATTAATTGAAGCTCGAAAAATAGATGGTGGCGAGCAATTTTTTTCTAGAGCAAACGATTTTGGTTTTTCAAAAAATCCATCTGAAACTTTAGATATTTGGGACAAAGACAAAGTGCTTGCCGATGTGGTTTGGACCATTAGAAAATTTCAGCCAGACGTTATTATTAATAGATTTGATCATCGTTCGCCTGGTACAACACACGGACATCATACCTCTTCTGCCATGCTGAGTGTTGAAAGCTTCAAATTAACAAACGATCCAAAAGTTTATCCCGAACAATTAAAATATGTTTCTCCTTGGCAGGTAAAGCGTCAATTCTTTAATCCTTCTTGGTGGTTTTACGGAAGCCAAGAAAAATTTGATGCTGCCAATAAATCTAAATTTACGAAGCTAGAAACAGGCGTTTACTACACAGGAATCGGAAAATCAAATCAGGAAATCGCTGCTTTAAGCCGAAGCCGTCATCAGTCACAAGGTTTTGGAAGTACTGGTGTTCGTGGTGAAGAAACCGAATATTTAGAGCTAATTAATGGCGAAACCCCAAAAGAACGTGATAATTTATTTGATGGTTTAGACACAAGCTGGAACCGTGTTAAAAACGGAAAACCAGTTGGAGATTTGATTTCTTCCATCATTTCAAAATACGATTTTAGCCATCCTTCTGCCAGTATTCCAGATTTAGTCAAAGCCTACGCAATGATTCAAACTTTAGAAGATACCCATTGGAAAGAGATTAAACTTGCTGCTATAAAAAACATTATCGCATCTTGTTCTGGTTTATATCTTGAAGCGGTTGCCAACGAACAAGAAGCAACTCCAGGAAGTACGATAAAATTAACTCTAGAAGCTATTAATAGATGTTCTATCGGAATGCAATTAATTAGTGTGACTACGCTTCCAGACCATCAAACAACAGCCCAAAACGTTGTATTGAAGAATAATAATGATCAGAAGATCAATCTGCAATTGCAGCTTCCAAACAATATAGAATACACCCAACCTTATTGGCTAAAAGAAAAAGCAACAGTTGGAATGTATACCGTTTCTAATCAAGAAATTATTGGTACACCAGATATTATTAGAGACACAAAAGTGGTCTTTAACATCAAAATCAATGATGTGGAAATTCCGTTTGAGCGCACTGTTGTGTACAAGTACAATGATGGCGTAAAAGGCGAAATGTACAATTTTCTTGATATCGTTCCAGAAGTTACAACTTCAATTTTAGAAAAAGTTTTAATTTTTGGAAATACTAAAAGCAAAATGGTTGCGGTAAAAGTTCGCGCTGGAAAAGATGATATAAAAGGTAATCTGCAATTAGAGTTGCCTAAAAGCTGGTCTGTTTCTCCAAAAGAAATTCCGTTTGTTTTAGACAAAAAAGGCAACGAGCAAATCTTCTATTTTGAAGTAACACCTCCAGTAAATCCAGAGGAAGCGACAGTAAAAAGTGTCGCAATTGTAGACAAAAAACGATTTGATAAAGACCAAACTATTATTGATTTTAGCCATATTACCAAACAAATGGTTTTAAAACCAGCTGAATCAAAATGCATTAGAATTGATTTGAAAATCTCTGGCGACGCTATTGCTTACATTATGGGCGCTGGAGACGAAGTTCCGGAAAGTTTGACTCAAATGGGATATAAAGTTTCGATCTTAAAACCCGAAGAAATTACGCCAGAAAAATTAGATTCTTTCAGTACTGTAATTACCGGAATTCGTGCTTATAATACCGTAAATGCTTTGGCAAACAAGCAAAATATACTTTTCAATTTTGTAAAAAGCGGTAAAAACATGATTGTACAGTACAATACAAACGGAAAATTAGTGACAGATAAAATTGCTCCTTATCCGTTGAAATTATCAAACGATCGTGTAACAGAAGAAAATGCTAAAATTACATTCTTAGCACCCAATCATCCTGTTTTAAATACGCCTAATAAAATATCTGAAAAAGATTTTCAAGGATGGACACAAGAACAAGGTCTATATTATCCAAACGAATATGATCCTGCCTTCACCCCTATTATTTCGTCGCACGATAAAGGAGAATCTCCAAAAGACGGAGCTTTACTTGTCGCACCTTACGGAAAAGGATATTACATTTACACTGGTTTGAGTTTCTTTAGAGAATTGCCAGAAGGTGTTTCTGGAGCCTATCGATTATTATCAAATATTATTTCTCTAAAACAACCAATTGAAGCTCCTAAACAAGATTTAAAGCAATAAATATGGAAGCTAAAAAAACAAAAAAATGGAAAAAAAGCTACACTTATGTTTTAGTAGCAAATGCAATCTATATTGCTATCTTTTTCTTAATCATGCAATTATACTCATAACCTATGCAGCTATTTGACTGGATCGTACTTATTGTTACACTTTTATTTATTGTTGGATACGGCTCTTGGAAAACCCGAGGAAGTAAAAACGTAGAAGATTTTATTTTAGGAAACAACGAAACACCTTGGTATACTGTAGGTCTTTCTGTAATGGCGACACAAGCGAGTGCAATTACATTTTTATCGACTCCAGGACAGGCTTATCATGACGGAATGGGGTTTGTGCAATTCTATTTTGGTTTGCCCATTGCGATGATTGTTATTTGTTTGACTTTTATTCCGCTATATCATAAAAGCAAAGTTTATACGGCTTATGAATTTTTAGAAAAAAGATTTGATGTAAAAACCCGTTCGCTTGCTGCAATTTTGTTTTTAGTGCAAAGAGGTTTAGGAACTGGTTTAACTATCTATGCTCCAGCAATTATTTTGTCTGCACTTTTAGGATGGAATTTAACTGTAATGAATATCATTATCGGAGTTTTAGTAATCATATATACCTTTTCTGGAGGAACAAAGGCGGTAAACGTTACGCAAAAACAGCAGATGTTTGTCATTATGTCTGGAATGTTTATCACGTTTTTCTTGATTCTGCATTATCTTCCAAACGATATGACTTTTAATAGTGCGCTACATATTGCTGGAGCAAATGACAAAATGAATATTGTTGACTTTTCTTTTAATCCCGAAGAAAAATATACTTTTTGGAGTGGTATTACAGGAGGTTTCTTTTTGGCACTTGCCTATTTTGGTACAGACCAATCACAAGTGGGACGTTATTTATCTGGAAAATCAGTTCGCGAAAGTCAAATGGGATTAATTATGAACGGACTTCTAAAAGTGCCAATGCAGTTCTTTATTCTTCTTACAGGAGTTATGGTTTTTGTGTTTTTTCAATTCAATCCGGTTCCTTTAAATTTTAATCCGAATAATAAAATTGCAATTGAGAAGTCGGCTTATAAACAAGAATATCATGTTTTAGAAGAAAAGCTAGTTAAGCTTTCTGAAGATAAAAAGGTTATTAATTTATTGTATATCGATCAGCTGAATCAAGATTATGACAATCCGATTTTGCGTAAAGAATTGGTTGCGCTATCGAATAAAGAAAAAGATCTTCGCGATAAAGCAAAGGAAATAATTTCAAGAGCCGATAGTAATTCAGAAACCAACGATAAAGATTATGTGTTTTTTCATTTTATTCTGCATTATTTGCCAAAAGGTCTAATCGGATTGTTATTGGCCGTTATTATTTCGGCTGCCATGTCTTCTACTGCTTCTGGATTAACTGCACTGGCTTCTACAACAGCAATAGATATTTACAAACGAAATCAGAAAGAAGAAAAGTCGGAGAAACATTATTTGCATGTTACCAAGTTTTTTACTCTTTTTTGGGGAGTTATAGCAATACTTTTTGCCTGCGTTGGAACTTTGTTTGAAAATTTAATTCAGCTTGTAAATATTATTGGTTCTATTTTCTACGGAACTGTTTTAGGAATCTTCCTTGTAGCTTTTTATACCAAAAGAGTTCAGGCAAAACCAATGTTTATCAGTGCTCTCATAAGCCAGCTTACGATTTTTGTGATTTATTATTTTATGGTTTACAGACAGGAGAAACTGGGTTATTTATGGCTTAATTTTATTGGAGCTATTTTGACTATTGTATTGGCGCTTTTACTTCAGTTTTTGTTCTTTAAAGGAAAATCGGATGATAATGAGTTAATGCTTGAATAAAAGATGATTCGAAAACTGTTTTTAGTGCTATTATTTTTTTCATTCTTTCAGATAGAAAGTCAGAATCTTGATACTTCTAATATAGTTGTAGACACTTCAAGTTCGTCTCAATTGTACACAAAATGTTTTGAGAATTTAAATCAAGGAAATGAAATTTTCTTGAAATATCCAGGATTTCAAAGTTCAAAGTTTTGTTCATTAATCACTTGTTCTTTCCTTCTTTCATACAAAGAAGCTGATTTACAAATTGCTGGCGAGCAAAGATTAATTGGCATTGCCACTCAATTATTTAAAGAAGGAAATCCAGTTTATTTAATTAGCGGTTTAGATAGTTCTTTTGAAGCAGCTAAGAAAAATGAAAACTTAGAAGATGACAATCACATTGTTTATATTAGCTATTCCGAGTGTATCAGTCCAGCATTTTTAAGAAAAGCGGCAGAAATTGTAAACCAACAGACTGATAGATTAACTAAACAAAAATATCTCAAATAAAGCCTGATGCCCTAGCCCTGATGGTAGCGGCATCCTTTTGTGGCGGGGTTCGCCACAAAAGATACAGCGGACAGCAGGAAATAGCTGCTTAAAATTCGGATAACTATTTTCTTCCATTACAATTCTTCATTTATTGTAAGTAAAAAAGACTATTTTAGTAAGTTGTAAAACTGACCAAAAACTAACCAATTTTAAGCTGAAAAAATGAAGATTTCAGACAATTTAGAAAAACTATTGCCATTTGGCTATCTCTTTTTGATTGTAATGGGAATACTAAAAGACAGTATTTATTATTATCAATTCGGAATTAATATTTTAAGGTATTCTACTATTATGGACGTTTTAATTAGTCCGATTGCTGAATTTACCTCAAACCCAATTATTCTTGGAGCCATCATTATACTTTTTTTGGTTCATTTTTATCTTCCTTCTTTTTTAGCGAAGAATAAAGATTTGGCCTTTGTAAAAAGATCTTTTGAACTAAAATCGACTGATGCATTATCTCCAGAAGAAACTAAAAGCTACTACAATGGTATTGCCATAAAATCACTTATACTTTTTCTGTTGTCTTTTTTTCTTGGCTATGGTATGGCAGGAGGTTATTTTACTAAGAAAAAGCTAAAAGAAAACAAATTGGATTACAGCTATCAAATGGATTTTAACGAAGGTGAATCTAAAAACGTTTTTGTTATTGGAAACAATAGTTTGTACTACTTTTATTTTGTCAAAGGAGATAAAAAAGTAAAAATTACTCCGCTAGCCGCGATAAAAAACATTGAACTCGTTGAGAACAGAATGATTGATTAATTATTGTTATCTAAAAAAAAGCTTTATGAAAGATCACAGAAAATACAGCAATAAAACCAAAGCTGCTTTTATATTACTAGTTGTGATGCTTATCATTCTGCTTGGTAACTTTAATACGTTGCGAAATTCTAAAAACGTAAATGATAATATCAATGCTATTTACAAAGACCGATTGGTTGTGGCTCATTATATTTTTCAATATTCTAAAGAACTTCATTTTATAAAAGCTGAAGCTGAAAAATTAGATTTAAGCGATAATATCAAGAAAGATGAAATTATTCACACCTTAGACATTATTCATAATATTGATGATTTGTATGCCAAGACGGTTTTAACAAATAAAGAAAAACAGTATTTTGATGCTTTTTTACTTTCATGCAAAGAAATCAATAAACAGGTTGAAAATAAAGATTGGAAGAAAATAGCCAATTCGAGTGCGCAAGCATTAAAAACTCTCGAATCTCTTTCGCAAATTCAGATTGAAGAAGGAAAAGCAAAACTTGCTGTCGCAAATGCTATGTACAGCAGAAACAATGTACTTGGCCAACTTCAAATCGCATTGCTGATTATTTTAGGAGGCATTACTTTTTATTTATTAATTATAAAGAAAATAAAAAGGACGGTAAAAATTCCTGAACCGCCCTCTATGAATTAAATTTCTTAAAGTTTTCTTTCTTCTTCTTTTATTGAAAGATCATTGATACTTGCAAAACGTTTTTGCATCAAACCATTTGCATCAAACTCCCAGTTCTCATTTCCATAGGCTCTAAACCAGTTTCCTTCAAGATCTTGATATTCATACTCAAATCGAACTGCAATTCTATTTTCGGTATGCGCCCAATATTCTTTTTTAAGTTTATAATTTTTCTCCTTTTTCCATTTTTGCGTTAGGAACTGTACAATTTCTTCTCTTCCGTTTACAAATTGATTTCTGTTCCTCCACTCACTGTCAATCGTATAGGCTTTTGAAACTCTTTCCGGATCCTGACTGTTCCAAGCATCTTCTGCTAATTGAATTTTCTCTATTGCTGTTTCATACGTGAAAGGCGGCAATGGCAATTTCTGTTCCATAATAATTAGATTAAAGTTTGGATAATTTTCTTAGTTTGCTCAATAAGTTGATTGGATTTAAAAAGTTGACTTTCTATAATGCAACTCTCAAAAAGTAGATATACGTGATCTGATAAAAGAGTATCATTTAAAATTTCGCTAAAATAGACGCGTAAATCAGCTTTATGGTTTTGAATTACGTCTAAAATTTTAATATTATCGGATTGAATTTCTGATAGAATATTTAGAAAACTGCAACCTCTAAAATTTTCCTTTTTATTCATATAAATTAGGAAATCAAAAGAAGCTAAAATTTTTAGTTTGCTATCCTCTTCTTTGGATGTAAACTTTTGTAATTCTTCGAACCAAAAGAAATGACGCTGATTTAAAAATGCCACGCACAAATCCTCCTTAGATTTAAAATGCTGATAAAAACTTGCCTTTGCAACTTTTGCCTCTTCAATAATTTGATTGATGCCAGTAGCATTATAACCCTGTGTGTGAAATAAAGTAAATGTTTTTTCTAATATTCTTTCTTTTGGCAGCATAACATCTTAATTTATATCTGCAAATATAAAAAACATTTTCAAACAAACAGACAAGTCTGTCTATTTTATTTTGAAGACAAAAAAAATCCAAAACTCGTCAGTTTTGGATTTTGATATTTTAAAAATTGGAATTTAAGAATTCTAAAGAATTATTATCTGCTCCACTCAGCGATACTGTCTTTATTCAATTTTACGTAATCGGCGTTGTTTGCCGCTTCAGCAGATGCTAAAGAAGCTTTTGCTGTTTCGATTGCTCCTTTTTTATCTCCTTGTTTAGCTTGAATTTGAGACTTCAATCTTGTTACGTAATAGGGTTTATCTGAACTCATATCCAACGCTTTGTCTACATAATTTCTAGCCGTTTCAATATTTCCGTTTGATTGGAATAAGTATTGAGATGCTGCAAAATAATCGTTCCATGTTGGACCAGCCAACGTTTTATCGATACTAGCTGTAGCAATTTTAGCTGTTGGAACTTCAAATTTTAAAGATACATGAGAATTTTCCCAAGCGATATCTAAATATCCAAAATTAGGATCTAATCCGTTGATTCCTATTGTAAAAGTTTCAATTGGAGTTGGCAAAGCATCTTCTTTAACTGTAGTTTTTAAAGCTACGTACGAATCGCTCCAGTTTTCTGGCAATCCCCAGTTATCAGTAGAAAGATAGAAAATGATATCCCAACTTTCGATTCTAGGAACTGTATAAATTGCATATTTTCCTTTTTTTAACGTTTTTCCGTCTATAATAACGTCATCGCTAAAATTAATAATTGTATTTTCATTAGCTCCAGTTCTCCATAATTTTCCAAACGGAACTAAATTTCCGAACACAGCTCTTCCTCTTGCTCCTGGTCTTGAATACGTAACTTCAACATCAGTTAAACCAACAGTTTGTTTGATATATCCTTTTGGACTTGCCTGCGGAGTTTTTACTTGCGCTTCTGATGCTAATGGCGCTAAGATCAAGGCTAAAGCAATAAGTAGTTTCTTCATTATTTTAAGTTTTATTTTTTATCCAAATTTACAAATTCAATTAGGGAACAAATGTTAAATTTAATATAATTCAGTCCTTTAGCTGTGATATTTTTTTAGCATTCAATTCGTTAAAATGTTCTATAACTAAATCAGCTTCAGATAAATCTTGAAGATGAGAATGCTCGCTATTGTATCCTATACAATAAATTCCTGCGCCTTTTGCTGCTTTTATTCCATTTGTGCTATCTTCAATAATAACGCATTCTTCTTTTGGTGCAACAGAAAGAGAAGCCGCATGAATAAATATCGCTGGATTAGGTTTTGATTGTGGAAAATCTTCTCCGCTCACAATATGCGTAAAATACTGGTGTAAATTGAATCTTGTAAAAACACGATCGATAGTGACTTTTGAAGCCGAAGAAGCTAAAATTAATTGCATTCCGCTGTTGTACAAATCTTTAATCAAATCTTCGACACCATCCAAAAGATGCAAATCTTCCTTAGTATCAAAAGCTTCATTAAAAATAGTTCTTTTTCGCTGAATCAAATCTTCTACTTCCTGCTCTACAGTAGGGAAATAACTTTTTAAAGTTTGAAATGTATTTCGAGTCGAAAATCCAGTAAACGTGGTGTACATTTCTTCTGGAACTTCGATATTCAATTCTGAAAATTGTAAATAGTAGGCATAACGATGAACTGGCTCCGTGTCAACGATTACGCCATCCATATCAAAAATTACTGTTTTAATCATTTTTTTTAAGGTTCTGAGGTTCTGAGATACTAAGATTCTAAGGTTTCTCTCTATTTATATTTAACTTTGACAAAGTTTTGAACTTTGTCAAAGTTGTTTTAAGTTCTATTTATAAGTTCAAGAAATTAAGATTCAACATTCTAGCTACAAGAACCTTAGCACCTTAGAATCTTAGTATCTTAGAAACTTATTTTTTAAGCAGATGTCTAATCACTGTTTCGGCAGCGTGCAAGCCAAATAATCCTGGCATATAGCTGTTTGTTCCGTAAAATGACTTTTTAAAGTTTTTACCGTCTGTTAATTTTAAGCTTTTTTCGTCTTGAATTTCAGAAGAGAAAACCACTTTCAGTTTATTGATTTTTACTTCTTTTAAACGCTTACGGACTGTTTTGGAGAAATAGCAGTTAATCGTTTTTGAAATATCTGCTACTTTTACTTTAGAAGCCAACATTTTTCCTCCCGCTCCCATGCTGCTAATGATTTTTACTCTTTTGCGTTTGGCAGCAATAATCAGGTTTAATTTTGGAGTAATACTGTCAATACAATCTAAAACATAATCAAACTCTGGAGAAACAATCTCAAAAGCACGCTCTGGCGAAAGGAATTCCTGAACACGAGTTAAATTCAATTCCGGATTAATATCCATCAATCGATCGCCAACAATTTTAATTTTTGGCTGTCCAACTGTAGAATGCAAAGCTGGTAATTGACGGTTAATATTCGTAATATCCACAACGTCTCCGTCTACAATTGTCATGTTACCCACTCCTGCTCTTGCTAAAAATTCAGCCGCAAAAGATCCAACTCCTCCTAGCCCAACGACTAAAACATTAGATTTTTGTAAATTTTCTAATCCTTCTTTAGTAAACAAAAGCTCTGCTCTTTCTGTCCATTCTGCCATATATTCTTTAATTTTATTTTTTGTTTCAAGTTTATGATGTTTCAAGTTTCAAGTTTCAAGTTTTTTTCGTTGTCAGGGTGAGCGAAGTCGAAGACCTAATTGGAACGCCCTTCGACTTCGCTCAGGGTGACAAACTTTGAACACAAAAAACTCTTTATTCTATATTCTATATTCTATATTCTTTTTTATTGTCTAAATAACCTTTTATAATTACTTAAAATAATGTCTTGTAATTCTTTTAATTCTAATTCTTTATATTCAGAAGCTAACTCATAAACTTGCTGAATCGTTTCTTCAATTGTATCGGTTTCGAGAAAAAAACGATCATTTGGAACATTCTGAAAAACCGTTTTTAAATCTGGATTTTTCAATAAATATTTTCCAAACGAAAGATAAAATCCAGCTGCAATTAATTGCTCTGCCAGTTGATTATTTTTTGAAAAACCATGAATAATCATTGGAACTCCTATCTTCATTTTTTTCTTGATTGCCATTACTTCCTGAAAAGCCGCAACGCAATGAATTACTACAGGTTTATTGAATTTTTCTGCTAATTCCAATTGTTTTTCAAAAACTGAAATCTGCAAATCAAACGGAACTTCAATTCTTTTATCCAAACCACATTCGCCAATTGCCAAACAGTTTGGAGTTTGCAGTTTTTCTTCTATAATTCTCAAATCTTCATCAATAAGATTTTCGTCAATATACCAAGGATGAATTCCGATAGAATAAAACGAAATCGTCTCATCAAAATCTTTTGGATACTGATTAACCAATTCTACAACATTAGATTGATTGGTAAATTGATGTGTATGAAAATTAAAATATTCCATTAATGAAACGCTTTTACTCCTGCTTTAATTTCAATTTTCAAATCGTTTTCCTGTGGTACAAGCGGACAAGAATATTTGTAATTATAAGCGCAATACGGGTTATAAGCTTGATTAAAATCGATTGCTATTGTGTTTCCTTTCGGAATTTCTAAATCAATATAACGGCCTCCAATGTAGCTTTGCTTTCCACTTGTTAAATCTGAAAAAGGTAAGAAAAGATGATTTTTATATTTTTCTTGAACAATAAGTTCTAAACTTTGGTAAACGGCAAGTTTAAAAGCTTTTCCGTTTATTTTAAAGTTTAAAGTACCGTATTTAATATACTTTGGAGTATAATTTCCTGAAGTTTTCATTTCAAAAACTTTTCCGCCTTTGGCCTTTTCCAAAGTAGCAGTTACAAAATAAGTTTCAGAAATGGGAAAAAATTCTAAGCTTTTAAAGGTTTTCAAATCTTCAGCCATCAACGGACTCGTCTTAGGATCAGCAAACTCGGTATTGATTTTCTTTTGAAATTTTTGAACATCGGTCTTATTGAACTTTTTTTGTGCAAAGCCAAAATTAAATACCAACAATAAAGCAAGGGCGTTTATAGTTTTCATCTTAGAAATTTTCTGCAAAAATAGTTCAAAAGTAACAAAACACCAACCACTTAACGAGACAAAGTTTCCTAACTTTGTGACGATAATTTATCAAACAAAATGCTAAAAACTGCCTTAACTCACTACATTAACAACTTTCGAGGTTTTACCAGAGAAGTTTGGATTCTTGCTATCATCACTTTTATTAACCGCGCTGGAACAATGGTTCTTCCTTTTTTATCCAAATATTTAAAAGAAGATCTTCATTTTTCGTATAATCAAGTAGGTTGGATTATGGTGGCTTTTGGTCTTGGATCTATGTTGGGTTCTTGGCTTGGCGGTAAATTATCAGATAAGATCGGGTTCTATAAAATCATGATTTTTAGTTTATTCACTAGTGGTGTTTCTCTATTTTTTGTTCAATATATTACCACTTTCTGGGCTCTTTGTGCCGCCATGTTTGTTCTTATGACGATTGCAGATATGTTTCGTCCTGCTATGTTTGTGTCTCTAGGCGCTTATGCCAAACCAGAAAATCGTACTCGTGCACTTACACTTGTGCGCCTTGCTGTAAATCTTGGTTTTGCAGCTGGACCTGCGCTTGGAGGTTTGATTATTATGGGAATGGGATATTCCGGTTTGTTTTGGGTTGACGGAGCTTCTTGTATTATTTCGATTTCAATTTTTGCTTTATTGGTAAAAGAAAAGAAAAAAGCAACGCATGATGATAAAATGGAAAGTGCTACTGATGTAAAATCGGTCTTTCACGATAAAATTTTCTGGGTTTTCTTGTTTGTAAGTTTCATTACAGCAATGATTTTCTTCCAGCTATTTACCACTTTGCCTTTATATCATAATGAAAAATTTGGCTTAAGCGAATTCCAAACCGGTTTGCTAATGACCTTAAATGGACTTTTAATCTTTACTCTAGAAATGCCAACAGTTGGATTTTTAGAGCGAAAAGCTTTTCCGAAGATTAGAATTATTATCGTTGGATCGTTTGTTATGGCGAGCAGTTTCTTTTTACTTCTAGTTAATTTCTGGGCCGGAATTTTGGTTGTGAGCATGGTTTGCATTTCGATTGGAGAAGTGCTTACTTTCCCTTTTTCTAATGCTTTCGCTTTGAGCCGCGCACCACGTGGACAAGAAGGCCGATACATGGCTCTTTATACAATGAGTTTTAGCCTTGCTCATATTATCAGTTCTAAGCTTGGATTTGAAATTATTACCCGATTCGGTTATCAAATTAACTGGCTTTTTATGGCCTGCATCGGAGTTGTTGCAACGGGATGCTGCATTTGGATTAAGAACGCTTTAACCAACGAGAAGATTTCGTAAAAAAACTTTTAACTTTTTAGATTCTAACAAAAGTAAGCGTTTTCTTAATTTAAAATAAAAGAGAGTCATACAATTCTATATGACTCTCAATTTAATAACATTATTTGGGTTTCATTTTTTTATTCAATTTCAAAACTTGATTTTACTTGAATATAACTCTTCTTAGCATCGTCACTTTTAACTAAAAAAATAGTATAACCTTTGAGATAATCCCAAAGCTCATAATCCCTTAATTTTAATCTTCTGTTTTCATTATAGAATTTAGACGACCTAATAAATTCTTTAAGATTAATTTCTTTTGATTTTGTATTGCAAACATTTATCTTTTGAACTTCAGTAAAGTAAAAGCCACCAATACGAGCACCACTTCCATCTTTTATATAATAATTTGGATTTTCAGGATATATAGTAATATAATTACTATCATAAGCAAAAAAAAGTGTGTCTTTTACTTTTTCCTGACCTTGAGAATTTATTCCTAGAATACAAGTCACTAATAAAATGAATATTTTCATAATTTGTTTTCCAAATTTCAAGCTTTATATTAAATATTTAGTCAAAAATCACAATTGAAATATCAACTTTAATATATTCGGTTTTTTCATCACTTTCCCTTATCAAAATAATTTTATAATTTTTCATAAAATCGAGCAGTCCTTTTATATCTAATGTTATTTTCCCTTGATTTATAAAGAATTTTGAATTCCTTATAAAATACTTTAAATCCAATACTTCTGTAGGTTTTAAATTAAATAAAATTTCAGCTTCTTGAAAACAAAATTCGGTATGTCCATTTCCGTCTTCAATAAAAAAAGTTTTTGGAATATTCTTGTTTTCAAACAGATAAGAATTATCTATTTTAAAATACAA
The DNA here is from genome assembly GCF_023656565.1 of Flavobacterium tyrosinilyticum. Lineage (GTDB taxonomy): Bacteria > Bacteroidota > Bacteroidia > Flavobacteriales > Flavobacteriaceae > Flavobacterium > Flavobacterium tyrosinilyticum. The sequence goes on from NZ_JAMOKG010000002.1 coordinate 1,537,507, forward strand.
CGTATCTTTTTTTACTTTTTGCTGCGCTTGTACATTATTTAAAAGAAATAAATACATTATGAGTCTACATCCTATGAAAACAGAGCTTTTAAATTTTGACATCATCGTTCAAATCAAATTAAGTTTGATATTATTTATTATCACATAGACTAAATGGTGCTAATGGTCAATTATAACCGAATGGTATTGCTCATCTGCATATCTTCAATAAACTTCTCTAAAATATAATTCAAGTGAACGAATATAAAAGAAATGTGTTTAATTTAACAAATAAAATATTAAAAATATATTGATTAGAACTTTTACTACAATCACAGATAAATCATTTCAAAAATGGTTATTGCAAAAGGATCCTGCATTTGGATTAACGCTTTGACCAACGAGAAGATTTCCTAAAAAAAACTTTTAACTTTTTAAAACCTTATCATTCAATTTATTACCATTAAATTTGAATAGTATTTCTGCATTCAAAACTGAAAGCAAACTTAATTTTTAGTTAAATAACTATTTTTATAGTTGCGTAACTAAAAAAATAGTTGTAGGTTTGAATTAAAATTAGAGAAGATGCAGAAGTTAACAAACAAAGAAGAAGAAATCATGATGATTTTATGGAAGCTGAAAAAAGCTTTCGTAAAAGAAATCCAAGCCGAAATAACAGAAGATCAGCCACATTACAACACATTATCGACTATTGTGCGTAATCTGGAAGAAAAAGGATATGTTGGACACAATGCTTTTGGAAACACACATCAATACTTTCCTATTATAGCAATTGAAGATTACAGAAAAGGATTTATGAAAACCGCTATCGATAATTACTTCAACAGTTCTTATAAAAGTATGGTTTCCTTTTTTGCTAAAGAAGAAAAAATTTCAGCAGATGAATTGCGTGAGATTTTATCAATGATCGAAAATAAAAACGAAAAAAAATAATCAGTTTATGGAAGCAGTTTTCATTTACATCGCCAAATCAAGCAGTTTAATGCTAATGTTTTATTGTGCTTACTATTTTTTACTGCGCAAAGAAACATTTTTCAACAGTAACAGATGGTTTCTTTTATCTGGCTTGGTAGTCTCAGTAATTTTACCATTATTGACTTACACAAAAGTAATATGGATTGATGCTGCTCCTAATTTCGATACCAATATCCAAACAACATTAATAAGTAACTCGGACAGCGAATCGGTAGAATTTAATTGGAATTATATTATTCTAGGCTTCTATGGGATTGGTCTTATTGTTTTTCTTTTAAAATTGGCAATTGACTTTTATAGTTTGAACGCTATTATAAAAGGAAAAAAAATCAAACAGCAAGCCGATTTCAAATTTGTAGATATCAACGAAAATATCGCGCCTTTCTCCTATTTTGAATACATTGTGTACAACTCATCACTTTACACCGCATCAGAATTAGAAAGCATTTTGGAACATGAAAAAGTGCACAGCGATCAAAATCATACTTTTGATGTATTGATTTCGAGAATCTTCAGTATCATTTTCTGGTTCAATCCTATTGTATGGCTTTACAAAAAGGCAATCACTCAAAATTTGGAGTTTATTGCTGATAGTGAAGCTTCTAAAAAACTTTCAGACAAAAAAGCATATCAATACACGCTTTTAAAAATAACAACACACGAAAATTGTGTTGCAATCACCAATCATTTTTATCAATCATTAATCAAAAAACGAATTGTCATGTTAAACAAAAATCAATCAAAAATGAGGAATTCCTGGAAGTATTATCTTATGCTTCCTGCACTTGCAACATTTGTTTTATTATTTCAAGTTGAAGTAATTGCGAAAGAGAAACCACAAATTATAAAAGAAAACGATTCAAATATTGAATCTGTAGATGTTTTTAAAATCAGCAAAAATTCTACAGATGCCGAATTAAATGAAATCAAGAATAATTTGAAGAAAAACCACAATGTGAAATTTGAAATGTCAGAAATTAAGAGAAATGACTCGGACCAACTGACATCTATTACGATCGATATAAAGAAAGGAAAACAACATTCAAAATCCATTCAAAATTCGGATAAAGCAATAAATGAATTCGGAGTAATTATTATTACTTATAAAAATGGCGATAAAAAAATAGGAATTCAGACTGTAAATAATTCTAATGACAAAGAACCTAAAAAAGCAATTAGCAATAAACTAAAAACCGAAACCAATGTTAACACTAATTCTAATACTAGTACAAAAACTAACAGTAATAGTAGTGCAAATTCTAGCACTACTGTAATTGTAGATAACGACAATAATACGGTTATTACTACTTCTTCTGATGAAGGAACATCTGTTGCCGTTTCAAATGGTGTAAAAACGAATGTGAAATTAGGTTTTCCGCTTGTAATTTTAGATGGAAAAGATATGCCTTCTGATTTTGATATGAACAGCCTTCCTCCTAGCACGATTAAATCGGTAAGAGTTTTTAAAAGCTTAGATGCTGTAGCTTTATTTGGTGAAAAAGGCGAGCATGGTATTGTCGAAATTAAAACCAAAAAATAAAAAGTTTTAATCTTTTAAATCACTGAGAAATGCAAAAACTGACCAATAAAGAAGAAGAAATCATGCATATTTTATGGAAGCTGAAAAAAGCTTTTGTAAAAGAAATTCAAGCAGAGATTTTAGAAGATCAGCCACATTATAATACTTTGTCTACCATTGTTCGTAATCTGGAAGAAAAGGGATATGTTGCACATAATGCTTTTGGAAATACGCATCAATATTACCCAGCTGTAAGCATCGAAGACTATAGAAAAGGGTTCATGAGCACTGCAATTGACAATTATTTTAATAGCTCATACAAAAGCATGGTTTCTTTTTTTGCCAAAGAAGAAAAAATCTCGGCAGACGAATTGCGAGAAATATTAGACATGATCGAAAATCCAAAAGCAGGTAAGTAATCAAAATAGTTATGGAAGCACTTTTCATTTTTATCTTAAAATCAAGCGGGTTATTAGCAATGTTTTATTTTGCTTACATCTTTTTACTTCGCAAAGAAACTTTTTTTAACAGTAGCCGCTGGTTTTTAATTGCGGGATTAATCACTTCTGTGGTATTGCCTTTTGTAGTTTATACGAAAGTGATTTGGGTTGAAGCGCCTCCAGCGCCAGCGCCAGATCCAATAATTACAACTACAACAACTGATGTAGCAAATATTCCAACTTCAAATCATGAAGCTGCTGTTTATAACACTCAGTATAAGCCAACAACTGTTTCTGTTATTGAAGAAGAAAATTTTGAAATCGATTGGACTTTGGTCGCGGCTGTAGTGTACGGAATTGGCTTCGTAGGTTTTATGATCAAATTTGCACTTGATTTTTACAGTCTGAATTCTGTTTTAAAAGGAAAAAAGATTGAACTGCAGGAAGATTTTAAATTTATCGATGTTAATGAAAATATAGCTCCTTTCTCTTATTTCGATTACATTGTATATAACTCATCACTATATACTTCGTCGGAATTAGAAAGTATTTTGGAGCACGAAAAAGTGCACAGCGATCAAAAGCATACCATTGACGTTTTGATTTCTAGAATCTTTTGCATTCTATTTTGGTTTAACCCAATTATCTGGCTTTATAAGAAAGCTATTCTGCAAAATCTTGAATTCATTGCAGATAGTGAAGCTTCTAAAAAAATTGCCGACAAAAAAGCGTATCAATACACACTTTTAAAAATCACAACACACGAAACTTGTGTTGCAATCACCAATCATTTTTATCAATCATTAATCAAAAAACGAATTGTCATGTTAAACAAAAATCAATCAAACAAAAGAAATTACTGGAAGTATTCGGCAGTAATACCTGCTCTTGGTGCATTTGTTCTTTTATTTCAAATAAGAACCATTGCACAAGAAAAGAAACAAGCTGAAGTTGCAACAATCCAAAGAGACACTGTTAAGGATACAGAGCAAACAATCAAAATTACTAAAAACACGACTGATAAGGAATTAAATGAATTGCCAGGACAATTAAAGGCAAATCATAATTTGGATGTCGAAATTTCGGATGTAAAAAGAAATACCAAAGAAGAATTGACTGGGATTCAAATCAAAGTAAAATCAGATTCTGGTAAAAAACAAATGATCAGAATTGACGGAGACGAAGCTATTAAAGACTGCGAATTGGCAATTGGAACAAACGAAAATGGATCAAAGGCTATTGTAATTAATACTGATGGAAATTTCAGAACACCAATGATTATCAAAAACAATAAAGTTATTGTTCGCACTTTTGGAAATGGAGAATCTGATGTTGCAGCTCCTGCACCTCCAACCCCACCAGCATTTCCTTCAGGACCAATGCCTCCTGTTCCAGCAATTGATATGTCAAAAATGCCGAAACCTCCTGTTGCTCCAAAAAATCCAAAGGATAAAGTAGCAATGGCTAAGTTTGAAAAAGACATGGAAGCTTTTGGAAAACAAATGGAAGCGTTTGAACCTCAAATGAAAGAATACGAAAAGCAGGTTGAAGCTATCATGTCGCAAAGAGCAGAAGTTTACGAGAAAGAAATGGCGAAATATGAAATTGCTATGGAAAAGTTCAGTGCAAACATGGAAAAGTTCAACTATGACTTTAATTTCAAATTCGGAGACGATTCTAAAGACTATGAAAACAGCATGAAACAATACGAGCAAGACATGAAACAGTATGAGCTTGATATGAAACAACATGCTAAAGATATGAAGCAACATGAAAAAAACATGAAACAGCATGAAAAAGACATGAAGCAACGTGAAAAAGAGATGAAAGAAATGGAAAAGCAGAATAAAAAAGCTTAATCCTAATGAGAGCCTTACTTACCGTCTCTTTACTATTGGTTCTTAATTTATCTTTTGGTCAAAAAAATGTTGACAAATCAACAGAACAAAAAATTGACAATTATATAAAAGAAGTAATAGCAATTAATGAAATTCCTGGTGTGGCATTGGCAGTAATAAAAGATGGTAAAATTGTTTATGAAAAATATTTTGGAAAAGCTTCTATAGAAGACAATAAAGCAGTGGATAAAAACACTGCTTTTAAAATTTTTTCAACTACCAAATTAATTACCAATGTTGGGGTATTTCAACTTATTGAACAAGGAAAATTATCACTCGAAGACCCTATTTCAAAATATTTAGAAAACACTCCAAAAGAATGGCAAGAAGTAAAAATTAAAAATTTGCTTTCTCATTCTTCCGGGCTTCCTGATGTTGTTAGGTTTCAAGAAATTTCAATAACGGCGTCAATTAACGAAAAAATAGCTTTACTGTCTCAAAAACCAATGGATTTTAAAACAGGAAATCAATATCGTTACAATCAAACTAATTATTTGTTTCTGGCTAAAATTATCGAAAAAATTACAGGTTTGCCTTTTGAAGAATATATTTTACAAAATCAGTTTCCTTCTATAAAATCAGGTGTTTATTTTTCTTCGAATTTTGGCGAAACGGTACCCAATAGTGCTTCTAGATACAACTATGATGATCAAACAAAAAAGTACGTTAAAAGCACCTCAAACTTTGGAACCGAAGCTCATTCTGCAAACGGTTTAAATATATCTTTGCCGAATTTTATTCTATGGAATGAAAATCTCGATAGAGGTATTTATCTTCAAAAAGAAACCAAAAATGATATTTGGAAACCGTTTCCGTTTGCCAACCACACAGATCGTTTTGCTTTCGGCTGGGAAATTGTACCGGTTAATAATGTCCTTTCATACGGCTTTACTGGTGGCAATGAAACTGCTTTTAGAAAATTTATTGATCGTGATTTAACGATAATCTTTTTATCTAATGGACATAAATATTCGGGCTTATATGTACAAAGTCAAGTAATTAATCATGTGGCTTCGATTGTAGATAAAACACTTATAGATGAATTTTTATTAGCTGGAGAAAATATCAATCAGAATTTTTTAAAATTAGATTTTACAAAAGCGCAACAGAATTATTTAGCCATAAAAAAGAATCATCCTGATTGGGACTTTGAATATCGACTGAATGTTATTGGCTATACATTAATGGATCACGGAAGATTGCATGACGGAATAAAAGTCTTAGAGCTTAACGCAAAAGAGAATCCGAAATCTGGAAATGCATTTGACAGTTTGGCTGATGGTTATTTTAGAAATAATGAATTGGCACTTTCGAAAGAAAACTATCAAAAAGCATTATCTCTTTCTCCAGATAACAATAATGCAAAAGAAATGCTCGAGAAAATCAACAAAATAGTAACGAAGTAATCTACACTTTCTTTTAATAAATGAAAAAACATATTTACTAAAATGAAAAAGCTCATTATATTCCTGTTTTTATGTTTTAGCTTTTCAATTCTAGCGCAGAAGAATACCGCTGAAAAAAGTATTTTTATTGCAATGGACAAAACAGCTTCTCTTTTAATTGGAAAATCAAAAGCCAATTCTATTTCAATTGGAGTGGTTAAGAATGGAAAAACCTATACCAGACATTACGGCGAAATTGATAAGGGAAAAGAAAACGTTGCGAACAACAACACTGTTTTTGAAGTTGCTTCTATAACGAAACTATTTACAGGTTTACTGACTGCACAAGCCGTTTTGGAAGGAAAATTGAATCCAGACGATGATATTAGAAAATATATTACAGGCTCTTATCCAAACTTAGAATATAACGGAACTCCGATCACTATTAAAGATTTAGTTTCTTTTAGAACTGGTTTTGATAAAGATCTTCCAGATACTGCCGAATTGAGAAAAAACAGAAACGACAGTAGTTATTTGGCTTTTAAAAAGATGGATGAAACGTATAGTCGTGAGAAGTTTTTTGAAGATCTTAAAACTATAAAATTAGACACTTTACCAGGAACAAAATTCAAGTACAGCAACGGAAGTCTTAATCTTACTGCTCATATTTTAGAAAACGTATATGGCAAAAGCTATGAAACACTTTTGAAAGAAAATATTTTTTCAAAACTTGACATGCAATCAAGCGGTATAAATTTAAGTCCAAATACTGTTATTGCAAACGGCTATAATCTAAAAGGCGTTCTAATGCCTAACATTTCAGACAACCTTTGGGGCGCCGCCGGAATGCTAAAAAGTACTTTAAGTGATTTGACTAAATTTATTGCTTATGAGCTTAATACAAAAAATAAAATTGTTCAAGAATCGCAACGAAATCTACTAAATAGTCCAACAACTTGGAACGGTTATTTCTGGGATTATATTCAAGTGGATGAAAATGGAAAAAATTGCTGGAAACACGGCGGCGCTTTTGGAACTCAAAACATGCTGGTTGTTTATCCAGAACGTCAATTAGGAATTTCCATCATCGTAAATATAAGTGATGAAAATACCGGCAATGCACTAGGTGAAGCCATTACAAGACTCTCAAATGATTTATTGAGTGAAAACAAAAAACAAGCTGGCATTTACGGCTACAAGATCGTAAACGACAATGTTGTATTTGCTTATGAACATGATAAGAATTTAGATCCGATTTTGGTTAAGAGCGTTTCCATAGCGGGTTCTTTTGACCAATGGAATCCGAATGATCAGAATTTTCAAATGATTCAGAAAAGTAAAAATACATTTGAATTATCGGTCCCAAAATCGAAATTTGAAAAGAATAAAACGCATCTTTTCAAATTTGTCATCAATAAAACGGGATGGATGGAAGCTCCAAAAAATGCCATAAATCGTGAAACCGAAGGCGACGAAAATCTGATTCTCAAAATTTAAATACTTTTACATTTTACTACCCAAAAGACTTTGCTTTAAACACAAAGTCTTTTTTTTATATCTTTGAACAAACAAATCTACTATGTATAAATTATTAGCTAAACTAAATAAACTACTTTTGCCAAGCTTTACCAAAAAAGGTCTAGATATTTCTAAGGCTACGAAATGGCAAATGGCTATTATTGGTTACCGCGCCTATGTTACAAAAAGAGCATTGGACAATTAATTTAGAATACATTTTATTATCCGACAGCAATTATTTTTTATAATTCTGTCTTATTTTTTTATGAAAAACCGAGAATTCAGCCTTCCTCCTGTTCCAGCAGTATTATTAGCTATTATTAGTGTTCAATGTGGGGCTGCAATTGCCAAAACACTATTTCCTACAATCGGCGCAGCTGGTACGGCATCTATGCGTATTGGTATTTCGGCGTTAATTTTATTATTGGCTTACAGACCAAATCTAAAATCGATAACTCCGCAACAATGGAAAATTGTAATTCCATATGGCTTGTCGTTAGGAGCCATGAATTTAATTTTTTACCTCGCAATAGAAAAAATTCCAATTGGCCTGGCCGTAACTTTAGAGTTTGTTGGTCCTTTAATACTCGCAATCGCAGGTTCAAAACGTTTGGTTGATTATTGTTGGGTAATGCTGGCAGCAATTGGCATTTTATTAATTGCACCATGGACAAACGATCGCTTAGATCCTATCGGAATTATATGCGCACTTCTCGCTGGAGCATTCTGGAGTGCTTATATTGTTTTAGGAGGTAAAATTTCGAAAATAATGAACGATGGAGATGCCGTTACAACCGGAATGCTGTTTGCGGCGATTTTAGTCTTGCCTTTTGGTTTTCTAGAAAGCGGATTAAACAATCTTACTCCAAAATTATTCGGAATGGGTGTTGCTCTTGCGCTTTTGTCTAGTGCAATTCCGTTTACTTTAGAAATGAAGGCTTTAGGAAAACTTCCACCCCGCACTTTTAGCATATTAATGAGTCTAGAACCAGCAGCAGCTTCTATTTGCGCTTTTATATTTCTTCAAGAAAATTTAAACTTCTATGAAATTCTAGCTGTAGTTTGCGTTATAATTGCTTCTGCAGGAAGTACATTAACCGCTAAAAAATAATTTTGGAAAAATCTCAAAATAAAAATTCCAAATCCCAATTTAAGCTTGGAATTTGGAATTTCTTTTTTTGGGAATTTGAAACTAATTATTTTTTTGGAAGCAAAACAGCATCTATTACATGAATTACACCATTTGACTGATTAACATCTGCAATGGTTACTTTTGCTTTACTGCCATTTTCGTCAGTAATATATAGGTCTTTGCCTTTCATCCATGCTGTAAGAGTTCCACCGCTTACTGTTTTAATTGTAGCTTTCCCTTTTCCGTCTTTTATTGCTTTTGCAATATCAGCAGAACTCCATTTTCCCGCTGCTACATGATAAGTCAGAATATTTTGAAGCATTTTTTTATTCTCTGGTTTTAATAACGTCTCTACAGTTCCTTTTGGCAATTTATCAAAAGCGGCATTAGTTGGAGCAAAAACAGTAAACGGACCTGCCCCTTTTAATGTTTCAACTAAATCGGCTGCCTTTACTGCGGCTACTAATGTGGTATGATCTTTTGAATTAACAGCATTTTCGATAATATTTTTATTCGGATACATCGCTGCTCCACCAACCATTACTGATTTTTGCGCATTTGATGTAAATGCAAATCCTAAAGCTAAAACTGCAAGAGCTAAAAATTTTCTAGTTTTCATATTTATTGTTTTTAAGTTATAAATTCATTTACGTCGATATATTTGTTTTGGTTTTAATAAAAATGAAAATAATTAAAACTAATATTGGAAAATCATCAATTTACACTGAGAAACAAGCTTTTAATGCAAATAAAAGTTTTGATTATTTTTAATACCTTAATAGTTTTTGCTTTATTTTTATCGTTAAATTTAAATTCCAAAACCTATTTACTATGAAAAATTTACCTCAAAAAGTTAGAAGTAGAAAAGTAAATTCTAGAGTAGATTTAACTGCAATGGTCAGCGTATCTTTTTTGCTGATCATTTTTTTTTATGGTCACAATAGAATTACGAAAAAACAAAGCTATGGCTTTAAGTCTGCCAGATTATGGTAATATTGCATGTAAATGGACAGGTGGCTGTGGAGAAAACCGATCTTATACAATTTTACTGGGAGATGATAATAAATTAGTTTCTTATATGGGATTACTAGAAGTGCCCAAAGTTGCTCCTAAAAAGTTTGGATATGGAAAGGATGGAATAAGACAAGAGCTTTTAAAGCAAAATAAAAACATGCTTAATTATTCTGCTCAATTAGGAAGACCAGGACGAGGAATGGTTGTTATTATTAAACCAAGTAAAAAAAGCAATTTTAAGAATTTAGTTGATATTTTGGATGAAATGGCAATTGCAGATATAAGTACATATGCAATTGTAAATGATTTTACACCAGAAGAATCTAAATTATTAGCTTTAGAATAATTAAAAAAAAAAGAGGACGTTAACATCCTCTTTTTTTGTTTTAAATTTTATGCCTTTTAAAAGCATTCAACATTTCTTTATATTAATTAATTATTTATCTAATAATGCTTCTAATCTTTTTAATCTAGCCTCTAAATCATTATTTATTTTCTGTTGATTTTCAATTATCTTTTGCTGTTCTTGAACTGCTTTAACTAAAGGCACCACAAAAGTTGCATAATCTAAGCTATAAAAGTCTTCTGCATTAGCCGGTTTACAAACACCGCTGAATTCATAATTCAAACTATTTGCCACAGCTTCAACTTCCTGAGCAATAAATCCAGACTTCAAATTGGTAGGTTTATTTTTCATATAATAAGTTACTGGGCGTAATTTGGTTATAAAATCTAAACCATAAGAACTATCGTTTATATTTTCCTTAAGGCGTTTATCTGAACTAGTTAAAAAATCACTAGCTGTCATAGAACCACTTGTATATACAGCTGTTACTTGAGTATTTCCTAATTGAATAGTATTACTACCTCTACCAACTGCATTATTCCCTATCACAATTTGATTAGTATCTCCAAGTGCAGCGATTCTTGTATCTATACCAATAAAAATAGAATTGTCTACCAAAGTTGCAAGAGTACCTCCTGTCGCACCAACATGTGTTCCACTGTCTTTTCCAATTGCAATGTTGTTATTTCCAACATCAGAAAATCTTAATGCATTAGTTCCAAATGCTATGTTGCCGCTCCCAGTTTTGTTTAAGTTTGTTGCGTAATTTCCAACACCAATATTATCATTTCCAGAAACATTTCCATTCATTGTATTTATACCAATACCTATGTTAGCAGAACCTGAACCATTATTAAACAGAACTTTTGTTCCAATAGCTGTGTTTTGCTGTCCAATAGTATTAAAACATAATGCGCCATAACCAATTGCTGTATTCCACTGACCTGTAGTGTTGCTCTTTAATGCATCTGCACCCATAGCTGTATTTAATGTTCCGCTAGTATTAGCTCTCAAAGCATTGGTACCAAATGCAGCATTATTAACACCAGTAGATGCAGGGTTAAGTGCATAAACTCCAAATGAAGTATTTTGTTCATTTAATAAACCGCTTCTAACATTATTACGTTTAAAAACCAAATCATTATCATCTCTGGTTCCAATAAAATCTGTACTGCTATTTGTTCCTAAATTACCTCTTGTCAACCATGGATTATAATTCCATTTTAGCACACCGTTTTCATCCGTTGCTAAATATGTATTAATCGGACCTTTCACTAAATTAACTTTAGCATCAACTAGAGTAGCTCCTGCACCTTGAACAACTTTAAGTATATCATTTGTATTATCCGTAGATAACTCCTTAGCAATTGCTGATACCACATAAGGTTTTTCAGCTGTTCCTAAACCATCTACTTTTATAGTACTACTACCTTGAGTTTCTCCACCTTTTCCATCTAAACCTGCCTCACCTTTGGCTCCAGTCTCTCCTTTTGCTCCAGTTTCTCCTTTTGCTCCGGTTTCTCCCTGTGCTCCAGTCTCTCCTTTTGCTCCAGTTTCTCCCTGTGCTCCAGTCTCTCCTTTTGCACCAGTTTCTCCTTTTGCTCCAGTCTCTCCTTTGGCTCCAGTTTCTCCTTTTGCTCCGGTTTCTCCCTGTGCTCCAGTCTCTCCTTTTGCACCAGTTTCTCCTTTTGCTCCAGTCTCTCCTTTTGCACCAGTTTCTCCTTTTGCTCCAGTTTCTCCTTTTACTTTTCCAGCATTATTAGTATTTCCATCTGTATATGTTAAAACTAAATTTCCGTTCTCATCAATTAAAGCAGAAGAGATACCTTTTCCATCTTTTCCATCTTTTCCATTCTTTCCATTTATTTTAATCCATGTTCCATCAGGTTGTTGAACATAAACAATTCCTGTTTCTGTATCAGTATAAATAGTGATATTAGATCCAGGATAACCTGGTTGCCCTTTATCTCCTGGCTCACCCTTATCAGCAGCGGTATTAATACCTGAAGTTATTTCATCTGAAGTGGCAATTCTATTCCATCTATCAATATACCAATAATAATATCCAGGTTTTAAGTCTACAGCAGTTGCTGTATTAAAAACAAAAAGACTATTTACATTTCCATTTGTTATTGTATTTTTATCTGTTAAACTTGTTAATGCAACTCTAGGAAATAAAACTCCTTTATCCGTTGCAAAGACTTCTAATTGACTGGAAGGATTTGATTCCTTTTTTCCTATAACTACTTGCGAATAAGCTGAATAAAAACTTAACACAAAAAAAATTGGAAGAAATTTATTTTTCATTTTTTTTTAAATTTAATTAGCATTAATAAAACCCCCAACATTTCACAAGTTGTTAATTATGAATTGATTAATATTTTTTGTTGGATTTTTTACATTGCAAATTTCCTTCTAAACTGAATTTTGTTGTCCCCCTAAAAGTTTTTATTTTAATACTTTAAGACATTTCTATACACCTACTAACGTGTTAAAAAACAGTATTTTACAATAAATTAAAGATTTATTGAGTGAAATATATCTAAAGTATTTTTTAATTTTAATTTTAGTATCTAATGTATATAAAAAGCTTTGAAGTTAAGGAGAAGGTATTAATTATAAAAACAAGTCTAAATCTTGGTAAACTTTATATAAGGCAAAAGATATTACAATAGCTCTACTCATTAGAAATTAATACAACTCTTGCGATTGTTAAAAGTGAGGTTCAATAATATGGAAGAAAAAAAGCAGAAAAAAAAGTCCCACATTGCTGTGGGACTTTCTATTTAAATCTTAATGAATTTCATACTTGAACTTCCTTTATCTGATTTTACTCTTATAAAATAGTTACCCGTTTTTAGCTTAGAAATATCAATATTTGAAGTTGTTTTTGCGTTTGGAATGGCTATTATTAATTGCCCTAAAATATCATAAATCTCAAAAGATTGTATCGCTATATTGTCATTTTGAGCAATATTTAAAATTTGATCTGATGGATTTGGATATAAAATTAAGTATCTCGAAAAATTAAAATCTTGAGTTGAAAGAGTACTAGTTTTAAATGTTGACGTCGCTTTATTGGTCAGAATTGGGAAATTATAATCAAAATAAATATTTGCATCATTAGTAAACGAATCCCCAACTTTTAATGTAGGTTTTGTTTTTATTTTAAAAGCAATATATCCATCGTTATTAGTATCATCAAAAGGAAGATTAATATTTTCAAAAATAAATTCAACTTTATTTCCTTCCGAAATTTTAGTTACAAAAGAATGGCTTGAACTCGTTGGTATTAAGGTTGAAATATCAAATTTATTCAAATCTATCATATCTTTAACCACAATATTTTGTGCCGGATATGTTCCAGTATTTTCAAAACGAATCATGTAATGAACATATTCTCCTATTAAACTTGGTGTAATTACAGAGCCCTCTAAACAAGTTTTGTCATTTGGATCATAAGAACCTACAACAACCTGGCTTAAGGTGAATGCATTGTCCAATGGTAACTCATCTACTCCATCTGACTTTATTGTACCCGTAAAACTTAAGGTATCTCCATTATTGATCGCAGGTATTTCGGTTGGAGAATTTACATTGAAAGTGAAAACTATTTCTTTGCTTTCAAATGGTTTTAAGTTATTAAAATTCCATGTTAGTTTATTGTTTACCTGAGTTGAAGTTGCGGGCGTTGACTGAATTAAATCCAAAACGCCGTCATTAAAAGCTAAATCGATCGATCCAGACTGCGCGACATTCCCTTTATTTTTATAAACAACTTTGTACTTCGTATCAAATCCTGGTCTTGCTTCTTCTAAAGGAATTAGAACTATTTCTAAATCTTTACGAATCCCATTAGGCACCAAACAAAAATCTTGTAATATAGGTGTTGTTTGAGAATCAATTTTGACATTTAAACTTGAAGGAGAAATTGTAAAATAATCAGCACATTCTAATTTTGGTACAACCTCAAAATTACCCTCTTGAATTGGGAAAGTGTAAAACCCGGTATCATCAGATATTACAGCTCCTTCAGTTGAACTGCTTTTAATTTGAAATTTAAGATTTGGAACATTCAGATCAGAAATTTCGCAACCATTATTATTAGCATCTAAACGGGTATTTCCTTTCATAAAAGCGTAAGTGCCATTTGGAGTAAAACTGCAATATGAATTTACGTGGCAGTTAAAATACCCTAAACGATATACCTCATTCTGAAAAGTTTTAACCCTGCTCTCATCAACACAAATGTATTTTAAATTAGGATTGCTACTTATATAAAAACTTATATAGACATCTTTATTTAAATTGCTCAAAAACAAAGAAGTTAACTGTTCATTTTGAACACAATTAAAACTTGAAAGCTTTGTCAAATTATTTAAATCTAGTATGGTAAATTTGTTTCTTAAACACGTTAAATAATTAATATTAGGACTTCCAGAAACATCCAACTCATCCAATAAGTTATCAGAACAATTAAGCTGTATCAGATTATTTAGATTGGTAACATTGATATTCTTAATTTCATTATATGAAAAATCAAGCTTTTCTAATTTTCTAAAATCTGAAGCATGTAAACTCGTTAATTTATTTTTAGTACATCGAAGTTCAATCAAATTGGCTAGTCCTTGAATATCTAGATTTGTAAGTTTGTTTTCACTACAATCTAAAAATTCTAAACTTTTTATATTTTTAAGATCTAAAGAACTAACTGAATTGTTAAACAGCTCAATTCTCTTTAGCAATGGCAAACTAGAAAAAGTAACCTCTGTCAAACTATTGGATCGTCCGACAATTACCTCCTTGAGGTTTGGGTAATTTGAAATATCTAAGTTTGTTAAAGCTGTAGAGATTAACGATAGTTTAGCCAGCTTTGGACAATCTGCATATTTAAGAGAATGAAAACCATTATAAGCAACATAAATCTCTTCTATCTTGCTGCATCCTGTTACATCTAAAGTTTCCAAACTAGAATTATTATCATAATACACTCCTCTTATATCTATGCATCCGCTCAAATCTAATTTTTTTGTTCTTATCGTGTAAGCGTTTAATTTCTTACATCCAGATGCATTAACACTTTCTAACGGAATAGTATTCAGTCCCGTAAAAGTGGTAAGGTTTGAAGAATTTGATACATCAACATGCGATACAGTACTGGTTCCTAAATACAGATCGGTTAAAGCGGGAAGAATTCTTAAATCGAGTACATTTAAAAAAGTTACATACTCAAAGAAAACAGAGCTTAATACTGGATTATTATTAAAAACCATTTTATCAATACTTGCAGAAGTTACCTTAAATGAATTTAGCTTACTGCAATTTGTAACGTCTATATTATCTATTATTCTTGATTTAACTTCACAGGTCAATAAATTAGAGCAGTTTCCCAAATTCAAATTTACATTACCGTAAGGAGTGTACGTAACGTTTGTTAAATAAAAGTATTTTAGTCCTGTACAGTCACTTAAATTAATTAGCTCTAAAGGATTGCTAATGGATAGATTTTCCAATAATACACAGCCAGAAGCATTTAGACTCTTTAAAACTGAATTACCCACGCCAAATTCAAATATTTTAAGTTTACTTAAATTACTCACATCTAAACTGGCAAGTTTATTATTTGTACAGTCAAATTCTTCGAGATTGACAGCTTGCTTTATAGCAATATCGGTTAAAAGATTATTAGAACAGTTTAACTTTTTTAAACTGGTAACTCCTGTAGTATTAATAGTTGCGAGTTTATTACCGCTACATTGCAAACTTACAAGGTCACTAAACCCAGATAGATTTAGGCTAGTCAATAAATTTGCATTACAGCTAAGCTCCTGAATCTTTTTCCCTGAAAAAGATAAAGTGCTTAAGCGATTATTTCCAACAGCTACTTTTTCAAGATTAATACAATTAGTTAAATCCAATTCTTTTAAAAGATTATTACTAACTGTCAATATTTTCAAATTTGAACAATCTAGCAAATTAAGCTTTTCCAAACTAGTTCTACCGTAAACTAGGCTTGTAAGAGCAGAACAATACGACAAATCCATCTCAACAGCTCCAAAATTTGCCATCTTAATATCTGTTAGGCTTTTACAATTCTTAAGGTTTAAAGTAAGAGCATATCCACCAACCTCCATCCCTGACAATTTGCTTAATTTAATACAATTTTCAGCATTCAGATTCGTAATCTGGCTATTAGCCACAGCCAATTCCTCTAAACTAGTACAGCCTGAAATAGTAGCACTCGTTAGTTTGTGATCCATTAGGCTTATATACTTTAAGCTTGTACAATTTGAAGTATTAAGAATAGTTAAAGGATTGCCATAAAAGGTTGCGTTTACTAATTTACTTAAGTTTGAAATATCTAAATTTTGAATATAATTACTTTCTAAACTCAAACTTTCAAGATCTTTAAAAGATTTAACATTGAGAACAGTTAATTTATTCTTAGCAATTGAAAGATTTTTTAATCCTGTTAGAAGTGTCAAATCTAATGAAGTAAGTAAATTGTTACTGCACTCTAAAATTTCAATTTTGGATAATCCCGTTAAATTTAAAGAAGTAATTGAGTTGTTTGCGCATCGGAGTGTTTTAAGATCTTTTAGTTCTGAAACGTTCAAACTAGATAAGTAACATGAGTTAACGTCTAGCTCTGTAAGATTGACAAACTTTAAAATTCCGGTAAGATCTCTAACGTTAGAAGAATTAATTTTTAAGGATACAATTGGAAGAAGCTCAGATTCTTCAATTTGATTGTTTTCATTAGCATCAACTTTTAAATAATTTCCATTAACATCTTTTGCAACGGAAAAATCTGTACCAGATTTGAGCAAAGATTCTCGAAAATAAAGATCTGGAAAGGTTACAACTTGGGCATTTAAACCATTAAAAAAGCAAAAAGATAAAATTAAAAAGTAGAATTTCTTCATATGTGGTATTTTCATACAAAAGTAACTTTTTAACAGAATAACACAACTTTATTTGTTAAAATCTTCTAAACAATATAAAGTTAAGACATAAAAAAAAGTCCCACATTGCTGTGGGACCTCTTATTTATAAAAAAGCTAAGAATTATTTTTTCTCAGTTTTTTCCATTTTAGCTTTTAATGCAGCTAATACATCATTGTTATCTCCTAAAGTTGCAGCTGGTGCATTTGTAGAAGATGCAGATGAAGTATTTTCAGTTGCAGCTTTCACGTTTTTCTCTTCTTCTTCTCTGAAGATAGCAGTGTGAGAAGCAACTACTCTTTTGAATTCTTTGTTGAATTCAATTACTTTGAAATCAGCAGTATCACCTTTTTTCAATTTCTTTCCGTCTTCTTTTTCAAGGTGACGAGTAGGAATGAAAGCAACGATATCATCTCCGAATTCTACAGTAGCTCCTTTGTCAACGATTTCAGAAATCTCACCGTTGTGGATAGTTCCTACAGCGAAAGAATCTTCGTATTGATCCCAAGGATTAGCAGTAGTTTGTTTGTGACCTAAAGATAATTTACGTCCTTCAACATCTAATTCTAATACAACAACATCAAGTTTTTCACCAACGTTTACAAACTCAGATGGGTGTTTGATTTTCTTAGTCCAAGATAAGTCAGAGATGTAGATTAATCCATCAATTCCTTCTTCTAGTTCTACGAAAATACCAAAGTTTGTAAAGTTTCTAACGATACCTGTATGTTTAGAACCTACTGGGTATTTAGAAGTAATGTCAGTCCATGGATCTTGAGTCAATTGTTTGATACCTAATGACATCTTACGATCATCTCTGTCAAGAGTTAAGATAACTGCTTCAACAACATCTCCAACTTTCACGAAGTCCTGAGCAGAACGTAAGTGAGTTGACCATGACATTTCAGAAACGTGGATTAAACCTTCAACACCTTCAGCAACTTCGATGAAAGCACCGTAATCAGCGATTACAACTACTTTACCTTTAACTTTGTCACCAACAGTTAAGTTAGCATCTAAAGCATCCCATGGGTGAGCGTTTAATTGTTTCAATCCTAATTGAATTCTTGTTTTCTCATCATCGAAATCAAGGATTACAACGTTTAATTTTTGGTCTAATTCAAGAACTTCACTTGGGTGGTTAATTCTACTCCAAGAAAGGTCAGTAATGTGAATTAATCCGTCAACACCACCTAAGTCAATGAACACACCATAAGAAGTGATGTTTTTAACAACACCTTCTAATACTTGTCCTTTTTGTAATTGACCGATGATCTCTTTTTTCTGTACTTCAATATCAGCCTCGATAAGCGCTTTATGAGATACAACAACGTTTTTGAATTCGTGGTTGATTTTTACCACTTTGAATTCCATCATTTTGTTTACATATACATCGTAGTCTCTAATTGGCTTAACGTCAATTTGAGATCCAGGTAAGAACGCTTCGATTCCGAAAACGTCAACAATCATACCTCCTTTAGTTCTACATTTAACAAAACCGTTAACGATTTCTCCAGTTTCATTAGCTGCAATAACTCTATCCCAAGATTTGATAGTACGTGCTTTTCTGTGAGATAATACTAATTGACCTGTTTTGTCCTCACGGATGTCAATTAATACTTCTACTTTGTCACCTACTTTTAAGTTTGGGTTGTAACGGAATTCATTTAAAGAAATAACACCTTCAGATTTAGCATTGATATCAACGATAACGTCTCTATCTGTAATTCTAACAACAACTCCTTCAACTACTTCTTCTTGATCTGTAGCGATGAAAGTTTTAGATACTAGTTCTTCAAACTCTTGTAAGTTTTTTTCATCTACTGCATCAATTCCTTCTTGGAAGTTATGCCAGTTAAAATTTGCTAAAAACTCTTCTTGTGATTTTAATTGTTCAGACATGCTGATAAAAAAATTTGTATTCTGTTTTTCTCGAGTTTCTCTATGCGATAGAAAATACAGAAGTTGTTTTACATAAATGGTTGATTCCTAATGGAAACTCTTCTCTGCCAAAAGGACTGCAAAATTAATACATTTTTCTGAATTAACAAAACAAAACCGATATGATTATCAGTCAATTGTTTAAGAAGCAGAACAATTTATGTTTTTAAGACGTTTAGTCCCGCTATCCGTTGCAATCTTTTGTGCCGAACCCCGTCACAAAAGGATTTCCACTTCTATCGGGGCTAAGTTAGAACTTTTTGTTTTTCATAAGATCTTTAGAAACGAAACGTGACAGGTTTAAAAACATTAATTATACTCCAAAAGAACAAAATACTTCTATTATTCTTCCCAAAACTCTTTCTGGATTTCTTTATATTCACTTCTATTAAAAGAATATTTATTTCCTGAAAACGGACTAAGTTGTTCTAACATATAATTCTTTACTGATATATCCATTCTAATACATCGGCCTGCTAAATATTCTACCTTTTCATTATCATGCTTGTGTTTGAATAACATTTCCCTAATTTTAGGATAATTTTGCTCTATTAGCGCCTTAAAAGCAAAACAGCGAATCATTGGCTTTTCACATTCAGTCAACAAAACTAAATCATTAGTCTCAACTTCATTCACAAATTTTATAAAGCTTACTTGATCTTTCAGCAAATAAGTTAAATAAGGATTTTCTATCCTAAAATCATAATAGACTCTACTAAAATCATCATTTTTAAGAATTCTATCTAGCTTTGTTGTTGGTGAAAAATTCTCAATTTTCTTTTCACAACTTAAAAGGGCAAACAATATAAATACACACAAAATTTTACAACATTTCATTTTTCAATAATGTTTTTTAATCCAAAACACTCCTCCCAAAACCGAAAACGGCGCAAAAACAAAAATCGCCAACAATTGCGTGCACGAACTGCCACTTGAATTAAACAGTGAGAAAATAGCAAAAGCAACCATGATAATAAAAAGTATAAAATTAACTTTTAAATTTCTAGCTTTCAAAATAAACTGAGTAACAAATCCACTTAAAAAAGAAAAGACCGCTCCATAAACAAAAGTCAAAATCATAAATAGTCCTGAAGCTTTAGAATGTGGTTTAACTCCCGAGACTTGAAATAACAGCAAAGAAGTAATTACAAAAATTGCATAACCTGCTATTACTGCTAAAATTTGTCTAATCATAAATTCAATCTTTTTAAACAACAAACCCGACAAATAAAAATTTATCGGGTTTGTTTTATGCATTTTTTAATGACTCAAATTCTCAATTTCCTTTGGATCATGTTTATGTTTAAACAAAATAGCAAAAGCGATTGCGATCACCAAAGCATAAGCTGCAAATGATAACCAGATTGTATGCCAATCTTTCATTAAAATTGGATTTGCAAAAATTCCGTCTGCAGAAATTGAATTTCCTTGTCCTTTTACAAATTCCACCATTTTCTCATTAGTAGCATCCGTTTGTAAAAATCCAGCCAATTCTGTTGTATTAGCAAATGATTTTGTAAAGAAACGATCAATTGCCCATCCAGAAGTTAAACTTCCTAAAACCGCTCCTACTCCATTGGTCATCATCATAAATAAACCTTGCGCAGAAGAACGAATTTTAGAATCTGTATTGCTTTCCACAAATAAAGAACCCGAAATATTAAAGAAATCAAATGCCATTCCGTAAACGATACAAGATAGAATAATCATCCATAACCCTCCTATTGGATCTCCAAAAGCAAATAATCCAAAACGAAGAACCCAAGCCAACATACTAATCAACATAACCTGTTTGATACCGAAACGTCTCAAGAAAAACGGAATAGCTAGAATAAACAAGGTTTCAGAAACCTGAGAAATCGACATTATAATAGTCGAATATTTTATTACGAAAGAATCTGCGTATTTTGGAAAATGCTTGAACTCATCTAAAAATACATCGCCATAAGCATTTGTCAATTGTAATGCTCCTCCTAAAAACATAGAAAAAACAAAAAACAAAGCCATTTTGTAGTTTGCAAACAATTTGAAAGATTCTAAACCAAAAGTTTCAATCCAAGTTGCATTTTCTTTAATCAAACGCTGCGGCTCACATTTTGGTAAAGTAAAAGCATAAACTCCAAGAATTAAAGCACCAACTCCAGCAATATAAAACTGATATTCAGTCGCCTTACTTCCACTTAAATTCGTAATCCACATGGCTACAATAAAACCAATTGTTCCCCAAACACGAATTGGCGGAAAGTCTTTTACAATGTTTTTATTATTTAATTTAAGCGAAGTATAAGATATTGAATTACTTAAAGCGATTGTTGGCATATAACAGCACATCGCTAAAAGCATAACAACAATAAAAGTATCTGGCGTAGCAACTTGTGCAATCCCGAATAGCACTACCGCATAAAGAATATGAAGAGCACCGTATAATTTTTCGGCATTAATCCATCTGTCGGCAATAATACCTGTAAGTGTAGGCATAAAAAGAGAAGCGATTCCCATGGTTCCGAAAACTAGTCCGAATTGAGTTCCTTCCCAGTTTTTTGTTCCAAACCAATAATTTCCAATTGTTATAAGCCAGGCTCCCCAAACAAAAAATTGAAGAAAGCTCATTAAAATCAATCTATTTTTAATCCCCATATGATAAAAATTGTTCTTTAGTAAAAATGAAGCGGTAAAACTACCATTTAAAATAATATCTGCAAAAAATTATGCTGTTTTAACAACATCATTCACTAATTCTAGAACTGCAGCAAATTGTTCTTCTTTGTTTAAGTAAGAATTATCAATCTCTATGGCGTCATCGGCAATTACAAGAGGAGAATCTTCGCGGTGTGTATCCATATAATCTCTATCTACAACATTTTTCAAAACTTCTTCATAAGAAACATTATCACCTTTTTGCTGTAATTCATCAAAACGTCTTTGCGCACGTGTTTCTGCACTTGCGGTCATAAATATTTTTAATTCTGCATTCGGAAAAACTACAGTTCCAATGTCTCTTCCATCCATTACAATGGCTTTATTGGTTCCCATTTCCTGCTGCTGCTCTACCAACTTAGAACGAACTTCTGAAACAGCTGCTACTTTACTAACAAAATTAGAAACTTCGATTGTTCTAATTTGTTTCTCCACATTCTCACCATTCAAATACATTTCTGCAAAACCTAAATCTGAATTAAACTTAAATTCTAATTTGATATCAGATAATGCTTCAACCAAAGCTTCTTTCTTAAAAAAATCAGCCTCAATCAAATTATGCTGCATAGCAAAATAGGCAACCGCGCGGTACATTGCCCCAGTATCTACATAAACATATTCCAATTCTTTTGCTAATTGTTTTGCAAGAGTGCTTTTACCTGTAGATGAAAATCCGTCGATAGCAATGGTAATTTTTTTCAATTTTTTATATTTAAATTTTTATTCTTTTAATGACAGTTGATTTTTAATAATAAATACTCATCAAAATATTCGATTCAGAACTATCAATTAGTCGCGATATTCTGTCAAAGTATTTTTTATTAACCATAGGACAGCCAAAACTATTGCAAATGTAGCCATCTTTCTCTTCATATGGAACATCATAATAGTAATGAAAAACAATATCTCGTTTAAAAGCATTACTATTCGTTTTATCCAATCCGTAAAGCTTATATGCCCTACCAAACTTTCCGTAATAATGTTTTCCAATGTAATATTTCCCTAATGAAGTGCTTAATGAATTGGGAACGTTGCTAAAACGAAGCTTGCCTTTAGTACCAGTTTCAGAACCAGAACCATGGGCAACCAAACCTTTATCGATAATTTTATCTGCTTTTAAATCATAAACAAAAAAGCGATTTTTTCCCGAAGGAATTTTCATATCAACAAAGAAGGCTATTTTGTTATTGTATTGCGGATTTTTATTGATCAGCTTTTTTATATCAGCAATTTGAAATTCAATTCTTTTATCATTAGAAGATAATAAACCAATTTCTTTACTATCAGATAGCAGTAAGTACCCAACAAAAAGCGCGAGAATAAAAAGGAATACAATAATTATTTTTTTCATTGATTTAGATTCAGAAAAAAACTTTAAATATCGAAGACTAATGCTATTCGGCAATAAAAAGTTCTTGCTTTTTTTTGGATACTCTTAAATAAAGTCAAATAGAACAGTTTCAATTATTGAAAATTCAATGTTAAACCAAAAAGGCTTGTGTTGGCCGCCAACGTATATCTAGAATATGAATAATTGAATTTCAGTTTATTCATTTTTAAACCAAAACCTAAAGAAACGCCAGAAAAGTTACGCTGTTCGTCTACTCTTAATTCTTCGCCTCTTCTAAAATTATATCCTACTCTAAAATTGAATGCTTTTTTAGGAAAAAGCTCAACACCAAAAGCTACGTGCCTTAGCGCATTGTTTACAAAAGAAACTTTTTCTGGACTTGTAGAACCATCGATATTCGTTTCTCCACGAACTGGATTTGAAAAAGAGATATTCCATTGCTGCAAATTTTCTAAGGAAAGATGCCAGCGAATTGGAACATGTTCTAATTCTTGAGAAATACCTGCTACAATTTCAAACGGAAGATTTTCTTTAATTCCGGAATAAGTAGTAAACTGTGTCCCCATGTTTCTAAATACAAGGGCGAAATTTAGGTCATTCATTTCATCTACATATAAAAAACCCAAATCGACTGCACCACCTATCGAATTATAACTTTCTAAAGAAGAAGTTATCAATTTTGCACTCGCTCCAATATATAAATCGGTATAAGGAACATTGTACGCGTATCCAACCGATAATGCACCTTCACTTCCTGTAAAATTAGAAGTTGCTTGGCCGTTTTCATCGTAACCTTCAAATGTACCGTAGTTCACATAAGTAACTCCAGCATAAATAGTCTGCACGTGTCTATCGTAGGTATAAGCGTATGATGCTGTACCATAAGAGGCTTCGCCATAATAACTTCCGTAATTCAATGCCAAATGATTGTCCATGTCTGCGTTTATAAGAGCGGGATTTGACATAGCTTGATTAACATCTTCATCATATATGGTAATAACATCTCCTCCTAATGCGGCCTGTCTTGGCGAAGTTGTCAAATTTAAAAACTGGTAAGTGTAGCGCCCTCCAACTTGTCCGAAAGAAGACGAACAAATTAAGATTATAAAAAATAAAACAACTTTTTTAAGCATTTGTTTTTGGCGCACCTATATGGGAATAACGCAAGTGCAAATATAAAATTATATAACACTAAAAATAAACTACAATAAAAAAAATCCAAATTCCAATTTTGATAATTGGGATTTGGATTTTATATAATGTGATTTAAAATTTTTATTTCAAATCTTTAGCATTTTTTACTTTCTGATCTGTTAAAGCTAAAGCTAAAACTTCGCTCATTTCTTTTACATAATGAAAACTTAAGCCTTCTAAATATTCTGCTTTGATTTCATCAATATCGCTTTTGTTTTCGTGGCAAAGAATAATTTCTTTAATTCCTGCTCTTTTCGCCGCTAAGATTTTCTCTTTAATACCACCAACTGGCAATACTTTTCCGCGAAGCGTAATTTCGCCTGTCATAGCTAAATTTTTCTTTACTTTTTTCTGAGTTAAAAGCGAAACTAAAGAAGTTAGCATTGCAATACCCGCACTTGGTCCGTCTTTTGGAGTTGCTCCTTCTGGAACGTGCAAGTGGATGTTATATTTTTGGAATAATTCTGTACTAATACCTAATTTCTTAGCATTTGCTTTAATGTATTCTAAAGCAATTGTAGCAGATTCTTTCATTACAGTTCCAAGATTTCCTGTAATAGTCAATGATCCTTTTCCTTCAGAAATTAAAGATTCGATAAACAAAATATCTCCTCCTACACTGGTCCATGCTAAACCTGTTACAACACCTGCAACATCATTATTTTCGTATTTATCACGCTCTAATCTAGGAACTCCCAAAATCGCTACAATATCTTCATCTGTAACTTTCTTGTTGTACTCCTCTTCCATTGCAACAGATTTTGCTGCATTACGAATTACTTGTGCAATTTTAGTCTCTAAATTACGAACACCCGATTCTCTAGTGTAACCTTCAATGATTTTTTCTAATTGCTTTTTGCCAATAGTCAGATCTTTTGCGGTTAAACCGTGAGCTTCTAATTGTTTTGGAAATAAATGCCTTTTGGCAATTTCAACCTTTTCTTCAATGGTATAGCCTGACATTTTGATAACTTCCATTCTATCGCGCAAAGCTGGCTGAATTGTACCCATATTATTTGAAGTCGCAATAAACATTACTTTAGACAAATCATATCCCATTTCAAGGAAATTATCATAGAAAGAACTGTTTTGCTCCGGATCTAAAACTTCTAATAAAGCTGAAGATGGATCGCCACTATTACTGTTTGATAATTTATCGATTTCGTCTAAAATAAATACAGGATTTGAGGTACCTGCTTTTTTCAAGCTCTGAATAATACGTCCAGGCATTGCTCCAATATACGTTTTTCTATGACCGCGAATCTCCGCTTCATCACGTAAACCTCCTAACGAAATACGAACGTACTCTCTTCCTAATGCTTCTGCAACAGAACGTCCGATTGAAGTTTTACCAACTCCTGGAGGCCCTGTTAAGCATATAATTGGAGATTTCATGTCATTTCGCAATTTTAAAACTGCCAAATGCTCAATCATTCTTTTCTTCACTTCATCAAGTCCAAAATGATCTTTATCTAAAATTTTCTGTGCGTGTTTTAAATCGAACTTATCTTTAGAATATTCACCCCAAGGCAATTCTAAAAACAATTCTAAATAATTACGTTGAATTCCAAAATCTGGCGACTGTGGATTCATACGACGCATTTTAGACAATTCTTTCTCAAAATGTTTCTGGGTTTTTTCGTCCCATTTTTTGGTTTTAGCCTTCTGCCCCATTTCGTCCATTTCCTCTTCCTGAGAAACGCCACCCAATTCTTCTTGAATGGTTTTCATTTGCTGGTGAAGGAAATATTCTCTTTGCTGCTGATCTAAATCAAAACGAACTTTTGACTGAATGTCGTTCTTCAATTCTAATTTTTGAAGTTCAACATTCATATAACGTAAAGTCTCCAAAGCGCGTTCTTTTAACCCATTTATCGATAAAAGACCTTGTTTTTCTTTTACTGATAAATTCATGTTTGAAGAAACAAAATTGATTAAAAACGATTGGCTTTCAATGTTTTTAATCGCAAAAGTAGCTTCTGAAGGAATGTTTGGACTTTCTTTAATAATCTGAATTGCCAATTCTTTTACAGAATCTAAAATAGCAGTAAATTCAGTATCATTTTCATCTGGTCGTTCTTCAGCAACTTCTTTGATCGTTGCTGTCATATAAGGTTCTTCTAAAACAACTTCGTCAATTTCGAAGCGTTTTTTTCCTTGAAGAATAACCGTTACATTTCCGTCAGGCATTTTAAGCACACGTAAAATGCGTGCAACAGTTCCAACTTTATGAATATCATCTTTTGACGGATCTTCGTCTTCTTCGTTAATTTGCGAAACTACACCAATTATTTTTCCGCCAGCATTAGCATCATTAATTAGTTTAATAGACTTATCTCTCCCAGCAGAAATTGGGATAACAACTCCAGGAAATAAAACAGTATTGCGTAAAGGTAAAATCGGAAGAGAAACAGGAAGTTCTTCATTATTCATTTCCTCCTCGTCTTCTGGTGTCAACAATGGAATTAATTCTGCCTCTGAGTCAAATTCTTGAAGTGACAGATTGTCAATAGTAAGTATTTTATGGTTTGACATAATAAAATATAAGTCTTTTTGTCATTAAATTTTCTGTGCTATCTATAAATAGAGTATTGCTTATTGAAGTTTTACCAAAAACGTGTTTCGTTTTTCAATTACAAGATAGGGCATAAAAATAGACAATCATTATGCCAAAACAAACTTAAAGCTTAAATAATTCTAATTAGTCAATTTTAAAATACAATCCATTTTAAAGTTTAGAAAACAAAAAACCCGAAAAAAGATTTTCGGGTTTCAAGCATTTTATTTATTCATTACTTCAAAGAGTAAGAAACGAGTTCTGAAGTAGTGCCAGACGATTCTAATTTTACAATTCCAACATCCTTAGCGATCCAATAAAATGTATCTGATGAAGAACTTTGTCCCTGAGCGCTTGCTTCAATATGGAGTTTAAATTTGATTACATTACTATAGGTTACTTCTTTAACTTTTAAGCTTATACCTTTTTCTAAAATAGTACCTGTGTAGTTTGCATTCATTTTCAAAGATGGAAAACTTGGTATATTAAAGCTTGTTTCTAGAGAATAAGATCCTTTCCATGTTTGATTTACATCCAAATAATCCTTAAAAAGAATAAATTCATAACCAGTTGATTTCCCCGTTATTCCTTCAGAACTGTAATTTACTTCATCAATAACGATGTAATAATCTCCTTTTACTTTTTTAAGTGAAGCACCTGCTGTACCAGAAATTTCATCAGTAGCACCAAATAATTGGTTAAATTTATAATACGTATTGCCATCTTTATTAGATGAACTTTGAATTTTTACTGTGCTTTCAGCGCCAGCTTGGCTAAAAACCCATTGATTGCCCACTTTAGAAGGCCAATAATCACCTGTTGATTCTCCAGCACTTTCGCCAGAATCGTCATTGCTACATGATGTTAACATAAATCCTGTCATAACAAACAGAATTACAAAGCATTTGTTTAGTTTTCTCATTATTGAATTTGTTTTTGGTAGTTAAATTTTATGTGAAATTATAGCAATGAATGTATTATACCTTACGGCATTACGTAAAATCAAAAAATATTTTTTATTTTTTTTTATCAAAACTGTAACAAACAAAAAAAAGCCAAGTCTATATTAAAAACCAAAAGCCACTACTTGAATATAAACAACCAAAATATCGAAGAACTAATTGCGCTCTGTAAAAACAATAATCAGAAAGCGCAGTTTGAAATATACAATCGCTATTGTAAAGCGATGTATAACGTGGCTTTTCGTATTGTAAAAGACGAACATTTTGCACAAGACGTCATGCAGGAAGGTTTCTTAAAAGCTTTTACAAAAATCAATGACTATAAACAAGAAGTGGCTTTTGGCGCATGGTTAAAAAAAATAATCATCAATTATAGCATCGATTTTTACAAGAAAAATAACTCTTTCCAAGTAGAAGATTTAAGTAAACAGCTTTATAAAATCGAAGAAAACGACGGAATTCTTTCTGAAAATATTGACTTAAACGCTCTAAAACTAAAACAGGTTTTAGATACCATTTTGCAACTGAAAGATAATTACAGAATGGTGCTTACTCTTTTTTACATTGAAGGTTACGACCAAGAAGAAATCTGCGAGATTTTAAACATTACCTATGCAAATTGCAGAACAACCTTGAGTAGAGCCAAAGATAGTTTGAGAAAAAAATTGGAAGAAATATAAAATGAATTGGAATTATGAAAAATGAAAAAGACAATTTAGACGACTTATTTAAAAGATTTGAAAACCAATGGGATATTCAGGAATTAAATTCTGATCATCAGGTAGATTTTCTACAAAAATTAAACAAAAAAGAGCCTAAGAGAAAATACTGGTTCGCAACTGCTATTGCCGCTTCGATTGTATTAATGCTTGGAATTTCTCTTTTTTATAAAAATGAAAAAACAAAAGAATTCAAATTTGCTTCTAAAGAAACTAAACGTACAGACTCTATTTTCAATATTCTAATCGATAATGAACTGGTTAAGCTAAAAGAGAAAAACTCACCAGAAAATCAGCAGATTATTACTGATGCTATGAATCAGATGAAAACTTTTGACGCTGATTATCAGAAAATCATAAACGAACTGCAAAAAAATGGTGAGAACAAACAAATTATTTATGCAATGATTAGCAATCTTCAAACGCGTATTTCTTTTTTACAAACCGTTTTGAAAAGAATTGAAGACAACGAAAAATTAAAAAACAACTCTAATGAAAAAACACTATAACTTACTAATCTTATTTCTTTTGATACCTTTCTTAGGTTTTTCAAATGATGATGCTTTTGTTACCAAACAAAAAAACATTAAAAAGACCTACATCGTTAATTCTAATGCCGGAATCGATGTTGACAACAAATATGGAAGCATCACTGTAACCACTTGGGATGAAGATAAAATTGATCTTGATATTACTATAAAAGTAAATGGCCCAAATGAAAATTGGGTAAACGAACGATTAAATAGTATTGATGTTGATATCACGGCACTTAAAAGTTTAGTTTCTGCAGTAACCAAACTAGGAAGTTCTAATCTTAAAAGCAAGGGAAGCAATAACAGTTTTGAGATCAATTATGTAATTAAAATTCCTAAAAGCGGATCAATTAAATTGGTTAATAAATACGGTAATATTTCGGTTCCAAATGCTGAAGCTTCTACTGATATTGACTGCAAATATGGAAAAGTTACTTTAGGAAAACTAAACGGATCTAGTAATCAAATCTCAATTCAATACTGCCAAAATTCAAGCATAGAGTACATAAAAACAGGAAATATTGATGCTCGATATTCGAATCTTAAAATTAATGATTCTGGAAACTTGAATCTAAGCGCAAATTATACAGATGTTAATCTTAATGATGGCCAGAACATTAAAGCAGATTGCAACTATGGAACTCTTAAATTTCAAAAAATCAATTCTTTAAGCGGATCTGGAAATTACTTAACTTTCATTATTGGCGAAATTTCCAGTAACTTTAGCTACGATACCAATTACAGTAAAATCAGTATAGGGACTGTAACTGAAAAAGCAGGAAACATTAACATAAACTCAGGATATACAGATATTTCAATTGGTTACGTACCCAATTATGCATTCGATTTTGATATTTCTGCAAGATATTCAAACATTAAACATGATAATTCTTTAGAGATTTCTGTCTCTGAGGTTAAAAGCAACAGCAAACGAATTGCTGGCTATTACAAGAAAAAAGGTCAAAATAAAATCAATATCAATTCGAACTACGGAAATATTTCCCTAACAAAAAATTAATCATCTAAAAATCAAAACAATGAAAAAGTCAATTTTACTTACAGCATTAAGCCTATTTTTTATGGCAATAAATTCTAACGCACAAACAAAAATAAGCGGAAACGGTACTGTCACTACCGAAACAAGAACAACTGGAGACTATGATGGCATAAGAATCTCAGGATTTTTTGATGTAGATTTAGTATCAGGAAAAGAAGGAAAAATTATTCTTAAAGGAGAAGAAAATTTATTGTCTAAAATTAAAGTGGAAGTTGAAGGAAATGAATTGAAAGTTTATGTTGAGAGAGGAGTACAACTTCGTACCAGTATGGGCAAAAAGATACAAGTAACAGTTCCTTTCGAAAAAATATCAGCAGTGACATTGTCTGGATCTGGAGATGTTAAAAGCAAAAACAAAATCAATAGCGATAGTTTTTCTGCAAAACTTTCTGGATCAGGAAATTTTAATTTAGATGTTGATTTTAGAAATTTTGATTTGGCGCTAAGCGGTTCTGGCGATATTGTTTTAAAAGGGAAAGCAGATTCTTTTACAAGCAAAATATCGGGATCAGGAAACGTTAATGCTTCCAATTTAAAATCGCAAACTGTAGATGTTACCGTTTCAGGTTCTGGAAATAGCGTCGTAACTTGTGAAAGTAGTATTACTGGAAGAGTTTCTGGTTCTGGAAATATTAAGTATCTAGGAAATCCAGAGAAAAGAGATGTAAAAGTTTCGGGTTCTGGAAAAATTTACAAAGGTTAATTATTTAAATAAAAATATCGCAAATTACAAAACTATCATCAATCAATAATTAATTGCAATTTGCGATATTGTGTTATAAAGACGTTTCAATTAATTTGAAACGTCTTTTTTATGCACTCTTCTCAATAGAAATATGGATGTAATAAAGAATATTGCCAAAATTACAATTGCAGCACGAGGGCTTCCGGTAATTTGATCGATAATTCCGTAAACACACATTCCAATTACAATTCCGATTTTTTCTGCAACATCATAGAAACTAAAAAATGAGGCTGTATCTTGTGTATCAGGCAATAATTTTGAATAGGTTGAACGAGATAATGCTTGAATTCCGCCCATTACAAATCCCGCAACTGTTGCCATTACATAAAAATGTGTTGGCAAAGTAATAAAATAGGCAAGCGCACAAAATACTGCCCAAATTGCGTTGATAAATATTAAAGTGGGCACGTTTCCAAATTTCTCTGAAGCTCTAGAGGTTAAAACAGCTCCAACAACAGCTACCAATTGAATGATTAAAATACAAACAATTAAACCTATTGTACTTTGCTCTTTGGTTTCCCACTGAATTTCTTGCGCACCAAAATAGGTTGCTACAAGCATTACCGTTTGTACAGCCATACTAGAAACGAAGAAACCTCCTAAATATCGTTTCAAAGGAATATTCTCTTGTAATAACGTCCAAACCTTTTTTAATTCTTTAAAACCATTAAATACTACAGATCTGGTTAGTTTCTGACCCGATTCTTTACTTCCTTTTGGTAAATAATAGTAAGTATATTGGCTAAACAAAATCCACCATACTCCTACCATTATAAAAGAATAACGCATTGCCTTCATTGCCGCTTCGCCATCAGTTCCTGAAATTCCAAAAACTTTAGGTTTCATAATCATCGCTAAATTGATGATTAATAAAATAACACTTCCAATATATCCTAACGAATATCCTTTGGCACTAATTCTGTCTTGCTGTTCTTCAAATGCAATATCTGGAAGATAGGAATTGTAGAAAACTAAACTTCCCCAATAGCCAAGCAATCCAAGGAAATAAAATAATAATCCGACATAAATATTATCCAAATCAAACCAGTATAAACCCATACAAGACAAAGCTCCTACGTAACAAAAAAACTTCATGAATGATTTCTTGTTTCCTACGTAATCAGCAATTCCAGATAATAATGGTGAAATAAACGAAACCACCATAAAAGCAAAAGCCGTAATAAAACTAATTAATGCTGAGTTTTTAAGATGCATTCCGAAAACATCAATATAATGATCTCTGTCGCTGAATAATGCTTCGTAGAAAATTGGAAAAACGGCAGATGCAATGGTCAAGGTATAGACTGAATTTGCCCAGTCATAAAACGCCCAAGCATTTAAAAGCTTCTTATCTCCTTTTTGTAGGTTTTTCATAGAAATGATTTTGTTAAATAGGCTACGAATTTATCTATTTTTTATGATAATCAAACGGAAATTATTGAAATCGTACATTATTAAATTATAAACTTACTAAATAAAAAAAGCCATTCGGAAACGAGTGGCTTTTAAAGAATATTTTGTGTACGTATGTGTACTAAAAGTTTATTTTATAGTTCCAACTTTCAACGCAATTGCTTTAGCTTCTGGAATCAAAGCTTTGATGTTTGCAATTCTCGTAGCATCAGAAGGGTGTGTGCTCATAAATTCTGGTGTACCTGAGCCCCCAGATTTAGCAGCCATTCTGCTCCAGAATGCTACAGCATCGTCTGGATTATAACCTGCAATTGCCATTAATGTCAAACCAATTTTATCTGCTTCACTTTCATTGCCTCTACTAAAAGGAAGCATTACTCCAACTTCAGAACCAATTCCATACGCCTGTGCAAATATTTGTTGCGTTGCTTCAGATTTTCCGCTTGTTGCAGCTCCCAAAGCCGCTCCTCCTATTTGCTGTAATTGCGCAGCAGACATTCTTTGTGCTCCATGATTCGCCAAGGCATGAGAGACTTCGTGCCCCATTACAGTTGCTAAACCAGATTCATTTTGTGTTATCGGTAGAATTCCAGAATAAATTACAATTTTACCACCAGGAAGACACCATGCATTTACTTCCTTATTATCAACTAGTTTATACTCCCAACGATAGTCTTTTAAGTATTGCGTTTGACCTAAATAATTCAAATATTTTTCTGCAGCTGCCTTTATCTTATATCCTACCGTTTCTACAAGTTTTGCATCTGCTGTTCCTGTAATTACTTTGTTCTCTGTTAAAAACTGGCTATACTGCTGAAAAGAAGATGGAAATAATTCACTATTCGAAACAAAATTCAAATTTTGTTTACCTGTAATTGGATTTGTTGCACAAGCTATTACAAGTGCTCCAAAAATCCCTAAAAACACATATTTTTTCATAATTCGAGCTATTTTTATAACAAAAATACGATTAAAAAAGATAAAATATTTTACATATTAAGTAAAAAAAATATCAAAATTTAACTATTCGCCGATTATATGGAGCTCATTAAACTCTTTATCAATTATTAAGAAATTATTTTGCTCGAAATTAATTTTATCAAATTCGATTTTTTCATTGTCAATTTCAATTTCCGCCACTTTAAAAGGCAATCCAATAAGGCTGATCTTGTATTTAGAATAAGGAGTTATATATTTTCCTTCTTTGTGAAGCTGAATAATAAGTTCTTTTTCTTTTCCGATATTTCGCAATGACAAATAGCTGTAGCGCCCTTTTTTATAATCGTAGCCATCTTGAGCATCTTCATAAACCGCTGACTGCTCTTTACCATTTTTGTAATAAACATCAAGAGTTAATTCATCAAATTCTAATTCGCCAACATATTGCTGAACGGGGTATTTTGGAATAATAGCACCTGCTTTTACAAACACTGGAATCTCATCAAATTTTGTATCAATCCAGATCTCTTTACCGCCTATAAACAATTCATTTGTCCAATAGTTATACCATTCTCCTCTAGGAATATACATACGTCTACCTACAGCATTAGGTTCAAGTATAGGACATACTAAAATCTGATTTCCAAAGATGAATTCATCGTTGCGATAATGTGTCTGTATATCATCTTGGTCATAATAAACTAAAGGTTTTAACATCGGAACTCCTTCTTCAATATATTGCCAAAACATGGTATATAAGTAAGGCAATAATTGATAACGAAGACTCACAAATTTTCTGGTAATATTGATTACTTCTTCATCAAAAGCCCATGGCTCTTGATTTCCGTGATCTCCAGAAGAATGCGTTCTGCAAAAAGGATGAAAAACTCCTAATTGAATCCAACGTGCGTAAAGCTCGCCTGTAGGTTGTTCTGCAAAACCTCCAATATCAGAACCTGTAAATCCCATTCCTGAAATAGATAATCTCTGAACTTGAATATTTGCAATCCACAAATGTTCCCAAGTTGCTACGTTATCACCTGTCCATGACGATGTGTAACGCTGTGCTCCCGCATAAGCCGATCTTGTTATTACAAAAGGGCGCTTTGGATAAGCAAATCGTTTTACTCCATGGTAGGTTGCCCTTGCCATTTGTGTTCCGTAGATATTGTGAGCTTTTCTATGGCTACAAGGATTTCCATCATAAATATGGCGAACATCCATTGGAAAAGTTTTATTCGGAACCTCCATAACTGCCGGTTCATTCATATCATTCCAAACTCCTTTTACACCTATATCTGCAATTAATTCTTTAAATAAACCAGCCCACCATTCTCTAACTGCGGGATTTGTATAATCTGGAAAGTTACATTCTCCTGGCCAAACTTTTCCTTTCATATAAGGTCCGTCTGCCCTTTTACAGAAATAATCTTTTTCTAAAGCTTCTTTATAAACCCAGTAATCTTTATCAATTTTAATTCCTGGATCAATAATTACTATGGTTTTAAAACCATCTTCTGCCAATTCAGAAACCATTCTTTTGGGATCTGGAAAATAGTTTTTATTCCAAGTAAAACATCTAAAACCATCCATATAATCTATATCCAGATAAATGGCATCACAAGGAATTTGAAGTTTCCTAAATTTTGATGTAATTTCTTTGACTTTATTTTCAGGATAATAACTCCATTTACATTGATGATACCCTAAAACCCAAAGCGGCGGTAATTCTGGCTTACCTGTTAAGTCGGTATAAGTAGTAACAACATCCTGCATTTGAGGACCATAAACAAAATAGTAATTCATTTCTCCCCCTTCAGCCCAGAAACTAGTCACATTTCTTCTTTCTTGACAAAAATCAAAAAAGGTTCTGAAAGTATTATCGAAAAATATACCGTAAGATTGTTTATTATGAAGTCCAATATAAAACGGAACTACTTTGTATAAAGGTTCTTGATCTTTCTGGTAAGCATATTGATCTGTGGCAAAATTCTCTACTCTTTTGCCTTTCAGATTCATTTGAGTGGCCTTATCGCCTAAACCATAATAACATTCACCGTCTTTAGCATATTTACTCATTTTTACGATATTCCCGCCATATTCATAGCTTTCTTCCCAATGAAAACCAAGTTCATCTTCAAGAATCAGAAAATCATTTAAATCGTAAATGGAAAGACGAAGATCTGCTTTCTGTATTTTGCATTTTACTTTACTAGTTCTAATCTGAAAGTATGTTTCTTCTTCTGTAACCTCCAAAAAGTTATAGCCATGTAGCTGTGTTTTATCAATGGCATAAGAAAAATCATTGCTGAAATAGCCTTTTGTAGTAAAACGAAATCGGATTAAACTATCACGAAGAATAGTTACTTTTAAAATTACTTTGTTATCCGTATTAAAGAAAATAGAATCTCCTTCATGTTCATAAGAGACAATTTTTGATGGATATAAATCGCCTTTGTATTCTAATGATGTGTTTGTAATCATATCTCCAATGAATTAATTTATAACATTTTCCTTCTACTCAAACATACAAAAAAAGTTCGTAACGCTCTATGAATAAAAGGTTTATTCACGAAAACGTTTTTTCTGAATGAGCTTCAAATTACCAAACAAAAAATCAACAATTTGATAATTTTGAAACGATATAATGACAAAATCTTATTTCAAGATTTTTACTTAATTTAAAGTATATACTGTAACACTCAAAGGAGGCAAAATCAATTCTGCAGAAAAATCTCGGCCATCATACAAAATTGATTCTATTTTTAATGGTTTAGCACTTTCTATACCGCTTCCTCCATATATTTTGGCATCAGTATTAAAAATCTCTTTTAAGTTGCCTTTTTTAGGAATACCAATTCTATAATTTTCGCGAACGACTTGAGTAAAATTGCAGACAACAATAACATTTTCATCTGGATTATTTCCTTTTCTAATATAAGATAAAATAGCATTTTGATGATCTGAGTAATTAATCCATTCAAAACCATCTCCTACAAATTGTTTTTCGTATAATGCTGGCTGTGATTTGTACAATTGATTTAAATCGGTAATCAAACATTTTATTCCAGAATGAAAATCATACTGAAGCAAATGCCAATCTAAACTTTGTTCAAAATTCCACTCACTTGTCTGACCAAACTCAGCTCCCATAAACAAAAGTTTTGTTCCTGGATGCGTAAACATATACCCGTATAATAATCTCAAATTTGCAAAGCACTGCCATTCGTCGCCAGGCATTTTATAAGTAAGAGAATTTTTGCCATATACTACTTCGTCATGAGAAAATGGAAGCATGAAATTTTCAGTAAAAGCATATGTCATCGAAAAAGTCAATTCATTCTGATGGTATTTTCTATAAACGGTTTCTTTTTGAAAATACTTTAAAGTGTCATGCATCCAACCCATCATCCATTTCATTCCAAAACCTAAACCTCCAACAGATGTTGGTCTTGAAACCATAGGAAATGAAGTGCTTTCTTCAGCAATAGTTTGAACACCATCAAAATTAGAATAGATTACTTCATTAAATTCTTTAAGAAAGCTAATAGAATCTAGATTTTCTCTTCCGCCATAAATATTAGCTTCCCATTCGCCATCTTTTCGAGAATAATCGAGATATAGCATTGAAGCGACAGCGTCAACACGAAGTCCGTCGATATGATAATTTTGAAGCCAAAAAACAGCATTACTTATTAGAAAAGCTCGAACTTCGTTTCTTCCATAATTAAAAACTAAACTTTTCCAATCTGGGTGATATCCTTTTCTTCGATCTGGATGCTCGTATAAATGAGAGCCGTCAAAATACCCTAAACCATGTGCATCATCAGGAAAATGTGACGGAACCCAGTCTAAAATCACTCCAATTCCCTCTTGATGCAATCGATCAACCAGAACCATAAAATCTTGTGGTTTTCCAAAACGGGAAGTTGGCGCAAAATATCCTGTAAGCTGATAACCCCAAGAAGGATCATAAGGATACTCCATAACTGGCATAAACTCGACATGCGTAAAACCGGTTTCTTTTACATATTTTACCAAATCATCGGCAAGTTCAAGATAAGTCAAAAAACGATTATGTTCTCCTCGTCTCCAAGACCCCAAATGCACTTCGTAAACAGAATATGGTTTATCTAAAGCATTATAATCTTGACGATTTTGTATCCAATTATCATCTTTCCATTTATAATCCAGATCCCAAACTACAGATGCAGTATGAGGCGGTTTTTCGCAATAACGAGCAAATGGATCGGCTTTTTCGGTAATTACGCCATTTATGCTAGATTGAATCTTGTATTTGTAAAGCGCCCCTTTTGAGACATCAGGAATAAAACCTTCCCAGATTCCAGAAGAATCCCAGCGAACGTTTAAAACATGTTCGCCCTGTGTCCAATAATTAAAGTCTCCAACAACTGAAACAGAATGAGCCGTTGGAGCCCAAACAGCAAAATAAACACCTTTTACTCCATCGACTTCAATTAAGTGAGCTCCAAGTTTTTCATATAATCTGAAGTGTTTTCCCGCCTTGAATAAATCTATGTCAAAGTCAGTAAAAAGAGAATGTGGGATTACTTTAGTCATATGGCTGGTTTAGAAGATAATTATTTTCGAATTTGAAATTTAGATTTTGGAGTTTAAAAATTGGAATTTGGCATTTTTATATTGGAATTTTCAGTCTTTATTCAATTCTAAAATTGTCAACAAGCGTAACTCCTTTTTTGACTACGACAATTCCATCTTTAATGCTGTACAATTCGTTAGTAAAATTATCTAAATGTTTACCTCCGCTAATATGAACATTGTTTCCAATACGCACATTTTTATCAACCAAAGCATTTTTAATAAAGCAGTTTTCGCCTATTCCAACATGTATTTTATTGATACTGCTTTCATGGTTCAATTCTTCAAGATCTTGATAAAAATCGTTTCCCATAACGTAGCAATTCTGTAAAACAGTTCCTTCGCCAATTCGAGAACGAATACCTATAACAGAACTTTTAATCTCTCTGGCATTAATAATACATCCCTCAGAAATTAAAGATTGGTTGATTATTGAATTTCTAAATTTAGACGGAGGCAATAATCTTGGCCTAGTGAAAATTTTATTTTCGTTATCGAATAAATTAAATTCTGGAATATCTGCTGTTAAGCCAATATTAGCTTCGAAAAATGATTCTATATTTCCGATATCTGTCCAATAACCTTCATATTGATAACTTAATATTTTATGTTTTCCAACCGATTGCGGAATAATTTCTTTACCAAAATCTTTTGTTTCTTGGTCAGCCATTAGCTCCTGCAGCAAAGATTTATTAAAAATATAAATTCCCATTGAGGCAAGGTATTTTTTACCTTTTTCCTGCATTTGTTCGCTCACCTCCGATTCCCATTCAGGCAATAGCGATGGATGTGGTTTTTCAATAAAAGCTTCGATTACGCTTTCATGATTGGTTTTTAAAATTCCAAATTCGGGAGCGTCTTTAGCATTTACAGGCAACGTTGCAATAGAGATTTCAGCATCAGCAGCAATATGCGCTTCAAGCATTTCGTTAAAATCCATTTGATATAATTGATCACCCGAAAGAATTAAAGCATGGTCAAAATCATGTTTCAAGAAATGTGACATACATTGTCTTACGGCATCAGCTGTTCCTTGAAACCAAGTGGGATTATCTGGAGTCTGTTCTGCTGCCAAAATATCTACAAAGGACTGGCTTAAAATACTAAAATTAAAAGTGTTTTTAATGTGAGCATTTAGAGAGGCGGAGTTAAATTGCGTCAAAACAAATATTTTAAAAATATCAGAATTGATACAATTAGAAATCGGAATGTCGACCAAACGATATTTTCCTCCAATCGGAACTGCAGGTTTCGATCTTGTTTCTGTTAATGGAAATAAACGTGAACCTTGTCCACCTCCTAAAATAATGGCAACTACATTTTTCTTTTTAAATTTCATTTTGCTGAATTATTAAGTTGTATATTTCGATATATTCTTGGCAAACTCTTTCCCAGGAATGATCTGCTGACATTCCTCTTTTTAAAACTTTATTGAAATTTATTTCATCTTCATACAACCTAATAGCACGATTTATTGAATAGCATATGTCGGCTACAGAAGCCTGATCATGACAAACGCCATTTCCTTCATCTCCAAAATCAACAACCGTATCTCTTAACCCTCCAGTTCTTCTAACAATCGGAATTGTTCCGTAACGCATCGCATACATCTGATTTAATCCACAAGGTTCTACCCTAGAAGGCATCAAAATATAATCTGAACCGGCATAAATCAAATGCGCTAAATCTTCATTATAACCTATAAAAATATTGTAATTTCCTTTATAATCATTTCGCAATTGAGTCAACTGCGTTTCAATTTCTGAATTTCCTGAACCTAAAATCAAGATGTTAAT
Organism: Flavobacterium tyrosinilyticum; assembly: GCF_023656565.1. Taxonomy (GTDB): domain Bacteria; phylum Bacteroidota; class Bacteroidia; order Flavobacteriales; family Flavobacteriaceae; genus Flavobacterium; species Flavobacterium tyrosinilyticum. The sequence continues at coordinate 1,577,203 of NZ_JAMOKG010000002.1, forward strand.
TTCCTCAAAATGTTCAGATAAAGCCAAAGCAGCAGCATGCGGAAGTAAATCACCTCCTTTTTCTTCAAACAATCTACCAATAAAGCTAAATAATGGTTTTGACGGATCTAGCTCAAATTGTTCGCACAGTTTCTCTTTATTCTTTCTTTTTCCAGCTTCAAAATCATCAATCGAATAATTCTCCTCAATCATTTGATCTTTCATCGGGTTCCAGACTTCAATATCAATTCCGTTTAAAATTCCTTTAGATTTATTTCTTACAGAATTAAATAGAGATTCTAAGCCATTTGCAGAAATATTAATTTCATTTAAATAGCTTGGAGATACTGTAGTTACAGCATTGGCGCATTTAATGGCAACTGCTAAAGAGTTGATAGAATTGCTCCATTCTAAAAAACCAACATGTCTTAAATCAAATTTTGGCAGATAATATAATTTATCAAAACCAAACCAGCCTTGATATAAGCCATTATGAATCGTTATAAGTGTTTTTACATTTTTTAAACTTTCATATTTATAAGAAAACTGAAGTAAAAATGGAATAATGCCTGTATGATGATCATGACAATTAATAACATCTGGCGTTTTATTGCGCGCTATAATCCAATCCAATGTGGCAATCTGAAAAGATAAAAATCTTTCGATATCATCTTCGTAACCATAAATATTCGGACGATTAAATAATTCATTAATTTCTATTAGATATAATTCAAAACCTAACTTATCTGTTTTTTCTTTTAAAACACTAAACGGAAAACTAAAATTCCCTAATTCAACTGTACCCCAATGAACACATTCAAAATCATTTTCCTTTTTAAACTTTGTGTCATAACAAGGAATTACAACTCTAACAGAATGGCCAGCAGCTTGTTGATATTTTGGCAATGCACCCACTACATCGCCTAATCCGCCAACCTTTGCTACAGGATAACATTCGGCACTAATATGAAATATTTCCATTTCAGAAATTAATTTAGGATTATCATAAGAAGCAATCATTTATATACTACTTTTATGTTTTTTAAATTTAGCAAAAAAACAAGCAAAATCCTTCTTTTAAATAAGTTTTATTGAAATGGCAAAAAAGGCAATTAATCCTACTAAATCATTAAAAATTCCTAAGATTATTATAATATCTGCGAAAATTTGTGCTTTTATATCCACAAAACTAGTTACAAAATTTGCTGCAAAGATTTTTACAACTCCTATCAAGCATAAAGTTCCAAAAAGAGAATTAGAAATGGATGCTAAAAGCATTCAAGAATTAATCTATGTCCCTTCAATTGATAAACGTATTGTTACATATGCATACGGGCAAAGTGAACGCAAAGTTTTATTGGTACATGGCTGGTCTGGAAGAGGAACGCAACTCTTTAAAATTGCTGATGAACTTTTGAACCAAGGTTATTCAACAGTTAGTTTTGACGCTCCTGCACATGGAAAATCAAAAGGAAAAACAACAATAATGTCGGAGTTTATAGCTTCTATCTTAGAAATAGAAAAACAATTTGGTCCTTTTGAAATTGCAATTGGTCATTCTTTAGGCGGAATGTCAGTTCTAAATGCAATTAAAGATGGATTTAAAGCAGAAAAAGCTGTGATTATTGGAAGTGGCGATATTATTCAGGATATTTTAGATGAATTCACTTCTAAACTGGGTTTGCGAAAAGAAATTAGCAATCATTTGAGAGATTCTTTTGAAAGTAAATATCAAGTAATAATGGATGATTTTTCAGCCTATCGAGCAGCTCAAAAAATCAATATTCCTGTTTTGGTTATACATGATAATGATGATCCCGAGGTATCCGTAAAAGCGGGAAAGCATATTTATGAAAATCTTAAAAATGGATCTTTATTTTTAACCGATGGATTAGGCCACAGGAAAATACTTGGAAATCAAAATGTTATCAAAAAAATTCTAGAATTCATTAAAATCAATTAACTTTATAGATAACTATTTAAATATCAAGATTAAAGAAAATTAGAAAATGGATTTATTTGGAGAAACATTAGATTGGGAAACTAAATTAAAACCAATTTTAAAAAAGTATAAAAACAAAAAACATCCACTAGATTATCAAAATCCATATCAGTTATTAGTTATGGTTGTTTTGTCTGCTCAAGATTCTGATGCCAATATCAACTCAATTGCACCAGCTTTATTTGAAAAATTCCCAACGCTAAAAAGTCTGTCAAAAACTGATTTAGAAACTTTTTCGCCTTATATCACTAAAGTACGAAATCACGGAACTAAAGCGCAATGGCTTTTGGATATTGCAAAAACCATAAAAGAAGATGACAATATTCCTTTAACCATGTCAGGATTAACTGCATTGAAAGGTATTGGAAGAAAATCTGCAAATGTGATTTTGAGAGAAACAGGCCAACCAGCTGAAGGAATTATTGCAGACTTACACGTAATAAGAGTTGCGCCAAGAATTGGAATAATTAAAGAATCTAAAGATGGTAATAAAGTAGAAAAAGATTTAATGCAGGCTTTACCGAAAGATATTTGGTCAGAAATAGGGATGGCAGTTTCATTTCTAGGTCGCGAAATCTGCAGACCTAAACCTAAATGCCCTGAATGTCTTTTAACTGATATTTGCTTATACTACAACACCGAAATCCTTAAAAATTAATTATTTTCTTCTTGTATCAATCAAATAGATAATCTTCCACGAATCTTTTTCTTTAAATAAAGTAAAAGCATTTACACCGGAATGACTGAATTTATCATTTAAATAAAATTCATAAGGTGTCCAAACATGCGCCATTGTTCCATCAATCTGAATAGTATAACTCAATATTTTTTCTTGGAATTTCATGTTTGAAGGAATAGATGCAATAGATTTATAAAACTCTTTTGCACTTTCATCAGATAATTTATTTCCTTTCACAGTGCTTTCGCTAATAGACTGCAATATCATTTTATTCGAACAAACCAATTTGATCTTTGTTGAATCTCTCTGGTGGAATCCTTCAAAAAAAGATTCAATGCATTTTTGAACTTCTTGTTTTTGAGCATTAGAAGATAATCCTAAAAGAAGAAAAAACATAATAGTATAAATTCTCATAACTATAAAATTATTTAAACACCAAATTGAGATAAATGATGATCCAAATGTTTTGCGAACATATTATTCCACTCTTTAGAAGACAGCTTGCCAAAAGAGAGAGATTCTTTTCCTTCAAATTCTTTTTGTCCTAGCTCTTGCGTTTTTTGAATATAAGAAATTAGTCTGCTTTTTTCTAGCTCAAAGTCACGATTGCCTTTAATAATAAATTGCGGAGCTGTACCAAGGCTTCTTGGATAAGGAGTTTCACTTACCACTTTATTTTTAGCCAATAGCTTTAATAGAAGTTTTATGAAAGCATTTGGTTTTGAATGAATATTATCATAAACCATTTCATATGTAACATTACAATGAGCCAGCATTTGATCAACAGACATTTTTCCCCAAAGCGGCAGAGAATCTATTTTAAGTTCATTAATCTAGCAACAAATTGATCACAATCTTCTTTAAGGAAAACATTTTGCATAGCTGAAAATGAGATTTACAGTTAAATATAGAAGTAAAAATATAAAATTTCTGACTAAAACAGCTTTTTAAGTTTAATATTTTAGCATACTGGTAAAAAGAAAAACAATTTCAGTTTGGATCAAAAAAAAACTTCAATTAACAAAAGCTAATTGAAGTTTTAGTACTCAGAGCGGGACTTGAACCCGCACGAACATTGCTGTTCACTGGATTTTAAGTCCAGCGTGTCTACCAATTTCACCATCCGAGCATGATGTGGTACCTCCAGGGATCGAACCAGGGACACATGGATTTTCAGTCCATTGCTCTACCATCTGAGCTAAGGTACCGTATTACTTATATTTCTATAAGTAAAAGTTAGAATAAAAAACCCCATTTAGAAACGGGGTTTTCAAAAGAAAGGCGACGACATACTCTCCCACAAAACTGCAGTACCATCTGCGCAGGCGGGCTTAACTTCTCTGTTCGGGATGGGAAGAGGTGAGCCCCGCCGCAATAACCACCTTAAGAAGTTACAATTGCTTTGGGCAATCTTTCCAATTAATAATTAGCTTCGCTCCGTTCGGCTATCGCCTCGGGTGGCAATTTGCAATTAATAATTAGAATAATATTTTAACATACTGAGATAAAGAAACAAATATGATTTTTTAGAAAGTTTCCTCCCGAGCCTTGCGGCTCGGGAAAAGTTTGTGCATAAGCTTACGGATTATTAGTACTACTCGACTATGACATTACTGCCTTTACATCTGTAGCCTATCAACGTGGTCATCTTCCACGATCCTTAAAAGAAATCTCATCTTGTGGTGGGT
>NZ_JAMOKG010000003.1 GCF_023656565.1 Flavobacterium tyrosinilyticum
TGTCTACGAACGTGTCTTATTCTCTTTCCGCCTGTGTTTCAAAGCGGGTGCAAAACTAAAACTTCTTTTTGTTTCCTGCAAGAAAAATTTAAAGTTTTTTTTGAGATCTTTTCAATCCCGTTTTCTCCAATTTTCCTCCCAATCTCTCAATGAACTTTCCGTGTTGCGGGGTGCAAAAGTAGAACCTTTATTTAGTTTTCCAAGCATTCTGAATGAGTTTTTTTCTAACTTTTTCCTATATTTTTCCTAACTAACTGATAACACAATATTTAAATTTAAAAATTTCTTTACTAAAATAAAGTTTTTTCTTACTTTAAAGCTTTTTAAGCAAATATAGAGCCTGATAAAATCCGTTTTTATCAAATATACAGCTTGAAAAAAGCTACTTTCTTTGTCTTTTCAGGAAATGACTTTCCTGTAACTACTATAAATTCATTAATAAATCACTCGAATACGCAGCGAAAGCAACACTTAACTAACATAAATAAAAAAGCCTGAGAAATTCTCAAGCTGTTTTAAACAATTTATTAAAACAATTATTATTTGCTGAAATCGTAACTAAGTACGGCACCAAGTCCAAATTGAAATGTTGATGCATAATCAGTAACCGCTACTGGCCCCCAATAATAGTCCCAATAATAATCATATCCTACGGCTGCCGACATTGATTGCAGATAAGCATTTAGATTAATTGACAATGGTGAATTCGTTTTCACTTTTACACCAGCCTTAATTTCCCATGCAAAATAAGTTCCACTACCACTCTTTGGCGTTTCCAGAATGGCAACTCCTAAACCTGCTCCTAGAAATGGAAGCGCCTTTTGGGAGCTTGAGCCAAAATAATACGTATAATCAGCTAATATATAATTGATGGCACCTTTGTCATCTCCCGCATTTAGCTGAGTTCCTGCAGGAATAGTGTTAGCCCCATTAATTATAGCAACCTTTGTGTACAAAGGCATATTTGTATCAAGTCTGTTATACTTTAATTCTACTGAAGCATTATCCATTATAAAATATTCCAAACCTATACCATATTCAAAACCATCTTCTACTTTTGCGTAAGAGGAATCAAAGTCTACCCTATCAGAAAAGGTATACCCTCCATACAAATTAAGTAAAAATGACTGGGCGCTTTGTGCTGACATTCCCAGCGAAAAGAAAAAAACGACAACTAACAAATGATACTTTTTCATAATTTCAAGATTTAATTTATAATTATTGTTTGCATGGCGGCTACATTCGGGGATTTTTCATGATGTAGCACTTGTAATCTTCATAATCTATTAACTCGTCTCAAAGTTATCTTACAAAAACATTTTAACATAATAAAACAAGTTTTATCATGTTGCAAATTATAAAATGAAACCATTTTTTTTTAACTCACTTTTCCTAAACTAGGACTCAACCGTTGCCACAAAGCATAAGTATTCTATAATTATATCGAATAATATCCTGCTTACCTTACTTTATAAACAAGACTTTATAAACAAGATATGTATTCATAAAAAAAAGAAACAGATTATAGCACAACTACAATCTGTTTCTTTTTTTAGACCTTTTCTCAATTCTATCTATTCATATATAACAGAAAACCTTTTCAGCTGCGATTCCTTACTTTACTGCTTAGCTATTCAATTAAATCTCTTTCAAGTTCACCTCTTTTTTATCGCCATCCTTATCTATAGTCACCCTTTTCTCAATATTGGCTTTATCAGAATAGGATTGTTTTGCTGTACCATAATTTGTTGTAGAACCTTGATAACCATAATAATTGTAGTAGTTTGTATATCCAGATACGTATGAATAATTATAGGAGTTGGTAAAATCAAAGCTAACCATAACAATATAAGTGCCCGGCATTAAATCCATAAACTCGAAATGTCCTTGATCGTCATATACTTTAGTTTTTTTGATAGAATAGCCGAAATCACTATGCAAAGGCACTTCAGGCATTTTATTCTGCTTGCGAATTTTCTTATTGACCTCTGCCCATTCCTCATAATAAGCTGAACTTGGAAAAAGTGTAATTTCTGTACCTCTTGGTGCATATTGCTTCTTAGCTGTATTCACCAACCCGCCCAATCTCTTACCTGAGTCAGATCTTGCATAGGCTGTCCCAATTATAACACTATTACCATTGGAGATTTGCTTTGCAACTTCTTCCTTGTTAAACTTGTTTTTAATAGGCTGATAATCCAACTCTTCGTTAACTGTAATTTCCCACATTCCATTAGCCATAGACATTTCGCGTTGCCATAGGCGATGATCTTTTTTGTCTATAGCATAATTATAAGTAGCGTTGGTGCTTTCTTCCAAAACCGAAACAAGCCATGTCTCGTGCTTACCTGTTCTCGGAGAATTGTAGACAAAACTTTTCACTTCTTTAATAGTGTAGTATTCCACAAGTACATCTGACCCATCATTATAATAAAACTGTGGAAAACGTGCTTTGTATCCAACATCTAACGGTAGTGTTGTAATTAAATGATCGGACCAATTGAAGTCAAAATATTCTTCTTTAGGCTGAAGCTTTAGTTTTTTGTCTTTTTTGGTTTTCTTAGAATAGTAATTACCCGTAATGATTTCAGCAAAGTTCAGGTTTAATTTTGCATTCTTAGTCTCATCGGCATAACTTATAGCTCTAAGCGTTTGCGCATCTGCTGTACTAATACGCGTTGTAGGAGCTCCGTTGTCTTTTGGGGTAAAAGTATTATTCAACGTCAATTGGTTATTAGCCAAAGTAATGTCATAAGTCAATGCTCCCATATTCTTCCACTCTGTCCCTTTAACATAATAAACAGTGTAGAGTGATTTTTCTGGCTTAATATACTTTGTATTAATGTCCTTACCGCCAGGAACAAGTGCTTTTTGTCCGACTGCCATAAATGGAAGCAGAAACAGTACATAAAAAAGCTGTTTTAACAAACTGGATTTCTCATTTTTAAAGAAAACACCTTTTTTTGATGTAATACTATTTGGAATATTGGCTTTCATTGTGATTATTTTGATTGGGAACAAATTTACAGACATCATATACAAAATAAAATACCTGATTTCATGGTAATTTTCTATTGCAACTACCTTTAAATATATACTTATGAAAATATTTTAGCATTTCAATTTATCGAAACTAAAATAATTTTGGTAAGAGATTAATAAGCCCATTATTTCAATACTCATTAAGGCTTCAGATCAAAACAAAACAATAATTTAACGCAACATTATTGCGTTAAATTTTAAAATGTCTTTATTTTACCTTTCACTAAATTTATCTTAATGAACAGACGCAGATTTTTAAAAGGCTCCTCAGCACTAGCAGGGCTATTCACCCTTGGCCCTTCCGTTATCCTAGCAAACGATGTGGAGGCCATAAATAAGAAAGCTAAAAAAGCAAAAAACATCATTTTCCTGATCAGCGACGGAATGAGCTGTGGAACACTTCAAATGGCGGATCTCTACTCTCAACATATTTTAGGCAAAAATACAGAGTGGATCAACCTTTATAAAGAGAATAAAGTCTCAAGAGCCTTAATGGACACAGCCTCTGCCAGTTCTCCAGTTACAGATTCTGCGGCGGCGAGCTCTTCTTTTGGAGGCGGGCATCGCGTTAGAAATGGCGTGTTGAATATTGGTTCAAATGGCGAAAAATATCTTCCGATCTGGCAAAAGTTTAAAAATGCAGGAAAAAAAGCGGGTTGCGTCACTACGGTTACCATTACTCACGCCACTCCGGCAGGGTTTTGTGTGAACTCGGACAGCAGAAATGCCGAAAATGAAATTGCCGAAATGTATGCTGAACTTGGATTTGATGTTATGATGGGCGGAGGCGACGAATTCTTCAATCCATCAAAAAGAAAAGACAAAAAAGATATCTATAAGATCTATGAAGAAAAAGGCTATCAGGTACTAAAAGAAAAATCGGATCTAGACAACATTAAAAAAGGAGGAAAAACTTTAGGTGTTTTCGCTACTGGAGCTCTTCCCTACACCATCGATCGAAATAATATATCAGAATTACAAAAAACGCCTACACTTGCCCAAATGAGCGCTACAGCAATCGACCAGATGAAAGACCATAAAAATGGTTTTGTATTACTCATTGAAGGAGGAAAAGTAGATTGGGCTGCGCACGCCAATGATATTGCTGCGCTGATTCATGACCAGCTTGCTTTTGACGAGGCGGTTAAAACAGCTATGGATTTTGCCGAAAAAGATAAAGAAACTCTTGTAATCATTACAACCGATCACGGAAATGCAAATCCGGGACTTATCTATGGCGCTAATGCAAAAGAAAACTTTGACAGCATTGCAGACTATAAATACACCAACGAGTACATTTTAAATTCTATCCATGCCGATTTCAATCTGCAGCAGATTAAGGATTGGGTTAAAGAAACCAATAAAATTAGCTTGACAGATGATGAAGCAAAGCATTTAAAGGATTTCTATTCTGGCCTCGAAAAACAGGAAGATGGTCTGTATAATTACAAAAAGTTACCTTTTAAAGCCTATTCAGAAATTCAGAAAAAGCATAATAATGTAGGATGGATCAGTATGGACCATTCTGGAGATTATGTTGAGTTGGCCATGTACGGCCCTGGAAGCGAACTATTGAAGCCTTTTGTACAGAATAAAGATCTTCATTATCTAATGCTTGAAGCTTCTATTGAAAAAGAATCTTAAATGGAAAAATCAAAGTTTTGTTGGACACAAGCTTTATTAACGAAATAATATTAAAAACAAAAAGCTTCATAGAAATTTGAAGCTTTTTGTAACTTTCGTAATGATCAATTTTATTTTTTTCCTGTAAAAGGATTTACCAATGTCAGTTCGCGAGAAATATTAAATTCTCATTTACAACTTCCACCTAATTTTTGTTTAACGTTACAATCTTATATAAATGCAGGCAAAGATTACTTTTGAATCTTTATCTTCCAAATATTTTATAGTTTTAAAACGTCACCGATTACTTTAACAAACCCATGTTCCTCAAAACTATTCCAGAGAATCGGTACTGTCAGGTTGTATTCTTTCTCCTTTGCCCATATAAGTCTGTATCCGCTGTCTTCCATATAAATACAACCATAATCTGCTTCTGTAGCTCTGCAAAACTCTTTAAAGTATTTGTCAATTGATTTTGATTTAGCAAAAAGACGACTCATATCACTAGTGACAGCCCAAAATTGAAGTTCGATACAATCCTCTATTTTTGAAGAATAGTCATTAATGTAAATTTCAATATTACCTATCCACCATTTACCCTCTGCGCCTTTGTAAAAATCAATAAAGTCAGATTCATCAGCAGAATTGGGTGTATAATTTTGAGCCAAATCATAGAGATAATACTCTATTATCGTATCATCTTCTTCTACTAAAATACAGGTATCTACCCTCTGATTTATTCCTAAGTTTTCAAGTAATGTTTTGGATATTTCTCCATTAGCATAGCGGTCAATTTTGTGCAGCTGATTGTTGCTTATTTCAAATGATGCTCTCTCTTTTTCTGAATGCTCATAAATGAATTGTAAAGCTCTATTAAGCCTTTCTTTCTTGATGTATATTCTATAGTCGTAATCTAGTCCCATTTTTATAATTCGAATAAAATCAAATGTATTGCTTTTAACTTAAAAAAAATCAAACTTTAATTAATATTGAAGGATGAAAGACCTTACGTACATTAAGCTTAGCTTCAACAAATGTTAAATATTAGTAAAGCCCTGCAAAGTCTGATCTTTTTGCTTATTTTTGTTAGAAGCTCTTCAGAAAAAAGATTTAAAATTTCCTTGTAGTCGCTGATCAGATATTTATCTCCAGCTATCACAAAAGCAAGAAAACTTTATAATCAATTTTAAAAGAGCCAAAAAAAATACCATTACAAATAGCCCCAAGACTATGAAAAAAATTACTCTAATGATCTGTCTGCTACTTGCCGCAGGCGTGAACGCACAGCAGGAAAAGGGAATTATCGGATATGCGAACTGGCTGGACAACTGGACAGAATTCAAGCCGCAGAAAGCGGAGTCTAAAGATGCCAACCAAATACTGGCTGGAAATATCACACAGAACACCAAACTGATGAAAAAAAACGTGTACATTCTTCAAGGAAATGTATATGTAACAAATAACGCCGTTCTGACTATTGATCCAGGTACGGTAATTATTGGCGATGCAGCAAGCAAAGGAACTCTTATTATAACAAAAGGAGCCAAAATTATAGCAGAGGGACAGGAAACTGATCCTATCATCTTCACTTCAAACGCTAGTATGAAAAAAGCGGGCGACTGGGGTGGTGTTGTAGTCTTAGGAGATGCACCTATCAATAAATTTGGTGGAGCTGGATCTTATACTATGGATCTTGATCCTTCTCTTACTGCATATGGAGGAGACAATGCAGCTAGCAGCTCTGGAGTATTAAAATTTATTCGTATTGAATTTGCAGGCCGAAAAGTAAAAGGAGCAGATAGTTTTAATGGACTAACTGTTGCAGGAGCTGGAAACAAAACAGTTTTAGAGAATATTATGGTGAGCTTCTCAGGAGGTGATTCATTTGCTTTTTATGGAGGAGATCTTAATGCTTCTCAATTGGTTTCGTACAAATCTATAAATGATGATTTCAAAATGACGCAAGGAACGCAATGCCGTCTATATAATTCATTGGCAGTTAGATCTTCTTATTTGTCAAGTAACAGAGATGGTTCTAGATGTTTGGAAGTGAAAGCGTATGAAAAGAAAAGCGAAACAGACTTTACAAGAAAATCTACTTTCGTTTCTGCCTCAAACCTAACTCTTATAAATGATAGTGAAAATATCAAAGCCGACGTTCAGGCTGGTCTTATAAAAGAAGCTGTTTATGTAGCAGACAATGCTGCTCTAGAGCTTAAAAGAAGCGTGATTTCAGGATTCAACCCAGCTGTTTTACTAGATAGCCAGACAATAGTAAATGGTGAGAACTTAAAGAAAATCAAAATTGAAGAAATGTTTTTCAACCAGTGTACAGGTAATATCTTTACAGAAAACAAAGCCGACAATTCTGATTTAGAAAATTGGTATGGCAATACCATATTTTCAAATGTGTACTCACAAACCGATAATAAGGAAACTTTTGTTGACATTTATAATGCAAAAAGACCTGACTTTAGACTTCAACTAGGAAAAATTACTGCATCGAGTGGCAAATAATTTTTTTTAAAATATTAGAAATATAAAAGGAAACATCTACTAAGCTGTTTCCTTTTTTTTTGCATCTAAAACTTCCATTGATTACAAAAATTTTAAAAACAGGTAGAAATACTGTACTGTAAATCAAATTCTTGTAATAACTTTAGTATATATTCTCGATAGAAGCAATACTAAAAAGATAAAAGTATGAAAATAGGAATTATTGGCATTGGAAGCCTTACACTAGAACTGGCACAGAGAGCCTCATCTGTGGGTTATGAAATTCTTATAAACCATCCTCGCGGCAACTCCTTCATACAGCAAACGACCGAAAGCATAAGAAATGCTAGGCTAGTTTCGCTTCAGGAAGCAGCATTGGGAGATGTTATCATACTTTTTGTTCCGAGAGAAGATCTCGAGAAAACGATTGGAATGTTGCCGGATATGACTGGTAAAATCATCGTTCATACAAGCGGACTGATTTTTAATCCAAAACTTCTCGTATCAAGCATTACTAGCGCCCTTACTTTTCAGATTACAGCTTCACTGCTACCTAAGGCTTATGTGGTAAAACTTTTCAGCCCAGTAATGCTACAGCCTCAAAAAACGTCGCTCGTAACCAAAAGCAAAGATGAAATCTATTTTGCAGGCGACCATATACCTTCAAAAAATACTGTCAAAACTTTTTTAAAAGATCTCGGATTCGATCCTTTTGACCTTTCTTCAAGATTAAAATCTCAAAAAACTGTCCTCCTTCACAAAAAGAACAGTTTATTGAATGTCTGGTATCAGCATCATTACAAATCAAATTGATTTTTGCCTTGAAGATTTATAAGGCGAAATGAATACTTATTGTCTTAAGGATTTTCAGCATTTGAATGTGATGTGTTCAAAGAATCTTTTTCTCTAGGCCTGCGGCGTTCTGGACGCAAATTTTTCAGTTCACTCTCTTCTGCAAAAGTTGCATCTTCTTTAAACTTACCGGTCGAAATTTCGAAATCATCTGCCGTTCCGGTAATTTTCATCGGAATATTTATAAGTCCCATTGGCGGCAACCCTACACGAAACCCGACATTTATTTTACCATCCATAGTAACCTGACCTTCTAGCTTCGCCCTAAAACCAGCCATTTTCATGGTTGTCGGCGTTATGGTCATTACATTATTCTTTATGGCCGAATGAATGGCAATTTTATTAAAAGTTGCTTTCTCCAAATCAGCAGCATCTGCTTTTTTGGCTACGTGGTTTAAAATCTTGAAATTTTTAAATTTAATATCCTCTAAGGTCAATGTTCCTTCGCCTTCAATAGATTTAAAGTCAATATCCATATTCTGATCGATACTTCCTCCTAGCTGGTAATCAACCGATACCAAACCGTAAGCATCTTTAGCCATACTTACCAATTCGGCAAAAATCGGAATCTCAGCATAAGCACGTTGGATATCAAAATTGCTAGCTTTAAAATTTGCATTGTACTTCGCTAAACGACGATGCTGGGCTTTATAATCACCGGTCATGGCTATTTTAGTTCCAGCCATATTAAAAGCGGCTTCTGTTACCTGAACTTTACGATCATTAACCACTAGAGTTCCAACAAAATCTTTAATCTTATACGTATCAAATTGAAGATTATTGACTTTTGCTGCGATTTTTAGATCGGCGCTACTAGGAATTCTAATTACGTAGTTTTTATTCTTTGCATTGCTGTTTTTAGCAACTGCATTTACAGGTATAGAATCTGTTTTTTGAGCTACTTCTTCTTCGGCTTTTTGGTCTGTATACTTTGCAATCATATCAAAAAACTCGTTTGCATCAATCTGATTGCTCGATAGATTAATATCTGCCTTGAGTTTTTCGTTAGATTCGCGTAGATATTTTCTATTAAAAACATACCTTAAAATATTATGGATGTATCCATTTAATACAATATCAGATTTACCGTAAGTGACATTAAATTCTTCAAAGCGCATCTTATCTTTAAAAAACTTAAATGTCCCTTTAGAAATCTCAAAAGGTTCAGGAAACATAGTGCTTTTAATCACCAAATTGCGTGCTTCGAGCTTGCCTCCATTTTTAATATTCTCATAATTTTTCGCATCTATATCTTTTTTAGATCCTTTAGCAATAAGATTCGTCTGGATAACTCCTGAAATGCTCAAATCTTTAATGGGGAATATTTGAGTTAATTTACCAACGTCCAATGTTCCCTGAGTTTTTATATTGTAAACCAAATCGTAAAGATTACTAACCTCTCCTTGCACTTTAAAAGGAGATCCTGCTAAAACAAATTCCGCTTGTTGCAATTTCACATTTAAATCTTCTCCGGTACCTCTATCACTTGAGACCGTAGCATTTAGATTTATACTTTCAACTGGCATATTAGGAAATTTGAGCGATTTCAAATATCCATTCTTAATACTTGCCACTGCTTTTGACGAGGGATATTTTTTCTGTTTGCGGTTTAAAATTCCATGCATGCTTACCTTTAAATTTAAATCTCCCCTAACTTCTAAACTGTCTACAGGATAAAATTTATGCACTTCTGCCAGATTAATTTTAGATTCCAATTCGGTATCTACAGTAAAAGGATATAACTTATGAAGTTCAAAGCGTCCTCGAACAAAATTGCCAAGAGCTTCAGCATTCAAATTCTCTATTTTAGCCGAAACGTTTCGTAAAATACTATCTTTAGCTGTTACCGCTAGATTTAGGTTGATATTTTTAATTGCATCTTTTTTCTTTATGTTTTGAACATATCCATTTTTTAGGCTAAGATTCAGCTGAAATTTAGGAATGCTTTTAATGATCGTATCTACTTTATTTAAACGCGGACTAAAACCTAAATCTCTTAAAAAAATACCGTCGGCTTTTAAATCCAAGGCGATATCTCCGCGAATATCATTCTCGTTAAGATTTAAAGCCTCTTTTAATTTTGCCAAATCTAAATCAGCTTTTACAGCCGTTTTAATTTTTAGCTTTTTAAAACCTTCAGAATGAAAATTAACTGTCGTTTTCTTGTTATCCAGATTAAATGACAGATTATCTAAATCAAACTTTAATTTATTAATATCTAATTCTTTAACCTCTGCTTTGGCTGATATATTGATATCTTTTACTGGATCTTTTATTCTTTTATAAGCAATTGTACCGTTATTAATTTGTAAATCAGTAGAAACAATTGGCTTTTCTGAAAGGTCTTGCATATACCTTCCGCGCGCAAAAATCCTAAAATCAATATTACCGCTAATGGTCATCTCTTCACGCCACTTATCGTAAGCTGGAGGCACAAGGGAGAGCATTTCTTCTAACGTAGAATTTTTCGACTGCATACGCAGATCAAAGTCATATCCTCCTTTTATAAATGCAAAATGGCCATTAAATGAGAACGGAAAATTTTTAATGCGGATAACATTACGCTCAAATTTAAACTTAAGTGCCTTAGCGTCTATGTAGGTGATAATTTCAGCATTGACGGGTTTATTTCGAACATAATCGACACCGTTTAAGCTAAAATCGAATGATTTTATTTTTACATTAGAATCAAGATCAAATAAATCGGCACTTAAATCACCTTTGCCTTTATAGTTCAAATCCTGAACCTTAAATTTTAAAAGTGCGCTTCTGTCATTGTATGATATATTCGTTTGCTTTATAACAACCTTCTTAATATTAAATTCTGTCTTTGCTGTATCTACAGATTTAGATGGTTTGACAATATTAAAATTGGCGTTTCCTTTAGAGTCTATTTCAAGATTTAAATCTGCTTCATCAAGATATACGGCATCCAAAACAATCTTTCCCTTCAATAAACTGTAAAAATTCAGACCTGCCGACACTCTTCCTGCCTTTACAATACTTAAAGCTTCAAACTGTTTCTTTTTGCTCATTACACTGACATTTTTAGCATAAATGGTCAATGCAGGAAAATGTTTAAAAACGGAAAGTCCAATCTGATCAAAGCGCACTTCAGCATCTAGTTTCTCATTGGCTATACTTTCTAATTTCGCCGTTATTTCGTCTTTAAAAACATACGGAACAATTGTAAGCACAATTATTAAAAGTAGAAATAATGTCGCAATACTTATTGCCGTTTTCTTTAAGAACTTCTTAGTCATTTTTTTGGGGTATCGTTTTAAGATTTTAAAAATATAGATTTAGCTGTCAAGAAAAAATCTTGATTGAGATATTAACTCAAAAATAACAATTAAAAATTTTATTGATTATTCCTCAGGCACGCTTTCAAAAGAACATTTCGCTAAATTAATTATACTCACAGAGCAAGTTCTAGATTTCAACGACTCATTTTGCCTGTTTACCTAAAATCAAATACTCCACATGCATTTTCTGATGACCTTTACATTATAAAACAAAGCTGCAGAGCTTATAACTTAAAAACTTACGATTATGAAAGCAACCATTGGTATTACAGAAAAAAACACAAACGCTGTTTCTAACGAATTAGCAAAACTGTTAGCAGATGAATTTGTACTTTACACCAAAACCAGAAATGCACACTGGAATGTTACAGGCGATAATTTTCATGCGAATCACATCTTCTTTGAAAATCAGTACAAACAACTAGATGAAATCATTGACAGCGTTGCTGAACGTATGCGCAAAATTGGCCACTACGCACCCGCAACCTTAAAGTCCTATCTTGAATTGACGCATCTTACAGAATACAGTGAAAGAACAAACGATGGTTTAGGTTTTATGAAAGATCTATTGCAAGACCATGAAAGCATCATTGAATTTATTCGTGGCAACATTACTCCTTTTGCTGATGATTACAAAGATTATGGTTCAAGCGATTTTATTACTGGTTTAATAGAAATTCATGAAGAAATGGCATGGATGATACGCTCTTACTTTAGATAAAATAACAAGGAATAAGTATATTTGTCTAAACCAAAAACCAAATACCATGAAAGCGTTAATTGTTGATGACAATGATATTGCAAGAACTACTTTATCTCATTTGGCAAAACAAATTCCGAATCTTACTGTGGTAAATGAGTATTCTAACGCCATTGAAGCGTATCATCATTTACAGGAAAATCAGGTAGATTTAATTTTTTTGGATATTGAAATGCCCGAGATGACAGGAATTGAGCTGACAAAAAATCTCTCAGGTAAAGATATCATCATCATTTTTACATCTTCTAAAAAGGAATACGCGCTGGAGGCATTTGAATTGAATATTGCAGATTATATTCTAAAACCAGTTACTCCTGCCCGATTTTTACAGGCAGTAAGTAAAGCACAGTCTATCATTGAGAGCAGAAAAGAAAATATACAATTTGGTAAAGAAGAATTTTTATTCGTTAGAGATTCCAATATTACCAGACGACTAAAACTAGATGATATTTTTTATGCTGAAGCAATGGGAGATTATGTAAAGTTTTACACCAAAGAAAAAATGTTTGCCATTCACGGCAAAATGAAAACTGCCGAAGAACGTCTGCCAAAAGATGATTTCATTAGGGTACATCGTTCTTATATTGTTTCTATTGGTAAAATTGACACTTTACAAGACGGAGGCATTATGATTAACAAAAAATTTATTCCTGTTGCAGATGCTTACAGAAAAGCGCTTAACACTAGGATGAATGTATTCTAAATGTCTTTTTTCTGCTGCGCAAACTAGAATGCTATCTTATTGAATTAAGATCATACAATTTCATTTACACTTATTTATATGATAAATACGTCTACCGTAATGGGTAACAAACGCTTTAGTTATTTTATAATTAGCAGTTTTATTTTATGCAGTATATTATTGATTGCTGTACAAATTAATTCGGCTCAAAATACTAAAGAACTCATACGAAATAATAATACCCTTTTAAACGAATTGCGTTCCAGCAATCATTTAAGAGAAATTGACCGCGATATTCTGGGTGTCGAAAGCAGAATTCGAGCTTCGATCGCTACTAATGACACTACACATTTAGAAGGAATCGACCAAAAGATCAGGCAGATTAGAAATTTTCTCGATTCCCTTTCTGTGGATAATGCCGATCCTGAAGAGGAAAAGTTAATACAAAGACTCGGAGTTTTGGCTCAGGATAAAATGGTAACGAAAGGAAAATTGCTCCACCGTTACGATTCTTTAGGCAATATGGATGATGAGAGCTCCATTGCCAATCCCAAAGCCAGAATAATTTCTAATGAGATTACCGATATTACAGCTAAAATTTACCATAAACGTCAATTGCGCATGGTGGAGTTGCGGAATCTAAGTCTGGAAATGGGCCAAAGAGCAAAACTTTATGACATTTCACTATTAGTTTTACTAGTTTTGAGTGGTGCCGTTATAGGGTATCATATTATGCGCCAATTTAGAAGACAACATTTTCTGATTAAAGAATTGGATATTGCAGAAAAAAAAGCATCAATCGCCGCTCAGACCAAAGAAAATTTTCTGGCTAATATGAGTCATGAAATCAGAACGCCGCTTAGTGGTATTTTAGGATTTACCAATTTATTACAAAAAAGACCTTTGGATGAAACTTCCGCAGAATTTGTGAGTTCTATTCAGCGTTCGGGCGAAAATTTAATGACCATTATTAATGACATACTCGATTTATCTAAAATCGAGGCTGGAATGATGCGCATTACGTCAGGAATATTCAGCATCAACGGATTATTGGATTCGGTTGAAACGCTTTTTTCAGAACGTATAAAAGAAAAAAAATTAACCATTTCCAGTAAAGTCGATAATTCGATTCCTGATACTCTAATTGGTGATGCCACGAGATTAACTCAAATATTGGTCAACCTAATTGGAAATGCCATAAAATTTACCCATCAGGGAACTGTAAGCATTGAGGTCTATAACAAACTCCAACATGAAGATAAGGTTATTGTAGGCTTTAAAATTACGGACACGGGAATTGGAATTGATAAAGAAAAGCTAAATGAAGTCTTTGAAAGATTCAATCAAGGTGAAGATTCTACCACTCGAAATTATGGTGGGACTGGCCTCGGATTATCAATAGTAAAAAAACTGATTTTATTGCAAAACGGTGATATTGAAGTAAAAAGTGAACAAGGAAAAGGAACAACCTTTAGCTTTTATATTCCGTATGATATTGCTAAAGAACAGCTCAATTCTAAACCTATTGCTAATATTAACCACTTTAAAGATATCTCAAATACCGCTTTGAGAGTTTTAGTTGTAGATGACAATGCGATCAATCAAAGTTTAATGAAACATTTGCTTTCTCAATGGAATGTTGATTTTGAAATAGTTTCTAACGGTTTGGAAGCAGTCGAATATCTAAGCAAAAAAGATTGTGATCTGGTATTAATGGATTTACAAATGCCTCAAATGGATGGATATACGGCTGTTCAGCAAATTAGAGAAATCTTAAAACTAGATATTCCCATAATTGCCATGACGGCACATGCACTACCTGGCGAAAGAGAAAGATGTTTGAGCCGAGGAATGAACGAATACATTTCAAAACCTATAAAAGAAGAAGAACTTTTTAAACTGATTGCGGCTTTTGGACTAAAAGAATCAAATTCGGAAGAAACAAACGTTATACAATCTGATCCTTTTTTTCAACATATTGATCTTTCGTATATGCAATCTGTAAGCACTGGCAATAAAGCGTTTGAACAAACTGTCACCAAACAGTTTATTGAGAATGTGCCAATACATTTGGAACAGCTTAGCAAGGCTTATCAAAATCAAGATTTTAAAATGGTGAAACTTAGAGCACATGACTTGCAATCAAGTGCTGCTATAATGGGATTATTGCCACTTTTAGAAGAAAAACTCGATATTCTTGAATTGGCTACAGAACAAAATGCAACTTTACAGCAAATTTTAAATGATGTCGAAAAGATTTTGAATTTATCTCTTTCAGAAGCTAAAGTGCTTTTTGAATCGCTGTAAAATAAATAAGAAAAACAACTCGTTTTTAATAAAACAAATTATCTTACTATATATATATCAATTGAGAGACTGTCCCAAAAAAGGCAGTCTCTTTTTTCATTTTTTCTTTTCTGTTTTAGAACATAAAGTAAGGTCTCAATCTTGGAAAATATATCAAATTTACATTATGCAGATTTAATCTTCTTTGTGTCCCAGTGGTTGAAATCACTGGCTATGTTCTTTCAGATGGAGATTATTTTCCATTCACAACTTAAACATAGCCCGAGGTTTCAACCTCGGGAAACGTATTGAATTCAATTGTGATGATAATTACGTTTCAATAATGTACATAATCATCGTTACGTCCCAGTGGTTGAAACCACTGGTTATGTTCTTTCTGATGGAGATTATATTGTCATTCAATATTTCAAACTCAAAAACACCAAACGATTGATTTCGCTATTTTAACGAGTGCTTTTGCCTATTCGATGAATAGCAGAATGTTTCACCGTTTTATGGAGGTAAATTTACTTCAGTTAAACATTTAAAACCAAGGAATCATGGAAATCCTTCAAACCAAAGAAAATGCATTATCACATTCAGCAGTTACTGCAATTATTAATGCTCCAATAGAAAAAGTAAATATCGCAGACTGGCTTTTAAACCTTCCAGATGCAGAATACCAGCGTTGTTCTACCCAGCATATCGGCGCAGGAATTACGAGCAATTATGAAGGCGAACCAATGTCTATTAACGTAGAAACAATTGGCGACGCTTTAATGGTGCAGCATTATGTGGCAACAGTTCATCGTCCAGATTATTGCCGTATGTTGTCTATCTCAGATTCTATTACTAAAAACGGACGTACTAAAGTTCAGGTTTTATGGGAACTTAAAGTAACCAAAATTGATGAAAACACTTGCCTTTACACCAACGAAATTCATGCAACTGCAACACCAAAAATGTTTGAATACTTAAAAGAACACGGAGTAGATTTAGCCGGCGCTGCTGCTTCAAGACAAGCTGCTTCTGATGCACACAATCATGAAGAAACTCCAAATTTTGCTAAAAGTATAGAAAACAAAGCATTAACTGGAAAATACAATCAGCCTTTTTAATAGTATAGAAATCGAGCGCACCAATGTGCGCTCTTATTATTTTGAGTATTATGAAAAATAATTTGTTTGAAATACTAATCGGTTCTTGGACATTAGTTGAATTGATTGAAGTACCTTTAGGGGACGGAAAAATTACAAATCCGATGGGAACCAAACCAAAAGGCATTATTATTTATAACAGCGACGGCTATATGTCGGCACAAATAATGAATACTGATTTTGAACATTCTGATACAAAAGACAGTCCTCCTTATCTCGCCTATTCTGGTCCCTTCAAAACTGATGATGAAAAACAAATAGTCAGCCATACTATGTCTGTTTCACTTTTTGAAAATTGGAGAAATGAGACACAAAACAGAAAAGTTCTTTTTAAAGATGGATTGCTTCATTTAGAAACAGAGAAACCATTTATAAGCAATTCACGTTGGGTCATTCATAAACTTACTTGGAAAAGAATAGAACAATTAAACAAAAACCATTAATCGCAAACCAAATGAAAGCAATAGTTATAACTCAATTTGGAGCTCCAGATGTACTTAAACTGCAGGAATATCCAACTCCAGAAGTAAGCGGAGACAAAGTATTAATAGAAGTTAAAGCAGCAGGTTTAAATCGCTCTGATATCTTCCAGCGTGAAGGTAATTATCCTGCACCAACTGGAGTTTCATCTGAAATTCCTGGTTTGGAAGTTTCAGGAATTGTAGTCGAATGCGGACTAGATGTTACCGATTTAAAAATTGGTGATAAAGTCTGTGCTATTCTTGCTGGCAGTGGTTATGCAGAATATGTAAGCGTTCGGGAAGGTCAATGCCTGCCAATTCCAGCTGGACTGACTTTTGCCGAAGCAGCAAGTTTGCCTGAGACAGTTTTTACAGTGTGGTCAAATGTTTTTCAGAGAGGAAACCTAAAATCTGGAGAAACTCTTTTGATTCACGGCGGTAACAGTGGCATTGGCATTACAGGAATTCAGATCGCTCATTCGCTAGGCATTCGTGTAATTGTAACAGTAGGATCTGATGAAAAAGGCCAAAAATGTCTCGATCTTGGCGCTGCATCTTATATCAATTACAAAACCCAAGATTTCGAAACCGTTTTGCAGGAAGAAGGAGTCGATGTCATTTTAGATATGATTGGCGGTAATTACCTGAGTAAAAATGTAAATATCCTAAAACCCGAAGGCAGATTAGTCCATATTAATGCCGTAAGCGGCAGTCATGTAGATCTTGATATTTGGAAAGTAATGATAAAACGTTTAACAATTACCGGAAGCACTTTAAGAAGCCGAGATTATGATTTTAAAAAACAGCTAGCCAAAGAAGTGCAAAAAAATGTTTGGCCTTTAATCGAGTCAAAACAATTCAAACCGATTATTTTTAAAACCTTTCCCTTTACCGAAGCTCCTGATGCGCATCGATTATTAGAAGATGGCAGTCATACGGGTAAAATTATTTTAGTTCGATAATTAGTCCGAATAAAACTAAACCTCAACCAAAAATAAATAGTAATATGGAAAATCAAGGCGCATCTGTTGTTATTACGCACCATATTTTGGATGGAAAAGAACAGGAATATGAAAAATGGCTGGATGAAATTGTTCCCATTACCAAACACTCCAATGGTTTTATCGATTTGCAGATCGTACGGCCAATTCCGCATTTAACGTTTGTTTACACGGTTATTATCCGATTTGACACTATTGAAAACCTTAAATACTGGATGAAATCGGAAGACCGCAAAATGCTCATTAAAAAAGCAAATCCATTATTCAGAAAAAATGACAACTACCAGATAAAATCAGGTTTGGATTTTCTTTTTAATGCAGAAAACGAAGGAAACAAAGTTCCTGTTCGCTGGAAACAATTTCTTGTAACATGGTCTGCTATTTATCCATTGTCCCTTTTAATTCCTTTATTGGCACTCCCCTTTTTGAGATTTTTGAAAGTACCGTCAAATCATTATTTTGATGGATTAATAATTTCGGGCATCATAGTCTTTTTAATGGTATTTGTTGTAATGCCCAATTATACCAAACTGATCAAAAAATGGCTTTATAAATAATTAAAACTTCCCTCATTATAAAATCAAAAATCACTGTAGTTTGCAGTGATTTTTTTTTGCTTTAAACTCTAAAAAAACAAATCCTCTATAATCAGAAAGCTTCAAATTATTCCTAAAGTTTCTCTTACTAAATTCAACGACTGATTTTGCCCATTTAACGAATTCAAACTATACTCAGCATATATCTTCAATAGCTTTACAATAGAATTAAAAACCAATACAATTAATCATCAAAAAGCTATTATTATGACTACCGAATTATTAAGTTTCAAATACGAACTAGAAAAAAAAGAACCACGCACCAATGACGGCGGTACAACAAGAGGAGCTTCTGTTAAAGATTTTCCAGCTTCTATTGGCATCGCAGGAGTTTCCATGCGACTACAGCCGGGAAGTATGCGCGAATTACACTGGCACGCAAATGCAGCAGAATGGGCTTATGTTATTTCAGGAACCGTTCGCACCACTATTATTCATCCGAATGGTAAAAGCTACACAGATAATTTTGAACCAGGCGATGTTTGGTATTTTCCAAAAGGATACGGACATTCAATTCAAGCAACGGGAACAGAAGAATGTCATTTTATTTTAATTTTTGATAATGGTAATTTTTCCGAAGATCATACTTTCAGCGTTACCGATTTTGTGTCCTGTATGCCTCCAGAAATTGTTGCTCAAAACTTAGGAATTACTTTGGAAGAAGTGGCAGCATTACCTCAAAAAGAAGCCTATTTCGCAGCCGGAATTGTTCCTGACGAATTATCATTTACTGCCGCTTCACGACCTGAAGAATCAGATATAGAATTAACCAACTTACACCGTTATCCTTTGCATTCTCAACAACCTAGAATAATTCCAGGTGGCGGTTTGCAACGATTGGTAACCAGCAAAGAATTCCCTATCAGCACTACAATGGCGGGATCTATTATAGAATTACAGCCTGGCGCTTTAAGAGAAATGCACTGGCATCCCAATGCTGATGAATGGCAATATTATATTTCTGGTCAAGCCGAAATGTCTGTTTTCTTAGCAGAAAGTACAGTTGTTACCGAACAATTCAACGCTGGAGATGTCGGTTATGTGCCAATGGGTGCGGGACATTATATTAAAAACACTGGAAATACAGTTTGCAAAATCTTAATTGGTTTTAATAGTGGCACTTATCAATCTATTGATTTAAGCGAATGGCTTGCTGGAAACCCGAAAGATGTGGTGGTAACCAATTTTGGTTTGGAAGAAGGCGAAATTGAAAAATTTCCTAAAAACAAACTGTTTATTCAACCGTAATCATAAGTATTGTGGATGCCCAAACACAGTTCATAGATTCGTCTGAACAAACTAGGTCACAGGAGAAGCTAGCCATATTTTTAGCCTTTATTGCAGGCTATCTTGATACTACTGGTTTCCTGAAATGGAAAGTATATGTCTCTTTTATAAGCGGAAACAGCACGCAGTTGGGAATTGCTTTATCCAGTGGCAAACTAAATGTACTTCTTTCGTCTTTAACGGTAATTTGCTGTTTTGTCTTCGGAATATATGCTGGAACCTGCATTTCTTTGTGGAGAGAATCCAAAATTCAGACACTGCCATTTTATATTGTTTCAGTAATATTGATTGGCTACACAATGGCATCCAATTATTATACGATAAACAACGGATTGTCGATACCTATCATTCTATTTTCAACTGGTGTTATGAACACTATTGTAACGTCTGTTGGAAGTCAAAAAATAAATACCGATTTCGTGACTGGAACGTTGAATAGTCTGGCTAGAAATACAGCCATGTTAAGTCTTTCCCGAAATAAAAACAGTCGGAAGTTTTATAAACTCAATGCTCTTCGGCTTTTACTATTATGGATTGGCTTTTTGTTAGGGGCATCTGTTGTGCCACTTATACTTCCGTTATTCAAAAATTGGACACTTATTTTGCCTGCTGCATTACTACTTGCTTGTGCATTATTACTGCCGATTACTGACTTTAACCTTAAAAATAAATCTTATGCTGAAGAAAAATGACGTTGCGCCAGATTTTACCTTATTTGCAACACCCGATCAAAAAATCACTTTATCAGAATTTAAAGGGAAAAACGTGATTTTAGCTTTTTATCCTGCCGACTGGAGTCCAGTTTGCAGCGACCAAATGGCACTTTACAACGAAATGCAGAAATATTTCAATAAATATGATGCTACAATTTTCGGTATTTCTGTAGATAGTAAATGGTGTCACATGGCCTTTTCTCAATCAAGAAATCTGCATTTTCCTTTACTGGCTGATTTCGAACCAAAAGGAGACACTTCAAAAAAATATGGCGTATACAATGAGAAAGAAGGTGAATGCAATCGTGCCCTTTTTGTAATTGACAAAGAAGGAATTATACAATGGAGTTATCTCTCGCCAATGGCTATCAACCCAGGAGCAGATGGAATTCTTGAAGCTTTAGAAAAACTATAAAAACCAATCAATTATGTCACTAAAACCAGCGGTCAGTAAAACTGATCATATACAAGGAAAAAAAGATGCTGATATAGTAATCGTAGAATACGGAGATTATCAATGTCCCTATTGCGGTGCTGCCTATCCAGTTCTTAAAGAAATGATGAAGAAATACGGCAAACAGATAAAATTTGTTTTTAGAAATTTTCCGTTATCAGAAATGCACCAATACGCCCGTCCTGCAGCAATTGCGGCAGAAGCCGCAGCATTGCAGGGAAAGTTCTGGGAAATGCATGATGCTATCTACGAAAATCAGAGAACTTTAAGCGAACCTTTTTTATTAGAATTGGTAGAGAAATTGGATCTAGACCCGCATCAGTTTAATACTGATATTAAAAAATCTGAGCTTGCTGCAAAAGTAGATTCCGATTTTGAAAGTGGCATTTTAAGCGGTGTAAATGGCACACCTTCTTTTTTTGTCAATGGTAGAAAATTTAACGCAGGCGCAGAAGATCTCTTGCAACTGATGAGTGAAATCGTGAAATAAATAGTTCAAAAATTAAATCTAAAAATCGAATAGTATGCTCTCAATTAATGAATGAAAGTATATTTTTTGAATCTATTTTTAATTAAATTTACGTAACAACTTCAATTACAACGCCATGGAAATAAACTATACGGAATTAGTTTCCATCAAACACGTAAGTGTTCAAAGAATAGAAAACAACGAAACCTCATCGTTCTTAGATACGCTATCTGTTGAAGAACCTCTTGAAATCAGGCTTTCTTACGGTTCTAATTCAGAGAGAATTCAAAAGAATATTTCGGTTACCATGCGAACTCCAGGCAATGATATTGATCTTGCGATTGGTTTTCTGTTTACAGAAGGAATTATTACTTCTTTTGAAGATATTCAAGATGCTTTTTCAATAAAAATGAATTGCTTGTCACAAAAACAAAACATTGTTCAGGTTGATCTTAAAGAAGGTTTTACTCCAAATTTGATGCAGACAGATCGAAATTTCTATACGACTTCAAGTTGTGGCGTGTGCGGAAAAAGTTCTATTCAATCTATAAAAACGGTAAGCCCATTTGTAAATTTGATGAGACCGCAGATCCAGATTCATGCATCTATTTTTTATCAATTACCCGAAAAATTAAGAATTGCTCAAAGCGATTTTGAATCCACCGGCGGTCTTCATGCCTCAGGGCTTTTTAATACTCAAGGCGATTTGATTCTTTTAACTGAAGATGTTGGAAGGCATAATGCATTAGACAAATTAATTGGGAGATCTCTTGCTGATCAATCACTGCCACTAAATGAACATATTTTGCTTCTAAGTGGAAGAGCAAGTTTTGAGTTAATCCAAAAAGCGGCAATGGCGGGCATTTCTATTATTGCTTCTATTGGCGCTCCATCCAGTTTGGCCGTCGAACTTGCGACTGAGTTTAATATTACACTTTTAGGATTTCTAAAAGAAAATCGATTGAATATCTACAACTCATCGCAACAAACCGTAATCGTAACACAATAGCCATTAAACCATAATACAATGAAGAAAGATCCACAACAAAAAACAGATGATTTAACCCATAAATTACCTGAAGCAGAAAATCCGTACCAGCTTTCGAAACTTAAACTAACAAAAGTAGAAAAATGGGCTGCCGGCGTTCCTGCGGTTATGGCTGCGGTAAGCGATCTTATAGAAGATAAAACCATTCTAAGAGGCGGAAAAGCTTTATTTAAAATGAATCAAATGGGCGGTTTTGACTGTTCCAGCTGCGCATGGCCAGATCCTGATGATGATCGATCTCCTTTGGGCGAATATTGTGAAAACGGAGCAAAAGCCTTGGCTGAAGAAGCTACAACCAAAAAAGTTGATGCTGCTTTCTTTAAAGAAAACTCTGTGTATAGCCTTTCAAAATTAGACGACTACCAAATTGGAAAAATGGGAAGATTGACTGAACCGATGTATTTGCCTATTGGCGGTACACATTATCAGCCCATAAGTTGGAATGAGGCTTTTAAAAAAATTGCTTCACATTTAAATACGCTTGAATCTCCAAATGAAGCGGCTTTTTATACTTCGGGAAGAACCAGTAATGAAGCTTCCTTTCTTTATCAGCTTTTTGCAAAAGAATTTGGAACCAACAATATGCCAGATTGTTCCAATATGTGCCACGAAACTTCTGGAACAGCTTTGAAAACTACAATCGGAATTGGAAAAGGAACGGTTACTCTAGAAGATTTTTATGATACCGATGTGATTGTGATAATCGGACAGAATCCAGGAACAAATGCCCCGAGAATGCTGAGCGCTTTAGAAAAAGGCAAAAAAAATGGCGCAAAAATTATTGCGGTTAATCCATTGCCCGAAGCTGGTTTAATGGGATTCCATAATCCGCAGGCTATAAAAGGAATAATTGGATCAGGCGGAAAACTTACAGATCTTTTTCTTCCGATAAAAATAAATGGCGATATGGCACTTTTAAAAGCTATTGAACTTTTGCTAATTGAATTGGAAAAGAAAAACCCAGGCGAAGTTTTTGATCATGAATTTATTAAAAACAAAACAACTGGTTTTGAAAATTTTGAGAAACAGTTTGAAAATTTAGACTTAGATCATCTTGCTTTTCTATCTGGAGTTCCCAAAAATCTAATTATAGAAGCGGCAGAAATACTGGCTTTCAAAAAAAGAATTATTGTTTGCTGGGGAATGGGACTTACCCAGCAGCCAAATGGTGTCGATATGATCCGAGAAATTGTCAATATTTTATTGATTAAAGGAAGTATTGGTAAACCTGGCGCAGGAGTCTGTCCCGTTCGCGGACACAGTAATGTTCAGGGAAATAGAACCATGCTTATTGATGAAAAACCTACAAACGAGCAATTAGATCGTCTTCAAAATTACTTTGGATTTAATCCGCCGAGAAATCACGGTTATGATGTAGTTGGAACGATAAAAGCGATTCATGAAGAGAAAGTAAAATTTATGTTCTGCATGGGCGGTAATTTTCTATCGGCGGCACCAGATACGACTTATACCGCAGAAGCATTTCGAAAACTGAAACTGCTGGTGTGTGTATCGACAAAACTCAACAGAGGCCATTTGATACATGGAAAAGAATCACTTATACTTCCTACGCTTTCCCGAAGTGATATGGATATCGTTAACGGCGAAGTGCAGATTATTAGTACAGAAAATTCTATGGGCGTGGTACAGTCTTCAAAAGGTGTGCTTAAACCTATCTCGGATCAGTTGATAAACGAAACTCAAATTGTCTGCCGAATGGCGATGGCGGTTCTTGGAGAAAAATCAGTTATCGACTGGAGGCGATACCACGACAGTTATGATGATGTGAGAGAAACTATTGAAAATTGCATTCCTGGTTTTGAAAATTACAATAATAGAGTTCGCGAAAAAGGCGGTTTTTATTTGCCTAATGCTCCTCGTCATGGTCAATTTACGGCCAAAGAATCTGCTGATCGTGCGGCATTTACTTTGACTGAAATTCCGAATAATGAATTGGAACCAGATGAATACATGATGGCCACAACTCGTACGCATGACCAGTTTAATACTACTATTTATGGTATGGATGACCGCTATAGGGGAATAAAAAATGAACGACGTGTTATTTTCATGAATCAGAATGATATTGATAAAGCAGGATTTAAAGCGGGAGATAAAGTAGATCTCTTTAATTATAATGATGGCATAGAAAGAATTGCACCTTTATTCCTTATTGTTTCTTATCAAATTCCAGAGCGAAATACAGTCACTTATTTTCCGGAAACCAATGTTTTAGTTTCTGTAAATAATGTGGTGAAAGAAAGCAATATGCCAGCTTCTAAATACGTAAAAATAAAAGTAAAAAAACACGATCCTGCCATTTATGAAAAGATAAAACACATGTAATTCTTTTCAAATAAAAAAAAGTTAGCGAAGACTTTTGAGGCATTTATCTAGATTAAAAATAGTAATAGCGCTGTTACAATTCATTACTTAATCTAGGTTAATCGACTGCTCTACTCTTCCTATATAAATTTGTCAAAGAAATCTAAGTCAAATAAAAAATGATAAAAACTTAGAATTTAACGACAATACCAAAATTAGGATACTCTTAATTTTATTAATCTTAAAACCAAAAAAATGAGCACAATTACAGTAAAAGACGGAACAGAAATTTATTATAAAGATTGGGGAACAGGACAACCTATCGTTTTTCACCACGGATGGCCTTTATCAGCAGACGATTGGGATGCGCAAATGATGTTTTTCTTAAAACAAGGATATAGAGTTATTGCTCACGACAGACGCGGACACGGTCGTTCTGGTCAAAGTTCTGAAGGCAACAATATGGAAACGTATGCTGCAGACGTAGCAGAATTGACTGCTGCGCTAGACTTAAAAGATGCGATTCATATTGGCCACTCAACCGGCGGAGGCGAAGTAATTCGTTACGCATCAAAATATGGAAAAGAACGTGTTTCTAAAGCCATTATTATTAGTGCTGTTACGCCAATCATGATCAAAAATGAGGCAAATCCTGATGGTGTCCCATTGTCTGTTTTTGATGAAATTAGAGAAGGAACCGGATTTAACAGAGCACAATATTTCTATGATTTCCCAATCGCTTTTTACGGATGGAACCGTGAAGGAACAACAGTTCAGGAAGGTATCAAACACAATTGGTGGCGTCAGGGAATGATGGGGTCTGTACTAGCTCATTATGAAGGAATTAAAGCTTTCTCTGAATCCGATTTTACTGAAGATTTGAAAAGTTTAGACATACCTGTATTGATTCTTCACGGAGAAGATGATCAGATCGTTCCATATAATCAGGCACCTAAAGCTGCAGCTCTTTTGAAAAATGGAAAATTAATTTCTTATCCTGGATTTCCTCATGGTATGCCAACAACAGAGGCAGAAACTATCAATAAAGATATTTTAGATTTTATCAAAAAATAAGAATCGCAAGTAAAACAGGAATAAAAGGCCATTAGATGTAATGTTTAATGGCTTTTTTATAGCACAAAAAGACATCGTTTGAGAAAATCCCATCATTACATGAATTACTCCTATTCAATGCAAGAAATCTAGCATTTTTACTTTAGAATAATATCGAGAACCCTTTAGTATATTTTATAAATAAATCTATTAAAAGTAGTATCGCGATCAGAACAATAAGAACTAGCAAATATGTAATTGTCTGGGCTTTTCTATTAAATTCAAAAGTTTCCGGATTAATAAAATAGTCCGCATAGACCGTCGGGGAAATCTTAATGTGCGGGCAAAATAAAACGACGCCCTGCAGAAAATGACCAATCAGCAGATATTTATTTTTAGGGATATAAGTCATCCCGTTATCAGCTCTGGAAAAATGAATGGGAATCTGCTTCCCGTCCTTAAATCCAAAAATATAACTAGGCGAATATTTTGTTCCTATTTTTCTATCGATATCACTTACGTAAGCCTCGCTGCTCTTTTCCAGATCCTCATATAGAATGCTTTCGACATTGCCACTATACTGGTGTTGGTGCATTCCGTAACGATCTACAGAAATTGAAATGACCTTCTTCTGTTTCTGACGCTTGTAATTCTTAAATAAAATCCAGATCGCCCAAAGCAGTAGGGGAAAATATATAAGGTCAAAGATTAGCTCTCCTTGAGACAAAGGACTGTTATGCTCCAACTGCATACTCAAAGGTATTGCAATAAATAAAGAAAGCATTGCCAAGCACAATAATCCAAACATCGAATACATTAACAGAGTAGCTGAGATATGGCGTTCCGAAGATACTTTTGGAAAATTTTCTTTATTATAAATCATTTCGTAATAGTGTTAAAAAACTCAAAATCAAAAACTTTTAAAATTAAAACCAAGCCATGCTTTTCTTATACTGCAAAAAAAATTCACTTAAGATTTACAGCGTACTATTTTCGCAGTTTGAAACTCTTCGTAAATTATCCAATCCTCACGAAAATACAAAAAAAAATACCACACGATTTACATTTAACCGCATAGAATATATCTAGTATTAACGTTATCCCCTGCTCTCTTATGCTATGCAAGCAAATGAAAATTCTAGTAATCGATAAGATATTATATAACTCTACAGCAGAATTGTATAACTAAAAAGATTGAAGTGCACATTATTTTTGGCATATACAATTTATAGAAAACAAAATGAATTACATTATGAAAAAAGCAACAGCAATCCTTCCGGTTGTTATATCAGTTTCTCAATCCGGCACACAATCTGACATGAATTTCACAAATACAGCAATTCAGCACAAACAAAATTCAAAGCTTTTAGGCGATTTATACCATAAAAGTGAAGATGAACCGGACTTTGACTGCGAGTTTTTGCATGCAACCCATGACCTAAACGAATACGAAAGCATAATTGATCCAGAATCTGACGATCAACTTTTGGATGAGTTTAATGATAATCAATGGGATGCAGATATCTACGATCCATATGTAGAATCAACCTATTATTAAACAGAAGGGGTAAAAATAAAAAACGACAGAATTATCGGTGGAGAAATCTATACTCAAGCATATTAAACAATTACTGTGTACCATATTGGTATCAGTTTTTTTTCTATAAAACTCCGTTCAGCATCAGAATTGACTCCTATTATTTGTGATCAGCTTTTAATTTTTATCTAGGATTTGTTCGATAATTATTTTTTGAATTTCTTCAGGCTTTTCCATAAGTACAGAATGTCCAACATCTTCAAACAGGAATATTTTCTTCTTTGGCGCTTTGAGATGTTTAAAATAGTCTTCTGCAATCACATGATTAGTCTGGAAATCTTTCTTCCCGATGAAAAAATAAACCGGACAATTAATTTTTGGAAGTTCTTTTGGAAGATTTTGAGTGACGGCCTTATCCCAGGTAGGAAGCCATATTTCAGACCAGCTTTTTAGATACTCTTTGACGGCTGTGGTGTCTTTATCTGCTAATGGGTTTCCATCGTAATGGAACATCCATTTTCTGGAATAATACACCGATTCGTATTTTTCAAAAGGAATTTTAACTCTATTCAACTCTTTTTCAGCTGTCAGATTTCCTTTTTCTTTTGCATCTTCCTTCAGTTTGCTAAGCAGTAATTGTTCACTTCTGTTCTGATTCACTACAGGACTGAAAGCGATATAAGCATTTAGCAGCTCTGGATGTTTTTCAGCCATTTTAAAACCAAGAACGGTTCCCCACGATTCCCCAACAAGATAGAGCTTCTTTTTATTGAATTTTTTCAAAAGAAGCTGTAGGAGTTCATAAGTATCATTTTCCATTAATTCCAATGTAATAGGTACAGACGATTGGTTTAAAGCAAGTGTCCTGCCCGTTTCCCTTTGGTCCCACTGCACAACCGTAAAGTAATTCTGAAGTTTGCCTGAGAAAACATCGGACTGGTTCATTCTGGAACTGCCCGGACCGCCATGTAAAAATAGGATTAAAGGCAAATCATTATTTCCTTTATATGAGATTACCTGTTTTATCTTGCCAATTGACAGAGTATCATAATGGGTCTGTGCAAACGATTTGCCTAACAAAAGAACCATAAGAATGAGTATCAGATTTATTTTATTTTTCATTAGTTTACAATTGGGTTTACTGAATAATTCTTTCCAACTAAAATAATGATTTTTAAGGCTTTAATACATAAAAAAAATAAAAAAAATAATGTTGGTAATAAATTTTTTCATCTTTTTAAAACCAAATTAGTGCTACTGCCCGCCTCCATTTAATTAAAGGATTCTTCACCTGTAGCTGTACAAAAATGAAATTGTTTTTATTTAAAGTTAATTAAAACATAATTTTAAAAAAAACCTAAGTTGCTATTATTTAATAGAGTACATTTGACCAAATTAAATATTTAATATGCAAGAAGGTACAGTAAAATTTTTCAATGAGGAAAAAGGATTCGGATTTATAACTCCTAATGATGGAGGAAACGAAATTTTTGTCCATGCCTCAGGTCTATCGGAAAACATCCGTGAAAACGATTCAGTTCGATATGACATCCAAGAAGGCCGAAAAGGTCCAAACGCAGTAAACGTAATCGTAGCATAATATATACTATAGTACAAGTTTATAAAGCACCTGTCCAAAAACAGGTGCTTTTTTATTTAAATGATTTCTAAATAATTATTATGTGGTCCACAGGAATTTCATTTGTGATTGCAACTTTTTCGCTTAAAAGAGGAGTTACTCACAAATCTCTTTTAAGCATACGGCGAAACTGCTATTCCGGAACGCTGCTGTTTTTAATATCCTCTATAATTTCATCCACGCTTTTCTGATCCGTTGCCCAAGAAGTGATTAAACTTATTGCTGCCCTGCTCTCCTCAATCTCTTTCCAGACATAAAATGCAAACTTTTCATGTAGCGAGGCAATCACAGTTTTAGGTAGAATCGGAAAAATCTGGTCGGTGGCAGATTCGGTTAAAAATTCATAACCGACCTCTTTAATCGCTTCAGCAATCTGCGCAGCATATTTATTGGCTTTTTCAGCCAGAACAAAATACAAATCTTCCTTAAAGAGCTCATAGAACTGGATTCCTAACATCCTTCCTTTTGTCAGAAGCGCACCACGTTGTTTGAGAACATAGTCAAACTCACTGCACACCTGTGAATTCTTAAATACAATAGCTTCACCGAAAAGAGCACCATTTTTTGTCCCACCTATATAAAACACATCAGTAAGATTTGAAACATCAGATAAGGTAAGATCATTAGCTTGAGCAGTAAGCGCATGGCCGAGTCGGGCACCGTCCATAAAAAGAAATAAGTTAAGCTGTTTTTCCAACATTCTTCTGACAATGATCAAAAATATTTTTAAAAATAATATATTAGCTTTTCTATTTTAATGACAATTAGTGATTCTAAAATAATTTAGATTCGATTGTAGCCGATGGAAAAATAGCAATTAAATAAAATCTTTCATAAATGGAAAAAACTTTTGAATTTACTGTTGAAAATTGTGATGGAAAAAGCACAAAAAAAATAATCGATGGAATTATTGAATACAATTTAAGTAAAGTTTCAGCAACTAATCATATTTACACTCCATTAGAATTTACAGTCAAAAATGAAAAAGGAACTGGGATTGGCGGAATATTAGCAGAACTTGGATATTGGAATGACCTTGAAATAAAAGTTTTGTGGGTAGAAGAAAGTTATAGAAAAAGAGGGATCGGAACTTTACTTTTACAATATGCTGAAAAAACAGCAAAAGAAAAAGGAGCCGAAATCTCAATGCTGGATACATTTGACTTTCAAGCAGAAAATTTCTATTTAAAAAACGGATATGAGCCAATTGGTGAAATTAAAGATTTTCCAAAAGGGCATCGAAGGATATATCTATCAAAAAAACTACACTGATAAAAACATGAAAACGAAAGTTTTTTTTGCGAAAGTGCACGACAGAAAAGCTATATTAATCTAAGGTAAGCTCATTTATTCCTACAAATTTAATGAAATAATTTAAGTCTGAAAAAAGATAGATCGAACTTGAAATACAGCTGGATTTTAACCTCTTACAAGTATATACGAATACTCTTTAAAAACAAACATTAAAACACTAAAAATCAATACTTTGAAACATAAAATAGAATAAAAAAAAATCAAGATCTTTTTTGATCTTGATTTTTTTACAATGTTATTTAAAATAAAACCCTATTGATTTACTCTACTAATTCATAATCTCCTTGGTCAACATATTTAAGAACCGCTTTATAGTTGCTTCCTATAATTTGTGCCGTGTTATTGCCATTAGCCAGTACCACAGGATTAGTTAGAGAAGTACTTGTTGTAAAAGTCATTGTATACACCGTTCCATTTACAGAATAATCTACTATAAAAGGTCGGTTTATATCAACGAAATTAGTTTCAATCCTTATTCCATACTTTACATTGGGACTGATGCATTCGTTTTCAGACAGTTTTGTTCCATCAGCATGTACAAAAGAAATACCTTTAGTATAAATAGGTGTTTCTTCATGTTCAGAGCAGCTCAAAAACAGAAATAGTACTAGTGCTAAAATATAGTATTGCTTAATTTTCATTATTATTGTTTTTGATTTATTACTATTTCTTTATTCGTACTGCCTATACTCACAGTATATTTACCAACTTCTAAATTATCAAAAACAGCCTGGCCGTTTTGAATGTTCTGGCTTGCAACTTTGACACCGTTTTTCGCTAAATCGGCTTGAACATTATTTTCATCGTACAAAACTTTAATAACGCCACCAGCATAACATACAGCATCTTTTTTATAAAACGTCGCACTGCCTAATTTAACCGTTACTGTCCATTGCTTTATTACCGACTGATCTTCAGAAAGCACTTGAAACTGCACGGGATTTGTAAAATCTATACTGTTTGATCCTGAAATTTTATTAGCAGTTCCGATAAATAACTTGGCTCCTGGACTTAATTCAAACACCGCGTTTAATGCCGATACGTTGACTCCTTTAGATACATACATTGTTATCTGTGAGCCTGTAATCGTTTTAGATGTTTTTAAATCCTTAAAATCAAAATTTATAATTTCAGATTCTGTTTTTAATGAAGGACTTGCAAAACTATAAGACTGGAACAAGTCGCCATAATGTTTGTTGTTTTCAAATATTTTTGTCTTTTCAACATTTTTGACAGCATTGTTTGCGGCATCGTAAATTTTGAAACTGACTACCTCATTATCTGTATTCGAAAAAACAGTCAAATAAACCATGTACTTTTTTTCGCTTGCAACATAAATCGGACTGGCAATACCGCGGCATTCTCCGTCAACAAAAGCAGCCAGTTTGTCGCCAGGGCTTGTTAAAGTTTTTCCATCAACAGTCAGAAAACCTTCAAACGACATGGTATATTGAAATTTATTTTCATTTACAGACCAGTTTGGCGCTTGGCCAAATACAGTACTGCTTAGTATAAAAAACAATAGTGTTATATGGATATAATTTTTCATTTTTAATTAATTATAAACTCCTAAAACAAACCTTTACAGCTGTTTTAGGAGCTCAATTTAGTGTTTGCTTAGTTTTTAATAACTTTAGTTCTTATTAGTTTTCCATC
Source organism: Flavobacterium tyrosinilyticum (assembly GCF_023656565.1). Classification (GTDB taxonomy): domain Bacteria; phylum Bacteroidota; class Bacteroidia; order Flavobacteriales; family Flavobacteriaceae; genus Flavobacterium; species Flavobacterium tyrosinilyticum. The sequence continues at coordinate 31,757 of NZ_JAMOKG010000003.1, forward strand.
AACGGTAACCTCAATAATATATACTCCTTGAGCGATGTATGGAGAAATTGAAATCAGATTGAGGCCGTTTTCAATAACAGCTCTTTGGCTGAATACCAATTGACCATTTATAGAATAAAGCTGCACATTTACTTCCTGCTTTTTAGAAGCATTAAGTTCCAGATTCAGAATTGTTCCAAATGGATTCGGATAAATACTGTTTTCTGTTTTCGACACATCTTCTAAAATTACGGGATTCGCAATTGTACCTAGTACTTCGTTTCCTTTAAAAGTGAATGATTTAGAAGTTTCTTTTTTATTAAATCCATCTCCAAGCGTAAATGAAAATTCTTCGGTATCGTCACCAAAAATGGTTATGAAACTCAACTCTTTTCCATCAACCATCTGATTTCTGGTTTTTCCTTTTAAGACACCTTTAGTATCATAAACAAACAATTCATCATATCCTTCTGGAAGTAAAACAACAGCATTCATGTTTTGAGAATATTGTGTAAACTCTGATGCGATTGTTTCCTGTTCACCATTTGAAACCGATTTTCCTGTTTTGCTTTTTTCTAAATTATCAGGATATTTAAAAGTTTGAATTTTACTTGATTTAATCATGTAACCTTTGCCAGCTTCCAAGTATTTTAAGGTTCCGTTCCACCCGATGACTGGGTCGTAAATAGCAAACAAATTCTGCGATTTGATAACATCTCCATCTGCAGCATCAAAATAAGCCAAAGCCTCATTGGTAGTCTGGTTTGATCCTAAAGGATAAGCAAGCCAGTTCCAGTTTTCTTTAATAGGGAAACTCCATGTTGCAACATCTACACTTTTTCCTTTTACTTTTAAAGTCTGTTCTTCGGTTACATTTATTTTATACATTTTAGAAGAAGAAAGTCCTCCATTTGCACTGATAGTTCCAGACCAGCCACTATTTGCAGGGTTTGAACTATCTTTAAAATAAGTTTCCAATAAAGCTGGAGAATGGCTTAAAATACGGTTTGAAGTTTCTAATTTTAGATTCTTCGTTAATGCATTTAGATCTGAAAAATTAGCATCATTGGTATTTAAAGAAATCCAAGTCCATCCTTTGTTTAGTTTAATTTCTTGCTCTATTAAACCTGAATTAGCAAAAATGTAAGGTTTGCTTAAAGTTCCTAAGACTTCATTATTCATAAAAGTAATAGACGGATTAGTCTCTACTGAAGCTTCTAAAATTTTACCTTGAGAAGCATCCCATATTTTAAATTTCAGATTTTCACCAGAATTTGTATTACTGTAAATGGTTAAAAAGGCAAAATATTCCTTATAAGCTTCATTGTAAACCAGTTTTGCAGATCCTCTTGTTTCGTCATTATAAAAAGCAGCAATCTTATCATAAGAATCGGCAGAAAGTACACCATCTACTTTTACTTTTCCGATAATATTCATACTGTAATCAAAATGAGTCGGATCAACAGACCAATTAGGTTCTGGTGCCAATACTCTTAATTTGATCTGTAGTTTTTGATCAAAACCAAAATCAGTTTGCAAGTATAAATTTTCAAGGTATTCTCCAACAGCAAAATCTTGATCAACAGTTGCTTTGATGATAGTTTTACTATTAGGATCAATACTTCCAGATGTTTTACTTAAACTTAACCAGCTTGGCACATTGCCAATTACGTAAGGCTGCTGTTTTCCTCCTTTGTTTACCAATGTAATATCAAAACTTTTGGTTTCGCCACTATTCTTAGTAAGATCTACAATATCATTATATCCTTCGGCAAACCAACTCACCTCGTTACGATTTACATAAGCAGTCCAAGTAACAGGAGATTCCTGCATATTATTGGCGCTGTCAAACATTCTATGAACGGTAATATCTAAGATTTGTCCTTCTAATGATGCCCAATCTGTAATAACTGGCGCAATAATCATTTCGCCGTCTTTAATAACATTTGTGGTTACAAATTTAACCAGCTGGCGTTCTGGTTTTATTGCCGGTGTATCATTAGAATAATTTACATTTCCGCTGCTTAAAAGGGCATTGTTCACCACTACAGTCTGATTGGCGTCTGCATGATAATATCTCGGTCCGTTTGCTGTAACCGGATCTGGAACATTCATTCGTGAGTACAATAATAAACCAATGCTTTCAACATCAACTTCATTATAACTGTCTCTATTGATTTGTTCGACATTACGAAGTGTATTCCACAAACGGAATTCGTCTATTTTACCAGTAAAAGTACGATCAACTGTTTCTTTTCCTGCAAGATCACGAGCTCCTCTCGCTCCAAGCCAAATTTTATTTCCAGAGAAACCTCCAATAGCCGTCATTTGGTTAGAAGATACTAATTGCGTATCTACATACGTTCTTAGCGATCCCGTTCTGTTAAACAATAGCGTTACATGATGCCATCCGTTATCAGAAAGTCCTTTTGTGGTTAAAACATACGATTTGCCTTCGCTGTTTAACAAAAGATTTCCAGAATTATTCATATCAACAGACCATTTATTAGAAAGTCCGTTGCTTTGAACAACATCAGAACCATCGCCTTTTCCGTTTGAGAAAATAGTAGCTTCTTGTGAAGTTCCAGTTTTAATCCAAAACTCCATCGTAGCGTCCATTTCTTTGGTTATTTGAACAAAATTTACATGGTCCATCGCTAGGTATTGTCCGTTGCTAAAGTCGTAAGAAGTTCCTTTTGGTTTGATATCCCATGAAGCATTTACAGTCGCATGTTTAAATCTTGCTAGATCTTTAGACAAAGCGTCTCTTCCTTCATTCATTGGCCAGTAGCCAACCAGATTAGCTTCGTTACCCATTAATTTAGCGTACATTTTTGCGTACGATTCTTCTCTGGTTAATGTTTTGTTCCATAAACGAAGATCGTGCATATTTCCCACAAATGTATTGCCTCCAATTACCAAAGCATTGTTATTGGCAAATTGTGCGTTGGCTTTACCGCTTTTAGCACCAATTTCGACATCATCTTCAAAAATTCGATAATCACCGTTACTGCTGTTGTATGTAAAAGCATAATGGTGGAATAGATTATCATTTTTAAAACCACCTTGAACAGTAACATCTCCTAATGAGAAAGAAATATTTCCGCTTTTCAATCCAATGTTTAAACCTCCGTCCTGAGAGATAATCGAAGCGCTTGAACTTTTCGTTTCGTTATTCATCCAGAATTCAAAACTTAAATTTCCAGCACTCATTTGAGGGCTATTGATGACTGCTGTATTGTTGCTTCCTTCGAAACGTAAACTTACATTGTGATCAATTTTTAACTGATTCGTCTGCCCTTTTATCTCAATTGTGCTAACCGCAGGGTTGTAGAAAATTTTTTCGTTAAAGCTTACTTTCAAGTCTTCGCCCGCACTCAAAATACCATTTGTAGGCAGAGGCGTGCCAAATAACTGAGGCGCACTTAAATCGACCAATCCAGAAATAACTTCAGATATAAACTCGGTATTATTGCTACAAGTACTTCTTGCTCTAATTTGATAATTTCCATTTGCTAATTGTAAAGCAGCAATGTCAAAATTGTACGTTAAGCTTGTTGCAGCACCAATAGATGAAATTTGAGTTTCATTATTGCTTACTGCTTCATTATAAAATTCTGGAGTACCATAATATGTATGAAGGCGAATCCAATTTGGACTTGTCGCTAATTTATACTCCAAATCAATTTTTTTGAAGCTTTTAAACTTGGTATTGTATCCATTCAAGTTTATTGCCAACGGCTTTGTTGTACCGTCTACATTTAGCGCTTTTTCTCTATTATAAACCCAATTATTCAGCGGCGCGTTTACCGTTACGCTTGAACATGATGGAACGAAACTTGCCGAAATAAACACTTCAGAACTTACATCTTCTCCATCGCATAATGACTGCAGTCTGATTTTGATGTCCTTATATTCATAAATATCTGAAATAGATTTTCCTAAAGTCAGTTTATAAATAACTTCTTTTCCATAAGGCACGTGTACAATTGTTCCGTTTGGTTCAATATTAATTAAGGCATTATTCGGATTAGTAGTATTATCTACAACTAATAAGAAATCAGCATCAGAACCCGAAACACTGTTGTTTTGAAGCTTTAATTCAAACTCAGCATTTTTAGTTTCAACTACATTTGTAATATCGTTATCTGTTACGGCAAGTACCGGAACTTCAACTTTTTGAGTAGCAAAACTTAACTTTTCACGTTTATCTTCTGGCAGTTCATTAATAACAGCTGCTGTGGCACTGTACTCACTTTTATTATAGAAATGAGTTAATTCTGCATCTTCATACGGACAAGAAGTTCTACCTCCTTGATTAATAAATATTGGACCATTACCATCGAATGCATCGATTACGTTAACACTTAAAAAGTTGGCTTTATCATTATCTTTAATCGTGTAACTTATGTTTGTAGTAGTTGCTTTTTCTTCTGATAATGTAGAATTAATATCCTGTTGAAAGAAAGAGTTTGTCTTACTAACAACTCCTACTTTATTAAAAAGGAATCCAAGCTCTGCAGCTACAGATTGATCTATCACAAGATTATAAGATGTAGGCTCTGCTGCTACAATACTTGTTTCAACACTTTGTGTATAAGAACCCAAACCTGCATCAAATGAAACATTTTTTAGGAAATTAGATTCCAATAAATTTTTAATCGTATTGGATTGATTTAGTTGATTTGTTAGTTTTTGTTTAGCAACTGGATCATTTACCTTATCATAAACGCTGCTTATTTCATTCTTAAACTTGGTTACAACTCCGGCTAAACCTGCTTTGTATGTCTCAGGTGAGTTTTTTGCAATATATTTATTCTTTTCGTTTTCCAGTATTATCTTTCTCCACAACCTGATTTTTTCAGTATACTGATCCCTTTTTCTTTTATTTTCTTCTGAACCAGGATTTGGTCCATTTAGATTTGCAGTAATAAATTGCTCATATTCTGGAATTAATGTACTCAAAATATGTTTTTGCGAGTATACGAAAAATGTAGGACTGTTTTGATCATTTAAAATCAGTGCTTTTTGCTTGCTTACATAAATAGGATCAATAGCAGTTCCTAAGTTTATATATTCATTAGCTCCCAATTCTACTGTAACTCCGTTTACCGTTTTTACAGGTATTTTTTTAGATGCTTCAATATTATCAAAAGTACCATAAAACATATTTTTAGAGTTTCCGATGTATAAATCACCATCTGAACCTACATAATCTGTTGCATCACTAGTTGATATTGCCTTGCTGAAAGTAAAAGTACTTGTGACGCTTTTACCATCATTAGAAGTATTGTTAAGTCCAACTCCAACATCTGCATTATTTGTTGCTGTTGCTTCTACTACTGGTGTCGGAACTATACCGCCGCTAACTTCAAAATGCAATCCTGCATGAACACTAACGTTTTGGGTAAATCCTTCCTGATGTGACAAAGATGCTTCAGAGGTAAAAGAAATACTTTCTCCTTTTTCTATAGTCGCAAAACTATTTGAACCAGGTGGGTCTCTTAAAATGATGGCAGGAACATCTGGAGCCTCCGTAACAAAAGTTTGGCTGCCATCTGATGCACCTCCTAAAATGATTCCGGTATCATTAAAGTTCTCAACAGGATAATCTACTTCGTTTAATCGGTATTTTAAACTGTTTTTGATTTCAAATGGAGGTGTAATTGAAGGTACGCCTGCTTTAAAAGCGTACGTTAAAGTACTTCCATCTGCTGTAATGGTTTCAGAATCTTGTAAAGCAAGATTATTTGTTTTCACCAATTCACCATCCTTTACAGGAACTTTTACTTCAACGGCTGTTCCTGAATCATTATTGGTGTAACGTTCAAAACGATTCATTACAATTTTGTACGCCATAAACTGCGTGTAAATTGGTTTTGCAAAGTTTTCTGTAGATACTTTTGTTCCTGCAACATCGATCGTTTTATCAGAAGTTTGTTCGATAACCTGCAATACAGGAGTCGATCTGTACGTAAAACTTTTCTCGTAATGATACGGCGTTCCTGTTAACGTTTTATCGATATTATTCTCCTTGTATTTAAATTCAGGTGTTTTAGTAACCGGTATTTCAGAAAAATCAAATGCTTCTGTAGTTCCTGCTTTTAATAGCGAAATGCCCGAATTGCTTTTAATCACCAAATCATTTGCTTCCAAATTATATTTTAAAGGCATTACTGCAATTCTATACTCTCCTGAAGCCGTGTTAGTCGTATAATTAAATTTGGTATAATTGGTCACATTGGCTCCAACTGGCGCGTATCCTAATGTAAAATCCGCCTTACCAATATTATTTTTAGCGCTTACTTCAAGATTTTTTGTGATTCCAGAATCGATTATCGTTTTGGTCACTACGCCTTCACCACCAAAACCAATAGGCTTTTCGGCTTCAACAGAACCACCAACTACTTTACCTACTACGGTTACTTTAGTGTTGTTTACAAAGTAAACTGGCTCATTCGCATCTTCAAAAAACTCTTTAAACTCAGTTGTAGCAGCAGGAAAACGCCCGTTATACACAAACTGATGCCCGTCTTTTTTGATTGTAATATAATGTTTGCCAATAGGAACACTTACATCAAAATAACCATTATCGTCTGTAACAACCGGAATGTTATTGGCATCCAGAACGATGTTTCCGTCAATATATACATTTGCTCCAGTTGTGTAAATTGAAGCATAACGATCTAAATAATCGTCTGATTTATCATTTGGAGTTCCCGCATCATTTTTCCAATATTTAGCTTTAGGAAATTTTTCGCCATTTATTTCATAGTAATTATAACCTTCATCAAGAATATTAGCTCCTCCGCCAACCCATGCATCATTTTCGTTTTGGGCAGATTTGCCGTCTACAGAAACATAAGATGGGAAAACGCCTCTTGTATCAAAAGCTACAACACCTTTGAAGCTGAACGAAGACTGATCGACAAAATCAATTTTATTAACCACCTCAGAACCCAAACCTAAATAAACCAATTGCTGGTTAGGTTCAAATTTATGCTGGCCGTACATTGGAGTAATGTTATAAGATTCTCCTGTACCAGAATACTGAATGGCACTAATTTGGTAATTTCCTTTACTGTCTGTTACTCCTAAAACACCCAATTGAGAAGTTGTTGGGTAATTATCTGCTTCTGTTGCCCATAATACTCTATTGCCTTGTGCTGTATTGGCATCCCAAAGCTTACCGTGATTTTCATTATAATTAAAACCGCTTCGAGACAAATCATAAGCAAATCTTCCTGCTTTTTCATTGGCTCTCAAGTAAGTAACCAAACGAGAGTCGTTTCCGCTTATAAATCTTGAATAATCTGTTCTAATAACAGACGATTCTAATGCGGCTTTCCAAATTCTGATTTCGTCAATATAACTAGATTTTCCACCGCCCACTTTAGCATTATCCCAAGTTATGCCAGAAAGTCTTACGGTGCCCGTTGGAATTACGGCACTAAAATAAGGCGCAGTATAAGACGCATCAATACCTCTTAATTTACTGTCAGCTTCTGTTACATAAGATTGTGTAATCTGTCTTCCGTTAACGTATAACAACGGAACTTGATTATCATTGATTACAACAGAAAAATGAACAAAAGACCTATTAAATTCTGAAACAGGTACAAGCAGATCATTTCCTCTTGAGTTTAAATTACCCGAAGGAAAATAATTTCTCAATGTATACTTTCTGCCGCCTATTGTAACATCAATAGATTTGCTTACCGCGTTTAATTTTACAGTAACATCAAGATTATCTGCACTTGTCGAACTCGAAATGTTAAACAATCGAATCGCTGTTTCAGAATCACTTGTATAAGCGCTAGATGGTTTTACCCAAGCCTCAAAAGTAGCCGAATTTGAAATTAATGTACTCAAACCGCTTAAATCTACAAAACCAGAAGCAGGAACATTTAGACCACTTCCTTTAACAGCGCCGCTGCCATTTGGAGTTGCGGTAACGACAACATCTTTAACTGGATTTCCGCCTTTATAACTGATGTTTCCTGTTACAACCGCCGTAGGATTTCTGTATCCAATTCCGGTAATATAAGTACTGTAAAGAATTGGAGTTGCAGCAATTCCCTGCGCTTCTAACATATATTCATACAAAACTCCCCCTTCTACATATTTATCTTCATAATTTGTTTCTGTTGGAGATAGACTGACTACTAAATTGTAAGGAAGATTTCCCGTTTCTGTGTAGACCCTTCTGTAAATCTTAATGCTTTTTACCAAATTTTCATTGGCTCTTAAATTCCAAGCAATTAAAACCTTATCACCATAAAAACCTTTTGAAACACTAAAAGATTCTTCTGCAAATGTGTGATACAAATACAGCGTACTCCATGGAAAGCGAATATCTGCAGGGTTTGTTTTCCTTGGTCCAGTCTTATTTTGCCCTAAAAATGGAAGTCCAACCTGTATGTTGAATCCATTTTTTTGAATGGCCTGCGAAACGGGTACAACTTTAGCTCCTTTATTGTTTTGAGCATAAAGTCCCGCTCCCAGAACAAACATTCCGAGAACTGCAATTATTTTTTTCATAATTACAGCTTTATAATTTAATGATGTAATTTACACCGTAACTAACAGGTCTAGTTTCTGTTCCTCCAGTATCTGCTGTTGAACCAGTTATGTTATGTGTATGATTACCAGTAGTTGGCATTGTTCTTGCATAACCAAGATCCGGTTGAACTAATTGACTATCACCATCTACTGCATTAACAGTATTATTTCCAGTAATACTCATAACTTTATCAAAAATTCCATCTGCGTGGTTATGGTTACCGGCTGCATCGGTACTTAATGAACCTTTTGCGTGTGAGTGGCTCTGAATTTCATCGTTTTGTGTTCCTTTTAAAGCCGGTCCAGGTTGATTATTTACAGGACTTGTTCCAGTACCTCTTAAAAACATACCTTGTAGGTTTGGCGCATTACTTCCGACCAACGCAATCAGAGCTTTAGCAGTTGTAGGAAGAGCGGCTCCGTTGCAAAGCACCCATCCTTCTGGAGCAACAGTTCCTATAAAAGGCATAATTGAACCTGTTGGAACACCGTTGTTGGCAGCAATTGCATACGGTACATGACGAAGTTTTTCGTCAGAAATAACTTCTGAACCTTTCTCAATTCTCAGATAAGCAGTATTGTTGGCAATTAGGCTGTTATTCACTGCAGTTGGATCTATTACATCAGAGAATACTCCAAACGCATCAGTAGTCACATTTCTAGTAACTTTGTTGATCAACTGCTCGATACTTGAAGCGTCTAGATAATACAGCGTAAACGTAAGATTAATTGTCTGATTTGTTAAGGCTGTATTGTTTGCATCTCTAGCAATTCCCTGTACTGCAATTCCGGACTGCGAAGCAGAACTTTGGGCATAATTTGAAATAGATGCACAAAAAAGACATAACATTAAGAGTAATTTTGTTTTCATAGATATCATTTAAAAAATTAAAATTTTAAGGGGTTGGTTAAGGAGCGAATTTATTTTAAAAAATAAAATTCCTTAAATAATAGGGAGAGACAAAAAGGGGACAAATCAATGGGTCTAAAATCTTAAATCATTAATATTAGCCATTTAAAAAATATCCTTTTGCATCTTGCACCTTGCAAAGAGATTTCAAAGCAAAAAAAAGACTTGAGTTGCCATACAAAACAATGATTTCTTTTCGGCGAGATTAGATTGAAATTTCTTTCAAAGAATTAGGAGAACATTGAAAAAGTTTTTTCTTTAAATTGGTACAATGCTTACCAGATTTTCAGAACTTATAAGAAAAATTTTATATTTAAGATTTTCAAGGCATTAGTTTAAAAAAACATGATTTTCTCTTTAACTTTTTTTTAGTAAAACGTTTATTTTTTTTAGTTTAGCAGCCTATAATAAGCCCCCATTCCAAAATGATTTTCTGTACAAAAAAAATTATTTTCTTTTTTGTGTTATACACCTTTGTTTTTTGTACACAATTGCACGCTCAAAAACTATCATCGTCTAGTGCAGAGTCAATTAAGAAAATAGAAGCTATCATTATCAAAGAAAATAATTCTAAAAAAGACACTGTAGAACTACAAAAACGACTGTCTTTTTTAAAAAATTCTTCAAGCAAAAACGAACAGATTTTACACAGTGCCTTACTGGCAAATGGCTTTTCTCTATTCTTCGACAAAATAAACAGCAGAAGCGAATATTATTACTTAAAATCTATTCAAGAAGCTAAAAAAAGCAATGATTTAAGTCTTATAATCTGGACGCAGGTAAATTATTCCAAGTACTTGTATTTTTACTGCCAGATAGATAAACTTATCCCGATCGTTCTCAAAACGATGGACGAAAGCAATCAGATTGGTCCTTCGGAAATGATTTTGCCTGAAGAGACTTTTAAATTCTTTGGCTGGATAATGTCTACGGTCGAAGATAAATCTGCTATAAGTTATTATAAAAAAGCGCTGCAGTATATGCAAAACCCTTCTTCAGAATCTGCGGGAGTTTTAAACGCAATTGGGAGCAGTTATTTCAGAAACAAAGATTTATCAAATGCCATGTATTATTTTAATAATGCAGAAGCTATGGCATTAAAAATAGGCGACAGTATCAGGTATGCAAAAATTTTAGGAGACAAAGCGCTTATTTACCAAGAAAAAGGAAATTTAAAAGATGCTGTGCGCTTTTTAAAACAAGATATTCTCTATTCTCAAAAATTTAAAATTGAAAAGAATGAGATGTATGCTTCTATTTTATTGGCTAAAATTCTTTTAAAAGTCAAAGACACTGCAGAACTCGAGGAGATTTTAGAAAAAGCGGGAAAAATTGCAAGCTCAAAGTCCTACTACAGAAGTTCTTTAAAAGAAGTAATAGAGTTAAAACTTATTGTTCTAGGAGGTAAAGATCCTCAGAAAGAGCTATTACTAAGACGACAGCTTAAACAAATTGAAGAATATCTTCTTAATACCAATGGCAATACGGTACTGCAGCAATCTCATTGGCTTATTCAAAAAAAGAAATATGAAACTGATAATGAGAAAATTCGATTGCAATTAGAGAAAGGCGAAAAAACAAAAAGTCTAATTATTCTAATACTCATCCTCACTATTGTGCTAAGTCTGGTTACTTACACCTCATTGAACAAAAAATTAAAAACAAAGAAAATAACACTTGAAAAAGACAGACTTCTTTTTGAACAGAAGCTTAGTGATGCTAGTTATAATATTGAAACCTTCGACGAATATCTTAAAAACAAAAACAAGCAGATATCTATTCTAGAAACTGAACTTGAAGAAATTAGAAACTCTGTCGCGGTACAGTCTGAAGAAGAAAAAACAAAACTTGACAAAATATTAGACTCCCATTTGATGACAGATGAAAACTGGAAGAACTTCAAAAAAGAGTTTATAAAACAGCATGGTGAATTTTATAATTATGTAGTCAAAAATTTTCCAGAATTAAAAGAATCTAATCTTAAGATTATAATGCTGCAAAAATTAGACCTTAACAACTCCGAAATATCTAACTTATTAGGAGTTACAGTCGATGCCATCAAAAAAAGCAAACAGCGATTAAAGAAAAAATTAGGCGAGAGATATGATTTATTATTCGAGATCATAGAATACAAATGACATGACGATCTGAGCCAAACAGATATTCAAAAAAAATCAATAAAAAAAGAACTAAAATATTATTTACCAACATTTTAGCTCTTTTTGTTATTTTTATTTTGTATTTCTTTGCTCCTTCTATTTGCCGATGCAAAAATTAGCGAAGATATTCCCAAGTAATTCGTCATTAGAGACCTGACCTGTAATAAGTCCAAATTGGTATAAAGCTTCACGAATATCAAGCGCCATAAGATCACTTGAAAGTCCAGATTCTAAACCGTATTTTACTTTTTGTATTTCATCTAAAGCTTTTAATAACGAATCATAATGTCTTGTATTCGTAACAATTGTTTCATTATTGCGAAGTGCTCCTGTATTAACAAAAGATAACAATTCATTCTTTAAATCCTCTACTCCTATTTTTTCTTTTGCAGAAATCAATAAAAGTTTTGCATTTAAGTTTTCTAGCTGATTGGTAATATTGGCTACTTCATCAGCAGACAAAATATCTTTTTTGTTTACCACAATAAGCAAAGGCTTCAGCGGATATTTATTCTTAATCTGCTCAATCTCATTTACGAATTCACAACTTGAAGCCTGAAATTTCAATCCGTCAAATAAATAAATCACAACTTGCGCTTGATCTATTTTTTCGAATGTTTTCTTGATTCCAATACTTTCTACAACATCTTTAGTATCACGAATTCCAGCCGTATCAATAAATCTAAATCCGATACCGCCAATTACCAATTCGTCTTCAATAGTGTCACGAGTTGTTCCAGCAATGTCCGAAACAATTGCTCTTTCTTCATTCAACAAAGCATTCAATAGCGTCGATTTACCAACATTTGGTTCACCTACAATTGCAACTGGAATTCCGTTTTTAATCACATTTCCAACAGCAAACGAATCAATTAAACGTTTTAAAACAAATTCGATTCTGTTTAATAGCTCGTGAAACTGCGTTCTGTCAGCAAACTCTACATCTTCTTCTGCAAAATCCAATTCCAATTCAATTAAAGAAGCAAAATTTAAAAGCTCTTCTCGAAGTTTTGCAATTTCATTACTAAAACCACCACGCATTTGCTGCATCGCGATTTGGTGAGAAGCCTCATTGTCTGATGAAATCAAATCGGCCACCGCTTCTGCCTGCGATAAATCTAATTTTCCGTTTAAGAAAGCTCTTAACGTAAACTCACCTGCATCTGCCATTCTACATCCATTTCGAAGCAATAATTGAATAATCTGCTGCTGAATATAAGTTGATCCGTGGCACGAAATTTCGATAGTATCTTCGCCAGTGTAAGAGTTCGGACCTTTAAACACCGAAACCAAAACTTCGTCTAGCGTTTTGCTTCCGTCTACAATATGCCCTAAATGAAGTGTATGCGTTTTCTGTTTGGTTAAATCTTTGTTTTTAATAGATTTAAAAACCGAATTACCAATTGTAATAGCTTCAGCTCCAGAAATACGAATTATGGCGATAGCTCCAGCTCCCGAAGGTGTAGCCAAAGCAACTATAGAATCTTGATTTATCATGCTGCAAAGGTATAAAAAAAGGCTTAATTTCTTTTCTGTACAATCTTGTCCTAAATCAACCAATAAATCTTCGCAATAATTCATATTAATAAATCATTAAGTGTTAAAATACTGATAAATGTCAGGTTAATTTCTATGCAGAATGAGTAAATTTGAGAGACAAACCTTAATCTTAAATACTATGAAAAAGATATTATTTCCAACCGATTTCTCTGACGCTGCTACCAATGCATTTGTTCATGCTTTAGAATTTGCTAAAGTTGTAAACGCCGAATTAATCTTACTTCATACATTCGAGATACCTGTTTACGACAGCCAATTCTTTCCAGAGAATTATGCTTCTATATACAGCTCAATCGAGCTAGCAAAATTTGAAATGTTTAAGGATGAAATTCCAAAACTACGAACTATTGCTGCCGAACGTAATCTAGAAGATATTGTAATCAAACACCGTTTAATGGATGGTGATCTAATTTACAATCTTAAAAATGCAGTCGAAGAAGACCAAGTCGATTTTGTAATTATGGGAACCAACAGCGCTTCTGACTGGACTAAATTTTTCACGGGTTCCAATACCGAATCTGTAATTTCTGGGGTCGAAGTTCCTGTTTTATGTGTTCCTATCGACGCCAAATACAAAAAGGTAAAAACAATTGGCTTTACGACACGCTACCGAGAAAAAGACAAAAAAGAACTTAAAAAAATCTTGAAGATTGCTAAAAAAACTGGTGCTAAAGTAAAGAGTTTATACGTTAAAACGTCTAATTCTGATGTTACAGAGGAAACTAGAAAAGAATGGGAAAGAGATTTTGCTGAAGAAAATGTGGAATTTTTAGTTTTACCAAGTGATGATGTCAAAGAAACCATTCTTGATTTTATTCTTTACAAAGACATTGATGTTCTAACCACAATAACACATAAACGTTCGTTCTTTGAAAGTATATTTGACTCTAGTTTTTCAAAAAAAATAGCCAAAGAAGTAACTATTCCTATTTTGGTAATGCACGAAGATTAATTTCAATCCTTGATGATTTTGCAACTTAAAAGCTATATTTGTATTTCAACCAAAATAATAGAATGAAAGCATATCCAGAAAACGTTGCAAAATACTCAGAACTCTATAATAAAACCAACAAAAAATACAACAGCATAAGCCTTTTGAGGTTATTAAGTATTTTTCTTTTTTTGTTTTTTATGTTTTATTACATTAAAACAAACGAAATACTTTATGTTATTCTAGCTGTTTTATCTTTTGCTGGTTTTATTTTTTTAATGAAAATACATTCTCGAGTATCTTTTCAAAGATTGCTTGCAGAAACACTTTTAAAAATTAATCAGAATGAAATTTCTTTTTTGAAAAGAGAAAAAACTTCTTTCGAAAATGGAGTTGAATTTATCGATTACCATCATCCGTATGCTTACGATTTGGATATTTTTGGAGAACATTCGTTATTCCAAAATCTAAACAGAACAGCTTCTTTTATCGGAAAAAAAACACTTGCTGAACTCTTACTTCATACACTTCCTGAAAATGAAATTTTAGAAAATCAAGAAGCTATAAACGAATTAAAAAGTAAAATCGATTGGAGACAGGAATTTCAGGCTTTGGCCATCATTAGTCAAGATTCTAAACAATCTTATGAAGCGATAAAGCATTGGACTTCTTTTACAAATAATTCATTACCTAAAGTTTTAGTTGCATTATCATTTATTCTTCCAATAACATTTTTTGGATTCCTGACTGCGTATTTTATTACATCAAAAACCATTATACTTTCTTATTTGACTTATATTTTTATTGCCAATTTGATCGTTTTAGGAAGAGCTGTAAAGAGAATTCAATCGGAAATAGCAAAGGCAGATAATGTCACTAACATCATAAAGCAATATGGTTTATTGATTGAAAAAATTGAACGCGAATCTTTCCAATCTAATAAACTAATTCGTTTACAAGAACAGCTTAATTTTAAGAATGCCAAAGCAAGTCAGCATTTAAAACAGCTTTCAGAGTTGTTTTCGAGAATGGATACGATAAACAATTTTGTGACAGCGACTTTGTTTAATGGAACTTTTTTATTCAATCTCCACGTTTTAAGAGCGCTTTTAAAATGGAAAGAAGATTATGCTTCTGAAATGAATCATTGGATTTCTATTATTGGCGAAATTGAAGCATTAAATAGTCTGGCAAATTTGGCGTATAACAACGATGATTTTGTTTTCCCTGAAATCAATTCTGAGTATAAAATCGAATTTAAAAATCTGAGTCATCCGCTGCTTAATCCTGCTACAAGAGTTGGAAATGACACGCAATTTTTCCCGCAATCTTTTGTGATTCTAACTGGATCTAACATGTCTGGAAAAAGTACGTTTTTAAGAAGCTTGGGAATTAATATGGTGCTAGGCGGAATTGGCTCTGTTGTTTGTGCATCAGAAGCTAAGATTCATCCACTTCCAGTATTAGTTTCAATGCGATTATCCGATTCTTTATCCGATTCTGAATCTTACTTTTTTGCTGAAATTAAACGTTTAAAACAGATCATGGATGCTCTTGAAAATCAGCCTGCTTTTGTTTTATTAGATGAGATTTTGAGAGGTACAAATTCCGACGATAAAAGAAACGGAACAATTGAAGTCGTGAAGAAAATAATTTCTAAAAAAGCAATCGGAGCCATCGCAACACACGACATAGAAGTTTGTCTGACTACGAATGAATATCCTGAAATTTTAACCAATCAATGTTTCGAAGTTGAGATTCAAAACAACGATCTTCACTTCGATTATAAACTCCGAAACGGAATCTGCAAGAACAAAAGCGCAACATTTTTAATGCAGAAAATGAACGTAATTTAATGGTGAAATGAAAGATTTGAGATGTAAGGTGTAAGATGTAAAAAAAAGCTTTGTCAAAGTTTAAAACTTTGACAAAGCTAGAAATACTTCCCATTTTGGAATTTGGAATTTAAAAAATTGGAGTTTAAAAAAATTAGTTTTCCTCGTACATTTCCATCCACAAACGCGTTTCTTCCAAATCGAGTTCTTTTTCTATTTTACGAAAGATTTCTTCGTTTACAGAACCCAATTTATGCATCGATTCTAATTTTGCTCGTTCTACATTTAGCAGATCGATTTGAATTTTAGTAAAATCATTAAAGATTTCGCCTCCAAGAAGCTTTCCATTTCCGAAGAAATTGGCAGGAAGTTCGGTCTTTTGCAGACGGTTGAATTTTACTTCATATTTACTTTTAATATTATGAAGCAATTCATCATTCAGCAAGGAGAAATTATCTTCAATATGGGCGATAGTTTCAGAGACAATCACATTTCTAATATTATACTCTTCTGCGAGTATCGAGTATCTCTCAATTTTCAGTTTTTTGATAAGCCATGGAAGCGTAAGTCCTTGTATTACCAAAGTCGAAAGTATAACACAGAAAACCAAATAGATAATTAAATTTCGAAGCGGAAATTCTTCTGTTTTATTCAACATTAAAGGAAGTGCCAGCGCTGCAGCCATAGACACCACACCACGCATTCCAGACCAGCCAAAAATGATCATATTTCGGTAATCAAATTGCTCTTTCTCCCGAATCTTTTTACTGATCATTCTTGGAATCATCGTTGCTGGAATAACCCATAAGAAACGAACCAAAATCACTACTATACTTATAACTGCACCCCAGATAAGTAAAGAATTTCCCGAATAATTACTGATTCCTTCAATAATCTGCCTTAATTGAAGTCCGATTAAAATAAATATCAAACCGTTTAGAATATTATTGAGTACATCCCAAATTGTATTCGTCATAATTCGGCTTTCATGAGAAAAAATGGTTCCCGATCTCGCCGCCAGAAAAAGACCTGTCGTTACCACAGCCAAAACTCCTGAACCTTCAAAATGCTCCGCAAGAAGATAAGAAGCAAATGGAGTTAATAATGTTAGTGTTACCTCGATAATATCATCACAAACAAATCTTTTATGAATATAGAACATGATGTAACCAACCGCTAAACCTATTGCTATACCCAAAACCGACATTAAAACAAAATTTAATCCTGCCTGCCATAAAACAAAATTTCCTGCTGTGATTGCCGTAAGCGCATATTTGTACGCCACAAGACCACTAGCATCGTTTACTAAACTTTCTCCTTCTAGAATAGCAATTAATCTCGGATTAAGCCCTAAACCTTTTGTAATGGCTGTTGCAGAAACCGCATCGGGAGGCGAAACAATTGCGCCAAGCAAAAAGGCTAACGGCCAAGACATATCATCAATAAGCCAATGTGCAAAAACAGCCACTAATCCTGTCGTAAAAAAGACCAAACCCACAGCGGCAAAAGTTATCGGACGTATGGATTGCTTAAAGTCAGACCAGCTTGTATGCCAAGCAGCGTGATACAAAAGAGGCGGCAAAAATATAATAAATACTATTTCTGGACTTAGGGCAATAACTGGAAGTCCTGGAACAACACTAATAATAACGCCACATAAAACCAAAACAATCGGAATTGGAAAATTGTATCTTTTACTAACAAGACTAAGAAATGCAACGCCAAAAAGCAGCATTATAATTAAGGTAATATTCTCCATTTGAGGTGGTATTTATTAAATTTTGGGTTGTAAAATTTGACGCTAAATTAAGATTTTATGACAACTAAATTAAATTAGCATTAAAAAAATAGAACATCCATTTATTGACTTATATCAAAGTTTTTGGTTTTAAGGTGCTTTAGATTTGTTTCTTATTACTTCTAAAAAAAATTTATGATCAGTACAGAATTAAGTCCGTTAGTGCAATTTGGGATTTCGAGTAAAGAACGAGTTGAAAATGCTTTAGAACAGCTTAAAAGCGGAAAAGGCGTTTTGGTAACCGACGATGAAAACCGTGAAAATGAGGGCGATCTTATCTTTTCTGCACATCATATCAACGTTCAGGATATGGCATTAATGATTCGCGAATGCAGCGGTATTGTCTGTCTTTGTCTTACTAATGAAAAAGCAAACGAATTGGAACTACCCTACATGGTAAAAGAAAATACCAGCAGTTTTCAAACTCCTTTTACCATAACTATTGAAGCTAAAAACGGAGTGACAACTGGAGTTTCTGCAAAAGACCGAATTACCACTATAAAAACAGCGATTGCAACAAATGCAAAACCAGAACATTTAGCAAAACCGGGACATATTTTTCCGCTTAGAGCAAACGATAATGGCGTTCTAGGAAGAAATGGTCACACCGAAGGAAGTGTCGATTTAATGAAACTAGCAGGTTTACAGCCTGAAGCCGTTCTTTGCGAATTGATGAATGAAGATGGAAGCATGGCTAAACTAGACAAAATCATTAGCTTTGCGCAAGAACACGATTTGGTGGTTTTATCTATTGAAGATATTATTTATTACCGTAAATTCGTTAGAGATTATAACTAGCCCGTTTTAGTAAATTATTTTTAACACATAGAAACATAGCTTTTAGGAGTCTAAATAAGGCGTTTTACTTTTAATAAAACACATAGAGCTATGTGTTTTTATTTTAATCTTAAACAAAGCAAGACAACCTATGTTTCTATGTGTTAAAACTAAAATTTATTCACTTCCACGGGTATTGCAACTACATTATGATATATGAACAGCTTAGCAATTCTATTCGAAAAAGCATTGACGTTTCTGATGAAGATCTAGAAACCATTCTCTCTTATTTCAAACTTATAAAAAAAGGAAAAAATGAAATCTTGTTAGCTCAAGGTCAAATTAGTCATGAAACTTTTTTTGTTGCAAAAGGCTGTTTAAGAATCTTTTTTATAAATGAAGAAGGAAAAGACGTTACACGATATATTGCTTTTGAAAATCAGTTTGCTACCGCTTTGGTTAGTTTTATTACCAAAATGCCTGCGACCGAAAACATTCAGGTTATTGAAAAATCTGAACTATTAAGTATTTCACACGAGGATTTTAATCATTTAATGAAAATTATTCCAGAATGGAGAACATTTTACAGCAATTATTTGGAGAAAGCGTATGTAAATAATGCCAATCGTTTAATGTCATTTACCACTATGGATGCTTTGGAAAGATACCATCAGCTTTTGAAAATTAATCCTGCAATTGTAAAAAGATTGCCGAACAAAATTGTAGCTTCTTATATTAATATTTCTCAGGAAACTTTGAGTCGGTTGAAGTCGAAAGTTTAGAGTTATTTTTAGCCACTAAGACGCTAAGACTCTAAGTTTTTTTTTTAGCCATGACCCGAGCGATAGCGAACAGGTGAAGCAATTCACGAATTTAATTGAATTATTTTTTAAATATGAATTGCCTCCAGCTTTAGCTGGAGGTAAAAAAGGAGAGCAAGAAGGCTTTAGCCAAACTTTGAATTTGGCTAAAGCCTTTTACAATTTAAAACAAAAAACCTCCAGCTAAAGCTGGAGGCAATTCATGTCTATCTTAATCATCTGAAATCTTTTAAAATCTACGTAAAACCATTTGCGTTTCTTGCGAGTAAATCTTAGCGAATCTTGCTCTAAAAATCAGAATAAAAAAACCGAATCTAAAAGATCCGGCTTTATGATTTTATGATTCACAACTGCTGCAAGAAACAAGACTTGTTACCAGTTCTTTAGAAACACTTTGGCTTCTTTGGTAGTACAAACTTTTAACTCCTTGCTGCCAAGCTTCGATCATTAAACGGTTTACATCTTTAATGGCTAATTCTGCTGGAATATTAAGATTTAAACTCTGTCCTTGATCAACAAATTTTTGGCGAATTCCAGCTTGCTGCACAATTTCTAACTGACTGATTTCTTTGAATGTTTTGAAAACATCTTTTTCCTGCTGAGTCAATTGTTCCATATGCTGAACACTTCCTCCGTTTAGCATAATACCTCTCCAAACTTCTTCGTTATCTAAACCTTTTTCTTCCAACAGTTTTTTAAGGTATTTATTTTTACGCATGAAATTACCCTTGCTTAATCCAGCTTTATAATAATTACTGCTAAAAGGTTCAATCCCTGGCGAAGTTTGACCTAAAATTGCAGAAGATGAAGTCGTTGGCGCAATTGCCATTGTGGTGGTATTACGTCTTCCGTACCCTTTTAACAATTCTGGCTCACCATAAATCCTAGCCAATTCTTGACTTGCTTTATCAGCTTTATCGCTAATATGCTTGAAAATCTCTGTAGTTTTCATTTTAGCTTCCATTCCTTCAAACGGAATCATGTTTTTCTGTAAATAAGAATGCCATCCTAAAACTCCTAAACCTAATGCACGGTGTCTTTTAGCAAATTTATTAGCTGCAGAAAGATAATAGTTTCCTTCTGTTTTTTCGATGAATTCCTGTAAAACAGCGTCTAAGAAAAAGATCGCTAACTTTACTGCTTCCGTATCTTTCCACTCTTCATATAACTCTAAATTCATTGAAGAAAGACAGCAGATAAATGATTCATCATGAGTTGATGGAAGCATAATCTCACTGCACAAATTACTGGCATTGATTCTTAAATTCTGATCTTTATAAACTTGTGGTTTATTTTTATTTACGTTGTCACTAAAGAAAATATAAGGCAAACCTTTTTGCTGACGGCTTTCTAATACTTTTGCCCAAATTTGTCTTTTTTCTGCATCACCATCAATCATTTCTTGCATCCAGTAATCTGGCACACAGATCCCTGTAAACAAGTTCTGAATTGGGTTTCCAATACTTTTAATTTTCAAGAACTCTTCGATATCTGGATGATCTACATCCAAATAAGCTGCAAATGCACCACGACGAACTCCGCCTTGCGAAATAGTATCCATAGCGGTATCAAAAAGCTTCATGAAACTTACTGCTCCACTACTCTTTCCGTTATCAGTTACAGCGCTTCCACGTTCACGCAATTCACCAAAATAACCAGAAGTTCCACCTCCGATTTTAGTTTGCATGATTACTTCTCCAAGCTTATGTGTAATTCCTTCAATTTTATCTGGAACATGCACATTAAAACAAGAAATTGGCAAACCTCTTTCTGTTCCCATATTTGCCCAAACTGGCGAACTGATACTCATCCAACCTCTTTCGATCATTTCCATGAAAGATTCTTTCAATTCTGGTTTGTAAAGCCTTCTAGCTGCGGCAGTACAAATTCTATCGATTGCTCCTTCTACAGTTTCTCCTTTTAAAAGATAACCGCGATTTAAAATCTGTTCACTTTCAGAATTTTTCCACCACATTTTACTATCGTTTTGCGGCTCAAAATTGTTATTTGCTGGGTTTGTGTCTATCGTATTCATATGTATTATGGGCTTGTATTAGAAAAGATCGTTTGCTGTGATACTCTTGTCGTGTTTTGTATATTCTACTGGACGTTTCGCAAAGAAATCATCTAAACTGTTTGCAAAAACTTCTTCTTCAAACCAAGTCATTTTTGAATATTCTTCTGGAGAAACATTAAAGATAGTTTCGATATTGATTTGTTTCAAACTTTCATCAATTCTAAATTTCATGAAGTTTACCAAATCTTCTTTGTTGATTGTTTCTATCGCTCCATTTTCAAAAATCCAATCTAAAATATCTGCTTCAACAGAAATTGATTCTTTAACCGTTTCTCTAATTAATTCTAGAGTCTCTGCATCGAAATATTCTGGGAATTCTTCACGAATTTTGTTAATGATATAAATTCCGCCATTAGCATGAATTTGCTCATCAATTGATGTCCAAGCAATAATATTGCTCACATTTTTCATGTATCCTTTGAATCTTGTGAATGACAATAAAATGGCAAATTGGCTGAAAAGAGAAACGTTTTCAATCAAAATACTGAACAAAATCAATGATACCATGTATTTTCTATTGTCCTGAGACTTTGTATCTTTCAATACATTCGAAAGATAATCTACACGTCTGCGAATTACAGGCACATCCAATAGCCTTTCAAATTCGTCATTATATCCTAATACTTCCAACAAACGAGAATAGGCTTCAGAATGTCTAAATTCGCATTCTGCAAAAGTAGTTCCCAATCCGTTAAATTCTGGTTTCGGAAAATGCTCGTATATATTGCCCCAAAAACTTTTTACAGCTACCTCAATTTGTGCAATAGCCAATAAACTATTTTTAATTGCTGTTTTTTCTGCCAAATCCAAATGTGCATGAAAGTCTTGCGTGTCGGCAGTAAAATCTACTTCAGTGTGTACCCAATAAGCTTTATTAATAGCTTCGGTAAATTGCAGAACCTCAGGATATTCAAAAGGTTTATAATTGATTCTTTTATCAAAAATTGACATATATATAGAGTTTTAAGTGACTATTTTGAAATAGAAATGCGAGCGCTTATTTTGGGGAGGTATTAGCGTGATTTCTATATTTACAAATTTAGCCCACAGTTATTCTTTTGTCTACTTTTAGATGTTAAAAATCTGCTCAATTATCAACAGTTTTAAAACTTCTAAAAAGCAGGATGAAGCAAATTTTATCAACATGAAAATATTGCTCTGTAATCTACATTGAGCTAGCAGTTTCCCTAAAAATAATGCTGAGTTATCAACATGAAAAAAAGTGCTTTTTAAGGTCAAAAATCAAAACAGTTATCAACATCCGATTTGAAAAAAGGGAAATTTCAAATCGAATTTCAAATTAAAAAAACGCTGTTTATTAATAATAATTCTAAATAATAGAGACACTATAAAAAATCATAATATACTTTATTACAAATATTTACAGTAAAATAAATATTAAAAGTGCAAAATATTCTAGTAAAATCAACATCTCAGAAATGAATTAGTAGTGCAAATCCTAGCTTTCAAACTTATTACCTCTATAAAGTTGAAAAACCATCTTGAAAGCATTTTTTCTTATTATAAAAAGAGACCGAATTAAAACAAAATTAAAATTTACTTAAGGGATTCTTAATTTTTAGAAAAATAGCATCAAATTCCCCTTTTACAGCAAATTATTCTTGGTTTAAGAATATTAATTTTTACATTTGCTTTTATTTTTATTTATTCTAAATAGAATAAATAATTCCCAAAAATAAATTTAATCTTGTACAATTCAATAACCATAAATTATCGAAATATGAAAAAGAATCTTTTCGTTTCTTTTGCATTTGCTGTTACTTTCTTTGTGAGTGCTCAGCAAAAAAACGCGTTGCTAGATGCCGCTTTCTGGAAAACCTCACCGACTGTTGAAACGGTTCAGGCAGAAATCGCTAAAGGAAATAATCCTGCTGAAGCTAATGCAAACGCATTTGATGTTACAACGTTGGCCATTAATAATGATGCTCCCTTTGCAACTATCAAGTTTTTAGTGGAGCAACCTGGAAATTCAATCACAAAATTAACGCACGATAATCGTATCTACCTGCACTGGGCAGCCTATAGAGGAAATACTGAATTGGTTCAATATTTAATTGGTAAAGGTTCTGATGTAAATTTTGAAGACAGCCACGGAACTGCTCCTGCAGATTTTGCCGCTTCAAACGGTCAGTCAAATGCTGCGATGTACGACGCTTTCTTTAAAGCTGGACTTAATCCGACAAAAAAATATGCAAATGGAGCAAACCTTTTACTTCTAGCCATTGCTTCTGATAAAGATCTAAAAGCTGCAGACTATTTTGCTACAAAAGGAATGTCTTTAAAAGATGTAGACAATGACGGAAACACTGCTTTTACATACGCTGCAAGATCTGGTAATATTGCTCTTTTGAAAAAACTTTTAGAAAAAGGCATTAAACCAACTAGCAATGCACTTTTATTTGCTGCGCAAGGAAGCCGTAGAGAAACTAATACTCTTGAAACTTATAAATATTTGGTTGAAGAAGTAAAAATTAAAGCGACTTCTCAAAATAAAGCGGGACAAAATGTATTGCACTTTTTGGCTGGAAAACCAAATCAGACAGAAATTATTCAATATTTCTTAGGAAAAGGTGTTGATGCAAACATCGCCGATAAAGAAGGAAATACCCCCATTATGGTAGCAGCTGGAGCTAGAGAAACTGCTGTTTTGGAATTGTTTCTTCCGAAAGCTAAAAACATAAACGCACAAAATTTAAAAGGAGAATCGGCTTTAACTTTTGCTGTTAGAAACGGAACTCCAGATGCTGTAAATTTACTTCTGTCTAAAGGTGCAGATGTAAACGTAAAAGACAAAGACGGAAATAATTTAGGTGTTTATTTAGTACAATCGTATCGTCCTGCAGGAAGAGAAAAAGCGGCCACAGATCCTTTTGATGCTAAAGCAAAATTACTTCAAGACAAAGGATTAAATCTTGCAACTCCTCAAAAAGATGGAAACACTTTATATCATATAGCGATTACTAAAAATGATGTTTCTCTTCTTAAAAAAATCAATGATTTAAAAGTAGACATTAATGCTAAAAATAAAGATGGTTTAACGGCTTTACATAGAGCGGCAATGACTTCTAAAGATGATTCTATTCTAAAATATTTAGTTTCTGCTGGAGCTAAAAAAGACATCAGCACAGAGTTTGACGAAACGGCTTATGCTTTAGCAAAAGAAAATGATCTGCTTACAAAAAATAATATCTCAGTTGAGTTTTTAAAATAGCTTTTAAAAAGTTAGGAGTTATGAATTATGAGTTAAAAATCTAAGTCTACAATTCATAACTCAAAACGAATAACTAATAACTCAAAACTCATAACTTAAAACTCATAATTCATAACTTATTTTCATGAAATCAATATTAAAAATTGCTCTTACCAGCGCTTTTATCTTTTTAGTTTCTTTCCAATCTCAAGCGCAATCAAGCAAATACAAAATCATGCTTCAAATGAATAACTATATGGGAGAAGGTGCTTATATCGTTGTTTCTCTTGTTAATTCGGCTGGTGAGTACGAAAAGACACTTTATGTAATGGGCGATGATAAAAAATGGTACAAATCATTAAAAGAGTGGAATAAATTCCATACTCAGAAAAATGACGATATCAGTGCTAAAACTGGTGCTTCTGTAACTGGTGGAGACCGCAGTGTAACAACGATCGAAATCGAAAATTCTAAAATCAATAAAGGCTATAAACTTCGTTTTGAGTCGGCTGTTGAAGACCAGAAATACTATGTAAGCGATCTTGAAGTTCCGCTTACAACCGAAGGTCTAGCTGAAAAAACAGATGGAAAAGGTTACATCAAATATGTAAGGTTAAACAAAATATAATCTTTAGTACATTATTTTTTAACCTTATAATGAGTACAAATTTTATTTTTGTGCTTAGAATTAAAATCTGAGCTTTGTCATCGTTTTAAACTTTGACAAAGCTTTAAATGTTTTATAATAGAATAACTCAATGACTCTTTCTTTTTGGCGTTACGCGCACTTGGCTTTAGCCTTATTTTCTTCTATTTTTTTGCTTTTGGCTTCGGTAACAGGAATCATTCTGGCAGTCGATGCGGTTCAGGAAAAAACACTTCCGTACAAAGCAGAAGATTTTAATAAAATAACTTTGGGCGAAACGCTGCCAATTTTAAAGAAAGTGTATCCAGAAATTACAGAATTGAGTGTCGATTACAATCAGTTTGTAACACTTCAGGCGATTGATGCAGATGGAAATGACGTTAAAGCCTACATTGACCCAAAAACGGGAAAAACACTCGGAAATCCTGCAAAGAAAACCGAATTCATAAATTGGATTACGAGTTTACACCGTTCGCTATTTCTTCATGAAGCAGGACGATTTTTTGTGGGTGTAATTTCTTTTTGTTTATTTCTAATATCAATTTCAGGTTTCGTGCTAGTTTTAAAAAGACAGCGTGGCATCCGAAATTTCTTTTCTAAAATAATCAAAGAATATTTTGCGCAATATTATCATGTGCTTTTAGGAAGATTGGCTTTAATTCCGATTTTGATTATTTCACTTACTGGAACTTATTTATCGCTAGAAAGATTCAACTTTTTTATGGGCGAAGAAAAAACAAAACCCGTAAAAACAGAACTTTCAGACAAAGCCAAAACCACTTCAATTTTCAATACTACTTTATTATCTGATGTAAAGAAAATTGAATTTCCTTTTACTGATGATCCCGAAGAATATTATATTATTGAATTGAAAGACAAAGAGGTTGAAGTGAATCAAGTTACAGGAGCTGTAATTTCTGAAAAGCTTTCGCCAATGCGAACTCAATTTGCGGCATTAAGTTTAGACCTTCATACAGGAAGAATTAACGGAATCTGGGCTGTAATTTTAGCAATAGCGTGCATCAATATTTTATTCTTTATTTATTCTGGTTTTGCTATTACTTTAAAAAGAAGATCTAGCCGAATTAAGAATAAATTTAAAGCTAGCGAAAGTACTTTTATCCTTTTGGTCGGTTCAGAGAATGGAAGTTCGTTCCGATTTGCCAATTCAATTCAGAAACAATTAATCAATCACGGACAAAAAGTTTTTGTTAGTGAATTAAATAAATTTTCGGCTTATCCGAAAGCAGAACACATTATTGTTTTTACATCAACTCATGGTTTGGGAGACGCTCCTTCGAATGCAACTCAATTCAAAACTTTATTAGAAAGACAAAATCAAAACCAGAATATTCATTTCTCTGTGGTTGGTTTTGGTTCAAAATCATATCCCGATTTTTGCCAATTTGCCATTGAAATTGACCAGCTTTTAGAAAAGCAAAAATGGGCAGATCGTTATTTAGATTTGCAGACTGTAAATGATAAATCGGCTGTTGAGTTTGTAGAATGGGTGAAATTATGGAGTGAAAAAACGGGAATTCCGTTGGCTACCACTCCATCATTATACAACCATGTTCCAAAAGGTCTGCAAAAATTAATGGTTTTAGATAAAACACCAATTTATGAAACGGAACATACTTTTATTCTGACTTTAAGAGCAAATGCAAGAGTTAAATTTAGTTCAGGCGATTTATTGGCAATTTATCCAGCCAACGATTCTAGAGAACGCCTCTACTCTATCGGGAATCATTCTGGAAACATTCAATTGGTTGTAAAACTGCATCCAAACGGATTGGGTTCTGGTTTCTTAAATGCTTTAGAAGCAGGAAATGTAATAAAAGCACAAATCGTAAAAAATCCTGCTTTTCATCTTCCTAAAAAAGCTTCTAAAGTGGCTTTTATTTCCAACGGAACAGGAATTGCTCCTTTCTTAGGAATGATCGAACAGAACAAAGCAAAACAGGAACTTCATTTGTATAGCGGATTTAGGATGGAAACGCCAACTTTAATGGCTTATAAAAAGTTTGCTAATATAATGATGCAAAAAGAGCATCTGGATAATTTTTATGTGGCACTATCTCGCGAAGCCGAGCATATTTATGTAATGGATTTGATTAAAAGAGATTCATCGTTCTTTACGAATTTATTCAAAAAAGGCGGTGTCGTTATGATCTGCGGTTCGCTTGCCATGCAGAAAGATGTCGAGGCTATTTTAAGTGAATTGTGTATAGCAAAAGGATTAAAAACACTGGAAGAATACAAAGCCAACAAACAATTTTTAACGGATTGTTATTAGAAGTAATTTTAGATTTTTGATTTTTGATTTCTGATTTCTGATTCCAACTATTCACTTTTTTACTATTTACTATTCACTTTTAACTTTTAACTTTTAACTTCTCACTTTTAACTTCTCACTTTTAACTAAATCTTCATGCATAAATTAATATCCTATAAAATTTCATTGCTTTTTGTAATTGCTTGCTGTTTATCTGCACATTCGCAAGTATTACGAAAAAGAACGACGCTTTTGATGGGCGGCCGCTTTGACACTTCGATTGTAGATAAAGATTCAATTTCTGCAGAAAAAAATATAGATGAAGTTATTGCTGAGATTACAAGAATTGAAAATCTAATCTCCGATTGGAAACCAGATTCTCAAGTTTCTGAAGTCAATCAGAATGCTGGAGTAAAACCTGTGAAAGTCGATCGAGAAGTTTTTGAGTTGACAAAAAGAGCTATCAAACTTTCTGAAATCACAAATGGCGGTTTTGATATTAGCTTTGCTGCAATGGATAGAATCTGGAAATTTGATGGTTCGATGACCGAAATGCCTTCGGCGGAAGCCATAAAAAAATCGGTGGAAAAAGTGGGGTATAAAAACATCATTTTAGACAGCACAGCATCGACTATTTTCTTGAAATTAAAAGGAATGAAAATCGGTTTTGGCGCTTTAGGCGAAGGTTATGCAACCGATAAATGCCGCGCTATGATGATTGCAAAAGGTGTCCAAGCCGGAATTATAAACGGTTCTGGAGACATGAGCACTTGGGGAAAACAACCCAACGGAAAAGATTGGAAAATCGGAATTACAAATCCGTTTATGCCTGAAAAAATTTTGGCCGCAATTCCGCTTAAAGAAGGTGCTGTAACTACTTCTGGCAGTTATGAAAAGTTTGTTGTTTTTAACGGAAAACGTTATTCTCATATCATAAATCCTGCAACGGGTTATCCTACAACGGGTTTATGCAGTGTAACTGTTTTTGGTCCGAACGCAGAAACCGCAAACGGATTGAGTACTTCTATGATGGTTTTAGGTCAAAAAGAAGGCTTGCTTTTACTTCAAAAATTCCCTGATTACAGTTGTGTAATGATTACTGATAAAGGGAAAGTTATTAAGTCTAAAAACTTCTCTTATAAATTGTAAATGGTGAAACGTCAAATGTGAGATGTGAAATGATAATTCGATTGTCTTCCTGAGCGAAGTCGAAGGATATACGAAAAGTATATTTTTGACAATTGAAATGAAATAATCTCGCAAAGTCGCGAAGTCGCAAAGTTTTTCATGAATCTATTTATTTTTCTGAGCGAAGTCGGAGAATATACGCAAAGTATAGTATTGATAATTGAAATGAAATAATCTCGGCAAAGTCGCGAAGACGCAAAGTTTTATTTCCTGTTCTTTTAAGTTTTTTTTTAATTCAAAGTTTGCGACTTCGCGACTTTGCGAGATTAAAACATTCACTTTGTGCCTATCCTTCGACTTCGCTCAGGAGGACAAAACACGAATTTCCTATTCAGATCTCACATCTCACATCTCATAACTCATAACTCATAACTCAAAAACAACATTAAAATAACATTAGAATCCTCATCTCAATTCTAATAATCTTCTAATTGCTTTATTTAGATTAAATTTAAATTATCACATAAGTTTGCAGCACTTTTATTTGCAGACTCAATATGAGAACAATTTTACTTCTATTTTTATTTACCATTTCGGCTTGGTCACAAACCGGAAAAATTACTGGAAAAGTCTATTTTACTAATAACGAAACCGCTTTTGGCGCATCGGTTCAAATTGCAGGAACGAAAAAGTTTGTTGTAGTTGATAATGACGGTCAGTTCGAAATAAAAGGTTTGGCTTACGGAAGCTACAACTTAGAAATTTCTTCTATGGAAGCTAAACCGAAAACAATAAATATCTCAGTTAATCGCCCGTTGCACCAGATCAATATTGCATTAGAAAAAATAACAGATCCGAAAGCGCTTAAAGAAGTAAAAATTGAGAAAAAGACCTTCAAAAAAGACATTATAGAAAAAGGCTTTGCGGTTAACGTGATTGAAACGCAAGAAGCGGCAAAAAGAAACTTGCAAACCAACGATTTATTAGACCGTTCGGGCGGCGTTAGGATCAGACAAAATGGTGGTTTAGGTTCTGCTGTTACTTACAATATCAACGGAATGTCTGGAAATGCTATCCGAATTTTTATTGACGGAGTTCCAATTCAAACTTATGGTGCCTCTTTTAGTTTAAATAGCATTCCGCCTGCATTAATCGAAAGAATTGAAGTTTTCAAAGGAGTGGTTCCTGCTTATTTAGCCGATGATTCACTTGGAGGTGCCATTAATGTGGTTTTGAAAAAAGGCGCTAAAAACAGTTTAAACGCTTCTGTTTCATACGGTTCTTTTAATACCGTTCAGTCTAATGTTAATGCTTCCTTTAGAGATAAAAACGGATTCACAGTAAAGGCAAATGCTTTTCAAAATTACTCTGACAATGATTATGAAGTTTGGGGAAAATGGGTTTACAACATAGCGCCAAACGGACGTTACGAATACATTCGCGCCAAGCGATTTGAAAGCATGTACCGATCTTTTGGAGGAAGATTAGAAGCTGGTTTTACCAATGTAGATTGGGCAGATAATCTTCTTATTAGCTACAATGGTTCCCAAGATTACAATCAGATTCAGCATGGGCAATATATGACTAAACCTTATAAAGGACGTTTTAGCGAATCTGCTGCGAATGTTTTTAGTGTGACTTACAACAAAAAGGACTTTTTAATTAAGAACCTTGATTTCTCTCTTATTTCTGTTTACAGCCATAGAAATGACGTAATCAACGATACTGTAAAATGGAATTACAATTGGAATGGCGAAAAAGCACTTGGTCTTTACGGCCAACCCATTCTAACCAATACTGGAGCACAACAAGGCGCTCCTACTATCAACCATATGAAATCGGATATTTTTAATACTCGAGCGGGTTTAAGTTATTCGATTACCGAAAATCATAAAGTGCTTGTCAATGTTATGACTTACATTCTTGACAGAAATGATCTTGATGAAATGCAACCAGAAATCACTCGCAATTTCATCGTTACTAGAGATTTAGCCAAAACGGTTTCTTCATTTGCTTACGAAATGACAGCATTTGAATCTCGACTGAGAGCGAATCTTTTTTTCAAAAATTATAACTTGAAAAATGAACAGAGAGATCCGCAAGTTGTGACTGAAAATGGCGAAAGTGTGGTAAGAGAAGTTGTTACTTCTAAAAGAACAAATTATAATGGTTACGGAATTGCCGCTTCTTACTCTATTCTACCAAAAGTAATGGCTATGGCTTCTGCTGAAAAAGCAATTAGACTTCCTTCAGAAAATGAAATATTTGGTAATCCTGGAGAAAATATCATTAGCAATTCGGGTCTAAAACCTGAACAGAGCAATAATTTTAATGCCGGCTTGCGATTTGGTCCTTACGAAATGAATAATCATAAGCTTACCGTTTCAGGAAATGCTTTTTGGAGAAATACCGAAGATAAAATTGTCCGTCAGATTAGTGATCGTGTAAATGAAGCTATTCAAGCTTCACCTTTTGTGAATTTAGGAAAAGCACAATCTGTTGGTTTTGAAACTTCTTTCCAATATTCTTATAATAATCGCTTTTTTGCAGGGATGAATCTTTCCAAATTCAATGCGCTGTTTAAGGACAAATACGATAAAAACGGAAACATTCTGCCTAATTACAACAAACAGCTTCCTAATGAGCCTTTCTTTAATCTAAATGCAAATCTTCAGTACAACTTTAGAAATATAATTCAGAGCAAATCAGAGCTTAATCTGTATTACTACTGCGGTTATGTAGCTCCGTTTTATACTTCTTGGCTTGAAACCGATAGAACTACAGCACAGTTTCCTCAAGATTTAGGTTTGAGCTATGTTTTTCCGAACAAGCAATTCACAGTAAGTTTTGATGCGAGAAATGTATTTGACGAACAGGTTTATGACAATTTTGCGGCTCAAAAACCAGGAAGAGCCTTTTATTTAAAACTCAACTATACCTTAAATAAATTTTAATCACTCAATTAATAACTAATTTTTAAATGCAATAAAGATGAAAAAAAACACATTTAAATTATTTACATCTAGCTTACTAGTTAGTGCATTTGCATTAACCACGGCTTGCAGTAGCGACGATAATAAAAATTCAGAACCCGTTAATCCCGTTACAGAAGGACGTTGGATTACGGTTGCAGGAGCAGTAATGCAAACTGATCCAGGTGACGGAAATGGTGGTACAAAAGTTTACTCGATCAGCAAAGAAAACGCAATTGATCCTAACTTTTCTGTAAACGTTTACGATAATGGTTCTCCTGTACAATCTAGCAGAACAGCTCGTCTTCAATCTTCTGTAGACGGAAGCACGCTTTTCAATATCACTTACACAGGTGCTAATGGAGGTGAATTTATGACGTACAAAGTAAATGGAGGAAACAATTTTGCAGTATCTGATGCGAAAGTGAATATTTCTCAATATGCTGGTACATCTCCAAGATGGGTAAAACTTTTTGACGGTGACAAAACCGGTGTTGCAGTAAATGTGGCGACTCCAATTGTTAATGTAAACGAAGACAAGTCATACAAAAACACAAGAGGAAAAGCTACTGTTTTATCTTTAGACATGAAACAGACTTTAATTTCTGCTTACAAACAATACGATATTCCATTGACTGCTGAAGAAGAAGCGCAAGGACACCACATTTTCCGTTTAGATGCCCCAACATTGAACAAAGCAGGAAACAAATTAATCATTGGAACATGGATGCGTAAAACGAACACTGCTGATCCATCAAAAAACGAAACTACGTTTGAACGTTTAGGATCTAAATCGGTTGTGGTTGATTATCCTTCTTTGGAAAACCCTGTGGTAATTACTTCAAAAGTTGGATTTGGGGATACTAGCGGTTACAGAAGTTTCAACAGCTTTGTGGCTACTGACGGAAACATTTACCAAGCTACGCAAAGAGATACTCAAAAAGGTTCTTATATCTTAAAAATCAATCAAAACAATCAATACGACGATAATTATGTATTTAGCTTAGATACCGCTTTAGGAGTAAAAGGAAGCTATATTGATGCTTGGAGATATGTTGGAAACGGAATTGCTTATGCAGTTTATACTTTTGAAGGCACTAATCAAGGTTATGTAGCGAGATTAGATTTGAATGCAAGAACTGCTCAAAAAGTAGAAGGAATTAACTACGACGCGGACTTAGATTTTGGACAATATCAAGGTTTTGTTGTGGATGGAAACAGCTTCTATATCGCAGTAACACCAGTTGGAAAAGATGGTAACATTTATGTAATTGATATTCCTTCAGGAAAAGTTACTAAAGGTGCTAAATTGATCAACAAACCAGGAAACCACTATATTGGGGTATTCTAAAAATATACGACTGTGAAAACAGTCTGTGGAAAATTCATCACTTGAGTTTTTTTTTAATCGAACATTCCGCTTCTATTTATAGTAAGCGGAATGTTTTTTTATGATTAGAATTTTGAAGCAAATTCTTTTGCAAAATCTTCTAATTTAATTTTACCTGTTGCATTTCCATCATTGTTTAAGAAATCTGCCGCAATGGTTTCGTTTCGTAATCCCGTTCCCATTTCGGTGTATAAACCTGCCATTTCTTCTGGAACTCCAGCTTGTGTCATTCCGCCAAAATATTGCTCGTCTGTAAATTCGATCCAAGGAAGTTCTGGTTTATCGATTGCAGATGCAAAAGCTTTTACAATTTCTGAAGGTGTTTTTACATCACTAATAATGTAACGGATGTTTTTACCCTCTTGAGTTTTCTGCAATTCTTCTGCCGCAGCCGCTGCGATATCCTCTGGATGCACTAACGGAATACGGTTTGATGCCGGAAAATTGGCTCCCATTATCCCCGCTCCTTTTATCATCGGGATATCATTAAAGAAATTAAGGTAAAAATATCCTGCTCTTAAAAACGTGATAGAAGTGTCTAATTTCTCGTAAATCTTCTCAATATTATATAAACCTGCTATTGGTCCGTTTCCTGTTGGCAAATCGGCTCCAATGCTGCTTAACATCACTACTCTTTTAATTTTGGTTTCTTGAATTGCTTTCGCGAAAGCGGCACCAGCATCTGTAGTGTTTTTAATGATATTAGCTCCACCCATATTTGGAGGTGTCATGGCAAAAAGAGCATCTGCACCAGTAAAAGTTTTAGAAAGAAAATCAGCATCGCTAACCGATCCGATTGCGGCTTTTGCTCCTAAATTTTCGATGGCGTCTTTACGATCTGCATTACTGCTAATAACCGTTACATCATGCCCTGTTTTTACCAATTGCGCCGCTAAAGGCTTTCCTATGTTTCCTAACGAACCTGAGATTATAATTTTCATCTTAAAATGTTTTTTTATTTAACAAGACAAAGGTATCTTTGTACTTACTTTTATACAAGTACTTACCCTAAAGTATGTATTATGACAGCAATTAAAGAATCGTCTACTATTCAGGAAAACAAGCAGTATGCCTTAGAAAAATGTCCTGTAACTTTTGTTATGGAGAAAATTGGAGGCTATTGGAAACCTATTATTTTATATCATTTATCAACCGGAGATAAACGTTACAGCGAATTGAAAAGAGCTATTCCAGCTGTAACAGAAAAAATGCTTATTCAGCATTTAAAACAATTAGAAGCTGACGGATTGGTTATTCGCGAAGCAAAACCTGTTGTACCGCCATTTGTAACTTATAAATTAAGCAGTGCAGGAACTGGCCTGCTCCCTGTAATTGATGCCATGGCTTCATGGGCTTTTAAAATGAAAGACGGCGTCTATAACATGTAATAGACACCGTCTTTTCGAAAAAACAAAAACTAATTAACTTAACTTATTTTGTGAAATTGAGCAGGCATTAATTTCACTAGTCGACTTAATTTATTCCATAAGTAAAATCTAATTTAATCTGCGAAAATCTTTTAAATCTGCGTGAAATACTTCTTGCGCGTAGATTTTTTTTCAAGCAGATTTAAAAGATTAAAGCAGATATCAACAGATCAAATCTAATCAGTTGACGAAATAATTAATTTCGTTCAACGATTTAATTCTGTTTGATAAAAACCAAAGCTTCTTCATAATTCGCAATTTGTACAAGGGCATTATAAATATATTGGGCAACCAATGCACCTCCCTCTGAATTAATCAGTTCAATATCGTCTTCTGGCGTGTGATATTGCGGATGTCCGCCTGTATGAAAACCAACTGCTGAAATGGATTCTTTGTAGAAAGAAACATGATCTGAACCACCAACGTCACCTGCATGTATAACAGGGTTTAATCCTGAGTTTTCTTGCAGTTTTTTCATTAATTCTACTCCGTTCGGAAAAGTTCCTGCTCCTCCCATGTAAAGCTCTTTTTTGTCATTCAATCTTCCAACCATGTCCATATTCAACATCACTTTTACAACTTCTTTTGGAACGGGAAGATGATTGACGAAATATTTTGAACCCAACAATCCTTCCTCTTCTCCGCTAAACGAAATAAAAATAATACTTCGTTTAGGTTTTACTTTTTGTTTTGAAATTTCTTCTAAAATGCACAGCAAAGCCGAAACGCCAGAGGCATTATCATCTGCCCCGTTATGAATGGCAAAAGCTTCTTTCTTTTTACTTCCGGAACCTTGTCCGCCCCAACCCCAATGGTCGTAATGGGCACCGATTACAATGTATTCGTTTTTCAAATTAGGATCGGAGCCTTCAATGTAACCCACAACATTTTGCGTAGCCACACTATCGGATTTCATTTTATTGATTCCTTCTTTGACAAATACTTTGAAAGGCTGATAATAACTATCATTGAATTGCTGTAAACCATATTTCTTAAAATATTTTTTGATATATGCAGCTGCATCGTTATTTCCTTTAGTTCCCACAAAACGACCTTCCAATTTATCAGATGAAAGATATTTATCATGTTTGTAAAAGGTTTCCGCCTTTTGTGCATCCATAAAAGTGTAGCAAAAGAAAAGAATTGCAATAAAGAGTTTTTTCATAATTGTTATTCTATAGATGGGACGCGGATTAAACGGATTTGCTTTGCAAAGACGCGGATTTTAACTGATTTAAAATATTTTTTTTAAACACATAGAAACATAGCTTTTCTAAATCTAAAAAAGGCGTTTCACTAACATTAAAACACATAGCTATGTGTTAAAGCTTGCTTTTTCTATTTCTCTTCTCTAAGAGGAATAAAATTCTATGTTTCTATGTGTTAAAATCAAATATCTGTTTTTATCCGCGTCTTTGCAACGCGAATCTGTTTTATCAGCGTACTATTATCTTATAAATCAAAAGAAGTATGTTTAATATATTTTCGATCATAAGTATACAAAACGTGTATTTTTTTGTCTGTGGTTTGGATTATAGCCGGATAGCTGAATTCTCCTTTTTCTTGTTTTTCGAGATCGAATAATTTCGTCCATTTTAAACCATCTTTAGAATATTCAACATCCAAAATATTTCTTCCGTTAAACCAGTCTTTTCCAATTGGAAGCGGATTATTTACCAATAAAAACGTGTTTTTGTCTATTGTTAAAGCATCGATACCAGAATTAGAATTGATGACATTTATAGTATTGGTTCTAATCCAACTTTTTCCGTTGTCTCCCGACCAGCTCGAAACTATTTTATTGTGTTTACTACGAGACAGCATTTGAATATCACTCTTACTATGAATTAAAAATGTTGGCTGAATGATATCAAAGTTCTGATTGTTTTCTACGGCTATTTTTTTCCAAGAATCTGTTGCTTCTGTATATTCCTCAACATGCACACGCCATTCGTCAGTGCCTACACTTTCTGTACTGCTTCCGCATAAAATTATGCCTGGATTAGTTTCGATTGGTTTATTTCGAATTGGACCTAAAATTCCGTCCGAAAGATATTTTGGTTCTCCCCAGGTTGTTCCGTTATCTTTCGAAACAATCATAGCGCCAAACCATTCTCTCGGATTTTTTCCAATTTTATAAAACAAATACAAATTCTCGCTTTTGCTTTTAAACAAAACCGGATTCCAACAAGGAAGTGTATCTCCATTTTTAATTAAGGGCTGAATCAGTTCTTTTGGTGCAGACCATTTTTTGTCTTTATAAGCCGAAATATAAATTCCGACATCTTTTGCTCCTTCATATTTTCCACCAAACCAAGCGGCTAAAATCTCATTGGGTTTGTATTCGACCAAAGTTGAGGCATGGCTGTTTGTGGTAACAGGCGGATCTGCAATATAACTGCTTTCAATATTTACTGCCTTCAGTTGTGCTTTTATTCCATTAGAAAAAAGAAATAAAGCCAATAGAACTGCTACAGCATATTTTTTCTTTAAAATCATTTTATTTTGATATAGATTATAATTGTATGTAACGAATTAAAGCTGGGGCAAAAATTCAGTGGTTTTTATATAAAACAAAAGGAGAGTTACCTCTCCTTCTGCTCAAGTAACAAATCTTTTGATCTTTTACTTTACCAAATTAATTATTTTGTGTCCCACCAAAGTCTTGTTCCACCAGAATCTGGACCTCCTAATTTAGAAACTCCGTCATCTACAGCCGCTTTGTTTGATGAGTACTCATTTGTAGTGTAAATAATTCTTTTCATTAAAGATTTACCAACTCCAGCATCTGGGTTATCCGTATTTAAAACTGGATAGATTACTTTAGCATCGCTTCTACGTAAATCTGCCCAAGCTTCCCAAGATTCTGGGAAAATTGCTAAGTATTTCTGAACTGCAATTTGAGTTCTTTGATCAGCAGTAGATGCAGACCAAGCCACTGGCAATTTAACTGGAATATCTTGTAAATCTAAAGTTGGATATACTGTCAAAATGTTTGGTAATGTTGGCAATGTTGTTCCTGCTATATAAGCATTAACGTCAGCTGCTTCTGTAACTCCCCATTGCGCAAGCGATAATCTAATACCTGTCTCATACAAAGTCTTAGCATCTGCTCCCATGTTCCATCCATTTAAAGCTCCTTCTGCTCTACTTAAGTAGTTTTCAGAAGCCATGAAGATTTCAATGTTTTTAGTTTCGCTAAGTGTATTAGCAGCTCCATTTCCTAAAACATTATTGTTGAATTTAGAGAATTCAGTAGTTCCGAATTGATCTTCTAAACCTCCAACTGGATTTCCTCTATACACTCCTGAAGCAATTGGCGCAAACCATTTAGCTAAACGTGGATCGTTGTACCCTACTAAGATACTTTCCATAGAAGATGTCATTACATAACCCCAGCTGTTTACAATCATATTTAAATTGTTTGGAGTAATGTTACTTGCTTTAAAGAAAGCGCTTTGATCATTGGTTTGCATCACTCCAGCAGCTACTGCAGCTTCAGCTTGAGTTTTTGCATTTGCAGGTTCTTTATCCGAAATTCTTAAGGCCAAACGTAATCTCATACTGTTTCCGAAGATTCTCCATTTGTCAACACTTCCTGAATAAACTCTATCATTTGGGGCAAGAGAGGCAACCGAAGTTACAGAAGTTGAAGCTAATGTTGCATTTGCTTCATCTAATAGTTTAAAGAAATCTGCATAAATAAATTCTACGCTGTCGTAAGGAACTTTATCTTTTCCGTTACCAGCTTCAGTATAAGGAATTGGTCCGTAAGCATCAACCATTTGGTTGTACATGAAAACTTTCCAGATTTTTAAGATTGCTGTAGCTTCTGCATTTCCTTCAGATGCTTTTATAGCATTTGATAAAGCTGGAGCCGCTACGGTGTAAAATCTCGTCCATCCTCTACCTTCGTATCCATTAACGAAAGCATTTCTTTCCGTTCCATATCCACAGTTTAAGTAGTGAATAAAAGTTGAAGATAAAATACCTGTAGCAATACCCCAAGTACCTTGATCATCTACTCCTGGAGATGAGTAAGAACCATTGTGTATACCTGCGTATAATGCCGATGCAAATGCAGGACCAGCTAATGTAGCATCTAACTGATCTTCAGTTAATGAATTAGGATCTTTGTTTATTTCATCAAAATCGCCAGTGCAGCTTGATAAAATAGAAACTGCCATTAATGCAACTCCTAATGTTTTTATTTTAAAACTATATTTCATGATGTCTCTTTTTTAATTAAAATCCAAATTTAACATTCACTCCATAATCTCTCGTTGATGGAATGTTGAAAGATTCTATACCTTGCAAGTTACCTGTACCTGCTCCTGCTTCTGGATCAAAGTACTTAGCTTTGTTTAAGAAGAAGAACAAGTTTCTACCTACTAATGAGAAATCGATGCTTGTAAATCCTGAGTTACCTAATAAACGTTTTGGCATTGAATAACCAAAAACAAGCTCTCTTAATCTGATGTTTGTAGCATCATAAACGAATGGCTCTGCAATTGGAGTTCTTTGACCGATTGCTGTCCAGTACTGTTCAGCATTGATGCTTGTTGTATTTGGAGTATAAGTTCCGTTTCCGTTATCTACAACACCATCAACAATGATTCCACCATTTCTTCCTGCCAAAGTAATATCACTTACCCCTAAACCAGCTTGTCTAGCTTGAGTGTATGAAATAACTTCACCACCGATTCTAAAGTCAACTAAGAAGCTTAAAGAGAAATCTTTGTATTTGAAGTTGTTTTTGAAACCTGCAGTCCAATCTGGATTAAAGTTACCAGCACGAACATCAAAACCATTTGTTGCTAATGGAATACCAGCGCTGTTTACTAAAATTTCTCCAGCTTCATTTCTTTGGAAACCTTTGATGTATAAATCACCATATTCTCCATCTTTAACTACTTTACTTCTAACTAAACGTCCTTCACCGATTACTAATTCATCACGTCCTTCAAAGATAGATTTTACTTTTGACTTATAAGATGCGTAGTTTGCTGTAATATCCCAAGAGAAGTTTTGTGTTTGAATTGGCGTTGCACTAAGCGTGAACTCAAAACCTTTATTTTCGATATCTCCACCGTTTACGATTGCTCTAGAATATCCAGAAGGCTCAGGAGTATTGATGTAGAAAATTTGGTTATTTGTTAACGTTTTAAAGTATGTGAAATCTAAACCTAAACGGTTGTTGAAAAATCTAACATCAGCACCAAACTCATTAGAAGAAGAAATCTCCGGTTTCAAGTTTGGATTTGCTTTTGTGTTTTGTCCGTATAACATACCACCATTACCTCCAATGTAAGAGAATCTTTGTTGTGTTTGATAAGGATCTGTATCGTTACCTACTTGTGCATAAGAAGCTCTTAATTTTGCAAAACTAATTACTTCTGGCAGTGTAAACATATCAGAAAGAACAGCAGAAAGTCCGAAAGATGGGTAGAAATAATCTTCTGGTAAAGTAGAAGACCAGTCATTTCTAGCTGTTAAATCTAAGAATAAATAGTTTCTGAAACCAATTTGACCAAATCCGTAAACAGAGTTAATTCTTTTCTCTGAAGCTGTAGAAGTAGATTGAACTGTTTGCACGTTTGATAATGCGAAGAAGTTTCTTTTACTTAATACACCACCTGAATTTAAAGCTGAACTATTTTGTTGCAATGAACTCGCACCAGCATTAAGACCGATAGAGAAATCTCCGAATTTTTCATTGTAAGAAAGTAAAGCATCAATGTTTAATTCGCTTACTGTTTCATAAGATTCACTGTATGAACCCATGTTGCTGTTGAAAGCTGCAGTTGCATATCTGTTTCTTACGTTTTTATTTGTCATTTGGTCTAAACCAGCTCTACCTTGTAAACTTAAAGTTTTTGTAAACTCATATTTAAGAGAAGCTAAACCAATAAATCTATTTCTTTTATCTGTACGAGCATCATCTCTCAAAGCAGACCAGAATGGGTTTCCACCTGGAGCTCCAGTTTCATCAAGGAAATAGTTTACTTGTCTTTGTCCTGCAGCATCGATATATTCGAAATCTTTGTAATCGTTGTAAGCGATACTACGAGGTAATAAATAAGCAGATGTTCCAATAGACTCTTCACCAGTTCTCAATAAATTATCGATATCTTGAACGATGTAGTTTGTTTTAGCGTCTAAAGTTAATTTGTCTGTAATTTTACTAGTCAATCTTAAGTTAAGATTGTGTCTATCCAATTGGTTTCCTCCAACAATACCTTCAGCACGTGTGTTCGTATAAGAGAAATATCCTTGCGCTTTTTCGTTACCAGCTGTAACAGTCAAAGTGTTTGCTAAGTTATATCCTGTTTTGTAGAAATCAATAACGTTGTTTTTCTGTGGAGAATAGCTTTGTGTAGCTGGTCCCGCATAATTTGGATTACGAACCAACTGCCAAGCAGATACCTGACGTCCGTCTAAAGGAGCACCCCAGCTTGAGCTAGAGTTAGAAACATAATTTCCATTTGTACCTTGTCCGTACTCATTTTGTAAATTCATCAAGTTATAAGCAGAAGAAGCCATAAAGTTAGATGATAACGAAACTGAAGTTTTTCCAGATTTTCCAGATTTAGTTGTAATTACGATTACACCATTTGATGCTCTAGATCCGTAAAGAGCTGCTGCAGATGGTCCTTTCAAAACAGTCATCGAAGCAATATCTTCTGGGTTAATGTTAGAGATACCATCAGGCTGAGTAGTTCCTCCTGTATCAATATCAGGGTTTGTATTAGTTGTTCCGTTACTAATTGGCACACCATCTACCACATAAAGAGGCTGGTTGTTTCCGTTAAGAGATCTGTTACCTCTTAAAGTAATTCTAGAAGAAGAACCCACACCATTTGATGTTGTAGAGAAGTTAAGACCTGCAACTTTACCAGAAAGTGAGTTGGCAACGTTTAATGATCTAGCTTCAGAAAGTTCGTCTACAGAAACGTTTTGTGCAGAATACGTAATTGCTTTTTTCTCTCTTTTAATACCAAGAGCTGTAACGACTACCTCTCCTAATTGCTGCGTATCTGGACCTAATGATACGTTAATTGTAGTTTGTGATCCAACAGCAACTTCTTTTGTAGAAGATCCTACATAAGTAAAAACTAAAACTGCTGATTGATTTGGAACGCTAATGCTGTATTTACCATCAAAATCTGTTGAAGCACTTGTTTTAGTTCCTTTAACAATAATATTTGCTCCAGGAATTGGAATTCCGCTTTGAGCATCTGTTATCGTTCCTTTTACTGTTGTCTGCGCTTGTAGGCCTTGGAACCCAAAAAGGCATATGACAAACAGTAATTTTAGTACGCTTTTAATCATATTAGTTGTTTTTTTAGAGTTAATAACATGTTAAATTTAAGAATACGTTTTGTTAACAATGTATTATTTCGACAAATGACAATTTTGAAAAGGTGTTGGTGAAAGTTTGACCAAAAATTGAAAGAAAACGTTTTCATTTGTAATCCAACTCTTCCTTATTTTAAAGGCCAAAACTCTATTAATCGAATAGATTTTGGCCTTTTTTAATTGTATTCTTTTTTTTATCGAAAAAACGTTTAAAATTCTTCTGCGTTTAGTCGATTTTAGTTAGAAACCTTGAATTTTAATTTTTGCAAATCTGTAGAATTTCCACCCACCATTACTTCGAAGTCTCCAGGCTCAACAACGAACTTCATCTCCCTGTTATAAAGGCCTAACTCGTCTTGAGTAAGTGTAAATTCAACATTTTTTGTTTCTCCCTTTTTAATATTTAATCTTTTAAAACCTCTTAAAGTTTTCTCTGGAGTAGTTACAGAACTATATACATCATTTATATACAATTGAACAACTTCGTCTCCATCTCTGTCTCCAACGTTTTTAACATCCACAGAAACTTTTATTTCTCCATTTGGTTTAATTTCAGAAGCATTCAGCTTTAAATTTGAATATTCAAACTTCGTATAACTTAATCCGTAACCAAACGAATATAAAGGATGCTCGCTTTCTGCGACATATTTATGTATTGCAGATGGTTTTTGGTTATAATATATAGGTAACTGCCCTACTGATTTCGGAACTGTGATTGGTAATCTTCCACCTGGATTGTAATCTCCAAATAAAACATCGGCTACAGCTCTTCCTCCTAACTCACCTGGAAACCATCCTTCCAAAACTGCAGGAATATTTTCAGCAATCCAGTTTGTAGAAAGCGGACGACCATTTAATAACACACAAACTACTGGAGTTCCTGTTTTTTGGATCTCTTCAATCAATTGCTGCTGGATTCCGAATAAGTCTAAAGAAGCAACGTCTCTGTTTTCTTCTACCAATTCGTTAGATTCTCCTAAAACCACAATCGCAACATCTGCTTTTTTAGCGGCTTCGATTGCTGGCTGCAGGTTTACTTTTTCTAAATTCCAACGGAAATGAGCTCTAGCTCCCCAGCCTCCTTCCCACATTTCAATGCGGACTTTGTATTTTTTACCTTTTTCGATATTTTTTGGAACTGTAACCATGCTTGTCGCACCTTTAGTCCAGTTGTCGATTACCAATTGGTCATCGATGTACATTCTGATTCCGTCATCAGAACTTAAACCTAACCAACCGTCCAATGCTTGATCCGATTTTAAAAATCCTGTCCATCTGATAGAAAAATCATCTACATTCACACCATCACCAGGTGCCCAAGGCCAGTCAAACTCTAATTGGCTATCAATACGAGTTAAAGCTGGTGTTCCTTCCAGATTTCTGTTATTGAAATATTCTCCTTTTAATCCGTTTTGAGATTCGTCTGGAGTAAATAAATATTTAGATGGAATAATTTGTCCTTTTACAATTAATGGAACACCTTCTTCATAAACAACATTAGCCGTTTTTCCCATTACTTGCTGAACACCTTCAAAAACAGTTACTCCAACACTATTTTTAGGAGCATAACCTCCCATTCTTGAAGCATTTGCGTTTGGTCCGATAACCGCAATGTTTTTAAGATTTTTGCTTAGAGGTAAAATATTGTTTTCATTTTTCAATAAAACCATCGATTTCTGAGCTGCTTCTAAAGCAACTTTCTGATTTTCTGGAGTATGAAAACGCTCTTTAATTAGATTTTTTTCTGTGTACGGATTTTCAAATAATCCTAACAAGAATTTCAAACGTAAAACTCCTCCCGCTGCACGATCGATATTTTCGGTTG
Organism: Flavobacterium tyrosinilyticum; assembly: GCF_023656565.1. Lineage (GTDB taxonomy): Bacteria > Bacteroidota > Bacteroidia > Flavobacteriales > Flavobacteriaceae > Flavobacterium > Flavobacterium tyrosinilyticum. The sequence continues at coordinate 75,399 of NZ_JAMOKG010000003.1, forward strand.
TTAATTTCTTTTCATTTACCAATTCAATAATGGTGTTTTGCCAAAATTCATTGCTAAAATCGTAAAACTGCATATCAACGCCAGAAGAAACGGCTTCTCTAATAGCATCTTTTGGAGAATCAGCCACTTTATGAGTAGTTTGAATATATTTAATAGCTCCTAAATCTGAAACTACAATTCCTTTAAAACCCCATTCTTTTCTTAAAACATCTGTCAATAACCAGTGATTGGCAGCACAAGGAATTCCGTCCAATTCAGAATACGCACACATTGTCCCTAAAGCACCGCCTTTTGTAAATGCTTTTTGGAAAGATGGCAAATGATCTTCTCTTGCTGAACGTTCTCCTACCAAAATTGGCGAAGAATTTCCTCCCGCTTGCGGAATACCGTGAACGGCAAAGTGTTTAGGTTCTGCAATAATAGAACGATCCGATTTTAAATCGTCTCCTTGCAATCCTTTTATGAAAGCCAAACCAATTTCGCTGTTCAAGAAAGCATCTTCACCAAAAGTTTCAGCAACACGTCCCCAACGTGGTTCGCGCCCCAAATCTAAGTTTGGTCCAAAACCAAAATGAACTCCATGTGCTCTGGCTTCCATACCAATTACTTTACCCACTTTGTCCATTACAGCAACATCCCAAGTTGCTCCAAGTCCAATGTTCATTGGGAAAGCGGTACTTCCTTCGTCTAAATAACCGTGAAGCATTTCACACATAATCAAAGCCGGAATTCCCCAACGGTTTCCTTTGATTACATTGGTTTGCAAATCATTAATCATTTTAGCTGAACGCGGATAAAGATCATGAATCGCTCCAATTCCTAATTTCCCGATTTTTTCTGCCGATTTAGCTTTTGCAAAATCTTCTTTATCTTTAAAAAAATCTCCTCTATACATATCCATCTGACGCACTTTTTCTTCAAGTGTCATACGGCTTAGCAAATCTTGTACTCTTTCTTCTACTGGTAATTTGGCATCCTGATACGGATACTTTTTCTGGGCATTGGTCTGGTTAAAAAAACCAACAGCCATTACAAAAATAATGGCCGTTTTCCTCATTCTTAATTGTAACATAGTTGTTGTGTGTGTGTTTAGTTTTGAATCACTTTAAGCTTTGTTCCATTCACAAAATCATCATGTGAGATAAAGAAGCTGTTACGTGTTTTTCCGTTTAGCTCAATCGAATTGATTTTTCCGCCATTATTTTCTTGTCTTTCAATTACGATGCTTTCTTTTTTATAATAGCTTGGATCTAATTTGATCGTCACTCTATGAAACATTGGCGTTGTAATGGTGTAAATTGGGTCTCCTGGAGATATTGGGTAAATTCCCATCATCGAATACACCAACCAAGCCGACATTGTGCCTGTGTCATCATTTCCTGGTAATCCTTTTGGTTCATTTTTGAAATATTCGCGAACCAATTTTTTTACCATTTCCTGAGATTTATATTCTTCGCCTTTCACATAATTGAATAAATAAGGATTGGCGATATCTGGTTCGTTTGCCATATCAAATTGTTTGATATCAAAGATTTTCTGCAATTGAGCAGAAAACGCTTGATCACCGCCCATTAATTTCTTTAATCCAATAATGTCATGCGGAACCATAAAAGCATACTGCCAAGCATTTCCTTCGATAAAACCAACATTTTCTTCAAAATTAGCTCCAGAGGCAGGATCAAATGGTTCGTACCATTTTCCGTCAGCCGTTCTTGGACGAAGCAGATTTAAGTTTTTATCAAATAATTTTCTGTAGGATAATGAACGTTCTTTAAAACGTTTTACATTGTCTTTGTCCCCGAATTCGTTGGCCATAAGCGAAATAGAATAATCTGAAATATTGTATTCCTGAGTTGTAGAAACTGGGCCTTTATTGTCAGTTGTTAAATAGCCTTTTTTGATATAATCTTTCAATCCAGGACGAAGCGGATTATTTTCAATATTATCTGCGCCTTTCAACATCGCATAATAGGCTTTATTAACATCATAATCACGAATTCCTCTCATATAACTATCTGTAATTACAATACTTGCAGGGTCTCCAACCATGGTGAAAGTTTCAGTCGAATTCAGTTCCCATTTGGGTAACCAGCCGTTTTCATCAAACATAGTCAACATACTTTTTACCATATCAGATTGCTGTTTTGGATAAACCAAAGACATCAATGGATGTACATTTCGGTACGTATCCCATAAAGAAAATACGGTATAACGGGTATCATCGGTTTTAGCAATTTTACTTCTTTTGATTACAGGATATTGTCCGTTAATATCATTTAAAATATTGGGATGAATTAAAGTGTGATACAAAGCTGTGTAGAAAATCGTATTGTCATCTTTGGTACCGCCTTCAACCAAAATTTTAGACAATTCTTCGTTCCATTCGTTGTAGGTTTCTTTGTAAATTGCATCAAAAGATCTGTTACCCACTTCTTTTGCTAAATTTTCACGGGCATTTTCGATACTTACGTACGAAATTCCAATCTTCACTTCAACCGTTTCTTGTTTGTCGAATTTATACGTAAAATAACTTCCAATACTATCCCCTACTACGGTTTTAATCGTATTTTCCATTATTCTTGCTTTTCCGTTGTACCCCATCCATTGTGCTTCAACGCCGTTGTATTTTGCAGGTTTTTTCCAAACTCCAAATTTAGAGGCAGGTTTAGAAAATTGAGCCACAAAATAAACCGGATAAGCATCTTCTGGACTGTTGTAACAAAACGAACCAACAGATCGCATTCCTTCAATTTCTGTAGAAGAAACCACTTTTATCATTGCTCCTTCTTCGTTTGTTAATCCTAAACCAAGATTTAATAAAATATTAGATTGCCCTTTCGGGAAAGTGAATCTGCTTACTCCCACTCGTTTTGAAGTGGTAAATTCTCCTTTAACTTTGTATTTGTCGATGTTTACGCTGTAATACGCTGCTTTGGCAACTTCATTAGAATACGTTGAACCGTATTTTAAATGATCGATTTCTACATTTCCAGTTGTTGGCATTAATAAAATAACACCCAAATCTGGACAGCCAACTCCACTTAAATTCACTTGACTAAATCCCGTCAAAAAAGTATTTTCATTCACATACGGATTCGAAAGCCATTGACTGTCTTTTTCCATCGGTGTATTCTTTACTCCAGCCACATTAAACGGGCTAATACTTGCCATTCCGCGCGGTGCAATTGGTCCCGGAAAAGCCGCACCATAATTGGAAGTTCCAATAAACGGATTTACGAAATCGGCAGGTTCCTGCGCAAAAATCGTAATGCTAAAAAACAGCATGTATAAAATACATGCTGTTTCAAATTTATTTTTAATATTTAAAACCATAGGCTTCGTTCTTATCTGTTGATCGCTTCAATTTTTAAAGTCCAAGCTTCTTTTGCAGGAAGGTTATTTCTTAAACTTTCCGGAATAATTACTTTAAATCCGTTTCCTTCTTTGGTCCATTTTAAAGAAGTTTTAGAACCTAACATCGTAATCTTAGTTCCTTTTTTAGGGCTGATCGATTTTACAGTAACTGCAGCAGGAATTTTATCTTCTCCGTCTTTAGCTAAATAAAATGCAAATACATTACCCGCTTTATTTTGTGTAAAACAAATGTTTTCTTCTTTGTAAGGCTCGATAGGTTTTGTATTGTAAATTGCTGTGCTGTTTACTTTCATCCAATCTCCGTAAGCTTGCAATAAATCGTAAGCCCCTTTATCCCATTCTCCTTCTGGACTTGGAGCAATGTTCAATAATAAGTTTCCGCCTTTAGCTACAATATCAATTAACATGTGAATCCCTTGTCTTCCAGTCATGTATTCAGCACCTGGAGAATAAGACCATCCACCGCCTGCAGGAATACAAGATTCCCAAGGATAAGGCAACGTTTTAGCAGGAACACGTCCTTCTGGTGTTAAGTAGTTTTGGTTTTTACCGTGAACCGCTCTATCTACAACAATTAAACCTGGTTGTTTTTGACGTGCTTTTACAACCAATTCATCCATTTTTGGATCTTGATCTACCACTCTGTGTTTGATGAAACCGTTTTTAGATTCGTTTTCAGTAAATTTCTCGTCGTAGTTTTCTTTGATGTTTACTTGGTCTCTTTTTCTAACCCATCCTCCATCTAACCATAAGATATCTACTTTACCGTAGTTGGTTAAGATTTCTAAGATTTGGTTGTGCGTGAAATCAACATATTTCTGCCATTTTTCTGGGTATAAAGACGGATCGTAGTTTACGTTTCTGTCGAATGGAGGAAAATATGGATCCCAGTAGTTTTCGTTATGCCAGTCTGGTTTAGAAAAATAAGCTCCAGTTGAAATTCCTTCGCCTCTAAAAGAGTTGAAAATTTCTTTTAAAACATCTGCTTTTGGGTTGGTATGAAAAGGAACATCTTTACTAGTAATCTTGTAATCAGAATATTTAGTATCATACATGTTGAATCCGTCATGGTGTTTTGTAGTGAAAACCATGTATTTCATTCCAGCATATTTAGCCGCTTTAGCCCATTTTGCAGGGTCAAATTTCACAGGATTAAACGTTTTTCTTAAACCTTCGTAATCTTTAATATAATCATTATAATTAGATGGATTACTTCCTTTTTTACGCTCACACCATCCGTAATCTTCAGGACAGATAGACCAAGATTCTACAATTCCCCATTGGCTGTAAGTTCCCCAGTGCATTAGCAAACCAAATTTTTTGCCTTGCCATTCGTCTAAGTTCTTTAAAACTAACGGATCAGTTTCTGGTACGTATCTTTCATCTTCATAAATCGCCTGAGCGAATATCTGAGCTGAAAATAAAAGGGCGATTATGAATATTCCTTTTTTCATCTTTAATCTAATTTATAATTTATTATTCTTTGTTTTTCTGGTTTAATAGGTAATCTTAATTTAATTTATCAAGTATCGGTTGATCTGTAAAAGTTAATTCTTTTGGGGTGTTTTCATTAAGCTGCTCCAATACAACAATCTTATTCTCACCTGCTTTCAACCAACAGCCTGGTACATAAAGCGTTTGTTGCGGTCCTACTTTCCAGTAGCGCCCCAGATTGTGGCCGTTAACAAATACAATTCCTTTTCCCCAATTTGTCATATCAAGAAAAGTATCGGCTGGTTTATCTATGTTAACTGTAGCTTCATATAAAACTGGGCGTCCAGGTTTTATCGTTTCATTTTTAATAGCTGGCACTTCATTCATCGGCATTTTATACATTTCCCATCCGCCGCTAATTTCATATTCATTAATAAATACTGGAGAAATAATTCCTTTCGTATTATGCACTATTTCGGCTCCGTAATTAATACGTCCCATATTTTCAACCAGAATTTCTAAAATACCGTTAAAAGGAATAGAAAGGGTCAACTCGTAATTTTTGAAAACTCTATTCAATTCACCAACCTTAACTCCATTCACATAAACTGTAGCAAAGTCTCTCAATCCTTCAATCTTTAATTTGCCAGAAGAAATGGGTTGCGTAAATCTTTTACGATATAAAACATATCCATTTCCCTGACCTAATTTTTCAAATGTTAAGGGCTGATCATTTACAACCGCTTTTTCTTTTTTGATCCAACTTAAAACATCCATACTCGATTTGATCAGCTGATTAGGATATTTTGTAACTGGTATTTTCTCTGGAATCGGTGCTAATTTTGCTTTAGAATACTTTTGCATGATTTCACGTATAGCCATGAATTTTGGTGTTGCCCAACCTGCTTCGCTAATAGGCGCATCATAATCATAGCTTGTAATGTCAGGCTGAATATCACTTTCTTCATTATAATTTGCTCCAGAGGTAAATCCAAAATTAGTACCGCCATGCACCATATAATAATTAAAAGAAACGCCTGCATCAAGGTACTTTTTAGTTTGACTGGCAATCTCCTCAGATCCTATTTTAATAAATGGTTCCGCCCAATGATCCAACCAGCCAGAATAAAACTCTGCGACCATGTAAGGTCCCTGCCCTTTATGGTATTTATCAACCTGTTTTTTTAAATTTTCTATATTTGATTCTCCATTTGCAGTTGGCAGCACGCCTTCAACAGCACCGCCTTCAAACAACCAAGTACCGTCAGAAGTAAAAAAAGGCTCTGGAAACCCAGTTTCTTTAAGCATATTGTAAATTGCAGTTTTATATGCTTTATGATCCTCAGCACTAATATCGGTTCTTTGAGAAACATAAGAACCAAATTCATTTTCAGCCTGAACCATAATAATTGGTCCTCCTTGATTAGCAAAAAGTCCTTTTACCTCTGCATACAAATGTTCAAGATAGGTTTTGCAAGCTTCTAAAAATGCTTTATTATTGGTACGAATTACTAAATCTGGATTATTTTGCAACCACCAAGGGTATCCTCCAAATTCCCATTCACCACAGGCATACGGGCCTGGTCTAAGAATTACATACAATCCTTCACTTTTAGCAAGACGTACAAACTCTGCTAAATTTTTATTTCCTGTTTTAAAATCCCATACACCTGGCTCTACTTCGTGATAATTCCAAAACACATAGGTTGCCACGGTATTCAATCCCATAGCTTTAATCATTTGCAACCTATGTTTCCAATATTCTTTAGGAATACGCTCGTAGTGCATTTCTCCCGAATGTATTTTAATAATTTTCCCATCTTGTTTAAATTCTCCATTAGATATAGAAAATCCTTTGCTTTGTGCCACAGTAAAAAACGGCATCAAGCAAATCAATAATACTCCGAGCTTAAATAATATCTTATTCATTCTTTTTCAGATTATACATTTATAAACTTAAAAAATTGCAATCTTAAAGTAGTAAACGACTTAGATAATCAAATACTACAGAGAGTTACTCTTTAATAATTCTACTTTATAAAACTATTGAGGCAATAGCTAAAAAATTAATTCACCAAAATTTCATCCACAAACAACCAAGAGCTTTCTCCTTTTGGACTTTTCTTTAAATTACCTCCAATTACTTTTACAAAACGTGCATTTTGTTTCTGGAAATTAATTTTAAAATCTTTCAATTCCGGAACTGGATTTACAGCATACGGACGCATTATTTTACCTACTTGCGTATATTTAATTCCGTCTGTAGAAATCAACACTTTTACTTGAATTGGGAAATTAACTCCAGCACCTTGACTTTCTAAAGCTCCAACTGTAACTTGTTCTATACTTTCTACTTTCTCCAAATCGATTACCAATTCCATATCATTAACCAGCCAAGCTTGCCATTGTCCGTCATGGAAATTTTTGCTTCCGCGAATGGCATTTATCATTGTATTAGCATCTCCTTTATAACTCTGGTTGAAAGGCGTTAAGTATTTCACTTTTTTTGCAAATCCTTTATGGAAAACAATTGTGTCCGTAAATGTTTTTCCAACTGGTTTTTCGTCTTGAAATAAAGAAGCTTTTAAAACAGTAGTTGCTGCAATTTCAATTGGAGTTGTATATTTTATAGCATGATGATCAATGCTTTGGTTTCCTAAAACATAGCGTATATCTGGATTTGGGAACTCATTTTTCAATTCCACTTTGATTTGTTTATTGGCCAAATCTGCTGTTGAAGAAGCGGTTACCAAATACGCGCTTTTCGCATAGTTCAATCCTTGATAATCGTAACGTTTGAACATTGAAAACAATCTTGATGTAAAATCATTCCAGTTACGTTTCTCTTTCGGACTCCATAAGGTTTCAGACAAAGCCGCTAATCTTGGAAAAATCATATATTCAGAATCTTTTGGTCCCGCGATATGTTCTGCCCATAAATTAGCTTGTCCGCCTAAAACGTGTGCTGCTTCCTGTGGCGTCATAGTTGAAACTACAGGATCAAATTTGTACACTTCACTTAACGGATTATAAGCATCAAAAGCTAAAGGTTCTTCGTTTTGAGGACCTTGGTAAAAGTTGAAATAACAAGGTGTTTCTGGTGTCATAATTACGTCATGACCTTGATCTGCTGCTTCAATTCCGCCTTTTGTTCCTCTCCAGCTCATTACTGTCGCATCTGGAGCTAAACCGCCTTCTAAAATTTCATCCCAACCGATAACTTTTTTACCTTTTGAATTGATATATTTTTCCATGCGTTTTACAAAGTAGCTCTGTAATTCGTCAACACTTTTCAAACGCTCGTCTTTGATTCTTTTTTGGCAGTGCGGACATTTTGCCCAATTGGTTTTAGTTGCTTCATCACCACCAATATGAATGTATTTTGAAGGGAAAATAGTAATTACTTCATCAATTACATTTTGCAAAAATTCGAACGTAGTTTCTTTTCCAGCACAATAAATATCGGTCAAAGGCCAAACTCCGCCTGAAGGAACTCCAATTCTCTGATTAAAACAAGCCAACTCTGGATAAGCTGCAATGGCACTGCTTACGTGAGCCGGCATTTCGATTTCTGGAATCACTTCAATTCCTTTTGTCGCTGCATATTTTACGATTTCCTTTAATTCGTCTTGCGTAAAAAATCCGCCGTAAGTTCCTTTTTCATCAGGATTTGTCGTTAATCTGGCATTCCAAGAAACATTTTCTTGATCTACTCTCCAAGCACCAACCTCTGTTAGTTTTGGATATTTTTTAATTTCAATTCTCCACCCCTGATCATCAACTAAGTGCATGTGCAGAACATTCATTTTATGGGCTGCCAAACGATCGATTGTGGCTAAAACATAATTTTTATCGAAGAAATGACGTGATAAATCCAGCATTAAACCTCTCCATTTAAAACGAGGCTCATCATTAATGGTCAAGCTTGGAATCTGCCATTTTGCAGAACTAATCGCAAATTTACTTTCGATGGCTTCAGGAAGCAATTGTCTAACACTTTCTAAAGCATATAAGAATCCATTATTTCCTTTAGCAGAAATAACAATATTAGTTGGATTTACATCCAAAACATAAGCCTCATTTTTTAAGTTCGGATCTGTTTTCAGCAAAACATAATTACTCGCAGGAGCTTTTGTCGTAACTTCTGGTCTCCATCCTGCAGCGGTCTCAAATTTTGATGCCAAAGCATTTGTAGCGTCTTTCTGGAAATCTCCGTTAACCACAAACTTTGTCTCTTTTGTAAATTCAAAAACTCCTGTTTTAATAAAAGTCTGACTCGGTTTTGGAATGATATGAATATCATTTTCAGTATAAACTTTCTGCGCACGAGCCGAGAAAATTGAAGTGATTAGGGTTAATAGGAATAGTAATTTTTTCATTCTTTGTTTTTTGGTTTCTTTAAAAGTTACTTATAAAGCTGCTTTTAGAGGTATAGTTTTTTAGTTTTTGTTTGTCATTTCGACTGAAAGCTCCTGAACGCAACTCGCCAATCTTTGTAGAGTTTCTTGCGGAGATTCCTCGTTCCTCGGAATGACAAATATTGCGCATATTTCAATCTGTGTCGAATCCCGAGTGTGATTCCTCGTTCCTCGGAATGACAAACTGTTGCGTAAAACTTTGTCAAAGTTTGAAACTTTGACAAAGTTCTCAATTCGTTATGTTATTTATTAAGAGTGAAACGCCTCTAAACACAATACAATTCTATGTTTATATGTGTTTAAAAACATTTACGCCCAGTTTTATTTATCCCAAGACATTTTAAATTTCGCGTCTTCCATTCTGTGACCTTTTGCGTCATCAGAAACGGCGTAATTAAATCCTGATCTTAAGCTGTAACCTGCGTATTCTCCGTTTTTATTCAAAGCAATAAAACCAACTTGCAGGTATTCCATGTCTTTGTGGTTTTTATGTTTGTTGTAAATACGTTCTGTAATTTCTTTACAAGCATCGTAAGGAGATTTTCCCTGACGCATTAATTCGACAACCATAGCGCTTCCGGCAGTTCTAATTACCGCTTCTCCCAAACCAGTTGCCGCTGCGGCTCCCACTTCGTTGTCCAAGAAAAGACCCGCGCCGATTATTGGGGAGTCACCGACGCGTCCGTGCATCTTCCAAGCAGCACCACTTGTGGTACATCCGCCAGAAAGATTGCCATCTTGGTCTAACATTAGCATACTTATGGTATCGTGATTTTCTATATTAATAACTGGCTTGTATTTTGAATCTTCCAACCATTTTTTCCAGTCTTTTTCAGATTCTGGAGTTAATAAATTTTCTTCTTTAAAACCTTCAGACAAAGCAAATTGCAATGCTCCTTGCCCTGCTAACATAACGTGAGGTGTGTTTTGCAACACTCTTTTTGCCACAGAAATGGGATGTTTAATTCCTTGAAGGAAACAAACAGATCCGCAATTACTGTTATGATCCATGATACACGCATCAAGAGTCACTTTCCCTTCGCGATCCGGATATCCTCCGTAACCCACACTGCGGACATTCGGATCTGCTTCAGGTATTTTCATTCCAGCTTCGATGGCATCTAAAGCCGATTTTCCTTCTTTTAAATTCTTCCAAGATTCTTTATTTGCAGGCAAACCATGATTCCATGTCGAGATGATGATCGGTTTAGTCTGTTTTTTTTCTTTTGATTCAGCTTCTGGTTCATTTTCGTGATTTGCAGCAAATCCGCTTACGCCCAAAACAGAACTAATGGCTAAGGTGCCTAAAGTGGTTTTCTTAATAAAATCTCTTCTATTTGACATGTCTTTTGGTTTTAATTCAACTTTTAGAAACTACGTGTTCTTGATGTTGCTAAATTAATCAGTAATAATTTTTAATCCCAGTAAAATCGACTACAACGATGCTTTTACCGAGTTAATTGTTTTTAAATTACTCTCTGATAAAGCATTTCCGTCAAAAAATGAAACTCCGGTTGCGCCATTTTTCTTAGCTTCTAAAATTGCTTCTTTCAATTCTGCATCCGATTTTAAACCTGGAATATAAATTCCTGTATTTACTTTCGTTGGCTTTCCTTCTAAATCGGCTACACCTTGTTTGGTTGCATAACCTACCCAGTCAATTTCTTCATCATAAAAACTATGATAAATCATTGGATATACTTCATCAATATTCCATTTATCCCAACGCTGGCGTACCATATGATCTGCCATTTCTGGATAAGGAAATACGGCTGCCGTTAATTTTTTATTGTATTTGTGAGCGATTTTATAGGCATCGTCAACCACCGCTTTTACAGCATTTAATCTGAAGTTTTTCCACTCCATATCAATAGAAGTATTGTGGCTCTTTTTGGGGTTTTTATGATGTTCTTTTTCGAATTTGCTTACGCAGGCATCACAATAACAGAAATCAAATTGTGGTAATTCTACATCCTGAACCAAGTTGTATTTTGGCAATAAACTGATTGGCAAGAAAATATCTGGGAAACGAATGTAATCTAAGTGTACACTTTCGATTCCTTCAACTTTTGCCAAACCTTCAACCAATCCTAAAACGTGGTTTCTAGATTCTTCTTTAGTTGGGCAAAGCCATTGGTAATAATCTACATACGGACGATTATCAAAGCAAGATTTTCCTTCTTTGCTTACTTGATACCAGTCTGGATGCTGTAAAGCAATCGAATCATTTGGGCGATTCATCGCCATAATCCAAGCGTGAACTTTTAGTCCTTCTTTTGTTGCAAGCGGAACTAGTCTTGCTAATAGTTTCGGATCGGTTTGCGTGTTAATTAAAACTTCATCGATTCCGCCGTCTTTGTATTTTTTGAATTCTTTAGAATAATCTGCATCCGATTTTTTAGCGTCAGCAGTGGTCCAAACTCCAAAAGTGAATTTACCATTTTCCTGATCTTTGGTTTCTTTTTGTCCGCAAGAGAATAGACTCAGCGATAGCGCTAATACTAAAACTTTTGATAGTTTTTGCAACTTACTCGTTCGTAATAATTTTACCATCTTCTTTAATTATTAAGGTTTTGTTTGAAAAAGGACTTTTTACCAAGATATTAAATCCTGATGAATGATTTTCTAAAATTGGCTTTAAAGTCTTTCCGTCAACCACTATATTTTTTTTACTGATACTTTGCAGTGATTTCGCCCAAGATTTATTCTTTTCGAAATATCTTTTTTGAGCGCGATACAACGTATACAGTTCCCATTTTACTTTTTCTTCCTGCGGAATTGTAAAAGTATCCTGTCCTCCTATTTCTTTTGAAGAGAAGTATACATAAGCCCATTTTTCGGGCTCATGCATATTTATCACTCCCATAGGCGACCAAACCCAATTGTATTCTGGGAGAAACTTCCCTTCTGAATCTTTTTTACGTTCGTATTTTCCGTCGATAACTGAATGCTGCCAATTCACTCTAGAGAAATTGACTTTCCAAAATTTATCTTTCGGAACAATATCGTCGAAATAAGATGTTTTATAAACTGACCACGGAATAGCTATTTCTAATGTCCAGCCTTTATCAATATCTGAAGCATTATTTAAAGTTCCGTCAATCTTTACAGCCGATTTTAAACCTGTAATATTCCAATCGTTTAAAACCGTATTTTTTTCTCTGTAAGGTTTATTAATAAATAAATCCCAAGCGGTGTTTAACGCATTTATTTCTAATTCATAATAATTATGAGTATCATTATCTGGATCAATAAAAACCTCAAAATCATTATTATAAAAAATAATCGTATCGCGTTGTCTTAGATTTGCCCAAACGTGAGGCTCTTCTATTTTTGCCAGGATATAGTAGTAATTATCGTCCCAAAGCATTTTGACCTGAGTATTGTATTTTGGTTTTTCAACGCCTTCTATGTCGACAAAAGGTGTTGTCCAAGCTGCTTTTTCCCAGTCTTTATCTGCCCCGTCTCCGTCAATAACAATTTCTTTTGAAGTCTTATACGCAATATAACTTTTGGGTGTAACCTCTTTTTCAGATTGCGAATAACCCATCAATCCAACAAAAAAAACGGCAAGGGACAATAATTTACTTCTACTATGCATCTTTATATTATAAACTATTATCTTTTGTAAACTGAATTACTTCACTTAATTTTCCGAAAGCGATTGCTACGTGAGTATCAGCCGCACCGTAATAAACTGCTAATTTATCTTCTTCTACATCATGTAAAGCAGCGCAAGGGAATACTACGTTTGGCACATCTCCAACCATTTCATAAGTTTCTGCTGGCCCTAATAAATAAGGTTGTGTTCTGTATTTTACTTGGTCTGGCGAATCAACATCTAAAAGTGCTGAACCCATTGCATAACGGAAACCGTTGCAAGTATTAATAACTCCGTGGTAAATCATTAACCAACCTTCTTCAGTTAAAATTGGGATTGGCCCTGCTCCCACTTTTGTACATTGCCAAGCACTTTTTTCGAACGGACTTGGTTTCATAACCAATCTATGTTCTCCCCAATATTTCATATCTGGGCTGTAGCTAATCCAGATATCTCCAAATGGCGTGTGGCCGTTATCACTTGGACGGCTTAACATCGCGTATTTTCCGTTGATTTTTTGTGGGAATAAGACTCCGTTTCTGTTGAATGGTAAAAAGGCATTTTCGCATTGGAAAAATTCTTTAAAATCGAAAGTATAACCAATACCAATTGTTGGTCCGTTGTAACCGTTACACCAAGTAATCCAGTAACGATCTTCGATCCAAACCACACGAGGATCATATTTATAGGCCGATTCGATCATTTCTGTATTTCCAGATTTCATCTCAATTGGTTCGTGGTTGATGTCCCAATTGATACCATCTTTACTGAAACCAGCAAAAATATTCATCTGAACTGCTTTATTATCACATCTGAAAACCCCAGCATATCCGTCTCCAAAAGGTACAACTGCACTATTGAATATACTGTTTGATGAAGGAATCGAATATCTGTCGATAATTGGATTCTCAGAATATCTCCACATTACATCTTTACTGTTTTCGGGTCTGTCTTGCCAAGGAATAGTACTCATTTTTTGTTTTTTTTATTTATTAGTTTTTTATTCTTTTATTCTCTTTTAAACACATAGAGACATAGTTTTTTGGAACGTTCAAAGGCTTTTCACTTTGAATAAATCACATAGCTAGATGTTTATTTCGTATTCTCCACTCAATCTTGTCATCCTGACGAAGGAAGGATCACACTAGAAGCTCCGCAATCTATTTCGACAATCAATGCCGCTAATCTTTGTCGAGTTTCGTGTGTGATTTGCTTCGCCTATTCGCTATCGCTCGGGTCTCGTTCCTCGAAATGACAAACTGCATGGTTAAAAAACTTTGTCAAAGTTATTGTACGTAGCAGCACGACCAATCTTTGCGTTCCCGTAGTTGAAACTACGGGCTATGTTTAAATCTATGTGTGAGAAACTAGTTTCTTTCTCTTAACTTTTTCAAAGCCTAGAAAATCTATGTTTCTATGTGTTTAAATATTTACAACAAGAAAATCTTGCCTCTCGCTTCTTTGTTCTCTCTACTCTTCAATCTTCCTAACTCTATCCAACCAAGTAAACTTCAACACCGTAGTCGTCACTAAGAAAACCACCAATGCAACTCCAGCTTTTGGATAATCTCTAATAATGAAATAAATCGGAAGCAGGATCATGCTTGACTGCCATACAATACCAATTACACAATTCATCATATCTAGATAGAAATCATTATTTTTTTGGAAAGATTGATCTTCCGCTTTTAATTGTTTGTAAACTGGCCCCCAGAATCCCCAAGGTCTTACGTTTGAATAGAAAGATTTTAAAACTTCGATATCAGTTGGTTTACTTAAATAAGTTCCCAAAAGACAACCTAAAATTGACATTCCAAAAATTAATGGGAATAAGTAAATCGATGGCACTTGCGAAAGATCATGCAAAAATGTTCCTGCTGCTAGATTTCCTTTGTTTTGATCTAAAACGAATTGAAGAGAAGCTGCAATTAATCCGCCGACCATTCCCCAGAAATAACCCCATCCGTTAAAACGCCACCAAATCCATTTTAAGAAGTTCGCTGCAACGTAACCTCCGTAAAGAGCACTTGTAATCCAAAGTGTTAACGAGTTGATCGAATCTGCGAAGAATCCCATGAAAACTCCAAGACCAACAACTAAGAAAGAAGAAATCTGACTTACTTTAATATAGTGCTGATTTGAAGCAACTGGTTTAAAGTATTTTTTATAAATATCATTTACAATATATGCTGGCCCTGCATTTACAAAAGCGGAGAATCCAGACATGAAAGCGGCTAATAATCCTGCTAGAAGAATCCCTTTAATACCAACTGGAATATAAAGATTGACCACTTTAGGCATTAATAATTCTAAATCTGCTCCAGTAAGATTAACGTTTGCATTTAATTCTGGCGCTAAATTCACTAAAGCAATAACCACAATTCCTGTGATCAATAAATATCTCGGAATGAATAAAATTAAGTTGGTAAAACCACTCATGTAAGCTGCTTCTTTTACCGATTTTGTCGAAAGAACACGCTGTAAATCGTAGCTTGGAGTTGGTCCTGCAACACTCGCGAAGAACCCTTTGAAAAGCGTCATTCCGATGAAAGCTCCAAACATTTTATAACCTTCCGTATCAATTAATCTGTTGAACGTTTCGAATTTATCGCTCCATTGTGTTTCAAATTCCCATCCAAAGAAAACATTTTTCCACTCTGGCGTAATTACCGAATTAATTTGAATATCTGTATAATTAATGAATGCATAACCCGCGATTAAAACTCCCGCAACAATCATAATAATATATTGTACAACCTCTGTCGCCACAACAGAAAACATTCCCCCTTTAACCGTATAAATGGTAGTTAAGAAAATAATTAACAATGCATAAGCTTGTTCTGATGTTAAGAAAACAGAACCATTCATATGAACTGTTAAATCCCAAGGAAGAATGATCGTTACAAATTTTCCAATTCCAACGAAGAAATACGCGATGAAACCAATTGTCGAAATAATAGCAAAAATCGCTACAATAATATGTGATGCTTTTCCTGCTTTGTCGCTTCCAAAACGAGTTAAAATCCATTCAGAACCCGTCATTACTTTCGATCTTCTAATCCAGACCGCAAGGAACATCATCACAAAAATCTGATTCCAAATTGGCCAAAGCCACATAAACATGAAGCTTTTTACACCATATAAAAATAAAACTCCAATCATCCAGGAAGTTCCCGAAACATCAAACATTCCCGAGCCATTGCTCAATCCTAAAAAATACCATTTGATTGATTTCCCACCAAGGAAATAATCGTCAAGTCCTTTTGATGCTTTTCTTGAAATCCAGATTCCGATACCGACCGAGAGTACGATATAGATTAAAATGATTGATACGTCTATTATGTTCATTAAATTATTTATTTTGAATTAGTTAGTTCAGACCCCAGTTTTTGTTTGGCTGCGCTCCCATTACAAAATGAAGTACACCGCCTTTTTGCATTTCTTGGTGAGAAATGGCTGTTTTATTAAATGCTTTTCCGTTCAAAGTAACCGATTGGATATAGAAGTTTTTGTTTGAAACATTCTCTGCTTCAATTACAAAAGTTTTTCCATTTGGAAGATTTAAAGTCGATTTCTCAAAAATCGGACTTCCAATTTCGTATTCACCAGAAGCTGGATTCATTGGGTACAACCCCATTGAGCTGAATACATACCAAGCCGACATTTGTCCGCAGTCTTCGTTCCCGCTTAGACCATTTGCAGTCGTATTATATTGTGTATCCAAAATATGACGCACCCAATATTGCGTTCTCCAAGGCTGACCTGCATGATTAAACATGTAAGCAATATGGTGACTTGGCTCATTACCATGTGCATATTGTCCGATCAAACCAGAAATATCTGCAGAAACATTATTTCCTGTAATCTCAGAACTCTCTGTAAATAATTGTTCTAAACGTTTTGTAAAAATATCGTTTCCTCCATGAAGCTTAATAAAATCATCTACATTATGAGGTACAAACCAGCTGTGTTGCCAAGCATTTCCTTCGGTATAATCGGTATGTTCTCTGTGATTGGAATGTTTTGGATCGAAAGGTTCGTTCCAAGATTTTCCATCTTCCGATTTTCCTCTCATGAAACCAGATTTGGCATCAAATAAATATTCGTATGCTTTTGAGCGTTTTGAGAAAAAATCATAATCAGCTGTTTTTCCTAAGGCTTTCGCCATTTGAGCCACACACCAATCATCATAAGCATATTCTAAAGTAATGGTAACCGATTCGTCTAATAAATTATAAGGAATGTAACCGTATTTTTTGTAGAAATCCAAGCCGCGTTCGTCCTGCATCATTGTAGCTTTCATCGCTTCAAAAGCTTTTTCTGCATCAAAACCTTTAATACCTTTCATATAAGCATCCACAATAACTGGAATCGAATGATATCCTGTCATCGTATTAGTTTCATTAGCGTATAATGTCCAAACTGGAAGTATCTTTTTGGTTTCATAATACGCTAACATCGAATTAACTAAATCGGAAACTTTTGTCGGTTCTAACAAGTTCAGCAATGGGTTTTCTGCTCTAAATGTATCCCAAAGCGATAATGTAGAATAAGCGGTATAATCTTTAGCAGTAATAATTTTATCGTCTTCTCTTCTAAATTGCCCATTTTTATCGCTATATGTTACCGGTGCAACTTGAGCATGATATAAAGCGGTATAGAAAATGGTTTTTAAAGAATCAACTGGAGTCTCAACTGTAATTTTACTTAAAGCTTTATTCCAATCTAGAGTCGCATCAGATTTTGCTTTCTCAAAATTCTGACTTTCAGCGTCTAAATTGTCTTTCGCATTAGCGATACTTACAGAAGAAAGCGCCACTTTAACGCCTAATTCTTTTGAGTTTTTGCCGTCGAAGAATAATTGCAGAGCAGTGTTTTCACCTTCAGCATTTGAGCCTGAAACTACTTTCTTATCAGCAGTAATAATAGATTCTATTATAGGCTTAGAAAACTTGGCTACAAAAAACACTTTCTGATTTTTTGCCCAACCCGTACTATAACGGTAACCGCTAATGGTATTTTGGTCTTCAACTGTAATGGCAGTTTTTACCGCTTTGTCCCAGTTAATGGCAAAACCTAAATCGACAACAACAGATTGCGTATCGTTATTATTATAGGTATACTTATGGTATGCGGTTCTTTGCGTAGAAGTTAATTCTACATTGATTTTAGGATCTTCAAGAAAAACTTGGTAATAACCCGGTATTGCTTTTTCGTTAACATGATTATATTTTGATTTATACGGTAAGAAATCGCGTGAAGCGGCTTTGGCGGTTAAGTCTAACTTTTTGTTTGTCGGCATAAATAAAATGTCTGCCAAATCACCGATTCCTGTCCCGCTTAAATGTAAATGACTAAATCCAGAAACTATCGAGTCAGAATAATGATAGCCCGAGCACCAGTCCCAGCTAGAAACCCCATTATCTGGACTCACTTGTAGCATCCCAAACGGAACTGTTGCACCCGGATATGTATGTCCGTGCCCACCTGTACCTATAAAAGGATCTACATAATTTGTTGCAAAACTTTGTTTATGTTGATTTTTATCTACATTTATTTTGCAACTTGCAGTTAAAATTACCGTCAGAGAAAGCAGAGTAATTTTCCTCATATCAAAACAATATTAATTTAACTTTAAATTTAGATAAATTCAACTTTTACCAAAATATTTTTAGACGGACGACATTTAAACAGCTCTAAACATCAAAAAATAGTAACAAACGACATTCTATTCTACGATTATGATTTTCAACTCAAAAAAACCTTATAGTTTACCCATACGTTATCATGTTTACTTTTGGCTAACGTATTTTGTATTCAATACATTCCGCTGGGGAAGCTATTTTAATGATTATGTTTATTCATTAAAAACCACTTTACTCGGATTTCCAATTCACATGGCATTGTGTTATCTAAATATTTTGGTTTTAATGCCTCACTTTATTTACCGCAAAAAGTACGTCCTATATATTATAAGTGTATTGTCAGCGATTTTTGTCATGGTTGTTTTAAAATTTAATCTGACTTACCTACTGATTACACACGACGTTTGGCCTGAAGGCCCGCAGACCATCAGTACACTTACACTCAATTACACGATAGATATGATGATGGGTGAATTGTATGTGATGACTTTTGTTACCGCAATTAAAATCACTTTAGATTTCTTAAAAGAACAAAGACGTGTGACAGATTTAGAAAAATCGCAGCTAGAAACCGAATTGTTGTTTTTGAAGTCACAGATTTCTCCACATTTTTTCTTTAATACCTTAAATAACATTTATTCTCTTTCTGTAGAAAAATCAAACAAAACGCCAAAAATCGTTTTAAAGCTTTCTGAATTGATGCGCTATATGCTTTATGAAACAAAAGGCAAAAAACAAACTCTCGAAAATGAGATTATGTGCATTCAGAATTATTTGGATCTGGAAAGAATTAGAAACGGAGAACGACTAGAAGTAGACATGTCTATTTCTGGAGATATTCACGATAAAGAAATTTCTCCAGTCCTTCTATTGACTTTCGTCGAAAATGCTTTTAAGCATGGCGTGAACAAAAACACTGGAAATGTTTTAATTGACATTAGATTTAAAGTAAAAGGAGATTTTTTATATTTCACCATTTCAAACCCAATGCCCGAATTTACCGTACATAAAGATAATTTTAACAAGTCAAGTGGTATAGGTATTGAAAACGTAAAAAAAAGACTCGAATTAGGATATAATAAAAGTGACTATAAGCTTTCATTTAAAAATAAAAAGAATATTTTTGTCGTTAAACTAGTTATAAAAGTCACATAACCCCAACTTTTATAAGTTTAGAAAACTATACCTACAAAAAACCACATATCGGCCAAAAATAACAGTACAAATGAAAATAAAGTGTTTAATTATCGATGATGAGCCATTGGCAATAAACGTTATTAAAAATTATATTGAACAGATTGAAGATTTAGAATTGATAAATACTTTTAGCAATTCTATCGAAGGATTAAATTTCTTGAAAAACAATACTATAGATGTAATTTTTTTAGACATTAACATGCCTGTTTTGGACGGTATTAATTTCATTAAAAGTTTAGAAAATCCTCCTTTACTTATTATTACAAGTGCTTACGATCAGTTTGCGATTGAAACTTACGAGCTTGATGTGTTAGATTATCTGGTAAAACCAATTGAGTTTCCTAGATTAATGAAAGCAGTAAACAAAATCAACAAACGTCTCAATAATACAACCAAGCTTCCGCAGGAAAATAGCAAAGAGAATCCTTTCATTTTCGTGAAAATCGACAAGAAAAAAATGAAAAAGATTTTCTTGAACGAAATTCTGGTTATAGAAAGCTTAAAGGACTATTTAAAAATCAGTACAACTTCTGGAAAGTTTATCATTCACAGCACTTTATCTGATTTTACAAGTTTATTGCCAGAGAGAGATTTTATCAGAATCCACCGGTCTTATACGATTGCAATTGACAAAATTGATGCAGTTGAAGGAAACAGCATTGAAATTGAAGGACTTCGATACGTTATAGGAAGATCTTATATTGATGAAGTAAAACAGAAAATCCTTAATTCATCTATATAAAGGCTTAACCGCAAAGCACGCAAAGTTCACAAAGTTCACAAAGTTTTTTTTAGCCACAGATTATTAGGATTAAAAGGATTTTTTAAATCTGTGTTAATCTGCATAATCTGTGGCTATATTTTTAAGAACATAGCTTTGCGTTTTCATCAAGACTTAAAAATAAAAAATCTTAGCGAACTTTGCGTACTTTGCGCTCTTTGCGGTAAAAAAAACTTTGCGGTAAAAAAAATCTCGTCGGTAAAAGACGCAAAACGCATAGAAAACGAAAATGCGGCCAACCACGACCGCATTTTCTCTCAATTATAGGTAACTAACCAAAATAAACCATGAAATAGTCTATTATCTTTATGCTGCAAAAAACTAAAAGTGATATCTTTTAAACGCTTCAATAGCCGAATAATCTGCTAAACCTAAGCTGTGATATTTTTCTGCAGTCAATCTATTTCTATCTTCAACTCGAACCCAAAACTCTCTACTGTCATCACCTTGAAACATAACGCCGTCTTTTTGAGACTGGTGATAAAAAATAGCATGACGTTTCTTTAAAACTTGGTCAGGACTCATTGGTACTGCCATGTCAATTTGGTACGATTCCCATTCATGCCATGCGCCTCGGTATAACCAAACCCAGCAATCATCCATAAAGCTTTTGTTTTTTAGTCTTTTCAAAGCTTCAAACAAACTGTCTAAACATACTTTATGAGTTCCGTGCGGATCTGCTAAATCTCCAGCGGCATAAATTTGATGCGGTTTTATTCTTTCAATAATGTCACACATAATGTCAACATCTGCATCTGAAAGATTATTCTTTTTAACCGTTCCTGTTTCGTAAAACGGAAGATCTAAAAAGTTTACGTTAGAATCTGGCAAACCAATGTAACGAGTTGCTCCAAAAGATTCGCTTCTTCTTATTAATCCTTTTAATTTTCTAACTTCTAACGAGTCAATTTCGTTTCCAGTTCTGGTCTGAAGAAAATCGATTATTTTATCAGACATTCTAGAATCTGGATGTAATGCTTTCGAAATTTCTGCAAACTTTAAAGCTTCAACATCTGAAACCGCAATATTTCCAGAAGTCTGATAAGCAACATGAACCTCGTGCCCCTGCTCTACCAAACGGTCGAATGTACCTCCCATTGAAATCACATCATCATCTGGATGCGGGCTGAAAATGATAATTCTTTTCTTTTCCGGCGTGGAACGCTCCGGTCTGTACGTATCATCAGCATTGGGTTTTCCGCCCGGCCATCCCGTGATGGTTTGCTGCATTTTATTGAACATTTTAATATTCAAATCGTATGCAGTTCCTTCCTCCGTCAAAAGACTCGACATTCCGTTGTCGTTATAATCTTTATCCGTCAGTTTTAGGAAAGGTTTCTTCGTCAACTCACTTAACCAAGCCACCGCTTTTAATTTTAACTCATCTGTCCAAACACAAGACTTTACCAACCATGGTGTTTTTACTCTTGTTAGTTCAGACGAAGCTTCTGTATCTAGAACAAATGTTGTGTTGTTATGCTCTTGCAAATACGTAGCTGGAACTTGCGAAGAAACTTCCCCTTCGATTGTCTTTTTTATAATTCCTGCTTTACTGATTCCCCAGCCAAGCAAAACAATTCTTTTTGCATTTCTAACGGTTCCAATTCCCATTGTTATGGCTTTTCTCGGAACATTGTCAATTCCTAAAAAAGAAGAAGCCGCATCGACTCTCGTGATATGATCCAAAGTAATACTTCTAGTTCCCGAATTCACATGAGAACCTGGTTCATTAAACCCAATGTGTCCTGTTCTACCGATTCCTAAAAGCTGAAAATCTAATCCGCCGTACGATTTAATTTTCATCTCATAATCGATGCAATATTGCTGTAATTCCTCGGCACTCACCTGCCCGTCTGGAATATTTATATTTTTAGGAAGAATATTTACATGATGAAATAAATGTTCGTGCATAAAATGATAATAACTCTGAATATCATTTTTATCCATCGGATAATATTCATCTAAGTTAAAAGTCACAACATTTTCAAAACTTAAACCTTCCTCTTTGTGCATTCTAACCAATTCTTCATAAACCTTAATTGGCGAAGAACCTGTAGCCAAACCTAAAACACATGGTTCGTTTAGCTCGTTTTTTCTCTGAATTAAATTGGCAATTTCTTGCGCGACAAGTAAAGAAGCTTCTTGCGACGATTCGAAAATAACATTGTGAATTTTCTCAAAACGAGTTTCTTCAAATTTCCCTGCTTCTCTAAAACCTATATCTTCTTTAATCATATGCCTTGTCATTTAATTTCTAAAATAAAAGTAGAATTAAATTATCCGTTCCTCTCAAAAATTCGACTAATAACGACTGCGCTTCGGCAAAAGACAAAATAAGATGTGCTAAGTTATTTTAACTTCGCAAAGAAGCATTTATTCAATTACCCCAATTTCAGCAATTGAAACGGTTTGCCCTTTTCCTACAGCAGCTGTAGCAACAAATCGTAAAAATCTTGCTTTTACCGCAGTAAAACTCTTAAGCTGCTCAATTGGATTGTGTTTGATGTTAGAGAATTCTCCTTCTGATTGTTTTGTCCAAGTAATATTATCTTCGCTGGTATAGAATTCATAATTCGAAATCAAATTCAAATTATTTCCAACTTGCTGTGGCGTGTATGTAAAGCCTTTTATTTCTCTTGCTTCGCCCATATCGATAATGATTGCTTGAGGCAGTTTATTTTCGTTATTTCCAAATCCCCAATCGGTATTGGCATCTCCATCAATAATTCTTTCAACCGATTTATCATCTCCGCTTGAAATAGAAATCACGCTCCATTTTTCTTTAGAAACACCATATTTGGCTGTTTTTATGGCGCTGTTGATTTTCTCTTTTGTATTTCTCGAAATAGCTTTAATTTCTACTGCTTTATTGTATACAAATGGCGCTTTGTATAAAGTACTTTTTTCTGAAGGATTTTTTCCGTCAAGCGAATAATAAACAGCATTGCCGCTTTCCGATTTAATCGTAACCAAACCATTTTTATCACGAAGAATTTGAGGTTCCTTAACGAAAGTCGGAGCATTATACGCTTGAATTGTACTGATTACAAATCCTGCTTTAGCATCTAAAATATTAACTCTTATTGCAGAAGCTGTAACACGATCTAATCGAAGAATTCTTTTGTAACCAATTGTAGTTTCGTTGGCAATCGTTTTCCATTGTCCATCCACTTTTGCCTCAACAGAAAATTCTTTTACACGTTGCCCAAGTTTAATATACTCTTGAAGTAAAATTCTATTGATTGCAGTTGGCTTTTTAAACGTAAATTCGATTGTAGCTAGTTTTACTTTATCGTCGGTTGCCCAATACGTATTTTTATCTCCGTCAATTACATTCTGAGGTCCAAAATTAGAATCATTTCCGCGAATGTTTGAAGCTTGAACCTGATTTCCCGCTAATAGTTCTTTTTTGAAATCGGCTTTAATTGTAGCAACCAATTCTTTCAATCTCGCTTCGTCATTTTCATGAACCAGACCGCGAGTATCAACAGGAAGATTTAATAATAAAGTAGCATTTCGTCCAATCGATTCGTAATAAATATCGACCATTTCGTCCAGCGAACGAACCTTATCGTCTTCAACAGAATGATAAAACCATCCTGGCCTGATCGAAACATCGGCTTCGCCAGGAACCCATTTTTCACCGTCTTCATGTCCAGACATGAATTCGCTATAATGTACTTTTCCAGCCAATTCATCTTTTTGACGAAGTAACGACCAATTGGTTTTTCCTGCGCGTCCCTCTTCGTTTCCAATCCATCGAGCTTCAGATGGACCAACTCCCCAAACTAATGTTTTTGGAGCGATATCGTAAATTAGCTTATAAGTTTCATCCCAATTATAATAAGTTAATGAATTGATTTTTCTGGTTTCGTTCGCACCGCCATAATAGCCGTCACCACCGTTTGCACCGTCAAACCACATTTCAAAAACATCTCCGTAATTCGTCAATAATTCTTTTAACTGATTTCTGAAATACGTTATATATTCAGGTTTGCCATATTGCGGATGGTTTCTATCCCAAGGCGAAAGGTATAATCCGAGTTTTAAATCGTATTCTTTACAAGCTTCGGCCAATTCTTTTACCAAATCTCCTTTTCCATTTTCCCAAGGCGAATTCTTAACTGAACGTTCTGTGTAAGCTGAAGGCCATAAACAGAATCCGTCATGATGTTTAGCAACCAGAATTATTCCTTTCATTCCCGCCTCTTTTACCACGCGCGCCCATTGACGAACATCTAACTGCGACGGATTAAAAAGTTCTGGCGACTCGTCACCGTAACCCCATTCTTTATTGGTAAAAGTGTTTAATGAAAAATGCACAAAAGCATAGAATTCCATTTCCTGCCAATCGATTTGTTTCTGTGTCGGAAGCGGTCCAAAAGGCTTTGGTGCATTGGCGAATTCCTGACTTGAAGCATTAGAAATTACACCCAAAAGACATAAGGAAAGGAATATTTTTTTCATTGCTGATCTGCTTTAAAATGGTCTATAAAGCATAAATGTACTATAAATTGAAATCTCACGAATAGAATTTCGACCAACAACAGATTCTAAAGCGTTTTGGTCGAAAGTACATTTCTAGTAAATATATCTTATTGAGAATTAGGTCAAACTTTTTGTCTTGATTCTAAAAATAGAAATTAGAATAATAGATAAAATTACAAAGGACAATAAAACAAAAAATCCGTTTATAATTGCCGTTTGAAAACCTAATTGGGTTGCATCTATAAAAGGGTACGGATAAAATTCGGTTGCAAGTCCGTGAAACAAAGTGTAAATAATATAAATGATAGGGTAAATCAACCAATATGAAATAACTTTAAAAGAGATCTTCTCTGGACTTACAAAAAACAGCCAGAAAACGAAAAATAAAATGGGAACGACTGTATGAAAAATTTCGCTCACAATAAGATGATGTCCTTCTAAATGGAGAGTTGAGCGAAGGAGCAAATTAAAAACAATTCCGACAATCAATATATAAACTGTAATTGCCGTAAGAGTAGTGCACTTTCTAAAGAAAACATTTGCCTTGCTTTTGCCTCCAAATAATAACAAAGCACTGCAAAGAAAAACGATTGTATTTGTTGTAATAGTAAAGAAACTAAAAAAGCGGACTGCTGCGCTGAAAAAAGTAAATTCAGGATTTTTTAACAGCAAGTAAAACTGTACAGGCAAGGCGTATAATTCTAAGGCAAAAATAATACCCAGCAAAATCTCCCCTTTTATTTTTGTGGTATTTTCTCTTTCCATATTTCGCTAAAAGTCAGATTACTAAAATAAGGATTTTATTCGAAATATTTACAGCACTCTTTTCTGTTTCTCACTCTCAGCAATCGTTTTTTCAAGCCTTGACAGTTGTGTTTTTTCCTGCTTAGCACTCATAATCCAATGAATTATTACCTTTTTATAAGAAGGCGCTTGCTTCTCAAAATATTCCCAAGCGATTTTATTGTTTTTAAACTGTTTTTCGTAAACTTCTAACAGCGGAACTGCTTCTTTTTCATGCGAATAAATCTTAGACTTATTTTCAGTTCTAAAACTAAAGGCTTTCAAACCAGCATCTGTCATAAGTCCAGCTTTAGTCAAATCTTCCATCTTCTGAATATTAATCGCACTCCAGATGCTAGAAGTTTTTCTCGGGGTAAAACGAATCGTATAGCTTTCTGCATCAATAGATTTTCGAACACCATCAATCCAACCAAAACAAAGTGCTTGATCAACCGATTCTGACCAACTCATAGAAGACTTTTTACTTGTAACTTTATAAAAACCAACCAAAAGTTCTTTTTCTTTCTGATGATTTTTCTCGAGCCATTTTCTAAAGTCTAATTGATCTGCGAAAAATGTTGGTGTCATTTTTGTTTTTTTTTATAAATGTATAAAGAATCTCGCAAAGGCGCTAAGTCGCAAAGTTTATTAAAAAAACTAAACCATATAAGTTATATAAGTTTAATTAAGTCAAAACTTAAAATCACTTACATAACTTATATGGTTCAAAAAACTTTGCGATTTGGCGACTTTGCGAGATTAATTTACTTTGACTTCAATTATTGAAGCTTGTAAACCAGCAGTTGTCGCTTTCAACTGAATATTTTCTTTCTTCCCATTAGATTGAATAATCACAATACATTTTCCATTAAACAGTTTACAAGAATTGGATTTAAAAGAATCCAAATTAGCTTGATAGCCATTATCAACACCAACTAATTTTCCTCCGCCAGAAACTTCAAAATTAATCAAATCCATGGCGTTTGGCACTAAATTTCCATCTTTATCAGTCATAGAAACGGTTACATAAACCAAATCGTAAGTATCATTTTTCATTGAAGTTTTATCAGCTTGCAAGTCTAATTTAGAAGCTTCTCCTGCAGTTCGGATTTCCTTTTCTAAAACTACTTTTCCGTTCTTTCTTGAAATCGCTTTTAATGTTCCAGGTTCAAATTTTACACGCCAAGAAATATGCAGATCATCATTTTGTTTTGCTTTTTTTCCTAGAGATTTTCCGTTTAAGAATAATTCTACTTCATCAGCATTATTATAATAGGCCCAAACTTCTACTTCCTGATCTTTTTTCCAGTTCCAATGCGGTAAAATGTGCAGAACAGTTTTGTTCGACCATTCACTTTGGTACATATAATACACATCTTTTGGAAGTCCAGCTAAATCAACGATTCCAAAATATGAACTTCTTGCAGGAAATGGATACGGATCTGGTTCTCCGATATAATCGAATCCTGTCCAGATAAAAGTTCCCGCCATGAAATCCTGCTTTTTAATCGTTTTCCAGTTCTCTTCGTGCGTTGCTCCCCAATACGATTTTACCTGATCGTAAGCCGAAACGGTCCAATCTGCATTTCCGTCAAACGGAGCACCGTGTTTGGTTGGCCAAGCTTTAATTCCGTCAGGGAAATCATAATGCCCGCGCGTTTCTAAAGCCGAAACACTTTCAGATGCTAATATCTTTTGTCCTTTAAATTTAGTTGGAAAATCTTTATAATCTTCGTGTTTGTAATTGAAACCTAAAAGATCTAAAGCTCCTGATTGGTAAATGAAGTTTTTCTCAATTACATTTTCCGTCAAAGCCGAAGTTACAGGACGAGTTGCATCTAATGATTTTACAATCTTAGCTAATTCTCTGGTAATTACAATTCCAGTTGAATCAAATTGTTCTCTGATTTCGTTACCAATACTCCACATCATTACCGACGGATGATTACGATCTCTTTTGATGAAATCTTCTAAATCCTGTTTATGCCAAGCATCCCAATCTTTATGGTAATCGTTGGTTACTTTTTTCTTTTTCCAAACATCAAAGGCTTCGTCCTGAACAATGAATCCCATTTCGTCGCATAATTGCATCATTTCCAACGAATGCGGATTATGAGACATTCTGATAGCGTTCGCGCCCATTTCTTTCATTAAAGTCAATTTTCTTCTAACAGCATGAATATTTTCAACAGCACCTAAAGCGCCGTTATCGTGATGCAGACAAACGCCGTAGATTTTCGTTGGAACACCATTTAAAGAGAAACCTTTTTCTGAGTCAAAATTGAAAAATCTAAATCCAAGAGGCGTTTGGTAATTGTCAACCAATTTTGATTTCTCATAAACTTTTGTAATAACTTTATACAAATACGGATTCTCTGTACTCCACAATTTCGGCTGATTTAAAACCAAATCATGAACTTTCTTTTCAGATGTCTTAGCTCCAATTTTTTCTATTGAAGTATAATTGGCCACTTCTTTATTTTCTGCATTTACAATCGAAGTAACAAGTCTAAATTCTTTTGCAGAAGCATTATCATTATCAATGGTAACTTCTAAATGTATTTTTGATTTTGCTGCGGAAACTTCTGGAGTCGTAGCGTAAGTTCCCCACTTTCCTACATACAATTTTTCGCTGGCAACTAAACGTACATTTCTATAAATTCCAGATCCCGTATACCATCTCGAATTGGGTTGTGCATCGTTATCAACTTTTACGGCAATCAAATTCTCTTTTCCGAAGTTTAAATATTGCGTCAAGTCATAACCAAAAGAAATATATCCGTTTGGACGAACTCCTAATGATTTTCCATTTATGAAAACTTCACTGTTCTTAAAAACACCGTCAAATTCAATTGAAACGGTTTTGTTTTTCCAGTTCGTAGGAATTGTAAAAACTTTACGATACCAGCCTTTTCCTGCAGGTAAAAATCCCTGTGCTTGTTTGGTTTTGCTATCTTTATCAAAAGCACCTTCAATACTCCAATCGTGTGGCAGTTGAAGTGTTCTCCACTCTGACACATTGAAATTAGATTGAATTGCTTCTGGATAATCTCCTAATTTGAAGTTCCAGTTTCTATTAAAATCTTCGACAATTCTGGCTTGCTTTTGCGCAAAAATGGATACCGAAAACAATAAGGCAATTGTAATTTTTTGAAATATGTTTTTATGTTTTATCATAAATATGTTTTTTATTCTAATCGTATTTTTCTGTAGAGACGCACCGCAGTGCGTCTAACACACAGTATGGACAATTGGAGCGTAGACGCACTGCGGTGCGTCTCTACAATAAAACCTTGGTGTCATTGCGCCTTCGTGGCAAACCACCATTTACTGAAACTCAAAATTATCCAACATTAATCCCTTCAAATCATCACCTTCTAGCGTTATTTTATACGTTCCTGCATTAATATATCCTCCAGAAGTCGTATTCAAAATCTTCCATTTTTCAGGCGAAGGAAAAAACTCAATCGTATCATTTCGCATTAAAATTCCGTAGGCATCTTCCATTTTGAATTTGACTTTTAATGGCGTTTCATTTCTATTCATAAAACGGAAACGCATTAAATAAATTCCGGCAACACCAGGTTTTACTTCAAATTCGATACTGTTATTGGTCTTTTTAGTGAATTCAATATAATCCGCTTTTTTGAAATTTCCTTTTTCGATTCCAGTTCCTGTTGTTTTTGCTTTTTCGGCTTCAATAATTACAACAGGTCTTGAATCGTCTTTTTCGCCCATATCATAAGTTGGAAAGACTGCGATTGTAGAAATGGTTTCAGAATTATCAAAAATAACTTTCTCACCTTTCTTCACTTTTTTAGTGAAAACTACAAATTCGTTTTGACTGCTATTTTTAGCTTTTTCTTCTAACTTTTTATAATCTGAAAATCGCTCTAAATTCAATTTTTTATTATCTGCAAAAAAATATAATTCTGAATCTTCTTTAGCAGTAAACGAACCTTTATTTTTAGAATGAGATGAAAACTGCAAATAATCCGCTCCAAAAACCTCAGAAGGCAATTCGGTAAAAATAACATCAGAATCTGAATATTGTTTTGAATTAATATCCAACCATGAAGCTATTTTGTTGGTTTTAGCATAAAAATCTAAAACTAGATTTTGAATGTTTTTTGAAGATTCTTCTGCTGGTCTTGCGTGAATGTCTTTTGTCGCAATTGCAATTGCTGAAATAATCGCCTGCGAAGCTTTTACATTTGGGAACGAAATAACTATTTTTCCGTTTGTGCTTTTTACTTTGAATGTTTTCTTCAAAGCGTTATCATGTCCTGCTTCTGCCCAAATGTCAAAATCTTTTAAAACTACATTGTCATTAATGGCAACATCAAACAAACGCCATCCTTTGCAGTCTAACCCTCCGCCAGTTCCGTACCAAGGTTCTGTGAAATATAATTCTATTAAATATTCTCCGTCTGGTGCAGGAAATTCATAACGCAATTTATCAACTCCATATCTAAAACTTTGAAATAATGCCGAATCTTTTGTTCCATTTATCGGGTCGAAAGTGGTTCTTTGACTCGCAAAAAAGTCAGGAAGTTTTTCAAAATTATCTGTCCATGATAAAGAACCCCAAGTATTCTGTCCATTTTTATGAGTATCCGTTAACCAAGTATTTCCAGCAGAATCTGTCAATTCAGAACCTCCGCAATTGACTCTGTAAATATAATTATAACCACTTTTGGCTTTTGTAATATCTGCTTTATTGGTTGTTAAAGTCTCAAAATTTGGTGCTTTTGGAAAATTATTTAAAACAATATAATCTTTGGCAACTGCTTTTCCGTTTACATATCCAACGGCATACAAAACATTGTACTGAATATTGACATTATTAAATTGAAAATGTTGTCCAATCCCTGGATTTTTTAGTTTTCCTAAAGAAGATTTATTCACATCGTTGAACAATTCTACTTGATCGCAATTTGAGTAAATATCAATTCCGTTTTTGATTCCAGGTTTTTCCCAACGACTTGGCCAAGTATGCGAAACGATATACACCATTGGATTGGTTTTGTTCGAAACATAATTGGCTCGGTACATATAAAAAGCATCCAGAGGTTCGCCCCAAATCGTAAAAAGTCCTTTATAATTGACTGGCCCAACTTTGTCAATATCTCTAAATCCTTCTCCATTTTGTACGCGTCCCGGATTTTCGTGCGAAGCAAAAAGCCAGTTGAATTGTCCCGCAATTTTATCTTTTACCGATTCGGCTTCTCTAACTTTAATTTCCATTAATTGAGAAAAACGGTTTTCGCTCAAAGTTCCCTTTTGGTCAAACTCGCCTTCTGTATGCAAATCGGCTGAACGCCATGCGCCATATTCTCCGTTTAAAAGCTGAGTCGTCATTTCTAAATGATACTTCAACGGATCTCCACCATAAGTTCCTGACCAGTTTTGAACGACATTCCAATCTGTTCCTTCTCCACCGTTACAAGTTGTTACGATTCTTTGAGAAGCAGATAACGGATCCATTTGTCGGATAATCTGCGTGCATTCTTCGGCAAATTCTTTCGGAATGGTACTTTCATTCTGCAATCCCCACATGACAACCGATGGGCTGTTTCTGCGTTCTTTAATCCATTCTCGTAATAAGGTTTTAAAGTTTTCTTTGAATTCTGGCGTATCGTACCAAATATGTGCTGAAAACTGACTCCAAAACAGGATTCCGTTTTCGTCTAATTCTTTTTGATATAATAAATTATGAGGCTGATGTGCTTCTCTAAAAGCATTAAATCCGCCTGCTTTGATTTGTTCGATTCTGGAATGAATCATCTCGTCTGAAAACGAATGACTTTTTCCAATCAAATGTTCGTATTCGCAAACTCCATTGATAAAAACTGGTTCATCATTAATAAAAAAACGATTGTCCTTTCCGTCACGACTAACCGGCCAACTTACCCAACGAATTCCATAAGGTGTTGCTAACTGATCTATTATTTTTCCGTTTTCGTAAATTGAAGTCACCAATTTATACAAATACGGATTGGATGGCGACCATAATTTCGGATTTTGAATCTCAGGAAGTGTCTGTGCTATTTCCTTTGTTTCTTCCGAATTGATTTTGTTGTCACTTTTTATGATAACAACTTTCTTCCCCGAAGCATCCAGAAGAATATTTTCAATCGTTAAATTTCGTTGTGAAGTGCCGTAGTTCTTGATTTCCGTTGTAGTATGAAGAATCGCTTTTTGTTTGGAAACCGATTTATCATTCCAAATGTGAACTCCGAAAGGCTGAATTCTCAAATCGTTTGTAATTACCAAAGAAACTGGTCTGAAAATTCCCATTGGCTGAGAACCTTCTGAAAATCCCCACTCTCCAGAACAGCCCCCGCAAACCCAAGGCAAATCGGCAATAAAAGAAGGATGTGCTGCTTTTACTAAAATGATATTTTCTTTGTCGAAAGAAACAGCTTTTGTAATGTCTAAAGTAAAAGTGGTTCTTCCACCTTTGTGTTCGCCCACTTTTTTACCGTTTACCCAAACTGTTGCATAAGAACTTACACCTTCGAAATAAAGGAAATGCTGTTTTGAACTCTCTTTTTTATCAAGTTTTAGCGATTTTTTGTACCATGCAGTACCGTGTAAATTTCCATGTTTTGTTCTTCTAAAACCATAATACTGATCCCAATTGTGAGGCACACTAACCTTTTGCCAATTGGAATCAGTTTTTGGATTTTCTACAAAATCTTCCTCTTTCAGCGGAAGATTATCCAGTATTACGGTTTCCCAAGACGAATTCAGTGAAATTTCTTTACGAAACTTCCCTGAATCTTTGCTCTGACTCCAAACAGAGCAAAAACTTGAGAAAAAACAAAAAATAAAAAAAACTATTCTATTCATATTTTCTATGTCCTGCAAGGTTTTCAAAACCTTGTAGGTTTTTATTTTTAACGTCCATTTACAATACCTACAAGGTTTTGAAAACCTTGCAGGAACGCATAGGCTAATAAAACAACCAGTCAATAGCGGCTTTTTCTCCTGCATCGATATATCCAACATCGCGTGGTGTTATGGTTTGATCTGCGTCGATGAAACCTAAAATCAATACTTTTCCTTTTCCTAAATCTAATTTATTCTCGCCCGGTTGGAAAGTGTATGTATGAATGTTTACACGCGGTAAATCTTTTAAATTCATCGCACTTGCCAGAATCACTTCCGCTTGACCGTGCGCATTTCCTGCTGCGTCGGTTTCTAAACTTGGCGGTAATAAAAATCTCTTTTGATCTGAATTGAAATAACCCACCACTAATTTAACCGCTTTTGTGTTTTTAAACTTCAAATGCGTTCCTTTTTCGTTTTGATCGTTTTCTACAAATGAGAATCCTCTTAGGTTTTGAAGTTCAGGAGCAATTTTAGTTAATTCAGAAATGTCTGTTCCGTACACTTTTGTTCCGGTTTTCACTAAATAGGTTCCCGGCTTTTCATCAATAAAAGTTACTTCTGCCGTTTTCCAGGGTTTCCCTTCTTTGGTTTCGATCTTACCGTCTTTTGAGGCTTTTAACTTCTCTAGATTTCTTTTGAAATTAGCCAACTCGCGCTCATAATGTGGCAATAATTCAGCCCAAGTTTTGTTGTTTCCATCGTCTCCTCCAATTGGAATTCGGCGTTGAGCTGTCTGCATACTGTTGGCATAATAGTATGTATCTTTTGTCAAGTTTACCAATAATTCGTAATGCTCGATGCTTTTCTCTAAATGAGGCATTGCCTTGTCTAAATCGGTAATATCATTTGAATAACTGTATCTTAAAACCAATAATGCTGCTTTTACTTTTTCTGAGAAGAAATCGGCGAAAGCCTTATAAGCATGCATATCATTCTTAAGACGCTCAAATTCTTCTTTGTCTTTGGTTACACTAGCTTCGGCTTTGTCGATGGCTTCAACGGCCAATCTTCCGTGTTCTGTAATTTCAGCAATAATCTGTGTTGGAAGTTCACCAGAATGCGGTTCTTTGTTCCACTCTTTTTTAGCATATTCTAAAAGCAATTCGCCTGCTGGCCCACAAGATTCGTGGAATCCTGGATAAACTCTCCATTTCGACGGATTCACCAACTGACTTTCGAACATTCCTAACAATAAAGTTTGGCGGTTTCCTTCGGTAATTCCAAAACGTCTTAATGTTTTTGGAGCAATTTCTCCTGTTTCTTCATAAGCTTTTAAAATGTTGTTAGCCGCTTCCTGACTCGTTCCGAATTTCGCTGCTAAATCATTATCCCAATATTTAACTTCTTCATTTCTATCTCTTTTGCTGTCCCAAGCATATCTTGCCCAAGCTTTGTACCAAATCCAGTCACGATCCATTTCTAATAAACGTTCGCCTGATTTCGTTTTATCTGCTGAATACGGCCAATCCCAATACGAAGCTTGCGGATATAAATGCAATGCATTTGCCCCGTGAACGCTGTGCATCGCTTTTACCGTTTTCTGAATAAAATCTGGTGAACCGTATCTGAAAGGTTCTAAGTTAGCCAAAATATGAACGTTCTCAATATGAATCGATTTAAGAGCACTCAATTGTTTGTGTGTTTCTCCCCAAGGTCCGCCCGGCGTGTAAGTCGTTAAAGATTCTCCCGTGTATTTACTTTCTGTGTAAAGGTTTTTGTATAACGGAAGCGATTTTTCCATAACCAAAGGTCCGTCTGTATCGTGAGAACGAAGGATAATTGGCGGTTCTTCTGTTTTTCCTAATGCCTGTAAACCATCGCGAACACCTGGAATAATCGTTTTGGTAAACCATTCTACGTCATCATCAACTGTATTGATGGCTTCTCCCAAACAAACCATTAATCCAACGTTAGGATATTTTTCGATAAAAGCGGCAATTGATTTTCGAGTATAATCAGACAATAAAGGCGTGATTGGGCGCGAACGATCTTGCGTTTTAATGTTATAATGCTCTGCAAAAGGCTTAGAAACAATAATATTATAAAACATCTGAATGACCCAGATTCCTCTTTTGTTGGCTTCAACGGTTAAGAATTTATAGATTTCTTCATTCTTTTTGAAATCTTCGTCGCTTACTTCAACCGCAAACGGATAATCTTTTAATTTTACTAAAGATGCAAAAGGATGTCCGTTCCATAAATAAAGCGAATTCATGCGGTTTTCTACCAGCATATCCAAATACTTCACCCATAAAGATTTATCATAAAACCACGGAAAAGTTTCTGGTGTATACGGATATTCGTAAACATCACGTCCTGGAAGATAAACGGGTTTCTGCATTCCGATGCAAGCTCCTCTCAAAACCATTTCCGGGCTATCGTCAATATTAATTTCTAAAGGAAGTTTTCCTGAAGCTTTAATTTTATCTGTTAATTCTAAAGCTCCATACAAAGCTCCACTTGCATCTGTTCCTTCAATATAAATTACATTTTTTTGCGAACGAATTTGAAAGCCTTCTTTTTTAGTCAATTTACTATCGTCGATTTTGGCGCTTTTAGCATTTTGTTTCCAGAAATCGGTTCCTCTTTCGCTAATAACAATTACTTTATCTTTTGAGTTTTTGAATTTATCGGCTGCAGTTACTTTGAAACCTTTTGATGCAAGTGTTTCTGATAATTTGGCTGCTCCAAATTTTGCTCTTGGCGAATTCGGGTCACTCACAACAGTGATGTTTTGCGCTGTCGCGAAAGAGACGTAAAGACATAAAAAAAGTAATTGTAAATATTTCATAGTATGCTGTTTTTGGGTATTCTATTTTAAAATTAATCTGCTTTTATCTATATAAATCTGCGTGCAAAAAATTTCACGCAGATTAGGCAGATTTAAGCAGATTTCATTTTGATTCTTTTGCCACAGATTAAAAGATTTCCACAGATTAAAAAAATCATTCTAATCCTTTTAATCTGTGGCTATAAATTAATTCTGGAAAATTCGTTTTAAATAAGCCACGTTTGCGCCGTAATTCGCTTTTACATTATGCACTTGCGTTACGTCACGAGAACGCTCTACAATTAGCCATCCGCTCCATTTCATTTCATCCAAAGTTTGTTTGATTTTTGGCATGTCGATCGCTTTGTCATTTTCTAACCAAAACTGATCAGTGTTTGAAGCGTGAATTTGTGCTACATATTTCTTACCTAAGATTTTTAATTCTGATGAAATATCTCTTTTATTATCTAAAGCATTCGCAAAATTGAAAGAGCTTTTTATATATTTTGAATCCACTTCTTCTAAAAGCTTTTTCTCTTCTGTAGCACTCAAAGAAGTTTCAATGGCGATAACGCCACCAATTTTACCTACTTCTTTTCCTGCCCATTGCAGTCTTTTAATCACTTCTGTACGTAATTCAGGATTTTTAACTAAATCGGTTTGTGTTCCTAACGGAAGATAAGCCACTTTTACTTTCATGTCTTTCATCGCTTTGATACAATCCGCAATCATTGGTGTGATTTCTCTTGTGGCAAAAGACTGTGCATAAAATCCAGACATTGCAATTGAACTGATTCCAACGCCAGTTTCTTTCGATTTATCTAAGAATTTTTGTCTTTCAACTGGGTCGCCTAATTTACTGTCAAATGTTGGTCTGTTTCCTAAACCTCCCATATCAAGTTCGATTCCGTCTGCTTTTATTTCTGCAGCTAAACCAAAAGCACCTAATTTTTGTCTTTTTAAAATCATCCAGTCGCAAACTGCCACTTTATATTTTTGCTTTTTGTTTGAAGACTGAGCTGTTGCACAGCTATTAAATGTCGTTGATAAAGCAACAAACAATACAACAATTAAGTTTTTATTTAGCTTCATGTTAATTGGTTTTACCATTAAGGCATTAAGGGAATTAAGCTTCAATACTTTTATTATTATCATTAGAAGATGAAGAAAATTAAGCTTAATGCTCTTTTTAAAAACATAAATTAAGCTCAGCAACTTAACTTTCTTAATCTCTTAATGGTTCAATTTATTTTACTCTTCTTCAGCTTTTACTGCTGTTACGACTTTTCCTTCGTCGCCTGGCCAGATTCCGTTTTTGATTGGGAGTGCAACCAATTTACTTGGATCTACTTTTACGTATTTCAGTTTTTCTCTTCTCCAAGTATAAACGATGTGGACCATTCCGTCTGAACTTTGAATCATCGATGGATAAGAATACTGGCTGATTTTTGAATCTTCTAAAACCAAAGCAGCGTTCCAGTGAATTCCGTCTTTAGAAACCGAAACATTCAAAGGCGTTCTTGGCCCTTTTGCTTCTTTTCCTGGAGGCAAAACGTGATTGTAAACTAACAAATGTCTGCCGTCTTTAAGTGTTACGGCATCAGTTCCTGAGTTATTATTTGGAAGTCCAATTAACTCAACATCCGACCAAGTTTTTCCGTTATCTTTTGAGAATGTGCTGAAAACAGCTCTGTTTCTAGTTCTTCCAATGGCTTGAATACTTCCGTCTTTATGGAATAAAATACTTGGCTGAATCGCATTGATTTTTTGTTTTCCTCTTGGAAGCGTATCGCCCATTACCCAAGTTTTTCCGAAATCTGGAGTAGATTCCATACGAAGTCTCCAGCCATCGCCTTCTATACTTGACGGACATAATAAAGTTCCGTTGCTTAATAAAACTGGTTTATTTTTGATTGGCCCTAAGAAACCGTCTGGCATTTTTTGTGCTTCAGACCAAGTTTTTCCTCCATCAGATGAAGTTCTGATTACGCCCCACCATTCTGATGGTTTTGGTCCGATTTTGTAAAATAACATTAAATCTCCTCCTGGAATTTGATATAAAACCGGATTCCAAGTTGGTAATCTCGGCCCTTCTTTCATCACACCATCAGCTACTTTAACGCCTTCATTCCAAGTATCGCTTCCTTTTGGTTTAATCGCAACGTAAATACAAACATCAGAATTTCTTTCGTGAGTTCCTCCAAACCATGAGGCCACTAAATCACCATTTGTAGCTTCGACGATTGTAATCGCATGGCAAGACGGATAAGGCGCTTTATCGTAAACAAATTGATCTACTAAAATCCCTTCTTTCCAAGTCTTTTTCTCTAAAGCCGATTTACAACTTCCTAAAAGGAAAAGTCCAAACAAGACAAATGCTAATTTTGTTATCTTCATTATTAATTAAATTATGAATTATTTTTTTTGACTTTAAATACATACCTAACATTTTTTTAGGTAAAAATATTTAATAAGTGTAAAAATAACACCAAAAAATTAACAATGTATCCTGTACTGTCCCGAATTATTAAAAATGTAGATTATTTAACGTTTATCGCAAAATTTCCTGACGAAAGTGTGACAATTATTTGATTTTTTTCTACAGAATAAGTGTAAGAAGTCTTATCCAGCTTTTGTTTGTTGATTGAAATACCAGCAATATCGCTTGATGGAAGGTAAACTACTGCCGAAGTATTTGCTGGAACAGTAATATTCCAAACCAGAGCTTTTTTATCTTTTTTCCAATCGCTTTTAATTGTTCCGTAAATTGATTCGTATGAAGCATTTACATAGGTTAATCCAGCATTAAAATCAGGTTTCATGATAATTTGTTTGAAACCCGGAGTTTCAGGATTGCTCTTGATTCCTGCCATATTTTCGTAATACCAAATCAATAAATCACCTAAAAGCATGACATGATTTTGTGAATTCATTGCTGGATCTGCAGTGTTTCCGTTCCAAAGTTCCCAAATGGTTGTCGCACCGTTTTCAACCATATAACCCCAGCTTGGATACGTTTTGTTTGAAGCTAATTTGAATGCCAAATCGCCACGACCGAAATTAGTCAGCGTTCGCATTAAAAACTGTGTTCCGATAACGCCTGTACTTACATGACCGTTTTTTGTCACTTCTACTTCATGCACTAAATTTTCGAAAACTTTTTGCTCTAATTCTTTTGGAACCATTCCGAAAGTCAAAGGCAGTAAATTGGCTGTTACGGTATTATTGGCGTAATTGTTTTTGGCTGCATTAA
This sequence comes from Flavobacterium tyrosinilyticum, assembly GCF_023656565.1. GTDB lineage: Bacteria > Bacteroidota > Bacteroidia > Flavobacteriales > Flavobacteriaceae > Flavobacterium > Flavobacterium tyrosinilyticum. The sequence continues at coordinate 114,041 of NZ_JAMOKG010000003.1, forward strand.
AATATTTAGCATTAAATGCCTTTTTGATTCTTGAAGCTAATTCGTCATAATGTTTAATATCATTTTCAGCATTCGCGATTACAGCAAATTTCTTCATGATATTTAAAAGTTGATAATAAAACGCACTCGAAATCAATTCACCGTCTGTTAAACGAGAAGGATCTTTCGAACGAATTAATTCCAAAGACTCTGGCGGAACACACCAATCACCATATTTATCTTTGGTCATGATATCATCAACCAAATAGTTTTCCTCCATATAATCCATCCATTTTTTCATTGACGGATATTGTTTTTCTACTACTTTTTTGTCTCCAAACTGCTGATACAACATATCCGTAACCGTTATATACGTTCCCGGCCATGTTACATTATCGCCATAATAACGCCAGAAAGCTGGTGCCACATCCGGAATTCCGCCATCAATAGTTTGAGCATTTCTAATATCATCTAACCATTTTGCGTATAAAGTCTGATTATCGAATAAGAAACTTTCTCCGTAAGCTCCAGTAGTTCTGTCTCCCAACCAAGGCTGACGCTCATTTCTCTGCGGACAATCAATTGGCATTCCTTTGTAATTTCCGCTGATTCCCCACCATGCATTCTTAAAAATCTGATTCATAATTGGGTTAGAAGAATCAAAAGTTCCCGTTGTAGCAATGTCATCGTAAACGACTTTTCCAACGAAATTTTCTAAAGTCGGTTTGGTTTTGAAACCTGAAATTTCTACAAATCTGAAACCGTGAAAAATAAAACGAGGTTCCCAAACTTCTTCGCCTTCTCCTTTTAAAGTATAAATATCAGTCGTTTTGGCATCACGAAGATTGGCAATGTATAATGAACCATCTGGCTGTAAAGATTCAGCAAATTTCATCGTGATTTTATCGCCCGAATTTCCTTTCACTTTCAATTGTAACCAGCCCACCATATTTTGCCCCATATCTAAGATATAAGTTCCTTTTGGTGTTTGTTTGATTGAAATTGGCTTTACTTCGCGTTTAATCTTCATATTCGCAGACATCTGTCCTTCGTAGAATCCGCCTGGTTCCTGAACATATTCTGCCGAAAGCCATTTTTTATCATTAAAATTAATGGCATTCCAGCCCTTCATTTCTTTACGTGCATCGTATTCCTCACCGTCGTATTCGTTGTTAGATAAAATTGGTCCGTCAGTTGTAATTTTCCAAGTGTCATCTGTGCGAATAACGTCTTTGCTTCCATCAGTATATTCTACAAACAACTGCAAAGCCATTTTCGGGTAACCAAAAGTCTTGATTTTATAAGGTTTATAATCCTGACGCATGGTAAAAAAACGTCCGTTTCCTAAAATCGTTCCCAATGCATTTTTACCTTCTTTCAATTGTGAAGTCACATCAAAAACATTGTATTTTACATTCTTCGTATAATCTGTAGGAACGGGAGCTAAAACCTGATCGCCAATTTTATTTCCGTTAATATATAACTCGTACAAGCCCATTCCCATGATATAAACTTTGGCATTTTTGACCTTCTTTTTCAAGTCAATTTCTTTTCTCAAATATCTAGCTGATAATCGAGAATATTGCGAAATACTATCTCCTGGAGAAGTTTTCTCATAACCAATCCAACGAGTCGATTTCCAGTCGGCATAAGTTAAAATTCCGATGCTGAAATGTGCTGTTTCTTTTGATTGAATTTCTCCTTTATTAGTAAAAACTATTACTTTCCAATAAACATCTTGTCTGTCTCTTAGCTTTTTTCCGTTGTAAATTACATTTACAGATTCATCACTTTGCACTTTTCCGCTATCCCATAAATCTGCGTTTCCTGCATTTAATTTTTCTAAAGATGAAGAAGCTAAAATTTGATAATGAGTTTGTTTTACATCATTTATTTCTGCTTTTATTTTCCAGCTCAATCTTGGCTGTAAAACGTCAATTCCTTCAGGATTGGTCAGCATTTCGCATTTTAAGTCACTTACAATGATTTTGTTTTGGGCTTTCGCCGAAATGGTAAAAAGTGAAATGATTAAAGTAAAATGTAAAAAAAACTTTTTCATGATATTATTTTCAGTCCCAGAGGGACGATATATTTATAGATTTTATAATAATTAGTTCCATAAGCCCCAGCGGGGCGACATAATTTTCTATAGGTATCGCTCCGCTGGAGCTTTAATCATTTGGGTGTGTATTTTGCTATAAATATTATGCTTCTCTGAAGCAATCAAACTTTACTCCGAAATCACTCGCTCCAATTTATCAGAAACCGCAATTTCTTTTCCGTTTTTAAAGATTCTAAAACCTTTACCTTTTTTATATTTTTCTCCAGTTTTATCCCAAAGAATGGTGATAATATTTCCGTGATATAAAACATTGTCTAAACAAAACCAATCCCATTTTTCTTGTGGAATCAAAGGATTTACTTCAATCTTTTCATCTGCTCTCGGACGTAAACCAACTAATCCTGTAATTACTAAATCATTAAAAGTCGAATGATTGTAATAACGGCTTCTTTCTCTGTCGCCCATTAACCAATAACCTGTTGTCTCGTCTAAATATTCACCAAGATAAGGTTTCCCTCTGTAATATTGCGATTGAACATATAATTCCATTTGCTTGAAATAATCAGGTTTGGCTACAAAATTCTGATTATAATTATTCAAAACATTCGCCAAAGCCGTTAACGTCTGCGAACTTGCAAATGGCCAAATAGCGCCGTCCCATTCGCAGGTTCCTGTTCCGTGCGTTCTAAAACGCGGACTTCTTCTTTCTGCCGTTGTCAAACCAAACGGAGCCGAAAATCCTTTTTCATCCTTAATTTGCTCCCAAGCTTTTTCAAAACCTTTTCCTTTTTCAGGAAGGTTAAAATACCACGGAATAAATCCGATCGCTTCTCTAACTTGCGCTAATGTATCTTTTTCTGTGAAAGTTTCAAAGAACTCACTTTTCTTATTCCACAATTTCGTTTCTACTAATTGTTGTAAAATGTCAGCTTTAGCTTTGAATTTGTTTTCTGTTTCCTTATCACCTTTCAATTCAGCCATTTTAGAAATTGCTATAGCATTCCCGTACATATAACTGTTAATTGTTGGTCTTGCATTTTGCACTTTTCTTCCTCCGCTTAAGGATTCTTCCATTCCATCTTTTACATCGTGCTGCCAAAACAAACCATCTTTACGCTGACGGTCTTTTTCCCAAACTGCATAATCCGTAACCATATCTGGGTATAAATCCAATAGGAATTTTTCATCCTTATTTACTAAATAACGATTGTACAAAGCATCAGCTGTCCAACTGCTGAATTTATACAATTTATTCATCGGTTTTCCATCATTACCTCGATACCAAAGTTTCACATCCTGCTCAATATATTTAGGATCGTGAACCCATCTGAATTCGTTGATATGATGTCCCAAAGCACAACTGATCATATTGTATTTATCGGCATACGAACGATCTACCAAAAACTCTGTAATCGCAAATCCTTGTGGTGTATTTTTGATATGTTTTCTAACGCTCCACCATCTGAAATAATATATTTCCTCAAAATTCTGCTGTGGACATTCAAACAACGGAATATTCTTTTCCATCCAAGTCCAAGCACTGTCATTCGGAATAGCAAATTTTAAGTTTTCATCTTCCATCGTGTTGAAATAATCCACATAATGTTTGAAGTTTTCTGCTTTTAAAATAACCGATTTTCCTTTTTGAGAATAGTCTGCAGTCGATTTGCAACCGCTGTTTATACAAGCGATTAGTATTGAAAGTGCTATTATGTTATGTTTGAAATGTTGTAACATATTCTAATTATTATTTTAAAACTAATTCTTTGGGCGTGTCCCTCCGGGTCGTGCTGTCCGTTCCCGCTTTTTTTTATTCGGCTGAAAAAGCCTCACAAAAAAGAGCTCCACTTCCATCACTCACGCAAGAGATCTTTACGTTTTCTCACCCCTGCAAGGTTTCCAAAACCTTGTAGGTCTTTTTGATTATTCAATTTTCCGCATTTTTGTCATTTCGACGTAAGGAGAAATCACACTAGATTTTCCAAATAATTAAGCTTTTCTTTGTCGAGTTTCGTGTGTGATTTCTCGTTCCTCGAAATGACAAACTGTACGTAAACCCGACAGGTTTTAAAAACTTGTCGGGTTTAATTCGTTATATTAATTCCCCGAAAAAATATAAGTCTGCCCCGCTTTCATATTCACATCGTAAATAGTATAATTTGGCAATTGTACTTTAGGCAATTTTGCTTCATTAGAAATAATCGGTTTCTTCACTTCTACATCATAAAACAACGGATTCTGATTCTTTCCTTTTGCTTTTTTAAGCAAAGAGCCTTTCAACGTATTTTCTACTTTTAATCTACAGTTTCCTCCAATTTTTGAATAGATTTTTAACTCCGAAACTTTATTATTTTTCCACGTCATATCAATTACAAATCCGCCTCTGGCAACCAATCCTTTTACACTTCCATCTTTCCAAACCGTTGGTAAAGCAGGTAATAAATGAATCGCATCTTCTTGACTCTGCATCAACATTTCGGCAAAACCGGCTGTGCATCCAAAGTTACCATCAATTTGAAAAGGCTGATGCGCATCTAGCATATTCGGATACGTTCCGCCGCCTTTTCTTTGGTCAGCTGTTACCAAATGCAATTGATCCTGAATCAATTTATAAGCATGATTTCCGTCTAATAATCTCGCCCATAAATTCACTTTCCATCCCATTGACCAGCCTGTAGATTCGTCTGTTCTGTAAATTAAAGATTGTTTAGCTGCTTCAAATAATTCAGGCGTTTTAATTGCCGAAATCTGATTGCTCGGATACAATCCGTACAAATGCGAAACGTGTCTGTGATTGTCTTTCGGATTGTCCCAATCGTCCTGCCATTCCTGCAACTGATTGTGTTTTCCAATTTTCATTGGAGGCATTTTTGCCAAAGCATCGCTAACTTTTTTCACATAAACAGCATCTGGAGAAACCAAAGCCGAAGCTTCAATAACATGCGTAAACAAATCAAAAATCAGCTGATTGTCCATTGTAGTTCCAGAAGCAATTGTCGCTTTTCCTGTTCCGCCCGCGTGTGTGTTTTCTGGTGAACTTGAAGGAACAACCACTAAATATTTCGTATTTGGATCAATAACCATGAAATCCAAAAAGAAATCGGCCGCACCTTTCATGATAGGATAAATTTCTGCTAGGTATTTTTTATCTCCCGTGTATAAATATCTTTCCCATAAATCCTGACAAACCCAAGCACCACCCGTCGGCCACATTCCCGAAGCAGCTGAATCTACCGGAGCTGTAACACGCCAAATATCAGTATTGTGATGTAAAACCCATCCGTTTGCATTGTACATCATTCTGGCAGTTTCTGCACCAGTTACAGCTAACTCTTTTGCCATTTGCACAAAAGGTTCGTGCATTTCCTGCAAATTCGTTACTTGTGCAGGCCAGTAATTCATTTCGGCATTGATGTTTGTGGTGTATTTACTGTCCCAAGGCGGTGTTACCATATCGTTCCAAATTCCTTGCAAATTAGCTGGCTGACCGCCTGGCTGTGAACTTGAAATTAAAAGATAACGCCCGAATTGGAAATATAACGAAGCTAACTGCGGATCAAATTGTTTCGAAAAATCTCTGATTCTTTCGTTTGTTGGTTTCTTCACCAAATCATTTGAACCTAAATTTAGAGATACTCTATTGAAGAATTTTTGGTAAAAATCAACATGCGCTTTCTTTATTGTTTCAAAATCTTTTACTTCGGCTTTCGCTAAATAGTCTTTGCTTTTTGCAATTTCATCTCCTGAAATATCCTGATAGTTTTTAAAGTTGGTTGCAATCGAAATGTATAAAGTCACTTCATCAGCCTTATTGATGCTTAAAACGCCGTTGCTGGCATCGATTTCTCCGCCTTTGTTTTTAGCCGTTAATCGACCTTGAAATTTTACTTTTCCTTTTACACCTTCAAAGTTAGTTCCAACTCCCGAAAGGACAATCTGGTTTCCTTCTGTCGAAGTGACTGTTTTATCGATCGGACTGTTCATGAAAACATTACAAGTAATCTGTCCTGGCTGACTTGCAGAAAGTTTCACTACAATTACCTGATCTGAAAATGCAGTTAGAATTTCTCGTGTAAATTCTACGCCGTTTACTTTGTATTTTACTTTCGCAGTAGCGTTGCTGATGTCTAAATCACGGTAATAATCGGTATATTTTTGATGTCCTGCGAAGGAAATATAAACGCTTCCAAAAGTCTGATACGGCATTCCGTCATTCGTCTGCGACATAATATCCTGCGTAGCCAAATCCTGCGCTTCATCAAATTTTCCGTCAAAAATTAACTGACGAACAATCGGAAGTGCTTTAATTGATTTTGAATGTGCATTGCTGTTTGGAGAACCTGCCCAAATCGTTTCTTCGTTCAATTGTAAACGTTCTACCACTGGATCACCAAAGACCATGGCACCCAAACGTCCGTTACCCAAAGGCAAAGCTTCGTTCCAGATTGCTGCTGGTTTATCGTACCATAATTTCAGATCACTTTGAGCTGTTGCTGTCAAGGAAAAAATTCCAAGACATATTGCCGTTATTTTAATTTTTAACTTCATAGTATATATTTTTTTTAGCCACGAATTCACGAATTTACTCTAACTATTCTTTGCGCTTTATTTCTCTAATTTTATCGAAAAAGTTAATCCAATTAATTTTAAAGTAAAAATTGCGTATCGTTTATAAAAAATAAATTCGTGAATTGCTTCGCCTGTTCGCTATCGCTCGGGTCGTGGCTATTTCTTAACCTCGTAAACTTTCAGATTTTTTTCTCCGAACATTTCATATAATTTGTTGATATCTTTCAGTGCGTTTTTTGGCAGATTTTCAGCTTTGTTTCCAAAAACATATAATTTCTCATAAGGTTCAATTACACAAGTCGATTCGTCTATTTCGCCTTTTTCATTCTTCACTTTATTCAAATCAAGATTTAAATATTTCGCCATAAACGGATACAAAGCCATACGTTTCGAGATTCCGAAATCATGTCCTTCTTTTGCAAAATGAGCATTTTCGACTAAATCTTTCTTTCCGTACAATTCATACGTTCTTTGAATAAAAGGAAATTCTAATTCCGGAACTGCCAATGTCCAGTCTTTTCCGTCAGAAACAATCAATTGTGGTTTTGGTGCCATCATCGCAGAGATTTCGGCATTGTTTGTTCCGTTTCCACAAAGATGAATTCCACGACCACTTTCGCATGGACAACCACCTGAGAAATGAGACGAAACCATTACAACTGGAGCTGAAACTTTTACTCGATCGTCAATTGCGGCTAAAAACATCGTATGCGAACCTCCGCCGGAACCTCCAGTAACGCCAACTCGTGACATATCTGCATTTTTTACCGTTGCCAAATAATCCAAAAAACGAATTCCAGTTAAAACCTGAACCGTAGATGCGATGCTATTTCTATGTGTTTCTTCTGGAAATTGTAGTAACGATTCTCCCCAAGCAAATAAATCATAACCCACTACAATTGCTCCCATTTTCGCCATCATAGCACAACGGTACTGCTCGTCTTTTCTGTATCTTCCGTCGCCAAAATGTCCGTCTGGTGTTAAGATAACAGCTGCTTTTTTATTTAGCGGATAAGGTTTGTAAATCGATCCTGTTGCATAAACTCCAGGCAGAATTTCCAAAGCAATATTTTCTACACTGTAGTCTTTATAAATTCTCTTTGGAGTTAAAAGTGGTTTAGATTTCGGCGTAGGGGGCGCCTTATCCAAACCAAATGATTCAATCATACAAGCTTTTAACTCCTTTTTGCGTTTTTCCCATTCCTCTTTAGTAGAATAAAGGCTTTCTAAGTAAAACAAACGTTCTTTTCCTTTATCTACCGAAACTTTATGGTTTTCATACTTGCGTATGATGTAGGTTCCATCAGGTTGTTTGAAATACATTAATTCAAACGGTGCTAGAATATTAGTCAGCGAAAGCGGCAGATTTCCAGGTTCAATTCTCCAATCGGCATAGTCTAATTCTTTTCCTTTTAATAAACCTCTGTCATCGTTGATCGTAACATTAAAAAGAGTTTCTATTTTTTTCAATGTTTCTGATACTGGTTTTCTAAAATTAGTATCAGAAGTGCTTTGCGCATTGGCAAATGTCAAAGCAAAAATGGAAACTAAGAAGATGTATTTTATTTTTTTCATTTTAATATTGTTGTGTTTTTGGTACGCTGATAAAACGGATTCGCTATCGCGAAAACGCTGATTTAAACGGATTTTTTATTTGTTTTACTTAAAAAAAATCCGTGCAAATCCGCGTCTTTACGAAGTAAATCCGTCTCATCCGCGTTCCTTTATTTTGTGCATTCAATTGTATAAATTCCAGATCCTAACTCTAAAAAAGGCTTTTGGGCTTTTTCATCAAAACCTGCCCTAACCTTTTTATTGTCAATTTTTATTTCTGAATTTTTAGCAACTGGTAATTTTACTGTCGCTGTTGTATTCACCGGAATTTGAACCGTCAAAATAAATTTGCCATCTTTCTTTTCCCAAGAAGAAGCAATTTTTCCGTAAACCGATTGATAGTCCGCTTTCGCGAAAGTCATATCGCCAACCACTTCCGGCTGAATAAAGAAATGTTTAAATCCTGGTTTTTCAGGATCAGACATAATTCCTGCCAAACTTTGGTAAAACCATTCTTCGATTTGCCCTAACATAAAGTGATTCCACGAATTTCCTTTTCTCGGATCCCATTGCTCCGTTAAAGTGGTCAAGCCAAATTTAATCTGAAAACCATAACCCGGAGCATCGTAATGATTGTGCATTCTGTACATCGTTTCGTTTTCGCCATTTCTTGCCAAAGTCTGGAATAAATAACGATTTCCGACATCTCCCGTTGTTAAACAATCTCCTTTTTCTTTGATATCTGCTAGTAAATTTTGCATTACAGCTTCTTTATACTGCGGTTCTACAATATCCATAAAGATCGGAACGGCATTGCTAAATTGGCTGTTTGTTCCGTACTGTTTGGTTTCCTTGTTGAAAAATTCGTTGTTGAAAGCTGTTTTAATATCAGAAGCCAAATCATTATATTTCTCAAAATCTTCCGTTTTTCCTAATAATTTTGATGCTTTTGCTACTAAATAAGCTCCATAATAATAGTGCGAAGTCGCAGAAAGCGCAATCGGACTATTTTTAGAATATCCTGCTGGATGCGTTCCGTAATCGTACCAATCGCCTAATCCGTGTGAAACGATATGGTTTGTTGCTTTCGTTCCTAAATAATCCACGTAATTCTTCATTACAGGAAAATATTTCTCAAGTAATGAAGCATCTCCGTAATATTCATAATACATCCAAGGCAGAATCACGCCTGTAACACCCCATTCTGGCGAATCAGTAAAGTCGCCTCCAAAAATGACATATTCGGGAACTATTGTCGGAATTAAACCATTTTCTCTTTGTGAATCAGAAATATTCTGCATCGTTGCAGGAAGGAAAGTTTGCAAGTTATAATTGAACATTAATCCCGGCCCATTCAACTGAATTTCTTCGAGCCATCCTAACTTTTCACGTTGCGGACAATCGGTAAAAACACTTTGGAAATTACTTTTGATCGAGTTATTGATTAGTTCGTGTGTTTTATTGAAAATCTCATTTGAACAGGCAAAACTTCCAGCTTCTCCAGCCGAATTGTAAATGAAATTCGATTTTAAATCAACCAAAGTTGGAAGTTCCTTGTTCTTATCTTCTTTATAATTAATATTTTCAATCTGAACATATTGATAACCGTAGAAACTGAATTTTGGTGTCCATTCTTCTGTTCCATCTCCTTTTAAAGTATAATCATAATAATAAGGTTTTCCAGATCTTCCCTGCGCAATTGTACCTTCTTCATTTAAACCTTCAGCAACCCAAACACGAATGGTCTGTCCTCTTTTTCCTTTTACTTTGATGGTTGGAAATCCTGAAAGATTTTGTCCCATATCAAAAACATAGAAATTCGGTTTTAACTCTTTTACGGTTTTAACTTCGTATTGTTTCTGAATTGTAACTGGCGGAGCAGTCTGCGGTCTTAAAACTCCTTTTGGCGCTTCTTGAACCACAACTTTTTTCCAATCTCTATCTTTGAAACCTTTTCTGTTCCAACCTTTTTGTTCTAGATTGGCATTGTAATCTTCTCCTCCAAAAATACTATTGTACGTAATCGGACTTTTGCTGTATTTCCAAGTTCTATCTGACTTTATAATTTCTTCTGAACCATCATTATACTTGATTTTCATCTTAAAGAATAAAGTCGGCGGACCAAAACTCACGAAGAATTTCGTATATCGTTCTGCCAATGTATTGTACATTCCGTTTCCTAACAAAACAGCAATTATGTTATCGCCTTTTTGAAATTCTTTTGCGCTTAATTCGTAAACATTGTAATTAACCGTTTTATCATAATCTGTCCACAAAGGCGCAAATTGGCTGTTACCCACTTTATTACCGTTGATAGTCAATTCGTAATGTCCTAATCCTGAAATGTAAACTATAGCTTCTTTGACTGCTTTTTCAACTTCAAAAGGCTTACGCAACATAATACTTCTTCGTGCCAAGGAATCGGAAGCGTTGATAAACGAGTTCTTTTTTTCTCTGTTGAAAGTGGCTGTGTGATAATTTCTTCCTTCTGGTAAATGACTGTCAGCTTTGGTAATTGCACCAATCCAAGTCGGATTTAAATCGGATTCTAATGGAGCGGTTCTGAATGAAGCTGTTCTACTCCATTTTGAAACTTTCCCTGACTGATTCCACACTTTTACTTTCCAGAAATATTTGGTTTCGCTTTTTAATGGTTTTCCGTTATAAACGATATGAAGGTTTTTATCGGTATTAACTCTTCCGCTGTTCCAAATATCTCCGTCGTCATTGTTCAATTTTTCTTCTGATGAAGCTACTAAAATCAAATAAGCAACTTGCGATGCATCGGATTCTTTTGAAACCAACTGCCAGCTCAATCTCGGCTGATTTTCAACAACTGCTAATGGATTTTCGGCCATTTCTGTTGTTAGGCGTACAGGCAGAATTTGTCCATTTGAAATGAAAAAGAAAAAAACAAAAATGAAGGTTAATATGGATTTTGAAATATTCACTTTATAAATTTTTAATTTAACCATTAAGATATTAAGTAAATTAAGCTCATCATGTCGAAAATCTAAGCCTTAAATTTAGTTCATTAAGTCTTCCTTTACTTAATCTTTCGGTGTGAAAACTTTATGACCTCAAATAAGTCAAACTAAACATTCAGCTTAATTTACTTAATCTCTTAATGGTAAAATAATTATAACTTTTTAGTAATCAAAGATTCGATATTGAATACTGCCTCTGGAATTAATTTTCCGGTTTGAGGCAGATCGTCGTAATCGTCTGTGTCTGGCGCTGTGTCAGCATCTGGCGAATGTCTCTGTTCTCCTGTGCGGAACATAATTCGCTCGAAACCATCTGTTGGCGCATAAAATATCTTTGTTGATTCTTTTCCATCGTTTACTTTTATAGTATACTGACGGTTTTTAGCATCTAATTTAACTGTGATTGTATATGATTTGTTTGCTTCATATTTTGTAACCGAACTCAAACGCGCACCATTTTTTACCTTTAATTCTCCATCCGAATCAAAAATCAATCTTACCGATGGTAAACCTTGTTTGTTTTGGAATTCAATCTGCAATAAACCATGATTGTTTTGCTCTGGTTTAACTGTGAAAATGGCTTCCATTTTTGATGCAAAAGGAATAACTCTTTCAGCACGTGAATAGTCAAAATAATCCTGATCTCTTAAAGTCAGCCATTTTTTACCATCAGCTTTCTTTTCGATTTTTGTCGATGCCCAGGAAAGATCGTACGTATTCCATAATTTTAATTCTTGTCCGTCTGGAAGAGTATTGAAAACGTCATTTACATTTTCGGTAACAACCGAAGTTACTGGAACTGGAATCGAAGCCACCCAAATATCCTCTTTGTTCATACTGTAACCTACCCAGATTTTTCCGTCTGGTGGAGTTCCGTTTTTCTCTGTAATTCCGCGAACGTATTGAGGGCCTGCTGATTTGTAGTTTCCACCGTAACGCATCGGACTTACTTCTCCGTGAACTAATAATAAATCTTTATAATTCAATCCATCATCACTTGTTGAAATTGCCAAAGGCCAACGATATTCTGACGGATTATAAAGTGTCGCATAACGATTGTCTGACGTTTTTTGTCCCCAGATTTTAGCATTGCTGTTTACAAATCCCGGCGCACGCAATGGCATATAATCCCAAGATTTTCCTCCGTCTTTGCTGATCGAAGTTAAAGCATGTTTCCATAAACCGACTACGTTTCCGTTTGGCAAATGGTAATAACTAAAGGCTTTGTAAGGTTTCTGTAACGGAATCAATTCATCATCACGATCGGCTTCTTCCACCCATTGCTGTAAAACCAATGGTTCTGATAAAATTTCTTCGCAGGCTTTTTTCAAACCTTTGTCTTTTGATGTGGTATAAAATGGGAATTTCGATTTCGATTTATCCCAAGTTTTGTTGTATCTAATGAAATAAATTTCACCAAAACTTCCGTCTTTCTTGATTTCACGGATTACACGTCCAATTCCTTTTCCGTCGTTTGGATCGTCTTTTTCATCCATTGCGATTCCGTAATATGCTAAGGCAAAAAGTCTTTTGTCTTTTGACGTATAAAAGCCCATTCTTTGGTGCATAATTGCATCGAGGTTTTTGGCAACGCCTTCAACGCCTTCTTTTTTCCATCCGTCTGGAATTCGATAAATTGGGAAAATCACTTCTGGTTTAGTCCACGTGACACCGTCTTTAGAAGTCATTAATAAAGTTTGGCTTGGCGGAATATGCTCACCTGAAGGATCGCTTAAATAATGTAAATAAAAAGTATTATTCCAATACGCCACCATCGGCTGGTGGTTGTAAGTCCAGCCAAAACCATCAGCTTTCTCGGGATGTTCACGGCTTGCACGCATAATTTGCGTAGCGTGAACTCCAACCGCTGGACTTAACTGTCCGTGATGGTAATCGATGTTTGAAACTGTTTTGCCAACATAACGCACTGTGTCGTTTTGTGCATTTACAGCGGTGCAAGCCAATAAAATTGTGGCTGTGGTTATGATGTTGGTTTTTATGTTTTGGAAAGTAATCATTCTATATTTTTTTGTTTCACGCAGATTTTGCAGATTTTAGCTGATCAACGCAGATTTTTTCTGCTATAATTTAAAATAAAAATCTGCTTGATCTGCTTAAATCATTTTTAGATCTGCCTGAAATTTTTCTAACTATTTTTTTTCTATTAATCCCTTCAAAACGTCGTGAGAGATTGTTGTAATCGTTCCGTGTTTATGTCCTTCTGGAAGGCTTATTTTGGATGATACATCTTCAAAATGAACAAAATCTGTTGTGCTTAGGGCTTTATAATTTTTTGAACCGTAATTGTCATAATACAACAACCAGTTTTTATCGACTTTAACTACTGTCGGGCCTTCCGATAAATATTCAGTTAAAGGCTCTGAACTTTTTTGAAATGGACCTAAAGGAGATTTTCCGAAAGCTACTTTTATGTTTCGCATGGGTCTCGTATTGTCTTTCAAAACCAAAACATAATCTTTTTTGCTTTTTTTGACAATCACACAATCAATTACACTGAAACCTGCATCGTAATATAATTTTGTATCTGAAAACGTTTTGAAATCCTTAGTCGTTACATAATACATTCTGTGGTTGTTTTTCTCTTCTTCTACTCCTTTTGGATATCTAAACGGAATTGTCGATGCCCAAATAATGATATATTCTTTTTTTACATCATCATAAAAAATCTCAGGCGCCCAAACGTTTACCACTTCTGGTTCGTTTTTCATCACAGGAATATATTGTTGTTCTGACCAATGAATCAAATCTTTTGAACTGGCATAGCCAAAACCATTTCCACCTTTCCAGTCAGTTGTCCAAACCATATGATACGTTCCGTCTGCTCCTTTTGTGATTGATGGGTCACGCATGATTTTACTGGCTCCGATTTCTGGTTTTAAAAATGATCCTTCTAATCCCTTCCAGTTGTAACCGTCTTCGCTATATGCCAAATATAAACCTTCTGTTGCGGGTTCTCTAAACGACGTAAAAAGATATAAATCTTTCTTTTTCTGCGAATAACTCACAGCAAAAAGCGAAAGGGTTAGTATGATGAATATTTTTTTCATGATATAAAATTGAACACTAATTTCACGAATTATCACGAATTAAATTGGTGTAAATTCGTGAAATTAGTGTTATTATAATCTATTCTGTAATTGCTTTTTTATCTAAAGAAGCGCCTTTTTTGATTTTCGTTGTCACGTTGTTTAAAACATTATTTTTCAAGAAAATGTTTTTAGTGTCTTTTCCATCCGCTTCGATAAAAATATCGGTTGGATTGAATGGAAAATTATTATTAATCAACGCATTAGAAATATTATCTAATTTGATAACCGGAACGCCTTTTATTGGTGTTGAAGATCCAACATTATCTAAAATGATATTTTTTGAATCTGATATTTTGAAAGAAGAACCAACGGTTGCATTTACTTTTACATCGTGAAATTCAACATCTGTGGCTGTACTTACTGTAAAACCTTCTTTTCCATCCATATTGATGTTCGAGAAAGTGATATTTTGAATCGGCATTTCGGTAATTCCCAGAATCTGTCCAGCTTTGTTTACGTTTGAAGCTGTAATATTACTCATGTGAATGTTTCTGAAAATCGGCGTTTTTTCGGTTACTGGATCAACCTGAGTTCCTTTATCGTAGAAAAGACTTAAAACAATAGCTTCTTCTTTGATGTTTTTCATGACGATATTATCGACACGAATATCTTCTACAACACCGCCTCTTCCACGAGCCGATTTGATACGGATTCCGCGATCTGTTCCATCAAAAACACAATTTGAAATGGTGATTTTTTTGATTCCGCCAGACATTTCGCTTCCGATAACTACTCCGCCGTGACCGCTTAACATGGTGCAGTTTGTGATCGTTACGTTTTCTGTAGCTTTTCCATATTTACGTCCGTCTCCGTCTCTTCCTGATTTGATCGTAATACAATCGTCCCCAACGCTGATATGGCAATTTGAAATATGAACATTCGTGCAAGAAGAAGGATTGATTCCGTCTGTATTTGGCGAATGCGGATTGAAAATTGAAATTCCTGTAACGGTCACATTATCACAGAATTCTGGGTTAATGGTCCAGAAAGGTGAATTTTGAAACGTAACACCTTCAATTAAAATATTTTTACAATTGTAAGCCTGAAAGAAAGAAGGTCTGAAGAATTTCTTGTCCACCGTTCTTTTATAATACGGTTCTGTGTAAAGACCTTTGTTTTGCTCTTCCCACATGGTTTGGTATTTGGTTGGAGGAAGTGGTTCTTTAGCAGTTTCAATTCGGTACACTTCATTCCACCACGCTTTTCCCTGTCCGTCGATTATGCCTCTTCCTGTGATTGTGATGTTTTCTACGTCTTTTGCGTAAAATAAGGGTTGGAAGCTTTTCATTACAATTCCTTCGTAACGCATCTCTACATAAGGTAGAAAATCATCAAAGTTCTCTGAAAATTTCAAAAGTGCTCCAGAATCTAAATGAATCGTAATGTTGCTTCTTAGTGTTAAAGCTCCTGTTAAATATTCTCCCGCAGGAAAAAAGATAGTTCCTCCGCCGTTTTTAGATGCTTTTTCGATGGCATTTTGAATGGCTTGGGTACATTTTATTCCTTTGTTGTTTCCTCCTTCGTTTAAGATGTTTAGCCAGCCGTCGTTTGCGAAAGCGGTGTTTAATCCGGTTATGAAGCAGAGTATTATTAGTATATTTTTCATAGTTGTGTTTTTTGGATAATCGTACTTTTTGTCATTCCGAGGAACGAGGAATCTCACTAGAAATTCCGTAAAATAATTCGCCAATCTTTGTCGAGTTTCTTGTGTGATTTCTCCTTTCAGTCGAAATGACAAGATTGTGGTTACTGTGACCAGACCTAACAGGTTTTAAAAACCTGTTAGGTCTCTCGTTCCTAAATAGATCTCAAAATCAAAACCCAGTCATTACCATCTTCTTTTTTTCCTTCTGGCTGAAAATTTTGAGTTCCTTTATTGTCAAATGTTCCGATTTTGGTTTTCTTTCCAGTTCTTGGATTGTACCAAGTCGCTTCGAATTTATCTCCTGAAATTTTACCAAGTTTTACTTCTATTATTCTTCCGTTGTACGTGTATAATAAAGCGTATTTTTCTCCTCTTATAGCTGGAATATAATCGTATTTCTCACCTTGATTCACCACTAAAGAAACATCTGGAACTCCTTCTATAAATGGAAACTCTTCCATTAATCTTTTAATATAAACCATTTGTTTTGCTCCAGGCGCATTAATGGCTGATGTCCATAATTCTTTGTTTCCGTACGCTGGTTTATCTCCTTTTCTGAACATTTGCATTACAGCGTTATGTCCGTACGTATAACCTGCTCCGCCTGATAAAACCGACCAGTATCCGTAACGACGAACATCGCTTGCTGTCCATTTTGGCTGTAGAGTATCGTGCAAACCGTGCGGAATTCCTTCGTAAGATGGCTCTCCGTCAAGTGTAGGTTTTGTTGGTTTTAATTCGAAATCTCTTAGTACAAATTTGTAATTGTCTTCTTTAAAATTCGTTTTTGATGAATCCTGATCGTATCTTCTATGTCCGGATTGGAACATATTGAAATCCAGCCATTTTTCGTTGTGGAAGTTCTCTGAAGAATCAGTTCTTCCAAAAGGATGAAAAGTCACTAATTGGTTTGGATTATTGGTTTTTAAAGTATTTCCGATGGCATTCCAGATATCCTGAAATTCGTTTCCGTGCGTATCTCCTCCATTTAACCAAATTACGTTGGTTCTGTTTTTATAACGATTAGCTAAGAACTTCGCATATTCAGTTGCCTGTTCTTTGCTTACTTTATTTCCTTTTGAAACGTTTGTTCCCCAAACCGGAACCATGGCCAAATAAATTCCGTTTTTCTGAGCCACGTCTAGAGTGTAATCTACATGATCCCAATAATCGTATTGCTTCGCATCTTTAAAATCATTTCCTGCCGTAATTAAGGGTTTTGAAACGTCTTCGTTGATTAACGCTGCATCACCATAAACGTTAACGGCATTTATGTTATGTAAAACCATTACCTGAACAACATTGAACCCTTTGTCTTTTCTGTCTTTGAAATATTTCTCAACGCCTGCTCTATCCAGTTTTCCGAATGCCAGCCAGCCCGTGTCTCCTAACCAGAAAAATGGTTTTTCGTTTTCGGTAACAAAATAATGCTGATTTTTAGATACTTTGATTTCAGGCAGAGATGCTTTTGTTTTGGCAGATTGCGAAAATCCGCTTTGTGCTGTCAACATAAAGCTTATACAAAGAGCGTATAAAGATTTAATTTTCAGATTCATTTTGGTTTGTTTTTGAATTTATGTTTTTTGGTTTTTAGCCACGAATTCACGAATTATTTTTTTATAATCTTTGTGTTTTATTTCACGCAGATTTAGGTAATTAATCAGATTAATTCTTCTCAAAATTAATTCGTGAATTCGTGGCTATTAAAACTTTTATTTCTTTACTACAAAAAGCACTTTTTCTTTTATTTCGGCTTGTGGGATTGTCACTTGTTTTCCTCCGCTGATATTTGCTTTTTTCGTTATATTTCCTGTTGTTGCGTTGATTGCAAATACTTCAAATGTTCCTTTTTCGTTTGATAAATCGATTGTGATATCTTGGTCGTTTTTCAAATAAAAAAGATAGCTTTTTCCTTTGTTCTCCAATTTCCAAAGGTTATCTGAAAACGTATTTCCGTCAACTAATTTCATTTCGCTTAAAGCGGCATAAAACTGTGGTAATTCGATTTTTGGAATGTTTGGCAACGAAGCTCCAGCCATTAAAGCTGGCCATCCGAATCTTGAAGAACCGTCTGTTGAATATAAAATGACTTTTTCAGGATATTTTTCTCTGTATTCACGAACGGCGCGATATACCTGATTGTCGGTTTCTTTTCCGGTTTTTAGCTTTCTAGCGTGCTGTCTTGGTGCTAAATTTACGCCTCCTTGTGGAGCGTAAGCTGAACCGTCTTCTTTGTAATACCAATAACGAATGTCGATTACGTCAACGGTTTTTACTCTTTTAGCATCATTTAAAATAGCATCCTGAACATCTTTTGTGGCACTTAAACCAATTA
The DNA here is from genome assembly GCF_023656565.1 of Flavobacterium tyrosinilyticum. Taxonomy (GTDB): domain Bacteria; phylum Bacteroidota; class Bacteroidia; order Flavobacteriales; family Flavobacteriaceae; genus Flavobacterium; species Flavobacterium tyrosinilyticum. Next base: position 132,282 of record NZ_JAMOKG010000003.1, read on the forward strand.
AGCCTTTTTTTCCTGTTTCGTCTTTCCACTTTTGGGCTTGGTCTAACCAGAATTCCATAAAATGTAACGGACCTGTATATTCGGCACTTGTCAACTGAATTACGTTGCTGTTTTCCTGAAAGTTTTCGAATGATTTTCTGATGAAACCTTCGTGTAATTTTCTTCTTTGAGCATTCGTAATATCATAAAACTGCTCCGCCATAAAAATACGTTTATCTCCTGCATAAGGCGGTGGCTCAGGAAATCCTGTGCTGTTGATATTGTTTGCTGAACGCCAAGGTGAACTTGCCCAATGCGCTCCTGCCTCTAAAATATTGTGCTGAAAATATTGCTGATTGATTAACATTTGTCCGTTTGGTTCTGCAAGCGTTGCAAACTGCGCTAAACGACTCCAGTACCAATCGTTGAATTTTGTTAAATCATATTTACTTAAATGATCCCAAGCTAGATCTTGTCCGCTTCTTGCGAAAGGCTGTTCGTAAAACGGAGGCCAAACATCATCATCGATTCTTCGAACACGTTCGTGATCGTCCATTCTTCTGTCGTACCATAAACCGTAATTGTGTTCTAAGGAAACGATATTGTTTTTAGTTAAATAGTCTACAGTTTCCTGAACTTTATCGGTCAATCCGTTTCCAGTTCTTCCAGGTACAAAACGCGTAATGTGCGGTGTTGATTTGTTTACGAAATCATCGGTTAAATCGCCTCTCCACCATGCGACATTGGTTTGTTTTCCTGCAATTACTTTTCCTTCAAAAGTTAGCCAGCCGTTTTGAGTTGTTACTTTTGAAGCTGATTTTTCTGTTTTATTTGAAGCAACTTTTAAATCGTTTGCATTTTTTAAACCTTTACTGTCAGTATTAATCGGATTTGCTTTTGAAGCTTCTGCAATCCATTCTTGTAAACTTTTTGCGGTTGTAGCCGAATTTTTAGTCAATTCAGCTGCAACTTCAATACTCGGACTTGAAGATGGTTCTGAACCTAAATCGTAAATAAATGGCTGAACTGGAAGTTTTCCTAATCTAGCTTCTAACTGCGTGTAGAATAAACTTCTTGGACTGATGTGTCCGTTAACGTCTTTCCAATGTCCGTTTCCTCCAAATTGTCCCCAAACTCCAAAAGCCCAGTTTTGTGCTGTTGGCGGACTATAACATTCTACTTTTGATGCCGATGATTCCCAGATTACAGAATTAGCTGCTGTCCATCCTGCTCCTCTTCCGCCTTGTTCTCTGTTATTATAACTTAATGCTTTTCCGTCGATATTGGCAATGTCAAATAAAACTCCGGTTGCCCAGCTTCCGATTGCACCGCTGTTTTCGAATGGTAAATGTGATTCGCATTGTACGAAAGCATTTGGACCAGTTGTCCCGAATCCGCCCACAGCGAAATCATGATATCCAAATTCTGAATAACAACGCTGAAATAGAGTCTGCTGGCCTTCTGTATAAAAAGTATGTCTTCTAAATGAAGCTATTTCTGAAATTGGTTCTGTTGCCATACAATCTTCAACCGTAATTTGCTGACTTGTTTTTAAAATCGTAACGGCTCCGCCTGCAAAGTGTTTGAAATTCACTTGTTTTACCCAAGCATTTCTAGCGCTTTCAATGCTGATTGCCTGCCAGCGGTGTTCTTCATCTTTTAAATTAGAAGCATTATAAGTTGATTTTATTAAGATATTTTCAATTCCGTTATTTTCAATTCTTCCTGACCATGAATAAACGGTTACGTTTGAAGTTCCGAAAACATCATCTAATGACATTGTAATTGGAGCATTTACGGTTACTTCGTTTCCGTTGATTTTGGTAACGACACGATTCCAAGTGGTAATCCAGTCGCCTTTTTTCCAGCCAATCCAAGAAGTTTCTCCACCGAAATCCTGCATGTTTACTTCTTTAATGAAATTATCTGTTAAAGGTTTGCTGATTTCGATTTCTTCTCCAACTTTTAATTTTGAAGTATTTTTTAATTGGATTTTCTGAGTTCCAAGTGGCGTATAAGCGTTAGCGAATTCAAATGAATCTTTATACACTTTATCGTTTATGCCTACAATTCTAATTAAAGCTTCTCTTTCTAATCCGGTTCCTAAAAGTATGGTTCCGTTTTCGGAATTTCCGCTTCCTCTTAAAACTACTCCCGATTTCCTGATGTATAATGTTCCGCTGATTTTAAAAGTTCCTTTGTCTAACAAAACTGCTCCGCGAAATCCTGATTTATCTGGTTTTAATGCACTTACATAATCAATTGCGTTTTGGATTTTCTGCGTTGCATCATCCTCTTGTATAGAAACGAAAATTTTGTTGTCCAGATTCGGAATCGCAACTTCTGAGTTTCTATATCCTGCAAAAGAAAAATCAGGAATTTGATTTCCTTGATTATCTGTTGTGAAAGAAAGTTTTCCTTCTTTGTTTTTTATGATGTCTGGGAAATTGTTTTGAGCTGTGATGTTTCCGCTAATAAACAAAGTAATACACATTAAAGAAAATGTGTTTTTGAAAGAAGAAACGATATTTTTTAATTGATCGAAATTCACTTTTTTTCTTAATTTAAATTTCAGAGTTTAGATTTTTAAAATTAACCTTTTAAGGAACAATAAATTTATAAAATCCTATTTTCTCCAATCTTGTCATTTCGACGAAGGAGAAATCTTCGTTGCTAAATCGACAAAGATTGATATCCTTTGCGGAGTTTCTCGCGAAGATTTCTCCTTCGTCGAAATGACAAACTAAACGGATATATTACAGTTAAGAGACCTAACAGATTTTAAAAACCTGTTAGGTCTTCATAATTTTTCTATTGCAATAAAGACTTTAATTTCGCTAAAGTATCCGTATTATTTTCAATTTTTGTCCAATCTGTTTTACTGTTTGGGTCGATTCCGTTAAAATACTTTTCGATGTTGGTATATCCGTCTCCGTTTGCATCTTTATTAGCGTCTGAAGCATCATTCGGATTTAAACCATATTTCTTTTCCCAAGCATCTGGAATTCCGTCATTGTCTGAATCTTTATAGGCTTTTCCTTTGTAAGTTGGATATCCGCCAACTTGATCAGGATGTGTTATGATTCCTTTTTTATAAGAATCGGCAGGTAATCTTCTTTTGATATATTCTTTTCCGATATTATTTTCTAAACCGTCTTTTACTTCGATTTTTCCAGTTTTAACTTGTTTGATAATTCTTTCATCAACAGCATCTCTCTTTGGAATTGTTGCTCCAACATTCGTCAAAACAAAATCATAAGCTTCTTCTGCCGACATGATATTGAATTTTGGCATTGAGAAAGGTTTTGGCTGTTTTATCGCTGCCAAAAATTCTTTTGTTTCTGCTTCTGGAAGATTTTCCAATTGCACTCCGCCATTCCAGTTGTCTGCTGTAACTTCAGGCGAACCAACAATAAAGTTTCCTGAAACATACGCTCTTCCGTATTGTTTTGGTTCAATATAACCAGATTCTGGTTTCACAATTCTATGTGCAATAGGTTCGTTTTGTGGCGTAATTGGACCAGGTTTGAAATAATTGTTGATGATGTTTAACATCGAACGATAATCTCCGCCGTCAAGCGTACGATTCCACCAATTAAATACTACGTTATTCACAAAATTAAAGTCGCCATACATTCCTATAGAAGCATTTCTTGAAATGTTGTCAGCCCATAAGTTGCGCATAAAAGTACTATTTAATCCGCCGATTGTACTTCCGAAAGCATGATTATAAGTATCTAAACCTTCTGATGAAATAGTATTTTGAATCGTGATATTACAAGCTGGTAATTTTTCCAGTTTCGATTTTGCATTAGCTGCAAACTGATGTCTGTATAGCGAAATATTTTCATCTAATCCCCAGCTAACAGAACAGTGATCTACAATAATATTTCCCATTGGATTTCCTCCTAATGCATCATCTCTTCTCGTTACTTCTGTAGCTCCACGACGGAAACGCATATGACGAATAATAACGTCGTGAGTATCGATTTCTAACGTTTCTCCAGCAATACAAATTCCGTCACCCGGAGCGGTTTGTCCAGCAATGGTTACGTAAGGCGCACGCATGCTGATTCTTTTTTTCAATTGAATAATTCCTGAAACGTTGAAAACAATTGTTCTTGCTCCAACAGCTTCACAGGCTTCACGGAAAGTTCCTTTTCCGCTGTCTTCTAAACTCGTAACCACAAATATTTTTCCGCCACGTCCGCCTTGTGTGTAAGCTCCACCCCCTTCGGCACCTGGGAAAGCAGGAATATCTGCCAAAACAAAATCTTTAGGATATGAAGCCCAAGGCAAATATGGTTTTCCTTGTTTTGCCTCTTCTTTGATGATGTGAAGATTAGCATTCCAGATCTGGCTCAGCCTTTTTTCTTCATCAGCCAAAATAGCATCTGCTTTTTCCTGAACAGGTTTTGGAATTACAGGATATTGGGCATATGCCGACGATACAAGAGAACAAAATGACAACGCCATAAATGTTCTCTTTAAAGTATGTTTTGGGAAAATATTTTGCATTGAATTGTGTGTGGTTGTAGTTAATAGTTGTAATAGAAAATTTTAAAAGAGAAAATTATTCTTTTGCAGTAGAATCTTTTGTTTTACTCTTCTCTCTTTCTTCAATACGTTTATGCCAATCGGCACTTTCTTTGTTTAAATCATAACCTTGTTTTGATAAATAGTTGTTGATTCTTCCTTTGTATTTACCAAACCATCCGTGTTTTTCTTTAGAAGAACCAGCATCCATTGCGTGTTCTCTGGCTTCCACTAAAGCTTTATAGATGTAGTCTTTTTGTTCTGCTGTTAAGTTTGGAAGCATATCATTGTAACCGGCTACTGTAATTGGAAGCACACCATAAGTCATTCCATCTTTAACTTCAGTGATTTTATCTTCAGACAATTCTTTGCTTAATTTTTTGATATAAGATTTATGCAGTTTTGCAATTGATTCGTCTGCTTTTGCTTTCAGTTTATCAATCTTTTCGTTTTGCTTTTCTTTTGCTAAAGAAGTATCTTCTTTTACTTTTTTGATTTCAGCATCTCTTCCATCCTGAATTTCAGTCAAATCTCTGAATTGTTGCGCGATGATGTTTGAAACTGCTTTTTCTTTAGCTTCGTTTTTTAAATCTAATTTGGTAACGATTTTTGCAGCTCTTTCGTTGGTAACTTTTACATATTCAGGATCTAAATGCTGTTGTGCATTTAAACTTGAAAATGCAAAAACTAGGGATAATAAACCAGCGTTTAATCTATTTAGTGCCATTCTTTTTCTTTTTAGTGAAGTTTCAAACTCAATTAAAAGGCCAACGGCCTTTAAGCAACACCATAGGATAACATCCTATGACTCACAAATCATGTAGCCATAGCCCTGAAAGGGCGTAAGTCTTTATCCATTTCCTTTAATTGCTTTCGCCCTTTCAGGGCTTTTTTCTTTCATTATTCTATACATAGGACGTTGTCCTATTTTAGTGCTTTGAGCCTTTCAGGCTCTTTTTTGAAAACATTCCTGCCTCTTAAAAACAGGAATGTTTTCAAAAATTGTACCTATTTTATATCTAATAAAGGTCTAACTAATGTTTCTTTGTTATTAGCCAAATCTTTCCAGTCTACTTTTATCGCAGGATTTACACCGTTGATGTAATCTTCAATATTAGTGTATCCGTCTCCATTCAAATCTCCTTGTGCATCAGATGGATCGTTCGGGTTTAAACCGTATTTTTTCTCCCATGCGTCTGGCATTCCGTCTTTGTCAGTATCTACATAAGGTTTTCCTTTGTATTCTGGATATCCTCCAACTTGAGAAATATCAGTGATAATACCTTTTTTATAAGAATCCATCGGTAAACGTCTGTGTTCGAATTGGTAGAATTCTTTTTTCTCTAATCCTTTTGCATATTCTGGAACTCCAGTTTTTACAGTTCTTACGATTCTTTCGTCTACTTTATCTCTTATTGGTAAAGTTGCTCCAACATTTTTAAGAACAAATTCATATGCTTCATCTGCTTTCATGAATGGACGGAACCATGGCATTGGGAAAGGTTTGTCTGTTTTCATTTTAGCAAAATATTCTTTTGCTTCATCGTAAGCCATTAATTCGCCTTTTTTATTTTCAAGCTGAATACCGCCGTCCCAATTGTCTTTAGTCACTTTTTCGTTTCCGTTAATAATATTTCCGTTTACGTAAGCTCTTCCGAAAACCACATAAGGCAATTTACTTCTTCCCGATTCTGGTTTCAAGATTCTATAGCTGATTGGCTGCGTTAAATCGGTTACAGGTCCTGGTTTGTAGAAGTTGTTGATGATGTTGTAATTAGCAGTATAATCTCCACCATCTGTAGATCTATTGTACCAGTTGAAAACTACGTTATTTACAAAATTGAAAATTCCGTTCCAACCGATAGAAGGGTTTCTTCCTGCATTGTTAGCCCACATATTTCTCATGAAAGAGCAATTTTCTCCACCTAAAGTACTTCCGAAAGCGTGATTGTAAGTATCCAAAGCTTCTCCGAATAAACTGTTTTGGATGGTAATATTTACCGTTCCTACTTTAATGTCTGGATAACCTGGTCCTGGATTGTACATATGTCTGTAGATTGACATGTTTTCGTCTAATCCCCAAGTTGCAGAAACGTGATCGATCATGATGTTTCCAACAGGATTTCCTCCAATAGCATCATCACGACGGCCTACAAAAGTTTCTCCACGACGGAAACGTACGTGTCTGATAATTACGTCATGCGTATCTATCCAAGTTGATTCTCCAGCAATACAAACACCATCGCCAGGAGCTGTTTGTCCCGCAATTGTAATGTAAGGTGCACGAATAATCAACGGACTTTTTAATCTGATAATTCCAGCAACGTTAAATACCACTATTCTCGCTCCTCCTTGTTCACAAGCTTCACGTAAAGTTCCTGGTCCGCGGTCCTCTAGACTTGTTACCGTATAAACTTTTCCGCCACGTCCTCCAAATGTGTACATTCCACCACCTTCAGCACCTGGAAAAGCAGGAATTTCTGCCTGAGGTAAATCTGTTGGTCTTGCTGCCCACGGAATATAAGGTTTTCCATGTTTTGCTTCTTCTTCAATAACTACTAAAGCTTTTGTCCAAGCTTCATCAGAAAGTCTTTGAGCTTCTTCTTTAATTGCTTTTTCTTGAGCCTGAACTTCTGGACTTATCTTCGGATATTGAGCAAAACATTTTGCACTTCCTAAAAAAAGCAGAGATGATGCGATAAATAATGCGGAATTTTTCATGTTAATTTGTAGTTGTGGTAATTCTTTTTAAACAAATCACCTGTATCTTTTGACGAATACAGGTGAAAAGCTTAGTAATATTTCTGTTTTTTAAATAAAAATCTATTCTTGATAATTGAAAGTGCCTAGTCCACCAAAGTTATCATTCCAACCAATAGTTTGTAATAGCCAAGGATTTGCAGTTAAAGCTGTATTATTTAAACCATTAATATAATAGTTAGGATTAAATTTGATATTAACCGGCGCTCCATTAAAGTTATCCATAGGCGTAACTAATGCTGTACGGATAAAGTTTGTATTATAAAATGTTGCCAACGTTGCTAATTGAGCTTGGAAATTTGCCGCATCTGGATCTGCTACTACATTTGCACGAGCACTAGCCAAAGGATCTGTAGTTGCTGAAGATGTTGAAACTCTATATTGTAAAAAGTTACCAGTACGTTTTGTTCCGTTAATTGGTGTTAAACCTAATTTACTTACAGTACCTCCTGTAACTCCAGGCAATACTTCATTATCATATAACATCCATCTTTGAACATCCCAAAAACGTTTTCCTTCGTAAGCTAATTCTACTCTACGCTCATATAAAACAGCTTCAATTGCTTGATACTTATCAGAAAGGGTTCCAATTCCGTAATTGTTTGCTGAAGGAATACCAACACGATTTCTAATTCTTCCTAAATAAGCTATAGTGTTACTAGTTTGACCTAAAGCGGCATAACATTCTGCAATGTTTAATAATAATTCAGCATAGCGGTATTCAAAAATATCTGTACCAGAATACTGGAAGTTCGTTTCTTTACTAGCCGCAGTATTCGTCATTTTTCTTACGAATGCTGGACTTGATATTGCAGTATTTCCATCTGAAAACCCTGCTTTATTTGAACCATCTAACCAACGGTAAGCCCAAAGAACGCTATTTGGAGTTTCTTTGCTTCCCCATTTAGAACCAGAGAAGGCAAAAGTTCTGTAAAATCTAGGATCTCTGTTTACGAAGAAAGTAAAATCATTGTAACCATTTGCTGCAGTTGGTCTACTACCATTTGCCATTGGGAATAAATCAATCATTTCTTTTGGAGCAGCAACTCCTCCACCTGTTCCACCTAAACTCAATAAACGGATTCCTTTTTCCCAAGAGTTATTAATTGCTTGAGAAGTAACACCAAATCCGCAAAGTTGTACTGTGATTGCTTCTGAACAGAAAGCGTTATCAATCAAGAACATTTGCTCCCATTGTTTTGCAGTGCTTCCATATAATCCATAACCGTCAGCAGTCAATTGAGCTTCTGCTTCCAATCCAGCTTTCAAAGCCGCTTCCCAACGTTCGTTTGAACCGTCCCAGTTTTTATTAAATAAAGGGCTTGCAAATGTTAAAAGTACTCTAGACTTTTGAGCCATCGCAGCTCCTTTAGTAAAACGTCCGTAAGCTGCAGCTCCCCAGTTACTAGGTAATAAACTTGCGGCCATATCTAAATCGCTAACGATTTGTGCCACAACTTCAGAAACTTTTGCTCTAGGCAACTGAATTGAAGCATCAGTAGCCGATGCATCTTGAACAGTTGTTACAATAGGAACACCTCCATAAACACGCATTAGATCAAAGTACTGCATGGCACGCATGTAATACATCTGTCCTTTTGCTTGGTCACGAAATGTTTTATCCAAATTTGAACCTTTTACATCAATGTCTTCTAAAAAGGCATTACATTCTCTAATTCTGTTGTAAGGATGGTTATTGATACTAGTTGCTAATTTAGCTCCATAATAACCACTTGCATCAGCCGAGTTTATAAGTGTTTTGTTTGGATTGATAAAATCTTGTGTTCCACCTAACTCTTCTGTCAATCTTGAATTTGCATCTGTATAAGAACCAATAATTGTAGCAGTTGGCGACTTATAAGCATTATAGAAATCATAATATTGATTGTCTACATAGGCTTGTGCACGCTCTTGGGTTTGGTAGAATGTATCATCGTAAAAGCCATAACCTTTCTTATCCTTTAGAAAATCATCACTACAAGAAGCAGCACCTACAGCAAGCAATAGTGATAGTGTTATATATTTAAATGGTGTTTTCATAGTTTCTTTTAATTTTGATTAGAATGATACGTTAAAATTAAGCGACCAAGTTCTAAGTGTAGGATAATTTACAGAAGAATTATCATACATATTTCTATAATGATCTGGATAAGGATTGTATAAATCCCAAAGATTATTACCTGTTACTCCCAGCGTTATAGCAGCAATTTTTGTATCTGCAAAAACTTTCTTAGGGATATCATAGTTAAGACTTAAGTTTCTAACAAAACAACGGAAAGTGTTTAGCTGCCAGAAATCTGATGGACTAGACATATAGGTCCATTGTGCTACGTTTGGATATTTACCATTTGGATTATCCTCAGCATCATACATATCTCTCCAGAAACTCTCACGAGACCACATATTGTTTGCAGATGATGTACCTTGATTTACTAAGTCTACAAAATTAGCTCCTCCCCAAGAAGTTGCGATTTGAGTTCTCAAAGAGAATCCTTCATATTTAAAACCTAAATTGGTTGTAAAACCGTAAGTTCTACTGCTATTAGCCAATTTCACATAATCATTCTCTTTCATGATTTGTCCGTCTGCTGGTGCTAATGTTCCATCTGGATTAAGTTGTCCAGCAACATCTTGATAAGCCAAAGATCCTTTTCTCATTCCAGAAACAGAGTTGATATCAAAATATCTTGGCACTCCTCCAACTGCTGTAGCACGTTCTGTTAAATATGCCCAGTAATTTGCAATATCTTCATCTGTACGTAAAATACCATCTCCTGTCGAAGTTCCTTTCCAAACTGCAAATCCCCATACTGGATTAAATGATGAATATCCTACACGTGTCGTATTACTTGACGGAACAAGATTTCCTTGATCTGGATATTTTTTGATTTCATTATTATTGTAGCTAAAGTTGATTCCAATATTGTAACTCATGTTACTTTTTATCTTATCGCTCCAGTTAATAGAAAATTCATGTCCCCATGCGTCAATTTGACCATAGTTTTGTTCAGCATAAGCTCCTCCTACAGAAATTGGCACACCTACAGCACTGCTCATGTCTGTTAACATATCTGTATTTTTATCGTAATAAAAATCATAAGTAAAGTTTAATCTGTTTTTCAACAAATTAATATCAACTCCAACGTTGTTTTTTATAGTAGTGTCCCATGTTACATTTCTATTTGGATTTACTCTAGGAGTCAAACCATTTCCATTAAATCCACCACCACTCGTTGCTGTACCAGGTCCAAACTGAAAACCTTTGTCTACGATAAGATCATAATATTGCTCCCATCTCCAAGGCTGAATATTATCTTTTCCTGTTTTACCAATAGAGTAACGAATTTTAAAGAAGTCAACCCAAGGCAATCCTTTTTCAAACCAATTTTCTTTAGACATTACCCAACCCACTTGAACAGATGGGAAAGTTCCCCAATAATTCTCTGGTGCAAATTTTGTCGAAGCATCACTACGTAAAATAAACTGGAATAAATATTTTTGTTTAAAGCTATAATTTAAACGTCCAAAATAAGATAACGTTCCTCCTTCAACTTTTGTAGCCTGGCTATTAGAAAGGCTTAATGTACCAGCTGTACGATAATCTCCTAAATAATCTTTACCTGTTTGCTCATAAGCCAAACGTGTAAATGTATTGTATACTTCAGAAGCTTCACCACCTACCATGGCACCAATTTGATGATCTCCAAAAGTTCTGTCATAGTTGATCATGAAATCTCCTTGAGTACTTTTACCGTCTGTATTGTTATAATACACTCTCGAGTTTCTTACATTCGTCTCTAAAATATAACTACCTGTTGGATTTGTTGTTGCATTATAAAAACTAGGATTAGCAGCATTTGCTAAGTGTTTGTCTTGAAGTTGATAATCTCTAATTCTAACTAAATCATAAGGCAATTGAATTTGCTCTGTATAAGCTGAACTTTGATTTCTTGAATACGTAACTTTGAAAGATAATCCTTTAACTGCAGCCAATTTATAGTTTAAGGAAGCATTTACATTGAATGTATTATCATCTGTAACTTGATGTGAACCATTATTTAAATTGGCAAAATAGTTCCATCCTGCAATATTATTGTTTGCATTTGCGCTTCCGAAGTTTTTGTTTGAATTTGGAAATGGAGAAACATAATAATTTTTACCATCTACATTTGTTTCCCAAGGCACGTGTTGTGGCATATGTAACAAGAATCCATAATCTGCCTGTTCTCCACCAGCAGCAGAAGCATAACTACCATCACTAATATTTGATGATGCTTTAGTGAATGATTTATCAACTGTTCCAACGTTTCCAGAAACAGAAGCAGAAAAATCTAAATTCTTAGCAATTTTCGCGTTGATACCTGTACGGAAGTTCCATTTATCATATTTTTGATTTCCTAAGTTTGCGTCTTGTGTCAAATAAGTTGCACCTGCAAAATAGGTAATATCTTCAGTACCTCCACTCACATTGAAAGAGTGTTTTTGCTGAATAGCTGGTTTCCAAGCTTCTTTTAGCCAGTTATAATTTAATCCTTTCATTTGCTCCAATTCGGCATCCGAATAGATAGTAGCCGGGTCAATAACAGCAGGCGCTGCTACTCTAGATTTAAAAAATCTGTTGCTAAAAACTCCAAATTCATAAGCATCCAATACTTTACTATGGCTAACTGCATCATTTATTGCAAATTGGCTATTGTATGAAAACTTTGCTTTACCAGCTTTACCACGTTTTGTTTTTACAACAATTGCTCCTTGTGAAGCACGCGAACCGTAAATTGCAGCAGAACCATCTTTTAATACCGTAATACTTTCAATCTCTGAAGGATCTAATCTGTTGAATTGCTCTAATGTAGGCTTACCATTACTTGGATCAACCTGAATCATATCATCAATGATGATCAAAGGTGTACTAAAACCTCCATCTTTAGATAAACTAAAAGTTTGACGAATTTGAACACTTCCTGCATCACCAGGACGACCAGTTCCGCTAGTAACAGTAACACCAGGAACTAATCCTTTTAATGCATCAGATAAATTGGTTACGGGTAAATCCATTAAGTCATCTGCCTTAATAGTAGCAATCGCTCCAGTAAGTTCCTTTTTCTTCTGACTACCGTAACCAACTACAACAATATTTTCTAATTGATTAAAATCGTCTTCCATTTTTGCATTAACAATAGAACGATTATTAAGAGGAATTTCTATTTTTTTCATTCCGATGAAAGAAAATACTAATGTTCCTCCACTTTTAACTTTAATCTGATACTTTCCATTGTAATCTGTTGTCACTGAATTTTTGGTAGATTTTTCAGTTACGTTAACTCCAGGTAATAGTCCACCTAAATTGTCTGTAACGGTTCCCGTTACTGTAACTTGATTTTGAGCATAACTCAATACACTCATCAGTGCAAACAAAAGAAAACTACATCTTTTTATAAGTGCTTGTTTCATAAATGTTTTTTTTGGTTAGGTTATTAATTGTTAGTTAGTCATGTTTAATGCGCCTCTTCTATTAACAAAATTTTTCTTAATGGGATCTTAAATTAATTTTATTAAATGTTTAAAACACATTTATTTTAATATTCCAAAAATATGACGATGACACATTAGAACCGTCCTGCTCTATCCTGTTTTAATCATGTTATTTCAAAAAAAAACACTCAAAAAAAACAATATTAATAAAAAACGAATGGAAAAAATAGACGAACCCAAATATTTAAGACAAATGTTTGCTTATAACAAAATTTAAAAACTCATTTTGACTAAAAAACAATAAGATTGTTATCAAAAATAAACATATAGTATATATTCTGCAAAACTAATTACTATCACTGCTGATAGATAATAGCTTAGAAAATACTAATTTTTACGAAAACGATAGAGATAAATACTCTCAGTATATTTATTTCAGATTAAAAAACTTACAAAAGCATTAACAGGACACTAACAGGATACTCAAAAAAAATCCTTAATTTATTTTACTAAAAAAAAATATTTTTAAACGTAAATTCTGACCAACAAATTGCAAATAGCTTTTTTTTTGATTTTTGTGATGAATGGAAAGCACAAAAAAGCCCGCTAAATCCAATCATTAGCGGGCTTACCTTATTTTTATAAACCTATAATTTCTTCAGTGCATTAAAAACCAATCGAGCAACTTCAATTCCGCCCTGAGTTTGGAAATGTGTATTGTCTTTTTGTCCCTCTGGAAAAGCAGGAAACTTACCCGCTTCAAAATTCATAAAGTAATTCGTAGTGACATATTCCTGGCCTTTTGAAGAGAAAAAATCCATCGAAAGTTCATTCAGATCAATATATTTCACCTTCAATTCCTTTGCAACCTCAATAGCCGCTTGCGGATAGTCCCCATGAACATTTGAAAGTTTTCCATCTTTCCAAGGGTAATTTCGAGCAACTGGAGTAAGCACAATGGGTGTTGCACCTTTTTCTTTGGTCTGATTAATAAAAAGTCGAAGGAACTCTTTGTAACCTTCAATATTTACATAACGTTCCGTTTTCTCTACAGAAGCATCATTATGACCAAACTGCATCATGACAACATCTCCTTTTTGAAGTGATTGGTAAACCGAAACCCAGCGCCCTTCCTGAAAAAAAGTCCTCGTGCTTCTACCACCTTTTGCACGGTCATCTACTTTTACTTCTTTTGCAGAACCTAAAACATTAGAAACCAATTTTAAACTGTCTTTTTGAAAAAAAGGCTGAAAAACCTGTCCCCAACCAACCTGCGGAAACTTTTTAGTTTGATAATTTTCTTCTAACGAATAATCGGCAACGGTAGAATCTCCAATTAAATAAATGGTTGTTACTTTCGACTTAAAACTAAAAGCGCTCAGTATTAAAACCGAGCACAATGTTATTGCAAAAAATCTAAATTTCTTCATGAGTTTATTTTTTTGGATTCCATCCGTTAAAAACTAAATCTATATTATATTTCTGTACATCCTCTTTTTTTAACTGATGCGACCAAGAAACACGTGAAGACAAATCTTTTGCACTCGAGCCTTTACTTCCATATTCAGCATAATAAGCGGTTTTATCTTTATCTGGAAAACGAGTATCAATCCAAGCATTCCAACCTTCTGGAATAATGTGCGAACCTAAATCTGTATTAATGAAAACGGTTTGGGCATAAGGTCTCCAAGGTCTTCCCAGAAATACTTTATCTACCGATTTGTCTTTTGCGGTAAGCTTACAATCAACAAAAACAAAACCGTAAGCTTGCCCCTGCGGAGTTGAAGCCGCTGTAATATAGGAATTGACTAAACTTTCGATAGTACATTTATAAAAATAAGCCGTTGCAGCGCCGAAAATAAAATCGGTTGTACCATTGATAAAACAGTTTTCAAAATAAGTTCGAGTGTTTCCTTCCGACAAATAAAGCGTATCCTGATTGGCTAAAAGATTGCAATTTTTTACCATAATTCTATCGCCTTTAATATGAAGTGCCACTGCCTGCCCTACTCTTCCTGCTGTGTTCTCGACAGTAAGGTTTTCTAGCGTACAATCATTTCCTTTAATTATAAAAGAATATGAAGTTCCTGTTCCAAATTCTTTTTTACCTGATGGATCTGGTTCCCGAAGCGGTTTCCCAGAATAATCATCAAACGAAATAATCGTCTTATTTCTATCCGTCCCCTTTAAAGTGATGAACGTTTTAGAAACAGGAATTTCCAATTTCTCAACATACTTTCCTGGCTTTATAGTAATTACCACACGTTTCTCCGAATTATCTTTTACATTATTCACCGCTTCCTGAATGGTCTTAAAATCGCCTGATCCATCTTGAGCCACGGTTAATGCTAATTTGTTATCGAGCGTTTGGGCTGATATTGAAAGTGTTGTAATTAAAAATAAAGCTAGAATGTATTTCATATGTCTTTCAATTTATTTGTTCATCTTGTTTTGTCATCTTGACGAAGGAAAGATCACACTAGAAACTCCGCAATCTAAATCGCCATTTTTTGTCGATTCTCGAGTGTGATTCCTCGTTCCTCGGAATGACAAACTGTTGGGTTAAAATCCGCCTTAATCCGCGTTTTGCCAAGGGCAATCCGTTTCATCCGCGTCCAAAAATTAATGCGACATCCAAACCGTCATTTCTCCTTTTCCTTTATTTCCCCACGCAAAATAAGGAATTAATTTTACTGGAACTACTG
The DNA here is from genome assembly GCF_023656565.1 of Flavobacterium tyrosinilyticum. GTDB lineage: Bacteria > Bacteroidota > Bacteroidia > Flavobacteriales > Flavobacteriaceae > Flavobacterium > Flavobacterium tyrosinilyticum. The sequence goes on from NZ_JAMOKG010000003.1 coordinate 147,734, forward strand.
TTGCATCTTTAGAAGAAAGCGGTTTGTACAACGTTTTATTCCAAGAATTATTCGAATTTATAACAGCTTCGGCATCAATGCTTACTAAATTTCTATTATTCAATGTAAAATTATTTGTTGCGAAATTTGATTTCAAATTCAAAGCCACATCATTTACACTAATTTTAGCAGGAAGCTGATCTGATTCTAAACAATACACTAAAGGTCCTCTTTTTACAGCTACCTGATTTTTAACTTCTTCCACCAACGGATTGGCTTCCATCAATTCTACCGGCATTGGAAGATTCAACTCTATCACATCTCCTCTTTTCCATTTTTGATTTAATTTCAGATAAGTTCCAGAAACGATTTTATCAGTAATCTTTGCATTATTTACCGAAACTTCCGCATTCTGACTCCAGCCAGGAATTCTTAAAAAGAAAGTCTGTAAATCTTTGGGTGCTTTTACAATTTTCAACGTTATTTTTCCGTCCCAAGGATAATTCGTTTGCTGTTCAATCTCGATTTCTTCTCCATTTAAAGATTTTGTTTTCAATTGATTACTTCCGTATAAATTTACATACAAACCTTCTTTCGAAATATTGTACGCATAATTTCCAACTTCGGCAACAGTTCTCGTTACGTTTGGAGCGCAGCAATTTGATAAGGCGATATAACCTTCACGCTCATTTCCCCAACGCTGATGAAATGGTAAATCATTAGAAACATTCAGCGGATTATTATACAGGAATTTTTCTCCTTCTAAATCCATTCCCGAAAGTACACTGTTATACAATGCCAGTTCCACAATATCAGCATATTTAGCATCTCCGGTAATTTGAAGCATTCTCCAGTTCCATAACACATTTCCAATATTGGCGCAGGTTTCGGTATGAGCTGTTGCATTTGGTAACTGAAAAGGTCTTCCGTAAGCCTGATGAATTTTCTGCACTACAGTTGGATCATAAGAGGTTCCGTCTGGCGAAACGCCATCGTACAAAGATCCGCAACCTCCAGTAATGTACATTTTACGATACGTTACATCATCCCAAATTGATTCTAAATTGTCTAATAATTTCTTTTCTCCTGTTTCGGCGTACAAATCAGCAACTCCGGCGTAAAGGTAATTTGCTCTTACAGCGTGACCCATTGCGGTTGTCTGCTGTCTAAACGGAATTCGATCCTGATTGTCATCGGTTCCGTCATTTGTAGTTCCTCTAATGTCAATTAGATTATTGGCTAATTCTAAGTATTTCGGGTTTTTAGTCGTTCTGTACATTTCGACAATTCCCATATAATGTGATGGACAAATGGCATTTCGAGCCAATTCTGGTGAAGCTTTTTTGTAGAAATCATATAAGAAATCGGCAACACCTTTTGCAATATTCAGGAAGTTTGTTTTTCCTGTGGCACGATAATGTATGCAAGCTGCAGTCATTAAATGTCCCATATTGTATTTCTCAAAACCCAATTGTTTTTTTACTTCTTCTGGGCCTAAAGTTCCCCAGCGTTCATCGATTAAAACTGGCGTATGGATATAACCGTCTTTGCGCTGTACTTTCGCGAAAAGCGCAATAGCTTTATCCATTTCGGCATCCAGTTTTTTATCTTTTGTTACGGCATACGTTGCTGCCATTCCTTCAAAAATCTTGTAGAAATCGCCATCATGAAACGAAGGTCCTTTGAAAGTTCCTTTGCTTAAACCTGCAGCAATTTCGAAGTTTTTATAAGCATGCGAAGTTTCATTATGATACAAATCCCACATGTAAGGCAAAGTATTTTTGGTTTCTACATCAAATTGTTCTTTCCAGAAACCGTTTGTCCATTTTACATCTTGCAAGCCTACGCTTTGTAATTTAGAATACGGACTTTCTGAATTCGCAACCAAACCTTTGTTCTGCGCAAAGATTACGGTTGAAAGAAACAAACTTGAGATGATGATATTCTTTTTCATTTTGATATTAATTTTATCTGCCCGATCTGCTAAATCTGTGAGAGCTTAATTTTTCACGCAGATTCAGCAGATTTTAGCAGATTATTTTTTTCTTTAATCTATTATAATCTCCTAATCTGATTTTTTTTTCACGCAGATTTTGGAGATTTTAGCAGATATTTATTGATTTTATTCTTAAAAAAAAATCTGCGCAGATCTGCCTAAATCAGCCAAAATCTGCGTGAAACCTTTTTTTTATTTAATAAAGAAATTAATGGTTCTGCTCATTGAATCTCCGTCTGCATCTTTTACCGCTATGACGAAAGAAGCAAATCCTTTTTCAACAGTTGTAAACTGAATTTCTTTTCCTTTTAAAACTACTTTTCCATTTTTAAGCTCTGAGAACGTATACACAGGTTTCTTTTCATAACCTTTGAAATAATCTGCAGCACTTAAAATCTTTTTCTCCCCAGAATTTACAAAATAATGAGGCTGAGCCAACCAGTCTAAATAATTATCCAGCTGTGTAAATCCATCTTTATCAGTATCTTGATTTGCATCTGAGAAATCTCCAGCAGGCGAATTTTCGTTTAACCCAAAAGCTTTTTCCCACCAGTTTGGCAAACCGTCATGATCTGTATCCCAGTCTGCTGGACGAGTTTCTGATACAAAATTTGGCCATCCTCCTGCATCTTGTTCGTTATCGATCATTCCACCTAAACCGCTTTTACTTCCTTTGTACGTGAAAGTTCCTTTTAAAGTTTCATCAATAATTCGGTTATCGTGTTTGTCAAAAAACGGTTGATTGGCACCAACATCTGAAAGTACATTTTTATAAGCCGCTTTCGCTGATTGTGTTTCTACGTAAGAAGGAAAAAATGGTTTATCTACGAAAGTTTCATACTCCACTTTCTCTTTATTTGTTGTAGTAAATTTTCTGCCTTTCTCCTGAGATTTTTCATCAAAATAACCCGGCATAACATTTCCGTCAAAATAATAACGTTGCATACCTTTTCCAACCCCTTCATGCTGTGCATTCAGCGCCACAAAAATTGCAGTTGAAGCACCTGGTTTATAGTAATTATTTACAAAATTCACTTCGTTTGCACCGCCGTCTGTTGCTCTTTTTCCCCAATTGTACACCACATTATTTGTAATATCCAATCTTCCAGTGTAGAATCCGTCACCACTTAAACCACCGCCAATACTCCAGTTACGTCCATAATTGTGAGCTAATAAGTTATGATGAAAACTTCCAATATCGCCGCCAATTGTCGCTGCATAACCGTGCATTTTTCCAGCTTCGTATTTTCCGTGTCCCGCAACATTTAACGCTTCAGAAATTAAAGTTCTCTGTAATGTAATGTGATGCGCTCCTCGTGAACTAAACGATTCATCAATTGTCCAGCTAATCGAGCAGTGATCGATAATACTATAATCTGCACCCGTTAATCCCATTCCGTCAAACGTTCTACCGCCTCCAATACGAACTTTTAAAAATCTCATGACTCCATCATTTCCGGTCAAACCTATTGGAGCTCTGCTAATGGTAATTCCTTCACCAGGAGCAGTTTGTCCTGCAATAGTAATATAGGGCTGATTTGCCACTAATCTAGATTCCAGTTTTATATTTCCCGAGACAGTAAAAACAATCGTTCTTGGCCCAATTTCCTGATTGATGGCATCACGTAAACTTCCTGGTCCATCATCATTTAGATTAGTCACTTCAATTACTTTTCCGCCACGACCTCCAACTGCGTAACGTCCATAACCTTCAGCGCCTGGAAACGCTAATTGTGCAGGTTTAAACGACCAAACATTACCTTGAGTTACTTCGCCTTTAGTATCGACTTCATCTACTCTCCAGTAATAAGTGGTTCCGCTGTATAAATCCGAAACTGTAAAGTTTTTATCCGTCAATTTTCCTTTAAACTCTTTTGAAGATTCAGTTGCATTTTCTACTGCATTTTTATCTTCACCAAAAAACAACTTATGAGACACAACACTTTTTGGAGCGTCCCATTTCAAAATCACATTTTTAGTTACTTCCACATGTTCGTCCCTGTTTTTTGGTTCTGGAGTTCTGGCCTGATTCATTAAGTTTGGGGTATCAATTTCAAAACCGTTGATTACAATCTGTTTTACAATATCAGGATTCGAAGTTGAATCAATTTCAAAACGAACAATTACCTCCTTACCTTTCTCAGCATTAAAAGTAATATACGCCATCGAAGCATCAATTTTAGCATTGGCTCTCTGACTTGCATTTACGGTTTCCTGAAGTTTTCCGTTTACATAGATTTTGACCGGAGAAAAAGTTTTTCCTGTAATCACATCAAAGGCATTATGAAAAGTCAAAAGTGTATGTTTTCCAGCTTTCAATCCGCTGATTTTCAATTCTAAATGTTCAGCCGTAACCAAACCGTCACTTCCCAATTTGTTATAATGAGGCGCACTCATTCCAACCTTGTACCATTTTGAAGTAAAATTCCCTTTTAATTTAAAAGACACATTATTGAAAGATTTGGCATCTTCTTTTCCTTCATTAATTACCCACGAATCATAACTTGGGTCATGAACTTCTTCTAGTCTTCTTTGAAAAAAGTCAAAGTCCACTTTTACAACTTGTTTATCAGTATTTGCGACTGATTGTGCTTGTCCATTTGTGGTCAAAAGCATGGACAAAACCGCAGCACTTATTAATTTCTTTATCATTATAGTTGGCAATAGTTAGTTTAATTTTGTTTTCTCTGCTTCAGATTTTCCTAACAGATTTATAATGTCTTTTTTTCTTTCTTCTGGAATTACTTTTAAAACCTTCAATTCTCCATTCACGAGTTCGGCTTCAATTGTTGTATTTTGTTTGGCATGCAATTTAAAATGGACGTTCCATTCTTTTGGCCAAGCTGGGAAAAGATAAATCTTCTCGTTTGCTTCTTGTAAAAGCATTTCCTGCATACCAATCATTCCCGATCCGCCCCAATTATGATCTGGAACCCAGTCAAATCCTGGTCCCCAAAAAGCTGGAAAACGTCTTTCTGAATTCGCCATTTTTAACGTATTATATTTTGCCGCTTCTTCGGTTAAACCCAAACGAGCCGAGAAAATATTATCCTGTTTCCATCCAATATGACTTCTGAATTTTAAAGCATCTGGATCATATTTCCATGTATTTAAAGCCGTTCCCAAATCAGGTTTTCCAACACCATAAATTCCCCACGGATAAACGGGATACAATTGCGGAACTTCAGAATTATTAATCCTTTCCCATGTTTTAGCAGGAAGTAGAACTTTATGATTTTCAATCTGCCCGAAATTTAAAGGCGGAATTCTTGATTGAAAATCTATTAAATATGCCGCGTCTTCGACTGATAATTGATTCCCTGAAAGGTTTAAAAGACTTTCTGTAATTACCTGTAAAGCTGAAATAGTGCTATTCGAATTATTTGTCATTTTATACGTTTCTGCTCCCGAACCCGGAAAAAGAATTAATTTCCCGTTTCCGTCCAAAGATTTTCTGCCTCTTTGTTTGGCTAAATATTGATAATGCTCATCGAAAAAACGAAGACAGCTTATAATAAATTGATTGTATTTTTGAATGTCTTCTCCAGCATATTCTTTCTGCTGCAACATCATTTGGCAGAACTCTAAAACGGTATCCCATTCGTATTCCAGCCACGCATTATATTCCATTCCCGGATCGTAATCTGCGGGACGTTTCCATTCGTATTCTGCTGGATTTGGAAGTCCAAAGTTTTCTAATTGTTCTGTGAATGATGCACCGTTATGATTCCAATACACTTTGCTTCTTAACTCAGCATTTTTTTGAAGACTTATGTAATAATCCAATTGCGATTTCATCATATCAAAATCGCCGCTTTTTACCATCGGAAAATAAACCAATCGCTGATTTTGAGCTGTCATAGTTCCTCCTCCCCAATTTCTGAAATCGGGTGTAAAATCTAAATCCTTATTCGTGTAAACAGGATCAACGGTAAAAAGTCCGCCGTTGAATTTCGTTGGATATTTTCCGTACGCATTGCATCCGAGCATATATCGGAACAATTGATAATTCTGCCCGATTTGATACACCAAATCTTTCTCAATCGATTGATTTTTCTGAGTAAAAATAAAACTGCGATTCCAGAAATTATTCCACCATTTTTGAGTGTTTTTTTCAGCTTGTTTTACTGTATTTTTATTCGAAGAAATCAGACTTTGCAATCCATTATTCCAAGTATAAAAATCAGATTGATTGGTGTTTAAATAAATTTCTAAAGAATGTTTTTTAGATGGTTTTATGCTTGTTAAATTAAAACCTTTAAAATCTGTTGACTGGTATTTTCCTAAATATGTTCCATCAGGTTTTAAATTATCGCCTTTCATGAATCCGCCAAAAGTTAAATTCGCAATTGGATTCAGCATTTGGTCTTTAACCGATTCCATTTTCTGCTGTTTTACGGCTACATCAAAAACAGTATTTTCTCTATTTCTATGATAGAATTTAACTCCATTATTTTCAAACGAAATAGAATCTTTATACGTAATAAGTTCTCCCTGAGGCGCCCATTTATAGGAATTGGCGTTGTTTTCTTTTCCTTTCAGATAACGATTTTGATAACGCCAGCTTTCATAAGAAGCCTTCATTTTCAACGGATTTTTACTTTCTAAATCGACATGAATAATCGGTTTAAAAACATCCACCCAAAGTTTAATCTTAGTATCATTTTGGCCAACTAAAACATATCCGTCTTTCAGTTTTAACTCCTGACGAAAACCTGTTGCACCTTCAAACGGATTCGGATTTAAAGTCACCTTCACACGTCCTAATTTCAGTAAAGTATTATGTTCGTCGAAAGTTCCGCTTCGCGAAAAATAGAAATACAAATCGCCTTTCTCAACCCAGACATTCATACCAATATCACCGCCTCCTAAAGGCATAGATTCTGATGAATTGTTGCTTTGCGTTGTCCAAACTTGATTGTAATTGTCAAGCATGGGAATTTGCGCTTTAAGGCAAAGCGTTGTGAAGAGAAGTATAAATAGTATATTATTTTTCATCGTTTTCTTTCCTGCAAGGTTTCCAAAACCTTGTAGGTATTTATTTTTAATTTTATCTCGCAGATTTATTCTCATTTTTGTCAGAAATGACAAACTAGTCGTTAAACTCGTACTTCAACATACCTACAAGGTTTTGAAAACCTTGCAGGAGCGTCTGTATATTACCACTCATCCGTTCTAAACGAAGAAACTGGCAATCCGCCCGCACTAAACAATTCCGCTTTAGCGAAATCTTTCCATAAATATCTTACTGCAACTGGATTTTTTACTTTATCTGAAGTCAGAACAACTGATTTCCTTCTTACTACCGTTTTTGCGGGATAGAAAACTTTGTCTTCTCCTGCTATTTCAAAACCTAAAACTTCTTTATCATACGATGTAATTCCGTTTGCTACGTCATCAAAAGAAACTGTTACTGCACCGTCTTTTATTTCCATCGATTTGTATTTTGGACTTTCAAATTCGAAACCTTCAATTCCGTACGTTCTTGCCAAAGCTTGAAAAGCCAATCGGTTTCCTCCTTTTTCTTTATCCATTGGATGAATGTTATTTTCTTCTCCAACATCCATTAAAACTGCCATTGCCGAATTTGGAATTTCCTTTGAAGCTTTCAACTGTGCTTCTCTGATGTAAGCCGAATTGTATTTTTCTAAATAATCTTTTGGATGAAAAGAAGCATAATTAAAAGGCGCAATCTGAGCGAAATAAAAAGGAAAATCTCCCTGATTCCACAATGTTCTCCAACTGCTGACCATATTCTTCATCAAATCCGTGTATTCATTTGCTCTTTCGTAATTCGATTCTCCCTGATACCAAATACAGCCTTTAATTCCGTAACCAATTACAGGAGAAAGCATTCCGTTAAATAAAGTCGTCGGAACACGATTTGGGTCTTTTGCCAATTCTTCTTTTGTGGTCGGAATTTTAGCGCTCGCAAAATCTTTCAGCATTTCCTGATTCATCCAAGCTTCCATACTCGAACCTCCATACGAAACATGAATTAATCCCACAGGAACATTTAAAACTTCCTCTAAAAGAGACCCGAAATACCAAGCCGTAGCACTAAAATTGGATGTCGATTTTGGAGAAGCTTCTTCCCATTTCCCTTCAAAATCTTGTAAAGGTTCTAAAACTGTTGCTCTTGGAATCGTGATTAAACGAATGTTTTTATTGGTTGATCTTACGATAATTTCGTTTCCGTTTTTAACAGGTTGTCCTTGAAATCCTTTTAACGGCATTTCCATATTCGACTGACCTGAACAAAGCCAAACTTCGCCCAACAAAACATTTTTGATGGTTACTTTTTCGTTTCCTTCAGAAACTTCAATCGTGTATGGGCCACCAAATGAAACCGTTTTTAATTCTGTTTTCCATTTACCTGAAGCATCTGCTTTTACCTTATAGGTTTTAGAATCCCAAGAAGTTTTTATTAAAATGTTGGCGTACTTTTCTGCCCAACCCCAAATGGGTGCGTTCGATTTTTGCTGCAGCATCATATTGTCAGTAAACAATGCTGGCAGTTTAATTTTGGCATTGATTTGAAGACTCGCTAAAATCGTTAATAATGCAATAATTGATCTTTTCATTTTTTTGTTTTTTTTTTGCCCCAGATTAAAGGATTAAAAAGGATTATTAATCTGTGGGAATCCTTTAATCTGTGGCGAATATTTATTTTTCAATTGCCTCCAGCTTTAGCTGGAGGGATATTAAATGTTTATTTTCAATGGGCTTTAGCCAAACTAACTTTTGGCTAAAGCCCAATTCTCATCTTCTTCTTAACCTCCAACTAAAGCTGGAGGCAACTAACTTCTTTCTTTGTCAAAAAAAAATCCTTTTAATCCTTTAATCTGTGGCTAACTTTTATTTTTCTTTTATGATGCTTACTGGTCCAAATAATCCCGCTTTCAACAAAGGTTCTCCTTCTAAACGAAACGGCGCTGTTGTCCACGTTAATCTTTCTTCTTTTGGCAATTTTTGATCGCCAATTAATCTATTTGCCCAAGTATTTGTGACTTTAATTTCTATTGAATTTTTTCCTTTTTGTATAGCTTTTGAAATATCTGTTTTGAAAGGGAAAGTCCAAAGCGTTCCGCAATCTTTTCCGTTGATTTTGATTTCAGCGATATTTGCAATTTCACCTAAATCTAACCAGGTTTTATTGGTTTCTTTTCCTTTAAAGATAAACTCTTTTTTGTAAATAACAGTTCCTGAATAATACTTAATCTGATCATTTTCAGAAGTGCTCCAGTCAAAAAGTTTGTTGGTTTTTACAACCTCTTTTGGACCTTTAAATTCAGAATCAAACCGCAATTCCCAATTTTCATCTAAAGTCTGTACTTTTTCAAATTCAGAAGATTTTCCTTGAGCCAAAATCTCTTTTGTTTCCTCTTTAAAAATTACAAAACCAGATTCGTTCGCATCTAAAGCTATCGAAACAATTGTTCTTCCGTTTTCTATTTTCCAATTGGCGAAAGCCGAAGTTTGATCTGTTACAGGATTGTACCATTGCGGAACTTTTCCAACTATTCTAAAAGATGCATCAAATGAACGTTTTTCTCCTTTTTGATTGGAAATGAAATAAATATCTTCGGTATCTGATTTGCGATGTGTCCAAGCAATCGTTTCAGAATCGGCTCTGTTTAAATTTGGAAAATAAACATCTTGAGAAATTCCGATGGAAGAAAAATCATTTCCTAAATAAGGCAACTTTATAACTGTTCCTTTTCCTATTTTCCATGTTGATAAATAGGCATTATTCCAAATTTCATCAATTATATTCTGCCATTTCTTTTGATCGGCTTCTGATTGAATTCCTGGCTGAATATTGGGCTTTTCATCTACAAAAATAGTTGCTCCGTTTTTTAGCAATTGCAATATTTTTTCGGCGGAAGCCAAAGATAAAATCTTATTTGGTGCCATTTTATGACTTCCTGGAAAGAATAAAGCGCCGTATTCAATTCCACCTTCAAATGTCACTTTTCCGTTTATCACTTTCGCACGGTTAATCAAAACATCAGCATTAAAGGAATCATATTGATAGCCATTTAGCGGATTAATCCATTGTGACAAATCGGTTATGTTTTTAGAATAGGTAACTTCTTTTGGCATTTTAGCCGTTGGCTGACCTTCATTTTCTAAACGGATTTTCTCGCTTTCCAATCTTTCCTTTCCGAAAACATTTGGAATAAACGGCACCAAACGATCTGGAACAAAAGAACGAGAAGGAAAATCTTCGCCAATAAAAACGGCCAAGTCAATTACAGGTTTTCCTTTTTGCAATTGAAACTGTACTCTTTGGCAATAATCAAACCAAGCTTTTCCAGGTTTCCACCAAGTTTGGTCTCTCTGGAAAAAAGTTCCGATATCGTCTAAAGTCATTCCCGGTTTTCTATCCGTCCACGGATTATGTACAAAAACGTGATAAAATAAACGGTTAATTCCTAAAGCATAATTACGATCTGCCGTTGTTTTTAGATTCCCCGGATGTTCGTCCCAATCCATTCGCAGAGCCGTAAAAGATTCTGCCTGAATAATATCTTTTCCGTAAATATGACCACCCGAAATGGCATCGACCATATCAAAAGGTTTGTCGTGTGTGGGGCTTTTCAGCCAAAATTCTCCACCTGGATAATCGACATATTTATAGTGTAACAAAGCGTCACTCATCATGGTTGGTGCGACGTTTTCTGAACTTAACTTAACGTTATATTCTTTTGCAATTTGAGCGACAGTTCCGTAGAAATTATCAGCTACTAAATCGGCAATTGTTTTACGGACATCGTATAAAACTTTCTCAGAGAAATCGGCACTTTCTATTGGAATTCCGGCCATAGCAGGAAGATATTCTACAAGATCGTAGCCACGTCTCTTTTTAAATTCGGCCTGAAAAACCGAAGACCAGTTTTGGCTTCCGCATTCCCAGCTATCAAAATGAAGAATTTCTAAAACTTTTGAAGCCAATTCTGGCCCAGCCGAACGAACAGCTTCTCCAAACCAATGATCTAGCTGAAAACGAATTAATTCTGGATTAAATTTGTCTACTTCCAGTCCTTTTCCTGCTCCGCCAGTTGCATTCTCATGTCCTGTAGAAGTATGTCCCATTCGGATAATTTTCCATTTCCCTTTAGGTGCTTTCCAGTTCATGTTTCCATCAGCATCAACAAAATTCGAAATATTGATAATTTCTGATTTTTTAAACGCGTCAGAATTTGGTACTTCTTTTTCTGTAGTCTGAGGAGTCAAACGCCAGATTGCTCCAGATTTTCCCTCGTAATTATTAATCAGAGATTGATTCGAAAGTGTAATTTTACTCACTTTCAGATTCTGTTTCCACTTAGCAAAATCCAAATCTTCTGCTCCGGGCTCTGTTCCTTTTGGATCATAAACAAATCTGAAATATTTTGCTGTAACCGGCGTAATAGTATGCGTATTTGGAAAATCCATATCCTGCCAGCCGTGACGCGGCGCGATCATTCTTTCGTGGAATCTAAAATTAACTCCATCATCACTTACTTCTACAATCAGACGCTGTGCTTGAAAATCTCTTCCTTTAGTTTCTATTACAATAGATTTACAGGCAAAAGGCTGTGCAAATTCATACTGAATCCAACCTGCATCTGCAAATTTGAAGTTTTCATCTTTTTTAGGATCAGCCAAAAACGAAGCATCTGTGTTGTTTGATGTCGTCACTTTTGGCAGTTGCATCTGTGAAGTTATTTGGTATTCTTTAATCGGAATAGCAAAAGTGGCAATATCTTTATAATAATCTTTGTAATGTACTGGAACTGGCAATTTCGACGCAACTTTTTTTCCACCTAAAATTTCAGTCGTTGACCAGACTACTTTCTGCATCGACATTTCTGGTGTAATCCATGGTCCGCCTGCAACGGCAAATCCGTCAGCTCCATGAAAAGCCAGTTTTAATCCTAAACGATCTGCTTCCTTAAAAGCCCAATGAATAATATCCCAAAATTCAGGCGTCAACTGTAAAACTGGCGGATCTATCAATGGCGGATTTGCTGGTCCTTTAATAGTCATTAAATAAGCGCCTGCAATTCCGGCTTGTTTCATCGCTTCTAAATCGGTTGTAATTCCGGGTTTAGAATACGCCGATTTCATCCAATACCAATACACCCAAGGTCTTGAGGATTCTAATGTTGGCTGAAAAGATTCTTTTTTATGGATTTCCTGTGCAGAGACGAAACTCGCCAAAAGGAGGATAAAAAAGAGGTGTTTTTTTTGAAACATTATTCTTTGTTTTATTTCGTTTGTAAAACCGACGGGTTTTTGAAACTTGTCGGGTTTGATATGTGGCATTTTTTTGTCATTTCGACGAAGGAGAAATCTCCACAAGTAGCTCCGTAACGAAAGTCCAATCTTTGTGGAGTTTCTTACTAAGATTTCTCCTTCGTCGAAATGACAAACTGTATCTTTAATTTCTAATTGATCTTACAAATCTGCCTAATCTGCAAAATCTGCGGGAAAAATTTACTCTCGCAGATTTTGCAGATTTAAGAGATTATTTTTATTTAACTTTTAGTTCTTAATTTTAAAATTATCAATTATCAATTATCAATTATCAATTATCAATTAACTAATACTTAAATTTCTTCAAGCTACTTTCCAATTCATTTTTTGAACCGTTAAAAGGCGTCAAATAAAAACTATATTGATAATCTCCAGATTTAATTTGATATTGTTCTAATGGCTGTGCAACAATCGTCCAGCTATCATTTCCTCCCACTCCCATTTGAATTAAATCGATGTTTACAGTCAGGAATCCTGGCTCTTTCAAATCGTACGTATGACCTGATGAACTTAGATTTTCCTGTGTATACGGCCAAGCACTCATGCTTAAAACTTTAGAATCATTTACCACTAAAAACCCATTATTTTTCTGCGGAGTACTTAATGCCATCCATCTTACATCACATCTGTTTCCATTTTCCTGTGGTTTTGGATAATGTTCAACAAAATCATTTATTGGAAGAGAATATTTCCCAACAAACGAACCGAAACTTCTATCACTGTAATTTTCCAGTTCTCCTTTTCCGTACCATGAAATTTGGTCGAATTTTCTCTGAACCCCCATCTGCATTCCGATTTTTGGAATGTTTGGCAGTTTGTTTGAAGCCTTTAAACTATAATCTACTTTTATTAGTCCTTTTGGTAAAATGTTGTAAACTACTTTTACGCTTGCACTGTCTTTTATAATTTCGTAATCACTTGTGATTTTAATTTCAGAAGCTGATTTATCAATTGAAATGTTAACCAATTTTGGTTTTGCTTTGTACCATTGTTTCAACAACTTTTGCGATTTCCAACCACGTTTATCATTGTCTGTAAGTGGTCTTACAAAGTTTGGCAATAGCGGTGCAAAAACTTGTTCTTCTCCGTTAAAAATATAAGAACTCAAAGCTCCGTTTGTTTTTCCAATCGTAATATCAAAAGTTTTTCCTTTGATTTTAAAATCAGAATCGGATTCAGAAACGTTTAAAGTTTCTTTTTTAGATTCTGGAGAAACAACTTCTTTCTTTTTCAATATAAACTGATCTTCCGCGACAGCGTAACCTTTTGAAGCCCACAATTCATCCTTTGAAAGCTGGAATTCTATATTTAAAATATATTCAGCATCAGCTTTCATTTTTGGAAGATAAGAACTGATATCTAATGTTGTGGATTGTCCTGCTTCTACTTTAAATGGTTTTAAAATCTGAGTTTTGATTACGTTTCCGTTCTCCAACACTTTTAAAACCGGAATATAACCTTCTAAAGATTTAACTGCCTGACGATTTTTAATTTCTAACTGATTTCCGTTTAAAGTTGAAATCGCTGGCTGATAGACCCATTTGTTTTCAAAAATTGAACCTTTTGGTTTTCCGTTTGAATCTACAATTCCTTTTGTATTGAAGTTTCCGTCATGGTATTTTTCTCCAAAATCTCCTCCGTGCGCAAAATAATTCTGACCTGATCTGGAATCAAATTTCACGATTCCCTGATCTTTAAATTCCCAAATACAGCCTCCAATAACTCTTGGAAGCGAACGGAATTCATCCCATAATTCTTTTAAATTTCCAACTGAATTTCCCATCGCATGCGAATATTCAACGAAAATAATCGGACGTGTATCTTTCTTTTGATCTACTAAAAATTTCGGAGTGAAAACGCCCGGATAAAAACGGCTGACCATATCAACATACGAATCATCCTGCGGGTTTTCGAATCGATAAGCGTGATCGATTGTTTTTGGATATCCTGGATCAAGCGGATCAATATATCCGTCTAATTTGGCATTTCCCTGCGCTGGTTCGTAATGTACGGGACGTGTGATATCAAAATCGTGAACCCAACCTGACATAGCAGCGTGATTTGGTCCTTTTCCGCCTTCGTTACCCAAACTCCACATTACGACCGATGGATGGTTTTTGTCTCTTTCAACCATTCGAATCATTCGTTCCATATAAGCATTTGTCCAAAGCGGATCGTTGCTTAATTTTCCGCCAATTCCGTGTGTTTCCTGATTGGCTTCGTCCATCACCATGATTCCGTATTGATCGCATAATTCGTAGAAATAAGGATCGTTTGGATAATGGCTTGTACGTATAAAGTTGAAATTGAACTTTTTAATTGTGGTAATATCTTGTTTGATATCTTCTCTCGTAACGGCTTTTCCTCTTGTCGGATGATGATCGTGACGATTTACGCCATATACATAGGTTTCTTTTCCGTTGATGAGCATTTTTCCGTTCTCCTTGGAGAATTCAATCGAACGGAAACCTACTTTACAGCTTTTGGCTTCTGTAACATTTCCGTTTTTGTCTTTTATCGAAATGACCATCGTGTATAAATTTGGCTCTTCTGAACTCCATTTCTTTGGATTTTTAATGGTTTCCTGAAAGAATCCGAAGCGAACATTATCCAAACGCGGATAACTTTCGTTAATCAAATCGATTACAGGTCTTTGAAGCGGTTCTTTGAACATAGCAGTATTATTTGCATCGTACAACTGAACATGCATAGTATAATCTTTGATTTTTGCTCCAGTCAGATTCTCTACTTTTGGACGTAATTTGAAAATCGCATCTGTATATTGTTTGTCTAATTTGGTTTGAACAAAGAAATCCTGAATACGCAATTTCGGCTCGGCCATAATAAAAACTTCACGCTGGATTCCGCTCATGCGCCAATGATCCTGATCTTCTAAATAAGAACCATCTGTCCAACGAATTACGCGAACAGAAACTACATTTTCTCCTGCTTTTAAATAAGGTGTAATATCAAATTCTGATGGCAGAAAACTGTCTTCGCCATAACCTAAAAATTCCCCGTTTAGCCAAACTTCAAAACCTGAACTTACGGCTCCAAAATGTAAAGTCACGGTCATATCTTTCCAGTTTTCCGGAACAGTAAAACTTTTTTGGTAAGAACCAACTCCGTTATAATCTTTAGGAATATATGGCGGATTTATGGGTCTAAATGGATAAACGGCACTTTTGTAAATTGGGTTATCGTATCCTTTCATTTCCCAGTTTGATGGCACTTCTATTTTATCCCAGCCTGAAACAGTATTTTTATAAAAATCTTTTGAAGCTTCTTTTAGATTTACAGCATATTTAAAATCCCAATCGCCGTTTAACATCTGGATTCGGCTCTTGGTTCTGTCGCCTTTTAAAGCATCTTCCACACTTGCGTATGAATATGAAGTTGCTCTTGAAGGCTGTCTGTTGATACTTGTGATTGTTGGATCTTCCCACGGAGCAAATTCGTATTTTTTGTGAAGTTCTGGAATTCCCGCTGGCTCTCCTGTTACGGATTGGGCGTGAGTTATGCTTATTGTAAAAAGTAAAATGAAAAATGTGAATACCGATTTTGGTATCGAAAATCGAAACCTTGAAAAGTTATTATTTTGAATTGACTGAAACATTATTTTATTTTTAGTTTTTTTGTCATTCCGACGAAGGAGGAATCACACTCGAAATTCCGCAACTATAATCGATAATCTTTGTGGTTACGAGTGTGATTTCTCGTTCCTCGAAATGACAAACTGGGTCTTTATTTATTTTGTGTAATTAAACCTGACAGGTTTAAAACATATTTTATCTTAATACTTTGTACTTTAGTCTTAATTCTTCTTTGTCTTTTTCTCCGGCGGTGCCACAAAATTCAATTTGCTTTTTCCCAGATCTTTAGAAGTTGCAATGGCAATTCCTCTTTGTTCTGCTTTATTTACGGCACAATAAAAATGATAGACTATACCATCATGTTTTACCACAAATGACTTATGCGCAAACATATCATCATAAGGTTCAGATGATTTAACTAAATCGTCGCCTTTCCAGTCGGTCCAGTTTACTAAATCATTTGAAACGGCAAAACGGTTAAATGCACCTTGATTCCAACCCGTCCAAAAAGCTCCAAAATAGAACATTACCCAAGTATCATTAATTCTCTGAATATAAGCATCTCCTGAGATTCCTTTATGATGATTAATTAATGGTTTGTCGCCATAACGCTTCCACTCTTTCATATCGTTTGATACTGCCATCGCAATGCGCTCTGCTCCTTTAGCAGGATTGATACTATCGCCACGGGCGTTATAATACATGATAAAATTGTGTCCTGTCAATTTATCCTTATCACGAATCACGCTGTTTTTGTACATCGTACTATTGTCCCACCATTTAGCGTTTTTGTCTTTTGGCGTTAAAACCGGATTTTCTAATCTTTGAAATTCGTGCGGTTTTGTCGGTGCTTCTTTGGTATAAGCCATTCCGATCGATAAAACGCCTGCTTCATAACCTTTACTGTCTCCGCCAAAATAACTCATCCAGTATTTGTCATCGTATTTTTCCCATTCGTAGCTTCCGCCCCAAGTTGGATCTTGTAACGAAATATAACCTGCTTTTTGGTTGACGTCCCAATGTTTTTCGTTTTCTGAGAACGACATTACCTTTCCTAGATGTTTCCAGTCTAATAGATTGTCGCTTTCTGCCAACCAAGTTTCGTAACCTCTTCCATCATAAATTAAATACGTCATGTACCATTTTCCGTCTTTTCTAAATACACTCGGACAATCCATTTTGTATGAGGTGTCGGTAGGAACCATTACCAAACCGTATTTATAAGGCGTTTTGATTTCTTCGTAAATCTCCTGCATTACGCTGTCTGTAATTTCTCTTTTCTTGTATTTAGTTGCACAGCTGGTTATAGCAAGTGCTGAAATGGTTAGGATTAGGTATTTAATTTTCATTTTTATGTTTTTTTGCCACGAAGGCGCTAAGGCTCTAAGTTTTTCATTTTTTGTTTCACGCAGATTTTACAGATTTAAGCAGATTATTAATTGATTTTTATCTGCGTTAATCAGCCAAAATCTGCAAAATCTGCGTGAAATTATTTTTTTAATTCCTTTAAACGTGATTCCATTACATCTTTATTCAGTTTTACTTTTACCATTCCTGTTGGATGAAATCTTCTTTTCAAATCGATTGCATTATACACTATTGTGTAAACATCATTTCCTTCTGGGATTAAACACAAAGGCGTTCTCATAATATCCCACCATTTATCAACTTTGGTTTCTATTGGAAGATAATGCGCTTCTTTCCAATTAATTCCGTCTGCTGATAATGAATACGCAATCATATTTGGTAAATGATGTCCCCAGCCGTCTGGACCTCCATCGAAAATAGCAATGTACATTCCGTTTGGTAATTGACTTACAATTGGATTTTCTACGAATAACGGATGCATGGTTTTAATTGGTTCCAGACCTTTGTTCATTCTCAACCAAGGACCTTCTAAACTTTTGGATTCGGCTAAAGCCACAAACCAGCCTTTTCCTGATTTCTTCGGATAATCTGCCCATGAATTAAACGGATACGCACCGCTGTAAAATCCGAAATATTTATCGCCGACTTGATACGGAAAAAACGAAGCAACACCTTGACGTCCTTCCCAAGGCTGAGAATCTAATCCAGGTTCCATAATGATTCCCATATCTTTATAAGGTCCACCGATTCCGTTGATTCCTTCAACAGTCGACTCGCAACGCCATATTCTTCCGAATGAATGATTTGGCTCTATTTCTTTACTAACGGTGTAAGCCAAATAATAGCCGTACCATTTATTTGCTTTTTCATTAAAAACAGGCATATAAGACCAAATGGCTGCGCGACGATCATTCATTGGATTATCGTTCTCTGTAACGGCATAAACACCACTCGCTTGGTAGATTGTAGATTCTCTTTTCCAATGGACGGCATCTTTACTTGTCCAATGTCCGATTTTGGTTTTTACACGATCGTAGTAATAATCAACTCCTTTTTCACCAGCTCTTTCCGTTGGAAACATATGATATGTATCGCCTACTTTTACCACACGTCCGCCTTCAAAACCACCTTGAATTCCTTCTGTTCCTGGCATTCCTTCATCAATAACGGGTTTATTTTCTCCGCCGATAATTTCGAAAAGCGGTTTTTCATCTGAAAATCCTTCAACGATAAAAGTTGGGTTCCAAAGTTTTCCGTCTGGGAAATTGGCATTTCTTGGTTCAAGTTTTTCAGAAGCTTTTACAACCCCTAAAACGGCAAATAATCCTTTTCCAAGATTTAAAGTTTGTGTTCCTTTTGGAAATGAAACTGCATAAACATTTACAGGAGGTAAACCTGTAATTGTAGCTCCGTTTTCTAAAATTAATTTGGCATTTTGAAGTTTATCAGTCTGAAGATATTCATCATTTTTATCCTGAAAAACCGCAACTAAAACCGTAACAGATTCTTTAAACTTTAACTGCAAAGGAGCATTAGTTCCATTTTTATATTTATCTAAAGGAAGTTCAATTCCCGTTAAACCTTGTAATTCTGGAGCTAAACGAACAATATTGTGTTTGCTTCCTGAGAAAACATGAGCATATTGGGTGGTTTTGAAAGTTTTGCAATTGGATTTTACGATTTCAAATGATGCTGGTTTCCATGCGGTTGTTTGTGCTGTGGCTTGGATGCAGACGGTTAATAGCATTAAGAATGCTGTTTTTAATTTGAAGTTGTATTTTTTATTTTTTGAAAACATTGGTTTTTTATTTTTTTGATTTTTTTGTCATTTCGACCGAAGGGAGAAATCGCACTAGAAATTCCGCAACTATAGTTGACAATCTTTGTGGTTACGAGTGTGATTCCTCGTTCCTCGGAATGACAAACTGAACGTTATAAACTATCGACTAATCTCTCATAACTCATAACTCACAAAGCCTTATAACTCACTTTATACTCTACATTCGGTTTTACAATCAACTGATATTTATTTTTTGCTAATTCTGTAATTGTTCCTGAATTTGTTTTTGGTTTGCTTGAACTTTCGATAATCAATTTTCCTTCTCCTTCGCCTGCTTTTACTTTAATTTCTTTGGTACTGCAATAGATGGCAACTTCGCCGTTTGGTGTTGGCACTTTTCCTTCCATCCATTTTAAACCTCCTAAATTTGGTTTGATTTCGTATTGAGAATAGCCAGGAGCCGTTGGTTTTACACCTAAATAATATTTCCCTAATAAGTAAATCGGACTTGCTCCCCAGGCGTGGCAAAGGCTTTTTCCGTAAGGACGACCATACATCGCTAAATGTTCCATTCCTTTTTTATTTGGATTGTACTCTTCCCAAAAAGATGTCGCACCCTCATTCAGCATGCCGCCCCAATAGTCTTTCATTTCTTTTAAAACATAATCCTGCTCGCCCATTGCGCACAATGCTTCCAACTCGTAAAAACGCATGTATGGAGTTGTGATTTGAAGAACATCTTTATTAAGCAGCACTTTATTTTTTACGCTTTGTTTTTGTTCTTCATTAAAATAATTGAAGAAAATACCGAACATATTAGCGTATCTGGTTACAATATTTTGCATTTTACCGTCGATGCGCTGGTGCTTCATGACATTTTCTTTTTTATCCCAAAAAACATCAAATAATTTGGTTTTTAAATCATCACCTAGTTTTTGATATTGTTTTTGGTCTTCGGTTTTGCCAGCAATTTCTGCACTTACAGCCATAGCTTCAAGGCTTCTCGCTAAAAGCATTTGTTCAAAACTCACTTCTCCTGTTTTTGGAAGTCCGTCTGCCCAGTCAATAAAAACCCAATCGCCTTCTAATGGTTCAAGGAATCCGTTTTTATTTCTTCTTTCTAAACAGAAATCCATAAGCGATTTCATTCTTGGATAAAAAGTTTTGATGAATTTCGTGTCGCCCGTATGCAAGTAGTAATCATAAACACCTACAAACCAATACAACGAATAATCCATGATGATATTTACGTGAGCCGTTACAGGATCTTTTCCACGAAGTGCTAACAGCGTTCGTTCTACCGAAGCCGAATCAAAGAACAAATAATAATTCATTAAATAACTTTGATAAGCGTCGCCAGACCAAACCCAGCGGTCACGTTTGATTCCGTCTATAAAAAATTCACGAGAGGTTAAATGCATCGTGTAAGCCGACACATCCCAAATTTTATTCAATTGTTCATCCGAAGATTTGAATTCGCCACGATAATCTAATGGCAAATATTCATACAACATCGAAATAGAATCGTATTTTACACCTGCATCTGCTTGAACTTGAACATAACGAAATGCTTTCGATCCGTCGTGTGTATAGGTTTCAGGCTGTTTTCCATCAAAAGATAAATGATCTAAAGTTTCGCATTTGGCAGAATCCAAAGCTTCTTCACGAGATTCTCCATAATACAATGCTAGTTTGCCTTTTCCTTTTAAACCGTGAATTTTAATGTAACCAAAAGTTTCTTTCCCAAAATCTACTAATTGACCTGCTCCTACTTTTTCTGTTTTTTTGGCGCTTAAAGGTTTCGTTGTAAGTTTAAACTCAGAAGGTTTATTTTCTGGCGAATTAAAATTCCAAGAACCAACAGGAACCCAAGGCGTACCAGATTGTTGTGCTTTTCCAGTTTCATCAATCCAAAGTTTATCTTCGTTGGTTACTTTCCACGAAGCATCAGATTTAACGTATTGACCTGAAATATAAATAGCTGGCAATACTTCCTGATTATAAACTTTAAAGGAGATTTTGTGTTTTCCAGCAGGAACTGTAATTGATTTTGGCTGTCCGTAAATTTGAACGCCATCTAAAAGTAATTGAAAAGGTCCTTCTGAGAAGATTTTCACTTCGTCTGGCTTTGGAATATCTACTTCTGTCTGAAAAGTAACCAAGGCATACGGACTGTAATATTGCCAAAGTGGAGGAAATACAGCTTCGCGTTCTGTACGCCTTACCTGCATTTTATTGCTTAACCAAACTTCAAAATCTCCTGGATACCAGATCCATGTAGCTTCTTTTTGTTTTTCTTGTGCTGATGATAACGAACAACAAAAAAGGGCAACAAAAAGAAGTAAAGTCTTAAAAATGGAAAAGCGGTTTAGCATAGTTAGTGTATTTTGGGACTAAAGATAAGTGTTATCTTTACATTTCACAACCTGCACTATCCTGCTATTTCATAAAAAACAGTACTTTTTGATAATTTTTTAAGGGAAAAATTATGGCTTATCACTTTTTTAGTACTAAAAAAAATGATGTTACAATTTTATGGGACAGTGATTAGACGGATTCGCTATCGCGAAGACGCGGATGAAAACAGATTTATTTTTTTAACACATAGAAACATAGAATTACTTTGTCTATAAAAGGCGTTTCACTTTCATGAATACACATAGCTATGTGTTAATGACTAGTCATTTTTTATTCCCTATTTCGCTAAGTAAAAAAACCTATGTTTCTATGTGTTTAAAAAATCTGTCCAAATCCGCGTCTTCGCGATAGCGAATCTGTATTATCCGCGTTCTAATTTAGACTAACAATCTAAGCAATCATCCTTTCAGATTCATTTTCATCTTCTAAAATATAATTAGAAGGCGTTTTGCCCAAATGCTTCTTAAACATATAAATGAAAGCACTTGTAGTTTCGTAACCTAAATTAAAGGCGATTTCTTTGATCGATTGTTTTTCACCCAAACGTTTTATCGCTTCCAATAATTTTAAACGTGTACGCCAGTCGCTGAAATTCATTCCTAATTCTTTTATGAATAAGCGAGACAAAGTTCTAGTGCTCATAAAAGAAATTTCGGCGTAATATTCTATCGTGTTTTTGCTGGCAATATCTTCCATTAAAAGCTCTACAACTTTTTGAAGTCTTTCATGATTGGTTGTTGGCAAGAAAGTCGCACTTGGTTCTATTAAAGCCAATTCATCCAAGAAAACAGAAATTATTCTTTTTTGTGGCGGAGTGAGATTTCCTTCTATACCAAAAGAAATGATTTTAAAAACCAACTGTTTTAAAAACATCGGAATATCAAAGGAAAAACTATTTGTCGGCAATCCTTCCATTGCAGATGGATCGATAAAAACGCTGTAGTAATTAACGTCTTTCTGAAAAGTAACCTGATGCTCTACTCCGCCCGGAAGCCACAAGCCCTGCAACGGATTCACAACCCAAATATTATTACCAACTACAACGTTCATTACACCACGCGTGGCATAAATAAGTTGTCCACGTGGATGTGAGTGCGAAATACACATTTCGTTGGTTACCATTTCGGTATAGCCAATAACAGGTATTGATGGATCAAGTCTGTATCCATGCTCCTGCGCCATTCGATATGTCCGAATCTGGTTATTCATTGTCCAAATATAGCAATTCTGACATTAGTATTCTTTTAATCTTTGCAAAAAATAATACAGCTGTTGTTTTTTAACCTAATTTAAAAATCAAAAAATATCTCATGGACACTATCAAAGCAAATCCTGACATAGTTAAAAAAACCACTTATTCGATCTTATTCATCATCAGTTTTTCTCATTTAATTAATGATCTTTTACAAGCTGTTGTTCCTTCTATTTATCCGCTTTTAAAAGATAATTTTAGTTTAAGTTTTACTCAAATTGGTATTATTACTTTGACTTATCAAATGGTAGCGTCTATTTTACAGCCATTTGTGGGAATGTATACCGATAAAAATTCTAAACCATACTCGCTTATTGTTGGAATGTGCTTTACAATGATCGGATTATTTTTGGTTTCTATTTCCACTAATTTTACTTTTTTACTACTTTCAGTAAGTTTAATCGGAATTGGATCTTCTATTTTCCACCCAGAATCTTCTCGCGTAGCCCATTTAGCTTCAGGCGGAAAAAAAGGTTTAGCCCAGTCTATCTTTCAATTAGGAGGAAATGCAGGAAGCGCTATCGGTCCTTTATTGGCAGCGTTTATCATTATTCCACACGGACAGAGTTTTGTCGCTTGGTTCTGCATTATTGCTTTAGTCGGCATTTTTGCATTGTATAAAATTGCGATTTGGTACACGGCACATTTGTCCGAGAGAAATGCTAATAAATCGGCATATAAAGTTGAAACGCATCATTTATCAAAAAATAAAGTTATTGTTTCGTTAGTTGTTTTATTGATTCTGATTTTCTCTAAGTTTTTCTATATGAGCAGTATCACAAGCTATTATACTTTCTTTTTGATTGACAAATTCCATATTTCAATTCAGCAGTCGCAAGTCTATCTGTTCTTGTTTTCAGGCGCAGTTGCAGCAGGAACTTTGATTGGAGGTCCAATTGGTGATCGATACGGCCGAAAATATGTAATCTGGGTTTCTATTTTAGGCGTTGCTCCGTTTACTTTAATGCTACCTTACGTTTCTTTATTCTGGGTTGGAACTTTATCTGTAATTATCGGATTGATTCTTTCTTCGGCGTTCTCTGCGATTTTGGTTTATGCTACTGAATTAATGCCCGGAAAAGTCGGACTTGTAGCGGGTCTTTTCTTCGGATTTGCTTTCGGAATGGGCGGTTTAGGTTCTGCTATTTTAGGAAAAATTGCCGATGCTACAAGTATTGAATATGTATTTAAGATCTGTGCGTTTCTGCCTTTAATTGGCGTTATTACTGGGTTCTTGCCTAATTTGGAGAAGAAAAAGAAGGTTGAGTGATTTTTTTTATGCCACAAAGTCGCTAAGACGCAAAGTTTTATTTTTAATTTAAGATTTTAATTGCGTCCCGATAAATCGGGATGAAAAATAATAGAAAGCTCAAAAGGCTTTAGCCAAAATATTTACAATTTGGCTAAAGCCTTTTTCTATTCTTTTTACATAGACCTCCAGTTAAAACTGGAGGCAACTTATAAAATAGCCTTGCTTTATTTGCAATCTTTTTCAAAACATAGCCCGTGGTTTCAACCACGGGAAACGTATTTGATAAACGTAATGTTATATATTGCGTCCCCGTGGTTGAAACCACGGGTTATGTTTAAATTGATGATTTTTATTTCGTTTCAACTTCATTGTTGGTTGTAATAATGATTTTATTTTGCTGATGTTCAATCGTTACGAAATTCCCGTAATTAAAACCGATTTTCTGAAGCCATTTTCCGCAAAGACGAATTTCTGGAAATATAACGTATCGATGATATGATCTTGCAATATGTTTTGGCTGTATTTTTAATCGTCTTTTCGCTGATTGTTTCATTTTATTTTTATTTCATCGAAACAAAAATAGTGAAAATTATACTACAAATAATATTTTTAAGACAATAAATTATTGTTTTAGAGCAATTTTAAGTATTTTAAGTATTCTTTTTATTATATTTAAATTATAAGATATTTGCATGAAATGTCAATAAATCAACATTGTGTCGAAACTTAAGTTAAATAGAATAAAAGTTGTTTTGGTTGAAAACAATCGAACTAGCAAGGAATTAGCCAATCATTTAGGTAAAACGGTATCGACTGTTTCTCGTTGGTGTACAAATGAAGCTCAGCCTTCTATTGAAACGCTTTATGAGGTTGCTAAATATTTGAAGGTTGATATTCGGGAGTTGTTGGTTTCGACTGCACAGTGATTAAACGTTTTTTATATAATTAATCAATAAATATCTTCTTAAGTGTTTCAAAGATTGGTTTAACATTTTTTAAGTCTTCAACAGTGCATTCATTTTTTATTTTTGTTGCAAAAGTTACTTTGTCTCCAATAAATTTTATTAATGAACCTCCACCCACTTGTTGTTCAATATTAAAATTACTCTTTACTATAGGGATTTCATGAAATAACAATTCAATTGGCATATGTGAGTTATTTTCAAAATTCTCAGTAGAATTTTTAACAACTTGCTTTTTAATATCATTGTCGGGAACAGGCAAAAGCATAACATAAGCATTATCTTTCTTACTCTTTTTTAACAATCCTTTAAAAGGATCATTTTCAACAATTTCGTAATCTTTAAAAGAACTCCAAGCATCAAACCCTTCTTTATCAAAATCAAAAATTGCTATAAATTTTTTAGTTGGATAATTAGCAAATATTTCTTTTCTGGAAAATAAGTTTCTTAAAAATGATGCATCAAAACAATCTTGAATATCAAAATTTGGATCTGTTTGTTCTAATTTAACCCACGCTGATTCTAAAATTATTCTATCTGTTATTCCCTCTGTTAACAATACACAATCCGATGCTTTACTAATATTATAACTAACTTTTAAATCAGTTTCATCTGTTGTTAAAGATGCAAATCCTTCAGTTAAAATATTTAATGCGTCTTTTTTACTAGACTTAATTATTCTATCCTCTTCATTTTTATTCATAACATATATAGAATTTTCAGGCGCAAAAGCAACGGTACTAGGCGAATGTGTAACTAAGACAACATTCATATTATCATTTTTCACAAATTGACTTTCTATAACATCTAATAATATTTTTGACATTGAAGGATGCAATGATGCATCAATTTCATCAAGCAATAATAATTTTGGAAATTTTTTATCTATGATTGATTTGTAAATACATGAAACTAATGCCATCATAATTTTTTCACCAGATGATAAATTTTCAAATTCTACAACAACATTACTATCTTTTGTATTGATTAATTTTAGTTGAAATACATGCCCACGTTCTAGTCCTTCTGGATTATTAACTTTATACTCTAGATTACCAAATTTTTGCAAAATCTCATTAATTATATCCCAAGGTTTTTTACCATAGACTTTTTCAAATTCATCGTTTGTAAAAACGGTTCGCGATTCATTGTACTTTTCATTTCTAAAAGAATTATAATCATTTTCTTCAATTTTTTTCCAATAATCAGTAAATATCCTT
Source organism: Flavobacterium tyrosinilyticum (assembly GCF_023656565.1). Classification (GTDB taxonomy): domain Bacteria; phylum Bacteroidota; class Bacteroidia; order Flavobacteriales; family Flavobacteriaceae; genus Flavobacterium; species Flavobacterium tyrosinilyticum. Next base: position 173,859 of record NZ_JAMOKG010000003.1, read on the forward strand.
CCTAATTCAACTATTAAAAAGTTGTTTTTGTGTTTTAGTGGTACATGAAAATTATCTAATTCATCCCGTGTTAATTGTTCTATTGGTTTTTTAAGAAATGATAATAGTCTAGTTAATTCTTGGGTAGTATAAGATCCTGTGTTATTATTATTAATTAATTGTTTTGTATAATTTAAATAATACTCATATTGTTTAAATAACTCTAAATGATCTAAATTTTTGAAATCATTTTCAATTAATTCATAAAAAGAACAATTATTATCTACACAATATGAGATAAGTTGATCCATTATAGGATTCAGATTATTCAAATGATGGTTAATTGCTGTTTTTAATTTCTTTTCAATTACATCAAACATATTTTTTCTTTCCTCTTGAACTTTGAACATAGAAATTTCAGGTTCAATATCGAGAGCAAACGTTACGTTATTAAAATCAACTATTTCATTATGCCTTACATTTTCAATTCTTACTGCACCTTTTGTTAAACTTTTTAAAAAATGAGTTTTTCCAACACCATTCAAACCAGTTAATACTGTAAATTTAGGAAGTTCAAAATCATTAAACTTTGTAATAGAAAGGTAATCTTGTGAGTATTTTAATTTCATAAATTAAGTATTAAATGATTTCTAAATTTGCAAATAGTAAAAGAATTTAGGTTATAATAGCATACATCGACTTTCTCATACTCTTCAAATATAATAGATTCACACCATTTTATTAATACCCTTTTTAATTTCGCATAAAAAATAAAAACACTTCCATGGAAGAAAGTGTTTTTATTTTTTAAGAAAGCATTTTAAACTATTTTAATTCCCATTAAAAACCAAATACAAAACCAAAATCGTCAATCCCAACAACCCAAACAAAAGCTTTACCTTTTTACTAGTTTTAGGAATATCCGTTTCATCTGAAACATTCACTTCAGGATTTTTATCGGTTAAAGAAATAATAACGGCTGTAATTAAAAGCACAGCAAAAATGTAAAACGAAATCAATAAAAAGTGAGGCCAAGCTGGATATTTATCGGCAGGGAAAATCCATAGATATAAAACCCCTACAAACAAACTAAACGCAGAACCCCAAGAAAGCGTCGCATTTACGGCTTTTTTAGTCGTGCGTTTCCAGAAAACACTCAAAAGGAAAACAACAGATAACGAAGGCGCCAGGAAACCTAAAACCGCCTGAAAAATATTGAATAAATTCTGTCCTTTGATATTGTCAATTGCCACAGCAATCAGAATTGCAAAAACACATCCAGCAGCAATTGTTAATCGGCCAATTTTAATTTGATCCTGAATAGTTGCCGTCGGGTTGATTTTCTTCACATAAATATCATTTGTAAAAACAGTACTCAAAGCATTTAACGAAGAACCAATTGTTCCCACCAAAACCGCAATCATCACGCAGATTACCAAACCGTTCATTCCGCTTGGGAAAAGATTCGTAACCATTGTCATATAAGCCAAATCAGAATTACTTCCTAATTCTGGATATAACGCATAACACAAAATTCCGGGAAGAATAAACAACGGCAAAGCCATAACTTTTAACCAACCAATAAAGTTTACGCCCAATTGCCCCTGCTCCAAATTTTTGGCCCCCAAAACACTCTGCACCATCGATTGATCGGTACAGAAAAAAGCAACTGCCGCTACAGGATATCCCAGTAAAATAGCTGGCCAAGGATAATGCGCATCATCTGAAGGACGGACTAAATTCCAAAAATTATAAGGTGTTTTAGCAATTAAAACATCGATTCCGCCTAGTTTTTGTAAACCTAAAAAGGAAAGCGTTAATGAAACTACAATCAACAGAATCATCTGAAAAACATTCACTTTGGCAATCGCTTTTAAGCCTCCGGCAAACGTAAATATTCCAGAGAAAATCACTAAAACGGTAACGCTCTGCCACATCGGGATTCCCAAAATCTGACGTACTAAAACGCCTCCGCTGAATAATCCTAAAGACAGCCAGCTTACTAATATTTTTACTAAAGCATACCAAGCCAAGATGTTTTGCGTACTATCGCCATAGCGTTTTCCCATATATTCGGGCATCGTGCTTACTTTGCTCGCAATATATCTTGGTGCAAAAACCATTGCCAAAAGCAGTAAAAATACAAAAGCGTACCATTCGAAATTTCCCGCTACAATTCCCGTAGCATAACCAATACTCGCAAAAGCCAATAATGACGAAGGCCCAACATTGGTTCCCCACATATTAAACCCGATGCTGTACCAGTTTAAGGAGTTTCCGGCCAGAAAAAGCGTTTCGTTTTTCTTTCTCTGTTTCATACTTACCACATATCCAATGACTAATAAAGCCACTAAATAACCTGCAACAATTACAAAATCGAGCGTGGTTAATTTATCGTAGATACTGTTCATAGTCCGTATTCGTTAAGAATATCGGCAATTTTAACCGGCATTCCAGTTTGCAAAGATTTATCCATTGCTTGCAATAAAGCCACGGTTCCAATTCCTTCTTCCATGTTTGGATAAGCTTCGAAACCTTCTTCGATGCTATCTACAAAATATTCTAAATAATTCTGATATTCCCCGCCATGATGACTTTGTCCTTCAAAACGGAAATAATATTTTATTGTGCTGTCGCCCCAAGTAATTACTTTTTCTTCTCCAGTTCTATCTGTAACGGCATAACGTAATTCGTGATAATCAGCCTGACTTGCTCCTTCTGTTGCTCTTAAAATTGTACTCATGCCGCTGTCACGTTGCGCTGGCTGAGTCGGTGAAGTATACACACCGCTTACACGAGCAATTCTTCCATCGGTTGCTTTAAAGATAAAATGCATGGTATCTTCATTCTTCAATCCTGCATTTTGTCCGTTACTGCTAATCATTCCGTAACCCATTACTTCCTGAATATTTGGCAAATACCATCTGATAAAATCTACAGGATGACTTAAACCTCCGTACAACCATTTAAACGATTGCAAAAGCGACCATTCTTTCTTTAAAAACCATCTGTGATCAGCATGGTATTGGGCTTCAATAGTAATTAAATCTCCAATTAAACCCGCTTCATAATCGGCTCTTTGTCTTTTGGCTGGTTCGAAAAAACGGGAACTTTGTCCAATGAAAACTTTCTTCCCTGTTGATTTGCTTAATTCTAGCAATTCTTTAGCATCCGAAAGATCATCGATAAACGGTTTTGTGCAAACGACGTGTTTTCCATGCAACAATGCTTGTTTTACATGCTGTGCATGCAAGTGATCAGGCGTATAAATCGCTATAATATCAATTGACGAATCGTTTAATAAATCGTCGTAATTGGTTGTGTAGGAATGAAAATCGAATTCTTTTGCTCGCTGTTTACACAATTCTTCGTTTCGGTCGCATATTTTAACAAGTTCTAGTTTCGAACTTTCTATAGCAGCCGACATTGTGCTTCGTCCTTCTCCAAGTCCCAGAATGGCTATTTTTAACATTGGTCTTTATTTTAGGTTTTTGATAGTTTTTTTTGCCACGAATTCACGAATTATGTTTTGAAAATCTGTATGTTATATTATTCGAATTAATTCGAAAAAATAATCGCAAAGATTTTCAAAACATAATTCGTGAATTCGTGGCTATCTCTTTTTATTTCGTTTCAACTTTATTCAAGAAAATCCAGGTTTCATCTGGTTTTGCGCCTTCGATTCCGCTTTGATATTTTTTCATCAAGACATTCCAATCGTCTACACGAGGATTATTTTGTGTTGTCTTTGGATTTAGTTTATCAAGATTTTCTCCTTTCGGAATACTGATTACCAAGATTAATTGCCTGTCTTTTTTGAAAACCTGCAATTGCTGAAAATCGGCATTACAGAAACCTTTTGCTACTTCTGGCCATTTTTCAAATTGTGTTTTATGATACTCAACGTATTCTTTTTGCAGTTTTTCATCAGCAGGAAGATTTGCTGTTAAAACCACATTTTCCCAGTCTGATGCTGGTTTTGAATCTTTACATCTTTCGAAGTTTTGGAAATCGTAAACCAAATCATCATAGATTTTAATTTCAAAAGAAGGAAAAGCGCCCGCCAGTTTTCGTTTCGTTCTTTCTGGCTGATTCATTTTTCCGTAAATCACCAAATGATTTTTCCATTGATACAATTCTTGACCTACTATTCTAAACCCAACCAAAGTCGATTTGATTTTTTCGATATCAAAATCAGAACCTATCAATTCGATTGCATACGGTTTGGGCATTTCCTGCAAGCCCCATTTTTCATCGATAACGACTTCTTTTTCTAAATGTTTGTAAGGCGCTCTGATTCCGGCTGCATCTTTAATTTTAGTACTTACATACGGATCATTGTGTTCCCAAATATTTCCTTTGGGACCATTATGGTTTTTAAGAATTTTCTTTTCGGCAATCCAGTTGTTTTTAATCGTAAAACCTTCACTTCCTTCATCAGTATATAAATACAGCCATAAAAATGGATCGTGCGCATACGGACTGTTGTAAACTTTGTCGATATAATTTTCTTCGATTCGGCTACCAGGCTGAGCCGAAAGTGTGTAAATTCCAGCAACATCGTGTAAATGTTTCGCATAATGATGGATTTTATTTGCCAGAATTTTATTGTTCTGCATCACGTTTGGCGTATGCGTCCAACCCCAGCCCATTGCCATTCCAGAATATGATACATCCGAAATTTCGTTGTGTTCAATTGTGATGTTTCTAACAAAACCTGCGCTGATTCCTAAAGTTCCCCAATCTTCATTGGTTACGTTGGTGATTAAATTATCCGAAATCACTTCATCAGAACACATTTCTCTTTCGTCTTTTATAACTAAAGGCAAATGCGCTTCGAAAGCTTCTTCTGAGAAAACACCAACGTTGATGGCACTTCCGCCAATATCTTTAAATAAATTTCCTTTTACGGTATTGTGATTTGTTCCTTTATTTAAATCTAAACCAGTCGAAGCCAAATGCTCAAAACGACACGATTCAAACTGAATATTATTAGCATAATTTACTTCAACCGCAGAACGAGGTCTCCCAACCCAAGCCTGATTTTCTAAACTCGCCTGATTTGGCGTTCCCGGCTGTTTCAATTTATAAGCGTCCAATAAATACATGCCTGACTGCAACGGAACATGACCTTGCTGTGAAGGACGAAGCCAGTTGCTGTATTGAAACGAAATTCCTTTAAATCTAAAATGACTTACAGGAGAATCGATTGTTCCTTTTACTTCAACTAGATTTTCTAAAACGGGAGCGGTTACAACTGCCGAATTAATCTCTTCTCCAGCTCTCGGAATATAATATATCTTAGCATTTTTCTTGTCCAAATACCATTCTCCAGGTTCATTTAACAGTGAAAAAGCATTGTTCAAGAAATAAGCTGAGTTTCCGTTATTTTTAGAAATCCACGGTGCAGGCCACGGATGCTCACTTTGAATACGACTTTCTGGCTCTTCAAATGAAAGTTTGGCGCTGTCTTTGTGAACTTCAATATTTTTGATTCGAAGATTAGCATTCGACCACCATTGCACAATAAACATTTCCATTCCAGGCTCAAACTTAACCGATTTATCTTTAAACGGAATCCAGCAAGTTTGTTCCTCGTGATTCCAAGATAAAATACGTTCCATTGTGGTTCCCGCAGTATTTTTGGCTCTAACGGCTTTTTTACCATTTACCCACAATTGTCTGTAATCAATCAGACTTCCTGCTTTTTTAGGAGCATCGACTACCCAAACGGCACCTTTTTTAAGTCCGTTAATAACGGTTGTCGATTTTGTCCAGTTTTTAATTTCGATTCCACCGCTTATAATGGGTCTTGCATTTACATCCGCTTCAATTGTTGTTAGGCTTTCTGCTGTTCCAGAATCTTCTGGTCGTACAAATAAAGGTTCGTTTAAATAATACGTTCCGTTCATTACTATGATTCGGATTCCGTCTTTTATCGATGGATCTTTTAAACGACGAAGTTCTCTGGCTTTTCGCATTGCCATGTGAACCGTTGCCAACGGATTTGATTTTGTTCCGATGTTCGAATCTTTTCCTGATGGTGAAACCCAGATTTCAGCACCACTTGCAGAAACTGTGAATACCATTAAGAAAACAATTAGTAATTTGTTGAAAGGAATTAAACGCATTATTTATAGTATTGATTTTTTTCTTGAGCTAAAATTACGAGGCATTTATTTAAAGCGCTATAATTTTTACAAATAATTGTATTTTTAACACTTTTACCAAATAACAGGGACAATTTAAAAGAATATAAAATTACGAGCATCCTGTACCCTCCTGTAATATTGACTTTAAGGTAAAACACCCCAAAAGTTTCCTTTTTATTATTTTCTGATTTCGTAATCAAAAAAAGTTAAATTCATAAAAAATCTGTGATAAACCGCCAAAAACTGGTATTTCATAATATTTTTTTAATAGATTTGTGTAATCGATTACATTAAATATTTCAAATTTAAAATGCATAATTTTATTTATTGAATAAAAATTCATAGCATAAAAAATTGAATTACCAGTAAATTGAAAAAAAGTTCCTAAGACACTAAATCACTAAGGTGCTAAGTTTCTCACTTGAATCTTAGCATCTTAGCCACTTAGAACCTCAGAATCTTAAAAATAAACTATAATATTATACGAATGAAAACTAACCGAATTAACCTTTTATGTGTAGCTCTCGCCTCTTTTGCTTTGAGTTTCAATACAGTTTCTGCACAAAAATCTGCTGATACTTATAAAAATATTGAGTTTAAAATGGCTGAAGTCCAAGAACCTGTAATTCCGAATTACAGTGTGAATCTAAAAGACTTTGGAGCTGTAAATGGCGGTTACGTTTTAAACACAAAAGCTTTTGCTGATGCTATAGATGCCCTTTCTAAAAAAGGTGGAGGAAAATTAATTATCCCACCTGGGATTTGGCTCACGGGACCAATCATTCTAAAAAGTAATATTGAGCTTCATGCAGAAAAAGGCGCTTTAATCAAATTCAGTACCGATAAATCTTTATATCCAATAATCGAAACAAGCTTCGAAGGTTTAAACACTTGGCGTTGTATCTCTCCTATTTATGGAAAAAACCTAGAGAATATTGCGTTTACCGGAAATGGTGTTTGGGACGGATCTGGCGAAGCTTGGCGACAAGTTAAAAAGAGTAAATTGACAGATGAACAATGGAAAAAATTTGTAGCTTCTGGCGGGGTTTTAAATGAAAAGAAAGACAGCTGGTATCCTTCTGAACAATATTTAAAAGGGGCTAAAGGTGCAGATCAGAACATTCGTCTTGACTTGAAAACGAAAGAAGATTTTGAAGCTATTCACGATTTCCTACGTCCAGTTTTGGTAAGCATTCAAAATAGTAAAAGAGTGCTATTTGACGGACCTGTTTTTCAAAATTCTCCAGCATGGAATATTCACCCGTTATTAATTGAAGATTTAATTGTTCGAAATATAACCGTTCGTAATCCATGGTTTTCTCAAAATGGTGACGGTCTTGATGTGGAATCTTGCAAAAATGTAGTAATTGAAAATTCTAGTTTTGATGTGGGAGATGATGCCATCTGTATCAAATCTGGAAAAGATAAAGACGGACGTGACAGAGGTGTTCCTTGCGAAAATATTATTGTAAAAAATAATATCGTATATCACGGACACGGCGGTGTTACGGTTGGAAGTGAAATGTCTGGAGGAGTAAAAAACCTGCACGTTTCTAACTGCACTTTTATGGGAACTGATGTTGGACTTCGTTTCAAAAGTACTCGCGGGCGTGGCGGTGTTGTAGAAAATATTTACATCTCAGATGTTTTTATGACTGATATTCCATCTCAGGCAATTTCTTTTGATTTGTATTATGGAGGAAAATCAATCGCTGAAACTTTAGCTGAAGGTGGAAATACAGTAAGCACAAAAGCAATTCCGGTAAACGAAGAAACACCTCAGTTCAAGAATATCGTAATCAAAAATATTACGATTAAAGGCGCTCAGCAAGCCATATTCTTACAAGGGCTTCCTGAAATGAATTTAGAAAATATTGAAATCACAAATCTTATCGCGAAAGCACAAAAAGGTTTTTCTATAATTGATGCTAACGGAATTAAAATCAGCAATGCACAATTAGATATCGAAGCTAAAAATGCTTTCGAAATTTACAATACTAAAAACCTTTCGCTGAAAAATATCGAGTTTAACCCTTCTTCATCAAATGCAATTACGATTAATGGTGAAGCAAGTAAGAATATTGATTTAAGTGGTTCTAAAATTAATTTTTCTAAGACGACAACTGTTGATAAAAACGTTCCTAAAAAAGCGGTTAAGTTTTAATTCGAAATTTTGAAATTTCAAACATAGCCCGTGGTTTCAACCACAGGGACGCAAGATTGTCACGTATTGCATTGCTCGCATTGTGTCCCATGGTCGAAACCAGATATATGTTTCTGTACCTTTTTAAAATAGGCCAAAGGCCTCAAAGCATCACCATAGGGCAACGCCCTATGAATTGATATAGACCGCCATAATAAAGCCCTGAAAGGGCGTAAGCGATTACGTGATTATTAATGCTTACGCCCTTTCAGGGCTTTTTTATGTGCCGTCTTCTTCATTATCACTGGGCGTTGCCCAGTGTTGATGATAGGAGCCTTTCAGGCTCTTTTACTTTCCGAGCTAACTTACATCATAACTTATAAGTTATAAAACTCATTCGCATTCTCAAACCAAATCTTATTCTGGTCTTCAATAGAAAACTTCGAAATATAATCTTCCAAAGTTTTTACAACTTCATTATAATCAGAAGCTACATTTAAAACTGGCCAGTCTGAGCCGTACATTAATTTATCAACTGGAAAGTTTTCAAAAATTACATCTAAATACGGTTTTAAATCTTCTGGCTTCCAGTTTTTCCAGTCGGCTTCTGTGACCATTCCTGAGATTTTACACCAAACGTTTTCGTATTTTGCAATTTCCTCAATGCCACTTTTCCAAATATAAATAGTTTCTGATTTAATATCTGGTTTTGCAATATGATCGATTACAAATTTTTGGTTTGGAAAATCTTTTACCAAACTTATCGCTGCAGGTAATTGGCGTTCGAAAATCAGAATATCATAAGTGTAACCGAATTTCTTTAAAGCTTGAATTCCATTTCTAAATGCTTCTCCAAACATAAAATCATCCGCTTCGCCTTGAACAACATGTCTAAAACCTTTTAATTTTTTTTGATCTGAAAAGAATTGTAAACGTTCTTCGATATTCTCATTTCTCAAATCTATCCAGCCGACAACTCCTTTTATAAAATCATTTTTAGAAGCCAAATCCAATAAAAAACGAGTTTCTTCTTCCGATTGGCTTGCTTGAACCGCCACACAGCCTTCAAACTGGTTTTCTTTTAATAAAGGTTCTAAATTCTCAGGAAGAAAATCTCTTTGGATATTCTGCATCGTTTCGTCAATCCAGCTGTCTCTAACGGGATCAAACTTCCAAAAGTGCTGATGGGAATCTATTCTTTTACTCATAACTTTTTAATTAACATCGCTGATTAAAGCACGGTCTAAATGTACGTAACCTCCATCCACATAAACAAATTGTCCTGTAGTATGCGATGATTTTTCTGAAATGACGAAAAGTGCTGTATCTGCAATTTCTTCTGTTTTCGTCATACGACTCTCTAACGGAATACTTTTATTGATTTTATTCAAAACCGTTTCACCATCTGGCAATGTTTTGATCCAATCTTCGTAAGCCGGCGTATAACTTTCAGCAATAATAATCGCATTCGAACGAATTCCGTACTGAATCAAATCTACTGCCCATTCTCTCGTTAACCCCAGAACTCCTCCTTTTGCAGCAGCGTAACCAGAAGTTCCTCCCTGACCAGTTAAAGCCACTTTTGAACCGATATTTAAGATATTTCCTTTTGATTCTTTTAAGTATGGAAGTGAATATTTAGCTAAAAGAAAATAACTTACAACATTCAATTTCAAAGAATCCATAAATTCCTCGTAAGAAGCATCTAATCCTGCACCATCATTTACTCCAACATTATTAATTATAGCATCGATTCTTCCGTATTTTGCTCCGATTACTTTTACAGCATTTTCTATTGCAACAGGATCTGTTACATCAGTTTGTACAAATAAAGAATTAACGCCTCTTTTTTGAAGTCTTTCTACGTATTCGAAACCTCTTGCATTTCTGTCAACTAAAACCGGAATTGCGCCTTCATCTGCCAATCTGTTCACGATTGTTTCTCCGATACTGCCTTCTTTTCCAGCCGAACCAGAAACGACAACTATTTTATTTTTTAAGTTTAAATCCATTTTTTGTGGGTATTTAAAGTTTAATAGTAGTTAGATTTTTTAAACACATAGAAACATAGTTTTTAAAACCACTTAAAAGGCGTTCCACTTGCATTAACACACATAGCTATGTGTTAAGAACTAGTTTCTTTTTTATTCTCTTTTACAAACAATAAAAATCTATGTTTCTATGTGTTTAATATTTATTCAGCATTTTTGTCATCCTGCGAAGGAAGGATCACACTAGAAATTCCACAATCTAAATCGTCAATCTTTGTCGATCAACTAATGCGATCCTTCCTTCGTCAGGATGACAAACAGTACTTCACAATATACTTTTAGTCTATTTCAATTAATGCCTTAATCACATTGTTTTTAGGATCAATCAAGTTTCCAAAATTATTAATCATTTCAGCAAAACTTGTTCTGTGCGTGATGTATTTTTTCGGATCAATTTTTCCTTCTTTCAAACATTTCATTACATATTCGAAATCTTCGATCGTTGCATTTCTACTGCTCATTAAAGTCGATTCTCTTTTATGGAAATCAGGATGACTAAAACTTAACTCTCCCTTTTGAAGTCCGACCAAAACAAATCTTCCGCCATGCGAAATATAATTAAAAGCGCTGTTCATCACTTTCTGATTTCCAGTCGCATCAATCACCACATTTGCCATGTCGCCGTTTGTTAATTCAGCTAATTTTTGCGCAACATCATCGTTTAACGGATTAATCGTTTCGTCTGCATTTAATTCTGTTTTACAGAAGTTTAATCTGTAATCGTTGATATCCATTACGATTACTTTTGCTCCGGCAATTTTAGCAAACTGAATCAAACCAATTCCAATTGGTCCTGCTCCCATTACCAAAACGGTGTCCGTTGGTTTTACAGCCGCCCTTCTAACTCCGTGCGCTGCAATTGCCAACGGCTCAACCAAAGCCAGTTCATCATAATCTAAACCTTGACCATGCAATAAATATTGTTCTGGAATCGACACATATTCAGCCATTCCGCCGTCAATGTGAACGCCGAAAACTTTAATATTTACACAGCAGTTTGTCAATCCGTTTCTACAAGCCACACATTTTCCGCAGTTGAAATACGGAATAAAAGTTACTTTATCGCCAGGCTTGAAACCTTCCGCATTTCCTTTTACATATTCCGCAGCCAATTCGTGACCTAAAATTCTTGGATATTCAAAATACGGCTGAGTACCACCAAAAGCGTGAATATCAGTTCCGCAGATTCCGATTCTTTTAATTTTCAATAAAACTTCCCCCTCTTTTGGTTCTGGAATACTGGTTTCTTTTAGTAAAAATTCCTGCGGTTTTTCGCAAACAATATATTTCATTTTTTGTTTCGTTTAAATTTCTAATTGGACTCGGATGATACAGATTCGCTATCGCGAAGACACGGATTAAACGGGTTCTTTATTAACTTTCTTACATATAAAATCCGTTCTAATCCGCGTTTTTACGAAGTAAATCAGTTTTATCCGCGTCACAATAACAGATAGTTATATTACTTTTTATATACTACAGCTTTTTGCTTACTAGTTCCTAAACCTTCAATTCCCAATTCAACAACATCGCCAGCTTTAATGTAAATAGGTTCTGGTTTTATTCCTAAACCAACTCCAGGAGGTGTTCCCGTGCTAATAATATCACCCGGAAGCAAAGTCATAAACTGACTTAAATAATGTACCAAATAAGGAATTTTGAAAACCAAATTTAAGGTGTTACTATCTTGGTACTTTTTACCATTTACCGTCAGCCACATTTTTAAATTGTCCACATCTGCGATTTCATCTTTTGTAGCCAAAAATGGTCCAAGAGGCGCAAAAGTGTCACTTCCTTTTCCTTTTGCCCATTGTCCGCCACGCTCCAGCTGAAAACCTCTTTCACTGTAATCATTTAGCAAAGCATAACCAGCCACATAATCTAAAGCTTCTGCTTCTTCAACGTAACTCGCTTTTTTACCCACAATAAAAGCCAATTCAACTTCCCAGTCTGTTTTTTCACTATTTTTCGGAATAATCAAATCATCATCTGGTCCGCACAAAGAGGTAGTTGATTTAAAGAAAATAATCGGTTCTGTCGGAATTGGAGCATTTGTTTCTTTACAATGGTCAATATAATTCAATCCAATGCAGATAATTTTTGAAGGACGAGCAACAGGAGACCCCAAACGTACCGAAGCATTAACTTCTGGCAAAGTTGGATTGTTTTCTAATGCTTTTTGTAATTTCTCTAATCCGTTTTCTTCAAAGAAACTTTCGTTAAAATCGGTTACAATCGAAGAAACATCATATCTCTTTTCTCCAATTAAAACTCCTGGTTTTTCTTTTCCGATTTCTCCAAAACGTATTAATTTCATAATCGTATATTTTTAATTGTTAGTTTATTTTTTCAGATGAAATGAGTTCACCAATTGTATATTATCGCAACAATTCTGCTTTTTTCAATTTCGAAATTCATCAAAAGAACAAAGTAAAATTAATAAATGTAAAAAATACAATTACAAAAATACTTTTTAAAAATTAATATCCGAGATATATTTCGTTTTCCTATTCTTAAAATGACTAAACTTTAAATTTTTATAACATTTTTTAGATGGTTTGTAGAAATTATATCACTAATTAAGCTTTTCTAGAAAAAGATTCTTTAATAAATAAAGGATTTCTTGTTCATTTAAATCTTATTTCTACTTTTGTAATTGTATTTTTTACATTTATTATTTCAAACGATTTCACTACTCAAAAATTCCTATACAAAAATGATAAAATTAAAAGGCATAACTTGGAATCATACAAGAGGTTTACTTCCAATGGTTGCTACATCGCAGCGTTTTACTGAACTACATCCTGATGTTGAAATTTCTTGGGAAAAGAGAAGTTTACAAGAATTTGCCGATGCTTCTATTGAAGACCTAGCCAAAAGATTTGATTTATTGGTAATCGATCATCCTTGGACAGGTTTTGGAGCTCAAACCAAGGCGATTCTTCCGTTATCTGATTATTTATCAAACGAATATATTAAAGATCAAGAAATTAATACGGTTGGCAAATCGTACGGAAGTTATGTTTTTCACGACAAATTATGGGCTCTTCCTATCGATGCTGCAACTCCGGTTGCTTCTGCCCGCTTGGATATTTTAGAAAAAAATAATTTAGAAGTTCCCAAAACCTACGAGGATTTATTGGCTTTAGCGAAAAAAGGTTTAGTCGCTTTTGCTGGAATTCCGGTAGATGTTTTAATGAGTTTTTATATGTTTTGCTGCAGTTTAGGCGAAGCTCCTTTTCTTTCGGAAGAAAAAGTGATTTCTGAAACTACAGGAATCAAAGCGCTTCAAATGTTTAGAGAACTGGCGCAGTTGATTGATCCAGCTAACTTTAACCGTAATCCAATTCAAGTTTACGAAGCAATGGTCAATTCAGACGAAATCGCGTATTGCCCTTTTGCTTACGGTTATTCTAATTATTCTCGCATTGGCTACAGCCAAAACCTTTTACATTTTTATGATTTAGTAAAACTGAATGAGAATCCGATGATTTCTTCTTTGGGAGGAACTGGATTGGCTGTTTCTTCATTCAGCGAACATATTGAAACCGCCATAAAATACGCCGAATTTACGTGTTCATCACAAGTACAGCAAAATATTTATACCGATAATGGCGGTCAGCCAGGACATTTACAAGCTTGGAAAAGCGAAAGAATTAATGGCGTGACGCATGATTATTTCAAAAATACACTTCCTGCGTTAGAACGTGCTTTCCTTCGTCCGAGATATTACGGTCACATGTATTTCCAAGATAACGCGGGAGATGTGGTTCGTAATTATTTGATGAATGGCGGAGACGAATTAAAAGTATTGGAAGAAATGAATTCGCTTTACGCGGAATCTCTAAAAATTCAGACGGTATGAGACCTTTAGAAGGATTAATTGTTCTGGAATTCTGCCAGTTTTTAGCAGGACCTTCAGCTGGATTAAAACTAGCCGATTTGGGCGCACGCGTTATCAAAATTGAGCGTCCTGTAAAAGGTGAAGCTTGCAGACAATTGAGCATCAAAGATTTATTTGTAGACGATAGCAGTTTGCTTTTTCATACGATAAACAGAAATAAAGAATCTTTTGCAGCCGATTTAAAAAATCCTGACGATTTAGTTTTGATCAAAAAACTGATCGAAAAGGCGGATATTATGACACATAATTTCAGACCCGGAGTGATGGAAAAAATCGGTTTAGATTTTGAAAATACGCTTTCTATTAATCCGCAGCTTATTTACGGAACCATTACAGGTTACGGAAATGAAGGTCCGTGGGCAAAAAAACCGGGACAAGATTTATTGTTACAATCGCTTTCTGGGTTAAGCTGGCTGAGCGGACGAAAAAGTCAAGGCCCAGTTCCTTTTGGATTGGCGGTTGCCGATTTAATGTGCGGAAATCATTTTGTGCAGGGAATTTTAGCAGCACTTCTAAAAAGAGCTAAAACCAAGAAAGGAGTTTTGGTCGAAGTGAGTTTACTGGAATCTATTCTCGATGTACAATTTGAAGCGATTACTTCTTTCTTAAATGATGGCGGTCAATTACCTGAGCGTGGCGACATTAAAGGAAGCGCGCATGCTTTTTTAAGTGCTCCCTATGGAGTTTACCAAACACAAGACGGTTATTTATCTCTTGCAATGGGCGATTTGCTCTTTATTGGAAAAACATTAGGTTTGGATTTAAACGCTTTCGCCGATAAACATCTTTGGTTTGAAAAACGCGACGAAATCAGAACGATTTTGAGTGAAAGAATTAAAACTCAAACTTCTGATTATTGGATCGAAATCTTGCAGAAAGAAGGCATTTGGTGCGGAAAAGTTTTTAATTACGAAGAATTAGACAATCAGCCTTTTGTAAATGAATTACAGCTGAAACAAACCGTAAAAAATACCGAAGGCGAAACTTTGGTAACCACCAGAAGCCCCATTCAGTTGGACGGTGAAATTTTACTTAGCGAAAAAGCAGCACCAAAAGTGGGACAAGACAATTTGAATATACACGAACAGTTTATTCGCTAGATTGTTGAATCGTTTATTTGTTTAATCGTTTAATCGCATTAAACAAATCGACAAATTAACGGTTAAACAAATACAACGATTAAACGATTAAACCATAAAAAACGGTTAAACAAAAAAATGAAACCATTAGAAGATTATTTAATTGTAGATTTCAGTCAGTTTCTTTCGGGGCCGTCGGCGAGTTTGCGTCTGGCCGATTTGGGAGCGCGTGTCATAAAAATTGAAAAACCGGGAACGGGAGACATCTGCCGTACTTTATATACTTCCGATTTGATTATGAACGGCGAATCATCGGTTTTTCATACCATCAACAGAAACAAAGAATCTTTTGCGATTGATTTTAAACAACCAGAAGAGCTTCAAAAACTAAAAAAACTATTAGCCAAAGCCGATGTTGTGATGCATAATTTCAGACCTGGAGTTATGGAACGCATTGGATTGAGTTATGAAGAAGTAAAAAGCATTAATCCAAATGTGATTTACGGATCAATTTCAGGTTTTGGAGAACATCCAGATTTGAAAGATTTGCCGGGACAAGACTTGCTTTTACAATCTTTAACGGCACTAACTTGGTTAAGCGGCAATCAAGAAGATGGACCAGTTCCGATGGGATTGTCAATTGTTGACATGCTTGCTGGAGCGCATTTGGCACAAGGAATTTTAGCCGCTTTATATCGAAAAGCAACTCATAATATTGGCGCACAAGTACAAGTCAGTATGCTAGAATCGGCATTTGATTTTCAGTTTGAAACAATTACTACTTTCTTTAATGACGGAGGCGAATTGCCAGTTCGAACTAAAACGAATAATGCACACGCATATTTAGGCGCGCCATACGGAATTTACAAAACCAAAAATGGTTATTTAGCACTAGCAATGGGCTCGATTCCTG
Source organism: Flavobacterium tyrosinilyticum (assembly GCF_023656565.1). Classification (GTDB taxonomy): domain Bacteria; phylum Bacteroidota; class Bacteroidia; order Flavobacteriales; family Flavobacteriaceae; genus Flavobacterium; species Flavobacterium tyrosinilyticum. The sequence goes on from NZ_JAMOKG010000003.1 coordinate 190,080, forward strand.
TTTTGGCTTCTTTGCTGAAATGCGATGCTTTATTGGCTTTCCCTGAAAATAAATTTACGCTTAGAGACGAAATCAAAAATATCCTTGCCGATCATCTGCAAACGCAGGAAACACAGTTTTGGTTAGATATTTTAGAACCAGCCGACATTTGGTGCGCAGGAGTTTTAAACTATCAGCAATTATTTGCTGAAGATGGATTTAAGGTTTTAAATTTTACGCAGCAAGTCGAAATGCTTGACGGATATACGTATAAAACAACACGCTGTCCGATCAAAATTGACGGTGAATATCTGACTTCTGGAAAAGGTTCGCCGAAACTGGGTCAGGACAATGAAAAAATTATTAAAGAATTTATTGACTGCTGATGGAAAAAATTAGAATCGCTATTCGAAAATTCGATCCGTTCGAAAGTACACTTCAAAAGTTGTGGGATGCATTTTCAATTCAAAACAATATAAAAATTGAAGCCGAAATGGTTGCATTGGAACTTCATGATTTATATGAAACCACAATTTCAGATAAAGGTCTAAAAGAAGGAAAATGGGATATTGCTCATATCAATACCGATTGGATTTTTGATGCTGCAAACGAAAATGCGGTTCTTAATTTGTTTTCCTTAATTGGAGAAAATCCGCCAGAAAACTATCCATTTGGGTGGCATAAATCGCTTTTGCATTTACAAAAATTAAGTAATGGCATTTTCGGACTTCCGTTTCACGATGGCCCAGAATGTCTGATTTACAGAAAAGATTTATTCGAAAACGAAACAGAAAAAGAGAATTTTAAAAAACAGTTTGGTTACGAACTTGCTACGCCAAAAACGTGGCAGGAATTTTCAGAAATTGCCACATTTTTTAATCGTCCCGAAAATAATTTATACGGTGCCGTTTTTGCGAATTATCCAGACGGACACAATATGGTTTTTGACTTCTGTCTGCAATTATGGACACGCGGCGGTTCTTTATTAAACAAAAAAAATCAGATTGATATTCATAACGAAGCAGCGATAAAAGCATTGGATTTTTATCGAAAAATAGTCAATGACAAAAATGCTGTTCATCCTAAATCGAGAGAATTTGGTTCGGTTGAAGCAGGTTTGGCTTTCGCCGAAGGACAAGCAGCAATGGCAATCAACTGGTTCGGATTTGCTTCTATGGCAGAAGTAATTGAAGAATCGAAAGTGAAAGGAAAAATCGATATCACTTCCCTCCCATCCGATCCTAGTCACAAAACAGCTTCTTTAAATGTATATTGGCTGTATACCATTGGCTCTGGAAGCAAACACAAAAAACTGGCTTACGATTTTTTACGCTTTGCCACTACGCCAGAAAGTGACAAATTATTGACCACGGAAGGTGGAATTGGGTGCCGAAAATCAACTTGGAAAGACGCAGAAATTAATACTTTAATTCCGTTTTATCACAAACTGGAAATGCTCCATGAAAATGCATTGACACTGCCTCAAACGCCAATCTGGCCAAAAGTAGCTGAACTTATTGACGGCGCAGTTTTAAAAGCTATTGAAACCGATATTTCATCGGCAATAGTTTTAGAGGAAACTCAGAAAAAAATTAGAGAATTAAGTCAAGGAACAACATTACACGGCTCTGTCAAGAATTAAACTTGACAGGCTTAATTTCAAAATATAGAACAAATGAATATTCCCTATAAACCTTTACTTCCCCAAACAGAGCAACCTATTGTAATTATTGGAGCAAGCGGAATTGTAAAAGATGCGCATCTTCCTGCTTACGAAATGGTTGGTTTTAAAGTTTTTGGTATTACCAACAGAACGATTTCGAAAGCGTACGATTTACAGAAACAATTTAAAATCGATCATGTTTTTGAAAGTGTTGCAGATGCGGTTAAAAATGCGCCCTCAAATGCTGTTTACGATATTACAGTTTTACCAGATCAATACATTGAAATTTTAGAACAATTGCCAGACGGAGCTGCGGTTTTGATTCAGAAACCAATGGGAAATGATTTGGCTCAGGCACGTGAAATTGTAGCAGTTTGCGAAAGAAAAAATCTGGTTGCTGCCATCAACTTCCAACTGCGTTTTGCTTCTTTTGTAAGCGCTGCAAGATATTTAATTGATCAGGGAATTATTGGCGAATTATACGATTTAGAATTCAAAGTTACCGTAAATACGCCTTGGGAATTGTTTCCTTTAATAAAAGAACACCCAAGATTGGAGATTCTTTTCCATAGCGTGCATTACATTGACTGTATTCGATCTTTTCTGGGAAATCCGAAAAGCGTAATGGCAAAAACAGCCAAACATCCGCTTAAGAAATTATCATCGAGCCGATCTACTATTATTTTAGATTATGGCGAAGATAAACATGTTGTCATCAATACGAATCACGATCATCATTTTGGTCCAAAACACGAAGAAAGCTACATAAAGTGGGAAGGAACAAAGGGCGCTGTTAAAGCAAAAATGGGCTTATTGATGAACTATCCTGACGGTCTTCCTGACGTTTTTGAATATGCTTTAGCAAAAAAAGATAACGAAAAGGAATACGAATGGACAGAAGTGAAACTGGAAGGTTCTTGGTTTCCAGAAGCTTTTATTGGCGCAATGTCTAATCTGATGCGCTACAAAGAAGGTTCTGACTCAACATTATCTGCCAGCGTTCAGGATGTTTTAGGCACAATGAAGGTTGTGGAAGCTTGTTATGTGAGCAGTAAAAATGGCGGAATTTCTTTTGATGAAGTGTAATTAAAACACTATATTTCAAAACCAAAAAAAACAAATTTAAGCCTACTTTAAAACGAACGTTATTTTGACATTTATTTTAAGTAAGGCCGATAAAAAATATCAAGATTATGTATTTTAAATCGACTTTTTTCGAAGATTATCAAATCGACGATAAACGAATAACTTTAGGCAGAACAATCACAGAAACTGATTTTGTGGTTCACGCCGGACACACGGGAGATTTCTTCCCGCACCACATGGACGAAGAATGGTGCAAAACACAACCTTTCGGACAAAGAATCGCACACGGAACTATGGTTTTTGCCATCGGAATCGGATTAACAGCTTCGGAAATAAATCCAGAAGCTTTTTCTAGAGGTTACGACAAAATGCGTTTTGTAAAACCGGTGCATATTGGTGACACTATTCATTCTGAAATTACTATTTCTGAAAAAGGAGAAGCCAAAAATCCAGAAATGGGAACCGTAACCGAACATGTAGAAATCATTAACCAGCGCGGTGAAGTCGTTTTGGTATGTGATCACTTACTTTTAGTGAAGAAAAAATGATTTTTCTTCAAGTGACAAAGATACAAAGTTGCAAAGGCACAGAGGTTTCTAAACTTTGAACCTATGAATCTTTTGCCACTTCGAATTCGATAAAAACAAAGAAGATTGGACAAATCGACAAAATTTTAAAAAACTTTTAACCTTTGTCTCTTTGTCACTTTGAACCTAAAAAATAACAAAAAACTATCTAAACAATGCAAATTACAAACCAAGCCGGCGATCAACACGAAGTGCCGACAGAAGGCGGAAAAGGAAATCAGTACCTTTTGCCTTTTATTCTAGTTACATGCCTATTTTTTCTTTGGGGAATGGCCCACAATTTAGATTCAGTTTTGATTCCGCACTTGAAAAAAGCGTGCGAATTAAACAATCGCCAATCTACTCTAATTGATACTTCTGTATTCTTTGCTTACTTTATTATGGCGATTCCAGCTGGAATGCTGATTAAAAGATTTGGCTATAAAAACAGTATTATTACAGGATTGTTAGTTTTTGCTGTTGGAGCATTTTTATTTGTTCCTGCCGCTAATACCAGAACTTACGAATTGTTTTTATTTGCTTTATTTGTGATCGGATGTGGATTAACGATTTTAGAAACCAGCGCAAATCCGTACGCTGCGATATTAGGACCAGCAGAATCTTCTTCTAAAAGATTGAATTTAGCCGCTTCTTTCAACGGATTAGCAGCCATGGTTGCTCCTATTGTAGGTTCGTTGTTTATTCTTTCAGGAACCAATCATACGCCAGAGCAAATGGCAGCAATGCCTGAGGCAGAAAAAGCGGCTTATTTATTAGGCGAAGCGGCTTCTGTAAAAATGCCTTACATAGTACTGGGAAGTATTTTGGTTTTGGTTGCAATTGTTTTTTACTTCGTACAATTGCCTTCAATGAAAGCCACACATACAGAAGCTGAAATTAAACCAGGTTTTTTCTCTGTTTTAAAATTCAGACATTTAAGCTGGGGCGTTGTAGCTCAATTTTTTTATGTTGGAGCTCAGGTTTGTATTACTAGTTTCTTTATCAGAATTGCGCAGCAAGGAGCTGGATTAGACGAAAAAACGGCTGGATATTACTTAGGAATTTATGGTTTCCTTTTTATGGCGGGACGTTTTATTGGAACATTCTTTTTACGTTTTGTAAAAGATTATGTTTTATTGTCAATCTACTGCGTCATGAGCGTTTTACTATGTTTAGTAGCTATTTACGGTTCTGGAATTGTAGTAATTTACGCTCTTGGAGGAATCGGGTTCTTTATGTCAATTATGTTTCCAACGATTTTCTCTTTAGGAATTAAAGGTTTAAAATCGAATACAGAAACGGGTTCTTCATGGTTAGTAATGTCAATTGTTGGAGGAGCAATTATTCCATACGGAATGGGAACTTTAATCGATATGAATCATGATGATATTCAGTCGGGATATATTATTCCGTTGGTTTGCTTTTTGATTATTCTTTCTTTTGGGGCTTTTGGACATAAAGTAAAAGCTGTTTCTGAATAGTTTTTTAGCCACAACCCGAGCGATAGCAAACGGGCGAAGCAAATTGCACGAATTAACACGAATTTTTATTTTTAAAATATCAATTGCCTCCAGCTAAAGCTGGAGGTTTTTTGTTTGCTGTAAATAAAACACACATCTAAATAAAGCTCCAGAGGAGCGAAATATTTATAGCAAAAATTCCCAGCGCAAGAAAAAAGCTCCGGAGGAGCGACATATTTATAGCACCTGAGGAGCGACATAATATCATCACAATACGTTTCCCGTGGTTGAAACCACGGGCTATGTTTGAAATATATAATCAATATATATTCTCCTTAGATAATATAATTTCATCAATGACATAAAATCAAAAACGCCTCCAATTGGAGGCGTTTTCTTTTAGTCATGTTTATTAATGGTGTTTGCCATTACCGTGATCGTGGTTCTTGTCTGACTTATTTCCTTTGTTTTTTCCTTTATTATCTTTATCATTTCCGTAATGATTTCCGTTGTTGCCTTTCGGTTTTTCACCTCTGTTTTTTTGAGGCTTTCCAACGTAACCTTTTGGATACTCTTTCATATGTTTAGTATGATAATAATAGGGTGCATCTCCTCTATAATCGGTCAAAACTACTTTATAGCCTGAATACAAATCATAGTTTCTATATCTTGACGGAAGTCTTTTTTCACGCATCCATTTTCCGCTATTGTCGTAAATAAACACGCTTTGATTTACATCATAATACACATCGATGTCTGGCAAATAATAATATCTGCTGTTATCGTAACCTTGTGGTCCCCAATTTGGAGGAGTACCAATATTTACATTTACTGATACCTGAGCTTGAGCAAAAAATGCACTCATAAAAAGCATTGAGGCGAATACTAACTTTTTCATGTCTTTAGAATTTAAATGTTAATCTTAATAGATAATAATCGAAATTAATGCCAAAAATTTGCGTGTTAAGCATTCATTATACAAAATTACTAAACTAATCGACGAATAGTGTTTTTTAAACGATGTACTTTTCAAAAAAAAAAAAACCGTCTCAGATTTTGAGACGGTTTTTTATCATTATAAACAATTATTTCCAACCACCACCCAACGCTCTGTACAAATTAATGACAGCTTGCAATTTTTGAAGATTATCATTAACTCCGCTTAATTGCGCTGCTAAAAGATTTTGCTGTGATGTTAATACATCTGTATAGTTAGTTGCAGAACTGTATTCTAAAAGTTCTTGCGTAAAGTCTACTGCTTTCTCTAAAGCTGCAATTTGTTTCGCTCTAGAATCTTCTTTTTCAACAGCCATTTGATACGCATACAAAGCATTTGAAACTTCCTGACCTGCTACTAAAAGACTTTGCTGGAAATTATTGTATGCTTGCAATTGTTGTGACTGAGCTGTTGTTAATCTCATTTTATTTAAGCCATTATTGAATAAAGGCTGTGTCAATCCTCCAATAATCGAATAAAAAATAGAATGGCTAAAGAAATCATTCAACTCTAAATTTGAAAATCCTGTGCTTGCGGTAAGCGTCAGACTTGGATAAAAATAGGTCTTAGCCAAATTAGTTGATTCAAAAGCAACTCTGAAATTAAATTCCGCTTGACGGACATCAGGACGATTATTCAATAACTGAGCAGGCATTCCGATTGCAATTTTTTCAGGAATAATCTGTGTTCCTAAAACGCCTCTATCAATTGGCCCAGGCCCTTGTCCAAGTAAAATGTTTAGAGCATTTTCGGTTTCACGAATGCTTTGTTTCAAATCTGGAATTAAAACTTCTGCCGCATGCTGATTGGCTTCACTCTGAACAACCGCTGCACCTGTAACAATTGCTCCTTCTTTTAAAGCTTTAATCGTTTCAACGTTTTCAATACGAGTTTTTAACGTTTCTTCCGTAATTCTTAGCGATTCATCATACGATAATAGTAAGAAGTAATTATTGGCAATATCGGCAATCAATTGCGTTTGAACTGCTTGTTTCGCAGCATCGGAAGCTAGATAGGTTGCCAAAGCCGCTCTTTTAGAACTGCTTAATTTTCCCCAGACATCAATTTCCCATGAACTGCTAACGCCTAATTTGTAAGTGGTAGTTAAGGTATTAATATTGATTCCAGCCGGAAAGTTTAATCCTGCCTGAGATTGTTTGTTATGCGTTACATTGGCATCCAATTGCAATGATGGGTAATAAGCCAATTTACTCTGGCGTAAAGAAGCTCTTGCCTGAACAATATTCTCAATTGCATTTTTCAGATTTAGGTTCTGTTCTAAACCTTTTTGAATTAATGCGTTTAACTTTTCATCTTTAAAAACGGTATTCCAAGGCATGTCTGCAATTGTAGTCGAATCGGTTGTAGACTGATCACGGTACAATTGATCTGTTTTTAAAGTAGTGGGACGTTCGTATTTCTTGGTAACAGAGCACGCACTAATCAGTGCGGCTGTTATTACCAGTAGAATATATTTATTTGAACTATTCGTCATTTTTCTTGTAATTAAATTTTACTCTTTGTGAGCTTCTATTAAATGAATTTCGTCTTCATCGTCGTCTTCATCATCATAACCATCTTTCGCTGGACCGCTTATTTTTTCTTGCAAGTTTTGGAAAATGATAAACAGAACCGGAATAACAAATACTCCCAAAATAGTTCCAATTAACATACCTCCAACAGCTCCAGTACCAATCGATTTATTACCAACAGCTCCAGCTCCAGAAGCAAACATTAAGGGAACCAATCCTAAAATAAAGGCAAATGATGTCATCAAAATTGGACGTAAACGCGCTACAGCCCCTTCAATTGCAGCTTGTACAACTGGCAATCCTTTACGCCTTCTGTCCAAAGCAAATTCGACAATCAAAATACCATTCTTCGCCAGAAGTCCGATAAGCATGATTAAGGAAATCTGCAGGTAAATATTACTATTTAATTTGAAAATAATCGAAAACAAATAGGCTCCTGCCAGTCCAAACGGAATTGATAATAATACGGCAAATGGCAGAATGTAACTTTCGTACTGTGCACTCAACAAGAAATAAACGAAAACCAAACATAAAATAAAGATGAAAATCGTCTCACTTCCTGATGCTAATTCCTCACGCGTTAAACCTGAGAATTCGTAACCATAACCTGCAGGAAGATTCTCTGCCGCTACTTCCTGAATAGCTTTAATTGCATCTCCCGAACTGTAACCTGGTTTTGGCGCCCCTGTAATCGAAATTGACGTAAATAAGTTAAATCTCGAAATAGATTCTGGTCCAAAAACTCTTGTCATTTTTACAAACTCGGTAATTGGCGCCATATTTCCTGCGCTATTACGAACGAATATCTTATTCAACCCTTCTGTATTTGCTCTAAATTCTGGAGCTGCCTGAACCATTACACGATATTGTTTTCCGAATTTGTTAAAATTCGAAGCGTACAATCCTCCGTAATAACCTTGCATTGTTGACAGAATCGTATTGATAGAAACTCCCGCATCTTTCGCTTTCGCTAAATTAATATCCATCATATACTGAGGGAAACCAGGATTAAATGGCGTTGTTGCGTATTGAATTTCTGGACGCTCCGCTAATTTTGCTAAGAACTCATTATTCACTTTATAGAACTCAGAAGTCGTGTGTCCACCTTTATCCTGCAATTGGAATTCGAATCCACCACTTTGTCCAAAACCTTGAATCGTTGGAGGCGAAATGAAGAATATACTTGCTTCACGAATACCGCTTGTTTTAGCAAAAAGCTGTCCGATTACATCATCAACGCTAAGATCACGCTGATCCCAAGGATATAATTTTACAATAACCATACTGTAGGCACTACCAGCTCCAGCGGTAAAATTCTGCCCCACAATACGAAGTGTATTTTTAACGCCTGGAATTGTCTTTGCAATACTATCTACTCTTTTAGCAATAATATCCGAACGCTCCATAGAAGCAGATGGCGGCAAACTAATATTAGCAAAAACGGTTCCCTGATCCTCTGAAGGAACGAAAGCTGAAGGCGTAGTTTTCATCATGTAAACTAATGCCACACCAGCAATTATAATTGAAGCTAATGCAATCCATTTTTTTACAGAAAGGAAACTTACTGAACGTTTGTATCTAGCGGTAACGTTATCAAACGCAACGTTAAAGGAAGTATAAAAACGCTGTAAATAACTTTTATGTTTATGATCGTCTGCATGCGGTTTCAATAAAAGCGCACACAAAGCCGGACTCAAAGTCAAGGCATTTACTGCCGAAAGAATAATCGCAACGGCCAGTGTAATACCAAACTGTTTGTAAAAAACCCCTGTAGATCCTCCAATAAAAGTTACCGGAATAAATACCGCGGCCATTACCAATGTAATCGAAATAATTGCTCCAGAGATTTCGTCCATCGCATGAATTGTCGCTTTTTTAGCCGATTTATATCCGTGATCGAGTTTGGCGTGAACGGCCTCGACGACGACAATTGCATCATCGACCACAATACCAATGGCAAGAACCATCGCAAAAAGCGTCAATAAGTTGATCGTAAATCCGAATAAATTCAGGAAGAAAAACGTACCCACAATCGCAACCGGAACTGCAATTGCCGGAATTAAAGTTGATCTAAAATCTTGAAGGAAAATAAATACTACGATGAAAACCAATATAAAAGCTTCAACCAAAGTATGAATTACTTTTTCGATAGAAGCATCTAAGTTTTCGTTAACGTCCACCATAATAGTGTACTTCATTCCTTTTGGAAAACTTTTTGCCGCTTCTTCAATCAGTTTTTTAGAATTGATAATTACGTCACGTGCGTTTGATCCAGGCGTCTGGCTGATTGCCATCGCTGCCGATTCTACACCGTTTGTTTTAATGGTTGACGAATAACTTAAAGATCCTAATTCTACTTTAGCAACATCTTTAAGTCTCAGCATCTGTCCATTTCCAACAGATTTTATAACAATGTCCCCAAATTCCTCAGCACTTGTTAAACGTCCTTTATATTTAATTACATATTGAAATGCCTGATTTCCGTTTTCACCAAATTTACCTGGTGCCGCTTCGATATTTTGCTCGGCTAAAGCTGCCGAAATATCACTTGGAATCAGTTTATATTGTTGCATTACATCTGGTTTCAACCAGATTCTCATCGAGTAATCTTTTGCACCAAAAACGGTTACGTCTCCTACCCCAACAACACGCTGAATTTGTGGTACAAGGTTAATCTTTGCATAGTTTTGAAGAAACGTCTGATCGTAAGCTTTATCATCGCTGTATAAAGAGAAAATCAATAAGTTACTACTCTGGCTTTTGGTTACCGTAACCCCAGCCTGAGTTACCTCTACAGGCAACAAACTTGTTGCTCTAGAAACCCTGTTCTGAACGTTTACCGCTGCTAAGTCTGGATTGGTACCTACTTTAAAGAAAACTTTGATAGAAGCATTACCATCATTGGTTGCTGTAGAAGTCATGTAAGTCATGTTTTCTACACCATTAATTTGTTCTTCCAACGGAATAACGATACTTTTCAGTACCACGTCAGCATTAGCACCAGTATAGCTAGCTGCGACGTTTACGGTTGGAGGCGCAATATCTGGATATTGCGATATCGGTAACTCAATTAGGCCTAAAACACCTAAGATGACGATAATAACAGATATTACCGTCGAGAGTACGGGTCTTTGTATAAATTTTTTAAACATTTTCTTTATTTTAAATCGGCGTAAACTGCTTCTTGGCTTTGATTATTAGGTTTAATTTCAGTTCCTTCTTTTAAAGAGGCTACACCTTCTAATACAATTTCATCTCCAGGATTTAATCCGCTTGAAACTACATAATAATTACCTGCTGAATTGTCAAGTACTGTGATATTTGCATTTCTTGTTTTCTTGTCTTTACCTACAACTACTGCAAACATTTTATCTTGTAATTCAAAAGTGGCACTTTGAGGAATGATTAAGGCCTCTTTTACATCAGTCGGAATACGAACTGTTGTGCTGCTTCCGCTTCTAATAATTCCTTTTGGATTTGCGAAACGTGCTCTAACGTTTACCGTACCAGTTTCAGTATTGATTAATCCGTTTACTGTTTCGATATTTCCTTTTTGATCGTATAATGAACCATCCGAAAGCAATAAAGAAACTGCTGGCATACTTTTGATTTTTTGATTTAATGAACCTCCTGCATCTTTGGTAAAATTTAGCAATGCTTTTTCATTCATTGCAAAATAAGCGTACACATTACCAATACTTGAAACTGTCGTTAAAGGTTCTGCATTATTAGAACTTACCAAACTTCCTAAACGGAAAGGAATTGAACCTACTACTCCATTTACTGGACTTGTAACTGTTGTATATCCTAAGTTAACTTTAGCATTTACTAAAGCCGCATTTGCCTGTGCTAAAGATGCCATAGCAGACTCGTAAGTATATTGAGCCGATTCTAAATCGTATTTGCTGATAATTCCTTTTTCAACCAATGGTTTTACTTTATTCACAGCCAATTTTGCTGAACTTACCTCTGCTTGAGCACTTTTAATGCTTGCCGTTGCAGTACGAACTTGCTGCTCATATTCTGGAGCACTGATTTTAAACAATGGCTGTCCCGCTTTTACTACTGCTCCTTCATCAACATAAATCTTATCGATATATCCTTCAACTCTTGGGCGGATTTCTATATTTTGCTGTCCTTGAATACTAGCCGGAAAATCACTGTTTAACGTAGCTGATTCTGGCTGTAATGTAACAGTCTTATATTCTTTAATCTGCGGAGCTCCTCCGGCCTGTGCCGATTTATCATTTTTACCGCAAGAAGCGATAATAAGGGATGCTGCAAGAATGCTTAAAAATGATTGCTTATTCATCTTGAAAAATGTGTAATTATCTATTATATGACAACAAAAGAACTAAAATATAACATGCAAAAATTTTCAAATAGACGAAGAGCCCGATATAATCGATAAAGGTAAGATGACAACCGATGGATTTTTTTTAAATATTAAACAAGTGTTTAATTTTTATCCCGTCGGCTCTAAAATGCTTTTTAGAGACTCTAAATCGGGGTTTAGCGATTGCCCAATTTTCATATTCAAATAAAATGTAATATTGCCTTAAAATCACAAATTATAATGGCACCGAACTTTTTTAGACCTTATCTATTTACTGGACTACACATTCTTGGCTGGTCGCTATTAGGGTATCTTATGCTGTTTTATATTCCGCTGACTTGGAATGTTGTGCTTCCGCAAGCATTCTGGCTTTGGCAGAGTATTATATTGTTTTTATTAATGATTCTTTTTTATTCTACAGCAAAAAAAATAGTTCCAAAAACCATCATTAAAGACAATACTTCGGCATTTTTAATTTGGGCATTTGCAGCAATTATTGCCATGCAATTAATCGCTTATTTTTATACCTCACAAACCGATCTTCATACTCAAATCAGCAAGGCTATTGGCTTTAAAAAATATAAAAATCCGTATTTTGATAATTACGTATTTACTTTGACATTATTGGTTTTAGGAATAAGCACCAGTTGGGCAATGTTAACGCATTGGCAAAAAGCCGCACAGCATAAACAGAAACTAGAACAAGACAAAACAATGGCAGAATTGGCCATGCTGAAAGCACAAATTAATCCGCATTTTTTCTTTAATTCTTTGAATAGCATTTATTCTTTGACTTATACTGATATTGAAGATTCTAGAAATGCGCTGCATACTTTAAGCCGAATGATGCGTTACTTGCTTTACAGCACAGAAGGCGAACGAACGACATTACTTAAAGAGGTAGAATTCTTAAAAGATTTTATCGCTTTGATGAAACTACGTGCCAATAGCAAATTGACTATCAACACAGAAATTCCCGAAAAACTGCACGATTATCCGATTGTTCCGATGTTATTACTACCTTTAGTAGAAAATGCGTTTAAGCATGGCGTTCATGCAACCGATAAAAGTGAAATACACATTAAACTTTCGCAAAACAATACACATCTAGAATTTGAAGTAGAAAATACTTTTTTCGAAAAAACATCGGTTTCAGATGAAGGCGGAATTGGTTTAACCAACACCAAACGCAGATTGCAATTGATTTATCCAAATCAGCATTACATATCTTTTGGAGTTACCGATCATGGAACATATAACATTAAACTCAAAATAACTTTAGAGCAATGACCGTATTAAAATGTATAGCAGTAGATGATGAACCATTGGCTTTAAAACTGGTAGAAACGTTTATACAGCAGACTCCTTTTTTAGAATTAATAACAACTTGCGATAATGCTGTAGACGCGATGGGCATCATTAGAGAAACAAAACCCGATTTGGTTTTCTTAGACATTAATATGCCTAATTTAACTGGAATGGAATTGGCAAGACTTCTTCAAGATCAAGCTGGACCATTGCCTAAAATCGTTTTTACAACAGCTTACAATCATTATGCAATTGAAGGTTATCGCGTAAACGCTGTCGATTACCTTTTAAAACCTTTCAGTTACGAAGAATTTCTACGTGCTTCAAGCAAAGTTTTGCAATTAACCGAAGAAGCTAATAATACCTTTACCACAATTGCTGCAGATGACGAATTTATCTTTCTAAAAGTAGAATACCAATGGGTTAGAATTTCTCTAAAAGACATCACTTATATCGAAAGTTTAAAGGATTACGTAAAAGTACATCTTGAAGATTCTCAAAAAGCTTTAATGTCTCTTATTTCGCTTAAAGCATTAGAAGAAAAACTGCCTTCGTCAAAATTTATGCGCGTTCATCGTTCGTTTATTGTTTCGCTTGACAAAATAAGTGCTATTAGCAAAAACTCCATTTTTATAGATAAAATAGAAATCACAGTCGGCGAACAATACAAAGAAGCTTTTAAAACATTGGTTGAAAAATGGCTGAAATAAAATTAGAATTACAAAAATCATGGAAAAAAGATCAAACAAATATTATCTTACTTTAAGTCTTAAGGAATATTCAAATGGTGAAACCGAACCAGCAAAAGAACTCGGAATCGAATTTGATAATCACGACGAAATCTTTGGAATTATCGAAAGAATAAAGTCTAAAAACATTTTTGCAAACGAATCTGAAGCAGTTCAATTTGCTTTAGGGTTAAAATTATTTAGCGAAATCAAATTAAAAAACCGCAAAAATCCTCTTTTTGAAGAATTAAATGAAGTTTTTCCGGTCTTCATGAAAAAATTAAAAAGTCTTTAACATCCTCTTTAAAAATAAGACTTCAGCCCTATTTTTATTGAAGTTTTGAATGTTAAATTTCTGCTACGAAAAAAACAATACAATTCCTACTGGCAATATTTTGTCACAATTTTCCGTTCCAATTAGGCATGTCCCACTAAATGCTTTTTCCAAAAGAAGTTTAATTTCTGTTTTGAAATTCTTCTGCTTCATACAAAATGGCATAAGCATTTAGGCATTCTTAATTGAAAACAGAGCGTTCATTTGAAACTGACCATTTCAAATTTACTGAATCTCTACTCATAATCTTCTCTTTCGAAATGTTCGATAATGCAAAAATTATTTTTTAACCATTAAAATGAAAGCATTATGATAATTCAAAAAAGTATTTTTCTTTTGGCCACCATTCTTGTTTTGGGCAGTTGTTCGAATAACGACAATACTGATCCAGACACCAATCCAGGACCAACTGGCCCACCTGTAGAAACTGGTACAGCCAATACCACTTATCAGCCCGCATTTTCTGGACAAACACGAGCAGGAAGCATTCAAACTACCACAGAATATGAAGCTAAAATAATCACCAGCGGTTTAAGCGCTCCTTGGGGAGTTGCATATCTTCCTGACGGACGTCTTTTGGTAACCGAAAAATCGGGTAAAATTAGAATTGTGACTCAAGCTGGAGTTATTGGTGAGGCATTAACAGGCGTTCCTGCTGTAAATCCAGCAGATCAAGGCGGATTATTAGGTATTTGCCTAGATCCAGCATATGCCACTAACCGAATGATTTATTGGGCTTTTTCTGAAGTTGTTGCTGGGGGAAATATTACCGCTGTCGCGAAAGGAAGAATATCTGATAATGAAACTGCAATTGAAAACGTAACAGTTATTTATCGTTCGAATACGCCAAACGCAAGCACGCTGCATTACGGAAGCCGCATTGTATTTGACAAAACTGGAAATTTATTTGTAAGTATTGGAGAAAGATCTGTTTTACAAACTCGTCCGTTGGCACAAGCTGTAACGAGCAGTTTGGGTAAAATTGTACGCATTACAACAAGCGGACAAGCAGCACCAGGAAATCCATCTTTTACACAAACGGGGGCTTTGCCAGAACTTTATACTATTGGTCAGAGAAATCCGCAGGGCTTGGCTGTTCATCCAACAACGGGTGACTTATGGGAAAGTGAACACGGCCCAAGAGGCGGTGATGAAATTAACCGAATTACAGCTGGAGCAAATTACGGCTGGCCAACAATTACTTACGGAATTGAATATAGTGGTACGAAAATTGGAGAAGGTATTACACAACAAACTGGAATGGAGCAACCGGTCTATTATTGGGATCCTGTAGTGTCACCAAGTGGTATGACTTTCTACGCTGGAAACCGTATTCCAGAATGGCAAAATAACCTTTTTATTGGTTCATTGAGCGGCATGCACATTATACGTTTAGTTTTTAAAGACAATAAAGTAGCTGGTGAAGAAAGAATATTAGCAGGACAAGGTCAAAGATTTAGAGATATCACGCAAGGAAAAGATGAAGCATTATACGCCGTTACCGATCAAGGAAGACTTTACAAAATTGATAAAAAATAGAAAGTAAACTTGTTCACCATACATGCCAAAAACGCCCCAAATATGGGGCGTTTTTATTTATGTTTTTTTTGTTTCAGGTTTCAAGTTTCACGTTAAACGCAGCGGAATAAAACATGAAACATGAAACAAAACAATTAAGCTTTTGCTTTTCTTTTTACCGTACAGCCAATTTCTTTAGTTTGTGTAATTGCTGGTTTTTGACCACTTTTTAATGACGCAATTACATCTTCTGCATATTTTATTTTCTGCGGATTGTTCCCTTCTGGATCATTGTCGATTGCTCCTACATATTCTACTACATTACCTTTTGAAGTTTTAGAAACGATAAAGATGTGAGGCGTGCGTTTTGCACCATATTCATCCGTGATTTTTTGTCCTGGATCAAATAAATATGGGAACGAATATTTTTTCTTTTTTGCCAAATCCTGCATTTTTGCAAAAGTATCTGCATTAGAAGCCTCGGGATCGTTCGGATTGATTGCAATTACAGGATATCCTTGAGATTTGAATTTTTTATCCAAATCGATAATTCTCTGCTCATATCCAATTGCATATGGACAAGTGTTACAAGTAAAAACAACGATATATCCTTTTGCATCTTTAAAAGTTCCAAAAGAAACGTCTTTGTTGTCCACATTTTTCAGTTTGAAATCTGGAGCTGCATCGCCCGCTTTAAGTGTTACAGCATTTTGTGCATGAGATAGAAAAGCAGAAAATGCTAATGCTAGTAATAAGATTATTTTCTTCATAATGGTTTACAGTTTTTTATATTCAGTTAATAATTGTTCGTATGTAAATTCGCTTTCAACAAATTTTCTTTTATCATTTTTAATAAAAAGCGTCGCCGGAATACTTCCTGACCAGCTTGGATCAATTCGATCAATAAACTCTTGAGGATTACTTTCGTTTAAAAGAAAGACTTCATTCTTTAAATTTTTCCTTTTCACAAACGGAATTACATTCGATTGCAATTTGGATTTAAAATCTAAGCTTACCAATAAAACAGCTACTTTCTCTGATTTATGTTCTGCTCCCAATTTCTCGAAATGTGGCAATTCTTTTATGCATGGTGCGCACCAAGTTGCCCAAAAATTGACTACATAAGTGCTGTCTTTTCCGTTTTTAATTCTTTCGTTGAGCTGATTTATATTTAAAAGCTTTACGTTCTGATTGTATCCTTTTACGGAAAAAAGTAGAAAAAGAAGAAAGGAAATTTTTAAAAGTTTATTTTTCATAGACCTTTTGATCTTAAAATTAATTTGTTTCCTACAAATATAAACTAATGCTCAATTAGATTTTGTTAATGAAAATTTAATGAGTGTTTTAAGGAACAAAGGTTCAAAGTTGCAAAGAAACAAAGTTGCTTATCGTTGCTCATTTATAAAGGAAAACAAAATCTTATTTAATATTGTTACCTCTTCTTTATAACGTGGATAATCTGTTATGTTTCTTACGCTATGATTTTCCGTATTTGTCAATCCAATGTCATTTATTTCTAGAAATGGAGACTGCATTACCAATCCATTTAAAATGCAATCTGAGATATATTCTGAATGTGCTTCAAACTTTGGAATCGTGTTCAAATGTTTTAAAATAACGGGTTTTAAAATCGCTTTCTGATCACCAGAAATTCCAGTCATGGGTAGAAAAAGAAGAAACAGATTAGGATATTTTTCAAAAGACAATAATTCATCCAAAGTAAAAAACCAAGCTTCAAAATGTCCTCCTAAATTTCCTATGTAAATATCATTCAGAAAAAAATTGATTTCATATTCGGCAAACTCAACTGCAAAATTTAAATTATCATTTATTCTGCCTGCAACATATCTTGGATTTTCTTCTATATCATCATAATTAAAAAATATCCTTTCCCATTCATAAGCTTCTGTTTCATTAATTTCTACAACTTCTAGAGCTTCATCAATATTTACTTCTTCTTTCTCATCAAAACCTCGTGACCAGCAGAAATAATACTTCCAGAAAAAGGTATTATGGCTGAGTTCTTCGATTTGTATTGCTGTATTCATAATTACAAATTATCTTGAGGTGTCCACATTCTAAAAAATTTAAACATTTTAGAGTATTCTTCCCGTGGTACAAATGCCATACAAACTTCTCGGTTATCTAGTGCTGACTCGGTTAAAATAATATGGTCCGGTTCTTTTCCTGCATTTATAAATTCTGTTTCAGAAACCACGCAGACCACTTTTTTAAATATTCCGTTTACCCATTTCTGCATATTTTCGTTTTGCTCAAATTTTCTAAAACAGGCCAAAGATGCGTGGGCAGTTATTACCGGAACCAATTTGTCTGGAACGTCCTGTTTTACTAAAATGTACATTTTCATATTAAATCTTATTTCCTTTTTTGGGCATTATATCTATACTGCAAATATTTCTAACTACTTTTTCGTTTGATCTCAGGTTATAAACTACTGAAATTATTTAGAACAACTTTTCAAATAGTATTTTTTGTTCGTCTGATAATTGTCTGGCAATTTTAGCAAAATCTTTACTTTGCCCAAAAATGGTATACATAATGCTTTCCCAACAATAATCTGCCATTTCTTGAGGATTATCTCCACCATTTGAATATTCATTTAAATCTTCTTCGGTAAAATAATCCGAAATAAAATTCTCCTTACTATCCAACAATAATTTCAAATTCTTTTCATTTGTAAAATAAGAAATAAAGGTCTTATTATGCGGATGTTCCTGCATGGATAAAGCAGCATTGATAAAGACTTTTATCGATTTTTCGGTTATGCCGAATTTCTCCAAAAATACAGGCGTAAATTTGGCATGAACAGACTGATGTTCGCCATCAACTGTTTTATAATACTCAATTAGCGTATCAAAATATTCTTCGTCTTGTAATCCTAAAGCAAAAACGGCAAAAGTCGACGGCATGGCACAATTCTCGTCTTCAAGATTGTTGTACCATTCGTATTCTTTTTTAGCCAGATTAATATATTCTAAAATGTCCTTATGAAGGTTTGGATATTGAACAGCTCCAGCAAATAGATAGTTCTGTCCGCATTTTGGAAGTCCTTTTATCGGAAGCAACTCTTTGTTTTTGGATGAAAATGCGATTTCATAGCTTTTAGGAAAATCCGTCTTCAGAAGATTATTTACAAAATGTAATGCTTTTCTATAACTTTCTTCAGTTTCTGTAATCAGTTTTATATTGATTGTTGCAAAAACATCATTGGCTTTAGCTGTTAAATCACTGTCTTTGTACGCAATAAGTTCTTTGGGAAGTTTTCCTGTTCCGTTTTTCTTAAGCTGTTCTACTTCATCAGAACCTAATTCTGTTACAACATCAAAATATTCGTTTGCAGTAACCGTGGCATAACTTGGGCCGTATTTAATATGAGAAACGGCAATATAGCATATAAAACTTAAAAGCTCTTTTTGCTCTTCCGTCAATATGGGTTCTGGAATCTCTTCTGTTGTTTTGGGTATAAAAATCTTGTATTTGCCTTTTTTTACTCTTTCAAAACTATTAAAAACCAATTCGTCTGCTTGCAATCCTAATGTATAACGATAACTATCAAATCCAGTAAGTTTTCTAAGTTTTTCGACAAATGAAATATAAAATTCTTTTGAGAAAGGTCTGCTCTGGAAAAAATATTCGATTATGGATGATAGTAGAAATTTTTCACCCGAATCTAATACATAAGGATTTGGATACGATTTATCAATTGTAATTGTATTGTTATCAATCGCTTCAATGAATTTTTCTAAAAGCGATTCGTTACCTTCTATTTTTACTAAATAGTTTAATTCTCTCATTATATTTTTATTCGTTTTTCCTATAATTTCTTTAAATCCTCTTCGATTCGTTTTTTCCAAATCAGAAAAGTTTTTAAATCAATTTTTCCTTTTGATTTATTGTCTTCTAGTTCCTTTAATTCATGGCGGAGATCTCTGTATCGAATCTCATTTTCTGATGGTTCTTTTTGAGGATAAAGCACATCCAGCTCATCTTCTACATTTGTGGTTTTACTCAAGACTTCTTCTAACGAGTTTCCTAAAAACACCCAACAGTCATCATCATATCCAAGATTTCCAGCAGGAATGAGAATGATCGGGAACCCCTCGTTTTCTCTGAGATCATAAGCATAAAACTTCCCTCCACCATTAAAAGCTATTGGAAGAAATGCCGGCGCCCAAATTGGAAATCCGTAATTTATATACATCTGGCGAATTTCTTCTAACGAAAAAAAGCCAAATTCACGTTCGCCATTTATAATTCCACCACCGTTTGAATACTGCAAAAGTTCGATATATTCTTTTGGAAGCCTAAGCTGTTGAGGAATGCGGAAATATTTTGGATCTCTACCATTTGGATACAAACTCTCAATATCAGGAAAATTGTCAAACTCATCCTTTGAAAATAATTTGGTAAAGAAATCTTCTGAAACCGATTCTGTTAAAGCTGATTGCTTATCGAAAAAAGTAAATTTACTGAACCACATATTTATTCGGTTTTATCACCTTCATAAGCTTCTTCATCATCATACGAAAGATATGACCAATCGATATCAATATTCTCCAGAATGGCATCAAATCGTTCCTGATCGCTTGATCCAATAAAAGCTGCCGTACAATTGTTTTCCTGATCGAATGACAAACTGATTACTACATAAAAACCATCTGTATATACCTTTTGATTTTCTCTGCTGATTTCAGGAACAAGCGCATAATTTTCTTCAACCAGCTTTACAATTTCCGAATTAATTCCTCCAAAATGATTTCCATTAAATTGAAGTCCGCCCAATGTACCGCTGAAAACTGCCATTAGTAGAAAAAAGTTCTCCGTTGTTTGAGTTTCGATTTCCCAATCCGATTTTTCGATTGTATCGTAATTGCCGTAAACTGGAGGATTTTCCTTTGATAAATCTTCCTTTTTAATTCCCCAAAAAGCAACATTTTGATTTTCTTCGTAAAAAACCAGAAAATCATCATCTGAAAATCCGATTTCATTTTCAGGTTTCAAAAGTCTGTTAAAACTGTAATTGAGGTTTTCTTCTTTCCCTAATTCCAAATAGTATTCTTTGAGTTTTAAAGGAAGTTTACTCTCTAATGTTTTCTCAAGATCAAGGATTTGATTTTCTGAAAATCCGTAGTTTTCATTTTCAGACAAATTGTAAAGGCGTTTAATTTTTTGAATGTAATTCATTTTGGCTGTAGCTTTAATCAAATGTGAAAATACACAAAAACGGTGTAAGATTGCAACTACTTAATACTAGAAGTTTATTTTTTTTTTGAGAAGAATGAAGAATTGGTAAGAATTGTTTTTTTCTAGTCACTTTTTTTTGACTAATTGACTGGCGATGATATTCGGCTGAACTTTGCAGTAAATTCAAAACTCGGGAGTCATTTTAAAAATTTCTATGAAAATACTGTCGCTACTATTAATCCTGATTTGCAGTGTAAGCTGCCAGTCGCAAACAAATTTAAAAATGAGTGAAGACAAAACAAATCCGCTAATGTGTGATCCTGTTAGCGGAATGTGCGAGATGCCTGTTGGCGAAAAATCAAATGAAAAAACAGCTATTCCAACAGAAAATAAACCTGTAAAAATTATTTACTATACCGATCCTATTTGTTCTTCTTGCTGGGGAATTGAACCTCAGCTTAGAAAATTAAAACTTGAATATGGCGATTATTTTGAAATTGATTACCGAATGGGCGGTTTATTACCTGATTGGAGTTACAACAGTGGCGGAATAAGCAAACCTTCTGACGTTGCACATCATTGGAATGAAGCGAGTTTGTATTACGAAATGCCCATTGACGGAAATGTTTGGATTGAAGATCCGTTAGATTCTTCTTATCCTTCTTGTATTGCCATGAAAGCGGCTCAAATACAGAGTAAAGAAAAAGCTGTAAAATTTATGCGTGTTCTACGCGAAGAATTATATCTAAACAAAAAGAACATTGCCAAATGGGAAAACATAGCAGAAGCAGCAAAAATTGCTGGTTTGGATGTTCCAAAACTAAAAACCGATTATGATGGAGATGCCAAAAAACTTTTTCAAGAAGATTTAAACTTAGCCAAAACGCTTGGAGTACGAGGTTTCCCTACCTTATTTTTAGCCGATGCTGATAATAACCAATTAACGGTTTACGGTTCTAAACCTTATGCTTCTTATGAAAATGCTTTATTAGCATTATTTCCCGATGCAAAAAAGAAAACCATTAAAAATGAAAATCCGTTAGATTTGTTTGAGATTTTCCCAACATTAGCTCCAAAAGAGTATGCTGTAATTCAAAATATTTCAGTGAATGATGCCAAAATAATTTTAGAAGAATTTTTTAATAAGGGAAAATTAAATAAAAAAACGATAAAGAATGGTTCAATTTATAGTATTAAGTAATTTAAAAAATGTTCTAGCGGAACATGTCGTCGGTAAAAAAATAAATGCGGTTGTGAGTTTCGTCCCATAGGGAGGTTTCAATTTCGAAAATTAATTATAAAAATGCCATTTATTCTAAAATAAAAACAATAATCATTCACATTTAAAGTTGTGATTTGATCATACTAATTATTTTATCAGCTTCATGCTTAAATTGTTTTTGATATTTAGCTCTTATTGAACTTTTGTAAATTTTATCAAAATAGATCCAACCACCAATTTTTTGAATTATATATTTGGGTTGTGCATCAAAATTGTAACATTTATCTACAGGAAATTTTAATAAAAAATTTTGTAAAACTATATCAAGTAAGGATTGATCTAAAAAATTATTTTTTACTAAATCTATATATTCGAATTCACAATTATAATTCGAATCAAAATAGAGCTCACCTTTCAAATCATACGTGATATCATAGTATTCAATTAATTTTTCAAAACTTTCAAATGAAATAAGTTTTTCTGAATGACGTGGTAAAATTACAAATGGTTTTTCTCTGTCGTCAACTATTGAGATTATATCTCCATCAATTGTTGTTGCAATAGTTAAAGAATTTAAGGTAAGTTGTATTTCTTCATCCGTTAAATCCCATATATCCATATATTCTCCGAAATTTGATTTAACATAATTCTCATCAGGATAAAACATAATTATTAACTCAGTTATATTTCCTAATCCATAAGTAAATAAAAATTCTTTATAATCTGATGGTAATGTAAAATAAACAAGACTATCAATCTTTAGAAGATCAATTTTCTTTAAAGGTTTTATTTTTCCAATAATGTAAAACTCTTCCATAATACTTTATTTTTATTTAACACAATAAATACTTCATAATTCAAAGTAAAATTATATTAATATAAATTCAGAGAAGGACAATAAAAGTTTTTAAAGTATTATTTTAAGCTTAAAATGAATTACGAGGTTTTTAACAACCTTAAATCTCCTTCAAAATCAAATCGGCTACAACATCTATTGCCTGATTAATAATCTCTTCTGGATTTCCTTTAAACTCAAAACGTTTGGCAATTTGTATCTCACCAAAAATGATATGGATAAAAATGGTCCCAACAGGTTTAGACTCACTTTCGCTTCCGCCAGGTGTCGTTAATCCCGTTAATCCAACACAGATATCAGAATTAATGTAACGGTAAAAGTTCTGTGCCATTAACTTGGTAACTTCTGCAGATTCAGCACTGTATTGTTCAATTGTTCCCCACGGAATATGAAGCAAATCTTCTTTCATAGACGAATGATAACAAACCATTCCCCCAATCAGAATTCTTCCAGAATTAAAAACTGTTGAAAATTCATAACACATTTTTCCTGCCGAAGCACTTTCTGCAAATGCTATTGTTAAATTCTTTTCTATTAAAGCCTTACAACATGCCGTTACCTTATCTGATGCCATATCGATTAAATTTAATTGCAAATTAATTTCATTTCAAATGTAGATTGTTTAAACACAATTGCCTTACATAATTTCTTACAACATTTATAATATAAATAACTGTTAATTATGCAACTATAATGTTTTTTTCTATAAGGTTTCTGATCTATTTAGAGGGTAATTTTGTAAATACAGCTTTTCTTGGTGACCTTATAAAATTATAAGCCAGAAAAAATTAAAAGCCGAAAATAGGTCATTTAAAGAAAGCTCAAGGACAGAAATTACAGTGAAAACTATTGTAAAGATTTTTAAAGGTCTTCGTTGTGAAGATTCAATATTGAAAATAAAATAACAAATCAAAAAAACACTATTATGGAAAAGCAACATAACCATAATTATGGTCAATTTGATCCTGATTATATCGAACAAAACACCCTTGTAGATGGTACTTATTCTAATGAAGACGAATTTAAACAAGTTTTGAAAAAAAATGATAACCGAGAATTTGGCGAAAGCGATCCCGATTATTACGAACAAAATACGCTAGTTGATAATGACAATTATGCGCGAGATGAGGATCCGTATCAATATCAGGAAGAGTTTATTGAAGATCCTACGCGCCTAACAGGTGATTGTGAGTCTAATACCGCTATTCGTTCAGAAAATATTCCGAATCAGGAAAGAATCATCAATGAAGATGATGCCATTACAAACGACGGCACAGAAGATGACTTAAACGATGACTATGATCCGGATTTAGATTACGAAAAAGATCGTGAAAAAGAGGAAGATTTGGATAAGGATGAAGAATTGGATGATTTTGATGCAGAACATTATCCCGAAAACCATCCTAGAGAATAGCAAAAATTATCGTAAATTGTAAAGCATTAATTTATGTCAATAGCAGTTCAAATTGTCTGGCTTTTTGTATTAGCAATTCCGATTGCCTGCATCAGCTGGACTGTCACACATGAAGAGATTTTTAGAGAACCGCATGAATGGTGTGTCAAACATTCTAAAAATGACAAATTTATACTGTCAAGAAAATTTTTCTATCTCCTTACCTGTGAATATTGCTTTAGTCATTATGTTACAATTGCCTTTCTGATTATCTGCGATTATAAACTTTTGTTAAATGATTGGAGAGGATATATTTTGGCAGGGTTTTCTCTAGTTTTTATGGCAAATGTTTATATGAGTCTTTTTGCTCTATTGCGCCAAGCTATAAAAAAGGAAAAGGTCGAAATTGAGAAAATTGAAAGTGAAACTGACACTGAAAACAGTAAAAATTAAAAAATAACAAATAAGTATAATTAAAATTAATTGGCATTATGGAGAATTTAAATTTTATAGACCCATTATTACACGGAATTGAACCTCAAAAGCAACCGTTAAATCTGTCAGTAAAACAAATGGTTTGTGCTGGTGTCGGTGCTCTTGTTGCTGCGGCAGTTTTAAAACAAACGGGACATAAAAAAGTAGGCGCTGTTGTAGGCGGTCTTGCATTACCAATTTTAGCATCGGCCTGTTATAAAAAATACAGTCAAGTATCTAAAGAAAAAATTGATGCGCAGGCAAGCAGCGGTATCGAATACAATCATTAAACGTTTAAATAAATTATCATAAAAAAGAGTGCTTATTACTTTATAAGCGCTCTTTTTATTTTGATTGGATTGAATTAAGAAATATTGCCTTCAACCCAATTTAATGCTTTATTAAAATCAGCCTTTTTATAACCACGAAATTCACCTGGAACAATATAACTAAATCCATTTGTAAAGGAGATAATTTCTTCTGTATCGGTAACAATTGCAGCTCTATTCCATTTTCCTAAATGCTTAAGTCCCAAAAGCCCATCTTCTAGCCATGCTCCTGGTGTAAAATTTTTAATGTCTGTATCTAAGACCAATAAAAAATTAATTTCATTGACTTGTTTTACCAAATGCTCAACCGCTGGAGTTACTGTAGTCAAAAAATCTTCTTTTGTTACTTCTGCCAATGCTCTAAAGGCAACAATATTATCTGTGGTATCAATTTGATGTATCATGATTTTTATTCTTTTTGAGTTATTTTATACTGTTCATTTTTAAACATTTTAAGAATGTTCAACACATACTCAAATATACTCATTATCAATCAGATAACACTTACATTTAACTATTCGTTTATTATATTTTTTTAAGGTGCTAAGGTTCTGAGTTGATAAGGTTATAAGGTTTATATACTTTGTGTGTTAGATGCACTGCTGTGCATCTCTACGATTCTGTGATAAATATAAACCTAGATTATCGTATAATTTAATTACCAAAGATTTTCCGTAGAGACGCACTGCAGTGCGTCTAACAATTTGTGAAATCATACAGAAAATCAAATCGGAAAGACTTTGCGTTAGATGCACTGCAGTGCATCTCTACAGTTCTGTACGGAATATCATTATCTAAAAAGCCTTTGCAACTTTGTAACTTTGCAACTATAAACCTTAGAATCTTAGCATCTCAGAACCTTAGCGTCTTTAAAAGAAAAGCCTGCTTTTTGAAGCAGGCTTTTTGAAAAAAAAATAAAAAATAAACTAACACACAAACTTAATTGTATCCTTGATTTTGTTTGAATTCCTTAGTCACGTCGATAGTGGACTGCGGAATTGGGAAAACTCTTCTATATGGTTCTGAAGCTGGTTTTGCTGTTCCTGGAAGATCAAATTTCCCGAAACGAATCATTTGTGGTCTTCTGTATAATTCCCAGTATAATTCGAAACCAATTTCGTTATATAAAACAGTCTGATCGATTGCAGTCAAAGCTTTACCTGGAGTGCTTCCGTATAAAGATTCTCTTTTTCTACTTGTACGCAATTTGTTCAAATCATCCATTGCCTGACCCGTATTTCCTTTTCTGAAATAAGCTTCGGCTCTCATCGTGTAAATTCCTCCTAAACGGAATAAAGGAATATCAACATTACTGTTTCCGTTTCCTCCTTCTGGATCGAATTCATATTTGAAAATACGTGCTCCCTGATTGATCTCGTTCTGAGCAAAAACTGCCTGAGCCGGATTTTTGAAAGTCAAAGAAGGCGTAAAATCCATTCTTGTAGTTGTGCTTTTTTCCATGTATAACGGAGAAACTTTAATACGTCCGTTAACCATTTCTAAAGAACCAGATGACAATAAGATTGGTCCGTATTGAGGTCCAAATTCAATTCCTCTATTGAAGTGGAACCAAGGTAAATTAGCACTTTTCGGAACAATATCTGTTGCTGGAACACTTACATCTGTACCATCATTTTTAAACCAAGTTCCGTCAGCGTATTGGTATTTTTGTTGAAATCTCGGATCATCGTGATTTCCATTCCATGTTGCAAAAAACTCAGGAGTTGTGCAAGCCGCGTTTGTTCCTCTATTGGCTGCAGATGTTCTCTGGTTACGCTCCATACATACATAAGCAAAACTGTTAGAACCGTTTCTGATGTAATCTATCTTCTGAGAAATAGCAAAAATTAACTCTTTTCCTTTATCATTGTCTCTTGCGAAGTTTTTGAAATAATCGCTTTCTAAAGAGTACTTTCCAGAATCAATCAATAATGAAGTATAATAAATTACACGATCCATATCTGTTCCTGTACCCGTTGTGGCAGCTTCAGTAAAATTAAAACTTGAAGCCGCATTAAAACGATCTTTAAAAACCGCACGATTCAAATACATAGTTGCTAAGAATCCATAAGCTGCTTCTCTTGTAAATCTTCCGTGATGTGTTTGCTGTGTTCCCATTTCTGCTAAATCTGGCAATAAAGCTTCAACATCTTTAATTAATTGATCGATTTGCGTATCGGCTTTTAAAATCTGTAAAGGCGCATTTGGATTCATCGGATCTCTGTAAGGCGCTTGTCCGTACAAATCTAAAGTTGTGTATAAATAATAGGCTAAAAGTCCTTTCGCTTCCGCTAAAAACAATTTCTTCTCGGGAATTGAACTTTCTTCCACTGATTGAATTGCAGTTAACGAACGCGTAATTCCGTTTGTCAATTTGTTCCAGTTATCCACTACAACAGCATTATCAGATTTCCATGTAAACTCATGCATATCTCTCCATTTTCCGCCATCTCCCCAGTCACTTCCTCGTGTTGGCAAAATTGCTTCGTCTGTCGTGTATTCCTGCAAAGAAAAAATACCGCCGTGATCTACAAACGTTCCGTCTCCTAAACGGTCGTAAGCAGCCGCAAGAGCTCCAGCAGGGTTTGAAGCATCTTCTCCTAAAACCTCATCCAAAACAACTTCGTCAAGGTTAGTACAGCTTGCAAAAAGCCATATAAAAGAAAATATAGCTAATGTTTTTATATTAAAAATTGTATTTGTCTTCATAATAATTATAGTTTTAAAGTTGCTCCAAAACTGAATGTTCTAGAAGTTGGATAACTTGCATAATCGATACCAATAGATTGGTTTCCTCCATTTGATTTTGGACTGTTAATTAACGGATCGTAACCTGTATAATTGGTAATCGTAATTAAGTTCTGACCTGTTATGTAAAGCGTTAATCCGTTGATCCAGTTTAATCCTTTCAAATCGAAGTTGTAACCAATACGAGCTGTATTTAATCTAATAAAATCTGATTTTTCTAAGAAAAGTGTTGACAAGATTGGTGAGTTTGCAGCATTTGCCCCAGACTCATAATAACCTGTTGCCACGTTACGGTCTGATGCTAAGTTGTTTATATTTAATGCATTTAAACCTGTATTATTCAATAAATAACCACCTGTTTGTCCGATGATAGAGAACGAAAACGTAAAGTTTTTGTATCTCATGTCACTATTAAATCCGTAGTAGAAAGTTGGAAGTGCGCCTTCAATAATAATTCTATCGCTGTTATCAATTTTGCCATCTCCATTCTGATCTTTAAAAATATTTCCTCCATTTGCATCAAAACCAATGTGCTCCAATAAATAGAAAGATCCAGCTGCATAACCGCTTTTGTAAATATTTGCATTTACTCCAGATTGTCCAGGTCCTGAAATTGTTCCTGTTAAGATTTCTGAAACTGGAAGATCTTCAATCTTGTTATTTAATGTTGCTCCGTTCATGTCAATATTCCAAGAAAAGTTCTTAGTATCTACTATTTTTGAACCTAACATAAACTCAATACCTTTATTGATAATTTTACCGTCAATATTGGTCCAGATTGTAGTGGTTGGACTCAAAGCTTGAGAAGGAACATTCAAAATAGCATCTGTAGTGGTTTTATTGAAATAATCTAACGTTCCGTACAATTTGTCGTTCCATAAATTGAAATCTAAACCTACGTTAAATTGCGTCACAACCTCCCATTTCAAATCAGGATTTGGTGTTCTATTTACCGAAACTCCATTTACTAGATTTAAATCATCATATAAATAATATCCATCAGCTCCAGACAATGAATAACTTGCCTGCGTAATTTTATTTTCAACTTCTTGGTTTCCTGTCTGTCCCCAGCTTGCTCTAAGTTTTAAATTGTTTAATGTTGAAGATTCTTTTAAGAAACTTTCGTTAGCAATATTCCATCCTAAAGCAAATGATGGGAAATAACCGTATTTGTTGTTTTTACCAAAGCGAGTAGATCCGTCACCTCTCATAGAAGCTGTTAGAAGATATCTATTATCGAAATTATAATTCAACCTTCCAAAATAAGACTGTAATTCGTTTTCCTGCGCATAACCTGTCGTTCCAGATTGAGTACCTTTAAAACCTGGATTTATGGAAGGAGGAACTCCTTCACCTTGGTTTGAAATTCCGTCAATACTGAAGCTTGTTCCTGATCTTTCAAATTTTTGATATGAAAAACCTCCTAAAGCTTCAATTTTATGTTTATCTAAATTTAAATTGTAAGTCAGATAATGCTCTACCAAAGAGTTTTTAGAATCTAAATTATTCTGAACATATTTCCCTTTCGGATTCAAATCTGTTAAGTTTGGAAAAATAGTAGTATTTCGCTCTGACATCGAACGATCGATACCAAGGTTCAATTTATACTCTAATCCGTTAACGATTCTAAAAGAAGTTTCAAAGTTTCCTAAAACTCTTAAAGTACGAGTTTGATCAGTATAAATGCTTAATAGATATGCTGGATTATAGTGCGCATTCATATTAAAATTGGTATAATTTCCATTTGCATCAAAAACCGATCTAGTTGGGTTTGCCATTAATGTGTGAACCAACAATTGTCCATTAGAACCTCCATCATCACTTGTAGGAACACCATCGTCTTTGGTTTCACTAGCCGTAAGATTAAATTTTAATTTTAAACGTTTATTGTCTAGAAATGACTCAGCAGCATTAATTCTTCCTGTCAAACGCTTAAAATTGCTGTTTCTAATAATACCTTCTTGATCCAATTGCGACACAGAAGCATAATAATTTCCTGATTCTGTTTGTTTAGAAAATGCTAGCGAATTACTTTTTGTAATAGCCTCTCTAAAAATAACATCTTGCCAATCTGTATTCCCACCGTGATCAAAAGCTTTATCTTTAATTGCACTTCTATATTGACCTGCACTCAAAACATCTAATTTATTAGCTACAGTAGAAATTCCTAAAGACGAATCAAAAGTTAGAGTTCCATCTCCTTTTGCTCCCTTTTTAGTCGTTACCAAAACAACTCCGTTAGACCCTCTTGCTCCATAAATTGCAGAAGCAGATGCATCTTTCAAAACTGTAATCGATTCGATATCACTATTATTCAAAAAGTTTAAAGGGTTTTTAGCTTGCGAACTTCCAAAACCAACATTCGTTCCAGATGGGCTCACATCGTCATTAGACAACGGAATTCCGTCAACGACAAACAAAGGCGTACTTCCGCTTCTAATAGATCCAACACCTCTAATAGTTACGTTTACTCCCGCTCCAGGCTCACCGCTTGTACTAACCACACGAACACCCGCAACTTTTCCTTGAATTAAATTATCTGGCGAAATGCTTACTCCTTGTTTAAAGTTTGCCGCTTCCAATTGCGTAACTGCTCCCGTAACGTCTTTTTTAGATTGTTTTCCGTAACCAACAACCAAAACTTCATTTAATTCTGCAGTAGCTGGCTCTAACTGAATTGTCATAAAACCGCTCTGTGCAGGAACCGTTTTAGATTTGTATCCTACATACGAAATATTGATTGTTTTTCCTTCTCCTACAGTAAGTTCAAAAACACCGTCAAAATCGGTCACTGTTGAGTTTGAAGTGCTCGTTTCTATTACAGATGCACCTGGAATAGGCAATTTATTTTCATCTACAACTTTTCCTTTTATTTTAATTCTCTCAATAGCTTTGGTATTTACTGCTTTTGGCTCAGCTGTTTTTTGAATTAAAATTAATTTACCATTAATGTTATAATTGAAATTGGCTTTTTTAGAAAGGTCATTCAAAATCGCCGTAATAGATTCTGAATTAAAATTTACTGTATAAGCCGTATTATCAGCAATTATGGCTTGTCCGTAACTAAATTTGTAGTCGGTCTGCTTTGTTAATTTTGAAAAAATAGAGACAAGAGTCGCTTTTTCTATTTTATTTGCTATTTTTGACTCTTTTAATAAAGTTTTACTATAACCGCTCTGAAAGGCAAGTAAAGCTAGAACTAAAAAGACAAAACTCTTTAGATTTAAATAAGAAGGTTTAAAATACATGATTTAAGTAATTGTTTTTACGATGCTTAATTTATTAATGGCAGTTGTTCCCGCAACTGCTTTTTTTGTTTTTAATCCACTTTTACTATTTCGCCATAGACTTTGAATTTTAGGTTTGTGATATAATTTATTTGTTCCAAAACATTTTCTAATGTCGCGTCCTTCTTAATGAATACCGTTAACGGCGTTGCTAATACGTGTTTATTGTTATACTCAAATGAAACTCCGTATTTATATTGTAAAATGGTGATTACTTGTTTTAAAGTAGTTTGATCTAAAGTAACATCTTCATTATACCAATTCACCAAAAATGCTTTATCGGCCAATTGTTTGGTTAATTTTTGACCTTCAAATAAAGCTTCCTGATTCGGTACTAAATCAACGCTCTGCCCTTTTCCAGACACATTTACTTTTCCGGTTACTACAATTACCTTACAGTTTAATTTTGATAATTGAATGTGAAATGAAGTTCCTACAACTCTGGTTTTTATTTCGCCAGAATGAATAATAAAAGGATGTTTTTTGTCTTTGGCGACTTCAAAAAACGCGTTTCCTTTTAATAAAGAAACCGTTCTTTGATCGCCTGCAAATTTTTCAGGATACTGAAATGATGAGTTTGCTGCCAGATAAATTTTCGAACCGTCACTTAATTGGATAGATTTGGGAATCGATGACGTTTTAAATGTGATTTGTTTTTGGTTTAAAACATTTGGTCTCAAGAAAAATCCTAAACCAAGCAGAAAAAGAATGCTGGCAGCAGCTATATATTTTAAATAAGGAAGGAAAGATTTCTTCTTTCCAATTCTTAACTGAATTTCATCGTACATATTTTGAGACTCGATTTCAGGATTTCCCATAAAATCATTATCCCATTTTGATTCTTGATATTCGCTGAAAGCAAAATCATGTAATAAATTTTCTTCTGCCGATGAAGTTTTTCCTCGCGAACTTTTATCCAGCAAATACTCTAAACTATGTTTGATTCTTTTTATCATAAATACTTATTGTTATGAATAAGTACCAGAATCTCGAAATCGTACTATCGCCAAATATTATGAAAACATCAAGCGAAAGTTATTTTAAAATTTTTGATTGAAAATAATAAATGGAGCTAGCCAAGCCAAGTCTTTTAAGCCTTCGCGAAGTTGTTTTACCGCCGATGAAATCTGATTTTTTACGGTTTGTTTCGAAATTCCAAGTTCTTCTGCAATCTGATCGATTGTCATATCTTGAAATTTATACATCAGCAAAACTTCTTTTCTTTTCTCTGGAAGTTTGTCTAATAGAGCATAAAGCAGATCCATCACTTCTGGATCAATTGTCGAAAAATTGTCGATAATGTAGTCTTCGAATTTTTCTTCTAAAATCGTCTTATCAAAACGATTGTTCTGATAATGTTTAAAGACTTGATTTTTTACGGCGCGAAACAAAAAAGGTTCAATCGCCTGAATATTCAGCTCTTCTTTTCTTTCCCATAAATCCACAAAAACATCCTGAACGATGTTCTGCGCCAAGTCTTTATCCTGAGTCATCGTATAAGAAAATGCGTTAAGCTTTTTCCAATATTGATTATACGTTTGTTCAAAAATTTCAGGATTATTCATATTATAATTACAGGCTTTTTAATATCGTAAAATAATAAAATGAAAAGCCAATGCTTTTTGTGTCAAGGTTATCTTTAAATTAATAAATAAACACGTTTGTTGTATTAATACTACTTTTTTATGGATAAAAGAGGAATGTCTTTGCGATTTCTTTTTTTTAATCTAACATAAAACCCAAAGGCAGATTTTAACTTAGTGCCTTTCAAAAAATGCAATTTTCTTTTGATGCGTCCCAATCAACAGTATCAATTACATTTTAGAATTATGAAACCATTTTTGTTCACTTTATTATTAGCAGGAGCTTTAAGCGCCCAGACCCAAAACGACAATCTGAAAATAAACCAGATTCAGGTTATCGGATCGCATAACAGCTATCGTCACGCGATCGAAACCGACTTATACAATACGATTCAAGCACGAGATACTTCTCGTTCGCTTAAAGGCCTGCAATACACTCACATCAGTATTACAGATCAATTAAACAAAGGTCTACGCAATCTGGAAATTGATATTTTTGCTGACGCGAAAGGCGGAAAATATACTCATCCGAAAGGTTTAGATATCGCAAAATCTGAAGAAGCGTACGACCCAGATGGATTAATGAAAAAACCTGGCTTTAAAGTTTTCCACATGCCGGATATCGATTTTAGAACTTCTTGCTACACTTTTGAAATCTGTTTGCAGGAACTAAAAAAATGGTCTGATGCCAATCCAAATCATGTTCCCGTTTTTATCACTTTAGAACCAAAAGACGGCGATGCTAATTTCTTCGGAACAAAACCAGAAGATTTCACTGCATCCGTTTTTGATGAAATGGATAAAGTAATTCGAAAAGAATTAGGAAAAGACAAATTGATTACGCCAGATATGGTACGAGGAAAATATAAAACACTCGAAGAAGCCGTTTTGCATGACAACTGGCCAACTTTAAAAGAAGCAAAAGGACGATTTTTATTCTTATTAGATAATAACGGCGCAAAAAGAGATTTGTACGCATTGAATCATCCGTCCCTTAAGGGACGCGCCATTTTCATTAACGCCGAACCCGGAAAACCAGAAGCCGCAGCATTATTCAGAAATAATTCTGAAGATCCGCAAATTGAAGATTTAGTTAAAAAAGGATACTTAATAAGAACAAGAGCCGATTCTGATACCAAAGAAGCACGTGCTAACGATTATTCGCATTTTGAAGCAGCTAAAAAATCAGGCGCACAAATTATCACAACCGATTATTATCTTCCAAGCACTTTCTTTAATTCGCCATATCAGATTAAATACGATGATGGAAGTTATGTGAGAAATAATCCTGTTACTGGAAAATAGTTTTTTTTTTGTTTCAGGTTTCAAGTTTCAAGTTATTTCTGGAACGGGAAACCTGAAAATTGAAACAATAATAATTTTAACCGCAAAGAGCGCAAAGAGTTACGCAAAGTTCGCAAAGATTTTTATTTAAGGTTATGTTTATAAACGCAAAGTTCGCAAAGCTTTATGTATGTAGTTTGTAAATATAGCCCGCGGTTTCAACCGCGGGAACGCTCAGGAAGAAAACATGCATGATGCTCGTTTAGAAATGTAGAGAGGGCAATGATATACATTGTGTTCCTGCGGTTGAAACCGCAGGCTATGTTTGATAATTATTCTTTTTAAAAACATAAAATCCACAAAGCTTTGCGACCTTATTTATTTTATAAATCATGCTCAAAAATCTTTGCGAACTTTGCGTAAATCTTTGCGCTCTTTGCGGTTAAAAAAAACAAACCCTATGAATTCAAGATATACAATATTATACATGTTAGCTTTCCTAGTTTTTTTTAATAACGTAGCATCAGCACAAAAAGCAAAAAACCTCAACGGAACGCAAATCGCATTTCTATCAGATGTACATCTACAGGATTTATTCGGCCAGTTTTCAGATTCAGATTATAAAGGCGTTTTGAATCCGAAAACGGGAGAATATGTTTTGGTGCGAACGATGTCATCTCAGCTGCATTCTACTCGAATATTCAATGAAAATTATTTCGCCTTTATAGCAGCTTTAGAAGATATCGCTAAACGAAAAATCAAATATGTAGCGCTTCCCGGAGATTATACAGATGATGGTCAACCAATTCACGTTCGCGGATTAGCCAAAATATTAGAACAATACACCAAAAAGTACGGAGTAGAATTCTTCATAACCACAGGAAATCATGATCCGGTTGGGCCATTTGCTCAAGAATCTGGAAAAGAAGATTTCTTAGGAAAAGAAGGTAAAAGTCAACCCATTTATAGCAAAGAAGGCCTTTATAAGCCCAATTTAAACATCGAACATCCAGTAGTTGTTACCGCCGACATTGCTAAAATGGGTTATTTAGGAATTACAGATCAGCTTCATAATTTTGGTTTTCATCCGAATAAAAAACACAAATTCTGGGCAACTCCATTTTCTACTTATTCAAGTGAAAATTATACATTCGAAAAGGCTTTAGAAAGTGCTAAACTAGAAAATCGTGTTTATGAAGTCACACCTGGTTACGAAGTTCCAGATGTTAGTTACATTGTAGAACCAATCGATGGACTTTGGTTAATGGCAATTGACGGAAATGTTTATATTCCGAAGAAAAATGCTTCTACAGAAAAAGATTCTAAGAATTACAGCGAAGCCAGTACAGGTTACAATAATGTACTTTTTAACAAAAAACATCTCATAAAATGGGTTGAAACGATTTCGGCGGAAGCCAAAAAACAAGGAAAAACTTTAATCGCTTTCAGTCATTTTCCAATGATTGATTTTAATGATGACGCTTCCGTGGAAATTAAAGAATTACTTGGTCCAAACAAATGGCAGTTAAATCGTGTTCCTGTTGAAGAAGTAGCACAAGTATTTGCAGATGCAGGATTGAAGATTCATTTTGGAGGTCACATGCATATCAACGATACGGGTGTAAGAACTTCTGCAAAAGGAAATACTTTGGTTAACATTCAGACACCATCTTTAGCAGCTTATATTCCCGCCTACAAATTATTGACTTTCAAAAAAGATAATCTTGTAGATATTCAAACCATTACTGTTGATGATGTTCCGAGATACAATGAACTTTTTGATTTATACAAAATGGAATATAAGTTTTTGGAAAGTCAGAACATGCAAGACATTTGGAATATTGATATTTTAAAAACGAAAAACTATCATGATTTTACCGATTTTCATTTAAAAGAATTAGTTCGCCTTCGTTTCTTAAAAGACGATTGGCCTTCTGCTTTCAAAGATTTTATATTAAATGTTTCTGCAAAAGATTTATTGGTTTTAGCTAATATGCAATCGAATCAAGATTTTGATTTTATTTTTAAAAATAAAGAACAGTTTCAAAAAGAATGGAATGAAGCTGAAGCTAAATCAGAAAAAATCCTAGCTCAAAATAATCTTAAAAAAGAAAACTTCAATTGGACTGGTTATGATCTTCTGGTAGATTTTTATCGGTTTAGAAGTGCCGATGAATTGGCTCTTGCCGATGTTGGAATTCAGAGAGCAAAAGAATACAAAGTTTTGTCAAATTTATTTTTAGAAGGTTCTAAAGCTGATCTTTCAAAAGATAATCCGCTCCAAAAACAGATGAAGTTATTCCTAATCATCTTCAATAAATTTATGCGCGAAGTTCCAGCAGATCATTTTACAGTTGATTTGAAAAATGGCGCGATTAAGAGCGTGAAGTGATTTTTTTTTTGAGGATGTTTTTTTTAACGCAAAGAGCGCAAAGGTTTTTCGCAAAGTTCACAGAGTATTTTGAGTAAGATTTTACAAATCAAAGTTCGCAAAGCTTTATGAATTCTAGATTTACAGAAAAAATAATTTTAGCAAAATAAATTTTAACATAGCTCGCGGTTTCAACCGCGGGTACTTACGGATAGGCAATATGCATAGTGTTCCTGCGGTTGAAACCGCAGGCTATATTCACTAAGCTCCAAAAAAGATATCCGTAAAGCTTTGTGCCCTTTTATATTTTTCAAAATTTAGCTCAAAAAAACTCTGCGAACTTTGCGTAAAATCTTTGTGAACTCTGCGTTACAAAAAAACGCCTTTAATGAACTCTGCGTAAACCTTAGCGCTCTTTGCGTTAAAAACAAAAAAAGGCCGTCCAAATAGACAGCCCTTTTCATCACATTAAAACCTAAAATTTAATGTATCTAAAACCATTATGGCAAATGGGTTAGGGTTATTTTTTAATAAAACGTCTTACCGTTTTGATTCCGTTTTTCTCTACCGAAATCAGATAAATTCCTGTTTTTAAAGTCGAAACATCAATGCTGTTATTGTTTACAGTTTGAGAAAAAACAGTTGCACCACCTTCTGTGTTAATGACATTTACATTTCCGCCAGAAACCTCTGTGCTAAAGAAAAGCTGACTTTCAGTCGGATTCGGGTAAATTTCTAAACTCGCAATGGATTGTTCTGAACTCGCAGGAGCAGATTTAGCCGTTGAACCCGATTTTGTAATTCTAAACCAATTTATATTAAACCCTGTGTTCTGAACATATATCCCGAAATTGTACGTTCCAGCATTTACATTTACGGTTTGAGTAATCGTCTGCCAGTTTTGCCAACCACCAGTATTCGGAACATTTACGGCACCAAGCTGAATCGTTCCAGCATTTAAATCAGATGATAATCTTCCGCCTGTAACGGCACTTGCAACTCGATATTCTATTTGATAAGAGCCAGAAGTTGGGAAATTAATATTGTAATAAGCCATCCAATCGCCTGTATCACAATATCCAACGTTTAGTCCACCGCCTGTATCGGTTGTAGCTTCGGTTTGAACACCACTCATCGTATTATAATTTTCAGCCTGAATTGTAGTTCCAGTTGCCGGAGGATTACTTCCTGTAATTACCTGATTAATTGCTGTTAGTAAAGATTTTGAGCCTGTTGCATCTTGAGATAATTCCCAAATCATAACTCCGCCTGCGTTCTGAATCGCAAAAGTCGTTTTTTGTTTGATGGTCGGAATCCCGTTATAATAAATGGTGTTTCCAACTTGATCTAAATTTTCAGCTCCTGGATATTGAGCTACAATATTAGCATAAGAAATTCCCTGATTGGCAGAAGCTCCAAAACCATAGCCATAAAACGGAAGACCGATGATAGCCTTACTTGCTGGCAATCCTCTTCCTGTCCAGTAATTAAACTGATTTACCGCCATGCTGTAAGGAGAATGCTGACCCGGATTGTTTGGCGCCCAAGGCCCAGTTGCATCATAAGCCATGATATTGATCCAGTCGTAAGCCGCAAAAGTAGATGAAGGTACATTGGCACCACCATATCCTTCTGAAAGTGCTGCTGAAATCAATTTACCGTTAGCATGCAGTTTATTAGCCAGAGCAATTACAAATCCGCCATAATCTCCATTAATTGCTGGACCTTCTAGATCAACATCTACTCCATCAAAATTATGAGCTACGACATAATCATAAATCTTCTGAATAAAAGCCGTTCTATTGGCCGGTGTAATTAAATTGAAATAATTATCACGAATTGCTCCGCCTTCAGAAACAGAACCACCTCCAAGCGATACAAAAACTTTTACGTTTTGAGCATGTGCAGCATTTATTATTGCATTACTTCCTGAATTAAAACTTAGATAACCATTTGCATCAGGATTTTCAAAAGCAATATTAATGTGCGTTAATTTACTGTATTGAACAGTGCTTGAAAAAGCATTCAAATCAATCCAATTCGGAATGTAAGCTATCACTTTTTTCTGGGCTGTCGCTAAATTAAAAGCACCCAACACTAAAATAATCATGCATTTCTGCAGCATTCTTTTGTAATTGTTTTTCATAATAATTGTTTTAATAGATTAATAAACTCGTAAACATGGGACGGTTATTTGAGTTGTATATTTTTTAATTTTAGATTTCAGACTTTAGATTTCAGATTTG
This sequence comes from Flavobacterium tyrosinilyticum, assembly GCF_023656565.1. Lineage (GTDB taxonomy): Bacteria > Bacteroidota > Bacteroidia > Flavobacteriales > Flavobacteriaceae > Flavobacterium > Flavobacterium tyrosinilyticum. Next base: position 228,585 of record NZ_JAMOKG010000003.1, read on the forward strand.
ATTTGTAATCTAATTTCGTTGAACTAACACTACTTAATTATTATCTAAGATCTAAAGCCTGAGATCACTTTTTAAAACTATTTTTTTATGAAACGTTTGATTGTTTGTTTGCCATCTTTCTCAAAAACTATAAAATAGATTCCTTTTCTAAGATGCGAAACATCAAAACTATTGTTGTTGATTTTTTGAGATGCTACAGTAGATCCTGTTTGTGAATCGACTATTTTTACACTTCCTCCAGAAAGATCTGTTGTTACATACAACGTATTTTCAACTGGACTTGGATAAACATTTAAAACTGTTTCAGCTGGTTCTTCAACAGTTTCAACTGAAGACATTCGTGCAGTTCCTCCCGCTACTTTTGTAATTTTAATCCAGTTGATATTCATTCCTGTATTCTGAATGTAGATTCCGAAATTATATGTTCCTGCATTTACATTTACAGTCTGCGAAACGGTTTGCCAATTTTGCCAACCTCCAGTATTCGGAATATCAACATTTCCTAAAAGAATTGCTCCAGCATTAAAATCAGAAGATAATCTTCCGCCCGTAACACCGCTTGCTACTCGATATTCAATTAAATAAGAACCAGTTGTTGGGAAATTAATATTGTTATACGCCAGCCAATCGCCTGTTTCTGTATAACCAACGTTTGAACCTCCACCTGCATCTGTAGTCGCTTCGACTTGAATACCGCTCATTGCTGAATAATCTTCTGCCTGAATTAATACAGAAGTTTGTGAACTTGTAGCTGGAACTAACTTCCATTGTCCACAAGTCTGATTGTTATTATCCCATTGCTGTACAATTGCCCCAGAAGCTGTACTTGCTCCTGCCACCTCAACAATTCTTCCGCTATGACGGGCAACAATTTTATAATAGCCATCGCCTGTTGCAACCAAAATAAACTGCTGATTTGTTGTATCATTGTATGGATACTGTTCTACTCTTGCGCCATTTGCTTTATTGAAGTTATTAATGTCCATTGACATTCCGCTATGGTTGGCAATAATTTTATACATTCCATCACCTAAATGCGTAAAAGTAAATTTCTGATTGTTTCCAGAATTCAAAGCGCCTTGATTGATTCCTGCTCCGTTTGACATACTAGAATTCCAAACGTCCATATATAAACCACTATTTCTGTTTTGAAGAAAGAAAGTCTGGTTTCCTAAAGTTGCCGTTCCGTTTGCAATAATTCTGATTGAACTTACTTTATCATTCCAAGTGGTATTCAAACAAGAATTATCAGAATTAATTACCGTTGAAGCTCCGCCGAAATTATCATCTTGATATAAAATCGCCTGATAACCTTGAGTTATTTTAAGTGAAGAAATGTCATCATTTAAAACTCCTAAAGAATTTAAACGAGCCAGATTATAATCTCCAATTGTTAATCCGCCAGAAAAACCTGTGTAGTTACAATCTTTGTAAACTGTGATTACATCTGTTGTAGCTGGAACTGAAGGCGTAGTAAGTCCATAATAACCTCCAAATGTTGCAATAACTTTTGTTGGCTGTGGCGAGTGAAGTGATGGCGATTGATCGGCAACATCATCATACGCAAATCCGTAAGCCAAATTATCAATATTGATTCCTGGTAAATGCCAGAATTTAGAATAATGATTGGTTGGGTTTGTTTGATAATATTTTGAAGCATCGTACCAATTTTGCTGTCCCGGATTTGCAGTTGTTGTATTTACAACATGTCGGTTAATCGCAGCCGTTAATTGTGACTGAATTACAAGATCTAAATCTCCATCAACCAATCTTCTATCCAAAACGCCTTTTCCTTCAAGAGCTTCCTGAGTTGTTGGTCGGTTTTGAACACGTCCAGTTCTTCCAACAAAAGCACCAGATTGTCCCACCATTTCTAATTGCTCACCAATAACTCTTCCTTTAAAAACTCCTGCATCTCCTGCATAAAAGATCAGATCTTCATTTTTGTATTTATTCCAAATCGCATCGATATACGATTTTAAATAATTGGCGTATGGTCCTGATCCTTCAGCGTAAGCTGCAGTTTTAGAAGGTGCTGTAATTTCGCCTGTTACATCATTGACACAGCCTTGAAATTCTGCTGGAACATTCGCTTTAAAAGCGGCAACAATATCAGCGTGTTTTTTCAAGTCTCCCACTTTCTTTTGGTAGCCGTTAGCACCAAACAATTCCAATCCCATTGGATATTTGTATGAATCGACTCTTGTTGGATTTCCGAAAAAACCATATTGATTATTGGTCAATTCGATCATTTCATACAAAATTCCCTGATTTGGGTCTGTTGCGTTCTGCGGATTTGGAGATGCATATCCCGAAGGTGCTCCGCTGGCTCCAAAAAAGTAAAAATAAAGCTGAGAACCTTTAGAAATAAAAACTCGACATCCTGCAATTAATGGCAAAGTGAAGGTTTTGTTTGGAATTTCACTCAGTTTTGTAAAACATGCCGCATATTTTGAGTTTTGTCCCGGTCCTGTGTTTCCGCCGTAAGTGGGTCCTGTAACAGTATTATAAGAAGCATTCATGGGTAAAACCTGACTTGTCTTGGCATTGACCCAAACGTGGTTTCCTGTGGTATAATCGATTCCTACAATCGCAACATATAGGTCGCTGTCGGCAAATGTCGAATTATTACTAATCGTAAATGGTACAGGCCCTTGAGCATGTATTAGGCTTGAAAACACTAAAAAAAGTGTCATCAAAAAAGAAAATCTTTGAAGTCTAATTTTATTCATATCTAAATAATTTTGGGGTTACATAATAATTAGATTCTAAAACTAAAGTCATTTTCAAATGACTAAATAATTCCGTCAGGTACAACCGGTATGCCCTCCTTGAATTGCACCCAACGGATTTAAAAAATTATTTCTTAATTAACTTCTTACTCCAACTCTTTTGATCTGATTTGAAGTTCAGAATGTAGATTCCTCTGCGAAGTTTACTCACGTCTATTACACTTTCATTCCCTTGAGGTTTATTCTGTAAAATCAAAGTTCCAGAGTTATCATAGATCGTGATCACTTTATTGTCTAAGTTTTCAGGAGATGAAACTTGAACATAGTTTGTTGTCGGATTCGGATAGACTGCAAAAACAGTTTCTTCTTCCTGAGGCTCTTCGGCAACATTCAAAGCCATTCTGGCCGTTGACGAAGATCCATAAGCTTCAATTTCATACAATGAATATCCGTAAGGAGCTAAAGCTTTTGCTGTACATAAAATGCGAAGATATCTTCCTGTTCCGCTTACCGCTAAATCATCCGTTCCGCCATCGCTTGCCGTTTGTGTATTGATCGTTTCATTTTCTGTAAAAACATTGTCAGTTGAAAGCTGTATTTTATACTGAGTTGCATAAGCAGCTTCCCATTTTAAAACTACTCTGTTAAGTGTGTAATTGCTTCCTAAATCAACATAAATCCATTCGGTTGCATTGGCAAAAGAACTCGCCCATCTTGTACCTCCATCTCCATCTGTTGCTTGGTTTGCAGTAAAAGTCGCATTTTCTAATGTCGAAGCCGTTGCTGTTTTAGCCAAAGCTAAATTCACATTTGGAGTTTCTGTAGAGGCTAAATTTAAAGCTCTCAGATTATCAAAATAATAGGTGTTTCCAGAATTGGTTCCCGGTTCAAACAAGAAAACAAAACGGTTGACATCATTGTCTGGAGTTGAAGCGTCTGGCGTGCTTACATACGTAAAAGTAATAGTATGCCAAACGTTGCTTTGTTTTACAACTCCCTGATAAATACTGTGTCTTCCAACAGGATAATTGGACGGAACCGAGGCACTACTTTCTGCCTGCCAAGAAATAATAGATCCAACTGGAGCAGAAGTGTAAACATCCATTGCAAACTTTTTTGTTCCCGCTTTAAAATCACCTATGTTGTTTAAAGTCGTGTTGAAGGAGAAATTATCATATAATTCAGTCGATTTGCGAACGTATTTTCCAACATTAGAAGAAGTATTGATTCCGCTTGCATTTGGATTTGCTGTATTTGCCGTATAAGTTCCAATAGCATCTCTAAACGTGATATTGTGAATCGTTTGATAATCTTCATATACTACACCTTGCGTAAAAGTATCTGGAAGCTTAGTCGATCCAATTCTAATATTATCAAAATAATACGTATCGCTTGTGTACGAACCCGAATTAAACAATAAAACCATTTGATTCACTGCCAGATTCGAAGTTCCAGCATCCGGACTGGAATTATAGTAGAAAGTTAATGTTTCCCATTGGTTTTGTTTGGTTGTAATGGCTACGTAACTACTATTTCTTCCTGTCGGATAATTAGCTGGAAGCGAAGTGGCGCTATTTTCAAAATTCATACTTACAACCGTACCAATTGGCGCCGTTGTATAAACATCAATCATAATTTTATTGGTCTGACTTTTGAATAATCCCGCATCTTCAATTGAAGTTTGTGTATTAAAGAAAAGCACATCATACTGTTCTGATGCATTTCGAACATACTTCGCCACATTCGCGGAAGCATTAACCGAATTAGAACCTGGATTTGCCACAACAGAATACGTTCCTGTCGTAGTTCCTTTTACAATTTTATTTGCTCCGTCATAATTTTGCAAAACATCTGTGGCAATAATTGGTTTTTCTGGAGCTGCTTTTGTCAGCAGATTATCAAAATAATATGTTGCTCCAGAATTTGAATTCGATTCAAAAAGAATCACCACATTATTAATCGCTAATGCGCTCGTATTTGGATCGATTACTTTTTCAAATTCAAATTCAATCGTTTCCCATTTGTTCTGAACTGTTGTCGTAGCTTTAAAACCACTATGTCTTCCTGACGGATAATTGGTTGCAGTTGTTACATTGCTGTTTTCTAACTGCATCGAAATTTTTGTTCCAACTGGCGCCGAAGTATAAATATCAAACGAAAGTCTTTTTCTTCCGTAAACATAATCGTTCGCGTTGGTAATGGTTACGTTTCTGATATTCAAAACATCGTACAATTCGCTTGAATTTCGAACGTATTTTCCAACCAAAGCAGAAGTGTTAATTCCTGTAGCCGAAGGATTCGCAACAGCTTCTGTTAGAACTCCCGTTTTTATAGGATATACTACATTTCTATTACTCTGAAAATCATCATGTACTTTTTCAACTGGCAATGCTGGCTCGGTTGTAACAGCAAGTTTGTAAGTATTGACATTACAGCCAGAAACTGTTGCTGCTACAGAAACATCTCCTCCAGAGGTTCCCCAATTTACAGTAATCGAATTGGTTCCCTGTCCTGATGCAATTGTTGCTCCTGCTGGAACTGTCCAGTTATAGGTCGCCCCCGCAATTGCATTTACAGAATAGGTTTTACTAGTTTCATTTTGGTACACTTTGTTATCTCCTGCTACCGCATATTTAAAACTCCCATCGTAAACACGAACATAATCGACTTGTAATTTTGCTGGGAAATCACCTGGAACTGGCGCTACTCCCGCTCCATTTACACTGGTATAAGGCGTTCCTGCGCTACCAACAGCAAGGTTTAAAATGATATAAAACTGACTATCGTTAAAAGGCCATCCGCCATTAACGGTCGTATTTGGAGTTGCGGTATGAAATAAAACATCATCAACAAACCATTTGATAAAATTTGGTCCCCATTCTACCGCATAAACATGAAAATCTGAAGATAAATCTGTTGGAGAACTATAGCTTCTACCTGTAAAATGATATCCGTTTCCATCATAATGGATCGTTCCGTCTACAGATTGCGGATTTCTGTGTTTGGCTTCCATAATATCAATTTCACCCGTAAACGGCCAATTTCCGTTTACAGGAAGCATCCAAAAAGCGGGCCACGCGCCTTGTCCGTTAGATAACTTCATACGGGCTTCAACCCTTCCATATTTTAGAGAATACTTTCCTTCTGTAGTTAATTTTGAAGAAGCATACGGCTGATCTGGAAATGAAGCGCTCGGCTCATACTTTGCCTGAATGTTCAAATAACTGTTTGCGCCTTCTTTTACAATTGTCGCCTGATTCGGATCGTAGCGCTGTGCCTCAGCGTTTCCAAATCCGCAGAGCGACGGACAGCCATTTCCTGAGATGCTTTGCCATTTGGTCAAATCTACCGTAGTGCCATTAAATTCATCCGACCAGACAAGCGTATTGCATTGGGCCTGAGTTTTAAGAAATGGCAACAGTACAAATAAAACTGCCACACAAAATTGTTTTAATAAATAGGAATTGCTTTTCGGTGGTTGGCCGAAAAAAAAGTCTTTTTGCTTCATTTTAAATAGGTTTTAGTTAGTAAATGTTATTTCTTCAATACAAATCATTTAAAAAAAATAGTTTGTATTTTCCGACAATAACAAAGCAATATTAACTAAAAAATCAGGCAAGACTTACATTTTGGAGTACGGTTTGACTACGGTACTATCGAAGAAATGTAACAAATCATCGATGAAATGCATAAAATCACTTAAAATTTTACTTAAATGAGAAAAATTAAAAATTGAGAATAAATTCGGTGATGTTTGTATCTGATGGAAGCTGCAATTTTTTACGAATGCGATAACGGGTATCTTCAACACCACGAACCGAAATTCCTAAAAGCGGAGCAATTTCTTTTGTATTGAAGTTCATTCGCAAATATGCACACAATCGCATATCGCGCGGAGTCAATTCTGGGTAACTCGATTTTAGTCGCTGCATAAAATTATCATGCAATTGATTAAAGATTTCTTCAAATTCATTCCAATGTTTGTCTCCCTGCAATTCGTGGTCAATCAATTTGTTGATTTTCGTCAGCAAACTGAAATTTACATTCGAATCATTCTTCTTATCAATCTCTCCGATTAAATCTTTAATCGAAAGCAAAATCTCATTCAAATGAATTAAATTGACTGTATTTGAAGCTACTTTAGCATTTTTAAGATTTATCGTCGTTTCAAGATTCTCTCGAACAATAGCCATATTCTGTTGTTCGAATGTCAGTTTCTGTTCGTTAAGTTCTGCACGGCTTCGAAGCAATTCTCTTTCCTGATTCTCTATTAATTGACGGCGTTGACGCTCAGCAACAGATTTCTGATATCTCACAATGAAATAAATTACAATACTATAAAGCGCAAAATAAAATAAGTAAGCCCAAAAAGTTCTGTACCAAGGCGGTAAAACTTCAAATCGAAAAACAGCTTCTTCGCTAACCACATCATACATGTTTTTTGCTCTTACATGAAAAACATATTCGTTTTCAGGCAAATTGGTATATTCTTTTTCTGTTTGCAGACTATAATCTGACCATGTTGGCTCAAAACCTTCCAGCCAATATTCGTATTTTGTTGCATCGGCATCTTCAAAACAAAGCGATGCAAAAGAAAAATGAAGCGCATTGTTAGAATACGCTAATACGGTTGAAAGTTTATCTTTTACGGATACCGTTTTGTTTGGAAGAACATCATAACGGCTGGAAAACAGTAAACTATCTTTTGGAAAAATGCATTTTACTTCTGAAATAACCGCTTTATATTTCGTTTGATATTTTTTGTTTTTAATGGCACTGTAATGAATCAAACCTTCTTGCGTTCCAAAAAATACATCACCACTTTTTGTCGTTTGAATATTTTCGAATCCAGGAACATATAGGTATCGAAGTTTTCGAAAAGGAAGTTCGTCTGTCTTGAAACTTCCGTTTTTCTGTTTGCTCATTTTTCCTGTATTTTCACTAGAAATGTACCATATATTATCCTGCTGATCTGGTTTTAATAATCGGATATGATTTTCTAACCCAAGATATTTCTTGAAAACGGGATCTGGAATCATTTTTTTTGAAGATACATCTTGTCTGTAAACGCCTTTTGTGGTTCCAAACAAAATCTGATTATCGATTTTAAAGGTATTCAAAAATAAACTCGACGGAAAACCATTTTTGTCATTATAAAACTGAATATCAGCAACTGAATCATACACTGCATTGAATTTCAATTTATAAATTCCTTTATAACCGTGCGCAATCCAAATATTTCCTTGTTTATCGGTTTCCATAATTCTGCTGCTTTCTTCAAACCCTTTTATTCGATGCTGAAAAACCCACGAACCGTTTATTTGTTTCAGAAGATACAGTCCAGTATAACCGCCAACAAGAAGCAAATCAGGACGATTCGGGATTAGGATTCCTTGCCAAGCGCCATCAATTTTAGCCAACGCTTTCGCGGAATTTCCACTGACTTTAAATATCCCGTTTTTTTCAAATGCTAATAACGAATTGCCGAAAACACCCACATTCCAAACATTTTCAGACATTCCAGAAATATGCTGAAAAGTTACATTTTCCCTTTTTCCGCTTTTGTAAGCTTCCCAATCCAACCAAAATAAGCCGTTATCTGTACCGATATACAATTTATTATCGTAAATCTGACTGCAGTAAATTTTGGTTTCAGAATTAGAACTATCTATAATTTTTGATAAAGGAGATGAAATCTGAATTAATGAAATTCCGCCTTTGAGCGTGACCCACAGATTGCCTTCCTTATCGATTTTAAAATTGGTAACATATTCGTTCTGAAGTCCCATTTGTTTGTCAATATGCTGAATCAAATGACCTTCACTATCAATAACTATCAACCCCGATTGACGGGTTCCGATTCCGAAATATCCATCAGAAAGTTCAATTCCTGCCGAAATCTGATTTTGTTTTAATAAAGGATCAACTTCGGTTATAAATGGTCTAATCTGTTCTCCATCGAAGATAAAAAGACCATTTTTTTGAGTTAATAGCAAAAGTCCGTTTTGGGTTAGAAAAATCTTTCGAACCTGTAATCCAACAAACTGCTCACTATTTTCAACTGGAATTAATTCATTTCCTTTCAGCTTTAATAATCCTTTTCCATTGTCTGTAGCATAGATTTCTTTTCCCACTTCGAAGAAATCATCAAAAGAGGTTTTGGCATTTATTACCTTGATTGTATTGTTTTTGTAAATAAAAATCCTTTCGTAAGAGAAAAAAACAACTTCATTATTTCGAATTACAGTGTGAAGTACATCTCCAAAATTTCGAACCGATTTAGGAAGCAGTTTTACTAAAGAAGTATATTGATATTGCCCATTTGGAAGCCGAATCACAAACCCGAAATCACCTTGTGCGCCAACATACATTGTATCGTTTTTATCAATTGCCATCGAGCGCACCATACTTCGGTTTTCTGGCTGTGTCACAATCGCCCAACGCACACCGTCGAATTGCATAACACCAAAATGATTGGCAAAAAACATCATGCCTTTGGAATCTTGCAAAACATCCCAATTTTCTGATGCGGCTTTATAAACCTTCGGACTATAATTGGCTATAAAAGGAACCCCAATCTTTTTGATTTGAGAATGGATAATCGAAGAAAATAATAGGAATAGAAGTAAAATTCTAGTTTTAAATTTCATCATTCTGCTGTGTCTGTAGGTTAAGAGCGACTTTGGGAAATCACTGCCTAAAAAAGATTCTTTGGGAAAAATCATTCTTTGGGGCAAAAAACATTTTTTTTAAATGTAGTAATAACAATTATTCGATATTACCAAATCAAAAAAGAGAATGTCGAAACTCAAATATATAAAATTTTATTTTAATGCAACAAATTACATTTTAATAAGAGAATTTGATAATTAGAAAATGTGGTAATTAGATAATTTGATAATTAGAGAATGTGGTAATTTGATAATTGAACTTTGACAAGGTTCAAAAAGATGTTATTCATTCCGTTGGAATGTCTGGTTGGTAGATTTTTTTTTAATGAGATTCGGAGGTACACGTTCCGTAGGAACGTTTGAATACGCAAATAAAATTCATTTCACAAAACAGGTGTCCCTATAGGACATTATGCAAATTTATCATTGTTTTTTTTCTACCTACCAGATATTCCTAACGGAATATTTTTTTTTAAACAAACCCGACGAGTTTTAAAAACCTGTCGGGTTTAATTTAAAACCTGAAACTTGAAACAAAACATACATCCCAAGTTTCTTTCTTACAAATTGAAAGAAAAAACCTATTTGTTGTTATATTTGCTAAATTAAACATTTTGGCAATTATGAATAATTTTACATTACAGCTTTTAAAACAAATAGAAGATTATGCAAATTCAAAAGGTTTTTCAAAAATAGGAAAGATGTCATTTCGAAAAATAGAATCTACAACAATCGAAAATCTTTGGTCAATTCAGATTAGAAAAGGAAGAGCACCATATATGAATTATGATTACGTTTCAAGTACTGCAGGTATTTACAGTAAGGTTGTGAGAAAACTTGAAAAAAAAATCATAAGCGATTTTTTAAATAGTTATCCATTAGTAGGAGGCGCTACTGGACTATTTACAGATTTCAATGAATATGATGAATTTGCTGTTTTTGATAATGAGACCTTAAATATAACTTTTGAAAAATTAATTTTAGAATTTGAAAATGGTGGTTTAGCCCTATTTAATAAATTCAATACTCTAGAAAATATTATTTCAGGAATTGATTCAAAACATTATTGGTTTTCTGATTATTTTAAAAATGTTACTATAAGACAAAAAATCACTATAGCTTGTATGCTATTTGTTAATTAAAATAAACAACATGCCATTAATTGGTTAGAAAATAATTTACAAAATGAAATAGAAGAAAAAATTTTATTAGAAAAGTTTAGCGCTATTTAGTCTTAATTTAAATATGAATACTTTCATTTAAGACTAAGTTTCTCGCTCAACTCCTGGTAAGTGTAAAAAAGCTCTGCTCCTTCTTCTTTTAAATCATCATTATTGAAACCATTGGCAAAACCATAAACTTTAAATCCTCCTCTTACTCCTGCTCTTACACCAGCTTTACTGTCTTCTAAAACAATGCATTCTTTTACCTCAAAACCCATTACTGCAGCGGCATGAAGAAATATTCCTGGTTCGGGTTTCCAGCTCCCAATTTGATACGAACTGAATATTCGATCTTCGAATTTATCCAGCAATCCTGCCACTTCAAGATTCAAACGAATTTTATCTACTGGTCCGCTAGAGGCAACGCAATATGGAATTTTTAATTTTTCGATATTTCGGATAAAATCAACAATTCCTTCCATTGGTTTTACCTGAGTTTTAAAAGCTTCAAAACTCTTTTCGCGATATTGAGTTTCAAAATTTTCTGGAAGTTTCTGATCGATTGCTTCTTCAATATGTCTGAAACAATCCTTTAGATTTCGGCCATTAAAATATCTATATGCATCTTCCAATTCCATTTCGAATCCGTGTTCTTGCGCCATTGCAAGCAAGATTCCGTTACCGATTTTCTCTGTATCGACCAAAACTCCATCACAATCGAAAATTATGCATTTAACCATTTGTCTTGATTTTCATTTAATTATAAATTCTCCTGAAGTCAAAATCAGGAAATGTAAATTACAAAAAATAATCTAGTTCTTTCCTAAAGCTTTTCTGCTCATTTTCAGCATTCTGTACAGAATTACTCCTATTCTGTATTTTCAATTCCGTTTCAATTTGTACTTTTATAATCCTATCAAACCTATTTTTTAAAATATTAAAACCAAAGAATTTTGAAAAAACATCTTTTTATCATAACCATTCTGACAGCCAATTTTGCTGCTTTTTCTCAGAATAAAATCATCACAATTTCAAATTCATTAAAAGTTGACAGAGAATTTGAAACCATCGAATTGACTAAAAAGTCACTTGGACTAAATGCCAATTCGAGACTTGAAAATTATGCCGTAAAAGACATTAGCAGTAATACTTTCTTAGAAACTCAAACCGTAGATAATGATGGCGACGGAAATGCAGATATTTTGCTTTTTCAGCCCAAAATCAAAGCTGCTTCTAAACAGGATTTTGAAATATTAGTTGGCACAAACCCTAATGCTTCAAAAGTAGTTAGCTGTTATTCTCGTTTTGTTCCAGAACGCACAGACGATTATGCTTGGGAAAACAACAAAGTGGCTTTTAGAACTTACGGCCCTGTAGCTCAGAAAATGGTTGAAGATAAAATTCCGGGCGGAACATTAACTAGCGGAATTGACGCGTGGCTAAAAAGAGTAGATTATCCAATCATTAATAAATGGTACGGAAAAGCCACAAACGGAACCGGAACGTATCATAAAGATACTGGCGAAGGTTTGGATAATTTTCACGTAGGTGACAGTCGCGGTGTGGGCGGAATTGCTGTAAACGTGGATGGAAAATATTATTTCTCTAAAAATTTCATCAGCTGGAAAACCATTACAACAGGGCCTATAAGAACGAGTTTTATTCTGACTTATGCCGATTGGGATGCAAAAGGCAATAAAATAACGGAATCAAAATTAATCAGTTTGGATTACGGAAGCCAGCTTTCTCGCTTTGAAATCAATATTACGGGAACCAAACAAATTGCTGCCGGATTAACGCTTCATGATAAAAAAGGAACAATCGGAACAAATGTAAAAGAAGGTTGGCTGAGTTATTGGGAACCTATCGAAGATTCTGAAATTGGCACTGGTTTAGTGGCTCCAAAAAACACTTTATTAAGTTATGACAATCATGTAACAGACGAAAAAGATCTGAGCAATCTGTACGGAAATATTGCTGTTAAAAACAATAAAGCCATTTATTATGTTGGTTTTGGATGGAAAAAAGGAAGTCCGTTTCAAACTAAAAAAGAATGGGAAAAATATTTGAGCTCTTTTGCGGAAAAGGTTAATAATCCTTTGATTGTGAAGGTTAAGAAGTGATTTTTTTGCCACTAAGGCACAAAGTTTTTTAAACATAGCCCGTGGTTTCAACCACGGGAACACGATATATAATATCAATTCGTTTCCCGTGGTTGAAACCACGGGCTATACTTGAAATGTATTTATCTTTTATCAGCAAAATAATTCTCCTTCAAAATAATCTCCAACGGAATATAATGCGTTCGCTCAGTCTCTTCTTGTAGAACCAATTTCTTATACAAATAATTAATACCCATATAACCTTGATCTTCGGGTCTTTGATTGATTAAAAAATCAATTACGCCTTTGTTTAAATATTCGATATTCTCTTTCAACAAATCAAAACCAATAATTCGAACACCTTTTATATTGTTTTTTTCTAAAAATTCGGCAACAATATACGCTCGGGAATTAGGTACAAAAACGCTGTTTACACCAGAAAACATTTCTAAACTCAATTGATCGATTCCCGAATCTTTTAAGGTAAATTCAGAAAATTTAAAATTGGTCAATTCATCGTGGTCTTGAAAATACGAATAGAAACCTTTTATACGCTGCTGATAGACAGAAGTACTTTCGATTTCTCTAGTAATCTTAAAAATTAAAACTTGTCGCTCATTTTTTACGGCAAAACTAATTAATCTTCCAGCTAAATAACCGCTCTGAAAAGCATCTTGCCCAACATAAGCATGTTCGTTTTCTTCAGAAATATTCGAATCGATCATCACAATCGGAATATTCTTTTTTTCATATTCCTTTAAAAACTGAACAGAATCTTCGTAAAAAATTGGCGCAAACAACAAACCATCGCAATCAAACTCCAATACTTTTTGAGCCGATTCTTTAAACGATACCAAATTATAATCGTAGAAAAAATAATCCAATACAATTCCGAATTTGCTGAATTCCAAAGCTGCTTTTTCTATTCCGTCCGTCTGACTTTTCCAATATTCTAAAGTTTCCGATTTTGGAAGGAAAACTGCAAAATGAAACTTTTTGTTCAGTGCTAGATTACTTGCCAAAATATTTCGGGTATAACCAAACTCTTCAATTATTGCATTAACCTTATCTACGGTCTCCTGTGCTACTTGTCCGCGTTTGTGTATAATCCTGTCGACAGTGCCGGCAGAAACATTAGCTAGTTCGGCAATTTTTTTAATTGTTATGATATTGATTCTTTTTAAGTTAAAAAAATAAAAGTAGTCGGGCAAAATTAATTTATTTTATTAAAAATAAGTTGTTTTACATCACTTTTTGCATACATTTGTAAAACACCGTGTGCGCACACGCAAATATACACATAACATCAAAAAATAAAAATAATAACCAATAAAAATGATACTAGACTCATTACAAAATGCACCAAAATACTATGGTCTGCATCCAAATTTCAAAAAAGCTTTTGATTATGTAAATCAGAATGACATTGCCAATCTTGAAGAAGGCGCCTTTGAAATTGGAGAAGGTTTAAAACTAATTGTAATTGTTGGACAAGGAAATACAAAAGAAGAAGCCGTAAAAGGATTTGAATGTCATGATAAAAACATCGATATTCAAATTTCGATTAAAGGACCTGAAACTTTTGCGTGGAAACCGAGAGAAAAATGTGTAAATCCAAATGGCGACTACAGCGATGAAAGAGACGTTCGTTTCTTTCATGATGCACCAGATACTTTTTTTGAAATGCAGGAAAAACAATTTACTATTCTTTTTCCAGAAGATGTTCATACCGCAATGATTGGTGAAGGAACACTGAAAAAAATCGTTATTAAAGTAAAAATATAAGTCATGAGCACTATTCAGAATTCGATTGATGTCATTGTAAAACAAGGAATGCTTCCTTTGTATTTTAATGCAGACGAAAGCAAAAGCATCACGATTTTAAGAACACTTTACAACGCGGGAATTAGAGCGGTTGAATATACAAGTCGAGGTCCAGAAGCGCTTTCCAATTTCAAAAAAATGGTTGAAGTAAGAAATGCTGAAATGCCAGGAATGCTTTTAGGAATTGGAACCATCAAAAATTTAGCGCAAGCAGAAACGTATTATTTAACTGGAGCCGATTTTTTTATAAGCCCAGGATTTGTTCCTGAAATTGCTTCGTTTTTAATTTCTAAAGAAGTTTTATACGCGCCAGGCTGTATGACTCCAACTGAAATTATCGCAGCCGAAAATGCAGGAGTAAAATTTATTAAGCTTTTCCCTGGAAACATCTTAGGGCCAGATTTTATGAGTGCCATCAAAGATGTTTTTCCAAACTTAATTTTTATGCCAACTGGAGGCGTTGATACAACACGCGAAAGCATTGAAACTTGGTTTAACGCGGGTGTTTCTGCTGTGGGAATGGGAAGCAAATTAATTAGCAAAGAAGTAATGGAATATGGTGCTTACGAGACAATCGAAAAAGAAACCAAAAGGGTTTTGGATTTGATAGAAACAATCAAAAGTTAAATTCCAAATTTAAAAACCCAAATTCCAAACTCAATACGAACTGATAGGGCTAAATAAATCAAAAAAGTAAAAATTAATTATACAAAAATGTACTTTATTTCCAAATTGGAATTTGGAATTTAAAGTATTGAAAATTAGAAATTAAAATGGATTCAATATTTAATTTAAAAGGAAAAATTGCCTTAATAACAGGTGGTGCTGGAGTTCTAGGAAGCAGATTTGCAAATACCTTGGCACAACAAGGTGTAATTGTCGGAATCGTTTCTCAATCATTGGAAAAAGCCGAAAACACAGTAAAAGCCATAGAAGCAAACGGCGGACAAGGTTTTGCAGTTCAGGCGAATGTTTTAAATAAGGAAGAAATAGAAAAAGCCAAAGATTTTATTGTTGAAAAATACGGCCGTCTAGATATTCTAATTAATGCTGCAGGAGGAAACATGCCAGGTGCAACGATTCAGCCTGATCAATCTGTTTACGATATGAAAAGCGATGATCTGCAAAAAGTCATTGATTTAAATATTATCGGAACTATGCTTCCAACTCAGGTTTTTGCCGAACTTTTTGCGAAACAGAAATCAGGAAACATCATCAATATTTCATCGGCTTCAGCACAAAGACCTTTAACGAGAGTTGTAGGTTATTCTGCTTCCAAAGCGGCAATCGACAACTTTACACAATGGATGGCGGTGGAACTAGCTCAAAAATATGGCGAAGGACTTCGTGTAAACGCTATTTCTCCTGGATTCTTTATTGGCGAACAAAACCGTGCTTTATTACTGACTCCAGAAGGAAAACTGACTCCAAGAGGTGAAAAAATTATCGATCATACGCCAATGGGAAGATTTGGAACTCCAGAAGATATTGACGGTGCGCTTTTATTTTTATGCAGCGATATGTCAAAATTTGTTACTGGAACTATCTTAAAAGTTGATGGCGGGTTTGCTGCAACAAGCATTTAAGATTTCAACCCTTTCCTGCAAGGTTTCCAAAACCTTGTAGGTTTAAATTGTAGATTATTATAAATTAAAATACCTACAAGGTTTTAGAAACCTTGCAGGAAATAAAAAAACATAAAAAATGGAACAAACATTAAGATGGTTCGGACCAAATGATCCTGTTTCTTTACAAGATATCAAACAAACCGGAGCAACCGGAATTGTAACGGCTTTACACCACATCCCAAATGGAGAAGTTTGGAGCATTGACGAAATTATTAAGCGAAAAGTTGAAATCGAACACGAAAACGGTGATCCTAAAAAAGGAGCTTCTGGGTTAACTTGGTCGGTTGTAGAAAGTATTCCGGTTCATGAAGACATTAAAAAACAGACTGGAAATTATCTTCAATATATTGAAAATTATAAAGAAAGCATTCGCAATCTGGCTTTGTGCGGTATCAAATGTGTTTGTTACAACTTTATGCCTGTTTTAGACTGGTCAAGAACCGATTTATCGTATACAGTTGAAGACGGATCAAAAGCTTTACGTTTTGATATTAATGCTTTTGCTGCTTTTGAATTGTTTATTTTAAAAAGACCAGGTGCAGAAAACGAATATTCTGAAGAACAAAAACAAAAAGCAAAAAACTATTTTGAAGCCATGACTGCCGAAGATAAAGTAAAATTACAGCAGAACATTTTGGCTGGACTTCCAGGGGCTGAAGAAGCTTATTCTGTGGAAGATTTCTTGGTTACCTTAAGTGCTTATAATCATATTGACAGACACGCTTTAAAGAATAATCTTTTTCATTTTCTGAAAGAAATTATTCCGGTTGCTGAGAGTAAAGGCGTTTTGATGGCGATTCACCCAGACGATCCTCCTTACCCAATTTTAGGTTTACCAAGAGTCGTAAGTACCGAAGAAGATTTGATGGAATTAATGAACGCCGCTCCTTCTCCATCAAACGGATTTACAATGTGTACAGGTTCTTATGGTGTTCGCGCCGATAATGATTTGCCTGGAATTGTGAGACGTCATGGCGACAAAATGAATTTTATCCATTTAAGAAGCACGCAGCGCGATGAAGAAGGAAGTTTTTACGAAGCAAATCACTTAGAAGGTGATGTAGATATGTACGAAGTGGTAAAAGCCATTTTGGAAGTTGAAAAACGAAATAACAGTCAATTGCCAATGCGCCCAGATCACGGACATCAAATGCTGGATGATTTGAAGAAAAAAACAAATCCAGGTTATTCTGCAATTGGCCGTTTAAGAGGCTTGGCAGAATTGCGAGGTCTTGAATTAGGGATCAAACGATCTTTATAATTTGTTTGCCACGAAGGCGCTAAGACGCATTTTTTTTTAAAAGCCACAGATTAAAAGATTTTTTTTTTACGCAGATTGGACAAATTATAGCCGATTTTTTTTGAATAAATTATCTGCGTTTATCTGCTTAAATCTTTTTAAATCTGCGTGAAACAAAAAACTTTGCGTCTCAGCGACTTTGCGAGACTAAAAACACAAAGCTTTAAAAATCTTAGCGTCTTAGAGCCTTCGTGGCAAAACAAAAAAAACTAACTAACCACAAACAACCACAAAACCATGATTCGCCAAGCCATTCTTATATCCTGTGGCTTTTTTATAAACACTTTGTTGGCACAGGAAATACCCAAAATTATTACTTCAAAAACCAATTATCTTCCAGATTTTAGTTACGCAGGATATCACTTCGGCGAAAGCCAGATTCCTGAAACTAATGGAAAAGTTATCAATGCAGTTGATTTTGGCGTAAAAGCAAATGACCATTTAGACGATTCAAAAGCACTCTTAAAAGCCTTTAAAGCCGCGAATGCTGCTGAGGGAAATGTCATTCTGCAATTACCAGCTGGAAGCATTATCTTAAGTGAAATTCTCTATATCGAAAGAAGCAATTTTGTACTTCGCGGTGCAGGTTCTAACGAAAACGGAACTGAAATCTATTGTCCAAGACCGATGATGTATCTTAAAGATTCTGATGTTTTGGCTGAACTTCGCGAATATTTAACCACTTTTGACAAAAGACAGCGTGAAGCAGAAAACAATATCGATTTGCCTTTCTCGCAATATGCTTGGTCTGGAGGTTTTATCTGGACACAAGTTCCGGGCGAACGCGTAAAATCGTATTTGGATAAATACGAACCAGAGTCTAGTCCGTTGGCGAAAGTCAGTTCGGGAAAAATAGGCGAGCATGTTATTACGGTTTCTGACATAAAAGATTTAAAAGTCGGCGATGTTGTAGAATTGCAGCTTTTTAATAAAGATGGCGAAAATGGCGAAATCATCAACGATTTATATCAAGGAGCAAAAGTAAAACCTGGTTCGCATCATTGGAAATTTCCAAAACTTCCCATTGTGAGACAACAGGTTGAAATCATTAAAATTTCGGGTTCTAAAATTACTTTAAAAACACCTTTAACCATTTCGATTAAGCCAAGTTATCAGGCACAATTGGTCGAATGGAAACATTTAAACGAAGTCGGTATCGAGCATCTCCGTTTTACGTTTCCTGATATTCCGAGAGTTGCACATCATGTTGAACCTGGCAATAATGGTATTTTCTTGACTCGTCTTTTCAACAGCTGGGTTAAAGATGTCAAAATCACCAATGCCGACAGCGGAATTCTTGCCGAAGAAGTTGCTAATGTTACCATTCAAGATATTACAACCGATGGACCGCATTTATCGCATTACACCGTAACTTTAGGCGGCGTGCACAATATTTTGGTTAAGAATCTCAAAATCTATAATTCTGCCGTCCATCCTTTAAGTTTCAACACTTTTGCAACTAAAAATGTGTATCAAAACTGCGAGATATTTACTGACCCACTTCTAGATCAGCACTCGGGAGCTAATCATCAAAATTTATTTGATAATATTACCGTTCACATAAAAACAGACAAAAATAATAGTTACGCTTTGTTTGGAGGTGGAGGAGCGGATTATTGGAAACCTTCTCACGGTCCTTTCAGTACGTTTTGGAATCTGAATGTTCAGGTGGAAAATCCTGATGCATCCAAACCAGTTTTATTATACGGAATGAAAGACGGCGCTTTAGCAAGAATCATTGGCGTTCACGGAAATGCAAAATTTGAAATCAAATATGACATTGATCCATATATTGAATTTTTGAATGTGCCAATTGAGAAGATTCCTTCTTTGTACGATTATCAATTAAATAAACGTTTGAAATAGGCTAAAATATCTGCCACAGATTAAAATGATTTTTTTTAGCCACGAATTCACGAATTATTAAAAAAATTAATTCGAACAATTCGTGAATTCGTGGCTAATTTTCAACACACAGAAAAACAATCTTTATAATCTGTGAAATCTGTGGCAAAAAAACAAAACTAAACGCTATGAAATATAAAATAGCTTTTCTCGCAATTGTATTTGTTTTCGGAAATTTGTTTTCCCAAAATAAATACCGTCTTAAAAATTTCTCTACGACAGACGGGCTTTCGCAGAGTTCTGTCATTGCCATTCATCAGGATAAATTTGGGCAGATGTGGTTTGGAACCCGCGATGGTCTTAATAAATATGATGGAAGCCGATTTACAATTTTCAGGAATGATGCAACTGATAAATTTTCGATCAGCAACAATGATATTTTAGCCATTGAAGAAGACAATTCAGGAAAAATCTGGGTAGGAACTTATAACGGATTAAACTGTTATGATCCCGTTTCGAATCGTTTTACAAGATATCTTCATACCAAAGCCAATCATACTATAAGTAATAATGCGGTTTGGAGTATTAGGGAAATTGGCGGTGAAATGTGGTTTGGAACTTCAAAAGGATTAACGATTTTTAATAAAAAATCAGGATTATTTACTTCCGTTTTTCATTCCGATGATGATGCTTCTACCCTTCCGAGCAATAATATTTTAAGCATTCTAAAAACCAAAAAAGGCGAAATCTGGATTGGAACAACGAAAGGTTTATGCCAATTGACCAGTCGAAAAAATGGTAAATTATCTTTTAAAAATTATCCTTTAAATGCAACCGATTTATTAAACGTACAATCAGTTATTGAAGACAAAGACGGTAGTTTGTGGGTTGGGACAAAAAACAAAGGCCTTTTAAAATTCGATCTAAAAGAAAAAGCTTTTGTTTCTTTTTTACCGGCTGAAAAATACCGCGAAATCAATACCGACATTCGTTCTTTAGTAATTGACCATCAAGGTTCTCTGTGGGTTGGCGCTTATGACGGAATTTATATTTTAGGTAAAGAGAAAAATATTCAAAAAATCAATAATAGCAATAATGCCAACGGAATCGACAAAGTAAAATCTATTTTTATGGATAAAAAAGGTTCGATCTGGATTGGCTGTTATTACAAAGGCGTAAATCTGTGGGACGTTTCGAATGTCAATTTCTCCAATTACAATCAGAATTCTAAAAAGATTCCGTTGAGTTTTGATGTGGTGAGTTCTATTATTTCAGATAAAAACCAGAACATTTATTTTGGAACTGAAGGCGGTGGAATTAGCATTTACAATACAACTACCGAAGCTGTAAGTTATATCAATAGTAAAACTGGACAAACTCATAAAAATGATATCAAGGCCATGTGTCTTGCAGACGATCATATTTTATGGATTGGAACTTTTTCGAAGGGATTGTCGGCTTACAATACCATTTCCAAAAGAATGGAAGATAATAGAATTGCATCTGATTTAACCGAATTACTGAAAGAAAGTGGTGTTTATTCTCTTAAAGCTGAAAACAAAATTTTATGGATTGGAACTTTTGGTAAAGGTTTAATTCGTTACAATACATTAGACAAAACCTTCCAAATTATTGGAAATGATACTTCAAAACCTGTTTTTCTAACCAATAATATGGTTCGTAGTATTTTGATCGACAAACAAAATTCAATCTGGCTCGGAACACAAAATGGTCTAAATCGTATTTCGCTTCAAAATTTTGATTCTAAGAAATACCAAATACAGCATTTCTTTTATGATCATTCGGCTTTGTCGGGAGATGATATTTTGACTTTGTTTGAAGATTCTCAGAATAAAATATGGGTGGGAACAAAAGCTAAAGGGCTTCATGTTTTTGATGGAAAAAAGTTCACCAGAATCAATCTTAGAATTGGAAATACGGTTATTACCTCTATTCATTCGATTTTAGAAGATGATGATAAAAACTTATGGATCAGTACTAATCAGGGAATTATCAAGTACAATACAATTAAAAAATCGGTTGTCATTTATGATCAGAAAGATGGTTTGGCGAGTAATGAATTCAACGATAATTCGGCTTTAAAATTAGGTTCCAATCAGTTTTATTTTGGAAGTCCGTCGGGCGCAACTTTTTTCGATGCCACAAAAATTTCCTTGAATAATTATGCTCCTCAGGTTTTAATTACCGATTTGAAAATTAAAAACGAAACGGTAAATGCGCATGATAAAGACGGAATCTTAGAACAGAGCATCGGCTATACTAAAACAATCACTTTGGATTATGACAAGGCGAATTTCTCAATCAGTTTTGCGATTCCAAATTACATTCGATCTAAAAATAACCAATACAGTTATCGTTTGGTTGGTTTGGAAAATAACTGGACAACTACTAAAAACAGTGAAGCTAATTTTGCGATTCAAAATCCGGGCACTTATACTTTTGAGGTTCGAGGCGCCAACAATGACGGCGTTTGGAATCCAACTCCAACGACTTTAACCGTTATTGTAAATCCAGCTCCATGGCGCAGTATTTGGGCATTTATGTTGTACGGAATCATAATTGGTTTAGGTTTATATGGTCTGATTTGGATTATGAAATCGAAAGCGAGATTGAAACAAAAACTCGAACTGGAATATCTGGAAACGCAGCGTATTGAAGAAAACAACAAACTGAAACTAGATTTCTTTACCAATATTTCGCATGAATTTAGAACGCCTTTAACTTTGATTTTAGGTCCGTTACAACAAATTTTAGCCGATTACAACGGAACTAACGAAATGTATAAAAAACTTTTGGTAATTGAAGGAAGCGCGAATCATCTGTTGAGTTTAATTAACCGTTTAATGGATTTTAGAAAACTAGAAAATCATCAGGTTACGCTAGAATCTGCAAACGGAAATATTGTCAAATTTACCAAAGAAATCTTTCTCTCATTTATCGAATATGCCAAAGACGGCGGATACGATTATACGTTTGAAACTGAAAACGAAGAGATTCTAGTTTATTTTGACCGATACAAGCTCGAACGCGTATTTTATAATTTGATTTCGAATGCTTTTAGATATACTCCAAAAGGCGGTTCGATCAAAATTAAAATCAACCACGATCAGCAGAATCTGTTTATTGCTGTTGAGGATTCGGGCGTAGGAATTGCCGAGGAACATATTGACAAAATATTCGATCTGTTTTTTGAAGTTCCGACACACAATCAGGTTCAGAAAAACTACAATAAAGGAACAGGAATCGGGCTTTCGATCGTTAAGAACATTGTCGAGCTTCATAAAGGAAAAATTGATGTTATCAATAAACCTTCTGGCGGAGTTGTTTTTAAAGTGACTTTACCGCTTGGGCGCGAACATCTTTTGGACAGCGAAATTATTCCTGATTTTAAAATCAGTGATGATATTGCACAATATACAGCCCAATTAGAAACTTCAGAAATTGTAGAAAATGATGACATTGAAGATTTAATTGTAAACGAAGAAAAGCAGACGGTTTTAATTGTTGAAGATCATAAGGTCTTGAGAAAGTTCATGAAAAACCTCCTCAAAAAAGACTACAATATTATCGAAGCCGAAAATGGTAAAATTGCTTTAGAGAAAGCTTTAAAATTTGTTCCGAATCTGATTATCAGCGATGTGATTATGCCAGAAATGGTAGGAACTGAATTGTGTTCACGAATCAAAGAAAACATTAAAACCAGCCATATTCCAGTTATTCTGCTGACTTCAAGATCTTCATTGGTTTACAAATTTGAAGGATTAGAAAGCGGTGCCGATGATTATATTAGTAAACCATTCAATTTAATGGAATTCAGGCTTCGCGTTAAAAATCTTCTGAATACAACGGAACGTTTAAGAATCAAATTTTCAAGTGAAGACAGTTTTATTCCGTCAGAAATTACGGTTTCTTCTCTGGATGAAGAATTATTGAAAAAAGCATTCAAGATTGTAGAAGAAAACATTTCAAACGAACAATTTGATATTCCGTTTTTCTGTTCAGAATTAGGCGTAAGCCGAACGATGTTATTTTTAAAAATCAAAGCTTGGACCAATTGCACGCCAAATGAATTCATACATGAAATAAGATTAAAACGTGCGGCTCAATTATTAGAACAAAATAAATTGACGGTTTCAGAAATCAGTTATAAAGTCGGTTTCAACAATCCGAAATACTTTAGCAAATGCTTTCAGAAAAAGTACGGTGAAACTCCATCTCAATACGCTGACAAATTTTACGAAAAAACCTTCTGATGTATTCCTGCAAGGTTTTCAAAACCTTGTAGGTATTATTCAATACTGCCAAACGCTAACCTTGTCGCTATTTATACCTACAAGGTTTTGAAAACCTTGCAGGATTAATTATCATAAATTTTAAAAACCTAGTGTTTTAAAGACTTTAAAAAGGGTATCTGTATTTTTAGATACCCTTTTTTGTATTTCTATTTCTTTTTCGGCCTATACATTTGTGGTATGAAAATCAAAAAAACAAAATTCTTATTGCTGCAAATTTTCTTTGTCATCATCATAATCGGAATGAGTTTATTGCTTTTCTACTTTATCTAACTTATTAACCTTAAAACCAAAAAATGAATGTTTACAAACCACAAAAACAAATCGTTTAAATGGTGTTTTCTAGTATCTTTTTTACTGGTAAATATCGTGATGCATTCACAGGAACGAAAAGTAACTGGAAAAATAACTTCCAGCGAAGATTTGCTCGGGCTTCCTGGTGCTAATGTCTATATCAAAAACTCCTCTGTAGGCGCTTCTGCCGATATGGATGGAAATTATACTGTAATTGTAGGAGAGAAAAATGCTGTTTTAGTTTTCAATTTCGTAGGATTTCAATCGGTCGAAGTTCCAGTTGGAACCAAAAATGTTATCAATGTAAGTTTAAAACCAGATACAAAAGCGCTTGACGAGGTTATTGTAGTAGGTTACGGAACACGTAAGAAAAGTGATATTACGGGATCTGTATCTTCTGTAACGGCAAAAGAACTGACGGCTTTTCCTGTTTTAAATGCAGAACAAGCTTTACAAGGTCGTGCAGCGGGTGTTTCGGTAATGACCAATAATGGTGGCGAACCTGGAGCTCCTACAAAAATTAGAGTGCGTGGAGGAACTTCTATTAATGCCAGCGGAGATGCACTGATTGTCGTAGATGGCTTTGCAGGTGTTTCTATGCCAGCTCCTCAGGACATTGCTTCTATTGAAGTTTTAAAAGATGCTTCAGCAACTGCCATTTACGGATCTCGTGGATCTAACGGGGTTATCATGGTAACGACTAAAAAAGGAAAACCAGGAAAACCAGTAATTGAGTTTAGCAATTCAACTTCTATTCAATCCGTAAACAATAAATTAGATTTATTAGATGCAGATCAATTTGCGGCTTATAGAAAGAGTTTTACTACGCACACGCAAGGTCCTGCAAATACAGACTGGCAAGATGAGATTTATCGTGAAGGAATGATTTCGAATACGCAGTTGTCTTTCTCAGGCGGATCTGAAAATATCAGATATTATGTTTCTGGAACGTATTTCAACCAAAATGGAGTTGTAATCAATTCTGGAATTGACAAATACACAATTGTAGGTAATCTTGAGGCCGATTTAACTCCAAAATTTAAAGTAGGTTTAAATACTTTCACAAGCAAGCAGAACAAAGAAGGAATTGTAAGTCAGACAAGTGCTGGAGGAACTGGTGCTGCAGGTGTAATTGCTTCTGCCTATCGTTTTATGCCAGATAAAGGAATTTACAACACGGACGGAACTTATACCACAACGGCTCCAATTGGTGACGATATTGATAATCCATACGCAACGGCAATGGAAAATATTTTGGAAACTGTTTCTATTGTAAACCGAAACAATTTCTTCGCTCAATATCAAATTACTAAAGATCTTGATTTTAAAACTACTTTAGGTTTAACCGATAATAATTCGCAAACTGGAAGGTTTATTCCTTCCACTTTAATTGCTGGAAAAAACATCAAAGGAGAAGCTTCTGTAAACAACACAAGATTTTCTTCTTTCTTAACAGAGAACTATTTGACTTTCAAACGCGAAATTATCGACAAAGGAATGCTGACAGTTCTTGGAGGATACTCTTACCAGAAAAATAAAAACGAAAATTCGTATGCCGCTTCAAGAGGATTTTTGACGAATACGAATTCATACAGAAATTTAGGTGCCGGAACTGTTTTCTTGAAACCTGATTCTGGTTTATCTGAAACTGAATTAATCTCTGCTTTTGGAAGGTTGAATTTTGATTATGCCGACAAATATCTATTGACATTTACAGCAAGACGTGACGGTTCTTCAAGTTTTAGTAAAAACTACAAATACGGAACTTTCCCTTCTGGAGCAATTGGATGGAACATTAGTAAAGAAAACTTCTTAAAAGACAATAAAACGGTTTCAAACTTAAAATTAAGAGCAAGTTACGGAGCAACAGGAAACCCATCCATTGGTGCCTACTCTACTCTTTCTAGATTTTCTGAAATCTATTATGTAAGCGGTGACGTGATTACCAATGCGGTTCAGCTGACTTCATTAGACAATCCAAACTTAAAATGGGAAACGTCTTATCAGCAGGATTATGGTATCGATTTAGGTTTATTTGATAATAGAATAAGTATTACGGCAGATTATTATAAAACGATTACTAAAGATTTATTGTTCAACAGACCGCTTCCTGGAATTTCGGGAATTGCTTCTCAGCTTCAAAACGTGGGTGAATTAGAAAATAAAGGATGGGAATTAGGTATTAATACCAGAAACTTTATTGGTTCTGATTTTACTTGGTCAACAAACTTTAATATTTCTTCAAACAAAAACAAAGTTTTAAAATTGGCTGATAACAAAGATCTTTTAATCAACTCTGCTCCTGGGCATTTCTTAGCAACAGAATCGCAGATTTTAAGAGTTGGACAGCCAGTAGGTTCTTTCTTTGGATTTATTTATGATGGCGTAATTCAGCAAGGTGAAGCGGTTTTGCCAGGAAACTTTGAAACTGTTGCAGGTGGCGAAAAATTTAGAGATGTAAATGGCGACGGAAAACTGGATTCTCAAGACAAAACAATCATCGGAAATCCAAACCCAGATTTCATCTTCGGATTCAACAATGATTTCACTTATAAAAATCTTGACTTGAATATCTTCTTTCAAGGTTCGCAAGGAGGTCAAATCTTAAACTATACTTTGATGGAACTAGCTTCTGGAAACAACAATGCAACAACAGAAGTTTTAGATGCTTGGACACCAACTCACACTGATACTAATGTTCCTGCAAATGCAGCAAGAACTAAAAGAATCACTTCAAGATTTGTTTATGATGGAAGTTATATCCGTTTAAAAAACGTTTCTATTGGATATAGTTTAGATGAAAAAGTTGTTTCTAAAATGGGATTAAGCAAAGTTCGTTTTTACATCAGTGCACAAAACCTTTGGACAATTACAGATTATCCAGGTACAGATCCAGAAACAAACTACTTAAATGACACAAATTCTAGAAGTAATACCAATTTAGGATTGGATTATGGAGGATATCCAAACGTAAGAACATTTACAGCAGGATTCAATTTAAAATTTTAATCTAAAACAATTATGAAAAAATATATAGCTCTTCTTTGCTTTGGAACAATGGCGTTTTTTAGCTGTTCTGATCTAGAAGAAAAACCAATAGGAATTATTCGTCCAGAAAACTTTTTTAATAATACAGATGATTTACAGGCTGCTGTAAATGGCGCTTTTGCCAATATTGGCCACAATAATTATTGGGGAAGAGAATTTACAATTGCCCTTATGCTTCGTGACGACATGTCTGATATTGGCGACAGAACAACGCAAGCGGCTCGTATTGATGTAAACGATATGTCAATGAATGATACCAATGCGCTTGTCGCCAACTTTTGGCCTCAATCGTATGTAATTATCACAGCCGCAAATCAGGCGATTGAAGGTGCTAAAAAAACACCTGGTGATCCAGCAAAAGTCAACGCTATTGCGGCTCAAGCGTATTTTGCAAGAGCATTTGCTTATTATCATTTAGTGCGTCTTTTTGGTGATATTCCGTATGTTGATTTTGTAGTGAATGATGTGAATCAGGTAAACTCAATTGGAAAAACAAAAGAAGCAGATGTTTATCCAAAAATTATTGCCGATTTAGAATTTGCAAAACAATGGCTGGAGGATAAACCAAAAGTGAAAGCTGTTCCTGGAAAAGGTACTGCTGCAGGTTATTTAGCGTCTGTTTATTTGACTTTAGGAAATTTTCAAAAAGCATATGATGAAGCAAAATTTGTAATTACCAACGAAGCTAAATTTGGTTTAGGTTTGGATGCTGATTTTCAGGATTTATTTAACGCTACTAAAACAGCTACTTTAAAAGAGCCACTTTTCACAATTGACTTTAATAACTTAACATCAGGAAATTATGGTCAGGATTATACCGCCTTTTTTACTGGATCTTTAAAAGATGATAGCTATAGCTACGGACAAGGATTCTCTGTTGCCGTTCCGTCTTTAAAAGTGTTCAATACTTGGGATCAGAGAGATTATAGAAGAGCGGTAAGTTTTGATACCATTATCAGAAAGAAAACCGGACCGGGAGGAGCATTACAAGTCTTTCCTTCAAGCGATAACGAAAAAGCACCTCGCCCACACATTGCCAAATATTTCCGTTTTCCAGGAAAAGCAGGTGCTAACGGAAGAACTTCTCAGCACAACTACATTACCATGCGTTTTGCAGAAGTTTTGCTGACGGCAGCAGAAGCTTTAAACGAAATTAATCCGGGAACAACAGAAGCTAATGGTTATGTAAACCGTGTTCGTGCAAGAGCAAGAAACAAAGCGGGTAAATTAGTTTCTTTTCCAGCAAACGTAACTCCGGGCTTATCTCAGGCAGATTTCAGAAAAATGGTTATTGATGAAAGAAGATTAGAGTTGGCTTTTGAATATGTAAGATGGTACGACATTAAAAGACTTAAAATCGGACCAGAAGTATTTGGACCAGATGGCTTAGAACCACATGCTAATTTTGATCCAAACAAAGATTATTTATGGCCGTTGCCGGGAACAGAGTTGGCTATTAATCCAAATTTAAAACCAAATAATCCTGGTTATTAATTGAACGCGGATAACACTGATTTGTTATTGCAATGATTATAATGTTTTAGTTTCACGCAAATTAAAAAAGGATTTTAGCAGAGAGCGCAGATTTTTAAACGTATTTTAAAATTTCAATAATCTTATAAATAGATTATTCAAAAAAATCTATTTTAAATCTGCTTCAATCTGTACAAATCTGCGTGAAATAAAAAAATCCGCACAATACACATCTTCGCGATAGCGAATCCGTCAAATCCGTGTCTAAAAATCACGATCACAATATATATTATTTTAATATGAAGAATGTCAGTTTCATTTCTTTAATTCTTGGGTTTGCATCGCTGGTAACAGCGTGCAAATCCGGAATTAATACTCAGACAAAAACTACCTCAGCAGCGACAGAAAAACTGGAAACGCGTTACAAAATGTTACTCGATTATCCTGTAGATTCTATGTCTATGCCTAGAAGTATGAATATAAAAACTCTTGAGATTCGCAAAGTGCCGTCGAGAGATTGGACAAGCGGCTTTTTTGCTGGAAATCTTTGGCAATTATACCGATTAACAGGCGATTCAAAATATAAAGAACAAGCTCAAAAATGGACTCCTTTCAGCAAAAAAGAAAGTGTCAATAGTAATTCGCATGACGTAGGTTTTAAAGTGTTTTGCAGTTTTGGAGAAGCGCTGAAAGTGGAAAACAAGAAAGAATACGAAGCGGTAATTGTTAAAGGCGCCGAAACTTTATGCACAAGGTTTAATCCAAAAGTGGGTTCTATCCGTTCTTGGGATTTCAACAAAGAAATTTGGGATTATCCAGTTATCATCGACAATATGATGAATCTGGAATTGCTTTTTGAAGCATCCAAAATATCTGGAAATCCAAAATACCGCGATGTTGCAATTAAACACGCCAATACAACTTTGAAAAATCAGTTTAGAGAAGACAATTCATGTTACCACGTTATCGATTATAACCCAAATACGGGTGAAGTTAGAAAGAAAACCACACTTCAAGGTTACAATGACGATTCGGTTTGGGCACGCGGCCAAGGATGGGCAGTTTACGGATTTACTATGTCGTATCGATATACAAAAGATCCTGCTTATCTAAAACAAGCAGAAGCAACTGCGAAGTTTTTTATGACAAATAAAAACCTTCCAGAAGACGGAATTCCGTATTGGGATTTTAAAGATCCTAGTATACCAAATTCAGCACGCGATGTTTCGGCTGCAATGGTGATGGCATCTGCTTTATATGAATTGCATAGTTATACCAAAAATGACAGTTATCTGGCTTTCGCCGATAAACTGATGGCCTCGGTACAAACGGATAAATATATTTTAGATACTAAAATTAAAGCACCGTTCCTATTTGATCACAGTACAGGAAACTGGCCAAAACATGATGAAATTGACGAACCCATAATCTACGCCGATTATTATTTTTTGGAAGCTCTATTAAGAAAAAGTGACAAAGTAACAAAGTAGCAAAGCTTTTTTGCCTTTGTACTACTGAACCTTGGAACCTTGAAATCTTTGAGCCTTTGAACCTCTGAACCTAAACACACATGAAGAAATATCAACACAATACATTTTCAATTTTTGCGCTTTTTGTTTTGTTTCAAATTTGTCTGAGCAGTAGTTTTGCTCAGACAAAAATGAACATCAATGACAATTGGCTTTATTTAGAAAATGACACTCAAAAACTAAACGAAGCGCAAAAAGCTTCCAACTGGACTTCTTTAAACTTACCGCACACTTGGAATGCCGAAGATGCAACCGACCTCTATCCAGGATACAGACGCGATGCCTGTTGGTATCAGAAGAAATTAAATATTGCGCAAATCGATAAAAACCGTGTTTATTCATTATACTTTGAAGGTTCAAATGTAACCACAAAAGTATATTTAAATGGCAAAGAAGCTGGTTCGCATATTGGCGGTTATATTGGCTTTTCAATAGACATTACCAACTTTATTAAAGAAGGAAACAACGATATTTTTGTTCGTGTGGATAATAGTTATGATATTGAAATTATTCCGTCTCAAAAAAGTGATTTCTTTATTTATGGCGGAATCACGCGCGATGTGTGGCTGGTTTCGAAATACAAAAATCATATCGAAAATATAAAGATTACAACACCTGAGGTTTCTGCCAAAAAAGCTTCGGTGCAAATTGTTTCTTCTTTTGTAAACCCTGAGAATTCAAAAGATTTATCGTTAACCGTAACACTTAAAACTCCGAAAGGGAAAAAAGTGGCAAGTAAAACCGTTTTAGTTTCAGAAAAAACTTCAACCATCACTTTTGAAAACATCAAAAATCCAGAACTTTGGGATACCGAAAAACCAAATCTATACCGACTTTCTGCTGTTTTATCAGAAAAAAATCAGATTAGGGATAGTGTTTCTGAAAAAGTAGGTTTTAGATGGTTTGAGTTTAAAGATCATGGTCCGTTTTACCTTAACGGAAAACGTTTATTAATTCGCGGTACACACCGTCATGAAGAACAAGCTGGAGTTGGAGCTGCCATGAGCAACGAACAGCATTGGGCCGATATGAAATCGATTAAGGAAATGGGCGCTAATTTTGTTCGTTTAGCACATTATCCGCAAGATCCAGAGATTTATAAAGCTTGCGATGAATTAGGATTATTGGTTTGGGATGAATTGCCGTGGTGCCGCGGCGGAATTGGAAATGAAGTTTGGAAAACGAATACCAAAAATATGCTTGAGGAAATTATCAATCAAAATTACAATCATCCGAGTATTATCATTTGGTCTTTAGGAAATGAAATCAATTGGCTTCCTGATTTTCCTGATGGAGATAACGCGGATAAAACCAATGTGTTTTTAAATGAATTGAATGATATCGCTCATAAACTCGATCCGACAAGAAAAACGGCCATCAGAAAATATTATGAAGGATCGCATATTGTAGATGTCTTCTCTCCTTCTATCTGGTCGGGTTGGTATTCGGGAAGTTATAAAAGCTACCAGAAAGCAATTGATGTTTACAAAAAAGAATACAAGCATTTCATTCATGCTGAATATGGCGGCGACAGTCATGTTGGGCGTCACAGCGAAAATCCTGTTACTGGCGAAAATGTAATAAAAGCTGAAGGTTGGGAAGAAGCGATTGTACAGACTAAAGTCGCTAACATTGCTCAAATTGGCGATTGGAGCGAAAACTATATAGTTGATTTGTTTGATTGGCATTTGCATATATCCGAGAATGATCCAACGTTTGTGGGTAATATTCAATGGGCATTTAAGGATTTTGCAACGCCGTTACGACCGGAAGACGATATTCCGTATATGAACCAAAAAGGGCTTACGGATCGAAACGGGATTCCGAAAGATGCCTATTATGTTTTTAAAAGTTATTGGGCAAAAGAACCTTTCGCTTACATCGAATCGCATACTTGGACAGAACGTCAAGGTCCAGAAAATACGCCAAGAACAATCAGCGTTTTCAGTAATTGTGAGAAAGTGACTTTATTCCACGACGGCAAATCATTGGGAGAAAAACAGCGTAATCTTTCCCTTTATCCTGCAAATGGTTTAACTTGGGATGTCAATTTTAAAAAAGGAGAAAATATCCTAATTGCCATTGGTAAAAATAAAGATGGTAAAACGGTTTCTGACACGATAAAAGTCAATTATCGTTTCAATAAAAATGATACGGCTTCTTCGCTGCAATTATCATCAGAAAAATTAAAAAACGGCAATTATCTGGTTACGGCAATTGCAATTGATAATAATAATTTACGCTGTTTGGATTATGAAGCGAGTGTCTATTTTCAATGTCTAAAAGGCGGAAAAACATTAAAAAACCAAGGAACACCAACGGGAAGTGAATCTATTAGAATGGCAAACGGAAAAGCTTCTATAGAGGTTATCCCTGACGGTTCTGGAAATCCGATTGAAATGACGGCTTTGAACCAGAGTTTTAAAGGGGAATATTTGAAGATTCCAGTTGAGTGAAAAGATCCTAAGCTACTAAGGTTCTAAGATTCTAAGTTTTATCGCCTAGTTTGTCATCCTGACGAAGGAAGGATCACACTAGAAGCTCCGCAATCTTTGTCACCAATCTTTGTAGAGTTACGAGTGTGATCCTTCCTTCGTCAGGATGACAAAAAAGAGAAAACTTCATGCCTTAGCGCCTTTGTGGCAAAAAACATAATAAACAAATTTACAATGAAAAAAATTCTAACATTAATATTCCTCACATCGTTCGCAATTGGACAATCCCAAGGTTTAATTTCTAACGTTCCCAACCGAAACGCTACTTCTTTAAACGGAATCTGGAATTACATAATTGATCCGTACCAAACTGGCTTTTACAGCTTTCACCTTGACCAATACGACAAACAGGAAAAACCAGCAAAAGGAGCATTTTTCACGAATTATCATGCTCAAAACAAACAGGAATTGGTAGAATATGATTTTGATAAATCGCCAACAATTACGATTCCTGGCGATTGGAATTCGCAGGTTACAGAACTGAAATATTATGAAGGAAATGTATGGTTTAAAAAGTCTTTCGATTACAATTTAGCACCCAACAAACGTCTGTTTTTATATTTGGGCGCTATCAACTATAAAGCTGATGTTTATTTAAACGGAAAGAAACTAGGAACTCACGAAGGGGGTTTTACGCCATTTAATTACGAAGTGACTTCGATTGTTCAGCCAAAAGACAATTATTTGGTTATAAAAGTGGATAATACACGCCATAAAGAAGATGTTCCGACTGTTAATACTGATTGGTGGAATTATGGCGGCATTACACGCGATGTAACTTTAATTGAAGAAGAAGCATCTTTTGTAGAAGATTACACTATTCAGCTGAAAAAAGGCAATGCGAATGTTATTTCAGGATTCGTCAAGATCAACAATTTAGATGCATCAAAAAATCAGATTTCGATTGCTATTCCTGAATTAAAAATCAATTACAAAGGAAAAGCCGATAGTAATGGAATTTTAAGCTTCGAAATTCTAGCAAAAAAGATCTCTTATTGGTCGCCAGAAAATCCGAAATTATATGATGTTACCATTGACTTTAACGGAAAAAAATTAAATGACAAAATTGGTTTCAGAACAATTGAAACACAAGGTGATAAAATCTTATTAAACGGAAAAGCAGTCTTTTTAAGAGGAATCTCTATTCACGAAGAAAATGCAAAAGGAGGACGTGCTAATTCTGAAGAAGATGCGGTACGTTTACTAAATTGGGCAAAAGAATTAGGCTGTAATTATGTTCGTCTGGCACATTATCCGCATAACGAAAACATGGTTAGAGAAGCTGATAAAATGGGATTAATGGTTTGGGAAGAAATTCCGGTGTACTGGACTGTTGAATTTACTAATAAAAATACGTATCAAAATGCCCAAGATCAATTAACGGCTGCTATTACAAGAGATAAAAACAGAGCGAGTATTGTGATTTGGTCTATGGCAAATGAAACTCCAGTTTCTGACGCTCGAAATACTTTTATCACGAATTTGGTCCATCATACAAAATCATTGGATAATACAAGATTAATTAGCGCCGCTTTATTAACGCATAACGGAAAGATTGACGACGAAATTGGCAAATCTCTTGACATAATTGCTTTCAATCAATATTTAGGCTGGTATGGCGGTAACTTAGAAAATGCTGAAAAAACATTCTGGACTACACCATACAACAAACCTGTTTTCGTTTCTGAATTTGGAGGTGATGCAAAAGCGGGCTTTCATGGAGAGAAAAACGAACGTTGGACAGAGGAATATCAGGAATATTTATACATTCAGAATCTAAAAATGATTGAAAAGATTCCTCACTTAAGCGGAACAAGTCCGTGGATTTTGGTTGATTTTAGATCTCCGAAAAGATTGCTTCCCGGTATTCAGGACGGTTACAATCGTAAAGGTTTAATTTCAAATGATGGTGAAAAGAAAAAGGCGTTTTATATTATGCAGGATTGGTACGCAAAAAAGAAAAAGGAATATTAAAAAATTATTCTAACAGAACGTTTATCTGTAGAGACGCACTGCAGTGCGTCTCTACAGAAAATAGGATCGGAAATAAAATTGTTTTATCAAAACTGTTACCAATTCATTAACAAAAAACAAACTGTAAATTATATGATTTTTCTTCATTATTAACTTACTTTGTAGTTATTCTAAAAATTGTAATCCTATGAAAAAAATTTATTTACTGGCAGTTACATTATTTGCTGCCTTTACAGTTCAGGCACAAGAAGTGGTGAAATTTGCTCCATTAGATAACAGCCCTGTTGATATTTCTTATTTCCCAAACAAGGCAGTTAAATTCAAAAAAACAGATAATCCAAATCCGATTATCAAAGTTACTTACGCAAGACCTTCTGCAAAAGGAAGAACTATTTTTGGCGATGTTGTAAAGTTTGGAGAAATCTGGAGAGTTGGTGCTAATGAAAATACAGAGATTAAATTCTACAAAGATGTAACTATTGGCGGTAAAAAAGTTCCTGCAGGATATTACAGTTTATTTGCTATTCCAGAAAAAGATAAATGGACGATCATTATCAATAAAGAATTGGATTTATGGGGTGGTTATGCTTATGATGAAAGCAAAGACGTCGTAAGAGTTTCTGTTCCAGTTAAATCTGTAAGCGAAACGATCGAAGCTTTATCTATTGCTTTTACAACTCAAGGCAATGTAACAAATCTTGTTATTGGATGGGATAAAACAACTGTTG
This sequence comes from Flavobacterium tyrosinilyticum, assembly GCF_023656565.1. GTDB lineage: Bacteria > Bacteroidota > Bacteroidia > Flavobacteriales > Flavobacteriaceae > Flavobacterium > Flavobacterium tyrosinilyticum. Next base: position 263,704 of record NZ_JAMOKG010000003.1, read on the forward strand.
AATTACCAATTACGGTTAAATAAGTTTTAATGATATATGCCACAAAGGCACGAAGTCGCAAAGTTTTTTTAAGCTTTGCGACTTTTTTTGTTTACTCAAAAGACATTAAGATTTATGCAAGATCTTAAAGCTTTATCACGCAATCTTGTCATTTCGACGAAGGAGAAATCTCCGTAAGTAGCTCCGCAGTAATAATCCATTCTTTGTCGAGTTTCTCGCGAAGATTTCTCCTTCGTCGAAATGACAAAAATGAGGTTACTCACAAAAAAATCCCTTTAAGATCTTATTCTCAAAGGGATTATTGTAATTGTTTTTTATGCTTAAACCTTAGCGGTCTCTATAATTTTATCCAATGTAATTGGCAAATCTCTAACACGTTTTCCAGTTGCATTAAAAACGGCATTTGCAATTGCTGGTGCCATTCCGACTAAAGCTGTTTCTCCTAAACCTTTTGTTCCCATTGGGTTACTGATTGGGTCTTTTTTATTAACGAAGAACACTTCTTGTTTTTCTATATCTGCATTTACAGGAACATGATAATCAGCGAAATTGTTGTTGATTGGACGGCCAAAACGATGATCGATTTCTAATGCTTCCATCAATCCCATTCCGATTCCTCCCACTGCTCCACCAAACATTTGTCCCGCAGAAGTTTTTTGGCTGATTACGGTTCCAATATCAGCACAAGACACAACATGAGCCAATCTTATTTTACCCAAATTCGGATTCACTAATACTTTCACAAAATGAACCGAAAACGAATAAATGGAATATTTCTTCGCTTCTTCTGCGGCTTTAGAAAGATTTTCTACTTCAAAATCTTCCAATTTATTACTGCTTAAGAGCGCCGCTAATGTAACCGATTTAGATTTGTCTTTTTTGGAAGAAACTGCACCATTTTCAAAAGTTAAATCTGTGAGAGCGATTCCTTTTAAAGCAGGATTTTTACTTCCCAATTCAATTATTTTATTCAGCAATAAATTGCAAGCATCATGAACCGCCGAACCAACTGATGAAGTCGTTGCCGAACCACCTTGTGTTGGACCTTTTGGCAAACCGCTTTTTCCCATTTCGATAACTACATTTTCAGCTGGCAAACCAATTACTTCAGCTCCAATAGCAGTCATCATAGTTGCCGTTCCTGGTCCCATATCATTTACACTGCATTGCAATACCAAATCTCCATTCGCAGAAAATTTTGCTTTTACAGAAGTTGGGCTTCGATAACAGCCGAAAGTTCCAGTTCCCATTCCGTAACCCACTAGCCAGTTTCCTTCTTTAACAGAACCGGGTTCATTTTTACGGTTTTTCCAGCCAATACGTTCCATTCCGCCTTCGTAACATTCTAAAAGAAATTTACTACTCCACGGTTTATTTTGTTCCTGATCTTTTTCGGCATAGTTCAGCTTACGAAATTCAATCGGATCTAGGTTTAATTTATAAGCCAATTCGTCCATTGCACTTTCTAAGGCAAAAGAACCTGTCGCCTCGCCTGGTCCACGCATCCAGATTGGTGTGCACGTATCCAAAGGCACAATTCTATAACGTGTCGAAACGTTTGGGCAATCATAAATAAATCGGGACATGTTTACCGTTCCTTCCATGAAATCTTCATAGCTCGAAGTCATTGCAACAGCTTCATGCGTTAGTCCTGTCAGTTTTCCCTCTTTTGTTGCGCCAAGCCCCATTTTCTGAATCGTGTAAGGTCTGAAACCAACATTGGTAAACATTTGCTCGCGATGCAGCACTAATTTAACTGGATGATTTAGTTTTTTGGCTCCAATTAAAGCCGCGATTTCATACGGCCAAGTGTGCAATCCCATTCCGAATGCACCGCCAAGATATTCAGCATGAACTTCAACATCTTCGACAGGCACTCCAAAAACTCCGGCAACACTTCTACGCGTTCCCTCGACACCTTGACTTTTGGTATATAAAATGGGTTTATTTCCGTCCCATTTGGCTATGATATTTGCCAATTCCATCGGGTTATGGACCTCGGTTGGAATCGTATATTCGGTTTCCAAAATAACCTCAGCATTTTTATAACCGTCATGTTCACCACGATGGTAATCATTTCCTTTATCGGTTTCGACTTTCTTTTCTTTTTCAGCCGCTTTTTTAAGTTCTGTCGAATGTTCTTCTTTAAAATAATCGGCTTTAATTAAACTCGCCGCATATCGCATACGCTCAAAAGTATCGGCAATCACCAAAGCAATGGGCTGATCGTAATACAAAACCGAATCGTCCTTGAAAATCTGCAAGGGCTGACCAAAATTATGCTTGTCTTTTGCTTTTTCGTAGCCAACAGGTTTATCCACATTTAAATGCGTAATTACAGCCAAAACTCCTGGCGCCCATTCCGCTTTTTTAGTATCAATCGTTTTAATTCTTCCTTTTGCAATCGTACTTCCAACCAAGCAGGCATAAACAACGCCTGCTGTTTTATATTCTGCCGAATAAGTCGCTGAACCCGTTACTTTAGCAAATCCGTCAACTCTATTAATATTACTTGTCTTGCTCATAATTTAATTATTTTGATGCTGCTATTGTAAGTGCTTCTGCTACTGCATTCTCTCCAAGCGTTATTTTAAAATTATTATCCCCGAATCCTTTTGCGCCCTTCATAGACAAATGGCCTGCTTGTTTAAATAGATCTTCAGAAACTGTTTTTCCCTTCAGGAATTTTTCTGTTTCAGTCAATCTCCAAGGTTTATGTGCCACACCTCCCATAGCCAATCTGACATCGTTTATGGTGTTATTTTTTATATCTAAAGCGACAGCAACAGACACTAATGCAAAAGCATAACTCGTCCTGTCACGAACTTTAAGATAATGCACATTTTTGGTAAAATTATTATCTGGAATTTCAACAGCAGTAATCAATTCTCTGCTATCAAGCGTATTGTCTTTTTCTGGTGTATTTCCAGGAAGTTTATGAAAATCAGTAAACTTAATTTCTCGTTTTCCTTTTGGACCATCTACCAAAACTGTTGCATCGAGCGCTGCCAAAGCCACACACATATCACTTGGATGAACCGCAATACAACTATCCGAAGTTCCAAAAACAGCCGCCATTCGGTTAGAACCGCCAATCGCCCCGCATCCGCTTTTTGGAACACGTTTGTTGCAAGGCATATCGGTGTTGTAATAATACGAGCATCTTGTTTTCTGCAGCATATTACCTCCAACTGTCGCCATGTGACGAATTTGCTGAGAAGCTCCAGCAGCTAATGCTAACGCCAACAAAGGATATTTGTCTTTAATAGAAGCATCTTCGGCAACCTGACTGTTTTTTGCCAATGCACCAATAGAAACTTTTCCTTTTAAGAACTCTATTTTCTTTAAATCTAATCCGTTAATGTCTACTAATTTATCTGGAGCGACGATATTCTTCTTCATTAAATCCACCAGATTTGTTCCTCCAGCAATAAACATAGAAGAATCATCTTTGGCTTTTCCTGTAATTGCCGAAGACGACGACAAGGCTTTAATTATCTGAAAGTTTTTCATATCTCCTTCCCTCCTTCCTTCACTTCAGTTATAGCGTCAACTATATTATGATAAGCACCGCATCTACAGATGTTACCACTCATATATTCACTGATTTCTTCTCTACTGTTAGCGTGACCTTCTTTGATACAAGCAATTCCCGACATGATTTGTCCTGGAGTGCAATAGCCGCACTGAAAACCATCATGCTTGATAAAAGCTTCCTGCATTGGGTGCAGTTTTTTACCTTTCGAAAGTCCTTCAATCGTAGTTACCTGCGCATTTTGTTGCATCGTCGCCAAAGACAGACACGACAAAATTCTAGTTCCATTTACGTGCACCGTACACGCTCCACATTGTCCGTGGTCACATCCTTTTTTGGTTCCTGTAAGCTGTAACTGTTCGCGAAGCAAATCCAATAACGTAGTTCTTGGCTCAATATTCAGATTGTGTTTTGTGCCATTTACTTCAATAGAAAGCGGTACTGTTTCTAAATATTCCGCTATTTTTTCATCCCATTTCTTTTCTGTAGCCATTACCAATGAAGGCGGCGTCAGGGCAAGGGCGGTAAAAAGTCCTGATTTCTTTATAAAGTCACGACGCGAATTGGAATCTTCGGGTGTTACTTTATTCTGATTTGTTTTTTTAGAAGCCATTCAGTCTATTTGTTAAATTAGCATATTCGCTTTTGTCATTCTAACAAATTTAGCGATCTTATGTAAGAAAAAATTATAAAATTCAAACATTACTCTTATTTAGAATAATTACAATTTCTTTCTTTTTTTTAACCGCAAAGAGCGCAAAGGGTTTTCGCAAAGTTCGCTAAGTTATTTTTCTCTCGCAGATTTGGCAGATAATGCAGATTTTGAATACGATGAAAAGATTTACACAGATTCTTTATGGTAGAAATAAATAAAAAATCTGTTTAGATCTGCAAAATCTGCGAGAAACAAAAATTATACACATTAAAATTTTGCGTTCTTTGCGAAAACCCTTTGCGCCTTTGCGGTTAATTTTTTCAAGTAGATTAATTCTGAAATTGTATTTTTACTGAACTAAGCCCAAATTATGCCACAACAAAAAATCATTTATCTCGATAATAACGCCACAACTCGTGTTGATGAACGAGTTTTGAATGCAATGCTTCCGTATTTTACTGATTTGTATGCGAATTCAACAGGAACACATTTGGCGGGATTAACGGTCAAAGAAGCTATTGAAAACGCAGCATGGCAAACGGCTGATTTAATAAATGCCGATGCAGAAGAAATCATATTTACTTCGGGCGCGACTGAGGCAATTAATCTCGCAATTAAAGGTTTAGCCGATCAAGACCGAAAACATATCGTTACCATTCAGACCGAACATAAAGCGGTTCTGGAAACCTGTCACTTTATGGAAAGTATTGGTTTTGAAGTAACTTATCTTCCTACTAATTCCGACGGACTTTTAAGCCTTGAACTTTTAGAAGAAATAATCACAGATAAAACACTGGTTTTCATTGGAATGTTTTCTAATAACGAAACTGGTGTCATAAAAAACATTAGTGCAATTTCTAAAGTATTGAAAGCCAAAAATGTGCTTTTTATGTGCGATGCTACACAGACTGTTGGAAAAATTCCTGTTGATGTAAAAAAACTCGAAATTGATCTTTTGACTTTATCCGCACATAAATTTTACGGTCCGAAAGGAATTGGCGCTTTGTATATTTCAGCGAAAGCCAAAATAAAATTGTCTCCTCAAATTCTCGGAGGCGGACAGCAAAGAAAATTACGAAGCGGAACATTAAATGTTCCTGGAATTATAGGTTTAGGAAAAGCATCGGAAATTGCTGTAAATGAATTAGAAAAAGATCAAAATAGAGTTTCTCTATTACGAGACAAACTTGAAAAAGGTTTGTTGCAATTTGAAGGTTCTTTTGTAAATGGAAATATAGAAAACAGAATTTACAATACTTCTAATATTTGTTTTCCAGGCGTGAATTCAGAACAGCTAATTTTAGCTTTAGGAAATATTTCTGTTTCGAATGGCGCTTCTTGCTCTGCGGTTACTTCTAAGCCTTCTCACGTTTTAAAAGCAATGGGCTTGTCTGACGAAGAGGCTTTGAGTTCGATTCGTTTTAGTTTGGGAAGATTTACTACGGATGAAGAAATTGATATTGCTATTGAGCGTGTTTTGAGTTTAACTAGGCAATTTGCCACGAAGTCGCTAAGACACTAAATTTTTTTTATATATTTTTAATCTCGTAAAGTCGCAGAGACGCAAAGGTTATTTTTTGTCATCCTGACGAAGGAAGGATCACACGCGGGAGCCGACAAAGATTGAGGATTTACTTTATGGAGTTTCTAGTGTGATCCTTCCTTCGTCAGGATGACAAACTGGGATCTAGAAATCTGTGTAAAAAAAAACTTTGTCACTCTGCAACTTTGTCCCTTTCTTCAGGATGACAAACTGGATCTAGAAAAGCCGTGTAAAAAAACTTTGTCACTCTGCAACTTTGTCCCTTTGTCCCTTTCTTCAAGAGATCAACTTAAAATAATCCTCCTCTGTATCAATATCAATATTCCCTTTTTCAAAAAGAACAGAAACTACATCTTCAGCATATTTTTTAATGAGCTTTTTAGCGCCTTCTTGTCCTTTTAATCCCAGAAGTTCTTGAAAGTATTTTTTGTGAAATAAAACCGGTGTTCCTAAAGTTTCAGAGTAAGCCGAAGCTGCAATTCCTTTTTTGGTTTTATTGGCTTGAGTAATTAAATTTTCAAAAACAGCATTTGTCACAAAAGGCTGGTCGCAAACTGCTAAAATGCATTGTTCACAATCTGGATTTAAAAGCAATAATTCCTTAATTCCTTTTACAATTGAAGAAGACATTCCGTTTTCCCATTCTGAATTAAAAGAAAATGTTATTTCGGGCAAATCAAGCTCTTTTTCAATTAAATTATGGTTTGAACCTGTTACGACTATTACAAACGAATTTTCGACCTTCAAAGCTTCTGAAATCGTGTTTTTCAGTAAAGTTGATTCTTTATATTCCAGCAATTGTTTGGGTCTGCCTAATCTGGAAGAATTCCCCGCCGCCAAAATAATAATGCCTGTTTTATTTTGATATCTATTCTCCATAATGAATTTCATCATGAATTTTGCCTTCTTTATATTTCAGCGAAGTTCCTATTCTTTCTGAAGCTACAGCTTTTATTTCGGAAACAATCGATAAAGCGATTTCTTCTGATGTTTCTGCGCCAATATCGAGCCCAATTGGAGTATGAATTCTTTTCATCTGCTCTTCGCTTACTGTTATTCCTTCGATCGAAAGATCATCTAGCATTCGGTTGAATTTTGACTTCGGACCTAAAATTCCGATATAATGAAAATCGGTTTTTAGCAACTCTTTTAAAACTGCTAAATCATATTTGTAATTGTGCGTCATCAAAGCAAAATAGGTCTGATCGTCAATAACAATATTCTCTAAAAATTGTTCTGAATTTACCACCGAAACTTGATCGGCTTTAGGAAAACGCTTTTTAGTTGCATGCGTTGTGCGTCCTTCGCCAATAGTAATTTTCCAGCCTAAAATTGAAGCCAATTTTGCTAAAGGCTCAATGTCGTTTCCTGCACCAGCAATTACAAGCGAAATAGAAGGTTTTATGTATTCGATTAAAGCTTCGTTGTCGTTTTCTTCCTGAAGTTTTTTCACTACAGAAGTTTTGGTTTTCAGCACTTCTTTTACATCCGAAATTAAATTTAAAACTTCGTTATTATGATTTAAAACAGGACTGTCTTTTCTAAAAAACAAAGTTGTTCCAATCTGAAAAGCATTTCTTTTCAAAGAAAAAACAGTTACAATTACAGCTTCTTTTCTTTCTAATTCCAATTGCTGCAAAAGCTGAATTGGGTTATTTGAAACCTCTTCGTCAATATATTCAAAAAGAATATGAACGATTCCGTTGCATCCGAGCTGTAAACCAACTTCCGCATCATCTTCGTTATTCGTATTGTAAGTAACTAATTTATTTTGTTTTTGATGGATTGAAAGAAGTGCTTTTCGTAACGCGTCGCCTTCCAAACAGCCACCACTTATTGCACCGGTCAATTCTCCATCTTCTGTAACCAGCATTCGAGCGCCAGGCTGTCGATATGACGAACCTTCAACTTTAACGACCGTTGCTAGAGCTGTTTTTTTTCCTTCGGATTTTGCTTGCGAATAGGCTTTAAGAATTTCGTTGATTTCTTTCATAGATACTTCTTCATCAATAGAACCTTAATATTGATGATACTTTATTATTAGCCTAAAAGTAAAAAAATATTACAAACTTAAACACTGCAAAGTCATTTAAGTTTGTAATATTCTTTTTGAAAAGTCTTATTTAAACTGCCTAAATTATTTTATTCATTTAATTCTAAAAAATAATTCAGCTTAGACTTTATTATTTTTTTGTTTCGGTCTAACAGATACAGTTTTTCGGGATTTTTACTGTAATAACCGTAATAAACCTGATCTTTTTCTGGTTTATCCCAGTTTAAGATATAGATTGTTCCATCAGGATCTTTCTCTAAACCTCTTTCAGTATTGATATTGCCTTTTTCTTTAAAGTTTTTTTCAGGCTGTTTGCCTTTGTATGTACTAGATAGTTGGAATGTATTATCTGCAACATCAATTTTTAGAACCGTTTCTATTCCTTCACAATCTGCACATGGCAGCGTTCCTTCATAAACAGAAATAGTATCATCTGGTTCGTTTTTTTCATTACTAGTGATAGTATCTGTCAAAACAGCATTATTTTCATCTTTACTGTTTTTAGAATTACAAGATGCTATAAGAGCCGATGCAAAAGCAAGAATAATTATTTTTCTCATAATATTTTTTTTCTTCAAATATAAGGAATATTCTTACCTAAACAATAAATTTAAATTTACAGCGATATCACTCCCATAATAATAGCAGTCTGTACGGCCTCGGCGGTATTGGTTACTTTTAATTTTTCAATAATATTTTGTCTGTGGCGTCTTACAGTGTAAACCGAAATATGCATTTCTGTCGCAATTTGTTCACTTTTATTTCCTTTTGCTACACTGGTCAAAACCTCTATTTCTCTTTTTGAAAGTATATTTTCTGTATTGTTTTTATACTTTTCTGGTTCGATTACTTCGCCTGTTTGAATATTAAAAATTTTCCCGTCAATTCCATTTCGAGGCTGCAAATCTGTTGATGGCAGATATAAACACAATGCAAGAGAAATACTTCCGTTATTAAATGTGTTCAAATAAATCGTACGGTGATTTATGTACGTGATTTTACCGTTAGAATCTTTCATTCTCAGACGACTTAAAGTACTGTAATTACTATATTCTTCTTTTGGAATTTCTTTTAAAAACTGATAAAAATTGAGTTCTAAAACATGACGTTCAACCAAATCATCTGAATTAATTTTAGTAAAAATACATTCTTCGAAGGCAGAATCAATTACCGTATTTTCATCAGGAAGTCCGAAGATAGAACCAAAGCTTCCTGCGTAAATATAACTTTTGTCGGATTGATAATCGGACAAAACTGCTACACATTGTTCTATTTTGACATAATTGATAACAAATTGCTTGTACATTTCGATATCACTTGTTTCTCCAATTTCAAATTTTTGTTCTAAAAACGTAGTCATTAATTGGTTTTCTATTGAAGAATTTTGAGGCATTGGAAAGTATAATTGGTTAATTTTAGGTATTGCCTCTTTATTGAAGCCATTCTATTTTTGGAAAACTAAAAATATCACTTTCTATCCCAAAAAAATAATCTATGAAAACATTTTTTTACCACGCCATTATCCTCCTTGGTCTTTCTGCTTTAACGAGCTGCAATACTAAAAATGAAACTGCAAAAACAGCCATGAAAGAAGAAACCAAAACAGATTCTGTATTTGTAAATGGTTCTCCTTGCAATATTAAATTGTCTTCTATACATTTTACAAAAGCAGTGAACGGTGCTGATACTTTAATTAAAACTGAAGCTAACGAAAAAGTCATTTTTAAAGCTGGCGAGAAATCTGATTATTTTTCTGATCCAGACGGAAAATTGTCGAATACAACAGCGCCAATGCTTTTATCTGAAGTAGACAATACAAAACCTTTTACGCTTACCGCGAAAGTTACGCCTGAGTTTACAGAAAAAGGATTGTATAATGCTGGCGTCTTATATATTTATGTGAATGATAGTTTTTATCAAAAATTTTGTTTCGAGCAAGATGAAAGAGGAAATCATCGAGTTGTAACGGTTCGAACAATGGGTACTTCTGATGATAACAATCACGATATTGTAAAACAGCCTTTTGTTTACATGAAAATTTCTTCTGACACAAAAACAGTCGCCAGTTATTATTCGTTAGATAAAAAAAATTGGCAAATGGTTCGTTTATACAAAAACAATTATCCTAAGAAAATCTGGATGGGAATTAGTACTCAATGCCCAGTAGACAAAGGAACGCAGAGTATTTTTGAAGAAATTAATCTGGAAGAAAAAAGTGTTTCTGATTTTCGCTTAGGAATCTAATCTTGATCTTTTAAGTTCTTGAACAAAAACAAATTGTTATTGTTTACATAATTATTTTTTCAAATTGACGTATGATTTATATTACTAAGTTTTGTATTTTTATCTATAGCAAAATAAATATTACCTAACTTTAATAATAAACTACATGGGAAAATTTGTAATTACTACTAGAGCTAACGGAGAGTTCCAGTTCAATCTAAAAGCTGGTAATGGCCAAACCATTTTAACAAGTGAAGGCTATACTACAAAAGCGGCCTGCAACAATGGTATTGAATCTGTTAAAAAAAATGCACCAGACGATGATCGTTATGATAGATTAGAATCTAAAAGCGGAAAACCTTATTTTAATTTAAAAGCAGGAAACGGACAAATCATTGGTTCTAGCGAAATGTACGAAAGCACTTCTGCGAGAGAAAACGGAATCGAATCGGTAAAGAAAAATGCTCCAGATGCAACAATTGATGATCAGACAGCTTAATTAAAAACTGTTTTAGAAATAAAAAAGCGAGGAACATTCCTCGCTTTTTCTTTATAAATATGTGGTTTATTAATCCAATAAAAACACAATCAACCCTCTTGCGCCGTGTGCTCCAAGAACTAATGACTGCTCAATATCAGCTGTTTTTGAAGGCCCTGCGATGAAAGTTCCAAAACCATATTCCATGTTTCCAATTCTCTTATACGCTTGCTGCATTGTTGGAACAAGATCTTTTTTATGAACGATAATCGCTAAATACTGCGCGATAAAAGGTGCAACTCGCTGTCCTAAAATAGCATCCGTTACCCAAAGTCCGCTGTTTTCTGCCACTCCAAAATGTGCTTTTACAACCGTTAATTCAACATCTTGAAGCGAATGCGGATCAACTGTTTTCCAATCTAAAGAAGCAATCTCAGAAAGTTCTGGAAGCGTTGTAATTAATCTTTTCTCCAGATTGTAATTAGATTTAATGTAATTGATAATTTCATTATAATCAGCAACTTCTACAGGATCGCCTCCAATTCCTTTTAAAACTGTTTTGTAGGTTTCTAATACATCAAATTGTTCAGAACCTAAAAGGTTTAGATCAGGCAGTTCTGCAACCTCATTAGGCTGATTCAGTTTTATTCTTTTTAAAATTTCGCCTTTACTACTCATTCTTTTTATTTTTAGATTCTTTCGACTTTTTCTTGTACCATTCTCTAAAAGATTCTTCTGGAACATCTGGCATTTCACGCTGATCGTACCATTTATTCATTTTATTATTAACCATTCCTGGAACGTTCTTCATTACAAATCTTCCCGATTTTCCAGCAATATTAAAAACCGTTGGATTCGCCAGTACAGTCGCCATCGTTTTCATCGCAACCGTTTTGGCAGTTGGCGTATGTCCTTCTTTCACCAAAACCTGACGCCATTTGTACAATTGATCGTGAATATCAATTTTCACCGGACAAACGTTGGTACAAGAACCGCAAAGCGTACTTGCAAAAGGCAGATCGGCATTTTTGCTCATATCTAAATTTGGTGCTAAAATAGAACCAATTGGCCCTGCTACCGCATTATGATAACTATGTCCTCCGCTTCGTCTGTAAACTGGACAAGTGTTCATACAAGCTCCACAACGAATACATTTTAAGGAATTTCTAAAATCTTCTCTTCCTAATTGTGTGCTTCTACCGTTATCTACAATGACGATGTGCATTTCTTTTCCATCTCTTGGTTTTTTGAAATGACTTGAAAAAGTGGTGATTGGCTGTCCCGTTGCGCTTCTTGCCAATAATCTCAAGAAAACACCTAAATGTTCTCTTTTCGGAATCAGTTTCTCGAATCCCATACAGGCGATGTGAACGTCTGCTAAATGCGCGCCCATGTCGGCATTTCCTTCATTCGTACAAACCACAAATTCCCCTGTTTCAGCAACCGCAAAATTGACTCCTGTTAAAGCCACTTTTCTAGTCAAGAAAGTATTTCTTAAACTATGGCGAGCCGATTCTGTCAAATATTGCGGATTGAAATTTCCTTTTTCTGTTCCTAAATGTTCGTGGAAAGTTTCACTTACATCTTCTTTCTTTAAGTGAATGGCCGGAAGTACAATATGGCTTGGCGGTTCTTTTCGAAGTTGCACGATATATTCACCCAAATCAGAATCGATTACTTCAATTCCTTTTTCGGCTAAATAATCATTTAAATGGCATTCTTCTGTAAGCATCGATTTGGATTTCACCATTTGCTTTACATCATGTTTAGCCATGATCGAATGCACAATTTCGTTATGTTCTTTGGCATCGGCTGCCCAATGTACAATTATTCCGTTTCGTTGCGCATTTGCTTCAAATTCAACTAAATAATCATGAATATTAGAAAGCACATTAAATTTAATTTGAGAAGCGGTTTCGCGCAACAATTCCCAATCTTCAATTTGATGTGCTGATTTATCTCTTTTAGCACGCACAAACCATAGCGTTTCATCGTGCCAGTTGACACGCTCTACGTCTTTATTAAATTTTGCTGCGGCTTCGCTGTGCGGTATTATTTTTTCTGATGACATCTTTTGTCGGTTAAAAGTTGTTTTACCATTAAGGCATTAAGTAAATTAAGCTAAACTTTATGAACGCAATTTCTTAATGATTAAAAGAAAATTAAGTTTTTTAAAATCACTTAAATCTCTTGTTTTTTTTACCAATAAATTTTTAAACCAAGCTTTATGAACTTAATATCTTAATGGTAGAAAAAAATTAGTTTTCGAGTGAATTTAATATTTCAGCAATATGAATGGTTTTAATTCTGCTTTTTTGCCTTTTTAGAATTCCATCCAAATGCATTAAACAAGACATATCTCCACCTGTAATATAATCCACATCATGACTTTCGTGATCTTTAATACGATCTTGTCCCATTTTTACAGAAACTGCTTCTTCGGTAACGCAGAACGTTCCTCCAAAACCACAGCATTCATCTTTTCTCGTTAAAGCCACCAAATCAAGGCCTTCAATATTGTGTAATAATTGTTCAGGCTTAGAGAAAAATGGTGCGTTTAATTCAGACATTTGCGAAAGCTTTAATCCGCGCTGACCGTGACAGCTTACGTGCATTCCCACTTTAAACGGAAATTTTCCGTCTATATGGTCAATTTTTAAAACGTCGGTTATAAACTCAGTAAGTTCGTAAACTGTATTTCGAATTGCTGTTGCCTTCTCTTCTTGTTTTTCGTCATGCAAATGGTCTTTTACATGCAAAACACAACTTCCAGAAGGACAAACTATGTAATCAAATCCAGAAAAATTGGCAATAAAATTGGCGTCGCATCCTTTTGTTAAATGCGCATAACCGCTATTAGCCATTGGCTGTCCGCAGCAGGTTTGCCCCATCGGAAATTCGACGTCACAACCTAATTTTTGTAGTAATTCGTAGGTTGCGATTCCTACTTTTGGATAAAATTGGTCGACATAACAAGGTATAAAAAGTCCAATTTTCATGTTGTAGTATTTAGTGTGTTGTTCATTTAGGCGTGTACTGTAAAAATGTAAAAAATACGTTTCTCAGCAAATTTACAACATACAGATCGTTTTTACCTAATGTTTATAGAATTTCAAGTCAATTAAATCGTTCTGAATTGGTTTCGGATTCCAGTTATCGTGAATAGCCAAAGCTGCACCCAAAGCACTCGCCTGTGCCATCGAAGCAGCATAGACTTCAATATCTGGAAAAGCTTCTGCCAATAAATTCATATAAATGGAATTTTTACTGAAACCTCCATCCACAAAAATCTTTTTTACCGGACTATTATGAATGACCAAATTGGTAGAAAAAACTTGCTGTTCTACCAAATCCAGCATTAATTGATGATAGGCTGTTTCGTAATTTTTATAATGCGAAAGATCTCTTTTTTGAAAAGGGCATTCTTTTAAAATATCAAAATTATATTTCTTAGGATAAAAAATTTGATAATTAAGTGCTCGCAAATTGGCTACAATCTTCTTGTCAAAATAAACTTCTTTGTAGGTATCAATTGGAACATTAAAGTGCTGCGCCAAACGTTTGGTTTGCACTTCGTGTTCGTTTCCTGCAAATAAACGTGCCGCTTTTACGGGTTTCTCTGTGTACTGCATGTAACACAAACAATCGTTTTGCGATTCGTCAAAAGTTAAAGGCTTATTATTGAAAGGATTCAAAGAAATACTCCAAGTTCCTGTAGACAACAATACAAAAGGTTCTGTAAAATTGATTGTATACGGAATAATGGCCGATGAACTATCGTGAAGACCAACTCCAATTGCCAGATTATCGCGAGTCATAATGACATCTTTTCCAAAATGAATTGGCGGAATTTTTTCTGAAATTCCTTCTTCTTTCAGCCATTTATGATATTTCATTTTTTTGAAATTCCACAAATTGGTATGACAGCCAATACTGGTAATATCAGCGTAGGCTTCATTCGTTAAAAGAAAACTTAAAAACTGTGGCAAGTGCAAGCAGTATTTTACTTTTTCAAAAATTTCCGGTTTTTCTTCTTTCAATCGGTAAATCTGCATTCCCGAATTTAAGCTGCCTAAAACCGGAGAAGCTGTTTTTACAGCAAACTTCTTCTCTCCTTTATATTTTTCATAGAAATTAGCTTTTAAATCCTCTGGATAATCTTTTAGATAATTATACAGAGGAGTTAAAACTTTTCCGTTTTCGTCTATATAAACAAAACTCGCTCCGTAAGTGCTGAAATTGATGGCTTTTAAAACATAATCTTTAAGCTCTTTTATTTCAGATAATCGATCTAAAATCCAATTTTTAAGTACTTCGATATCTTCACACGGAAATCCGTCTTCGTCTTTGGTTTCTTCCAGATTCACCGATTTCTCCCAGACAATTTTATAATTTTCGTTAAATAAAAAAACCTTTTTGTTTGTTTTACCAATATCAAAAATCGCAACTACATTCATTCTTTTTAATTGTAAATTGTTAATTATCAATTGTCAATTTATAATTAACAATTAATAATTGATAATTATAATCCCGTTGCCATTGTTTTTAAACCTCTTTCCTCGATCAGATTTTGTCTTACTTGAATCGAACGATATAATGCTACCGGATTTAAAGCTGCTCCACAACGTAAACGAGCTTCTGCTACAAGAGCGCGAACATCTGTACGGAAAGCATTTTGAAGAATTTCTTGTGCTTTTACCACATCATTTTCTTCTTGCGCTTGTTCCAATGCTTTTCTATCTACAGAAAGTGCCTGAGCATAAGCGATCATAATTGCCTCAACAGATTGCAATAAATCTTCTAATGGATCTTTGATATTATGAGAAGCGTCGATCATCCAACCTAAATCTTTGGCGTGATTCATTCCTCTGGCATCCATTCCTTCAACCAATTCATTGAAAATCAAGAATAATTGATATGGTTTTAAAGCTCCTGCAGTTAAATCGTCATCACCATATTTTGAGTCATTAAAGTGGAAACCTCCTAATTTGTTTTCCATCAGTAATAAAGAAACGATTTGCTCAATATTAGCATTTGGAAGATGGTGACCTAAATCGACTAAAGTCTGCGCTTTGTCGCCTAACTTTTTAACATACGAATAAGACTGCCCCCAATCTGCTACAGTCGTAGAATAAAAGTTAGGCTCAGCACATTTGTATTCTAAAAATAATTTCCAGTTTGAAGGCAATGCATCGTAGATTTCCTCTAAACTTTCTAAAGTATTTTGATATGCTTTTCTGAAGTTTAACTGTCCTGGGAAGTTAGAACCGTCAGCTAGCCAAATGGTTAAAGACTCAGAACCTAATTCGATTCCGTGCTTAATAACCTCAATATTATGAGCAATTGCTTGTTTGCGAACCGCTTTGTTTACATTTTGTAAAGAACCGTATTTGTAAGTGTGCTCAGAGCTTGCTTGATCTTGAAAAGTATTCGAGTTCATGGCATCGAATTTTAACCCATGCTGATTTGCAAGTGTTCTGATTGCTTTATAATCAGTCGGGATATCCCACGGAATATGAAGTGAAATAGCTCCCGAAGCATTGTTTAACTTGTGAAGCAAACCAACATCTTCGATTTTTTCTTCTAAAGAACGAGGTTCTCCTCCTCCAGCGAAACGTCCAAATCTTGTTCCTCCTGTGCCTAAAGCCCAAGATGGAATGGCAATTTGAAAATCGATTAATTTTTGAATAATCTCTTCTGTATCATTAATTTCTGAGGCTGTAAAAACTAATTTATTCTGGTGTTTTTTGATTAAATCTTCGTTATGAGATTCGATGTGGTTTGATCCGATTAACATAGTTATTGATATTTTAATAGAGTTACAATATATAAATTTTATATGTTTAGTATATTTTTTTTAACACATAGAATCATAGGCTCATCTTAATCTTCAAAGGCGTGTCACTTGCATCAACACACATAGCTATGTGTTAATCACTAGTGATTTTTTTTAAACTTTTAATCTTAATAAAAAAATCTATGTTTCTATGTGTTTAAATATTTTTTCAACTTATAAATTTTATAGCAGTAAAACTCTGGTTGTACTTCACTTTTTTGTTAAGTTTTCTTTGTTAAAGCGAATTGTTATATGCTAAAAAAATCTAACGTTCGAAAGAATCGAACGCTAGACCACAAAAAACCACTTTTGCTTAAACAAACTTATATAAAAAACCTAAACAATCTTTATCTATAAAAGCCCATGGCTACGCCACCGTCTACGTTTAATGCATTTCCTGTAGATTTACCAAGTAAACCTCCAACAAAAGCATAACAAGCGTTAGCAATATCATCTGGCAATATGATTTCATTTAATAACGTACGTTTTGCATAGTAAGCCGGAAGTTCTTCAACTGTAACTCCGTATGCTTTTGCACGACCTTCTGCCCATCCGCCAGACCAAATATTAGAGTCTGAAATTACAGCATCAGGATTTACTGTATTGACACGAATTTTATCTGCTCCAAGTTCTGCAGCCATTAAACGTGTTAAGTGCGCCTGAGCAGCTTTAGCCGAACCATAACCAGGGTTATTCGGACCTGCAACTACAGCGTTTTTAGAAACGATATTTACAATATCTCCTCCAAAACCTTGTTTACGCATTACTTCGATTCCAGCTTTAGAAACAATAAATTGTCCTTTAACCAAGATATCATATAATCTATCCCACTCTTCAAGAGTATGTTCTGCAATAGATTTAGAAATACTGATTCCAGCATTATTCACAACAATGTCAACACCTCCAAAAGCTAAACAAGCTTCATCTAATGCCTTTTCTGTGCTTACTTCGTCTGTAACATTCAACAAAGTGCTAGAAACGGCATCTTTACCAAAAGCTTTAATAAACTCAGCAGAAGCACCTTGCAAACGCTCTTCGTTAATATCGTTGATTACCACACAAGCACCTTCTTGAGCGAATTTTTTAGCGATAGCTTTACCAATTCCGCCCGCAGAACCAGTAATTAAAGCTACTCTTCCAGACAATGCTTTTGGTTTTGGCATACGCTGTAATTTTGCTTCTTCTAGCAACCAATATTCAATATCAAAAGCTTCTTGGTGCGGTAAAGAAGTATATTCTGAAACTGCTTCAGCACCTTTCATTACGTTTACAGCATTGATATAATATTCAGATGCCAAACGCGCCATTGTTTTATCTTTAGCAAAAGTGAACATACCAACTCCTGGATATAAAATCACAACTGGATTTGGGTCACGCATTGCTGGCGAGTTTGATTTTTTACATGCATTGTAATAGTCTTTGTACATGGCACGGTAAGCCTCAAAAGCAGGAGTTAATTTTGCTTTAACAGCTGCAACATCAGACAAATCTTCGTTGGGATCTAATTCTAAAACCAATGGACTGATTTTAGTTCTCAAAAAGTGATCTGGACAAGATGTTCCTAATGGAGCTAATTTTGAAAGATCATTAGAATTAATGAATTCCAAAACCCTTGCATCATCTGTATAATGACCAATCATTTGGCGCTCTGACGAACAGAAACCTCTTAAGATTGGAGCTACTTTTGCTGCTTTTAATTTACGATCTGCTTCTGGAAGACTATCAATTTTTTTACCTCCAAAAACTGGACGTTTCTTTCCGTAATTATCTTCTAAGTAAGAAGCACATTTCTCGATTACTTCCAGCGTATTAATATAACTATCAAACGCAGTATCTCCCCAAGTAAATAAACCATGAGAACCTAACATGATTCCGCGTAGTTTTTTACCGTTTTTTTCTGCTTCTTCCAAACAAGCTCTCAACTGAAGACCAAGATCAAATCCTGGACGCTGCCAGCCTACCCAACCAATTTCTCCATTAAATAATTCTTCTGTGATTTTCTTTCCATCTTTAGCAGCAGCGATAGCAATTGCCGCATCCGGATGTAAGTGATCGATATGTTTGAACGGAAGAAAACCATGTAAAGGTGTATCAATAGAAGGTGCTTTAGAAGCTAAATCAAAAATACAGTGATTGAACAATTCTACCATTTCATCTTCAAACTCAATACCTCTGTAAACATTTTCAAGGTTACGAAGTCTGTCCAAATACAAAGCCGCACAACCTGATTTTGTCAATGTTCCGATATCTCCACCAGAACCTTTAATCCACATTACTTCAGAAGATTCTCCTGTAAGGGGATCTTTGTCTGTAATTTTCACAGAAGTGTTTCCACCTCCGTAGTTGGTCAATCTTAAATCAGCCCCTAACAAGTTAGAACGATAAATAAAAAGCGCTACTTCATCACCTGCTAGTGCTGCTGCCTTAGCCTCATCCCAAAGGTAGCTTACATGCTTAAAATTCATATTATTAATTGTGTTTGTATTCGACATATAGTATTTTAATTATTTCTTGTATTTATAATGAGTTACCAATTCCTACCAAAACGATTGCAAGCATAATAAGTCCGATTCCCCAGAAAAAAGTTCTTAAAGTTTTTTTAGAAACTCCTTTCCATTCTTTCAAATAAAATCCCCAAAAGTTTGCTGTTAAAATGATGGTTGCCATATGCAGAATCCATGAACTGGCACCATTTCCAAGTTTGCTTTCTCCCATTCCGTAAAAGAAAAACTGTAAAAACCACATGGTTCCAGCAAGAGCAGAAAACAAGACATTTTTAGTTATTGGAGTCGATTTGTCGGTGTAATTTTTAATTGATTTGTTTTTAAAATTCAAATATAGACACCAGATAAAATTGGACGTTAACCCTCCCCAAAGCAAAACCACATAAGTCACGTTGTTTTGAAATAACGGATTTGCACCATTTACTACAGCATGTTCTGCCATAGATTTTCCAGCTTCGATTCCGTAATTAAAGAAGGAACTCAAAATTCCTGAAATCACGGCTACAATCAAACCTTTTACTAGGTTGAAGTCTTTGTCTTTATCTTCGTGACCTGTTGCAAAATCCTTCTCTTTCAGCATTCCTGCTTTTCCAGAAATGGCAATTCCTATTAGATATACAACCACACCCAATAAAACGATCTGACCACCAGTATTAGTAAGCATGTGCGAAAATGAAATCTTACCCTCTGTTGGAACAATATCATAATAAATGGATGGAACCAAAGCTCCAAATGCAGAGCAGAATCCTAACGTAATTGAATTTCCTAAAGACATTCCTAAATAGCGAACGCCCAAACCATAAGTTAAACCGCCAATTCCCCAAATTAAACCCATTGTAAAAGTGAAGGTTTTTATTGATGGAGAAGCTGCCGCAATAATTTCTGTAAAATTTGGAATCGTTAAGTAAGCTGCAATTGGCGGAACAATCAGCCAAGAGAAAAATCCTCCTACAAGCCAATAGCTTTCCCAAGCCCAGTCTTTTACTTTTTTAAAAGGCATATAAAAACTACCTGAAGAAAATCCTCCGATAGAATGAAAAATGATTCCTAATAATGATTCCATTTAATAAATTTTAGTTTTTGGTTTGTTAGATAGTGATTTGGTTTTGTAAAATAAGAGAATGTCAAAAACAAAACTGTCCTGTACTATCCTTTACAGATTTTATATTTTTTGTTAAAACTAAAGATTATTAGAAATAACGGCCTACAATTATTGGGTAAATAAATTTAAAATGGCTATTTTAGCAATCGATTTCGTAATTATTGATTCTACATTAAGGTCAAAATTTAGAAATCATAAAAAAAAGATTACAAGCCTTGACGAATTCTCTTTTTTATGACAAAAATGATTCTGTGAATTAGATTCTTTTTGAAAAAAGAGATTTTTTAAAAAATTATTTAGAATTAAAATGAGTTTCGCTGAAATGCGGAATAAATTTCCTCACAATGAACATGATTAAACTTATTAAAATAGACGAAGACTCTCGAGTTCCTAAATACAAACAAATTGTTGACTCTATTCTTCAGAACATCGCCAACGGAAATTTAAAAATCAATCAAAAAATTCCTTCTATAAATAGTTTCAGCGAAGAATTCTATATGTCTCGCGATACTGTTGAGAAAGCCTATAATATTTTAAAAGAGCGAAAAATCATTTCTTCCATTAGAGGGAAAGGCTATTACATTACTCGAACAAAATTGGAATCTAAGGTCAATATTTTGTTTTTGACCAATAAATTGAGTTCGTATAAAATGAAAACCTACAGCTCATTTATTGATACTTTGGGCGCAAATGCACATGTTGATCTACAGATTTATCACTGTGATGAAACTTTATTCTTAAATATCTTAGATAAGTTTGAAGGCGCTTACGATTATTATGTTATTACAACGCACTTTAAAACAGATGAATTAAAACATTTGAGCTTTACTGATGATGTTGTAAATGCCATTAAAAAAATCCCACAAGAAAAACTCGTAGTTTTAGATAATATAAAATTAGGAACAGGTAACGATGTCATTAAGATTTACCAGGATTTTGAAAATGACATTTATAATGCCTTAAAAGAAGGTCTTTCTAAAATATCAAAATACAAGCGTTTAATTCTAGTATATCCTGATAAAGCGGTTTATCCTTATCCGAGAAGAATTTTGCACGGATTTAGAAAATTCTGTGTGGAACACGAAATCAATTTTGAAATTCTGAGTGAAGTTTACGATGATATGATTCTTAAAAAAGGAGATTTATTTATCACTATTGAAGAATCTGATCTAGTCAATTTAGTGAAACAGATTCGCGATGAAGAGTTTGTTTTAGGAAAAGATATAGGTGTCATT
The DNA here is from genome assembly GCF_023656565.1 of Flavobacterium tyrosinilyticum. Taxonomy (GTDB): domain Bacteria; phylum Bacteroidota; class Bacteroidia; order Flavobacteriales; family Flavobacteriaceae; genus Flavobacterium; species Flavobacterium tyrosinilyticum. Next base: position 284,868 of record NZ_JAMOKG010000003.1, read on the forward strand.
TCATACAACGATACCCCTTTAAAAGATTTGCTTGGCATTACTGTAATGTCAACTGATTTTAATGTAATGGGAGAAACTGCCGCAAGAATGATTTTGAACAAAGAAAAAGGTCAGGTAAAAGTGCCTTTTAATTTTATTGATAGAAATTCGATTTAATCTAAGATGCTAAGATACTGAGATACTGAGATACTGAGATACTAAGATACTGAGTTTTTTTTCTTAGCGCCTTAGAAACTTAGAAACTCATTTTTTATCATATGGAATATATTGATCCCATTCCCATGGTGTATAGGTGTCTTTTATTCCTGTTTCCAGTAAATACTTAATTATTTTTCCTGTTGGATAACTGTTCGACATGATGACCATTGCAGTTCCTTTATCTTGAAAAACAATTCCGTAGTGCTGAAAGCCTGATCCCTGCCCTTCTTTAAAAGCGCCATAACCATACGGGCTCTTTACTAATCCCCAGCCTAGACCGTATGAAAGTTCTGTTTTATCATTCCAGTTTCCATCTTCTAATGCTCCTGGTCCGAACTGGTTTTTAGAACGAATGCGAATCTGTGGACTAAACATTTCTTTGTATGATTTAGCATTCAATATTTTTTTATTCAAAATTGCTGTTATAAACTTGCTATAATCTTCTAACGTAGTTTCTAGCGTTCCTGCTCCTCTGGGTGCATTGTCTTTGTCTTTTTCCTGCATTTTTCCGTTTTCATCATATCCGTAGGCATAATCTTTTTCGAATTTCTCTTGCCATTTATAACTTGAATTTGACATTCCTAGCGGTTTGAATATTCTTTCCTGAGCCATTTCTTCTAAGGTTTTTCCAGTAATTTTTTCCAAAACCACTTGAAGATAGGTAAGCCCTTCACCCGAATAACTGTACCTTGTTCCTGGCTCAAACTTAACTTTGAGCTTTTCATCAGATTCAAACCAACGCCAGTTCGGCAAGCCAGAAGTATGATCGAGACACATTCTAGCAGTTATTTTTTTATATTCTGGATATGATTTTAATTCTGTAAAATCTTCGTGCCATACTTTAAAATCATATTCATAAATTGGTTTCGGAAGATAATCCTGAAGTGGCTTGTCTAATGTTATGACTCCTTCTTCTGCTAATTTCATAACCAAAACAGCAAAAACCGCTTTACTCAAAGAAGCTCCATAAAGATTAGTCTGCAACTCTAACTTCTTTTTGGTTTCGACATTACTAAAGCCAAAAGTCTTCATGTAAACAGGTTTTTTGGCATTAAACACGGTTATAGCCAATCCTTTCACATCGGCTTTGCTCATCAGGTTTTCAATAGTGGCGGTCAAACTATCGGTAGAAATTGTACTTCCGTCAAGCCTTTTTATGGTGGAATTTTGTGCTTGAACGGCAATTATACTTATAAAAAAAATGATTAAAAGAAGATTTTTCATGATTTTGATTTATTAAGCATTAATTAATCAATTCACTCAACTTTCACACAAAGCCTTTTGAGCAATATGTTTACCTCAAACAACTTGGTAATAAGTCAAGTAAAATGATTAAGAATTTTATAATTATTTTAAACCCCATTTTTTATTATATTTCAGTCCATATAATCATACAAATATATTCGGCAGAAAAACATAAGGCAATACTTATAAATAACCATTTTTATGAAAAACATAAAAGATGATTTGAGCAAACAGCTTTTGGAGCAAAAAAACTCAAGAAACTTAAATAATAAAAAGGTTTTAAAAACGTGTCAGGAAATGGCACAAAATTTTGCTGATTTAGAAAATGGCATTGCCGTTTTAAGCGATTTATACAACAATAAAAGTTACATCTATTCGGGCAAAATTGCTCAAGAACTTGAAATTTTCAAAGAAGATCAAGTGCAAGAAATTGAGAGTATTTGGGAAGAAGAGCTTTTTGGCAAATTAAACTCAGATGATGTACTGCAAAAATATCTTTTAGAACTTCATTTTTTTCAGTTCATAAAAACGATTCCGACTGAGGAACGAAGAAACTTTTGTGTAATCAGTAAATTAAGAATGAATGACGAAACCGCAGGGAAATCTTTATTGCACAAAATGTTCTATTTTTCAAATCAGTACGAAGATGTAGAATTGGCACTTTGTTTTTATAATTTTGATTTTTCACTAGCCCTTGACTATGAAGGTGCAATAATAAATACTGCAACTGGAAATATTGTAAAACAGAATGTGAAAGAAAATGAATTCTTTCTTTCTGCAAGAGAAAAAGAAATTCTTAAAATGCTTCAAGCAGGAAAACAAAGTAAAGAGATTGCAACGATCCTATTTATTAGCATCAATACTGTAAGCCGTCATCGGCAAAATATTTTGGAGAAAATGAAAGTTAATAATACCGCCGAAGCATGCTCCATTGCCACTAAGCTAAAGTGGATATAGTTTTTTTTAAAAGATGCTAAGGTTCTAAGATGCTAAGATTCTAAGTTTTTTTAGAAGTTAAGAGAAATTCTTAATTCTTAATTCTTAATTCTTAATTCTTAATTCTTAATTCTTAATTCTTAATTCTTAATTCTTAATTCTTAATTCTTAATTCTTTATTCTTTATTCTTTATTCTTTATTCCTAACCCTTAACTCCTAACTCTCAAAACTTTTCGACAAAAAAAAACCTCGTCGATTGACGAGGTTTTAGTTGTATTATTTTTTTGATTCTTCGATAGAAACTTTTCTAAACTCTTTTAAAAGTTTTTCAATTTCTAAAGTTGATTTACGTGCTCTTGGTCCAGCAGCTTTAATTCCTTTTTCAGTCAAAGATTCAGCTTCAGCTTTGAATGTTTCAATTTCGGCGTTGATTTTTACTAATAAATCTTTCATGCTTATATATTGTTAAATTAAGCCACAAAAATAAAAGTTTGTGTGATAGTTACAACAATTTTGCTGTTAAATTTAATGCAGTTTTTCATTCATTTCCTTTACAATAAATTGACTTCTGTTCTTTATTAAAAACCAGCAAATATAATACATTAGCAATCAACAACTTACTTTGAAAGTGTTTTTATAACAACTGTTTTAATACTCTCCAGAAAGTATCAAATTAAAAGTAATTTCATCCAAAAAGATGGCTTATACCTCTTCTATTTGTTAATTTTTGAGCGGAAAAATTCCTCAAAAAAGGAAAATTTTACTCAATAAGAGTCTTGTTTAGGTGCACATTCTTTAAAACAAGTCCGTCTATAATGCTTTTATCCATCTTAGTTTTTACAGACTCTATATTTAGATTTTCAAATCTAAAATTACTCAATCTCACATTGGGATCTTTTTCCACACCATAAAAATTAGTGCACTTAAGATTGATATTTTTTAAAGTAATCTGATCGCCATAAGATAAAGGAACATCTTGACGGTTTTTCAAATCATAAAACTGTCGCCAAGCAAAAATGGCAAGTCCAGTTTCTGCTTCACCTTGAATGTTTTCGACTACAATATATTCGTATCGCTGTGGCGTGTCTGGTCTCATTTTTAGCCACAACATTCTAGAAGCTCCTTTTATTTGGCTATTTCTAAAAATTACATTTCGATTGTGAATCGCTTCACTTCCATTGGTTAAAGCCGAATGGCAAAATCCAAATGTACAATCCTCAATTATAATGTTTTTATTAGGGCCGTTATTTGGATCTTTATCTGCGTAAGGGCCTTTTCCTCCTTTCAAAGCAACTGCGTCATCATTTACGGACATATAGCAGTTTTTTATCAAAACATTTTCGCAGACATCAAGATCAATGGCATCGGTACTTGGCGCTTTAATTTCAATATGTGGCGAAAAGATGTAAAGATTCAGCAGTTTTACATTATTACATTTATAAAAGTGATTCGTCCAAAATCCTGAATTAATCAATTTTACATCCTGAAACTGAACATTTTTTGAATTCCATACAAAAATTAATCTTGGCCTAGAGACTTCAAGATTCGTGCAATCAGGATTCTCACTACGTCTTTTCCAGAAAGTTTCCCAAAACTTTTTTCCATTTCCGTTTATTGTTCCTTCTCCCGAAATAGAAAAATGATCTACCCCATAAGCATTCACCAAGGCGGGAAAATAATCCAGATTTTGTCCTTCCATTCTTGAAGCCATAATTGGATAATCAATAATGTTATCCGAGCCTTTTAAAACTGCTCCTTTGGCTAAATACAAAGTCGTTTTAGGTTTAAAGAATAAAGCGCCGCTCAAAAATACTCCTTTCGGTACTACAATTACACCGCCACCATTTGCCGATGCAAGATCAATTATTGCCTGAATGGCTTGCGTTTGGATTATTGTGCTGTCTTTTTTAGCTCCAAAATCTGTTATACGATATTGCTTTCCTAAATCCTTTAATTGCAATTTCTGATCGTTTTTAAACCAGCTGCTGATGGGGGTGCCATCAGGAAAAACATCAGTTACCTGCTGCGAGAAAGAAAAATTCAATCCGCTTATAAAAGCTAAAACAATTAAAAACTCTCTCATTTGTACAACAGCCTATCGTTTCAAATTACTTTACTTCGATTTTTATTTTAGCAGAAAGCTGTTTGGCTAAATTGGTCACATAATTAGTGAAAAATGCAGAATCATTAAAACCTTTATCTGCACTCAATTCCCAAGCTGCAATCGCATAATAACTAATTTCTTTCTTATTATCAACTTTTAATTTTGCCAAATACGAATCAGTCAGCTGTCCTGTTTTAGGAGCTTCAATATAACCTTGATAAATATTTGCAGGAACTAAAATCGCTGTTCCTAAAATCCATTGGCGTTCATAAGTCAAATAATCGTGCTGAATTAGACATACCCAATCTCCAGCTTCTATAACCTGTAGCGGATTTTTATTATTCAAATTAGAAATTGCAGCCAGAAATGTCTCTTTGCCTTTAATACCATCTATTGAAACAGTATTTTTATAACCATACATTCCAGGCCAAATAGAAGTTGTTTCCTGTACTTGATAAAGATTTCCAGAGGCTTTCCAGTTTTGATAATGGTAGCTTAAAACAGAGTTTACCGGTCCTTCTGCAACAATTTTAAAAGTCGTCTTTTCTACATTATTTATGGTGTCATTACCTAAAATTCCAAGTCGGTTTATTTTATTGTCAATCAGCAATGCATAACCGCCTAAACCAACAGAATTCCCAACAGGAAAAATATCTCTTCCCCAATCGTACATTACGTGATAATTATCTTCAACCGCGCCTTTACTATTTATCCCAACGTTTTCGGGCGTTATTCCTGGAAGCTTTTTCCCAAATACATCTTTAGAATTTCTTCCATCTAGATAATGTCTAAAACCAACTTTGTCATTCTCCCAAGTCGGTCCGTCTGTTTGGTATTTTTGATAACCTAATTTTTTATGAACCTGATTTGCCATTAAAACCTCTTGTGTATCTGGATGAACAGGAAGATCCTTTCCTTCTCTTTTTCCAAAACGCGCACTGGTTTTTATCGTAAACTTCGGATCTATATCAGACCATTTTAACTGAATGACTTTTTCTTCGTTTGCTGAAAAATCAGTTGTAAAGAAAAGTTCATCCCATTTTCCATCGCCATTAAGATCGTTTGTCTGGGCTGGAATCGTATCTTTTTTTGAAATTAAAATAGGGAAAACTCCTTTTACATTGCTTTCTCCTATATTCTCTCTTTTTATAGAAATTGCTTTTTGCGAGAGCGCCTGAGAACTACTATTTTTTAAAACAATTGTTTTTACTGATACATTTTGAGAAACTTTGCAACTCGCTAATAATACTGTAACTAAAGTAATTGGAAGATAAAATAAGACTCTTTTTTTCATACTTTTTTTATTCTTTATTTTTTCAGAACAATTTAAGATTTTTAATTGTTATATTAACACTTAAAAATCAAAAACTTTAAAAAAAACTGAAAATCAATATAAAATAAAAAGCAGGATAACGAACAACAATTACCCTGCAATTTAAACACATTATTATCAAATAATATGATCGAAAAAATATAAAAAATAAAATAAAATAAATTACTTCACATTAAAAAATACATTGCTTTGTAATATTCATTAAACTTTGATTGTGATGGATTAGATGGCCTCACTGTCTTTTGTTCTTTTTTGAAATCTAATTTCTTTTTCAAAAAGAGCTTTACTTCTTTAAAAATTTCACGACTCGTTTTTGATTCATCAAACAAAATCAAATTATTGATTCCCTCTAGAAAAGATAAGCTCCTGTAAAGTTGCCCATTAAACAAACAAACCAGAGTATTTGCTCTTTTTTCCTCTTGTAAAAAACTAAGCAATTCTTCTCTCTTATAAACTACATAAATAGTTCGATCATATTGATTTTTTGTCCCTTCACATTGATCAGTAAAAGATTTTTCTAAAAATTCAAACTCATCTTTAAATTTTCTTTTAAACATTTTTAGAAAAAAACCTTGATTATCAACCACTAAAACTCGCTCCTTTTGCATCCTTTTGTTTTTTTAAAACAGTAAACCCTTGATTAATTGAAGGATTCACTACTAAAATATGTAGCAAAATTAGAGTGGCATAGATAATTCATTAGCTCCAATAAGCCATAAAACAATCAGAATAAGGTATTTGATGTGGTTATTAAAAATGCATTAGACCTTTATCACATGCATCACATGATTTTCAACAAATGAAACCAATTCTTCAATCTTTTGACAATTGTGATCTTTCTTTGAAATAGAAATTATATAAGCATTTCTTTCTTTTACATAGAGAAAAAGGAAATTTTTAGTCGAAATAACTTTTTCAATTTTTGTCCATTTATGTTTTAAGTCTCTTAACGGAGATCGAACGCAAACATCAGAATAGGTAAAAGTGAGTTTATATCTGCTATAAAATTTGTGATACTGGATAAGCCATTTTGTTAGGCAGAAAATCTTTCTAGAAATAGCGTCCAGAAAAAAGAATTGAATGACTACTAAAAAAACAAGTGTAACGAGACAACTTATCAGCCATTGAAAAAAATCAGCTTCATCAATAAAATCAAGAAAAAGCACAATTAATGCCACGACGAAAAAAACATAGATTAGACGCTCTTTAAACAAGTGTTCAAAGTACATTTTGTTAAGTTTTCTAATTTCAGAAATATTTAACTGAAACTCTAATGAAAAATTAGCCGCTTTCATAATTTTTGTCTTCTTAGGTATATTATTCAAGGCAAAAGTATATCAACAAAAAAGTACTAAATAGACTTAGAAGCTTTTATAATATTAAAATAGGGCAATATTTATTTCTTTAATCTTTACTTTTTTATCTTCTTTTTACATGAAATACCAAAAACAAAAAAGGGAAAATACAAATTTCCCCTTCCTTTTAATTACTTTAAACTTAAAAACGTTTTACTTAATTCCGCTTTTTAGATTCTTTAGCGAAGCGTCTTTCGAAAGCTTAATTTGGTTAATTACTATTTCAGCGATTTTATTTGCTCCTAACAAGGAAAGGTGCGTATCATCAGCTTTATCTGTATCATAAAAAGCATTTTCTCCCGCTTTGAAATGGAGATGAAGTTGCTTTGATTTTTCTGGCCCGTAAGATTGTTCTAATAATTCAGTGTAGTACTCTAAATCTATAAAAGGCACATTGTACTCCTGTGCAACCAATCGGGTTTCTAAAGGATAATCACCATGTGTTGGTACTAAAACTCCCTTTTCGTTAAAGTTACGTCTTGAAATAGAAGTTAATAATATCGGAATAGCACCTTTTTCTCTACTTTCTTTTACAAAACGAATTAGGTTGTATCTGTAAGCTGTATGCGGATTGGTGAAACGTACTGAATCTTCTATTTTCTGATCATTATGCCCAAATTCTATAAAAACATAATCTCCTTTTTCAAGTTTGTTATAAACAGAATCCCAACGTTTTTCATTGATAAAGCTTCTAGTGCTTCGTCCGTTTACTGCTTTATTGATTACTGTTATGTTTTCTTTGAAAAAAGGCTGCAATACCTGAGCCCAACCATGTTCTGGATTTTTATCCGGATCTTTTTTATTTGCCATTGTAGAGTCTCCAATGCAATACAAGGATGTTTTTTGGGCAAAACTTACTGTGGTGATAAGTAACGCTAGAAAGATATATTTTTTCATTTTCTTTTGTTTTTTTTAATGCTGAGTGGTTGTATTGCGAAGTGTTTTTTTAACGCAAAGTGCGCTAAGGTTACGCAAAGTTCGCTAAGTTTTTTATTCTTTATTTACTTTGTCAATGAGGACACAAAGCTTTGTGGATATTCTTTATGTAGATGCACTGCAGTGCATCTCTACGAAAAATCTTTGAATCTCTGAACCTTTGAGCCTTTGCCTCCTTTTATTAAACCTTTGCGAACTTTGCGCTTTCTTTGTGTGCTTTGCGTTAAAAAAAACGCTTAGCTATAAAATGAGGTTAAAAATCTAATGCTTTGAAACTGCTGTAGGCACTGTTGCTCTTTTACCTATAAAAACATCTGTCATTAAAACGTTTTCTGCGTTTTCATTCGAGAGTGCATTTTTGGCTTCTTTGATTTCTATGTTTTTTAAAGAGATATTCTTGATTTTTTTATCTGCAAATCCTTGAATTACGATACCAGATTCTGATGCTTTGTTGCAAGTGATATTAGAGAAATATACATTTGATATATCGGATTGATAACCTTTGCCTTCTCCGTGATAATTTGACGTAATGTATAGACAATCTTCTACTTGATCCAATTGAATATTTTGAACAAATATATTTTTGATATAACCTCCACGATCGGCATTGGTTTTTAAATAAATGCCTCTTTTTAAATATCCTGCCGTTTTGCAATTTTCTACAAATACATTCTGAACTCCAGCCGACATTTCGCTCCCGATTACCACACCATGAAGTCCTTTAAAATTGCAATTTCTAATTACAATATTCTCGCTAGGCGTTGCTGCATTAGCTCTTCCTTCATGATCTCTTCCTGCTTTTATGGCAACATTGTCGTCTCCGTTGTCAAAAGTGACATTTTCAATTAAAACGTCTTTTGCGTATTCTGGATCGATTCCGTCATTATTGTGATTTAAGGATTTGTAACTTATCCCGCGAATGGTAATACTTTCTGATTTTAAAAGATGCAGACACCAAAACGGCGAATTTTCGATTCTGATATTTTCGACTAAAATGTTTTTGCAATTTAAAAACTGAATCATTTGTGGTCTTAAAAAATAGCCTTCTCCAAATTTTCTTTCTTCTAATGGAGTGTTATTGTGATTCATTTCACGGCTTCGGTTTTTGCCTTCGTTTTCTTTTGCTTTAAAAGTTTTCCAAGTCTTTCCTCCTTCTCCGTCAATTGTTCCTTCTCCAGAAATGGAAATATTCGTGCAATTATTAGCATAAATAAGCGGACTGTAATTATACAACATCGTCCCTTCCCAGCTTGTTAAAACCATTGGAAGATAATCTTTCGGATTATCACTGAACTTTATTTTAGCCCCTTTTTCAATTCTAAGGTTTACATTGCTTACAAAATGTATCGGTCCGTTGATTTTATAAATTCCTCTTGGAACTATAATTGTTCCGCCTTTATTTTTTTTGCACAAAGCCATTGCTTTATCAAAAGCCTTTTTATTATCTGTAATAGAATCGCCTTTGGCACCTAATGTCAAAACATTAATCCGATAGGAAGTTATTATTGGAAGCTGAATTCGTTTCACAATAGAATCCACTTTAGCTGACGGAAAATCGCTATTCTGTGCAAATGATGCCCACGAAAGGAAGATTAGAAAGAAGTATTTGAAATTCATGTTTTTTTATTTTAAGTGCGTGCTAGTCGCAGTCCCAGTCCCAGTTTTCGGTGCCGACTGAAACTGCGACTGAGGCTAAAGAGAATACCAATTCGCAATCTTATCTTTAAGGATATTGTCTATCGAATATTGTGTTGCTTCTTTTTTTGAAAGCTGAAACGACCACTTCACTCTTTTAGATGGCTGAAAACCTTCGCCAGTGCAATTGTATTCGGCATAAAAAGCTTTTTTTTCAGCTTCTGGTTTAGACCAATTTTCCCAACCCTCTGGTTTTATTTGTTTTCCCATTTCGCAGTTTATAAAAACTGTTTTGGCATAAATACGCCACGGCCTTCCTAAATACACCTCTTTTGCCTCTGGATCTGCGGTCAGTTTACAATTTTTGAAAACAAAACCAAACGAAGTTCCTTCGGGGGTTGAAGCTGCTGTGATATAAGAACTTTTTATACTGTGAATAGTGCAATTTTCAAATAGAGCTGTTGCGCCTCCAAATATAAAATCGGTTGTTCCTTCAATATAACAATCTTTAAAATATTGTTTGGCATCTTTTCCAGACAAGTACAAAGTATCTTGATTTCCTAAAAGTCTACAATTCGTAATCTTAGCGCGATTAGCTACAACTGATAAAGCAATCGCTTGTCCGTGTTCGCCAGAAGTATTTTTAATCGTTAGATTTGATGCTGTAAAATCGTCTCCTTCAACCAAAAGTGTATAGGTATAAAAAGTGCTGTTTCTGCCTAAAGCTATTTTTGAAAAATTATCATCAAAAGTAATAATGGTATTTTCTTTACTTTCACCTTTTAGAAATACATGAGTATTCCATTCTGGAATTCGAACTTTTTCGTTGTAAATTCCGTTTTTAATAAAAATAGTTACTTTCTCATAAGGAAAAGCCGGTGTCGCATAAATTGCATCCTGAATTTTGGTAAAATCTCCCGAACCATCTTGTGCTACAGTAATATAATCTATAATTTTCTTTTCGGCTGCCCCTACTTTTGTACCGTTTTTAACTGCCCAGTCTGGAAATCTTTTTAAAACTTCCTGAGGTGCATCTGAGTACCATGAATAGCCATTTCTTCTTTCTGATCCTATTTGATCCAATGCTTTTTTTCTGATTCCGTCACGGTCACAAAAGAAAGGTTCATTGGTTTCCAAATCCATAAATCTTGCCCAGATTGGTTTGGCATTTGTTGCTGGAATCATTTTTTTATCTACAATTTTTCCAGCGTCGTTTAAAACTCTTTTTTCTTCTAAATTGGTAATTTTAGTTTTTCCGAACCATTCTACAGCGCTTTTTACACCGGTAACAACTTCTCTTGACGGTTTGTCAATCGACATTAAAAGCAATACTATTTTTGCTGATTCATAACCGCTTAACGAAGCCAATTCAAAAGCTCTTGCATTTGCTGGAGCCAAAGTCACTTCATCATGCTGCGCGCACCAGGCGGTTAAAACGCCATTTTGCTTGTATTGTGTTTTTAAAATACAATCGATTCCTTTATCAAATGATTTTCTGCATTTTTCCACAATTTCTTTTGAAGGTTTAATACTGTAATAATCCGATTCGTCTGCTACGGCTTTTATTACGTTCATAATATTAACCATCGAATCATCATTGTAAGTAATGTGCGTATAATATCCTTTTTTTAACGGATAAAACTGAGGCCATCCTCCGTTTGGATATTGAGCTTCCAAAAGATAATTTAGCCCCTTTAAGAAAGATTCTCTGTAACGTTCGTCTTTGACCTGCGCATACATTCTAGACATAAAAAGCATTTCCTGACAAGTTGCTCCGTTATCGGTAGTAGTTTCGACAGTTGTTTTTTTAAGAGCAATCAAATCTTTTTTCTGCTTTTCGTTCAGCTCATCCTGCATTTGAATATTTTTTGGCCAGCCTCCTATATCTCTTTGGTAGAGCAGTACATTTTCTGCTACTCTTTTTGCGTCTGCGGTTGCAAACCAAGCGGCATCACTCTTGCGAATAACATCTGACCATCTTTTATAAGTATTCTGAGCATTTACAGCAAAACTGCAAAGGCATAAAAAAAGCATTATTTGTTTTTTAAACTGTATCATTTCCTAGCTATTTTGTTACTCTGAACCAATCAACAGCAACATTCCCTGAATCATTTTTAATTATCTCGCCTAGAGCAAAAACTCCGACTTTAGCTCCAATCCATTTTCCTTCTTTAGCAGTAAAATCTTTTCCTATGGTTTGGTAATTTTTATCGTCTAAACTATACGAAAAACTACAGATTGCACCTTTGCTAATTTTTACTCTTAAATAAATTGTGTTTTGCTCAATTAATACAGGCTTGGTTTCAGTCTCTGAAACCGTTTTATCAAAAGTTCCTGTTTTCTGATTCAGATATAATTTTCCGTTCTCATTTTTGAAATTCAGATAACTATAATCCAAGCCCATAACGATCAAACCTGTACTTTCTCCATTTAATCTTGCGTTAAAAGTCAATTTTGTAGTCGCCGTAAATTCTTCTGCTGGAAATTTTTGCAAGAGTAAATTTGGAGCATTAAAAATATTTTTGGTTGTGGTATTGCAAAACAAATTCAAATAACCCAAACTAGTTGGAAAACCAAAGTTGGTCTGTTTATTTGCCTGCCATTGCCATTGCAATCCTAATTTTGGCTCGTTAAATTCATCTGAAGTTGCTGGAACTTCAATCGGATATTTTTTGCCAACATTTGGTTTCTTGTACGTTGTTACAGGCTCGCCTATTCCATTTTTATCGAAATCTTCTCCCATAACCGGCCAGTCATTCACCCATTTCATTGGTTGCAGATGCACAATTCGTCCATAAGCGCCTTTATCCTGAAAATGGAAAAACCAATCTTCGCCTGTCTGAGTTGTTACCCAAGCCCCTTGATGCGGCCCATTTATTGCGGTCGAACCTTGTTCTAGAACCTTCTTTTTTTCATAAGGTCCGAAAACATTTTTCGATCTTAAAACAGTCTGCCATCCTGTTGGAACTCCTCCTGCTGGTGCAAAAATGTAATAATATCCATTTCTTTTGTAAAATTTTGGCCCTTCAATTGTGCCTTCGCTTTCGTGTCCGTCAATAACCATAACTTCATCATTATTCACTACCGTTCCTTCAGGATTCATAGTACATACAACTAACAAACTTTTAATCTGAGCGCGGCTTCCTGCAAAAGCATGCACCAAATAAGCTTTGCCATCATTGTCCCAAAGCGGACTCGGATCTATCAATCCAACTCCTGCTTTAACTAAAAGTGGCTCAGACCAAGGCCCTTCCGCTTTTTTAGCTTTTATCATATAAATTCCGAAATCTGGATCTGGATAATAGATGTAAAATTCGTTGTTGTGATAATTGATGCTTGGCGCCCAAACTCCGTTTCCGTGCTGTACACTATTGTAGGTTTCAAATGGAGGCTGTTTAGCCAAAGCGTAGCTTATAATTTTCCAATTTACCAAGTCTTTTGAATGTAAAATCGGTAACCCCGGAATACAATTAAAAGAAGAAGCTGTCATATAATAATCATCGCCTACGCGAACAACATCTGGATCTGAATAATCGGCATGAATAATCGGATTGGTGAATGTTCCATCTCCGTTATCTGGCGTCCAGACTTGTGCGGTATTCTTCTGGAAAGGAATAATGCATAATAGGAATAGGATGATTTTTATGTTTTTCATTTTTAACTGTTCTTTTTTTTTAAACCCGACAGGTTTTAAAAACCTGTCGGGTTTGTAACTTGCTTATTCTTAAGAGTTACTTTGAGATGCTTCGACTTCGCTCAGCAAGACAAAGCTGAACATTCATAACTCATAACTTCAAAAAAATTATCTATTCAATTCCAAAGCTGCCAAAATAAATGGCCCTGTTGCTTTAGGGTCGTTGTCTTTTTTTCTTTCGTTTACGTAATATTCGTAAGATCCGTCACGATATGGATTACCACCTAAACCTGCTACTTGGCAACAGTTTGTTAATGTAATCCCTCCATCTTGATCTACTTTTTTGATTAATACAGTTGTTAATCCGTCAAAAGCTTTGTTGGCTGCTTTTTTAAATTTAGATGGCAAATATCCTTTGTTTGCTCCTTTTGCAAAAGCATATGAAAACATTGCAGATCCAGAAGCTTCTAAATAATTGTCTTTTTCACCGCCTTTATCTGTAACTTGATACCACAATCCAGATTTATCTTGGAATTTTAGTAAAGCCTCAGAAACATTGTTTAAATACTGAATCAACTCTTTTCTTTTTGGATGATCTTTTGGCATGTAATCTAAAACATCAACCAAAGCCATTACATACCAGCCCAAAGATCTAGACCAGAAGTTTGGAGAGTTTCCTGTTTCTTTATTTGCCCAAGGCATTTGTTTGCTTTCGTCCCATCCGTGGTATAATAATCCTGTTTTGGGATCTGTTGCTTTAAGCTGAATCACTTCAAATTGTTTTGCGATATCATCAAAGCTTTTTCCGTTTTCGAATTTAGCTGTGTATTCTGCGTAGAATGGCTCTCCCATATACAAACCATCCAACCACATTTGGTTTGGATAAATTTGTTTGTGCCAGAATCCGCCGCTTTGTGTTCTTGGCTGTTCTGAAAGCTGTTTACGAATTAATTGCAACGCTTTTAAATATTTATCTTCTTTTGAACTAGCATATACATCAAAAAGAAGACGTCCTGGCAATACTAAGTCAATATTGTATTTTTCAAATTCATACGTAGTAATGCTTCCGTCTGCCTGTACAAATTGGTCGACATAACTTCTTACATAAGCTTTATATCTAGGATCTGGATTTTTTTTGTAAAGCTCTTCTATTGAATGTAAAACTAAAGCGTGAACATAATCCCATTTTGGTTTCTTAGCATCATCTATCATATACGATTCTGGATGGCGTTTCATCAATGTCAAGGCCATTTTATCAGACCATTTTGCATTCTTTCCAATCAAAATCTCTTTTGCTGGTTCCTGCGATGTTACTTTACAACTTGTAATGGTCATAAAACAAGCCATCAAAATCGACATAAAATAACTTTGCTTTCTACTATTTTTCATTTCAAAATTTATTTAAATTCTACTATTTTTCTAATTCAACTGCCGCTAAAATAAAAGGCCCTAATCCATGGGAATTATCCACTTTTATTTTTTCGCTTATATAATATTCATAAGATCCATCACGATAAGGATTTCCTCCTAACCCTGCACTAGCACAAACTTGAGTAATATGTATTTCTCCGTCTGGATCTACCGTAACCAATTTCTTTGTAATTCCGTCAAATCCTTTTTCTGCTAACTTTTTATAGTTTTTTGGCAAATACCCTTTTTTTACTCCTTTTGCAAAAGCGTAAACAAACATTTCAGAACCAGACGCTTCAAGGTAATTTCCTTTTCTATTTCCAGCATCTGTAACTTGATACCATAATCCTGATTTATCTTGATATTTTGCAACAGCTTTCGAAATCTCATTCAAATACTGGATAAGTTCTTTTCTTTTCGGATGTTCTTTTGGCATAAAGTCTAAAACATCAACCAAAGCCATCATATACCAGCCTATAGATCGAGACCAAAAATTGGGAGATGTTCCCGTTTCTTTATTAGCCCAATCCATTTTTTTACTTTCATCCCAAGCATGAAAAAGAAGACCCGTTTTTTGGTCTAAAGTATGCTGGTGAATCTGCTCAAACTGTTTTGCAATATCATCAAAACTTTTTCCTTGTTCAAATTTAGCTGTATATTGTGCATAAAAAGGAGTTCCCATATACAATCCATCCAACCACATTTGATTTGGGTAAATTTTCTTATGCCAAAAACCTCCGGAATTTGTTCTCGGATGCGTTTCCAATTGTTTTCTTAAAAGCTGCAACGCTTTAAGATAACGATCCTCTTTGGTTTGTTTATAAATTTCAAAAAGTCCTTTGCCAGCATTTATATAATCAATATTGTAATCGTCTAGTTTATAATTTAGAATATCACCCGAATCGTTTATAACTGTTTCGTAATACTCTTTAACGTAATTGAAATAAATAGGATTATGTGTTTTATTGTACAGATTCTCAAAAGCAGTCATAATAAGACCTAACTTATAATCCCATTTTGGTTTTTCGTTATTATCAATCTGCCAAGCTTTTGGGTCACGCTTCATAATAGAGAGAGCCATTCTTTCAGACCACTTTAAGTCTTTAGAAATAACCATTGTCTTTTCTTGAGCTCTTGCATTCATAAATGAAAACAGCAGACTAATAATTACAAGCAGTAAACCAAAATATTTTTTCTTTTTATCCATTAAAAACATTTATTTATCCAATTCGATCGCACTTAATAAAAAAGCCCCCAATCCAATTGCACCGTTTTCTTTTGTTTTAGAAAGTAGATAATAACTGTTTGTTCCGTCGCGAAATGGTTTTCCGCCCAAACCTACATTTGATGAAACATTCAAAACATTCACTTCTCCTTTTTTATCTACTTTCACAAATTCTTTTACAAAATTGTCAAAAGATTTTTTAGCTGTGGTTTTGTAGCTTGAAGCCAAATAGCCTTTATTAGCTCCTTTTGCAAAAGCATAAATAATCATTCCAGAAGCTGATGGTTCTACATAATTTCCGTACAATTCTGGTTTATCAGCAACTTGATACCAAAGTCCGTTTTCGCTTTTGTATTGATTCACATTTTTGGCAATCTGATTCAAATACTCCACCAGAACTTTATGTTTTGGGTGCGATTTCGGGAAATAATCTAACGTTTCGACCAGCGCCACCATGTACCATCCAATTCCTCTTCCCCAGATTGTAGGCGAATTTCCCGTTTGTTTATCTGCCCACGCAATCTCTTTACTTTCGTCCCACGCTTGGTAAACCAAACCTGTTTTTTGATCTACAAGATGATTCTGAACCAATTCAAATTGTTTCGCAATATCATCCAGACTTTTTCCCTTTTCGTACTTAACAGTAAACTGCGCATAAAAAGGTTCAGCCATATACAAACCGTCAATCCACATTTGGTTTGGGTAAATCTGTTTGTGCCAAAATCCTCCGCTTGGTGTTCTCGACTGACTTTCTAACTGATTTCTAAGCTGCCCAATAATCTTCAGATAGCGAGAATCTTTTGTTATATCATATAAATTAAACAGCAGTTTTCCCGGATTTAAACAATCAATATTATACTCATTGATATCATATTTTTTGATATTTCCCGTACTGTCAATCATTCCATCAACATATTCTTTGATGTAATTCAGGTATTTTTTATGGTTTGTTTTTTGATATAATTTTTCAAATCCCGACAATACAAAACCCATTTTATAATCCCATTTTGGCTTTTCATTTCCGTCAAGCTGCCAAGCATTCGGATATTTATTTAAAATAGAAAGTGCTGTTCGTTCCGACCATTTTAAATCGTAAGGAATAACATTTTTTTCTGTACTTGTTTGATTTTGCGCATTGATTTTATTTCCAAAAATCAGCAGTAAAACCAGAATATTTCCAAAAATGAACTTTGTAGAAAGAGATTTACGCATAAAATTACATTTTGCCTTTTTTATTCAGTACTTCTAATTGTTTGTCTAAATATTGTGCAAATTCTTCTTTTGTTTTGATTCCGTTTACTTCTTGCTCCCAAGCCCCTAAAAGGTAAAAAGTCACTGCTTTTGTAGTTGGTTTAAAAACTAAAAGATAATCTAAATCTGTATCAGCAATATTTTCGATAGTACTAATTTCATAAAAAATTGCCATTCCTAACTTGTCTGGAACCAAAGATTGTTCTCCGTAAGTTGCCAAATATGCCCATTTTTTATTTTTGCTTTCTTTTTTAAGCAATTCACCCGTTTTTGTCTTAACAATTCCCGTACAGATTCCTTGTATTGCTTGCGAAGCTTTAATTGTATGCTGTGTATAAAGCTGATCTGGCTTAATAGTCAATTCTGAAATAAAATCAATCTTATCTGAAGCTGTTTTCCATCCATAGTAATTTACTTTTACTATAGATTCGTTCGATTTATTAGCCACTGTTGCAATTGTTGAATCTACTTCACGGAAGTGCAATTTTTCGCTGTTTAAATAACGATCGATAGAACCAATTCCGATTCCTTTTCCAGCTTTTAAAATATCAGCTCCCCAATCGCTCATATTGTGATAAGAATCAAATCCGTCTTGACCTACAAGTGGAAGGATGTTCTCTGAAGTCTTTTTTCCGAAGATATCGATAGCATTTCTCCAATCTAAATACAAACGGTATCCAATTCTGTTATTTTCCCAGCCTGGCCCTTCGTAACGAATGTCGAAAGAGTGATCTGTATGTTCAGGAGCCAATTTTAATCGGTCCACATTTTTAAAAACAGTGCCGCCTTTATACTTTCTTCCTTCCCATTTTCCGTCTGTTTTTGCAGATATTTCGGCGTAAGTTTTGTTCTTTTTAATATCGTATTTCTGCGCGTTTATGGCAGTTAAACCCGCGAAAAATAAAATTGCTGTGGTGATTTTTGCTTTCATTTCTGTATTCTATATTATTTAAAAATTTTATCTAAAAATCGTACACTGTACGTGATTGTTTGTGTAAACCAAGGATCATAAAACCAAAATGAATGTGGCGAATCTGGAATCGTCTGCACTTCATTGTAGATTTTATAATTGTTCAAAATCTGAATCATATCGTCTCTTCCTGCATGAAATCTCGGAATACTGCTGCAGATGTATAATACGGGCGGTGTATTTTTGTCTGTATGACTTAGTGCCGAGGCATTTTTCCAATTTTCTGGTATCTCATCTGATTTTCCTCCTAACCAAAATGCTGCCATATCTCCTTCTGATGATTCTGGATGCTTGAATGCCAAAACGCCGTCAACATCTATTATGGCATGAACTTTTGAAGAAGAACGGCTTTTAAAATTTTTATCTTCAAAAAGCAGATAATTATTTGTTGTACCAATCAAAGCTGCCATTTGCCCTCCCGAAGAACAGCCTAAAACCGCAATTTTGTTTGGATCTACCTTAAATTTCGCCGCATTGTCTTTTATAAATTTTATTGCATTCTTGACATCAATAACACCTTCAGGATATTTTGCCTCTAATGATAATCTGTATTCGATTGCAAAACAAGAATAGCCTTTTGCTGCAATTTCTTTTCCTATAAACTGCATTTGGCTTTTGTTTCCCGATCTCCAACCTCCGCCATGAATCAGAATCACTGCTGGATTTTTTTTCTTTTTTGTGTTGATAAAAGCATCAAAATGCAAAACACGATCTTGCTCTTGATTGTAAACCAGATCGAACATTTCTTTGACATCTGGATTTGCTTTTATTTCTGGAATTGTAATAAACGGATGCTTCTTAATTAACTTAGCGTAAGTGCTTTTTATGGTATACGACGTATCTACTTGGTACTGCTGACTTTGCATTACAAGGACATTAAAAAACAACACTAAGATTAACTTAAATTTTTGCATTTTTAATCTTTACTTTTTAGTTAAGAAAGGAGTTCGACTATAGTCAAACTCCTTTTTAACTACTTCAAAAAACATAGTTCTCAAAAAACTAACAAATTACTAATAACCAGGATTTTGAGGAAAATCTTTATTCTGATTCAAATCTAAAGCTGATTGTGGAATTGGTCTTAAAATTTTAAGCTTTCCATCTATACCAACAAAATTTGCTTCTTTAATTTTATAATTATGAGCTGAAGCTCTTGCTACTAAAGTTCCTGTACGTTTTAAGTCGAACCAGCGTTTGTATTCTCCTAATAGTTCACGTCCTCTTTCGTCTAAGATATAGTCGATATTAAATTGAGTTGCAGTTGCATTGGCAACACCTGCTCTTCTTCTTACTTCATTTAAACGAGCTAATCCTGTTCCTGGATTTCCTGCTTTTAAATAAGCTTCTGCTGCAACTAAGTACGTTTCTCCAAGTCTAGAAACAATAATATCTCTTGTACTTACAGGCCCTGTACTTGATGGAGTAGTTGGATCTGGATCGTCAAATTTCTTAACTGGAATAGTATAACAGTCTAAGTTTTTAATTAGCGTATGAGCTGCAGAATATTCTCCCCAAGGGTGATATACAAATGTCGAAGCTAATCTAGAAGCATTAGTTGTCATATAAGCCGCTTTATCTGCCGCTGTAAACCATTTTGGCTCGTAAAAATGTCTTATTTTTAAAGAAGATGGATTTGAGCTTCTGTAGTACGGATAGTATAAAATAGTTTTTGTAACTCCGTTTGTTGTTTCAGGTCCTTCTAAAATTTCAGTCATGAAAGTAGCATTCCATCTTGCATCACCTTTTTCATATAAGCCTAAAGCATAATCTGTTGGACATAAATTATAACTTCTTAATGGAGCTCCTGTTTCTGCTCCTCCTAAATAAGAACTGAAATAGTAAAACTGATTGTTCCCCAATTTTGTCGGATCTGTACTTGTAGAAGCTTTATCGTATTGCACAGAAAAAATCGTTTCTGCATTTAGATCATTTCCTGGTTTAAATAGTTGATCGAATGCAATTGCTAAAGTTTGACCTGCAATTGCTGCATCGGCGTAAGTCGCTGCTTTAGAGAAATCATCTGCTTTTCCGAAAGTTTCATATCCTCTTGTTAAATATACTTTTGCCAATAAATCGTTTACTGCTCTTTTATTTACTCTTCCTGTAGTACCATAAGCCGTAGTTCCAACATTCGCCAAAGCAAAATCTAAATCTGCAATAATTTGTGTGTACACTTCCTCAGCAGTATTTCTTGTAAAAGATAAAACTGGAGTGGTAATATTATCTAAAACAATCGGCACACCACCATAAGTCTGCACTAATAAGAAATAAGCATTTGCTCTTAAATAACGTGCCTCACCAACAAGTGTATTTAAATTTGGTGTCTGTTCTGTAATTGTAGAATAATATACCGTCTTGTTTACTGCTTGAATCTGCTGATAACAAGAAGTATACAAATCGGCTACGTTGTCTGACGAAGGAATTAAAAGTGTATACTGGCTTAATCCTGCTGGTTCTGGAGTTCTTCCTTCAGCATACATATCGGTTCCTGCTTCAAAAAGCCATGGGTTTCCGCCATAAATTCCTTTTAGCCAAGCATAGTTTGTGTTAACCAATAACTGGAATCCAGATGCTGTTTTATATGTTGCGTCTGCCGGTACAAAAGAGCGGCTATCTTCTTCAATATAATCACTACAAGAACTTACAGCTGCAGCGATTATTCCTATCATTACTAATATTTTTTTCATTTGAATATCTTTATTAAAATTTAACACTTAATCCTAATTGTGTAGTTACTGCCGCTGGTCGGTTTACTCCAAAAGGAGAAGCTGCCCATTCTGGATCATAACCATCAAAATCTGTAAACACAAATGGATCTAGAACATTCACATAAATTCTGAAATTAGAAATTTTTAGTTTTTTCAATAATTCAGAATCTAAAGTGTAACCTAAAGATATATTTTTGATTTTCACGTAAGAAACATCTCTATAATACCCAAAAAGAGAAGACCAATAGGCTCCTGCACCTGTTGCAACAGGTCCTGGTCTTGGGTTTGTATTATTTGCATTAGCCTCGATTCCTGTACCATTTGTTGGAATAAAGTAATCCATTGCTATTTTTTGACGTCCTCTATCGCTTACATCGGCAAAGTTTTGGTGGAAAGTACTTAAAACAGTCTGCCCTTGGCTTGTTAAGACAGAAAAATTAAAATCAAATTGTCCGACAACTAATTTAGAATATAAACTTCCTTGCCATTCTGGATTTGGATTTCCAATTACTGTTCTATCGTCTTGATTAAATTTACCATCTCCGTTTAAATCTTTTGGTCTTGCCTGTCCAGGAGCCATTCCGTAAGAGGCTGCCTGAGCGGCTTCGCTTTCTTGCCAAACTCCATCATAAACATAATTGTAATTTGGGTTTAATGGCGCGCCAAGTATCAATTTGTTTCCAATATCACTTACTTTGTCCTGATTGTAAATTGACTCTAATTTATTTACGTTTTTAGTAAAAGTAAAAGTCGTTTCCCAAGTTACTTTTCCAGACTTAATGTTTTTTGTAGTTAATAAAGCTTCTATACCTTTATTGCTAACAGATCCAACATTTGCAAACGTATTTTTCCAACCTGTTTCTGATGGCAATTGCTGTTTGTAAATCAAATTATCTGATAATCTATCGTAAACATCAATTGTACCCGAAATTCTATTTTTTAAGAATCCAAAATCAAGACCTAAGTTGTATTCTCTTGTTTTTTCCCAAGTTAAATTTGGATTTGCCAAATTCTCTGACTGCCAACCTGGAATAACATTTGAACCTTGCGCATAGAATGTCTGTTGGTTTAAAAGTGCTTGAGATGTATAAGGAGCTACGTTATCGTTTCCTGTATAACCAATACTAGCACGCAATTTTAAATCTGAAACAACTGAGCTGTTTGCTAAAAATGATTCTTTACTAAGTTTCCATCCTAAGGCTAATGATGGAAAACTTTCCCATTTGTTACCTTCAGATAAAACAGACGAACCATCCCATCTTGTAGAAGCGGTAATCAAATATTTGTCTTTAAATGCATAATTTAAACGCACTGCATATGAGTTTAAGGTATTTTTCGCAAAAGCCGATCTTATTACATAACTCGTTTGCGCACCAGAACCCATATTATCTGTTCCAACATCAAAAGGCTGACTATTAGAATACATATAAGAGTTTTCGTCTGTATTTGAATACAAACTTTGCAATAATAAAACACTTACATCGTGAACTTCATTGAAAGTATGTTTCAAATCGATTTGATTGTCCCAAGTATAATTGAAGTTGTTTATGTTTTCTAAAGTTGCTGAGTTTTTTCCGTTTAAGGTTACCCCTGCATTTGTTTGTGCAGTGTAAGCTTTAGAATTTTGAGTATCCATAATTCCTGCAGCAAATGTTGTTTTGAACGAAAGCCATTTTAGTGGCTGATATTGGAAATACGCGTTTCCTACAGTTTGCCATGTTTTTTCTGTTTGAGAAGAATTTGCAATCTCCATTAAAGGGTTCACTGTAGACGTTTTGTTAATTGCCCAAGAGCCATCAGGATACGTTAATTTTCCAGGCAAGAAAAATAAAGTTCCTACTTTCTCATTTCCTTGCGCATCAACTGCCCATGGAGACATAAGCGGGCTTAATCTAAATGCATCTTGCATTGCCAAATCACTTCCTAATTGATTATCTAATCTTGCGATTGTAACGTTTACTCCTGTAGAAAATTTGTCGTTTATTTTATGATTTAACCCTAATTTAAAAGAGTATTTATCTGTAGCATCATTTTCAATAAGACCACGATCACTCTGAATTCCGAATCCTAAGTTATAGCTTAAACCAGAATCTGAACGTCCAGAAATATTTAAATAATTATTCTCTGTCATTCCTGATTTAAGTACCGCATCATACCAGTCAAAATTGTAACCGCTGTTGGCACGAGAAACCAATAATGGACTTTGGTTTCCAGCTAAAGATGCTAATTGAGCTGGCGTTTGTGTAAGAGGCGTTGCGCTCATGTAAGCAACTTGATGGAATTTCCACCACTCTTCTCCGGTCATCATTTTTGGCAATCTAGTCGCAATTTTATTTCCGTAAGAAGTGTCAAAAGTTACACTGATTCCTGCTTTTGCGCTAGTTCCGCTTTTTGTTGTTACGATAATAACCCCGTTTGATCCTCTAGAACCGTAAATTGCAGCAGAAGAAGCATCTTTTAAAACATCCATTCTGGCAATATCCTGCGGATTTAAGAAATCAATTCCATCCATTGGCACACCATCTACAACGTATAAAGGCGAAGAACCAACCACACTTGGATTATTGGAATCTGCAATTAGGGAATTATTTCCTCTAATTACTACTTTAAATCCGTCTCCCGCACGTCCCGATGAAGATGAAATCTGAACCCCAGGCGTACTACCTTGAATAGCCTCTAAAGGATTGATCGTATTTCTTTCGGTGATAGTGGCAGCACTAATGGTACTAACAGATCCTGTAAGATCTGTCTTTTTTACAGAACCGTATCCTACAACCACAACTTCTGTTAATGCGTTTGATTGTTCTGCTAAACTTACATTGATTTTAGTTTTTCCAGCAACATTTACTTCTTGTGTCTGAAATCCTAAATAGCTAATTATTAAAGTCGCTTTACTGTTTGATACATTAATTTTGAAACTTCCTTCAAAATCTGTCGAAGTTCCGTTTTTTGTTCCCTTTTCATTAATGTTTACCCCTGGCAGCGACATACCTGTAGCGTCGGTAATCTTCCCTTCAATTGTTGTTGACTGTGCGTAAATAGAACTGCACAGCAAAAAATTCAGGAAAAAGAAAAATACAAAGTACTTATCTTTTTTCTCAGATAATTGTTTAATACTCATGTGGTTTAAAGTTTGGTTAATTGATAGTGTTTAATTGTTGATAGATTCTACTTTTTTCTCATTAATATAGGTATTTATAAAATTTATGTTTTTTACGTTTTTTAATAAATAAACAGAATCTACTTTCTGGATTTTTACATTTTTTAGTGTAATATTCTCTACTGGAGATGCTGCATAACCTTCTGCCCAAACGCTGTATTTTCCACCGTTTTTTACAGTTACATTCTCTAAGCTTACATTTCTGATTACTGGAATAAAGTTTCCTGTTTGAGATCCGTATACATTGTAAAACATGTTTAGTTTTAAAACACATTCTTTTACAGTTCCCACTTCTAGATTTCGTACATAAATATCTTCAATGACTCCACCTCTTTTCGAATTGGTTTTGATACGAATGGCACGATCTAAATGCGGACTATCCATAACACAATTTTCAACAAAAACATTATTTACTCCTGCTGAAATTTCGCTTCCAATTACAACACCGCCATGACCATCGATCATTTTGCAGTTTTGTACAATGATATTTTTACTTGGTATTGCCACTCTTCTACCATCTCCGTCACGTCCTGCTTTTATAGCAATACAATCATCCCCTGTATTGAACGTGCAGTTTCTGATTAAAATATTCTGCGAATATTCTGGATCGCAGCCATCATTATTAGGACCATGGCTATTAACCGTTACTCCGTCAATAATCATGTTGTTTGTTTTTATAGGGTGTAAAATCCAAAAAGGCGAATTAATAATTTTTACATCTTTTATTAAAGCCGTATTACATTCAAAAAACTCAATGAAATTTGGTCTTAAGTAGCGTCCTTCACCAAAAATTCTTTCTGAAACTGGAATTCCTTTTTCTGCCATATCTACCAGAACTTCACGATTCGTTGGATCGTTCTGAGACGGAATCCCTTTTTTCCACCCATAATCTTTTCCTCCCGACCAGATCCACCAATTGGTACTGTCTGCTTGACCGTTTAAGGTTCCCTTTCCTGTAACAGCAATATTGGTTTTGTTCTTTGCATAAATAAGCGGAGAATAATTCATGACTTCCGTTCCTTCCCAAGAAGTATGAACAATAGGATAATCTTTCGGATTTAAACTAAAAAGAATCTCAGCATGATCTTCTAAATGCAAATTGACATTATTTTCTAAATGAATGGCTCCTGTTAAATATTTTCCGTTTGGAACCAAAACTTTTCCTCCACCATTTTTTGAACACTCTTGTATTGCTTTTTGGAAAGCCAAAGTGTTTAACGTTTTTCCATCTGCAATAGCACCAAAATCATTTATGTTATATACTTTATCTGAGAAATGCGTTTGAGGAATGCTTTTTATCACTAAATCCATTCTTTTCCATGGATTCTCTGAAGAAATTGAAGAAGAATATCTAGCGCACGATGCTATCAAAAGCCCTAAAGCAGCTAAAAAAAGAATCTTTTTAAATGTGATTATCTTATTTGTAGTCATTTGCACAGATTTTTCTTATTTGAATATCAAAAACATCAGGTTTTATGTAATCGATTACACGAAAGTAGAAAAATTGTTCTAAGAGACCAAATTAATTTAGAAAAAAATTATATATTTAATTTTTATTACAAAAATTAATTACATTTAATGCAAAAAATTAGATAATTTATTATCATTGTAAAATCTAAAACGTTTGAGTTTTTCAATACGGTAATCGATAACAATTTTTATTAAGTAATGAAAAAAAATGTACTTTTGTCTAAAAATAATCCGAAAAACTTTTTTTGAATGAGTGAAAAAGTAACTATTTACGATATTGCTGAAAAATTAAACATCACTGCTGCAACTGTTTCCAGAGCGTTAAACAATAATCCTAAAATAAAGGAAGCGACGCGAGAGTTGGTAATCAAAACTGCTGCTGCGATGAACTATAAGCAAAACAAACTTGCTTTAGCTTTAAAAAGCGGTCGAAGTAATAATATCGGAGTTATTGTTCCGCGTATTGACAGCAATTTTTTTGCTTCTGTAATTCGAGGAATCGAAGAAGAGCTTTATCCTCATGGCTATCAAGTTATCATTTGTCAGACGCATGAAAGCATAAAAAGAGAAAACGAAAACCTTCATACATTAGTAGATGCACAAGTAGATGGTATTATGATGTCGGTTACTGGTATTTCAGATGAGAATGATAGTGCATTCAGAAATGTATTAGAAAAAAATGTACCGCTGATCTTTTTTGATAGAAGCAAACACATTGATGGAGTAAGTTCTGTAACCATTAATGACTTTAAAGGCGGTTATTTAGCAACTAAACACTTAATAGATGAAGGTTGCAGAAATATTGCTCATTTCTCTGGAGATCAATCGTTAGACATTTTCAAAAACAGGTTTTTAGGATACAAACAAGCTTTATTGGATAACGGACTTCCTTTTAACGAAGAGTATGTTATTTTTACTAAAAGTAGCGTAGAGGCCGGTAAAGATGCTGTGGATAAACTTTTACAATTAGAAACTCCTCCAGATGCTATTTTTTCTTCGAGTGATTTCGCTGCTTTAGGAGCAATACAAGAGCTAAAAGAGCGAAATATCAGTATTCCGAGTGAGTTTTGTGTTGCGGGTTTCAGTAACGAGCCTTTTACAAAATTCATGGAATTATCAATCACCTCTGTAGATCAGTCACCATTAGAAATGGGAAGAATGTCTGCGCGCGTTTTCTTAGAACAAGTAGACAAAACAGATACCATTAAAATAGAAAAGAAAGTTGTTCTTGCACCTGAATTACATATTCGTAAATCTTCTACACGAACTAATTTTTAATATTTTTTTTACCATATAAGTTATATAAGCCCGTTTTAGAATGGGCTTTTTTTTATGAAAGCTTCGGAGAAGCGAAATATTTTTTTTCAACCTAAATACATGTCCCTCCTCTGGAGCTTTATGTTGCAACCGGTTAATCTTTTGCTATAAATATTTCGCTTCTCCGAAGCTTTCTCAAAAAAAAAAAAAAAAAAAAAGACGCACTATTATTGTGCGTCTTCTATATAAACCTTTGTCACTTTGTATCTCTGTACCTTTGTACCTAAAAAACTTAAAGTGACACCCCTCTTTTCCAAGGAATAAAATCGTTCTGATTTAAAATTGCTGCTTTTGTTTTAATAGTACCACTTGCAACATCAATAATAAATTCTAACATTTCGTCAGCCATTTCTTCAATTGATTTTTCTCCAGTGATAATTCCACCAGTATCAATATCGATAATATCAGACATTTTGTTTGCTAATTGCGTGTTTGATGAAATCTTTACAACCGGTGCAATTGGGTTTCCTGTTGGAGTTCCTAATCCTGTTGTAAACAATACCATATTAGCTCCAGAACCAACCATTGCAGTAGTACATTCTACGTCATTTCCTGGCGTACATAACAATGTAAAGCCTGGTTCGTTAATATATTCTCCATAATCAAAAACACCTGTAATTGGCGATGTCCCACCTTTTTTAGCAGCACCAGCCGATTTCATAGCATCTGTAATCAAACCGTCTTTAATGTTACCTGGAGACGGATTCATATCAAATCCTGAACCTGCATCAACAACTGTTTTTTCGTACCATTTCATTAAGTCTAAGAAACGTTTTCCATCCTCATCATCTATGCAACGATTTACTAATTCCTGCTCTACTCCACATAATTCAGGAAATTCAGAAAGAATTGTAGTTCCTCCCAAAGCAACTAAATGATCAGACAATACTCCCAAGGTTGGGTTTGCAGAAATCCCAGAGAATCCGTCAGATCCACCACACTCTAAACCAATTCTTAGTTTAGATAATGGAGCTGGCTCTCTCTTAATTTCGTTTGCCTTTTTAATGGCTTCAAAAGTATCTTTTACCACACTGCTCAACATCGTTTCAATTGTTCCGATAGATTGCTGATCGTAAATTAAAACAGGTTTTTTACTGTTTGGATTAATCGCATCTAAAGCTTCTTTGAAAATTGAAATTTGAAGATTCTGGCATCCTAAACTTAAAACCGTTGCTCCAGCCACGTTTGGATTGTTTACATATCCAGCCAAAAGCTTCGCTAAACTATGAGAATCTTGACGAATTCCACCACAACCACCTTGGTGCGTGATGAATTTCACTTCTATATTATTAAACAAATTAGCATCGTTTGAAGCTTCTTGATTTCCTGCTCCACCCGTTTCTGATTTTACCAAAGAACGCAACAATAACTGATAATCGTTCTCTTTTGGCTTCATCAATTCCTTCTCAAAAATATCTTTTAAGATTTCGATGTTTCTGTTTTCACAAAAAACTAATGGAAAAAACAACCATACATTTTCTGTTCCAACCTGCCCATCTTCTCTATGATAGCCCTGCCACGTTCTGTCTTTCCACTTGTCCACATTTGGAGCATTCCAGCCAATAGTTTCAGTTTTACCTGTAACTTTATCGCTTTCGTGTTTTACATTTGCAGTAGAAAGCAAACCGCCTTTTTCGATTTTAGAGCTTGCCTTTCCTACTAAAACACCATACATAATGATTCTGTCCCCTACATTAAAAGGAACCATTGCAATCTTATGTTTCATTTTTACATCAGACTCTACGGTAATTGATTGTCCTTCAAAATCAATCACTTCGCCTGCAGTAAGATCCACCAAAGCAACCGCAACATTGTCGGTTG
Organism: Flavobacterium tyrosinilyticum; assembly: GCF_023656565.1. Taxonomy (GTDB): domain Bacteria; phylum Bacteroidota; class Bacteroidia; order Flavobacteriales; family Flavobacteriaceae; genus Flavobacterium; species Flavobacterium tyrosinilyticum. The sequence continues at coordinate 313,577 of NZ_JAMOKG010000003.1, forward strand.
AGTGAACTTTTATTAATTTTTTCTGCGTTGCCATAATTAACCTTTGTTCTTTTTGTTGTGTTTTTTTTATTTTATTCTTTCTTGAAACTTAGCAAAACCAGCTTCAATTCCATTTGAATCTATTTCTTCTAAAGCAATTGTAATTGCTCTTGTTAAACCTGGAATTTCAGTTAAATCCTGGTCCCAGAAACCTTTGTTTTGTAATGTTAAACGAGCAATTTTCTCGTAATCATCAGACTTCCAAAGTCCGTTAAAGAATGTTGTAATATCTTCACCATCTTTAACTGGTAAACTTTGACCATTCCAAGTTCCTTTGTAGAAACGAATTAAGCTCGCTAATGAAAAAGTCAAATTAACAGGTAATTCTTTGTTTGCCTTATAATATCCTAATAAACTAGGCAAAACTCTTACTTTGAATTTTGATACAGAATTTAATGCAATATCAGCAAGTGCATGTTTGATAAATGGATTTTTAAATCGATCCATTACTTCCTCAGAATAGGCCGTAATTTCATTTTTGTCCATATCAAGAGTTTCACTAATTTCACTAATAACGCTATTTACAAATTTTCCTGTAAAATCTCCGTTAACAGTTTCCATTACTAATTTATTACCATGCAAAAGTGAAAAAGGAACCATTGCTGTATGCGCACCGTTTAAAATACGAACTTTAATCATTTTAAAAGGACGTATATCATCAACGATTTTTACATTCAAATCTGTTTTATGAAAAGGCAATTTTGCTTTTAGATCATCTCCACCTTCAATAGCCCAAAGGAAAAAAGGTTCAGCGGCAACAATTAAATTGTCCTCATAATCTAATTTATTATTGTATTCTTCAATTTCAGCTCTTGGATATCCAGGAACAATTCTATCAACCAAAGTACTATGATACGTACAAGCATCTGATACCCAAGTTTTAAATGCATCCTCTAATTTCCATAAATCAACATATTGCAAAATATATTTTTTAAGCGTCTCAGAGTTATAATCAATTAATTCACAAGGAATTATTGTAACTCCTTTAGAAGCATCTCCATTAAAATGTTTAAATCTTTCATACAATAAAACCGTCAATTTTGCAGGAAATGACACTGGTGGATGCATGTCTGGAGTATCACTTTCAATAAATTCAATTCCAGCTTCTGTAGTATTAGAAACAATAAACTGAAGTTCTTCTTCTTTGGCTAAAGCCAAATAATTTGCAAATTCAGTATATGGGTTTATAGTTTTTACAATATTATTAATTAACTGAATATCTTGTATCTTTTCACCTTTTTTGATTCCGTTCATAAACAAGGTATAAAGACCGTCCTGAGCATTAATCATATTTACCATACCGTCTTTCAAAGGCTGAACTACTGCAATACCGGCATTAAAATCAACTTCTTTATTTAATTTGTCAAAAGCATAATCAACAAAGGCTCTTAAAAAGTTACCTTCTCCAAACTGAACTACCTTAATTGGCTGTAACTTTTCTAATCCTGTATTTATTCTATTTAATTTTTTCATTTTAAATTTTCTTTAATGCGTTATAAATAACCATTTATAAACCTTATTTCTTCATTTCTGCCTTTAAAATTGTAAAAGAAGCATCACACTCGATTGAGTAAAATAAAAGCTGCTGTGAGGAATGGCGGACTCCATTTTTCAAGCGCAATGCTCTATTACAATCTCTAAAAATCTAAAAAAAACTTATAAAATAAGGAGTTAGGCATGATTACCCCTTAATCTATTTTCTAATATCTTTTATAATGTCAAGAACCTGTTTCACTTTTGCAGTTAGTCCGTCGAAGTCTTTGTTATCCAAAATATCTTTTGAAATTAATTGCGAACCTAAACCAACACAAGTTGCACCGGCATTCAACCATGAACTTAAACTTTCAACCGTTGGATAAACGCCTCCTGTCGGCATAATGTTGGTCCACGGACATGGACCTTTTATCGCTTTAATAAACTCTGGTCCGTAAGTATCAGCTGGAAATAATTTTACAATTTCACAGCCCAATTCTTCTGCTCTTGCAATTTCAGTCAAAGTACCGCAACCTGGTGACCAAAGCACTTTTCTGCGATTACAAGCTATAGCTATATCTTCTCTAAAAACAGGTGTTACAATAAAATTAGCTCCTAAACTCATGTACAATGAAGCCGAAGCTGCATCTGTAATAGAACCAACTCCTAGGATCATTCCTGGTAGTTCTGCCAAAGCATATTTATTTAAAGCTCCGAAAACTTCGTGAGCAAAATCACCTCTGCTTGTAAATTCCATTAATCTGGAACCTCCGTCATAACAGGCTTTTAAAACTTTTTTACTCAACTCAATATCAGAATGAAAAAACAACGGAACCATACCATTCTCTTTCATTGTCTGAGCTACTTCAATTCTTGAATATTTTGCCATTTTTATTTAAAATTATCTCGATACTAATGCAGAACCATCACCATCAATCATATTTTCAACTTCTTTTAAGGTAACCAAGTTGTAATCTCCTGCAATGGTATGTTTTAAACAGCAAGCTGCAACTGCAAAATCTAATGCTCTCTGGTTATTATTATATTCCAATAAACCGTAGATCAATCCGCCCATAAAGGCATCTCCACTTCCTACGCGATCTACAACAGGAGTAACTTCTTTTACTGCTGCGCTGTAAATTGCTTTTCCGTCGTATAAAATTCCGCCTATTCTCTGATGAGAAGCACTAACAGAATAACGAAGCGTCGTTGCAGCGATTTTCAAGCTCGGAATCAATTCAAACAATTTATCATATACAGCTGGAAGCGATTTTTCATCCTGATAATTCGGATTTACTTTCGGAATTCCTAACATAAAATATGCGGTATCGATATCTCCTAAAATCACATTGCTGTATTTTAGCATTTCTGGCATTACCTCACTTGGAGTTTTACCATATTGCCAAAGTTTTGATCTATAGTTTAAATCGCATGAAATTTTAATTCCTTTTTTATGAGCGACTTTAATCGCTTCTAAACAAGCTTCTGCTGCACTTTCTGAAATCGCTGGTGTAATACCGCTCCAGTGAAACCATTCTGCACCTTCCAAAACTTTTTCCCAGTCAACTTGTCCTTTTTGGATAGTTGACATAGCACTGTGAGCACGATCATAAACGACATTACTTCCGCGAGTTCCTGCACCTGTTTCTAAAAAATAAATTCCTAAACGCTCTCCTCCGTAAACAATGTTTTTAGATTCGACATTCATTTTTCTGATTTCTTTTAATGCAGAAAAACCAATTTCATTTTCAGGCAGTCTGGTAACAAATTCAGCATTTACGCCATAATTAGCCAACGAAACACATACATTGAATTCTCCGCCACCATACGTAGCACCAAATGCTGTAGATTGCGAAAAACGTAAATGTCTTTCTGTCGATAAACGCAGCATGATTTCTCCAAATGCAACTACTCTACTCATATTATCTTTTTTAAATTTTACCATTAAGGCATTAAGAAAATTAAGCTTTACTTTATGTTCTCTTTGCTATTAAAGGTTAAGTTTATTAAGCCCACTCGCTTAATTATCTTTATTATTTAAGTAACTATTTATTAAACCAAAAACTTAATTTTCTTAATGCCTTAATGGTTCAAAAAAATTAAAATTTAAAATATTCTTTAGCGTTGTTGTATGAAATATCAGAAACTAATTTCCCAATCCATTCCATATCGTTTGGAAGTTCTCCTCTTTTGATTTCGTCTCCCAAAAGATTACATAAAATACGTCTGAAATATTCGTGTCTTGGGAACGATAAGAAACTTCTAGAATCTGTCAGCATTCCAACAAAACAGCTAATTAAGCCCATGTTTGAAAGCGCGTTCAATTGTTTTGTCATTCCATCTTTCTGATCTAAGAACCACCATCCAGAACCAAACTGTACTTTTCCGCGAACGCTTCCGTCGTTGAAGTTTCCAATCATCGTTGCCATAACTTCATTATCAGCAGGATTTAAGTTATAGATAATCGTTTTAGTCAATTTATCTTTACTGTCTAAAGCATTTAAGAAAGCAGATAATTTTTGTGCTTGCGGATAATCTCCAATAGAATCCCATCCTGTATCCGGGCCTAAGATTCTGTGCATACGTGCATTGTTGTTACGCAACGCTCCTAAGTGAAATTGTTGCACCCATCCAAACTCATGATAAGTTTGTGATAAGAAAACCAAAATAGCACTATGGAATTTTAAAACTTCTTCTGGAGACAATTCGCCATTTTCTCTTTTCTTTTTGAAAATAGCATTTACTTCACTTTCTGTATAATTCTCAAAATCAATTTGATTCAATCCGTGATCACTTAATTTACATCCGTTTGCATTAAAGAATTCAATTCTTTTTCTTAATGCCGAAAGTAAATCAGCATAAGTATTAATTGCAACTCCGGACACATCCCCTAATGTGTCCAGATATGCATTATATCCATCATTAGCAATTAAGATGGCTTTATCAGGTCTGAAAGCCGTACTCATCTTGATTCCAGTAGAATTGTTAGCGAATTTTTGGTGAAATTCTAACGAATCAATTGGATCTTCTGTAGTACAAACTAATTCAGCATTTACTTTTTTAAGAAGGTTTTGCGTACTGTATGCTTGAGAATTTATTTTCTCAGAAGTTTCGATATAAATTTTCTCTGCCGATTTCTCATTCAACAAATCATAAATATCAAAATAACGAGCCAATTCTAAATGCGTCCAGTGATACAACGGATTACGCATTGTGTACGGAACTGTTTTTCCCCAGTTTAAGAACTTATCTTTATCTGAACCATTTCCAGTTACAAACTGCTCGTTGATTCCCAATGTACGCATTGCACGCCATTTGTAATGGTCACCATTAATCCAAACTTGTGTTATATTATCAAAGATTTTATCTTCTGCAATAAACTGCGGATTTAAGTGATTATGATAATCAATAATCGGCTGATTTTTAGAGTAATTATGGTACAACTCTTCAGCATATTTATTTTCTAATAAAAAATTATCGTGTATAAATTTCTGGCTCATGTCTTTTAAAATATAATTTGAAAATTATTCTTCGTTTGAAGGTTTTCCGATTGTTGCAAGGATTCCACCGTCAACATATAAAATGTGACCGTTTACAAAATCACTCGCTTTAGATGATAAAAATATCGCTGCTCCTGCCAAATCGCTTGGATCTCCCCATTTTGCTGCTGGTGTTCTGCTGATAATAAAATCGTTAAATGGATGTCCATCTACACGAATTGGTTTTGTCTGTTCTGTAGCAAAATATCCAGGACCGATTCCGTTAATCTGAACATTGTATTTTGCCCATTCTGTCGCCATGTTTTTCGTCAGCATTTTCAAACCTCCTTTTGCAGCAGCATAAGCAGAAACGGTATTTCTACCCAACTCACTCATCATAGAGCAAATGTTGATGATTTTTCCTTGTCTTCTTTCAATCATTCCTTTGGCAACATGCTTAGAAACGATAAACGGACTTACAAGATCAATATCTACCACTTCTCTGAAATCTGACACTTCCATATCTAGCAACGGAATTCTTTTGATAATTCCAGCATTGTTGATTAAGATATCGATTGGTCCAACTTCACTTTCAATTTTCGCAACAGCTGCTTTAACTTCTTGTTCTTCTGTTACATTAAATTTGTAACCAACTGCATTGATGCCTTCACTTTTTAATTCTGCTACAGCATTGTCAATTTTTTCTTGAGAAGAATTTCCATTCACCACAATTGTTGCACCCGCCTGACCTAATCCTTTTGCCATTGCCATTCCCAGTCCGTGCGTACTTCCTGTGATCAAGGCAACTTTTCCTTTTATATCAAATAAATTTGTCATCTTATCTTAAATCAGTGATTTTACAAACATCCATATCTCCGTAATCTAAGTTTTCACCAGCCATTCCCCAGATAAATGTGTAATTGCTAGTTCCAGAACCTGAGTGAATAGACCAAGGCGGAGAAATTACTGCCTGATGATTGTTCATCCAGATATGTCTTGTTTCCTGCGGCTGTCCCATAAAGTGACAAACTGCTTGATTTTCTGGAATATCCAAATAGAAATAAACCTCCATTCTACGATCGTGGACGTGCGCTGGCATTGTATTCCAAACACTTCCTGGTTTTAATTCTGTCATACCCATTTGCAATTGGCAAGTGGTTACCACGCTTCCAATAATCATTTGGTTTACCGTACGGTGATTTGCCGTTTCCATTGTTCCTAATTGCAGTTTATTAGCTTCAGCTAAACTTACTTTCTTAGTAGGATAAGTGGTATGCGCTGGTGCAGAGTTTAAATAGAATTTAGCAGGATTGTTTTTGTCGTCACTTTTAAAAACCACTTCTTTATTTCCAGCTCCGATGTACAAAGCATCTTTAAAACCTAACTCATACGTTGTTCCTTCTACCACAACCGAACCGCTTCCTCCAACATTGATGATTCCTAATTCTCTTCTTTCTAAAAAATAAGGAGCTTTAAGTGGATCAATAGTTTCTAGAGCTAAATCGCCTTTTACAGGAACTGCAGAACCTGCAATGTATCTGTCGTAGTGTGAATAAACCAATACTACTTCATCTTCCTGCATTAAGTCATCAATTAAGAATTCTTCTCTCAATTGCTGTGTATCATACTTTTTAACAGCTTCAGGGCTTGACGCGTATCTTGAACTATATTTTGTCATAATTTTAATTTAATGTAATCGATTGCACAAAATTATATTTTTATATTTAAATAGCATAATTGAAACGAAAAAAATATTTCAAATCTATTCATTTTTCTTTATAAATCAGTGATTGGGCTATATTTAGGAACCAATGATTTCATTACAATCCAACCAGTTAGGTAGCAAACAGCACAAATGGAGAAAATAATAAAATATCCAGCCTCAATTCCTTTGAATCCCATAAAGACCATATTGGTATCTTTTGCATAATCAAACAATACTCCAGATCCTTTATTAATCAATGTTGAACCCACACCACCTGCTAAACCTCCAATTCCGGTTATGGTTGCAATGGCTTTTTTTGGAAACATATCTCCTACTGTTGTAAAAATATTTGCCGACCAAGATTGGTGTGCTGCACCTGCAATTCCGATTATAATTACCGGAACCCAGTAACTGATATATCCTAAAGGCTGTGCGATTAAAGCCAACAATGGGAAAAATGCAAAAATTAACATCGCTCTCATTCTTCCTTCGTACGGATTCATTCCTTTTTTCTCTACGAAATAAGTTGGAAGCCATCCTCCAATAATTGACAATAATGTGATCATATATAGCACAAATAAAGGAAGTGCAGCTTCTGTAGAATCCATTCCGTAAACAGAACTCAAATAAGCAGGAGTCCAGAATAAAAAGAACCACCAAACCCCATCGGTCATGAATTTACCAAATGCAAAAGCCCACGTTTGTTTGTATTTAAAACATTCCATTAAAGAAACTTTTGAAGTCGTTTCTGGAACATAACCAACTAATTTACTGTCGGCAATATCATCTTGCTGAATATAAGCTAATTCTTCTGCCGTAACTTTAGCATGTTTCTCTGGTTTATCATACATAAACATCCAGAATCCCATCCAGACAAATCCTAAAGCTCCGATGATAATGAAAGACATTTCCCAACCGAAAGATTTTGCAATAAACGGAATGGTAATTGGCGCCGCTAAAGCTCCAACTGTTGCTCCCGCATTGAAAATACTAGTTGCAAAAGCTCTGTCTTTTTTAGGAAAATATTCTGCTGTCGTTTTAATTGCCGCCGGAAAGTTTCCTGCTTCTCCAACTGCTAAAACGAAACGAGCAAAAATAAATAAAGCCACACTTACATTGATTACCAATGCTGTATCGCTTATTGTGCTGATTATTTCTTTTGAACCGTGAAACCCTACAAACCATTCTCCTGTAATAATTCCTGAAGTCGCGATACCGCAGAAAGCATGAAGACAAGCTCCTACAGACCAAATTCCGATTGCCCAAAGAAATCCTTTTTTAGTATCTAACCAATCTACAAATCTACCTGCAAACAATAATGACACCGCGTAAAAAATAGAAAATAAAGCGGTAATATTTCCGTAGTCGTTATTGGTCCAGTGAAATTCTGGCGCAATAAAATCACTCCAGGTTAAGGAAAGCACTTGTCTATCCAAGTAATTGATTGTAGTTGCAAAAAATAACAATGCACAAATACTCCAACGGTATTTTCCTGTGGTTTTTACACTCTGATTTACTGCAACAGTTTCGGTTTGATTCATAGTAAGTGGGTATTATAGTTTTTGTAATTTTTGGTCATCTTAAAAGACTATATTTACTGCTTTCTAAAAATATTAAAATCAATAAATTAACACCTTCAAAGAAAAATAATGTAATCGATTGCACAAATATAGTTTTTAATCTGTACAATCCAAATAATATTGTATAAAAAATTATTTTAGCTCCTTAAATAAATACATTACATAAAAAAAAGAATACAAAATTACACATTAAACAATATATTTGTTAAAAGCCAACAGGTGAAATTCATACTTTTTAAGGGGTAAAATTGTCCTGAAATTCACAATTAAAAAAAGAATTTTTCATCAATTTTCGATAATCTAGGCCATCGGTTGTATTTTTTGAAGCAAAAAACGTATAGTATTACAAACCAAATAATTATAAATTAAATTGAAAACTACAAGAACACAATTTTCAAGAGGAATCACGTTGAGTTTTCTTCTTTTTTCAGGGCTATTTTCTATGAGCGCACAAAATCAAGTAATCCCGTTATGGAATAAAATTCCAGATGAAGTTAAAGCAGCCAATTACAAAGAAAAACCAGAACTAAAAGACGGAAAAATACAAAGTACAAGTCAGGTCTCTGTTCCTACTTTGAGTATTTTTATTCCTAAAGAAACCAAACCAAATCAGACTGCTGTTGTAATTTGTCCGGGTGGCGGTTACACGCATTTGGCTTTTGATAAAGAAGGCACAAAAGTCGCTGAATGGTTTAATAGCTTAGGGATTACGGCATTTGTTTTAAAATATAGAATGCCGACTGATTTAACGATGAAGAACAAAAACGTTGGACCATTGCAAGATGCTCAGGAAGCTATTCGTTACGTAAGACAAAATGCAGCAAAATGGAATATTGATCCTAATAAGGTTGGAATTTTAGGTTTTTCTGCTGGAGGACATTTGGCTTCAACGGCATCCACTCATTATGATGATAAAGTTTATGAATCTGCTTATAAAGTAAGCGCACGTCCTGATTTTTCGCTGCTAATTTATCCTGTGATTTCTATGGAAAACGAAATTACGCACAAAGGTTCTCAAACCAATCTGCTTGGAGAAAATCCGTCAAAAGAATTAATAGATTCTTTTTCTAACGAAAAGAAAGTGACCTCTCAAACGCCTCCTACTTTCTTGATTCATGCTACAGATGATACGGTTGTTATACCCGAAAACAGTATTAATTACTATTTGGCTTTAAAGAAAAATGGAGTCTCAGCAGAGTTGCACATCTATGAAAAAGGCGGTCACGGATTTGGATTAGGAATAAGCGACACAAACAAATTCTGGACTAGAGATTGTGCTGAATGGCTCAAGGCAAACGGATATAATTAAAAAACAGAAAGGCAAAACTTTTACAAGTTTTGCCTTTTATCAAAAAAAAAAAAACAAAAAAGGAATTATAAAAACCAATTTAATATGTCTAAGCAGTAATTTCTTGTTCTGCTGTATTTTTCAATTTAGGAGCGGGAATTGCTTTGCTTGCCACTTTTGGTTTTGCAGCAGGTTTCTTTTTACCAAATTTCTGTTTTCCCCACCAGATAATAAATCCTGTAATGGGTAAACTGGCAGAAATTAAACTCGCCAAAAATGCAATAATTTTACCCGTAAGTCCAAGAACGCTTCCTACGTGAATGTCGTAATTCATACGTCGGATTTTGTCCGGAATATTAGCTTCGATATACTTTCCTGAAAAAGGAGTTTTAATCGAAATTTCCTTCAAGCTTTGCTGATCAAAACTATAACGATCCATGTTATAAAAAGTGTTTTTTTGCTTGTAAACAAAAGCACCAATCGGGTCCGCAGGTTTTCCTGGAATACTAATCATGATTCCGGCTGCCTGAGGATTTTCTTTTCTTAAACTCAATAAAACTTTATCCGCTGTTGTGATATTAAACTCTTTTACATTGGTTGTATCAGATTTTGGAGATTCGCGGTTTTCAACCAATGGTTTCCCTCCCGAAGTTACCCAATACAAAGATTTACTCCACCATCCAAAACTCCATACCAAGCCTGTTACGGCAATAAAAAACAGGAAAATACAGCTGTAAAAACCAAATACATTATGCATGTCATAATTAACACGTTTAAAACTGGCATCCCATTTAATTTTAAAACTTTTATCTATAATGGATTTGATCCATTTGGTTGGCCACCATAAAACGATGCCCGAAATTAATAATACAACGAAAATTAAAACTGCAACTCCAACGATTGGTCTTCCAATATCATAAGGAAGCCACAATGCACGATGTCCGTTTAAGATCCATCTGAAAAAATCTGGTGAGTCTCCTCTAGAAAAAGTCTTAACATTTAACACTTCACCCGTATACGGATTCATGTAAACGCTTATAAAAGTTCCTTGTCTCCTTCCTCCTTTACCCTTCTTTTCCTTTCCTTTTCCTTTTTCGCTAGGTTTTCCTTGAGGTTTCAGTTCCGATTTTGCCTTTTCGTTATTTTGGGCTAGCTCTTTTTTTCTTTCTCCTCTTTTTTGTTCTCCTTTTTCACCTTCTTCTTTTTTCTCAACAAAATAACCTACAATCGCAGCTTCATCTTTTGCACCAAAAGTTACACTGGTAGCTTTTTTATCTTTCATTTTTTTATCGGCAATCGAAACCAATTGCGATGGCAGTAAAAATGCTTCTTTCTGAGGTTTTACAAAACGCCAGTCTTCAATAAAATCTTTGATTTCATTTTCGAAAACATAAATACAGCCCGTAAGACTGACAATAACTACAATAATTCCAGATGCCAAACCGAGCCACAAATGCAGCCAAGCCATGATGCGCTTAAAAAGCGACTTTTTACTTTTTTTCTTATTATTTGGTTTTGAAGAAGAAAACATAATTGGATAGATAAATAGGATAAATAAAAAAACCGCAAGTCCCCATAAAATAAGGACTTACGGCAAAAAAAATATTAGTATTTTAATTTTTGGATTGCAGTAATTTGTCCGCCTTCCACTTTCATACCTTTTGTTGCAACAGCAGTTGTACCGTTGATTGAGTAAATCCAGTTTCCGTCAGGAGTATTAATACCTACAATTGCAGAGCTTCCATCTTCTGAAGTAATATTGTAACGGCTAGTTACAGAAGTTAATGTTTCTGGAGCACCTGTTACCCAAGTAAATGTTTGGTTGTAAACATCGGCAATTGCCATTTTAACTGCACCGTTGTTTTTTCCAACATTTCCGTACATTAACAATAAGAATTTACCTTTTGAAATGTAGCTTGTAGAAGAAATTTTATATCCTCCAGATTTTTCTTGAACATTAAAGAAGTATGATTGATCAAACTCTGTAGTTCCTTTTTTGATTCTCACAACCGCAGACGGTTTTGTAGAAGTCATTACAGCATTGCTTGTAGCAATCGCTCCAGAGAAACCGTAAGCATCTCCATTTTCATCTTGGAATAATCCGTTTGTGAAATAAGCTCCCAAATAACTTGTACGGTTATCTTTGATTACTTTTTCTAACTTCAATTCTGGGTAGTTGTAAACAGCAACCCAAGTACTATCTGGATTTGCAGTTCCGAAGTTGTCTACACCGTCTCCTTTAATACTCATATAAGGCATGTACACTTTATCTCCCACTTGAGTTGCCCAAGTAAAGAAAGCTCTTTCTCCATTTTTAGCCAATACTTTAGTGTCTTGTTGCGCTTCACCTGTAATAAGCGATTTTGTAGCATCAATTTTGTACATAGAAGCAATAGAAGCACCACTTCTTGGAACTTTAATCGTTAAAATATCTTGGTTTACAGCAGCAAACACGTGTACCGTTTCTGCTTGAAAATCAGATTTCTTAACTAGTTTTCCTTCAGAGTTTAGGTTATAAGTGGTAACAGCTCCAGGGTTTCCTTGTCCGTAAAGTAAACTAAAGAAATTGTTTTGTGCTGTAATGTAATAACGGTATGTTCCGTCTTGCTCCAATCCGTTTCCTGTAGTCGTGATCACTCCAGTAGATACATCGTCTGCAGTTAATAAATAATCTGCAATTCCTGCTGCTCCAGTTGTTGCAGTAATAATATATTTCGTTTTTCCTGTATCGTTTCCTCCGCCAGTTTCATCTCCTGATTTATCAGAATCACTGCTGCAAGAAAATGCTGTAAAAGCTAAAACAGCTGATAATAAAGCTAATGTTGTACTTTTTTTCATTGTATTATGGTGTTTGTATTAAATTTAATTATTTGATTTACTGAAGTAATATCTCAACTTGATGTAAAAAGCTCTACTTGGTTTTTGTAAGGAGAAATTATCGTAAAGCTTATTGTCTAAAAGGTTTTTACATTCTAAAGCAATATTGTATTTTCCGTTTGCCATCGTATAAACGGCATTCAAATCATGACTAAACTGTTGTGGAATTTCCAGTTTGCTGTCTTTGCTTCCCATACTTGGCCAAGACAAATAGTAAGTGTGCACATAAAGCAAGTTGTAACCAACAGAAAGATTGTTTCCTTTTTTCCAAACATTATTAAAGAACATTGTCGCATCTGCATTACCAAATAAATAAGGCATATTCGGAATCCTGTCATTATAGAAAGGAGACACATAGTTCTGGTTAGGCTCGTACATTGTTTTGTTTCTAATGTTTTGATATGTAGCATTGAAACCAGCCGTAAAACGATTCCCGTACGAATATCTTACCTCACCATCAATACCATAATTCGTCACTTTTCCCTGATTGACATTGGTCGTCATGGTTTGATTATTATTCAATGTCGGACGAATAAAATCTACTGCATTTCTATGCAAAAGATTTACATCAAATGATAAAGCATTCTTTTCGCTGAAACTCGTCTGATAACTTGCTCCTAAATTATAGTTGTTGCTAGATTCTGGTTTCAAAGCAAGATTTCCTTCTAAGTTGTCATTGACATTACCAAATATTTCCTCTGGACTTGGCAATCTATACGTCTTTTCATAAGAGGCTTTAATCTGCAGATTACGTTTTAAATAATAACTCGTAGCCGCTCCATAACCCGTTGTAGAAGTATGGTCTACATATTTCTGATAAGCAATATCTCCTGTAGCTCCTGATGGATTGTAACTTCTAGAATAAGTAGTTTTTAATGAATAATCTTTTAAGAATACAGAAGTACTCCACTTATCATTGTAATCTAATTTATACCCCAATCCTAAAACATTTTTCTGCGTTTTTTTAGGCTGTTTATAAACCAAGGATTCAGGAACCAACTCGTCACTTTCTTTACGATCGAACGTATTAAACGTATTATTGACCATAAAAGAGTGTCTGTCATTAAGCGTATAAGTCGCGTTGGCTGTTGCTATACCATTGTTGTTATAGAACTTACGAAGCGTTCGGCTTCTTTCTCCTCCTGCTCCTTCATATTGTTTGTAATCGCCAAACCAATTGTATCTTCTAAAAACAGTATCAATATTCTGTTCGTAACCAAAATTGTAATTACCTGTTACATTTACATTAAGGCCTTTAGTAAACAAATCTTTTACCTGATATTTTAAAGTTGGCATTACAATGCTTCCTTTTCTGTAAATCTTTCCAAAAACGCTTACCATTCTTGCACCAGTCTGAATATCTGCTTGATTTTCTCCGCCAGTAAAACCAATCATTAATTTATCGGCATATTTTTTACCCGTTACCCCAACATTTACAATCACTGTTTCGTTGCGATATTTATCGTGAAAACGCCTCACTCTCTGGTTTGGGAAATAAGCACCCGTATTTAAATCGGCTACATCTACATTTACCCAATAATTATTATCTGAATAGTTCTGAAAAGCATTAATTTCTGTTGTAAAACCGCTTTTTGCCGTATAACCCGCGTTTATGCTTGAACGATGCGTATTAAAAGATCCGAATGAATAAGAAGCATCTACAAAAGTTCTTGGCTTACTATTCGTTACAATATTTATTGCTCCACCCAAAGCATCTCCTCCTAGCCAAATTGGCACAACTCCTTTGTAAACCTCTACACGATCGGCAAGATTGATCGGAATATTATTCATCTGAAAAGAAGAACCAAAATTATCCATTGGAACTCCGTCAATAAAAACTTTAATTTGATTTCCTGAGAATCCGTTTATAGAAAGCTCCGATCTAGAGCCTACTCCACCCGCTTCACGGTTACGAACCCCAGATACACGGTCCAAAGCATGTGATAAATCTAAAGTTGAGTTGTGCAGTTTTTTAGCATCAATAGCAGTTACACTATAAGATTGTTTATTTACTTTATCCGTTTGAGATCTTCCCAATACGGTTACACTTTCTAATTCCTGCAATTCGCCTTCCATTTTAATTAAAACATCCAAATTGCCTGAAACTTCAATCTGTTTTTTCTGAACCGCAAATCCCATTGCGGAGATTTTTAATGTATGTTTTCCTGATGGTACATTTTTTAAAATATAGTTTCCGTTTTCATCTGAAATAACACTTAATCCTGTTTTTTCGATGATAACTGTTGCAAACGGAATTGTTTCTCCAGAATTTTCAACAACTTTTCCAGACACTGTGAAACCTTGATTTTGCTGGGAAAATGATAAGAACGTGGTTAGAAAAAATAAACTGGCAAATAAAAATTTTTGAGTTGACATATCTTTAATTAGACTAATTATAAATAACTTTGCTGCAAAAGTACCATCAACGTCTCCAAAAAAGATAGGGAAAAACGGATTATTATTTTGTAAAAACGGATTATATTTTGAAAATCAAAGCCACTCTTCTAACTTCTCAAACGCCCATCATTAAAATTCAAATTGGAGATAAATATTATCCGAAAAGTATTTTAACCGAAGAAAATGTTCATATTGAAAATGACCATTCGGAAAAAATAATTAGTCGCCATTTCATAACCGACGGATTAGTTCTATTGGATACGCAATTGTATTTCTCCAATTCTAAAACTATTCTTTTTGAAATTGACGAAGAATCAATTGTTATGAATTTTATTTATAGCAGTAACATAGAAACCCATATTGATCAATTGGAAAGCGAAAAGTATTCTAAAGAAAATACGCACAATATATTTTACACTGATAATTTTAAAGGATCATTTAAAATTCCGGCTCACAAAAATGTAAACTTTCTTTCCATTATTCTTTCCAAAGATTTTTATTACAACATCATCAACGAAGATTGGCAGCTGCATGAAAAATTTTCAAAAAAAATCCTTCAGAAACAATCCGGCTATTTAACCTCAAAATATCTTCCATTTACGCCAGCAATTCAGTGGGTGACTTCTGAAATAAAAAATTGTACTCGAGAAGGTCTTTTAAAAAGAATTTATATCGAAAGTAAAATTAAAGAACTTTTTATTCATCAGCTTGAAACGCTAATTATCAAACCTTTGCAAATAGATAAAATCAACCAAGAAGATTATGATAAACTTTTAGAAGCCAAAAAAATATTAGAAAATGATTATAAAAACACGCCCACTCTACCCGAACTTTCGAGACTTATTTCATTAAACGAATTCAAATTAAAAAAGGGTTTTAAAGCTTGTTTTGGAACCACTGTAAAAAGCTATATCATTAAACTTAGGATGGAGCATGCCAAAGAATTATTTCAAGGCAAAACAGCTACAGTGAGCGAAGCAGCATATAAATGCGGTTATAAAGACGTTTCTCATTTCTCGGCGGCTTTTAAAAGCTATTATGGATTTTCTCCTCAGAAATTTAAAATCAACACCGATATCATTCAGTTTTGGTTTCTCGCCTTTTCATTTATATGCTAAAAAAAAAAGGGTTTTAAAATTCAGTCCGTCGACTTCCTCTTAAAACCCTTAATAAGACATTAATGTATAATCTAAACTTTTATACAAGTACCCACGATCAAATGAATATGTCAAAATTTAATTCAAAAAAAATGTTTCTCCAAAAAACATGAATTAGTTAAAATCTAAAAAATGATATTCTAAAAAAGGTAAAAACAGCATTTGTTTTTAAATTTCAACATGCCAAAAGTAAAGCCCTAAAAAGAGAATACCTTACGGTTTTCCTCATTGAATCAAAAAATTAACAACATTATTTACAATTAAAAACCTTAAGTTATTGTACTGCAAAATATTGTCAAAATATACTTTAACGAAATTTTAGCATAATAAAATATCGAATTCATACATAAAACCTGAAAAAAGAGCCGAAAAAAAATATTTCTTGTCCTAGATTAAGTCTCTTTTTCCCAAACCCTCCTACATTTGTATATAATTCATTAATTAGATAAATAGAATCTCAGAACTTTAGCATATTAGAACCTCAAAAAAATGAAACAACTGCAATTTTTATTACTCGGAAAAAACGAAGCTATTTTAGCTATTTTACTTCGTCTCGTTAATGCAGATGAAAACTGGAATGCCGTAGCTTTTAATAATGAAAAAGAAGCGCAAGAATACTTTCAAAAAAACACCATTGATATTGTTCTTTTGAGTTCTGCAATTGAAGATCATGTAGAAAAAGAATTTACTTCTTTCTGCCTAAAAAATCAGCCTAATGTTGAAGTAATTGAGCATTTTGGAGGCGGAAGCGGTTTATTGAAATCTGAAATTCTACATCGATTACATCTAAAAGGAAAGATTTAGTTACTTATTTTTTTCTTTTAAACATAATAAAGATCCACTTGTCGATTATAAGAAATTTATGCTATTTTTGAGAACACAAATTTAAACCAATACCTCAAAAAGTAAGTTTCTTAAGATGAAAAAAAGCATCATTCTTTTATTAATTTGTTTTTCCTTTCAAATAGGAACTTCACAAAAAATCTATTTCGAAAAAAGCAATTACAAAGACAGTATAACTCTTAGCAAAAGCATACCTCTTCTTGCCAAAAAAGTACTTCCACTTTATAAAAATCCAAGCAAGGCTTCCTATTTAGACAATTATGCCAGAATACAATCTGTTGCAGGAGATTTTAAAGGAATGCACGAGACTTTTGTGACCTATTCGCAAGAAATTTTAGGCGATAGTATTGCCAATAGACCTTTAGGGTTTATTTACAAAATTTATGGAAAAACAGCATCAAAAGAACCTAAAACAAAAGCTGATTTTGAAAAAGTTTTTACAACTGAGTTTTACAAATTATACAACACATTAAATACAGATGGAAAAAGCTGGGCAGAAGGATATTATGAATTAAAATTATCCGACATTAAAAAAGATTTTGAAACACAGCTTAAAGCGGTTCAAGATAATGACAGCATAAGTGTAGAAAATGCAGCGCAATTGTGCCGACAATATTCTCGCTATTTGATTTTAAGCAAAACACTTTCTATTGCTCATAAAATAATTGCAAAAATCGAAGCCGATACTTATATAATGGAACGCGATATCATTATTACATTGCCCAACGGAAGTACTATTTCTGCCACTATGGTCAGACTTAAAAATGTATCCGAACCACAGCCTGTTGTAATGAAATATAATATCTACGCAGGAAATGAAGTAAGCGACTGCAAAGAAATTGCGAATATGGGCTATGTAGGTTTTGTTGCCAATACTCGAGGCAAACGTTTAAGCAATGATCCAATAGAACCTTACGAACACGATGGCGATGATGCGTATCATATTTTGGACTGGGTTAGCAAACAGCCGTGGTGCAATGGTAAAATCGGATTATACGGTGGCAGTTATTTAGGTTTTAGCCAATGGAGTGCGGTAAAAAAAGTACATCCTGCTTTAAAGACAATTGTCCCTTTGGTTTCGGTAGGAGCTGGAATTGATTTTCCGATGCAAAATGGTATTTTTATGAGTTATGCCTTAAAATGGATTCATCTGGTTACCAATACCAAATTAACAGATCTCAATAGCTTTTTGAACAGCAAAAAATGGGACGAAGTTTTTACGCAATATTATAAAACCGGAGCGAGTTTCCGTTCCTTAGACAAAATTGAAGGCAATCCTTCTCCTTTATTTCAAAGATGGCTAGAACATCCTGCTTATGATAGCTACTGGCAGAATATGACGCCTCAAAAAGAAGCTTTTGCTAATATTAATATTCCGATTTTAAGCACAACTGGTTATTACGATGACGATCAGCTTGGGGCGATGTACTACTACAATCAGTACCAAAAATATAATAAAAGCGATAATTATTATCTTATAATCGGGCCGTATGATCATGGCGGTTCGCAAGGAACTCCTCGAAAAGAATTAGGAGGATACACCATCGATGAGGCGGCAAATATTCCAATTAATGCCATTATTTTTCAATGGTTTGATTATATTTTGAAAGGTGCAAAACGTCCTGAAATTTTGAAGGATAAAGTAAACTTTGAAATTATGGGCAAAAATGAATGGAAAAGTGTTTCTTCGTTAGACAAAATGCACAATGAAAACCTAACCTTTTATTTAAGCGGTAGCAATTCGAAATACTCCTTACAAAAAACAGCTCCTAAAAAAGCCGTTTCTATTAACCAAACGGTTGATTTTACAGATCGATCTGAAATTAATATCTATAATGATGACTACGTAAATGGGTTTCCTAAAGTTATAGATTCGATTTTTAAACCAGAAAAACATCTGTTGGTTTTTGAAAGTGATCCTCTTGAAAATGCAACTATAATTAGCGGTTCCTTAAAAACATCGTTAAAAATAAGCACCAACAAAAAAGATATTGATGTAGAAATACAGCTTTACGAAAAAACAGCCAAAGGTCAATATTTTGCTTTAACCAATAATTTGCAAAGAGCAAGTTTTGCAAAAGATAGAACCAAAAGACAATTATTGACTCCTAATAAAATAGAAACAATTGACATTGAACAAACTTTTATAATTTCTAAAGAATTAGAAAAAGGAAGTTCGATTGTAATCGTATTAGGAGCTAACAAAAATCCAAACTGGGAAGTTAATTACGGTACCGGTAAAAATGTGAGCGACGAAACCATTGCTGATGCTAAAGAACCTTTACAAATAAAATGGTATTCTGACAGCAAAATCATAATTCCGATTTTAAAATTGTAAAAATATTTTTCAGTTATGGAAAAAACATATTCGGTTGTATTTTATTCTAAAGGATTAGTAGAGCCAGTTAAAAAATTGAAAGATTTTTTGAAAAGCAAAATCGATTGGTACAACAGCTGCAATTCTGAAGCGCATATTACGATTTGTGAGTTTACAATTGAAGAGTCTCAATTTGATTCAATCAGACAAAAGCTTTCTAAAGTTTCGGATACTTTTTCGCCTTTTGAAGTGTCTTTAAATCACTTTGATTCTTTTCCGAATGCTGGCGCTTTTTTTATTGGTGTAAATGAAGATTCAGAAAAAAATCTTGTTCCAATTATGAAAAAGATTCATGAAACTTTGAAGTTTTTAAAACTCAAAAAAAGCGACAATCCGCATCTATCATTAGGACGCCGATTAACTCCCGAAAATCTGAAAATTGCTTCTGAGCTTTTTACCACAATTGATCTTCAATTTGAATGCAATGAAATTATTTTAAGGGAATTTGATCCCAAAGTAAAACAGTTTTTTGTGATTGATGCTTTTCCTTTTGGAAGTAATCCAGCACCTGAGTTTGTGCAGGGGAGTCTTTTTTAACCGCAAAGGCGCTAAGATTTACGCAATGCCCGCCAGGTTTAAATTCTTTGCGAACCTTGCGAAAAAACTTTGCTCCTTTGCGGTTAAATAAGCGCAAAGCAAAACAACCTGAAACTTGAAACCTGAAACTAAAAAACAAATCACTCATTTTTTCGTATATTTGAATTTTGCAATTCACAAATATGAAATCCCTAGATTCCTTTTACCAAGATATTACCGAAGGCTCAACTGTTGATCCTACTTCATTATTGCCAAATGACATTCAGAAAGAAATCGGGCATTTTAATGTTTTCGATATCAAAGAACTTTTGGAACGTATGAAAGGAAAACCTGGAATGCCTTATGACCGCAGAGCGTATTACAAAATAAGTTTAATTAGAGGCCACAATAAAGCGGAATACGCAGACAAAGTAATCGAAATCGAAAAACAGGGATTGCTATTTGCAACACCAAAAATTCCTTACAATTATTTGCCGCAAGACACCAATCAAGGCGGACAGTTTTGTGTTTTTACGAGTGAATTTTTATCTAAAAACAAAAGCGGAATTGATTTGGACGAACTCCCAATTTTCGCTTCAGACGGATATCCCATTTTTCAGCTTTCTGACGAAGAAGTTGAAGAAGTTGCTTTGATTTTCAACAAAATACAAAAAGAAATCAACTCGGATTATATTTATAAGTATGATTTAATTCGAAATTATGTGGCGGAGTTAATTCACTTCGGACAAAAATTACAACCGATTACAGCTTTATATTCTAAGCACAATTCGGCAGCAAGAGTTTCTTCTTTATTTGCTGAATTGTTAGAAAGACAATTTCCTATTGAATCTCCAAATCAGCGATTAGAATTGAGAACAGCGAAAGATTTTGCCGAAAGATTATCTGTTCATGTGAATCATTTAAATAAGGTTCTAAAGGAAAACACCGGAAAAACCACAACCGAATTAATCAGCAACCGACTGACAAATGAAGCCAAAATACTTTTAAAACAAACCGATTGGAACATCTCTGAAATCGCTTATTCGCTTGGTTTTGAAGAATTAGCGCACTTTTCTAACTTCTTTAAAAAGCAAACTTCATTTACGCCGATTGCTTTTAGAGCTTAAATTTTGTTTCAGGTTTCAGGTTTCAGGTTTCAAGTTGATATTCTTTGTGAGTTTTAACCGCAAAGAGCGCAAGGTTTTTTCTAAGCTTTATGTTATATAAACATAATGTTCGCAAAGCTTTACGTAAAAAACTTTGCGAACCTTGCGTAATCCTTAGCGTTCTTTGCGGTTAAACCTGAAGCTTGGAATTTGGAACTTCTAAAAATTGGAATTTATCACTCGTGATTTGAATTTCGCAAACATCCATTTGATATTTACAACTCCCCAACTCTACTTCGCTCCTACCTTTGTCTCATCAAATTAAAAGAACGAAAAGATGAATGTATCAGACAACAAAATCTTAATAACTGGCGGTGCAAGCGGTATCGGACTTGGACTTGCCGAACGATTTATTCAGGAAAACAATACCGTGATTATTTGCGGAAGAAGAGAATCTGTTTTAAACGACGTAAAAGCAAAATTCCCTTCCATCATAACAAAGGTTTGCGACTTATCTGTAGAACAGGAACGAATCGCACTTTACGAATGGATTGCAACAAATCATCCTGATTTAAACGTTTTAATCAATAATGCGGGAATTCAAAAATGGGTTTCGGTTACTGATGCTGATTTTTACGAAAGCATGAAAGCTGAAATCAGCACCAATATTGAAGCGCCTTTACATTTAACATCCTTATTTATTGAGTTGCCGTCGCTAAAAACAGTGATGAATGTAACTTCTGGATTAGCTTTTTCTCCTTTTGCAAAAGTTCCGGTTTATTCGGCTACAAAAGCATTTTTTAGATCTTTTACTCTTTCGCTTCGTCATTTATTAAAAGAAAAAAATATTGAAGTAGTCGAAATTATTCCACCAGCATTAAATACCGATTTAGGCGGAATTGGTCTTCACGATGCACATCCAAGCGTAAGCAGTTTTATCGAATCTATTTTCGAGCAACTAAAACAAGGCAAACAAGAACTGACTTTCGGCACAAGCGAAACCAGATTAAACGCAAGCGCAGAAGAGTTACGAAATCATTTTAATCTGATGCATCCATAGTTTAAATTTAAACACATAGAAACATAGATTTTTGGAGTGAATAAAGGCGTTTCGCTTTTAATAAAACACATAGCTATGTGTTAGAAACTAGTTTCTTTTTGTAATCTTTTAAAGAGAAATAAAATCTATGTTTCTATGTGTTTAAAAAATATTCGAGCTGTAAAGATCTTCGACTACGCTCAGACTGACAAACGAAAGTAAAATACAATAAATAAAAATAATCATTGTCCTCCTGAGCGAAGTCGAAGGACATTGGTGCTGTAAAAGTCTTCGACTCTAGACTGACAACAAAAAACAGTAAGTAATTCACAATTAACCATTCACAATTAACAATTAAAAAAGATGGCAGTAAACACAAAAATAGCTCTAGTTACAGGCGGTAGCAGAGGTTTAGGAAAAAACATGGCAATAGCAATTGCAAAAAAAGGACTTGATGTAATTATCACATACAACAGTAAAAAAGAAGAAGCTGATTTAGTAGTAAAAGAAATTGAAAGTTTAGGTCAAAAAGCGGCTTCATTACAATTAAACGTAGCTGAATCAAGCACTTTTGATTCTTTCTTTCAAGAAGTAGAAGCAACTTTAAAAAGCACTTTCAAAACCGATAAATTTGACTTTTTAGTAAACAATGCCGGAATCGGAATTCACAATTCTTTTGTTGGGACAACCGAAGCTGAGTTTGATCAATTGACTAATATTCAATTTAAAGGTCCATTTTTCTTGACTCAAAAAGGATTAAACGTAATGAATGACGGAGGCGGAATTGTAAACATTTCGACAGGTTTAGCTAGATTTTCTTTCCCGGGTTATGCGGCTTATGCATCTATGAAAGGCGCTATTGAAACTTTAACCAAATATCAGGCAAAAGAATTGGGAGCAAGAAAAATTAGAGCCAATGTTGTGGCTCCTGGCGCTATCGAAACTGATTTTGGAGGAGGTGTAGTTCGCGATAATGAACAAATGAACCAGCAAATTGCTTCTGTGACGGCTTTAGGAAGAGTTGGTCTTCCTGATGATATTGGCGGTGTTGTTGCCTTTTTATGTACTGAAGATGCAAGATGGGTAAATGCTCAAAGAATCGAAGTTTCTGGCGGAATGATGTTGTAAGAGGTTTCAAGTTTCAAGTTTCAAGTTTCAAGTTTCAGGTTTCAGGTTTAACCGCAAAGAACGCTAGGGATTACGCAAGGTTCTCAAATTTCATAGACAAAGCTTTGCGAACTTTGCGTTTATATAACATAAAGCTTAGAAAAAACCTTGCGCTCTTTGCGGTTAAAACACACAAAGAATGCCAAGGTTTGCGCAAGGTTCTCAAATTTCATAGACAAAGCTTTGCGAACTTTGCGTTTATATAAACATAAAACTTAGAAAAAACCTAGCGCTCTTTGCGGTTAAAACACACAAAGAATGCCAAGGTTTACGCAAGGTTCGCAAAGTTTTTACATAAAGCTTTGCGAACTTTGCGTTTATATAACATAAAGCTTAGAAAAAACCTTGCGCTCTTTGCGGTTAAAACACACAAAGAATATCAACTTGAAACTTCAAACTTCAAACCTGAAACAAAAAAACATAAAACAAAACCCGATAAGTAACCAAAAACTCATCGGGTTTGTCATTTCAAATAATATTTGAATTAGTAAAGCATTTAGTTTTTTTCTACAGAGACATTAAAACCTCCCTCTGCGTCAAAAACAATATCATAAAATTTAGTATCTTTTTCTACACCGACTTCGTAGGTTGTTTTTTTCTTATCGTCTACCACCATTGCAATTTCTAGAATCGCTTTTGCTTTATAATTCTTTTTTAAATACGACTGTGCTTTTATCGGAAGCTGTTTAAACGGGATCTGCAATTCATACGCTTTCATGTTTCCGAGATTATCGTAAATCGCTACTGCTTTGGTTCTGTCATCTACATTGTATCGCGCTTCATACCTGATCTCATCTGCGTCGTCACCAACATATTCTTCCGACCAGACTGGTACTTTTCCCGGATATTCCCTTTCAAAAGCAAATCGGATTTTTTCTGGAGGCGTGACCACTTTTTTCATATTGGTTCCCTCCTGCGCAATTAAAAAACTACTGCATAAAAAAGTAAAAGACAAAAGCACGTTTTTCATAGTTTCATTTTTTAAATTAGACTTTAATAACGTATTAAAATTACTACTTTTTTATTTAAGATAACATGAAGAAATTAACATTTTTCATCTGCACGAAAAACGCCTTTAAAATCAAAGCTTTAGATTACAATTCAAGCTTTTTTAATCGGTCTGTTAGTTCTCTTTTATACGTAATTCCGATTGGGATTCTTTCGTTTTTAATGACCACAAAATCTTTTTCGGTTGCATCAATTTTATCCAGCGCTACGATGTACGATTTATGAATACGCATAAAACTCTTTTCAGGAAGACATTTTTCAAACTCTGTTGTCGTGATAGAAGCCAGATACGTTCTCTTGATGGTATGAAGTTTTACGTAATTACCAAAACTCTGTGCGTATAAAAGCTGGTCCAATTCAATTTCCATTAAATAACCATCAACTTTTACACTTACTGAATTTACAGTTTCTTCTGTCTTTTGTTTGGTACTTTCAGTAGCAAAAAAACGGTCAATTGCTTTTAGAAATCTTGGAAAATAGATTGGTTTTAATAAGTAATCAATCACGCCGTAATCGTAGCTTTCCAATGCAAATTCAGAATAGGCTGTAGTTAAAATAGTTTTGGGATGCGTTGGAAGAATTTTAAGCAATTCCATTCCTGAAATTTCAGGCATATTGATATCCAGAAACATTAAATCGACTGAATTCTCTCTGAGGTAATTCATCGCTTCAATGCCGTTATAGCCTTGAAAAACCAATTCTAACTGCGGGTTCTGTTTAATGTAATTAGCCAGAACATAATGTGCAGCGGGTTCATCATCAATTATAATACATCTTTTTGTTTCTCTCATCCTACAAACTTTTTTAGCTGTATTTCTAAATCAACAATGTAAGTCTTTTTATCGTCCTGAATATCTAATTTATAATCTTTTCCATAAATTAAATTCAAACGTTCGATCGTGTTTTTTAAACCAATTTTAGTCGAAATCACATCATTTTTCTTCGGAATTGAATTGGTAACATGAAGATGCAATAATCCATTTTCAACTTTAATAGCAATTTTTACAAAGCAGTTTTCAATAGCGCAAGTTCCGTGTTTAAATGCATTTTCTATAAACGCGATTAAAAGCATTGGCGAAATTTTATACGTATAATCTTTGTCTACCTTACTGTCAAAAGTAATATCACAGCGATAACCAACACGTTCTTTTTCCAACTGAACATAACTGTTTATAAATTCGAGTTCGTCTTCTAAAGAAACACATTGTTTACTATTGCTTTCTAATTGATAACGCATTAACTGCGAAACCTTCATAATTAAATCTGGCGTTCTGTCTGGAAATTCCAGACTGATTCCGTACAGTGTATTAAAAGTATTGAACAAAAAATGCGGATTTAATTGTCCTTTCAATGAATTTAATTGCATTTGATTGAACAATAAAGCCGCATCGGTTTGTTTTCTGTGAATACGATAAAACTTAAAAACAATAATCGGACTCAGAATGCAGACCAAAGTTCCTAAAACACTCGCCAATTGGTACGCATAACTTCTCTGATGCGAGTTTTGGTACAAATGGCATTTGGCAAACATATCCATCCTTGTAATTTCATACAAAATGACAGAAAATACAAAAACTCCAAAAAGCGTTAAAATGATATAGGTAAAAGGTTTGTTTGCTTTGAATAAAATAGGAAGCAGAAAAAAGCGATTAAACTGGGCATGCATGTACAAAACGCAATAGAAAAATATACCCATTGCAATAGAAATGAATGAACTAAATAACATCCAATCATTTTTTAGGGTATATATTGTAAAGGAGAAAAGGACAACGGCAACTTCTTGCCACCATTTGTTATCCAGTATGTTATCGATTTTTTTGTTCATTCTTAATTTTAAAATAGTTTACAAAGTACGAACAAATATTTAATTAATTTTTTCAAAAAATGACCAATTCAATTCGTCATTTACTAGTGCAGTACATCACTTAACCTGACTTTTATCAGTATAAGAGAAATAAATTTGTTTCATCAAAAACATTTTATATCACCTTGAGTTTATGTATTTCAAAAAAATTACCTTATTATTTTTATTGATTTTTGCCTCAATCGGTTATGCTCAAACCCTGTCTTTAAAAGAAGCATTAAAGATAGGTCTTGAAAACTACGGTTCTATCCGAGCAAAAAACAATTACACCAATGCATCAAAAGAGACTCTAAAACAATCTCGCCGTGATTACCTGCCAAACCTTAACTTATCGGCACAGCAGGATTATGGAACCGTAAACGGACAAAACGGACCGTTGTACGGTTTTGGAGGTTTAGGAGTTGCTTCATCAGGACTTCCGTTACCAGAACAAAACTGGAATTCGGCTTTTGGCGCACTTTATTTAGTCAACATGAACTGGGATTTTTTCACTTTCGGAAAAACACAAGAAAAAATCAATTTATCTAAAATTGATGTTCAGGCTAAAGAAAAAGATTTACAGCAGGAAAAATTCCAGCAAGAAATCAAAATTTCGGCTGCTTATCTCAATCTATTGGCGAGCCAGAGATTAGTGATTTCACAGCAAAAGAATTTAGATCGTGCAGAAGTTTTCAAAAAGACTGCTGCCGCACGAGTTAAAAACGGATTATTGGCTGGAGTAGATTCTACTTTGGCTACAGCCGAGGTTTCTAAAGCTAAAATCGCTTTAAACCTTGCTAGAAACTTCGTAAAAGAACAAAACAACAAATTAGTCGATTTAATGGGCGTTGCGCCTCAGGATTTCGTTACAGATACTTTATTTGTAACTCAGATTCCGAAGGAATTAGTAACAAAAGAAGCTTCTACAGATAGTCTTCACCCTTTATTACAATTCTATAAAACGAAAATCGATTACAGCAACCAGCAGGTTAAATTGTATAAGAGATTTTATTATCCAACCATGAGTGCTTTTGGGGTTTTACAAACCAGAGCTTCGGGATTTGAGAATACTTATGCTACAGACCAAAATGCCTTTAGCAGAAACTATTGGGATGGCGTAAATCCGGATCGTACCAATTATTTGGTCGGTGTTGGAATTACATGGAATCTAACCACTCCTTTCAGATCAAGCAAACAAGTTAGCGCTCAGAAATTTGTTTCTCAGGCTTTGCAGGAAGAATACAATCAGGCCGATAGAGAATTGAAATCGCAATTGAATTTTGCCGAAGATAAGATCAAAATTACTTTAGAAAATTATGCTGAAGCGCCAATTCAAGTTGATGCGGCAAAAAGAGCTTATGTTCAAAAATCGACTTTATACAAAAACGGTTTAACTGATTTGACTGATTTAACACAAACGATGTATGTTTTAAATCGTGCTGAAATCGATCGAGATATTGTCAATAACAATGTGTGGCAATCGTACTTATTGAAAGTCGCTGCAACAGGAAATTTTGACTTATTTATAAATGAATTTTAATTATAAATCCTAATGAATTTAATACGTTTTGCACTCCGCAAACCCATTTCCATTTTAGTATTGGTTGCGGGTCTATTTTTCTTCGGAATTGGTGCCATCAAAGACATTAAGGTAGACATTCTGCCCAAAATGAATTTGCCGGTTATCTATATCGCGCACCCATTTGGAGGTTACACGCCAGACCAGATGGAGGCTTATTTTGCCAAAAACTACGTAAACGTTTTACCTTTTTCGAACGGTATCAAATCGGTAGAAACCAAAAATATTCAGGGGTTAATGATTATGAAATTAACCTATTATGAAGGAACCAACATGGCTCAGGCTGCTGCCGAGTTAAGTGCGCTTTCGAACAGAATTCAGGCGGCTTTTCCTCCAGGAACACAGCCTCCGTTTATCATTCGTTTTGATGCTTCTTCATTGCCAATTGGACAATTGGTTTTGAGCAGTAAAATACGTTCAAACAACGAACTGCAGGATTTAGCCAACGTTTATGTTCGTGCTTCCTTTACTGCAATTCCTGGATTATTATCTCCAGCTCCTTTCGGCGGAAGCCCAAGAACTATTGAGGTAAACGTAGATCCAGATTTATTGCGTTCTCATAATATGACGCCAGACCAGATTGTTGATGCGATTCGTTTGAACAACCAAACGGCTCCGTCTGGAAACGTGCGTATGGGCGATAAAAACTATATTACGCCAACCAATAATACGATTAAAGAAGTTAAAGATTTTGAACAGATTCCGTTATTCAAAGGCGGCGTTCAGAACTTAAAATTAGGCGATGTTGCATCTGTAAAAGACGGTGCCGATATTACGGCAGGTTATGCTTTGGTAAACGGAAAACGTTCGGTTTACATTAGTATTGCAAAAGCGGGAGACGCTTCGACTTGGGATGTGGTTCAGAAATTGAAAAAAGAACTTCCTAAAATTCAAAGTACGCTTCCTGAAGATGTAAACATTACGTACGAATTTGACCAGTCGGTTTATGTAATCAACTCGGTTAAAAGTTTGATTACTGAGGGAATTATCGGTGCGGTTCTAACGGGTTTAATGGTTTTATTATTCTTGGGCGACCGTCGTGCGGCATTAATCGTAATTATGACGATTCCGATTTCGATTATATCTGGGGTTTTATTCCTGAAATTATTCGGACAGACGATCAACTTAATGTCTCTTTCAGGATTGGCTCTTGCAATTGGTATTTTGGTGGATGAAAGTACAGTAACCATCGAAAATATTCACCAGCATCTCGACATGGGAAAACCCAAGGCACTCGCCATTTGGGATGCCTGTCAGGAAATTGCTTTGCCTAAATTATTGATCCTTCTTTGTATTCTAGCCGTATTTGCACCAGCATTTACCATGGTCGGAATTCCAGGAGCATTGTTCTTGCCATTGGCTTTAGCGATTGGATTCTCAATGGTAATTTCATTCTTGCTTTCGCAGACTTTTGTTCCTGTAATGGCCAACTGGATGATGAAAGGTCATGAAAAACACGCACACGAACCAAACATTACAGACGATGAGGCAGAATTTAACGCCTGCGGATTAACGCCTGAATCGGAGCAAAATTTAATTGGTCAGAAAAAAGATTTGGTTGAAAGAGAAGATTTCAACAACGACGGAAAAGTAAGCGGTTTTGAAAAATTCAGAAATCGTTTCATGCGAACTTTAGATCGTTTGTTTGTTCATAAAAAAGCAACGACTATAATTTATCTAACGGGATCAATTATTCTGGCGATTGTATTTCTTACTTTTATCGGAAAAGACGTTTTCCCGAGAACCAATTCAAGTCAGTTTCAGTTAAGAATGCGTGCGGTTGACGGAACGCGTTTGGAAAGAACAGAAGAACAAGCCAGAGTTGTTTTAAAAGAATTGGAAAAAATGGTGGGTAAAGATCATATCGGAATTACGTCTGTATATGTCGGCCAGCACCCTTCTCTATTCTCGATCAACCCGATTTATCTGTTCATGGCAGGTTCTCACGAAGCGGTTTTCCAAGTGAGTTTAAAAGACTATCACGAAGATATGGACGATTTTAAAGATGAGTTTAGAGCAAGACTTAAAAAAGTATTGCCAGACACTAAACTTTCTTTTGAGCCAATCGAATTGACGGATAAAGTTTTAAGCCAAGGTTCTCCTACTCCAATTGAGATTCGAGTAGCTGGAAAAGACAAAAAACGAAACGAATTGTACGCCACTCAAATTGTAGACAAACTAAAAGCGATTTCGTATTTCAGAGACGTACAGATTGGTCAGCCAATTCATTATCCAGCAATGAACATTGATATTGACAGAACCCGTGCTGCTGAATTGGGAGTTGACATGAATGATATTTCACGTTCATTGGTTGCTTCAACCTCATCTTCTCGTTATACAGAAAAAAATAACTGGGTAGACGAAAAAGCAGGATTATCATATTCTGTTCAGGTTCAAGTGCCTTTGAATAAAATGAAAAGCAAAACCGATATTGGAGAAATTCCGGTATTGAAAAACTCGCTTCGTCCTGTTTTAAGCGACGTTGCCAAAATTACACCGGGATTTGTAAGCGGTGAAAATGACAATTTAGGGGCCATGCCATACATTACCGTTACGGCAAACATCTACCAAACCGATTTAGGTACGGCATCAAAAGATGTGAGCAAAACAATTAGCGATTTGGGCGAATTACCTCGTGGTTTATTTATCACGCCAATTGGACTAAGTACTGTATTGACTGAAACATTAAGCAGTTTGCAAACGGGGTTATTGGTTGCCGTTTTCGTAATCTTCTTAATGTTGGCCGCTAATTTCCAATCGTTTAAAGTTTCGCTGGTTATTTTAACAACAGTTCCTGCGGTAGTTTTAGGATCTTTATTAATGCTGACACTTACAGGTTCAACGTTGAATTTACAATCGTATATGGGAATCATCATGTCGGTTGGGGTTTCTATTGCCAACGCCGTTCTTTTGGTTACGAATGCCGAACAGCTTCGAAAAATAAACGGAAATGCCTTAGAATCTGCGCGTGAAGCTGCTGCATTGCGTCTTCGTCCGATTATCATGACTTCGGTTGCTATGATTGCGGGAATGTTGCCAATGGCAATTGGACACGGCGAAGGAGGCGATCAGGTTTCTCCGTTAGGAAGAGCGGTTATTGGCGGATTATTATTTTCTACTTTTGCCGTATTATTAATCCTTCCGCAGATATTTGCGTGGGCACAAGAAAAAACATCGACAAAATCTGTTTCTTTAGATCCTGAAGACGAAGAAAGTATTCATTATATCTCATCAATAAGTAAGTCGAAAGTTGGAAAGTCATAACTCGTTGAGTGTAATTATTTTTTTAAACACACAGAAACATAGATTTTAGTTTTAAATAAAAAAAGGTAAAAGAAAAAACTAGTTTTCACACATAGCTATGTTTGTTTAAAAAAGTGAAACGCCTTTTATGCACAAAGAAAAGCTATGTATCTATGTGTTAAAAATAATTAATCCTAAAGAGTTAAAAACATATTCATTATATAAAACCAAAAAATGAAAAGTAACATTATAAAATCATCTGCATTATTATTTACAGCACTAGTTGTATTAAGCGGTTGCGAAAAGAAAAAAGAAGAAACTGCGAAAGCAGAAATCGAACCTAAAGTAGAAACTTTCGCTTTAGCGAAAGAAAAACTAACAACCGAATTGCGTTTACCAGCCGAATTAACAGGTTTCCAACAAGTTGATTTGTATGCAAAAGTGAGCAGTTTCGTAAAATTATTGAAAGTTGATATTGGTACGAAAGTAAAAAAAGGACAACTTTTGATTGTTTTAGAAGCACCAGAAATCAGTTCGCAATTGGCTGCAGCCGAATCGAGATTGAAATCGATGGAAGCGATTTACGCAACCAGCAAAAGCACTTACAACCGTTTGTATGAAACAAGCAAGGTGGAAGGAACGATTTCTAAAAACGATTTAGAAATGGCAAGCGGTAAAAAGAATTCTGATTACGCACAACTTCAAGCGGCAATTGCGGCGCATAAAGAAATTGCGATTATGAGAGGTTATCTTGAAATTCGTGCTCCTTTTGATGGCGTTGTAGCGGCTAGAAATGTCAATTTAGGTACATTTGTTGGTCCGGCAGGAAAAGGTTCAGATTTGCCTTTATTGACGATTCAGGAGCAAAGCAAATTACGTTTGGCGGTTTCTGTTCCAGAATTGTACACCGGATATTTACACCCAGGCGACGAAATGAGTTTTAATGTAAAATCGTTACCTGAAACTTTTACCGCTAAAATTACCAGAATGTCTGGCGCTTTAGATTTAAAATTACGTTCTGAAAGAGTTGAAATGGACGTTCACAACACCAAAGGAAATTTATTGCCTGGAATGGTTGCCGAAGTTTTGTTACCGCTTAACGCGAAAGACAGTACGTTTGTAGTGCCAAAATCGGCGGTGGTGAATTCTGCGGAAGGTTTATATGTGGTGAAAGTAGTAAACCACAAAGCGACAAGAGTTGACATTAAAAAAGGAAGAGAAATCGAAGATAAAATTGAAATTTTCGGCGATTTGACTCCAAACGATAAACTGGTAAAAATTGCCAGCGAAGAAACTAAGGAAGGCGATGTCATAAACGAATAATACCGATTATGTATTCAATACAGTCTAATAAAAATTAGACTGTTTTCATACTATATCGGCATTAATAACCTGCGTTTAGTCTTCATTTTAGTGATTACCATAAACTGTACGCATTCTTAGGAATGCAAATTTAAAAATTTGCCTTAGGACAGCTCTTCATTAATTTGGGGGGCTGTTTTTTTATAAACATAAGTAAGTTAATAATAGAAATATTATTAAATTGGTCAACTATCTTAAATTACAATAAATATGGCTAAAGAGAGAGTTTTTGAACTTATAAGAAATGAAGAAGTTGTTTTGTTTATCGGAGCTGGAATGTCTATATCTGCAGGTTATCCATCTGGTGCAAAACTTGCCGAAATCTTGCATGAAGGTCTTACAACGGAATTAAAAAAAGATATATCATTAAATTATGATTTACCTAAATTAACTGAAGAAATCTGTAATATGAAGACTGGAAATAAAAACTACTTATTCTCATCTCTGAAAAAAGTATTTCAAAAACCACCTACCTCAACAGAAACTCATCAAATATTAGCTAAAATCCCTCATTTTAAAAGTATTATAACTACGAATTATGATACTTTAATTGAATCCACAAATACTAATATTGAAGTTATAAGAAAAAGTGCTGATTATACAATTGTTGACCCTAAAAAAACATTACTTTTTAAAATACATTCTGATCTTACAGACACAGAAAATATTATCTTAACTACTTCAGATTATAATAATTATTTTTCAAGATCAAAAGAAGATAGTGTATTTTGGAATGCAGTTAGAGATAGACTTGCTTCTAATCATATATTGTTTATTGGATATGGAATGGAAGATTCTAATATCAATGTTTTACTTGATAAAATTTTACAAGAATTAGGGGCGAACAGAAAAGAACTCTTCTTTGTGTCCCCATCTATACCTCCTGCTAAATTAAAGTATTTTCAAAGAATAGGAATTGAGTATATTGAATCAACTGGTGAAAAATTTGTGAATGAGATATATGAAGATTTAAAATTAAATTATTTTCCAAATTTAACAAAAGGAGTTGGTGTCGCTGGAACAGCTTTGGATTTTGCAAATGCAAATCAAATTAATGTTACGTTAAGTCAAAAAGATCAAAGGATAGAAATTGGAGATATAAAATCTACCAACGAAATTAGTGATCATAAAATTGAAGTTAAATTTGAGATGCCAACAAGTGAAGAATCAATGAATATTCTAGCTTCAATTAATGGCAAAAATTTTGAAGATGTCTATTTAGATAAAAATTCTTTAAAAGAATTTAATCTATTTTTTAAAGGTTTTCGGTTTAAAACTGAAGAAGACATTCAAAATCTTATAATAAAGAAACTACCTGTTTTTGATTTTAATATGCACATTATTTTCGAAGACGGTTTTGAAATTGATAATTATCCTTTCAAATTATTTGTTATTACTCCAGGTGAAAATGAGGCGCATTTAAAAATTCAACTTGAAGATTTTACAGTTATTATAAAAATTGAATTTCAAACAGAAAAAGATTCAACAAAATATAATCTAGAAATTTTTCCTAGCGAACAGATAAGATCAACTAATTCTGGTTTTAAATTCTATAATATGCTATATAAAATTATTTCTAATCAGAAGTTCAAAATTTATAAGGAAAATGAAATCTTTTACAATTACATACCGAAAATCAAATTTGAAGATGATTCATTAGATGCTAAACTGCTACTTAAATATTTTGAAGATCTTAAGAAAATAGAAAAACAATTTAATCTAAAATTTTCAAAAATCAATCTTGAAAAAAAATTTGAAAAACTTGTTAAAAATATCTTAGCTTATATTGATAAAACATCATTTACAGAACATTTTGTGGGAGAATCTTTTGGTATTGAAGGTCAAAAAAATTTTGAACATTTAATTAGTCTTGATGGAGGGGATTTATTTCTGACATGGGCGAATAACAAAAAAACAATAATTGATTTATATGACAAAAAATTTGATTTAGGTTATTTACATTCTTCTATACATGATGGTTATATTGAAAATTTGAAAGATTTACAATTATCCAAAACAAAGGATATATTTCTAAAAAGTAGAAGTGGATTAATTCATTTTAGATATGAGGATGAACAAAGTATAATGTAGTATTTTTTTAAGTTTAAGAAATATAGAAATTAATTAATTCTCACAGAAACTTTCAAATGATATGCTAAAAATTGATGAATATAAAATAATACGAGACTTTATAAAAAAGAAATCTTTGTTATTAATGGATCATGAAAAGAAGAATCATGCAAGAACTGGAATAGCAATAAATAATTACAGAACAACTGAAATTAATGGAAAAATATACTATTTAATTCCA
Source organism: Flavobacterium tyrosinilyticum (assembly GCF_023656565.1). Classification (GTDB taxonomy): domain Bacteria; phylum Bacteroidota; class Bacteroidia; order Flavobacteriales; family Flavobacteriaceae; genus Flavobacterium; species Flavobacterium tyrosinilyticum. The sequence continues at coordinate 347,966 of NZ_JAMOKG010000003.1, forward strand.
ACAAATTTATTTACAGCCATAGTAGATAGATATCTTGGAATTGCAAGTGCAAAATATCCAAATCAATTTGGAACTGGCAACGCAAATGACGTTATTAAGGCCATATATGATTTAGAGCCTTGGTTTGATTTAAATAGATTCAATGAAATTTTAAAAACTGAACAATTCTGTTACGTAGTAGAAGTAAAAGATGGAGTTATTAATAAGAAACTACTCCGAATTGATTTATATCGTGATATCAAAGAAAATAAAAATGGTGGTTTTGACTTTGTAGGTGGTGTATTTCATTGCTATAAACATTTTAGTTATGAAGGGAATCCATTATCAACAAGTAAAGAAATAAATGATATTAAACATCCTTCGGTACTTATATTTAAAATAATTACTGCTTTTTTTCAAGGCGATGTAACAGTTGTAGATAAATTTACGTCGTATTCCGAAGTAGAGATTAATAATAATGAAAAATTGAAATTAGTATTTTATTATGAACAAAATACAGAAGTTTTTTTTGTGAAAACTGTTCATAGAATATAAGTATTTCGATTATGAAAAATTAAAAACCTCGATCTTAAAAAATCGAGGTTTTTCCATTTTATAAATCTTACTCCTCACTCAAATAAGGATTCAAAATCTCCGCCAATTCATTGAGCCAATAATAATTGTCTTCAAAATTGGTTAGACCAATTTGGAGGGTTTCGTGTTGTCGCATTACGCCGAGAGCTAAAATGCAATTTACTTGTCTTAAGATTTTAGTCCTATCTTCGGGAGCGATGCTATGGTTAAAAAATCAATCAGCCTGTTTGAAAGTCTTGATAAGAACCGGATCAAAAGATTTAAAAATTGCTCTAAAGACAATCTATTAAAACTTGAGATACACTAAATAACCCACTTGAAATTCGCCATATCCATTGGTTCCCCAATCAGATGTATTTGTATAACGATACCTAAAGAAAAACTTATTATCCCCTTTTGGCGAAGGTGCATAGTAAGTACCCAATTCAAAACGATGTAACCATTTTGATGTAAGCTTTTGCTCGTCCACAAAATCTTTTTCTGAACTTACCGTATAAAACTCTTCATTATTAGGTACAATGGCCTTAAAAGGTCTGAATCTCAAATAAGCACCAAAACGTTCTTCAGGTCTAATTCTTAAAATAAAATCTGGATATGCTCTTATCATATTAACGTTTTTATCAAATCGCTTGGTTACATCGGTTGCCAATGTATCTACTACATTTACTCTTCCATAATGTATACCAGCATTCAACTCAATACGTGCTTTGAGTAACGGAAAATCGAAAGAAGCTATATTTAAGTCAGCACCTACGGAAGTGTTTTCATACTTAATCATGTCTAAAAAAGTAACATATCTATCTGGACGATACTCATTATTCACATAGCGATCTGCATATTTGACCTGTAATTGCCTGTCCTCATCACCTATTTTAGCCCAGGTTAAATTAAAATTGATATAATTAGCGAGACCGAAATTAGAACTTCTTCCTATCCCCAATTCCATTCTTTTTGTCCAAAGTGGAATATTTTTTTCAACTTCAAATTGCAGCAATCCGTTCGGATTTGCTTTCTTTAGGCCTAAAAAATCACTATAGATATTAACGTTTAATATTTTTGAAGAGGTTTCCTTTTTCAACTCAACTGCATTGCTTTTCGCAAAATCGTCAGATGGTAAACTCACCACTTGATCTTTGGGACTAAAGTCTAAACGGTCATTTTGATGTCTTTGAACATATAGTGTTATAACATTCGTTACAGGCAAAGAGAATATTTTTTCAGACCCTTCAAAAGCATATAAAGTATATTTATGTAAATCGGCAAAATCTGATTTTGAGCTAAACCCTATTGGAAATTCATTTTCAAATTTTAATTCTTTGCCTATAATATTGTTAAAAATTTCCTTCACGATGCGTTCATTATAGAAATTTTCGAGCATTTTTTTTATATCGTTGTACTTAGTGTTATTATCATTGAAAGATCTAATCAGATTTTCATCAATAAATGGAAGTTTTACTCTTCCTACTGCTGTTATGTGTTCTATAAAACCATCGTTGATATCTATCTCAATAGTTTCTACATCAAAATTCCACAATGGTATTTTCTTGATTTTTAATCTACGTTCTGATATGAAATCATCTATATCATTTTGAATATTTTTTATCTCAACTTCATTTGTTTTGATTATGACGTTAGATTCATTTATTTCCACATTCAAATTATCTTTCTCATTTTTTGCTTTTTTGGAATCCTCCAATATGCTAGCAGGTATTTTTAACGAAAAATCATTATAAAACTTGGATATTGAATCCATTTTTCTAGCTTTAGTTTCTATTTTTTCTATTTTTTTTATATCTGCATCAATTAATGTCTTTTTATTTTTATTAACTTCTTCCAATGACAAAATCTCTTCTTTACAAGATATATAATACATCAAAAAATCATCTTTACAATATCCTTGAATTTGATATACATTATAAAGCTCTTTTAATTTTTTTTCTGCATAATGTTTAAATTTTACTCGGGCTCTATAAGTTCCTGAACCTTTGGTGTTTTTATAAAAATCAGAAAATAATTCGTATTTATCAAAATCATATACAAATTTCATAAATTCATCTCCTTTTCCTATGCTCTCTTTCTCTTTATTCTCTTTCTCCTTTTCTTCCTCTTTCTCTTTGCTCTCTTTCTCTTTATTGTCTTTCTCTTTATTCTCTTTCTCTTTATTCTCTTTCTCCTTTTCTTCCTCTTTCTCTTTATTGAAAATAATATCCCTCAAATCTTTTGCACGTTTAGTAAAATAAACATCCGCATCAAAACCTTCAATATTCTTTTTTGTAATTGTAGTGTTTAAAGAATATTTTAAAACACCTGCAACAGGCTCTGTATCATACGCAAAAGCAGTAATGACTAATGCATTAAAAAATTGATAAATGTTTCTGACATCCTGAACTGCAATTTTCTGTTCTTGAGAGATGGGAGTATCACTTAAATTCTTGATACGCTTTTTTATAATTTCATAGGTGTTTTCAACATCATTCTCTTTCGGTTTAATGCTGTTAATTGCATCAGTAAGATGTGTTCCAAAAGAAACTTCGGTAAAAGGGAATACCTGGAAACTTATTTCCTTACCATCATTATTAATCAATACCTCATCTTTAGCGTTTTTTAATGTAAATGTTAAATTATTGACTGAACTGGCCGCAGCATAAATCATAATCGTTTCTGTTTTATCCTTATCTGAAACAGAAAAATTATAGGGCTGTATTTGTTTTTGGGCATGTAAGCCTAATACTGTAAAAAGAAAAAGAAAGTGTAGTTTTAGTTTCATAAAATCAGTTTTGGTGAGTTAGATTAAATTGTAGTATGCGCTTATTACTTTCTTCAGTAATTGACACTTTACCAGATAAGTTTGTTCCATTTAAATTTAAAAGGTCACTGGTAATATTTACTATTGGAGATAAATTGGTGCCATCTCTTTTCAGAATTTTACCCGAAATCATATTTCCTGTGTTAATATTTCCTTGTAAAACCACTATATCATCCTCATCATCATCTTCAACAAAAAACATAAATTTTCCTTGATAATCTATATATCCTGTACAGGTAAGGCTTTTTAAAAATTCATTACCATCGTTGTAAATATTTAGTTCCCCTTTATAAAATCCGTTTAGTTTGTGGTCAGAAATAGCATCATTAAAATTTAAAATCGATGCGATAACATTGTTGTCTGAAAACAATAGGTTTGTCTGTTCCATTTGAATGTCGGCCTGGCTTTCATTTTTGCTTAAACTTAAAATATCACCTCTCTCAATAAAGGAAAGATTATGATAGTTTTTTTCATTTTTATTGAATGCTAGAACAATAAATTCTCCTGAAATATCGGAGTCACTTATATTCCTTAAAATCAAACCATTATTATAAGGAATAATAGAGCTACTGTTTTTTGACTGTTGAGAAAAATCAAAGCTAATTCTATTGGGAATAATGTAAGAGTATTTTTTGGGTGTTAATTCAGGCTCTAAATACGTATCATTTTGACAAGAACTAAAAAAGACAAATAACGATAGAAAAAATGCATTAATATATAGATAACTTTTACTCATAAATTGATTAATTAAGGTTAGTAATAAATAACTTTTCCAATATTGGACTATCATTTAGTTAATGTAAATAGAAATAAACTCAAAAAAACAACAATTTTTAACACTATATCTTTTAAAAAAATGAAATCTTAACTAATAATTGGAAATGGTAGACAACTACAAGATTGCAACGAACAGCGAGAATGAATATCTGATATGATCAAAATTATAGGAAATGAATCAATCAGACATAAGTATTTATACCTGATTTTTAGCGTTTTAATTATATTTACTTATGCAACCCACTAAGCTAAGGTTAAGCCGAGAAACATTTTATAAAAACTAAAAAAATATGATATTAACATCTGATAAAAATATCTACAAACGAAACGAATAGTGCTTGGAGAAACCCAATGATAGATCAGATTTGCAATCCGTGCCCGCAAAGTAAGGAACATATTTTATCTTTAAGAACTAAAAACCTCTACCTTAAAAAATCGAGGTTTTTCCATTTCATAAACTCTACTCCTCACTCAAATAAGGATTCAAAATCTCCGCCAATTCATTGAGCCAATAATAATTGTCTTCAAAATTGGTTAGTCCAATTTGGATGGTTTCGTGTTGTTGCATTGAGAATTACTAGGAAAACGATAAACTTTTTATAAATTTGATTTTCACAAATAACGTTCGGTCTATTAAAATCAATAATGTATGCCTTCTGAAAGTATTAGAATATAAATATGGAAAGCTTTGGGTCAAAGATGGCTTTTTGTTGGTATTTTATATTTTTCTCTTTGACGAACTAAAAAATGATAATAAATATTTAATTGAACTAAAAAAGGAACTCGTTCAAAACATCGATAATATATTTATAGACATGTTTGCATTTCTTGATTTTAATGAGTTTATAATTTCAGATGAAATAAAAAATATTTTAATAAATCATATCGAAAACATAATTTTAAAAATGGACGAAGAAACTAATTATTTTTCACTAAAAAATTTAGACGAAATATTATCTCAGGTCAGAATTTATCATTTAGAAAATTTGGATTATGAGCCTTCACAGGAAACGATAAGCGGGCAGTATTCAAAGGATTTTAAAGAAGTAAGGAATAATTACATAGAAGAGTTCGCTGATATAAAATCATTACTTGAAAAAGACTATCGTATTTAAATAAAAAACCTCGATCATAAAAAATCGAGGTTTTCCATTTTATAAGCCCTACCCCTCACTCAAATAAGGATTCAAAATCTCCGCCAATTCATTGAGCCAATAATAATTGTCTTCAAAATTTGGTAGCCCGATTTGGAGGGTTTCGTGTTGTCGCATTACGCCGAGAGCTAAAATGCAATTTACTTGTCTTAAGATTTTAGCCATATCTTCTGGATCTATAATATGGTTAAAAAAATCAATCAGCCTTGTTTCGGCTTCTTTGGAAAGGGTGTTGTTTTTCATAAAGTGAAGAATTTAAGAAAAACCCTCATACCTTAGCAGTCTTACGCTTCTTCACGGCGTCAAAGTCCTTTCGGAGCTTTACTACATAGCACGAGGGCAAATTTTATGTTGTCTTAATGTGAAGATTTAAGAACTTCAAATGTAGAGAAAACTATTTTAAAAAGAAAGATTTTTCTTTCAATCAATATATTGCTTTTATCAAATATACTAAATCTATATTTCAGGAGGTATTAATCGCATTTTTGTCATTTCGACGTAAGGAGAAATCACACTAGGAACTCTGCAAAGTATTTCGACAAACTTTGTCGATATGCGCGTGTGATTTCTCCCTTCGGTCGAAATGACAAACAAGTAAAAAATATGTATATTCGTACAAAAAAAATAAAATGTTTAATCCTCAAATTGACTTTCATACTTATTACATCTACATAATAATAAATGAACATCGAACATCTTTTCACATTGGCGTACCAATAATTTAAAACAAAGATTGGCAAAACATAAAGAAAACATAGACTTGAATATAAACAGTTTTGCGGCAAAATATAATATTCAGTTTTTAGTTTATTACGAAAAATTCACTTGGATACAGGAAGCAATCGCCCGAGAAAAAGAATTAAAAAAATGGCGAAGAGATAAGAAAATTGAATTGATAAGAAGTTTTAATGAAACTTTTGAATTTCTTAATTTTCATTTTGAGTAAAAACATATATCTCATAATGTTTGTTAGTTCTGAAATTGTCATTTCGACGTAAGGAGAAATCACACCAGAAATTCTACAAAGTATTTCGCCAATCTTTGTCGATGTACGAGTGTGATTTCTCCCTTCGGTCGAAATGACAAACTGGAAGCAAAACGACGAAACAAATTTTAGGATGATCGAAGTCAAAGCACCACAATATTTATAAAAAAAATGCAAGACCAAAATTGATCTTGCATTTTTTATAATTTGATAAATCTAAATAGAAATTTCTTTTTTAGACTCTCTGGCGCTCATGAATTCCTTCTTTAATTTCTTCCACCATTTTTTTATTAAAAGCGGGTAAATCATTTGTGTTTCGGCTGGTTACTAATCCGTTGTCTACGACTACTTCTGAGTCTTCCCATTGTGCTCCGGCATTTTTCAAATCGTTTTTAATAGAGAAGAACGAAGTTACTTTTCGACCTTCTAAAACATCCGCATCTACCAGAATTTGAGGTCCGTGACAAATAGCGGCTACTGGTTTTTTACTTTCAAAAAAGGAACGTACAAAATTTACTGCCGCTTCTTCTCTTCTCAATAAATCAGGATTTATTACTCCTCCTGGAATAACCAAAGCATCGTAATCGGCTTCATTTGCCTGATCTAATACGACATCAACATTGTATTCGTTGCTCCAATTTCCGTCTTTCCAAGATTTGATTGTTCCAGATTTCAAACTGACGATATCTGCATTCCAACCTTGCTCTTCCAGATACGCTTTAGGCGATGCTAATTCTGATTCTTCAAAACCGTTTGTTGCTATTATGGCGATATTCTTTTTCATAATTATACTATTTAAAATGTTATTAATTTTGATTTAAGTTAAAATTAGTTATTTCAAACAGTCAGCAGAAATACACGCTGTTAAAGCTTTCTTTAATAAAAGTTAATTAATTGGAAATCAAATTTTTATTAAAAATTAAACTAAAATTATATAAGATTGATGTCGATTTGGTTTAGTATTTTATACCGTGTTTTTGTCATTTCGACATAAGGAGAAATCACACTAGAAACTCTGCAAAGTATCTCCAATCTTTGTCAACAAACGAGTGTGATTTCTCCCTTCGGCCGAAATGACAAATAATGCGTTTACAATAAAAAACTTCAATAACGTATATGACCTTATATGGTTCAAAAAAATAATTGCTATTTTTGATAATCCTATTTTTTTGAAAACAACTTATCAGATGATTAAAACATTTCCGTTTTAGTCAAAACAGCAACCATTATAATATACCATTTATGAATGTTTTACTCATTGAAGATGATAAACGCATTAGCGAATTTATAGTAAAAGGTTTGGAGGAAAACAACTTTACTGTGCATCTTGCCGAAACGGGTGAGATTGCCAGAGATCTCATTCAACAGGATATTTGGGATATTATTTTAATGGATATTATGCTTCCAGGAATTGACGGAATTCAGTTGGTAAAACTAATGCGTTTCAAAAAAAATCATACACCCGTTTTAATGTTAAGCGCTTTGAGCGACACCGATGATAAAGTAACGGCTTTAGATTCCGGTGCCGATGATTATTTGGTGAAACCGTTTCATTTTAAAGAATTAATTTCGAGAGTCAACGCGCTTACGCGAAGAACTAAATTTAATTACGACAAAGTAGAAACCTTATACAAATTAGGAACTTTAACCATAAATCCTGAAGAACATAAGGTTACCGAAAATGGTAAACTAATCGATTTATCGCCAAGAGAATATAAACTGCTTTTGTATTTATTAGAAAACAGAAACAAAGTAATCCCGAGAACGCAGATTTTAAATGCCGTTTGGGGAATTAATTACGATAACAACACCAATGTTGTAGATGTTTATATTTCTTATTTAAGAAACAAAATTGAGCAAAACCATAAATTTATCCATACCATAAAAGGAACGGGATATATGCTTAAAGAAGAGTTATGAAAATACGCAATAGATTTACCTTAATATCGTCTCTTACGTTTAGCGTTGTCTTTGTGATTGCTTCCTTTATCACGTATTTTTCTTTCTACAGCTATTCGGAAAAGATTGTCTATAACGAACTGCAAAAAACATGCTTATTGACGGGGATTTTCTATCTCGAAAAAGACGAATTGCCCGAAAATCAGCATTTGCTAATCGGTCAGCAATTCAGGGAAAATTCGCTGGAAATCATTACGCGTGTATACGACAATAAAAATCAGATTGTATACGGCGACAAAACAATCGACAACAATATCAATGCAGAAAGATTAGATTATATTCGGAAAAACAGAAAGCTTAGTTTCAAATCCAAACATCATTTTTATTTCGGAAGTTATTACCATGATAACCAAGGGGATTTTGTAGTTTTCGTAAAGAAAAACGACGTCGAATTTAAAACCATGACTGACCGATTGCAAATCATTATGATAATGGTTTTAATCATCGGGTTAGTTACGATTTATATTGTGAGCCGTGTTCTTTCTAATCTGGCTTACAGTCCGATAAAAAATATTATTGATCAGGTAAACGAAATTCAGGCTTCGTCACTAGATCGTCAGATTGTTTCTCCAAATACCAAAGACGATATTCAGGAATTGGTAGAAACGTACAACAATTTGTTTACCCGTTTATCGGATGCTTTTATCATCCAGAAAAACTTCATCAATTATGTTTCACATGAATTTAAAACGCCTTTAACCGCAATTTCAGGAAACTTAGAAGTGTTTGCTCAAAAAGACAGATCAAGCGTTGAATACAAAGAAATGTCTGAAAAAGTATTAGAAAATGTCTATCAAATCGAAGATACCATGAATACTTTGATGATGCTTTCGGGCTTGCGAAACAATACAGAACTCAACGAAATTTTCAGGGTTGATGAATTGGTTTGGGACATTAATGATCAATTGCCTGCCATTTACGATCTAAAAAATGCTCCGATACAAATCGTTTTGGAAGTCGCAAACGATAAACTGCTTTCGATAAAAGGAAATAGCAACGAAATCAAAATCGCTTTATACAACATTATAGAAAATGCCCTAAAATATTCTAACGGAAATCCTATCAAAATAAGTCTGCTGGAACAAGACAATCAGCTCAAAATTGTCATTGAAGACCGCGGAGCCGGAATTAGCGAAGACGACTTAACTTTCATTAAACAAACCTTTTACAGAGGCAAAAATGTAAAAGACATAAAAGGGAGCGGTGTCGGACTTTCGCTGGCCAATATTATCTTCAAACAAAACAATATCGATTTTAATATTGCATCCAAAAAAGACCAAGGAACCACGATAACGCTACTATTTCCGAGACTCTAATCGTTTTCTAATGTTGCTCTAACCGTCTTATAACACACATCAAATTAAGGGCTAATATGTCGCCAATAACTTTGCGACATCATTAAAACAACTTAATTTGAAACGTTTACTTTTAACCTTACTCGTAATTGTATCGCACAAAGGTATGGCGCAGATTGCTGCCATAAACGATACAATTGTGCTGTCCAGAACACAGGCCGAGGCTTTGTTTTTGGAAAAGAATATTTCTCTTATTTCCGAAAAACTGAACATCGATATTGCCGATGCACAAGTGATTCAGGCAAAATTATGGCCCAATCCTACGCTGACTATCGGTGAAATCAATCTTTGGAACAATGCTACTGCACAGCAATTGCCTCCTTTATGGGGAAATTTCGGAAAGACTTCACAAGTCAATGCAGAACTGGAACAACTGATTCAGACTGCTGGAAAAAGACGAAAAATGATTGCGATGGAAAAAGTGGGTGTTGACATCGCCAAAGAATATTTCAAAACTTTTTTACGTAATCTAAAAATCGAATTCAGAAGCAATCTTACGGAACTGCAATACAATCAAGCACAAGAAGCGATTTATAAAAAACAGCTTTCTTCTATGCAAACTTTACTGAAAGCTTACGGAAATCAGGTAAAACAAGGCAATGTGGGCAAAGGCGAATACTTCAGGCTAAAAGCAACTGAACTTCAATTCTTAAAAGAAATAACCGATTTGCAAAAGGAAAATAATTCGTTGCAGAAAGAGCTTAAAGTTTTAATGAATCTTCCGCCAACAAATTATATCAAACTTACCGATGAAGGTTTTGTTCCTGATAACAAAAACATAGACAACATAAACTTAGGCAATCTGATGGCTTCGGCTGTAGAAAACCGACCTGATATGAAAGTGCTTAAACTCGGAAACGATTATAACAACAACAAGTACAAATACGAAAAAGCCATGCGAACACCAGATGTTACACTTGGTGTGAGTTATGACCGTGGAGCGAGTTTAATGAATGATTTTGTGGGAGTTGGTTTCTCTCTTGATCTTCCTTTCTTTAATCGAAATCAAGGGAATATAAAAGCAGCAAAACTGGCAATTGATCAAGGGAAATTATTGGCCGAAGAAAAAACGATCACTATACAATCTGAAGTTTTGCAATCGTATGAAAATTTATTGGTTACAAAAAAATTGTACGACAGCGTTGAAGCTGATTATGAAGGAGATTTGGACAAACTTCTGGAAGCATATCGCAAAAACTTCCTTCAAAAAAATACCAGCATGCTTGAATATCTTGATTTTGTTGATGCTTATCTAGACAACAAATCGATCCTGCTAAATTCTAAAATGGACCTGAATAAAAATCTGGAAGAACTGCGCTATATCTCAGGTCAGGAAATCAACTAAATCTAATTTTCAAATACAAAAACAAATGAAGAAATATATTGTACTCCCAATTGTTGGGTTAATGCTCGTTTACGGATGCGGCAAAAAAGAAGAAGTTAAAGAAACGAAAGAAGAAAAGTTTTGCATCGATAAAGATTTAAAAGAAAAAATCACCATCGAACCAATTCAAAAACGTTCTGTGAGCGAATCGATAAATCTTACCGGAAATATTACGTACAACGGCGATCACGTTGTTCAGTTTAACAGTCTTGTGGAAGGAATTATTACCAAAACTACTTTTTCATTGGGTGATTATGTTCGAAAAGGACAAGTTCTGGCCGAGATAAAAAGTACCGAATTAAACAGCATGCAGTCTGAAAGCAAATCGCTTCAATCGCAGATCACTGTGGCACAACGCAATTTACAAGCTGCAAAATCAATGTTTGACGATGGAATTTCGTCACAAAAGGATTTACTGCAAGCACAAAGCGAACTGGATGTTTTAAAATCTTCCCTTGAAAATGTAAAAGCCAATCTGGCAATGTTTAGCGCGAGTAGCGAAAGATCTGTTTTTCTAATTAAAGCGCCTACAGAAGGTTATATCGTAGACAAAAACATAAGTCCAGGAATGCAGATTACAGACGGAAGCGAACCTCTTTTCACCATTTCTGACTTAAAAGAAATCTGGGTTTTGGTGAATGTATATACGAGTAACTTAAAAAACGTATCTGAAAATATGCCTGTAGATGTTACAACACCAGCGTATCCGGGAGAAATTTTTAAAGGAAAAATAAAAATGATGTCCAAAGTTTTTGATGCCGAGGAACATGTTTTGAAAGCGAGAATTGTAATGGAAAACAAAAACTTAAAACTAAAACCCGGAATGACCGCAGATATCATTATTGATAAAAGTCTAGGCGGAGATATGCTAGAAGCTGTTCCTGCAAAAGCCGTGATTTTTGACAACAATCGTGATCATATTTTAATTTATAAAGATGATTGTACAATCGAAACCAGAGAAATTAATCCGATAGTTAAAAACAACAACTGGCTTTATTTTAAAAACGGAGTTAAAGAAGGCGAAATGGTAATCACCAAAAATCAGCTTTTGATTCACGAAAGATTAAAAAACTAATTATCCTCAAAACGGATAAATACAATACAAGACATGAAAAAATTTGTACAAGGATTAGTTGCTTTCTCGCTAAAAAACTCGCTCATCGTTTTTTTCCTGACCGCAATATTACTAGTCGCCGGTATCGTGAGTTACATTCACACACCAATTGAAGCCTTTCCCGATGTAACCAATACAAGGGCAAGAATTATTACACAATGGCCAGGAAGAAGTGCCGAAGAAGTAGAAAAATTCATCACGCTTCCGATTTCTAAACAAATGAATACGATACCGAAAAAAGCCGAAGTTCGTTCTATTTCGCTTTTTGGATTATCGGTTGTAACCGTATTATTTGATGATGGCGTAGAGGATTTTTACGCACAGCAATATGCTTCAAACCGTATGAGCGGACTTGATCTCCCCGAAGGAGCCGATGCAGAGATTGATCCGCCTTCTGGAGCAACGGGCGAGATCTTTAGATATGTTATTAAAAGTGATTTGCCTATAAAAGAAATTCAGGCCATTCAGGATTGGGTTATTGAAAGAGAATTGGTAGCCGTTCCCGGAGTTGCCGATGTGGTGAGTTTTGGTGGTGAAGAAAAAATGTTCGAAATCAAAATTAATCCAACGCAATTAGAAAATTACAATCTTTCGGCTTTAGATGTTTACGAAGCCGTTTCGAAAAGTAATATCAATGTGGGCGGAGACGTTATTCAGCGTGGCGATCAGGCTTATGTCGTTCGTGGCGTTGGGTTAGTTAATAAAGTCGAAGATATTGGCAATATTTTAATCGAAACCAAAGGCGGAGCTCCCGTTTTAGTAAAACACGTAGCAGAAGTTTCGATCTCAGCAAAACCAAGATTAGGACAAGTCGGTTTAGATGAAAATGATGATGTAGTTGAAGGAATTGTCGTAATGCTTCGTGGAGAAAATCCGGGTGAAGTAATTAAAAAACTTAAAGAACGTTTGACGGAACTTAACGAAAGAGTTTTACCCGATAATGTCAAAATTGTTCCGTTTATCGATCGTACCGAATTGGTGAATACAACCGTAAAAACGGTTACTAAAAATCTTGTTGAAGGTATTTTATTGGTATCGTTAATCGTGTTTATTTTCCTTTACAACTGGAGAACTTCATTGATTGTGGCTTCTGTAATTCCGCTTTCTTTTTTGTTTGCTATTGTAATGCTGAGAATTCAGGGATTGCCTGCCAATTTAATTTCGATGGGAGCGCTGGATTTTGGATTACTGCTCGAAGGAACGCTCGTTATTGTCGAACAAGTCTTTGTCTCGCTCGAAAAGAAAGCACATAAAGTGGGAATGGAACGCTTTAACAGCATGAGCAAAATGGGATTAATTAAGAAAAGTGTCGGCAGCGTTGCGACTTATATTTTCTTTGCCTTAATCATTTTGATTGTGGCGTTGATGCCTATTTTCTCTTTCACGAAAGTAGAAGGAAAAATGTTCTCTCCCCTAGCCTTTACCTTAAGTTATGCGCTATTAGGATCATTGCTTTTATCGCTTACCTACGTTCCTGCAATGTGTAAAGTCATGCTGACCAAAAACATTGTTGAGAAAGAAAATATGATTTCGCGTTTCTTTAGAGAAAACCTTTTTAAACTGTTTCAATGGAGTACCAAACATCGTAAAGCTACTTTTTATGCCTTTTTAGCTTTATTAGCGGTTTGCTGTGCAAAGTTTGCTTTTTACGGATCAGAGTTTATACCGAAACTGAATGAAGGTGCTATTTATGTAAGAGCGACATTGCCAAATAGTATCAATCTTGACGAATCGGTGCGATTGACTAAAGAAATGAAAGCCAAGATTAGAAAGTTTGAAGAAGTAAAATTTGTGCTTTCGCAAACCGGAAGACCAAACGACGGAACAGACCCTACTGGATTTTTTAATATCGAATTCCATATCGAATTAAAACATAAAGACGAATGGAAACACGATATCAGTAAAGAAGAATTAATTGCCGAAATCAAAAAAGTACTCGATGTATATCCCGGAATTGCCTTTGGTTTCAGTCAGCCCATTCAGGATAATGTCGAAGAATATGTTGCCGGAGTTAAAAGTCCGCTCGCGATTAAGATTTTTGGAAGTGATCTTTTTCAATTGGAAGAAATGGCTGCAAAAGTTGCCAATTCAATCAAAGACGTAAAAGGAATTGAAGATATTAATGTCTATAAAAACATTGGTTTACCAGAGTTAAGAATTCAGCTTGACGACGAAAAAATGGCGCGTTACGCGGTTACCACCGCCGATGCGCAAGCCGTAATCAGAATGACAATTGGCGGACAAGCGGCAACCAAATTTTATGATGACGAAAAGATATTTGACATCATGCTGCGTTTTGAAAAAGAATATCGTGATTCTAAAGAAAAAATTGAAGGGATACTTATTCCGACCCTAAATGGTAAAAAAGTGCCGTTAAAAGAAATTGCAACGGTAGATTATAAAACAGGTCCAACCTTTATTTACCGTGAAGGAAACAGCCGTTATATTGCCGTAGGATTTAGCATTGAAGGACGAGACCTTGGGAGTACGATTGACGAAGCGCAGAAAAAAGTTGCTGCTGAAGTCAAACTTCCTAAGGAAAATGTGATGAAATGGGCGGGAGAATTTGAGAGTAAAGAAAGAGCAACCAAACAATTGGCGATGATTATTCCTGTGGTTTTGGTTCTAATTTTATGCCTGCTGTATTTCAACTTTGGAAATTTCAAAGACACCATGATTGCTGTAACTGCTATGCCTTATGCTTTTATCGGTGGATTCCTATCGCTTTGGGTAACGGGAACTGTATTCGGAATCTCGGCGGGAATTGGATTTATTATTCTCTTTGGTGTGAGTGCCATCGACAGTATTGTCCTCATTGGAATGATTAGGGAAAATATGCGAAACGGAATGCATTTAAGAGACGCGATTTCGCACGGAATTCACAGCAGAATTCGACCTATTGTGATGATTGCCCTTATGGGATCTTTAGGATTATTGCCTGCTGCGTTATCCACCGGAATGGGTTCTGAAGTGCAAAAACCACTAGCCATCATGATTGTGGGCGGATTAATAACGTGTATGATTTTATCGCTTACCGTTTTACCGCAAGTGTTCTACTGGTTTTACCGTAAAAAAGATCCAAGCAACACAGCATCTTAATCTTACTTCTATATCAATTGAAAAAGCACCTTTAGACATTTGGTTTATAAGGTGCTTTTATTGAAATAGAACGAATCGTAAAAATACCCTATAATGATACAATTAAAACTTTTAAGGGTGTATTATTAAAAAAACACATTTTACAAAACATCAACTAAGTAATTTAAAACCATAGTATTCTTTTTTAAATTTTCTTTTTATGAAACAGAAATCTGACCATCAAAAAGCTGGCGAAATAGCAGAATCGGAGTTACTGCATCATGTCAGACTTAGTATCAATCCGAAGTTTCAGGATTGGGTTTTATTTAAAAACGGAACGTATATCATTTTTGAACATGCAGAAGAAATTCCCGATTTAAAAAGTGTTGCGCTAAAATTTATGGAAGAATTTGGTCCTGTTTATATAGGAGAACGTTCTGAAGAATTTGATGTCACCGATTTAAAAAATACAGAAGGCTGGATTGTTTCTGGACATGGATATGGAATGTATACGTATGTAAGTCCGCAAGAAATAAAATCTAAAAAGCCAGATACAATAACCATTGGTTTGTCAGGTCGAGGAAAAAGAGATTTAGACGGCAGAAATCCTATTATTATTCATATTAATAGACAAAATTGTCAGCAAAGAGACTATGAAAGATGATATTGTAAACGAATGACTTTTATTATGTTTTCTTTCTGGCAGATTACAAATTACTTTACACATTCTTAGAAATATCACATTCTATTTTTTTTTGCAATTTACTCAAGGACAGCACCTCATTGGTCGCTGTCCTTTTTATTTGCTTTTTTTTAAAACTACTCTTTTTATTCAAAACTTTTAACTTTAAAAAAAACTTTTTATAATACTATTAGTAAAATGTGTAATTTTAATTTTACTGTTTCAAAGACAAATCAAATTCTAACTCTTATGCCACTAACAAAAAAAATCACAGAATTAACGTCCAAAAAATACAGCACCAATATTACTATTATGGGTGACTATGAGGGCAGCAACAATACTTCGATTCTCGACAATGACAACGGGACAATCTTAGTTGTTTCAGATAGAGACCAATTCTATTTTAGAGACCAGCAGCGTAATCTCTGGCTGTCAGTTCTAGATTCATTTCATATAGACGGAAAACAACATCATCCAGAACTTGGAGATTCTTATACACTTAATCACGGAGTACAGTACAGTTTTACAACAAAAGAGACAATTGTAGAAATGGCTTCCAATTATTTTGAAAGGCATGCAGATTGATATTGCGAAAGAATTAAAATAAATTCTCAAAATACTATTTTAGCTATCGATAGCTATCGGGATTGTGATTAAATAAAAAAACAAATGATTGATATAAAGACGTTTGAACAGGCAGAAGATTTAAAACATCCTCGGCGTGTATTAAAATATGTCCTTCTTTTTTGTACATCTGGCGAAATAACGCTTTCGGTAGATGAAAACGAATATCTAATCACAAAAAATTCGGTCTTAACGATAACGTCTGGTCAAATTCATTTTATAAAAAACAACAGCAATGCAACCGGATTTGTTCTCGAATTTACCTATGATTTTTTCTGCAAAAATGATAACGACATCGAGCTCATTTTCCACAACAGTTTGTTCTGCCATTTTGCAATGAATGAAGTGATAAAAGTAGATGACGACAAATTGGTTGTCGATGCTTTACAGCTTATTCAGCAGGAAATTGCCCAAAAACCGTATCAATATCTCATTTCTATTCATTCTAGAATTCAATTGATTTTAATCGAAATCAATCGTTCTAAAATAAAATTAGGAGAAGAAATCTACAAACCAGACGCTTTGTTTCTTCATTTCCTAGAAGCTATTCGAGGGAATTTTCATAAAAATCTTTCGGTAAATGAAATTGCCAATTTAATCGGCACAACCGAAGCCAAATTAAACGAACTCTCTAAACTGCATTGCAATAAAACTGCACAAAATATCATTTTTGGACTGATAATTTCTGAAGCAAAACGTTTGTTTACTTATGAAAAATTATCGGTAAAAGAAACCGCTTATGCTTTAGGTTTTAATGATCCTTTCTATTTTTCAAACTTCTTTAAAAAACACACAAATATTTCTCCGAAGTCGTATAAAGAGAAAGTTGTTCAATTGTAGCTGTTTTACAAGTTTTTTCCTTTCGTTGCAAAAATTGCTCGCAAAGTCGCAGAGTCGCAAAGTTTAGATAAAAACTTAAAAAAAATGCTTTGCGACTTTGCGACTTTGCGAGATTAAATAAAAACATTTTGACTTTGTTTCTATTTGCAATTGCACTGTACATAAAATTTAATTACATGCTTTTCCTAGGATTCTCTATTCTTTAAAAAGAGCCACTGTCTGATCTTTGTATCTGAATAATTACTAATAAAATAGTTTATGAAAAGATATCAGGATTATGCCATTTTCCTTTTACGAATCGCAATGGCAATTGGATTTTTGTCTGCGGTTTCGAGTCGGTTGGGTTTATTTGGGAAACAATCTTCAGGCTGGGAAAATTTTCTGGCGTACGCCGAACAAGTAAATTCTTTTTTACCTAAAAGTTTTATTCCGTCAATTGCAATTATCAGCACTTTTCTGGAGACCTTATTTGCTGTTTTATTGCTGATTGGGTATCAGACTAGAAAAACTGCTCTTGGCGCTTCTGTCTTAACTTTTCTATTTGCGCTGGCAATGACTTATTCTTTCGGAATAAAAGATCCTCTTGATTATTCTGTTTTTGTCTTTTCTATGGGCGCTTTTCTCTTAGCAACCGCCGACAAATACCGATGGAGTTTGGATGAATATCTTTTGAAAAATTAACTAATTAAATTTGAATAATTATGGAAACTAAAATCACAAAAAGCAATGAATTAGAGTGGAAACCACTTCAAGAAGAAGGTGTAAAAACAGACGGAATTTATGCTAAAGTATTGCGCTTTGATGCAGCTACTAACCGTCCACCTACTTTTCTTTTAAAATTTGAGCCCGGCGCGTCCTACCCAAATCACGTGCATCCCGCTGGCGAGGAAATTTATGTTTTAGAAGGCGAAGTACGCTCTGGAAAAGACGAATTAAAAGCTGGCGATTATTTGTACATGCCACCAGGAAGCACGCATTCTGTATTTTCTAGAACTGGCTGTACGCTTTTGTTTATGATTCCTGAAGAAGTTGTGGTATTGAAGTAAATAAAATATTCAATAGCCTCCCGAACAGCTGCGTAAAGTAAGAGACATTTGCGCAGCTCTTACAAGATATTACAAAAGATTTTTACCTCAAATCTTTTTTAATGACCAAATATTTCAAATCTGTTTTCCCTGTATTACTAATTCCGTGCTCAGCATTTGGCGGACAATAGAAACTGGTATTTGGACCAGCTGTAACGGTTTTTCCGTCCAAAAAGAATTCAGCTGTTCCTTCTAAGATATAGAAAAATTCTTCTTCCGGATGATGATGTGGTGCGTGCGTCGATTTTCCAGGTTCGACAATGCTCATTTTTAAAGTGTTTTCCTGAGTGAAATCTTTATTGGCAAACCAATATTGATAACCAACCTTCGTTTTGGTGGCTTTGTTTATATCAAAATGATTGACACAGTTTTCTATTGTGTATTGTGGTGATGCAGTTTCTTTTTTGATTTCCTGAGAAAAAGTCTGCTGGAAAAATAAAACTGCAATTGTGGTTTTTAGGATAGTTAGAGTTTTCATCATTTTTTGTTGTAATGTTACGAAAAAAATTGAATACAGACAGTTGCATTCATGTTTTTGTCATCCTGAGGAACGAAGGATCACACTAGGAATTCCGCAATCTAAATCGACAATCTTTGCCGAGCTACTTACGAAGCTCCCTCCTTCATCGGGATGACAAACTAAATGGAAATTCTAATCTTTGTCGATTTGCGCGTGTGATCCTTCGTTCTTCAGGATTACAAACTCAATATTAAAATCATTTTCTACAAAAGTCCCAGAGGGACGAAATATTTATAGAAATAATGATTCCCTTTTTACAAGAGCCCTAGCAGGGCGAAACATATTTAGATTTACGATAATGAATATGTCGCTCCGCTGGAGCTTTTTGTAAACCGCGTATCAAACAATCTATAAATATTTCATTCCTCCGGAATTACACGGGATGAGAATTTTGTGCTTTGTTTATTTGTGAAATTCTAATCTTTGTCGACTTGTGAGTGTGATCCTTCGTTCCTCACGATGACAAAATCAACATTAAAATCATTTTCTAAAAAAGTCCCAGAGGGACGAAATATTTATAGATGGTTTGATTCCCTTTTTAAAAGAGCCCTAGCAGGGCGAAACATTTTTAGATTTACGATAATGAATATGTCGCTCCGCTGGAGCTTTTTTGTAAACCGCGTATCCAACAATCTATAAATATTTCATTCCTCCGGAATTATACGGGAAGAAAATCGATCTTGTCCACCTTGACAAAGTTTGAAATTTTGTCAAAATTCTAATGAAAAAATACATGTTCTCTCCTAGCCCCGATCGAAATGGCATCTTTTTGTGGTGGGGTTCACCACAAAAAATATAATGTAGAGCGGGACAAATGATCTTAAAAGTCGAAAAACATCTGCTCCAAAAAAAAATACATCAATTAAAAGTTCAATAAAATAAGGACCTCGAAAAGAATTTTAAAAACACTTATTGTACGATAAGAAAATATTATGATAAAAATATTTTGAAATTCGAAAATCTGCCATACATTTGCCTAACAGTGTTAAACGATTTAATACTTGAATACAATGGCTAGCAAAGATCGAATTTTAAGACAAAAAGAAGAGACAAGGAATAATATCCTTGGCGCTGCTTATGATATCGTAAAAGAAGAAGGCTGGAATGGTTTGAGTATGCGTAAAATTGCCGACAGAATCGAATATACTGCTCCTATTATTTATGAATATTTCTCAAATAAAGAAGCAATTTTAGAAGAACTGACTGGCAAAGGCTTTATCAAACTGACAAAAGAATTGCAAATTGCAATTGATAAGTTTGAAAAACCTGAAGATCAATTGGAAGCCATGTGGATGACTTACTGGGACTTTGCTTTTACTAATACTGAATTATATCAACTGATGTTTGGTGTTCAAATGACGTGTTGCGCACAGCGATGTTCGGCTCAAGAGGGACCTTACAAATTATTCACTCAGGTTATTGCTGAAGTAATGAAAGACAGTAATCCGAGTCAAGATATCATTAAACAAAAATATTTTACTTTCTTTTCTGTTATTCATGGTTTAATCGCCATCAACATCATTAACAAGAGTGATATTTTAGAAACAATAAATGCTCAGATTTTGAAGGATGCCATTGGTGGTATCATAAAATCTATACAATAAAAAATTTTCCAATTTTACTTAACAGTGTAAAATGATTTAAACGGGATAATATAAAATCCTTTTTTTTATAACTTTCGCTTAACACTGTTAGAAAATTTAATAAAGGTAATAAAAGCTCTTTTTTTAGACTTTTACTTAACATCGTTAGATAATTTAATACTGATTCGAAATAGAATTGGAAAGGCTTACTGTATGGAAATTTGTGCACTTTTACTTAACAACGTTAGATAATTTAATTCAATTAAATATGAATCCCGAGAATGCCAGAATACCAAAGAATTTTATCCGAGAAAATGTTCAACCAATTAAAACCACTATGAAAATGAAAAATGTAATTATAACCAGTTTTATTCTGGCCTTAGTATTAAGCAGCTGTGGCGACAAAAATCAAGCGCCTACTGCTCCACCTCCACCGGTTTTACCAGTTTTAGCAATCACAAGTGCCAATACCACTACTGATGCTGAATATCCTGCTTCTATACAAGGAACTGTTGATGTTGAGATTCGTCCTCAAGTAAGCGGAAACCTAGACAGAATTTTTGTTGATGAAGGTGCTTACGTAAGCAAAGGACAAACTTTATTCAAAATCAATGAACGTCCGTTTCGCGAACAGTTAAACAATGCTTTAGCAAGTTTACACGCAGCAGAAGCTGCTTTGATCAACGCTAATTTAGAAGTTGACAAATTGACTCCGTTAGTTCAGAACAAAGTAGTTTCTGATTATCAGTTAAAAACAGCTAAAGCTTCTCAAAAAATTGCTGCTGCCAATATCGAGCAAGCCAAAGCAATGGTAGGTTCTGCTAAAATTAATTTAGGATACACTAACGTAACTGCTCCAGTTAGCGGATACATTGGTAGATTACCTAAAAAGCAAGGAAGTTTAGTTTCTGCTTCTGATGTTGAAGCGTTGACTACTTTATCAGATGTTCATGAAGTATTTGCTTATTTCTCTTTGGGTGAAACTGATTTCATCAACTTCAAAGAGCAATACAAAGGAAATTCACTTGGTGATAAAATTAAAAAATTGCCTCCAGTTACTTTGATCTTGGCAGATAACAACGCTTATCCTCAAACAGGAAAAATCGATATGGTTGACGGTCAGTTTGATAAAACTACAGGTGCAATCACAATTAGAGCGACTTTCCCAAATGCAAACGGAATTTTACGTTCTGGAAACACAGGAAGAATCAGTTTAGGATTACAGCATGATGATGCGATTTTAGTACCGCAGTCAGCTACAGTTGAAATGCAAGACAAAGTATTTGTTTTCACTGTAGGTAAAGATAATAAAGTGACTAAAATGCCTATCGTAGTAGTAGGTAAAAGCGGAACCAATTATTTAATTAAAGAAGGTGTAAAAACGGGTGACCAAATCGTGCTAAGCGGTATTGACAAACTTCAGGACGGGCAAGCGATTCAGCCTGAAAAATCAACTAAAGTTGCCGAAGTAACTAACAAAAAATAATCAGAAGAAATAATGTTCAAAATATTTATACAAAGACCTGTACTGGCAACCGTAATTTCCATTTTATTGGTGATTCTGGGGGTATTAGGTTTAACTAAACTGCCTTTACAACAGTTTCCTGATATTGCGCCTCCATCGGTTTTGGTAACGGCGGTATATCCGGGAGCCAACGCAGAAACGGTTTTACGTTCTGTGGCACCTTCTATCGAAGAATCTATAAATGGTGTAGAAAACATGACATACATGAGTTCTACAGCCAGTAACGACGGTACTTTGGCTATTACAGTTTTCTTTAAACTGGGTACAGATGCCGATCAAGCTGCGGTAAACGTACAAAACCGTGTGGCTCAGGCAACGAGCCAACTTCCTGCGGAGGTTGTACAGCAAGGTATTGTTACGGCGAAACAACAAAATAGTTTCATCATGGCAATTGGTATGTACACCGAAGATGAATCAAAATACGATCAGACTTTCGTTGCCAACTATGCACAAATTAATATTATTCCGGAACTAAAACGTATTCCGGGTGTAGGTTCTGCTAGTATTTTTGGTGGTGTAAAAGATTACTCTATGCGTGTTTGGTTGAATCCAACACAAATGTCAACTTATAAAGTGACGCCAAGTGAAGTTATGGGCGCTATCCAAGACAAAAGTTTGGAAGCGGCTCCAGGGAAATTTGGAGAGCGAAGCAAAGAAGTTTTTGAATACGTTATTAAATACAAAGGGAAATTAACTAAACCAGAAGATTATGAAAATATTGCTATACGTTCTAATGCAGATGGCTCAGTACTTCGCTTAAAAGATGTAGCGAGAGTTGAATTGGGTGCTTACTCTTACAACAGTTTAACTCGTTTAAATGGTAAAAAAGGAATTGTAATTGGGGTTATCCAGTTAGCTGGATCTAACTCAAATGATATTCAGATTGCCATTAACAAAATGATGGAAAAGGCCTCTAAAGATTTTCCAAAAGGCATCAAACACAATATTTTCTATAGTACAAAAGTATCTCTTGACCAATCTATCGAACAGGTTGAGCATACGTTAATAGAAGCTTTTATACTGGTATTTATTGTGGTATTTATCTTCTTGCAAGATTTTAGATCAACATTAATCCCGGCCATTGCTGTACCTGTAGCAATTTTAGGAACGTTCTTCTTCATGCAGTTATTCGGATTTTCGATCAACCTTTTAACGCTTTTCGCATTAATTCTGGCGATTGGTATTGTGGTCGATGATGCCATTGTGGTAGTCGAAGCGGTGCATGCGAAAATGGAGCACAAACGTTTGTCTCCAAAAATCGCAACCCATGAAGCAATGCACGAAATAACGGGTGCTATTATCTCGATTACGCTGGTAATGGCTGCTGTATTCCTGCCGGTTGGTTTTATGGAAGGCTCAACAGGAGTTTTCTATCGTCAGTTTGCCTTTACTATGGCGATTGCAATTGTAATTTCGGCTGTAAATGCCTTAACATTGAGTCCTGCGCTTGCAGCATTATTCTTAAAAGATAATCACGGAGCTCACGATCAGGACACGCCTTATGTAAAAAAAGGATTTAAAGAGAAATTCTTTACCGCTTTCAACAGCAGTTTTGAATCGTTGACAAACCGTTACACAGGCGGACTTAAATTCTTAATTAGAAGAAAATGGTTAAGTTTAGGCGGATTGGCTTTAATTACATTGGCAACATTGGTAATGGTAAAAACAACTCCTCAAGGGTTTATTCCAACAGAAGATCAAGGATTTATTGCGATTGCAGTAAATACGCCATCTGGAACATCATTGGACGGAACTCAAAAAGTAATGACTGAAGCTGAGAATACTTTAAAAGCATTAGACGCTTCTCGATTTGTAACCGCAATTTCAGGTTTCAACTTATTGACCAACTCTACAAGTCCATCTTCTGCTGTTGTATTCGTATTGCTTAAACCAAACGAAGAACGCGGCGAAGTAAAAAACATTGACGAAATCATGAATCAGGTTCGTGGTAAACTGGGCGCTATTTCTGGCGGAAGTTTCTTCGTATTCAGTTTCCCTACTGTTCCCGGATTTAGTAACGTTGAGGCTTTAGATTTAGTTCTTCAAGATAAAACAGGAGGAAAACTGGATAAATTCAGCGGTATTTCTCAAAACTTTATCGGTGAATTAATGAAACGTCCGGAAATTGCAGTTGCCTTTACCTCTTTCAAAGCAGATTATCCACAATTGCAATTGGAAGTTAACGACGAAAAAGCAAATCAATTGGGTGTTAATGTAAAAGACATTCTACAAACGATGCAGGCTTACTTTGGTAGCGCACAGGCATCTGACTTTAACCGATTTGGTAAATACTACCGTGTGGTTGTTCAGGCCGATATCGAAGACAGAGCTGATCCAACAGCAATTGACAGAGTTTTTGTAAAAAACAAAACAGGCGAAATGGTGCCAATAAATACATTAGTTAAACTAACTCGTATTTATGGTTCAGAAACCGCTTCTAGATACAATTTATTTAACTCAATTTCTATTAATGCGATTCCGAAACCTGGATTTAGTTCTGGAGACGCCATTAAAGCCATTGAAGAAGTAGCAGCACAACAATTACCTGCAGGTTACGGGTTTGAATTCTCGGGCCAGACTCGTGAGGAGATTTCTTCTGGAGGGCAATCGGCTACAATTTTCTTATTGTGTTTGATATTCATTTATTTCTTACTTGCTGCACAGTATGAGAGTTATATCCTTCCTCTAGCCGTTATCTTATCGATCCCTGCAGGTATTTTTGGAGTATTCGTTGCTATTGGTTTAACTGGAATTGAAAACAATATTTACGTACAAGTTGCTCTTGTCATGCTGATCGGACTTCTCGCCAAAAATGCCATCTTGATTGTGGAATTCGCGGCGCAGCGAAGAAGATCAGGACAAGGTTTAGTAGCAGCTTCAATCATGGCAGCAAAATTACGTTTGCGACCAATTATCATGACGTCTCTTGCTTTTGTGGTAGGTTTAGTGCCAATGATGAGTGCCAAAGGCCCATCTGCACAAGGTAACCACTCCATCAGTATTGGGGCAGCTGGAGGGATGCTTTCGGGAGTAATTCTAGGATTATTTATTATTCCTGTTTTATTCATCATCTTCCAGCATTTACAAGAAAAAGTGAGCGGAAAACCAATCGCTGTAATTCATAACGAAGAAAAATAATAAATGGAAAACTATATTACAACCCTACTTGTCGCCATCATATTTGGCATCGGATATATATCGTACAGAATCTCAAGAGATCTAGAAAGTAGAAAAGATACGTGTACAGAAATTTAACCTTTTTGGGAAAAAATATTTTAACACATAGAGACATAGATTTCTTATTTCGAAATAAAGAGAATAAAAGAAACTAGTTTCCACACATAGAAAACTATGTGCATTAAAATAAGTGAAACGCCTTTTTTAAATCCTCAAAAAACTATGTTTCAATGTGTTTAAAAAACTAAACCCAACGGATAAAAAAATTTTAATAAAAAGACTAAATGAAAAATCATATAACCAAAATCGTGACCTTCGCCATTCTGATCACGACTTTAATATCCTGTAAAGTCTCAAAGGATATTGAAACTCCAAAAGATGCATTTCCTGAGAATTTCAGGAATGCATCGGTTTCGAGTGATACAACCAGTATTGCCGATATGGAGTGGAAAAACTTCTTTACAGAAAAAGATATTATAAAATTAATTGACAGTGCCGTTGCGAGAAACAACGACCTTCAGATTGCCGAAAAGAACATCGAAATTGCGCAATACCGTTTTACACAGTCAAAATGGGGAAATGTACCTCAGGTTAACTTATTTGTAAACGCAAGTACAAGCAATCCGTCTGACAATAGTTTTACGGGATTGAACTTAAATCAGGCAATTGGTGCTAAACATATTGACGACTATTCTGCTGGAGCTTCTCTTTCTTGGGAAGCTGATATTTGGGGAAAGATCAGAAACCAAAAGAAAGGGGCTTACGCAGGATATCTTCAATCTGAAGAAGTAAAAAAAGCATTGCAGACCAATATTGTTGCTAATGTTTCTAGAGGATATTATAATCTTTTGATGCTAGATGCACAATTGGATATTGCCAGACAAAACCTTCGTTTAAATGATAGTACAACGAATATTATCAAATTAAAATACGATGCGGGTCAGGTAACCACTTTGGCGATTCAACAATCGGAAGCACAGAAATTAAACTCAGCACAATTGATTCCGTTATTGGAACAAAATATTGCGATTCAGGAAAACGCTTTGAGTGTTTTAACGGGTTCTTTTCCAAATTCTAAAGAAAGATCTATTCAATTAAGTGCAATTGAAGTAAAACACAATACAGCAATCGGAGTTCCATCTGCCTTAGTTAGCAGAAGACCTGATGTAAAAAGTGCCGAATTGGCTCTTAAAGCGGCTAATGCAAACGTCGGTATCACGAAAGCGGATTTATACCCAACTCTCAGAATTACGGCTCAAGGCGGCTTAAACTCTTTCGAAACCAGCAATTGGTTCAATATTCCGGCTTCATTGTTCGGAACTGTTGCAGGCGGGTTAACTCAACCTCTTCTAAATAACAAAAGAGTGAGAACACAATATAATATCGCTGTCGCAGAAAGAGAAAAAGCGGTTTTAAGTTTTAGACAAGCTGTTTTGGTTGCTGTAAGCGAAGTTTCGGATGCTTTGGTTAAAGTAGAGAAATTACAGCAACAGGAAACTTTCTTAAAAGAGAAAGTAAAAACATTACAGCAAGCGATTAAAAATGCTAACCTTTTATTCAAAAATGGTATGGCAGAATATCTTGAAGTTTTAACTGCGCAGGCTAATTTATTGCAAAGCGAATTAGAACTTGCCGATATCAAAAGACAACAACTTACAGCCAATACAGATTTGTACCGCGCTCTAGGCGGTGGCTGGAAATAATACCTGTTACATTTACCCGTTAATTATTTATTTTTTGAGATGAAAACGCTGTGAGACCTCTGGGTTTCATGGCGTTTTTTGTTTTTAAATTTGCCGCGAAGGCGCTAGGGCTCAAAGTTTTTTAAGTTTCTTGTAGTCTCAATGTTTTCGGGATTGGAGATTAAGCGGATTTTCATCTTATTTTGTGTCCTTTTGAGTCCAGTTGAAGGATACGAAAAGTAATCGCTAGAAACAATAAATCTTCTCTACAAGCTCTAAACAGCAATTAAATCATCTTGCCTCATTTCGTGGGATTTCTCTTTCTGAAAAAACAATAAATCTTAACTTATTTTCTTACTTTTGAACAAGAAAACTTAGCGTTTTAGCGCCTTCGTGGCAATCTATTAATTAAACAAATTTAAACTAATGAAGAAAATAGCATGTTTAGCACTTTTAGCTTTACTATTTACAAATTGCAAACAAAACAGTTCAGAGCAAGAATTAGAATCTGCTAAAACTCCAGCTGATACTGTTACCGTAGCCAAAAAAGAAATAAAAGAGGAAAGTCCAGAAGAAGGAGATTGTAAAGATATAGAAGTTGAAATGGGATCTGGAAGAGAATGTATTCTAAAAGATACAGACATTAACCAGGTTTATCAAAATATCATTAAAAACAAAGAAGTAGATGAATCAGAATACTATTTAACCACTCTTCCGACAGAAAAAAAATCTATTGAAGTAAATAAAGAGGGATTAATGTCTATCGATTATGAAATCACTAAAGACAAAGTAGCGATTTCAATGAACTATGCAGGTGGTGTAACCGAAGTAACGCTAGAAAAAATAGATAATACAGTTAAAAGAAGTATTTATCATTATGCTGATTAATGCAAATAATTACTATTCTTTTGAGAAACCGCTATAAAGCTTTTTGTTTTTTGGCGGTTTTTTTATTTTGCCACGAAGACGCTAGGACACAAAGTTTTTTTGTCTGCCACGAATTTCACCAATTTTTACCAATTTCTTTTCTCCAATTATAGAATAATTCGTGAAAATTGGTGAAATTCGTAACAATAAACTTTGTGGCTTTATCCCGATAGAGATCAATATAGTGGCAAAACCAAAACACTCTATGACTTTCAATAAAGAAATATACCTCAATAATCTAAAACAGATTATCGAAAGCTACTACCCGCTTTCTGATCAGTCTTGGAAACAGATTGAGAGCACCACCTATTTCCAAACACTTAAAAAAGGAGAAATACTATTAGGAAACGGAGAAATTGCTAAAAATCTTCATTTTATTGCAAAAGGAATTTTAAGAGCTTTTATCACAGATGAACAAGGAAATTTCTATAACAAAAATCTTTTTCTTGAGAATTATTTTGCGGGTTCTAAAGTTTCTCTGATGCTCCAGACTCCCTCTAATTTTACAATTGAGGCTTTAGAAGATTCTATTGTAATCAACATCAATTATAAAAAATATATGGAGCTGATCTACCAAAACGACGATCTCAAAAACTTCTATATTGCACATTTAGAGAAAAACTGGATTATCGAAAAAGAACAAAGAGAAGTTGCCTTAGTAATGCAAAACGCAACAGAAAGATATGTTAATCTTCTGGAGAAACATCCCAGTATTGCTGATCGCGTTCCGTTACTGCATATTGCTTCGCACTTGGGTATTACTCCAACCCAGTTAAGCCGAATTAGAAAAAGTCTCGAAAAAGATTTGTAAATCAACATATGTAAAGGTTTTTCAGGAAAGCTGGTTTTATCTTTGCTTTAGATTTAAATTCGATATCCAAAAAAAATGAAAAATACAGATCTCATCAAAGACAATATTGACAATCTTACCGCACTTTGGAAAACTGTTGCCACTCCTCTACTTTCCTATCATAAAAATGATCCATTCCAATTCAGTCAAATAAAAAATTCAGGCTGGCCAAATAGATTATGGTTTCGAGAAGATATTACTGAAGAAAACTTTCGGCAGATTATGGAAATCATGGAGAAAAATCCTGGTTTGATTATTCCATACTGGGATATTTTTGGCCGCAATTCAAAATCATTTTTTGAAAAAAACGGCTTTAATATCCGTATTCAGCTTGTAGCAATGGCTTTAAAATTAGGTGAAAAATTTCCGCTTCAAAGCAACCTTACTTTCAAAAGAGTTCTAAATGAAGAAGATGCCAAAACCTGGTCAGATATTTATCCGCTATCTTTTAGTTATGTCATTAGTAAAGAAACACTGGTTCATAATTATGAAAATGTCAAGTTTTATTTGGTTCATTTTGAAGGAAAAGCGATTGGAACACTTACACTTTTTCAAACAGGAGAAATAATGGGAATTCACGGAGTCGGTGTTATTCCAGAAATGCGCAAAAGAGGTTTCGCAGAAGAAATCATGAAATTCGCCATCAACGAAGCCATTGATGCCAATTGTGAATATGCACAACTACAAGCTTCTGCTTTAGGAAAAGGCATTTATACCAGATTAGGTTTTGAGGATTTGTTTACTATTACGAATTATCAACTGGCGTAAATTCCAAAATTTTTAAATTCCAAATTCCAATTAATTAGCTAATTCAATTTCTCGCAAAGACGCGAAGTCGCAAAGTTTAATTTTTTTAAGTTATTTTCTTTGTGACTTCGCGTCTTTGCGTGAGCTATATTCTATATTCTATATTCTAAAAATCTAAAATCTACACTCTAAAATCAAAAATCTAAAATCTAAATCTTGTCCCAAATGCCCCCAAAATAGTCATAAATAGGTATTTCATGAAAAAATAAGAATAGTATATTTGTAATACATTAACTAACAACTATTTAAAACAAATACCCAATGAAGACAACAAAAATTATTTTTTGGACTACTACTATTTTAATCTTTTTATTTGAAGGCGTTATGCCAGCTTTAACTTCTCAAACTGAATTGGCCAAGGAAGGAATCAAACATCTAGGATATCCAGAGTATTTTGGAAATGCATTAGTTGTATTTAAAATTCTCGGAGTTTTAGCTTTAATTATTCCACAAGTTCCGGGACGTATAAAAGAATGGGCGTATGCAGGATTTGCTTTCGATTTTATATTTGCCTCAATAAGCCATTTTGCTGTTGACGGAATTGGTTTTCAAGGCTTCTTCCCTCTAATCGTTTTTGCCGTTTTAATTGTATCGTATATAACATATCATAGAATACATCGTTATAAAAACATAGCACTCTAACAACCAAAACTTTATGATTGAAGTTTTTAAAACAAATGTTCAAGAAGCTACTCAATGTTCGATTATCATTGAGAAGCTTCTGGAGCATTATCCAGACAGCTCGATCAACTTCGATTTAGAAGATTGCGACAAAATCCTCCGTATTCATGCATCCAATTTTTCGAATACAAAAATCATTGATATTTTAAATTCGCACGGTTACTTCTGCGAAGCACTTCCTTAAAAATTAACACTTCCAAATACTTGACTTATAGTATTTTAATATTTTTTATTGTATATTTGAAGGAGTACCAATTTCCCTAATTCTATAAATTAAATTTCACAGATAATGTACTGAGGTTTTTTTAATAAACCAATCGGCGAACATGAACTGTCGAATTTTCTATTTCTAAAATTAAAAAAAATGAAGAGCGCTATTCAAAATACCATACTGGAAACCTACACTAAATTGCACGATTTAGTTTCCTCTTTTTCAAAAGAAGAAATCAATATTGTTCCATTTGAAGGGAGCTGGACTGCTGGGCAAACCACACAGCATATTATTCTGGCCTGCTCTGATCTTACCATGCTTTTTGCAGGAAAAACAGAAAAAACAACTAGAGAACCTGATGCAAATGTAAAAGCTCTTGATGCTATATTTTTAGACTTCACTACCAAATACCAATCACCAGAAAATATAAAGCCCCCAGATATCGAATATGAAAAAGGCATTTTGTTAGCTTCTATCAAAAAAATACAAAATGATTTGTTTGAAGCGGCAGAAACATACGATTTAACGCTTACTTGTCTGGACGCTAAAATACCTGGATTTGAACATTTTACCATTTATGAATGGCTCCATTTTGCCATTGTACATACGCAGAGACATACACATCAGTTAAAATCGATTTACGAATACATTAAAAAACAATAGAGCAGTATTTAACTCAAAACTATTTTTATGAGATCAAAAGTTAGAACCATTGTTTCATCTGGTTTAGTTGCAGGAACATTAGACATCACTGCCGCTATTTTGATTTATGCAGGAATATTACATAAAACAACAGCAGAAAAAATTTTACAGTCTATTGCAAGTGGTATTTTTAAAAAAGAAGCGTACACGGCAGGTACAGAAATGACTTTTGTGGGTTTGGGACTTCATTTCTTAATTGCTTTTATTTTTGCTTGGTTTTATTTTAAGATTTTTCCTTATATCCCATTTTTTAAAATAAATACCTTACTGTCGGGAGTCTCATACGGCTTCTTTATTTGGGTAATCATGAATCTTGTTGTTCTGCCAATTGTATTTCCTGTCTTACCCGAGAAGAATTTAGATTTTCCGCTTCTGCTTTCTATTCTTATTGTAATTTGCTGTGTCGGGATTCCGATTGCTTTTATAACGAGAAAGTATTATGCTAAATGGTATTAGAAAAAGTGACAAAGTGACAAAGACTCAAAGGTGCAAAGGTTAAAACTTTGAACCTTTGTAACTCTGAACCTTTGAACCTTTATAAAAAAAATTAAACTTTTCTTCTTCCTGTAATTAATGAAATGATAAACAGGACCAAAAAAATAAAGAATAAAACTTTTGCAATGCTTGCAGCTCCGGCAGCAATACCACCAAAACCAAAAATTCCAGCTATAATAGCAAGAATTATAAATATAACTGTCCATCGTAACATAATATTGATTTTTTAAGTTCTTAATATGACTGTTTTAGAAGCCTTTTTTGTTTGATTCAAAGTTCTTTTATTCTTACAAATCTTATTAACTCAATACGCTTAATTGTTATCCCTATAAAATTAAACTAAAGCCAGAGTACACAACAGTTTCACTATTATTTGCAAGCCTTACAGAATTACCATGTTTATGCTTTTGAGTTAATTTTTTGATCGATTGGATTAATTGCCGCTTCTATACTAAAGTAATTTTAGATAAAATTTTTAACCATAATGATGGAAGCTACAAAACATGGTGTCATTTTAGAAAAAACAGATCGAAATTTTGAAGAATTAGGTGTTTTAAATCCTGCGATTTATCAAGACGAAAATACTGTTCACATGTTTTATAGAGCTGCAAAAAGAGGGAACTTTTCTACTATTGGTTACTGCCGTTTTGAAGGACCAACAACATTAGTCGAAAGAAATACACAGCCCATCTTTGTACCAGATTATATTTATGAAATTCATGGTGTAGAAGATCCGAGGATTACCAAAATTGACGATAGGTTTTACATGACTTATGTTACTTATGACGGAATTAACGCCTGTGCCGCATTGGCGATTTCAAAAGATTTAAAAGTTTTTAAAAAGAAAGGAATTATAACGCCAAAATTCATGCTTCACGAATTTACAAATTTGATTCGAAAGCATTTACAAAATCCAAGCATCGCTAAGATTTTGGCTTTTAATACCGAAAGAAATTATCCGCTGACGGAAACTATTAAAGAGAATCTGTTTGTTTGGGATAAAAATGTAGTTCTTTTTCCGAAAAAATTCAATGGGAAATTTGTTGCCTTGCATCGCATATTTCCATCGATTCAGATTTTTTCGTTTGAAAAGAAATCAGAATTAACAGAAGATTTTTGGAAAAACTATTTAAAAAATCTTCCAGATTACATTGTAATGGAACCTAAATATGATCACGAAACAAGTCATATCGGTCCAGGAGCCCCGCCAATAGAAACAGCAGATGGCTGGCTTTTAATATATCATGCTGCAGAAAGAAGAGAAAAAGGATTGGTTTATCATGCCGCCGCTGTTTTACTGGATTTAGAAGATCCATCAAAAGTTATAGGACGACTGCCAAAACCCATTATTACTCCTTCTGAATATTATGAAAGACATGGTTATGTCAATTATGTGGTTTTCCCGACTGGAACTGCCATTTTTGACGGCCAATTATATATTTACTATGGCGCTGCCGATGATAAGATTGCGGTAGCCTCCTTGAACCTGAACGAGTTATTAACCGAGCTAAAAAAGAATCCCAATGAAGACAATATCAAATAAATCAAAAATAGTTTTTTTATCTACTTTTCCGCCAACGCAATGCGGCATAGCAACTTATACGCAAGATACCATAAAAGGAATTACAGACGTTTACGGTAAATCTATAAAATGTGAAATTTGCGAACTGGTTAATGAACCAAAGGAGCATCCGACACAGGCATATACCTTAAACACAAAAAATAAAGCAGAATATGCTAAAGTAGCAGAAGAAATCAATAAGGATGAAGCTGTGAAACTAGTTCATATTCAGCATGAATTTGGTTTGTTTTCAGGAAATTACGGAGATGATCTTTTAGAATTTTTAAATGTTATTAAAGCCCCTGTTACTTATACTTTTCATAGTGTTATTCCGAATCCAAATGACGAATTGAGAACATTCGTAAAGCTATTGTTGAGCTACAGCAATTCGGTTTTTGTGATGACTAATAGATCTAAAGAAATTCTAATTAATGACTATGAAATTGATGAAGAAATAATTACTTGCGTACCCCATGGAACCCATATTGTAATATATGAAACTCCAGAAAAGGCAAAAGAAAAATTAAATATTCAAGACAGATTAGTACTTTCAACTTTCGGCCTTTTGGGTGAAGGTAAAAATATAGAAACAGGCTTACAGGCTCTACCAAAAATTATCGAAAAGGCACCAAACGCTTTATATCTAATTATCGGAAAAACACACCCCAATTTAATAAAAGACGGTGTCGATACTTACAGAGACAAATTAGAAGGCATCGTGAAAGAATTGAACCTTCAGGATAATGTTCGTTTTGTCAATCAATATTTAGATACCGATGCACTTTTAGAATATCTACAAGCAACAGATATTTATATGTTTACATCCAAAGACCCGAATCAGGCAGTAAGCGGCACTTTTGCTTATGCAATGAGTTGCGCATGTCCGATTGTGGCTTCCAAAATTCCGCATACCAAAGAAGTATTAACTCCAGATTCTGGTATTTTAGTTGATATTGGAAATGTCGATCAGTTTGCTGAGGCCGCAATTAAATTGATTGGAGATGAGAATTTGAGACACGAAATGGGGATCAATTCTTTTACAAAAATGCGTGCCTCTTCTTGGGAAAATGCTGCAATAACTCATATGAATACGTATAAAAACCTGATCAAAAACCCGTCAGAGATCAAATACAGCTATCCTCCTATTCAGTTAAAACATATCAAAAAACTAACTACAGAATTAGGAATTATTCAGTTCAGTAAAATTTCTATTCCAGATTTAGATTCAGGATATACTTTAGATGATAATGCAAGAGCTTTAATTGCGTTCTGTATGCATTACAAACAAACTCAGGACAAAGACGATCTAGCTTATATTTTAATTTATTTAGATTTCATTCAACGCTGTCAAAAACCAAAAGGAGACTTTATCAATTATGTCGATCAGGAAAACCGCGAACATGTAGAACAAAATGCTGAAGTAAATTTAGAAGATTCTAATGCAAGAGCTATTTGGGCTTTAGGAACTGTAGTCTCTATGTCAGACATTCTTCCTGAAGCTATTACAAAAAAAGCAACAAAATGTTTGTTAAACTCTCTAAAATGGACCGAAACTATTCAGTCGCCACGTTCTATTGGTTTTGCAACAAAAGGTTTGTATTTGTACCATACTACAGTTCCTAATTTATACGTTGCCGCAATCATCAATAAATTGAATGCTAAACTTTTGGCCAACTATGAAGACACGGCAACAGAAGATTGGCAATGGTTTGAAAATTATCTGACTTACGGAAATGGAACTCTTCCAGAATCGATGCTGTATGCTTATTTAATTACCAATAAACCGGTCTATAAAAAAGTGGCACTAGATTCATTAGACTTCTTAATTTCTAAAACATTTGTCGATGGAAACTTTAAAGCCATTTCTAACCAAAGTTGGCATCATAAAGGTTCAGAGCCTGATCAATACGGTGAACAGCCCATTGATGTTACTTACACAATTCAAACTTTAAATGCATTTTATAATGCCTTTAAAACACCAGAATATAAAAAGAAAATGAAAGCGGCCTTTAACTGGTTTTTAGGTAAAAATCATTTGAATCAGATTATGTATAATCCTGTAAGCGGCGGGGGTTATGACGGACTTGAAAAACACAATGTAAACTTAAACCAAGGCGCAGAATCTACTGTTTGCTATTTAACCGCAAGATTACTAATGGAAAAACTAGCCATGTCACAATCGCGTGTTATTCCGATACAAAAATCAAGAAGCGGCATTGCTATAAATTTATAAGAAAAAATACTGGAGCTAACCAAATACTTCATTTTTAAACCCTGAAAATCCCTTTCTTAATGAAAGGGATTTTTTGTTTGCGGGCAGCAACGTCAAAGTGTTTTAATTATTGTGAGCTTATGAAAATTATATAAGGCTGATGAAAAGTTGTGTAATATATTTTAACAAGTATTGAGCTAACTTTCCTATATAATTTAATGATTTGAAAAAAGTGTTAAATAATTGATTTTCATTTCACATCATTCACCTTAAAACCAAAACATTTTGATCGTTGCTATTAAAAATACATTCGCCGAAATTGGAGAGACCACCTTATTCGCCAAAAGGTTTTTTAAGGAGGTTTTTATTCCGCCCTATGAGACCAAGGAGTTTCTAAAACAATGTTATGTTATAGGATATAAATCTCTGCCATTGGTCGCTATTACCGGTTTTATAATGGGATTGGTACTTACACTGCAATCGCGTCCGACGTTGGTAAAATTTGGTGCAGAATCTTGGCTTCCTGGAATGGTGGCGCTTTCGCTGATAAGAGAAATTGCACCCGTAATTACTGCATTGATTTGTGCCGGAAAAATTTCATCTGGAATTGGAGCCGAATTAGGATCAATGAAAGTAACCGAACAGATTGATGCTATGGAAGTTTCTGCCGTTAATCCGTATAACTATTTAGTGGTAACAAGAGTGCTAGCCTGCACTTTGATGGTTCCGCTTTTAGTGTTTTTTGCCGATGCTGTCGGAATAATTGGCGGTTATGTAGGCAT
Organism: Flavobacterium tyrosinilyticum; assembly: GCF_023656565.1. GTDB lineage: Bacteria > Bacteroidota > Bacteroidia > Flavobacteriales > Flavobacteriaceae > Flavobacterium > Flavobacterium tyrosinilyticum. The sequence goes on from NZ_JAMOKG010000003.1 coordinate 384,097, forward strand.
TAACATTCATGGCGATGTCAACTTCTATAGATTTTTAACCCAGATCATTCAATCCTTAGAATTCTTAGATCTCTTTCCAGCCACTATTAAAACTTTCTTTTTTGGATTTTTTATAGGAATGATTGGCTGTTACAAAGGTTTTAATGCTTCTAACGGAACAGAAAGTGTGGGTCAGGCTGCCAATTCTGCTGTTGTAACAGCGTCGTTGAGCATTTTTATTATAGATATGGTTGCTGTTCAAATAACCGATTTATTCTTTTAAAATGATGAAAGAAAAACTACATAAAGAACCCAAAACAAAAGAGAAAGATAAAACTCCCATTATCGAGATTAAAGATCTTCATAAAACTTTTGGAAAAGATAATGCCGTTTTAAAGGGCGTAAATCTTACTTTGAATAAAGGCGAAGATTTAGTGGTTTTAGGACGTTCAGGTTCTGGAAAATCAGTCACGATAAAATGTATCGTTGGGCTAATAGAACCGGACAAAGGCGAAATCAAAGTTTTTGATGAAAACGTTCTTAATATTACAAAAAGCGAGCTGAATGAAATTAGAGTCCGAATCGGATTTTTGTTCCAAAGTGGTGCACTTTACGATTCGATGTCCGTGAGAGAAAATCTCGCTTTTACCTTGACCAAACACAAACGTGATTTAAGCCAAGAAGAAGTTGATAATGAAGTAATGGAAGCATTAGAAAGTGTAGGTCTTGCCGATGCCGTTGACAAAATGCCTTCTGAACTTTCGGGCGGTATGAAAAAAAGAATTGGTCTGGCGCGCACGCTAATCTTAAAACCAGAAATTATTTTGTACGATGAACCCACAACGGGTTTGGACACGATAACTTCAAGAGAAATCAGCGAATTGATCTTGGATATTAAACACAAACAAAAAACTTCTTCCATCATTATTACTCACGATATGGCCTGCGCAAAAATGACCGCCGATCGAATTGTAGTTTTAAAAGAAGGAGTAATTCACGCCGAAGGAACATACGAAGAATTAGAAAAAGACGAAGACGAATGGGTACGCTCATTTTTTGAATAAAGCAAAATAAAATAATAGAAATCATGGAAAAGGAATCTGGATATACTTGGAAATTAGGAATGTTTGTAACGATAGGTTTACTGCTTTTTATAATGGCCGTATATTTTATCGGAAAACAGCAAAATCTTTTTGGTTCAACCTTTCATATTAGTTCTCAGTTTAAAACTGTAAGCGGTTTAGAAGTCGGAAATAATGTTCGCTTTTCTGGAATTAATGTTGGAACAGTAGAACAAATTCAGTTAAAAAATGACTCGACAGTACGAGTTGTTTTGGTCATGAAAGAAGAAGTTCGAAAATTCATTAAAACGGATGCCACGGCCAGTATTGGTTCAGATGGTTTAATGGGCGACAAAGTTTTAACCATTTCTCCAGGCGCTAAATCCCAAAAAGAGATTGAAGACAACGGGCAGATTGCTTCTGTTGACGGAATTGAAATGCACGATATAATGAAAAGCGTTAAGAAAAGCGTCGATAATATCGGTGTGATTTCAGACGAAATAGCCATTTTTAGCCACAGCATGAACAACGGAAACGGCGCTTTAGCAAGATTGGTCAAAGATGATAAAATGGCCAACAGCGTTTCGAATACGCTTTCTAATCTAGAAACAGGTACAAAAGGCTTCAGTGAAAATATGGAAGCGGCAAAAAGCAATTTCCTATTTAGAGGCTATTTCAAGAAAAAAGAAAAAGAGAAAAAAGAGAAGCAAGAAGAAAGAAAAGAGAAACAAGAGGAAAAGAAAGAAAAGCAAGAAGAAGCTAAAAAAGAGAAAGAAGAAAAAGCTGCCAAAGAAAAGGAGCAAAAAGAGAAAGAAGAAAAGCAAAAACAGGAAGACGCTAAAAAGGCAGAAATTAAAAATTAAATTCCAAATTTTTAAACTCCAAATTCCAATTCTCATTTTATGTCTTCCTGAGCGAAGTCGAAGGATCGCATGTTTAATCTATTCTGTGCGTTCTTAGGACGTGTCCTTCGACTTGGCTCAGGAGGACAAATATTTTGAAAAGCCTAGTATATCAAAATTCACAATTCACAATTAAAACTATATGCCAAGTCAATTCAAACATACCGCCTTAAAAGTTTTAAAAATTACTGGAATTACGATTGCGGTAATTTTGTTTTTGCTGTTTATTATTCCGTTGCTTTTTCCTGGAAAAATCGCTTCGGAAGTGAAGAAAATTGCTAACGAGCGTCTGGATACTAAATTGGAATTTACTAAATCTAAACTTTCGTTTTTTACGCATTTTCCATCATTAACTGTTTCGCTAGACGATTTATCTTTAACAGGATCTAAACCTTTCAGCAATGATACTTTATTAAGAGCTGATCAAGTTGCATTTGGAATTGATATCAAAAGGCTGCTTTTTGATAACGAAGTTAAAATCAATAAACTTTATGTTTCCGATGCTTTAATAAATGTAATGGTCAACACAAAAGGTCAAGCCAATTATAATATTTATGTAGCACCCGAAGATCGAAACAAAAAAGAAGATCCGAATGCTCCAGAAGAAGGAACAGCAATTCGATTGGAACGTATTGATTTACAAAACTGCCACGTCAAATATAACGACCGTTCGGCAAAGATTCTAGTTGATGCAAAAGGCTTTAATTATATTGGAAAAGGAAATTTGAGCGAAGATATTTTTGACTTGGCAACCGATGCTAAAATTGACGAACTGGATTTCTATTATGATCGAACTGGCTACTTAAGAAAGAAAAAAGTCAGTGCCGATTTAATTACAAGAATCAATACACACGCACTTACTTTTATTTTACAAAAAAATGAACTTCATATCAATAAACTGCCTTTAAAGTTTACTGGTCTTTTTTCCATTTTAAGAGATGGGTATAAAATCAATATTAAAGCGGCTTCAGAGAATACAACGGTAAAAGATTTATTGTCTGTAATGCCACCCGAATATTTAACGTGGCTGGAAAGAACAGAGATTTCAGGACGTAGTGATTTACTGCTCACTTTTAAAGGAGACTATAACGTTCAGAAAAAACAAAAACCAAACTTGGCTTTCAATTTAAAAATTAATGAAGGCTCGGTAAATTATAAAAATGCTCCAGTTCCTTTAACCGATTTTCAAATGGATTTGAATGCCATGCTTCCCTCTTTAGATACCGAACAATTACTGGTTAATTTGCGAACCTTGAAGTTTAAAGTGGGCGAAAAAGATTATTTTAATGCTTATCTGCACAGCAAAGGTTTAAGCGAAATGTCGATTAATGCGAGCGTGAAGGGCGCTTTAGACCTTGCTGTTGTTGATGCTGCTTTAGGATTGGAAAATATGGATTTGAAAGGAATTCTAAAAACCGATATTAAGGCTCGAGGCGTTTTTAGCACCACAAAAAAATTATTTCCTAAAACGATCGGAGGCATTTCTTTGCGAAACGGCTGGCTTAAAACAAAATATTATCCCAATCCTATTACCAATATCACTTTTATAGCTAATATGCTGAATAAAGCGGGAACTTATCAGGATCTGATTGTTGCAGTCGCGCCTTTTTCTTTTGTTTTTGAAGGAAATCCGGTTTATGTCAATGCCACTTTATCCGATTTTAGCGATTTGGCTTATAATGCCAAAATTAAAGGAGAACTGAATGTAGGCAGAATCTATCAGGTTTTCTCTCAAAAAGGGCTTGACTTAACAGGTTATGCCAAAGCAGATCTTTCTTTAAAAGGAAAACAAAGCTACGCTACAACCGGCCAATATGATAAATTGGATAACAGAGGAACATTGCTGCTAAAAGACATAAAAGCAACTTCAGAATTATTTCCGAAAGCTTTTTATATCAAACAAGGGAATTTCCGTTTTCAGAATGAAAAAATGTGGTTTGAAAAATTCAATGCTTCGTACGGAAAATCAGATTTTGACATTAACGGTTATCTGCTCAATACCATCAATTATTTCTTAGAATCAAAAGGGACTTTGAGCGGCAATTTCAACTTAAAATCAAAACTGATTAATGTAGATGAATTTATGGCGCTTGAAGAAGGCGAAAATAAAGATCGAAACCTAGAAGTCGAATATGCTAAAGAAGATCATCCGAAAATGAGCGGTGTGGTCATTATTCCAGAAAACCTAAATGTCACTTTAAATGCAAATGCAGACAAAATAGAATTCAATAAATTGATATTTAACAAACTGAATGGAAAAATAGGTGTGAAAAAAGAAGGATTTTACTTAGAAAATATTACCTTTAATATCATCGACTGTGTTTTAGGGATTAATGCATTGTATAAAGACGAGTCTCCGACCTCGGCCCATTTTGATGCTCATTTTACAGCAAAAGACTTTGATGTACAGCGAGCTTACAAAGAAATTCCGATGTTTCATGATATGGTTACTGCCGCTGAAAAAGCGCACGGAAAAATCTCTGTTGACTATAAAGTAAAAGGAGATTTGAACGGAAATATGGGACCTATTTATGAATCTATGCACGGCGGAGGAACCATTAATTTACGTGATGTTCAAATTAAGGGTCTGAAACTTTTTGATGGAATTAGTTCTAAAACAGGACAAAATGGTTTGAACAATCCGGACATGAAAGGAATTGAAATCAAATCGACTATAGATAAGAATCTTATAAATATTGAGCCATTTACCTTTAGCGTAGCGAGTTTTAGGCCAACTATTAAAGGAACTACAAGCTTTGACGGACTTCTGGATTTAAGAATGCGTTTAGGACTTCCGCTTTTCGGAATTATAGGTTTTCCAATTGTAATTACTGGAACACACGACGCTCCAAAAATTAAAATATTCAGTAAAACAGGACAAGAAATTAATCCGGCTGTTTATGATGAAAAAAACAATAAAGTAATTCGAAAAGAAAAAGTTAGCAAACCCAAAACAAAATAGCAATGAATTCAAAATCTCAGCATAAAAACAGTTCATTCGAGAAGTTTGCTTTAAAAGTTTCTAAAGCCGCTGGAAGCACACCCGCTTTTATAGGGGCTCTTTTTCTTGTTATTGGATGGGCTATTTCAGGGCCAATTTTCGATTATTCTGAAACTTGGCAATTGGTAATCAATACAGGCACAACGATTATCACTTTTTTAATGGTTTTTTTGATTCAGAAAGCACAAAATAAAGATTCTCTTGCCATTCAGTTAAAATTAAACGAGCTAGTGGCATCCAACGATTTATCGAGCAATAGCCTTGTTGATGTCGAAAATATGACCGAAGAAGAGATGAAGATTATTCAGAAATATTACCATCACTTAAGCCAGTTGGCAAAAAAAGACAAAACGATTAGAACATCGCATTCTATTGCCGAAGCAGAAGAAGTTCATAGTCGCAAAAAAGAGAAAAAAAGTAAACCAAATAACACTAAAAATAATACCAAAAACACCTCTAAAAAAATAACCAAAAAATGAAATTGAGCTCTACTGAAACGTATTGGCCATTAAAAAATGCCATTAAACAAAGTTATCCTTCAATAGATTCTGATATCCACACCGACATTTTGATTATTGGTGGAGGCATAACAGGAGCTTTAACAGCTTACAAATTATTAAACGAAGGAAAAAAAATTGTTCTTGTAGACCGCAGAGATGTCTGTGGCGGAAGCACTTCTGGCAGTACAGCCTTATTGCAATATGAAATTGATGTTCCTTTGCATCAGCTCATAAAACTACGTGGCGCTAGATGTGCCATAGACAGTTATCAAAATGGAAAAAAAGCCATTTTCGATCTTCGAAATATAATTGATACTGTGGGATGCGATTGTGGTTTTGAGTTTAAAAAAAGCGTCTATTTTACTACACTAAAAAAAGATGTTCCTTATCTAAAAAATGAATTTAAAGCTAGAAAACAGCATGGTTTCGAAATCAGCTGGTTAAGCAGATCAGAATTGCAAAAAATGGGATTGAATGCAATTGCTGGTGTAGAATCTAAAACCGCTGCTGTTATGGATCCGTTTAAATTGGCAACCGATCTTCTGTTTCATTGCCATGAAAAAGGAATGCAGATTTTTGACCGAACCAATATCGCTTCTATTCAGCATCAAAAAGGCAAAATTATTGCAACCACTGACAATAAATATTCTATTACAGCAGATCATATCATACATTGCACAGGTTACGAAAGCACAGAAATGCTAAAAGAAAAAGTGGTGGATTTAAAAAGCACTTACGTTATCACTTCTGAAAGTCAGTCCGATCTTCCAGAGAATTTTAAAAACACGATTTTTTGGGACACAGCATCTCCTTATCATTACATTAGAACTACAGATGATAATCGCATCATAATGGGCGGAGGAGATGAGGATTTTAAAGACGCAGCGAAACGAGATAAATTGCTCCCTAAAAAAGAAACCTATCTTTTAAAACAATTCTTTAAAAGATTTCCTGACTTAAATTTTAAAATTGATTATTCCTGGGCAGGCACTTTTGGAGAAACCAAAGACGGTCTTCCCTATTTCGGAAAACCTAATCCGAGAAAAAACGAACATTACATTTTGGGTTTCGGAGGTAACGGAATCACTTTTAGCGTAATCGGGATGAATTCAATCTTGGATTCACTTAATAATAAAAAAAACACAGATTTAGATTATTATAGATTTGGAAGATAGAAAGATGCTAAGGTTCTAAGATACTAAGTTGCTAAGTTTTTTTTCTTAGAGTCTTAGCATCTCAGAACCTTAGTAACTTAACCAAGCACCAACTCCATCTGAATATTACATCTTTTATAAGGAGTTTCCAGACCAAACACTTTCTCAAAACCCAATTTATAATAGAGATTTATTGCGGGTTTTAAGATGGTGTTGCTTTCTAAATATATTTTTTTTGCTCCCAATTCTTTTGCTTTTTCTGCGATAGCTTTACCTAAAAGCCAGCCAATGCTTTTTCCTTGTGCTTTTGGAGAAACAGCCATTTTTGCCATCTCAAAATCATATTCAGAATTATTCATTTTAATCAAAGCGCAGACACCTACAGGTTCATTCTCATACAGCGCCACAAGAATTTTTCCTCCTTTTTTTATAATATATTCTTCAGGATTATCGAGCGCTTTATAATCGGCTTCTTCCATTTCGAAATACTTGGAAATCCATTCTACATTCAACGCCCTAAAAGCTTCCTGATATTCTGTCTTATAGTTAACTATTTTCACATCTTTGCTTTCTCTCTTTTTCTTTTGTTCGCTAACTCTCTTAATTAAAGATTTTTGCTCCAACAAAAACTCCCATTCTTCCAGTGCAGCCCATAGATTGTGTTTGCTTTCCGCAATTATATCTTCAATCGCAACATCAATATCTTCCAACTGCTGTTTGATTTTCTTCGAAATCAAAATTCCTTTTTCAGTAAGAACGACATTATTCTTTCTTTTATCATCTGTTTTTGCGCTTTCCTTAATCAATCCAGCACCAATCATTTCCTGAATAATTTTGCTGACAGAAGGCTGAGAATGTCCAATTTCATTAGCAATTTCAGTAATGGTAATTTCGCGTTCTTCTGCCAAGGTATAAAATACAGGAAACCATTTCGGTACAAATTCAACCCCATACAATTCATATATTTTAGCAGCATCATCTGTAACAACAGCAGTCATTAAACGCAAACGACTACCAAGAGCCGCTTTTCCAACTTTATCAAAAAATTCCATAACCAATAATTAATTATATAATTAGTTATGCAAATGTATGTTTTTTTTAGACACTAAGAAACTAAGGTTCTAAGATTCTAAGTTTTTTTTGAAAACTATAGAATTTTAGAACCTTAGCGTTTATATATTGTGCTTTAGAGCTAGCGACAGTATTTTTTTGAAAGGTTAAGTTGCTAAGATTCTGAGTTTCTAACTTTTTACAATAATAACTTTAGAATCTTAGCAGCTTAAAAATATATTATGCTTTTTAGCTAACGACAGTATTTTTTTGAGAGGCTAAGTTGCTAAGATTCTGAGGTTCTAAGTTTTCCTTAAAAACGCTTAGAAACTTAGCAACTTAAATATATTATGCTTTTAAGCTAACGACAGTATTTTTTTGAGAGGCTAAGTAGCTAAGGATATGAAACATAAGTTTTCTCAAAAAAAGCTTAGAATCTTAGCATCTCAGAACCTTAGCAACTCCGGCCGCTAGGCCGTAATAGCCAACGAATTCAAATTAAACTTATATTCTTTTGGGCTGCAGTTGAATTTTTGTTTGAATATTTTAGAGAAATAGCTTCTGCTGGTGAAACCAATGCAGTATACAATTTCTGAAATATTTAAATCAGATGTTCTAATTAGAATTTCGGCTTTTAGAACACGCATATGTGTGATGTAATCGTTTACTGTACGATTATGAATCATTTTGAAACCCTCTTGAAGTTTATTTGGAGACAAACCAGATCTTTTACTTAAGGCCTTAATAGAAAATGCCTCTTCTGGACTTGTTTTAATAAACTCTGACAGTTCTTTTATTTCTTCCATTTCTCTTAAAGTCAATCCGTTTGATTCATTTGCAAAAGCATGCAAATCATCTGAATGCTGTTGGATTTCCATTGCCAAAATAATTCTCATGATGCCTTCTTTCAGCAAATTTCTCACAATTCCTTTTTGTGTGATGGAGTTAAGCTGCTCTATTTTTTCTGCGATCTGCAAATTATACGAACCAATGTAAAAGAAATCTGTTACTTGATTATTTTCAAAAAAAGTATCTTTTACTTGCTGATTTAAAGAATGAGTTTGATTAGCAGCATCAATCTGAGTACCAACAATAATTAAAGTAAGCTTTGTTTTTTTACCTTTTTCAAAAAAGAGAACATTATCTTGGTTTTGTTTAGAAGTTACAATTGCGGTCTGAAAAGTTTTTAATTTTCTTTCCTCACCATTTAATCCAAAACTATGCGAAAGGTTTCCTTTAGAACAATAAGCAAAATAAATAGGCGACGATTTTACGTTTAAAAAATCCAATCTCACATCTGCCGAAAATGTCATATCAAACTGCACATAGGAGATATTATCATTAAAGGAAGCTCCAATAATAGAACCTTCTGCAAAACTGTTTTCTACTTCAAGTGCATATTCGTCTAAATCAAAATTCACTTTTCCGCCAAAACTAGTCTGAAGTTCATCAAATATATTTTGAGTTTTTTCTGTATTTATAGTAACTATTTTCATGGTTTGCCGGATTTAAAATTATAATTTGCTAAAAAGATTATTTTCTAGAAATCTGAAATTCAAAGTTCGTTTAAAGACACGCCAAAAATGTTATATAATTTTTTGGTTTTGTTTTATAATTCCTTATAAATGTTTATTTTAACATATCTATTTATCCAGCATGAAAAGTTTTTCCTTTGCCCCTATTAGTTCTCCCTCTTCTAAAATTCTTATTTTAGGCACAATGCCTGGAACAAAATCTTTAGAGCTAAATCAGTATTATGGTCATAATCAGAATAACTTTTGGAAGTTTATGTTTCAGATTCTAGGAGAAGAGTTTTCAAATGATTACGAAACGCGAAAAAAGTTATTAGTCAAAAACAATATTGCACTTTGGGATGTCTTACAATTTTGCGATCGAGTTGGAAGTTTGGACAGTGCAATTAAAAACGAAATAGCAAATGACTTTGAAGATTTCTTGTCAACACATCCTCACATAGAAAGTATTCTTTTTAATGGACAAAAAGCAGCCGCGTTTTTTAAAAAATATGTTCACTTAACAAAAGAATACAGAACATTCACACTTCCATCAACTAGTCCGGCCAATGCTGGCAAGACTTTTCAAGATAAATTACACCAATGGAACATCATTAAAACCTTATTATAAAGACCTGCATTTTATACAATTAAAATGCAAATATTGAAATCATGTAACTTTTTCTGTTTAAAGTATAACAAAAACCATCCACTCTCGATCTAATTTTACATCAAAGAAAAATAAGCCATAGTGAAGATTTAATGAACGAAATGGAAAGGCTTTCTTCTTATTAAAATTGACAAAGCAAACTGTAAAAAGTTTAGTCTATAAAGAGAACATTGGTTATGTTAGTTTATTTTTGGGAAAAAGCTACTCTATAGAAATATAGAGTAGTTTTGTTTTTATAGGCTACCATTAAAAGATAAAAACATGAAAATTCAGACCTATTATAATCATATACGGTTTTATACACCGCATCATTTTATATATTATCCCATTTTAATTTTATTCTTGGCAACCAGTATTTATTTGGCCGTTACGACAGAAGATCATTTAATATGGATATTTATTAGCGTGGCTTTTGTGTTTCTTTTTGCACTCGCTTATATGCTGCGCCAACATTATGCATTGACACTGCAAAACAGAATTGTGCGTTTAGAAATGCGCTATCGCTATTTTACCTTAACAGGCAAAAGATTCGAAGAATTTGAATACAAACTTACAGACGATCAGATTTTTGCCTTACGTTTTGCACCCGATAACGAATTAGTCCCGCTTGTTGAAGACACTTTAAAAAATAGCTTGACAGGCGATGCAATCAAAAAAGCAATCGTACACTGGAAAGCAGATTATCATAGAGTTTAACAATATCAATGGCAATTACAATTTCAAAAATCAATGTAAATGTCAATGTCGAAAATCAATAACAATAGCAATTTTTAATTTTTTAAATTAATTATTGAATTTTGTCATTCACATTGAATTTTGACATTGAATTTTGCCATTGTCATTGATTTTTGACATTGCTATTGAACTCTCTTTTTATTGAAAATAAGATAAAACAGAAAATCTGGGCGTGCCACCATTATAAAAAAAGGGCAAATAATAGCAACGCATATTCGCCCTTTTTTTATAATGCTGTCGGGCTGTCCATGCTGCTTCGGCAGCTTATTCCCATCCCTCACGCAATCACGGTTTCAAAACAACTTTCTGAAACATTTAGCCACAATAAACCCTATGGACAATGAATTTCTGCCAATTTTTGGTTACAAAGAGACAAAGTTGCAAAGAGACAAAGGTTTTATAGGTATCTATATTTTGTAAAAAGAAGTTCTGATACAGAAATCTGATTTTGCTAATCGCCAAAGAATTTCCGTAGAGACGCACTGCAGTGCGTCTAAAACACAGATTATCCTTAATCTGCCAATCTTTGGTTAGATGCACTGCAGTGCATCTCTACAGTATAACAGAATTTGATTTTGCTAGAAAAAAACCTTAGAACCTTAGTATCTTAGCATCTCAGAACCTTTACTTAGAAATATCAAACCCTTCCTTTACTATTTCGCTTTCCACTTTGTCAATCAGTTTATTGGTTTTACCCGTAAGTCTTTCTTTCTTCCAATCGCCTTTTATGTATATGACAACAGTAATTAAAGCCGTCACAACAGAAGCGATTGGGAAAGCCCACCAGATTCCAATTTTACCTAAAGAAGTATTATGAGACAAAATAAAAGCCAGCGGAAACTGAATTACCCATTGCGAAACCAAAGTTAGAATCATAGGCAATTTGGTATTTCCAACAGCTCGAAAAACACCCGTTAAACAAAGCTGTATGCCTAAAAATCCCCAAGAGAGACAAGTAATTCTCAATAGCTCCGTTCCACCTTCAATAACAGCTTGATCATTCGGAACAAAAAAGGCGATTAGATACGGCGCAAAAATAAAAGCAATGATTCCCAGACCAGTCAATAATCCGAAACCCAGATAGGCTCCTAGTTTTGAAATTTCGGCTGCTCGCTCAACATTTCCAGCTCCAATATTTTGCCCGACAAGAGTTGCAATCGCCATGGATAAACCCAAAGCGGGAATTAAAATAAGCTGAATCAAGTTGGAACCTGCACCATAAGAAGCAACAGTTAAGGTACCAAAACGAACAATCAAAAATGTGATCGCCATCATTCCTAAAGCACGCATTGACTGCTCAATTGAAGACGGAAAACCAATTTCAAACGCTCTTTTGATATGTTTATAATCAGGCTTAAAATCGGCAATGCGAAGATGGATACCGTGTTTTCCCCTAAACAAAATTGCAAATCCGATAATAATAGCCAGAAGCTGTGTAAATAAAGTGGCCAAAGCCGCACCTTTTACGCCCATAGCTGGAATAAATTTCCATCCGTAAATAAACAGCGGATCTAAGGCAAAATTTAAGATAACGGTTCCTAAAACAATATAAACAGGAAGTGTTACACGTCCAACTCCACGCATAATCGATTGGAAAATCATAAATCCGAAACTAAAAACCAAACCTACAAACGCGACACGCATAAATCCTAACGCATCAACATAAACTGCAGGCTCAACCTTGAGTAGATATAAAAAATACGGACTCAAAATATAGCCTATAATCGACAAGAAAACAGATACGATAATCACCATCGACAAAGTCTGTGCTGCCACGTGGTTGACCATTTTCTGATTTCCTGCTCCAAAATATTGTGCAATTAAAATAGAACCCGCAATAGCCAATCCAGTTCCTAAAGCAATGGTTAAAAATATTACTGGCGTACTTATCGAGACCGCCGCAACGGCATCTCCGCCCAGACGTCCAACCCAAAAAGCATCTACTAACTGATATGCAGCTTGCAATAAATTAGCAATCATAATCGGAACGGCTAATTTTAATAATGAAGAAAGGATTGGTCCTTCTAATAATTCATTTTTTTTCATTTATTCAAAATAATTATTCAAAAATCAGTTGACATGTCAACTTTTAAAGTTCAAAAAAAATTAAAGAGTTTCTAGCTTGTCTGCATAAGATCGTACCGCGTTCAACGCTTCAATTCTTTCTTTTGGAGAAAAAACAGACATTACTTCTTCTTCTGCCCTTTTCATCAGCAAGCGAATGCTTTTTGCTAGCGAAATTCCTTCATCAGTGAGACTTACAATGTTTTTACGTTTATCTATTTTATCTTTTACCACCTCAACAAGATTCTTTTTTTCTAATGCTGATATACTTCTTAATATAGACGATTTGTCGCGCATTGTTTTATCTGACAATTCTCTCTGCGAAAGACTTTTATGATGCAAAATCATCAACAATGGCAACTGTTCTAGCTGTAATGTGATTCCGGCTTCATTCATCAACGCATTGGTACGCCTGAAAATTGCACGTTTGATACGATGAATCTGAAAGAAGAAACTATCTGATATTTCTTCTTTCCAAAAATTTGAAAAACTTTCTTTATCGGCATGTTTTTTTTCCATGATGCAAAATTACAAAAAAGATTGACATGTCAACTATTTTAAAAATAAATCCTTATTTTATTGATATACAATTAATTCACTAAAATAATTCGGTTAAAAAAAGAAAAATGAACGATTATTTTTACTAACTTTAAATGTTAAATATTGCCTAATAAAAACTTAAAAATTAATCTGATGAAACAATTATTTATTTTTTTGGTAATGATGCTCCTTTGGATTCCGTTAAACGCTCAAACTGTTGCTGAAGCCAGTAAAGAGGATAGCTTAACAACTTTTAAAACTGAAAAAGACGACTTTCAAGATAGTACTGTGGATGATCTGCCCTGGCACAATAGACGCTTTAAAGTTACTGCCGGAGCTTTTTTTCCTGTAAATAATACTCAAGTTAAAGTTGAAGGCAACAACGGAAATATAGGAACTGAGATTGATCTTGAAAATGATTTAGGGTTTTCTAAATCGACTGTATCCTTTTTAGGGACATTTGATTGGCGCATATCCAAAAGGTCTCGACTAGGTTTTGAATATTTTGTATTAGACAGAACTGCAACAAAAACGTTGCAAAGAGATATTAATTTCGGAGATCATACTTACCCATTGGACGGAAGGGTTCAAGGTACTTTTAACGTACAGATTGCTAGAATTGCTTATGGGTATGCTATTTTATCTAAACCTAAATATCAAGCTGGTTTATTGATTGGGGCGCATGTTCTTTTCGCAGATTTAGGATTAAAATTAGAAGCTAATACGCAAAGTGTAGAATATCGTGATACTTTTGATTTTACTGCGCCACTGCCAGACGTTGGAATTTGGGGCGAATTTGTTCTCGGAAAACGCTGGGGTTTGTATGCCAACGTTAATTATCTTGCCGTAAAAATTGATGAAACCGATGGACGAATCATAAGCTACAATTTATCGGTTTTATATAATGTTGTAGATAACTTTAGCCTTACTGCAGGTTATACTGGTTTGAACTTTAGAATAGATACGATTCAAGACCGATTAAACGGTTTCTTAAAATGGGGATATAACGGACCAACTATAACAGCGGTTTACACTTTCGGTAAGCATGTTAAAGTTACTAGATAAAGGTTCTGAGTTTTTTTAACCGCAAAGAGCGCAAAGAATTACGCAAAGTTCGCAAAGAAGCTTTTATTGAGAATCTAAAAAGCGTAAAAAATAAGTTCGCAAAGCTTTATCAAAACAAGCTTTGCGAACTTTTTCATTTTAATGACTCTAAAAAATCTTAGCGAACTTTGCGTAATTCTTTGCGTTCTTTGCGGTAAAATTACACTCAAAGTTACTCAAACTTGAAACCTGAAACTTGAAACAAAAAAAATAAACCCGACAACTCTCCAGCTATCGGGTTTATTACCAAACTTAAACTTACTTAACTCAAAATAAAACTTTATAAATTTAGAATCTTAGAAGCTTAGAATCTTAAAAAACTATTTTTCGATTGGAGTGAATTTTACTGCTGTTCCTCCTCCAGCTGCCAATTTGATATTTAAAACAGTTTTGCTGTTTACTTTTTGTTTAGAGATTGTAACTGGATACGGATTGGTTTTATAATTTGCTCCTTCTCCATCTGCGTAGATTTCTGCTTCGTATTCTTTGTTTTTGTCTAAAAATGAAAGCGTTACTTTTAGGTCTCGTGCATTTCTATTTGTGATCGAACCCAAATACCAATTTTTCTCGTCCCAATCTTTACGGGCAATTGTAGTATATTCTCCAATTTTAGAATCCAAAACTTTAGTATCCGACCAAGTGCAAGGCACATCTTTTACGAATTGAAATTCTGGTTTGCCTTCATAGTTTTCAGGTAAATCAGATGCCATTTGCAACGGACTGAAAATAATCACGTACAAGGCCAATTGATTGGCCAAAGTCGTCTGCACTTTTGCTCCAGATGGCGTTTTGTAATCAAAATTGAAATTTCCTGGTGTGTAATCAAACGGTCCAGAAAGCATTCTGGTAAAAGGCAAAGTCGTTAAATGCTCTGGCGTATTTCCTCCATCTACAGACCATGCATTATATTCTTGTCCACGTCCGCCTTCTTGCGACATAAAGTTTGGATACGTACGCTGTAACCCCGTTCCTTTCATTGGTTCGTGGTTATCGATCATGATATGATATTTAGCCGCCGTTTCGATTACTTTTCTGTAATGACGTGCTCCGTACTGACTGTCGTGCCATTCTTTTTTATCCAAATATTTATTTACGTAACCTGTTTTAACCGAATTTACTCCCATTTTTTGATACAGTTTGAAAGCCTCTTCTAACTGGTTCTCATAGTTTTTAGTAGCACCAGCCGTTTCGTGATGCCCTATTAAACGAACATTTTTTACAGCAGCGTATTTGGTAATTTCTTCCAAATTAAAATCTGGATACGCTTTTACAAAACTAAATGCAGAACCATCTGCAGTCCAGTCACCATCCCAACCTTCATTCCATCCTTCAACCAAAACTCCGTCAAAACCATTTTTCGCAGCAAAATCAATATATTCTTTTGTGTTTTTGGTTGTTGCACCGTGTTTTGGGCCTTGTCCCCAAGTATATTTTTCTAAGTGCATTCCCCACCAGATTCCAATGTATTTTGAAGGCGTGATCCAAGATAAATCTTCAATTTTTGAAGGCTCATTAAGATTCAGCATAATGGTCGAAGTTGCTACTTGTCCAGGATTCTTCCCAACCACAATAGTTCTCCAAGGTGTTTTAAATGGTGTTTCTGCATATACTTTTACACCATCTGCCCATGGCACCAAATCACTTTTATATTGCTTGTCTGTCGTTTTTAAAAGTGTCATTGAGGCAAAATCTGTTAAGTTGGCTTCGTGAATAGCAACATATAATTTGTCTTTGGTTTCGAAAGTTGCTGGAGTATTAATAGTATCTGTTTTACTCATTAACGTTTTACGGTATTCACTTTCGTAATAACTATTTTCACGATGAACTGGAATCCACCAAACTTCATTATTATCTTTAAAAGTAAATTGTGTTACTTCGTTAGAGATTTTCACTTTTCCTAAATGAGGCTGTTTTGGAAATTCATAACGAAATCCTACTCCATCATCAAAAACTCTAAAAATAATATCGACTAAACGCTCCTCGCCTTTTGCTTCTTTTAAATGAACGATCAGTTCGTTATGATGATCTCTAACTTTTTTGAATTCGCCCCAAGGCTGTTCCCAAGTTTCATCTGCCGATTTTTCTTCGGTCGAAACGACTTCAAATCCATCTGTCATTTTAGCTAAACCTTGAAATTCAAATCCCATAAGAGATGGCTCAATAACCGATTTTCCGTTAGAAGAAAAACTATATTGAGGCTGTCCAGAAGGCGTTAATTCAAAAGTTAATTCAGAAATCTTTTCAGGAGAACTGATTTTATACGTTTTTTTAGTACTGCAAGCCATAACGAGCATTGTGGCAAAAGCTATTAGACAGTATCTATATTTTCTGTTTTTCATTATTTAAATTGTATTAATTACAGCTCTATTTTATTTCGCTTAATGTTTGTTTTGCTTTTGCAGGCTGCATAGAAACAAAATAATTAAACACCTGATCGAGTTTTTTCTGGGCTTCGACATTTCCTTTTTTCTGTACGCGTAAATCATACAATTTGCTGATCTCTGGAAATACGCTTTCTGTATTTTTTACTCCAGCAAAAGCTTTGATTTTTTCGATGAAAGAATATCCAAATTCAACTGTTGGCTCAATCATGGTTCCTTCTCCGAAATCATTCCATGTAATCAGCTGCAGATAATTTACATTGGCATTTTTAGCTAAGGCAAGAGTTTCATCCAATGTTGCTCCATTCTTATGTTCAATCGTCCATCCAATCGCTGCTCCGCCTCCGCCTTGAGCGTAAAAATCTTTAAAACCAGGATAAGCGCTACCCATTGCAACACCCAATTTTGGTTTGGTATTGGTGTAAAAATTAGTTAAGTAACTATTGTCTTTGTATACCCACGCATATTCGCCAGAAGCATTTTCTCCTGCCATTGAAGAGTGGTCCCAAAGTGTCAAGAAAGTGGGTTTTGCTGTTAAAGTATTAAAGACGTTTGCCCATTCAGCGGGGGTCTGTAGCACAATTGGTCCAAAATTCATTAACAGCGGTTTACCATTGATCTTGATATAATTGGCATCAGAAAAATAATTCTTTTCTACATAAGCCAAATCTGTTTTTGCTGCACCGGTTACCGAAATTGCTTTTCCTGCATTAACCACATTGGTCAAAAATCGGTCTTCGTATACAATAGCATATTCTAAACCTACTTTATCAAGCATTTCGATTAATTGATCTGTATTCTCTTTGATCATTCCGTAATCGTTTACATCGTAAGTGCCGTACCAATCAATAAGAATTCCATCAATTCCTGAATATTTCATCAACAATAAATGATTTTCGATCACATTTTTATCGCCTGAGTGATAAGGTCCAATCAGCGGATAATAGTACGATGCAATTTCTCTTCTTCCGTTTGCTCCTACGTTGTTCGGATTTTTATTGGCCATTGTCCAATGATATCCCCATTTTTTATCGGCACTACTTTCGTTGGTTTCAAACCACGGCATGTAATGCATATAAATTTTAGTGCTGTTGGTTTTCTCAATCGCAACAGGGTCTGTTTTCTCTGGTTCTACGGGTTTGTCTGAGCCTTTGTCATCGCTGCTGCAACCGGCAACCATCGCAATGCTCATCAAACCAAAAACCAACGATGTGATATATCTTTTCATATTGATGTACTGTTTGTTATTTTTATATTTTGCCACAGATTAAAAGATTAAAAAGGATTTTATTGTGATTAATTTATTTCACGCAGATTTAAAAAGA
Organism: Flavobacterium tyrosinilyticum; assembly: GCF_023656565.1. Taxonomy (GTDB): domain Bacteria; phylum Bacteroidota; class Bacteroidia; order Flavobacteriales; family Flavobacteriaceae; genus Flavobacterium; species Flavobacterium tyrosinilyticum. Next base: position 402,074 of record NZ_JAMOKG010000003.1, read on the forward strand.
TTTAAGCAGATATGCGCAGATTATTTTTTTTACATTTAAAATCAAATCTGCTTTAATCTGCAGAATCTGCGTGAAACAAAATCTTTTTTAATCCTCTAATTCAGTTTCTAATCTTTAGAATCTGTTACTAAAAAAATTAAAAACATGTCAGCCTTCCACGACTAACCAACATGGAAGACTGACATTCTAGTAACCTAATTTGGATACCCAGGATTTTGTTTAAGGTTTTTGTTTGTGGTTAAAACAGTACTTGGAATTGGAAAAATTGCTCTATATTTCTCTGTTGTCCCTTTTGACCACCATGGTTCGAAGAATGTTCCAAAACGAATATTGTCTGTTCTTCTTCTTCCTTCGAATGTAAATTCTTTCAACAATTCTTGATTTATAAATGCAAGGTCTATTATTGCTGGCAATTCTTCACCTGCGCGAGATGCTACTTGCTGTACAAATGGTCTTGCTAAATCTGGCGAACCTAAACGAACGTAACATTCTGCTTGCATCATTAAGATTTCTGCATAACGAATCAATACAAAATCGTGATCACGCTCCCACTGCTCTCCTGCTTTCATTTCGTATTTATGCAAACGAACTCCTTCATTTTCTTTTGCATCTTCCAGACTTGTTAGGTTCTCTGTATAAGTAAGCGGTTCTCCATTATCCATCATAATTACAGTTCCTGTCGCAAGATTAATCTGATCGCCCTCTAGCATACATTTTTTTCTCTTGTCTGTGTCTGCAAATGCAGAATAAACTCCAGGCTGCGCGCACATTCCGTTTGCACTCCAAGGATAATTGTTTGGAATGGCAGAAATAGCTAATTTTTGATTATAATGACAAGACATTGAATTCATGTAGTTTCCAACTGTTCCAGCTTTTGAATCGTAAGGAATAGCGAAAATAATTTCTGTAGAAGTTTGATTTTCTGTCACGAAATTCGAAAAGAAATCTGGTGTTAAACTGTATCCAGTAACCTTTTGGCACATATTGATACAATCTTGCCAACGTGGCTGACCGATAAACGCTTCTGAATTAAGATACAATCTAGCCAAAATAGAATACGCAACATTTCTAGTCATTTTAGAATACACCGCATTTGGATTTAAATGTGGAATAGCGTCTGTCAATTCTTTTTCAACAAAATCATACACCTCTTTTCTTGTTGAATTGGTTGGAAGAGCTGTATCTTCAAAATCGGTTACAATTGGCACATTTCCGAATAAATCTAAAAGATTATAGTAGTAATATGCTCTAAGCGCTTTTAATTCTGCATAAATTGGTTCTTTTGATTTATCACTAAGAGATGATTTATCGATTTGATAAATGATAGCATTAATCTTAGCAATTCCAGTATAATTGTAACGCCAAGCCGAAAGAATCATTCGGTTATCCGATTTCCAAGTATGCTTTTGCGCGTCTTGATATTGTCCGCCATCGTACCAGTTTGTACCTCTTGTCGGAATTGTTGCTTCATCTGAAACTACTTCATTCAAAAAGAAAACATACTCACAAGTTGGAAAATTATTTGAGATTGCATCAGAGAATCCTCTTAACGAAGAATAAGCTCCACCTACCAGAGCATCAATCTCTTTGGTTGTATTTCCGAAATTTCCATCTTCTACCTGATCATACAACTGTTCGTCCAAATCAGTACAGGATACCGTAAAAAGCATGCTTAAAAGTATTGCTGCTGTTATTTTGATTTTCATTGTTACTATTTTATGGTTATCAATTCACTTAGTTATTCAGCGTAAAATTTAATCCAACAGAAATTGTAGTTGGTCGAGGATAATTATTGTATCTGTCAATTCCAGGAGCTGCCAAACCAGTTTGATCCATTACTCCAGTCTGATTAATTCCGTCCTGAGCATTTAAACCAATCTCTGGATCTACACCTTTGTAGCCTGTAATTACAAATAAGTTTTCGCCCATTACATACATTCTAAATTTCGATTTTTTGTATTTCAATGGTAAAGTATAACCAAAAGTCAAGGTCTGAAGTCTGAAGAAAGAAGCATCTTCGATCCAGTAATCTGAATATTTTGGAGACGAAGTAATACCGCTGCTCAAGAAAGAATCTGGCACATTAAAAGCTGGCAATCTGTTCGGGTCATTTAACATCATGTTGGTCGCATTTAATGCTTTTTGTCCAAACATTCCGTATCCAGAAAATCCAAGATCAAAGTTTCCATAAGTAAAATTCATTCCGATACCTAAAGTTAAATCTGGCTGAATATTTCCTAGATCTCTTTTATCAGCATCAACCAAAGCACTTTCAGCGACTACTTCATTAGCAGCATTGTAGTATTGAATTTTTCCATCGGCATCTAAACCAGCATTTTTGAATCCCCAGAAAGTTCCAACTGGATAACCTTCTGCAATAATTTGAGAATATTGTCCAGACATACCTGCCAAACCATGAAGAGATCCGCTGTAGATCACGTCTGTTTTATACGTTGGGTTAGAAAGTTTTTCAATTTTTTGAACGTTATGTCCAAGTGTCAAATTAGCATTCCAGTTGAATTTATCCCCTTTAATGATGTCTGCATTCAGAGTTAACTCTACCCCCTTGTTTGACATTTCGCCCACGTTAGCCAACATTGTTCCTACTAAATAAGGCGGCTGAGGCACTTCGTAAGTGTATAATAAATCTTTTGTTTTTTTAGAATAATATTCAAAAGATCCTGTAATTCTATTGAAAAGTCCGAAATCAAAACCAACGTTAATTTGCTCTGTAGATTCCCATTTCAAATCAGGATTTGGATTTTGTTTTGGAGAATAAGCCAAACTCCAAGTTTTAGTAACCGGATCATAGTAACTGTCGCTTCCAACTCCTAAAATAGAAAGTGATTTATACTCCCCAATTCCATCTTGATTTCCTGTAACTCCATAACCAACTCTCAATTTTAAATTGTCTAACCAACCTTTTGAAGATTCCATAAATTCTTCGTTAGAAATTCTCCACGCTGCAGAAGCAGATGGAAAAGTTCCCCACTTATTGTTTTCTCCAAAACGGCTTGAACCATCACGTCTTACGGTCGCTGTCAATAAATATTTACCATCGTAACCGTAATTAGCACGAGCATAAAAAGACACTAGGTTCGATTTTCCTTTGTATGAATACACGTCGGTTAAACGATAGTTGTAACCCGCACCTAAATTATTATAACTAAAAGCATCTGTAACAAAACCACCTCTTTGTGCTCCAAAACCTTGATAGATATTTTCTAGATAAGAATATCCAGCCAAAGCGCCAATGTTATGTTTGTCTATAACTTTGCTGTAATTTACATATAGCTCTCCTTGTGCATTTGTATATTCTGCATAGGTTCTTTGTGCAAAACCGCCTTCTGTCTGTCCTTCCATAACCGCATAAGATGGTTTGTAAGTACCTGCTTTTACTGCATTGTGCTCAAGCGAAATATTTGCTGTAGCAGTAAAGTCATTCAAGAATTTCACATCTGTTTTAAAGTACCCTAAAAGTCTGTGTCTTTCATTATCAAAAGTTCTGTTTGTTAAAATCTCAACTGGATTCTGATAAATATTTCCTACTACTGCACTGAAATTTCCTTCTGAATCGTAAACTGGAATCGTTGGATTTAAGTTATAAGCTCTTTCAAAAATTCTGTAATCTATTGGATGCCATTTGTCAATATTTGCAAATAATCCCATATCAAATTTCACTTCTTTGTTGTCTCCAAGAAATTGGTAAGCGCTAACATTACCGCTTAATCTTTCTAATCCAGATTTTTTAATAACTCCTTCATTATTTAAGTACGAAAGTGAAGTTCTAAAACCGCTGTCTGCTTTACCAGAATTAATGCTTAACGTGTGCGATTGAGAAATCGAAGTCTGCTCGATTGCTTTTTGCCAATTTGTATTTCCACCATAATCTACTGCATCTGCAATTTGATTCTGGCGTACATATCCTCTCCACTGATTTGCCGAAAGAAGATCTAAGTTATTATTTACATAACCGATACCCGTTTGTCCATTGTAAACAACAGAAACACCTTTTGTTCCCGATTTTGTAGTAATCATGATTACTCCGTTTGCTCCTCGAGAACCGTAAATTGCTGTTGCCGAAGCATCTTTAAGAACATCAACCGATTTAATATCTGAAGGTTGAACGACGTTGATATCAACTCCCGCAATACCATCTACTACAATTAACGGACTGTTACTTGCTGTTAAAGAAGTTCCTCCACGAAGACGAATTGTAGAAGCTGCAGCTGGATCTCCAGAAGGACGAATAATGCTTAATCCCGCCACTTTTCCTTGCAAAACCTGCTCTGTAGAACCAATAGTTCCTTTTAGCAATTCATCTGCTCCAACTGTAGAAATTGCTCCAGTCAAATCTGATTTTTTCACTTTTCCGTAACCTACAGAAACTACTTGCACTTCTGCCAATGCATATCCGTCATTTTGCAGTCGCACTTCGTAATTAGAAGTATTGGCTGTAATCTGAACTTTTTGTGTTGTCGAGCCGATAAACGAAACTTCGATTGCACTTCCTACGGCTACATTCAGGCTAAATTTACCATCAAAATCTGTTGTAGTTCCGTTTTTAGTTCCTACTTCAATGATAGAAGCTCCTGGCAATACATTCCCTGTATTGTCATAAACAGTTCCTGATATCTTTTTCGTCTGCGCGAAAGAATTGGCAGTAAGAAAAAGCATAAAAATCATCAATACCGCTGCCTTAGCAGTCCACATTTGATGCAGGACGCTTTTTGTATTTTTACTATTCATTAGAATTGGTGTTTTAATTTAATAGTGATTATTTATCTAAAGTTTTTAGCGGAATAGTCGTATCCGAAATCGTTTTGTCTTTATTGTCTTTTACCAAAACATGGATCTCGCTTAAGCTTGGAACTCCATTAAGTTCTGAAACTAAATTGACAAAACCTTTAATTTCTGCAGTTCCTCCAGTAAACTCACCCGAAATTGTTTTTGTACCAGCTGTAATTGTGTAGATTAATTTGTTTACACCTGCTTCATTATTTTTTCTAGACATTCCAAGAAAATCTTTTTGACTGATTTGCGATGGAAAGAAAGCAAAACTTGGCGGTGGCGGCGGAACAAATTCTCCTGCGTAAATAACCTGATCTCCAGAATTTGCTGTCCAATTCTCTGCTACCATCAGAAAATTTATCTTTTCCATTACAAAATCATCTGGAGCATTGAAATACTGTTTAGGAACAAAATCCATTTTATAAAAACCGTTACCTAAATCTTTTAATTTTGTTTTTTCGGCAATTTCTGGCTTTGCAGCTTCATACATTTGCTGAATAGCCCAGTCATTCAAACCACCATGCATATGTACACTTGGAGTGCCAGCAAATGCAGGATTAAGATTTGCATTAAAAACAATACTTACCGGTTTATCGATTAATGGTTTTGATGGATATGATCTAAATAATTCACCTGAAGTATAGAAAGATGAAAAATCAATATAAGCCACATTGGCAACATCACTTTGTTTAGATCCGTTTTTGTTTTTCAAGCGAAACCAGAATCCATCACTCTTCGCTATTTCTTCTGGAGTTTTAGAAAAATAAAGCGTTGGAGTTAGCGTAAAACTCCAGATTTTGTTCCCTTCATATTTCAGTTTTGCAAAGTCCGAAGAATTTTCCCAATGTCCAGCATCTGGTTCAGATGGAGACCAGATCCAGATGTACAAATCTTCTGTTTCAGCAAATGTCGATGCCGACATATCAAAATACCAAGTAACTTGTTCATCATACTTGTAAACAACAGGAAATGATGATATTGGACCTACAGCTCCAGCAGCTTCTTGTGCTTGAATAAAATTAGGAGCCATCAACAAGGCAAGTAAAATTGTATATATAAACTTTTTCATATTACTTTTTAATTAATAGCATTTAATTTAAACACATAAGACACGAAATCTACACCACCAGAAGAATGCGCCAATTGAATCTGCATTTCTTTGCTTTTACCTGGAACTGAAATCAATCTAAGTTCATCTGTTTTTTGCGTTTTCTGTGCGTCGCTATACAGATAGATTTTTGTTCCAACACCAGTAGTCGATTGAAACGCTGAGCTAAGTGCCCAATACCCTTTAGGAGCAAATAATGGAGGAACGTCTCCAGTTACTTCATAACTTGTAGGATTGTTATTTCCATCTACGTTAAATTTGATTTTAAAATCTTCGTAGTTGAAATAAGTACTCAAGTTTTCTTCATTTGGTTCGATCTTATTTGCTTTCGCAACTTCATCAACCATTTTCAGATTTGTTAATCCCCAATTTCCATTTACTTTTTCATAAAGGGTAATCGGTTCTACATAGCTTCCGTCATCTGTGTTATCGCATCCAATAGCAAATAAACACATCATAAAAGCTAGCCAATAAAGACTTTTACATTTCATAAATTTTTGGTTTTCGTTAGTTTGTTATCCCCTTCAAAAGGATACAGCGAAACTAGACGTTAAATAAATCCTAAAAAAAAAATCTGAAAAAAATCAAGATGAAATTCAAACATAAAAAACATTAAATTGCTAATAATCAATATTTTACACATTTTTACAAGAGTGAAAAATCAAGACGCTGTTTAGATAAAAATTAGCTGTTTTTATATGGTAAAAATGACAATATGTAAAATAATCAGCATATTTTTTTCACTATGTACATATATAACCAGTTTTTATTGTATAATTGCAAATAAATTGCTTTTTTTTAACATTTACAGCTTATTTTCACTCCGAAAATCACCTTTTAAAGCTATGTTATTAAACATTTTACCAGATTCTTGAAAAACAGGTTTAGCTTAATCTCCAACTTATTCTTAATTTTAAATCGAATTAACTAACTATATCTATCAACCCACTTTTCCCTAAACCAAAACCCAATCATGCAAAGAATATTGATGCTGCTTTTCTTCTTAGGAGGTTTTTCTCTTACTGCGAAAGAGACGAATCCTTATTTAGAAGAATTAGATCAGGTTCTCTTGAAAAAAGAGATTTACCTGAAACAGAAATATCGAAAAATAGAAGCTTTAAAGAAAAACGTATCTAAGTTTACGCTTAGTCAGAATAATGAAGAATTGTATAATTGTTATATGTCTTTGTTTGATGAATACAAATCTTTTAAATATGACTCTGCCTATTACTATTTAGAGCAATCTAAAATCAAAGCCAAAATCCTAAAAGATCCGAAGTATTTATCTAAAAGTAGAATCAAGGAAGGTTTTGTGCTTTTATCTTCTGGGCTTTTTAAAGAAGCGATTGACACGCTAAATGTTATTGATGACACTAAACTGGATCAAAGAAATAAATTTGAATACTATAACATTAAAGCTCGTGCTTATTATGATCTAGCCGATTACAATCGTGATCAGCGTTTTAATATTCATTATGTACAGCAAGGAAATCATTTCTTAAAGAAAGCTTTAGAATTAATTGGAACGAATACCAATGAATATTGGGCTGCAGAAAGCTTGAAACGCTTGAAACAGCAAGACTGGCGCGGAGCCGAATTTGCTTTCAGCTACTGGATCAACAACTACAATCTGCCTCCTGATTATTACGGAATTGCCACTTCGAGTCTCGGATATATTTATTCCGAACGGGGTTATACCAAAAAAGCGATTCAATATTTAGCTCTTGCCGCAATTGCCGATGTAAAAAATGCTACGAAAGAAACCGTTGCGCTCCGAAATTTGGCCAATGAACTTTTTAAAATGGGCTATTTGGATAAGGCAAACGAATACATCAACATTGCAATGGATGATGCTACTTTTTATAATGCAAGACATCGAAAGATTGAGATTTCGTCAATTTTGCCTATTATAGAAAAAGCGCAGCTGAATAATGTAAAGGATAAAAATGATAAACTGGAGAAGATTATTATTCTCTTGACGATTCTTACCGTTATCATTTTCATTTTCCTCGGCATCATTTTCAAACAATTAAAAGAAAAGAATAAAGCAAGAAAAATTATGGCCGATTCGTACCTGCAATTGCAGGAAATGAATGTGAGTTTAAGCGAAGCCAATGCCATCAAAGAAGAATATATTACCTATTTTATCAAAGCAACTTCGGCTTTCATTAATAAAATAGACCATATTCAGAAAAGTACGCTGCATAAAATCATTACCAAAAAAACAGATGAAGTTATTGCTAGTTTAAAGCGTTATAACGTAAAGGAAGAGCGCGAAAATCTGTTTCATCAGTTCGATGAAATCTTCTTGAAATTGTTCCCAACGTTCGTAACAGATTTCAATAATTTATTCCCAAACGATCATAAATGCATTGTCAAAAAAGGTGAGCTTTTAAATACCGAATTGCGAATTTTTGCTTTGTACAGATTGGGTATTCAAGACAGCAGTCAAATGGCAGAATTCTTAGAACTTTCTGTAGCTACAATTTATACATACAAAACCAGAATTAAAAGCAAATCTGATTTTAAAGATACTTTTGAGCAGAAAATTATGGAGATTAAGACCATCTAAGTTGCTGAGATGCTAAGTTTTTTTTAGCCACGAATTCACGAATTTTTATTGAAAATGATACGTGAAATTTGTGCGCAATAATTACACGAATAGATAATAAAAAAAATTCGTGAATTCGTGGCAGAAAAAAAATTATTCTGCGGATTCCAACTGCAAAATTGTATTCTGATAAATCCTACTCAATGAAAACAATTGCTCTGCAAAAATCATTACAGCAATTGGAACAAAGAAAAATACCAGCAAACCTTCTTCATATAAAAAGTAAGTCGAAATCATCGCCAGACGAGTATATTCTAGATAATAAATCCATTTTCGCTGTTCTAATAAAGCACCACAATTGATTAAAGTGATAATTACCAAAGAAAGCACAAACACTTTATCATACAATTCTAAATAATCAAAATAATAGGTAAAAACCGTTAGAATCAAAGTGCAGATTCCTAATTGTATATAAAGATAATTTTTAAATCGAAGTCTCTGGTTAGGAGCTGCTTTATCCTGCAAAAAACGCTTTTCTAGAATCGGACGAATATCCTGATCCATATCGGCTGGGCTTCCGAAGACAGCATTCCATCTCGCTTTGAATCCGCTCGAGCGCTTCCATAATTCGTAAATTTCGAAGTAATAATGAAAATGCTGCCACAAGAAACTATAGCTTTTTAGCGGATGCGTCAATCCATATTTTGGTTTTTCTTCTTCGGTTTGGAAAGTTCCAAAAAGACGATCCCAAAAGGTAAACATATCACCGTAATTTTTGTCCAAATACTTTTCGTCAGAAGCATGATGAACTCCGTGAACAGAAGGGGTTACAAAAACATATTCCAGCCATTTTATTTTGCCAATAAGCTGTGTATGGGTAAAGAAAGAATAAGCGCCATGAACAATAAGCATGGTAATCACCATACTGGGATGAAAACCAACAAATGGCAAAACGCACCAAAATCCCGTTCGAATTATAGCCTGAAAAGTAGTAATTCTCGCTGCCGCAGTAAAATTAAACTCTTCGCTGTGATGATGTACAATATGCGCTGCCCAGAAAAAATTGACTTCATGGCCTAAACGATGATACCAATACCAGACAAAATCGGTTGCAAGAATTAGGGCAAACCAAACCAAGGCATTACTCGGAATATCAAAAAGTCTATAATCATCATAAATTAAATAATACAGCTGATAAAAACTGGCTGCAACAAATAAGTTAATCAAACGCTCTGCAATTCCGATGGAAATATTGGAAACAGAACTTTCATAGTTAAAAATTTCAGGCTTTTTTCTGCGTTGAGCAAGCTTATATTCCAAAAACAAAAAAAGAAAAAAGGCCGGCATGGCAAATGCTAGAAAATTGATATTTTTCATTTATTTGATACTTTTCGATTCTAAAAATTATGTATTGAGTCATTTTATTTTTAACACATAGAAACATAGATTTTTATCACTTTTGCTTGAGATTACAAAAAAGCAAGCTTTAAAACATCGCTATGTGTATTGTTATTTAGTGAAACGCCTTTTTACAGGCTTGCAAATACTATGTTTCTATGTGTTTAATAATTTTCTTCTCTTTTTAATAGTTCAAACGAAAAAGACACTTCCATCAATTACGTTTTTAAGAGCGCTAAAAACGTAATCAACGAAAATGATCTTTTACGAATTAAACCTGATTTTTAATTCTGTTTAAATAAAGGCGCTTCCAAGGCAACTTCTTTAACTGACTGCGTTTCGGCTACTTTTTTCAAAGCAATTATATAAGCCGCAATACGAGGCGTTACACTATGTTTTACTGCAACTCTAAAAACAGTATCAAAACCTTTTTCTAAAATATCCTCCAAACGTTTGTTTATCTGATGGATTCTCCATGACTCCAAAAGTGAATTCTGAAGCCATTCAAAATAAGAAACGGTAACACCGCCCGCATTGGCCAAAATATCAGGAACAACTAATATATTTTTATCATGCAAAATCTGATCTGCATCTGAAGAAACGGGCCCATTGGCACCTTCAACAATAATTCTGGCTTGAATCTCTCCTGCATTATGCTTCGTAATAACATCTTCTTTTGCAGCAGGAATCAATACATCGACATCTAGAAGCAATAAATCTTCGTGTTTTATGGCAACCGAATTTGGATAGCCTTTTATCGTTTTGTTATTTAAGTTATAGTATAAAATCAGTTCTGGAATATTAATCCCGTTTGGATTATAAAATGCTTCTGAAACATCACTTACCGCCACAACTTTCACTCCTTTTTCATGCAGAAATAACGCAGAATGCAAACCAACGTTTCCAAATCCTTGAATTGCAGCAGTAGCTCTTGCGGGCCTGATTTTTAGTTTCTCAAGTGCCAGAAGCGTAATAATACTCACTCCTCTTCCTGTTGCCTCTACTCTACCTAAAGATCCGCCAGAATGAAGATGTTTTCCGGTTACAACCGCATGAATTGGTCTTCCGTGCAACAGTGAAAACTCATCCATTAGCCAGCCCATTTCGTCTGGTCCTGTTCCCATATCAGGCGCAGGAACATCTTTCTCTGGTCCGAAAATATCAGCCAAAGTTTTGGTATAAGCTCTTGTAATTTTTTCTAATTCTGTTTTAGAATGCTTTCTCGGATCGCAAATAATGCCGCCTTTTGCTCCACCAAATGGAATTCCAGTTACAGCAGATTTCCAGGTCATCCAGGCGGCAAGTGCTTTTACTTCATCCAGATTTACAGCGGTGTCGTAACGAATTCCGCCTTTTGAAGGTCCTAAAGCGGTGTTGTGAATGACACGGTATCCTTCAAAATTCTGAACGTTTCCATTATCTAAAGTAATAGAAAAATTTACTGTGATTTGTTTTTCTGGGCGCTGCAATTTTTGTTTGATAGAATCATCCAATTTTAAAATATCAGCAGCGATATTAAAGCGATCAATCATGGATTGAAACGGATTATGTTTTATAATTTCTGAACTCATAATATATAGTTTTTAGGTTTGGGTTACTTTTTATGTTATGATCTTCTTTGGTAAGAAGATTTACTTTCTCTTTTAATCTTCAAACTAAATGCAACACGGAATTTTTATCAGACAACGGCGCATCAAAATTTTCATATTTCTGTTGGTTCTCATATCTTGATTTTTTAATGATTCAAAAAAAAGCCTTTCATGGTGCAATGAAAGGCTAAAAAAAAAAAATAACTAACAAGTACTTTCTCTATTAACGCCATTTCAAAACGTGATTCATCATACAGCACATCGCAAAGCTGCATGGAAAAGACGTCATAATATTTCGGCTATAGTTTTTCATTGTTGAGACAAAGCTACAAAAATATATTTATAAATTCTATAGAATTAGTCGAGTTTATTTTAATTAATTAAAATTTAAACATTAAATCAATTGAAAATAAAAGAGTTACCGATTAAAAAAAATTACTTTAATTGCGACAAAACAATAAAAATGACAGCGACCAATGCCAAAACTAGACCTAAAACATTGACTTTAGATAATTTTTCTTTGAAGAAAAAAGCACCAATAAGAGTTCCTAAAATAATTACGCCCATGTTCATCCCAGCAAAAACTGTTGATGGATTTTCTGCAAATGCTTTGTGCGCTTTTAAGTAGAATAATATATTTCCGAAGTTGAAAACGCCAACTAATATCCCAAAAGGAATACTTTTTAAAACAAAATTTTCTTTGGTTACAAACAGCTTATACAATACGATTAAAATAGAAACAGCAAAAGCAATTAGAAAAACAAAGAATAACGATGTGGTATAAGGAACGACCGTATATAAAGCTATTTTCTTAAAAAGAATATCAATAATTCCAAAACCAAACAAAACTGCAGCTGGATAAATCCATTTGTTTTCTGTATGGCTTGAGGGCTTTTTTAAAATGAATAAAAGTGCCGCAAAACCAATTAAAACTCCAATAACCTTATAAGTATTAAATCCTTCATTAAATAGCAACCAAGCTGCCAAAATCGGAATAAATAAGGACAATCTTTGGGCTGCATCTGTTTTCGCAATCCCCATATATTTTATCGAAAGTGCCAAGAATAAAAATAAGATCGGAAGCAAAATTCCAACAGAAGTGTAAATTTCTAATGGCGCATTATTGTCTAATGCATTTAGATCTGGCGTAAAAGTAAAATAACAAAGCGTTATCGCAGCGATGTAATTGAACGAAATAATTTGTGACGGATTAGCATTGTATTTTCTAGAAATCTTAAATATAACACCAACAATAACACTGCAAAGAATACTTAGTATAAGGAATAACATAAATTTATTTTAGAACTGTAAAAGTAAGTATTGCAAAATAAAAAAGTCCAGCCGGTTTAAAAAAACCAGCTAGACCAGATTAAGTTTTATCTGTATTCTTTTTTTTTAGAATTTACTGATATAGCTTCCGTAAATATCTCTAAACTGACTTCCTTTCGCAAAACGATCTTTGCTCAGTTTCTTATATTCTACCAATCCCCAAAGGATGAATTCTTTCATAAAATAGACATCTTCTTTTACCAATTGCGGCTGGTATTTTTTCAATAATTCATCTAATGGAGTTACTTCATCTAGAATGTTTTTATAATCCTGATCAGAAGCATCATCTAACAACTCGAAACCGCTCTCAGCAAAAAACCATTCTACAAGATCTGAATATGGTGTTTTTTCATCAGGTTTTTCTAATTTTTCAATTTTAGGAAAATATTCAGGGAATAAGGTTCGAATGGCAGAACCAATTAAGCTTTCGGCCACAACATCAGCTCCCTCCTGCTCTCCTTCGTAAACCAATTCGACTTTTCCTGTTATCGCTGGAATAATTCCGATAAAATCGGATAAACGAAGCGTAGTTTTATCAGCTCCAGAAATCAAAGCTCGGCGTTCTGCTGTGCTTATTAAGTTTTCGAATGCCGTAATACTCATCCTTGCACTTACACCGCTTTTGTTATCGATGTATTCGCTTTCACGAGCTTCAAAACTAATTTGTTCCAAAATATCTCTTGCTAAACTTGGAACATAAACCACATCGGTCTGATTTTGATCTAATTTAGATTCCTGCTCTGTAATTGTTCTCGCAATTTCGATACTTTCAGGATAATGTGTCAGGATCTGAGAACCAATTCTATCTTTTAAAGGTGTTACAATACTTCCTCTATTGGTATAATCTTCAGGGTTTGCAGTGAAAACAAATTGCATGTCTAAAGGCATTCTTAATTTGAATCCTCTAATTTGAATATCGCCTTCTTGTAAAATATTGAATAAAGCAACTTGAATTCTAGCTTGTAAATCAGGTAATTCGTTAATTACAAAAATACAGCGATTCGCTCTCGGAATCATTCCGAAGTGAATTACGCGATCGTCTGCATAAGACAGTTTTAAATTTGCAGCTTTAATCGGGTCGACATCTCCAATTAAATCGGCTACTGTTACGTCTGGAGTTGCTAGCTTTTCGAAGAAACGATCGTTTCTATGCAACCAAGAAATCGGAGTTTCATCTCCTTTTTCTGCAATTAAATCCTTCGCAAAACGAGAAATCGGGTTTAACGGATCGTCGTTTATTTCTGAACCTTCCACAAACGGAATATATTCATCTAATAACTCGACCATTTTGCGCGCCAAACGCGTTTTTGCTTGTCCGCGAAGCCCTAGTAAATTAATGTTATGACGAGATAAAATCGCGCGTTCCAATTCTGGAATTACCGTATTTTCAAATCCGTGAACACCTTCAAAAACAGGTTTCCCCGATTTGATTTTCTCACGAAGATTATTACGCAATTCATCCTTTATGCTTGTAGTTTTATATCCAGTGGCTTTTAATTGACCTAATGTCTTTATAGTATTTATTTCCATTGTATTGAAATATAGATTGTTTATTTTTTTTTATGACAATATATTGTGTCATTGCCGTGTGTTAGACGCACTGCGGTGCGTCTCTACGATATACGAACGGAATACAGAACGTATTCAGGTGCAAAGAAACCTTAGTATCTTAGCATCTCAGAACCTTAGCAACTCTATTTAATTCTCTTCTTCCTATTCGCTTCATAATCCTCGAAAATCATCTCACCCAAACCTTTAATTCCGGTATAAAATGCTTTTCCTTGATTGGCTTCTGTAAACTGATTCACAAAACGCTGTAAATAGGGATCTCTGGCAATCATAAAAGTCGTAATCGGAATATGAAGTTTTCTTGCCTGTTGCGCCTGAGTGTAACATTTATCGACAATGTATTCATCCAAACCGTTACTATTCATATAATAAGAACCATCACGTTCGCGAACGCAGCTTGGCTTTCCGTCAGTAATCATGAAAATCTGCTTGTTGGTGTTACGCTTTCTGCGAAGAATATCCATCGCCAATTGCAAACCCGCAACCGTATTGGTATGATAAGGGCCAACTTGCAAATATGGCAGATCTTTGATTGGAATCGTCCAGGCATCATTCCCGAAAACCAAAATATCTAAAGTGTCTTTAGGATATCTCGTTGTAATTAATTCTGCCAAAGCCATCGCTACTTTTTTGGCAGGAGTAATTCGGTCTTCTCCGTATAAAATCATACTGTGGCTAATATCAATCATTAGAACAGTACTCATCTGTGCCTTGTATTGAGCATCTTCTACAACCAAATCATTTTCGGTCAGCATAAAATTTTCGACACCATTATTAACTTGAGCATTTCGAAGGCTTTCAGTTAAAGAAATTCTTTCTAAGCCATCGCCAAAATTATACTCACGGAATTCTCCAGTGTGTTCATCGCCACTTCCCGCATATTTTGTTTTATGGTTTCCGCTCCCAGATTTTTTCAGGTTTCCAAAAATCTGATCTAAAGCTTGCTGTCTTATTGCTCTTTCTGTTTTTGCAGTTATTCCAAAACCAGAACTTCCATCGCCTTTTACTTCATCTCTGATGTATCCTTTCTTTTTCAGATCTTCGATAAAATCATCAATAGTATAATTTTCGTCGGTAAGTTTGTATTCTTTGTCCAGTTCCCGAAGCCAGTTTATGGCTTCATCAAAATCGCCCGAAGTATGGGTGATCAACTCTTTAAAAATCGTAAAAAGTTTGTCAAACGGAGACTGAAAAGGAGCTTCGTAAGTCTTAAAATAAAAGCCTTTTTTAAATTCGTTTTTCATAAATCTAAAATTACATCTTTTTAGAATTATGAAAAACGAATCGTTTATTAATTTTTAGTTAAAATATTTAAACAAAAATCTCAACTAACAGTGTTAGATATAATAATTATTCAAACTTTCCGTCTACATAATACCAGGCACCATTTTCGAATTTAAAAGTTGAGAATTCGTAATGTATTTGAAGTTTATTATCTGAATCTAAAAAGTAAGCTTTGAATTCAACTGTGTTTTCAGAAAAACTCAAAATTTCCAATTTCTGCCATTTATTAGAAACGGCCCATCTTAAAATTTCAGATTTCGAATAATATTTTCTTTCTGAAATATAAGTCGTTTCCATAAGATAATCGGCATTATGAGTTGCATACGCCGAATATCTTGACCGCATTAAAGTTAAGGCCGAAGGCGCTTTTTGATTATCATTTAAATACAATCCACAGCAATTTTCAAAAAGCAACCCTGTGTCACAGAAGCATTTTTTACTCTCCATCAACTGGTTCTTCTCCATTAATTTTAACGTGAAGCTGATTTAATAAAACTTGATAACGGGTAATTTCTCTCACTTCTTCATCTTCTTCAGCAAAATCAATCATTTCGTCAAGTGTCTCACTTACTTCCAATAATTTGTTGTTTGCTTCTCTATCATTTTTCGCCGCAATCAAATCAATGATCTCTTGTACGTTTGCTTTTAATTCTTCGAATTTACTATTCATTTTTTTTTTGTTTCAGGTTTCAGGTTTCAAGTTTCAGGTTCACAATGATAACTTGGAACCTGAAACTTGAAACTTGAAACTATTATCTACTCTTCGTTTTTACTTTCGTTGAATTTCTTAACGATTTCTTTTAATTTTTCTTTACGTGCAATTTCAGCTTGTTTGGCTTTCGCTTGGGCTTTATGCAATTTATCATTGTGTTTTTTGATGTTCCTTTCGTTATTACGTCCCATTACACTTCTCTTTTAATTTGTTCTAGCGTTTTTTCAGTAAAAATCAATTCGTTGATGATTTGTTTTCGCAATTCATCAATATCGTCATAATCAAAATGTTTTGCCCAATTGGTCAGCTGCTGTAAGTTTCTAATCTGTTTTAATCTTTTTGCGGTTTCAAAACTTGTTCTTAAAACTGCTTTTCCATCATAATCGGGATTATTTTTGTGCTCATAATTGGCAAGATTATTTTCGAAATCAGCTTTTATATAGTATAATTTTTCTTCGGCATTATCTGGATAAAACTCTTCCCATTTTGCAAAACCAATTTTAGTTTTCGAGTCCGTTTCTGGATTTCGGGCAATTAAACGCCATTTGCTATTGGCCAATCTCCCCCAATGATTCGAAACACGGTACATTCCTTCTTCCGTATAATAATAGGCACTTCCCGCTCTGCTTTCAAATTGCTTTTTCAATCCTTGAATTGAATCTGGAAGTACTTCATTAAAAGCACAAAACGTATTTTTAAAAGAATTAGGATGTGGTTTAAAGTTCTTTTGCATTGTGCAAATATACTCAGATTACAGCGAACTCCCCAAACCAAACCTAAATTGCTTACCTTTGCTCCTTTAATTCAAAACAAAAAAATCATGTCTAAAGATTTAGAACAAAAAATGCCTCAAAAAGGAGTTTTTACAGGCATTATCGAAAAAGATGAAAATAATAATTATTTCTGTGGAGAATATCTTTTAGACTATAAAATGGTTCAAGCCAAATTTGAAGTTGGAGATTGGATTACTATAAAATCTGTTATTGAAAATCCAAGCGATATCAGCTACGATAAATATCCTAAAAAATCAAGAAACTTCGATAAAGCGAATCATAAGCCGGAATAGGTTTATTTTGTTTCAAGTTTCAAGTTTCAGGTTTCAAGTTTTTTGTTGGAACGGTTAAGTTTTACCGCAGAGAGCGCTAAGGTTTACGCAAAGTTCGCAAAGTTTTATTTATACAAAGCTTTGCGAACTTTGGTTTTATATCTATTCTTAAATCAATTTCTTTGCGTTCTTTGCGTAAACCTTTGCGCACTTTGCGGTTAAAAAAATCCTTTGCTACTAAATAAACTTACAGTTAACTTTTATCAATATTTTTTCGATCAAAACTGAAAAGTTAAAAAAAAGTGTACCTTTGCAAAAAATTTGTCGATTTGAACTAAAACAAAACGATTTCAAACTAATAGACAAGTAGTTACCTTTTATTTATGAAAAAAATAGTTGAATACCGCAAGTTACTAAACGTAGAAAAAACTGCAGAGTTAAAAGATTTAAAGACAATTTATCGTAATGCGATGAAAGAATCTCATCCTGATAAATTTGTGGGAAATGAAGCTGGTTTAAAAGAAGCTGAAGAAAAAAGTAAAACGATTATCGAAGCTTACCACTTTTTAGTAAGTATTCACCCTGATACAATCAAACTTAATTTACCTGAGTATACAGAAACAATTTCAACTTGTTCTATCACAGATTATAAATTTGTTGAAGGTCGTTTAATTATTGACTTTTCTAACGGAAGCGTTTACGAGTACATTAGCGTACCAAAAGCAACTTACGTGAAGATGGTAAATGCAGATTCTCCTGCAAGATTTGCTAAAAGACATATCTTAAACTCTTTTACTTGGAGAAAGAAAACAAATCAAGAATAGTTTTATACTACTATATTTTACAAAAAAGCACTCTATTAAAAGAGTGCTTTTTTTATGCCTTAAGTTCAAATATTTGCACACGGGTCGCTCAAATAACCGTCTTATTAAGAGTATTTGATCAAATCGAGCCAATAAACACGCTGATTTAATGGGTTTTAAGCCCGAAAAAACTATAACAAAATTTTAGGTTGCAAAATTCTGTAAGTTTTATAATTTTAGATACTTTTGTTGCACAAATCAATTAACTAATTAATTTTTTATAATGAAAAAAATACTTTTTGTACTTACGGCTTCTGCAGCTATCATTTCTTGCAGCAAAGTTAAAGATGGAGAATACCTTATCACAGGTACTGCTACAGGGATTGAAAACGGAAAAACAATCATTTTACAAGGTGCAGATCCTGCTACAAGAATGCCTGTTTCTCTTGATACAGTAAAAGTTGAAAACGGAAAATTTGAAATAAAAGGAAAAGTTACTGAGCCAGCTTTCCATACATTAATATTACAAGGTGCTAACGGACCTATCCCATTTATCCTAGAAACAGGAGAAATTAAAATTGCTATTGATAAAGATAGTATCCATAAATCTAAAGTTTCTGGAACTTACAACAATGATGAGTACGTGACTTTTATGGAAGACATGAACAAAACTCAAAAAAGTTTAATGGATTTCCAGAAAAAGAACAATACTAAAATGCAGCAAGCTCAACAGGCACAAGATACAGCAACTATCAATGGCTTGATGAAACAATACATGGAACTACAAAAAGAAGTTCAAGAAGGCAGCAAAAAGAAATATTTAGCTTACGCTGAAAATCACCCTAAATCTTTTATTACAGCTTTAATTATTCAAAGTTTATTGAATGATCCAACAGCTGACACTAAAAAATTAGAGAGCTTATACAGCACTTTGGATGAGTCTTTAAAAAATACTGCTCCAGGAAAAGAAATCAAAACTAGATTAGGTCAAGCAAAAATGCCATCTGTTGGTGCTACAGCTCCAGCGGTAGGTAGCGCTAAATGAAGAGCTGATTTTTCGGCTCCAAATCCAGAAGGAAAAGTAATATCGCTTAAAGAAAGTTTAGGTAAAGTAACTATTGTAGATTTCTGGGCTTCATGGTGCGGACCATGCAGACAAGAAAACCCTCACGTTGTAGCTTTATACAAAGAACTTCATTCTAAAGGATTAAACATCGTTGGAGTATCTTTAGATAAAGATGCTGCAAAATGGAAAGAAGCTATTGCAAAAGATGGATTAACTTGGACTCAAGTTTCTAACTTAAAATTTTGGGAAGAGCCCATTGCAAAACAATACAATGTTGAAGCAATTCCTGCTACTTTTATTCTTGATGCATCAGGAAAAGTGGTAGCCCAAGATTTAAGAGGCGCTGAATTAAAAGCAAAGATCTTAGAATTGTTAGCAAAATAATTCTATCACTCTTATAAAAATAAAAAAAATCTCCCTTGTGGAGATTTTTTTTTGCCCTGTCAGAAATTCAAAAACGGACTTTCATCAAAAAGAATTAAAAAATTCAATATAAAAAGGAGCATTAAGCCGAACACAAAGCTATATTAAATAGATATTTTTTAGTCAAGATTCTTTTAACTTGTCAATAAAAGCAATATCTCACGCCTTAATCAAAGATTAAATTCAAAGTAAAAACCAAAGAATTACTATAAAAATAATCTTACTTTATGAAATAATTTAAAAAAAATGCATTTGGGAAGTTTTTTATTTTATTCAATTCCAATGAATTAAAAAACAACATTAAAATAACTTAAAATTAAGTCATTTTTTTGTTTGGAAATGTACAAAGAGTTGCTATCTTTGCCACCGCTAAGAACAACAAAGCGCAACAAGCTGAGATCGGGGAGATACTCAAGCGGCCAACGAGGGCAGACTGTAAATCTGCTGTGTGAACTTCGCAGGTTCGAATCCTGCTCTCCCCACGGAAAGGCCAAAAAGGCGGAAAATATAAAGTTTTCAATCTTTTCAAAAAGCCACAAAAAATGTCTGAAGACCTGCAAATTCAATGATTTGCAGGTTTTTTTTATTTTAGGCTTGTTTTCAATATTTATAAATCCTCACAAAATTAAAGGTGCAGAATCGGTGCACTTTCCGGCGTGGAGTTGCTACCTTTTTCGCGACTAAAAGCTTAGGCAGTATTCATCAGAAAGTGCAAAAAAAGGAGGATATGCCACTTAGAATTTCTTTTTGAAAGCTAACTTTATGAGTGCTAATTTTTATGGGCATGAAAAATACAAGGAGAACCTTTACTTTAGGCTTTAAGATTCTGGCCGCCACAATGAGCATCCACTGCGGAAGGATCAGTGACGTGGCTAGAGAGCTCAATATCAGTACAAGCACCCTGCAGCACTGGAAGAAGCTCTATCAGGAAGGCGGATTTACAACAAAAAAGACCCCAGCCGAAATATCCCATAAAAATGAACTACTGAAGCTGCGGAAACAGATAAAAGAGCTGGAAATAGAAAGAGACATCCTAAAAAAGGCTCAAAATATCTTCTCCAGGAGCGGCGGGTAAAATATGAATTCATAAAGGAAAACTCTAAAATATTTCCCGTTGAGAAGATGTGCCGGATTTTTCAGATCCATAAAAGCAGCTTTTTCCGATGGCGAAAAAGAACACCAACCGCAAGGTCCGAACGAAAAGCCCGCATCATAAGCGAAATTACAAGAATCTACCACTGGAGCCAGTGCCGATACGGAAGCCCGAGAATTGCTAAAGAACTGGATTCCCTAGGCATAAAAGTTTCCAGAAAATTTGTCGGGCAGATCATGAAGGAAAACCATCTGAGAAGCATTTCTAAATCGAAATACAAAAAGACCACTAACCCATCCCGCATTAATAATGCCGTCGAAAACAGATTGGAACAGATTTTTAAAGCAAGCAGAATAAATGAAATCTGGGTTTCTGATATGACCTACATCGAAACAGCAGAAGGCTGGCTGTATCTAACTGTTGTGATAGACCTTTTTGACCGCAAAGTGATCGGCTGGTCCATCAGCGAAACAATGAGAGCGAAAAATACCAGCATCGCATCTTTAGCAAAAGCTCTTTTAAATCGTCCCCTTCAGCATGATCAAGAATTACTTTTTCACTCAGATCGGGGGATACAATATACATGCAGTGAGTTTACTGCATTATTATCAGATACCGGACAGATAACCCAGAGCATGAGCCGTAAGGGAAACTGTTATGATAATGCAATTGCAGAAAGCTTCTTCAAGACATTAAAGGTAGAACTGGTATACCAGAATAAATATAAGACAAAAGAGAAAGCTAAAAAATCCATAGCTGATTATATAGAAAACTTTTACAACACCTGCAGAAGACATTCTGCACTAGGAAACTTAACTATCGAAGAGTTTCAGAATCAGCAGTCAATTAAAAAATAGGCAGGAATCATTTTAATCATTTTACTGTTTTAGTTTTGCGACAAAATCCTACTAGGCTCAATTAATGCTAACAATACCACAAAGCAAAAACACAGTTTCATGTTAATCTCCATTTAATTTTATCTACGAAAATCATAATTAAAATAAATCATTCTCTGTGAATAAACCACTAATGATTATACAAAGCTAAGATTCAGAAAAGTTTTACATTATAACATTAGCAGAACTCATTTTTCTTTAGTACTTATGCATAATATAAGAAGTTGAATTTAAATGTTTTATAGCAAAAACTCATCATAAAATACTTTCAGTGTCTCGTAATTATGCCTCGACTCTTATTAGGATTATAAATAGTGTAAACATGGAAAAATAATGCCATAGCAAAATAACACGCTCATGGAACTGTAAACATTATTTTTTCTTTTATATATCGTTGATATGGAAACCAAAATAGAAATGTTCAAGACCTTAGCTGAAATCCGCAACTGGTTTGGAATATCTTATACTGAACCTGCATGCGAAGATTTTATGCTTCAAGAAATAGATACGTTAAATCAAGATAAACTGCTTAAAGCGGCTAATTCGTATAGGGCAAATTTCTTCACTATATTTATAATTTATGAGGGGAGCGCAACGCATCTTTATAACAATAAAGAGATGAAATTGGAATCGTCAAGTATCTTTATAACTACTCCTGGAAATTTTCGAAATTATAAAATAAATCATATCTCTAAAGCGTATTTTATCTGCTTTACCGAAAATTTCATTGCTAACTACTGCATTCCTGATATTTATAAAAAATTTCCGTTTTTACTGTCAGACTCTTTTATGTACAGCATCGCTGACTCGGAAAATTATCCAATAGTAAAAAGCAACATCGATCAGCTTAGGCAAGAAACGAAAAGAGAAAATCAAAATATGATTCTAATTGGCAATATGTTAGAATTTCTGCTTATAAAAATTACCGAGCTTTTTCACAATCAATCGAATCCGATTCTAGATAAAAATATCAATTCAAACGTAGTTAACAGATTCTATCAAGATTTAGATAAGCACTTTGATGAAGTGTTAGGTGGCAAAAAGCCTAAACAATTAAAAGCTAGTGATTTTGCTGCATTGCAATTTTTAAATGAAGATTATTTCTGCAGAATGATAAACACTAAGACGGGTAGAACTCCAAATACATGGATTAACAGCAGACTATTGGCCGAAGCCAAAACCTTATTAACTAATACACCAACATCCATTACAGAGATCTGCCGCTTATTTCAATTTACCGACAATCGTTCTTTTAGCCGTTATTTTAAAAAACAGACTACTATGACTCCTAATGAATACAGAAAAAATCTACAGTCATAATCAAATCTTTGAATATTATAAATTAATGCCAGTTTTAACGTATAATATAAATAAGCCTTTACTATATCTTTGAATATTGTAAGTTTCCAGATTTGCCAGTTGACTTTCCATAACC
Organism: Flavobacterium tyrosinilyticum; assembly: GCF_023656565.1. GTDB lineage: Bacteria > Bacteroidota > Bacteroidia > Flavobacteriales > Flavobacteriaceae > Flavobacterium > Flavobacterium tyrosinilyticum. The sequence continues at coordinate 425,166 of NZ_JAMOKG010000003.1, forward strand.
AAATATTTATAACTATGATAATGCAACCAACCAACCTCAGCACCTATAAAGATCAGATTGAGTTTTTAAAGCTTTCTTATCATGATTATATTGATAACGACGAATTTTCAATTGTAAAAGTACATGAATGGGATTTGACTTTTCCATTTAGCTCTCCAACTTTCAGATCGGATTATTACAGCTTTACTATTGTAACCAATGCAAATGGTAGCTTTACTGTCGGAGACGATAAGTTTGAACTGCATCCCAACCATGTCGTATTGGCCTGTCCTGATTCTTATTTTAAAATCCACTGGACCGATATGGAAAAAGTTTACAATATAGCATTCAAGAAATCGTTCATTTTAAAACACTTTCCGGGTGGAATTGATAATATTATGGAATTTAACACGAAGAATGGCTACTGCTGCTGCCTCACGGAAGAGACCATGAATTATTTTGAACAGACCTGTCTTGAAATGCATAAAATAGCAACCTCAGAGTTATGCTTCAAGAATGATTTAATGGCAAACATGGCACTAAATCTTTTATTTTTAGTGCAGCTGGAAAAGGAAAATGAAACAGATGTCAAAATAAATACCGCAAAAAACAATAAAATTGTCGTCGATTTTCGCCAAAATATTGAAAATAATTTCAATGAACTTGCTCAAGGCAGATGTCTTTCGGTAATGCGCATCAAAGAGCACGCCCGTTTGCTGAATTTAGATGAGAATTATTTATCTAAAACTATAAGTGCTATCACAAAAAAAACGGTAAACGAATGGATTAACAAAAAGCTTATCGATGAGATTAAGTATCTGCTGAAAAATTCAGAAAAATCAATGAAAGATATTGCTTTTCTTTATGGATTTAACGATCTGAACTACTTTTACAGCTTTTTCAAAACACAAACCCAATCTGCCCCAGGAATCTACAGAAAACTTCATCAGAATACTTAATGCATTTATTACAGCATATTAATGCAATTAATTTAAGTTTTTTTAATAATGAGTACAATTAAAAAAAAGGATACATACGAACTCTATGATAATGTAAGAGTCATGGGAATGGATTACTCTGAAGGGCATCTTGGTGACGATGATTTTTCATTGATAATCTCCAAAGTACTGCACCCAAAAGAAAGGCTTCCATACACCTATTCATTATTTCGCTCTACTCTTTTTACCATTGGAATTGTTATTGATTCCTATGGATCAATGAAATATGAGGATATAACTGTAGAAATAAAACCTAATATGCTTTTCATGAATAAACCTGGGGATCTGCAGGAATTACATTGGGAAGAAGTAACCGAAACTTATGGATTACTATTTTCTGAAGATTTTATTTTGAAATATGCCGGAATCTCCATCTATGAAATGTTTCCTTTCTTATTATTTGAAAGACATCTGCCTTTGCATACCTCGTCAGAATTTCAGCAGGAACTCAGAGCCATCATTCAGCTGATTCATCAGGAATTGAAAAAAGACTCACCCCTTAAGAAAAAATTATGCGCCAACCTGCTGACTAGGATTCTGCTTAAAATCAAACAAGAGTTTTGGGTGGGTTACAGCGTACATAATGCCCAGTCCAGAAATCCTGATATCTTAAATGATTTTACGCAAAATCTGGAATACCATTATGACCAGCTGCTAAAAGTAAAAGTAAAACAAGTGCTTCATATAAAAGATTATGCTGAAATGCAGCAGCTGCACGAAAATTATCTATCCACTATCCTAAAAGAAAAAACTGGTAAAACTGCTGGTCAATTAATTGCTGAAAAAACACTTGCTACGGCAAAAATTCTAATTCAGGATTCACAATATACTATGAAAGAAATTGCATTTATGCTCGGATTCAGCTATACCTCCTATTTTAGTATTTTCTTCAAAAAACATACTGGAATGACGCCAGTAGATTATCGTAAACAAAGTTTACTGGACTAATTTCAAAATATTATTTTGATTTTTGAGCCAGTTTTTCTTCCAATTCTTTAATTGTATTTTCCAATTTGGCGATATATTCTTTCTGAGGCTGAAAAGCCATTTCAACATCCTCTTTGGTAAAACGAGGAGTAATATGCTGCGGACAATTCCAATCGTACGCCTGAATCTCAAATAGTATCATTCTCTCTGGCCTGAACTTGTAGTCAGAAGGTTTTAGCGCATTATATAGTTCCTCGTTGTCTTTCAATTCAACAATTTTCGCATGGGCATAAATTTTTAGCCTGGCTCTTTGCGGATAGGACATCAGGAATAAAGCCACTTTATTATTATTAGAAATATTTCCTAACGAAATATATTGTCTGTTTCCTGAAAAATCCACAATACCAATTGTTTTGTCATCAATAACTTTGATAAAACCAATTGGTCCACCCCGATGCTGTATGTATGGATATTCATTCTCACCATAACTGGCCATATAAAAACTGTCTCTTTCGGAAATAAACCCAATTTCATTTTCAGTCAGCCCATCAACTATAGATCTCTTTTCCATATTTTCATACGCTGATCTGCTTCCGTTTTCTTCCTGAAGCTTTTTAATGGCATCCGTAAATGCTAATTTTTGATAATTCATAATCGATAATTTTTACACAGTTAAAAATTCTTAGCGCTTTTAAAGAATCATAATTTTGATGGTTTGATCCGAGTTCGATTCCTGGCGAATCAAAAAGATTTTTTTAAATTTTTCTTCGGCTAATGATATAATGGTCAATCGAATACTTGCCTGCGCCGGTAAAGCAAATCAGTAAAAAACAAAGGCTGTACATTAACGGAGTATCTTTTACCATTATCGGATCATTAAAATGTACTACAAAATAACCTGTCAGCGTAACTGCTAAAATAGGCAGAGTTGCAAAACGGGTCATAAAACCTGCTATGATAAAAATCGGCATAACAAGATTAGCGGCCGTCGCAAAAACTTGATTGAAAACATCAGGCAATCCCAAAGGATTTGGAACTACTTCTGCCAATTCAGTTCCTACACCTATTTTCTTTAGTCCATGTGCAAAAATAAGTTCCAATGAAACGGCAATCCTAAAAAAGAACAAAACAAAGTTATTCAATCTGGTTCCAACATTTGAATATAGCAGTGAAAAAAAAATACTTATCATGGTTTTCATTTTTATATTAAATTTTAATTTTATTGGCCTAGTTAAGTACATTCTCCAAATTATCAATTCAGAGGTTGTCTTATTGAAGGCCAATAAATTAAACTATTGATTTATGCAATAAATTAGTGTTTAAGCATTGCTCTGCTGTATTGGACTCCAATTCCATAAGAACCGCCAAATCTTTGGACTAAGTCTGTAACAGCTGTATACGTTTCCGATCTTCCCCAGTCGCGCTGCAATTCTAATAAATATTGCATTGATGTAATTGGTCTTGCTCCAGCCTGAACCATACGGGTTACAGCCTGATTGTGTGCTTCGTCTGTTACATCTCCACTTGCGTCAGTGATTATGTAAACGGTGTAGCCGTCATTGATGGCTGATAATGCAGGACCTACAATACAGACAGAAGTCCATAAACCTCCCATTACAATCGTTTTATTTCCTTTACTGACTACCTCTTTGTAGGCATTCGCATCTTCCCAGAAATTCATCGTACTTCTGTCAAAATATTTGGTGCTTGATTTAGGATAAAATTCCTGAACTTCAGGAAAAACAGGACCGCTAAAAGATGCTTCAGCTACCGTTGTAATTACTGTAGGCACCTTAAAAATCTTAGATGCTCCGGCAACCATTCCTGTATTAGTTCGTAGTTGATCTACAGGAATATTACCTACTGCAAACGCCATTTGGCCTTCATGATCTACTAAAACCAGTGTGTGATTTTTAGGTGTTAGCAATTGCGGACTTGGTTTTTGTGCAAATGCAGTTAGAGATGACAATACAACTGCTGCTGTTAAGAGTAACTTTTTCATAATAGTTGAGATTTATTGATTAATTTAATTGGATTGATAGATAATTTCTTGGATAGATTTAAAGTATTGCAAAGCGTAGATGAATACTGTTATTTAATTTTTTTACTCAAAAAATTTATAATCAGCTTTGAAACTTCTAAGTAGTGTTCTTCTAAGGCAAAATGACCTCCATTTACGAAATGAATTTCTGCACTTGGATTATCTTTCTTATAAGCATTTGCTCCTGGTGCGGTAAAAAACTGATCATTTTTACCCCAAATGACCAGCATAGGCGGCTGATATTTTGCAAAATACTGATGCCATTTTTCATATAGTGCGATATTGGATCCGTAATCGCGAAAAAGTGCCAGCTGTATAACGTCATTTCCAGCTCGATCCAAATAATACTGATCAACAATATAGCTTTCTGGCGCAATGTTTTCAGAATTTTCAGCACCTGTTAGATACTGCCATTTTGTAGCATCAAGCGTCAGGAAAAAACGTGCTGCCTTTTCTGTTTCAGTATTTTGATTTTCGATGTATGCTGTAAGAGGTTTTAAAATTTCGCCTAAGCCTTCAACGTAAGCATTTGCATTTTGAATTATAAATGATTGAATAAGTTCAGGTCGTCTCGTTGCTATCCTCAAACCGATAGGTCCTCCATAATCCTGAATATAAAAACTCGCTTTTTTAATTTTCAGTTTATCTATAAAGTGCTCTATCGTAACTGATAAGTTGTCAAATGTATATTGATACTTCTCTGGAGTTAGAGCACTGCTTTGTCCAAAACCCGGATAATCAGGAGCAATAACGTGATAATTACCCGCTAGTTCAGTAATCAGGTTTCGATACATATGAGAAGAAGACGGAAACCCGTGCAATAAGATAATTGTAGGCTTTGATATTTCGCCCGCTTCACGGTAAAATATATTTAAACCGTCAACAAGTACCGTTTTGTATTGAACAGGATTGTAGGTAATATTATTTTTTACCTTTCCATTTTGCTCCGCAGAAAACTTTGCATACAACTTAAATTGATTGACACTCACTATCGTCAGCATCAATAGGATAATCTTTATTTTCATTTTATGATATTATTTAGATGCATTTAATGCTTTGGAAATATCTTATTTTTGATAACCTCCATAAAAGTTGACTGGTGACCATTCAGGAATTGCTTTTTCTGATGCAGGTCCCAATTTTGAAAACTCTTTATCTCCAAAGACTATATTCCCTCCGACTACTGTTAATACAGCTGATAAATCTTTTATTTGGCTTTCTTCAATAGTGAAATAATCATCAGACAATAGAACAAAATCGGCAAACATTCCTTTTTCTAAAGTGCCTTTAACATTTTCTTCTTTGGATACCCAAGCACTGCCTTTGGTATATAAGAATAAAGCTTCTTGACGGCTAAGCAGGTTATCAGGAGCGCTTAATTGCATTCCTCCCACCGTTTTACCAGAAACCATCCAGTATAAAGCAGGCCACGGATTATAACTGGCAACTCTTGTCCCGTCGGTTCCTGCTCCTACAGGAATTCCCATTTTAATCATTAATTTTAAAGGCGGTGCGTATTTGGCTTTGTCCGCTCCGTACCTTTCAACAAAATATTCTCCTGCGTAAGCCATTCTAGACTGAATGGCAATTCCTCCATTAAGTGCTTTTATTCTTTTCAGCTGTGGTTCTGTAACTGTTTCTGCGTGATCAAACAGCCATCTTTCCTTTGCTAATTTCCCATTAGTTTCTTTATTGACTTCTTCGATAACATCTAATAAATTAGCAATGGTTTCATCATATGTAGCATGAATTCTGAACGGCCAGCCGCTATCGACATGCAGGCGGATCACTTTCTTAATATCATTTCTCCACGATGGCCTATCTTCAAGCATAGGCTGCGGTGCCAAGAAATTTTCAAAGTCACCTGCGCTCCATGTCAGGAATTCTCCTCCTCCTTCTAATTCGTATCCATGTTCCAAATGAATTTCTCCATTGTGACCTACTTTATTTGATGCGATCCAATTTTGAAACTCTTCGAATTCACTTCCTTTATTTTGAGGAAATAAATAATAAGACAATCTTATTGGCATTTTCCCCTGATCTGCAAGTTTTTTTGTAGCACCATAATCCTTCGGAAACACATGCCCTCCACCTCCGGCATCGATACCGCTGGTGATACCAAAGCGATTCAATTCTCTATAAAATTGTCTAGTCGAATTAGACATTTGCTCTTCAGTCATGGAAGGAAGCGCTCCAATACCCGCATAAAGTATTGTTGGATTTGGTTCTGCGAGAAAGACTCCTGTCAATTTACCATCTGGACCTTTTTCATACGAGCTTCCTTCGGGCGGTTTCGTATTCTCGTCAATTTTAAGTGCTTTTAAACCGCTTTTATTCATCCAAGCTCTGCTGTAAAGAAATAATACAAAGGCGGGAACATCACCTGTTGCCTCATTAATTTCCTGAACGGTGGGGAATCTTTTTTCTTCAAATTGAAAAGGGCTCCATCCTCCTACGACACGTACCCACTGCCCTTTTGGAGTTCTTGCTGCCTGTTCTTTTAGCATTTGCAGTGCTTTTTTTAAAGACTTAACACCATCCCATCTTAATTCGGCATTATAAAAACGTCCGCCTCTAGTGAGATGCAAATGAGAATCATTCAATCCCGGAATAACTGTCCTTCCATTAGCATCAATAACTTTGGTCTGTTCTCCTTTGAGTTTTAGCATTTCCTCATTCGTTCCAAATGCCAATACTTTTCCTTTTTTTACTGCTATTGCTTCTGCAATTGTGCTGTTCTTGTCCATAATGACTATTTTACCATTGGTCACAATTAAATCGGCTGCAGTCAAATTTTCTTTTTTCTCCTTTTGACAGGAAATAAATAGTATTATGATCAATACTGAATATAAAATTTTTCTCATTTTGCTTTTTTTAATATTATGATGAGTGTAGAGAAGCTTTAATAATTACTTCAGCCACAGCTTCAGGTTGCGATATATAAATGGCATGGCTTCCCTTTACGTAAGTAACAGCTGTTTTAGAACGTTTGTACATTGCTTCCTGAATTTCGGGCGGAATACTCTTGTCCTCGGTCGCAATTACAGCATAAGAAGGTTTTGATTTCCATGCTGCTTTTTTAATTGGTGTTATAAATCCTTTAGCATAAAAAGCACCTTGTGAAGCGCACATAAAATCTGCATCTTCTGGGCTTAAATCTGCACATATTCCCATATGATATTTATCCCTATCATAATAAATAATACCATTTTGATCGGCAGGCAAAACTCCGTTCTCTGCTGCTGGAGGAGCAGTCTGCAGCCATTGCAGAGCCGTTTCGCCATCTCCAGGCTGAAATGCCGCTACATAAACTAACCCTGCCACATTCTGATGATTACCAGCCTCAGTAATGATTGCTCCACCGTAAGAATGTCCTACTAGAATAGCACTTTGCCCAATTTTGTCTAAAGCGATATTTACTGCCTGAACACTATCTTCTAGCGATGTTAATGGATTTTGAACCACTGTTACATTATATCCGTTAGCTTTGAGAATGTCATATACACCTCGCCATCCCGAACCATCTATAAATGCACCATGAACAAGGACTATATTTTTGATTATATTCATATTGATTATTTTATAATATTAAATACCGTTGAGAGTTTAGAAATAGAAAATAACACTATCTATTTCTTTACTTTAAAGTTTAAAAATGACTGCTCTTTGTTTAGAAAATTTGGAGTTTATAAAAGTTTCACAAACGAACCATTATTATTGTTGAAGCAAAATTACACCCAATGAAGAGCTTCTTTTCTGTGAATAATTCACTATAAATTATAAAAAACTAAGATTTGAAAAACTTCGATGCTTAATCTCATTGAAAACAATCTGAAAGACTGATAAATACGGTATAAAAAACTTCTGCTAATCATTAATGCAACTAGCAGAAGCTTAATAGTTACTGCAATTTATTTTGCTTCTTCATTTAATATGGAAGCCACCACAGCTGGCTGTGAGAAAAAAGGAGTATGACTGGTTGGCAAAGAATATGTTCTGGTTACATTAGCTCCTTTTGCCATACTTTTTTGCAGTGTAAGCCCTATTGCATGATCAAATTCAGTAAAAATATACACCTTATTGATCTTTCCAAAATTAGCAGATGTTAGTACAACTGGCGTTGCCAAAGGCCCTAATGGTTCCGGCTTAAAGTTAGCAACTAGCCTTTCAGCTGTATTACTTGGAGCGTCTGCTGCGAAGAAATCTAAAATTCCATTTTTGGCAATTCCAACTACTCCTGCTTTTTCATCTGGCTGAATGTATTGTCCTATGTGAGTTTCTTTATCTGCAGCTGAAATAGAGAAAAGACTTTCACCATTATTTGGCAGAAATGCGCAAAGGTAAATCAGTTTTTTAATCTGTCCCGGAATTTGCTCTGCGGTCTCACTGACCACCATTCCGCCAAAACTATGGCCAACAAGAGTTACATTTTTTCTTGTTCCGATTGCTTTTTTGACTGTGTCAACATATCCTTGTAGCGTTAGAGATGAGACATGTGTCTGGTCATCTCCATGTCCTGGCAGATTTACTACTATTACTTCATTGCCACTTTTTTTAAGTGATGCTTCAACATCCTTAAAATCCTTAGCCGATGACCATGCACCATGAACAATAACAATTGTGCTTGGATTAGCTGTATTAGCCTGAAGCGGTGCTCCGATAGCAGTCATTAAAATAATTGCTGCTGTTGTAATTGATTTTCTCATTTTTTAAAATTTTTATAGTTAAATTCAATGCTTATTTATTAGTGATTTCTTTATGAATTGATCTACTATTTTGGTTTAACGCTCTATAGCTATCAATTACAGAACAAAAGGTATTTTATAAGATTAAAGTCAAAGTTGCTGCTGTAAACAACATGTCTTTGCCATTACTGACATCCTTAATAAAATTGCCACTTTTAAACCATGTTCCTTCAATGGTAAAAATCAGGTATTTATTAAATTCATAATTAAATGAAGCTCCCAGCTGATTCCCTATTCTTTTTGAACTTGAACCTGAGCTGTCAAATAATATTGAAACGTTTGGCTGGTATATGGCATCGCTTGATGAGGCTCTCCAAAACACATCATAATCCATATTAAAAAATAGTTTTCGTGTTAACTGACATTCCAGAAATGGGTGCACATCAATTAAATTTGAAGGCCCGATTAAGGAAGCTAAACCAAAATAAGCTCCTCGCGGGAAAAGCGGATTAAATGTTTCTAATGATTGATTAGTTTGTATTTTGTCTCCTGAGATATATTCTGCTTTTAAACCTATTTTCTGTATTGATTTTTTTATACTGTAACTGTAATAATTATTCACTGAAAATGTCCATGCCTTAATATTTTTCCTTTCAAATCTTCCAAATTGATAGGCCGCTTCTATATCATAAAACCAATTGGATTGATTTCCAAAAATTCTAAACCCTACAGTATTTCTATTTTCCGATCCCGAAAATGTATTGAATGCGCTTTTAGATTTCTGAAGGTTAAGGAGATATATTTCTACGTTATTAACATATTTAATTTCACTCAAAAGTGAATAGAAACCAATAAGTTTAGTATCATCGCCAATTTTATCGTTGAAATTTCCGAATCTATTTTTTACATGATAACTGTAAAATGCATCCGCAGAAAAATTCTTTTTGTTGAAGGTGATTTTCATAGCATCAAATGCCTGTCTGCTGTTTGGCCCTTCGCGCACTGAAATCAATCTTTGCGATCCATAATACAATTCCTGCCTTCCTATCCTAAATTTTATATTTCGAAAATTAACGTCAATAAACAGCTGGTGGAGATCTAAAGGATTTTCTTCAATCGGATTTGGATTTTCTCTGCTGATCCCAACGCTGCTTTGCAGCTGACTAAATAATCGAAATGAGTTGCCTACTTTTAAATCACCATAAAATAGAGTTCTGTTGAGTAGAAAACCATTATTATCCTTCAAATTTTCATCCCAATTTTCATTCTCAAAATATTGATATTGAGTTCTGTTTTCGGCTCCAAAAAAAAGAAATGACTGAGACTTTTTCGATATTGTAATCTGTTTGGCTTTATAATATAAACTCTGATTTGTACTGTCTATTGAAATGACATCATTATATCGTAAAAAGTTGAATTCATTTATCTGCTGCGAATACAAAACGGAATGGAATGCTGCCATAATAAGAATATATTTTTTCACTCTTTTTAATTTATTTTAATCAGCATACAAAAGGTTTAGAATCACATTCAATTCCGAACATTAGAAATTGCACATCAAATAGTTATAGATCTTTTTTAATACAAATTCTGTCTGCAGCAAATTTGCCTCCTCCCAAAATGAGCAATGCAAGAGCTATTCCTATCCATAAAATAAAATATTCATAGCCTTCTCCTTTTAAAGTCCCAAACCAATTCATAAAGAATCCGTTTTTAAAATGGGTCGTAACGATCATGCCAACAGGGAGAGCTACATACGCAGCCGCGATGACTCTTGTTCCCAATCCTGCTATTAGCGCAAATGCTCCAACAGTTTCAAGCATAATTACTAAAAAACCAATAATCCAAGGCATTCCCACTGATTCTGTGAAGAAAAGCATCGTTTTAGAAAATCCGAAGCCGCCAAACCATCCCAACAATTTTTGCATGCCATGCATCAGGACAACAGAACCTAGAATCAGCCTTAAAATTAAAGGCGCATACGATTCGCTTGTTTCAAATAATTTATTTTTCATAATGTTCTTAATTAAAATTCAGGTTCAGTAGCCAGCTTCTTAAAACTAAAAAATGCTGCTATTCGTGATTTAATATTTTTCAAATCCAAAAATGAAGATTGAGCCTTTACTTTTAAAAGGCCAGTATTGTGCTCTTCTCGGATAGTTTGACCTAAAAGAAATGAACCTCCAGAAAAAACGGGATTTTCTATACCGTACAAATTTTCAATTTCGCGGTCTAATGAGACAACACAATGCCCATCCTCTGAAATTTGGAAATTGTAATCATAATTTTCGATCACTTTTCTAAGTATCGCATTATTTGTTTCCTCAAAATTGGGTTTATTGGTGACTTCCTGTTGAGTATGTGGATAAATGCCTGTCTGAAAATCTTGTCCAAATTCATTTTCAAAAGACATAAAGTTTATTGTTAAATCCATATTTTTTATTTTTTGATTAATTACCTTATTTTATTTAGGATCAAGAAACACTTATCTCATTTGCAGTTTTTGAATCATTGCCGCATTCAAATTATCACTGTAAGCTCCATAAGCATCTACCAATAATCCTTTAACACCACTCTGGGTGCGAATGGCGTAGAGTATCGATGAATCATCTGGGTTCGAATCGCCTTCAAATCGATAAAAAGCGTCCACATGAAACTCATTTGCTTCAAAAGTTTGGTTTAATGTTTTACAGTTTAATGTCGAGTTGCTGAGATTAAAATCAAACGTATATCCTTCAGCTTGTTTTGTGTTAATTGCTTCTGTGAGCGTATCGTAATTTGTCATTTTTTAGATTATTTTAGTTGGTTAGCATTTTCAGATCTTCAGATTTTATTATCGTCTGCTCTGTCTCATGTTTCTATACTTTGCAATACTCTTTAGGCTGTAAACTTTTATTCTTCTAAATTGTAATCAACAGATTTTCTTTTCGTTAAAACAAAATTAATTCTAAACACAGCTTCAAATCCTATGGAAAAGTTGTGAAGAATTATAAATATTAAAGATTTCCCCATGTACTATAAATTTTGTCACTTAAAAAATTATTCTTTTGAATTTGAAATAAAAATTCTAATTTTGTATTAAATACTACAGAAATAAAATGCGAGGCAGACCAGCAATATTTAATGAGGAAGAACTTTTAAAAAAAGCCCAGATTTTATTTTGGGAAAAAGGCTTTACTCCCACTTCGCTTGAAGATCTCCTGGAGGCCATGCAAATTGGAAGCGGCAGTTTTTACAATACCTTCAAAGGAGGGAAAAAGGAACTTTTTGCTAAAGCGCTTCAACTGCGACGAAATGATTTAAATCATTTCAAACAAGAACTTATGGAGAGCGAATCGCCTATTGATCTGATAAAAGACTTTTTTCGATCTCTCGCCGAAGCGGAAAAAAACAGCCATTTAATGGGGTGTCTGATTGTGAACACCATCATCGAAATGAGTTTTGTTGATCAGAAATTTCAAGATGATGCCTTGAACATCTTAAAAGAAATGGAGCAGATGTATATTTGGGCAATTGAAAAAGCACAGAAAGAAGGCAGATTGCAGAACAAAACCCATCCCGAAATTCTTGCGAGATATCTCGTTACATTTTGGAGCGGACTAAATGTTTTAAGAAGAATGTATCCAGACAATGCAATACTCAAAACTCAAATAGAAATGCAGCTTAGCATCATTAGCTAAGCCTTTTTTTTATCCATTTTTGTATCGTTTAACACAAAATTAAATTTCAAACACTTTCAAGCATATATTACTGATTACTAATTTAAAACAATATTCATGATTATTTACAACAGAGTTATTTTACTGATTTTTGCAATGCTTTTTCTAAACGCCTGCAATACGAAAGAGAATCAGTCTCAAACCGCCAGTACAGAACAAATTGCTTATTTCAAGGACAGCTCTAAAGGCATTAAGACGGGTGGAATTAAAATGGTAGAAATTACTACTCCAAAGGGAAAATTTAAGGTCTGGACAAAAACTGTAGGCAATAATCCTAAAATTAAAGTATTACTGCTTAATGGAGGTCCAGGAGCAACACATGAATATTTTGAATGCATGGAGAGCTTCCTCCCTGCCGAAGGAATTGAATTTATTTATTACGACCAACTTGGCACCGGTAATTCTGAAACCCCGAATGATCCTTCATTTTGGGATCTGCCGCGATTTGTGGACGAAGTTGAACAGGTTCGCAAAGCATTAAATCTGGACAAAGACAATTTTTATCTATTAGGACATTCTTGGGGTGGCATTCTGGCGGCAGAATATGCCTTGAAACATCAAGAGCATTTAAAAGGTTTAATCATTTCTAATATGATGATGAGTGCTATTGACTACAGCAATTATTCTGAAGTTCTTGCCAAGCAGATGAATCCATCTGTTTTGTCTCAATTGAGAGAAATTGAAAAAAATAAAGATTATAAGAATCCTAAATATATGGAACTGCTGATTCCTAATTTCTATGCAAAACATATTATAAGAATGGATATCAATGACTGGCCGGAACCGCTTAGCCGTTCATTCGCAAAAATCAATGAATCTCTATATGTCACAATGCAAGGACCAAGCGAATTTGGTATTTCGGGTAAATTAGAAAAATGGGATATCAAAAATCAAATTTCTAAAATCACAGTACCAACATTATCTATTGGTGCAAAATACGACACCATGGATCCAAAGCATATGCAATGGATTGCCTCAGAAGTCCAAAACGGAACTTACCTGTACTGTGATAAAGGAAGTCATATGAGTATGTACGATGATCAGCAAATATACATGAAAGGACTTATTAAGTTTATAAAAGATACTGACAAGGCATCACAAAAGTTATAAAGAAACTTGATATTATTTACTGTACATACATTTTAAAATGATAAATATTAAAACCCTAAAACTAATTTTCTTCTTCGTTGCTTTGAATGCTACGATTTACAGCCAAAATACAGCAGATCAAACCATCAAAACCTTTACTTTAAAAGGAAGTGTAAAAGGATATTTCACGGATCATTTTGCATATTTATATTACGGAGATATTCAGGATAGCGTAAAAATTGAAAATAATCAATTTGAATTTAAAGGCTCTGTAAAAGATACCGTTGTAGCGAAAATATATTTGCCATCTGCTGCTAATGCTCCGCAATTCTATCTGGAAAACAATGCAATAACTATTAATATCAGTGTTGACAAAGCTCTAAAAGATGGAAAATCTATACAGACTATGCATATCGATACCGTTGAAGGATCTTATTCTTCAGAATTGCAGAAAGAATACTTAAATTTCTATAAGTCGAATTCAGGCAAAAAAGATTTCAGCAAATTGTTGTATTCAAAATTAACAACATTTTTTAGTAAACATCGTTCTCATCCTTTCAGCGGGGCAATTTTGGCAGAGCTTGCGCTTATAAATCCAATTTTGGACAAACAGCAGCTTACTGCATTGTATTCTATTTTAGACATCTCAAAGCAAGACAGTCAATACCTTAAATTATATAAAAGAGGAATTGAGAAATTTGATACTTACGCTGTTGGAAAACCTTTTTTAGACTTTAAGCTTCCAGATCAGGATGGCAATTTAGTTGGTCTTGAGAAATATAAAGGAAAAATTGTGCTTATTGATTTCTGGGCTTCTTGGTGTGCACCCTGCAGGAAAAAAAATCCTGAATTGATTGGTTTAAAACAGCAATTTGCATCTGATAATTTTGAAATAATCGGAATTTCAAGAGACAAAAACAAAAAGCAGTGGGTTGCTGCTATAGCAAAAGACCAGTTAAATTGGACAAATTTATTGGATCAGGATCAAAAAATGGAAGATACTATGGGAATAGAAAACATCCCTTATAGTTATTTGCTGGATGAAAAAGGCATAATAATAGGTGTCAATCTTACCGCAGAGGAAATCAGAAAAACGGTATCAGATTCGCTAAAGAACAAAAGTTAAGATGCTTGCCAGCTGGAAAAACAGGCTTAAAAAAGAATAGATTATAAATGTAAAACCTCCAAAGTTTCATATTTTGGAGGTTTGCTTTTTTAAATAAAGTAAGATGATTTCTTTTTTACAATTCTTGAATCTGTCTGATCATTTGGTTTGTAAATCCCCATTCGTTATCGTACCATGCCATAACTTTTACAAGGTCACCATCGACTACGCGGGTCATTTCTAGATCTACAGTTGCTGCAAAAGCATTTTTGATCATATCGGAAGAAACCAAAGGTTCATCACTTACATCCACTACTTTTTTGTATCTATCGGTTTGGGCTTCCTCTTTTAGAATAGCATTAATTTCCTCGACAGATGTTGGACGTTCTGTAACAAATGTGATATCCGATATAGAGCCAATCGGTACTGGAACTCTCACTGCAATACCATCAAATTTTCCTGCATATTCAGGAAGTGCTTTTGTAACTGCAATTGCCGCTCCTGTTGCTGCCGGTGCTGAGTTTATTGCCGCGCCGCGCCCCATACGAGGCTCTTTTTTTGATGGCGCATCTACCAATGTCTGAGATGCTGTATAAGCGTGTGTCGTATTAAGTATTGCCTTTTTTATTCCAATTCTTCTTCCGATTATTTCTATAATTGGTCCAATATTATTGGTTGTACAGCTTGCACAGGAGAATATAGACACTTTTCCTTCTTCGGTATTTACACCGTGCACGATTGTCGGAGTATCTTTTGTCGGACCAGAAATCACTACAAACTTAGCGCCCGCCGCAATATGCTTTTCTGCATCTGGTTTATTGGTGAAAAACCCTGTGCTTTCAATCGCCACTTCAACATCTAATTCTCTCCAAGGTAATTCTGCAGGGTCTTTTATTGCTGTATAGCGAATTGATTTTCCGTCAATCACTATTGAGTCTCCATCTATACTCACCTTTTTTTCAAATCTTCCATAGATACTATCATACTTTAAAAGGTAAACCGCATTTTCTATGCTCATTAAATCATTAATCCCCACAACTTCAAGCTCAGGAGTTTCTAAAATAATTTTAAGAGCAGCTCTTCCTATTCGGCCAAAGCCATTGATTGCTATTTTTTTCATTTCAAAATTTTAGTAGTTATTATATTTTTACGATTGAGCTTAAAGATAAGTATTTTCCGAATACACAGAATTCAATCGCTTCATTTTAAAACACTTACACCTAAAAACGTAATATTTTTTAATAGTTTATAGAAGTTCATTACATAGTAAAAAAGTATACCGCAATGATGCCTCCGACCACAATTATTAATTTTCTGACCAGTTCCTGATTCATATTTCTTGAAAATACTGCCCCGTAATAACCGCCGATAATTCCTCCTATTGTCAGTACAAGAGTAATTTTCCAGTCTATTAAACCCGAAAATATAAAGCATAGCGCAGCAATTCCATTGTTTACTGTAACCATCAGCACTTTTAATCCATTCATTTCATTTAAATCTTTCATTCCGTAAAGGGTGAAAAGAGTAAGAATCATGATTCCTATTCCAGCATTAAAGTACCCTCCGTAAAAGTTAATCAGAAACAATGGAAGTATTTTTCCGTGTGAATATTGAAAATGCCCGCTTCCGGAAGCAACTTTTTGAAAATAAGCCAATATAGGTTTGCTAAACGCAAATGTTCCCCATGATATCAGGTGAAAATAAGGAACCAAAGATTTAAAAAGTTTGGGATCTGTCATGACCATTACCGTTGCACCGCATAATCCTCCGATACCGCTAATCAGTAAAACAATTTTCAAATCTTTTGACTGTATGCGAATGTCATTTTTGAATGCCTTAACACTGGCTACATTTCCAAACCACATGGACACGCAAGTCATCGCATTGGCACGGATGGACGAAACTCCGTTTAAAACCAAACTTGGAAAAACGATAAACCCGCCCCCGCCTGCAAAAGCATTTACAGCTCCGCCCACTATTGTGGCTAAAAGTAACAGTCCGTATTGAAGATAATTTTCCATTTTTAGTGTTGTTGCAGTGAGTTGTAATAATCGATTATTGCCCCAGCAATCTCAACTCCAAATTCTTCTAAGGCAAAATGGCCTGTGGCATAAAAAATTAGCTTTGAACTTGGCAAAGCATTATAAATAGCTATCGCTCCTTCCTTTAGAAACACTTCATCATTTTCCCCCCAAACGATTAATGTCGGAAATTGTGATGCTATCAATTTTTCCTGCCAAGCTTTATAAAAGGCAAGATTATTTCCGTAGTCTTTTTTAATAGCCAAATGAATTTCTCTTAAGCCTATTCTCTGCATTAAAAATTGATCTAAGTGATACGATTCTGGAGCAATTTTAGACAAATTGGAAACGCCTGTAAGATATTCCCATTTGATATAATCGAATTCAACCAGTTTTTCTAGTTTTGCTCTGTTTTCGCTGTTTTCGCTAGTTTCATTATCAAAGAGAGACATTGAATTTTTAATTCCCTGTCCGAGACCTTCTTCATAAATGTTTCCATTCTGAAAAATGAGCATATCAACTTCTACTCTATTTTTTGAAATTACATGCATCAGAATAGGTGCTCCGTAGTCAAAAAGGTAAAAGCTCGTTTTTGTAATGTTCAGTTTTTCTAAAAATCCTTCTATAATCAGAGCAAAATTTTCAAAAGTATACGCAAACTTATCTTTTTCTGGAACAGCACTAAAACCAAAGCCTGGTAAATCGGGAGCAAGAATGTGAAATTGCCCTGAAAGCATCGGAATTACATTTCGAAACATATGCGATGACGACGGATATCCGTGAAGCAGCAGGAGATTTGTTTTCCCTTCCTCTCCTGCTTCTCGGTAAAAAATTTCCGTATCATTTACATAAATGCTTTTGTAAGCAACTGCGCAGGCTTGCTCCGTGATCGATTTATAAGTCATTTATCTCTATTAAATGATTAATTTTTACCCGTTTTTCTGATAAGGAAATCTTTAATAAGTTCTGAAATTTCATCTCCAAAACTTTCCAATGCAAAATGTCCTGTTGGAAACAAATGAAACTCAAGATTTTTCACGTCTTTTTTGAAAGCTTCAGCACCTACGCCCGGAAAAATATAATCATCTTTACCGTAAACAATCAGCATTTCTGGATTGTATGTTCTAAAATATTCCTGCCATTCAGGGTATAAAGGCACATTGGTTCTGTAATCATAAAAGAGTGCCAGCTGAATATCCCCATTTTCAGGACGTTCCAAGTGTCTTAAATCAACTTCCCAATTGTCTGGAGAAACTACTGAAGTATCCGGAACGTTGTGTGTATATTGCCATTTCAGTCCATCAGGAGCATGGAAAGTACTCAATGTGGCTGCCGCTTCTTTATCATTTCTGTCTTTCCATAACGCTCTAAAAGGATCCCAGAAAGTTTCCAGTCCTTCTTCGTATGCGCAACCGTTCTGCACAATAAGTGTTTCTATTTGGTTAGGATTTCTGCTTGCAATTCTAAAACCAACAGGCGCACCGTAATCCATTAAATAAAGACTGAATTTTTTGATTTCCAATTCATCCAATAACCTTTTAACTATGTTGCTGAAATTCTCAAATGTATAGTCAAAATCCTTAATTGGCGGCTGCTCACTTCTTCCGTAACCAGGATAATCTGGAGCTATTACGTGAAAATCATCTGCAAGATAATTTATCAGATTACGAAACATGTGCGAAGATGTCGGGTATCCGTGAAGCAGTACTAATGTCGGTTTTTGTTTATCTCCTGCTTCTCTGTAGAAAATTTCGACTCCGTTCACTTTTCTTGTGTGGTAACTTGTTTTCATAATTTAAATTTATTAGGGTTATTAATTCTTTAGTTTTTTTAAATCAGATAAATTTTCGTTCACTCTCTTTAATAGGCAGATCATTAATGCTTGCGTATCTTCTTCTCATTAATCCGTCTTCATCAAACTCCCAATTTTCATTTCCGTACGCTCTAAACCACTGGCCGTTTACATCTCGATATTCATATTCAAATCTCACAGCAATACGGTTTTCTGTATGCGCCCAGTATTCTTTTTTTAATTTATAATCGAGTTCTTTTTCCCATTTATGAGACAAAAAATCAATAATTTCATCTCGACCGTTTATAAATAGGTGGCGATTTCTCCATTCGCTGTCTATAGTGTAAGCTTGGGCAACTCTCTGCGGATCGCGGCTGTTCCATCCATCCTCCGCAAGCTGTATTTTCTCAAGGGCAGATTCTAAAGTAAATGGTGGTATTGGAAATTTTTTCATTGCTAAATTTTTAAAGTTTACTGAGTATTGATGCTTGATTTGTCTAAGAAATAATCAACTATAAATGAGTCCATTAAAAATCATTTATCTTGTTTTACTAATTATATGAGGCAAAATTATATTGGTAAAAAGACTTCCTAACTGTGAAAAATTCACTAAAAATTATAATTATCCAAGATTTGAGTTTTTCGCTGATTTTTTGTGTTGCAAAAAAGTATACAGCTTCACAAACCTTTATAATCAGGTGTTTAAAAAAAAAATTAGATTTGGATATAATTATTCTAATTTGAAAAGAAAAAAATAATGGATATTCAAATACCTATATTCGATAGTATTAGAGATGTTTATGATTGGACAGGACTTTCTGCGGAATGTTTGATATACGAAGAGATATCGCAAAAGTCTTCACTTTAGCTAAAATCTTTAAATTTTATAATTTTATGTCAGAAATGGTGCCTGCCAGATATTATTTTTTTACGCAACTTTGAAAAAAATAAAAGCGCAGTTTCAAGCTTAAGAAATTGTTTATAAGCGAATTAGAATGATACCACAGCTGACTACCTTAAGTAAACTTGATGATTGTCTGGCATTTATGAAAATGCCAGACAATTACAGCAACAATACGGATTTTGCTGCATTAAAACTGCATGAGATGAGCATCAATACACCATGCATATCACCTACTTTTCGGCCTTCCTTTTATAATCTCACCATAATTGCAAACGGCTCTGGAAACTGTATGGTAGGAAATGAGAGCTTTGAACTTCGTTCTGGCAATGTATTTATTTCTCGCCCGGATTCATTTCTTTCGAGCAACTGGAGTGTTATCGGAAAAGTCTATCATATATGTTTCAGTAAAGATTTTGTTTCAGAACATTTACCAGAAGGAATCAATTCTATTATGAATACAGACAAAATGAACGGCTGTACAAAAACGCTGTCAAAAGAAACTATGCTCTACCTTGAGCAGACTTTCATAGAAATTTTTGATGAGAATAATTCTTTTTTGCCTTATAAAGAAGAGATGCTGGCCAACCTTACCCTTTGTCTGCTGTTTACAATACAGCAGCAGGATAAAGAAAAACCGTATTCCAAAATAGAAAAAAACACCTCAATTGTTAATGCTTTTCGCCAAAATCTAGATGATAATTTCAACAATCTGCTTACTGGAAAAAGCAGTGTCGTAATGCGTACCAAAGAGCATGCAAAGCTTCTGAATTTAAATGAAAACCACCTTTGCAAAGTAATCAGTAATTCAACAAATAAAACGATTAATGACTGGATCAACGAAAAAATGGTTGATGAAATTAATTATCTCTTGAAGCATTCAGACAAATCAATCAAAGAAATTGCAGCATTGTTTGCTTTTACTGACGTGAATCATTTTTACACCTACTTTAAATCACAGACATTACATGCCCCAGGCGCTATTAGAAAAGAATTTTTAAATAATAAATTTAACTCCTAAAAAACAATAAAACTATCGGCAAATCGCTCCCTTTTCTTCCTTATGATGACCTTCACATTCTGTAATCTGTACTCAATTATTAAACATTTAAGTTTTTAGAAAATGGAAAATGATAAAAAGCCAAAATTCACTGATTTTTATGAAACAGTGGAAGTCATGGGGAATGAATTATCCCACGGACATCTGGGTGATGCCGAATTTTCATTTGTGAACTCTCGCATACTCCATCGCGATCATACCTTTCCATGGAGCACTCCTCCATTTTATACTACCTTTTTCTCAATAGGATTTCTCATGGAAGCTCATGGAAAAATTATTGTAGACAAGGAGCAGTATATTGTAAAATCGGGAATGTTTTTTGTGAACAAACCTGGAGAGTTACAGCAGCTTACATGGTATTCTGTTGAGGAATCTTACGGACTGCTTTTTACCGAGGACTTTATTTCAAAATATGCAGGAGTTTCAATTTATAAAACATTTCCGTTCCTTTTATTTGAAAGGCAGGTTCCATTACAAACTACAATGGAATTTAGACTGGAATTAAAAAAGATTCTATTGCTTATTGTACAGCAGCTTCAAAAAGAATCTCCATTTCAAAAAAAAATGTGCGCTAATTTACTTACCCGTTTCTTACTTAAAATTAAACAGGAGTACTGGGAAGGATATAAAATTCATACCGCTCAAAATCGAAATCCCGACATTCTTAAAGATTTTACACAAAACCTGGAATATCACTATGATCAATTGCTAAAGGGGAAAGTCAACAGAATACTCTATATTAAAGATTACGCAGAAATGCAGCAGCTTCACGAAAATTATCTTTCAAGTATTCTAAAGGAAAAAACAGGCAAAACTGGCGGACAATTAATTGCCGAGAAAACACTGAGCACGGCTAAAATTTTAATTATGGAGCAACGATTTTCAATGAAAGAAATTGCTCATATGCTAGGTTTCTCTTACTTGTCCTATTTTAGTATATTTTTCAAGAAACATACAGGGCTCTCCCCAGTTGATTATCGAAAAAAGAACAGTAAGCCTTAATTTCAATTCTCTATCTTAAATAAAGTTACCAGTTTGGACGGATAGGAACAACGTTGCCTTTATAAATGAGATCGTGTTCGCTGTGAGAGGCATTAAAATCATTCCTTACCACAATGGCACTTTTATGAGCATGTTTTTTAAAAAAGCTGTAAAACTGCTTTAATTCATTAAAAGCATACACTTCTGCTATCTCGACCATTGACTTGTCTGTGTTTTTAAGAAGATATGTTATTTCATCTATGAGTTTTTCGTTTATCCATTGATTGACCGTTTTTCCAGAGCTTTTGCTTATAATTTTTGAAAGGTTACTTTCACTGATGTTTAATAATTTTGCATGTTCTTTTATTCGAAATACAGAACTGCATTCACCAGCGATGAGCATGGTAAAGTTTTTATCCATGTTACTGCGAAATGCGGTTACAATGGCAGCATTCTTCTCATTTAAAACTTCTGCATTAATTTCATTTTGATGCTTTTGAATGAGCAGCAGAATATAAATAAGAATATTAGACATTATTTCATCTTTAATTGGCTCCATAGAAGTCGCATGACCATACAATTCCAGACATAGCTCTTCCATGCGACTAATTGCCTCGTCATTAAGAAGATAGTTTATTCCATTGGATTGATCCATTTCCAATAGTTCGTCCACTCCCAATGGCAGACAGTGCGCAATAAAATCTTTCCGGAAACTAATATTGTACACACTCTTCATCTCGGTCCATCCACTGGAAACGTAAACATCAGGGCGCTTCATAAATACGTGCCCAGAACTTACTTTAAAAACCTCATTTCCAGATACAAAATTTCCTTCTCCCTCTTTTACTATTATTAAAGTGTAATGATCAGGCCTAAACGTAGGAGTTATATAAGGCATTTTTAGTCCCATCTCATGTACTTTTAAAATAGCAAAATCATCACTGTCTATATAGGAATAAACAGGGAGATTCATGAATGCGAGCATGTCACGCAGTTTTTTTAAAGTGGTGAGTTCTGGTTTCATTTATTAATTTGTTCTGCTTTTTAATTAGTTATGATTAGATAAATTTACTAAAATAACTTAAAATTACAACTCAGGCCAAAGTCGAATTATAGAGTTTATACCTTTTAGCTATAAATCTTAAGTTATAACTTCTTAATCAGAAAAATTAAGTATTTTTAATATATTTGTAATACAAAAAAAGAATAATACTGCTGCTTATTAATTCATTAGTATTTAAGTTTTGTGAATGATTTAATATTGAAATAGCAAAATTGAATTTGGGTGCAGAATCGGTGCACTTTGGTCAAAGACATTTTATAAAACCAGTATAGACAGGACTTCAGCGATAAAGTTCGAATCCTGCTCTCCCCACGAAAGTCCTAATCAATGATTAGGACTTTTTTTTGCTAAAAAAACAAAACCTACAAATCCTAAAATTTGTAGGTTTTTCTATTTTACACTGCTTTTCATATTTTTTTAACCCGAACAAAATTTCTGTGGCAAAATCGTGTCACTTTTAAGTTGGAATTCCCTCCCAAAGTCCCACAAAAAGTTGAAGACGGCTTTTAAATATAAGTCACCTTTATCAAAGTAGATTTTATAAAAATTAGTAAGGATGCAAAATGCACTTACACTTTTTCGTTAGCTCATTCAACAGGCAAAAAAAAGTTAAGTTTCTAAACAGCATTTTATTTAGCTGATAATTTTTAACATCCCCTAGACAATCGGGAACATAGAACTGCCACTAACCGTTTTGTCTGCTGTCACTTCTTCTTGGAGCACGTCCCAATGTTCTACCAGTTTTACGTCTTTCACTTTGAAAATATCCACAGCGATATAGTTTTTCCCAAACCCATTAGAAAAATGTCCGTGCACCATTACAATGTCATCGTTTTCGGCTAGAGTTATCGGGTCATAATTAAAATCGGGCAGTAAACAGGGTGCTTATTTTACCTGCACCACTACTTTTCCTCTGGCTCTTCCGCTGTTCACATAATCAAAAGCCTGATTCATTTCCTCAAAGCGGTAAACCTTATCCAATACTGGCTTTATAACTCCCTGTTCCACCAGCTTGGTAATTTCGGATAATTGCTGTCCGTTGGCTTTCATAAATAAAAAGGAATAACCAACTCCTAATTTTTCTGCCTGTCTTCGTACTTTTCTGCTGATAAAGCCTATGATCAGTTTCAATAGCCATGGCATACCCATTTCATTGGCAAAAGCAGGATCTGGCGGACCTGAAATAGAGACCGTTTTACCGCCTGGCCTCAAAATGCGAAGGGATTTTTCCAAGGTCTTACTGTCCTGGCTGTTGAGCACCAAGTCGTAATCTTTCAGCTGATTCTCAAAATCCTGAGTTCTGTAATCAATCGCCACATCTGCACCAAGATTTTTGACCAGTTCAAAATTACCTCTGCTCGCAGTGGTTGCAACCGTAGCGCCCAGATGTTTTGCCAGCTGAATGGCAATCGTGCCCACACCGCCTGAGCCAGCCTGAATAAAAACTTTTTGTCCCTTTGTCAAATGTGCTTTTTCCATAAAAGCCTGCCGGACCGTCAACGCGACTAAGGGTAGAGACGCTGCTTCATTCATGGAAATGTTTTTCGGCTTCAGGGCAACATCTGCCTGATCAACCGCTATAAATTCAGCAAATCCACCGATATGGTAATCAGAAGGACGGCTGTACACTTCATCTCCTACTTTAAAACGTTTTACATCAACCCCAACCTCACTCACAACGCCTGCCACATCGTGACCTAAAACTAAGGGCATCTGGTATTTGAGCATCATTTTAAACTCCCCGCTTTTAATTTTGGCGTCGAGCTGATTAATTCCTGCGGCATGAATTTCTATCAAAACCTCATTTGGTTTTATAGCAGGCCTGTCTACTTCGCTCAGCTTTAAAAGGTCTTTTTTGCTGTAGCGGCTAATAGTGTATGCTTTCATTATATTTAATTTTTTTAAAATTATGGCTGCATGCTTGAAAGACTAATTTATTAAAAAATGAGTTACATAACATGCAATATGATTAAGGCAGCAATAGCCGATCTGCCTTCTTTTTATTTACAAGCCCGTAGGCTAGATTTGGAAACAGCCTATTGATAAGGTAAACCGCTTTGCTGTCACCAACCCGAATGGTGAGCGTATTTTTCTTAATGCCTTTAATCAAACCCTCTACCAACTCCTTAGGGCTGATTTTTTTATCGTCTCTGCCAGCCACCATCTCGGTATCCACCAGAGGCGGCAGCAGTTCAAAAACTTTCACTTTGCTGTTGATCACCTGCAGATGTCTGCGCAGTGAAACCGTATAAAATGCCAATGCCGCTTTTGATGAACTATAGGTGGCTTCGGCTGCTGAAGGAACAATACTCAGTATCGATGTCGTGTGAATGATAGCAGCTTCGGATCTACTTTTGAGCATACTCATAAAAAGATTATTGAGCCTGATGACGCCAAAGTAATTCACATCCATTTCATAGACTGCACCTTGCAGATGTTTTTTATCCGGAATTCCTAAATTCGCAGGCGGAACCCCTACACCGGCATTATGGTACAAAATATCGATGCCTCCTAAAGCTACTATTTCGTCATACAGATTTTTTGCATCAGTTTCATCTGCCGCATCACTTTGGATGGCTTTAATTAAGGGATAACGTTTTGACACTTCATCCAGCTTTGATTGATTTCTTCCTGTAATAATCACTCTGGCACCAGCGTCCAGAAACTGTCTTGCAGCTTCCAATCCTATACCAGATGCTCCTCCAGTGATCAGAATAGTTTTATTTTGAATATTCATTTTGATACGTTTAATGGCTTAAAAAGTGGATAATCTTCAATGATTTCCGCTTATCCTTTTTTTACTGAGCCAGTTTAGCCATTGCCTCGCCTATGGCAGCAGCATACTTTTTTGTTTCGCCTACTGGTATGTCAAACTGGTTTTTCTCTAAGCCCCAGAAAAGCTCGTCGGCTACTTCTGATGCCGGAATACCGTCAGCCCCGCCTATTTCGGCAGAAAATTCGGTATTTACCAAAGGCGGATACACTTCATAGATCTGAACATTTTTCTGCTCTTCATAGGTGTATCGCAAAGCCATTGTGTAACTGTGCAGAGCTGCTTTGGTAGCACCATAGGTAGGCAGAAATTTATGGCTTCCATAAACCGCAAGCGAAGAAATATTCACAACGGCCGCAGCTTCTTTTTCCAGCAAATGAGGCATCATCAATTCTGTAAAATGAATAATAGCAATATAGTTGACATTCATCTCAATTTTTGCCTTTTCGTGGGCATTGGCGGTTTCGCTCAATAAATAGGCAAAAGCGGCACCTGCATTATTGATTATGATATTGACATCGGAATGATAGTTTTTTAATTGATCTGCAATACGGATCCTGTCTGCCTCAGATGCAAAATCACCCTGAATTCCTACTGCACCGGGCAGTTCCTTTAATGCATTTTGCAAACGCTCTTCGTCTCTTCCGTTGATGATGATGTTATTGCCTTCGGCGGCTAATTTTTTAGCGATGGCCAAACCAATTCCGGCACTTCCGCCAGTTATAAATACTGTATTCCCTTTTGTCTGCATTTGTATATTTCTTTAAATTGTTGTAAATTCGCTTGCAAATTGCAAGTACAAATATATAAAACCACTTTCGTTTTGCAAGCGAATTTTTAATTTTTTTTTTATGGCAGAAAATAAGAAGCGTTCCGACTGTCCTGTAAGCCAGTCGCTGGATATTTGGGGAGACAAATGGTCACTGCTGATTGTGAGGGATTTAATGTTTGCCGGACAGTGCACTTATGGCGACTTTCAGAAATCAGACGAGAAAATAGCCAGCAATATATTGGCTTCACGACTTCAAATGCTTGAAGAAAGCGGGATTATCAAAAAAGAACCTCATCCGGAAAGTAAATCCAAAGTTTTATACAAACTCACTGCGAAAGGTATCGACCTTTTGCCGCTGATGATTGAAATCAATTTATGGGCAGATAAATACTGCAGCATCACGTCTGAAAGAAAGGCACTAATCCAAGAGGTGAAAAAGGATAAGGAAGGGTATATAAAAATGTTTTCCAAAAAATTGAAAAGTCTGGTTTAATTTGAAGAAAATCAGCAATTGGAATTGACTGCAATTATATTGCAAAATACTAAATGAGCTGGGGCATAAAAATGACCCAGCTCAAATATTGAGATGATTACTATTGAACACTTAGAAATTAATTTACTTTTTCCATTATCATTTTGTTTTTTCCCATATCAATTTCCTGTTTCAAAAATTGATTGGTTTGGGAATCAATATAATAAGTATTTATCGTTTTGTTTTGCGAAATACCATCTGTCACAGTAATAATCCACACCGATTTTCCACCAAGGAAACCTTTTTTGGTGTTCGTTATATTTGCTTTAAGAATTGCAGCTTTTGTGACAAGATTATAATCAAAAATAGTCATTTCTGTTTTATAATTTTCTTTTAGCGGAAGCCAGCGGATTATTTGAGGATAAATATTGCTGTCAAAAAAGCTTCCTATTGTTTCTTCTTTAATATCTATTTTTTTGCTATCCTTTTTATCGAGATAATAACCAGTTGTTTGTTTCCCGAAATTAAGCTCTATGTCTCTTTGGGTGTTGACAGAAGTATGTTTTACAGGGTTTAAGTTAGGAAGTTCCGCTATCGTTTCATCAACCCAGTCCGGCATATTTTTCATTTTTATCGTCGTGGTTACTTTTATTGTGTTTTTTGTTTTAGCTATTTTAGTAAATACCTTTCCAATTTCAATTTTTGCAGTATCTCTAACTGCAAACCAATTCATTTCATACTCTTCATTTTTAATTAGTTTCTCAATAATTTCATTGTGATCAGGGGACTGTGTTTTTTCTTGGGCATTTGCAGTAAAACATAATAAAAAAAGGCCTGCATAAAGAAGAAATAAGGATTTCATAGATTTCATATAGAATATTTTTATGTTAGTTGGTGTGCAAAAAGGAATAAATGTTACAGCAGGCTGATTTTTAACCTATTATAATAACACATGAAAATCACTAAAAATAGTAAACCTAGGGGCCAAACAATCTTAATTTCAGGGCCACCTACTTCAGAATTTGAAAAGTCAATACCTGCTTCGACATTTATTCGTTTTATTTTGTGGCTTACCCGTTTAAAAATTCGCAGCAAAGTGAAAAAGTTATATATTGATTATTCATTCTTACTTATGAACGCAGACGGAAAACAATTTAACTGGAAAAACAATTCTTTCCTGTTGCTTTTGAATTCGTATATTCGGCCTTTATTTTGAAAAAAGAGAATGATTGCAAAATTGAATGAAAAAAAATCCTATCCATGGATTGTTGTCGGCCTGCTATGGTTTGTTGCTTTATTGAATTATTTAGACCGGCAAATGCTCTCCACTATGAAATCAGCGATGATGGATGACATTCCTGAATTGGCTAAAGCTGAAAATTTCGGACTTTTGATGGCAGTTTTCCTTTGGATTTATGCGCTTATGAGTCCTGTTTCTGGAATTATAGCAGATCGGTTTAACCGAAAAAGAATCATTATAGCCAGTCTTTTTATTTGGTCTGGGGTGACTATGGCAATGGGTTATGCCACAACTTTCAATCAGATTTATATTTTGCGTGGCATTATGGGTTTTAGTGAAGCCTTTTATATTCCGGCTGCCTTATCCTTAATAGCAGATTATCATCAAGAAAAAACACGCTCTTTTGCAA
This sequence comes from Flavobacterium tyrosinilyticum, assembly GCF_023656565.1. Lineage (GTDB taxonomy): Bacteria > Bacteroidota > Bacteroidia > Flavobacteriales > Flavobacteriaceae > Flavobacterium > Flavobacterium tyrosinilyticum. The sequence goes on from NZ_JAMOKG010000003.1 coordinate 453,193, forward strand.
TTGCGATTCATACCACTGGAATTTATTTAGGACAGGCACTCGGTGGTTTTGGAGCCACTATTTCTAAGTATTTTTCCTGGCATTTCAGCTTTCACTCCGTAGGTTTATTCGGTGTGCTTTACAGTTTAATACTGATATTTTTTATACAAGAAAAGAAAACTTACTTTTTAGATCCTACAAAAAAGTCATCTGTCCGCTTTGAATTCAAGCAAATGTTCAAAGGATTGGGAATATTATTCGGTAATATCTCCTTTTGGGTTTTGCTCTTTTATTTCTCTGCACCAAGTTTACCAGGCTGGGCGGCCAAAAACTGGTTACCCACCTTATTTACTGAAACTTTACATTTGGACATGTCTCTGGCGGGACCAATTGCAACGGTAACCATTTCCATGTCTTCCTTTTTTGGCGTTTTAATTGGAGGTGCCATTTCAGACAGATGGGTGATGAAACACCTTAAGGGAAGAATTTACACTAGCGCTATTGGATTGTTTCTTACCATCCCGGCATTATTTTTATTTGGCTATTGCTGTGACACAACCGCTATTGTTTTTGGCGCTGTCCTTTTTGGACTTGGATTTGGAATATACGACACCAACAATATGCCTATTCTTTGTCAGTTTGTTGCTCCCCGATACAGGGCTACGGGATATGGAATTATGAATTTTGCAGGTATTTCAGCCGGAGCTGTTATCACAGAGTTTTTAGGAAAAGCCGCTGATAATGGAGGAATGAGACACGTTTTTGTTCTACTGTTATTTGTAGTGTTTACTGCCATCGTTTTACAGCTGGTGAGCCTTCATCCAAAAACTATTGATATGATTGATGAGAGTGAAGCGACAGGGTTTCAATCTAAAAAAGATACAAATTTGGAAATTAAATAAAATTACATTCTTTTACCATAACCTAATTTTAAACATAAGGTAAGCCAAAATCATTCTTACTAATTAAAATAATAAGAGACGACCTGATGGCCGTCTCTTATTATTTTATAAAAACACCTATTCTAGAATACTGCCAGCTTCCACTTTTTAGTTGTATTTTGACAATCGGGTTTGCCAAAAAACAACAGCCTCGCGCTACCCCCTTTTTACAGGAAAGGCTTTCTATTTATCATGCTTTCTGTTTTCCATAAAAGATACTAAATTCGTTATTGCGCATGGAGAGAAAAACTTCTTATTTGAATCTGGATCAACTGTTCCATTTGAGACAATCCCAACAAGTAAACCATTTTCATCTACTAGTGGAGCCCCACTAAGTCCTCCGAATTTCTCTGGCACAAGAATATCTTTTAATAAAATGCGATTTGAAATTGTTTTATAATATTCAAATTCATATACCCTTTGAGGTCCATTTTCCATCGTTCTGGTCCAACCCACAACATATAATTTTTCTCCCTGAATTAAAGGAGTATTTCTTATTTCCAAAGGTATAATACTGGAAGAGTTTTGCTTTATGGAAAATACCAGCCAATCATTATCATAAGTTGACTTGGCTTCCAATAACTCAGACTTGTCTTCATTTAATAATTTATCACAAATTACAATTTCGGACTTATTGTTTAATGGGTATAATACCCAATTTTTAATATAGCTCTCCAACGACAGGGTTGTCATTTTTTCGGGCTTAATAATCTTAAGTATATGTTTTGCTGTTACAGCAAATGTTTCATTGTTATATTTTATAAGAAAGCCGCAACTGAATTTTGGCTGGTCATATTTCGGGTTTATAAATTCGATCCCGTTCACCAAAGCGATTTCTTTAAATGCTTTATTTGAAGAAATCTCCTGTCCGTAGCAGCCTGCTATCCACAAAATCGCAATAGCAGAAAAAAGTTTAAATTTCATAATAGTACCAAATTTAGATTTCACTATCAGCCAATGCAAAACTTCCTTTTCTTGTATGCTGAGTTTCAAATATAGAAAAACAAATGTTATAAATGATAGAAGAGATTCACGAAAACAGAACCGGGATCATTATAAAATACAAGCCCTCTTCAACCAAATGAAAAAAACCGCCTTGAAAAATCAAGACGGCTTTCAGAAATAACTAACTAAAATTTATGGTTTAAGCTCTGTAAACTTCGAATCTAATTCAAAAGCTTTCTTCACTTTCTCCACTGTAATTTCTTTTTCTACTGAAAACGATGCCGTTTGTTTAATATCTAAAGAAGAAGCTCCAACTAGAACTTTGTAAGTTCCAGCTTCAGCAATCCAAGCACTTTTGTTTTCTAAGAAAGAAGCCAGGTCTTTTGGAGATAATGTTAAAGTTAACGTTTGGCTTTCGCCTGGTTTCAATTCTTTTGTTTTTCCAAAAGCTTTCAATTCTTCTTTCGGTTTATCAATAGATTTTGAAGGAGCTGAAAGATACAACTGCACTACTTCTTTTCCTGCCACTTTTCCAGTGTTTTTTACCGTAACAGAAACAGTCAATTTATCCTTGAAAGTTGGAGAACTTAATTTAACTCCTGAATATTCAAAAGTTGTATACGAACTTCCAAACCCAAATTCATAAGACGGTTTAATGTTGAACGTATTGAAATAACGGTATCCAACATACACGCCTTCTTCATATGTTACGTCTTTCGGATTATCAACTGGAAATCCTGGGAAATTTTTAGCTGATGGCGTATCTGAATATTTCGCTGGGAAAGTCATCGTCAATTTTCCAGATGGATTAATTTTTCCTGAAACCACATCGGCAACAGAATGTCCGCCTTCCTGACCTGGCTGCCACGCTAATAAAATTGCATCTACTTTATCTTTCCATGAAGCTGTTTCGATGACACCGCCAATATTTAAAATAACAACTACTTTTTTTCCTTTAGCATGAAAAGCTTTTGATATTTTATCCAGCATTTGAATTTCTTCATCAGCCATATTAAAATCATTATTGACAACTCTGTCTCCGCCTTCTCCAGAATTTCTTCCTAAAGTCACGAAAGCAATTTCAGAGCTTGCTGCTTTTTTAGCGATAAAAGCATCATCCATTTTTAATTCTGGAAGTCTTTCTGGCAAAGCCAAAATTCCTCTTGCTTTTCTGTTTTCTAGTTCAGCTGCCACTTCTTTTTCAGCATGCGGTTTGTACAAATCAACCAATTCTTTGTCTAGTTTGTAACCCGCAGCAGTTAAACCTTCCAAAAGAGAAACAGTGTGTTTGTTATTCACACTTCCGCTTCCTGTTCCTCCTGTAATCCAAGCGTAAGAAGTAACTCCAAATACCGAAACTTCTTTTTGTTTGTCTGCAAAAGGCAGTGCATTGTTTGTATTTTTAAGTAAAACCATTCCTTCTGCAGCCGCATTTCTGGTTACTTCAGCATTTTTAGTCAGGTTTGGTTTATCGCTGTATTTGTATTTAGCAAAAGTCGGAGTACGGAAAACATATTCTAAAATTCTTTTCACGTTTACATTTGCCACTTCCTGAGACAATTTACCAGAATCTAAGGCAGCCAGCAACGCTTTTTTCTGAACTGGAATTCCTGGCATCAATAAATCATTTCCCGCAATCATCTGCTGTACAACATCAGAGTTTGATCCTTTCGAAATCGATTCAAAACCTGGGAAACCACCAAACCAATCCGTCATTACAATTCCTTTGAAACCCCATTCGTCTCTCAAAACCTGCGTTAGAAGATCTTTTCGGTCAGATGTGTAAGTTCCGTTTAATTTGTTGTAAGAAGACATTACTGTCCAAGGCTGAGATTCTTTAACCGTGATTTCAAAACCTTTTAAATACAATTCTCTAATTGCTCTTTCAGAAACATGAGCATTGATGGTTAAACGGTTACTTTCTTCATTATTAACTGCAAAATGTTTGATTGAAGTTCCAACGCCTTGCGACTGAATTCCGTTTACAATTGCCGCCGCAGTTTTTCCTGAAATTAAAGGATCTTCAGAATAATATTCGAAATTTCTTCCGTTCAATGGATTTCGGTGGATATTCAAAGCTGGCGCTAATAAAACATCCACACCGTATTCTTTTACTTCGTTCCCCATTGCTTTTCCAACTTCTTCCAAAAGCGCTTTATTCCACGTTGAAGCCAAAGCCGTTCCAACTGGAAATGCCGTTGCATAATACGTTTTAGAATCATTTTCTCTTGTTGGTGCGATTCTTAATCCAGCTGGACCATCGGCAACAACCGTTGCAGGAATTCCGAAACGTTCGAAAGCAGCCGTTCCTCCCGCTGCTCCAGGAACCAAACCTTGTTTAGAATCTCCAACAGGACCAGTCAAAACTTCGATTCCCGGCATTCCAGTTCCAATCAAAAGTTCCACTTTTTCTGCATTGGTCATTTCTTTGATGATGGCATCAATTCTTTGATTAGCAGTAAGACGCGTATCTTCCCACGGATCTAGTTTTCCGTTTCTGTTGAAATCAGCAAACGTAAATCCTTTGATAGTTACAAGCGGCGGATTCGTTTCATCATTCGGAACAGTATTCCAAGACAAATTAGAAAGTACTAACGCCGTTAAAAGCGTCATTTTTCCTGTTTTTATAATTTTATGTTTCATACTATATAGTTTTTAAAGTCCTAATTAATTTTCACGCAGATTTAAAATGATTTAAGCTGATATTCGCAGATTTTTTTTTAATCTAATCTCAAATCTGTCTAAATCTGCGTGAAACCTTTTCTATTTATTTAGATAAAAATCCTTCTAAAGAAAGCCATTCTTCAAAGCGGGTTTCCCATGAATCAACAGGTAGATTTTGTTTTCCAGTTCCAAAACCATGTCCGCCTTTTGAGTACATATGAAGCTCAACAGTCTGTCCTGCTTCAAGCCATTTATTATACATTTGAATACTTCTAGGAGCCAGTTTTAATTGGTCATCACTCGCGGCACATACAAACATTGGAATCTTTTTTTCTGGTGCAGGAACACTCAAAAGCTCTGGTCTTGGTCCGCCGTAAATATTCGCTACAAAATCTGGAAGCTGTTCTGCTTTATTATCCAAAACGGTTTCCATCGCCACCGTACTTCCTGCCGAAAACCCGATTATACCAACTTTTTTAATGTCAATTCCATATTTTGAAGCATTCGCTCTAACATAATTCAGAGCATTTTTCCCGTCTTGAGCTGCCAATTGAATAGTAGCCAAAGAGTTTTTTTCAAAAGCGGCTCTGTCTTTTAATTTGTCCATCATTTCTCTTGCAGGATCGTTGGTCTCGGTTTTATTAAGACGGTATTTTAAAACAAAAGCAGTAATTCCTTTTTTGCTTAAAATTTCTGCTAATTCTTTTCCTTCCCTATTGATGGATAAACTTTGAAAACCTCCTCCTGGAGCAATGACAATGGCAGTTCCTGTATTTTTAACTCCTTTTGGAACTTGATAAACTAATAAGGAGGGATCTGTTACATTGTAAACAACTTCAGTTTTAAAAAGATCGGAATACATTTGAGCTTCTTTTTGTGTCCAGCTTTCAGATCCTGGTGATTTTCCTTGATACAATTTTATGGTTTCTTGTGCTTTAACAGAACTTCCAAATAGCAGAAATCCTGTTGCTAAAAATGTGTATATAATTTTCATAATAGTGTGATTGTTATTTAGTTGTTTTAAACAGTTGCAGTTTGGCAAAGAAATCTTCAAACATCAATCGTGTATCTAATTGATTATAAACCCGAATATTCCTTCCGTTATGATTCGTTTCATAAAGTCCTTGCAAATTGATCAATGGTGAAGATTTTAAGACATAAGAACTCGAACTCGGATCTGCTTCAAAAGAAGATTGCAGCGCCGTTAATAAAACTAACGGACTGTCTCCCATAATGTAAGTTTCGCCAATATGAAGATTGAATTGCTGTACTCTTTTCATCAGACTTTCTATTTTTTCTGAAAGATATTCTCCCGTTTTTCCTTGCGGTTTTACTTTTAGCAACAATTCAGAATACGACAATAAAGTCTGGCGATACGCATTTCTTGGAATTTGCCAAATTGGAATTTTTGAATCATTAAAAATGACTTGTCCTGCCGTAATATCAATTCCTAAATTGTATTCTAAAGAAGTGTAACCTGGCGGCGGTGTTGCTAAATCTGAATATTCAGGACCGCCAATCCAAACTAAAATAAGGCGATCTGCAATTTTAGGTTCTAATAAATAAGCACTTGCAATTTCAGTCAAACCTGCTCCGCAAACTACATAAAGTGGTGTTTTTACATCGTCACGCATTGCCTCTTTTACAATCGCTTTTGCTCCTTCCGAAATATTTGGTGTTTTAGCATCTTTCAGTTGTAAATTGGAACCTTCATAAACGGGAAAAGCATTTTGAAGTTTCATTACTTCCAGAAGTTCTTTTACTTTTTTAACCGCATTTGTGGCAGTTTCTGATGAAGAATCAAAACCATCTCCCGGTTTTAAATGAGAACCAATAATACCTTTTATTTCTGCCGAAGGCGATAAAATCTGATGCACCAATTGAAACAATCCGTCTGGATCTCCGCTAAAATCATTGTCGACAATAACACGCATTCTAGGCACTACCAAATCTTTTGAAAATGAATTTTTAGCTGTTGATTGGGCTTGTGAAACGAATCCTGTGCATAATGAGAATATCAGAATTAGTAAATGTCTGTATCTTTTCATAAAAGTTCTTTTTAATAAAGTGATTATGCCTCTTGTGTGGTTTCTCGCAAAGTCGCAAAGACGCGAAGTTTAAAAACTTAAAAAGAAAAAAACTTTGCGCCTCTGGGTCTTTGCGAGATTAAATCAATTACTTCTTTTTATAAACCTCAGTACGGGCATCTTTAATAACCCCTTTCCAGTTCAATCCAAAAGCAAAATCATAGATATTTCCCTCACTGTCTTTATGCGGAATCATATCATAAGGAACGTCTTCAAATTGTTTTTCAACCGTTTCCATGTTTGCCGGCATTTGCACTGGAAGCAATCCTGAAGGTTCTGTTTTTCCTGAAATAATATCTAAAACAGCTTGAGATGAAACTCCGAAATTCAAAACAATTCCATCAACCTGTTTTTCGAATTCATTAAAAATCATAGGTTTTGAAGCCGTAACCGAAACGATAACAGGCTTTCCGTTCATCATATCTTTGGTATCGAGAATCGTTCTCAAATCCATAGTATTGGCAGCGGTAACGGTTTTGTTTTTGTACGTTCTATCTTTTATAGTTGGGTCAATAACCTGATCTCCGGCTGCGATACTTTTTGCTCTTGCTTCCGTTGCGGTATAAGTTCCATATTGAAGTGAAATCGGCACATAACCATTGCTTCCGTTTTGTCTGTCTTTTAAATCATAACCGCCTTCTAAACTCTGCGGACTTGTTACAAAAACAATGGCAAAATCTGCTTTTGAAGGATCTTCTGTAACATTGTAATATTTCTTAACCAATTCTAGATTTACTGGATATTCTAGTTTTGGCTGGCTCGCAACGCCCCACCAGTCTTTGGTTGAAGCCGTATAGATTTTCGGAATAAAAACGGTTTTCTTTTCTTTTACAGGCAAAACCGCAGCTTTGTTTTTCAACAACACAACCGACTTCAATTGCGCATCATAACCCGCTTTCATAAACTCAGGATTTCCAACAACCGCTTTTGTTTCCTCAACATTTAAATATGGATTTTCAAAAAGTCCAACTCTAAAAATGTTTTTCAATAAACGAACTGCTGATCTTTCAAATCTGGCTCTCATAAAAGATTCTCCAAATTCTTTAACTCCCATTTCATAAGCAACCAAAACTGGTTTCTTATCATTGTTCCCGCCAAACTGATCAACTCCGGCAATAATCGCTTTGTAATGTCTTTGATCGATTGAAAGATTTTCAACTCCCCACGGTTTTCCTGCAAAAAGATTTGGTGTCTTTCCTTCGTCACCCGTTACTAACCAATCGGTGCAGACTACGCCATCATAACCGTATTTATCTCTTAATAAATCGGTAATGATATATTTGCTGTAACCGTTGGCTACATTTTCATTGTATTTTTTATCTTGATCAAAAGTGATCGTGTAATAAGGCATTACTGCCGAAGCTTTACTGGTTTTTCCTTTCAATTTGAAAGCTCCATTAATAAACGGATCAATGTGCTGTTGTAAATTATTTCCTGGATAAACCGCAAATTTCCCGTACGCCCAGTGTCCGTCGCGTCCGCCTTCTTCAGCACCGCCACTTGGCCAATGTTTTACCATGGCATTTACACTTTTGTAACCCCAGCCGTCTTTGATTTCGTCTTTTCCGTATGATGTTTGAAAACCATCGATATAAGCTCTTCCCATGTCTCTGGTTAAAGCGGGGCTTTCGCCAAAAGTCATCGAAATTCTGTACCATCTTGGCTCAGAACCCAAATCGATTTGCGGAGACAAAGCCGTTGCAATTCCTAACGCACGATATTCTTTTGCTGCAATTTGTCCAAACTGTTCTACAATTTTTGGGTCAAATGTGGATGCCATTGCCAAACCGTCCGGCCACATTGAAATTGTTCCTCCTGCTCCGGCGTTAAATTCAGAAGTTACATTTGCCGTATGACGCGGATCTGTACTGGTATTACTTGGAATTCCTAATCCTATTCCTTCCACAAAAGCCTGCATTTGGTTGTTCCATAAAGCTGCTATTTCTGGCGTTTCGACACTTGTAATCAATACATGTCGAAGATTATCATCTTTCAGAAATAACTTTTGCTCATCTGTAAGCTGCCAAGGTTTAGCACCGCTTTCAGCGAAAACTTTTCCATTATAATGCCCTGCTCTATATCCGTCTGCAGGAGCAGGAAGTGCTTGATGACGACTGTAAAGCATTAATCCTGCGATTTGTTCCACCGACATTTTTGAAGCTAAATCTTTGGCTCTTTCATCTGCCGAAAGGCGCCAATCTTCATATTTATCAAGCTTTCCGTTTTTATTTAAATCTTTAAATTTTTTTCCGCTAACGGTTAGAATTTTGATGCCAGATTCGGGAGAATATCCCAAATCTGCACCTTTGTTATTTTTTACAATCGTAAAGTTTCCTTGCTGCGCCTGCATAGTAACGCTTAGAAAAAAAGCGAAACCGGCAGTTATGATTATTTTTTTCATCGAAATAAAATTTAGAATCTGAAATTAAGAGAAGCTTCTAAAGTGAATGGTCTGATGTAAGATCCAACCAAAAGCTGATCGTAATAAGCTGAAGCGTCTGTAATTAATTCCGCTCCATTGATTGTTCCTTTTGCTCCTGTTTGATTTAAGAAGTTTACCGCAGTTAAACCAATATCAAAATGATTGTTTATTTTATAATTTACTCCTCCAAATGTTTCCCATCTTGGGGCAAAGTATAATGCATTGGTTTGGTTCGCATATTGTTTACTGAAGTAACGGAAACTTGCCCAGAATTTGAAGTCTTTGTACGTATAACTCGGATCGATTTCCATTAATACTTTAGAGATTTCTAGAACATTTTTGTCGTTGTAAGAATAGCTATTTCCAAAAGCATTGAAATCGTAATTTTTATAAACAGGATCTTGAAACGTAATTAAATAATGCAGATTAAATCCTTTGAATGGTGAAGTCACAATGTCTGTTGTCCAGCCTATAGTCTGAATATCATAGAAAACTGTTGCTACTTCTGACTGGCTTGCATTTGATGGATTTACTAAATTCAATCTTGCCTGATAATTATTTCTTGTCAAATAAGTTGCCTGCGATACAACACTGAATTTTTCATGATTGAAATACAATCCAAAAGCTCCTAAAGGGCTTTTAGTTTTTGCCAAGTTAGGCTCCACAGCTCCAGAATAGCTCTCTAACTGTCCATTTTTTTCAGTATATGTGAAGTCTGCAAGAATTCCTGCTCTTTTGGTTACTTTGTAAACTGCGTTTATAGACCCTCCTAAATGAAACCAATTGTTATCAAAATAGGTTTTCTGACTTGGATCAAATACTAAATCTGGCGTTCTTGGTGTTAAATAATAGTCTCCTTTTAATTTGTGGTATCTTAAATTAACACCATAAGCCAAACTAAAACGATCATTAACGGTCCAGTTATCAGAGAAATAACCAGATAATTTATTTTCAAAACCATTGTGGTATTCACCACCTACGTTGTAATTGTAAAATCCGTCGGCGTCTGTGTTTGAAGTGCCACCTGGCGTATTACGAACCAATTTATCTGGGTTTGCACTAACTGTTTGGTTAAAGAATGATCTGCTCGATGTAAAGTCATCAACTTGATAATAGTATTCTGTAATACCAAATCTCCATTTGTGTTTTTCTACGCTTTTTGTAATTTCAAATCGAGACAAAGCTGTTTTTGTAGGCGTTCCGTCTGTGTATAATCCCAACATTGAGTTTACATTACCAACGTATGCATTCCCGTTTGATTTGTAAGTGAAATTATCTGCTGCAGTGGCTTGAAAAATCCCAAGCGGAATTGCAATCAACTGAGATGCTTCTGCATAACGAAAACGAGTTGAGAAATTTAACTTCCAATCATTTGCGAGATCATAATTTCCTAAAATATCGAAGGTATGCGAAGTTGATGCCGCGTCACTTCCTCCCATATCAGCAAATTTAGTTTCGCCCGTTAGTATATCTTTAAACTTCATGATTCCGTCATTAACGATATACGAATCACGTCCGATTTTAAAGTCATTGTATTCTTCTACTTTTCCTCCTTCTTTATATCTAAAAACGGCATAATTGGTTAAAGAAGCTGAGTTGGCATATTTATATAAAAAGCTGATCTGTCCTTTTCCGTTATTGAATTTCTTGGTCAAACCTGCTCTGTAAATTTGTGTTCTGTCTGAATACTTAGCAAATTTTAAATCAAATGAATTTGGATCAAAATTGGCATAGGCGCCCATTGTGTACGACCATCCTTTTGCTAAAGGTCCAGAAACATTTAGGTCGCCTTTCATCCATCCGAAACTTGAACCTGAAAAATTCCCCACGACTTCCAGTTTATCTGTTCCGAGTTTGGTATAAGAATTAACGGCAAAACCTAAATCTCCGGTTGTAATTGCAGCTTCGCCGATTTTTAATAAACCTGTTCGCCCCAAACTTGTACTTTGTCTCCAAGTACGGTTTGGCAATTCTGGCCAGAAATAATATACTACTGGTAAATCATTTTCTTGAATGGTAATTCCTCCAACTGTCGAAGGTAAACCAATATTTACATCACGCGGCCCCGTATTGTTGGCTGCGTTTAGCATTACGTTTCTATTTTTTTCTTCTTTGGTATCTGATTCTACAATTTTGGTCGTTTTTTTAATCGAATCTGTGGCTTGCTGTTTTTTATCTTCTTGTGAAAAAGCTTCAGAAGCTGGATAAAATGCCAAACAAATTGTGGCAATAATTAATTTTTTCATGAGTAGTTTAAGTTAGGTTTTTTGTTATGAAATTTTCATTGCTTCATAATGAAGCAATATTAAATACAATTTCTCAAATCAGCAAATTAATGATGTTATTATTTTCATTATCGCATTAAAACCCGCCTATAAATTCCATAAAAACAACAAATAAAGAGATATGCTTGAATTGTCAAATAAACACTTAAAACAAACTACCTCGTTTGCGTAAAGAGCCGTAGTTATTGAAAAAAATGATCGAAGAGAAGAAAAGACGTGAAAATGATTTTAAAAGAAATTTTAAAAAAATATCACCAATAGTTAATTTTTTGTGACGATGCCAAAACTGTCAGAAAAAATTTAAACAATTTGACTTGTAACTATTAAAAGGTTTAAATTTGAAGCTAATTGTACCCTTATGGATTTTAAAAAGTTTCTCGAAAATGAGTCTAAAGAGGCTTGGAAAAAATATATTCCGACACTTTCTATTGACAGCGTTATTTTTAGTTTTCACCAAAATTCTCTTCATGTTTTGCTTTTAAAAATGAAAGACATGGAATCTTGGGGACTTCCTGGCGGTTATGTTAAAAAAACAGAAAATGTCGATGAGGCAGCAGTTCGTATATTGAAAGACAGAACAGGAACTGAAAATATTTACCTGCACCAATTTCATACTTTTGGAGATCGCAATCGTTCTGAAGACGCTTTTGCCGAATATGCTGATGATATTTGGTACAAACAGCGTTTTATATCAATTGGGTATTATGCTTTGGCAGAACATTCGCAAGTAAAATTGGTAATTGATGAGTTTTCTAGTACCGTTGAATGGTGTTCTATAGAAGATCTTCCTGAATTCATGATGGATCACAGACTGATTTTTGACAAAGCATTAATGACACTTCGCGAGCAATTGAACAATCATCCTATTGGCTATAACCTTCTCCCTGAGAAATTTACAATGCCTGAACTTCAAAAATTATATGAAGGTATTTTAGGTAAAAAATTAAATAGAGGTAATTTTTATAGAAAAATTTTGCGTTATGATATCCTAACAAAATTAGATGAATCGCGAAAAGGCGGAGCACATAAAGCGCCCGATTTGTATAGTTTTGACTTGGAAAAATATAATAGTGCTCTTAAAGAAGGATTACAAGGAAACTGGTAATCACATTCTTTCCTCTTTTATTTCACAAAAAAAAAGTCCTAATCAAATTAGGACTTTTTTTTATGATTTATTTCGATACTGAAATCGGAATAAATTTATTGTTTTGATTTTTTAGGTGGCAAAAATTTAGGCCTTTCTGGATTATTAGATAGTATCCATCCTGTTCGATATATCCACTCTGTCATTTTATGCAGTTTTGCAAAATCTATATTTTCAGATTCATCCATTGGGGTGTGATATTGACTGTGAAGTACACTGGTAAAAAAAACGGCAGGTATTCCTTTTTGCGCATAAGGAACATGATCAGATCTAAAGTAAAAGAATTCAGGATGTTCCGGTCTATCCCAAAGTTTATCGAGTTCAAATTTGGGTCCTTCATCATTCGCTTTTTTAGCAGCATTTACCAAATCAGGAGAATTTTGATGCGGATCAGTAGAACCTAAAAGTGCTGCTTGATTAATATCATTTCTTCCAATCATATCTCCATTTAATACTGCAATAATATCTTTTTCAGGCACTGTCGTATGTGATGCATACCAGTTTGAACCTAATAATCCGCGTTCTTCAGAACCATGAAATACAAATAAAGCAGATCTTTTTCCGGGCTGTTTTTTAAATGCTCTTGCAATCGCGAGCATTGCCACACAGGTACTTGCATTATCATCTGCTCCATTGTAAATAGAATCCTGACCGTATTTTTGTCGTACACCATCGTGGTCTTGGTGGCCGCTAAAAAGAACATACTCATTTTTTAATGCAGGGTCTTTTCCGTCTATTTTTCCAACAACATTTACAGATGGGTATTTGTAAGTTTCAGAAATTACTTCAGCTGACAAATAATCTTTTGTGTTTTTTAGAAAATCAATTTGATCATTATGAACCCAAAAAGCAGGCATTCTAGCTGGTACAGGCATTTTTTCACGATAACCTTCAATTCCGTACACTCCTCTCTTCATCTGTGGTTCGACTTGAGACCAGCATTCTTCACCAAATTGATCTGCAATTATAATTAAAGCCGCCGCTCCCCTTTGAGCTAAATCTTCATAATATTTTTGTTTGACAAAGCCAGGATAACGTCTGTCAAAAAGCGAAATATCTTCTGAAATTCCATCTTTAGAGGCTATTAAAACAACAGCTTTTCCTTTTACCTCTATTTTCCTAATTTCTTCTGTAGAAATTTTTCCCAAATAGAGCAATGGTGCTTCAACTTTATTGGTTGTGGTTTCGGCTACTAAAACGTCAGTCCATAATTTAAATTCTTTTTGACCTATTTTAAATTTGGTGTAATTGGTAACCTGATGTCTATACAAATCGAAAAATTGAAAAAAAGTGCCATCATCTCCTGCGGGAGACATTCCGGCTTGTTTTGCTTTTTCTGCCAGCCAAACAGATACCTTTAATTCGTCTAAAGTACCGGCTTCCCGTCCATTAAAATGGTCTCCTGCCATTTGGTACATATCTGTTTTAAGATCTTTTACCGTAATTGCATCAACTAATGGCTTCTTTACTGTCTGCGAAAAAACCGCATGGCAGCATAAACTAAGTAATATAAATAACTTCTTTTTCATAATTAAAATCAAATTAAAGAATTAAGATAATTTTCTTGCAAAAAAAGAAGGGCTTGAAAAAAGACAAATCTATACTTTTTATAAATATCCTTTAATATAAAATACTTTTTTTATTGTATTTTATTCAATTCTCAATTAAAACAAGACTTAACCTACAATAATTTAAATACGGTTCTGAAACGGGATTGAATCTTATGCAAAATTGAAACGTTTATTTTTACAATAATTTAATATTTTATTCATAAAATAGTAAAACAGTATTTTTAAAGGCATATTATAGATAAATAATCTCTGTTTGAAAAAAAATAAATAATATTGCTGAATTGATTGTTACTTAAACATGGCTCAAAATTCAAATATGGACGAAAAAAAACTTCTTTTTGAGTTATCTCAAGGAAGTGAGCTTGCTTTTACAACGGTATACAACCAGTACAAAAATATTGTTTACTCTACTGCTTTAAGAATTACCAAATCAAAAATTTTATCAGAAGAAGCCGTTCAGGATATTTTCTTGAAGATATGGCAAAATCGTGAAAGTGTAGCCGAAATAGATCATTTTGAGAATTACATTTATATAATCTCACGCAATCATTTGTTTAATTCTATTAAAAAAATTGCAAGAGAAACTAATTTCGCTTCAGAAATTAATCTAAAAGATGCCGGTTTTATTGATACCGATACTTCAATTAAAGATGAGCAGTACAATACTATTTTAAATCAGATTGTTGAGCAGCTTCCTCCACAGCAGCAAAAAGTATATAAAATGGCTAAACTGGATGGTTTAAGTCATCAAAAAATTGGCGAAAGTTTAGGCATTTCCACCGATACTGTTAAAAAACATATGGCTCAAGCTCTAAAATTTATACGTCTTAAAATTTCTCCGTACATGAATATGTTCATGACGCTTCTTCTATTTTTAAAATTTTAGATTAGAGTTTTTTCTCTCAAAAAGGCCACATTGGCTATTATTTTACCTTTTTTTTACCTTTTTTTCACATTTCACTACTCCCTCCCCTTTTTTAAATGGTCTTTATAATAAAGAGACCTATTAAAACACGTTCTTATCCCTAAAATCAGAAGGGCTGAAAAAAAAAAAAAAAAAAAAAAGATACCCCAATCTATCATTTACAAACAAGTACTAATTTAATTTACTAAACCAATGCAGCAAAAAAAATTCGAAGAGTTATTTGAAGGCTATCTGCAGAATAATCTATCTGATGCAGAGCAACAGCAAATGATGGAAATAATTCAGCAGGGTGCTTATGATGATTTCCTTAAAGGAAAAATTCATGATATGCTGAAAGTAGGTAATGTTACAGATGTAATGGACAAAAAACAAAGTGATGATGTTCTAAACTACATTTTATCTCAACCACAAAATGAACCTAAAGTGGTCGATTTAAATCCGAAGAGACGAAGAAAAGTAGTTTTACAATCTCTTTTTGCGGCCGCAAGTATTGCTTTGCTAATTGCTTTGAGTAATTCATTATTTTTTAAAGAAAAAACAGTTATTCCTGCTGTTCCAGAAACACCAAATGTTGTTGCACAAAATACCTTAATTGATTTTAGCGGCAAGCAATTGGTTCATCTTCCAGACGGAAGTACGGTTCTACTAAACGATAACAGTACTTTGAAATACGACCAGAATTCTTTTGACTCTAAAACTCGTGAAGTAACACTAACTGGAGAAGCTTTTTTTGATATTAAACACAACCCAGAAAAACCATTTATCGTACATACTGGAAAAGTGCAGACTAAAGTTTTGGGAACTGCTTTTAATATCAATGCTCGAAATTCTTCCAATGATATTGAAGTTACCGTTGCCCGTGGTAAAGTTCAGGTTGGAGATACAGAAAAGATTTATGGTGTGATTACTCCTAACCAGCAGATTAAAGTCAATAAAACTACTTTAGACTATCAGCAAAATACGATTAGTGCCGCCATTGTAACCGAATGGAAAAACAATTACCTGATTTTGGACGATATCAATATGGCTGAAGCGGTTTCTTTAATTTCTCAGAAATACAAAGTTTCGATTTTATTGGATAATGAAAAGATTAAAAACTGCCGAATAACTGCAAGTTTCTTAAATGAAGAAGATTTAGATCATGTTCTAAAAGTAATCTGCAGTGTTATTGAAACCGAATATAGATATAACAAAGCTGGATCTATCACTATTGATGGAAAAGGCTGCGAATAAAAATAGATAGAAACAAAGCCGACTAACCTCCTACTTAGAAAGCTTCTTAAAATTAAATATTAACCTTTAAAAACAGAACCATTAACCAAAACTAAATTAAAAAAGCCATCCAGCTCCTACACCAGATGGCCGAGATTTTTAACAATTAATCCAGTAACCATTAAAAAACAAGCAAATTTATGAAATTACGCTGTAAAACAACCATGTTTGACAGTGAAAAGAATTCGTCTTTTTTTCACTTGTCAAAAAAAACCATTATGATTATGCGAATCAGTTTATTCCACATTTTCTTGCTGACGTGCGGTACTCATATGATTTTTGCTACCGAGATGAGCGGCCAGAATCTAGAGTCTATATCTGTTGATATTGAACTTCATAATCAGGATATTAAAACTTTATTTAAAACAATAGAGAGTAAAACGGGATTACTATTTGCTTATCAGCCGCAAATCATAAAAGATTTTCCAAAAGTGACTACACCGAGAGGACGCCGAAGTGTTAGTGATATTTTGAATACCGTATTTCAAGGCAGTAATTTAGTCTACAAACAAGTAGACAAAAATGTCGTGATCTACAAAAAAGAAACTCCTAAAGCCATTGCAAAAGAAGATGACAGCGAAGCAAACTACATGCTTAGCGGTAAGGTTCTAGATGAAAACGGACAACCTTTGCCTGGAGTATCTATTGCTTTAGTTGGAGGTAATAAACAAGGTGTTTCAGACTTTGATGGTCAGTTTTACATTGAATTACCTTCAGGAAAACACGTTTTGAAAGTATCTTATTTAGGCTATAAAACGCAAGAAGTGATGGTACAGAATCAAACTTCCATTACTATCAAAATGCAGCCCGATCTAGCTAAACTAGATGAGATAGTCGTGATTGGTTATGGTACAACAACTAGAAGAACTTCTACAGGATCTGTAGTAAAGATCACTTCTGAAGATATTGAAAAACAACCCGTAACCAATATTCTACAAACCCTACAAGGAAGAACTCCCGGAGTATTTGTAACGCAGACTTCTGGTTATGCAGGAAGTGATATGAATATCAGTATCCGTGGTAGAAATTTCATTGCAGGCAATAATCTCCCACTTTATATTGTTGATGGCGTACCATATATTGGAGATGACATTAAAGAACAAGTGCAAGATCAAAATGTTATTAGAGGTGCTCAAAAATCAACAAGTCCATTAAACATCATTAATCCAAATGATATAGAAAGTATCGAAATCTTAAAAGATGCAGATGCAACAGCAATTTACGGTTCTAGAGGTGCCAATGGCGTTGTTCTTATCACTACTAAAAAAGGAAAAGGCGGTAAAACAGAATTTACTATAACTACCAACTCTGGAGTTTCGGAAGTAGCACATATGGCCAAAACTCTAGATACACCTACTTATCTAAATATGCTTCAAACCGCTTTAAACAATAATGGCGATGTTGCTGATGTTGATAGTAATGGTATCGCTATTACAGATTGGGACCCGAATGCTTATACAAATTGGCAGAAAAAATTAATTGGAGGAACAGCTAATTTTAATAATTATTCGGCTTCCTTAAAAGGCGGAAACGAAACAACGAGTTTTCTTTTAAGTGGTGCTTATCATAAAGAAACTACTGTTGTACCTGGGAATTTCAGCTACGATAAATTCTCTACTAACTTTAATGTCAATCACAGTACCTTAGACAGAAAATTAAAAATAGGCGCTTCTGTAATTTTTGCAGTAGACAATAATAAACTTCCATTTTTTGATATCACAACTTATGCTGTGGGTACTGCTCCTAACCGTCCGTTATACAATGCGGATGGAAGTTATTACTGGTCACCAGACTATTTTAGTGATATAAATCCTCTTGCTGCTTTAGAAAAAAGAGTAGATGACAAAGGACTTAACTTAATTACTAGTTTTAGTCTTCAATATGAAATTGCAAAGGGACTTTCTTTTAAAACAGATTTAGGATACGGAAGAGCTCAAATGCAAACCAAGCAATTTATGCCTGCATCTGCAACCAATCATGCTTATGCTGAAGCAAATGACCAGAGTTTAAACTTTCAAAGATCTTATACTGTTTCAACCAATAATACGAATAATTTCACTGTTGAACCTCAGCTTAATTACACAACAGAATTATGGAAAGGAAACTTAACAGCACTTGTTGGAGGTTCATGGCAAAATAGAAAATCAGAGATGCCTTCCTATGTTAGTTCAAATGGTTACAGCGCAGACAATTTAATTGGAAATCTTGGAACTGCAGAAAATATAACGGCTAATAACGGTAGTGTAGAATATAAATATATATCACTTTTCAGCAGACTTAACTACAATATCCAAAATAGATATATTTTAAATGTTAACTTTAGAAGAGATGGTTCTTCCCGTTTTGGAGCTAATAATCGTTTCGGAAATTTTGGTTCTGTAGGTGCTGCCTGGGTATTTACTCAGGAAAAATTCTTAAATAATCTTTCATGGTTAAGTTTTGGAAAACTACGTTCGAGTTATGGAGAAATTGGAAGTGACGAGATTGGAGATTATCAATATGCCGAAACTTTTGACACCCGTAACTACGGTAACGGAAATGCTTCTATGGCTGCAGCTAGAATTGCAAACCCTAACATAAGATGGGGATTAACAAAGAAATTTGAAGCAGCACTTGATTTAAGTTTCCTAAATGACCGCATTTCTTTTACAGCGGCTTATTACAAAAATACTTCGAGCAATCAATTGGTAAACTATACCCTTAGTGCACAAGCAGGATTTACAACTTATACAGCAAATTTACCAGCTGAAGTTGAAAATAAAGGTTGGGAATTTACCCTTGGTACAACCAATATTCATACTAAGAATTTAAATTGGTCAACATCGTTTAACATCTCAACCAATTCTAACAAATTAGTATCATTTCCAGGTATAGAATTCACCAGTTATTACTCTCAATACGTTGTTGGAAGACCTTTAGGATCTAGATATCTATATAATTTTACAGGTGTCAATGCTGCTGGTATTGCGCAGTTTGAAGACGTAAACGGAGACGGAAGAATCTCAACTGGATACGCTGATACTGGTAGAGGTGATAGAAAATATTATGGTCCTAACTATCCACAATATTATGGCGGTATTTCTAACACCATTAGCTATAAAGCCTTTACTCTTGACTTTTTATTTCAATTTGTAAAACAAGATGGCACTACGCTGCTTTCAAGTACAGGAGCACAACCAGGTTACCCTTACAGTACTGCAAATTTTCAAGTGGATGAATACAATAATTATTTAGCACAAGGAAATGTTTTAAGTTCAGGATTTCAAAATAGTTTTTTCAATTATTTAGGATCAACTGCTTCTGTTGTAGATGCATCATACATTAAACTTAAAAATGTAAGCGCCTCTTACCAAATTCCTTTAGATGAGGCAACAAAGAAATACTTGCAGAGTATCCGCCTTTCTATTCAAGGGCAAAACTTAGTCACTTTTACTAAATACAAAGGTCTTGATCCTGAAACGCAGGGATTGGCATTGCCTCCATTACGTACAATCACATTTGGAACTCAGTTTACATTTTAAATCTTAAAATCATGAAAAATATTTCAACTAAATATACCTATATATTTTCGTTTTTTCTTTTATTAGGAATTACGAGCTGTGATGATGCTCTAGATGTAGATCTTCCAAGTAATCAGCTGTCATCAGAAACCGTGTATGCTTCAGATCCCACAGCTGAAGCAGCTGTGAACGGAATTTACCAAAGTATGGTTACCGATTTTTTTTATAACAGAGTTCATTCTCTTCTCGGACAAACGGCAGACGAATTAGTGCCTAGAACTGGTATTGCCAATTTGTACAGTTCGAATGAAATCCCAGAAACTGATGGAACGATAAACACTAACTGGGGTGAATTATATAAAACGATTTATAATGCTAATAATGTTATTGAAGGAGTTTCTAAAAGTACTTCTCTTAGTGCAGTTAAAAGCAAACAATGGATTGCAGAAGCCAAATTCTTAAGAGCGTATTCTTATTTTTACCTGACTAATCTTTGGGGGAATGTTCCTCTAGTACTCACTACAAATGTAGATGTGTCGGCTCTATTGCCCCAATCTTCTCAAGAAACTGTTTATGCCCAGATTTTGCTGGACTTAACAGATGCATCAAAAGATCTTCCAACAGATTATAAAAATTATGATCAGGAAAGAATCAGAGCTACAAAATGGGCGGCAGAAGCTTTATTGGCAAGGGTAAATCTTTATTTAGGAAGATGGAGCGAGGCCGCAGCCCATGCAACTACAGTAATAAACCAGACAGCAACTTATAAAATAATTACTGATTTGGGAGATGACAACAGTCCGTTTATTGCTGATAATGACGAAGCAATCTTGCAAATACCTTATTTTAATGTTTCGTACACTTATGAAGGATCTTCTGTATTTACAACTGGCGGTACTTTTTTATTAAGAAAAGGAAATTCACTTTTTGAAACTGGGGATGCTAGAAAAACAAATTGGACAGTAGACATTAGAGATAGATTAGGCGTATTCTTAGGCATTGCGCCTTATAAATATCAAAACGGATTTGGAGATTCTCCTGTAGAACGCTCTACCGTCCTGAGATTGGCAGAACTTTATTTAATTAGAGCCGAAGCTAGAGTAAGATCTAATGATATTACGGGAGCACAGCAGGATATTAATGTTATTCGAAATAGAGCTTTATTGGACAATACCTCTCTGACAGATACCAATCAGTTATTAGATTTAATTGCTCTAGAAAGACAACGCGAGTTCTTTGCAGAAAACGGACACCGATGGCTAGACCTTAAGAGAACTGGAAAACTAGATGAAACACTCTCCGTTTTATCTGATAAAATCTGGAAAAGTACAGATAATTTATATCCTATTCCAGAACCTGCTATTCGTTCTAATCCCTTTTTAACCCAAAATTCAGGATACTAAAAATTAAAAATAACGCAAGAATGTGTTTTCAGTAAAAATACATTCTTGCGATTTTAAAAACACTATGGAAACAACAATTGTAAGAGTTGAGGATTTGTCGCATCAATACAGTAAGGATTGGGCAATACAAAATATTAGTTTTGAAATTAAAGAAAATAGAATTTTAGGTCTTTTAGGATCTAATGGTGCAGGAAAATCAACTACAATGAATATTCTTTGTGGTGTCTTAAACCAGACCAGCGGCAGCATTTTTATTGATGGAATTAACCTGAAAGAAAACCCAGTTGAAGCCAAAAAATTAATTGGCTTTTTACCACAAACACCACCTTTACATTTAGATTTAACAGTAGATGAATATTTAATTCACTGTGCAGAACTGCGTCATGTAAAGAAAGAAGATTTAAAAAATGCTTTAGAAAAAGCCAAAGAACAGTGCGGCATTTCACATTTCAGCCATCGATTAATTCGAAATTTATCTGGCGGTTACAGACAACGTGTAGGCATTGCTCAAGCTATTATTCACGAACCTAAATTAGTAGTTTTAGATGAACCTACAAACGGACTTGATCCTAACCAGATTTTAGAAGTTAGAAAATTAATCAAAAAAATATCCAAAGATAAAGCGGTTATTTTCTCTTCACATATTCTTTCTGAAGTTCAGGCAACCTGCCAAGATATCCGAATGATTGAAAACGGACATATGGTTTTTGCTGATACGCTTGATGCTTTCAACAACTATATCGAAGCAGATAAATTAACAGCAAGTTTTGAAAATCCTCCAAAATTGGAATCTTTAAGAGCTATTCCGGAAGTAACAAATGCTGTATTTCTTTCTCCTAAAAAAGTGCAGATAACATTTGAAGGAACGCAGGAAGTGGCAGAAAAAATCGTTTCGTTAAGCGTTCATAACAATTGGAAATTACGTGAAATTCAATTCGAAAAAGTTTCATTAGACGAAATCTTCGCCCAATTATCTAAAAAAGCCCCATCTAAAAACGCTATTCCTTCTTAAAAACTAAACAAATGAAAACAATATATAGAATTGCTAAAACAGAACTTAACACCATGTTTTATTCGCCGGTGGCATGGGTAGTTTTAGTAATATTTTCGATCCAGTCCAGCTGGAAATTCTTCGGTACAGTTGAACGCTTTGAAAAAGCACAAAAAATTGGCGAAGGTCTTGGCAACCTTACTCAAACGATATTTTCAGGCTTCAGCGGTTTATATACCGAAATGCAGAATTATCTATACTTATATGTCCCGCTTTTAACAATGGGATTAGTAAGCCGTGAAATTAACAGCGGGTCGATCAAACTGTTACTTTCTTCCCCAATTAAAATTAAAGATATTGTACTGGGTAAATATTTAGCTATTGCAGCCTATTGCCTTTTATTCATTGTAATACTAGGATTGCAGGTTGGTATTGCCTACTTCTCTATTGAAAATTTAGATTTAAAATTTGCTATTTCAGGACTTATTGGGTTGTATTTGTTAGTTTGCACGTATGCTGCAATCGGACTTTTTATGTCTTGTTTAACTTCTTATCAAGTTGTTGCCGCGATCAGTACTTTGGTCGTTTTGGCAGGTTTAAATTTCATTGGAAAGCTTTGGCAGGATGTTGAAATTGTAAAAGACATTACCTATTTCCTCTCCATAGCCGGGCGAGCAAACGAAATGCTTGAAGGACTTATCATTAGTAAAGATGTATTTTACTTCGTTTTAGTAAGCAGTCTTTTTATTGTATTGAGTATCTACAAATTGCAAACAGGGAGAGATGCACAAACGATCTCAAAAAGAGTTTTAAAATATACTTTATTGATCACAGTTGTTTTGGCACTTGGGTATATTACATCTAGAGCTCCTCTTACTCTATATCACGATATGACTCGCACAAAAGACAGAACGTTAACCAAAACCAGTTTAGATATTGTCAAAAAAATAGACGGCCCAATAAAGTTAACGACTTATGTAAACTTATTAGATATCAACTACTATATGGCGATGCCTTATTCTCAAAATTCGGATATAGCAAGTTTTGAAAAATACACTCGTTTTATACCCCAAATGGAAATGGAATATGTGTATTATTATGATACTTCAAGCAACGAAGCTTTGTATGCCCAAAACCCAGGTTTGAACGACAAACAGCTGGCAGAAAAAATGATCGAAACGCAGGACTTAAAGCTAAAAAAATTATATTCTCCTGAAGAGATTAAAAAGGTTATAGATCTAAAATCTGAACAGAACAGAGTGGTAAGAACTGTGGAATACAACGGAAAGAAAACATTCTTAAGGATGTATGACGATATGTTTAAAGTTCCTATGGAAAAAGAAATTTCTGCCTCTTTAAAACGTTTGGTAGTTCCAAGTCCTAAAATTGTTTTTGCGACCGGAAACATGGAAAGAAGTGTAGATAAAGTTGGAGATAAAAATTATAAAACAGGATTTAATGAAATTACTTTTAGATATTCCCTTATCAATCAAGGATTTGATGTTTCTTCTGTAGATATTAATGCACAAAACATTCCAGAACAAACGACAATTTTAATCATTGCCGATCCTAAAACACAATTGAGCCAGGGCGCTATAGACCGCATCAACAAATACATTAACGAAGGAAAGAATCTAATGCTTTTGGCTGAACCGGAAACTAATTCTGCGTTAGCGGCAGTTACAGACAAATTAGGCTTGAGTTTTACCAAACAAGCGTTGGTGCAGGAAAGCGAAATCAATTCTCCTGATTACTTGGTTACCGAAATTTCAAAAAATCTTGATCCGACTGTAATTAAATTCAGTAAAACCAAAAATAATTATCCAATCCCATTTTTAGGAAGCAGCGGGATTAAAACAGTAAAAGATACTGGTTTTAAAGTGACACCGCTTTTAAAAACAAATGCACAGCCCGCTTGGGAAGCGCAGACTGGCATTACTTCAATTCCTGAAGATTTGAAAAAACAACCTGCAGTAACTTCTGTTCCGCTTGCTGTTGCTTTAACAAGAAATGTGAATGGTAAAACACAAAAAATAATTGTAGCCGGAGATGCCGATTTTATGGGCAATGCCGAATTAAGCCGAGGCGGTTCCGGAACATTCCAGTTTGTAACTGACATCTTCAGCTGGTTTACCAATTACGAATTTCCAATCGATACTACTCGTCCAGAAAATACCGATAAGAAAATAACTTTTACTGCTAATCAAGTTTTTATAAGTAAAATTGTCTTCATAGGACTGTTTCCTTTATTGATTATCCTAAGCGCCGCTTTTATCCTAATTAGAAGAAATAGAAGATAAAAAAACAAAAAATGAATACTAAAAAAAATATCATTATTGGGATTCTCGCCTTGTCATTTCAAGGCGCATTTTCACAGTTCAAAACCAACATTCCGCTGGATAAAAACGTAACAACCGGAAAATTAAAAAACGGATTAACGTATTACATTCTGCATAACGAAGAACCAAAAGATAGAGCAAGTTTCTATTTTGTTCAAAATGTAGGTGCTATTTTAGAAGATGACAATCAAAACGGATTGGCGCATTTTCTGGAACACATGGCATTTAACGGAACAGAACATTTTAAAGGAAAAGGAATCATTAAAATGCTGGAAAAAAATGGCGTTACTTTTGGTAAAGACATCAATGCCTACACCGCTCACGATGAAACGGTCTACAATATTAGTTCGGTTCCTGTTGCCAACGAAAAACTTATTGACTCTACTCTTTGGGTTTTACACGATTGGTCTGGTTCTCTTTCTTTAACTAATGAAGAAATTGATGCCGAAAGAGGCGTTATTAGAGAAGAATGGAGAACGAGAAGAACCAGTGATTTTCGTTTAAAAATGCAGACTGATCCTGTTTTATACAAAGGTTCGAAATACAGTAAAAGAGATGTTATTGGTGATTTAAACATCATCAATAACTTCAAATATCCTGAACTGCGCAATTACTACAAAAAATGGTATCGTCCAGATTTGCAAGCTGTAATCATTGTGGGAGATATTGATGTGAAGGTTATGGAGCAAAAAGTGAAAGCAATATTTTCTGGTATTCCTTTAGCTAAAAAAGTGGCTGCAAGAACGTATTCCGAAATTCCGAAACATGACGAATTGTATTTTGGAACGGCGTCTGACAAAGAAGCGTCCTCAACATCAATTACACTTCAATATGTTTTAGATGAGCCTTTGGTAAAAGACAGTATTGTTACGCGCAAAAATGTACTGAACTCTTTTTACACGAGTATTTTAAATAATCGTTTTCGAGAATTAATCTTAAAAAATCAAGGTTCGGCATTAAATTTCAAAACTTATTTTGAACCGATTTCGAGATTAAATACTTCGTTTAATATTTCGGCTTTAGCCAAAAAAGGAAAAACAATTCAGGCGTTTGAAGAGGCCTATACGGAAGCAGAACGCCTAAAACGTTTTGGCGCCGCACAAGCCGAATTAGACCGAACAAAAAAGATTTTTATAAGCTCGTATGATGATTTTCTAAGTAATAAAGATAAAGTCGACAACGATAGCTGGGCAGATAATTTGACCAATTATTTCTTAAAAGCAAAACCATTCCTTTCCCCTGAAGATGATTACAAATTAATTGTTGGTATTATAAAAAGTATCTCTTTGGAGGAATTGAATGCGTATGCTAAAACTATTCAAAAACCAACAAATCAGGTAGTTTTGGTTACTGGAGCCGATCAGGATAAAAATGATTTCCCAAATAAGGAAGCTGTTGTCAATGTAATGAAAAAGGTTGAAAGCATGACTTTAGAACCTTATACTAAAAAAGAAAACAATGCCCCTTTTATAGACAAAGAATTAAAACCTGCTGCGATCAAAAAGACATTTGAAGTTACAGGAATCGCTGATGCAAAAGGATATACTTTGGAAAATGGAGCCAATGTAATAGTTTTGCCAACAACGCATTCACAGGATCAGATTCTATTTTCTGCATTTGCAAAGGGGGGTAAATCATTAATTAAAACAGAAGATCTAACTTCTGCTGAAATCGCTACGACAATCGCAAGATCGTCAGGTTTGGGAAATTTTGATAATATTGGTTTAAAAGAAAAACTTACTGGAAAAGTGGCACAGTCCGCCCCATTTATTGGCGAAAATACACAAGGATTCCAAGGAAGTTCTAATAAAGCCGATTTCGAGACCCTGCTGCAATTGCTTTACCTTTCTTTTGAAGCGCCTCGTTTTGACCCCAATATCTTTAATATTCTAAAAGAACAATATAAAAATCGTTTAGAAACCATTAAAAAAGATAATGGAAGCGCTTTTAAAGATTCAATCGATCTTGCAAATTCAAATCACAGCCCACGTACTTTTATTTTCAACGAAAAATTCCTCGAAACGATTGATCTTAAAAAAGCAGAAAACATTTACCGCGATCGATTCAAAAATGCATCTGATTTTACTTTTGTTTTCGTCGGAAACATTCCAGAAAAAGCTTTAGAGTTAATTCAGAAATATATTGGAAACTTAAAATCAAATCCAGCTTTAAAAGAAACTTTTGTCGATCATAATATTGAACCAAAAAAGGGCAAAACCATAGTCCATTTTAAACGCCCAATGGAAGTGGCAAAAAGTACTGTTTATTTAAATATCACAGATAAAACAGAGTACAGTAAAGAAAATGCCATGACGATGTATATTATTGGAGAACTACTTTCAAAACGTTTCCTTCAAACAATTAGAGAAGAAGAAGGCGGAAGTTACGGCGTTAATGTGGGCGGAAACCTGGAATTAATTCCAAAGCCAACTTTTAGCCTAGCACTAACTTTTGACTGTAATCCTGATAAGCAAGAGAAATTAATGCAGATTGTCTGGAAAGAAATAAACGATTTAAAAACAAATCCAGTAAATGCAAATGATTTAGAAGACATTAAAAAGGCTTTGTTGAAAAACAGAGAAGAATCACTTAAGACCAATTCTTTCTGGACTACAACAATCTACAACAGCACATTAAATCAGATTCCGTTTTCAACGGATGAAGAATACAAGAGTTTAATTTCTAAAATTAACCCAAAAACTATTCAGCAGTTTAGTAAGCACGTTTTGGATAGTTCTAGTAGCGTCGAAGTTATTATGAACCCTGAAAGCCAATCAGGAAAGTAACAACTTTAGAATACATTTTTATTTTTAATTAGTCATTAAAGGTTGTCTTGCCAAGACAGCCTTTTTTGCTGTTTGCAATTGCCTTCAAAAATGCAACTATAAATCTATACAAATTACACACATTTATAAGATTTGAGACAGAATCGTGGCGCAATACAAATTATCATTTAATAATTATAATTCTACTAAAGTCCCTCGTTAAACCTTGTTATGGGAAGTTTTTTTTAAAGTTTTAATGTGAAATGGAAACCTATATTCTACAGTTGAGATTTCTTTAAATATTTCTCTTAAAAGGCTTTTTTGCTATATTAGCTAAATAGTTAGAATCTAATACATGTTTTAATAATTAGCGATATTTCATAAACAAACTAACAGAGAATGAGATTAATAAAGCAATTTAAAGATAAGTTTTTAAATCTTTACGACAATTTTACTAATGCTGATTCCAGTTGGGAGAATAGAGAATATGATTTTTACTTGATTTTTGGACAGGTTGACGAGGAAAAATCTCCTTGGATAAAAACAAATTGGAAATCGAACTTTGAACCCTATTTTGATTTACTGGTAAAACAAAGCGAATTTTTAAAAGAAACAGGAGTTAGGGCAACTAAATGCAAACTTGAAAAACGTGTCTCTAAAAAGGACAACAAAGAATTTGTCTATCATTCTGATTTAAAGCTTGGACGGCTTAAATGGAATGAAAAATCACACGAAAAGTGGACGATGTCTGATAACACGGAGAATTACTTTCTTGATTTCGAACTTTGGTCACCGATTTGGACAATTTGCGAAAAAAGGCAAAGTCCACCAGAAATTTATATTTCAATTTCTAATCAAAGAGATTTTGAAAACAAAAGGCATATTGAATTTGGATATTTCATTGTAGTTGCAATTGCCAAGAGTTTAAATCTTGATTCCAGACCTATTTTGAAAAAGCTATCGGAAAGGATAAATTCCAAAGCAACAATTTTGAAAACAAGAAGATGGGGTAAGCCTGAAAAAGCAGGGAATTGGACTTTCGGAAATTGGATACAAGATACTTTTAGCAGTGATATTTATAAAAATAAAAATTTACATTCGTTCCAATTTGAAGAGTTAGAATTTGAACCAACATGGGAAGTAGTATATCGAGATAAATAAAAAAGAAGAAATTAAGTATAACAGCTGTGACAAAAAATATAAAACCTCAAAAGAAATATTTAGAAAACAAAAAAAGCTTCAGATCTATCCGAAGCTTTTAATTTGTTGTGGGAAAAGGGCTCGAACCAACATCTTATTAAATACTTTTCCTCTAATTTTTAGCTTATTAAATCATCAGCAATCAAATAACCATAAGACCACAAGTACTTTCAAATGGACAACACACTCCGGCTATTTGCACCGTTAAATTTTAAAAGTGGTTATTTTTAGTTATTGTGGCTTCCTTAGTAAGGAGTTACTTTTACGAATAGTATATTCGAAAGATTAATAAGTTTTTGCCTTTTGCAATCAACAATCTCTTTTTCAAAGGAATGCCAAAACTTAGCATGACTAAATTAAGTTTTCATTTTAAACAACCTGAAACCAAAATTTAGTACAACCATTTAAAGATTCAATAATGAAAAAAATAGTTCTCATTTTATTTGCAACCTTAATTTCCGCAATCACTTTTAGTCAGAACATTACCAAAGAATGGGTATCAGATTCTCTTTTCTTAAAACCTGAATCTGCACTTTACGATTTTTCAAAAAAGATTCTCTACATCTCAAATATAAATGGTGAATATCTTGCGAAAGATGGCAATGGATTTATTTCCAAACTTAAAACAAATGGCGAAATAGAAGTTTTAAAATGGGTTGATGGATTGGATAACCCTCAGGGAATGGGATTATATAAGAAAAAATTATATGTTGCAGATATTGACAGAGTCGTCCAGATAAATACTGAAACGGCTAAAATTGAGAAAGTATATCATGTAGATAATGCTAAATTCCTTAACGATATAACAATAGATGCCAACGGAGATATTTACGTTTCTGACTGCTTTGGCAACAAGATCTATAAAATAGCAAACGGAAAAATAAATGTATGGGCTGAATCTGGTTTTCTTTCTAAACCAAATGGATTGTTATGCACTAAAGAGGAGCTCTTAGTGCTGAATATGGAAAGTAAAACTGCCTTCGCTATAAATAAATTGACCAAAAAATCTCATCAGATTTTTAGCGGAATTGATAATCTGGATGGTATTGTCAGTTATGGCAAAAATGGGTATATAGTTTCGGGAGCTTGGCAGGGACAGCTTTTTACTATTGATTTAAATGGAAATAAAAATTTACTAATTGATTTAGGTAAAGAAAACATCATTACTGCCGATATTGAATATATCGAAAACGATCATTTACTCATTATTCCTACTCTAAATAAAACAGTAATAGCCTACCGATTACTCGACTAAAAGGCTATTTTTGACGCTGCTGTCTTCAATCCTAATCTGGAAAATACATTTTTAAACACTTAGAAATGGAGCAAAATCAAAAGATTTTTAACTTGTTTAAATCCTAGAGTTGCACTTTAAAAAAAACAGCTTAATAGTTTTTCTTAAATTTGCAGATTACTCCTATTGTCGCTATCTATTGTCTAAAGATGATGGGACAAAAAGAGAAAAACTTGACATTACAATACATATATTTTAACAAATGGATTTAAAACGGTTTAAGCTTACACAGAACATCCAGAAGCAGGAGGATACAAATCTGTCTTTTCGGGTTTTTGAAATAAGCGATCTCAATATCAGCGAATATCTAAAACCGCATAAAAATGACCATTTTTACATCTTAATAGTTGAAGCTGGAAAAATTGACATCCAAATTGAAGAAAAAGTTTTTAATTTAAAATCTGAGAAAATATCAATTGTTTTCCCAGGCCAGATTAACTTTATATCCAACCCCACCAGTGACCTTAAAGGCAAAATAATATTATTTGAAGAAGTATTGTTTTGCTCTGATATATTGAAAAATGAATTAAGCCCTTATAATGTAAACCTAACGGCAAATCTAAACTGCAGCGCGCTTTCTAAGGAAGAGTTCATACAGGCATTATCACTTATTGAACACATCCGAGTTATTTATAATAATCCAAGTCTTGTGCGAAAAGAGCAGGCTCGTTTTTACATTAAGATATTCCTGCTGGGACTTATTGAATCAGTTCACGGCCAGCATCCCGTATTGCACCAAAAGACCAATCAGCATCTTTATATCGGTTTTAAAAAACTGCTAAATGAACAGTTTAAAAGCCAGCGCACGGTACAGTATTACGCATCAGAACTTGGCATTACTCCAAAAAAACTTAATGATATAACTAAAAAACACTGCGCAGAAACAGCAATTAATGCCATACATAATCGAATCCTAAAAGAAATAAAAAGACAGCTGCTATTTTCTGATTTTTCGCATAAAGAAATTGCATTTGATCTCGGCTTTAGTTCTCCGTCTGCATTAAATAAATTTGTGAAATCAAAACTCAAAGAAACACCGACAGAACTTCAAAACGAATTGTCGCAAATTTACAATGCATAGTATTATTTTTATATCATAGATCCGAGTGCATACAGCTAAACAGTCCTAACCATAACGCCCTTTTTCTTTTACCCTATTCTATAATAATTTATATCTTGCATCTATTCTTCAATAGAAAAATAGTCTATGCTCAAAACTTATAAAAAATTTTTATGAGATTGATCAATTATTTTATTCTGCTCTGGAAAGTTAAATCAGCTTAATCCATCAACCAATTATTGAATCCCATTCACGCAGTTTTCCGAATCTGATTTTATAGCGCTGTTCTGGATAAAACAGGCGCAAATTTATACCGCGTTGTCTCATATGTATAACATCCTCCCTTTCTGCTGATTTATTTTTGCATCAGCAATCAGAATTTAGTATAGTTCCATATAAACTTAAAAAAAACATTCAGAAATAAAGCACTTCAATTCAATTGGATTGGATTGGCATTACAATATTCCATAATAAATTCAAAAATCATCACTAAAATAATCCTGTCCTGTTAATAATTTTACAAAAACAGGCTGGTTCCAATACTTAAAAGCAAACAGATGAATAAAAAAAATTCGACAAGGGAAAACCTAGAGACTATTTTAAACGAAAATCTAAAATTAGCGGACCAGATTAATCAGCAGGAAATAGATTTTCTGATTCACGAAATTAAAGTTGCAAAACGAATCTTTATCATGGCTGCCGGCAGAAGCGGACTGGCATTAAAAATGGCGGCAATGCGATTTATGCACTTAGGCTACCATGTCTATGTTGTAGGAGAAATTGTAACACCTGCAATTCTTGAAGGAGACCTTCTACTGGTAGCTTCTGGATCTGGAACTACATCATCTGTACTTTCAGCCGTCGAAAAAGCAAAAACACAAAAGGCAAAAATTTTAGCAATTACGGCCGATGCAAAAAGCAGACTGGCACAATCATCAGATAGTATACTGCTAGTCAATGCTGCAACAAAAACGGATTTCGGCATATCAGTTTCCAAACAATACGCAGGAAGTCTTTTTGAACAATTTACACTGTTTATACTGGAAAGCATTTTTATGAGCCTATGGCAGGAATCTGGCCTAACCAAGGAAGACCTCTGGCCTAAACATGCTAACCTGGAATAACTTTTTTATAATTAATTTTTTTTAAACATTTTAAAATGACAAAATTACAAGTCGCAATTGATTTACTTACTACAGAGGCAGCATTAGAACTTGCAGGTAAAGTAGCACCTTATGTAGATATTATAGAATTGGGTACGCCCCTTATTAAAGCTGAAGGCCTCAGAGTTGTAACAGCCATGAAAGCTGCCTTTCCTGACAAACTAGTTTTTGCAGATATGAAAACTGCAGATACTGGTGCTTTGGAAGCAGAAATAGCGTTTAAAGCCGGTGCTGATCTAGTTACCGTTATGGGTACTGTAGATGATGCAACCATAAAAGGTGCTGTAGAAGCAGCAAAGAAATATGGAAAACAGGTTGTAGTAGATACTATCGGTGTTAAAAACAGAGTTCAGAGAGCAAAAGAAGTAACTGAATTTGGAGTAGCTTTTGTTGAATTACACGCTGGTCTTGATGAACAGGCATTACCTGGCTATTCTGTACAAACGCTAATTGCTGAAGGAAGAGAAGCAAAAGTTCCCTTTTCTGTAGCAGGCGGTGTTAACATCGATACGATAAAAGATGTTGTAGCTGCTGGTGCAGATGTAGCTGTGGCAGGCGGTGCCATATATGGCGCTGAAGATCCAGCCGCTGCTGCCAAAGCACTAAAAGAGGCAATCAGCAGTGTAACTGCTCAATAATTGACTTTAATAAGGCTGAGCTTAATTCATATTTGCTGCAGCCTTATTATTTTTTGTGCAAAATAATACTTTAGTTACTATATCCATTATGAAGAACACATTCAACATTGGAATCATCGGTCTGGATGTTATGTGTCACAACCTGATCTTGAATATTGCAGATAATAAATTTGAGGCCTAATGAATTCCCTTACCTATTTTGATACCTACAGATCTGAGATTCTTCTAACACGACTTATATAGGTATATCTATAAACACATTGATGCTGAAGAAATGTGTCTTACTAAAAAACTATCCCAAAGCGCATCTCAGCGTTTTATTGTTTAGTATCCCAACACTAAAATTTAAAATAT
Organism: Flavobacterium tyrosinilyticum; assembly: GCF_023656565.1. Taxonomy (GTDB): domain Bacteria; phylum Bacteroidota; class Bacteroidia; order Flavobacteriales; family Flavobacteriaceae; genus Flavobacterium; species Flavobacterium tyrosinilyticum. The sequence goes on from NZ_JAMOKG010000003.1 coordinate 486,135, forward strand.
TCTTATAATTCTTTCCAGATTATAATCCAGCCAGATGTAATTTTTTTTGTGGCTTCCATACCTATGTAGCTCATCAACTTTATAGGTTATACCCTTTATTATAATTGCATCGTAAAATCTATTGTAATTAAAACAATTCTTTTTCAAGAATATTATAGCTGAAATTTTCAGTATGTTTTTTTCAGCTGAAAACAAATCTTGAAATAGTGTTCCTAAAGGCTACCACAATTATTACAAAAAAACAATTAGAAATAAGCTTTTTATCAACCACTCTAAAAAACTTTCTTCAAACTAGAATCAACAAAAATAAAAAGAATCAAAACTAAAAGAGACAAAACACAAGGAGATCCCTAAATAAAAACCTAATTTTCATTTTGTTACGTTTTTTTGATTTGGGAAATATTTAATTTAAATTCTATAAAAAATTATCAGCCATTGTGGTATTTTGTTTTCAAATCATTTTTTCACAACAAAAAATATTTGAAACCAGTATTATTTTCATTTTTTAAACTATCCAAAATAAGGCTTCATTGCATTTTAAATCCTAACCATTTTCCTTTTTACTATTTGCATTTTTTTTACAAAAAATCATTGTCAAAACATACCCTTAAAAGTTAAAAAAGTGACACAATAAGACTATAACAAAAAACTTTATTTTACTTATTTTCAAATCATTAACAATTAACTTTCTTTTATTATATAGTCAAAAATATTTATTTAATTTTGGATCCATTTTACAATAAAAGCAAATAATTTCTTACAATGGATTTACAGTTTACAGAAGAAAATCTTAAAGAAAAAATTAAAGAACTAACTTGTCTTTATGAAATTTCTAAGATTATTTCCAAATCTAATTCTATACATATTCAAACACTTTATGAGATTATTTTTAGTACAAAAAAGGCATGGCGTTATAATCTTGATGCCGTCGTAGAAATTCATATTTTAGATTACCATCTTTTAACATCTGAGAAAAAATATCCTAGTATTTTTCAATGCAGTATTGTACAAATTAAGGATATGGATTCTGGATATATTAAAGTTCATTATCCCTCTGCAAAATATACAGAGGATGATTTTAATGAAGATGAGCAGAAAATTCTAGATACCATTGCAATAGAAATCGGAAATTATATTGAAAAATTTCAGACACTGGAAAAAAAAGCCGTGTTAAGAAGAACCATAGAACGTATGGAACGTCTTTCCTTGCTTGGCGAAATGACTGCAGGAATAGCACATGAACTAAATACGCCATTAGGTAATATTTTAGGTTTTGCAGAACTTATAAAAGAGCAAAATTCCGATCCCGAAATTAGTGCTGATATTGATATCATTATTAATTCGGTAATCTATTCCCGAGAGATTGTCAAAAAACTCATGTTCTTTTCTTGCGAAATGCCTCAAAAATTAGAATTACAAGAATTAAAGCCTATTATCGTTTTTGCCTTGTCTTTTCTAAAATCTAATTTTCAGAAAAAAGCAATTAAACACGAATTGATCTTTGAGGATGACACTATAATGGCAAAGGTCGATTCGGTTCAAATTACTCAAGTATTATTTAATCTGCTTATAAATGCTATTTATGCCTCGCCAGAAAAAAGCACTATTAAGATAATAGTAGATCATGACGAAACTAATCTTTATCTAAAAATAGAAGATCAAGGAACGGGAATTCCAGATGCAATAAAAGAAAAAATATTTGAACCTTTTTTTTCAACCAAACCTGTCAATTATGGTTGCGGTCTTGGTTTAAGTGTAGTTCATGGCATCATTAAAAATCACAATGGAGAGATTACGCTTCAAAACAATTTTCCAAATGGATCGATTTTCACCATTCGCATCCCTTTATCTTAAAACAAAATGACTTTTAAAAAAGAGAATATATTAGTTGTCGATGACAATAATGATATGCTGGATTTAATTCAAAGACAATTAAAATCTTTCAATTATCGAACTTACAAAGCTTCTTCTGTAAATGAAGCCATTGAAGTCTTAAAAAGTTCAGATATAGACTTACTGATTAGTGACCTCAATATGCCCAATATAAATGGACTTGAACTATTAAAATATGCCGAGGAGCACTTTCCAGCAATACCAAAGCTTGTAATATCTGGAATTCCATCTGTTTACAATGTTGTAAACGCAATGAAATCGGGCGCATTAGATTACTTAACAAAACCTTTTACAAGCGAAGAACTCCATAAAACCATTTTAGATTCACTTAAGAAAAGAACACTTGTCCCTAAAGCTTCTACTAATTTTCTAAACTTGGATAATGAAAAATCGTATGGAGGTCTTACTGGAAATTCGCATCAGTTTAGGGATTTAGTTGAAACAATCAAACGCGTAAAAGATACAAAGGCAAATGTTCTTATAGAAGGAGAAAGCGGTACCGGAAAAGAAATGATTGCAAGAGCGATCCATTTTACCAGTAAACTTGCAGACCAGCCCTTTATTGTAGTAAACTGCGGAGGAATACCCGAAAGCCTTATAGAATCTGAATTATTCGGACATCTAAAAGGCTCTTTTACAGGAGCTTCAGAAAACAGAATCGGCTTATTTCAATCTGCTTCTGGAGGCACTATTTTTTTAGATGAAATAGGAGACGCGCCTTTGTCTGTACAGATTAAACTATTACGAGTTATTCAAGAAAAAGAAATTCTACGAGTTGGTGCAACAAAACCAGAGAAAATAGAGGTCAGGATTTTATGTGCCACAAACAGCAATCTGGAAGACATGGTTCTAAAAGGCACTTTCAGAGAAGATTTATATTATAGAATAAACGTTATTACTATTAGAACTATTCCTTTACGAGATCGAAAAGAAGATTTATTGACCTTAATTCATCTTTTTATAGAAAAGTATTCTCTTGAATATAATAAATCGAATGTTCAAATAAATGAAAAAGCAATCGAAGTTCTAATGAGATACAACTGGCCAGGAAATATAAGAGAACTTGAAAATGTAATTCATCGATCGGTTATTATGAGCGATGACACCATTACTTTGGATCATATTCCCGAAAATTTAAAATACCATATCCAGTCTTCAGATACACTTTTTAAGCCTTTAAAAGAATATGAAAAAGAGCAGATCCTAAAAGTCTTGGCAGCTGTTAACAATAACAAAACAAAAGCGGCGCAAATCCTGCAAATTGATAGGAAGACTTTAAACCAAAAAGTTCTTTAAAAAACGGGGATATATTCCTCAACCGTTCAAAATCTACCTAGACGATTTACACGTTTTAAAATAGACCAGAATACAATTTACTGATTTACAAATTAATACAAAAAGAGGCATACCGTTTGCCTCTAAAAGCCTAAAATGTATTAAAATAAATCAAATTAATTAAAAACGGTCTAAGGTGAAATCAATATTAAACTTCATTTCAATCACATATTCCCAGTATGTTAAAGAAATTGAGAATAGATTCTCTAGCAAATTCAAGTTTGCCTATTTAGTACTTCCAAAAATTATAAGTACAGTGTTTTTATTAGAAATAAAGAACCAAACAGCATTGTAATAAAAATTCAACTGTAAATTTTACTGCATACTGCTTGATGTTTTCAAGTTATCAACAATTACAACATCACTAATTACCAATAACTTATAAAACAAAAAAGTTATTTAATTTCTTAAAAAATCTTAACTTTATAACACAAATCCACATTTCCATGAAAATAATTAAACATTATTATGATGCAGATCTTACTTGGGTAGAGCATTATGCTGCACAAATTGGAGGAAAAATCGAAGGAAACTTTATAAGACTCCCTGAGGATTCCCAAACAGGAATACGATATTTTTTAGATTGTGGCGATGGTATTCTAGCCTATTACATCAATGTAGAATACAAAAGAAACTACCAATTAATACAACAAAATTTGAATCAAGATTTTGTTGGATTTTATTACAACTTAACAGAAGGGGAAGCTACCGTAAATACAGACCATTTTATGTACAATGTTGGCAGATGGAAGTACAACCTAGCTGTTATTGATGGATCTTTGGACTCAGAATATAATGTCAAGAAAGGCAGTAAAACTTTTGCCTTATGCTTTTTTATCAAAAAAAGTATGTTAAAGGCTTTTACCCAAAAAAACGGTATTGCAATTCAGAATATCGACTCTCTACTTGATCCAAAAGAAAATACGATAATTCGGTTTGACAGAATGACCAGCGAAAGCTATCATATTTTAAATGATTTGAGAAAGCTGCCAGTTGGAGGAGCTATTTTCGATCTGCACTTAAAAGGCACTGTCCATTTATTAATTTCAAATTACCTAAAAAAATTAGCTACAAAAAAAATCATTGCTCAAACAGTTAACAAAACAGACTTAAATCATATTATTGCGATACAAATGTACTTAATTGAGCATATTAGAGATCACTTTCCAAGTATAACGCAGATGGCCAAGATGGCTAATATGTCTGAATCAAAATTTAAAACCTTATTTAAGAAAATAACAGGAGATACGGCCAATGTTTTTTTTATGGAAAACAAATTATTACTTGGTAAAGAACTTCTTGAAAACAAACAGCTGACGATTTCTCAGATTTCAGATGAACTAAATTTTACTAATAACTCTTATTTCGCATCAAAATTTAAAGAACATTTTGGGTTGTCTCCTAAAGCATTTTACAAACAATTGTAAAGGAGTGCCAATAATTAATCGTAATAAATAGTCTATGAGAAAATTTACGCATTCCTATACTTTAACTCCAGAATGGCAATATGATTTAGTTAAACAATTGGGCACAGAGCTATTAGATGATAAACTGATTATTGTACCCAAAGATATTGGCAAAGGCTTTTTTTATTTTTCTCAAGTCATGGAGGGTATATCTGTTGTGTACGCCGATTTAACTGCAACAGTGCCTATCAAACTAACGCGGCAAAAATCTAACAATGAAATTTTCATTTTTCATTTTGATTTAAGCGAGCACATCAATCTTATTAAGATTAATAATATTGATTATGAAATAGGTTCTTTTAATCAATTGGATCTTGCGATACTTGACAATGAAATCGAAAGTTCTTTCAAGCCTTCTGTTAATGAACAAACAATTGCTTTAAGATTGTTAATAGACAAAAAACTCTTGCATGATTTTATTCGGGGGTTTGAAAAAAAAGAAAATTATTTTGTGAAAAGCAAAACAAACAAAAAAACATTCTATCACTATGGCAATATTGACAGCAATAGTATACTTTTAATTCAATCTATAAAACAGAAATCAGTTCGCGACTTAACTTTTGATTCTTTTATAAAAGGTGTTTCCTTAAAAATATTAGGCAATTTTTTTAATAAATTTTACGAAACAAAAAATAAAAGTGTATCTCTAACTGAAATTGAAAACGAAGCAATTGAGAAAACGAAGAATTATTTATTAAATAATTTATACGGACCATTTCCTTCCTTAACTTTCTTGGCAAGTATGGCAGGAATGTCTGCTTCTAAATACAAAAATCTTTTTAAAACGCGTTACAACAATACGCCAAAAAATTTATTTATAGAAGAAAAAATAAATCTTGCCCAAAAGCTCCTTAGAAGCGGAGAATATCCTACTCTAACTGCAGTTATGTATGAGCTTAATTATACCAAACTCACCTATTTTTGCACTAAATATTTTGAACAGCTTAAAAGAAAACCTACTGATGATTTTATAAAAAAACACCAAGATCCAATAAAAAGTGAATCTTAAAAAATAGTATTAAAAAAGCTGCTGGTAATATTTCTATTAACCAGCAGCTTTTTTTTAAAGAAGAAAATTATTTAAAGTTTATGATAAATTCTGAACGTCTATTTAATTCATGTTCTTTTTCAGAACAGTTTACTCCATTTGAACAATGATTTAATAAATTTGTTTCACCAAATCCTTCACCACTAATTCTTTCTTGTGCAATACCTGAATTAACGATATAATCAACTGTAGCTTTCGCTCTATTCTCAGATAATTTCATATTAAATTCATCTCTTCCTCTACTATCCGTATAAGAATTAACTTTAATAGTTATGTTTGGACGATCTTTCATTAAAGCTACAACTTTATTTAATTCTTTTTTAGATGATTGTCTAATGTTGTAACCATTCAAGTCAAAATAAATAGGATTTAATTTTAATTTTTGTGTTAAATCATCACCATCTTTAATTTTCACTTTCTCACCATCAACAACAACTTCCATTTCTTTAGTGATTTCGAAACTAATTTCTTTTTTCTCTAAAGGTTTTAACTGCTCTGTATTTACCGTTTTATCAGCATAAGAAGTTTTTGTATACAATGCTCTGTAATTTTGATATGGATCTACAGCAATTTTGTAATTCCCTGCATTGTCAGTTGTAGTTGTTCCAATACTTTCATCGTTTGAATTAAACATTTGAACATTGAAACCTGCCACTGGCTTACCATTTTCTGTAATTGTTCCAAAAATCAGTGATCTAATATCAAAATCAAAAATTACAGGTTTATTTTCCGTGAAACTATAAATGTTATCATTTCCATCTCTATTTGAAGAGAAATACCCTTTTTTACTATCAGCATTAATAGTATAAGCAAAGTCATCTGAACCTGTATTTACACCATCACCTACATTTACGACATGATATTTTCCTTCAGCATCTTTCATTGCTGCAAATACATCAAGTCCGCCTAATCCTGGATGCCCATCTGAGGCAAAATATAAAATACCTTTTCCATCCATATAAGGATAAGTCTCACGACCTGGAGTATTAATTTCATCACTTAGTTTCGTAACGTCATTTCCAACTAGAGCTCCTTTTTTCAAACTTACTACGTACAAATCTGAGTTACCAAAACTGTTGTTACGATCTGATGCAAAATACAATTGCGTTTCATCTGGGCTCAGTGCTGGATGTCCAGAAGAAAAACCATCACTGTTTATTGGATAAGGCAGTTCTTTAACATTTTTCCACTCTCCTTTTACATTTTCGGCAACATATATTTTAAGATAATTAGTACCATTTCTATCCGCTCCTAATTTCCCGTCAATAAAGTTATTTCTGGTAAAATACATGTATTTACCGTCTTTTGTTACTACAGCACTACTTTGGTGATATTTTGTATTTATATCTCCTTTAACAGGAGCTGCGTCTTCTAAACCACCGTCTGTAGAAATTTTTGCCGAATAAATTTTCATAAATGATTTTTCATTCCAGCTGTGTTTGCGTTTTATAACTACTCCGGTATCTCTTGCTGAAGCAAATAAGACTTTATCTTTACCATCAAATGCAGTTCCAAAATCAGAAACTGGAGTATTAATGTTTACTGGTTTAAAATTGTAACGACCTGATTCTTTTTGAATATCCGCCATTAATTTTTGTTCTTTCCAGTTTTCACTTAAATCTTTTTTACCAGTCATGGCATAATACTTTTTCATTACAACATTGGCTTCGTTGTATTTTTTAGTATTATTTAACGCCTGAGCGTATCGAAAATAAAATTCTGAATCTACGGCTTGTCCTGAATTAAAAACTTTTGAGTAAGAATCTGCTGCTTCTGGATATTGGCCGTTAAAATAATAGCAGTTACCTAGCTTGGTATACACTTCTAGTGAGTTATTCCCCTTCTCTACCAGATTTTTGTATAATTTACCTGCTTCAATAAACGCAAACTTATTGTAGACTTCATTTGCTTTTTCAATCTTTTTATCCTGTGCCTTAACAACTCCAATTTGCATTAAACAAACACAAAGTATTGTTAGTACAGTTCTTATCTTATTAGATATCATTTTTTATCCTAGTTTATAGTTATTAAAAGAATCTTGGAGTAACCAGTCTATACTTGGTTCCAGAAAACAAATCGAAACGAAGGAAGATTTCATGAGATCCTGAATTGTAGTTTCCAATTTTCTGTGTATCATAATCATAAGCGTAACCAATATTCAGTCCTGAAGTAACTTGAAAACCTGCCATTGCACTTACCGCTGCATCCCATCTGTAGGCTGCTCCTAAAGTCAACTTTTCATTGAATAAGAAGTTTGCAGATAAGTCTACTGCTAAAGGCGCACCGCTAACCATTTTTACCATTGCTGCTGGTTTGAATTTTAGGTTCTCGTTAAGATCAAAAACATAACCTCCCATGGCATAAAAATGCATTCTTTGTGAAGCGATAGACGTTTTTACATCATCATAAAATTTAGTCTCTAAAATCATTGGTACAGATAAACCTGCATACCATTTTGACGAATGAAAATAGATTCCGGCTCCAAAATTTGGAGAGTTTTTAGTCATAATACCAGTAAGATATTGATCGTTCTCATCTCTTACATTAAGTTTATTATTATCTACCTGCATAAAATTACCAGATGCACTAATACCTAGAGATAAACGTAAATCTGCCGAAAGCTGAATTGGATAGGAATAGTTTGCCGTTAAGGTTGTTTCCTGCGATGGGCCAATTTTATCACTTACTACAGACAATCCTAATCCCTGGCCATTTTCAGAAATTGGTGCTTCTATAGATAAATTGGCTGTTTTTGGAGCTCCATCCAGCCCTACCCACTGTGTTCTGTATAATCCAAAAATACTTGGTAAACCTCGGGTTCCAGTATATGCCGGATTGATAGTCATCGTATTGTACATATATTGTGTATATTGGGATTGCTGCTGGGCCGAAACCTCAAAAACTCCCAAAACAAATATTGTCATTACATAAAAAATTTTCTTCATTAGTTCTAATTCTTTAACACTTAGATTATTACTGTATTTGTTTTATTGATTATTAACATATAGGTAACCGGCTTTCTGCTTGCCTTTTCCGTCTCTGTTATATTTTAAAATGTAGAAATAGGTTCCTGTTGGAAGTTTATCTCCTCTTTTTATCGTTACGCGGCCATCAGAATATCCTCTAAACATATTATCGCTTTCGTTGTATGATTTTGCATCATATACTTTTACGCCCCAGCGGTTGTATATTTCTACTGTATTATCTGGATATTTATTAATTCCTTCAATGTAGAAGGTATCATTATAGCCATCATCATTTGGAGAAATTGCATTATAAACCGTCAGATCGTCTATTTCACGGTTATCAATTTTCTTAACTATTGCCATGGTAAAAATTCCATAACCTGAAACTTCACCTGTTAATAATTTGGTATACGCTTCTCCAGATATATCGTCACCCAAAACCCCATGCTCATTTACCCATTTTGTTCCGTTCCAGCGCACTATTGCCAGTTCTGTTTCTTCATTTTGAACAAAGAACTCTGATGGTGTTGTATCGTGATCCAGAGACAGGCTTAAAACAATATTTTCGCTTCCCTTGTCTTGCGTAATTACCCAGTATTCTTTATTATTTATAGTAAGAATGTCTTCGTCTTTACTATCGTGAGAATATTTTGGATGAGAATTTTGATAAAAATATTGTGTCGTGTAAACATTGGCTAGAGCACTGTTTGCCGCATGGTAAGATGGTCTGAAAAACAATTCATTTCCTACTGGAAACTGAAATGCTGCCGCTCCTCTTTTTTCTACTTTTCCGTCCACAAAACTCTGATCGCCGGCAGAAGTATGAGCCGCATTTTCAAGGAAAATCATTTTACCGTTGTCATATAGCGCATTGATAATTCCGTTTTTGTAATCTGAATTTTTACCTACAGAGATTTTAGTTGTCAGGTCAAAAGGTACTAAGTCACTTATGTTGTCATAAATTATGTTTTGAAAGTCTGCTTGTCTGGTACCTTCAATAAGCTGGTGCTGCTTTCCTTCAAAATATGTTTTACCATTTAAAGCTGGTGTATAACTTACTTTACCGTCATTGTTCCAGTTTTGAAAAATGTAAGTTTCACCATCGTTAATAAAATCTCCCGTTACTCCGTTACTGTAATCCATATACACGGCCATTACAGTTTTATCAGCAACCTTAACTTCTCCGTTGTTTACCATTTGTGCATTTACCATATTGCAAGTAAACAACCCTGCAAACAATCCTAGTGCGGTACTATTTTTAACAATGCACACAACAGGCATTACTTTTTTATCTATGTTATTTTTTTTCATAGCGTATATATTTACCATATAAATTATACTTTCAATTAGGCTTTAAATTAATTTCTATTCCCCTCATTCCCTACAGGACTGCTGTAATACCATAAGGGCAATTACTTTTTCTTAAACAGCTGTTTATTAAAACACTCATAAACAGAATATGGACTTTTAACGATGCAAAGTTCCCACTATACGACCTATTAAAGTGGCCCTAAAAGTTTTAAGAATTACAGATTAAGACAAATTTGCAATCACGAGCATTTCAGGCAGTATTAAAAAATACCGCTGAAAAGGGATCAATAAAAAAGGTTGAAAAAAACCGATTGCATAATACAACCGGTTTTTGTAGTAGTAAAAAATTGTAGTTATTTTTTATCTATTAATTTTTGAACCACCGCTTTAAGATCGTTTAGTTCTTTTTGTAATGATTCTATTTGTGTTTGTTGTTCTTGTACCGCTTTTACCAACGGCACCACAAATGATGCATAGCTTAGCGCATAAAAATCAGTATCGCTTTGTGGTTTTACAACACCACTGAATTTATAACCAATGCTATTCGCTGCGGCTTCTACTTCCTGAGCAATAAAACCAGATTGTAATTCTGTAGTTCCTGTTTTCATATTGTAAAGAACAGGACGCAACTTATTGATAAAATCTAAACCATAAGTACTACTTACTATATTCTTTTTTAAACGAGAATCTGAATAATTAGACCAAGGTGTATAACCTCCAATACTTGTTATATCAGAATTACCAATTACTACTGTGTTAGATCCCTTTCCTTTTGCTTTATATCCAATAACAATCTCATTTGTATCATTATTAAGCATTGGAAAAGCCTTATTTCCGATTAAAATTGAACTATTCAAAGAAGTAAGATTAAATGGAATTCCTTCTCCATTGCCAAATGAAAAACCTGCTGAATCACCAAAAACGATGTTATCATTTCCACTAGTCAAATTTTGTAAAGAACTATTTCCCATTACAATATTTCTATTACTAACTGCAGAATGTGTAAGAGCTTGTCCAATTGCAATATTGTCATTCCCACTAACATTTAAATTAAGTGCATATACTCCGACACCCACATTATTTCGTCCAATAGTATTTAACACAAGGACTTGCGTACCCAATCCAACATTAAAATCTCCTGTAGTATTATTAGACAGAGTTTGAGTACCAACACCTAGATTAGCACCTCCTGTAGTGTTTTCCGAAAGTACATCATTACCTATCCCAACATTATTAGTTCCTGAATTTTTTTTAAGTACATTATTACCAATCGCTACAACATAGTCCCCAGTATTACCACTTAGAGCACTCATACCAATTCCTACAGTATGTTGACCCTTATTATTCCAAGCAGCACTATACCCAAATGAAGTAGAATTAATACCAATTCTTCCGCTTTCGGATCCTGACCTTTTAAAAACCAAATCTTGAGAATCAGTAGTACCAATAAAATTTGTTCCAGCAGTAGTTCCTGCATTACCATTAATATCCCAACTATTATTTTTTATTTTACGCAATACTCCATTCGCATCCATGGTTACAATTTCATCTGCTTTTGCACCAGCCTGTAATCCTGGTATAGCCAAAGTATTTGCTGCTGTTGTAGTTAAAACAGAAGGTTTTATTAAAGTACCGCCTAATTGTATATTACCACTTGTTATGGTTAAACCGTTATCTGCAGTACCGGGAGCACTAGGGTAAAAAGTTACTTTTTCTCCATACGGTGTAACGACAGTTTTTGTTTGTGCCATCATAATCCCAGACTGGATCAATACTAGCATGCATATTATTTTTTTCATATTCTTGATATTATATTTTTTGTAATTCTATTTTCTAAATCTAAAAATCAGTCATTTAAAACTACACACTCTTAAAAAGTAAGAGTGCGTAATTTCAAAATTTACTATTATTTAAAATAATCAATTATTACATTATCATCTACCTTAAGTGCATAACCACCATTCTTTGCTGGGTCAAAATAAAGGGTAGAACCACTTACAGAAATTGCTTCTTTATCTATACGCACACCATTTATATACATTTTTACTTTAGATGTATTATAACCTGTTAATGCTGGTGTTCCAGATAATGCAAAACTAGTTTGACCTGCAGTTGCTGTAAATTCATCTGTTTGTTCAACATGTAATGCGTTTACAACATAAGGGTCTGCATCTTTACCAGTTCCTGTAATCTTGATGTGATCTCCTTCGGTAGTTTTACCACCTAAGCCATCAGCTCCAGTATCTCCTTTAAGTCCTGTTGCTCCTGTTTCTCCTTGAAGTCCTGTTGCTCCTGTATCTCCTTTAAGTCCAGTTGCTCCTGTTTCCCCTTGAAGTCCAGTTGCTCCAGTATCTCCTTTTAGTCCTGTTGCTCCTGTTTCTCCTTGAAGTCCAGTTGCTCCAGTATCTCCTTTTAGTCCAGTTGCTCCTGTTTCCCCTTGAAGTCCTGTTGCTCCAGTGTCTCCTTTAAGTCCTGTTGCTCCTGTTTCCCCTTGAAGTCCTGTTGCTCCAGTGTCTCCTTTAAGTCCAGTTGCTCCAGTGTCTCCTTTAAGACCTTCTAAGAATTCTGTGATAGTTTTTCCGTCATTGCCGTCTTTTCCTTTCCAGATTTCATATGCTGAGGCTCCAGTTGCTCCCTGTGCTCCGTCTGTACCGGTAGCTCCTTTTAATCCGTCTAAGAATTCTGTAATTGTTTTTCCGTCGTTTCCAGGAAGTCCTTTCCAGATTTCATATGCAGATGCTCCGGTTGCTCCCTGCGCACCATCAGTACCGGTAGCTCCTTTTAATCCGTCTAAGAATTCTGTGATAGTTTTTCCGTCGTTTCCAGGAAGTCCTTTCCAGATTTCATATGCTGAGGCTCCAGTTGCTCCCTGCGCTCCGTCTGTACCGGTAGCTCCTTTTAATCCGTCTAGGAATTCTGTAATTGTTTTTCCGTCGTTTCCAGGAAGTCCTTTCCAGATTTCATATGCTGAGGCTCCAGTTGCTCCCTGCGCACCATCAGTACCAGTAGCTCCCTGTGCACCATCAGTACCGGTAGCTCCTTTTAATCCGTCTAAGAATTCTGTAATTGTTTTTCCGTCGTTTCCAGGAAGTCCTTTCCAGATTTCATATGCTGAGGCTCCAGTTGCTCCCTGCGCTCCGTCTGTACCAGTTGCTCCCTGCGCACCATCAGTACCGGTAGCTCCTTTTAATCCGTCTAAGAATTCTGTAATAGTTTTTCCGTCGTTTCCAGGAAGTCCTTTCCAGATTTCATATGCAGATGCTCCGGTTGCTCCCTGCGCACCGTCTGTACCGGTAGCTCCTTTAAGACCTTCTAAGAATTCTGTGATAGTTTTTCCGTCATTGCCGTCTTTTCCTTTCCAGATTTCATATGCAGATGCTCCTGTTGCTCCCTGCGCACCGTCTGTACCGGTAGCTCCTTTTAATCCGTCTAAGAATTCTTGATATGTTTTTCCGTCATTCCCATCTTTTCCTTTCCACTCTTCATATGCTGTGGCTCCGGTTGCTCCCTGCGCTCCGTCTGTACCGGTAGCTCCTTTAAGACCTTCTAAGAATTCTGTGATAGTTTTTCCGTCATTGCCGTCTTTTCCTTTCCAGATTTCATATGCAGATGCTCCTGTTGCTCCCTGAGCACCATCTGTACCGGTAGCTCCTTTTAATCCGTCTAAGAATTCTTGATATGTTTTTCCGTCATTGCCGTCTTTTCCTTTCCACTCTTCATATGCTGTGGCTCCGGTTGCTCCTTTTGCTCCAGTTGCTCCAGTGTCTCCTTTAAGACCTTCTAAGAATTCAGTAATCGTTTTTCCGTCTTTACCTGGAAGTTCTTTCCAGATCTCAAATGCAGATTTTCCAGCTGCTCCCGTATCACCTTTATCGCCTTTATCGCCTTTTTCACCAGTTAATCGAATCCATTCTTTTGGTTCAGACCCTGGTTGTAGGATATAAACAATTCCTTTATCATTAACAATTATAGTCGCCTCTTGTGGGATTGCAACTCCAGGATCACCTGGATCACCTTTAATACCGATAATTCCATCCTTACCATTATTTCCGTCTTTACCATTTATTGGAATCCATTTATTTTTATCTTTAGGATCTCTTACATAAACAATTCCTGTATTGTTATCAACGTAAATATTAATACTGCTATCAATGGCAGGTGTACCTGGTGCTCCCGGTTCTCCTTTTCCTCCATCAATTCCGTCTTTACCGTTTAATGGCACCCATTTATTTGGATCTTTAGGATCTCTTACATATACAATTCCTGTTGTATAATCAATATACATCTGGATTTTTCCATCTATACCTGCTGTTCCAGGTGTTCCTGGTACACCGTTTCCACCTGAAATTCCATCCTTACCATTATTTCCGTCTTTACCATTTATTGGAATCCATTTTTCTGGATTTTCAGGATCTCTTACATAAACAATTCCTGTATTGTTATCAACGTAAATATTAATACCGCTATCAATGGCAGGAGTACCTGGTGCTCCTGGCTCTCCTTTTCCTCCTGTAATTCCGTCTTTACCATCTTTACAATTTAGAGGAACCCATTTATTTGGATCTTTAGGATCTCTTACATATACAATTCCTGTTGTATAATCAATATACATCTGGATTGTACCGTCTAATCCTTTTGTTCCTGGTAAACCATTTCCTCCATCGATTCCATTTCTACCATCAATTCCGTTTTTACCATTAATTATAGTCCAAGTTCCATCAGGATTTTGTACATAAACATTCCCTGTTGAATTGTCTGTGTAAAAAGTTACGCCTTCACCTGGATAGCCTGGTTCTCCTTTTTTACCAGGAGCGCCATTACCGCCAGCAATACCATTAGCTTCTCCAGAAACGGCAATTCTGCACCATCTGTTTATATACCAATAGTAATATCCTGGCTGTATATCAGATCCGGTGGCCGTATTAAAAACCAATAAACTGTCTATATTACCATTTGACATTGTTGTAGCGTCTGTCGAACTTGTCAAAGCAACTCTCGGAATCAAAATACCTTTGTTTGTAGCAAAAACTTCCAGCTGAGCTGAATAACTGGTTGGTTCTTTCTTACCTACAACTACCTGTGAGTAAGTCGAATAACTACCTAAAACAAATAGTAAAGGAAGTAATCTATTCTTCATATGATTTAATCATTAATGGGTTATTAAATTATTTCAATATTTGGCTAGACAACAGAAGCTGCAATGAATCAAGAGGAAAGAAAAATATTCTTGTCTTTACAATCAGAATATACTTTGCCATAAACATTTGTATTCACTAAAGTCGTTTTGCCTTTTTAGTTCTATTTTGAATGGCAAAGTTTCTTTGATTATAGCTTTTTTCTTACCACTAAAAGTTTTCATTATTACACTTTAAGACATTTTTTAACTAAAAATTATAAAAAGTATACTTTAAATATTCCGCTGTAGTAAAATTGGCAATGGACTCGCTGTAGTAAAAATTTTTCTCTATCCAAACAAAAATCCCGACTGCATAATGCAATCGGGATTTTTTCTGAATTAATTACTTTAATTATTTTTCTAGTAATTTTTCTATTCTAAGCATTCGCTCTTCTAATTCTTTAATTTTAGCATCTTTTGCTTCAATTTGCTTTTGCTGCTCTTTAACAGCTTCTATTAATAATGGTACCATAGCTTGATAATTTACACCTTTATAACCATCGCTAGCAGTTGTTACTAACTCTGGCACTATTTTTTCGACTTCCTGAGCAATTACACCATATTGTTTAGTAGAAACAAAACCACGGTCAGGGAATTGCTGCGTATCAAAATTATAAGTTGTTCCACGCAAGTTCTTAACGATATCTAATGCATTGCCTATATCTTGAACATTCATTTTGAAACGTGCATCAGAAGTTAATATAGTTCCATTTGCAGATACAAATCCAGTTGCTCTAATATTCCCAACTACATGAAGTTTTTCAGTTGGCGCCGTGGTACCTATTCCCATATATCCTGTACCATTTACAATTGCAAGTCTATTAGTAGTTCCTTCATAAACACAGAATCCAGTATTAGCGTTATTATATCCTACTCGCCAATATGTAGGACTACCGATATGTGAAAAGGCAATACTAGGAAGAGATGCATTAGAAAGTATAATTTGCGCACCATTTACACTATTCGCATTGGTTAAATCATCTCCAAGTCTCAAAGAAGGAACATTACTTCCTACTCCAGTCAGTCTCATCTCTTCTGCACCAGAAATATTAAACCTAAAATCAGATATATTATTAGTACCATCTCCTAAATAATATGCCGTTATCGTTGATGAATTCTTAAAACTACCTAGATAACTTCTCCATGTCAGGGTACCAATTACATCTCCATTAACAAGATTTGTAGCGCTACCAGCGCTTGTCCCATGAGCTCTATTCAACCCCATTAAAGGACTTGTTGCAGTTGTAAAAGCATTAATATTAAAATCATCAAATCCATCAGCTTTTCCTTCATTAATAAGAGTAAGACCTGACGTCGGCACGCCACCGATACCTAAGTATCCACCTTTAGTCAACCTCATTTTTTCAATATTGTTGGTAATAAATGGAATATCATAATTAGTTATTGATCCGAATTTTTTCTCCGTTGTAAGACCATCAGCCGCATCATTTCCTCCTAATACCCATGGCATATCTGGTGACCAAGTAATCGTTCCCCCAGAATCTGTAAATAAATACGCAGGTTTGGTAACAGCTGGCACCATATTAATCTGCACATCAGTAAGCGTTGCACCAGTTCCATTGACTACTTTTAATACTGTAGCAGGAGTTATTGTTGTAAGGTTTTTTTTATTAATATCAATAGTTAAATCACTATCAAGTACTTTTCCGCTACCAGTAACAGTTACAGCACTACTTCCTGCTATTAAGCTGCCTTTTGTAATTGTAGCAGGGTCACCTTTTGCTCCAGTTGCTCCAGTGTCTCCTTTAAGTCCAGTTGCTCCTGTATCTCCTTTAAGTCCAGTTGCTCCGGTGTCTCCTTTAAGTCCTGTTGCTCCTGTGTCCCCTTTAAGTCCTGTTGCTCCTGTATCTCCTTTAAGTCCAGTTGCTCCAGTGTCTCCTTTAAGTCCTGTTGCCCCTGTGTCTCCTTTAAGTCCAGTTGCCCCTGTGTCTCCTTTAAGTCCAGTTGCCCCTGTGTCTCCTTTAAGTCCAGTTGCTCCTGTGTCTCCTTTAAGTCCTGTTGCTCCAGTATCTCCTTTAAGTCCAGTTGCTCCAGTATCTCCTTTAAGTCCAGTTGCTCCGGTATCTCCTTTAAGTCCTGTTGCTCCAGTGTCTCCTTTAAGTCCAGTTGCCCCAGTGTCTCCTTTAAGTCCTGTTGCTCCGGTATCTCCTTTAAGTCCTGTTGCTCCAGTGTCTCCTTTAAGTCCTGTTGCTCCTGTGTCTCCTTTAAGTCCTGTTGCTCCTGTTTCCCCTTTAAGTCCTGTTGCTCCAGTGTCTCCTTTAAGTCCAGTTGCTCCTGTGTCTCCTTGAAGTCCTGTTGCCCCAGTTTCCCCTTTAAGTCCTGTTGCTCCGGTATCTCCTTTTAGTCCTGTTGCTCCAGTGTCTCCTTTAAGCCCCTGAAGTCCTGTTGCTCCTGTTGCACCTTTTAATGCTGCAAGCTGTTCTGGCGTAAAATCTTCATATTTAAAATCTTTTCCATTTAACCCATCACTGCCTTTTATCTTTCCTAAATCTGAAGTTGTACCATCAGTATAGGTAATAATTAGATTTCCTGTGGCAGTAACAGTTGTACTCGCAATACCTTTTCCGTCTGCACCATTTTTTCCGTCAATCCCTTTTATCACTCCTAAATTGGAAGTAGTCCCATCTGTATAGGTGACAATAAGGTTGCCATCTGCATCTACAGCTGTGCCAGCGATACCTTTTCCGTCTGCACCATTTTTACCTGATAGACCCTGTGGCCCCTGATCTCCTTTTACTGTACCAGCATTAACAGAAGTTCCATCTGAATACGTAATAATAAGATCTCCTGCAGGATTAATAGTCGTGTTGATAATACCTTTTGCAGAGCCTATTTCACTAGAGAGTGCAATTCTGCACCATCTGTCAATATACCAGTAATAGTAGCCTGGGGTAACATCTGCAACAGTTGCAGTATTAAAAACAAATAAGCTGTTTACATTACCATTTGTAATTGTTGTACGATCTGTACTTCCCGTTAATGGGATTTGAGGAATTAAAAGCCCTTTGTCGTTTGAATAAACTTCTAACTGAGCAGAAGGGTTTACTTCTTTTTTACCTATTACGACTTGCGAATAAGCAGAATAACTACCTAATACAAATAGTAGAGGAAGTAATTTATTTTTCATAGCATTTAAATTATCGATTACTTTTTTTTTTTTTCAAAATAAAGTCTCAAATCATGCATGCATTTTAATTATCATTATTTTAAAAAAAACTGATAATCAAACAAATACAACAGTCATTAATATTTTATTATGAAACACCAAAGTTCTTTTGTAATTAAAACTATAAATGCCAGTAAAAGTTTTTAAACTTGTAGTATAGGGTATTTTTTTAGTCTTCTTTAAGAATGTCAAAAAACTGTAGGGAAAGCATAAAAAAAAACAGCTGTTAAAGTACAGCTGTCTTTTAATTGTTAGTTAAATAATGTTTTTCAATCAGTAATCATCCATAAAATTACTGGTTGCTTACATATAGATATCCCGCTTTTTCTATTCTTCTTCCATTGCTGTCATATTCTAAGGTATAGAAGTAAGTTCCTGTAGGAAGTTTATTTCCTCTTGCAATTGTAGAACGTCCGTCTGAGAATCCCTGAAAAGGATTTGTTACGTTGTCGTAGCCGTTCTTTTCGTAGACAATAACCCCGTATCTGTTGTAGATTTTTACAGTATTGTCAGGATAACAGTCTATTCCTTTAATAAAGAAACTATCATTTAATCCGTCACCGTTTGCTGATACAGCATTATAAACCTCTTCGACACAGGATACGTTTATGGTCTGTACAAATGAATTCTCATTACCGCACTGGTCAGATGCCGTCCAGGTTCTGATAAGGGAATATCTGCTGGCGCAGTCACCATCAATTCTCTGTTCATTGTAAAGAACTGATGCATTGCTGCAGTTATCAGTAGCTGTGAAAATCTGTGCTGGAGGTATAGTGTCGCAATCCGCAGTTATTATAGCGTCAGGAAGTGTTTCTGCAAATACTGGTGCTGTTGTATCCCTAATTAATATAGATTGTATACAAGTTGCCGTATCTAAAACTGTATTTTCGCCAGCATCGCGAACTCCGTTATTATTTGGATCTGCATATTCTGTTATAGTATAGGTTCTTGTTATATTAGAATTACACCCTTGGTCGGCACTGTTTGATGCTGTAATTTCAACCACACCACATCGGTTGTCAGCAATACGTCCGTCGCCGTTTCCTAAAGCTTCGAACTGCGCTTCTGTTAAACTTACTGCCGAAGGAAGTTCATCGTAACATTGCACTGTCATGGGCTGGAAAGTAGGACAAATAACGTTGAAGCTGCAGCAGTTTGGTGAAATTCCATTTACACTTACTGTATTACAGGCACTTGAATCTTGAATGTTTACATTATAATTGGTTCCTGAATTTATTAGTCCAGATGTCCAGCTGTTTCCTGTCCAGATTCCTGGCGCTCCTGTTCCTGTAACTGTAAACGGACCCTGGCCTGTTACTGATAAAGTAATATTATATCCCAGCTGCGTTGAGGAACATGCTGCAGTTTCAGCTCCTGCCAAAGCTATCTGGCTGATAATTACATTCTGATTTGCTGTCACACTATTTCCATTCCCATCATTAAATGTCCATGTAATAATTGTGGTTCCTGCCGCAGTTATTGGAAAAGCTGTTAATGTACTTCCTGTAATTATTCCTGCACAGGCATCTGTGGTTGTCGGAGCAATCGGAGTTACATTGCACTGCCCTGTTATATCAGCCAATACCGGCACAACAGGCGGTGTTACATCATCAATAATTACATTCTGGTCTGCTGTTGAAATGTTTCCGTTGCCGTCATCAAAAGTCCATGTTACTATTGTTGTTCCCTGAGTAGTTATCGGGAAAGCAGTCATTGTAGTTCCTGTGATTGTTCCTGCACAGGCGTCTAAAGCTGTTGGAACGGCTGGTGTTGCAGAACATTCTGCTGTTACATCTGCCAGAATAGGCACGACTGGAGGCGTTACATCATCAATGATTACATTTTGATTTGCTGTTGAAATATTTCCATTTCCGTCATCAAAACTCCATGTTACTATTGTTGTTCCCTGAGTAGTTATCGGAAAAGCAGTAATTGTCGTTCCTGTGATTGTTCCTGCACAGGCATCTAAAGCTGTTGGAACGGCTGGTGTTGCAGAACATTCTCCCGTTGCATCTGCTAATACTGGCACCACAGGCGGTGTTACATCATCAACGATTACATTTTGATTTGCTGTTGAAATATTTCCGTTGCCGTCATCAAAACTCCATGTTACCACTGTTGTGCCCTGCGCTGTGATTGGAAAAACTGTTGTTGAAGTTCCTGTAATTGTTCCTGCGCACGCATCTGTCGTTGTAGGTGCTGTAGGCATTACAGAACATTCTCCCGTTACATCTGCCAGAACTGGCATAACTGGAGGCGTTATATCATCCAGAATTATATTCTGGTCTGCTGTCGAAATATTTCCGTTTCCGTCATCAAAACTCCATGTTACCACTGTTGTCCCCTGAACTGTAATTGGGAAAACTGTTGTTGTCGTTCCTGTAATTATTCCTGCGCACGCATCTGTTGTTGTCGGTGCTGTCGGTGTTGCAGAACATTCTGCTGTTACATCTGCCAATACCGGCACTGCAGGCGGTGTTACATCATCTATAATTATATTTTGGTCTGCTGTTGCAGTATTTCCTGAACTATCTGTAAAACTCCATGTTACCACTGTTGTTCCCTGAACTGTAATTGGAAAAACTGTTGTTGTGGTTCCTGTAATTACGCCACTGTCACAATTATCTGTCGTAGTTGGCGCTGTTGGTGTCACTGAACATTCTCCTGTTAGATCTGCTAATACTGGTGCAGTTGGTGCAGTAGTATCTGTTATAATAACATTTTGATTTGCAAATGAAATATTGCCGTTACCATCATCAAATGTCCACAAAACAACCGTAGTCCCTTTTGCCGTAATTGGAAATACGTTTGTTGTTACTCCTGTAATCGCACCTGTACAGGCATCATTTGCTATTGGCGCAGTCGGTGTTGCATCACACTGTCCTATTACATCTGCTAATATTGGCATCACTGGCGAAAATGTATCTTTAATAATTACATTCTGGTTTACTGTCTGGGTATATCCGTTTCCATAATCAAATGTCCAGGTTACAACAGTAGTTCCTTGAGTTGTGATTGGAAAAACAGTTGGAGTTGTTGCTGTAATAGTTCCAGCACATGGATCTGTAAGGGTTGGCGCTGCAGCTGTTGCATCACACTGACCTGTTATATCTGCCAGAGGAGATGGAAGTGTTGTAGGGGTAATAGTAATAGTTGTTGAGACAGTATCTGAACATGTTCCGTTATTAAAAGCATAAGTTACCGTATAAGTTCCTGGTGTAGAAGAAGCGAGATCTATTTGACCCGTTGCTTCATCAATACTTAATCCAGGATCTGCACTATAAAGGCCATTTGTTGTCCCTGTCTCTACAGAAGATACCGTTCCTCTATTGCAGTAAGTTCCGCTTGGATAACTTACTGAAGCTGTAGGAAGTGCATTAATGGTAATATCTAAAGTAATACTATTAGAACAACTTCCATCATCGAAACTATAAGTAATGGTATGGATTCCTATTGTAGAAGCTGCCAAATTTATTTCTCCCGTGTTAGCATCAATTATTAATCCAGGATCAGAAGTATAGATTCCACCTGATGTTTCTAGTTCTTCAGGAACTGCGGTTCCGCTCTGACAGAAGGAAGTTGTGAGGTAACCAATTACGGCAGTTGGAAGGTCATTAATGGTTACATCAACGGGCAAAATAGTAAAACACCCATTAACGTCCGTTCCTTTTATATAATAGGTATCCTTTACTGTAATCGCTGTAGGATCTGTAACGGGAATTGAAGCCTGCTCATCTGAAAAATAAGTATAAGTTAATCCAGAAGCGCTTCCGGCTGTAATTGCAGGTGATGTAATATCAATAGTACCTGGACTACAGACTGGTGATGGATTTGTGATTACAACTGTCGGACGTGCATTGACATTAATAGTTAAATTAGAAACTGTACTGCTATTACAAGGAGCACCTAGAGTAACTGTACAAGTATAATTATTAGCTCCAACACTAAGATCTGAATAGTTCACCAAAGGATCTTTAAGGTTTTGATTAGAAGCATTTATCCCTGGACCTGTCCATAAGTAAGAGAGTGCTCCAAATATATCAACATCCAGCTGTACTGTTCCTGAAGTCATATCACAGATCACTGCAGGGGTATTAAGACCATTTGCAGTGGCATCTGGTGCAGCGGCTACTCCAATCTGAGCCGATTGTGTAATTACATTTCCGCAGCCATCTTTAATTCTGAAATAATAAGTTGCATCAGTAAGTCCACTAAAAGTGTTGCCGCTTTGGTAAGTACTATAATTTATACCTCCATCTGTACTCAGAGCATATTCTAATACATTACTTGGTGCTGGGGAATTTGATACTGCTGTAATAGTTAAAACTCCATTTGTCGCGCCTGAAGCGCAGACATATCCTCCTGTGTTAGTTTTGTCTACTGTAATGGCATTATTAGCATCATACGTGATGGTTTCACTAAGTAAAATTGTGCCTCCTCCTTTAACTCGAAGTCCAAAAACATAAGTTCCATAACCCAAACCATTAAAAGGAAGTGAAGAAGTTGAATTAGCCATATCTCTTGTCTGTCCTACATTTGAAGGTCCTGAAACTATAACTACTTGATAAGAAGTAGGACTATCAAATGTTCCTATCATAGCGTAATTAAATCCTCCGCAAACTGGTGATGTAGAATTACCATTATTTGATATAACAGGATTAAATCCTGCTATAGCTATATTAATACTTTTTACACCACAAGGAGTAGTAAATTCTAAAGTGTAATTACCTTTAGGCCAATTACCTGCAGGATCTGTAGCATTTACTTTATGAATATTAGCATATCCTCCACTATCAACAGTAGTAGTTTCGCTATACCCAATTGGAACCAGAGGATTATTTGATGCTGTTACGACAAAACTTACTACATCTCCTGTTTGATAAGGGCTTATATTTACTCCAATTGAACCGTAATTTAAATAATTATAACTTGGCGACGAAGCATATTGTGCTAGTGTTATAGTAGGGACTGCAGGAATTGTTATATTTTGTGAAACAGGCAAATTAAAATCACCTGTTGTATTTCCTCCTGCATCTACGTATGTGATATGATATGTTGCCCCAGCAGTAAAACCTGTATAAATATTAACATTAGCAGTTAATGTTTTTTGAATCACATCAGCAGAGTTGGCAATATTTGTAAAAGTTGCATTAATCGGAAGACATGCTAGTGAAGAAGGGCCTATACGTAGTTGACCATTTCCTCCACAGTTACTAGTAGCAATTGCGTTATAAGAAATACTAAACGGAAACTCTTTTGTATTACCGCAATTATCAATCAAAACTGCTCTCATATTAGCAAGATCGGCAATTATACCATCTCTAGTAGCAATAGCAGGCATAGGAATTTTATCTTGCAAAGGATAATATCCTGCTCCTCCCACATCACTTAAACCATCTCCTGTTATATCTTGTCCATATAATTGCCCCTGATATTTAATTTTCCATGTAAAATTGGCTGCATCTGCTGCAGAAAGAACGGTACTGGTAGAAACGTATCGAAAACTTGCTGAATTAAATGCGTATAATCCCGTATTACAATTATAAGCAGTTGAATAACCTGGATAAACAACATAACCTAATTTAATATCATTTAGAGTTAAGGTAGGATTAGTAATAGAAGTTGCTCCTGTTACAGTTTGACCGCAGGAATCTGTAACACTTACAATATAACTATTCGCTGTAAGACCATTAAAAGTAAAAGTATTAGCTGAAATAGGCCCACTGTTTTGTAATATAGTTCCCGGCGCCGCTTGGGTAGCAATAGTATAAGTAAAAGGTGCTTTTCCGTTTGTTATGGTGGATATTAATTGTGCGGTGCCACCAACACAATTAGCAACTTTTGTTGGTGTACTTACAATCATTGAAGTATACCCATCAGTAACAGTAATGTTACTACTGGAAAAAACAGATCCTCCAGATGTAGCTCTTCCGTTTACGACATACGTTCCAGAGCTTAACCCTGTAAATACAGGGTCATTTGTAAACTGAGTTATATCTCCTGGAACTGGAGAAACAACCACACCCGCTCTTAATAGCTGATATTGAGGTGTTGTTCCTAAACCTGTGCTGCTTGCTGTAACAATTCCGCTGTTCTGACAGCCAGTATTGCTTGGCACGCCAGAAACAGTTTGTGCAAAAACCTTATTAGTAATAAAAGGCAAGATCAACAATGTTAGAATTAAAATAATTTTTGTTCTCATAAAATATCTTTTTTATTAAACAAATATTCCCTAAATGTTCGTAAGCCATCATTAGGCTTTAAAAAGTCTGGTCGCATTTGTTTGTTTAATTTTCTAAATTCCTTTGAAGAAAGGGCGTGCAAAATTCAGTTAATATTGAATACAATTAAGCCTCTAAACATTTTAAAACTAACAGAATAAGACAATTTTTTAATTTAGCAAATGTGACAAACTGCATTTTATTTAATGAAAGTTAAAACACTGTTTAGAATTTTAAGAATGTTTGATGCTGACTACATTATCTGTAAATTTTAATGATAGCAGCTTTTTTTGTTTATCTGTTTTTTTAGGTTATAAAGCCGTAATAATAAATTCGCTTCGTCTGTTGGCCTGATGTTCTGCTTCAGTGCATGGCACGCCGTCTGCGCATTTATTTACCAATTCTGTTTCGCCATATCCTTTTCCGGTTAGTCGGTTAGGCGCTATTCCGTTTTTAATCAGCCACTGGATGGTCGATTTGGCTCGACGGTCAGATAACGCTTCGTTGTACTGGTGCGATGCCCTGCTGTCTGTGTGCGAGCGGATATCCAGCTTCATGCTTGGATTGTCGTTTAAGACCACGAGTATTTTTTCCAGATCCAGCGCCGCTTCTGTTCTAATGTTAGACTTGTCCAAATCAAAGTAGATCATTTTGATTCCGAAGCATTTTCCCAAATCATCGCCCACGGTAACCTTACAGGTTGATTTTTCCAGTGCAATCGGAAGGTTGGTCTTGCCGCTTGTTTTGTCTATGGTTATGTTTACTTCTTTTGTAGCGAATTCTGGCTTTTCAGCTCTTACGAAATAGGTTTTTCCGCATTCCACATCAAAGGCGTACATTCCGGAACCGTCTGCAGCGGCAGAGTTTTTAAGATTCATCTGATCATCATACAGAGTGACTTTTGCTCTCGGAAGCGCAAGCCCCGTTTCTGCATCCGATATTATTCCGTACAGCTGCTGGATGCATTTGAGCCTTCTGGTTTCTAGGAACCTGTAGATATCATCAGAGCCCTGTCCGCCATCTCTGTTGGAAGTGAAAAATCCTCTTCTGGTTTCAGGATCAATAATGTACGCGAAATCATCTTTTGGAGAATTGACATCTGCCCCGACATTCTGAATGTTGCCCACTTTTCCGCTATTGTCAATATTGGCCACAAAAACATCCAATCCTCCCAGACCCGGATGCCCGTCAGAAGCAAAATAAATCTCGTTTTCGCTGGTAACGTAGGGATAGGTTTCTTT
Organism: Flavobacterium tyrosinilyticum; assembly: GCF_023656565.1. Classification (GTDB taxonomy): domain Bacteria; phylum Bacteroidota; class Bacteroidia; order Flavobacteriales; family Flavobacteriaceae; genus Flavobacterium; species Flavobacterium tyrosinilyticum. Next base: position 511,979 of record NZ_JAMOKG010000003.1, read on the forward strand.
TCCTTCCGTATTAACCGCATTTCCGAGATTTTGCGGAGGGCCAAACCCGCCATTTGGATTTATAGTTACTTTATACAGATCTGACTCTCCAAAAGATCCCGGCATATCGGAAGCAAAATACAGCGTTTTCTCGTCTGGGCTCAAAGCCGGATGGGCTGTGCTGTAATTGTTGCTGTTGAATGGAAGCTCGGCAATGCTGGTCCATTTGCCGTCTTTTCCCAGTTCGGCTCTGTAAAGCTTGATTAAAGTGACTTTATTTTCGTCCTTTCCTTTCTTGCCGCCAATATAGTTGTTTCTGGTAAAATAGACTGTTTTTCCGTCTTTGGTGAAGACAGGGGAAGCTTCGTGAAATTTGGTGTTTATGGCCGATTTAAATTTATTCGCTTTTGATGCGGTTCCCGTTGCGGGATCCAGATCGGCATTATAGATATTGGTGAAATATTCTCCTGTCCATTTGTGCTTGCGCTGCACAAAATTTCCCGTATCCCGCGCAGATGCAAAGTAGATTTTATTATTGTACACAAATGACCCGTAATCGGAGTATTGGCTGTTGATGCCCGCATCTTCTATCTGGTACCTCCCAGAATTTGCCTTTATCTGGTCGAGATAGTTTATGTCTTCTCTGTAGAGCTTTCCTCTGCTGTCATTTTTTGAGACGGCATTGAATTCTTCCAAAAGCCTGTTGGCTTTGGCGATATCTCCAGCAGATTTTAAAGATTGCGCGTATCTGAAATAGTATTCCGGCTCGGGATTTGGATTCATGGCAAACAGTTCGCCGTACCATTTTGCCGCGTTCTGGAAATCTGAATTGAAGTAATAGGCATTTCCCAGTTTTTTAAACATGTCTTCAGATCTGTAGCCTTTGGCCGCAACTTTTTCATAAGTCTTTATTGCATCGACATAAGCGTAGCTGTCATATTTTTTGTCTGCAGCATTTATTTTTGCCTGCTGGGCATGGCTGCCGAATGAAAAAGCGCCTATGATTGCAGCGAAAAGTAGTGTATAGTTTTTCATGATGCCTTATTTTTAGAAGAAACGAGGGGTTGTCATTTTGCCTTTGTTGGAGAAGAATTCATAGCGCAGGAAGATCTCGTGCGAACCTGAATTGTAGTTGTTCAATTTGGTGGTTTCCCGATCGTAGCCATAGCCCAAATAAAGTCCGTCTGTGATCTGGAACCCGACCATAGCGCTTAAAGAAGCGCTCCATCTGTAGGCCGCGCCAATCATAAATTTATCATAGAACATAAAATTCGCAGAAACATCCACCTGCAATGGCGCTCCCTGAACCATTTTGGCTAGAATGGCGGGCTTGAATTTTATATACTGGTATTTGTCAAGATCGAATACGTAGCCTCCAATTAGGTAGTAGTTGATTCTGTCTTTATAGATGGCAACATCATTATCGTCGTAACGGTTTGTTTCAATAAAGTTTGGAACTGACAGGCCAATGTATGCTTTGTCGGAATGCCAGTAGATTCCAGCTCCGACGTTTGGAGAGAACTTGCTGTTCAAATCCTGAAACTGGGGATCGCCCTGATCTGCAGGATTTAGTTTGTTTACATCCAAATTGAAGATGTTTGCCGTTCCTTTGATTCCAAACGAAAGCTTAAAATCTGCAGAGGTCTGAATGGTGTAAGACAGATCGACTGAGATGTTGTTTTCATTGGTAGGGCCAATCTTGTCATTGACCAATGAAGCTCCGATGCCTAATCTGCTGTTGTTTATCGGCGTATTGATTGAGAAGCTGCTGGTCTCTGGCGCTCCATCAAGACCAACCCATTGGGTGCGGTAAAGGCCAAATACGCTAAATACTCCACGGGAACCTGCATAGGCAGGATTTATGGCTATTGTATTGTACATATACTGGGTGTACTGCGCATCTTGCTGTGCATAACCTGAACATGTAACTAACAGAATGACGAAGAAAAGTAATTTTGTTCTCATATTTTATATTTTATTTAAGGACGCAGGAACCATATTACGAAAACTAATGCTCCGTAAAATTTTTAACAGAATAATAGATTTGTTAAGTTGATAATATAAATCAGCATTTAATACCAATTTGGACAAACGCCTTTAAAAACTAAATTTCAGAGTGTAAAATGCGGTAGAGAATATTAAAGCGCACTGCTTTAATCGTAAGGCTGTTATAGGTTTTGGCTTATAGCAGATTCAAAATAGAAATACTTAAAAAAAAAGCAAGGAAAAAATATTGCAATTATTTTTGTTAAATTGGCGTAGAATAAAGTTTACAAAGGAATATTCTCCAACCTTAATCTATACAATAAGATAATTAAGATTGTGATTCTCATTTATTCTTTTAAATGAAAATCTGCAGCCAGCTAAATTCTATACTATTTAGAAAATTGCAATGCTACTATAGCGATAAAAAGTATCTCGCATAATAACTAGGCCATCCAAAAAACAATTCCTATACTTTTAAAAACACTAAGAGAATTAAATGCCTAACAAAAATATACAAAATATACTGAAAACCAACATCTTAACATTTTTTTTTATTTAATAAGTCTTTTTTATTTCTGACAAAACATACAAGTTCAAAAAATAAATGTTTGCAAAAAATGATAGTTGTATACCGCCAAAAAGTTCCAGTTTTCTATCAGATGATCCATCCGCATAACTCCAATTTTTAAGCCTATTTTTATATACAGCCTGATTGCTGTGGTCTAAAACGAGAATTATTTCTACGCTCATTTTATCTAAAACACTATTTCTCTACTATTCCCTTGCTTTTCCTCAAATAAAAAATTTTAGAAAGTAAAGATGATTAATTAATGGTTGTAAATTTATTTTAATATTACATCCTCCACTAACTGGCCAAAATCAGACTAAAAAAAATTACGACAATTGAAAACAGTCAAAAAGAAACTAACTAGAATTGCTGTCCTTTATGCCATAAAAATTTAAAATGTTTTTAAAGCTATTTCACAAGTTCTAGCTTTTATGGCAGAGTTGTGGCGCATAGCATTTTGAAAAAATAAAAAATGCAACAAAGTCAAAACCTACAAAAACTAGAATTGAGTATGTTTTAAAAAAACTTGGTTGCATGTTATAATATGCAACCAAAAGGGCTGTCCGTTTAATCTATATGATTCTAGAGATTAATTAATTTTAATAGCTAAATTATCTCCTATGAAAGCAAAATCAATTTATCCTCTATTGTTTATTCTCTGTATTTCAGCAATAACGATAGCGCAAAATCCGCCAGCAGATTTTAAAGGTGATATCAAACTAGATATCAGGGATTCAAAACCAGACTGGGATGCTTTTCTCTATTCTAAAGCTCCGAAAGATTCACCAAACGTATTATTTATACTCTATGATGACACAGGTCAGGCTACGTGGTCGCCGTATGGAGGACGGGTAAATATGCCTGTCTTAGACGGGCTGGCAGCGGATGGGCTAACCTATACGCAGTGGCATACTACTTCCGTTTGCTCACCTACACGCTCAACACTTCTTACAGGGCGCAACCATCATCAGAACGGCTATGGAACAATTGCTGAATCTGCAGCAGGATATCCTGGCTACAGTGGCCATATCCCACAATCAAATGCCACGATTGCCACAATTCTTCGTGATGCTGGTTACTCCACATTCTGGATTGGCAAAAATCATAACGTACCAGTTGACGCTTTTGGAATGGGCGCTTCTAAAAAAGATTGGCCTCTGGGACAGGGATTTGATCGCTATTACGGTTTCATTGGCGGGGAAACCAACCAATGGTATCCTGCGCTGACAGAGGATAACCATGCTATTGATCAGCCTTATTTACCAGACCAAGGATATCACTTATCAAAAGATCTTGCAGATAAAGCTATCCAATACATTAGTGACTCCAAACAGGCAAGTCCAGATAAACCTTGGTATATGTGGTACTGCCCAGGAGCCAATCACGCGCCTCACCATGCCCCTAAAGAGTATATTGATAAATACAAAGGCAAATTTGATGATGGATATGAAGCCTACAGGGACTGGGTGCTTAAACGCATGATTGATAAAGGTGTCCTTCCGAAAGATACAAAACTGACTCCTGAAAACCCAATGCCCGAAGGAACTTTCGCAGAGCAGGATATGGTGCGCCCATGGAATACACTTTCAGCCGAAGAAAAAAAGTTATTCTCTCACATGGCCGAAGTATTTGCAGGATATTCTGAATATACCGATGCTCAGATTGGCCGAGTAATTAAATACTTAAAAGAATCAGGGCAATATGAAAATACTCTAATTTTATATGCTGCAGACAACGGTGCCTCCGGTGAGGGAAGTCCAAATGGATCAGTAAATGAAAATTACTTCTTTAACTCCTATCCCGATGATGTAAAAGATAATATCGCTAAAATTAATAAATTGGGAACAGTTGATTCCTATAATCATTACCCTACGGGATGGGCAATGGCTTTTTCGGCGCCTTATAAAATGTATAAACGCTATTCAGGCTACAGCGGAGGAACTTGTGACCCGCTAGTTATCTGCTGGCCTAAAGGAATTAAAGCCCGCGGAGAAATGCGCAGCCAGTATTATCACTCAACAGATATAGTACCTACGATTTTAGAGGCTTGTGGTGTCAAAATGCCTGAATATGTCAACGGAATAAAACAAACACCTTTGGCTGGAGTTTCTATGATCTCAAGTTTTAAAGATGCCAATGCCCCCACTCAAAAGAAAGTCCAGTACTATGAGATGTTAGGAACAAGAGGGATATGGAAAGAGGGCTGGATAGCAACTGCTGTACATGGTCCACTTCCGTCTAATATAGGTAATTTCGATAAAGACAAATGGGAACTATACCACACCGATATCGATCGGTCACAGTCAAACGATTTAGCTTCCCAATATCCTGAAAAGGTAAAAGAAATGAAAAAATTATGGATGGACGAAGCTAAAAAAAACAATGTACTGCCACTCAACGATCTTTCTATTCTTGAATTTGTGAAAATTGAATATTATGTTGCTGTTCCTCCTGACGGTAAATATACTTACTATCCCAATACCAATTCAGTTCCAGAAGCAAATGCAGCATCAACTACTGGACGTTCATTTAAAATTTTTGCAGAAGTAGATTTAAAATCAGAAGCAAAAGGAGTTATTGTATCGCAAGGATCAAGATTTGGGGGCTATTCATTATACTTAAAAGATAAAAAAATAAATTTTGAATATAATTTCCTTGGGTTAGATCCCTTGCAAAAACTAAGCTATGCGATGCCAGCTGGTAAGCATATCATTGGAGTAGAATTTGTAAAAGAAAAGATGAGTCCAAAAGCAGAATGTCTGGGAACAATGAAACTGTATATAGATTATAAAGTCGTAGCGCAAGCGCCATTTCGTACGCAACCGCATAGATACTCATTAAATAGCGGCGAAGGACTTGCTGTCGGATATGATGTTGGTGATCCAGTAAGCAAAAACTATGGATACAAATTCCCCTTCGCGGGCGGTACAATAAAAAAAGTAACTTTTGATGTTTCTAATGACCAATATATTGATGTAGAAAAGGAATTTCAGAGAAAAATGAAAACAGAATAAAGACTGTAAACTTTCAAAGTAAAATCTATAGAAGAGATAAAATAAAGTATTTCAAAAAGACCTCCAGAATCATTTGATTTTGGAGGTCTATAATTTATTGTAGTTTCAAATACTATAAATAATTCTGAGCCTGCATCATTTAACGAGGATGAATCCTTTTGATTTTCCTGTACCGTTTAGAATTTAAAAAAAATGTTACTTTAATACAATCAGAATACTGCTAATTAAAGCTGTAAAAAATAATAAAATAAGTTTATTCATAAAGGATATGATAAATTAGCGGTAACAATAACCCGTATTAAATTATTGTTTTTATAATTAGGTAGGTATTTTAAAAGAAAGTCGTTAACACTTCCCATTCAAGCTGCTGCCCATAGTTTTTCAAATTTCTAATACCTTTTCCAATAAGGCTTTATTATTTTTCCGTTTTTCTGGCATAAAATCAGCAATAAGACGGTTGCAAGCGCACAGAAAAGTATTGCCTGAATTGATCCTTCTGGGCCAAATGCACCTCCAGTTATAAATTCTGGACCTTGTATCTTTGCTTCCAGTAAACTGCTTGTTTTCTCATTTCCAGATGTTACGGCTCCATAAATACCAGACTGCGTAAAATTCCAAGCAAAATGTAAAGCAATCGGCATCCATAAATTACGGCTGTAAATAAAAGCAGCACCCAGCATAAAACCCGCAGTTGTGATACATATTCCAGAAATTAATGTGCCGTGAGGATTTGCTAGGTGAAAAACGCCAAATAACACTGAAGAAATAGTAAGGGAAATGTAACTCCCTAATTTTTCTTCTACAATTCTAAATATAATACCGCGCACTAATATTTCTTCAATAATGGCAACTGTAAACATTATGGCAAAAGGAATCAGGATAAACGATACAGGGTTGATCTTTAAAACGCTGTAATTTCCGTTAAGATACATTACTAAAATAGTAAACGACTGCAAAACAAAACCAGTCAGAACCCCAATGGTTAGATTTTTTACAAGTCCTTTTACCGCAAATTCCGTTATGCTTCTTTTATCGTATTTCTTAAAGAAAAGAGTATAGCTGCAAATGCATGCTGAAGAAACAAAAAGACCTTTTAAAAGGTTTCTGTAGTCTTTATCAAGCGATGTTAAGGATAGTAATTTTACTGCAATCTGCTGACCGATAATAACAACCGCCATGAAAGTAAGTAAAGCAAGAATAATTTTGACTACAGGAAAATTGAATATTTTTTGTTTTCTGGTAAGGGTTTCCATTTGATTTATTTTATAATTAATGATGAGGCAAAAGTATCCCGCATTAAAAACAAAAAATAGAATGAAATTTGCCTCTATTATAATTTTTGAAATTGTTTAGGCAAAAATCCGGTTTGCGCTTTAAAAGTTCTTATAAAATGGCTTTGATCTGCAAATCCGCATTCAAACGCAATTTCGGTTAGATTAATTTCGTTGGATTGTACCAGCGATAGCGAACGATTAATTTTAATTCGACGCATGTATTCGCCTAAAGTACAGCCAAAATATTTAGGAAAATGTTTTGAGATCGTAATTGGGTTTAATTGTAAAACTTGTGCCAGATCCTGTAAGTTTGGGTTTTCATTCCAGCAGTCGTTCAGCAGTTCATTTAAACTTTTTACCCAAAACGGACTTTTTTCAAATCGCTCCAAATGCTCATTAGCATTGGATAATTGGGCAAACAGCATTTTAATCGTATCACTGGAAAACGGATCAGGAGCCTGGGTTTCTTTAAAAATTTTCAGAATCAAAAATTTGGCTAATGCACTGTTCTGAATCGATTTTTCAATCACAGCTTCATTAATCTCAAGATCTTTGAAAAGATTTTCTTCGATTTCTAAATTAATATTTTTTGAAGGAAAAATCGTTTTTTGGTTCAAATGCAGTTCATCGCTGTGGTAAAATAACAAAGAACCAGAACCAACAGTTTCAGTAAAGTGTTTTCTTTTCTCAGTTGTTCCTCCTTTTAAGAATAGCGTTATGTGTGCATTATTATGAGAGTGCCATCCCTCATAAACTTTATTATTATACTCTGTTTCAACAACGGATATGCCTTGATTCGTATTAAATATATTTTTAGTACTACCTAAATATTTTTCCCTATCCAGCTCAAACATATATATTACCTGTTTTTAATAATTTATTGAACAATCAAATATACTGTAAATCTTTACAGAAATGATTGAGTAAGCTAATTTCGCGCAATATTTCTACGCAATAAAAAGATTAACCCTAACGGACTTGACACTATCAAAAAAAAAATAACTGGCATCCTTATGTTATACTTTCTGTATATTAAAATTAAAGCAGACATTCAAAAAATGACTTTTTTTAAAGTAAGATGGTAAATGCTTTATTAAAATTCAGTTACTAAAAGGTAACTACTTTTGGTCTTTGTTTTAAGATTTTCATTTTAAAAATTGTCGAAATTATTTCTTTGATTATTAAAATAAAAAATAAGGTTTCTCTACATCATAAACCACCTTAAATACTGAAAATAAAACAATTAAACCTTAAAAGAAAGATCAATTTAATTAATACCCTTTGTTTTAAGTAGGATAAAAATAAAAAAATAGAGTTACTAAAAAATCGGATTACAAATAGTGAATTTACTATTTAAAAATTTATGCCAAAGAATGTTATTTGTATTTAGTCTAAATAATATTAGATTTGCAACCTAAATATAAATAACCGCCATGAAATTAAATTTCTCATTATTATTACTGCTTGCCTTTATAAATATTGGTTTGGCACAAAATGCTACAATTACTGGAAAAATTGTTTCCGAAAATAACGAAGCTGTCTCTTATGCTTCTATATCTATAAAAAGCCTTAAAAAAAATACTATTTCTGATGACAAGGGAAATTTTGAAATTACCAATCTTGCTTCTGGAAACTATATTGTATCTATCTCTGCAATGGGATTTATAATTGAAGAAAAAAATGTTGAACTACATGAAAATGAAAATATTGATATTTCCATTACTTTAAAAGAAAACATCAATACGTTGCAGACTGTAGAGATTACAGGACGAAAAGAAAAATCTTATCGAAATACAAAATCTTTTATTGGCGCTAAAACAGAAATCGCTTTAAAGGACTTACCTCAGGCCGTTTCTTACGCTACCAAAGAATTAATAGCAGATCAAGGCGCAATTCGTGTTGGCGAAGTGGTAAAAAATTTCAGCGGGGTAAGCCAGTTTACTTTTTACGACGATATCTCCATTCGAGGCTTTAGAATAAACGGAGGAAGCAATACGCAATTGCTAAATGGTATGAGAACCTCTACAGGGTTTTGGAAACAGCCTCTAGCAAATTATCTGGAGCGTGTTGAAGTTTTAAAAGGACCATCATCTGCTTTGTTTGGAAATGCTTCTCCTGGAGGGGTTTTAAATCGTGTGACTAAAAAGCCATTAGATCAGGCAGCAAATAGCGTGAGTTTTTCTACCGGAAGTTTTAATACTTTAAGAGCTTTAGCTGATTTTACAGGGCCTTTAACCGAAGATAAATCGCTTTTATACCGTTTGAATTTAGGTTACGAAAATGCCAACTCATTCAGGGATTTGCAATATGACAAAAATATTGTTGTAGCTCCTTCCCTTTCTTTTCTTCCGAATGATAAAACGAGCGTAAATTTTGATTTGATCTACAGCAGTTCCAATGGAAATCTAGACCGTGGGCAGTCTACTTACGAAGACAACCTCTATTCTACAAAAACTTCAAATTCATTAAACTCAACAAATGATTATTTAAAAGAGGAAACCTATATCGTTACGACCTCTTTAAATCACAAGTTTTCAGATCGATTATCGTTTTCAGGATCTTACATCAGAACGGGCTATAATGAGGATCTCTTAGAGCACCGAGGTGCCAATAAATATGCTTCTGCTGGAGACGGATCGACAATTCCAACCGCAATTGAAATGCAGGTTTTTCAGCGTAAACGCAAACGCTACATTGATAATCTTTCTACTTTCTTTAAATATGAGGCCAAAACAGGTGCTTTAGACCATAATTTAATTGCTGGTTTTGATTATGCTCAGGAGGAAGTTCCCGCAGGTGGATCGCAATTAACGGCAAGCGGTTACAGAAATGCTGCCAATAATGGCTTTATCGCGACTTATAATCCTGCAAATAAAGCGAATTATTTATTGGATTCTAAAGGAAATCCAGTGCCCAACGTAGCTCATTTTGATTTGACTAATCCATTTGCATCGCAGCAATTAAAAGATATGAGCAAATATTTTTATGTAGCGCGCCAAGTTGATCCAACCTATTATTCATTGTATGGCGTTTATATTCAAGACCATATTAAATTTGGTGCTTTTCAGGCTTTAATTGGTATCCGTTATGACGAATATTCAGATAAAGTAAATTACAAAAAAGCCACAGAAACAAAAGTAAAACAGCATTCGTTTTTACCTCGCTTTGGTCTTACTTATACACTTAATCCAAACATCAACTTATACGGAACTTATGTTCAGGGTTACAATCCTCAAACGGCATCTACGCTGGCAAATCCAAATTCGGGAGGTCCATTTAATCCGTTAGAAAGCAATATGGTTGAATTTGGAGGGAAATCATCTTGGTTCAAAGAAAAACTTTTTGTGACTGTTGCGTTATTCAAAATACAGCAAAAAAACACGTTATATCCTGCTAATGATCCGTCAAATCCCGATTTAATGAGATCGATTGGTGAAGAGGAATCTAAAGGTATCGAAATTGATTTGAATGGAAATATTACGCGCAATTGGAGTATTTCTGCCGCTTATAGTTATAATGAAGCTTTTATTACAGAAAGCCCGATTGAAGTTGAAGTTGGAAGACAAAAAGCAAATACTCCAAGGCAGCAGGGTAATATTTGGACTCGTTATAATTTTACAAATGGCGCTTTAAAAGATTTTGGAATTGCAATGGGATCTAATTTTGCGACAACACGAACCATGAGCCAGACTACTACAGAAACTCTTCCTGGATATACCTTGTTTAATGCTGCTTTTTATTACAATATCAATAAGTTCAAAATTCAGCTGAACGCGAATAATATTCTAAACAAAACCTATTGGGTTGGAGGGTATGATTATATCCGTTTGTTCCCTGGAGCACCTTCTAACTGGCTTTTAACTCTTGGCTACTCCTTTTAAAAAAGCTTTAATTATATTTGAAAATATTTTTCGCAGCCTCTTTACATGAATAAAACATTTAAAAAAAATATTGGCTTTTTACATTTATGGCTCGGACTCACGTCCGGGCTTATTGTATTTATTGTAGCCCTTACTGGAAGCATATTAGTTTTTGAAGAAGAAATTGACGCTTTTATCAATCCTGAATTTTATAAAGTTTCGACCATCGGCACAAAAAAAATGCCTGCTGACCTTTACGTTAATTCTATTACGAAACAATATGGCATTACAGAATTAGACCGAATTCAAACGTATGAAGATCCGGCAAGAACAGTAATTATTTCTGGAACAGATACTGATAAAAAAGATCAGATTTTCTCCGTAGATCCGTATACAGGAAAAGTATTGGCAACCATTCCTGAAAAAAGCAGGTTTTTCTCTGTAGTACTAGATCTGCATCGTCATTTGATCCTAGGAGAAGTTGGAAAATTTATTACAGGCTGCAGCTGTCTTATTTTTGTTTTTATGCTGCTTTCGGGGCTAATTTTATGGTGGCCAAAAAAAATAAAAAACTTAAAGCAGAGATTGACTGTAAAATGGAGTGCTTCTTTTAAAAGAGTTAATTGGGATTTTCATTCGAATTTTGGTTTCTACAGCTTTCTATTTCTTCTGATCATATCCTTGACCGGATTAACCTGGTCTTTCAAATGGTTTGAAAGCGGTATCTATTTACTCGCAGATGGAACAGCAAAAAAACCTTCGGCTAAAGTTGAAAATCCGACAAAAGTGGATCCAAAACTGGATAAAACTTTTTTCTATCAAAATATACTTTCAAAAACAGAAAACATCTATAAATACAAAGGAGATACGCAGATTAGAATTCCTTCTGATACCATAAACAGTATTATGGTTATTAAATTGAATCTTGAAAAATCTATTCCGAATATTTCAAGTATGGCTTATTTTGATAAATACACGGGTAAGCTTTTGAGAATAAAACCTTATGAATCCTTTAGCAATGGCGATAAAGTACGACGCCTAATTTATCCAATTCACACGGGCAGCATTTACGGGTATCCAACCAAAATTCTAGCTTTTTTTGTTTGTTTATTTGCAGCAACATTACCCATTACGGGACTTCTTATTTGGTTGGGAAGAAAGAAAAAAAAGTGATGTTCTGGGTATTATTTTTAAACACATAGAAACATAGAATTGAGATGCTTAAAAAAGGCGTTTCACTTATTTAAAACAAACATAGTTAGCAATTTACAAATCTCTAAGTAAAACAAAAAAGTGGATTTGGAGATTTACTTTTTTTGAAAATAGAGATAATTTGTCGTTGTACCTGTATCTCGCAATCGTATCTGAGAATTATTAAATTCAAACAGCTTCCAGTTGAAATTTAATTTAGAAAGCACTCCCGTATTAAAAATTACTTTAACTTCTGTTACTCCGCTTTGAACAGAACTTTCCCACTGTCCCGTTTCTGAAACTCCACTTTTGGTGGCAACTACAGATTGATCGGTTTTAAATACAAATGTGTAGTCGCTGTAATTTGAAGTTTTTACTGTACCATCGTAAAAATAAGGTATTTCCCAAGAACCTTTTGTAATGGTTGCAGCAAAATCTAGTGTCACAAGGTTATTGTCTGGGCAATAATCTATGGCATATTTTATAGCGTTTTCGAAATCCTGATTATTTGAAATCGTTTTTGTCTGATTATTGTAATCCGCAATTGTGATAGGATATTTTAGAGAAATGTACTGGCTTTCATTTAAATTTTTAATGAAATTAAAAAAGGCCTGATCACTTACTATTAATTGAGAACTCGCTGCTTGATTGAGGCTGTTATAGCTATTGATTGTTATGGGATAATTGATATTCAGACCGTTGATTTTGGATAAAAGATCTGGATAGAGATTCCAGTAATCGATTAAAGAATCAAAATCTGCCTGATTTGGAATCAGTTTTTCGATGTAATTATAATAAACCATCGTTACAGGAAAATCTATTTTTACAATATCATCATCATAATTGCTTGCGTTGATATTATCCAAAACTTTTTGATAATCGGCAGTTGCGTTTACTGCAATCTGCTCATTATTTACCGTAACGGTATAAGGGAGCTTTATAGTACAATAACTAGATCCGTCAATCATATTATCCTGTACAGTTCTAACCATAGCAACCCTTTGCAAATAAGTTGTAAGCGGAGAAACAGTAGTAATGGTTCCCTGCGAATTATTGTTTTGCTCGTCTACTTCACTTTGACAGGAAAACAGTAACAATAGGAAAACTGCAAGTGATAAATATTTTTTCAAAAGGAACATATTTATGTTTTTACAAAGGTAATAAATTTTAAAAGAAACTGTTTTTTAATAACCTAACAGCAAGGCTTGATAATTTTCATCTATACTAAATTATCAAAAACCAATAGCATTTTATTCTTCTATAAAACAATCATCTCTACTTTTACCCTACTTAAATTAAAAACAAATACTTTTACGCTGAAAAAATTGAAACTCTAAATGCCAGATCAAAACCAATCTAATACTTGTGATGAAATCATTTTTTCGTCTTTCTTCAAAAGTCATGTAAAAGCACTTCGGAATTTTCTTTTTTACAAATTTGGAAACGCAGAACAAGCAGAAGATATAACTCAGGAAGCATTTGTAAAGCTTTGGCAGAACTGTGCTTCTGTACCTTTAGAAAAAGCAAAATCATACCTTTACACGATCGCAAATAACAGCAGTCTCAACCAGATTGCGCACCAGAAAGTGGTTTTGAGATATGAAAAAAACTTCACTGGTCTGGACAAGACCAATGAGAGTCCGGAATATCTTCTGGAAGAAAAACAATTTCAGGCAAAACTTTTAAAAGCCATCGAAAACTTAAACGAAAAACAGCGCACTGCCTTTTTAATGCACAGAATTGATGGCAAAAAATACAGTGAAATTGCTATAGAACTTAACATTAGCGTAAAGGCAGTAGAAAAACGCATCCATTTGGCCCTGTTAAGCTTACGTAAAGAAATTGATTTATAAAAAGTAGGGTAAATTTAATTCTAATTGTTTTAATTAAATAATACGATAAAATGAAAAAAGATCGCTTATTGGCAAAATGGCTCAACGACGAATTATCTCCGGATGAATTGGCCGCATTTGAGGCAAGCCCCGATTTTGAAAAATACCAAAAGATAAAAAACTATACCGCTCATCTAGAAACAGGCGATTTGGATGAAAATGCTATGTTATCGAATATTTTAAGCCAGAAAAAAACAGCGCTAAAAGTAATTCCTTTATATAAAAAATGGATGTTTAGAGCTGCCGCCATATTCGTTCTCGCCCTCGGAATTACGTTTGCGATGAAAGTTTTTGTACCTCAAACCGAAACTGCCGATTTTGGAAAAAAGACCGCTTTTTCATTACCCGATAATTCTGAAGTGGTTTTAAATTCAGGTTCTGAAATACACTATAAAAAGTGGAATTGGAACAATAACAGAAATTTGGAACTCAAGGGAGAAGCTTATTTTAAAGTTGCAAAAGGCAGAAAATTTGAAGTGCAGACCAATCTTGGAAAAGTAACGGTTTTAGGAACGCAGTTTAACGTTAAAGCCAGAAAGAACAGGTTTGATGTCGTGTGTTACGAAGGCCGCGTCAAAGTCAATTATGGCAACTCTGAAATTCTATTAACTCACGGACAAAGCGTTCGATTTGAAAATGGAAAACAGGCAAAAAGGACTGTAAACTCGTCACAGCCAGAATGGATGGATAACCAGATCTGTTTCTATAAAGAAAACATACAAACTATTTTAGATGAAGTTGAAAGGCAATACAATATTAAAATCGATTTAAATGCCAAAGACACAATCTCCCTGTTTACAGGAAAATTGCCAGCAAAAGATCTAAATACAGCTTTGCAGATTATTAGTACAACTTATCATTTAGAAGCTAGAAAAGTTTCGAACAACAAAATAATTTTTGACGAAAAATAAATGTTCCGCCCCAAACAATTTCATTTTTTGTTTTTTCTCTTTTTTCTTGTCCTGAATATTTTTGCTCAGGACAAAGGAAAGATTGTGCCTTTTAAAAAAATAATAATTGATATTGAAGAACAACATGGCGTAAGTTTTAATTATACCGAAGAAAATATTGAAGGTCTCGAATTAAATCCTCCCAAAAAATCATTTTCATTAGAACAAAAATTGGAATATCTCGAAAAAAGAACCCATTTATCTTTTGAAAATATAGGCAACAAATTCATTAATATCTATAAAAAGGATACTATTTCAAAAATGATTTGCGGTTATGTTTTATCTTCTATAGATAAAAAGCCACTTGAAAATGCTAACATCAGTTTAAATAATAAAAGTCACTTTACTACTGACTCAGAAGGTTATTTTGAGTTTAATAAAGAAAACAAAAACACTTTTGTTATTAGTCACGTTGGTTTTGCTTCAAAAAGAATTACGGCAGGAAATACAAAGGTTAAAGACTGCATTCAAATCCTGTTAGAACCTGAAATTACAGAATTGCACGAAATTAAAACGAATGCCATTTTAGCTTCGGGCATTTCAAAAAACACTGATGGATCTCTAGAAATTAAGCCTAAAAAATTTGGTATCCTTCCCGGCCTTATTGAACCCGATGCGTTGCAGACCATGCAGCAAATTCCGGGTGTAAACAGTTTGGATGAAAGTGTATCCAGCATCAACGTTCGCGGTGGTACGCACGATCAGAATTTATTTTTATGGAATGGAATACGAATGTTTCAAACAGGACATTTTTTTGGTTTGATATCTGTTTTTAATCCAAATCTGGGGCATACCATTTCCATCTATAAAAATGGAAGTTCTGCCTTTTACGGAGAAAGCGTTTCAAGTGTCGTCGCGATTTCTTCTACTCCAGAAAAAGCAGAAAAAAACTCATTTAGCGCGGGAATCAACATGATTAATGCTGATGTGTATGGAAAGTACAATCTTTCTAAAAAAAGTTATATCGAAATTTCGGCGCGCAAATCGATTACCGATTTTGTAGAAACTCCTACTTATAAAGAATATTTCAATAAAGTATTTCAAAATACTACCATTACCGATTTTTCGCAGAACCAAAATCTTAATTATAAAAGTGATAAAAAATTTGGCTTTTATGACGCTACTGTAAAATACGCGCAAAAAATAGGGCTCAAAGATCAAATCATACTTGATTTAATAACGATAAAAGATAATCTGGAAGTTACTAAAAGTGCTGCTTCATACAATATAAACAAATCGCAAACCAATATTTTACGCCAGCAGAACTACGGTGCAAATTTGTCATGGAAAAGAAACTGGAATAACTTCAACACGACCAAAATTAATGTTTACAATTCTTCGTATGAACTTTTGGCTAATCAAAATACAACTTATGAAAACCAAACTGTAGTTCAGGAAAATACGGTAAATAACAATGGAGTTAATTTAGAAAACAATCATATTCTAAACTCTAAATTTAGTTTCAGCGACGGATATCAATTTAATGAAATTGGCATTACTAATTTAGAGCAGGTAACTAATCCTGATTTTTATCGTAAAGTAAAAGACGTATTACGAACTCATGCTTTAATTGTAGAAGGAAAATATAACGATACCATTTCCCGAGTATATTTTAAAGGCGGAATGCGGCTTAATTATATTGAAAAATTCAAAAAATATATTGCAGAGCCAAGAATTCAATTCGGTTATGGACTTAGCAAAAGTGTAAATTTAGAACTTCTCGGCGAACTCAAAAGTCAAAACTCCCAGCAGATTATTGATCTTCAGAAAGATTATTTTGGCATAGAAAAAAGACGCTGGATTGTCTCGAATAATGGCACAATTCCTATTCAAAGGAGCAGACAGCTGTCTTTAAATTTGTTTTATCAAAAGAACAACTGGCTTTTGGATATTGAAAACTTTTATAAAAAAGTAACCGGAATAACAACCTCTAGCCAAGGTTTTCAGAATCAGCTGGAATTTGTCAGAACTACAGGAGATTATGAAATCTGTGGAACAGAAATGTTGGTTCAGAAAAAAATAAACCACTTTCTTACGTGGTTAAGTTATACTTACAATGAAAACAATTATCATTTTACTAATTATGAATATCCTCGTTTTCCAAACAACTTTGAACTGACACATACTTTATCGTGGGCGGCAATTTATGAGAAAAACAATTTCAAGATTGCTTTAGGAACAAAATGGACTTCAGGAAGACCAAAAACATCTCCAGATTTATCTCAAATTGATCTTTCTGATCCTGTATTGGTTTATAACAAACCAAACAACAGTAATCTGCATATGTTTTCGCAGGTTAATCTTTCTTCAACTTACAAATGGGAAACCGAAAGCGGAATTCAATACAAAATAGGAATCTCAATCTTAAATATCCTAAACAGAAGAAATGAAATCAGCGAATATTACAGAATTAATTCTTTAACCAATTCTATAGAAGAAGTGGACACTTTTTCACTGCAAAGAACTCCAAATCTGAGTTTTAGAGTTTCATTTTAACCCGTTGGGTACAATTAATTCAAACACATAGAAACATAAATTTAGGATACCGACAAAGGCGTTTCACTTTATTAAAACAAGCATAGTTGGCTATGTGTTAGAAACTGGTTTCTTTTTAATCCCTTTTTTTAAAACAAAATCTATGTTTCTATGTGTTGAATAAAAAAAATGAATTACACCCAATGAGTTCATTTTAATATCGTTGCTGCAAGAGTTTTTAAAGCTCTCATTCTACATTTTTATTTTTTTTTTTCAAAAAATCACAATTCTTTGGTAGGGTAATCTTTACTAAGGCTGTTTCACTATAGAATCATCATTTGATTTGAGACAGTTTTAAGTATGAATACACCAGAAAATGCAACATCCAATAAACGGCAGATCAGATTTGCATCAAAATGCAAATCTGAAATAGTGCCCATCATGGATGCTCTTTACATCATTAACGGAAAATGGAGAATTCCAATAGTCCTGACGCTTATGGAAGGCAACAAACGGTTTTCTGAAATTAAAAAAGAAGTGCAGAAAATCACATCCAAAGTTTTAGCCGAAGAGTTGAAAGAACTGGAACTAAACGGATTTGTCGAAAAGAAAACGGATGATCAAAGCCGCGGTAAAACCGAATATCAATTAACCAATTACAGTTCATCACTTGAGCCTATTATCAAATCATTACGGGATTTTGGCATTCAGCATCGAAAAAAAATACGGGATGAAGGCCATCAGGCAAAAAAAAACGCTGACTGATTATTATTTATCACCAATACAAACCAAATATGAAAAGAAAAAAAATAGCAATTGTAACCGCAGTATTATTACTAATCGTTTCTGCTGGCATCTACTTTTATTATGGAGTTGTCTTTAAAGAAGCCCGTAACATAGCATCTGAAGCTGCAGATTTTAGCGTAACGGCCAAAAAACTTCTTGAAGATTATAACGCAGATCCTAAAAAAGCAGATTCACTATACCTCAACAAAACTATTGAAATAACAGGTAAGGCAACCAAAGAAACCGATTCTGTAATTATACTTGAAAATACTGTCTTCTGTCTTTTCAAAGAAAAATTGAAAAACAAAATGACCAACAATAAAATGACAATTAAAGGCAAATGCATTGGATATGACGAACTGTTTATGGAAGTCAAAATAGACCAATGCACTGTTAAATAAACCAAACAAATAACAATTAATTTATGAAGAAAATTTTAGTTCCGTTCTGCCTGTTTTTAGTTACAATGGCTTATTCTCAGGATGATTTATTGAAGAGTCTTGATTCTACACAAACAGAAGAAAACTATTCTACAGCTACTTTTAAAGCTTTACAGCTGGTAACCTTACAGACCACAAAAATGCCTGCTAAAAAAGAGTTTTATTTTGTGGTTTCGCATCGTTTTGGTACTGTAAAAGATGGCTTTGACAGTTTTTTTGGTCTTGACAATGCAACCACAAAACTTGGAGGAATCTATGGTGTTACAGATTGGTTATCAGTCAACCTTTCGAGACATACTTTAAATAAAATGTATGAAACCGGATTGAAGTACCGAGTAGCAAGACAAAACGATAATTTTCCGCTGGACATTGTTGGGTATAGTGTTGCAGATATTAATACTTTTTTAGAAAAAGACCAATATCCGGGTTTAGAATTTAAACATCGTATGACGTATGTGCAGCAGGTTTTAATATCTAGAAAAATCAGTGAAAAATTCTCATTAGAATTAGTACCGTCTTTTATACACAAAAACCTTTACAGTCCCGATATCGAAAGAGACAATCAGTTTTCTTTTGGAGGTGGCGGACGGTATAAAATCACGAAAAGATTATCTGTCAATTTAGAATACATGCACAATTTTGACAAACCTGACTTTTATAAAAATCCATTGTCTGTAGGTCTTGATGTGGAAACAGGCGGACACGTTTTTCAATTAATCTTTACCAATTCACAATCTATGAGTGAGAGCGGATACCTTACCAATGCTTCTGGCGACTGGGGTAAAGGGGATTTCTTCTTTGGCTTTAACCTATACAGAGTTTTCTAACAATTAAAAACAATAAATCATGAAAAAAACAATCGTACTTACAATTTTACTGGCTGTACTGGCAAGCTGCAGCGATTCTGATACAATGCAGGATATCGAACCACAACCTACTACACCAACAAATCCAACGAATCCGACGAATCCGACGAACCCAACAAATCCAACAACTTCGGTTACCTACAGTAAAGATGTGAAATCTATTATTGACGCCAACTGCATAAGCTGCCACTCTAGCGGAAGGTCTGCAGCCTTTAGACCGCTGACCACTTTTGCTCAGGTAAAGGCTGCTGTAGAAAGTGCTGGTTTATTAGGGAGAATCCAACTTCAAAGCGGTCAGCAGGGACTTATGCCTCAAGGCGGAAGAATGGCTCAGGCTAATATTGATCTAATTGTAAAATGGAACACCGATGGTCTAAAAGAAAATTAATTATTATGAAAAAATCATTTATTAATTTCTTTGCGCTACTGCTTATTATAATTGCACATACAGAAGGGGCTGCACAAAAACTGATTACAAAAACAGGAAATATAAAGTTTCAGGCTTCTATGCCTTCTTACGAAGAAGTTGCTGCCGAAAGCAAATCAGTGTCAGCTGTTCTGGATCAAACTACAGGAGATTTTGCCAGTTTGGTGCTTATAAAAGGTTTTCGGTTTAAAGTAGCGCTGATGGAAGAGCACTTTAATGAAAATTATATGGAATCTGAAAAATTTCCAAAAGCAACTTTTAAAGGTAAAATTGAAGATTTTGATAGTTCAAAAATTACAAGTTCTCCTAAAAATTTCACATTAAAAGGAGATCTTACTATTCACGGAAAAACAAAACCAGTCTCTGTGATTGTAAAAATTTCCAAAGCTCCAAATGGAGTTAATGCTATTGGCACATTTGAAGCAAAACCTGAAGATTTTGATATTGAAATACCAAGTCTTGTCAGAAAGAAAATTGCTGACAAAATAAAGATTAATTACAATTTTTTATTAGTTAAATAATTCTTTTTAAGAATCGAATCTATTCAGATTTGCAAGCGTATAAACATGACTAACATTCTGGAGGCCGGTAAACTTATTACGCCGGTCTCTTTTTTTTAACCTTAAATCACATTAAAAATGATCTGTAAAAATTATGTTGTTACGGGAGAAGATGTAAATGATTATATGGTCATGGAAGATACCGCATATATTTCATATACTGTACGATTGTTATACCATTTTTTGTTTCATAACGGGTTTTCAAAAGAAAAGCTTAATTATATGCATTTAGGTTTACAGGAAGGAAATCATGAATTAATTATCCATAAAAACCTGATGTTTACAGAACATTTTTTAGTTGAAATGAAGCATTGTTATATAGCGGATAAAATCAATATTAAAAGCTGCTTTTTTAACACAAAAAACGAATGCTCTGCAGAAGTAATAAAAGAAGTAAAATGGTTTGACGCAATCGGTAAAGAAGTTATTAAAACGCCAAATCAAATTCTTAGACATTTTTATCCGAAAATATAAATTCAATTTAACTGGAGTAATAAGAATAATCTAAGAAGAATCAATTTTCGTATATAATATTAAAGCGATTATATATGGAACCATCTTCTGTTTTTTTTCTAAAAATCCTTAGGATGCTAGCTGGGAAATATAGCATGGGCTATACTTTTGAAGAGTTAACAAAGTTTGTAACAGCAGTGCCTAATATTTCGAAATTTACGGATAATATTGCTGCTGAAAGGGAAAATCAGGCAAAACTTTTGGATGCCTTAGTCTTGATGAACTCTGAAGGTTACATTTTTCTTAATTCAGATACTGATCAAAGTTTAATTACAATAAAAGGTCTTATTGCAGTAAACAATAAGATTTTATGGAATTAACTTTTCAAGAAAACTCATTAAAAATTGAACTGATTATATTGATTAAAAGCTTAAAAAAAGAAAGAGAATTCAATTGAATTCTCTTTCTTTTTTAATTGCACTTATTGTTTTTTACTTTCATTTCGGATTTTTTCCCTATGCTGTATCCCCCATTTAGTCATCGCTCCCACAACTTCTTCCAAAGTTTGGCTGTAAGGAAGCAGTTCATATTCGATACTTACAGGATATCCCACAGCCACTTTTTTAAGTATAAAACCGTTTTGCTCTAATTCTTTAAGCTCACTCGAAAGAACCCTTGCAGAAATACCAGTAACCTGTCTTTGAATTTCTGTAAATCGTTTATTTCCTCTCGCCATTGCAATGATAATCATCAATTTCCATTTCCCTTCAATGGCATACAGCGCATCAGAAACTGCCATAAGTACAGTGTTGCATTCTTCCGTAAATTCCTTGTTTTCGACCTTTTTCTCTTTTGATTCTGACATAACTATCATTTTACAAGTCACTAACCTTTTGGTAACGACTAACAAATTGTAAGCAAATGTACTCTAATTTTGCTAAATAATTTTAAAAATAATAAAATCATGACACTAGAAAATCTAAAAGCAAAAGAAGAATTAAGAAGCCTAATCGATGATTACGCTACTTTAGGTGACGAGAAAAAAATCTCAGAGGTAATGGATTTATTTACCCCAGATGTTACTTATAAAGTTTATATGAATGGTGCTTTAGTTTCCTCTGTTTCGCAAAGAGAAAACATGGAAAAAGAATTCAATCAGCATGCCGGACATGTAAAAACTTACTTTACATTGAATGGACAGCATAAAGTAAAAATCGATGGAGATACTGCTTCGGGCATTTCTTTCTCTCAATTAAAGATGATTAGAGAAGTGGAAGGAAAAGATATTCTTTCAGAATACAGCGTTAAATATGAGGACGAATATGTAAACCATAATGGAAAATGGCTGATAAAGAATCGTATCGGGCATTTTATTATGATAGAAGTTAGAGAACTTGCTAATTAATTTCATTAAACACCGATGAAAACTAAAAAATATCTTGCAACCGTGCTGCTCGTGTTAACTACTGTGATGGTAGTTTTAAGCGGTCTTATGAAAGCCGTTCAGCTTCCGTGGTCCGTTAATGGACTCGTAAAATTCAATCTGCCTCATTCAGCGATAGCCCTCGGTTTGATGGAGATGACTTTTGCGGTCTTATTTATCTTTCCCAAAACCATGCGCATCGGTTTTATCCTGCTTTCCTGTTATTTTGCTGGAGCAATAGCAACAGAATTATCACATGATGGTTCAATGCTTAATCCGGCGATACCCTTGTCCCTAATATGGATCACAGCATTTCTTCGTGACAAATATATGTTTGTAGGAGCTCCGAAATCAGTATAAAAATCAAAAAATGAAAAGAATATTAGAAAACAAAGTTGTTGTCATAATTGGTCCATCTAAAGAAATTAGTACTGGTATTTTTTTGCTTCAGACGAAGCAAAAATAATTACAGGACAAACTGTAGAAGTATCAGGCGGATTCAAGTAAAACAAATAGTATAAGTGGCAATTTTAAAAAGAGAGAACTTTTCGGGGTTCTCTCTTTTTATTTGAATGAGATTTTACAAAATGATGTTCAATTTAGATTATTTTTTTTATACGATTTTAATAATATGTAAATTAGTGTTTAAAGATTTTATGAAATTTAGATTTCTACATCAATCGTTTTGACGTTTTTAAAAGAAATCATTTTCAGAATTAAAAGTAACATCAATTAACTATCATTATCATGAGATTTGGCATTTATATATCAGCATTTTTATTTATAATAATAAGTTCCTGTGAATCCTCAAATGCAGCCGATTTTAAGGAGTTGACTAATCAATGGGAACGTAGAGCTTTTGAAATTACTATTGGAAAAGAAGGTCCAGGAGAAAAGAAGCTTAATTGTCTAGTAAAAGAGGATTACAAAGGAGCTTTAATAGCTGTTGATCAGCAAAGTAAAGAGTTTGACGTACTTATTGATGATGTCAAAAAGCTTTCTACTGACGGCATTCCAAAAGGTGAATCCCTTAAAACTGCCTCACTTGAATACTATCAGTCGCTTAAAGAACTTCACCTATTTGATAGAAAAGAAATAGAGCAGCAAGAAATGCTTCGAACATTAAAGAACAATAAATTGAACGCTGGCCTGAATAACCTTATAACGCTGGCACGACAGAAAAAGATGCTTTATACCGCAGTATATGAGAAGGAAACTCTCCTTCATACTGCGACTGAAAATTTTGATGCTGTTAATGGCTTTTAACAAAGAGTTTTCTTTGAATTTCACCCTATTTGTTATTCCCTTTTTTAGATGAAATTGATATGCTTTCCGCAAAAAAGTATATTCTTATTTGGGTTCAAATATTAATGGGCATTCCAATACTCTAGCAGAACAAAATTTCTCTTTAAAAATTAATCATCATTATATCAAATTTAAAAATCTGCTAAGTATATAAAAAATTGGCAGTTTTTCTTCTTAATTGAAATTATGAAATATTAGCCCGCTTTGATATAACATCTCCAATTTGTTTGATTCTAAATTTGTAATCACCAAAAAATATCCGCCATGTATGATTATGTATCGCTGTTAAAAAACATTGTGGACAACACACCTCTTCCTATCGCTGTTTTAATTGGAACTGATCTTAAAATAGAGCTCGCTAATCCTGCAATGATCTCTGTATGGGGAAAAGGAAACGAGGTTATCGGAAAAAAGTATTTTGATGTACTTCCTGAAACACCCAAACATGAGATAATGACTCAGGCTCTTGAGGTATTAAACACAGGAATACCATTTTATGCAAAAGACAAGCTTATAGATTTAATAGTTGATGGAAAAATAACGCAACATTATTTCAATTACAGTTTTACTCCTCTTTATGGCAAAGATGGAAATATTTACGGTCTGTTAAAAAATGGAACTGATATAACAGATTTGCATAATATCAAGCAGAAGATACAGAGTTCAGACGAAAGACTCCGCATAGCGGTTGAATCTTCTGGAATGGGAACTTACGAAATAAATTTACTCACCAAGGAAACTTTTACTTCTGGAAATTTTAATGAATTATGGTCTGTTGATGAAGCATCAGATACTGAAATGCTTCTCAAAAGGATGCATCCAGAGGATTTACAAATAAGAGAAAAAGCACATCAGGAGGCATTAATTACAGGGAAAATAGTTTATGAGGCAAGGATCATAAATGATGATAAATCGGAAAGATGGGTAAAAGTCAACGGAAAAATCATAAAAGATCAAAATGGAAATGCTTCTAGCATCATTGGAATTATACAGGACATTAGCGATCAGAGAAAGTTTGAAAAAGATCTTCAGCAAAAAATCAAAGAAAGCACTAAAGAGATTAGACAATCAAACGAGAATCTAATTCATTTCGCCAATATGGTTACTCATGACTTAAAAGAGCCTGTACGAAAAATCAAAATTTTTAACGGTTTATTAAAAAAAGAAATTGAAGCTGAAAAAATTGAAAATATAAAAAAATATAGTGATAAAGTGGATCAGTCCGCCGAGAGAATGCAGACCTTAATAGAAGGTACATTAGCTTATTCAACTCTCAACAAATCAATTCAGCAGGTCCAGAAAATAAATCTTAATGAAATAATTGAAAACATAAAAATCGATCTAGAACTTATCATAGAAGAAAAAGATGCTATTCTTGTTACAAGTGAACTTCCTGAAATAGAAGGAGCTCCTATTTTAATACACCAGTTATTTTATAATCTAATACACAACGCTTTAAAATTTTCTAAAGAAGATGAACCTCCCAGAGTTATAATAACATTTAACATTGTAGAGCATGAAGGCAAAAAACATGTCCAGATAGTAATTAAAGATAATGGTATCGGATTAGACACCGCATATGCGGAACGAATATTCAATGCCTTTGAAAGATTACATTCCAAAGACGATTACGAAGGAACCGGACTTGGCCTTGCCCTGTGCAGAAAAATAACCGAAAGACATAACGGAACTATCACTGCTGCAGGAAAGGAGAATGATGGTGCCGAATTTACTGTAACTCTTCCCCTAAACCAAGGAAAAAAAACTATTTAAAATATATTTCGTAATACAACCTTTAAGTTGTGTTACTCCGATCAAGCTAAATTCTTTACTTAAAAATTCGGCCGATAATGTTCCCGATATCAGCAAAATCATCAAGGTTGCTTACCGCTCTTTTTTCTGTAACGGTATTGTCAATTTTTGAGAAAGGATAAATTACTATATAATTGTTATTGCTGAGTTTTTTATTTAAAATTTCAGGCACTTCTTTCATCTGAGGAAAATAAGAATACATGCCTCTGTCGGCCATTAAAATAATAAGCGCCTCGTCTTCTTCCAGACTGCCTGCAGTCTGTTCGGCTTCTTGCCATGAAGCTACAGCAATAAAAACAGCTTCTATATTAGATTTTTTAATGATACTTTTTAATACAGTAATAGTTCTCTCATTTGCGTAAAAACTCATTTTAGCACCCGAATTTTTTGCGATATTCCAAATTCTCAATAAAGAATGGAAAAATCCCGGTTCTTTTTCTGCATCCGCAGGAATTAGCACAACATACTTTTTAATGGTTGACACCGGCTGTACTGCATGATAGATAATTAAATTTATATGCTTGTTCTGCAGATAACCGTTATAAAGATTATAAATAAATGAAGATGAAAATCCTTTTTCTTCTTCAAGACCAATAAGCAGATCAGTAATATTCTGTTCTTTCACCACATTATTAATCCCCGAAATTACATCATTATCATGGCGCGTTATTGGATTTAGTTTAACGTCAGCCGCCGCTGCCATATTTACGGCCGCACCCAGCAGCTTTTCTGCATTTTTTTGAGATGATTCACTTTTATCTTCGTTAATCACATTGAGTGCAAAAAGGTTGTCTTTATTGCTTCTGCTTTTTATAAGAAGCCCTAGATTAACCATTTTTTCAACCGTATGCTCATGATTTACAGCCAGCAGAATTTTCTCTTCTTCATCACCCTCACCTGCCGCGGTTTCTTCTCTATCAGCATCGGCAATCCTCTGGGCACTTGCCATTGACACAAATGATGAAATCGTACACGAAACCAATATAAGCAGGATACTGCCATTAAGCACATGTTCATTTAAAAGCCTCACAGGCTCTCCAGCTTCATTTTCTGATAAGATAATATTATATCCTACCATTACAGAAGCAAGTGTTGCCGCTGCAGAAGCTGCGCTCATCCCAAAAATAAGCCTGCCTTCATCATCTGTAAAATTAAATGTCTTTTTAGTTAAAAAAGCAGCTACATATTTCCCTCCTATTGAAGCTATAAGCATAACTGCAGCTACTCCTAGCGTTTCCCAGCTCTGGATAAAAGCATTAAAATCAATCAGCATACCGACGCTAATCAGGAAAAATGGAATGAAAATAGCATTTCCTACAAATTCTACCCTATTCATAAGTGATGAAGTGTGCGGTATAAGTCTGTTTAGGGCAAGACCTGCAAAAAATGCTCCAATAATCGCCTCTATTCCTGCTAGTTCTGCCAGTAAAGCCGCAAGGTAAATCATTACAATAACAAAAATATACTGGGAAATCTTGTCTTCTACATTCTTAAAAAACCACCGCGCTGCTATGGGGAAAAGAAGCAAAACAACTAAAGCAAATACCAGCATAGAAACAGACAGCGTGACCCAGAAAGAAGTTCCGACTTCTCCCTGCGACATACCCACTACAACAGCCAGCACTACCAGCGAAAGCACATCTGTAATCATAGTTCCGCCAACAGTAACATTTACAGCCAGCTTCTTGGCGATTCCTAGTTTGCTTACCATCGGATATACAATAAGAGTATGTGATGAAAAAAGACTGGCAAATAATACCGAGCTTAAAAGCGAAAAGCGGAGTATATAATAACCGCCTATAAGCCCAAGAGCAAATGGCACAATAAAGGTATACAGCGAAAAAGTAATGCTCTTCCATTTATTTTTTTTAAAGTCCCCCATATCTATTTCCAGACCAGCAAGAAACATTATATAAAGCAGTCCTGTAGTTCCTGTTACCACTACACTGCTGTCTCTGGCAAGAACGTTAAATCCATTTGGACCAATAACTGCACCGGCTATAATAAGCCCCAACAGATGTGGCACTTTTATTTTATTCAATAAAAGAGGAATACATAAAATTATGATGAGTTCGATAAGGAATTTTAGTACCGGATCTTCAATAGGAAGACTGACGTGCTGTATACTTAATAACATAAATTATTTTTTTTGAGGAGTTGTAAGTTCCACCGAGAACCTGGCAGAACAGTTATCCTGTCCGGTAATAGTCTGTGTGCCTTTAACGATATTTTCTTTTATATCATCAAGGACAACAGTCATTTTTACTCTGTTTTTTGAAACACTGTCACTGCTAAATTCAAGCATTATTTTATCTTTCAGGTATTTTGCCTTAAATACACGCACAAGTTTTTTGTTATTTATGACATTCGTATATATTCCAGTGGAATCAGATACAAATTCCCAAGTTTCATTACGCTGATCCCCTATAACATACTGGCTGCAGTCTGATTCTCTACAAAGCATCTTACTATTTTTGAAACCTTTAAGTGATTCGGGCCATTCTGTAATTAATAGATTATCATTACTGACCGTATCTTTTAATGCAAAGATGCTGTCACGCATAGACAGTAGCGCTTTATAATCAGCTTCTTTTTTTTCAAATTCTTCTTCCCTTACAATTAGAGCTTTTTCTCTCTTCAGCAATTCCTGCTCTTTTTTGCTTTCGCATGAGATAAAAATACAGCCAAGAATGAATAATAGAGGTAACTGTTTCATAAATCTTTTTTTTGGATATACAATTTAACCAAAATAAACCGCTATACAAAATAAAAGAACTTTAAAAAACAATAAGCCAGCATTAAAGTTGATAAGGAATTACAATAACTAAAGGCATAAAATGCAAGTAAGAGGCACAGTTAAAAAAGATTAAAGTAAATTAGTGAACTGATTTTCAATAAAAACCAACTGCCATGAAAAAAACTGACTATAATTTACTGCTGAAAAATACAGGAAGTCCGAAAGAATATTCAGATGCAATATATTTAGTTTACATTGAACTTTATAAAACGTCTAAGACCTTCAAAAAAATAATTTCAAAGCATTCTAAAATAGTATCAGAAGCAGAATTCGGCTATATCTGTGAAGTAAGCATGCAAGGAATTCCAGAAATCGTCCGTTCTTTAGCATTAAAAAATCATGCCGTTTACCAGATTGTTAGATTGTGTAAGATTACCAGGTAATATATTATTAAAAATAACTCCAAAATTTAGAGATAAAATTAGATTAACGGAGAGCAAAGCAGACTATCACAAAATTACTTCCAATGAAATTATCACAACTATCACTTAATTAATCTGGCAACAAATTCCTAATGATCTGGAGAGAAGCTGCTTCGCAAAAATCTAAGCCAGAATAATCCGGATTAAGTCCGCCTATATAAGGAACCGCCATAATGTAAAGGTTTTTATTATAAGCGCCATACTGATCAATAACCTGAAAATTGTCATTTATAGCTATCCCTGAAACATTCATAAAATACGCTCCAGCCTCATCTTTTTGCACTATATCTTGATTCTGTATAAAAGCAGCATGGCCGGCTTGGTTAGATTTAAACTTTAAACGTGCAGGACTTATGGCTTTTTGTGACAACAGCGTTTTAAAAGGAAAATCATTATACTCCAAGTGAGGTTGGCCTATACAATCAATAAATGTTTGATAATAAACCGAATGCTTTTTATCATTATCATCGCTGAAGTGATACACTATTCCACCATTAAGCTGGGGTTCGACTGTACTGTCAGAACCTACAGAAATAAGATCAAGTACACCTGCATGATGAAGAGCAAGAAGCTCTTCACAGGATTTCTGAGGGACAAAAGCAATTACAATGGAAATAAGTGGCATGAGAACTTTCTGAAGCCGCTGCATGTCTTCTGCCGAAAGGTATTTTGCAGGATGATTCATCGCAAAACTAAGCACTCCGAGCATTTCTTTCCAATAAACTGATTCCTGTCTTTTAATGGATTTCTCCGCCTCGACATATTCGGCTCTTAAAAGCTGGAAGGGATCCAAACGCTCGCGGAGTTTCATCATTTCTTCCACAAAATCTTCAATGGATAAATCTTTGATACGTTCATAAAAATTATAATCCCTGTCACGGAATATCTCTTTAAAATTCTTTTCAAATACAAAATCAAGCGACAGAAATCCATTATTATTTTTTCTGTGCTCTTCTATTTCATCACTGCTCAATAAAGAATCATTGGAAAGCCGAGAATCTTCCAAATGGAATCGTACAGCAGGAAGCATACCGCTTCTCGAGTGCATCATAATTTTAAATTCGCTGCTTTCAGGATATAAATTGAAAAGCAAGTTACCGTCTTTATCTGATTCAAATGAACCATTATGTCTTGCAATTGTTCTAATAGCATCTATAGCTGTTAAAGAAGAACCTTTCACTGCGATGGCATGATTAAACTTCTGCACTAGTTTTTGAGGAGGATAAGGAGCATCATAATAACCTGGTATTTTTCCTTCATGAGTTCTCGGCCAGTTATGTCCCGTACAAATAACGACAGAATCAAACACCTTTATCTGTCCTTCCTCTGTTTCAAGTTCGATTGTATCGCTTTTCACATCGTACTTAATGTCTGCAACAGCACTTTCGAAATGTACTTCTGAATTAATTCCAGCTTTCGATCCTGCCTCAATCAGCATTTTAAATTGTGCGTCAAGATATTCCCCGAAAAACAATCGGGGAAATACTTTATAATCATTAAATTTTTGGGGATCAATTTTAAATCTTTCAAGCAGTTCCACAGGCGCATTGTGAACCCATTCTGACATTGGAATTACAATATCCGGAATCTCATTGCCTGAAACATTGGTAATATGTTCGTTATTTGCACCTTCACTGCTGTAGGGCATTCCCGAACCAAGTTGTGCTTTACGTTCGAAGATTTCTACTTCAAAATTATTCTTTCCAGATTCAACCAGTCTCTTATACATAAAAAGTCCGCTTGGACCTCCTCCTATAATTGCAATACGTTTTTTATTCTCAGCAGTCATTGAATTTAATTATTATGAGGTTTAGATTTTTTTTGATGGTTTTGATAACAAATACAGGAAGATATTATACCATATTCTGTATGTTATTTTACATTTCAAAATTTTGCAATTTCAACCATTAAATTTAAATCAAATACAGGTCTGCGTCTTACAGAATCCTATCTATAAATTACATGATATCACTTAGTTCAAGTTTAATTAAATTTGATATTTAGCAAATACGTTTGAAAGATGACTAAATTTATGAGAACAATTTGAATCTAATTTTAGATTTTTGCCAGCATAGCGAATACCAAAATCACAAACAAAGAAAAAATGAAAGAAATCATAGCACTTTCAGACCAAGAGATAACCATTAACAGAAATGAATTTCTGAAAATAAATGGCAGTATAGATACCAATTTATACTATATAGAAAGTGGCAGCGTGAGAATTTTTATTTTAGACGGAAGCGATGAACAAAACATTCGATTTGGATATAAAGAAAACTTTGTTGTTTCTCTCGATTCTTTTCTAACGGAACAACCTTCTAATTTGTGTATTCAGGCCATAAAAAAAACAGTTTTAAAAGTGGTAACCAAAAAACAGATTGATGATTTTTTAGCCTTAAAAAATAACGCAATTTTATGGGTCAAAATTTTGGAAAATCTTGCAGTCCAACAGCTGGAACGCGAAATTGACCTTCTGAAAAATTCGCCGAAAGAAAGATATGAAAGAGTCTTAAAACGAAGTCCGCAGCTATTTCAGGAAATTCCAAACAGACATATTGCCAATTATTTAAGAATGAGTCCTGAAACTTTATCACGCCTCAAAAAGTCTTGATTTCAATCAAGGTTTATAAAAATCTATTTTTTGACCTTTACATAAAATTAAAATTATGCAGTCAGAAAAATTTATTGAAGCTCTTTTAGAACAGACAAAACAGATTTTAAAGGAAGCCGAAAAACTAAAAACTTACGATTTAAATGTATTAACATGGAAAGAAGATGAGATTTCCTGGAACATTCTGGAATGCTTGGAACACCTCAACAAATACGGAAATTTTTATCTGTCGGAAATAGAAAACAAAATCAAAAATTCTGACTGTAAATCTGAAATTGATTTTAAGAGCGGATTTTTAGGCAGTTATTTTGCAAAAAGTATGCTACCTAAAGAAAAATTAAATAAAATGAAGACTTTTAAGGATAAAAATCCTTTAAATGAAAACCTTGACAAAACGGTTATTGACCAATTTATAAACCAGCAGTACAAATTACTGGATTTGTTGCAACAATCGCGAAATGTAAGCTTGAATAAAGTAAAAACTAAAATATCGATCTCTAGACTAATCACTCTAAAACTTGGCGATACTTTTGAGTTTTTCATTAATCATATTATCAGACATTTAAAGCAGATTGAAAAAATACAATTGGCAGCTAAAAATACCTTAACCTTATAAAAATCATTAAACAAGACTCCAGAATATAAAATCAGTAACAATCAAATGCTAATCCTTTGGAAGATAAATCCAAAAAGTTGTTCCTTGTCCTGGTTTACTGGTGAAATTAATAGTCCCATTGTGGTTTTCTACAATACGCTTGCACAATGCCAGCCCGATACCGTTTCCGCTGTACTGATCTCTTTGATGAAGCCGCTGGAACATATCAAAAATGCGGCCTGAATATTCGCTGTCCATTCCAATTCCATTATCTTCAATTGAAATGACATAAAAATTACCTGAAGGAGCTGCAGGATCAAAAGTGGTGTCGCTTTTAGATGAAATTATACGGGAAGATATATTTACTGTTGGCTGTGCTGAATTAAATTTTAATGCATTATTTATTAGATTATAAAACAGCTGTCGCAACTGGGTATCAATTCCATTAACAACCGGCAACGGACTCAAATTTATCACCGCTTTTTTTTCTTCCTTAATAAGACTCAGATCTTCTAAAGTCTGTGCGGCGACATCATTAAGATCAACTTCTGCGGTAAATTTATCATGATTATTGACACGGGAGTAATTAAGCACATCTGAAATTAAATTAGATAATCTGCCGGCTGCCAAAGTAATTTTATCAAAATAATAAAGCGTTTTTTGCTGCTCGGTTAAATGTTCTGCTGCTCTTGAAATCATAATCATGATTTTTCGCAGTGGTTCCTGCAGATCATGACTTGTTATAAAAGCAAACTGTTCCAGTTCCTTGTTTTTGAATTTCAGCTTTGAATTTGCATTTTCCAGCTCAAGCTGCATCTTTCGCAGCTCCGAATTGTCTTTTAAAGCTTCAACAATCATTTTCTGGGCATGATTATTTACAAAATAAATAAGCCAGCTGCTAATCGAACCGTCTTCAGATTTATTAGGCATAATAGAGACATTATGCCAGATATAATTATCCTCTTTTTTAATTCGAATATCAGCAGAAAAATCTCCTTTGCTTTTTTTTGTATTACTCCATCCTTCAACAATTAGCGGTACATCATCATGATGTATAAATGTTGCTAGACTTTTTTTATCAAAAACCATTAAAGGAACTTTTAGATAGCTTTCAAATGCATTATTTGCTACAAGCACATTGTTTCGGTCGTTGACAATGCAGATTAAAACAGGAATTGTATCGACCAGAGTTCTGTAGCGGTTTTCACTTTCTCCCAGTTTTTCTGAAAGCGCTACAAGTTCAATATTCTTTTTTCTGATTTCATCATAAGCAGAAATGGGCGGTTCATACTTGAAGTAATCTACAAGAGTATTTATTTTGGCATCTGAAAGAAGTCCGGGTGAAGGAACCTGATGGCTTAAAGTTGTTACCGATTTGTTATCGGCATAATTGTATTCTATATTGCCCGATATTTTGGCGGCATATTTATAGGCTTCGGGGTTGCATTTTTTAAGATCGACCTTATCGGTAAGCACAGCCAATATTTCTTTGTGACTCGCTCTGATAATATTGATTCCCAATACCAGCACCGAATTTTTTCCATTGGCAATGGAACATCTTGCCACTTCTGAAACCGCCGTAGAAAAACGAGTCTGTGACGGCACAGGCATACCACACATTTCAGCAATTTTCATGGAACGCTTGTGAGCCAGTATGAGGTCCATTTCATTGTCAAGATTAATTTTTACAATTTCCTTCATAAAGCCTTAAATTATTTTTCCAACCAAAATTGTAGCATCATCAGTTCCCCTCACATTATCTTTATATAAGGCAGAAGCAATAATAGCCGGACTCTGTTTAATTATAGAATTAAGTTCATTTAAATTCCATCTTGTTCTCAGTCCGTCACTATGCATTATAATAATTTGATGTTTTTGGTAAGGAACAATAGTGCTGTTTATAGTACGTGGAATATTATGACCGATTATGCCATTATATGGCGTATAAGTTTTGTTGTCTAGTCCGTTATAAATACGTGTGTTGATATTACCAATACCGCAGATATTCCAGCTTTCTGCTTCATAATCAACGGCAGCAATAGTAGCAACAAGCCCTCTGCTTTTTTTAACATGCTCATGAACATATCGAAGCACTGCCACAGGATCATTTTCTGTACATTGTTTAAAAGCTCTAATTGCTTGTTCAACTGCTTCGTGGGCATTTGCCCCGTGTCCTAATCCATCTCCAACAAAAATCTGAAAACCTTTTTTGGAATATTTAATATGATGTCCGTCTCCGCATACTCGCTCGCCTGGATAGTTTACGCTTAATGCGGACAGATCCAATTTTGTAGTTGAATTTGGGATCGAACAATCTGGTTTATCACAGATTTTAATATATTGGACAGTTCCCCATCCGCGCATAGAATAAATCTGAAAATCATTGCTTAATCTCTTAATAGCACCAATACCTTGACCAAGTGTGCTCGAGGTAGAATAGCCATCTTTCATTATCTTGGAAATATTGTCAATACCAGTTCCTTTATCCAGACAGTATATTTCTATTTCATTAAAGCTTCCATTATGATGTGCTCTGTAAAGCAGATCTCCACCGCCTGCATATTTAATAAGATTAGAAGTAATTTCGGCAATAATAATATCGATTTCAGCAGCTCTGTGTGGTTTAAAACCTAACTGAAGTGCTAAATTATGTATCTCTCGTTTAATAAAAGCGATAAGACTTCTATCGTCAATTTTGTAAACGGAAAAAGTATTATCCATTTTTCCACTTTATTATAGTAACGGTTGTACCGTTTCCTAATTCTGTTTGTATATCAAATTCGTTTACTAGCCTTTTTGTACCCGGCAGGCCGAGACCTAAACTTTTTCCAGTACTGTAACCATCCTGCATGGCTAGAGAAATATCTTTTATGCCCGGTCCTTTATCAATAAAAGTGACGCGTACTCCAAGATCACGGCCGTTGCTTACAGATTCTATAATAACCTTTCCTCCTCCGCCGTATTTCAGAAGATTACGGACAAGTTCGCTCGTAGCAGTAATCAATTTGGTTTGATTTAAAATACTCATTCCAATTTTTACGCCATACTCCTTTACGCGGTTGCGTAATGGAACTACATCCTGCTCTTTTACTATGAGCAGTTCTTCTTTATTCGTTGCTGTCGTCATACGTCTGCTCCTCGTTATCGCCATTGTACATTTTCGCGCGAAGCAAATCCATGCCTTTCTCAACATTTAAGGCACTAATAACACCGTTTAAAGATAATCCAAGTTCAACCAATGTAATAGCGACTGCAGGCTGCATGCCCACTACTACTGTTTGTGCATCCATGATTTTTGACATAACGGCAATATTTCCTAAAATCCTTCCCATAAAGGAATCGATAATAGAAACCGCTGATATATCAATCAAAACGCCCTTTGAATTATTCTTGTTTATAGTATTTATTAAATCAGATTCAAGATTTTCAGCCAATTGGTCATACAAATCAACCTGTATGGTAACAAGCAGAAAATCTCCCATCTTGAGTATTGGAATTCTTTCCATGTCAGTAATCTTAATTCGTTATTTTCTTTTCACAACCGTAAGCTGTAACATTTCAAAGGCTGTTTGAAGAGCGCTTGCAAGCGAAGCTTTTGTAATAATTCCAGTAAGATCTATTCCTAAATGCACCACAGTCTGTGCAATTTCAGGGCGGATACCGCTGATTATGCACTCTGCTCCCATTAATCTCGTTGCACTCACCGTTTTTATAAGATGCTGTGCTACCAATGAATCTACCGCCGGCACACCTGAAATGTCAAGTATGGCAATAGAACTGCCTGTATCTACAATTTGCTGCAAAAGATTTTCCATTACCACCTGTGTTCTGGAACTGTCAAGGGTACCGATAATAGGAAGTGCTACAACACCATCCCAAACACGGATAACCGGTGTCGAAATCTCACTAATCTCGTCAATCTGTCTTGAAATGACATCTTCACGTCCTTTCATATACGATTCAAAAGTTAAGATTGTCATGTTATCCAGGAGCGTAGATAATTGTAAATTAGCGTTGTATAATTCTGTAGGATCAGATGCTGTTTCTGAAAGAATTTTAGAAGCTGCTTCTTTAAAAGCAATCAGATATTGTGCATTTTCGCGGGGAGAAAAACCACGTCTGCCTCTAGAACTTGAAATTCCGATTAACAGGTCATGAACTTTTTCGAATTCGTGCGATTCAGTATTTCCGTTTGAATGCTGTAAAGCATCTAGAAAAAGAGCGGCGAACTCCTTTGATTCTTCTTCTTCTGTTGCTCCGTCAGTAGATCCGTTTGCTTGTAAAAGCTGAGACCATGTGGTCAATAATTTGTTTTGGTGCTCTTTCAAGCTTCCCAGGAGATTGTTCTGCATTTGTTGTGATATTTGGATATTCATGTAAATGTAGAGAATTAATATTAGCAAAACTCTTTAAATTCAGAAAAAACTTGTAAAAAAACATCACTTTATTCTTTCATCAATAGCCGGATTTTTTTTGTAAAATTATTCTCCTGTCTGTATATGGGGAGCATCTACAGGTTTAGACTGTGAAGAACCGATCTGTCTCAGATAAATGGAAAAAATGACTATAGCAAAAACCGACAAAAATTCGCTCTGCCAGTTCTGGAATGACTCAAACCAAAACCGCGAATCTCCTATATATGCCGAGGCAGTTTCCAGAGGCAGGCCTTTTAATGCCAGTTGCTCATTTTCATCTTTTAAACTTCCATAAAAATGTGCTGCCATTGAAATAAAAAACAATAAAAACAAGGCGATACTTAGAGAATGCTTGTACACAGCTAATATCCAGCCTCCTTTTGTAACAGGCCATGGAACATTTTTTCTTTTAGCTGATGGCTCTCTGTCTACTTCTTCTTCTTTATCTAAATCTTTAGATTCTGAAGAACCTTTCTGCTGCAAAAAAATTGTCAGCACCACTAACAAAGCCATCTGCAGAAATTCACTTTCCCAATTTTCAAATGTAGATTCTATAAAATGCCCTGTTGAGAAATAAGAAAATAAACTGATTGGTGAGGTGCCATTTTCTGTTAAATCTTTATTGTGTTCTACAAATCCAAAAAAAATCTGTCCTATAAATGAGGCTATAAATAGTAGAAAGAAACAAATCGAAAGTCCATTATTACGTAAAAATTTTTTCATGATTTTAATTGTAAAAGATTGCAAACTATTGTTTTTCTAATTCATCATCTTCCGCAGGCAGTAATTGAGATTCCATGAATTTCCCCTTTACAATAGTTCCTTCTTCATCCTCCCACTCTGTTATAACATTCTCTATCAAATCGGGTTCAAAACCAACAACCTTCATCACCTGTGTTCCAAATTCCTGCTGCACCTGTTGTCCTTTTTTATACATGATATTTTATATTTAATAATTCAAAATGTGTTTACTTCCTCCTTCAGAATAAACAATTATGCCATTCAATTTCAAGACTAAAGGTATAGAAGCTCGACCGGACTAGTTTTATATCATTACTATGTATTATTTACATTATTCCCCTCAAAAAACTAAAAAACTATATTTCAATAACTCAACAGTATTGACATATTTAATTAGTACAGATGTTAATTATGAAAACACCAAGGTCAATTTTATAAAAAGAACTCCAATCTCTTTCCTAAATTTACGGGTTATGTCCTAACAATAAATATCTAGAATTCTATAAAGAGATTCAGTATAATTTTTAAGCATAATGAGTATTTTTCATTTAAAACTTAAAATGCATGAACACATCGGAAATAGAAACCACAGCATCATCAAATTTATTCCCTATTGTTGGTATTGGCTCGACATCAGCAGAAATTGAAATATTAAAGACGATTATTTCTGAGATACCTGAAGTGTCAGGAATGAGTTATCTGATTATAGAAAATTTATATTTCCCTCAATCCAAAAAACTAGCCGAGCAGCTCGCAACATATTCTAAAATTCCTGTTGCCGAAATTGTCAGTGAAATAGAATTAATTCCAGACCATATTTACATTATTCCTGAAAACAATTTTTTGTTTTTAGAAAATGGCATACTAAAACTTAAACCTCGAACACGTAGTAGCAGAGTAAACAATTGCATGGATTTATTTTTCGAATCCCTTTCCTCTGTTTACAACAGCTATGCCTTTGGAGTAATCCTTTCTTCAAATCCGATTGATGGTGCGGCGGGACTTAAAAAACTAAAAGAATATGGCGGTGCGACTATTGCTGTTTTATCTAATAAAAATCAAAATGACACAGCAGAATTTATAGATTATTTTGCATTACCTGAAAAAATTGTTTCTAAATTACTTGAAGTACAAAGTAGTTATTTGGCCGCTCACGCTTATTTTGAAGAAGAAACATCAGATCGTGATCAAGAGTTGTTTGAAGAAATTATAGCTCTTGTATCTGTAAGGTCAGGCACCAATTTTTATCATTATAAATACCAAACCCTACGAAGACGTATCGCCAAAAGAATGGTAAATACTAGGCAAGATAGCATCGAAAAATATTTGAATCTACTCAAAAGCAGTACTAGCGAACAAGATTTATTGTTTTATGATTTCCTTATACCTGTTACTTATTTCTTTAGAGATCAACTGTATTTTGATAACTTATGTTCTACCGTTTTTCCTTCTATCATTGAAAATTTAAGCAATAAGAGTTTAAGAATTTGGTCTGCAGGATGTTCAACTGGCGAAGAAGTGTATTCTCTGGCTATCTGCATTGATGAATATCTTAATAAAATAAACAATAAGGATATTCAGGTTCAGATTTTCGCTTCCGATTTGTCTGAAAAATGCATCGCAAAAGCCCGCTCTGGAATATATACTTTACAAGATGTAAAAAATATAAGTGAAGAAAGAATCGAACAATACTTTACTAAAAGAGACAGCGGTTATCATGTTAATAAAAACATTCGAGATAAATGCGTTTTTGCCCTGCATGATCTGACTAAAGATGCGCCTTTTGCAAATATAGATTTAATATCATGCCGAAATGTACTGATATACTTTGATTCACAATTACAAAATCAAATATTTGAATCCTTTCATTATGCGCTTAAAGACAAGGGATATTTGTTCTTGGGCAGATCGGAATCGGCAAACAATGTTCAAAATTTGTTTGCTATAATAGAAAAAAAGGATAAGATCTATATTCGAAAACAGGATGATATTAAACGTAAAATCTTCCATTCCGATTTTAATTCTGTTGTTAGCAGAACAAAAAACACTTCCCTCCTAACAAGCAATGAAATAGATTATAGAAAAATTGCCGCAGATATCCTTTTAGAGCAATATTCTCCTGCCGCTGTAATTATTAATGAAGAATTAGAAATAGTTCATTTTCATGGAGATACCAGCCCCTTTTTACAGCCGCCTGTTGGAAAACCGAGCTTTAATATTTTAAGTATGGTTTATGAAGAAATTGGTTTCGAATTAAGAAATGCGATTTTAAAAGCCCGTAATGAGAAAAAAAACTTTTCTGGAGAAAATATTAGCGTAAAAAAACAATCTTTTTTAACCTCTTTTGAAGTTATATTTCTTCCTTCAAATATCGAATTATTATTGATTATTTTTTGTAAAAAAACGGTTTCAACTGCCGAACAAAATCGAACTGGCGAAAATAGAACCGAAGAATTAGAAAGACAGCTACTGCAGCTGAGGGGTGATTTTAAAAGAGTTACCGAAGAACAGCAGATTTATTTTGAGGAACTGCAGACCACAAATGAAGAATTACTGAGCAGCACTGATGAACTGCAACTTATAAATGAGCAACTCGAAACTTCGACAGAAGAGCTTCAGTCTAATAACAAAGAATTATCTTATATCAATTTTGAACTTCAGGACGGTCGTGATGAACTCGCATCAATGCGCAATTTTTATGAATCGATTGTAAAAACCATAAGAGAACCTTTAATTATTATTGATAAAAATTTTATAGTCAAAAATGCCAATCCATCTTTTTACAAATATTTTAAAACCCACGAAGAAAATACAGAAGGCTTTTCAATTTTTGATATAATAAACGGCCAATGGAATAGGCCGCAATTCAAAGAAACTGTTTTAAAAAAACTGGCTCAAAACAATATCGTCGAAAACTTTAAAATAGAATTTCAATCTTCTGCCGGTGAGAAACAGATCATGATTCTAAATGCATCTCCCATTTTAAACTCTGTTCCTGAAGGCATGATTCTTATTGCCCTAGAAGATATTACAGAATTAGAACACAGTGGCGAATCTTTAAAAAGCAAAAACACAGAACTCCTCGACCATAACAAGCAATTAGAATATTTTACAGATGCTGCCAGCGGCAACTTACTAGAGCCCATTAGAAAAATATATATGTTTGGAAAAAAAATTTTAGACAATGAAACCAATCTTACTGAATCTGGCAGACATAATGTAAAAAGATTGCTAAGCTCGGCAGTAAATATGAATCAGCTGATTGAAGACCTTATAGATTATTCAAAAATAAACTTTTCTAAAAAAGAATTTAAAAAGACAGATCTTAATATACTTCTCAAAAAAACTGTAAGTGATTTAAAAAGAGCAATTAATGTGTATAATGCTGTTATAACAAATGATACTCTTCCAACAATTGCAATTATAGCTCCACAAATACAGCTACTGCTTAGGCATTTAATTTCCAATTCAATAAAATATACCAAAAAGGATACTGCGCCCGAAATAAAAATTGGCATCTCTTATCCTGAATCTGAAGAAATTATAGAATTAGGCGCCGACTCTAAAATTAACTTTATAAAGCTTTATGTAAGTGATAACGGAATAGGCTTTAATGATGATTTTGAGAAATTGATATTTGCTCCCTTTTATAAACTTGAAAGCAATGATTTGCAATATGGAAGCGGACTAGGGCTGGCCTTGGTGCAAAAAATAGTTTCCAATCATGGCGGTTTTATTAAAGTCTCAAGCAAACCTTCTGTAGGAACAACAGTTAGTGTCTATCTTCCGTTACTTGAAACCTAAATTTTAAAAAAAATAATCTCATTTATTTTTATTTATCTGAATTACTGGTAATTGTAGAACTATAAATTGTAAAAGTATAAAAACGTCACATTAGTATAATATACTTTTGATAGAAAGAAAAATCACAACTCTAACTAACTATAAATCTGTAAGTAAGGGTTTTGATTCTTCAAAATTTCAAGGTATTTAACTAATATGATATTTTATGAAAAATTTTCAAGACGAAAAACAACGCGATTTATCAATCAACAAATCAGATGGCACAAATAAATTTCTGACTACAGATCAAGGCCTTAGAATTAATGATGATAATAATTCGCTGAAAGCAGGCGAAAGAGGTCCTTCTCTACTCGAGGATTTTATTCTTAGGGAAAAAATAACGCATTTTGACCACGAAAGAATTCCGGAACGAATTGTGCACGCGCGCGGTTCAGGAGCTCACGGATTTTTTGAAGTTACAAATCCAATTCCAGAATTGACTAAAGCTGGTTTCTTAAAAGAAAAAGGTCTTAAGACTCCTGTATTTACACGATTTTCTACCGTTGCAGGATCAAGAGGTTCTACAGATCTTGCCAGAGATGCCAGAGGATTTGCCGTTAAATTTTATACTCAGGAAGGTATTTATGACTTAGTGGCCAACAATATTCCTGTATTTTTTATACAAGACGCTGCTAAATTTCCAGACCTTATCCATGCTGTAAA
This sequence comes from Flavobacterium tyrosinilyticum, assembly GCF_023656565.1. GTDB lineage: Bacteria > Bacteroidota > Bacteroidia > Flavobacteriales > Flavobacteriaceae > Flavobacterium > Flavobacterium tyrosinilyticum. Next base: position 553,327 of record NZ_JAMOKG010000003.1, read on the forward strand.
ACCAGAGCCACACAATGAAATGCCGCAGGCTGCATCTGCGCATGATACTTTTTGGGATTTTATTTCATTGATGCCCGAATCCATGCACATGATTATGTGGGTTATGTCTGATCGTGCCATTCCGAGAAGTTACAGAATGATGGAAGGTTTTGGAGTACACACTTTTAGACTAATCAACGAACAGGAAGAATCTGTTTTTGTAAAATTCCACTGGAAACCCAAATTAGGAACTCACGCTGTTGCTTGGGACGAAGCTCAGAAAATTTCAGGAAAGAATCCAGATTTTCACAGACAAGATTTATGGGAAGCTATTGAAACAGGAAATTTTCCAGAATGGGAATTAGGCGTTCAGGTAATTCCTGCTGAAGACGAAAACAAATACGAATTTGATCTTCTAGACCCAACCAAACTGGTTCCAGAAGAATTAGTTCCCGTTACTATTGTCGGCCGAATGGTTCTAAACAAAAACCCTGATAATTTCTTTGCAGAAACAGAACAGATTGCTTTCCATCCAGGACACATCGTCCCGGGAATCGATTTTAGTAATGATCCTCTTTTACAGGGAAGATTATTTTCTTATACCGATACACAACTTTCTAGATTAGGAAGTCCGAATTTTCATGAAATCCCAATTAATAGAAGTGTTGCTCCCGTTCACAACAACCAACGTGACGGACACATGCGCCAGGAAATCAATAAAGGGCGTGTAAGTTATCATCCAAATTCACTTGGCGGAGGCTGTCCTTATCAGGCTAAAATTGAAGAAGGAGGTTTTGCAAGTTTTAACGAACGAGTTGATGCTCATAAAGTAAGAGAAAGAAGTGAAAGTTTTAACGATCATTTCGGACAGGCAAAATTATTCTTCAACAGCCAGACGCCAGAAGAAAAAAGCCATATTGTAAAAGCATTGCGTTTTGAACTTGGAAAAGTAGAAACTACTGCTATTCGCGTTAGAGTGTTAGGTCTGCTTTCGCAAATTGATGCCACTCTTGCTGAAAAAGTGGCTGCTGGACTTGGAGCAACTGTACCTCCAATTTTGGAAACACCGATTAATAAAGGTGTATCTCCAGAAAACGAAGGCGGACCTCAAGAATCGCAAACAGTTGAATCTTCTGTTGCTTCTTCTGAAGCATTGAGTATGATTAAAAATCCAACGAATTCACCAACGATTGCGTCTAGAAAAGTAGCAATTATTTGTTCTGACGGAGTTTCTGAAGCAGCTGTGTTGAATATCAAAAAAGCACTTAAAAAAGAAGATGCCAAAGGATGCATTATCGCACCTCATCTTGGATCTATCGTAACAGATGCTGACGGTGCAATTGCTGCAGAATTTAGTTTCTTAACTGCTTCTTCTGTATTATTTGATGCAGTTTACATTCCACACGGATTAGGATTGAATGCATTGGCTGAAAATGACGATTTACTCGAATTCCTTAATGATGCCTACAAGCATTGCAAAGTAATTGGCGCAGACGGCGAAGCTTCAGAAATTATAAGCAGTGCACCTTTTGCATCAAAAATTACAAATGAAGATGGTGGAATTATTTTGACCAGCGATGTGGCAACCGAAGGATTTGCTCAAGATTTTATCGCTGCAATGACCCTACACCGTTTTTGGGAGCGTGAACCAAACTTATACAATTAAATCAAAAAAACAAATGAAAAATTCAGAAAAACCCACAGAAAACAAAGCCGTTAAAAACAATTTTGTTGAACCAGCCTCAGACGCTGCAACAGAACTGAAAGAACTTTTTATTGACAGTCTTAAAGACATTTACTGGGCAGAAAATGCATTAGTAGGTGCCTTACCAAAAATGGCAGACAACGCCACTTCTCCCGCACTTGCGAGCGCGATTTTAGAGCATCTTGATGTAACTAAAAACCAAGTAAAAAGATTAGAAGAAGTTTTTGATCTTTTAGGCGAAAAAGCGGAAGGAAAAAAATGCGAAGCAATGGCGGGTCTTCTTAAAGAAGGCGACAGTATTCTTTTAGAAACAACTCCAGGAGCGGTTAGAGATGCTGGAATAATTGCCGCATCACAAAAAATTGAACATTATGAAATTGCAACATACGGAACTTTAGTCGCTTTTGCCAAAACACTTGGAGAAAACAATGCTGCAAAACTATTAACACAAACTCTTGCAGAAGAAAAAGAAGCCGATTGCGTACTAAACGACGTAGCACTAAATAAAGTAAATATTGTAGCTGCCGAATAAAATTTATTCGAACTTTTTTAATTAAACCAAAAACATCTGTACACTGTGCAGATGTTTTTTTTTGACCCTGTATCATAAACAACTGACTGTAAATCATGTAACACACATGATCCTGCATATAAAAAACGTCCCTTATTCCCCAATACATTTGCCTCGATTGCTTTATCTCCATCATTTAATGAAATTTTTTAGATAAAAATCATCTGGAATATAGACACAAAAACGACAAGCTTTAAAATGATATAAGCATCTGACGTATTAAATAGAAAAATCAGATTAAATAATCCGATAAACTAATAGTAAGATTTTATGCAAAAGGTAATTACATCAAAAAGAGATAACCTACTGTTAATTATATAATTACTAATAGTCTTAAGTATAAAATCAAACCATATATCAACTCTACATTTACCTCAATAAACAATTTAAATACAAATAGATATGAAAAGTTCAAACACAAAGAAAAGCACTAACAGTGCTAAGTCATCAGATAAAAAAACTGATACAAAAGAAAGTGCTTCTAAAAGCGATTCTAAAAAAGATTCAAAAGAGGAATCGAAAACTTCGGCTGATACAAAAAAAGGCGCCACTAAAAATTAATTATTATGAGTACAGATGAAAAGGAAAAGAACGGTCAGGAAGACCAGTATTTTCAAAATGACAGAAGACAATATGAAGATCCTGATATTGACTCACCTCCAGCAGATCATTCTCTAACAGAAAATCCAGAACCAGACTACGGTACTAATCTTGCTTTGAATGAAGAAGATGATCGATCCGATGATGATGAAAGTCAAGATGAAGATAATGATCTGGATGAAGATGAAGATGAAGATGAAGATGAAGATGAAGATGAAGATATTGAAGAGGAAAGAGACACTTATGATAAAGAATAGTTGATACCCTCTTTAAAAGGAAGCTGCCTAAATACAGGCGGCTTTTTTTTGTATTGCTTATCTAATACAAAATGTAAAGCCCTTTTACCACGGCATCTGCATCCTACGATGTGTCCGTTTTCAATTTTCCCATAACCTAATTTAAAGAATAGTTCTTCTTCAGTAAAAAAAGCAATCAATAAAATAAAAATTTTGCTGGTAAGTAATCAGTTGTTAAAAAAAATGAAGATCTTTCTTTTTTTTTTATCTTAGCAAAAATTTTACTTCTATAACTGCCTCATATACAAAATTTTATAAAGCCATCTTTTTAAATAATCTAATTTTTGTATATACAATTTCAGTGTTTTTTTTTGAGAAATTATAGTTCAAACAAAATGATATTCTAAAATATCATTTGTTTGAATACCGCAAATCAATTTGCATTTTCATTATAATTTTAGGATTAAATAAATGACACGGATATATGATTTTCAATTTAATTATTAATTAAAAGAAACTAATATGCCAACTCCTATCCCTACAGGTATAACACTTGAAACCATTATCTATAATGGTCCAACAAAGGACAAAAAAAATCTTCTTTTTTTAGGCGATGGCTTTAGCGCAGGCGACAGAGCTCTTTTTGACAGAACCATAAACGAGGTTGTGGCCCGATTTTTTAGAAAGGCTCCTTTTAATCTTAGAGGAGTTCGAGAACATTTTAATATTTTTAAAGCATTTACGCCATCACCGAGCTCGGGTATTTCATGTGCCGTGCCTGTCGACGCTAACGGAATAACAGTTCCAGACAATCCTGGTACGGCTGGACCGGCTGTTGGCACTATGATGCAAAAATCAAATGCATTGGGACTAACTTATGGCTATCTGATAAACGGAGCGCCAATGGCTAGACTTATAGGACCTAAAACCGGCGATGAAACCTTAATAATGGATTTTATTGCTACGCTTACCTTACCTTCAGAAGCTGTGGCAGATAATTTAATACCGCAATGTTGGGCTGCTCCTCCAAGTGGTATGTCTTCCTCTACAGGAAAAGACCATGCATTAGTCATTGTATTGGTAAATGATGATAAATATGGTGGAGGTGGACATCGCGATTTTGCAATGGTCTGTTTAGGCGATCAGCCCGGTTTTCAAGGATTATCAACTTCTGTTGCGGGTATAGACCATACTCCAGGCACTCCAAGAAATAATTATAATAATCTTGCTGCCGTGAGCATGCATGAATTAGGGCATTCGCACTTTAGATTAGAAGATGAATATTCTGAAATAAATACACCAGCCATCGCAACTACAGCAGGCTATTTTGATGGTACTGATGTGCGTCCTAATGCTGTAACACGGAGAGATGTGCTTGATACTGTTACGAATGCATTTGACCCTAGTAAGGCCAAATGGTACAAAGACGCTTATCCAGGCAGCTCAGAAAAATTAATCGGCACCGATGCCTTTACTTATATGCAAACCAACCTCAAACCCTTATGGGAACGACCTGCAGGTACTGTATGCGCTAATATTGGTTTTGATGGATCTACGAAGTACCCACCTGTATCGGTAAGAAATGGTATTCGCTATCCACAACGAATTATAGGTTTATATGAAGGGGGCGCCAGAGAAGGCTGCGGTGTATATATTCCTGCAGGATCGTGCAGAATGAAAAGTACAAGTTATGATAATGATTTTTGTTATGTATGTAAATATGCAATCATAGAAAAGATAGACCCAACATTGCTGGAAGCTTTGTATCGAACTTTTTACCCAAGACCTTAAAATAATTAAAAAATGGCGGCTGATAAAAGTACATTTGAGTTATTAATTGAAGAGCTAGGACAGGCCATCAATGGTGTGCTCAATGATATAGGCAATCCTGTAAAGTCCCCTCAAACCACTTTATATTTCCTTCGCAACTTGGGTTGGAATGTTCCTGAAAGTACAGACCTCTCTTCGTCTCCTCTTAAATTTATCAATAGCTTTTCTTCCATTAATCTTAATAATACTTCCGATTACAGCTCGCTTATCGGATCGCTAAAAAATGTAATAACCGATTTCGACTCCATCAAAGATAATCTTGGTCTTGGTGCAACATTATCTGATTTTGGCACAAAGTTTCCTAGACAGCTTCTTGATTATATGATCATGCGGCATATGCAGTATGAACATCCAAAAATTTCTGCTTTCTTCCTCTTCATTGGCATTTTTGACAATAGTTACCAACCGGCTGCATTGCCTGCCCATATTGCCTACAAACAATATCGCATTGAATGGGAAAGATTAATCATTTTTCTACAAGAACCACATCGCATACCAGAAATTGTGTACGGATGGGGTACACCAACTTATGACGGTAAATTATTAATAGAAAATATTGAACATTTACTGAATGCGCTAGAAATCCAAACTGGCGTTTATATGCCTACTGGAGATATTACTTCCCAATATAGTTTAAGTGGTGATGCCTTGTATGTTCCATTTTTTGATCTTGATACGGTTAAAGCTGGACTGGAAGTGTATCCTATTGCAACAGACAGTACTCCAAATAACGCGGGGCTGGCTGTATCGCCATTTTTTATCGGAAGTGCTGAAACAGAAATTGTAATCAATGAAAATTTTTCCTTACTTATTAAGGGCGGACTTAAAATAGATAAAACAACAGGAGTAGAAATAAGACCCAAAACGGCCATAACTTTATTTGATCTTACCGCTGCCTCTGCTATTGATGGTACTCTTGAAATAACTTTTCGTATATCGGGCCCAGAGCATTTGGTACAATTGGGTGCGCCAGAATCTACCAGACTCGAAATAGGAGCTATAGAATTAACTGGCAAAGCTCAGGTAAACCAGCAAGGCAATGATTTTACTATTGAAATTGCCGTTAAAGATTCACGTGTTGTAATAGATTTAGGTGGCGGAGATGGATTTATTTCTTCTGTACTTCCTTTGGATCCTATAGAAGTTCCTCTCGATCTTACTGTAGGATACTCCACCAAAAATGGCATTTACTTTAAAGGAAGTGCAGGAATACAGATTCAATTGCCCATCCATATTTCATTGGGACCTATTGAAATTAGCGGTATAACCATCGAAATAAAAATAGAAGACCGAAAAATACCTATATCTGTAAGTGCTGATTTTAAAGGCGAATTGGGTCCGCTTACAGTGGTTGTAGAAAATATTGGCGTGAGCACCAATTTAAGTTTCCCCGAAAATAACCGTGGAAATATGGGGCCATTTGATCTAGGCTTTGGCTTTAAGCCACCAAATGGACTGGGGCTTTCTGTAAATGCCGGAGCAGTCATTGGCGGCGGTTACTTATTTTTTGATTTTGAAAAAGAAGAATACGCAGGTGTACTAGAACTAACAATTGCAGGATTTATTTCTGCCAAAGCAATAGGATTGATTACGACAAAGATGCCAGATGGCAGTAAAGGTTTTTCAATGCTTATTATTATCACGGCAGAATTCTTTCCTCCATTTCAACTAGGTTATGGTTTCACATTGAATGCTGTTGGCGGATTATTGGGATTGAATAGAACCATGCTGTTGGATCCATTAAGAAATGCCGTGCGCACTGGAGCAGTAAACAGTATCATGTTTCCACAAAATGTAATTGCCAACGCGCCAAGAATCATTAGCGACCTAAAATCGATATTCCCTCCCTATGAAGAAAGATTTCTAATTGGCCCGATGGGAAAAATTGGCTGGGGAACGCCAACTTTGATTACACTTTCACTAGGTATTATTATTGAAATACCTGGAAATATTGCTATTCTGGGAGTACTTAAAGTAGCATTGCCAACAGAGCAAACACCACTGGTTCAAATACAGGTTCTATTTGTGGGAACTATCGATTTTGACAAGAAAATGTTAACCTTCGACGCGAGTCTCTATGAATCATTTATTCTTACTATGACTCTGGAAGGCGATATGGCAGTGCGTTTGAAATGGGGTGATCAACCTGATTTTTTATTGAGTGTTGGAGGTTTTCATCCGTCATACACACCTCCCCCGCTTTCATTGCCTACTATGAAACGCCTTTCTCTCACTATCCTAAATACAGACATTGCCTTGATACGGGTAGAATGTTATCAGGCAGTAACATCCAACACGGTACAGTTTGGTGCTAAGGCAGAGATAAAATTTGATCTTAGAGCATGTGTCATAGAAGGAAATATTGGTTTTGATGCCTTGTTCCAGTTCAGTCCATTCTATTTTATTATTCAGGTATCGGCCAGCTTCAAACTTAGTGCCGCTGGTATTGATATATTAAGTGTAAGGGTAAGAATGTCTCTTGAAGGACCAACTCCATGGAGAGCGAAAGGTACTGGTAGTGTTTCTATCTTGTTCTTCGAAATATCTGCCGACTTTGATGTTACTTGGGGAGAAGAAAAAAACACAGCCATACCAGAAGTGGCTATCTATCAAAAATTCCTCGACGATTTACAGAAAAGAGAATACTGGAGTACTATACTCTCAAATAACAAAAATCTTTTAGTATCACTTCGAAAAATGGAAGAGTCGGCAACAGCGCCTCTTGTGTTACATCCTGCAGGATCACTGGTAGTACAACAAAAAATACTGCCATTACAAGTAAAAATTGATAAAGTAGGAAGTCAAAAAGTGAATGATGTACAAAAAATCACGATTAAAAAAGCAACTAGTGACGGTAACGAACTAAAAATCACAGAAGTGAACGACAATTTCGCCCGAGCACAATATCAAAACCTTACCGATTCAGAAAAACTGTCTAAGCCTTCTTTCGAAAAAATGCCAAACGGCGTTCAAATATCATTGAGTAATACCATTATCAAAAATGGAAAATTTGTACGAAAAAATGTCGCGTATGAAATTACCATTATCGATAAAGAGCCTGTAAAACCATTTAGAAAAGGAAGATTCTTTATGCAAATCGGCATCTTGTTCAATCATTTCCTAAAAGGAAACAGCGTGTCTAAGTCTACTTTATCTAAATCTCATTTGAATAAAATGCAGCCTTTTGCAGAAAAAATTTCTATAAAAGAAGAAGGTTATACCGTAGCCTTAAAATCAAACAATAAGGCACATACTGCGCACGCAACATTTGAAAGTGAGATCATGGCGCAGACCTATATGGAGGAGCAAATTGCCAGACAGCCAGGACTGAAAAAGGAGCTTCAAATTATTCCTAATTATGAATTACAATCATCATGAGCGAAACATTAGCAAACTACTCTTTTTTACCATGGTTACGCCAAGGATTATCTAACAACATCATTAAATTCGACAATGATAGTTCTGTGCTTTTGCGTGCCTCTATAAAAATAGCACTCGAAATCGAAGCAATAAAAGTAGATGGAAAAACGGAAGACAACAGAATATTACCAGATAAAGAAATTCAACTTTATGGCCCTGGTGACATTGTAGGTATAGATAGCAAGGCAATTGTAAAAACAGAGCCCAGAAACTGGATCACAAATTTTGAACCTAATTATTTACCTTATATCGAATTTTACGAAGAAGATTTTCCATGGCGATACACGCCCGCAAGACCTTCCGAAAACAAGCTTCGTCCTTGGCTCACACTCATCGTACTAAAAGAAGATGAATTTGAAGAGGGCCAGAATATGAAAGATAAACCGCTGCCTTTCTTTAAATTGAAAAGCGGAAAAAACACTGCCGATATTTTCCCAAAATCATCAGAACTTTGGGCATGGGCGCACGTACACATCAATACCGATCTTTCTAATGGAGCAAGCGCAAACACCGCAAATCCAGACAATATTACTAATGCTATTAATAATTTAATTAATAAAAATCCTGATAATGCCTACTCTAGAATCATTTGTCCAAGAAAACTGGAACCCAATATTGGATACTATGCTTTTCTTATTCCCACTTTTGAAAGCGGAAGACTTGCTGGATTAGACTACGAAATTCCTTCCACATTAGCGGCAACTAAATGTGCATGGGATGACAGCAATGTTTCCGAATTTCCGTATTATCATCGCTGGCATTTCAAAACAGGTAATATGGGTGACTTCGAATATTTAGTAAACCTATTACAGCCAAAGCTTGCTGATAAAAGTATTGGAGTAAGAGATATAGATGTGATACATCCTGGTTCTAATCTTCCTCCGATAAATGACCCTGAACTCCACAATATTCTAAAACTCGGCGGTGCCTTAAGAGTCCCTTTTGATTCGATGAAGCCTGCCGATAAAGCAATTGCAAAAAAATATGATGAATGGGATGAACATCCCTATCCGCATCAATTTACCAAGGCTATGGCCGCAAGAATAAATCTTTCTGATGATTATAGTATTGCATCAAAAAATATGGCGCAGGTAAATTTTGATGCTGGAATTACTTCAGAAAATGACCCTACAAAAGGTGATCCAGATCCGGTAATCACTTCTCCATTATATGGCACATGGCACGCACTACAGCAGCGTTTGTTGAAAACCAGCGATGGTACAGACCTTCCCAACAATAAAAACTGGATACATGAGCTAAACCTTGATCCGAGATTTAGAACCGCTGCAGGAATAGGAACTAAAGTTATTCAGAAAAATCAGGAAGAATATATGCAAGCGGCTTGGGAGCAAGTAGGTCGTGTTACAGAGATTAACAACAAGTTCAGATTTGCACAACTCGCATTGCAAGTATCATTAAAATATTATAACAAACATCTGACGCCGCTGATTACCGAAAAAGCGTTTATGTTTACGTCACCCGTTCAAAAAAGGATTATCTACAAAAACCTTACTGTCTATCAAACCATATCAGAAAGTACGATACCAGCTGTAATGACTTCGGGCAAATTTCGTAGCATTACAAGAACAAGAGGTGGCTTCATGAAGAAGTTAAACTTTTCTGATACTGTTACGCCTTATAATTTAATAGAGAGAATAAACAACGGCGAAGTTGTTGTTGCACCGCCAAAAACAGATCCCGAAGGCGCAATAAACCTCACCGACCTGGCCGAGGAGATGGCCCCAACAGATATTCCGCAATTGATTGTAGAGCTCTTAAAGAAATACAAGTGGTTCAAATTTTTGCCTCTGTTATTATTGATATTGCTTTTCTTATTCATGCTACTATTCGCCGCATCGTTAAGCGGATCTGTGGTATTGGGACTTATAGGAGCTGCATTGGTATGGTTCTATCTAAAATTAAAAAAATGGAACAACGATGTTATGGCAGCCGCTGCTGTAACACAAGACAGTCAAACGCCTGCTGCAGTAGACCAATATCCTGTTAGTCCTGGCTTTGTTATAACATTACCCGGAAGCACTTATACACCAACAACTGGCAGTACAGACAGTGAAGAAGCAATTAAATTTAAAACTGCTCTAAAAGATGCTTTTACATTGATAAGTATTAAGTATCCAGATCCTATACGCAAACCTGTGGATTTAAAAGACTTAACTACTTCAATGGTAAACTTACTAAACCCCGTTATCACTATTCCTAAGAGAACCCATCACAGTATTACTATCCCTGCTCGTATAGCCACCAATATGGTCGAACAATTTGCACCAGTAATGGTATATCCGGAGATTGATATCCCGATGTATAAGCCATTGAGCGAAATGTCTTCAGAATTGTTTCTGCCAAATATCAACCTTATTGAACAGAATAGCATTACACTTTTAGAAAACAACCAAAAGTTTATTGAATCTTATATGGTCGGCATTAATCATGAAATGTCAAGAGAATTGTTGTGGAGAGAATATCCAACCGATCAAAGAGGTTCCTATTTTAGACAATTCTGGGATGTACAAAGTTTCTTGCCTCCACAGCCTGAATCGGAAGACTCAGCACAAGAATTAAGAGAAAAATTAAGAGATATTCCTAAAATACACGAATGGTCAAAAATTAATAGTGCAAAAGTTTTTCCTTCACAAGCAGACTCTCCATTGAAGAATGAATTGGGTCAGCATAACCAAAGGGCGCTATTAAGCGGAAAAACACAATTGGTGTTGGTGATAAGAGGAGAATTACTGAAAAAATACCCAACAGCAGTAATATATGCACATAAAGCAGATTGGGGACCTGATCAAACTATTATACCAGACCAGCCCGCTCCAAAACCCAGAAGTGTAAGTGAAGAAAGGATTTTTGCAAAACTTTCTGCAGAGGACGAAAAAAATCCACCACAATCTATTATCAAAACGCCCTTGTTTGAAGCAAAAGTAGAACCAGATATTTATTTTTTCGGATTCGATCTTGATGACGAGGAAGCAAGAGGTAAATTAAATCCAACTTCGATAACGGATGATCCCGGCTGGTTTTTTGTCATAAAAGAAAGACCAGGTGAACTGCGCTTTGGACTAGACATTGAAAAAGCGAAGAATGCGGCAGGAGTGGAAAAAATTGTAAACTGGAACAACCTTTCTTGGAAAGATATTCAAACGACTGACGGAAGTTGTATTGAAATGAATAAAACAGTGACCTTAAAAACACCCAATGCTGATGATCAGGAAAATATAGAACACCCAGATGATGTGCAAGCAAGATGGTCCCCTGACACCAATGCCGCAGAACTTGCCTATATCCTTTATCAGGTTCCAGTACTTGTTGGAGTACATGCTAGCCGAATGTTACCCAAATAACTTTAATTATGAGTGATCTAAAAAACATACAGGACGCACAAAACAGTAACCGAAAACAATCGGCTGCGGTGAACATTGAAATTCAAAAGGCGCAAGCTGCATTGGAGAAACTAAATGCTGACGAAAAGGAAGAATTAAAAAGTCTTAATGAACAAGAACGCGAATCAAAGAAGTTATTCAATGAAAAACAAAGAAACCAAATAATAAAAGATATTGGAGAACTAAGAGATTCAAAAAAATCGATTAAGGCCAACTACGAAAAGATAACTAATGCTTTTTTAGCACAACTTGATCCTATAAAAAAGATTACAGAACTAAACGACAACATTCCTATTCTGATGTTTCCATTACGTTTAGAAACAAGATTCAAATCAACTGGCAATCAAAAACAGCTTTGGTTACGAGTTTATCCCGATGATTGTAATATCAATAGTAAAGAAGAACTGTTATCTGAATCTGAATTGAAAAATGCAAAAGCCTTTTGGATAGAAATGTGGAAAGCAGGCGGCATAAAAGCAGATGAAAAAGCGGCTTGGAGAAGTTTAGTAAATAGCCATGGTACGGGACGTTCTGCTTATATCATAAAAGAGTATAAACCTGCCAATACTTATACTGTAAGGCCTAGCGCGGCATATAAAATATTTGTAGTAAACTCTTCCCTTTCCTTAAGCTCGGCAGAAAAAGATGCCGCAACAAAATATTGGTCAGCTATTTGGTTTGCCAAAGGCGACGCTGTAAAAATTGATAAGGCAAAAGAAATTTTAACCGCGACAACAAACTCTGCTACAGCAACATTAATACAAGAAAACTATATTCCGGAAAATATTACTGATGAAATACCTGAAGAACAAGACAGCAGTAAAATCATAATTTCTGAGATTGATCTTCCTGATTATACCGCTAAAAATGGTTCTTGGACACAGTCGGCTAAAACAATGGGACTGCCCAATAAGTTTGTGGTAACCACCTTTGATGGAAATGTAAAAAAAACAATCCTGTTTAATAACCCTGTCAAAGATCATTTGGCTGTAAGTGTGGATCCTTCTTTAACAGGCGATGACCAGCTTAAGAAAGATGATGATAAAAACCTTATTCTCAATGATGAATTGAGCTGGATGGTAGATTTTGAAAAAGCAGAACAGGCTGGAATGGCAACAAAAATAGACCTTACACCTGAGGAAGCGCAAACCGGTTTTAAAAAATTATTTGTTACAGGCATAAGATTCACTTCTGATGAAGCTGATGGCCAAGAACAACTGCAAACATTATTTACGGATCATTTTTACAGCAAAAATGGTCTTGAACTAATAAAACAGGGAGCATCTACAAATAATACTGAAGATGCACCTGCTGCATACACTTGGACTGACAATGGCGATGATAGTTTTGATTCGTTTTTTAGCAATTCTGAAGATTTTGTTTCGGCAGATACACCAGATAAAAAATCAGATGGCGAAAAACTGGCAGATTGCCTTGGAATAGATCCTGCAATATTAAAAAATGTGAAAAATGCCAATGGTAAAGATCAGTTAGAAGCTTATGCTATGAATACGGCACTTTTTCCAGCAACGTTGGGCTATTTTATGGATGAAATGATGGATCCGTTATTCACCGACAGGGATATCGAAGCGACCAAAGCATTCTTCTCTGGCTTCGTTTCAGGACGAGGGCCTATACCGGCCATACGAATCGGAAAACAACCTTACGGAATTCTGCCAATATCGGTCTATTCCAAATTAAATTTCTTAGGAAGAGACAATAACACAGACTTATCCAACAACATTAGAACACCATTTCTGCCAAGACTTCACAGATGGCTGATGAAAATGGATAGCAATTGGGATGAATTATTAATAGATGTCGCACATATAGGTAAAACAACAGATGATGCCCACAAGCTATTATTAAAAATTCTAGCATTGAATGCCAATTCAGTTGAGTTTCATCAGCGCTATGCACAGTCGAAAAATCAAATGCACAATCAGCTAAATCTGCAGCATCATTTTCTTTTAACCCCAAAATTTGAAAAGAAAATGCAGGAAAAAGCAAAGCAAATTTTAAATGAGCTTGGAATTGACACCGTTCCTATACTTGAAAAATTCTTTCTGAGCCGTCCTAATCTATTGAGCGGACCATTTATTGATGACGTACCCGATTCAGAAACCTCTGCTATCCGTCCCTATAGTGCAAACGGATTGAATTATATCGAATGGCTGGTTGCAACAGCAGGCGATACCGTACGCAGAGATGATTTTGGTGGTCAAGAAGCCCCGACAGCACTACTCTATTTACTTTTAAAACACGCGCTTACCCAATCACAATCCAATGCGGCGGCAAATGTGTTGGCAACAAACAATCTCATTGCCAGCAGAAAAGTATTTAAAGATCCTGATTTTTTACATGTAGAAGCCAAAGGTATCGGAAAAAGTAAATACGAACATTTGTTCAGTACCTATCCTACTATCACTGGAGATGCTACAACGAAATTAATAGATTATATCCAGAAACCCAATATTTTACACAATCTGGCAGAGACGGAACAATTGAAGGAAACAATTGATGCTCTGAAAATACTGGAGAAAACACCAACCGCAAGATTAGAACGTTTATTAACCGAACATCTAGACTGCTGCAGCTATCGAATTGATGCATGGAAAACAGGTTTGGTACAATACAAACTTACGGAACAACGTTTAAAAAACAGCAAAAATACTCAGCCTTCAAAAGGCATCTATCTTGGCGCTTATGGCTGGTTGCTGGATGTCGAGCCACAAAATAAATTACTTACCAACGAAACGCTTACACCAGAACTGAATGAAATATTCAATAAGGAGAACATTGCGCCACTTCAATCAGACAGTAAAAATCTTGGTTTCATACATGCACCTTCCTTAGACCAAGCCGCCACCGCTGCTATTTTGCGCAATGCTTATGATAGCAACAAAGATGCCGGCAGTGGCAATCCTTTTGCTATAAACCTCACATCAGACAGAGTGCGTGTAGCCGCTAATTTTTTAGAAGGCATGCGTAATGGTCAGCCTCTTGCGGCATTACTTGGCTACCAATTTGAGAGAGGTTTGCATGACAAATACAATCTTGGCAAAGGTGAAGTAGATAAATTTATTTTGCCTTTGAGAAAAGTCTTTCCGTTGGTGGCAGATAATCTTGTAGATACTAAATCAAAACCAGAAGAAAATGAAGAAATGATAGCTGCAAACAATGTACTCGATGGATTAAAGTTCATTAATTATGTCAGAGAAGCCTCTGTTAAGGTATATCCTTTCGCTTTGGCGTCAACTTTTAATTTACCCACAGCCACTTCAGATCAAGCTAAGGCAATAAAAGAAGAACTCGACTACATTATCGATATCAACGATGCGATATCCGATCTTGTAATGGCAGAACAAGTCTATCAGGTAGTGCAGGGAAATTTTGAAAGAGCATCCGGAAACGCAAATGCATTTAGCAAAGGAGATTATCCCCCAGATATTGACATTATCAACACGCCTAGAAGCGGTGTAACACTTACACATCGAATGGCTATTCAGTTCGATAGTGATGCAACCGCAATTTCTGGTGCAATAGCCCGAGCAAAAGCTGAACCAGCTGTTAACAAATGGCTTATCGAAAATTTACCGGCGCCAGAAAACGTGATTTGTAATATTGTCTACAGTAACCCTCTTCAGTCCGATATTCCAATCACCGTTTCTCAAAAAGAACTAGGACTGGAAGCAATTGATCTTTTATACGTATTAAACACGGATACTGAACAATCAATGACCGAATTGGATGATAGAATATTGAATTTTGTACGTTATACCAAATCAAATCATCCCAAAACAACCATCAAAATAAATTATACCGAAGCTGTAAATACAACGAATAAAGCGAATGTTTCTTTCTTTGAATTGGCTGCCTTAATAAAAAGCTTACGCAAAATATTAATCGGATCTAAAGCGATAACTCCTACTCAGGTGATGTTATCAAAAGAATCTGCAACACCAACTAATCTCGATGATGTGAAATTGAAGACAACGGTAGAAAATTTAATAGATATTGATTTTGATAGTGTCAAAACAAGTTTAGAAAATATTAGCACCAACACACATTCGTTTACCAGCATTTCGGCACAGCTTTATAATGATATTGGAACACTCATAACTGACCCATCCATAAAAGACAACATCATTATACAATTAAAATCTGATCTCAAAAACTATCTTGCTGACCCAAATCCTGCTAACAAAGCTACAATCCTGACTGCATTTGAAAACAGTATTAATTCTATAGGCGTACCTTCAACCATTAACACTTTAAAAACAGCCTATGATAACTACCTAGAGCTGTATGCAAATGATTTTGTCCATTTTGACACCTTGGTAAAAGATATTTCTACTCAGTATTTAAAAACAGCGCTTTTTGATAATGTACAAACAGGAATTGGCTTTATTCATAGCGGCGTAACGGTCATTTATGAAAATGTATTTACCAAACTAGATATTTTAATAGAAAGATGGGGTAAAAAATTAATTGAAGCAGAACTCATAATGTCGGCTTATACTACAACAGCCGATCCTGACGAAAAAATAGAATTACTTCAAAAAGCAGAACAGCAAATTTCATCTGTTTCTACTTTTCCAGTTTTACCATTGGCTTCTTATAAAACCGCATTTGATACTAAGAAAGCCGATTTTATTAGTTTATTGAACAACATTAAAGCACTAAAAACAAATAACAAAACCACAATTATTGATTTTTTATCCGATGTAAATACAACCATTAAAGAGGTAAGCCTATTCGATACCGTCGCATTTGACACCGTAACCGAAAGTAATAATACCAACACAGAGCTATTGCAATTGGCTTTATTGAAAGAAGATATTGTAGTATCGCTAAACAACCTTCAAAAATATATTGAGAAAAAAATAAACAATAGTAAAGCCTTAATAGCCGAGGCTGATGCAACAGTTGTCAATGCCGATAAAATTACTACCCTTATAAAAGCTGCAAAAATAATACTGGGAGATGAAGCTTTACTATTGCCACGCTTTACGCTGAATAGTAATTCTGCCGCTGAATTTAATAACGCTCTTACCGATAAAGACCAATTATTAACTTTTATAAAAGCGACAGAAAACAGCCTATTTCCAATTGAAGACTGGCTAGGAGGAGTTGCCAGAGTGAGAGATAAAGCGCACCATTGGGAAAACATTGTTTTTCTTACCGATGCATTCAAGTCAACAGTCGAAGTGAACCTTACTGCCCTACAATTTCCTTATCAATCCAATGATCGCTGGCTGGCCGTAAAATTTAGAGAGGATACCGCCACAGAAAAAGATGAAAATGGCAAATATATCTTTAACATCAAAAATGATAAGTTGCTCTATACTGCACATTTTGCAAAAGGTTATGATAATACCAAACCACAATGCGGTATTGTAATAGATGAATGGACCGAAGTAATTCCCGCAAATGAAGAAACAACCGGAATCGCTTTTCATTATGATCAACCGAATAGCGAACCTCCACAAACAATGTTTTTGGTAACACCTCCGCAGATAACCGGAAATTGGAAATGGAACGATATCATTGAATCTATGGAGGAAACTCTAGAGATGGCTAAAAAACGTGCTGTAGAACCTGCCCAAATAGAGGGTTCAAGATATGGACAGTTTCTTCCAGCAACCATAATGGCTGTAAGCATGCATTGGATTACCGCTTCTGTCAATCTGGCTCAAAACAATAATATTTATAAAAAAATAAACAATGGTTAATCCTATTAAAAATATCAAAGAAGCACTTGAGCTAAAGCTATTCCCGACCGTAATGATGTGGAATAGACTTGAAGGAAGACCACGCGCCCATAATTTTGACCGTGCACTAAAAGCCGAAGTAAGAGATGCATTATGGATGCTTACCAAACAATGGCAAATGGGAGAATTTAAAGCCGATGATGCAGGTTCTCCTGTATTTGCAAAAATTCATATTACCAGTTCGCATTTACAAAAGTACAAAGCGGCTGCAAATGCCATTCAAAATTTTGAAAACAATGTCCCTCTCGAAGCAAAAACAGAACAGAAGAAGATTGCTTTTAAAAGAGAAGAAAAAAAAATAAGCATTGATATTAGGCTGCAAATGGGCAGATACTGGTTACAATTATTGAAAAAATATGCTCTTAATTACCGAGATATTTATATAGAAAACTATGGTTTTACCATGCCTCCAAATAATCGTGATAATGCCGCTATTTATGCTCATAAAAATGTGTGGCAACAATATGCAGCTATAAGCGGAAGAGCAATGGATGGTTATGCGCTATATGAAAAGATTATTTTGGGCACATCCGCATCTGACGGTATTGTCTTAAGCGATCCTGGACATCAAACAGTACTTGACAATGATCTCACAAATGACTTTAAAGACTGGTATGCTAAAATATATCTTCAGCCGAATGATGAAAAGAATACTGCTTGGCTGCCTAACAAATTAGAATACCAATTTGAGTGTAGCGCAACAGCTGAAAAAACAGAAAAAAAATTGTCTGCTGCTGAATATTATCAAGGACATCCGGATTGGTATGTATTTGATATTGAAGAACAAAAAACGAATGACACAGGAGAGCCACTCAACAAATTCACCGATACTTTTATACCTTCTCACATTGCATTTGAAGGCATGCCGGATCGAAGATGGTGGCAATTTGAAGATTCTAAAACCGACCTCGGAGATATAAAACCCTCAACAACGGAACTTTCAAAACTATTATTAATGGAATTCGGATTGGTTTTTGCTAACGACTGGTTCCTAGTTCCGTACACACTTCCAATTGGTTCTTTGGCCAATATTGAAGGCCTCACGGTGAAAAACAACTTTGGAGAAACCATCTGGATTAAACCAACTGAGGAAATAGGCAAAGAGAATATGAGTTGGAGTATGTATAAATTACATTCAGAAAAACAAAATAACACACTATTTCTCTCCCCAACTGCAATGAAAGTACATGAAAGTGATCCTATCGAAGAAATTGTATTGATAAGGGATGAAATATCAAATATGGTCTGGGGAATAGAAACCGTTATTCCTTCTCCAGCAGGTATTGGCGAAAAAGGAAGCGAAGCGGCATTGCGTGTGCGTCAATTTCATGAAAACATCGTAAACAAAAATACCCCAATTGCAACATTACCTTATTCAGCCAAAATTAGTTATCAGGCTATGAGTAATGTTCCTGAAAACTGGATCCCATTTGTGCCGGTACATAAAAAAAATGATAATAGGGAAATCCAATTACAGCGTGCCTCTTTATTAAGAATTATAGAAAAAGATCAGGAAACGCCAAAAAAAATCAAGCCGCAATCCAGTATTCTGCGCGAAGGTTTGGATGAAATTCCAAAACCATTACCCTATTATATTCATGAGGAGGAAATACCAAGAGCAGGTGTAAAAGTATCACAATCCTTTCAGCGCACGCGTTGGCTGAACGGAGAAGTATTTGTATGGCTTGGCATGAAAAAGAAAATCGGAAGAGGCGAAGGCAGCAGTAATCTGGCTTTTGATCAAATCAAAGATGTCAAGGATTAATTGAGTGATCACCGTTTTGAAGCTGCCTCAGTTTTTTACCATAAAAACGTTATGGCAGATTAGCATACGATTTAGAAAAAGAAAATTTGCCGTACCGCTAAATCTGCCGTAATCCTATTTTTAGATTTAAAAATTGATTAACCTTTTGGAGCTATAATTTGGTAATTCCCACTCAGATGCATTAAACTGAAGAGATACATTAATCCATCATAATAGGGATCAAAATAACCATCTTCGTAAGGCTCTAGCTTGGCATTCCAAACCGCATGAACAAAATCTATACTGGCTTTGTCTTTATTTACTAATGATGCTGTAGCCGCCGTTCCCACTAAACCAATCGAATGTCTTAGTTTTTTAACCGGACCTGCCTGAAGAATAAACTCTGGTGTAGAACCATCGAGATTGAACTGATCTTCATAAGTATCTAATCCTTTAGACCTTAAGAAATTTTGAAAACGCTTCGCATAGCCTTCCTGCCATTCTTTATCTTTTCCGTACCAAGTATAATCCATGGCAATGTTCATAGGAACGCGCCAAGAATCATAACGGAATCCAGGAGGCATCCAAGGTGTCGGATGCGGTTCTCCATTAAATTCTGTATAATCTGAATTTAGCCCCGTCACAGGATGACAGGCTTTATGCAAAAAGTTACGCGAAACATCGGCACATTCTTTATAAAACTGCTCGTGTCCGTCTTTGGCATACAAGGCCCATATTTCATAAAAGGCAGGAACATGATAAGAAGGATCTGTCCACTTATAGCCTCCTCCTTCTGGCGCAAAAGAAATTTGCTTATGTTCTGTATTAATAATATTATGCACATTACCCGTTCCGTCTTTTTTCCACATAGCATCTAGTATTCTCCTTGCTTCTTTGTAGTAGTTTATTCCTGTATCATTGCCCCATTTATTAGAAGCGAAAAGCAGACTCGTTATATAATACAATTCTCCGTCTGAAGCAGAACCTAGAGAATTTTGTTTTTTAGTCTCTGGGTTTACGCTCCAAGCAAAGTAACCTTCTCTTGGTCCATCTTGATGCTGCATGTATTTTACCGACCATCTCCATAGACGATCAAAAACATCTTTTTTATTGAGCTGAACAGCAACCATCATTCCGTATGACATCCCTTCTGTACGAGCATCTTTATTTTTGATATCAGAAACGTATCCTAAAGCATCTCCTTCTTCAAAATAAACTTTATCTGGTCCTTCAAAAACATCATAATAAGCTTTAGCCAATTTCTTGTCGATATCAATCTGGCTATAACCTGCTTCTTTAAAAAGATTACGGTATTGAGGCCTTTTTAATTCCGATTTATCCGCTTTCTTTTTATTTTGACTAATAACTAAAAACGGAACCATCACTGCAAAAATCAATAGTAGAAGTCGGGTTCTAATCAGGTATTTATTTGTAAAATCTTTAGCTATAACCATGTTCATATTTTTATTATTTTACTAGTTAATTCAAAAAAAATGTATGCTTTGAAATCTTTCGTTTCATTAGAAAAATTAAATCGGCTTTTTACTTGATTCTGCTTACACCTTCTGCAGTTTGCATTATTTTCTGAATAGTGCCATCTTTATTATAATGCATATAATCTACACAAATGGAACGTCTGTAGCTGCCGCCTGTTGGCAGACTTCCGTTATGATAAAAGAAGTATGATTTTCCTTTATAATCTATAATGCCAGGATGTGTGGTAAAACTATTCTGAACATTTTCCTGAATAATTCCTTGATAATTCCATGGACCCGTAATATTTTTAGCGGTGCAGTATTCTATCATTTCAGGTTTTGTACCTTCACTGGCATATACTAAATAATAAAGTCATTTCCTTTTATAAACCCAAGGCCCTTCAATGTAATTTTTAGGTTTAAAAGTGGTAATAGCTCCATCTAGCTCTATCATATTCTTTTTAAGTTTAACCCATTTACAGCTTCCGTTGCCCCAGAACATATAGGCTTGCCCGTCGTCATCCACAAACACAGTCGGGTCAATATCATCCCAACCGTGCGTCATATCGGTTGTCATTTCGTTTATTATAAGTGCTTTTCCAATCGCATCTTTAAAAGGGCCTGTAGGACTATCTGATACCGCCACGCCTATTGCAGCACCGCCTTGGCTTACCTCATCTTTTTTATGAAATGTCGAAACAAACCAATAAAACTTTCCATCTCTCTCGATACATTGAGCAGCATAAGCATCGCCCGTTGCCCATGAAAAGGTGCTACGCGAAAGTAGCGCTCCGTGATCTTTCCAGTCTTTCATATTTGTTGTCGAAAATACATGCCAGTCAGCCATTTTATAATTAGTATCCTCTTGAGTTGCTACATCGTGTTCTGTATATAAATACAAGATTCCCTTATGTGCAAGAGGAGCTGGATCTGCTGTAAAGATGTCCTTAATAATAGGGTTTTGTGCTTCTATATTTACTGTAAAAAAACAAGAAATGATCACCAATAAAATTTTACTTATATTTTTCATTTTTTGATTCAATTAATTCAAAATGCCATTTCATTTTTCTTCGATAGTTTTTCTCTAAACAATAAACAGCGCAGTAAATGCGCTGTTTATAAAAACTAACTTAACTTAAACTAACCAAAATTTAAAGCCTTAATAACCAGGATTATTATCACTAGGCTTTATTTTAGGATTAGACGAGGTTTCTCTGTTTGGTATTGGCCATAACTCGCTTTTACCAGCAGTAAAACCTGTTCCTTGTAATACAGTATTTGCTATACCCCATCTTATAATATCATCAAAACGAGATTGCTCTCCGGCAAATTCTACTTGACGTTCGTGAACAATTGCTGCAAAAACAGCCTCTTTTGTTGGAGCAATATTAGTTGTCAGATTGGCTCTGTCGCGTACCTGTTTGATATATTCTATTGCTGCTGTCTGTGAACCGCCATCTCTTTGGTTTTCACATTCTGCTTTCATAAGCAGTACATCTGCATAACGCATTACTTTAAAGTTAATGCTTGATCTTGTTGCTTCATCTTCTCTATTGTAATAGTTTTGATATTTTTTCCAGCCTGCTCTTCTAATACCTGCAGAAGTCGTAAAATTACCCGCTACCATTACCTTAGTTCCTTTTAAATAAGACGATCCTGGCACATAAAAAGTATCTCCAAAACGGTTATCACCTGCTTCATACGAATCTAAAAGATCGTCTGACGGATAAACATTATACCAGCTAAGATTTCCATATTCCTGACCTCTTAGTGTTGACTCCTCAAAGCCTGTTCCTCCACTATCACCAACAGCACCCCATTGATCGCCAGTTCCATTTTTTTCATCAAACTCAATTTCAAAAATCGATTCTTTACCGTGTTCCGTTTCTTCCATAAAGTTGTTGTAAAAATTCCCTTTATCTTCCAGACTGAAACCTGTCACATTATTAAACGCTGCTAAAGCTTCGGTATATTTCTTTTGATATAGCAATACTTTACCCAATTGTGCATAAGCTGCTTCTTTATTGGCTCTTCCTGCTGATTCTGATCCTCTTGGCAAAAGATTTTGAGATGCAAATACAAGATCCTCTTCAATCAAAGCATAAGCCTCTGCTTTAGGGCTTCTTGCATTTCCAACAATAGTATTTGTTTTATAAATTGGCAAATCGCCAAAACGTTTTACTAGTAGAAAGTAATAGTAAGCTCTTAAAAAATGAGCTTCTCCTAAATATTTATTCTTTTTTTCCTGAGATAAAATAGAAGCTGGAAGATCATTAATTTTCTGCTCGTTATCTAGCACAAAATTCGCTCTGGATATTCCCATATAACAAGATTCCCAGTAATACTGAATAATATCATTTCCTCCATTAAAAGAAAAATCCTGAAAAGGTTTCTTGTTACCCTCTAACTGCGGGTTCCCTAAAGCGTCATGCCCCATAAGATCCATCGCAAAGAAAAGATTTCTTCCATAAAGCCCTCTTGTCTGAAGATTTGCATAAGAAGCATTTACAGCAGACTGCACCTGTGCCTCAGTTTTAAAGAAAGTTTCAGGCGATAAAGCATTAGGATTGCTTAATTCTAATTCGCCCGTGTCACATGAAGTTATGGTTAAAACTCCAGACAGTACTATAAGTATATATTTAATTTTTTTCATCGTCTTTAAATATTAAAATGTAACATCAATTCCAAAAATCACCGATTTTGGCTGTGGATACCTTCCTAAATCAATACCTGCTGAGTTTGCATTAGCATCTGCACGTGCAATTTCTGGATCTAAACCTGAGTAATTTGTAATGGTAATAAGGTTCTGTCCGCTTACGTATAATCTTGCTTTTGAGAAATAGCTTTTAAAAGCATCGCCAGACAGTGTATATCCTAAAGCGATGTTTTTTAATCTCGTAAAAGAACCATCTTCTATATAACGCTGATTTGCAGAAGACCAGTTAATATCTGCACCTTGAGCTCTTGGCAATGTTGCAGAAGGATTGGTAACAACGCCATTGACAACATTTGCTCTATCTAAAACATCTGTGCTGGCATTAAACAAACGGTTCATTCCTTTTAGATCAAAAGTGTTTGCATTGTAGATGTCGTTACCTGCCACACCAGTTATAAAGCAATTGAAATCAAAGTTTTTATACGCTGCGCTAAGGTTTAAACCATAGGTAAAATCAGGATACGGATTTCCGATATTTGTTTTATCATCTGAGTTAATCACTTTATTTCCATCACGATCAACAATTTTGATATCACCCGGTTTTACAGATGTCTGCCCTGGCCCAAAAACAGCATCTACTTCTGCTTGATTTTGATAAATTCCATTGGTCTGATATCCATAAAAGTAAAATAACGGCTGACCTACTTCTAATCTTGAAAAATTCTCTAAACCTGCTCTTGGTGCAGGTCCGCCTAAAACGCTCGATACCCCTGGAGCTAAACTCACCACCTCATTTTTACTAGTACCTAAATTTGCCACAGCAGACCATGTAAAGTCTCCTTTTCTGTCGTTGTACCCAATCGAAACTTCAAAACCGCTTACTTTCACGTCAGCAATATTTTGAATCTGTGTTCCACCGCCTGCAGATCCAACAGAAGCTGCAAGAGGAACTGCAAAAAGAATATCGCTACTCTTATTGTTGAAATATTCAAATGAACCCGTTAGCTTTTCGTCAAAAAATCCAAAATCAAGACCAATATTTCTATCTAATTTTGACTCCCATTTTAAGTCTGGATTCGCTGCCACTCCCAAAGAAACTCCAGGTGCATTCGCTCCTCCAATTGGATAATTGTAATTTGCTATTAAAGTAGCGCTGTATTGGTAATTGTCTATTCTGTCATTTCCTGTTGTTCCTGTACTAGCTCTAAGTTTTAATGTGCTGAAAATAGAATTTTGCATGAAATTTTCTTTTGCTATATTCCAACCTGCAGCAATAGAATAAAAATTACCCCAGCGATTGTTTGATCCAAAACGAGAAGATGCATCTCTACGTCCTGAAACTGCCAGCATATATTTGTCATCGTAGTCATAGTTAATACGAACAATATAGCCTAAGTTTTTTTCTTCATAATTTGCAGATCCTAAACTTCCTTCATTATATCTCAACTGATCAATTTCATTTGAAATATAGTAACGGCTGCCAGCTGCTACACTTTGCGATTTTCCATCAATTTTAGTAATAACTCCTAGAACTTCCAGATTATGTTTGTTTGCGATAGTAGTTTTATAAGTCAAACTATTATCAAAAACGATAGTCTGTCCTTGAGAATTTGTTTCGTTTGTTGAAGAAAACGCCTGCTTGTGATAAGAACCATCCTGAAAACTTGGAATGAAAGTATGATCTTTACCTGTATAATAATCTAAAGAAACTTGTGATCTGAATTTTAAACCCTTGTAAATTTCTAATTCAGCATAAATGTTTCCAATTATAGATAAGTTATTTATTTTCTGATATCCTAAATTAGCTACACGAACAGGGTTTTCTGCGTCATTGCCATCAATAGCGCTAGGTCCTTGATAACCGCCTAAATTATCTTGGTTATATATCGGTAAATAAGGTGCCATTTTTATAGCATGTTCTAATAATGTTCTTCCTCCTGCAGTACGTTCTGGATTAATGGTACTGAAAGAGACACCAATATTGCTTCCTATTTTTAATTTACCAATATCTTGCGTGTTATTAGCTCTAAAAGAATAACGTTCGAAGCCTGTATTAACAATAGCTCCCTCCTGCTTCATATATTCAGCAGAATAGCGGCTTGTAGAATTTTCTGTACCATTTGAAAAACTCAAATTGTAATCCTGCATAAGTCCTGTTTGAAAAATCTGATCTTGCCAGTTGGTATTTATGTTTCCAAACTCAGATGCTCTAGCCGTTAAATCACTTCCTAAATCTTTAGCATACTGAAGATATTGCTGTGTATTTAAAACATTATATCTTTTTGTCACTTCCTGACCTCCAACGTAAGTGCCAAAGCTTAACTGACCTGGTCCTTTTTTACCTTTTTTGGTAGTAACCATAATAACACCGTTAAAAGCTTTAGAACCGTATAAAGCTGTAGTAGAAGCGTCTTTCAAAACAGAGATGCTCTCAATGTCATTAGGGCTTAAACCAGAAAGATTTCCAGTTAAAACTCCGTCAATTACATATAAAGGAGCGCTATTCCCCATTGTAGCCAGACCACGAATACTAACTGTAGGATTAGAGCCTGGTGCACCATTTACAACGGTAACCCCTGCCGCGCGTCCTTGCAATGCAGATTCAGCATTTGTAATAGGTACAGCAGCAATATCTTTTGAGCTTACCGTTGAAACTGCACCAGTAACCTTAGTTCTCTTTTGAGTACCATAGGCTACTACAACTTCATTTAAATTTTGTGTAGATTGAACAAGAGTTACATTGATTGAGCTTCTTTCGCCCACAGTAATAGTCTGTGATACTAGGCCCACATAAGAAAAAGTTACCTTATCGGTTGGATTAACTCCTTTTAAAGAGTATTTACCGTCAAAATCGGTTGATGCGCTATTCTGCGTTCCTTCTACATTAATACCGGCACCAGGTAACGGAAATCCTGAGGGGTCGGTAATCACGCCATGAATGGTCTTTGATTGTGCCATTATACTATGACTGCCCACGATCAGCAGTCCGATTAGTGCAATTTTAAGTTTTAAGTTCATTTTAATAGTTTTTTGTTTGGTTTAAATAGTTAATGGTTTGTTTAAGTTACTTGTAATAAAAGTTCATCGGTGGTATTTTTATTTGGTTATTTATTTTGAAATCTTTTCTTTTTTGAAAAAATTGATTTCCGAAAATTGTAATATTTTGGTAACAAATATAAAAAAACAATCAATAAAACAATCGGTTGCATTGTATTTTATTTAAAATAAACACAAAAAAAGACTAAAATAAAAACATTAAAAATATTTTTAAGCTTAAAAAAATAAGAATAATTTATTTTGAAAATAAATTTCAAATAAATTATAATAATTCAGTAGCTAACTGATCAATTTTATACAGAAAATATAATATAAGAAAAATCTAGTATTTTCATTTTAAAATGATTATAAAGTAAATATTATAGTACTAAAATGAGTTAAAAAGTTTTCTTTTACAATTTATCTTATAAAGAAAAAGTCTCAAAAATGACAAGAAAAATAAAAACAACAATCGGTTGTTAAAAACAAAAAACTCTACTTGAAGCCATTTGTAGAGCTGCCTAAAACAAAAAAAAGCCCGATACGATTAGTTCCATAATCTGCATCGAGCTATAAAATTTGACAAGTCCTTTTACGTGTATCGCAAATAACTCTAGAAATCCTTTTCTGCATAAGTTCTATTAGTCTAAAGTCTTGTTTGGTTTCTTCATAAAAATGCCCCAAATAGCATCTAACTTTTTTGGGGCACTGACCTTTGATCAAAACAAATCAGATTAACTCATTTTAATAGTACTATTCAAATTATTTTAATTGATTATTACAATCCCTCCATAGCGAGGTATTTTTATTTCTACTTCTTTGTTTTTATTTATTTTCAAAGTGTTTACTTTCCCATTTAGCTGATCATCATCTGTGTAATAATTTACCGCTGTCCCAGAAGAAAACATATCTAATTTTAGTTTGGTTCTAAGCGTTTTATTTTCAGCATTAATTCCAGCGATATACCACTTTGCCCCTTTCCTTCTGGCCAGCAACACATATCTGCCTGGGTATCCATCCAAAAAGCGAACCTCATCCCAGACTGTAGGCACTTCTTTCATAAATTTTATAGCCCAATCTGGAGCATCATATAAATTATTTGGCGCTAAAGCAAAATGCTGTACCCCGCTTTGAAAAAGCACTGAAGTCGCTAGAGCAAACACATCAGAAGTCATTCTTTTTGAACCTTTATTTGGAATGTTATCACTGTTATAGAATTTATTTAAAGCGCTTCCTCCAAAATCCATGCTACCAACCGTATTCCTAATAAAAGTATGCGTTGCTGCATTTATAGCTTCGTTATCACAGCTTTGCTGCCCAAAATGCAGATTCTCACTTGCCAAAACCGCTTCGCTAGATGCAAAATTAGGGTACATTCGTTCCCAACCTCGCGGTAAGGTACAGCCATGAAAAATGACCATAATTCCAAAATCATTCGCATCTGTTAAAATATCTTCATATAATTTCATGGTTACCTGCTTATCACCTCCAAAAAAGTCAACTTTAACGCCTTTAATCCCAATGCTATTCATCCATGCCATTTCTTTACGTCGAATAGCGGCATTATCCATTAAGCCTTTTGGACCTTGCGGAGCATCATTCCAATACCCATTTGAATTGTACCATAAATAAAGTCCTATGCCTTTCTGAGCGCCGTATGCCGCTAACTCTGCTATTTTATCACGGCCTATCTGCGTATCCCAAAGCGCATCAACTAAAACAGTTTCATATCCCATCGAGGCACTAAAATCAATATATTGCTTTTGCACAGGAAACGTGGTGTTGCCATCCATTTTTATAATCCAGCTCCAACTTCCTTTTGTATATGCATATTCTTTAGACGCTTCATATTTTGGTTTAACTAAATCAAACGGAATAGTGGTTTCAACTATCGGAGCAAGTGTTTCTCCAATTGTAATGGTACGCCACGGTGTTTCTCCCGTAAGCGGTATTCCTGGTGCTGTTGTTCCGTTTCCGTTATTCTCTCCGGGCATTGGAAATCCGATTGTATAGACCCCATTTTCATGACCAATTAACCTGCTTGCACAATAACCGCTATCTACACCTGTTTCAGAAATTAAGACCCATCCGCTGTTATTGACCTTAAATAGACATGGAAATGTATAACCATTTCCTAATCCATTTTTTCCGACCGCATCATCCAGTGTATAGGAAGTCTCGTAACTAGGTGCTGTACGAGCAAATCCTGTCATTGGATTACTTTGCGGACAAAGAAATGTAGTAGTTCCTTTTGGCAATAAAAATCCTGAGACCTCTTCTTGAACCACACAAGAAAGTGTTTCTTTCTGCGGATGTAATTTATATTTAAATGCCACATTATTATTGCTAACCCTAAAGATTATATCTATAGCTGGTCTACCATCTTTTGTGAATGAAAAAAAAGCTTCATTAGCCGTATAATGAACACTGCTTTTTTTAATGTTTCGCAGCTGATAAGATTCGTCAATTTTATTTTGGATGCTATTTGCTTCCAAAGTTAATCCAGAGCTAAAATCTCCTGCATTTGTCTTTAATCCTAAAGGAGATTTTTCAACAAAACTCTTTTCATTGTATGTAATGCTGTACAATGGAATTCCATTACTTACAGAAACCGAAACTATTAGTTTTCCGTCTGGACTTTTTACTGTGGACTGAGCGTTTAGTTTTAAAAAGCTAACCAAACATAGGAGTATTAAACTTTTAAGATTCATAATTATAGATTTATCTTTTGATAAAAGAATTTTTAAAATGTTTTTTAGGTTTGAAGATCATTCATGGTAAAACAAGTAGAATTGTCTTTGACATGCGAAGTATAAAGATACAGTTTACTTCGTTTCTGAAATTTTATCATTCACCGTGAAATAATCAAAATCTGCAGAACCTCCAATTGTTTTTGAAGCATAATTAAACAGTCCAAATCGATAGCCCATAAAATGTGGAATTGTGTACGGCATCTTAATAGGTTTTCCAATATTAATCCATTTTTTGCCATCTAAACTATAATAAAACTTTCCTTGGTCTGCCTGATCTTTAAAATTACATTCGGCTTTAAAATAGATTTTGTCCTGATTTAATAAAACACTTTCTATTTCTTTGGGATTTCCATTTTCAGCATTTATCATGATGATTTTTTTCTTGCCGTTCTCGATTTTTACTCCAACGAGACCAAAATCTTTTTGCAGCAATGAAAGTCCTGCAAAATCTCCTTCTTTCATATTTGAAAGCTCTAGCATTGTAGATCCCGAACATACAGGACCGAAAGTTCTTTGCGTCAAAATATTTTTTACCTGCGTAAAACTGCTGTCTATTCTGGATGTTTTTAATCTTAAGTACCCTTTTCTCTCTTTAACAGACCAATACGTATTATCTGAATTATGATTCCATTGCCAAACCAGCGGCAAATCATTTTCACTTTTTTTACGATTAAATTCATCTGAGTTTACAATTCCGGGAATCAAGCTTTTATTGGCAGGAAGGTCTAGATTTTCTGGCACTTTACCATTTTCTCCCAATACTGGCCAACCGTTTTCCCATTGTACAGGAACCAGATACGGAATACGGCCAACACCTCCTGCATCTCTAAATAAATAAGAAAACCATCTGCCGTCTGGAGTATCAATAAGTCCGCCTTGTGCTACGCCTAAATCCTGCAGTCCAATCTTTCCTTCCCAAGGCCCTGTAATCGAATCTGCTCTATGTATGATTACCGTGCGTATGCCGTTTTTGGGCCAACAGATATTAAATAAATAATATTTCCCTTTAATTTTAAAAAGTTGTGATCCTTCAGCCGGCAGCATTATATCGCTTTTCGCAGGTTCATTGGCATTTTCTATTAAAACTTTTTTAGTCTCTTCCTTTACTTCTGATAAATCCTCTTTTAATTCCACAATCTGAAGTTTTCCGCCTCCCCAGACAAGGTAAACTTTACCATTATCATCAAAGAAAAGCGAATGATCATGGTAGGAATTGTTTAATACCATTCTTCTCCAAGATCCTTTTTCAATATCTTTTGTAGAAAAAATATACGTTTTACCGGTTGTGCCCGAAAAAGTACTCACATAATACACACCGTTATAATAACGCAGACTACTTGCCCAAGAACCCCTGCCGTAGTCATTTTTTCCATAATCTAAATTCAGCCGATCATCGTTATCCTCTAAAGTTTGGTAAGCGTAATTAACAAGATGCCAATTCACTAAATCTTTAGATTTCATAATAGGAACACCAGGCTTCATATGCATTGTGGTACTGCTCATATAGTACGTGTCGTTTACTCTGATTATAGATAAATCTGGCACATCTGCAAAAATAATGGGATTTTGAGCTTTGTCCTTTTGAGCCTGACTTGCCAAAATATTCATTGTAATGGCTAAAATAGCATATATAAAATCTTGTGTTTTTATCATAATTTCTTTTTTCGGCATTTCTAAAAAAATATCTGAAAGAATATTAAACTAATTAAATAATAGCGAATACATCAATAAATCATGGTATATTTTGCAAAACTAGATTCATCAACGGGTTTAAACAATAACTGCGAAAACATGTATAAACTGTTTTTCCATACTTTAAAATCGTGAACTCCAGATTCCAGATAATAAATGTGCGGGACATTATTTTTAAATAAATAATCGTGGGTGCGTTTACTGTTTTCAATCAGCCAATCATTATCTCCGCAAGAAATCCAAAGTAGTTTCAGTTTCTTTTTAGTTTCTTCAGGATTAGGCACTAGCTCTTCTGTTTTCTTAGTATTTGGAGCCGACGAAAATCCACCTATCCATGCAAACTTGTCCAAATTACCTAATCCGAAATTCAGGGACTGTCCCCCTCCCATAGATAATCCTGCAATAGCACGATGTTCTCTGTCTTTGAAAACATTGTATTTTTTTTCAACAAAAGGAATTAAATCATTTAATAGATCTTTTTCAAAATCTGCAAATGCCTGAACCTTATCTGGAGCCATTATATTTCCAGAAGCACTGTCATCTTTCATCGCTCTTCCGTTTGGCATTACCACAATCATGGGCTGTAATTTTCCTTCTGCATAAAGATTGTCTAAAATAATCTGCGGATTTCCACCGTTCAACCATTCTTTTTCGTCTCCTCCAATTCCGTGCAAAAGGTATAAAACTGGATATTTTTTATTTTTAGCAAATCCCGGCGGCGTGTAAATAGTGGCTTTCCTAACTGTTCCAACTGTCTTTGAATTATAACTTACCGTTTCTACTTTTCCAGCTGGAACTGCTGGATTCAACTGATCAAAACCTATGGGCGCATGAACGACAAAAGGCTCTTTAGAATTATCTGATTTATAACCCAATAATGAAAGCATTTTTTCTGCATAACGCTTTCCTAATTCTCTATATCCTACCGCATTAAAATGGAGCAAATCTGTAGCAACTGCACAACCTTTTGATGAAATTACATAAGACGTTGGAATGGTCTGAGGCAGTGTCGCAATAATTTTATTCATGCTCGCACATTTCCCATTTTGGTCTTCATGAACGGTCTCTCCAGAAAGCAAAGGCACTTTTTTAGGATCTAAATTGAGATCCTTCATTAGGTTATCGTATACTATTTTGACCTTTTTTGTCCATAACGTGTCACCTGTGTTTGATTCTCCCTGGTGTAATAATATTCCCTTTATAACGCCTTTTTTCTGTGCTGTTTTTGCCATTTCCACAAGTCTAGCGTATGGACTTCCATTATATTCTTTGATCATTCCGAGCATCCAGTCTGGTGCTGTTTTCATATAGTTTTCGAAATTGTCTTTATCAAAAAGCTCAATTTTACAACCTCCAACTGCAACATTTACCACTCCTACTTTTATGTTTTTAGGAAGATTGGCAACCATTGTTCTTCCAAAATAATCTGTTGGTGTTAATCCAGTTTTACATCTGCATAACGGCGGTATCGCTGTGTACCATTGCCCCATCTCACGATTTAAATCTGGACAATTTACTGCTTCCAGAACCTGAAAACGAGGATCTACATTTGTCTTGTCTTCAGCTTCTATTGGCGCAGCGCCCTCCATATTAGATTGTCCAAAACTTAAATAGACATGAAAATTTGGATCCTGAGAATATCCATTATATCCTGCAAAAAAAAGAACTGTAACTACGAAAAACTTAAGTATTGATTTCATGATATCTTGTTAAATTTGCTTTAATTAAATAAGTTTAAATCTACTGCTTCCCCGATTCTTTGTCAAAATCAATTACTGCATCAAAGTTGTTTTTTCGGATTCATGCATTTGAGCCCGATTCCGTAATCCTGCTGTTGTTTTTTGTATTTTATTTCGGAATTGCATTATTGAATGCAGTAGCATATAAACCTACTAAAGATCCTGTAAATCCTCCCGCTACATTTGTTGAAAGGATATCTCCTGAGACTGCGCTTCCCAGATTTTGAAAATCGGCACCATTTAAAGCGTAACTAAACTGATAATTATCTCCTGTAGCTTTAACTTGAAAACGCATTGCACCCTTAATCTCAATTTTTGTACTGGCTACAATTTCAGATTGACCATTTTCTGTTCTTTGCAGTAGAACATAAGTATCTTTTCCTTTTTTAGTTATTCCAAAAACATAATTGAAATGTTCATTTTGAAGACATACTATTCCTGCCAAATCTTTTTCAGAGTTAGGTTTATACTCTAATGTGGTTTCAAAAGAAAAATTATTGTGCTGCTGTCTGTAGAATAATGTCGAAGTTGGTTTTAGTTCTTTGATATTTACCGGAAACGGATTAATCTGCAATCCTTTTTTAACAATAGAAATAAAATGCTCTCTCGGGCCTCTCAATCCTATCCATCTGTAATCTAGTTTTTCTGAGGTAAAATTCTCTGTAAATGTAAAATTGCCATTAGGAAAAAAACCGTCTTTACCCGTTTTGTTTTCTACCCCATTTGGCATTTTTAATTTTGGTACCATTGGAACTAAACCATTTTCAAAAACAGGAAAAGTCCCCGACCAATCTACGGGCAACATAAACGTTTCTCGTCCTGCATTTACTCTGTCTTTTTCATTTGGACGAATTCCTAAAAATACTCCATAATATTTATTATCAGGACCTAGCACTAAATCGGCATGTCCTGCCCAATCTACTTTATTGGGTCTGTTTTGAGGGAAATATCTTTGAGTAAGAATCGGATTATTGGATGATGGCTTAAAAGGGCCTTTTGGACTATCGCTAATAAAAATAACTTCACTATGATTTCCTCCTGTACCTCCTTCGGCACACATTAAATAATAACGATTGTCTTTTTTATATAAATGAGGAGCTTCTATCCATATTGGTTCCTTAGAAAGATCAACGCCACCATCTACTATAATTTTATCTGTACCAGGAATAACCTGATCTTTCTCTAAATCGTATTCCCAGACTTTAATCACACGATGACCCTCATACAATTCTTTCCCTTTATCTGGAGCATCATTGTGTACCACATAACCTTTACCATTATCATCAAAGAAAATAGAAGGATCAATTCCGTTAAAAGCCAATTTAATTGGACTTCCCCATCCTTTTTTCGGATCTTTAGTTTTTACAATAATATTTCCCATATTGCCCGTAAATGCCGTTACAATCATGTAGAAAGTGTCATTATGAGAATTATAAGTAATTCCCGGCGCATAAACCCCAGCACTGATACCCGTATCATGAGGATTAAACTCTGAAACATTATTCAATACTCCACCTAAATCAGTCCAGTTTACCAAATCTTTAGAATGAAAAATTGGCACTCCTGGAAACATGGCAAATGAAGAGCATACCATATAGTAATCGTCTCCTTTTCTTGTAATGGCTGGATCTGGATAACATCCTTGAAGAATTGGAGAATAGAATTCATCGGGCTTTAAGGGATTTTTTTTATAGATTTCATCATCTCCTTGATAGGTAACACTAGAAAAGACCGGAGATCGCTTGTCTGCTGTTTTCTTTGATTTTTTCTCTTGGGCTGTCAGGGAGAAAAAACATAAAAATCCCATAACAAATAAAAAAGATATTTTTTTTGTGATCATTGGTTAATTATTAAAATTGGTTTTGTTAGCTCAGTTATTTTAACACTTAAAGATCTGAAATGAAACAGCAATTTATAAGTGTATTTATTAAAAATATAAAAAAATATCAATCAAACGCAATCGGTTGTGTTATTTATTTTTATGAACTACAAAAAAAATTACATTAAAAAACATATTTATCATATAATTAAGCGTAAAAAAGTAAAAATATCGCAAGTCCAATTTCAACAGGTTGCCATTCCTCACAACATAATGAGCAGATATTTCCTTTTCAAAATAGCAGTCTATTTAATGAACAAATTTTATCTTTAAAAAATAATGAACGATCAACGATAGTGCAAACTTTAATTTGCTACTTTAGTTTTTTCAATACTATTCCAAAAGAATAACCTTTACCAATTACCTCAAAGAGAACAAATGAATCTGGATTTTTATCAGCCTAAAAATGAAATTTTAAAAAAATATATTGAAGGATATTACTTTATTTCAAAAGATAAAAATTCGGGCTCTGTACAATATCTCACCTTTCCTAATAATTTCTGCATTCTAACCACCAATGAAGATCTAGATGTTGAAATACAAAATAACGAAGTCATTATAAAATCATCGTCAGATAAAAATATCATGACCTGTGTAGTTTCTCGTTATACTAAGCCTATTAAAATTCATTACAAAGAGCTTATAAACGAGGTCACAATTTACTTTAAGCCATTAGGAATAAGTCAGTTTTTATCCGATTCAAAAAGTATTTTTTCAGAAGGCACTATTTTGGACTTTACTTTTATGCCCGACTTTAATGCTAAAATGATTGAAATTTTCAGTTTGGATAAAGACAGACAAAGTCAGGAGCTTGAAGATTATTTGCTTTCGAAATTACAAGTCAAAGATTTTTCTTTAATTGAAAAAATACTTGCCGATATTGAAACAGATGAAAAGATTGAAGAAATCGCTCTTAAACATCAAATGAGCAGGCAATATTTGAATAAGCTTTTTACAAAACATATTGGCAAATCGCCTTCAGAGTACCGAAAAATTCATCGTTTTAGAAACTCAATTCTTAAACAAAAGCAAAGCAAAAATTTTTCTGAGTTGTCTCAATACGATTTTTACGATCAATCTCATTTTATTCGAAACTTTAAAGAGCTCACAAACAGGAATCCACAAATCTTTTTCAAAAATATAAATACAGAAAAAGAAAATATTTGGCTGTTTGTTTAAACAGTTTCCATTTGTACAATTCTGCGATTTTGGGATACTATACTTTTACCTCATACCAAATAATGTAAAACAAAAAAATCCCAAAAAATATGAACTGGCAAAAAATCCATCTTTTTTTACACACCTTTTGCAGATACTTTCTAGCGACAATCATAATCTTATATGCTTATGGTAAAATATTAAAAACCCAATTCGTATCGCAGCCCAGCGTGTACGATATGCCTATTGGCTCTCTAGATGGTTTTCGCCTTACTTGGTATTATTATGGTTACTGCAATTGGTACACGATTGTTATTGCCGTTACTCAAATTATAAGCTCGTTCCTGCTCTTTTTTAGAAAAACAACACGAATAGGGATTATTCTTTTCCTAACTTTTATGGTCAATATTCTTCTAACAGATTTTGCTTATGATATTAATGCAAAAGAGATTGCGATAACATTAACTTTAATGGCATTGTTTGTACTATTTTCTGATTATAAAGTCTTTCTAAAATATTTTTTGGAAGAACCTCCATTGTATCAAAACAGTGACAGACCCAAATGGATGAATAAGATTAGCGCAATAAAATTCGTTTATATTCCTGCTGTATTCATTGGTTTCTTTATCATGTTCAGTATTATGAAAACCAAATACATGTCACAAGACGATTTTTACGGAACTTGGGAAAATCTTCAAACTAAGGAAAGGTTGCATTTTGAAATCATGAATCATTTTCAAATTAACAAAACAGATCGACTAGATAGCATTGTAAATGGAGAATACTCGTTTACAAAAGATTCTTTAACTTTAAAAACTAATAATAACTCGCAGCATAAAACAAAAAACTATCTAAAAGGGAAATACATTTTGCATAAAGCAGATCTAATTATTACAACTAAAACTGACAATCTAAAATTTGTAAGGATTAGATAAATAACTTGATAGACAAAAACCCTCTTAAAATCTCTTAATTAAGCAATTAGCAAGCGTAATTATATAACAGCGTCCGAATAGTTTTACTCTAATTTTATATTTCAATTAGACGGAAAAGCTATTTCGTTGCTAAATTACTTGCTATGCTTTTTTTAAATCAAAAAAATAGAATATTCAGTACGAGAACATCTGAGAAAAAATATATCTTAAAAAATAGTTCTAGCAGAACAAACGAAAAGCGCATTATTATCTTGTCTAAAAAAGCAATTTGAGTAACTCACCGCAGTAAAAATGCGCTTTTACGCAATTAATATTTAGGATATGAAAAATGCAGAAAAATATACCAATGCTCTAAAAGGAAAAACGGTTGTTATAACGGGTGCTAGCAGTGGTGTCGGCCGTGCAGCTGCAGAAGCTTTTGCTCATGAAGGATGCAATTTAGTCCTCGCTGCGAGAGGTTGGAAAGGTATTAATGAAGTTGTAGAATTTTGCCGAGCATTAAATGTTCATGTTGTGGGCGTTTCGGCAGATACGTCTATAGCTGAAGATGTAGAGAAAGTTGCCGCAGAAGCCCTTGCTATGAGCGGTAAAATCGATATCTGGGTCAATAATGCCGGAGTGATGGCAAGCGGAAAATTTGAAGAAATTCCGTTAGAAATTCATCAGCAGGTTATAAAAACCAATTTATTTGGATACATGCATGGAGCTTACAATGCAATCAAAATTTTTAAAGATCAAAATCACGGTATTTTAATTAATAATGTATCAATTGGCGGCTTTATGCCTGCGCCTTACAGCGCCGTGTATTCTGCATCTAAATTCGGTATTAAAGGCATGATGGAATGTTTGCAGGGAGAAATCTCTAACCACAGATATATTCATGTTTGCAATTTGTATCCTCAGTTACAAAATTCTACAGGAAATCTTCATTCTGCCAAGTATTCGGGCTTTGATATAAAAATTCCTTTTATTGCTTCTGATCCACGCGAAACTGCAGCTAAAATGGTTTATTTGGCAAAACATCCTAAAAAAGATTTGTTTCCCGATTTTAAAGCGGCGGCAATTACTAATACTTATAAATTATTTCCAAAATTAATTAGCAATACATCATCGACAGCGCTTCGTCTAAAAATGAAACTTAACCCAAATAAGGAGAACAATCCTGGAAATGTGCTTACCAATTCTAAAGAACCCTTAAGAGTCTACGGGAATCCACCTTCAAAAACAGATTCTAATTTTACCAAAACCGCAATTATGGGATTAGGTATCGCAGCTGCGTTATTTTTAGTTCTTAAAAAATCTTCTTAAAGGATTACATTAAAAAAAAATTGGCTGCATAATTATTTTTATATAATTTTGTATCGATCATTACAAAATAAATAAAATGAGAGGCAGACCCACAATCTATGAAGATTCCAATATTATAAAAAAGGCTCAGGAAGTTTTTTGGCAAAAAGGATATAGTGCAACCTCTTTAAGTGATTTACAAAAAGCAACTGGAGCTGGAGCCGGAAGCTTCTACAATACTTTTAAAGGCGGTAAAAAAGAAGTTTTTAAAAAAGCTATTGAAGAACGCAGACTAGCTTTTGATGCTTTTAAAAATGAATTGGCTAAAAGTGATTCCCCTTTAGAATTAATTAAAGATTTTTTTAGAAGTATTGCAGAAGCTGACACAAATGAACATTTGAAGGGATGTATTATCGCTAATACCGTTGTCGAAATGACTTATATAGATGAAGATCTTGAAGCCAATGCTGTACAGATTTTAAAAGAAGTCGAACAAATGTTTACAGCAACCATAAAAACGGAACAAACAAAAGGAAACATACAATCTAAAACTTCTCCTGAGATTCTAGGAAAATACCTCATCACGTTTTGGTGCGGAATTAATACGCTCCGCAGAATGTATCCTGACAAGAAAATATTAAAAGATCAGATCGAAATGCAATTAGCTGTTATCAGCTAATTTTTTTGACTATTTATGTATCAATCATTACAAAAATAAATAATAAAAAAATGGATTTAAAATTAGAAGGGAAAAAAGCTTTCATCAGCGGATCAACTCAAGGAATTGGTTTTGCAATTGCACAACAATTATTAAATGAAAAAGCAGAAGTAATTATCAACGGAAGAGGTGAAGAAAAAACAAATCTGGCAGTCCAAAAATTGAAAACTGAATTTCCAAACTGCAAAGTGTCTGGAATTCCAGCAGATTTTAGCAAAAAAGAGGAAGTAGATGTACTATTAGGCCAATTAAATAACATCGATATTCTAATTAATAATGTTGGCCAATTTGATCTAAAAAACTTCGAAGAAATTGAAGATGAAGATTGGTATAAAATATTTGAAATTAATGTGATGAGTTCTGTTCGTCTTTCTAAGAAACTTTTACCACAGATGCTGGAGAAGCAATCAGGAAGAATTATTTTTATAAGCAGTGAATCTGGAGTAAATATTCCAGGCAATATGATTCATTATGGAATGACTAAAGCCGCAATGACTGCTGTGAGCAATGGCTTATCTAAACTAACCATTGGAACAGAGGTAACCGTAAATACCATTCTAGGCGGACCAACTTATTCTGACGGAGTTGCAACTGTTATAGAACACATAGCATCCCTGCAGAATATCGAAGTGGAGCAAATGAAAAATAGTATTGTACAGCAAACCAATCCGCATTCTTTATTGCAGCGTTTTATAAATCCATCTGAAATTGCATCGCTTGCCGCTTATCTTGCAAGCCCGCTTTCTTTGGCAACAAATGGAGCTTCTCTACGAGCAGATGGTGGTGTTTTAAAAACCATTTAATAGAAATTTAAAAAGCCAGAACTTATTGTCTGGCTTTTTAAACTTTCAAAATCAATTAAAAGTTATTCTTTTTGGTCAACAAAAACATACAGTTTCTGAACTTTACCATTTTCGATAACAAACAAGTCCATACCGCTTACCACAGATGGTTTTGTTTTTGAACCAAACTGCCAATACAAACGAACTATATTATGATTGGTTTCGACAGATTTTGCTGTAAATCTAAAATCAGGGTTTTTAGTTTGAAGTTCTACGATAAATTTACTGATATCTTCAATTCCTTCAGCAATAAAATGACGATCGACCATTTCAACATTAACCGCATAAACTTGATTTAATAGCGCTTTGCGTTTCAACTCCTCTTTTTCATTCCAGATTTTAAGATGGTTTTCTACTATTGACGCGTTCTTTTTAGCATCGAAATCATTTGCAGAAACTTTTTTCATTGCTTCATTTTTTGGAGACCATAATAGTGTTTTTGGATTCGTTTTTTCATATCCTTTTCCATTAGGATACGAAACCAATTCCATTTTAGATCCCCAAGGCGTTTCAAAATAAACCCAAGTTTCTCCTGCTGTATCACCAGAAGGCATTGTAAAAGGTTCTCCTATTATTTTTATGCCTTTGCTTTTTAAATATTCTACAGATGCATTAATATCTTTTACATAAAATGCAATATGAGATGCTCCAATATCATCTGTATTGGGGTGTGTTTTGCTTCCTTTATTGTCTGCATACTCAAACACTTCTATATTTGCTCCGTTTCCTGCATTGATCATTTTTATGGTAACGGCTCCAGTATTTGGATTAATGTGATTTAGTTTTTTCCAATCAGCGTCAAGCGGAATTGGGCCTAATTGAGTTACGGGCGTAAAACCAAGTACATCATTAAAAAATGTAACGGCTTTATTAAGATCAGGAACATTGATTCCCACATGATCGATTCCGACAATTCCCGCACTAGTTTGTGCAACTGTTTTTTCTGAAGCAGAAAAGAGTATTAATAAATTAAGCATTGCAGCTGCTGAAGTTTGGACTTTTTTATTTGATTTTATATGCGTTGTTTTCATGATTATTTTGAATCTAAGTAAATTATTAAAATGTGCTTTTAAAGGGAAAATTAATTGGTGTAAGCTGCTACCCATTTTGCTTTAATATTGGCACGGGATTCTATAAATTCTTTATCGGTTCCTTGAGCAATGGCGTCTAACGGGAAACGAAGCGGTCTCTCTCCTTTTTTCATATTTACCAATTCTAAAATACCATCCGCAATGGTTTGCGGATTCATATCGAACTGGGCCATTTTACCAAATAATGCAGTTCCTAAAGCATTGAATTTTTCGGTTGCTGCATCTCCATATTCTTCAATAATTGCTGTTTTATCTGCATGAATACCCGCTTTAGATCCGTTATTCATTTCTGTTGGATAAACTCCTGGCTGAATGCTTACGTTTTCAATTCCGTAATCGGCAAGCTCGTCTTGCAATCCTTCTGTAAAACTTTCAACCACCAGTTTTGATGCTATATACGGAACCATAAATGGAAGTGTGTGTGCGCTGGCTCCAGTTGTAATGTTAATTACGAGTCCGTTTCTTTCTTTTCTCATAGAAGGAAGCACTGCTTGATACATGCGGAGTACGCTGTAAACGTTTACATCAAACATTTTACGAACCTGATCAATAGAATATCCTTCCAGCAAACCAAAACCGCTTACCGCTGCGTTATTGATTAAAACATCAATTTTTCCGTATTTAATCAATACTTTTTCGATAGCTTTAGTAACTGATGCATCATCTGTAACATCGATATCTACTACTTCAATGTTTTCTATTGCTTGCAATTCTTTCGCAGCAGCGGCATTTTTATCATTGGTATTTCGCATTCCTGCAATTACAGAATGACCTGCGTTTGCTAGTGTTACAGCTGTTAATTTTCCAAAGCCTGTACTTGTTCCTGTAATGAAAATTGTTTTTGACATGATTTCTACTATTTAAATGTTTATAATGTTTGTTTCTTTTGAACATTACAAAGTTGCGATGAATGCAAAACCTGTACATTGATTAGAAATAAGTAAAAACTTGATATAGATCAAGAGTGGGAAGAGGCCATAAAAAAAGGAGCTTTAAAAGCTCCTTGTACATTTATTTCTTTGCGGTTTGTTTTCGAATACGACTTAACGTTTCTGGTGTCATACCCAAATATGAAGCGATCATGGTTTGAGGAATTCTCGAAGCAAAACCTGGATACTTGCTTATAAAATTCAAATACTTTTCTTCGGCCGTTAAAGTCAGTGAGGCTTGAATTCTATTTTGAGCGGCAATAAAACTTCTTTGAAGAATAGCATTTACCATATTGTTAAATGCTGGAATTTCTTTGCATAGCAATTCAAAATTCTCATGAGTAAAAAGAACAAGCTCGGTATCTTCAATAGCATCAATATTAAAACGTGAAGGCTGCTGCATCATTAAACTTTCCCTATCTCCTGTCCACCAATTTTCGATACTGAAACTATTTACATGCTCACTACCTTTTTCATCAACGGTATAAGTTCGAACACAGCCTTTTGTAATAAAAGCATCGTATTTCCAGACATCTCCTTCTTGAAGCAGATATTGTCTTTTACGCAATTTTTTAATTATAGCAAATGATTGAATACGTTCCGATTCTGCCTGAGTCAGTTCTGTTTTTTCTTCTAGATACTTTTGGAATATTTCATACATAGTATGTAAAATTATGCAAAAGCCATTTGAAGAACAAATCTTGATTGCAAATAAAACTTATACTTTTAAAGAAGAATAACTTAATCCGAAACAAGTTAGATTGATTCGATAAGTTGTGTGTTTTTTTGAAATCAAAACTTGCTTATGCAAAGTAAAATTACATATACCCTCCTCCATCTGTTTTACTTAATTTTGAAAAAGTAAAGCTTGAAAAGATGGTAAAAACAGCCAATGCAATAAAAGTATATTGAAATGCTTTTGAAGCATCTAAATTGAAAATTCCGTCCTGAAATAAAGAAAGCGCAAGACTCGCCACAGAAACTCCAAAACTTACTGAAAGCTGCTGCATAATAACCAACATCGTATTTCCGCCGCTCGCTGTATCTTGATCTAAATCTGAAAGCGTAATGGTATTCATGGCAGACATTTGTATAGAAGTGAAAATTCCGTAGAATATCATCAGTAAAATATAGTATCCAATTGGTGTTTCTTTCGTTACAAATCCGAGAATAATCAAAACAATTCCCAGCAAAATGGTGTTGCTTATCAATACTGTTCTGTAGCCAAAAAACTTTATAATATTTACCATAAAAGGCTTAACAGCAACATTTGACAAGGCAGAAGGCAACAGCAATAATCCTGATACTGATGCCGAGTAACCAAAACTGGTTTGCAACATAAGCGGTAAAAGCAATGGCAATCCGCCAATTCCGAGTCTAGTAATTAAACTTCCCATCAATCCTATTTTTAAGGTTCTAATATTTAGAAGATGCAGGTCGATTATGGGTTTTTCCGTTTTTTTATAATGAATATAATAAAAGAGAGAAAGCAGTCCGAAGAGAAACAATAAACTTAGAATTACAATCATGTGTGGTCGTCCGTTTCCAATAAGTTCTAAAACCAAAGTAATAGAAATTAGTGCCAAACTGAAATAAACCAATCCTCTAAAATCGAATCTTCCTACTGCGTGCTTAAAGTTAGGCATAATGCGATATGCCATCGAAATTCCGATGAAACCAATTGGAATGTTTATTAGAAAAATCCAATGCCAGCTGAAATTATCCGAGAGAAAACCTCCTAAACTTGGACCCGCAACCATTCCCAACAATCCAAATAAGGTTATAAAATTCATTGTTTTAAGCAGTTCGTTTTTGGGGTATTGGTACAAAATAGCCAATCGGGCAATTGGCACCATCATGGAAGCACCAACGGCTTGTAAAACACGTGCCATATTAAGCGTATTCAAATCAACTGAAAGGGCACAAAACAAAGATCCCATGATAAACAGAAATACGGCAATCATAAACATGGTTCTGGTGCCAAACTTATCTGCCAGCCATCCGGAAAGCGGAATAAACATGGCTAATGTGAGTGTGTAGGTTACAATAACCGAATCCATTTCGGTTGCCGAATATCCCATATTTTTGGCTATTGAAGGCAGCGAAGTATTAAGAATTGTACCATCTAATGATTGCATAAACATTGCAATTGCCGTTACCCAAGGAAGCAGATATACCGCATTTTGTTCTTTCTTTTCTTCTTTATTATTCAGCATCTTTTAGTTTTAGACAAAAGCTTGATTTGTAAGTTTTATGTAAATTAATAAAAAAAAGCGCTCCAAAGTGTTAAATCTAATTGTCTAAAATAAAAACCCGTTTGAGAATTCTCAAACGGGTTTTTAAAGTTATTTAGTGTTCTTTATAGAATTTACCTAAAATCGGCTATATTTTTATACTTATAAACAAACTCATTTGCTTGCTTATTTCCTGGCAGATTATACTTTACTACTATTTCATAATTTCCATGTCTCATGAATTGGAAACTACTATTATGAAATCGTTGAGAAAGTGCCATAATACCAGCATCTCCGTTAACGTACGAGTTAACTATTTGGTTGTTTAGGTCAGCCCAGTCTTCTTTATAGAAAAATGGCATATTATAATTAAATGGAAAATTTCCTTTTGTATACGACTGATTGATATTGTTTTCTAAACTAACCGTATAATAAGAACTAAGCGGAATTGCTTTGGCTGGAACTACACCCAACTCGTTAGTGTCTCTATTGGTTATCGTGAAAGTACCATTTAAAGGATAATCTTTGTATAAATACGGATAAATATCTACTAGATAATATTGATCATTC
This sequence comes from Flavobacterium tyrosinilyticum, assembly GCF_023656565.1. GTDB lineage: Bacteria > Bacteroidota > Bacteroidia > Flavobacteriales > Flavobacteriaceae > Flavobacterium > Flavobacterium tyrosinilyticum. Next base: position 597,581 of record NZ_JAMOKG010000003.1, read on the forward strand.
AACTTAGATTCTGCTGTTATTACGGCTCTATTATCACTATAAGCTACACCCATAAGGTCAACTATATCAAAGGCTTCCTGACTCGAAATAGTATTACTCAAATAAATTACATCTGAATCTAAAATTCCGAAGTTATAGTTTTGAGTACTAATCGCATTCATCTTAGACGCAAAAGTTCTGTACTTACTGGTATTGAATGAATAAGTTAGACGTTCGATAGTTCCTTCAGTTTTAGACACGGCATCGGCTTGATTTTCTTTTATTTGTATGTCGTTGCCTTCATCGCTAATGGTATTTGTTTTTGTATTCGCTGCTGTATTCCTTGTTACATTCTGCTTTAAATTACTAACGATAGAGAAATTATATTTCTTTTCCTGATCGATATTTGGCAAGTTATAATAGACTTCATTTGAAGTAGTATCATAGTTAAACGCAACCGCTTTTGCATTAGGAATTCCGTCTTGCTCTACCTTTATACTAGTTTCCCAATTAGAGTCTTCAAACAAATAATCCTGACCACGCTTCAACTGAATATATCCTTTTGGATACTCTTCTTCAAGGAAATATTTTTGCTCTACAATTGGATAAGAGTATTTAATGTTATTAAGCGGAATATGGTTTGGCGCACCTCCTGTTGTAAATATTCTTTCTTCAAATTCTGTGGCCACTTTTCCGTCTACTTTGATAGGTTGGAAAGAACCATTTACCATTTTTTGGAAACTTACCTCAACTTGAACTTTCAGCTCTTTATTTGGAGGAAGAATGTCGCTTGAGACAAAATTAACTCTGTCTTTAGTTGTACTCCATTCAAAAACCCCAGGAATTTCTTTTGTTCCATCAAATACTTTGAATTTCTCTAAAATTATTTTGTAGGTCACATCACCCGAATCTTCAGGGATTACAAAAGCTTCGTTAACTTTCATTGAAAATGCAGCTTGTGGCACAGCAAAAACATCAATATCTGTCGAACTTTGCTTTGGCGTTACATCAGTTATTAATTTAATTCCTCCGAGTGGCGATGGATTTTCAAATTGACATTCTTCACCAATTTCAAATTTAAATCTGAATTTTCCTTTTATCAGTCCACCTAAAATATTCATGTTTCCAGCCATATAACCTCTCATCCAAACTGGATTTGGCAGTTTTGCTTGTAATAAAACTGCGGCTCCTCCAGAAATAATTGGAACCTTTAATTTTAAGAAAGATAATTTAACTCTAATTCCAAGTTCTCCTTGCAAGTAAGCATAAGATTGTCCGTTAGCGTACCAACCATTTATACCTACACGACTTCCTGTGTTGGAACATCTTGCTTCCTGATAATCTTTAAGCATAATATCGAATCCCATTCCTGCTTGAAAACGTGCGTAGAAAAGTAAGAAGCTTAAATCTCCTGTATCAAAATCTAGACTGGCTCCAAAGGCTATACCTCCTCCATTTGCCAATTCATTTTCGTTACGCATATAATCCAGTTCTTTTAAATCGACACCCAAAATTTGAGCTACTTGTGGAGGTGGCGCCGGACTGCCCGGAAGCACCGTTCCTGCCATAAAATAACTTGTAGTTTTTAAATACATACCAGCAACTCCAATTTTAATTCCGCATCGGTCTTTTGGTGTTCCCATGTACATGTACCAATCTTTTGGATCTTTATGGAAAACTCCCCAAACGGCTCTTCCTCCTTCTCCAATTCCCGAAAGGAAATTTCCTGGTGTATTGATATAGACATCGGTAGTGGCGTGCATCGATTTGTTTTCGAAATCAAATTCGACAGCTGCTGCCATTTTTATTCCTACTGCAGCAGATAAATCTCCAGGAATTGCTTCTTTAGCTTCTGGAATATATTTGCTGGCAAAAGATCCTTTAAGGTCATTTTCTGTAATTCCTAAAAAGCTTTTCTTAGCGGTAACATTTGAAGCTACTTTACCCATTAAATCGGTAACATTTTTAAGCCCTGGAATTTTAGCCATAACATTGGCTTTACCAAAAATAGCTAATCTGTTTATTCCTCCTTTTGAGTTAAATGCCATTTCAAATCCAGCTTCACCATCGCAAATTGTTTCTGCTCCTACGTGAAAATAAATTAAAGCCTTAATTCCTAAACTTATTTTCTCATCTGGCGTGTAGCTTAATCCGGAAGGAGAAAATTCGCCAATGGCAATATCTTGATTTCTATGCATTTTGTAATAGGCTCCTCCACCAAAACCTGTAATCATAAAAGGCACACCTGGTGTTGGAGGAAACTTAACCGCTCCATCAAAATACCAATATCTAAAAGTAGTACGTCCGAAAATTGCTTTTGCTTTTACATTCACAACATCCACAACGTCGACTTCAACATCTGCATTAAATCCATCTCCGTAAACAGGGTCTTTTTCCATTAGAATAAGACCTCCTTTAATGGTTAATCCGCTGAACTTACAATCTATATGGATAGCCGAAAGATCCAAACCAGCGTATCGGCTTCTTTGCCTATACCCATCGTCGTACATCTTACCCTTTATTCCAATTCTTGCGGTTGCTCCTGCTCCAATACTTTCCATTAAATTAATTCCTAAATCAAAATCAATTCGGGAATCATCTCCATTAATGGCTACGTTAATGTTTCCGATAGAAACAGGGAAATTACCAAAACCAACAGTCCCTTTGTATCCCATATTTCTAACAGAAATGATAGGCGAAACCGTCTGTAATTGCAGGTTCTCAAACGTAATTCCTTTAAAGTCTACTGTTTTCTTACCTTCTACATCTTTATCGTCTGTTGCTCCTTTATTGGTTCCAAAAGAAACCGAACCGTTTAGATTAGCTTTAGGCAAAAATCGCCCGTTGACTAATTTTAACTCGACAGAACTATTGGGCAGCAATAATGCTTTTGCTTTCCAGATGTCAAAAGCTATGGAATCTTTAGTTATCACAACCAATTGTTGCTCTTCCATAGAAATAAATCCGTTGTATTCTAAACCAGCCCTATTGGTCTGTTTTGGTTTAGCAGCATCGGTTCCTGTTGCAGCAGCCGTTCCTGTATTGGTTGCAGGAGTTGTAGCCGTTTCTTTTTTCTCTGGCGCAGCTTTACTAATTGGTAAAAGAATCTGTCCTTTTAAATTTGCTTTTACAAAAGTATTTGCCGCAATAGTCACATCAATATGGTCTAACGAATAAGCCCATGATTTTTCCTGACTGGTTATTCCTCGATCTAAAGGAAAAACATTATCTGCATAGAAAGTTCCCGAAACTCCAAATTTATCTATAATAAGATTTTGTGCCCCCACATGAAGCCTTTCTTTACTTGATGCCGTATCGGTTGTTTGAAATTCCTTGGGCAGACCTACGTCAAAAGTCTGGACAAAAACTCCTTTCCACGATTCCTGACTTGGAACCAAAAGCGAATTTTTTGCATAGTATTCTGGAAAAACAACTACAGGATCATTTTTTAAATCACTTAAATCCAATACTGCATTGCTTACCAAAAACTGGAAATTACCATCAAAATCTTTTCCGTTTCGTTTGTCTTTTAATACAAAAGGCTGCAGACTTACATTTAATAAAATATCATTCCAGCTGCCCGCTGTAAAGCTAAACTCTCCTCTAACTCTATTAGGTATTGCAACCGTTTTTCCGTTATAATACGTTTTTGGAACTGTAGTTTTTGCTTCGTCAACCGTTTTGGTCAACGGATCGATTGGCAGAATTAGATCTCTCGAAAACTCAACAGCGCCAGAAATCTTCATTTCTTTAAAACCATCACAATCAATCTTTACATACGTTAGATCGTTTACCTTTCCAGTTGCCATTTCGAAACCTCCGTATAAAGAAACCTGCCATTTATCCTCATTAAAAGGAATATCAACATTGCCTAGCAATACCAATTTGGCTTCACCCATAATACCTCCTTGATGCGATAATTTAACATTATCTGCTCCAAAGAAAAGCTGCATGGGCTGTCCAGTTTTTTTATCTTTCTGAGGAATATCAACTCTACAAAAAACAGTCAGCGTAGTATATTCTGACGTAAAAGTAGCCTTTGTAATTCCGATAGAATATTGAATATTATTTACCGTATTACGAATACCAATAGGCAGTTCTACCAAATCTTGATTTGAGAATTTATCTACCCAACGGTCAGCGGCTTCAATCTTTTGTATCGAACTTGAAGCTACACTTAATTCTTTTGGTGGCTGAATTTCCTGCCCATAAGAAAAAACAACCGAAAGCAAGATCAGCAGTGTCGCAAAATGTATTTTGTAATTTTTTTTCATAAGCAAATCATTCTGTTTTTTTGAAAAATAAAGCATACCGACTTCTTTTATATTTTTACTCTTTCGAACAGCAAAAGAGTTTATTTGACTATTAATTATTCTTTAAAAACTTAAAATCGACTTCTCCATCCTTCACATTTTTAACTGCTAAATCATGATAGAATGGAATTAGTTTGATTTTTATTTCTTCGATTATTGCCGCATCTGTTTTCTTCTCTTTCATCATTTTAAAGAAATCTCCTAGCTCTTCTTTATTAAAAGCAGAAAGGTTTTCATTTTGACGAAGCTGATCTACAGGTGTATTTGAAAGTATTCCAATCTCATCAAGCATCCAGCGATGAACCATTAAAGGCTGTAATTTTTTATTTTTTCTGTCTACCAGTTTTAGATACGAATTATAACTCACTTTATCTGTGACGTCTTTTTCATCTACACCATGCATCTTATGTTTGTTTACTCTTCCTAGAGCCATCACGTAATCATTCTCGTATCCTTCGTCTTTACGAACCATTTCTTCTCTTAAACTTTTTACCGTTTCATGAATGTAATTGTCGTATTTATTTAAGATGTCATTATTTAAATCGTATGCTTTTAAATAATTCAAGGCTTTTTCTTTGAAGCTATCATCATCTGGCGTCAAAGTAGTAAGTGTCAGGAGATGTTGCAATTCTTCTGAATCTTCTTTTGGCATCGGACGAAGCGATGACTGCATATCTTGAAGTTGCTGTATAATTTCGTCTCTCGTTCCTTCGTAAGTCTTGTCTTTATGATTTATTTTTAGAATAGGATTTAAAACCTCTTCTTTTTCTTTTTTAGGCTCTTTTTTGGCAGGAAGCTTTATTTTATCCAACGAACAGGTGTAATTTAAAGTAGCCGTCAAATCATTAAATTTCTCTGTATTCGTGCTGCTTCTAAACATCGAAATAACATTTAAACCAAAATTATGCCTTTGATACATTACGTAACTATTATTGAACTTGATTCCAAATACAGAACTTGAATTCATATTTCCTTGCGAATTATTATAAAGAAATCCAAGGTTTGTATTTAGCTTGTCTTTGAATAGTTTTTTTGAAGCTCCAACTGAAGCTCCCATAGATGAATTATTGTTTCGGCTTACTTCATTTTTGGTATAGTTAAGCGAACTGTTTAAAGCGACTTTCGTTGCCAGAAAACTAACCGTATGCGCTAAGTTATAATTTTGAACCGTGCTCGCCTGACCTTTTCTAATCACGCCTCCTTGCTCGTTGGCCTGACCCGCAATACTATAATTAAAGTTTAAATTTTGATTTCTTTTTTTTCCGAAAGCATAAGACATATTCACATTAGCATTTTGAGATAATTGCCTGTAATCTAAAGTGTCTGCCTGCACTACATTTGGATTATTTATAAGTTCAAACTGATCTAATTTTTTATTGGTATAAGTAGAAAAATTAGAATAACTACCCGTAATGTTAATTTGATCTGTTACTCTATAATTCATGTTGATAGATCCTACAACACGTTTTGTATCTTGTTTTTTAACTTTTTCTAAATCGTCTTTTTGAAATCCTAAACTGGTCGAAACTGTAATTTTATCCTGATAAAAAGGTCTCGCAAAACGCAACGCGATGTTTTCTAAATCATTATTAAAATATAATGCACCAAGGGTATTATAATTAGGATCAATACGCTCGTAAGTTAATCCGACAGTGCTTTTCTGAATATTATAATCGAAATTAACATTGAAAGCGTTCATATAACTCGTACTTTCTTTACCAGAAAATATTTTATCTCGAAAACCTCCACCCGAAATACTTTCACTTCTAGTATCATCTGTTAATACAGATAAGGCATACTCGACATTTAAATTTAAATTTCTCACTACCGAAGTGCTAAAAATCAAACTGTTTACAAAGTTTTCTTTTGGCGTAACTCCGTTATCATTTACCATGTTTAATGAACTGGCATCGTCTTTGGCATAAAAACCAATCCAGCCTAACTTGTACTGCGCTTTCTCAAAACCTACTTTTGCTCCATAACCAAAACGCTGATAAATTGGAATTCCCCCTGAAGCATTTTCTGCTGAAACGGCTTTAAGGAGCTGTCCTCCCATTAACGACACTTTAAACGGGCTGTTTGGCGTCAGTTCTAATCCGACTCCTTTAAATGGATAACCACTTAATGTATAAGGTGAAAATGTCATACTCACATTTCCAATATAAGCCTTTACCCATTTGTATTTGGGCATAATACTTAATCTGTTAAAATCAAATGGGGCAGTATATCCTAAATTATCTCCTTGGTTGGTAAAACTATAAAACAACGGAACGCTAAAATTAAAAGCACTAATATTCAAACTCCCTGAAAACAGATAAGTGAAAGGTTCACGTGAATTTTCCATATTAGAGTTGTAGTACATCATATTGGCATTAATATTACCTGTCACCTTAAAATTAGGTTTATAAAAATTCTGCAAATCTATATCCTGTGCATATCCTTTCCCGTAAAAACAACAGGCCAAAACAATACATAACCAAAACAAGATTTTATTCTTCTTTATCTTCATTTACCGGTTATTGTTTTTGAACTTTGATGTCGCATAAAATATAAGAACTTGCACCGTTCTTTACCATTTCTTTTATTTTAATGGCGCCTTTTCTGCCGTCTTGTGTTTTAAATAAAATAATTCTCGGATAAGCAAAACCAAATTCTTGTGCGCCTCCAGCGCTATAATTTATGTTTAATGCTTTTATAGGCGTGTCATTTACCATACTGTCGAATTGTGCTTCGGTAAAATTTAAACCACAATTGCACAAGCTTTGAGAATTTACAAAAATGGTGCTTTGTGCATTTTTTAATGCTAAAAATCCATAGTTATTGGCCTGATCTGGAGAGACGAATCTGTTGTATGTAAAATTGCTGTTTAGACCTTGGAATACAATATCTACTAGACTGCTATTCTCATCGTTAATTTCGTTTGCCATATAAACTTCGCGTGTAACTGTCGAGAACATGGCACCAATATTATTGCCGTTATGTGCTGTGTTAATTCCTAATTTTACATTAGTAAATGTTCGCAGATTTGTATCGGGCAGAACTGTAATAGTCGATTTGAAAATCTGACTTGTTTTATCATTAAAAGCTTCTAAAGTCACTTCATGAGCGCCTGCACTTGTAAAAACCACAATTGGATTCTCTTCTGTAGAAACAGCTGGATTTCCGCCTTCAAATGTCCATTTGTAATGGGTTGTGCTGACAGATTTATTTGTGAAATTAATTGTTACAGGAGCTTCATAATCATCATCTTCAAACTTTGGCTCATAGGTAAACAAACTCACCAAATACGGAGCAACAGTAATGGTTTTAATCTGTTTTTCAGATTCAAAACCGTTTGATACAGTCAAAGTTATCATGTGTTCTCCAGGAGTTGTAAATACAACATTTGGTGGTGTTTTTCCTGAAAAAGAAGCTGGCGAACCATCTTGAAATTCCCAATTAAAAGTCAAGCCTTCTCCAATAGTCGAATTCTTTAAAATTACCTCAACAGGAGAATAGTTGCTTTTTACAATTTCATGTGTAAATTCAATATTAATACCTTCTTTTATTACAACAGTTTGAGTAAATTCTCGACTCTCACCATCTACATTTTTTGCTATTACTTTGATGGTATAAGTTCCTTGTTTGCTGTATAAAATCTCGCCTGGATTTTTAGAATTTGAAACAGAAGGATTTCCGCCCTCAAATGTCCATTCATAAGTATCTGCACCCGTTATTTTATTATCGATTTTAATAATAACGGGTATAGATTCATCCTGATCAACATACGAAGTCGTGAACTCACCTTCTATAACTATAGCAGTTTCCTGATAACAAGAAGTAATAACGAAAAGTAAGAATAAGAGTAAAGTTTTTTTCATTCAGTGTATTTTAAAACACTGCAGCTATTAAAAAACTGCAGTGTTTTTTATTCTCTATTTTGAATTCTATTGATTAAAAATTACAGATAACGCTTGATAATCTTATCTATAGAAATAGCCCAAACAATATTGTTTTTATAACCAATTGCTTTGATCGCTTGCGTATTTGTGTAATCAAGTGTCCATGTTTTAGCTCCATCTACTGTTTTGTAAATTTTGTTTTCTAAAACTGCCCAACCTGTATTAGCATCTTTAAACGCCAATTTTGTGAATTTTTCTCCACTATAAATTTTAGTCCAAGTATCGCCGCCATCTGTAGTTTTGTATATAGTTGAGTTATTAATTAAAAAATAACCATTTGCCTTATCTGCAAAAGATACTTCTGCCGCTATAGTATTTGGTTCACTTGCAAAATAATGTTCCTTCCAACCATCAGTTTCATTATTTTTAAATAAAATAAAAGGATAATATATATTTTCCACTTTTTTCATACCAATAGCCCAAATATGATCATTGTCAATTTCATCAGATTTGGTTATAGATCCTGGCTCGAAACCTTTATCACTTAAATGAGCATCATAGACTTGTGAAAACTCAACTCCATCAGCTGTGCTGTAAACATCTCCGTATGTAGTAATAATAGTTCCCTTTTTCATATCATCATCAACATAAACAGAGTAATAAATACCCTTTGTTGTTGCGCTAATAAATTCCATTGTTGGAGAACCTCCAACTGGTACCTTTTGAATTCCAAATGCTGTATCTGCCCAGCCTTCGTCATTTTTAGTAGCCGAAAAAGCCCCAGAAAAACCAGTTCTTCCCCATTCTACAAAAGTAATACCTCCGTCAATCGTTCTGTAAACTCCACTTGCTCCATAATCAGCCATAGAATAGTACATTATTTTATCGCTAACGACTTGAACACTATAGACTTTATTTTCATTTTTCAGAACATTGTCCATTGTAAACCAATCAGTAGTAGATGATTTAGGTAAAACGCCTATATTTCCTTTATAATCATTCTTAACTTCATTCGTAATGGTTCTATTTTCAATTGTTAAAGACAATTGTGGCACTAGTTTTTCAGTTGACGGCAGTTTGAATACAATCTCAGTAGCTGTCGACGAAACAACTGTTGCAGAAACACCATCAAAAGCAATTTTAATATCGCTTATCTTATCGGAAAAATTTTCACCAAAGATTGTAATAGTTTCTCCAGCTTCTCCAAAGTTTTTAGAGTAGGATGTTACTTTTGCTGCTTTTATTACAACAACTGGCGGTTCTGGAGTTGAAGTGCTATCTGAATCCGAGCTACAGCTACCTAGTACCATAAAAAGTTGCAATACTGCGGCTAATAAGACTGTTTTTTTCATTTTAATTATTTTATACATTTTTTTTTAAATTCTATTTAGACTGACTTCCTAAAGTATATCCATTTCCAACCAAAACTCTCACAATATTCATTGCTGTTATATCTTTGCTCATTTTGTAACCTGTAGGGTTTCCTCTATTGTCGAAAGTCGCTTTGAACACTTTCCCATTGAATGTAATCACCTCCTGATTTAATAGTTTTTCATATCCTGAAAACATACCGCCTCTGGCAAACCAAGTTCCTACTAAATTATTATCTAGATCCATTACTTCATATTTTAAATCTCCATTTTGAGAAGGTGATGTTACTCTGATAAACCCGATTCTTTTATCGTCTATATCTTTATTTTGTGCCTTAACGCTAAAGATTGTACCATAATCATCAATCGCTAACTGATAAGTATCTGCAATTTTACCAGCATTATCTATTTCGCCTTGAACCCCTAAACGTTTTGCGGCTATACCTGCTGATTCACCGTTGATAAAACTTTCAATTGCTTCTTTGTTTAAACCTTCTGCTCCCACCATACCTCTATCCAATAATTCATAGACTATACTACGGTCGTAATTGAAGGCACTGAATTTTCTGCTTTTGTTCTTAAATTCTAATTCGTTCGATTTCCCCGTCGCTTCATCTTTAATTTCAATCCATGGCAATACCATAGAATCTTCGTTTGGAGCTTTCTTTAGTTCTGCCGTAATTGAATAACTTTTATCTAAACTAAAAATGGTAAAAAGAGGTTTTTTACCTTCTACAAAACCTATTGTTTTTTCGTCTAGTTTTAGTTCTCCTTTATCAATTTTTAATTTTTGCGCAAAACCACCAATGCTAATTAGAATTACTATTAGGGTTAAAAGATTTTTTTTCATGTGAAAATTTTTATTTTTTGTTTTTTGTTTTTTGTTTTTAAAAATATTATCGCTTCTTAACAACAACAATTCTTTATGTTTATGTTTTTATTTCTAATTAATATTGAATATAATCTGCTTTTTCTTGTCATCAACTTGCCAGCAGGAGCTAATAAAATATTTTTCTTTTTATAACTGAATCGCTTTATAACTTAAAGCTTTATCTACCACTTCTTCAACTGTTGGGTTATATTCTGCTATATTAAACTTTCTAGCATTATAATTTTCAGGATAATAAAATAAATTTGCTCCATTTGGATGAGGAACATTTTTACTAAACAACTCATACATAGGGTCTATCTCCTCTTCTGTTCCTTCACAGTTTACTATTTTTCTACCTAATTCAATTAGTTCTTCTCTTGTCATTGTCATTGTGTTTGTTCACTAGTAATATTCTCACAATAGTAGGAAAAAACCTTTAACTTATGATTGATGCATTTTTTTTTAAATTCTACTCGATCTCGAAAATATTCAAAGTAATGTTATGGTCTAAAATTAGCATACTGCCACTCGAAAGGATTCGTACGGTAGCTGAGACAATGCGAAAAAAAAAATCAAAAATCCATGCCCAGATCTTCCCTAAAAAATTCTTGAAATGATTTGTTTGTATCAAAAATTTCACCTGAAACATGATCTATTTCAATAACCGTCGGATCAGTTTTTGATAAATCGAAACCAATAAAATCTCCTCCAAAACTATTTCCAAACAAAACAATACTTTCATCAACCGCATAATCATTTTCCAATCCAATTTCATAAAAATCAAATACAAAATTTTTAATTTCATACTGAGAATTCTTAAACTGTCCTCCTCCAATTTCTTTAAGAAAATCAATGAATTCCTCAGGAATATTATTCCTAAATTTCTTTATTTCTAAAACTTCTTTTTCAGAAATAATATATCTATTTTCTTCTAAGAGATTATTTTTTTTCAAATAATATATTTCTTTTGTATATCTCATAAAACTTTATTTATTCAACCATTCATGTAACTCCGCTATGCGAAGTCTCCAGACTTCGTACTCTCTCCAATCTCTTATAAAAATGTATTTATTTTATTTCAATGAACGTTTTTATATTACAATATCACTTTGCGTTCTCAAGTAGGATGCTTGCGCTAGCAGAAGAACTCTTTAAACATTCTTGTTCTTTTAGAAATTTCAAAGAACTTTTAAAAATCCACTACGATTGATACAATATCTTTAAAATTCTATTCGATCTGAAAAACATGCAAAGTATTATCAGAACAATGCACATATAATCGACCATCTACGATCTTAATTTTTTGAATGTTATTATTAATTTCATCTTGAATTTTAATTTCTCCGTTCCAAACTAATTTCTTCAACTTTAAATCTAAGACCCCTAATTTATTTGTAGTATAAGAATGTCCATCCACAAAATACAAATAATCACCATATACCACTGATGTGTTCCAATGAATACTTAGTTTTAAAGGAGTTAAAATATCTTTAAAATCAAGTTCTATAATTTCATTACTATTTAGATCTAATACCTTAATTAACTCATAACTGGCCACATAAATTCTATCATTTAATAACATTAAATTACCAGCCAAGTCTTGGTACACATTTACAACTGCACCACTATTTATATCCATGGAAATTGTTGCGACTTTTTTTGGATTCTTATCGTCTACTAAATACATAAAAATCTTATTTTCATAAATCAGCGTGTTTCCATATTGCCTAACATCTTCTCCTTGTAATAATTCAGAAAATGAATACTGCCATATTTTCTTTAAAGTATCTAAATCGTAAAAAGAATAAAAATCATTACCTCGAGACAAAAAGCTATCCTTAAACATTAAGAATAAACTAGAATCTTCGAAAAAAGGAATTTTCCTAATTACGGCACTTTCTTCTAATGAATAAATTACTAATTCCTGATTTGTAAAAACTAAATAATTATTATAATGAATACCGTTATAATAGTAATTACTTAATTGATCTATAATTGAAGTTTCTTTCTTTTTAGTATCGTAATAAAAATTTTCATCAGAAAATAATTTATCATTCACTATGAAAAGATCATCTGAGTTAAAATTTATTATTGTATCATTAAACTCTTCAATAACCCTTAAATTATTATTAAAAATAGTATATACATCATTTTTAATAATTTGAAATTTCTTTACTTCATTATATTTATTTAAAAATTGCATTGTATAATTCATCTTTTTTAAAGTTTTCAATTAATACATCAACAAAGTTATTTTTGTTAATCTGAGATGCCAAACTTGGAAATAATTGTTCAACCTTTTCAATTCCTTTATTATGCGAAGTCTCCTGACTTCGTAATCTTTCCAATCTCTTATAAAACTGTATTTATTTTATTTCAATGAACGTTTTTATATTACAATATCACTTTGCGTTCTCAAGTAGGATGCTTGCGCTAGCAGAAGAACTCTTTAAACATTCTTGTTCTTTTAGAAACTTCAAAGAACTTTTAAAAATCTACTACGATTGATACAATATCTTTAAAATTCTACTCGGTCTCGAAAATATGCAAAGTACTGTTATGGTCTAAAACATATATCTTATCACCTCCATACTTCATACTCCTAATAGCAGGAAATTTATTCTTGGCATCTTCTATTTCTCCACTCCATATAATTTCCTTTTTTGCTCTGTCGAAAACGGCAAAGCGATTATTATCACTGCCCTCATAAGCAAAAATCCTGTCAGCATCATGCCCTCCAATATAATTTAGATTGAGTTTGTGCTTAATAGAAGATTCTTTAAAACTATAACTGTCAAAATAGTCATTCTTTGAATTTATATCGAAAACGGTATAAAAATGCCTGCTCAAATTAAAAATCAAACCGTCTTTCTCATCTAAAACAGTATCATAACCGAAATAACCCTTAAAATCCTCAAAATCACTTTCGCCTACTATCATTTTCCCATTCTTGATATAGCGGGATTCCTCTCCTGTTTCTGTATTTAATGCTAATAATGCCCCGCTGTTTAATACCAACCAAAGTTCATTTTTATAAACTCCCAAAAATTTAATTACTTTCGCTTCTTTTTCTACTGGTGGTTCATCTATATAATCAGCCATTTGTTTCCAATTGTATTTGGCTCCTAAACTGTATTGCCAAAGCAATTTTAAATTTGAATCATCTAAGCAAAATTTAATATTTAAATCATCTTTTGTATAAATTAAAAAACCGTTACTTACTGTAAAAAAAATTAATCTTTCTTCTACTGTCCAAACTTTAGTAAATACGTCTCCAATTTGAATCTTCGAAGTAGAAAATTTATCACCATAGTAAACATAATTGTTTTTAATATCTTTAATTATTTGTTTATCAAAGATTTCAAAACTACTATTATTACCAACAAACCCTACTGGTTTTTCTAATGTATGATTAAAACAAATCCACTCACCTGAAGATTTCAATCCTGAGATTTCTTTTTGGGCATCGTATAAAACTTTTTGATCTTTATCATACAATACATTTTCTTTTATATATATTAATTCGCCTGAATCTTTCAATGAAAAAGTTTCCAACTTATTAATTTTATTGTTTAAAACAAATTCCATGTTAATTAGTATTAGTTATTCTTCTAGCTATTGCCTCTAATGCATCGTCATCTAAATCAAGAATATCCTCAATTTTTAGCTCTTTAAGAATATTCGGTTTATTTTTTATTACTTTCCATAAATCTTGCTTATTAGTTTTCAAAAACTCTTTCATCCCTGTCCTAACCTCTTCCAAAGATAATTTTGATTTGTTAAAAATATATTGCAATTGATCCAGATTATCAACCATCGAAATATAATTTAAAAACTGTGGTTTGCTTATTTTAGAAGCATTTTTATAACTCTTATATTCTAAATATTTTAATTCATTACCAGTACCATTTAATTCGACATCAAATTTACATTTTAAACACGGTAAATCATCTGCGTCGAACTCCAAGTCAAAGGCTTTTATTTTTTCTCTTGGAATTCCTCTTTTTTCTAAATCTTTCATCATATGCCACAAACCATCTTGCATAGAAGGGAGTGGATTATTTAAAGCATCGCGTAAACTTTTATTAAATCCTTGTACCCCCTCATATCGGTTTGCAATAACTTTAAGCATTCGCATGTGCTCTTGAAGAGAAAATTTGTTCCAACCCCATCCAGAATCTTTATGTGCAGTAATAAATTTCTCGATAATATCATCCATTTCGCTTCCTAATATTTTCCTCATTGAAGCGTCATTTATAATTTCAGATATAGATTCTATAGTTGCTCTACTTCTTAGCAACTTACTGTCTCTTCCCGCTTTTTTCAGTAAATACCATTCTTTACTAAAATCTTTTCCTTCTCTAATTAAATCTTGTAAATCTGCACTTTGAGTTATATCGTTAAGAAAAACTTTTAATTTAGCAAGATCATCTTTAAAAGGAGCCTTTTCAAGTATGTTTGTTAATTTGTTAGTATTGTCAAGCGAATTACCTATTTTATCTAAAACATTATTTATTTCGTCTTCGGTTAAACCTAACTTTTTTAAACGAGCTAAAAGAGTTTCGCTTGCTTCTTCAATAAGTTCACCTACACTTTTTCTTAGTTTTTCTTCACTTTCATTTAATAGTACTTTCGTTTTTTCTCCATTTACAACTATTTCGGCAATTACGTTCCCATCCATATCTGCTGGAGTCACAATTGTTAACTGACCATCTAATTCTGCCTTTTTAAGAAGTTCTCTAGCCTTGTTGACTGCATTATCAACATTCTCAGTTAAATCGATAATAATAGGAAAAACGACACAATAAGGCACTCCTCCTTTTACTATTTTGAATCCCGGTTTAATAAAAGCCTTAGTAACAGTATAACTAAATTTAATAACAGTACCAGTAGTTTTAACCGTTACATTAATAAATTTCCCAGCACCTTTCATTATTAGATTTATTACATCTAAAGACTCCATTACCTGAGATATTTGAGCAATTTTGCCCGCTTTGGTAAACGAAGCCGCAATAGTTATAATGTTTGCCACGTCATAACCAACAGTTTCAGCAATTTGGCACGCTTGTCCCGTATGTGATTTTTTTATTAACGACCAAATACAAACCTCATCCTTTGTGGTTGATGTACAAAAAATGCCAAGTTTTTTTAATCCTTCCCACATTTCTCCTGCGCGCTCACCTCCGTCTATAATATTAGTAACAATAGCCGCCATTTCTGCAAGACCTTTTACTTGATCCACAAAACCATTCCATATACCACATTTAAATGCAAAGTAAATGTGATTCATATTTACTTCTTTTGAATTTGTGATACTGATATTCCATTCTGCTAGGACTTGATCATTAATTAATAGTGACCAAGCAAAAGGATCAACTAAGCTTACATAAAACAAAACAGGATTATAATCTTTTGTTGTAATTTCAGGATTAAAGAAACGTTCTGGTATTTTAGCTTTTGTAACAATACTTGCTACACCATCTAAAATTGCTGTTAGAGGGTTAAAATAGGTGTAAGTACCATCAAATTTTGGAATTACTTCACTTAGAAGAGCCAAAAATTTATTTACATCTTTATTCCCACTGCCACTAACACTGCTTCCTAGAATAGTTTTTACTGTAGCTTTTCCAGATGAATCAAAATCAACCCAAACTGCTATTTGCGAACCTGATAATTTTGCTAAGTAATCTGTTACTTCTTTTTTCTTCGTTGGAAGAGTTTGTGCATCAGTAATAAATATTTTTGCAACTAAACCTGATTTATCACTAATATTCTGTATTTGAGCAAAAACTTTTAATTTTTCGTTCGCAGAAATAACTCCTGAATAATCATACAAATGAGATTCAGAAGCATTAACTTCTACAAGATCTTCTCTATAACCTTTATTTGCAACTTTTCCTAAACCAGCTAAATAATCTTTATAACTTATGTCTGCAATGTTATCATTATTTTCATCCCCAGGTTTAGTAGAGCAACCTGTTGATGATATTGTTTCAACAAGACCATTATTACCTTCATATGATAACTTAGTAATATTCCCAATAAAGGAGTTTGTTGTACTTATCTGTTGAGCACTAAGTTGCATTTCCTGCTTTAAAATATGGTACTCTTTTTTCTGATTATCAATAGAAAGCATATTGATAATGTACACAGCATATTTTCCTGCAGAATTATATTTAAAGTTGGAATCTGAATATGGAATTAAATTTCCAGTCTTCTTATCCTTATCCCAACCCTCGGCAGTTGCTTTAAAATAACCTTTGAAAGACGTTTCAATGACTCCCTTATTTGGATTTAAAGTACTATGCCAATAAACACCATCTGGCGTTTTAAATGAAAATAGTGCTCCATTATTTATACTTTGTGGCTGATCGCAAGTAAAGATAATCTCAGTGCCTTTTGAAAGCTTTATTAATTTGTTTGCGGGAGTTAAGAAGTAACCATCTTCTTTAAGCACAAATTCCTTATCCACTTTCTCCCCACTACTCTGACTCTGAAACGCATATAACTTAAATGCAGGATCATTAATCTGTTTCCAATCTAAATGGTTTAAAAGAGTACTTGTGGTACTGTAATCCATTAAGAAACTAGTACTGCCTTCGGCTGTTTTATACTGTTCAAAAGGATGTTCTAGCTTAAAGATTCCATGCCCTAACTCATGAGCTGCAGTAGCAAGATTTTCTTTGCCATTATTAGCTTTCGCGAATACATATCCAAATTGTCCATTTAAACGCATATATCCATCTTGTTTCGTGCTAGAAATCTTGTTTGTAATAAACAAAACATAACCGTCACGCGAACCTTGATATGATGCATTTATCTTTAGCTGTTCTGCACTGTAAGTAGAAGTAATAGTATTTTTCTCGGTTTGAATTACATTGCCTGAAACTATCTTATCTATATTAAAAATAGCTTCCTTCTTAAAGTTAATTTTAACGCCTATCTTGCTATAAATCCTTTGTGTTTCAGCAATAATTTCATTTAACTTATTTGCAGAGATATCATCAGTAGGAACCAAGGCCACATTAACATCTTTTGGCGAAATATGCACTAGCATAAATGCACCAATAACCTGCCATTTCTTACCTTGTTTTACGGTGGCTAATATTTGTTCTTCGGCATACGTTAGACTTCCTTTTACAGTAAGAACAAATATTTTATCATTCCTTGTAAAGTCAATTTTTGCTCCATTCTGGGTTTTAAAAACTATGCTATCTAATTTTATATTAGAATCTGTAACATTTACTGTAGCAACAACTGTATCTGAATCGCCATTTAAAACTGCTTTATAAGGCAATACGTTATCGCCTGCTTTGGCATACAATTTCTTTAGCGCTGCAGATGCATTTTCTGGCATTACATCAAAAGCATACTTGCTTCCGTTTCCAGAAAAAGCAATCGAAATACCTTTGGCGGTAAATGCTGTGGCTTGACCACTTTTATCTACGCCATCTGTATTTTCTGGCGATGGTTTGCCTCCTTCGGCAACTGCAACACCTTGATTGCTTCCATTTCCTTCACTGTCTACCGTGTAAACTTTTGGAGGAACAACAACTTTTCCGTCTTTATCGACAACACCGCTGTCTGTAATTACAGTATCTTTTCCGCCAGGAATAGTTATCTGCTCGCCGTCAACACCATTTACAAGTATATCTCCATTAGCATTAATGATAATATCTTTAATTACAAAAGGAACTTTTTCTTCAATTTGTCCACCTTTACCCTCACCAGTGAAATCTTCAATGTCGGTAACATTTTTCCAATCTGGGTTATAGCTTGTTTCTACAACACCACTGATCAATTGATAATCAGTATTGATTACAATATCCTTAAACTCTACTGCAATTTTAGTATCGGCTAAATAAGGAACAATGATATATCCGAGTCCAGAATATGGGCTGTTTTCTCCTCTAAGTTCTAAAATAGTTACAGGAAAATCGCCAGCCTTAAATGTCTCGCTTTGAATTAAATTGGTTAGCGGTTTTTGGTTCTGGATATTGATTTGCGGAACGATACCACAATTGTATGCAGGAACACCACTACTTTCTGTTGGTGTAGTAAAAGTGCTTATGTTAGAATAAGTAAACGACTGAATTCCGTCTTCAGCTGGATCACAGCTCGATCCCACTCTAAATTCATAGGTTACTCCTGGCTCTAAATTGGTAATTAAACTTTGTTTGTTTAAACTATTTGACGAGAACCACTGTGCATTACGAACACCTTGTTTTTTATATTGTACCTGATAGCGCGTATGCTCTGGCACTCCTTCCCAAGTTATTTTTACACTTTTTGAACTTTGGGATTCGCTCAATAAAAATGTCGGCGCGGTACATGAAGCCGTATATTTAAAAGAATATATTTCGCTATATCCGTCATTTTTAAAAACAGCATTTTCTGAAAGTCCCGTTGTCGAAATCGCTCGTACTCTCCATGCGTAACGCAAACCTGGAGTAAGTATTGGCATACTTAAATTGTACAAAACAGCGGTTCCAAATAAAGTTTCTTCGTATAAAGTCGGCGACATTTGAAACCCAATTTGAGGATCTAATGTTGGATCTAGAAGTTGTTTTAGCTCAAATTTATACGAAACATTTGTTGCGTTGATCTGACGCGGCGTCCAAGTAAATAAAATATTAGGAAACTCTGTCGAAGCAATTTGTTCGTTTTTTTGCGGTGTATTTAATAACGGCGGATCATTTAATATCAGGTATAAACTAGCACAGCTTTTTTGAGATATTTTCTGATTCGTTACAAAATCGTACATCTCAAAACAAAAATTGTACATTCCTTCTGGCAGCGGATTCGCATATTGCGCTGCAGATATTCCTTGCAGGTTTTCTAACCTAAAAAGCGATGCAATATCGACATTGGTTAAGGTTTGCAGTTCCCCTCCATTTATATATATTGGTCTTTGTTCCTGTGCATAATCAGAGGTTTGGATATTTAATCCGTTGCCTTGTATGTACAGTTTTAAGCGTACTCTTCTTTGCGAGATAGAGATATCGGTTGGATTAATCAACAATTGCATCTTCGTATCCATGCTTGTTGCATAATCGGATATTTTGACGCTATACGGACTATTAAAAACTGGTGTTAATTGAACTGGATATAATTGTGCATATCCAACTGTATTAAAAAACAGAAATAGAACAAAGAAATATAGGTTGCTGAAAAGGTTCTTCATTTTTTAATTGATGATAATTTTTTTAACCAATGTTTGCTGTCCCGTCTCCAATACGACAATATATACTCCAGATTGTAATGAAGTATTAAAATCTACTTCGTACTTTTTCTTTCCTGACTCTTGTTTTTGAATCATCGTATTTTGTCCAGAAGAGGAGAACAGTCTTAAATTTATCGCACTGTTGTTTTCTAAATTTACAATTGCTTTAAAATTACCATTGTTCGGATTTGGGGTTACAATAAAATCTATAATAAATTGAGATGCCGTTTCGGTATTTGGCAATGTACCGCGTTTTTCTACCATAATATTTTTGGTATAAACTGCATAACATTCTCCTTGTGTCTGCTTTAAACCTATTGAATACACTCCAATTGCATCAAACTTTAAGGTGATGTATTTTTCTTTTTGCTCAACAACTTTTACTCCATTTGGAACAACCCAATCTGTACTTTCTCCAAAAGGGCTGCTGGTGTTAACCAAAATTACTTCCTCGTCTAAATAGGCTTGAGAACTCAATAAAAATTCTGCACTAATGGCCATCTGGCTCGTTTTTATCACAATTTCATCTTCGCCAATACACCCTAAAGAAGAAGTCACTTTTACATGATACGTTCCTGCTTTAGACACATTGATTTTTGCTTCATTTGAAGTGAATCCGTTTGTAGAAGTCCAACTATATTTTGCTGGCGGATCTTTAATTGAAGCATCTAAATCTAGACTTTGGTCAATACATAAAGTTCGATCTGGACCAACGTTGACAATAACTGGCTCAGGATCTTTTAAAACAAATCGCTTTTTGTAAACGCAACACTCTGGACAAGTAATCGTAACTTCATAATTTCCAGCCGTAAGATTATTTAAATCTTTGGTAACTGCTCCTGTATTCCATAAATACGTATAAGGCAAATTACCTCCTGTAACATTAAGTTCTATAGATCCGTCGTTTCCTTTATAGCAAATAGGATTTTTAACCGTTTCCGTTGATAGTATTCCGTTTGGATCTCCCACAAAAATACTTCCCTGAACCACGCATCCTTTTGCATCTGTCGCTATTACAAAATAATTGTTTGTGGTAATGTTTTCTATTTTAGAAGTTGTTTCTCCGTTTGTCCATTCGTATGTATAAGGCGGCGTTCCACCTGTTACATGTGCTTCTGCCCAACCGTCATCTCCAGTCGTACAGCCCACATCAAACTTCGTAAAGGTTAATTTCAACTGATCTGGTTGTGGAATATACTTTTCGGCATCAATTTCTTTCACTAAAACATTATTCACATAAGTTCCCAGTTTTATTCCGTTGGCGTCTTCAATGTTTAGTGCATAAGTTCCTTCAGAAAGATATTCAGCTGTATCTCCTGTATTATTCCAGATAGCCCAAGAACCGTTGGCTTGTTTTTTCTTCCAAGTGTAATAATAAGGCAATCCATTATTTTTCTCTTTATTAAGCTGAATACCTCCTGTTACATTCGCTTTTAAAATTCCGTCTTGCGACTCATCTCTTTGATTATCTAGAGGATTAGCATCAATCTCGTTTCCAAATTCGTTGCTCACATTACAAGAAATAGTGCGAATCACTTCAAAAGTGACTTCAATCGGATCCGGATCGTCTAATTCAATAACGGAATTAGCTACGGTACAACTCGTTTTATTTGTCGCCGCATTGTAATTAGCATCACGTACCGTTAAAGTATAAGTTTCTTCAGGAAGTCCTGTTAATGATATTCTATAAATACTATTTTCAAAACTTGTTGTAAAACTAGTTTGCACTACTCCTTTACTATTTTTCCATTCAAACCAATATGTATTGTCTGCTGCAATAGTTCCGCCATTAACCTCAACTACAATTTTTCCATTTGTTGCTTTGTAGAAACTCGGATTTACAACCTCTGTATATTTAATCGCAAGCGGCGCTTTTGGCTGATCAATAAAAACTTCAGCATAAGCCGTACAGCCTTTTTCGTCTTTTGCAATTACCCAATAATTTCCAGTTTTTAAAACGGTATTTTTGTCCGATTTAACTTCATTAGACCATTCGTAAGTGTATTTTCCGCTTCCTCCTTCTGCAGTTGCAGTTGCCCATCCGTCATTACCTCCATTACAAAAAACATCTCCTTTTTCTATTTTCACAGACAATACTGGAGGCTGATCCATAAATTGTGTAACATCTATCGCCTCTGCAAGCTCATTGTTAACATAAGTTCCTAAAACGATTCCATTTCTGTCTTTTACATTAAGCGCATAAGTTCCATAAGAAAGATTTGAAGCTGTTTCTCCTTTTATATTCGTTAAGTTAATCCAAGAACCATCGTCCTTTTGTTTTTTCCAATAAAAATAATAAGGCAATCCATTATTTTCATCTGATGGAAGCGGAATTCCACCTGTAACATGAGCCTTCAAAATTCCATCTTGAGATTCATCTCTTTGATCATCTTTTGGAGTTGTATCGGTATTGTCTCCAAACTCATTTTTGGCATTACAAGAAATAGTCTGAACAATTTTGAAAACCACTTTTATAGGATCTGGTTCTGTCAATTGAACTTCAGATTCTGCAACCGTACAATTAACTGTCTGGCCTTTCGCTTCATTATAATTTTTATCTGTTACAGTCAAATAATAAAAATCTGCTGGCACGTTATTTAAGGTGATCGTATAAACTCCATTTATTACTTCTGCAGTTGGATTTTGTACCTTTCCTGTCGAATTTTTCCACTCATAATTATATAGTCTGCCTTCATTTGATGCAGGATCAAATTCTGTTCCTCCCTTTATTTCTGCTATAATTTTACCATTCGAACCACCTGAAAAAGTAGGAGGTTTTAATGTTTCATAATTAATACTTACAGCAAAATCAGGCTCATCTATATCTATATCTAATGTGCTAAAACATCCATTTTCATCAGTTACCTCAATAGTATATGTTCCTTTAATTAAATTCGATATTTTATTTTCATCGACAGTTCCTTCTCCTGTATTATACCATTTATATGTATAAACACCAGTTCCTCCTATTGCAGTTACAGTTGCCCATCCGTTATTGCCTTTATGACACGAAACATCTCCCCAAGTATAGGATAGCTGTATTTTATCAGGTTCAGAAATTTTTTGAATAGCTGCTTTTGCTTCTAAGAGTTTTTCTGTATCGTAAGTTCCTTGTACTATTCCATTAGCATCTTCAACATTTAAAGAGTAGGAACCTTCAGAAAGATTTTCGGCAAGTAGTTTTTTATACTCAGACAATTCATCCCATTCTTTGGTATCCTCATTATATTTTGACCAGAAAATTTTATAAGGCTGACCACCATTATTTCCTCCTTCAAATGGCACACCTCCGCTTACTGTAGCTTTTAATATTCCATCTGCAGATTTACTTTCGCCACCAATCGGATTTAGACTTTCTGAATTACAGGAAATCTTTTGCTCCACTGTAATATCAACTTTAATCGGATCGGGATCAATTAATGTAACTTCTAAATTTGGATCTATTTGTTGATCTATCAAACAATTTCTTTCATCTGTTACAGATAATTTATAAGTATCGGCGGGAACGTTCTTTAATGAAATGGTAAAAACATTATTCGCAAATTGAGTAGATGACTTACTTGCATCGATCTTATCATTTTTACTATTTGTCCAAATAAAAGCATACGAATTACCTTTTATAGGCGTTCCACCCGAAATTGAAGCTGTTATTGTACCATTTTCCGCTTTATGAAAAGTAGGATTCGATTTTGAAACTTTACCTTCTACAATAAGTGGCCCGTCAGGCTGGGTAATTTCTTCTGATAATTCTTTTTCCTTGTTTTCTGGCGTTAGCGCTATACAGCCAAGTATGTCAGATGCATCTTTTATTTTTCGAACTTTAACATAATGATAGCCTAATGTAAGACCTTCTATAGAAGTTGTCGCTCCATTTTCAAAATCTTTCCAATTTACCCCATGATCGGTAGAATATTGAAAAATGCCATTTTTTGCTCCTCCAGTAGCCGTTACCGTTATTGCACCGTCTAAACCTCCATGACAATTAATATCATTCTTTTTCTTAATCGAAAAATCTACAGGATCTGGTGTGCCTATATTAAATATATAAGGGCTACTGTCTATATATATAGAGCTCGTAGTGGCATCATTAATAAATCCAGCAAATGTTAGGCTATACTTCCCTTTTTCAAAATTACATGGTGCTATAAAATTACTTCCATTAAATGAGTTCTTATCTGCTTGTCCGGAACAAATTACGTCGGTCCAAACATTTAGAATTTCATCAAAACGTTTAATACTAAAAATCAATTTTTCGGTATTAAATAAAGGTCTGTTGAATTTTACATTCACTTTAGCATCATTAGAACCAAAACATCTCATTTCTTGTTCTTGATAAGATTCAATTAAAGGAGCTGATTGGCGCACGATATAAGTAACCGTATTAGAGACAGAAGTACATGCTAATTGTCTAATATAAATCTTTTTACCATGATATTCTCCTGCTGCATCACCTAGAATATCTTTTGCACTAGCTGTAAAACTAGACTTTGTTGCAAATTGTGGCATGTTAACCCAACCATATGGATTTGTATAATCAAATGAATACTGCCAATTATATTCTGAACTGTCAAACCCTGTATTAGAGCTTACCGTAACTTTAGTGTCTGTTGGCAAATCATTTTTACTCGCAGGATCAACAATTACAAGAACGGGACGAATCTTTATGTTAAATGAAGATGTACCAAGTCCATCCCCGTCACTGCCTACATTTCTATATTCTTTAAATTCAAAATCATCATTATAGCAAAGAAATCTATCTCTTCTCGTAACTCTCCCCATATTATAAGGCCTATTTCCGTTACAAGAATGCTTATCATATCTTGAAGCAGAAAAGTACAAAGATTGCAGAACTTTATTCGCTTTGAATGTAGTTCTCACATTAGTATAGTAATCAGTCTTTCTATTATCAGAATAAGTAATATCTAAGGCTTTATAATTATCTGCAGGAGTGCTAAATTCTAAGGTAACAAATGCAGTCCCGCAATTATGGTGTTCATCATTATAAACTGAGCCATTAAAAATAACTTCGTACGAACCCAATTCCGCAGTCTGACCTTGAGCATAACCCAATCCGCAAACCAATAAGATGACAAATAAGTAAAATTTCTTCATAGGCTTAATAAATAACTGTTAAGGTCTCTGGTTTTGCTGGACTGTCATTTTCTAAACTTGGGACCAGATGATATTCGTATTGTTTATTAATTTTCAAATTTTTATCTTCTAAAGTAAAAACAGTTCCGTTTAATTCTTTCCATAAAGTTGGCGGAAGCCCTTTTTCATTTTTATAAATACTTAGGCCTAAAACCTTGCCTTTATTCTTTGCATAGTCCCAAGAAAGAACTATTTTTCTATTTTCTCTGTCTGCTGTTCCTTGCGAAAATGTAATCACTTTTACTGGTGTAAAATTCAACACACTAACCGTGATTACTGAATGATCTAACGAAGACCATAGATTACTTTTATCCTTAGCCAGAATAGCATATTGATAGGTCTTTTTATTTTCTATTCGATCATCTGTAAATTCCTGAATCGTATCATTTATTTGTTTGATTTCCACCCATTTTTCCTGTCCTTTTTCTCTTCTTCTTAAACTATGACTGACAACATCTTCACTATAGCTTCGTATCCACTTTAAGTGTACTTTGCCATCTTTGTTATCATAATCTTTAAAAATAGGTGCAGCCGGCGGAATTTTATCGGGTTTATCCAATACCAGAATATCTGAAGGATCAGAGATATTATAACGCATATCCTCAGCAGCAATTCTATAATAAACTTTACTGTTGGTCATTTTTAAACTCACGCTGTCTTTATATTCTGTACCGCTGTAAGATTGATGATAAATATCTACAAACTCCTCTCCTGCCGTATTGGCTTTTAGTATTCGGTATCCGCGAAGATCTTTTTCTGTATTAGGTTTCCATTTTAGCCTAACCGTTCCAAGACTATCAATTACCCCTTCCAGTCCAATTGGTTTGGCTGGCGGTATAGAATCGACTGGCTGTACCAGCATACTTTGAGAGGTTAATCTCTGATTGTTTTTTCCAACAACCGAAATGGTAAAATAATTGGATGGATACAGTTCTTCTTTAAACTTGAGTTTCCTTTCAGAGGGCGGAATAATCTTAGAAACAACCTTATACGGTCCTTTATCGTTATTTGCTAAATTAATTTCATAACCTTGAATAAATCCTTCTGATTCTTTCGGATAATCCCATTCAAGATTCACTTCATTAGAATTTATAATCGCATAATCTACCAATCTTGCCGGAGTTACTACAGCGGCAACACCCGTAGCTGTTATAGGTTTTGTAAACTCTCCTTTTTCTCCAAAGGAAGTTATACCGTATAATCTATAATGATAAACTTTGTCGTTTACACTAAGTGTATCAACAAAGTACATGTTTTTGGACGGATTTTCGTCTTTATCATTTAAGTTAACAAGTCCGGTATTTGATATTGGTTTATAATTGATTCCGTCTGAAGATTTTTCTACCATAAACGAGGTATAAATTCTTTTGAAGGTTTCATAATCCCAAGAAAGCAGTACTTTTCTATCGTCTGGAACAGCAATAAAATCTGTTGGTGCAGGCAGAACCGAATAATCTTTTAGGCCGATCATATAGGAAGCTTCTTTTACCTGTGGACTTTCAAAAACCTTTACTTGGTAAGCATATACTTCATTCTTCTTTACATCTGTATCTACATAACCCCAGCCAGCTTTTACAGCTCCTTCAAAGCTCATGTCTGCAGCATACAAAGCAAAAGTATATCGCTGATCTAGTTCGTCGGCCATATTAACTATTTTTGCCAAATCACCTTCTTTTGCGCCTGTTACTTCAAAACTTTCGCCATAAATAGATTGGGCAATAATAGCCGCATTATTGTCTTTCTGTACAAAATCAATCCAAGAATCTAGTGGTTCGGGAGTTAATGGTTTAGAAGTAAGAAGTACTTTTTCGGGTTTAGGCAAGACATTACCGTCGCGTAGAATTGTAGTTCTGGTAATTGTAAATCCTTTTTTATTAGCTTTCTGCCATTCTGCTGGAGAATTGATAGCCCAGCGAACTAAAATTTTATCCTTTTGTGCTCTGGCTTTAACCACAACAGCAGGACGTTTAGTCTGTGAATAGGATACCGATATAAACAATAAAAAGAAAAAAATAAACTTATTTGGGGACATAAGATGTAATTATTTCCATATTAAAAAAACAAAAGTAATCTTTTTAATTATGATTTAAATACGGTTTCCCGTACTGCAATGTAACAACACATAAACAGAAAAACATAACAACCTTACAAATAGTAGATTACACTAAAATCTACCGCTTTTTTCCTACGAATTAAAATCAAAAAAAATCATTTATAATATCTTCTTTCTCCTTTTTTACGGACTAAATATATATTCATAGTATAATAAATCTGGATATATTGATATAGCCAGTTTCAAATGACCGCTTTCCTTTGCTTGCGGATACAAAAATATGATCGCTAACACCTTAAATCCAACAAAACATAAACACCTGATATAAAATAAATTAAACTTAAAACTTACCCTATAAATCTTCATTAAAAAAGAATACCTTTACTTGTAATAATTGTTTGCATAATTTCCTTAGACTGATTCAAAAGAAATTTACACTTTAACTAATTTCTATCGTTTTTAATATGAAAAACAATTTTATCAGATTCCTAATTCTATTGCTTCATTTAAATGTATTAGGACAAACTCAAAAAAAAGAAATTAACCAGCAGCTTCAGACTTGGGTTTCTATCAATACGGTTACCAAATTTGCAGAACATTGGGGTGTGATTGGCGATTTTCATATCAGGCGGAATGATTTTGTCGCCGATCCAAGTTTCTATTTTATGAGAGGAGGTATCAGTTATATTCCGAATTCAAATATTTCCTTAAATCTAGGATATGCGCATATGTGGCTCGCTCCATCAAATCCCGACTGGAGTACTTTTGCAGATGAAAACAGAATTTACCAACAGGCACAGTTAAACACAAAATTTGGAAATGTAAGCATTTTGCAGCGCTTGCGAAATGAACAGCGCTGGCAGGAAAAAATGGTCAATGATAGACCTAGTGGCGATTGGCGTTTTACCAATAGAATTCGTTATCTGATGAGTTTCACTTTTAGAATCTCCGATAAGAAATCGTGGCCTCAAATGGTTCTTTCAGATGAGATTTTGCTGCATTTTGGAGAAGAAGTCGTTTACAATACTTTTGATCAAAACCGCTTTTTTATCGGAATTAGAAAAAATATTAATCCAAAATGGAGTTACGATTTTGGTTATATGAATGTATATCAGCAAAAATATTCTGGCTATCAATATGACATGAATCACACCATAAGATTATTTTTTTATTTGAGCACCAGCATCAAGAAAAAAGCGCCTTCTGAGATTGAGAATTCAGGCGATGAGTGAAATTGTTTTTAAAGTAAAGTATTGTTTGATCTGAAAGATTCAAAAAACTCAAAAGCTCTTTTCTCTGCATAAGAATACTCAGAATCGCGAAGCGGAAAAGCACAATGTCCACCGTATTTTGGTGTTTCCAGATAAACAAACGCACTGTCTTTGGCAATAGTTCTTGGGTAACATCTTTCGCCCAGAAAAGGATCATCTAGCGAATTAATAATCAAAACCGGAGTTGTAATATTTTTAAGAGAAAACTCTGGAGAAACACGTTCGTAGTAATCATCACGACTTGCAAATCCATGAAGTGGAGCCGTAAAATATTGGTCTACTTCATCAAAAGTAGAAATATTATCTATTTGATCACGGTTGATAAAATCAGGAAATTGAGCCGCTTTGTATTTCAATTTCTTTTTAATATCAATGGTAAAATTCTTCAAATAAACTCTGTTAAAACCTTGCTTAAGCACCTCTGCACTTGTGGCAATGTGGGTTGGCACCGAAATTGAAACAGCAGCTTTTATACGCTCATCTATTTTTGTCCATCCCAAATAATTTAGAAGCTGAACACCACCCATTGAATATCCGATCAAATAAATATCTTCAAATCCTTTTTTCAACGCAAACTGAACCACTTCATCCAAATCATCAACTGCACCGTGATGATATAGCCTTGGAAGACGATTCATTTCTCCGCCACAAGTACGATTGTTCCACGCAAAAACCGAAAAACCTTTCTGCTTAAAATAGGCCGCACAGCTGTTATTATAAGTTCTGCGGGAATCGCCTTCTAAACCGTGACATAAAATTACGGCCTTTTTTGAGCCATTTAAAATATAATCGATGTTGATAAAATCTCCGTCATTCAATTCATGCTTTTCTCTTGTATATTCAGGCACTTCAAACTTCTTAATCAGTGCAGCATAAATGGTAGAAACATGCCTGTTGCGATGAATAATAGAAGGAGAATTATATTCTGATTGTTCAATTAGTGGCATAACAAAGAATTTTGTGGTAATTAATACAAAGCTAAGAAATCATTCAATATGTAAATTAATTCGTTCTTTCTATTTTATCTTTTTAATAATTCCCTAAAAAAACACATACAAAAAAATCGAAAAAAAGTTATTTTTAAATCTATAACACAAAACTGCAAAAACTATTGTTTATTTTTAAAGTATAAGATTTTACATCGTATGTTTGTTATTTCAAAATACCACAATTAATTTAAAAATAAACTGCTGTTAATTTTTAAAAACAGTTTAATGTTGTAGCACATTAGAAGGAAAACAAATTGTTAAATGTGCTAGAACACTGCGCTTGTCGTGTCATCTCTAGCTTGAATATTTACTTTATTTGTATATTTGTTAAATCGATTTCTAAAACAAAATCCCTCTAATGTTTGAACTCTTACCGGTAGATCCAAAAACAATATTTCTACTTTACTTTTGGGGCAATCTGTTTACCTGCATTCTTATTTTTAGTTTTTCATTTTCATATGCCACTAGCGATAACCGAAAAACTTTAAAATGGTTTGGCTTAGGCAAATTAATACTAACTCTTGCTTGGGTATTGGCACTTTTGCGTAATATTATTCCTGATTTTGCATCTATTAACATTGCTAATTCTATGATTCTTGGCGCTTGCTGCTTTGAGACGATGGCTATGCTGTCACTTATTAAAACACATGTAAAAAAGCATTATCGCTTTCAAATAGCAATTACTGCAGCATCAATAGTATTCTTTAATATTTCGACACTTTTTGACGCATCAATGAATACTCGCGTCATAATTGGCGGTATTGGCATATTTTTTATCTATTTATTGCCAACTATAACTTATTTTACAGAAAAGGAAAAAAGCTTTTTTAAGACTTTCTATGTTTTGTGCTACATGGCATTTGAAATTCTAATTGCAACACGAATTGTTCACAGATATTTGTATCCTCAAGATCTTATTATTTCCAATGACACCTTCGATAGCTTATACAGCATTTGCCTATTTTTATTGACTTTAATTGGCATTGTAGGCTTTCTGCTTTTGGTAAAAGAAAAGCAGGATCATAAAATTAAAAAGCTTTTAAACGATAAGAATCAGTTCTTTTCTATTATTTCTCACGATTTAAGAGGCCCTTTAGGCTCTTCTGTTTCTCTTTCTGAAATTTTATTGGAGAATATCGAACAATACAGCCGAGAAGAAATTAAAGAAATATCAGAGCTTCTGCACGATTCCAACAAGAACATTTACAAACTACTGGAGAACCTTTTAGATTGGTCTAGAGTACAAACTGGAATGATTGCCTTTAATCCTAAAAATGTGCTTTTAAATGCCTTGATTGAAGAGAATATAGAACTAAGCCGAAATGTCGCTCTAAATAAAAACATCAACATTACGTTTGAATCGGCTTATCTTGTCGAAGCAGAAGTTGATAAAAATATGATTAGCACCATCTTGCGAAATTTACTAAGCAATGCAATTAAATTTACAGACAAGAACGGTGAGATTAAAGTCAAACTAATCAGAACAAATCAAAAAGTAGAAATTTCTATTACAGATAATGGAATCGGAGTTCCAGAAAATATAAAAGAAAAGTTATTTAAAATTAACGGAAAGGTTCTCCAAAAAGGAACAGAAAACGAACTCGGCAGCGGACTCGGATTATTGCTTTGCAAAGAGTTTGTAAGCATTCATCAAGGAACAATTTGGGTAGAAAGCGAACAAGGAAAAGGAAGTACATTTCAGTTTACACTTCCTATAAAGGTTGTTTAAATTTCAATACTGAAATTCCAATCCCAACCGAATAAAACAAAAAAATCCAAATCCAAGTTTAAATTGGAATTTGGATTTTTTAATATTGGTATTTTATAAACGTTTAGTCTAATACAAAACTTACGCTAACATTTGCTGTAATTTCAATCTCGCCAACTGCAAGAGTTTCGTTTGAAGCACCCATTGAGTCTGCTTCTTTCATTCTCATAGCTGCAGCATACATTGGCTGTGGACGATAGATTTGAGAATTGTCTGAAATGGTAAAAGCTTTACCCACTTTTTGTCCTAAAACAGACACATATTCTTCCGCTTTTGTTTTAGCATCTTTCATTGCTAATTTTCTAGCTTCAGACTCGTATTGTGCTAATTTAGAGGTTTCAAAAGAAACTTTATCTATTCTATTAATTCCTTGCTGAACCAAACCTTCCATTAACTCATCGTATTTAGTTAAATCTTTCACTACGATTTCTACTGTTTGTGTAGCGTTATAAGAAGTTTTCTTTTTCTCATAATCGTACTGCGGATTAAGAGCTACTTGTTTTGTTTTGAAATCTGCTGTTGGGATATTCATTTTTTTGATGAATTTTAAAACAGCGTCCATCTTTTCGTCATTTTGTTTTTTAACGTCTTTAGCATTATTCCCTTTTGTTTCAACCGAAGCTGAAATACAAACCTGATCAGGTGCTACTTTTACTTTTCCTTCTCCATTAACATTAATTAGTGGTACTTGTTTGATTTCTTGGCCGTAAGACATAGTCATAAACATGATTGTTAAAAATAATACTAGTTTTTTCATTTTTGTTAAATTTTAATATTTAAAAAAGACATTTCAAAAGTTATGCCAGCATTACAATTTTCCCAATTTTGCCATTCCAAAAAGTATCAAAATCGGAATCGCAAGAAGAATAACCATTAGGGTATGATCTGTAAGAAGTGATGGCATTTTGATCAAAGTAATCAAATATCCTCCTATAGCACCTCCAAAGTGTGCTGTGTGCCCAATATTGTCATTTTTTGCTTTCATTCCATAAATCGAGTATAATAAATACACAATTCCAAAAATATAAGCCGGCATCGGAATCACAAAAAATATTCCGAGCATCATGTCGGGCTGCAATAGTATTGCGGAATATAAAACTCCCGTTACAGCGCCAGAAGCACCAACTGCACGATAACTATAATCATTCTTGTGAAATAGCATGGTAAGAAGACTTCCAAAAATTAAACTCCCGAAATAAACTAAGATAAAAGAAAAGTTACCGAGCCAGTTTAAAACTACAGGAGCAAAAAAATACAAAGTCAGCATATTAAAAATCAAATGCATCATGTCTACATGCAAAAAGCCAGAAGACAACATTCTAATTTGTTCTCCTGAACGAATGCTTCCGACATGAAATTCGTATTTTCTAAAAAAATAAAGATCGTTAAAACCTTTGTAACTAATAACAACGTTCGCAATGATAATCGCTATTAAAATAATATTCATAAGTAATAAGTATTGTGAATTTTGATTTGTAAATATAATCATTCTTAAAGATAAGTTAGCAAGAATGCAAAATAGCAGTCGATAATCATTTTTAATTTATCTTTGCCAAAAAAAAATTACATGCAGTTTCTTGTCTATATTTTAGCCTACCCATTACTTTGGCTTATCTCTATACTTCCTTTTCCTATATTTTACCTATTTTCAGATTTTGTCTGTTTTTTGGTTTATAGAGTTATTGGATATCGCAAAAAAGTAGTTCGCGAAAATCTTGCCCTTACTTTACCTCATTTAAGCGATGCAGAGAGAAAAGTTATAGAAAAGAAATTCTACAAACATATGTGCGATATGTTTTTGGAAATGATTAAAACCATGAGCATGTCTCCTGAAGAAATGGAAAGAAGATTTCATGTCACTAATATTGATCTGGTTCGTGATTATGCTAAAAGAGGAAAAAGTGTTATTCTGGTAGCCTCTCACTATGCAAGTTATGAATGGCTTTTGACTATTAATCCGAAACTTGGATTTCAGGGCGTTGCTGTTTACAAAAGACTAGCCAATCCTTATTTTGATAAATTGGTTCGAAAAATCCGTTCGAAATACAACACCGAAATGATCGAAACTAGAAAAGCGATTCCAACAATGGCCAAAAACCAGCGTGAAGGCATTTTAAGTCTTTATGGCTTAGCAAGCGATCAATCGCCAAAAATGGAAAGGATTTTTCATTCGATGAAATTTATGGGAGTTGAAGTTCCTGTTCATACGGGCGCTGAAACATTGGCAAAAAAATATGATTTAGCAGTTCTATTTGTGGAAGTTAAAAAAGCTAGAAGAGGCTATTATGAAGCTACATTTATTCCTCTTGCTGATAATCCTAAAGATTTTGAAAACTTTAAAATCACAGAAATGTATTTAAAAGAAGTAGAAAAACAAATTCTAGAAGCGCCAGAATTTTATTTGTGGACGCACAAAAGATGGAAACACCGTATTGAATAATATTTCAAAAATAATTTACTGAAAAGTCCGAAAATCAAATGTTGTTTTTCGGACTTTTTATTAAAATTCATTACGTTAGGAACATCTCATCGGTAGAACCAGATTGCAAATGTTATTGTAATTCCATACAAATTCATTCCGTTAGGAATGTCTCGTCGGTAGAACCTAGATTGCAAATGTTATTATAATTCCATACAAATTCATTCCGTTAGGAATGTCTCGTTGGTAGAACCAAATTATACACAGAGGGCATCGTTCCGTAGGAACGCCTGATTAATTGGGAAATTGAATTCAATCCCATAAAATCAGGTGTCCCTACAGGACACAAATTCAAACATCACCATTTTTTTTCTACCAACGAGACATTCCTAACGGAATGTTTTTTATAGAAAAAGCCTCTTTCGAAAGTTTCAAAAGAGGCTTTTTTATGTAATAAACCTAAAATCTTAGATTCCAGCAATTACTTTAATTTCATCAATAATTCGAAGTGCTAATTGATCTGCAGCATCTTGAGAAGGCGCTTCAGTATAAATACGAATAATTGGCTCTGTGTTTGATTTTCTTAAATGAACCCATTCTGTCGCAAAATCAATTTTTACACCGTCAATTGTCGAGATATCTTCGTTTTTATATTTTTCTGTCATTTGAGATAGAATCGCATCAACATCAATTTGTGGTGTCAATTCGATTTTATTTTTACTCATGTAGTATTCTGGATAAGAAGCTCTCAAAGCAGAAACTGGCATTTTTTTGTTTGCTAAATGCGTTAAAAACAATGCAACTCCTACCAGACTATCACGTCCGTAGTGCAATTCAGGATAAATAATTCCACCGTTACCTTCACCACCAATTATGGCGTTATTTTTCTTCATTAATTCAACTACATTCACCTCTCCTACTGCACTTGCTTCGTAGCTTCCGCCGTGGGCTTTCGTAACATCTCTTAAAGCACGAGAAGATGACATATTAGAAACGGTATTTCCTGGAGTTTTGCTCAAAACGTAATCTGCACAAGCCACCAACGTATATTCTTCTCCAAACATTTCTCCGTCTTCGCTAATAAAAGCCAAACGATCAACATCTGGATCTACTACGATACCAAAATCAGCTTTTTCTTTTACAACAAGCTCAGAAATATCAGTTAAATGTTCTTTTAAAGGTTCTGGGTTATGAGGGAAATGTCCATTTGGTTCGCAGTATAATTCTACAACTTCAACGCCCATTAATTTTAGCAATTTCGGAATGATAATTCCTCCAGATGAATTTACACCATCAACAACCACTTTAAATTTAGCTTCTTTAACCGCTTCGATATCAACCAATGGCAAGTTTAAAACTTCATCGATATGAATATCCATATATGCATCATTAGAAATAACTTCACCTAAACTATCTACATCAGAAAAGTCGAAAGCTTCAGCTTCAGCAATTTCAAGAATTTTTGCACCATCAGCGCCACTTAAAAATTCTCCTTTTGCATTTAATAATTTTAAAGCATTCCACTGTTTTGGATTGTGAGATGCAGTTAGGATAATTCCGCCATCCGCTTTTTCCAAAGGAACAGCCACTTCAACAGTTGGCGTTGTAGAAAGTCCAAGATCGATAACATCGATTCCTAAACCAATTAAAGTATTCACTACTAAATTATGAATCATTGGTCCAGAAATTCTCGCATCACGGCCAATTACAACAGTCAATTTATCTTTAGCAATATTATTTTTCAAGAAAGTTCCGTACGCCGAGGCAAATTTCACTGCATCAACAGGAGTTAGATTGTCTCCCACTTTTCCTCCGATCGTTCCACGGATTCCAGAAATAGATTTTATTAAAGTCATTTTTGTGAGTTAGGGTTATTTTTTACAAATATAAAAAAGTTACCGAGTTACTAAGGCGCTAAGTCTCTAAGAATTTAAATTTAATCTATAAGAAACTACTTATTTCTCGTTATTTTATAACAAAATGATTTAAAAAAGTTTTTATACATTTACTAAAATAACTCAGAATCTTAGCCTCTAAGGTTCTTGGCAACTTTCAAAAAAATGAATTTCTTAGCCCACATATACCTTTCTGGAGAAAATGATCTGATTAAAATAGGGAATTTTATGGCTGACGGAATTCGCGGAAAACAATTTGAACATTTTCCTGAAGATGTGCAAAAAGGAATTTTACTGCATCGATTCATAGATACCTATACCGATTCTCACGATATTTTTAGAACCAGCACTAAACGTCTTCATGACAGATACCATCATTATGCCGGCGTAATTGTGGATATTGTTTATGATCATTTTTTGGCCAAAAACTGGACAAAATATTCGGATGAAAAATTAGAGCTTTTTGTAAAGCGATTTTATCATTCGCTACATGATAATTATGACATTTTAACCGAAAAAACGCAAAGTTTAATGCCTTACATGATCGAAAGAAACTGGTTGGTAAGTTATCGTACAACCGAAGGAATTCACCATATTTTAACGCAAATGGACAGAAGGTCGAAAAATATTTCTCAAATGCAGTTTGCTGTTGAAGAACTTATTGAATTTTATGATGAATTTGAAGAAGAATTTACTCTTTTCTTTGAAGAAATGAGAGTCAAAGCCAAAGAAAAACTACTTTCTCTTTAGCTCAATTTAATTTTATTGCACATGAAAAAAATTACACTTTTAATCGCCCTTTTATATTTAAATAGCAGCAACGCACAAGAAGCTTTTTCAAAACCAACAGGATTGGTTGTTACAAAAGCAATGGTTGTTTCTGCTCGCGAAGAAGCTTCTAAAATTGGTGCCGACATCATGAAAAAAGGAGGAAATGCTTTTGATGCCATGATCGGAACCGAATTGGCTCTTGCTGTTGCTTTTCCGTTTGCAGGAAATATAGGCGGTGGCGGGTTTATGGTTTACAGAAAAGCAAATGGCGAAGTGGGTTCTTTGGATTATCGCGAAAAAGCGCCACTTGCAGCCACAAAAGATATGTTTTTGGATAGCGAAGGGAATGTTATAAAAGGAAAAAGCACGCAAACGGCACTTGCCATTGGTGTTCCTGGAACTATTGCAGGTGTTTTTGCTGTACATAAAAAATACGGAACAATACCAATCTCTAAAATTCTGGAGCCTGTTATTGCTTTAGCAGAAAGAGGTGTTGTAGTAACCAAAAAGCAAGAGAAAAGTATAAAAGATTATCATGAAAGCATTGTAAAAATTAACGGCGAAAATTCACTTGTATCGGGCAATTTCAAAGAAAATGACACGATCAAGTACTTAGCTTTAGCCAAAACTTTAAAAAGAATTCAGAAAAAAGGAAGAAATGAATTTTACAAAGGCGAAACTGCAAAAATCTTAGTCGATTATCTTCAGAAAAAAGGCGGTATTATCACGATGCAAGATTTAGCTAAATATGAAGCGAAATGGAGAAAGCCGCTTGAGTTTACTTATAAAGATTTAAAAATCATTTCAATGTCTCCTCCAAGCAGTGGCGGAATTTGTCTGGCGCAAATCTTAAAAATGCTTGAGCCTTACGATTTAGCAAAAATGGGACATAATTCTCCAGATGCCATTCAGGTGATTGTTGAAGCCGAAAGAAGAGCTTATGCTGATAGAAGTTACTTTTTAGGCGATCCCGATTTTGTAAAAATTCCGATGAAAGAGTTATTAGACGCGAATTATTTGCGCGAAAGAATGGCAAGTTTTAATCCTGAAAAAGCAACTTTATCTACTGAAATTAAAGAAGGAAAAGTAAATTATGCCGAAAGCACAGAAACTACACATTACTCTATTGTAGACCAATTCGGAAATGCAATTGCTGCTACAACAACTTTAAATGATGGTTATGGTTCTAAATATTACTGTGACGAATTAGGTTTCTTTTTGAATAATGAAATGGATGATTTTAGTGCTAAACCTGGATCTCCAAATATGTTTGGTTTGGTTGGAAATGAAGCCAACAGCATTGCGCCGCAAAAACGTATGTTAAGCTCTATGACACCAACAATTGTAGAAAAAAACGGAAAACTTTTTATGGTCGTTGGAACTCCAGGCGGTTCAACCATTATCACTTCTGTTTTGCAAACGATTTTAAATGTTTACGAATACAAATTAAGCATGCAGGAAGCGGTAAATGCGCCTCGTTTTCATCATCAATGGCTACCCGATTTAATCACTTTCGAACCTAGTACTTTTGAAACAAAAACTATAGATCAGTTAAAAGCTAAGAGTTACATTATCAACGAAAAGCCAACTCCAATTATCGGAAAAGTAGACGCCATTTTAGTTTTACCTGACAATAGATTAGAAGGAGGAGCAGATTTTAGAGGAGACGACACAGCTGTTGGTTTTTAAAGTGATTCTTCATTTTATTTTTTTTAAACAAGATTAAAATCTAATTTTGTAAAATCGATAATTTTTAAAACATAATGATAAAAAAATATTTCAGACGACTTGAAAGCATAATTGCTTTGGCTCAATCTTTAATGACACCAAAACAATTTCTGTTTTTATCTAGTGTTTTAACTGGAATATCGTGTGCGTTTGCGGTAATCGTTCTTAAAACATTCGCACACAGCGTTTTTTCTTTTGCAACTTACATCAACGGAATTTTAAAATTGAGCTTCATCAATAGTATTTTGCCTATTATTGGTATCACATTAACGGTTTTTGTTGTAAATAAAGTTCTTAACGGAAGCATACAAAAAGGAACTTCACAGATACTTTATGCGGTTGCCAAAAAAGCAAGCATTATTCCGAAAAAGCAGATGTATGCGCAGATTGTTACCAGTTCGTTAACGGTTGGTCTAGGAGGTTCTGCTGGTTTAGAGAGTCCAATTGTGATAACAGGAGCTGCTTTTGGTTCTAATTTTGCCCAAAACTATAAGTTACAATATAAAGACAGAACGTTGTTAATTGGCTGTGGCGTTGCGGCCGGAATTGCTGCCGCATTTAATGCACCAATTGCTGGAGTCCTTTTTGCTATTGAAGTCTTATTGGTAGATGTTAGTATTTCTGCCTTTACCCCTATTATGATTTCTGCCGCAACAGGTGCTTTGGTTTCTGCAATTGTTTTGGACGAAAGCATTTTATTAAGCTTCAAAAAACAAGAAACATTCGATTATCATAATATTCCATTTTACGTTCTTTTGGGAGTTCTTACTGGATTGGTTGCTATTTATTACTCTAGAAATTTCCAAAAAGTAGAGCATTATTTTGCCAAACAGCAAATTAATCCATATAAAAAAGCTTTAATTGGTTCATCGTTATTGGCATTATTAATTTTTATTTTTCCAACATTATTTGGTGAAGGTTACGAAAGCATTAAAACATTATCTGATGCAGATCCTGGACTTTTATTGGATAATACTTTGTTTGCCGATTTTAGAAATAATCCATGGGTTCTTCTTTTATTTGTCGGAGCAACAGCAATGGTTAAAGTTTTTGCTTCTGGATTAACCATTGGGAGCGGTGGTAACGGAGG
This sequence comes from Flavobacterium tyrosinilyticum, assembly GCF_023656565.1. GTDB lineage: Bacteria > Bacteroidota > Bacteroidia > Flavobacteriales > Flavobacteriaceae > Flavobacterium > Flavobacterium tyrosinilyticum. The sequence goes on from NZ_JAMOKG010000003.1 coordinate 636,353, forward strand.
AAACTTTGCCCCATCTCTATTTTTAGGATCTTATTTGGGCTATTTCTTTTCTAAACTGGTTACGATGATTGGCTTATCTAAACTTCCTATCAGTAATTTTACAATGGTTGGAATGGCAGGAATTTTGAGCGGTTTATTTCATGCTCCACTTACGGCTATTTTCTTAATCGCAGAAATTACAGGAGGTTACGGATTAATGATTCCGCTTATGATTGTTTCTTCAATCAGTTTTGCTATTTCTAAGCGTTACGAAAAATATTCGCTTGACGTAAAAGGATTAGCTAAAAAAGGACATGCTTTTACGAGTAATAAAGATTCTAATATTCTATCCACTTTAGAAATTGACACAATCATTCAGTGCGATTACCTAACCGTTCATCCAGATGAAAACCTAAGTAAATTAGTAGACCTAATTTCACACTCTAATCAAGTTGTTTTTGCGGTTGTAAACAATGATAAAGATTTGGTTGGAGTGGTGCATTTTAATGATATTCGCGAAATTATATTTAACTCTTACCGTGTAAAATATACTTTCATTAGAGATGTAATGAAAGCGCCTTCTGCTACAATTTCTACACTTGATAGCATGGAGATTGTAATGCGCAAATTTGAAACCTCAAAATCTGCTTTTCTTCCTGTTTTAAGAGACGGAAAATACCACGGATTCATTTCAAAATCAATAGCGCTTGAAGCATATCGAACAAAACTTCGTTCTATGACCATTGAATAACCTTAATATCGGATACGTTAAAAATTTTTATTATCCGATATTAAGAAGTACCTTTGTAGGATTATGTTTAATATTGACCTAACATACAGAGAAGAATTTCAATCAACTTTCGATCGATTGTACCAAAAAAGGCAGGAACTGCAAAACAGCAGACCATTGCCTACTATTGCTTTGAATAAAATACGAGAAAGTCTTTCTTTAGAATGGACTTACAATTCAAACAGTATCGAAGGGAATACACTTAGTTTGAGAGAAACCCAAATGGTAATTCAAGAAGGAATTACCATAAAAGGCAAATCGCTACGAGAACATTTTGAAACCCATAATCATGACAAAGCTATTGATTACCTCTACTCTATTGTAGATGAAAATTATAAGCTAAGGAGTATAGATATTCTCTCTATCCATGGTTTGGTTATGCGTTCTATCGAAGAAGATTTTGCTGGTAGAATTCGCAACGGAGGAGTTCGTATTTCTGGAGCCAATTTTATGCCTCCAAATGCCAATAAAGTCTCCGATTATTTAGATGAATTAATCGAGTTTATCAATACAAATCCTTTAGGTTTAAACGATATAGAACTCGCCACGATCTATCATCATAAACTTGTCTGGATTCATCCTTTTTTTGATGGAAATGGGCGCACGGTTCGTTTAAGCATGAATTTATTATTGATGCGATGTGGTTTTCCGCCGGCTATTATTCTTAAAAATGATAGAAAAAAATATTACGAAGCACTCAATCAGGCCAATAATGGCAATTATCAGAAACTAACCCTTTTAATGTGCCAAGCCCTAGAAAGAACAATCAATATTTATCTGGGTGCAATGCCTGGAAGTCCTTATGATTATCAATCGATTCAAAACATAGTTAGTGAACCTGATACACCTTATGGCCAAGAATATGTCAGTTTACTCGCCAGAACAGGAAAAATTGACGCTTACAAAGAAGGCCGAAATTGGTACACCACAAAAGAAGCCATAGAAAACTACATGGCAACCCGAAAAAGAAAGCGCTAGTTTATACTAGCGCTTTTTGTTACTAATTGTAACATAAAGTTTTGCTATCGAGCACTAAAAGAACAAATCAAAGTGGTAACTTTGCGTTTTGCTCAAAATTATGTTAGATAAAGACAATACTATTGAAGTTCTTGGTGCAAGAGTTCACAATCTAAAAAATATCGATATATCTATTCCGCGTGAAAAACTGGTTGTAATTACCGGTTTATCAGGTTCGGGAAAATCTTCTTTGGCTTTTGATACGATTTATGCCGAAGGACAGCGTCGTTACGTAGAAACGTTTTCTGCCTACGCTAGGCAATTTCTTGGCGGATTAGAACGTCCAGACGTTGATAAAATTGACGGACTTTCACCTGTAATCGCGATTGAACAAAAAACAACTAGTAAAAGTCCGCGTTCTACAGTTGGGACTATTACTGAAATTTACGATTTCTTAAGGCTTTTATACGCGCGTGGCGCAGATGCCTACAGTTATAACACTGGCGAAAAAATGGTTTCGTATTCTGATGAGCAGATTAAAGATCTGATTATTCAGGATTATAATGGAAAACGCATCAATATTCTTGCTCCAGTTATTAAAGCCAGAAAAGGTCATTATGCGGAACTTTTCCAACAAATTACCAAACAAGGATTCTTGAAAGTTCGTGTAAACGGAGAAGTTCAAGATCTGGTTGCGGGAATGAAATTGGATCGTTACAAAACACACGATATTGAGATTGTTGTAGATAGAATGGTGATTGAAGATAATCCAGATACACAAAAAAGATTATCTGAAAGTATCAATACTGCGATGCATCACGGTGAAGATGTATTGATGATTTTAGATCAAGATTCTAATGAAGTACGTTATTTCAGTAGAAATTTAATGTGTCCTTCAACAGGAATATCGTATCAGAATCCAGAACCAAATTTATTTTCGTTCAACTCCCCAAAAGGAGCTTGTCCGCATTGCAACGGATTGGGAACGGTACACGAAATCAATGTTAAGAAAATTATTCCAAATCCAAAATTATCTATAAAAGCGGGTGGTTTTGCTCCGCTCGGCGAATACAAATCTTCATGGATTTTCAAACAATTGGAAACCATTGGAGAAAAATTCGGATTTAAAATTACCGATGCAATAGAGAAAATTCCTGAAGAAGCGATGCAAATGATTTTGTATGGCGGAAAAGATAAATTTTCTATCAATTCTAAGGATCTTGGCGTAACAAGAGAATATAAAATTGACTTTGAAGGAATTTCTAATTTCATCAAAAATCAATATGACGAAAGCGCCACAACCAGCATAAAACGTTGGGCAAAAGATTTTATGGACGAAATTAACTGTCCTGTTTGCGATGGCTCACGTCTTAAAAAAGAAGCTCTGTTTTTTAGAGTAAATGAAAAAAATATCACCGAATTGTGTGATATGGATATTTCAGATTTAACAGCTTGGTTTCAAGATTTAAATAGCCATTTGACAGATAAACAGCTTTTGATTGCATCTGAAGTTGTAAAAGAAATCAAAGACCGTTTGAACTTTTTAATGAATGTTGGTTTGAATTATTTGGCTTTAAGCCGAAGTTCAAAATCGCTTTCTGGTGGTGAAGCACAACGTATTCGTCTGGCAACACAAATTGGTTCTCAGCTGGTTGGAGTTCTTTATATTTTAGATGAACCGAGTATTGGTTTACACCAAAGAGATAACGAAAAATTGATTCATTCTTTGGAACAATTGCGTGATATCGGAAACTCGGTTATTGTTGTTGAACATGACAAGGACATGATTGAAACGGCGGATTATGTAATTGATATTGGACCAAAAGCGGGTAAATATGGAGGAGAAATCATCAGTATTGGAACTCCAAAAGAAACTTTAGCTTCGGATACTATTACCGCTCAATATTTGAATGGTAAAATGAAATTTGAAATTCCGAAGAAAAGAAGAAAAGGGAATGGCAAATTCTTGAAACTAACTGGAGCAACAGGAAACAATCTTAAAAACGTTTCGATAGAAATTCCGTTAGGGCAATTAACTTGCGTTACAGGAGTTTCAGGAAGCGGTAAATCGACTTTAATTAATGAAACGTTGTATCCAATTTTAAACGCGTATTATTTTAATGGCGTAAAAAAACCACAACCTTACAAAAAGATTGAAGGTCTGGAACATATTGATAAAGTAATTGATATTGACCAAAGTCCGATTGGAAGAACACCACGTTCGAATCCGGCTACCTATACAGAGGTTTTCACTGAAATCAGAAACCTGTTTACGATGACTTCTGAGAGTATGATTCGTGGTTACAAAGCAGGACGTTTTAGTTTTAACGTAAAAGGTGGACGTTGCGAAACCTGCGAAGGTTCTGGTGTAAGAACAATCGAAATGAACTTTTTACCAGACGTTTACGTAGAATGCGAAACGTGTCAGGGAAAACGTTTCAATAGAGAAACTTTAGAAATCAGATATAAAGGAAAATCTATTTCGGATGTTTTGGATATGACGGTTGATGAAGCTGTTCCATTCTTTGAAAATATTCCCAAGATTTACAGAAAAATCAAAACCATTCAGGATGTTGGTTTAGGTTATATTACACTTGGTCAACAAAGTACAACGCTTTCGGGTGGTGAAGCGCAACGTATTAAATTGGCGGGAGAATTGTCTAAAAAAGATACTGGAAATACATTTTATATTCTAGATGAACCAACAACAGGTTTACACTTTGAAGATATTCGTGTTTTGATGGAAGTAATCAATAAATTGGTTGATAAAGGAAATACCATTCTTGTGATCGAACATAATATGGACGTTATCAAACTTGCCGATTATATTATTGATATTGGCCCTGAAGGCGGAAAAGGCGGTGGACAATTGGTTGCCAAAGGAACCCCAGAAGAAGTGGCTCAGAATAAAAAGAGTTATACGGCTAAGTTTTTGAAGAAAGAATTGGAGTAAGATTGATCTTTGTAAATATTTAAAACCAAGTGCATGTGGAATTTTGTTTTTTTTTTAAACAAAACAACCACAATCTTTGTCTTTTCGACGAAGGAGAAATCTCCACAAGTAACTCCGCAACGAAAACCCAATCTTTGTCGAGCTTCTCGCGGAGATTTCTCCTTCGTCGAAATGACAAAAATGCGCAAACCAACTTTCTAATTTACCTTTTATCAAAACTTTATACGCATTTACCTTTAAAAATTGATAAAGATTTAGATCTAAAAAATTTACTGATTTTACATTCACCAAATACCTGATAATGAATCAAAAAACTGAATTTGATTATTATCGCAACATTACTTTTGGATTATAATTCCCGCTTTTTGTAACAATTCTAGAAAAAAGCGTTAATTTAGTGTCCGCTTTTTCTGAAAAACTCAAGCTTTTTAAGGAAAAATATGTTTCGATTAAACCAAATGTTTATTTGAAACCAACTGCCCTAGCCCTGATGGGAGCGGCATCCTTTTGTGCTGGGGTTCAGCACAAAAGATATAGCGGACAGCAGGAAATAGCTCCTAACTCCGAATATGCTTAGGATGACAATTACAGGGAAAAAAACATAGATAAAATAATAAATTAAAATACCTAAAATGAGATTAGAAGATTTTGATAATGATGAAGATAAAGTAATTCAGGATCGTTTGAAACAAAGAACGTGGAATGAAATTAAAACCAATGACAGCTGGGCAATTTTTAAGATTATGTCTGAGTTTGTAAATGGTTACGAGGCAATGGGGCGTATTGGTCCTTGTGTTTCTATTTTTGGATCGGCAAGAACAAAACCAGAGGATAAGTACTATGAATTGGCTGAAAAAATCGCTTATAAAATCAGTAAAGCAGGTTACGGTGTGATTACAGGAGGTGGTCCCGGAATTATGGAAGCTGGAAATAAAGGCGCGCATTTGGGCGGAGGAATTTCGGTTGGTTTAAATATCGAGCTTCCGTTTGAGCAGCATTTTAATCCGTATATTGATCATGACAAAAACCTGAATTTCGACTATTTCTTTGTGAGAAAAGTAATGTTCGTAAAATATTCGCAAGGTTTTGTGGTGATGCCAGGTGGTTTTGGAACTTTAGACGAAATGTTTGAAGCTATCACTTTGATTCAGACTAAGAAAATTGGAAAATTCCCGATTATTTTGGTTGGAGTTGAGTTCTGGTCTGGCTTAATAGAATGGGTTAAAACTGTTTTGGTTGAAAAAATGCATACTGTAAGCCCAGAAGATTTGAATTTATTTAAAATTGTAGACACTGAAGATGAAGTTGTGGAAGCATTGGATAAATTCTACAAAAAGTACGATTTAAGTCCGAATTTCTAAATTTAATTTTCATGTGTGAGATCACATTTCGCTGTGAACATCATACTATTTATCGTTAAATTACGTAAATATCATAAAAATTGAAAGCTGTTTTTTTAAACAGCTTTTTTTATACTATTTTTACAAAAATCCGAAACCGCAATATGTCTGTAATTTAAGTATGTCTGATAATTTTTAAGCCACTATTTGAAAGCACTTTATAAAATTATTTGCCTCGTTTTAGCTTTATCATTTTCGATAAAACTAACTGCACAACATCAATCTAAGATGGAAGTGGCGGTAAATCTCGAACTTAAAACACTAAACATAAAACAGGATCTTACGTATCATAATACTACAAATGATACTTTGGCTTCAATTGTTTTGAATGATTGGAATAACGCTTTTGCTGATAAAAACACGCCTCTAGCAAAACGTTTTTCTGATGAATTTTACAGAGGTTTTCATTTGGCAAAGGCTGCCGACAGAGGAAAAACTACAATTATTAACCTGACAGAAACTAATTTTTCGGCTCTGGAATGGGAAAGAAGCACTCAGGAACCTGACTATATTATGGTCAAACTGAATCGCAAACTGCTTCCTAACGAAAAAATCGTTTTACATCTCAATTATATTGTAAAAATACCAAACGATAAATTCACGCATTTTGGTTTTGATCAAAATGGCGGCATGGCTCTTAAAAACTGGTTTATAAGTCCTGCCCGTTTTGAAAATGGTCTTTTTGTAAAGTATAACAATTTCAATCTAGATGATATTGCAAATGCAGTGAGTGATTATGAAGTTGAAATTAAAATCCCGAACTCACACTCCATTACTACCGATTTAAATTCGATTTCTAAAGACACGAGCAATCAGAGCTACACTATTTATTCTTTTTCTGGCAGAAACAGAACCGATTTCAGCCTTTATATCGAAAAACAAAATAGTTTTAGAACTTATGATAATGGTTCTCTACTGGTTGAAACCAATTTAAAAAATAAAAAAATAGACGAAATTCAGAAAGCGATTATCATTAATCGAGTGGTTTCTTATGCTGAAAAGTTTATTGGAAAATATCCGCATGAAAAAATAACCGTTTCTCAGATTGATTATGACCGAAATCCTTTTTATGGTTTAAATCAGCTGCCTTCTTTTATCAGTCCATTTCAGGATGACTTTATATTTGAAATTCAGTTTTTAAAGACTTTTCTAAACAATTATCTTAAAAATAGTCTTCGCTTAGATCCTCGAAAAGACAATTGGATTTATGACGGAATCCAGATTTATGCCATGATGAAGTACATGGAAGAACATCATAAGGATGAGAAAATGTTGGGAAGACTATCCAACATGAAACTCTTTAAAAGCTACAATATCACGAATCTAACTTTTAACGAACAATATAGCTATTACTATATGCTAATGGCTCGTAAAAACTTGGATCAGCCACTTGGCGACCCAAAAAATACCTTAATAAAATTTAACGAGCAAATTGCCAGTAAATATCGAGCTGGTTTGAGCTTGAGTTATTTAGATGACTATCTGAATGATGATATTGTTCCTAAAAGTGTCAAAGAATTTTACAATCTCAACCAATTCGGACAATCGAATCGTTATGACTTTGAGAAAATCTTAACCCAAAAAAGCGCAAAAAATATCGATTGGTTCTTTAAAACCATTATCGATTCGCGAGATATTATCGATTATAAATTTTCGAACGTTTCGAGAACTGCAGATAGCATTACATTTTCGGTTAAAAATAAAACTGGCATCTACGCTCCTATTCCAATTTACGGAATTAAAAAAAAGGAAGTCGTTTTTAAAGAATGGATTGAGCCTACTAAAAAAGACTCTGTTTATGAGTTCAGTCGTAAAAATGCAGATAAAATTGTAATTAATTACGATAATGAAGTTCCAGAATACAACCAAAGAAACAACTGGAAATCGCTAAAACATGTTGCCCTCAACCGACCGGTTAAATTTAATTTTACTAAAGATTTAGAAGATCCAGACTACAATCAGATTTTATACATTCCGACATTAAATTATAATTACTATGATGGTATAACGCCAGGAATTCGTTTTCATAATAAAACCATTTTAGACAAGCCTTTTAATTTTGACATTAATCCGGCGTATTCTATAAAAGCAGGTACAGTTTCGGGTTCGTCTGCTTTTTCATGGAATCAAAATTATAGAAACAGTACTTTATATAATGTTCGATATTCTATTAGTCAGAATTATTATCATTACGCCCCAGATGCAACTTATTTAAGATTAAATCCGATGGTGCAGTTTCGTATTCGAGAAAAAGATTTTAGAGATAATAGGAAACAGCTGTTTTTAGCACGTCAGGTTATTGTAAATCGTGAAGCAAGCACCTACATTACAGATAATTCAAAACCAAACTATTCGATCTTTAATGCCCGTTATTCTAATACGAAAACAGAATTAATTGACCATTTTAGTTTTATGACTGATCTGCAATTTTCTAGCGGTTTCGGAAAAGCTTCTGGAGAAATTGAATACAGAAGGCTATTTGAAAATAACAAAAAGTTAAATTTAAGACTATATGTTGGAAGTTTCTTGTACAACACAACAAACTCAGATTATTTTAGTTTTGGCTTAGACCGTCCGACAGATTATTTATTTGATTATAATTTATTCGGAAGATCAGAAAGCACAGGCTTTTTTAGCCAGCAGTATGTTATTGCTGAAGGAGGTTTTAAATCGCAATTAGAACCAGCATACGCCAATCAATGGATGACCACTTTGAATGCCAGTTATGCCATATGGAACTGGGTTGAGATTTACGGCGACATTGGTTTCTTAAAAAACAAGCATAAAAGTGAGTTCTTTGCTTACGATTCTGGAGTCCGTTTAAACTTGGTTCCTGACTACTTTGAACTCTATTTTCCTGTTTATTCTAATAACGGATGGGAAATATCACAGCCTAAATACAATGAAAAAATACGATTTATAATCACTTTTTCGCCAAAAACTTTAGTTACTCTTTTTACCCGAAAATGGTTTTAATCAAATAAATTTTAAACAAAAACTTGCGAAATTATCAATAAAAATAAATTTCATATAAAAATAACATAAATAAAATACGTAGTTTTTAGATTTGAATACAAATAATTAAATTATATTTAGTTTAAAGAATTATGATTATTGATTGTTTTTAAGTAATTTCGCGACATAAACAACATGACGCTACAAGATTATGATAAAAGAAAAAAGCAATACTACACTGACATTTGAAGACTTCAAAACTGAGGTATTGAATGACTATAGAATTGCGGTAACAAGCCGTGAATGTAGTCTTTTAGGTCGAAAAGAAGTATTAACAGGAAAAGCTAAATTTGGAATTTTCGGTGACGGAAAAGAAGTTCCGCAGCTGGCAATGGCAAAAGCTTTTAAAAACGGAGATTTCCGTTCTGGATACTATCGCGATCAAACTTTTATGATGGCTATTGGTGAATTGAATGCCAAACAGTTTTTTGCCGGTTTATACGGTCATACTGATTTAGCTTTTGATCCTATGTCTGCCGGAAGACAAATGGGCGGACACTTTGTAACGCACAGTTTAAACGAAGATGGTTCTTGGAAAGACTTAACCAAACAAAAAAATTCAAGTTCAGATATATCTCCAACAGCAGGACAAATGCCAAGATTACTTGGTTTGGCACAAGCTTCAAAAATTTACAGAGAGGTTGATGGAATAACCATTAAAGATAAGTTTTCTGTTAACGGAAACGAAGTAGCTTGGGGAACTATTGGTAACGCAAGTACCTCTGAAGGTTTGTTTTTTGAAACTATAAACGCTGCTGGAGTGCTACAAGTTCCAATGGTAATGAGTGTTTGGGATGATGAATACGGGATTTCTGTTCATGCTAAACATCAGACTACTAAAGAGAATATTTCTGAAATTTTAAAAGGATATCAGCGTGATGAAGATTCTAAAGGTTATGAAATCTTTAGAGTGAAAGGCTGGGATTATGCCGAATTGGTTTCTACTTATGAAAGAGCCGGAGCAATTGCGCGTGAAGAACATATACCAGTTTTAATTCACGTAAACGAATTAACACAGCCGCAAGGTCACTCTACTTCTGGTTCTCACGAACGTTACAAAAATGCAGAAAGACTAGCTTGGGAAAGAGATTTTGACTGTATTCGTCAAATGCGTCTATGGATGATTGCCATTAATATTGCCTCTCCAGAAGAATTGGCAGAAATTGATTTCGAATTGAAGAAAGAAGTCTTAGAAGCTAAAAAAGAAGCTTGGAACAACTTTATTAATCCAATTATCGAGGATCAAAAAAACCTTCTTACTTTATTAGAACAAATTGCTGATGCAAGCATTAACCATAAAGATAGAATCAAGAAATTAATTTCTGAATTAAGTGCGATCAAAGCGCCTTTAAAGAAAGAATTATTGGTTTATGCTAGAAAGATTCTTCGTTTTATCGAAGTTCCAAACAGCAAAGTTCTTTTATCAAATTGGATTACAGATTTCATAGCAGAAACTCAGGAAAAATTTAGCAGTAATTTACATTCTGAATCTTCTAAAAATGTATTTTCAGTACAGGAAGTTCTTCCTAAATATGCAGAAAATGCAAAACCAGATTTAGACGGAAGAATGATTCTTCGTGATAACTTTGATGCTTTATTTGCTAAATATCCTGAAACTTTAATTTTCGGTGAAGATGTTGGAAACATCGGAGACGTAAATCAAGGTCTGGAAGGGATGCAGGAAAAATACGGAGAACTTCGTGTTGCCGATGTCGGAATTCGTGAAGCGACTATTATTGGTCAGGGAATCGGAATGGCATTGAGAGGCTTGCGCCCGATTGCTGAAATTCAGTATTTAGATTATTTGTTGTACGCTATTCAGATCATGAGTGATGATTTAGCTACATTACAATATAGAACTGTTGGAAAACAGAAAGCACCATTAATCATTAGAACTCGCGGACACCGTTTGGAAGGAATCTGGCATTCTGGTTCTCCAATGGGAATGATTATCAACGCTATTCGCGGAATCCATGTTTTGGTTCCGAGAGACATGACACAAGCAGCTGGTTTTTATAACACTTTGTTAGAATGTGATGAACCTGCTTTGGTTATTGAATGTTTGAACGGATATCGTTTAAAAGAAAAAACACCGCTGAATTTTGGTGAATTCAAAACGCCAATCGGGGTTGTAGAAACGCTAAGAGAAGGTTCTGATATTACTTTAGTTTCTTACGGATCAACTTTAAGATTGGTTATGCAAGCGGCTAATGAATTGGCAGAAAAAGGAATTGAGTGTGAAGTTATTGATATTCAATCTTTACTTCCGTTCGATATTAGCAAAGACATTGTAAAAAGTGTTGCCAAAACAAACCGTCTATTAGTAATTGATGAAGACGTTCCTGGAGGAGCTTCAGCATTCATTTTACAGCAGATTTTAGAAGAACAAGATGCTTACAAACATTTGGATAGCAAACCACAAACTTTAGCAGCAAAAGCGCACAGACCAGCATACGGAACTGACGGCGATTATTTCTCTAAACCTTCTGCAGAAGATATTTACGAGAAAATTTACGATATGATGCACGAAGTTAACCCTTCTAAATTCCCTGCTTTATATCAGTAAAATAAGAATTTTAGATAATAAAAACGCTCCAAGAATTTGGAGCGTTTTTTTGTTTTTACCCAAAGTGTCCAAACAGTTTTGTCATTTCGACGAAGGAGACTCGAGCGATAGCGAACAGGCGAAGCAAATCTCCGTAAGTAGCTTGACAAAAATTGATCAGCATTGTGGAGTTTCTCGCGGAGATTTCTCCTCCGTCGAAATGACAAGATTGTGAATAATGCGTAATACCAATTATATTTTAAATATCTCGCAACATCGCTCGAGCTCTTTCCAAATCCTCAGCCGTATCAATCCCAATTCCAACGTGGGTCGTTTCAACCATTTTGATACGTTTTCCGAATTCTAAATATCTTAACTGCTCTAACTTCTCAGAAGCTTCTAAAGATTTCATTGGAAGGCTGTAAAAGTCTAATAAAGCCTGTTTTCTGAATGCATAAATTCCGATGTGCTGAAAGTATCTTACACCAACATTTTTCTCTCTTGGATACGGAATTACAGATCTTGAAAAGTACAATGCAAACTGCGACTGGTCTACCACCACTTTTACATTATTAGGATTATTGATTTCTTCTTCCTGTTTGATTTCGCGCATTAATGAAGCTAAATCAATCTTTTTATCTGAATCATTTTTAAAAACAGATAAAACCTGCTCTAATGGTCCTGCTTCTGTAAAAGGCTCATCACCTTGTACATTCACTACAATATCAACATCTAGATTTGCAACGGCTTCTGCAATTCGATCACTTCCAGACTCATGTTCTTTAATGCTCATAATCGCTTTTCCTCCATTAGAAACAATTTCATCAAAAATCAGATCAGAATCGGTTACTACAAAAACATCATCGAACAATTTTGTCGAAACTGCCGCTTCATAGGTTCTCAGAATTACTGTTTTGCCTCCCAAATCCTGCATTAATTTGGCAGGAAATCGAGTTGAAGCATATCGGGCTGGAATTACCGCTATTATTTTCATTCTTATATTTTACTGAGTTTAAAAAACTCAAAATTTAGTAATTTAATTTTCACCGGTTTTAAGTGTTTGCAAATATGCAAAAATTACTTTTAATTTTCTGTTTACTAGCAAACCATACATCGATTATTATTAACAAACTTCTTGTCTTATGTATTTAGAAAAAAATTAAGCCAAAACCGTAACACGAAGATAAGTTGCAGGAATTAAGGTAGAATTTTTGTCATTACTTTGGTTTTGGCTATTCACTAATCCTTCAAGTTTAGCATACAAATCTGAAGTTTTTCCATTTTGTTCTGCAGCTTCAAAAGCATTCATAGTTGGGCCATAGTAATTTTTTAATCGATTTAGCCACTCCGAAGGTGGAAATGCTGCTTTAAATGTAAAGGTATCTCTCTCAAAAGAAATATTTTCTTTAGGAATACCCGCATTTGTGAATCTTTCGATAACATTATCCTCAATACCCCACAGCATTGGACTTACAAAACCCTCAGGAGGCGGTGGTGTAAATTCAGAACTAATTTTCAAGATTTGTGCAATCAACGTTGGATCACCCGGTATCCAATTACCCATAATAATTTTACCCCCAGGTCGTGTGACACGAACCATTTCTTTAGCAACATCAAAAGGTTTTGGAGCAAACATTGCTCCAAAAATACTCATCGTCACATCGTAAGATTGGTTTTTCAATTCATTTAAATCGGTTGCATCCCCTTCTTTGAATACAATATTATCTAATCCTTCTTTTTTTGCTCGAAGATTGCCAGCTTCAACTAAATTTCTTGCTATATCAACACCTAAAACATTGGCCCCTAATTTTGCCGAAGGTATTGCGGTTGTACCATCGCCACAGCCGAGATCTAAAACGTCACTATTTTCTTTTATTCCAATTTTGGCAACCAATTCCGCACCGCTTTCTCTCATAGATTCTGCAACGCGTGTAAAATCGCCTTTTTCCCATAATGCTTTGTTTGGATTCATCTTAGTTTTATCAGTGATTATAGTGCTGATGCCGCACTTTAACTTAATTTGTAAACATCTTCTATCGTTTTTTAAATTTATCACCAGTTAATCACAAAAGGCATTTAAAAAACTACTCAAAAAGAAAACAAAAATCAAACAATCAACTGACAAACAATTACTTACACAAAAATAAACAAATTTAGATCAAACACTTTATTGTCTCACCAATTTATTTTTTAAACAAATTATGTAGATTATAAACTTGTAGACCAATATCACATAAATGAAAACGATTGGAAAACGATTTAAAAAAATACTATTACAATATTTTCACCGAAGTCATACTCAACGAACCTGCTAAAAGTTTATCATTAAACAATTCCAATTCATCGTTTTTATCTTTTAAACCTAAAGTATATAATAACGGAAGATAATGTTCCGGCGTTGGAACTGCTAATTGGACAGCTTTATTCATTTTTTCGAAATCAATTAAAGGCTGGAAATTTCCATCAAGCAAAAAATTATTCACAGTTTCACGTGCTTCAATTGCCCAATCATAACCGTAATTATCTTTATCAAAATTTCTAAAATCGACCATTCTAAGATTGTGTACGATATTGCCGCTTCCTATAATTAAAACACCTTTATAACGTAATGCTTGCAGTTTTTGAGCCAATTCAAAATGATATTGTCCCGATTTAGTGTAATCGATACTCAACTGAATTACGGGAACATCTGGGTTTGGATATAAATGCTTAATTACACTCCAAGCGCCATGATCTAATCCCCAATGTTCGTCTAATTCGACCATTACGGGATCTAAAATCTTTTGTGTTTCTAAGGCTAATTCTGGACTTCCTTTTGCTGGATATTGCACATCAAAAAGCGCTTGCGGAAAACCTCCAAAATCATGAATAGTTCTCGGCATTTCCATCGCGGTAACTTTTGTTCCTTTGGTAAACCAATGCGCCGAAACACATAAAATAGCATTGGGTTGCGGCAATGTTTTAGCCAGATTACGAAAACCAGCCACAAATTGATTTTCTTCAATAGCATTCATCGGACTGCCATGTCCTAAAAACAGAACCGGCATTTTATCAGTATTCGAAAACGTAGATGAAATCGAATGTAAGTCGTTAAGCGTTGTCATTTTATTTTTTTTCTGCCACAGATTAAAGGATTAAAAAGATTTTTACTCATTTTTAAGTTAAAATGGTGTGATGCTTAATTTTTGTTTCACGCAGATTTTGCAGATTGATCAGATTGTTTAATTGAGTTTTTTAAATTAATAATCCGCTCAATCTGCAAAATCTGCGAGAGAAATTTAAACGCATTCAAAAAATCTTTTTAATCCTTTTAATCTGTGGCTAAAAAATTATTCCTCAAAGCTCTCGTCTTTAAATCCTATCAAATATAGCTTATTTTTAGCACGTGTCATCGCCGTATAAAGCCATCTAATGTAATCAGTATCAATTCCGTTTGGAAGAAATGGCTGTTCGATAAAAACCGTGTTCCACTGTCCACCTTGCGATTTATGACAGGTTATCGCGTAAGAGAATTTAACCTGTAATCCGTTGAAATATTCGTTTTCTTTTACCTTTTGAAATCTTTTATATTTGGTTGGCTCATCTTCATAATCTTTCATCACTTCTTCGTACAAACGATTCGATTCTTCATAGGTTAAAGAAGGCGATTCGCTAGTTAAGGTATCTAGAATTAAAACCGTCTCAAAAGGTTTTTGTTCTGGATAATCAACCATTCTTATTTTTACTTTCGCAAACTTAAATCCGTACAATTCTTTGATTCCGAAAAGTTCTAAAACTTCAATAATATCTCCGTTGGCAATAAATCCAGCTTCGTCTGTTTCTTTCAGCCAGAAATAATTGTTTTTTACCACCATCAAAAAATCTCCAACCGAAAGTTCGCTTTCTTTAAATAAAATTCGGCTTCTGATTTGCTCATTATATTGATTGGCACGTTTATTAGAACGAACAATAAAAGCAGTATCCTCAATGCTATAATTGCTGTAGGCAGTATTAATCGCATCTTGAATATCGTAACCGTCTGTTAGTCGAACAATATCTTTAAACTTCTTTACATTGAATTTAAATTCGGTTATAAAACTTTCTTTAAGCAATTCACGTAATTCTGTTGCATTGAATAAAATCCCTGAACTTTCTTCCTGACGCATTACTTCGTCCAATTCGATATGTTCAATTTCCTTGTCATAATGAATGCCCAAAGTCTGAATGTCCAGCGCCGGACTAATATCTAAATTTACTGGAGGCAACTGGGCAGTATCTCCCAAAAGAATCATTTTGCAATTGCTTCCAGAATAAACGTAATTGATCAAATCGTCTAGAAGCGAGCCACTGTCTAATGTGCTGTCTGAGATCATCGAGGCCTCATCGACGATAAAAATGGTATTTTTATGTTTGTTGACTTGCTTGGTAAAGGCTACTCCACCTCCAGAAGATTTCTTCGGGAAATATATTTTTTTATGAATCGTAAAGGCCGGATTATTCGAATAATTGGCGATTACTTTTGCCGCGCGTCCTGTTGGTGCTAACAAAACATATTTTTTATTGATCTCGCTAAGATTATTAACGATAGTAGAAATAACGGTAGTTTTTCCCGTTCCCGCATATCCTTTCAAAACGAAAATCGTGTCGTTTTGGGGTTCGGTTAGAAAGATTGCAATTTTCTGAAAAAAAATATCCTGCTTGTATGTTGGAGCAAAAGGAAATCGTTTTTGTAAAGTACCGTAAAACTGTGCAGAATTCATAGAGTAATATTGAAATACAAAGGTCGACTTTTTTAATGGCAATGGCAAAAATCAATTTCAATGGCAAAATTCAATTTCAATTTCAATTTCAATAGCAATAGCAATAGCAATGGCAAAATTCAATATCATTAGCAATTTCAATGGCAAAGTCAAATTAAATATGAAAATTAAAATACTATCTAAAACCTAAATTTAATTACAACCTTAAATAATTGACAATAAACAGAATGATAATATTTTGCTAACTTTCTTGTAATATTAAATTTTGAAATTGCATATTAATTAAGTCTTTTTCATTGATATTGAAATTGACATTGTTATTTTTTTTATTTGTAAGTTTGTGGTCGCTTAAATTCTTTCTTGATTTAAAACAGGTAACGAATTGTAAATCAACTATGTCATTACAAAATACTAACATTACTTCAAAAAATTACAGAAAACTTTCTATTCAGGTTTCACTGACTGGATTTTCATATTGCTGTTTCGATACTTTAAATAATATCATCACTTCTTTTAAGGAAATAAAGTTTGATACTACCAGTAAGACATCTCGAATTGAAGATCTGTTCAATGATGCTTTTAAAAGCAATCCTGAATTAAAAAATACTTACGATGAAGTAATGGTTATTCATAACAATAACCTTTCGACTTTTGTTCCGACTGCTTTGTTTGATGAGAATTATTTAGGAAGTTATCTGCAATACACTACAAAAGTGTTTGATACCGACTTTTTTACTTTTGATCAAATTCCTAATTATCAGATGAACTCGGTTTATATTCCCTTTGTGAATATCAACAATTTCTTAATCGATAATGTTGGTTCTTTTGATTATAAACACGCTAACAGCATTTTGGTCGAAAAACTTTTGGATAACTCAAGAAATAACGACGATAAGAAAATGATCGTCAATTTTAATCCTGAGAGTTTTGAAATTATTGTAGTGCAGAATCAAAAGCTTTTGCTGTTTAATTCATTCGAATATAATACTCCAGAAGATTTTATCTACTATATTTTATTTACAGCAGAACAAATGAGCATGAATCCGGAAAGTTTCAAATTAGAATTATTGGGAACTATTTCAGAAAATGATCCATTTTATGCTATAGCTTACAAATATGTACGCCATATTTCTTTTATGGATGTTTCAAAACTGAAGGAAAGAAATAGCTTTACAACCGCTCAAAATCAAAAACATTATATCTTATTTCAATCATGAGAATCATTTCAGGAAAATACAAAGGACGCAGAATTTTTCCGCCAAAAAATCTACCTGTAAGACCAACGACTGATATGAGTAAAGAAGCATTGTTTAATGTTTTGAATAATCATTTTAGTTTTGACAGCTTAAAGGTTTTAGATCTTTTTTCGGGAACTGGCAATATAAGTTATGAATTCGCTTCTCGCGGAAGTGCTCCCATTACTTCTGTTGATGGCGATTTTGGATGCGTAAAATTTATCAAACAAGTTTCATCAGAATATGATTTTGATATTGCTGCAACCAAAAGCGATGTCTTTAAATTCTTAGAAAATTCTAAAACTACTTACGATATCATTTTCGCAGATCCACCCTACGGATTGGATCAGGCAACTTTTGAGAAAATCGTTCTAACCGTTTTTGAACGAGATTTATTGGAAGACGACGGAATGATGATTATCGAACATTCAAAATACACCAAACTGGATCATATGAGTAATTTTTCTTTCCAGAAAAGTTATGGCGGTTCTTTCTTTAGTTTTTTTGAATTGAATTCGACCGATGATGATGAAGAATTACCACATGATGCTTCTAAAAAAGAATCTGAAGAAGATGAAGGTTAATATTTTTTTTATTTTTTAATATATAAAAAAAACCTTGTGAAAATTTTACAAGGTTTTTTTTTACGCTTGATTCAAAAATGTCTTAAAGTATTATTATTAAGTCTTCGTTGTCCTATTTTAAGAATAGAACATCTCTTTTTTTGCAAAAAAAAGAGATGAAAAAAATATGTTTATTAATTGTAATAATTTGTTGCACTTCTTGTAATCAAGATTATTATGATGATTATAATTATTACAATGAAAATTATTATCATAGACAACAATACATTGATCCTCCTATTTGGATAAGGGGAATTTGGAAAGATAACAAAGACAGAATGATTCAATTTACTGGAGACGATTTGTTATACAAATATCCTATGCAAAAATATAGTTCTGCTGCTGATGAAATATTTGATTATGAAAAGTATTACTTGAATGAATATAGCAGTTACCAAACTCCAAATGTTCAGGAAGTAGAATTAATCGATTATTATAGCATAAAATATAATTGCATAAATACGCCCAGCAAAAAATTTAGTTTTATCAAAATATCAGAATCAAAAATTGAATCGACAGGCTTGATGCCAGGAATATATTATAAACAATAAAATATTGAAAAAGAAAAAACTCTTGAAATGCAAGAGTTTTTTCTTTCTATTTGAATGAAAATGGTTTTTTAATTCCAAAGTAGAAAGAAATTCCAAGTCCAAAATTATCAGGCCTGCTATAATCTACATTGTTATATGGCATTTTATTTAACGCTTTTCCCAAATTTAACCGATTGTAAATAGCACTTACAACAATAGAATTGGAATTATTTTCAGACAAGAAAAATTCGTAGCCAATTTCTACACTTCCATAAACCTGCCAAGCTGGGAGACTACGCTTCTGAATAAACGAATTTGAAAGATTAAAATAATCGGAACTGCTAAAATTTTCTGTAGCTTGTATTCGTGCCAGATTTAATTTAGGCATTATAAAATAATTAAATTCCCTTCCTAAATAATCATCCAAAAATAAATTATAAATCTTTAAACCTAAACCCGTGTTTACCGCATAACCTTTTGCTAACTGCTTTTGCAAAACATAATTATCATAATCATAATTTTCTTGTTCAATATTTTTCAAAGTAAAATAACTTAGCGAAAGCTGAACAGCTATTGAAGGAAAATCTCCAATATCAATCCCTGCTTCCATTTCTTTAACAGATTCTGAACTTCCTGTTCCTAAATACATCGAATAATTTCCAAAACCTCTCAATTCCTGAGATCTAACATTATAAAATTGGGTTGTTAGTAAAATGCAAAAAACAATTCTTTTTAAATTCCAAAACTTCATTACTTAAATATTTAATTTTTGAATTAAATATTCAAAAACCATTCCTGAAAAGAAAGAATTAACCTACTTTTTATTTAATTCTGTTTTCATTCTCATTAACACTTTTTACTTTAAATTCGGAATCTTTTATCTTTCCGAAAGAATAACGAATCGCAATAGAAATCTCATTTGCATCTACCCAATATTTAGCCTTTGAGTTTATATTATTAATGCTAAAAGCATCTGTATAACTCGTGGATCTAAAAATATCGTTGTAATTTAAAGTACAGCTCCAGTTTTTACCAAATGTTTTTGCTAGTGACAAATCGACTATAAAATTGGCTTTTCGCTCAAAAATTCCATCGTTTTGTTTGGTTGTTCCCCAGAAAGATAAAACGAAACTAAAATCTTTTGGCAATTTGAACGTATTGTTTGAGTAATAATACAAATAAGGCTTTGAAGGATGCAAAAGTGCCGTATCGTCTTCCACCTTACTTTTTACAAAAATTAGAGAGTTGGTGGTTGTCCAGAATTTATAGGTAAACGGAAGGGTGAAATCTATGGTAAAACCCGTTTCTCTTTTATAATTAATATCCGTGATCATTAATACATTGGTTTCCTCATTGAACACAAAACTCGGATTGGTTACGTCTTTTGTCTGATAATAACTCAATTTTAAAGTTTTATCGTGATACTGAAATGAGCCTGAAAGTTCGTCTACAAATGCTGGCCCTAAATTTATACTGCTCCCATATAAAAAATACGGATTTATATACGTCGCAATTTGACTTAAAGACGAATAATTAGGCCTTACAATACTTTTTGAATAATTTACATTGATGCTTTTTGTGCTGTCAATAGGTATTGTAAGATCGGCTTTAGGAAACAAATTGGTGTAGTTTTTATCTATAGAGGGCGAAACTTGCGTTTTAAACTTGGAGTACACGTTAGTGTTTTCTGTTCTTAATCCGAATGAAAAATCTATTTTTTTCAGCTTTCCCGAAAACTGAACATAAGCGGCGAGGTTCTCTTCTTTAAAATCATAATCTGAAACTTCACTTTTACCCTCTTCAAAATCAAAAATGTCAGCATTTGATTTTGATTTCGCTTTTAAATACAATCCGCCGTATTCCAGAGTCATTTCATTTTTGAACTTTTTCTCCAAATCGATCCTTCCTGAAAAAACATCCACATTAAATTTCTGATCCCGGTTTTGCGACAATTTAAAATCGGTTTCATTAAAATTATTTTGCACCAAACTCAACAAATGCTGATTGTAGTTGGAACCCTGAAAACCAATAAACAACTTAGTATCGATAGCTTTTATTTTCTTCGAATAGTTGATGAATGAATTCAAGAAATTCTTAGCACTTGAATTATCGCTAAAAGTGAAGACATTATTTATCTCATTCTGATTTTGATTAAAAGTGAAAGTGTTGATATTAAAAGTATCATTTCGCATTTTGCCATTTATATTAACCGACAAATAATCATCTTCATTTATTTTATAAAACACACCTCCTCCAAAAACATATTCCTTTACATGCGAATTTGCTGTTACATCATAATTGGAGACTATAGAAGCTTTCGGAATTTCATATTCCAAACTATGATTTTCCCACGGATTTCGAAGATTGTAATTAAAATTGGCTTTCCATTCTAATTTATCTTTTTTAAAGCTCGAATTAAACCCCAAATAATTATTGTAATTTCTTTTAAAAGAAGCCACTTCAGAAATTTCGGTTTTAAAACTATCTTTTTTACTTACTTTTCTTGTAATCAAAATTACAGCACGGCCTTCGGCTTCATATTTAGAAGAGGGATTTTTAATAATTTCTACTGTTTTAATATCGGCAACAGATAAAGCATTTAAATCGCTTATCGTTCCTTTTTGACCGTCTATATAAATTAATGGATTTCCTTTTCCGACAATCGAAATACTTTCGCGATCACTGCCTATTTGAACCGATGGCAGTTTTGAAAGCAAATCAATCGGATTTGGAACTGTACTGTAAACCGAATTGGCAACGTCGATCTTTACATTTCCGTTTGCGTTGGTAAACATTTTTTTCTCCTTACTGATTACTACTTCCTTTAATTCATTTGAAATCGAATCCTTTGGTGTTTTATTCTGAGCGTTTGCCATAAATGAAAGACAAAAAAGCAAAAGAGTAATAAGCAGTTTTAAGGGCAGGCAAAAATTCATTTAAAGTATATTTTTAGTTAATGGAAGTGCAAAAATGCTTTGAAAACCCTGTTCTGAAAGTTAATCGTAGGTTAATGCAAGGTTAATCTCCTATTTGTTGGCTAAAAACTGTATTTTTGAAACGTCATTTCAACCAATATGAAGCAAAGAATCAATTTATTAATCGGATTTTCTGTCGTAGCGCTATTTGTGCTTATGACCGTGCAATGCTATTTAGTAAAGACGGCTTATGAATATAAAGTAGCGCAGTTTCATACGCAGATAAAAAACGAAATTGCTCAAATTACCAATAATTACAGCGATATCGATTCGGCTTTGGTTTCTAGAAAAGAAGTGCTTTACAAAAGCCTTTCAGAAAAATACATGAAAGGAAAAAAAAGTAAACTGGACATTAAAAATGGCGTTTTGAATGCGCAATCTCAAAACATCATAACTCAAAAAATCAAACGAAAATTGGAGAAAGATTTACCCGATTTTAAAATTGATTTTGCCATTGTTCTAAACAAATTTATTCTTTACAAAAACGAACAGGAAGCGGATACTATTTTCTCTGAAAAACCTTTTATCCAGAATAAATTGTACGGAAATCTGGCTTCTTTAAATCATGCCTTTTTAGTAAGAAGTTATGTTGAAACAACAAACGGCACTTTTGAAAATGAGGAATATAAATTATTGACAGAAGATTCGATGTACGTTTCTGTTATTGACTGGGAAATGATTATTTTAAGAAGAATGACGTTTATTCTGATTCTATCTCTTTTATCAATTCTGACTTTAATTACGCTTTTTGTTATAGCTTTAAAAGCTTTAATCAAACAGAAAAAAGTCAGTGATGTAAAAACCGATTTCATCAATAATATTACGCACGAACTGAAAACTCCATTGGCTACTTTAGGGATTTCGACAAAGATTTTAGCGCAGAAAAATATTCGCGACAACGATGAAAATTTCAATTCGATTGTAAACACCATTTCGCGCCAGAATAACCGTCTTCAGAATCTGATTGATCAGGTTATGGCAAATTCTTTGGCGGAAAACGAAATTGAACTGCAAAAAGAAAAAATAGAAGCCGAAGATTTTCTACTTTCTATTGCAAATGATTTTAAAATTACGTTTCCTAAAATCAATCTTAAAACCGATTTTCAGACTGAGAAAACTATTTTGATTTTAGATAAATTTCATTTGACAACTGCTTTCTTAAATGTTCTCGAAAATGCTGTAAAATACGGATCAAACACCATTACAGTAAAAACAAAAATTGTCGAAAAACAATTTTCAATCAGTTTTGAAGATGACGGAATTGGAATTGCCAAAAACAAACAAGCGTTTCTTTTTGATAAGTTTTACCGAGTAGAACAAGGAAATCTTCACAACACAAAAGGTTTAGGTTTAGGATTGTATTATGTTGACCAAATCGTAAAAGCGCATCAAGGTTCTGTAAACGTTATTAGCGATTTAGGAAAAGGAACTCAGTTTACTATTTTATTAAAAGTTTAATCCCTTTATTTTGAAAAGATTACTATTAGCCGAAGACGATTTTGACTTTGCGGCGATTTTAAAACAATATCTAGAATTGCATCAATTTGAAGTAATTTGGGCCGAAAACGGCGAAATAGCTTTGGACTATTTTAAAAACCAGACTTTTGATATTTGTGTTTTTGATGTAATGATGCCCAAAATGGACGGATTTTCATTGGCTGAAAAAATAATTACCATTAATCCGGAAATTCCATTTATTTTTCTAACCGCAAGAAAGCTAAAAGAAGACAAAATCATTGGTCTAAAACTTGGCGCCGATGACTATATCGTAAAGCCGTTTGAAGTTGACGAACTGGTGCTACGTTTGCAGAATATTCTAAAAAGAATCGAACAAAAGAGAAGTCTGGACGGAAATAACATAATCGAAATTGGTTCGTATATTTTTGATAATGAACGTCTGACACTTAATAATAAAAATCATGTGCAGCAGCTTACAGAAATGGAAGCTTCTCTTATCGAATACTTGTATTTAAACCACAATCAGTTATTAAAAAGAGATCAGATTTTAATGTCTGTCTGGAAAAAAGACGATTATTTCTCCGGAAGAAGCATGGATGTCTTTATCAGCAGACTTAGAAAATATTTTAATTCCGATCCTAAAATCAAGATTGAAAGCGTCCGAAATATTGGATTAGAATTTAAAATAGAAAAATAGCATCCTGTAAATCATATAATTTTATATAAGCAATTGTATAACAGCGATTAACTTATTGAAAATTAACTTTGTTAGAGAACTTTTAAATCTAACAATCATGAACCTAAAAAGATTTTTCGGTGGGTTGCTTACAATCCTCGGAATTGTAGGACTTATTTATACGGCAGTTATTTTTGCCGGCACATCTGGAGAAACCAGAGATATAAAATCACTTATTATTTACGGAATATTAGGAATTGTCTTTTTCATGTCAGGCATTAGTCTGGTGCGAACAACGAAGGACGAAGCCTAATTATTTTTTTATTTTGCCACTAAGGCGCTAAGGCACGAAGTTTTTTTATCTCGCAAAGTCGCAGAGTCGCAAAGTTTTAAAATTAATAAAATGCTTTGTGAGCCTGTGACTTTGCGAGCAATTTTTAAGCCCAAAGAAAAATAAAAACTTTGTGAGCAAATACTAATTGTAAAATTTAATTTGGATAGCGTCCAGCTTTAGCTGGATGGTCAAAAATTAACGAAGAAAAAGGCTTTAGCCAAACTAGAAAATGTTTGGCTAAAGCCTTTAAAATTTAATTCATCATATCCTCCAGCTAAAGCTGAAGTCAATTCATAAAAATATTTTCTTTCGAAACTTCGGGATTGCAACTTAATGGACAATTTTAAACTCAAAGAAAATAAAATCTTTGCGACTCTGCGTCTTTGCGAGAGATAAAAAAACTTCGTGCCTTAGCGCCTTCGTGGCAAAATCACTCCGAAACAGTATCAAGATTCAGTTCTGTAAAATCTCTTTCTGTTTTCGAGATTATTATCGTTGCGACTGTGTTTCCTATTAAATTGGTAATCGCTCTGGCTTCGCTCATAAATTTATCTACTCCCAATAAAAAGGCTAAACCTTCAACTGGAATTTTATGCAAAGCGGTTAATGTCGATGCTAAAACAATAAACCCGCTTCCGGTTACGCCTGCTGCACCTTTAGAAGTAATCATTAAAATTCCGATAACGGTCATGATTTCAAAAAAGGTTAAATGCACATCATACAACTGTGCAATAAAAAGTACCGACATCGAAAGGTAAATTGAAGTTCCATCCAAATTAAAAGAATAACCTGTTGGAATGACCAATCCCACAACCGATTTACTGCAACCCATTCGTTCCAGTTTCACCATAATACTTGGCAAAGCGGCTTCAGAAGACGATGTTCCTAAAACCAGTAAAAGTTCTTCTTTGATATATTTTAAAATCGACAAAATATTTATTTTATAATATCTCAAGATACTTCCAAGAACCAAAAAAACAAAAAGTGCCATAGTCAAATACACGCAAAGCATCAGTTTTCCTAACGGAATCAAAGTGGCAAGACCAAACTTACCAATTGTATAGGCCATTCCGCCAAAAGCACCAATTGGAGCGAGATACATTACATATTTTAATCCGAAGAAAACCACTTTTGAGAATCGTTCCAAAACCAAAATAGTCTGCTCTCTTTTCTGATAAAAATTCAATGCAATTCCGCAGATAATAGCAGCCAACAAAACCTGTAAAGTAAAATTGGATAAGAAAAACTGTAACCACGAAAAATGTTCGGAAGCTCCTTTTGTATACTGACTTGCATCTCCAAATGTCAATCCCGATTTATCAATTTTTCCTGGTTTAAATATATAAGCAACCGCGACACCAATTGCTAATGCAACGGTCGAAACCACTTCAAAATAAGTTAAAGCTTTTACGCCAATTCTTCCCACTTTTTTTAGATTTCCCATTCCCGAAATCCCTAAAACTATGGTCAAGAAAATAATCGGACCAATAAAAAGAGAAATTAGCTGAATAAACTTTTTGCCCAAAAATTCCATCTTCACACCATTTGCTGGAGAAAAATGTCCGAGTAAAATACCCGAAATAATAGCAATTAAAACCCAAAAAGTAAGATTGGTTACAATGGTTCTAAAAAGGCCCTTTTTAGATTTTGAAGAAGAATTTGGATTGGCAGTATTCATGAAAACAAGTTAGATAGTTTCACAAATATATAAAAAATGCAGACCTGTAAGCCGGATTCTGTTCTTGTCTCATTTTGCAACGATACAATACCTTATCATTTATCTAGATCCAGCATTACTGCTGGACTCAATCTACCTACCCTTCGGCAACGAACGAGAAGCCCTTAAATGCCGATATACTTGGTATTTCACCGCATAGAGTTTACCTGGTTTCACTACAGCATTACCTGTACATACTTTCTGCTGCACTTGTCCTAATCCCTTTCGGAACCGACGGGCGTTACCCGCTATGCTTCTCTATGGTGTCCGGACTTTCCTCCCTCCGCCGAGGCGGACGACGATAAGGCGGTCTGCGGTGCAAAAGTAGGGATTTAAGCACTAACAATAACGATTTTAAATTTCAGATTTTATGAATTTTATCATAACATTTTAATTTTAAAATAGTTATCTTTAAAAATCTATAATTTAAATTCAGTTTATCATGAAAAGAATGTATCATTACGCAACTGTTTCAAAGGCTTTAGATCAATTGAATGAAAAAGGATTTACGTGCGATTTTAATCGAAATGCAGATGCGATTAAAAAGAATCCTGAGAAATTTGAAATTGTTCATGTGTATCGATACGAGGGTGAGTCAGACCCAGCGGATGAGGCAGTTGTATACGGAATTAAATCGACTTCGGGTAAAAAAGGAGTTTATGTTGCTGGCTTTTCGGCAGATTCAGATCAGGAAACAGCAAAATTTTTATTTGATTTAAGTATTAGGGGAAGGTAGTTTTTAGAAGAAAATGTCTTTCAAATCAAGTAAAAATAAACTGAAAACAAAAAACATTCAATAATCTATGTCATTCTTAGAAGCTAAATTCCTTTTAATTTCTAAGAATGACATAAAAATAAAAATCTTTGTTGCTTTGCAACTTTGAACCTTTGCAGCTAAAAAAATTATGCTATTGGTATTTTCAATTTCCAACCTGGTTTAATCAAATCAGGATTTGAAATAATATCTTTATTCGCTTCAAAAATATCGTTCCATGATATACCGTAAGCTGCAGCAATTTTAGATAACGAATCTCCTCCTTTTACAATATATTCTTTTGTTGCACCTTCTGTAACAGCAATATTCATTACAACATCTGCCGATCTGTATTCAGGATCAATTTTTTCGTACGCATTCCAAAGTTTTTCTTTATCAGTAGCCGATTTCGCTGTACCATCAATATAAAGCACATTATCCTGTTCTCTTACCTGCAAATTAGCAATTCCAATTTCGGATGCTAAATTTATCACTTCTCTGTATTTATCTTTCAAACTCATAACATCCTTATTTAATAGTTAATTTATTGTCTACTTTTTTAGGATGCAATTCCTGAATACTTTGCATTAAAGGCTGCAATCTATCTTTTGCAATTTCTCCCGAAAGCGTAACAACGCCACCAACAACAGTTGCGCTCACACCATCGTACGCATCGACTACTTTACTTACAGCTTTATCCAAATCGGTATCTGAATTAATTATAACAGTCGCCGCTGCAGGTTCTTGATTGGCTCTAGCAAGTTCGCAGGTATTGACAACAGATTTTACACCTTTGGTTGCTCTTACGCTTTTTTCAATATTTTTCTTGAACATTTCATCGTCACAAATACCTGTAATTGTCGCCACACCTTCGTGTACGGCAACTTGGATATCAGGATCATTTATTTTTTCATTAACTGCTTTTTCAATATCAGCATCGTTAGGTTTACAGGATACCAAAGCAACGGTAAGGCACATTCCTAATAAAATGGATCTCATTTTCATAATACTCTCTTTTAGTAATTTACATTTTTTAAAATTAAAGAGATTAATCATCAAATGATTATAAAATGTTGTGATGAGATTTATATGTTTTCAATTAGGATATTAATCTGGGGATATTTAGTAAGATAAAATGAGAACAAATTTTGCGATTAAATCCAACAAAAAAAGCCCATCATTGAGATGGACTTTTGCAACACACCATAAGTAAAATTATGCTGTTGGTATTTTTAACTTCCAGCCCGGCTGTATGATGTCTGGGTTTTTAATAATGTCTTTATTGGCTTCATAAATAGTCTGCCATGAAACACCATGTGCTTTTCCTATTTTTGATAAAGAATCGCCACTTACAACAGTATATTCTATAGAAGCTCCTTCTGAAACTTCAATATTCATTACTACATCTGCCGATCTAAAATCAGGATCTATTTTTCCGTAAGCAGCCCAAAGTTTTTCTTTATCATCTGCAGATTTTGCCGTTCCATCAACATACAGCACATTATCTTGTTCTCTTACTTGCAAATCAGCTACTCCTAAATTAGAAGCTAAATCTGTTAACTCTTTGTATTTATCTTTTAAACTCATAACATCAATTATTTAATAGTTAATTTGTTTTCTACTTTTTTAGGCTTCAATTCCTGAACACTTTTTATCAAATTTTGCAATTGACTTCTTTTGATATCACCAGTAAGTGTAATTACGCCATCTTTAACTGTTGCCGTTACACCGCTGTACGTTTTTACTACCTCATTTACCGAAGTGGTTAAAACTGCATCTGGATTAATTTCTACTGGAGCCGCAACTACAGGTTCTGGAGTTGCAATCTCACAATTGTTCACGACCGATTTAACACCTTTTATTCCTTTTACAATGCTTTCTGCATTTTGTTTGAAAGCGTCATCCTTACAAGTACCCGAAATAGTCGCAACACCTTTCTCTACAGTCACTGAAACTCCAGGTAATTCGCTTAATTTTGCAGTAATTTCCTTTTGAATATCTGCATCTTTAGGTCCACAAGCCACTAATAAAAAAGCAAAACTCATTCCTAATAACATCGATTTAATTTTCATAATGATATCTTTTTTAAATTAATTAATCTTCTAAGTTAACGAATAAATCAATCAAATATTACAAAATAATCTTACAATTTTAAATATTATTGATTTCTTAAAAATAGCTCATAAAAAAAGTTTTGAATCTTACAATTCAAAACTTCTATGAATTCATAAAACACAACTAGTTTTTTATCAAATAATTACAAGCAATTAATATAAATCTCTTAATACATACTTTGCCCACTTTATAACCAAAACTTTAATTAGGCGAATAATTAAGTTTAGTCAAAACCCGATCTTCAATATTCCCCACAACATCACCATATTTTTCAGTGTACATCTTTTTGATATCAATCCATTCCTGATCTTTTCTAAAATCTTCCCAAGCTTTTTTCATTGTGGCTTCATTTGGCCATTCTAGAAAATATACAAACTCCGTTTTTTTCTCTGATTTTGATTCGTAGATCGAAATAATCTTAAAGTTGTATTTCTTCATAATACGCATGGCATGGTCACGAAAACGCTCATGAAATTCTTTTTTATTGCTTTCAAAAATCTCATAGATGCGCAATTGAAAAACGGGACTTGTTTGAGTTGCTTTTTGTGCTTTTACGGCAAATGCTGTAAATAAAAATAATAGTAGAAAGTACTTTCTCATGATCTATACACATTACATTTATTTTCAAAGCCAACCATCTTTTACTTGGTTAATTCTATAAATTCTTGATTTAACCACAAATTCTGAAGTTCTGGATATTGCTTTGCGTCATTTTTTAATCCTGGTTCTAATTCAAAAGTAGTTTTCAGATATTTAAAACATTCTTGGATTTTATCTTGCCTATTCTTCATGATAGCTATTTGATAATAATTCCATGAAAACTCATGAATTTTATTTATTTCTTCAAACTGAGTAATTGCTTCGTCAAAATCACCTAATCCTTTTAAATACAAACCTCTACAATAACCAAGTTGATATCTTGCCTGCTCGTCAAAGTCTTTTCTGAAATTCATAAACTCAGATAAAGCTCTTTCTTTAGAAAGTTTATGAAAAGTATTAAGCAAAAGATCAATTACGACATGCTCTTTGTGATATATTGAAAACAATTTCTTTAAATCAATCAATGCCTTTTCTATTTCATTATTTTTCGAATAAAATTGGATTATAAAAATTAAAGCATTCGGATTAGTTTCATCATTTTTAAGAATAGTTTTTACTGTCTCAATAAATTCAGATTCATTAGATTCGGTCATCATTTCGAATAATAAATCCATTTTATTTTCTAAAATCTGAAGATTATCTGGCTCTATTTCTAATGCTCTGTTATAAAAATATATTGCTTTTTCGTTATCATTTTTTCTTGCATACAAAGTTCCTTTATTAGCATAAACTAACGTAGCCTTTTCATCAAGCTCAAGGGCTTTATCAAAAAGTTCCAAAGCATTATCGAAGTCACCTCTATCCATTTGATAAGCACCAAAACCTATATATTTATCTACTTGATCAGAATCTGTACTTTCTCTCACATGATCAGGATTAGGAATGATTTTAATTTCAGAAATAGCTCCCGAATCAAGAGCTTTCTGAAAATCAGTTTCTTGTGGCTTTAATTCATTTATACTGCCATAAACCCCATTATTGCTCTCTTTTTCTTTTTCTAGAAATATATTAACCTTATCTAAAACATATTTGATTTGTTCATTACTCAAACCTAATTTTTCTAATTCATATATTGCTGCATCAGGATTTAATCCATTCCCTTCAAGTTCAGCTAGTGCCAAAGCACAAACTTCATGTTGAAATTGTGATGAATTAAATTTAGACTCTTCAATTCCAGAATTCTTTTTCCATAAAAAATCAAATATTCCCATATGCTATGCTGTAATATATTATATTAATTAACACGAAAATAGCACTTTTTTAAATACAAAATAATCTAGTTAAAAATCATTACTATTGTATTAAAATTTTTCTTTTATGAAATTGAAATATCGATTACTTTTTACAATTTTATTGATTGCCAATTATGCTTTTTCTTGTGATTGCAAGCCAATTGACCGAGAGAGCATGGTAGAAATTGAATTAAAATATGAAAT
This sequence comes from Flavobacterium tyrosinilyticum, assembly GCF_023656565.1. GTDB lineage: Bacteria > Bacteroidota > Bacteroidia > Flavobacteriales > Flavobacteriaceae > Flavobacterium > Flavobacterium tyrosinilyticum. The sequence goes on from NZ_JAMOKG010000003.1 coordinate 667,184, forward strand.
TGTGTTTTACGGAGAAGTTATAAAAGTAGATTCAATAAAGGAAATTTATACTTTTAGAATCATAGAACTCTTTAAAGGGAAATACAATTCTCAGTTCATTACGCAAAAATACTCTGGCAACTGTTCTAATGTTCCATCTCTAAAACAGCTTTGGATTGTTTATGCCAATTTTAATGACGATAACACTATCGAAGTGAGCAGTTGTTCTCCAAGTACTGGATTTAGACCTTATGGAAGTGACTCCATGCCTCCTCCTCCAGAAATCAAAATCTCTCAAAAGATAGATGATCAAATAAAATCACTGTCTTTTTATGTTTGGGATCTGAAATTTGAAAATCGAAATTTACAAGATTGGATCTATCAATTAGAAAAGTTGCGGGCCTATAAAAATGCTCAAAAAGAAATTTCTGATAAAGAAAAAACAGAAACAAAATTGGAAACTTACGGCCAATATATTATCATTTCTTTGATTGTCAACATCGTATTATTTCTGAGTTTACTCTTTGTTATTTTGAAGAAAAAGAATTTCGCCAAATAACTAAAATCGGTTTTAAACAACGAAACAAAAGTCATATATTTGCTATCGAATAAAAAAGAATATGGAACAATTTGTAGTATCGGCACGTAAATATCGCCCGCAGACCTTTAAGGATGTTGTGGGGCAAAAAGCCATTACCAACACTTTGTTGAATGCTATAGAAACCAATCACTTAGCTTCTGCTCTTTTATTTACAGGACCACGTGGAGTTGGCAAAACTACCTGCGCCCGTATCTTGGCTCGAAAAATAAATCAGCCTGGATATGATGATCCTACCGAAGATTTCGCATTTAATGTTTTTGAGCTAGATGCCGCTTCAAACAACTCGGTTGATGATATTCGTAACCTTATCGATCAGGTTCGAATCCCGCCTCAGACTGGACAATACAAAGTATATATCATTGACGAGGTCCATATGTTGTCTTCGGCCGCTTTTAATGCTTTCCTTAAAACATTAGAAGAACCGCCAAAACATGCTATTTTTATTTTAGCAACAACAGAAAAACACAAAATTCTTCCAACGATTTTATCTCGCTGTCAGATTTTTGATTTTAAAAGAATTACAGTAAAAGATGCTAAAGAACATTTGGCAGATGTTGCTGAAAGTCAAGGAATCGTTTTTGAAGATGATGCACTGCATATTATTGCTCAAAAAGCAGATGGTGCTATGCGTGATGCTTTGTCTATTTTTGACCGCGTAGTTTCTTATTGCGGTACCAATTTAACACGTCAGGCTGTAACCGAAAATCTAAACGTTTTAGATTACGAAACTTACATTTCGATTACCGATTTACTTTTAGAAAATGAAATTCCGAAGATTTTATTAGCTTACAACGACATTCTTGCTAAAGGTTTTGACGGGCATCATTTTATAGCTGGTTTGGCTTCGCATTTTAGAGATTTATTAGTAAGCAAAACGCCTTCGACTATTACTTTATTAGAAGTTGGAGAACAAGCGCAGCAAATGTATGCAACGCAATCGCAGAAGTGTTCTCAAGAATTTTTATTAAAAGGAATTGACATTGCAAATGATTGCGATTTAAAATACAAATTAAGTCAGAATCAACGACTTTTAGTTGAATTATGCTTGATGCAATTGGCCTCTATCAACTTTGATGGAGAAAAAAAAAAGCTGAGCAATTCATAATTCCGCCCATATACTTTAAAAACGGAGGCTATTCTATAGTTGAAGTTCCAAGTGTAAAACCCCAAATTCCAAGTTCGGAAGAAAAAAATAATGTCAATGCTAATTCAAATAGCAATGATACTCCTATTGCTGTAAATATTTCAAATACAGCCCAAGCTCCTATTGAAACTCCAAAAGTTAAAACTCCAGAAGTTCCAAAAGCAGATACAAGTGGCGCTCCTAAAGTTTCTGCTTTTTCTCTTGCCAGTATTCGCAAGAAAAAAGAATTGGAGGCTAGCACAAAATCGTACGTTAAACCTTCTTCTGTTTTACCAACTGAAGAGTTTAACGAAACAGACATGCGTCTTCATTGGAACAAATATGCGGAACGTTTAGGTCAAAAAGGGCTTAAAATCATGGAATCGATTCTATTGATTAGTGATCCTGTTTTGAACGGTACAACAATTTCTTATGAATTGCCAAACGAAGGTTCAAAACTAGAATTTGAAAGTCAAATGAACGGTTTATTAGGGCATTTAAAAGGTCATTTACACAATCACGATATTACTATTGAAGTAATTGTAAATGAAAAGGCTGAAACGAAACGAACGTACAATAATCAAGATCGTTATAATCGTTTCTTAGAGATCAATCCAAACATCGAGCTTTTGCGTTCAACATTTGGATTAGATTTAAAGGATTAATTTTTTTTGTTGGCCACGAATTTCTCGAATTTTCACGAATTTTTTTCTTTATTAATATGTTAATAATTTATTGAATTTGTTTTGCCCATTCGCTATCGCTCGAGTCGTAGAAAATAAAAAACTATTTATTTTTTAGTCCGAAATTGTAGACTTTATCTAGCCATTTTTTTCTTTGTTCTTCCTTAGAACCTTTTATAATTCCGATGTAGCTTACTTTAACTGGTTTTACACCGCAGAATTCTAAAGTTGATTTTTTTAATTGATTAACACTTGGTCTTCCAAAAAAGAAACGATAATACCAGCTTGGCTGATCTAGGGTCGTAATGATGTGAGCTGTTTTGCCCTTTAATAATTTATCCCACCAAACTGAATTTTCGCGGTATTGAAAAGCCATTCCAGGCAAAAACAAACGATCGATAAATCCTTTCGTTATCGCTGGAAGTCCGCCCCACCAAACGGGATGAATCCAAACTAAATGATCTGCTCTTTTTATTTTCTCCCAAGATTCTAATAAATCGGGTTCTAAATCCGTTCGTTTTTGATAACCGAATTTGAGATTTGGGTTGAAGTTTAAATTGGCAATTGTGATGGTTTCTATTTGGGCGCCAGAAGCAATTACACCTTTTTGATACGATTCTGCAATTCCAAAATTGAAGCTTTCGGCATTTGGGTGTCCGTTTATTATTAGTATTTTTTTCATCTGAAAATGTTTTATCAAAAATACTACTAGTATACTTTCTTTTACTAGACAAATGTCCTGAAAAGTCCTTTCCCCACAGATTACACAGATTAAAAGGATTTTTTAAACCATTGCTTTTCTAATTCTGCTTAAGTGCCTTGGCGTTATTCCTAGATAAGAAGCTAAATATTGCAAAGGAATTAACTGAATATACTTTTGATGATTCTGGCGAAGTTCTTCGTAACGCTGTGCTCCAGATAATTTCTGAAAAGAAATCATTCTTTTATGCAGATTTACAAATTCTAATTCGGTTAATTTTCTGCCCGTTTCTTGCCAATTGAATCCTGACTGGTAGAGTCTTTCTAAAGCTTTTCGGTCTAAAATTTGCAATTCTGTATCGGTTAAAGCCTGAATATTTTCCTCTGCTTTTTCTTCGGTAATAAAACTGGCGAAAGAAGCCATAAACTCATTTTCGAAAGCAAAACAATTGGTAATTTCGTCTCCTTTATGATTGACAAAAAAGGAACGGAGAATTCCTTTTTCAATAAAAACTATTTCATTGCAAACCTGATTTTCAGTCAACAAAAGTTCCCCTTTTTTCAATGTGCGAAATGCAATTAAATCGTCTAAAAGACTTAATTCGTCAGCAGAGAAATCCTGAATGGACTGAAAAACAGATTTCATAGATTATTCGTTTGAAGCAAAAATGTTCTCGATTCTTTTGTCTGGAATAAGCCATAACATTGCCACTGTAAAGTAAGCCGCTCCAGAAATCCATTGATTATAAAATGCAGTAACAATTCCGATTACATATAAAACTAAAGAGATTTTTCCTTTATAATCTTTTTTAAGCACTCTTCTTAAAGCAGAATCTTTTCCTTCGATGCACACAATGTTATATTGCAAAATAATATAGGAGATTGCCGAGAGAAGCAGAACAACGCCATACATCGTCATTGCAGCCTTTTCAAAATTATGTTCTCCCATCCAAGCAGTAGAAACTGGGATTAAAGAAAGCCAAAACAAAAAGTGCAAATTACTCCATAAGATTTTTCCGTTTACCCGTAATAATCCATGAAGCAAATAGTGGTGATTATTCCAATATATCCCAACATAAATAAAGCTCAAAATATAACTTAAAAACTTCGGGATAAGCGGTTTTAAATCTGCAAATTGATGTCCTTCTGGCGCTTTAATTTCCAAAATCATAATCGTAATAATGATTGCCAAAACGCCATCACTAAAAGCTTCTAGTCTGCCTTTATTCATTAAAAAATAGTATTAAATTTTACCGTAGTACATTGCTTTTACGATACCATCAGAAAGTCCTATTTTAGGAACATAAATCTGGCGTGCACCACTCCATTTCATCGCATTCAGATAGATACGAGTGGCATGGATAATTACGTCGGCACGGTCGGAGTTTAAACCTAATTCGGCAATTCTCTGTTCGTAAGTCAACGAATTTAAAAATGCATACTGTGAGTTAACATAAATATACGAAAGTGGTTTTTCTTGCTGTTTTCCAGACATTTTAAACAACTTATTAATATTTCCTCCAGAACCTATCAGTGTTACCTCATCGTAATCGGCTGTATTGGTTTTAATCCATTTTTCGATCTCATCCCAAACTGAATCATGAACCATATTATTCAGTAAACGAACAGTTCCCGCTTTGAAAGATCTTGAAGTAATCATTTTTCCGTCAGAGAATAAGGTAAACTCGGTACTTCCACCTCCAACATCCACAAAAAGATAGGTTTCGTCCGATTTAATTAAATGATGCAAATCTGTAGAAGCAATAATTGCGGCTTCTTTTTTACCGTCGATTATCTCGATTTTAATGTCGGCTTTTTTCTTAATTAAAGCCACCACTTCTTTTGCATTATAGGCTTCGCGCATTGCAGAAGTTGCAAATGCCATATAACGCTCTACTTTATGTACTTTCATCAAAAGGTTGAATGCTTTCATGGCATCAACCATTCGATCTATATTTTCTGGTGAAATTTCTCCAACTGTAAAGGCATCTTGTCCTAAACGAATTGGTACACGAACAAGGGAACTTTTGTTAAACTGCGGTTCTTTGCCTTCTTGTTCCACAACGTTAGCGATCAAAAGCCTCATGGCATTCGAACCGATATCTATCGCTGCAAACTTCCTAATATTAATCATGCTCACTTTATGATTTGAAAATTGGTATTTATTATTAATTTACTTTTTGAGGAACCTCTTCTAAAATGGCTACTTTATTCTGATAATATTTATAGGTTTCAAATTGTGCTCTAAATGGGGCATGATGATTTTTCGGCTTATATTTATTATCTAATTTGTATGAATGATATCTTACTTTTACGTTTCCTTTCCACGCAATATTAAAGTTATCAATCAATTCTTTCTTAATTTCTAGGTCATAAATTGGACAAGTTACCTCCACTCTTCCGTCAAGGTTTCTAGTCATAAAATCGGCAGACGAAATGTATACTTCGGTTAAACCTGCGTTTCCAAAAATATAAACTCTCGAATGCTCTAAGTAATTGTCTACAATGCTTATTGCTTCTATGTTTTCGCTCATTCCTGGAATTCCTGGAATTAAAGAGCAAATTCCTCTTACTTGGAGCTGGATTTTTACTCCTGCATTACTTGCTTCGTACAATTTATCGATCATTTTAAAATCAGACAAACTATTCATTTTTAATTTAATATGCGTTTTTCTACCCGCAAGAGCATGTAGAATTTCACGATCGATCAGTTTTATAAATTTAGTTCTTGTATAATGAGGAGAAACAATTAAATGCTTGTATCTATGAACCCTATAATTGATATCGAAAAACTCAAATATTTTTGATGTATCTTTTAATATTCCTTGATGGCAAGTTAAAAGCGTTACGTCGGTATAGATTTTGGCTGTAGATTCGTTAAAGTTTCCAGTTGAAATGAATCCGTAACGGCGGTTTTTACCTTCTTCTAGTCTTTCGATTACACAAATTTTACTGTGAACTTTTAATCCTTTAATACCAAAAATAAGTTCAATGCCTTCTGTCTGCATTTGTTCTGCATAAGAGATATTCGAAGCTTCATCAAAACGTGCCTGAAGTTCGATTTGCACTACAACTCTTTTACCATTTTTAGCCGCATTTATTAAAGAACTAATTACTTGCGAATTTTTAGCTAAACGATATAAGGTTATCTTGATGCTTGTAACTTTTGGGTCTAAAGCAGCTTCACGCAAAAATTTGGTCAAGTAAGAAAACGACTGATAAGGTGCATGAACCAAATAGTCTTTTTTACTGATTTTTTCTAAAATACTACCTTCTAAACTTAAACCTGGAACTGGCATAGGTTCATTTGGTTTGTATAATAAATCGTATCTGCCCAAGTTTGGAAAACTCATGTAATCGCGACGATTATGGTATCTTCCTCCTGGAATTATACTATCTGTTTCTACAATTTTCATTTTATCTAAGAAAAACTGGAGTGTATCTTCTTCAATTAAATTATCGTAAATGAAACGAACAGGCTCTCCAATACGACGGTCTTTTACAGAAGAAGCGATTTTTTCGAGCATACTTTTACTCAAATCACTATCTATATCTAATTGAGCATCGCGGGTAATTTTGATCATGTGGGCAGAAACACTCTTATAATCAAATATATTAAAGATGTTTTTCAGTTTGAAACGAATAACATCATCAATTAAAATAACATATTGTTTTTCGTCATCAGAAGGAAGTACAACAAACCTGTTGATCGTTTTTGGAATTTCTATTAAAGCATAGCGAACCTCATCGTTTGCCAATTCTAAACGAACAGCCAGATAGCCTAAAGTATCTTTAAGAATTGGAAAAACGGCTAGATCATTTAAAATGATAGTTACTAACTCTGGGCTTAATTTTTGGTTATAAAAATCTTTTAAGAAACACTCTTGTTTTGGTGTAATCTGTGTTTCATTTATGATAAAAATATTCTCAGACTCAAGCTCCGCTTCAATATTGCCAAGAATACGCAAACTTTCAGATTGTTGCTGAATTACAATTTCGGTAATATCTTTAATCAATTGATGAGCAGAAATACCACCTAAATATTTTTCGCCAGAAATACCCGAGAGGCTTAATCGCCGAATGGCCGCGTATCGAACTCTAAAAAATTCGTCTAAATTGTTTGAAAAAATTCCAACAAAACGCAGTCTGTCTAAAAGTGGCACTGTATTATCTGCAGCTTCTTGAAGCACTCTTGCATTAAACGCTAACCAGCTTTTTTCTCTATCGATATATTTCTGTTCGTACACTGTTATTATTTTAAATCTTTGGGGAAAATAGTTTTATGTGTTTTGCCCTTATGGATTGTATCCCAACTGTCGGCATCAAATTGCAATGATACAAAGCCCGAAGTTGGAACATTTTCTATAAAAACATCCCCAAATTTATTAACAAAATTTGTAATAGCCTCGTTATGTCCGAAAAGAATAACGCTTTCAAAACTATTATCACACGATTTAATAACTTTTTCGAGTTGTTTTTCATCGAAAGTGTATAAATCATCTCTAAAAACAATACTTTCTAAAGGATAAGATATGTTTTGCGCAAAAATTAAAGCAGTTTCTGAGGCTCTCGCAGCTGTACTGCTCCACATTATATATGTTTTAGGTAGATACTCTGAAATATTTAATGAAACATCATGCGCGTCCAAAATTCCCCTTTTCATTAACGGACGATCAAAATCTTTTAATGGTGCTTCCCAGCTAGATTTCGCATGACGAATTAAAATAAGATTTTTCATAAACAGCAGAATTTAAAAACCTGAATTGCAGGCTATTTTTAATTAAGTTCTAATTTACAAAAGAAATTTTAAACCTTCTCCTTTTTTTATTTCTGTTAACATTATAACGAAATTTTAACAGGAATAAACAATTCGTAAAATGTTAACATTTATAAAATAATAGAAAAATAAAAATTGCATTTTATGTACTTCATCTATAAAATTAGTATTTAGTCGATAATGCGATAGTTCGTAATATTTTAACTAAATATTTGATTATTAGTTATTTATAATATTTCAAATAAACCAATTCTAGCTAATAAAGCAAAAAAATGTACGAAAAAATTTCACTTTTCAGAGTTAAAAAAAAGTGTTTTTGAGGCAATTTTTGACAAAAAAACAACACTTCAACGAGTTTTTAGGTTAGTTATAGATAAAAAAATAATATTAGAAAAACTCTAATATAACTTTGATTCTGTTAAAATTTCATAAATACTTTAAAACTAAATCTTAAGTTATGAAAACAAAATCTACTCTTGAAAAAGCAGTAAAATTTGTAAGCAATTGTAAGTTTATTTTTTTCTCGAAGAAAAATATCTTTAGCAAAAACATTTTTAATCTGCTTTGCTTATTAATTACTTCAGTTGCGTTTTCGCAATCTGGTTCGTGTAATTCTGAGATAACTATTGACGGAGAGAATTATCAAAAGTACAATGGCTTTGAAGTTTCGTTTTTACTGCAGGTTAAAAATACTGGAAGTAATACGGATACGTATCAACTATCTGCTGAGAACTTTTCGAATTTTCCAGAAAATCCTGATGGCAGTACTACAAAAAGCAATGTTTTGATGAACAATAGAATGGAGAGCAAAAATTATACTCCTCTGAATAAAACACTTACACTGTCTCCAGGAGAAACTGCTGAGTTTTATGTAAAACTAAGCTTGGCTGATATTTCTACACTGGATCAATGGAACGGCACTTCGGTCACAGTAACTTCTACCACTTGTCCGGACAGTAAAAGTCAAACTATAGTTCACACATATATTCCCCCAAAAAAGACAAAAGGTGTTGGATTTACTATGCCAGCATTAGACCTAAAAAATAACAAAACTCCCAAAACATTAAGTGCTTTTTACTACTCTATGTAGGTGCAAATCGTTTTCAGTTAGTTAAAATATTATATCAATATTAAACATTTTAATATGAAAAACTTTACTTTCGAAAAAAGAATAAAAATCCTTCTAAGTTTTCTATTAAGCATTTTGTTTCTTAATGTTTATGCTGGAGAAGGAAGCAAACAAACAACTCCTGACATTAATCATAGGGCTTCACTTGCGATAAACAATAGCACTTATGGAAGTTTTGGCAGATATGGTTCGACAGATGCACAGCGATTGTATATTCGAATTCAAAACCCAAATAGCGAAAAAGTATATTTAGGTTTTAGCAGAGCTAGAAGATCAAGTCCAACTGGCACTGAAATTACTTCTAGATTTAGAATCATTAGACCCGATGGAAGTGTAGCATTTGCAAACTATACTTTGGATGGCACCTCATCGAACATAACAGGTACTGAAGCCCAAAGACTTACAAGAGCTCAAAATGGTCCAAATGGTATCGATGGCGTTACTTCTGCTGGATATACTCCTATAGTTTTTAATCCAAATGGCATGCCTGCTGGTGATTACTATATCGAATTTGAGAGCACAACTGATGGTAGCAGTACTGAAATTTACTATAACTATTACGACATTACAGTTGCCAATACTTCAAACAAATCAATTCCTGGACGTATTTACTCAAAACGTTGGGCTTTTGCTATGGATGATGTTGATACTGATTTTAATGGTGCTTTTTATGTTTTTGCTCCAGATAACGGTTCTACGACTGGGGCCGTTACTCAAAACGGTTTTGTAAATAAAATCAATTTTAATGGTGCTGGTTTCAGACCTTGGTATTTTAATGTGGCTTTTAATAATACAGGCCCTGGAAATTCAGGAAATGCGGCTAATGATCAAAAAAGTATTTATAACGCACCGAATGCTACGCAAATGAGTCCAAAATATGAGGTTTTCTTAAATGATCCTGATATTAATATATGGAAAAATGGAACCTATAACGGTAACATACAAATTAACGGAATTACCAATTGTGGTATTGGCGAAAGCAATATAAACATTAGTGTTTTTAAAAGCGGAACTATCGAAATACTTCTTGACTTTAACGGTGGAGATGGAATTTATACTCCAGGCACAAAAGATGTATTAACTACCCAAACTGTTACAGCATCGGGAGCTCCTCCTTATGCTGTCAGTGTTCCTTGGAATGGAAAAGATGGTTTAGGAAACACTATCGCACAAGGCACCTCAATACCAATAGTCGTTACTTTTGGACAAGCTGCTTTCCATTTCCCGATATATGATGTAGAAGAAAATCAATATGGTTTTTCCTGTACAACCGTTAGACCTGCGGCTCCATCTGGATATGTTTTAAAATTCTACTGGGACGACAGCAATATTACTTATACTGGAGGTACTTTTGACGCCAAAGTAAATCTTACTGGCTGTACACCAAATGGTACTCCTCCAAGCAATTGCCATAGATGGAATGGGTTTAATGACAATAATAATAGCTCGCCTCAATATGGAAATTTAAATACCATCAATACTTGGTGGTATGCCAATCGAGACTTTGTAACTTCTAATATCGTTTTGCCTCCATTCTACACTGTTGCACTTGGAACAACAAGCAATGTTACTTGTTTTGGCGGTAATGATGGTAAAATTCAGATTAATGTAACAAACGGAACGGGTCCGTTTAAGTATTACATTAACGGAGAAACAACCGTAAATACTTTACAGAGTTTACCTGCTGGAACTTACAATATCAAAGTTGTTGATGCAAATGGATGTTCTGCAAATATAAATGGCGTTGTAATTACACAACCTGCCGCGGCAGTAACCGTTGCCAAAACGTCTCAAACTGATGTATTGTGTTTTGGAGCTTCAACTGGAGCTATTAATATAACAGCCTCTGGAGGTGTAGCGCCTTATACTTATGACTGGGCAGATCTTACAGGAACAACTGATCCTGAAGACAGAACTGGACTTATTGCCGGAACATATACTGTAACTGTAAAAGATTCTAAAGGATGTACTTCTGCGCCTCTTACCGTTACAATCACACAATCAGGTTCTGCAGTAGCGGTCGCTAAAACTTCCCAAACTGACGTATTGTGCTTTGGCGCTTCAACAGGAGCAATAAATATAACAGCTTCTGGAGGTGTAGCGCCTTATACTTACGATTGGGCTGATCTTGCGGGAACCACTGATCCTGAAGACAGAACAGGACTGCCTGCAGGAACTTATAGTGTAACGGTGAAAGATGCAAACGGATGTTCTGCAGCGCCTCTTGCCATTACAATTACACAGCCTGCTTCTGCAGTAGCCGTGGCTAAAACTTCGCAAACCGATGTATTGTGTTTTGGCGCTTCAACAGGGGCAATCAACATAACAGCATCTGGAGGTGTAGCACCTTATACTTACGACTGGGCCGATCTTGCAGGAACTAATGATCCTGAAGACAGAACAGCATTGCCTGCAGGAACTTATACCGTAACCGTGAAAGATGCAAACGGATGTTCTGCCGCGCCTCTTTCTGTAACCATTACGCAGCCTGCTTCAGCAGTGGCTGTAGCCAAAACGTCTCAAACTGATGTATTATGTTTTGGAGCTTCAACTGGAGCTATTAATATAACAGCCTCTGGAGGTGTCGCACCTTATACTTATGACTGGGCAGATCTTACAGGAACAACTGATCCTGAAGACAGAACTGGACTTATTGCAGGAACTTACACCGTAACCGTAAAAGACGCAAACGGATGTTCTGCAGCTCCTCTTGCCGTTACAATTACACAGCCTGCTTCAGCAGTAGCCTTAGCTAAAACGTCTCAAACTGATGTATTATGTTTTGGTGCTTCAACAGGAACCATCAACATAACAGCTTCTGGAGGTGTAGCGCCTTACACTTACGACTGGGCTGATCTTGCAGGAACCACTGATCCTGAAGACAGAACTGGACTTATTGCAGGAACTTACACTGTAACTGTGAAAGATGCAAACGGATGTTCTGCATCACCTCTTGCCGTTACTATAACACAGCCTGCTTCAGCAGTAGCCGTGGCTAAAACTTCCCAAACTGATGTATTATGTTTTGGTGCTTCAACAGGAGCCATCAACATAACAGCTTCTGGAGGTGTAGGGCCTTATACTTACGACTGGGCTGATCTTGCAGGAACTAATGATACTGAAGATAGAACTGGACTTATTGCAGGAACTTACACCGTAACCGTAAAAGACGCAAACGGATGTTCTGCCGCGCCTCTTGCCGTTACAATTACACAGCCTGCTTCAGCAGTAGCCGTGGCTAAAACTTCCCAAATCGATGTATTGTGCTTTGGCGCTTCAACAGGAGCGATCAACATAACAGCTTCTGGAGGTGTTGCCCCTTATACGTACGACTGGTCCGATCTTGCGGGAACCACTGATCCTGAAGACAGAACCGGACTTATTGCAGGAACTTACACCGTAACCGTAAAAGACGCAAACGGATGTTCTGCCGCGCCTCTTGCCGTTACAATTACACAGCCTGCTTCAGCAGTAGCCGTGGCTAAAACTTCTCAAAATGATGTATTGTGCTTTGGATCATCAACAGGAGCCATCAACATAACAGCTTCTGGAGGTGTAGCGCCTTATACTTACGATTGGGCTGATCTTGCTGGAACTAATGATACTGAAGATAGAACTGGACTTATTGCAGGAACTTATACTGTAACCGTAAAAGACGCAAACGGATGTTCTGCTGCACCGCTTTCTGTAACCATAACACAGCCTGCTTCAGCAGTAGCCGTGGCTAAAACGTCTCAAACTGATGTATTGTGCTTTGGCACTTCAACAGGAGCAATCAACATAACAGCTTCTGGAGGTGTAGCACCATATACTTACGACTGGGCTGATCTTGCGGGAACCACTGATCCTGAAGACAGAACAGCATTGCCTGCAGGAACTTACACCGTAAATGTGAAAGATGCAAACGGATGTTCTGCAGCACCGCTTTCTGTAACCATAACACAGCCAGGTGCTGCTTTATCATGCTCTGTTGTACAAAATAAACCAGTAACTTCTAATGGCTTAAGCAATGGTGAGGCAACTGTAACTCCAATTGGGGGTACTCCTACTTACACTTACTTATGGGATAATGGAGAAAATACACCTAAAGCAGTAGCTTTAAATGCAGGAACTCATAGCGTAAAAGTTACCGATGCAAACGGATGTACTACAGAGTGTAGCGTTGTAATTACTGAACCTAATGTCCTTTCTTGCAGCATAGCACAAGATGCAACTGTAAAATGTTATGGAGGGAATACTGGTAAAGCGACGGTAACAGCTGTCGGTGGTAACGGAGAGTATACTTACCTTTGGGATAATGATGAAACTACTGCACAAGCAGTTGCTTTAACAGCAGGTTTACATTCTGTAAAAGTTACTGACAAATTAGGATATACCACAACATGCGAAATAACAATTAATCAGCCTCAAGCTTCTTTAAGCGCAACAACAACTCAAGTTAATGTAGCTTGTGGTGGCGGAGTAACAGGTTCTGCAACTGTTATACCATCTAGCGGAACAAGTCCTTACACTTACTCTTGGGATACTAATCCTGTTCAGACAGATGCTACAGCTACAGGACTAAAAGCTGGAACTTATAATGTTACGGTTAAAGATGCTAACTTATGTACCATCGTAAAAACTGTAATTATTATCGATGGAGATTCTGTTATACCGGTTATAGATCCACTACCTGCAGTTTCTACTATCAATTGTCCAGCAGAACCTGTTTTTGCACAAGCAACAGCAAGTGACGACAGTGGAACGATCTCTTCATTGACTTATGAAGATAGTAATACAGAAGGAAATTGTGCTGGAACTTATACCAAAACAAGAACATGGACTGCGAAAGATGCTTGCGGAAATGTTTCACTTCCTGTAAGTCAAACCATAATAGTGCAAGACAATTCTGCTCCAACTTGGACAACTCAAGCTGGAACTTTAGACAAAACTATAGAATGCAACGATGAACAGGCTTTAGCAAATGCTCAATCTTTATTCCCAATAGCTAATGACACTTGTGACAATGATGTAACAAATGTTCTAAAAGTAAGCGGACAATTCATAGCTTCTGAAGGATGTGGAAACGCGGGAACTTACACCAACACTTGGACGGTAAAAGACGATTGCGGAAATACTTCTGAAACTTTTACTCAAATAATTACAATTCAGGATACTACAAAACCTACTTTTGTTGGCGAATTGCCTTCAGATATTACCGTTTCTTGTGATGCAGTTCCAGAGCCATTTAATATTGAAGCTTCTGATAATTGCAACGGAGACTTGCCAATTGTTTTCAGCGAAACAAAAACCGATATTAAAAACGAATGCGGTACAGAATATACCTTAACTCGCAACTGGTCTACAAGTGATTGCGGAGGAAATTCAATTTCTTATACTCAAATTATTACAGTAAGAGATACAACACCTCCAACAGGTACTGCACCAGCAGATGTAGCTAATCTGCAAAATGCGGCAGACATTCCAGCAGGAAGCCCAGAAGACATAAAAGATGCGGCTGATAACTGTAGTGGAACTGTAAATATTACTGTAAACGACACTAACAATGGAGGAACAGGATGTAATGGAGAATCTTACATTTTAACTAGAACTTATACGCTAACAGATTGTGCAGGAAATAAAACTGAATTGGTACAAACCTTTACAGTTGAAAATAAAGTTTCTGTGAGCGGTATAGCTACCAATGTAAGCTGTAAAGGAGAAAGCAACGGCTCGATAGCTGTTACTAGCAGTCCTGGAGCTACTGTAGTGATTACAAATCAAAATAACGAGGTAGTTGGAAATACTAATTTACCAGCTGGAACATATACACTTACTGCAACGTCTGTAGTAAATGGTGAGAACCAAACTTGTACAGCAACTGCAACAGTTGTGATTACAGAGCCTGATTATAGAGTTAAAATATCTGGACAAATCATAAATGTAGATACAAATGCTCCAATTGCAAATGTGCCTGTGACATTGATTCCTCAAGGAACAACTACTGGTCCAATACAAATGCGTATTACTGGTGCTGATGGAATGTACAGCTTTACAGGAATGCCTGCCGGAAGCTATTTGGTACAAGTTCAAGATGCTAATTTAAATAGCGCACATCAGCTATATCCAGTTGATTCAAGTTTGTTCTTTACTACTCTTGAAGAATGTGCTTTCCAAGTTCATAACTTTGAATACGGAAAATCGAACCTTCCAGTTCTTGGAGATTATGTTTGGTATGATCTTAACAATAACGGAATTCAAGATGAATGGTACGACGCTAATAATGATGGAGTGGTGACCAAAAACATTCCAGATTCAAATGGATCTATTGATTATAGCCAATGGGAATGGATTGACCTTAACGGAGACGGAAGCTATACTGGCCCACAAAACAATGGCGAATTAAATGCCGCAGGTTTTGGAAATGCGTTAAGTGCCAATGTAATAATCGATGGTCCAAACGGATATCATGAAGAAGTTATAGTGGGTATCGAAGGATTCTGGAGAGATCGTCCAGAGACAGCAAATCCTTATGGAGACTATACGATCAAATTGGTTAGAGATGCCAACTTTGATGCCGTGGTTGCAGCTTTAGGAGCAACTGGTTTAGTAAAAGTTCTTCCATCAATATCTGGAAAAAACATAACTGCTAAAACAAGCAAATTGCAATTGCATACCGTTTGTACAACCACAACAGACACTGGTTATGTAGTAACGGTAACTCCAGAAGATTTGGTTCATTTAGATGCCGACTTTGGTGTAAGCTGTAAAGATTACAAAGATATTGTTGCCAATGATGATAGTGCTGGTCCAATAGCAGGTGTAAACCATACTACAACTAATGTATTAAATGTATTGCCAAATGATACTTTAGAAGGAAATGCCATAACTGCATCTGATGTTATTATTACAACTGTAACACCAAACGAGTTTTTACAATTAAATCCTGATGGTTCTGTTGATGTACTACCAAATGCTCCTGTAGGAACACTAACAATGGTATATCAAATTTGCGAAGCCGATCAGACAGATAACTGCGACACTGCAACGGTTACAGTTACAATTGAAGCTCCAGTAATGACCGTTACCGCAACTTCAATATGTGTTAATGATGTTCCATATATTGATTATGTAGTAACAGCAGTAAACTTCACTCCTGTAAATGGTGTAACCATTGCCTGGGCAGACAGCAACAACAATGTCGTAACAACAATGAACAATTTACCATTAAGCGGTCGTGTATTGTGGCCAGGAGCGGTTGTAGACAAGCAAGGAAAAGGAATGGATTGGCCAGGCTGGATTTTTGAAAACAACAGATGGATTGAAGGAGCAGATGGATTTGAGAAATTACGTCCAACTACCAATGCAACTTTCACTGTTAACCCAAGTGAGACTATTACAGTTAGTTATCCGCCTGCAGATCCTTATTGTACTGCAAGACCAACATTTGCAATAGTGGCTAATGATGATACTCCTGCACCAATAACAGCAAGTGCAACGCAAACTACTGTAGGCAACGTTTTAACTAACGATACATTAAATGGTAGCCCAGTAAATATAAATGATGTGACACTAACCACAACTATTCCGGATCCAAAAGGTTCAATATCTATTAACCCTGATGGAGCTATAAGTGTTGCACCAAACACACCAGGCGGTACTTACACTTTGACTTATCAAATCTGCGAAAAAGCCGATTTTGGAAATTGTGATACCGCAATTGTAACAGTAGTAGTTCTTGATCCGCCAGCACCACCTACTCCAGTAGTAGCGAATGATGACAACTTCAATAATATTGGATGTAATTCTTTTGGATTAGTAGGCAATGTACTGAGCAACGATGTAAAAGGAGTAACTCGCGCATCACTTGAATTAGTAAACTTTACACTTCTTACAGAAGGAAACAATACTAAAACAGATCCAAACATTACTATTGACAATTCTGGAAATGTAAATGTATCTAGTCTAACACCTGCCGGCACTTATACTTATAGCTATAGAATCTGCGATAAATTAAGTTCTGAAAATTGCGACACTGCAACGATTACTATTATAGTAGTTCCAAATGGTGTTACTGAAACCAGATCGACAGCATGTAACGATGATTCAACATTGGTTAACTTAAGCAGCCTGCTTCCTGAAGGAAGCCCTACAACAGGAGTTTGGCAAGATAGAAACAATACCAATGCGTTACAAGGAGGCATTCTTAATCCGTTTGGTTTAGCGTTAGGCAATTACGTTTTTGAATATGTAATAGCAGATCAAAACTGCCCAAGAAGCATAGTTTTAAACATGGAAATCAATGATGATTGTAAAGTCTTAGCTTGTGGTGATGTGTTAGTGCATAACGCTTTCTCTCCTAATGGTGACAACATGAACGATTTCTTCAAAATTGATAATATTGATGAACTAACTTGTTATCCAGGCAATACTGTTGAAATATATAATCGTTGGGGAATTTTAGTTTTTGAAACTACAAATTACAACAATACAACAAATGCTTTTGATGGAACTTCACGAGGAAGAACAACTGTTAAGCAATCTGACGGACTACCAACTGGAACCTATTTTTACATTATTACATATAAATCTCTAGATGGAAACAACAATGTTCAAGATCATAAACTAGACGGGTATTTATATTTATCTAGATAGCAATTAGAATACGCTGCAAATATTTATTTGCAGCGTATTAAAAAACAATGATTTAAATAGTCAATAGTAATTATTAAATTAATAAAATCTACTATGAGAACAAAATTATTTTTCTTCGTCATTCTGTTAGTTACATGTTCAGGTTATGCACAGCAAGATGCGCAGTACACCCAGTATATGTACAATACAATAGCCATAAATCCTGCCTATGCAGGTTCCCGTGGAGTATTTAGCGTATTTGGCCTTTACCGCACCCAATGGGTTGGACTTGATGGAGCGCCAGAGACCAGCAGCTTCTCAATCAATACGCCAATAAATAATAGCAGATTAGGCATTGGAGCTTCATTGGTCAATGACAAGATTGGCCCTACAAATGAAAACAACATCTCCGTGGATCTGTCTTACACCATTCAGACCTCTGCCGATTTTAAGCTTTCGTTTGGCATCAAAGGAACGGCAAATATCTTCAATTTGGATGTAAACAAATTGAATCCTGCAGATCAGGGCGATCCCCAGTTTCAGGATTTAAACAGCAAGTTCTCTCCAAACGTCGGAGCTGGAGTCTACTGGCATTCTGACAAAGCATACATTGGCCTGTCAGTTCCAAACTTTATTGAAACAAACCGTTACGACGACAATGATGTTGCCATCTATAAAGACAGAATCAACTACTACCTAATTGGAGGCTACGTATTCGATCTTGACAGATACCAGTATATAAAATTCAAACCCGCTATTCTAGCCAAAATGGTTCAGGGCGCGCCATTGCAGGTGGATGTCTCTGCGAATTTTATGTTCTACGATAAATTTATGATTGGCGCGGCCTACAGATGGAGCGCTTCATTAAGCGCTATGGTCGGGTTCCAGATCACAGACGGACTTTATTTGGGGTATGGCTACGATCGGGAAACCACCAAATTGAACAATTACAATTCAGGTTCGCACGAGATCTTCCTGCGCTATGAATTCTTCTCCAACAAAGGCAAAATGACA
Source organism: Flavobacterium tyrosinilyticum (assembly GCF_023656565.1). GTDB lineage: Bacteria > Bacteroidota > Bacteroidia > Flavobacteriales > Flavobacteriaceae > Flavobacterium > Flavobacterium tyrosinilyticum. The sequence continues at coordinate 685,802 of NZ_JAMOKG010000003.1, forward strand.
ACCCCTCGTTTCTTCTAAAAATAAGGCATCATGAAAAACTATACACTACTTTTCGCTGCAATCATAGGCGCTTTTTCATTCGGCAGCCATGCCCAGCAGGCAAAAATAAATGCTGCAGACAAAAAATATGACAGCTACGCCTATGTCGATGCAATAAAGACTTATGAAAAAGTTGCGGCCAAAGGCTACAGATCTGAAGACATGTTTAAAAAACTGGGAAATGCCTATTATTTCAATTCGGATTTCCAGAACGCGGCAAAATGGTACGGCGAATTATTTGCCATGAATCCAAATCCCGAGCCGGAATACTATTTTAGATACGCGCAATCTTTAAAATCGGCTGGAGATATCGCCAAAGCCAATAGGCTTCTGGAAGAATTCAATGCCGTCTCAAAAAATGACAGCAGAGGAAAGCTCTACAGAGAAGATGTAAACTATCTGGACCAGATAAAAGCAAATTCTGGGAGGTACCAGATAGAAGACGCGGGCATTAACAGCCAATACTCCGATTACGGATCATTTGTGTACAGCAATAAAATTTATTTTGCATCTGCACGGGATACGGGAAATTTTGTGCAGCGCAAACACAAATGGACAGGAGAATATTTCACCAATATCTATAATGCCGATCTCGATCCTTCGACTGGCAGCGCATCAAAAGTAAATAAGTTTAAATCGGCCATAAACACCAAATTTCACGAAGCTTCCCCTGTCTTCACCAGAGACGGAAAAACAGTCTATTTTACCAGAAACAACTATATTGGCGGCAAGAAAGGCAAGGACGAAAATAAAGTCACTTTAATCAAGCTTTACAGAGCCGAGCTGGGAAAAGACGGCAGATGGACCAGCATTGCCGAGCTTCCATTCAACAGCAATAATTACAGCACAGGCCATCCGGCTTTGAGCCCAGACGAGAAAATGCTGTATTTTGCTTCCGATATGCCGGGTTCTTTTGGAGAGTCAGATTTATATAAAGTAACTATAAATTCAAATGGCGGCTTTGGCCCTCCGCAAAATCTTGGAAACGCGATTAATACGGAAGGAAAAGAAACGTATCCTTACCTAACTTCTGAAAACGAGATTTATTTCGCGTCTGACGGACATCCGGGTCTCGGAGGATTGGATGTTTTTGTCGCCAATATTGACAATAGCGGAAAAGTGGGCAATATTCAGAATATCGGGGCAGATGTCAATTCTCCAAAAGATGATTTTGCGTACATCATTGATCCTGAAACCAGAAGAGGATTTTTCACTTCCAACAGAGATGGCGGACGGGGTTCTGATGATATTTATAAATTTCTAGAAACCAGAAGGCTTAAATGCATCCAGCAGCTGTACGGAATAATATCGGATGCCGAAACGGGGCTTGCGCTTCCGGGGGCAAAAGTCACTCTGTATGATGACCAGATGAATCTTAAAAACTCTGCCGCTGCAGACGGTTCCGGAATGTACGCCTTTGATGTGGAATGCGGAAAAACCTATTTTGTAAGAGCGGAAAAGCCAGAATTCGCTACAAAAGAAGTAAATATAACCATAGACAGAACAAGCGGCAAGACCAATCTGCCGATTGCACTTGAAAAATCAACCTGCAAGGTTACCGTGGGCGACGATTTGGGAAAATGCTTCGGAATCAAAATGATTTATTTTGATTTGGACAAATCTAACATTAGAACAGAAGCGGCGTTGGATCTGGAAAAAATACTCGTGGTCTTAAACGACAATCCAACTATGAAATTGGATATCCGCTCGCATACAGACAGCAGGGCATCGCACCAGTACAACGAAGCCTTATCGGATAGAAGAGCCAAATCGACCATCCAGTGGCTCATTAAAAACGGAATAGCGCCCAACCGATTAACCGGAAAAGGCTATGGCGAAACTGAACTTGTAAATAAATGCGCAGACGGTGTTCCATGCACAGAAGCAGAACATCAAGCCAACAGGCGAAGTGAATTTATTATTACTGCTTTATAAACTAAAAAACAGAGAAAAAAAAAGCTGCCATAAAGGCAGCTTTTTTAAATTTAAAAAGTCGTTGCAATTCTAAGAATCACAACGACTTCTAAAAAACCAACCTGTTCAATATATTTTAAAGCTTCACAAATATGTTAGTGTAGTATTTTTTTCCTGTAGCTGGATCTGTGGTTACAGATAACCCAAAATGAGTATAATCACCAACTATATTTTCTTTGTGCCCTGGACTATCAAGCCAAGCTCTTACAGCGGCCTCTGGAGTTTTATAATTGTAGGCAACATTCTCACCTACTCTTTTAGCTCCCAATACATTAGTCATATTAGTAGACCTAGCAACAAAATCGTTATGATCTACAACATTATTCTGAATCATGTATTTATTATGCTCTTCACATTTATAAGAGATATGATTAATTCTTTCCAGAGAATTTAAACCAATACTCAAACGGTATTCGTTTATTAAGCTCATCGTCTCTATTTCGGTATCGTTGTATGTGTAATTTGCAACAAGTGTTTCTGTTGGAGTAGTAGTTTCCAAGCTAGCTTCAGCGGAATCAGCAGAACATGCGTTCATTGCGACAAGAATCGCAATGAACAACATGGTGCGCATAATCTTTTTCATAATCATCAGCATTTTAGCGGTTTAAAGTAAATGTTGGGGCAAATCCTTTAAATTTATCGTTGAATAAATTCGTTCGTATTATTATATACCAAACGTATTCATTTTACCGTTAAAGTGCAAAATTAATCGATGAAATGCATTTATTTTTTAATTTACTATATAAAATTCTTACGTAAAAATACTTTTAAGAAGACAGTCTTTCAATCTTCCAAGAAAAATCTGATTGGCTCGTGTAGCGAATTCTATCATGAAGCCTGTTGGGTCTTCCCTGCCAAAATTCAACTTGCAATGGAGTTACAATATAGCCTCCCCAATTTTCGGGTCTGGGAATTGCTTTTCCTTCAAATTCAGTTTCTAGTTTTTTTAAGTTTTCTTCTAAAAAAGTTCTGGAAGGAATCACTTCACTTTGCTTCGAAACAATCGCTCCAAGCTTACTGCCATCAGGACGAGAATCAAAATAATTATCCGAAATAATCTCAGATGTTTTCTGAGCTATTCCTTTAATAATTACCTGACGTTCTGCTTCCTGCCAAAAAAAAGACAGACAAACATTTGGGTTTGCTTCTATTGCTTTTCCTTTTTCGGAATTGTAATTGGTATAAAAGATAAATCCTTCTTCCGAAAATTTCTTCAATAAAACCACACGAGCTTTTGGAAAACCATCCAATCCAATTGTCGAAACCGTCATGGCATTCACCTCCCCGCTTCCGCCAAAATCTTCAACCTCATGAAACCATCGGTTAAAAAGATTGATTGGATCTTCGGGAATAGTACTTTCTAATAATTCGCTTTTCTCGTAAGATTTTCTATAATTACTTAAATCGTTCATGACTTATGATTTATGATTTTAGATTGTTGATTTTAGATTGTTGATTTTAGATTTTAGATTATTGTTTCAAGTTTCAAGTTTCAGGTTTCAGGTTCATGGAATCTGAATATTTTACTGTCACACTGAGTGAAGTCGAAGTGCTTTTATAAACTAGACGCTTTGCAAACGTGAGCTTCGACTTCGCTCAGCCTGACAAACGTGAAATGTTAAACCTGAAACAACCACATACAAACTTAGTGCCTCAGAACCTCAGCATATCAGAACCTTAGAACCTTAAATTAAAACTCAAAACTACGTCCATCATCTCCCAAAAGTACATTTGGAAAAATTGTTTCGGCTTCTTCTTTAAAAAGCTCAATTCCGTCGTAACGTGTTGAATAATGGCCTAAAATTAATTGTTTTACATTGGCTTTCAATGCAATATTGGCCGCTTCTTTTGCTGTCGAATGCAGTGTTTTTTCTGCCAGTCTTGCTTCAGATTCTAGAAACGTAGACTCGTGATATAAAATATCCGTATTTTGTATAATTGGAATGATCTCTTCGTTGTAAACGGTATCAGAACAGAAAGCATAACTTTTTGTTGGCGGCGGATCAAAAGTCAATTTTTGATTTTCAACTACAGTTCCATCATCAAGTGTGATATCACTTCCATTTTTGATTTTCTGATAATAAGCCACATGAATATCATAACGCTGAACTGCTTCAATATCTAGTTTTCTTTCATCTGGTTTTTCTTGAAACAAAAAACCATTGGTATAAACACGATGCTTTAACGGAATCGTTTTTACAATAACCTTTTTATCTTCAAAAATAACTTCACTTTCTTTTGATTCTAATTCGTGAAAAAACAAAGAATAAGTTGTCCAAGATTCAGTCAATTTTAATTGAAGAAGAATTAATTCTTTAATTCCTTTTGGACCATAAATATGCAAATCTGTTGTTCTTCCCAAAAGAGAAAAAGTAGAAATCGTCCCAATTAATCCATACAAATGATCACCGTGAAGATGGGAAATAAAAATATGATTGATTTTTGAGAATTTAATCTTATTCTTTCGAAGCTGAACTTGAGTTCCCTCTCCACAATCAATTAAAAACAATCGGTTTTTAATTTCTAGAACCTGCGAAGTCGGATTAGTAAGTGTTCTCGGAGTTGCGGCATAACAGCCAAGTATAGTAAGTTTCATTTTTGATTTTAGATTTTAGAATGTAGATTTTAAATTGACAAAACATTTTAGATTTAGCATTCAAAAAATCTAAAATCTAAAATCAGAAATCTAAAATTAAAACCCCAGGTCTCTTTCGATTTCTTCCATTTCGATAATATCATGCGCTTCCAAAAGTGAAGGAACCACCGCTAATTTATCTGAAATAGCATTAAAATCAAGATCGGTTGCAACTATAACAAAAGATTTTTTTGCTTTTTTATGCTGCTTAGAAAGCGGTAAAAAAGCTTTCAAATCTTTTTCTGTAATTGCTACATCAGCTGATAAATCGATTATAATATTTTGTTTTTCAAAGGTTTTAAACTGTTGCGTCACTTTTTCCAAGAAAGCGTTTACATCTCCTTGAGTATCTTTAATCGTAACGGTATGTCCTTTTTGATCTACTTTCATTTTTATAATTTGTGAGGCTTGTATTTTATGATGCTAATTTAGTAAGTTTTTTTATTGTTTCAAGTTTAAGGTTTCAAGTTTAAAGTTTGAGGTTTCACGTTTGTCAGGCTGAGCGAAGTCGAAGCCTACGTTTGCAAAGTACATTTCGTTTTTAAAAAACACTTCATTAAATGCGATACTCATTACAAAACTGAAAACTGCGACCGCGACTGAATACTAAAACTGAACACTTATCACTGAGAACTGACCACTAAAAAAAAACTACTGTATCTTAGAAGCCAGCAAATAAATAACCGCCATTCTAATTGCAACACCATTCTCCACCTGATTCAAGATCACCGAATGATCAGAATCTGCCACTTCAGAAGTGATTTCTACTCCTCTGTTGATTGGTCCTGGATGCATGATTACGATTTCTTTTCCTAGCGAATCCAAAAGCGGTTTATCCACTCCATATTGTTGTGCATATTCACGAGTTGATGGGAAGAAATTCACATCCATACGTTCGTTTTGCACACGAAGCATATTCGCAACGTCACACCATTCTAAGGCTTTTCTTAAATTCGGTTCCACTGTAACACCAAGTGATTCAATATATCTCGGAATCAGCGTTTTTGGTCCGCAAACTTTTACTTCTGCGCCTTGCATCTGCAAAGCATATATGTTGGATAAGGCTACTCTAGAATGCAGAATATCGCCTACAATAACTACTTTTTTTCCAGCAACATCACCCAATTTTTCTCTGATTGAATAACTATCTAACAAAGCTTGAGTTGGATGTTCGTGCGCTCCGTCTCCGGCGTTTACGATACTGGCTTTGACATTTTTAGATAAAAAATAAGCCGCTCCGGGATTGGAGTGGCGCATTACAACCATATCCACTTTCATCGAAAGGATATTATTAACAGTATCAATCAAGGTCTCTCCTTTTTTAACCGATGACTGAGCTGCAGAAAAACTGATTACATCAGCAGATAAACGTTTCTGCGCTAATTCGAAAGAGAGTTTGGTTCTGGTACTGTTTTCGAAGAAAATATTGGCAATGGTAATATCTCGTAATGAAGGAACTTTTTTAATCGGTCTATTAATGACTTCTTTAAAATGATCTGCCGTTTCAAAAATCAGGTTAATATCATTCTCGTTGATATATTTAATTCCTAATAAATGATTTACGCTTAATTCTTTCATCTTTCTGTTTAATTGTTTATTTGTTTAATCGTTTAATCGCTTTCTTTCCGATTAAACAGTTAACCGATTTAACGGTTCAACTTTTTTTAATTCTTTAATTGTTTAATCATTGGCTTTTCCGATTAAACAATTAACCGGTTAACCGATTAAACTAATTTGTCACTAGGTGAACAACATCTTCACCATCATTTTCTTTCCAGCTTACAATTACTTTTTCACCATTAATAGCATCTACCTGACGACCTCTATAATCGGGCTGAATTGGTAAATGACGGCTGAAACGTCTGTCGATTAAAACCAATAATTCAATTTCTGAAGGTCTTCCAAAAGATTGAATGGCAGTTAAGGCAGAACGAATGCTTCTTCCTGTAAACAAAACATCATCTATAAAAATGACTTTCTTGTCTTCAACTATAAAATTGATTTGGGTTTTATTGGCTTCAAGCGGTTTATCAGTACGACGGAAATCATCTCTAAAAAAAGTGATGTCCAGATATCCTAAAGAAATTTCAGGAACCTTATATTCGTTTTCTAATATTTGTTTTAAACGTTCAGCTAAAAAAACGCCTCTTGGCTGAATTCCAACTAAAATAGTTTCAGAAAAATCAAGATGTTTTTCGATTAACTGACAAGCCAAACGATGGAGTATGATAGTAACTTCTTTCGAATTAAGTAATACTTTTTGACTCATAAGTGATTGTAATGTTTGGTTGCGCAAATATACGGAATCTGATTTTATTTGTTGGGGTGTTGGGGTTGGAAATATTTTTTTTACAATTATCAAAAATTAACAACTTTAATTTTCATAATTATTTTCTTTAAAATAAAATCTTATTTTTTGTGTGTTCTTTTACTGATAAAAATATATTTTAGCAAACCAATCTAAAGAAACTAAAACATTTAAAATATTATAAATCTTTATATGAAAGTTATTTTTTGGAATACTAAAAACATTGAAAATTTTGATATTATATTAAGTATTTTAGAAGATGAGAATCCTCATTTTCTTTTTTTGTCTGAATTTGAAAAATTAGATATTAGCTCACATTATAAAGATCTAATAGCATTAAATTATAACCACTTATCAAATCCCGGTTGCGATAAAATCAAAATAATAAAAAAAGTTTCCATAAAAAATATTGAATTAACAATTCAACATAGTGATTATACTGGAATATTTTTTCCAAAAATGGATTTAAATATTATTTCTGTGCATATGCCCTCACAGATGTATTATGAATTTGATGCCTTAAAATACAATATTTCAAAGTTTAAACAAGATTTTGAAAAACATATTGGAAATACAGAAGAAGAAAACATATTAATTATTGGTGATTTTAATGTTAATCCCTATGAATCTCCGATGATTAATCTAGATGGTTTAGGCGCAACAAATACAATTAAATTTAATAGTAAAAAACCTTTTAGAGGTTATGAAAATTTTCTATATTACAATCCTACTTGGAAATTATATTCAAAAACGCATTTTCCTGGTACATTTAGAAAGCCAAGACCTTCCAATACATCCTTCGATGTATTGGAACATCATTTTCTCGATCAAGTTGTTATCAGTAAAAAACTAATGAAATCAATTAAAAATGAAGATATTGATATCATACATTCAACCTCAAAATTTAATATTTTTGACTTCGTTAAAAATAAAATAAATTACTCAGATCATTTACCCATTAAATATAATTTTGAAATATAACTCATGGATTGGAAAAAATTTACAATTGAAAAAATAAAAACTCCGAACGAAATAATCGGTGAGACATTAGAAGGCTTCAATGAAGCAACAAATAATCTTTTAAATTTATCATTATTTGAAAAATCTGAAATTGAATTGCTAAGACAAAAAAATGGATCTAGCTTTCAATATGATCTTGTTCTTCATACTAAGTATATGAGATCATATAAATTTGTAGTATTTGAATTGTTTTTTGATGTAACATTATATCCGTGTGCTTTAAAAATTGAAAAAGGCATCGCAAAAAATCTAGATTTAACTCAAAATTATATCATTTCAGAAAACGAATCTCAATTAAGAACTTCTTTAGAATTAATATTTAACACAGAAAAGTTCAATGAAATTGTTAGTGGATTAATGAAATTATCAAGTTTATCAAAAGAAGAAGATGACAAAATACCTTTTTAAATTATAAATTGAAGAATGTATTTAAAAAGTAATCTCCAAATCCTAAAACATTTCCAAAAAATTCTATAACACATTTTGCCTATTCCTGAAGTAATTTTAAGTATCAATTTAAAATATCAGAATCATGCAAAATAAAATACTAAGATTGTTAATGGTATTCGTTATACTGTTTTCATTTACAAGCTGTGAAGTTATTGGAGACATTTTTAAAGCCGGAATGGGATTCGGGATATTTATCGTAATTTTTATTATTGCGATTATTATCTGGATTTTCGCTAAAATGTTCGGCAGTAAATAAGTGATAAATAACAAAGTAAAAAATCCCAAATTCCAAATTTAAATTGGAGTTTGGGATTTTTTTATGGGTGTAGAACTTTGTCAAAGTTTAAAACTTTGACAAAGTTGTAAAGTCAAAGATTGGAATTTGGAATTTGGAATTTCAATTATTGGAATTTACAATTTATTGGAATTTCAAAAATTAAAGATTGTACATCTTCTTTCTTTGTTCTTGAATTTTTTCATCATCAAGATATTCATCAAATGTCATGTAACGATCGATAACTCCGTTTGGTGTCAATTCTACGATTCTGTTACCAACAGTTTGCGCGAACTCGTGGTCATGTGTTGTGAAAATTACAGAACCTTTAAAGTTTTTCAATGAGTTGTTGAAAGCCGTAATAGACTCCAAATCTAAGTGATTTGTTGGCTCATCTAGCATTAAAACGTTTGCACGTTCCATCATCATTCTAGAAAGCATACAACGCACTTTTTCTCCTCCAGATAAAACTCTAGACGTTTTTAAAGCTTCTTCTCCAGAGAAAATCATTTTTCCTAAGAAACCTCTAATAAATACCTCATCACGTTCTTCTTCTGTTTTAGCGTACTGACGTAACCAGTCAACTAAAGTCAAATCGTTTTCGAAATATTTGTGATTTTCAGCTGGTAAATACGCTTGGTTGGTTGTAATTCCCCAATCGAAAGTTCCAGCATCAGCTTTTTGTTCGTTGTTTAAGATTTCGTAGAAAGCAGTTGTAGCACGTGAATCTTTAGAGAAAAGAACGATTTTATCGCCTTTTGCCATATTCAGGTTTATGTCTTTGAATAAAACTTCTCCATCTACAGAAGCTGCTAAACCTTCTACATTCAAGATCTGATCTCCAGCTTCACGATCCTGATCGAAGATAATCGCAGGATAACGACGGCTAGATGGTTTAATTTCAGAAATATTTAGTTTCGAAATCATTTTTTTACGAGAAGTTGCTTGTTTAGATTTCGCCACGTTTGCACTAAAACGACGAATAAATTCTTCCAACTCTTGTTTCTTCTCTTCTGCTTTTTTGTTTTGCTGTGCACGCTGTTTTGCCGCTAATTGGCTAGACTCGTACCAGAACGTATAGTTCCCTGAGTAGTGATTAATTTTCCCGAAATCAATATCAGAAATATGTGTACAAACCGCATCCAAAAAGTGACGGTCGTGAGATACAACAATTACAGTGTTTTCGTAGTTTGCTAAGAAGTTTTCTAACCAAGCGATTGTCTCGAAATCCAAATCGTTGGTAGGCTCATCCATAATCAATACATCAGGATTTCCAAAAAGCGCCTGCGCCAAAAGCACACGTACTTTCATCTTTCCTTCCATATCTGCCATTAAAGTATAATGATCTGCTTCAGAGATTCCTAAGTTAGACAACATAGACGCAGCATCAGAATCGGCATTCCATCCGTTCATTTCTTCAAACTGAACTTGTAACTCCCCTATTCTATCTGCATTGGCATCATTATAATCTAAATAAAGTTCATCCATTTCTTTTTTAACAGCATACAAAACTTTATTTCCCATTAAAACGGTTTCCAAAACAGTATGCTCATCGAACATGTTGTGGTTCTGGTTTAAAACCGACATACGTTTTCCCGGTTCTAAATGAATATGCCCAGAAGTTGGGTCCATATCACCTGAAATAATTTTTAGAAATGTAGATTTTCCAGCACCATTGGCTCCAATAACGCCGTAAATATTTCCGTGAGTGAATGTGGTATTTACTTCGTCAAACAAAATTCGTTTGCCAAATTGAACTGATAAATTATTGACTGTTAACATGAATGTCTTTTTAATTAATTTGGTGCAAAAGTAGTGAAAAAGGTTCTAAGTTGCAAAGATCCTAAGGTGCTAAGGTTTTTATGCTAGTGATGAGAGGTTCTCGCAGAGGCGCTAAGGCGCAGAGTTTTGTTTAATGCTGTTTAATCGTCACGCAATCTTGTCAGAAATGACAAAAATGAGGTTACTTTGCCATAAAACTTTGCAACTTCGCGACTTTGCGAGATTAATTAAAACTTATAATTTACTTTCTTTAGCCAAAGCCACTTCTAAACTTTCAAAATTTGGAAGCACTTTAGCAATCATTCCTTCTTTGTTGATTATAAAATGTGTTGGAAAAGAGTTCAACTGTAAAGCATTATTCATATATTCCTTCATATCTGGAATTACAGAATAAGACAATGGTTTTCTTGCCAAGAAATTTTTTAATTGCTCTACTGAATCTTCGGCTAAACTCATAAAAACAATATCGTTTCGATCTTTATATTCTGAAACTAATTTATTGACTTGAGGAAATTCTCTAATGCATGGCGTGCAGTGAATGTACCAGCATTTGATCACAATGATTTTTCCTTTCATGGATTCGTTGGTCACCAGATTTCCGTTTAAATCTTTAAATGAAAATTTTGGAAAAGCGGTTCCTTCCATTTTGTAGTTTTTATAAGCATCAAAACCAATTTGATTGATGGTGGCTTTTATGCTTGAATCTGTTTTTGGCTGAATTTTGAATAGTTTATAAACATAAACATCTGCTTCTGATTTCAATCGAACTGGAATAAAATTTCCATTTGCCAGCTGATCTAAAAAAGCTTCTTTTGAGATTTCTTTTGAAGATGAATCAAGTGCAGTGAAATCTCTAGAAAGCATAATTCCTTTATTATAAACCGACCATTGCTCGTACGTTTTCTGAATTTGTAAGGGATCAACTTCTGGATTTCCGAATTTATTTTGAGCTGTACTTATTGAAAAAATAAAGAGTAGTGCAATTAAGCTAATGAATTTCTGCATGGATTCTGAAACAATTGTATTTGATTTCAAAAATAGTGAAAGTTTTTTAACCGCAAAGACGCGAAGGTGTGCGCAAAGTTCGCAAAGGGTTTCTTGCAGATTTAATAGATTTAGCAGATTTTTTATTAATCTATCTAAAAAAACAAGTGAAAAAATCCGTTTTAATCTGCGTCTTTACGAAGTAAATCCGCCTCATCCGTGTACTATATTGAGTTATTAGTCCATTTATCGAAAGTCATAAAAAAACCTGGCAGTAAAACTACCAGGTTCATAATGCGCATCTTTAGGCAAAAACCAAATAACAAATTACCTAAAGTGGCATTTTTTAGAAATAAAATAGATTAAAACATAAATAACCAAACTCAATTTTAACCGTCCCGTTTTTTATTTCTAAATTTTCAATTCTTTTTTAGTTTAAAAAGTTCATTACTTTCAATGACTTTTTGTGTCCAGATTTATCTGTTACGATCACGACAAAAATTTGTCTACTAGCAAAACTTGGACTATGAAGCAATACTTCTTTGTTGTTTTGAATATTTCTAGAACTTGTAACAGTTTGTCCTATGGTATTGAATACATCCACCTGAGCAATGTCTTCTGTTTCATTAGATACCGATAAGGTATTGTTTCTAAAATAGGCAACAGTAGTATTGCTTTCTGCTGAAATATCTTCAAGAACTAATGTTTTTGCTGTGGCTTGAGATGCAAAATAAGCTGCATACGCTTTAGACAATTCAGATGAATTACCACAAGAAGAAGCATCCCAGTTTACAGACCAAGTCATTAAACCTCTTAAAGAAGGATATGGTCCGCCTGGTTGCATAGTGTATGTTCTTCCTGAGAAATTGGTTCCATTTCTTAAATAATCCATAGCATTAATTCCTTCTGTCGGAGTTAAATAACCGCTACCTGCTGCACTCGGACAAGCTGGTAATGCAATAAGAACTTTTGAAGCTGGCAATCCATCAAAACGCATTCCTGTTGAAGCAATGTTATACCCTTTTATGATCATATCAGTCAAGGCTGTAACCATGTTGGCTTTCTTAGCCGTGCCATAATATTGGCCATCTAATCCGTTTTCTCCTCCTGTGTTATACAATTGTACCGCTAACAAATCTAACTCGTTGCGTAAGTTTTGAATAATTGGCAAGAACGAACCAAAAGTATCTGTATAAGTAGTATATCCTCCTTGTACATATTGTGTTTCTGGAGCTGCAGTCAATAAAAATCCAGGGCCATAGTACGCTTTTAATTCTTTAAAAGCATCTACTACGTTTTTCAATCTTGGATAAGCCGAAATACCGGCATAAGAAATATCTCTCAAACCACCAGCGCTAAAATTCATCGATCCGCCTTCAAAATCAATATCAACTCCATCAAATTGATACTCGTCAATAATGGCTTTTAGACCATTAACAAAAATATTTTTCTGAGTTACATTATCTAAAACAACATGACCATTTTGACCTCCAATAGAAACAATAACAGGAACACCGCTATCTCTTAAGGCTTTGATATCATTTTTCAACAATTGCTTATTGAAAACACCATTGGTCAAATATCTCGCATCGTTTGTGGTTAATATTGGTGTATAACCATCTCTATTCACGGTTTCTACGAAAGAATAATCAACTACGTTAAATTTACTTCCGACCATTTGAGAAAAATATAAAAATGGAGCTGCAGTATTTTCCCAAGAATGTGCGTACCCTAAAATAATTTTAGATGGAAGCGGAATAAATCTATTACCACTTATTGTAGCAATTTTAATGGTATTGTTTAATGTCGTTACAGCAGCTTTATTATCGGTTGCTTTAATTACAATTGGATAATCTTGATATGCAGTTGGCGTAAAATTATACGTATAAGTATTATTTGTACCAGCTGTCATGTTAAACGTGCCTCCATTTATGGTAATCGCAACACCAGAAACCGATCCGTCACTATCGACAGCTGTAACTGAAATTGGCACAACTTGGAAAGAGCTTTGGTATACCGTAGTATTTGATGGCGAATTCCAAGTGATTACAGGCAATGAATTTGGACAGTTTGCACCTGAACAATTTAATGTAAAAGTATATGTTTTTGAATCTGTTGTTCCGTTTGAAGCCGTAGCTGTGACAGTTAATGTATGACTTTGCGAAAACTGATTTGCTACTGGTGTCCAAACCGCGGTATAAGTTCCTGAAGAATTTGTAGCGCTTATGCTTTGTCCGTCTAAACTAAATACAACAGATGAAATTGTAGTGGCATCTGTAGCACTTAATCCTACACTTGCAACAAAGTTAATTGCCGAACCTAAATTTATAGCAATCGCCGAAGCTGTTGGTGCTGTAATAGCAACCACTGGCTTAGTCACAACCGTTGTTTGTGTATTGAAATTATAAACTGTTGGCGCTGTTGGAACGGCGAAGTTTGCTAGATTATTTGGATAATAAGCTACTTCACCGTTTTGCCATGAATTTAATTTCAAGCTTAAAATTTGTGTATAACCCGCTACAACTGAATCATCAAAAGCGTAATTTCCTGATGCATCTGTTGTCGCTAGAACGCTTTTCCAGTTGTGCGTGTTATCTGTCCATGGTAAAACAATTTCCACTTTTGCATTTGCTACAGGCGTTGAACCGTTTTTCACCGTTCCACTGATTAAGTTTGTAGCTGCCGCTAATGCTACTCTAGCCGTTGAACTTGTATTAAAGTTGTATGTTGTTGGGCTTGCAGGAACTGCAAAGTTGGCTAGATTATTAGGATAATAATTTACCTCTCCGTTTGACCAAGTATTTAGTTTTAAACTTGTAATGGTTGTATAACCGTCTATAACAGAATTATCAAAACTGTATTTTCCTTGTGCATCTGTTGTTGCCAGAACACTTTTCCACGGATGTGCATTATCTGTCCAAGGTAAAACCAATTCTACTTTGGCTCCTGAAACTGGAGTTGTTCCGTTTTTAACTGTTCCGCTAATTTTGCTTGAAGTCGTTACAACATCTTGAGCAAAATTTAATGTTTTATTGGCATTCAAATTAGAATAAACTGTCGACGCCGGTGTAAATGTCTGTCCTGTTAAAGCTGCAGTTACAGTGTAATTTCCGCCAGAAGCTAAAGTCAATGAATATGACCCAGTTGAATTAGTTGTTGCCGTAACATTTCCTGCTGTAGAAGCTGCCGTAACGGTTACGCCAGAAACTGCAGTACTTCCGTTAAGAACTGTTCCGCTTACGGTGTACGTTACAACTGCCGCACCTTGAGTGAAATTCAACGTCTTGTTGGCATCAATTGCATTGTAAACTGTTGAAGCTGGAGTATAAGAAAATCCAGATTTTGAAGCTGTAACTGTGAAGTTTAAACCTGCTGTTAAACCTGCAACGCTGTAAGCCCCACTTGCATTTGAAACTGCTGTCAAAGTTGTGCTTCCTGAAACTGCTGAAATTGTAACGCCCGAAACTGGAGTTGTTCCGTCTAAAACTGTTCCGCTTACGGTATAAGTTGGCTGAGTTCCGTTAATCACAACTGCCGTTTGATTTACTGTTACATTGTTTAGTGATACTGGAACAAAGGTATAACTCGCTTTTAAAGCTGTAAGCGAATAGTTTTGTCCTGAAGTTAGATTATTGAATGCAAAATTTCCTGTTTGAGAAACTACTGTCTGGATAACAGCATTAGATGCATTACGCAATTCAACAGTAACATTAGTAACCAAAGTCGATCCGTTTTTTACAGAACCAGAAATACTTACTGTTCCTGGAACAACACTGCCGAAAGAAGCGTCAACTTGGTTTAATAATGAATTTGGAATAGCACCTCTGGTATCTTGAGATAATTCCCAAATCATACCTCCTGCTAAGTTTTTCGATTTTATATACTGCACTTTTAAGTCCATTGACTGTTTATCTTCATAAGAAATAAACTCTTTTCTAGTAGCATTATATAAATAAGGAACTTTTGTAGTATTATCAAAATAACGTACCCATCCTGCTGAAGCCGCAGATGGCGTTACCATCATCGTGTTTGGATCTAAATAAGCATGCGAATTGGTAACTGGATTTCCAACTAAATCACAGATTTCGATACTTCCAGATTTTTCACAAGCTCCTGAACCATCCCATGTTCCGGTTGGGTTTTGCGGATTTGTACATCCAGGAACTGCATATCTTGGTGCTGAAACAAATAATCCGTTTGTTGAATTTGCAGCAACGTTATCGAATTTTTTTCCGTAGAAAGGCAATCCCATGATTAATTTATTCGCAGGAAAACCAATTACGTTTAGATATTGATTGGTCAATTCGTCTAATGATTCAGATTGCGTTGCGCCATACAACGGATCATTAGTGTTCCCGCTTGCATATAAAGGAGCATTATAGCAGGTTTTATCATACCAGTTTCCTCCAAAATCATATCCAAAATAGGTAATATAATCGCAGTAAGTCGAAATATCTTCGCTCATACCATACTGCGCTCTGTTGTTTGGCCCTAAATACTGTTTAGCAACGTTTCTAACATTGTTTCCTGCAGCAATGGTAACCAATTTATTTGGCATTGCCTGACGCATTGCTTTCAATAAAAGCACTAAATTTTTATTATCGTCTGGACTGTATTTTTGCGGAGGAACAGGCGCACCATTTACTATTTCTGTACCGTCAGTTCCACCCGAAAGAGGATATTCCCAATCGATGTCAAAACCGTCAATAAAAGGATACGTAGTAATAAAGTTTGCCATATCTGCTGCTAAAGCTGCTCTTGCTACAGGACTTGCAGCAATTGGAGAAAGATCTTGTCCTTTTGTCCAGCCTCCAACAGAAATTAGAATTTTTAAATGCGGATACTTTTCTTTTAATTTCATTAAATCATAAAAGTTTCCTTTTACTGGCGCATCCCACGGAATGCCGCCCTCCATATGCTCATAATCAGCATAAGTGTCTAAACATTTTAATTTGGTATTCTCTGGATGGGCAGGATCATAAGTTGTGCCATAAAAAGAATAATTTAAATGCGTTATTTTACTTCCATCAATTTTAGGAACATTAAAATCCCTAGCATAGATAGACCATTGCGCATAATACCCCACTACTTTTTTTCCGTGAGCTGGTTGAGCCAACGCTAGTAAGGGAAACAACAACAAAAAGAGCAATCTGTAATAATGTTTCATAGTTAATAAATATTAGTTAATAGAAAATAAATAATTGGGCCGCAGAAGCTTTTAAAATCTTCTGGGTTTCGCTCAACTGCAGATTGGAACCCCGCGGTCGATTGGAAATAAACTCAAATTACATTCTATAGATAAATATTACTATTACCGATTCATTCATAATCATTAGTAAATAGCAGTGATCGATATTTATTTATAATTCTAAAAATTAATCTTAAATACAAATGATAAATTTGGGACTAATCATCAATCTATACTCTCGTTTTTTGTCATGTTTTGTGGTATTCTAATTCTTCTATTTGGTTTTAAAGGTTAATACTAATTTTATGGCTTATATTTTTATTATTGAATTAAGTTAAGTGCTGCTTACTTCTGAAATCTTGGCTATAACTATCTCTACCGTGGAACTCCGGCAGAGATAATTAAAAGCCTGATTAATGTAACTCTAAAACACTAACTCAACCAAAATTTATATTAGTTTCTTTAAACTCTCATAAACTGACAATTCTACGTCAGCATGATCTTTTGTATTGCATTGCTCTATTAGACTTTTTAAATCTGCTGGTTTTAAAGTCGATTTATTATCTAATACAAGTAATAATTCTTGCGATGCATCACTTAACTTTTTAGACAAAGGCAAAATTGGCTGCACTAATGGTGCATTGGCACTTAGCGCTGTTAAGTCTTTATTTACAGTAATCCATTTATTAAAAAATGCTGTCACTTTTGCTTTATTATCAGCCGATTTATTTGCTAAATATTGATTTACTGCAGCATCAAACGCAAGTGCATCTTTTGCGTCTGGTCCGCATGCATCTGCAAACAAGGTAAACGGAGAATACATCTGATACTCTGTTCCTCCTTTGTTACGAGTATATCCTTTTAAAGGCTCACTAACTTTAGAAAATTCTTCAAGCGACTGAATGTTTTGATTGTTGGCAATATTTCTTAAAATAACATCTTTGTTACGAATGTGCGTAATGCCTAATTCTTCTAATCTGAAAGAAATCTGTTCTAAACGTTTGCGCATATTTTCTACATCCACTACATCTTCTGCAGACCACAATCTTTCAGCAATAGCAGCTGTTCTTGGCCAAACTCGAGAATCTATCGTGGTTGGTGTAGCCAATTCTGTCCACATTGTTGCTTCTCCACCCAAGATCCTTGCTTTTTCATCGCTGGTTAAATTAGCTCCTTTTGGCATCGGATCATTTAAATAATGGCTTGCTATTGGGTACATTAAATCGATATAATAGCCATTTGAAAGAACGGTTTTGTATCCTTTTTTAACTGCATCTACTAAAGATTGCCCAGCTGCCATTCCTTCATTTGGACCTCTCCAAGAATGTACAATAGCTTCTTTAGATAAATCTTTTGTCAAGATTTCTTCCCACCCCATCAATTGTTTTCCGTGTTTCTTTAACATCGGTGCCAATTGCATGGTAAAATAAGTTTGCAATTCGTGGTTGGTTTTTAAATTATGCTTCTTTTTGAATTCTTGAATCTTCGGATTTGCATCCCAATCTTTTCCTTCGTTTTCATCTCCTCCAATATGGAAATAAGCGCCAGGAAATAATGGACAAACCTCATCAAAAACTTCACTTAATAATTGATATGTTTTAGGATTTGAAGGATCTAATGTTGGCGAAAAAATACCCGCATTTCTTTCAATTCCATAGGTAGCAATTGCTGTACCTTGAATATTTTTTTCAGATGTTCCTCCTGTCAGCGTGATTACTTTACTGCCAATTTCTGGATAAGCCGTTAAAATTGCAGATCCGTGACCCGGAACATCTATTTCTGGAACAATTAAAATACCGCGCTCATCGGCATATTTTACGATATTTTTAATTTCCTCTTGTGTATAATACATTCCATCTGAAGCTAATTGAGTAAACTTTGGATGTTTTTTCATTTCGATTCTCCAACCTTGATCATCAACCAAATGCCAGTGAAAAACATTCATTTTCACAGCTGCCAATGCATCAATATTTCTCTTAATTACGTCAATTGGCTGAAAATGTCTTGAAACATCAATCATTAAACCTCTCCATGTAAATCTTGGGAAATCTGAAATTTTTGAAACTGGAAAATAAAAAGATTTTGAGTTGTTTTGAAGCATCTGCAACAATGTCTCCAAACCATGTAAAGCTCCTAAATCACTTGAAGCGTTTATTGTTATTTTATTTGAAGTAATATCTAAATGATAACTTTCGTCTTCGTACAAACCAATTTTACCGCTTTTAGTGCAATTGATCTGCAATTCTGCATTTGGAACTTCATTTAGTTTTTCAATAAAACCTTGTTCGAAAAATATACCTGTTCTACCATCTAAGCGGCGCAAAAAACGAGTTACTCCTCCAAATATTCTAGCATTTGGATTTCCTGTAATGTTTACTTTAAAATTTTTAGTTAAATTAAAATTACCTTCATTAATAACAACATTCTGAGGCCAAGGCATAAGATTTAGCTGCTCCTTCTGGACTTGAGCACCTGCTGTTAAACCTGCAAATAATAGTACAAATAGATATTTCATTTTTCTTTTTTTTGGTTGGATAGCTTTTTTATAAGTATCCTAAATTTATAAAAAAACAAAACTCAGAATGATTTCAGCTTTTACCTCACTTTGCTATGAGATCAATCTGAATTTTGCTATTTGATTCATTCTACAATGAATCGGAAAAAATTTTTAGTAATCAAAACGTTTAAAAGCTTCGATCGCTTCATATTCAGCCAAACCTAATTCATCATATAAGATGGCTGTGTTTTTATTTCGATCTTCTGCCCTAACCCAAAATTCACGAGAATCGTTACCTTGAAACATCACCCTGTCTTTTTGAGACTGATGGTGTAAAATAGCATGGCGTTTCAACAAAACCTCTGATGGGCTTAATGGAACTGCCATATCAATTTCGTGAATATCCCATTCATGCCAAGCTCCTCTATACAACCATAACCAACAGTCATCCATGTACGGTTCTGGTTTAAGTTCTTTTAAAGCGGCAAAAATGGCATTTAAACAAACCTCATGTGTTCCGTGCGGATCTGCAAGATCTCCAGCAGCAAAAACTTGATGTGGTTTTATTTTTGCAATAATATTTTTTACAATAGCAATATCTTCTGGCCCTAACGGATTCTTTTTAACTTGCCCAGTTTCATAAAAAGGAAGATCTAAAAAGTGTGTATTTTCATCTTTCAGTCCAATATATCTTGTTGCTCCGTAAGATTCTCTTCTTCTAATCAATCCTTTTAATTTTCGGACTTCTAAAGAATCAATCTGATTTTCAGATTTATTATTTAGAAATTCGATTACTGATTTGAAATTGATATCTGATTTTTCATTTCCGATAAAATCGCTCGCAACTTCTGCAAATTTTAATGCTTCATCATCTGAAACCGCAATGTTTCCTGAAGTCTGATATACTACGTGAACATCGTGTCCTTGTTTGATTAATTTCGAAAACGTTCCTCCCATAGAAATCACATCATCATCTGGGTGTGGACTAAAAAGAATAATTCTCTTTTTTGCCGGATTTGCCCTTTCTGGACGAAATGAATCATCTGTGTTTGGTTTTCCTCCTGGCCATCCGGTAATCGTGTGCTGCAAAATATTGAACATATTAATATTCATATCATAAGCAGAACCTTCTTGAGCCAAAAGATCAGACATTCCGTTATTGTTATAATCACGATCTGTCAATTTCAGAATAGATTGTTTTGTTTTTTGACACAACCAAACAATCGCTTTACTTTTTAATTCGGGAGTCCAAAGACATTCTCCAACTAACCAAGGCGTTTTGAAACGGGTTAACTCTGAAGCTGCCGACTGATCTAAAACAAAAGTTGCGTTTGGATGATTCTGTAAAAATGTCGCTGGAATTTCTGAACTGATATCGCCTTGAACTGTTCTCTTTATAATATCTGCTTTATTTTGCCCCCATGCCATCAAAACAATACGTTTTGACCTCATGATGGTTGAAACCCCCATTGTTATGGCACGTTTCGGCACATTATCTATACCATTAAAAGCAGATGAAGCATCGACTCTAGTGATGTGATCTAAGGTAATAATTCTTGTTCCTGAATTGATATGCGAACCCGGCTCGTTAAATCCAACGTGTCCTGTTCTACCAATTCCAAGCAATTGAAAATCAAGCCCACCTGCATTTTTAATATTCATTTCATAATCGATACAATATTGATTGATTTCCTCAATTGCTACTGTACCATCAGGAATATTAATATTTTCAGGTTTGATATCAATGTGATTAAAAAGATGCTCATGCATGAAATAATGATAGCTCTGATTGTTCTCCTTAGTCATTGGATAATATTCATCCAAATTAAAGGTGATAACATTGCTAAAACTAAGTCCTTCTTCTCTGTGCATTCTCACTAGTTCCTCATAAACTTTAATAGGAGAAGAACCTGTTGCAAGACCTAAAACACAAGATTTATTTTTTTCCTGCTTAGACCTAATTAGCTGCGCAATTTCCTGGGCTACAATTACAGAAGCATCAATCGAGCCTTTAAAGATTTCAATATGAATTTTCTCAAATCGAGTTTCTTCAAATTTTCCCGCGCTTTTGTAACTAATATCAGGTTTTATTTCTAAAGCACTTTTCATTTCTTTTCTTTTTTGTAGTAATTACCATTTTGGTTTTAAGAATGGTATAGATCGCTTTCGCCATCTATACCATACTACTAACCAAACTTAATATTCTCTTTTTTTTAGAAATTTGGAGCGTTAACATCCCACCAAGTTCTTGTTCCACCATTGTCAGGACCGTTAAGTTTTGCAATACCTGTTTTAAGACCTTCTGGGTTTCCATCTTTTTCAGTAGAAACAAAGTTGATTCTTCTTACACCATATTCAGTAGTAATTGCACCAGCACTTTGGTTGTTAAGAATTGGTAATAATTTAGGGTAACCTGTTCTACGGTGTTCAGCCCAAGCTTCCATACCGTCAGGGAAATTAGCAATCCATTTTTGAGTAATGATTTTTTGTAATTTTACTTCGTTGCTTGCAGTATCATCCCAAGCAACAGTTACTTTATTCACCGCTAAACCACTATTGAATGGAGCAACTGGATCTACATAATCTTTAGCTGTTTTTACATTATTTGCAATATAATCAGCAGCACCACCTACAGAAAGCTGTTCAAAAGAAGCCGTAATACCTGCTTTGTAGAATGTTGCAGCGTCACCGCCCATATTCCAACCTCTTAAAGCTCCTTCTGCTCTTAAGAAGTAAATCTCAGCTGCATTTAACCAAACAACTTGTTTGTCTTCATCTATTATCTTACCAAAATTCGAAAAATTAATGTGTTTTGACTTATC
The DNA here is from genome assembly GCF_023656565.1 of Flavobacterium tyrosinilyticum. GTDB lineage: Bacteria > Bacteroidota > Bacteroidia > Flavobacteriales > Flavobacteriaceae > Flavobacterium > Flavobacterium tyrosinilyticum. The sequence goes on from NZ_JAMOKG010000003.1 coordinate 707,775, forward strand.
ACCAAGAATACCACCTGTACGGATTCCTTTGTATTCTCCAGGAAACTCTTCTGAAGTTTTAAAATAAACACTTATTCTAGGATCATTGTAACCTCCCATGATAGACTCCATATCTGCAGACATACGGCTATCATTATATTCGTAAGCAGCAACTCTAAGTGGGTGTTGCGAAACATCTTTATTCACAATAAAGCTGTCTGCGTTTACTGTCATTACACCAAATTTTTGGCTAACAGCTTTTTCAGCTTCCGCTTTAGCTAATGTTGGATTTGCTTTTACAATACGCATTGCTAATCTTAAACGTAAAGAGTTTGCATATCTAACCCATTTTGTATAGTCTCCTTTATAAGTCGAACGATCGATTTTTGTAAAAGAACTTGTTTCTCCTGCATCAATTCTTTTTGTTAATTCCGCAACAGCAAAATCTAAATCTTTAAACATTAAGCCATAAGCTTCTTCTTGAGAATCATAACCAATTGCTGCATCTGTAGTACCTAATTTAGAATAAACTATTGGTCCCCATGAATCTGCCGCTTTATGTAAAGTCTGTACTTTTACTATAGTTGCTAAAGCATAAAACTCATCATATTTTCCTTTAGATGCCGCTTCAACTTTTAAGTAATTTGCCATAACCTGTGTATAGATAGCTTCCCATCCCCAAAGGTTCCAGTTGTCAGAAAGTGCATACGAAAGGTTATTGTTACCGTCAAAACCTGGCGCTGTAGTATAACCTCCCCAAGTATTACCAGACAAGTCAATAGCCACCTGATACTTCCACCCTGGCACATTTACCATCACGTTGTCAAACATTGTAGTAAAGGGCCCTTTAATATGATTAAAGTCTTGCGTTAGTTCTTCTTGTGTAAAACCATCAGGATTACTATTAATCTCGTCAAAATTCGATGTACAACCAACTAAGGCCAAAAGACTAAGACCAACTAGTGATTTTTTTATATTATTTGTTTTCATGATGTTTTAATTAGAAAGTTACATTTAAATTAAGACCAATACTTCTTGTTGATGGTAAACCATAAATATCAACACCTTGCAAGCCCTGACCTGTACTTAAAGCAATGTTTGGATCGAATGGTGCATCTTTATAAAAGAAGAATAAGTTTCTTGCGATTAATGATAAAGTTGCTGTATTAACAAATGGAATTGCTTTTTTATTGAAAGTATAGCCAAGCGAAACCTCTCTTAAACTTACATTTGTTGCATCATATACATACTCAGCAGTAGCACCGTTAAGACCACCTACAGCTTCATAGTATTTTTGAGCATCTATTTTAGTCACTTTGGTACCATCAGGCATAACTGCATTTACAGCAACACCACCAGCATTTCTAGCATCTGCAGATCTTTTTGATACCCCATAAAAATCATTCATACCTTCAGTAATACTCATTACATCTCCTCCAAAACGACCATCGATCAAGAAGTTAGCTGTAAAAGAACCAAATTTGAATGTGTTTGACCAACCTAACATAAAATCAGGGTTTGCATTACCAACTTCATGGAAATCAGCTTCAACTGCTAAATTTCCTTTATCATCTAAAACAATTTCTCCATTATCATTTCTAACAATACCTTTTCCTTCAATCACACCAAATGGTCTTCCTTCTGTTAAAGAGTATCTGTAGTTAATATTATTTACAGGAGTTAATGGAATTTTACCTCCTAATTCTTCTGGAATTTCTTTTACTTTATTTTTATTGTGAGAATAATTTACCATAGTTTCCCATGAAAATTTTTGCCCCTCAATAATTTTACCGCTAACAACAATTTCAAGTCCTTTATTTTCTATACTACCAGCATTTATTCCGTAGAAAGTATAACCGTAAGGGTTTGTTGCCGGAGCTGGAACTTGAATGTATTGATTTTTAGTTTCTGAGTTGTAGTAAGAAATTTCAAAACCTAATCTATTGTTGAACATTCTCCATTCAGTACCAAATTCAAATTCTGATTTCAATTCAGGTTTCAATCCTTCACCTGGTCTTGGGCCTACTACAGGAGGAATAATATTACCACCTTGAATAGTCGATTTTGGAGAAGTCACGAAAGCAGAAACGTCATTACCCACTTGAGCATAAGTTCCTCTCACTTTTCCGAAGTTAATCCATTCTGGCATTGTTGCCATTTCACTAATAAGAGCAGTAACCCCTACAGATGGATAAAAATAAGATGAAGTATCAGTATTTACTAAAGTAGAAGACCAATCATTACGTCCTGTAACATCTAAGTATAACATGTTTTTATAACCAAAAGTTGCAGAAGCAAAAATTGATTGAACCTCTCTTGAAGAACCTGTAGCCTGAAGGCTTAAGTTATCTAAACCACTTGCACTTGCAAAATTCCCCAAAGTAAACAAGTTAGCATTTACAAGCCCGCCAACAATACCAGAATCTAACGTAGTCTGTTGATTTGCTAATGTATTATTGATACTTGCTCCTACGATAGCATTAAAGCTAAAATCTTCGTTGAAATTAGTATTAATTTTAGCAATCAAATCTCCATAACGCTGTGTGCTTAGATTAGCAACGTTTATGTATCTACCGTTTATATTAGATAAAGAAGTATTGGTCGTAGCATAAATCTTTTTATCATAATCATTTTCAACTCTATTATAGCTATATCTTGCAGCAATGCTTAACCAATTGTTTGCTTTGTATTCTAAAGCTAAATTTCCGTTGAAGAAATTATCTTTATCAACAGATTTATTTCTGTTAATTAACCAATAAGGATTCTGAACATAAATATCAGCATTTGGTGCGCTGTAAAAGTTTTGACCGTATAGGTTTCTAGAAGGAATAAATGTTTCGAAATTATCTTTATAATAATTAAAGTCATTTCCTCTTTGGAACAAATAAACTCCCGTTAATGGGTTTGAGTAAAGTCCGTTTACAGGTCTGTTATTAATTGTTTGTGATGTATATTTTGCATCAGCAGAAACAGTTAATTTATTGTTGAAAAATTTACCTGTCTGACGGATTCCAAAATTGTTTTTCTTTAAGCCGTTACCTTCAATAACTCCTGAAGCCGTAGTATTAGCGTAAGATATACTTGTTGAAGAAATATCAGATCCCGTTGTAAAAGCAGCAGAAGTAATTTGAGTAACTCCTGTGTTAAAGAAGTCTTTTACAAAATCATTCGACTGTACTTTTCCTCCCCAAGATTTTTGTGCATCCGCTGTTCCATATTCATACTGAAATTCTGGTAATGAATGAACAGATTCAAAAGTAGTAACAGAAGAAACAGCTAAATTCCCTGTATTTTCTTTAACTTTTTTAGAAGACAATAAAATAACCCCATTTGCTCCTTGAGATCCGTATAATACAGAAGCTGCTGCACCTTTAAGTACAGTCATTCCTTCGTAATCGTCTGGATTAATCAAAGAAATAACATCTCCTCCGTCACGGTTACCTCCAGCAGTGCTACCAAATGAATCATTTGACGCATTTGTATTACCTTGCTGATTTGAAGTACCATTATACATAGGAATACCATCAATAACGTAAAGTGGCTGGCTATTCATGATAGAAGAGTTACCACGAATTACAACTTTTGTAGATCCTCCAGTACCTCCAGAACTTTTTGTTACAGCAACACCCGCAATTTTACCTGCAATAGTATTAATAACGTTGGCATCTTTTACACGAGTCAACTCTTCTCCTTTAAGCTCTTGAGCGGCGTATGTTAAAGATTTTCTTGTTTTCTTAACACCTAAAGAAGTTACAACAACCTCATTTAAAGCATTTGAAGCCCCTTGAACCATCTTCACATTAATTGTAGCAACATCTCCTACAACTATCGTCTGAGTCTCTAGTCCTACGTAAGTAAAAACTAAACTTTGACCTTTTTGAACTTCAATAGTGTACAATCCGTCAAAATCGGTAGTAGTTCCTTTTTGACCTCCTTGTACAGCAACAGAAGCTCCAGGTAATGGCATACCATCAGAATCTGTAATCACACCCTTGACATTTTTTACTTGTGCAAGCGAAACTTGCGCCGTAAAAACAATCATAAAGATTAAGAAAATTTTTTTCATGTTTATTTTATTTTGTTAGTTATGATGTAAAATTATTCTTAAGGCATTGTTAAAAAAAATAAATTAAACCAACAGCAATAAAATTTAAACGAACGACATAAAACATTCAATAATACGCTTTACGAAAACGTTCTAATAGAAAAAATAAGCACTAATATCCTTTTTTTGCAAAATTTTATTCAAAAAAATTGGCTCTTTGCAGTTAATTGTTTAAAGTTGCACAATATTTTAATATTGTTAAGAAAAACCAAAAAACGCAAATAACTTAAAACCAATTGAAAGAAATACGAAAAGTTAAATTTGATATTAAACTGCAAAATCATATCTGGTTTTGGGGAGTATATTTTACTTTAAACTTTTTAAGATGGGGAGCTTACTTTAATGATTACCCTTATGCATTCAAATCTAATGTAATTGAATTCTCACTAGTTATTCCGTTAGTATATTTGAATTTATTTGTTTTAGTTCCCAAATATGTTCTAAAACAAAAGTATATACTGTATACTTTTTTGCTTCTAGTAAGTTTGTTTGTCATGTATCTGCTCAAAACAGCCCTAACCTATTATATTATATCAGAAAATATCTGGCCAGAAGCAAATCGTGAATACCATCCTTTTGAGATCAATCACATTGTTGCTGTTTGTATAGGAGAATTGTATGTTCTAGCAATGGCCTCTTCTGTGTATCTTACTTTAACTTGGTTAAGAGAGCGTGAAAGAAATAGATCATTGAGAGAAAATCAATTTAAAATAAAATTAAAATATCTAGAAAATCAGATTCAGCCTCATTTTTTCTTTAATACATTAAATAATCTATATGCTTTATCTTTAGAATCATCAAAGAAAGTTCCAGATGTAATCATCAAACTTTCTAATTTGATGGAGTATGTTTTGTACGATGTAAAAGGAACAAAATTTGTTCCGCTTATAAAAGAAATAGATTATATTCAGAACTATATCGAAATCGAAAAACTTCGTTTTGAAAATGTTGAAGTAACCATAAATCTAGAATCTAACATAGAAGATGTTGTTGTACCGCCTTTAATCTTTATTTCTTTGGTCGAAAATGCTTTTAAACATGGTGGATTGAACAACAAAAATTTAAAAATAAAAATCAATTGCAAAGTTATAGACCACAAAATACTCGATTTTGAAATCTTAAATAATTTCGTAATTTCACAAAATCATAATCAAAAAAAAGGAATTGGTCTGGTTAATACAAAAAAGAGGCTCAAGCTGATTTACAGAAACAATTTTAGCCTAAAACAGCAAACCAAACTAAATTTCTACATAATCCGATTGCAAATACCAACTCAGAATGAAGATTAAATGCGTGTTAATTGATGATGAGCCTTTAGCTATCAAAGTCTTGCAAAATTATTTTACCAATTTTACAGATTTTGAAGTTGTTGCGACATTCAATAACTCTTTAGAGGCGCTCGATTTTATCAACAGTACTCCTGTTGATGCTGTCTTTTTAGATATTAACATGCCTATGATGACGGGTTTTGAACTTATTAGTCTTATCGAAAACAAAACCAAAGTTATTATTACCACTGCATTTAGAGAATTTGCCGCCGAAAGTTATGATTTGGATGTATTAGATTATTTGGTAAAACCAATTCCGTTGCCAAGATTTATAAAATGCATCAACAAAATCACTACCGAATACAATCTTAAAAACAATATCAAGATTGAAACGGCAAAAGGAGATTCTCATATTTTTATCAAAGTAGATAAAAAAATGATGAAAATTAATATTGAAGAAATTCTATTTGTCGAAGGAATGAAGGAATATATAAAAGTTGTCACTCCCGATAAAACCTATATTACACATAAATCTCTTACATCCTTATCTGAAGAATTACCTGCAGATCGCTTCCTAAGAATACATAAATCTTATGTAATTGCGCTAAATAAGGTAAAATCTATAGAAGGAAACCGCGTTCAAATACAATCTTACAACATTCCGATAGGCAGAAACTACAGTAAAGAAGTTAAAAACAAGATATTGGAATAAAATATAATTACGAATTACATTTTCTAAGTAGGTTAAAATTAACACTTTGTTGAAAAAACATAGCCGTTGGTTTAAATTTAACATTATTTATACCTTTTTATTTTTTTTTGATAATCCTAACAAATATATTTACGGTCTTCAAAAAACAATAAAATAAAAAATTAACCTTATTATTATGAGTTCAGAAAATGTGCAAACCAAATGGGGGCAATTTATCTCTTTGATAATCGTCTTCTTCTTTTGGGGTTTTGTTGGTTCAGCCAATGATATCCTGATTCCAGTATTCAAAAAAGTATTTACGTTATCGCAAGTACAATCTCAATTAGTAGCATGGGCTTTCTACGCTGCATATTTTGTTGGATCAATTATATTCTTTATCGTTTCTTTAAAAGTAGACGTTTTACAAAAATACGGCTACAAAAAAACATTATCTGCGGGATTAATTTTATCAGCGGTAGGTTCATTCCTATTCATTCCAGCGGCTACAATTCAAAGTTTCCCTTTCTTCTTAACGGCTTTATTCACAGTAGGTTTAGGATTCTCTATCCAACAGATTGTTGCAAATCCGTTAGCTATTAAAATGGGAAGTCCAGAAACTGGAGCGCACCGTTTAACTCTTGCTGGAGGAATCAACTCTTTCGGAACAACAATCGGAGCTATTTTATTAGGTATCGCTTTATTCGGAATGGGAGATAACAAAAAAACAGCTCTTTCATTAGAAGATATTAAATTGCCTTTCATCATTTTAGGTCTTGCTTTTATTGCTGTTGCGGTATTTATGAATTTCTCAAAAATCGAAGATCCTGTAAAAGAGGAAGAAGCAATAATCAAAGAAAAACACAGTAAATTCAACATTCTTGACTATCCACAATTATACTTGGGTATGTTAGGAATTTTTATTTATGTAGGAACTGAGGTAACTATCATTAGTAATTTACCTGCTTTATTACACACTAACGAATTCGGAAACATCTTAGAAGACGCTGTAGCACCATTTATTGCGCTTTACTGGGGAAGTTTAATGATTGGCCGTTGGAATGGTGGAGCAAACGTATTTAACACTTCAAACTTAGTAAATACAGCACTTAAATTTATCGTTCCTGCTGCGGCATTTGGAGTGATCATTGGAGCAAACATCTTTGCTGCTCACGATGTTTCTTCATTCTATATCTACCCATTCTGGATTTTACTATTTATTGCAGTGAGTTTTATTGGTGGTAAAAATGCTGGAAAAACATTAATGCTTTTCGGAATTTCAGGATTAACTATGATGGCATTAGGATTAGCATGGCCAGATCCAGAAATTGCTAAATTCTTCTTTATTTCTGGCGGATTATTCTTATCGATCATGTGGCCTTCAATCTTCGATTTAGCGATTGCAGGATTAGGAAAAAATACAGGAAAAGCATCTTCTTTCTTAATCATGATGATTCTTGGTGGTGGAGTAATTCCATTGGTACAAGGAAGTATCTGTGATTTAGATGCAACAAATCCAAACGGAATTTTCGGTATCACTTACACGCACTTCTCTTACATTATACCACTTCTTGGTTTTGCATATTTAGGATTTTACGGTTTCTACTGTCCTAAAATCTTAAAAAGACAAGGTATTAGCCATATAGAAAGTGCTGGTGGCGGACACTAAGATTTAAAAAAATCCAATATAAAAAAATCCAAATTCCAATTTTAATAACGGAATTTGGATTTTTTTATTTAAAGAAGAAAAAAAACTTAGAAGCTTAGCATCTCAGAATCTTAGCAACTTTTATTTGGCATTAATAATATTACTCAAGTTCTTCTTAAAAAGAGCCTTATTTTGAACCGTTAAAGGATAAACTACATCTTTGTCCGCATGAACAATTACTTTGTCTATATCAGCTTTTAAAAGCGCTTGCGGATCTTTAATCTTCAAGGTGCAGGCTCCATCAAAAAAGCCGTCATCTTCTATAGTTTTTCTAGCTTCTATTTTTGTTCCGTCACTTAAGATTGCCGAAATCGTCATTTCGCTATTTAATGTTTTCGAATAAAATCCATCCATTACCAACAAAAGACGGTAAGAATTTTTTAATTCCGAACCTTTAAACTCATGCCTCGTAATATTATATCGAAGACCTTTGGCGAGAGTTTGAAATTTAACTGAGCAATCTAGCTCATAAGTAGCAACATCGCCCGCTTCATTTACCGAAGTAATAACTTTAGCGGCTTGAGCGTTTATAGAAAAACTCGCTACAAAAAAAGACAACATAAATAAGATAACTTTCATATTTAACTATTTAAGATTCAATATAAAAGTAAAAAAAATCGTCTCTTCTCGTTAGAAAAAAGACGATTTTAATTTTGTAAGTATCTAAGGATTATTTATTTCCTTTTTCAAAGTCAGCTACAAACTGAGCTAAACCGATATCTGTCAATGGGTGTTTCAACAAACCGTAAATTGCAGAAAGAGGTCCAGTCATAACGTCTGCACCAATTTTAGCACAGTTTACAATATGCATAGTGTGACGTACAGAAGCTGCTAAAATTTGAGTTTCGTAACCGTAGTTATCATAAACCTCTCTAATTTCTTGAATCAAATTCAATCCATCAGTAGAAATATCATCTAAACGCCCAACGAAAGGAGAAACAAAAGTTGCTCCAGCTTTTGCAGCCAAAAGTGCTTGTCCTACAGAAAAAACAAGAGTTACGTTAGTTTTAATTCCTTTATCAGAAAAGTATTTTGCTGCCATAACACCTTCCTTAGTCATAGGAAGTTTTACAACAATCTGCTCATGTAATTCAGCTAACTCCTCACCTTCTTTAACCATACCTTCAAAGTCAAGAGCGTTAACTTCTGCACTTACATCACCATCAACAAGATTGCAAATGTCAACATAATGCTTAAGGATATTGTTTTTTCCAGTGATTCCTTCTTTTGCCATTAATGACGGATTAGTTGTTACACCATCCAAAACACCTAAAGCTTGTGCTTCTTTAATTTGAGCTAAATTAGCTGTGTCTATAAAAAATTTCATAATTTGTTTAATTAAAAATGGTTTGTTTGTATTTATAAATTTCTTTTCAAATAAATTCTTTTTAAAGAAATCTAGCTGCAAAATTACAAAATCAATACCAATAAAGATTTTAAAATTAAAACCATTTTAAAATTATATGTTAAAAATAAGTGTATTTTTTACATTTTTCTACAGCTTATAATGATTCATAAGCATTTTCTCATACATTTTATCAGGAAGCGCACGTTTTAAAACAATCGAAAACTTCTGCATAAAAGCGCCTACTTTGTAATGTACGTTTGGTTTTTTGGTTTGAATGATTTTATAAACTGCTTCTGCCATTTCATTTGGATTGCTTCCTGCATCAACGTGATCATTCATTGTGGCTAGAACATCGCCATAAACCTTTTCGTAAGCAGAATCTTTAATAACTGGCGCGTGATAACGTCCGGCAGCAATATTGGTAGCAAAATCTCCAGGTGCAACGTTCGTGATTTCGACACCAAAAGCTTTCACTTCCATCCTTAAGGCTTCAGTAATCAATTCCAAAGCTCCTTTCGATGCAGAATAAACACTTCTATACGGAAGTCCCATATAACCAGCAATCGAAGTAATATTAATAATAAGTCCAAAATTTTGCTTACGCATTTGTGGCAATGCTGCTTTCATAACTTCAATTGGACCAAAAAAGTTAGTCTCAAAATTATTTCGAATTTCTTCTGTCGGAATTTCTTCCAAAGGTCCCGTAATTCCAACTCCAGCGTTATTAATTACAATATCTAATCTTCCAGAAGTTTCGATAATTTTGCTTACCGCTTCTTTAATAGAATCAGAATTTCGAACATCTAAAGCAACTAACGGAAAAACTGAATTTAAAACTTTCTCAGGATTTCTGCTTGTTCCGTATACAACAAAACCTTTTTGATGTAAAAATTCACCAATAGATTTTCCAATTCCTGATGATCCTCCGGTAATTAAAACGACTTTGCTCATTTTTTAGTTATAAGTTATGGATTATGAGTTATAAGTTTTTGGAATTGGGTTTATTTTGAACCACATAAAGCAGTCAATTTTTAGCTTCTAACCAATAACATCTAACTTCAGATAGGGTCAAAAATAAAAAAATCCTCCTAAAAGGAAGATTACAAAACTATTAAATTCTAAAAAAAAATGGCAAGCGACCTACATCGCACCGCTCAACCACGTACCCTTGCTATGTTCCCATCCTGGGGGAGTCTGCAGGAGCTGGTCGTGTAGGACTTGCCGGTGCAAATATACAACCTTTTTATATTTTTGCAAGACCTTTGTAACAATAAAAATATCGTCGTATATTGGCTTATTGAAATTTTAAACTATGAAAAAATATAACTTCCTAGCTGTCATTTTATTAGGAATCACATTGGTTGGATGTGGAGAAAAAAATAAAGGTGAAAATTCTTTATTTACTATCGATGATTCTGCTTTTCCGGCTCATCTTACGCAAAAAGAAGCGCTTAATATTGGAATTTTAAACCCTAAATCTAAAGAAATTGACAGCGTTGCCTACTTTGTAAACGACCAAAGAGTTGGAGGTACAAAAGGTGCTGCAAATTTTAGATTTGAATTAATAGATCAAAAATTAGGATACCAATACCTAAAAGCTAAAGTTTATTTTGGCGGAGATTCTTCAGACGCAACTGCTAGAATTGAAGTCGTTTCAGACATTGAGCCTAAATTATTAAAATATAAAGTCGTAAATACTTTTCCGCACGACAAAAAAGCTTTTACAGAAGGTTTAGAGTTTTATAAAGATACTTTATATGAAAGCACTGGACAAGAAGGAGCTTCTTTTGTAAAAAAATACGATTACAAAACTGGAAAAGTTTACAAGCAAATAGATCTGGATCAGCAATATTTTGGAGAAGGAATTACATTTATAAATGATAAATTATTCCAACTAACGTACAAAAACAAAAAAGGTTTCATTTACGACGCAAAGACTTTAAAACTTGAAAAAACCTTTGATTATGAAAAAGATATTGAAGGTTGGGGAATGACAAATGACGGAAAGCACATTTATCAAACTGATGGAACTGAAAAAATCTGGAAAGTTGACCCTGCTACTCAAAAAATGATTGACTACATCAACGTTTATTCGGGAGAATCTAAAATTAAAGCCGTTAATGAAATTGAATGGATCAATGGGAAAATCTATGCAAACGTATGGTTCAAAGATGCTATTGCTGTAGTAAATCCAAATTCAGGAGCTGTTGAAGCCATTTTAAATTTATCTGATTTAAGAAAAACAATGACAGATATTACAAAAGATGATGTTTTAAACGGTATTGCATACAATCCTAGAACTAAAACCATTTTTGTAACGGGTAAAAACTGGAGCAAAATGTTCGAAATTACCGTTTCTGAATAAAAAACAATAATATTGAATTTTTAAAATTCCTAATTCCTATCTGACACAAATTTCACGAGTTTTCACAATTCATTAGTGAAAATTCGTGAAATTTGTGTTTTATAACAATATCCACAATGACAACATTAATCATAAACATACAAGAGTTATTACAAGTTCGCGAAACTTCTATCACTAAAGTTTCGGGTGCGGAAATGGCAAAACTTCCAACAATTAAAAATGCTTTTTTGGTATTAAAAGACAATTTAATTGAAGATTTCGGTTCAATGGATAATCTTCCAGAAATCAAAGCCGACAAAACTATTGATGCAACTGGAAAAGTTGTTCTTCCGTCTTGGTGCGACAGCCACACGCATATTGTTTATGCAGGAAATCGCGAGCAGGAATTTGTTGATCGTATAAATGGTCTTTCTTATGAAGAAATAGCCAATCGCGGCGGCGGAATTTTAAATTCGGCTAAAAAACTAAACGAAACTTCTGAAGAAGAAATTTATGAGCAATCTAAAATTCGTTTAGAAGAAATAATGCATTTAGGAACCGGTGCTGTAGAAATTAAATCGGGTTATGGATTAACGGTTGATGGAGAATTAAAAATGCTTCGTGTAATTAAAAAACTGGCAGAAAACTATCCTATCGCCATCAAAGCGACATTTCTAGGCGCACATGCTTTTCCTTTACATTACAAAGAGGATAAAGCTGGCTATCTTGACGAAATGATTAATGAGATGTTGCCAGAAATTTCCAAAAACAAACTAGCAGATTATGTAGATGTTTTCTGCGAAAGCGGTTATTTTTCTGTAGAAGAAACCGAAAAAATAATGGAAGCAGGTTTAGCATTTGGCTTGAAACCAAAAATCCATGTCAATCAATTTAATTCTATTGGCGGAATTCAGGCTGGCGTTAAATTTAATGCACTTTCTGTAGATCATCTTGAAATTATGAATCCAGAAGATATTGAAGCCTTAAAAGACACCGAAACAATGCCTGTTGCTTTACCTTCTTGCTCTTATTTTTTAAGCATTCCTTACACTCCTGCTCGAGAAATGATAAAAGCAGGTTTACCTTTAGCGTTAGCAACAGATTTCAACCCTGGCTCTACTCCATCCGGAAATATGAATTTTGTTGTAGCAACAGCTTGCATCAAAATGAAAATGACGCCAGAAGAAGCGATTAATGCTGCAACAATAAACGGCGCCTACGCAATGGGGCTTTCAGAAACACACGGAAGTATCACAAAAGGTAAAAAAGCCAATCTGATTCTAACAAAACCTATTTCCTCTTATTACCAAATTCCTTACGCTTTTGGAAGCAATCTTATAGAATCTGTTTTCGTAGAAGGAAAAATTCTAGAATAAACAATTATTCTTTTCAAAAATAAATCATTCAACCATAACCCGTGGTTTCAACCACGGGAAACGTCTCGTTTTCCAAACAACAGCAAAACCATTCAAATTTCATCCATAAAAAAAGGTCTGTGAAAAATCACAGACCTTTAATATCTTAAGTGGTATTGTATCCCTAAGGCTCCTTATCTTAAACTAAAACTAGTTTTAGAAACTAACTCATCATTATCAAAAACATTGATAAAATAAGTTCCTTTAGCAAAATCTTTTCCTGGAAGATCTTCACTAACTTGTACAGTTTTATTTTCGTATTTAACTGTAGTTTTAAAGCTGTAAGTTAATGTGTTTTCTCCAAAACTTTCAGTTTTCTTTTCGCCTAAAACATTGTTTTTAGCATCGATAACTTGAACATAATACGTTTTGTCTCCAGATTTTGCAATTTGATTTTCAGCAATTGTAAAACTAACTTTCAAAACATCAGCACGGCTTGCTTTATCCGTTTCGATTTGTTTTCCAGAGCTTTTCAATTTGTAAGCTGAAGTTTTAGTATTTAAAACAGATAATTTAGATCCTTTTTCGACAGTTTTAGCTAACTCTTCATTTTGACCAACTAATACTTCATTATACTTTTTAGACTCTCCTAAAACTACAATAGTACTATCTCTTTGAGTTGTTAAAACACCATTTTGTTTTTTCAACTCATCGTTTTCAGCAACTAAAGTTTTCATTTTACTCTGCATTGCTTGAACTTGAGATCTGTATTTAGAAACATCTCCTTTAGACTTGTTCAAATCATCCATTAAAGCCACAACTTTGTCTCTTTCTTGGATTAATTCGTCAGACATAGAAGTGTTTTCAGCAATTGCAGCATCATAAGTCGCTTTTAACTCCTGTAAATCTTTCATTACAGACTCTTTCTCAGTCAAGGTTGTTGTAAGTTCAGTCTTAACCACCTCTGTATCAGAAGATAATTTAAAAATATACACTAAGCTACCGATCAGTAGGACTGCTAAAACTGCGATTACCGCCTTTAGACTTGAATTGTTGTTCTTTGGGTTTTCCATATTTAAATAATTTTCTTTAATAACAAATTTAAGAATTAATATAAGGTAATAACGTAAGTTTCTACAATTATATTATTTTTGGAAAATAAATTTTTTTCATGGAAAAATTAATCCCATTCACTATAAATGATTTAGCTAAAATCACAAATCACAGAAGTGGTGAAATAAAGTTCGGAGAAAAAATGATTGTCATTCCGCCAGGAATTGATAAGATTAATTTTATTAAAGAAAGTGAAGCTAAATATGTGCTTCTAGGAATTCCCGAAGATATTGGTGTGCGCGCCAATTACGGAAGGCCTGGAGCCGCTTCTGCATGGCAATCTGCTATAAAAAGCATTGCAAATATTCAGCACAATCGTTTTTCTAAAGGGAGTAACATTATTATTTTAGGACACATTAATGTTAGTGACGAAATGCGTCAGGTTGAAAACTTAGATTTTAACGACATAGACGATCGTTCAAAATTAAGCCAGCTGGTTGAAAAAATAGACAAAGAAGTCTCTCATACTATTTTTACGATAATCAAAGCTGGAAAAACTCCAATTATTATTGGTGGAGGCCACAACAACGCTTACGGAAATATTAAAGGTGCCGCTCTTGCGAAAGGAAAACCAATAAATGCAATCAATTTTGATGCGCATTCTGATTTTAGAATCTTAGAAGGCCGCCATAGCGGAAATGGTTTTTCATACGCATATGAAGAAGGTTTTTTAAAGAAATACTTCATTTTTGGTCTTCACGAAAATTATACGTCAAAAAGCGTTTTAGATATTATAAAAAAATTGGAAGACCGCGTTCGATACAATACTTACGACAGTGTCAACATTAGAAAAGAAAAAGATTTTAATCGCGAAATGATTACCGCTTTGGATTTTATTAAAAGTGATGCTTTCGGAATTGAAATTGATCTTGATGCGATTCCAAACATTGCCAGCAGCGCCATGACTATCAGCGGTTTCTCTGTTGAAGAATTAAGACAGTTTGTTTCTTTCTTTGGCGAACATAAACATGCTGCATATCTGCATATCTGCGAAGGAGCGCCAGATTTAGATAATTCTCCAAACAATAATTTAATCGGTAAATTGATTGGTTATTTAGTTACCGATTTTATCAAAGCAAATATCGAACCTGCTTGATTTTAAATATGCTATTGGGTTATGCTATAAGGCCTATTTGCCAAATAAAAGCAAATTCAAACAAACGATTGGACGAATAAACATATCTTTGCACAGCATTTTAGTTATTAAAACTGAAATACTAAATACCAAAGATATGTTATTCGAAGATCTATCACTTTCAAAAAGTATACAAAAAGCCGTATTTGAAGAAGGCTATTTAAATCCGACTCCAATTCAGGAAAAATCAATTCCGATTGTATTAGAAGGGCGTGATTTAATTGGCTGTGCGCAGACAGGAACAGGAAAAACGGCAG
Source organism: Flavobacterium tyrosinilyticum (assembly GCF_023656565.1). Taxonomy (GTDB): domain Bacteria; phylum Bacteroidota; class Bacteroidia; order Flavobacteriales; family Flavobacteriaceae; genus Flavobacterium; species Flavobacterium tyrosinilyticum. Next base: position 723,075 of record NZ_JAMOKG010000003.1, read on the forward strand.
CATTTGCTATTCCAATCATACATCAATTACACCGAATTGTCGGTTCATCAAAAAAAGCAAAAGTGATTCGTGCGCTTGTGGTTACGCCTACTCGCGAACTAGCAGTGCAGATTGGACAAAGTTTTGACACTTATGCAAAATATACCAACTTAACGCAGCTTACTATTTTCGGAGGAGTTTCTCAAAATCCGCAAGTAGACGCTTTAAAAAATGGAGTTGATATTTTAGTTGCCACTCCAGGACGCTTACTTGACCTTCATAAACAAGGTTTTCTTGATTTGAATCATTTGCACACTTTAGTGCTAGATGAAGCCGATCAAATGCTGGATATGGGTTTTATAAACGATGTCAAAAAAATCGTAAAACTGACTCCTAAAAACAGACAAACGTTACTTTTCTCTGCAACAATGCCAATTGCAATTCGCGAACTTGCAGAAATGTTTCTTCAAGATCCAGAAAAAGTTGAAGTTTCTCCGGTTTCTTCTACAGCAGAAAATGTCGAGCAACGCATTTATTTTGTTGATAAAACAGAAAAAAGAAACTTGCTATACAATTTAATTAAAGAAGAAAATTTATCAAATGTACTTGTTTTCTCTAGAACCAAACACGGCGCTGACAATGTGGTAAAAGCGCTTCGCAAAAAAGATATTCCTGCAGAAGCCATTCACGGAGATAAATCTCAAAACGCAAGACAAAGAGTTCTAGATGCCTTCAAAAACAAAGAAGTTGGAGTTTTGGTTGCAACCGATATTGCAGCACGAGGAATTGACATCGAACAATTACCTTATGTAATCAATTTTGATTTACCGAATATTCCAGAAACTTACGTTCACCGAATTGGCCGTACAGGTCGTGCAGGAAATGGCGGAATCGCAATTTCTTTCTGCGGAAAAGATGAACTCCCGTATTGGAAAGACATTCAAAAATTAATAAAAGTTGATGTAAAAACGATTGCTGATCATCCGTATCAATGGCATTCTGGAAGTCCAGAAGCTGGAGAAAAACCTAAAAGCTCAAACAGAAGTGGCGGAGCTCACAAATCGAGAAAATCAACAAACGCTAAGAAAAACAAAAAACGCTGGTACTAAACAGCGTTTTTTTCTTTTATAAGGAAATTGATTATTTTAAATAATTTAACCGGTTCAAAAGGTTTAATAATAATATCATTCATCCCAGATGAAATCGCCTCATCTGTAATTTCATCTTTATCAAAAGCCGTTAAAGCGACAATAGGAGTTTCTATACCTTGAAGACGTATTCGTTTGGTGGTTTCAAATCCGTTCATTAAAGGCATATTAATATCCATTAAAATCAGATCGAACGTATCGTTTTCTAAGGCTTTAAGAGCTGCAAAACCATCATCGACTACTTTGCAGGAATAATTATTTTTTTCGATAATCTTTTTGGTAACAAGCTGATTAATCAAATTGTCTTCAACCACTAGAATTTTATAAACTTCACTCGAAGTCAAATCAACTTCAATCTCGTCAATAATACTTTTCGTTTTGGCTAAATCATGCTCAAAAGCAATGGTAAACGAAAATGAAGTTCCTTTTCCTAAATCACTGTCCAAAGTAATGGTACTTCCAAAAAGCCCTAAAAGCCTTTTTACAATACTAAGCCCCAATCCTGTACCTTGATAATCTTCATCTTTACGGCCAACTTGAACAAATTTTTCAAAAATCTTATTCTGATCTACAGCTGCGATTCCTATTCCGTTGTCTTTTATCAAAAAATCTAAATAATGGAGCTTTCCTTCTACTTTATTAAGTTTTACTATAATTTCAACTTGTCCGTCTTTGGTAAATTTCAAGGCATTGCTGACCAAATTCATTAAGATCTGAGCCAAGCGCAATTTATCTCCAATTAAATATTCGGGAATATGAGAATCAATATCAATAGAAATACTATTATTATTCTTCTGTGAAAGAAAAGAAAGCGAATTCTTAATTACCGTAATTTCATCAGAAATATTAAAAGTCAAATTCTCCAATACAATCTTGTTCTCTTCAATTTTGTTGATCTGCAAAATATCATTTACGAGAGACAATAGATATCTCGCAGAAAATTTTAAGGAACTTAAATGCTGGCTTCTTGAAATTTCTTTATGTTCTTCAAGCAGCATATTGGTGATTCCGACAACTCCATAAAGCGGAGTGCGCAATTCGTGGCTTATGGTCGATATAAATTGCGTTTTGAGTAAAGAGGCCTCTTCTGCAATTTCTTTCGCTTTAAGAAGCTCTAAATTATGTTTTTTCTTGTATCTGATATTCTTTATCAGTGTCACGATTAAAATTAAAAGAATCAGCGAAATCAAAATAAAAAGAATGACAATGATTTTTGATTTTCTTAAACTTTGAGATTGCTCAACTTTTTCTCCCTCAACTTTATCAATCTGTCTTCTATATTCATCCAATTCTAGACTTAAACCCGCTTGAGAAGCTTTTTTTAGTTTTTTAACGTCATATAAATTATCAGAAAGATTGTAATGATTAACAAGTGCTTCGTAAGCCTCTTTGTTCTTATCTATTTTATTTAGGAAATGGGCATATTCTAAATAAGCATGTGCCAAATCTGTTTTTTCTTGACATTTTTTTCCAGATTCAATAGCGCTCAAAAAATAGGCATTTGCAGCCTTGTAATCATTTTTATGGCTAGCATAAATACCGTTCAACATATCTACTATAACTTCTGTCGATCCGTCGTTATATTTTAATTTCGTGCTATTAACATATTTCAAAAAAAGATGCCCTTGATTGAAGTTTCCAATATCAAAATACGCCCAAGCAATATTGACATTGGTAAAATACACCTCTTTCAAATCATTAATTTTCAAAGCATAAGCAACTGCTTTTTTGTAATTACGGATTCCTTCATCAAACTGTTTCTTTTCGAAACAATACATATTCCCTAAATTATTATAGAGAAGACATTTTATAGAATCGTTATCGGTTTTATTGGCATAATACAGCCCTTTTTTGTAGAAGAAAATCGCTTTATCAAACTCTGCCAATTCGTTATAGTTGGCCGCGATAATATTATAGGAACGAGCAGTAAGACAGTAATCTTTTAGTACTGTTGCCGCATTTAAGGCTGCTCTAGAATAGATAAGTGATTTTTCGAAATTAGATTCTCTAAAATTTAAAAGTGCTTTCTTAACAGTCTTATCAATTTTAGGATCTAGATTACAATTAGATTGCGCGATTGCCGAATTGGCAAAGCAATTCAGAATCAAGAGTAAAAGTAACAAAATCCGTTTTTGGGGCATCAATCGGCTAGTTTGATCAAATATACACTTTAAAATAAAAAAAAGCTGTATTTCATAAAAAAATACAGCTTTTCAAAAATTATTTTCAACAACTAAGATAAAAAAATTAAAATCTCAGCTTTTTTATTATTCTTTATTGTTTTCCCATTGTCCAACAACAGAAGTCGCTAATGCATTTCCTAATACATTTGTTGCACTTCTAAACATGTCGCAGAAGTGGTCAATTGGAAGAATTAATGCAATTCCTTCAATCGGAATATCAAACATACCACACGTCGCCGCAACGACAACCAAACTGGCACGTGGCACACCTGCAATACCTTTACTGGTAAGCATTAAAACTAAAAGCATTGCCATTTGCGTTCCTAAATCTAAATGCACATTATAGAATTGGGCAATAAAGATACTCGCAAAAGTCATGTACATCATACTTCCGTCAAGATTAAATGAATATCCAAGCGGCAGCATGAAAGAAACGATTTTATCTTTTACTCCAAAACCTTCTAATTCTTCTGTTAATTTAGGAAATACGGCTTCACTACTTGTAGTTCCAAAAGCGATTGCTAGAGGCCCTGTAATACGTCTTAGCAATTCTGTCATTCTTCCTTTTAGGAAAATATATCCTATCACAATTAAAATTGCCCAAAGCGTACCGATACCAATTAAAAACGAACCGAAAAATTTGAAGTACGTAATAACCAATTCTTCTGCATCACGAATAGCAAACACACCTGCAATGGCTCCAAAAACTCCAATTGGAGCAAACTTCATCACATAGTTTACCATTTTCAAAACAATGTGCGATAGTTTATCAAAAGCACTAATAATTGGCTTTACTGTTGCCCCTAAAGAAGCCGCTGCTAACCCGAAGAAAATAGAGAAAACTACAATCTGAAGAATTTCATTTGTAGCCATCGCCTCAACAATACTTTTTGGCACGATATGCTCAACAAAATTATCAAAAGACAAATTTTGTGTTTTACCTGTAACCTCAGAAGCTGCTGCCATATCAACGTGATCTAGTTTTAGACCAACACCTGGCTGCAAAATATTTACGTAAAACAATCCAATTAAAAGAGAAATAAATGAAGCTGTAAAAAACCACCCAATAGCTTTTCCTCCAATTCTTCCAACGGTTTTAATATCTCCTAATTTTGCAATTCCTACTACCAAAGTTGTAAAAACCAATGGAGAAATAATCATTTGCACCAAACGAATAAAGACGGTTGCCAGCATTTTAATTTTACTGCTAAATGCCTGCGCCGCTTCGGGTGAAATGGTGTTGTGCAATATAATTCCTAAAATGGCTCCAAGAACCATCGCAATTATAATTTGCCCTGTTAATCCCGAAAGAAATGATTGTTTTTTAGTTTCTGTAACTTCTTGCATTAATTTATTTTTTAATTATTAAAATAATAAGACCCTCACTGTCTTACCTTTTATTAATATGTTTTGTTGATCAAATAAAAATCAGCCAAAACAATTGCTGCCATCGCTTCTACGATTGGCACTGCGCGAGGCACTACACACGGATCATGACGTCCTTTTCCTGTCATTGGTGTAATGTTACCTTTATTATCTAAAGAATCTTGAGTCTGCATAATAGTTGCAACAGGTTTAAACGCAACTCTGAAATAAATATCCATTCCGTTGCTTATACCTCCTTGAATTCCTCCTGATAAATTTGTTTTTGTAGTTCCGTCAGGATTGTATAAATCGTTATGTTCGCTTCCTTTCATTTCAGATCCAGAAAAACCACTTCCATATTCGAAACCTTTTACCGCATTAATAGAAAGCATTGCTTTTCCTAATTCTGCATGAAGTTTATCAAATACTGGTTCTCCTAAACCAACTGGAACATTTTGAATTACACAACTCACAACACCTCCAACAGTGTCTCCCTGTTTGCGGATCTCTCGAATATATTCTTCCATAGTCGCTGCAGATTTCTCATCTGGACAACGCACTGGATTGCTTTCAATTTTAGAAAAATCTAATTCTTGGTATGGTGTTTCTAAGTGAATTGGACCAACAGAAGAAACATAAGCATTGATTTTAATTTCTGGCAACATTTGCTTTGCAATTGCACCCGCTACTACTCTACTTGCTGTTTCTCTTGCAGAACTTCTTCCACCACCACGATAATCGCGGAAACCATACTTCTGATCGTAAACATAATCAGCATGGCTTGGTCTGTAATTATCTTTTATATGAGAGTAATCGTCTGATTTTTGATTGGTGTTTGGAATAATGAAACCGATTGGAGTTCCAGTCGTTTTTCCTTCAAATATTCCTGATAGAAACTGAACCGCATCTGGCTCTTTTCTTTGTGTTACAATTGCCGATTGACCTGGTTTTCTACGAGCCATATCTAGTTCAATTGCTTCAAAATCTAATTGTATTCCTGGAGGACATCCGTCAATAATTCCGCCTAAAGCTTCACCGTGAGATTCTCCAAATGTAGTTACTTTATATAGTGTGCCGAAGCTATTTCCTGCCATTGTGTTTTGTTTTGAGCAAATGTAAGTTTTATGAATTAAATTAAAAAATTTAAAACTGGTATTATTAACGAAACATTAAACGGGATAAAAATCACAATTTGGTAAAATTACCCTCTTTTTGATAACCTTTTAATAAAATTAAATTTCACAAATTTTCTTTCATTTGTAAAACTTCAAATCAAGAAAAATTGAAAAAAAGAAATGTCGAATTGGTCATTCTTTCTGATGTCCATTTAGGAACTTACGGAAGTCATGCTAAAGAACTAAACAACTATCTTTCAAGCATTAAACCTAAAACTTTAGTTTTAAACGGCGATATAATTGATGCTTGGCAGTTTCGTAAATCGTATTTCCCAAAAGCACATTTACGAGTTATTCAGCGCATTATCGGAATGGCTTCTAAAGGAACAAAAGTTTACTATATCACTGGAAATCACGATGAGATACTTCGAAAATTCAGTGACATGAACATGGGAAATTTTGCTCTTGTTGATAAATTAGTTTTAGAATTAGACGACAAAAAAGCCTGGATTTTTCACGGAGACGTTTTTGACGCCTCGGTTCAGCACTCAAAATGGATTGCAAAACTAGGCGGATTAGGATACGATTATCTAATTTTAATGAATCGATTTGCCAATTGGTGTTTGGCAAAATTAGGACGCGAACCTTATTCTTTTTCTAAAAAAATAAAAGCGAGCGTTAAAAAAGCAGTAAAATTTATTTCTGATTTTGAAACCACAGCGACCGATCTAGCCATAGAAAAGAATTACGATTATGTAATCTGCGGACATATCCATGAACCAAAAATAGTGACTAAAGAAAACAAATATGGCTCTACCTTATATCTCAATTCTGGTGATTGGGTAGAAAACCTAACTGCTTTAGAATACCATAAGAAACGCTGGAAACTGTTCTCTTACAAGGCTAGCAACTTTGTTGAAGAAGAAAATCTATTAGAAATGGAAGATCTTATCACTTCCCAACTCATTTCTTCGATAATCCTTAAATAAAGACCTCAGGAGCAGTTTTTTAAGAATTTTAACGGTCGGAATTCCTAAAAATGAAAATTATATAACAATTTTCAAAAATATTATACGTTGTCTATTTGACTGATATAATACATTTGAAAAAAATTAATTAACCATTTTTATGAAAAAGATACTTTTATCTGCCCTTATGCTTTTTGGATTAGCATTTACGGCTCAATCACAAGAAATTTCGAAACACGCTTTAGGATTACGTCTGGGAGACAACAACGGATTTGGAGGAGAAATATCGTACCAATTAGGATTAAATCAAAAAAACAGACTTGAGTTCGATTTAGGATGGAGAAACAGCAGTGATGTAGACGCCATAAAAGGAGTTGCCCTTTACCAATGGGTTTGGAACATCGACGGAGGTTTTAACTGGTATGCTGGTGTCGGAGGAGGACTAGCTGCTTGGGATCACGATTACTACAACAACAATTACAGATACAGCGATAGCGGAACTTATGTTTTTGCAGCTGGAGATATCGGTATAGAATATAGATTTAAAGAAGTGCCACTTACTTTATCATTGGACGCAAGACCAGAAATTGGTTCAGGTTACTATGATGATGACAATTTTGGATTTGACGTTGGTTTAGGCGTTAAATTTAGATTCTAAATTAAAATTAAAAAATAATTGTAAGAAGAAACCTGTCGTTTAAAAGCGACAGGTTTTTTTTGGTTTCAAAAGAAATTTAAAAAGGGCTTCGACTTCGTTCAGCCTGACAAACTTTGAAATCGCCTCCTAAGAAACAATCAATGTCAGGCTGAGCGTAGTCGAAGCCCAGTCTTATACAATTTACTTAATAATAATTTCTTTTTTAGAATGAATTTTCACCACCGTGTAAGGATATGAAATTACCTGCATCGTCATAGCATCTTTTGCTGGACTATTTTCTTTTACAGTGATAATGATATTTTTATCTGTTTCTTCTACCTTTTCAACATCAATAGAATAACCGCTTGTGTTTTTTTCGCCCATATTTAGAATCACATAATTGTAATCCTGAATATCGGGATCCTTCATCTTATGTGCCAAAAGCGGATCGTTTTCAAGCATTTTAATTTCATTTGGCTCGGTCAAAATTTCAAAAAATTTAATATTTCCACCACCGTCCGATTGGGTTGTTAAAACTTCATACAATGCCGCATTTGAACTCCCAACCTTTTTCACTCCGCACGAAATCAAAACAAAAATCGCTAAAACAGAAATTACTTTTTTCATCTTATTCTTTTAAATTAGTGCTTCTCCAATTTGTAATCGTCAACCGCTTTCTGATATAAAGCTTCATATTTAGGCAATATGTTTTTAATATCAAATTTTCTTGCCACTTCAAGAGCATTTGCCTTAAACTGACTCAAAACCGCATCGTCTTTTAAAATCTTCAATGCATTTTGCGCCATTTCCTCGACATTTCCGACATTGCTTAAGTATCCCGAAAAACCATCAAAATTTACTTCAGGCAATCCGCCAGAATTACTTGAAATTACAGGAACTCCACATGCCATTGCTTCCAAAGCCGCCAGACCAAAACTTTCAGTTTCTGAAGGCAGTAAAAACAAATCGGTCATGCATAAGATTTTATCAATTTCATGGCTATTCCCAAAGAAAATAACTTTATCTAAAATTCCCAATTCCTGACATAAAATCTCTGCTTTTTCTTTTTCAGGGCCATCTCCAACCATCATCAATTTAGCTGGAATTTCTTTCTGAACGTTATAGAAAATCTTAATAATATCCGGAATACGCTTTACTTTTCTAAAGTTACTGATATGAGTAATAATACGCTCATTCTCATTAGCCATTACATAACGGTGACAAGGCGCGTTTGGATCTTTTTTGACTTTGTCCAATTCAATAAAATTGGGAATCACCTTAATTTTATTTTTGATTTTGAACAATTTCAACGTATCATCTTTCAAACTCTGCGAAACCGAAGTCACATAATCTGATTTATTAATACTAAAAGTCACCGCAGGCTTATAAAAAGGATGATTTCCAACAAGCGTAATATCGGTTCCGTGAAGCGTAGTAATCATTGGTAGATTAATCCCTTCGTTCTTAAGCATTTGTTTTGCCATATAACCTGCATAAGCATGCGGAATGGCGTAATGTACATGCAGAAGCTCAATTTTGTACAATTTCACCATATCGACCAATTTACTCGATAACGCTAATTCGTATGGCTGATAATGAAACAAAGGATATTCCGGAACGTTTACTTCGTGATAATGAACATTCGGATTTAAAAGTGCCAATCTCACTGGCTGGCTGTATGTAATAAAATGTATTTCGTGTCCTCTTCTGGCTAATTCGAGACCTAACTCCGTGGCTACTACACCACTACCTCCAAAAGTAGGATAACAAACAATTGCTATTTTCATGGATTAAATTTAATTCTACGAAAATACTCAAAAATAGCGTTTAATTAACCGTTTAAATTGTTAGATTTTTGACAAAATTAGATTAACTCTGGTTGATAAATATTTTTTAGAAGCAGCACAATATTGGTTAAAAGAACCACGGTCCCGCTGTCCGTTATATCTTTTATGCCGAACACCGGCATAAAAGGATATCACTCCCATCGGGGCTAGATTAGACCTTTTGTTTTCAAAACACCGTTTTAAAACTGCGCAGCAACAAACAAAACGATTTGAATTAATAATAACAGCCAAAAAAACAATAATGAAGGTTCAACAGCTTCAGAAATAAATTGATTTAATTTTACCGAAACTACTTCAGATAGTTTTAAATCTTTGTCGCTAAAATCAACATCATCCAGATTTATCTTTTGAAATAAATAATTAATCACTTTCTTTTTGATTTTAGAACTTTCTTTGTCATTTCTGTTTGCTTCTAAAAGTTGCATTTTCAACAACGCTTTATTAGAAACCGCGCTCGACCAATTGTTTGAAGCTGTTAATTTATCAACCAGAAAGACGACTTTAGAATCTATATAACTGGCAAATACTTTATTTTTCCAAGTCAGATAAATCATCTGCTGAATCGCTGCTTTATTTGCAATCAAAAAATACAAAATAGCAAAAACTGGAGCTCCAGCAAGTAAAATAAATCCGTAAATATTATTTAAAAATAATCCTGACAAAAAAGCGTAAGCATTTCCATGTCCTCCGCCAGCAAAATCAGCATTTTGAAAAAGAATGATTAAAAAAAGGATCAACGTAAACAAATTTCCGATTATCATTATAACTAACCATTTCAAACTTGATTTAGCCGAAATGCCTGCAACAACCTTAATTTCTTCTTTCATAAAATTAAATTATACTTTTAGAATTTACACAAACAATAATAATGAATTAACATTTATAATCCTATAAAAAAGAAAGGCGTAAAATATAAATTTTACGCCTTTTCTATTATCAATATTTTCTCTTAGAAAAATCTGCTGTGCCAGCTATCGGCTGCAGGAACTTCCCAAGACTCATTAAATTCTTCGATATTGTTTACCAAATTATTGAAAACAATTGTATTCTCAGAAACTGATTTATCTTTTACCATTTTCTTGAAATCAATTAATGGTTTATGTGCAATATGTTCTCCAAGTTTAAAAGTAACATTCATTTTATCCAATAAATCAACATTGTACTTTTTCTCTAAACTTTGAATAAATTCAACAGAACTATCAATAGAACAACCTGTAGCGGCTTGGACATCTTGATTTACTGCCAATATAATAAATCGGTTGTATTTTAATAAAAACGAAGCTTCTAGACTTGTTCCGTGTGCAGCCCATTGTTCTACAAAAGCTTTTAAATCTGTTTCGATTTCAGAAAACTCTTCCTCAGAAAATTTTCTGTTGGACTGGTAAATCCAAACTCTAGACTCACCTGGTAAATTTTCAAAAGGTATATACATTTTTAACTTTTTTTTGTTTGTTTTTGTTTCAGGTTTCAGGTTTCAAAACTTAGTAGCTTAGCACCTTAGAACCTTAGCATCTCTTTTACAAATCTTGTGCATTTGCAATTAACTCAGCAACGTCCATAACTTTTACCTCACCCTCTTTATGAGCATGTTTAATTCCATCCGTTAACATTGTATTACAGAACGGACAACCCGCAGCAATAATGTCTGGTTTTACTTCTAATGCATCTTCTGTACGAAGAACATTTACTTCTTTGTTTCCAGGTTCAGCATCTTTAAACATCTGCGCTCCACCTGCTCCACAGCATAAACCATTTGCTTTAGAACGTTTCATTTCAACTAACTCAACGTCCAATTTCTGAATTAAATCTCTCGGTGCTTCGTAAACTTTATTGGCTCTACCTAAATAACAAGGATCATGGAACGTAATTTTTTTACCTTTAAATTGCCCACCCTCAACAGTTAATCTCCCATCATCAATTAATGATTTTAAAAATTCTGTATGATGAATAACTTCGTAATTACCTCCTAATTCTGGATATTCATTTTTTAATGTATTAAAACAATGCGGACAAGCCGTAACGATTTTTTTAGCTTCATAAGCATTCAAAACCTCGATATTCATCATAGCTTGCATTTGAAACAAAAATTCATTTCCAGCTCTTTTTGCAGGATCACCAGTACAACTCTCTTCTGTACCTAAAACTGCAAAAGAAACATTGGTACGATTTAAAATTCGCACAAATGCTTTAGTAATTTTTTTTGCTCTATCATCAAAACTTCCTGCGCAACCTACCCAAAACAAAACTTCTGGCTGTTTTCCTTCGGCAAGCATTTCTGCCATTGTTGGTACTACTAAATTTTCTGACATTTCTCTCACTTTTGTTTAATCGGTTAATCGTGAAATTGTTTAATCGCTAAAAGCAAAATGACAATCCTGTAAAAACCGAAATATTATTTTAAAATCGATTAAACGGTTAAGTAACTAACCGATTAAACAATAAATCTTAATTCTCGTTTTTCCAATTTAAACGGTCTTGCTGGCTGTACTGCCACGGCGCACCATTATTTTCAATATTAGTCATCATCGCATTCAATGACATTGGAGCAGCACTTTGTTCCATCACCAAATAACGGCGCATATCCATAATAATAGACAACGGACTAATATTTACAGGACATTCCTCAACACAAGCATTACAAGAAGTACAAGCCCATAATTCTTCTGGAGTAATATAATCGTTTAATAATGTTTTGTTATCTGGAACAAATACACCTTTATTGGCATCAATATTTTTACCAACTTCAGTCAAACGATCTCTTGTATCCATCATAATTTTACGCGGAGACAATTTTTTACCAGTTTGATTTGCAGGACAAGAAGAAGTACAACGTCCGCATTCTGTACATGTATAAGCATTTAACAACTGAACCCAGTTTAAATCCTGAACATCGCTTGCACCAAATTTAGCCGGATGCGCGTTCTCATCAACTGGAGCTGCGGCAAACGGATCAGCATTAGGATCCATCATTAATTTTACCTCTTTTGTAACAGAAGCTAAATTATCAAATTGTCCTTCTGGTTTTAAGTTTGCAAAATACGTATTCGGGAAAGCCAAAAGAATATGCAAGTGTTTTGAAAAGTATAAATAGTTCATAAAAACTAAAATACCAACAATATGTAGCCACCAGAAAACTTCAAACATCAATCCAACTGCTTCATTAGACGTACCATTGAAAATTGGCGCTATAAATTGGCTTATTGGATAACTTCCTGCTTTATGAAAATGAGAATATCCTCCTGGAACATTCTGCAAATGCAAATCTGAAGCATTCATCAATAAAAACAGAATCATTAAAACTGTTTCAAAATATAGAATGTAATTGGCATCACTTTTTGGAAATCCATTCAAATCAGAATTGATAAAACGTTTCAAACGAATTACATTTCTTCTAATCCAGAATGTAACTACAGCAATAATTACAAGTATTGCCAATATTTCAAATGAAGCAATTAAAACATCATAGACTACACCTAAATAAGGCGCAAAAACTCTATGCGTTCCAAAAAGTCCATCAATGATAATCTCTAATAATTCGATATTAATTATTATGAAACCTACATATACAAAAATATGAAGGATTCCTGCAACAGGGCGTCTCACCATTTTTGATTGCCCAAGAGCAATCAATGCCATGTTTTTCCAACGAGCTTTAGGATTATCTTTTCGATCTACATCAACTCCCAAATTAATATTTCGGATGATTTTTTTTACGCTCGCTGCAAAAAAACCGAAACCTACTATAAGAAGTACTGCGAATAAAATATTATCTAAATAACTCATTTATAATTATTTTTTATCTGTTGAGTTTGTTTCTTCTGTTGGTGCTACGTATGGTTTATTTTTCTTTCCAAAAAGAGAAACGTTTACGTAACGAGTTGGATAAAGACGAAGATCTTGCAATAACAATTCAAGCTCTTTTGAAGTTTTAGTCAGGTTATTATACAAAGCCTCATCGTTAAGTATTTTTCCTGCTGTACCTTTTCCAGAATTCAAATTGTTCATTAAAACATCAACTTTAGCTAAAGTTTGGTTCAAATTGCGAACTGTTTTACCTAAATCTGCTTTATTTAATGAATCTGAAATCTTATTGAAGTTGCCAGACATTTTATTGAAATTTGTAACCATCCCATTAATCTGTCCTTTATTAGTATCCAAGATATTGTTAAGACTTCCAGATGCTTTATGAAATTGTTGCATTGTCTGACTTAATTCAGCAATTGTTTTCTTTAGATTTTCTTGAGTATTTTTATCTAAAGTATTGTTTAATCCTGTAACCAAATTATCAATATTCAAAAGCATTTTATCAAGCTTTTGCTGAATTGGTTCAATTTTTCCTCCTAATGATTCTGTCAAACCTAATTCGACAGTAGAAGTTAATTTCTGTCCGTCTTCAGCTAATTCTTTGTCAGCAAAATTCGGAATGATTTTAATTTGTTTTCCTGCAATTAAACTTGGAGAATAAATTGCCGCTGTACTGGTTTTAGTAATTGGGAAATCTGTTTTAAGCTGAAGTTCAACCAGTAATTTACCTGTTACTTCATCAATTGTAATTTTACTTACTTTACCAATTGCAAGTCCATTTAGTGTTACTGGAGCTGATGGTGATAAATCCTCAACATTATCATATTCAGCATATAAGACAGTATAATTAGTAAAAAGATCTCTACCTTTTAAAAAACTATATCCCCAGATAAATAATAAAATAGATACGATGACTAAAATAGCCGTTTTAATTTCTCTTGTTAGTTTCAAAATTCTAAGTGTTTGTACAAAATTAATATAAATATTCGAACTTGCGCTTATTATTTAATCGCGTCCTGAATACTGATTTTTTCTCCATCTTTAGTTGCTACTAAAAATGCTGCGCCATATCCTTTACCTTTAGCTTCTTGCAGATATTTTTGAGCGGTTTCGTAACTTGGAGTTTCTTCGTAGAAATATTTATAAATATTATTTTCGTACACCATTGTTACATTTTTCAATCCTTTAAAATTTTTAGGCTCTAAAGGTGTTTTTTTAATACTTGCAATAAGCTGTACTTTAAAAAATGTTCCTTTTGGAGCATTCTTCGCTACTGCAACTGGAGTAGTTGTTTTTGGTTTTGCAGGCGTAGTATCTCTTACGGGCCGACCCTCAGTAGCTTCCGCTCCTGTCCCAAAATATTCACGTTTATAACTTAAAATAGCTTCTGCAATTGCTCTTGCAATATCGTCTTGGCCTTCTTCAGAATTCAGAATATTTCCTTCTGTTGGATTCGATACAAATCCTGTTTCAACCAAAACTCTTGGCATATAAGCTTTATGAAGTACCATAAAAGGAGCTTGCTTCACTCCTCCGTGACGAAGTTTTTTTCCTAATTTCTCAAAATTCTCCTCGATTTTAGTCGCAAGTGTAATACTATTATCTAAATATTCTTCCTGCATCAAAGTCATACCAATCATCGACTCTGGCGAGTTAGGATCGAAACCTTCATATTTACGCTTGTAGTCTTTCTCTAATGTAATTACAGAGTTCTCTTTTTTCGCCGCTTCAAGGTTTGAGGCTACTTTACTTAAACCCATTACATAAGTTTCTGTTCCGTCGGCAGCCGTATTTTTATTTGCATTACAGTGAATAGAAACAAAAATGTTTGAATTTGCACGGTTAGCGATATTAGCTCTTTCAACTAAATCTATAAAAACGTCTGTTTTACGAGTATAAATTACATTAACATTAGGATTAAGCTCTAAAATCTTACCCACTTTCAAAACAATAGCTAAAGCAATATTCTTTTCAATTCGTCCGCTATAAACTGCTCCGAAGTCATGATCTCCATGTCCAGCGTCAAGCGTTACCTTAAACACATTTGACTGACTATGAGCACAAAAGGACGATATTATTAGAAATAAAGTAAATATTACCTTAAATTTGTTAATTCTATTCATAAATCTAAAAGTTAATTTTAATAAAATGCAGCTGTTATAATTTTTAGAATTGATTATTTTTGCCAAAAAATTATATGTAAGTTTGACATGTCAAAAAACAAGCCATAATTTTACAAAAATAGCATTTAAACCTTTGCACACAAACTTATTTAATATCGTTTTAATATCATTTTTCCTAACTATAGGTTGTGGTAATTTATACTCGCAAGAAATAAAAAATAAAAAAAAGCCTTTACCTGCTGTAAAACAAACAGATAAAGAAAATCCTGCCATTACAGACACCATAAAACTAGATACTGTTAAACCCAAAAAGACCTTTTTGGATGGAAAAGTAAGATACAAAGCAAAAGACTATGCTAAAATTGATCAGAAAAAAAAGCTGATCACCTTATATAACGAAGCAGAATTATACTACAAAGATGTCGAATTAAAATCTGGTATAATTGTTCTTAATTATGAAAAAGATGAAGTTTATGCCGGAAGAATTAAAGATTCTGCAGGAGTATTAACTCAATATCCTAACTTTAAACAGGGATCAAGTGAAGTGCAACCAGATTCTATTCGCTTTAATTTTAAAACAAAAAAGGCTTTAATTTATAATTCAAGAACAAAACAAGGCGAATTAAACATTAAGGCTTCTGTTACTAAAAAAGAAAACGACTCTGTATACTTTTTAAAGGGCGCACGTATTACGACTGCTCAAGATATCGATCATCCTGAATACTATTTTCAAACGAGTAGAATTAAGTTTGTCCCAGGCAAAAAAATTGTAGCAGGTTTAACGCAAATGGTAATTGCCGATGTTCCTACTCCACTTGCATTACCTTATGGCTTTTTCCCTTTAAGTAAGGAAAAAAGTGTATCCGGTATTATCATTCCGAGTTATAACGATTCTAATACACGTGGATTTTCATTGCAAAATGGAGGTTATTACTTTGCTTTAAGTGATAATTACGATTTAACCGTACTTGGTGATTATTATACCAACGGAAGTTACGCCATGCGTTTTGAATCTGCATATGCGACAAGATATAAGTATCGAGGAAACGTGAACATTCGTTTTGAAAATTTAATTAGCAGCGAACGCGGTTATCCTGATTATTCAAAACAAAGCATCTACAATATTCAGTGGTCGCATTCTAAAGATACAAAATCGAACCCTAATTCTACTTTCTCTGCTTCTGTCAACATGGGGAGTAGTAAGTACTTTAAACAGTCTATCAACCAAGCCAATATTGGATCGAACTTAAATAACACATTAAGCTCTTCTATTTCTTATAATAAAACATTTAATACGATCCCAGGTTCTCGTATTGCGCTATCTGCAACTCATAGCCAAAATACACAAACAGAAGACATTATTATGACGCTTCCGTCTTTACAAGGAAGTATTGACCGTATCTATCCTTTTGTTGGAAAGAATGGCGTTAAAAAGGGATTAATCAAAAACATCAACTTACAGTACAATGTAAGCGGTAAAAACTATTTCAAAACCAAAGATTCGCTATTTTTCAAACCACAAATGTTTGATGATGCGCAATTAGGGTTGCAGCAGACTATTCCGTTAAGCACGAACTTTAAAATCTTTAAATATTTTAGTGCTGGAGCTTCTACAACTTATCAAGAAACATGGGTAAATAAAACGATTCAAAAAGTTTACGACCCTACTGAAGGACAAACAGTCAATAAAACCGTAAATGGTTTTGATTCCTTTAGAACATACAATTTCAGCACCAATTTAGGTACGACGATTTACGGAACTTTTAATTTTGGAGACGATAAAAGAATCCAATCTATTCGACACGTAATGCGTCCGAGTGTAACTTATGCCTATACTCCAAGTTTTGAAAAATATTACGACACATATGCTGTTGATGCTTCTGGCAGAATTACTTCTGAGTATACGCGATTTGAAAGCGGAATATATGGATCGCCAGGAAAAGACAATTCAAACATTGTTGGTTTTGCTTTGAGCAATACTTTTGAAGCTAAAGTAAGAGATCGAGACAGCACAAAAACAGAACCTAAAAAAATAATGCTGTTAAACAACTTAAACTTTAGCACAAGCTACAATTTTAATGCTGACGGAAAATCAACATTTGGATGGCAGCCTGTATTAGTTAGTGGTGGAACACAGTTTTTTGACAATAAAATGAATATGAACTTTGGTGCTACATTAGATCCTTATGCGATTGATAATGGTGGTAACAAAATTGACAAATTCAACATTGACAATGGCGGAAGTTTATTCAGAATGACAAGTGCAAACGTAACTGTAAACTATTCATTCTCGAATAAAGGAAGCGGAAAAGAAAAAGAACAAAATACACAGAGTCAGCGAAACGGAGGTCGAAGCGATGACTTATTTGGTACCAATACCGACTTAAATGACAGCCGTAACAGTCAGTTTGCCAATGAACCCGAAAAAGATGATGTAATCACAGAATTCTTCAATTCGAAAGTTCCGTGGGATATGACACTTGCCTATTCGTTAACCTATTCAAACATCAAACGAGAAAGCACTATTTCTGGAAACTCTATCATGGTTTCTATTAATACAGATCTTACCCCTAAATGGAAAGCTGGGGTTTCTACAGGATACGATTTTGTGCAAAAAGGAGTTACCTTTACACAATTCCGTTTTGAAAGAGATTTGTTAAGCTGGAGAATGGCCTTTAACTGGCAGCCCTTGGGTACAAATTCTAACTGGAACTTCTTCATCGGAATTAAATCTGGTATGCTTAGCGATATCAAATGGAACAAACGAAGCGTTTCAAATAGATAATATACTTTCGAATCAAAATAAAATTTTATTATGAAAAAGATCATTTTCACCGAGAAAGCTCCGGCTCCAATCGGGCCTTATAATCAAGCCGTATTATCTGGAAACACACTTTATGCTTCTGGACAAATTGCAATCAATCCTGAGTCAGGAGAGTTGGTTACAGACAACATTAATGACGAGACTAATCAGGTTATGCAAAACATTGCCGCTATTCTTGAAGCAGCAGGTATGACATTTGAAAATGTTGTTAAGTCAACTATCTTCATCATGGACATGAATAACTTTGGAGCAATAAACACGGTTTACGGTTCTTATTTTAACGAAAAAACCGCTCCAGCTCGTGAAACGGTTCAAGTGGCTTGTTTGCCAAAAAATGTTAATGTAGAAATTTCTATAATCGCTGTGCAATAGCATCTAATAATAATTGTGCCGTTGCTTCATTGGTTGCCAGCGGCACATTATGCACATCGCAAACACGAATTAGCATATTAATATCAGCTTCATGCGGATGGCTTGACAAAGGATCTTTAAAAAAGAAAACCATCTGCGTAATTCCTTCCGCTACTCTTCCTGCAATTTGCGCATCGCCTCCAAGAGGTCCAGATAGCATTCTTTGAGTTTTAAACCCCGCAGCTTCTGCTTTTCCTCCCGTAGTACCAGTACCAATAAGCCTTATCTTTTCATTATGCAAAACAGCTTCATTTTTGATTAGGAAATCAATTAAATCCGCTTTTTTTCCATCATGAGCAATAATGGCAATTTCCATAAAACCAGAACTATTGATTAGCGACATGGTAAGCAATTAATCCGTCAATAGGCCTTCTTAAAACATTACCCAATTGAAGTTCATATTTGTTAAATGTCTCTTGTAATTCGTCTTTCAAGTAAAATGCAATAGAACCAACAAAATGTACCGGAACTTCTTTGCAGTTATCAAATTGTTTGATGTAATTCTTAACGAATGACTTCATTCCTTTGAAGATGATTTTTCTACAGAACTCAGTGTCTTTATGCTTAATTAAGAATTTAGCGTAAGTAGCTAAATAAGCATTAGGATTTGGTTCTTTATATAATTTGTTTTTAATAAAATCCGGATCAACGTCGTACTCTTTTTCAAGTTCAACAGCCAATTCTTTAGGCATTTTATTAAAATAGTATTTTCTAATTAGTTCTTTTCCAAAAACATTACCACTACAATCATCCATAACAATGTATCCTAATGATTGTACTTTTTGATGCAATACTTTTCCATCAAAATAACTGCAGTTAGAACCTGTTCCTAAGATTGAAACTATTGCCTCTTCTCCTTTTGGAGTTGTTGCATAAACAGCTGCATAAGTATCTTCTTGAACGTCTACAATTGCGTTAGAAAAATATTCTTGAAAAATTCTTTTCAACCACTCTTTCATTCTATCTGTACCACATCCGGCACCGTAAAAGAATAAATGTGTAGCATTTTTTTTATTTTGTAAGATATCAAAACGGTCATTTAATCTTTCGATAATTTCTGGCTCGTCTAGAATTTCAGGATTTAATCCTAAAGTTTGTGTTGTGAATAATACTTTTCCATTATCATCTATCGCAATCCAATCGGCTTTAGTAGATCCACTGTCAACTATTAATTTCATTTGTTTCGTTTTTGGAATTAGGTTTCTCTATTCTTAATTTAAAAGTGTACTTTTTACATTAATTATAGAAGTAACAAAATAAGAAAATCCCGTTATTGTAAAGTAACGGGATTTTGCAAAAATATATATTATTATTTTAAACCTGCAATATGTACAGATAAATCGATTAATTTGCTTGAGTATCCGTACTCATTGTCATACCAAGAAACTAATTTGAAGAAAGTCGAATTTAAACCGATTCCTGCACCAGCATCAACGATAGAAGTTCTTTTATCTGAAATAAAGTCTTGAGAAACAACTGCATCCTCAGTGTATCCTAAGATACCTTTCATTTCGTTTTCTGAAGCTTTTTTCAATACAGCCAAGATTTCTTCGTAAGTAGTTTCTTTAGCCACTTTTACAGTTAAATCTACAACAGAAACGTCAGCAGTAGGTACACGGAAAGACATTCCAGTTAATTTTCCATTCAAAGATGGGATAACTTTTCCAACCGCTTTAGCAGCACCTGTTGAAGAAGGAATGATGTTGATTGCAGCAGCACGTCCACCTCTCCAGTCTTTTCTAGAAGGTCCGTCAGCTGTCATTTGAGTTGAAGTAGTTGCGTGAACAGTAGTCATTAAACCTTCAACGATTTCGAAATTATCGTGGATAACTTTAGCTAATGGAGCTAAACAGTTTGTAGTACAAGAAGCGTTAGAAACAACTAAATCAGAAGCTTTTGCAGTTTCGTGGTTTACTCCCATTACAAACATTGGAGCATCAGCAGAAGGAGCAGAAATGATAACTTTCTTAGCTCCACCTTTTAAGTGCTCGCTTGCAGTTTCGATAGTTGTGAAGATACCAGTACATTCCGCTACTACATCTACATCAACTTCGTTCCATTTTAAGTCAGCAGGATTTCTTTCTGCAGTGATACGGATATTTCTTCCGTTTACATATAGTTTTCCTTCTTTAACTTCTACAGTTCCGTTGAAACGACCGTGAACTGAATCATATTTTAATAAATAAGCTAAGTGGTCTACGTCTAACAAGTCATTGATTGCAACAACTTCTACATTATCTCTATTGAAAGACTCTCTAAAAACGATTCTTCCGATACGTCCAAATCCGTTTATTCCTAATTTTACTTTTGACATTTTACTAAATTTTTTGCTTTTGTTTTTATTACACTAATTCAAAGTCTAATTTCCTCACAATAAACTTCTCTCTCTTTTTAAACTTTATATTGGTTATGTCGACATGATGTCAGACACTCTTAATAATTCTCTATCAATTTCTGATTTCCCTTTAATAGCTTGCTCAAGCGGCGTTAAAATCACTTTATCTTCACGAAGTCCAACCATATAGTTCGATTTTCCTTCAATTAAAGATTCAACTGCTTTAACTCCTAAACGGCTTGCCAAAACACGGTCAAAACAAGATGGCGAACCACCACGCTGCATGTGCCCTAATACAGAAACACGTACATCATATTCTGGTAAATTAGCTTCAACATAATCTTTTAATTCGAATACGTTTTTACCAATTTTATCTCCTTCTGCAATTACAACAATACTAGATGATTTTCCTGATGCTTTACTTTTTTGAAGTGAATCTAAAAGACGATCTAAACCTAAATCTTCTTCAGGAATAAGAATTTCTTCTGCTCCTGCACCAATACCAGCGTTAAGAGCAATATGACCCGCATCTCTACCCATAACCTCTACAAAGAAAAGACGGTTATGAGAACTTGCTGTGTCTCTAATTTTATCGATACAGTCTACAACAGTATTTAAAGCCGTGTCGTACCCTAAAGTAAAACTTGTACCATAAATATCATTGTCAATTGTACCAGGAATTCCCATTATTGGGAAATCGAATTCTGAATTAAAAATTAATCCTCCAGTAAAACTACCATCACCGCCAATAACAACTAAAGCATCTACACCAGCCTTAACTAGGTTTTCGTGTGCTTTCTTTCTACCTTCAGGGGTTCTAAACTCAACTGAACGAGCCGATTTTAAGATCGTTCCACCTTTGTTTACAATATTATTTACGCTTCGTGGTCCCATTTCTTTGAAGTCACCTTCAATCATTCCCTGGTACCCTCTATAAATTCCGATGCATTCTATATTATGGTATGCGCAAGTTCGAACAACTGATCGTATTGCAGCATTCATTCCAGGTGAATCTCCTCCTGAGGTAAGAACACCTACTTTTTTTATTGTTTTTGGCATTATTTAAGTATTAAAGTGTAAAATTAGCAAACATTCAGCACTTTTCGGGTTACGATTATCATAAATTAATAAAATCTGTTAAATTCAAACGTTTTCGTTAATAAGTTTTTTCTAGGAAAAAATTTCATTAAAAATAATAAAACCGTATTTTTTTAATTAAATCGTCAAAATTAACAATACCCTGATGAAGTGTTATAAAAATCAGAATTTCCCGCTCACTTGGAAAATTCTATTAGAGCGCCTAAATTTAGCACAAAAAAAACCATTATCGAGAATAATGGTTTTATAAATGTCTATTTTTAACAAAGTGTTAATAATCGTTGTCTGGAATCAGCCCCTGATTGTTATTATTTGGAGTTTGTGTTTGCGACTGCTCCTTTTTCTTCTTTTCTTCTTCTTTCTTTCTTTTCTCCTCGTCTTCTTTTGCTTTCTTTTTATTTTTCTCTGAATCTTTTTTACTTGTAAAATTCATATAATCCGGATTTAGATAAGAATCCTGCATTTGATCGGCAGAAGAACCTTTTACTGCTTTTTCAATTTTATGGCTTTTAAACAGCTTATTGACAAGCTCGCTAAAGGTATCAAAATCTACTTCGTACGAAATACCGACTCCTTGCGTATAACCAATTCCTTGTCCTATATAATTAATATCATTTTCTTTATTGAATAAGCGAAGGTTCATCGTGCCATCTTCATTTACACGATACAAAATCTCAATATCTCCCACAATAGCCGATTCGTTTACACCTCCAACAGGAACTCCCAATTTACCATTGATTGTAATTCGTTCATTTACCTGAGATGATATATTGGCCACAAACTGACCGTCAACCTCCTGTCCTGTTCTTCTATCTGCTGCAATATAATTTAAGTCGATGTTTACTTTATCATTATCCGATTTGATAATTCCACCCAGTAGACTTGAAGCCGTCTCTGTTAATGTTCCAGAGAAATCTCCTTGGCTGAATCCATCGGTACTCATAAAGGAACCAGTTGACAATAAATAAAGCGCTTGTGTCTGACGAATATCTTTATCATCCAATTTATACTGTATTTCCGATTTTAAAACATTACTTACTGATGGGAACTGAATATCAAAATTAGGTTCTGGACTAGCCAAATCTCCTCTCAACCCAATAACAACTTCTACAGGAACTTTTTTATTGAACGAAGAAGTATTATCTAAAAGCACCGCTGGATTGGCCTGTGTTTTATAAACGGCTTCCAAATTCAGTTGGGCACGCATTGGGTTTCCTTCCCAAATAATAGAACCTCCTTTTTTAACCGTAAACTTTTTATCGATAAGTCCGCCATATTTAAAGTTATAAGTTCCTTCGTATGCCTGGAAATCCCCCCACATATTAAACTTACCCAAAGTATTAATTTTAAATAAAAGCGATCCGTATCCTTTTCCTTTCATACCATGACCCGAATTTCGATCTAGAATAACTTCTACTTCAGCATCTGGCGTAATATCAAAATCAAATTCTAGCTCAAGTCCATTATAATCTCTGGTTTTTTCTACAATTCCATTGGCGAGATTATACTTTTCTTTTGGTGTCACAAAATGAATCCAGCTGCTTTCTCCAACACTTTGCGTATTATTAATTGGAATCTTAACCTCGGTTCCTTTTTCAGATTTTGCATCTACCTTAATAAACAGAGCATCAACAGGACCTTTTATACTGGCAGATCCGTTTATAAATGCAGTTCCAAAA
Organism: Flavobacterium tyrosinilyticum; assembly: GCF_023656565.1. Classification (GTDB taxonomy): domain Bacteria; phylum Bacteroidota; class Bacteroidia; order Flavobacteriales; family Flavobacteriaceae; genus Flavobacterium; species Flavobacterium tyrosinilyticum. The sequence continues at coordinate 746,591 of NZ_JAMOKG010000003.1, forward strand.
TAGGCTGCATCATCACTATCTTTTGTATCAAGCGCTACTAATCGTTTAGAAGTAATATTCAAATCTAATTTCCAATCTCCAAAATTATTATGCTCAATACTTCCGTTCAACAAACCTTTTGTGTTGTATTTAGTATCCGTCAGCTGATTATTTCTAAACAAGAACTTCTCGTTTGTTAAATCAATTACCGTTCGATCGCTAAGTTCGTAATCTGTATTTAGGTACGGAATGGTCATTCCTGCCTTTTCTACATACAAACGACCGTTGATTTCTGGTTTTTTCAAATTCCCAATAACAGCAGCATTTCCAGAAACAGAACCACGAACATTAGATAAAACATCTCCACCGATAGTTCCTAACGTAGCCAAATTGAAACCTTCAAGTTTCAAGCTCATATCCATAACTGTTTCTTTATTCTCTACAGCAAAAGTTCCGTTTGCCCTAAACGATTCGGTAAAGCCATTTTGAATCGATGAATTAACTGTAAACTTTTTAAAACTTTCATCTCCAGAAATATCAAAATTAAGCGTGCCTAATTCTGTTTTATTCATAACCAGATGGTCGATTTTTATGGATGCCGTGGGCTGATAAACATTTTTATTCTGCTTATAATTGACATTTCCATTCAAATTACCATCAAATACAAACTTGGAATTTACAGGTGTAATTTTATTAATATCAACATCTTCAAAAGTCAGTTCGAGATCTTTATAATCGGATCCTTTTATCACTCCGTTTAAATCAATTTTTTGGTTTTCGTGAGATAAAACGATATTATCAAATGTGAAGTTTTTAAAAAATTGATCAATTATAATCTGATTATCCTTTTCAGCATCTTCATTTAAGTACCAGATATAATCCTTAAACTTCATTTCAGATTTCTTGATCCCGACAATATTGTTTTTACTCTTATCTATAGTATGGTATAAATCCAGATTAAAGTAATCCTCACCCTGATTTCCTCCTTTAAACTCCGAACGCACATAAAGAGTATCGTTTGATGTGACATTAATCAAATTGAAATCACGTATTTTATAATAAGGCGTCTTAATACTATCTAATTCGACATAAGCATTATAAAGCGGGTTTTTATTATCAATATTAATACGGATATTATCAAAGGTATTTTTGTCTGCTGTAATTTTTTTAGATCTAAATCGAAATTTAAATTCTTGCAAATCCGAATCTATCTTTCCGCGCACAACGGTAGAGGAATCAATATTAATTTGGGGATAAAGCATTTCGACCACTTTATCATAAACACGGAAATTAAATCGTAAAAACTGCCCTTTTCTAACTTTATAAGGCTTGTAATTGGTATATAAACTACCGACAGAATTCATAACCAATTTATCCAATTGATCAAATCTAAATTTACCCACAATTTTTCCGTCAACCACATCATTCGAACTAATCGTGATGGTTCTCAAACGATCGGCATCAAAACTGGAGTTCAAATTCACTTGATCAAAAGCATAAGTCGATTTTGGGTTTTCATATTCTGCATCATTAATAAAAATGTCTCCTTGCAGATTTTCGATAGAATTTCCAGTTAATTGAACGACAACATCTCCTTTAAAACGCGAAATTGAATCTTTGACAAACTTAAGTTTTCGCAAATCAGAATTTTCAACATTGATATGAAAATCATAACGATTTTCTTTTTTGCTCAAATCCAGTAAACCATCAAAACTTAAATTCAAGTTTGGATCGTTTATCGCAATTTGCCCTTTATAATAAGGAAGCTTAAAGTTTCCGTTTACTACTATATTATTGTAGGTATATTTATTGTAATCTAGTTTCGCAATATCTCCTTTAATAACGGTATTCAAATATTTCTCAGTAAAACCAACTCCATCCACATCAAGATTCAATGTAGTTCTGCCAATATCTTTTCTACTTAAAACAGTTCCGACATCAAAATTCGTTAAAATTATATTCCCAGAATAAGAAGCGCGATCAATAAAGTCCATATTATTCATATGAAGATCAACCTGTCCGTTCCCTATATCAGTAGCAATTTTAAAAGCTGTTTCTAGTTCTGTGGTCGTTACTTTTGCTTTTCCGACGATATTAAACTTACCGATTTTCTTCATTTCCTTCGGAAGTCTTTTTCCTAAAACTCCTGGAAGCAAAATCACCAAATCATCATAACTAGAAAGCAGTTTATCAAATTTTCCATCCATAGAAAACTTCTGCTCTTTGCTGCCTAAAAGATTTCTAAAATTGATTGTCCCGTTAATTTTTGATCCGTTTGTATCGCTCAATCTTAACTTTGTAAGCGTCATATTATTTAGCGGACCATCTAGCTTTGTTTTCAGTTTAAAATGCTGATTTTTCCCCAAACCATCACAAAAATGACGAATATCGTTTGTTGCAATAGAAGAAGAATCTATCACAACATTAAATCGAACTTTATCTGTAAAGTCAAGAAAATCTGACGGTTTATAATTTAAGATGGCTAAACCATAAATAGAGGATCTTTTGGTTTTAATAGCCAGATTTTCAACTTTAATCTGTTTTTTAGTATAACTAAATTTTCCCGCAAAATTAGAAACATACAAACCGCGGTGATCCATAAAAGAAAACCGGTGAATATTTGTATTTACATCTGGCCCATACAATTTAAACTCACTGATATAGGCATTTAGCTTTGTAAAATCCAGAAATTGAGGTGTAGTTTTATTTTCATCGACAACAGAAAACCTTCCTTTTTCGATATAAGCATTCTTTGCCGTTAGCAAAAAATGTTTCGTCGACTTTTTCTTAGGAGTATTTTCAACTTCAAAAGCCTGTATAAACTTATTGATGTTGTTCTCGTCTTCTCCCTTGTAGGTTTTCAGATTAAAAATCAAACCTGTTAAACGCAAATCTCCAAAAATTAAATCTCCGTCCAACAATCTGCTAAAACTGGCAATATCGGTAGTAATGATATCCGAATAAATCATCGTTTTTTTATGATGATCTAAAATCGTTACATTCTTCAATTTTACTCCGCCAAAAATATTGATTGCCGTTTTTTCAACATTAATATTAACCTTGTAATCTTCGTTCAATGAGTTGGTAACATAATTGGCAATCTGTGTCTGAACGACAGGAAGAGATAGTATGATAGCGAGCGCTAACAAAAGTAAAAGCAACCCCATTAGGATTCGTGATATTATTTTTTTTACTTTTTTGATAGCTTCTTTAATTTTAGTTTTTCTTTTAATTTATTTTGAACAGACAAAGTACGGCTGTTTTTGATAAAAATTCTTTAATTTTGGGGCACTGCTTAAATCAAAGAAATATAATCGTTTGATTTGTCAAATATAATTCAAAATTTGTGCCTTTATATGCAAAATCCAGAGGTTTTTATTCTAGCCATCGAAAGTTCATGCGATGATACTGCTGCCGCGGTTTTACATAACGGCAAAGTATTGTCAAATGTTGTTGCCAATCAATTAATTCATAATCAATACGGAGGTGTTGTTCCTGAATTGGCTTCCCGAGCACATCAGCAGAATATTGTCCCTGTAATAGATGCTGCACTTCGTAAAGCAAATGTACAAAAAGAACAGTTAAGCGCAATCGCGTTTACGCAAGGACCAGGATTAATGGGCTCTTTATTGGTGGGGACTTCCTTCAGTAAATCATTGTCATTGGCTTTAAATGTGCCGCTAATTGCTGTAAATCATATGCATGCTCATATCTTAGCTCATTTTATTGATGAAGAAGGATATGATAAACCAGAATTTCCTTTTTTAGCTTTAACCATTAGCGGAGGACATACTCAGATTGTAAAAGTGAATAGTTTTTTTGATATGGAAATTATTGGAGAAACCACAGACGATGCTGTAGGTGAAGCATTTGACAAAAGCGCTAAAATTCTTGGACTTCCTTATCCTGGCGGACCGTTGATTGATAAATATGCAAAAGAAGGAAATCCGAAAGCTTTTCCTTTTACCAAACCAAAAGTTCCGGGATTAGATTTTAGCTTCTCCGGATTAAAAACAGCTATTTTGTATTTCATTCAAAAAAACAAACAGCAGAATCCGAATTTTATTGAAGAAAATCTGACTGATATTTGTGCTTCTATTCAGCATACGATTATTGAAATTTTAATGGATAAAATTAAATTAGCCGTAAAAGAAACCGGAATTACACAAATTGCAATTGGCGGTGGAGTTTCTGCAAATTCAGGAATTAGAAATACGCTGAAAGAGACCGAAAGCAAATACGGCTGGAAAACTTTTATTCCGAAATTTGAATATACAACAGACAATGCTGCAATGATTGGAATTGTAGGATACCAAAAATACTTATCTAATCGTTTTGAAACTTCTGCTGTGGTTTCTAAAGCAAGAATCGAATTTTAAATCATGCAGTTATTTTTTAATCCGAATATAGACGAAACAACCGAAAGTTTTTCTTTTGATAAAGAAGAAAGCCGTCATATTATAAAAGTCCTTAGAAAAAAAGATGCAGATATTCTGTATGTTACCAATGGTTCTGGGCTATTGTTTGAAACTCAGATTACATTGGCTTCAGACAATAAATGTATTGTTGAAGTCCTTAACATTACGAATGCCGAAAAACCAAAGTTTAATTTGCACTTGGCTGTTGCGCCAACTAAAATGAACGATCGTTTTGAATGGTTTCTGGAAAAAGCTACCGAAATTGGAATTCAGGAAATCACGCCTATTTTCTGTGATCGTTCTGAAAGAAAAGTGATTAATCGAGATCGTTTTGAAAAAATCATTCTTTCGGCAATGAAACAATGCAACGAAACATTTCTTCCGAAATTAAATGAAGCTATTTCGTTGAAAGAATTCATTAAGCAAAAGCAAAATGGCTTGCAGTTAATTGCACATTGCGAAGAAACCGACAAAAAATCGTTGAAAGAAGTTTTAAAACCAAATGAAGATGTTACGATCTTAATTGGGCCAGAAGGCGATTTTTCTGAAAAAGAAATTGAATTGGCATTAGAAAACAATTACAAACCCGTAGCTTTAGGAAATACACGTTTACGAACAGAAACAGCTGCTGTTGTGGCTTGTCATAGTGTTGTTTTTTTTAATGAATAATTAACCGCAAAGTTTGTCATCCTGAGGAACGAAGGATCTCACTCGATTAGACAAAGATTGGCGACAAACGGTGAGGAATTTCTAGTGTGATCCTTCGTTCCTCAGGATGACAAAAGAAGCCTTTTAAACATATAAGAGCATTAAACTTACATGAAAAAAATATTTTACCTATTATTCCTTTTTTCAATCTCTTCTTTTTCACAAGAAATTGCTTTGCTTAAATACAGCGGTGGTGGCGACTGGTATGCAAATCCTACTTCTTTGCCTAATCTGATTAGTTTTTGCAACGCAAATATTAATACTCGCATCAAAAACAAACCTTCGACTGTAGAACCAAGCAATCCAGATTTATTTTCGTATCCGTTTGTGCACATGACCGGACACGGAAATGTAGTTTTTAGCGATGCCGACGTAACAAATTTGAGAAATTATCTTACTGCTGGCGGTTTTCTGCATATTGATGACAATTACGGAATGGATCAATTTATTAGAAAAGAAATCAAAAAGATATTCCCAAATAATAGTTTAGTTGAAATTCCAGCGAATCATCCTATTTTTCAGAAACCTTTCCCTTTTCCAAACGGATTGCCGAAAATTCACGAACACGACGGAACGCGTCCGCAAGCATTTGGAATTTTTATAGATAATAAACTGGTTTTACTTTATACTTACGAATGTGACTTAGGCGATGGCTGGGAAGATCCCGAAGTTCATAATGACCCTGCAAACGTAAGAGACAAAGCCTTAAAAATGGGCGCAAACATTATCAATTATATTTTTACTAATTAAATTTTAGAAGGTGCAACTGACTCACGAAGAAAATCAATTTGAGAGAAAAACATTTCCCATTACATTAGTTTGCGATCATATTTACTTTCAGCAGAATATTGGTTCTTTGTTCCGAATTTCGGAAGCTTTTGGAGTTGAAAATATTATTTTCTACGGAAAAGATATTCCGCTTACACCTCGTAAAATCAATAAAACTTCCCGAAGCACGCATCTTCATGTAGCACATTCTGTTGTTGAAGATTTTACTGCGCTTCAATCTTTTCTACTGGATAATGATTTTGAAATTATCTCTCTAGAAATAGCTTCTAATAGCAAACCTTTAAAAGAAGTTATTATTCCAAAAAATAAAAAAATAGCGCTTTTAATAGGAAGCGAAATCAACGGAATATCTGAAGAACTTCTAAAACTTTCACACCAAATCGTGCATATCAATATGTTTGGCAAAAACAGCAGTATGAATGTGGTTCAGGCTGCGAGTATTGCGCTTTATGAGATTATTTCTTTGTAAAAAATTCTCTTTCTATTCATTTTATTTCATTTTTAAATCAATTTACTCATTTTAAATTATCGATAAACGACAGATAATCACGACGAAATGCATTTTAAAAACACAAAAGAAAGAAAAAACTTATTAATATTTTTTAGTCAAATTTTGTAGGAATCAGTGTTTGTAAGGGTTTGTAAAATTTCTGACAAAATATTCTTTGTAATATTTTTCCACAATATTTTTTTGTTATAAAATTGCTGCAATGTTTAACTAATCAACAATTTTATAACAAAAAACCCAAATTATTATGAAAAAAGTTATTATTACCACATTTGTAGCCTTAATGCTATTTGCTTGTCAAAATGACCAATCAGCAGATTCTGCTAATCCAGATGCGAGTGTTGCTTCTAGAAGAGGATGCGCAACACAAGACGTTTTAGAAGCGCAATTAAAAGCTGATCCATCATTGGCTATTAGAATGAACGAAATTGAAACTTTTACTGCAACACATGCAGGTTCAAATTTTACAGGCCGTTTGGTAAATGGAAAAATCGAAATTCCAGTTGTAGTGAATGTTCTTTACAGAACTGCTGCACAAAACATTTCGGACGCACAAATTCAATCACAAATTGATGTTTTAAACAAAGATTTTAATGCTTTAAACTCAGATTACAATAATGTACCAGCATTATTCTCAGGAGTTAAAGCTAACATTGGAATTACTTTTGTTTTAGACCAAGTTATTAGAAAATCTACAACTAAAACTTCTTGGGGAACAAATGATGCAATGAAAAAAACTGCTCAAGGAGGAATTGCTCCTACTTCTCCAACTACAAAATTAAACATGTGGTCTTGCAACATTGGAGGCGGAATTTTAGGATATGCTCAATTTCCTGGAGGTTCTTCTGCAACTGACGGAGTGGTAATAGATCCTCGTTATTTCGGTTTATCTGGTGCAGCAAACGCACCGTTCAACTTAGGAAGAACTGCCACACACGAAGTAGGCCATTGGATGAATTTACGTCATATTTGGGGAGATGCAACTTGCGGAAGCGATCTTGTTGCTGACACTCCTACTCACAATGAGGAAAACTATGGAGTTCCTGCATATCCACACTACAGCACTTGCTCTGGAACACCTGTAGAAATGACAATGAACTACATGGATTATGTTGACGATGCTGCAATGTACATGTTTTCAACTGGTCAAAAAAACAGAATATCGGCTATTTTTACGACTGGAGGAGCTAGAGCCTCTTTTGCACAACCATAATAAAAAAACTTAATTAAAGGCGAGATGAAATCATCTCGCCTTTTTTTTGCCAATTATTTTAGAACTCCCGAAAATTAGAAATATAAATGCTTTTCCTTATATTTATAATCTAAATTTTAAGCATGATCACGTCAAAAACTATTTCAAACGGAATTTTAAGAGCTTTAGCTACAATCTTAATAATTGGCATCATTTTATACTTTTTATATGAAATACAAACTGTTATTGTTTATTTGTGCATTTCTTTAATACTATGTTTAATTGCGAATCCGTTAGTTTTATTTTTAAAGAATAAATTAAAATTCAGCAATTCGTTGGCGGCTACCACCACCATCATCCTTTTTATATTTCTAATTGTAGGTTTCATCCTTTTGTTTGTTCCTTTAATTATCTCTCAAGCCAATAATTTAGCATTACTAGATACTGCACATCTTCAAACTAATTTTATAGAGGCAGAAAGACATCTTGAGGAGTACTTTAATATTCAGCATATTGATTTAAATAAAGTGATAAAAGATTCTAAACTTACTTCTGTTTTAGATTTCAGTTATTTTACAGGATTCATCAATTCGATAATCAATTTTATGGCCAATATGGGAATGGGATTGGTTTCTGTGTTTTTTATTACTTTCTTTTTTATTAAAGATCAGGATATCTTTAAAGATCAGGCAAGAAGAATACTACCAGACTCCAATGAGGATAAAATTTTAAGTTCTATTACTAAAATAAATCATCTACTGACTCGCTATTTTATTGGTTTATTATTGCAATTAATCGTTGTTTTTATTCTTTACTTAATTGTCTTACTGATCTTTGGAAATAAAAATGCTTTTGTGATTGCTTTCTTATGTGCCATTCTAAATATAATACCCTATCTGGGACCAATTATCGGAACCACTTTGGCTGGGCTATTAACCATGATAAGTATGATTGGGAAAGATTTTCAATCAGAAATTCTTCCTACAACTATTTATGTAATTATTGGTTTTTTAGTGGTTCAGGCCATTGACAATAATGTTAGCCAGCCTATAATTTCATCAAAAAGTGTAAATTCGCACCCATTAGAAATATTCTTGGTTATCTTAATCAGCGGTATTACGTTTGGAATTGTGGGTATGATTATAGCCATTCCTGTTTTTACAATGATTAAAGTAATTTTAAAAGAATTTTTTCCTAATAATAAAATTGTCTCCGTATTAACCGAAAGAATTTAGCATTGAACACTTCTATTTTGCATCAAGAAATACAGGAATTTATAATCCAAAATACTGGTGCAGATGTAACAAAATTGGCGTTGCAAAAAAATCCGTTTCCAGAGGCGGATTGGATTTTAATTTTAAATCAGATTGAAGCCAGAACAAAGGCCAAAGAAAAACTGCCGACTTGGTTTGCTACGGAAAATATAATTTACCCGAGCAAAATATCAGTAGAACAAACTTCTTCAGAAAAAACAGCGGCTTACAAAGCTTCTTTAATTTCTGGCGAATCTTTAATTGATTTAACTGGAGGTTTTGGTGTTGATGATTATTATTTTTCTAAAAAAATTAAATCGATAACCCATTGCGAAATAAACGAAGAATTGTCTGCCATTGTATCGCACAATTTTAACCAGTTAAAAGTTGAAAATTGCACTTTTCATGCCGGAGATTCTCTTCATTTATTAGAAGAAACCAATCAGAAATTTGACTGGATTTATATTGATCCTTCAAGAAGAAATGACAGTAAAGGCAAAGTTTTTATGCTGAAAGATTGTCTTCCTAATGTTCCAGAACTGCTGGATTTTTATTTCGAAAAATCAGATCATATTTTAATTAAAACAGCGCCGTTATTAGATATTTCAGCGGGATTGTCAGAATTAAAAAATGTAAAGAACATTCATATTATAGCGCTCGAAAATGAAGTTAAGGAACTGCTTTTTGAAATACATAAAGGTTATTCAGGCAACGTAACTTTAAAAACTACTAATATTCTAAAAGAAAAAACAGAAGTTTTTGAGTTTGTTTTGGGTGATAAAATCTCGTATCCGTCCTTTGATTTTCCAAAGAAATATCTTTACGAACCCAATGCCGCGATTATGAAATCTGGTGGTTTTGATGAAGTAAGCGTCACTTTTCAAATGGATAAACTTCATAAACATTCTCATTTGTATACTTCTGAGGATTTAATTGATTTTCCTGGAAGAAAATTTGAGATTAAAAAAGTTATTCCATACAACAAAAATGAAATGAAGAGTGAGCTGGCAAATCAGCAGGCGAATATTACGACTCGCAATTTTCCCGAGACGGTAGAAAACATTAGAAAAAAGTGGAAAATAAAAAATGGCGGTAATTTGTATTGTTTTTTTACAACTGATGTAAAAGCTAACAAAATAGTTTTAATTTGCACCAAAATAAACTAATACAATGAAACAACTAATTACACTAACTCTTTTTTTATTGACTATTACCGCATTTGCACAAAAACCATGTGAATACAGTGTAAATGTAAATGACTCAATTGGAAGCTATAAAATAACTAATGAGTATTTAATGAGCGAAAAATATTTTGGAGGAAACTTTGATTACATTTTCTTTTCATTAGCACAAACCGACGGATTGCCAACTTTAAATCTTCAGGCTATTCAAAAAAGTAAAGATTTTATTAAGGCAAACTGCTTTGATAAAAATTCAAAAATCTTCCTACAATTAGAAAACGGAAAAATTGTAACCTTAATGCATATCAACCAAGAAAATTGCGGAACATTAATTCGTGACGATAAAGATTTTAACAACCGCATAAATACAGGAATTTTTATGTTCATGAAAGACAATTACGAGGAATTAAAAAAATCTCCTATCTCGATTATGCGTATAAAATACTTGACAAACATAGAGGATTATGTTGTAAAAAGAGAGTTAACATCTGAGTTAACCGGAAAGGTAACCAATCCCAATACTTATTTCATGGAGAATATTAGATGCGTTGAGTAAATCAATCGCATTTCCACTTTTGATTAGAAATTTTATCTTTTAAACCAGCTTTTAAATTATAGTGCCACCACTCAGAATCAAATGAATTGAAGCCATTTTTAACCATTGTATTTTTTAAATAAGCTCTTTTGGAAAGAATTTCTTCTGAAAGCTGTTTAAAATTATGACTGGCCATAATTCCAAAAAAATCAAAAGAAGTTCCCATATCCACTTCTTTTCCTGCTATGTCAACCAAAGAAATATCTACGGCTCCTCCTCTATTGTGGATGGAGCCTTTTTTTGGATCTGCCACATAAGTTGGATTCGACACAATCTCCCACATTCTTTTTTGAATATCTAAAGGTCTGTAGCAGTCAAATAATTTGATTCGGTACCCTTTCTTCAAAAAATCATTATTGGCCGCAATTAAAGCTTTTACCGTCTTTAAACGAAGCATGCATTCTGCACAGTCGTATACTTTAGTTTTTAGAAAATTATCTTCTGTAGCATATTTCATATCATAGACAAAATCATTGCTATAATCTCTTAGGTTTACAAAAGTCGTGTCTGAGATTTTAGCTTCAGATGAAGATACATAGGCTTCATTTTGCGCTTGTAAAGAGCTAATTCCGAAAAGAAAAAAAACTAAAATTTTCAAAGTGTGATTCATTGCCTAATAATTTAAAAAATTGAAATTAAACAAAAAATATTAAAAAACGATTTTTACAATTCTTCTTTAAAGCTAGAAAATTAGTTTTTTGAGTCCAAAATCCCTCATAAATTACTTTCAAAACAAAAAATATTTTTAATATCTTTATGAAAATTAGACCATTAAGACTTTGTATATTAATTTATTAATTCAAAAAAATCAGTTATATGAATTACAGAGCCACATACATTTCGACAGTTATATTGAGCAGTTTACTCTTTGTTTCGTGCAAAAAAGAAAGCTTTAAAAGCATTCCCAAAACAGATTCTACTTCAATAAAAACAGAAGCTTTAAAAGAAGACAGCATCGTTTTAAATCCAAATGATTCTTTATATGCTTTAGCTGATAAAAGTGTCATCGGAACTCAGTTTTTGACCAAAAGCAAGTTGGCTCCTAGATTAAAAAAACTATTAGGAACCGACTATGATCAAATGGTAGCAAACTGGAATACCGAAACTCCTTTTGAAAAACAAGATAATATACTGCACGCTTGGGGATGTAAACAGCACGACTGCAGCAATTATTCGTACGATTTGTATATTGATGTTAAAAACAATAAAATTAATGTCTACAAATTTGCCGAATCAAAACTAACGGTATTTAAAGAAGATAATTTTGATATTGAAATTAAAGGCAACCTTTTAAAAGACTTGAACATTAAAAAGGAAAATATCATAAATAAAAAATAAGCATAACGTTAAAAAAGTATCGCTCATCTGGAGCAAATTCAAAAAAAAAGTCTGGTTCAATAATGAACCAGACTTTTTTTATAAAATAGCTTTTAATAACTATATCTCTCCTGTCACTAAAATATTTTCTTTTACTCCTTTGTTTTTCAACATTCTAAAATGAGAACGAACGGCATGATAGAATGGGTACGAAGTATAAGGCAAATTATATTCTGCTGCATATCGTTTTATAATTGGCGTAATATAAGGATAATACGTATGACCAACCGCTGGGAAAAGATGGTGTGCCACGTGATGCGTAAATCCGCCATATAAAAAATTAGCCAATTTGCTTTCTGTACTAAAATCTTTAGTTACAATCATTTGATGTACCACCCAAGTGTCAGAAAGGTTTCCGTCTTCATCTGTACCCGGAAAATGAGCATCTTCATCAACGTGGGTCGAAACCAGTGCCACAACCCCAATGGCACTTCCGCATAAATGCATAGACAGCCAAGCAAAAAGAACAGTATACCAAGGCTGGCTTAAAAGCAGCATTGGAACAAAAAGCAGGTAAGTTAAATTAATAATCTTGGCCGCAAACATTCTGTAAACTTCTTGCCTCGGAATCTTGTCGACTACTCTTTTTACATAATTATCCTTCGTGCCAAAAAAGTCTTTAAAATCTCTAATATAAAGCCAGTTTAAGCTATAAAGAGGATAAATAAACCACATGTAAATGTGCTGATACTTGTGGTAATTAAACAACGGACTATTTGGGAATATTCTAATAATATCGCTTTGTTTGATATCTACATCCCAATCGGGCACGTTTGGATAAGCATGATGCAAACTTATATGACGTCGCATCCAAAGCCAATGATTACTCCCAAAGAGTTCTAAAACATACAAAAACCATTCATTATGCTTTGGCTTTTTGAACAAAGCTCCATGTGCAGCATCATGAAAAGCATTTATAAATAAAACAATCATTGTAATACCAGCCAGAATGTAAAAAAGAAATAGTAAAGGGGTCTGGTTGCCAAAAATTAAAATACAGACGTAGAATAAAAAAAATACTGCCAAAAGTCCGAGGGACTTTACAACATTTAATACATATAAAGACGAGTTTTTTAAGACCGTTTCATTCACTTCTAAACGCATCTTTTTAAAAAAATCATCTGTTCCTGGTTTAACATAAACCGGTCGTTTTAATTTTTCCATATTGGTTACTGCTAGAAATTGTTAACCAAATTTAATAAAAAAAAACTTAACCTCTTAGAATACATTCAACTAAAAATCAAGTATTTCACAACAAAAAACCACTCTAAAAAGAGTGGTTAAATTAATACTGTAAAATTTAGAATTGTTAGATATTTTTTGGAAAACCATTTACTATTCCTCAAACTTTTTGTTTGCTAATCGCAGTCTAATATCGTGAATACGACCTTCTATCTCTTGCAAATCACTTAAAATAGTTTGCTTTTCATAAACTGCTCCAGCTTCATTAACCAAATTTTGCCCATCGGGAGCAAAAAGATCATTCAAATCTACATCGGGAAAGTTTTTACTTAAGCTAAGAATAAATTCAGAACCTATATTAGCCGTTCCATGTAAATACCTTCCAATCATTGCAGGGCTAAATCCTAAAATTGCCCCGACTTCCTTCTGCTTTAATCCTTTATCCCTAAAGAATTTACTTAGTTTCTCGTGATACATCATCATTAAAATTCAAACAAAATATAGTTAAAATATATTTTTTAACATTAAAAAGAATACAAAATATAATAATATTCTTACATTTACACAGACTAACAACCATGCCGTTAATAATTAGCAAATATATGTCAAAATTAATCAATAATAGCAATTTTAAAGAAGATAATTCTCACAATAAAAAAGCTTATGAATTTATAGATAAGCATTTACCAGTAACATATGTTGATCTTACCATTTCTTGTATCATCAAAAAAGGACATCCTGCTCCAAGTAAAGCACTAATTAGAAATGTAAGAAACAAAACAATACTTAGAAATGATATTTTATTAGCATTAGTAGAAGTAGCACATGAAAACAAAGAAGCTATTGAAAAAATAAAACTTTTAACGTCTCAATAAATTTAAGATCTGGAAAATCAAATAAATCCTAACAAGAATATTATGTCTTCTACGAAAAATAAAAGCAAAAAGACACTTCAGTCAAAAAAAGACATTGAAAATGGCCAATATAATAGTGCTATTAAATTATACGGAATGACTTTAGAGCAATACCATCAAGGTAAAACGATTCATTCTCAATGTTTTGATCAGCTCAAAAAATTCAAATAAATAATTTAGAGCAATTTAAAAGATGCCCATTCCTTCCGGCTTAATTGTAAAACCTATACGCACCATATTAGTATGTTCCTGATAATCTATTAAACTTTCCGTGTAACCAATAAACCATTGAAGAGTGACGTAATAATTTTCATTTTTATAAGGTCGCCAATTAAGTTGTGTCTGCAGAGATCCGTAATTAATAAGCCCACTGCCTTTCCTAAAAAGAACATCTGCGCTCCAACGTCCCGGTTTTATCTGATAAGTTGCACTGGCTTCTCCATAACCAACATATTGGGTTAATCCTGGATTATCATCTTTATCAACAATAGGAATCCAGCCTCTTATTCCAACAATCCATCTTGGCGAAACTTGAGATTTTAATGAAAAAGCGATCATATTCCATGTTCGAGAATAGATGGAGTCTCTACCATTTGACTCGTGTTCAACTGAAATCGACCCGTATGTTAATCTCCCTCCTTTTAAATAAAAAGGCCGAACAATTGCAACTCCCGGATTAAAGTTAATTTCTGAAAAAGGCTTAGAGCTCGCATATATATCCCAAAAAGCTTTTTGGGTATACATTAAGTAGGGGAAAAATCCACCCCATAAAGGCTTAGAATTTAATCTTAGTTTGAAACTAACTTGATACTTTACGTCTGCAGAGTTTCTGGTTATAGGCTCATCTAAAGGAATTCCTGTCAAAAAGTAATTATCTTTATGAACCGAAAAACTATTTTCTTTCAATAAAGAATCTGCTGCTCGAAAATTCTTTTTTTCTTCAACAATTTGAGAATTGGATTTAAAAGATATTAAAATCAGGAATATTGATAAATATTTAAAATGCATTAAACGTGTAAATTTGAAGTTATTTGATGTCATTTACACTAAGTTAAGCTATTTTAATAATTAAAAAAAATAATAAACCCCATCACTAACAATAATTTTTCTAAGATTTTATTTTTTCCAATTACTTACAAACAAGTCATAAAGAGCTTTTTCATTCATATCAATTTCTGAAGCCGAGTACATTATCTTCAATTTCGAATTTTGTTCATCAAAAGCCAGTTTCCAAAGAAACTTAGAAGCGCGGCCGTCATACTTGGTTACATTCTCAATTGTAACGGCAACCAAAGTATCACCTCCCACTTTATTCAATTGCAAATCGGTAACATCTTGCCACTCTATTCTTCCAAAAGCTTTGGCCACTGGAGTGGTTCTTCCAGAAAAACCATTTGAATCTATTTGAATTAAGGGAGACTTATCTTTTATGCTCGCAAGAATTTTAAATATTAAAACAAGCATTATTAAAAGAATCGCACCAGAAGCAATGGAAAGTTTTACTTTAAATACTCCGTCAAAAGTTCCTATACCATATAAAAGCATAATTGCTATTAAAACACTGATTGCGCTAGCATAGAAAAGTAAGTTTCTGGTTTTCTTAGCGTTTCGGTATAATTTTATTTCTTCATTCATGGGGCGTAGTAAAAATTTTTCGTTTGTTAGACTTAAAAAAGAACTAGCAATTTACTACAAAATAATCTAAGAACATAAGAAACTCCAGTAAACATTGGGTTTATCAAAGTGACAAAAACAATTTCAAAAAACACATTTAAAGCAACTAAGCTTGCAAAACATTATAAATCAATTTTCTAGCCGACTGGGAATTGTATAACTTCTATCCGAAATTAAATACTTTCAAACGCGATCTCCATTTGTACCTTTATTATAAAATTAAATATTCATAATAAAAATAAAGGTTATGGCAGAAATTAAAATTGAGAAAAAGAAGCCAATTTGGCCGTGGATTGTAGCAGTCCTATTAATCTCAGCACTTGTATATTATGTCTTTTTGAGAGATGATCAAGTGCGAAATGAAAACAAAATGGAAATCGAAAACAATTCTAGTGTAGACAGCACAGCTAATTATTAAGAAACTATGGAAAATAAAGATAGAAATTTATACAGATTAGATGAACTTTCTGATTATAAAGTTGCCTCAAACTATTCGGATGTAAGAGGTTGGAAAATTGTAGACGGAGACAACCGCACAATAGGAAAAATTGATAATCTTTGGGTTAATAAAGATATGCAACGAGTTGTTTATCTTGATGTTAATCTTGATAAAGGATTAATAGAAGACAGTCGTAATGAAGTGCATGATGCAATTGCGAATGAAAACGGAAAGGAATTTATATACAAAGATGGAGACAGCCATATTATTATACCAATTGGTTCTGTAAGCATAAATAAAGACACTAAAATTGTCATGGCAAACAATATTGGATATGATACATTTAGAAAAACAAGCAGATATAACTGGCAAAATGATTTTGATAGGGAGTACGAAAGAAGAGTATTGAATTCTTATTATCCAACTGAAGAATCGCGCCTTGCTTCTGAAAGTAATGACGATACTTTTTACAAACGTAAAGAATTTGACAATTATTGATAAACAGTAATTTGCATTAAAAACAAATCTTATAAACGAAAAAAGACCAAGCATTCTTGAATGTTTGGTCTTTATTTATTTTATCTCTTTAACTCTTCTATTTTATTTTGAATTTGATTTAATCTTTCAGATAAATTTCCTTTCACTTTAATTACTTCTATATCAAAATCATCAATTAATTCGCCAAGAAGATCATTTACCTCATATCTCAGTTCAGGCAAATTGGAGTCTGAACAAGAAATTCTATCAGGTTCTTCAATAGGAACCCATACAAAAACGTCAATTTCTTTAATTGCATTTTGAATTTTAGTAAATACTGATGAAAAATTTAGTGTATTATCAACAGCAAGAGCATAAGCTAAAAGATCAATTGGACAGCGGTCAAAAATAGCATTTCTATTACTTCTTACAATTTGCTTTAAAGAATGCTCTAGCTGTATCTTATAATCATCGCCGGTAGGCATTTCAGAAAAAGCAAAACCCATTTCCTGTAGTTCAAAATAAGGCTCTGGATAAAACTCATATTCAGGAAAAGATTCATGTAGTTTTTCTGCCAATGTTGTTTTACCAACCAAATGAGCTCCTAGTATTGCTATTCTCATATCATTGTTTTTTTTTATCATCAACAACTAAAAATAAATAAAATAGGATTAAAAACAAAAAAACCACTCGATTTGAGTGGCTTCTGTGATCCCAGAAGGATTCGAACCTTCGACCTACGCATTAGAAGTGCGTTGCTCTATCCAGCTGAGCTATGGAACCATTATTTTAAAATTTCTAAGAATAGAAATCAAAACTATCTACATAAAACAAAAAAGCTACTCGATTGAGTAGCTTTTTGTGATCGCAGAAGGATTCGAACCTTCGACCGCCTGCTTAGAAGGCAGGTGCTCTATCCAGCTGAGCTATGCGACCATTATTTCAATTGTAGTCGGGGTGGCAGGATTCGAACCTGCGGCCTCCTGCTCCCAAAGCAGGCGCGATAACCGGGCTACGCTACACCCCGAGGCAAAATTTAAGCGGAGAGACAGGGACTCGAACCCTGGCGACGGTTACCCGTCGACAGATTAGCAATCTGCTCCATTACCGCTCTGGCACCTCTCCTTGCTAGTGGAATTGCTTCCGTTTTGCGAGTGCAAATGTATAACAACATTCCTTTTCTCACAAGCTTTTTTTTGAGTTTTTTTAGTTTTTTTTCATCTTTTTTCAAAACCACTTAACAATCAAACAAATAGAATTAACAAAAATTTGACCTTAAATTTAAAATCAACCCTATTCAATACAAAATTTGAATTTATTCAAATAAACATTAAATTTGCTTACTAACTATTATTAAACAGAAAATGAACAAAAGAGTTGTTATCGTTTCTGCCGTTAGAACACCTATCGGAAGTTTCATGGGCGGGTTATCTAGTGTACCTGCACCAAAATTAGGAGCTGCTGCCATAAAAGGAGCGCTTTCAAAAATTAATCTTGACCCAAAATTAGTCGATGAAGTTTTCATGGGGAATGTAATTCAGGCGGGAGTTGGACAAGCACCAGCGCGCCAGGCTACATTGTTTGCCGGATTATCAGAAGAAGTTGCTGCTACAACAGTAAACAAAGTATGTGCCTCTGGAATGAAAGCTGTAATGTTTGCTGCGCAAGCAATTGCATGCGGTGACGCTGAAATTGTAGTTGCGGGCGGAATGGAAAGCATGAGCTTGATTCCTCACTACGTTCAAATGCGTGCCGGAAACAAATTTGGTCCTGCAACTATGTTGGACGGAATGCAGAAAGATGGTTTAACAGATGCTTACGACAACAACGCAATGGGAGTTTGTGCTGATTTATGTGCATCTGAATACAAAATTAGCCGTGAAGAACAAGATGCATTTGCCATTCAATCATACGAAAGAAGTGCAAAAGCTTGGGACGCTGGAAAATTCGACAATGAAGTTGTTCCTGTTGAAGTACCGCAAAGACGTGGCGAACCTGTTATATTTTCAAAAGATGAAGAATATACTAACGTGAAATTAGATAAAATTCCATCTTTAGCACCAGTTTTCACTAAAGACGGAACTGTAACTGCTGCAAACGCTTCAACAATTAATGACGGAGCTGCTGCTTTGGTTTTAATGTCTGAAGAAAAAGCAAACGCATTAGGATTAAAACCTCTAGCTTACATAAAAGGCTATGCAGATGCTGCACAAGAACCAAAATGGTTTACAACAAGTCCAGCAAAAGCATTACCAAAAGCTTTAGACAAAGCAGGAATTTCAATCTCAGATGTTGATTATTTCGAGTTTAACGAAGCTTTCTCTGTTGTTGGATTAGCCAATGCAAAAATATTAAACCTTGATAACGATAAAGTAAACGTAAACGGTGGAGCTGTTTCATTAGGGCATCCTCTTGGAGCTTCTGGAGCACGTATAATCGTAACTTTACTGAATGTTTTAGAACAAAACAATGCAAAAACCGGAGCAGCTGCAATTTGCAACGGCGGCGGTGGCGCATCGGCAATTGTTATCGAAAGAGCTTAAAACAATATCACAAAAAATCAGGAGTAAATACAACTCCTGATTTTTCAACTTATAAATTTCCTTAAATGTTTGGAATTTGCAATTTAGCCATAGTACCCGTTCGAGCTGAAGCCAGCGACAGAAGTGAAATTGTCACACAACTTTTGTTTGGCGAGCATATCGAAATTTTAGAACGCAAAAATCAATGGGCACGAATTAAGATTCAGTTTGATGATTATGAAGGCTGGGTAGATTCTAAGCAATATCAGGAAATTACCAAAGAGCAATTTGATCTTTTGAGCAAAGAGTCGATTATTTTAAATGCAGATTTAATTGATTATATCACTGCACCAAATAATCTATTGCTTCCAATTCCGCTTGGAGCTTCATTATCTTTTTTAAACAACAGCGAAATCAATATTTCAAACTTCGATTTCGAAGGAACCAAAACCAGCGGCATCAAACCTAAAAGCGCTTTAATAAAAACGGCTTTTATGTATTTGAATGCTCCCTATTTATGGGGAGGAAAAACCCCTTTTGGTATTGATTGTTCTGGTTTTACTCAAATGGTTTATAAATTGAACGGCTATAAAATTCATCGTGACGCTTCTCAACAAGCGCTTGAAGGAGATCCTTTAAGCTTTATTGAAGAATGCGAACCAGGCGATTTGGCTTTCTTTGATAATGACGAAGGAAACATTACCCATGTCGGAATCATTATGGACAACAATTACATCATTCACGCAAGTGGAAAAGTTCGTATTGACCGTTTGGACCATACTGGAATCTACAATCCAGAATTAAACAAACACACCCATAAACTACGCGTAATCAAAAAGATTATCTAACCCTCAAAAAAGCAAAATGACAAAACTTGAATTATCCAAAACAGGCTTTCAGATTAATAACCTAAACATCGAATTCCCAATTGATATCTCAGTTTTAAAACAAGCTTTAGGAGATTACAGATACTTAAAAAAACAATACAATCATATCTATACTTGGGATGAGCTTGGTATTATGGCGTTTTCTAAAGAAGGAAACAAAGTCGAAAGTTTGGCCGTTGAGTTTGAGGTTAGAGAATATGATTATTGCGCAAAAAGCATCTTTGCAGGAGAGTTTATTTTTGACGGACAAGAATTATTTCAATACTACGAAGACAACAAAAATCAGCTTGTAAAGCTTTTTAAAGGAGACCGAAGTGGAGCTTTTATCCTTAACGGAATAAGTGTTTGGTTTGATAAAGAAGATGGCAAAATTACGTCTCTGAGCATTTCCGCTTCCGAAGAAAAAGAAAAGAAAATCACTGCAGCTATTGACCCCGAATTCAAATTATTTGAACCCTTATGGCAGGAATGGATTTCGGAAATCAATAAAATTGTTTCAACAAACAACGATTATTACAATCTTACAGAAGGAATTTCTGAAGAAGATATTCAAGAACATGTGGAGCTTGAAGATAATATTACTATACCGCCAGCTCTTGTAAATTTTTATAAAGTTAAAAATGTAGATTATGACCCAGTAACGGCTGTTTTTCAGTTTGGAGTAAACAATTGGAGCTATGATTTAATTCCGTTTGAAGATATTGCCGAAGAATGGAATTCCATTCAAGATTTGCAATTTGACGAAGAAGATTTACCAGAACAAGAAATAGATTTCGAAAAAATACAAACCAATAACTACGCTAACCCAAAATGGATTCCGTTTGCTACAGGAAGAAATGGCGATTATTTGCTTTACGATACAGATCCGGCTTCAAAAGGAAAATTTGGACAGATTATAGAACTCCAAAATGAATCTTGGGACAGAAACATCGTAGCTGATTCTTTAGAAGAACTAGTTCAAAATGAAATCCGCAATCTAAGAGCAGGTAAAACGGAGCATTTTGATTTTATTATTGGAAAAGAAGATTAAAGCATTAAAGCACGCGGATAAAACAGATTCGCTTTGCGAAAACGCGGATTTTACACGGATTTTTTTTCTCGCAGATTAAGCAGATTTATTTTAAAAATCCATTTAAAATCTGTCCGAAACAAAAAAAATCTTTTTAATCACTTTAATCTGTGGCAAAAAAAATTAGTGCAAATTGGTGAATTCGTGGCGAACAAAAATTAAGCACTCAATCGAATCGTTTTTCTAAACTCAGACGGACTATATCCTTTTTGTTTTCTGAAAAACTTATTAAAATGGCTTTCATCCGTAAAACCAAACTCATAAGCAATTTCGTTAATACGCTTATCGCTAAATTGCAAGCGATGTTCAATCAATTTCGTTTTGTAATTACTAATATATTGCTGCATCGTTTCACTGGCATGTTTTTTAAAGTAACGACCTAAATACGTATTCGAAATCCCAAAATAATCGCTGATAGATTCCGCTTTAATCTTTTCTGGATAGTAAATATTGTTCTGAATATATTGCAGAATATCCATTGCTTTAGCTTCCGTGTTTATTGTCACTTGCTCAGGTAAATATTTCGCAATATTTCTCGCTACAATAATAATCAGTGTATTCACCAATTGCTGAATCAATTCTTGATTGTAAACATCTTTATCCTGATGCTCACGGCAAATGGCTTCAATCATAACCTTTACCAGACATTTGTCAGGATCATTTTTAAGAATACAGCCTGGCTGATGATTAGCGTTTTGAAGAATATATTCTAATCGTTGAATATTTTCATTCTGCAGACTAGAATTTTTCAAATAAATATCATTAAACCTCAAAAAGAAAAATTTCGTTTCGGTTTCAATTGTAAAATTATGACAATCCTCGGGCGTCAATAAAAACAAATGTCCTGGATCATACTCAAAAATATTCTTATTAATACACTGTCTTCCTGTTCCTTCCAAAATGTAAACCAGTTCGAAAAAATTATGACGATCTCCTACATCTGGATATTCATTCAGCGTTTCAAAAGAAACCGTAAAAGGTTCATATAAGTTTTCTTTTTTCATAATTCCATTTATTTGAAGATGCAAATATACCTAAAAAAGACAAATATATACCAAATAAGAATCATAAAAACAGTATAATTTTGCCTAATCAATTTTAAACACAAAAAATCACAATCATGGAATATAGAAAATTAGGCAGCTCAGAACTTGAATTATCAGCTATTACTTATGGTGCATTTGCTATTGGCGGAACCATGTGGGGCGGAACAGAAAAGAAAGATTCAATTGATTCTATTCACGCTTCAATCGATAATGGCGTAACCACAATCGACACCGCTCCTTTTTACGGATTTGGTTTAAGCGAAGAAATGATAGGTGAAGCTATAAAACCTTATGATCGTTCTAAAGTTCAGTTGCTTACAAAATTCGGTTTGGTTTGGGACGGAAGCAACAATGGAAAAGGTGATTTCTTTTTTGACGCAGACGATAATGGAAAAAAAGTTCCAATTTACAAATATTCATCAAAAGCAAACGTAATTAAAGAAGTTGAAGAAAGCTTAAAACGCCTTCAAACCGATTATATTGACTTATTGCAAATTCACTGGCCAGATTCAACAACACCAATTTCTGAAACAATGGAAGCCGCAGAAAGCTTAATCCAGCAAGGAAAAATCAGAGCTTTTGGAGTAAGCAATTACAATGTTGCACAAATTCAGGAAGCACAAAAAACGATTCAAGTCGCTTCAAATCAAGTCGCTTACAGCATGCTGAACCGTAAAATTGAAGAAGAATTAATTCCTTTTACAGTTGCAGAAAACATCGGAATCATTGCTTACAGTCCAATGGAAAGAGGTTTATTGACTGGGAAATATTTCACAGACAGCAAATTAAAAGAAAATGACCATAGAAACGGTTATTTCAATCAGTTTGATCTTCAAAAAGTAAAAACTTTAGTTGAAGAATTAACTTCTTTAGCACATGCAAAAGAAGCAAGCTTATCGCAATTAGTTTTACGCTGGACATCTTTACAAAAAGGAATTGCAATTGTTTTAGCAGGAGCAAGAAACGCAGAACAAGCTATTTCAAATGCCAAAACAATGAATTTCGATCTATCAGCTTCAGAATTGGAATTTATCAATCAGGCAATTGCTAAAATAAAATAATTCTCTTTTTAAACACATAGAAACATAGTTTTGCTTTGTCAATAAAGGCGTTTCACTTACATACACACACATAGTCAACGTAATTTGTCATTTCGAGGAACGAGAAATCACACTAGAAACTCCGCAAACTAAGTCGCCAATCTTTGGCGAGTAACGAGTGTGATTTCTCGTTCCTCGAAATGACAAACTTTACTATGTGTTAGAAAATAGATTCTTTCAATAGTCTTGCTCAGAAAGAAAAACCTATGTTTCTATGTGTTTAAAAAAATCTCAAAATTAAATAATTAGAATTTGTGCGTGCCCCTCCGGGTCGGGCTTTCGGCTATATTTTTTGCTCCATTTCATTACGCAAAAAGATACCGCCTCTATCCCTCACGCATCCATTTTCAAAAGAAACAACAGTAAAAATGAAAAAGATATTTATAATTAACGGCGGGCAAAAATTTGCGCATTCAGGGGGGCAATTCAATAAAACCGTTCAGGATTGGACAGTTGAATTTCTTTCTAAAAACAATAATTACGAAATAAAAACAACTCACATTGAAGACGAAGTAGATCTTCAAAAAGAAGTAGAAAAATTCGTTTGGGCAGATTTAATCATTTATCATACACCAGTTTGGTGGTTTCAAATTCCGAATCTTTTCAAAAAATATATCGATGACGTTTTTACACAAGGACACAACAACGGAATCTATAAAAGCGACGGAAGAAGCCGTGTAAACCCAGACATCAATTATGGAACGGGCGGACTTCTACACGGACGTAAATACATGCTTACCACAAGCTGGAACGCGCCTGCAACAGCATTTACAATTCCAGGCGAATTCTTCGAAGAAACTTCTGTTGATGATGGCGTAATGTTTGGCTTCCACAAAATGAACAAATTTACAGGAATGGAACGCGTAAACGGATTTCATTTCCATGACGTAGAAAAAGGTGCTACACCAGAAAATATCGTTATCTTTAAAGAGAATTACACGAAACATTTAGAGCAAACTTTTAAAAACTTATAATTATGATTTCGATTACAGCAATTTTAAAAAGTAAACCAGAGCATTTAAATGAAGTTCAAAACCTGCTGACAAATTTAGTTTCTAAAACTAGAAAAGAAGCAGCCTGTATTCGTTACGATTTACACACTTCCGAAAATGTTTTTATTCTTTGGGAAGAATGGAAAGATCAGCCAGGATTAGACCTGCACAACAATCAATCTTATTTACAAGAATTCATCAAAAAAACCGAAAGTCTGGTTTCAACTCCGATTCAGGTTTACAAAACTGCTCAGATTCTATAAAGGTTTTCTGCCACGAATTCACGAATTTATTTTTTTAATCTATACGCAAAGATTTTTAAACTAATTCGTGAATTCGTGGCGAATAAAATCTTATTTAATTCCTCCAAAAGCTCCGAAACACATATTTTTATGTAAGATTTCGACTTTTGAAAAACCCACTTTTTTCATCAAATCTAATTGGTAATTCATCGATCTTGGCGAATCTTCTTTTTCAATATAATCCAAAACTTTCTGACGATACTCCGCTCCTCCTATTCCTTCTAAATATTCGCCATAACGTTGCCAAGTATATTCATTTAATAATTGTGTGTCTTGCGTGATCAAATCAGAAATCATCAAACAACCGCCCGGTTTTAATAATTTAAATAATTTAACGAAAGTAGTTTCCCAATCCTGATCGTCTCTCAAATGATGCAAAACGGCACCAGCCAAAATAACATCAAAGCTGTTTTCTTCTAAAGCTGTTTCTCGAATATCGCCTTGTTTGACTTTTACTTTTCCATTTGTTACTGCCGAAACTCTTTCAAAAGCACGATTCAACATGGGCAAACTCAAATCAACCAAAGTACAATTTAAATTGGGTAGTTTAGATAACATCATTAACGTGTAATTTCCCGCTCCACAGCCAACATCTAAAATGGATGTAGCATTTGGAACAATTCGCTTTGAAGCTTCTGTTATTAATTCTAAAGAAATAGTAGCATCTATTGTGGCTACTTGTCCTGTTTCTAAGTTTGAAAATCGTTCGACATCATTGTCAAATCTTTCTTTAATTTCTTGAGTAGTTGATTTATTCATAGCTTTTGTTTTTTTCTCTCGCAGATTAAACAAATGGAGCGAATCTTTTTGCTATTATATGATCGGGATATTATTATGATTAAGATGATTTATCTAAAACTAATAATCTGCTACATCTGCCCTATCTACGAGAGTTTAATTTATCTTAAAAGTTACAAGTTTACTGTTATGAATTATTCGTTACAGCTCTCCCACTTTTAACGTTTCACTTCTAACATTTAACTTAAAACCAAAACTACCTCTTTCATAAATACTTTAAAAATACTATTTTTATCAATTAACCATACTTTAAAGGTATCATGGAATTACGTCACTTAAAATATTTCTTAGCTGTCGCTGAAGAACTGAACTTTACCAAAGCCTCAGAAAAACTCTTTATTTCGCAGCCACCATTAAGCCGACAAATAGCGGAATTGGAAGACGAACTTCAAGCTAAACTTTTTATAAGAAACAATAAAAAAGTAGAACTTACCGAAGCTGGAAAGTATTTTAAGGAAGAAGTGACAGTATTTTTTCAGAATCTGGAACGCATTTCAATAAAAACAAAAAAGATTGCAGAGAACGTCTCAGGTGAATTTAGAATTGCTTACATCAGTTCGATTTATTCTTCTGTCATTTCAGATTTGATCAAACATCTGAAAGCGCAGTTTCCGTATGTCAATTTCAAACTTTTCGAAATTTCCACTACAAAACAAATTGATGCATTAGAGCAAGGAAAAATTGAAATGGGAATAATTAGATCGCCAATTCAGTCGCCAAAAATAAAATCACATTTATGGTTTAAGGATGGATTTTCATTGGTTTATAATAAAAGTTCTTTTCAGATAAAATCAGAAAATGAGATTTTAAAACTGAAAGACGAAACATTTGTTTTCTTCAATAAAGATTACGCGCCACATTATCATGAAGTTTTATTGGAGCTTTGTGCTTTTTATGGCTTTACGCCGAAGATTATTCATGAAGCGAATAATATCAACTCCATCGTACAATTGGTCAAAAACGGATTAGGAATTTCAATTGTTCCTTCAAACATTGCAAAAAACAATCAAGATCCTAAAATCGGTTTTATCGAATTGAAAAAAGTGAATTTATATACGAATGTTTCAATTATCACTGCAAAGGAAGATGAATCCGAAATTACAAAATCTGCTGTTGCTTTTTTATTGCCACAAAGGCTCTAAGACACAAAGTTTTTTTTAATCTCGCAAAGTCGCAAAGTCGCAAAGCTTTTATTTATAAGTTACCTCCAGCTAAAGCTGGAGGCAATTCAATAAATCCTTTTAATCCTTTAATCTGTGGCAAAAAACTTTGCGCCTCTGCGACTTTGCGAGATTAAATCATAAGAAACTTTGTGTCTTAGCGCCCTCGTGGCTATAACAAAAAATCGTTACAATTTAGTACAGAAATCCACACCACAAAAAGAGAACTTTTAAATATCTTAGCAAATTCAAATTCTACAATAAAATTTCTATATAAAATGGCCGAGCAATCTTCAATTCAGTGTCCAAACTGCGGAACTCCTATCGATGTCAATGATGTTTTAAAACATCAGTTGGAAGACAGCATCCGCAAAGAATTCCAGCAAAAAGCAAATGTTCAAAACCGTGAATTAGAGCTTAAAAACGAACAATTGGAAAAAGCCAAGTCCGAATTTGAAGCGAAGAAAAAACAAGAAAACGAACTTTTTGCTGAACGTTTGGAACGCGAGAAAAAAACGGCCGAAAAAGAAATTTCAGAAAAACTAAAAGCGAAACTTGAGGAAGAAAACAAAGATCGTTTGTTACTGATGGAAAAAGAACTCTCTGAAAAATCGGAAAAAATCAGGGAATTAAATAAAATGGAAGGTGAAATCGCCAAATTGCAGCGCGAAAAACTGGAAATGAAAGATGCTATTCAGGCCGAAGCCGAAAAACAATTGAATGTACAATTAGGTTTGGAACGCGAAAAAATCAGAAAACAGGAAGACGATAAAAACGAATTAAAATTCAAAGAACTTCAGAAACAGCTTGAAGAACAAAAAAAGCTAACTGAAGAAATGAAACGCAAGCAAGAACAAGGTTCAATGCAATTGCAAGGCGAAGTAATGGAATTGGCGATTGAAGAATGGCTTGCCAACAACTTCCCTCTTGATAGCATCGATGAAATTAAGAAAGGTGCAAACGGCGCCGATTGTCTTCAAGTAGTAAACACAAGAGAACATCAAAATTGCGGTTCTATTTATTACGAAAGCAAAAGAACAAAAGCATTTCAGCCTTCATGGATCGAGAAATTTAAAAACGATATTAGAACTAAAAGAGCCAATATTGGTGTTTTGGTAACCGAAGTAATGCCTTCGGGAATGGACAGAATGGGAATGCGCGACGGGATCTGGATTTGTACCTATGAAGAATTCAAAGGTTTAAGCGCTGTATTGCGTCAATCTTTAATTCAGATCAATCAAGCGGTTCAGGCGCAGGAAAATAAAGGCGATAAAATGTCTATGCTATATGATTTCCTTACAAGCAACGAATTTCGCTTGCAGATTGAAGGAATTGTAGAAGGTTTTACTCAAATGCAAAGCGATCTGGATTCTGAAAAAAGAGCCATGCAGAGAATTTGGAAACAGCGCGAAAAACAAATCGAAAAAGTAGTTCACAATACTTTAGGAATGTACGGTTCAATTCGTGGTATTGCCGGAAATGCGGTTCAAAGCGTAAGAGCTTTAGAATTGGATTTTATTGAAGAAGAACCAGAAAATGAAGACCCAAAGGAATTAGAATAAATCAGCTCAATTTTGTCATTCCGAGGAACGAGGAATCTCCACAAGTAGCTCCGTACAGAAAGGCATAAAATCTTTGTCGAGTTTCTTACGGAGATTCCTCGTTGCTCGGAATGACAAACAAAAAATAAAAAAGGCTTCGAAATCAATCGAAGCCTTTCATTTTTTACTTAACCCTTTTTGAAACACATTGTTAGTCCAAATTGATTTGAAAGGAAAAGTTTATTATCCTTAATAGAATAACCAGATGTGGTTTTTAACAACTGCGTGAATTCACCTTCTTTTTTTGCATCACATTTTTTAGTTTCTGTTGTGAAGTTTAAAAATTGAATTTTCCCATCACCTTTTGAAACTAGATTGCCCTTTACAGCATTACAACCAGTCGATCCAGAAAATGCAGAGGACGTAATTACAATTTTCGGAGAACTTGAAAATTCTTTATCAGTAATAACTTTCCCGTTTAAGTTTTCCAAAATCCAAGTTTGCTGTAATTTCTTTTCCACTAAATCTTGACTAGCAGAAGTTGTTGTTTTCGTTTCTTTAGTCGATTTACAACTGCAAACTAACACCATTGCAATTAATAACATTAAAATCCTTTTCATGTAAAATAAATATTATAAGTTTTATTTTACAAAAATATTTTAGCGCTAATATAAACAGGAGCCGAATAGGCTTTTTTTTAGATACAATACGACATTTTAAAACTCTAATCTACCTTCTTAAAAACAGCCAGTTTAGCAGAAGGATTCGACAAAGTCAATTGATTATTTCCAATAGAATATGTTGTTGTGCTTTGTAAAGCTTTTAAAAATTCACCTTCTTTATTTCCTTGCGGACAAGCCATTAAAGTTGAAATCACTTTAGTAAAACGCAAAACATCTTTTTCAAAAAAGATTTGTCCCGTTATCGAATTACAGCCTCCAAAGCCGGAGAATCTATTTTCGGCAGAATTAATTTCAAGTCTCGGAAATTCTTTTTGAAAATCGGTTGCAAAAACTTTATAGCCATTCAATTCTTCCAAAACCCAAATATCGTGAAGTCTATAATCGGTGAGATATTTTCCGCATCCGCTGAGTTTCTTCGTTTCTAATTCCGAATTATTTCTGATTTCGACTTTTACGCTGTAAGGAGAAATCGCTCCAGACATAGAATCCTGACAATCCAATTGCTGAATCGTAATGGTTGCCGAAGTATTTTCATTATTTACTTGATACATTTTCACATTGGCATCCATAGCCCTAATTGCATCTACTGCTGGAAAAGTGATTTTTTCCTTTCCAGGAATTAATGACGTAAAAACGATTTCTTCATTCCCCATTTTGATTCCCCAAAATGGCTCATTTCCAGTCCCTTTAAAATAATATTTTAGATCTTCTTCTGTAGAACTTACAGAAGATGTTGTGCCAGATTCTTTGTTTGCAGTCGTTTTACAGCCGATTATTAAAGCTGCTAATAACAATATTGAAAGTAATTTTTTCATAAGATCTTAGTTTAAAAAACATTCTTTTTATAAAACATCTGTAAAATTCTTATGAATTTACGATATTTTTTCGAAACGCTTATTTAGAATCCTTTCAAATTTAAAAAAACTAAGTAAGGAACAAATTGTTCAAAACCGGCACCACGTAAAAGATTAAGACAAAATACGTAGTAAACCGAACCTACTTACTACTTAAAAAATATTTTGTTTACGTATTTTTTAAGTATAAATACTTATATTTGCATAGTAATACTTAATTAAAGAAATCATGATTAGAGTAATAGTAGTTGGAAACGGCATGGTTGGTTATAAATTTTGCGAAAAGTTTGTTGCAAAATCAGGACAAGAAAAGTATCAAATCACAGTATTTGGAGAGGAACCAAGACGCGCTTACGATCGCGTTCACTTAAGCGAGTACTTTGGAGGAAAAACGGCTGATGACTTATCACTTTCAACAAGCCAATGGTACGCAGAAAACAATATTATTCTAAATACATCTGAACTAATTACAGATATAAATCGTGATGCAAAAACAATACATACACACTTAGGCAAAACGCATACGTATGACTACTTAGTTTTAGCAACAGGTTCTTCGGCTTTTGTACCACCAATTGAAGGTGTAGAAAAAGAAGGTGTTTTTGTCTACAGAACCATCGAAGATCTGGATGCTATTATGGCTTACGCGAAAAAAATAAAACAAAAAGGCGCAACCGAAGCAGCTGTTTTAGGTGGCGGTTTATTAGGCCTTGAAGCTGCAAAAGCCGTTCGAGATTTAGGATTGAATCCGCATGTTGTGGAATTTGCTCCGCGTTTGATGCCGAGACAATTGGATCAAGGCGCAAGTGATATGCTTCAATCAAAAATAGAAGAATTAAACATCGGAATTCATCTTAACAAAGCAACGCAATATATTGACGGAAAGGAAAGTATAACAGGAATGATGTTTGCAAACGACGAATTGTTAAAAGTAGACATGTTGGTTATATCGGCCGGAATTAAACCTCGCGACGAACTGGCCAGAGTTTCAGGACTTGAAGTTGGCGTAAGAGGCGGAATCGTGGTAGACAATCAAATGCGAACATCAGATCCTTCTATTTTTGCGATTGGCGAAGCAGCATTGTACAATCAAAACATTTACGGACTTGTTGCTCCAGGTTACGAAATGGCAGATGTAGCTGCAGAGCAAATCTTAAGTGGTAATAAAACCATGAGAGAAACCATCGATATGTCAACACAATTGAAATTAATTGGTGTTGAAGTGGCGAGTTTTGGTGATCCTTTTGTTGAAAATAATGACGTTACAGCTATTATTTATGAAAATAAATTAAGCGGCGTTTATAAAAGAATCAACGTTACAAAGGATTCTAAAAAGCTTTTAGGCGGAATTTTAGTCGGAGATTCTAGCGATTACAATTCGCTATTTCAAATTTATATTAATGAAATGGCGTTACCTAAAAATCCAGAAGATCTAATTCTAGGTTCTCGCGATGGTTCTGAAGGTTCTTCTTTAGGAAGCGTAATGGATTTGCCAGATACAGCTGTAATCTGTTCTTGCGAAAACGTAACGAAAGGTTCTATTTGCTGTAAAATTCTAGACGAATCTTGTGCTACACTTTCAGATGTCGTGAAGGCAACAAAAGCAACTTCTGGTTGTGGAGGCTGTAAACCAATGGTTTCAGATTTGGTAAAAGCCACTCAAAAATCTTTAGGAAAAGAAGTAAAAGAAGTTATCTGCGAGCATTTCACTTATACACGTCAGGAATTGTTCGATTTGGTAAAAATCAATAAATATGAGAATTTCTATGACGTTTTAGATCATCATGGAAAAGGTGACGGTTGTGAAATTTGCAAACCTGTTGTTGCTTCAATTTTCTCTAGTATTTATAATGATACTGCGAACAAACACGTTACTACTCAAGATACAAACGATAGATTTCTAGCCAATATTCAAAGAAACGGAACCTATTCTGTTGTTCCAAGAGTTGCCGGAGGTGAAATTACAGCCGAAAAACTAATTGTAATTGGTGAAGTGGCTAAACAATTTGATTTGTACACTAAAATTACGGGAGCGCAAAGAGTCGACTTATTTGGCGCACATTTAAGTGATTTGCCAAAAATCTGGAAAATCTTAATCGAAAATGGTTTTGAAAGCGGTCACGCTTACGGAAAATCGCTTCGTGCTGTAAAAAGCTGTGTCGGAAATGCTTGGTGCCGTTACGGAATGGACGACAGCGCTGGATTTGCCATCGAACTGGAAAACAGATACAAAGGAATCCGTTCTCCGCACAAGCTAAAAGGTGGCGTTTCAGCCTGCATTCGCGAATGTGCCGAAGCCCGCGGAAAAGATTTCGGATTAATCGCTGTTGAAGGCGGATGGAATTTATACATCGCCGGAAATGGTGGTGCAAACCCAAAACACGCTGTTTTATTGGCTGAAAAAATCGACAAAGAAACCGTAATCAAATACATGGACCGTTTCTTAATGTATTACATCCGCACAGCTGGCCCGCTGATTCGAACTTCAACTTGGTTAGAAAAACTGGACGGAGGTTTAGACTATCTAAAACAAGTAATCATCGAAGACAGTTTAGGAATCTGCGAAACCTTAGAAGCCGAAATGCAGACTTTGGTGAACACTTTCGAATGTGAATGGAAACAAGTGTTGGAAAAACCAAGATTATTAAAACGCTTCAATCATTTTGTTAACTCAGACGAGAAAGATGACAATATTGCTTTTGTTCCGTTAAGAGATCAAAAAATGCCAAAAGCGTGGACTTAAATTTTAATTTAAACACATAGAAACATAGAATCACTAAACTCAAAAAAAGGCGTTTCACTTGTATAAATACACATAGCTATGTGTTAGAAACTAGTTTCTTTTAGTTTTCTTTTTCTCAAACCAAAAACAAAAAAATCTATGTTTCTATGTGTTTAAAATAATAGCTCCAAAAAAAGAAAAAAAATCATTTAACGTTTGCTGTCCTTCTTACCCTCTTTTTTACTGCGCCATCAAATCTCTCTTGATTGTAAAAAGAGGGCTAAGAAACAGGAAACAAAAACTCAATCAAAATGGAAGAAATCTTAAATCAATACGAAACGGTTCATGCAAGCGATGCTACAATTTGGTTCAAAGCGGGTAAAGTAGAAGATTTTCCAACCAACCGAGGAGGCTGTATCAAATACAAAAACAAACAAATTGCGATTTTTAATTTTACGCGTCGCAACGAATGGTACGCTTGTCAAAATGCTTGTCCGCACAAAATGGAAATGGTGCTTTCAAGAGGAATGACTGGTTCTGCCGACGATATTCCGAAAATCGCTTGTCCAATGCATAAAAAAACATTTTCACTTGTTGACGGTTCAAACTTAAACGGCGAAGAATACAGCATTGCAA
The DNA here is from genome assembly GCF_023656565.1 of Flavobacterium tyrosinilyticum. GTDB lineage: Bacteria > Bacteroidota > Bacteroidia > Flavobacteriales > Flavobacteriaceae > Flavobacterium > Flavobacterium tyrosinilyticum. The sequence goes on from NZ_JAMOKG010000003.1 coordinate 779,589, forward strand.
CTTATCCTATTAAGATTGTTGAAAATGAAGTTTTCGTTGGATTTGTAGATTAAATGAATATTTTCTTCCGCCACGAATTCACGAATCATTGTGTTCAATCTGTGTCATTAATTTCACTAATATAATTCGTTTTCATTCGTGAATTCGTGGCGAAAAAAAAACTTAATTCCGTATCTTTGAAATTCTATTATCAAACCAAAAAATGACTACACCTTTTCAAAAAGCAAGCCAATGGATTGACGCTGAAAACGCACAGGATCCAAACATCGAATTAGACCAAAACACCGAATATCCAAAAGAATTATTGTATTCAAACAGGATGTACGAAAAACTGATCCAGTTTGAACCAAACGCATCAGAAGAAATTCAGATTGCATCAAAAGCACAGCACATCTGCCGATGGAAAGTGGCCCGAGAATCGTACCCAATGGATCGCGTGGGTTATTTGAAATGGAGAGAAGAATTGAAAAAATTCCACGCAAAAACTACTGCTGAAATTCTCGAAAAAGCTGGCTACAATCAAACTTTTATCGATCGTGTATCGTTCTTAATTGAAAAAAAACTACTTAAAAAAGATGCCGAAACCCAATTGCTAGAAGATGTAATTTGTTTGGTATTTTTAGAATATTATTTAGAACCTTTCGTCCACAAACATGATGAAGAAAAGCTAAAAAATATCATCAAAAAAACCTGGGATAAAATGTCGGATAAAGGCCATCAGGAAGCTTTAAAAATCAATTATTCTGAAGAAAACTTAAACTTGATAAAAGCTTCTTTAGGATTGTAAAAAAGATATGAAATGAGCTAAAGCGAATTCCATTTTCCTATAGAAAGACAAATATTATCTTCGAATGAAAAAAAGCAATCAGGAAGCTGCAGAAAAAATCACATTCAAAAATTTACGTCGTCTGTATTTTTTTGCGCTTCTTACTATTGCCTTAACTATAATTATAAGTCAGTTTTTAGTACAATACAATCTGAATCAGCAGTTAAGCGATTCTAAGATTATCAATTTTTCTGGTAAACAAAGAATGCTGAGCCAAAAAATTGTAAAAGAAGTTCTGATCTTACATTACGTTTCTGATTCGGTTGCAACCAAAAAAACTTCGCATTTAAAAGAAGTTCTAGAGCTTTGGAAGAAAAATCAAAAAGCACTTGAAAACGGCAGTGACAGTTTAGCTTTTCCAAAAGAAAAATCAGAAACACTTTCTAAATTGTATCTGGAAATCAATCCGATTTTCAATAAAATTGCACAAACTACAGATTCTTTTTTATTAAATCTGCAGCAGAAAAAATCGGCTTCTGAAAATCAAAAATTGGTTCAGATTATTTTAGAAAACGAAGGCGTTTTCCTTTCAAAAATGAATCAAATTGTAACCCAATACGATCTTGAAGCGCACGAAAAAGTAACCGAACAGCGCCGAATCGAATATTGGATTTTTGGTTTTACACTTTTAGTTCTTCTTCTAGAATTCTTCTTCATTTTCAAACCAACCAACAAGAAAATCGAAAGGTTAATTGCCCAACTTTTATCTTCTGAAAAGAAAGCCTTAAAACTGGCATACGACACCGAAATCATTAGTGAAATCAAAGAAAACTCCGTAAAAGAATTAAAATCGCTCAATTATGCGATGGAAAATACTTTGCTGTATTGCCGAATTTCTCCAGACGGCTCCATCATTCATATTGGAGAAAAATTTGCCAAACTTTTAAATTATACTAAGTTTTTATCTAACAAAAAATTCTCCGAAGTACTGACTGAAGACGAAAAAGAACAGGTTAATTTTGACCGTTTAATTTTCGAAAAACAGCGTAGCGGCTGGCAAGGCGAAATCAAAATTATAAATAAAGACGAAAAAGAAATCTGGCTCGATTTGTCGATGGTTCCCGTTATGATCAAAAAAGACGAATTGGAACTTTTGATTGTTTGTTTCAACATTACCGAACGCAAAAAAGCACAACGCGAAGTAGAACGTTTGAACCTTGAAAATACAACCGAAAAAATCAATCAGCAAAAGATTATTTCAAGCAAAATAGTTGAAAATCAGGAAAACGAACAAAACCGAATCGCCAAAGAAATTCACGACGGAATCGGACAAATGCTTACTGGTTTAAAATTTAGTTTAGAGAGTATTAATCTGGACGATAGAGAAAAATCAGAACAAAAAATTGAGTATTTAAAGAAACTTTCACTTGATATTATAAAAGGTGTCCGCACGGCAACTTTCAACCTAATGCCACCAGAATTAAGTGATCACGGAATCGTTTCTTCTTTAGCAAAACTCACTCAAGAACTTTCAAAACTAACCGGAAAAGAAATCCTGTTTTACAACAAAACCGATTTTGACCAGCGTTTAGATTCTTTAATCGAAATCAACATTTATCGTCTCACGCAAGAAGCGATCAATAACGCGATTAAATATGCCGAATCGTCACATATTATTGTGCAGCTTTCGCACAGCGAAACACTTTTAAGCATCATCGTAGACGATAACGGAAAAGGTTTCGACGTGAATTCAGTTGACAAAAAACGCAACAGCGAATCTGGAATGGGACTTTTATTCATGAAAGAAAGAATCCAATACATTAACGGACGTGTTTTCATGAACTCTATTCCAGGCGAAGGAACGAGAATTACGTTCAATATTCCTATTCTTAAATAGAAATTCCAATTTTTTAAAATTCCAAATTCCAAACCCTATACGGTAAATAAACTTTGTAAAAGTTGACCACAATTTTGTCAAGCTGAGCGGAGTCGAAGCCCACGCAATCTAAATCCAATCTTTATAGAGCTACTTGTGGAGATTTCTCCTTCGTCAGAAATGAGAAATATTGCGCAAATAACTTTGTCAAAGTTAACCTCAATTTTGTCAGGCTGAGCGGAGTCGAAGCCCACGCAATCTAAATCCAATCTTTATAGAGCTACTTGTGGAGATTTCTCCTTCGTCGAAATGACAAAAAATGAGAATAAAAAAGTGAAATTTGTTATTGCAATTGTCATTGATATTGCAATTTTTTCTAATGATTTTTTAATGTTGGAGTTTGGAATTTCAAAAAATTGGATTTTTAAATAAAAAAAGTACGTATATTAGCATCTTCTTTTTAGATGAATATACGTAAAAATCGAGAATCAAAATTAAGTAAACTATGAGCAATATCATTCGAGTAGTACTGGCAGATGACCATGTTTTTGTTAGAGACGGAATCAAATCCTTACTGGAAAATGAAGCAAACATTGAGGTTGTAGGCGAAGCAATCGATGGTGCAGATGCTCTGGAAGTAGTTGCTGCAACGCAACCAGATTTACTTATAGTAGATATTCGTATGCCTAACTTAACTGGTATCGAGGTAGTAGAAAAACTTAGAAGCGAAAATAACAACGTAAAAATAATCATGCTTTCTATGCATGAATCAGAAGAATATGTGTTGAAATCGATAAAAGCTGGCGCCGATGGTTATTTACTGAAAGGTTCTAGTAAAGAAGAATTCCTAAAAGCTTTACACAGTGTTGCTGTTGGAGGCAAATATTTCAGCGGTGATATTTCTTCCATTTTAATCAGTCAACTTACTAATTCATCACCATCTTTAGAACCTAAGCAAAGCTTGGGTGAAGAAATGATGATTACAAAAAGAGAAAAAGAAATCTTGACGCTTCTTTTATCGGGAAAAGGAAATAAAGAAATCGCTGAAGCGCTTGACATCAGTAAAAGAACTGCCGAAGTGCACCGTTTCAACTTAATGAAAAAACTGAAAGTAAAAAACCTAATGGAGCTTTCAAACAAAGCGGCTGAGTATTCTTTAATTTAAAAATACGTATAAATACGTAATTATTTTTCAAAAACTGCGTTTTAGCAGGTTTTAACTAAGTTATAGTACTTATTTTTACATAAAAATATAAGTGCTATGAAAAATACAAACTCACTATCGCAATCACACAAAATTTTATTTTTGAACACACTGGCATTTACAGTGTGTTTTGCCTGCTGGACATTAAACGGGGTTCTGGTAACCTTCTTAGTCGATAACGGAATTTTCCATTGGGATGTTATACAAGTTGGATGGCTTTTGGGCATTCCAATTTTAACAGGTTCAATCATGCGTCTTCCAATTGGAATTTTAACCGATAAATTTGGCGGAAAGTATGTTTTTTCGCTTTTACTCCTTCTAAGCTCAATTCCGTTATTCCTCCTTCCCTACGCCGACAGTTTTTTCATGTTTGCCGTACTTAGTTTCTTCTTCGGAATGGTCGGAACCAGTTTTGCAGTCGGAATTGGCTACACGTCTATCTGGTATCCAAAAGAATGGCAAGGACGCGCTTTGGGAATATTCGGAATGGGAAATGCAGGCGCAGCAATTACCACTTTTTTAGCCCCCTCTCTATTAAACCATTTCTCTATTGATGATCCGCAAAATGGCTGGAAAGTTCTTCCGATTATTTACGCTATTTCATTGGTCGTAATTGGTGTTGCTTTTTTAATTTTTGCTCAAAACAAAAAAATAGAAAGCAACGGTAAAACTATTTCACAAATGCTTACCCCCCTAAAATCACAAAGAGTTTGGCGTTTTGGAGCCTACTACTTCTTAGTTTTCGGTTGTTTTGTAGCTTATTCTCAATGGTTATTGCCAAATTTCATGAATGTTTACCAAACGAGTTTGGTTATGGGAGGAATGTTTGCAACAATGTTTAGTTTACCATCTGGAGTAATCAGAGCTTTAGGAGGCTATTTATCTGATAAATTCGGAGCTAGAAAAGTAATGTATTGGGTTTTGGGCTCTTCGGTAATTTTGAGTGCTTTATTGTCGATTCCTAAAATGGAAATTACAACTTCTGGCCCTGGAATCTTAGCGGCAAAAAAAGGCGTTGTAAACGTAATCAGCGACAAAACCGTAAAAATTGGAGATAAAGAATATCCAATTGCGCAAAAAACAGCCAATGGTAATGAAAATGCTATTTTTCCAACTTCTACAAGCTGGCAAGATGTTGTAGTCACAAATAATCAAAGTGTAGCTAAAAAAGAACTGATAGCCAAAGGAGTAACCGTTATTAAATTTGATGCCAATATGTGGGTATTTTTAATTTTAGTAATTCTAATTGGAATTTCTTGGGGAATTGGAAAAGCGGCGGTTTACAAACATATTCCAGAGTACTTCCCAAATGAAGTTGGTGTTGTGGGCGGAATGGTTGGAATGATTGGAGGTTTAGGTGGTTTCTTTGGACCAATTATCTTTGGATATTTATTAACTGCAACCGGAATCTGGTCAAGTTCATGGATTTTTATTTTAATCTTTTCAACGGTCTGCTTAGTGTGGATGCATTACACTATTACACAACTATCTAAGAAGAAAGAAGTTAAAATAAGTAAAGCAAAATTAGAGCCTGCATATTAGACTTAGATTAAAAAAAAATTAGAATTATGATTGAAATCATAATAAATACTGGCTTTTTCTTATAAATTTACTTTCAATAAAAATCAAAAAATTTTATGAAGAAACTTAAACTAATTTTAATACTTATCGTAGGATTAAGTTTTGAAATCCAAGCTCAAGAATTAGATGTAAATCTGCAAATTAGGCCACGTTTTGAATATCGTAACGGTTACAAACAACTTTTACAAGAAGGACAAAAAGGAACTTCTCAAATTTCGCAGCGTTCTCGTCTAAACTTCAATTACAAACAAGACGATTTAATTTTAAAATTAACTTTCCAAAATACAAGAACATGGGGAGATGTTGCTCCTGCTACAGTTGCTGATAAAAATGGAGTTGCTGTTTTTGAAGCTTGGGCGCAATATAATTTCACTGAAAAATGGAGCGCCAGAATGGGACGTCAGGTTCTTTCTTATGATAATCAGCGTATTTTGGGTGAAATGGATTGGGCACAGCAAGGCCAAAGCCACGATGCGTTAACGGTTTCTTTTCATGACGAAACTCAAAAATTAGATTTTGGAGGTGCTTACAATTCAACAGCAGAGAATGTTGTACAAACTCCTTATACCGTTGCAAATTATAAAGCGATGCAATATGCTTGGTATCATAATCAAATTAGCGAAAAATTAGGCGCGAGCTTTTTAGTATTGAATACAGGTTACGAATTTACTCGTAATCCAAATACTCCAGAGAGCAAAATTCTTGTAGATTACATGCAAACTTTTGGTCCTTATTTAACTTATAAAAAAGATAAAATTGATACTAGTTTTTGGTTGTATGGCCAAACTGGAAAAAGTACCGATCAGCAAGTTAGTGCTTGGAATGCTGCCGCAAACATTAATTACAGCATCACTAATTCGTTTAAAGCTGGTTTAGGGTACGAATTTTTATCTGGTAAAGATTCAAATGATGGAAGCACAGTAATTAAATCTTTTAACCCGATTTTTGGAACCAACCACGGATTTAATGGTTACATGGATTACTTTTATGTTGGAAATCATTTAAAAAATGTTGGTTTACAAGATATTTTTATCAAATTGAATTACAATGTAAACAAGTGGCAATTTGCTTTGATTCCGCACGTTTTTTTAGCTGCAGCTGATGTAGTGAATGTTCCTCTTAACGAAAAAATGGATTCTTATTTAGGAACTGAGATTGATGCAACTTTTGGATATAATTTCAAAAAAGACATTACATTGACAGGAGGTTATTCTCAAATGTTCGGATCTAAAACGATGGAATTTATTAAAACGGGAGATGCTGGCCATACCAACAATTGGGCATGGTTAATGGTTTCTGTGAATCCGAGAATTTTTAGCTGGAAAAAATAATTTTTATTTAAAATTAACCCAAGAAAAATCCCTTTTTCCCATTTCGGAAAAAGGGATTTTTTTTCATCCTCAAAAACTTCATTATTTGTTTTAATTATTTATATTTGAAGCGATTATGAACCCCCAATTCTATCCTAATGAAACCATTTCTAAAATTGTCATTGGTGACTTTTATTGTCACGCAAACAGGCATTGCTCAAAAGTACAATGATGCCTTAATTTCTAAAAACTCTGAAATAAATTTTGCCAAAACGCAAAAAAGAGGAATCAAGAAAAACAACATTGTTTATTATGTTGAGAACGATTTACAAACCATTTCTGCCTATAAAAGAAGCAAATTGAAATGGCAAACCAATGTAATTTCTGTTTGCGGAAAACCAAAAAAAGGAGAACCTGAAATTAGATATGTTGGTTATAATTCAGACAAACTGCTTATCGTTATCGGAAAACATAATTTTGCTGAAATTGATGTAAATAGTGGCGAAACAAAATTTGTTGGTTAATCCCATAAAAAAGCATTACTTAAAATATAATATAACTTACCCTTTTTCAGTTTTCGGAAAAGGGTATTTTTTTTTGGCGAAATCACGAAAGCAGCATTATGCTTTAATTTGTAATTTCGTTAGAAACAAAAACTTCTCTTATTAATCAATCTGAAAACAAACAACTGTGAAAAGACTAAAATATTCGTTAGTATTAGGATTAAGTACAAGTATCTTTTTAACCCTTTATATTAGTTATAAAGGAAAATATAATTTTAATGTTACACTCTTCACTGCTGTCTTTATGTTTATTTTTATTACATTAATATCTTATTTTAAGATGTTTGCTCACATAAACAATAAAGAAATTAATTTTCAAGAATTAAAAAATATAATCTATTCTGGAAGAGCAAATCATTACTTAAATGGAATCACAGTTGGTGGTAATCTATACTTAACAGATAATCAACTAATCTTTCAAACCAACATCCTTAATTTTATACAAAAACACGAATGTATAATTAATTTAAAGGATATTGCTTTAATAGAATTTGAAAAAACTTTAGGAATGGTCAACAACGGATTATTAATAAGAACCGAAAATGGTTTAAAAGAAAAATTTGTTGTAACGAACAGAGAACAATGGAAAAATGAAATTGAAAAAAAGCAAAAAATAGGATTATAAAATCAATTTAAATCCATAACAATAATGAAACTCATCGCTTGGAACTGCAATATGGCATTCAGAAAAAAAGCTCAATATATTCAAGCTTTGAATCCTGATATTGCTGTAATTTCTGAGTGTGAAAGTCCTGAAAAACTCAAATTTACAAACGGAACAAAATTACCTTCGGATATTCTTTGGTACGGCGCAAATCCTAATAAAGGACTTGGCGTTTTTTCGTTTGGAGATTATAGGTTTCAATTGTTAGAATGTCATAATCCAACTTTCAAAAACATCCTTCCAATTGCCGTAACAGGCGGAAAAATTGACTTTACTTTATTTGCAATTTGGGCTAATAACCCTGCAGATAAAGAGGGCGCTTATATAACTCAGATTTGGAAAGCAATTCATTTTTATGAAGATTTAATCAAAGAAACTAATACCATACTAATTGGCGATTTCAACAGCAATACGATTTGGGACAAACCACGTCGCGAAGGAAATCATACAACGGTTGTAAATAAATTGGCCGAAAAGAATATTTTCAGCACCTATCACAAATATTTCAATCAACTTCAAGGCAAAGAAGAACATCCAACTTGGTATTTGTATCGTCATGAAAATAAACCCTATCATCTTGATTATTGCTTTGCTTCAAATGATTTTATGGAAGTTTTAGAAAGCGTGGAAGTTGGCACTTACAAAGACTGGACTTTGTACAGCGACCACAAACCTTTAATAATTAAATTCAATATATAAACCATGAACAACTGGACTAACCGTTGGGATGACCGTTATAAAACCGAAGAATTCGCATACGGCGAAGAACCCAACAATTACCTTAAAGAACAAATTGAAAAATTAGAAACAGGCACTATTCTTTTTCCTGCTGAAGGCGAAGGAAGAAATGCCATTTTCGCAGCAAAATTAGGCTGGGAAGTTGCCGCTTTTGATATTAGCGAAGAAGGAAGAAACAAAGCGCTTCGTTTGGCAGAAAACAATAATGTCTCACTTGATTATCAAGTTGGCGAATTGGAAACTTTAGATTTTCAGGATGGACAATTTGATGCGATTGCTTTAATCTATGCACATTTTCCAGCTGCGATAAAATCTGAAATTCATAAACAACTTGACAAACTTTTACGAAAAGACGGGATTCTAATTTTTGAAGCTTTCAGTAAAAAGCATTTAGAATACGTTACCAAAAACGAAAAAGTTGGTGGACCAAAAGACATTGAATCTCTTTTTTCAATCGAAGAAATCAAAGCTGATTTCCCTAATTATGAAATCATTGAATTAGAAGAAAAAGAAATTGAACTAAACGAAGGCTTATTCCATAACGGAACTGGCTCTGTAATTCGATTTGTTGGCAGAAAAAAATAAAAAATAAACTATGATTAAAAAAATAGTACTTCTCTTTCTATTCCTATCTATTCAAAGTTTTGCTCAAGATAATCAACAACTTACCTCAAAAGATATTTATTCTAAAGATGGACTTGTTTATAAAGTTAGTAACGATTCTCTTTTTTCAGGTTCAATAGAAAACCGTCGATGGACGAATAATATCTTACTATCAAAAAATGATTTTAAAAATGGATATCTAATACTTTACACTGAATACTATAATAAAAGCAAAAAAGGAATTCCTTGCAGAAAGACTTATTATTATGATCAACCGTTTTTTAAAAAGAAAAAAGAGGACAAATTAGATTTTGATGGAAGCATTTATTCTTCCTCTTACTTTGACGAAAATGAAAATAAAATTTTAGAAGAAAATTATTCTGAAGGCAAATTAATCTACAGCTGTCAATATAAAGATGGAAAGAAAAATGGGAAACAATTCTGTTTATCAAAAACTGGAAAAGAATTGAATTATATTTATGAAAATGGAAAAAAAGTAAACTAATTTATTTAATTTTTTATGTTCAAAAAATCATTAAAAATCTTTCTTGGAATAATTGTTTTTTTAGGAGTTTTAATATTGTATTTATTAAGCGATTTCAATCCTCTTTACAGAAATAAAGAATTTGTATTATTAACAAATAAATTAAACGAAGCTAAAAAAGAAGATTTTACATCGTTTATTGATATTCATAACAAAATTTACAAAAAGATAAAAGAACCAAGTTGCCCTTGCAGAGGTGCCTCAAATAACATTCACCCATCCAGACATGCCTATTCACTTACTAAATTACTTTATGAGCTAAAAATAAAACAAGAATTTAGTCAAAACGAGTGTCTCAAATTTGTTTTAGTAAACTATGATTTTGGATATAAAAACATTGGTATAAAGGCTGCTTCCAAATTCTATTTTAATAAAAACATAAAAGAGCTTGATGAAAAAGAAAAGGTAACATTAATTGCCATGCTTAAAAATTCTAGTTTGTATAATCCAATTCGAAATAAAAAAGGAGTTCGCAATAGAGTCCTACTCTTGGAACTTGCATTGCATAGCCAGAATAAAGAGTAGACCCTTAAAAATATTTATGCTCCATAATTTCAGATCTCAACTCTGAAATTCCTAAAATCCCAACACGTTTTCCTTCCGTTTTAATCAATGCTTCTTTTTTAAGGCTTGATAAAATACGTATTGCTTGTTCTTCTGTAGTTCCTGCAAAATCTGCAATTTCTTTTCGCGAAAGCTCGATATCAATCAAACCATTAGTTTGTCCGAATTTGCGATGAATGTAAAGTAACAAATCAATTACACGTTCGCGAACATTCATGTGTGCAATCTTACGAATATTGTTTTCGCTTTTGTTCAATTCTTCAGCATAAAACAGCATCAAAGCATAAGTAAATTCAGGAACTTGCTGTAAAATTTCCTGCATAGTTTCGTTGCTGAAGTTACACAAAACTGTATCTTCCAGCGCATAAGCACCAATTAAATAACGTTTACCCGTTCCAAATCCGCGGAAACCAATAATGTCACCATTTGCGGTTAAACGAACGATTTGTTCACGACCATTAATTCCAGTTTTTACTGTTTTAGCTTTTCCTTTGCAAATAAAATAAAGACCTTGCAACGGAGCTCCTTCTGTAATAAACTGATCTGATTTTTTACAGGTAATACTTTGCTTTTTAGAAACATAACCTGCCATCTGTTCTAAATGCAGATGTTTCTTGATAAAACAATTTTCATTGACACAGGAATAACAAACGGTTTGCTCTTCTTTCATGAGTCCTAAATTTTTTAACAGATTAAAAACTAATTTGTTGTTCCTCATTTATTTTCATCAAAATTAAAAAAATAAATCCAAAAAATACGTATTAATACGTAAAAAATACTTATTTTTGTGTAAGTACTTTTTCTAAAGTCAGATCAATTAATAAAAATAGTATCTCTAAATAGAACTCTAATGCAAACTACGAAGATCAAAACTACCTGTTCATACTGTGGCGTTGGCTGTGGTATAATTGTGACCAACGATGCAAAAAATGGAGTAATGGTAGAGGGCGACAAAGATCATCCTGTAAACAAAGGAATGTTATGTTCTAAAGGGATGAACTTGCACTACGTAGTTAATGATACCTCTGACAGAATTTTATATCCAGAAATGCGAGGAAGTAAATCCTATCCGCTAGAACGCGTAAGTTGGGATACCGCTCTTGACCGCGCTGCTGCTGTTTTTTCTTCTATTATAAAAAAACACGGACCAGATAGCGTTGGATTTTATATTTCTGGACAATGTCTAACTGAGGAATATTACTTAGTCAATAAACTTGTAAAAGGGTTTCTGAAAACCAACAATATTGACACCAATTCTAGACTTTGTATGAGTTCTGCCGTTGTGGGTTATAAAAAAACTTTTGGAGAAGATTCTGTTCCAATTGCTTACGATGATATTGAACTGGCGGACACTTTTTTAATTACAGGAGCAAATCCTGCTTGGTGCCACCCTATTCTTTTTAGAAGATTAGAAAAACACAAAGAGAAAAATCCGAAAACCAAAATAATTTGTATCGATCCTAGAAGAACCGATACGGCTGCTTTTGCCGATTTACATTTGCAGATTATTCCAGGTTCAGATATTATTTTATATCATGCCATTGCCAAACGCATTATCGAAAAAGGTCACGTCGATCACGATTTCGTTAACAATCACGTGGAAAATTTCAAACAATATAAAGACTTAGTTTTAGGAACTTCTCTTGAAAAAGCGTCTAAACTTTGCGGAATTTCTGTAAACGACATTAAACTTGCCGCCGATATTATAGGAAAAGCAAAAGGTTTTATTTCGCTTTGGGCAATGGGATTAAACCAAAGTGCTGTTGGCGTTGATAAAAATACAGCATTGCTGAATTTATCTTTATTAACAGGACAAGTTGGAAAACCAGGTTCTGGGCCATTTTCATTAACAGGTCAGCCTAATGCTATGGGAGGACGCGAAGTTGGCGGAATGGCAACACTTTTGGCCGCACATAAAGACATTGCTAATCCAACGCATCGTAAAGAAGTGGCTGATTTTTGGGGCGTTGACGAGATTTCGGACAAACCGGGTTTAACGGCAACAGAAATGTTTGAAGCTTTGGAATCTGGAAAAATGAAAGCCGTTTGGATTATCTGCACCAATCCGCTTGTGAGTTTACCCAATTCTAGAAGAGCCGAAAAAGCGCTTCAAAATGCAAAATTCGTAGTCGTTCAGGATATTTCGCACAATGCCGATACAGCCAAATTTGCCGATTTATTATTGCCTGCTGCGGGTTGGTTAGAAAAAGAAGGAACAATGACCAATTCAGAGCGCCGTATTTCGTATCTACCAAAAGGAATCAATGCCCCTGGAGAAGCACTTCCAGATATTGAAATCTTAATTCGCTTTGCTAAAAAAATGAATTTTAACGGATTCAATTTCAACAGCGCCGAAGAAGTTTACAAGGAACATTGTGCACTTACCAAAAACACGAATATTGACATTTCATTTTTAAATTATAATCGTTTAAAAAACGAAGGAACTTTTCAGTGGCCCGTTCCAGATTATAATCATCCCGGAACTCCGAGATTATTTACCGATAAAAAATTCTATACCCCATCAGGAAAAGCGATTTTTAATCTTCCTGTTTCAATCGAAAATACTTCGGTACAACCTAACGATGAATTCCCTTTTATTTTGACAACTGGAAGAATTCGCGATCAATGGCATACGATGACTAAAACAGGGAAAGTATCGAGATTATTAACGCATATTCCAAGTCCAGTCTTAGAAATAAATCCGATTGATGCTTTTAAAAATGATATTAAGAATGGCGATATTGTCGTAGTTACAAGCAAAAATGGAGAAGTTCGTGTAAAAGCAAAAGTGACTGATTCGATCAAAGAAAAAGTCGTTTTCCTGCCCATGCACTGGGGAAAACAGCTTGAAAATGATTTGAATAGAACTAATAATTTAACGAACAACGTTGTCGATCCAATTTCAAAAGAACCTGATTTTAAGTTCACAACCGTTTCGATTAAAAAATATGTAAAACCATTTCAGAAAATTGCCATTGTTGGTGCTGGAGCAGCTTCTTTCCGATTCATTCAAAACTATCGCGAATTCAATTCTACTGATGAAATTATTGTCTTTTCGAATGAAGTAAATCCGTTTTACAATCGTGTTTTACTTCCCGAATATATGACGGGAGAATTCAGTTGGGAACAGCTTTTAAAAGTCAAAGATGGCGAAGCTTTCAATAAACTGAAAATTACCATGAAAGCCGGCGTTGCAATTGAAAAATTAGATTCAAAACAAAAAATAATTGTTGACAGTCAAGGCGAAATTCACACTTTCGATTCTTTGATTTTAGCAACGGGAAGCCGTCCTTTTGTTCCAGAAAATGCACAGCTTCATCTTCCTGGACGCTTTACCGTTAGAAGAAAAGAAGATGCCGACCGTTTGAAAAAACATTTAGACAGCACCAATCTTCCCCCCGAAGAACAGCATGTAGTAATTATTGGAGGCGGACTATTGGGATTAGAATTAGCTGCAGCTTTAAAACATAAAAAAGTAAAAACAACTATAATCCAAAGGGCTTCTCGTTTAATGGAACGCCAATTGGATCTAATTTCAAGCAAATTATTGGCTGAAGAAGTACAGCTTCGTGATATTCAGATTTATTTTGATAATGAAGTCAGCACCGTTTTCGAAACCGATAATCAGAATGAAATTGAAATTGCTTTAAAGAGCGGAAAAATCATTACAGCAAATGCAATTGTGTATACGATTGGAACAATCCCAAATATCGAAATTGCTCGCGAAAGCGGTTTAGCCTGCGGACGCGGTGTAAAGGTAAATCAGTATTTACAAACTTCAAATCCTGATATTTTTGCGATTGGAGAGATAGCAGAATTTGATAATAAGTTATTCGGAATCACATCTGCCGCCGAAGAACAAGCTGATATTCTAGCAAATTTCCTTGCGGGCGATATTAGCAGTTATTACAAAGGCTCGATTTTAATGAATATTTTAAAATTAGAAGACATTAATCTTTGTAGTATTGGCGATCTTACCATTCCTGAAAATGATGACTCCTACGAGGAAATTGTTTTTGCCGATTTGAAAAAACGTTATTACAAAAAATGCATCGTAAAAGATGATCTTTTGGTTGGAGCGATTTTAATGGGCGATAAAAACGAGTTTGCTGAATTTAAAACGATGATAGAAAGCAAAATCGAATTATCAGACAAACGAAATACGCTTTTAAGAGGAAGCTCAAATGCAAAACCAGTTTTAGGAAAATTAGTTTGTTCCTGCAGTCAAGTTGGAGCTGGAAACATCGAAGAAACGATTAAAAGCGGTGTAAGTGATTTTACGGATTTATGCAAAAATACAGGAGCAGGTTTAGGTTGCGGAAGCTGCAAAACGGAAGTAAAGGAAATATTGGCTAAGTGCAAGGTTTAGTTGCTTTTGTTATGTTGTGTTGATCTAAACGCAAAGTTCGCAAAGGTTTTTCGCAAAGTTTCGCAAAGAATAATATTCTCTGCTTAAAATTGTTTTCTATCGAAAAAAGTTCGGAAAGCTATGCGCTAAAATCTTTACCGAAAGCTTTGTGAACTTTGGCAACTTATTATAAAATAAAAAAACTTTGCGAAACTTTGCGAAAAACCTTTGCGAACTTTGCGGTAAAATTTATGTTCAAAGTAAAGCAACTTGAAACCTGAAACAAAGAAAACCTGAAACAAAAAGAAAAAATGGAACTAACAAGATTAATAGTAAAAGGAGGCGTTATTTCGCCAGGAGAACTTAAGGAAGTTGTAAACATCGCTTTGGAAGAAGGTTTGGATTCAATTTCGTTTGGTTCTAGACAAGATATTATTTTTCCGAAAGGATTTAAATCTTTGGATAAAACTACTTTAGGAAAGCATCATTTTGTTTTTCCCGATCAAAAAAGTGGTAACAATATTGTTTCTTCTTATGTTTCGACAGATATTTTTAGAAATACGAATTGGCTTACTGGAAATAGATTTTTATATATTTTGGAAGAATTTAAAGAACAGCCAAAACTTAAAGTCAACATAACTGATCCGAAGCAGCAATTAGTTCCTTTGTTTACAGGTCATTTGAATTTCATTGCTTCAGAACATGAAGATTATTGGTATTTATACATTCGTCTTCCAAAATGGGAAAAAATAGAAGTGTATCCTGTTTTGATTTACAGCTGGGATTTGGCTAAGATTTATTACGAAATTGAAAAAATTTCAGAAGAGGATGCAATTGATATCGAACTGCTTTTCACTTTGGTCAGCGAAGCTTTAGATACCAATAACAGAACAATCGATAAACCATTAAATATTCCTTTTTACCCATTTCCTTATTACGAAGGAATGAACAGAATGGGAATTGATCAATATTGGCTGGGATTATACTGGAGAAATAATTTATACGATTTAGATTTTCTGAAAGAAATGTGCGATTTGTGTTTTGAATGCAAAATTGGAAAAATCTGTATCACGCCTTGGAAATCTTTCATAATCAAAGGAATCCCGAAAGACCGAAAACTAGAATGGGAAAAATTCTTAGGAAAACGCGGCATCAATGTTCGACATTCGCTATTAGAATTGAACTGGCACTTACCCGTTGCGATGGAATGGGCTTTAAATCTAAAAACTTTTTTGGTTAGAACATTAGATCAATTTGATATCAGTACGTACGGATTGAATTTCGGAATTTCAGAATACAATCGTGACGGACATTATTTTACTTCGATTGTCATCGAAAAGAATGAACTCCCAACAGCTTTAGAATCCATAAAAATCAGAGATACTTATAATGTATTGTTCGCCAAGAATTTCGATCCAAATACTCGCGAATATATTGTGCATTCACAAGATATTGATAAGCTCGAACTGCCAACTATTTTAATTGAGTTAAGCCGAAAATATTTTGAAGAACTAGGAAATATAGCATCTGAAACTACCGAAAAACAACAGAAAAAAGAAAAACCACAACAAGATATTTACCAATGTCAGGAATGCTTAACGCTTTATAATTCAGAATACGGAGACGAAACTCAGGGAATTCCAAAAGGTCTTTTGTTTGAAAATCTTCCAGAAACCTATTGCTGTTCTCTTTGTGAAGCACCAAAAAGCAATTTTAGAATTTTGGAAACAGTTGAAAATTAATAAGTTCTATTATTTCTGTATTCAAAAATTGCGTATATTTAGCTTAACTAAGAATTTACACTAAAGCGTCACACTTCAGAAGCTTTAAAACTACTTGGTTAGCATCTATTTATTCAATAAAAAATACAGTTATGATAAAAAGAACAACACAATCTTCTGCTGATAAAGCTACCGATGTTCCGGCAGAAACAGCTGTAGAAAGCACTACAGAAATACAGCCAGAAACTAAGACAACAATTAAAAGAACTACTAGAACTGCCGTAAAACCAGCAACTGCAAAAACAGCTACAACAAGAACGACTGCTGCAAAAGCACCCGCAGCGACTGTTAAAACTGCTGCAAAAACTCCTATAAGAGCAGCTTCTAAAACAGCACCAAGAGCGACGGTAAAAAAAACTGCAACAACATCTGCAAAAACAGAACCTATCGTTTCTGAGATTGTAGAAATTAAAACCAATGACGTTGCAGAAAGCAAACCTGTTGTAACTGTTGAAAAAATTGGCAAAGAGAAAAACGACATAAAATCAAAGCTAAAAGCTAAACTTAAAGCAAAAAAAGAGAAAGAAAAGAAAAGAGAAAAAGCGATTAAATCTGTTATCAAAAAATTAGAAAAAGAGAAAAAAGCAAAACTAAAAGCAGCCGAAAAGAAAAAAGAAAAGGCTAAAAAAGCGAAAGCTAAGAAAATTGCTGATAAAAAAGCGAAAGCACAGAAAAAAACAAAAGCTAAAAAGAAAAAATAGTTTTGAGAAAGGTTTGACTTTAAAAAAGTTAAACCTTTTTTTATTTTCATTAGCAATGTCACATACAGTTTGTCATTCTGATTTCTATGATAAAACTAGGCGGTTAAGGCTTCGACTTCGCTCAGCCAGACAAACCTTATGTCATCCTGAGCGAAGTCGAAGGACTTATAACGATGAGTCACTCATAACTCATAACTCACAATTCATAACTAAAAACTTCTACCCTCCAATCGCAATCATACTACGATTGTCAAAATGTTTTTTAGGATCGTCCATTTCATCCATCGTAACCATTCCTGCGCGGACTTTCTTTTTATTCTGAATCGATTCTGAAATCAAATTATTTATGGATTCTCCATTTCTAAACGCCGTCAGCAAATCGGTTTCTGAATTAGAGAAAAGGCAGTTTTTTATTTTTCCGTCTGCCGTCAAGCGGATGCGGTTGCAGCTGTCACAAAACGGATTTGTAATCGAACTGATGATTCCGAAATCGCCTTGAAAACCTTTAATTTTATAATTTCTGGAAGTGAAGTTTTTTTCGTCTTCTAATTTCAGAATTTCTTCTGAAGAAAATTGAGTTCCAACTAAAGATAAAATTTCTTGTTGCGAAACCATTTTGCTTCTGTCCCACTCGTTTCCGGCAAAAGGCATAAATTCAATAAAACGAACCGAAATAGGCAGAAACTGAGTCAGTTTTACAAAATCTACAATTTCATTATCATTGAAACCTTTCATCAAAACCACATTCACTTTTACCTGAAAATCATGATTTAAAAGCAAATGCAGATTATCTATTACCTTTTCAAACTTGTTTCTAAGCGTTATAGAAGTAAATTTAGAAGCAACTAAAGTATCTAAACTTAAATTGATTTTTTTTACTTTAAACTGCTTTAAGACATCAATATGGCGATCAACTAAGATTCCGTTTGTCGTCATAGAAAGTGAAATGCCAAGCTCTGATAATTTAGAAACAATTTCAGGAAAATCCTTTCTCAGCAAAGGTTCTCCACCTGTTAATCTTATTTTGTCAACACCATTTTTTACGAAAGTTTCGGCAATTGCAAAAATCTCATCAGCCGTCATTAAACTGGCTTTTGGAGATAAGGCGATTCCATCCGCCGGCATGCAATATGTACATCGCAGGTTGCATTTTTCCAGCAGCGAAATGCGCAGATAATTATGCTTGCGCCCAAAACCATCCGTCAAAATAGTGTTAGAGGCTGTCATGATTTTTTCCTTTTAAAATATGAAAAACGTGCATTACGTGTGGAAAAACAGCATCCATCGATTCTCTTACGCCGTTTGTTGAACCTGGCAAAGCCAAAACTAAACTTTTGCCTAAAGTACCCGCAACACTTCTAGAAAGCATTGCATACGGCATTCTTTGCTGACCGTAATTGCGAATAGCTTCTTCAATTCCTGGAATTCTGCTTTCCAATAATGGCTCTAAAGCTTCTGGCGTAACATCTCTTGGAGATAATCCAGTTCCGCCTGTAAAAATGACCAGCTGATTATCTTTAGCGAAAGCTTTTGTTTTTTCCTGAATAATATCCAATTCATCTGGAATGATTTCGTAATGCGAAGTTTCAACTCCGTATGAATCCAGTTTTTCTACAATTGTTTTTCCAGAGCGATCTTCTTTATCGCCCGCAAAAATCGAATCGGAACAAACGAAAACTGCCGCTTTAATTACATTCGGGAATTTATTTTTGAAAGACGATTTTCCGCCTTCTTTATTAATTAATTTGATAGTCGAAATTTCGATTTCCTTGTCAATTGGTTTTAGCATATCATACATTGTAAGCGCTACAATTGATGCGCCGTGCATGGCTTCAACCTCAACTCCCGTTTTATAAACGGTTTTTACTTTAAAAATAATATGAATATCTAAACCTTCGATATTGTATTCTACAGAAGTAAATTCAATTGGAAGAGGGTGACAATCTGGAATAGACAAATGGGTGTTTTTGACCGCAAACAGTCCAGCCGTTTTTGCCATTTCAAATACGTTTCCTTTTGGCACTAAATTGTTTACAACAGCATCAATTGTTTCCTGCTTGCTTACTTTGACAATTGCAGTTGCTGTTGCGACTCTTAATGTGCTTATTTTATGCGTAATATCTACCATTATAGTTTCTTAGGTATTTTGTTTCCAAGTGAATGTATCGTTTTCAAACATTTCTTTGCCAAAAATCGGAACATCGGTTTTAATCCAGTTAACGATGGCTTCTGTTGCTTCATAAACTTGTTTGCGACGTGTTGCCGAAACAAAAACAAATAAACAGATTTCGCCTGCTTTTACAACGCCTAAACTGTGGTAAATGTGCATGCAGGTTAAATCGAATTTAGCAAAAGCTTTTTCTCTAATTGCATACAAAGCTTCATTCGCCATGTCTGTATACGCCGAATAATCTATTGCTACGACAGTATTGTCGTGAATAACATCGGCACGGACTTGTCCTAGAAAAATATTATGCGCCCCAATCGTATGTTTTGATTGATGTTTAGCGATCGATTCCGCTATAAATTCAGGAGCAATTGGCCCTTCTACAAATACATTTTTACTCATTTTTATGTTTTTTTATAAGGACTTTAAAAGCCATTCATCAAACTTTTCAATTCCTTTGTTCTGCTAATGGTAAGCTGCATTCTACAATCTGCGTACATTTTATTTGCTATGACACCACCGTAACCTTCTGGATAGCTTTTAAATTTACAATTTGAATCTCTAAACTTTATCCAGTCTTTTTGAGAAACAACTAAAGCTGTTTGATCTTTTGTTCCTAATTTCTTTTTCAGCTGATTATAAACTTCATTCAATTCTTTATCAGCTTTATCGTAAGCTTGATAAAGCTCTGTTTCGCCAGTAGCGTCAACATGAGTTTGTGAAAACCCAAATTGAGAAAAACAAAAGAATAAAAACAATCCGAAAATGATTTTTTTCATAGTAGTCGTTATTTATTAATTGGAATTGATTTTTTCATGCAATGATTGTTTCATCGCTAAAGCACCACCAGCAATGCTTTTTATATTTTTAAATTGATGTTTTTGAAGCAATTCAACTGCAATTTTACTTCTGCTTCCAGATTGACAAAAAACGTAAATAGTTTGATTTAAATTCAGTTTTCCAATTTCATTTTCTAGATTTACCAACGGAATCTGAAGGGTATTTTTCAAATTTATTTTTGGTAGTTCGTCTTCATTTCGAACATCTAAAAAAAGAACCTGATCGTTTTCTATTTCATCCAAAATAAGCTCAAATTTTATTTCTTCAACCTGATTTTCAGAAGAATTATATTTCTGTTCAAAATCTTCTTTCGTCATTTCTACTTCAGAACTTTTTTCGAAATCATATTTCTGTTGCTCATTTTTCAAAACATTATAAACCAGAATCTTTCCACTTAAAACTTCTCCAACTCCAAGAATCATTTTTATGACTTCATTGGCTTGCAACATTCCGATAATTCCAACCGAAACTCCCACTACACCAGCATCTTCGCAATTTAAAGCACTATTATTTTCATCTGGATATAAACATCTGTATGTTGGTCCGTTTTGATAATTGAAAACCGAAACTTGTCCTTGAAATCTAAAAATAGATCCGTAAACCATTGGTTTATGGGTTACGAGACAAGCATCATTAATTAGATATTTAATTGCAATATTATCTGTTGCATCAACAATAATATCATAGTTTTCAAACAGCGAAATAGCATTTTTTGCCGATAACTTTTCTGAAAAAACATTCACGTTTATAAGCGGATTCAATTCTAAAATCATCGCTTTTGCTTCAGCAGCTTTTCCTTTTCCAACTGCCGAACTTTTATAAATTACCTGTCTATGAAGGTTCGAAATTTCGATAAAATCATCGTCAACAATTCCGATTTCACCGACTCCTGCACCTGCCAAATAAGGCAGAATTGCAGCTCCCAAACCTCCCGCACCAATAACTAAAACTTTAGATTTCAGTAATTTGTACTGGCCACCCTCTCCTATTTCAGGAAGAATAATTTGTCTGTTATATCGTGAAGTTTCACTCATTAGGTTTCGTTTTATCCTCCGGCAAATGGTGGCAACAATGCTACAATATCACTAGTATGTAAAGTATAATCTGAAGTTTTAGAAACTATTTTCTGATTTACAGCAACGCTGAAAGTCAGCGATTCAAACTCATATTTATTGTTTAAATCCTGTAATAATTGCTGCAATGATAGTTCTTCCGAAAAAGATAATTTTTCGAATTCACATTTTGTTTTTTCAGCAACAGCTCCAAAATATTTAACCTCGATCATTTTTATAAATTTAAATTCTGAAAAATAAATTCGTCTTCAAAGTGTTCTTGAAAATACGAAATCCAACTTGATGTATTTCTCACTACTTCGCCAATCACAATAATGGCAGGCGATGATATATTTTTTTCAGCCACCAATTTAGTAATTGTATTGATAGTTCCAATTACTTTTTGCTCTGAGTTTTTTGTTCCATTCTGGATAATCGCAATGGGCAGATCGTCATTTCTGTTTTCTTGATAGATCGAAATGATTTCGTCTAATTTATGCATTCCCATTAAAATCACAACCGTTGCTGCCGATTTTGAAGCCAAATGAACGTCTTTCGATAATTCATGAGATGAAGTTGTTCCGGTAATCACCCAAAAACTTTCAGCCACTTTGCGCTGTGTCAAACTGATTCCGACTGAAGCTGGAACTCCTAAAGCAGATGAAATTCCAGGGACAATAGCCGTTTCTATTCCGAAATCTTCTGCAAATTCAATTTCTTCACTTCCTCTTCCAAAAACAAACGGATCTCCGCCTTTTAAACGTACAACATGTCCATAACGATTTGCCATAGAAACAATCAATTCATTAATCTGATCTTGTGTGTAAGCATGACAGCCTAAACGTTTTCCAACAAAAACAATTTCTGCATTTGATGCATATTCCAGTAATTCTTCGTTTACTAAAGCATCATACAAAACCACATCGGCACTTTTTAAAGCTTTAATTGCTTTTATAGTAATCAATTCAACGTCGCCAGGACCTGCGCCTACAATCGTCAATTTTGGTGTTTTTAAATTTCGCATAGTCTTTTAAGTTAAATTGATATTCAGGTCGTTTAACTCGTCGGCCGAATTAATATTGGTTAAATGAAAGTTCTCGCTTTCTTCTATGTTGATAATCTGATGCGGCAGTTTGGCTAGCAGATCCATCATTTTTAATTCATTAGAATCAATTGCTTCTTTTATAACTGGAACAATGTTTTTTGAATAAATTCCGATTAACGGATGGGTTTTACTTTCGGATGCAAAAACTGTAATTCCTGCTTCTTGGGTATGTTTTGAAATTAATTCCTGCAATAATTCGGTTGAAATTAAGGGAATATCACAGCTTAAAATCAAATTAAATTCGGTTTCAGAATGTGATAAAGCGGTGTAAATTCCTCCCAGCGGACCTTTGTCAACTATTAAATCCTGTATTTTTTGATACGGCAAATAATCGTATTCTTTTGATCCCGTAATGAGTTTAATTTGATCTGTAATAGGCAAAATCGCCTGAATGATATGCTCAATAAAAGGTTTATCTTGAAACAAAACCAATCCTTTTTCTGACTGCATTCTGGTGCTTTTTCCTCCGCAAAGAATAAATACTGTTAGTGTTTCCATGATTATTTTTTTTGTTTCAGGTTTTCTTTGTTTCAGGTTCCAAGTTTTACCAATCTTTGTCTCCAGCGGTTGAAACCGCTGGCTATATTTATATAGATTCTTTTTCGTTTAATTTTCAAATATAGCCCGAGGTTTTAACCTCGCGGACGCAACGATAAACATATTTTGCCCTTTCATGGAAAAATCAATTTAACACTTGCCATTAAAATCACTGTTCCTAATACCATTTTTAATGTTCTATTCGAAAAAGAACCGCTTCCGTAAAAACCTCCTAACATTCCTCCGACAACTGCAATTGGAACTAAATAAAAACTTTCCATCGGAATTGTTTTTCCTCCTAAAAAGAACCCCAACATTCCAGCAAATGAATTCACAAAAATGAATAAACTCGAGATTGCCGCCGATTCTTTTACTGATGCCCATCCTAAAAATAACAGAATCGGACTTAATATAATTCCACCGCCAATTCCTAGCATTCCAGATAATAACCCGATGGCAAAACCAATTGCCAAAGCAAATGGAAGATTTATTTTTACTTCTTCTTTTTCTTTAAAATTAAAAACTCCAAACAATCTCAAAGCAGCAAAAACCAATACAATTCCTAAAACAATTTTATAAATCGTATTATCTAAGGTTATAAAACCGCCAATAAACGCCGCTGGAATCGATGCTATCGCAAACGGGTAAAAGAGCTTTGGTTTGAAATAATTGTTTTTATAGTAAAACAAAAACGAAATACTCGAAACAAACAAATTCAACAGCAAAGCCGATGGTTTCATTACAGAAACCGGAAAAGCAAAAATGCTCATTAATGCCAAATATCCCGATGCTCCGCCGTGCCCTACGCTTGAATATAAAAATGCAATTATAATTAAGGCAAAACTGAATAATAGTATATTTTCGGAAGTTAGGAGACTCATGTATTTTGTTTTATTTGTTTCAAGTTTAAAGTTTCAAGTTTATTGCTGTGTGTTTTTATTTATATAGCGCTTTTCGCTTTTTATCTAAAATCTATTTCTTTATTCTTTATTCTATCTAAAAAAATCTAACCAATCGGCAGAATCGTTACCGACTCCCCTTTTTTGATATTTTCAACATCCTCTGGTACTATTACTAATCCGTTCGCTACAGCAAAAGAATTTAGCATTGCAGAACTTTGTCCATCTAAAATTTCCACACTTGTTTCATTGTACAATGCTTTTAAGAAAAGTGTTTTCTCTGTGTTATTTACGATGTCGTTGTTTAATTTTCGAACAATCTTTGGTAAATGTGTGTTAGAAAAACCCATTCTGTTTTTGACTGCTGGATATACATAAATATAAAAATTAGTCAGAGACGAAGCAGGGTTTCCAGGTAGCGCAAAAACCAAAGTATCTTTTTTAGAACCAAAAAACATTGGTTTTCCAGGTTTTTGATTGATCTTGTAAAAAAGCTCTTCTACTCCATTTTTCAACAATGCTTCTTTTACAAAATCATAATCCCCAACAGAAATTCCGCCAGATATAAGCACAATATCATTCTTTTTAAGAATGGACTGCAAGGCTTTTTTTGTCGCTTTTAAATTGTCTTTAACCGTATGAACTTTAATTTTATTAACTCCGATAGTCTGCAATGCAGCTTGAAGCATTATAGAATTACTTTCGTAAATTTTACCTTTTGAAAGTTTTTTTCCGGGTTTTACTAATTCATTTCCCGTTACCAAAATAGCTACTTTCGGCTTTTTATAAACTGTTATTTCTGTAATTCCTAAACACGCTAAAAAACCAACTGCAGCGGGAGTAATCAGGGTATTGGCATCAAAAACAACATCTTCTGCATTAATCTGTTCGCCTTTACTTCTTACATTGGCAAACGGCTCTGGCATTTTTGCAATCAGGATAGAATCTCCGTTGACCATTACATGTTCCTGCATAACTACGGTATCTGCATCATTAGGAACATAAGCGCCTGTAAATATACGGACAGCTTGATTTTCTTTTAGTTTTATATTGGCATGATCTCCAGCTTGTGAAATACCTACAACATCAAACTGATGTCTTCGTGAATGAATAAAAGCATAACCATCCATTGCTGACTGGCGAAAAGGAGGCATTGAAATTGGCGAATAAATTGTTTCTGCTAAAATATATCCCAAGGCTTTATGCACTGAAATTTTCTGAGTGGACAAAACAGAACTATTTGCTGCAACAATTTCTAAAGCTTCTTTTACTTCTATCATTTCTTCGGATTATAAACTAAGTAAAAATACTTAACACAAATATAAGTATTTATCCTTAGGTTGATTAAAAAATTTAAATTTTCTTTTTGCTATGTATAAAATTACTCTAATTTATTCAAAATCAAATTCAAATTCAACCTTAGATTTTACAAAATAAATAGCGAAATAGCTTTTCGCGCCTTTTTTTGTCTTTTTTTATCATTTAGAAATCTGTTTGGAGCTATTTTTTGATTAAAAATTAAGTGTAAAATACTACAATTTTACTTAGTTTCTAAAATTTCTTTTAACATTTGTTTGAAACTCAAAGATGTTGTCAACACCTTTAAAATAAGGCGATAACTAAAATTATCTCTTTTACAATGCCTCTGTAAATGTATATTTTTCAAAAAAAAATCAACAAACTTTTGGTTTTTATTATATAAAATTTAACTTTGTCTATAGGATTAGTAGAGTTTAAGATAATATTTCAAACTATAAAAATTATTATTGTGAAAACAACAGAAGGCATATCGCGTTACATTCTTCCTAAAAAATACACTTATAGCACTATTTGTTATATGTGTTTCTGTTGTTAATAATCTACTTTTATTTTGTTTGCCTTTAGAATACATATCAAAGCAAATCAAAAAAAATATCACCAAAAATATTTACTGAATTTTAACCAAAAATCTCTCCGAGGCATTCAATTGTGTTGGATCAGATTCTTGAAACCACATCTATTATTCAAGAAATTAAATAACTAACAACTAAAAAAAACTAAAATGAAAACATTGCAAACTTGTTGCTGTAAATAAAAAAAGCCATTTCTGCGGCAACAGAAATGGCAAGGCTTAAAGAACATTTATCACTAAATCAAGAACACTTTTAGAGTGCTGTATAAACAGTGCTCAGGGCGCCTTGTTAATTACTTAAAACCAACACAAAGAAATGAAAAAAAAGTTAAACATACACATACTGCTGTTTCTACTCTTCATAACAGCAGGAATACAAGCCCAGAATACCACCCCGCTTATACAATCAAAATTGGACGGAACTGTTGTAGATGCTATTACAAATCAGCCCATTATAGGTGCTTCTGTAACCATTAAAGGAACCACTCACGGTGTTGTTACAGATGCAGAAGGAAAATTTTATTTTCAGACGGGACAGAAATTTCCTTACACTTTGATTGTAACCTACATCGGATATAAAAAAATAGAAGTAATTGTTGAGAAAAATCCAGTAATCATTAACCTTAAAGAAGAACGCCAAGAACTAGACGAATTGGTTGTGGTAGGTTACGGAACTCAAAAAAGAAAAGATATTACAGGTTCTGTGGCTTCTGTACCAAAAGCCAATTTATCTCAGGTCACTTCATCGGCAGATAATCTTTTAAGAGGTGCTGTAGCTGGAGTTGTAGTTACACAAAGTTCTGGTCGTCCAGGCGCTTCTTCAAGTGTCCGCATTCGCGGAGGAAACTCTATTACTGCTGGTAACGAACCTTTGTATGTTGTTGATGGAATTTTAATCTACAATGATAACAGCAATAGTGGCGCTGGAGTAACTTATGCCGGAGCAAGTGTAAATGTTCTGTCAACTATTAACCCTGCTGATATTGAATCGATAGAAGTGCTGAAAGATGCATCGGCAACAGCAATTTACGGTTCGCGTGGTGCCAATGGAGTTGTAATTATTACCACTAAAAAAGGAACAAAGGGACAAGATAATATTTCGTACCAAGGCTATTTCGGATTCCAGAATATTTCAAAAAAACTAAAACTAATGAATGCCAGCGAATGGGCAAGTTTAAGAAACGACGTTCAAGCAAGTATTGGCCAAGCTCCTTCTTTCTCTGTAGCACAAATCGAAGCTTTAAAAACTTCTGGAAATTACGATTGGCAGTCTGCAGCATTTATCACTGCGGCACCCGTTCAAAGCCATAATCTATCTTTTTCAGGCGGTGACGAAAAATCTAGATATGCGGTTTCTGCAGGCTACTTTGATCAAGATGGTATTGTATTAGGTTCTGATTTTAAACGTATTTCACTTCGAGTTAACTACGAAAGAAATTATTCTCAGAAATTCAAATTTGGCGTAAATGCAAATTATACCAATTCAATTGCAAATGGCGTTGGTACAAATGGCGGTGCAGCGGCTGGACGAAATCCGAACCCGCTTGTGAGTGTGGTTTTGAATGCCCCCGTAGTTCCAATTAAAAACGCAGATGGGAGTTATAATGTAACCAATAATCCTTATGCAACTTCTGTAAATGGCTATATTCCGAACCCGATTAACGA
Source organism: Flavobacterium tyrosinilyticum (assembly GCF_023656565.1). Lineage (GTDB taxonomy): Bacteria > Bacteroidota > Bacteroidia > Flavobacteriales > Flavobacteriaceae > Flavobacterium > Flavobacterium tyrosinilyticum. The sequence continues at coordinate 806,988 of NZ_JAMOKG010000003.1, forward strand.
TTTGGACAATACAACCAATGAAACTAAACTAAACCGAATTCTAACCAGTTTATTTGGCGAATATAAATTCAATAAAGAATTGACAGCAAAAGTTGCGGTTAGCGGTGATGTTTTAAATACAAAACAAAATTATTATGCTCCTTCAAACACTACTACAGGAGCTGGAACAAAAGGATTAGCTTCTATCGGAGAAAGATCAGTAGGTTCTGTTTTAAATGAAAACACACTGAATTACAACACTCATTTTGGCGAAAATCATAAGTTTTCTGCTTTGGGAGGTTATACCCTTCAATATACTAAAGGCGAAGTTGTAAATGCTGGAGCCCAAACTTTTGTTAATGATGCCAATACTTATAATGCTATTCAAGATGGCGTACCTGTAAAACCTTATAGTGATGCTTACGAAAGCGTACTAAAATCTTGGCTTGCGAGAGTGAATTATTCTTATAAAGGAAAATACAATTTCACATTATCTGGACGTGCAGATGGATCTTCTCGTTTTGGTTCAGAATCACTTTGGGGATATTTTCCTTCTGCTGGATTTTCTTGGAATATTACCGATGAAGAATTTGCCAACAACATTAAAGGCGTAACAGAAGCTAAACTGAGAATTACAGCAGGAACAACGGGAAATCAAGAAATTGGAAACTATCTACCATTGGCTTCAATGGGATCGGTAAACTATTCTTTTGGAGGAACATTATATACTGGTCTAGCTCCTACCCGATTGGCAAATCCAGATTTGAAATGGGAAAAAACAAATCAGTATAATGTTGGTTTGGATTTATCCTTATTAGACCGAAAAATCAATTTTGTTTTTGATGTTTATTATAAGAAAACAAAAGACCTTTTAATTAACGTTCCAGTGCCATTGAGTTCTGGTTATGCAACAGTACTTCAAAATATTGGCGGAGTTGAAAATAAAGGTTTTGAAGTCGGTTTGACAACTGAAAACATAAAAACCGAAAACTTCGCATGGAACTCCAACATCGTCTTTTCTTTAAATAGAAATAAAGTTACCGAGATTGGAAATGGTGTAAACGAATTTTTCCCAGTGGTTCCAAATGGTTCTTTGCTACAGCAACAGCCTGTTATTGTAAAAGTAGGTTTGCCTTTGGGAAGTTTCTGGGGATATAAAACCAACGGAATTTTCCAAACTCAAGAAGAGGTTAATACACAGCCAAAAATCAACAGTTTGGCGAACACCAAAGTGGGAGACAGAAAATATGTGGATACCAACGGAGACGGTGTTATTACAGCTCTTGACAAAGGAAATCTAGGCACTTCTCAGCCAAAATTTGTTGGAAGTTTCAGTAACACCATTTCATACAATGATTTTGATTTGAACTTTTCATTTCAAGGAGCTTACGGAGGAAAGATCTTCAATGCTTTAAATCAGCAGTTAGAAATTTCGACTCTTGGAACCAATGCCGCGTCTACATTGAATGACCGCTGGACACCAACAAATCCTAGCAACGAAATCCCGAGAGCATCTAGTTCTCCTCTTGGAATTGTTTCTGAGCGCTACGTAGAAGATGCTTCTTTCTTACGATTAAAATTAATCACATTAGGATACACTTTGCCAAAAAGCGTTTCTAAAAAACTGGGAACCAAGAGTGTGAAATTTTACATCTCGGCAGAAAACCTCATCACATGGACCAAATACACTGGATATGATCCAGAAGTAAGTTCATACGAACAAAATAACTTATATCCGGGAATTGATTTTGGTTCTTACCCAAACTCTAAAACATTCATCTCGGGCTTGAACGTAACTTTCTAAGTAAAAAAATATATAATGAAAAAGATAATCATAACATTCCTTTTAAGTGCCGGTCTATTGGTATCGTGCGCTGATCTTGAGGTAACACCTACCTCGTTTGTAACCGAAGACAATTATTTTGTCACGCAAGATGATGCTACTGCAAGTGTAACTGCTGTTTACGCTTCTTTAAGCCTTGACCCAGGTGAGCAGAGTTTATTTGGGAGAAACCTTTATTTCTTGACCGATATGGGTTCAGATTACGCAGCGGCGGGAGTTTCTGCTACAAACCCACAAGTTAGAGCCATGAGCAGTTTGACACACGATGCTACTAATGACCGTGTTCAGGTAGCATGGAGACAGATTTATAATGGAATCAACAGAGCCAATGTGTCTATTGATAATATCCCGAAAGTATCTGGTTCAGACGTAATCAAAACAAGATTAATTAATGAAGCGAAGTTTATTAGAGGTCTTTTGTATTTTCAGGCTGTTCGTCTTTGGGGCGGTGTTCCGATTGTTTTACACGAATCGAAGTCTATTAATTTAGGTGATCTAAAAACCAATCGTTCTACGGCTGATGAAGTGTACAATCAAATCATTAAAGATTTAACAGATGCCGAAGCCTTGCCTAAAACCTATACTGCGGCAGATGCAGGACGTGCTACTTCGGGAGCTGCAAAAGCGATTTTAGCAAAAGTATATCTGACTAGAAAAGACTGGCCAAATGCTATTGCAAAATCTCGAGAGGTAATTGATGGAGGTTACGGATATGCTTTGTTTGAAGAGTTTCAAGATATTTTCACTAAAACAAAAAAGAACGGAAAAGAACATATTTTCTCAGTTCAGTTTGAACCAAATCAGGCAGGAAACGGTTCTAGCGGAAGCACTTTCCAAGCAACTTCTTTTACCGGATTTACAGCTACAGAACCAGCAGATATTATCTCAGACGTTGCTTTGTTTTATGATATTTATGCCCCTGGCGATAAAAGAAGAGATGTAAGTTACGCCAAACAGTTGTTGAATCCTGCAACGGGAACACTTTATACTTTTCCGAAACCAATCTTCAAAAAATACTTGGATTTGTCCAATTTGGCTACTCCTGGAAACGTAGCGATCAACTTTCCGGTTATTCGTTATGCAGATATCCTTTTGTCTTTAGCGGAAGCAATAAATGAACAAGGCGGACCAACGGCAGAAGCATACGAATTAATCAATCAAGTAAGAAGGAGAGCTTTTGGAAAAGCCATTACAACTCCAGATGCAGCTGTGGATTTAGTCGGATTAAATCAGACCTCTTTTAGAGCAGCGATTCAAGAAGAACGCAAAAAAGAATTTGTTCAAGAAGGGCAAAGATGGTTTGACTTAGTACGATGGGGAACATTGGTTACCGAAGTGAAAAAAGTAACAGCCAAAAACTCAGTTTCAGAACGAAACAATCTTTATCCGATTCCACAAAGCGAAAGAAATATCAACCCTGATGGTTTACCGCAAAATCCTGGGTATTAAAAAATTTAAACACATAGAGACATAGATTTTATTTAATAAAAGAATTAAAAGAGAAACATGTTTCTCACACATAGATTACTATGTGCATTTAAACAAGTGAAACGCCTTTTCAACACAAAGCAAATCTATGATTCTATGTGTTTAAAAAACAAGAACCATTATTTAAAACCATATAACTAAAAAACTATAAAAATGAAAAATTTAAAAAATAGCATTGCAATCAAAAGCCCAAAGAAAGGACTTTTGATTACTGCTTTCCTGATTGCACAATTGGGAATAGCACAGGAACAATCAGAATTTAAAGGAGTAATCGGAAAAACATTGGCTGATTCTAAAGAATACTGGCCAGATCCTGTAACGGCTCCAAAAGGCGCTCCGAATGTGGTTTGGATTCTTTTGGATGATGTTGGATTTGGAGCTTCAAGTACTTTTGGAGGTTTAATCAACACTCCTACTTTTGATAATCTGGCAAATAATGGCTTGCGCTATACCAACTTCCATACAACAGCAATTTGTGCGCCAACTCGTGCGGCATTATTGACGGGAAGAAATTCTGGAAGAGTTCACGTAAGCGGATTTTCTCATACCATTCTTTCTGCAGGTTTCCCGGGTTGGGACGGAAGAATTCCTTCTGATAAAGGAACAATTGCAGAGATTCTTCGCGATAATGGGTACAATACTTTTGCTGTTGGAAAATATGGTGTTACACCAGACGAGGATGCTACAGATGCAGGTCCGTTTGACAGATGGCCAACTGGAAAAGGTTTCGATCATTTCTACGGATTCTTAGGCTCTCAAACCGATCAGTACAATCCTGATTTGGTAGAAGATCAAGTTCACATTAAACCTGACGGACGTCATTTGAATGAATTGATTACAGACAAAGCCATCAGTTATATTCAGAAACAGCAAAAAGCGGCACCGGGAAAACCATTCTTCTTGTACTACGCACCAGGAGCGGTTCATGCACCGCATCAGGTTGCCGAAAAATGGGTTGAGCCTTATAAAGGAAAGTTTGACGAAGGTTGGGATGTTTACCGCGAAAAAGTATTGGCAAACCAAAAGAAATTAGGAATATTTCCTCAAAATGCAGGACTGCCAGATCGTAACGCTTTAATTACGGAATGGAAAAAATTAACTCCAGACCAAAAGAAAGTATATGCAAGATTCATGGAAGTTTATGCAGGATTCTTAACGTATACCGATTATGAAATTGGAAGAGTCGTAAATTATCTAAAAGAAAGCGGACAGCTGGATAATACTTTAATCTTTGTAGCAATTGGTGATAATGGAGCCAGTAAAGAAGGAACGCTTCAAGGAACAATCAATCAGAGTTTGTTTGCTCAAGGAAAAACAGATGAGGAGAATTTCCAAAGCAATTTGAATAATATTGGGGAAATCGGAACAGCAAAAGGTTTAAATACCAATTATCCTTTAGGCTGGGCACAAGCAACCAATGCTCCTTTCAAAAACTGGAAACAAGATGCACATTCAGAAGGTGGAACTCGTAACCCATTGATTGTTTTTTATCCAAACGGAATTAAAGATAAAGGCGGCATTAGAAATCAATACAGCCACGTAACCGATTTGCTTCCAACTACATTGGCTGTTGCAGGAATTAAAGCTCCAGAATATATCAAAGGAATCAAACAAGATATTATTCAAGGATCTTCTTTCCAAGCTTCTTTAGATAATCCAAAAGCCGAATCATTGCACAAAGTTCAGTATTACTACATCTTTGGAAATAGAGCGATTTACAAAGATGGATGGAAAGCTTCTGCAGCACATTTACCAGATTCTTTTGCTGTTAAAAAATCTTTAGGAAGCAACGAAAAACCTGCTCCAAGTAACTTCGATACAGATGTTTGGGAATTGTATAATCTAAACGAAGATTTTAACGAACGTAATAATCTGGCGAAAAAATATCCTGAAAAACTGGCTGAACTTCAAAAATTATTTGACGAACAGGCCAAAGAAAACAATGTCTATCCGTTGATTGACTGGCAGGATGTTTACAACAGAAGAATACACAATACAGGTGCCGATAAAGGAAAAACAGTTTCAGACTTAATCAAACAGGCAACTAAACCTGGAGGAACCAATAACTAATTACCGAACCTGCAAGGTTTCCAAAACTTTGTAGGTTTAAATTATATCAACTTTAAAAAAACACCTACAAGGTTTTGGAAACCTTGCAGGACATAAAACGAAGAATTATGAAACGAGTAGATTATGAAATTATAGGAAAAAAGATTGTCGTTGGGATAATCTTATTTTTAGTTCCACTGGCGATTCTGGCTGGCGGATTAGCAGTAGTAAATCAATTTTTAAAATAAGAAATCATGGCTATAGTTCAAAAAGAAAAATTAACGAGAGACTTAACGATAAGTTTCTTCATTTATTCATTGCCTGTAGTGGCAATTTACCTTTATTTTAAATTAACAGGCGGATCTATAAGTGAATCGCATATTACACTGCCTTCGTTTTTAGAATTTGCACAACCCGTTTTTGCAAACATCAGAACTTGGGGATTAACAGTGTTTATGCTTGTTTTGGGAGTTATCGAATTTGCAGCAGGTTTATACGATGACGAATGGACAGGCGAAGAACGCAAAATAGATATCGTTTGTTTCTTAGCACCAAAATTGCTTTTACCTCCTGTAATTGCTTTTTTCAGTTTAACAGCGTTGCCCTATTTATTGCCAAATTTGGCTAATTCATTATCATGGGTTCCGTTTTGGGGAGGCTTTTTCTTAATTGCCATTGCTGACGATTTAACGCAATATTGGTATCATAGATTGCATCATCAAGTTCCGTTTTTATGGCGTTTTCATAGAACACATCATTCGGCTCCTTATATGGGAATGGCGATGGCTTCTAGACAAAACTTTATTTACACGCTTTTCTTTTCTCAAATTTATTTGACAGCGACTCTAACCTATTTAGGTTTAGGACTTCCCGCTTTGTTCGTTTTGGTAATTAAAAGTTTCATCACTTTGGGAGCGCACTCAAGCATTCCATGGGACAAACCTTTTTACAAATACAAAGTCTTGCATCCAATTGCATGGGTTTTAGAAAGACTGATTTCTACTCCTGCAACGCATCACGCGCACCATGCTGATACAAGCGGAGATGGCGTTGGTCATTTTAAAGGCAATTTCGGAAACATGTTTTTTATCTGGGATGTTATTTTCGGAACAGGGTTAATTACACGTCAATACCCTAAATCATTCGGAACAAAATCATATAAACAAGAAGAATGGTACGCTCAGTTCCTTTGGCCGATTTTTAAATCCAAAAAAGAAGGAAGTTCTCTTGCCGAGGGAGTATTATCATTTCCATTAAAACCTAAAACAGTTACTCCCGAAGAAACTCCTGCTCCAGTATTAGAACAAGTATAATAGTTACTGATATGAAAAATCAAATCTTAAAAAACAGTATAACAGCAATTGCCTTTTTATGGGCAGTTGCTGCTTTTTCGCAAAATGAAATTCATAGCTCATTGTCGTTAGATTCATTTTATTCGAAAATAAAAAGTCAAAAAAATCCGCAGATTGTTGATGCCAGAACTTCTGAAGAATTTGCTTTGAATCATATTGAAGGCGCTGTAAACTTTAATCTTCAATCTGAAAACTACGCGCAATCTGTTGCTAAACTAGATAAATCAAAACCTGTTTTTATTTATTCTATCGGAGCTGGCCGAAGTGTGGCATTAGAAAAAGAATTATTAAAAAATGGTTTCTCAGAAGCCTATAGCTTAGAAGGCGGAATTGCCAACTGGATCGGAAACGGAAAACCTTTTTATTCCAATCTAAAAAGCAAATTGTCTTTGACAGAATTCAATAAAATCATTGCTGATAATAAAACGGTTTTGGTTGATATTGGTTCAAAATACTGCGCGCCTTGTAAAAAAGTAAAGCCAGTTTTAGAAACCATCAGATCTGAATACGGAACCAATTTAAAAATCGTAGAAATCGAATTGGAAGACAGTCCGCAAGTTATTGCCGATTTAAAAACAGTAAAAGTTTTCCCTACTTTAATCTTGTATGAAAATGGTAAAATTGTTTTTAAGAAAGAAGGTATAAATGATTTGAAAAGTGAAGTTGATGTTGCGTTGGCTTCGAAGTAAAGCTTTTAAACCATACAAAAAATGTGCGTAAAACTTTGTCAAAGTTTGAAACTTTGACAAAGTTCTATAAACGTACAGTTTGTCAGGCTGAGCGAAGTCGAAGCCCGCAATCAAAATCGATAATCTTTATAGAGTTTCTTGCGGAGATTTGCTTCGCCAGTTCGCTATCGCTCGTGTGCTCGTTCCTCGGAATGACAAAAATGCGTGTAAAACTTTGACAAAGTTCTTGCATTCCATTAAAAAACAAACCAAAAACCATATATGGCAACCTATAAAAAAATAACCAAAATTGTTACCCTTATTTTACTAGTGCTTCTCATTCTGGTAGCATTTTTATTCTGGCCAATTAATACAGACGGAACATTAGTCAAAGAAGATCAAAAACTTGCCGAAGGGAAAAAAGCCTTTTTGGCTTCAAAAGCTCCATCTGATTCAACAGTAAAAAAGACGAATATTATTATTCTCCTTGCCGATGATTTAGGCAAATATGATATTTCGCTCTATGGCGGAAAATCGACTCCTACTCCACAGATTGATTCTTTGGCGGCTTCTGGAGTTACTTTTACCGATGGATATGCATCGGCAGCAATTTGTTCGCCCTCTCGTGCGGGTTTGATTACAGGAAGATATCAGGAACGTTTTGGACATGAATATCAGCCAGGAGATCGCTATCCTAAAAACAATCTCGAATATTATGCCTTCAAATATTTGGTGAATACTAATAATTGGAGATTAAATGATAAAATCGAATATCCAAACGATGCTTCAATTGCAACACAAGGTCTTCCGAAATCTGAAATCACTTTTGCCGATTTAGCCAAAAGACAAGGTTACGCTACTGGAATTATTGGAAAATGGCATTTGGGCCACAATAAAGGTTTCTTTCCTTTAGACCGTGGCTTCGATTACCATTACGGATTTTATCAGGCGTTCTCCTTATTTGCTCCAGAAGATAATAATCCAGACATCATCAATCATCATCATAAAGATTTTACCGATAAAATGATTTGGGGCAAAGGTCGTGTCGGAATTGGACAGATTCGCCGAGACAGCACTATCATTGATGAAAAAGCCTATTTAACTGAAAAATTTGCGGAAGAAGCAGAAGCTTTTATTGACAAAAATAAAAACAAACCTTTTTTATTATACATTCCGTTTAATGCGCCACATACGCCATTTCAGGTTCGCAAAAAATATTACGATCGTTTTCCGAATGTAAAAGATGAAAACAAACGCGTTTATTTTGCCATGATCAGCGCTTTGGATGATGCAATTGGAAGAATCCGAGAAAAAATCAAAAAAGAAGGTCTTGAAGAAAATACTTTAATTGTTTTTGCCAGTGACAATGGCGGTGCCGATTATACTTTTGCCACAACAAATGCACCTTTAAAAGGCGGTAAATTTTCTCATTTTGAAGGCGGAATCAATGTTCCTTTTGCACTTTCGTGGAAAGGAAAAGTCAAACCTCATACTGTTTACAAAAATCCTATAAGCACTCTAGATATTTTCACAACCATTGCATCAGCGATTGGTTCAGATCTTCCAAAAGATCGGGTTTATGATGGTGTCGATTTAGTAAAAACAGTAAATGAGAATAAAGTTGCTCACAAAGATTTATACTGGCGTTCGGGCGATGCCAAAGCCATTAGAAGCGACGATTGGAAATTAGTCATCAGCGGAAGAACACATGAAAAATGGCTCTACAACCTTGCTTCTGATAAATTTGAAAAAACAGACCTCTCACAAAAAAATCCTGAAAAAGTAAAGGAATTGCAAGCTGCTTTACAAAACTGGGAAAAAGGATTAATTAAACCGCTTTGGCCTAATTTAACCTATTACGAATTTGACTTTGGCACACAAAAATACTTTGTCGATTTGTAATATTTAAATACAAATACTCCACTCCTGCAAGGTTTCCAAAACCTTGTAGGTTTGTTTTAACTACTCGAATAATTACTTAATACCTACAAGGTTTTGGAAACCTTGCAGGAAAGCAAACATACAATGTCAACCTCAACAAAATTTACTATCCACGAAGACTGGACCGTCGTTATTCTCGGTTTTCTAATTATCGGAATTTCTCTCTTTATTTTTCTGCCAGAAGTTCCTGTTTTTAAATGGACAAATGAAACAGACTTAATAAACAATGTTTTCGAAATTAAAAACATTCAAACAATTGGTCTTCAATTCCTATATTTTATTTCTATCGGAACAATCGGCACTTTTTTAGTTGGAAAATCAATTAAAAATTTCATCTTCGGATTTCCAATCATTTATCTCTTGACCATAATCGCCTTAATCATTGCAGGAAATTCTGAAGTAAAAGCGCTAAATCTAGAAGCAGTTATTTTCAGTTTAGTCATCGGATTGATTATTGGAAATTTCTTCCAACTTCCAGAATGGTTTCGTTCTGCTTTATCAACCGAACTTTTTGTCAAAATCGGATTGGTTTTATTGGGAACGAGTGTTATTTTTTCAGATATTTTAAAAGCGGGTTCATTAGGTTTAATTCAAGCTTTGATCGTAGTTTTATCCGTTTGGTATTTTGCCTTTTGGTTATGCAAAAAACTAAAAGTCGACGACGAGTTAACCATGATGATCTCAAGCGCCGTTTCTATCTGTGGCGTTTCAGCAGCGATTGCAACTTCTGGCGCCATAAAAGGAGATTCTAAAAAACTGTCTTATGTCATTTCGATGGTTTTGGTTACCGCCATTCCAATGATGATTTTTATGCCGATCATTGCCAGTCATTTTAATTTTCCCGAAGAAGTTACGGGCGCTTGGCTTGGCGGAAGTATTGATACTTCTGGAGCTGTCGTTGCATCTGGGACTTTGGTTGGCGAAACAGCTTTAAAAATAAGTACAATTGTCAAATTCTCTCAAAATGTATTATTGGGTATAGCCGCTTTTGCTATTTCTATTTATTGGACTTACACTCATAATCAGTCTTCTGAAATTCAAAAATCGAAACCAACTCTCAGCGTAATCTGGGAGCGTTTTCCAAAGTTTGTCATTTGTTTTATTGCAGCTTCTGTTGTTTTTTCATTTTTTGTTGCACCAGAAACTCGCGATGAACTAAAAGAAAGTTTAAAAAATCTCCAAGGACTTTGGTTTGCATTGGCTTTTACAAGTATTGGATTGGAAACCAATTTTAAAGATTTGCTTCAAAATAATAGCCGAAAACCTTTAATAGCTTTTCTCTCTGCACAATTTTTTAATATCCTTATTACATTGATTATCGCCTTTTTGCTTTTCAAACCTTAAAGATAGCATTACTATTCTATATCAAACCCGACAGGTTTTTAAAACCTGTCGGGTTTAGTTTTATAATTCAAACATCAAGCTTAAAAAAGCAAGTAAAAACTGTATAAACAAAATAGTTTAAATCTATTTTTATTTTTTAAAACAAAAACAATAAACAACTAATTTACAACCACTTAAAAACATTTAAAATATATTTTACATTCTTTAAATATACTTTTCCTCAAAAAAATTAAATAAACTTTTGGTTTTCATTATAATAAAATTAACTTTGTCTATAGGATTAGTAGAGTTTAAACAATAAAGAACTACATTTTGAAAACAACAGCTTACACATCGCATTACATTCTTCCTGAAAAATTCCCACATAACACTTTTGGTTATATGTGCATGTGCTGTTAAAAATCCAATCTCAATTTTCGTTTCTTACCGAAAATAAAATCACAAACTAAATTACATCTTGACAACAAATGATTGATACCTAAAGTATTGAACGATCAACTATGTCAAAACCATATTAACTAAAAAAAATAATAACTAAACAAGATTACAAAATGAAAATAATGCACTGCCCTATCCTTTCATAGTAAAAACCATTTCTGCGGCAACAGAAATGGCAAGACTCAAAGAACATTTATCACTAAAGAAAGCCTTCGGAAATTGGAAAACCAATTTTCCGTACCGCTTTATTATTTAAATCCAAAAAAGTAATGAACAAGCAATTACATGCCTTTTTGTGGCTTTTTGCATTCTTAATTTCGATCGGAATTAAAGCACAAAATACACAGCCCTTAATTAATTCGACCTTAAATGGTACAGTTGTAGATCAAGTTACCAATCAGCCCATTCCTGGCGTAACTATTCAAATTAAAGGAACAACTCATAGTTCTGTAACCGATTTAGACGGAAAATTCTATTTTCAAACGGGACAAAAATTCCCTTATACTTTAATCGTAAGCTATTTAGGTTACGTTACCGCAAAGCATATCGCAACCAAAGATTTCATTCAGATTTCGCTAAAAGAAGATGTAAAAGAATTGAATGAAATTGTAATTATTGGATACGGAAGCACTTCTAAAAAAGATTATACCGGAGCTGCCGAAACCGTGGCACAAATGTCATTAAAAGCAACTCAAAAAACGCTTGAAAGTTCGCTTCAAGGTTCTGTGGCTGGTGTTAACGTAACACAAACTTCGGGTCAGCCGGGCGCAGGAATGAGCATTCGTATTCGCGGAGGAAGTTCGATTCAGGGCGGAAATGAGCCTTTATACGTAATCGACGGCTTTCCGTTATACAATTCAGAAGTCACTTCTGGTGTTTTGAGCGGTACGCCAACCAATCCACTTTCAACCATAAATCCGTCAGACATCGAATCGATTACGGTTTTAAAAGACGCTTCTTCAACAGCCATTTATGGTTCTAGAGGTGCAAACGGAGTTGTAATTATCACCACCAAAAAAGGTTCAAATACTGCTACCACTGTAAATTATGATTTTACAATCGGCCAACAGTCAGTTCGTAAAAAAGTTGATGTGCTAGACGCGCAAGGTTTTTCGAGATTAAGAAATGCCGCTTTGTATGATTCTAATCCAGCGGGCGGAACAAATCAATATCTGACTGATGCACAAATTGCACAATTGGGAAAAGGAACCGACTGGCAAGATGCGGCTTTCCAAAAAGGATTAACACAAAATCATCAATTAAGTGTTTCTGGCGGAAACAATCAGACCAAATATGCCGTTTCTGGAAACTATTACAATCAGGAAGGAATTATAAAAAATACAGGTTTTGAACGATTCAGCGGACGCGTTAATTTAAATTCAAAAATAAGCAGTAAAGCGAGATTTGGTTTGAACTTAACAATTGCCGAAACCAAATCTAAAGTGGCTCCGAGCGGTTTGGTTACAGCGTTATTGAGTATGCCTCCAACGGCAACGATTTACGAACCAGACGGAAGTTATACTTTAAGAAATCCGTTTGAGAATATTTTTGCCAATCCGATTGCGACATTAAACGAACGTAAAAATCAATCTATTACCGATCGTATTTTAGGAACTATTTATGGTGAATATGATATTTTGAAAAATCTGGTTTTGAAAGTTTCTTTTGGAACCGATATGATTTTCAATAAAGAAAAAAGTTATTTGCCTTCTAGCATTTATGAAGGTTCGATTACAAACGGAGAAGGAAAAATTGGAACTGCCGATTCTAGAAGCTGGTTAAACGAGAACACCTTAACGTATACAACAGTAATTGGAGAAAAACACCATCTGAATGCGTTGGCAGGTTATACACAGCAAAGTTCAACCAGAGAATTTAATACTTCTGGATCGCAGCAATATGTAAACGATATTACAGGTTATTACAGTTTACAAAGCGGAAATGTGGCTTTAATGCCAACTTCTGGCGAAAGCACTTGGGCGCTGAATTCGTTTTTGTCGAGGGTAAATTATAATTATGATTCCAAATATTTCTTAACAGGAAGTATCAGAGCCGATGGTTCTTCGCGTTTTGGAAAAGACAATAAATGGGGTTATTTCCCTTCTGTTGCCGCAGCTTGGCAGATTAGTAACGAATCGTTTTTTAATCCTGTAAAAGACGTTATCAATAGTTTAAAAATCAGAACAAGCTGGGGTGCTACAGGAAATCAGGAAATTGGAGAATACCAATCTTTATCAACTTTGACGAGTGTAAAATATCTTTTTGGAGATCAGATTTATACTGGTTTTACGCCTACGCGAATTGCAAACAACAATTTAGGATGGGAATTAACGAATCAGTTTGATGCTGGAATTGATGTTGGCTTCTTTAATGATAAATTGAATCTGACGGTTGATGTGTATCGCAAAACAACCAAAGATTTATTGTTAGACGTTCAGCTTCCGTACACAACAGGGTTTACTTCTTCGCTTCAAAATTTTGGATCTGTTCGTAATCAGGGAATTGAATTTGGTTTGAATGCCTCTCTTGGAAATACTGCTTTTTCTTGGACATCGAACTTTAATATTGCCTTTAACCAAAACAAAATTATTGCTTTAGGAAATGGTGCTGAATTCTATACTTTTGGAAATTATATTTTAAAAGTGGGCCAGTCTTTAGGAACTTTCTACGGCGCGGTTACTGACGGAATTTTACAGACAGATGAAGTGGCGACAAAAGGAGTTTATACCGGAAATGCAACGCCAAAAGCGGGAGATCGTCTCTATAAAGATATTAACGGAGACGGAGCATTTACAACCGCTGCAGACAGAACAAGTATTGGCGATGCACAGCCCGATTTTGTTTTCGGATTCTCTAATAATTTCACTTACCGAGGTTTTGAATTGGCCATTTTAGTGAATGGTTCGGTTGGAAATAAAATCCTTAACGGAAACTTACAGGCTCTGGAATTATACAACGGGCAGCAAAATGCGTCAACCTCAGCATTGGATGCTTGGACACCAACAAATCCGAGTAATACAACGCCAAGAGCAAAATTGGATCCTGCGCCGGTTTTCTCTAATCGATTTGTTGAAGATGGTTCTTTTGTGAGATTAAAAAATATTGCTTTAAGCTATAATCTTCCGAAAAAAATATCAGAGAAATTAAGTTTGACCTCCGTAAAATTTAGAGTAATTGGAGAGAACTTATTAACGTGGACCAAATACACAGGTTACGATCCTGAAGTAACAAACGGAACGACAATTTCTCCTGGAACAGATACCGGAATTTATCCAGCTTCTAAAACAATCTCAGGCGGATTAATCGTAACATTCTAAAAGACTTATCATGAAAAAAAATATAATATTCAGTTTAGCGGTACTCTTTTTAGTGAGTGCGTGCAATACTTTAGACGAAGATCCAAAAGCTTTTATTTCGTCTACCAATTTTTATAAAACCACCGAAGATGCAGATGCAGCCGTAATTGCAATTCATAATGCCATAAACAGTTCAACGCATACTTTGTACAATCGTTTAATTCAGATTGCAACCGAAATGGCAACAGACGATTACGAAGCAGGACCAAGAGCGAGAAATGCACACGTTAGAGCGTTGTCCAATTTAACGCACGATGCATCAAACGACCGTATGATTGAATTATGGCGACAAAGTTATGATGGAATCAACAGAGCAAACGTGGCAATTGACAATATCGCGAAGAATCCAAATCTTAATTCACAGAAAGACAAAGATTTAATTAACGAAGCAAAGTTCTTACGAGCCCTTTTATACTTTAATTTGGTACGATGGTTTGGAGATGTTCCGCTGGTTTTACACGAAACAACAGTTTTAACACCAGAAGCAATCAATGTTAGCAATACGCCAGAAGCAGATGTTTATACGCAGATTGAAAATGATCTAATTGATGCCGAAGCGCTTCCTGTAGTGCAGCAAAATAAAGGCCGAGTAACGGCTGGCGCTGCAAAAAGTATTTTAGCTAAAGTATATTTAACCGAAAAGAAATGGCAGAAAGCAGCCGAAAAAAGTAAAGAAATCATTGACAGTAAAGTTTATGATTTATTTGAAAATTATGCTGACGTTTTTAATGTGGCAACCAAAAACGGAAAAGAACATATTTTCTCCGCTCAATTTAAAGGATTAACCAACTGGAACGGAAACATGTTGGCTTCTACAGCTGCTCCAACTTCTGTTCCTGGAATTGCAGGAGATCAAGCAGATGCTTTACACAAAGAAGGTAAACTTTTTGAAGCTTTCGCTGAAACAGACAAAAGAAAGTACATCACTTTTGCCGTAGAATTTGTGAGTCCGACCGATGGAAAAACGTATAAAGTTACGCCGCATTTCAATAAATATTTTGATCCAGCGACTCCGACTTCGCCAGGGCAGTCTTCTAAAAATACGCCAATTATACGTTTTGCAGAAGTACTATTAATTTACGCAGAAGCTTTAAACGAACAAAACGGAGGCCCAACTCCAGAAGCGTATGCCGCAGTTGACCGAGTGAGAACAAGAGCAGGTGTTGAATTATTGGCAACAACTTCTCCAGTACTAAGTCAAGACGCGTTTAGAGAAGCCGTTTTTGAAGAAAGAAGAAAAGAATTGGTTTACGAATATCAGCGCTGGTTTGACTTAGCAAGAAGAGGCCCAGATTATTTTGTAGCTAAATTAAAAGCCGCAGGAAAAACAAACGCACAGCCCAAACACGTTCACTTTCCTATTCCGCAGAGAGAATTGGATTTGAATCCAAATTTGAAACAAGTTCCAGCTTGGAGATAGGTATAGTTCTTAAACACATAGAAACATAGATTTTTTTGCTTTCGAAAAGAATATAAAAAGAGAAATATATTTCTCCACACATAGCTATGATCTTTATTACAAGTAAAATGCCTTACTACGTCTATAAAATCTATGTCTCTATGTGTTAGAAATAAAATTAAAAATATACTAACAGTAAATTATAAATAAGATGAATAAAAGAATAAACATTTTATTTTCTGTTTTATTGACAGGAATAATTGGTTCTTATGAAACTGAAGCTCAAACCGCATCATCTAAACCCAACGTAATTTTGATTATGGTGGATGATATGGGATATTCTGATTTAGGAAATTACGGTTCTGAGATAAAAACGCCAAACTTAGATCGTTTAGCGAAAGAAGGAACACGTCTTCGCGAATTTTACAACAACTCGATTTGTGCGCCTACAAGAGCTTCTTTATTAACGGGACAATATCAGCACAAAGCGGGTGTTGGTTATTTTGATGTGAATTTAGGACTGCCAGCTTATCAAGGATATCTCAACAAAGAATCTCTGACTTTAGGAGAAGTTTTCCGTTCTGGTGGTTACAGCACTTTGATGTCAGGAAAATGGCACGTAGGTTCTGAAGATCAAGCGCAATGGCCAAACCAAAGAGGTTTTGATAAATTTTACGGAATCTTAAAAGGTGCAGCCAATTATTTTGATACAAAATCGCTTCCGTTTGGGAAAACGGCTTATCCTGTGAAAATGATCCGAAATAATGAGGAGTTGCATCCAAAAGACGATTCATACTACTTCACAGATGAAATTGGAAACAACGCGGTTACTTTCTTAGACGAACAAAACAAAGAAAACAAACCTTTCTTTTTATACTTAGCCTTTACAGCACCTCACTGGCCGTTACAGGCAAAACCTGTTGATATTGCCAAATACAGAGGAAAATTTGATGAAGGCTGGGATGCTTTAAGAGAAAAAAGAATTCAGAAATTAAGAGAAAACGGCATTTTGCTTCCTAACCAAACTATTGCTCCTCGTGACCCAGAAGTTCCAGAATGGGATAAACTGACGTATGATGAAAAACAATTCTGGAAAGCTAAAATGGAAGTGTACGCCGCAATGGTAGACAACATGGATCAAAATGTTGGGAAGGTTTTAGATAAACTGAAAGCGTTAAAGAAAGATAAAAACACTTTAATTATTTTCATTGCAGATAATGGCGCGCAAGGTGGTTTCAACACATATAATCCGTTAAAAAGAGGTTTAGTTCGCAACGACGGGCCAATCGGAACTTCTGGTTCTTTTGATTATCAGGAACAAAACTGGGCATATTTATCGAATACTCCGTTGCAGGATTATAAAAACAATATGCACGAAGGCGGATTCAGTTCTCCTTTTATCGCTTGGTATCCATCAAAAATTAAAGCAGGAAGAATTGATAAAGGAACGGGACATATTATTGACCTTGCTCCTACTTTCTACGAATTGGCTGGAATTGAATATCCTAAAAATTTAAATGGTGTAACTTCTAATCCGCTTCCTGGAAAAAGTTTATTGCCCGTTTTATTTGACAATGCATCAGAAGTAAACCGTGGCGCTCCTTTATTCTGGGAAAGAGCTGGAAACAGAGCGGTTAGAGAAGGAAAATGGAAATTGGTTTCTATTTATCCGTCTTACCAATGGGAACTTTATGATCTTGAAGCAGACCGTGGCGAAACTACAAACGTTGCCGCACAAAATCCTGGAATTGTAAACGATCTTTCGGCAAAATATTTCGATTGGGCAGATAAAACAGGAGTTGTAGAATACAGCAAATTCAAACAAAAAGGAGAATTGATTCCGGGCGCTGCTGCTAAGAAATAATTCAAAGCTTTAAAAAATCATCTTTTTTGAATTTTTAAAAGCATCAAGGGTCGAAAAATGAGTTTTAAAAACTTATTTTTTGACCTTTTTTACTGTTTCAAATAAAACACAATCAACTAATAAACAACACATTAAAACCAAAATATTTTATTTATCACAGAATAATTTCATAACGTATCAAATAAATTTCAAAAAAGATTTGGATTTTATCATAATAAATATAACTTTGTCTATAGAATTAGTAGAATTTAAAATTAAAGCACTACATTTTGAAAACAGCAGAAAAAATATCATCTCACATTTTTCCTAAAAATTATACATACAATACATTTTGTTGTATGTGTTTCTGTTGTTAATCCCTTCACTATTTTCTTTTTAGCGATTTCCATTTTTAAAATGGGAAGCAAAAAACGATTCTCTTTATTTCCCAAACACTTTCCTACTGTAATCCTATAATCTCTTTGCTGTTTTGCATCAAGAAGATTATTATGTCATCAAATACTATTTAAAAGGTTTTGATTCAGATATCAGTTATGGTAAGAATTTCAATTACAAACCAAAAACCAATTGTTATGAAATCTTTTTATCACGAAATAGCGCGACAGCATCAGGAATTATTAATCCTTCCCGAAAAAAAAGTTATCCATCAGTTTATTGATGATTTCTTCCTTCTGCTGTATTCAAATACAACAAAGACTTATGAAACTGAGGCATCTGTAAGGTATAAATTCAATCTTCTGGAAAAACAGTTTGATGAACTAGTCACCGATTTTTCTCCTAAAAGCGATTCAAGACAACAGACTGAAATCTTTTTTGAAGCCATTCCGCATTTACACAAAAAAGCCATAAATGATGCACTTACCATTTTTACGAAAGATCCGGCCGCAAAATCCTTTGAAGAAGTCTTGTATTCTTACCCCGGCTTTTTTGCTATTGCGGTCTATCGATTTTCACATCAATTATGGGAACAAGATTTGAAACTTCTCGCCCGAACTATATCCGAATATGCGCACATTAAAACCAGTATAGAAATTCATCCTGGCGCTCAAATCGGAGATAATTTTGCCATTGATCACGGAACCGGAATTGTAATTGGTGAAACTACCATTATTGGCAATGATGTACAGATTTATCAAGGCGTTACACTTGGGGCTTTGAGTGTTAAAAAAGAAGATGCTTTTATAAAAAGACATCCAACAATTGAAGATAATGTAGTAATCTATGCCAACAGCTCCATCCTTGGCGGTCAGACAACTGTTGGGAAAAATTCGATTATTGGCGGCAATGTCTGGCTTACTAACAGTATTCTCCCAAATTCTATTGTATATCATAAAAACGAAATAAAAATTAAAATACTTTCAGAAAACAAAAAGGAAACACCCAAAGACACTGCAATCCTAACGTTCAATCACAACACAGAAGAAAGATATTTATCTGTAGATGAGCTGTTTGAATAAAATTTATGAATAACTTTAAGCAATCAAAAAATAAATTATAAACCTATTAAAACTCAAAAAAAATGGCCGAAACAAAACCACAACAGACCGCATTAGGCGATGTTGCAGCAAGACAGCTCGCAATAGCAACTCGTACCGTTCCTCAAATCGGAACCGTAACACCAAGATGGCTAACACATTTATTACATTGGACTCCAGTAGAATCGGGCGTATTTCGTTTAAACAAAGTTAAAAATGCCAATCATATCGAAGTAGATTGTTCGGCGCGTGATGAAAGGGTTTTACCGAATACTTTTGTTGATTATATCGATAATCCAAGAGAATATAATCTTGCGGCAGTACAAACCATTGTTGATGTTCACACCCGTGTTTCTGACTTATACAGTAAACCTTACAACCAGATTTCAGAACAACTTCGCTTGGCAATTGAAACGATTAAAGAACGTCAGGAAAGCGAATTAATCAATAATAAAGATTATGGTTTATTGAGTAATGTTGTACCTTCACAAATCATTAAAACACGTACAGGAGCTCCAACTCCTGATGATTTGGATGAATTGCTTACTAAAGTTTGGAAAGAACCTGGATTCTTTTTACTGCATCCATTGGCCATTGCAGCTTTCGGACGCGAATGTACTCGTCGTGGCGTTCCTCCTCCAACTACCTCTTTATTTGGATCTCAGTTTTTAACTTGGAGAGGAATACCGCTTATTCCTTCGGATAAATTGCCAATTGTAAAAGGAAAATCTAAAATCATATTATTGCGTACAGGCGAAAGCCGTCAAGGCGTTATCGGATTAATTCAGCCGGGATTGCAAGGCGAACAATCTCCAGGATTATCCGTTCGTTTTATGGGAATTAATGAAAAAGCAATTGCTTCTTATCTGGTTTCACTTTACTGCTCTTTGGCTATTTTGGTTGACGATGCCATAGCTGTATTAGAAGATGTAGAAATAGGAAAGTATCATGAGTACAAATATTAACAACAACGGTTTACCCAACATAGACGATTTGCAGCATTTGGCAAACGAGCTGTTCAAGACACTTCCTAACGAATTTCCAAAAGAAATATCGTTAAGTCCAGATAAAGCCGAGCATCCGCGTGCGACAAAGATTGCAGAAACGATCTTGCAAACAGGAAAGATTGGCGCATTAGATCAAATTCCTTTAGCAGCTCCGTCGAATTTACAACCAACTCAGCATTCCTTTAGCGGATTTGGCGCTTCTCCTACCGTATCCAATTACGAAAACACGGAAGCTTTTGCTTTACCACCAAACGCTGGAGCAGGTTTTGACCCAAAGGACGAAAAGAGTTCTTCTGGAGTTCAAGAAAACCATGATTTAAACATGGATGATCCGCATACTGGTTTTCATGATATTAATTTGAATAATGAGAATTCACAACTAAACGAAAAATCTGCTTTTCCGTCGTTGTCACTCAACAATCAGTATCTTCCGTTTCAAACAGAAAACTCTTCGTTTGAAATTGAGTTACAGGCTGCATTAGCTTTTGTTGATACACAGTTCAAGAAGCGAGAAGATTTTCCGTTAAATGGAAATGAAACGACAACATCCTACTATTTTCTAGAACAAAATCCATTTGCGTTTGACAGAAAAAGCACCAATATTGCCGTCGGAAATTCTTTTGATGGTAAAGAAATTAATCTCATCAAAGGACATCATTTTAATGCCGAATTGGTCAAAAAGGATTTTCCAATTCTGAGAGAAACCGTAAACGGAAAACCTCTAGTTTGGTTTGACAACGCTGCAACGACTCAGAAACCACAATCGGTTATTGACAGAATTGCCTATTTCTACGAACATGAAAATTCAAATATTCACCGTGCGGCACATGAACTAGCCGCACGCGCATCTGACGCCTACGAAGCTGCCCGCGAAAAAGTAAAAACCTTTTTGAATGCTAGTTCGGTAAATGAAATTGTTTTTGTACGAGGCGCAACCGAAGGAATAAATCTAGTTGCTTCAACTTGGGGCGATCAGAATTTAAATTCTGGTGACGAAATTATTGTAAGCAATCTGGAACATCATGCGAATATCGTTCCGTGGAAACGTCTTGCTGATAAAAAAGGCTTGAAATTAAGAGTGATTCCTGTTGATGATGACGGTCAGATTTTGTTGGATGAATATGCAAAACTGCTAAATCCGAGAACTCGTTTAGTGGCTTTTACACAAGTTTCGAATGCACTAGGAACTGTAACTCCAGCCAAAAAAATAGTCGAAATGGCACACGCTGCAGGAGCAAAAGTTTTGATTGATGGCGCACAGTCCGTTTCTCACATGAAAGTCGATGTTCAGCATTTAAATCCGGATTGGCTGGTTTTCTCTGGACATAAATTATTTGGACCTACGGGAATCGGCGCTTTGTATGGAAAAGAAGATTTACTAAACGAAATGCAGCCGTATCAATCTGGTGGAAACATGATTCAGGATGTGACTTTTGAGGAAATAAAATACCACAAAGCTCCGAATCGTTTTGAGGCTGGAACAGGAAACATTGCCGATGCTATTGGTCTTGGCGCTGCTATTGATTATGTAACCAAATTAGGAATTGAAGCGATCGGACAATACGAGCATTATTTATTGGAATATGCCACGAATCTGCTAAAACAAATTCCAGGAGTACGATTGATAGGAACTGCCAAAGATAAAGCGAGCGTTTTGTCTTTCAACCTGCAAGGCTACTCAAACGATCAGGTCGGACAGGCCTTGAACAAAGAAGGAGTTGCGGTAAGAACTGGACATCATTGTGCACAGCCTATTTTACGCAGAATGGGAGTTGAAACTACGGTTCGTCCTTCATTGGCATTTTACAACACAACTCAGGATGTGGATACTTTTATTAAAACTCTATGGGAACTTAAGAAAGTGAGATTCTAAAATAAAAAATGAGTCAATGCTATTAAAACATTGACTCATAAGAAATAGTTACTTTTTTTGATATTTTAAGTAATTATAAACAGAAGGCGATTGTTTCATTACAGTCGCCTTTTTTATTGTTACAAAAAGCAGTAATCAATTTTAAAGTTACAAAATCATTTGTTACTTTAGAATTTTGCTTTTAAATAATTATTGCCACTTAAAAATAAAATTCTTTTTTTGTTCTAACAAGTTGGCTAAATACTGGCGATTGAATAGAACCGATTCATGATTTGGGTTAAACTTTGCTGCTTCTTCATTATAAAAAACTGCTTTATCAATATCATCTATTTCACTATAACAAACTGCTAATTCTATGTTAGGAACAAAATTCCAGCATTTTTCAGTCTTTGTGTTAAGTTCATATTGAGAATGATCTAATCCTAAAATAAATTCGTACCAATAAATTGCACTCTTAAAATTATTTTTATCTTTGAAAATACCTGCAATTTCGCAACAAACTTCGGCTGTTGGAATACCATAAGAAAAGCTAAAAAATAATGATTTAAATGCATCATCTAATTTACCTTTTGCTCTTAAAATTTTTCCTATTTGAAGACATGCGTATATATAATCATTACTAGATTCCCCCGACGTTTCTAAAAATTTTGTAAAATATTGTACGGATTCAGAATATTTTTCATTGTCTCTTAATTCTCTTGCATAATAAAAAAGTGATCGTGAAGAAAATTCAGTTCCCTTTTTAACCATTTCATCATAAATCCTCAAATTTCTATCAGAAAAAAGAATTTTCTTTTTGTGTGTAACAGCAATTTCTGAAACCAAATAATTTCCACCATACTCAATATATTCATGAACAGGATCATTCCATTTGTAATTGTTTTCTCTTTTAACCAACCGTTCTCTGTAAACTGAAAAGAGCGGGTTATCATTTTCATCCACTGAAACATTATATTTCATTAAAACCATATCCGTTGTTAACGAAAGCGATTTTTTCAATTCTAAAAATAAATCTTGATCTTTTTTAATAAAAATATCATCAGCATCTAACCATAATTGATAATCCTGCGTTGCCTTAGAAAAAGCAAAATTTCTAGCAGCGGCAAAATCATTAACCCAGTTAAAATCATAAACTTTATCTGTAAACGTATGTGCGATATCTTTTGTTTTGTCTGTCGAACCTGTATCAATAATGATAATTTCATCAACAAGATGTTTTACAGAGTTTAAACATCTTGCCAATAACTGTTCTTCATTTTTCACAATCATGCAAAGGCTTATTGTAATCATAAAAACTCAAATTAGTTAATTAATTGATTATTAAAAATTTGAGTCAAAACTACAGTTATAATTTATCAAAAACTGCCTTTAAAAGTCTGAATAGTATTAGAATAATGCTTTTTTTTCAATAGCATTAAAATAAAAAACATACTCAGATTATGAGTATGCTTTTTAAAAAATTAAATTATGTTTTTTTAGATTACCTCTTAAAATCATTCAAAGATTTCTCAATAATCTCAAGACATTCTTTAATCTGTTCTTCAGTCATTACCAACGGCGGAGCCAATCTGATTTTGTTTCCGTGAGTTGGTTTTGCCAATAATCCGTTGTCTCTAAATTTAAGACAGATTTCCCAAGCCAAATCAGAATCTTCATCTGTATTGATTACGATGGCATTCAAAAGTCCTTTTCCGCGTACCAGCGTAATTAGGTTGTTTTTTTCAGCGATTTTATTCAATCCGTCTCTTAAAACAACTCCTAAACGTTCTGCATTTTCAGCTAGTTTTTCGTCTTTAATCACTTCCAAAGCTGCAATCGCAACAGCTGCTGCAACTGGATTTCCTCCAAAAGTAGATCCGTGTTGTCCTGGTTTAATCACATTCATGATTTCGTCATTACATAAAACAGCCGAAACTGGATAAACACCGCCAGAAATTGCTTTTCCTAAAATTAAAACATCAGGTTGCACATTTTCGTGGTGAACGGCTAATAATTTTCCTGTACGTGCAATTCCGGTCTGAACTTCATCGGCAATAAAAAGAACATTGTGTTTTTCGCAAAGTGCTTTCGCTTTCGCTAAATATCCTTCAGAAGGAACATAAACTCCTGCTTCACCCTGAATAGGCTCAACTAAGAATCCCGCAATATTTTTAGATGAATTTAAAGCGTTTTCAAGAGCTTCCAAATTATCATATTCGATTTTGATGAAACCATCTGTAAAAGGTCCGAAGTTTTTACGCGCTGTTTCATCATTAGAAAATGAAATAATAGTTGTCGTTCTTCCGTGAAAGTTATTCTCACACACTATAATCTGAGCCTGATTCTCTGGAATTCCTTTTACTTCGTATGCCCATTTTCTTGAGATTTTCAAAGCAGTTTCAACTGCTTCTGCTCCCGTATTCATTGGAAGAACTTTATCGAAACCAAAATATTTCGTTACATATTCTTCGTAGTTTCCTAATTTATCATTGTAAAAAGCACGCGAAGTCAAAGTCAGTTTTTGAGCTTGTTCTACCATTGCATTTACAATTTTAGGATGGCAATGACCTTGATTTACTGCAGAATAAGCAGATAAAAAATCATAATATTTCTTTCCGTCAACATCCCATACATATACGCCTTCTCCACGCTCTAAAACTACAGGAAGCGGGTGGTAATTATGAGCACCATATTTGTTTTCTTTTTCAATCAAAACTTCTGATTTTGATGAAAGTGTTTTTTCTGTACTTATCATAATATGCTTTTTATTTCTACAAAAATATTAAAATTAAACAAATAACCACCGATAAAACGATATTTTGACTTAAATATAACAAAATAAAAGTCAAAAACCTAATTTAATCACTTTTAAAAAGACATATTTATTTTTTCGAAATGAGATTATGTGTTCGTTTATTAAAAAAAAGAATTACTTTTATAAATAACAAAAGACTCAATTTTTAAACGATTTTTATTGAATGGAATTATTAGACGAATTTGATATTAGCATTATCAAAGAATTAGAAAAAGATGGAAGAATGGCCTTTTCTTCTATCGCCACTAATCTTAAAATATCAAATACAATGGTGCATCAGCGTATTAACAGAATGATTGAACAAGGTGTAATTTCTGGGATAAAACCTATTATTCAGGAAAAGAAAATTGGTTACGACTGGGCTTCTTTTACTGGACTTACATTAAATAAAGATTCTGATTCTGAAAGAATTATTGAGGCTCTTAAAGAAATTCCTGAAATTACCGAATGCTATTATGTAACAGGCTCTTTTACGCTTTACATAAAAATCATAGCAACAAATCACGAACATATGCGCCGTATTCTTTACGAAAAAATCGACGGAATTCCAGGCATTGACAAAACCGATTCTATTGTAGAATTGGGTTGCGCTTTTAAACGAAACATATCCTTATAAAAAGAAAAACCATTCTTTTAAAGTATTGGTTACAAACCTCACAAGAATTTACTTGTGAGGTTTTTTTGTAACATAATATTTCTGATATTTGTTAAAAATTGAAGAAATTATGAAAAACTCCATAATCATTTTATTCAGTGCAATCTTATTCTCAAATCTTATGAATGCGCAATTAAAACCAGTAAAATATACAGAAGGAAGCCAGCAACTTAATGGCTTATTTATAAAATCTGCTAAAAAAAGCAGTAACAATCCAGGAATTTTACTTTTACCGGCATGGCTTGGGATTGATAATGCTTCTAAAGGAATCGCAGAAGAATTATCTAAATTGGGCTATCATGTTTTTATCGCTGATATTTATGGGGAAGGAAATTATCCTAAAAATACTGGCGAAGCAGGAAAACAGGCTGGTTTTTACAAAACAAATTTTGAAGCGTATCAAAAACGTATTGATGCTGCTTTGAAAGAATTAGTAAAAGCTGGCGGAAATGCCGATAATATTGTGGCTATTGGATATTGCTTTGGTGGAAGCGGCGTTCTTGAAGCGGCCCGCGGACATTTGAATGTCAAAGGTATTGCTTCTTTTCACGGCGGTTTAGGCAAAGATGCCAGCAGAAAAAACGAACCAATTGCTGCCAAAGTTCTTATTTGCCATGGAGCCGATGATCCGTTTGTTTCAAAAGACGAAATCGCTGCTTTCCAACAGGAAATGCGTGATGGCAAAGCAGACTGGGAAATGATTTATTATGCAAATGCTGTTCATTCTTTTACTAATCCTGAAGCAGGAAGTGATAATTCTAAAGGTGCGGCATATAATGCTGTGGCTGCAAAAAGATCTTTTGACCATTTACAGCTTTTCTTAAACGAAGTCCTGAAAAAATAATTTCAAAAAACAGATACCTAAAAACTACCAGAACCAATCAATTAAAACAAACCAATGTCACATAATAAAATTAGAGAAGACAAAACTTGTCTAAATTGCAGGCATGTTGTGGAGCAGAAATACTGCCCCAACTGTGGACAAGAAAATAGTGATAGCCGAAAGACTTTTCATCATTTATTTATTCACTTTTTTGAAGATTTAACCCATTACGAAAATGCTTTTTGGAAAACAATAAAAAATCTGCTGTTCAAGCCTTCAACGCTGACTAAAGAATACCTTTCGGGAAAACGTTTGTCTTATCTTGCGCCAGTTCGACTTTACATTTTTATAAGTTTTATTACTTTTTTATTAATTGCAATGTTTCCAAATAATGTTGGCGAAAAAATTGATAAAAGTGAAGAAGCACTTAACAAAGAACTCTCTAAGGCTACTGATAGCTTAAATATAAGCAGAAAAGACGACAAAAGATACTTTCATTTTAAAACAATGAAAGAACTTGATTCGATTCAAAAATATGGAAAAGAAAGTGAGAAGCTAAATGCTTCTTCTTATTGGTTTTCTGAAAAAGCTATACACGTTACGGAAAAATATACCAAAAAAGAGATTTATGAAAAATTCGTTGAATCGTTCTTTCATAACCTGCCTAAAATTCTCTTCATAATCATGCCGTTTTTTGCTTTTTTCTTGTGGCTTTTTCACAACAAAAAAAGATGGTATTATTTTGATCACGGAATTTTCACACTCCACTATTTCTCTTTTCTATTATTGATTTTCCTCATCATGTTTATTGTTGACAGATTGATTGGTCTTTTTGGAGAAGATAATCCGCTGTCTTTTATATCATCAATCACAACATTTGCAGGAACCATCTGGATGTGCTATTATTTTTATCCTGCACACCACCGTTTTTATGGCGAATCAAGAATAGTCTCTTTTATAAAAAGCTTTTTATTGTTCATAATAAATTCTCTTTTTATCCTATTTTTACTGACTTTATACGTTCTTTACACATTTATTAATTTACACTAACTAACTAGAATGAAAAAAATACTCATTTTATTTTTAGTTGTTACTGCGTATTCTTGTAAAACTGCGCAGTCAACAACAGCCAAAGACAATTCGGATCCGTCAAAATATGTTAAAGCTATCAGTGAAAAAGATCTTAAAAAAATGCTTTACACTATTGCTTCTGACGAAATGGAAGGCCGCGAAACGGGTTCTAAAGGACAGAAAAAAGCAGGTCTTTACATGATCGAGCAATACAAAAAAAGCGGAATTTCTTTTCCAAAAGGAGCGTCGGACTTCTATCAGCCAGTTCCTGCAGCATTTATGAATGCAAAACGCAATCAAAACCTTCCAGATTCAGAAAACATCTGGGCTTACATTGAAGGTACAGAAAAACCAAATGAAGTTTTGGTAATTTCTGCGCATTACGATCACGTGGGTATCAAAGATGGAGAAGTGTACAACGGTGCTGATGATGATGGTTCTGGAACTGTAGCGGTCATCGAAATGGCTAAAGCTTTTGCTAAAGCTAAAAAGCAAGGTCACGGCCCAAAACGTTCTATCTTATTTCTTCATGTAACTGGTGAAGAGCATGGCTTACACGGATCTCGTTATTATTCTGAAAATCCATTATTTCCTATTGCCAATACAATCGCAGACATCAACATCGACATGATCGGACGCCGCGATGTGGAGCATTCAAATACAAACAACTACGTTTATGTAATTGGTGCTGACAGGTTATCTTCTGATTTACACAATGCGGTTGTAGCTCAAAATGAAAAATATATCAAAATGGACTTAGATTTTAAATTTAATGATCCAAAAGATCCAAACCATTTCTATGAGCGTTCTGACCACTATAACTTTGCAAAACACGGTATTCCAGCTGTTTTCTTCTTCAACGGAGTTCACGAAGATTACCACGGAAAAGGCGACGAACCTCAAAAAATTGAATACGACGCTTTAACTAAAAGAACAAAGCTGGCTTTTGTCGTAGCTTGGGATTTAGCTAATAGAGAGAATAGACCGGTAGTTGATAAGAAATAGTGACATAGCAACAAAGGTTCAAAGTGACAAAGGTTTTCTTAACAACAAAAAAAGGGATGATAAATTTATCATCCCTTTTTTTATAGGTTAGCTCAAGAAAAAAAACTTTGTCACTTTGTCTCTCTGAACCTTTGTTCCTTATTTAGTCATTCATCGAAATCAAAAACTCTTCGTTGTTTTTAGTTTTCTTGAAACGATCGTTTACGAAGTCCATAGATTCTACTGGATTCATATCGGATAGATATTTACGCATAATCCACATTCTTTGTAATGTTTTTTCGTCTAATAATAAGTCATCGCGACGTGTACTTGACGATGTAAGATCGATTGCAGGGAAAATACGTTTATTTGCAATTTTACGGTCTAATTGAAGCTCCATGTTACCTGTTCCTTTAAATTCTTCAAAGATAACTTCGTCCATTTTAGAACCCGTTTCAGTTAATGCAGTTGCGATGATACTTAAAGATCCTCCGTTTTCTACATTTCTTGCCGCTCCAAAGAAACGTTTTGGTTTTTGCAATGCATTGGCATCAACACCTCCACTTAATACTTTTCCAGACGCTGGTTGAACCGTGTTGTAAGCTCTTGCTAAACGAGTGATAGAATCTAATAAAATCACAACATCGTGACCGCATTCTACTAAACGTTTTGCTTTTTCCAATACAATGTTAGCAATTTTTACGTGCTCTTGCGGTTCTCTATCAAAAGTTGAAGCAATAACTTCACCACGAACACTTCTCTGCATATCGGTAACCTCCTCAGGACGTTCGTCAATCAGAAGAACAATTAAGTAAACTTCAGGATGGTTTGCTGCAATTGCATTTGCAATATCTTTAAGAAGCATTGTTTTACCTGTTTTAGGCTGGGCAACGATCATACCACGCTGACCTTTACCTATTGGTGAAAACAAATCTATAATTCTGGTTGAAATAGAACTGCCTTTTTCGGCTAGTTTGAATTTTTCTGAAGGAAAAACGGGTGTCAAGTGTTCAAAAGAAACTCTATCGCGAACAACTTGCGGATCGTGTCCATTAATTTTTAATACACGAACCAAAGGAAAAAACTTCTCTCCTTCTTTTGGAGGGCGAACCACACCTTTTACAGTATCTCCGGTTTTTAAACCAAATAATCTGATTTGTGAAGTTGATAAATAAATATCATCTGGAGAAGCTAAATAATTATAATCTGATGAACGTAAAAATCCGTAACCGTCAGGCATCATCTCTAGAACACCTTCACTTTCTATAATTCCGTCAAATTCAAAATCTGAATCTCTGAAATTATTATTGTTCTTTTTATTTTTATGATTAGGATTTTGATTATTGTGATTTCCGTTTCCATTGCCATTCCCGTTCTGATTTTGATTCTGATTCGGGTTTTGATTTTGGTTCTGGTTTTTATTCTGATTCGGATTGATCTTTTTAACAGGAGCTGTTTGAGGAGTTTTTTCAGCTGTTTCGGCTGTTGGTTCAGAAGTAGTTGGCTCAGATGGGGCTGTTTCTATATTTTCCTCTGCAGGAACTTCATTTACAGCCTCTTTCTCTTTTTTAAGAGCTACTTTTTTCTCGTATGCCGACTTGCTGAATTTTACAACTTTAGGCTCTTTTTTTGCTACTGGTTCTTTCTTATCCTGTGCTTCTACTGTCGCCGTTTCTGCAATTGGCTCAATTGTATCTGCAGCATCGTTTTTTTGAACAGTTTCCTCTACTTTATCAAATTCTAAAACGGGTGTATTTTTGGTATTCGCTGCTTTTGTTTTGGCTGGAGCAATTCTGGCACGCTTTGGTTTATCTTCTTTGGCATCAGAAACTACTTCTGTTTGAGAAGCTTGAGCTGGCGCATTAGAGCTCTCTTGGTGTGCTAAAATCTGACTAATTAAAGTCTCTTTTTTGACACCAGTAATCTTTATTGTTTTAGCTAACTTAGCTATTTCTTGAAGCTCAGAAAGCTTCATTTCTTTTAATGCAGAAATATCAAACATGAATGTTCTATGAATTTAATTATTTTAAGGAATACTGTAAAAAGAATAGGTAGATAATTAATTTGAATTGACCGCAGTATGAAGTGCTTACGGTATTATGATGCAATAATACGAATAAAATTTTATCATACAATAGTATTTTAAAAAAAGAAAATATATTTTTGTAAAACATTTTTAGACCATGATACAAAGAATTCAGACTGTATATTTATTTCTAGCTTTTGCTGCAACTGGCATTTTAATGCTTTTTGTTCCGCTTTGGACAACTAGTGCAGGAAAGCCATTCTTTTTTATGCAGGATCAGCTTTATACTGTTTTATTAGGCTTAACGACTATGCTTAGTATTATCAGTATCATTTCATTCAAAAAGAGACAAAATCAGTTTGTGCTAAACAGATTGAACATAATATTAAATTTAATTTTATTAGGATTATTTGTATATCGATCACTAAATTTATCTGGAGAGACTGAGGTCTCTGAGAAAGGTATTGGGATGTTCATGCCGATTGTTGCTATCGTGTTATTAGTTTTAGCTAATAAGGCCATCAAAAAGGACGAAGATCTTGTAAAATCTGTTGATCGTTTGAGGTAAACCTATAAACTTAGTTTATTTGTGCGAAGAAGAACCCGAATTTTTATTCGGGTTTTTTTTATGCCTTATTTTATCATAAATCAGACCTAAAGGGCATTATAGATATGTGATTTACATGATAAATTTGCATTTTCAAATTCAAATACAATCATGACACCAAAAATAAGGATTCATCTTGCAGATGATCATCAGGTATTAATTGATGGTCTTTCAAACCTGCTCCAAACTGTTTCAAATTTTGAAGTAGTCGGAACTTCTTTAGATGGGACTACTGTTTATGATGATGTCATGAATGACAAAGCCGATGTTTTAATTCTTGATATCAGTATGCCAAAGAAAGACGGCATAGAGGTACTGAAAGAGTTTAATGAAAAAGAAATGCCTTGCAAAGCTATTATTTTATCCAGTTATGATGATCTGAAAATCATTAAAGAGGTTATGAAATTAGGTGCAAAAGGCTATCTGTTAAAAAATTGCGCCGGAGAAAATATCATTGAAGCTGTCGAAGCCGTTTATCAAGGCCAGGAATATTTTAGCGACAGTGTTAGAGAGAAAATTTTCAATACTTTTAGAGACAATCCTAAACTAAATCAAAACGCGGTTATAGAAAACCCAATTCTAAGTCCGCGTGAGATCGAAATCATTATTTTAATTGCCTTAGAATACAGCGGTAAAGAAATTAGCAAAAAGCTTTTCATCAGCTCACATACTGTCGAAACGCATCGAAAAAACATCATGAAAAAGCTTAATATAAAAAGCACAATAGGTCTGGTAAAATATGCTCTTAAAAACAATTTGATTAATCCTTAAAGATTGCTTTTATGTTTCGTTTCAAATTCATTTTATTTCTTCTTTTACTTTTTTCTTTTGAAGGAAATAGTATCGCACAATCAAAGGATACAGCAAAAGTTTCACAAACGGCAAACAACCAAACGACCGTTAATCATCTTAGTAAATCAGAACAACTTCGAAATAAAAAAATCGTCAGTTTAACCATTATACTTACTGTCATCATTTTTCTTTTGTTTTACTTTTTATACCAAAACAACAAACTAAAACAGAAAATAAAACGAAAAGACACCAAACAGAAAATCCTTCTTAATATTATCAATTCCGGAATCGATTCTCAAGAAGTAGAGCGTAAAAAAATTGCTTCTTTTCTCCATGACAATATCAATTCGCTATTGTCTTCTGCGGGATTACATCTAAATACATTTACAGCTCAAAACGATGTAAAATCGGAAGAAATACGTAAAGCAAAAGCTATTCTATCAGAAGTTCATGAACTTTTACGCGATATGTCTCACGATCTTGTTCCGTCGCTTTTGGTTCGTTTTGGATTAATTTATGCTTTGGAAGATCTATGCGAGAAAAACTCAAACTCTGCGATTGAATTTGAATTTTCAAGCACTATTCCGACCAGTAGAAGATATGTTGAGAAATTTGAGATGAAAATCTATTTCATAGTCAGTGAACTCTTCAGTAATATTACCAAGCATAGCAATGCTCAAAAAGCAAAACTTTCTTTAGCAGAAAAAGAAAACCAACTTATCCTCCACATTCACGATGACGGAATTGGTTTTAAAACACAAAAATTAAAAGATGCTGAAGGCTTCGGTTTAAGTAGAATTAGAGCTAGAATCAAAAAATATAAAGGAAATTTATCGATAACTTCAAAAGAAAATCAGGGAACAAAAATAAAGATTCAGATTCCGCTGCCGCATTAATTACTTCTCTCCTATTTCTATAATTTCCAAATCTTTGATTTTATCATCATCGATTACAAAACGCAACATGGTTCTCACTTTATGAAAACCGCTTTTTCCTGCCGCGCCTGGATTCATGTGCAATAAATTATTCTTTTTATCAAACATGACCTTCAAAATATGCGAATGCCCACAGATAAATAATTTAGGCGGATTCAAAGCTAATTCTTCTCTAACATTCTGATTATATTTTCCGGGATAACCGCCAATATGAGTAATCCAAACCGAAACATTTTCACATGAAAAACGATTATTTAACGGAAATTCTAATCTTGCTTTTGCATCGTCAATATTTCCGTAAACCGCTCGTAACGGTTTTAGTTTTTTAATCGTATCTGTAACTACCAAATCTCCAATATCTCCCGCATGCCACACTTCATCTGCCTGAGCAACATATTTTAAAATAGTATCATCGATGTGACTGTGAGTATCGGAAAGGAGAAGAATTTTGGTCATTTTTTTTAGAGGCTAAGATTCTGAGGCGCTAAGATACTAAGTTTTTCCTAGCATTTTAAATTGTAGAGACGCACAGCAGTGCGTCTAAACTCGATTAGCAAATAACAAATATCAAAAACATCATAACATGCCTATAGAAAAAACTCAGAATCTTAGCACCTCAGAACCTTAGTATCTTTTTCATACCTTTGCAACTCTGAACTTTTGCGGCTATGCCCTGCAGTGCGCCTCTACAGATATACACAACCAAAATCTTTGTAACTCTGAATCTTTGCAACTTTGCCACTAAAGAAAAAAACTTAGAATCTTAGCATCTCAGAACCTTAGCATCTTTTTCATACCTTTGCACCTCAGAACCTCTGTCCCTTAAAATGAGATATTTTATTCAATTCGCTTATAACGGAACACATTACCATGGCTGGCAAATACAGCCAAACGCTTCTTCAGTTCAAGAAACTTTAAATAAAGCTTTTTCGGTTTTATTAAATGAAACCATCTCCATTATGGGTGCTGGAAGAACAGATACCGGCGTACATGCAAGCGAAATGTACGGTCATTTTGATACAGAAAAAAACTTAGATATTCCAGTTTTAGTTCACAAACTGAATTCTTATTTACCAAAAGATATTGCGATTTTTAATATTATTCTGGTTCACGATGATGCGCATTGTAGATTTGATGCTACAAAACGAACTTACGAATATCATATCAATACAGTAAAAAATCCGTTTTTACAGGAATTGAGCTGGTATGTTACACAAAAATTGGATGTAACTTTGATGAATGAAGCAGCGCAGTTACTACTGAAGCATACCGATTTTCAATGTTTTTCAAAAGTTAACACTGATGTAAACACATTTGATTGCACGATTTTTGAGGCGTACTGGAAACAAGAAAACGAAAAACTGATTTTTACCATTTCAGCAAATCGTTTTTTAAGAAATATGGTTCGCGCTATTGTGGGCACTTTGATCAATATTGGTTTAAAGAAAATAACTTTAGCGGATTTTGAAAATATCATTGCCAGCAAAAGCAGAGAAAAAGCAGGATTTTCGGTTCCGGCTCATGGTTTATATTTAACCAATATTTATTACGATTACATTTAATAGCCCTGATTGAAGTGAAAAGCTTTTTTGAAAAAAATATAGTTTTTGTAATTTTTATGGAGCGACCAACGGAAGCTTTATAAAAATTAAACAAAAACATATTTTTGAGAAAAACTTGTAACGGAAAGCAGGAAACAGCTCCTAAAAATAAATGAAAGCAAAAGCATTCGATACAGGATTATTCAAAAGAATTTTAAAATATACACGACCTTATAAATGGCGTTATTATGGCGTAATCATATTTGCCATTTCGCTATCTATCTTCGCTGCACTTCGCCCCTATTTACTAAAAGAAACGGTCGATGGCTACATCAAAACTCATGATAAAATGGGCTTGCTGATGTATATCGTTTTGATGGGAGTCGTTTTACTGATGGAAGTCTTTTCTCAATTTTACTTTGTTTATTGGGCCAACTGGCTCGGACAAGATATTGTAAAAGATATTCGAACTAAACTTTTTAAACACATTTTGAGTTTCAGAATGAAGTATTTCGATTTGGTTCCCGTTGGACAGCTGGTTACTCGAGC
Organism: Flavobacterium tyrosinilyticum; assembly: GCF_023656565.1. Classification (GTDB taxonomy): domain Bacteria; phylum Bacteroidota; class Bacteroidia; order Flavobacteriales; family Flavobacteriaceae; genus Flavobacterium; species Flavobacterium tyrosinilyticum. The sequence continues at coordinate 841,841 of NZ_JAMOKG010000003.1, forward strand.
TGTTTCGGATATTGAATCGATTGCCCGTATTTTCAGTCAAGGTTTGTTTATGATTATAAGCGATTTGATGAAAATGGTCGTGGTTCTTATTTTCATGTTTTATATGAACTGGAAACTAACCTGGATCGTTGTAGTTGCAATGCCTATTTTGGTTTACATTACCAGAATTTTCCAACGTAAAATGCAAGTGGCTTTTGAAGAAGTTCGAACGCAAATTGCCAATATGAACTCTTTTGTACAAGAGCGCGTGACGGGAATGAAAATCGTGCAGCTTTTTAACCGCGAAAAAATCGAAGCAGAAAACTTTAAAGAAATCAACAACAAGCATAGAGTCGCTTGGATTAAAACGATTTTGTACAACTCCATCTTCTTCCCGATTGCCGATATTATTTCGTCTATTACTTTAGGTTTGGTTGTGGTTTATGGCGGATTCAGAATTTTGAATGGAGATCATTTTACCACTTTTGGTGATTTGTTTTCGTATACGATGTTTATCGGAATGCTGTTTAATCCATTGAGACAAATTGCGGATAAATTTAACGAGATGCAATTAGGAATGATCGCTGCCAATCGTGTTTTTGACATTATTGATACGCAAGATCACATTCAAGATACAGGAACCATTGAAGCGCCTGTTTTTGATGGAAGAATTGATTTCAAAGACGTTCGTTTCAGCTATATTCCAGAAGAAGAAGTCATAAAAGGTATTGATCTTTCGGTTTCTGCTGGACAGACCGTGGCGATTGTAGGTTCTACAGGAGCAGGAAAATCTACTATTATTAATTTATTAAATCGTTTTTACGAAATCAATAGCGGAACAATCTGCATTGATGGAGAAAATATCGAAAATTACACTTTGGCTTCTTTAAGAAAGCAAATTGCTGTTGTTTTGCAAGATGTGTTTTTGTTTGCCGATACGATTTATAATAATATTACTTTGCACAATCCAGAAATTACAAGAGACAAAGTAATTGATGCCGCAAAGAAAATTGGAGTTCATGATTTTATTATGAATCTGCCAGATAATTATGATTTTGATGTGAAAGAGCGAGGTGTCATGCTTTCGTCTGGACAGCGTCAGCTTATTGCTTTTTTACGTTCTTATGTGAGCAACCCAAGTATTTTGATTTTGGACGAAGCAACTTCTTCTATCGATACGTATTCTGAAGAAATGATTCAGCGTGCAACAGAAACAATTACAAAAGGAAGAACTTCGATCATTATTGCGCACCGACTCGCAACAATTGTAAATGCCGATAAAATTGTGGTTATGGACAAAGGTCTGATTGTCGAACAAGGCACACATCACGAATTACTAAATAAAACAGATGGCTATTACAAAAACTTGTACGATTCACAATTTTCAGTAGCTAATTAGCCTTGAGAAATTACTTACATCACTAATTTCCAAAATCTTACAAAAACTTAAACACCAAAAAACGCGGATATTTCTTGTATTTAGGAAAAAATGATTTTATCACCACTCAATAATTTTAGTTGTATTCTTACAAATAAATAAGTAAGTTTGAGGAATAAATAATCATTTTTAAAAAATACCTATGAAAAAGAAATTACTTTTTATCGTTTTATTTTTAGCGTTTTCGCTTAATGCATTCTCAATGCAAATTTTTGTAAAAACTTTGACTGGAAAAATCATAACAGTTGAGATGGAAAGTTCAGACACTATTGATAATCTTAAGGCTAAAATATTCGATAAAGAAGGAATTAAACCTGAGTGCATAAGATTAATATTTGCAGGAAAACAACTTGAAGACGGAAGGACATTAAATGATTATAACATTCAAAAAGAAAGCACAATACATGCAGTTATAACTTACCCATGTCCGTAATTTTAATTATCTATTAAAAAATGAAATTGTATTGATTAGATTTTAAAAATAGTTTTCAATACACTATTACAATAAAAGGGTTTGACTTTAAAAAAAGTCAAACCCTTTTTCATATATACAGTAAAAAATAATTCTCATTTTACTTCAAGCCTAATTCAACACAATTTTCATCAGTAAAAGGACCTTAATAATTTCAAAAATTGACTAAACCAGTAAATTAATAATTATTTAGCTATAAATTAATCTTTGTTTCTTAAATTAAAAAACTGCAGTATTCATAAATTGTGATTTAAAATCCGACTAAAAACTGTCAAAAACGTTTTAAAACGTTAAATTAGCGTTATAGAAATCATAAAATTGACCTTTCACAATCAGTTAGATAGCAGAAATTTTTTGTTTATTCTTTATCTTTGAGAATATAGAAATCAAATGTAAAAGACAATGCCACAAAATAGATTTTATCCTGATGAAAAATTCAAAGAAATAGAAATAAATGCCTCATTACAATTAAGATACGCCATTTCGAACAGAGGGAGACTAATCAGTTTTACTGACGATATTGAAAACGGACGCATTTTAAAAGGAGGTTTAAGCGACGGATATCCAACTTTCCGTTTTAAGGTTAAAAAAGACGATAAAATCGTAAATAAATATCTCTTCTTATACAAATTAGTAGCTGAGTACTTTATTCCAAAAGATTCTGAAGATCAAACCTATGTTTTGCACTTAGATTACAACAGAGCAAACGATGATGTGAGTAATCTTCGCTGGGCAACCAAACAGGAAATGATGGCGCACAGCCGCAAAAGTCCGCGTGTTATTCAGGCAAAAAAGAACTTAATTGAACACAATCTTAAAGCTGACGGACGAAAATTAACGACCACAAAAGTCATGTTAATTAAAAAAATCCTAGCAAGACCTGAACAAAAAACACGTCTTAAAATGATTGCCAAACAATTTGGTGTAAGCGAAATGCAAATTAGAAGAATTGCCAGCGGAGAAAATTGGGGGCACGTTAAGATTTAATGATGAATTGTTAATTGATAACGATTTGTCAGGCTGAGCGAAGTCGAAGCCCGCGCAAAGCTCTTCGACTTCGCTCAAAGAGACAAAAATTATAATAGCCACAGATTACACAGATTAACACAGATTTTTTAAAATCATTTTAATCCTAATAATCTGTGGCTTATTTTTTATCTTTTTCAAGACACTTGTCACTAATTACTAAGAACTAATCACTAAATCTTAAAAATCACTTCATAATTCACAATTTACAATTCACAATTAGTTCGCTTTCTGTGAAAAGACCAAAATCTATGTCTTTAAAAACAAAATTTCAAGTGTTCATATAAAATAAATCATTAAATTCGCAATCACAAATAACAAAGAAAAAATCGAAAGATGAGTTTCGGAAAACAAACTTCATTTTCGATAGTTAATACTAAAAGCAAAAAAAATGAAATACGACGTTATTGTTTTAGGAAGTGGTCCTGGAGGATATGTAACAGCGATTAGAGCTTCACAATTAGGCTTTAAAACTGCTGTAGTAGAAAAAGAAAATCTAGGTGGAGTTTGCCTTAACTGGGGATGTATCCCAACAAAAGCGCTTTTAAAATCTGCTCAAGTTTTTGATTACCTTAAACACGCTTCTGATTACGGATTGAAAGTTTCTGAATTTGATAAAGATTTCCCTGCAGTTATTCAACGTAGCCGTGGTGTAGCTGAAGGAATGAGCAAAGGTGTTCAATTCTTAATGAAAAAGAACAAAATTGACGTTATCGAAGGTTTTGGAAAATTAAAACCAGGAAAAAAACTTGACGTTACTGATAAAGACAATAAAGTTACAGAATATAGCGCTGATCACATTATCATCGCAACTGGTGCTCGTTCTCGTGAGTTACCAAACTTACCTCAAGATGGTGTAAAAGTAATTGGATACCGTCAGGCAATGACATTGCCAACTCAACCAAAATCTATGATCATTGTGGGTTCTGGAGCAATTGGAGTTGAGTTCGCTCACTTCTACAACTCAATGGGAACAGATGTTACTATCGTAGAATTTATGCCAAACGTAGTTCCTGTAGAAGACGAAGATATCTCAAAACAATTTGAGCGTTCTTTGAAAAAATCAGGAATTAAAGTAATGACTAACTCTTCTGTTGAGCGCATTGACACAACAGGTGCAGGAGTTAAAGCTTTTGTTAAAACGGCAAAAGGAGAAGAAGTTCTAGAAGCCGACATCGTACTTTCTGCAGTTGGAATCAAAACAAACATTGAAAACATCGGATTAGAAGAAGTTGGAATCGCTGTTGATAGAGATAAAATCTTAGTAAACGCGTACAACGAAACTAACATTCCAGGATACTACGCAATTGGAGACGTTACTCCAGGTCAAGCTTTAGCTCACGTAGCTTCTGCTGAAGGAATTAACTGTGTTGAAAAAATTAAAGGTTTACACGTAGACCCAATCGATTACGGAAACGTTCCTGGTTGTACTTACGCAACTCCAGAAATCGCTTCTGTAGGTTTAACAGAAAAACAAGCAAAAGAAAAAGGTTACGAATTAAAAATTGGTAAATTCCCATTCTCAGCTTCTGGAAAAGCAAAAGCTGCTGGAAATGCTGACGGATTCGTAAAAGTAATCTTCGATGCTAAATACGGAGAATGGTTAGGATGCCACATGATTGGTGCTGGTGTTACAGATATGATTGCTGAAGCAGTTGTAGCTCGTAAACTAGAAACTACAGGTCATGAAATCTTAAAATCTATCCACCCTCACCCAACAATGAGCGAGGCTGTTATGGAAGCTGTAGCTGATGCTTACGGCGAAGTAATTCACTTGTAAAAATATACCGTTTTACGGTTATATATAATTCTCAATTTAATAAATCCGATTTGTGAAAGCAAGTCGGATTTTTTTATGGCGTGTCCCTCCGGGTCAGGCTGTCCGCTATATCTTTTATGGCGAACCCCGCCATAAAAGGATGCCGCTCCCATCCTTCACGCACAATCGTTTTCAAAAGATCGAATAATCATTCATTAAATTAATTACGATACATCAACCAACTTCGATAAAGAAATCTCTAACGCTGTTGCAACTTCTAGCAAAGTATAAAGTGTTGGATTAACTTTTCCATTTTCAAGTTTTTCTATAGATTGGCGATCTTTATTACATGCTCGAGCTAAATCAGATTGACTCCATCCCTTCACTTCTCGTAATTCAATAATTCTTTGACCAATTTTCTTCTTAAGTATATCTCGTGTCATAAATCAAATGTCATATAATTTGCTGACAATTTTGTCATACAATTTACTGACAATTCAAATTCTATTGTATCTTTGTCATACAATTATATCACAAATGAAAAATTCAAGAAAACTTAAAATACACAGTAAATTTCAAACGAGAACATCAAATCACATTACAATTCCATCATTAAAACTAGAAGGAAAATGGCTTGAAAAACTAGGGTTTGAGAAAGGAAAAATGGTAATTGTGGAACAAAAGAAAAACAGACTCACCATAACCTTAGAAAAAATCAAAAATCATTAAATAACATTTCTCCCAAAGTACTAAAAAGATTACTTTTATAAATCATTATAAAAATCCTTTTTTATGGAAGAAACAAAAATATTCTACGCCGACGGAGAAAATCCAAAAATGATCGAAGCTTACAAAAGAGCACAAGAAACCTTTAAATATTTCTGGAGAGAATTATCTTGGGAATACAGAAGAATAGTTCCAGGATTGGATGTTGCTTGTGTAAAATTGGCTTTCACTCAAGATATAGACGACGAAACTATCGTAGAACATATGTGGATTAACGACGTAAACTTTGATGGCGAAATGATATACGGGATTTTAGTAAATGATCCCAATGATCTAACCAATGTCAATAATGGAGACGAAATTGCAATTCCGATTAATCAAATCAGCGATTGGTTATTTGCAAGTCAAGGAAAAACATACGGAGCTTTTACAATACACGCCATGCGCTCAGAAATGGACGAAGACGAAAGAAAAGACCACGACGATGCTTGGGGCTTAGAGTTTGGAGATTACAATGATATTCTGGTTGTTACAAATCAGAAAGAGAAGCCAGAAAACTTGGTAGAGCATCCGATGAGTATCAATATGAAAGAAAGTCTCATCGAATTCTTAAAAAACAATCCAGAAGAAATAGAAGCGAAAGACGATTTAGGCTACACTTTTTTGCATCGTGAAGCTATTGCTGGAAATCAAACTTCTGTAGAACTTATTTTAAAAGCAGGAGCCAATGCAAATGCAAAAACCAATAGCGGAAAAACAGCTTTAGATTTTGCCAAAGAACTCAAATGGGATCATTTAATACCTTTATTTCAATAAAAAATTTCAAAATCCGATTTACCAAAAGTAGATCGGATTTTTATTTATTAAACTGCTTTTCTAAAAAGAATATTTTTCATTTTAAAATCAAAACTGATCATTTTTTCATCTGTTTACAATAAAGAATGTGCTACTTTTGCAGCACCAAATCTAACATGCCATAGAATGAAAAAATTATTCTTTACGCTTATACTGTTATCTTCAGTTTTATCTGCCCAAACCAAAACCGACACTGATTTTGCTTCCCGTTTAAAAAGCACTTTTTCTCAATCTACAGACTGTGTAAACGACTTCGAAAAAGTATTAAAACCAGCAGAACTTCAATCGTTAAACACTACCCTTAACGCTTTCGAAAAAAAACACCTTTATAAAATTGTAGTCATAACAACTCCTTCTGTTGAACCTTTTAAATCTTTTGACGAATTTGCAGTAGATCTTGACAAATTTTTATCAAAAGACCCGCGATTAGATCCAACCCTTTTAATTGTTGTCAGTAAAACATTAAGGCAAATTCAGGTTTTAAGCGTCGATTTTATAAAATACAAATTAAATGCTGAAGACACACAAAACATAATCAGCACCTACTCTATTCCCGAACTTAAAAAAGGAAACTATTTTAAGGCTTTAGAACAGGCTTCAAATGAATTCATGAAAAAATTGCAACAACAATAAATAGATCAAAATCCGATTTGCGAAATCAAATCGGATTTTTTTTTAATATGTCGAAACTAATAGTTAGAAAAAGACTTATTTTAGTGTAAAAATAAGTTTTACTAGAAATGGAATTAGAACAATACAAAAAAGAATTTACCGAAGATGATGCTGTTGGCTGGTTAGAAATTGATAAAGAATTTGAACGTCTGTATCCGAATCAGGAACCCAAACATTTTGCTCCAGCAATTAGTTATATGCTTGGCGGAGAACATCCGCTTGACGGCGTAAGCTATTACGAAAGCAAAAATCAAGAAGATCATTATCATTTTATTACTTACGGCTTTTCTGAATTGTATTATAATGAAGAAAAAGCAGGCGGAGAATTTAGCAAATGGGGATTTGAACTTACTTTTAGATTAAAACCTTATGGAGCCGACAATCAAAATCCGAGCTGGGCTGTGGCTTTGCTTCAAAATATAGCCAAATATGTATTTGACAGTGGAAATTGGTTTGAAGAGTTTCATTACATGCCAGCAAACGGACCAATTCGTTTGGACACTGAAACCGATATTACGGCACTAATTTTTGTGAATGATCCCGAAGTCCCTAAAAAACAAACGCCACACGGCGAAGTTTCATTTTTACAAATCGTCGGAATTACTACAGAAGAATACGAAAACATTAAGGAAAACCCAGAAAAGGTTGAAGCATTAGTCCATAAATTAAAAGAAAACAATCCATTACTAATTACCGATTTGAATCGAAAAAGTTAATTTGCAAACAAATGATTAATTACAATAATAAAATTTTTAAACCTGTAAGTAATACAGAAAACGGAGAAACGTCTAACGAAACTTCATTTCATTATAAACAAGAAGGAAACATTTTAACTTCTGAATATTCTGGAGGAAAAATCGTTAAAGGTCATTTAATTGGTTTGGTTGACGGCGCGGGAAATATCGAAATGAGATATCATCAAGTGAATGAAAAAGGCGAATTAATGACTGGTTTCTGCACTTCTAAACCTGAAATTTTAGCAAGCGGAAAAATTAGGCTTCACGAAACGTGGCAATGGACTTCTGGAGATTTATCTAAAGGAAATTCTATACTTGAAGAACAATAAGAAAATATAAACAGTATAATCAATGAAAAAAACTCTCTTACTATTCCTTATTTTAACCAGTATATCATACGCGCAAACTAAAAAAGAAATCCTAGTAGGCAATTGGTTAGGAACAGATGCCAGTGGCGCAAAGAATACAATGATTTTTACTTCAGATAATTTTATTTCGATGACCGTTAATGGTGAATTAATAGACGGGAAAAATTATATCGTTAAAGGAGGAAAAAACAACGGGCAAAAAGGCCTATTAAAATATGAAATTGATGAATCTAAAACGCCTATAGCGCTAGATATCATCGCTTATGCTTTAGAAAAAGGCAAGCAAATTGAAAAAGGCAGGTTTTTAGCAATATTAGATTTTAAAAGTAATGATGAAATTAAAATCAATCTCAGTTTAAACGGAGTTAGAGCCACAGAATTTAATGAATCTAATGCAGCAAGTACAATTTTGCTGAAAAGAAATTAAATACAAAAATGCATGTTAAGCATCGTAGAATCTAGAGATACCGATTTACCTCATTTAAGAGAATTATTCTTAAACGAAAGACGGCGCACATTTACAGAACAAGATATTTCAGAATTTGAATTAGACGATTTTGACAAGCAAACGCAAGGTGAATATATTTTAACGGCGCTTGTAAACAATATTCCAGTCGGATTTATTTCGATCTGGATGCCAAACAATTTTATTCATCATCTTTACGTTGATGTTAAACATCAAGGAAAAAACCTTGGTACAGAATTATTAAAAGCGGCCATCTTAAAAACCTCATTTCCAATTACTCTAAAATGCCTTACAAGCAACATTAAAGCAGTTGAGTTTTACAGAAAAAAGGGCTTTATAGAAAAATCGAGAGGAAATTCTAGCAACGGAACTTATATTCTATTTGAGTTGACAAAAGAGGTAAAATAACCATAAAATGCTGAAGACATGAGCCAGATTCAAGATTACAACAATTCTCAGACAATAGAAAACAAAGAAATCTGCGACCTTCTTTTGGCGATTATAAATGAAAATCTTTCTGACGCCGAAAGCAAAATCTGGCATGCGCATCCTGTTTGGTTTCTAGACGGAAATCCGATTGTGGGTTATAGCAAATTAAAGGATTCTGTCCGATTGCTTTTCTGGAGCGGACAATCTTTTGACGAAGAAAAACTCCAAAACGAAGGTTCGTTCAAAGCTGCCGAAATGCGCTACACAAATAGCAATCAAATAAACGAACAAGACTTAAAACGCTGGCTGGAAAAAAGCAGAGAAATTCAATGGGACTATAAAAACATTGTCAAACGAAAAGGCGTACTGCTTCGAATAGAACCACTTTAAAAAAGGAAAATGGATTACCGAATAATGTAGAAAAACAAAATTCCTAATTACTTGGGCGTATCCCTCCGGGTCGAGCTGTCCGCTATATTCCCGATTAACAAAAACTACGGCTAAAAAGCCTTGTTTTTCTAAATCGGGAGATGTCGCTCCCATCCTTCACGCATCTGGTATTCATAAGAACATTTTTGTTCTTATATTATTTGTACTTTAGTAAGATCAGAACTACAATCAAAAACACTCCTCATCATGCTAAAACAAATTTTCATCCTTCTCGTTTTTTGTTTCGGAATTCAAGTGCATTCACAAGAAATTGGTTTTACAACTCCAGATTATAAAGCCATCGAAAAAGAAATCAACAACAAAAATTCCAAGTTTTACTATCCTAAATTAATGGAAAGACTCACGAAAAATGATACGCTTTTATCGTATGACGAATACCGCCATTTGTATTTAGGCTATGTTTTTCAACCCAAATACAATGCCTTTTGGAAATCACCAGACGAGGAACAGCTTAACAAATATTATAACAAAGAAGAACTCGAAGTTTCAGATTACGATGAAATAATCAAATTGTCCAATCATACCTTAAACGAATTCCCATTTGACTTAAAACAGCTCAATTTCCTCACTTACGTTTATCACTTAAAAGGAGACGAAGCATCTGCAAAAATTGCTTCTTTTAGATTTCACAGTATTATGAATGTTATACTTTCTTCTGGTGACGGAAAAAAATGCGAAACTGGTTTTCATGTCATAATGGTCGAACACGAATACATTTTGCTCAATCTTTTTGAAATAGAATCTAAAGGACAATCGCTCGTTGATAATTGCGATTATCTGAGTTTCGAAAAAGGTGTCTACAATGTAGACGGTATTTATTTTAACATCGAAAAAATGCTAGAAAACGAAAAGAAAATGCTTCGATAATATAATTTCAAAAACAATACACAAAAGCTTCAGCACAATTTAATGCTGAAGCTTTTTTTTGATAAAAACTATTTATTTATTGTTTATCAATAAATTTTTATTATTTTAGCAGCATAACTTCTAATCTTGAATAGCATGGAAATTAAAATTGGAACACCACAGATTCTAAAAATCCTGAATATCTTATCATGGATTATTTTTATTGGCTTATGCGTAGAAGCCGGCATGTATCTTTTTAACGGAATTTATACTATGACGATAAACTCCTATAATGCACGTTTTCTTCATTTACTTGACTTATATAATTACAGTACTAGTTTTTATATTCAAGAAATATGCTTTATAAGCATCGTGGCGATCTTAAAAGCCATTATGTTTTATCTGATTGTAAAAATGTTGCATGAGAAAAAATTAAACATCGAACATCCTTTTACTGCCGAAATGGGGCGTTTTATATCTTATCTTTCTTATCTCGCTTTCGGAATTGGGTTGTTTTCTTTCTGGGCCTTCAAATTCAACAATTGGTTAATTATTAAAGGCGTAAAACTTCCTTCGTTGGAATCACTTAATCTTGAAGGGCACAGCATTTGGATCTTTATGGCCATTGTAATGTTTGTTGTGGGACAGATTTTTAAAAGAGGAATCGAAATTCAATCTGAAATTGACTTAACTATTTAAACAAAAAATTATGCCCATTATAGTAAATTTAGACGTCATGATGGCAAAGCGAAAAATGTCATTAAACGAACTTTCAGAAAAAGTAGATTTAACCTTGTCTAATCTTTCCATTCTAAAAACTGGAAAAGCAAAAGCAATTCGTTTCAGTACGCTCGAAGCAATCTGTAAAGTTCTCGATTGTCAGCCCGGCGATATTTTAGAATTTTCTGAAGAATAATAAAAACTTTTATTTTAATTTGTATTTTCGTACAAAATCAAATTCATAAAAGAATATTTTCTAATCCAAAAATCTAAAAATGAATATTCTAGTTGTTTACGCACATCCTAGCAAAAAATCATATACTTTTCAGGTTTTAGAAAGATTGAAACTAGCCCTGAATACGGAAAAATGGAATGTAGAAATCTCCGATTTATATGCGTCCAATTTTGTAAGCGATATGTCTGAGGAAGAATACGAACGCGAAGGTTTTGCTAAAATACAGCTTCCTATTCCTGCAGATGTTTTAGCAGAACAAGAAAAAATAGAAAAAGCAGACTGCATTATTTTTCTATATCCTGTTTGGTGGAGCGATTGTCCTGCAAAATTAAAAGGCTGGTTTGATCGTGTTTACTCGGTTGGATATGCTTATGGACAAAACGAAACGTCTAGAAAAATGAAAACTATTCCGTACGGTCTTGTAATTTGTACAGCAGGTCATCCGAATGAATTCTTGCATGAAATTGAAATCGCGCAAAGCATGGAAAAAATTATGCTCGAAGACCGACTTGGAAAACGTTTTACGCATAAAGAAATGATCATTCTAGGCGGAACATTAGAACTAGAAAATGTTATGTCAACACATTTTGAACTCCTAAATAAAATTCCTCAAAAAATTAAAGCAATACTATAAACCTAAAATTTTACTTTATCAAAAATGGCACTAGACAACAATGCAGAAAAATCAGTTTTTGAAGAAATTCCAACAGAAAAAATATACTCAGAAAAAGCCATAAGAATAGGAACTTTTTTTGCAGGCCCATTGGTTGCTGGGTATTGCATTGCAGAAAATTTCAAAGTATTTAATGACTTTGAAAAAGCCAAAAACACCTGGATTATTACCATTATATCCATGCTCGCAATTATTCCGCTTATCTTTATCATTCCAGATAACTTTCCTAGTTTTCTTTTTCCGTTACTTTATTTAACGGTATCTTCTTATTTTTTGAAAAAATTTCAAGAACAGAATATTCAAAAACATATTCAAAACGGAGGTGAAACTTTTGGAGGATGGAGAGTCACTTTGATTGGTTTGTTAAGCATTATTGTTTTTTTCGGAATCATAATTAGTGTAGTCTTATTAACAGAAAACGTCTGATAATTTTTCTGTCTGAAACACCCCTTAAAATTGTCTTTTAAACACCTTAACCAATTGATTTTTAGATTGTAAATTTACTTTACTAATTTAAAAGTCAATTGATTATGAATACTCAAGATTTTACCACAACAATACTTGTCAGTCAATCGCCAGAAGAAGTTTTTAAAGCCATCCAAAACGTTCGCAGCTGGTGGTCTGAAGAAATTGAAGGCAAAACAGCAAACGAAGGAGATGAATTTAAATATCATTATGAAGACGTTCATCGTTGTAAAGTCAAATTAATTGAAGTAATACCGAATCAGAAAATCGTCTGGCTGATTGAGGAAAACTATTTCAGCTTCACCCAAGACGATACCGAATGGACCAATACGACTGCTGTTTTTGATATTTCGAAAGAAAACGACAAAACGAAACTCAATTTTACACATGTGGGTTTAGTGCCAGAATACGAATGTTTTGAAGTTTGCAAAGCAGGATGGACCAATTACATTGAGAATAGTTTGAAAAAACTAATTGAAACAGGAAAAGGTCTGCCAAATGCGACTGGAAAACCCCAAATTGAAACCGAAAGAAAATTATCCGAAAAATAAAATCACATTTCATACTATTATTTTAGACTACGTCAATCATAGATTTGGCTAAATCTCTTTTGCTAATGCTTCGCAACTTTGTGTCAACAAAAAAATAATAGTATGAAAATTATAATTACAGGTTCTCTAGGGAACATTAGCAAGCCTTTAGCGAAAGCTTTATTAAAAGAAAACCATCAAATTACAATAATTGCAAGCAGTAGCGAAAGAAAATCGGAAATTGAAAATCTTGGAGCGCAGGCCGCAATTGGATCTGTAAATGATGTCGATTTTTTGACTCAAACTTTTACAGGAGCCCATGCCGTATATTGCATGATTCCACGCGCGAATTATTTTGATCCGAATCTTGATTTAGATGCTTTTACGCGTACAATTGGAAATAATTATACAGCAGCCATTGCAAAATCTGGCGTAAAACGAGTAGTGTTTTTAAGCAGTATTGGTGCACATTTAGAACAAGGTTCCGGAATTATTCAACGCTATAATGAAATCGAAGCAGTTTTGAACAGACTTTCAGATGTTTCGATTACATTTATGCGTCCGACTTCTTTTTACTACAATTTGCTGGCTTATATCCCGATGATTAAAAACCACGCCATTATAGCTGCTAATTATGGAGCGGACCAATTGATTCCGTGGGTTTCTCCAAACGATATCGCCGAAGCAATTGCAGAAGAACTTACAACTCCGCTTGACGGAAAAAAAATACGTTATGTGGCTAGCGAAGAAGTTTCTGGAGATGAAACCGCAAAAATTTTAGGAGACGCCATCGGAAATCCAGATTTAAAGTGGAAATTAATATCCGACGAAGAAACACTAAACGGATTAATTGCTGTTGGAATGCAACCAAAAATCGCAAAAGGTTTGGTAGAAATGTATGCCGCACTTTACAGTGGTTTGCTAAGTGAAGATTATTACCAAAATCGTCCTGCCGTTTTAGGAAAAACAAAACTGGCCGATTATGCAAAAGAATTTGCTGCCGTTTTCAATCAAAATTAATTACCTTGTACTATGGCCAATCAGCAACCACTTCGATTTAAGACAATAAGCGAATTTCATGATTTTAGAGATTTGCCAAAACCCGAACATCCTTTGGTAAGCGTTTACAATTTTGAAGATTTAAAATATCTAAATAGCGAAGAACCCAAAAGCTTAATGCTGGATTTTTATTCGATTGCTTTAAAAAGAAATGCCAACGCAAAAATGCGATACGGCCAACAGGAATACGATTTTAAAGAAGGCGTTTTAATTTTTCTTTCGCCAGGACAAGTTTTTTCTATTGAAGGAAATGCCGAAATGCAACACACAGGATGGTCATTATTGATTCATCCTGATTTTCTTTGGAATACGCCACTTGCTCACAAAATCAAACAATACGACTACTTTGGTTATGCAGTTAATGAAGCGCTTCATCTTTCAGATAAAGAAGAGAATATGCTCATTGATATTATTAAAAATATTCAGCAGGAATACCAATCTAATATCGATAAATTCAGTCAAGACGTTATTATTGCACAAATTGAATTGTTTCTCACGTATGCAGAACGATTTTACAACAGACAATTTATTACCCGAAAAATAAGCAGTCATCAGATTTTGGCACGATTAGAAAAACTTTTGGAAGACTATTTTACCGACGACACTTTAAAACAAAAAGGAATTCCAACAGTTCAATTTATTGCCGAAAACCTAAATGTTTCATCCAATTATCTTAGCGCACTATTAAAAACGCATACGGGTCAAAGCACACAGCAGCATATTCACAATAAATTGATTGAAAAAGCCAAAGAAAAGCTTTCAACTACTACTCTATCGATCAGTGAAATTGCATTTGAACTGGGTTTTGAACACCAGCAATCCTTTAGTAAATTATTTAAAACAAAGACAAACACTTCCCCTTTAGAATTCAGGCAATCGTTTAACTAATTGCTTTATTTTTCATACATTCGTTAAGTAAAAAACGAAAATTATGAATCCATTTTTAAGAAATACTTTGGCTGTCATTGCAGGTCTTGTTATTGGCAGTATTGTCAACATGAGCATCATTTTAGTAAGCGGCTCTATAATTCCAGCGCCAAATGGTGCAGACGTTACTACTACTGAAGGTTTAAAAGCAAACATGCATTTATTTGAGCCAAAGCATTTTCTTTTCCCATTTTTGGCGCACGCAATCGGAACTTTTGCAGGAGCATTGACAACCGCTGTTGCTGCAATTAAACACAAAACAAAACTGGCTTTTGGCATTGGAGGTTTCTTTTTATTTGGTGGTCTTGTTACAATTTTCACTTTACCTTCTCCGCTTTGGTTTGGTATAGTTGATTTAGTTTTTGCTTATATTCCGATGGCTTATTTGGCTTCTAAAGTTGCTGTAAAAAAAGTAAAATCATGAAAAATCAAAAAAAAATAAAACCAGCAAAAAAATGCTATGAACATCTTGGCGGTAAATTGGGAGAATTGCTTCTAGAATCATTTGCAGACAAAAAATGGATTGCCAAAAATAATCCCGAAGAGAAGCATTTTTACATAACCGAATTGGGTGAAAAAGAGTTTTCTAAACTTGGTATTGATCTTAGCCAAATCAAATCGGAGGCCATTTAATTTTATAAATTTCCTTTTCTATTCTACAAAATTTATAGCACTTTATTTCATAACTTAGTTTGCTTTTAAATCTTGAATCATGACTAAGAAAGAAATCGCTAAAAACTTCCTGAAATTGGCAGCTAAGGGACATTCT
The DNA here is from genome assembly GCF_023656565.1 of Flavobacterium tyrosinilyticum. GTDB lineage: Bacteria > Bacteroidota > Bacteroidia > Flavobacteriales > Flavobacteriaceae > Flavobacterium > Flavobacterium tyrosinilyticum. The sequence goes on from NZ_JAMOKG010000003.1 coordinate 857,442, forward strand.
CATGAAGGTTTTCGATTATATGTCGGAAAGAATTTCAAACATCACAACGCGTACTTCAAAGGCGATGCAGACACCTTAATGCTTGCCATGGAAGAATCTGCTAGGACAAATCCGAATAAGATTTTTAAAATTCATCATATTCTAGAAGATGGAAATCTAGTTGCTGTACATTCACATCTTAAACAAACGCCTTCAGACATTGGTTTTGCCGTGGTGCATATTCTAAAATTCAAAGACGACAAAATCATAGAATTCTGGGATTTAGGGCAGCCTGTTCCAAAAGATTCTATTAATGAAAATGGAATGTTTTAATTTTTGTTTCACGTTTCAGGTTTCAAGTTACCTACAAAACGTGAAAACTGAGAATTGAAAATTGAAACTTTAAAAAATTCACCACTAACAATCAAATGAACTTCATCGCCAAAATTTCCTTATTAACAATTCTAATTTTCACTTCTTGCAATTCATCGGCACAGAAAAAAGAGGATTATAAAAAAAGTATCGACAGTATACTTCAAAATTCTAATCCAAAATTTAATGGTGTGGTTTTGATTTCGCAAAGCGGAAAAACATTGTATTCTAAACCGCAAGGCTTTTCTAATTTTGAAACTAAAAAACTTTTAAAATTAGATACGCAATTTGAAATCATGTCCAACAGCAAACAAATTGCTGCTGTTTTGATTTTATTGGAAGTTGAAAAAGGAAAAGTCGATTTGAATACGCCCATCAAAAAGTATTTACCAGAACTGACTCAAACTTGGGCAGATTCTGTAACGGTTCATCAGCTTTTAAATCATTCTCACGGAATTGTCGCTTTACAAAAACCATTGGCTTTTAAACCTGGAACTAATTTTAAATATGGAGATTTAAGTTTTAGTCTCCTTGGGAAAATTGTGGAGTTTTCAACAAAAAAAAGTTATGAAGATGTTGCCAATGCACTTTTCAAACATTTAAAAATGGCTCATACTTTTGCTTATTCTAAAGATAAAATTCAAAATTTAGCATCAGGTTATATTAATAAAAATAATGTTTTTGAAATTGTAAAAAACAGTAAAATTAAGCCTGAAAATTTAGGTGCAGATGGCATTGTTTCAATTGCTTCAGATTTAGTAATTTGGAACAATAATCTTCATAAAGGAAAAATCCTTAAACCAGAATCTTACAAACTGCTTACGGCAAATACTATTCTGTCACAACATAATTTCTTCGGAAAAGAAAAAGAACCTTACGGTTATGGAATTCGAATTATCGAAAAAGAGCCTGTTAAATACATTGGCCATACTGGTTTAGGAGATGGTTTTTCATCTGTAAATTTGTATTTCCCAGAAAGTGATGTGAGTTTTATTGTATTGGAAAACCAAATGAATGAAGATATTAATTTAGTTTATGCATGTGAATTTAAAATAAAAAACATTTTATTCAAAAGTGCTTTATTAAGTAAAAAGTAAACCAAATGGCAAAAAATAAAACTACAGAAACTCAAAACAGTGTTACTGATTTTATTAACGCTGTCGAAAATGAAGCTAAAAGAAAAGATGCTTTTGAACTTCTTAAAACAATACAGGAAACAACCGGTTTTGAACCCAAGATGTGGGGACCAAGTATTATTGGTTTTGGAAGTTATCACTATAAATATGATAGCGGACATGAAGGCGAAGCACCATTAGCTGGATTTTCGCCAAGAAAAACAGCATTGACTGTTTATTTCTATTTGCCAGAAGAAAAAAGAGACGAACTTTTATCGAAACTAGGAAAACATACCTCTTCAAAAGCTTGCATTTACATCAAAAAATTGGCTGATATTGATATCGAAATCTTAAAAAAGATAATTTTGCTTTCTATTCAATACACTCAAAAATTATATCCCTCAAAATAAAATGATTATATTCTTAATTCTCGTATTTTTAATACTACTTGCCATTTACCAATTTCTTCAACATCCAAAATTTGGAAAAGCTCCTTCTGGCGAAAGATTAACTTTGATTCAAAATTCGCCTCAATATAAAAACGGAAAATTCGAAAATCAATCTTTTACACCCGACCTTGCAGAAGGAGAAAGTATGGCGGGAGTTTTGTTTGAATTCTTCTTCAAAAAAGTAGAAAGAAAAATTCCCACCGATTTGATTCCGTCTATAAAAACCAATTTGCATGAACTTTCTCTCGATCGAGATATTTTGGTTTGGTTTGGACATTCGTCTTATTTTATTCAGTTGGAAGGAAAACGATTTTTAATTGATCCTGTTTTTAGCGGAAACGCCTCTCCTATTCCTGGCACAACAAAATCTTTAAAAGGTTCTGATATTTATTCTGTCGACGATCTTCCAGAAATTGATTATTTACTGATTACACACGATCATTATGATCATTTGGATTACGATACGATTTTAAAATTAAAACCTAAAACAAAAAAAATTATCACGGCTCTTGGAGTTGGTTCTCATTTTGAGTTTTGGGGATTTCCATCAGAAAAAATTATCGAAAAAGATTGGTACACCACTATCAAATTAGATGAAAATCTAACGATTCATACTGCGCCATCAAGACATTTTTCTGGCAGAAGTTTTAAAAGATGCAATACACTTTGGACTTCTTTTGTTTTAGAAACTAAAGATTTTAAGATGTACTTGGGTGGCGACAGCGGTTACGATTCTCATTTTGCTGCAATTGGTGAAAAATATGGGCCATTTGACATCGCTTTATTGGATAACGGTCAATACAATGAAAAATGGAAATACATTCATAATATGCCTGAAGATGTAATAAAAGCAATGAAAGACCTGAAAGCAAAACGCGTATTTCCAGTGCATTCATCTAAGTTTTCGCTATCACTTCATGCTTGGGACGAACCTTTGAAAAAAGTAACCGAACTGAATAGTTTGGCTGAAAATCCGATTCCTTTAATTACACCAATGATTGGCGAAATCGTTGAATTGAAAAATGATAAACAAGAGTTTAAACAATGGTGGAAAGGGGTTAATTAATTATGAATTGTTAATTGTAATGTCACCCTGAGCCAAGTCGAAGGGCGTTCCGATTGGCACTTGGGCTTCGACTTCGCTCAGCCTGACAACAAGCACAGCACTTGAAACGTGAAACCTGAAACTTCAAACTTGAAACCTGAAACCAAAAAATGAAACCAAAAATATACTATTTCGCAATTGCATTTCTATTAACCATAAACCTATTTTCTCAAAATACTTATGTGTTTTTAGGATCGTATAATCGTGATAAAACAGCAGAAGCCATTCAAGTTTATCAATTGGATACATTGAGTGGTAAATTAACCAAAGTTACTTCGGTTAAGAATGTTGTCAATCCGTCTTATTTAACGGTTTCTCCAAACGGAAAATACATTTATGCTTGCACCGATACCAAAACTCCAAATGCAGGAAGCGTAAGCAGTTTTGAATTTAATCCGTCGACAAAAACATTGACTTTTTTAAACAGTCAGAGAAGCGGTGGCGAAAATCCCGTTTATGTAAGTGTTCATAAAAATGGAAAATGGCTTGCCAATGCCAACTATACCGAAGGAAGCGTTTCGGTTTATCCGCTTTTAGAAAATGGAAAAATCGATTCGATTGCTCAGAATTTTCAATATAGGGACGGAAGCGTAAATAAAGACAGGCAAACTCGATCTCACGTTCATTCTGCAGTATTCTCTCCTCAATGCGATTATTTGTTTTTACCCGATTTAGGCGCCGATAAAATTCGCTGTTATGCTTTTGATGAAAATCTGAAAAAGCCTTTAGTGGAAAATAAAAATCCATTTACCAAAACTGATTTAGAAGCTGGACCTAGACATTTTACTTTTCACCCCAATCAAAAATGGGGATATTGCATTGAAGAAATGGCAGGGCAAATAAGCGTTTACAATTATGAAAATGGTGTTTTGAATAAAATTCAGCGTATTGCCACGCATTCCGATAAAATAAAGGATGGATTTGAAAGCTCTGATATTCACATTTCTCCTGATGGGAAATTCTTATATGCTACAAATCGCGGAAAAGAAAACAATATTGCAATTTTCTCTATTGATGAAAACGGACATTTAAAAAGCATTGGTTATCAATCTACTTTAGGAAAACATCCGAGGATTTTTGCTCTTGATGAAAGCGGAAAATTTTTAGTAGCATCAAATGTATTGACCAGCAATGTTGTTGTTTTTAAAAGAGATTCTAAAACTGGATTATTAAAGAAAATAGGAAAAGAGATTAAAATGGAAAACGTTTCTTGTGTTCAGATTAAGCAGATTTAATTTTTTTGTTTCACGCAGATTTTGCTGATTATAGCAGATTTTATTTCTTGCTTTATTTTTTACATTCTGTCTAATTAGGCAAAAACTAATCATAAAAAACCAAAAAAATGGAAATATCAAACTTCAATTTACAGCCCGATTTCTTAGAAAATGAAATCTCAAAGTTAATTCCGTTAGAAGAAAAACATTTTGAGGCATTATTTGAAGCCGCTTCTGATCCGTTAATTTGGGAACAAAATCCGGCTAAAGATCGATATAAAAGAGACGTTTTTAGAGCTTATTTTGATATCATTATTACAAAAAGTCCGTTCTTAATTCTCGATAAACAAACCAACGAAATTATAGGAACAACGAGTTTCTACGATTACAATCCAGAAAAATCGAGCGTTGGAATTGGTTACACTTTTATTACCAGAAAATATTGGGGAGGCCCATACAATAACTCAAACAAAAAATTAATGATCGATTATGCATTTCAGCACGTTGATTCGGTACTTTTTCACGTTGGAGCAGAAAATTTCCGTTCGCAAAAAGCCGTCATAAAACTCGGAGCAGTAAAAATCAATGAACTGACATTTACTGTTAATGGTCTTGAAGTGCCTTACTTTGAATATGAATTGAAGCGATAATAGTTTGCAGTTTTTAGTCACAGTTTATCAGTTTCTAAATAACTTCTAACATTTAACTTCTAACACATAACCTTTTACAAAAAACAAAAATGAAAAGAATAACCGTTTTCTGTGCCTCTAGTTTTGGCACGGAAAAAATTTACGAAGAACAAGCAATTTTAGTTGGAAAAACTTTAGCTGAACAAAATATAGAACTAGTTTATGGTGGTGCAAATGTCGGTTTGATGGGCGCTGTAGCAGACGGCGCTTTAAACGCTGGCGGAAAAGTGATTGGTGTGCTTCCAAACTTTTTAAGATCTAAAGAAATTGCGCATTTAGGTTTAACCGAATTAGTTTTGGTAGAAAGCATGCACGAAAGAAAAACCAAAATGAACGATTTATGCGATGGTGTAATTGCACTTCCTGGAGGATTTGGAACACTCGAAGAACTTTTCGAAATGCTGACTTGGGCACAATTAGGTTTGCATAAAAAACCAATTGCTATTTTGAATATAAATGGTTTTTACGATTCGCTTATCGCATTACTGCAAACCATGACCGAAAAAGGATTGCTAAAAGAGGTTAATCGAGAAATGCTTTTGGTTAGCGATTCGATTGATGATTTATTAGAAAAAATGAGAAATTATGTTCCGCCAACAGTTGGAAAATGGATTGACAAAGCACAATCTTAGTTTTCAGCGTTATGCTCTATCAACATTTTTAAACTGCTTTTTATAGTCACTTGGATTTACTCCGTTATGTTTTTTAAACAATCGATTCAAGTGACTTGCATCGCTAAAACCAAATTCATACACAATCTCATTGATTTGCATACTGGTATATTTCAGTCGTGTTTCAATTAGTTTTATTTTGTACGCGATTGTATATTCCTGTATGCTTTGCCCTGTTTTGGTTTTAAAATACTCACTTATATATTTGGGCGAAATATTAAATGCTGACGCCATATTCGATGCCCTTAATTGATCTGGACGATAAATATTTTGATGAACATAATTCAATAAATCCAAACTTGGCACTGCATTAACTTCATTTATACTAAGAGGAGCCATAAGCGAAATATTTCTCGCTGCTATTGTTATAATCGTATTTAGAATTTGCTTTATAACTTCTTGCTGCTGCGGAAATTGGCTTTTTTCTTCTATAATAAGTGCTTCTATCATGGCTCTTATTAAAGGTTTGTCGATTATAGTTTTTAAAATACAGCCTGGCATATGATTGTGGTTATGGAAAATAAACTCCAATTTCTGAATCCAATCGCTGTTTTGTGTTTTAAGATAACTATCATTAAAGCGTATAAAGAAAAATTTCGTTTTCTCAGTGACTTCAAAACTATGTGTATCTTGAGGAAAAATCAAGAAAAACTTATCACTGCTATACGGCAATCGATGGTCGTTGATAATTTGAGTTCCTTTTCCTTCTAGAACAAACACCATTTCAAAGAAAGTATTTTTACGTTCTTTCGGTTCGTATTCTAGAACTTCTAAAAACTGAAGTTCAAAAGGACGGTGCAAGTTTCTAATTTCCATCTTCCAAAAATACAAATTATTCCAAAGATTGTACAAATTTTAAAAGGACGTTATCTGCAACTTTGTGCTATAAAATCACATCAATATGGAAACAACCTCATTTTTATTATTACGTCTTGCAATCGCAATCAGTATGTTTGGCCACGGATTAGTCCGTCTGCCAAAACTAGCCTCTTTCAGTAATTGGATGGTTGGCAGCTTTGAAAATTCGATGCTGCCTAAAATCATCGTAACACCATTTAGTTACATTCTTCCTATAGCCGAATTTGCAATTGGCCTTTTCTTATTATTAGGCATCTTTACTAAATCCTCTTTAATTGCAGGAGCAGTCGTTATGCTCATCTTATTATTTGGCACTTCGATGATTGAGAACTGGGAAGCTATTCCGTCACAATTAATTCACATCGCTTTTTTTGCTTTGCTTTTGCATTTTGCAGATTACAACAGCTGGGCAATTGATACTTTAATTAAAAAATAAACATCATGAGTTCAAGAAGAAATTTTATTAAGCAAACTGGAATCATTGGAATGGTTGGAATGATAAATCCCATTGAAACCTTTTCGGAAGTTTCAAAAAATGCACCTCTTTTCGTCCCACAAAAAACAAAATGGGCAGATGGTTCTAGATTAGTGGTTTCGATCTCCATGCAATTTGAAGCTGGCGGACAACCTCAAAATGCCGAAAGTCCCTTTCCTCAAAATATACAAAAAGGTTTTATAGATCTTCCTTCTGCAACCTGGTACGAATATGGATATAAAGAAGGTATTCCGCGTATGTTGGACAATTGGGATAAATTGGGTGTAAAAGTTACTTCGCACATGGTTGGAACCGCCGTTTTAAAAAATCCTGAACTGGCCAAAGAAATTGTACAAAGAGGCCACGAAGCCGCCGCGCACGGAATGAGCTGGAGCACGCAATACACTATGCCGTATGACGAAGAAAAAAAGTTTATAAAAGACGGTGTCGATGCCATAAAAAAAGTCACAGGCTTTACTCCTGTTGGTTACAATGCCAACTGGTTACGCCGAGGACAAAATACTCTGGATATTTTACAGGAACTTGGTTTTAAATATCATATCGATGATCTTAGCCGTGATGAACCTTTTATTATTCAGGTAAAGAATAAAGATTTTGCAGTCGTTCCGTATACACTTCGATGTAATGATATTGTTTTGATTGAAGGGAAAAACTTTTCGTCAGATCAATTCTTTCAGCAGGTCAAAATGGAATTTGACCAATTATATGCCGAAAGTGAAACACAACGCCGACAAATGTCAATTAGTTTTCATGACCGTATTGGAGGAACTCCGCAAATGGTAAAAGCAGCAAACGATCTCATAAAATATATGCAGCAACATCAAGGCGTAAGCTTTAAACGAAAAGATGAAATTGCAGAAATAGCACTACATGATAAAACCACAATTAGAGAATAAATTTAGATTGCAGATTGTAGATCGCAGATTGTAGATTATAAAGTCCACGCAGGTAAAAACTTGTGTGGATTTTTTTTATTAAATTTAGAGGTTCGAAAAAACGTATCAGTTATAAACCCAATCTTGTCATTCCGAGGAACGAGGAATCTCCGCAAGTAGCTCGTTACAGAATGTCGCCAATCGTTGTAGATCATCGCGTGTGATTTCTCCTTCGTCGAAATGACAAACGAAGCTTTTTTTACATTTTACATTTCACAAACAACATCTCACCAACAAAAAATGAAAACAGAAAACAACAAATATGCAAAGTCCGAAATGCTGATAAGAAAACCTGTTTCAGAAGTTTTTCAGGCTTTTATTGATCCTCATATTACAAGTAAATTTTGGTTTACAAAGGGATCTGGAAAATTAGAAGAAAATCAAAAAACAGAATGGACTTGGGAAATGTATGGTTTTTCGCTTTCGGTTACGACACTTGTTCTTCAGGAAAACAAAAAGATTGTAATTGAATGGGGAAATCCAGATGAAATCACTTTGGTCGAATGGGTTTTTAGTCCGTTGAATGAAAATGAAACTTTTGTGAGTATCACCAATTCTGGTTTTCATGGAGATACCGATAAAATAATCGATCAGGTTCGTAATTCGACTGAGGGTTTTACTTTGGTTTTGGCTGGAGCCAAAGCATATTTAGAGCATAATTTACAATTGAATTTGGTATTGGATCGCTTTCCTAAAGGACTTGCTTAGTCGAGATTTAACCGTAAAATTTTTTAACGCAAAGTTGGCAAAGATTTTACGCAAAGTAAGCGGAGTTTTTTTGAGAATCATTAAAATGAAAAGTTCACAAAGCTTTGTGTAGATAAAGCTTTCCGAACTTAAAATATAAATTCTGATTGATCTAGCAATTAAAAAACCTTAGCGTACTTTGCGTTAAAAATTTAACCGCAAAGAGCGCAAAGGTTACGCAAAGTACGCTAAGTTTTTTTTAAGAATTATTAAAATGAAAAGTTCGCAAAGCGTTATCTACACAAAGCTTTGCGAACTTAAAATATAGATTCTGTTAAGGTTCTTAATTAAAATACCTTAGCGAACTTTGCGGTAAAAATGAAAGACACTTTTTTAAATTTTGTACTCCAATAGGAACTTGAAAAAATAAAAAAAATGGAAACAAAGAAACCTGAAAATATAGACCAATACATTGGAGCATTCCCAAATGATGTTCAGGAAATTTTGGAGAAAGTTAGAATGACGATTCAGAAGGCGGCGCCAGATGCCAAAGAAAAAATCAGTTACTCGATGCCAGCTTTTGAACAGAACGGAATTGTTGTTTATTTTGCGGCTTTTAAAAACCATATTGGACTTTATGCATTACCAAGCGGACACGCTGCTTTTGCAGAAAAACTTTGTAAATATAAATCTGGAAAAGGATCTGTTCAATTTCCTTTAAAAGAAGCAATGCCTTATGACTTGATTACTGAAATTGTCAAATTTAGAGTCAAAGAAAATCTGGAAAAAGCAAAAAAGAAATAAACCACAATGAATTTAATCCAACATTACGATCAACTTTACAAAACATCTTCTGAAATCATTTCAGCAGGCAAATATGCTATTGATTCTGAACTTAAAAATGAATCTGATTCTCGTTTTGGAATCACGTTACTTATTCGCCCAAATGATGAAACTAAAGCTAATATTCAGACTTTCATTAATGAATTAAAAAAAGCCGAACCTGAGCAATATTTTTACCCAGATTCAGACATTCATATTACCATTATGTCGATTATTTCTTGTTCTTCAGCTTTTACCTTAGATCAGATTTCAACAAATGAATATATCGAGGTAATCTGCCGAAGTCTTGTTGATGTAGAGAAAATAAAAATTCATTACAAAGGCATAACTGCTTCTCCTTCGGCAATTATGATACAAGGATTTCCAAGCGACGAAACACTGAATAATTTAAGAAATAGACTTCGCGAAAATTTCAAAAATTCAGGATTACAGCAAAGCATCGATAGCCGTTATTCTATATCAACAGCCCATTCAACTATAATGCGTTTTCAAGAAAAACTTCATGACCCGAAAAAACTAATAGAAATAGCAGCAAAATTTCGTGATTATGATTTCGGAGAATTCGAAGTTAAAAATTTAGAATTGGTTTACAATGACTGGTATCAGCGTAAAAATACAACGCGAGTTTTGGGTGATTTTTGTTTGAGATGATTTACTTGAAACCAGAATAAATTTTGTTAATAAAACTTCTATTTTCGAGTTTTAAGCTTTACAAATACTTCTACCTTTGAGTTCAAAATAACCAAATTATACAAACTTACAACGGTGGATAAAAAACTTTACGGACTAGATCATTTACGTGCTTTTGCAATCTGTTTTGTTTTTTTATTTCACTATCAAGTTCCCTTTTTTGATTATCCAGAATGGCTTCCTGCAATTGCTAAATTTGGCTGGACAGGAGTCGATTTGTTTTTTGTTTTAAGCGGTTTTCTAATTTCTTCTCAGCTGTTTTTTCAAATTAAAAATGGCATCGAAATTTCGTTTAAAGACTTTTTTGTAAAACGCTTTTTTAGAATTCTGCCTGCTTTTTGGTTCGTCACAGCAATCTATTATCTTTTTCCTTTTTTAAGAGAAAGAGAAGCGCTTCCTTCTTTATGGAAACTTCTCACTTTTACTCAAAATTTTGATTTAAACCTTCAAGATTTTGGTACATTTTCACATGCTTGGTCACTTTGTGTAGAAGAACATTTTTATCTTCTTTTACCTCTATTTCTGTACTTTTTACTCAACACGAAATTCTTCAGCAAATCATATTGGCTGCTGATTATCTTTGTCTTGTTAGGATTTGTTTTTCGATTCTATAGCTGGGAAAAATTATATATTCCAATTATTGAAAATGATAATTCTTGGCTTTATTGGTACAAATATATTTACTACCCAACATACAATCGCTTGGACGGGCTTTTGATTGGAGTTTCAATTGCTGCCCTCTATCAATTTCTTCCTGAATTATGGAATAAAATCTCGAAATATGGAAATCTTTTACTGATTATTGGACTTCTAATATTATTTGCTGCTTATATTCTTTGCATCGAAGAAAGATCTTTTTACGCATCGCTTTTCGGATTTCCAGTAATTGGACTCGGCTATGGTTTTGTGGTTATGGGCGCAATATCTCCGGAAAGCGTTTTATACAAATGGAATTCTAAAACCACTAGTTTTATTGCAGGGCTTTCGTATGGAATTTATTTAACGCACAAAGGAATTATTCATATTACGCAGGAATTTCTCGCTTCTTTAAGCATTGATACAAGTAGTACAATCTCAATGTTAATTTGCATTATTACCTCTGTTGCAGCCGCATATTTGTTACATCAAATAATTGAGAAGCCATTTATGAAATGGAGAACAAGGTTTTTGAGTGAGAAAAAACTATTACTTGAACTTCCCAAAATGCCATAAAACTCCAGACGGATCGTGCAAAAAACATTCGCTTCCCCAATCTAAATATTTTATTGGAGTCAGTTTTACTCCTTCATATTTTGAAGGAAGATTTAGAGCTAAAAGTTCGCTGTAATAACGTTCGACATTATCCACTTCCAGAAAAATCATAGTATTTTCAATCCAATTTTTATCGTAGTAATCTTGAAGATAAAAAGCGATTTCTCCTGTTTTAAAAACTGAAAAATTTGATTCTAAAACCGTTTCTTCAAATCCTAAATCGCGATAAAAACTTCTAGCGATTTCAAAGTTCTTAGCACCTATAAAAGGTCGGATAGATTTAGCTCCGTGATTCATGTACTATAGATTTATGTCGTTATAATAAATTAAAAACCATTTATTACCGATCAGTTTAAATTGTCTTTCTACTTCAAAACCACTATCTGGAATCCAAAATCTTTCTGTGATTAAAGTGTCTGTTTTTACTAGTGAATGCAGGTATTCTTCAATTTCTGTTTTTTCAGCAACAGGAATTACTTGAAATTCCCAATTCTTTCTTGTCCAATTGTATTGCTCAAAACCAGAAACATGTTTTCCCTCTATCGGAAAATCAACTCTTGAAACTTGAAAAAGAGAATCAGAATGGAATTTTTTATTGAACTCATCAAAATTCTCAGGCAATTCTTTTTTTATGGGTTTTGCAATGCTATTACTTTTAATAGAAATTTCAGAATTTGATTTCGTCTCTTCTTTTACTTTATTACAATTTACAGCAATAAAAGCGAAAGCCAAAACAGGCAAAATAGTTGCGATTTTCATGAAGATTGGATTTTAGCTTTTCTTCAAAATACTTCCCAAACCACGTCCAATTTGTTCTATGGCTTCGATACCTTTTGCCAAAGGCGATGCAGTAAAATCTTCGTAAGCATCCATTGCACTTTCTTTTCTATCGTCTTGAGGATAAACAAGCATTACATTATTGCTGTCGAAATATTTTTCAAACTTCGTTGGCAATTTATCAAAGATAGACTGATAGGAAATAGACCCTTTTCGAGATAAATTGACAACTACCAAATCGGTTGGTTTTATTTCACCAGAAATGCTTTCAAAATCTTCCCAATCCGAAACATTTTTAAAGCCAAATTTGCTGTTCAGTTTTAAATGAGAAGCAATCTGCTGAATAGCCTGATAGGTTTTTTCTTCGCCGTAAATCACAATCGGAATACTTAATTCCTGTGCCAAACGGCTCACTTTTTGCATTAGCAAATGAAAACCAATTCCTCTTTCTGAAAATGGCGGACAAATGAAAACCAGTCTTTTTTCTTCAATAAAATTCTTTTGAAACCTACAGATAAACAAAGTCTTATCTACATTATTGATAATCGAATCTACATTTTCTCCAAAGATTTTATCAATAAATCCGGTCTTTCTTGGCCAGCCGACAATCACGATATCCGACATGATTTCTTTAGAAGTTCTTGCAATTCCGCTAGCAGGATTGTGATCGATTCTGGCAATAGTATTAATTTTTACTTCTGAAGCCGATCCTTGAATTACAAATTTGTCGGCGGCTTTTCTGTATTTTAAAATGTTCTTTTCCGCCTGATTATTGTTTGGAACAATCGTCAATAAAGTAACCGGATTTGATGATTTTTTATCTTTAATCAAAAGCGCAAAATCCAATAAACTTGCCGCAGCAGACGATTTTGCCAACGGAATCAAAATATGTTCGTCTAAGATTTGATCTCTGTCTGCGTCTTCATGTGAAATTTCTTCTTCGCAGATGGCAATTTTCTTTGCTGCTTTTTCAGTCGCAAAAGAAGCAACAATACAGGTAATCAGAATTAGGATAATCGTTCCGTTTAAGATATTTTCATCTAATATTTTAGCTTTAAATCCGACCAAAATTACAGCCAAAGTTGCCGCAGCGTGCGCACTGCTCAATCCAAAAATAAGCTGTCTTTCTGTTCGGGTATATTTAAAAACAATTTGAGTAAAAAACGCTGCAATCCATTTTCCAAATATGGCTACAACGCTCAATGTTCCTGCCACTATTAAAGCTGTTGGTCCGCTCAAAATAACGCTTACATCCACTAGCATTCCCACAGAAATCAAGAAAAACGGAATAAATAAAGAATTCCCCATAAATTCAATTCTGTTCATCAAAGCTGAAGAATGCGGAATCAGCGGATTCAAAGCCAAACCTGCAACGAAAGCTCCAATAATGGGCTCTACTCCTGCTACTTCAGCCAAAAAGGCGGCAAAGAAAACGACAGAAAGCACAAAAATATAATGCGCGTGTTTTTCACTTTCTAATTTCTTAAAAAACCATTTTGCTACACGAGGTATAATCAAAAACATAATAGCAGAGAAAATTGCTAATGAAATGATCAATTTAACCCAAAATGCCTGATTTAGATTTCCCTGACTGCTTCCCATAATTACTGCCAGAATAATCAAAACGGCAGTATCTGTTAAAATAGTTCCTCCAACCGTAATGGCAACAGCTTGATTTTTAGCAATTCCTAATTTACTCACAATCGGATACGCGACCAAAGTGTGTGTAGCAAACATACTTGCTGTCAAGAAACTCGCATTAAAATCATATTTCAACAAATAAAAACAAACAGGAAATCCTATTGAAAGCGGAAGAATGAAGGTAAAAAAGCCAAAGAGCAAACTCTTGTTTCTATTGGCTTTAAACTCGTTCATATCCAATTCTAAACCTGCAATAAACATAATATACAAAAGCCCGATTGTAGAAAATAAATCTACTGCAGAGTTTTTTGCCAGAATATTTAAGCCATGCGGACCAATGATAACACCAGAAATAATAAGTCCGATGATTCCAGGAATATTTATTTTTTTTAGTAAAATGGGACAAAGCAGGATTATAAATAGTATTAATGAAAAAATCAATACTGGATTGCTTAGTGGTAATTCGAATTCTTGTAATAGATGTCTGAAAAATTCTATCATAGGGTAACTTTATCTTCTTGTGGCATTATTATTTGTAAAAAGACGTTTTCAGAATTAAAACAAAATCCATGAAGTATTAATAATAAAGACTCGAGTAATACAAGTCGTTCTTTTACAAAAATACCTAAAAAACACGAACTTTTTACGGAAAGTGCATATTAAGGTTTTAAATTTATTTCGTTGCCGAATTATTAAATTTTAATATTTATTTTAACAAATACGCAAGATTAACATTAAAAAAGAAATCATCATTGCATTATTCGATTATCTTTGTCTTAACAAAAAATGAACAATGGAAGAATGTATCTCTGTTTTTGATATGCTTAAAATTGGCGTTGGCCCTTCAAGCTCACACACTTTGGGTCCTTGGCGCGCTGCTGAACGCTTTCTAGAAGAACTGAAAGAAGAAGCAATTTTAGACGATATTACAAGGGTAAAAGTCGATTTATATGGCTCGCTTTCTTTAACTGGAAAAGGCCACGCAACAGACCTTGCTGTAATGCTAGGATTAAGCGGACAAGATCCTGAATATATTCCTGTAGAGGATATTGCAGGAATTATTAAAAAAATCGAAACCACAAACGAAATCCATTTGGGCAACCAAAAAGTGATTCCGTTCTTTTTTCTTCAAGACATTGTTTTTAATAAAGACTTTCTTCCGTTTCACGCAAACGGACTGAAATTTACGGCTTACCAATCTGACGATTCAGAATACGAATCGACTTTTTATTCTATAGGTGGTGGCTTTGTGGTAAAAGAAGAACGTACAAATGCCAAACTGAAAGAGGTTATAAAATGTGCCTTTCCTTATCCCATTCAAAACGCAGCAGAATTATTAAATTATACCGTTACTGAAAACAAATCGATTTCTGAAATTGTATACGAAAATGAAATTTCGATGCGTCCAGAAGCCGAAGTGCATTCGGAATTAATGCGTATTTGGAATACGATGTTGGAATGTATGTATATTGGTTGTCATTCTGAAGGAATTCTTCCAGGCGGACTTCACGTAAGAAGAAGAGCTTTTGATATGCACCAAAACTTAATTGGATTATCTAATTATACTGATCCGCAAAGCTGGTTGGAAGAAATTAGAAAAACGGAAGTTAAATTCCGTCAAATCTTAAAATGGGTAAGCTGTTTTGCACTTGCCGTTAATGAAGTAAATGCTTCTTTAGGCCGTGTGGTTACTGCTCCTACCAACGGAAGTTCGGGTGTTATTCCTGCTGTTTTAATGTACTACATGGTTATTGAAAACCATAATGCAGGCGAAAAAGAAATCAAACAATTTTTGATGGTGGCTGGTGAAATTGGAAGTATCTTTAAAAAAGGTTCTACTATTTCTGCAGCAATGGGCGGATGTCAAGCTGAGATTGGCGTTTCGTCTTCAATGGCTGCGGCTGCTCTTTGCGAATTAATGGGCGGAACACCTGCGCAGGTTCTTATGGCTGCTGAAATTGCCATGGAACATCATTTAGGTTTAACCTGCGATCCTATTGGCGGTTTAGTTCAAATTCCATGTATTGAAAGAAATACAATGGGTGCCATTAAAGCCATAAACGCTGCTGAATTAGCTTTAGAAACCGATTCTAAAAATGCTAAAGTTCCATTAGACAAAGTGATTAACACCATGTGGGAAACAGCAAAAGATATGAATTCAAAATACAAAGAAACTTCTGAAGGAGGTCTTGCAATTGCTGTAAACATGGCTGATTGCTAAAACTTAAAATAATTATTGCCAAAGATCAAAGGTTTTTTGGACTGATGAAAAATCCTTCTTAAAACCTTTAATCTCTGTCAAAAAATCTCAAAAATTACTACACAATTACTTTATTGTAATGGAAAACAGTCAATTTCTATTAGAATTTAAAGACCGAAAACCATTTTCTCTCGAAATATTCTATAATTGCTAATTCCCTTTTTACAATTATTCAATACTTTTACAACATCAAAAAAACATTAAAATGTCAGTAGCAAAAAAAGATTATAAAAGAATCACAACAAAGTCATTAATTGAAATGAAAAGCAACGGAGAGAAAATCTCTATGCTTACTGCGTATGATTATACAATGGCAAAAATTGTTGATACCGCTGGTATCGATGTAATTTTAGTTGGTGATTCGGCATCAAATGTAATGGCTGGTCACGAAACGACTTTGCCAATTACTTTAGATCAGATGATATATCATGCTTCTTCTGTAGTTCGCGCTGTAGAAAGAGGTTTAGTTGTAGTTGACTTGCCTTTTGGAAGTTACCAATCTGACCCAAAAGAAGCTTTGCGTTCTTCTATCAGAATTATGAAAGAAAGTGGGGCTCATGCTGTAAAATTAGAAGGCGGAAAAGAAATTAAAGAATCCATTAAAAAAATATTACATGCTGGTATTCCTGTAATGGGGCACTTAGGCTTAACACCTCAATCTATCTACAAATTTGGAACTTACAGTGTTCGCGCTAAAGAAGAAGAAGAAGCTGAAAAATTGATTGAAGATGCTCAAATGCTTGAAAAAGTGGGATGTTTTGCTGTTGTTTTAGAAAAAATCCCAGCAGATCTGGCTAAAAAAGTAGCTGAAAGCATTTCGATTCCAGTAATCGGAATTGGAGCTGGAGGCGGTGTTGACGGTCAGGTTTTAGTAATTCACGATATGTTGGGAATGAACAATGAATTCAGCCCTCGTTTCTTACGTCGCTACTTAAATCTTTATGACGAAATGACTAAAGCAATTGGTCAATACGCTGCAGATGTTAAGGCTAGTGATTTCCCGAACGAAAAGGAACAATACTAAGTCCAGACTGGCTTAGATTTTTAGACATACTTAGACTTCTTAGATCTGTGCTTAAATTTATTTAATCGCTAAAACTCTAAGAAGTCTAATTTTTGAAATTTAGGCTCTTAAAAAAATTACTAACTAAATTAAGCTATGCATCAATTTAAAGAGCTTTTGATTTGGAAGAAGAGCAGATCGTTTTGTTCTAAAATTTATTCTATAACAGCCACATTTCCTAGTGAAGAAAAATTTGGAATAATCAATCAACTAAGAAGAGCTGCAGTATCAATTCCTTCTAATATTGCAGAGGGTTCTTCAAGAAATTCAAATAAAGATTTTGCTCGATTTTTAGAAATTGCTATTGGATCAGCATATGAAGTCGAAACGCAACTTTTAATTTCATCTGATTTAGGATTTATAAATGAAGAAAATACATCTGAATTAATTGATTTATTGGAAGAAATCACCAAAATGACATCCCGATTTAGAGCTACATTATTATAAAATCAAAAAATATAAGACAACATCTAAGAAGTCTAAGCATGTCTAAAAATCTAAGTAAGTCTAATATGAAAATTATTTCAGACAAAAACAATCTCCAAATTCTGCACGAAGACAACCATATTATTGTGGTCAACAAACGTGTGGGTGATATTGTGCAAGGTGATAAAACGGGCGATAAACCTTTGTCTGATGTTGTGAAAGAATATATTAAAGCCAAATACAACAAACCTGGAGATGTTTTCTTGGGTGTTATTCATCGTCTAGATAGACCTACAACCGGAATTGTTGTTTTTGCTAGAACCAGCAAAGCTTTATCGCGTATGAATGAATTGTTCAGTAATCGCGAAACCCAAAAAACATATTGGGCTGTTGTGAAAAATAAACCAAAAGACGAAAAAGCAAAATTGGTTCATTATTTAAAAAGAAACGAAAAAAATAACACTTCAAAAGCGCATTTAAAAGAAGTTCCAGACAGCAAATTAGCCAGTTTAGATTACACTATAATTAAAGAACTTCAGAATTATACTGCTCTGGAAATCAATTTGCATACGGGTCGTCATCATCAAATTCGTGCACAATTAAGTGCAATCGGATCGCAAATTAAAGGAGATTTAAAATATGGCGCAGACCGAAGCAATCCCGATGGAGGAATCCATCTTCATGCCCGAAAACTAACTTTTGTCCATCCTGTTTCAAAAGAGAATATCACAATTATTGCCCCTACTCCAGATGATCCTATTTGGAATGCTGTCTGATTTTTATGATTTAATTGTTAATTTATTAATTTTTATCGATTAACTTGCATAGAGAAAAAATCAAGAAAATCGAAAAATGGACTTTAAAAGCGACATCAGATATCGAAAGGAGACTCTAAAAAAGTTATTATATAATATTCAGAAAAGCGAAGATTTAATTATAAAAGCTTTATATGATGACTTTAAAAAACCAGAGTTTGAGGCTGTTTTAACCGAAACTAATTACGTTATTTCAGAACTTAAGGATACGATTAAAAACCTGAGTAAATGGGCAAAACCAAAACGCGTTTTTCCATCTCTGCTTAATTTTCCCTCTTCCGATTATCTTTACAAAGAACCTTATGGAGATGTATTAATCATTGCTCCTTGGAATTATCCTTTTCAGCTTGCTTTGTGTCCTCTCGTCGCTGCAGTTGCTGCAGGAAATAGAGTCGTTTTAAAACCATCTGAACTTACACCTCATACCTCTGCCATAATTGCAAAAATTATAGAAAAAACATTTCACATTAATCACGTAGAAGTTTTTGAAGGCGGTGTTGATGTTTCTAATAAATTATTGGCGCAGCGCTGGGATTATATCTTTTTTACAGGAAGCGTTGCTGTTGGTAAAATTGTTGCAAAAGCGGCAGCTGAAAATTTAACTCCCGTTACTCTTGAATTAGGCGGAAAAAACCCTTGCATTATTGATGAAACAGCCGATTTAAAACTGGCCGCCAAACGAATTGTATGGGGAAAATTTATCAATGCAGGACAAACTTGCATTGCACCCGACTATATTCTAATTCAGAAAAACATGAAAGTCAATTTCATTTCTTATATGATTGAAGAAATCCTAAAAGCGTATGGAAAGAAAATTGACAAATCTCCTGATTTTGCAAGAATTATAAATACAAAAAATTGGTATCGTTTGACCAATATGATTCAAGGTGAGCACATTTTGTTTGGCGGAGAAAGCAATGCTAGCGAACTTTATATTGCGCCTACTCTTCTTGAGGAACCAGATTTGGACAGTGCGGTTATGAAAGAAGAGATCTTTGGTCCTATTTTGCCGATTCTTGTTTACGAAAATGAAAATGACATCGAAAATATTGTGAGTCGTTATGAGAAACCTCTTTCATTTTACATTTTTAGCGAAAATAATTCATTTGCAAAGAAATTAATTTCAAAATACTCTTTTGGAGGGGGATGTATCAACGATACCGTTATTCATTTTTCTAACAATAGACTGCCTTTTGGCGGTGTTGGATATAGCGGAATTGGTGCTTATCATGGCAAACGAAGCTTCGACACATTTTCTCACCATAAAGCAATTGTAAAAAAAGGAAATTGGCTTGATTTACCTATGCGCTACGCTCCTTACAAAGACAAATTGGGTCCCATAAAACGAATTTTAGACTGGCTATAACAGCAGTTAAAAACATTTAGGAATGTTTTGTAGATTTTTATACGGAATTGATTAAAAATATTATATTTACGTCAAGATACCTTTCAAATATTACAAGTCTATAAAACAATCTTACATAAAAATGAAATCTACACTTAACCAAATTGAGGACATTAAAAAAAATGGCTTTTCCCTTGATTTTGCTACAGTTTTTAATCACGCTTTCGAAAATTATAAAAAAATAGCGCTTTACTCTGGACTTATCATCCTAGTTTTTTCAATTATTGCAGCCGTCGCTTTTATGGGTATAATGATTGCCTATTTTGGAGCCGAGGCGATGACAAAAGATTTTATCCAAAATTTCGAGAACCAACAATTCACTTCAATTCAACTCGTAATTCAAACTGTTGCTGTTTCAGTCGTGGCAGGAATTACTGCTCCATTTGGTGCTGGTTTCCTAAAAATGGCCGATTCTGCAGACAAAGATATTGAGTTCAATGTTTCCACTATTTTCACTTATTACAAAGCACCCTATTTTGCACAAATTTTTGTTGCAGCTTTTATTCCAGCAATTTTAGGAACTGCGATTGCTAATTTAATCGAAAGCTCAGGAATCGTATTTGTTGGAAATATTATTTCGTTTATGGTTTCTTACTTTATGTACCTTTCCATTCCACTGATTGTTTTTGGAAACCTTAAAGCAATAGATGCTATAAAATCTAGCCTAATTATCGTTACAAAAAATCCGCTTAACATATTTGCTTTTTTTATCATAGGTTTCCTTGGTTCAATGGTTGGTTTTATTGGCTGTTGCGTCGGAGTCATATTTACGGTTGTTTTTAACAGCTCTATGATTTATGCGACTTATTTCGCCATTTTTGGGACACAATCTGAGGAAGAAGATTCAATTGATTCAATCGGGAAATACAATGTAGATTAAAACCGAAAATTCTTATTTACCGAGAACTTAACCACTTCTTTTAAGAATTTTCAAAAGGCTATTTACTAAACCAACATACCCCAAATTCTATGGTCGCAAACTATAGTTTTTTCAATTCGGTTATTTCAGGAATTTCCACTGTTGGGAGTACCTTAGAATCAATTATGACTGGATGGTATGTTTTTAATTCCGATATCATTTACTACAACAACCATAAACTTTTTGTTTTAGGCTTATCACTTTTTGCTTTCCTTTCGCTCTTGGTTTATCAGTTTTTTAGAATTAAAGCTAAAATTGGATATTTCATCGAAAAGAAAAAAGAACAAGATGCTGTTGGAAGAGAATACCAGCTTTATATCTTGTTTTTTGGTATTGCGGTAATTGTAATCGAAATAATAAACGAAATTTTCAAAATAAGACCCAAAAGCCTCTTAATTGTAAATGTTTCAATTGGGGTTTTGGTACTTATCATTTATACGATAACCGAAAAAATTAAATGGATAAGAGATAAAATCCAGCAGCTTTTTATTTCCAGCTTTTTTATTTACATCAGTTACGTCGCCTACAACATTATTACACTAAAAAATGATGTCGTACCTATTATTGTTTTCCTTATTTCTTTTTTCTTTTCGTACAACATCCTTAAACCCATAAAGATTTATTGGGCCTTCGTTGCTTTAACGTTTACCTTTCTAATTACGACGCTAGCATTTCAATTTATTCCAATAAAATCTTCCATCTTATTACTTAATTTCTGCATTCTAATTTTTATCATAAATCAAGTAAAATATGCCGTTTTATTAAACAATCGCGACAATTTTAGATTTGCAAACGAAATTGTCCATAAAGGAAATTCACTTACAATAGCTTCCAATCAAAAAGGCGAAATACTTTTCTGCAGCGAAACCGTAACTCCTATTTTAGGATACCAGCCCGATCAGGTTATGGGATTGAAATTCTGGGAATTAACCCAAGATCTAGAATCAGAAGAAAAATTCAATCCTGTTAGAGACCAAGAAAACAAACTTTATATTAGAAAATTAAAAACTGAAAACGGCGAATACAAATACATTCAGTGGAAAGACAAAAAGTTTTCAGAAGATTTAATTATTAGCATTGGACAAGATGTTACCGAACAAGTTATTGTTCAGGATCAATACAAAAACCTAATCGAAACGGCCACCGATATTATTTTTGAAATAGACGCAGAAGGTCATTTTACTTTTATAAATGAATTTGGTATTTCTGCTCTTGGATATTCTCAAAACGAAATAATCAAAAAGCATTATTCCAATTTTATTCATGATAATTACATCAATAGTGCTGTAGATTTTTACGAAAATTTGGTTCTTAATGAAAATAATTATCCCATTATTGAAATTCCTATTTTGAAGAAAAATGGTGACGAAATATGGATGTCTCAAAAAATTATTGTTCGTAAAAATGAATTAGGATTAACAATTGGTTTCTCTGGAATTGCAAGAGATATTACCGAGAAAAAAAACATCGAAAACGAGAAAAAAAGACGCCTTAAAAAAATTGAAGCTTATAATAATTCAACCAAAAAATTATCAACAACAGATTTTAGCAAGTACGACGAATTAAACACTGTTATCGATTTAATATTAAAAGAAGCGGCTTCTATAAGCAACACTAACCGAGTAAGCTTTTGGAAATATGACAATGATTTAATTACCTGTAAAAATCTTTTTAGTCTTGACAATCAAAGTTTAAGCGACAAAAACATTCTAAATAAAGAGTCCTATCCTATTTATTTTGAAACCTTAAACAATAAGGCAATTATTAACGCACCAGATGTATTCAACAAATTGGAAACATCTGAGTTTCAAAAGCTTTATTTTACAAAAAACAACATCAAATCAATGCTAGATGTACCTATTTTTTTAACAGGGCAATTAGCAGGTGTTGCTTGTTTTGAAAGTACAGAACAAAAGCGAGAATGGGACAATGAGGACATTAATTATGCGAGAACCATATCAGATGTAATTTCTCTTGCCATTTCTTCACAAATGCGTTTAGAGGCAGAAAGAAAATTGGAACTTAAAAGCCAGCTTTTATCTGCACTTTCTTTATGCACAGAGAAGTTTCTGCTCAGCAAAACGACTCATCAAATGTTTCAGGAAACGTTCAATATTATTGGAAAAGCAGCCAAAGTAGATCATATGTATTATTACGAAAAAGATGTAATCTATAATACTGTAAGCCAAAAATATAAATGGTCACGAGAGGGGGTTGTCCATCAAATTACCCCTTTGCATCATATGACAGAACAAAATCTTCAAGAAATATATGATGTGGCATCACAAAGAAAAATCCTAAATATATTTACAAGAAATCTTAATGAAGGTTTTTTCAAAAAACTTCTCATTGACAATGAAATACAATCTATCTTAATTTTACCTATTTATATTAATGATCTTTTTACAGGCTTTATTGGTTTTGATGATTGTACAACCGAAAGAAAATGGACTGAAGATGAAATAAATATCTTTCAGGTATTGGCAAATAATATTTCATCGGCGTTAGAAAGAAACCGAAATGAAACTAAAATTATTGAAAGCGAAGAGAAATTTAAACTGATTGCAAACAATATTCCTGGAACTGTTTATTTATCAAAATTTGATGCTTTCTCGACCAAAATATTCTTAAACGATGAAGTTTTAAATCTTACCGGATATTCAAAATCTGAATTCATTGAAAATAATTTGTCTTTTCTATCGTTAATTCATCCTGATGATAAAGAAGAAGTAATTAACAATCAAATCGATAATCTACAGCACGGAATGCCTTTACATAACGTGTATCGCATTCAGCGCAAAAGTGGCGAATTTATTTGGATAGAAGAATTTGGAGATGTAATTAAGCGAGACGATGAAATTGAATTTGTGGGCGGAATCTATTTTGATATTACAAGTAAAAAAGAAATAGAAGATGCGATAAAAGCCAAACAGCTTGCTGAAGCTGCAAACAAATCAAAATCGGACTTCTTGGCTAATATGTCGCACGAAATTAGAACTCCTCTAAACGGAATTATTGGTTTTACACACTTATTAATGAAAACGGATTTGGAGGAAATTCAAGAAAAATATATGACCACGATTAACCAATCGGCTCATTCCCTTCTTGAAATTATAAATGATATTTTGGATTTCTCAAAAATTGAAGCAGGAAAACTAGAGCTTTTTATTGATTTATATGACATAAAAAAAATCTTAGGGCAAGTTTTCGATCTAATTGTTTATGAGTCTAACAAAAAGAATCTGGAACTCGAATTGAATATTGATCCCGATGTTCCTAAATATATCTGGACAGATATTGTTCGTCTCAAACAGATTTTGATTAACCTGCTTTCAAATGCGGTTAAATTTACAACAGAAGGTTCCATCAAACTAAACGTTTCGGTTTTAGAAAAGAACCATGGCAACCATTACGTTATCCGTTTTGCTGTAATTGATACCGGAATTGGAATTCTTGAAAAAAATCAGAAAAAAATATTCAAAGCTTTTCTGCAAGAAGACAGCTCAACAACAAGAAAATTTGGAGGAACAGGATTAGGCTTAACGATATCTAACCAATTGCTTGCTTTAATGGAAAGCCGTTTACAGCTAGAAAGTAAAATTGACGAAGGAAGTACTTTTTTCTTTGATTTAAATTTAAAAACAAGCAATCACAGCATTAATGATAAATACAATGCCGAGCTTAAAAGTTTGAATATTAACTTAGATGCCGACGAAATTGAGACAAACGACAACAATATTACCTTTTTAATTGTAGAAGATAATAAAGTAAACATGCTTCTTCTTAAAACAATTATAAAAAACCTGTATAATAATGCTTTCATTTTTGAATGTGAAAACGGATACGAAGCCATTCAACAATTTGAAAAAATTAATCCGACCATTATTTTTATGGATATCCAAATGCCAATTATGAATGGTTATGAAACTGCAAAAGCAATTAGAAACACTAAGAAGGGCCGTGATGTTCCTATAATCGCTGTTACAGCAGGCGCGGAAAAAGAGGAACGAAACAAATGTATTTCGGCCGGAATGGATGATTACATTTCTAAACCAATTATGAAAGGAAGTGTTGAAGAAGCACTAGTTAAATGGCTGGGGTGATTTTTAGTTTTCAGTCTCGGTCGCAGTTTTCAGTTTCAGCAAACAATCTTAAACTGAAAACTGCGACCGACAACAAAACATAAACGTTTCAATTGTAAAATTTATCATAAAAAATCTATAAATTCGTACAACGTTTTAAATAACAAGTTAAAAAACAATTCAATATGAAATGGCAAGGAAGAAGGCAAAGTGATAATGTCGAAGACAGAAGATCAATTTCTGGTGGAGGAAAAGCAATAATTGGCGGAGGAGTTATTGGGATCATCGTTTTGCTTCTGAATGTTTTTGGCGGCGAAACAGGTCAGCAAATAGCGCCAATACTAGAACAAATGCAAGGCGGACAAGGCCAACAGACCGAAGCTGCAGCTCCATTAAGCAAGGAAGACGAAGAAATGGGAAATTATGTAAGAACTTTGTTAGCGTACAATGAAGATACGTGGACTAAGATTTTTGCAGAGCATGGAATGACATACGAAAAACCAAAATTAGTTCTCTTTAAAGGTGCTGTACAAACTGCCTGCGGTGGAGCATCATCTGCTTCGGGGCCTTTTTATTGTCCAGGTGACCGCAAAGTGTATATGGACTTGGATTTCTTTGAAGAATTAAAAACTAAATTTGGTGCGAAAGGAGGCGATTTTGCCATTGCTTATGTAATTGCGCATGAAATTGGGCATCACATTCAAACTTTAATGGGAACATCTTCTAAGATGCGTCAGATGCAGCAAGGAAAAAGTGACGCCGAAGCTAATAAATTATCTGTAGCATTAGAATTACAGGCTGATTTTTATGCTGGAGTTTGGGCGCATGATAACCAAAAAGATCTAGATGTTGGAGATATTGATGAAGCTTTAAGTGCAGCAAATGCTGTTGGAGACGATGCAATACAAAGCAAAATGCAAGGACACGTTGTTCCAGATTCTTTTACTCACGGAACTTCAGAGCAAAGAATGTACTGGTTTAAAAAAGGTTTTAAAACTGGAGATATAAATCAAGGAAACACATTTGAAGAAATTCGATAATACATAAAACCAAATATAATAACCACCAAAAAAAGTCCAACTTAGCAGTTGGGCTTTTTTAATGAAATTCCAATAAAAAAAATTCCAAATTCCAATCTTTAATTCCATTGAAAAACTAAAGAATTACAAAAAAAATCCTTGTTCTCCTTAAATTATTCATCAGCATATAAAAACATAACTAGCGGTTTCAACCGCTGGAACGCAACGTTACCACAACGTATATCCTTATCGTTCCCGCGGTTGAAACCGTGGGCTATATTTGAAATACTAAGTTTTTAATTCAAGCTTTCTTTAATGAAATTCCAATAAAAAAACTCCAAATTCCAAGTTGTTCTACTTTTGGAATTTGGAATTTTTTTATTGGAATTTTACTTTTTTTGTTTCGTCAGAAAACAAAAAAAGCCTTGAATTTCTTCAAGGCTTTAAATCTGGGTGGCTGACCGGGTTCGAACCGGCGACCCGCGGCACCACAAACCGCTACTCTAACCAGCTGAGCTACAACCACCATTTTTCTGCTTAGCGAGTGCAAATATAGAACAAAGGTTGAGTTCTACAAAGAAAAAAATGAAAAATTTTCATAAAAATTAAATCAAATTATCTAAGCTATTGACTGCCAAACACCTTTCAACTGTAAAACCTTCTGCAAAATCTTTCCCAACTAACCTTCCTAAGTCCTGCGCACGATAATTTAAGCTTTCAAAAAAGTTTTTACTCGTAATTGGCGTCGAAGGTTCTTTTGAATTCGGATCGTAAAATTGAGTTTTGTACGCCATAATCGCTTCAACCTTCTTTTCTTCAAATCCTGTAATGTCTACAACAAAATCAGGTTCTAGATTTTTCCATTGAATATAATGATACACCACTTTAGGTCTCCACGATTCTTGTGGTACTCCATCAACTGATGTTTCAATTTTCATTAACCCTGAAAGAAAACAAGAATCAGAAACCAATTTGCTTCCTTTTCCGTGATCGATATGACGATCGTCGACTGCATTGCATAATACAATCTCAGGTTTGTACTTACGGATCATTTTTATAACTTCTAATTGATGCTTTTCGTCATTAACAAAAAATCCGTCACGCATTGCTAAATTTTCACGCACAACAACCCCTAAAATCTTTGCAGCATCTTTTGCTTCCTGATCTCTAGTTTCTGCTGTGCCTCGGGTTCCTAATTCACCACGCGTCAAATCTACAATACCTACTTTTTTCCCAAGGGAAACTTCTTTCAAAATGGTTCCAGCGCAACCTAATTCTACATCGTCTGGATGCGCCCCAAAGGCTAATATGTCTAATTTCATTGTTTTTTTGTTTCAAGTTTCAAGTTTCAGGTTTCAAGTTGTCAACAGAACGTGAAACTTGAAACCTGAAACTTGAAACAATTTTATAAACTATTTTCTCAAAACCCGTTTCATCGTCATTGATTTATTGACGCTTTCCTCCCATTCTTTTTCTGGAATACTTTCTTTGGTAATACCACAGCCCATGTATAAAATCGCTTTATCTTCCTGAATCTGCATACATCGTAAATTTACAAATAAATCAGAACTAGTATTATTTCCTTCAAAAGTACTGTTCAATTCACCTAGAAAACCAGTATAGAAAGTTCTATCGTAATTTTCATTTTCTAAAATAAATGCTTTCGATTTCTTTTTTGGAAGTCCGCAAACAGCAGGTGTTGGATGCAACGTATCTATTACCTCTTCTAAAGTCGAATTATCTTTTAAAACCCCAGAAATATCTGTTTTAATATGCCAGATCGATCCTGCTTTTAAACTGTAAGGCTCAGAAACCACAACCGAAGCCGTAAATTCTCGAAGTCTTTTTACGATAAAATCAGTCACAAATTGCTGTTCGTCTTTTTCTTTCTGCTGCCAAACGATTTCTGCTTCTTGATTATCTTTTTGCGTTCCTGCCAAAGCCATCGTTTCAAAAACATTTCCGTTTGCTTTTAGCAGTTTTTCTGGTGTCGCCCCCATCCAAAGTCCAATTTTAGGATGAAAAAAACAATAGCAGAAAGTGGCTGGATATAGCTGAACCAAGTGCTGAAAGGTTTCAATAAAATCAAATTCAGACAACGGAACTTCTTCACTTCGTGATAAAACTACTTTCTTGAATTCTTCATTTTTAATAGCTTGAATTCCCTGCGCTACTAGATATTCATATTGAAATTTAACTTCGGCATCAAAACTCAAATCGTCAATTTCAATGGGTTCAAATGAAGTCTTTTCTTTTTGAACCGTAATAATTTCCGATTCCTTTTCAGGAATTAGGATGAGCTGTTTTTCATCAAAAGAAGCAAAAACAAATCCTTTTTCACTATAATCCGAAACGGTATTTAAAATATTATTTTGCTGTAAAATCCCAACATAATTTTCTGTATTGGGTTTTGAATAAAGTACAAAGGGTAAATTTTGTTCTTTATGATTTTTAATTTTTAAGAAAAATGAATTCATATTTATTCGCTTTTCTTTCTATCCAAAACCATATTCGTCAATTTGCAAAGCGAAACCAAATTTCCTGCTTCATCGGTGATTTTGATCTCCCAAAGATGAAGACTTCTTCCTTTGTGAATAATTCGGGCTGTTCCGAAAACATAACCCTCGCGAATACTTTTTAGATGATTTGCCGAAATTTCGATACCTCTTACTTCCTGTTCTTTAGGATTGATAAAAAAGAAAGAAGCCGCACTCCCAACACTTTCTGCCAAAGCTACAGAAGCGCCTCCGTGCAATAATCCCATTGGTTGGTGAACACTTGGATTTACAGGCATTTTTGCAGTTAAAAAATCTTCTCCGGCATCGATATATTCTATTTTTAGCGTTTCCATCAATGTGTTTTTAGAAAACTCATTACAGCGCGCTAAAATCTGCTCTTTTGTATAATTCATTAAAATAAACTTTAAAATCGTAAAATTAAAGAAAGATAAGACATAAATCTAAAAATTGGATTCTAAAATTAAAAATCAATTATGAACTTGTCAGTTTTTTGCTATTTTTACAAAAACAATCAAAATCAATCTTTGGCTTTTTTTTGCCACAGATTACACAAATTAAAAAGATTTTTTATCTACAATTTATTCGCCACGAATTCACGAATTAATTCAAATAAAAATTCGTGAATTCGTGGCTAAAAAAATATTAAAATGCGTCAATACTTTGCACTTTTCATTATTGGTTTAATTCTAGCTTTCAGTTCTTGCCGAACCGATTTTGATACTGTTGCCAGTTCTGGAAATTTAAAGTTCTCGAAAGACACTGTTTATTTAGATACTGTTTTTAAGAATATTGGTTCAAGCACTTACCAATTGAAAATATACAATCAGAGTAAAAATGATATTTCGATTCCGATTGTACAATTCAAAAAAGGTTTAGATTCTAAATATAGAATGACTGTTGATGGAATGACAGGCAACAATGGAAAAATTTTTAAAGATGTTACGCTTTTAGCAAAAGACAGTTTGTACATTTTTATAGAAACCACGGCAGATATTAAAGATGCGAATCCCGATGATTTTTTATATACCGACGAAATTCAGTTTGACAGTGGTGCAAATTTGCAAGAAGTAGCTTTGGTTACTTTAATTCAAGATGCGGTGTTTTTATATCCAAATCAAAATCCCGACGGAACCAAAGAAAAAATTAAAATTGATGGTAAAGATGTTGACGGATTTTATTTAAACGAAAATGATCCTGCAAACGGAAATGAACTTCTTTTTACAAATGAAAAACCATACGTAATTTATGGCTATGCGGGAGTTCCAGAATTTAAAACCGTAACTTTTGAAGCTGGCGCAAGAGTGCATTTTCATGCCAATTCTGGATTGTATGTTGGTGATAATGCTTCTCTACAAATTAATGGAACAACTTCTACCACTGATAAACTTGAAAACGAAGTGATTTTTGAAGGCGATCGTTTAGAATCACTTTATTCTGATATTCCTGGGCAATGGAAATCGGTTATTTTTTCTAATGGAAGTGCCAATCATACCATCAATCATTTAACTTTGAAAAATGCGGTTATTGGTTTGGATTTGCAAAGTCCCTATAATACATTCGAAATTAAAAACACTCAAATTTATAATTGCGCCGAATACGGAATTTTAGCTCGAGATACTCATGTTATTGCTAGCAATATTGTCATAAACTATGCTGGTTTAGCTTCCCTATCCTGCGTTTATGGTGGAAACTACAACTTTACGCATTGCACCTTTAACAACAATTGGTCAAGCAGTTCTCAAGTTGCAGTAAATTTAAGCAACTCTTTAGCTGGAGCAACTCCAGAAACCAATCCTTTAACCAATGCTATTTTTAATAATTGTATTATTTATGGTTCGGCTACAAACGAATTCAATTTGGACAAAAATCCAAATGCGCCATTTGTCTATCAATTAAATAATTGTCTACTGAAATTCAGCAGTTCGACTAAAGATCCTAATTATCAATTCAAGACCGACACAGAACATTACACGAATATAATTCTGAATGAAAATCCGAAGTTTTATAATGTGTCTCAAAACAAATTAAATATTGATAAAACTTCTGCCGCTTTCGCGAAAGGAGATCCCGTCTTTATGATTCCAACCGACATTTTAGGAATTACAAGAACTTCTCCGCCAGATTTGGGCGCTTATCAGAGTCAAGATTTTCCGAAGTAAGTCAAAAGTTGAGATTAAAGATTTTATAATTTTATGAATCTTAAAAATAATCATGGCTTAACATCCTTATTTCTTTAAAACTGTAATCTTGCCAAGAATTAAATTTCTAGCAAAAAATATTATTACACTTTTAAGATTCTCCAGATCTCAACCTACTCGCTTATGAAAAAAAACTATTTTGTTTTACTTTTTTTCGTCCTTACTTCTGCTTTTGCACAAATTCCGACAGGATATTATGATACTGCAACAGGAACGGGTTACGCTTTAAAAACGCAATTATACAACATTATTAAAGGACATACTGATAACGGATATGGTGGTCTTTACACCACTTATGCGACATCAGACATTGATAATTTTTACGAAAACGACGGAACCGTTTTAGATATGTATTCTGAAAATCCGTCTGGAACAGATCCTTATACTTATAGCATCGCAACTACTCAAAGATGTGGTAATTATTCTGCAGAAGGCGATTGCTACAATAGAGAACATATTATTCCTCAATCTGTTTTTAGTGAAAAATCTCCAATGGTAGCCGATGCACATTTCATCACTCCAACAGACGGAAAAGTAAACGGAATGCGTTCTAATTATCCGCACGGAAATGTTGGCACAGCAACTTACACTTCTCTAAACGGAAGCAGATTAGGTTCTAGTTCTGTTTCTGGTTATTCAGGAACTGTTTTTGAACCAATTGATGAGTTTAAAGGCGATATTGCCAGAATGTATTTTTACTTTGCAACGCGTTATGAAAATACGATTGCAGGATATTCTTATCCAATGTTTAATGGAACTGCAAACAAAGTTTTTACACCTGCATTTTTAAGTATGCTAATTGCTTGGCACAAACAAGATCCTGTAAATGCAAGAGAAATTGCAAGAAACAATGCAATTTATGATCGTCAAAACAACAGAAATCCGTTTATTGATCATCCAGAATATGTAGAGGCGATTTGGGCAACTGAAGCGGATGATGTAACTCCTCCAAGTGCTCCATTAAATTTAGCTGTTACAGGAAGTATTTCAAATACAATTAGTTTAAGCTGGTCTGCTGCAATAGATAATGTTGGAATTTCTGGTTATGCTGTTTATGTAAACGGAATTTTCAAACAAAACGAAACTGGAACAACTGCAACTGTTGCTGGTTTAACGCCATCTACAACTTATTCTTTTTATGTAATTGCAAAAGACACTTCAAACAACTTATCTACTCCAAGCGCATCTGCTAGCGGAAGTACTACTGAGTCTACAGGCGGCGGAACAATTGGTAACGAAATTTTCTTTTCAGAATATATTGAAGGTTCTGGAAACAACAAATATTTAGAGGTTTCAAATTTCACAGGAAGTACTGTAGATTTAACACAATACACTATTAAAAAACAAAGTAACGGCGCTGGTGCTTGGACAACACCTGCTGGATTGGCACTTACTGAAACTTTAGCTCATGGAGCTTCTTATGTTATTGCTTACAATCTTGGAGCATTAACTTGTTATAATCCAGCAAATGCTAATTTATCAAGTGGCGCTACTGAACTTCAATTTAACGGAAATGACCCAATTGGTTTATTCAAAAATGATGTTTTAATAGATATCATCGGAACTTTTAATGGTGGCGCTCCTAATTTTTCTATCGATGAAACTTTAAGAAGAAAACCAACCGTTTCTGCTCCGAATACTACTTTTAATAAAGCTACAGAGTGGGATGTTTATGCAAAAGACAAATGTGACGGATTAGGAAGCCATACAATAGCTAATTTAGGAACAGGAGATTTTGATTCTAGTGCATTTTCAATTTATCCAAATCCATCAAATGGTCATTTTACAATTCAATTAAAAGATTCTAACGAGACTTCAAATATTGAAATAATATCTGTTTTAGGACAAAAAATATTCACAAAAGAAAATAACAGTTCTTCTTCGATAACAGTAAATAATCTTCCAAGAGGAATTTATATTGTTCGAATTATACAAGGTTCAAAAACAAGCAACAAAAAGATTATAATCAATTAAAATAGTTTAATTATAATTAATTTCCTGCAAAGACACCTATATCTGTGTTTTTGCAGGATTTTTTTTCATCTAAAAAACAGATAGTAGGAAAATATATCCAAAATTAAACATCAGTTAACGTATCGTAGTAATAAAAATAGTAGATTTGATATAAGAAAACTTTTAACCATCTTAAATTCAAGTATTTAAAAAGATAAAAATTCATTTCCAAACCAAATCTTAAAAACTGTTAATTATGAAAAAAAACTACTTTTTACTGTTATTGATGTTTGCCACAATTGGTTTTGCCCAAATTCCTTCTGGATATTACAGCACAGCAACTGGAACGGGTTATACTTTAAAAACACAATTGTATAATATTATTAAAGGTCATACCAACAACGGTTATGCTGGCCTTTACACGACTTATTTAACTTCTGACGTTGATAATTTTTACGAAAACGACGGAACAATCTTAGACATGTATTCTGAAAATCCATCAGGAACAGATCCGTATACTTACACAACGGGAACTACTCAAAGATGCGGAAATTATTCTGTTGAAGGAGATTGCTACAATAGAGAACATATTATTCCGCAATCTGTTTTTAGCGAACAATCACCAATGGTTGCTGATGCGCATTTTATTACGCCAACTGACGGAAAAGTAAACGGAATGCGTTCTAATTATCCGCACGGAAAAGTTAGTTCAGCAACTTATACTTCTCAAAACGGAAGCAAATTAGGATCAAGCGCAGTTTCTGGATATACGGGAACGGTTTTCGAACCTATTAATGAATTTAAAGGTGATATTGCCAGAATGTATTTCTATTTTGCAACACGTTATGAAAACACAGTTGCAGGATATTCTTATCCAATGTTTAATGGCACAAGCAATCAAGTTTTTACAACCGCATTCTTAAACATGCTTTTGGCTTGGCATGCGCAAGATCCTGTGAGCGCAAGAGAAATTGCTAGAAACAATGCCGTTTATTCTAGACAAAACAATCGAAATCCGTTTATTGATCATCCAGAATATGTGAATCAAATTTGGGGCGGAACTTCATCAGGAGATATTCAGGCACCAACAACTCCAACAAGTTTGGCTTCGACTTCAAAAACTTCAACTTCAATTTCGCTTAGCTGGACAGCTTCTACAGATAATGTTGCAGTAACAGGATATGAGGTTTACGCAAATAGCGTTTTAAAAACAACTGTTTCAACATTAACAACAACCATTACAGGTTTAACAGCCTCGACTAGTTATTCTATTTATATAAAAGCAAAAGATGCAGCTGGAAATACTTCTGCATCAAGCAATACAATAAGCATTACAACAAACAGCAGCGGAACTGGAACTGCGACAGATCTTCTTTTCTCTGAATACATTGAAGGTTCAGGAAATAACAAAGCTTTAGAGATTGCAAACAATACTGGAAGTTCAGTTAATTTATCGGCTTACACCATTAAAAAACAAACCAACGGAGCTGGATCTTGGAGCACAGGATTGGCTTTAAGCGGAACATTAACAACAGGAAGCAAATTTGTAATTGTAAACAGTTCAATGTCATCAAGCTGTTTTTCTACAAGCGCAGCCAACATTTCGACAACAGCAACTGAATTGACTTTTAACGGAAATGATGCTGTAGGTTTATTTAAAAACGGTGTTTTAATTGACATCATCGGAACTTTTAACGGCGGAACCGCCAATTTTGCTGTCGATGTTACTTTAAGACGAAAATCGACTGTAACTTCTCCGAG
Organism: Flavobacterium tyrosinilyticum; assembly: GCF_023656565.1. GTDB lineage: Bacteria > Bacteroidota > Bacteroidia > Flavobacteriales > Flavobacteriaceae > Flavobacterium > Flavobacterium tyrosinilyticum. The sequence goes on from NZ_JAMOKG010000003.1 coordinate 891,634, forward strand.
CACTACTTTCAATTTAAGCGCACAATGGGATTCTTATTCACAAGATACATGTGACAACTTAGCTAGCAGAAAGGTTCCAGTTGCTGAAATCGAAGAAGAAGCTGCTACAAACGAAATTGTAATTTATCCAAACCCTTCTAATGGAAATTTCGACATTCAGCCAGGCATTGTAGACAATCCTTATTCAGTTGAAATCTTCTCGTTCTCTGGACAAAAAGTATTCGAAAAGCAAAACACAACTGCTCCAGAAGTTTCTGTGCATAATCTTTCAACAGGAATCTATATTATCAAAATTATAAAAGGAGAAAAAACAGCATTCAAAAAGGTGATTATTAATTAAAATTGAGATTTTTCATCCACTAAAAAGCGGCAAATTGCCGCTTTTTTTTTATAATTCTGAAAGAATTTTCTTTAGAACCTAATTTTCAGTCTATTCTTAAGCTTCATAAATTTTGCAACTCTCGTCTATTCCAAATACCAAAATTATATTCCTTCAATTTTGATTTTTTTTCTTCTAAAAGTTTAATATTACAGAACATATCAAAAAAGAGATTTTAATAAATCTTTAAATTTCACGAAAGACCGAAACTTCTTGATATTGCGTCTTTTTGGTAGAAAAAATGCAAGAAAAAAGCAATTTCATTTTTTTTGAAAAGAGATGGTTTTCAAATTTGCGCTTACTATTTATTTACATTAAATTTGCAGCTCAATACAACAAACTACACAAATGATCCATTTCTTTGAAAACCAAAGCAAAACTGTTTTTGCCGTACAAACGCAAAACGAAATTTCAGCTCAAGACATTTCAAAATTAAACTGGCTTTTTGCCGACGCAAGTAAGATCGAAAAATCTGCATTGACAGGTTTCTTTGTTGGCCCTCGCGCTACCATGATTACACCTTGGAGTACAAATGCTGTAGAAATTACTCAAAACATGGGGATTTCGGGCATCATCAGAATCGAAGAATTTCATCCTGCAACGGAAGATTTTACAGATTTTGATCCAATGCTTTCTCAAAAATTCAATGAATTAGATCAAGAAATCTTCACTATCAACATTCAGCCAGAACCAATTTTGGAAATCGATGATATTGCTGCTTACAACAAAGTAGAAGGTTTAGCTTTAAGCGAAGAAGAAGTTGATTACTTAAACAATCTTGCAAGTAAATTAGGAAGAAAATTAACTGATTCTGAAATTTTTGCTTTTTCTCAAGCCAATTCAGAACACTGCCGTCACAAAATTTTCAACGGAACTTTTGTTATTGATGGTGAAGAAAAAGAAACTTCTCTTTTCAAATTAATCAAAAAAACATCTCAGGAAAATCCTAACGATATTGTGTCTGCTTACAAAGACAACGTTGCTTTTGTAAAAGGACCAAAAGTGCAGCAATTTGCACCAAAATCGGCAGACAAACCTGATTTTTACGAAATAAAAGAATTTGATTCTGTTATCTCATTAAAAGCCGAAACACATAATTTCCCAACAACAGTTGAGCCTTTCAACGGAGCTGCAACAGGTTCTGGAGGAGAAATCCGTGACCGTTTAGCTGGAGGTCAAGGTTCATTGCCATTAGCTGGAACTGCGGTTTATATGACATCTTACTCTCGTTTGAAAGAAGATAGAAAATGGGAAAATGCTGTTGAAGAAAGAAAATGGTTGTACCAAACACCAATGGATATTTTGATCAAAGCTTCAAACGGAGCTTCTGATTTTGGAAATAAATTTGGTCAGCCTCTTATTACAGGTTCTGTTTTAACTTTCGAACATTCAGAAAACGACCGTAAAATTGGTTACGATAAAGTAATCATGCAAGCGGGAGGAATTGGATACGGAAAACTGGATCAATCAATCAAAAAGAAACCACAAGAAGGCGATAAAATCGTAATTCTTGGAGGAGAAAATTATAGAATCGGAATGGGTGGTGCTGCGGTTTCTTCTGCAGATACAGGAGCTTTCGGTTCAGGAATTGAGTTAAATGCAATTCAGCGTTCAAACCCTGAAATGCAAAAACGTGCAGCAAACGCGATTCGTGGTTTAGTAGAAAGCGACAATAACCCAATTGTTTCGATTCACGATCACGGAGCTGGAGGACACTTAAACTGTCTTTCTGAATTAGTGGAAGAAACTGGAGGTCTAATCGATTTAGATAAATTGCCGGTTGGAGATCCAACGCTTTCTGCAAAAGAAATTATTGGTAACGAATCTCAGGAAAGAATGGGATTGGTTATTGGTCAAAAAGATATTGATACGTTGCAAAGAATTGCCGACAGAGAGCGTTCGCCAATGTATCAGGTTGGAGATGTAACGGGAGATCACCGTTTTACTTTCGAATCAAAATCAAATGGTTCAAAACCTATGGATTATGCTTTAGAAGATTTCTTCGGAAGTTCTCCTAAAACGGTTATGACAGATAAAACTATCGATAGAAAATATGCTGATGTTGCTTACAACGCAGGAGATTTCGAAAGTTATTTAAAAGACGTTTTACGTTTAGAAGCTGTTGCTTCAAAAGACTGGTTGACTAATAAAGTGGACCGTTGTGTTGGTGGAAAAGTAGCAAAACAACAAAATGCAGGTCCGTTACAATTGCCTTTGAATAATGTTGGGGTTATGGCTCTGGATTATTTAGGAAAAGAAGGTATTGCAACTTCTATTGGACACGCTCCTATCGCTGCTTTGATTGATCCTGTTGCAGGGTCTCGAAATGCTATTGCAGAATCGTTATCAAACATTATCTGGGCTCCAATTAAAGATCAGTTAAAAGGTATTTCATTATCTGCAAACTGGATGTGGGCTTGTAAAAACGAAGGTGAAGACGCTCGTTTATATGCTGCTGTTGAAGGATGTTCAGAATTTGCAATCGAATTAGGGATCAATATTCCGACAGGAAAAGATTCGCTTTCAATGAAACAAAAATATCCAAATGATGAAGTAATTGCACCGGGAACGGTTATTATTTCTGCTGCTGGAAACTGTACAGATATTAGAAAAGTAGTGGAACCTGTTTTACAGAAAAACGGAGATTCTATCTATTATATCAATTTATCTCAAGATGATTTCAAACTTGGAGGTTCATCTTTTGCACAAATCAGAAATACAATTGGAAACGAAACTTCTACAATTAAAGACGCTTCTTTCTTCAAAAATGCATTTAATACCATTCAAGATTTAATCGGTGAAAACCAAATTTTAGCTGGACATGATATCGGAAGCGGTGGTTTAATCACTACTTTATTAGAATTGTGTTTTGCTGATGTAAACCTTGGAGCTAAAATTGATTTCAGCGCTTTCGCGGAAAAAGACTTATTGAAAATCCTTTTCGCAGAAAACATCGGAATCGTATTCCAAGCTAAATCTGATGCTGCTGTTGAAGCTAAATTGAATGATAACAATATTGAATTCTTCAAATTAGGTTCAGTTCAAAGCAAACCAAGTTTAGAATTTGGAATTTATAATTTGGATATTGCGGAGTACAGAGACGTTTGGTTTGAAACTTCATATTTACTAGATCAAAAACAATCTAAAAACGGAAGAGCTCAAGCGCGTTTCGAAAACTATAAAAATCAGGTTTTAAATTATACTTTCCCTGCACATTTTACAGGAAAAAAACCAGAAATCGACAATTCTAAACCAAGACCAAAAGCGGCTATTATTCGTGAAAAAGGAAGTAATTCTGAGCGTGAAATGGCAAATGCTATGTACTTAGCAGGATTTGACGTAAAAGACGTTCACATGACCGATTTAATTTCGGGTCGTGAAACTCTTGAAGATATTCAGTTTATTGGAGCTGTTGGAGGATTCTCTAACTCAGATGTTTTAGGTTCTGCTAAAGGTTGGGCGGGAGCTTTCTTATATAACGAAAAAGCAAAAACAGCTTTAGACAATTTCTTCAAAAGAGAAGATACTTTATCTGTTGGAATCTGTAACGGTTGCCAATTGTTTATGGAACTGGAAGTAATTAATCCTGAGCACGAAGTTCACGGAAAAATGCACCATAACGAAAGCCAGAAACACGAAAGTATCTTTACTTCTGTAAAAGTTCAGGAAAACAACTCTGTTATGTTATCTACTTTGGCAGGAAGCACTTTAGGAGTTTGGGTTTCTCACGGAGAAGGTAAATTCAAATTGCCTTATGCAGAAGACCAATACAACATTGTTTCTAAATATGCTTACGAAGGTTATCCTGCAAATCCGAATGGCTCTGACTACAACACGGCTATGATGTGTGATAAAACAGGAAGACATTTGGTTATGATGCCTCACATTGAGCGTTCGACTTTCCAATGGAACTGGGCTCATTATCCAAAAGACAGAAATGACGAGGTTACGCCTTGGCACGAAGCTTTTGTTAATGCCAGAAAATGGATTGAGAAAAACTAAAAATATATTTTTACTAAAAGCGCCCGAAATTATCGGGCGCTTTTTTTTAGCCACGAATTCACGAATTTTTTATTTTCAAAAAATAGAATCAAGAAAATTCGTGAATTCGTGGCTATAAAAACTATTTAAAACTATTCTAAGATTAATTTAATGGTATCTTAAGACAGCTTAAGCAAGCGTAAACATTCTGGTAAATATCTTTGCTACATGAAAAATATTATACGCAAAATATACCTCGCAATTCTCTTATTTACTTTAAGCCAATTTTCTTTTGCTCAAAAAACAGCAATAAAAGGAACCATCACAGACGGAAAAAATCCTATAGAATTTGTTGATGTAATTTTAAAAAACACAGCCGATTCAACCAAAACCGCTAATTACGCCGTTACAGATATTTCTGGAAATTTTTCATTAGAAAATGTAACTTCTGGAGAATATCTGCTTCAGTTTAAATTAATTGGTTTTAAAACCAATACTAAAAAAATAAAATATACCGGTACAGCTATTTCACTTGGAACGATCACTTTGCAAGAAGATGCCAACCAGCTTAATACTGTAGTGGTAAACTCACAGAAAAAACAGATTCAGAAAACAAGCGAAGGCTTTATTTTTAATCCTGTCTCGAATATTTCGCAAACGGGCGGAACCGCTACAGATATGCTTAAAAGTATTCCAACGGTTGCCGTCGATGCAGAAGGTGGTATTACGTTAAGAGGAAAATCGCCGATGATTTTGATCAATGGAAAAAATTCGGCTATTACCAATATGGATCAGATTGCTGCGAGCAGTATTGAAAGTATCGAAGTAATTAGCAATCCTACGGCTAAATATGATGCAAATGCCGAAAGCGGCATCATTAATATAAGACTCAAAAAGAACAACCTAAGCGGTACAAATGGTGCTGTAGCATTGGGCGCAGGTTTTGGTGCAAAAGGAAGAGTAAATAGTTCTGTTCTTTTCAATCATAAAACAGAAAAATGGAATTTTGGCTTAGGCTATGACAATCGTTTTGCTGGAAGAACAAAGAAAATAAATGCCGACCGAACCAATTATTTTATTGATGACGAACATTATATTCATCAAAATCGAAATGATGAACGAACTGAGGGCCTTCAGAATCTCAAATTAAATATTGATTTTTCTCCAAATGACAAAAATAGCTTTTCATTTGAAGCGCTTGGAAATCTAGAAACTCAAGACAATGACGAGACTTTATACACGCAGGTAAACACAAGTGCCAATGCCTTTTTCTCCAATAACAGAAGACATTCATTAGAACTGGAACGCTCAAAAGTTGGCGAACTTGCTTTTACCTATGATCGTAAATTTGATGACGAACGAAAAAGTCTGAATACCTCTATTACTTCTTCTTTCGGAAAACACAGAGAAAACACTGATATTGACACTTATAATTACGATGAATATCAGCAGCAGATTGGTGATGCTTTACTGCAGAGAACACACAATTATGAAAATCAGAATATTTCGAATGCCATTGTAAATTACGCTTTTCCAATTTCAGAAAAATCGATTATAGAAACAGGCTACAAAGGAACTTTCCGATTTTTTAAGTCCGATTTTGAAAGTGCTGATCTAACTAATGGTGAATATATCGTGAATCCGTTAGCTAGTAATAGTTTCAAATTTAACGAACAGATAAATGCCGTTTATGGTTTGATGAATTCTTATATTGGCGATAGCGAAAATCCAAAATGGAAATACAATTTAGGTTTGCGTGCAGAAAATGTTTCCAACACTGGAGCAACACAAAATAACAGCGACCATTTTAGCAATAATTACTTAAAAGTTTTTCCATCGGCTTCCATACAATTGAATTTAACCCCAGATGAGTTTATTAAACTGGGATACAGCAAACGAATTAACCGCCCTGATCTGGATGATTTAAATCCTTTTATTGACATTACCGATGCGTTAAATCCGCATGGAGGAAATCCATATTTAAAACCTGAAATCATTCATATTGCCGAAATGAGTTATAATAAAAACTGGAAAAACTACTCTTTTTCTGCCAATGCCTTTTACAGAAATGCAACCGATGCCATTAGACAATACGGGCAGCTTATGGACAATGGCGTAATTTTACTTCAGCCACAAAACATTGGAAGCACGGTTACTTATGGCTTAGAAACTATTTTCAGTCTTAAGCCAATTGGTTTTTATGATGCGAATATTAGTTTAACCGCTTTTCAGCAAAACATTAATGCAGACAATTTACCGCAGGCCGAAGATGTTGTAAGCAGTGCTTTTAGCTGGTATGGAAAAGTGATTAATAACTTTGTACCGTGGAAAGGCGGAAAACTTCAGATTATCGGAAACTATAATTCGGACGTTGCCACTCCGCAAGGAAAAAGAATTCCGATTTACAATGTTGACATGGGATTTCAACAAAAATTAGGAAAAGGAAATGCCCGTTTAGGTTTGGTTGTAACCGATATGTTTAACACCTTAGAAAGCGGTTATAAAAACAACACTCTTTTGTTTAGCAATCACCGAACAAACAAATCAGACACACGCGCTTTGATGATTACTTTTGCTTATACGTTTAGATCTGATTTTAAAGAAAAATTATTAGAAAATCAGTTTTCAACAGAATAAAAACGGACCTAAAATGATAAAAATGTAAAAATTTCATTCTTGTATTTTCAAGCAATAATTCTATTAAAAAATTGAATTATATTCGCCAAAAGAAATCAGCTCGGCAGATTTCTTAAGCCAAAAAACACTTAATCCTACATAGAATGAAATTTTTACATTTATTAGTGGTAACACTATTTTTTACAGCCTTTCAATCGCATTCGCAAGTTCAAGTTGATCAGATTATCCATAATTCTAAAGAGCGTTATATTACTACTACAATTGGCTATCCAGTTCCTGGAACTTATGCTCCATTAAACCAAAAAGAGCCTATTACAGTTTTAAATCCAGATGGAACAGGTTTTATTCAAGCTGAAGATTTAAGCAAACAAAAAATAAATTGGGGAATTGAATGTACCGAAGAAGGTGTACCTGTTTTTAAAGAAGGATTCAATAGTGCTTCTTACACATTCTGGTATAGACCAAATGACAGTAATGAATGGTATTATTCTCAATTCTCTATTCATTTTGCCAAGAAAAAAATGTTTTTAATGGGCGAAAGAGTAAAAGTATACGAGGATTATAACGTACAATAGCCTTTAAAAAATGTCCTCCAATTAAATTTTTCTTGATTTTTTAGAAATTTAACGGCGAAAAAGAAAACGTTTTCGTTGATTTTTAATAGTCTTTATAAATTTTCCCATTAAATTTTATAAAACTGAAAATCATACCCAAATTTTATTTAATTTGCAATAAAATTCAATATATTAAACATGGTTTCAATCACACGCCTTTTTGATTTTCCCTATTATCAACAAGAAACTTACAACCTTCCAGTTGCTCTCGCAACCAAAAAAAATGGAGTCTGGGAAAAAACATCCAGTGAAGAATATATTGCAAAAGCAAATGCTATTTCGAGAGCATTATTGCGTATGGGCGTTCAGAAAGATGATAAAATTGCTTTAATTAGTTCAAATAACCGTACCGAGTGGAATATAATGGATATTGGAATTTTGCAGACTGGTGCGCAAAATGTTCCAATTTATCCAACTATTGCAGAAGAAGATTACGAATATATTTTAAACCACAGTGGCAGTATTTACTGTTTTGTTTCTGATGATGAAGTGTTACAAAAAGTAAATGCAATTAAAGCCAATGTACCAACATTGAAAGAAGTTTATTCTTTTAATGAAATTAATGGCTGTAAACATTGGTCAGACTTATTGGTTTTAGGCGAAGATGACAGCAATCAAAGCGAAGTTGAAGCTAAAAAAGACAGTATTCAAACAGATGATTTAGCTACTATTATTTATACTTCTGGAACAACAGGAAGACCAAAAGGTGTTATGCTTTCACACAAAAATATTGTGTCAAATGTTTTAGACAGCTCACCAAGAATCCCATTTGATCCAGGAAAAAGCACCGCATTAAGCTTCTTGCCTATCTGTCATATTTTTGAAAGAATGATTTTGTATATCTATCAATATTATGGTGTATCGGTTTATTTTGGAGAATCTATTGATAAAATCAGTGATAACTTAAAAGAGGTCCGTCCAACTGTAATTACAGCTGTACCAAGACTTTTAGAAAAAGTTTACGATAAAATTTATGCTAAAGGAGCTGAATTAACCGGTATCAAGAAAAAACTGTTTTTCTGGGCTATCGATTTAGGTTTAAGATATGAACCATACGGAGCAAATGGCGCTTGGTATGAATTTCAGTTAAAAATTGCACGCAAATTAATTTTTAGTAAATGGAAAGAAGGTTTGGGAGGAAACTTAGATTTAATGGTTTCTGGAAGTGCTGCCTTACAGCCGCGTTTGACAAGAGTTTTTGCTGCAGCAGAAATTCCAGTAATGGAAGGTTACGGTTTAACGGAAACTTCTCCAGTAATTGCTGTAAACGACCAAAGAAACAAAGGATTTAAAATTGGAACTGTTGGAAAACCGATTCGTAACCTAGAAGTAAAAATTGCCGAAGACGGAGAAATTTTATTAAAAGGGCCAAACGTAATGTTAGGCTATTATAAAGATCCTGAGAAAACGGCAGAAGCTGTAATTGACGGTTATTTTCATACGGGAGATATCGGAGAAATTGACAGCGAAGGTTTCTTAAAAATTACCGATCGTAAAAAAGAAATGTTTAAGACTTCTGGCGGTAAATATATTGCTCCGCAAATGATCGAAAATGCCATGAAACAATCTCGTTTTATTGAACAGATAATGGTTGTTGGTGAAGGCGAAAAAATGCCAGGCGCTTTTATTCAGCCAAACTTTGAATTTGTAAAAGAGTGGGCAAAAATCCATAAAATTACTTTAGGAAGTTCTGATGCAGAAATCAGCGCTAATGCAGATGTCATCAAACGCATCGATGAAGAAGTAGAAGGAATCAACAAAAAATTCGGACATTGGGAACAAGTAAAACGTTTTGAACTTACACCAGATGTATGGTCAATTGACGGCGGACAGCTTACTCCTACTCTAAAATTGAAACGTAAAATCATTAAAGAAATTTACAAAGATCTTTACGCTAAAATCTACGGAAACAATTAATAAATCAAGATAATATAACCAAAGTGAAAAGGCTGTCTCATTGAGATAGCCTTTTTTAGTATCAAAAAAACGGGTATTTTTACTTTAAATATCCAACTATAAATCACGTACTTTTAGGTACTTTTTCACCTAAAACAGAATAATATGCCTTGGACAGTTCTCGAACAATTGTGGAAACGAACTTTAGATTCTAAAAATGCGAATTCAGACCACACTAATTGGGATAACCAGATTAAAACACTGTATCAATTAGGCATTGGCATGGAAGATACTTTGTATTTTCTATATTCTGAAAAACCAGATTTTGAAACTTTCAAAACATGGATTAATAATAGAAAAAGAAATACTGATCAAGAAATTGAGGATTTAACTGTAAATGTCTTGTCTGAGCAGGATCTTGAATTTTGGAATCGGAACGGTTATGTTGTGGTTAAAAATGCTATTTCAAAAGAAGATTGCGAAGCCACTCAAAAAGCCATTTGGGAATATTTAAAAATGAATCCGAATGAAAAAGAAAGCTGGTACAAACGTCACGAAGAACAAAAAGGGCTTATGCTTAATTTTTCGGATCATGAAACTTTAAATCGTAATCGCTTTTCGCCAAGAGTAAAAAAGGCTTACGAACAGCTTTATGGAACTACCAATATCTACAAAACAATAGATAAAGTAAGCTTTAATCCGCCCGAAACAGATCATTTCACCTTTCTTGGAAGTCCGCTTCATTGGGACATGAGCTTAAAAAAACCGCTTACTTATGGTCTTCAAGGCTTGTTTTATTTAACCGAATGCAGAGAAAATGATGGCGCTTTTCATTGCGTTCCGGGTTTTCATAATCAAATCGATGAATGGCTCGACGAACTTGAGCCACATGAAAATCCAAGAGAAAAAGCTTTAAAAACGTTGCAACCAAAACCAATTACAGGAGATGCAGGCGATTTTATAATCTGGCACAATGCATTGCCACACTGCGCAACACCCAACAGAGGAGAAAGCCCAAGAATGGTTCAATATCTTACTTATCTTCCAGATGATTACAATGCTGCTGGAGAATGGATTTGAATGATTTACAGCAATTGCAGAAACGCAAAAAACTGTAAATACTTCTATCTACAGTTTTCTACAATAATCAGCTATCCTTTCGACAACTGTTATTACAAATTAAATTCTAATTTTTAAGGCACCAATTCAAAATCTTAGCGATGTTTTTGGCATCGTCAATTCCGCGGTGATGTGTTCCTTCTAACGGAATATTCAGCAATGCAAGCGCGCCGTTCATTCCTGTTGGTTTAACCAAGCCAAACTTTTCGGCAAAATGCTCTTTTACATTGATATGCTCCTCTCCCATTGGATAGGGAACACCAAACGATTTACATTGTTTTTTCAGCATATTCAAATCATACTGACCGTAACTTGCCCAAGTGTACAAATCGGGATTATACTCGTCGATAAGCTCATTAATAGCATCTTCGAAACTAACTCCGCTCTTATTAAGTAAATCTTGAGTAATGGTGGTCAATTCTGTACAAAATAAACTAACAGTTGAGCGTTGCGGCTTTACCAATATCCCTTTATTCTTAGAAATTGCTCCCGTTTCTGTGTCCAACACAGCCAAACCAATTTCTATAATTTCATTTTGCTGTCCGCTCGGGACCGCGCCTTGCCAACATGTGGCTTCTAAATCGATAATAATAATTTTATCTGTAGTTTTCATTTTTTTAATTTTTTTTAAATAATTGTGTTTTTTTTAACCGCTAAGAGCGCTAAGGTTTACGCAAAGAAGCGCTAAGATTAGTTTCTCGCAAATTCAACAGATTTTTTTTAAAAATCCTTTTAATCTTATTAATCTGTGGCAAAAAAACTTTGCGCCTTTGCGCCTTTGCGAGATTTTTCTAACCGCTAAGAGCACTAAGGTTTGCGCAAAGAAACGCTAAGATTAGTTTCTCGCAGATTCAGCAGATTTTTTTTAAATCCTTTTAATCTTATTAATCTGTTGCTAAAAAACTTTGCGTCTTAGCGCCTTTGTAACAGAAACCTTTAGAAAAACATGCTTTTAAAATCTAGAAAGAAACTTCTTTTCTTAGACTTTTTTTCAGGCTTTTCTTTTTTTACAGCATTCTTCTTTTCAAAAACAGCTTTAGCTTTCTCAAGCTTTTTAACTGGTTTTATCTCTTCTTTTTTAGAAGTTTCATAAAACTTTTTGAAAGGACGTGGCTCAAAATCAACCAAAATAGCTGCCATATTTATAGCATCAATATTGGATGGATCTGTTTCTCCCTTAAAGAACGTCTCGATAGGTCTGAACTTGTCTTTCTTTTCCTTAAACTTGTTCTTTTTCGTATGATCGAAATCTAAACCCAAAAGATTCTTAAAAACATTCAAATCATCTTGAGTTGGGTTATTTTCGAAAATAAGCCAGCACAAATCACGAAGTTTTCCACGAGAAGGCTTGTACAAATAATCAAAGTATTTGCCTCCTTTTTCTATCTCGTATTTATTTCTAATTGCTTTTTTATATTTTTCTAGTGTATTGTTTTGCATGATATTTTTCTTTTGCAATTCTTGGAAATCTCAGGAAATCGAAGGTTTTTCTGGGAAATCCAATATCACAAAAGTTTAAAAGCACGCTTGCTTTACTAGAGAAATATCTCTAAATGATATATATAGTTTCCCGAAAATTCGCCTTTTCATTCCATAGGCTAATGCATTCTAAATCTGCTCCTTTAATTGAGGCAAACGAAGATTCACTTAACTCCACTGTATCCGTTTGACCTTTATGGTCCGACGCAAATCCTATTTCTTGATTCATCCTTAAATTTTTATTATTAAACTTAAACGATCAACATTTACTGCTAATGGTTCTTTTACTTTACGAAGATTTCTTTTAATTGACCAATTACGTTTCCGCCGCCAGAAATGGTGATTTCACCAATTTTATCAGCGATTTTTTCAACGTACTCCATCTCTTTCAACTTCCACAACATTTCGTTTTCTTCCATCAGCTTTGCTGTGTTTAGCAAACTTCTTGTTGCAGCAGTTTCTTCTCTTCTCATAATGCTATTGGCCTGCGCTTTTTTCTCAGCAACCAAAACCTGATTCATGATTTCTTTCATATCTCCTGGAAGAATTACATCTCTTATTCCAGCATCAGAAATTGCTAAACCTAAATCTTTGATCTTAGTTTTTGCTTCTTCTAAAATAGCATCGGCAATTGCATCCTTCTTTGACAATAATTCATCTAAAGTTAATCCGCCAACAAAAGCTCTTAAAGCCAGTTGCATTGCGACATACAATTGTTTTTCAAAATCTTTATTTTCAGTCAAAGCTTTCATAATATCAACCACTTGATATCTCACAAAAAAGTTAATTCTTAATCCTGCCTTATCTTTAGTCAACAACTCCTGACCAGAAATTTCCAATTGTTGCTGTCTAGTATCAACCGTTTTCACTTCGATTGTAATGGCGTTATTCCAGAAATAATGTGTCCCCGACTTCAATTCCTTCACAAAAGTTCCGTTCACAAATAACAAAGCTTTGTCATTACTTGCTACAATAAATTTTCTTGTGAAGTATCTCATCTTAACATTTTCCAATAAGTTAACTGGAATATTTTCTGTGATTTCAATCTTAGACAAATCTGCTTTAATGAATTCATTTTTTACAACTCCTTTCCAAAAAGCATACTTTCCTGGCACCAAAACTTCTTTGAAATTTCCTTTTACAAATTGCAACACAATTTCGTTATCGGCAACTTCAATAACCTCCAAAAGAGATGCTAACACTTCATTTTGCAATAAAATATCCAACTCAAAAGGAGACTGAAAAGATCCGTTTAGATCATAAATCATAATGTTTTTGTTTCCTAAAATCCAGTGTAATCCTTCTTCTAATACTTTTATTAATTTTCTGTTTTCGAACACCAAGCCTACTTGGTAAGTCTCGATTTTAATTCTTTTTATCATAATGTTTTTTTGTTTCATGTTTCAAGTTTCATGTTCTGAAATCATTAAAACCTCTATTCTCTTTATTCTTTTCTCTATTTTCTTTTCTCTTCTTAATAAAAAAACCTCTTTGTCTTTCTCCTCTAAGAAAAACGGACGAATAGTTTGTTCTTTGTCTGTCTGAATTGTTTCTGATTTTATTTTATGGAGAGAATCCCCAAATTCTCTTAACAATCAAATCAAAAAGAAAACAGACTTTTCAAGACACATTTCGATTCGCACTGGCTTTATCAGAGTGTGAAACATCAGATTCTAAAATCTTAATTTCACTGACAAAGACAAATTAGTTTTTTCTAATGGTACATCTTTTTAAGAGTGATGCGCTCAACTGTTACAGGTTTTTGAGACCCGTCGACTAACCAATTCGTCCAACCGAAACGTGTTCGGTGCAGGATTCGAACCTGCATAAACATTCTATTACTCTACCAACTGAGTTACCACATTACTGTGGATGGGAATCGAACCCACGACAAATAGATCGTGTGATAATTTTTTGGAAAACCATCAAAACCTCCAAACCAAGCTGAATAGAAAAACATAATACGCTTTCGCGAAAAGTCTGCTACAATGGTGCTATACAGAAACACCCAACAAGGCTTGTTTGATATTTTTAATCAAAGTTTACTTTGATACCATTTCATTTTCTAAAGAACGTTTTTGTTTCTTAAACAAAGATTCAAATGATCCTGCGCAATTATTCTGCGCAGGATATTTTTTTTAATTAATCCATTCTATAACCGTCGATAAATAAGCTTCTCTTACTTCATCAAATCGAGTTATGTTCGGAATATGATTTACTTCTAACAAATATTTAGAACCATCTTTTCCAACGATATAATCATTTCCAATCATATCCATCTTCAAAGTTTCTTTTATATAAATTGTATCTGCAAGTAAATCTTCATCAACAGGCATAAAACCTGCGTTATCAGGATGAATAGATTTTAACCAATCGTCTCCTTCTAATTTAATCTGCCAATAAACATCTCCAATCATCATGATACGAACGGCTTCTCCTTCATAATAAGGTTCAATTGTAGCCGTAAATTGGCTCTCCCATTCTCCTGTAAAACGATGTTTATTCTCACCGCAATGCCAATTACCCCATTTGGCAACCGTATCATTTGTAGTATTTACAGAAGCTCCAGCACTTATAAACCCACGAGGTGCACTAAATTTTGAAAGGGATAATGCTTTTACCAGACACGGAATCTTAAATCGGCAATCCAACATTGCTACCGCATTCGGATAACAGTCTCCTCGCCAAATTGCTAAACCAGTAATAAAATCGAAATCATTATCGTAAATTCCATAATAAACCACTTTATCAACTGGAAGCATTCCAACTCCATTGGCTTTTTCCATATAGAGCACTTCATCTTTTACTACGATTTTAGGAATAGACTGATGCCAAATAATATGTCCTGAATAATTGGCTTTTATAACATCATATTCTTCTTGTTCAATTCCAACAAGGGCTATTCGGTTGTATAATTCTTTCATTTTTTTAATTTTTTATTTCTTTAAAACTTTATACAGCAATTTGGCTGCATTGTAAGCATCATCCGCTCCATTATGATTCTCTCCTTCAAAAGATTCTCCTATTAACTCTAGCTCTTTCAATAATCCTTTAGGTTTCTCCTGAAGGTAAACTAAATTAAAAAGTGTCTTTATATTCAAATAGTCATTTCTAAATGGGTTTTCAATTGCTTTTGATTTACATTCTTGTTCTAATATTTCTTTATCAAAATCGCCATAACCGGCAAATGTTCTATACTTTGCCGAATATTTGGAATTAATTTTCTTTAATGCTTTCTCAAGAGAAGTTCCTTCTATCTGTAGTTTTTCATTTGTAATTCCAGTTAATTGGCGACAAAAAGAAGAAACTTGAGAAACTTCTGGTTTGATATAAAAACTTTGTTTATCTTCAATTTTTCCAGACGATAATATTAACTTGCATACTCCTATCTCGATAATTTCTCTCTGATTTAAGAGTGTTTCCTCCTTAGATTCCCAGCAAGTTGCTTCAATATCAATCACTATAATTTTATCATATAACACCATGATTTCTAAATTCTTAATTATTATTTTTAAATATATAATTTCCTGATATTTTCTTTTTTTTGAAATTGCTGTTCGCATCTCATAAAAATACCCGAACTGACGGACTGCTAATCTCTAATAACTCTTTACTATTACTATCCATTAAGCATCACTTCCATTCGTTTAATACCAAAATCTGATTTTCTTAATTTACACATTCGCTCATCTGAAATGTGATGGAAAACAATACCTTCAATGTCATTCTCTAATAAGAATATTTCTAAATCCTTAAAATCAAGACTTACAAAATCAAGTATTTCACTTCCGTGTTTTACCAATGTATGTTTCTCAAAATTTTCCGGGTTTCCTTGTACTTTAGGTCCGCATAATTCGTAAGTTCCGTCAACTTTATTTTCTAATCCATCAAAACCTTCAAAGAAATGTTTATCCTCCGATTTTGAACGATCACATTTTAACCAGTGTGGGTGATGTCCCGAAATTGGATCTGCTTCCTGACAAGGAATTGCTCCCAACGGAATTGTTCTTCCTTTTTTAGCATCAAACCTTTTAAATATTTCACCCTCTATAATTGCGACAGATGTACCGTCAAATTTTCTGGTTGCAATAGCTTCTCCTTCAAAAACCCATTTGTTTTCAATATTAATTTTATCTATAACCCTTCCTAAATCATTAGGATCTTTGGCGAATAATGTACTTATCTTTTTCATTGTATATTTTTTTAAATCTTCATTTTGTACAGGAAGAGAGACTCGAACTCTCAGGAAACTGATTCTAAATCAGCCGTGTTTACCATTTCACCATTCCTGCATTTTTTTTAAGTTTCTAAGTTGCTGAGATGCTAAGGGACTAAGTTTTTTAAACTTTTAAATCTGAATCTTAGGAACTCTAAAAACCATTTCATTTGTCTGGGAAGCAGTCCCGATAGCTATCGGGAGAACCTGCGACCTCCCGCATCCAAAGCGGGTAAACAACCTCCGTTATCTTCCCAGGTCTATTTAAGTAACTTAGAATCTTAGTATCTCAGAAACTTAGAAACTTTAAAAAAGCGGCTCATACGGGAGTCGAACCCGTTTCTCCCGAGAGACAGTCGGGAAGGTTAGCCAGTAACCCCAATGAGCCAGTTCCTTCTAGAGAACAAGTGATTTTGGAAGGATTCGAACCTTCGACCATCTGCTCCGTAGGCAGACGCTCTATCCAACTGAGCTACAAAATCATTTTTTTGGGCATAAAAAAAGCACCTGATCAAAGGTGCTTTACAAAATTCAACGTGATATAACTATCCTATTGCCTATATTGATGCACCTGCATTGTCAAACGTCCAAGATCGAATCTTGCGTTTAGTGGTAATCCGTATGATATTTTATTTTGTAAAGCCATTTTGTATGCTGTATTATATTTTAAATTCTTGTTATTATTTGAAACGCTGTGTTTCAATTTTGTTTGGCAAAGATAATGTCGAAAAAATCATATTTCCAAATATTTTTTAAGATTATTTTTCTGATTATCAATTAGTTATACTAAAAATTAAACCAAAGAAATCCCTGTCCGCAAACTGGTGCAGATTTCTCTTTTTATCAAATGACTGTTACTCATCAGATTACTTTTCAAGATTATATTTCGCTATTTGTTTTAATCATTAAACATTTTGTCAATTATTTTTTTAGTTTTTTTAGTTATGGTTTACTATTCTATCATTTTTATTGTCTTTCTATTCAATTTTATTGTCACAATGAACGAAGTCGAAGTGGCTAAAAACAAAAAAAGCGCCCTACTTTGAGGACGCTTTTCTGTTTTATGATGAGTTTGACTCTAAATTTTATATTTTAATTTCATAAAAATACATATTGCATCCTGATACTTTAGCCGGAAGTTCTCCTGCTAAGTGGTCAAAATATTTTGCGATTGAAAGTGTCATATGTATTTTAGTATATTTAATTATGGCCACAAATGTAGTATATTTTGTCATAATTTAAAATGATTAATGAAATTAATTTTAACATATTTTTTTAAAAACAACTTAAACGTACTGATATTCAATAGCATACATTTTAAATAAATGGGAACATATATTTTAGGAATTTATTACCGCGAAAATGCATAATAAAAAATAGGTGTGCAAGGACTCGAACCTGCATCCTTCTGTTTAGCAAACAGTTGCTTTTCCAATTGAGCTAACACCTTTGTATTTTTTATTTGCCACGAAGACACGAAGTTTTCTTTTTAAATTTTGAAGCAAAAAAACCTTTGTCACTTTGAAACTTAAAAAAGAAAGGTGTGCCTGGACTCGAACCTGCAACCTCTTACCTGCTGGGTAAACGCTCTTCCAATTGAGCTAACACCTTTATATTTTGTTTGCCACGAAGGCACTAAGACACAAAGTTTTTTTTTAAAGTTTTGAAGCAAAAATTAAGAAACAAAAACCTTTGTCACTCTGTCTCTTTGAACCTTTGCAACTTTAAAAAAAAGGGTGCACCTGGACTCGAACCTGTACCTTTCCCAGTGGTGGGGAACGCTCTTCCAATTGAGCTAACACCCTAGTGGATAGTTGGGACTCGAACCCAAAACTTTTCCTGTGGGGGGAATATTTTTCCAATTAAACTACTATCCTAAACTTTTACCAATTGGAAACTTTGTAGTTTTTCAACAAGACCCCAAATATACTTTTTCCTTTAATACCCTGCACGATTGGATCAAAAATTCTGCTGGCTCCATCTACAGAATCCAGCGGCGGAATATATCCTTCCTCAAACTGCTTTTTTCGCAGGCTTTCTTTTGCTCCGGTCGAAATCCAGCCAACATCTACACTGGTCATAAAGATAGCATCTTCTGCAAATTCTTTGGCAGAAGTAAGTGTCATCATATTCAGTGCTGCTTTTGTCATATTAGTATGAGGGTGAAAAATCGTTTTATTAGTATAACTAAATATTCCTTCAGAAGATGTCACATTCACAATAAAACGTTCATTGAATGCTGAGTTTAAAAATAATGGTTTAAGTTCTTTTATCAGGAAATAAGGCGCAATTTGATTGATCAGATTAACCTCAACAAGCTCATACATGCTAATTTCTTCCAAAGTAGAATTCCAACTGGTTTTATCCCGATTATCAACAGGTTGTCCAAAACGCGAAAGTGCGATTTCGGTTTGTTCTTCAAAGCCATACTCTAAAGCTTTTACTTCTGATGTTACTTGAGTTTTATTGGCAATCAGATGGACATTTACCGAAAATTCTCCAAGCAGGTTTTCTTCTTTTCTAATTAATGGAACATAATATTCATCTGGATATTTTATAGTTTGAGCCGCATTATTTATTAAAATGTCCAGACTGTCAAATTTGGATTTATAAAATGATACAAATTCATTAATAGCATTTAGATTTCGTAAATCCAGACCATAGATAATCAGATTTTCTCCCCATTGATCAAAATCTTCTTCAAGTTTGAACTGTTCTAACGCGAGCGCAGGAAAACGGGTTGTAAGTACAACATTGGCATTACTTCGCAATAATTTTAAAGCTGTTGCAAAACCTACCTTTACTCGTCCGCCAGTTAAAATTACGTTTCTTCCTTTTAAATCTATATTCTGAAAACGTTTTTCATAGTTTTCTTCTGCACATTCTGGACAAAGTCTTGTGTAGAAACTATGGGCCAACTTATAAGACCGATTACAGGCATAACAATTTTTAGGCAGATTTAATTCGGTAAATTGTTGTTCTTCTGGATTTTCTTTTTCTGAAAATAATGTTTCTCCTTTTAAAGCTTTTGATACTATAGTCGCGTTTATACTAACCTGAAAATCCTGCTGCTTTTTTGAAGTATAACTGACGCTTCGGATATTCTTTTTGGCATTTTTATGAATTTTGGTAATCAAACCCGCAAATAAATCGTTGTCAGGATTCTCCAACGGATTGTCTTTTAAAGCCTGTAAAACCTTTATACAGCTTTTCCATTCTTCATCATCAAAAATATAGGTATTGTTGTTATTGTTTTCTTTCATTATTTTTAAGAATTACAGCTTTGGCCTCATTTAAAAAAGAACATTCTTTTTTTATTTATTCACTGCAAATTATAGTTTCAGTTATATTGAGATGAGTCAAAACATATTTCATCAAATTAAAATTTGACAAAGCATGATCTAAAATCCACGCATCAGATGTTATCGCAATTTGATTACTTTCTGCCATAACTTTATCAGGATTATTGACTAGTTCGACTTTCCAATCTAAACAATTTTTTAAAGCGATTTCTTCAATTATCTGTTTTAATTTTCCGCTATTAGAAACGGGTTTATCAAACAACCAATGCGCCGTTTTTACTTTTTCGTTTCTAAAAAAATCCACTATTATGTCAATAGCCTGTGAGGTTTGATTTACTTTTCTGTAAGTTCCATAAACACTTGACAAATCTCTTATATAACCATCTAATCCTGTAAAAACATAGGCTTTTGACAAGATGCTTTCCAGCAAAATTAACACATTAAAACCATCAATAACAATTTCTTTCCCTTCTAGATCCTTATTTTGAATTTCCTTTGATTTTCGGTCTACAATCTGACTTTGAGAAGCACTCATTCCACGAACAGCTTGTTGCTGACGCGCATTTAAACGGTAGCGATTTCCAACCAAAACCAATGTTGCTTTTTCGCCATAACCTCTGCTAAGAAAGTAGTGCATATCTGCAACAGCTTCTTTTAGTTTCTGTTGCATTTTTAAAGTTCCGAAGAGCGCATCATCGCTGGCTTCTTTTCCCCGGTTTTTTAGATTTGTCATTTTTTATTGAAGTTAAAGCTTTGATAAAGTAACGTTCTTTTTTTGTTACCAACTACAACTACTTAGCCTTTTTATATAAAAAAAAGAATTTAAAAAAGGCTGTTCTACTATTGAACAGCCTTTTCTATTTTTAATTTAAGCATACGTCTTATCAATCTGGCTCAAAATAGTTGGATCCTGAATTTCATTGTCTTTCGCAAACAATAAAACTTTAGACATAACCTCAGCCGATTTCGGATCGTCGTCTGCAAATGGAAGGAACAAACGTCCTCTGTGTTGCGAATGAATTGGCAATATCGATAAATATTTACCTGGAACCTGATGTACAATTGCACTACCTAAGTGTACGCTGTATTCTGCCAATTGTCCTTTTATGATGGCATGGTTTCCGGTAATTTCTACATTTTTAATTTTGAATAAACGCAATGTTTCTCTTAACAATACTGCTCTCATTTCGATAGAAGAATGACTCGCTTCTGGATCAACTCCGCCAACATGGGCAACGCTTACCACTAAATCAATGTCGCGCATTACTTCTGAGAAAATCCTTGGATTAATATCTTCAAAAGCAATATTTTTATAATCTTTTAAAGAATGGAATTCAATCGTTTCTAAAGTCGGACTTTCGACATCTGCTGGCGAAAACCAATCTGCCATTGCATACATTTTTACCTGATAGCCTTCTTTATGGAAAACTTTCTGTAATCCTTCCTCATAATCTACTTTCCAGCCTCTTGTTTTCAATAAAGCCAAAGTTTGATTCGGCTGTACTTGATGCCCTGCATAACGTCTCGAAATTGATTTTTCTTTTAATTCATCTGGCGTTGGAACATATAATTCTCTGAAAATCTGTTTAAATGGCTGTTGCAGTTTATTGTCAAAACAATATTTCTGGTAATCTACCCAAACATTATTTTTATGTAAATCAAAACAATGCGCAATTCTGAAAGTCTGATTTTCGTTTAACGAAATCATTTCTCCTAAACCGGTCACTAAACTTCCATCAACATAAAAACCAATTTGATTATCATTAGAAATAAAAACCAATTTCTCCAGATGTTTTGAAATAATTGGATGCTCAAAAAGGTTTTGCATTTCTGCGAATAAAAACTCGTCTCCGCGAATCATACTTTCTTCTAAACCTTTTCTTGAGCGCGTCCATTGCTCGCGCATCGTTTTTCTGTAATTCGTCAGTTCTAGAATACCTTTATCTTTTTTGTATTTCGGCGGAATCGATTTTAATTCTTTTCCTGCTTTATAGGTAACTAAATCAGCTTTCCCTTCATTATTGATCACCAAACTTATCGTTACATCATCTAAAACCACTTCGGTTTCTTTTGATAAAATATTTTGAACTTGCTTCGTTTCCATTGCCCAAGTCAAACGAACTGGATCTGGATAACCCGCATTTCTGGCTAAGTTTTCCAATGCCACACGAATCGCCAAAGCTTCGCTCGCCTGTTTCATCGAACCAAATTCTTTACTTTCTTTTTTAAACTGCTGCAAATATTCGTAACGTGCCAAAATATCTTTTTCTGGACTTGCTTTACTTAAAGGCACCAAACCGTAAACGCGTAAATAATCCTGATCACGTTTGTCTTTTACTTTGGCCGTAACTTCCCTGATTTTCAAATCGCCTGTAATCGTGTCTGCATACAAACGCGCGCGACGGTGGCCGTTTCCGTCTGTTACGTATTTAGCCGATTCGTACAGCATTTCCCATTTTGCTTTTCCCAATTTTTTGTAAGCCGATGTAAACCAATCTTTATCTACGGCACCATCTTTAAAATCTTGCAAATCTAAAGTCGAAAATCTAGCCGCCTCACTTTCTAATTCTGAATTTGCAGCACTGTAAGATGCTGTTTTGGTATGCGCATGAAACCACCAAATTCCTTCGTCTAGACCATTCCAATCTAAATAACTGCTGATAAACTTTTGCCATTGAGGCGCATAAATAGCAGTCTGGATTAATCTTTCTTCAGAGATTTTAGCTTTTTTAATTAAAGCATTAAAGCTTTCTTGTGTATCTGTCTCTAGCGGATAACATCTTTTCAGCAAGAAGCTAAATAATTTCTGTTTCGTTAAATCGGTATAACTCCAAGAATAAATATAGCCTTTGTACAAACTTGCTTTGCCAAGCGCTGTAATCAATTCCACCAAACGGTTGGCACCAAAAATCTTCTGGAAACTTTGTACCAAATGCGTTACCGAAGTATTAGAATCGCCTCTTTTAACCTCAACATCCAAAAATGTTTCTCGAATTTTATCTACCATCGAAACTAGGAACGGAAATCTAACCAATAAATCTTCGCTTCCTTGATTTCTGTAATTTCTGTTTCCGCCTGTTAAAAATGAAATTCTTTCTGGTTCCAAAATACCTTCGTACAATTCACCTTCGGTAATTAACTTTTGTTCAAACGCAGCACTATATAACTGTACAAAAGGTTTGCAGTGCGAAATATTTTTTTCCAGTCCGTTTAACTGTCTCCATCTGTACAGATTCCATATCTTAATTTCTTGTTCTGTAGTTACATTTCTTAAGTCGATTCTGTTTAGATAAACATCAAAAAAGTTCTGACTTTGCCAGCCGTTTCCGTTGTTGTTATTGTAATAATATTCATTTTTACCTGGCACGTATTCAAACTCTTTTACAGACTCTGGAAGATCTGCATACAAAGCGCTACTAGCGTCAATTAAGAAATCTACTTTTTCTTCAAAAGCATATTTTACTTGCAAGGCATTCAAAATATTCAGAATCGCATTGTCCCAATCGTAACCTCTTTTGTTTGGGTGAGGCAGTAATTCTTTATAATAAAAAACATGCTTTTCTAGAAAATCTCTCCAGATTTTTCGATCGCAATTGCTTACAAACGTTAGCAAAAACAAATCTCGTTCTACTAAACCTGAATTTTTAAACCATTCTTCCCAAACTTCATACAACGGATAATTGGTTGCTGCCAACTCTGAATTCTTATCGTCTTTTAGATTTTTTAATGGTCTAAAAGAATTCCCCAATAAAACAGTTGATTTGCTGTTATCGTAGTTTTCAATTTCGTATTCGTAATTTCTGTTTTCTTCAAACAATTTATAAAGCTTCGCAATTTCGTCTTTAATATGCGACATCGATTTGGAGAAACCGTACTGATGTTCTTTTACCGCTTTTGCATACACAGAATCTGCCTTTGGTTTTGGCAATTCGTAAACTGAAATTTCGTTTGGCGTAAAAAACCCGTAACCGTTTTCTGCGCTTAAAAGATCTTGTTTTTTTGAAGGTTCTAACTGCTCAATAAATTTGGTTTCTTTCTCGGTAATTTTTGGTCTTTGCAGATAATCTTTTACCCAATCGTTAACCTTATCCGTTAGTTTATTATTTTTCTGAAGCTGAAGCATTACGTCTAACATAGACATACGCTGTTCTAAATCGCCTTTTTCTACGATCTGATCAACAAAATTGACTACTTTTTGATCTTCTTGTTTAATCAGAATTGCTGTTAGATTCTTTTTTAAATTAGAATTTTTACGTTTAAATAATTCCTGAAAAACAGCCAATTCGTCTTCAGTTAAACTCAAATCTTTTAAAACATTAACCGCAGAAGCCACAAGAGATTCTCCCCTATCTTTTAAAATTCGTAAGGCAAAATTTCTTTGAAATTCAGTAGGTTCAGTTTTAGTTTGATTATTTTGATTGCTGTAATACGAATAGCTATAAAAACTTCCCAATAAATTTCTAGTCAGTTTCTCTCTTAAATTGATCGAGAAGCCTTCAAAATGTTGTAAAACCGCTTCTAATCTTTCGGTATTATCGCCCACCAAATTAATCGCTGCGGCATAAAGTGTATCTCTTTCGAACTTTATATTTAACCACGAAAACACTTTTCCTTCAAAAGTTTTTTCTTTTTCGGTTATGCTTTGTGCAAGATTGTAAACTTTATCAAAGAAGTTCGGATAATCTGTGTTTTCGATATAAAACTTCGATTTTGTATTGGCTTCCAACAAAGCATTCATTCTCGAAACTGCAAAGGCTAAAACCTGCAGATTCTCATCTTCTAACGCTTTAAAATAAAGAGGCATTTCGATATAAGGATCGTTCGTTTCTCCTGCAAATTTCAATGCTAGCGATTTCTTTTCGACCGAACCTTTTTCTAATAATTCGTGCAGGTACGGAACTGTTTTCTCGACATCCAAAACACCTTGAACCCAAAGCGCCATATAGACTTCGTTATTGTTTTTGCTTTTTACGCCAGTTGCAATCGTTTCTGGTTTTGTAAAATACCCCGAAGCCAACTCGATAATATTTCGAACTGTAGTTTCTTTTTCAGAATCCCAACCCAAACCTGTCCACGTATCAATCGCTCTTACAACCGATGAAAAACGAGTCAGTTTATTATCAATAAGCACTTTAATCATGTATTGCAAAGCACCGATACTTGTTTCGTCTAAAGCTTCCAGAATCGTCTGGCGCAAACCTTCCTGACGCTGAGCGGCCAGAAGCAGTTTTTCTACCAACTCCCAGTTTTCCTGCTTTTCGCTGTTTAAAAGGGCTTTAATGATATTTCTAGACACTTTTCCGTGCGCATCTTTATTGAAAATAATATCTTCAAATAATTGAAAAAGTCCTTCTTTACCAGAATCCAATGCAGCAGACCAAACCATGAATTTGGTAATGGTATTTGAAATCTCGGTATCGTAGCGAATTTCATCTTCAATACTCAAATCATAATAAAAAGTGGTGCTGTCCTGATAATTGTATTTGTAAGGTCCGTTTAGCAAAGAACGCAGAAAGTTAATCTGATTGACCAGCAAATAACTTTTATGATTTGGTGCCCTAAATGCTCTTCGCGTATAACCCGTCTGATACATTTTTTGAGGCAATCTGCTCCAAGCTTCTTTGACGTATGCAGCATTTTCTTCGCCAAAAAAGTAAAGCAAAAGATCGTAGTAATTTTGATCTTCCCAAATATCCTCTTTTACCAAAGTCGCAAACTTTTCGGCCTCTGTAGAACCCAGCGAAATATAATTGCTGTAATAATTGTCCTGAAGTTTTACGAGTTCTAGACCAAACTCCGCCACTTCTTTTTTTAGTTTTGTTTTAGAAAATAATTTAGTAACCAGATTACTGTTTACAATTTCTTCCAATTCTTTTTTAAATCTCTTAATTGGATTTTCGATTACTTTACTTTTTAATAAATCTTCAATTGTCATATTGTTTATTTTAGATTTCTGATTTTAGATTTTAGATTAATTCACTTTGTCTTCCTGAGCGCAGTCGAAGGATTTCCCCAAACAGATTTTGGAATTTGGGATTTATATTTTTTGGAATTTGGAATTCGCTTTTGGAATTTGGGATTTACATTTTGGAATTTAACTACCAGTAGCTTCCCGCCAAGAACGTAAGCCTGATAAAAGTGATGGATTTGTTTTGAGATAAATCGATTTCCTCGCTTAAAGTTTCTAACTGATCGTCTCCGTAGAAAATAGCATACAAACCGTCTTCAAAAGCTACAATGGCATTTTCCTGCGCTTTGGCCAAATCTACTTGATTGTGATTGTACAGCGCGCCAAAACCTACTTTTCCGGTATCGGTAAGAATGGGTAAATAATTTTCTTTGGGAAGATGGATTTTGTCTTCGTCTTCAAACTCAAATGAAGCAGAACGGAACAGTTGTAGCTGATGATCAACAATCGATTCTATGAGTTTTTGTGTAGTAATGATAGGATTTTCTACTGCTAGATCTATATTCTTTTCCTGAAGTAGCGGATGTTTTTTTCCTAATTGTTTAACTGAGATGTTTATATTCATCTTTATCGGCTTTTATTTTGAAAGGGTAATGTAAGAATTTTAGAGTGATTTGGCCTTAAAATAATGTCTTTTAAATGTTAAAAAATCTAGGAACTAAAAGTACTATTTGATCTCAAAAAAATACCCTGCCAATTGGTATTGGCAGGGTTTGGGTTTTTATTCGGATAATTAACGATTGCTTACACAAGCTTTCTGAATCTGCTTCTCTGAAAATGGCGATAACGTTTCTGCCAGATTTCGGCTGGTTCTTAAACAGCTTAGTATTTTTTGCCTTAAATTGATATCGTCGCCAAATTCGGTATGCATTAAAAGCTCGAAGATTTCCTGCAAATACATGGGCTGTTCTTTGTAGTCTCCCTCAAACAATTCGTCTGAAAGGAAATTAATTACGGATGGCACTACATCACGATGTGTTGGTTTTTGATTTTCTTTTGTCATTTTTCTGAAAATATTAAACGCACGAAACCCTCATCTTCGGTTGTGACAAAACATTCTTATCGAATGAGATTAGGGCTATCACTAGCTCCAGCAACGTGAATGAGGGCTTCGCTTATGTTAACTTATAAAGTTTCAAAGTTCTCTGTTACCGATAAATGTTTTGTCGATAACAAAGATAAAACTTTATTTTAAAAAGAAAGAAAAAACTTACTTTTAAACTTTTTAGATTTTAATTTTGAATTTATGTTGAAAACAAAGATAAAAATTAATCTTACTGATATAATTGTTCTCTTATTTCAATTAAGGTTTGAATTACTTTTTGCTCATCTGGCTTTTCAGGAAGATTGGAAGTTAAGTAATGACTTTCGATTGAAGTAATTAAATTATCTGCCATTTCCAGTAAAGCATCATATTCTTTGTTTCCTGCTTTTATCTCTAATAATTCTTCACGGTTGGAAACTCTGATATTCAATTTTCCTGTAGAAAGAATCTGTTCAGCCGTTTGCAAAAGACGAATCGTATGCATCATATTTTTGCTATCGTAATTTTTTCCGTGCTGTTGATTAGTATTGTAACGATCTTCGTTTCGTTTTTCAATCCAACTCCAATATTCTGAATATTCTTTACAATACTTAGAATATCCGTCTTGATTACAAAACAAATAACCAATCAGTTTTTCATTTTTTGGAATTGATGAAAGTGAAACTTCATTAGAATTTTCTTTCTGAATAATTCCTTTGTACCCTAACGTTTTGTTTTCGTCATAAAACATTGCAAACATTCCTTTTGAATTAGGAAGATTTACTAAACCAATCTGTTCTTGGTTCCAGTTGTTTTCTTTTAGAAATCCTAATAAAGAAACGGTTTCGTAGCCTTTTAAAACATAACAAAAATCCAAAAGACTTTTCTTTTCTTTCGGCATTGGGTTTACAATTTTCTTATTTAAACCTCTCGCCTTTTTGATTTGTGTTACAGCATAACCCGCAAAAGAATCTTTACAGAGTTTAGATAGAAAATCTTCTAGTTGCAAATACTCCATTACCGGATGTTTGTACAAAATACAATCTTCAGGCGAAGCCAAAATCTCCAGAATATTTGGATTATTTTTAAGCAGTAACTCTATAAAACGACCAATTTCATAATAAACCTCATCATTTGTCTCATTACTGATTTGCGGAATATAATCTAACCCAAAGAACTTTTCTTTTGGTAAATAATAAACACCTTTAATATCTGTATCTGATGTTGGTGTATTTAACCCAAAAGATTTACTTCCCGAAATAACTTCGAAAAGAATTAGGTTTTGGGATTTTAGGTTTTGGATAGTCATTGGTAATTTATTTCAAGATATAATCTAATTGAAATTATTATTTATAATTTTTAGTCTTTTCAAATATCTATTGTATATAGGTTTTAGTTCTTTTATTTCGTTTTGTTTTGATAACCATATTAGAACATCATTTTTTTCTCTATAATCCTTAGATGTTTTCTTTTTGTATACTTCAAATATTTGAATTGCCACACTTCTAGTAATTCCAGAAGATATTAACTGAATAACTATCGGTTCTTGTGTTCCTAACTCTAACATTGTTGGTAAACTTAAAGTTAGCCTATATTCTTCTTTTTGATTTTCTGATAGAATCTCTTCCAGCACGTCAGTCAAAACTTTTATATATTTTGGCAATAAATGTGTTGTTATAGATGAATTATATCTTATAGTATTATTTATAACTGAATTAACATCTTCTAAACTCTCGGAATCAATCTTATAAGAGCCTTCTAATTGAGATAAGTATTTTATATTCTGCTTAATAATTTGACCAATTGGCACTCCACTAAGCCATCTCTTGGCCTGCAAACTAACTGATTTAGGTGTTAACCAACTTTGATTATACTTTGTAAATCCTTCATCAAATAAATTAAATATTTTATCCAATTTATCAATGATATTTACCAATTGCCAGTAAAATGGTCTATCATATATTGGCATTGATTCTACATGCTCTGCACTTAAAAATTTATTAAAATTACTATTTTTGTTTATTACCCATTCTTTAATATCAACTTTCTTGACTAAATCAAATAATTGAATTTGTAATAATGGATCAATTGATGGATTATTATTCAAAACCTTAGTTGGTATAAATAAACCATCAAAACTATTCTTTAAAATTTGCATCCCAAGGTCAATTTCTTCTTCAGTAAAATCCTTGCTTTTTAAATACTTTAAAACATAAATATCACCTTTTAAATACTTGTGTCTAAGAAAAATAGAAATCTGTTGCGCTTTAGTTGTTCTAAATTTATCTTCTTTTACTATTGAAGTTAATGGCAGGCTTAAGTCATTAATATTTAATTCATTTAAAGCATTTGAAGAAAAGATTTCAATTTCTTTATCATATTCAACATCATAGTAATCATTAGCTTTTAATTTATCTTTATGATTTTCTATATAATAAACTGTTCCATATAATGATGAATTTAATCTACCTGCTCTTCCTATTAGATTACCGAATTCAAATCTTGTTAAAGGCGTATCCTTTTTTTTTGGCTCAAATGTAAAAAGATTATTTGCAGGTAAATTAACCCCTTCTAATAAAGTAGAAGTACAAAACACAGTTAATAATTTTTCATTGATATATAAATCTTCAATTTCTTTTCTAACAATGTCAGGCAAAGTTCCATGATGATATGCTGTTTTCTTTTTTAAACATTCAATTAAATAATATTTACTATGTATATCTTCTTTTAAAAAATCAATTAATTCTTTTACTTCTTCATCTAATTCAAAATCCTGGCTTTTTATCATTGCATATTTAACAGCCCATAACTGTGCATGAAATCCATTGTGCACAAAAACGATATTAAAATCATTTGGCGCAATAAAATCAACTAGATGCGCTATTGTGTCACCTTTATTATTTAATTTAGAAAAATCATAGTTAAAATCTTGCTGGAATTTTTGATACTTACCTCTCTCTGTTTGTATTTCTACATCAAACTTTGTTTTTATATTATTTTTTAAAGTAACTTTTAATTGAAATACTGGTGACAATTTCGTTCTTACGGTTAAACATTCTCGATCAAAAATATCTAAAAATGTTTTTTCTGGATTTTCAATATTTGGACCAGCTGTTATAAATTTTGCTTTTGGGAATTTTAATGAAATTTCATTAAAAACATATTCAAAAGTAAGTCCTCTACCCGACACGTCTTCGACACCCTGGATTTCATCAATAAACACTAAATCAATTTCAACTTTACTATTTAATAATTTTAAACATCTTTCAGGAGTTAAAATATATAGTTCTTTTTCGAAAATTTCGTTTTCTTCTACAAATGAAGTTTTTACATAAACATTTTCGTTAATTTCAGATTTGAAATCTTGACTTACTTGGTTTATTAATGCCCTTGAAGGAACAATATAAACAGCTTTATATGAAATAAAAGTTGAAAATTCATTTATCAAAAATTGCTTTATAATAAATGATTTACCAGAGGATGTCGGCGCAGAAATGGCAATTTCCGAATTACTACTTAATGAACCCCATAATTCTTTTTGAAAATCTGTTATTAAGTATGATTTATTTGAAGCTGAAATAATTTTTTTTTCTCGTTCGAAAAATAATTCATGACTAATGAAATCTCCAAAATCATATTTAGCTCTTAAATCTACTGGATTATTCTCTTTTTGAAAATATAAATTATCTAAAAATTTTGTAGCTGTTAAATTTCCTAATCTTGAAAATAAAATATAACAGACTTTAAGAATTTCAATATTCTCTTTATTATTTAAATAAAGAAGAGATGTAAACAACTGAGCTTTTCTTTTATGAATCTGATCTTCGCTACCTGATAAAATTGAAGCTAACCAAATTGCTTTTTTTAATTCATCTTCTTTTACTTCTACGACCTTAATCGAATTAAAAACATTCGACAATAAAACTAAAGTATATTCATAAATAACTTTATTTAGTGTTATATGTTCACATGCCTGAATTGTTAAGGAATTATCAATCATTTTTTTTATATTAGATTATCCATTGTGTCATTAAAATTACTTATACTATTAGTTGGAATTAAAATAAAATCTAAAAAAACTTTTTCTAACTCTGGAAAGGTTTTGACTTTTTTACCTATACTCTTTAAAGTGTTATTTGCTTTTAATTGAATAGTAGAATCAATTAGCTTAGACAATTCATCACTATTCTGTGCTTTCTTCATTAATTCGTCATAACCTGACGTTTCATACATAATTAAAATCGGATGTACCGCTATTTGCTTTTTAAACAAATCAGATTTTGGATCAAGTCTATCGTATAGTTCATCTATGTCAACTTTATTACCAACAACCTTTTCTATATCTTTCTGGGCTATAAAAAACTCAAGAGTATTAAAATCTGCTTGTACTTTTGAGTCATAAAATCTATTTATAGATTTCAAAGCATCATCTTTTGCACCCGAATAATCCTTCCAAATTTTTGACTCCCCAATAAGGTATGCTCTTTCTACTTCTCCGTTTGGTAATGTATAATTTCCCATAAAAATTCCGTCACCGCCTTTAACCTCATCATGATAATTAGTTAAGTTCGTTATTTTATGTGCGATCATTTTACAGTTTAGAACTGATTCTACAAGTCCAAATAAAAGTAATTCCCCATATTTACCACTTTTTGAATCAACACTTTTCTTTTTAAAAAATTGCTTTGCTTCTCTATAGGTTCTCGTAAAAATTATTTTTGTAACTTCCTCATTATGATCAATTTCCGTTGCCGTTGTATAATCGTTAATTGTTTTAGAAATCTCCCGTTGGATTTGTTTATCTATTTCTTGTTTAGATTTAAAATAATAAGGCAAAATATCAAGTAATGTATTTGCTAATGATAAAGAAGTAATAAGTGTTCCGGAAGGTTTTATAGAATATATTCTTACTTTTAATTTATCATTTATTTCTTTAGTAAAATGATGATTAAATTCTTTATCTACCCATTTTCGATTAATTGTAATTAAATCACTAAAATTAATAGCCATAACTTAATGTTTTATTTTATTCATAAAAAACAAATCCAATTCCTCATTCAACTTCTTCCCGCTTCGCAACTTACTTGCATTTTCCTGATTAAATTGTACTGTTTCGAATAAAAAATCAGTTATCAAAGTTTCTTTTGGATGCAGGTATTTTTCGTCTTGGTTGGCTTTTATTTGTTGTAATTCGAGTATTTTTTCTTGTATATTTTGTGGTGCAATGGGCAATAAATTGGCAAAAGCAACAGGCGGAAATGTATTGGTTTCTATAATCCATTTTCCGGCTAAGGCAGTGCGTAAGGCATAGAAATAACTTTTTAGTTTTACTTCTTCCATTTCGCAGACTTCCATAAAGTTTTTTGTTATTCCTAAATAGTGGTGTAAAACTGCTATTGGCGAAAAACATTCTAGGGCTAAGTCCTGCATTTTTTTTACAAAATCATCATTCTGAAAATATACTACTGGCGAAAACAGCCATTCGGTCAAAGGTGCGTTAGATTTTGCTAATAACCTTACGGATTTCCGTAAATCCCAGCCAGAACCGTCAAGATTGTCTTCGGTCATGAATTCTATTACATCTGGTTTTTCCCAAAGTGATAAATAATATTCTAGTTTATGTTTGTATATAAAACGGATATCATAATCACTGTCTGGAGAAGCAAATCCCCAAGCGCGACTTCCTGATTCTATAGCAAAAAGTATTTCTATATCTTTTTGCTTCTCTATTTCTTTTAATTTTTCTAATATTTTTTCTTTCATGATAGTTTCAAATGTAATTAAACAAAAAAGCTTAAAACCAAGTAATAACACGTGATTTTAAAGCTGTACGTTTTTGCCCCAAGATTTCTTTTTATGCTTAACGCTTTAGTTTGCCCTTTGTTGCTTTATACCTTTGCCTCTTTGAGCCTAAATCCCAAAAAAGCCCTTAGAATTCCTCGTCGTTTCCTCCGCTACTTTAGCTAAAGTAATTCCTTTAAACTGTGCAATTGTTCCAGCAACATACGGCAGAAAAGCAGGTTCGCAACGGCGTTCGTGGTATTTCTTCAAAAGGCTGTTCGGGACATTTTTAGGAAGCATAAACGGCGCATCGGTTTCAATCATCATTCGGTCGAGCGGTACGTACTGTAAGACTTCTTTTAAATGACTGAAACGTTTGGCGTCTGAAATCGCTCCCGTAAAACCCAGATAAAATCCGTTATCGAGATAGGTTTTGGCTTCTTGCAAAGTTCCCGTAAAACAATGCACAACGGCTTTTGGCAATTGCGGTAAATAGTCTTTGGTACTATTCATAAACGAACTAAAAGCGCTTCTTTCGTGCAAAAACAAAGGTTTCTGAACCTCGATTGCCAATTCTAATTGGGCTTTATAACATTCTTCCTGTTTGTTTCGGGGCGAAAAATCACGATCAAAATCGAGTCCGCATTCGCCTACGGAAACTACGTGTTTCAGTTCTAATAATTTCCTGAGTTTCGAAATACTCTGGGCATCAAAACTCTTCGCATCATGCGGATGTATTCCTGCCGTTGCATACAGCACGCCCGGATACTGCCTGGCAATCTTAGCAGATTCTTCGCTATTTCGTACGCTGGTGCCCGTGAGTATCATTTGCGATATATCGGTGTCGAGCGCGTCTTGTACGACATCGTCTATGTCGTTTTGGAATTGTTTGTTGGTTAAATTAATTCCGATATCTATATATGTTTTCATTCTTTTTGTTTTTTTGCCACTAAGGCACTAAGACACAAAGTTTTTTTATTCTTTGTGGCGGTTATTATTGTTTTAAGTTCTAAGGTTCTGAGATACTAAGATGCTAAGTTTTTTGTTTTTAATCTCGCAAAGTCGCGGAGCCGCAAAGTTTTTGTTTCACGCAGATTTTGCAGATTCTGGCAGATTTAAAATGATTTTTAATAAATAATCTGCGAACATCTGCTTAAATCTTTTTAAATCTGCGTGAAAAAATCTTTAACCACAAAGTTTGTCATTTCGACGGAGGAGAAATCTCACTAGAAACTCCGCACAGAATGTCGCCAATCTTTGTCGAATCCCGCGTGTGATTTCTCCCTTCGGTCGAAATGACAAACTTTGCGCAGAAAAATTCTTTGCGACCTTCGCGTAATTCTTAGCGCTCTTTGCGGTTAAAATTATCACAAAGTGTTAGACGCACTGCAGTGCGCCTCTACACTGAAAACTGAGATCGTGACTGAACACTAAAAACTGAACACTAGTCCTCTTTGCTCCCATCATCTGCCATTCGAACCAGTTTCGGTGTAAACTTGGCAACCACATCTACTAAATCCTGTTGCGCTTCCATAACCTGATTGATATCTTTATAGGCCATTGGAGCTTCGTCTAGACCCGCACCGATAAGCGTAACACCATGATCTCTC
Source organism: Flavobacterium tyrosinilyticum (assembly GCF_023656565.1). Classification (GTDB taxonomy): domain Bacteria; phylum Bacteroidota; class Bacteroidia; order Flavobacteriales; family Flavobacteriaceae; genus Flavobacterium; species Flavobacterium tyrosinilyticum. The sequence goes on from NZ_JAMOKG010000003.1 coordinate 925,640, forward strand.
AGGATCGATTTCATTTCAGATTGTGTGATGTTTTTTATGGCCTGAGTTCTGCTCATTTGTCTTCCTGCTCCATGCGAAGCCGAATTAATGGCGTTCTCCTCGCCTTTTCCTCTCACCAAAAATCCCGGTGCGGTCATACTTCCCGGAATGATTCCCATAACGCCTTTTCCGGCTGGAGTTGCTCCTTTTCTATGCACAATCACTTCTTCGCCGTTCCAGATTTCTTTCCAAGCAAAATTATGGTGGTTTTCGACTTTGGCTAAAATCGTCGCACCCAAAGCGCGTTCCATTTTGTTATGGATAATCTCGTGACAAGCCGAAGCGTAATCTCCCGCCAAATTCATCGCCAGCCAATATTCTTGTCCTAATTGCGAATTCATATCTAAATACGCTAAGTTTTTTGCCACTTCTGGAAGTTTACATTCGTCTTTGGCGATTCTAGTATAATGTCCCGCAATTGTGGCTCCCATTCCACGTGAACCGGAATGCGTTAACAAAGCGACGTATTTTCCTTTTGGGATATTCAAAACCGCATCGTTTTGTGCAAATTCCATGATTCCGAATTCAACAAAGTGATTTCCACCACCCGAAGATCCTAATTGTGACCAAGCTTTATCTTTCAAATTCTTCACAAACGGATTCATATTGAAAGTTTCATTCTCCAAAACCGCATGATCTGATTTGTACTGACCGTGAAATCCGTGACCTGCTCCAAAAATAGAATTGGCAATTAATTCTTTTTTGAACTTGGCTTCGTTTTCAAAGTAAAAATCTTCTGGAATATCATAAACCGATAACGCCATTCTACACCCAATATCGACACCAACACCATACGGAATAATGGCATTTTTTGTGGCTAGAACCCCGCCAATCGGTAATCCGTAACCTTGATGCGCGTCTGGCATTAAAGCTCCGGCAACCGTCACAGGCAGTTTCATGGCAACTTCCATTTGTTTTCTGGCTCCGTCTTCGATATGATCTAATCCGTAAGCTGAATACGCATTCGGATTTTCGTTTAAAGCAATGAAATCTTCTGGTTTTTCATTCGATTTCTCGATTAAAGCAACAGCCAGTTTGCTGAAGATTTTATCGTCTATATAATTCTCCGGAGTTTCTAAGACGTTTTTGAAATTTGCAATCATTTCGTCTCTTGTGAATCCGTTTCTTTTGCTGTTTATTTTTAAGGCAATCCCTATTATTTTTCCTTCTGGGAATCCTAATTCTAATATATCTGTACCGTTTATTTGTGTTTTCATTTGTGTTTCTATTTTGATAGTACAAAGGTTAATTGCTACTGCGCAATTATTTTGCGTAGATACATTTAATTCCAAGTTTTTTTTGCTCTACGAAGAGATAGTTCTCGCAAAGTCGCAGAGTCGCAAAGGTTTTTCTTTTTTAAGCCACAGATTATGAGGATTAAAATGATTTTCTCTTTTTTTGTCATTTCGACGTAAGGAGAAATCACACTAGAAACTCCGCACAGAACGTCTCCAATCTTTGTCGAATCTCGCGTGTGATTTCTCCCTTCGGTCGAAATGACAAATTGTGTGGTTACTGTAACCTCAAAAATTTTTTCCTGCTCCCGATAGCTATCGGGATTGCAGATTCTGTAGATTTATAATAATCTTTTTAATCCTCATAATCTGTGGCAAAAAAAACTCCGCGACTTCGCGTCTTTGCGAGATTAAATTTACCAATCTTTGCGGAGACGCACAGCAGTGCGCCTCTACAAAAACCTTTGTCACTTTGTTACTTTGTTACTTTGTTACTTTGCCACTAATCTACCAACAACTGTGTAACAACCGCTGGATTCATGGCCCATTGCGCTGTGTAAACCTCATCGGCAATTTCATTTTCGGTGATGGTCAAACCTTGAGCTTCCGCTTTAAGCTGTAACAAACTACCAATATTCAATTTGCTGTTTAGTTTTGACAATAACGCCTGAACGCCTTTGAAATCCAATCCACCTACGACCTGACCTCCGAAAGTCATCTCTAACCAAACGATTTCTCTTTTGGCTACATCCAACACTCCAAAAACCAAACCTTTGGCAACATTTTGCGTCACACGAACCTGATGATCTACACACGACGGATCGTATGCTACACCAGTTTTCTCCGAAATTTTCATCGGGTGTTTGCTGCTCATCCAACCTACAACTAAATTTGGCGTAATACTTCCGTTGCTGTACGCGTTGCAAGTAAAAGTTACAAATTTCGCTTTGGCTTTCGCCAATTCGTCGATATTAATGTTGATATATTCGGCTGTTCCAATTTTATTTGGAATGCTTCGGATATCTCCACTATGCTGACAACCTGTTGTGGTTAATCGGCTGAAAGAACAAATATCGGCTTTATCTTCATAAGCGATATGACAGCTCAAATCCATATCTAAATGCTGTGCTGGCAAATCTTTACCCCATTGCATGAACAATCGCACTTCGTTTCCTTCAATTGGGAAACGTGTTCCCATTAAAGCAACTGGCAAATCCTGAACCGTTTCGCTTCGATCTCCTATAGAAACCGGAATGTTAAACAATTGCGGATCGATATAGATGGTTTTGTTGGTATTCGCAATTTTTGCAAATCGTTTTTTCATAGCCAAAAGACACAATTCTTCGATTTGGTTTTTCATTGCTTCCAACTGAAAATCTTCGTACAATTTCAACAAACCGTTAGGTTCAATTCGTTTGTTTGTTCCTCCCAAAGGTTTCACACTTCTCTGCATGTTTTTATCAAAATAATTTTGAGCATACATGTTTAAAGTAAACACCAATCGAGCTGGAACTTTATCGATGATTTCTTCAAAATGGGCAATCGTTTCCTCTGCTCCAAACCATAGCATGTTCGAAAATAACGAACGTGCAAACAATCCTGGACGCTGTTTCAATAAAGCAAATGTTTTATCGGCATCAAATTTTAATCTTGATGAATCTACTTTGCTTTGCCAAACATCGTACACTTGGTTGTAGAATACATCCATTAAAAAGTTCAATTTCTCAAACCCTTTTCTTTTGCTGTATTCTGCCAAACGCAAAGCTCGGATAAAACGAACCCACATTCCTCTTTTTGGATGCATGGTTTCGCACATAGCTTCAACGTCCATGCTCATATTATTCAACCAATTTGCCACCATTAAACATTCTTTTCGAGAATATTTTAGTTTCAAATCTTTTTGAGATGCAATTCTTGCCTGAACGCTTGTATCTAAAACATTATGGAAATGCTGTGCATTTTTTGATGTTCTTTTGATAATCGTTTTTGGCTCAATAATTTGGAGCATTCCTGTGTTTTTATACCACAAGTATCGTAAAATATCTGTTGGTGTTTTTAGAAACTGAGACGCTTCCTCTTCTTTACCATTTTCAATCAAAAGATCAATCACCAGCATTAAAGTTTCCTTCATTGCCACTTCTGTTTTTGGCAAAGGCAAATACTGCATCGCCATTTTTAAACTATCTACCTGAGTAGCGTCTAAAGCGGTTTTAGATTGTAATAATGATATATAGAAATCATTCAAATCTTTTTCTGTCCATAATTCAAGCATTTTCAATTTGCTTCCTTGACCGATATTTTCCAGTTTTCCAAATTCAAACGGAGTTCCGCAGAACGGACAACCGTTGTATCTTTCTAATGGAAAAGTATTATCAGGGATAATATGTCCACATTGTAAAGTCGTTCCGTTTTTTGTTTTAAAAACGTTTCCAAAATACGTGATAATATGATCTATAACAGATTCATTAGTTGGAACATTCCATTCTTTCACCAATGGCGTCCAGTTTTTATCTGTTCCTAGCACTTCTCTTAAAACTTCTAAAACCTCGATTTTATATTTTGGGTTTACGTTGTTTAAAGCATGAAGCAATGATTCAGAAAATGTAAATCCAAGTTTTGAAACATTGGCTAACAAAACTGATGTTGTTCCTGATAAATTTTTAATATCATTCGTAATCATTTCTGATGGAATGAAAATTGCATTTTGACGTAAACTGATTTTTAATAATTCTTTTGTTTTCATTTTTTTAATTTTTAAAATTTAGATAATTGCGTTTCTGAGTTCTACCTAAAAGATTTTTGAAGTAAGAAACACTTGACCTGAAATTGGAGTGTAATGAATTAGCTGATTCAAATTGGTTTGTGGGTTTCCCCGAGAAGTAAGCTAATTTTGACCCTCTTTTTTTTAATGATGATTTTAAAACTATGTTCGGATTCGAACCGAAAGTAGCCGTGTTCTGAAGTAAGTTTTAATTGACCATTAATTGTGGAGCAGGTGGGATTCGAACCCACGACCCGGACATTAAAAGTGTAAGAAGTAAATTTTGATTGACCTTTGATGGATAATTTCAAAACTACCTGCTCTAACCGCTGAGCTACTGCCCCAATTATGATTATAAAATAAAAAGGTAATGGTATAAGTGGTACATTGGAAAGTGTTTTCGAAGTAACTCAAACTTGACCTGTTTTATTCTTTTTTTATTTCTATGAACGTTTGTTTTTATTTCTTGAACAAAGATTTCAAAACTAGTACGCAGTTATTTTGCGTAGTTAAATCTTTGTTCAATTTTTCAGAAATACTATTTGTTTTATTTCCTGAGCAAAGATTTCAAAACTACTACGCAATTATTTTGCGCAGTAAAAAAAGAATTTTAAATTTGAGTAAAAAACAGCATGAATTTAGAGAAAATATATTCTGATTTACTTTTGGACATTGGCTTTTCAGCAAATGAAGTTCAGCAAAACTGGTTGAATTTAGAAAAGGCATATTCCAAAAAATCAAGGCATTACCATAATCTTACCCATTTAAAAGAAATGATTGCCAGTTTTGAAATTTATAAAGACAAACTTCAAAATCCAGATGAAATATTATTTTCAATCTTTTATCATGATTTTGTGTATTCGGCTTCTAAAAAAGATAACGAACTCAAAAGTGCGGAATATGCTTTGGCCATTTTACCTGAAAATATCAATATAAATAAACAATTGGTCTTTGATGCGATTTGTGCAACACAACAACATCAATACAATGCCATCGAAGATATCAATTGGTTAATCGATTTTGATTTGAAAATCCTTGCTAAAGATTGGGACAATTATAAAATCTACTTCGAACAGATTAGAAAAGAATATCGCATTTATCCTGATTTTCTATACAAACCCGGACGTGCCAAAGCGTTGAAGCATTTTCTGGAAAACGAATTTATTTTTCAGACCGAGGAATTTAGGAATTTATATGAGGGAAAAGCTCGGGCTAATATTGAGAAAGAAATAAAGTTATTAAGCTAAAAATTGAATCTCGCAAAGTCGCAAAGTCGCAAAGTTTTTTTGTTTCACGCAGATTTTACAGATTTGAGCAGATCTAAAAAGATTTTATTTTTAAAATAATCTGCTGAATCTGCCTAAATCATTTTTAATCTGCGTGAAACAAATCTTAATAATCATTGAATTAAAAAACTTTGCGCCTTCGCGCCTTTGTGGCAAAACAACACAAAAATGTCACAAAACAAAAACGCCCTAATCCGATATAAAACCATCGATAAATGTCTGCAGAACAAATATAGGCAATGGACACTCGAAGATTTAATCGAATGCTGTTCTGAAGCTTTATTTGAATATGAAGGAAGACAAAATCCAATTAGCAAGCGAACCATTCAGATGGATATTCAGCTGATGCGAAGTGAGAAATTGGGTTACAATGCCCCAATCGTGGTTTACGATAAAAAGTATTATAAATATGAAGACGAAGATTTTTCGATAACCGATATTCCTCTGACGGAAACAGACATGAATGTTTTGACAGAAACGGTTTCGATGTTGAAACAGTTTAAAGATTTCTCTTTATTTAATGATGTTTCGGATATTTTACAGCGACTGGAAGATAAAATCTACGCCGAAAAATCACATACCAAACCTGTTATTTATCTGGATAAAAACGAAAAACTAAAAGGGCTTCATTATCTAGACGAAATTTATCAGGCGATTATCAAGAAAATGGTTCTCATTATTACTTATAAATCTTTTAAATCAAGAGAAGAAACGAAATTCCATTTTCATCCTTTTATACTAAAAGAATTTAATAATCGCTGGTTTTTAATCGGAAAGAAAAAAGCATCACAGCCTATTACCAATTTGGCTTTGGACAGAATCATTTCTATTGATTACGATTTTAATCTTCCTTATTTAGAAGAAGATTTTGACGCTGACATTTATTACAAAGATGTAATTGGTGTTACAGTAAATTCGGGATTGAATGCAAGACGAATTGAATTATGGGTCGATGCTTCGAATGCCCCTTATGTACTCACTAAACCTTTGCACACGTCTCAGCGATTAATTAAGGAAAATGAAGACGGGAGTGTTATTATACATATATATGTAATACCCAATTACGAGATGGAAAGACTCCTTCTAGGTTTTGGAAGCTGTCTGGAAATTTTAAGACCTGAGAGTCTGAGAAATCGTATGAAAAAGACACTTCAGGAGGCAATTTCACGTTACGATTCTGAAAAACCAACTGAAATAAATGCATGATTTTTTACAGAATACAGAAATAAATGCTTTTTAAAAATTAAAAAAAGATTTTTACCGCATTAAAAATGTTAAAATCTAAAAAAAGAATAGTATATTTCACTTAAAATAAACTACCAAAACCCTTTAAATCAGGGATATTTTATAACTAACCAAAAATTTATTAAAAAATTATATGCATGCATAGTATTTTTTAATTATATTTGAAATCGATATAGTTACCTATGAAAGACAAAACGATAGATTATATTTTAAGAGCGACATGGCAAGCTGTTTCAAGAATGTATAATGAAGAAGCGGCTAAATATGATGCAACAATGGCGACAGGATTTGCTCTTTTAAGTATGGACAAGGAAGAAGGAACTCCGTCAACCGCTTTGGGTCCGAGAATGGGCATGGAAGCCACCAGCTTGACAAGAACCTTAAAATCTATGGAAGAAAAAGGTTTGATTGTTCGCAAAAAAAACCCAAGCGACGGAAGAGGTGTTTTAATCTATCTGACCGATTTTGGGAAAGAAAAAAGAGATTTATCTAAAAATACAGTTCTGAAGTTTAATGAAATGGTAAGAAAACATGTTTCGGAAGAAAAACTGAATCATTTTATCGAAGTTTCTGAAATTATCAATGAACTGATTCACGATAAAAACATATTTAATCACACAGAAAACACAGAAAATAAATAGTTTTTAAAAGCATTTATTTTCTCCTACAAACAAATAATAACAAGTATGAAACGCACAATTAAAAAAGTTGCTGTAATTGGATCCGGAATTATGGGTTCAGGTATAGCTTGTCATTTTGCTAACATTGGTGTCGAAGTTTTACTTCTGGACATTGTACCGCGTGAACTGACCGAAGCTGAAGCTAAAAAAGGATTAACACTTGAAAGTAAAGCCGTTCGCAACCGTGTGGTAAACGAACATTTGGCGAATTCATTAAAATCAAAACCATCTCCTATTTACAGTCAGAAATTCGCAAATAGAATTACGACTGGAAACACGACAGATGATATGGCAAAAATTGCTAATGTTGACTGGATTATCGAAGTTGTTGTTGAGCGTTTAGACATTAAGAAATTAGTTTTTGAACAAATCGAGAAATTCCGTAAACCAGGAACTTTGGTTACTTCTAATACTTCTGGTATTCCAATTCACTTTATGAGTGAAGGAAGAAGCGAAGATTTCCAACAACACTTCTGCGGAACTCACTTTTTTAACCCTGCGCGTTACTTAAAATTATTTGAAATTATTCCTGGTCCAAAAACTTCAACTGAAGTATTGGATTTCTTAAACGAATACGGATCTAAATTCTTAGGAAAAACTTCGGTTGTGGCTAAAGATACTCCGGCGTTTATTGGAAACAGAATTGGTATTTACGGAATCCAAAGTTTATTCCATTTAGTTAAAGAAATGGGATTAACAATTGAAGAAGTTGATAAATTGACTGGACCAGTAATTGGTCGTCCAAAATCGGCTACTTTCCGTACGGTTGACGTTGTTGGTTTGGATACTTTGGTACACGTTGCTAATGGTATTTACGAAAACTGCCCGAATGACGAACAACACGAATTGTTCAAACTTCCTGATTTCATCAATAAAATGATGGAAAACAATTGGTTAGGAAGCAAAACTGGACAAGGTTTTTATAAAAAAGTAGATAAAGATATTCTTTCTTTAGACTTAGATACATTAGAATACCGCGCTGCAAAAAAAGCAAATTTTGCTACGCTTGAATTAACTAAAACTATTGATAAACCTATCAATCGTTTTAAAGTTTTAGTAAAAGGAACAGACAAAGCGGGAGAATTCTACCGTAAGAGTTTCGCCGGAATGTTTGCTTACGTTTCAAACAGAGTTCCTGAAATCTCAGACGAATTATATAAAATTGACGATGCCATGAAAGCTGGTTTTGGATGGGAAAATGGTCCATTCGAAATCTGGGATGCAATTGGTGTTGCCAAAGGAATTGAAATCATGAAAGCAGAAGGTTTAGAGCCAGCTGCATGGGTTACTGAAATGTTGGCTTCTGGAAGCGAAAGTTTCTATTCTGTAAAAGAAGGGGCGACTTATTTCTATAACATTCCAACAAAATCACAAGTTAAAGTTCCTGGACAAGATTCATTCATTATCCTAAACAACATCCGCGAAAGCAAAAAAGTTTGGAGCAACAGTGGTGCAATCATTCAGGATTTAGGAGACGGAATCTTAAATTTAGAATTCCAATCTAAAATGAATACAATTGGTGGTGATGTTCTTCAAGCTATCAATAAAGCAATCGACTTATCTGAAAAAGAATATCAAGGTTTAGTTATTGGTAATCAGGCAGCAAATTTCTCTGTTGGTGCTAATATCGGAATGATTTTCATGATGGCGGTTGAGCAGGAATATGACGAATTGAACATGGCGATTAAATTGTTCCAGGACACCATGATGCGCGTTCGTTACTCTTCTATTCCAGTTGTTGTTGCGCCTCACGGAATGACTTTTGGTGGTGGATGCGAAATGAGCTTACATGCTGATAAAGTAGTTGCTGCTGCAGAAACGTATATGGGATTAGTTGAATTTGGTGTTGGAGTTATTCCTGGTGGTGGTGGTTCTAAAGAAATGACTTTAAGAGCTTCAGATTTATTCCGCAAAAACGATGTGGAATTGAACGTTCTTCAAGAGTATTTCTTGACAATCGCAATGGCTAAAGTTTCGACTTCTGGTTACGAAGCTTTTGATACAGGACTTCTTCAACATGGAAAAGACGTTATTGTAGTAAACAAAGATCGCCAAATAGCTGAAGCTAAAAAACATGCTTTGTTATTAGCTGAAGCGGGTTATACACAGCCAATCAGAAGAAACGATATTAAAGTTTTAGGAAAACAAGCTTTAGGTATGTTCTTAGTTGGAACAGATCAAATGCAGGCTGGAAAATACATTTCTGAGCACGATAAGAAAATCGCTAACAAATTGGCTTATGTAATGGCTGGCGGTGATTTATCTGAAGCAACTTTAGTATCTGAACAATATTTATTAGATATCGAACGTGAAGCTTTCTTGAGTTTATGTACAGAAAGAAAAACTCTGGAGCGTATTCAATATATGTTAACTAAAGGAAAACCTTTGAGAAACTAGTATCAAGTAATAAGAATTAAGTATTAAGAGATGCACCAATTTGAAAAATTAAAGATTTGGCAGAAAGCAATGGACATTGCAGTTCATGTTTATGAAATTTCATCAATCCTGCCAAACGATGAAAAATTTAATTTAATCCATCAAATAAAAAAGTGCGCAGTTTCAATTCCTTCTAATATTGCCGAAGGTTCAGGAAGAAATTCAGACAAAGAATTTATGCACTTTCTAGGAATAGCAAATGGTTCAACGTTTGAATTAATAACTCAATTAATACTTGCTAAAAGACTTAAACTTGTTAGTGAAGATTTAATTCAACCCACTATTAATCAATTAGTAGAAGTATCAAATATGAATTTTTCTTTTCAACGATCACTCAATGATAAAATCAACAAAACAATTGGAAAATCTTAATACTTAATTCTCCAATCTTAATACAACAATTTATGAAAACAGCATATATAGTAAAAGCATATAGAACAGCAGTTGGAAAAGCTCCAAAAGGTGTTTTTAGATTTAAAAGACCTGACGAATTAGCTGCAGAAACGATCCAATTTATGATGGACGAATTGCCTAATTTCGATAAAAAACGTATCGATGACGTTATGGTAGGAAATGCCATGCCAGAAGCAGAACAAGGTCTTAATGTTGGACGTTTGATCTCTTTGATGGGATTAAAAGTGGAAGACGTTCCTGGTGTAACTGTAAATCGTTACTGCGCATCTGGATTAGAAACTATCGGAATGGCAACTGCTAAAATCCAATCAGGAATGGCGGATTGTATCATTGCTGGAGGTGCAGAAAGTATGAGTTATATTCCGATGGGAGGTTACAAACCAACTCCGGATTATAAAGTTGCCGCTGCAGGTCACGAAGATTACTATTGGGGAATGGGTTTAACTGCAGAGGCGGTGGCTAACCAATACAAAATCTCCAGAGAAGATCAGGATGAGTTTGCTTACAACTCTCACATGAAAGCCTTGAAAGCGCAGGCAGAAGGAAAATTCGACAAACAAATCGTTCCAATTACTGTTGAGCAGACTTTCATCAATGAAAATGGAAAAAAAGAAACTAAATCATACGTTGTAAACAAAGACGAAGGACCAAGAGCTGGAACTTCTAAAGAAGCTTTGGCAGGTTTAAAACCAGTTTTTGCTGCTGACGGAAGTGTAACTGCTGGTAACTCTTCTCAAATGAGCGACGGTGCTGCTTTCGTTTTAATCATGAGCGAAGAAATGGTAAAAGAATTAAATCTTGAGCCAATTGCAAGACTTGTAAACTTTGCTTCTTCTGGTGTTGAGCCAAGAATCATGGGTATTGGTCCGGTAAAAGCTATTCCGAAAGCATTAAAGCAAGCGGGATTAACATTGAACGATATAGAGTTAATTGAATTAAACGAAGCTTTTGCTTCACAAGCTTTAGCAGTAACTCGTGAGTTAAACATTAATCCAGAAATCGTAAACGTAAACGGTGGAGCGATCGCTTTAGGTCACCCTCTAGGTTGTACAGGAGCTAAACTTTCTGTTCAGTTATTCGACGAAATGAAACGCAGAGGTAATAAATATGGAATCGTTTCGATGTGTGTGGGAACTGGACAAGGTTCTGCAGGGGTTTACGAAGTGTTATAAGAAAGTATTCTCTCCGATTTGTCATTTCGACGAAGGAGAAATCACACTAGTAATTCGACAAAGTAACCATCTAGTTTGTCATTCCGAGGAACGAGGACACGAGCGATAGCGAACTGGCGAAGCAATCTCGGCGACAATTATCCTCAAAGTTTGTCAATCGTTGTAGAGCTACTTGCGGAGATTTCTCCTTCGTCGAAATGACAAGATTGAGCAAAAACAAAATATAAAAAAAACATAATCATGGCAGATACAATCGAAAAAAACGTGACTCGTGGTGGTCAGTTTTTAGTTAAAGAAACAAAATGCGAGGACATCTTCACACCAGAAGATTTCTCGGAAGAGCAGTTAATGATGCGTGACTCTGTAAAAGAGTTCGTAGACAAAGAATTATGGGCGCATAAAGATCGTTTTGAGAAAAAAGATTACGCTTATACAGAATCATCTATGCGTAAAGCTGGTGAACTAGGACTTCTTGGAGTTGCAGTTCCTGAAGAATACGGTGGATTAGGAATGGGATTTGTTTCTACAATGTTGGTTTGTGACTACATTTCTGGTGCTACAGGTTCTTTCTCAACTGCTTTTGGTGCGCACACAGGAATTGGAACTATGCCAATTACACTTTATGGTACTGAAGAACAAAAGAAAAAATACGTTCCAAAATTGGCTACTGGAGAATGGTTTGGAGCTTATTGCTTAACTGAACCAGGCGCAGGATCTGATGCTAACTCAGGAAAAACTAAAGCAGTTTTATCTGAAGACGGGACTCATTATTTAATTACAGGTCAAAAAATGTGGATTTCGAATGCAGGTTTCTGCAGCGTTTTCATCGTTTTTGCTCGTATTGGAGATGATAAAAATATTACAGGTTTCATCGTAGAAAATGATCCGTCTAACGGAATTTCTATGAATGAAGAAGAGCATAAATTAGGAATACGTGCTTCTTCTACTCGTCAGGTTTTCTTCAACGAGACTAAAGTTCCAGTTGAAAACATGTTGTCTGAAAGAGGAAACGGTTTCAAAATCGCCATGAATGCTTTGAACGTTGGTCGTATTAAATTGGCTGCTGCTTGTTTAGATGCTCAAAGAAGAGTGACTTCTGGAGCTGTAAAATATGCTAACGAAAGAATTCAGTTCAATACTTCTATTTCATCTTTTGGAGCTATCCGTTCTAAATTAGCTGAAATGGCAACGAATGCTTACGCTGGAGAAAGTGCTTCTTACCGTGCTGCAAAAGATATCGAAGACAGAATTGCTGCTCGCGAGGCTGAAGGAACTAGCCACCAAGAAGCAGAATTGAAAGGTGTTGAAGAATATGCTATCGAGTGTTCTATCTTGAAAGTAGCAGTTTCTGAAGACGTTCAATCTTGTTCTGACGAAGGTATCCAAATTTTTGGTGGAATGGGATTCTCTGAAGATACTCCAATGGAGAGTGCTTGGAGAGATGCTCGTATCGCTCGTATCTACGAAGGAACAAACGAAATCAACAGAATGCTTTCTGTAGGTATGTTGATCAAAAAAGCAATGAAAGGTCACGTTGACTTACTTGGACCAGCAATGAAAGTTCAGGAGGAATTAATGGGAATTCCATCTTTTGATACGCCAGATTTCTCTGAATTATTTGCAGAAGAAAAAGTAATCGTAGCTAACTTGAAAAAAGTTTTCTTAATGGTTGCAGGAAGTGCTGTTCAAAAATATGGTCCTGAATTAGATGCTCACCAACAATTATTAATGGCAGCTTCTGATATCTTAATTGAAATCTACATGGCTGAAAGTACAATTTTGAGAACTGAAAAATTAGCAAAAGCTCAAGGCGAAGATAAAGTTCAAGAGCAAATTGCTATGGCAAAATTATACTTGTACAAAGCGGTTGATATCGTAAACTTAAGAGGAAAAGAAGGAATTGCTTCTTTCGCTGAAGGTGACGAGCAACGTATGATGTTGATGGGACTTAAACGTTTCACTAAATATACTAACCTGCCAAATGTTGTGGCACTTAGAGAAAAAATTGCAGCAAAATTAGTAGCAGAAGACACTTACTGCTTCTAATATCAAGATAGTTTTTAGCTTTTAATTTGTTTAAGCCCGCGCAAGTCCGAAACTGCGCGGGCTTTTTTTGTAATTTTCCATGAAAGACATCACTTACAAGGCGCAATATTTTTGCAGAAATTTGCAAAATATTCGTTAAAATTAACTTTCTAGAGCATTTACGATGTTAAATATTAAATGTATTACAGTATATTTAACATTCTAAAAACTATAAAAAACAAAATAATGAAACAAATTACTCTAATCGCATCTTTTTTGCTTTGTTTTGGTATTACAACCACTTTTGCACAAAAAAACAAAAAAATGGATATCATTGCCTACTATACGGGCGATTCTCAACTTATTGACCAATATGAAGTTGGAAAATTAAATCAGATTATTTTTAGTTTTTGTCATTTAAAAGATGGAAAATTAAGCGTTGATTCGGCTAAAGACTCTATCACTATCAAACATTTGGTTTCGCTTAAAGCAAAAAATCCGCAACTTAAAATTATCTTATCTCTTGGTGGCTGGGGAGGTTGCGAGCCATGCTCGGAAGCATTTTCAACGGATGAAGGACGCTTAAAATTTGCAAAATCTGTAAAAGAAGTAAGCGATTATTTTAAAGTTGATGGTTTAGATTTAGATTGGGAATATCCATCAATTGAAGGACTTCCTGGACATTTATACCAAGCAGCCGATAAACCTAATTTTACAGATTTATTAAAAAAATTGCGTGCAACTTTAGGTAAAAAGTACGAATTAAGTTTTGCTGCGGGAGGTTTTCAAAAATGTTTGGATGAATCTATAGATTGGAAAGCTGTTGCTCCTTATGTAAACCGCATCAATATTATGAGCTACGATTTAGTAAACGGATATTCAAAAGTTACAGGTCATCACACACCATTATACAGTACAAATCCGAAAGAAGAATCTACAGATAGAGCTGTTGAGTTTTTACTAAAATCAGGCGTTCCTGCTGAAAAATTAGTAATTGGAGGTGCATTCTATACTAGACAATGGAAAAACGTAGAAAACATCAATAACGGATTGTATCAAGCTGGAGAACACTTTCAAGGTGTTGATTTTAAAAACTACGCTACAACATATACAGAAGCAAACGGCTGGAAATATTTTTATGATGAAAAAGCTCAAGCACCATATTGGTACAATGCTTCAACGAAAACTTTTGCAACATCAGATGATTTAAAATCTATCAAAGCAAAAGCTGAATACGCAAAAGCAAAAAAATTAGGAGGAATTATGTTTTGGGAACTTACTTTAGATAGTTTCCGTGATGGAATGGTAAATGAAATTTACAAAGTTAAAACCGCTAAATAATAAAAAAGGGAATCATAATGATTCCCTTTTTTATATATAAATCGTATAAGATTACTGAACCTTGTTCTTATCTAATTCTCCAATAAATGGAATTGCTTCTAAAATTTCGCTTCTAATTATGGTTTGAAGATATACTTCAAGCTGAATAAATTTTGCCGCATTAATAGAACCAATCGCTTTTTTTGCCTGATTATAAGTTTTAGAGTAAAGTTTCTCATAATCAATATGGTTTTTCAAAGTTGCTTTAGCCAATTGATCCGCTTTTTCATCAGTTAACGTTTCATAATTAGCCGCATAATCATTTATCAATTGAAACTTAGTCTGCCCTAAAGCTTTTCGCGACGTTTCATAATTATCGTAAACTTTAGTAAAAGCTGTTGCCTGCGCATCAGATAAATTCATGTACTGTTTTACCAATTCAGCTTTAGATTTTCCATAAACACTTTGTACTACTTCTAAATCTTCTTTATAAGAAGATTGCGCATAAGATGAAAATGAGGCTATCGCCATGATAAGAATAAGACTTAATTTTTTCATAGTTTCAATTTTAAATTTGTTTTTAAAAATATATGCATACTCAAATATACTGATTTTAAACACATTAAATCATAATCAAAATCTTAAAAGAAAGAATATTGATAAACTGCTGACAAGGCATAATAATTTAGTCCGTTGTTGGTATAGGCTCCAATATGATATTGAAATCTGACCGACTGCCCTTTCGCAATTGGAGTAGAAAATGTTCCTCCTACTCGCCAATTATCAATCTGACTCTCATCTGAAACTCCATCAGCAATAGTTCGGCCTCCAAAAAACCAAGTCGTATTAAAACCAACCCACATTTGGTTTTTAAAATAATAACTTGCATGCGCCTGAAGGCTATAGGTTGGTTTTTGCTCTAATTTTTTTCCTAAATAATCATTATTATCCGTATAAAACCACACCCCGCCATAGGCCTCAGCATAAACATGAGCAAACCGTTTCGACACCCCTATTTCGGGCTTAAAAGCCCAGCGGTTTGTTCCAATGTTTACTTGTTTATCGCCATAATACCTTCCTGTTGGGATTGAAGTAACCAAACTGACTCCAAGAATTGTTTTTTGCTCAAAACTTCTGAATTCAGATTTATCAAGTGCAGGAGAACCTAGCAAATTAATTCCAAAACGTACTTTCATATCTGCAAAACCAGTTCTTGAACCTGTTACCAGCTGATCACTGATTACAGCAGATCCGTCCATAAAAGTAAAAGGCAGTCCTACCTGTATACGAGCCAGTTTATCTGCCAACCCAAAAGTTTTGATATAATTTACAGCCATATTGTGGCTTTTAAGTGTAAAATCTTTTATGGGTAGAGAAGGATCTGTGAGTACATTTCCATTCATGAAAACATAACCTGCTGCAATTACTTTTAGACCTTTAGGAACATTAGCATAAGCTCTGGGTTCCAAATCCTGACCCCACGTTTTGAATACACCAAAAAAGAAAAACAAAACCGAAAACCGCCACTTTAATAACCATAAAAAGATTCTTACCATATATTCAGACGAATTTGCGACAAGTTTAGTATTGAATTACATCATTGTTTCTCTGCTGTTTTTGGAGCATATATCACTCCATCATAACTAATTGGACCTCGATTATTACTGCTTACAGAAAGTGTTGTGTTTCCGTTATAAAAAATAGAAAACGTTAAATCGTATACATCACTAACACCTCTTACTGTTGCTTTTAGAATAGTATTATTTTTTTTATTTTCGACTTTAACGTTCTCGGGCTTACCTTCAAATTTTATTCCGCCATCACTATTATAGCCAACATTATAACCACGTCCGAAGAAAGGAAGATCACAAGTTGCATTATCGGCCTTAAACTTTAAAAAATACGTATTATAGTCCAATTGAAGTAATCGACCTCCTTGAGGTGTAGCTTTTTGAGCCTCAAAAACAAAGTTTTGAGAATCTATAAGAGCTTTAATTTCGTTTTGTTTCTTTAATTCTCTTTCTTGCTTGAGTTCTTTTTTTGTCTTTTCTTGTGCAGAAACTGAAAAACTAATAACATTTATCAGTATCAGTAAAATAGATAATGTAGTTTTCATAGGTCTATTTTTTAGTAAAACGCATCAAAGCAATATCGCCAGAAATAAAGTTTAAAGTCTTACCATCATCTGTAATATCGTAAGAAGTTATTTTCTGAAGCGTACTCAAATAAGTTTGCTCACCTTGCAATCCATCCAAACACATCATTTTCGTTACTGCCATTGGCTGAGTAAAATCAATTTTGTTGCCATCAACAATCAATTTTCCTGTATATGAATTACAACTAGCGTTACCAGAAACCTGATTTGCTTTGGCATCAAATTTTATAGTTGGTTTTTTATTTGGATATAATCCTTCAAAAGTAATTCGTGGTCCAGAAATATAATTCAATTCCCAAGTTCCATCAAGCTTAGAAACTGCATCCGTTTTTGCGCATTTGCAGGAAATTAAAAACGAACTAAAAAAAACGAAGGTAAAAATCTTTTTCATCATAACATTAAGGATTAAATGTGAGCGAATTAGATAAATGGTTTTCAGAAATTATTCGTTAAAAACCTACACGAATTTAAACAATATTTTTGGGTTTTAACTCAATCAACATCAAATTATAACGTATAGTTTGACTTTTTTTTAACTTTTAGAGTCAATCAAATCCGTTATTTTATGTTAAATTTACTTAATCTTTAATTAAAATGCCCGTAGATATGAAAAAACTAATTGTTTCTTTCGCTATAATTACCGCCTTAATCATTGGCTGTAAAACAAATAACAAATCAAATGATGCTAAAACTCTAACTGTTGCATTAGAGCCAAAAAGCAATAGTAAAGTTGCCGGAACTGCTACTTTTGTTGAAAAAAATGGCAAAGTAACTTTTACAGCAAAAATCACAGGATTAGAACCTGGAGTACATGCCATCCATATTCATGAAAAAGCAGATTGTAGTTCTGCCGATGGAAGTTCTGCTGGAGGACACTGGAATCCAACTTTCAAAAAACATGGAAAATGGGGAGTTGGAGAATATCATAAAGGTGATATTGGGAACTTTACCGCTGATGCAAAAGGGAACGGATCTATTACTTTAACAACTGACGAATGGTGCGTTGGATGTGGAGATTCTAACAAAGATGTTCTTGGCAAAGGCTTAATTGTACACGCAGGAACAGATGATTTTACAACCCAGCCAACTGGAAATGCTGGAGGAAGAGTTGCTTGTGCAGGAATCATTAAATAAAAAAAAAATCAATAACCGCTATTTTTAACAAAATCTAGCGGTTATTTCATTTTAAAATGAATTCTAAGACAAGAAAAAGGCATAGCTTTGCATCAGCAAAATTAAGTCCATGATTAACCCATCAGCACCAGGCTGGATCGATAAGTTTTTTAGTGAACAGAAGTTTTCAGAAGCAATTCCTTTTGAAACTGTGGATTCGTTTTACTATAAAGTGAGAGAAACGGGGTTTATTTACGGTCATATTATTGCCATAGATTCTCAAGTTCCAATCCCAATAAAAGGCTGGTTTAAAACCGAAATTTCAAAAGTTGCCTTACTTAATACACTCTATCATGTTTTTTGTTTAGAGAAAAGAAATTCCGAACCAAAAAATTTTATTTCTGAAGCCTTAAAGTTTTACAAGCAAATGAATCCAGAAGGATTTAATTTGTTTAAAATTTTATTGCCCAAAGATACTCCTTCACTATCTCTGGAAAACATTATTGACCAGAGAGTTCAGACGAATGACAGCATCATCAGTAAAAACTTCTCGCATTTGGTGACCAATGCTTTATTGTTTATTGATGTTCTGGCCTTTAGACAATATTTAGAACATGGAGAAATTCCTGAAAAATATTTAAAAAGAATTGAAGAAACGGTTCTTGGAATTGTTGGTTTGGCTTTAAAAACCAAAACAGTAAAATCTCAGCATGACGATCTTTTAATTAAACTTTTTGAAGCTTCTATACGTTATTCAAAATTTTCGAAAGTTACGGTTGAAACTTTAGAGACTTTACATCTTGATTATTTTAAAAATGAATTAGAGCATTACTATTTAATTGATATGGCCGGAATGGCTTTATGGAGTGATGGAGTTGTCGAAAATGAAGAATCGTATTTCCTATATTCTTTAGGTTCAACAATGGGAGTTCCTGATGATTTTGTAACGCAAAGCATGGATACAACCAATACTTTTATTACAACCCACAAAAAGAAAATTCCGTACTTTAATTATTCAAATCCTGTTAAACATTTTTATGACCAAATGACACATAGCGTAGTCAAATTAATCATAAGAAACAAAAATAGGCTAATTAAAGAAATTGTTCAAAGTAAGGAATTGATGGTGCTACTCGCCTATTCTACAACAAGAGATTTGGATGCGAAGGAAAAGAAAAAGGTAAAAAAACAGCTTTTGGACATATGTAAAACCATTCCGTCGTTAACCATATTTTTACTTCCAGGAGGAAGTTTATTATTACCAATCTTGATAAAGTTTATCCCAACAATGCTTCCATCGGCATTTAATGAGAATTTAGACGAAAACGAATAAAAAAATCGCCCTTTTGAGGGCGATTTCTATTTGTATCTATTAAAGATCTAATTGGTAAACTTCGTCTAGCTCATCATTTGAAGCGATATTTACATCTAAGTCAGTTACAAAACCAGAATTTAATCCGTAAACCCACCCATGAAGCATTAAGTCTTGGCCATTTTTCCAAGCATTTTGCACAATGGATGTTTTTGCTAAGTTGTAAACTTGTTCTTTAGTATTGATTTCAACAAAAGCATTAAAACGCTCTGTTTCATCTTCAATAGAGTTTAAGTATTTATCATGTAAACGATATTCATCTTTAATATGACGAAGCCAGTTATCAATAATTCCAACAGACTGATGTCCCATTGCTGCTTTTACACCTCCGCATCCGTAATGTCCGCATACAATAACATGTTTTACCTTCAAAACGTTTACAGCATAATCCAGAACACTAAGCATGTTCATATCAGAGTGCACTACCATATTGGCAATATTACGGTGAACAAAAACCTCACCTGGTTTTGCACCAACAATTTCGTTTGCAGGAACACGGCTATCAGAACATCCAATCCATAATAATGGCGGTTGTTGTCCTTTTGCCAAATCAGCAAAATAATTAGGATCTTTTGCTAATGAAGTTTCAACCCACTTCTTATTGTTTTCTAATAACTGCTCATAAAATTTTCTCATTTTTTTATTTTTTGTGTGGTAATTTCTAATTCTACGAATGTCTCAAAAAAGAACTTGAATGTAAAGTTACCTAAAATTTGACATTACTACGGCTTTAAAAATACCCTTTTTTAATTATTCTTCTCTAACAACTTCTTTTTTAACCACTTCCCTTTTCGCCACATCATAGTAATGTTCTATTGTAACATGATTATGGTTTTCGGGCGTATTTTCTAATTCGTAAGCTTCTTTAAATCCTTTAAGCTTCACTTTAATGTTTTCATCTATTGCGCGGGTTTCTTTAAATTCACGAATTAAATCTAAAACATCATGCGAAATATACTCCGTATCATGCGCATTAATAATTACTTTAGAATTTTCTGGAATTTCTGCCAATGTTTGTTTGATTGCCGCTTTATTTAAGAATGAAACTTCCTGAGCCAAATCTATATGAATAATATCGCCATCTTCATATTCTTCTTTCTTGAAAACATAGGCTCTTTTCAGATTTCCTCTCAACACAAAAATGATACTGATCACAATTCCCAGCGCAACACCTTTTAGCAAATCTGTCGCAACGACAAAGACCAAAGTTGCAATAAAAGGGACAAACTGGTATTTCCCCTTTTTCCAGAAATGCATAAAGGTAGCTGGTTTTGCTAGTTTATATCCAACCAAAATCAAAACTGTTGCCAATGTCGCCAAAGGAATTTTGTTTAAAATCGCTGGTATAGACAATACGCTTATTAATAAAAGAACGCCATGAATTATGGCAGACAATTTAGATTTTGCTCCTGCATTATTGTTGGCAGAAGATCTTACTACTACAGAAGTCATTGGTAGACCTCCCAAAAGAGAACTTACAACATTACCTATGCCTTGCGCTCTTAGCTCTACATTGGTATTGGTGTAACGTTTTTGCACATCCATTCTGTCTGTAGCTTCAATACATAAAAGCGTTTCAATAGAAGCGACTATGGCAATCGTAATAGCAACTACCCAAACTTGCGGATTTGTAACAGCGGTGAAGTCTGGTGTAATTATAATTGATTTAAAGTCATCAAAAGATTTTGGAACTGGCAAAGAAACCAAATGTTCTTTTGCAATTGCCAAAGTGCTTCCTGTAGATATAAATATTTCGTTTAAAACAACTCCTGCTATAACTGCAATCAAAGCTCCAGGAACTAGTTTTATTCTTTTTAAGAAAGGAACCTTATCCCAAGCTAACAAAATCACCAATGAAACTGCAGAAACTACCACAGCTCCTAAATGAATATGATTTAAAACATCAAATAGAAATGAAAAAGAATTACTTCCATCATTTTGAATAAAAGCTTGATCTCCTTCAAAATCCGCATCATAACCAAAAGCGTGAGGTATTTGTTTTAAAATAATAATAATTCCGATACCCGCTAGCATTCCCTCAATTACGTTTGTCGGAAAATAGTTCGATATACTTCCAGCCTTTAAAAATCCTAATGCCAATTGAATTAATCCAGCAATAAAAACAGACATTAAAAATACATCGAAAGCTCCTAAATCGGTAATTGCGGTTAAAATGATAGCCGTTAACCCAGCAGCTGGACCTGATACGCTAATATGTGACTGGCTTAGATATCCTACAATGATACCACCCACAACACCTGCGATAATTCCAGAAAATAATGGTGCTCCAGAAGCCATTGCAATACCTAAACACAACGGAAGAGCCACCAAGAAAACCACTAAACCTGAAGCAAAATCAGATTTAAGGTTGGCAAAAAGATTGATTTTTTTTGTCATAATATAATACTAAAAAAATTATTCATTAAAGATTTACCCCATCTCGATAGAAATGCGGCTAAAGTTCGAAATAATCGGAAGTATTATGCTACGTTAGGCGGTGGAGCAAATATGCTCGGAGAAATATTATCTAGTTTGACAATATTTTCAGAAATGATTGTTTTTTTCTCGATGCAAACCGGAATCAAAACTTCATGCTCAAGAATAGTGGGATGCATAACGTTTTTAAGTTCCTTATGCACTTCTTCCTCAGAGATACTAAAAGATATAGCCGTATTATTCCCTTTCTTAATCGCCTGAACAATTGTCGGGGTCGATAAGAAGGCAATAAATATGAATAATAATATGCGGGCTATAAATTTCATCAGAACAAAAATAGCGTTAAACAAATAAAATCAAAGAAAATTCATAGAAATTTAACACAAACAAAAAAGCAGAATGCAATTTTTATTCCATTCTGCTTTTAATTATTTAAAAAACAATTATTTACAAAGTTTCTTCTAACCAAGCATTCATCATCCAAATCGTTTTTTCCTGCTCAGCAATGAAGTCACTCATCATAGAATTGGTTCCTTCATCATTAATTTCATCAGATTTGTTCAAGATTTCTCTCTCGATTTTTAATAAATCTGATAAAGAATGAACAATTAACTGAACTGCTTTTTCATCATTAGAAATATTCTTTCCAACCGTCAATTTATTGTTTTTAATATAATCTTCAAAAGTATGCAGAGGAGTTCCCCCAATGGTCAAAACTCTTTCTGCAATCATATCTATTTTCAACTGTGCATCTGTATACAACTCTTCAAATTTTACATGTAAATCAAAGAAACGCTTTCCGCGAATGTTCCAGTGAATTCCTCTCAAGTTTTGATAGTACACTTGAAAGTTTGACAATAGCACATTCAATTCTTTTACTAATAATTCTGATTCTTTTACTGGTAATCCTAAAATATTCGTCTTCATAATCTATTTTTTTACACTAATTTACTACAAATTTAGAGTAACTTTACTAAAATAAACATAAATAAAAATTATATTTTCCTATTTTTGCATCACAAATTACTATCAACATGACTATAACTCAATTGCAATATGTGTTAGCGGTGGCTGAGCATAAAAATTTCACTCTTGCTGCTGAAAAATGCTTCGTAACACAGCCAACTTTAAGTATGCAAATACAAAAAATCGAAGAAGAACTTAATATTTTAATTTTCGATAGAAGTAAAAAACCAATTCAGCTGACTGATATAGGACAGAAAATTGTAAATCAAGCTAAAAATATCGTAAACGAGGCGGATCGTATAAAAGATATTGTAGAACAGCAAAAAGGTTTTATTGGCGGAGAATTTCGTTTAGGAATTATTCCAACGATTATGCCTACGCTTTTGCCAATGTTTTTGAATAATTTCATTAAAAAATATCCGAAAGTAAAACTCTTAATTGAAGAACTGAATACCGAAGAGATTATTCTAAAGTTAAAAAATGGACATTTGGATGCCGCGATTGCCGCAACTCCGCTTGAAGACGAAAAAATCAAAGAGATTGTTTTGTATTTTGAGCCATTCGTAGCCTATATTCCAGAACATCACGCAAGTTTCCAGAAAGAAGAAATTGAAGTTGCCGACTTAAATCTGAATGAAATTCTTTTATTACAAGACGGACATTGCTTTAGAGATGGTATTTTAAATTTATGCAAAAATGTCTCAGACGCCGACCAAAACAATTTCCAGATTCAAAGCGGTAGTTTTGAAACCTTAATTAAATTGGCAGACGAAGGCCTTGGTACAACGTTACTTCCGTACTTGCACACTTTAGACTTAAAAGAATCCGACAAACTGAAGCTCCGTAATTTTAAGGAGCCAAAACCTGCTCGAGAGGTAAGTTTGATCTACCCAAAGAGCGAATTAAAAATGCAAATCATTGACGCATTAAGATCTACAATTGCTGGCGTTGTAAAAGGTGCAATAGTTTTTCAGAATGTTCAAATCATTAGTCCATTACAAAAGAAAGCGTAATAAAAAAGGAGCCAATTTGGCTCCTTTCTTTTATACTTTAATTAGTTGTAGACTTTGTTTTAATTCTGGTTTTCCAACAACGAAATTAAGTAACCATTCTTGCAATTGTTCCATTTCGTAAGGTAACAGTGTTTTGATAGCTTTTTCTAACTCTTTGCAGAAAAGTATCGGATCGAAACTAACTCTTTCAAGTATTGATTTCGTGTAATCAAACATCATTTTTGACATAATAAAATAAGATTTTCGGGGGTTATCTATTTTTTTAAACTCGAGCCAAATTTAAACAAATAACTAACATAAATTCTACTTTTAACTTATTTTTTTAAAAAATTTAGCAACGAATACGTTTTCTTAAAACATATAAATCAATGTAGAATTATTCTAAATAACTCATTTAAACCTTTTTAAAGGCTCGAAACATTTCTCTTTTTCCTGGAGGTCCTGCTAACTTTTCTACAGTAAATCCAACTTCAATCATGCTTCTTTTAACAACTCCTCTAGCTGCATAAGTTACAAGAACTCCGTTTGGCTTTAAACTGTTGTACATTTTCTGAAAAATTTCGGTACTCCAAAGTTCTGGTTGCACTCGGAAACCAAAGGCGTCAAAATAAATCAAATCAAAAATTTCAAAATCGTTTATTTCGTGAAAAAATTGTTTTCTTTTGGTTAACCAGAACTGATCGCAAATTTCTATTTTTTGATTCCATTCCGTTTTATGCATTTTTTCAAAAATGTTATAAAATACCGACGCTTCTAATTCTTCAGCATAATTCATTTCCAAAATCTCGTCTGCATCTACTGGGTAAGCTTCAACTCCGACATAGTCAATAGCCTGCTTCTTTCTAACAGATTCTAAAAAAGTTATAAAAGCATTCAAACCAGTCCCAAAACCTATTTCCAATATGCTTATCGGATTTTCAAATAAAGAAAGACCATTTTTAATAAAAACATGCTTTGCTTCCTGAATGGCACCATGTTTAGAATGATAGCATTCATCCCATTCTGGCAAACGAATTGTAGTTGAGCCATCTAGCGTTTTAATTATTTCTCTTTTCACTTTTTTTAGAATTTTACAATGGTTTTTTATTGGTTTTCAAGCCATTTTAATAATCAAATTTAATCAAAACTAATGCGTAAAGCCTTAAAAAACCATACTTTTTTCATAAAATCTTTATAAAAATCAATTAAATATTTGAGTTTATTATAGGATAAATAAATCTCAATCAAAACCATCAAATAATGAATTTTCGCTAAGCATTTTACATATTTTTACGTAATTTTGCATTCAATAAATTCCATTTTAAATGATATTATCACTTTAGATTTCTGATAGTGAAGAGTATCTCACAAAAAAACTTACATAACTATGAGTACAACTCAAACAAGCAAAATTGAAATCATTAAAGCTACTTCTACAAAAATCAATGAAGTAGATTTTGACAACTTAAGTTTTGGTGCTGTATTTACAGACCATTTATTCGAATGCGATTTTAAAAACGGGCAGTGGCAAAATCCTGTCATTAAGCCTTATGCTCCAATTTTAATGGATCCATCTTCAAAAGTCTTCCATTATGGACAAGCAATTTTCGAAGGAATGAAAGCTTATAAAGATGACAATAATGATGTTTGGTTGTTTAGACCAGATGAAAACTTTAACCGTTTTAATAAATCTGCTGTAAGAATGGCAATGCCAGAAGTTCCTGAAGCTATTTTTATGGATGGTTTAAATGAATTATTGAAATTAGACAAAGACTGGATTCAAAGAGGAAACGGAGCTAGTATGTACATTCGTCCATTTATGATTGCTACTGGTCCTGGAGTTATCGCAAATCCTTCTGACGAATATAAATTTATGATTTTACTTTCTCCTGCAAAAGCATATTATGGAGGTGAAGTAAAAGTAATCATTGCAGAGCATTTCAGTAGAGCTGCAAATGGTGGAATCGGTGCTGCAAAAGCTGCTGGAAACTACGCTGCTCAATTTTATCCAACTAACTTGGCAAACAAAGACGGTTTCCAACAAGTTATTTGGACAGATGATGCAACGCACACAAAATTAGAAGAAGCGGGAACAATGAACGTTTTCTTCAGAATCAACGATACTTTATTAACAGCTCCAACAAGCGAAAGAATTTTAGATGGTGTTACCAGAAAAAGTTTGATCGCAATGGCTGAAAAAGAAGGACTAAAAGTTGATGTTCGCCCAGTAATTGTTTCAGAATTGGTTGAAGCGGCTAAAAACGGATCTTTAAAAGAAATCTTTGGAGCAGGAACTGCTGCAGTTATTAGCGTTATCAAAGGATTCTCTTATAAAGATGAATATTTTGAAATGGCTCCAATCGAGAATTCTTATGCTTCTTTCTTAAAAGAAAAATTAACAAGTCTTCAAAACAAACTTTCTGAAGATACTTTTGGATGGACAGTTAAGGTTCAATAATCCCAAAACCATTATAAAAAAGAAACCCGATAAATTTAGTTTTATCGGGTTTTGTTTTTTTGTGTATTATTAAATTTGCTATGTGGAGTTTCTTGCGAAGATTTCTCCTTCGT
The DNA here is from genome assembly GCF_023656565.1 of Flavobacterium tyrosinilyticum. Taxonomy (GTDB): domain Bacteria; phylum Bacteroidota; class Bacteroidia; order Flavobacteriales; family Flavobacteriaceae; genus Flavobacterium; species Flavobacterium tyrosinilyticum. Next base: position 951,858 of record NZ_JAMOKG010000003.1, read on the forward strand.
CGAAATGACAAAAATGAGACAAAGCTTTGTGTTCTTTGCTTTTTTTTTACAAGAACTGCAAAAAAAACTTAGAGTTCTTTGCGTTTAATCCTCTTTATAATAATTTCGAAAAATCAGGTTTAAAATAATTTGGGCCTTTCATCACTTTTCCGTCTTCGCGATAAATTGGTTTTCCATCTTCACCCAATTTACTCATATTACTGCGTTGGATTTCGTCGAAAACTGCCTCAATTTTATCTTGAAGTCCGTGCTCTATAATTGTTCCGCACAAAATATACATCATATCTCCAAGTGCATCTGCAATTTCAGCCAAATCATTATTTTGAACCGCCTCGTAATACTCTTCATTTTCTTCCTTCATTAAATTATAACGAAGTAATTTTTTCTCTGCTCCTACATCGGCAATTGGAGTTGCGCTATGGCCAATTTTAAAAGCAGTGTGAAATTCGGTTACGGCGTCAAGTTGTTTTTTCATATAGTCGTTTTCTTTTTTTTGCTAATTTAACTCACTTTCTTATAAATCTGAAAATTTATTGAAGGAAATGAAAAGGCAATTTAGCAGCAAATCGTTTACAAATCTTTAAATTTGCCAAAAATTTTTATAACTATGTTTAGTCAAGGTCAAATACAATTTGGAATATGTTTTTTTATCGTTTTTGTAATCATTATGATATTTGCTTATCGAAAAGATTTAAAATTACACAAAGTCTTTTATAAAGGAAATTACAAAGTACTCCTTGCCTTTCTGCTTTTCATTGTCCTTTTGTTCGTAATTAAAATATTTTTGAAACGATAAATTATTCTGGTTGCCATAAAATAAAACCTAATCATTATGGGTTATTAGTAAGACTCATGATAAATTTATAACTTTACCGAAACCAAACAGCCTACCATGAAAATTCTAAAGTATTTATTTCTTTTTGCACTTTTAAGCTTTGTTGCTCTTACTGTTTTTGTTGCTACTCAAAAAGGGGATTTTTCTGTAGAAAGAAGTAAAGTCATCAATTCTCCTCGTACAACGGTTTATAACTACCTAAACGACTTTAGAAATTACGAAGATTTTGAATCATGGTCGGTTGAAGATCCTTCTATAAAAATGACGTACGCTAATAAAACTAGCGGAAATGGTGCAACATTTTATTGGGATGGTGCAGATGGAAAAGGAAATTCTATTATTCTTAAAACAAAAGATGGTGAAAGCATTGACCAAAAAATGCAATTTGACGGTACGGAAGCTGATGTAAATTGGACTTTAAAAGATACTTTGAACGGAAAAACAAAAGTTACCTGGAAAGGAAAAGGAACAATGAGTTTTCTATTTAAAATTTATACCGCATTACATGGAGGTTCAGACAGAGTTATCGGAACGATCTACGAAAAAAGTTTGGCCAATATTGACAAAAATTTAGATTACGAAACCAAAACTTACGCCGTTACAGTAGACGGAGTCGTTAAGAAAACAGAAACACCTTATATAAAACAGACTTTTACTAGCGAAATTGCCAAAGTAAATAAAAATGCTAGAATTGTAATTCCAAAACTTATTCAATTTAGCGAAACAAATGGTTTAGCAGCAAGCGGAAAACCATTCATTATTTATCATACTTACGACACTAAAACAGGTTTGGCAAAGATTTCAATCTGCTTGCCTATTAATAAAGAAATCTCAACGAGTTCAGGAAGTGATATTTTAGCAGGAAAATTAAATGGTTTTGATGCTGTAAAAACAACTCTTAACGGAGATTACTCTCATAGAAACGAAGCAATAGCAAAAACAACGGCTTACATTAACAACCAAAAAATTATTCCAGATTTGAGCTGGTCTCATCTTGAAATCTTAACGTTGAGCAAATTGGATGTAAAAGCTTCTTCAAAATTGGTGACTGAAATTTATTTCCCAATAAAACCAAAAGTAGTTCCTGTTACCGCTGAGCCAACTTACAGCCCGGAAAGCACTAGCGAAACTACAAACGAGCCACATACAGAACAACCACGCACAGAGCCTGTAAAACGCAAGCCAGCAGCACCAACTCCTGCTCCTACGCAAACACCAGCACAAGAAGAAGACTCAGAATTTTAAGTAATTTTAAAAGCGCATTAAACCTTTTACATTAAATTCTGTCTAACTTCTATTAAAGAAAGTTTACAAAACAAAAAGTTTGATAGACGAGAAAGAATTTATAAAAGAATTATTAAGTCCCGAAACGCAAAATACTGCGTTTCAAAAACTCTTGTCCGATTATCAGAGACCTTTATATTCTCATATTCGAAACATTGTTTTGAATCATGATGATGCTGACGATGTTTTACAGAACACTTTTGTAAAAGTCTTTCAAAATCTTAAAAACTTTAAAGGAGAAAGTAAACTTTTTTCCTGGATGTATCGCATTGCTACCAATGAAGCTCTGACTTTTTTATCGCAAAAAGCAAAATTAAGCGGAATTTCATCTGAAGATCTGCAGAATAAAACGATCGATAATTTAAAAGCAGATCTTTATTTTGATGGAGACGAAATTCAAATTAAACTTCAAAAAGCAATTGTAACACTTCCAGAAAAACAGCAATTAGTTTTCAAAATGAAATATTTTGAGGAATTGAAATATGAAGAAATAGCAGAAATCTTAGGAACATCTGTTGGAGCTTTAAAAGCTTCTTATCATCACGCAGTAAAAAAAATTGAATTATATGTTACATCAAATTAAACCTTTTGTAACAAAAACTATCTTATAAGTATCATGAAAACATTTAAATTAGAAAACGAACCCAAAATAAAATCTGGTTTTAAAACCCCAGACAATTATTTTGATAATTTTTCAGAGAAGGTTTTACAGCAATTAAACGAAAAAGAAGTTAAAGTAATTCCTTTCTACAAACGCAACAAAACAATCTCTCTAGCGGCCGCTGCAGTAATTGGTTTTGCATTATTAATTCCTGTCATAAATAATTATAAAGCCAACTCAAACGATCTTGACGAAGCCACTTTGGAAAACTATTTATCTTATCATTCTAATATCAGCCAATACGATTTAATTCAAACCTTAGACGACGGTGATATAGAAAAATTAGGCAACAATGTTACTTTAGAAGACGAAACACTAGAAGATATTTTAGCTACAAGTCCAAACTTAGAACACTTAATTTCAGAACAAAATTAAATCAAACTTAACTCAACAACTTAGCTTAACAATGAAAATAAAAAACATTTTACCACTACTGCTATTTCTGATAAGTTTTTCATTTTTTGCCCAAAGCGGAAAAATTGATGAAAAGCGAGAAAAAATTAAAGCTTTTAAAGTGTCATTTTTAACAACCGAATTGGAATTAACTTCGACTGAAGCAGAAAAATTCTGGCCTATTTATAATGCCTATGATGATAAGCAATATGAATTAAAGTATTTAAAAATGAAGACTTATCTGAGACAACTAAAAGACGACAATCTTAAAAATCTTTCAGATAAAGAAGCTGCAACATTATTATCTCAAATTGAAAGTACTGATAAAGAAATATATCAGCTTCGTGAAAAATATATGAGCAGTCTGAAAAAAGTACTTCCTGCAAAGAAAATACTTTTACTTAAAAAATCGGAAGACGATTTTAATAGAAAATTATTGCAGCAATATCGAGATAAAGGCAATAAAGACTAAACTTAAAGAAACAACAGCGATAAGAACCCTATATAATAATACTTACTTTATTATTTAGGGTTCTTATTTTTTTTTATTTAAAGTTAAGTCTAACAACCTTATTATGTCCTGCAGCTATAGCAGTATTTCTATTTACAAAACGAATGGTAAAAAATTTGGTATCTGTAGAGAGCTGCATCCAGTTTTCTCCTCCATTTTGAGAATATTGTATTCCTTCTGAGCCTACACAAACAATTTCTCTTCCATTGCCTCCTGGAACATATTGTATACATGACGCATAACCAAATCCCATATTCTGACCAATTAATTGCCAAGTCTTACCGCCATCTTTCGTAAAAGCCTTATTATTAGCTTTATTATTAGGAAGATCATAATCTCCTCCTGCAATAAAACCTTGTTTAGAATCGTAGAAATCGGCAGTAAAAATTCCTGTCATTTGTTTTCCTTGTACGATAGGAGTTTCTACAACTTTCCACGTTTTTGCTTTATCTGGAGAATAAAAAACACGTGCTTTTTTTCCGCCCGAAACTAACCATGTATCGTTTCCTTTTATAACAATATTGGTATTACTGGCTGCAAAAGCTGCTTCTCCAGTGCTATTTGTGGGTAATTTATCAGAAAGCAGTTTCGTCCAAGTTTCTCCTCCGTCACGAGTAACAATAATTGAGAACGTATCCTCTGTTGGATCACCAATTGCAATTCCTTCCTTATCGTTCCAAAACTGCATGCTATCGTAAAATACTTTCGGATTAATTTCTTTATAAACCAATTTAACTTTGCGGTCTTTTTTTGAAACTGAATAAAGAAGTGCCGGATTTGCAACACTTAGCAAAAAAATATCTTTTGAAGTTTGTGCAATACTTCTAAATTCTAATTTAAGTGTATCACGATAAATATGTTCTTCAAATTTTTCTTTTTTATCCAAATCATAATAACCAAAACGAGAATTATCTGCCCCGTACCAAACTTTATTTTTATCAATAAGAATTGCTCTAATACTTATTCTGTCTTTGAATAATGTATCTATCGTCATTGATGTAAATCCACCGTTATATGCAATTTCAGTTTTAAAATTAAATGTTTTAAAAGACATCAATAAAATAAAGATACCGCAAAATAAAGCAAGTTTTCTCATAGGAAATTTAAAATTTGGTTAACGCTAAAATACGATTATTTATAAAATATCAAAATCATTCTATATTCTTTTCTGGCATAGTAATTGTTTTCTTACTAATAAATTTTAACAAGTAAAATATGAAAAATATATTGTCTATAGCTTTTTTTGTACTATTAATAAATTCCCTTAATGCACAAAAAGTAAATGTTTATGCTAAAAACTCTTATGTAGAAGACAATTTAGACCTAAATGCCGTTTCGATGATATTCTCTCAATCTGTAGATGCGGCAGATTTTGAAACAAGACTAAATTATCCTGATGAACGAATCTCAAACTTAGATTTAAATCATGATGGAAAGGTTGATTATTTAAGAGTTTCAGAAAAAATTCAAAACAATATTAAAATCATCATCATTCAATCAGAAATACAACCCAACATATTCGAAGATGTGGCTACCATTAATATTATAATGAATTCAAGAAATACAGGATACACTAACGATGCCGGAATTCGACCAAAAGATATTATTGTTCCCTTTATATTTACAGTTTTAGACGTATTTCTCCACAGACGATAATAAAAAAATACTGATAATCAACAAACTAAACCCATAATTATATTGAATAAATTTTATGGCACAGTAATTGGATATCTCAGAATATTAATCTTCAATATGATTTTATCATGAAAGCGAAAATACTTTTACTAGCCCTATTTGCATTAGGAATTAGTTCTTGCCAAGCCCAAGCTGGAGCTACCGTTTATGCAAAAAACTCAGATATAAGCGATAACTTAGATTTAAGAGCTGTTGCTTCGATGTTTGGGGAATCAGCTAACCTTCAAGACTTTGAAAGACGTTTAAATGATCCCAAATATCAAATATCAAACTTAGACCTTAATGGCGATAACGAAGTAGATTATCTTCGCGTTATTGAGAGTGTAGAAAACAGAACACACGTTGTTATTATCCAAGCCGTTTTAGATCGTGATGTTTATCAAGACATTGCAACTATCGATGTGGAGAGAGACAATTACAACAAAGTAAGTGTTCAGATTGTAGGAAATACTTATTTATACGGAGCAAATTATATTTATGAGCCTGTTTATAGTGTTGTTCCTGTTATTTACACTTCGTTTTGGGTAACAAATTACAGACCATATTATTCAACTTGGTACTGGGGTTATTATCCAACGTATTATACGGCGTGGACACCTTACCCTGTTTACAGATACAGAAACAACGTTAATGTATGCATCAATGTACATAATACATACAATTATGTAAATGTGAGAAGAAGCTACAGAGCTCCTGCTATTTATGAAACAAGACGTACTTATGGTTACGAAAGAATGCGTCCGAATTATAGTTTTGCCGAAAGACATGCTAATACAACAAACCGATACGAATTAGATCAAAGACGTGTTGTAAGCAGAGAAAATAATAGAAATACGTACAATACAAACAGAAATTACAGTGGCAGATCAACATCTAACAGTGGAGTTTCTAACAGAACATATGCTGATAACAGAAGCGCTACAAATAGACCTTCTGTAGATAGAAGCAATAACGGTAACGGTAACGGTAATGGAAACAGTAACAGAGGCTACAATTCTACAGGCAGAAGCACTGAAAATGTAAATACTCAAAGAAGCACAACTCGTGATTATTCTAATAGTACGAATAATACTCCAAGAGCTGAAAGCACTCCTAGAGCACAAAATTCTCAGAGAGTAGATTACGGCAGCAACAATTCTTCTAGCGCATCAAGAGGTAGCTCAAGCCGTGAAGTATCAGCTCCAAGAGCTGAAAGAAGTTCAAGAAGTTACTCAGAAAATCAATCTAGCAGTTCAAATAGAGATTATTCTGCTAGACCGCAGCAAAGCCAACGTTCAGAATCTCCAAGAATGAGTCAGGAATCTTCTAGACCAAGTCAAGAATCTCCAAGAATGAGCCAGGAATCTTCTAGAGTAAGCCAAGAATCTAGAGGTGGGCAAAGCCAAAGAGAGAGTGGTTCTAGTTCTAGAGGTAACGGAAGACGAGGTTAATTTTAGAAATAAATAATTCTTAAAAAGAGAAGCACAATTTTACGATTGTGCTTTTTTTTATCTTTTTAATTTTAAATGCCTCTAATTTGTTTTAAAACAGTAAATTTGCAACCGTCTTTTTATAAAATTAACATGAGCGCATCGCATAAAAACTTACATAGTAAGTTGTCTATTGGGGGTTTATTAATTACTTTAGGGATTATTTATGGAGATATCGGAACCTCTCCATTGTATGTAATGAAGGCTATATTAGGCGATCACACGATAAATACTGATATTGTTCTAGGCGGTATCTCTTGTGTATTCTGGACCTTAACATTACAAACTACAATTAAATATGTACTTATTACTTTAAGTGCAGACAACCACGGTGAAGGAGGAATTTTTGCCTTATATGCCTTAGTCAAAAAAACAAAAATTCAATGGCTCATAGTACCCGCCATTATTGGAGGTAGTGCCCTGCTTGCTGATGGAATTATAACACCGCCTATCTCTATTTCATCTGCTGTAGAAGGAATTAGAGCTTTCTACCCGACGATGGAAACACAAACCATTGTATATATCGTAATTACAATTTTATTCGTTTTATTCACTATTCAGCAGTTCGGAACTAAATTAGTTGGTAAATTCTTTGCCCCAATGATGCTGATCTGGTTTGCTATGCTGGGTACTTTAGGAACCATTCAGGTTATGAATTATCCAGAAGTAATTAAAGCGATTAATCCTTACTACGCTTATCATTTATTATCAATACACCCTGATGGTTTTTTCGTTCTTGGTTTTGTATTCTTATGTACAACTGGAGCCGAGGCTTTATATTCTGACATGGGACACTGCGGAAGAAAAAACATCAGAATTAGCTGGATGTTTGTAAAAACGACTTTAGTTTTAAACTATTTCGGTCAAGCAGCTTATTTGATTCACCATGAAGGAAGTACATTACAGCAATTAGGAGGCGAAAACGGAAATCCGTTTTACTTGATTATGCCACATTGGTTTTTACCATTTGGAATTGTAGTTGCAACTCTTGCAGCCGTAATTGCCTCTCAGGCACTTATCTCGGGTTCATTTACTTTGATTAACGAAGCAATGCGTCTGAACTTCTGGCCAAAGGTAAAAATCAAATATCCTACAGAAGTAAAAGGACAATTATATATTCCGTCAATTAACTGGTTATTGTTTTTTGGCTGTGTTGGAATCGTTTTACATTTTGAGAAATCAGGAAATATGGAACATGCTTATGGTCTTGCGATCATTTTGTGTATGATCATGACTACCATATTATTGAATTACTACTTAATCATGAAACGTGTAAAACTGTACTTCATGGTACCGTTGATTACAATTTATTTATTGATTGAGTTCAGTTTCCTTTTCGCTAATATCACCAAATTTGCCGAAGGCGGTTACGTAACCTTAATCATTGCCAGCATGCTGATTTCTGTAATGACAATCTGGTATTTGGCTAAGAAAATCAACAAAAACTACACTAAAGTGGTTAAGGTTGACGATTACAAACAAGTTTTGGTAGAGTTAAGCCAAGATTTATCTATTCCGAAATATGCTACGCATTTGGTTTATATGACGAACGCGAATCGTGTGGATGAATTGGAGGAAAAAATCATCTATTCTATCTTGCAAAAACGTCCAAAAAGAGCCGATATTTATTGGTTTGTTCACGTTAATATTTTGACAGAACCTTACAAAACGCAATATAAAGTAACCGAAATTGCGAAAGATGATATCTACAGAATTGATTTTAACTTAGGTTTTAGAGAACCTACGAAGATCAATTTAATGTTCAGAGAAGTTATCAAAGATATGGTAAAACGTGGTGAAGTAGATATTACGAGCCGTTATGAATCTTTGAACAAAAACAATATTATTGGAGACTTTAAATTTGTATTGTCTGAGAAATTCTTATCCAATGACAATGATTTAAGATGGCATGAAAACATTATCATGAATTCTTATTTCTTCATCAAAAAACTGAGTTTGTCTGAAGAAAGAGCTTTCGGTTTGGACAGCAGCTCTGTTAAGATAGAAAAATTCCCAATGGTGCTTCATGCTCCAGAAAATATTGGATTAACGCGTATTATTTCGAAAGAATAAAAAGCTTAACAATAATTTCAAAAAACACTCTAAACTGGAGTGTTTTTTTCATTTAGTGAAAGTCTAAAGTAAGATTCAGTATTAAAAATTTAACTTTCAATCAATTAATAGTACCTTTGCAACTCAAATTATAGAAATGAGATTACACAGAAATTTAGTTTATACTACCATTGACTCTTTAAATGCAATTTTCAACGAAGGAGAATATGCTGATAAAGTGGTAGCAAGAGCATTAAAAAAAGACAAACGTTGGGGAAGTTCTGACAGGAAGTTTGTTGCTGAAACCATATACGAAATTGTTCGCTGGAAACGATTATACGCTGAAATTGCCGAAGTAAAAGAACCTTACGACAGAGACAATCTATGGAGAATGTTTGCAGTTTGGGCTGTTTTACGCGGTTATCCAATTCCAGATTGGAGACAATTGGAAGGAACTCCTGAAAGAAAAATAAAAGGTCGTTTTGACGAATTATCTAAGACTAGAGCTATCAAAGAATCTATTCCGGATTGGATGGATGAATTGGGCGTGAAAGAACTTGGAGAAAAAGCTTGGGCAAAAGAAATTGCAGCGCAAAATCAGCCTGCAAAAGTTATTCTTAGAACCAATACTTTAAAAGGTACAAAAGAAAACCTTAGAAATACTTTGATGGATTTAAATATTGAAACAGAATATTTAAAAGACCAGCCAGAAGCTCTTGTTTTGAAAGAAAGAGCTAATGTGTTTTTGACAGATGCTTTTAAACAAGGACTTTTTGAAGTTCAGGATGCCAACTCTCAATTAGTTGCAGGATTTTTGGATGTAAAACCAGGAATGCGTGTAGTTGACACTTGTGCTGGGGCCGGTGGAAAAACATTGCACATGGCTTCTTTAATGGAAAATAAAGGGCAATTGATTGCAATGGACTTGTACGAAAGTAAATTAAAGCAATTGAAATTAAGAGCAAAAAGAAATGGTGCTTTTAATATCGAATACCGCATTATTGACAGCACAAAAGTGATCAAAAAATTACACGAAAAAGCAGATCGTGTTTTAATTGACGCACCTTGTAGCGGATTAGGAGTTTTGAAAAGAAACCCAGATTCAAAATGGAAATTACAGCCAGAGTTTATAGATAATATCCGTAAAGTTCAGAGCGAAGTTTTAGAAAGCTATTCTAAAATTGTAAAACCAGGCGGAAAATTAGTTTACGCAACTTGTTCTGTTCTTCCATCAGAAAATCAAGAGCAAGTAGAGAAGTTCTTAAAAACAGAAATCGGACAACAGTTTACCTTCATTGAAGATCGTAAAATGTTAGCCTCAGAATCTGGTTTTGACGGATTTTATATGGCTTTACTGGAACGTAAAAAATAAATTCCAATTTTTTAAATTCCAAATTCCAACTTATTTAAGGGAATACTCAATATTAAAAATTCCAAATTCCAATCCTACAACTTGGAATTTGGAATTTTTTATTTTTTTCCCAATTCCGTATAGTTTTGTCATTTCGACCGAAGGGAGAAATCTCCGCAAGTAGCTCCGTTCCAATAGGCAAATCTTTATGGAGTTTCTAGCGAAGATTTCTCCCTTCGGTCGAAATGACAAGATTGCGAAAACTTGCAATTTATTTTTGCGTTCCAACTTGGAACTTCACTAGTCAACTTTGACAAAGTTTTAAACACACAGCATTGGAATTTGGAATTTCAAAAATTGGATTTTTACTCTTGTAGAGTTGGCTTACGAAGTAACTTCCCATTTTCGTTTTCTTTAAATTTTGAAACGAAAACTATTTCTTTTGGTTTTTCATATTTCCCTAAAACATCAAAAAATTCAGGTTCAAACTCTTGTTTTTCTCCTTCGATAACCAATACTAGTTTTTCTCCTAAATTGGTGTCCGGAAGTCCAGTCACAAAAAACCTGCTGTTTATTTTTCCGATCAATTTGGCTTCAATCTGTTCTGGAATCAGCTTCACTCCTCCACTATTGATTACGTTGTCAATTCTGCCTAAAAATTTAAACTGCTGTTCATTCAACAATTCAACCAGATCATTAGTCACAATTGGTTCATCAGAAATCGTCGCAACATTAATTACCAAACATTGGCGATCGTCTTGTGATATTTTCACATTGGGAAGAATAGAAAAAACAGAATCGCCCAGACGTTTCGCTGCGATATGCGTAATGGTTTCAGTCATTCCGTATGTTTCATAGATTTCAGTTTTAAGTGGCAATAATTTCTCTTCTAAAGCCGAATCTAATTTAGCGCCTCCAATAATTAACTTACGAACTTTTGAAAGTCCAGCAATAGAATTTTGAACTTGAAGCGGCACCATTGCTACAAAATCGTAAGTTGTTGTATTTAATTCCAGCGGATGAAGACTTGGCGAAACAACATCTAATTCTAAACCTAAAATTAAACTTCTTACCAGCATCATCTTTCCCGCAACAAACTGCGTAGGAAGGCATAATAAAGCTTTATCTCCTGGTTTCAAATCGAAGAAATCTCCCGTTGCAAGCGCCGACTGTATCATGGCTTGTTTTTTCAGCCTAACTAATTTTGGCAGTCCCGTTGTTCCAGAAGTAGTCATTTCAATATAATCTTTTTTATCAAACCAGTCCAAAAAGAATTCTCCGATTGACTGCTCGTACGAATCACCTTCTTTGATAAAACTATAAGCGACCTGGCAAAGATCTTTTGCATTTAAATGATATCCATTTAATCTAAAATAATTGTGAACTTTATTGTGAGTTAAGTTTTGCATATTCTTAAGCTTTTAATTCGACATGATTAATATTTCCCGTTAGCTTTTCTTTCCAATTTGTCCAACCGTATTTTTTACTAAAAATAAAAAGCAGAATAGGATAAATAACTACAACTGGCAGAATAACATCTATTCCCGCCGAAGGTTCTGAAAGATCTTTAAATATAGAATTCGTCTGAAAAACAGTCCAATCTGATGTAACTAACAAAGCTCCGACAAGATTGTTTGAAGCATGGAATCCCAGTGCCAGCTCCATTCCTTCATCCATCAAAGTTATGACTCCTAAAAACAATCCAGTTCCGATATAATAAATCATTATAATATTTCCCATTTTACCAACTTCTGGATTAGTCCAGTGCATTGAACCGAATATAACAGACGTCATCAGAAGCGGAAACCATCTGTTCTGCGCTAAATTGGCAAATCCTTGCATTAAATATCCTCTAAAAACATATTCTTCTGTAGTGGTTTGAATCGGAATTAAAACGCAACCTAAAATTACTAATACTAAAAAAGGAACCAATTTAAACTGCAATACAAATTGTTCTGGCGCTCTTAAATAGACAAACAAAAAACTAAGCAGTGAAAAAAATGTCCATACAAAAAAAGAAAACCAAATTCGTTTCCAATCTACTTTAGACCTTGAAGTGGTAACTGATAATAAGGTTTGATGATGAATAAACTTTACAGCAAAATAAATTCCTGCAAACGCAAAAACAAACGAAATCATGACCAGAAAAAGCGTCGTATTTGATTCGAACATGTTCATAACACCCTCGTTAGTAGTTGGAAAAGCGATGTGATCAGTAAATGTTTTATAAAATACAGCTGCTGTAATTGGAAGTTGCCCAACAAAAGATGCTGAAATAATAAAGACAGATCCTAAAAGATATTTCCAAAATTTATTTTCAGGTTTAATCCCTTGCTCTAAAAACATAAATTTAAAATTTTAAAAAATGAGAATTCAAATTTGATAAGTTAATCTTACTTTTGATATTGCTAAAATACCCCTTTTTTATTGTAAGAATATTTGAAACGTTTAAATATAACAAAATGATACAAATTTACCATAATCCGAGATGCGGAAAATCAAGAAACTGCCTAGCTTTTATCGAAAAATCGAATCAAGATTTTGAAATCATTCCTTATCTAACAGAAACTCCAACTTTCGAACAGCTAAAAAAATTATTAGTACAGTTAAATCTTGAACCAATTCAACTTGTCCGAACCAAAGAAAAAATCTGGATTGAAAATTTTAAAGGTAAGACTCTGAGCAATGATGAGATCATTAATGCGATGGTAGAAAATCCTATTTTAATTGAGCGTCCAATTGTTGTAAAAGACGGAAAAGCTATAATTGGCCGTGACCCAGAATTGGTCGCTTCTTTTTTAGATTGATTCTAAAATATCCTATTAACATTTTTTTGTGATTTCTCTCTTTAAACCAAAAACTACATTTGCCGTCTAAAGGAATAAAGAAAACCAGAAAATGAAAAAAATCAAATTTGCAGTATTACTTGTATTCTTGTTTACAAGTTTTTACAATTACTCTCAACAAGGAGGCCCAGGTGGTAAGAATAAAGTAAAAGTCACTGGGAAAGTTTTCGAGAAAGTAAGCAAACAGCCCTTAGAATATGCTACTATTTCAATTACTGCTCCAAACGACACAAAAGTTGTCGCAGGGGGCATCACAAATCCAAAAGGAGAGTTTGAGGTTGCTGTTGCACCTGGAACTTACGATATTAAGGTTGAATTTATTTCGTTTAAACCAACTGAAATTAAGGCAAAAAGCATTCAGGATGACACCAATTTAGGCGTAATAAATCTATCTGAAGATGCGGCGCAGTTAAATGAAGTTGTTGTTCGTGCCGAAAAATCGACAGTTGAAATTAAACTTGACAAAAAAGTTTACAATGTTGGTCAAGATATGATTGTAAAAGGCGGAAGCGTGAGCGATGTTTTAGACAACGTTCCATCTGTTTCTGTTGATACAGAAGGAAATGTAAGTTTAAGAGGAAGCGACAATATCCGTATTTTAATTGACGGAAGACCTTCGCAGGCTATAAACATGGCAGAAGCTTTAAGACAACTGCCTGCAGATGCAATTGATAAAGTAGAAGTTATTACCAATCCATCGGCACGTTATGATGCAGAAGGTGGTTCTGGAATTATCAATATTATTCTTAAAAAAGGTAAAAACCAAGGCTTCAACGGAACTTTTATTGCTTCAACAGGTTTGCCAGAAACTTACGGTTTAAGCGCTAATTTGAACTATAAAACAGAAAAGTTAAACTATTTCACCACTGCTGGTTACAATTACAGAACTACAGAAGGTGCCGGACAAACAAATTCTGAATATTTAAATCCAGATGGCACAACAAAAAGTTTCTTAGACGAAGACCGCGATACACAACGTATTAGAAAAGGTTTTAACGGAAGAGCTGGTGTAGAATGGACCATTACTCCATCAACATTTTGGACCAATGCTATCAATTACCAAAAAAATTCTGGTGACGATAGAGATTTGATCAACTATTACAACTATGATGCTGCTCATAATTTTACAGGAACAACCTATCGTTTAAATAATGCCGATACTGGAAGTGAAAACTTTGAGTATGCTTCAAACTTAATTAAAAATTTCAACGATAAAGGACACAAACTTACCGCAGATCTTTCTATTTCTAGAAATACAGATGATAGCCAAAGTACTATTGAAGATTCTCCTAGATTTGACACTACTTTAAATGATCAAATCCAGAAACAAGTTCTTTTTCAAACAGACTATGTATTGCCTTTAGGAAAAGGCGGTCAATTTGAAGCGGGTTATAAAGGAAGTTTTGGAGATCTAAATAACGTGTACTATGTAAAAGATGATACTGGTACAGTAAATCCTAATTTATCAAATACATTAGAGTATAAAGAAAACATCAATGCACTTTATACACAATATGGTTTCAAGGTAAATAAATTCTCTTATTTATTTGGTTTACGATGGGAAGACACAAATATCCAAGTTAACTTATTAGACAACAGCGATTTCAACACTAAAAAATACAACAACTTATTTCCAAGTGCTTTTGTTAGTTACGAAATCTCAGATCAGAGCAATTTCTCAGCTAGCTACAGTAAACGTTTAACTAGACCTAGAGGTCGTTTCATGAATCCTGCTGTAAACTATGCAAGTAACATTAATATCTTTCAAGGAAATCCAGACTTGGATCCATCTTTAACAGACAAATATGATATTGGCTATATTAAAAAATGGGATAAAGTAACTTTTAATACATCTGCCTATTTTGAAGACACAAAAGACGTTTTCAGCTTTGTACGATCTCCTACAGGTGATGAAGTTAATGGAATCCCAGTTATCAAAAGCCAACCTATTAACTTAGGAAAAGAGCAAAAATTTGGTTTCGAATTTACATTTAATTACACTCCATACAAATGGTGGAAATTAAACAGTAACTTCAACTTTTTTAATGTAAAAACAACTGGAGAACACAGTTATACAGACACACAAGGAAACGAGATTGTTCAAAATTTAGACAATCAGGCAAATTCTTGGTTTGCAAGAGTAAACTCTAAAGTAACATTACCATACAAAATTGACTGGCAGTTAACAGCAATGTACAACGGAGAGCAAAAAACAGCTCAAGGTAAAAACTTAGGTCAATTCGGAATGAATACAGCTTTCAGTAAAGATGTTATGAAAGATAAAGGAACTATTGCATTCAATATTAGCGATGTTTTCAATTCAAGAAAAATGAGATCTTACACCTACTTAGACAATGTAAATTCATATAGCGAATTCCAATTCCGTAAACGTCAGTTCAATTTATCATTCACTTACCGTTTTAACAAACCAAAAAGCGAAAGAGATAAAAACGCACAGCCAAGAAACGATGGTGGCGGAGAAGGCGGCGGAGAATTTCCAGGTTAAAATCGCTTAAATTCCAAATTGGATAAAAAAATAACAATACAAAAAATTCCAAATTCCAATTATAATTGGGATTTGGAATTTTTTATTTTTAAGCCTTTTTAGTCGGCTCTTCAACTTTGTCAAAGTTTAAAACTTTGACAAAGTTCCAAACGCAAAGTATTGGAATTTGGAATTTAGCCCTAATGGATGGGTGAACACGAGAACTAAATCCCTTAAGAAACTCCCCAACGAAAGTCCAATCTTTGTCGAGCTACTTGCGAAGATTTCTCCCTTCGATCGAAATGACAAAAATGGGCAAACTAGATTTAGCTTAAAACTTTGGCAAAGTTCTAAACGCAAAGTATTGGAATTTGGAATTTCTCCCAAGGATTCAGAATTGGAATTTCTTTTTTTGGCACAAAAAAAAGAACCCTAGTGGGTTCTTTTCTTATGACATCAATCTAATATTTAATAGATTGTTCTTCTTGTCTTTTTCTGGCTCTTTTTTCTTTAATCATTTCCCAGCTTGCTCCCGTAACCCAATAAGATACGAAACCAACTAAGAAAAACATTAACCAAAACCCTATAGTTAGTATGGTTAAGAAAAGTAAAAAGCCTAAGTACTGTGAAAATTCAAACATGTTTTCCGGAATTTTTGAATGTTACGACAAATGTAGGGTATATATTTTTTCTCAGCAATAAAATCTAAATCAATTTTCGTTAAATAACATTTATACGTATATTTATACTCATTTTAAATAAGGACTTTTTTCTGAATATTATTCAACTGTCTAAATTAGAAGAATATGAGTATTTTAAGGAGCTATTTCCCGCTATCCGCTACAATCTTTTATGTTTTTAAAGAAAAAACATAAAAGGATTTCCACTCCTATCGGGGCTAGAATTCATATTTCAAAAGAAATTTAAAAACACCAAAATAAAAAATCCATTTAATCCGCGTTTTTACGAAGTAAATCAGCATTATCCGTGTTACTTTTAATTTCAAAGATTACAACTTAAATCCAACAACTCACATTTTACAGATAACATTTTTACAAACAACATAATGAAATACAGAATAGAAAAAGACACCATGGGCGAAGTTCAGGTCCCAGCCGATAAATATTGGGGTGCACAAACAGAACGTTCCAGAAACAATTTCAAAATCGGACCTGCGGCATCTATGCCAAAAGAAATCATTGAAGGTTTTGCTTACTTAAAAAAAGCAGCCGCTTATGCCAATTATGATTTAGGCGTTTTACCAATCGAAAAAAGAGATGCTATCGCTGCTGTTTGCGACGAAATTCTTGAAGGCAAACTAGACGATCAGTTTCCATTAGTAATCTGGCAAACGGGCTCTGGTACGCAAAGCAATATGAATGTGAACGAAGTAATTGCCAATCGCGCTCAAGTTCTTAAAGGTTTTGAAATTGGCGAAGGCGAACAATTTATTAAAGCCAATGACGATGTAAACAAATCACAATCGTCAAACGATACTTTCCCAACCGGAATGCACATTGCGGCTTATAAAATGGTGGTCGAAACTACCATTCCTGGTGTAGAAAAACTTCACGCTACATTAGCAAAAAAAGCAGCTGAATACAAAGACGTAGTCAAAATCGGGCGTACACACTTAATGGATGCAACGCCATTAACTTTAGGTCAAGAAATTTCGGGTTATGCTGCTCAATTGGCCTTCGGATTAAAAGCACTAAAAAACACTTTAGCGCATTTATCTGAAATTGCGCTTGGAGGAACAGCCGTTGGAACCGGATTAAACACACCAAAAGGCTATGATGTAAAAGTAGCCGAATATATTGCCCAATTTACAAATTATCCTTTTATAACAGCAGAAAACAAGTTTGAGGCACTTGCTGCACACGATGCTATTGTAGAAACACACGGAGCATTAAAACAATTGGCTGTTTCATTAAACAAAATTGCCAATGATATCAGAATGTTAGCTTCTGGTCCGCGTTCTGGAATTGGCGAAATTCATATTCCTGAAAATGAGCCAGGTTCTTCAATCATGCCAGGAAAAGTAAACCCGACACAATGCGAAGCTTTAACAATGGTTTGCGCTCAAGTTATTGGAAATGATATGGCAATTGCAGTTGGAGGAATGCAAGGTCATTATGAATTGAATGTTTTCAAACCAGTAATGGCAGCCAACTTTTTGCAATCGGCACAATTATTAGGAGATGCTTGTGTTTCTTTTGATGAACATTGCGCACAAGGAATCGAACCTAATCATAAAAGAATAAAAGAATTGGTAGATAATTCGTTAATGCTAGTTACCGCTTTAAACACTAAAATCGGATATTACAAAGCAGCAGAAATAGCACAAACCGCCCACAAAAACGGAACTACTCTTAAAGAAGAAGCTGTTCGTTTAGGCTACGTAACACCAGAAGATTTTGATGCTTGGGTGAAACCTGAGGAGATGGTTTAGTTTTTTTGTTTCATGTTTCATGTTTCATGTTTCATGTTTCATGTTTTGAAATGCTTGACGAATAAAACCTAACTTAATTAAAAAAGGGAGAAAATTTTAAATTTTCTCCCTTTTTTAATAACGTGAAACCTGAAACTTGAAACCAAAAAAACTTATTTCCCGTCTACATAATCCTGTAAATAACTGAATCTTTGCGTCAATTTTCCATTTTCAGTGATTTTGGCGCGTTTTAAGATTCCGTCTTTATCACCGTTGAAGAAAGCTGGAATTACATGTTCCATAAACTGTTCTCCAAAACCTTCGCTCGCATCTTTAGGGATTTCGCATGGTAAATTATCTACCGCCATTACCGCAACTGCAGCAGGATGAAAAAAATCTACTTCACGATCTTCTAAAGGAAAATAACCATACAAAGGTTCTTCAATTGTGGATGAGCGAATTGTACAAGCAATTGGCCCATTAACATCACAAGAAATATCAGCTACAACTTTCAATTTGCAGTCGCTTGCATTCAGCATTTCTTTTGTTAAAATCATTGGCGCATTACTTGCATAAAAATGTCCGGCAAAATAAATATCAGAAACCTTCGTGAATCTTTCAAAATCAGATTCATATTCCTCCGGATGATTCACAAAATCTGTAAAATCTAAAACCTGACCGTCTTTTCTTTTGTTATATTCCAAAACATCCAACTGTACATAAACCGCTTGAGCGTATTTTTTAGTCAGATAATTATCAATCGTAATTTCTTTTACTTTTATCGCATCCAAAATTTCTTTTGCTCCACTCCCCACCTTTCCAGTTCCCGTAACTACAAATTTAAGAGCCGGCATTGTGATTCGTTTTAAATGCTTAATCAAATCTTCTTTTCCTGAAAGTGTCTCTGCTTTAGGAAGTTTGAACAATTCGAATTTAATTCCGAAAGCACGAATTCCGTTATATACACCAACCATTCCAGCGTATCTTCCAAAACCAATTAAACGACGATCATGTTCGTCTACAATTGTTTCGTGATCGTATAAATCGATGTTTTTTTCTAAAATTGCCTGAAGCAATTTTCTGTTGTGAGGCTGTTTTTTAATCGTATGAGAAAAAAAGAAATAGGCTTTATTAGGAATCAAATCGGCTACGGGAACTTCTTTTACACCAAATAATACATCGCAGTCAGATACATCATCGGCAACGGTAATTCCCATATTTTTATAATCATCATCAGAAAATATTCTTATATCAGAACTCTCCACTTTTACAGAAGCATCGTGATAAAGCTGTTTTAACCTAGTCAATTCATTTGGAGAAAAAACAACTCTTCTATCTGGCGGATTTTTTCTCTCTTTTATGATTCCAAATTTCATTTAAACTGATTTTTTAATATTAAATAATATAACTTTTTTCAATGTATTTGTTTCAAATATAACAAATTTAGTTAAAATTTTGTTTCTAAAATTCAATTTAAAATGTTTCAAAACCGTTAAAAGCTGAAAAACAATCGACTAAAATTTACTTTTCTTAATATTATGTTAAAAAACACAAATTAAAGCCTCAGAACTAAGAATACAACAAAATTGAATTCGATATATTTGTTTTTAAAGAACGATGCAAATGACTTTCCTTAAAAAGACAAAGATACCACAATTACTTTTTTCAATGCTTGTTTTAAGTTCTTGTGGTCAAAACAAAAAAACAACAACAGATACTACTCAAACAGTCGAAGATACTTTACCTAAAATGAAACCGTTAGGTGAAGAACCGAAAGTTTCTCAAGCATACAAAAACTCGGTTGTGGGCAGAATAAATCACTTTTATAATAAAAACTGGCCTAATAATAACATGAACGGGAGCTTCTTGGTTGCCAAAAACGGACAGATTTTATTTGAAAGATATAACGGTTTTGCCAATAAAAATGAAGGAACCAAAATAACGCCTGAAACACCTGTACAAATTGCTTCGGTAAGTAAAGTTTTGACGGCTACAGCAGTTTTAAAGTTGGTTAATGCAGGTAAAATTGAATTGGACCAAAAGGTAAATACGATCCTAAAAACTTTTCCATACGAAGAGTGCACCATAAGAATGTTATTGGATCATCGTACCGGAATGCGCAACTATGCTTATTTCACAGATCATGATAAATCGATTTGGGACCGACATAATCAATTAACCAATAAAGATATTCTTGATATTTTAGCAACAAAAGATATTGGTTTAGAATCTAGAACAGGAACACGTTTTAGCTACTGTAATACTAACTATGCAATGTTGGCGCTTATTATCGAAAAAATTACTGGTTTAAGTTATAAAGAAGCCATGTCTGAAATGATTTTTAAGCCACTAGGAATGAAAAACACCTACGTTTTTGACGATGATAAAGACAGAAAAAAAATTGTTCCATCGTATAAAGGCAACGGCGTAGAAATTGGTTTCGATTATCTAGACAATGTTTACGGCGATAAAAACATTTTCTCTACCGCTAGAGATCTTTTAAAATTTGATAGAGCAAGACAGTCACCAGATTTCTTAAAACCTGAATTGTTGAAACAAGTATACACAGGTTACAGCAACGAACGTAAAGGAACTAAAAATTATGGTCTTGGAATTAGAATGATTAACTGGGAAACAGGTCAGAATTTCTATTTTCATAATGGCTGGTGGCATGGAAATACCTCATCTTACATTACTTTGATGAACGAAGGCGTAACGATTATTGCGTTATCAAATAAGATGACCAGAAACACTTATGCAGTTCGTAAACTAGCTCCTGTCTTTGGAGATTACCCTTTTAATTTTAAAGACGAAGAATAACAAAATTTTTCTGAAATTTTTAGCAGAAAGTAATTTCAAATACTCTAAATTTGCAGACTTATTTTTGGGGTCGACTGGTTTTGACAGCGAGTCGAATTGAACAGTAAGCACGTCGAGCATTGAGACCTTGCTCGTAAATATAAGATCTCGAACTTTTACACGGCGAAAATAATTACGCTTTAGCTGCATAATCCGAATCATAGTAAGATTGCGCCACGTCTCTACAAGGTAGAGAAGCTGGATTCTCCTGGAAAGCCTTGGTTTGTGGCGTTCCGTTCAGGGGAACCGTAAAAATAAACCTAGATTTCCATGAGCTTCGGGTGGATTTCGAAAATTAAGAAGATAAGTGTTGGGTGGTTGTTTCTGGCCTAGCTCAACATCGAAAATTCAATCAGGAAATAAACGTGTAGAAAGCTCTTTAATTGCTCGTTTGGACCCGGGTTCGATTCCCGGCGACTCCACAAAAAAGCCTGTAAACTTTTGTTTACAGGCTTTTTTTTATTTAATTCAAACTTAAAAGTCTTATTCTCATAAACGACAAATACGGCTTCCCTACAAAGAATACCGCATTCATCCAACTAATTCAAAATTAAAAAAATTATAAACTTGCTTTTACTTCACCACAAGTCAGCATGTTTTTTGGGTAGTACGGATTTTTGATTTCCTTACTGTCACTTGTCCAAACCGCACCTGTCATTGGGCAAATTTGCAAATATAATGTCTCATCAGCAGGTTTAAATTTTGGAGCCTGATCCCAATATTTTATCGAGAGTGTTTCAAAAATCTTACGCTGTTTGTTGATGTTTTTTGTTGCCGTTAGTGCCGTTGCCAATTCGATAATCTCTTTTCTCGAAGTTGTAGCTGCATTCATGTTTTCTAAATTTAACTTTTTAAACTTGAAGTTTTTTAATGCGCTTTTTAAAGCTTCTGCATTTTTAACAACCGCTAAACTGTCTGATGTTAAAAAACTGTTTTTTAAAGCCAAATAACTTTTTGTGATTTCTTTTTTCTCTGCTTCACGCTTCGCAACCAAATCAGGAGTTACTTCTTCTTTTGATGTAAGCTGTGCCTGAGCTAAAAAGCTACAGAAAATAAATGCTATAACTAATAAATTTTTCATGATGTAGGTTTATCTAATTTGGTAATGATTTTATCGATGTCAATCAAAATGCTTTCATAATGATCTTTATTGATTCCTGTTACTGAAGTTTTTAATTTTTCAATATCCGTTTTCAATTTTAAAAGATGCTGTTTTGCGTATAATTTCACATCACTTCGCTGTGCTGCATTTGCTGCTTTTCCAGGTTCTAATTCTTTCGGCAATAAAAGCATGCCTAATTTTTCGATATAACCGCGCTGAAAACCTCTTCTGTAAAAATCTTGTTTTTCATCTCCGCTAAATTTAACCCAAACGGTTTGTTGCACATCGTTCAAAAATTCTGGAACCGTATAAGCTCCTTCCGACTGCATTGATTTGAGGTTAATATTGTAAAGCATTCCTGAACTCAACAGCATATTTAAAACCTGATTCTGCTGATCGGAGATTTGATCTTCTCTCTTTAAAGCAATCAAATCATCAATTTCTTGCGGATACATCCAAAGTGGAGAAACAAACAATTGTCTTCCCAAATAATCTATCGCTGCCTTTACTTTTGCTTTAGGAACTGGTTTATAAACTACTCCTTTTTCATCGACTGTTCGTTTTGTAACGTAATTGTTTCCGATATTTTTCAGAACATGATACAAATACAATCCGTATTGTCTTACTACTGCTTTATGCATGTCTGCTAAATTATCGTAGGGATCGTTTGGCTGATAAGTCCATTCGATAAGATGAGGCACAACGCGCTTCAGGTTTTTAATTCCGTAATCGCTGGCAAGTACCGCATCGTCTCCAAGATCTTCTGATTGACTACGCGGATCTTCGTCTTTTCCTTCTCCACCAAACCATAATTTAGGATTTGCCGTTAAACTATCAGTGGTTAATTTGGCCAATAATTTCTCTTCTTCAAACTCATCTTTCGTGTTTGGGTAATATTTATATCCCCATTCAACAGCCCATTTATCATAACTCCCAATACGCGGATAAAGACCTATTGGACTAATATTATCTTCTGGCTGTGCTACGTAGTTAAAACGAGCATAATCCATAATAGAAACCGTATGTCCATTTGCTTCTACCCATTTTTTATCACGAAGTTTTTCAACCGGAGTTGCACTACTCGCTCCCATATTATGACGTAAACCAATGGTATGTCCTATTTCGTGAGAAGACACAAAACGGATTAATTGCCCCATTAACTCATCATCTAAATGCATTTTTCTTGCTCTTGGATCTAAAGGCCCAGCCTGAATCATGTACCATCGCTGCACCAATTTCATTACATTATGATACCAGCCAACGTGGCTTTCCATAATTTCACCACTTCTTGGATCACTAATTCTTGGCCCGTAAGCATTTGGTGTTTCAGAAGCTAAATATCGCACTACAGAATATCTTGCGTCTTCCAAACTCATGGTTTTATCGTCTTCTGGCCATTCTTTACCCACAATGGCATTCTTGAAACCTGCTGCTTCAAAAGCTTTCTGCCAATCGTTGATACCCGCAATTAAATAAGGCCTCCATTTTTTTGGCGTTGCTGGATCGATATAATAAACAATCTGTTTTTTTGGTTCTACCAATTCGCCTCTCAAGTATTTTTTAATATCCTTGTCTTTTGGTTCTAAACGATAGCGCTGCACAATAAATTTCTTTTGAGCACGCTGTTCATCGTCGTCAAACAAAACATATTTATTGGCAAAATAACCTACTCTTTCATCGAAGAAACGTTTGCGCATTGGCGTTTTCGGAAGTAATACAATCGAAGTATTCAATCGCAATGTTATGCTTCCACTGCTTGAAGTAGAACTGGTATACGTTTTTGTTGTTTTGGTTTCAATATTAATTGGATATGCATCAATACTTTCAACAAAAGATTTGTCATCGGCAAGAGACGTTAATTTTTTCTCTGTTTTGTCCTGACTTCCGATAGAGAACATCGCATTATCTTTCTTGAAAACATCTGTTACTTCAATAACCACATCTTTGGTGTCTGGATTGGTTGTTTTTATTGGAAACGCAGCCACAATCGGATTCTCATTACTTCCTTCTAATGCTTTTGCTAGCATAGAATCTGAAGAACGAACATCTTGTCTGTATTGCAGCGATCTTAAATAAACCGTATTATTGGAACCTTTTTCAAAATAAATAGTCTGCTCATTCGCTTTTTCTCCGCCAAAATTCCCAAAACCTTCGGGCGTTGAAAGATATCTCGTTACAACAAGCATGTATCGATTAAATAAACTATCTGGAATTTGAAAGTAATATTTAGTATCAACTTGGCTAACCGTAAAAAGACCTGATTTGTTTTTAGCTTTATCGGTAATTATTTTATTGTAAGCCTGCATACCTTTTGGCTGTGTGCTGGTACTATCGGCTTTCTTTTCGGGAGTCTGAGCAAAACCATGCTGCCAACACGACAGCATGATTAGAGATATAATTAACTTTTTCATCTAAATTAAAATGGGACTTTTTCGTCTGTGTTTAATGTCAGTTTCGGGTTTTTCTGCAAAACCGATAAGGGAAACGGGATAATATACAATCTAGAGTTTGGCTGTAACGTATATGTTTTTTGAGGAACAGTTTTGTTTACCAAAGGAAATACTCTTGTAATGGTTTTAGCAAATTCGGTTTCCGTATTTAATCTCTTTAAATCAAAGAAACGGTTAAAGCCTAAAAGCAATTCTTTTCTTCTTTCATTAATAACAAGTTCCATTGTTTCTTTTCTTGTAGCAGGAACTTCTAAGTTTACCGTTCCCGATAAAATACGTTTTGCTCTCAATGTATTTAAAACCGTAACGGCTTCATTAAACTTATTATCTCTGGCATAACATTCTGCCAAAATTAGATATACTTCTGTCGTTTTCATACCCACAGTAGGATAGAAAAATCTGGTGTATTGTGTTGCCCAATATGCTGTATTTGAACCCTGATCTAAATTGGTTGCGCTTGTAGAATTAAAAAACAAATTGAAGCGGGCATCGTTGGTACCAAATAAAGTTCTTAATTCCGGACTGATGACATAAAGCTGACCAAAATTCATTTCATTATAACCTGTCATGTACATATAGCTCAATACTTCTATATTATTGGCTGCCGGTACTGCAACTGCAGTTGGTCCTCCTTGTTTGCTGTAAGCTACCATATCAAAAATTTGGTTATTGTAGCTTAACGACTTTTCTGCTGCTGCCTGAGCTTGCGCAATTTCTCTTTTAAACAAATGCACTTTAGCTTTAAAAGCATAAGCAAATGCTAAAGACGGATGATAAACATCAAGTGGTTTTTCCTGAAGATAAGGTAATGCTTCTTCTATATCTCGCTGAATAAAATCATAAACCTGCGCCACGGTAGATTTTGAAGGCTGTGCTTCTAAATCAAATTTATCCATAATACAGATTCCGCCATCTGTTGCTGCAGTATTTGGATCATAGCCTTTTGCGTAAGTGTTTACTAATAAAAAGTGATCGTAGGCTCTGTAAATCTGAGCTTCGGCTTTTGCTAATTGTTTTGTATTTGCATCGCCTTTACTATTGTCTACTAATGAAATAATGGTATTCCATCTGTTGATATAATTATAAGCCTGATTATAAAAGCTTGACCCACTTAATAACGAAACTCTGTCTACGCTTTCATCAAAAGTAAAATTAAGAATATCAATGTTTGGCGTTCTTCCGATTACGTTGGCTTCTCTCATCCATTGATCGTCAGATAAGTATTGAAAGTTATTGATTGGATAACCGCGCCCCGGAAGTGAAACCATTTCGTGAAACTGATCGGCTGTTTCGACTACTAAAGATCCTTTTGGTGTTATGTCTGTATATTCTTCGCAAGATGTTACTGAAAACATCATTACTGACAGAATTGAAATATATAAATGTTTCATAATTTAAAGAGTAAGATTAAAGCCAAACAAATATGTTTTTGGCAATGGTAAATTACGTGTAGCTGAATTGGCAGAATAAACCTCAGGATCAATATGGTTTCCTGCTGCACTCCAATACCAAATATTATTCATCTGAAAAGTAAACTTAGCCGAAGAAATATTCATTTTACCAGCAAAAGCTTTTGGTAAATTATAAGCAAATGAAATGTTTCTAAGTTTGATGTAATCGCCATCTACAACATTTACATCTGAATTTCTCCATAAACTGCTCATTGTTACGGCATAATTTCTAACACTTTCATCATAATCCACATACAAACGTGTATTTCCATTTGGATTTGCATCTGTATAACGATCTGCAATACCAGAAAGGTTTACAGCATCAGAACCTGTATCCAGAACTTCTTTTCGCATTACATTTCCGCCTGAGAAAACAAATAAGAAATTCAAATCAAATTGTTTATATGAAAAACGCTGTGATAACGAACCAGAGTAAGTTGGCGTCAAACTTCCCATATTTACCAAAGCTTTTGGGGAGTTAACTGTTTTAATAGAACTTGATACAGGAACACCATTTGCATCAAAAGTGACTGCCGGATTTCCGTTTTCATCTAAAACATAAGGATATCCATTAACCGTTCCGCCGTATTTGTAAGTGTACAAACTATTGTAAGTTTCTCCTATTAAGAAATAATTTAAGGGCGAACTAACATAAGAAGCAGCTGACGATTCGGCTCTTGTAATTTTCTCAACTGTTGTTCTGTTAAAGGCTAAAATCACATTAGAACCAATACGGAAACTTCCGTTATTGTACCAATCTGAACCAACACTGAACTCAATTCCTTTGTTTAATAAAGCTCCTGCATTAATTCTTCTGTTTAATGCCCCAACAGTTGGATCTAAATCGGTCGTAGCCAATAAATCACTGCTATATTTACGATAGATATCAATACTACCGTTTAATTTTGCTCTAAACAAACTGTAATCTACCCCTAAATTGGTACTTTGTGTTTTTTCCCATCTTAACATTGGGTTGGGCTGTCCGCTAATATTAGTGTATTGCAATGACTGATATAAATTATCATTTCTTCTCGTAGCCGTTACGTAAGGCGTTGTACTTTGATCTATATTTCCGTTAACACCATAAGTTGCTCTCACTTTAAGCGCCGTAACCCATTTTATTTCTTTCATGAATTCTTCATTACTCGCATTCCATCCAAAACCTGTTGACCACAAAGGGCGGTTTTTATATTTTGGATCAACTCCAAATAAATCTGCTCGGTCTACTCGGTAACTTCCTGTTACGTTATATTTTGATAAGAAAGTGTACCCCAAAGTACTAAAAACCGAAAAGTAACGGTGAAGAATCTCAGTTTGTGTTCGTGACAATGCAGATAAAGTTCGGTTGTTTCCGTACATATAACTTGGCGTTCCAGTCTGGCTTAATGCAAGATTATTGATTACAGCCGAAGAAAGCGTTACAGGATCGTAACCATATCGTAACTGTTCAATCGTTCTTGGAAGAAAAGTTTCTCGCATTTCAAAACCAGCCAATGCGTTAATAGAATGTTTCCCTTCACTGAAATCCTGAGTATAGTCTAATTGGTTTCTAAAAGAATAATTAGTTGACTGGTTGCTTATTTGTTTGTATCTGCCTCCAGTAGAAAAACCTTCTAAATAGGTATATGCATTAGTTGCAGGATTATAAGCTGTTAAAGCATTAATGGCGTAACGCATTTTATATGAGTTAACATCATAAAACTGTTCGTTATCATTTCTTCTAACTTCGTATTGAAATTGCGTACTAAGGCTTAAACCTCTCCATAATTTCGCTTTAAGATTTCCAAATGCTCTTAAGCTTAATGATTTTTCTTTTAAAATTCCTTCCTGAAGTGCATCCAGAACATTAAAAGTCATAGGTTTAAATCCGCTTAAAGTGGCCAATTTTTCTGCAGCAGCAGGATTAATAACACCGCTGGAAGTAAATCCGTCTTTAATTCCAACAAAAGGTGATACTACTAAATTACCATTATCGTCTGTAATGCGTTCGTATCTTTTTTGGATATCATAATTATTGAAATCATTATCTGTAACATTATCATTACTGTACGTTCCGTTAATTCCAAATGTAGCATTTAACCAGTTGTTTACCTGAAAACTGCTTTTAGCATACAAATTAAATGATCTGCTGTCATTGAATTTTATACGATTTTTTGCCTCGTCATAATTCAATGACACGTATGTATTTTGTCTGCTTGTACTTCCAGAAAACGACACATTGTAACGCTGTCTAAATTCATTCTGCCACACATTATCGCGGTAATCTTTGGCATAATCATTCTTTCTCCACTGGGCAATAGTACTTTCGTAATCTGCACTGTTGATTTTTCCTTCTTCTAAATTTCTGTTCAGCTGATAAAGCGGACTGTAATATTTCATACTGCTGTTCCCAATATCTCCATAATTGCTGAACATTGTAGCTGTATCTGCAAATCTGCCTCTTTCTCTGTTATAAACTGCCTGTTCAAAATCGATTAAATCGCTTGTTGAAGCGTAATTCATATCTCTTAAATTGGGCTTGGTTGAAACAAAGAAATCCGAGTTGATGTTTACTTTTAATTTACCGTTTCCTTTTTTAGTAACGATAACGATAATTCCGTTTGCCGCTCTGGAGCCATAAATAGAAGCCGCCGCCGCATCTTTAAGAACATTTATACTTTCAACATCGTACGGATTAATATCTTCCAGAGTCAATTCAGTCGGAAGACCATCCACTACCAAAAGCGGACTGAATCCAACTTCTGATACCGAAAAAGTTCCCATACCTCTTAATATAGGTGTATCTGCACCGCCTCCTGTTGGATTTTTTTGAAATACTAAACCTGCCACACGACCTTCTAGGGCACTTGCTAAATCAGTATTGATATTTTCATTTAAAGTTTTCTCGCTTACTGTTGAAATAGAACCGGTTGAATGGCTTCTTTCTAAAGTCTGATACCCTGTAATTACCACTTCTTTCATTGCGGCAACTTTGTCTTCCACAATAAGATTTAATTGTGTTCTTCCGCCAATGCCAAAAGTTTTTTTCTCGATCGTTAATCCTGTACATTCAATAATACCATCAGCAGGAACACCGTCAAAAGAAAAACCTCCATCAAAATCAGTAATGCTAACTCTGTTGGTTCCAGAAAGAGAAACCGTTACTCCCGGAAAAGGTTCGTTTTTATTGTTTAGTACTTTTCCGCGAATGTTGATTAATTCGTTTCCCAAGCTCTCCCCTTTTTCTTTTGTAGCAGTTACTACAATGGTTTGATTGGTAATATTGTATTTTAAATTTTGAGTTTTAAAAATTTGATTTAAAGTTTCATTCAAACTCGCATTCTTAACATTAATGCTTACAGGTTTAGAATCTTTCAGCAGTTTTTGAGTGTATAAAACTTCATGATTAGCCTGTTTGGCTACTTCTTTTAAAACTGTTTCAAGCGATGCACCTTTAAAATTAATGGTGATGTTTTGGGCTTGTCCAGTAAAACTGCACAACACCATAAAAACAGCGCATAACGCCCATAAATGGGCAGAAAAATGAACTTTAGGAATCTTTTTTTTAAGTTTTTTGTAAGGTTTTTTTGGTTGTAAATTTAATTTCATACATTTACATTGGTTATAGTTAAACAATAGTGGACAACTTATATTGGCTATAAACTTTTTAAACAACCAGAAGCATCGCAACTGCCTCTGGTTTTTTAGTTTATAGACTCAATATAATCGGTTAAATAAGATCTTATGGATACACAATAATCGTTTTTCCTTCAACCTTAAATTTTATATTACTAAGCTCAAGTACTTTTAATACCTCAGACAAATTTTTATTTCTAAATGTACCTCCGTTAAATCTCACATCCGAGACATCACCGCGGTATTCGACTTTAATTCCGTACCAGCGCTCCAATTGTTTCATTACAGATTTTAAATCGGCATTATCAAATTTGAATCGGCCGTTTTTCCAAGCGATTGCAGCTTCGGTATCCACCTCTTTAACGGCAATCTTACTAGAACTTTCAGATATATTGGATTGTTGGCCTGGCTTTAAAATCGCTTTCTGATTTTTAGAAGAAACGGCAACACTTCCTTCTAACAATGTAGTTTTTACTACAGATTCATTATTGTAAGCATGGACATTAAAATGTGTACCTAAAACTTCGATTGTTTGGTTCGCTGATTTTACTAAGAAAGGCTTGCTTTTATTTTTAGCAACTTCAAAATAAGCTTCTCCTTCTAGCTCAACAATTCTTTGATCGCCATTAAACTGAGTCGGATATTTGATAGACGAAACAGCATTCAAAAATACTTTTGTTCCATCCGCCAAAACAATATTATATTGTCCGCCCGTTGGAGTCGAAAGTGTATTAAATGAATTTGCATCTTCTTCTGAAGCATCAGCATTTGGGTTTATTACATAAGTAATCACTCCATTGGCATCCATTTTAATGGTTACCTCATCTTGATCTTCTTTAGCAATAATATCTTTTGAGGAAATATCAGAAAGAACAATCTGCTTTCCGTTCGAAAGCGTTAAAATTCCTCTATTTCCGCCTGGGGCAATTTCTGTTGGTTTTTCGACAACCTGAATATTTTCTTGTTCTACTCCTACTTCCGATTTTGTAAAATAGAATATTCCAACGCCAAAAAGTAACGCAATAGATGCGGCGGCGGCAACACGCGGCCAAAGAGTAATCACTTTTGGTTGCTTTACCAAAGGAAGTCTCGATTTCAAATGTTCGTAACTATCTGCTAGTTCGTATTCGCTAAGCTGTTTAGTATTATTTGCCGCTTTATGCAAATACCACGCATCAAGTTTGTCTTTATCTTCATTAGATAAAGTGCCATTTTGATGTTTTTTAAGCAGTTCTAAAAATTCAGTTTCATTCATAATTACAACACGAAATTTTGTCTTGTTTTATAATAAGACAGTTAGGAAGGGGTTTTGTCATAGATGAAAATCAAAAAAATATTAATTTATCATTAATAAATTCATTGAAACGTTAGTTTCTCTTTATTAATGAGGCTTTTATGGATAGTTTTTATTTGAAAATTTAACAAAAAGAACAAGAAAAATTTACCACACAAAAACATTCAACGCCGATTTTAGCTTTCCGCGAAGAATTTTTAGCGAATTATAAACTTGCTGTTTAGCCGTTTTATCTGTTATGTTCAATTGAAGTGCAATTTCGTCGTATGACAGTTCTTCTACTTTTCTTAAAAGAAAAACTTCACGCATTTTTTCTGGAAGCAAAGCAATTTCGTTTTCAATAATAGCTTCCAATTCTTTTTCTCTGAGTTTAGAATCTGCAAAAACATAATCATTTTCAATAAAGTTTGAAAAAGAATCTGCGTAACGAGAAACTACTTTTTCGTGAGCAATATGATTCAAGATTCTGTTTTTGGTTGCTTTGTATAAATAAGAAGATAATGATCCTGTGATTTCCAATTCCCGACGCTTGTTCCAGATAAACAAGAAAACTTCCTGAACAACATCATTGGCCTCATCATGATTTCCCGTCATTTTGTAGGCATGATTTACTAAAAGTCTAGAATATCTTTCGAAAATTTCTGTATAGGCCAATTGATCATCATCCTTAAGGAGATTTAATAAGATATGATCAGCATATTTGCTATAAACAGACATTAATTAATAAAAAGTGAGGATCAAAAACGCAATATTAAACAATTTTAATGTTAAAAGCCAAAAGATTATTAAGTTAAAAAAAACGCAAAGGATTTCGTAAACATTTTTGAATAAAATTCAATATGATTAATCTTAATAATATTGAATAGCAACACTATAGTTGAAAAAAGCACTCGTATTTTCAAACTTTTGCTTTTTTATGGTTAAATTTAAGGGTAAATGAAAATTTGACAATACTATAAAAAAATTATATAAAACAGTTAGCAGATTAAGACAGTAATTTTAGAATAATCTAAAAATTGAGATAATTATTATTCATCCTTTAAAACCGATTATTATGAGATATGAAAATTACGCATCTGAAGAATTTGAAATGAATTCTTATGAAGAACAACTACTACTAAATTATGACGACTTTTTAGAGGGTGATTACAATAATAGACTGACAGCTTCTAATCACTACAATCTAGAGCTTGGAGAACTGGAAGACAATCTTGAATATGATTTCGATTCAGAGTATGATGAAAATGACTGGGAAGAAGAAGAGTTAAATGATATTGACGGAGAATACGATAAGAATGAAGAAAAACCTGGAAGTTTTGAAATGGTAAGCTAAAAAATACTGATATGAAAAATTTGCTTCTATTTCTAATTCCAATTTTCTTCTTTTCATGTCAGCAAAAGGAAAACAAAAAACCTGCTGCTGAAGCACCGACGCCCGTTGTTCAACAAGAAAAAAAACAGGAAAATGAACAAATGGGCGACACTATTGCTATGAATTTTAAGAATGAAGAAAATGTGTTTTCAGCAGAAGGCCATTTAGATTCTTTACATTCAAAAGTTTATGTCCAATTTAAAAATGAAGATTTGGGAGAATTAAACGCTCAAATTGTTCCAGATGCAGGAAAAGGAAACATTCGTTTTAATCAAATTATTTTTCCGGATAAAACCTCAGACGGCCCTTTTGGAATGGATATGAAAATGCCGCTTCAACAAAAAGGGACTCATATTTTAGTCATCGGACATTCTCTAATGGCCGACAATCCGTATTATGGTAATTTTAAAGTGCAGTTAGCGATTCAAAAATAATAAGGCGCTATAAAATTACGCTTTCATTCTCCTTTTATTTCTTGCCCAATACGTAAGATAAACAATTCCTAGAACTAGCACGAGTATATCAAATCTAATGATTTGCGGTATACGGTTGATTTGATCATTATAATAAGTCCCTCCTAAAAGAGCTCCTAAACCGATTCCGAGTTCCATCGAAATATACATCGTTGCGACCGCTTTTCCTCTATGCTCAGGATTACTCATATCAATCGTCCAAGCACTAATGGCTGGTGACAAAATACCGGTGCCGACTCCATAAATTCCGGCTCCGATTAATAACATATTGATATCTCTTCCTGCACTTATTACAAAAAGAGCAATCGAAGTGATGATTAATCCAGCCATAATCACTTTTGGACGGCCGTGCCTGTCGGAAACTTTTCCTGCTGCAAAACGAACCATGACTGAAGCTACCGTAAAAGCAGTAAAAAATATTCCCTTATTTGTTGCTCCTAAATGCTCACTCCAATCTGGAATTAAGGTTAAAATAAGTCCGAAAGCGGTGTACGAAAGAAAAGTGATAATTCCTGCTGGAAATACATTTCTATCTACAATATCGTTTTTGCCTATAACGAACATTGATCGGTTCAATTTTTCTTTTGTCACAAGGGTTTCTTTCATGTTCATTACAATAATAATAGAAAAGAAAGCCAAAAACGACGAAGTATAAAACATGACATTGATTCCGTACAAATTCACAATCATACTGCCCAGCGCTGGTCCTAGCGCCCCACCAATACTAAAACATAATCCGTGCATTCCGAGTGCTTCTCCCCATCTGTGTTGCGGAATAATATCTGCCACATAAGCCGAAGTTGACGTAGGTTTAAATCCTGTCGAAAAACCATGAACTAAACGCAAAAGCAAAAATCCTGAAACAGAACTCAAAATTGGATACAGAAATCCGCAGATCACACATACCGAAGATCCTATTGCCATAACCGGAACGCGTCCCCATTTATCGGTAAGTTTACCACTAAACGGACGAGAAATTGCGGCCGTCAAGGTAAATAAGGAAATAATAAGTCCTTTATACTCTGCTCCTCCCAAACTGCTTAAATAATTGGGAAGTTCGGGTATCATCATATTAAAACTCGATGAAAATAATAGAGAACTCAAACAAAGCAAAATGAATTGTAAGGTATAAATTGATTTTTCGTTTTGTGACATTATTGATTTTTTGTATAACTAAAAAGGCAGATAGATAATTATGATTCTTTAAAATAATTCCAGCTGATTGTTTGGGTTTATAGGTTTCTTTTTTGGAGGTTTCGCATCGCCAAAAACGGTTCTTCCTCCATATTTGTGCGATTCTTCTCTTTCTCTTTGAACAAGAGCATCAAAATTGGAATTTGGCATAAAACTTTCTTCTGCTTTTCTTGAAATTTCAGATAGTTTCTTAATAGCGCTCAATTTATCGCTATTCCCAATTTTAGCCCGATTAATGGCTCTTTGCAACGTGTCTATTGTTTCATCGTAGATTTTAACGGGAACAGGAAACGGATGTCCGTCTTTTCCGCCATGAGCAAAAGAAAAACGGGCTGGATCATCAAATCGTGTTGGAGTTCCGTAGATTATTTCGCTTACCAAAGCCAACGACTGCAAAGCTCTTGGCCCCATTCCTTTTAAAAGCAGTAATTCTTCAAAATCTTCTGGCTTGTTTTCATGAGTAGCCCAAAGCATAGCGCCCAGTCTTTTCATATTCACATCTTCCATTCTCACGTCGTGATGCGCGGGCATAGAAAGATGCTGCATTTCTTTTATGATTTTAACTGGCGACTCTTTTACCAATTCTAAAATACCTTCACGAGATTTTGTGGCCGCATTTGCTGTAAGATTTAAAATTGCACCTTGATTTTCGCCATAAATAAAAGTGTGCGGTTCATTTATAAAAGACTTTAAATCTTGCGAATGCCAATGGTATCTTCTGGCAGTTCTAGAATCAGGATTCATTCCCTGCTGAATTACAGCCCATTGCCCTTTATTATCGACAATAAAATTATGCTGATACAATTGAAATCCGTCCTGAATGGCGGTATTGTCTACTTTTGCGGTAAGTCGGCTACAGCTGGCAAGATTAACTCCGTCGAGGCCTGTTTTTTCGCCAACAAATAAAAGTTCCTGCGGCGTTGCCATCGAATGTTTTCCTTTGCCTCCGCAGATATAAATTCCGAGTTCTTTGGAGTGCGGATTCACCGATTTTTTTAATGCTCCAAGCACCGAGGTTGTAATTCCAGACGAATGCCAATCCATTCCCATTACGGCTCCAAAACTCTGAAACCAAAATGGATTGCTCAATTTACTTATAACTTCGGCAGTAGAAAATTCCATTGCAATCGTTTCTACAATTGCAAAACCAAGTTTAGACATCCGCTCAGCAAGCCATAATGGAACATGTCCATAATGTAAAGGAAGATCTGCTGTACCGGAACGTTTCATTTGCTAAAATTATAATCCTGCAAAAATACTTCTTTTAATTGTGAATTATAAATGGTGAATTGTTAATTCATGTGTAAAAAGTTTAAAGTGTGAAATGTTAGATGTGAAAAGTAAAATGATACTCACATCTTACAATTAACATTTCACAATTAACTAATTTCAATATCGTCCACAGGTTCTGCAACAGGTTCTGGATTGTCATCCAACCAAGCAACGAACAATTTATAACCTATTGAAAACACAATTGGCCCAACAAACAATCCTATGAAACCCGACATGATAAAACCACCAATTACACCTAGGAAAATAACGAGCATTGGCACAAGAGCGCCTTTTCCTAGCAATAATGGTTTTAGGACATTATCTGATAATCCGCTGATAATGAAAAACACCGTCCAAAAGATAGCATAACCAGAATCTCCTGTTGAGAAAAGGTAAATAATAACGCCAATATTAATTATAATAGGGCCAATCTGCAAAATTGAAAATATCAGACAGATCAAAGTCAAAATTCCCGCGTATGGAATATCGGCCCAAAACAATCCAATTGCCTGAATAATAGTCTGAATAACAGCAACTCCCAAAATACCTTTAACCACTTGATAAATAGTTGAAACTGAAATGGTCATAATTCCTTCGGCCTCATTTCCTGCAATTTTTTTAAGGAATTTCATAAAGAAAGTTTTCCCCCCTGGCGATACTAATAAAACACCTGCAATAATAACCGATAAAATAAACTGAAGAAATGCCGCACCAGAACTCAAAATACTGGCCATAATTTTAGACGACAATTCTCTTATCTGATCTTGGTATTTCACAACACTCTGTTCCAAATCTGTTGATAAAGACAATAAAAATTCATAGAGTGGTTTGCCAATTATTGGCCATTCTTTTATAGAAGCTCCTGGCGGAGTAATTTTTAGCGTTCCTGCCTCAAAACTGCTTTTCAGTTCTAAAAAATTTCCCGTTGCCGCTTTCAAGAAATAGATAAGAGGCACCACCATTATGGCAATAAGCAAAATAGTAATAACAACCGATGCCAGTGCTTTGCGTCCTTTTAATATTCGCTGCAGCGAATTAAACAAAGGATAAAACACAACCGAAAGTATTACCGCCCAAAGAATAGGCATAAAAAAAGGCAACAACAATTTAAGACAAAATCCCACAAGGAGAAAAATGAAAAATAACTGCAAAATAGTATCAAAAAGTTCTTTCTTTTTAGTCGAATTGGTTGTTTTCATGGTTAGTGTTTTTAATGATGAATTGTTAATAATAAATGAATTCTCCCCTATAAATCTTTACTTTACTTTACTCCTAGTTCTTACTTCTTTCATCTATATTCTATATTCTTTAGTCTTTATTCTTCCCCGTCTTATTAACAGCAAAATTGGCATCTGAAACCAGTCTTCCAATTAAGATTACAGGATACAGAACACCTGTAAGCACTTCAATCTGAACAAGCGAACGAGCCAAAGGATGCAGAGGAACGATTTCGCCAAAACCCGTCGATGTGATACAGACATAACTGAAATACATAAAACTAGCCAGATCACTATTGCTTGCAAATTTCGATTCAGTTATTTGAAAAGCGCCTTCAATATGCTGGAAAAGAAACAAATAAAGCGTAGACCAAAAGTGAACCAAAAGCATATAAACGACTATTGACCCTACAATGCGATAAGTAGTTACAGGACCAGGCTCTAAAACCTTTATTAAAACCAAAGTAATGAGAAGCAACATAATTGCAACGGAGAGAATTAAATCCGCAAAGAGGATGAAAATATTATGTTCGAAATAATTAATCCATTGTGTTATAATAAATAAAAAGGGAATTATGGAAATGAGAAAAGCCTGTTTTTTATGTTTGGATAAAGCTATAATTCCCGCAAAGAGAAACAGCATCCAAAATATATTGACTGCTACCATAAAACGCGAATAACTGCCAAAAAACGGAATGACAATAAAGTGCATAATACACAAAAGAATCAGCATACCACTGAGTCCTTTCTCTTGCGTCCAAAAGCGATATAAAAAACGGTCTTTTTGTGCTATCATAATATAAATTCTAAATATTAAATTCCAAATTCCAATCTCGAAGCCTACGGACAAATTCCAAAAACTAAATTCCAAATTCCAATCTCGAAACCTAAGGACAAATTCTATATTCTATATTCTTGCTTCTTCACTCTCTATTCTCTATTCTCTATTCTCTATTCTCTATTCTCTATTCTCTATTCTCTATTCTCTATTCTCAAATCGGTATCGGCTCCACTTCTACTCTTCCTATTGGTCTTCGCCAAAGTTTAAAAAGCAGTATAATAAAAATGGGCAGAAAACACACTGCCGACATTACGAGATAAATATCTTTGTAAGCCAATAACATAGAAGCTTGAGAGGTTTGATTGGAAAGACTTTTCTCGGCTTTTTTCTGCGCTTCGGCATCTGATAATCCCAAGAATAAAAATTGCCTTTTTGAGTTTTCCAACTGCTGTTCGGCTTGTTTATTTAGCGGACTCAATTGCTGACTCAGACCTGTTTTATGCTGTACATTCATGTTCGAAATAAAAGTTCCTAAAACAGCGCCTCCAAGTAAAGAAGCAAAAACAGCCTGAGCAATAATTCCAGTCATCATGCGCGATGTGCTCAAAAACGGAGGAATTCCCTCTGAAATGTATAAGAGTGAAACAGGAAAAAGAAATCCCATTCCTAATCCTTTAAAAATTAAGGGTAGATAAAAATCGGATGCATCGATTCCGGGGTAGAACCTAAAAAAAAGCATAATATGATACATTCCGTAGCAGGCAAAACCAATTACCCAAATCGTAGCCAGATAAATGCGTTTGTATAAAAGATAAGTCGAAAGCGGAATCGAAATGCACAACCCAATCAAAAGTGAAAGATGTATTACTGCTCCCAAAACAGAATCAAAACCTAGAATATTGGTCATATAGCCTGTTACAACACTTCCGGTTCCGTTTATTAATCCGATATAAAACATCAAAAAGGCACCTGGAATTACATTCTTATATTTGTAAACATCGGGATTAATTAAAGGCTCTGCCGTAAAACGAACATGAAGCAGATAGATACCTGCTACAATAAATAAAACTGCAAAAGCCAAAGTTATTTTAGGATCGCTAAACCAATTTCTGGTCTGCCCTTCGGCACATACAAAAAGAATAATCGCAAAAAATAAAATCAGGATAATCCAGCCTCTCCAATCAAATTGGAATTTGGTTTTTAGAGGTGCAACATCGGCTTTATAGAAATACCAAGCGAGAATAATACAGATTAAAAAGTTGACATTTAAGAAATAAATTCCAAACGTCCAGTTATGAAAACTCACAAAGTGCGCTCCTAAATATTGATACAAATGCTGGCTTCCTTTCTGGATAAACTGAAAAATGCCGTAAAGCAAAGCCATATTGAGAGCGGGATTGTATTTTAATAAAATAGGCACCATCGAAGCAAATATTCCGATGACTGAAACCATTGCTAAAAGAGAACGGCATAAAACAAACCAAGCTATTGTGGGTGCAAACAATGAAGCAGTATTGAAGATTAAGGATAAAAATGAAACCGATAAAATCATGGTTCTAACCTTGATTTGTTTCCCTAATTTTAAACCTAAAGGCAGAAAAGCCAACATGACAAAAATCGGAACGTAAACCGCATAACTAAAAGCAGTCGTAGAAGGTCCAAAATGTCCTAATATCTGAGAATTATCATAAGTCGTAACATTGAGTCCGTTAAAAAAAGGAATCGTCAGGATATACAATCCTGTCAGTGTAAAAATGCTTTCTTTTTTTCCTGCAAACATCTCTTATTTTTTTACATCAACTGTTACATTCATTCCGGGTCTTACTTCCTGAAGCTCTTTTGCTGGAGTTTCAAATTCAATTTTAACTGGGATTCGTTGGGTGATTTTGACAAAATTTCCAGTTGAATTATCAGGTTCAACCATAGAAAATTTAGCTCCTGTGGCGGGAGAAAATCCAGCTACTTTTCCTTTAAATTTTTTTCCGTCTAAGGCATCAATTGTAATGGTTACTTCTTGTCCCTGTTTTATTTTTTCAATTTGAGTTTCTTTAAAATTGGCCGAAATCCATAATTTTTCATTCAATACAATTGTCGCAATGGTTTGATTGGCATTGATTAATTCGCCAATAGACAAATTTCGTTCGCCCACAAAACCACTGGTTGGAGCCATAATAACAGTATAGGACAATTGAAGCTTCGCGGCATCCAAATCTGCTTTCTTTCTGGCAACAGTTGCCGTAGCAGCTTCCAGATTAATCGAACTTTGTTTGGTAATTGAACTGCTTGCATCGAGACCTTTTTTGCCTGCCTTGACATAAGCCTCTTCTGATTTTAATTTAGAAATAACCTGATCATACTGATTCCGCGTTACGGCCGAATCGGCATACATATTTTTAAATCGCTGATAGTCTTTTTGCGCTTTGTCTAAACTTGCTAAATCTCCCGCCAACTTTTCTTTTCCCGAAGCTTGATTGGAAATCGAAGTTGTAATGTTTTGCTGCAGCGAATGCAGATTTCCTTCGGCTATAGCCAAATCCGCTTCGGCTTGTTTGATCTTAATGATATATTCGGAATCGTCCAAAACAACCAATGTATCTCCTTTCTGCACCTTCTGATTGGCTTCAAATCGTATTTCTTTTATATGTCCAGTCGCTCTTGCCACAACATTATTGATGTAAGCTTCAACTTGGGCATTATTGGTGGTTTCATAAGAACTGAAATCAAAGAACAAACTTAAAATCCACAAACCGCCAGCAATCAAAAAAACAAATGACAATACCGTTAGAATTGTGTTTCTTCTTTTTTCATTTTTCTGAACTGCTCCGTTTTGTGTATCTGTTTCGCTCATAACAAGATGTATTAAAGTTTACCCATTGCATATTGAAGTGAATAATATTGAATGATTAAATCTAAATTGGCGTTTACAAGTGAAATTCGAGAGTTGTTCAGCTGTAATTCTGCGTCAACAATCTCGCTGATTAAAGCAAAATCGTTGTCATAACGGCTTTTTACAATTTTATAATTGCTCATAGACAACTCTACATCTTTTTTATAGGTTTTAATATTTTCTTTGCTTTCTGCATATCTCACATAAGCATTTTTAACTTCGGTAGTAATCTGGTCTTTGGTCACTTCTAGGGCTATATTACTTTTATCGATTTCCAGTTTATCACTGCCTATGCGATGTTTCAGATTATAGAAACTCGAAATATCCCAATTCAAAGAAAGTCCCGCCGCCCAATAATTGAGAATATTGACATAATTGGGCCATTGTGCTGGATATTCGGTATTGAGAATAACATTTGCATTTACGTTTGGTTTAAATCCACTTTTGGTCAGGCTTAATGTCGATTCCGAAAGCTTGATTCTTATTCCTGCTCGCTTTATTTCTTCCCTATTCTGAAAAGCTTCTGCTAAACTTTCCTGCAGATTCATATTTTCTGTCGGAATCATACTTTCTGCCACTTCAGGTTTTAAAATCGTATGGGTTGGAAAACCGATTAAAATATCCAAATAATTGCTGATCAGTTCAATCGTATTAGTGCTTCTAAAAACAGAAACCTTAAAATTAGATTGCTGCAATTCGGTTCTCAAAAGGTCGCTCGTAAGATTCTGACCATTTTTCACACGCGATTTTAACTGATTTATTCGAATATCGGTATTGATAATATTCTGTTTGGTAACCTCAATCTGACGGTATAATTTCTCGAGTGTAAAATATTGTTCGGTAATCGCATTCTTGACATCGGCTTCTGTCATTTTCACGGCAGATTCCTGCATCTGACTGATTAATTCCTGCTGATTAATTCTAGTGTTAATGGCATTTCCAGCGTAAATTGGGAGTGAAGAAACAATATTAGCAAAACCTTGATGATCGTAATAATCTACGGTAACATTTCTGGCATAAAATCCTTCATAGATTTTAGGATCGCCAATATAATTGTATCCGCCATTTAAGCTTATTCTTGGCGCTTTTGCAATTTTGGCCTGACTGACATTTTCATTTGCAATAGCGAGATCTGCATTGGCCAATTTTAACTGACGGTTGTTTTTAATGCCTAACAAAATGGCTTCGTCCAATCTTATTTTTTTAGCAGACGCCAAACTGATTGTATCCTGCTGCGCAAAACTTACATTGAGGCTGCAGCTCAATAAAAAAAGAGCTAAATGCTTTAAACGAAAAACTTTAAACCGCCAATAGCTCATGAGATGATATGGATTTAATTTTGCATTTTTTCGAAATTTGTAATCAACATTATGTAATATTTAGCAGAAGTTTCGATGAAAATTAAATTTTAGCTAGGCGGAAAAACTACGATAGGTTTATTTGGATCTGCTTATCCAATCATTATTATTTCGCATAAATTTAAACAATTATTATTCAACACTTTAATACACAAACAATCAAAATTGTTTCATTTTATAAAATGGAACAA
Source organism: Flavobacterium tyrosinilyticum (assembly GCF_023656565.1). Taxonomy (GTDB): domain Bacteria; phylum Bacteroidota; class Bacteroidia; order Flavobacteriales; family Flavobacteriaceae; genus Flavobacterium; species Flavobacterium tyrosinilyticum. The sequence continues at coordinate 993,387 of NZ_JAMOKG010000003.1, forward strand.
TTTTGAGAAATTCCGTGCATATTTAAAAACAAAAAAAATTGCAACAATCAAATGAGATTATTGCAATTTTACAAATAAATCAAAATGTAGTTATCGGCGTATAATTTATATTATTCTGCTTTTGCGGCGTCCAGTAAGATTGCCAATTGAATACAGGGCGAATCCGATCGGTTGCTCCAAGCGTGATTGGTTCCGCGCTGAATTACAATATCTCCCGCTTGCAGTAAAGTCTCTTCTTCGTCTACAATCAAATAAATTTCACCCGAAATAATGATAATGTAATCTAAAGTATCAGTCTGATGCATTAACGGATGCGGCTGGCCTTCGAGAGCAACAATTCCCAAATCTTTGTCGGGCGGAATCTGGACATAACGAAAATAACTTCCGTTTTTAGGCGTATTTGGAAAAGCGGTGTTTTCAATAACTTTTTCTTCAAATTTTGCCGGTGTCGAATCTGTCGACCAGATATCTGAAATAATTAATCCTGGAAAATGTTCCGACACATTCGAAACGATTTCATCATGTTCTATAATAGATTTTCCGTTTCGTAAACCTGTTACAATTCTTCGTGGTATTGTTTTCATTTAATTGATCTGCATTATTAATTTTCTGCCACTGGTTTTGTTTTCTCTCAAAATAGTAAGCGCTTTATCTACTGTTTCTTTGTTCAATCCTCCAATTACATTAATATTTGGCGTTGTAATTATTTCATTTTCTATTAAATCACTCAACTCTGTTAATCCTTTTTTATAGTAATCGTATTGTTTTTCAACTCCATACGCATAATTTGAAATATTATGAATTGTAGCGCCTCGCGAAAAAAGAATACTGCGCGATTCTGGAGTAGAAAAATTTGTGACATCAATATATCTTCCGTTTATTTTCAGCAATTTTGCAGCAATTTCAGCAACATGATTTCCAACTAAATCAACCGCAATATCATATTTTTGATTTCCGTTTAAAGAAAGAGCGGCTTCGTAAATTTCCTCTTTTTTATAATTGATAATCTGTTTTGGTTTTACGCCAAGATTCACCAAAGAAGCGATACTTTCTTCGTTTCCAGCTGTAACTACAAAATTGGTAAAACCTTCAGCAATAAGCAGTTTCATAAAAACATTTCCCACTCCGCCAGCACCGCCCGTAATCAGTATCGAATCGGTTAAAGAAGCATTCATTCGTTTAAAAGATTGCAAAGCCGTAAGTCCAGCTGATGGAATTCCTGCCGCTTCTTCAAAAGAAATATTCTGAGGTTTCTTTACTGCAATTCCCGCTGGCACACAAATATATTCGGCATAAGTACCGTTTGATCCCATACTTCCAGAACCACAAAAAACAGCATCTCCAATTTTAAACTCCGTTACCTCATCACCAATTGCTGTTATGATTCCCGAAAATTCTCTTCCTAAAATTGGTGAATGTATCAGCTTTCTTTCAGAACCGTTTCCGGTCATTTGATAATCAATCGGATTAAATCCTGAAGCCATAATCTTTACCTGAATCTGATGCGATTCTGGTTGCGGAATTACCACTGTTTCCAGTTCAAATTCGCGGTTTTCCTGTAATACAATTGCTTTCATTTTTATCATTTTAGTTTACAAAAGTATCGCCCTAATGCCTTATTTTTGTTATGGGTTAACCCAAGGTAACCGGTTACCAAAGAGAAACTAGTATGGCAAAAATTAACGATAACGGAGTACTTCGCGAAGCCAATTGTTCTGAAGAACTTATGGCAATGCGTGACAGTCTTGATGTTTTGGGCGGTAAATGGAAATTGATGATTCTACGATTTTTAACCAATAGAACGCATCAGGTGATTCATTTTAAAAAAATGCAGCGTGAAATTGATGGTATTTCGGCTAAAATGCTCAGCAAAGAGCTCAAAGAACTGGAAACCAATTTACTCATTACCAGAGCCGAACAAAATACCAAACCTGCAACTGTAGTTTACGCCATTACCGAATATGGAAAATCGGTGCTTCCTGTTACCGAAACCTTAGTCAATTGGGGATTGGCGCATAGAGAAAAGATTATCGAGTCGCTTAATAAATAATTTTTAACACATAGAAACATAGTTTTCTTTGTCTATAAAGGCGTTTCACTTGTTTTAAAAAACATAGCTATGTGTGAGAAACTAGTTTCTTTCCAAATACTTTTTTAATGTAAAAAAATCTATGTTTCTATGTGTTTAAAAAATTATCGAATCGATTAAATAATTCTAAAAAACATTCCGTTAGGAATGTCTGGTTGGTAGAATCAAATTTCAACGCACATTTGCACGTTCCGTAGGAACGTCTAATTAAGAGCGCAGATACATAATTCAATTGTACAGGTGTCCCTACAGGACACAACGTAAAACGCAATCATTTTTTTTCTACCGACGAGATATTCCTACAGAATATTTAGCAATTTAAAAACCTAACAGATTTTGAAAACCTGTTAGGTTGACTACTAACTAATCTAACTTAAACCATTCGTTTACTTCTCTTGCGATGGTATCTTTAATTTCCGAATTTTCAAATTCATTTGAAACCGGATTATATTCATAATCTTTTTTCCATTTTTTATAATTCAGAGCTACTTTTTCAATTGCATCGCAGATATAAAAAAGCTCTTCATTGCTCATAATCGGATGCAGTGACAAACGCACCCAACCCGGTTTATTGGTTTGATTTCGCTGCAATAATTCATTGGTAATTTCTGCGGATTTCTTTTCGTTAATATTGAACAGATAATGTGCATAAGTGCTCGCACACGACCAGCCGCCGCGAACCTGAATTCCGAAACGGTCATTTAAAAGTCTAACGATCAAATTATAATGAATGTCTTCGATCACAAAAGAAACACAGCCTATTCTTTCTGTCGTTAAATCTCCTAAAATCGATAAACCCTCTATTTTTTGAAGTCTTGAAAAACAAAGATCAAGCAGTTCTTTTTCTCTTTCTTTGATTTTCTCCACGCCCATTTGCTCTTTTAATTCTAAAGCCAATGCCGTTCTAATAACCTGCAAAAATCCCGGCGTTCCTCCATCTTCTCTAACTTCTATTACATCGCTGTAACAATATTTGCCCAACGGATTAGTCCATTTTACATTTCCTCCGCCAGGATTATCTGGAAAATCAGATTGATATAATTTTTCATTGAAAACCAAAATACCACAAGTTCCAGGTCCTCCTAAAAATTTATGCGGCGAAAAGAAAATAGCGTCCAATTGTTCTTCTGGATCTTTTGGATGCATATCGATTTTGACATACGGCGCCGAAGCTGCAAAATCTACAAAACAAAGTCCGCCGTTTTGGTGCATGATTTTGGCTAATTCGTGATAAGGCGTAATAATTCCTGTAACATTCGAACAAGCCGTAAACGAACCTATTTTTAAGCTTCTGTTTGCATATTTTTTAATCGTTTCAGCAAGAACATTTGAGTCGACTAAATTGTTCTCATCAGGCGGAAGAATAACTACTTCAGCATTGGTCTCATACCACGAAACCTGATTAGAATGATGTTCCATATGCGTTATAAAAACCACTGGTCTATCTTCTTCCGATTTGGTTCGAAGCGCCATAATACGCTGCAGTTTTGACAAAGCTGCTGTCATACCGCTTCCAGTCGTTACCAAAACATCCGAATCATTGGCATTAACCGATTTTTTAATAATATCCCTTGCATGCTGATAAGCATAAGTAGAGGTTTTTCCTGTCTGACTTGAAAGTGAATGCGTATTGGCAATCATTGGACCAATTTTATTGAGCATTATATCTTCGATCGGATGGTATAATCTTCCGCTGGCAACCCAGTCTGCGTAAACTAAATTTTGTTCTCCATAGACCGATTCGAAAGTATGATCAATTCCTACTGTATTTTCTCTAAATTTAGAAAAGTAACATTCAGGTTCTGTTGGTTTTGTTGTTGGCTCAATAGCATTCATTTCCTTTATCATTTTAATTAACTAAATTTATTATTGATTAAATTTTTTCAACACATAGAAACATAGATCATATTCTAAATAAAAGATATTTGAAAAAATCTAGATTTTCACACATAGCTATGTTTGCTAAAACAAGTGAAACGCCTCTGTAGATAAAGAAGAACTATGTTTCTATGTGTTTAAAAAAATTAATTTGCCTGTCCTAAAAGTGATTTTAATGTAGATTGCAATTCTTCTCCGTGCAGGTTTTTTGCGACAATTATTCCTTTAGAATCCACTAAATAATTTCCTGGAATAGCTCTTACACCGTATAATTTAGCAACAGCACTGTTCCAGAAAAGCAAATCTGAAACATGCGTCCAAGTTAAATTATCATCTTGAATTCCTTTAATCCAGTTTTCTTTCTTTTTATCTAGAGAAATCCCTACGATGTTGAATCCTTTATCATGAAATTCTTTGTAAGCTGCTACAATATTCGGATTCTCTCTTCGGCATGGACCGCACCATGAAGCCCAAAAATCAACTAAAGTATAACCGCCTTTTAAATTATCATAAAGTCGAACTGGCTTTCCGTCAGGATCATTGGCTGTAAAATCAGGGGCTTTTTTACCTACTGCTAATCCGTCTAAAACAATAGCCAGTTCTTTTAATTCTTTCACGTAAGTGGTATTTTGAAGACTTTTATCCAACAAAGCAATATTTTGTGTAATCTGCTCTGGCGTTAATCTATAAGACCAGTTTCTGTACAACACATAAGCCGAAACAATAGATTTTGGATGTTCGGTTATGAATTTGCTGATTTCCACATCTTTGCTCTTTTTATAGATTTCGAACAAATCTTGAGAAGCTGAACCTTCAACCACAGAAGCGGTATAATATTTCTTCGGACTCAGTTTTACTGTAATCGGGTCTTTTTCAAGAAAAACATACAAAGGCGAACTTTCTGTATTGACACTTAATCCGTATAATTCTGGTGTTTTTACTTTTGTTTTAAAGCTAAAATTTCCATCTTTTACTTTTACCGAATCAATTGTAGTAAACATTTTATTGTGAAACTTTTGCAGGTAAACATATTGTGCTACGGTATCGACAACAGTACCTTTTAATTGTAAATTATTTTCCTGCGCTTGAGTTTGAAAAGCTCCAAAAAGCAAAGCAAAACCTAATAGTATTTTTTTCATTTTATTTTTAGTTTTAAGATTAGACAAAAGAATTTCAGGCCAATGAAAAAAGTCATTAGCGATATTGTTGTTTATAAAAGAAATTGGAGAGAAACTAGTCTTTTCGCCTTCAGAAAAAAGCAAAACTGTTTTCTTCAAAAATGGAATTCAAGAGTTCATAACTAGCGTACAAAATGGATTCTGCTTTCATAATAAAGATTTTAAATGGATGATCTTAAACAGATTTACGGAGAAATCTTTCTTATCTGCCCGCACACAGCGGAAGGATTTAGCACCTTATTCGGCAACAGGTTGCTAAGACTTCAATGGGCCTATTCCCTCAGTCTTTCTGGATAAGTATCATTATATAAATTTTCTGTGATACAAATATATATTAATTCTACCGAATTAGTCAAGTTTAAAGTGGATTTTTTTGATTTTTTCTTAAAAAGAACATTTCAATACAATTCAAGATTTTAAAAATCAACACATTAAACTAAAGTGTATTTTTGGTCAGCCCCTTTTTTTATAAAAGAAATTCATACGTTTTACTTTTCAAAAAAAGAAAACACAGATTTATTCCGCACAAAAGACATGCAAATATTTATTTTTTTCAAGATTTGAAAACGTTTCTTTTAACCCGTTTTCTAAGTTTGAAGTAATTAATCTCAAGACTTGTTTTAAGTCATCGAAATTATTGGGTTTTACAAAATAGCAGACTGCTCCAAGATTGGCCGCGGTATCCATGTCATTCATGTACGAAGAGGTAGAAATCATAATTACAGGAATATCTTTATAACGCTCTTCCGATTTTAATTGCTTCAGACATTCCCAGCCGTTCATAACTGGCATATTTAAATCTAGAAAAACAATTTCTGGAATCTTCTCCTGATTTTTCAACGTATTTAGCACACCGCTACCATTTTCTGAACAATAGCACACAATACTTTCATCTATTTCTGCCAATGCTTCGCAAAACATTTCTGCATCATCCTGATCGTCATCAGCCAATAAAATCATCTTTTCTTGCATACTTAAATGTGTTTTACTTTTTGCTCAATTGGCAATGTTATAATAAAAATGGCTCCTTTATTAGCAATTCCTGTGGCTGTAATACTTCCGCCGTGACGTTCGGCTATTTTTTTACAAAGCGATAAACCTAAACCAGTTCCTTCATAACGATCTTTAGAATTTAAACGTGTAAAAGTTTCAAAAATTCGTCCTGTTTGATCAAGATCAAACCCAATTCCGTTATCTTCTACTGTAATTATCGCAATTCTGGTGCCTTCTTCAATTTGTTCTGTTGCTGTAATACGTATTTCTGGCGGAGTATCTTCTTTAGCAAATTTAATAGAATTATTAATAAGATTGTAAAACAGCTGATACAACAATACAGAAGCGCCTTCTATAACTGGAAGCTCTTCAAAATAAATCGTGCCATTTGTATTTTGGAGCGCGATTTCAAGATCGGTCTCAATATTTTTAATAACTTCATTTAAATCGACTATTGTTGTTTTTTGCGAATCGGCATTCATTTTCGAATACGCTAATACGCCATCAATCATATTAAACATACGATCTGCCGCAACATGAATTCGTTCAATATATTTTGATGAAGATTCGTCAAATTGTCCTGCCATATGATCTTCTAGACGGCTTAAAAAAGTTTTTATCTTTCGAACCGGTTCTTTTAAATCATGCGATGCAACATGCGCAAACTGCTGTAAATCGTCGTTAGATCTTTGCAATTCTTTAGTACGATCTTTTACCAAAATTTCAAGTTTTTCAGTAATCGACTTTTGTTCGTGAATATCTGTACAGGTACCAAACCAATTGGTAATGATGCCTTCTTTATCTCTAATAGGAAGCGCTTTACTTAAAAACCAGCGGTATTCTCCCGTATTGGCATTTTTTAAACGAAATTCCGTCTGATAAGGAACTCCTGCATGAACACTTTCGTACCACATTTTTGACACTAAATAAACATCGTCTGCATGTAATTTTGAAATCCAGCTTGGATCTCCAAATTCATCTTCTATGTAACCTGTGTATTCGTACCAGCGGCTATTGTAATAATCAACAAAACCTTCTGAATTGGCAGTCCAAATAATTTGAGGGACCAAATCTGCAAGCTGTCTAAATCGTTCTCCACTTTCTGCAATAACGTTTTGAAGTTCTTTCTGCGAAGTAATATCACTCGATGCACCAAACCATTCTATAATCTTTTCTTGATCGTCTAATATCGGGACCACTCTAGAGAAAACCCATCTAACAGAATCGTCTTTATTTATAACCCTATGCTCCATTTCAAAAATGGATTTTTCTACTATCGATTTAGAAATAAGATGAACAGCCATCTGCAAATCGCTAGCGTGAATAAATTTATCCAACCAATTGACACCACGTTCTCTTTGATTTGCCAAACGTCCGTCTCCTTCCAAATCTTGCATAATCATCCAATCGGCATCCATTCGATAAACCAAATCGGATGATGCGTTGACTAAAGCGCGGAAGCGGCTCTCACTCTCTTCCATTTTTTGGCGTGCTACAACTTGTTGCGTAACCTCAACTGCCACTTGTATCATTCCCGTTATTTCTCCATCTTCAATTAACGGACGATAAGCTAAATTATAATAATAGTCTTTTAATTCGCCTGTACGATTGTGCGGCACCAAAACTTCACTTTGATCAAAAGGAATTCCTTCATTATACACCTTTAAAACTTGCTCCCAAACATATTGCCCTTCCAGTTCTGGCAAAACATCAATCAGTCGCATGCCAATAATTTCTTCTCCTCTACCAATCATTTGGAGCATATGCCTATTGATCTGCTCAATAATAAGATCATTGCCTTTAAGCACTAAAGTCGGAGCTGGCGTTTGGTGAATCATTTTTCGAAAACGATTCTCACTTTGCTGTAATTTTTCTTCGGCTTGTTTACTTTCTGTAATATCTCGCGTTGTTCCAGCAACAAGCTCTACTTCTCCATTTTCATTAAAAACGGGAACAAAAATATAATCGTAAATTCTTCTTCCCAATTCTGCGTGCGGAAAAGAAACTGTTCCTCGAATCGGTTTTTTCGTAGCGACTACAGTATCTATCTCTTGTTCATGCATTTCGGCATGCCAATCTTCATAACCATTTTCAATTAATCTGCGTCCGATTGAGTCTTCTTCAGACTTGCCCCACATCGTCAATAAAGCTTTGTTGGCGTAAGTAAATTTATAATCGAGACTAAATACGTAAACCAGATCAGGAGTTCCGTTTAGTATAGAATCATATAGCCTTTTTTGTTTTTCTGCATCAAGCAGTGCATTATTCAGAGCTGTTTCGGCATGTTTCTTTTCCGTGATATCTTCCATAGTTACCACCAAAACATCGTCTTGTTTTACAGCAGTAAATCTGAAACATTGTTTGTTGGTTTCTTCTCCATACCATTCCTCAAAATTGGTCGTAACTCCAGTTTCTGCCGTCTCAATAAAATGTTCTAAAATATTGGTTTCATTTATTTTAAAGAAAACCTTACTGAATCGTTTTTCTCGATATTCTTTATCATCAATCCAATTGATGATATAAGTATTAAACAATAATATTGAAAAATCTTCTATTTTGCCTTTATTATCGTACAAAGACTTTAAAACTGCTATTCCATTTGGCGCAGAATTAAAGACAGTTTGAAAAAGGTCTAAATTATTTATTAGCTCCATTATCGTACTAAATAAAGGTAATTCGTAAAGTTGTTTAATATAAAAAAGGCATTTAAACGGTTAAATCCTTTCTCAAATATAGATAAAAACGTTTTTATTTTTAACATTCGTTCAATTCTTTTATCTGATTCTAAAATCAAAAAAGCTGAATCATTAAGATTCAGCTTTCTACTATTTTTTTGCCCAATAATTATTTCGTAATTGTATCGGCTTTAACTGTTACCGTTGTATCCATATTAATTGTATCAACTTCTGGTCCAACTGTATCAATGGTGTTTTGAATAGAATCATTTTCGTATGAATCTATTGTTGTGCTTTCGTTCTTTTTACAAGAAAATGCTAATCCTGTTAGAAGAATTAAGAAAGCAACTTTTATTTTTATTTGCTTTTTCATAATCCTATATTTTTAAATAAATATTTCCTTCTTTAATATTATAAAACTACTCCTTTTAAACTTTACTATCTTTACACAATTTCATTCACTTTTTACATAACAAGACTTTCATTTTCAGATAATTACCAATAAAAAGAGCGGAAAATTTCCGCTCTTTCTATTATCCTTTAGTCTGTCTTTGTTGCTTCATTTTCAGCAATATCTCTGTTGAAATTATTTTTATGCCTAAGTTCTTCGTAATCGGCATCATCTCCCCAATCTCCCGTATTTTGTTGGTGCATAGGATTATCTGTTTCGTTTAGGTGTTCCTGCTTATTGTCATCATTCGGAAAATACATCTGATATCCTAAAATAGGATCCCAATTGGTTTCTTGCGTACGATCAATTCCATCTTGGAATAAATCGTTTTTTTCATCTCTTGTATCCATTTCTAATTCTTTTTATACCATCAAAAACTGAAAGTATGATTATTACTTTGTTTTCCTACATTCGTAAAATTCAGCAAAATAGACCGGTTTTTGTTACATTATTTTGATGAAAGTTTACATGATTCTCTTATCACATTTTAAATTTCACTTGGCTTGATTTTCCTTTTGTAAAATAAAACTTATTTTTTTGTTTTTTAGTTTGATTATTCAATTCGTAAGTATTTTCTTTGTACAAAACCAAAGACATATTAAACTTATAAATAACCTAAAAAGTATGCCCAAAAAAATACAACCGCTATTTTATACTTTATTATTCATTTTTGTAATTCTTGTAAGCTGTAAATCAACAAAAACTCCAAACAATCTTAATCAAACCCTCTTAGAAAGTCCTAATCTTACCGTAAAACAGACATGGCAGTTTAAAGATTTTCAAAAAGATAGTATTCCAGGAATCTCTCTTGAGAAATGGTATCTTCAAAACAAAAAGAAACCCAAAAACAAAAATCTTATTATCGCGGTAATTGATACGCAAATCGATTTAAAACACGAAGATTTACAAGGTATTATATGGACAAATACCAAAGAAATCCCTAATAATGGTATTGATGATGATCATAATGGGTACATAGACGATATTAATGGATGGAGTTTCACAGGAACTAAAAGTGGCGCGTATGTGGTCTGGAACAGATATGAATATGTGCGTATAGTAGAAAAATGGGAACCACTTTTTAAAGGTAAAAGCGAATCTGAAATTGAGGCTGAGGATATTTATAAATTTAAAGAATACCAGCGCGCACTAAAAACCTTTAAAGAAAAAAATGAATATTATGGCAATTGGCATCAATCACTACAGTACCGCGTAGCAATGTTTCCACTTGTAAAAGATACATTAAAATACTTTTTCCCAAAGGAAGATTATACATATAAACAACTTGACAGCATGTATAAAAAGTATAAGATTAATGATAAAACTTATCGTCAGATGCGTAAGGACAAGGACACAGATTTAGGTGCCCTTATAAAATATATGATGGTAGGTATTGAATCTGGCGAAAAAAAACTTGAAGATATAAAAGATAAAGAAATACAGTTAGATTCTGTTCTGAACAAAAATCTAAATTTGAATTATAATGAAAGATTATCTATTGCTGATAACCCTGAAATCTTAGAAAAAGGATATGGCAATAATAAAATTAGCAATACCATCGAAGGAATTAGACCTATTCAGGATCACAATACTATGGTTTCTGGTCTTTTGTCTGCCAATAGATACAACAATAAGGGAATAAAAGGAATGACCGAAGCCAAGATTATGCCTATAAATATTTCTCCTTCTGGTGATGAACACGATAAAGACATAGCAATGGCCATTCGATATGCTGTAGATAACGGAGCAAAAGTTATTAATATGTCCTTTGGAAAAGAGTTTTCGATGCATCGTGATTGGGTAATTGATGCTTTTAAATATGCTGAAAAACATAATGTTCTTCTTGTACACAGTAGTGGAAATGATGCAGAAGACGTAGACCAAAACATTTCTTTTCCTAATGATTTAGATTATGATGAAAAAACAGAAATAAGTAATAATTTTATTAATGTTGGATCTATAACCCAAAAATTTGGAGCGACACTGGTTTCTGATTTTTCAAATTACGGAAAGCAAAATGTAGATTTATTTGCACCTGGAGAAGATATTTATACAACTGGCTCAGAAAATAGATATAAATTTGAATCTGGCACTTCTTTTGCCGCCCCTATGGTTTCTGGAACAGCGGCATTAATTTGGACTTACTATCCTAAGCTTTCTGTAAAACAAGTAAAACAAATTATTTTAGATTCTGGAACTCCCTATAATATTGAGGTTATTCTTCCTGGAACTACAGACAAAAAAGTTCCTTTTTCAGAATTATCCAAAACTGGAAAAGTCCTAAATCTTTACGATGCCATGCAACTCGCAGAAAGAATAAACAAACAAAATAAATAAAGATTGGAGCATAAATCAAGTATAGAAAATTCTAAGAATAATAATTACCTTTAAAATTCTATAAAATTGATTTATGACTGAGATTTTCAAAATGTTTAAAATTACAACTGCCGAATCTGAAAAAATTATGCAATCGGTAAACGAACCTCATGCGCATGATTTTGAAGAACTTATTATTGGAAATAAAGGTCAGCTGGAACATTTTATAGATTTTCAATCCAAATTAATAGAAGCGCCTTTTATCAGTTTTGTCACTCAAGGAAAAATTCATCGCGCAAAACCTCTTGTAAAAGATGGCGATTGCGATATGTGGGTTTTGCGATTCAAAAGTGAATTTATTGCCGAAACCACTTTTAGTCTTTATGCTTCCTTTCATGACAAGGCAAATATTAGTTTGCAGAGCAATCAGTGTTTTGAAAAACTAGATACGATCTGCAAAATTATTTTTGATGAATACCAACAAGAAGCTCCTGATCTTGCTGTTATCAAATCATTATTAGGCGCACTTTTTACAATTATTGAATCGGAAAGACGCAAATTGAATTTGAATAATGATGAATCGAAAAAAATTCAAAGTTCAACTTTTAAAAACTTTCTGAGATTATTAGAAGAGCATTATAAAGAATCGAAAGACGTTAATTTCTATGCAGAAAAACTTTTTATGACTTCGCGCAACTTAAATATTATCTGCCAAAATATTTTACAGCAAAGCGTTTCGGAAATTATTGAAACCCGAAAATTGACTGAAGCCAAAAACTTATTAATGACCACAGATAAAAACATTGCCGAAATAGGTTACGAACTCGGTTTTAATGAAAAAACATATTTTACACACGCTTTCAAACGAAAAGCAGGAATGACTCCAACCGAATTTAGAGAAGAAATGAAGAAGCTTCTTTCTTAAAAACACAACCTTTCTTCCGAAAATCGTTACCTCGTTGGTTGTAATTAAATGCAACTTTGTATCACAAATAAAAGATACTTTTTAAGCAATTAATTATAAAAAATGAATCGTAAAGATTTTCTAAAAACCATGGCAATTTTACCTATCGGAGCTGCAGCAATGAAACTCAGCTCACTCAAAACGGCCGTAGATACTTTTGGCCCAACAGAACGAATGCCGGTTCTTTTTCTTGGACACGGAAATCCGATGAATGCATTGGCAGATAATAATTTCACGCAAGGTTTTCAGCAAGTGGCCAAAACATTGCCAAAGCCAAGAGCCATACTTTGTATTTCGGCGCATTGGGAAACCAAAGGAACTTTTGTAACCGCAATGCAAAAACCACCCACTATTCATGATTTTGGAGGTTTTCCTCAGGCACTTTTCGATGTGCAATATCCTGCGCCTGGAAGTCCAGAATTGGCTTTGGAAACACAAAAACTGATTACTTCAACTTCAGTTGGTTTAGACAACAGCTGGGGATTGGACCACGGATGCTGGACGGTGGTAAAATTTCTTTATCCAAACGCCGATATTCCAGTTATCGAAATGAGCATTGATTATACGCAACCTGCCTCATATCATTATGAATTGGGAAAAGAATTGGCAGCTTTACGCCGAAAAGGTGTTCTTATTGTCGGAAGCGGAAATACAGTTCACAACTTACGTCTAGCGGCATGGGACAAAATGATGGTTCCTGGTTACGCCTTTGAATGGGCGCATATTGCAAATGAAAAAATGAAAAGCATGATTTTGAACAATGACCATAAATCGCTTATTCAGTTTGATAAACAAGGAAGAGAATTTGAATTGGCGGTTCCAACACCAGAACATTATCTGCCGTTATTGTACATTTTATCACTTCAAGAAAAAGATGAAAAAGCAACCGTTTTCAATGACGAACTTGTTGCGGGATCACTCAATATGATGTCTGTAAAAATAGACAAAGCATGAGTATAAAAAAGCCTTTTTGGATAGCATTTGCTGTTCTTATTATCCTATCCATTTTCAGTTTTACGATTATGAATTCAACAAAAGAAAAAACTAAACTGCATTATTTAATTAGAGAACCTAAAATAAAAACAGCAAATCCGCCTTTGGTGATTTTGCTTCATGGTGTTGGCGGAAACGAACAAAATCTTTTTTCGTTTGCTCCCGAATTGCCAGATAATTTTGTGGTGGTTTCTGCACGCGGACCATTGACTTTTGGTCCAAATAGTTTCGCTTGGTTTCAGGTGGATTTTTCTACTGGAAAACCTCAAATAAATGCTGAACAGGCAGAAAATTCAAGATTAATGCTGATTGATTTTATTAATGATTTAAAATCTCAAATCAACTTTAACCCAGATGAAGTTTATTTAATGGGATTTAGCCAAGGCGGAATTATGAGTTACAGCGTTGCGCTTACTGCTCCAGAAAAAGTAAAGGGAATTGCTGTAATGAGCGGAAGACTGTTGCCCGAAATAAAACCGTTTATGGCAGATGAAAAACGTCTTGACAATCTTAAAATTTTCATTTCTCACGGAAAACAAGATGCCGTTTTAAATTATCAATATGCCGTCGATGCGACTGATTTTCTAAAAACAAAAAACTTAAACCCAAATTTTCATTCTTATGAAGAAGGCCATACTGTAAATAAACAGATGGTTGATGATGTCAATCTTTGGTTAAAGAAGAATAGCCTTTAATAAAAAAAGCCTGTAAAGTAATATTTACAGGCTTTTTACAAAAATCTAATTTCCTAAATCAAGTAATTTAAAAAGTAACTAATTTCACTCCCAATGTAAACCATCTAGAAGGCAGCGGCACCGCTCCTACTTCATAATACGTTGCATTGAAAATATTTTGTCCATCTAAAAAGATCGTGAATTTATTAATTGACTGACTTACTCTAAAATCATTTACCCAGTAAGAAGGTCCTGTAATTCTTTCGTTAAAACGAGTTGCAAACATCACAGATAAGTTTTTAAACTGATAATCTATCGTGTTGGTAATTTGATGCTTTAATGAAGAAATGGAATACTTCGAGTACGTTTCTGTACGCGCTGTTTTAAATTCAGAATCTAAATAGGTGTATCCTAAAAGAATGTTCAATCTAGAATCTTTAGAGAAATCGAATCTATAAGTTCCACGCAAATTGATACCGTTGGTATTCAAATCTCCTGTGTTTTGACTTTGCCACGGCTGCGTCGTAAGATTACGCATCCAATCGATATAGTTGTCTATTTTTCTGTAGAAATAATTCGCATTAAAGCTCAAAGCTCTTTTGTTGTATTTAAATCCGATTTCGCTCTGAAACGCGTTTTCTGAATCTAATTCTGGATTTCCGATATTTCCTGTCTGTTTCAAGTATAAATCGGTAAACGAAGGAATTCTTTGGCTTGTTCCCACATTTCCAATAATTTTAAATGCATCTGTAATGGCATAACTAGCGTCAATTCCTGGGTAAATCTGCCATTTGTAATCTGAATTATAGTTTAAATATGTTCCAATATTTACATCTAGTTTTTCAGTAAAACTCGTTCTGTATTCAGCATACAATCCAACATTTTCGCGATCGTGATCTCCAATGTTTGAAGAGTGAATGTTTTCGTTTCTAAATTCAGCTCCAAAGCCAATTTCTCCTTTAGATAATTTAACGGTAGAGTTCAATTCTCCCGCAATTGAATTGGTATAATGCTGACTTCTTCCAACAGCCAGATTTGAGTTTCCTAAATAACGGTAATCATCATAATTGTATCTGTAAGTCACTCTCGGCATAATTTTCCAACTGTCCGTAATTTGATGATTGGACTGAATGTTGGCAAATGTAGTCTGAACAATTTCGGTTGAGTTTTTATCTCCAGGCGCTGCGTAAAATCCGTTTGCACCAAATCCGTTATTGATATAACCTGCAGAACCTAAAATTTCGTTTTTATCATTGATTTGAACATTTCCTTGATAGAAAATTTTGTTGTTTTCGAATGCGGTATTGTAACGGTAACCGTTGCTTTTATCGTGCGAAGCGAAGATTAAATGCTGTTGTTTTTCTTTACCTAAAACAGCTCCTGCTTGAATTCCTGTTCCGTAAAAAGTATCGTCTGTATCTTGCGTATCTTTTTCAAAATTAGAACCTGCATAAGTGCTTACCATAAAACCAGAATCGGTTGGCTTTTTAGTAATAATATTAATTGCTCCCGTTAAACTGTTAATTCCGTAAATTCTCGCAGCTGGACCACGAACGACTTCGATTCTTTCAATTGCTTCAACCGGAAGAGGAAGATTCAACATATTATGGGCAGTTTGCGAGTCGATTACTTTTGCTCCGTTTAGCAAAACAACAGTTTGCTCAAAACTTCCACCGTCAACACTAATGTCGGCTTGAGTTCCAAATGGCCCTCTTTGTCTGATGTCTACTCCGTTGGCATATTGCAATACTTCTTGCAATGTTCTTCCTGGCAATTTTTTAATGGTTTCGCTTGAGATAACATATACATTTCTATTTTGTTTAGAAATGGGTGTATTAAAACGGCCTTCATTAATAATAACTTCATCCATTTGGTTGATGGAATCGTTCTTTGTCTGTGCGTAAAAATTGGTACAAATTACTGTAAAGACAGCAAAATAGATTTTTTTCATTTTGGTTTACTATTTTTTTGGCAAAAGTAGCGCCTTACCGTACCAATAAAGCATACCAGTTTTGTAATTATAACTAGTCCGGATGAATTTCTATTCTATTTTGGCCAAATTCAAATAAACCTGAGAGATATTACTTATAAATCAAATATTTAGCACGCATTTTTTTAAATGCTGTCACACCTTCTTTCCAGCTGTTTCTAATTTCTTCTTCCGAAATTCCGGCTTCAATTTGCTGTTGCAATTTTTCGTTGCCAGCACGAATGGCAAATTTTCTTTTATCAAAAAACTTCGATTTATCAGAAGTGGTTTGATAGGCTTTAATAAGCCATTTTATTTCTAATCTATTTACTTTCGGAATTGCAGATAAATCTTCTCCATTACATTCCACACCTTTATACAAAGGATCTTTATCGCCAAAATTAGGTTTTGGAATAAAAGCAAAATCACTTTTTGGAAGATATGGAGATCCGTAAATCTGAAATTGCTTTTCAGTTCCACGTCCCATACTCACATTAGTTCCTTCAAAAAGGCATAAACTCACGTACAAATTAATAGCTTGATCGTTTGGTAAATTTGGCGAAGGTCTTACAGGTAAACTATAAGAGCTTTTTCTAGTATAATTCAAACACGGAATTACAGTCAACTTACATTGAATTCCATCTTTCAGCCATTTTTGTCCGTTGATCATTTTTGCTTCTTCGCCCAAAGTCATTCCGTGCAATAAAGGCGTCGGATGCATTCCGATACCGCTTTTAAAAGCAATATCCAAAACCGGACCGTCGACAATCGCGATATTCGGATTGGGACGATCCAGTACAATCAGTGGAACATTGTTCTCTGCGCAGGCTTCCATAATGCGGTGCATTGTAGAAACATACGTGTATAATCGTGTTCCAACATCCTGCAAATCAAAAATCATAATATCGATTCCTTTTAATTGCTCTGGTGTTGGTTTATTGTTTTTTCCGTATAATGAAGTAATCGATAACCCTGTTTTAGAATCTATTTCGTCCGATACATGTTCGCCCGCATCGGCTGTCCCTCTAAAACCGTGTTCTGGTGCAAAAATGGTTTTGATTCTTACTTTTTGTTCTACTAAAAAATCGACTAAGTGTTTTTCTTTAGTGATAATTCCCGTTTGATTGGTAACGATTCCTACGGTTTTGCCTTTTAATAAAGGTAAGTATTTTTCAGAATTCTCAGCGCCGGTTTTTATTTGCTGCGCAAAAGAAACCGCTGAAATTAGTATGCAGATTATTATATTTTTCATAGTGATTATTTTTTATATTTTTTCTGCCACGAATTCACGAATTATTATTTATAATCTATGTGTTTAAAAAACATCCACCGAATTACACCAATTTGAAATAATTCGTGAATCAAGCGACAGCGAACAAGCAAAACAATTGGCTAAAAATCATTTTAATCCTTTTAATCTGTGGCAAAATTTTTCTCACAGATTGAGAAAATTAATTCGTGAATTCGTGGCTAAAAAAATCATTTATTAATTTGCCTCCAGATTTTAGCACTAAAATCGTCTTTATACATTAATCGGTTTGTTCTCGTTGGGTTAACTCGATTCGTTAGAATGATTAAAAATCTATTAGTATTTCTATTCATAAAGAAAAAAGTTCCTGTGAAACCTGTATGTCCAAAATCGTCTTTTGTAAAAAACTCGTCTGGTTTTCTTTTATCAAAACCTAAACCTCTGTAAATTCCTTCTTTCGCAAGTGGCGAATCTGTAAACTCTTTTACGACATTTGCCTTTAGAATCTGTTTTCCTTTATAATTTCCGTTGTTCATTAACATTTTGCAGATAACGGCAATCGATTCTGCGTTGGCAAATAAACCTGCATTTCCAGAGACACCTCCAAAAATTGCCGCCGCTTCATCATGCACATAACCTTTAATAGTATCTCTTCTGAAGAAATTATCTACTTCAGTCGGCATTACGTTTTCAATTGAAGTCCATTTTAACGGATTATATCCAATTTTTGAAATGCCTAATTCGGTATAAATTTCATTGGTGAACTTATCGAGTTTTTTGCCTGTTTTGGTTTCTATCATTTGTTTCACCAAAAGCAAATTTAAATCGCTATACAAATATTTCCCTCTCGGATTTGTATTGGCCTTCGCAATCCTTTCATAAACTGACGGATAAAATTCTGGATTCAGCCACATGTTTTTATAAATCTGAACCCAATTTTCTTTTGGTTCAAAAACCAGATATTTAGAATCGTAAACAATATTTTTGTTCACAAACATATTATCAAAAGGCTCAACATATTGCTCTGATTTTTGATTGCTCAACAAAGCCGAATTATCTGGTGTAGAAAGCAATGATTGATAAAAAGTGATACTTGGTGTTAATCCAGAAGTATGTGTTAGCAATTCAAAAAGCGTTAAATCGGAAATCGCTGTGTTTTTGTACATCGGAACAATTTCGCCCACTTGATCTGTCAATTTAATTTTTCCATCTCCAACCAAACGCATCGTTACCAATGTCGCTCCTAAAACTTTAGACATTGAAGCCAAATCAAAAACATCATCTGATTTTACTAATTGCTTTTTTGTATAATCATGATAACCGTAATTTTTAACTATCAAATTAAAATCCATTGTACCCACAATAATTTGCGCTCCTGGAAAAAAACCTTTTTCAAGCGCATTTGTCATCATCGAATCAATGTAAACTTCATTTCTTTTTACATCAAAAGATTGCTTTGCCTTTTTCTGAGAATAACCATTTATTCCCAAAAAAATCAACGAAACCATTATAATTTTGACACCAATATTTTTCATAGTACTACGGATTAATTTTTAAGTCCTGCCCTGCCATTAAAGGCTCATTATTGGTTCCTGTAATTTGAATTCTAACGGCTTTTACAGGCTGTTTCGGATAAATCGATGCATTTCCGTAATCGAAATTATCTGCTTTTATAAAATCAGTTCCATTATATGAAAACTCTACAAAACCATTATTAATAATAAATCTTGGATGATGCGGAATTCCGGTTAAAACATCTATTTTAGAAGAGATTACAGGATTAGTAAAGGTATACAAAATCCAATCGCCGTCTTTACACGCAACATCGGTACGCAAATACGATTCTTCATTGTAATCTTGCAGATTCGAAATTGGAAACTTCGGATTTTCTGCCATCGAAGAAGTCACTTTCACTTCTGGTTCCTGATAAGGCGAGCAATTGAATTTTACATTTGCAGCGGACTTTTTCTCTTCCTTATTTTCAACCGTAAAATCCAATCTATACGTGTTTTTTGCGTTGTAATTTTCAATTAGAAATCTCAAACGAGGTTTTGATTTTAAAGCTTTTTCGTCTGCATAAGTCTGAACTAATTTATCATTTTCAAAAAGCGAAACATTTTTGATTGTTCCGTTCGCTCCATCGTCTGTTGGATTAAATGTCAAATACCAAATCCCTTTTTTATCTACATGTTCTGAGATGTTTTCAGAAATAGTCAGAACTTCTGCTTTTGAAGTATTCCAAGTAGCAACAGGCAATTTCTCCACTTTTACAGCTGGACTTGCCGACGTTTCATTAAAAAACACTCTAAACATATACTGCTCGTAATCTTTCGTCTGAATTGGTCCTGTATATAAAGAAGATTGTCTTGTTGGCTCATTTCCATCTTTGTCAAATCGTACAACGGCACCTTCATAAGGCGGTGTTACGGTAATAGTTCCGTTTTTATAAATAGCTGTTGGGGGAAAATCTCTAAATGCAATTCCCATATTGGCCAATCTTTTTAAATGGTTGTTGGTTAATCTTTCATAAAAATCATCCCAGTTTTTATCTTCTTTTTTAGACCAGCCAATTTCAGATAAAGCACTGATTCTCGGATAACTTTGGTATTCCATAATTCTTGCTGGACGATCCAAATATTCGCTCCATAAAGCGCCTTGAACTCCAATGATATTTTTTTGTTCTTCGGGAGTTAAGTCAGCATCAGGAATTGGTTCAAACGAATACGCTCTTTTGGTATCTGTGATTGCTGCCCAACGATGGCCTCGTTCTGTTTCAGATTGTGCCATATCGTAATACGTAAACTGTCCCGGCATCATGATCGTTTTATATCCTTTTTTTGCCGATTCAATTCCGTAACTAATTCCCTGCCAAGCAGAAATCAATGTGTTCGGATTAATTTCTCCGCCTTTCAGGATTTCATTCCATCCATCCGTTTTTTTATGGTATTTATCTACAATCGTTTGAACTCTTCTAAAAAAATAATTCTGAAGCTGAAAACTATCTGTAAATCCTTCTTTTGCCATTAAAGCTTGACATTTTGGACAATGTTCCCAATTGGCACGATTCACTTCGTCTCCCGCAATATGAATATATTCAAAAGGAAATAATCCAGAAACTTCTTTAATGATTGAATCGAGAAGATCATAATTTTCTTCACGCCCCACACACCAGACATTTTTCACTTCTCCCTGAACACTTTTAAGTTCCTGCGTTATCGCACAACCCACTTCTGGATATGAAGCCGTTACCGCACGCGAATGCCCTGGAATTTCGATTTCTGGCATTACAGAAATACCGCGATTTGCAGCATAAGCTACGACTTCTTTAATATCTTCTTGTGTATAAAAACCTCCGTAACGTTTGTCTCCAGAACCATAAGATGGCAATAAAACTTCGCCAGGGCCTCTCCAAGCACCTTTTAAAGTTAAATCTGGCATTGATTTGATTTCGATTCTCCAACCGTTATCGTCAGTTAAATGCCAGTGAAAAACATTCATTTTATGAGCAGCCAACCAGTCGATATAATTTTTTACAGTTTCTTTGTCAAAGAATTGTCGTGAACAATCCAACATCATTCCGCGCCAATCAAAACGAGGATAATCTTCTATTTTCACAAACGGAAGAGCTCCTTTTGTAACTTCTTTTGCAGAACAAATTTGCAGTAAAGTCTGAAATCCGTTTAAAACACCTTTATCCGTTTTTCCTTTTATGAAAGTTCCTTTTTCGTTTATTTCTAATTGATAACCTTCGTTTGGAAGATTCAGTTTCTTATCTACTAAAAATGAAATAGTATTTTTTCCGTGTTTTTTTCCAATGGAAACAATTGGGGCAACTCCTGTATTTTTTGAAAAACCAGCTGTGATATAATCGGCGCTATTTTTTAGTTTTTTGTCTACAACAATTTTTAATGGTGAAGGCAAAACAAACTGTCCCGCGCTTTGCAGAACCGATACAGGCTTGGGAATTAAATCTAATTTTTGGGCTTGTACAAAACTAAGCGAACTTAGAAATAGGGCTAATAGAAGAATACTTTTTCTCATTTCTTTTTATATTTTATTTTGTTGAAAATTCAATCGGACTGCTTTCTGTCTGGGTCTGACTCAAAGCGGTGAGCGCATAAACGTAGTTTTCCAAATCTGGGTTTGGCACTTCTAGTTTTAGAGCCGTTGTCACATAATAAATATTCTGAGGATTTGAGAAATCGGTAATTTTTCCTTTTGGAAATCTGTAAATCACATATTTTTTGTCATTTAAAGCCGCCTTCCAAGTTAAAACTGCTTTGTCGCCTTTTTTGGCAATTACTGCATTTGTTGGAACTTCTGGTTTTAATCTCGTAATTCTATTCGCTTCTGGCGTTAAAGCGATGTATTTGTATTCTTTTTGAAGAAGAGGATTTCTAAGTGTATCTCCTTTTTTTAAGAAAGTCGAAGCGGTAAAATGCATCGAACCATCAATTTGAGGCATTTTACGAATCATTTCAATCTGTTTTACAATTTGATCTGGACTTCTCCATTCTGGTTCTTTAGCAGTAGTTGAAATTTTGTAATCGCCATGACCCACATAAACATTTGCTCCGTATTTGTGTTCTGCCCACCATTTTGCCAGAACTTCAAAATTGGCTCTGTCAAAACCAATGTGCCAATAGATTTGAGGCGTTACATAATCGATCCAGTTTTCTTTTTGCCATTTTAAGATATTCGCATACAAATCATCATAATTGGTTGCTCCTGCTTTTGTATTAGAACCTTGTGAATCTTTGGCTATATTTCTCCAAACTCCAAATGGCGAAATTCCGAATTCGACTTCTGGTTTATTAGCGATAATGGTATCTCTAATTTGTTTGATGATTAAATCGACATTGTCTCTTCTCCAATCGTCTTTGTCTTTAAACTGGCGCGGTTCTTTGGCAAATGCTTTTTCATCTGGAAACTCCTGCCCTTCAATTTTATACGGATAAAAATAATCATCCATATGCACGGCCTGAATATCATATTTACGAACAATTTCGCCCACAACAGAAGCCACAAAATTTCTAGTTTCTTGCAAACCTGGATTAAAATATCTCGTTTTTCCGTACGTCAGAAAAAGGTCTGGTCTTTTAAAATATAAATGATTTTTTGAAAGCACATCTCTTACCGTATCTTTTTGAACACGATACGGATTAAGCCACACATGAACGTTCATTCCGCGTTTTCCTGCTTCGTCAATCATCATCTGCAACGGATCAAAACCTGGCGCAACGCCTTGAGTTCCGGTTATCCAATGCGACGCTGGTTCTTTGGTCGATTTGTAATACGCATCGGCCGTTGGGCGAATTTGAAAAATTACAGTATTCATATTGTAAGAACGTAGATTATCCAAAATGGCAATCATTTCGTTCTTCATTTCTTTATCTGATAATCCTGGTTTAGAAGGCCAGTCGATATTTTCTACGGTAGAAATCCAAGCGGCTCGCATTTCTCTTTTTGGAGATTGCTGACTGAAAATTTTGGTCTGAATCAGCAATACCAAAATCACAATTTTTAGGCTTTTCATAAATTATTATTTTAGGTCGTTAGTATAATATTGTTGGCAGAAAATTTTAACCGCAAAGGGCGCAGTGGTTTACGCTATGTTCGCAAAAGTTTCTTTTCATTTTTTTAATCTCGCAAAGTCGCAGAGGCGCAAAGTTTTTCTCTTTTAAGCTTTTTTTTATTCTTTGCGCCTCTTCGACTTTGCGAGCAATCTCATAGAGTAAAGAAGAAAACTTAAAAAAATCTTTCTAATTTAGATTGGCAAAAAAATACCTAACAGGTTTTGAAAACCTGTTAGGATAACCAACCAAAATTTATGCATTACAAATTATCGGTAGTTCGCAATGCACTTAACGTTACTTTGTTTTTATGTTTTCGTTGAAGAAATCATGAAAAAATAAAAGCTGATATTTTAAAGAATTCTCCCAATATTTAAGATTATGTTCGCCTGGGCGTTCGATATAATCGTGATTTATTTTTAGATCCAACATTTTTTCATGCAGTTCTCTGTTTACTTTCATAAAGAAATCATCAACTCCGCAGTCAATAATTAGTTTTAATTTGTTGTCTTTTACCAAGTCTAACATATTGGTCACAGTATTTTGATTCCAGTTTTCTGGGAATTCTGTAATTGGACCTAATCGTTTTTTGATATCCCAATTTTCAGGAAACGGACGAAAATCTACTCCTCCGCTCATACTTCCTGCGGCACCAAATACATCTTGATGTTTGAATGACAAATACAAAGCGCCATGTCCGCCCATACTTAAACCTGAAATGGCTCTTGCTTTACGGTCTGCAATTGTTCTGTACTGTTTATCAATAAACGGAACCAGTTCTTTTACCACATAAGTTTCATACTTAAAACTCGGATCGATTGGACTGTCAAAATACCAGCTTGAATAATTTCCATCTACTCCAACCACTATAAATCCGTATTGATCTACTTGTTTTCCCAGTTCTTTAAAATCTTTGGCCCATGAAGCATAATTTCCGCTATAGCCGTGAAGCAGATAAACAACTGGAAATGTTTTCTTGCTCTTTTTATAATTTTCTGGAACTACCACACAAGTTTTAATGTTCTTCTGCATTGAAGGGCTAAAAACTTGTAAAGTGTCAACCTTTGCTGCTCTGGCTGTAAAAATTAAAAACGCGAACAAAAAGGTGTAAATTGTTTTTTTCATAATTGATGTTTTTATAAAATAATATTTTTGAAAAGCACTGGGAAAATACAAAAAATTATTTCAAACAATCTTTTAAAATAGTTGCGGGATGCATGGCTTTTCTGCTCGTTCCGTCAAAAATCTGATGGCGGCAACTGGTTCCTGCGGCTGCAATTTCTGTAGATGGTTCTGTTGCCCTGATTTTCGGAAACAAAGTATCTTCACCCATCTTCATACTGATTTCGTAATGTTCTTTTTCATATCCAAATGAACCCGCCATTCCGCAACAACCCGAATTATAAATCGTAACCGTATTATTTTTTGGAATATTCAGCATCGCAAAAGAAGCTTCTACACTACTCAATGATTTTTGATGACAATGCCCATGAATTTTGATATTTTTCTCTTTCTCAGAAAATTGATCTGCGTGAATTTTTCCGTTCCCAATTTCTCTTTTGAAAAACTCTTCGACTGTAAAAGTATTTTTAGCTAATTTCTCTGCACTTTCTTTGTCTGCCGCCAATCGGAGATATTCGTCTCTAAAAGTCAATATGGCCGAAGGTTCAATTCCGATTAAAGGCGTATTTTCAGAAATTATATTTTTAAAGGTATTAATGTTTTTATTCGCAATTTCCTGCGCTTCTTCCAGAAAGCCTTTTGAGATAAAGGCTCTTCCGCTTTCTTCATGATCGATTATAATTACTCTGTAACCTAATTTGGTTAATAATTCGAAAGCATCAATTCCGATTGAAACATCGTAATAATTGGTAAATTCATCACAAAAAAGATAAACACTACCATTCTCAAAATAGCTGTCTGGATTATGTTTTTTGTTCTTTTCATACCATTTTCTAAACGTCTTTGGAGCCAATAACGGCACTTGTCTTTCAGGAGCAATTCCCATACGTTTTTTAACGAAAGAAAGATTGGATGTCCAATTGGTAAATGATGGCGCAATACTTCCCAATTCATTCAATTTTGAATTGAAAGCAAATATTTTATTTCGGAAAGAAAAACCGTTTGCTTTTTGGTATTGGTATAAAAATTCAGCTTTTAAAGTCGCTACATCAACATTACTCGGACATTCGCTCGCACAGGCTTTACAGCTCACACACAATTCGAAAACCTTATATAATTCTTCGTGATCGAATTTATTTTCTTTTTCTGAATTCGTCAAATATTCGCGTAAAGCGTTGGCACGAGCACGCGTCGTATCTTTTTCGTTTCTTGTGGCACGATAACTCGGACATAAAGTTCCGCCAGCCGATGGCATTTTACGACAATCGCCTGAACCGTTGCATTTTTCCGCAGCACGTAAAACTCCTAAACTATCAGAGAAATCCTGAATCGTTTTTATCTCCGGTTCTTCCCTTCCCGCTTCAAAACGAAGATTTTCATCCATTTTAGAAGCGTTTACGATTTTTCCAACATTCAAAATCGTGTTCGGATCAAATGCTTTTTTTACTCGTTTTAGCAGTTCGTAGTTTTTATCGCCAATCATAAAAGGCAGAAACTCTCCTCTTAAGATTCCGTCGCCATGTTCACCGCTTAACGAACCTCTGTATTTTTTTACTAGATGCGCTACCTCGGTAGATAAATTTCTGAATTGATGCAATCCTTCTTTTGTCTTTAAATTTATCTTCGGACGCAAATGCAGCTCTCCCGCTCCAGCATGCGCATAGTAAATCGCACTTTGTCCGTGTCTTTCCATCATCGCTGCAAAATCGGCAATATAATTAGGAAGATCACTCAACTCAACCGCTGTATCTTCAATAGAATCGGCCGCTTTATCATCGCCCACAATACTTCCCAAAAGTCCAAGACCTGCTTTTCTTACGTCGTTTACTTTGTCAATATCTGCTCCATAAATTTTGGGCAAGGCATATCCGAAACCATTAATTTGAAGATCTTTAATTAAAGCATCGGCTTGCATTTCGGCATCTTCCATACTAATGTGAGATCCAACCTCGAGCATGATAACTGCTTTTGGTTCGCCAACAATAAAAAACCTATTTTTGGCTTGTTCTCTATTGGTTTTAGTACAATCTAAAATCGTATCATCCATCATTTCGCAAGTGTACAAATGATGTTTCATTGCCGTAACGACGGCTTCCAAACTTTCCTGAATGGTATGAAAATGTGCCACTACCATAATATTGTTTACTGGCGGCAAATCATCTACTTTCAAAGTTATCTCTGTCGTAAAAGCCAATGTTCCTTCACTTCCGCAAAGGAGTTTTCCTAAATTGATGATATCTTCTGTTCCTGAAAAAAGTTTCGATTTTAGTAGAACATCAATCGCATAACCCGTATTTCGTCTGTGAATTTCTGGTTTTGGAAATTCTCTTAAGATTTCTTCCTGATTTTCTTTGTCCGAAAGTTCGTCGTAAATCGTTTTATAAATTTTATTTTCTAAAGAATCCCCTTTTGTTTTCTCTATAAATTCTTCAGAAGTTAAATCTTTAAATACTGCGGTAGTTCCGTCACTTAAAACGGCTTTTATTTCTACAATTTTGTCTCGGGTAACACCATAACGAATTGAGGTTGTTCCCGATGAATTATTTCCGACCATTCCGCCAATCATACATCTATTGGTTGTGGATGTTGTTGGTGAAAAAAATAATCCGTGCGGTTTTAGATATAAATTCAGTTCATCGCGAATTACTCCTGGCTGAACGGTTATGGTTTTCTTTTTAGGATCAAAAGAAACAATTTTATTAAAATGTTTTGAGACATCTACAATGATTCCACTTCCTATAGTCTGTCCCGCCAAAGATGTTCCAGCTGTTCTGGGCGTTATAGAAATTTTATTTTTGGAAGCAAAACGAATAATATTTACAATATCATTTTCTGATTTTGGAATCGCCACGGCAAGAGGCATAATTCGATAAGCAGAGGCATCTGTGGCATATATTTTTTTATGAAGGTCATCATAAAAAAGAGTTCCTTCTAGTGAAGTTTCTAATTCTTGTAGTTGGAGAGAATCGGACATTTAATTGGTTCTGTTGCTTTTGGTTCTTTAATATGTTTTGTTTCTGTTTCGGTAAAAACAATACATTCTAATCTTATTAGAATTCAATATTTATTAAAGTTCCTATTTAAAAGACTGAACTTCTTTTAAATACACCAAGAAATGGCAAGCACATAAAGGAATGTTTTTCATAAATATATCTGACTAATAAAATTAGTTTTAACAAATATAGATACAAAAAGCATACAAATACATTATTTTGCGTTTTTTAACATAATAAAATTAAAATAACGCAACAAAACGCAAAAATTACATTAGATAAGTTTAAAGTTATAAGATAAAAACTCCAGATTTTCTATATTCATCTAGTTTTTCATCCTCTGGATCTAATTCTGTTACAATAGTATCTAATTGGGTAAGATCGCAAACACCATGTGGCATTTTGGTATTTAATTTATTGGAAGCAAACATCGAAACCACTCTATCAGAAGCTTCTATCATTGCTTTTTTGACAATTGAGATTTCGTAACCTACTTCTGTAAGCCCCTGTTTGATATTAATACTGCTGGCACCAATGAAACAAATATCGGCTTTTATTTTAGAAACCACCTGAATCACATCCATACCTATTGTTACCATTGCGTTTTTCTGCATTTTCCCTCCAATAAAAATCAAATCAATATTAGGATGCTGAGACAACTGCATGGCTATTGGTAAACTATAAGTATATATTGTAGCTTTTAAATCGGCCGGAATTAACTTTGCAAAAACCAAATTAGTGCTTCCTCCACTCATTATAATAACTTGATCGTCATGAAGAAGAGACAATGCTTTTGTCACGATTTGCTTTTTCTGTTCTTCTGCCGTTATGGCAATATCAAATACATTCGCAGGTTTTTCTTTAACTTGAACTGCACCGCCGTATACTTTCTCTAACTGCTTTTTACTATCCAATTCGTTCAAATCTCTCCTAATTGTATCTTCAGACAAATCGAGAGCCAAAGCTAAATCTGTTGTAACAACTTTTTGGTCTTCAATAAGTTTAGTCATTATGTATTTATGTCTCTCGGCTTTCAGCATTTTTTTATAAAAGTTAAAATTCATCACAAATATATCAAATATTTCATTCTATATCAGAAAAGAGCTTAAAAACTGCAAAATCATGCATTAGCAAGATTTTAAAAACAAAATCAATAATTATTTTTTATCAAAACTTGCGTTATTTTGCGTTTTTTAAATTATTTTTAGAAAAAAAATCTAAAATAACGCATTTATATGCAATAAATAAATATATTTGCTCAACAACAACCATAAAAAACCAGATTAATCATGAAAAAGTTACTCTTTATTTCAGTGTTGTTTTTGTGCATTCAAGCAGCATTTGGACAAGCAAAAACAGTTACTGGAACAGTAAAAAGCAAAACAGACGGAATTCCAATTCCAGGAGTCAGCGTTATTATTCAAGGAACAAATAATGGCACAACCACTGACTTTGATGGAAACTACAGCATTTCTGTAGCACCGGGACGAACTCTAAGCTTTAGTTATATGGGTTATGAAACTCAATCAATTAAAGTGGAAAGCCAGCAGAAAATAAATGTTGGTCTTATAGAAAGCACTTCGAAATTAGACGAAGTTGTTGTTGTAGGTTTTGCTTCTCAGAAAAAAACAAATTTAACAGGAGCTGTTGCCAATATTGATGTTGCTAAAACAATTGGAAGCAGACCTTTAACTGATGTTAGTAGAGCTTTACAAGGTACTACTCCGGGTGTAAACATTAATTTTAACTCAGGAAATATTAACCGTGCTGCAAAAATCAACATTCGTGGAGCGGGTACAATTAATGGTTCAGACGATCCTTTAATATTAGTAGACGGTGTTCCTACCGACTTATCATTGATTAACCCAAATGATATCGCAACGATGTCTGTACTTAAAGATGCTGCTTCTGCATCTATTTATGGTGCTCGTGCTGCGTTTGGTGTTGTTCTTATTACTACAAAAAGCGGAAAAACAGGCGAAGGAAAAGTGAGATTTTCGTATTCAGCAAATACTGCTTTTGTAAATCCGATTTCTACACTTAAATTCTTAGATCCAACAGAAGAAATTCCAGGATTGATCGCTGCAGGAACAAGAACGGATGGTTCTACTCCAGAGATTTTTGGCCAGAACTATAGCATTTTATTAGACGGAATTAAAAACTGGAAACAAAAATATGCAAACAATCGTACCAGTAATGAAATGGTTTATGGAGAAGATTGGGAAATAAAAAATGGTGTTCCTTATTTTTATAGAGTTTGGGATGCAAATAAAGAATTGTATGCCAGTAATGCGTTACAAACAACGCACAATGTTTCTGCTCAAGGAAATTTAGGTGATAAAAGTTCATTCTTTGCTTCGTTCGGTCTTACCAACCAAGATGGTATGTTAAGAGTAAATCAGGAAAAAAGACAAAGAATCAACATCAACTTAGGTTTCACGACAAAACTAGCAGATTGGCTTACTGGAGATTTCAAAGTAATGACAATCAACAGTTCTTACGATCAGCCTTTTAACTATTATGGAGGTTCTGGAACCGATGATACAGGTTACGGAGGTTACTTTGGTTATGCGCTACGTTGGGGGCAATATTTCCCGAATTTTGGAACTTACAGAGGATACAATTTCCGTACAGCGGGAGGATATTTATCTAATGCTTCTAGAAACGAAAACAATAAACGCAATACAAGGTTAAGCGCTAGATTTACAGCAGATATTACAAAAGATTTAAACCTTATCACTGAGGTAAGCAGTGTAAACGATTATTACAACAGAAAACAAAATGGAGGTAAATTCTTAGCATGGGACAGCTGGTCTGCAATGCCATACGATGCTACTACAATTCAGACTGCTACTCCTGCAACTCTCGAAACAGGAAATGATTTTGTTGGACAATCCAAACAAGAGTCAACTACAAATGTGGTAAACATTTATGGTAACTATAAAAAACAATTTGACAAGCATAATTTCAAATTCTTAGCTGGTTTCAACTCAGAATGGCAAAATTTATCTCGCAACTATGCAAGAAGAAATACGCTTTTAGACAAATCTAAACCAGAATTTAACCTTGCAGTAGGAGAACAATTTGTTTCTGGAGCTGCAAACACAGATTTAAATCCAACGGTAACAGAATACTCAATTGCAGGTTTCTTTGGACGTGTGAATTATGATTACAACGGGATTTATTTAGTAGAGCTTAATGCTCGTTATGATGGTTCATCAAGATTTCCAACTAACGAACAATGGGGATTCTTCCCTTCTGCTTCTGTAGGATATAAAATTGTGAATGAGAAATTTATGGAAGGAACTCGCGGATGGTTAAACGATCTTAAATTGCGTGGTTCTATCGGATCAATCGGTAACCAAAATGTTGGAAACAATGCTTTCTTATCGATCATGACAGCTAAAAATCCTTCTTGGGTAAATAGTGGTGCTACTCTTCCTCCTTCTACAAATTTACCAACTAACGTAGATCCTGCATTAACTTGGGAAAAAGTAATGACAAAAGATGTGGGTATCGATGTTAAAATATTTGATATGCTTGGTGCTTCTTTTGACTGGTACCAGCGTGATACAAAAGGAATGCTTGCTCCAGGTATAACACTTCCTGGTTCATTTGGGCAGACTTCTGCTCAGACTAACTCTGGAAACATGAGAACTCAAGGTTGGGAGCTTTCATTAAACTTTAATAAAAATTTAAGCGAAACGGCTTCTGTTTTTGTTGATCTTGCTTTATCTGATTCTAAATCGGTTATTACAAAATGGAATAACACTTCTAAACTATTAGCTTTAGTTACTCCAGATACAAAACCTTATTATGATGGTTACGAAATTGGCCAAATCTGGGGATTAACTAGTGACAGACTTTTACAGGCTGATGACGTAATTACGAATAACGGAAAAACGGTAAATGGCGTTGACTACTCTAAAACAATGGGTGGAAACTTTAAATATGGGGCTGGAGACGTTCACTACGTAGATATAGATGGCGATGGCGCTATTACTCGTGGAGCTGGAACTGCTGATGATCATGGAGATTTGAAAAAAATTGGTAACTCAACTCCTCGTTACAGATATGGTATCACATTAGGTGGTAAATTCCGCGGATTTGATATTTCTACTTTCTTCCAAGGAGTTGGAAAACGTGATTACTGGGCTGCTTCAGATGCTGTATTGCCTTTCTTCCGTGCGCCTCAGCAAATGTATGCCAACCAAGCAGATTACTGGACTCCAGAAAACACAGATGCTTACTTTCCAAATCCATACTATGGTAATGAAGCAAATACTTTTGGGTCAGGTACTCAAGGTCAGAACAACTTTGTTACTTCGACAAGATATTTGTTAGACATGTCTTATTTCCGTCTAAAAAACTTTACTATCGGATATAATTTGCCAGTAGCTCTTGTGAAAAAAGCAGGATTAGAAAAAGTAAGATTATATACTTCTGGTGAAAATATTGCGACTTGGGCAGACAAACGTCTTCCTGTAGATCCTGAAATCGATGAAACAGAAGTTTTCTGGGGAAGAGCTTATCCTTACACAAAAACATGGTCAGTTGGTGTTGATATCTCTTTCTAATCTCTAACTATTCAAAACTCTTACAATGAAAAAATATAATATAAAATCTAAGTTTCTGCTAATGTTTGCAACTGCTTTACTTGCAGGAAGTGCAGTTAGCTGTTCAGATTATCTTACTGATGATCCAGCAGATAAATTTACAAACGATAACTTTTGGCAGTCAGAAGATAACGTAAAAACCTTTTCATGGCTTAATTATGATACTTTTTATGGTTATGGAAACGGAACAACAATTGGACTTTCGTTCTTTTACTACCATGGAAGCGATTACAGAGTAGATGATAACTTGTCTGCCTTTACTTTCTACCAAATGCCGGTTACAGCTGCAACTACGAATCTTTATTCATGGAATGAATATTATACGCTAATCCGTCGTTGTAACTTGATGCTGGAAAAAGTACCAACAGTAAGTATGTCTACGGAGAAAAAGAACCACTACATTGGAGTTGCTAAATTTTTTAGAGCTTATACGTATTTCCGTTTAGTGCAAAAATTTGGTGATGTGCCGTATACTGATCAATATTTAGCTCAAGGTGACGCAGAAGTTTATGCGCCTGCAAAACCAAGAGCCGAAATTATGGACAAAGTAATTGCAGAATTGCAAGAAGCTGCAGACTTAATGTTGGTTAGCGATGATAAAAACGTTACAGCAAATAAATACACTGCTTACGCAGCTTTAAGCAATGCTTGTCTTTACGAAGGGACATACAGAAAATACCATTTAGGACAAGATGGAAGCGCTTACTTAAACAAAGCAAAAGCCGCTTCATTGATGATCATGAACAATCCAAGCTACAAATTGAATGCAGATTGGAAAGGACTTTACAATTCAGTTGAATTACTTGGAAATACTGAAGTGATATTGGCAAAACGTTACTTAACAAACGTATTAATGCACTCTCTTCAAAACTATACGAATACTTCAACAATTCAATATGGTTTAACAAAATGGGCAGCTGATAGCTACGTAACAACAAACGGATTACCAATTCAGCAAGCTGGAAACAGCCAATACACAGGCGACGATACTCCAGCAAAAACATTTGCCAACAGAGATCCTCGTTTTGCAAAAACAGTAAACCCAGCTAACTACGGTTACAAAGGAAAACCTTTTGGTACAACTGCTTTGGTTTCTATGTCTGGTTATGTATTTGAATTGTACAACAACCCTGCTACAACTGGCCCAGATGTAACTACTGGAGGACGTAACTACACAGATGCTCCATTATTTACTTTAAGTGAAGTTTATTTAAATTATGCTGAAGCTTGCGCTGAGTTAGGAACAGCAACCAACAGCGATCTTGATTTATCGATCAACAAAGTTCGTGCACGTGCAGGAATCGCTCCATTAACTACTGACGGAGTAAATGCTTCTGCAAATGGTGTACAGATTAATGACCCAAGAAGAACTTCTTCTTTAGAGCAATTAACTGGTGTTGTAAATCCGTTAATCTGGGAAGTTCGTCGTGAACGTCAAATCGAATTCATGAGCTGGACTACCTTAAGACAAGCTGATATTTACCGTTGGAAAAAAGGAGATTACCTAGACACTAGCAAAAACCCTGACGTGAACCTAGGAGCTAGAATTGGAACTCCAGTTGGATCGCAAACTGTTGTGGACGGAAATGGA
The DNA here is from genome assembly GCF_023656565.1 of Flavobacterium tyrosinilyticum. Taxonomy (GTDB): domain Bacteria; phylum Bacteroidota; class Bacteroidia; order Flavobacteriales; family Flavobacteriaceae; genus Flavobacterium; species Flavobacterium tyrosinilyticum. The sequence goes on from NZ_JAMOKG010000003.1 coordinate 1,026,711, forward strand.
TATGTGAAAATATACCCAGCAAGCACAAGAACTTTCGAACCTAAGCATTATTTAATGAACATTCCAACGAATGACATTGATTTGTACAAAGCGCAAGGTGTCGATTTAAAACAAAATCCAGGCTGGTAATTCGGTAAAAACCGAAAAACCACATCTAATACAACTGCCTCCGACGTGAGACTTTTCGGAGGCAGTATTTTAAAAACGCTCTTTTTAAGCACATTGTGACCAATAAAAAGGTCAAATAAAAAAATAATCCTGATTCATTCAGGTTATATCTTGTTAGTTTTTAGATTCCCCAAATCTGCTAAAACATTCATATACTCCAATAAAATCTTAATTTTATTAGTCCATTCTTTATTTAACTAATAAACTTGTATTTAAAATGATAAAATTTATAGCAAAAAGTACTTTTGTTACAGCATTTCTGTTTTGTGCTACTTCATATTCGGAAACCATTCAGCCCAATAAAAATGTTATTTCAGCAGAAATTAATAACGCTGTTATAAAAACAGGTGCAGACAATTACGAAAAATACTTACCGCTTTTAAAAGATAAAAAAGTTGGAATTGTAACCAACCAGACCGGAATTTTATCTGATAAAACACATGTAGTTGATTTTCTATTGGAGAAAAAAATTGCTGTTCAAACTATTTTTGCTCCCGAGCACGGATTTAGAGGAACAGCCGATGCCGGTGAACATATCGTGGATGGAAAAGATCCGAAAACAGGTCTTCCGATTATTTCACTTTATGGCGAAAACAAAAAACCAAAACCAGCGCAGTTATCTGGAATTGATATCATGATTTTTGATCTTCAAGATGTAGGGGCACGTTTCTACACCTACATTTCTTCTTTACATTATGTAATGGAAGCTTGTGCAGAAAACAATATTCAGCTTATTGTTTTTGATCGTCCAAATCCAAATGGTTCTATTGTAGACGGACCGCTTTTAGAAAAAGAATTTACCAGTTTTGTCGGCATGCACCCTATTCCGCTCCTTCACGGAATGACAATTGGTGAATATGCTCAAATGGTAAATGGTGAAAAATGGCTAAAAGAGGGCGCTCAATGCAAACTAACCATAATTCCTTGTGTAGATTATAGCAGAACAATGCCTTACAGTTTATTGGTAAAACCATCTCCGAATTTACCAAATGACCAGTCTATAAATTTATACGCAAGTTTATGCCTTTTTGAAGGAACAAACGTAAGTATGGGACGCGGAACTGAGAAACAATTTCAAATTTATGGCTCTCCATTTTTAACTAAAACCAATTTCAGTTTTACTCCAAAACCAAATTTTGGAGCAAAAGATCCTTTATACAACGGAAAAGAATGTTTTGGAGAAGATTTAACTCAATATCCAAAATTGAAGCAATTAGAATTGAAATGGCTTATTAAAGCGTACCAGAATACCAGCGACAAAACAAAATTCTTCAACGCATTTTTTACCAAACTGGCTGGAACAAAAAAATTACAGCAGCAAATTGAAAGCGGTGTTTCTGAAGCCCAGATAAGAAAGACTTGGCAGAAAGATTTGGAAGCTTTCAAAAAAATCCGAACAAAATACCTGATTTATAAATAATATTTCTAATTCAGTTCCCTTAGACTTAATTTTTAAAACAATAGAAACATAGACTTTGATAGACTTACACAAAAGCGTTTCATTAGCATAAACACACACATATATATTGCTATGCAGAAATGTAGTTCTCTTTGGTTTGCTTTTTAAAGATTGGTTACCTTTTTAAACAAAAATCAAAACCTGTGTTTCTATGTTTTAAAAATTAAATTCTATTCTAATAAAAATATCAAACTATTAATGTAAAATAGAGAAGCCTGATAGTAGAAAAATCTCGGTTTCAACAATCAAAAAAAAGAAAAATGAAAAATAAAAATCCTGAAACTGAACAAGAATCTTTGTACAAAGACTTGGATCAAATGAGCGTGAAAGAACTTCTTACAAACATTAATACAGAAGACAAAAAAGTTCCGCATATTATTGAAGAACAAATTCCTAAAATAGAAAAACTGGTTAAGGCCATTGTAAAAAAAATGCAGTTGGGTGGAAGATTATTTTATATCGGAGCTGGAACTTCTGGGAGAATCGGAATTTTAGATGCATCTGAATGTCCTCCAACTTTTGGTGTTCCACATGATATGATTATCGGAATCATTGCCGGTGGAGACACTGCCATTAGAAAAGCAGTAGAAAATGCCGAAGATGACACAGAACAAGCATGGAAAGATTTGGCTAAGTTTGAAATTTCAAGTTTAGATATGATTATCGGAATTGCTGCTTCTGGTAATACGCCATACGTTTTAGGAGCGCTTAAAAAAGCTAAAGAACACAATATTAAAACAGGAAGTATTTCTTGTATCAGTAACGGACTTATTGCTCAAGAAGCTGATTATCCGATTGAATTAATCGTTGGTCCTGAATTCTTAACAGGAAGTACGAGAATGAAAGCTGGAACGGCTCAAAAATTAACTTTGAATATGATTTCTACTTCGGTAATGATCAAATTAGGAAAAGTAAAAGGCAACAAAATGGTTGACATGCAGCTGTCTAACGAAAAACTGGTTAAACGCGGCATCAAGATGATTATGGAAGAACTTGGCATTGAATATGATGTTGCCGAAGAATTACTGCACACACATAAAAGCGTTAGAGCTGTACTTTCAGCTCACAACAAAAATCAGGAAAACTAAAAACCACACTATCAAAATCTTTTTATAGATTTATACAAATTCAAAAGCTGAATAAATTCATTTTTTGGAGTTTTTAACACCGACCTAACAGAGTAAACTCTGTTAGGTCTAATTAAAGAAGAGCTTTTTGTTTATTAACACATAGAAACATAGATTTTTGTGTAAAAAAAAGAAAATAAAAGAAACTAGTTTCCACACATAGGTTAACCTATGTGTACTTAAATTAGTGAAACGCCTTTTTTAAAATTTTGAAAAAAAAACTATGTTTCTATGTGTTAAAATAATTGCAGCCAATGGCTTTAAATAATTTATAAAAAACCAAAAATCACCAAAACTATAAAATGACACCAAGTACCATCCTTCTCCTTATTATTATTTATTTCGGAACATTATTCTATATATCACACAGAGTCAGCAGAAAAGACAGCGGAAATGAAGCCTTTTTTACTGCCAATAAAAATTCAAAATGGTATTTAGTTGCTTTCGGAATGATCGGAACAGCGCTTTCAGGAGTAACCTTTATATCAGTTCCTGGAGAAGTTGGCGCGCCAAGCGGTGAACAATTTAAATATTTTCAGTTTGTTTTAGGAAACGCTCTTGGGTTTATTGTCATTACCAAACTCTTGCTGCCACTGTATTACAGAATGAATCTGACTTCAATTTATGGGTATATTGAGCAAAGAATGGGCTTTTTCAGCTATAAAACAGCCGCTTCTATTTTCTTAATTAGCCGCACAATAAGTTCTGCTTTCAGATTGTATTTGGTGGTAATCGTTTTACAGCGTTTTGTGTTCGATTTTTATCATGTTCCTTTTGCGTTTACGGTTTTAATTTCGCTGTTGCTTATCTTTTCTTATACCTATAAAGGCGGATTAAAAACAATTATTATTACCGATACTTTACAAACGTTTTTCCTTGTAACTTCTGTTTTTCTTACCATTTATTTCATCTGTGACAGAATGGATTTGAGTGCCATTAGCGCATTTGAAGAAGTAAAAAACAGTAATTATTCTAAGATCTTTTTCTTTGATGATTTCTTCGGAAGTAAATTTCATTTTGTAAAACAAATTCTGGGCGGAATGTTCGTAACCATTGCCATGACAGGTTTGGATCAAGATTTAATGCAAAAAAACTTGAGCTGTAAAAACATTGGCGAAGCACAAAAAAACATGTTCACTTTTACAGGAATCTTTGTTATCATCAACATTTTCTTTTTGAGCGTTGGAGCACTTTTATATATCTATGCAAACAAAAACGGAATTGCTGTTCCAACCGATTTAATTACCGGAAAACCAAGAACCGATTTGCTTTTCCCTGAAATTGCATTAAACCATTTAGCGCTTATTCCTGCAATCGTATTTTTATTGGGAATCATTGCGGCCACTTTTGCAACCACAGATTCTGCTTTGACAGCCTTAACAACTTCTTTCTGTGTTGACTTTTTAGGAATGGACAAAGCAGAAAACAGCCATAAGAAAAATACTGTACGAATCAGACATTTAGTGCATATTAGTTTTTCTATTTTAATCTTTTTTATCATACTGATTTTTAACTCAATCAATGATAGTTCAGTCGTAGGAATGATCTTCAAAGTTGCCTCTTACACTTACGGTCCTTTATTAGGATTATACGCTTTTGGTTTGTTCCAAAAATCAAGACATGTAAACGACAAACTGGTTCCGTTTATCTGTTTGCTTTCTCCATTGTTTACTTATTTCATCAATGAATATTCTAAAGTTTTATTTGCAGGATATATTTTTGATAATGAATTAATTATACTAAACGGATTAATTACTTATTTAGGATTGTTTGTTACTAGTTCGCGCAGTGAGAAAGAAATAAGTTTCTAATTCAGTACATCAATATTGATGAATCAATTTGAGTTTAAGTTTATTAAACTCAAATTGATTTTAAAAAAAAATTATATGAAAAACTCCTTCATAAAAATCAGTTTATACGCCGCTTTTATATTTTTAATTACCAATTGCGCATCCAAAAAAAATAATGGCGCAACAGATGATAAAAAGGATATTCCTTTACAGGACACTGTTGTTTACGTACCCAAAAATACTTCAGAGAAAAAAAACTTCTTTAAAGATTCTGATAAAGAAACGGCTTGGGTCGACAACATTTATAGTAAAATGACTGTACAGGAAAAAATTGGACAATTGTTTATGGTTTCTGCCTATTCCAACAAAGATTCTGTGCACGTTAATCAGATCAGTAAAATGATTGAAGATTATAAAATAGGAAACGTTATTTTCTTTCAGGGCGGACCAGTTCGTCAGGCGAAATTAACCAACTTATATCAGTCCAAAGCAAAAGTTCCTTTAATGATCGGAATCGATGCCGAATGGGGATTAGCCATGAGATTGGATTCAACTTATCGTTATCCTTGGAATATGACTTTGGGTTCTATTCAGGATTTAAGTTTAATTGAAAATGTGGGAAGAAATATGGCTGCCGAAAACAAACGAATCGGCGTTCATTTCAATTTTGCCCCTGTTTTAGATATTAACACCAATCCGAAAAATCCAATTATCGGAAACCGTTCTTTTGGCGAAGATAAAGTCAATGTAACCGAAAAAGCTCTTGCTTTAATGAAAGGAATACAAGGAAATGGCGTTTTCTGCACGGGAAAACACTTTCCTGGACATGGCGATACTTCAACCGATTCGCACCACGCCTTGCCTACCGTTAACTTTTCTAAAGAACGTATGGAATTGGTCGAACTATATCCATACAAAAAACTGTTTGACGAAGGTCTAGCTTCTGTTATGGTGGCGCATCTTAATATTCCGAGTTTAGAATCACAGCCTAACTGTCCTTCTTCTGCTTCTTATAATGTGGTTACCAATTTGCTTCAAAAAGAATTAGGTTTTAATGGCTTAATTTTTACAGATGGTTTAGCAATGAAAGGCGCTGCCAATTTTAAAGGTCCCGGAGATCTAGAAATCGCTGTTATTTTAGCAGGAAACGATATTTTACTTTGTCCAGAAAATGTACCAGTTGCTTTTCAGAAACTGGAAGTCGCTTACAATGAAAAAGTGATTACTGAAGAAAGATTAGCACATTCGGTTAAAAAAATTCTTCATTTTAAATACAAAGCAGGACTGAACAAATACAAACCGATTGATTTAAATAATTTGTATAATGATTTGAATCCGTCGCAAAATGATGCTTTGCATTATAAATTGTATGAAAATGCTATTACGGTTTTAAAAAACGAAAAAGAGATTCTTCCAATAAAAGATTTAAGCGAAAAAATTGCTTACATAAAACTGGGTGAAGATACCAACAGCGCTTTTATTTCTACACTAAAAAAATATACTAACATCACAGAAGTTAAAGACACTAATCTTGACAGTCTGAATAAAGAATTGAAAAAATTTGACAAGGTTATTATCAGCTATCATAAAGTAAACAAAGCTTGGGAAAAACAAGAATTCACATTACAAGAAATGCTTTGGCTGAAAGAAATTGCAAAACACAACAAAGTAATTCTAGACATTTTTGCAAAACCATATTCGTTATTATCAATCAACAATTTTGATGATATTGAAGGATTGGTGGTTTCGTATCAAAACTCAGATATTAGTCAGGTGGTTTCGGCAGGATTGCTTTTTGGTGCTATTGAAGCCAAAGGTAAACTACCTGTTTCCATCAATGATGCGTTCCATGTAAATGATGGTTTAACTACCGAAAAACTGAATCGCCTAGCTTTTACAGCTCCAGAAAATGTAAATATGAATCCGGCAATTCTATCCAAAATTGATGCTGTGGCGCAAAAAGCAATTGATGGAAAAATGGCGCCTGGAATGCAGGTTTTGGTGGCTAGAAAAGGAAATGTAATTTTTCAGAAATCGTACGGAGCCCAGACTTATGATAACGGCAAGAAAGTAACCGATTCAGATTTATACGATGTGGCTTCGATTTCAAAAATGATTTCGACATTGCCAAATGTGATGCAATTGTACGATAAAAATAAAGTAGAACTAGACACCAAACTGAAAGACATGCTGCCTTTCTTTGCCAAAACAAACAAAGAAAATATCACTTTCAAAGATCTGTTAAATCATTACGCAGGACTTCAAGCTTGGATTCCGTTTTACAAAGCAACTTTAGACAGCAACAATCAACCTTCTGAAAAATACTATCGAAAAGCAGCCGAAAACGGTTTTACAACCAAAGTTGCCGAGAATCTTTATATTCGAAACGATTATCATGATACGATTATGAAAATCATTGCTGAAAGTCCTGTGGCACTGAAAAAAGAATACAAATACAGCGACTTTACTTTTATCATTTTAAAAGAATATTTAGAAAGAAAAACACATAAAAAATTAGAAGAGCTGAGCCAGGAAAATTTCTATAGCACATTAGGAATGACTAATACGCTTTATAATCCATTAGATAAATTTGAGAAGAAAAATATTGCTCCAACCGAAATTGACAACTATTTCAGACATCAGGTTATTCAAGGCTATGTACACGATATGGCGGCCGCAATGGAAGGTGGAGTTGCAGGTCATGCAGGAATATTTTCTAATGCGATGGATGTTGCCAAAATGATGCAGCTTTATCTCCAAAAAGGAAATTACGGCGGAATTCAATACTTTTCTTCACAGACTTTTGACACCTTCAATACTTGCTATTACAAAAATCAAGGAGTTCTGCGCGGACTAGGATTTGACAAAAGAGTACACAAAGGCGGACCAACCTGCGACTGTGTTTCTGAAGCAAGTTTCGGCCACACCGGTTTTACAGGAAACATGGCTTGGGCAGATCCAGAAACCGAAATTGTTTATGTTTTTCTATCCAACAGAACCTATCCAGAAGTTGTGAATGACGAAAATAAATTAGCCAAAGGAAAAATCAGAGAAGAAATTCAGCAAATTATTCAAAACGCCATAATAAAATAAAAATTTCAAATTTTAAATTCCAAATCCCAAAATCTATATTCTATATTCTATACTCTATATTCTAAAATCTAAAATCTAAAATTCTAACCTATCTAAAATACAAACCCAATGACAAAAGAACGTTTAACTTCACTCGATGTCTTTAGAGGATTTACCATTCTCTTAATGACGATTGTCAATAATCCGGGAAGCTGGTCATCTATTTACCCGCCTTTAGAACATGCAGAATGGCATGGCTGTACGCCTACTGACTTAGTTTTCCCGTTTTTTGTTTTTATTATGGGAACTGCGATTCCGTTTGCAATGCCTGTAAAACATTTTGACGGAAGCGTTTTCAATAAAATTTTGGTTCGTTCGCTTAGAATTTTCTGCTTAGGATTATTTTTAAGCGTTTTCAGCAGAATTCATTTATTTGGTTTAGAAGGAATTCCGTTATTAGGATTGCGATTAATAATTGCTTTTGCGGTTGCATATGCCCTTTTAGGAAACTTTTCAATGAAAGTCAAAACCATTCTTGCCGTTTCAGTATTTCTAATTTTGATTTCACTATCATTTAGCGGTTTGGAGCATTTTGAAGATACCAGAATTCCAGGTGTTTTACAGCGAATTGCGATTGTGTATTTCTTTACTTCGATTTTGTATTTAAAGACTAATTTAAAAACACAGCTTTTGGTTTTAGCCACACTTTTGGTTGGATATTGGCTTGTAATGGCTTTTGTTCCCGTTCCCGGATTTGGTCCTGCCAATTTTGATAAAGGAACCAATCTTGCCGCTTGGATAGACGATACGCTTTTGAACGGACATTTATGGGCATCTTCTAAAACTTGGGATCCAGAAGGAATCTTAAGCACTTTGCCAGCCATTGGAACTGGAATTTTAGGAATGTACATTGGTCAGCTGTTAAATTTATCTGTTGATAAAATGGAAATCGTAAAAAAGACCGCCATTGCAGGAACTGCTTTAGTAATTGGAGGTTTAATTTGGAACATCTTCTTCCCTATTAACAAATCGCTTTGGACAAGTTCTTATGTTTTATATACAGCTGGAATTGCAACGTTATGTTTAACGCTTTTGTATTATATAATTGATATTAAAGGACATAAAAAATGGACGAAATTATTCCTGATCTGGGGTGTAAACCCGATGATTGTGTTTTTCTTTTCTGGAATAATTCCGAGAGTTTTAAGTGGCATAAAAGTAGCCGATCCTGAAAAAGCCGGCGAAGAAATTGGACTTCAAGCGTATATCTATAATCACGGAATTGTTCCTTGTTTTGAAAACCCATTAAATGCATCACTCGCTTATGCTTTATCTTACGCTGTTTTCTGGTCGTTCATTTTATGGATTTTCTACAAAAAGAAAATGATTTTTAAAGTGTAACTATTTTTTTAAACACATAGAAACATAGTCTAACAAACCTAAAAAAGGCGTTTCACTAATTCAAAAAAACATAGCTTGTCTATGTGTAGAAACTTGTTTCTTTTGATCTCTTTTTCGAAGCAAAAAACTATGTTTCTATGTGTTAAAATTAAATTATATACTATTTCAGCCGGACTTAATAGTTTGATTTGGTCATCGTTCTAGCACTTATTTAGGTAAGATCACTTTTCTTTTTTTCTAAAAATTTTAAGAAAAACAGTATCTTGCCGTACTAATAAAAAGTGTCAGTTTATAAATTATGGATAGTCCGGTTGAAATTCCTTTTAAAAGCTTTATTCAGCTTAAACCAGAAGAAAGCACTGCTATTTACTTGCAGCTTGTTTTTGAGTTTATCAAAGCCATACAAACGGGTTTTCTCCCAGAAGGTACCAAACTTCCCGGTACCAGAATTTTATGTAAAGTGCTTTCTGTTAACCGAAACACTTTAATAAAAGCCTTTCAAGATTTAGAATCGCAGGGCTGGATTGAAACACTTCCAAACAAAGGAACTTTTATTTTATCTCAGCAAAAAAGCAAAGCTGAATTTACCATTTCAAAAGAACAAAATTCGTCTAAAGATAATATCGGCTTTAGTTTTCAGCGTTCGACTATTCTTGAAAGTCCGATTGAAATTAGCAATTTGCCGTATCAATTTAATGACGGAATGCCCGATTTACGATTGGTGCAAACCGATGTTCTGGCGAGATTATACGTTTCAAAGCTAAAAAGAAGAAAAACATCTAAAACCTACGAGCAAATAGAACTCCGTTCGCATTCCAACTTTAAAACTCATTTTTCTAATTATCTCAATCTTACACGAGGAATTCGTATTTCGACTTCAAATCTTCTTACGACCAGCAGTCACGAAATCGCTTTGTATCTAGTTACAAAAGTGTTAATCGTTCCTGGAGATAAAGTTGTTGTAGCTTCGCCGGGATATTATATGTCAAACATGACGCTGACCAATACGGGAGCGCAGATAATTTCTATTCCAGTAAATGAAGACGGAATTGATACCAAACGTTTAAAAGAAATTTGCGAAACAACAAAAATTAGGGTTTTATACTTAACATCCAATTATCATTATCCGACGACTATTTCGCTTAGTGCAAAAAAAAGAATCGAAGTTTTGGAGTTGGCCAATCAATACGGATTTGTGATTTTAGAAGACGATTACGATTTTGAGTTTCATTACGATAATAATCCTGTTTTGCCATTAGCCGCGTTTGATTCCAATCAGAAAGTAGTTTATATCGGTTCTTTCGGAAAATCATTGCCATCAGGATTCAGTTATGGTTTTGTGGCCGCGCCTGCCGAATTTATCAAAGAACTCGAAAAGCATCAAAACATTCTTGAACCACGAATTGATGTTATAAAAGAACAGGTTCTTACCGAATGGATTACCGAAGGCGAAGTGCACCGCCTTTCTAAAAAAAATAAAAAAATCTATAAAGAACGACGCGATTATTTTGTCTCAATTCTAAATGAAAAACTCAAAGGCAAAATCAAGTTCAAAGTGCCACCAAGAGGATTGGCAATTTGGGTAGAATGGCTCGATCATTTTAATCTGGTTCAGTTTCAAAAAGAATGTTCTAAACAGGGTTTATTTCTGCCAAAGACCATTTTATATCAGACCAAAAATCTTACTGCGACCCGTTTAGGATTTGGGAATTTGGAGAAAGAAGAAATGGAAAAAGCAGTTTCTATTTTGAGCGAATGTCTTGCTATTATCATCAATTAAACATACCTTTAGAATGCTGATAATTATATAATTACGCATTTTAATCCTATAACAGAAAAAGCGCAGCAAAAAGTAACTTTGAAATAGAGTTTTAATTCAAAAAAAGACTTAAGAATTTTTATATTATTACTGATCTTCTATTGTTATGGAATATCATATAGTATGGGTAAAGGACATTTGCAATTTCGCCACTCAATACACTTATAGTAAGAGTTCTCAGTGGTGTAATTGGCATATTCAGCTGGATTATTCTATTTTAAAGTAACCTTTTATCAAGCCCCAATTGACTTTAACGGTTGCTAGATTCAGCTGTTCTTTGCCCATATTATTTTGCAGCTAACTCTCTAATACTCGCAAAAGCTTATGTCACTGTCAAAATACCATCAGAAAAGAGATTTTAAACAAACTCGAGAACCCAAAGGAAAAATTGAAAAATCTGCCAATGAACTGATTTTTGTCGTGCAGAAACATGCTGCCTCGCATCTTCATTACGATTTTAGGTTAGAAATGGATGGCGTTTTAAAAAGCTGGGCAGTACCAAAAGGCCCGTCAATGGATCCTGAAGTAAAACGTCTGGCGATGATGGTAGAAGATCATCCCTACAGTTACAAGGATTTTGAAGGTACAATTCCAGAAGGAAACTACGGCGCTGGAAATGTGATTGTTTGGGATAATGGAACGTATACTTCGGATGAAAAAATAGCTTCCGACGAAAAACAATTATTAAGTGATTTAGAAAAAGGGCGTTTGAGTTTTGTTTTAAAAGGAAAAAAACTCAAAGGCGAATTTTCCTTGGTTAAACTTCACGGCAAACAAGAAAATGCTTGGCTTTTAATCAAGAAAAACGATAAATATGCTTCTACTGAAGATATTTTAGAAAAAAATAAATCGGTTATTTCTAAAAGAAGTTTGGAACAGCTTATAGAAAAATCTGAAAAACTGACTTCAAAAATAGCAGAAAAACCAGCCGAGAAAAAAGCTGTAAAAAAAAAGATTAATCCAAAATTAAAAAAAGCTGCATTTTTAAAACCCATGCTTGCCAGCGTACGCGAAAAACCTTTTGATGATGACGAATGGGTTTTCGAAAATAAATACGACGGCTATAGAACTATTGCTGTCATTAATGCGCAGCAGGTAGATTTATTCAGCAGAAATCAGCTTTCTTTTACTGATAATTTCAATCCAATCGCCGAAGAATTAGAACAAATAGATCATAACGTAGTTTTAGATGGCGAAGTTGTGGTTGAAAATGATGCAGGAAAAGCCGATTTCCAACTGCTTCAAAATTACATGAAAACCGGAATTGGGAATCTCAAATATTACGTCTTTGATTTATTGAATTTGGATGGAAATCTGATTACCGAATTATCGCTTTTGGAACGAAAAGAACTGCTTAAAATTCTGTTCAATAAATACCCTTTCTCAAATATTTTTTATTCTGAACATACCATTGGCGACGGAATAAAACAGTTTGAAAAAGCGGTTAAAGATAAAACGGAAGGCATAATTGCCAAAAGAGCCGATAGCACTTATGCTGCCAACAGAAGAAGCACAAACTGGCTCAAAATAAAAACAGCAAACGAAGAAGAAGCTATTATTATTGGAATCACAGAACCTAAAAATTCGAGAAAGTATTTTGGTGCGCTTCTTTTGGGTCAATATCACGGTAAAAAACTGCAATATATTGGCAAATGCGGAACGGGTTTTACCGAAGCTGTACTGAAAGATTTATACACTCAACTCGAGCCTTACTTTTTAGAAAAATCTCCGCTTGACGAAAAAATCTCTTTGCGCGATCCCATTCAATGGGTAAAACCAAAGGTCGTTTGCCAGGTAAAATTTTCCGAATGGACGCAGGATCAGCATTTGCGACATCCTGTTTATCTTGGATTAAGGGTTGATAAGAAAGCTGAAGAAGTGAATTACAATGGCAATGACAATATCAATGACAATATCAATATCAATATCAATATCAATGGGAATAGAGATTCTAATTTAATTGAAATGGAAAAATCAAATAAACACAAAACTGAGAATGATTACGATTTAAAAATTGGTAAAACTACCTTACATCTCACCAATCAGAATAAAATTTATTTTCCAAAAGATGGCATTACTAAAGGTGATATTGTGCAATATTATAATGAAGTTTCAGAACTGATTTTACCGTATTTAAAAGATCGTCCAGAATCGATGAACCGTTTCCCAAACGGAATTGATTCTCCTAGTTTTTATCAGAAAGATGTCGATGTCGATAAAATTCCGAAATGGCTTAAAACCAAGAAAATCTTCTCAGAATCCAACAATGCCAACATTGATTATCTTATTTGCAATAATAAAGAAACACTACTTTATATGGCCAATTTAGGCTGTATCGAAATGAATCCGTGGAATTCGACCATCAAACATATTCAGAATCCAGATTGGCTTGTAATTGATTTAGATCCTGCAAAAGACGACTTTAAACTAGTGGTTCAAACTGCTTTGGTTGTAAAAGAAGTTTTAGACGAATTGGAAACCGAATGTTTGTGCAAAACTTCGGGCGCTTCTGGACTTCATATTTATATTCCGCTTGGCGCGCAATACGATTATGATTCGATTAAAATTCTAGCCGAATTAATTGCCAAAGAAGTACATTCGAGACTGCCCGATATTACTTCGATTGACAGAAGCATCAAAAAAAGGAAAAATAAACTGTACATCGATTTTTTACAAAACCGACGCGGACAAACTTTGGCAGCGCCGTATTCTGTTCGTCCAAAACCTGGTGCAACAGTTTCTACGCCTTTAGAATGGGGTGAGGTAAATGATAAACTGCATCCGTCGCAATTTACCATTAAAAATGTATTGAAAAGATTTGAGAAAAAAGGCGATTTATGGAAACCCGTTTTATCGAAAGGCGCCAATATTAAAAAGATTATTCACAAATTGGAAAATAACCAAAATAATTAAGACGATTTTTTCTTTTTGTTTTCAAGACTTGCTTTCAGCATTTCCATTAAATCGTCGCTTTGTTTGTGCACGACTTTTAGTTTTGGAGCTGCTTTTTGCGGTTTTCCTTTGGCTTTCTTTTTAATGATATCCAAAAGCTTGGCGGTATATTCGTCTTTAAAGCCAGAAATATCAAATTTCTCCGTTAGCTGATCGATTAGTTTTTCGGCCATGTCCATTTCTTTTGTCGATTTTTTAGACATTGGCGGCAGTTTTAATTCTGCTGTACTTCTAATCTCCTGTTCAAATCGAATTCGGTTTAAAACAATGACATTTTTGTACGGTTTTAGAATTGCCAGACTTTCTTTATTTCTCAGTACAAATCTTGTAACACCCACTTTTCCTGAAGCTTCGAGCGCATCGCGAAGCAATCCGTATGCATTCATAGCGCCTTTATCGGGTTCGAGATAATAGGGCTGTTCGTAATAAATACTTTGGATTTCTTTTTCGAAAGCAAAACTTTCAATATCGATTGTTTTGGTTTTAATAGCGTCTGCAGCTTCAAAATCAGAATCTTCTAAAACAATATATTTACCTTCCAGATTATATCCTTTTACAATATTGGCAAAATCTACTTCTTTACCCGTGTTTTCGTTAATACGTTTAAACTTGATATTAGCGTGATCTTTCGCATCCAGCATATCCATATCCAGACTGCTTTCCTGCACCGCCGAAAACATTTTTATTGGAATATTAATTAATCCAAAACTTACCGAACCTGTCCAAATCGATCTCATGATTTTTGTTTTAAAAATTGAACTCTAATTTAATTCAATAAAAAAACGTAAGTATTACAAAATCAACAGATTGTTTTATATAATTGTTAAGGGTTAAGGGTTAATACTAACCGCGTATTCCCGTGGTTGAAACCACGGGCTATGTTTGAATAAATGTACGTATAGTACAAAAAAAATGAGTTATGAATTATAAGTTAGACAACACTCATAACTCATAACTCATAACTCATAACTTTTAACTTTTAACTTTTAACTTTTAACTTAAAAAAATTACCAGCCTTTAACTGCTCCTCCTTTAAATTCCTGCTCAGCAGCTTTTTCTACTTCTGGAGATTGAAAAGCCTGTAAAAACTGTTTTACTTTTTCTTCGTTTTTATTGTCTTCGCGGCTTACCACCAAATTTACATAAGGAGAATCTTTGTCTTCAACAAACAAAGCATCACGAGATGGAACCAATCCTGCTGCAGAAGCGAATGTATTGTTGATTATAGCAATTGAAACATTTTGATCATCAAGAGCACGAGGTAATTGAGGCGCTTCCAATTCTAAAATTTTTAAGTTTTTAGGATTGCTCACAATGTCTGTTACCTTTGGCAACAAACCAACGCCCTCTTTTAATTTTAATAATCCGTTTTTCTGTAAAAGCAACAAAGAACGTCCACCGTTTGTTGGATCATTTGGGATAATAATTGTGCTTTCGTTTTTCAATTCAGAAAGACTTTTTATTTTTTTAGAATAACCAGCAATCGGATACACGAATGTATTTCCAATAATGGCTAATTTATAACCTCTTTGTTTCGATTGCTCGTCTAAATAGGGTTTGTGCTGAAATGCATTCGCATCGATATCACCTTGGCTTAAAGCTTCATTTGGAATCACGTAATCGTTGAAAGAAACTAGTTCTACTTCCAATCCGTATTTTTCTTTAGCTACTTTTTTAGCCGCTTCCGCCACTTTTAGTTCTGGACCAGAAGCCACACCCACTTTTATAAAATGAGGATCGTTATTTTTTTTGTTTCCGCAATTGGATAAAACAAGCGCCAAAGCCAAAACTCCAGCCGTTTTTAAAATATTAAGTTTCATATATTTCTAATTGTAAATTGTTAATTATAAATTGTTAATTGAGGATTATCTATGATCGAATCGTTTTGATAACCTGTCTCCCGCAAACTGAATTACGAATACCAGAATAACCAATAAAGCCAAAACCGAGTTCATTGTTACGGCATCATAACCAATATATCCGTATTGATACCCAACTTGTCCTAAACCACCTGCTCCAACAGCTCCTCCCATTGCAGAATATCCAACAAGAGTAATTAAAGTTATTGATGCTGCATTGATTAAAGAAGGCAAAGCTTCTGGCAGTAATACTTTGTATACAATTTGTAAAGGAGTTGCGCCCAATGCTCTCGCTGCTTCGATTAATCCCGACGGTAAACCTAGCAAACTATTTTCTACCAAACGGGCAATAAACGGTGCTGCACCAATACTTAACGGAACCAAAGCGGCACTCACACCAATAGAAGTCCCGACAATAGCACGTGTAAACGGAATCATCCAAACGATTAAAATAATGAATGGAATAGAACGAAAAACGTTTACCACAACCGATAATGTTCTGTTTAAAACTGGCTGTTCCAGAATCTGGTTTTTACGAGTTAAGAATAATAAAATTCCTGTTGGAAGTCCTAACAAAAACCCGAAAAAGCCCGATACAAAAGTCATAACAATGGTTTCCCATGTTCCTTTTAACAATAAATCTATAAGAGAATCAGACATAACCTATAATTTCTGTTTTAATATGTTTTGAATTAAAATATTGAATTGCTGCGTCGTAATTTTCGCGTTTCCCTGAAAGTTCAATCAGCATTACACCAAAATTCACTTCGCCAGCCTGATCCATTTGCGCGCTAACGATTTTGAAATCGGTATCAAAAAGTCTTGAAACTTCTGAGATAACAGGCTCGTTAACCGATTTTCCTGTCATTTCCAGTTTCAACAACGGATTCAGATTTCCGTTGTCTTCTTTCTGCAATTTTTCCTGATAAACAGACGGAACTTCGATATGAAGCGAAGAAGAAATAAATTCTCTTGTTAATTCATGTTTTGGGTCTGCAAAGATTTCGCCCACACTTCCCTGCTCGATTAATTTTCCGTGACTGATTACCGCTACTTCATCGCAAATAGATTTTACCACTTCCATTTGGTGCGTGATCAGCAAAACCGTAATATTAAGACGTTTATTAATGTCTTTCAGTAAATTTAAAATCGATCTCGTTGTTGCAGGATCCAATGCGCTTGTCGCTTCATCACACAGTAAAACTTTCGGATTATTAGCCAAAGTTCTTGCAATGGCAACTCTTTGTTTTTGTCCTCCCGAAAGACTTGCTGGATAATCATTGGCTTTTTCTGCCAATCCAACCAATTGCAATAATTCTAAAACGCGTGTTTTGATTTCCGTTTTTGACGTTCCAGCCAATTCTAGCGGAAAAGCCACATTTTCAAAAACCGTTCTCGAAGAAAGTAAATTGAAATGTTGAAAAATCATTCCGATTTGTCTTCTTTCAATCGCCAATTCAGCATTTGACAACTGCATCAAAGCTTTTCCGTCAACGATAATTTCGCCAGAAGTTGGTCTTTCCAACAAATTCACGCAGCGAATCAAAGTACTTTTTCCTGCTCCGGAAGTTCCAATTACACCAAAAATTTTCCCCTGAGGAACCCTTAGAGAAACATCAGACAAAGCAGCTACAATTCTGTCTTTCTGATGAAAAGTTTTGGTTACATTTTTTAATTCAATCATTCTTTACAGTTTAAAAAACAAAAAAGCCTTCCATTAATGAGTTGAAAGGCGTTTTCGAAATAAATTTTATCATTTTATATTAAGCCAGATCAATAAATACCATAACAGCAACACAGCACATCATACTGCGACGATAATAATTATTCATTTTCTGGTTCTGTTTCTTCATAGCGAGTGCAAATTTAAATAGTTATTTTCAATTTTAAGCTATAAATTGTTAAAACTTTTATTACCCTATCAATCTAGTAGGCTTTTTTTTTGAAATCCCAAATTTTTGAAATTCCAAATTCCAATCTTAGTTTTAAATTCCAATATTTGAAATTCCAAATTCCAATCTTGAGAATCGAAATTCCAAAATCCAAATTTATTTCAATTCAAAAAAATCCAAATTCCAATTTGCCCGAGACTTCGAGATTGGAATTTGGAATTTTTATTCTTTGGAATTTGAAATTTCAAGTATTGGAATTTTAAAAAAACTAGTTGTTCTGTTCTGCAATTACCGACTTATTCAACTTTATTACTCTGATTTTTTTATTGGTATTATCAGATAAGAAAATACGATCGTCAAGTTGTGCTGTTCCAACAATAGTTCCAAAAGCATTTTGCCCTAGAATATCAGAAACGCTTAAAGTCGCTTTATAATTCTTTTTAATGAATTCGTCTTTTGGATATAGTTTTAAATAAGATGCACTTCCAATATTTTCTGAAGTAACTGCCCAATCTTTGCTAAAAGATACTGCAACTGGTTTAATGTCTACAAATTGCACTTTTTCTGGCTCAATAGGAGTGGTTAACGAAGCTGCGGCATTGGCTTTAATATTGGCAATATTATAGTATAAATAGCTTTTGGCATCTCTTCCTCCTACAACCAAATTTCCATCAAAAACATCTAATGAATATATTTCTGTATATCCGTTTAGCGTATTCAATTTGGCAATAGGTTTCAAATTCCAATCGCTTGTTTCTGTAATTTGAGTAGCATCAAGAACTTTTATGCTCTTTTCTTTTTCTTTTACAAACACCAATCCGTCTTTTGCGACAACGCCAAAAACGTGAACAAAAGTCTGCCACCACTGACCATTTCCAACAGTACTGATTCCAGCATTTGTAATCTCATCAAAAACAAATAATCTTGATTCTGTACTACCCACATAAATACGGCCACCATCAACAGAAACCGATGTTAAACTTGTTAGCGCAATAGTTGTATTTCCTTTTTTATATTCTTTTATTGTTTTAAGATGATCTAAAGTCAGAGCATTAAAAATCTCTAATACATTTCCGTTAATCACATACAATTTTTCATTTGCAATAGTGATTCCTTTTGGATCAAATGCTTCTGTGCTTCCTGGAATATTTTCGTTTGTAATAGAAGCTTCATCAGTCGGATAATAATAGGTATAATCTTTAGATGCTGGATCATCTTTACTGCAACTTGTAAACAAACAAATTGCTAAAATTAGGGGCAGAATATGTTTCATGTGTTGTTTATATTTTAGTTCCATTTTCCTTCGCCTTTATATTTGAGCAAAAATGGATTTTTAGGATTAACAGTAAATACTGGTTTCTTATAAGTTCCTTTTACGTAAGCCGTTTTTGAATACGTTTTTAAAACGTCTGGATCTGTAAACGGAAGATCATTTAAATAAATTAAGTATTTATAAAAATGAGTAAGCATTTCCTGCTGACCTCCGCCTTCACCACTATTCGCCAAATTACTGCTGTGGTTAAAACCAATATGATGCGAATATTCGTGAGACCAAACCGACATTTCTCCAACCCAATGCCCGGTTACATAACCCGATTCCCATTGCGATGCCAGATTTCCTCCGCCCCAAGCAGAATCTCCTCCAACCATTGCCATCCAAACGGTTCTTTTATCTAGATAATTCCAATATATTTTTTCAATTTCTTCTTTAGAATAATAATCGTAAACACCCTCTACATCATCAGCATTTCCGTGCCAGTTTAATGCGCCGTTTATAGCGGTTCCTGCTGTCGCTGCCTGTTCTTGTTTGTATTTGTCAAAATTGGTAAAAGTGTCATAATACATAGGATGGCTTAAAGCATAAGAATAATTAATAATCATGGTAATTGCTTCTTTTGCCAATGCAGGATTCATCGGAAGAAATTTACCCAACTCATTAATGTGGTATCCGTCATGAAACTGAACTAAATGATTTGATTTTATTTTTTTGAATTTTTTAAACAAAGGATCATCTGATTCTACAGAAAATTCGATCGCTCCAGATGAAAATCCTTCAATTTTATCGATCGTTACTGTGTTTCCTGTTTCTAGCAAATAATCGTTTTTTTGCTCTGTCAAAGGAATTTTATGAAAAGAACGGTGAAAAGCAGGAACTTTTGAAAAACTATAAAGCAAAAACTTTTTATCGTAGTTAGGCAATTTTGCATACACTTTTACGTCTGTTAATCCAACTGGAGAGTAAAGCGAAACTTGTACAGAATCTTTTCCTTTTTGAATAACTTGAAATGGTTCGTTTACTCTAAACCATCGATCTGCTTTATTGTACATAATCGAAGGATCTTCGTTATCCTCAAACATGGTCATTGGTTTATTTTCTGCTGGTAAAGCCGAAGCATCTATACTTGGCAGGTAATTTGGCTTGTAGTTTTCGCCATCGTCACTACATCCAAAAATAATACTTGCCAATAGGGCAAATACGAAAAAGTGAGTGTTTTTTCTCATCAGTAAGTAAGTAGGTTTGGGGTTAAATATGGTGCAAAACTATCAATATACTTTGTATAAGCAAGTTAAATGCAAGAAAAATATGAATATAAAATATACTAAAAGTAAGTTTTTATAAACGACTACTATACTTAAAGGGCAGGTTTTAAAGTTTCTATTCCCTAAAATCTAAAGTCTTGATTACAGTTAAATCAGAATTGAACTCAACAAAGCTTGCGGGAAAATCTGCACGTATTTTTCCTATTTTATTTTTCATGCCAATTGCAGCAGCCACTCTTGTAGTCGCCATTTTTATAGCTTCATCTGCCGAAACATTTAAATGATTATAGGCATTTTGCACTGCTTCTGTCATTGAGATAGATGCGCCAGCAAGATTACCATCCTCATTTCTATAGAAATCATCAACCAAATGAGCGTCAAAGTTATCCCATTTAAAATTGGCTACTTTACGCCCTAAAAAAGTAGCATCACTGATTAAGAAGAATTTATCCTGTTTTAGTTTGTACGCTATTTTTGCTGCTGCATAATCGCAATGCACTCCATCGAGAATAACAGGAGCGTAAACTTCTTCGTTTTCAAAAACAGCTCCAACCAAACCTGGTTCGCGATGTCCGAATTGTGTCATGGCATTAAACAAGTGTGTAACTAGTTTAATTCCTTTTGCAAAATAAGGCTGTGCCTCTTTGTACGTAATAGTAGAATGTCCGATCGAAATTGTCATACCGCTTTCGATCAGCATATTAAGCTGTTTTTCTGTAAAACATTCTGGAGCTATGGTAATGACTTTTATAACGTCTTTTCCTTTGCTGATAATTTCTTGAAGTTCTTCGTCAGTTGGTTTTCGAACCTGATCAATACTATGTGCCCCGCGTCTTTGCGGATTTAAAAATGGTCCTTCTAAGTGCATTCCGATTACACCATTTTGATGCTTTTTCATGTAATTGCGGACCGCTTCAATTCCTTCTAAAATGGTTTCTTTTGATGAAGATATTAAACAAGGTAAAACATGCGTTGTGCCATATTTCATACTGGCATCGTAAATATCCTGAATGGTTTCTTCATTTGGAGTCTGGCTGAAATAATACTTTTCTCCACCATTAATCTGGATATCTATAAATCCTGCCGAAAGATGATTTCCTTTTAAATCAATTGTCTCGATATCGCTTGGAATTTCTTTTTGCACCGAAATAATAGTTCCGTTCCCTACAACTACAACTCCATTTTCTATTATTTCTTCTCCTGTGTGTACGACAGCATTTATAATCGCTTGTTTCATTTGTTTATTTCTTATAACGTTCCAAAGTTAAATATTATAAGTTTTAAGCAAAATAAACTCTTTTAAAATCGGCAATTCAGAAATAATAAAAAAAGCTTTAGAAAATATTCTAAAGCTTTTTTAACTCAAATTCTGAAAAATTAATATAATGCAGACAGGTACAAACTGGCTGTTATTTTTGTGTACACACAATATCTTTTGCTCTTACAGGGCTATTTTATAAATCAAAATACAGTTCTATAAATATTTCGTCCCGCTGGGACGTTTTACAGCTCTGGAAGAGCTAGATATTTATAGCTAAAATTCTGCGTCTCTAAATTCAAAAGTTCCGGAGGAGCGACATATTAAATCACTGCCATTTCAACTATACATCGAAAATTATTAATCTGGATTTGCCAATATTTTGTACAATTCGGCATTCGACAGATAAAACTGATTCTCTAAACTTATTTGCGACAATTTTGCGCTAACCAAATTGTTTTCTCTCGAATTGATTAAGAAAATCGAACTCTCGCCGAATGAAAATAATTTTTCTTCTGAATTCAGCATCGTCATATAATCTTGTACAAGATTGTCTATTACGATTTTCTGTTTTCTTAACGAAGCAATTTCTGTCTGCTGCGCTTTGATTTTATTTTTAAGCTCCAATCGCTGCTGTCCAATATCATATTGCATATCCTGAATTTTCAGTTTAGCCATTTTTAAACTTCCTCTTTCTTTTCTTAAGAAAATCGGGAAGCTGAAATCGATGTTAAACTTATAATCATCGGCGTTGAAATTATTCCAGTAATTGGGTTCTGAAATGTAATTGTAGCCCACATTTATTTTGGGAAGCAACGAATTGGCTTTCAGCTGGCGGTTGACTTCCAAAATATCCATTTTAGTTTCTAAAGATTGAATCTTTGGATGAGAATCTAATGATTCAACATCGACCATCATGGCATCTGTTTTTAAAGTTTCCTCAATGGTCTGAATTAGGTTTTGTTCTGGTTTTACCAAATCTCCCAATTCAACCGGAACATTTTCAATCCATAAAAAATTGGCCAATTTCAGTTTCGCTTTCGCTAATTTCAAATTTCCATTTTCAACATTCAATTCTCTGTTTCGAACGGTTATTTTAGCTTCAACGCTGTCAATTGCGGGCGCATCTCCTGCTGCAATTAGTTTTTTAACTCCTTGAAAACGAGTGCTCGCAAAACCTAAATAGTTTTTATACAATTCTGCTTCGTTATAGCTTTTTCTCCATTCAAAATAAGCTTCACTTGCTTGATATAAAACTTCAATTGCTCTCAATTTTCGCTGTGCATCGCTCAGTTTTACCTGAAGTTTTCCTTCTCGAACATCGGCCATTCTTTGGTTAATAAACATTCCCTGACCTAGAGCAACATTAATTCCGAGCGAAGTTAAACCTGCTTCTGGAGTTTTGTTCTGCGGATTGTAATATTCTCCACTTGTATCGTCAAAACCTGCTTTTACTTCAATTCCATACCAAGTCGGAATTTTGAAACTGCTGTTTAATAACGAATAATATTCTGTGCCTTTAAATTCTTTCTTATTGTAATCTACTTCCAATTTTGGATCAAATCCGCCTCGTGCCATCATCAATTTTGCCTGAGCATTCGTCACTTCAAGATTGGCTTGTTTTACCAGCGGGTGATATTTTTTCACATATCCCAAGTACTCGATAAAAGTAAGTTCCTCTTGATTAAAATTCTGGCTATGAAGTGTAGAAAAACAAAATAGTATTAAGAAAGAAAACAATTTTACAAGATTTCTCATTTTACTTTTTCTCCTTTCCTTTATCTTCTTTTTCTCCTGAATTATAATAGTTTGGCGGAAAACCATTTAAGTTTCGCCAAATCTCGTACCATACCGAAACGGTTTCTAGCAATGCAATACTTTGCGCACCTGCACCAATACTCAATTCTTTTGGCCAGTGGCGATCTTCTCCATCTGGTGAGACTAAAATTCTATATTTCCCGTTCGGACTTATAAAGTTTTCTATCGCTACAACTTTACCTCCGTAAGTTCCATAAGACAATCCTGGCCATCCAGAAAATACAATTCTAGGCCATCCATCAAACCAAACACGAACTTTTGCACCACGATGCACCAGCGGTAAATCGATTGGATCTACGTAAGTTTCTACCGCAATATCATATTTAGACGGCATAATGCTTACAACCGGAGTTCCTTCTTTAATCGTTTCTCCAAGACCAGCCAGTAAAGCACGGTTTACATAACCGCTCTGGGGCGCTGTAATATAATATAAACCGTTTCTAAGTCTGTAATTAGTATATTGGTTCTCTAATTTATTTACCTGAGCTTCTGTATCGTATTGTGTGCTTAAAGCAGTAAATTTATCGCTTCTTGATTTTGATATTTTTTCAGCATATTCAGCAGTAATTCTATTGATTTCTACTTTTGCATTTATCAATTCGTTTTTGCTGCTCAATAATTTATTTTCCTGCGTAATCACATACGCTTCTGACTCTTGCAGTTTTAATCTTTTCTGCTCGACATCAGTCAGCGGTTTAAGACCTTCTTTGTTTAAAGCAGTCGAACGGTCAAATTGTGTTTTTGCAATTCGAAGCTGAGTTTTTACCGCCACAAGATCCATACTGTCACTTTTTATTTTCAATTGTGACTGACGAATTTTGTTTTGCGCTTGCTGCAATTTCAATTGTCTTTCCGTGTTAAGCGACTGCGCCTGCACGTCAAGAGAGTTTACTTTATCGCCATACGATTCTACCGCCATTTTTTTGGCATCTACTTGCTGTTTGGTGTTATTAACCAAATTAGGATCTAGATAATCTTCTTTGATCTCCGAAATAAAAAGAATTGTATCTCCTTTTTTTACGTAATCTCCTTCTTTTACAAACCATTTTTCTATACGTCCTGCAATGGCATTATGAACAGTCTGTGGTCTTTGATCTGGTTTTAAAGTCGTTACAGAACCTGTTCCTGAAATATTCTGTGTCCAAGGCAAGAAAAGACATAAGACAGCGAAAATCAAAAATCCGATTATGACTTTATTTAAAATTGCGTAATGTGGTCTACGAGCAACACTTGTAATCGATTTGTATTTGCCCGGCGTTATAAGTACGTTGTTATCTTTAGATAGGTTGAGCATGATTAAAGCTTTATGTCGTTAATAATTTTTCCGTCATCAATCGTAATCATACGACTGCATTTGCTTTTCCAAATATCATTTTTAGAAGTCACAATAACAGTCCAGTCATTTTCTTCAGAAAGTAAAAAGTCTACAATTTTACTCGAAGTCAAATCGTCCATTTTGTCAACTGGATCTTCTAAGAATAAGATATTCGGTTTACCCACAATACTTCTTGCCAAAAGAATTTTTTGAACATCAGAAGCAGATAGTTCACGACCTCCAGGATGAATTTGATTTTCCAACCCGTTTTCAAAAGTTTTAATATATGGAGTAAGGCCAACATTATCTAAAGCCCATTTTAAATCATCGCTGTTTAATTCTTCATTTCCAAAAACAATATTCTCGCGAATTGTTCCTGCAAAAAGTGTATCGCCTTGCAAGAATGTACCTGCTTGCGCTCTATATGTATCTTCGTTAAGGCGATTCATATAATTGTCAGTTACGTACATCGCTCCGCTTTCTGGTTCTAAAACACCCGAAAGCAATCTTAGCAAAGTACTTTTTCCTGCACCATTTGTTCCTGTAAGAATGATTTTTTCTCCTTGAGAGATTTTTAAATTGATATTCTTCAGTGATTTTTTGTTGTGTCCTGGATAATGGTAATTGATGCTTTCGGTCTCAATATTGATTCCTTTTTCCGTTTTATCTGAAGTTTGAGGAATGCATGAAATTTCCATATCAGTTACCTGACCAATTTTTTCAACAGAAGTCAATACGTCGTAGAAAGACTCTAATCCGAAGATGATTTTTTCTACCGAGTTGATCAATAATACAATTACGATTTCAGCTGCTACAAACTGCCCTATGTTCATTTGGTGGTGAATTACCAGAAAACCACCGATCGATAATAAGGCAGCAGTAACAATTACTTTAAAAATAGTCAGCTGAATATATTGTTTCTTCATTACCTGAAAGTGCTTTTCACGGTAATTTACGTAGCTGGTTGCGTATTGGTCATTTCTTTCCAAAGCATATTCAAAAGCTCCTTTTCTACGGAAACTTTCTCTATTTCTAGCAATTTCCTGAAGCCATGCTGCCACTTTATATTTAAATTTCGATTCGTTCAAACTGGTTTCGAGACCGTCTTTATACGAAAATTTAAAAATGACATATAAAATGACAATAAATAAAAGTCCAATTACCATAAAGAAAGAATGATAAAGAACCAATAGAATAATCCCCAGACCAACCTGAAGGAATGCAGTGCAGAAATCAAGCAATAGTTTTGCAGTGCCTTTTTGTACCATTAAAGTATCAAAAAAACGATTGGCTTTTTCGGGAGCATACTCCGAGTACATTTCTTTAAATTTTATTAAAGGCATTCTGTACGCAAACTCGAAAGAAGAGCGCACAAAAATTCGCTGCTGCAAATTCTCTACAATTCGCAACTGTAAAATTGTTAGAACTCCGCCAAAACCAACTCCAACCGTCACTAGAATCACGAGAATAATCCACGAGACGCTCAGCTGTCCGCTTTGAATAAAATTAATAATAGCTTGGATTCCTAAAGGCAGAGAAAGATTGACTAACCCTGCAAATGCAGCATAGAAGATAATTTGATACACATCGCGCTTATCGAGCTGCAATAAGTTATAAAAACGTTTAAATGGTGTCATGAATTTAAGTATAAATACAGGATTATTACATAGAATAAATATACGGCAAAAACCGCAATTTTGGATTAAGATTTTTTACCCTAACCCTTAAAAAACAAGTATTTATGAATTCACCCTTGGAGGCGGTATGTCTATTTTACCATGAAAACCAAACGAAAAGATCGTATTATCAATATATTTTTTCCCTTCTGATTCTATTAGAAAACAAAAATTAGGCATCAAAGATTCTGATGAAATCAAATATTCCATTAAAGGAATGCCTTTTGCTAATTTGGCCGTTTTAGTCTCTTTCGTTTTGTAGTCGTCCAGTTCTTCTGGGATTCCATCACACTTGAAGATTTTTTTCAGAAAGTTGCAGGTAATGCCTTTTACTGTGTACGTTTCAGCGTTATCGCTTAAGATTCTTCCAACGCTATTAGAAATATTTAAACTGCTAATTAGAAAATAGCCGACAAGCAATACCTGAAGGCATTTACATAAAAAGCTATTTTTAATTTTGTTCAACATACTCTAAAAAAGGCTAAAAGTTTAATTGCATCACATGGTTTTGAATCAAAATCTCAGTGATTTAAGGCGTTTATTATATTTTTTCTGAGCGCGCAATTTAGAGCCAATTTTTTTCTAGAACATTAAAATAACATTAGAATTTAGAATCGTTCAAAACTTTAAAATTATATTAACAAGGCATTCTTACAGGCCTATCGGAATTATGTAAAGACCGACTACAATTCTATAACTCAAAAGGCTACCAGCATTCTACTTTTGATATTCGAAAAATTTAATACAATTCTTTAAAAAAATATATTACAAGTGTTACCGATTAAACAAATTAGATTCACTAACCATTTAATACAGAATCAAGAGATGACTTACGCAAAAAATGATTTGACCCGATTTTTAGATGCGCAAAATAAACTTTATCTGACAGCATTATCTGAAATAAAAAAAGGTAAAAAAGAAACCCATTGGATGTGGTTCATTTTTCCGCAGATCAAAGGACTTGGCAAAAGTGCTCTTTCTGAATATTATGCCGTTGCAGATCTTAAAGAAGCTACTGAATTTTTAAAGCATCCGATTTTATCGAAACATTTAATTGAGATCTCTAAATTACTGCTGACTTTAAAAAAGAAGTCTGCCGAAGGAATTTTAGGAGAACTTGGCGCAAGAAAACTGCATTCTTCTATGAGTTTATTTGTTCAGGTAGAAAATGCGCATCCTGTTTTTCAGGAAATTCTAGATACTTTTTTCTTTGGACATCTGGATCAGCTGACTTTAAATTTTACACAAAAAACTAGTGTCCTGCCAGACATAGCACTTTCTTAATATTCTTAGGACAAAAAAGGGAATAGCTCGTAAACTATTCCCTTTTTGATTAACAACATAATTATAAATAAAGTACAAATCCTGAACTTTAGCTTTTCTCAAAATTAGAAACCCCTTTTTTAAGCCAGTTCAAATATTCTTCGATATCTGGATTATAAGCAGACGTTTCATTGAGCGTTTCTCCATTATGATCTACCAAAACATAAAATGGTTGCGCATTGGTTTTGTAAGTCAGTGTTTGAAATTCGCTCCATTTCTGACCAATGTATTTTAATTTTTTTCCTGTTAGTTTAGAGGTAGTCTGTTCGTGCGGATTTAGTTCTCGTTTATCGTCTACATAAAGTGAAATTAAAACCAAATCGCCTTTTAAGATCTTCTGCACTTTTTCATCAGACCAAACATTGTCCTCCATTTTACGGCAGTTTACACACGCGTGACCTGTGAAATCTATCATAACTGGTTTTCCGATTTTTTTGGCATATTGCATTCCTAAATCATAATCAGTAAAAGCCATAATGTTATGCGGACCAAGTTCTGCTCCTTCTGGCAGATTTTGCGTTATTTCTTTTGAACTGGAATTATTCAATCCATTTGGAATTTCGCTGTAATGCATCGGTGGCGGAAAACCGCTAATCATTTTAAGAGGCGCTCCCCAGATTCCAGGAATCAGATAAATGGTAAAAGCCAAAACCAAAACACCCAATCCAAGTCTTCCCACACTTATATTGGAAACCGGACTATCATGCGGCAATTGGATTTTTCCAAACAAATAAAAAGCCAGCGTTCCGAAAATGGCAATCCAAATTGCTAGAAAAGTTTCTCTTTCCAACCAATGCAATTGCAGAACCAAATCGGCATTGGAAAGGAATTTGAAAGCAAGAGCCATTTCCAGAAATCCTAAAAATACTTTTACAGAATTTAACCATCCTCCCGATTTTGGAAGCGAATTTAGCCAACCTGGAAAAGCGGCAAATAAAGTAAAAGGCAAAGCCAAAGCCAGAGAAAAACCAAACATTCCGACAAATGGCGCAATTCCGCCTCGCGAAGCAGCTTCGACCAATAAAGTGCCAACGATTGGTCCCGTACAAGAAAAAGAAACAATTGCAAGCGCCAAAGCCATAAACAATATTCCGACGATTCCCCCTCTATCGGCTTGCGAATCAACTTTGTTTGCCCATGCATTGGGAAGCATGATTTCGAAAGCGCCCAAAAATGAAAATGCAAAAATCATTAAAAGCACAAAAAATACAAGATTGAACCAAACATTTGTAGAAAGCGCATTAAGCGAATCTGCTCCAAAAATCCAAGTTACAACAGCTCCCAAAAAGATGTAAATGGCAATAATCGCAATTCCGTAAAAAACGGCTTTTCGTATTCCTTGCGATTTGGTTTTACTCTGTTTGGTAAAAAAACTCACCGTCATCGGAATCATCGGAAAAACGCAAGGTGTTAGCAAGGCCGCAAATCCAGAGAAAAATGACAGCAAAAAAATCGTCCATAAACTTCTTGATTCTGTTTTTGGTTCTCTTTTTCTAATTTCTTTTTGAGATGTTTTTGTTATTTCTGCAGCAAGAACTTCTTCTGTTTTTTCTTTTATTTCGGTAACCGAAGAATCTATTACTTCTGTTTTTGTTTCTGTTTTAGCTGCCGTTTCTATTAAAGTTTTCGCTTTCGCGGAAGGACTCATGACAAACTCCAATTCATCTGAACTTGGTGGAAGGCAGTTTTCATCATTACAAATCATAAATTCAACTTCAGCATTGATTTTAAAAGGTTTAGATGAAAGTATTTTAACGCGCTGTCTAAAAGTAGTCTCTTTTTCAAAAAACTTAATCTGCATTTTAAAAACAGGATCGTTAACCGTTTTTCCTTTTTCTTCTTTTACAGCATCAGTCAACTGAAAATCTGCGCTTTTTATAAAATTAAAACGCGTTGGAATCGGTCCTCCGTCTGCAACTTCTTGACTGTACAAATGCCAGCCTGACTCTATAATGGCTTTTGCCTGCAATTCGTATTCAGTATCGGAAATTTTCTCAACACTGGTTTTCCATTTTATGGGGTTGTATATCTGAGCCTTTACGAATATGGAAAACAGCAGGAAAAAGCCCAGTAAAAAAATATTCTTTTTCATGGGTAAAAATCTTTAGAAAGAGGGTTGAATAGCAAAAAACAACCCTCTCGGTAATCCGCTATACAAACTAAATTGCTTACTAATTCAAAATAATTATTTGATAGGGAAATACAAATTAAACTCTAGTAAATAAAGGGGTCAGATTATTTTAATGGTTTAAAAACGACTTCATAAGAATCTGCTTTGTTCAAAAATGAATTAGCAAATTCCTGAATGTCTTTGGCTGTGATGCTTTTTACAATATCAACATAAGTTGCAGGGTCATTCATATCGTAAGCATTCTCAAAATAATTATAAATCAAGTTCATGCTATAACTATTGAAGTTTTTGCTGTCTTCTCTAGATTTCAAATAGTTTGTTCTTGTTTTCTCAATATCTTCAGCGGCGATTTCTCCCTTCTTGATTTTATCAATTTCCTGATACACAATTGGCAGTAAATGTTCCACTTTATCAGCATCGCAATCAAAATTAATCTGAAGATTTGCCTTTGAAATTGGAAGTTTATCTATGCTTCCTCTTACTTGTGCACCGTAAGTTCCGCCTTCTTTTTCGCGAAGACTTTCTGTATAACGCAAAGTCAGCACATCACTTAAATACGAAATCAAAATTCTGTTTTTTTGCGAAAAAGCAATATCTTTTAAAAAGGCAATTCGAACAGAACTTTTTGGAGTTTCCATTTTGATGAAAACATCTCTATCAATTTTATTTGATGTCCATTTCGGAATCTCTGTTTTAAATTTTTCTTTACGTTTAACTCCATTTATACTCGCAATATATTTTTCTAACAAAGGTTTTAAAACTTCTGGCGTAACATCTCCAACAATATAAAATTCAAAATTTGAAACATCTGCAAAACGATCCAAATAGAAAACTTTCATTTTATCAAAAGATAAATCGTTGATAAATTTTTGATTCAATGGCAGTACTCTTGGATTGTTTTTCCCGTAAACCACATCCATTAAACTGTCTCCCATTTTTGCATTAATATCATTTGCTCTGTTTTTAAGCGAATTTTCTAATCTTTGCTTCATAAGCGCATACATCTGATTATCAAATCTTGGCTGCACAAAACGCAAATGAACCAATTGCATCATTGTTTCGATATCTTTTGCATTTGCCCATGCCGTAACTGTCTCTTTCAACGAGGCTACATCTACAGAAGAGCCAGCAATTTTTCCCTTTAAAACTTTTGTCAAATCAACATTTGACAGCTCACCAACTCCAGACATTAGAGCTAATTCGCTTGCGCGACTAACTGATGGTAAGTCTTGAGTTTCGTACAAAGAAGATCCTCCAAAACTTTCCGCTTTCAAATCTACTCGCTTCTTGTTTTTATCGGCAAATTTATAATGCACTTTTACGCCATTGCTCAATACAAAAGTGGTAGCATCAATTGCCGTTTCTTTTTTCTCTGAAACAATTTTTCCTGAATTGATTTTCAGGTTTCCTAAAAGTGTTTTTCCTTCAAAAGTATCTACATAAGGCTGTAACGATGCATCGTTTTCGGCTTTCTGAATAATATCAAAAGCTTTTTCCTGAGTTAAGTTACTTTCGTTTTCTACACCCGTAACCGTTACAACGCGGTTTTGCGCCGTATATAATTTACTGATTTGTTCTTGAAGAATTTTAGTGTCAACATTTTTCAAAATGTTTTTTATCATTTCAAATTCTGCTTTTGGATCGGCAATAACTTCGTGACTTAGATAATCCTCTTTTACCATTCCGATAACATCCTTATGCGAAATCTCATTTAGTTTTTCTAAATAATTTTCGTAACCCGAAATGTTTTCTGCAACAGCCCTTTCAATTTCTCCTTTAGAAAAACCAAATTTGTAAGCTCTAACCCATTCATTCATGACCATTGCAAAAGCTTCGGCTTGTTTTTCTGGTTTTGGAGAAACGTTCAAAATCCAGATATCATTCAAACGAGTATAGTTTTGATAACCAATTGATGCACTTTTAAATGGGCATTCTTGTTTCTGCGCCATTTCTACCAAACGATTATTTAAGATAGAAAAAGCAAGGCTTCTTTGGGTAGATTTTTCTAATTCGGCACAAGTATTAGTTGATTTTTC
The DNA here is from genome assembly GCF_023656565.1 of Flavobacterium tyrosinilyticum. GTDB lineage: Bacteria > Bacteroidota > Bacteroidia > Flavobacteriales > Flavobacteriaceae > Flavobacterium > Flavobacterium tyrosinilyticum. Next base: position 1,058,348 of record NZ_JAMOKG010000003.1, read on the forward strand.
AGCCGTATGACGAATCATATAACTAATATTTGAAGCCGAAATTTCCTTGTCTAAAGCCAGTTTAAAAGTTGGTTCTGTTCTTTCTGGAATAGCGATTTCAAAACGTTTTTTAGGATTTACTGGTGTCGGAATATCTGCAAAAAGTTTCTTGATTTTGGCTTCAATATCGTCTGCATTGATATCTCCTACAATTGCGATTGCCTGCAAATCTGGACGATACCAATCTTTATAAAAATCTTTTAAAACTTGATATTTAAAGTTTTTAACGATTTCCATATCACCAATCGGCATGCGGTCTGCATAAAGCGAATTGTTATAATAATACGGTGCCAACTGATTGTAGATTCTCGCTCTTGCATTTTGTCTCGTACGCCATTCTTCGGTAATTACACCGCGCTCAGCATCGATTTCTTCATTCGTCAGAGATAAAAAATTAGACCAATCGTGCAAAACCAGTAAACAGGTATCTACTACTCCGCCATCTTTTGACGGAATATTGTCTAAGTTGTAAACGGTTTCGTCTGTACTTGTATAAGCGTTGATATTTCTTCCGAAAACCGCTCCTTGTTTTTGAAGCGTATTTAAAATTCCCTTTCCTTCAAAATTTTTAGTTCCGTTAAATGCCATGTGCTCCAGAAAATGCGCCAGACCTTTCTGCTGATCGTTTTCTAGAATAGAACCCACGTTCTGAATAATGTAATAACTTGCCGTATTTTTATTGACATCTGTCGGATAAATATAATACGTCATTCCGTTTGGCAGTACTCCTTTTTTTATTTTTTGGTTGACTGAAATTGGGTCGCTTGCTTTAAAGTTTTGCGCTTGCGCGAAAGTCAAACTTCCAATAAAAAAGAGTAAAACTGATATTTTTTTGCTGTATTTCATAAAGCTATTAATTAACCTTTCAATAATTTATCCAGCTGTACTCGCAACTCTGGATTTGACGGACGAAGTGCATCTGCATTGATGATGTTTCCTTTTGGATCAAACAATAAAAATCTCGGAATGGCATTTACATCATAATTTTTTGCCACATCAGAACCAAAATCTTTATCGGCCATTAACTGAATTCCTTTTAATTGTTCTTTGGTAACATAATCTTTCCATTTTTGAGCATCTTTTGGTTTATCTAACGAAAGACTTACAAAAACAATATTTTTTCCGTGATAATCTTCTTCGATTTTTTTCATGTGAGGAATCTCTGCTTTACAAGGTCCGCACCAAGTTGCCCATAAATCGATGTAAACAAATTTACCTTTAAAATCTGAAAACGAAACCGCTTTATCGTTAATGTCTTTATATGTAAAATCTAATCCTTTCTGACCAACGTTTTTATGCAATACTTTTTCATATTCTAACAAAAATGCTTTGCTATTATCAGAAATCATAAACGGTTTTATGCTTGGTGCGATTTTTTCGTATTCTTCAATTTTCATTCTTGAATTTGCAACTGCATCACGTAAATAAACATCTTTTAAAGCAGGATCTGTAATATGGGTAATTGCTTCAGTTAAATCTAAACGTTTTGGTGCATCACCAGAATTCATAGTTACATAAAAGAAATAATTTGACATTAAAGAAACGCCGTTTTGCAATTTTAGTAAATCTGGATCTGTAAACTTTTTGTCTGTCTGCCATGTTTTGATTACTGCTGGACGATCGTCTTTGTCTGGAAATGCTGTTCTTGGCATTCTGAAAAAAGTATAAGTCAATTCTTCAACATCTGTTGCAACGGCCAATTTTAATAACTTATTAAAGTTAGCATCTTTCGTTTTTATTGATTTTGAAAATTCTTCTGCTTTAGCCACACCTTTATCAATGAAAGGATAAAATTCTACATAGGTTTCATTTCCGCCCAATCTCGCGAAAGGCGCAAAATCGTTGTAGATTTCATTTGCTTTTTGAACTAAAACATTTTGTCCGACATTTTTCCCGCTCAAAACATAATTCGTTTTATTGATTACAAGATTGATGTCTAATTTTGGTTCTAAATACAAGCGGATTAATTGGTTTCTGCTTTTAAATTGCCCGTAATCGATATAATAAAAGCCAGCAGCTGAAACTGGTGTCATAAAGCCGAATTCCCCCAGCGAATTAACTTTTGCGGTAGCAGCAGCGACTGGCTTTCCATCTTCAACATTGTAGAGTGTGACTTCTTTTGTTTTTAAATCTGGAATCGAAATTGTTCCTTTAATTACTGCATATTCTGAAAGGTTGGCAGCAAAACTCATTTGAACCGTGATAAAGGTCAAAATGAAATAAAAAATGTGTTTTTTCATTGTTTCTTTGTTTTTGGATTGATATTTTAAATTGAAATTCGCATCGATTGATCGCCTTGTTCTATAATAAAATCTTTACTTTCTTTGGTTTCTTTCAGCTTTTTAAGATTTTCAGAATTCAATAAATCTTTGGCTTCAAAATCATTGATTTGTGTGACTTTGGCGCCAATTTTGACTTTCTTCAAATCTTCATTTTCCTGATCGATAATTCTTTTTACTAGAAGATTCTGGTTTTCGTCAAAATCTAATTCCAGTCCGCTTAAATAGAAAGATGGTATTTTTTTGAAATTTTTATTGGGTTCGAGATAAGCGGTTTTATGCAACAAATCGATTGTAAAATTGAAACGTTTTATTAAATCGATTCCGAGAGAACCATCGGCGTAAGCCCAGTTTTTATTGGCTTCTTCATATTCCTGCAAAGCAATTGTTACGTTCGGAAAATTATTCCCATTTATGGCAACATTTGGAATGGCTCCTCCTACAATTTTGGTTTGTTTTCCCAGACTGTAATTCACAGATGTATATTCGGTTTTTAAGCTTGCCTCTAGATTATTTTTATGATTGAAAGGTCCATAAGCAATTAAATCATAACCCGCTCCAGTATCAAAAGTGAAACTGCCTTCGACTGTTTTCTTATCTTCAAAAGTCAGATTCATTTTTACTACCGGAAGTCCCGATTTATAATCAAAAACCAATGGCTTTGCTTTTCCCCAATACGTAAAATTTCCAAAATTGTATAAGTCAATCGTCATGGTATCAAAATTGACAGAAGTGATAAAATTGCGAAGCAGATTCGCACCAAACAATCCGTCGTAAATCCCATGTTTCGGAAAAATAACCAAGCCTTGATTTTTCAGAACTTGATTACCAATATAAATGGTATTGTCTGCCGAATACTGCACTTGCTGACTTCCGCCAACTACAGAAGCCGATTTACTTTTGGTAACCACAACTCCCGCTTTGTACGCGCTGTCTGGATTGAGCGCCATTCCGTCGGCGCCCGTATCAAAAAGCATTAAAAACTCACGATCGGCTTTATTTAGTTTTATTTTTATGGCGATTCCGTTTTCGATAATTTCAAATGGAATACTTGCTACTTCTTTTACTTGCGCGTGTCGATCCACTTTATACAAACCATCAAAAAAAGTCACGTATAGCATTTTATTTTCTGAATTGAAAACAATTTGAGACGGCTTTTTCTCCTTTCCTTTAAAACAGAAATCTACCAAGACGAAAGTTTCATTTTTAATCGCCACAGATTTTCCAATCTGAATGGAATCTAAAGCCGGAAATGCTTTAAAAATACCGTTCAGATAAAATTCGTTTGAAGAAGAATCTCCAACGCCAACTGTAAATTGTGGCGCTAGAAGATCTTTTATTTCTTGATAACTTTTATTCTGAAAGGCTTTTTCGAAAGTTTTAATAGATTTCTGAATACTGTTTTGAGCATAAATTGAGCTTTCAAAAATCAATATTAAAAGCAGGAATATCTTTTTCATTTCGGTTTACTTTTGTACCGTATTTGGTTTCACTACCACTTTTTCTACTCCGAAATCTTTCAATAGAATGCCTGAATATTTTGTAAATTCTTCTGGCGTATAAAGTTCTTTTGAATCATTTACTAATGCTGTAAATCCTTTCAAATCATTCTTTTTTTCGAACTCTTTTTTCTTGCGCTGTAATATGGTAAATACATGGCTGTTAACGCTCCATTTTCCGTAATCTGCTGCTAATTTTTTACTGGCAAAAAGAAACGGATCGTCATATTGTTTCCCTACTCTTAATCCGGTAATGATTACAAAAGAAATCTCTTCAGAAGCGGCTGCAGATTTCAAATACGTATCGATAACTTCAAATGGTACGTTTCTTTTTCCGTCTAAATAGGCTTGTTTGTAAAAATCAGGATACTCTTTTTCTTGAATTTCTGGACTGTACTTTTTAAAGATTCCTTTTTTGGCCGCTTCTTTCGCGTTTTGAAGCAAGGTTGTAAATTGCTCTACGTCATGAAAACCGCCTGCAATGTCAATTATTTTTCCATCAGAATTCATCAATAAAAAAGTTGGAAAACCAGTAACGCCATATTTCATGCATAGCTTTTTACCGATTTCTTCTTTTAAAATATCCGATTTGAAGGTCACAAAATCAGCATTTAAAACTGCTGCAACTTTTGGATCTGGAAATACTTCTTTGTCCATTTGTGCACAGGGCATACAGCCTGTAAAATACAAATCGACAAAGATTAATTTTTTCTCTGTTTGTGCTTGTTTTTTAGCTTGTTCCCAACTTTCTTGAGTGGATTGCGCTTGTGCTTTTAAGGCAATAGATGGACAGGCAAGCAGCAAAACTGCGCTTGCGATTTTAATAAATCGTTTCATAAAATGTGGTTTTTAGAAACCGAATGAAGAATGAGATTTATACTTCATTCGGTTTTATTTTTAGATTTTTAACTTCCTATCATTATCGAACACGATAAGTAACATCGACAATTTTGCATAAGCCTGAATAACTGCTTTCTAAAATTAAATTACCATTTACAGGAGGTACGGTATACAATTCTAATTTGCCTGTTGTATTGTAAGAACCCACAATTAATTTGCTGATAATCTCCTTTTTACCTCTTTTGCTGAAACCTATATAGGTAATTTCTTCATTTCCTTTATCTAACATTAATTTTGCAGATTGCGTTCCGCTGTCATATTCATACACTTTGTTTCCAACAGTATAAAATAAATAACCAGCATCTGGACTTACGGCAAATTTTGTAGCTTTATCTAAATCAGGCGCATTCAGCATCTCTTTATAATACGTTTGTACGGTACTTGCATTAAAACGAAGCAAATAGAATTTACCTGTTGAAATATTTTTTAATACAGCAAAACTTTCGTTCAAATTGAAATTTGATGTGGTCATATAAACCAGCTCACAGTTGGTATTGTTCCAATCTAATACTGTTGCTGAAGGGGTAACCGGAGGCATTGCCGAACAACTTCCTTTTGAAGTACTATAACGCAGAAAACGATGTTTTTCAACATCAAAAAAGACAGGAGTTCCTGCTGATGAACCTTCTGCGATAAAAGGAGCTGCATAGAAAGTTTTAGTTTCCAGATCTACTTTATTTTGCGGCAATCCATATCTAATTTGCAGTGCTCTATTATAATAATAAATATCACCATCTTTATACAGTAAATTTTCTGATCCAATAGGGCATTTCATAAAATCTACTGCAAAATTGGTTGGAAAACTTCCTCCAACAGTTTCGTATGCAATATTCATGGTCTGATTCCATTCAAAAGAATCGGGTTCTAATCTTGCTGTTCCAGATTCTGACGCTGTTACATAGATTCCATAAATAACACTTCCTGGCAAAGGCCCGCTAAAAGTTTCTACATCTACAGCTTTTCCTTTTAATTTCAATGCAGACCCAGCGGCATCTAACACATCATTAATTATACGTGGCTGCGGAATTCCTGGAATTATAGAAACCATATCTAATCGCGCTTTCCCGTCTACATCTCCCACAACTAGCCACCCTTCATAAATTGAAGAAACTACATTTAAGGTGATAATGGGCTGCTGCCAGTTGATTCCCGTTACTTTATCCTTGATAAAATAATAAAGACTATATTTTGCTGGCGGTAATTTTAAAATACCATCCAAATTTTTTGTGGTCGCAATAGTTGTTCTCGCCTCGTTAACCAATTTTAAAGGATTTACCGCAACCCATTTATATTCATATCGGTCAGGATCTTTGCCGTCATCTAAAGTTGGATTTAATTCGGGTGTAATCTTAAAATAATCTCCCGTATAAACCGTATATTCTTCTTCTATTCCTGTTACATTAAATTCATTGATCTTCTCATAATTGTAATTTCCTTCATCGCTTACACATCCGTATGCCAAGAAGAGAAGTGCTATTATGGCTGTCTGTATTTTTATATTTTTAAACATCGCTTTATATTTTTAAATTAAAGAATGGTTTTAAGGAAATAACATTTCTTTTCCGTCTTCCTCATAAATAGTATTGCCATTCGCTTTCTGATCAGCCAGATAACGTTTCATAAAACTTGCATAATAGAGCGTTTCAGGAATTGAGAGTCCTGGCGAACCTTGAGCCTGATTAAACATTTCTGGATCCAAATTCATGAGCTCGCACATTAAAAAGAATTTTTTTGCGGTAAATACACCAAATACAGCCTGCCAACCTATTGGCTGCATGAGCTTGTCTGTAAATGTCAACTTAAAACGCGTATAATGAATCTTTTTCTGTGTCAAAACATTTGTTATTCTGTCTTTCATATTGACAGTAAAAAATTCGTTTTCTTCCAGATTCAAAACTAATGTTACGGACTTATCTTTTAAATCTAAAGTTCTGTTAACTCTTACAGGAATAGAATCTATTTCTCTACCTGCGTGCAACACAATATTTTCGGGCAAAGAAAAATGTGTGCCTAAAATAGCTGTACTTGAAGGATCAACCGAAACTTTAATTTGACGGTCAACATCGCTTACAGCTCCTTGAACTTGTACGGGAATGCTATAAATTCTTCCGGTAACATTAGATTTATCAAAACTAAAACTGAATCCTGTACTGTCTATAAGCGGTGCGTTGTTGTATGCCGGAAATACAGCAAGCGGAAAATAAATGTTATTGGTAGCTTTATAAGTTTCAATTTCTTCTTTATCGCAAGATGTTAAGCCAAACAGAGAAAAAAGAAGAATGCTTAAAATCAATATTTTTTTCATGATCACTTTTTTTAGTTTTGAAAATTAACTTCCGATTCTGGTAATGGCACTACATATTTAACTGCATTCATGGTAACATTTCCTGAAGAAGCAGAACCATTTGGAATTGCAGTCGAATTGATTCTTTTGTAGTAGAAAAATAATTGTCCTTCACCAATAAATTCTTTTCTATACTCTTTTGTAATTTCTGTAGCCAATACTGCAGTAGCTGCTAAATTGGTCAGACCTCGATTAAATCGAAGTGTATTTAAAAAAGCAATACCATCTGCTGAAACTGGTGCTGTTTCTGCCGCAATAAGATACAGTTCTGAAAGTTTAAACATCGGAATCTGAAAACGGAAAAGTTTCGTTTTGTCTGTTACATCTTCATATTTAAAAAATGTCTTCTGAGTTTTTCCTCCCGAAATTGGAATTTTCCAGCTTGGCAAACTTCTGTAATCATTATCATTAGATTCAAAAACAGCATTTATTCTGCTCAACATTGGAGCATAAATATTAAAATCATCTAAACTTGAATCAAAAAGTGCTTTTTGTTTTAAGTATAAAGTCTGATCGCTAAGAGCAAAGAAGTTTTCTGAAGAAAAAATACGATCTGGATTAGAAGTGTTAGTAGCTTCTAAGAATGGAGTCCAAGTAATAACAGGCTGTCCTTTTACAAAATTAATAACTTCTGTTGCCGTAGCAAAAGCTCCAGTTTTATCTCCAGCATATAAAAGGACTCTGGCTTTTAAACATTTTACAGCCAAAATATTCATTCTTTGTCCGCGATTTACAGAATAATACGGATTCGAATCAAATTCAGTAGAACCCGTATATTTTCCTGTAGTCAATATGGGATCTTTTGCTAAAAGTACAATTGCAGCATCTAAATCGGCTATGATTTTGGCAATAACATCTTGAGCGGGCAAAAGCGGTTTATTTACAGTTACGGCAGCATCGTAATAAGGTATTGAGGGATCTGCTGGTGCTATTTTGTAAATTGGACCGTACAATCTTAACATATCAAAATGCAGCATAGCACGAATGGCGATTGCTTCTCCTTTTAAAATAGCTGTTTTTTCGGCTGAAATAACTTCAGGATGTTCCTCAATACTCTCTAAAAACTTATTTGCAGACAAAACAGTTGTAAAAGCACTTTGCCAAATTCCAGCAAAAGTATTTTTAGAAAGCGTTTCTTCATACGAATACGTCGATATTTTGTTTTTAACATGCGATCCAGACATATTATACTGCTGTCCTAAAATCTCTACCGCATCCATAGTCAGCTGTCTGCCGTAAAGATTATTTACAGCTAGCTGAAGATAAAGTCCATTATGCACATTTTGCACACCCGCTTCAGAACTATAGGCCTGATCTTCTAAAATTTTATCTTGTGGCACAACATCCAAAAAATCACTACAGCTTACTGCAACAAAAGAAGCAATCAAAAGGAATGTAATTTTATATAAATACTTATTCATAATTTCTTTATTAAAATGATAAATTAAGACTCAGAGAATATATTCTTGAGAAAGGATAATCGATACCACGTTCTGCTTTAATTGTCGAAACACGGAAGAATTCGTTTGCGAAAACATTAAATCCTAAAGCAGTTAATCCGTTTCTTTTTAACCAAGCTCTATCTGTTAATCTGTAGCCTAAGCGAATAGATTCTCCAGAGATGTAATCATCTTTTTGGATAAAACGGGATGAGATTGGGGTATTATTGGTTAGTCCGATCGCTTTAAATTGTGCCATCTGTCCAGGAGTTGTCCAACGGTCTGTAAAAGCTCTCACATCTTGATTATCAAAAATATTATCTCTTGATATATTTTCTACTTTGTTGTACAAGGCAGAGTTAAATCTTTCTGCACCAAAACTATAGCGCACAAATAATCCAAAACTAAAACCTTTGTAGTTTAAGTTTGTAGAAACTACTCCTGTAGCGGTTTCTCTAGAATTCCCCATTACTACTTCATCTTTTTTATCCAAAATAAAAGTAGTCTGACCATCTTTCTTTAAGAAAATTTCTCTTCCGGTTGCTGGGTCAATTCCTAATGAAGGTACAGCCCAAAGGTCATTGCTGCTTGCTCCATCATAATATCTCGTTAAACTGGTTGTTTTTTGTGCCTCAGAATTTAAAGAAGCCAATGCATTACCAAAACCTCCAAGTTCATTATCTCCTGTCGTTCCCATTAAACCTATTCCCCAAACAAAATTTCTGCTCAAATCATAGATAAAATTGTAGTTCATTTTTAACTCTAATCCTTGAGTAGTTAAATACCCAACATTTAAAGGATAACCGTTAAGTCCTGTTGAAGCTGCAAGATCGATCGCTACAATCTGTGGAGACGTTTTACGTTTGTAAGCTCCTAGAGTCATCGTAAATCTGTTTCTAAACATAGCCAGATCTAATCCTAAAGACAAATCTTTGGTTCTTTGTGCCTCTAAATTGGGGTTTGCAATTTGAGAGACTCCTAATCCAGGACCAAAAACGTTTGTATTTGGGTTATAAGCATATACATCATAAGAAGCAAAACCCACTAAGTTTTGATTTCCGGTCTGACCGATATTGGCACGAATTTTAAAAATATTGACAATATCTTCATTCATTTTAAACTCATTGTTCAAATTCCATCCAAAACCAATTCCCCAATAAGGCGAATATTTTTTGTTGGTTCCAAAATTGGTCGCTCCAGAAATTGTCTGAGTAAAATCGAATAAAAATCTGCGGTCGTAAGCATAGTTAATCTGGTTAGTCAAATCGACGCTTCTTATCAATTCTGTATAAATTTCTGGTTTGCCATTAGGTTCATATCCAAAAGCAAACGAAGGATTTCCGGGAACTCCAAGAGGAAATCCTCTTAAAAATGATTTATAAGAATTGTTTTTTGTCTCTAAAGCCGAAGCTCTAATTGTATAGTTAAAAGAATGAACATTTTTAAAAACATTTGAGTACGTTGCACCAAGATTTGCATTCCATTTATCGGTAATGGCATCATACCTGTTATACGTTCCTTTTTCTGTCGCAATGTTATTTACAAAACGAGTATCGTCTGGAGAAACAAAAACGACATTGTAGTTATCCAATCTTGAAACAGATAGAGCTCCAGTTGCCTTGATATGCGAGTTTACATCATAATTAATAGCGAAGTTATTCGTAAAATTAAAGTCTTTTCCTTTGTCATAACTTCCTAAAAAGACATTGTAAAGCGGATTAGCCGGATGGTTTACAATGGTTTGTAAACTAGTTAAAGGCAATGACGACCCGTCCATATAACGTGTTATCACTCCATTTTCGTTATACTTTGGATAATACGGACTTGCTTTTGCCCAAGTTTCAAATGAACCGTATGGAGATTCCTGATTCGTTCCTCCTGAAACAAAAAATTGGTTGTTAAGACTTAATTTGTTTTTTCTATAAGTCAAAGTCGTATTATAGCCCCAAGTATCGTGCTCAGAACCTTTCATTGTTCCCGTTAGTGTTTTGTAATTTCCGGCAATGTTAAATCTAAACTCATCAGAGCCTCCGCCAAAATTCAAACTGTGTCCAGAAGTAATTCCCATCTGGATCGGTTCGTTTAACCAATACGTATCTACACCCCTTTTTACAGCTGCCAAACGTCTGTTATATTCTTTATCCCAAGTTAATGGAGTTGATTCTGTAGTTCCATCCTTAACAATGAATGCGCCTGAAAGTCTTTCAAATTCTAATTTTTGCGCTGCATTCATTAAATGATAAACACTTAAGTCTGCTAATTCATAAGAAGAATTATACACATAATTAAACTGCAGTTTTCCTGGAAGAGGTTTATTGGTTTCAATAACCACAACTCCATTTGCAGATCGCGAACCGTATAACGCTGTAGATGCCGCATCTTTTAATAAAGTGATGCTTGCAATTCTATTAATATCCAAATCGACAACTTGCTGTAGCGTAGTTGGAAATCCGTCCAAAATAAACAAAGGTTGATTTGGATCATCTCTAAACTGACTGTCAACCTGATTGGCCGTTAAACTTGTCTGTCCTCTCACCTCGATTGTTGGCAGAATATTAGGGTTTGAACCTGCAATATTATTATTAACCACAATAAAAGATGGATCTAATGATTTTAAAGCCTGAACTGCATTTTGAGTAGAAATCTGTCTTAGTTCCTCACCTCTAAAAACAGTAACTGCACCCGTAATTAATTCTTTCTTACGCACCGTAACCCCTGTATTTACTACAACTCCAACAAGTTCTTTAGTTTCTTGTGCTAGTGTAATATTGATTACTTTTCTTTTGTTTATCTCCACTACCTGCGCTTTGTGCCCGATATAGGTAAACAAAATTTGTCCATCTTCTGGCGCACTAATTGTATATTTTCCGTCAAAATCGGTTTGCACAGCAACATTTGTACCTCTTACTTTAATGTTAACTCCTGGCAGTGGCTCTTTGGCTTCATTGGTAACTGTTCCTTTAATTTCGATTATTTTAGATTGAACGACAACTTTCTCTGCTTTTCTTTCTTTTACAATAATCGTATTTCCAGCAGAAAAACTAAAATCAAAATCTTTATCAGAGAAACTGGCTTCTAATAAATCATTTACCTTAATTTTTCCTTTTTTTAAATGTACTTTAGGCAATTTTTTAAATAAATCTTCCTGATAAATAAAAGTATAATTGGTCTGTTTTGTAATGATGTCAAAAACTTCGTCAACAGATACTGTTTTATCAGCTGTAATTACAACTTTCGTGTTTTGTGAAAATAGATTTACGGGAGAAAAACCAAAAATTGTAGTACAAAACAAGAAGATAAAAGTTCTCATAATGTTAATAATTAGCCGCTTTCTAAAATAGAAATAGGCACTGGTTAATTTAAATTTCATAAATTTACATGTTAATTGGTTGGTTGGTTAATAAAACTGACTTACTGGCTGATACACAGAAAGGGATAAAGCGCAGTACGGTGAGAGGTCTAAACTTTAATCCCTTTTCTTTTTTATTTGATTATAATTTTATTGTCTTTTTTCTCATAGGCATTAATAAAATTAATATTCTTGATCGTGGTTAATATGTCTTCCAATTTCTGATTCTTATTTAAAACCCCATTAAACTTGACATTGCCAAGCGCTGGATCTGCAAAGACAATATCAACATCGTACCATCTTGACAATACTCTCGCAATATCTTTTAGAGGCATTCCTTTAAACACGAACAAACCTTTTCTCCAAGAAATTTCATTATAGACATCAACTTCAGAAACATTAATATTTCCGTTATATTCTGTTATTTTAGATTGCTGGTTTGGAGTCAGAATTTGTTTTTTACTAGTATTGCTAACTGCTACAACTCCTTTGACCAAAGTGGTATAAATAGCAGATTCGTCTCTATAAGCTTTAATATTAAATTCGGTTCCAATTACTTCTACATTCTGATTTTCAGTTTTTACTTTAAATCTCGAACCTTTATGTTTGGTACTTGGAGATACTTCAAAATAAGCTTCTCCATAAACCAATTCTACTTGTCTGGTTTGGCCATCAACAAAAGCAACAGGATATTTTAATTGTGATTCCGAATTCAGCCACACTTTGGTACTGTCTGCCAGCTGTACAAAAAACTGCCCGCCCCTCGGAATCGTTAAAAGGTTATTGGCAATTGCTGCAGATTTTCCGTTTGAATTGTAAACTAACTTTTCTCCGTTACTAGAAGCATTGCCTTTGGTATATGATTTTCCTTTTTCTAAGGCTATAACAGAGCCGTCTTCTAAAGTCAGAGTTGCTTTATCGCTTCCAATTAAGATTTCTTTGTGCGCCACTTGCGGAGTCTCAATCTTAAGCGGATTTGTTTTATTAATGATTAATGAAATTGAAATCAGCAATAATAATGATGCCGCCATAACAGTCAATTTGAAAGCTGTCTTAGTATAAAATGGCTGTATTGATCTTATTGGAGTTTCTTCAGATTGAATGGCATTTTGAAGACGGTTTCTCATTCTAAATTCTAATTCTTCTTTAGAACCCAAAGCTTCGTCCCAATCTTTATCTGTCTGGAAACTTTCATAATAATTCAATAATTTATTATTCTCCTCGAGATTGGTATCACCGGAAAGATATCTATTTAGTAACAGTAAGAAATCCTCTTTTTTCATTTTTTATTGTATTATTTCGGGAGTATATAGAGTAAGTAACCAAAAAGGAATATACCCCCTAGTCCAAATTGTTTTTTTTTGATTTTTTTTTGAAAAAGAATTAAAAAGAAGAAAAAACCACACATCATCACCAACCACTGCATTTTTATTTCCGCTAAAAGATATTTTTTGTGAGCCATAAAATGATGGCCATACTCATGCTTTCGCCCATCGAAGTGCGAATGGTATTCAAAGCTTTTGTAATATGGTTTTCGACTGTTTTTGTAGAAATATTAAGTCGTTCGGCAATTTCTTTATGACTCAGCTGTTCTTCACGACTCAGCTTATAAACGGCTTGGCATTTTTCTGGAAGCGATTCGATAATTAAATTCAGCTGTTGCACCAATTCGTTGTGCATTAATTGCGTTTCTGGAGTTGTAGATAAGAAACGTTTTTCTACATCATCAAAAAGTTCGACGTGAACTTTGTCTTTATTTTTTCTCAAATGATTAAAAACCTGATATCTCGCGCAGGCATACATATACCCTTTAAGTGAAATATGAATTTCGATTTTTTCGCGGTTGTGCCAGATATTCATGAAAATATCTTGAATAATATCTTCGCACAATTCTTTGTCTTTAATCACATTGTAAGCAGACATAAAAAGGGCCTGCCAAAATTTATTATACAATTCTGTCAATGCCAATTCATCGCCGTCGCGAAGACGATCGATTAAAATCTGATCCTGATTTAAAATTGAATTTGGCAATGATTGGTTGTTTATGGAGATTGAATAATTCGCAACAAACTTAATAAATTCCGTTAATAATCCTAATTTGTTCCCATCAACACATCTTTATTTTTGCAAGAAAACATAATTTCATAAATAAAAAAACCTTATAAATTTTTCAATTCTACCCATAAAACCTTCATGTTTTTTAAGCTTAAGTAAGATTCAGGATTAAAATAAAATGAATATTTTAAAATAATAGATTTAAAACGCTGTTGCGTTAATATTGTATTTTTATTAAATTTCAAAAAAATACCGTAGCCAATTTCTTTAAATATAAAATTGAGTCTTTTCAGGCTATCTTTTTTAACTCAAAATTTCTTAAATAAAAAAGAAACATAAAATTAGACACGAATAAAAACAGATTCGCTATCGCGAAGACACACATAAAAACTGATTTTTAAAAATCTCTGTTAATCTGCGTTTTCGCGATAGCGAATCTGTTTCTGCATTCAAATTTAGTTTCCCTTAAAAAACAATTCTTTCTAATTAATAATAAATATTCAAGATAATATTCGACTTTGAACTGTCAATAATTTTTTCAAGTCGTTTAAAAAAAACTTCACTAACCATGGGACAACCTTGGCTAAGGGCAATATAATGATCCTGTTCTCCTTCTGGAACTGCCGAATACGAATGCAATACAATCATTCTTTTAACGGCATTATTATTCGTTTGGTCTAGCCCTTTTAAAACATAAGCTTTTCCAAACATTCCTCTATACGATTTTCCTATTGCATAACATCCAAGCGAAGTACATTTAGAATTCGGTTCGTTGCTAAATTTCAATTCTCCTTTTACACCCGTTTCAGAACCTGCGCCATTTGCTACTAAACCTTCATCAATTACTTTGTCGTTTTCAAGATCATAAACAAAGAATCTATTTTTACCCGATTTAATTCTCATATCAATAAAAAATGCGATTTTAGAATTATAAACTCCAGAAGCGCTCATTTTTTTTACATTTTCAATCTGTTGATTAAAACGTTCTATATCAGAATCCTCTATCGCATTTTCTTCTTTTGGTTTTGGGTTGCCAAAAACACACGCTGTTATTAGGATTATTATACTTACTATTTTCATAAACCTTTCATTTTTAAAACATTCAAAATCAATTATTTGACAATGCAAAATTAAAATGAGAGTTCCGAAAAAATGTTTCCTAAAAGTCTAAAAAACAACAGAATAAGGTATTTCTTTTAGCATAAATATCACTATTATTCCATTAAAAAAGGTTAATTTTGGACTACTGAATAAACTAAATTTAGCAAAAACAAACAGTCCAGATGCTTCGACCTTGGCCATTACAAATTCATTTAGATAAAAAATCAGATAAAGCGATTTACCTGCAGATTGCCGATGCTGTAATTGACGCTATCAAAACAGGAAAACTGGTCAACGGAAATGCATTGCCAGGAAGCAGACAATTGGCTGAATTACTGAAAGTAAATCGAAATACTGTTGTAGAAGCTTTAGATGTTTTAACTGCCGAAGGATGGCTAGTAACCATTGACAGAAAAGGAACTTTTGTAACAGAATCGTTGCCAAAAATCAGTCATTCGTCAGAAAATAAAAAAGAGCAAAAAGTTCAAATTGAAGATTCTAAAAGTTTTTTAGTTTTTGATGATGGACTTCCTGATAGCCGATTGGCACCAATGAATGATTTGGCTAGAGCGTATCGCGAATTATTTAGCCGAAAATCACGCTGGCAGATTATGGGTTACAGCAGCGAGTTGGGAAATTTAGAATTTAGAAAATCCATTGCTCAAATGCTCAATTTTAAACGCGGCATGAGTATTTCGCACGATCAAATCTGTATTACACGAGGAAGCCAAATGGCGATGTATCTTGCCTCTCATTGCATTTTAAAATCAGGCGATTTTGTTTTGGTTGAAAATCCTGGGTACAAACCAGCTTGGGAAGCTTTTGAAAATGCAGGTGCAACTCTACTTCCTGTAAATATAGAATCGGACGGATTGGATATCGATCAAGTCGAAAAATATTTGCAGCATAAAAATATAAAAGCCATTTATGTTACACCCCATCATCAATTTCCAACTACTGTTACTTTGTCTCTAAAAAAGAGATTAAAATTAATCGAACTTTCCAACCAATATCATTTTACAATTATCGAAGACGATTACGATAATGAATTTCATTTCGGACTAAGACCAATACTTCCTATTTCGAGTTATTCGGGTCTGAAAAACTATATTTATATTGGCACTTTCAGCAAAATTGTAGCTCCTGCGCTACGTATTGGATATTTAGTCAGTTCGCATGAGAACGTTTTAAAGATTGGAAATCATAGAAAAATCATCGATGTCCAAGGTGACAATATTATGGAAGAAGCAATTTTAAGCCTTATTAATGAAGGCAAAATAAAGCGTCATCTTAAAAAAGCCAATTTGGTTTATAAAAGCAAACGAGACTTCTTCGAAAACTTGTTAAATCAATATCTTCAAAATAAAATTACGTTCACCAAACCAGAAGGCGGACTTGCATTTTGGATTGTTCCAAAAGAAGATTGTAATGTTTTAGAAATTTTTGAAAAGCTAAAATCGCAAGACATTCAAATTATGAGTCCAAACCGATTTAGTTTTGATGAAACGATTAAAGGGTTTCGTTTGGGCTATGCTTCTCTTTCAGAAAAACAAATGGAAGAGGGAATTATAGCGCTTTCTAAATTGTTGTGAAAAAATTTTAGTAATAGGGACTAAAAATTAGACGCAGATTTTACGGATTTGCTATCGCAAAGACGCGGAAAAAAACTGATTTTAAAATCTGCGTAAATCCGCGTTTTCGCGATAGCGAATCTGTTTTATCAGTGTTCAATTAACTATACATAAAAGACTAAAAATTAGATAAAGTATATGTCTCAAAAAATAGAAACTAAAATTAGACGCAGATTTTACGAATTTGCTATCGCAAAGACGCGGAAAAAAAACTGATTTTTAAAATCTGTGTAAATCCGCGTTTTCGCGATAGCAAATTCGTAAAATCTGCGTTCAATTAAGTTAGTTACAGTTTTCCATCTCTATAATAGAAAACCCATTTTCGAGAATCTGATTTTCTACTTCAATCGGCGCTTTATCAATATGGCAAAAACGACATTCTTTAGAAGACAAAGTCTGTCCTTCTTGTGCAACACTTTTCAGGTACTTTTTTCCATATTCGTATACCTGCTCTGCATCGTTAACATTTTCGTCTACCAAAATATCAAAGTGCATAATTTTTCCGTCTTTACGGGTTACATAGGTATCCCAAACTGCTATTTTCATATTTTTTAGTTTCTAAGTTACTAAGCCTCTAAGGGACTAAGTTTTATTGTTTTATGATGCAAATTTACATTGGATTTAAAAGTTGAAAATCATCCAGTTTTTTCATTTTTTGAGATGTACTGGTCCAGTAGAATTTTGTGGTTTCCATTTAATTTTGCAATATGAAAAACGATATTATTTTTAATTTAATTAAAGTGCATCAACGCATTGAAAATGCTTGTAAGATTGCTGAAAGAAATCCTGAAGATGTACAGCTTTTATTGGCAACCAAAACTGTTCCTGCCGAAAAAATACGAATCGCGATAGAAGCTGGCGAAACTTTAATGGGCGAAAACAAAATGCAGGAATTGCGAGATAAAAATGAGGTGTTGAAAAACCTACCTATTGAAAGGCATTTTATTGGACATCTCCAAACGAACAAAGTAAAAGATGTTTTGAAATATGTTACCTGCATTCAATCTTTGGACAGAATCAATTTGGCTGATGAATTGCACAAACAGCTTCAAAACCAAAATAGAAAATTGGATGTTTTTGTTCAAGTCAATACTTCTTACGAAGAAAGCAAATTCGGATTGGCACCAGAAGACGTTTTATCTTTCATTAAAAAAATAAAAACGTACGAAACTTTGAATATTAAAGGTTTAATGAGTATTGGGCTCTTGGATGTTGAAAAAGAAAAAATGATTCCGTCGTTACGACTTCTAAGAACCATACGAGATGAGATTTATTCAGAAAGGATCGAAGGCTTACAAGACTTAAAACTTTCTATGGGAATGTCTCAAGATTTGGAACTCGCCATTGCAGAAGGCTCTAATATGGTAAGAATTGGCACGTCAATTTTTGGAAACCGTTTTTTAGGAAAAGAAATCTGGAACGAAAACATTGCAGAATAAAACTTAATTTTGCAGCAAATTAAAAGTAGATGAACCTGAATGATCTTACCGTAATTGATACTGAAAAAATTGCTTTAGACGATTTGTTTTTTAGCGAAGAAAATAAAGCTGCTTTGCTTCAGATTATCAAAGAACATCAATATATCGAAGAATTAAAGCAATATAATCTTAAAGTTGATAACAAGATTTTACTGCACGGTAATTCTGGCTGCGGTAAAACTACAACCGCAAAAGCGATTGCCCATACTTTAAACAAAAAGATTATCATTGTCAACCTCAGCACTGTTGTCGATTCTAGGATAGGCGAAACTTCTAAAAACTTAAAAGCTATTTTTGATAAAGCTATTCGTGAAAGAGCCGTTTTATTCTTAGATGAATTTGACCAAATTGGAAAAAGCCGTGACAGCGATGACAAAGATGTTGGCGAAATGAGGCGTTTGGTCAACACTATAATCCAGCTTTTTGATTATTTCCCTTCAGATAGTTTATTGATCTGCGCAACCAATCATTACGAAATAATAGATAGCGCTTTACTGCGAAGATTTCAGCTTCGTTTGAAATATGAAATGCCTTCAGAAAAACAGTTGGATATTTATTATGATAAAATCTTGAACGGTTTTCCTGAACATTTCCAGAATATCGAAAGACGCTATTCTATTTCTTATGCCGAAGCTTTAGATTATATCAATACCACGATGAAAAAGCAGATTATTGCTGCACTAGATTCTAACACATAAAAATTCTCAAATTTCACCAACGAAACGTTCCTACGGAACGTAATTGAATTGGACGCCATTTTTTTTCTACCGATGAAACGTTCCTACGGAACGTAAATTGATGCGTGAATTTTAATTTTAGAAAATGCTATAATAAAAAAACCCGCTGACACTACAGCGGGTTTTCATTGGGCGGAGTTTTATATAATAGAATGAATAGTGTACTAAATTTATAGTCCTCTTGTCAACCAGCCTTTTTTGTTGGCTGTTGCAATGGCATAAGGCGCAATCCAGAATAAACTGAAAGTGTAAAAAACACTGTAAGAATAAGCCCAGAAAGATTCTGAAAGTGTATATCTTTTTGCGTAAAATAACATTGAAAAACTTGAAAAGATTAAGATTGCCATTAATGTTGAACTTAAAAATAACACGGGGTGTACCGCGATAAAGTAAAACATAAACAATAGAAATGGATACGTCATTGCAATTTTAAAAAACTGATTTAAAAACAGCATTCTTGGTCCAAATTTTGAATCTTTTCTAAAATCTTTGAAAACAAATTTTGCCATCATAAGATTTTCACGAACGTTACTTCTTGCCCATCTAATGAACATTTTGTATAATCCTTTATACTCTTCTGGAACATTGGTTAATACCACTGCATTTCTTTGAAATTTCACTTCAAAACCTTGTTTCAAAATCATATTGGTAAGAGCGCGGTCTTCTCCAATATCTGATGGCTGACCCATAAAAGTTTGGTTGATCCATTCTGGAAGACAGTTGAAAACGGCATCTCTTTTGTACGCTGCCAAAGCACCTGGTGTACATAATACAGAACCTAATTCACTTTCCGCAGAACGTTGGAATTCGAAACTCATTACGAAACTTACATTAAGCATTTTTGGCAAAATCGCTTTTTTGTTGTTCAAAACCTGAACGTTTCCTGCAACGGCACCACATTTTTTGTTTACTACAAATGGGCTAACTAGGTTTCTTAGAGTATCTTTTTTTACAATAGAATCACTATCTACAGTTACAAAAATTTCTCCTGTTCCTAATTTAAATCCTCTGTATAACGCTTGGCGTTTTCCTTGGTTTTTAGGCTGCTGAAAAATCGTTACACGATCTCCTAATTTTGCTTTTGCTTCTTGCATCCAATACCAAGTATCATCTTTACTTCCATCGTCAATAGCCAAAAGCTGTAATTTTTCTGCTGGATAATCGCTTTCTGCAAGGCTCAATAAAGTGTCCCAAACTAGTTTTCCTTCATTGTATGCTGGAACGATAATCGTACACGTTGGCAATAAATCGTCTGAAACCGACGGAATTGCTTTATATCTTAAGTACAAATAAGAGCTATATAAGAAAACTCCTGTTTGATAGAAAAACAATATTGTTGTGATTATTAAAAATGGCAATCCCCAAGTCGAAGCAATTCTTTCAAAATGAAATTGTTCGAAATCGTCTTGCAATTGGATTACCATAAAGACACCTGCAATTAATAATAAGAATGTTGCAATAAGAACCGCTAATCCGAAAGGACTTGTTGGTCTTTCTACATGTACTTTTTGTGATTTTTCGTTGGTTCTAAAAAAAGAACCGTTTAATGTTTTTTCGCTGATAGCTGAACTGCTGTTCGCATAAAATTGTTCTGAGATAATTGTTTCGCTTTTCATGCTTATACTCCTTTTTTAATTTCCTTAATTGGGCTTTTAGCAAAATCTTCTTCCTTTCAAAAACGGATACATTAGAGATTTTGACATTAACACAATTTGCAAGCGGCATGCCAATACGGTTTTAAACTGGTATAGAGCTATTTAGAAAAACAAGACCAAAAAAGAGTGTGTAATTATTTCACACTTTTTGGATACGGGTATACACTAAAAAGATGTTTTTTAAATGAAAGAAGTGAGATTCCAGAAGGGTTTACAGTATTTTCTGTTCTATTTGGTAAAAGAAATACGAATCTCAAAAAGCATGTCTTAAAAACATAAAATAACAAGAATGAATAAAACGTAATTACTAAACTAAAATTGCATAAAAGAAAGAAAACAATCTAATTTTCCGTTTATTTACGTCTTTTAAAAAACATTCTTCATAAAAAAACAAGAAGTTTTACTGAAAAAAGTTAAATTTATCCTAGTAAAATTCAAACACTAAATTTTAAGGAGACTAAAAAATGACCAAAGAGCATTATTATCTTTTATTGGCTGATGATGACGAAGATGACTGCCTTTTCTTTAAAGAAGCTCTCGACGAAATAACAATTAGCACTACTCTATCAGTAGTACACGATGGCGTGCAATTGATGAATTATTTAAAAAGTAATATTACCAATCTTCCTGATGTTCTTTTTTTAGACTTAAACATGCCACTAAAAAATGGTTTGGAATGTCTGGCTGAAATAAAAGACAACGAAAACTTAAAAAATCTGCCAATTATTATATTTTCTACTTCGCTAGACAGCGAAATCGTTGATAAGTTATATCTAAAAGGCGCTTCATTTTATATTCGAAAGCCTGGAGAATTTTCTAAACTCAAAAATGTAATAGAAAAAGCACTGACCATTGCACCCGAAAATAGTTTCAAACAGCCCGAAAGAGCTAATTTCATTTTGCAACCTTAATCCTCTCTGAAAATGAACCGCAAACAAAAGGAACATTATTTTCTTTCCGAAGGTGGAGAAATGGGAGAATTAATTCGTTCCGCAGATTGGAGTAAAACCCCTTTGGGTAATCCTGAAAAGTGGTCTCAAAGTTTAAAAACAATGACTGCAATGATGCTGGGCAATCCGTTTGGAATGTACATTGCATGGGGAAAAAATTATACTCAAATCTATAATGATGCCTTTCGTCCTATTTTGGGCTCTTCTAAACATCCAGAAGCTCTAGGCGGAAGTTCTAAAGATACATTTGCAGAAATCTGGGACACCATAGGACCTCTATTTACCGATGTCATGAAAGGACATGCGGTAAGTTTCCCCGATTTTAAAGTGCCACTTAATAGAAATGGCTATACAGAAGATTGCTTTTTTGATTTTTCATACAGTCCCATAAAAATAGAAGATGGATCTGTTGGAGGTATTTTGGTTACCGTTATCGAAACCACAGAAAAGAAAATCGTTGCAGACGCTTTGCATGAAAGCAATGCACGATTCATCAATAATATTATGCAAGCTCCGGTGGCAATGTCCATTTTTAGAGGTGAAAATCATATCGTTGAAATCGCTAACGACCAAATGCTGAGGCTTTGGGATGCAAAAGCAGAAAACATTATTAATAAACCTATTTTTGAAGTTCTTCCCGAATTAAAAAAACAAGGACTTGATGAAATTCTGCAAAACGTTTTTATCTCTGGGAAAAAAGTCATCACAGAAGAACTTTTTATTCCTTTAAATCGAAACGGTCAAACCGAAAATACTTATATCAATTTTGTTTACGAAGCTTTACGCGAAAAAGACGGAAGTATTTCTGGCGTTGCCGCAATTGCTACAGAAGTTACCGCTCAAGTTTTGGCTCGTGCTAAAGTGGAAGAAAACGAACAAAAAATAAGACAGCTGGTTGAAAACGCCCCTTTCCCGATTGGTGTTTATGTTGGAAAAGAAATGCGTATTGAACTCGCAAATGAATCTATTATAAAAATCTGGGGGAAAGGCCCAGATGTAATTGGAAAAACCTACAGAGAAATTCTCCCCGAACTACAAAACCAGTCGGTATTTGAACAAGTTGAATCGGTGTTTGAAACCGGACAATCTTTTCACTCAAGAAATTCTCGTATTGATCTTGTGATCGATAATAAATTACAATCTTTTTATTTCAATTACAGCTTTACGCCTTTATATGATCTGACTGGTAAAATTTATGGTGTAATGAATACCGCTGTAGAAATTACAGATTTATACTTAGCAAAACAAAAAATTGAAGAAAGCGACAAACGTTTCCGTAATACGGTAAAACAAGCCCCTGTTGGCATCACAATTCTTCGAGGCCCAGAATATATTGTGGAAATGGCCAATGAAGCCTATCTTAAACTTGTAGCTCGAGAAGAGGAATCTTTTGTCGGAAGACCATTGTATGATTCTCTTCCAGAAGTAAAAGAAACCGTTAGCGATTTATTAGACAATGTATTAAAAACTGGAATTCCGTTTCATGGAATTGAAGTTCCTGTTCCTTTGAACCGATACGGAAAAATAGAAACATCTTATTTTGATTTTCTTTATCATCCATTAAAAGAAGAAAACGGAACAATCTCGGGAATCTTGGTTACGGTTACCGAAGTAAGCGAAAAAGTGGAAGCTCGAAAAAAAATCGAACTTAACGAAGATCGTCTTAAAATTGTTGTAGAAGCCAGCGAATTGGGAACTTGGGAATTGAATGTAAAGACCCGAATTCCGACTTACTCTAAAAGATATCTTGAAATTCTTGGCGGTTATACCGAAGATGTAATGCTTTCTCACGAAGAATTATTGGCACATCTTCATCCTGATGATTTACATATTCGAAACAAAGGCTTTAAAGAAGCTTTAAGTTCTGGTTTTCTAAACTACGAAGTTCGCGTTATCTGGAAAGATCAATCTATACATTGGATTGAAGGAAAAGGAAAAGTTTTTTATGATGAAAACCATCAGCCTCAAAAATTAATTGGAACTATTCGCGACATTACCGAAGAAAAAAAATACCAGCAGAAAATCGAAGAAAGCGAAAAGAAACTGCGCAATCTTATTATGCAGTCGCCTGTTCCAAAAGCCATTTTACGTGGAGAAGATTTTGTAATCGAAATGGCCAATTTTGTATTACTGCATAATATTTGGAAAAGAGAAGTATCCGAAGTTGAAGGGAAAAAAATACTAGAATTATTTCCCGAACTCAACAAACAAAAATATGCTAAGTTATTAAGTAAAGTTTACGAATCTGGCGAAGTGTATTCAGAATCTGAATCTTTACTTTTTATTGCTAATGAAAATGGCGACAGTCAATTTTATGTTGATTTTGAATTTGCCCCGCTGCGCGAAAGTGACAATTCGATTTCTGGAATTAGAATGACATTAATTGACGTTTCTGAAAAAGTCGAAGCCAGAAAAAAAATCGAAGAAAGCGAGAAGAGATTCCGTTCGCTTACCGAAAGTATTCCGCAGTTAATCTGGGAAACCGACGCAGAAGGAAATGCACTTTTTACCTCAGGAAAATGGTTTGAATATACCGGGATAGAGCCTGGAACCGAAGGTTCTTGGCAGAAAATGATTCACCCTGATGATTTTGACGAGAATGTGAAAATCTGGCAGCATGCTCTTGCAACCGGAGAAATGTATCGCTGCGATGTACGCATGCATAGAAAAGATGGTTCGTACAGATGGCATACCGTTATTGGCGAACCTGTTTTGGGTCCTGATAATAAAATTTTAAAATGGGTTGGCGCATTTACCGACATTCATACCGAAAAAGCTTTTACTCACGAACTCGAACAGCAGGTTACTGCTCGTACAAAAGAACTCATTCAGATCAACGAATCACTCCGAAAAAGTGAAGAACGTTATCATTTAATGGTCGAAGAAATTCAGGAATATGCTATTTTGTACCTCAACCGTGAAGGTATTATTGAAAATTGGAACGCTGGTGCCGAAAAAATAAAAGGCTATAAAGCTGAAGAAATTGTCGGCAAATATTTGTCTATTTTTTATACCGAAGAAGATCAAAAAAATAATCTGCCTCAAAAACTTCTGCAAATTGCAAGAGAAAAAGGAAAAGTGATTCATGAAGGATGGCGCGTACGTAAAAATGGCAGCTTGTTTTGGGCAAGCGTAGTGATAACGGCTGTTCATAATAAAAAAGGCGATGTTATTGGCTTTTCTAAAGTGACGCACGATTTAAATGAAAGAAAAAAAGCCGATGATAAATTACAAATGAATGCACTCGAGCTAGAGCAGAAAAACAATGAATTGGAAGAAATGAACAAAGAGCTTCAGTCCTTTGCTTATATCTCCAGTCATGATTTGCAGGAACCGCTTCGAAAAATACAGACTTTTGCTTCGCAGATTATCGATAAAGAATCGGAAAATTTATCTGAAAACGGAAAAGATAAATTTAAACGAATGCAGAATGCCGCACAGCGAATGCAGACTTTAATTAATGATTTATTGGCTTATTCTAGAACAAATAGTCAAGAACGCATTTTTGTAAAAACAGATCTGAGCCAAATTATTATGGAGGTTAAAGAAGATTTAACCGAAGAACTAGAACAGAAAAGCGCCGTAATTGAAATTGGAGAAACTTCTGAAGTTGATGTTATTCCATTCCAATTCAAACAATTACTATATAATTTGATCAGTAATTCATTGAAATTCTCAAATCCTGAAATTCCTATTTTAATTAAAATTACAAGTACAATTGCACTGGGTCAAGATTTCGAAGAAGAAAAACTGATTCCGTCCAAAAAATATTGCCACATTAAAGTTTCAGATAACGGAATTGGTTTTGAAGCGCAATACAACAAAAAAATATTCGAAGTCTTTCAGCGTCTTCATGGCAGAGATCGCTATAACGGCACAGGAATCGGGTTGGCTATTGTAAAAAAAATCGTAGAAAACCACAACGGACTTATAACCGCTTCTGGCATTCATAACGGAGGAGCTTCTTTTGACATTTATATTCCTGCAAATTAATTTTACTTCATAAAAAAAACGGAAACTTCTTAATTGAAGTTTCCGTTTTTCATTTCAAAACAAATTGAAATTATCTCAAAACAATTTTATTATCTAGTATAAACAGTAATAATACCAGTTGTTTTGTCTTTAATTTTTAGTTCTTTGTTAGTAAGGTTCATGATATCGCTTGTTGAACTTAAATTTCCAACAGTAATAGTCAAATCGTTATGAGATCTTACATAAGTTCCAGTAGTTTCTGTTAAAGCACAATCAGATCCACTATAATCACCAATAACTGCTGCATTACTTAATCTTAAATCTAAATAATCTCTATTACATCCTGCTGCATTTTCTGGTGCGTCAACCAATACTTCTTTTCCATCTACAATTGTTCCTCTTTGGCTTAGATTATATTTACCTTGAATTGGTACAATTGTTTCTCCTTCATTATCGTCGCTACTACAAGAGGTTACGAACATTCCCGCGCTTAAGGCTAATACGAATAATATGCTTCTTTTTTTCATGTTTGTTTGTTTTTTAATTATTTAATTCAATAATGCTAAATTAAAAGGATATACTTACAAATAATTCCATGATTTTAGGAATATTTTACATAAATCGCATTTTAGGAATTTTTAAAAATTAATTGCATTTTGGTCTGTTTGACAAATACTTATCAATTATATGCTGCGTAATTGGTTTTAAGAATCGTTGTGTATTTTCAGGATAAGGGGCATGTTGATTATAACATTCTACAGAGTTTCCAATCTTAATATACCAAACTTTTGCTCTTCCAATATCATCAAAAAACTCAGTCGTATCACATACTTCAATCTTCTTTAAATCAAAATATCTGGCATCATAATAAGTATCGCAATAACCGTCGTCAGACCTTTCTATTTTTTCATAATGATCGCCCATCCATTGCATACAATCTTTTTGTGACATGTTTAAGTAAACGATTAAAATTAGTCCCAAGAGAAAAGCTGCAATTATTAAAGATCTTTTTAATCCAGAATTTGTCCCACCTTCTCCTACTTTCTTAATAGGAGTAAATATACCCGTTGGAATTTTTCCCAAATCCTGATTTTCATCTTGTTCTACTTCTTCAGCTTCATCTTGCTTTATTCCTTCATTTTTATCTTTTTCTACCTCATCATTTTTTAACTCAGGAAATTTTTCGGTTTCCACCTTATCAGGCAAAATATCAGAAAAAAATCCATTCTTATCATGATTAGTATCTCTTAACTCTTCTATCAATTTCACTTCATCTGGATCAAGTTGTTTTTGAAACTCTTTAAAAGGTCTAGGCTGAAGATCTACTAATATTGCGGCTAATTGAACAGTATCTTCCGCAGGACTTTCAGTCACATTCAAAAGAAATCTACGAACTGCTGTTAATTTATTTAACTCAATTTCTCCATAAAGATTTCTATTATCCCTATCAAATGGAAAATCAAAAAAAGATTTAAAAGTAATTAGGTCATCTTTACTATTATTTGTTTCAAATCTTTTTATACACAAATTTCTAAGATTTGCGGATGTAGGAGAATTCAAATTATTAGAATATTCTCCATTTTTTTCTTCTTCATATTTAGCTTTAATCGCTTTTTTATAATCTTCAAAAGTAATGGTTGGCATAGGCATTTGAACTTTTTAAAACTTTATCTAAAGTACTTTATTTGACTTTTTATGACTTTCTGGAACTTCTCCTGACTTTCAAAAAAAACATTCGACTTTCCTGACTTTCTGCTCAATGCAGGCTCAAAACGGTTGTTACTTTGCCTCAACAAAATTAGTTAGCGCTTTGATCTGCAGGTCAAAAACAAATGTACAAAACTAGTTTATGCACCAAGTGCGGAAAACCGTAAGACGGATTTTATTCCGGGAAGTATAGATGAAAATCTTACTGTTCTACGCACTTCACTTCCCAAACAAAATTTGGTATTGCCATTTAAAAACCAACCTGAAAAAGATTTCAGGCAGCAATACCCCTGTTCAACTTTTAAATTTTAAAAAAATGAAAACATTATATTTATGGGGAGCGTGTATCCTATTGTCAACTACATTATTTTCTTGTACTGCTGATGAATTAGAATCTTCAGAACAAAAAACTGAAATAAAAAAAGAAACTCCATCAGAAGGGCAAGCAAGTGAACCAGATGGCCCTGGTGATGATCCTACTAACATTAATCCACCAAAAAAATAACAAATAAAATTTGTTGTTTTCAATAAATTGCTAAATTCGGGGAAAGTACGATTTATGTTACGATCCCCGTTTTTTTGTTTCTTTATTTTTCTTCTTTTCTTTTCTTGCGAAGAGAAAACTAGCATATTAGTCCAACCAGAAAAATCAAGCAAAGAAGCAAAACTTATACAAGAAAAAGCTACAGATCAATTCCTGAAGAACAATTATAATAATGCTTTTTACCTTTTTAACAAATCAAAAATTGCCTTTGAAGCTTCTAAAGACAGTTTAAATATTGTTTACAATTTAATTCGGATGGCAAATATCCAGCAAATAAATGGTGATTATTATGGAAGTAAAGAAACATTAACAGAAGCATTACCTTATGCTGAAATTGACAAAACTTACAAATCTGCAATCCATAATTTTTTCGGAATTGCCGATAAAGAACTTTCTATTTATGACGATTCCATCTTTTATTATAACGAAGCGATAAAAGTAGCAAACGATCAGGTTGCGAAACAATCTCCTTTAAATAATATTGCTGTGGTTTATATTAAAAAGAAAAACTACGACGAGGCAATTAAAATTTTAGAGTCCATTTTAAAAACAAAAGCGTTAGATAATTTTGTAAAAAGTAAATCAAGAGTTATCGATAACTTAGGTTTTGCCTATTTCAAAAAAGGATCAAATGAAAAAGGACTTGAACTAATGAATGAAGCTCTAGAATTAAGAACAAAAGCTGATGATCTATATGGAAGCATTGAAAGCCACTTGCATTTAGCCGAGTATTATTCCAAAACCAATTTGCAAAAATCAAACGAATATGCCAAGAAAGCTTATGATATTGCAACTAAATTTAATAGCATAGACGAGCGACTAAGAGCATTATCTTTTCTTATTTCTAATGGATCTGACGCAAAATATGGCAAAAAATATATTTCTTTAAATGATAGCATAATCAAAGTCAGAAACAATTTTAAAAACAAATTTGCTAAAATTAAATACGATTCTAAAAAAGAAAAAGACGAAAATCAGAAACTGCGATTAGAGAAAGCAGAAAATTTACTTGCGCTACAAAAAGCGCAATACCAAAAGATATTGTTTATAATTGGTATTACATCGCTTTTTCTATTATTGCTTTATTTGAGAAAATATTACCAGAACCGAAATCGAATTGAAAAAATAGAAACTGCGTATAATACCGAAACCCGAATTGCGAAAGATATTCATGATGAGCTGGCAAATGACGTTTTCAATGCCATTGCTTTTACACAGACACAACCCTTAGAAAATGAAAGCATAAAAGAAACTTTGATTCAAAAACTCGATACGATCTATTCGCGAGTTAGAGGAATTTCTAGGGAAAATAATGATATTGATACAGGCATAAATTATCCAAACAATTTAAAAGAAATGCTTTCGACTTATAACAGCAGTCAAACAAACGTTATTATTAATGGTGTCGATAAAATAAATTGGGAATCGGTTGAGGATTTAAAAAAGATTGCCATTCAGAGAGTTTTGCATGAATTAATGGTTAATATGAAAAAGCATAGCGAAGCTTCTGTAGTATCCATAAAATTTAATTCCAACTCCAATTCGCTCTTTATTGACTACAGCGATATTGGTAAAGGCTGCGAAAAATCAAAAATTATAAAAAATGGTCTGCAAAATATGGAAAACCGTATTTTGGCCTTAAAAGGAACTATTACTTTTGACACTGAACCGAATAAAGGTTTCAAAGTAAAAATAACAATGCCTAAATAAGAGCCTATGTTTAAAAAAGTAATTATTGCCGAAGATTTTGAAGAATTCAATTTAGCCGTAAAACAAACTTTGAGCGACCTCAACATTGTCAATTTTCAGCATGCAAAATATTGTGATGATGCCTTTCTAAAAATAAGAAAAGCTATTCAGGATAATGAACCTTTTGATTTATTGATTAGTGATCTTTCGTTTAAAAAAGACCATCGTGAAGTAAAAATTGGAAGTGGCGACGAATTAATTCAAAAAGTTCGCGAATTGCAACCCAATATTAAGATTATAGCTTATTCGGTTGAAGATAAAAATGTTCGTATAAAATCACTTTTTGAAGATTCAGACATTAATGCTTTTGTGCTAAAAGGCAGAAACAGTATTGAAGATCTCAAAAAAGCTCTTTCAATCATTTCAACTTCTGACCAAAAATTTATTTCTCCTGAAGTTGCTTCTGCATTACAGGAAAAAGGCAACTACGAAATAGACGATGTCGATATTAAAATTTTAAAGTATTTGTCTGCTGGAACATCTCAGGATGACATTATCGAAATTTTTAAAACCAGCGACATTAAACCAAATAGCAAAAGTGCGATGGAAAAAAGGTTATCAAAACTGAAAGATTTTTTCAAGGCAAATAATACCGTTCATTTGGTTTCAATCACAAAAGATATGGGAATTATTTAAATTCTTTATTACTCCATTTTCAAAGCTCCTTCGGGAGCTTTTTTTATTCTTTCTTCTAAAAATTTATGAATTATGGATTTCCGTAAAATACTGGTTTTGATTGGTTTTACTTTTGAAAAATAAATCAATTTAATAATCAATTAAACCCAAAAATTATGGAATACAAAGTCGTACCATTTGCAGCTTCAATCGATTTAAAGAAAAACACATCTTCACAAATTGCAGAACAATTAGAAAGTGCTATTAAATATTACACAGAAAAAGATTGGAAATATGTAAGAGTTGAAAACATAACAACTTTTGTTAATGCGGAAATGGGATGTTTCGGATTCGGAGCAAGACCAGCTCAGACACTTTTCACTCATTTAATTGTTTTTCAAAAATAAATGAAAATTTTCATTGTATTAATTATTCGATTGTATTGGATTTTAATTCCTCAATCTAAAAGAAGAAAATGCATTTTTAAAAAATCCTGCTCAAATCATGTTTTTGAAATAACTCAAAAAGAAGGATTTATAAAAGGTTTAAAAGCATTTTATTTTCGATATAAAAACTGTAGAGGAAATTTTTCAATTTTTCATAATCCAATTGATAACGAAATCCAGATGATTCTTCCTTCTCAACTAGTAATTGGCAAAGAGGAAATTGCTGATAGATTAATTAATTAAATCACGTATAAGTACTCATTTTCAAAAACTTAATTCTAACTAGATTTATCGATACCAAATACGCTCTTAAACCTAACTAAATACCCCATCGCCTATGCAAAAAAACTACCTCATCTTACTTTTATTATTTGCGTTTTATTCCTGCCAAAAGGCTAGTGCTCCGCCTCCATTACCGCAAGTAAATTCAATTTACAAAAGCGCTATTAGCGCTGACGACCGCAAAACTATTACGGCAGAAGAGGCCAAAACATATCATGTAAATCCTGTCTATAAATACGAATACAGAACTGGGCATCCCGGACATTACAAGTACAACTATCATGTAAAGGGAATAAACATACTAGGCGATTCGGTTTTTGGAAACATTAATACAGAAGGAAAATACGGTGCGGGAATTTTAATAACAGATAGTGTTCCAGAATTGGAAATTAATACCGAATGGGTTTCTCACGGAAAACTAAAAGCTATTGATAAAAAAGGAAACGAATATAATCTAGTTGTCAAATAAAAACAAACTAATGAAATACACTTTACTCTTATTTTTTATTTTTTGCACTTCTTTTCATCCTGTAGAAGACAACGTTTTTATCTGCGGACCTACTGGGGCTAAAAAATATTATTATAATGAAAATTGTCGTGGCTTAAGCTCTTGTAGTCACGGTACGGTAAAAACTTCTCTCAAACAGGCTAAAGGTTTAGGCTTGACACTTTGCGGATGGGAAGATTAAAGATCTTCCCATTTTAATATTTAATCATTTGATAATAATGGCTTTACAATAATTTCACATTAGTTTTTTTAATTTGATATAAAACTAATCGTCATGAAATTATTCAATCTAAATTTTCTAGTTTCTTTCAAAGAATGGCTTTTCTTAAGAGCTATGCAATCTTCTTTCCTACATTAATAAATAGTTTATAAATAAAGGAAAGTACGATTGAATGAATAAAATTGAAAGCTCATTTCTGAACAAAAACCAATTTGGTAAAGATTTCTTGTGGGGTGTATCAACTGCCGCTTTCCAAATTGAAGGTGCGCATGATTCTGACGGAAAAGGTTCTTCTATCTGGGATGTTTTTACTTCTCAAAAAGGGAAAATTAAAAACGGTCATCATGCCATAACTGCTTGCGATTTCTACAACAATTATCAGGACGATATTGGTCTCATTAAGGAATTGAATATTCCTAATTTTAGATTTTCTATCAGCTGGCCGAGAATTATGCCTACAGGCGTTCATCCTATTAATCAAGCAGGAATCGATTATTACAACAAAATAATAGATTCGCTTCTAGCTTCTGGAATCGAACCTTGGATAACACTTTATCATTGGGATTTACCACACGATCTAGAAGTAAAAGGAGGTTGGACAAACCGAGAGTCTGTTTCTTGGTTTAAAGATTATGTTGAAGTCTGCGTACAGTATTTTGGCGATCGTGTAAAAAATTGGATGGTAATCAATGAACCTTCTGTCTTTACAGGCGCAGGTTATTTTTTAGGCATTCACGCACCAGGCAAAAAAGGAATTTCGAATTACCTAAAAGCCATGCATCATGTTACGCTTGCAACTGCTGCTGGAGCCAAAATAATTCGAGAACGAATTTCGAATGCGAATATCGGAACCACTTTTTCGTGCACGCATATTGAACCTGCCACAGAAAGCCCAAAAGATGTTGAAGCCGCAAAACGTGTCGATACTTTATTAAACCGAACTTTTATAGAACCCATTTTAGGATTAGGTTATCCGCAGAAAGATCTTCCGGTTCTTAAAAAACTCAATAATTACATTTTAGAAGACGATTTAAACAATCTCGATTTCGATTTCGATTTCATTGGTTTGCAATGTTATACTCGTGAAGTGGTAAAATCGTCCATGTTGATTCCGTATATCGGTGCCGAATTAGTAAGTGCCGAAAAGCGAAATGTAATTGCTACCGATATGGGCTGGGAAGTTTATCCGCCAGCAATGTATCATATTCTCAAAAAGTTTAATGAATATGACGGAATCAGAAAAATCATTGTAACTGAAAACGGCGCTGCTTTTCCTGACACCGTTCAGAACGGAAAAGTACACGATATAAAACGAACTCATTTTATTCAGGACAATTTAGAACAGATTTTAAAAGCAAAACAAGACGGCTTAAATGTCGATGGCTATTTTGTCTGGACTCTAACCGATAATTTTGAATGGGCAGAAGGATATAATGCCCGATTCGGATTAATTCACGTTGATTTTGAGACGCAAAAAAGAACAATAAAAAACTCTGGATTGTGGTTTAAGGATTTTTTATCTTGATTTTTTTTAACCGCAAAGCACGCAAAGAATAAACGCAAAGTTCGCAAAGCTATTTAAAGCTTTGCGAACTTTGTGTTTATCTATATGCTATTTGCTTTTAAAAAACTAGACCCATATAGTATTAAGACTTATACTTATAATTCTGTTTTAAGATTCCAACATGGATTTTCCCATTAGGTTTTAAGTTAGTTATAATCCTGATAAATTTCTCCTCGGGATATTTTACATCAAAACTAAAGGTTGTATCTTTTACTTTAACTTGAAGCAAATGTTTTCCTTCGCCCGAAACTGACAGTCCGACTGTTTCGTAAGTTGGTAATGCTTCTGTAGCTTTTAAACTAATGTCTTGAACTTTTTCTTTATCTATATACACTTCTAGTTTTATATTGTCCAATTTCATATTGGTTGGCTGTTCAAATGAGACAACATATTTTTTACAGCTGACGGTGCATAAAACGATTAGGAGTAATAGAAGCTTTTTCATAAATGATGTTTTTGTAACTGATACTGGTAGATTCGAAATCTATTTTAATTTTATAAATATAGATAATTTTATTGCAATTCGGCTGCCCAAAAAAGCAACTTTTTCTGTCTTCTCAATGACCAATAAGTGGGTTTCAAATTATCGAAAAAAAACACGTTTTTTAGACAAAAAAAAGCGCTATTTCATTGATTTTTATTAGGTTTAACGGGATTTTTTTCTTATCTTTATAGTGTAAATAACAGTAAATATATGCCGAAAAACGTACTTTTTAACTACCCAAATCACACCTCAAAAAATTATTCTTTTTATCGCTTCACGCATTTTATTTTTCAAAATGCAGTCAAAAATCGGTTAGAATTTATTTCTACTCTTTTTTCTTCACCATGTTTATACACGCAGACGACACCAGTGCGACTGCACCAACTGCAACCATAATTATTTTTTCTGGTTGTATTTTCTGAACTATTTTTTTAGAAAATTCATCTGCTAAATCAAATAAAGAATTTCTCTTTTTAAGAACTTCTTTCGACTCTTCATGTTCATTTTCCACCAAAACCTTTTTCTCTATGCCATTATTTTCAATTTCAACCGTTACCTCTTTAACGACACTTTTCATTTGTTTCGCCTCTTCAATTCTACATTTTTCATTGAACTTTTTAAAAGGGCGCGGCTGAAAATCGACTATCACTGCGGCAAGATTTATCGCATCAATATTTGATGGATCTGTTTCCCCCTTAAAGAAAGTTTCAATAGGCCTAAACTTGTCTTTTTGATCTTTAAACTTATTCTTTTGAGTATGGTCAAAATCTAAGCACAATAAATTTCTAAAAACATTTAAATCGTCTTGGGTCGGATTATCTTCAAAAATAAGCCAACACAGATCGCGGAGTTTCCCGCGCGAAGGGCTGTACAGAAAATCAAAATATTCTCCCTCCTTTTCGATTTCATATTTAATTTTAATCGCCTTTTTATATGCTTCTAATGTATTATTCATCTTGCCTTTTTTAGGAACTTGTTTAGACTCTTTAATTTCATTTTTCACCAAAACTTTCTTCTATGCCTTTATTTTCGACTTCTACTATTAAACTCTATCCAGCACTTTCAATTTTTGTTCCAATTCTATATTATTTATATATTTTTTTTACTGTTCGCAACCAACTTTTGACGGACTTATTGCATCTATAATAATAGAGATTTGTTTAGAATTAAATAACAATTAATTTAAAAAAATAGGCCTTTCATTTTCTTTTATTGGGAATTCTCGGGAATCTCAGGAAAACGCAGGAATTCCGGGAATCCCTTATCAACAGTGATCTAGAAGCGCCTTTACTTTGCATCAGAAATTAGTTCAAGTTTTGTCTGCAGACTAAAACAAAAATATAAAACTAGTTCTAATTAACATTGTGGAAAACCGTAAGACCGAGTTTATTCGGGAAGTATAAATTACGTCTTACAGGTCTACACGATCTACTTCCCCAAAAAAACAATTTTGGTATCGCAATTCCAAGATCTGGTTAAATCCAGACAGCCATACCTATGTCTAATTTCTAAATTAAATTAAAATGAAAAAACTAATACTATTTATAGCTTTCACGCTATTGTTCACGATATTTTCTTGTACTCCTGATGAGTATGAGACTCAACCTAAAAAGAAAGTTGAAAAGAGTGCTAATCTATCTATTGGTGGTGATGGAGAAGATCCAGACGGACCTGGTGACGGTCCAAAAGGACCAGGAAAACCATAAAATTGCTAATTATATATTTTTTAGTATCTAATTTATTATTGTTATTTTCGGGGAAAGTAAATTTATATGTTACGGTCCCCGTTTTTTTATTTTATTATAATTCTTTTTCTCTTTTCCTGCGAGGAAAAAAAGACTGTTTATTCTAATACGGAAACTTTACGACAAAAAGCCCTTGATTTACGAGAAAAGGCAGATGAAAATTATATAAAACAAAATTTCAATACTGCTTTTTATGAGTTTAATAAATCGAAAGTTCTCTTTGAAAATTTAAAAGATAGTGCCAATATTTCATATATATTAATTCAAATGGCTGCTATTCAACAAATCAACGGAGACTATTATGGCAGTAAAGAAACCGTTACAGAGGCATTACCTTATGCTAAAAAAAGTAAGGATTATATTAGCTGTATAAATAATACATTAGGCATTGCAGATAAAGAACTTTCTCTTTACGACGATGCTATTTTTTACTATAAAGAATCTGTCAAAGATTCCAAAGATCTTGAAGATAAACACATCCCATTAAGCAATATTGCGGCGGTTTATATCCATCAAAAAAAATATGATAAGGCAATTATCACTCTAGAGTTCATTTTAAATCAGAAATTTTTAGAAAAGAAATCTAGGGCACGTTCTAAAGCCAGAACACAAGACAATTTAGGATATGCCTATTTTAAAAACGGATTGCATGAAAAGGGGCTTTACTTAATGATTGAAGGTCTAAAATTAAGAAATGAAATCAAAGATACTTATGGCAGCATTGAAAGTTATCTCCACCTTGCAGACTATTACTCTAAAAAAGATCTTCAAAAATCAGATGAAAATGCTCTCTTAGCTTACAAAATTTCTACAAAATTGAATAGTGTGGATGAAAGATTAGAAGCGCTTCAAATACTTGTTTCAAATGACCACAGCCCAAATACTAGTAAATACGTACAACGATATTTTACATTAAATGACAGCATTATTAAGGTTCGAAATAATTTTAAAAATAAATCTGCCAAAATTAAGTACGACTCCAAAAAAGAAAAAGACGAAAATGAAAAACTACGCTTAGAAAAAGCAGAAAATCAATTATCTCTTCAAAAGGCCAAATATCTTCGAATTGTATTTGTAATTGTATTTGTCTTTTTAGTCATTCTAATTGCAATTTTAATCCGCTATTATAAAAACAAAAACAAGGCTATCGAATTTAAAAGTTCGTACGATACAGAAACCAGAATTTCTAAAAAAATCCATGACGAATTGGCGAATGATGTGTTCCAAGTAATTGCTTTTGCAGAATCTCAGCCATTGGCTGTAGAAAACACCAAAGAGAATCTTCTCCAGAAATTGGATGACATTTATGGTCGCGTAAGAGGAATTTCAAAAGAAAATAATAAGATTGAAACGGGTAAAGACTTTACCAAAAGCATAAAAGAAATGCTTTCTGCCTACAACACGGCTGAGAGAAACATCATTGCCACTAATTTAGAAAGTGTAAATTGGGAAGATGTAGATGAGATAAAGAAAATCACCATTGGAAGAGTTTTACAGGAATTAATGGTGAACATGAAAAAGCATAGTAAAGCAAGTCTGGTTGTGATAAAATTTGATAGCGATCAGAAATCAATCCTAATAAACTACACCGATAACGGAATTGGCTGTGAGAAAACAAAGATTTCTAAAAATGGACTTCAAAACATGGAGCACCGCATTCAGACCGTTAAAGGAACCATCGAATTTGAAACAGAACCCCAAAACGGTTTTAAAGCTAAAATAGCAATCCCTAAATAAACAAAAGCCTTTCAGAAGATTTCTGAAAGGCTTTTTCTTCAAAAAACAAACAATAAAATATATAATTAATTTACTATTTTCGGGGAAAGTAAATTTGCATGTTACGTTCCCCGTTTTTTTATTTTATGATACTTCTTTTTCTTTTTTCATGCGAGGAAAAAAAGCCTATTAGCCCAAAGACAGAATCGATAAGGAAAGAAGCACTTGCTCTACGAAATAAAGCAATTGAAAATTTTGATAAACAAAACTTTAATATTGCTTATTCTCAATTTAACAAATCAAAGGAGCTTTATGAAGCCATAAAAGACAGTGCTAATATTTCCTACATATATCTTATGATAGCAAATATCCATCAGAGGAACGGCGACTATTATGGTAGTAAAGAAATCGTGACCGAAGCATTACCTTATGCTAAAAAAGGCGTTTATTTTGCTAGTAGTAATAATTCTTTGGGCATTGCTGACAAAGAACTTTCGCTCTATGATGACGCTATTCTTTACTATAAAAAAGCTATAAAGGAATATACCGATCCGCTTTTAAAACATGATCCCATACAAAATATTGCGGTTGTCTATACTCATCAAAAAAAATACGACAAAGCAATTCATATTTTCGAGTATCTTTTAAAATCTCTTTCAAACAAAGATTTAAAGAAAAGAGCTAAACCAAGTGATAAATCCATACTCCTAGATAATTTGGGTTATGCCTATTTTAAAAATGGAATGGATGAAAAAGGTTTTCAACTTATGATTGAAGGATTGAAAATCAGAATTGACACTAAGGACATATATGGAAGTATTGAAAGCTATCTCCACCTTGCTGATTTTTATTCTAAAAAAGACATATACAAATCCGACGAAAACGCTCTACTAGCTTATAAGGCTGCAACAAAAATAAATAGCATCGACGAAAGATTAGAAGCCTTGCAAATTTTAATTTCAAATGATAACACTTCTAACACTCCCAGATACACGCAAAAATACTTTACACTAAACGACAGCATCATTAAAGTCAGAAATAATTTTAAAAATAAGTCTGCCAAAATTAAGTACGATGCGAAAAAGGAAAAAGACGAAAATGAAAAACTGCGCTTAGAAAAAGCAGAAAATCAATTATCTCTTCAAAAGGCCAAATATCTTCGAATTGTATTTGTAATTGTTTTTATCTTTTTAGTCATCCTAATTGCAATTTTAATCCGCTATTATAAAAACAAAAACAAGGCTATCGAGTTTAAAAGTTCGTACGATACAGAAACCAGAATTTCTAAAAAAATCCATGACGAATTGGCCAATGATGTGTTCCAAGTAATTGCTTTTGCCGAATCTCAGCCACTTGCTGTAGAAAACACCAAAGAGAATCTTCTACAGAAATTGGATGACATTTATGGCCGCGTGAGAGGAATTTCAAAAGAAAACAATAAGATTGAAACGGGCAAAGACTTTACCAAAAGCATAAAAGAAATGCTTTCTGCCTACAATACGGTGGAGAGAAACATCATTGCCACTAATTTAGAAAGTGTAAATTGGGAAGATGTAGATGAGATAAAGAAAATCACGATTGGAAGAGTGCTGCAGGAATTAATGGTGAACATGAAAAAGCATAGCAAAGCAAGCCTGGTCGTGATAAAATTTGACAGCGATCAGAAATCAATTCTGATAAATTATACCGATAACGGAATTGGCTGTGAGAAAACGAAGATTTCTAAAAATGGGCTTCAAAACATGGAGCACCGAATTCAGACCATCAAAGGAACCATCGAATTTGAAACAGAACCCCAAAACGGTTTTAAAGCTAAAATAGCAATCCCTAAATAAACCCAGATAGCGCCGATTTGCAATCCGTGCCCGCAACCAATAAGACACAATACAAATTATCAAAACAGAAGCTACAAAGAATCATGTAGTTTTTGTTTTTATCCAAAATAGAAAACCAATCTTTGCGGGCACGGATTGCAAATCCGCGCGATCGGAGCAACTCAACCACAAATAATATTTTCTATCTTTGTTTTAAACCTAAATTCTGAGCTAAAAACAAAAAGTAAGTTTTTTCTTTCTTTTTAAAATAAAAGCATATCTTTGCTTTGCTAAAATACCTAGGATATCATCCTAAAAACTTTATAAGTTAACATAAGCGATTCCCTCGCCATGATGTACCTGCGGAAACAATGGTAAATCTATCCTATTCGGGTATTTTAGCACATCTAAAGCGAGGGTTTCGTGTGTCTAATATTTTCGATTATGCTAAAAGAAAATCAAAAACCAACACATCGTGATGTAATGCCATCCGTAATTAATTTCCTTTCAGACGAATTGTTTGAAGGAGAGTACAAAGAACAACCCATGTATTTGCAGGAAATCTTCGAGCTCCTCATGCATACAGAATTTGGCGACGATATTAATTTAAGGCAAAAAATACTGAGCTGTTTAAGAACGAGCCGAAATCTCGCCGAAGCCTTATCGCCATTTTCAGAAAAGCAGATTTATAAGGCTTGTGCTAGTAATAAATAAATAATTTTAATAAAAATTGAAAACCCTGCGAATTGATATTTGCAGGGTTTTGTTTTTACTTAAAATTGAAAACCAATCTTTGCGGGCACGGATTGCAAATCCGTGCTATCGAGTATGCCAAGTTGCTTTTATTTCTTTGGCTTGATATGTTCCAATTTTAAATTTTGTATCCTTGTCGTTTTTATCAAACTTTTGCATCCAAACTGCAAATTTCCCATTGGGCTGAACTTCAGCAATAAAATGAAGAATCTTATCAGAGTCATAATCATTTTTGACACTCGGAAGCATTCCCATTTGTACCGCTTTTGTTCGGATCATTTCAATTGGCAAAACAAAATCACCACCATAAAATTTTTGTTCTTTGTAAGAAAACCATTTTATCGACAGACTATCAGGAAAGAAAACATTCTTCATATACTCTTCGCAACCATTAATTTCATTCCAACTATTATCCAGTATCTTATCTTTATTAATATGATAATCATTTCCTTTAAAATCACAGGCTGCAACCTGTACAATATTTCCTTTACTACTTATAACACCTCCTGTCCAGTCAAATCTTTCATTTGGTTTATAATTATAACATTGAATAACATTTGCAATTACTGTTATTATCAAAATTAATGTAAGCAATTTATTCGTTCGATTATACATTACTTCTTCCTTCATAAATTTAATTTCTAAAAGCTCTACCCAATTCCTGTATGTACAAAAAAAACAGATAAAAATTGACTGTAATAATTACAAAACAACATAATAGAGTCCCTATTACTCTTCTATACAGTAAATTCTCGCTCTCACGAAGATAAACAAAGATTAATAGTATATCAGTCGTTATAAGAGCTCCAAAGCATACTGCCTCCTCAGAATGGGGTTCTCCATTTAAAAAATAGGTCTGTACAGATATAGCAATTAATATTATTAAAAAGATTGTTAGGACTAATTTCATTTTTATTGTTTTAAATTATTATTTATAACCTATTTGATTGAGCAATTTTATTTAAAACGTTTTACGCTTCCGATCTTTTGTTGGTTCCATCCCAATAGAACCATTATCTGCAGACCAATGCAAATATTGGTTTCGCAACGTTCTTAAATCTTCTTGCTCTTGTAGCTCTTGCTGATATGCTTCAAATCTGCTGTCTCCATTTTTTACTCCTTTATACTTTTCATGAATATTTCCATACCATTTAAAAGTATACGATTGTGCGTTTTCAAAAACATACTTATGTAAACGTTTTTTTACTCGAGCTAATAATGGATTATTTGAAATATTATACTTATCAATAACCAATTTTGTATTATCAAAAGGAACACTCTGCTTTATCGCAGCTTCTGCCATAAAATGCAATGGAATATAACTGTATGAGTTTTTTAAATTTCTAGTGCCTTTAAGTTCATGTTGAGGACCAAAAAAAGAAATCTCTAATTGATCTTTTAAATACCAAGCACTATCAACTAGTTTCTCTGAAAGTTTCTCCAATTTTTCTTTAAAGTTTTTCTCGATTACTTTTACTACTTCAATACCATTATTATAACTTCCTCCAACATCTGAGTGTACACCCGGGAATTCTCTTGTTTTTCCGACGTTAGTTGTAGTAAGTGAAAAATTATTTCGATGCTCATCTGCAGCAGTAAAATGCATAACTGATTCTGCTTTAATTAGATTATTTAATGGTAACTGCTTAGTGTCATTATCAAAATTTGGTTTCCCATCAATTAAAGTCGAGTAAGAAGATACCGTATCAAAAAGACCTAAAAAACGAACTTTTATTAAACCTACCTTAACATCTTTTTGTGCCAAATAATACCCCAAAGCACCTCCTTTATTTTTTCGATTAGCCGATAATGGATACGCTTTTTGGCTAATTTCATCTAAAAAAACTCTAGCGGCAGCTGCACCACGGCTGAAACCAAAAACATCTAAATACAGAATATCTACTTCTGAAATACTATTCCTTTTTAAATTATTGACTATTTCTTTACAGCCCGCTTCTACTTTATCTAATATTCCAGTACCACTAAAAACAAATCCCGTACCTAGGCCAGCCCCTAATACAGAATCAGCTTTTTCAGTTTCCGTACCAATACCGTCAATATATGTGGTTAATTCTAAAGGGTAAGCATCACTCAACCTTGCCACATTCGACCAAGCATTGTAATAACTGCTACTTTCTTTGTCTTTCCCATTTTTTCGATAAGCATCTGCCGAAATTGTTTCTTTTGGAGTCAATTTTTCGCCTCTTGCCCTTTTATCATAATATTCTTTGGCTTTGGTATTATTTTTATTGTTATTGGTGCCGTCAAAAAAAACACCAATGATTACTTCATTAGTTTTCAATTCTTTTTTAGGTGGCATGTAATCTCCAAATACTATACTCATCTTAGTTTAGTTTACCAGAATCTTGACAATTTTGATTTAAATTATATTTTTTCCCTTCTTGTTCTATATAAAAATCTACTACCCACTTATCATCCTCTTGTTTTGTAGGATCGATTTTTATTACCATTTCTGCAGATTTATTTTTATCAAGATGCTCTTTATACAGCATTCGAATCTCGTTTTTATCAAAATCTACAGGAATTTCATCCTTACCCATAGGTTTAAGATATTTTGCCCAATATTCTTTATCTTTAGTAAAAGCAATTCTAGACACAAACCGTCGTTCTTTTTTGCCTTTAGCAACTGACCAGTAAATTTGAAAAGCGTAAGGAATGGCTCTATATTTCGTATCTATTGGCTTATCATAAGGATCTTCCTTTTCTCCATTACACATTTTAATGTACATTGAAGTAAGCTTAGAACCTTCCGGCAAGATTACTCGTGGTTTCCATAAATATTTTTCTCTATACTCCTCATAAACTTCTGATTGGGGATAACCGTATTGTTTGATTTGTTCCCGAACGTCTTCAGATATAACAAAATTGTTTTCTAATCTATGTTGACTATAACCTTTTCGAAACATATACATTTCGCTTTCGATAATAAGTTTAGGATCTATTACCGTTTCATGAGCCTGAAATCGCGCCACTTCCACCTGACTACCAGCCCCCGCTACCCATACTATAACCATTCCTTTTGGTCCGAGACCAATATTTATATAATCATAAGACTCCTTTACATTTTCTAAACCTGGTTTAGCAGGAAATCCTTCATCAAAAAGCTTTTTTATTTTTTCTGTAGGGAGTTTCCAATCGCCTTTATAGAATTTATTGTCTACATATGATAACCATGTCATATCAAGTCTGTCTGGCACTGGTGCTTTTATATAATCGATACTACCCAATCCTCCCCAGCCAGAATTGCTAAATCCGCCCATTTGGCTAAAAAAATAGCCTCCTGCTGCTCCTGTATAAACTTCTACAGGATACTCTCTTGGTGCACAAATATTTGCTGCCCACTCATATTTTTTTTCTATATATGAACTCATTGTTATTGTTACTACAGTTATCACTATTATTATGATGAAACATAATAAGATGTTGTATTTCTTGATACTATTTTTTCTCACCGTTTATTATTATTTTTTTACCACAAATCAAATTCAAATCGTCTTTTGTAGCTTCATAATTCAATTTATTGGCATTTTTTTCAAGTTTTCTGCCAACAGTTAATTGATAAGAATCACTCACTTTTATTTGAATAATCTTCGCTTGTTTTGCAATTGCCATAAAAATTAAATTAAAAAAGATTAGATTTTTCTGTGCTATTAATACGCACTTGCTTTCCGCTTTGTATGGTCATGTCTTCTTCATGACTATAAAGACTTGCTTTCGAGGCTATTTCATTTGAACTGTCTGAAGTACGACTAAAATCTTTATCAACCAATTCAGTCCTATTATCTGATCTTTCCATAATATTCCCATTTGCATTTACATAAATATCATTTTGAGCTTCTTGAGAGATATTATAACCTGCATCAACCTCAATATCCTCTTTAGCATCAATTTTTATATTTCTCCCAGCTTTCATAACAATATCTTCCCCTGCTTCCAATTCAATATTTTTAGGAGCTTTAAACCTAATGTTTCCATCTCCATGAATTACTGCTATAGTTTCTCCTTTTTGGCTTTCAATTGTAATATCTCCAGTAGCATCATCATTTATAATTCTGTTTCCGCTTCGGCTATGCATTATTGCCTTTATATCATTATTCGGCGTACTATAACCGCTTTTTTCCTTTCTGCTGGTCATAGTTCCCAGTACAATCGGCAGTTCGGCATTATTGCCCTGAAAGTCTACAAAAACGGTATCGCCAATTTCAGGTATGATATGAGAGCCTCTGGCATCACCTCCGTATTTTTGAATTAAAGGAATATAAGGTGTGCTTTCACCTTTGGCTGCCTGCCACGGCATCTGTACCTGTATACCGCTAAGTCCTTCAGGATCTGCATTGGCGGTTACAATGGCGGTCTGGCTTTTGCAGTGAGGCACTAAATCTGGATCTGTTTCGGGAGAAAATACAGAACCGTTAAAATTTACAGCTGTAAAGTGGTTTTCGTAACCACCTCCATCATCGCAAATATGTGTAATCTGTGTAACGCGGT
This sequence comes from Flavobacterium tyrosinilyticum, assembly GCF_023656565.1. Classification (GTDB taxonomy): domain Bacteria; phylum Bacteroidota; class Bacteroidia; order Flavobacteriales; family Flavobacteriaceae; genus Flavobacterium; species Flavobacterium tyrosinilyticum. The sequence continues at coordinate 1,102,432 of NZ_JAMOKG010000003.1, forward strand.
AAGAACTCTCCAACTGCATGTCGACACCTATTACTCTTACCTCGTTTCCTATAGTAATGCCTGGAACTTCGCTTGAAGCTTTTATTTCTACTAAACCGCTTAAAACAGAGCGCATTTTATTTTTGGCATATTCTTCTGAAGATCGCCTTCCGGATCCGCCCACAGGAGTCTGGTTTAACTGTATAATGGTTTCTTTATTAAAAACTTCGTTAGACCTGTTTAAAAAGTTTTGATGAAAACCATCGGCTTCTTTTCTATATTTTAAAGTTTCATCGGTTTTATACTGGCCGTCATTGTTATCGTTTTCTATTACTTTAAACAGTGCAGGGAGAAGTTTTATAGTATAATCAAAATCCTGCATGTTTATTCCATACATTAATTTTGGCGTTGCACCCACACCGCCCGGACTTCCAAAAATGGCTGTTCTTCCGTTATAATAGAACCAATGCCCATTTCTTTTTGCCAAACGATTTAGAAAAGCAAAATTGCTTTCGTTATACTGCACAGTGTAAGGCAGGTTGTCTAAATAAAATGGTCTTACATCGATATCAATGTCACAGTCTGATTTTACTTTTTTTACAATATCATTCAAAGACATGTTGGTGAACGAATTGCATTCGGGTCCGTTTTCTAAAAGTATTGTAGTACTCTTTCCTTTTATTACGATGGTTTCTTCTACGTCTTTAATACGGGATTTTTGCAGTTTAACTTCGGTTACTATGCCGTAAAACTGCATGATGTAATCTTTAGAATCTACTCCAATAATAAGATCTTCCAGACCCTCTATAGGTTTTATTTCTATGCTTATTTTTTCTCCGTATAACTTTTGGGAAAAAGGCATAACACTTTTAAATTCTTCTACTAATAAATCTTGTCTTACTTCGAATGAAAAAGTGTGGTGGTCGTGAATGGTCTGAAAAACTTCTAATTTGTTGAAATTAGCAATTCTTATTTCGCCAATTTTAATATTCGTATTTGTTTGCAATGCCATACTAGTTGTTTTTTAAAAGAGCTATGAGTTTTTCCAATTGTTTTCAAAAATTGTATTCCCAATTTTTACTTCGTTTGATGAAATCAAAATCTCAGTAACCATAGGAACTGATCCTTCACTTCTAAAACTTTTATGAAACGATATGCAGAAGGCCTTTTTAAAGGTTACATTTTTCATGGTGCTCATAGCGTCTCTGCGATAAAAAATGACTTTTCCGTCTTTTACACTGGTCTGAGATACCATCCAGTCTGAAAACAGATCCGTTTGTGTGGTTTCTATTACAAGTTTTATCTGTCCGCCTTTTGTCTTGTTGGCCGGTTTTCCGTTGTTATCGACATTCTGGGTAAAATGAACATCAAATTCTAAAACATTAAACACTTCATTGTCTAATTCTAATTTTGCTAAAAAACTCATATCTAAAAGGTTATTGATTATTTTACAGGCTTTTGTAGATTTTATAACCTTAATCAATAAATGAGAAGTGGTATTTAAGTAAATAAAATATTACATAATTGTATTGTAAATATAGTAAGACAGTTCATATAAGTAAGAAAAATATTAAATTTTAACAATCGGAAGAAATTTAAAAAGCATAAAAAACCCCGAAAACTAAATAATAGCTTCCGAGGTTTATGGTCACTTTTTTCAGAACAGTGAAATGCAAATATAAGATAATTTTCTTACAAAAAAAAGCCTTTCAGGATTTTACTCCCAAAAGGCTTTCTTTCTACAAATTAATTGGCAATATTATTTCCATCCGCCGCCCAAGTCTCTATAGACATGAACTGCAGCATTCAACTGTTCTTTTTTAGTATCAATTAATTCTAATTTCGCTTCTAATGCGTCTCTCTGCGTCATCAAAACCTCAAAATAATCTACTCGAGCCGATTTAAACAAATCGTTTGAAACATCAATCGAAGTATTTAAAGCATCAACTTGTTTAGATTTAAGATCATAACCCTTTTGAAGATTATCGATCTTAGACATTTGGTTTGAAACTTCTAGATACGCATTTAAAACCGTACGATCGTAATTGTACAATGCCTGAATCTGTCTTGCATTGGCACTTGCAAACTCTGCTTTGATCGCATTTCTGTTAATCAAAGGCGCTACAAGATCTCCGGCCAAAGAATACAATAACGATTCTGGCATAGTAAACAAATAAGAAGGTTTGAAAGCCTGTACTCCTATCGCTGCCGTAATATCCAAAGATGGATAAAACTCGGCGCGAGCCACTTTTACATCTAATTTTGCTGCTACCAATTCCAATTCTGCTTGTTTAACATCTGGACGATTTTGTAACAATTGAGATGGAATTCCAGAACTTACAGAAGCAGGCAATAAACTTAAGAAATTAGTGCTGCTTGTTCTTTTTACTTCCTGAGGATATCTACCCAACAAAAAGTTGATTTTATTCTCGGTTTCTTTAATCTGCTGCAAAATGTCAAACTCCATACTTTGTGAAGTTAAAACCTCAGCTTCAAATTTCTTAACTCCCAATTCTGTTGCTCTTGCCGCTTGTTTTTGAACTTTTACAATTTCTAAAGCGTTAGTCTGCAATTTGATGGTTTGTTTTACAATATCCAACTGATTGTCTAAAGCCAGTAATTCATAATACGAATCAGCAACTTCGGCGATGAGGTTTGTAATTACAAAGTTTTTACCTTCTACTGTAGCCAAATATCTGTTTAAAGCTGCTTTTTTAGAATTACGCAGTTTTTTCCAGATATCTACTTCCCAGTTTGCATAAGCCGAAATCGTAAAATCTCCTAACGGATCTGGAGTTTCTACACCTGGTTTAATCTCTGTAGTAGCATCACCCGCACCTTGACTGGTATATCTACCCACTTTTTCTACTCCAGCTCCTGCACGCAAACCTGCAGTTGGCAATAAAAGTCCTTTTTTTACGCGAATATCATTTTTTGCAATTTCAATTTCCTGCAAAGTGATATTTAATTCCTGATTGTTTTTAAGAGCAGTATCTATTAAATCAACTAGATTCTGATCTTTAAAATAATCTTTCCAGTTTAATGCTGCCGTATTGCTGTTTGCATCCTGAGTCTGAACTGTTGAGCCAAACGATTCTGGAACTGGTGTACTGGTAGTCACTGCTGCCTCAGGTGCAGGGGTTTTACACCCTGCAACTGCTAGACATACAGCCAAAGCAATACTATATTGATATGATTTAACTTTATACATGATTGTTGTCAATTTCTTCTGTTAATGGGTTTTCTTCTTCATGTTTTACCAATTTGTGTTTCTCAGCAATTTTAGCAAATATGAAATACAAGCCCGGAATTACAAATACACCGCAAATGGTTCCGATAAGCATACCTCCTGCCGCTGCAGTACCAATGGTTCTGTTTCCAATTTTACCAGGACCAGTTGCAAAGGCAAGCGGTAATAAACCTGCGATAAAAGCAAACGAAGTCATCAAAATTGGACGGAACCTTGCTTTTGCTCCTTCCATTGCAGCATCTAAAACTGACTTACCGGCTGCATGTCTTTGGATCGCAAACTCTACAATCAACACGGCATTCTTACCTAATAATCCGATAAGCATTACCATGGCAACCTGTGCATAAATATTGTTTTCTAATCCTGTTAATTTCAATAAAAGGAAAGCTCCAAAAATACCTGCTGGCAAAGAAAGAATTACTGACAATGGCAAAATAAAACTTTCATACTGTGCAGCTAATACCAAGTAAACGAATCCTAAACAGATTAAGAATACCCAAATTGCCTGATTACCCTGAGCCACCTCATCGGCAGAAATACCTGCCCAGTCAATATCATATCCTCTAGGTAATTTTTCAGCAGCGATTTTCTGAATTACTTTAATCGCTGTACCAGAACTATAACCCGCAGCTGGCGAACCACTGATTTGTGTTGAGGTATACATATTATGACGTGTGATTTCTGAAAGTCCGTACACTTTTTCTAATTTCATAAAAGCAGAAAAAGGCACCATTTCATCACGATCATTTTTTACGTATAATTTTAAGATATCATCTGGCTGTGCACGATATTCTGGCGAAGCCTGAACAATAACTTTATAGTTGATACCGAATTTAATAAAACTGATCTCATAGTTACTTCCCACAAGAGTTGACAAAGTATTCATGGCATTTTCGATAGAAACCCCTTTTTGCTGTGCCAAGTCATTGTCGACTTTCATCATGTATTGAGGGAAACTAGAACTATAGAAACTAAACACGTTTGATAATTCTGGTTGTTTGTTCAATTCAGCCACAAAATCGTTGTTTACTTGCTCCATTCTCTTATAATCAACAGAACCGGTTTTATCTAACAAACGAAGCTCAAATCCTCCGGCAGCACCATAACCCGGCACGGCAGGTGGTTGAAAAAATTCGATATTTGCCCCCGCAATATCTTTACATTTTTCCTCCATTTCGTGCATGATCTCCAAAACAGATTCTTTTCTATCGCTCCAGTCTTTTAGGTTGACCAAACAAGTTCCAGAGTTAGCTCCAGTACCTTCAGACAAAATCTCATAACCTGCCAATGAAGAAACTGATTTTACTCCGTCAATATCCTCAGCAATTTTCTGAACTCGTTCTGCAATATTATTTGTTCTTTCTAAAGAAGATCCTGGTGGTGTCTGGATTACCGCGTAAAACATTCCCTGATCCTCATTTGGAATAAATCCTGACGGAACTGAACTGCTTATTAACCATGTTCCAGCACAGAAACCAAGAAGCGCTACAATGGTAACTACTCTTCTGTCAACAATTTTACCTAGTAAGTTCTGATATTTACCTTGCGCTAAATTGAATTTTTCGTTGAAAGCATCAATAAATCTATTGGCCGGTGTTTTCTTTTTAGGCACTCCATGATTGTTTTTTAACATCATCGCACAAAGTGCCGGTGTCAATGTCAAAGCCACAATACCCGAAAGGATAATCGCAGTTGCCATAGTTACAGAGAACTGTCTGTAGAATACTCCCACAGGACCAGACATAAATGCAACAGGAATAAATACCGCAGCCATCAAGAAAGTAATTGCAATAATTGCCCCAGCAATTTCGTGCATTGCTTTTTTAGTCGCTTTAAATGGCGAGAGGTGTTCCTCTTCCATCTTGGCGTGAACGGCCTCAATAACCACAATCGCATCATCGACGACGACCCCAATTGCTAATACTAAAGCGAATAACGTAATTAAGTTCAATGAAATATCAAAGAATGTCATGAATACAAAAGTTCCAACCAACGATACGGGTACCGCAATTGCCGGAATAACTGTAGAACGCCAATCTCCTAAGAAAAGGAATACTACTAAACCTACCAGAATAAAGGCTTCAACCAAAGTATGAATTACTTTTTCGATAGAAGCATCAAGGAATTTAGAAACGTCATACGAAATTTCATAATCCATTCCTTTAGGGAATCTTTGTTTGATCTTTTCCAGTTTTGCTTTTACTTCTTCAATAACCTGATTCGCGTTACTTCCAAAAGATTGTTTTAATACAATAGCTGCAGATGGTCGTCCATTCAAATTAGAATAGATATCATACATCGAGCTTCCAAATTCAACCTTAGCAACATCTTTCAATCTTAAAAGTTCTCCATTTGGATTTGCTTTTACTACAATGTTCTCGTATTGTTCTTTTGTTGTAAAACGTCCAGAATATTTCAATACATATTCAAATGCTTGAGAACGTTTACCAGAACTTTCTCCCGTTTTACCTGGAGAAGCTTCCAAACTCTGACTAGATAATGCTTCCATTACCTCATCTGCAGAAATTTTATAAGCCAACATACGGTCTGGTTTCAGCCAGATACGCATTGCATATTCACGTGTTCCTAAGATATCTCCAGAACCAATACCATTTACCCTTTTCAATTCAGAAAGAACGTTGATATCGGCATAGTTGTATAAGAACTTCATATCGGTATTTTTGTCTGTACTGTAAAGATTCACGTACATCAACATACTTGGCACCTCACGAGTAATTTTGATACCCTCACGAATTACTAAAGGAGGAAGTTTATTGGTAACCGAAGCCACACGGTTTTGAACATTAATCGCTGCTTGGTTAGGATCTGTTCCTAAGTTAAAGACCACTTTGATTGTAGCTTCACCATCATTTCCAGCGTCCGAAGCCATATATTTCATCCCAGGAACACCATTCAAGGCTCTTTCCAAAGGAATAACAACAGCCTTAACCATTAATTCACCGTTAGATCCAGGATAATCTGCGGTAACATTCACCATTGGAGGTGAAATTGTAGGGAATTGTGTAATTGGTAAATTTAAAACCGACAATACCCCTAAAAAGACAATAATCAACGATATTACTATCGACAGAACAGGTCTTTGAATAAATTTATTAAACATTTTTATATTTTTTAAATGATTAAACTTATTGAAGTTTAAAATGTTTCAAGTTTCAGGTTTCAAGTTTCAGGTTCAGTATGCAACTTGAAACCTGAAACTTGAAACTATTAAAACAAAAAACTATTCTGCTTTTAAGCGTAAATGATTGATTACTTCTTTAGGAGATTCGTAATCGAATTTAATTTTGTCGTTTTCTTTTACTTTCTGAACACCTTCAAGCAAGATCTTATCATTTTCTGTAAGGCCACTTTTGATTACATATAAATCAGGGATTTCACCAGTGATAGTGATTTCTCTAGAACTTACTTTATTGTCTTTTCCAACTACAAAAACATATTTTTTATCTTGAATTTCGTAAGTCGCTTTTTGCGGAATCACAATAGCATTTTTAAGAGGAACATTCATTTGAACTTGTCCTGTTTCTCCATTTCTAAGTAATTTTCCAGAATTAGGGAATCTTGCTCTAAAAGCAATGTTTCCGGTTTCGTTGTTGAATTCACTTTCGATTACCTCAACATTACCTTTTTCCTTAAAAATATCTCCGTTAGCCAAAACTAAATTCACTTTGTTATCTGCACGATCTTTAATATTTGTTTCATAACTAATATATTCTGGCTCAGAAACATTGAAATAAGCAAACATCTGACTGTTGTCTGAAAGACTTGTCAACAATTCTCCCTCGTCAATTAAACTTCCTAATTTTAAAGGAATACGGTCGATTGTTCCGTCAAACGGAGCTCTAATTTCTGTGAATGATAAATGAAGTTTTGCCAGCGCAACCTCAGCTTTTGCAGATTGCAATTTAGCCTGAGCGACACTTAATTCGTTTTTAGAAACGATATTTTTATCTGCCAGTAATTTTGAATTTTGCAATTCAATTTCTACAGATTTTTGTTCTGACTGTGCTTTTAATAACTCTGCCTGATACATGTTTGGCATAATTTTAAACAACAGCTGTCCTTTTTTTACAAACTGTCCTTCGTCAACATATATATTTTGTAAAAACCCCTTTTCTTGGGCGCGAAGTTCGATATTACGAACCGATTTTATTTGTGAAACGTATTCTTTTGTAAATGAAGTATCAATTCTTACTGGATTAGTAACAGTGAATTTTTCTACTTCTTCTTTTTCTTCTTTTTTAGATGTACAACTCGTTAAGCACACCAAGGCCATTAAGCCTGTGAACACAATGATTTTTTTCATGATTTAGTTTGGAAATTAAGCGATTGAAGCTTTGGAATGAAAATTCCTTTTGGATGTTAAAATGCATCAGTCAGCCTTAGCCCAGACCTTAACTTTCATATAAGCAGAAGTAGAAAAAATATACAACAGCAAGATACGCAGAGATCAAAACTCAGATAACCGATGTATACTTTAAAATCAAATTCTTAATACTCGTTGAGTAATATAGATAGGATTTGAATGCCCAAAAACAGGCGTAGAAATTTTTAAACGATTGGAATCATTCGCTGCAGACTGATCTGAAAGTGCCAGATATAAAGCGTCTACCAAACTATACGAAGCAGTAAAATATTTGTTCGTAAGTAAATCAACATCTTCACCTCCAACAAGATCTTCTTCTAAATCAATATCTGTAGCTTCTTCAATTGTTGAAGTCCCCCGATCTTGATTAGTAAACTTAACTCTATGTTTCTGTAGGTGATGGTGAGTATGAGCGCCAAAAGTATTTGCATTCAAATATTGGCCTCCGCCAAACAGAAGCATATTCATGAATACTAAAAATACTATTAACTTTCTCATTTCGGTGCGAAAGTAGTAAAAGAATTAAAACAAAAAAAGAATTTTTAACAAGGTTTAACAGTTCCATAAAACGAAAACGTTTTCATTCTCTTAATTTTTATTAATCACTTTACTTCAAAATTAAACCCCTTGTTTACAACACTAAAAATCAATAACTTAAACTTTACAATTAAGAAAGCAAAATTTCCATAATCGTAAATTCTTGTCCTGATTTTATAAAAGTTTTAAAAGTATCTATCATTCCGAACTTCTCATAAAATGATTTTTTATTGGTTCTGGCGTTGCACCATACTTTTTCTACACCTTTTTCTTTTGCAAATTCTAGAATATATTTTAAAAGATGAGACGCAATTCCTTTACCTTGATACTCTTCTAAAGTAGCTAATTTTCTAAACTGCATTTCTTTTTCTTCCATAAAACAGGAAACTATAGAAACCAATTTATCTTCTTCAAAAACTCCAAAATGAAATCCTAAATTATCTTCTTCAAGCTGTACAAACTCAAAAGGCTGGTCTGGCCACATTACTTCGTGTCTTATTTGCCAAGTATCACTTGCGTTTATTTTTTTAACGTCCATTTGAATTTATTTAAGCTTCTCAAAATTAATTCATTTTGATTTAATCGAAAAAGCAAACCAGAAATATTGATCTAATTAATTATCAAAACTTTACAGAAAAATAAATCAGACAAATCATTCAATTCTAATGTATTATGATTATTTTTATAGAACCAAAATCAAATAAATTCCGTCATGAGAAAATTCCTTTTAACAGCATTTTTATGTATTTGTGCCAATGGATTTGCACAGTTAATACAAATCGGACCACAGTTTTCTACCAATATTACATCTGTCAATGCCAAAAATTTCAGCTCCGATCATACGAATACAGGAATTGGATTTTCCGCATTTGGTCGATTAAACCTTGCACTTTTTTATGCTCAGGGCGAGTTTGGATATGGTCAAACTAATTTTAGCGTATACCAAAACGGCGTTGGAGAAACCGAATTTAAACTATCAGGAACAGATGCTTCATTAATTGCAGGACTTAAAATTATTCCGCTTGGAAAACTCGGAAATGTGAGGCTTTTTGTGGGATACAACTGGAAAAATTATTCAGACATAAGTACTAGCAATAATCTCAATTCTATCGCTATAGAAAAAAACAATCATAGCATTCTTGGAGGTGTTGGAGTGGATGTCTGGAGACTGACTTTTGATGTTAGATATCTTGCCGGACTTAGTGATATAGATGCGTCTAGCAGCGAAATTAAAACTGGAGTCACCAATCTCTCCATTGGATTTAAATTTCTATAAAACTCATAATAAAAAAGGGAATCGATCGATTCCCTTTTTCTATAATTCACTTACATTTTAACGTAATAATTTTCCTCATTATCACTTTCTATCTTTTTTATTCCCTCTTCTGTTTTAACAGCTACATTAACAACATGCAATACGTCTGAATTTTCATTAAGACTACAGTTCCAAACTGTTCCATCAGAAAGAATAATTTCTGAAAATAATGACACCGTGCTTTTTGCATCATTATAAACTAAATTCTCAGTTCTGAGAAGTTTCTTTACTTTTGTTTTTTTGTCAACTTCATAAAACAAGATTTCATTCTCTTTAATTTCGACCACTTCGTCAAAAGTAGATTGACTGGCAGTAACTGCTGTTGCCGAAGACCAAACTGGCTGATTTCCTGTTCTTTTCCAAGTTCCAATTGCTTGATTTAAAATTTCTTTTCTTAAAAGTTCGCGTAAGGTGTCTACCTTTTTAATAGCTTCTTTTCCGATTTCATTTTCAGGTTTAATCTTTGCAGCTAAAGAAAATAAATCAATAGCTTTTACAAAATCGGCTTTTTTGTAGTAAGAATTAGCCAATTCATATTTGTTTTTTTGAAATGCAGTCTTTTGATCGTTCTGAGCAAAAAACTGGAGACTGCTTAGCAAAGCAATCAGAACAAAAGTATTCTTCATTAGATTTGGTGGTATGTTTAGTATTTGGCAAACGTAATATTTTTCCCAGAAATATTTATACTGTTTTTCTGCAACTTGAATATTTTTAATTATTTTAAACAAAAAGCGCCACTTTACTACAACAAAGTGACGCTTTAATTTATTTAACTAAACTTAATTCAATTATTTAACATTTAAAACATTATTCTCTGGCGTTGCATCCATAAAAATTCCACCATCAATCTCAATTTTTTCGATTTTTTTTGCGCTTTTCAAAATTATTTTAGCTGTTTTTTGATTTTTCTCCCAAATCGCTGGCGTTTGATGCAAAGTTGTTTTTGACTTATCAGCATAAGTAATTACAACATCAAAAGGAATTGCAAAACCTCCAATATTTTCTATTGTTATCGTTTTCTTATCAGCAGAAAGACCTTTTACGGCAATATCTATATAATTGTTAGTAAAGAACCAATTATTAAAAAACCAATTTAAATTCTTTCCTGTTGCTGTATTAAATGAATTAAAATAATCCCACGGAATAGGATGTTTTCCGTTCCAAGTATCCATATAAAAATGAAGCGCTTTTTTGAACATTTCATCTCCTAACATATCTTTTAGAGCCAAATAAGATAGAGAAGCTTTACCATAAGAATTATTTCCATAACCTGCGCCAGAAACCTGTGTAGACATTGTTATAATAGGCTGATCTTCTTCTGAAGATCGATCGTTTATATAATGTTTCACTCTAAATTCTTTATAAAACTTATCGGCAGCTTCTTTACCATGTTCAGCAATTCCGATTAAATATTCAAAAGTAGTTGCCCAACCTTCGTCCATAAAGGCATAACGCGTTTCATTAATTCCCATATAAAAAGGAAAATAAGTATGCGCTACTTCGTGATCTTGTACTAACTGTGCAAAAATAGGATCTCCCATTTCAGAATCGTTACACATCATTGGATATTCCATATCGGCAAAACCTTGGAAAGCCGTCATTTTAGAAAACGGATACGGAACTCCTGGCCAATTGTTAGAAAACCAATCTAAAGCATATTGATTGTTTTTTACCGAATTTACAAAATCGGTTCCCTTTACATTATAAGCCGCCTGAACGCTTGCTCGACGATTTGTTTTCTTGTCGACTACAACACTACTAGCGTCCCATAAATAATGATCACTTAAACCAAAGCACACATCTGTTATGTTTTTAGCTTCAAATTTCCAGACATTCCAATCGTATTGTTTCGTTACGATTCCGCTTTTCATTTCCTGCTCGTTTGCAATATGCAGAATTTCATCTGTCATATATGATTTTTTTAAGCGGGAAGCAAATTCAGGTTGCAAAACCTCATCTGGATTTAATAAATCTCCAGTTGCATACACCACGTAGTTTTTTGGTGCTTTTACAGAAAAAACATAATCGTTGAAGTCATTGTAAAATTCTTGACGATCTGTATGGGCCAATCTATCCCAACCATTATAATCGTCAAAAACTGAAACGCGAGGATAACTGTACGCTACAAAAAATGTCGTTTCGTCAATCTGGCCTTCTCTACCACTTTCTTTAGACAAAGGATAATTCCATTGAATATTTATAGTGGTCTTTGAATTTGGTAAAATTGGTTTTTGCAATTTTACATTTCCAACAGTTCCCCAGTTTTTAGCGTCTTCTTTATACACTTCATTTTCTACTTTCAATGAAGTAATCGTTAATCCGTCGCTTAAAAAATCGTTGCTTACTTCACTTCCTCTTGGAGAAGAAGGCTTGTGAAGGTTGTTTACAAAACGAATAACTAAGTTTCTTAAAGTATCTTTGCTATTGTTTTCGTAAATAATGGTTTCAGTTCCGCTAACCAATCTCGTTTTCGGATCAACTGAAATTTCCATATTATATTTTCCACGGTTCTGCCAATAGTTTGCGCCTGGTTTTCCGTCTTTAGAACGTGTTCCGTTTTCATAGGCTTTTTTTATATTTCGAGGCATGTAAAGCTCTTGAGCAATAGTATCTTGGGCAAAAAGAACGAATGCTATTAATGCAAATTGCAAAAATCTCTTTTTCATAAATAATTCTTAGGTCTTTAAATTGTTTGATATATAAGACTGCTGTTTTAAAACAATGTTACAAATTTAAGTATTAATTGTGAATGGTGAATTGTAAGTTGTGAATTGTAAATGGTGAAATGTGAGATGCAGAAAAACTTCATTTTATATTTTACATCAAACTTTTTACAAAAAAACTTAGAATCTTAGCATCTCAGAAACTTAGAATCTTTAAAAAAGAACCTTAGAATCTTTAAAAAGAAAAACCGTCTATCACTAAAAGCGACAGACGGCATCTACAATTAATATATAACCTTGATGACTACAAAATATAATCTGTATTAATAAAATTCGATTCTTTGCTGTTAAGCAATTCCTGCAGAATCTCATTATTATAATCGATATCTTTTGAAGCTACAAACGTACGAATTGAGAAAGAACGCAAAGCATCTGGAATACTCAAAGTTCCTACAGCAGAATCTTTTCGTCCTGTGAAAGGGAAAGCATCTGGCCCTCTTTGGCAAGAACTGTTAAGGTTTACTCTACAAACTAAGTTAACCAAAGCATCAATTAGCGGCGCAAGAGTTTTTATATCTTTACCAAACAAACTTACTTGCTGTCCGTAATTTGATTCTGCCATATCTTTCAATGGTTCTTTAATATCTTTGAAAGAAAGTACAGGAACAACTGGCCCAAACTGTTCTTCGTGATACACACGCATTTCTTTATTTACTGGATATAAAACTGCTGGAAAAATATAGTTATCAGTATGTTTTCCTCCTTTTTCATTGATGACTTTAGCTCCTTTATGAAGAGCATCATCAATTAAACCTTGAATATATTTTGGTTTGTCGGTTTCTGGTAGCGGTGTTAGAGCAACTCCCTTTTCCCACGGATTTCCAAAAAGCAAACTGTCTACTTTTTCAGAAAAACGTTTATTGAATTCTTCAGCAATCGATTCGTGAACATATAACACTTTCAAAGCAGTACAACGTTGTCCGTTAAAAGACAAACTTCCCGTAATACATTCCTGAATAGCCAAATCTAAATCGGCATCTGGAAGAATAATCGCTGGATTTTTAGCTTCTAAACCTAAAATTAAACGCAATCTGTTTTTGTTTGGATGCTGATCTTGTAAAGCAATCGCTGATTTACTGTTTCCAATTAAGGCTAAAACGTCTATTTTTCCAGATTTCATAATCGGAGAAGCCACTTCGCGTCCTCTTCCATAAACAACATTGATTACTCCTTTAGGAAAACTGCTTCTAAAAGCTTCCAATAATGGCGAAATACATAAAACACCATGTTTAGCTGGTTTGAAGATTACCGTATTCCCCATAATCAAAGCTGGAATCAACAAGGAGAAAGTTTCATTTAAAGGATAATTGTATGGTCCAAGACACAACACAACTCCAAGAGGTCCGCGGCGAATCATAGCGTTTACACCTTGCACTTTTTCAAAGTGCGAACTGCGTCCGTTCAATTCTTTATAGCTAGCAATAGTATCGTAAATATATTCTACTGTTCTGTCAAATTCTTTTTGCGAATCTCCTAATGACTTTCCAATTTCCCACATTAAGTATTTCACTACTTCTTCGCGGGTTTCTTTCATTTGTTTCACAAATTTTTCCATGCATTTAATACGATCAACTACTTTCATAGTCGGCCATAAGCCTTGTCCCATATCGTATGCATTGGTAGCAGCTTCGACAACTTCTGCTGCTTCTTTTTCTCCCATAAAAGGAATAGATCCTAATAAAGTCGGCGAATACTTTTCTGTTGAAGAAATAGTTGAAAACACAGGTGTGGTTTGCCCTGTCCATTGTTTCAATTCTCCATTTACAAGATAGGTATCTTGATTTATCAGACTATTAATCTGATATTCTTCTGGTATAAAACTCATAATTTGGTTTGTTTAATGGTCTGGTAATTTTATTTTCAAAAGAAAAAAGAGGCTTTTTTATTGCCTCTTCTTCATTTATGGTTGTACTGTTTCACCTTCCCAATCTAGGATTCCTCCAAGCAGATTGTAGGCATTTTCGATACCCAATTCGTTCATAATCTGGCATGCTTTCGCGCTTCTAGCCCCAGAACGACAGTATACGTAATAGTTTTTATTTTTGTCTAATTCTTCGATTTCATAGATAAAAGCCTGCCCTTTATTGATATCAATATTTAGAGCATTCTCAATATAGCCATCATTAAATTCGTCCTCAGTTCTTACGTCAAGTATAACTGCATTTTCGTCAGCTTGTAACTGAGCAACCCAATCTTCTTGTGATAAATTCATAGTAAAATGTGTTTTTGTAAAATTACGACGTTTCTCTATATAAAAAACGTACCAAATGCGATTTCGATTATTATTCTCAGAAAACGTTTTAGAGAAAGTATTATAATCAGTGAATTACAAATTTAGTTACTATTTTTAAAAATTCAGCCTACAAAATCGATAGAAAATAGGATTTTTTCATTTACATAAAATTAATCTTAAATCTAGTTTTCTGATAATTATTCCCATTCCAAACCCTTATCTTTGCAAACAATCCTATATTTTTATCCGATTTTGATAAAAACATTAGCCGCCAATTACATGAATTCTCTAGAATTAATTGTTTTGAATTAATGCAATTAGATGGCAAAAAAAATCTACAATATGCAACATTCATTAAAAACCATTTTTCCTAATTTCTCGAATGAACTCATTGCTACCATAGAAGAAAATGGAAGCCTTCAGGATTTTGAAGCCGGAACCATTTTAATGCGTACTGGTCAGTATATTAAAAATACAGTTTTGATAACTAAAGGTAAAATCAAAATCTATCGCGAAGGTGAAGACGGCGGAGAGTTTTTAATGTACTACCTACAACCTGGACAAGCTTGTGCGATATCAATGATTTGTACAGCAAAAAGCGAAAAAAGCCAGATTATGGCAAAAGTGGTTGAGGATGTTACTGTTATGATGATTCCGTTGCAATTGATGGATAAATGGATGATGGAACATAGAAGCTGGTACGAATTTGTAATTGAAACCTACCGAAGCCGTTTTGAAGAAGTTCTCGAAGTGGTAGACAATATCGCTTTCCGTTCTATGGATGAAAGATTAGAATTCTACTTAAAAAGACATTCTGATGCCTGTGGCTGTTCTGAGGTAAATTTATCGCATCAGGAAATCGCAACCGAATTAAATACTTCTCGGGAAGTAGTTTCTAGATTACTCAAAAAAATGGAACAGCGCGGTCTGGTCAAACTCAACCGAAACCAGATTGAATTGCTAAATTTTAACCATTAAGATATTAAGTTAATTAAGTTGGATCGCTTAATATTACTTAACCTTTAAAAGTTTCATTAAGAAAGCATAGCTCAATTTCCTTAATATCTTAATGGTAAAATTATTTAGGTCTGTGATAAATGTTACTGTAGATTTCTAATTTCTGAGGCAACTTTGCATCAAAACATATGCAATGGAATATTTAGGATTTTTTGCCTCAATCATAATCGGAATTTCGCTTGGCTTAATTGGCGGTGGAGGCTCTATTCTTACTATTCCTATTTTAGTTTATTTGTTTAAAGTAAATCCCGATCAAGCCACTTCTTATTCTTTATTTATTGTCGGGTTAACCGCTTTATTTGGAAGTTATAGCCATTATAAAATGGGAAACCTAAAACTGAAATCGGCTTTGTATTTTGCTATTCCCTCAATTATTTCCATTTTAATAATTCGAGAAGTGATATTTCCGCAAATTGCATCGACTTTGTTTTCTGTTGCTTCCTATACCGTTTCAAAAGATTTTCTAATTATGATCATCTTTTCTATCCTAATGATTACGGCAGCCATTTCTATGATTAAAAAAAATCAGTCCGAAATTAAATCAACAGATACTAATTATTCGCAATTGAGCTTTATAGGTTTTTTGGTCGGAATCGTAACCGGATTTCTAGGTGCAGGCGGCGGATTCTTAATTATTCCTGCCTTGCTTTTTTTTGCCAATCTACCCATGAAACAAGCCGTAGGAACTTCATTATTAATAATCACTATTAATTCGTCAATAGGTTTTGCTGGCGATCTATACATTGGGACACCAATAAATTACACTTTCTTATTAAGCGTTTCTGCAATGGCTTTAATCGGAATGTTTATTGGAAGCCAGCTTTCAAAAAAAATGGACGGCACTAAATTAAAACCTCTTTTTGGGTGGTTTGTGCTCGTAATGGGATTTTACATCATTGCCAAAGAAGTTTTATTCTAAAAGGAATTTCAACGCTTTATTTAGTTTCACTTCTAGAGTAATCTTTGTCAAAGTTTTAAACTTTGACAAAGATGAAACTAAAACCTTCAAATTTCTCCAAATTTGTCCTTATATCTTTCAAGCTCGATTTCTGTTCTCGAAAGCAGTTTTTCAAGCAATTGAATTTTATCTTCATAAAGCTCCTTCAAAACTGAAGAATTATCGGCATTAATCAAAATACTGCCGTTATTATTTCCTGTTATTTTGTTGTAATTATTAAAGTATTTATCGTAATCAAAACTAATTATATCCTCTACGCTGACATCCAAAATTCTTCCTATTTCAACCAATTTTTCGTAACTCAAAGAAGTCTTTCCTTTTTCAATTTTACTGTAACCAGCTTGGGTTACGCCTAATCTTTCTGCCATGTATTCCTGAGTATAATTTTTTAACTCTCTAATATTTTTGATTTTACTTTTAATTGTTGTGGCCATGTTATTTCTGATTTTTAGTCATGTATAGTCAAAACAGCCAGCCGTTAGATTACGGCACGACTATACTATTATTTTTTATTGAAAAACCTTAAAACTACTTCATAATTAAATACTTATGTTGCAGCGTTTTGTTAATTTTTTCTTTGTGTAATGATAAAATAACCGTACATCAAAGCTGCCATTATGAAAAATGCAATCATAATGGGAAATATTGAATATAAAAATCTCTGATTTTTTTAAGCAGTTCTTTTTACACTTCTTTCAAACTGAAGATCTAAGTAAGAATCGATCTGCTTGCCAACCAATATGCGGTCTTTGGTGGCAATTTTAGTTCTTATTTTGTTCTGGTAAATATCTTTCACAAAAACAAAATAAATAAATTCGGCCTTGTTCCCTAATCTAATAGCTATGATAAACGAATAGAACAAAATTGCAGGAATAATGTAATACAAGTCCATTAAGTTGGAAAATAGCATGCAATAATATGTTGCAGCGGTTACGGCTAAAAAAACACCGTTTTCAAGAAAATATTTCTTCTTTTTTTTAAGCAGTCCAATTTCTTTAATTTCATCAAACTGATACTGCCAATTCTTAGATTTGTAACGAAATCTAACCTTGTCGGAAAAAACTGTTAAAGGCATAATAATTTAGTAGGTAAAAATAGATTTAAGCTTCTAGTGAAAAATCAATTTCTAAAAATTCTTAGGGGGAAAAAATTCTTAGATACGCAATATTAAGCATTAAGACCTTTTTTTTCTTACAATTAACATTATAGAATATAACTATCGGTTGTAATTAAATCTTTCGTAAAAGTTATCTTATACTTTATTTATAAAAAAAAATCTCAAGTAAGAAGATTCTTTTGGGCGTTGCCTCCGGCCGGGCTATCCGCTTTATTCCCGATTAACAAAAACTACTGCTAAAAAGCCTTGTTTTTCTAAATCGGGAGATACCGCTCCTATCCCTAACGCAGACTCAGGTAAAATGACGTTTTGTCTTTAATATTTTCAATCAATTGCCTCAAGCTTTAGCTGGAGGTAAACAAATGTATACAAAAAAGGCTTTAGCCAAACCCGGAAAGTTTGTCTAAAGCCCAATTCAAATTCAAACAAAAAACCTCCAGCTAAAACTGGAGGCAATTCATTTCTTTCTTTATGTTTTTCTATTACTTTTTAAGCAATTTCTCTAAATATTCTACTTTTTCTTTTTCAGCTTGGACCAATCGTTCGTAAAGTTCAACCACTTTATCTAAAGGGTTAAAAGTCGCATACATTCCTTGATTAAAACTATTTCCTTGACTTGAACTATTATCATAAAAATTATTGAAGAAATTGAAGACAGATTCTTCCGAAAAATTTTCAATTGCTTCAATAGAAACACCAAGTGCTTTTGCAATTTCTGTCAATTTCTCATTATCAATCGTTTCACTCGATTCTATATTCGAAACAGTTTGCTGGCTTAGCCCAATTGCAATTGCCAAAGCTTCCTGCTTCATTCCTTTAAGCTCTCTAATTCGGCTTATGTTCCTTCCTATATGTTTTGGTTTTGCTGTTGTGCTCATAATTCAAAGATATTTAAATTTCTTGAGAAATTATTTGATTCGTAAAAATACAAGTTTTTCGTACTAATGCAAAAAAGCCATAGTCTAACTTTATGATTTCTCTAAAGCCAAATTGACTTTAAAATAAAAACTTTATCTCAATTCATAAGTCCATTTTGAAGTCTTTTCATCAAAATCTACAGAAATATAAGCCATGTAATCAACAGCAATTTGTGTTACTTTACTTCTTTTTAATTCCCAACTCTTTACTTTTTTGAGCAATTCTGTAGCATAAATTTCAAATTCTGTTATAGGTCTTTTACTTTTTACATTAAATTCTGTCATTAAACCAAAATTCGGATCAATTTTAAAATCCTCAGAAGATTTATGCCAATCAAAAAAATTAAAAACAGAAACTAATTCTCCTTTTTTATTAATGTACAATGCAAAAAGTCCGAATGGTTTATCAGATTTAATAGCTTTCGCATCTTTAAAAATGGAGTCGAGATTGGTAATTGGTTTCGTAGAATTAAATTCATTGTTCACCGTATAGTCAAGATCATAGATGTAGTTATCTAGTTTAAATTCATTTCCATGATCCAACACCTTTTGCAGACGAGGATCAATTCCTCTTTCCCGAATAACCTGCGAATTGGAACACATAATACTGAAACCTAATTTTCCTTGATATTCAGAGGCAAAAACTAGTAATTTCTGATTCTTATAAACTTCCGAATAACAAGAACTCCCACCAGAGTTCCCTTTCTCATAGTAAAATGTAAAACGCAGTTCTTTCGGAATATTAGCTTTTTTATAATTTTTGAGCACTTTAACTTTTATAGAATAAGTAGTAGAATCTTTGGCAATTTTTTTAAATGTAACTAATCCTTCAAAAACATACTTGGAAGAATAAAACTCTAAAATTGGTTTAGGTGTATCACAACTGCAAGCAACTGCTTTTATAGATCCAAATAAGAAAATAAGTAACGTTATTATTTGTTTTTTCATTGATGCTTTTTTTTAAAAAAAATGCCTCCAGCTTTAGCTGGAGGTAAACAAATCTATATAAAAAAAAGCTTTAGCCAAAATCGTAAGGTTTGGCTAAAGCCTAATTCAAATTCAAACAAAAAACCTCCAGCTAAAGCTGGAGGCAATTCATTTTATATTGAAACTAAAATTCGTGTAATCTATAGCTATAAAATTCATTAATCAGAATAAAATTCGTGAATTCGTGGCTATAAAAAAATCAATGTTCCCCATATCCAATATCATCCATTTTTCCGCTGAAAACGCGATATTGAATAATAAAATAAATAATAACGAGAAACAAAGCGATAAAAAACCAGCTCAAACCAGCGTTTAATCCGTATTCGTGAGCGGCAGTGTTGTAAATCGTTAAAGACGGATTTACTTTATTAGTGGATGGCAAAACATTCGGGAAAATTGAAACCGCTGTAGACGCAAATCCGCCAACTAAAAATAAGGTCGAAAAAATAAATCCTTGACCGTCTTTTTTGAAAGAACGAACTTTGAACAATCCCGCAATTCCAACAAAAGTCATTAAAGGAAAAAACCAAAGAATCGGATTTTCAATAAAATTATGAAATGGTTTTGGTTCGATAAAATGCCAAATTCCTAAAGAAATAAAAACTAAAATCAGCAAAACAAAATTCAGTTTAAAAACTACATTTTTCAATTTAGGATTCAGCGCCGAATTCGTTTTATAAATAATCCAGTTTGCACCGTGAATAGTGAGCGCCACAACACTCACAATTCCTAAGAAAAGCGTAAACCAGTCAATAATCCCCAATTCATTTGCTTGCGGACTAAAAGTCGGATTCCACAAAGGCAAAAAGAAATAATGTGGTTCTTGTGTAGAAACTCCGTTTTGAACCATTCCAAGATTCACGCCTCGAACAATATTTCCCAAAGCAATTCCGAAAAAGAGAGCCAAAAGCAGACTCGCAATTCCGAAAGCCTTATCCCAAATACTTTCCCACATAGGATTATGAATCTGTCCACGCATTTCTAATCCGATGGCACGGAAAATCAAAAGCCATAAAATCATAATCAAAGGCAGATAAAATCCGCTAAAAGAAGAAGCATATAAAGTTGGGAAAGCAAAAAACAAAACACCTCCCGCCGCAATTAACCAAACTTCATTGGCATCCCAAAATGGACCAATGGCATTTGTAATTGCCTTTTTATCTTTTTCTGTATCGGCAAAAAATAAATGAATAATTCCTGCACCAAAATCGTAGCCATCTAAAACCAGATAAACAGCCAAAATTCCCATTAAAACTACGTACCAAAAAAATTCCATATTTATATTTTTTCTGTTGAAAGGTCCACTTTATGCGGCCCTTTATTGATAATTTTTCCAACCAAAAGTAAAAACAGCATTCCCAGTAAAAGGTATAAACCAATAAAACCAAGCAATGTAAACAAGGTATTTCCCGATGAAACCGTTGGTGAAGCTCCTTCTGCAGTTCGCAATAAATTATAAACCAGCCAAGGCTGTCTTCCTAATTCTGCCGTGTACCAGCCTGTTGTATTGGCAATGTACGGAAACGGCATCATGAACATTAAAGACCATAAAATCCATTTGGTTTCAAATAATTTTCCTCTTACTAATTGGAAAAGCGAAAGCACCATTAATCCGATAAACACGGTTCCGAGTCCAACCATGATGTGGTATGCATAATACAAACCAGAAATATTAGTTGGATGCAAATCTTCTTCAAACTGATCTAAACCTTTTATTTCCTGATCCCAATTTCCATAAGTCAAGAAACTCAAAATATTAGGAACGGCAATTTTGTTGTCCAATTTTTTGTCTTTCACATCGGGCTGTCCGATTAAAACAATTTCAGAGCCTTTTTTCTCGGTATGAAAAATCCCTTCCATAGCCGCAAAAGTCACGGGCTGATATTTTACTACATTTTTAGCCAATAAATCTCCTGTTGGAACGGCAACAATTACACTCGAAATCAATCCGAAAATAACACCTGTTTTTAAGAACAATTTCCCGAAAGAAACATTTTTATTACTTAAAATATAAAAAGCTCCAATTCCAGCTACAACAAAAGAACTCGTTACTAAAGAAGCCGCTTGATTGTGTAAATATGAAGGCCAAAGCCAGGGATTTAAGAATAAGGCTTGAAAATTATTCAGAACAAATTTTCCGTTTTCGAGAATTTCATAACCAACTGGATTCTGCATCCAAGAATGTGTCGCAATAATTAAGTAACCGCTGGCCCACGAACCAATCATGATTAATAATCCCGTTACAAAATGCCATTTATGGCCAAGTAGTTTTTCTCCAAACAAAAATAATCCGAGGAAAGAAGATTCAAGAAAGAAAGAAAACATTCCTTCCATTGCCAATGTCTGCCCGATAATTCCTCCTGTTAATTCGGAGAATTTAGCCCAGTTGGTTCCAAATTGAAACTCCATCGGAATTCCCGTTACAACGCCCATTGCAAAATTGAGGGCGAAGATTTTCATCCAGAAATGGGTGGCGTGATTGTATTGTTCGTCTTTAGTTTTGAGATATTTCCACTTGAAGTACACAATGATCAGCGAAAGACCCATTGTAAGTTGCGGAAAAAGATAATGAAAAGTGATCGTGAAGGCAAATTGCATTCGATCATAAAAGAGCATTTCTTCCATAATGGTAATTTGTTTATGAAGTTCCACAAATTTAACCATTAGAACCCGAATTAACGTCCTTTAAAAAAAGTTTATCGCCTGATATTTGTTAAACTTTTCAACAATTTAAAGGGTAGAAATAACACTTGTCATTGCAACTTTGTCAAAGTTTTGAACTTTGACAAAGTTTCTTCGTATATATTTTTGCGCATTGTTTTGTCATTTCGACCGAAGGGAGAAATCACACTAGTAATTCTACAAAGATTGGAGATAATAGGTTATGGAATTCTGTGTGTGATTTCTCCCTTCGGTCGAAATGACAATATTGTGTATAGATTTACGTATAAAAACATAACCCGTGGTTTCAACCATGGGAACACAATGCATATCCGATACGTT
The DNA here is from genome assembly GCF_023656565.1 of Flavobacterium tyrosinilyticum. Classification (GTDB taxonomy): domain Bacteria; phylum Bacteroidota; class Bacteroidia; order Flavobacteriales; family Flavobacteriaceae; genus Flavobacterium; species Flavobacterium tyrosinilyticum. The sequence continues at coordinate 1,124,852 of NZ_JAMOKG010000003.1, forward strand.
TCCTGCGGTTGAAACCGCAGGCTATGTTTGATTTTGATTGCGTAGTTCTGTTTTATTATTTTTCTAAAATTCCCTTTTCAACACTCTCATTAATCAAACCTTCAGCGTAATTCCATAAAGATGCTGAACCATTTTTTATGACGCTTTTCTTCTCATAAACTTTATCATATTTTACTCCAAACTCTTTCCAAGTTCCGCCATTGTTTGATGTATTTTGCAATAAAGGTTCAAGTCTGTCCATAGATCTTGCAAATTTGGCTTCGTTGGTTTCTCCCGCTTCAAATTCTTCCCAGATTGCAATAAATTCTTCTGCTTGATTTTTAGGCAGAAGACCAAAAATTCTATTGGCCGCTAATCTTTCTTCGTCTGTATTATCATGATTCTTGACAGTGTCGTACATAAAAACATCTCCAGCGTCGATTTCGACAATATCGTGTATCAAAACCATTTTAACGACCTTCAAAACATCAATCGGTTCATTGGAATGATCTGCCAAAACAATTGCCATTAAAGCCAAATGCCAACTGTGTTCTGCATCATTTTCACATCTGTCGCTGTTGAATAATTTTGTCTTGCGCTGAATGTATTTTACTTTATCAATTTCTTTTATAAAAGCAATTTGATCCAATAAGTGTTGTGTGTTCATTTTATTTTTTGTTTTGAAATGACATTCGTCATATGCAAAATTAAAGCTTAAAGCGTAATTGCTCAACTTTAAATTTAATTTATCTCAACCGAATATGACAAACGCCACATTTTTTTACACAAAAACCTAATTTCTGTAACATTAGTCACCTATTTTTTTAAAAAACAAAGTTACCTTTGTAACCCATCATTTTACAATACCTATCATGAAAATAGAACAAATTTACACCGGATGCCTTGCTCAAGGTGCATATTATATCACTTCAAATGGTGAAGCAGCCATTATTGATCCGCTTAGAGAAATTCAGCCTTATCTGGATCGTTTAGAGCGTGATGGCGTTAAACTGAAATATATTTTTGAAACGCATTTTCACGCCGATTTCGTTTCGGGTCACGTTGATTTAAGTAAAGAAACTGGAGCGCCAATCGTTTACGGTCCAAATGCTGCTTGCGAATTTGATTGCATTTCTGCGAAAGACGGTCAGGAATTCAAAATCGGAAAAATAACAATTAAAGCACTACATACTCCAGGTCATACCATGGAAAGTACTACTTTTTTACTGATTGATGAAAACGGAAAAGATCACGCTATTTTCTCTGGAGATACCTTATTTATCGGAGATGTTGGCCGTCCTGATTTGGCTCAAAAAGCAGCTGGAATGACACAAGATCAATTGGCTGGAATTTTATATCATTCGTTAAGAGATAAAATCATGACTTTGGCTGATGACGTAATTGTGTATCCTGCGCACGGTGCGGGAAGCGCTTGCGGAAAAAACATGAGCAAAGAAACGGTTTCAACAATCGGAAATCAAAAAGCAACAAATTATGCTTTGCGTGCTAACATGACCGAAGAAGAATTCATCAAAGAAGTAACGGATGGATTATTACCTCCCCCAGCCTATTTTAGCATGAATGTTGCCATGAATAAACAAGGTTACGAAAGCTTTGAAACGGTTTTGCACAACGGAATGAAAGCAATAAATGTAAAAGAATTTGAAGCAGTTGCTGAAGAAACTGGCGCTTTAATTCTAGACACAAGAAGTGCCGCAGATTTTAGCAAAGGATTTATTCCGCAATCGATCAATATCGGAATCAATGGTGATTTTGCGCCGTGGGTTGGAACTTTAATTGCCGATGTAAAGCAGCCAATTATTTTGGTTACTGCGGCTGGCATGGAAGAAGAAACTGTAACACGTTTAAGCCGTGTAGGTTTTGATACGATTATTGGGCATTTGGAAAGCGGTTTTGAAGCTTGGCAAAATGCAGGTTTCGAAATTGATACTGTTAACAGAATTACTGCCGAACAATTTGCAAATAAGTTTAAATTTGGCGAAGATAAAGTCGTAGATATCCGTAAAGAAACAGAATACGCAGCAGAACATATTGATGACGCTTATAGCAAACCTTTGGCTTATATTAATGATTGGGTAAAAGATATTAATCCAAATGAGCATTTTTATTTGCACTGTGCTGGCGGTTATAGAAGTATGATTGCAGCTTCTATTCTTCAAGCAAGAGGTTTCAGAAATTTTTCTGAAGTTGAAGGAGGTTTCGGAGCGATTTCTAAAACCAATATTCCAAAATCAGATTTTGTTTGTCAAAGCAAAACACTATAAAGTGTAATTTTTTCACCATTAAGATATTAAGTTAATTAAGTTTTTGAGCTTAATGAAACTTTTCAAAGAAGGCTAAGAAAAATTAAGCATTCCCACTTAATTAACTTAATATCTTAATGGTTAAAATAAAAAAAATCTAAATTTTAAAAGTAAATGAGTATACTTGAAATCATTAAAGAACCTTGGCCTTGGTATGTTGCTGGCCCGCTGATTGGATTAACTGTTCCAATTTTATTAATTATTGGGAATAAATCTTTCGGGATTAGTTCTTCATTGCGTCATATTTGCGCTGCTTGTATTCCTGCAAACATTTCGTTTTTTAAATACGACTGGAAAAAAGAAAGCTGGAATTTATTCTTCGTTCTTGGAATATTTTTTGGTGGTTTTATTGCGGCTCACTTTTTATCAAATCCAAATCCTGTGGAAATTGCTCCTGAATTATCAGAGAAATTAGCTACTTATGGAATTACAGATCATAGCGGTTTAGTTCCATCGCAATTATTTTCTTGGGAAAGTTTATTAACGCTTCGCGGATTTATCATGATTGTGGTTGGCGGATTCTTGGTAGGTTTCGGAACACGTTACGCTGGCGGCTGTACAAGCGGACACGCGATTATGGGATTATCAAACTTACAATGGCCATCATTGGTAGCTACCATCTGTTTTATGATTGGTGGTTTTGTAATGGCCCTTTTGATTTTACCTTATATTCTTTCACTTTAAAATTTCAAAAATGAGTTTAGAAAATAAAAATATAGACGGCGAAGGAATCAACGCAAGCCAGAAAAAAGAAACTGCATTTGCAAACCTAAAATATTTAATCGTTGGGATCTTTTTCGGAATTGTATTCGTAAAAGCAGAAATCATCAGTTGGTTTCGTATTCAGGAAATGTTCAATTTGGAATCGTTTCATATGTATGGCGTAATTGGATGTGCTGTTGTTGTTGGATTAATATCTGTACAATTGATTAAAAAATTTAATATCAAAACTCTTGATGGCGAAAAAATCGAAATCCAGCCAAAGACTTTCAACAAAGGACAAATCTATGGCGGATTATTATTCGGTTTCGGATGGGCTATTACGGGAGCTTGTCCTGGTCCGCTTTTCGCTCAAATTGGTACGGGTGCTACTGTAATTGTTGTTACTTTGGTAAGCGCAATTGCGGGAACTTGGGTTTATGGTTTGATTAAAGATAAACTGCCACATTAAAAATTTGTTTCAGGTTTAATTTGTTTCAAGTTTCAAGCTTCAAGTTTCAGGTTGATTTAACCGCAAAGCACGCAAAGATATACGCAAAGTTCGCAAAGTTTTATTTACAAAGCTTTGCGAACTTTGCGCTTTATGGAACCTTATTCAAAAAGAATCTTGCGTGCTTTGCGGTTAGATATGTTCAATGTTAATCAACTTGAAACTTGAAACAAAGAAAAACCACAAACATTTCTTCATCAATTTTTAATTTCATTTCGTTAAGTTTGCTTTCAACAACATTTCCCTAAAAATAAATTTTTAAAGCCAAAACATGAATCGTTCCGAACAATTAGCCAAACTCAAAAATACTGAAAAATGGGACGTAATAATTATAGGTGGTGGAGCAAGCGGACTCGGAACTGCAATTGATGCAGCAAGTCGCGGTTACAAAACAATATTATTTGAAGCTGTAGATTTTGCAAAAGGAACTTCGAGCAGAAGTACCAAATTGGTTCATGGCGGAGTACGCTATTTGGCTCAAGGCGATGTTCATTTAGTTAGAGAAGCATTAAAAGAAAGAGGATTATTGGCGCAAAATGCAAATCATTTAGTTAAAAATCAATCCTTTGTTATTCCAAATTATCATTGGTTTAGCGGTTATTTTTATACCATCGGATTAAAGATTTACGATTTATTGTCTGGTTGCCTGAGTTTAGGAAGTTCTAAATATCTTTCGAAAAAGAAAACTATTGAAATGCTTCCAAACGTAGAGGAAGATGGATTGGTGAATGGCGTTATTTATCACGATGGCCAATTTGATGATTCTCGTTTAGCAATTAACCTTGCTCAAACGGCTGTAGAAAACGGAGCTTGTGTTTTGAATTATGTAAAAGTAGTCAATTTGCTAAAAGACGACAGAAATCAAGTTATTGGTGTTCAAGTTCAAGATCAGGAAAGCGGAACTAAACAGGATATAAAAGGTGCTGCCATAATTAACGCGACAGGAGTTTTTACAAATGCTATTATGAAGCTCAATGATAATGTTTACAAAAAATACATTGTTCCTAGTCAGGGAATACATTTAGTATTTGACAAATCTTTTTTGCCTGGGGATCATGCCTTAATGATTCCAAAAACAAAAGACGGAAGAGTTTTATTTGCTGTTCCGTGGCATAATCGTGTTGTAGTTGGAACGACCGATACTTTAATAAAGAAACAAAGTTTAGAACCTATTGCTTTAGAAAGCGAAATTCAATTTGTTCTCGAAACCGCTCAACGTTTTCTAGCCAAAAAACCAACAAGAGCAGATGTTCTTTCTGTTTTTGCAGGATTGCGCCCGTTGGCTGCACCGAAAGAAGAAGGTAAAAGCACCAAAGAAGTTTCTAGAAGCCATAAAATTATAGTTTCAGAAACGGGTCTAATTACTATTACTGGAGGAAAATGGACAACATACAGAAAAATTGCTGAAGATATTATGGATAAAGCAATCAAAACTGGAAAATTATCTCCCAAGGAATGTTGCACGGAACATCTTCCCATTCATGGAAATAAATCTACGAATTCTTTAGATAGAGAAAATCACCTTTATATATATGGTACTGATATTCCTAAAATAATTGAATTACAAGAAAGCGAACAAGAGTTAAAAGAAAAATTGCATCCTGATCACGAATTTACGATGGCAGAAATTGTTTGGGCTATCCGTTACGAAATGGCAAGAACGGTAGATGATATTTTAGCAAGAAGAGTTCGTTTATTGTTCTTAGATGCAAGAGCTGCAATTGAAGTTTGTGAGAAAACGGCAAGAGTACTAGCTAAAGAATTAGAACATGATGAAGCTTGGATTAACACAGAAATTGCCAATTTCAAACAAATTGCAAAGGGTTTTCTTCTCTCGGAATTCCAATAAATAGTAAATTCAGCCTATCTTGAATAACTTTTGTTTTAAAATCTTCTTACAAAAAGGCATTTAAAAAATAGTATTAATCAAAATTGCTTCTTGATTTTAAAAAATCATTAATTCACAATATATCAGATCGTTATATTAAAAAAATTACACTAATTTTAGTATCGAAAAACGAGTCTTTAGTTCTTGCTAAAAGCCCAATTAAACATGTTAACAAATAATTAACAAAACATTTGTATATACAACTATTAAAAGTTGTACATTTGTATATACAAATTATACACTTACGACTATGACAATTGAAGAGGTTATTAAGAGTACGGTTAAGATGGATAATGCGAAAAAAGTTATTCTGAATATCATGTACACGCAAAATGTGATTCAGGATCATTTCAACGAGTTGATCAAACCGTATGATTTATCTGGAGAACAGTATAATGTGTTGCGTATATTAAGAGGACAAAAAGGAAAACCTGCTAATATGTGCGTGATACAAGAGCGAATGCTTGCTAAAACAAGCAACACAACACGTTTGGTAGACAAATTATTATTAAAGGATTTTGTAACTCGAAATGTCTGTCCAGATAATCGAAGAAAAATTGAAGTTTCGATTACAGAAAAAGGATTAGATGTTTTAAAAGAATTAGATCCGAAAGTAGATGAGCATGAACAAACGTTTGCTAACAATTTACAACCAGAAGAATTAGTTTTCTTAAATCAATTATTAGAAAAATATAGAACCAACAAATAAAATAATAAAAACTATGAGCAATTTCTTAGAAAATCAAAATTGGAGATACGCAGTCAAGCAATATGATGCTTCAAAAAAGATATCAGATGCTGATTTAAATACATTAAAAGAAGCAGTAAGATTAAGTGCTTCTTCATACGGATTACAACCTTATAAAGTAGTTATTGTTGAAAATCCAGAATTAAGAGAAAAATTAAAAGGAGCAGCTTGGGGACAAACTCAAATTACAGATGCTTCTCACCTATTCATTTTTGCAAATGATTTAAGCCTTGATTCAGGTTCTGTTGACAAATACATCAATAATATTAGCGAAGTTAGAGGTGTTCCTGCTGAAGCTTTAGGCGGATTTAGCGATATGATGAAAGGTGTAATTTCAAATTTATCTGAAGACGCAAAACACATCTGGACGGCAAAACAAACTTATTTAGCTTTAGGAAACTTATTAAATGCAGCTGCCGAATTAAAAATTGATGCTACTCCAATGGAAGGTTTCAGCGCAGCTTCTTTCAACGAAATTTTAGGTTTTGACAAATTAGGTCTAAATGCTTCTGTAATTGCAACTGTAGGTTACAGACATGATGAGGACAAATCTCAACACCAGAAAAAAGTTAGAAAATCACACGAAGAATTATTTATCACTCTATAATTATTTATTAATCAAATTCAAATTTTAATTTTAAAAAACATGAAAAATTTAAAAACTATTGCAATAGCATTATTCGTAGCAGCTGCTAGTATCTCAGTAAATGCTCAAACTAAAAAAATCGACGTAAAAGCATCTACTATTAAATGGGTAGGTAAAAAAGTAACTGGAGAGCACTCTGGAACAGTAAACTTCAAAGAAGGTTCTGTAGTTTTCAAAGGAAAAAAATTAACTGGAGGAAGCTTTACAGTTGATATGACTTCATTAACTTCTACAGATTTAACTGGAGAATACCAAGGAAAATTAAACGGTCACTTAAAAGCTGACGATTTCTTCGGAACTGACAAATTCCCAACTTCAAAATTAGTTTTCAAAACTATCGGTGCAAAATCTGCTGACGTTTATACTGTAACTGCAGACTTAACTATCAAAGGAATCACTAAACCAGTAACTTTTGATATCACTGTAAAAGGAAACACAGCTACAACTGCTTTCAAAGTTGACAGAACTAAATACGATATTAAATACGGTTCAGGTAGCTTCTTCGACGGTTTAGGAGACAAAACTATCAATGACGAATTCGAATTGGCTGTAGCTTTAAAATTCTAATATTTCAAGCTTACTAATTCAGAAATACAATAAACCCCAACAGTTTTTTTACTGTTGGGGTTTATTCTTTTCTAAGCTTTTCAAAAACTTAACATTCTTAATAATATAGTAACGCTTTCGTAATAAGCATCAGGACTTTGATTAACATACGGCTTCTATTTTTGGGACAATTAAAAAAATCAAAAACTAGAAATTAAAATCATAGTTATGAAAACAAAATTACATTTTGCATCTATAATCTTCATTATCAGCTTTTTCTCACAAGCTCAACAACAACCAAAAGGAATCGTTGGTACTTCAAACTGGATGACTAACTGGACGAGCTTTAAACCAGCTGGTAATGATTATGGCGAAGCAACCAATATAATTGCCGGAACAATTGATAAAGATACTCGATTGTCAAAGCGTAATATTTATCATTTAGTTGGTGTTGTGTACGTTACAAATAATGCCACTTTAACAATCGAGCCTGGTACTGTAATACGAGGAGACGATAAAACTTGCGGAACTCTTGTAATTACAAATGGAGCTAAAATTATAGCTGAAGGATTAGAAACCGATCCGATTATTTTTACTTCTGAAAATGAAATCAACAATAGAAAACCTGGTGACTGGGGCGGAATTATCGTTTTAGGAAAAGCTCCGATAAACTCTCTTGGCGGTATTCATACATTGCCTTTCGATTTAGATCCAACCTTAAATCATTACGGAGGACAAGATCCGGAAGACAACTCTGGAATTATTAAATACGTGAGAATTGAATATGCTGGAAGAAAATTAAGTGCTTCTAAAGAATTAAATGGTCTTTCTCTTGCCGGCGTTGGAAGAAAAACAATTGTTAGCCATGTTCAAGTTAGCTTTTCGAATGATGATTCTTTCGAATGTTATGGTGGAGATTTGAATCTAAGCAATTTGGTTTCATTTAGAACAACAGATGATGATTTTGATTTTACCCAAGGTGCTCAAATTAATATTAGCAACAGTATTGCTGTTCGCCATCCGTTTTCTTCAGATGTTTCAGGTTCAAGATGTTTTGAGGTAGATTCATACGAAAAAGTTGCTGCTACAGACATGACTAAAAAAATGACTAAAATAAATGCCAACAATATTACATTGGTTAATTTAGAAGAAAACAATCAAGGTTTGGTTAGAGAATCTGCTTACATTAAAGAAAATACCTATTTCAATTTAACGAATAGTGTCGTTTCAGGATTTGCTCCTTTCATTTTATTGGAAGGAAATATCGGAAATGGTGAAGCAAATCTATCAAAAATCACTTTTAAAAATGTAATTGCAAACAATTGTCAAGGAGAAATTGAAAGTGAATCTGGAAGCAATATTCCTGGTATAAAAAATTATTATGGCAACCCAGCTTACGGAATAGAGTATACAAAAATGAAACTTAGCGAGCTTTTTGCTATTCCAAATATTAAAGGAAACCCAGATTTTAGATTAAACATAAATAACACGGTAGCAAGTGGTAACTAAGGAGTTATAGAGATACTTTTAATTAAAATTTAACAAATTTTACAAATTAGAAAAGATTTTTTTCAAATTTTATGTACTCTAATTAAAATTACATTTATATCTTTGTGACATCAAAATAAAAAAATGAGAACAATTTTAAACAATACTTGGTGGTGGAGCAATTTACGTCAGACGTCGTGAACGAAGCTTCCTATGGTATTGTTAAAACTATAAAATATAAAAGGGCTTGTCATCACGACAAGCCCTTTTTTTTGGATCAAATTGAAAATAAACTAACAGAACAACATAAAACTATATATTTTGAAACCTTTTATTCTTAATACACATTACAAACAAATTCTGGCAGATACGGTAACGCCAGTAAGTATTTATTTCAAAATCAGAGATAAATTCCCAAATAGTTTATTACTAGAAAGTAGTGATTATCATGGAAATGACAACAGTTTTTCTTATATCTGCTGCAATCCGATTGCTACAATTAAAATAGAAAATGAAGTTATTTCTAAAACTTTCCCTGACGGAACTTCAGAAAAAATCAATATTGATGCTTCAACAAATATTCCTCAGGTAATTCAGGAATTTTCAAGTCAGTTTAAATCAGAAAAAAACGATTTTAAATTCATCAATAACGGTTTATTCGGATACATTTCTTACGATGCTGTTCGTTATTTCGAAAAAGTATCTATTGCAAAAAAAGACAATGCGACTTCTATTCCAGATATTTTTTATGCTGTTTATCAGAACATTATTGCAATCAATCACTTTAAAAATGAAGCTTATATTTTTTGCCATAGTCTAGACGGAAAAAACAATATTTCAGAAATCGAGCAATTATTACAATCTAGAAATATAGCTTCTTATAAATTTTCTAAAGAAGGCGAAGGTTTCTCTAACTTAACCGATGAGGAATTTAAAACAAATGTGGCTTTAGCCAAAAAACATTGCTATCGTGGAGATGTTTTCCAATTAGTTCTTTCTCGTCGATTTACTCAAGGTTTCAAAGGAGATGAATTTAATGTTTATAGAGCTTTAAGAAGCATCAACCCTTCTCCGTATTTATTTTTCTTTGATTATGGAGATTTCAAAATATTCGGTTCTTCGCCAGAAGCACAAATTATTGTGAAAGATAGAAAAGCCGAAATTCACCCAATTGCAGGAACTTTCAAAAGAACTGGAAACGACGAACGCGATGCTCTTTTAGCAAAAGAACTTTCAGAAGATAAAAAAGAGAACAGTGAACATGTTATGCTTGTTGATTTGGCAAGAAACGATTTAAGCAGAAATGGTCACGATGTCAATGTAGAAAAATATAGAGAAGTACAGTTTTTCTCTCACGTAATACACTTAGTTTCAAAAGTTACGGGACATTTGCACGAGAAAGCAACTACAATGCAAGTTGTAGCAGACACTTTCCCAGCAGGAACTTTGAGCGGCGCACCAAAACACAGAGCGATGCAGTTAATTGAAGATTGCGAAAAAACAAATCGTAATTTTTATGGAGGCGCAATTGGAGTTATGGATTTTGAAGGAAACTTTAATCACGCCATTATGATTCGAACTTTCCTTTCTAAAAATCATCAATTGCATTGTCAAGCTGGAGCCGGAATTGTAGCAAGTTCTGATGAAGAAAGCGAAATGCAGGAAGTTTATAATAAATTAAGAGCATTGAACACGGCTCTTGAAATGGCGGAGAAAATTTAGTCATCAGTGTTCCGTTTTCAGTCGCAGAACTTGAAACCTGAAACTTAAAATAATTAACCACAAACTATAAAACCATGAAAAAAGCAGTATCCATTTTAGTTTTAATCATTACGATGATATCTTGTAATTTAGGAAAAAAGCACAATCCAATTGAAGGAACCTGGCGTCTTATTTCAGCTGAAACTACCGAGAAAGACTCGACTTTTTCGACTTTCAACACAAAAACAAAAATGATTAAGATTATTAACGATACACATTTTGCTTTTTTTAATCATGATTTGAAAAACGGAAAAGATTCAACAGCAGCATTGTTCTTTGGCGGAGGCGGAAAGTATACTTTAAAAGACAGTATTTATACAGAAAACTTAGAGTTCTTTAACAATCGCGATTGGGAAAACAACAAATTTGAATTTGTTGTGAAAGTTCAAAACGACACTTTAATTCAGAAAGGTGTAGAAAAAATAGAAAAATTAGGAGTAGATCGTGTTATTATAGAAAAATACGTTCGAGAAAAATAAATAAAATTTAGTTTCAAGTTTTCTTTGTTTCAAGTTTCAAGTTAGGAAACTTAGAACATTAGAATCTTAGCAACTTAGTACCTTAAAAAAATGAAAAAGATTTTAGTTATAGACAATTACGATAGTTTCACTTACAATTTAGTGCACTATTTAGAAGATTTAAACTGTGAAGTTACCGTTTACAGAAACGACGAATTCGATATTGATGAAATCGCTTCTTTTGAGAAAATTTTACTTTCTCCAGGGCCTGGAATTCCAGATGAAGCAGGTTTGTTAAAAGCAGTAATCGAAAAATACAGTCCCACAAAAAGCATTCTTGGGGTTTGTTTAGGACAACAAGCGATTGGAGAAGTTTTTGGCGGAACGCTTTCTAACCTTGATAAAGTGTACCACGGAGTTGCTACAAATGTAAAAACAGTAGTTTCAGATGAAATTTTGTTTGAAGGTTTAGGAAACGAATTCGAAGTTGGAAGATATCACTCATGGGTTGTCGACAGCAATTTGCCTGAAGATTTAGAAGCAACTTCGGTAGACGAAAACGGACAAATTATGTCCTTACGTCACAAAACTTATGATGTGAGAGGCGTTCAATTTCATCCAGAAAGTGTTTTGACTCCAAATGGTAAAAGGATTTTGGAGAATTGGATTAAGAGTTAGTGATTAGAATTTTTAGTATTCAGTCTCAGTTTACAGTCTCAGTAAAAAACTTAGAATCTCAGCATCTTAGAACCTTAGCAACTTTAAAAAAATGAAAACTATATTAAACAAATTAATCAACCACGAAGTTCTTACTAAAGAAGAAGCAAAAAACGTATTGATTAATATTTCAAGCGGTCAATACAATCCAAGTCAGATTTCGGCATTTTTGACTGTTTTTATGATGCGAAGCATTACAATTGATGAACTTTCGGGCTTTCGCGAAGCTTTGTTAGATCTTTGCATTCGTGTTGATTTATCAGCTTACAATACCATCGATTTATGCGGAACGGGCGGTGACGGAAAAGACACCTTCAACATTTCGACTTTGGCTTCTTTTGTATCAGCAGGAGCTGGAATAAAAGTTGCAAAACATGGAAATTACGGAGTTTCTTCTATTTCTGGATCCAGCAACGTGATGGAAAAAATGGGAATTAAATTTAGCAACGATTCTTCCTTTTTAGAAAAATGTATCGATCAGGCTGGAATCTGCGTTTTGCATGCTCCCCTATTTCACCCAGCAATGAAAAATGTTGGACCAATTAGAAAAGAATTGGCGGTAAAAACATTCTTTAATATGTTAGGACCAATGGTAAATCCTGCATTTCCACAAAATCAATTGGTTGGAGTTTTCAACTTAGAATTGGCAAGAATGTATGCTTATTTATATCAAAATACAGATACCAATTTTACGATCTTACATTCGCTTGACGGATATGATGAAATTTCATTAACTGGTCCAACCAAAACAATTTCCAACCATATGGAGGGAATGTTGAATCCAGAAGATTTTGGTGTTCGTCTTCTTTCTCAAACCGAAATTGAAGGAGGAAAAACAATTGAAGAATCTGCAGAAATTTTTACGAATATAATTTCTGGAAAAGGAAATGAAGCACAGAATAATGTAGTTTGTGCCAATGCTGCAATGGCAATTTCAACCGTTACAAAATGTTCTCCAAAAGAAGGATTTGAACTGGCTAAAGAAAGTTTATTGTCTGGAAAAGGATTAAAAGCATTACAGAAATTACAAGAATTAAGCAGGTAAAAAATTGTTTCAAGTTTCAGGTTTCAAGTTTCAAGTTGTTGGAACGAACCTGAAACTTGAAACCTGAAACAAACAAAATAATGAATATCCTAGATAAAATAATAATAGACAAAAAACAAGAAGTGATTTTGAAGAAATCGATTATTCCGGTTTCTCAGTTAGAAGCTTCAGTATTTTTTGGAAAAAAGATAATTTCTCTTAGTCAGAAATTAAAAGAAAGCAATTCTGGAATTATTGCTGAACACAAGCGCCGTTCTCCTTCAAAATCAATCATCAACAATAATTTTACCGTTGAAGAAGTAGTTAAAGGTTATGAGAATGCGGGCGCATGCGGAATTTCAGTTTTAACCGATGGTAAATATTTTGGCGGATCACTTGACGATTTACTTTTAGCAAGAGCTTCGGTAAATATTCCGCTTTTGCGAAAAGAATTTATTGTAGACGAATACCAGATCTTAGAAGCAAAAGCTCATGGTGCCGATTTGATTTTGTTAATCGCAGCAGTTTTAACTCGCGAAGAAATCAAATCTTTATCTGAATTTGCAAAAAGTTTAGGTTTAGAAGTTTTGCTTGAAGTACATAATCAAGAAGAATTAGAAAAATCAATTATGCCGACTTTAGATATGATTGGCGTAAATAACAGAAATTTAAAAACATTCGAAGTAAGCTTAGATTTTAGTAAAGAATTGGCTTCACAAATTCCGAATGATTTTGTAAAAGTGTCTGAAAGCGGTATTTCATCAATTGAAGCCATTCAGGAACTTAAACCTTACGGTTACAAAGGTTTCTTAATTGGAGAAAACTTCATGAAAACCGATAACGCAGGACAAGCCGCAACAGAATTTATTAACAAGCTAAGCCTGTAAACGTTTGCCACAAAGTCACAAAGGCGCAAATTTAATTTGTGCTCATTTGTAAAAAAACTTAGTGTCTTAGCGCCTTCGTGGCAAAAAAAATAAAAAAATGAAACTCAAAATATGCGGCATGAAATATCCCGAAAACATTCTCGAAGTAGGTGCACTCCTACCTGATTATATGGGATTTATTTTCTGGGAAAAATCCGCTAGATATTGCAATGGGAATGTTCCCGAATTGATAAAAACAATCAAAAAAGTGGGCGTTTTTGTTAATCAAAGTCAGGAAGAAATTCTAGAAAAAGTCGAAAAATACAACTTACAAGCAGTTCAATTACACGGGGAAGAATCAGTTGAATTTTGCTCAGCATTAAAAGAAAAACTTCCAAAAAAAATTGAAATTATTAAAGTCTTTTCGGCCGATGAAAATTTTGATTTTGAAATCATAAAACCTTTTGAAAATGTCTGTGATTATTTTCTATTTGATACTAAAGGAAAACTTCCGGGCGGAAACGGAACAACTTTCGACTGGAGCATATTAAAAAAATACAATTCAAAAAAACCTTTCTTTTTAAGCGGCGGAATTGGAATGAATGAATTAAAAGCCATTGAAGAAATTTCAAAAACAAAATTACCTATTTATGCTGTCGATGTAAATAGTAAATTTGAAATCGAACCAGGGCTGAAAAATAAAAATCTATTAAGCATCTTCAAACGAAAATTTGATGTTGCCAACTTTTAAAATTTAAATAAAATGAGTTTTAACGTTAACGAAAAAGGATATTACGGAGAATTTGGCGGTGCTTACATCCCAGAAATGCTGTATCCAAATGTAGAAGAACTACGTCAGAAATACTTAAGTATAATGGATGAACCTGATTTTAAAGCAGAGTTCAACCAATTGCTGAAAGATTACGTTGGACGCCCTAGTCCGTTGTATTTTGCAAAACGTCTATCTGAGAAATACAATACCAAAGTTTATCTAAAAAGAGAAGACTTAAACCATACTGGAGCTCACAAAGTAAACAATACAATTGGGCAAATCCTGCTAGCAAAACGTTTGGGTAAAAAAAGAATTATTGCCGAAACTGGAGCTGGGCAACACGGTGTAGCAACAGCAACAGTTTGTGCTTTAATGGGAATTGAATGTATCGTTTACATGGGCGAAATAGACATCGCGCGTCAGGCACCAAACGTGGCGCGTATGAAAATGTTAGGCGCAGAAGTTCGTCCGGCGCTTTCAGGTTCAAGAACTTTAAAAGATGCTACAAACGAAGCCATTCGTGACTGGATTAACAATCCTGTAGATACACATTATATTATCGGATCTGCAATTGGGCCTCATCCTTATCCAGACATGGTAACACGTTTCCAAAGCATTATTTCTGAAGAAATCAAATGGCAGTTAAAAGAAAAAGAAGGTCGTGAAAATCCTGATTATGTAGTAGCTTGTATTGGCGGAGGGAGTAACGCTGCAGGAACTTACTACCACTTTTTACACGAACCACAAGTTGGAATTATTGCTGTTGAAGCCGCTGGAAAAGGTGTTGACAGCGGACACAGCGCCGCAACTAGTAAATTAGGAAAAGTTGGTGTTATTCATGGTTGTAAAACGCTTTTAATGCAAACTCCAGATGGGCAAATTACAGAACCTTATTCTATTTCTGCAGGATTAGATTATCCTGGAGTTGGACCTTTGCACGCTCATTTGGCACAAACAGGAAGAGGTGAATTTTTCTCTGTTACCGATGATGATGCAATGAATGCAGGTCTTCAATTAACAAAATTAGAAGGAATTATTCCTGCAATCGAGAGTGCTCATGCTTTTGCCGTTCTGGATCAGAAGAAATTCAAGTCTACTGATGTTGTTGTAATAAGTCTTTCTGGTCGTGGCGATAAAGATTTAGATAATTATATAGATTACTTTAAATTGTAATAAAAATTGTAATTTGGGCGTTCGAATCCCGAAAGTTATCGGGAGTCTGTACGCTAACAAATAAAGAGAAAATTATAATTATGGAACTATTATTCTCATACGGAACATTAAGATCGAAACAAATTCAGATGCAGATTTTTAATAAAGTTTTAAGCGGCAGTCCAGATCAAATACTGGGCTTCAAACTTAAAAGTTTACAAATTGAAGAAGAATTTGGAATGGCAGATTATGTTGTGGCTGTAACAAGTGAAAGCTTGGAAGACATTATACACGGCGTTGCTTTTGAAGTTTCTAATCAAGAATTGCTAAAAGTAGATCAATTCGAGTCTAATTCATACAAAAGAGTTCAGGTCAAACTTCAATCAGGAAGAGTAGCTTGGGTTTATACAGAAAATAAATAATATAAGATGATTTTAGCGGCGGCGCAGACCAAACCAAAACGTGGAGATATATCTTCTAATTTACTGAATCATTATCATCTTATTGAATTGGCTGCTCAAAATGGCGCTAATTTAATTGCGTTTCCTGAATTATCTATTACAGGTTACGAAAGAGAAAATGCAGAAACTTTAGTTTTTACAGAAGATGATTATAGAATTGATCACTTAAAAGAATTGTCGGTTAGAAATAATATTGTCATTATAGCTGGAGCGCCAATTCGAATAGATTCAAAACTGTTTATTGGCGAATTTATTATAGCTCCAGATGATTCTGTTTCTATTTATACGAAACAATTTTTACATGAAGGAGAAGGTGATTTTTTCGATTCTTCGTTTGATTACAACCCTATGTTAACTATTGAGGATCAAAATATTTCTTTTGCAATTTGCGCCGACATTGACAATCCGCTACATCCTGAAAACGCAGCTAAAAATGATACCGATATTTATATAGCAAGTATTTTCTTTTCGCCAAACGGAATTCCGAATGCGTACAGAGATTTGCAAAATTATGCTGAAAAACATAAAATGAATGTTTTGATGTCGAATTTCAGTGGAGAATCTTGGGGATCGCCGTCAGCAGGCCAAAGTGCTTTTTGGAATAACAAAGGAGAATTAGTCGCCCAAATGAATGATTCGGATTCTGGATTGTTGTTGGTTGAAAAAAAAGGTTATGATTGGGAAAGCCAAATCGTAAAATTTTAAAATATATTGCCACAGATTAGAAAAGATTTTCTCTCGCAGATCTAGCAGATTAATAAAGATTAAAGCATCTAAAAAAATCTGCGCAGATCAGCTTAAATCAATATAAATCTGCGTGAAATAAACTTTTAATCTTTAGCAAAAAAGAAAATAAACATACCTACAAGGTTTTGAAAACCTTGCAGGAGAAAAAAACATAAAAATGAACAGAATAACTCAAAAACTACAAGAAGATAAAAAGATACTTTCGATCTATTTTTCTGCCGGATATCCGAATTTAAATGATACGGTGCAGATTATTCAGGATTTAGAAAAAAATGGCGTGGATTTAATTGAAATTGGACTTCCGTTCAGTGATCCTTTGGCAGACGGACCAACGATTCAGGCGAGTTCTACAACAGCGCTTCATAACGGAATGACAACGCAAATTCTTTTTGATCAGCTGAAAAACATTCGCGAAAGCGTAAAAATTCCGTTGATTATCATGGGATATTTTAATCCGATGTTACAATATGGTGTTGAAGCTTTTTGTGCAAAATGTGCCGAAATCGGAATTGACGGTTTAATCATCCCAGATCTTCCAGTTGATGTTTATGCTGATGAATACAAAGCAATTTTTGAAAAATACGGATTAATAAACGTGTTTTTGATTACGCCTCAAACTTCAGACGAACGTATTCGTTTTATCGACAGCGTTTCAAACGGATTTATCTACATGGTAAGTTCTGCAAGTGTTACAGGTTCTCAATCTGGATTTGGAGATGTTCAAGAAAATTATTTTGAAAGAATCGCTAATCTCAATTTGAAAAACCCTCAAATTGTTGGTTTTGGAATTTCGAATAAAGAAACTTTCAATCAAGCAACTAAATATGCTAAAGGTGCTATTATTGGAAGTGCTTTTATCAAACATTTGAGTGAAAAAGGAAGCGGGAAAATTGAGGAATTTGTTGGAGAGATTCGATAGATAAATCCCAATAAGCATATCGTTTGTCATTCTGAGGAACGAAGAATCACACTCGTAACTCTATAAAGATTGGCGACATAGTTTTGCGGAATTTCTAGTGTGATTCTTCGTTCCTCAGAATGACAAAACAAGCTCACATAGCTGAAATACTAAAGTATTTCAGCTTTTTTATTTTAACTAATTAAGGCACGATTTAACATAAATTATCGAAAACGCTTTATGTTAATATTGTGTTAAAATAAAATTAAACAAGCGTTTAAATTAAACAAGTGTTTAATTTTGCATCCGATTAGAAACAATACCATGTCACACATCGAATTGAACGATAAAAAAATTCAGATTCTTAATGTTGCAGAAAGGCTATTTTCTGAGAAAGGATTTGAGGGTACATCGATACGGGATATCTCCAAAGAGGCCAAAATTAACATTGCTATGGTCTCTTATTATTTTGGTTCAAAAGAGAGATTACTGGAAGCTCTGATTTTTCACAAAACTGTCGATTTAAAACTACAACTCGAAAATTTATTACAAGAAGATCTAGAACCTCTTGAAAAAGTCAATAAATTAATCGAAATTTACATCAACAGAATTTGCCTTAACAAAGGGATTTACAGGGTTTTACATTTTGAACTTTACAACAAAAAGAGAGAAAAAAGCCTTCAGGCTTTTACTGAGCTTAAAAAAGGAAATTTAAAGTCTGTAGAAAGCATTATTAAACAAGGCCAGGCTCTTGGGGTTTTTAGAAAAGATGTAAATATCCAGCTCATTACACCAACAATTATCGGAACCTTTTTTCACTTTCACATGAATCGCTCTTTCTTCGAAGAAATATTTGATTTAAAAACCGAAGAAATGTTTAACAATTACATTAAAAACGATCTTACAAAGCACATTCAACAAACTATAAAAGCGCTACTTGTTTATGAAAATTAGTCAATTAATGCTCTTTGGAGTTTTCTTTATCGGAATATCTTCAATAGAAGCACAAGAGAAAACAAGTTTAACCTTGGGCGAAGCCGTACAAATGGCTTGGGAAAAGAGTAACGAAGTTACACTTGCCAATACTAAGGTAAACACAAAAAAATACGAATTAAAAACCGTAAAAAATAATCAATACCCAGATCTTAAAATTTCTGGTCAATATCAGCGTCTTACAAAAGCATCGATTGATTTGCCTAATCAGGGTGAAAGTGCTTCATTAGCTTCTCCAGATAGAGCGATGCTTGGAATGGCAAATTTAAGTCTTCCTATTTTTGCTGGATTTAAAATTCAAAATAGCATTGAGGCATACGATAACTTATATGAAGCTGAAAGCGCAAATGCTGAAAAAACTAAAGAAGATGTTGCTTTAAAAGCAATCACTTATTACACGGCATTATACAAGGCTCAAAAAACTTTAGATGTTTTAAACGAAAATCAAAAAAGTGCAAAACAGCGTGTTACTGATTTTACAGAGTTGGAGAAAAACGGAATTATTCCGAGAAATGATTTATTGAAAGCGCAATTATTAGTTTCTAAAACGCAATTATCTATTGATGAAGCTAATAATAACATCAATAATATCAACTTCTATTTGACTACTTTGCTGAAATTAGATCCTAATGTAAAAATTCAGGTAAATGAAGAAGATTTCTTTAATCTTAAAACAAGCAATTCTATAACATCTGATGCTGTTGCACTTGAAAGCAGAAAAGATTTAGAAGCAATAAGATTACAAGGTAAAGCTTCGGAAGCTAATATCAAAATTGCAAAAGCTGGATATTATCCTTCAATTTCACTTTTAGGCGGTTACACTGCATTTGATCTTAAAGACATTGTAACAGTAAAATATGCGATGAACTTTGGAATCGGATTATCTTATGATTTATCAGGAATCCTAAAAAATAATGTTCACGTAAAAGAAGCAGAAAGCAGAGCTTTGGAAGTAAAAAATACCGAAGCAATTATGACAGACCGCATTAAAGTAGAGGTTCAAAAATCTATTGAAGATTATGACCTAGCAATTAATCAAAGTGTGGTATATGAAGAAGCATTACAGCAAGCAGCAGAAAACTACAGATTAGTAAAAGATAAATTTGACAATGGTTTATCTGACACTAATGATTTAGTAGAAGCAGATGTAGAGCATTTAAATGCCAAAATTCAAACTGCTTTATCTAAAGCAACCATTATTCAAAAATATTACGAATTACTTTCAGTATCAGGACAATTATCACAATCATTCAATCTTTCTAAAATATAATCGATAGCTCTCATGGAAAAGAAAAAAACAAATAAAAAATTCATCATCATACTTGCAGTTCTGATTTTAGGAGGCGGAACTTATGGAATATCTAAATACCTACACGGTCAAGCTCACGAAGAAACGGATGATGCTCAAATCGAGAAAAAAATGAACCCGATTATCCCGAGAGTTTCAGGATATATCAGCAAAGTTTATGTGAAAGATAATGATTATGTAAAAAAAGGAGATACTTTATTTACTATTGACAAGAGAGATTATCAATTAAAGATTGATGAAGCTAATGCTGCTTTATTAGGTGCTGAAGGTCAGTACGAAGCTGCAAAAGCGGATATTGGAAGTGCTTATGCAAGCATCTCAGTATCTGATGCTCAAATGAGATCTGCAACCGGTTCTATCGAAAGTGCAAGAATTAGATTGAGACAGCTTACAAACGATTACAACCGTTACAACAACTTGTACAAAACTCATACTATTACAAAACAACAATATGAGCAAGCGTTAACAGCAAAAGAAGAAGCAGAAAACCAAGTACGTGTTTTAGAGCAACAACAAAAAGCTACTTCTTACCAAAAATCGGTTATTCAGTCAAAATCTAAAGTTTCAGACAAACAAACAGAAGTTGCTGCGGCAAACATCAAAAAAGCAAAAACAATGCTAGATGTGGCTCACTTAAACCTTTCTTATACAGTGGTCACTGCTGCAATTGATGGTCAGGTTTCTAAAGTTGATATTCAGCCAGGACAATTGGTTCAGCCAGGACAATCTTTATTCTACATCATTAACAACAACGAAGCTTGGGTTGTAGCAAACTTTAAAGAAACACAATTAAACAAAATGGTTGTGGGACAAAAAGTAAGTTTAAAAGTAGATGCGTATCCAAACTATGAGTTTAAAGGTACTGTAACTTCTTTCTCTCCTGCTACAGGATCTCGTTTTTCATTATTACCTCCTGACAATGCAACAGGAAACTTCGTAAAAACAATTCAGAGATTACCAGTAAAAATTAGTATAGATGAATCAAACGATCCTGAGAAAGTAAAACTTTTAAGACCAGGAATGAATGTTGATGTAGATGTACATTTGAAATAAAATAAATGGCAACAGCAGTACAAGATGACGATTTAGTAGAATACGGTTTCAGACGTGTTGTCATTACGATTACAGCAGTACTTTGTGCACTGCTGGAAATTGTAGATACTACGATTGTAAACGTAGCGCTAACTGACATGCGCGGAAGTCTTGGTGCTACCTTGACCGATGTGGCATGGGTAATTACAGCATACGCTATTGCGAATGTTATTGTAATTCCGATGACGAGCTGGCTATCACAGCAATTTGGAAGACGTAACTATTTTGTGGCTTCCATTATAATATTTACAGTCTGTTCTTTTTTGTGTGGTAATGCCACAAATATTTGGGAGCTTGTAGCTTTCCGTTTCGTACAAGGTATGGGTGGAGGAGCTTTACTAGTAACAGCCCAAACGATTATTACAGAAAGTTACCCAGTAGCAAAACGTGGAATGGCACAGGCTATTTACGGTATGGGTGTAATTGTTGGTCCAACTCTAGGTCCGCCTTTGGGAGGATATTTAGTAGATAATTATTCTTGGCCTTATATTTTCTATATCAATATTCCGTTGGGAATTATTGCAACTATTTTGGCTTTAACATTTGTTAGAAGTCCGAAATATGGAGAAAAACTAAAAGCCAATCAGGTTGACTGGTGGGGAATCATTTTGTTGAGTGCTTTTATCGGTTCTTTACAATTCGTTTTAGAGCACGGACAGCAAGACGACTGGTTTAACGATTCACTTATTGTAACCTTAAGTGTTGTGACAGTTTTAGGATTGGTTCTTTTTATTTGGAGAGAGCTTACCTACAAACATCCGATCGTAAACTTAAGCGTTTTAAAAGATGGTAACCTTAGAATTGGAACTATAATGTGTTTTATTCTTGGTTTTGGTCTTTATGGTTCAACATTAATCATTCCGATTTATACACAGTCTATTTTAGGATGGACAGCAACTGATGCAGGATTATTACTGATTCCAGGTTCTATTACAACGGCAATCATGATGCCTTTTGTTGGAAACATGATTCAGAAAGGTGTACCGCAAGGTTATATGGTTGGAGTAGGATTTTTAGTTTTCTTCTTCTTTACTTTTATGATGTATAGCCGAATGACACCAGATACAGGAGTTGAACATATGTATTGGCCTTTAATTTTAAGAGGAATTGGTTTAGGACTACTTTTCGTACCAATTACAACACTTTCTCTTTCTACTTTGAAAGGAAAACAAATTGGTGAAGGAGCAGCATTTACAGGAATGATGCGTCAGTTAGGCGGATCTTTTGGTATTGCGATCATTACCACTTTCATCACACGTTTCAGCCAGTCACACCGAGTAGATTTAATTAATAACCTAGATCCTGCCAAGTTTGAAGTACAGCAGCGAATTGCAGGAATGCAGCACGCATTCATGGCAAAAGGATATAGCGCAGATGTTGCTTTGAAAAAAGCGTATCAAGCTATTGAAATGTCAGTCATGAAGCAAAGTACTGTAATGGCTTATATGGATATTTTCCTTTATTTAGGAATCATGTTTTTATGTTGCATACCGATTATTCTCTTTATTAAAAAAGGGAAGAACAAAATTAGTGCAGCCGACGCAATGCATTAATGATAATAATAATTTTATAATACGCATAAACGCCGAATTCTTAATTGAATTCGGCGTTGTTTTTTATAATAGTCACAGTTTTCAGTGGCAGTATTAGGTTCATGAACTTTGCTTAAAACTTTGCGCTTTTGGGGTTAAAAAAAACTTAGAACCTCAGCATCTCAGAACCTTAGTATCTTTAAAAAAATCATCTTGTGAAAACCAAATGATTCCCTTTAGAAAGATTCGCATCAAACTGATATCCATCGTAATTGAAACCTTTTAAATCGTCAATAGTTTCAGCGTTTGTATCGATAATATAACGAACCATCATACCTCTCGCCTTTTTCGCAAAGAAACTGATCATTTTTAGTTTTCCATCTTTATAATCCTTGAAATCTGGAGTAATTACAGGCACTTTCAATGCTTTTACATCAACCGCCGAAAAATATTCATTGCTCGCTAAATTCACAAATAATTCGTCTTTTTTCAATTCTTTGTTTAAAGCTTTCGTTACAACAGGTTTCCAGAATTCATGAAGGTTTTTATATTCACCAACTGGCATTTTTGTTCCCATTTCCAAACGATACGCCTGCATTAAATCAAGCGGTTTCAAAAGACCGTAAAGACCTGATAGAATTCGAAGTTTATCTTGTAAAACATCTAATTTTTCTAACGGAATTGTATAAGCATCTAAACCTGTATAAACGTCTCCATCAAATGTATAAACCGCAGGACGTGCATTTTCTGGTGTGAAAGGTGTTTTCCAATCCTGATTTCTTTTCCAGTTTAAATCGGCTAGTTTGTCTGAGATCGACATTAGTTCTGATAATTCAGAAGGCTTTTTTGTTTTTACTACTTTATGAACCACTCTTGCTTCTTTTAAGAATGAAGGTTCAGTATATTGAGATGTTGGTAATTCTTTTTCGAAATTCAGTGATTTCGCTGGAGATATAACAATTTTCATGTGTGCATTTTTCTATGATTCAAAAATACAAATTGAAATTCTAAAAATTATCGTTTGTAATTGATTTGTTCTATCGTTGTATTTTTTTCTCGCCACGAATTGCACAAATTTCCACAAATTATTCTTTTGCGCAAATTGTTATATTTTTTTGCCACAGATTAAAATGATTTACACAGATTTTCTTAATCTATTACTATTTTTTTCTGCCACGAATTGCACAAATTTTCACTAATTAAAAATCTTTTTTAATCCTTTTAATCTGTGGCAGAAAAATAAATTCGTGGAAATTCGTGCAATTCGTGGCAACCATTCTCATTTTAATAAAATTCTGCACGACAAAATGTGAAATTGTTCAAAAAAGTAAGCTCTAGATTATAATAGGCATTTTCTATGTTGTAAATTTGCATGCATTTCATTTCTTAGAAATTTGAAATTGCATTTTTACTCAATAATTAGTGAATTCGTGGCGATACAAACAAACTATAAAACTGCTTTACAAAACAAAATCTTCGATGTTATTTCGAAAGCTTCTCAGGAATTAAAAATCGACTCTTATGTGATCGGCGGATTTGTTCGTGATTTGCTTTTAAATCGAGGTTCTAAAAAAGATATTGATGTAGTTGCTGTTGGAAGCGGCATCGAATTAGCGCTTAAAGTTTCTGACTTACTGCCGAACAAACCAAAAGTTCAAGTTTTTAAAACTTACGGAACTGCCATGCTTCGTTTTGAAGATACGGATATTGAATTTGTTGGTGCCCGAAAAGAATCATATAATCGTGATAGCCGAAATCCGATTGTGGAAAACGGAACTTTGCAGGACGATCAAAATCGTCGCGATTTTACGATCAATGCTTTTGCTTTATCTTTAAATAAAAACAATTTTGGAGATCTTTTAGACCCTTTTGATGGTTTAACCGATTTAGAAAATAAAACAATCAAAACGCCTTTGGATCCAGATATCACTTATTCTGATGATCCTTTGCGAATGCTTCGTGCGATTCGTTTTGCGACTCAATTGAATTTCGAAATCGAAGAAAATTCTTTGAATGCAATTACAAAAAATGCAGATCGCATTAAAATTATTTCTGGCGAAAGAATCGTTGATGAATTAAACAAAATTCTTATGACGGATAAACCTTCAACAGGTTTTTTACTGTTATACAAAACAGGACTTCTAGATCTAATCTTACCTGAATTAACTGCTTTAAATCAGGTTGAAGAAATTGAAGGCCATACGCATAAAAACAATTTCTATCATACATTGGAAGTTGTGGATAACATTTGCCCGAATACAGATGATGTTTGGCTTCGTTGGTCGGCATTATTACACGATATTGGGAAAGCACCCACTAAACGTTTCACCAAAAAACAAGGTTGGACTTTTCACGGACACGAATTCTTGGGCGGAAAAATGGCAAAGAAAATCTTTGAACGTTTGCACATGCCATTGAACCACAAGATGAAGTTTGTACAGAAAATGGTTATTATGAGTTCACGTCCCATTGTTTTGGCGCAGGATATTGTAACCGATAGTGCGGTTCGCCGTTTGGTTTTTGATGCTGGCGAAGATGTAGAAAACTTAATGACTTTGTGCGAGGCAGATATCACAACCAAAAATCCGTCGAAATTCAAGAAATATCATAAAAATTTCGAACTCGTACGCAAGAAGATCGTTGAAGTAGAAGAACGCGATCATGTTCGTAATTTCCAACCTCCTATTTCTGGAGAAGAAATTATGGAAATGTTCGATTTAAAACCTTCACGTGAAATCGGAATTTTAAAAGAAGCCGTAAAAGAAGCTATTTTGGAAGGCGTTATACCGAATGAATATAAGGCGGCTTATGATTTTGTGATTAAAAGAGCTGCTAAACTAAATCTAACACTTAAGAAGTAATGGATTATTATAAAATAATTTTCAGAATCTTACTTGCTGTAGTTATTATATATCCAAATTATATTTTTTTTAAAGAACGAAAAAAGAATGAAAAAAAACATTTTAGACACAATTTACTTTATTTTTTAATATCAGTTGTTATCCCGTGCTCCACAATTTTTTTAATTGCCTTAATAATGACAAGTCCCGCTTTAAATCAACTAATAAATTTAAGATTTGATCCAAAAGATCTGACTTCTAGGATTATTGTAGGGAGCCTTATATTTCCTCCAAGTATTGTAGCTAACCTATATTTCGCAAAATTCTACATAAAAAGAATTTCCAAAATAAAAAACAAAAACGAAATCGAATTAATCGGAAAAGAATGAAAAAAGAGAATAAATCAGTAATCATTTGGTTACTATCGGGCTGTATTTTATTATTTTTAATGGTTGTCGTGGGCGGAATTACCCGTTTGACCAATTCGGGTTTATCTATGACCGACTGGCATTTGGTAACCGATACCTTCCCGCCTTTAACAGACGCCAAATGGCAGGCGGCTTTTGACGAGTACAAAAAATTTCCTGAGTATCAGAAAATCAATATTCACAACGATTTTCAATTAGCAGATTATAAATTCATTTATTTTTGGGAATGGTTTCACCGTTTTATCGGCCGTATAATTGGATTGGTTTTCTTTGTACCATTTGTTTACTTTTTAGCTAAAAAGAAATTAGATACAGACACGATTAAAAAATGTATCGTTCTTTTGGCAATGGGAGCTTTTCAAGGATTTTTAGGTTGGTTTATGGTAAGAAGCGGACTAATTGATAATCCAGATGTAAGCCACTTCAGACTTTCATTACACTTAACTTTTGCATTCATTACTTTCGCATACACACTTTGGGTTGCACTTGATTTGATTTATCCAGAAAGAAATATCAACAAAATTCTACCGCTTAGAAATATTGCGCGTTATGCTTTGATTGCACTATTAATCCAAATTATTTACGGCGGATTTGTAGCAGGTTTAAATGCAGGACTAATTCACAATCATTGGCCTTTAATGAGCGATGGAGAGTTTATTCATGAATCGGTTTTTATTGAGCAATCTTCTTTAGTAAAAAACTTAATCGAAGGAAAAAGCGGTGTTCAGTTTGTACACAGAACTTTTGCTTATGTAGTAGTTGCGATTATTCTTTTCCTTTTCTTCAAAAGCAAAAAATATACGCTTACTCACACTCAATCAAACGGAATCAAAACTTTAGTCGTTTTTGTTTTTATTCAGTTTTTATTGGGCGTTTTCACTTTATTATATAGCGTGCCATTGGCTTTAGGATTAATTCACCAAATTATGGCGTTTTTCCTTTTGAGTGCGATGACATATACATTGCATAGATTGAGTAAATAAAATCGAAACATATTAAAACATAAAAAGAAGCTGTCTCCAAAGGACAGCTTTTTTATGAGCTTCGGAGAAGCGAAATATTTATAGTAAAAGATAAAAGTTTACAGTATAAAGCTCCAGCGGAGCGACATATTTATTCTTTTTCAGTTTTAATATATGCCGCTCCTCCGGAGCTTATTTTAATTGTTTATTGTAATTCTATAAATATTTCACCCCTCTGGGGTTTTATTGATTTGAAATCTATTGAATTTCTAATTTTAATAAAAGCTTCTATCCCAACCAAGTCTTAAAATCTTGTACTTTTTCTCGGCTTACAATGACCTCATCTTCTTTATAAGTTGGAAGAATCACTTTAAGTCGAGAATTAGTATAAACCTGAATTTCTTTAATCGCTTTTAACGGAACAATAAACTTTCTGCTTACGCGAAAGAAATCCTTTTTATCGAGTTCTTGTTCTAAAATCTCCAAAGTCGAATCGATCAAATAATCTCGATTGTCGTACGTATGAATGTAAGTTCCTTTATTTTCACTAAAAAAACATTCGATTTCTTCTGTAGTAATGACTTTTAAATGCTGGCCAATTTTAACGGTAAATCTCTTTTTAAATGTCTTTTCAAAAGGATTTGATAACATTTGTCGAATCTGTTCAAAGTCTAATTGCAAATTTGAAGTTTCTGCTGTTTTTGGAAGGCGAGATTTATATTTTGAAACCGCTGTTTCTAGATCGTCTTCATCAATAGGTTTGAGAAGATAATCTATGCTATTTAATTTAAAAGCTTTTAAAGCGTACTCATCATACGCCGTTGTAAAAATGATAGCGCTTTTGATGTCTATTTTTTCAAAAATCTCAAATGACAAACCATCAGACAGTTGAATATCCAAAAAAATCAAATCGGGATGCGGATTATTTTCAAACCAAAGAACCGATTCTTCAACAGAGTGAAGCATGGTTTCTACAGTTACATCTAACTTTTCAAGTTTTCTTTGCAGCAATCTCGCAGCTGGTTTTTCGTCTTCTATAATTAATGTGATCATTTACTATAATGTGAAATTTGAAAAAATTATGAAGTCAAAGTTACTCCCATTTATTTTTATTTGCGGTATCTTTTTCCATGTATTTTTGGATTTTTCTTTTCTCCCAATCTGATCCAAAAAACCAATCAGTACCAAATACAGATAATCCGTGAGCTAGTAAACCAATTCCCCAGAAAAGTGCAGTAGAGTACGTGTGCCATTCCGTCAAACCGCTAAAGTCCAATCCTACATTAGAATTATCTCGGGTTAAACTGGATACAATGATGATGATATTGACAATAATGTAAACTTTAAGGTGTGAGTAAAATCCTTTCAGTTTTTTTACTCTTCTATAAGCGGCATTATAATTTTCATCCTGACTAAACTCTTTTTCATAATGCTTTTCATATTCTCTTCCTAATTCATCATAGAATTGTCTTCTTAAACGTCCCATAACTATATTTTAATTATTTCCACTTGTTTTTATTCTGTTTTTCTTTCTCCATAAACTCTTTGATTTTTCTTTCTTCCCATTCTTTACCCATACCTGGAAAAACCTCAAAGACTTTTAACCCGTGAAAAACTACTCCAACTCCCCACCATAATAATGGCCAAAAAAACCATAGATATTGAGGTGATGTGTAAAGGTTTATAAAAATCAAAATTGCATTTACCAATATGTAAGCAACTAGATTTCCATAAAATCCTTTTAGGTTTTCGACTTTTTTTCTTGCCTGAATATATCTTTCTTCCTCGCTTAAATTCGTTTCCATGATTATTCCCATTTTTGTTTTTTATATTTTTTTTCTAAAATGCTCCTCAATTTTCGTTCTTCCCATTCGTGCCCAAAAATCTTATAGGAAGCAAACAAATCGATGGCAGAACCCACTATAACAGCCGACCAAATAATTACAACTACCCAATTGAGATATTTTATCGGAAAAAATTGCAATGGCAGATTGGTATATTCTTTTAAAAGAAAAACAATCAGTGCAAGAGTGTAAATGAACAAATGCTTGTAAAAAGATTTCAGCTGAATTACTTTTTTCCTGGCTAATTCTTGCAGTATTACTTCTTCTTGATCGTTACTCAAATTTGTTTCCATGACTATTTTCTTTTTCTAGAATTTCCTGAATCTTTTTTTGTTCCCATTTCTTATTAAAGAAAGGCGGAAGACTAAAAACTTTCAGTCCGTGCAAGATTATTGCCATTCCCCAGCCCATTACAGACCAAATCCACCAAAGGTATTCTGGAGAAGTCATATAATTTACAGCAATCACAATCGGATTACATAAAACATATACAGTCAAATGCTCGTAAAATCCTCTTATTTCTTTTACTTTTTTCTGAGCATCATAATAACGAACTGTTTCTGTGAAATTATTTTCCATTACTTCCACGTTTTTTGTTTGTTATCTTTCTCTAAAATCTCGCGAATCTTTCTTTCTTCCCAATCTGAGCTGTATCCAAAAACTTTAAAAGCATGCATTGCAACTCCAAATCCCCAGCCTAAAGCAGAAAACCAAAACCATTGAAATCCTGGTGAAAATTTTAGGTTAATAAAAACCAAGAACGGAATCACACAACAATATGAAATTATATTTCCGTAAAATCCTTTCAGTTCCTCTACTCGTTTTTTGGCTCTATAGTAAGCTTTTGCCTCATCGGTATATTCTGCACTCATTTCCATAACCGCTATTTGTTTGGTTAAAATTGGAATCCTAACGGTGAAATTCTTTCCATCTTCTTCAATCTTCACTTTTCTATCCGTTATAATTCCGTATCTGTTTACAATATTTTGCAATCCGACACCTTGCCTGTCCTGCAAAACTTCTTTTTTCTGAAGATCATTCTGAATCGCCAGATAATCTTTATCAATAAAAATTCTAATATGAAGCGGTTTTTGCTCGCTTACTACATTGTGTTTTACGGTATTCTCCAGCAACAGCTGTAAAGAAAGCGGCACCACCTTGGCTTCTGGATTAATATTTTCTGTCGGCAATTCGTAAAACAAACTATTTTCGAAACGCATTTTCAGCAAATTCATATACGTTTTTGCAAATGACAATTCGTCCTCAACCGAAACCAATTCTTTGTCTTTCTGTTCTAAAACATATCTATAAATTTTAGAAAGAGAAGTTGTAAAACGCTGCGCATTATCTGGATTTTCTTCTATTAAAGAACTCAGAACATTTAAGCTGTTAAAAAGAAAATGCGGATCGATCTGATTTTTTAAACTTTCGAATTTGGCATTTGCCGTTCCCGCAATAATTTTCTGCTGTGTTACTTTATTTTCCTGATAGAGTTTATAAAAATTAAGTCCATGAAAAAACAACAACACAATAAAAGTCATTACCGCAGATTCGATATAATTTTCTGCTTTTTCATTGGCAAGAAAACCTATTATTGTTTTATTCTCGATTATTACACTTGTAAACAAACGCAATACTCCAATTACAATCATCGATATTAAAAACGAACTTGCAAAACCAATTAAGATTCTCTTTAGCGAATATGGATTTTCTCGAAAAACCCTATCTAAAAACTCAAAAAGAACAACGTTTACGATATACAAAACCACACTGTAAAGCATGCAGTACAAGAAATAAATGTAAAGATTCTTGGTAAAAACTGCTGTTCCTAAAGAGGCGAACCGAATTAGAAAAGAAAATAAAAATACTATTCCTCCAACTAAGCATGCTTTTAACAAATTAGGTTTTAATATCATAATGTTTTATAAACTATTGAATTATTTACAAGTTTTTTGAATTTCCAGAGCTCTATCCAATCCCCATTTTGGAGCATAAGGTGTAGCTGGTTTAAAAGTATTAAAAAGTTCAATAGATTTATCAACTTGCGCGCATAAAGGTTTTGTATCTACTCCTGTCCATTTTGCTCCTCCTAATTGATAATCTGCTTCACCAAAAACGGCTCTCGGATTGTTTGGGTCGAGCGCTTTTGCTTTCGCGTAAGCTTCCATTACTTTGCCAGAATATTTCATCCCGTTTGTCATTGGATCAGCCACAACATATCCTGTGTAAATTAAAGCCTGCATTACATATAGTTCTGAGTTTGCTTGATCCTTTATCAATTCGATATCTAATGCATCTTGCGCTTTTGTCAATAATAAATCGATTTTAGTTTTGTCTTTTTCTGTAAATACAGCTGTTGCATTGATCAAAGCTACATAGTAATTTGGCAGATAACTGTTTTTTTCGGCCGCAGCAATTCTTTCGAATAAAGCAGAAGCTTCTGTATTTTTTCCTTCTTTCCAAAGTCCGAATGCTTTATTCATTCCTTGTTCAAATTGTGTTTGAGCTGAACTTATTACTACTACAAATAGTGCGACTAAAGTGATGATTTTTTTCATTTTATAAGTTATTAATGGTTTGTTTATATAGATTAGTTATTTGTTTTTTTAGAATACAATTTCAATTTTTGAATCTTTACTGACATTAAATTTAGCATCTTGATAGGAAGGAGGCCCCATAAATCCTTTCGCATTGTTTGAAGTTGCATATTCTTCTACTGGCATTCCCATTGCGTTTCTATCAAGCTTTCCGTTGCTGTTTTCATCATGATACGTAGAAATTGCATATTCTCCCGCAGGAAGATTATCAAAAGTTACAACTGCTTTATTGTCTTTAATTTCAGAAGCAAGACTTTTGTAAGTTGCTTTAAGAAAAGTTCCGTCTGAATTGTATAATCCTACTTTTACAACTCCTGTATCATTTTTTAAACCTGAAACAGCAACAGTTAATTTTACATTTTGAGCAGACATTAAGCTGCAGATAAATAAGATGGTTATTGTGATAATTTTGGTCATGATTTCTTTTTTTTTTAAGGTTCTGAGGTTCTGAGTTACTAAGGTTCTAAGTTTTTTGTTGATGATTAAAACTCGGTTTATCAATTTATAATTCAAAAGTATATCGGTTTTCACTCTTTTAAAATTAAATGATACTGAGTTGTTGATTTTGGTTACTGAATTGTTTCTTTTTAAGTGACAAAGGTTCTGAGTAACAAAGTGACAAAGGTATCTCCCGTAAACTATTAATGCTTTGTTACTTTGTTACTTTGTCACTTTGCGGCTTATAAGTTTTTCAACTGATTCTCATTCTTATTCTGGCTAATCGTCCAGAAGAAACCTACGAAGAAGAATCTGTCTGCTGTTGGAACCACGGCTTGTCTTTGATAGACTCCGCTTGGATCTGGATTTTTAGCATAATCGTATCCGAAAACATTTTGTGTTCCTAACACATTTGAAACCGAGAAATAAAGGATTTTTTGTGTCGTTAATAAATAAGCCCAGTTAAAACTCAAACTATTGTATGATTTTGTTTTTCCATTCATAAATTGCGTCTGATTCGGATCGTTGTACGGACGTCCTGTACTGAAACTGTTTGTAAAACCAACTTGCGATTTCCAATCTGTAATGAAATATTTCGTCACAACAGATAAATTATGATTCGCAATAAAACTTGGAGTTGCCATGTAAGGAAAGTTTTTATATTGTCTTTCTGAATCGATATAAGAGTAGGAAATCCAATATTCTAAGTTTTTGTACAAATTGCTATCTCTCCAAAAAATATCCAATCCTTTTGCATAACCCGATCCGTTGTTATTGAAAATAGAATTGTATTGAATATCTCTTGTATCATACTGCACCAAATTGCTATAATCTTTGTAATAAGCCTCTGCTCTAAGGGTTTGCCCAGGTCTTGTAAACGTATAATTCAAAATATAATGACTTGCCTTCTCGCTTTCAAACTGATGGTATTTAGAAAACTTAATATAATCTACAACTGGCGTCTGAGTAAAATCTCCGTAAGCAAAAGAAAACTGGCTACTTTTTGAAGCTTTATATCCTAATGAGGCTCTAGGCGCAATATGGTTTTCGTTTAGCAAACTGTTATTAGAAAATCTCAAACCTACTTTTAAAGCTAGTTTTTTAGAAAACATAACATCGCCTTCGGTATATGCTGCAAAAATGTTCGAATCGTAACCATTTGTAACATCAAGCGCAATATTATCGGCTACATTTTCATTGTATTTTGTAATGAAATAATCTGTTCCGAAAGACAATTTAAAATAGTTTGAAAATTTCTTGCTTAATTTCAATTTCAACTGAGCCGCATTTTCCTGACTATCAACTCCCGTGATATCATATTTAAGTTTGTTTTTGCTGTAACCGTAACTAACTCCAGAAGTAATCTGCCATCCTGTTCCGAAACTTCCTTTGTATGAAGAATTCAAATAGAAGTTGTTATTGTTCATATCAGTTCGAATCGGGTTTTCGAAATTGACGTTTTTCTGATTTAAATCGAATTTTTCAGAATCGAATGAAGCATACAATTTAAAGATTCCACTTGTGAAGTTATATCTGTAAACCGTTTCGCCTCCAAGTGATTGATACGGATTATTCCAATCTACATTTTGCGGAATCACAGCCTGATAAGGAGCCAAGTTGATATAAGCCATATTTACGCTTAAAGAACTTTTTTTGAATTTCTGTGTATTTCCTAAACTCAAACCAACCGTCATTAATCCTATATCTGTTTTTTCATGATCTTCCTCGTCCTGAGTATTTAAAAGCAAAACACTTGATAAAGCTTCACCATATTCTGCAGAATAACCACCCGTAGAAAATGCGATTCCGCTAAACAAGAAAGGAGAAAAACGGCTTCTTGTTGGTAAATTGTTCATTGTTGCACCGTAAGGCTGTGCTACACGAATTCCATCAACAAAAGTCTGAGTTTCGCTTGCCTCACCTCCACGTACAAACAAACGTCCGTCTTCCCCAACTGACTGCGTTCCTGGCAAAGTCTGTAATGCCGCCACGATATTTCCGGCAGATCCAGCTGTTGTAACAATATCCAGAGGTTTTAAAACAGAAACTCTTGCCTTGTCTCCAGATTCTAAAGTTCCTGCTGTAATCACAACCGCATCTAGAGCATTAACATTTTCTCTTAATTTTACCGTTTGGTCTTTATAATTGGCAACATCAATTTCTTGTTTGAAAGTTTCAAAAAGCAAAAAGCTAACAACTAAAAATTTGTTTCCTGTTTCTGTCGTTTCAAAAGAGAAATCTCCAGTTTCAGAACTTGTTGCTCCATCATAAGTTCCGTCAATATATATGTTTGCACCTGCAACTGGTTTTCCTTTTTGATCTACTACTTTTCCTGAAATTGTATTTTGAGCAAAAATTAATGCAGTAAAAAATAAAAAACTAAGGGTAAAAAATAATTTGGTTTTCATGTCATCTTTGGTTTTTGATGAAGCAAATGTATTTTAACAATTCATGTTAAAAAATATATAATAACCCAATTGTAGATTTTCGAGGATGAGTTGTAAAATACTAATTTGTATCTTAGCTAACGTGTTTCTAAAAACTATTAACTATGTCAGAAAGTAAAAGAGTTTCTAATTTGTATCAATCCATTTATAATGGAAATCCGTGGCTTGAAGTGACCTTGGCAGATACTTTAAAAGATGTAACTGCAGCTCAGGCTTATAAAAAAATCAATCCTAACTTAAACACGATTTGGGAAATTGTCAATCACCTAATACAATGGAGAAGAAACATATTAAAGCGTGTTCAAGGAGAAATAATTACAACTCCCGATCATAATTATTTTGTGCCTATTTTAGATTCATCTGAACCCGCTTGGGAGCAGTCACTGCAAAGTCTGGCAAAATCTCAGGAATTATGGAGTGCTTGTCTGAGTGATTTTAATGATGAGGATTTCGAGAAAATAGATCTAAACAATAATCATAATTTTTATGAAGATATTCACGGAATCATTCAGCATGATGTTTATCATTTGGGACAGATTGTTATTTTGAAGAAATTGCTTTAATTTAATTCTAACACATAGAAAAATAGGTTTTTGGAACTCAAAAAGAATATTTAAAAATCTAGATTTAACACATAGTTCTATGTGGAAATCTAAAAATGAAATGCCTTTACCACGTTTTAAAAGCTATGCTTCTATGTGTTAAAATAAAAAATCATTGATATGAAAAAGATACTTTTTGTCGTCGCATTTTTGGTTTTTAATGCAATCGGCTTTTCGCAAACCGAAGTGAAATATGATGAAAACCTCGCAAAATCTCTCCATGCCGACGAATACGGAATGAAGAAATATGTTTTTTGTCTTTTAAAATCTGGAAGCAATACAACCGCTTCTAAGGAAGAAACCAAAAAACTTTTTGAAGGTCACATGGAAAACATTGGTAAATTAGCCAAAGAAGGAAAACTAGTTGTTGCAGGACCATTCATGAAAAATGACAGAAATTATCGTGGTATTTACATCTTTAATGTAGAAACCATAGAAGAAGCCAAAGCTCTTGTTGCCACTGATCCGGCCATAAAGGCCAATTTACTCGAAGCCGAATTAACGCCTTGGTACTGCACCGCAGCTTTGCAAGAAACTGTAAAAATACACGATAAAATTGCCAAGACGAAAATGTAAAATATGAAAACAGAAAAAGAAAAAATGATCTCTGGCGAATATTACAACGCCTTTGATCCAGAATTGGTAAAAGGACGCCGAAATGCTAAAAACCTCTTACATACTTTAAACGTAAAAGAATACCGAGTCACTAAAAAAGCAAAAGAGATTTTAAAAGAACTTATTCCAAATGCTGGAGCTGGTTTATATATTGAACCGCCTTTTCATTGTGATTACGGTTATAATATTTTCGCTGGCGAAAATGTTTATTTTAATGTGAATTGTGTCGTTCTAGACTGCGCACCGGTAAACATTGGTTCGAATGTATTTATTGCGCCAAATGTTCAAATTTATACTGCTTCACATCCGCTTGACGCTGAACTAAGAAAAACACTAGAAAATGCTTATCCAGTTACAATTGGAGACGATTGCTGGATTGGCGGAAATTCTGTTATTTGCCCAGGCGTAACAATAGGAAAAGGCTGTGTTATTGGCGCTGGATCTGTTGTCACAAAAGATATTCCAGACAACTCATTAGCCGTTGGAAATCCTGCAAAAGTCATTCGAAAATTAAATCAAGAACCTGAATCAAAAAAATAATGCTTACCCTTAATAAAGTTCATCATATTGCCATTTTATGTTCCGATTACGAAAAATCGAAACACTTCTATACCCAGATTTTAGGCTTAACGATAATTAGAGAAATCTATCGCGAAGAACGCCAGTCTTATAAATTAGATTTGGCTTTGAATGGCTCCTATGCCATCGAATTATTCTCCTTTCCAAATCCGCCGCAAAGACCTTCAAGACCAGAAGCTGTTGGTTTGCGCCATTTGGCTTTTGAAGTTATTAATTTAGAAGAAACTATTGCTTTTTTAACTTCAAAAAACATAGAATCAGAACCAATCAGAATTGATGAAACGACCGAAAAACGCTTTACTTTTATTGCAGATCCAGATTTATTGCCGATTGAGTTTTATGAGCGTTAGGCTTTTTTGCCACGAAGGCGCTAAGTTTTTTTTGCCACGAAGTCGCTAAGGCACAAAGTTTTTTTCTCATTTTTGTCATTTCGACGAAGGAGAAATCACACTAGAAACTCCGTAAAGCATGTCGCCAATCTTTGTCGAATCCCGAGTGTGATTTCTCCTTCGTCGAAATGACAAACTGCGTTTCTAATCGTTGCTTTAAATAAAAAACTTTGCGTCTTAATGCCTTTGTGGCAAAATCAATATCGAAAGAATTTTCCTGTTTATGTCCATTTTAACACACTAAAATGAACATTTTCTAGAAAAAACCGAATTTGATGCTTAATTTTGTAATCCGCAGAAAAAAATGCGGAATTCTCAAACTTATAATGATGAACAAAACGGCGCAAATCAAAAAAAATCATCAATTAATCAAATTCCGAAAATTAGTTATTGTTTCTATTTTAATTGGCTTTCTTTCTGCCTTTCTCGGAATTTCACTAAAAAAAATAACGGAATATTACGAAGAGATCTTCTTTCGTGAAGTTTCAGTTCACCCAGTATTTTACATCATATTTCCAGTTTTCGGACTATCGGTAATTTATTTCTTAAGACAATATCTTTTTAAGAAAAAAGAAAATAAAGGAATCAAAGAAGTTTTTGAAAGTACAGCATCAAAATCTAAAAATCTTCCTTCTTATAAAATTCCATCACATTTCATAAACGGATTATTAACGGTTATTTTTGGAGGTTCAACAGGAATCGAAGTTTCTACTGTTGTTGCTACAGCAACTATTGGATCTGTTGCTCATGAAAAAGAAAATGTTTTCCGTCAATACAAAACCGAATTAATCTGCGCGGGAGTTGCCGCGGGTGTTACAGCACTTTTCAGCAGTCCGA
Organism: Flavobacterium tyrosinilyticum; assembly: GCF_023656565.1. Taxonomy (GTDB): domain Bacteria; phylum Bacteroidota; class Bacteroidia; order Flavobacteriales; family Flavobacteriaceae; genus Flavobacterium; species Flavobacterium tyrosinilyticum. Next base: position 1,162,041 of record NZ_JAMOKG010000003.1, read on the forward strand.
TTGCGGGAGTTTTATTTGCTTTCGAAGTAATTTCAAGAAAAGTAACTCGTGCATTTGTGATTTCGAATTTAATTGCCGTTTCTATTGCATTTGGTTTATTAACCATTTTAAAAGAAGAACCTTTATTTGCAGTTTCAATCGTAACTTGGAATTTAAAAGCGATTCCGTACTTCATTCTTTTAGGAATTTTAGCTGGAATGAATTCGGTTTATCTAACTCGCTGCGTTTTATTCTTTAAATCACAATTTGGTAAAATCGACACACATTATTACAAAATTATTTTAGGTTCAGCAGTTTTAAGTCTTTCCTTATTCTTTTTTCCTCAATTGTACGGAGAAGGTTATCACGCCATTAAAGGAATTTTTGGAAATGCGCCTCAAACTCAATTAACTATAACTTTAGCTTTAACATTTATTGGAATTTTAATCCTAAAACCAATTGTTACTTCTATAACATTGGCTTCTGGAGGTGACGGAGGTGTTTTTGCTCCAAGTTTATTTATCGGAGCATTTTTAGGATTACTATTGGCTTCGATCTTAAACAGCTTTTTCCATGTAAATGTAATTCCAGTTAACTTTATGATTATCGGAATGGCTGCGGTTCTTAGCGCAAGTATTCACGCGCCTTTTACAGCGATATTCTTGGTTTGCGGTTTAACAAACGATTATACTTTGTTTTTCCCAATTCTTGTAGTTTGTTTAATTTCAAAATACACTGCAAAAACAATTTATCCGTATACAGTATACAGTTATTCTCCAAGCTTAGTTAAATAATTTACAGGCTAATAATAATCTGGAGATTAAAAAAACATACAGCAAAGTATATTTAAAAGCATAACGAATAAAATATAATACCACATAATGCCAACTGAAAAAATAAAAAGAAGCTATCGTAAAACACGTTACATCCTTTACAAAGAAACTTTAATCGATTATAAGGAACACTTTTGGTCATTTTTAGGTTCTTTTGTCGGAATCGGAATTTTAGCTTATGTACAATCCATACATTTTTCTGGGCCTGATGCCGTTTATTTAATTGGTTCTTTTGGAGCTTCGAGTGTTTTGGTTTACGGAATTATTCAGAGTCCGTTCTCTCAGCCTCGAAATTTAGTTGGTGGACATGTACTTTCTGCTCTTGTAGGCGTTACAGTCAACAAATTAGTTCCAGACATTATGTGGATTGCAGCACCTTTAGCAGTTTCGATTGCCATTATTTTAATGCAGATTACCAAAACGCTTCACCCGCCTGGAGGAGCAACAGCTTTAATTGCAGTTATCGGAACAGAAAAAGTAAAAGCCTTAGGTTATATATATGTACTTTCTCCCGTTTTTACAGGAGTTATGATATTGCTTTTCACGGCTTTGATTTTTAATAATATGACTTCAAGCAGAAGTTATCCAAGCCACAGCACTTATCACAAACATTATCATAAAATTAGAAAAAGACTGGCGAGAAAATAGTTTTTGTTTTCTTCCTGCAAGGTTTTCAAAACCTTGTAGGTATAACTTTAAATAGAATTACAAACCTACAAGGTTTTAAAAACCTTGCAGGATTACCAAACTGAATAAACTCCAGCAATTCAAAAGATTAAAATCTTTTCAACAAATCGTAATTCATAATTCGTATTTCGTTTTTTATATTTTACCTTTGACCTCTCAATAAAAACAAAGATTATGGTTTATAAATTTAGAGTTATTCTAGACGCCGAAGAAGATATTTTTAGAGACATTGCTATTCTTGAGGAAGATACTCTTGAGGATTTACACAATGCAATCTTCAACTCTTTTGGCTTTGACGGATCAGAAGTGGCTTCATTTTATACTTGTGATGATACTTGGAATCAAGAAGATGAAATTCCGCTTTTCGATACAGGAGATGTTCCTGGCGAAATAAGAACCATGAACGATTATCCGTTATCTAGTATTTTAGATAAAGAAAATACTAAAATTATCTACGTTTATGACTTCATCAGTATGTGGACTTTCTTAGTTGAATTGGCTGCCGTTGAAGATGAACAAGTTGGAGTCACTTACCCAGAAACTTTATTCTCTCACGGTGAAATGCCAGCAGACGCTATCGAAAAAAACTTTGAAGCCGATGACATGCATGATGATATCTACGGAGAATTTGAAGACGACCTAGACGAAGACGATCTTGACATGTTCGAAGGAGATGACAGCTTCGAAGATTATGGATTTGAGGAGAATTGGAATTAAGTTTTCAGGCTCAAAGTTACATAGTGACAAAGAAACAAAGGTTTTCTCTCAGGGTTAAATATTTTAATTCGTAAGTTTTTTCTTATTTTTATATTTACTTTTTAAATATGAACTATGAAAACTTTTAGAGACCTTTTAATTTGGCAAAAATCTATGAATCTGGTAACTGAAATTTACCAACTAACAAATTCATTCCCGAAAGAAGAAATTTATGGACTATCTTCACAAATTAGAAGATGTTCAGTATCAATACCGAGTAATATTGCCGAAGGATATGGCAGAAATGGAAAGACTGAATTGCTAAGATTCTTAAATATTTCTATTTCATCTTTATTTGAAATGCAAACTCAGCTTGAAATTTCATTCAATCTAAAATATATAACCGAGTACCAATTCAGTAAAACAAACGGAGAAAGCAGAGAATTGGAGCGAATGTTAAGCGCTTTTATAAAAAAATTAAAAGCTAGCAAATAAAACTTTGTCTCTTTGTCACTATGTTACTTCAAACCTAAAAATAAATGATTAATTTATTCAATACCCACATCGACACCCTTTCCATACACCGCGTTGGAAACAAAAGTCGTAACGAAGCTATTTTTTTATCAGAGCAACCATTCAACTTAAATGATGAAATTGTTCCTTTGATTAAAGAATTCTTTTTTAAGCCTTTTAGAGAAAAAGAAGAAAACTATTATCAGTTTGCACACGAAGTGGACTTGGACTACAACGACATGTTTAAGTATGCAACTGAGATTTTTGCAAATCCGTCAAATGTTCATGAGGTTTCTAAAAACATCACAAAACATTTATACGAGCAGTCAAATCACCCGCACATTAAAAACGGAGAGGTTTATGTAACTTATTTAACAAACCTAAGTATTGACAACAATGTTGTTGATGCAATCGGAATTTTTAAAAGTGAATTACAAGCAGACTTTTTACAGTTTGAAGAAAATAACAGTAACCTTGAGATGATTTTACAACAGGGAATCAACCTGAATAAATTAGATAAAGGATGTTTGATCTTCAACTACAAAAAAGAAGAAGGATACAAAATCCTAACTGTAGATAGCAACCGTTATGATGCACGCTACTGGTTAGAGCACTTTTTATCTGTTGATGCTTTTGAAGATGAAAATTTCATCACTAAAAAATATTTGAAATTCTGTCAAAACTTCGCAAAAGACGTGGTTTTGCCAGCAGAAGACAAGAAAGAGGAAGTAATGTTTATGAACCGATCTGTGAATTATTTCGCTAAAAATGATCAGTTTGAAGAACAGAATTTCTTGAATGAAGTACTAGACAATCCTGATTTGATTCCTGAATTTAAAAACTATAAAGTTGATAAAGGAGAAAAATACAGCATCGAAGATGTTACCTCATTCCCAATTGCCAACGCAGCAGTTTCTGACGCTAGAAAATCGATTAAAAATGTAATTAATTTGGATACTCATATTCAGATTAAAATGGATTTTATTAATCCTGAAAGTGCAGAAAAATTTGTTGAAAAAGGCTGGGATGAAGAAAAACAAATGTATTACTACTTAGTTTACTTCAACAAAGAAGAAAAAAGCTAAGAAGTTTTCATTTTCTATTACTTACTTATTAATACAGAAAACGGCAGTTACAAATGTAACTGCCGTTTTTTATTGTCTTGAATTTTAATGTTATAAAACCGAAAATACGGCTTTTACAATATCATCGTAAACTTCTTTGTTTCTTTCTCCAGCGCGAGCCAAAACTCGAATTCCAGAATAATTATTAAAGATAAATCGAGCCAAAACTTTTGCATCCAGCTGTTTAGAAATATGTCCAGCCTCCTGCCCTTTTTGAACGGCATTTGTAAAAACTTCTTCCATCGTTTGGCTGTTGCTTTTTACAATTTTGGCAATTTCTTCATCGTGCATAGCCAATTCTACAGACGAGTTAACCATAAAACAGCCTTTTGTAATTCGGTCCTCCAAACTTTCGATCACAGCTTGCTTAAAAATAGCCTGTAATGTTTCTTTAACATTTTCAGATTTTTCTAAAAGCTCTTTAACAGCATCTTGCGCTTGCTGCTGATAACGCTGCAACGACTTTGTAAACAATTGCTGCTTATCGCCAAAGGTATCATACAAACTAGAACGGCTCAAACCTAAGTGAGTTACCAAATCCTGAGCTGAAGTTCCGTTGTAACCTTTGTGCCAAAAAATTTCTATTGCTTTATCTAAAGCCTGATCTTCATTAAATTCTTTCGTTCTAGCCATGACATTCAAATTAAATTCATTTACAAAGATATAAAAATACGGAACAATCGTTCCTGAATTAGTCAAAAAAATTATAATACGCTATTTACGATAAGTCCACCATCTACCACAATTTCAGATCCAGTTATAAATGAAGCATCATCTGAGGCTAAGAAACTAACTGTTTTTGCAACTTCTGCAGCTTGTCCAAAACGTTTTAATAAAATTTTCTCACCTAAAGCAGCTCCTAATCCTTCTACTTCTTCTTTTTCTAAACCCACTTTTCCGTACAATGGTGTTTCAATCGGGCCAGGAGAAACTGCGTTTACTCTAATTTTTCTTGAAGCCAATTCTACAGCAAAAACTTTATTTAAAGATAATACGGCTGCTTTACTTGCGGCATAAACACTAGAATTTGGCATTCCAACATGAGCATTTACAGAAGTATTAAAGATAATTGAACCTCCATCATTTAAAATTGGCAATACTTTTTGAACGGTAAAATAAACTCCTTTTACATTAACGTTCATGATACTATCGTAATGATCTTCTGAAGCTGAATCTAGAGGCGCAAAAGCTGCTATTCCAGCATTTAAGAATAAAATATCAACTTTTCCGAATTTTGCTTTTACTTCTTCAACCAAATTATCAATTGATTTTAAATCAGATTGATCGGCTTCAATTCCTGTAACTTTCAATTCTGTTTCCGCTTTCTCTAAAGCTTCTTTATTTCTTCCTGTTACAATTACTTTTGCTCCTTTTGATACTAAATCGGCTGCAGCTGCATATCCAATTCCGCTATTACCACCTGTCACGATTGCTACTTTGTTTTCTAAACTTTTCATTTTTATTTGTTTTTAAGTTATTGATTATTCGATTATTACAGTACAAAGATATAATAACGGAACGATCGTTCCGTTATTAATAATGTTAATTTTTAGTTAAAATAAAAAAGACCTTCCTAGAACCCATCAATTATAAGGAAAACAACTATTTAACTATAGAGGAAAGAAATCAAAAAATGTGGAGTATTCTTAATTTATCCTTAATTTTGCATTAAAAAATTACTCAGATGGATATTCAATTTTTTAAAGAAAGTCCTTTTACTACTATAATTTCATTTCACAAGCTAATCGAATCTTTTGAAGAAATTGCACAATCAGACGTTGATTACAGGTCAAACTATGCCAAAGCGATTTTAGAACAGATTGAATTAATTCCGGAACTTAGGACTGGAATACAGGATTATTCGGTTATCAAGAACAATGAAGCTTTAATTAAAAATATATTAGCCGATTTATTTCCGACTGCATTGACGCAGAACGAAATAAAAGCGGTAACGATTCCGTTTCAAAATATCTCTTTCAATTATACGGAGCGTTTCAAGAAAATTTTGAAAAATGCGGGAGACGAATTTTACATGGAAATTCGTGATTTTAGCGAACATCAATTTTACATCAACAACTGCTGTTTAATTTTAAGCAACTATTACAAACAGCATATCGATTTCAATCAGCCCTTTTTCTACGACATTCCAGATGAAAATGGTATTGAAAAGCATTATAGAATTTTGTACAATGCTGATTTCATGGAAATTATTCCAACTGAAAATTCTATACCATTAACTCAAGAAGATATCGATCAATTAATAGATAATTATAACGATATTAATTTGTGGAAATCTAAGTTCCCGAAAGGAAGCTGGATTTTAAGAGGCTTCGGAATTGTTTCATTATTTGATGCCACAACAGAAAGTGCTATTTCGATTTTGAAAAGTAATTTGCTAAAACCTGGACCAAAAACAGTTGCAACAGATCAAGAAGTTTCTAATATTTTTCAGTCCATTTTTAATCTTCCTAATTTAAAAGTCGGATTTATTATCTACAATCCCGAGGAAGAGAAATTTATCCGACCAGCAAAATACGAAAATCAGATGAAGAGCTTCTTACTTTCTTCTGATCAGGAAGTAGATTGCAAAAATGCTTTTTTTGGCTGTTCTTTTGAAAACTTACTAGACAATAGAGAACCTTTCGTTATTTCTAATGTCAGCAAATTCACTGAAGAACAAACCAATAAAAGACTTGGTGAACATTTACTACAACAAGGAATTCAGAGCTGTATTTTTGCACCAGTCATCAAAAGCGGACATTTATTGGGTGTTGTTGAATTGGTTTCTGAAAATCCGAGAGATTTAAACAGCGTAAATGCTACAAAACTAGACTTGGTTCTTCCCTATTTGACTGACACAATTGATCGTTACAATACTGATATGCAGCATCAGATCGAAGCGATTATTCAGCGAGAATATACTACAATTCACCCTAGCGTTTATTGGAAGTTTAAAAGGGAATCACAAAATTACTTTCAGAATATGAATCATACTAAGGATTATATTTTTAAAGAAATTGTCTTTAAAAATGTATATCCGCTGTATGGCCAAATAGATATTAAAGGTTCGTCTGAACACCGAAATGAAACGGTAAAAACTGATTTAAAAAGTCAGCTTACGGCTCTTTTGGAGATCTTTGATAATCAAGAATCTAATTCGAATCTTGTTCTTTTGGAACAGAGAAAATTTGAACTGGAATCGCTTAGAAGCGAATTGGATTTTCCTCTGAAAGCAGACACAGAACAACATGTTCAGCGTTATATTGAAGAAGAAATTCATCCGATTTTAAAAAATACTAAGAGCAATGCGAAAAGCGAAAAGCTGGAAAAATTGTACTTTGAAAAACTGGATGAAAAAACCGGAATGTTTTACCACGAACGAAAAAAGTTCGACAATGCCATGTCAATTATCAATAAAAGACTCGCAACTGTTTTAGATAGAAAACAAGTTGAAGCGCAACAGATTTATCCGCATTATTACGAACGTTTTAAAACAGATGGCGTAGAACACAATTTATATATTGGAGCTTCAATTTCGCCAACGAAACCATTCGATATCATGTATTTGCATAATCTTCGCCTATGGCAATTGCAGACTTTATGCGAAATGGAATTAGAGCATCATGATCTTAAAGAATCTCTGCCTTACGAATTGGATGTTACTTCGTTGATTTTGGTTTTCAGTTCTGCACTTTCAATTCGTTTTAGAATGGATGAAAAGCGTTTTGACGTTGATGGAACTTATAATGCAAGATATGAAGTCGTTAAAAAACGAATTGACAAATCGCATATTAAAGGAACAAACGAAAGAATTACGGAGAAAGAAAAAATCACAATTGTATATTCTCAAAATAGCGAAGAAGCAGAATATTTAAAATACATTAAATATTTACAGCACAAGAAAATTCTTGAGCCTTCTATTGAACAATTTGAAGTTGAAGATCTTCAGGGAGTTTCTGGATTAAGAGCGATTCGTGTTAAAGTAATCAACAATAATTCAAACTCGGAAATCAAGAAAATAACTTATCAGGATTTATTAGATGAGCTCAACTAAATAGTTGAGCTTTTTTTGTTTTTAAACACATAGAAACATAGATTTTGAAACTTAAAAAAGGCGTTTCACTTGCATCAATTCACATAGCTATGTGTGAGAAACTAGTTTCTTTCTTTATTCTTGTAGATAAGAAAAAACTATGTTTCTATGTGTTTAAAATATTTCTATATAAAAAAACTTTGTCAAAGTTTGAAACTTTGACAAAGTTGTCTAAATCTAGATTGATTTAAAAGCAATCACAAACGCGATTACTGTTATGATAATTCCGAACATAAAAAAGTTATAGGCAATTCGGAGTAAATTGTATTTTCGTTGTAAAACCAATCCGAGATAATACAAATCTTTGATCATGGTCGAATACAAATAATCTCTGTCTTTCATCATTTCATTCATTGCCCAATCGTAATCTTCAAGAGGCATTTTATAGAAATTTCCAAAAAACATTAAATTCACTTTTTTAGCTTCCACATCGTCTCTTGTAAAAAATCCAGAAGTCACTTTTGGACGCGTAGAAAGAATGGCAAAAATAATGGTAATTACACTAGACATCAGCATGATAAAAGTGGGAACAACTAAATGTGCATTTTTCGGACTGTCTAATTTTGGAATAATAGACGATAATGCAATCGAAATAATAATCGCATTTACAGACAATAATATATTGGCTTTACTATCTGCAATGCCACTTAATCGAGTGTGATTTCCGAGAGTGACACGAAACAGGGTATCAATTCCTCGGTCTGGTTTTTCTGCTTTTTCAGCTTTTTCTTTCTTTTTATTTTCCTCCTCAAGTGCAGCAGCGGCTTTCAATTCCTGTTTATTGATTTTTTTCTGAATCATTAATAGATTTTTTTCCTTCAATGGTTGCCATTTTCTTAAAGCGTAATCGGTATAAAATCTATGTTTATTCAGTAAGAAATTTAAATTTTCTCTTGTCCATTCGGCATTAGAAAAACTAACTATTCCTGCATTTTTCAATTCCAGACGCAATAATTCGCAAGTTGTGGCATATTCCGCTCCCATTAAATGCGCGTAATCTGCATCTCTTATAATTTTTTCTAAATGCGTTTTAGGCTCATATTCTTTAACTGTTGCCAAAATTAAACTTGAAACAAGCGCAATAAATTCTTCCGATTTTCCTTTTTTACGCAAAAAATCTGCTGCAATTTCAGTGCTTTTATGCTCATGATTTTCATAACCTTCGATGTAGCCCGTATCATGAAACCATGCAGCAACCAAAAGCGCCTCTTTGTCCTCACCTTCCACATCTTCTTTTTTGCATAGTTCTTTTACCGCTGTAACTACTGTGAAAGTATGGTTAAAATTATGGTAAGAATATAAATTAGAAAGTTTATCTTTGAGTAAATTACCGACAAAATCTTCGGATTGTTCTATTAGATTCATAAAGAATATTTTTATACCACTAAATTATGAAATTGTTTTTGGATAATCATTTTATTGCCAAGATTAAAAACTTTTCTTTGGCAATTATGGCCCTATTTATCGTTTACTCTTGTTCTACGCGCAAACCGCAGTACGGGAAAAACGTTAGTGCCAACGAAACAGAAAACGCAACTGACACTATAAAAATTGCACATACTTTTTTTCTTGTTGGAGATGCTGGAAATGCCGACGAAGAACAAGCGCAACAAACGCTAGAACTTTTGCACCAAAAGCTGAAAAAAGCAAATAAAAAATCGACACTTCTTTTCTTGGGAGATAACATTTACCCCAAAGGTTTTCCAGGTAACAAAAAACCTGAAGACAAGGCTTTAGCAGAAACAAAACTAACGAATCAATTAAAATTAACGGAAGGTTTTAAAGGAAGAACAATTGTAATTCCCGGAAATCATGATTGGTACAGTGGAATTAAAGGTTTAGAACGTCAAGCCGATTTTGTCACGAAATATTTGAATGACAAAAAAGGATTTCTTCCGAGAAAATCATGCCCAATTGAAGATGTAAAAATTGATAGCGTTACTACTTTGATAGCTGTTGATAGTGAATGGTTTTTAGAAGATTGGAACGATCATCCAACTATAAATGATAATTGTGAAATAAAAACTAGAGAAGCATTTTTTGAAGAATTAGAAAGCCTTTTAAACAAAAATCAAGAAAAGACAGTTGTCTTAGCTATTCATCATCCATTATTAAGCAATGGAACCCACGGTGGACAATTTTCGTTAGAAAAACAATTATTCCCTCTAGAACAAAAAATTCCGCTTCCGGTAATTGGTTCTTTCATCAATTTAGTTCGAAAAACATCTGGAGTTAGTCCGCAGGATATTCAAAATAAGCAATATACTATTTATGCTAAAAGAATAAAAACGCTTTTGCAAAAGCAGAAAAATGTCATTGTAGTTTCTGGACACGATCACAATCTGCAATATATCAGCAAAGAAAACATTCAGCAGATCATTAGCGGAGCAGGATCAAAATCAGAAGCTGCGAGAGCTATTAATCCTTATGATTTTTCATATGGCGGAAATGGTTATGCTGTCTTAACAATGTTTAAAAGTGGCGATGCTAAAGTCTCATATTATGGAAATGAGAATAACAAAGAGAAGTTACTTTTTGAACGCGAAATTATAAAAGCCAAAGAAATCAACTGGGCTTCAGATATTCCGAATAAATTTCCTGCTACGGTAACCACTTCGATTTATTCTCCAAAAATGACTCAAAAAGGTGCGTTTCACAGATTTTTATTTGGGCAACATTACAGAAAATACTACAGTATGCCAATTGAAGCCACAACAGCAACGGTTGATACTTTAAAAGGTGGCTTGAAACCAATTCGCGAAGGCGGCGGACATCAATCTGTTTCCTTAAGAATGTCTGATCCTAAAGGTCGTGAGTTTATAATGCGTGCGATGAAAAAAAGTGCTACAGTATTTTTACAGTCAGTTGCCTTTAAAGATCAATATGTGGTAAATGACTTTGACAAAACCTACGTTGAAGATTTCTTATTTGATTTTTATACTACTTCTCACCCTTATTCTTCTTTTGCAATTGGCAGTATGTCTGATCAAATTGGTTTGAGACATACCAATCCGATTTTATATTATATTCCGAAACAAAATGGTTTGGGTGAATTTAATGCCAGTTTTGGAGATCAATTATATATGGTAGAAGAAAGACCAGCTGACAATCATTTGGACGGTAAAAATTTTGGCAAACCAAGCAACATCATTGGAACTGATGATATGATGCTTAATCTTCATAAAGATGAAAAATATGGCGTTGATGAAAAAGAATATATAAAAGCACGTTTATTTGATATCCTTCTAGGAGATTGGGACAGACACAGCGATCAATGGCGTTGGGCTGAATATAAAGAAGATGGTAAAGTAATTTATAGACCTATTCCGAGAGATCGTGATCAGGCTTTTGTAAAATACGATGGCGCTTTGCTTTCGCTTATCATGAATATGCCTCCGCTTCGTCATATGCGTTCTTTTAAAGGCGACAGAATCAATGTAAAATGGCTAGGAAGAGAACCTTATCCAATGGATTTGGCATTTCTAAAAACTGCTCAAGAAAAAGATTGGGTTGAACAGGCTAAATACATTCAGGAAAGCTTGACAGATGCAGATATTGATGCGGCTTTCAAAAACATGCCTAAAGAAGTTCAGGACGAAACGGTCGATGAAATAAAAGCAAAACTAAAAAGCAGAAAAAGAGATCTTCAAAAGTATGCTCGCAGATATTCTGATGTCTTAAGCAAAACCGTTATGATTGCTGGAACAGACAAAAAAGACAAATTTGTTTTAAACCATAATGTAAAAAAAGGAATTGAAATTCAGGTTTTCAGAATTAAAAAAGAAGGCGATAAATTGCTTTACACTAAAAATGTAACAGATGATAAAACAAAAAATCTTTGGATTTACGGACTAGACGATAATGATGTTTTTGAAGTAAAAGGGGAAGAAAAATCAAGCATTAAAATTCGTTTGATTGGAGGTCAAAACAATGACACTTATAACATTGAAAACGGAAGAAAAGTGATTGTTTACGATTTCAAGTCAAAAGAAAACACTTATAACTTAGATTCAAAGGCACAAACGCAACTGACAGATGACTATGATGTTAATTTGTATAACTACGAAAAACCTAAATACAACGTAATTGCAGGACTTCCGAACATTGGATATAATCCTGATGATGGTGTAAAAATGGGCGTAAACTTAAATTATACAGTCAATAATTTTAAACAAAATCCTTACACCCAAAGACACATTTTTAATGCTTTTTACTATTTCGCCACCGGTGGTTTAGAATTTAATTATGCAGCACATTTCCCAGGCTTATTAGGAAAATGGGTTATTGATGTGGAATCTTTATATACGACTCCAAACTTTGCCATGAACTATTTTGGTTATGGAAATGAGTCGCAGTATGATGATGATTTAGGAATGGATTATAATCGTGTCCGAATCAGAAAATTTAATGCTTCTACAGCCATAAGACATGTTGGAAGATATGGAAGCGAATTTAGCATACAGCCTATTTTTCAGAGAATGACTGTTGAAGAAACCGAAAACCGATATATTAATATTCCTGAAATCGTAAATCCTGATGTATTTAATACCCAGAATTTTGGAAGTCTAAAGGTAAAATACCTTTTTAAAAATTCAGATTTTGCTGCAAAACCAACTTTAGGTATGGCCTTTATGGTTGCGGCCACTTGGACAACGAATTTGGATGATACCAAGAAAAATTTCCCTACTCTGGAGAGTTTCTTAGGTTTTACACACAAGATTGATCACAACGGAAAATTGATATTGGCTACTTACGTAAAAGGAAAGGCTATTTTCAATAATAATTACGAATTCTATCAAGGTGCTTCTCTTGGTGGTGATACCGATTTACGAGGTTTTAGAAATGAGCGTTTCTTAGGAAGTTCGTACTTTTCTCAAAGTTCGGATTTACGCTTAAGTATTGGAAAAATCCGTAAAACGATCGTTCCTTTTACTTATGGAATTTTAGGTGGGTTCGACTACGGAAGAGTTTGGCTTGATGGCGAAGATTCTAAAAAATGGCATCACGATTACGGCGGCGGACTTTGGCTGAATGCCATAAATGTTATCACAGCCAGAATTTCTTATTTCAAATCTCCTGACGAAATTGGAAGGGTGATTTTTGGAGCAGCATATAGCTTTTAAAAAAGATGCTGAGATTCTGAGATGCTAAGATTCTAAGTTTTAGGTCTGAGTTTAAAAAAAATAGCCACGAATTCACGAATTTTAATTAAATTATTCGTGAATTCGTGGCTAACTTTTTTCTGAAAAACTTAGAACCTTAGTATCTTAGCATCTCAGAATCTCAGAATCTTAGAATCTAAACTCATAAACCTTTCCTCCTATTTTATTTGTTTTTTCGTCGGCGATTAATAAAGTATTGTTGTCTTTAAAAACGATGGCTTCTTTTTGTGAGAAGTGATTTAGATTGAGTTCTGTATGAGTGCCTTTATGGAATAAATCTCCTTTAAAATCTTTAAATAAAAGTACTTTATCATGACTTAATAAAGCTACTTTTTTCCCGTCTGGGCTTATTGTTGCACTTGTTAATACGCAATGGTTGTAATTACTGCAGGTTTTAAATTCGCCAATTTTTACTGCTTTTTGAGTTCCTGCGGCATTTTTGATTTTGTAGATAAAAGCTGTTCCATCAAAGCCTTTACTTCTGTTTTTGGTAAAGAGATAAAAATAACCTCCATGTTCAAAGAAACCTTCAACGTCGTAGAACATTTCTTTTTTCTTTGGAGGAAATTCTTTTTGTTCTGGATACGAAAATGAAATTTTATATTCGGCTTTGGCTAAATCAGAATTCAATTGATTTTTTGCAACTTTATAAATGCACAAATCTTTTCTTTCGTTATCATTGTTTCCGAAATCTCCGATATAAATATTTCCAGATTTGTCTTTTGTAATATCTTCCCAATCGACATTTGTAGCGTTAGAAATCGTGATTGTTTTAGCTAATTTTCCTTTAGAATCAATGGCGTAAATAGCATTTTTATTTCCGCTATCTTCTAAAGTGTAAAGCAAATTAGTTTCAGGAAAATAGGCAATTCCCGAAACTTCTTTTAATTTTTTAGGAAGGGAATAAAGTTCTTTTAATTTGCTATCTGACTGCTGTTGACACGCCAATAAAACTATAGAAACGGCTACTAAAAAAGATTTTTTCATAATATTATTTTTTATTTTGTCACAGATTAAAAGGATTATAATGATTTAAAAATCCTTTTAATCTGTGAAATCTGTGGCTAAAACTTTAAACTAAGTTAGTGTTTTTAAAATTACGTGTAATAAATTCAAACGCGGCTTGCATAACGTGTCCCATCGATTTTGCATTTTTGAACTTCATATCGTTGGTATAACGGTACAACTCCATTTTTAACTGCGTCAGATGTTCATGAGTAGAAATGGTATCGTGACACATTATACTCAGTAATTTTTTTATTCTGGTTTCGGCAGAATGAATACGTTTTGCTAAAATCGCTCTTTCCTCATCTTTATACTGAATAATGGAACGTTCTTCTAATTTCTCTTTGATCAACTGAATCATTGGGAAATTTTCTTTAAAAAACTGTGGGCGATAAACTTTAAAATTTCCTTCGTAACATTGCTGGTCAAAATCGATTGGACGAATTTTATAAACAACCTGATCAAAATCGTGAATTGGAACAATTACATAATTGTAAGCGCGCATATCTCCCAAAAGACGAATCATACAGCGTTCGTTAAATTTTACAAATTCTTTTGCAATCTGCGCTTTTTCCATTTCGCTACATTTATCCAGAAGTGTGTCCATAAAAACATCGCCTGGAATTCCGATAATATGCTCTTCGATCAAGGTATCTTTATAAACCAAAAAGTTGATTTTATCTGGCGAAAGAATATCTTCCAATTCTAATCCGTAAATACGGGAAGCATCCGCTTTTTTGATGTAAAAATGAACATAGTTATCGTTGAGAATGTTTCGGACTTTGATTCTAAAAGGCTTCGAATTTCCGAATGTACAATAATCAATAGCATCGACATTCAGAAATTGAATGATTTCGCTATTTCCATCAGAATGCAGAAGCGAATAAATTTTCTTTAGATTTAAATCAATTTCATTGCGCTCAAATTCACCGTAATACACCCGAATCCAGAGCGTATCGTTATCATATTTGTCATAAACATTTATAGAACCTGAAAAACGAAGCAAGTCATCATAAAACACAGAAACTTTAGAAATACGCTCGTATCGTTCTAAATAGCTTAAAAGTGGCTGTGTTAAAGGGTAAGACGGTTTTTTTAAAACCATTAAAGGCTCGCTCATTTTAAATATCTTTATTACAAATTTACATCAATACGATTTAAAGTTAGAATTTAAAGTAACAAAAATCAACTTGACTCGTCATACTAAAAACTAAAACCAGAAAAATTTGGAAACCATATTAACCATTGAGAATTTAAGCAAAAGATACGGCCGAATTCAGGCTTTGAAAAATGTATCTTTTCAAATACAAAAAGGTCGCGTTTATGGCATTCTAGGGCCAAACGGCAGCGGAAAATCGACTACATTAGGAATTGTTTTAAATGTTGTTAATAAATCGTCTGGCAATTATCGCTGGTTTGATGGCAATGTAGAAACGCATGATGCCTTAAAAAAAGTGGGCGCCATTATAGAAAGACCCAATTTCTATCCGTACATGACGGCCGAGCAAAACCTCCAATTGGTTTGCAAAATCAAAAATATAAACTATTCTAAAGTTAATGAAAAACTGGAATTGGTGGGTTTAATCGAAAGAAAAGACAGCAAATTCAGCACTTTCTCTTTAGGAATGAAACAGCGTCTGGCAATTGCATCGGCACTTTTAAACGATCCTGAAATTTTAATTTTAGACGAACCAACCAACGGATTAGATCCTCAGGGAATTCATCAAATTCGAGATATCATTAAAAAAATTGCATCGCAAGGAACTACTATTTTATTGGCTTCCCATTTATTGGACGAAGTAGAAAAAGTTTGCTCCCAAGTAATTGTTTTAAGAAAAGGAGAAGTTTTGTATTCGGGCCCTGTTGACGGAATGTCTTCTAACGAAGGTTTCTTTGAGTTGCAAGCCGAAGATAATTTAGTTTTAAAAACGGTTTTATCAGAACATCCTGCTATTGATAGAATTGCTGAAGAAGATGGAAAAGTTTTAGTTTACTTAAATTCTGACTTATCTGCCTCAGAGATAAACCAATTTTTATTTTCTAAAAATATTGTTTTAAGCCATTTAGTAAAACGTAAAAACAGTTTAGAAGCTCAATTTTTAGAATTAACCAAAAACGCCATCGCTCAAAAAAACTAAACCATGAAAAGACTTCTCTCTATAGAACTTCAAAAAATCTGGATGAACAAAGCCAGCCGTATATTAACCCTAACTTATTTTGTTTTACTTTCTTTTATTGCTTTAATCGCTGCAATAAAATTTGATATAGGACCTTTCAAATTTCACTTGGCAGAAATGGGAATCTTTAATTTTCCATTTATCTGGCATTTCAATACGTATGTGGCTGCTTGGCTTAAATTCTTTTTGGCTATTGTAATTGTTTCTATGATGGCGAATGAATACAGCTACGGAACTTTAAAACAGAACTTAATAGATGGTTTAAGCAAAAAAGAATTTATTCTATCCAAGTTCTTAACTGTAGTTTTATTTGCTTTTGGATCTACTGTTTTCGTATTTATCATGAGCTTGCTTCTAGGATTGTCTTTTTCATCTTATACCGAATTTGGAATTATTTTTTCTGACTTAGATTATCTTTTAGCCTTTTTTGTAAAGTTGACAGGATTCTTTTCGTTCTGTTTGTTTTTAGGAATTTTAGTAAAACGTTCTGCCTTTGCGCTTGGCTTTCTTTTAGTTTGGAGCATTATTGAAGCAATCATAAGAGGGACTTTGGCTTTTAAAATTTTCCCAAACAGCGATACTGAGGAAAAAATCACACAGTTTTTACCTTTAGAATCAATGTCAAATCTAATTGCTAATCCTGGACCAAGATTATCGGTAATTAAAAATATTGGCACTCAAATGGGAATCGAAACAGAAGGTAATTTCAGTGTAGATTATACTGCTGTATTAATCGTTTTAGCTTGGACTTTTGTGTTTATATATTTTTCTTACAAACTATTAAAAAATAGAGATTTGTAGTATATTTGCTACTATGAGTCAAATAAGAACATTTCTAATTCTAATTTTGTGCTGTTTTTTCCATAAAATCAGTGCACAGAATATTTCTGTTACCGACACAGCAACACCAACAGATTTAATTCAAAATGTTTTAATAAATAGTTCTTGTATTGATGTACAAAGTGTAACGGCATCAGGAAACCCGAATCTAAGTGGACAAAGTTACGGTTCCTTTACAGCTGGTGCCAATTTTCCTTTTTCAGGAGGAATTGTTTTAGCTACTTCTCCTAGCAAAAATGCAGAAGGACCGTTTTACAAACAAGATTCCAAAGGAGTAAGGATTTTAGGTTGGAATGGTGACGCAGATCTTAATAAAGCTTTAGGAATTACGAATAGCACGCAAGCAACACTTATAGAATTTGATTTTACAGCGCAGACCAATTCAATAAGCTTCAATTATATCTTTGCTTCGAATGAATATCAAACTAATTTTCCTTGCACTTATTCAGATGGATTTGCTTTCTTAATTAAAGAAGTCGGAAGTTCTGAAGAATATAAAAATCTTGCCGTTCTACCTAATTCAACTACGGCAGTGTCAGCTACAACGGTTCATCCTAAAATTGAAACCGTAAATGACAATTATGGCCAGCCTTTAGAAGGATGTGAAGCTTTAAACGAAAACTATTTTAATGGTTATAATGCAAATGGAAGTCCCATCTATTATGCAGGGCAAACTATTGTAATGAATGCCTCTACAAATGTAATTCCGAACAGAACATACCATCTAAAATTGGTCGTTGCCGATGATGCAACCAGACAATACAACTCTGCTGTTTTTATAGAAGCGGGTAGTTTTGTAACTAAAATAAATTTTGGAGAAAACAGAACTGTAGCCAATAACAATCCTGTTTGTTATGGCCAAACTTATGCTTTAAACACCAACTTGAGTGCTACAGGTTATACTTTTAAATGGTTTAAAAAAGATGCGTCTAACACTTATTCTGAACTTCCAGGTGTTACATCTCCTTCTTACAACGTAACATCATCGGGAACGTATAAAGTGGAGGCAACCTTGGGCAATACAACTTGTGTTTCTGTTGGAGAAATCACTGTCGAATTTGCTGCCGAAATCCCATCGACAAATACTTCTTTACTGCAATGTGATGATGATACTGATGGTATTTCAATTTTTGATTTGACCAAAGCTGGCAATTTCATCAAAAATAATGATTCTCAATTTATTAATCAGGGATATTATGAAACTTTGGCAGATGCTCAGGCAAAAACAAATCCAATTTTAAATCCGGAACGATATACCAATAAAGGTGCAGATCAAATTATTTTTGCCCGAATTGAAAACACATTTGGCTGTTATAAAATAGCTGAAATTACACTAAACATCTCTAATTCTACTATTCCAGACCAATCTCCAGTAGCAACTTGCGATGGAGACGATATACAAGACGGTTTGTATCAATTTGATTTAAATGCAGAAGTGACTCCTCAAATTTTAACAGGTCTGCCTGCAGGCTTAGCAATCAATTATTTTTTAACCGCTACTGATGCCCTTACCGAAACCAATCAGCTACCTAATATTTTCAAAAATACAACTCGAAACAGCCAGACGATTTATGCTCGCGTTGTAAATGGTCCAAGTTGTTATGATATTACTTCAATAGAACTAATTGTACACACATTTGATCCTCCTAATTTTGAAGAAGAAACGCATTATTTATGTAAAGGAGATGAAATGACGCTAACCGTTGCAACTGGCTTTAGCAGCTATGCATGGTCTAATGGAGGCACTACAAATTCTACCGCAATTAATAGTGCTGGTGACTATTCCGTAACTGTAAAAGATGCAAATGGTTGCGAAAAAACTAAAAATTTTAAAATAGTTTTATCCGAACCAGCTTCAATTACGGGAGCAGATGTAAAAGATTTTTCTGGAACTGATAATACAATTCAAGTTCAGTATACGGGTGTTGGAAATTATGAATTTTCTCTGGACGGAACTGTTTTTCAAGACAGCCCCACTTTCACACAAGTAAATCCGGGCGTATATAATGTAAAAGCTCGAGACAAAAATGGGTGCGGTTTATCTAATTCGTTTTTAGTATATGTTTTGGATTATCCGCGTTTCTTTACTCCAAACGGAGACGGCTACAATGATCTGTGGGTTATTAAAAACATTAATCAAATGCCAGCTTATACTATTTCTATTTTTGATCGTTATGGAAATTTGCTAAAACAAATGACTCAAAATGGTACAGGTTGGAACGGAATTTTTAACGGAAGAGAAATGCCTTCAGACGATTATTGGTTTACACTCCTTTTTGTTAATGGAAAAAATGTCAAAGGGCATTTTAGTTTAAAAAGATAACTTTTAATAAATCCCATTTTTTTTAAAATTCCCAATTCCAATAAAAACATTATACATAAAAAAGAATCCCAAACTCCAGAATTGGAATTTGGGATTTTTTATATTGAAAATTAAATCGAATTAGATTTTATATCTTTTTCTATCTGTTTCGCTTAAGTAGATTTTTCTTAAACGTAAAGATTTTGGAGTAACTTCAACATACTCATCTTTTTGGATATACTCTAAAGCTTCTTCTAATGAGAATTTGATAGCTGGAATAATTCTAGCTTTATCATCAGCTCCAGAAGAACGTACGTTAGAAAGTTTTTTCGTTTTAGTAACGTTAACCGTCATATCGTCGCTACGAGTATTTTCTCCAATTACCTGACCTTCATAGATATCCTCGTTAGGATCAACGAAGAATTTACCACGATCTTGTAATTTATCAATAGAGTAAGGAATAGCTTTTCCGTTTTCCATAGAGATTAACGAACCGTTGTTACGTCCAGGAATTTCTCCTTTGTATGGTTCGTACCCGATGAAACGGTGTGCCATAATAGCTTCACCAGCAGTAGCAGTAAGCAATTGATTTCTTAAACCAATGATTCCACGAGATGGAATATTAAATTTAACAATCATACGCTCTCCTTTACCTTCCATAGAAAGCATTTCTCCTTTACGGATCGTTACAAACTCAACCGCTCTACCTGAAAGGTTTTCTGGCAAGTCGATAGTTAATTCTTCAATTGGCTCACATTTCACACCATCAACTTCTTTGATGATAACTTGTGGCTGACCAATTTGAAGCTCGTATCCTTCTCTTCTCATTGTTTCAATAAGAACAGATAAGTGAAGTACACCACGACCAAAAACCATGAATTTATCAGCAGAATCAGTTTCTCCAACTTTCATCGCTAAGTTTTTCTCAAGCTCTTTTGTTAATCTCTCACGAATATGTCTAGAAGTAACAAATTTACCTTCTTTACCAAAGAAAGGAGAATCGTTAATTGTAAACAACATACTCATAGTTGGCTCGTCGATAGCGATTGTTTGTAAAGCTTCTGGATTTTCAAAATCAGCAATAGTATCACCAATTTCGAAACCTTCAATACCCACAACAGCACAAATATCTCCAGCAACAACCTCTTCTACTTTTCTACGGCCTAAACCTTCAAAAGTGTGTAACTCTTTAATTCTAGATTTGATGATTTTACCATCTCTTTTTACCAAAGAAATTGGCATTCCTTCTTTTAAAGTTCCTCTTTCAAGACGTCCGATAGCGATACGACCTGTAAATGAAGAGAAGTCTAAAGATGTGATCAACATTTGAGGAGTTCCTTCAGAAACTTTAGGAGCTGGAACATTAGCAATAACCATGTCTAATAATGGCTCAATGTTTTCTGTTTGATTTTTCCAATCATCAGACATCCAGTTGTTTTTAGCAGAACCGTAAACCGCTGGGAAATCCAACTGCTCTTCAGTAGCACCTAATTCAAACATTAAATCAAAAACTTTCTCGTGAACTTCTTCTGGAGTACAGTTTTCTTTATCTACTTTATTGATAACTACACAAGGTTTCAATCCTAAATCGATCGCTTTTTGCAAAACGAAACGAGTTTGAGGCATTGGACCTTCGAAAGCATCAACTAGCAAACAAACACCATCGGCCATGTTCAATACACGTTCTACTTCACCTCCAAAATCGGCGTGGCCAGGAGTGTCGATAATATTGATTTTTGTTCCTTTATATTGAACCGATACGTTTTTAGAAGTAATTGTAATACCTCTCTCACGCTCTAAATCATTATTATCTAAGATTAAATCACCTGTGTTCTCGTTCTCACGAAATAACTGACAGTGATACATAATTTTATCAACCAAAGTTGTTTTACCGTGATCGACGTGGGCAATAATTGCAATGTTTCTAATAGATTCCATCTGTGATTTTTAATGGGCGCAAAGGTACACTTTATTTTTTAAAAAAAAATGTTTCTGCCATAGTTTGCGTATATACAATCAATTAGTTAATATAAATCCTAAAAATATCGGTTCCAAAATGACATTAACATACGTTTAGTTATAGTTAAATTAACTATATTTGAAGTGATGAAAAGTAAAACTCTCCAAATTACTCTTATTTATACCATCATCTCGATAATTATGGCGGTCCTATGTCATAAATTACTCATAATCTACTTTTCCTCATCAGAATTTCTATATCTATCCTTAGTAAAAGATGTTATATTTATTCTAATTACAGTATTGGTTTTTAGCTTTATCCTTTCAAAAAACGAAAAAAGAAACATAACTATTTTTGAAAAGTTAAACAAAACCAACGAAGAAATAAAAGAATCTAATGAGAAATATGACATTGTAGCAAAAGCAACCAGCGATACTATTTGGGATTGGAAAATTCAAGAGGACAGTATTAATTGGAATAAAGGAATTGAAGGTGTTTTTGGCTATGACCCAAAAGAAGTAGGAAAAACTTCTAAATGGTGGTTTGACAAAATTCACCCAGAAGACAGTATCCGAATGTCAATAAAACTATATTCTTTTATAGAACAAAAAACTGAAAAATGGCAAGATCAATACCGTTTTAGATGCGCTGATGGATCGTACAAATATGTTCTTGATCGAGGTTTTTTATTAAAAGATGAAAACGGAAGAGCCATCAGAATGATTGGAGCCATTCAAGATATCACAAAACAAAAGGAAGAAGAACAGCGATTAAAACTTTTAGAAACCGTAATTACACAATCTAAAGATTCTATTTTAATTACTGAAGCCAATTCTTCTGAAAGAAAAATACCGAAAATAGTTTATGTAAACCCTGCATTTTCTCAAATGTCAGGCTATCAGTCAAACGAAATCATTGGCAAATCGCCAAACATTTTCAAAGGACCAAAATCGGATTCAGATGAATTAAAAAAACTTTTGCGAGCCATAAAAAACGAAGAGGAATGTTTAATCGAAACCATTACATACACTAAAAGTAAAGAAGAATATTGGGTACGCTTTTCTATGATTCCTATTTTTAATAATGAAGGCGTTATCTCGCATTGGATTTCGATACAAAGAGATATTACAGATGAGAAAAAATTAGAAACAGAAAAAGAACATCTTATTCGAGAATTAACACAAAACAATAAAGACTTAAAACAGTTTTCTTACATCACATCGCACAACCTTAGAGCTCCACTTTCTAACTTAATCGGACTATTAAATTTAATAGAAGATATTCCGATCGAAAATGAAGAGCTAGAAGAAATATTAGCCGGATTTACAAAATCGACTCATTTACTAAACGAAACCATCAATGATTTAGTAAAAGTTATCATTATAAAAGACAATCCTTCGATGCAAAAAGAGGAAGTGTCTCTAAAAGAAGTTTTTGAAAATGTATTCAGCCAGCTTTCATTTCAGATTGAATTACACAAACCTATAATTAAGCTTAAATTTGATAAAGTCCCTGAACTCATTACCAATAAAGCCTATATAGAAAGCATTCTATTAAATCTGCTTACTAATTCTATAAAATACAAATCAGAAAATAGAAAATTAAAAATATCAATAACGGCAGAACAAATAGAACAAAAAACAATCTTAACCTTTAAAGACAACGGAATCGGAATTGACTTAGAAAGAAATCGCGACAAAGTATTTGGACTTTATCAAAGATTCCACAATTATCCCGACAGCAAAGGTTTAGGATTATACCTTGTAAAATCGCAGGTAGAAACCATGGGAGGAACAATCTCTATCGATAGTGAAGTCAATAAAGGAACTACATTTACAATAACATTTAAAAATTAATTATTATGCTTGAGCAGATTTTATGCATCGATGATGACCCCATCACACTGATGCTATGCAAAAAGGTAATTTCAAAATCTTCATTTTCACACGAAGTTATTACAGCTCAAAACGGCGAAGAAGCTCTTCATCATTTCAATGTTTTAAAATACACTAACGATCAAGCTAAGAAAAGACCAGAATTAATTTTTTTAGATTTAAACATGCCAATTATGGGTGGATGGGAATTCCTAGACCATTTCACTTCTTCAGATTACAAAGAATTTAATACCGTTCCAGTAATCGTATTATCTTCCACTATTGATCCCGAAGATCTTGCTAAAGCAAAAAAATATCCTATTATAATAGATTTTCTTTCCAAACCTATTACACAGCCAATGCTGGAATACCTTAAAAAGAAAATTGATTTAGAGTGAAAAATTCCAAAAATTAAATTCCAAATACCAAAACCTTCAGTACAAAATTACATTAAGGTTTATAAAATTCTTAAAACTCCAATATTTTAAATTCCAAATTCCAATCTTTTCACATATCGGAATTTGGAATTTATTTTTTATTGGAATTTCATTTACATGTGGAGTTAAAACAAAAAAAAGTCCTCTAAGAAGAGGACTTTTATATATCTTACAAATTGTATTAATTACAATTTAGCAACATGTTTCGTTAATTTAGACTTCAAGTTAGAAGCTTTATTATCGTGAATGATGTTCTTTTTAGCTAATTTATCAATCATAGAAATTACAGTTGATAATTTTGCAGTAGCATCAGCTTTATCAGTAGCTAATCTTAACGCTTTAATAGCATTACGAGTAGTTTTATGCTGGTATCTGTTAAGAACTCTTCTTTTTTCGTTACTTCTGATTCTTTTTAATGCTGACTTATGATTTGCCATTTTCTTTTAATTTTAGATGTAATAATTATTATAAATACTAGTTAAAAAAGAAAAACCTCCCACAATTGCAAAACAATCACTTTGGTTTTAACTAATAAAACAAAAACCGAGACACCAATTTTTGTTTTACAAAACTTATTTACAACTAATTTGTAGTCCGTAGGGGAATCGAACCCCTGTTACCAGGATGAAAACCTGGCGTCCTAACCCCTAGACGAACGGACCAATATTCTCCTAAGTTGGAAACTTTTCAATATGTAATATAACTTGTAGTCCGTGGGGGAATCGAACCCCCCTTACCAGGATGAAAACCTGGCGTCCTAACCGATAGACGAACGGACCGCGCTTCTGTATTGCGGATGCAAAGATACATCTATTTTTTATTTGCGCAACACCTAATGCAAAAAAATCTATATTTTTTTAATACGCCTTAGCAAAAAGCACTCTTTTAGAAGAAGGTTTCCCAGTAAACACACAGGTTCCCGCCTCTTCTACAGCATCCAAAGGAATGCAACGAATCGTCGCTTTTGTCAACTCTTTTATCTTCTCTTCTGTCTCAGCAGTTCCATCCCAATGAGCAGATAAAAAGCCTCCTTTTCCTTCTAAAACTTCTTTAAATTCCTCAAAATTATTTACTTCCGTAATATGAGTATTACGATAATCTAATGCTTTTGTAAATAAGTCTGTTTGAATCTGCTCTAAAAGATCATTTACGTGTTCAACGATTTTTTCGTTAGAAACCACTTCTTTTGTCAAATTATCACGTCTTGCCACCTCAAAAGTTCCGTTCTCAAGATCTTTTGGACCAACTGCAATTCTAACAGGCACTCCTTTAAGTTCCCATTCTGCAAATTTAAATCCTGGCTTTTGCGTTGTTCTATCGTCAAACTTGACAGTGATTTTCAATTTTCTCAATTTAGCTGTCAAATCCTTAACTGCCTCTGTAATTTGAGCCAATTGTTCATCTGTCTTATATATAGGAACAATTACTACTTGAATTGGAGCCAAATTAGGAGGCAACACCAATCCTTGATCGTCAGAATGAGTCATAATTAACGCCCCCATTAAACGAGTAGATACTCCCCAAGAAGTTCCCCAAACATGCTCTTGCTTTCCTTCAGCATTAGCAAACTTAACATCAAATGCTTTTGCAAAGTTCTGCCCTAAGAAGTGAGATGTTCCCGCTTGTAATGCCTTCCCATCCTGCATTAATGCTTCAATACAGTACGTTTCATCTGCTCCAGCAAAACGTTCTGTTTCAGTTTTAAAACCTTTTACAACCGGAATCGCCATGAAGCTTTCTGCAAAATCAGCATAAACATTCATCATTTTCTCTGATTCCTCAATTGCTTCATCTTTTGTAGCGTGAGCTGTATGCCCTTCCTGCCATAAAAACTCAGCAGTTCTTAGAAATAAACGTGTACGCATTTCCCATCGAACCACATTAGCCCATTGATTAATTAACAAAGGTAAATCTCTATAAGATTGTACCCATCCTTTATATGTAGACCAAATAATAGCTTCACTTGTAGGTCGAACAATAAGCTCTTCCTCTAATTTTGCATTTGGATCAACCATTAGTTTCCCAGGTCTATCCTCATCATTTTTCAACCTATAATGCGTTACAACAGCGCATTCTTTCGCAAATCCCTCAGCATTTTTCTCCTCTGCCTCAAACATGCTTTTCGGTACAAACAAAGGAAAATATGCGTTTTGATGTCCAGTTTCTTTGAACATACGATCCAACTCAGCTTGCATTTTTTCCCAAATAGCATATCCGTATGGTTTTATTACCATACATCCTCTAACTCCTGAATTTTCAGCTAGATCTGCTTTTACAACCAGTTCGTTATACCATTTCGAATAATCTTCTGATCTTGTAGTAAGGTTCTTACTCATATTATATTTTTTGGCACAAATTTTGTTTTATACAATTTTAACTAAATAGTTTGACAAAACTAACTAATTTTGTAATGTGCAACAATAAAAAACACCACAGATATGAAAACTTACCTTTCACTCCGCCAAAACTCTAATCATTTTTACTTAATCGGATTACTGAGTTTACTGCTTGCATCATGTGGTTCTTACCAAAATTCATCTTATTACGATAATGATGGAGTATACGGTGGTTCATCAGTTAAATATGTACAAACAGGTACAAACAATCAATACAAAGAATATTTCAGATCATTACAAGATGACAATCAGCCGACTGAGATATTTACAGACGTTGACAATTACACTAACTATTCAGACAGTACCCAAACTGCCTCTGCAGGTTATCCTGCATGGGGAAGCAGCAGCTCTGATGTTTCTGTAAATTTTTACTCTAGTCCATCATGGTCATTCGGATTTGGATGGGGCTACCCTTATTACGGCTACGGTTATGGATATGGATGGGGGCACCCTTATTACGGATGGGGCTACCCTGGATGGGGATATCCAGGATGGGGTTACCCAAGTTGGGGATATCCATACTACGGCTACAATTATTCTTACAACTATGGAAGAAGAGGCTCTGCAGGCTATTATGGTGACAGAAACTATGCTTATAACAGAAACTACAGCACCAATAGAGGCTATAGCACTAACAGAAACTATACTACAAATAGAGGAAGTTACACAACAAATAGAAATTATACCACAAACAGATCAAACGGATACACTGACTTCAGAAGTTCTAATATGAATGGAAGAACAAGCAGCCCTACATTTACAAACAGAAGATCTTACGACAATAGCTCAAACTACAACAATAGCAATTACAGCAATAGAAGATCTTATAATAATAGCGGAAATACTACGACAAATAGGACTTACACACCTAGCAACAACAGCGGCTCATCAAGAACCTATGCTCCTAGCAATAGTGGATCTTCAAGAAGTTACGCCCCTAGCAATAGCGGTGGAGGCTCTAGATCATACAGCGGCGGCGGTGGAGGCGGTGGCGGAATGAGATCTGGCGGCGGTGGCGGTGGAGGCAGAAGATAATTCTTCCTCAACCCTCTAAATTTCTAACTTAAACTTATCAAAATGAAAAAAATATTTTTCCTATTTATAACAGGACTAACTGTCAGCGCGTCATATTCACAAGAAGTTTCAGATGCTTTACGTTATTCTCAAGAAAATCTTACCGGTACTGCACGCTACAGAGCCATGAGCGGTGCCTTTGGAGCAGTTGGAGGAGACATTTCTTCTTTAAGTGTTAACCCAGCTGGATCTGCAATTTTTAATAGCAATCAAGTTGGAGTAACATTTAGCAATCAGAACATTAAAAACAATTCTAATTACTTCGGAACTGAAACATCAGATAAAGAGAACTCTTTTATCCTAAATCAAGCAGGAGGTGTTTTTGTATTTAAAAATAACAATCCAAATGTTGGATGGAACAAGATTGCGATTGGTGCAACTTATGAGAATACCAATAATTTCAATAATGAAGTTTTTTCTGCAGGAACGAATCCTACCAATTCAGTTGGCGGTTATTTCTTAGATTATGCAAATGGAATTCCTTTAAAATATATAGACGGTTTAGACTATAGAGATTTAAATTATACAGAACAGCAAGCCTATATGGGATACTGGGGACATGTCATAGACCCAGTTGCTATTGATCCAGAAAACACTCAATATTTAAGCAACATTCCTCCAGGCGGGAACTATTACCAAGAAAACGAAGTTTACACTAGAGGATACAATAGCAAAATAGGATTTAATATTGCAACTTCCTATAAAGATCGACTTTATCTTGGTGCCAACTTAAATGTTCATATAACTGACTATAGAAGATCTACAAGTTTTTACGAAGACAATAACAATCCGTTACAGCCATACGAAACAATTTCAAATTTACGCTTCAACAACGAACTTTACACATACGGAAATGGTTTTTCTTTCCAACTTGGGGCAATAGGAAAAGTGACAGACAACTTTAGACTTGGTCTAGCTTATGAATCTAATACTTGGTACGAATTGTACGATGAAGCTTCTCAAAGTATATATACAACCAGACAAGCAGACGGTGGGCCAGCAATAAACGCTAACGTAAATCCTAATGTTGTAAACGTTTACGAATCGTACACTTTACAAACTCCAGACAAATGGACTTTCAGCGCCGCTTATGTTTTTGGCAAATCTGGTTTATTAAGCGTTGATTACGGTATAAGAAATTATGGCAACAGCAAATTTAAACCTACAAATGATGCTGGATTTAGAGAAATCAATAATGATATAAGCAATACTTTAACCAGCACGGGCGAACTTCGAATTGGTGCTGAGTACAAAATAAAACAATTAAGTTTAAGAGGTGGATACCGTTATGAAGGAAGTCCTTACAAAAACGGAATTACAGTTGGTGAATTAAACAGCTATTCTGCCGGTTTAGGTTATAATTTCGGATCTACAAAACTTGACTTAGCTTACTCTTATTTAGAAAGAGAGTCAAATCAAGGTTTCTTTACAAGAGGATTTACAGACGGAGCTAATATTACCTCAAAACTGAACAATGTTACTATGACTTTATTATTTGAATTGTAATTAAAAATCAAAATAGATGATTGAAATTTCCGTCAGGTTTTTATCTGGCGGATTTTTTTTATCCTTTCAAAAACCCTTTAATTCAAATCTAACTCAAAAAACACAAGCAACTAGAAGAGTTAACTTCATAAAAAACAGCTAAAACAAACTGCAAACTAGTGTTGTTTGAATAAAAAAAGTGTAATTTTGCACTCCAATTTATAAAAGTATGAGAACCAAGTCTTTAAAAAAGAACAAAATTAACGTAATCACTCTTGGGTGTTCAAAAAATGTTTATGACAGTGAAGTCCTTATGGGACAGCTGCGTGCAAATGGAAAAGAAGTTGAACATGAAGCTCCTGCAGAAAAAGAAGGAAACATTATTGTAATCAATACTTGCGGGTTTATTGATAATGCAAAAGCAGAATCGGTAAATATGATTTTGGAATATGCAGACAAAAAAGACAAAGGACTTGTAGACAAAGTTTTCGTAACAGGATGTTTATCTGAGCGTTATAGACCAGATTTAGAAAAAGAAATTCCGAACGTTGACCAGTATTTTGGAACAACAGAATTACCTCAATTGCTAAAAGCTTTAGGCGCAGATTATAAACATGAATTACTTGGAGAGCGCTTAACTACAACTCCTAAAAATTATGCTTATTTAAAAATTGCTGAAGGATGCGATAGACCTTGTAGTTTTTGCGCAATTCCGTTAATGAGAGGTTCTCATGTTTCCCAACCAATTGAAAAATTAGTAAAAGAAGCTCAAGGTCTTGCTAAAAATGGGGTTAAAGAATTAATATTAATTGCTCAAGATTTAACTTATTATGGTCTTGATCTTTATAAAAAACGTAATCTTGCAGAATTACTTGAAGCTTTAGTACAAGTGGAAGGAATTGAATGGATCCGTTTACACTATGCTTTCCCAACCGGTTTCCCTATGGATGTTTTGGAAGTAATGAAACGCGAACCTAAAATCTGTAATTATATAGATATTCCGCTACAGCACATTTCAGATTCGATTTTGAAATCAATGCGACGTGGTACAACTCAAGCAAAAACTACTCAGTTATTAAAAGATTTCCGTGCAGCAGTTCCTGGAATGGCAATTAGAACAACATTAATTGTTGGTTACCCTGGTGAGACTCAAGAAGATTTTGAAATTTTGAAAGATTTCGTTCAGGAAATGAAATTTGACAGAATGGGATGTTTTGCTTATTCTCACGAAGAAAACACTCATGCTTATTTACTAGAAGACAATGTTCCAGATGATGTAAAACAAGCTAGAGCAAACGAAATTATGGAATTGCAATCTCAAATTTCTTGGGATTTGAATCAGGAGAAAGTTGGTAAAGTTTTCAAATGTATTATTGACAGAAAAGAAGGAGCTCATTTTGTAGGACGTACAGAGTTTGACAGTCCAGATGTTGATAACGAAGTTCTAATTGATGCTTCTAAACATTATGTAAAAACTGGAGAATTTGTTAATATCAAGATAATTGAAGCAACAGAATTTGATTTATACGGAGAACCTGCTTAAATTTACACTTAACTATTGCTAACATTAGACAAAATACTTTTATGAAACTTACGCTAAACTTAATTATTTTCGTTTTCACTTTATTCTGTTTCAATACTGTTTCTGCTCAATACGGAAACGGATACTACAATAATGGTTATGGTAACGGTTATGGACGAGGCGGCGGAATGGGCATGGATAGAAGTATGATGGCTGGTCCGCAAAGCACACCAAGCAAACCTAAGGAAACTCCTCCTGAGCAAACTGCAGCATTGATTGTAGATCAGATGAAACAGCAGATCAATTTAGATGAATTGCAGTCAATTGCAATTTCGAATGTTTTGGCTGACAGTATACGTGAGCAAGGTATTTTATTAAAAAACGAAAACAGTAATCAAGATCAAAAAATTGAGCAGATAAAAGCTTTACGCGAAAGTACCGATAAAAAAATTAGCGCTTTTTTAAATCCAGACCAAGTTGAAAAATATAAAACTTTTATGGATTCTTTAAAAGAAGTAAAAAAGACCAAATCAAAAAAGAAAAAAGATAAAGATTCTAAAGAAGACACCAAAGAAGTAAAAGACGCACCAGATACGAAAATTTCAGAATAATCGTTATTAACTATAAAACAACGAATTATGACAAAAAAGCATTTTTGTTATCTCATTTTAGCTATTATAATTAGCTCTTGCTCTACAAATCCGTACAAGACTACTGAAAAAGCTTATGATCAGCAACTGAAAACTTTAGAAAACCAGATTACAAGCAAAGAATCCAAAACAATTCCTGCGGTTCCACCTTTGGCAATTGACACTTCTTACGCACAACAACTGGGAATCGTAAAAGACACTTTATCTAAAACCGGCTCTACTTATTTGGTAAACGGAATAAATACGGAATGGGTTGGTACTGTAAATTTTAATTTAAGAAAACCAAGTTTTGTTATTATTCATCATACTGCACAAGATTCGCTGCAACAGACGATTAATACTTTTACAAAAACCAAAACTCAGGTAAGCGCTCATTATATCATTTCTGAAAACGGAAAAGTGGTACAGATGCTTAATGATTATCTAAGAGCTTGGCATGC
Organism: Flavobacterium tyrosinilyticum; assembly: GCF_023656565.1. Lineage (GTDB taxonomy): Bacteria > Bacteroidota > Bacteroidia > Flavobacteriales > Flavobacteriaceae > Flavobacterium > Flavobacterium tyrosinilyticum. Next base: position 1,193,290 of record NZ_JAMOKG010000003.1, read on the forward strand.
TGGAAATTCTACTTGGGGAAAAACAACAGATTTAAACTCTTGTTCAATTGGTATTGAATTAGACAATAATGGCTTTAAACCTTTTACCGAGGCGCAAATTAACAGCTTAATGGCTTTATTAACTAAACTTAAAAAGGATTACAACATTCCTACACAAAACTTTTTAGGCCATGCAGATATTGCACCAGGAAGAAAACAAGATCCGAGCGCATTGTTTCCGTGGAAAATTTTAGCAGAAAAAGGATTCGGAATTTGGCCAGACGAAGTCTTAGAACCTGCTCCTTTTGATTTTAAAATTGAACCAGCGCTTAGAATAATAGGCTATAATACTAAAAATTTGAGTGCCGCAATTCAAGCTTTTAAACTGCATTATATCCAAACTGATGCAACTTCAGTCTTAGATAGAAAAACCATCGATACTATTTATTCGATTTACAAAAAACAGATCCAATAAATAAAAATTAATTTTTAAAAACATACAACGCATTTCTAGATTTTAGAAATGCGTTTTTTTATTCCATAATAATATACCATAATACGGTTAACGATTCATATATCAAAAAAAACGTGCTGCGGCGTGTCTCTACAATCCTATTAATCGATTGACTATTTACGATTTGCAAAAAGACGTTCTGCGGTGCGTTTCCACAATATAAATCATATTAATCAATTTACCATTACGATTCGTAAAAGACGCACTGCGGTGCGTCTCTACAATCATATAAATAAAACACACAGCAATTTTAAACAATGATTAAACAGCATTCATAACTCATAACTTAAAACTCATCACAATGTAAAAAAGCTGCCAAAACATTAGAATGTTTCGACAGCTCCAAAAAAAAAAAAAAAAAATATCAATCTTTATCTCTAGAAAGAGTATGTTGTTGCAATTAAACCATAGAAGCTTCCACCTGTTGGCAATGCATTTTTGTCTAAAAATACATCCTCAGAAGCCGCATCGTATCTTAACTCAGGAATTATGGTAAGCTTACCAACTTTGTAATTTAAAGAAACTGTGTTGGCAAATACACTTGATCCTGCTAAAGTTCCTAAACTTGGAGCGGCATCTTTAGCATCAAAATATTCTATTCTGTAAGCCAAAAGTAATGCTGGATTGAAAGTATAATTAGCATAACCCACTACAGAAAACCAATCTCCGTCTAAATTACTATCAAAATCATTTGTTGTTTTTGCATAAGTTGCATTTAATCCAAGAGCGAAACTATCACTAATTGTTTTAGATGCAGTTAAATCAAACTGCGTTTTATTTTCGTCTGAAACTGGAATTGTACTTCCTGGAATTGGATTACTACTTCCTGTTGTAAAATTCAAATAAGCACTTCCTGTATCTCCAATATATCCTACTTGCCCGATGAATGTTTTTTGGTAAGAACCTGCGTCCATAGCCGATTTAAAGTCTGTCGGGTTGGTTAATCCTAACATCGCAGTAAAGTGACCTGAAGTATATTGTGCCTTAACCCCAGTATTAAAAAATGGCCCATACGAAAACGCATACGACATACTGTAATTTTTATTATCTACTGCATCTAACACTTCATATCCGATGTGGGTTCCGAAACTACCCGCGACTACCTTAAACTCTTCAGTTAAATTGTATGTAAAAAATAATTGTTTAATCATAAATTTTGCGCTTGCATCTTTATCTGGCGTTTCATTATATGAAAATTCAGCTGCTCTTTTTCCGAAACCTAAGTCTACAAAAACAGAAGCTTTTCCAAAAGTATGACCTGCTTCAATCGATGCCATTCCTAATTCGAATGAATTCTGTGAGTTGGTAAAGCTCGTTAATCCATTCATTTGTTTTGAAAAATCATATTTATAGTACGCATCTGCAGAACCTCCCCATGTGGTTGCTGGAGCGGTAGCGGCTGCTTCCTCTTCTTGGGCAAAGGCAAAAGAACTTGTTAACATCGCGGCTAAAATGTGAAATGCTTTTTTCATGTTTTAATTTGGTTTTTAGTTATTAATTGATTCTGGTTAGTTAATCTTTTATATATCTATTTTAATAGTATAAGTCATTTCTAAAACCTTTCATGCGCCCTTCAAATCATCATCATTTTCATTAGCGAATTTATTAACTTTTGTATGAGTAGAATAATTCGAAACTGCTTTTTTGACGTTTTAGGCGAAGAATTACGGATTACAAAAATTAAATCTCCAATAATCGTGATTTGACATTTATCGATAATTGTTTTTGAAAATTCAACAACAAAATTTTAACCATTTTTTTGATTTTTACAATGTAAAAAGTAAAAAATACTACAAAAACAAACCATCAAACATTAAAAAAAGTGAATTTAAAAACCAATACCCCCATTTTTTACAGGGGTGTGTTGAAAAATATCAAAAACAACAAAACAAAACAAGCCACAAAAAACAAATATACCCTCCTTTTTTCACCTCAAATAAATTCTTACAAAAACAAACCATTCAAACGTTATACTACACTACAAACCTCAACTTCATTTTTCAAAAAATAAAGAGACAAAAAGAGACCTTTAATTGTATATCTATAAAGGTTATGGGAAATTACATTTGCTTAAATATTGGCATAAAAAAAGACGCACCTTCTAGTGCGTCCGTTTTGTTAATTCATATTAAATATAAATCATTACAATCTTTTCATGATTTTAGTCTTTCAGGCGATATCCAGTCTCCTTCCAATTTGAAGGCAAATATCTTTCATAGGTCCATTGATTATATTTTTTAAAATATTCACGGCCCCTTACTCCAGATTCTTTCAGATCTTTATTTTTCCATTTTCCTCCCGACTTAGCAGATTTATATAAAATCGAGCAGGTTTCGTCTTTATCAGAAACAGACCATACAATCCAACTCAATTTTCTCTCCTCCATCCAATCTATATATTCTTGCCAAGCTTGGTAATTTAATGGCCCGTCACCTGAAGCTTCCATCCCTGCAGATTCTGAAATAAAAATCGGAAGTCCTTTTTTTATTGCTGCATCAGTTCTATCTCGTAATTCTTTCCCATGAGTAGCGGCGTAAAAATGCATTGTGTACATTATATTATCGTACCCCAAAATAGGATCTGAAGCAGGAAGATCTACATCCTGATCCCAATGCGGCGAACCTACCAAAATTATATTATCAGGATCATTTTCTCTAATTACTTTAATTATCTCTTCAGAATAAGCTTTAACCTCTGCCCAAGTTTCATAATCAGGCTCATTAAATATCTCATATATAATGTTAGGATAGTTACCATACTTTTTTGATATCTCTGCAAAGAACTCTTTAGCTTCTTTCAAATTAATATTATGGGTATGCCAATCAACAATCACATAAATATCCTCTTTTATTGCTCCTTTAATAACAGCTTCTATTTTCTCTTTTGAAAATTCTGGATTTTTCATGTACGAATACTCCCCCAGCTCCACTCCTAATGCCGCACGAACAATGTTGCAATTAAAATCCTTTCTTAACCAACTAACGGCTTTTTTATTGTAAAACCTTGGCCACATACTATGCCATCCAAAACTCATTCCCCTTAAAACAACTGGCACTTTATTTTTATTTACCAATTGAGTACCATTTACGCTAAGTTTTCCATGTGTTTCCACCTGAGCATTTGAAAATGAAAACCCAAATACAAAAACAAGCGCTAAAATTTTACTAAACTTCATAATCAATTAGATTTAAGGAATTAACTTTAAAGTAATCACGTCATGAGAAGCTATTTCAGCAACAAAAGCCTTTTTCGTATTTCCAATTTCTTTGTTTTTCCAAAGATCTTTTATTTTGAAGATTGTCTTGCTAAAATCGGCTTCATAACCAAAATCAGCATCTTTTATATTGTTTTTCTTCCAATCGAAATTCACTTTTTTTGAAGTTTCGGTTCTATTGACAAAGCTTACTGCCCAAGCTCCATCTGAAAGCGGTTTTACCCATACTTCTACTCCATCTAAAATTACATATTTAAAACCTTGAATTCCAAGTTTATCTTGATTTACTGAAAGTAATTCTTTGTTGGTTAAAATTGCCAAAGTTTCTTTAGACATTTTACGATAATCGTTTCCTGTAAATAAAGGAGAAGAAAGCATGCACCACATTGCAAAATGCGTTTTATCTTCGGTATCGTTCATTTCATTTCCAACCTCCATCATATCAAAATCGTTCCAATGATCCGGACCTGAATATTTACGAATATCTTTTCTCATATCAGCAATTTTCATGAATCCCCAAGATGACCAATTTTCTGGATGTTTGAATTCGCAGTCAAAACATGGATAGATATCTCCAGAAATTCTCCAAAGATTTCCAATTGGTTTTCCCCACTCCCATGGCTGATTATCACCCCATTCGCAAAGACTAAAAACAATTGGTCTACCAGCAGTTTTTAATGCATTGCTCATTGTAGTATAAGCTTCTTTTGCTGTGATTCCTTCTGTATTGCACCAATCGTATTTCAAAAAATCGATTCCGAGTTTTGCATAAAATCTCGCATCTTGATATTCATACCCTCTTGTTCCTGGATAGCCAGCACACGTTTTTGTTCCGGCACAATTATATAAACCGAATTTCAGACCTTTATTATGCACATAATCTATAAGCGCTTTCATTCCGCTTGGAAATTTTTCTGGATCAGGCACTAAATCGCCGTTTGCGTCACGCTCGTGCGTCATCCAGCCATCATCTAGAACTATATAATTATAACCCGCAGCAGCCAAACCGGAAGAAACCATGATATCGGCCGTTTCTTTTACTAACTTTTCGTCAATATTAGTTGCAAACGTATTCCATGAATTCCACCCCATTGGCAGTGTCATTGCCAATCCTTCAAATTTTCCGCCCTGTTGTTTATGTGTGTTGCCCTGACTGAAAGCAAAACCCGAAATACTGAGAAGAAATCCTAAAATTATTTTTTTCATTCTTTATTCATTTAAAAAAGATCTATAAAAAAGATATTCCCTAATTTTTCAATTAGGGAACACCTCAAACTAACTCATAACATATTTTTTTTTTTATAAAAATCCGATATCGTCTATATAAAATGCGCTAGACGGAGTAATTGTTCCTCCAGAAAATTCTTGAATAAACACACTATCAAAATTTCCATCAGTTAAAAGCTCAGGATGTAACGCTGAAATAGGAATTGAAATATTATTCCATTGTCCTGGCACTAAAGTTACAGTTGTGCCTTTAGCAGAATCGCCCGTATCACTATTTATGGTCACCATTATTTTAGTGCTTTCTGTTGGGAATATAGACATTTTGACAAATTGATAATCTGTCGCTTTTAGAAGAAGATCTGAGTGCATGAAAAGTCCGCTCCAAGCTTCTGCAACTTTTTTGATTGCATGTGTACCTCTGCTCACTTTTTCTGTGCTTTCCCAGGTAATGTCTCCTCCCCAGCCCCAGCCCCATCCTTTCAATGAGTCTTCGTATAATAAATATTTAAGTCCGATTCCGCTTGGAGCAGACACTCCAAACTCCGTTTCTACAACAATAAGTGCGTACGAATCAAAATCGGCTGGAACGGTTGCTTTTATTTCTGTTTTAGAAACCGCAGTAAATGTCGCTTCAGTAGATCCGAATTTTACGCTTTTAACTTTTACAAAATTTTGTCCCGTAATTGTAATAACATCTCCCGCAGAAGCTAACACTTGCGATAATCCTGAAATTACCGGAGCTGGCGGAGTTAACTCAATAACATTACTCAAAACATTCACAAAACCATTTGATCCGTAATAATCCAATCCTGGAGCTTCTTTATCAGATCCGTTTACCTTCAAAACACCGTTGGTTACGTTAATGCTTAACAAGTATAAATCTGCATTTACACCATTTGCCATTGTAGCATAATCTCCCGTTTCCAAATAATCGGCTTCAACCCCTGCAAGTTTGCCCACTCTTTTTTTGACACCTTTAATAACATGACTTAAAACAAGTTGTTTTAAATCTTCTACAGGAACTAGCGTTAAATCTGGATATCCCAGATCATTTACATATCCATTGGTTACCAAGTAAGCATCGAAAGTGGCATCGTTAGGAACAAAATACGTGTAATTATCAGCTGTGTTTAATGTCGACTCCAAACCAGCTAATTTTATTGCTTTTGTAAACGTAGTTAAATTACTATTTGCCTGAATTAAGCCATATGCTGTATTATAATTTTGCTCTGCTCCACCAATATCTTCAATTTCGTTATCGCAGGAAGAAGCTGCAACAACCAAAAAGACACTTAGAGCAATATGTTTTATTTTACTATATATATTTTTCATAAATTCTCTTTTAGTTTTTTAATTATGGATTCTGATTAATAGACCGAACTTTGTCGAAATCTCTACTTGAATCCTAACAATTATTTTAACACCAATCCGATATCATCTAGATAGATCACATTTCCGCCAAAACCGCCAAATTCCTGATATCCAATTTGAGATAATTCAGTTGGATTACCTAGCGAACTATATGGCACCTCAACATAAGTCCAAGAAGTTCTGACATCAACGATCACGATATTTTTCTCAGTATCTCCATTAGCAAAAAACTTTACTTTTCCTGCTTTTTCACCTTTAACCCAAAATCTTACCGCTTTGAATTTATCTGTATCATGATAAGACCAGTTGTTAATACCAATAACATATCCGTCCCATTCACCTGCTTTCCATTGAACACACTTAGTTCCTTGATAAACATCTTTAGCGTAGGCTGCATCAAACTCATTTGTTCCATCCCACAGCGATTGCCAGCCCCAAATATTAGTGAAAGCATCGTCATATATTTCAGAACCTATTACTTGTGGAGCTACTGTTGTTCCAGACACATTTGTTACCGATAAACTTTTCAAGTAACTTCCTTCAGGAACTTTAACCACGATCTCAGTTAATGTAGAAGATATTGGCTCAACTTGGATGTCTCCAAAATTAACTACAGGACGCAAGAAATATTCTCCTGTAATGGTAATGACATCTCCTGGATTTGCATTAACAGGAAACCCTTTAATATTAGGACTTGGGGGTCTAATCGCCACTTTATAGTTCAGAGTACCTAAGTTGGTCACGATCTTCATTTCGTCCATTTCATTATAGTATGGCGTTTTTGAATCTACCATAACCACAATTGCATTGTCTGTTACGAATGTCGGATTAAAATAAGACTCTAATCCGTTAAACGAAATTGATTGCAATGTCGCAAAACCGGATCCTCGAATGATGTAATAATTTCCTGCATTAATAACATCTGTAGGAACATCAACTTTTCTATCTCCTTCAACCAAAGGATCATCAACAACAGATCTGCTAATTCCAGTTACTTCAAGCTTTCCAGATGAACCACCTGCCGAATCATCATTGGAACAAGAAGCGAACAGCAAAATTGAAATCGAAGCCAAAAAATACAACTTCAATAACATTCTATTTTTTATATTTTTCATAGTGATTTACTTTTAAAAAATTATTTGAAAGTGTAAGGAACTGGTGCCTCTTTCAATTTTGGATTTTTTCTAACTTCAACATCTGGTTTTGGATATATAAAATCAGTTGGCGTTGGCGTATAATGTATTACCCCTTGCGAATCGAAACCTCTATCTTGCTGAGAAATTATATTAATTGCTTCCTGACGTGGCAATCTTCCTAAATCGAACCAAAATTCTCCTTCAAAAGCAAATTCAACTCTACGCTCATGGAATAATGCCGCTTTTGTTAAAGGTACATTAGGTCCTAACGTTCCAAGACCCGCTCTAAGTCTCACTTTGTTATATGATTCTTTTGCTGCTGCATTAGTAGTTTCATCAGCTCCAGCCATAGTTGCTTCTGCATGTATCAATAAAAGATCGGCATAACGCATAATATAATTACAGTTACTCATTCCTCCCCATCCATCAGCTGGACCTGTCTCGCTAGTAACCTGGCCTACAACATATTTCTTAACCGCTGCTCCAGTGTTAGCTAATACATCTGGATATTTGGTTTTATCCATAACAAAACCTACAACACCATCTCCTTTAATGTTAGGATAAGAATCTCCATAAATCATAAAAGATTCTTTTCTTCTCAAATCTCCAATTTCAAAAGCATCCTGAACGTCATTACTTGGCACATAAGTAGCACCGTATGAAGCATTATCATTCAAAATATCTAAACCATATTGAATATTAGAGAAATTTCCTCCTCCATAAGTATTGATAGCGCCAGACCACTGCCAAGAATAAATAGATTCTTCGTTGTTATTTTTACTTGTCAAAAACAAATCTGCAAAATTTGGCAATAATCCAAACTCACCTGAGTTAATCACTTTTTCTGCCATTAATTTAGAATCTGCATATTTCTTCTCATATAAATATACTTTGGCTAAAAATGCTTCAGCAGAACCTTGCGTCACAAAAATATTCTCGCCGCCAGGAGTTCTAGATCTAATTTTTGATTTTAGATTTGCTGCAGCGAATTTTAAGTCGTTTTCGATGAATGTGTAAACATCTTCAATTCTATTGGTATTCACCATCGGATCTTTTGCCAAAGCCAAATTATCTTCAATAATAGGCACCGGCCCATACAAACGAACCAAATAAAAATAAGCTATCGATCTAAAAAAATGCGCTTCTGCAATAGTGTTTTTAATAACTGCCTTATTCACCTCTGCAGTAGCATTTTTTTCAATATTATTAATTAAGTTATTAGCTTGTGCTATGATTGCAAAACAAGCTCTCCACGGATCTAACAATATTGGACTATCAGAAGTCAATTTAAACTGAATCAGCTCTGGTCCATCGGCATAAGCCAAACAATTCCCTGATGATAGTTCTGATAATGCGTAAAAATTCTTCGTATAATAAGGCGCCCACATTGCACCATACATTCCATAAGTAGTTCTTGCAACCTGCTCATCTGTATTATAAAACTGGTCACTGCTGTAACTATCTTCAGATGGGCGATCTAAGAAATCTTCGCTGCACGAAGTAGTTGCCAAACCTAGCGTTAAGAATAAAACTAAGGTCTTTATATTGATATATTTTTTCATAAGAGTAGTAATTAAAATTCTAAATTCATTCCAAAAGTGAAACTACGATTGGTTGGGTAACGCCCTGAATCGATTCCTGATAATAATGGATCTTGGTTATATGATCCGATTTCAGGATCATAGCCTGTATATTTGGTAAATGTGTAAAGATTTTGAATACCAAAATAAAATCTTAACTTACTAATGCTTGCTTTTGAGAGCACATCTGAAGGCATATTATACCCTAAAGTAACTTGCTGAATTCTTAAATACGAACCATCTTCTACATAACGATCAGAGATTGCAATATTTGGATGTCCGTCTCCGCCATCAGGTCTTGGATATTTTGCATCCGTATTTTCTGGTGTCCAAAAATCCGCAGCTTCTGCCAATTGATTTTCATACAAACGTTGGTTTTTAGTACCTGCACGTCTTGTTAAGTTCATTACTTTGTTACCATAAGATCCTTGCAAGAAAACACCTAAATCAATGTTTTTATACTTAAAAGTATTGTTGAAACCGTAAGTGAATTTTGGTGCTGGATTACCAATATAGGTCAAGTCCTTATCATCAATCAAACCGTCTTTGTTTTGATCTACATACTCAACATCTCCCAACTGGCTTTTTACAGCTTTATTTCCTGTAAAAGGAATTGGTGCATTGGCCAACTGTTCGTTCGTTCTGATAATACCAACTGCTTGATATCCGTAAAATTGACCTACTGGCTGACCCACTATAGTTTTAGTTACCGCTTTTGTCGTATAATCATTAAGCAATACATCTTTCGTCAAATCGAAATTATCTTGTAAGCTCAACAATTTATTTTTGTTTGTAGAGAAAATTACTTTTGAATTCCATGAAAAATCTTTTCCAAACTTCTCATTATAATCTAAAGTCATCTCAAAACCTTGATTTCTTAAGCTTCCTAAATTTACACTTGGCGCTCCTAAACCTCCCTGATACGCATCTGTACCTGTAACGTAGTAAGGCAATGGCAACACAAATAAAAATCCTTCAGATTCTTTTCTGTATACATCAAATGTCGCTTGAAGTTTTGATTTGAAAAGTGTAAAATCTAAACCTAAATTGGTTTGTTTAGAAGTTTCCCAAGTTAAATCAGGATTTGCAATATTGTTAACCGTAAAGAAGTTCCCCATTGCCGATTTGATTGCGCGAACCGTGCTCATGTAACCTCCACCACCAATATTTTGGTTTCCAGTCTCTCCATATCCACCTCTAAACTTGATATTATCAATATATTCTCTAGTTCCTTCCATAAACTTTTCGTTCGAAAGTTTCCAATACCCAGAAACTGAAGGAAAGTAACCCCACTTTTCACCTGGACCAAAATTAGAACTTCCGTCTGCTCTCATGGTTGCCTGTAAACCATATCGATTATCATAGTCATAATTAAAAGATCCGAAGAAAGAATATAAAGCAGAACTTCCTTTATATTCTGAAGCAACAACTGAATCGGGATCCCCTAAACTAATAGAATGGATATCATTACTTAATAACCCAGAAACAGATTGCGAATTACCGAACCAATGACTATCATTTGCCTCTTGACCAGCCAAAACATTAAAATGGTGATTCCCAGCATCAACTTTATAAGTTAAAACGTTTTTAACGTTAAGTCCATACCAATTGTTTGCTCTCTCTGTCAGCATGTTGGTTTGTCTAACCGCTGAACCCCATTTATAAGTAGGCTGAAAACCTTCAAAATTATCTATATTAGTAGATCCACCAAAGTCAAAACGATACTCCAATCCTTTGGCAATTCTAAAGTTAGCATAAAAATTTCCTATAAAATTTTTCTTAATCAACTTATTAGTATTCATCAATGCAGAAGCTACCGGATTAATCCAAACTCCAATCGATCCATCTGCTGGCGGACCAGCATAGTTGCCATTCGTATCTTTTACCGCAACATCTGGCGTAGACAAAATAGAAGTACTGATAATACCATTGCTAGCACCATTGATTGTAATATCTTCATTGGTTACACCTGCTCCAACAGACACTCCAACAGTAAGCCAATCTTTTAGTTTGCTGTCAACATTTGTTTTAAAACTATATCTTTTGAAACCAGAACCAATAACAATACCTTCTTGATTGGTATAGCCACCTGAAATATAATAGTTAGTACCGTCTTTCGCTCCCGAAAATGAAATCTGGTGATTGTTCATTATCGCAGTTTTATAAATCTCATCTTGCCAATTTGTTCCTTTACCTAAAACAGATGGAACAGCAAATTCATCTCTTGGCGCTACACCATAAACTGCAGCCAAAGCATTTTGCTGTCCAGCGTATTGGCTCAAAGTCATTGTATCTAATAAACGAGTAACATTTTGAATAGAAAAATAGGTATCATAGGTAATTTTTCCTGCTCCTTTTTTTCCTCTTTTTGTAGTAATAATTACAACTCCATTCGACGCTCTAGAACCATAGATAGCAGTTGCAGAAGCATCTTTCAAAATATCCATTGTCTCGATATCGTTAGGGTTTAAAAAAGCTATTGGACTCGAAGTTACGTTTCCTGTATTCGATCCTAAATAACCTGTAACAATTGAACCTCCAGTTGCAGTATTGGCAGCATCTCCAGAAATCGGAATACCATCTATAATATACAATGGCTCATTGGTTCCAGAGATAGAAGTAGTACCACGTATTTTAACCGACACACTACTTCCTGGCTGTCCAGAATTGTTCGTAACTGTTACCCCAGCAGCACGTCCTTGTAACAATTGATCTACAGATACTTGTGGAGAGTCTGCAATATCCTTAGTAGTAACAGTAGAAATAGCTCCTGTCAAATCCTTTTTCTTCACGCTTCTATATCCTACGTTTACCAAAACTTCACGCAAATCTTCTGCGCTAAGTTTCAAGACAACGTTTACTGTTCCGCCATTTTTAACATTGATAGTTTGCGAAACATATCCAATAAATGAAACAGAAATAGTAGAGTTTGCAGGTGCTTCGATAGAATATTTACCATCAAAATCTGTTGAAGCCGTCTTCTTTGTAGCTGTAACTATGATATTGGCACCTGGTATAGATAACCCTTTTTCATCAGATACAGTTCCCGAAACCTTTACCTGAGCTGTAATAAAATTACTAGTCAGTAACAAAAATAATATCAAAGGAATGGCTTTGTGGTCAGCCCTCCAATGAATGAAGCTAGTCATTAGTTTTTTCATAATAAGTGTTTGGTTAGTTAAATTTGTTTATTGCATAATCCAAAAGTAAATGCCTGGGTAATTTTTACTTTTAAATTATTTAACAAATCTATAACAGAGAGGATTATCAAATCGATAGTATTATATCATTTAATGATAATATTTTTACTATAAGCCCTTAAAAAAACACATATAAAAATAAAAGCACATAAATTTTAAATTATTCGCAATCATACCTCTCTCTAGAACACAAACGATGCAAAAAAAACAATGAAATCTTAAAAATCAAACGTTTTCGTTAAAAATAATATTTATTTGTGATAAAAAAGCATCACTATAAAATTCGTTTTAAACCAGAAAACTCTTCACGATATTGGCTTGGTGTACAATTTTTTGTAGCTTTAAAACTACGATTGAAATTTGCTATATTATTAAAACCAGATTTAAAAGCAACTTCAGAAACACTCATATCTTTTTCTACCAGCCAACGCGCCGCATAACCAATACGAATGTCATTTATATAATTCACAAAAGTTTTTCCAGTTCTCTTTTTAATGAATCGGTTAAAAGAAATTATCGACATACTCGCCACATTTGCCACGTCTTCTAAAGTGATTTTTTCAGAAAAATGCTTTTGCACATATTCGTAAACTAACTTCATTTTATCATAATCATCAAAAGTATCATAGTCTACTGTATAAGTCGAAAGCAAACGCTGATTTCTAGAATTGGCCAGATCATACAATAAAGAAGTAATCTCTAAAAAATAATCCATACCATCCAGCTTAGAAAGCCTTACGAGCCTTGGCATCAATTCTTCGGCTGTTTTTTTAGAAAAAAGAATTCCGTGAATTGATCTATTAAACATATCTCGAATCGGATTCATGATACGTCGCGCAAGCAAAGATTCATGAAATAAATCGTTATGAAATTGAATCGTAATTTCGTGTATCTTTTTATTTGTACATTTATTCAACTCCCAACCGTGATATAAATTGGGACCAATCAAAACTAGCTCGACATTATCAATTTCTTCAATATTATCTCCTACAACCCTTTTAACCCCTTTTCCATTCTGAATAAAATTGATCTCAAATTCCGGATGATAATGAACTGGAAAATCAAAACTATCTTTTACACGATCAAAAACTAAAAAGCTGTCACTCGCAGCAAGCGGTGCTATTTCTCTATAAAAATTCTTCGTATTACTCATCTTAAAAACTATTTCAGGAAAACAAATGTTCTTTTTTTGATGCAATAATATGATATATAATTGATAAAATAATATTAATTACACTATAATCATCCGTTTATCTTTGAAAAAATTAATTTATCATTTCTTTAAAAAGAACATTAATAATAAACATTAATCATTTTTTATTAAATAACTTTTTATAGTTTTAATAATTTTAACGCTAATAGCATAGAGAATTTTCGACAGAAGAAATGCTATTATTCAAAAAACGTAAACCCTTGTTTAGTTAGCATTTAGCTAAACAGCCAACTCTTATTTTTCGATGAAAAAACATTTTTTAACGCTTTTAACTGTAACTGCACTAAGCAGTTCGTGTTGGTCTCAAAAAAGCACTAGTAATACTAATTTGTCACTTTCAGATAAAAAAGCAACAATAGAAACTAAAACTTTATATAAAGAACTTAATACTTTAACTCAAAAAGGTTTCTTATTCGGACATCAAGACGATTTGGCTTATGGAGTAAAATGGAAATACGAAGACGGACGCAGTGACATAAAAGATGTCGTTGGAGATTATCCTGCAGTTTATGGCTGGGATATTGCGGGATTAGAAAATGACAGTCCGAATAATATTGATGGCGTTCCTTTTGCTAAAATGAAACAATATATTATTGAGGCAGATTCTAGAGGCGGAATTTCGACTATCAGCTGGCATTTTGACAATCCTGCAACAGGAAAAAATGCTTGGGATAATGTTCCAAATTCTTTAAAAACGATTTTGCCTGGAGCCGAAAATCATAAAAAGTTTACTTCTTGGTTAGACAAAGCGGCTGTTTTCTTTTTGTCTTTAAAAGATAAAAATGGTAAAAACATTCCGATACTTTTTAGACCTTTTCACGAACTTACTGGCGGATGGTTTTGGTGGGGAAAAGGAAACTGCACTCCAGAGGAATTCAAAACCGCTTGGAAATTTACTTTTGATTACCTTCAGAAGAAAGGGGTTCACAACTTGATTTATGTTTATAACACAGGAAGTTTTGGAAGCGAAAACGACTTTCTAGCCAATTATCCTGGAGACAATTATACCGACATGTTGAGTTTTGACACCTACCAAAACAGTAATGATCCAAATGGCGAAAAATTCGTTGCTGAAGTTCAAAATCAATTTAAAATATTAAACGAAATCAGCTCAAAAAAACACAAATTAATGGCACTCGCTGAAGCTGGTTATGAAGCCGTTCCAGACCCAAAATGGTGGACGGGAACTCTATTAAAAGCAATTGGAGATTATAAAATTTCTTATGTATTGCTTTGGAGAAACCACGGATGGCAGGAAAAAGAGCAAAAAATGCATTATTATGCACCATTTTCAGGCCAAGTAAGCGAAAAAGATTTTATCGATTTTTACAATCTCGACCAGACTATCTTTGAAAAAGACATTCAGAAAAAATTAAAATAATTGCCCCGAATTAAATTACAACCTTAAAAAATAACCAATGCACGACAAAATTAGTTTAAAAGAAAAAATCGGTTACGGACTTGGAGACGCTGCTTCTTCTATGTTCTGGAAAATTTTCAGTATGTATTTACTGTTTTTCTACACCGACGTTTTCGGATTGGCGCCTGCTGTAGTAGGAACTATGTTTTTAATTACTAGAATCTGGGACTCATGTTTTGACCCAATTGTTGGAATTCTGGCTGACAGAACCAAAAGCAAATGGGGAAAATTTAGACCTTATTTACTTTGGGTTGCCATACCTTTTGCCGTGATTGGAGTTTTAACTTTTTACACTCCAGATTTTGATGAAAAAGGAAAAATCATTTATGCTTATGTGACCTATTCGTTGATGATGATGATTTATTCTTTAATCAACGTTCCTTACGCTTCACTTTTGGGCGTAATGTCTTCTGACAGAAAAGAAAGAAATACACTTTCGTCTTACCGAATGGTTTTTGCTTTTGGAGGGAGTCTTTTAGCGCTTTGGCTAATTGAACCTTTGGTAAATTATTTTGGCGGAAATCTAAATTCTAAAACAGGCTGGTTGGCAACAATTGCCGTTTTTGGATTAATTACAACTGTCTTTTTCTGGGCTTGTTTTGCCTTCACTAAAGAAAGAATCAAACCTATTGCTGATGAACAGAATAACTTGAAAGAAGATCTAAAAGATCTTTGGAAAAATAAACCTTGGTGGATTTTATTAGGAGCCGGAATTGGAGCTTTGGTATTCAATTCTATTCGTGACGGGGCTGCCGTTTACTACTTCAAATATTATGTAAGCAGTTCTGTAAATTTTGATTTTTCGCTTTTCGGAACCGATTTCCATATGACACCAACTTCAATTTATTTGGTTTTAGGACAAGCAGCAAACATTATCGGAGTAATCATTGCAACACCAATTGCCAATAAAATTGGTAAAAAGAAAACATTTTTTGGTGCAATGGCTTTGGCGGCCATTTTAAGTCTGATTTTCTATTTATTCGGAAAAGAAGATGTTTTCTTAATTATGAGTTTTCAAGTTTTAATCAGCATTTGTGCGGGCTGTATTTTTCCTTTGATCTGGTCCATGTACGCAGACAGTGCCGATTATTCTGAATGGAAACAAGGACGAAGAGCAACAGGATTAGTTTTCTCCGCTTCATCTATGTCGCAAAAATTTGGCTGGACAATTGGCGGTGCTGGAGCAGGATGGCTTTTAGGTTATTTTGGTTTTCAAGCCAATGTTGAGCAGACCGAAACAGCCCAAAATGGAATTCAGCTAATGTTAAGCATCTTACCAGCAATTGCAGCCGCAATTTCAGTAGCTTTTATAGCATTTTACCCATTATCAGAAGAGAAATTACAGATTATAGAACAGGATTTAAATATAAAAAGAGACCAAAATCATTAAAAAACAGATACAGAAATCAATTGATATGACAACGATAACATCTTCAGCCACTTTTCAAGAAAGAAAATCGGCATTAGAAAAACAACATAAAATGCTTCTTGAGCAAAAAAACGGACCTCATGAAAGTGTTGGAAACGGAATTTATGAACGTTACAAAAATCCGGTTGTAACTGCAGCGCACATTCCGTTAAACTGGCGTTTTGATTTTAACGAAAAAGCAAATCCGTTTTTACAAGAAAGAATTGGCATGAATGCCGCTTTCAACGCTGGAGCAATGAAATGGAACGGAAAATATCTACTTGCCGTTCGTGTAGAAGGAATCGACAGAAAATCTTTTTTTGCTATCGCCGAAAGTCCAAACGGAATTGATAACTTCAAATTTTGGGATAAACCGTGTGTGATTCCACAAACTGAAGAACCCGATACAAACGTGTACGATATGCGTTTAATTAATCACGAAGATGGATTTGTTTACGGAATTTTCTGTACCGAAAGAAAAGATCCAAAAGCTCCAAAAGGCGACACCAGTTCGGCTGTTGCCAATGCAGGAATCGTTCGTTCTAAAGATTTAGTAAACTGGGAAAGATTGCCAGATTTGATTTCGAACACAGGACAACAGCGAAATGTTGTTTTGCATCCAGAATTTGTAAACGGAAAATACGCTTTATATACACGTCCGCAAGATGGTTTTATTGATGTTGGAAGTGGCGGAGGAATCGGTTTAGGTTATGTTGACGACATGACAAATCCAGTTGTAAAAGACGAAAAAATCATTTTTGGAAAACAATACCATACGATTTACGAGCTAAAAAACGGTTTGGGTCCAGCTCCAATTAAAACATCAAAAGGCTGGTTGCATTTAGCGCACGGAGTTCGAAATACTGCCGCAGGATTACGCTATACTTTATATATGTTCATGACCGATTTGAATGATATTACAAAAGTAACACACGTTCCTGCCGGACATTTTATGGGACCTGAAGGAATTGAAAGAGTTGGAGACGTATCGAATGTTTTATTTTCTAACGGATGGATCGAAGACGAAGATGGAACGGTTTACGTTTATTACGCTTCTTCAGATACTAGAATGCATGTGGCGGTTTCATCTGTAGATAAACTTGTTGATTATGTAATAAATACTCCAGCAGATACTTTTATTTCGGCAGGTTCAGTGCAAACCATCATTAATCAAATCGAAAAAAATAACGCAATTTAAAATATCGTGTCATTACAAAGAAAGCTTTTAAAATCGGAACTAACCGCAGAATTGGATTCTATCCTAAATTATTGGTCGGAGCGTACTATTGACGATCAAAATGGAGGTTTTGTTGGCCAAATCGATTTTAACGATCATCTGATTGCTCATGCAGAAAAAGGTTCGGTTCTTAATGCCCGAATTCTTTGGACGTTTTCTGCCAGTTACCAAACCACTAGAAACGAAAACCACAAAAAACTGGCAAAAAGAGCATTCGAATTTCTCGCTGCTAATTTTTATGACACACAATTTGGAGGTCTTTTTTGGAGTATAAATGAGGATAAAACTCCAAAAGACACCAAAAACCAGATTTACGCATTGGCTTTTGCGATTTATGGATTGTCTGAATATTATGCCATTTCAAAAGAAGAAAGAGCCTTAGAAATTGCTAAAAACTTATATGCAAAAATTCAAGAACATAGCTATGATAAGATAAACAAAGGCTATTTTGAAGCTTTTACCAGAGATTGGGAACCCATTGATGATTTGCGTTTAAGCGAAAAAGATGCCAACGAAAAGAAAACCATGAATACGCATCTTCATATTATTGAAGGCTATGTGAATTTATATAAAGTCTGGAAAGACGAAAAATTGCTCGTAGATATTGTTGAATTATTAGAAACGATCGAGAAATATTTTATCAATACCGAAACGGGACATTTACGCTTGTTTTTTGACGAAAACTGGAAAGAAAAACCAGATGTCATTTCGTACGGACATGATATTGAAGCAGCTTGGCTTTTACAGCAATGCGCCGAAATTTCGGGAAATGAAACTTTGATTGCCAATTATAAAAAACATGCCATTCAAATTGCAGAAGTAACCAAAGAAGGTTTAGATGCTGATGGCGGTTTATGGTACGAATATGATCCTGAAAAAAATGAGTTGATTGCAGAAAAACATTGGTGGCCACAAGCTGAAGCTTTAATTGGTTTTTACAATGCCTATCAATTAACCGGAAAAGAAGAATATCTGGATATTGTTTACAGAAACTGGAAATTCATAAAAAAGTACATGATCGATCAGCAAAATGGAGAATGGCATTGGGGAATTTATGATGATTATAGTATAATAAAAAAAGACAAAGCCGGATTCTGGAAATGTCCTTACCATAATGGTCGAGCTTGTCTGGAGCTTATTCATCGAATTGAAAATTAAGGTTTCAAATAAAAATCAAAACGTCTTACAGAACGTAAAGTCCTAGCCCCGATAGAAGCGGCATCCTTTTATGGTGGGGTTCACCATAAAAGATACAGCGGATAGCGGGATTAGCTCCTTAAAATATAAATTATGAAAAACAGATTTTTTAAAACCCTTTCATTAGCCTTAATTTTTACTGCAATTGCTTGTCAGGCCCAGGAAAGAATAACCGTAAAAGGAAATGAATTTTACAAAGGTGATAAACCGTACGCTTATATTGGAACCAATTATTGGTACGGAAGTATGCTGGCTTCTAAAAAAATAGGCGATCGTAAAAGGCTTTTGCGCGAGTTGGATTTAATGAAGAAAAACGGAATCGATAATTTACGTGTTTTAGTGGGTGCCGATGGTGGAAAATATGATTTTACCGTTCGTCCAGCACTGCAATATGAACAGGGAAAATATGATGAAGATTTATTGGACGGATTGGATTTTCTGATTAGCGAAATGAGTAAACGAAATATGTATGCCGTTTTGTACTTGACCAATAACTGGGAATGGTCGGGCGGAATGTCACAATACTTAGAATGGAATGGTAAAGGTCCTGTTCCGGTTCCTGCGATCCCACCAAACACTTGGCCTCAGTTTATGTCGTATACAGAACAGTTTCATAGTTGCGAACCTTGCATGGAAGCTTTAAACAATCATGTGAAGTTTATTATTGGACGAACAAATGCGTATTCTAAAAAGAAATACAACGAAGACAACACGATTATGTCGTGGCAAGTTGGAAACGAACCGAGACTTTTTACGGTAGAAAATGAAGTTAAATTCACGAAATGGCTCAATAACATTGTTGATTTAATTGACAGTTTAGATAAAAATCATTTAGTTTCTACAGGTTCTGAAGGGAAAAATAGTTCGAACGACAGCATGGAAATCTTCGAAAGAACGCATCAAAATCCGAACATCGATTATTTGACGATGCATATCTGGCCCAAAAACTGGAATTGGTTTAAGGCCGATAATGCAGAAGCAACAATGCCTGCAACAATCGAAAATGCTGGAAAATATATTGACGATCACATCAAGGTTGCCAACAATCTGAAAAGACCTATTATTATTGAAGAATTTGGTCTTCCGAGAGAAAATGAAAACTTGAATGCAGGAGCTTCTTCTATCTACAGAAATCAATTTTACAGCTACATTTTTGGAAGAGTTGCAGAAAGCGTTAAAAATAATGGTCCGTTAAGAGCGGCCAATTTCTGGGGTTATGGCGGCGAAGGAAAAGCAATAAACGAAACCGGAAAATGGAACCCAGGCGATCCTTTAACAACAGATCCTCCGCAAGAACCGCAAGGTTTAAATTCTGTTTTTAATGGAGATAAATCAACATTAGAAATTGTAAAAAAATACAATTCAGAATTAAAGAAAAAGTAAAATTAATTTTCCACCATATAAGTTATATAAGTTCATTTTAATCAAACTTTTAAATGAACTTATATAACTTATATGGTTTAAAAAATATCCAGATGAAAAATATATTTATTCTTTTTTGTTTACTATTCCTAAATCTTTCTTTTTCTCAACAAAAACAGAGCTTTACAGTTAGTTCACCTAATGGAAAAATCGAAGTTAAAATTGCAGTAAATGATAAAATTTCATGGTCAATTTCGCATGAAAAAGATTTGATTTTAGCGCCATCAGAAATGTCTTTGACTTTGGATGAAAATCAGATTTTAGGAAAAAATCCTGTTGTTTTAAATTCGAAAAAAGAAAGTATAAATACTTCTTTTGAAACGCCTTTGTACAAAAAGAAAACGGTCAAAGACCAATACAACAAACTGATTCTAAATTTTAAAAATGATTTCGCTCTTGAATTTCGTGTTTTTGATGATGGGGCTGCCTATCGTTTCATCACAAAAAAGAAAAAAGAGATTACAGTTAAAGATGAAGAAGTGGTTCTAAATTTTGATCAGGATTACAATACTTTGATGCCGTATGTACGAGATTTAAGAAATCCGAAAGATCAGTTTATTTCTTCGTTTGAATCGCATTATGAAAACAAAAAAATAAGTGAATTTGCTAAAGATACTTTGGCGTTTTTACCTTTTTTGATTGATTATAAAAACCATAAAAAAGCCGTTTTTCTAGAAGCTGATCTCGAAGATTATGCCGGATTATTTGTCACAAATAATAAAAACAAAACAGGTTTTGAATCTCGTTTTTCTAAATATCCAACTCAAGAAAACAACGGCGGATTTAATTACCTCAACAAACTAATTACCGAAAGAGCTGATTATTTGGTAAAAACAAAAGGAACGAGAACTTTTCCGTGGCGAGCGATTGTCATTTCTGAAAATGATGCTGCTTTAGCCAATAACGATATGGTTCAGAAATTAGCGGAACCTTCTACAATAAAGGACATTTCATGGATAAAACCAGGAAAAGTCGCTTGGGATTGGTGGAACGATTGGAATATTTACAATGTAGATTTTAAAGCGGGAATTAATACGCAGACGTATAAATATTATATTGATTTTGCTTCTAAAAATAAGGTCGAATATGTCGTTTTAGACGAAGGATGGAGCATTGAAACCGACATTATGAAACATAATCCGAATGTGGATCTGGAAGCTTTAATCGCTTACGCGAAAGAACGAAACGTTGGCATTATTTTGTGGGCTTCATGGATGGCTTTGCATGAAAATATTGATCGCGTTTTTGACAATTATGCAAAACTGGGCGTAAAAGGTTTTAAAGTAGATTTTATTGACCGTGACGATGCCAAAATGGTCAATTCGGTTTATGATATTGCACAAAAAGCAGCCAATCATAAATTGATTATTGATTTTCACGGAATGTACAAACCAACTGGAATTCAGAGAACGTATCCAAATATTTTAAATTTTGAAGGCGTAAAAGGTTTAGAAAATAATAAATGGACTGCAAATGACGATGTTCCGCTTTATGATACCACAATTCCGTTTATTCGAATGATGGCTGGACCAATGGACTACACGCCTGGTGCTATGCGAAATGCTACCAAAAGCGAATTCAAACCAAGTCATTCTACTCCAATGAGTCAGGGAACAAGATGCCATCAATTGGCATTGTACACTATTTTTGAAGCACCTTTGCAAATGATGGCTGATAGTCCGACCGCTTTTATTAAAGAGCAGGAAAGCACAGACTTTATTGCTAAAGTTCCAACTATTTTTGATGAAACTGTTGCCTTAGACGGAGAAGTTGGAAAATTCGTTTCTATCGCTAGAAGAAAAGGAAACACTTGGTACTTAGGCGCAATAACAAACTGGGATTCTAGAGATATTACAATTGATTTTTCTTTCCTTGAAAAAGGCAAAAAATTCCAAGCCGAAATTTTCTCAGATGGAATAAATGCAGATAAAGCTGCGACCGATTATAAAAAAGAGATTATTACTGTTGATTCGATAACCAAGTTAAAATATCGTTTGGCTAGCGGAGGCGGATTGGCGATGATTATTAAATAAAAAAAAGGAGAACATTTAGTTCTCCTTTTTTTATCATTTCACATTTTACAAATAACATTTTACGCTAATATCTTCTCAATCGCATTCAATTCATCCTGCGAAAATTCCGTATTCTGAAGACAATCAATATTATTACACAATTGTTTTACAGAACTCGCGCCAATTAAAACAGACGTAATTCGTTTGTCTTTTTGCAGCCAAGCCAAAGCCATTTGCGCCAAAGATTGGTTTCTATTCTGAGCAATTTCATTCAGCTGAATTAATTTCTGAATACGTTCCTGCGTCACCTCATCTTCTTTCAAATGTCCGTTTGGATTATGTGCTCTTGAATTTTGAGGAATTCCCTTTAAATATTTATCGGTTAAAAGTCCTTGTGCCAAAGGCGAAAACGCAATACAGCCTACTCCTTTTTCTTCCAAAACATCCAATAAACCATTTTCAACCCAGCGCTCCAACATGGAGTATTTTGCCTGATGAATCAAACATGGGGTTCCCAATTGTTTCAAAACATCAACTGCAACTCGAGTCTGTTCTGCAGAATAATTACTGATTCCAACATACAAAGCTTTGCCGCTTCTTACAGCGTGATCCAAAGCCATCATCGTTTCTTCAATCGGAGTTTCTGGATCTGGACGATGCGAATAAAAAATATCTACATAATCGATGCTCATTCGTTTCAAACTCTGATCTAGACTAGAAAGCAAATATTTTCTAGAGCCCCAATCTCCATAAGGTCCGTTCCACATCGTATAACCTGCTTTTGTAGAAATCACGATTTCATCACGCAGATTTCCCTGAAAATTATGCCATAAGATTTTACCAAAATTCTCTTCAGCAGAACCTGGAACTGGCCCGTAATTATTCGCTAAATCAAAATGAGTAATTCCTTTATCAAAAGCTTCAATGGCAATACTTTCGGCATTTTCAAAATTATCAACCGAACCGAAGTTATGCCATAATCCTAAAGAAATTTCTGGAAGCAATAAACCACTTTTGCCACATCTGTTATATTTCATGTTTATAATTTAAAAGTTGAAGTTTTAATAGATTTTAAAGGTAGAAAAAAATACTAAGTTTTGCCACAAAGACTCTAAGACACAAAGATTTTTATCCAAAAATGAAATCGCCACGAATTCACGAATTTTTAAACAATAAATTCGTGAATTCGTGGCGAAAAAAACTTAGCGTCTTAGAGTCTTTGTGGCAAAAACCTTTTACTCTTTAATTTCAAAACCATCCTGCAAACCTTTATCAGAGCTTCCTCCAACCATGATTTTAAAAGTTCCCGGTTCTAATAAATAAGCTCCTTCATTATTATAAAAACCAAGTTCTTTATCTGTCAAAGTAAACTTTACCGTTTTAGTTTCTCCTTTTTTCAGATTAACCAATCCAAAACCTTTCAATTCTTTTATTGGGCGAACGATACTTGCAAATTCATCATGAATGTATAATTGAACTACTTCTTTTCCATCGTAATTTCCTGAGTTGGTAACTTCAACACTTACCTCAACTTTTTCCCCTTTTGCAAAAGCCGTTTTATTCAATTTCAAATTTTTATAATCGAAAGTCGTGTAGCTTAAACCAAAACCAAACGGAAATTGAGGCGTTTTCTCTACATCCATATAATGCGACCAGAAAACATTTTTATCGCTGTCTATCGGTCTTCCTGTGCTGTATTTGTTGTAATAAATTGGCACCTGCCCTACATTTCTTGGAAACGACATTGGCAATTTTCCACTCGGATTGTAATCTCCGTATAAAACCTGCGCAACTGCATTCCCAGTCTGCGTTCCTAAATGCCAAGCTTCTACAATTGCTGGAACATTTTCTGCTGCCCATGGAATACTCAACGGACGACCATTGTTTAAAACCAAAACGACATTCGGGTTTACTTTATAAATTTCTTCTAATAATTCCTGCTGTAAACCAGGCAAGTTCAAATCAGTTCTACTTCTTCCCTCACCGCTTTGGAAACCATATTCTCCTAAAACCATTACCACAACATCTGCGTTTTTCGCCGCTTTTTTTGCTGCTTCAAATCCGCTTTTATCTGTTGTATTGAAAACTGTTTCCGTTAAGAAAGTAGCTTTCTGTTTCAATAAATCAACACCTTTTTCAAAAGTTAGTTGATTGTCTTTATATTGTTGCATTCCTTCTAAAACCGAAACTGCTGTATCATCAGAAGCAGCAATTCTCCAACTTCCTAGCGGACTGTTTTTATCATTTGCCAAAGCTCCAATCAAAGCTATTTTCTGTCCGGATTTCTTTAGCGGAAGCAAATTCTTTTCATTTTTTAATAAAACGATCGATTTTTTCGCCATATCCAAAACGCCATCGTTATTGGCTTTACTTCCAACCACTTCTTTCTCGCGCTTTTCATCACAATATCTATACGGATCATCAAATAATCCTAATTCAAATTTTACGCGCAAAATTCTACGGACAGCATCATCAACCAAGGCTTCTTTTACTTTTCCTGATTTTACTAAATCGACCAGTTTTGCCACATATAAATACGATTCCATATCCATATCAGAACCTGCAATTACTGCTTTTGCCGTTGCATCGGCTTCGTCTTTTGCATATCCATGCGCAATCATTTCACGAATCGAAGCGTAATCCGAAATTACAAATCCGTCAAACTTCCATTTTCCTTTTAAAATATCTCTTTGTAAAAAAGCATTTCCAGTTGCCGGAACACCATTCAACGTATTAAACGAATTCATAAACGTACGAACTCCCGCTTCAACCGTTGCTTCAAAAGGAGGCAAAACCGAATTGTACAATTTAGAATTACTGATATCTACAATATTATATTCTAATCCTGCTTCAACATAACCATAAGCAGCAAAGTGTTTCGCACAAGCCGCAATCGTATTTACTTTGGCCAAATCTGCAATGGTTTCTCCTTGAAAACCTTTCACACGAGCATAACCCACTTTACTTCCTAAATAAGGATCTTCTCCTGCACCTTCCATTACACGCCCCCAGCGCGCATCGTTTGCAACGTCAACATTTGGTCCAAAAGTCCAATTGATTCCAGATGCCGAAGCTTCATCTGCCGCAATCGCCGCCGATTTTTTAATCGCTTCCAAATCCCAACTTGCCGCTTCTGCCAACGGAATCGGACTTAACGTTTTATAACCATGTATTACGTCAAAACCAATAATTAATGGAATTCCCAATCGCGTTTCTTCAACCGCAATTTTCTGTACAGCACGAACTTCTTTTACGCCACGAACCGTCAGCATCGATCCAACCAATCCTTTTCTTAAATGTTCGTATTTTAATTCGGCTGTTCCGCCTTTTGGCGCAGGTCCAGTAACATCCCAAAAACCATTATATTGGTTCATCTGTCCCACTTTTTCCTCCAGCGTCATTAATGGCAAAAGCAAATCTATACGTTGCTCAACAGTTTTATTTTTATCCAGATACGGCTTTTTTTGTGCACTCATATTTCCAACAGTAAACAGGGAAAATACCCCAATAATTAGTATTTGTTTATTTTTCATAGTGGTTTAGTTAGTTTTTCTTTAAGATTCTAAGGTTCTGAGACGCTGAGATTCTAAGTTTTTGTTGGGCGTGTCCCGCTGAAAAAGCGGGTCGGGCTATCCGTTTCAAGTCCTCGCTCTTCCTTCGTCAGGCTGTGGGCTTTCCACTGCTATCCCTCACGCAAATCGTTTTCAAAAGAGCGTTTTTGTTTACCTTGTCATCCTGAGGAACGAAGGATCACATTAGAAACTCCGTACAGAACTTCGCCAAACTTTGTCGAGTTTAGTGTGTGATCCTTCGTTCCTCAGGATGACAAACTTCATGTCTCACTTTGCGGGGCTTCGACTTCGCTCAGCCTGACAAAACAGTTCTACAATCTAAAATCTACATTCTCTATTCTATGTTCTATTTTCTATTTTCTAAAATCTAAAATCCTTCAGTCGTAAAACAAGAAGCCGGCAAATTCGCTTTATTAAACAAATCCGACTGCGTTGTATTTCCCCATGCAAATCTCACTTTTGCAGGAGAAGATACTTTTTTACTTGTCAAAATCACTTCGTTATTTTTAATCGAAGCTTCGGCTGTATAGAAAACTCCATCACTTCCAGCCACTTCAAATTGATTCGATTTTTTATCTTTAAAATAAAGTCCATCAGCATAATCAAAAGAAACAATTGCCTTGTTTTTTTCAATCTTAACCTCTTTAAACAATGGACCATTTACCAAGTTTGAATTGGTTTTATACGTTTCCTTCAAAGCCAGATTCGCTAAACGAATTCCAACTGATTTTTTGTTTTTGGGATGAATATCAATCGTATCCGAAATATCGCTAATCACAACCATTCCTGTTTTTGGAACTTCTTTCAATAATTTTCTTTGAGAATTTCTTACCGTTACATTTGAGAAATTATTAGAACCCGTTTTAAACGGCGCTATCTGAACATAGTAAAACGGAAAATTATCATTCCATTCCTTTCTCCAAGAAGTAATTAAAGCTCCCAGAGTTTTATCATAAACCAAAGAACCCACATTTGATTCTCCCTGATACCAAAGCGTTCCTGCAATTTTAAATCCCACAATCGGGTAAATCATGGCATTGTAAGCACGTCCTGGCTGTCTTGGTCCGTATTCCTGTTCGTTTAGTTTTTTAGCATTTTCTAATAAAAGCGGATCATTATTTACCACCTCTTCTGGCATCCAGATTTCTGCAGGAGTTCCTCCCCAATTGGAAGAAATTAATCCGATTGGAACATTTTTTAAATCTTCGCGAAGGCGTTTGGCAAAAAAGTAACCAATAGCGCTAAAATATTTCATCGTTTCCGGAGTCGATTCTGTCCAGTTTCCCAACAAATTATTCTGCGGACTTGTAGCGGTTAATTTCGGAACCGTAAAAAATCGAATGTTTGGATTCGTTGCATTTTTCATTTCTTCTTCACCGTCATCAATTCCCCAGCTTACCGACATTTCCATATTCGATTGACCAGAACAAAGCCAAACTTCTCCAATCAAAATATTTTTTAGAACCACTTCATTGTAACCTTTTATCGAAATTGCAAAAGGTCCGCCAGCCTCTGGAGTTTTAATCGTGATTTCCCATTTCGCCTGATTATTGGCCACGGTTTTATACTCCTGATTGTTCCAACTCGAAGCCAGTTTAATTTCTTCTTTCGGATTTGCCCAACCCCAAATTTTCACTTCAGAGTTGCGCTGTAAAACCATATTATCACTAAAAATATTCGGAAGCGAAACGTTTGCCATCATAGTACTGGAAATCAATAAAAAGAAAACAAACTTATAGATATTATTTTTCATTTAGTAACTTCTTTAAAAATGGAGCATATTCGTCTGCCAAAACCTTATGATCTGCCACATCTGGATGTCCAGAACATCCATTTGGAGTCATCGGTTTGAATTTAAAAATCTGAATGGGCTTATGCGCTTTATCATTTGCGAAAGCGGTTTTAACTTTATTTAGGCAATCTTCAAAAACAACTCCTCTTTCTCCTCCAACCATTGGACTATTTGTAATTACAATCTGTACTTTCGGATTATGCTTATAAAGCATTTTGATGAAGTTTACATAATTAGAAACATACTTTTCAGCGTTAAATGGAAGACGTTCTTTTTTGCCATCTCCACCAGAAAAATCATTTGTTCCTAAAGCAATGCTGATAATATCGGGCTGAAAAGCAAAATCATATTTAGGTTTTGAAGCGTCTTTCGTCAGATATAAATTTGGATAAGCATCAGGCATTATAACTTCGTCTTTATTCTCGTCATTCCAATTTCTGTACATTCCAATTCCAGAAACGCAACTCATTAAATAATCAACACCAATCTCTCTTGAAAGTGTTGGACCGTAAGCATAATAACTATTGTGGTGATCGTAATATTCTCCTTTATCACAAGGAATTTCAGAACCATCGCTTGCTGCACCGCAAGTAATCGAATCTCCGATAAACTCGATTTTCTTTTTCTTTTTAAACGAAATTGACGTCAGCTTTGCCGTTGTTCCAGCGAACAAAACTCCGCCTGTATGCGCTTCTGTGTTTTTATAAATTTCTAAACGATGTTCTTTCTGATTTGAAGTAATCTTTATTGGAAAAGATTGAGCCGCACCTTTTTCAATTCTAATTTTCCCAATATATTTTCCATCCAAAACCAATTGCACATAATTATGATGTTGATAAGAATCAACACTTTGAAGTGAAATAGAACATTCATTTCCAGTAAAATTGAAAGAAACAGAAGAAGCAGTTCCAATCAAAATGATAGTATCATGCTGTAATTTTTCTATGCGACCTTGATACAAGAAAGTTTTATTTGAATTTAGTGTTTGTGAGTTCGAAATGATCGAAATCAGCAAAAACGAAATTAAAAGTGCTATTTTTTTAGGAAACATAATTTATTTGTTAAAATCTAAATACGATTCACAAATATATTGGAAAGAGATTATCTAAAAAGATACTAAAATGTCAAAAAGTAATAAAAAAACACCACATAAACACATCAATTTTCGATCGAAGAGCGTTAATTCTTACAATTGAAACAAATAGTATTCTATTGAAATTCTAGATTTAAGCCTTATCTTTACCATTTAACCCTTTTTGTATACAAAATGAGATCACATTTTTTTATTTTTCTATCAGCCTTTATTCTATTTTCCTCTTTTAATTTTAAAAAGAAGGAAAAGGAAAACCTACCGCAAACTCCAACTGAAATTAATCGTGATTCTCTAATTGTTTATGCAAAAAAATATTTAGGAACGCCTTATGTATACGCGAGCAGTAATCCGCAAAAAGGTTTTGATTGTTCGGGTTTTGTGAGTTATGTGTTTAAAAATTTTGGAATGACGCTTCCTAGAAGTTCAAGCGGCTATAAAAACATCGGTAAAACTTTAAAACCAGAAGAATTTAAAGTTGGAGATATTTTGGTTTTCTACGGATATAAAGACAAAACTACTATTGGACATCTTGGAATAATCTGCGAAGCCAACGGAATGCACTCGAAATTTATTCACGCTTCTTCAGGAAAAGCACAGCAAGTCACTATTACTTCACTTGACACAGAACACTACACCAAACGTTTTTATAAATGTGTTGATGTTTTGTCTAAATAGTTTTTTTGCTGTTTACACTAAATTTATTTTCACGCAGATTTAAAAAAGATTTAAGCAGATAAGCGCAGATCTTTTTATTTCATAACTTAAAAAAATCTAATTAAATCAGCTTTAATCTGCTAAATCTGCGTGAAATTCATTTTCTATTCTTCAGTCAATAATTTGATAAGACTTTCATCTCTTCCGTAAATATCTTTATAGAAATTTAGATTTCCTTCGCGATCTACCCAAGCCGTAAAGTAACCAATGTAAACTGGAACTTTTTTCTTTAAAGTGTACCAGCTTTCTTTTCCGGCGTGCATGGCTTTATCAATTCTTTCAGGATTCCATTGCGGATCTACTTTTAATAATTCAATTGCCAATTCGCGTGGTTTTGCAACACGCACACAGCCGTGACTAAACGCTCGGCTTTCTCTTTCGAACAAACTTTTTGAAGGCGTATCGTGCAAGTAAATATTACTTGAATTTGGAAATAAAAACTTTACCAATCCTAAAGAATTATTTTTTCCTGGAAGCTGACGAACTGCGCCGTTATTCCATTCTAGATTTTTTTTCTGCAAATAGTTTTTATCTTTTGCCATTCCAGGCTTAATCTCCGATTTGATAATACTTGGCGGCACATTCCAATACGGACTGAACACAATATTGCTCATCATTCCGCTAAAAATAACCGTTTTTGTCATCGCTCGTCCCACCACAACTGGCGACACAAAAGCGATTTTTCCGTCTTCAACTATATATAATTTAAATTCAGGAATATTAACTTCAATGTATTTTTGACCTTTTTCTAATTCAGGATCAATCCAACGGCAACGCTCCATATTAGCAATAATCGTTTTAATGCGTTCCGAAACTAGAATATTCAAGTCGTTAATGTGTTCTAATAAAATGGTGTTTTTGGGAGTATATCCATGACGAACTTCATAGCTTTTCATTGCTTTCATTAAAGTCGTATCGCAAACCGCACTTTTATTATCTTCTTTAAGATCTTTGGTCACAAAAAGCCTTTCTCTTATCTGAGTCACAACATTTGATGAATCGCCAACTTTTAGAGCTTTATAATCTTCATCTGCTTCGATCGTTTTCCAACCTCCATTTTTTTCAATTTCTCTATACTCTTTTAGAGCGTCACGAAGTTTGTAGTATTGGCTGAACATCTTTTTTTTCTTATCATCCAAAATGGTTGATTTTTTAAAGATAGAATCAGAAAGCACTTGGTAATTGAACTTTTTGCGAGGTAAAAGCCATTCTAAAGAAATACTAGTTTTTTCATCAAAACCCGCATATACTTTTTCGGCATAATAGTAATACAAGTTAGAAAGCAGTAAGTCGGTATCTTCTTTGGATAATTTCTTGGTTGGATTATTTTCGAAAACAGAATTTAGTTCTTCTTTATAAGGATAATTTGCTTTCAATCCTTCTTGACCTAAATTTTTGTATTGATTGAATAATGTATTTCCAAACTCAACTACTCCTTTATTATCCTGCCACAATTGAGTTGATTTGTTTTTTTGATATAAAGAAATGACATCGCCTTTAAATTTCTCCAGTTTTGGATAATTTTCATAAAACTTTGCGATTCGGGCAGTATCAATAGTAAGTTTTAATTCTGGGATTTTTTCAACTGTTTTTATCGCTTTTTCCTCTTTTTTATCCGCTTTCGAATTACACGAAAAAACAACGAAAAAAGCAACAGCAATTATAGGCGTATACCAAATTTTCATAGCTTAAAATTTTTGAATAAAAGTAGAAAAAATTCTATTAAAACAAAGTTCTCGGCAATAATTCTTAATACTTATTTTTTTGAAGTTTAAACGGTTAATAAAAAAATAAAAGCTCCAAACAATTTTCATGTCTGGAGCTTTCGCCATATAACCAACCTATTAAAATTCTTAGATAACTGTACCTTTTAAAGTAAGCACTTTTGGTGTTGTTTCTGCACTAGTTGTTACCGTAACTGTTTTTGTAAAAGCACCTTTATTTGCAGCATTGTAAGTTGCAGTAACTTTTGCAGATTTACCTGGCTGAATTGGTTCTTTTGTGTAATCTGTAGCTGTACATCCGCAAGAACCTTGAACGTTTGTAATAACTACAGCTGTTTTTCCTGTATTTTTAAATTCGTAAACAATTGCTTTTGGAGTTCCCTGCGGAATTTGTCCAACATCAATTGTTTCTGCTTTCCAAACAATTGTTGAAGCAGCAGTAGTTTCTGAAACTTCATTCTCTGAAACTAAAGATTGTACTGGTGCAATTGCCGAAAAAGACATTAGGCCTAAAGCCAAAGCTAACATCGAAATTTTGATCATTTTCATAACTGATATATTTAAAATGGTTTGTAGTTCATTTTGATATTACAAAGGTAATTCAGACAAAATCAAATTGCTGTTAACCGCTTTCAAACGTTTGTTAATGACTTGTTAATCGCTTATTTTCAGGCTAAAATTGATTAATATTACACTCTCAAAATTTGTTATTCTTGAAAATTAATAAACTCAACAGCATCATTCTCTTAGGATTGGTAGCCATCATTAGTATTTTGGTTGCACAATTGTTATGGACAAAAGAGGCTTTTACAATTGAACAAAAAAAACTTAGCCAGAAAGCCCATATTGCTTTGTTGGAAGTGGCTAAAAAATTATACGAAGGAACCAACCACGAACTGCCGGTTGAAAATCCCGTTCAGAAAATTGCAAACGACTATTATATTGTAAATGTAGATAACGAATTTGAACCTGACATTTTAGAATTTTATCTAAAGACAGAATTCAAAAAAATGAACATCACGACCGATTTCGAATACGCGATGTACAATTGTCAAAGCGACGAAATGATTTATGGTGATTATATTTCACTATATAAGAAAAAAGCAGAATGCAAAAAGACCGTTTATTTTCCTAAACATAAAAATCTGGTCTATTATTTTGCCGTTCGTTTTCCAAATGAAACTACTTATTTATTTAGTTCGATGCGATTTTGGTTTATACTTTCAACGGCATTGATTCTGATTTTATTGATTTACGTTTATTCGATTTTTAAGCTTTTACAGCATAAAAAATATTCGGAACTGCAGCGTGATTTCATTAATAATATGACGCATGAATTTAAAACACCTCTGGCTTCAATTCTTATTGCTTCTAAATATTTAATTGAACAAAAACCTATTAAAGAAGACAAAAAACTATATACCTACACCGATATTATTATCAATCAAGGAAATAAATTAAACGGCCACATCGAAAAGATTTTAAACATCGCAAAATCCGATTATGCTCCATTAGAACTTAAAAAAGAAAGTATTTTAATTGTGCCTATAATTGAAGAAGCAATTGAGAACATCCAATTAAAATATCCTGAAGCTTCTATTAAAATCGAAACTTCTTCAAAAGAATATCTGCTGGAAACCGATATTTTTCATTTTGGTAATTTAGTTTATAATTTACTGGATAACGCAGTGAAATATTGTAATGAAAAACCAGAAATTACCATTAAATTCACAGAAGAAAACAATTGTTTAAAACTGGAATTTATAGATAACGGAATTGGAATTAATCCTAAAAAAATATCTTTTATCTTTGATAAGTTTTATAGAGTTCAAAATGAAAAGAGCAATGAAGTTAACGGATTTGGACTCGGTTTATATTATGTAAAAGAAATCTGCAGTCTGCAAAACTGGAAAATAAAAGCCGAAAACAATAAAGAAAAAGGTGTTACTATAACTTTATCAATTCCTAACAAAAAATGAGAAACTTCAAAATACTATATGCCGAAGACGACGAAACCCTTGCGTTTTTAACCAAAGATAATTTGGAGCAAAATAATTATGAAGTTATTCATTGTTCTGACGGAAAATCTGCGCTTAAAATTTTTGAAGAAGAAGAGTTTGATGTTTGCATTTTTGATATTATGATGCCAAAAATGGATGGTTTTGAGCTTGCTGAAGCAGTTAGAAAAATTGACGTCGATGTTCCAATTATTTTCCTTTCAGCTAAAACTTTAAAAGAAGACCGCATTAAAGGCCTTCGTATCGGTGCAGATGATTATTTGGTAAAACCTTTCAGCATTGAAGAATTACTGCTGAAAATTGAAATTTTCTTGAAACGTTCACAAAAAAATGTTTCTCCTGCAAAAACAATTTATGAAGTAGGAAAATATCATTTTGACACTAAAAATTTCATTCTTTTTAATGATGAAGAAAAGGTTGGTTTAACTCAGCGTGAAGCCGAATTATTAAAACTTTTTCTAGATCATAAAAATTCTGTTTTGAAAAGAGAACAAATTTTAACGTCTTTATGGGGAACCGACGACTATTTTATGGGAAGAAGTTTGGATGTTTTCATTTCCCGTCTTCGTAAAATCCTTGCCAATGAAGAAGGAATTTCGATTGAAAACCTTCATGGAATTGGGTTTAGGTTTTCGATTGGGTAGAACTTCCAGAGTTCTATAAACGCATAGTTTGTCATTCCGACGGAGGAGGAATCTCCGCGACAATATTCTACAAAGCTATTCCAATCTTTGGCGAGCTACTTGCGGAGATTCCTCGTTCCTGGGAATGACATATGAGACTTGAAATACTTTCTTTTCAGTTAATAATCTAAAAATTCCAACTCAGGATTCATAGTTTTAACTAAAGCAATTTTCTTTTCCCTTCTCCACCCTTTAATTTCTTTTTCTCTTGCAATTGCTTCTTGAATCCAAGTAAATTTTTCATAATAAAGCAAAAATTCAACATTATATTTCGAAGCAAAAGTTTGGCTTTCCAACAAAATATTCTCTTTGTGCTTCATTATTCTTTTCTTTAAATTATTGGTAACTCCAACATAAAAAACAGATTTCGCTTTATTTGTCAGAATATAAATGAAATAGGTATGAAATCCTTCTTGTAAATGCATAAACTTAAATAATAACAATTCTGCTAAAAATAAAGAAAAATCTGTAAATTATTTTTCAAAAAACTTTGTATTTTTAATATCTAATTTTCTTGGATATGAAATTACATCATTTGCGAAATGCCTCTTTGGTAATTGAAACAGAAAAGCATGTCATTTTAGTTGACCCAATGTTAGGTAAAAGAAAAACAATTCCGCCTTTTACTATTTTCAGATACAAACCGAAACGAAATCCTTTGGTGGCTTTGCCAAAAAACAGTCGTGACATTTTAAGTCGAGTGACGCATTGTTTGATTACACATTTGCATCCTGATCATATAGACAAAGCTGGTGAAGTTTTTTTAAGAAGAAAAAGCATTCCTGTAATTTGCAGTTCTAAAGATGAAAAAGCTCTTGTGCAAAGAGGTCTTAGTGTAATTCAGACTCTTGAATATTGGGAACCGCAAAAATTTCTGGATGGAAAAATTACCGGAATTCCAGCCATTCACGGTTATGGTTTCATTGCCAAATTAATGGGGAATGTAATGGGTTTTCTTATTGAATTAGCCGATCAAAAATCGATTTACATCAGTTCTGATACTATTTTTACAGAACATGTAAATAAAGTTTTAACGCAATTTAAACCCGACATTTCGATTGTTGCTTGTGGTACTGCAAGATTAGATATCGGCCAACCTTTGTTAATGCGAATGGACGACATTTTAAAGTTCGTAACACTTGCTCCTGGAAAAGTCCTTGCCAATCATTTAGAAGCTTTAAATCATTGCCCAACCACAAGATTGCAATTAAGAACTGCTCTTTCAGATCATGGTCTTTTAAACAAAACTTCTATTCCGAATGACGGAGAATGTATTGAATATTAAAGTACCAATAACCCAAATTCACGCAAAGTGTTTATAGGTTTAGAATACCAAAACAACTCGAAATCTTCCAAAGAAGTTTCAAAATCATTTTTGACTTCTTGAAAAGTATAATTTTTAGAACCTGAAACGCCTATTTTCGATAAAATGGAAACTAGCCACTCGCCTTCTTCTTTTCCGGTTTGAATATTGAAACTTTCTTTTTTATCATGAAAAGTTAGCGACATCATTTCCCAGCTTCTTCCTTTTTTTGATTTTGTGAAGATTTCTGCAGCAGGTTTTCCTCCAAGCCAAACCACTTTTGCATTTGGTTTTGTATTGAAATCGTTTTGTTCTTCTAATGCATTAAAAATAAAATCAGGGTGAATTTTGGTTTTCGGAATTTTAAAATCGAACCAATCTTGCAATTCGTAATCAAAACAGATTCCGTGCATGAAATTGAAAAGCGATTTCTTTAATCCGAAACTAAATTTATCGTGATTGATTCCTGTTGAATCAGTATACTCAATGTCGTTATTTGCAAAAGTTCCAATTGTTTCTGTTTTTTTTGTTACACCAAATTGCTCTGGATACAATCCAACCGGACTATGAGCCGTCAACGCAAATTGATGCCAAAATCCAGATTGTAAAACTCCAGCTTCAAACAATTGGCGAACCATTTC
Source organism: Flavobacterium tyrosinilyticum (assembly GCF_023656565.1). GTDB lineage: Bacteria > Bacteroidota > Bacteroidia > Flavobacteriales > Flavobacteriaceae > Flavobacterium > Flavobacterium tyrosinilyticum. Next base: position 1,228,960 of record NZ_JAMOKG010000003.1, read on the forward strand.
TAGACTATCTACCGTTTCTTGAATGGTTTGGGTGGGATATCCGTACATTAAATACGCATGAACCATGATTCCTGCTTCGGTAAAATTACGAGTCACTTTTGCGACTTGCTCAACATTTACTCCTTTGTCTATCAGTTTCAATAATCGATCTGAAGCAACTTCTAAACCTCCTGAAACGGCAATACAACCTGAAGCTTTCAGCAATAGACATAAATCTTTTGAAAAACTTTTTTCAAAACGAATATTGGTCCACCAAGTTACGGCTAGCTTTCTTTTTAGAATTTCAAGCGCCAAAGCACGCATTAAAGCTGGCGGTGCGGCTTCATCAACAAAATGAAATCCGTTCTGACCTGTTTTTTCGATCAATTCTTCTATTCGGTCGCATAGCAAACTTGCCGCAACGGGCTCATATACTTTGATGTAATCTAAAGAAATATCGCAGAAAGTACATTTTCCCCAATAACAGCCATGTGCCATGGTGAGCTTATTCCATCTTCCATCGCTCCACATTCTATGCATCGGATTAACAATTTCGATCACCGAAATATATTTATCCAAAGGCAGATCTGAATAATCAGGCGTTCCTACATAAGCTTGTTTATAATCGTGTTTTAAAGAATTGTTTTTATAGACTACTTCTCCATTTTCTAATAAAAATGTTCTTTTGAAAGAATTCGAATCTGGGTTTTCTAAATGAAAAATTAATTCTTCGATTGGAACTTCTCCATCATCTAAAGTGATAAAATCGAAAAATTCGAAAACACGTTTATCAGAAAGCGAACGCAATTCGGTATTAGGAAAACCTCCTCCCATTGAAATTTTAATTTCTGGATGATTTTCTTTTACCCATTGCGCACATCTAAATGCGCTATATAAATTCCCTGGAAAAGGAACAGAAATTAGAAATAAAGTTGGTCTTACCGCTTCGATTTTAGCTTTTAAAAGCGAAATTAAAATCGAATCGATATAAGTTGGTTCTTGCTGTAAGGCTTCATACAATTCATCAAAAGAATTGGCGCTTCGCCCTAAACGTTCGGCATAGCGGCTGAAACCAAAATTCTCATCAACACATTCTACAATAAAATCTGAAATATCTTCAAGATATAAAGTTGCCAAATGTTTTGCTTTGTCTTGTGTTCCCATTGTTCCAAAAGCCCAATCGAGTTCTTCTAATTGTGCAAAACGAGAAGCTTCTGGCAGAAAATCTTCCTGACAAATCTGTAGAGCCAAAGTTGGATTTTTACCTTGCAAAAACTGAATTACAGAATCGATTGTTTTGATATATTCGTCTTGAAGAGCAAAAATTCTTTTAGAGTTATCGGAGACATCAGAACCTGAAACCTGAAACTCTGAAACCTGAAACAAATTTAAAAGTCCTTTCTTCGAAAACAATTCTAAAATCACATCAATACCCAAATCAGCCTGAACCGATTCTATATTTTTAGTATTCAGAAAACCTTTTATATACGCCGTTGCCGGATACGGGGTATTCAGTTGTGTAAATGGCGGCGTAATTACAAAAAGTTTTGTTTTCAAAAGAGAATTATTTTTTTGCAAAAATACGGGATATCTAGGAATTATCGAGAAAAGATTTTGAAAAGAACTTTTACAAAAGAAACCAAAAAAGTTTGCAAAGATTTACATGAATGAAAAAACTCACTTTAAAAATCTTTGCAAACTTTTTTGATATAAACTAAACTTTTATTTGGCCTGAATTAAAACCCAACTCGAAATTTCTTCTAAAGCTATTGGCGAAAAAGTTTGTTCAATAGTGGCATATTCAGTTGGAGAACCTGTCTTACATTCTTGAAATAAGTGATTTAAATTTGGGAATTCTTTCGTTGTTACTTTCTTATTTCCCGCTTCTGTCAAAACTTTTTTAATATTTTCAAGATTAACTTGGGCTGGAACCTGCAAATCTTTACTTCCGTTAAGTGCCAAAACCGGACATTTTACTTTTTCTAAAAAAGGCTTTGGATCAAGTTTTAAAAGAGCATAATACCACGGACTTGTAATTTGATCTGTAGTGGTTTTAGCCATATCATCATTTCCTAATTTTGATTTAAAATACGAATTGACTTTGGCTTTCAAATCATCATCATTAACAGTGCTTTGAATAATAAGATCATAAGCACCTTTAAAATTTTCTTTACTCTGCTCTACCACTGCATCTGGAACTCCCATTTGTTTTTCTAGTAATTCTCTTTGCAAAAGCAGCAATTTATCGCCACGAATTCCTGGTCCGGCAAGTAGAACTATAAATTTAACATCTTTAGAATTTCCGGCTATAATTGGAGCAATTATGCCGCCTTCGCTATGTCCGATTAAACCAATTTTATTTTTATCGATTTCTTTTCTCGTTTTCAAATAATCTACTCCAGCTTGCACATCTTTTGCAAAATCCATAGTAGTTGCTTTTTTAAAATCGCCAGTAGATTGACCAAAACCGCGATCATCAAAACGTAAAACAGCTATTCCTTTTTTGGTAAGATAATCTGCTAAAACTAAAAATGGTTTGTGCCCTAGCATTTCTTCATCTCGATTTTGCATGCCACTTCCAGAAATCAAAATAACTACAGGAAAATTACCTTCTTTTTTAGGCATTGATAACGTTCCTGCTAGAGTCACTTTATCTGTTTTATTTTCAAATTTTACATCCTCTGTATAATAAGAAAATGGCTGTTTAGGTTCCTGAGGTTTTGCAACTTCCACATTTCCTTTTGTCAAATTAAGATCTAATGTATGTCCGTTTTGAATCAATTTTCCAACAAAAACATTATCAGCACCTAACCTTCCTTCGTATACACCCCCGATAGTTGCAATATTTAATTTTAATACCGAATTTTCAAAAGCAGTAGAGGCAACAGAAATTCCTTTTGCATTTTGATCTGGACTATCCAATGTAGAACTATAGCCTTTTTCTGTTTTAGTAATATTAAATAAAACCCTTAGCTCATTATTTTGAATTTTTAAAACACCATTCCATTGTCCTGAAATATCTTGTCCTAACGATTTTGAAGAACTAAAAATTATCAATATAAAAAGTATTATTTTTTTCATTTCGATGTTTAATTAAAGATTGTTTTCGTTTTTTTCTAAACTTTTAAACTTAAAATAGGAATAAATGATAGGAACAAAAGCAATGGTAACACCAATACCTACAAAAATTTTAGAAAAATTAAATCCCGAAAACAACAAGCCTCCCAAGATGAAAATAAAGCCAGCCGCAAGCCATAATTTTCCTGCAAAAGAATGCGTAGCTTTCCACACTTGCTGATTTTCTAGTGTCCACGGTGTGCGAATTCCAATAAAATAATTCGGTTGAATAACTTTAAAATAATTTCCGAAAATTATTAGTAAAATTCCAACTGCAACATACATTAAACCCGGACTCGAAAAAGATTGATTTTTGGTTATATAAACAATAAATGTAGCCAGCAAAGACATAAATAAAACCAAGAAAAATTTAAGCTGATAAAACTTTCTCCCCATTAATGAAATTCTTTTTTTAGGATCAATTTTAGATGCTGCCGTCATTAGAGCATACATTAAAACTGGAAGCATAGAAACTAGAAACAGTAAACTAATCTTATCTCCCCAATTGTCAATTTGCCCTTCGTAATTCCAATGTATAGGAACTCTCTCGGGAAGACTATTCCAAACTGTTGCCAAATAAATAAAAGGAATTAAAACAATTCCAATTATAGGGAGTTCTTTTTTTAATTCTAGATTCATATTATTATTGTTTAAAGGTTAGTATCCATTGTAAAACATCTTCCATTATGGTGGTATTGATGGAGTAAATGATGAATTGTCCGTTTTTTTCAGATGTAATTAAATCCGCCCGTTTTAAAATATCCAAATGATGTGAAATACTCGGTTTAGAAATATTAAAAGCGTCTGCAATCTCTCCTGCAGATAGATCCTTCTCCTTTAAAAGATCCAGAATCTCTCTTCTAGTGGCATCATTTAATGCTTTAAAAATATCATTCATTACATTTATATATTTAGACAAATATCTAAATACTTTTCTAACAAACAAAAAAAAGCAGTAATTTTTTACATTACTGCTTTTAAAATATTTTAAATCTATAACCTAAAACTTATGTTCGTCTTTGCTAATGACCAAAAATGAAACTAAAGATATAAGTGCCGCAGTTACTAAATAGAAACCTACATAACTCACATCATAGGTCTTAGCCAGCCAAATTGCTATCATTGGTGCAAAGGCAGCACCTAAAATTCCCGCCATATTAAAAGTCAAAGAGGCTCCTGAATAACGAACATTTGTTGGAAATAATTCAGACAGAAAAGTTCCCAAAGGTCCGTAAGTAAAACCCATTAATGACATTCCGATGCAGGCAAAAATAGTAACCAAAACGATATTTCCAGAGCTTAAAAAGTAAGAAAAGAAAAATCCGAAAACGGCAATGGCCGCAGTTGCGACGATAAGCATTTTGCGGCGACCAATCTTGTCGGCCACAACCGCAGAAACCGGAATAAAAAGCGCAAAAAACAATACTGAGAATAATTGAATCAATAATCCGTCTCTTTTTACAATTCCTAAATCTGAAGTAGCCCAGCTAAGTGTAAATACGGTCATTAAATAGAAAATCAAAAATGTTGTTATTGCCGCGAATGTTCCAAAAATCAACTGATTTTTGTATGATTTTACTAATTCCAGAAAAGGAACTTTTACCTCTTCTTCCTCTTTTTTAGCATTTTCAAACGAAGGCGTTTCTGTAATTTTAGTCCTAATATAAAAACCAACTATCACTAAAAATGCACTGGCAATAAAAGGAATTCTCCAACCATAATTCATAAAATCTTCATTACTCATAGAATCTGTCAATAACAAAAAAGTTCCACCAGAAAGCAATAATCCTATTGGAGCGCCTAATTGCGGAAACATTCCGTACCAAGCACGCTTATTTGGTGGTGCATTTTCTATCGCCAATAAAACAGCGCCTCCCCACTCGCCTCCTAAGCCAACACCTTGTCCGAATCGGCAAAGCATTAATAATAATGGAGCGGCTACACCAATACTCGCATAGCTTGGCAAGAATCCTATTGTTACGGTCGAAATTCCCATTGTCAATAAAGCTGCAACAAGAGTAAACTTACGTCCGATCTTATCACCATAATGGCCAAAAAATGCCGAACCTAAAGGGCGCGACAAAAAGGCAATAGAAAAAGTGGCTAAAGATTCCAGAGTCGCCATTGTCGAATCTGAACTAGGAAAAAATAATTGAGGAAAGACCAATACTGCTGCATTGGCATAAATATAAAAATCAAAAAATTCGATTGTGGTACCAATAAGGCTTCCAAAAAGAACATGTTTTAGAGAGTTCTTTTTATTCTCGTTAGTTTTCATGTAAAATAGATATAACTTTTTTTTTGATTACAAAAATATAGTTTCATTATTAATAATTCATGTTTCAAAGAATTAGTTTTAAAACATCATAAGTTTTTTAACAAATATGATGTTTTTTCCATTTTAAAAACACGGATTTTATTTCAATTTAAAAACTTGATTTAAGGTACTTTAAAACAAAAATTAAAAATCAAATCTTAAGCATTCGTTAAAAGCTTTTTTAACTGTATATTTTCATTAAATTTACAGCTGTCAAAAATAAATTTAAAATTATGCCAACCGACTGTATCAGCTTTCAATCTTCTGGATATTTCTCTAAATTAATGCAAGATTACTTAGATCAGAAACCAGAGTTAAAACCGCTGTACAACCATTTTCCAAGCCTAGAAAATTTTGAAAAACAAATAGCTGAAAAATCAGCCAATTTTGATCATAACAATAGAACTGCATTGGTTGAAACGCTGGAAAAACAATATCAAAATATTGAAATTTCGGAATCTACTCAACATAATATTGCGCTTTTAAAACTCGAAAATACATTTACCATTACAACCGGACATCAGCTAAATCTATTTAGCGGACCGTTATATTTTTTATATAAAATTATTTCTACGATTAATTTAACTAAGGAATTAAAATCGAAATATCCTTCGTACAATTTTGTTCCAGTTTATTGGATGGCGACCGAAGATCACGATTTTGAAGAAATTAATTATTTTAATTTTAAAGGTAAAAAAATCCGTTGGAATGCAGAAAGTACCGGTCCCGTTGGAAGACTTTCAACTGAAGGCTTAGAGAATTTGTTTGAAATTTACTCTCAAGAATTAGGTTCAAGCACCAATGCAAATGCACTTAAGAAGCTTTTTGAAAATGCGTATTTAAAACACGAAAATCTAGCCGATGCAACTCGCTTTTTGGCCAATGCGCTTTTTTCAAGCTATGGCTTAGTAATTATAGATGCAGACGACACTAATTTAAAACGTGCTTTTATCCCTTTTGTAAAAGAAGAATTAGAAAATCAGACTTCATTTAAAGCCGTTCAAAAATCAATTGAAGTACTTTCAGACTATACTGTTCAGGTAAATCCTCGTGAAATAAATTTATTTTACATTGAAGATAAACTGCGCGAAAGAATCATTTTTGAAAATGATAAATACCTAGTTAACAACACTAGAATTTCATTTTCGAAAGAAGAAATTCTAAAACTATTAGAAAGCAATCCTGAAAAATTCAGTCCCAATGTAATTATGCGTCCGCTATATCAGGAAATTATTCTTCCTAATCTTTGCTACATTGGCGGAGGCGGGGAAATTGCTTATTGGTTAGAATTAAAAACTTTCTTTGAGGCAGTAAACATTACCTTCCCAATATTATTAGTTCGAAATTCAGTTCTTTTAGCAACCGAAAAACAAGTTAAAAAAGCCGATAATTTAAATTTAACTTGGAAAGATTTATTCAGTAAATCAGAGAATTTAGTCAATGAGATTACGCATAAACTTTCTCCATTTCCAATTGATTTAACTCCTCAAAAAGAAGCGCTTGAAAAACAGTTTGCTTATCTTTTTGAATTGGCCGAAAACACCGATAGATCTTTTTCTGGAGCAGTTAAAGCTCAAGAAGTAAAACAAAAGAAAGGTTTAGAAAATCTAGAAAAACGTTTGTTAAAAGCACAAAAAAGAAAACTAGCCGATCAATTGGAGCGTGTTACCGATTTGCAATGCGAATTATTTCCAAACAACAGCCTTCAAGAGCGCCAAGCCAATTTTTCTGAATTTTATTTAGAAAAAGGAGAACAATTGATTCCGCTTTTAATTCAGAAATTAAAACCTTTAGAACATAATTTTGACATCATAATAATCTAAAATAATTATCTTTAGAAATTAAAAAGTACAGATTTAGGAACAAATAACCAGCACATTTTCTAAATCTTTACTCTCTCAAACCAAATAGAATTATATTTTATAACCTATTAACTAACTAACCTAATGGTAAGAGAACGATTAATTTCGCTTGATGTCTTTCGCGGACTGACAATTCTATTAATGACTATTGTAAACAATCCAGGTGATTGGGGAAATGTTTATCCTCCGCTTTTACACGCGCACTGGAATGGCTGTACACCAACCGACCTTGTATTCCCGTTTTTTATTTTTATAATGGGAGTTGCTGTACCGCTTGCAATGCCAGAGAAAAAGTATGATGAAACAACATTTAACAAAATCCTGATTCGTTCTTTAAGAATGTTCTGTTTGGGGATTTTCTTTAATTTCTTCGGAAAAATTCAGCTTTTTGGATTGGACGGAATTCCGCTTCTAATTGGAAGATTGGTCATTACTTTTGCGGTTGGTTATGCTTTGATGGGAAGTTTTACCACGCGTCTAAAAAACATTTTTGCATTTGCCATATTGGCTATTTATCTCATTTTAGCCTACGGCGGATTTGAAAATTATCAAGATGTTCGACTTCCTGGAGTTTTACAGCGTATTGCAGTAGTCTATTTTGTAGTTTCGCTTTTATACTTAAAGACATCTCGAAAAACTCAAATTATTACAGGAGCGATTTTACTTCTAGGGTATTGGGCGGTTATGACTTTAATTCCTGTTCCTGGTTTTGGAGAAGCGAATTTAGAGAGAGGCACTAATTTAGCCGCTTGGGTTGACAGCATTTTCTTGAAAGGACACATGTATCATGAAACCAATACTTGGGATCCCGAAGGAATTTTAAGCACTTTGCCATCTATTGTAAACGGAATTATCGGTTTGTTTATTGGTCAGATTTTACTTTTAAGCGTAACTAAAATCCAAAAAGCCAAAAGAATGGGAATGATTGGTACATCGCTAATTTTTTTCGGATTAATCTGGGATTTAGTTTTTCCAATAAACAAATCAATCTGGACAAGCAGTTACGTTTTATATACAACTGGTTTAGCAACTGTTTGTTTAACTGCCCTATACTACATCATTGATATTAAGGAATATAAAAAAGCTTTTAAACTATTTGTCATTTGGGGAGTTAATCCAATGATTGTTTTCTTTGCTTCACAAATTATTCCGCAAGCTTTGGTACTGATTCGTTTTCAGCATCCATCGCTTGCTGGCGAACAAATTAACCTTTTAGATTATCTATACCGTTTCGGAATTGCACCATTTTTCAGCAATCCAATGACAGCTTCTTTGGCAGGCGCATTAACATACGTTGCAATCTGGACATTTATTTTGTGGGTATTCTACAGAAACAAATTAATCTTTAAAGTCTAATTTTTACACGATATACAAAGAGAAACACAATTGTAGAGAGGCACGGCAGTACGTCTTTTTTCATTAAATATTTACTTTGTGTTAGATCCACTGCAGTGCATCTCTACATAATGACTCAAAAAAAAGACTATTCTTGGTTAAAACATTATTCTACTATGTTTTAATTACGAATTAATTAAAATCAATTCATAAAAAAAGTATACTTTTGCACAAAATTTAATAAAATATAAAATGGCAACAAATAGAACTTTTACAATGATTAAACCAGATGCTGTTGCAAACGGACACATCGGGAATATCTTAGCAATGATTACTAATGGTGGTTTCAAAATCGTTTCATTAAAATTAACTCAATTAACTGTAGCAGATGCAAAAGCATTTTACGCAGTTCACGCAGAAAGACCTTTCTACGGAGAATTAGTTGAATTCATGTCTCGTGGACCAATTGTTGCTGCTATTTTAGAAAAAGATAACGCAGTAGAAGATTTCAGAACTTTAATTGGTGCTACAAACCCAGCTGAAGCTGCTGAAGGAACTATTCGTAAAGCATACGCTACTTCAATTGGAGAAAATGCAGTTCACGGATCTGACAGCGACGAAAACGCTGCTATCGAAAGCGCATTCCACTTTGCAGGAAGAGAGCAATTCTAATAAGAATTACAAATCAAACAAAAAAAACCCGCTTCAAATTGAAGCGGGTTTTTTATTTTTATTACGAACTGATTATAGAGTATTAGCAGTCTTTTTTACCATTTTCTCGATTCTTCCATCTAAATCTTTCAAAAGCTCATCTAATGCACTCTCACACATTGGCAATACTTTATCAAAAGATAAAACAGGAATACCTCCTACAATTGTTCCAGTTTTCTTAGATGTTGCTCCTTCATTGAAAGCAAACAATTTTTTTCCATTTTTGTCATACAAAGCAATTCTTGCATAAGCTTTCATTTTAATAGTTCCTGTTCCACCCACAGCAAATCCTTTTACTACAGCAAAATGAATTTCAGTAAACAAAACACCATCAGCATTATCTTTAAACATAGTCGCTGTTGCTACTTCGTTTGCAGAACCATTTATTCCTTCATAAATATATTTGTATCCAGGATAGTTGATAATATATTTTCCAGCATCTCCTTCTTTATCAAAATGAGGAACGTAATCAATATATTCTTGTTTTTGAGTTACCTCCGTCTCAGGAATTAAATCAAATGGGAATTTTTTAGAATAATCATTGAAAAATGCATTATGATATTTCTCCAAAATTGGCAATAAGTTAAAATTCGGATTACTTCCTAAATCTGTCACTGCAGCCAGACCATTTAAACCAAGCTCAGAAAGATCTATTGTTTTATCTGTATAAAAAGAGACAACAGCAACTTTTTTCTTTTGTGCAGAGCTAGTTAAAGCAAATAATACGGTTAAAATAAGTAAAATTTTTTTCATTGTTTTTTTAATTGTTTTTGGGTTACTAAAAGATGCTACTTACAAAAAATAACGCTCAAATGTATCGCAAAAAAAAACACTTCACAATAGAAGTGTTAATTATTTTTAAAGTTAATCTTATTAAAAAAACCTAATAAAATCAGCGTAAAACTACATCCTTTACTACCTCACGTCCCAATTCTTCATTAATCATTTTAACAATTTTATATTTTCCATGAGTTAATTCTTCGCGCAAAACAGACGAACCTAATTCTACATACAGCGTACTGCCTTTCAGTACAACATTTCGAGTATAAGTATTCACACCGCTTCCCATAAGATTTTTCCAAGCGTCACGAACATCAATTTGATCCATACCTGGCTGTAATTTATTCACTTGAATAATCTGCTGTAATACAGCACTAATAGTACTTTCGTTATTTAGTCTTTTCGCCATCGTTTAATAAATTTACTGGTCCAGCTTTTTTATAATGATATTCTATTTTTTGCGGGTTTTTAACCACCAATTTGTCATCAGACAGTGAAATAATTTCCTCGCTCCATTTTGCATACTTTGTTTTATAATCCAAGAAAACGTGCACTCCAGCAAAACGAACCGAAACATTCTCAAAAGTATCTGTTGTTAAAAAAGTTCCATCAAATTGAGGCATAACTTTCGTTCGAACTCCTTTATTGTTTTTAATTTGAAAAAAATCAAAAGTCTCGTTCATTTTATATTCCTTCTCCTCGCCTTTCTCAAAAACAACTTTTTCAATTTCCCAATAACCATTTAATTTGGCGAGGTCTGCAGGTTTTATTTCCTGTTTACAGCTCACAAATAAAAGTGAACAAAACAAAACTATAAAAGTGTTTTTCATAAATAAAAATATTAAAATTTATTCTTTTTTAATCTGAATGAAGTCGAAGAATTAGAAGCTATTTCCTGCTGTCCGCCGTATCTTTTGCGCCGAACCCCGGCACAAAAGGATGCCGCTCCCATCAGGGCTAGGGCTCCCGTTTTCAAAAGAGAATTTCTCAGACTACAAAGATAACCTTATAATCATCAAAAGAAATAAAAATCGAAAACACATTCAACTATTTTTCAAAACAGGCATTACCAATAAAAAAGAGTCTTTAAATAGAAACGCCTAAACGAATCCTATTTAAAGACTCAATAAATTTTCAATTATATTTATCGATTAGAACGTATTCTTTTAAGAACTCCCAAAAAGAATAAAACAATTCCTAGAACTAGTAAAATATAATATATCGAAAGATTTTTATCTTTTAAAACATTAGCCAGAACAAAAGATATTACACTAGCAAAATAAAAAGTTAAAGCTGATATATTTTTCATTGTAAATTATTTAAAGAAACTGTCAACGAATTCATATTTATTGAAAACTTGTAAATCTTCAATACCTTCACCAACACCAATATATTTTACAGGAATTTGAAATTGATCTGAAATTCCAATTACCACTCCACCTTTTGCCGTTCCGTCCAATTTAGTAACAGCCAATGAAGTAACCTCTGTAGCTGCCGTAAATTGTTTCGCTTGTTCAAAAGCGTTTTGACCTGTAGAACCATCCAAAACTAAAAGCACATCATGAGGCGCATCAGCAACCACTTTCTGCATCACACGTTTTACTTTTGTCAGCTCATTCATTAAGTTGATTTTATTATGAAGACGACCAGCTGTATCAATAATTACAACATCAGCATTTTGAGCAACTGCAGATTGCAAAGTATCAAAAGCTACAGAAGCAGGATCGCTTCCCATTTGCTGTCTTACAATAGGCACATTTACACGATCTGCCCAAACTTGCAATTGATCGATCGCAGCAGCACGAAATGTATCTGCAGCACCTAAAACAACATTATGACCTGCTTTTTTAAATTGATAAGCCAATTTACCAATTGTTGTCGTTTTCCCAACTCCATTTACTCCAACAACCATTAAAACGTAAGGCTTTTTATCTTTCGGAATTTCAAATTCTGTTGCCTCACCTGTATTCGTTTCAGATAATAAAGCACCAATTTCATCACGAAGAATTTGATTCAATTCTTCTGTTCCTAGATATTTATCTTCAGCAACACGCTTTTCAATTCTTGTAATAATTTTCAAAGTAGTATCTACCCCAACATCAGAAGCCACAAGAACTTCCTCCAGATTATCTAAAACATCATCATCAACTTTAGATTTCCCTGCAACGGCTTTACTTAACTTCGAGAAAAAAGTAGTTTTCGTTTTTTCAAGACCTTTGTCTAAAGTCTCTTTTTTTTCGGTAGAGAATAATTTTTTAAAAAAACTCATTTTTTTGTAGATTATTTAGATTTACTAGATTTCTCGATTTTCACGCAAGAAATCAAAATCTTTAAAGAAAGTGCAATTGTCTTTCAAAAAAAGGCCAATTGTTACGATTCTTTAAATTTATAGACAAATATAGGTAATAAAAAAGCTACTTCCGAAAGAAAGTAGCTTTTCTATATAATGTAATTGTAATTATTTCTTTTTCAAGAACTCATCAACTTCTTCAGGAGCCATAATAGATTCTACGAATGTATATGCACCAGTTTTAGGAGATTTTACCATTTTGATGGCTTTTGATAATCTCTTAGAAGATGTTTGTAACGATGCTACGGTTTTCTTTGCCATGATTCAAATGTTATTTGAAATTCATTAAATCTTCAAATGAAAAACCATTTGAGACTTAATCAAAATCTCTAATTATTACTTAATTTCTTTGTGAACAGTTACTCTTTTTAAAACTGGATTAAATTTTTTAATCTCTAATCTGTCTGGAGTATTTTTTTTGTTCTTAGTTGTAATATATCTAGAAGTTCCTGCAACACCAGAAGCTTTGTGTTCAGTACATTCTAAAATTACTTGGATTCTATTACCTTTCTTTGCCATCTTGCTATATATTTATTTAGGAAAAGATTATTTGATAAATCCTTCTGACTGTGCTTTTTTCAAAACAGCAGTGATTCCATTTTTATTAATTGTTTTTATCGTAGATGCTGCTACTCTAAGAGTAATCCATCTATCTTCTTCTGGAAGATAAAAACGCTTTTTAACTAAGTTTACAGAAAACTTTCTCTTAGTTTTGTTCATAGCGTGAGAAACGTTATTTCCTACCATCGCTCTTTTACCTGTAAGGTCACAAACTCTTGACATTATACTTATCTTTTATCGTTATTCAAAATCAGGGTGCAAAGAAAAGAAAAATAAACCATTGTAGCAAAAAATTATTGCACAAATTTTAAAATTTCTTTCTGTAATATTTCCAAACTCTTGACAGACGCCCTATCTATCACTTTTTCACGAGGTTGTCCGAAGTTAAATTCCTCGACAATTACCCCGTCTGGCGTTGCTAAAGCAATAAAAACAGTGCCTATTTCAGCATCAGAATCACCTTTTGACGGGCCTGCATTGCCCGTCGTTGCTAGTGCATAGTCGGTTTTTAGCAAATCTTTAGCACTCAAGGCCATAGCCGATGCAACCTCAGCACTAACTACCGAAAATTGATCAATTAAATTTTTCGGTATTCCCAAAACATTTATTTTGACTTCTGTCGCATAAGAAACAATACTTCCTTTAAAATAGCTTGACGAACCTGGCACAGATGACAATAATGACGCAATTCTTCCACCTGTGCAACTTTCTGCTGTTGAGATGGTTTTATTTTGTTTCGTAAGCAGTTTACCAATTACTGTTTCAATTGTTTCATTCTCTTCGTAACCTACAATTATATCGTGAATGATAGCATCCAAGGACTGAACGTTGCTTTCGATCGCTTCTTCTAATTCCTCTTTATTAGTCCCGCGAGCAGTTAAACGGAGACGAACGCGTCCCGGATTGGGCAGATAGGCCAATTTTATAAACTCTGGAAGATTATTTTCCCATTGTTCAATACGTTCTGCAACTAAACTTTCTCCCTGACCATAAGTCAAAATGGTTTTATGAATAATATAAGGGCGTTTATATTCACGAACAATTTTAGGAATTATTTCTTCTTCTACCAGATATTTCATTTCGTACGGAACTCCCGGAAGCGAAATAAATACGGTATTTTCTTTCTTCATCCACATTCCTGGCGCAGTTCCAACTTTATTATGCAAAACAGTACAAGTAGACGGAACTAAAGCTTGATCTTTGTTTAGCTGAGAAATAGGTCTTTTATAAAACCCTTCAATTAATTCCGTCACATGCGCCAAAACTTTTTGATCTACCACTAATTCATCATCAAAGTATTCACAGAATGTTTTCTTTGTTACATCATCTTTGGTTGGCCCTAATCCGCCAGTCACAATCACAACATCTACTTTGTTTTGCAATTGCGCAAAAGTGCCTAAAATATGTTTTTTGTCATCGCTTATTGACAGCATCTCTACCACCTCAACTCCAATTCTATCGAGTGATTTGGCAATAAAAGCCGAATTTGTATCTACGATTTGACCAATTAAGATTTCATCTCCAATAGTAATAATTGCTGCTTTCATAATCAGTGAAATATTTTTTTCGCTTAAATAAATAAGCTAATAATTTATAAGTAGAAAATTAAATTTTGTCTAGGAGGAAGGTATTAACGGCTTTTACAAACTATAAGCCCGTTTACAAAATTTAAAAAATATTTTGACTTATTCCTTTTATAAAAATAGGAATAAGTCAAATTTTATATTAAAGATCAAAATCTTTTTTAATTTCTTTAATCGCTTCTTTTACTTGCACCTTAATACTTTTAAAAGTTTCGATAATATCTTTTTTCTTGCCCTCAGCTTTTGTCCAAGCCTCAACCTGCAAAATTTCTTCAAAAGCCACATTTAATCCCATTAAATCCAGTGTAGGCTTTATTTTATGAGCATAGGAATAGGCGTATTTATGATCCTTCTTTTTTATTCCTTCTTTAATTTGTTTTAAATCTTCTGGAACTTCTGTAACAAATAAGGTTAAAATTTGATTTACAAATTCAGGGTCATTATCTGAAAGCGCATAAACTTTCGAAAGGTTGTACTTTAAAGCCATTATTTTACTTGTATTCTGAATAATTTTTTATCTTCTAAAAAGCCTTCTAAAACATCATTTGGTTTTACAGCCGCAACACCTGCAGGCGTTCCTGTAAAAATAATATCTCCAATTTTTAAGGTAAAAAACTGAGACACGTGAGAAATCAATTCATCGATTTTCCAAAGCATCATACTTGAGTTTCCTTTTTGAACTGTTTCTGAATTGCTTCTTAATTCAAAATTAAGATTTTCCATAGAAACAAAATCAGTTTTTGGCAAAAAATCTCCAATAACCGCAGAACCGTCAAAAGCCTTGGCTTTTTCCCACGGAAGTCCTTTTTCTTTCAATTTACTTTGCAGGTCTCGTGCAGTAAAATCAATCCCTACGCTTATTTCATCATAATATTTATGAGCAAATTTGGGCTCAATATATTTTCCAACTTTATTAATCTTTACGATTATTTCAACTTCATGATGAACATCTTCAGAAAATTCAGGAATAACAAAAGGATGTTGTTTCAACAAAACCGCTGAATCTGGTTTCATAAAAACAACCGGCTCGCTAGGGCGTTCGTTTTTCAACTCTTCTATATGATTGGCATAATTCCTGCCTACACAAATAATTTTCATTCTTTTTAAGTTGCTGAGATACTGAGATGCTAAGATACTAAGGAATCTAAAAAACTTAGAATCTCAGAATCTTAGCATCTTAGAAACTTATTTAGTATTTAATTTTCTTAATTTAATTGCTGTCAAAACTTTTTTGGTGTACAACGGAAAATCAGCATTTTGGATCCAGCTGAAATACCCTGGCTCTGTTTCTAGAACCTTCTCCACTTTAGCACCTTTATGTTTTCCAAAAGTAAAAATTTCTTCGTCATCTTGATCAAAAGCAATCATTCCTGCAAAATCGGCGATTTTTTTACGTGTCGTAAATTCAGACAAAGATTTCATGTCGTTCTCCAATTCTGGATAACGATCTAATTGCGCTTTCAAGATTTCGTAAGTTGCCATTGTATCGGCTTCTGCCGAATGCGCATTGTCTAAACTTTTTCCACAATAAAATTTCAAAGCAGCACTTAAAGTACGCTCTTCCATTTTATGAAAAATAGTCTGTACATCTACAGAAACTTTGTTTTTCATATCAAAATCGACTCCTGCGCGAAGTAATTCTTCTGCTAAAAGCGGAATATCGAAACGATCTGAATTAAATCCACCAAGATCACTGTCTTTTATCATATTATGAATATGCGGAGCCAGTTCTGCAAAAGTGGGTTCATTGGCTACTTTTTCGTCTGTTATACCATGAACTGCAGTTGTTTGTGGAGGAATTGGAATTGTTGGATTAACCAACCAGGTTTTACTTTCTTTGTTTCCGTTTGGAAAAACTTTGAATATTGAAATTTCTACGATTCTATCTTTACCGATATCAATTCCCGTTGTTTCGAGATCAAAAAAGCAAATTGGCTTGTTAAGTTTTAATTCCATTTCTAATTTTTATAAGTTTACAAATGTAATTTTTAAAGCGGAATATCTCTCTTTATTCTGATTTTTTTTGTCGAAAAATGCTTTCAATTACTCAATTTTAACTTTTCAAAAACAAGCTTTTAATAAGTCTGCGTAGTACTGCTTAATTCTTTTCTTACAAAACAAAAAATCCGACAAGTTTTAAACCTGTCGGATTTGAATTTATTTGTACTTTATTTTTAGAAATCTCTATCCACATCAAAAGCTTCTAAATATTCTGCTACTCTTTTTACAAAACTTCCTCCTAATGCACCATCTACAACTCTATGATCGTAAGAGTGCGACAAGAACATTTTCTGACGAATTCCGATAAAGTCACCTTCTGGAGTTTCAATAACCGCAGGCACTTTGCGAATTGCACCAAGCGCTAGAATTCCAACTTGCGGCTGATTGATAATCGGAGTTCCAAAAACGCTTCCAAAAGTACCAACATTGGTTACTGTATATGTTCCGCCTTGTGTATCGTCTGGTTTTAGTTTTCCAGCTTTTGCACGGTTTCCTAAATCGTTAACCGCTTTTGCCATTCCAACAAGATTTAATTGATCTGCATTTTTGATTACAGGAACAATTAAATTTCCGTTTGGCAATGCTGCTGCCATTCCTAAATTGATATTTTTCTTTTTAATGATATAATCTCCGTCAACAGAAATATTCATTCCTGGGAAATCTTTTAAAGCTTTCGCAACTGCTTCCATCATAATTGGAGTAAAAGTCAGTTTCTCGCCTTCTCTTTTTTCGAAAGCTGCTTTTACTTTATCTCTCCACTTTACAATATTCGTTACATCTACTTCAATGAAAGATTGTACGTGAGCCGAAGTCTGAACCGATGCTACCATGTAACCCGAAATCAGTTTACGCATTCTGTCCATCTCAACAATTTCGTCACCACCATTTACAGAAACTGGTACTGCTTGCTGGCTTTTTTGAACAACTGGCTCAACAGCTTTTGGAGCTTCAGCTTTTGGAGTTTCTGCAACAACTTTTGGAGCAACTTCAACTGTTTGAGGAGCTTGAATAGAACCCGATTTACGAGCTTCTACATATTTCAGAATATCTTCTTTAGTCACACGTCCATCTTTTCCAGAACCTGCAATGTTTTCAAGTTCGTTTAAAGAAAGACCTTCTTCTTTTGCAATATTTTTTACTAATGGAGAAAAGAATTTATCTGATCCTGAGAAATCTTGAGAAGTTACCGTTTCTTTAACCGATTCGATTGTTTTTTCGATTTCTGCAGCTTCTACAGGAGCGGCAGTTTCTTGAACTGTATTTGCAACTTCTGGAGTTGCTGTTTCTCCGCCTTCAGTTTCAATAATAGCAATAGTCTGCCCTACCTGCACTAAATCATCTTTACCAAACAATTGCTCAACTAAAATTCCTGATACTTCGCTAGGCACTTCACTGTCAACTTTATCTGTTGCAATTTCGAGTACAGCTTCATCAGCTTCAATTTTGTCTCCAACTTCTTTCAACCAATTTGTAATAGTTGCTTCAGCGACACTTTCTCCCATTTTAGGAAGCTTTAATTCAAATCTTGCCATATTGTTAATCTAAAAGATGTTTTTGATTTTCAGATTGCGAAATTAATGAATATTTTAAACATAAATTTCATTTAATATAATTTTTTACTCGATTTTTATAATTTGCCCTCTGTCATTTCTGGAATTACTTCCAATAATAAAATGGGTATTTTTAGGCAAAACTTTAAAAGTAATACTCTTATCTTTAATAGTTTCTATGATTTCGATACATTTTTTGAATGAAATGTACTGATTATCCAAAATTATTTCGACGTTTTTTCCCTTAAAAATCAGGCACGAATTTACCATTTTTTCTTTCGGGATTTTTAAAAACTGGACTTTATTTTTTAAAATTAGGGCTATTTTGTGAGACAAATCTTCGTTTAAAGAATAAAAAACATGCAATTCTGGATTTGGTTTTATTCCTGTTTTGCCTTGAAACATTTTTACAAAAGAGAAAAACCAAGTTCCGATTTGGATGAAAAAACTAAAAAACAGTGATTTCTTAAAATGCTTCTGATAAAAGAAATTCATAGCTTCCTGAAAACGTTTCATATATTTTTCGTCTTTTATGGTGCTTTCTCCTTTATAGTGCAAAACTGTAGTTTCGTGAAAGTAAAAATTTGCCTTTTGTTTTTGCAATGCTCTATACGATAAATCGATATCATCAGCATACATGAAACAATCTTCATCAAAACCTTTTAGATCTTCATAAAGCTCTTTTTTCAAAAGCATAAAAGCGCCAACGAGAATATCTACTTCCCCTGTTTCATTTTCATCTAAATGCTGTGCGTAATATTGATTGAAGAGTTTGGTTTTGGAAAAAACTTTATACAATCCGAAAATTTTGGTGAAAGCAACCCAAGGCGAAGGAATTCCACGTTTACTTTCTGGAAGAAACTCCCCTGTTCCATCAATTAATTTACAGCCAACAATTCCGAGATTTTTTTGCCTTTCGGCGAAAGCCAAAATCTTTGTAAAAGTATCTTCTGCAACAACGGTATCTGGATTTAAAATGCAAATGTATTTTCCTTTCGCTTGACGAACACCAATATTATTGCCTTTTGGAAATCCGAAATTTTCTTTGTTTTCGATCAGTTTTACGTCTGGAAATTTTTCTTTCATCATCAAAACACTTTCGTCTGATGAATTATTATCAACCACAATAATTTCTGCATCGATTGCCACAATTGCCTCCTGAACACTTAAAACGCATTGTTCTAGAAAGTAACGCACATTGTAATTTAAAATGACAACTGATAACTGCATGAAAAATTGAGTCTGTAGATTTTGGCCGAAGTTAGAAATTTTCTGATAACCCCAAACGCAGTGACCAATCGTTTTTACTAATTCCGTAATCTAATGCCAAATTACTGCCGTTGCGTTTATTCCATTTAATGCGAATTCCGGTTCCGACCGCAGGATTCCAATTTTTAAATTGATAGGTATCTAACTTAGAAACTGAAGAAATATTAGTAAAAAAAACTGCACCAAAAAATCCGTTTCGGCTTATGTCGGTTCTGTACTCGGTTTCAAAATAAATAAGCGCATTGCTTCGATATCTATTTTTGGTAAATCCTCGTCCTGTTTTGCCTTCACGATCCCAACCAATACTTGGTAAATCTAAGTAATGGGGTTTTCCGCCAAACGTTGACCAGTAAAAAGCTCTTGAAGCCCAAACTCGATGTTTAGTAGTACTGAAAGAATGATATTTTCGAGCATCAAAATACAAAGATTGCCATTTATCTCCTTCTACACCGCTGGTATTTATTCTAAAATCGGCTTCGATATACAAACCTTTTTCGGGATTAATAATGTTTTCCCTCGAATCGTAAAGTCCCTGCAAGGCAAACCCAAACGAAGTCTCATCAGAATAATCGCCATTCATATATTGGTAATAATCGGTTTCTCCTTCTATATAAGACTCTTCAGAAATATTATTATAATTATCTAAAAGAAAGCCAACCCCTAAACGATAATTTCCAATAACCTGTCTGGTAATAAACTGATAAAAGCGCCATTGCTGGTAGTCGAGCGTTGACATTTCTTTATCTGAATTGTCTTCGCCCAAACCATAAGTATCTTGGGGATAAATCATGTAGCGATAATCTCCAATAAGACTCCATTTATTATCTTTTGAATAGATATAAGACTGGATTGGAAATACAAATTGCTTAGTAAAACTAAAGTAAGGCGAAAAAGTAACCTGAGACATTCTGGTTGTTTGGGGATCTCCTAAATAAAATGTAGTCAGAAAAGAAACAACCAAACCCGTGCTGGAATTAACGCCAACCGGAACCGGCAATAAGGAAAAAGCTAGTTTTTTATTTCTTTCTGGACGAATGGTGTCCTGTTTATCAAAAACTCGATGTATAACATCCAAAATATCTCGTGTACCCACATTTGTGCTATCATTTTGAGCTTGACAAAACGATCCAATTAAAAATAAAACTACAATGTATTTATTTTTTAAACCATTCACACACAATATTTTAAAAACACCCTCTTACAAATTTAGAATTTTATTAAGAATATCAGTCATTTTTTTATACTAATCTGAATTAAATATCAAGAAGGCAACGGCTGTGTACACGGAGGTTCGCATCCAAGAGTTTCAGGTTTCAGGTTTCAAGTTTCAAGTTCTGCATAAAACTTGAAACTTGAAACCTGAAACCTGAAACTTGAAACATTAAACTTGAAACATTAAACTTGAAACATTAAAGATGCAGCTGAATTTTATTTCGATTCAAGATTTTCATAACATAAAGCATAATGACAGAAAATACTAGAGACCAAATAATTCCAAGAACTCCTTCTCTAAAATATCCGGGAATAATATGGAGATTAAAAGCTTTACAGAAATAATAAATTACACCTGGCAAAATATAAATCAATAACGGATTTGCCGCTGCAGGCATAAAAAATTCACTCCATTTGGTTTGTTTTTTAACTTCCATCAGCCAATACAAGAAATAGAATAAAACGGTACAGATTGCCACTGAAAACATGGTCCACGATGGGGTTCCTTTAATTTTTGAAATTCCAAAATAAGGACGAAGCAAAATAGCCGTGATTGTAAATAGCGCAACAAAACCAATTACAGGCCAATTGATTTTGGAACTGATTTTTCGATCAAAAAACAATAACGAAACTATTATTCCAGCTGAAGCTAAAGAAGCATGCGTTAAATGTCCAGCTATAAAACTCAACCAAGAAGTATTTTGTACAAAAGAATTTTCAATTAGATTAAGCGAATTCATTGCAACAGAAAAAACTAAAAATGCAATCATTGCCCATAAATTTCCAGAAACTAACCAATAATAAACTACTGTAAAAAGATACGCCCAACCGATTAATCCCAGTATTCCCCACCATTTTGGAGTCATTCCTCGATCTCCAGTTTCTTGAACATATAAAAAATAAAGGGCAATTAGAACTAAAACCCCTCCATATTGAAGTATATTTTTTAACCAAAGAGGAAAATCTTTTGGATATTTATTCCAAATCGGAATTGGCATCGCATAGGCTAAAAGCCCCCAAAACGCAGGTGCGATTATCATTTTAGAAGCGTCGTAGCCATATTCGGCATTGACCATAAAAACGCCAATGACGATAAGAGCGATGGCTCTTTTAAGAGTATGTGTCCAAATTGTTTTCGGGCTGTCACCTTTTATCAATCTGGCATTAAAAGCAAACGGAATAGACATTCCGACAATGAATAAAAAAGCAGGAAAAACTAAATCAACAAAAGTCATTGCATCGGCATCTGCAGGCATATGTTTTAACCATTGTGGCACATTTTGAATGCTCGCAAGCTCATTTACAAAAATCATTACAAAAATGGTAATTCCGCGCAAAGCATCAATAGAAATAATACGCTGATTAAACAAATTCTCTTTTATTTTCATAATTTTTTACTTTTTTACTAAAAATCAAATATAACATAAATCTAAAATGTCTTGTTACAAATTCTAGATTAATTTTGCACGCTATAAAACTGATTTATACTTTTTTGTTACATGTTATCATTCCTCAAATCAAAACCCCTATTAAAAGAAATGCTTGACGGAAGTTTTGTCGACATTCATTCTCATGTTTTACCAGGAATTGATGACGGAGCAAAAAACATAAAAAAATCAGTTGAACTGGTTTCGTCTTTACAAGAGATTGGGGTTTCTCAAATTATTACGTCGCCGCACATTAGTCATTATGTTTGGAATAATTCTCCAGAAATCATAGCGTCTAAACTTCTGGAAACAGAAAAAGCATTAGAAGAAAATAAAATTGAAATTCCTGTTCGCGCTGCAGCAGAATACCTTATTGATAGCTGGTTTGAGAATCATTTTAAAGAAGATAAACTTCTGACTTTAAAAGACAATTATATCTTAGTCGAAATATCGTATCAAAATGCTCCTTTAAATATTTACAAAACTATCTTTGAGATACAATTGGCTGGCTACATCCCTGTTTTGGCTCATCCAGAGCGTTATCTCTTTTATCACAATAAATTTTCTGAATATGAGAAGTTAAAGAATGCAGGGTGTCTTTTTCAACTGAATCTGCTTTCTACCGTTGAATATTACGGTTCTAAAATTGCAAAAGTTACCGACGAACTTTTAGCGAAAGGAATGTACTCTTTTTGCGGAACAGATGTTCATCATAAAAAACATATCGAAGCTTTTGACAGCAAGTTAAAGATTAAAAACATTCAATCTTTAAAAGAAGTAATTGCGAATAATCAGTTTTTTAAATTTTAAAAAAGCTTAATAAGCGTTTTCTTCGCCTTTAAAAATATTAATGATCGTTTTTACAATAATCTTAATATCAAGCAGGAAACTCCAGTTTTCGATATACCAAATATCATATTCCACTCTGTTTTCCATATCGCTTAACACTTTTGTCTCTCCTCTATAACCATTGACTTGAGCCCATCCCGTAATTCCTGGCTTAGCATATTGTCGAACCAGATAATTATTAATAAGATCACTGTATTCTTTGGCAAGATTAACCATATGCGGTCTTGGTCCTACAACCGACATGTCTCCCCAAAAAACATTGAAAAACTGAGGCAGCTCATCGATACTTGTTTTACGAATAAAAGCTCCAAATTTTGTTATACGGCTATCGCCTTTTTCTGCTTGTTTATTATGCGCAAGGCCGTTTACATACATGCTTCTAAATTTCAAACATACAAATGATCGATTATCTCTACCCGATCTTTTTTGTTTAAAAAACACAGGGCCTGGCGATTCGATTTTTATAATAAGTGTGATAATTGGAAATAGCCAAGGAAAAATCAGCAAGATTACTAAACTTGAAAAACAGACATCAAAAATCTTTTTCAAAAGTCTGTTTGAAGCAAATTCTAAGGGTTCTGTACGAAACATTAATACAGGAGTATTTTCGTAAAAAGCTACCTCAACTTTACTTGCTTTTGTGTACAGCTGAAAATCTGGAATAAACTTAATTCGAACCATTTTTTGCTCGCAGATTCTTGTGAGCTCGTTAATTATTTCGATATTATCAATATGCAGAGCGACATACATTTCATCTACTTCATTCTCGTCCAAAAATCTCTCAATACCTTCAAACTTTCCGATAATAAGAGTAGGATCCACAATTTCACTCTCCATTTTTTCGTCAAAAAAACCTAAAAATCGATATCCGTACGTTAAATCTCTGGCTAATACTTTGCGAATTTTTTCCCCAGATTCGTTTGCTCCAACAATTATAAAAGTTTTAAAATTATATCCTTTTGCTCGAACGTATTTTAAAAGTTTCATCGAAAAATATCGAGAAAACATAAGCAATCCGAAAAAGATCATGTAAAAATAAACTAAGCGAAGCCTAGAAATATCGGTGTATTTTAGATAAACCACAAATATAGAAACCAAGGCAGCATGGATTGAAATCTTTTTGATTGTTCTCCATAATATCGATTCTATTGGCTCTACTCTCACACTTCGATTAGAATCTTTTTGAAGCAATAACGCCACCCATATTAAAATTGCTAAAAGCGAAATCGTCCTTTCTTCTTTTGACAATAATTTATCCAAATCCCCAAATCTTGCCAATGCAGAAAGTAATGTGGCAGAATTTAATAAAATGACATCAACTACTACAAACAAAAGCTTATAATACCGTGAAATTCGAAAGTGTGATAATTCTTGTAAAATTTTCATGTTGGGGCGAAATCTTATCCAAAAGACTTTTATAATAAAAGTGCTGCAAAATAACATTTAAATTATATTTTTTGATACTTATTTCATTCTAATTATTTAAAACTTTACTTTTATCTTATGCTCACTTAATAGTGCAATCATGCTGAAAATTATTTTTTTCTTTTTAACCATTACTTCCGTTTATTCTCAAATTCCTGGCTGTACCGATCCGCAAGCAGAAAATTACAGTTCATCATCTATCCAAAATAATGGAAGTTGCAATTACAAAATCCTAAAACTAAAACCCGAATATTCTTTTGGCCTAAGTGATTCTATACAAGAAACCTCTGGCTTAATTGCTTTTCAAAATTTACTTTGGACACATAATGACGATCATGACACTACAATTTATGGCTTAGATACATTAGGACAAATCAAAAAGAAAATTATTCTTCCCGAAACTATCAATCACGATTGGGAAGAAATCTCGCAAGACAGCACACATCTTTATATAGGCGATTTTGGCAATAATTATTCTGGAAATAGAACTGATTTGAAAATTCTTAAAATTGAAAAAAGATCTTTTTTAGAGGAAAATCCTAAAATTAAAACTATTCTCTATTCTTATTCTGACCAAACTGATTTTTCTCCATCAAAACCAAACAAAACCGATTTTGATTGTGAAGCATTTATTCTTTCTAAAGACAGCATCTACCTCTTTACCAAACAATGGAAATCGTCTAAGACCAATATTTACGCTTTATCAAAGCAAGAAGGAACACAAATTGCAAAACTCAAAGCAACACTCGACACCAAAGGTCTTGTTACTGGCGCCACTTATATAGAAGAAAAAAAACTAATTACTTTGTGCGGCTATACCAAAGTTGGAAAACCTTTTTTATATCTGCTCTACGATTTTAAAGATCAAGATTTTTTATCTGGAAATAAAAGGCGAATCGATTTAAAACTTCCTTTTCATCAAATTGAAGGAATTGCGACGAAAGATGGTTTACATTATTTTTTAACGAATGAATCTCTTGTTCGAAAACCAGTTATAAATGTTCCTCAGCAAATTCATTATTTCGATTTAAGTTCCGTTCTAAGGTTGTATCTCCATAAATAATTCGCAAATGCAAGATAATAGTTTACTTTTGCAGAAAGTTATGTTTTAGAAAACATTCATAACTCATAATTTATAACTTATAATTACAAAGTGAATTACTTATCAGTCGAAAATATATCAAAGTCATTTGGAGAAAGAGTCCTTTTTGACAACATTTCTTTTGGAATTAATAAAGATCAAAAAATCGCTTTTATTGCAAAAAATGGTTCTGGAAAAACAACCATAATGAGCATTATTAATGGTCTGGAAGAACCAGATACGGGACAAGTTGTTTTAAGAAAAGGAATCAGAATGGCATTTTTGTCACAAGACAATAATCTTCAAGATGAACTTACGATTGAAGAAAGTATTTTCGCATCAGACAACGAAACGCTTAAAGTAATTGAGGCTTATGAAAAGGCTTTAGAAAATCCTTCTGATGAAGAAGCATATCAAAAAGCCTTCGATGCAATGGATCAGCATAATGCATGGGATTTTGAAACGCAATACAAACAGATTTTATTCAAATTAAAGCTGGAAGATTTTAAACTTAAAGTTAAAAATCTTTCTGGAGGACAGAAAAAACGTCTTTCGTTAGCCATAATTCTAATCAATCGTCCCGATTTATTGATTCTAGATGAGCCAACCAACCACTTAGATCTAGAAATGATCGAATGGCTTGAAAGTTACTTTGCTAAAGAAAATATTACGTTGTTTATGGTAACGCACGACCGTTTCTTTTTGGAGCGCGTTTGTAACGAAATTATAGAATTAGACAACGGAAAACTATACCAATACAAGGGAAATTATTCTTACTATTTACAGAAAAAAGAAGAAAGAATTACTTCTGAGAATGCCAGTATTGACAAAGCAAAAAACTTGTTTGTAAAAGAATTAGAATGGATGCGCCGCCAGCCAAAAGCGAGAACAACCAAATCTAAATCACGTCAGGATGATTTCTATGTTATTAAAGAAAAAGCACAAAGCCGCCGAAAAGAAAATAAAGTTGAGCTTGAAATTAATATGGAAAGAATGGGAAGCAAAATCATTGAGCTTCATAAACTTTCTAAAAAATTCAAAGACCGCGTTATTCTCGACAATTTCAGTTTTGATTTTCAACGTGGAGAAAGAATCGGAATTATCGGTAAAAACGGAACTGGAAAATCGACTTTCTTAAATCTTTTGACAGGAACAATTGCGCCAGACAGCGGACGCGTTGTTAAAGGAGATACTATAAAAATTGGATATTATACACAGTCTGGAATTAACCCAAAGCCTGGACAACGTGTTATTGATATTATAAAAGAATACGGAGAGTATATTCCATTAACAAAAGGAAAAATTATTTCGGCTTCGCAATTATTGGAGCGTTTTCTTTTTGATGCCAAAAAACAATATGATTATGTTGAGAAATTAAGCGGTGGAGAATTAAAGCGTTTATACTTGTGTACGGTTTTAATTCAGAATCCGAATTTCTTGATTCTAGACGAGCCTACAAATGATTTGGATATTGTTACGCTTAACGTTTTAGAAAGTTTCCTTTTGGATTATCCAGGATGTTTATTGGTAGTTTCTCACGACCGTTACTTTATGGATAAAATTGTCGATTATTTATTTGTCTTTAGAGGACAAGGCGAAATAGAGAATTTCCCAGGAAACTATTCCGACTTCAGAGCTTACGAAGACAGTGCTGATGTTGCTCAAAAAGAAGAAAACAAAGCAGAAAAGAAAGACTGGAAACAAAACAATCCAACAGGAAATCTAAGCTTTAACGAACAAAAAGAATATCAGAAAATCGAAAGAGAAATTAAAGATTTAGAAGCTGAAAAAGCCAAAATCGAACAATTATTCTCAGATGGAAAAATTGCAGATGCCGATATCGAGAAAAAAGCAAACGAACTTCAAAACATAATCAATAAAATCGAAGCAAAAGAAGAACGCTGGTTTGAACTTTCTGCTAAACTTGAAGGATAGTCATTACACTGAGATTCACAAAGAAATCGCAGAGCTACGCAAAGTTGTTTTTGTGAATCTTTGAGTTTTCTTTGTGAATCTTTGCGAAACAAAAAATTACCTTTTACTATATTAAATATTTTTTAAAAAAACCACAATGAAAAAACTATTAGCCGCAGTACTTACTTTAACCTTATTTATTTCTTGTAACAATACGGAAAAAGATACAGAAAAAGACCCATCTGAACCAGCAAAAGATTTCACAGAACAAAACGAAAAGGACATTAAAGATTATTTAGCCAAAAATAATTTAACTGCAACCAGAACCGATTCAGGTCTTTATTATATAATCACAGAACCAGGTAATGGCGCTCAACCAACTTCTACTTCTAATGTAACTGTTGCTTATAAAGGTTATTATACAAACGGAAAAGTTTTTGATCAAAGTAAAGATACAGGAATTTCATTTGGTTTGAATCAAGTAATTAAAGGTTGGACAGAAGGTATTCCTTATTTTAAAGAAGGAGGATCTGGAGTTCTATTAATACCATCTCGTTTAGGTTACGGAAGTTATGATTATATGACAATACCAGGAGGTTCTGTACTTATTTTTGATGTAAAATTGATTAAAGTAAACTAATCTTTCATTCTAAATTTCTAGATGCTTTTTCAAATAAAATCTTATCTGAGCTTTCTTTGGCATTCTAAGAACGAACATGCCGTTCATTCGCCGTTTGTTTTTAATTTACTGACAAAATGTTTTTATGATAAGAAAACAAAACCTGAATATGCAATTCTAAAAAAATATAGAAAATCGCTTTTAGGAAACAAAAACTTCATTGACGTAACCGATTTTGGAGCAGGTTCGAGAGTTTTCAAATCAAATAGAAGACAAATTTCTAAAATTGCACAAACAGCAGGAATCTCGCCAAAACGAGCAGAATTGCTGTTTCGTGTCACCAATTACTTTAAGCCTTCAACTATTTTAGAAATAGGAACTTCTTTGGGTTTAGCAACTTCTGCCCTAGCTTTAGGAAACCCCAAAGCAAAAGTCGTTACTATTGAAGGCTGTCCAAATACAGCAAATGTTGCCCAAAATCAATTGGCTGAATTTGATTGTAATAATGTTGAAAATGTAATTTCTGAGTTTGAATCTTTTTTAATTTCGGAGAACATTCAAGCAACAAATTACAATCTAATATATTTTGACGGGAATCATTCTAAAAAAGCAACTTTAGCTTATTTTGATCTTTTACTGCCAACAATCGACAATGATTCTGTTTGGATTTTCGACGACATACATTGGTCAGAAGACATGGAAGAAGCTTGGGAAATCATTAAAAATCATCCTCAAGTAAAAGTTACGATTGATACTTTTCAATGGGGATTTGTATTCTTTAGACGAGAACAACCGAAAGAGCATTTTATTATTCGAGCATAAAAAAAGACGATCGTTTCTGATCGTCTTTTTTATTTTCTAATTCAAAATTTTAAAATCTTATTTTTTTGCGTCTTTATTTTCTTCAGACTTAGCTCCCATTCTGTTTACAGTATACATAGGTGCAAATTTAACTTTCAAACCAGCAATTTTACGATTATCTTCAGCTGTTAAACCTTCTTTTTCAACTGTATTTTTACGGCTGTCAAGAGCTTCATACATTAATTTAATTTCATCCCAGTCTTCTCTAGAATATTTATCTTTATTATTTTCTACAGTATGAACAAACTGCTGATAAACGCTATGAATGTTTTGGGCATTAACCCAGTTAAAACTCATATCATCACCAATTTTTCCTGCACCAAACAAAGCATCTCTTAACTGTTGTTTAGGACTAGGAGCTGGAGGGGCAAATTGGGCGGTCATTTCATTTTTAAATTCCTCGTACTTAATTTTGCTTGCATTTATTTTTTCTGTTGCGGCAGAATTGTCTTTAATATCAGCTAACGCTGCTTGCGCTTCCTGAGATCTTCTATCATATTCTGCTTCTACACTTTTCCAATTCTCTTTTAAGTCAGCAGCTGCAACATTTTTCACAGAGTCAACATAGATTACATAGTTGTCTACTGTTTTTTGAGCTCTTTCTTGTTTTTCATCTTTACACGATGTTAACCCTAATACTAATAAAGCAATTCCTGTAGCTATTTTGATGTTTTTCATAATCTTGATTATTTAATTAATTGATTAATCAAATTTACCAAACACTTTTCTTAATAAATTACATTATTATCATGTTTTTAAAATTAAAAACATCTTAAAACTATAAAATATTTAAAATAATGATAATTTTACAATATAACTCTAAAAAGATATAACATTTTTCTTTTTTTTTCAAACATTTAATATAAAAGTGTATTTACGAAAGAGCATTTGTAACAAAAACCAATTCTCAACTACTTATCCTTTTTATTGAAAAGTGTTTTGTACTTTTAAATCCAAAATTGTAAAATAAAATGGCTGAACCATTAATTAAAATAACCGACATCAAACGAAATTTTACTTTAGGAAATGAAATCGTTTATGTTTTAAAAGGAATAGATCTAGAAATACAAAAAGGTGAATATGTTGCTTTAATGGGGCCTTCCGGATCAGGAAAATCTACATTAATGAATTTATTAGGCTGTTTAGATACTCCAACTTCGGGTCGTTATATTTTAAATGGAAAAGACGTAAGTAAAATGAAAGATGATGAACTGGCAGAAATCAGGAATAAAGAAATTGGTTTCGTGTTTCAGACTTTCAATCTTTTGCCAAGAACTACGGCTTTAGATAATGTTGCCTTACCCATGATTTATGCCGGTTACGGAAAATCTGAAAGAATTGCTCGCGCCACAGAAGTTTTAAAACAGGTTAATCTTGCCGACAGAATGGATCACCAGCCGAATCAGCTTTCTGGAGGACAACGTCAGCGTGTTGCCGTTGCGAGAGCATTAGTCAACAAACCTTCTATCATTCTAGCCGATGAGCCAACTGGAAACTTAGACAGTAAAACCTCTGTAGAAATTATGAAGCTTTTTGGAGATATTCATGCACAAGGAAATACTGTAATACTAGTTACTCACGAAGAAGATATTGCGGCTTATGCTCACAGAATTATTCGTTTAAGAGATGGTCTAATTGAAAGCGACACGAGAAAAACTGTTTAATCGTTTATTTGGTTAATCGTTTAATCGGAAAAAGAAAAACTTATAATTTCAGTTCAATCCAGATAAATTCTAGGGATAGAATCTAGAAAAATAAGCTCAAAGAAGAGAAAACTTAGCATCTCAGAATCTCAGAACCTTAGCATCTTTAAAAAAAATGAAAGTATATACCAAAACAGGCGATAAAGGCACAACGGCTCTTTTTGGAGGAACGCGTGTACCAAAAGACCATATCAGAATTGACAGTTATGGAACTGTTGACGAATTGAATTCTTATATCGGATTGATTCGTGATCAAGAAATGGATTCGCATTACAAAACTATTTTAATAGAGATTCAAGATCGTCTTTTTACGGTTGGTGCCATTTTGGCAACTCCACAAGAAAAAGAAGTTTTGAAAAACGGAAAACTTCGCTTAGAAAATCTTGGCATAATTGACTCAGATATCGAATTACTGGAAAACGAAATAGATAAAATGGATGAAAGCCTTCCGCCAATGACTCATTTTGTTTTACCAGGCGGCCATCCTACCGTGTCACATTGTCATATAGCGCGCTGTATTTGTCGTCGCGCAGAACGTTTAGCAGTACATTTAAGTCATAATGAACACGTTCCTGAAATAGCAATCACGTACTTAAACCGACTTTCTGACTACCTTTTTGTCTTGGCACGAAAGTTGTCCTCAGACTTAAAAGCGGAGGAAGTGAAATGGATACCCAGAAAATGAATTTTCTGAAAATTCCAAATTTTTGAAATCCCAGATTCCAAGAGAAAAATTTAAATTCTTTTGAATTTATAAAAAACAAAAAAGCCTTCCAACATTGGGATTTGGAATTTAAATATTGGTTTTTAAACTTCTTTTTTGGAGTTTGGAATTTAAAAATTGGAATTTAATAATCGACGTTCTTAAATTTTATTAAAATAAATCAAAATTTACTTGTCTTTTTCAGTAAAAAATTTATTTTTGCACAAACTAAACAGATAACAGATGTATTGGACATTAGAATTAGCATCTTATTTAAGTGATGCGCCATGGCCTGCTAACAAAGATGAACTTATAGACTACGCTATCAGAGCAGGTGCTCCATTAGAAGTAGTAGAAAACCTTCAATCAATCGAAGACGAAGGTGAGATATATGAATCAATGGAAGAAATTTGGCCTGATTATCCAACAGACGAAGATTATCTTTGGAATGAGGATGAATATTAAAAAATAAACCAAAGGAAAAAGTCTCTCATCATAGAGACTTTTTTTTTGGTTCAAATACATATATATAATAAAGAAATACAATAAATCATGAGTTTCATAAACAGTATTATTAAAGTCTTTGTCGGCGATAAGTCGCAGAAAGATGTCAAAGCTTTACAACCTTACTTAAACAAAATTAAAACATTCGAAGCTCCTTTAATGAGTCTATCAAACGACGAGTTGAGAGGAAGAACCGTTTATTTTAAAGACAGAATAAAAGAAGCTAGAGCCGATAAAGATGCTAAAATTGCTTCGCTTAAAGCAGAAGTAGAAAACATCGAAGACATCGATAAAAGAGAAGATATTTATGATGCAATAGATGCTCTTGAAAAAGAAGCTTATGAAATCTCTGAAAAAACTTTATTGGAAATTCTTCCAGAAGCGTTTTCTGTAGTAAAAGAAACGGCTCGTCGTTTTAAAGAGAACTCTCATATTGAAGTTACTGCAACTCCAAAAGACCGCGAATTCTCAGCAACAAAATCATACATTACTATTGATGGCGAAAAAGCGATCTGGGCAAACAAATGGAATGCTGCTGGGAAAGACATCACTTGGGACATGATTCACTACGATGTTCAGTTAATTGGTGGTATGGTATTACACGAAGGTAAAGTTGCTGAAATGCAAACGGGAGAAGGTAAAACTTTGGTTGCTACTCTTCCACTTTATTTAAATGCTTTGACTGGAAATGGAGTTCACTTAGTAACAGTGAATGACTACTTGGCAAAACGTGATAGTACTTGGAAAGCTCCTTTATTCGAATTCCATGGTTTATCTGTTGATTGTATCGATAATCACCAGCCGAGTACAGAGCAAAGAAAAAAAGCTTACGATGCTGATATAACTTACGGAACTAACAATGAGTTCGGTTTTGATTACTTAAGAGATAATATGGCGCACTCTCCAAGCGATTTAGTGCAGAGAAAACACAATTTTGCAATTGTCGACGAGGTTGACTCTGTATTAATTGATGACGCTAGAACACCTCTTATTATTTCTGGACCAGTTCCTCAAGGAGATCGTCACGAATTCAACGAATTGAAACCAAAAATCGAAAACTTAGTTGCACAACAACGTCAGTTAGCGAATGGTTTCTTAGCTGAAGCTAAAAAATTAATTAAAGAAGGTAATACTAAAGATGGAGGTTTCCAATTATTAAGAGCTTACAGAAGTTTACCTAAAAATAAAGCATTAATTAAATTTTTAAGTGAAGAAGGAATTAAACAATTGCTTCAAAAAACTGAAAATCAATACATGCAAGACAACAATCGCGAAATGCATAAAGTAGACGAAGCTTTGTATTTTGTGATTGAAGAGAAAAACAATCAAGTAGAATTAACAGACAATGGTATTAAATACCTTTCTGGAGATACTGATGCAGATTTCTTCGTTTTACCAGACATCGGAACAGAAATCGCTGCAATTGAAAAACAAAAATTAGACAAAGACGCTGAAGCTGAAGCTAAAGAAAGATTATTCCAAGATTTTGGAGTAAAAAGCGAGC
Source organism: Flavobacterium tyrosinilyticum (assembly GCF_023656565.1). Lineage (GTDB taxonomy): Bacteria > Bacteroidota > Bacteroidia > Flavobacteriales > Flavobacteriaceae > Flavobacterium > Flavobacterium tyrosinilyticum. Next base: position 1,262,177 of record NZ_JAMOKG010000003.1, read on the forward strand.
GTATTCATACTCTTACTCAACTTTTAAAAGCGTATGCTTTATTCGAAAAAGATGTAGAGTATGTTATCATGGACAACAAAATTATGATTGTCGATGAGCAAACAGGTCGTATCATGGACGGACGTCGTTACTCAGACGGTCTTCACCAAGCGATCGAAGCAAAAGAAAACGTAAAAATCGAAGCTGCAACTCAAACTTTTGCAACTGTTACATTACAGAATTACTTCAGAATGTACAACAAACTGGCTGGTATGACCGGTACAGCTGTTACAGAAGCAGGAGAGTTATGGCAGATTTATAAATTAGACGTTGTTGAAATTCCAACTAACCGTGGAATTGCAAGAATTGATAAAGAAGATTATATCTACAAAACAACACGTGAGAAATTCAACGCTGTAATTGAAGATGTTACTGAACTATCTCAAGCTGGAAGACCAGTTTTGATTGGAACAACTTCTGTAGAGATTTCAGAATTATTAAGCCGTATGCTTAAAATGAGAGGAATCACACACAACGTATTGAACGCTAAAATGCACAAGCAAGAGGCACAAATCGTTGAAGAAGCGGGTAAAGCTGGAGTTGTAACTATTGCAACAAACATGGCTGGTCGTGGTACCGATATTAAATTATCTCCAGAAGTAAAAGCTGCAGGAGGTTTAGCAATCGTGGGTACAGAGCGTCATGATTCTCGTCGTGTAGACAGACAGTTACGTGGTCGTTCTGGTCGTCAAGGAGATCCAGGAAGCTCTCAATTCTATGTTTCTCTTGAAGATAACTTAATGCGTTTATTTGGTTCTGAAAGAGTTGCGAAAGTAATGGACAGAATGGGATTAAAAGAAGGTGAAGTTATTCAGCATTCTATGATGACTAAATCTATCGAACGTGCTCAGAAAAAAGTAGAAGAAAACAACTTTGGTGTTCGTAAACGTTTATTAGAGTATGATGACGTAATGAACTCTCAACGTGAAGTAGTTTACAAACGTCGTCGTCACGCATTGTTCGGAGAGCGTTTGAAACTGGATATCGCGAATATGCTTTATGATACTTGCGAATTAATCGTAAGCAACAGTAAAGTAACAAATGATTTTAAAGGATTTGAGTTTGATTTAATTCGTTATTTCGGAATCACTTCTCCAATTTCTGAAGCAGATTTCTTAAAATTATCTGATATTGAAGTTACTGGAAAAGTCTACAAAGAAGCTTTGGCTTTCTATACTGAAAAAACAGAAAGAAGCGCAAGAGAAGCTTTCCCAATTATCAAAGGAGTATACGAAGAGCCAAACAATCATTTTGAAAGAATTGTAGTTCCATTTACAGACGGAATCAAAACTTTGAATGTGGTAACTGACTTGAAAAAAGCTTATGATAGCCAAGGTGCTCAATTAATTGCTGATTTCGAAAAGAACATTACACTTTCTATTGTTGATGAAGCTTGGAAAAAACACTTACGTAAAATGGACGAATTGAAACAATCTGTTCAATTGGCTGTTCACGAACAAAAAGATCCATTGCTTATTTACAAATTAGAAGCTTTCAACTTGTTTAGAGGAATGTTGGACAACGTTAATAAAGAAGTTATTTCATTCTTATTCAAAGGTGATTTACCAGCTCAAAACACTCCTGAAATTCATGAAGCAAGAGAAGTAGCTCGTCCTAAAGAAAATTTACAATTAAGTAAAGACGAAATTCCAAATAGCGAAAGCATCAACCGTGAAGCTGGAGAAACTCAACAACGTCAAGTTACCGAAACTATCGTTAGAGATATGCCAAAAATCAACAGAAATGATACGGTTGTAGTTCAAGAAGTTGCTACTGGTAAAACAGAAACTATGAAGTACAAAAAAGCTGAAGCTTTAATCGCAGCTGGAACTTGGGTTTTAATTAACTAATAAATTTTTAAGTATTCAGTCGCAGTATTCAGTCACAGTTTACCAACTGATATTTTAAATCCATAAAAAAGACCGATAGTTTAAACTATCGGTCTTTTATTTTTTAGAAAATTATCTTTATTTCCAATTCACTCCCTCGTCCTAAAACTGAGACTGAACACTGAGACTGATCACTAAATACTGAACACTAATCCCTCGGGTTATCCTGATAATAACGTTCTTCAATTCGTTTTATATCTTTTATAGAATTTTTAGCCCAAAGTAAACGTTTCACTAAAATTTCTTCCTCTGTCAATTTCCAATTAATATCAGATCTGCGAAGTCTATTGGTTAAACTTTGAATGATAATGGCAGCCGACACAGAAATATTCAAACTTTCTGTAAAACCAACCATTGGTATTTTTAAGAAACCATCGGCATTGTCCATAATTTCTTGTGACAATCCTTCTTTTTCTGTTCCAAAGAATAAAGCACTTGGTTTTGTAATATCGAAATCTTCCAACATGCAATCTTTCTCATGTGGAGTAGTCGCAATAATTTGATATCCTTTACTTTTTAAATCAGAAAGGCATCCTGAAACCGAATCAAATCGATTGATGTCAACCCATTTTTGCGCACCCAAAGCAATTTCTTTGTCAATTCTTTTTCCAAAACGCTGTTCAATTACATTCAATTCCTGAATTCCAAAAACTTCACAGCTTCGCATTACTGCGCTTGTATTATGCATTTGATAAACATCTTCTACTGCAACTGTAAAATGCTTTGTTCTATTTTCTAGTACTTTTAAAAAATTTGCTTTTCTATTTTCTGTCAATATATTTTCTAAGAATGCGAGGTAATCTAAATCAATCATTTTATTTATGTTTGGCGCAAAAATAATAAATAAAAGAGAAAGAAGATCTAAACAGATTTTTCAGCCTGTCAAATCTGCAATAAAATTGGCATTAAGTTTTTCGTGCAAAGCATGGAGCTGAGCCAAATTCACAGACAAAATATCATCTTTATACGAATCTCCCGTAAAAACTGCTTGTTCATTTTTAGAATGTTTTTTAAGACGTTCCAGCATGACATTTAATTCACTTTCAGAAAAATCAGTATTAATAAAAGCTAAAAATCGCTCTATTACATTCTTCATTCCATCATTGTAATTAAGCATTATTATATTTTGGTCTCTTTCGTAAAAATCTAGAAAACTTTGAAAATATTTTTCTAAAACCAAAACTTGATATTGCTGAAAACTTACTTCTTCAATTTCTTTAGAAGTGATTCCGAAAACACTTGAAGGAATTAAATTTGGAACCATATGCATGCCTGCCATTTTTTGGTGCGATCTCAAAACTTCTGCTGGATTTCGGTACAATAATGCAAACGGAATTTCAGGAAAAACAGATCTTAAATAAGAAGCTTTAAAAATACTCCAAGCATCTAGTTTTATAATCAAATGTTTTTGCTCAGAAAATCTTTTTTGCCCCAAAAATTTCAAAACCGATTTCAGCAAAGTGGTTTTGATCGCGGAATCAAAAGCATTACTTCTTAAAATCTGATCAATAATAGGAGCTTCAGAAACCATTATATTTTCAGATGAAGTGGCAAGAGACTGACTCAACATCGTAGATCCGCATCTTGACACATGAAAAACCAATCCTTTTAATTCTACAAAATCGAGTTCTTTAGACCAGTCAATAACATTCTCTGCCGTACTTATTAATTTAAATGATTTTGAATTGTAGTCATGGCTTTGGCATTTTACAATGGTTTCTTCAAAAAAAGGTTCTGCAAATGGTATATCAGAAAAATAAATCCATTCGAAATAAACTTCATTATCTTTTTCTACCAATTTAATTGGAATCCAATTTGAAATAAAATCTTTTACATTTTCCATTTTATTATTTCATTTGTGATTGAAGGTCGGCAATAATCTTGGCATTTGTCTCCGATTGATTTCTAGAAAGCTCAGCAATAACTTGTCTTTTCACTTCCTCTGAACATTCATATTTCGGCACATAATTCAAATCAAAACCCATTTTAGAAAATAATTTATCAGACCATTCATTTCTAATGCAATCCAAAGTTAAATGAATTCTAGGTTCTGGGCTTTTGTTCAGCACGCTATGTGGCAACTGAAAATTGGCATACCAGCATTCTCCCATTTTCATTGGAATCTGCTGATGATTGACATAAAAATAAACTTCCGAGTTTGTAATAATTGGAATATGAATTCTAAAAAATCCATCTTCATATGAAGTATCATTATCAACATGTTCTTTAATTTCGCTATTAGGTCCAAGTCTTAATAATCTCACTGCTTCTTTTTCGCATTCAAACCAATCCATTATTTCTCTAAAATAAGAGCAACTGTCAAGCAAAGGCGTATTTTTATACTCTTTGTCTGGAAAAGAAAAAATATCATTCTCCAAACCCGATTGCGATCGTAAAGAAACACTTGTCCAATTTCCTTCATACCGATTGGTATTAAAATGGGGTGTCCATAAATTGGTTTCGCAAATCAATAAATCATTTTGCAGTTTTTCTATCGAGAAAGAAATCGGAAGCTGACAAGAAGAAGGATTCATAACCTTAAAAATTTAAATTGCTAAGTATAAAATGGTAGAGTTTATGGGTAGAAGCTGAAACGGTTTCAGAATCTGTTTTTAATACTAAATCGGCTTTTTGCGGAATTTCAAAAACATCGCTTATTCCTGTAAAATTTTTAATTTTATTTTGATCGCTGTCTGGCAATAATGCTCTTTTGTACAAGCCTTTTGGATCTCTTTCGATCAAATTAGAAATGGCGCAATCCAGAAATACCGTTTTTACAAATTCAAAAGACCTTAATTCATTTCTAAGATTTTCATATGGATTAATAACCGACATGAGAACTATTTTCTTTTCATCAATTAGATTTCGCCCAACATTAAAAAGACGTCTTACATTTTCGCAACGGTCCTCTTTAGAAAAGCCCAAATCTTTACAGATCGTTTGTCGGTACACATCACCATCTACAATTTCGGCTTCATAATTATTTTGAACCAAAAGATGTCTGACATTTTCTGCCAATGTCGTTTTTCCCGAACCAGATAAACCAGTAAATTGAATTAAAATCATTTTAGCATCACTTTTATAAAACGCGACATTAAAACTAAATAATTTAGAACGAGAGACAAAGAGTATAAATACCCTTTATTTACTAGACATTTGAACAAAGAAATCACTATTTTTATCTTTTAATTAAACTAAAAATGAAAAAGAAACTTGTTGTTTTAACAGGAGCAGGAATAAGTGCTGAGAGCGGAATTAAAACTTTTCGAGACAGTGACGGTCTTTGGGAAGGGCATGATGTGATGGAAGTTGCCACTCCAGAAGGCTGGCATAAAAACCAAGAATTGGTTCTCGATTTTTACAACAAAAGACGCCAGCAGTTAAAAGAAGTAAATCCGAATCTTGGGCATATCATTTTAGCTGAATTGGAAAAAGATTTTGATGTACAAATTATCACTCAAAATGTTGACGATCTTCATGAACGTGCAGGAAGTACAAATGTCTTGCATTTGCATGGCGAATTATTAAAAGTACGTAGTACACAAAATAAAAATCTTATTTTAGACTGGACTGAAGATTTGCAAACTGGAGATTTAGATACAAACGGACATCAATTACGTCCACATATTGTTTGGTTTGGCGAAGAAGTTCCTGCACTCGAAGAAGCTATTGACATTACAGAAACAGCAGATTATTTTGCCGTAATTGGAACTTCGCTTCAGGTTTATCCAGCTGCCGGATTAATTTCTTATACACCAAGTACAACACCGGTTTTTTATATTGATCCGAAACCAATTTCGATTCCGAATCTTCGAAATAAAGTCGAAACTATTGCCAAATTTGCTTCTGAAGGGGTTGCAGATTTAAGAGAAAAATTACTGATCTTAGAAAAAACAACATGATTTTTGAAAGCTGGTTACAACAGTTATTTCAGTTTAATATATTCTGGCTCTTTATTTTCTTTTTAATAGAAAATGCAGTGTTAGTAGGTTTATCTGTTTTAATTGGAAAAGCAATAGAATCTGAAAACACCTTTTTAAAGAATAAAGATCGAAAATGGGTACTATCTACGCTGCTTTGTAACACATTCATTACTTTAATAGGTTTTGAATTATACCGCAACGGGATACTGAAAGTAGATTTTTCTGGATCCTTAAAACTTATCATTTTTGATACACTTTTATTGATTCTTTTAATGGATCTTTTTATGTTTATTTTTCATTTTCTGGCTCATCATTTAAAATGGCTTTACCCCATTCATAAATTGCATCATACACATGTTGAAACGAATGTTTATAGTTTGTATGTACTTCATCCAATAGAAACTATAGGTTTCGGTTTTATATGGCTGTTTTTAATTACAATTTTGAAATTTAATTATTTGAGTATCATTATTTATTTGATTCTCAATCTTTCTTATGGAATATTTGGACATTTAAAAAAAGACATATTTCCATCTTTCTGGTACAACAATTACTTCACAAAATGGATTTCTACCACTAAATTTCATAATGACCATCATAAAAATGAATCTCACAATTACGGTTTTTACTTTACAATCTGGGATAAAATTTTCAAAACCATAATTTAAGCATCAATATAGCTTTCAGAAGTTTTAACAATAGCTTATATTTGCACCTTTCGAAAAAACAACATCACAATGACTACTCTAAACGAATTGAATGCTATATCGCCAATTGACGGAAGATATAGAAATAAAACTCAAAATTTAGCACCTTTCTTCTCTGAAGAAGCTTTAATAAAATACCGCGTTTTGGTTGAAGTGGAATACTTCATTTCTTTATGCCAAATTCCACTACCTCAGTTGCAAGGTATTGACTCTAGCTTATTTGAAAGCTTGAGAAATATCTACAAAAACTTCTCAACAGAAGATGCACTTTGGATTAAAGAAACAGAAAAAGTAACCAACCACGACGTAAAAGCAGTTGAATACTTTATTAAAGATGCTTTTGAGAAATTAGGTTTATCTCAATACAAAGAGTTCATTCACTTCGGATTAACATCTCAAGACATTAACAATACTGCTATTCCGCTTTCTACAAAAGAAGCGTTTGAGCAAGTTTATATGCCAATCTTAATTGCTGTAATTGCAAAATTAAAAGAATTAAGTGTTGAATGGAAAGACATCCCGATGTTGGCACGTACACACGGACAACCAGCCTCTCCTACTCGTTTAGGAAAAGAGATTTTGGTTTTTGTAGAACGTTTAGAAGAACAAATGCGATTGCTATTCAATATTCCGTTTGCTGCTAAATTTGGAGGTGCAACAGGAAACTTTAATGCGCATCACGTAGCATATCCACAAATTGACTGGAAACAATTCGGAAATAAATTTGTTGAAACCGACCTTGGTTTAAAACATTCTTTCCCAACCACTCAAATTGAGCATTACGATCATTTTGCAGCTTTCTTTGATGCTTTAAAAAGAATCAATACGATCATCATCGATTTAGATCGTGATATTTGGACATATGTTTCAATGGATTATTTTAAGCAAAAAATTAAAGCTGGAGAAATTGGTTCGTCTGCAATGCCTCATAAAGTAAATCCAATTGATTTTGAAAACTCTGAAGGAAACTTAGGAATTGCAAATGCAATTTTCGAACACTTGGCTGCAAAACTTCCAATTTCAAGATTACAGCGTGATTTAACTGACAGTACTATTTTACGTAATGTTGGTGTTCCTTTCGGACATACCATTATTGCTTTTGAAGCAACTTTGAAAGGCTTAAACAAATTACTTTTAAACGAAAACAAATTTGCCGAAGATTTAGAGAAAAACTGGGCAGTTGTAGCTGAAGCTATTCAGACAATTTTACGTCGCGAAGCTTATCCAAATCCTTATGAAGCTTTAAAAGGATTAACAAGAACGAATGAAGCAATTGACAAAAATGCAATTCATAACTTCATTGCAACCTTGGAAGTTTCAGATGCGGTTAGAGCAGAATTATTAGCGATAACACCTAGTAACTACACAGGAATTTAAGAAAAATACCAAATATTTTATCAAAAAAAGCTATCTTTATCGAGATAGCTTTTTTTATTTAACCCGGGGTAGTCCAGATTACTTCACTTAACTTTATTTTAGTTGGAGTTCAGTGAATTACATTAAAAAAGTCTTTTGTTCAGAAAGCCAGAGCTTGAACAAAAAACTTTAAATAAAAAGCTGGATCAAGCTCACTGAAAACTAAAATACCACCTATGATTGCACTAAGCGCCGCCGCTGAAACTACACACCACTTACAACCTTTAATTAGTGATTTAGGTTTAATCCTAATGACTGCCGCAATTGCCGTTCTATTATTTAGAAGATTGAAGCAACCTTTGGTTTTAGGCTACCTGATTGCAGGTTTTTTGGCTGGAAACCATTTTGATTTTTTCCCATCCATAACCGACATGAAAAGTGTTGAAGTCTGGGCCGAAATCGGGGTTATATTTTTACTTTTCAGTTTAGGACTCGAATTCAGCTTCAAGAAACTAATGAAGGTTGGAGGGACTTCGTCTGTCACCGCCATAACCCAGATTCTATTTATGACCGTAATTGGTTATTGCGTTGGGCAATGGATGGGCTGGGGAAAAATGGATAGTATTTTCTTAGGAGCCACACTTTCTATTTCATCTACAACCATTATCATTAGAGCTTTTGACGAATTGGGGGTTAAAGGAAAAAAATTCGTCGGGATTGTTTTCGGAGCTTTGATTGTAGAAGATATCGTAGCCATCTTGATGCTTGTTTTATTATCAACTATTGCCGTAAGCGATCAGGTTTCTGGAACTGCATTATTACAATCTGTTTTAAAACTTGTATTCTTTTTAATCATCTGGTTTTTAGGAGGAATCTTTATCATTCCAACCATCTTCAAAAAAGCAAAACATCTCTTAACAGACGAAATGCTCTTGATAATCTCATTAGCCTTATGTTTAATGATGGTGATTTTTGCTTCAAATGTTGGTTTCTCTCCAGCATTAGGCGCTTTCATTATGGGATCTATTATTGCTGAAACTACAATGGCAGAAAAAATTGAGCATTTAATTCAGCCTGTAAAAGATTTCTTTGGTGCTGTTTTCTTTGTATCGGTAGGAATGTTAATCAATCCAATTACTTTGGTAAACTATGCTCTTCCAGTTGCTATAATCACTTTATTGACCATCTTCGGAAAAGCATTCAGTTCTTCTATCGGAGCTTTAATTTCTGGCCAGCCTTTAAAACAATCTGTCCAAACCGGGATGAGTTTGGCTCAAATTGGAGAGTTCTCTTTTATTATTGCAACTCTTGGAATGACTTTAAAAGTGACCAGCGATTTCTTATATCCTATTATTGTGGCAGTATCTGCAATTACAACATTTACTACTCCTTTCTTAATTAAATATTCAGAGCGGTTTGCTTTCTTTTTAGAAGCAAAAATGCCTAAAAGATGGGTTAAAAATATTAACCGTTATAGTGTGAATGCGCAAGCGATTAAATCTGTCAGTACTTGGCAGATTGTTCTTCGTTCTTCGATTACACAAATTGTTCTTCATACGATCATTATTACTGCTATCATATTATTGTCATCTAAATTTGTAGCGCCTTTAGTAGCCGATACACGATTCGGAAATACTTTGGCTGCTTTACTAACTTTGGTTGTAATTGCACCGTTTTTATGGGCACTTTCGCTTCGTCGTGTAAAAGTAGATGAAGTTGAAGCTCTTTGGGAAGAACGTAAATATCGTGGCGCACTGCTAATGCTTATTTTAATTAGAATGAGCCTTGGTTTATTCTTTGTCGGGTTTTTATTGAATATTTTCTTCTCTCCTTTGGTTGCTTTCGTCGCGCTGATTATTGCAATTGGAGCTTATCAACTTTTTCCTAAAAAATTAAACGAGCAATACCACCGAATTGAAAGTCACTTTTTAAAGAATCTTAACGATCGTGAAAACAAAAAGATCGACAGAAGATATGCTAATTTAATGCCATGGGACGGACACATGTCTTTCTTCGAAATTAAAAAAGAATCTAATCTGGTCGGACAAACTTTACAAGAACTTAAAATTCGTGAGCAATTAGGGATTAATATCGCTTACATTAAACGAGGAGAAGTCACAATTCCAATTCCTACCAAAACCGAACGCTTATTTCCAGGCGACGAAATTTGCGTAATCGGAACTGATGCTCAAATTACAGAATTCACAAAATTCTTAACTCAAAATGAAACAGAACCGCCTACAAAAGTAGAAGAAACCAATATTGTTTTACGTCAGCTTGAAGTTTCTCAAGACGAATTTATTCAAAAAAGCATCGGACAATTTAGAGCCAAAACAGATGGAATGGTTGTGGGAATTGAACGAAACGGAAATCGTATCTTAAATCCTGAATCTAGTTTGATCTTAGAGAAAAATGACATTCTGTGGGTTGTAGGAGACAAGAAAAGAATGAATGCTTTGTTGGCAGCCAAGTAAGTCCCTAAGTTTCTGAGATGCTGAGATTCTAAGTTTTTATTTTGCCTCTATTTAAACTTTCGTAAATATTAAAGCGCTAAGATTTCATTATGAAATTTTAGCGCTTTAATATTTATTATTTTGAAAAATCTTAGCATCTCAGAAACTTAGAAACTTAGAAACTCAGAATATTATTTATTCGGCTGCGGTGTCAAACGCAAATAAGGTTTGATTGGCGTGTGTCCTTTCGGGAATTTTGCTGGAATGTCACTATCTGGAATTGCTGGTGCAATAACTACATCTTCTCCATCTTTCCAGTTTGCCGGCGTTGCAACGCTGTAATTTGCAGTCAATTGTAAACTGTCAATTACACGAAGTAATTCATCAAAATTTCTTCCTGTAGAAGCTGGATATGTTAAAGTCAATTTGATTTTTTTATCTGGACCGATAACAAAAACAGAACGAACCGTAAATTTATCACTTGCATTTGGATGAAGCATATCATATAGATTCGCTACTTTTTTATCCTCATCAGCAATAATTGGGAAATTTACTTCTGTATTTTGAGTTTCGTTAATATCTTTAATCCACTCTTTATGCGAGTCTAAACCGTCTACACTCAAAGCAATAACCTTAGTATTTCTTTTTTGAAATTCTGGAACATAGTTCGCTACAGTTCCTAATTCAGTAGTACAAACAGGAGTAAAATCTGCTGGATGAGAAAATAAAACACCCCAAGAATCACCTAACCATTCGTGAAAATTAATTGGTCCTTGTGTGGTTTCTGCCTGAAAATCTGGAGCTATATCGCCTAATCTTAATGTTGACATAATTTATATTTTTTTAGTTCATCTAAAATTAACTAAAAAATGCATTTAGAAAACATTCAAAAGGTAAAAAAAAGTTAAAATTCTACTTTATCGATATAATTAGTATTTTACTCCTAGATAAAACTTAGAATGAAGTACCAAAAAGCAAGCGTTATAAAAGAAATCGGGATTCCGAAACCAATCATCATACTGCTTAATTTTGGCTTTAATCCGTATGTTGAGGCTAAGATTGCGCCTGTTATCATTGGTGCCATAGCAGTTTCCATTATAGTGATTTTTATAACTTCAGAATGCTGGTTAAAAATGAAAACGTAAAGAAAAAAAATCACAAAAGGAATTAAAAGCAGTTTAAAGAAAAGCCCCAGTTGCAAAAATTTCCAATGCTGACTTTTTCTATCAAAAGTTAACTGCAAACCAACCGAAAGCAAAGCTAAAGGCGTTACCAAACTTCCAATTTTTAATAATGCTGATTGAAAATTTTCATTTAAATCAACTTGAAAAATATTCATTAAACAAGCGATAACAAACATTATAAAAGGAGGAAACAAAATAATCTTTTTGAAAATCCCTAAAGCATCTGGACTTCCTTTAGAATAAAAAGCGGCTGTAAAAACACCAAGTGTTGAAACTACAACAAAAGTTCCAGGCTGATCTACCAAAACGGCAGTTTCTAAGCCTTTCTTCCCAAACAAAGCTTCAATAATTGGATATCCGAGAAATGAACTGTTACTTAATCCTGCCGTCAAAATCAAACATCCGATCAGTTTATTTGACCAGCCATTTCTTCTTCCCAAAAAATGAAAAAAAATAAACGCTAGAATATAAGTGATCCACCCCGCTCCTATCGGAAACAGTAATTCGCTACTCCATTTTATCTTCGGAATATGGTATAAAGTAATCGCCGGAAGACAGAAATAAATAACAATTTTATTGAGCGTTTTGTAAATATGAGTCGGGAATTGTTTTACTCGCTGTAAAATCAACCCGAGTGAAAGAAAGAGAAATATGAGAATGAAGTTGTTCATATAGTAAGATCAAGACAAAAATAAGTATTTAAAATTTGAGGTAAAGAATTAATTTTTAGTTAAATTAGTATTTTGTGTTACAAAAAAGATGTAAATTTGTAACATATTTTATTACAGTATGATTTCAGGTAAATTTGCCATAACGATTCACATTCTTACTCTGCTGCATAAATTTCCTAATGATTATTTATCATCGGAGTTTATTGCGGGAAGTATTAATTTAAATCCTGTTTTGGTTCGAAAAGAAATTGCCAACCTAAAAGCGCATCATGTTGTAGAAAGTAAAGAAGGAAAAAATGGCGGTACAAAATTGGCGGTTAATGCTGCCGAACTGACTTTAAAACAAATATTCGAAATGACCTTTGAAACTATTGGTTTAGGTTTTGCTAAAAACCAACCCAATCCTGATTGTCCTGTTGGAAAAAACATCAATCAGCATTTGGAGAATTTATACAGCGAAATGAATCAGAAAGTCAGCTTACAGCTGGAAGGTATTTCATTGGAAGATTTTTCGAATCAATTTTAAAACTATTTTTTTAACCTAAACTGTAACATTTTTTATTACTAAATAAATTTATATATTATGAAAATCGCACTTATCGGAGCTACAGGATTTGTTGGCTCAGCAATTTTAAACGAATTAGCAGATAGAAAACACGAAATCACTGCTATTGCAAGAACTCCAAAAGACACAGCAAACGCTACTTGGGTTGCTGCAGATATCTTTAATGTTGATGCTTTGGCAGAAATCTTAAAAGGTCATGACGCTGTGGTTAATGCTTATAATCCGGGATGGACTAACCCAAACATTTACGATGACTTTTTAGCTGGTTCTAAAGCTATTCAGGAAGCGGTTAAAAAATCGGGTGTTAAACGTTTTATCACCATCGGTGGTGCAGGAAGCTTATATGTTGCTCCAGATTTACAAGCAGTTGACACTCCAGATTTTCCAAAAGAAATTTTCCCAGGTGCAAATGCTGCAAGACATTATTTAAATATCATAAAAGAAGAAAAAGATTTAGACTGGGCATTTTTTAGTCCTGCTTTCGAAATGCATGCTGGAACTAAAACGGGAAGAACTGGAAAATACCGTTTAGGTTTAGAAAATCCAGTTTTTAATGACGAGCAAAGAAGTATTCTTTCTGTAGAAGATTTAGCGGTTGTAATTGCTGATGAAGTAGAAACTCCAAAACATCACCAAGTTAGGTTTACTGCAGGTTACTAAAAAGATTCTAAGTTTTTTTTGCCACGAATTCACGAATTTTCTTTTTAAAATCTTTGAGATTATTTTTTCGAATTAATTCGAATAATATTAGATAAAGATTTTAAAAAGAAAATTCGTGAATTCGTGGCAAACTTTTTTTTACTCCTTTTAAGAATAACAAATTAGCGGAAATTCGTGTAATTGGTAGCAAACTAACTTTTTGAAACTGCTTTTGTTTTCTGTACTTTTACATTTCTAAAAAGTGCGTTTTGTCAAATTCAAATAAACAAAGTGGTAGCGTATCTAAAAAAGCTGGAATTTCACCTCCCGAAATCACCAATATTTCGGCTATCAATCAAATTAAAAATAAACGCAGACAACAACCCTCTTCTGAAGAATTAATTAAGGGTATTTTAGAAGGAAATAGAACTTCTTTAAGCCGTGCTATTACTTTAATCGAAAGCACCAATCCAGATCATTTTGAAAAAGCTGGTCAAGTCATTCAAGGCTGCTTGGCTCATGCCAATAAATCAGTTCGAATTGGAATTACGGGTGTTCCCGGTGTTGGAAAAAGTACTTTTATTGAAGCTTTTGGAAAACATCTCACTCAACTAGGAAAAAAAGTAGCTGTCTTGGCTGTTGATCCGAGCAGTTCGCTTTCACACGGAAGTATTTTAGGTGATAAAACCAGAATGGAAGAATTGGTTAAAGATGAAAATGCTTTTATCAGGCCAAGTGCTTCTGGAGAAACTTTAGGCGGAGTGGCTCGAAAAACCCGAGAAACGATTATTCTTTGTGAAGCCGCAGGTTTTGATACTATAATTATCGAAACAGTTGGTGTTGGCCAAAGTGAAACTGCTGTTCATGGTATGGTAGATTTCTTTTTACTTTTAAAAATTTCTGGTGCAGGCGATGAACTCCAAGGCATCAAACGAGGTATTATGGAAATGGCTGATGCGATTGTAATCAACAAAGCAGACGGCGACAATATAAAAAAAGCGAATCAGGCGAAATTAGAGTTTAATCGTGCTTTACATTTATTTCCTCCAAAAAAATCAAACTGGCAACCTAAAGTTACCACTTGCAGTTCGCTAACAAAAGACGGAATCCCCGAAGTTTGGAGTACGATATCTTATTATTTAGAATTGACAAAAGAATCAGGATTTTTCCAAGAAAAAAGAAACGAACAAAATCATTTCTGGATGATGGAAACCATTAATGAGCAATTGAGGCAGAATTTTTATAACCAGCCAGAAATCATCACGCTTTTAGAAAAAAACAAAAAAGCAGTGCAGAATAATGAGATTTCATCTTTTGCAGCTGCTTCTGATTTGTTAAAATTATATTTTAATACAGGTGTAAAGACTCAAAGTGAAGGTTCAGAGTAAAAAAAAGCCACTTAGTTCCTTTTAACTTCTAAACAATCTAGATACACAATCTTGTCATTTCGACGAAGGAGAAATCTCCGTTGCTATATCTACAAAGATTGATATGCTTTGTGGAGCTACTCGCGAAGATTTCTCCTTCGTCGAAATGACAAATCTGTAACCTATCTTAACTTGTCTGTCTAAGCAGAAAATATATCTTCCTTAAAAAACAACAAAGGTTCAAAGTAAAAACCTTTGAACCTTTGTAACTCTGAACCTTTGAACCTATTTTTTAGGCCTAAGCTTATACTTACTTTCTTTATAAAGATTCCCAGCTGTAATAACATGCGCTAAAGCATCTTTTGCTAAATCTTCGTTTAATTTAACTGGAATTAAAGTTGTATCATTTTTGATTTCAAATTGTAATGGTTTCAAATTGGGTTGCATGATCACAACTTGATTTTCAACTCTAAATGCATTAATGTCATTAAACTGCATAATAGATCTTCCTTGTACTTTTGAATCTAATTTTGTCAAGTTGCGTCCTACCATTGGGGTTTCAAAAGGCATTCCTAAATACCCTAACAATGTTGGCGGAATATCAATTTGACTTGCCAGTCTGTCATAAACTGCTCCTTTTGGAACTCCTGGCCCCATAATAAATGCCGGAATATGGAATTTATTTATTGGAACTAAATTTTTGCCGTATGTTCTCGTATTATGATCTGCGATTACGATGAAAATTGTGTTTTTAAAATAATCCTCCTTTTTGGCCATTTCAAAGAATTTTCCAATAGAGAAATCAGCATATTTCATGGCATTATTTACCGTGTTAGGCTTTTTATCATAAGGTTTGATTCTTCCCGCCGGATATTCAAAAGGTTCGTGATTTGAAGTCGAGAACATTAAGGAAAAGAACGGTTTGTCTCCTTTTGATTTAAAATACTGATTGGCTTTGGTAACCAAATCTTCATCAGAATATCCCCAAGTTCCTTTAAAAGCATATTTATTTCCATCAGATTCAAAATCGGTTTGGTCGACAATATCTTGAAAACCATTTCCATTAAAAAATGAAGCCATATTATCAAAATTGGCCATTCCTCCGTAAATGAAACTGGTGTCGTACCCTTTTTGTTTTAAAGCATCTGCTAAGGTAAAAAAGCCTTGCTGTGAATTTCCTAATCTTACGACACTTTCAGATGGCGAAGGTAAAAATCCAGTCACTACTGCTTCAATTCCGCGAACACTTCTGGTTCCTGTGCAATATAAATTAGTAAATAATGTTCCTTCTTTAGATAATTTATCAAATTCTGGCGTTAATGGTTTTCCGCCTAAAATTCCAACGTACTCTGCACCTAAACTTTCTTGCAAAAAGATTACTAAATTATAGGGTTTCTTCAATAAAGAATCTGGCTGTTGGACATGCAAAAACGGAATTTCAGCATCGGTAAAATCCTTCGGCCCTGCGATCATGTATTTTTTTACACGAGCGATAGCTTCTGCTTCATCCATTTTTCCATACATTTTTGTATTTCCTTCATTTTTGATTGAATAGGCAGCAAAAGCAACCGTATAAAATGAATTTAATCCCAGAGCATTTGTTAATTGATCGGTAGAAAAAACAGCATTACTTGCATTAATAGGACGTTTTGAAGTTAGACTAGAACGTGCTCCAAAAAACAATAAAAAAGCTACTAATGGAAATATCATTAACTTGAATTTGTATTCTGCACTTGAAGTATAGAATAATTGTTTTCCTTTTTTGACAGCAAAATAAAGCGCAACTCCTAAAATTAAAAATGTTACGATTATAGAAGTCAGATAACTTTTTAAAAGCATTCCTACTACTTCCTTTGGATAAATAAGATAATCTAAGAAAATCTTATTGGGACGTGTATCATATTGTTTTACAAAATCTGGCGAAGCTAATTCTACAAAAAGAATTAAAAACAGAAACAAAAAACTATAAATTAACAGAAATTTATTGGTGAATTTTATCCATTTATTCGGCAAAAAGGTAATTAATAATGCTGGAAGAAACGACAAATAACAAAGTAATATCAAATCCATTCGAAGACCGATTGGAAAAATATACCAGAAATCTGGCGTTTGGACTACTCTTTCTTTAAAAAGAAAAAATAAGAATACTCGACTTAAAGTGGTAATCAATAATCCGATTGCGATGAAACTAAAAATCGGTTTTAAGAAACGTAAGTTTTTCATTAAGATAGTTATAAGAACGTAAAATTAGAGAAACAAATTACTCTTCGTAACGGTTTATTTCTCTGTCATAAAACTCATTTGCTTTTTCAATTAAACCTTCCATTTCGGCGTTTAATTCTGCTTCGTCAAGATCTTCAGCTTCTTCTAAAAACTCCACCTCATCATCTTTCAGATTGATTATAAATCTTGGATAATCTAAGTGAATGATAAAAATATCGTCTGGAAAATCTGTGTTATCTCCAAGTAAAAATTTAGGTAATTCCATATATGTTTATTTTTTTAGTAATTGATTATTTTTTTTTTTACCGATTTCTTTTGTTTTAATCTTCAAAATCAGCGAAATATATTTTTCAAATTTAATTATTCTATATCTGATTTCGCAATTAATCTCTTTGTCAAGTAATGAAAACGAATATAAAGACAAATTGCCGCTGCAGTCAATCCGGCCAAAAGTCCGACCCAAACTCCCTGTGCTTTCAATTCTGTGTGTTCTCCTAAATAATAGGAAATCGGAAAACCAATAACCCAATAGGCTACAAAAGTAATGTACATTGGAACTTTTACGTCTTGTAATCCGCGTAAAGCGCCCAAAACCACAACTTGAATTCCGTCAGAAATCTGGAAAACAGCTGCAATTAAAAGCAGTTTTGAAGCAATGCCAATAACTTCTTCGTTATCTAAAATCTGCCCAGTATTTTCCATATTTAAGAAAATGTATGGAAGATAATCGTGGAAAATAATAAAGAAAATTGCAAAAACAGTCTCTAAGATTATAGCAAGCAAGAAGATAGAACGCGCAACAACAATTAGCTTTTTATAATCCATCAGTCCTCTTTGGTTACTTACGCGCACCATAGATGTCACGCTTAATCCCATGGCAAACATAAAAGTCATCGAAGCCAAACTCAAAGCAATCTGATTGGCTGCTTGACTTGTTTTTCCGATGTTCCCGCAAAGCCAGATCGAAGCGGTAAACAAAACCACTTCAAAAAGCATCTGCATTGCAGAAGGAAATCCGATACTGATAATTTTTTTGATCATAGTTTTTTTGATTTCATTAAAACTAAAACCATTAAAAAATCGCTTTAAATCATCTCTTCGCGAAAGCATAATATGCATAAACATTACCAAAAATATTCTCGAGATTACGGTTCCTAATGCTGCGCCAATAATTCCCATTTTTGGAAAAATCCAGATTCCGTAAATCAAAACATAGTTTATACCAACGTGAAGTACATTTGCCATTACCATCGCATACATCGAATATTTTGTCAAAGACATTCCGTCTGCAAATTGCTTATACCCTTGATACATTACAAGTGGAATCAAAGAAAAAGCTACCCATCCTAAGTAAGGTTTTGCAAGTACAATAACATCTTCTGGCTGTTTTAACAATTCCATAATTGGTTTAGCAAACATGATAACGGTAAAAAGTGCCAGTCCTAGAATTGTACATAGAAATAATCCATGATGAAAAGCAGAACGAATTTTGGTATCGTTTTTCTCCGCATCACCTTCGGCAACGATTGGCGTAATGGCTGTAGAAAAACCAATTCCTAAAGACATTGCAATAAAAATCATACTGTTACCAAGTGAAACTGCCGCCAATTCTGTACTTCCAATTTTACCAACCATTATATTATCGACAATACCAATTAAAGTATGTCCGACCATACCCAAAATTACGGGATAAGCTAGTCTTAAATTATACGAAAACTCTTTGGTGTACTGCTTTAAATTCACTTTTATTCTATTTTGTGCGCAAAGATAGTCAGAAGCTTCGAATTCTATCCTATCAATAAAAATATATCCCAATTTTAAGACAAAAATAAGACGAACTCAATATTATGTAACGATTTTTAAAAATTGTATAACAAACTCCAAACGCCTCCAATATAATTTTACAACATAGAAATTTCAAAAATATAAGCCATGAAAAAATTACAGATGTTATGCCTAGCTGCGTTTACGTTTTTATTTGCCAACACAACTTTTGCTCAAGAGAGCGGAGTAGAAAATTACGATCAGGGTTTTAGATTGGGAGTCGGATTAAATGGAGGATTACCGACCGACGGTGATTACGACTGGGCTCTTGGGGGAGACGTTCGTTTACAATATGATCTTTCTAAGAAAACATCTTTGACTTTAACAACGGGATTTACAAACCTATTTATGGGAAAAGATGACCTTGGAAACAACATAAAAGATCTTGGATTTATTCCAGCCAAAGCAGGTTTTAAAGCTTTTGTCTTAAAAGATCAATTTTATGTTTTAGGAGAACTGGGTGCTGGTTTTGCGGTAACAAATGGTTACGATAAAACAACTTTTTTATGGGCTCCAGGAATTGGTTATGCCAACAAGTACATCGACTTAAGTGTTCGTTACGAAGATTATCATGATTTTAGAACCAATCAAGTAGCATTGCGTGTTGCTTATGGTTTTAAACTATAAAAAATAGGTTTAATTTATTATTTTGTTTTTGGTAAAAACCCGACAGTCTGAAAAGTCTGTCGGGTTTTTTATTTTTAAACATACCATTGGTCAAAACAAAAGTGCAAGTAGTCAAATGATTTTTCAGGATTGATTTGGAACGCGGTAATTCGCAGAAAAATTAATCAAATCATGAACAAAACAATCTTTTATCTATCGCAACTTTTACTTTTTTTACTAGCCACAGTTGCTGCACGCTCACAATCGGGAATTTCAGGCGAATTTAAACTCGATTATGTCCCTTTTTCTAAATATGTAAGGCCAATGGACAGTACGAAAACAAATGCCGAAAGCAATTTTAAAAGAGCACAGATCACTTTTGAAGTACCACTATCTTTAAAAATGGATAAATACGATCATCCAAAACTCTGGTCTGTATTTTTTAATAGCAGTTACGCCAAAATGGAAAACCGAAACTACAATATTGAAGATCTACCAGTAGAGTTTCAAGGCGGATTTCCGAATGAATTACTCAATACGCAAATTGGAGTTAAGCATTTACGTTCCATTTCTTCTTCGTGGTCTTTATTAATAATGGCTTCCGTTGGTGTTTATACAGACATGGTCGAAATTAATAAAGATGATGTCCTGATTCAAGGAGGAATTCTTTTTATCAAACAATTTAATCCTAAATTGGCTTTGGGCGCAGGTCCTGTTTTGACTAATAGTTTTGGTGTTCCAATGGTTCTTCCTGGAATTTATTTTAACTGGGAATCTACTGGAGCTTTACATTTTAAGGTTGCTTTTCCGGAAGGTGTAGAAATAGGCTATCGAATGTCTGATTATTTTGACTTAAAAGCAGTAGCTGAATTAAGCGGAATGACAGCTGAAACCAAAATTGGAAATAAATCTACATTACTAGGCTATCAGCAGATAATTGCAGGTTTAAGACCTCAGATGAAGTTTGGTAAACATTGGATTTTAGAACCAACTGGCGGAACTACTCTTGTTAGAAGTTTTTCGACGACGAACCGAAAAATTAAAGAAATCTTTAAAGAAAAAGATATTGCAGATCCAAGATTCACCACTACCTTTTATGGAGCAATTGCTCTAAAATGGAAATTCTAAACCTATCTGCTTAACAAATTTTTATACACTACCTCTTTCAACAATACTTCTTTGCGAGTTCTTGAAACAGGTAGTTCTTGTCCTTTTATAAATAATCGCCCGCCAGAAATAGAATCTATATGCGTAACATTTACCAAAAATGACTTATGGATTCTAAAGAAAATTTCTGCGGGAAGTGTTTCTTCTAACGAAATCATCGTTTGATGAATAATTAGCACTTTATCTTTAAAATGAAGCTTAGCATAATTTTGCATTCCTTCGATATATAAAATATCGATCCAAGAAATTTTCTGAAATCCTTCTTCCTGACGCACATATAAAAAAGGATCTAACTGACTTTGCTTTGGAGAATTCATCATTTGATGCCATTGCTTTGCTTTTAGCGAAGCCTGATAAAAACGCTGAAATGTAATGGGTTTTAATAAATAATCTACAACCTGAAGTCGGTATCCGTCTAAAGCATGTTCTGAATAAGCAGTTGTAAAAATCACTAAAGGTGGATTCTCTAAAGATTCTAAAAACTCCAATCCCGATAAATAAGGCATATTGATATCCAGAAATAATAAATCGATCTCTTTTTCCTGAAGATATGAAGTCGCTTCTAGAGCCGAAGCACAAGTCGCTACGGTTTCTAGAAAATCAATTTTAGAAACAAAATCTGCTATTCCGTTTCTTGCTATGGGTTCATCATCGATAATGAGACATTTCATAATCATAGTTTTTTTGTTTCTGGTCTGGCGCTTATTTTTTTGAAATCCTATTAATCCCTTTAATCTGTGGCTAAAAATTTTACCGCAAAGAGCGCAAAGATTTACGCAAAGTTCGCAAAGTTTTAGTTTTATAAAAGGATGCTAAGAGCACAAAGCAATATATTAAGATTTTGAAGATTAAAAATTCGTGCTAATTCGTTCAATTGCTTCGCTTGTTCGCTATCGCTCGGGTTGTGGCAAAAATAAAATCCCTTTTAATCCTTTTAATCTGTGGCAAAAAATCATCTCAAATCTAGAGTCACTTCAACAGTAAAATCAGAATTGGTCTTATGGATGTTTAATTTGTGTTTTTCTGGATATTGTATTTCCAGTCTTTTCTTTACATTTTCCAAACCTAATCCTTGATTTTTTGAAGCTATTTTATATTGCTCCGTATAAGAGTTTTCGATTTTAAAACTCAATTGATTGTTGAGCTGTTTACAGGACAAATGCACATATCTTTTCTGATTTGGAAGCCTTGAAACGTGTTTAAAAGCATTTTCAATTAACGGAACCAAAAGCAAAGGCACAATCTGAAGCTGTCCATTTTCAATACTCCATTTACTTTTAACCTCTAGCTCATTTCCCCATCTGGTTTCTTCAACAGCAATTAAATCTTTTAAATATTTAATTTCAAGATGCAGAGGCACATATTCCTTATTGCATTCGTACAATTGATACCTCAAAATATCCGAAAACTGAACCAATAAATCTGAAGCCAACTTTACATCGCTTTGCATCAGAATATGAATATGGTTTAATACATTAAACATTAAGTGCGGATTAATCTGATCTTGCAAAATCTTGATTTGCGCTTCTAAATGAACCTGCTGTAATTGCGCATGATTTCTTTCGATAACATTATGTTCTTGGTAAAATCGAAGTCCGCAAGCAGTACCGCAAATTAAAATCGCTGACGGAATGTTGCCATAAAATCGTGCCCACAAAAATTGCAGAGAATCTACATCGGCTGCTTCAGGATATGCTTTTCTTCTTATAACCGAATCTGAAAAAACAATATAAATCAACGAGAGACAAAATCCCAAAAGCATTACAACAATAACGCTTTGTACTGCAAACCAGCTCATTTTATTTTGTTTTAGCGCTTTGGGCAGTATAACATCACTTAAAATATGAGCTAAAACGGCAGAACAAAACAAAACCAAAACAGCCTGAATCGTAGCGGTCAAAAAATCGTAATCTTCGATCATCTGCGCCCAAATCGTGATACCTAACAAGCTCCAAAAAAAGACTAAAAATATCCAATGCCTATTTTTACTGATTGCAATCATCTATACTTAATTTATTGAGAAAATTTGAATTCAAAAATAGTCCTATATTTTTTAAACAAATAGCAAAGGAGCATAAACCACAAGCACTATTAAAATTAGTTTGACGAACTGCGTTTTTGTTTTGACCAATGGAATTAAAAAAAGTAATATAAAAATAACCCCGAAAGTTTTTAAAACTTATCGGGGTTCAAAAAATTATCTAATTGACTAATTATCTCATTAACCAATTTACTTTTCTCCTAATTCTTTCTTATACAATTCAATATTGGCAGCCGTTTTTTCGTCTAGTTCAGGTTCTTTAATATCGGTATGTTTTTTCATTTCTTCCCAAATAATTTTTGCTACAATATAGCGTGACATTTCTTTGTCATCTGCAGGGATAATATACCATGGTGCATGCGAAGTCGATGTTTTATTAATCGCTTCTTCATAATATTTCATGTATTCATCCCAATAGCCGCGTTCTTTTAAATCTCCAGGCGAAAATTTCCAATTGTGTTTTTCTTCCTCCAAACGACGTAATAAACGCTGGCGCTGCTCTTCTTTGCTCAAATGCAGATAAAATTTCATTACGATTGTTCCGTTTTGAGCAATATGCTTTTCAAAATTATTAATCTGTTCAATTCTATTTTTCCAAAAATCAGGCGTAATATCATCGACAGAATTAATTTCTGGCAAGTTTTCAGCCAAGACATATTCAGGATGCACTCGTGTTACCAGAACATTTTCATAATGTGTTCTATTAAAAATGGCAAACTTCCCTTTTTCTGGCAATGCAATATAATGGCGCCATAAATAATCATGCTCCAATTCTGTTGAAGTGGGCGTTTTAAAACTATGCACTACTACTCCACGCGGATTAAATTCCTTAAAAACTTCACGAATCAAACTATCTTTCCCCGAAGTATCCATTCCTTGCAGACAAATCAAAACACTGTATTTGTTGTGTGCGTACATTACATCTTGCAAATCACTTAATTTGGCTTGTACCTTATCTAATTTTTCTTCTTTTTCGTCGTCATCTGCTTTAACATTCAAAACAGTTGGGATTTTTTTGAGCTTTATTTTATCTACAACTTTAAAATCTTTCGGATCTATTGATTTCATATCTTTTTCAATTTTTGTCTTATAAATATAGTAATTTTACGAAGCATATTCCTGCTATTCATTGCAATACTTTTCAATAAACTGCTTTTTTCCAAAGCCATAACAAGAGCTTCCGTTGGTCGCTTTCTTATGTCAGGAAAAAATGCAATTTCTTTTCAAAGTATTTCCATTACTATCAGGGCTAGGCATTCATTTTCAAAACAACATTTCATGGAAAAATTCACATTAGAAATATTATTTCAAATTATCGGAATCGGTTCTGCATCAGGATTATTTTACAATAACGATGCACTTTATGTAATTGGCGACAACAGCGGATTCCTTTACGAATACAATATGCAGAATCAGCAATTAAACCAGCATGCTTTAATTGACAATCCGACGCAAAATATTCCGAAAAATCTAAAACCTGATTTTGAATCCCTAACGCATCATAACGATACATTGTACGTTTTTGGTTCTGGTTCAACCGACAAACGAAATAAAATGATTGAATTCGATATTAAATCGAAAACGGTTTTACAAAAGAATAATTTAGTCGATTTGTACGGGGTTATGCAGAATTTCGGAGAAATAAAACCCGAAGATTTTAATCTGGAAGGCGCTATTTTTGACGGAGAAAACTGGTATTTATTCAATCGAGGAAATGGCGCTACCAACAAAAACAACATTTTTACCATTCACGCCAAAAATCTAGGAGAAGAATTTGCGCTGATTTCTGTCAATTACAAACTGCCAAAAATAAAAGGCGTCCGTTCCAGTTTTACCGATGCTGTTTTAGTCGATGATAAAATCTATTTCCTTTCAACTGCCGAAGATACCAAATCAACTTATGATGATGGTGCAATCTTAGGAAGCTTCATTGGAAGAATCGACGTTAAAACGATGAAAATAGATTTCACTCAAAAAATTACGGCAACCAACAAATTTGAAGGTCTAACTTTATACAAAAAAGAAAATAATAAAATCGAGTTTTTGCTTTGCGAAGACAATGACACAGAGCTTTTAGAAACAAAGATTTATAAATTGACATTACCAATTAAATAATATTTTGCGAATCTTTGCAAAAGAGCTATTACACAGAGATTCACAAAGATTTTCGCAGAGAAACACAAAATATTTTGATTACAATATTAACGTAAAGACACACTGCACATTACGTCTCTACAATAAAACCTTTGTAGCTTTGCAACTTTGTAACTTTGAACCTAAAAAAAATTTTTTTTCACCCCCATCCCAACCTTTTTATCTTTTTATCTCTCTATACAAGAAAGACAACAATTGTGATAAACGAAACTCAAATAGCAAACTGTAAAAAAATGCACCGCGATGCCCAGCGTGAGGTGTACGAATACATGGCGCCAAAGTTGTACCGCCTTTGCAAAAGATATTTAAAAAAGGAAGAAGAAATTGAAGAAGCATTAGCCGATGCTTTCTTTACTATTTTCACCAAACTGGATCAATTAAAAGAAGCGTATGCTTTTGAAGCTTGGGCTAGACGAATAACTGTAAATCATTGTTTGGCGACGATTAGAAAAGCAACCAACTTCAACATGTATTTAGACGACTTAAAGCTGATTTCTCAGCCTTCTGTCGATGAACTGAATACGTTGGAAGAAGAAGATCTACTTAATTTATTAAACCATATTCCTGACGGCTGTAAAACTGTTTTTAACCTTTTTGTTATTGAAGGTTTCTCTCATAAAGAAATAGCCGAAATGCTAAAGATTTCTGAAGGCACCTCAAAATCACAATTGAATGCCGCTAAGACCAAACTGAAAGAACTGGTTAATAAACTGTATTATCAAAAAGCAAAATAGTCATGGACAATCAAGATAAATTATTCGATAAAATAAAAGAAGCTTCGCAAAAAGCCGAGTTTCAAGACTTTTCAGGAATGGAAAAAGTCTGGTCGCGTGTTGAAGAAAAACTGGACAAAAAGGAAGATAAAAAAACAATCGCTTTATGGAAGAAAATTGCAATTGCGGCTTCTCTTCTTTTACTTATTTCTTTAGGATATCAATTTTTACATTCAGATAAAGAAACTGTAACAGAAACACCAAAAGTGGTTTTTGATGCAAAAGAAACCAAACAATCTGAAAAACCCATTTTAGATAAAAAAGCGGCAACTCCAACCTCAGATTCAGAAATAGTTTCTAATGAAGAAGCGGTTAAAATTTTAGAAAATCAAACTAAAAACAAAGAACGAGTTGCGATTCAAGAAACAATGATTCCTAAAGCAGAACCAATTCAAGCTGTTGTGACACCAAAAATTGAAGCAGAAGCTACTATTCCTGCAAAAGTCGCAATAAGTGAAAGTTTTGATGAAGAAGATGCTAGTTCTTCAAAAAAAGATGCTTTCGAAGAAAGAAGTTATCTAGACAGACAATCTGCAAAAGTTGCTTACGCAGCAGCACCCGCTCAAAAAGCTAAGAAAAATGCTCCTTTGGTAATTCTTAATGGAAATGCTATGGCACACAGTGACGATGCTAAAAGAGACAAAATGATGCAGGCCGAAATGTCTAATTTACAGCCTGAAAATGTGGAGTCTCTAGTAGTTTTAGACGATCCTTTATACATTATCGATGGCATCTATTACTCTGAAGAAGATTTATTTGGCAAAAACCCTACAAGTCCTTATGCGCCTTTAGACAAACAGGAAATTAAAACCATAACTATTTTACAGGACCTTGAAGCAACTTCTAAATACGGCGAACGAGGGAAAAAAGGAGTTCTTATAATCACTACTAAAAACGGAAAACCAGCTCCGAAAAAATAATCTTATGCTTTGTCAAAGTCTGCAGCTTTGACAAAGCAAAATCAAAACATTAATCTTAAAACTTATTATCATGAAAAGTCTAAAACTTATTTCATCAGCCATTGCTATGCTTATATGTTTCGTAAGCATGGCACAAGAAAGAACAATTACGGGAATCATTTCAGATGAAACAAAACAGCCGCTTCCAGGCGTAACCGTTATAAATCAGACTACAAAAGCTAATACTTACACCAATTTTGATGGTCAATACAGCATTCAAGCCAAAACTGGAGATATGCTAGTTTTCAGCTTTATTGGATACAAAAGCCAAAGCCAAAAGATTCAGAACTCAAATATTATTAATATAAAACTTCTTCCAGATAATCAGACTTTAAGCGAAGTTGTAGTTGTGGGCTATGGAACTGCCAATTCTGAATATGAAGACCGAAGTTATGCTCGTGCCGAAAGAAAGAGAGAGAAAAAAGACGCGAAGCAGGCACTTAAAGGAAAAGCTGCAGGAATTCAAACTCAAAATTCTATCGCATATTCTGCTATGCCAGCTCCAATTGCTATTCGCGGAAATGCTACAATTTCTCCAAAAAACGAACCGATGTATATTGTTGACGGAGTTAAAGTGAAAGCCAATCAAATGGCAAAAATTAATCCGAATGATATTGATAATGTTTCGGTTTTAAAAGACCAAGCGGCAACTTCGATTTATGGAAGTAAAGCTTCAAATGGTGTTGTAATAATTTCAACCAAAAATGAAATCTACAAAAACCTTTCAGAAAAAGAATTGGACAAAAAATTAAACATTATGCCAATTCAGACTGAACCAACTCAGGAAGATTATGATGCTTTTGTTGAGAATGCTTTCGAAAGCCCTAAAACTGCACCGCTTTCTACTTTTTCTATAGATGTTGATAATGCTTCTTATACGAATATTAGACGATTTTTAAACAACGGGCAGCAAGTTCCAAAAGATGCCGTTCGTGTAGAAGAAATGGTTAATTTCTTTAAATATACCTATCCACAGCCCAAAAACGAAAATCCATTTTCGATCAATACCGAAGTGAGCGATTCGCCTTGGAACTCCAATAACAAAATCTTGAAAATTGGTTTACAAGGAAAAAACATTCCAACTGAAGATTTACCCGCTTCAAACCTTGTTTTTTTGATTGATGTATCTGGATCTATGGAAAACATGAACAAATTGCCTCTGCTAAAACAATCATTAAAAATTTTGGTTAACGAATTAAGACCAAAAGATAAAGTGGGAATTGTGGTTTATGCGGGCGCTGCAGGAATGGTTTTACCCCCAACTTCTGGAGATGAGAAAAAAACAATCATTAATGCATTGGATAATTTGCAAGCTGGAGGAAGTACAGCCGGCGGAGCAGGAATTGAATTAGCGTATAAGATTGCAACTGAAAATTTCATTAAAAGCGGAAACAACAGAGTAATCTTGGCTACCGACGGAGATTTTAACGTTGGAAGTTCTTCTAATTCTGATATGGAAAAACTAATTGAAGAAAAAAGAAAAACAGGCGTTTTCTTAACTTGTTTAGGTTACGGAATGGGAAATTACAAGGACAGCAAAATGGAAATCTTAGCCGATAAAGGAAACGGAAATTATGCCTACATCGATAACATTCAAGAAGCGAATCGTTTTTTAGGAAAAGAATTCAAAGGCTCGATGTTTGCTATCGCGAAAGATGTAAAAATTCAGATTGAATTTAATCCAAAACAAGTTCAGGCGTATAGATTAATTGGTTACGAAAACAGAAAATTGGGTCCAGAAGATTTTAAAAATGATGCCATTGATGCAGGAGAATTAGGCAGCAATCATACCGTTACAGCTTTGTATGAAATTATTCCAACTGGAGTAAAAAGTGATTATTTAGCCGAACAGCCAGATGCTCTAAAATACACTAAAACCGAAAATAGTTCTACTAATTACAGCAATGAATTGGCAACTATAAAATTCCGTTACAAAAAGCCTGATGGTGATAAAAGCATCGAAATGGTTCAGGTAATCGAAAACAAATCGGTGATTTTAGAAAAAGCAAGTGATGATATGAAATTTAGTTCTGCCGTAGCTTGGTTCGGATTGAAACTGCGAGATTCAAAATTAATCGCTGACAAATCTTCGAAAGAAATTATAAAATTAGCCAAACAAGGAAATTCAAATGATGGCGAAGGTTATAAAGCCGAATTTATTCGTTTGGTTGAAACTTCTAAATAGTATAATTAATAAATATTATATTACATTTGCCACTTCATTTTTAAAACTTATTTTACACACGTATGAATCCTATTTTAAGCCAAAATCTATTTTTAGTAAAAGAACATGTTGGAATGTTCAAAGCTGCAAACAATTACGATATTTATCACCCAGAAACCAACCAAATTATAATGAACTGCCGAGAAAACAATCTTGGTTTTTTCACCAAAGTATTTCGTTTTACAGATTATAAAAGAGCCACTCCGTTTAATGTTGAAATTACAACTGCTTCTGGAGAAAAATTAATAACAGTAAGAAGAGGCGTTGCTATCTTTAGATCAACCGTTGAAGTTTTGGACGAAAAAGATCGTTTGGTTGGAACTTTCAAACAAAAATTCTTTTCTATTGGAGGAAAGTTTGATATTCTGGATAAAAACGAAAAACCAGTTGCAACGCTTCAAGGAAAATGGACTGGTTGGGATTTTAAGTTTTCTCACGAAGGCAAACAATTAGCGCAAGTAAATAAAAAATGGGCTGGATTAGGAAAAGAGTTTTTTACAAGTGCCGATAATTATGTACTTCAAATTGAAGAGACAGTAGCAGCCGATAGTCCGTTGAGACAGTTAATTTTAGGAGCCGTAATGTGTATAGACATGGTTCTAAAAGAATAACAAAAAGTTGTTAAACTTAGATTAAGAATATCTTTTAAAGCATCATTTTAGTTTTCAAAACCTTATTTTTGTAAGACTTAAAATGATGCTTTTTGCATTTCTAAAAATACAATCATGACCGACTTAAAAAATAAAAATGCCTTTATTACAGGCGCAGGAAAAGGAATTGGAAAAGCTGTGGCAATTGCTTTGGCCAAAGAAGGTGTAAATCTAATTTTAGTTTCGAGAACAAAAAGTGATATCGATCAACTGGCAGAAGAAACGGCTAAACTGGGTGTAAAAACTTTGGCTTTGTCTGCCGATGTTTCTGACATCAGCTCTATCAATTCTGCTGTTGAAAAAGCTATTGCAGAATTTAAAAGTATTGATATTTTAATCAATAGCGCTGGAATTGCTTCTTTTGGAAAATTCTTAGAATTAGAGCCAGAAGCATGGGAAAGAATTATTCAGGTGAATTTAATGGGAACGTATTACACTACTCGTGCCATTATCCCAAATATGATCGAAAGACAAACTGGAGACATTATCAATATTTCTTCGACTGCTGGATTAAACGGAAACGCTTTGACAAGTGCTTACAGTGCTTCTAAATTTGCTGTTTTAGGCTTAACCGATTCTTTGATGCAGGAAATGAGAAAACACAATATTCGTGTTACGGCTTTAACGCCAAGTACAGTTGCAACTGACATGGCAAAAGATCTAAATCTGACTGACGGAAATCCAGAAAAAGTAATGCAGTCTGAAGACATGGCAGATTTGATCATTGCTCAATTAAAATTAAACCGAAGGGTGTTTATTAAAAATAGCAGCATCTGGTCTACTAACCCATAAAGAATAAATTCTAAATTTTTGAAATTCTAAATTCCAATCTCAAAGTAATTGGAATTTGGAATTTAAATATTGGAATTTGAAACTAAATTATTGGAATTTAAAAAAACATGATGGAACAATATTTAAGACAATTGGTCGAAATAGAATTTCAGGATAAAAAACAGATTTTCTCCGGATTTCTTATTGATTATTCTGATGAATGGATTTTGCTTCGAAATAATCCTGTAGATTTTATTTTGGATGGTTTTGTTATTTTGAGAAATAAAAACATTGAAGCCGTAAACCGAGATCACGATTTGGCTTTCACAGAAAAAGTAATCCGCATGAAAGGATTAAAAATTAATTCGGATGATATTATCCCGATTAAAGATTTGGCTTCGATCATTAAATTTATTTCTGAGAAATATGGTATTTTTCAGATTGCAAAAAAATCATCTAAATCTGCTTATCTAGGAAAATTAATCGAATTAAATAATGAAGAATTGACTATCGATTTTTTAGATATGCAAGGTCAATTTGGAGGAGAACTAAGTTTTAATCCCGAAAAAATTCGCGTTATAGAATTTGATACCGATTATATTAATTCTTTGAAATTGGTTGTTCAGGAAAATGAATAATTTATAAAAATAGAAAAGCCTCTTATTCGAGGCTTTTTTTGTCATTTCGAGGAACGAGGAATCACACTAGCAATTCCGTATGCTGTAATTGTCACTAAACGTGATTTAAAAATTAAGCTCCCACCAATTTATTCAAAAACTCCAAACGTACACTTCCGTCTTCGTCGATTTTTGTCAAATTGATTTCTTGCAAAGTATTTACCAATTCCGGATTCCAAGGTGTTTTTACTTTTACGTAGTTTTCAGTAAACCCATGAATATATCCTTCTTTATTTTCGCTTTCAAAAAGTACCGTTCTATTTGTTCCTAACTGACTTTCGTAAAAAGCACGACGTTTTTTAACTGATAAACCGCGAAGCATTTTGCTTCTTTTTGCTCTAACATTTGAAGGAACTACCCCTTCCATATCAACAGCTTCAGTATTATCTCTTTCTGAATACGTAAATACGTGCAAATACGAAATATCCAATTCATTTAAGAAATGATACGTTTCTAAAAAGTGCTCGTCTGTTTCCCCAGGAAAACCAACAATCACATCGACACCAATACAAGCGTGTGGCATTACTTCGCGAATTTTATTGACACGGTCTGTGTAAACTTCACGCAAATAGCGACGTTTCATTAATTTCAAAATATCATTGCTTCCTGATTGCAACGGAATATGGAAATGTGGTACAAAAGTTCTACTTTTAGAAACAAATTCGATCGTTTCGTTTTTCAATAAATTCGGTTCGATAGACGAAATTCTCAAACGCTCAATCCCTTCTACTTTATCTAAAGCCTGAACTAAATCCAGAAAAGTATGTTCGTGTTTTTTGTTTCCGAACTCCCCTTTTCCGTAATCACCAATATTTACACCCGTTAAAACAATCTCACGAATATTTTGAGCCGAAATTTCTTTGGCATTTTTCAGTACATTTTCTAAAGCATCACTTCTAGAAATTCCTCTTGCCAACGGAATTGTGCAATAAGTACATTTATAATCGCAACCGTCTTGAACTTTTAAGAATGCTCTGGTACGGTCTCCAATAGAATAACTTCCTACGTAGAAATCGGCTTCAGCAATTTCGCATGAGTGAACTTCGCCCATATCGTTTTTGCTCAAATCATGGATATAGTCCGTGATTTTGAATTTTTCTGTTGCGCCCAAGACCAAATCAACACCATCAACCGCAGCTAATTCTTCTGGTTTTAATTGCGCATAACAGCCAACAGCTGCAACAAAAGCCTTTTCATTAAGCTTCATTGCTTTTTTTACTACCTGCTTAAACTGCTTATCTGCATTTTCTGTTACAGAGCAAGTATTAATGACATAAATATCTGCTATTTCTTCAAAATCGACGCGGTCAAAACCTTCGTCATTAAAATTTCTGGCAATTGTTGAAGTCTCTGAAAAATTCAGTTTACAACCCAGCGTATAAAAGGCAACTTTTTTTCTATTTTCCATAATCTGCTTAAATTAATGAAATCGTTGTCAAAAAATTTAAGGCTGCAAATTTACGAACAATATTCATCAAAAGAAAGCAATTAATTTACTTCGAATCAATAATTTGACACTAATGTTAATTTAAAAACATTCGAAAGCTATTTTTTTCTATTTTTATTAAAAA
The DNA here is from genome assembly GCF_023656565.1 of Flavobacterium tyrosinilyticum. GTDB lineage: Bacteria > Bacteroidota > Bacteroidia > Flavobacteriales > Flavobacteriaceae > Flavobacterium > Flavobacterium tyrosinilyticum. The sequence goes on from NZ_JAMOKG010000003.1 coordinate 1,294,610, forward strand.
AAAATCTGAGCCTGATATTCTTGAAATTTTAACACTCTGATAAGAATTAAATGACAAAATAATCGATTAAATGCAAATTTTATCGATTAAATACATTTTTATCGGTTTTAAATTATAAATTTCTTACATTTACCATTGTTATGAATGTAATTCAAAATTAGTTTAGATTAAAGAATTTTGATAAGCTTTAATTAATTTAATAATAATTCGGGCATAACAATTTTGAATTTTACTCGTTATGTTGTTGTTTTGTGTTACAAAATGAAATGGGAAAGCCGAAAACCAAAGAGAGTAGGCAAAATTAAAATACAAATACCACGCTTTATGAAAGCATTTTTACCCACAATCTGCTTGATGTTCTTAACCGTATTTAGTTCGCAAGCGCAAACTAGTGCTCCAGCCGCAAATGCAAATCCATTTCCTACTATTAGCACATTGACGACTTGGGCAAGCTTTAACTCACAACAGCAATTTGATGTTGCTATTCGTGCAGTTGGGTTTAAGTTTGAAGTTAAAGAACCTGGTGAAGGATCTACAGCTTATACCTACATTCGTAAAGTAACAGTTAACGAAGTAAATTATACCGATAGAATTGTATACAGAATTACAAACAACAATTCTGCAAGTATCATTTCTTTAGTAACCGCTTCTACCGACTTGGTTAGTTTATACACTCCGCAATTAGCAAGCTTTAAAAACAACAACTGTAAAACAGAAATGTCTAAAGACAAAAATACGACTTGCAGCTGTTACGAAAGTGCCAATTTTGCAATCGATCTTTGCGACGAGCGTGTAAAATTAACTATGGGTGACGGAAATAAATATTTTGTTTCTGTAGCTAAAAAATAATATTTTCAAATATTACTTCTTAATTAATTCCAAATCTTTACTGACTTTTAAGTATGTAAAGATTTGGAATTCGTTTTTTATTTAAATTCTGTTTGGATTCTTAAGTTCATACCAAACTTCTAATTCTTCATCGTATTCAAAAGAATTCACAAAATGAAATCCTAATTTCTCCAGAATTTTTCTTGAGTTTTCGTTTCCTGCATCTGCGTAAGCATAAAGCACTTCTACTTTCATTTCGTTAAAAGCATGATCAATAAAAGCTCTTCCTGCTTCTGTGGCATAACCTTTTCCCCAATGCTTTTCGATAAAACGATATCCTAACTCATAAAAGTTTTTATGATTATTTATCTCGTCTTTAATAAATTTGATTCCAGACCAGCCAATAAATTCATTGGTTTCCTTAAGAACAACAGCCCATCTTCCTGTGCCAAGATCTTTGTATTGTTTTTGAACAAATTTGATATATTCAATGCTTTCGTCAATATGTTTTACAGGTCTATTGCCGACAAATAAATGCACATTTGGATTAGAATCCAATTCAAACATTCCTTCTGCATCAGAAAGTTCTAATTCTCTTAAAAGCAAACGCTCTGTTTCAATTGGATTTTTCATCTTTTATTTAATTTAAAATATATTTTTGCACCACTTCAGCAACACCATCATCATTATTTGAAGCCACGATTAAATCTGCTCGATCACGCAATTCAGGATTCACATTATCTACCCAAACTCCTAATCCTGCATATTCTATCATTGTCAAGTCATTCCCCGCGTTTCCAACGGCGATAATCTCGCTTTGATGAATACCCAGCTTTTCTGCCAAAAATTTCAAACTCGCAGCTTTATCAATTCCTTGCTGTGCCGCTTCTAAGAAAAATGGTTTAGACATCGAAACACTTAAATGTGGCATAGCCTCCATTAAATCTTTTTCCAAGGTTTTTAAATAAGCTGGATCTTGCAGCAAAATACATTTAACCGCTGGTCTGTCTACATAATCTTTAAAGCTTGAAACTTTAAGATGCGCCATTCCCGTGATTTCTTTTTCTACCTCAATATATTCAGAATCTGTCTCACTAATGATTTGGTCGTCTAAATACGTAATGATGTGCGCATTCTTTTTTACACTATAATCGTATAACGCATGAATTTGCTCTACAGTCAACTTCTGTTCAAACAAAATTAGATCATCTTTCACACGACTGATTATTGCGCCGTTAAACGAAATCATATACGAATCGTTTTTATCTAATTCCAACTCCTTTGCATAAGCCGTCATTGCCGTAGTTGGTCTTCCAGAAGCCAAAACAACGTAAACGCCTTTTGCTTGCGCTTCTAATATTACTTTTTTATTTAAATCTGATATTCTGTGATCGTCTGTCAACAAGGTGTCATCCATGTCGAGCACTAACATTTTGTATTGCATTTTTTTTAGTTTTCAGTCGCAGTTTCCAGTCGCAGTCTCAGTAACAACTGAAAACTACGACTGAAAACTGAAAACTTTTAAAGACTCATTCTAAACTCTTCTATAACTGGATTTGCTTTTGCAAAATCTGTTTCTTGTATAAAAACTTCAATAGCCAAATCTGTCTGGCCAAAACCTCCTAAACGTGCAGATTGAATATTATCTTTTTTTACTGTTTCTACACCAGCTTCTTCTAATCTTTCCTGCAAAGCAATTGCCAATACTTCACTTCCAGAAAATACTTTCATTAATCCCATAACATTTTATTTTTTTATTCTATTAATTTCTAAATCAAAAAAATCCCGCTTTTCAGTTACTGAGACTGAAAACCGGGACTGAAAACTTTATTATAAATTATTCTTCTTCAATATCGTCTTCGTCTTCATCAAGCTCTTCTCCGTCTTCATCCATATCAAACAAATAAGGCTCCACCATAATTTTATCTGCCAAAATTTCAATTCGCTCTGTCAGAGTTTCAGAAAAGATAATTCGCTGCACTTTGGCGATACTATTAGAAATACGTGTGATTTTTGGATCATGGCGTAATTTCAAAATCGGATCTGCATCATCCAAAATAAACATTTTAAGACGATTTACGTTGTAACCTGCTGTACTAAACATGTCATTTAATTTAGTTGGCGTACCAATTAAAACGTCGATTCCTGTAGAAACATAGTTTTTATCATAATCCATGTCGCCTTTTTCGTTTACACCATAAACTTCCAAATTGGTGTATTTCCCATACTTCTCAAAAAGCTCAACCATTTCCAAAACCTTTGCTTTGTCTTCCACAATGATTAAAGCGCGTGGCGATTCTTCGGTTTTACCAGCCAATTGCTGAATCACATTTAAAACAATCGTTGTTGTTTTTCCACTTCCTTTTGGAGAAATAATTACACAATCAGCACCGCTTTTTATGGTTGAAAAAGTTTCCAACTGCAAAGCATTCGCTTCCGTTAAACCATTTTCAACTAGTCCGTCTTGTAATTTCTCGTTTATTTTTTTTAGTTTCATTTCTAAATTTTAGATTTATGATTTTAGAATTTAGATTCCAAATCATTATTTGCTTGCGAACATTTTCACATCTGATTCTGAGATTTCGTTTCCTCCCAAAATAATCAATCTTTCTACTACATTTCGAAGTTCACGAATATTTCCTGTCCAATCGTATTCTTGCAATAATTTTATGGCTTGCGCCGAAAATGACTTAACTGCATTTCCTTGCTCTAAAGCTATTTTTTCTGCAAAATGCGAAATCAAAGCTGGAATATCATCACGTCTTTCATTCAATGCCGGAACTTTAATTAAAATCACTGCCAAACGATGGTATAAATCTTCACGGAAACGGCCTTCTGCGATTTCTGTTTTCAGATCTTTATTCGTAGCTGCAACAACACGAACATCAACTTTAATATCTTTATCAGCACCAACTCTCGTAATCATACTTTCTTGCAAAGCACGCAAAACTTTGGCTTGCGCCGAAAGACTCATATCTCCAATTTCATCCAAGAAAATAGTTCCTTTGTCTGCTGCTTCAAACTTTCCTGCACGATCTTTCACTGCCGATGTAAAAGCACCTTTTACGTGTCCGAACAATTCGCTTTCGATCAATTCGCTTGGAATTGCCGCACAGTTTACTTCAATTAACGGAAAACTAGAACGCTCGCTTTTTTCATGTAACTGATGCGCCACTAATTCTTTTCCCGTTCCATTTGGTCCAGTAATCAAAACTCTCGCTTCTGTTTGCGCCACTTTATCAATCATCACTTTGATATGATTAATCGATTCGCTGTCGCCAATCATTTCGTAGTTTTTGCTAACTTTTTTCTTTAGGATTTTATTTTCAACTACTAATTGTTTTTTGTCCAAAGCATTACGAACCGTATTCAATAAACGGTTCAAATCTGGCGGTTTCGAAATATAATCGAAAGCGCCCAAACGCATGGTCTGAATCGCAGTTTCCATATCGCCGTGACCCGAGATCATCACCATCGGGATTTCTGGTTTGATCTTTTTTACTTCTTCCAAAACCTCAACACCGTCCATTTTTGGCATTTTGATATCGCACAAAACCAAATCATAGTCGTTGTTTTTTATTTTTTCAAGTCCCGCAACACCATCTTCAGCTTCATCAACCTGATACGCATCATTTTCTTCTGATAATATTTTTACCAAAACCCTTCTGATCGCTGCTTCGTCTTCAATAATTAGTATTTTACTCATTTTTTTCTAAGGTTCAAAGTTGCAAAGTTACAGAGTGACAAAGTTTAAAAATCTTTGTTGCTATGTTAACTATTAACCTGCTATTAGTAATATCTCTTTTATGCTTCAATACAATCTTAAAGTTGTTTTTCTAAGTTATAAAAAATTCAAATAAAAAAAACTTTGAACCTTTGTCTCTCTGTAACTTTGCAACTTTAAAGAACTAGTACTTCAGCCACTTATACAATTCCTTCCAAGTCGGTTTTTTGCCGTACATTAAAATACCTACACGGTAAATTTTGGCAGCAAACCAAACCACAAGGAAAAAGGTAGCAAACAATAATGATACCGAAATTGCGATTTGCCACCACGGCACACCAAACGGAATACGCATTAGCATTACAATTGGCGAAGTTAACGGAATCATTGAAAAGATAACTGCAACACTTCCGTGCGGATCGTTTACTACTGTAAAAAATCCGATATAGACGCTCAAAATCAGAGGCATTAAAATTGGCAGCAAAAATTGCTGAGAATCGGTTTGATTGTCAACTGCCGCTCCAATTGCTGCGTAAAATGAGCTATATAAAAAATATCCTCCAATAAAATAAATCACAAATCCGATTATGATACTTGCAATTGGCAAATTCCATAATTCAGCAATATACATTTGCGCTGATCCAGCAAATTCGTGCTGCGCACTTTGCATTAATTCTGGAGAAATTCTGGCTGTCGGACCAACATTCACTCCAAAAAAAGCTGAAGCTGCAAACATCAATCCTAATCCAATTATCGCCCAAATCATAAATTGTAAAATCCCAGCCAATGATGTTCCTACAATTTTACCAATCATCAACTGAAATGGTTTTACAGATGAAATAATGATTTCGATAATTCTGTTTGTTTTTTCTTCGATTACGCTTCTCATTACCATATTTCCGTAAATGATAATAAACATCATGATCAAGTAACCAAATGCGCCTCCGATTCCGATTTTAATTTCATTTAAACCTTTCAGACTTTCTTCTCCAGAAGCTTTAACCAAATGAATATTTACATCTGACTGCGCTTTCTGGATGGCCAAAGTGTCTAGTTTTGCTTCTTCCAGATTTAGTTTTGTAATTTTATTTCCAATGATATCTTGAGTGTTTTCAATAAAAGAAATGCTCGGGCTATTATTAGAAATAAATTCAATTTTACTTTCTAAATCTTTTATATTTTTTGTTTTCGGAATAACGATTAATCCGTTGAAATTTTCTTTTGTAATGCTATCTTTTAAAGCCTTTACATCAATTTCAGATAAATTTAAATATTTGAATTCGGCTCCTTTTTTATTTTCTTTTAAAAAATCAGACGCAAAAAGTCCAGTTTCGTCATGAATTGCAATTCTTTTTGTTTCTGCTTTCATCGAACTTAAATAGCCAATAAAAACAGCAATCGCCACAAATAAAAGCGGACTCAAAAATGTCATGACAACAAAAGATTTATTGCGGACTTTGGCAATAAATTCTCTTTTTATAATCAACGAGATGATACTCATAAATATTTTTAATTTTCAAATCTAAAATCCCAAATTCCAACTCTCACAGTTTCAAACTTGGATTTTGGAATTTAATTATTGGAATTTAATTTTTTGTTTTCCGTTACCGTTTGGATAAAAATATCGTTTATGCTCGGAATTTTTTCTACGAAATGCGTTACTTGTCCACGTTGTGTCAAAATGTTCAATAATTCGTTTGGACTTGCATTTCCAATCTGAATATTTAATTTCAAATCATCATTTAAAGATTTAAAACTAGCAGGCGAAACCGTAAATTTTTGAGTGATATCGTACATCAAACCTTCAACATTATTTGTCAAAATTCCAACTTCAAAACTATTTGTTCTAAACTGACGTTTCACATCAGCCACTTTCCCTTCGATCAATTTATTGGATTTGTGAATTAAAGCAATGTTTTCACAAAGCTCTTCTACACTTTCCATTCTGTGCGTCGAAAAAATAATAGTAGAACCTTGTTCTTTCAATGCCAGAATTTCATCTTTAATAACATTAGCATTTACAGGATCAAAACCAGAAAAGGGCTCATCTAAAATTAGCAATTTTGGTTTATGCAAAACACAAACCACAAACTGAATTTTCTGTGCCATTCCTTTAGAAAGTTCCTGAATTTTCTTGTTCCACCAGCCTTGAATTCCTAATCTGTCAAACCAATAATCCAATTGTTTTTTGGCTTCAGCCTTAGAAAGGCCTTTCATTTGAGCCAGATACAAACATTGCTCTCCCACTTTCATCGAACTATACAAACCTCTTTCTTCTGGAAGGTATCCGATCGTTTGCACATGTTTGGGCTGCAATCTTTCTCCATCCAAAATTACTTCGCCACTATCTGGCAATGTAATTTGGTTTATGATTCTGATAAGGGAAGTTTTTCCGGCTCCATTGGGACCTAAAAGCCCATATATACTGCCTTTTGGCACATTTAATGAAACTTCGTTAAGTGCTACATAATCGCCGTATTTTTTTACGACTTTATGTACTTCAAGTAAGTTACTCATGCTATTTTTAAGGATTTACTGCGTCACTTTGCCTGTTACGGTTCAGCGACTGTAAAAGTAAATAATTCGAAGCGAAATTGTCGCATATTACGCAAAAAACCCATTCTAATTTATGCTAGAATGGGTTTTTAATTTTTATAACTTTAAAAAAGTTCAGATTATGAGAACATATCTTTTACTTTTTCAAAAAACGACTTCTCTGATTTCTCTGGACTTGGAACAAAATGTTCGTCTGCTAAAGCATTTTCAAAAAATTGTTTTTGCTCTTTATTTAATGTTTTTGGAGTCCAAACATTTACGTGAACCAATAAATCTCCGCTTCCGTAACCATTTAAACTAGGAATTCCTTTTCCTTTCAATCTTAAGATTTTTCCAGACTGAATTCCTTCTTCCAATTTAATACGAACTTTTCCGTTGATTGCTTCAATATCTTTAGAAGCTCCCAAAACTGCTTCAGGAAAACTGATGTATAAATCGAAATGGATGTTTTCTCCTTCACGCTTTAAGAATTCGTGTTCAACTTCTTCAATCGCTACAATTAAATCTCCTGGAATACTGTTTCCTGGAGCATCGTTACCTTTGTTGGCAACTTTTAACTGCATACCATCAACAACTCCCGCAGGAATTTTAATTGATACTGTTTCGTCTTCTTGAACCATTCCTTGAGCATCTGCCTCAGAAGGTTTTTTATCTAAAATCTGACCAGAACCACCACAAGCAGGACAAGTAGATGCAGATTGCATTCTTCCTAAAATGGTATTGGTTACACGCATTACTTGTCCTTGACCGTTACAAGTCGTACAAGTTTTATACGTTACGCCTTTTGCCTGAACTTTACGTTTTACTTTTACTTTTTTCTCCACTCCATTTGCAATTTCTTCTAAAGTTAATTTCACTTTAATTCGAAGATTGCTTCCTTTCGCACGACGAGGGCCTCCGCCTCCGCCTCCGAAACCGCCAAATCCGCCACCAAAAATATCACCAAACTGGCTGAAAATGTCATCCATATTCATACCGCCGTGGCCACCGCCAAATCCGCCAGAGCCATCAAATGCTTGATGACCATATTGATCGTATTTCGCTTTTTTCTGTGGATCACTTAAAACTTCATAAGCTTCTGCCGCCAATTTGAAGTTTTCTTCTGCCTCTTTGTCGCCTGGGTTTTTATCAGGGTGGTATTTAAGCGCACTTTTTCGGTATGCTTTTTTTATTTCGGCAGCATCAGCATTTTTTGAAATGCCTAGTATTTCGTAAAAATCTTTTTTCATAATTAGATTAAGTTCCAAATCTTAAAAATTCCAAAATCCAAAAATGCATTTGAAATTCTTATTGCATTTTTAGTTTCCTACAACAACTTTAGGGTAACGAATAATTTTGTCTCCTAATTTGTATCCTTTTTCAATAACATCAACAATTTTCCCTTTTAATTTATCAGACGGCGCTGGAATTTGGGTAATTGCTTCAGCAATATCAGCATTGAAAGCATCTCCTGCTTGAATTTCAACTTGCTCTAAACCTTTAGAAACTAAAGTATTTCTCAGTTTTTCGTGAATCAACTCAACACCTTTTTTCAAATTCTCATCCTCAGACTTGTTGATCTCTACTGCCGCTCTGTCAAAATCATCTAAAACAGGAAGCATTGCCAATAAAACCTCTTGATTTGCTGTTTTAAATAAATCAAGACGCTCTTTTGAAGTTCTTTTTTTGTAATTTTCAAATTCAGCAAATAATCTCAAAAACTTATCTTTTTCGTGAGCCAAGTCTTTAGCTAATTGCTCCTCAACACTTAATTCTTCAACAATTAACTGTTCTCCGTTGGCATTGTTCTCTAACGTTACATCGTCTAATTCCTGATCGAATTCTGTATTTTCCGTAGTCATATTACTTTTATTTTTAAAAATATTCTTAAACTTCATTTTATTTCTTTCTGTTGGATTGCAAAAGTACTGCCAAATCTTATAAAATGTCAAATTGTCACTTTATTAATTATGAGACCTTTAAAAAAAGTATCTGCTCAGAAAAAATTTATTATAATTTTAAGACTATTACGTTTTAGTTTATATTATCTTTGAGACCAATAAACATAAATTATTACCTCCAAAAATTGAATTTAAGGGTTGGCTTCGGCCTCTAAATAATTATTAATTCAAGTTTACCTTATATTAAAAAAAGCTTCGCCTATAGAGACGAAGCTTTTTTTATGTTTAAGCTTTACATGACAAAGTTGTCATTTATTGTTTTGCACGGGCGGAGGGATTCGAACCCCCATCAACGGTTTTGGAGACCGCTATTCTACCCTTGAACTACGCCCGTAACTTAAGGTTGGCAAATTAAAAGTTTTTTTTCTTCTCTGGCAACTATTTTAGGAAGAGATTTCAAAAGAAAACCCTTTAAATCTGCGGAATCTAAAGCAAAAACTTTTGTTCCAGATAGTTAACTTGATAAAGCTTTTTTTAATTCTTCGAATTTTATTTGCTTTTTAGAAAGAAAAACTATTTCACGCAGATTTTTAAAAAGATTAAGGCAGATTTGTACAGATTTTTTAAACAAAAAAATAAAATAAATCTGCTCTAATCTGAAAAATCTGCGTGAAACAAAATTTTATTATGCCTGTAAAGCATTTTTTAATCCGTCGTAATCTACAGAAACCTGCTCTCCTGTCACTAAATTTTTAAGCGTATAAGAATTTGAAGCAATTTCCTGATCTCCAACCAATACTGCAAACGGAATTAAACGTTTATCTGCATATTGAAATTGTTTTCCAACTTTTACACTATCAGGATACAATTCTAATTTTATATTTTCTTTTCTCAATTTCTGAATTGCCTGCGAAGCATATAGGGCTTCTTTATCTCCAAAATTCAAAAACAGTGCTTTTGAAGTAGCCGCAACAGTTTCAGGAAATAATTGTAATTCTTCTAAAACTAGATAAATTCTATCCAAACCGAAAGAAATTCCGACACCACTCATATTTTTCAAACCAAAAATACCCGTCAAATCGTCGTATCTTCCTCCACCTCCAATAGAACCCATGGCAACGGTTTTTGGAGCTGCAACTTCAAAAATAGCTCCTGTGTAATAATTTAAACCACGAGCTAAAGTCACATCTAAATCTAAAATCGCAGTAGAAAGTCCTAATTCAGCAACATTGTCACATATAAATTTCAATTCCTCAACACCTTTCATACCTTCTTCAGAAGATGACAATAATTCTGAAAGCTGTGTAATTTTGTCTGCAAAAGTTCCTGAGAAACTAAAAAGTGGCTGCACTTTTACCAACGCATCCTCAGAAATGCCTTTTTCAATCATTTCTTTTTTTACGCCGTCTTCTCCAATTTTATCCAATTTATCAAGAGCAACCGTAAAATCGATTAATTTATCTGAAGCGCCAATTACCTCAGCAATTCCAGATAAAATCTTTCGGTTATTGATTTTAATTGTAACGCCTTCCAAACCTAAAGAAGTAAAAACAGTATCATACAATTGAACTAACTCAACTTCCTGCCAAAGCGATTTTGAACCCACAACATCGGCATCACATTGAAAAAATTCTCTAAAACGTCCTTTTTGCGGATTATCTGCTCTCCAAACTGGCTGGATTTGGTATCTTTTAAAAGGAAATTCAATTTCGCTTTGGTGCTGTACCACATATCTTGCAAACGGAACTGTCAAATCGTAACGTAACGCTTTCTCAGAAATTTTTCCTGTAAATTTATTTAGCTCAATTCTTTGTTCTAAAGTAATTTTTTCAGCAGAATTTAATTGCAATTCTTCGATTGATTCTGGCAATTCAATTTTACTTTTATTATAGAAAAAGTTTCCAGAATTTAATATTTTAAAAATCAGACGATCTCCTTCTTCTCCATATTTCCCCATTAAGGTATCTGAATTTTCAAACGAAGGCGTTTCGATTGGCTGAAAACCAAATTTCTCGAAATTAGCTTTTATAGTTTGAATAATGTATTGACGTTTTGACACCTCTGCTGGTGAAAAATCTCTTGTTCCTTTTGGTATACTTGGTTTTGAAGCCATCTCTTTTATTTTAGATTTTAGATTTCTGATTTTAGATTATTTTCTAATTTTTATCTTCAAAAATCTTTAACATTAATTTCTTATTGATTTAGATTTTATTCAAAATCCAAAATCGTCTGCAAATATCTTACTTTTTAAAATAAATAATAACACTTCGAAAACAAACTTGTAACAAAAACCGTATTTTCGTGACAAATTGGTCATGATGCTAAAATTATTTAAAGAAAATATCCGAATTGCATTTGGTTCTATCAAAACACAATTGCTGCGAACTATTCTTACTGTATTAATTATTGCCATCGGTATTACCGCTTTGGTTGGAATCCTGACTGTAGTTTCTGCTTTAGAAAACACTATTTCCAGCGATTTTGCTTCTATGGGAGCCAATACTTTTAACATCAATCAATACGAAAATAAAGTTCGAAACCGTGGCGGAAACGAACGCGAAGTCATCAATCCGATTATTTCCTATCCAGAAGCCGTCGCTTTCAAAAGCAAATACAAATACCCATTTACAGAAACCTCTCTATCTTTTACCGCAACTTCAACTGCTGAAGTAAAATACTTGAGCGAAAAAACAGATCCAGAAATTACAATTGTAGGCGTAGACGAACATTTTATTACCAATTCTGGGCTAGAAACTAGTTTAGGAAGAAGTTTTAACCAATTTGATATTGAAAACAATACTTACTCTTGTATTGTTGGTTCTGATTTTGAAAAAGGGCTCTTGAAAGACGTTAATCCAATTGATAAAATCATTTCTATTCGAGGTGCAAGATTTAAAGTAATTGGCGTCTTGAAAGAAAAAGGCTCAACCTTTGGAAACAGCCAAGATTTAAGAGTTCTAATTCCAATTCAAGTTGCGAGATCTTTATTTACTGCACCAAATATCAACTACACCATTAGTGTGATGGTTTCTAAAAAAGAAGTTTTAGACGAAGCCATAGATAATGCTACAAGTACAATGCGAAGAGTTCGTAAATTAAGTCCGGTTCGTGACAATAATTTTGGCATAGTTCGAAGCGATGATTTGATTAATCGCATACTAAGCATTACTCAATATCTAGGATTGGCAGCATGGACTATTTCTGTAATTACCATTTTAGGATCGTCTATTGCTTTAATGAATATTATGATTGTTTCAGTAACAGAACGCACACGCGAAATTGGTGTTCGTAAAGCATTAGGAGCAAAAAGATCAACAGTTGCTTTTCAGTTTTTTATTGAAACTTTATTAATCGGACAAATTGGTGGTTTAGTTGGAATCTTTCTTGGAATTCTTCTGGGTTTCGGAATAGCCACCGCTATGAGTTTTTCTTTTGTGATTCCGTGGATGGCCATTTTTGCGGCTTTTGCTACTAGCTTTATGGTGGCAATAGTTTCCGGCTTATATCCGGCCATTAAAGCATCGAAATTAGATCCTATTGAAGCGTTGCGTTACGAATAGTTTTTTAGTATTCAGTTTTCAGATTTTTAGTAATCAGTGAAGCAAACTTTAAGCACAGCTAATACTGAACACTAAAAACCTAAACACTGACCACTTTAAACACTTCCTTTAATCATTCGTTCATTATCATAAATATCTTTTCGAAGCTCTACACTTTTAAAATCCATACTTTCTAATAAATCGGTCATTTCTTTTCCTAGATACTGATTGATTTCGAAATATAATTTTCCTTTTTCCACAAGGGCATTTTTTGCCAGCGAGGCAATTTTTCTATAAAAAATCAAAGCATCATGATCTTCAACAAAAAGCGCTAAATGCGGTTCGTAGTCCAAAACATTTTTTTTGATTTCTGCTTTTTCTAAATTTCGTACGTAAGGCGGATTAGAAACAATAACATCAAATTGACATCTCAGCTCCTCTTCCTTTAAGATATCCTGCATAACAAAAGTTACATCAACATTATTTCTAACCGCATTTCTTTTCGCAGTTTCAATTGCTTTTTTAGAAACATCTATAGCAACAACCTCGGCATTTGGAAGGTTTTTAGCCAAAGAAATAGCAATACAGCCACTTCCTGTTCCAATATCCAGTATTTTTATTTTCTTAGATTTCTCTGGACTTGCATTTTCATTAATAATCCATTCTACCAATTCCTCAGTTTCTGGTCTTGGAATTAAAACATTCTCATTAACTTCAAAGTCCAAACCATAAAAATGTGTTTTTCCTAATAGATATTGAATAGGGACTTCTTTCTTCAAATGTTGCAAGATTTCATCCCATATCACAAAATCATTCTCATCAAATACCAACTCATGATTTAAAGCTAAATCAATCTGGCGAAGCTGGTGTTTATCTTCTAAAATCAAATAAAAAAAACTCTCTGCTTCGTACGCATCGTAAAAAGGAGATAATTCTTTAATAAACTGAGTACGATATTGTTTAATTTTCATTTTTATTTTTTGAGCATTTACATCAGTCTAAAACTGACATTTTATCTTTCAATAAGTCTTGCTACTTTAAATTTGTTACATTAAAATCACAAAACTTTCAGCATCCATACCGGACAAGAATTGTGCCCAGTACACCCCATTGGGGCATCTAAATACTCAAAACCGGATTTTTTATACAGTTTCTGCGCTGCATGCATAAATGGCATGGTTTCAATATAACATTTTTTAAAACCAAATGCTCTTGCTTGTTCCAAACATTTGTCCATCATTTTAGTTCCAATTCCCAATCCTCTTGTTTTGGGAAGGAAATACATTTTCTGCAATTCACAAATTTCAGGATCTCCATTTTCTAAAGGTGCGATTCCAGCACAGCCCACAATTTCCCCATCATTTTCCACAACAAAATAGGCCGATTTCGTTTTACTATATTCCTCAAACATCAAATCTAAGTAAGGATCTTCGTATGCTGTTCCTACTTTTGGAATTTCCATTTCATCAAAAACAGATCTTATCAAACTTGCAACCGCCTGATTGTCTTCCTTTTTAACTGTCCTTATAAGCCAATTTACCATTTTTTTATTCTAAATCATTACAAATACAAAAGTAAATATACTTTTTTGATACTATTATAACTATCTGGATTGTTTCACAACTTAATCTTTTCGAGTTAGTGATAATATTAAAATTAACTACTTTTGCAGTGTGAATATACATGAAAAATACATAAAACGCTGCATTGAACTGGCACAAAATGGACTTGGAACAACGTATCCGAATCCAATGGTTGGCAGTGTAATTGTTTATGAAGATAAGATTATTGGCGAAGGTTGGCATAAAAAAGCAGGTGAACCCCATGCCGAGGTAAATGCCGTTAAATCTGTAAAAGACAAATCACTGTTGAAAAAAGCTACAATTTATGTAAGCTTAGAGCCTTGCAGTCATTTTGGAAAAACTCCTCCTTGCTGTGATTTGATTATTGCAAATGAAATTCCGAATGTTGTGGTCGGCACAGTGGATCCTAACGAAAAAGTAGCTGGAAGGGGTATTTTAAAATTAATTGAAGCTGGAGCGAATGTTACTGTTGGAGTCTTAGAAGAGGAATGCAACGAACTGAACAAACGCTTTTTTACTTTCCATCAAAAAAAGAGACCGTATATCATTTTAAAATGGGCAGAAAGCCAAGACAGCTTTTTAGCGCCAGAAAAAGAAATCAATCAAGAACGCAAACCAATTTGGATTACGAATCAATATTCAAGACAATTGGTTCACAAATGGCGAACTGAAGAACAGGCCATTTTGGTTGGAACACAAACCGTTGTCGATGACAATCCAAAATTAAATGCTCGAGATTGGAACGGTAACAATCCCGTTCGAGTTGTTATAGATCAAAATAATAGAATTGATGAAAACAGTTTTATTTTTGACGACTCTGTAAAAACTTTCATTTTTTCTAAAGAATCAAAACGATCAAAAGAAAATACTCAATTTGAAGTAATTGATTTTGATAAAAATAGTATCCCTCAGATTCTGGATGTTTTATATCAAAATCAAATTCAATCTATAATAATAGAAGGCGGAAGACAAACAATCCAATCTTTTATTGATGAAAATCTTTGGGATGAAGCGAGAATTTTTGTTGGAAAAACAAGTTTTCTAAATGGAACAAAAGCTCCAATTATTACGAGAAAAAATACCACAAAAACAAATATTTTAAACGACGAACTGATACAAATTAGAAATTATGATTAATGCGATAATTTTTGACTTTGGAGATATTTTCATCAATTTAGATAAACCTGCCACCATTTCTGGTTTACAAAAATTAGGAATGAAAGAATGGAATAATGAATTCGATAAATTAAATCTTTCTTTTGAAGTTGGTGCTATTTCACCAGAAGATTTTATTGGCGGTTTTCAAAAACAACTGCCAAATGCTTCTAAAGAAGGCATTTTGAGAGCATGGAATGCAGTTTTGGCAGATTTTCCTTTTTATCGTTTAGAGTTTCTCCAGGAGTTATCAAAAAAATACCGCTTGTTTTTATTGAGCAATACCGATTCTATTCACATTAATACATTTGAAGAAAAAAGCGGAATTTCTTTTTACAAAGACTTTTATGCTTGTTTCGAAAAAGTATATTTTTCGTTTGATATAGGAATGAGAAAACCAGATCCGAAAATCTATCAATTTGTATTAGACCAAAATAATCTAGTTGCAGCAAACACTTTGTTTGTTGATGATAAAACAGAAAACACCGACAGTGCCGCAGCTTTAGGAATTAAAGTTTGGAACCTTCAAGTTGGAAAAGAAGATGTTGTAGATTTATTCGACAAAGGATTATTATAAAGCATTTATTCTCATAAAATATTTTGCCACAGATTAAAAAGATTCCAACAGATTTTCTTTAAAAAACAAAAAAGAAATCTTTTTTAATCTTTTTAATCTGTGGCAAAAAAACATTTTTAAAGCATAACAATTGGAAATTAACGATACTTATCAAACTATTGCATCTGCATCTGAAGAAATACTGTTTAAAGAAAAAGGCAGTAAATTCTTTGGCTATGCTTTTCCGATAGATCATGAAGATGAAGTAAAACCTATTATCGAGGACCTTAAAAAGCAACATCCGCACGCAGTACACTATTGCTACGCTTACCAAATTGGTATTGGAAATAAAATCTCGTACCGTGCCAACGACGATGGAGAACCAAGCAATACAGCTGGAGCTCCAATTTACGGGCAAATACAATCTTTTGGATTAACGAACGTTCTAGTAGTAGTCGTTCGTATTTTTGGCGGAGTAAAATTAGGCGTTGGCGGATTGATTTCTGCATATCGAACAACTGCACAACAGACTTTGGAAGTTTGTGAAATCGTTGAAAAGACAATTGATGTCGAATTTTTAATTTCTTTTGATTACAAAAACATGAATAAAGTAATGCGAGTTATCAAAGAAAAGAAATTAGAAATCACTTCTCAAGAAATGGAAATGGATGAAATTTCTGGACTGCCAATTGGCAAAATTGTCACAAAAACGCGAAAAAAAAATGCCGAAACAGTGTTCAGCATTTTTGATTTAATGTTCGAAATTGATATTAAAATTATATAATTTAACATCAAAATGAAGGCTGTTTTAACACTTTTCATCAAGTGCTTTGAATATGTCTAAAATATATTCTGGAGGAGCTGTTGGACGACCCGTTTTTAACGCTACAAATACCAAAATAAATGTCGCAGTTGTTAATAACTCATTAGCCTCATTGTAAATTGCACAGTCAAATTCGATCTTCACCGAAGAGTGACTTTTGAAAGTCGTGTGAATTGTCAAAAGTTCGTCGTATCTCGCCGATTTTTTGTAATTGATGTTCATGTTGACAATTGGAAGACCAATACCGCTTTCTTCCATGCTTTTATACGAAACCCCTTTATTTCTAAGCCATTCCACGCGTCCAATTTCAAAATAAGGAACATAATTGCCGTGATAAACGACTCCCATTTGGTCAGTTTCTGAGTAACGAACTCGTACTTGAGTCTGATGATTTTTCATTTATAAAATATTAAAAAAATTCGAATTTAAAAAGCCGTATTACAACTTTTTTTTATAAAATTAGATACCAAAATATTTTTTTTTACAGAAATTTGTTCACATATTTGTTATCCCGAAATACGGAATAAAATTGCTCCTATTTTATTAGGAGAATCTTTATAACAATAATAAAAATTTATCTGAATCTATGACTAAAACTGCTCAATCGGTATGGGAAAACTGTTTGTCCTTTATAAAGGATAATATTCAAGACCAAGCATATAAAACTTGGTTCGAACCAATCAAATCAGTTGAGCTAACCGATAACGCATTATACATTCAGGTTCCTAGTAAATTTTTCTACGAATGGCTCGAAGAGCATTACGTAAAATTATTGAAAGTTGCGCTTACCAAAGAACTGGGAAAAAACGCAAAGTTACTCTATAAAATTAAAATGGAGAACACTTATGGCAATAAACAGCCGTTTACCGAGCAGCTGCCAAGTGCCAACAGAGTGCCAATGAAACCGCAAGAGGTTGATGCTCCGTTTAAAAACTTAAATCCTGAACTAAAAAATCCGTTTGTAATTCCTGGAATTAGAAATTTAAAAATTGAGTCTCAGTTAAATCCGAACTACAGTTTTGACAATTTCTTAGAAGGAGATTCCAACCGTTTGGCTCGTTCTGCAGGTATGGCTGTAGCCAACAAACCTGGAGGAACTTCATTTAATCCGTTATTGATTTTTGGAGGAGTTGGTTTAGGAAAAACGCACTTAGCGCATGCTATAGGTGTAGAAGTAAAAGATAAATATCCAGAAAAGACCGTTTTATATATTTCTGCTGAGATTTTTACACAGCAATACATTGATTCTGTAAAAAAGAATAACCGTAATGATTTTATTCACTTTTACCAATTAATTGATGTTTTAATTATTGATGACGTTCAGTTCTTATCTGGAAAATCAGGAACACAAGATGTATTCTTCCATATTTTCAACTATTTACATCAAAACGGAAAACAAGTAATCTTAACTTCAGATAAAGCTCCTGTTGATATGCAAGATATCGAACAAAGATTATTATCTCGTTTTAAATGGGGATTATCTGCAGAGTTGCATCAACCTGATTACGAAACTCGTATCTCGATCTTAAAAAATATTTTATATCGTGATGGTGTAGAAATGCCAGAAGATATTTTAGAATATGTTGCTCGAAACATAAAATCGAATGTTAGAGAATTGGAAGGGGCAATTATTTCCTTAATCGCTCAATCTTCTTTCAATAAAAAAGAAGTTACGATTGAACTGGCTAAAAGTGTTGTAGAGAAATTTGTTAAAAACGTAAAGAGAGAAATCTCAATCGATTATATTCAAAAAATCGTTTCAGATTATTTCCAATTAGATATTGAGACACTTCAATCTAAAACCAGAAAGAGGCACGTTGTACAAGCAAGACAACTAGCGATGTTCTTTGCTAAAAAATTCACTAAAGCTTCTTTGGCAAATATTGGTTCACAAATTGGAGACCGCGATCACGCAACTGTTCTTCATGCTTGCAAAACAGTCGATAATTTAGTTTCTACAGACAAACAATTTAAAAAGTTTGTTGAAGACATCAATAAAAAACTAACGCTTTAAGACGCACCATGCCTGTAAAGATCTTAATGGTTTGTTTAGGAAATATCTGCAGATCTCCTTTAGCAGAAGGAATTTTAGCTTCTAAACTTCCCGAAGATAAATTTTTAGTCGATTCGGCTGGAACAGGTTCTTGGCATATTGGCCATTGTCCTGACAAACGTTCTATCGAAGTGGCCAAAAAAAACGGAATCCATATCGGCGAGCAAAAAGGGAGACAAATTCAAGTTTCTGATTTTGACAAATTCGATTATATCTATGTAATGGATAATTCTAATTTTCGCGATGTACTTCATTTAGCCAAAACTCCAGAACACAGAAACAAAGTTCGTTTGATTTTAAACGATTTATTTCCAAACGAAAATGTCGATGTTCCAGATCCATATTACGGTTCAGCAAATGGCTTTGACAATGTTTACCAAATGCTAGACGAAGTAACCGATCTTATTGCAGATCAATTACTTAAAAAACACTCCTAATTCGATTCAATTGTTTCTAAAAAAGAAATAATTGAATTTTTTAATTTTAAAGAAAAACACATGAAACTTCTCGGAAAATTATATTTAATTCCAACTACAATGGGCGAAAGCGATCCGATGGATGTTTTACCACAAACAGTAAGAAGAACGATAGAAGTTATTGACCATTATATTGTAGAAAATGACAAAACGGCAAGAAAATCTATAAAAGCAGTTTATCCCGAAAAAAAACAATCTGAATTGGTTCTTTTTACTTTAAACAAAAGAACAGAAACTAGCGAACATAATGATTTCATCAAGCCTTTATTAGAAGGAAAAAACATGGGTTTAATGAGCGAAGCCGGTTGTCCTGGAGTTGCAGATCCTGGGGCTGCAATTGTAAAATTGGCTCATGAAAAAGGAATTCAGGTTGTGCCATTAGTGGGCCCTTCTTCTATCCTACTGGCCATGATGGCTTCTGGAATGAACGGTCAGAGTTTTACTTTCAACGGATATTTACCAATTGACAAAGACGAAAAAAAATCGGCAATTCGTCATTTTGAGAAATTATCTTATGATAAAAATCAATCGCAACTATTCATTGAAACTCCATACAGAAACAATAAACTGATTGAAGATCTTCTTCAAATTTTAAGTCCTGCAACTCATCTTTGTATTGCAGCAGATATTACTTTGCCAACAGAATTCATTAAAACCATGAAAGTATCAGATTGGAAAAAGTTAAAAATTGACATTGATAAACGTCCTGCGATTTTTATTATTCATAAAATGTAAGCTAACTTTTAAACCACCATAATGAAAAAGTTTTTATTACTAATTTTAATTTGTTCGGCACAAAATATATTTTCTCAAAGTGACGAAGGCAGACCGTATATAAGTGATGCTGAAAGAGCTGCTTTTGAAGAAAATCAAATTTACAATACAGCAGGAATAGAAGTTAAACCTAAATTCCCAGGTGGTCAAGAAGCATTAGAACGCTTTTTAAAAGACAATTTTAAAAATGCAGAAAAAGACTTAAAAGGAAAAGTATATGCCACATTTATTGTTGAGAGAAATGGATCTTTAAGTGATATAAAAATTTTGAGAGATCTTGGATATGGAACTGGTGCTGAAGCAATTAGAGTTTTAAAAAAATCTCCTAAATGGATTCCAGGAAAACTTAAAAACAAAACAGTTAGAGTTTTATATGCTTTACCTGTAGTTGTAAATTAACACCTTCAACTTTTTGCAAAAACTACTGCTCTATAACCAGACTTTAATTATGAGTAAACTCACAAACGTAACCACAAGCATTTTCACGGTAATGTCAAAAATGGCAACCGAATACAATGCGATAAATCTTTCTCAGGGATTTCCTAACTTTCCTGTTGACGAAAGACTGACAGACATTGTAGCGAGATTAGCAAAAGAGAACGTTCACCAATACACACCAATGGCAGGTTACCCTCCGTTGATGAACAAAATTGCGAAGTTAACTCTGAGTTCCTATAATAGAACAATCAATCCAGATACAGAACTTTTGGTTACAGCTGGAGCAACTCAGGGAATTTTCACCACTATTTTGGCTTTAGTAAAAGAAAATGACGAAGTAATTATTCTCGATCCGAGTTATGATTCTTATGAGTCTCCTGTTTTACTTTGCAATGCCAAACCCGTTCGAGTAGCGCTGAATGACGATTATACTCCAAATTGGGAAAGAATTGAAAAAGCATGTTCTGCAAAAACCAGAATGATGATTATCAATAATCCACATAATCCGACAGGGAAAATTTTAACCGAAAATGATTTTATTCAATTAAAAAATCTTCTCGAAAAATATCCGGATATTATCATTTTATCTGATGAAGTTTACGAATATATTACTTTCGAAGAAAAACATATTTCTGCACATACAAAAGATTTTCTTTTAGATCGTTGTGTGGTGGTTTCTTCTTTTGGAAAATCATTTCATATAACAGGCTGGAAAATTGGTTATACCATTGCTCCAGAACATTTAATGAAAGAAATCAAAAAAGTGCATCAATTTTTAGTTTTCAGCGTAAACAGTATTTCGCAGTTTGCTATCAGCGAATATTTAGATGTTGTTGATGTTAATCTTCTTGGAAAATTCTATCAAGAAAAACGAGATTATTTTCAGAAACTACTCAAAAATAGCCGTTTTGAATTAAAACCTTGTGAAGGAACATATTTCCAAGTCGCTTCTTATGCCAATATTTCAAATGAAGATGATGTTACTTTCTGCAAAAATTTAATTATCGATCATGGTGTTGCGACAATTCCAATTTCAACCTTCTATTCAGATCATAAAGACCAAAAATTAATTCGTTTCTGTTTTGCCAAAGATGATTTTACACTTGAGTCTGCAGCAAAAAAATTATGTGAAATATAAAATTTATTGAAATTTTATAACATTATTATGCGTGCATCCTATTTTATTTAATTAATATTGTAAAAAAAAAAGAAAAAATATGAGCTACACAGATAAAATGTTACGTGATGATGCTTTACAAGGCAAAGTCATTGTCGTTACAGGCGGCGGAAGCGGTTTAGGCAAAGCTATGACCAAATATTTTCTCGAATTAGGAGCTCAAGTAGCGATAACTTCCAGAGATTTAGAGAAGTTAAAAACTACAGCTGCCGAACTGGAAAGCCAAACTGGAGGTAAATGTCTTCCTCTTCAATGTGATGTTCGTCATTACGAAGAAGTAGAAAATATGCTTCAGGAGACTTTAAAAGCTTTCGGAAAAGTAGATGTTCTTTTAAATAATGCTGCAGGAAATTTCATTTCTCCAACAGAAAGATTATCTGCAAATGCATTTGACACTGTGATAGATATCGTACTTAAAGGTTCTAAAAACTGTACGTTGGCTTTTGGAAAACACTGGATCGATACGAAACAAACTTCTGCTACGATTTTAAATATTGTTACAACTTACGCTTGGACAGGATCTGCTTATGTTGTTCCTAGTGCTACAGCAAAAGCGGGAGTTTTGGCCATGACAAGGAGTCTTGCTGTAGAATGGGCTAAATATGGAATTCGTTCTAACGCCATCGCTCCAGGACCATTTCCTACAAAAGGAGCTTGGGACAGATTATTACCAGGAGATCTTTCAGAAAAATTTGACATGGCGAAAAAAGTGCCATTAAAAAGAGTGGGAGATCATCAAGAATTGGCCAATTTAGCTGCTTATTTAGTTTCTGATTTTTCATCTTATATCAACGGAGATGTGATTACAATTGACGGTGGGGAATGGTTAAAAGGTGCTGGACAATTCAACTTATTAGAAGCAATTCCAGAAGAACTTTGGGATCAGCTTGAAATGATGATTAAAGCAAAAAAGAATAAATAATTACAAGTGCTTACTAAATTCAGAATATTTTTTTAAACTATACTGATTGCACGAAATCCCGAAGGTTTACTTTCGGGATTTTTTTTATATTTTTTGCCATATAAGTAATATAATTTCAGTTAAGTAACATTTTGTTTAAACATTTTCTAGCTTAATTTTACTTACAGTACTTATATGGTTAAATTACATTAAATGTTTAGCGATTCAGTTAAATTATTATTTTTGCGAAACAAATATCAAACAAAAATTTTATGCTCATTATAGGAATTGCAGGAGGAACAGGAAGTGGAAAAACAACAGTAGTACACCAAATCATGAACGAATTGCCACATACAGAAGTTGGGGTAATTTCTCAAGATTCTTATTATAAACAAACTGATAATTTATCGTTTGACGAAAGAGCATTAATCAACTTTGATCATCCAAGAGCAATTGATTTCGAATTATTGGTTAAGCATTTAAAAGCACTAAAAGCAGGTGAAACAATTGACCAACCTGTTTATTCTTTTATTCAGCACAACAGAACAGACGATACCGTTTCGACACATCCGAGAAAAGTAATGATTGTAGAAGGAATTTTAATTCTAACAAATCCAGAATTGAGAGATATGTTTGATATTAAAGTTTTTGTTCACGCCGATTCTGATGAAAGATTAATTCGTCGTTTAAAAAGAGATATTTCAGAAAGAGGACGTGATATTGATGAAGTTTTAAACCGTTACCAAACTACTTTAAAACCTATGCATGAGCAATTTATAGAACCTTCTAAAGCTTTTGCAGACATTATTATTCCGAATGACAAATACAATACGGTAGCAATAGATGTAGTTCGCGCTGTAATTAATCAGAGAATTTCATAATTTTTATCGTAAATTTAAACCATAATAATTAGGAGCTGATTCCCGCTATTCGTTACAAACGGAGTTCACTGAACTCCAATGAAAATAAAAATTAAGTGAAGTAATCTTTTGTGCCGAACCCCGGCATAAAAGGATTTTCACTACTATCGGGGCTAAAGACAAGACTCAAATTCAAAAGAAATATTAGTTTAAAAATGAAATTTAAAATTCCATACAAAGACAGAAAATGGTTCAAATACCTAGGAAACAAATACGTTTGGGTTTTGCTGTTTTTTATTGTTTGGATGTTATTTCTAGACAATTACTCCTATTTTGATCATCGCTTTTTAGATGAGCAAATTCATGAACTTGAGGATAATAAAAAGTATTATCAGGACGAGATCAAAAAAGATCAAGAGCAGATCAAACAGCTTAAAAATCCTGAACAAATTGAGAAATATGCTCGCGAAAAGTATTTCATGAAAAAAGACAGTGAGGATATTTATATCATACAATTTGAAGGAGAAACCATTCAAGAAAAAGAATAATCAAACAAAATACAATGGCCACTAACCTATTCGACGATTTTAATCCGATTTCATCCAAACAATGGAAACAAAAAATTCAGTTTGAATTAGATGGAGCCGATTATAATCAAACTGTTATTTGGAATTCTCCAGAAGATATTCAGGTAAAACCTTTTTATCATAGCGATGAATTTACTAAAGCAGCAAATGTAAATACACAAGTCTCAGATTTTAAAATCTGCCAAAATATCTTTGTTTTTGATGTAGAAAAGTCTATCGAACGCGCTCTAAACACTTTAGAAAGAGGCGCAGAAAGTCTTCGTTTTACAATTGAAAACGATAAAATTGATGTTCAAAAATTACTAGAGAATCTTCCTTTAGAAAACAAAACCGTTTACTTTAATTTCAATTTTATCTCAATCGATTTCGTTAAAAAATTAGATACTATTTCGATCCAGAAAAAAGCTAATTTCTATTGCAATTTTGATCCAATTGGACAATTAGCAAAAGAAGGAAATTGGTTTACAACTTCTGAGAAAAATAATTTCGACACTGTAGATCTACTCTTTAAAAACACGACCAATTTAAATCTGCTAAGTATAGATTTGGGATTGTATCAAAATTCTGGAGCTAATATTACGCAACAAATTGCTTATAGTTTAGCGCATGCAAACGAATATTTAAATCGTTTTTCTGCCGAAACAAAATCAATTGTTTTTCAAATTTCAGTTGGAACCAATTATTTCTTTGAAATTGCCAAACTTAGAGCGCTTCGAATGCTATTCGATTTAATTGCTAAAGAATACAATTCGGAAATAAAATGCAATTTTCTGGTAACTCCGACTAAACGCAACAAAACAATTTACGATTACAATGTAAATATGCTTCGCACCACAACCGAATGCATGTCTGCAATTTTGGGAGGAGCCGATGCAATTGCCAATTTACCTTATGATGCATTGTACCATAAAGACAACGAATTTGGAGATCGAATTTCCAGAAACCAGCTTTTGATTTTAAAACACGAAAGTTATTTTGATAAAGTAGACAATCCAGCCGATGGAAGTTATTATATCGAAAGTTTGACTATGCAATTGGCAGAAAAAAGTTTGGCGTTATTTAAAGAAATTGAAGCCAATGGCGGTTTCATAAAACTTTTAAATGATGGAACCATCAAAAAGAAGATTCAAGAAAGTGCCAATAAAGAGCAGGAATTATTCGATTCTAAAAAAGAAATTCTTTTAGGCACGAATAAATATCCAAACAAAGAAGACCGAATGAAACATGATTTAGAATTGTTTCCTTTTGTCAAAATAAAACCAAGAAAAACATTAATTACACCAATTATCGAAAAGAGATTGGCTGAAAAAATGGAGCAAGAAAGATTGGAGCTTGAATAAAATTGTGAAATAAATTATTGAATTTAAACTAAAGTATTATGAAAAGACCTAATGAAATAATATCAGTTGAAAACGATTCAATAGATGAATTTCAATACAAAATTCCTGAGTGGCAAATTGATCAAGTTAGAAAAAGAACAAAAGATTATTTAAAAAATCCAAATGATGTCTCTAACATCAATGACTTTTTAGAAGAAATCAAAAGAGATTT
This sequence comes from Flavobacterium tyrosinilyticum, assembly GCF_023656565.1. Lineage (GTDB taxonomy): Bacteria > Bacteroidota > Bacteroidia > Flavobacteriales > Flavobacteriaceae > Flavobacterium > Flavobacterium tyrosinilyticum. Next base: position 1,320,071 of record NZ_JAMOKG010000003.1, read on the forward strand.
AATCGCACTTAAATAACCATATTTAAATTGAGAAAAGACCTTAAAAATATAAAGCTAGAAGTTAAAAGTCAGGAACCAGAAGTTAATTCTAGTTCTGACAACTTTACGACTGCCGAAGGAATCGAAATCAAAAAAAACTATTCGGAGAAAGATATCGAAGAATTGGAATTTCTTGATTTCGGAGCTGGTTTTGCACCCAATTTACGCGGACCATACGCTACCATGTATGTGAGACGTCCGTGGACCATTCGACAATATGCGGGATTTTCTACGGCAGAAGAAAGCAATGCTTTTTATAGAAAAAATTTAGCTGCAGGACAAAAGGGACTGTCCATCGCTTTTGACTTGCCAACACATCGCGGTTACGATTCAGATCACGAAAGAGTCGTTGGTGATGTTGGAAAAGCAGGTGTTGCAATTGATTCTGTTGAAGACATGAAAGTGCTTTTCGATCAGATTCCGTTAGACGAAATGTCGGTTTCTATGACCATGAATGGGGCTGTTTTACCTATTATGGCTTTTTATATCGTTGCTGCAGAAGAACAAGGCGTTAGTCCAGAAAAACTGGCAGGAACAATTCAAAACGATATTTTAAAGGAGTTTATGGTACGAAATACCTATATCTACCCTCCAACTCCTTCGATGAAAATAATCGCTGATATTTTTGAATTTACAAGCAAAAAAATGCCAAAATTCAATTCTATTTCCATTTCCGGTTACCATATGCAAGAAGCTGGAGCAACGGCAGATATTGAATTGGCTTATACTTTGGCCGATGGTTTAGAGTACATCAGAACTGGATTATCAACTGGAATGACGATTGACGATTTTGCTCCAAGATTATCTTTCTTCTGGGCGATCGGAATGAATCATTTTATGGAAATTGCCAAAATGAGAGCTGGCCGCATGATCTGGGCTAAATTATTAAAACAGTTTAATCCAAAAAGCGATAAATCTTTAGCCTTAAGAACACACTGCCAAACTAGTGGATGGAGTTTAACAGAACAAGATCCGTTTAATAATGTGGCGAGAACTTGTATAGAAGCTTCTGCAGCGGTTTTTGGAGGAACACAATCTTTGCATACCAATGCTTTAGATGAAGCTATTGCGCTTCCAACAGATTTCTCTGCTAGAATTGCTCGAAATACTCAAATATTTCTTCAAGAAGAAACCAAAATTACTAAAACAGTAGATCCTTGGGCTGGAAGTTATTATGTTGAAAGCCTGACAAACGATATTGTTGAAAAAACGTGGAAGCTAATTGAAGAAGTTGAAGAACTTGGAGGAATGACCAAAGCGATTGAAGCTGGAATTCCGAAACTTCGAATTGAAGAAGCAGCTGCGAGAAAACAAGCAAGAATTGACAGCGGACAAGATATTATTGTTGGCGTAAATAAATATCGTTTAGAAAAAGAAGATCCTTTGGATATTCTAGATGTAGACAATCAATTGGTTCGCAAACAACAAATTGAACGTCTGGAAGAAATAAAAAGAACCAGAGATTCTAAAAAAGTAAATCAATCACTAGAAAAATTAATCCTTTGTGCACAAAATGGACAAGGCAACTTACTGGAAATTGCCGTTGAAGCTGCGAGAAACAGAGCAACATTAGGCGAAATTAGTAATGCATTGGAAACTATTTTTGGCCGTTTTAAAGCACAAATCAAATCTTTTAGCGGAGTGTATAGTGCAGCAATAAAAAATGACGAAAATTTTGAGCGAGCAAAACAATTAGCGGATCTTTTTGCTAAACAAGAAGGTAGACGTCCTAGAATTATGATTGCCAAAATGGGACAAGACGGTCACGACCGAGGTGCAAAAGTAGTTGCAACAGGTTATGCCGATGTAGGTTTTGATGTAGATATTGGCCCATTATTTCAAACTCCTGCAGAAGCCGCAAAACAAGCTGTGGAAAATGATGTTCACATCTTAGGCGTTTCATCACTTGCTGCTGGACATAAAACTTTGGTTCCACAAGTAATAGAAGAACTAAAAAAACATGGACGCGAAGATATAATGGTAATTGTAGGCGGTGTAATTCCGTCTCAGGACTATCAATTCTTGTTCGATGCTGGGGCATCGGCCGTTTTTGGACCTGGAACTAAAATAGGCGAAGCAGCTATAAAAATCTTAGAAGCCTTAATAGATTAAAGTTAGCAGTCGGAGTTTTCAGTTATTAGCGATACGGAAAATAAATAAAGTTCTTGAGATAGCGTTTTAGCTCATGAAAGAACATAAAAAATAGAAAAAGAGGTTGTTACAAATGTGAAACAACCTCTTTTAATTTAGTCGTTTACTGTTGCGTTACTATCTGCCTCTATAAAAGAAAGATCGTAACCTGCAAAATCTCTCATGTAGCTTTTCAAAGAAGTCCCGAAAGCATCTCTAAAATGTCTGCTTCCTTTGTTTTTGAAAAAATTCTTTACAGAACCTGCACCACCTAAATGCGCTGCCGCTAAAATTCCAGATTCGGTAATTTCAATACCACTGATGATTTTACCTTGATACTTTTCGATTTCGTAACGTAAAATCCATTTGTTTTTGGCTAACAAAGCTATAAAAGCTTTTTCTTGTAGAGCAGGATCTTTTAAAAAGGCTTTATTATCATTAATTCCGATTGCTCTCAAAGCTTTAGAACCAAATTGATATTTACCCATATAACCAAGAGAATTTACTAGTCTGTATTGCCCTTGTGATTCCTTAAAAGCTACTGCCTCTTTAAATCCTATTAGATGATTTCCTGTGTATGGGACGTTGGTGTTCGGATAATCATCCTTTTCTTTTGATGGAAAAATATATTCTGATCCATCTGTTTTTTCAATTAAAAACCAAGGTTTGGTTTCTTTTTCTGAGGGAATAAATCCCAAACTTAAAAATGTAATAATAACGACTAAACTCGCATAAAAATACCATTTCTTTATCATAAATTGTTTTTCTTCAAGACGCTGTCACCCTCTTGAAATTTCTACGGTGCAAAGATAAGTTATTTCAAAAATATACTAAAAACCAATGCTTTAGCGTTTTTTACGTAAAACCGTAAATCGCGATCATCCCAGTTATGATAATGGTTTCCGTAAGATTTGAAGCTTATTTTTTTGACCTTAAAAATTGAAAAATGAGGTCAAAAAAAAACGTATTTTATATAAATTTTAAGTTTTTTTGGCTAAAAAGAAAGTATTATCTTACATAAAAATAGTGGTTTTTTATGCAAATCTTGAAAAGCAATTTTCGAATTTTATAAAATTCTTCATTAATAAATGTTTATTTTTTTATTATGATAAACTATAAAATCGTCAAAATAGCAATTTGATAAATTTTAGTTCTAAAGGACATTTTCGCCTCAAAAAGAAAACAAAAAAACCGAAGCAAAATTGACTTCGGTTTTTTTAATATTATTTAGACAAACAAAATTATCTTGTTACGCCCTGACTAGCGATCCAGTCTGAATATTTTTTTGCGTTTACATTGTGTTCTGCCAATGTTGCCGCAAACTCGTGATATCCGAAACGGTCAACACTTGCACAGAAATAAATATAATCGTTCTTTTCTGGGTTTAAAACTGCTTCTAAAGCTGTAATATCTGGCATTGCAATTGGTCCTGGAGGAAGTCCTTTGTTTACGTAAGTATTATATGGAGATCTCATAACTAAATCATTATAAAAAACTCTTTTAATAACTTGATCAAAATCGTTATCTCTCAATTTTAAAGCATAAATAACTGTTGGATCTGCTTGTAATGGCATTTCTAAACGCAAACGGTTTAAATAAACACCAGCAATACGAGGTCTTTCGTCTTTTTTAACAGACTCTTTATGTACAATTGATGCTAAAATTGTGGCTTGAACTGGAGTTAATCCTTGCGCTTTTGCTTTAGCGATTCTATCTGCTGTCCAGAAATTATTATATTCTTTAATCATTTTATCACGGAACTTCTCTGCCGATGTATTCCAATAAATTTCATACGTATTTGGAATAAACATTGCAAAGACGTTTTCTTCATTAAATCCGTTTGCGGCTAAAAATGTAGAATCTTTTATAGCTTTCATTAAGGATAAACTGTCCGCTTCGATTTCTTTTCCTATTCTTCCAGCAAAGTTTTCTAAACGTTCTTGGTTATTAAAAACTAACTTAACCGGAATATTAGAACGCATTGCACGAACTAGATCGATGTTGTTCATATCCTTCTTTAAAAGAAAACGACCCGATTTTACATTTTGCGGATAATCTCTTTTTTCAGCAACCATTTCAAAGTTGTCAAAATTCTTAATATAAGGTGCTAATATTTTCTTTACATCGGCATAACTAGCATCTGTAGGCACGTATACATATACTTCTTTCTCTTCAAATTTAGTATTAGAACTAAAAATTTTACTTACTAAAATAAAACCATATATCAATAGAACTGAAATAATGGCTACGGCACTTATTGTGATTATTTTCTTTAGACTCAAAGCTTAAAATTTAAATTTGTTTATTAATTAACTGATAAATTGCTTCATCATGATAGTGGTTATGATACAAAATCCAGTCTTTTTTGATTCCGATTTTCTTAAAACCAAATTTAGTAAAAAGTGCAAGACTTGCTACATTTTGAACACCAATATTTGCATACAATTGATGGAGATTTAAATTGTAAAAAGAATACTTTATTAAAAGCTCTAAAGCCTCAGAACCAATGTTTTTCCCTTGATTTTCTTCCTTCTGAATCACAATACCAATTCCAGCTCTATTATTTCTAGGATCAAAATCAAACAAATCAATCAATCCGATAGCAGGAAAATCTTCGTCTTGACAGATTGCCAAACGAAGTTGTTTTGCCTCATAAATATCTTGATGAGCATTTTCTAAATATTGTTTAATCAAAAAACGGCTGTAAGGAGTTTGTGTATTACTGACTTCCCAGATATTCTCGTCATTTTCTATAGAATAAATAAATTCTAAGTCTTGAGGTTCAAGAGCACGTAGATAAATAGAATCGCCTTTTAATGTTATCATTTTACAATTTTAGATTTTAGATTGTAGATTTAAATCTCAATTGTGCCTTTGAATACAAATTTTGCAGGTCCTGTTAAGAAAACATTTGTGTAAACATCATTATCTTTATCGAAAGAAACGACAAGTTTTCCACCTTCAACATTTAAATGAATTGAAGTTTGATCTGTTTCGCCAATCGCATTCATGGCAATTGCAACTGCTGTAGCTCCAGTTCCGCAAGCAAAAGTTTCATCTTCAACACCTCTTTCATAGGTTCTTAAAGAAAAAGTATCATTATCTACTTTTTTCACAAAGTTTACATTGCTGCCTTTTTCGCCATACAATTCACCATAACGAATTGCGGCTCCGTTCTCCTTTACATTATAATGTTCCAAATCATCTACAATTTGAACATGATGAGGAGAACCTGTATTTAGGAAAGTATAAGAATCTTTTTTCTGAATTTCGTTAACATCGATCATTTGTAAAGAAACAATCGAATCAGTATTAACAGAAGCATGATGCAAACCATCTGTTGCGATAAAAGTCGTTTTATCATCAATTACTCCCAATTGATTAGCGAAAGCAACAAGACAACGACCTCCATTTCCGCACATCGAACTTTGGTTTCCATCCGAGTTGTAATAGACCATTCTAAAATCGGTTTCGGTATCATTTTCTAAAAGGATTAATCCGTCAGCTCCAATTCCGAAACGTCTGTCGCACAGACGCTCAATAAGTTTAACATCATCTTTTGGAAAGAAATTAGAACGGTTATCAATCATTACAAAATCATTTCCTGTGCCTTGATATTTATAAAATTCTATTTGCATTTTTTAGTTGTTAGAAATACAAAAGTACGAACTATTAATTAATGAAATGTTAATCATTGTTAAAGAGCGTTAAACCGTTTTTACAAATAATTTTTTGAAGTAATTTTACGTTAAATAAAACATGAAACTTAAATTCTAATAACTTAATTACAAATTCTAATATGAAAAGATTTTCAGCCTTATTTTTAGTGTCATTATTAAGTGGTGCTATTACTCTTGGTGCTTACAAGTTATTATTTGAAAGCAACAATTCTTTTTTTGGAAAAGGAAATTCTGTTGTAACTCTTGCCCCTAACTCTTATGGAAAAAATGTTGGTTTAGGTGCTGAAATACTAGATTTTACCGAAGCCGCAGACAAAACTGTCCACACTGTTGTTCACGTAAAAAATGTTTCGAGAAGAACCGTAAGCAATCCGATGCTTGAGTTTTTCTACGGATACGGCGGACAGCAACAACAAGAACAAGTAGGAACTGGTTCTGGTGTAATTATTTCTGAAGACGGGTACATTGTGACTAATAATCACGTAATTAAAGACGCTACAGAAATTGAAATTACTTTAAACAATAAAAAATCATACAAAGCGAAGTTAATTGGTACCGACTCTAAAATGGACATTGCCCTTTTAAAAATCAATGCCGATGAGAAACTTCCTTACACTGCTTTTGCAAACTCTGACAATGTAAAAGTTGGAGAATGGGTATTAGCTGTTGGAAATCCATATAATTTAACTTCAACTGTAACTGCAGGAATTGTTTCGGCGAAAGCCAGAAATTTAGACCAAAGCGGAATACAATCTTTCATTCAAACTGACGCTGCTGTAAACCCAGGTAATAGTGGTGGAGCGTTAGTAAATGCGAGAGGAGAATTAATTGGAATTAATACGATGATTTCTTCTATGACGGGTTCTTATGTTGGATATTCTTTTGCCGTTCCTTCTAATATTGCTCGCAAAATTATTGAGGACATCATGGAATATGGAAATGTTCAAAGAGGTATTCTTGGAGTTGAAGGAGGCGAATTGAATGCAACGGCTTCTAAAGAATTGGGTGTAACAGAAACGCAAGGATTCTATATTAATAGAGTTTCTAAAAACTCTGGTGCAGAAAAAGCTGGTTTAACAAAAGGAGACATTATCGTAAAATTGGATGACCAAAATATTGCAACTTATGCAGATTTATCAGGTTATATCAATACAAAACGTCCAAACGATGTTGTAAAAGTAACTTATATTAAAGAAGGAAAAACTAAAACAGTTCCTGTAACGTTAAGCAAAAATGAGTTTTACAGCGCTGAATTTAAAGGAATTGAATTAGAAAACATTGATGCTGCTGACAAGAAAAAATTCAGAATTGATTATGGTGTAAAAATTAAAAACATCAGCAATGAAAATTTAATGCAATATCAAAATGAACTGCTAGGAAATATTATTCTAAGCATTGATAATGTAAAAGCAACCAACGTTGAAACTGTTTCAAAACTTTTAAGTAAAAAAGACGAAGGACAAAGCGTACGAATTGAAATGATCAACAGAAACGGAGAGATTTTCAGAATTATAATTTAAGTCTCTGTTTTCGGTTACTAAAAACTGCAAACTGTGACTGTCACTGAAAACTTCAAAAAAGTCATCTTAAGAAAATTAAGGTGACTTTTTTATTTGAAAAATAAATGCTAAAATAGTTTACGAAATCGATTGAAATGGATACTTTTGCGCCAAATTTTAAAATAGTGAGCATTTTATTTTTTCAATTATGAGTAACAAATCATTGTACCAAAAAGAGGTATCCTTACAAGTCGACCGAAGAAAAGCAGGTGTCGAATTAATTAAAGTCATAAGCGATTTATGGTATGACAAATCAATCGAGATGGTTTTATTCAAAAATCAATTATTGGATAAAAACGTTAGCGATATTATCAATCTTCATCAATACGCTGGTGAATTTGTTGGAAAACCAATTACAATATTCGATTCTGTCGAGATTGCAAAAGTGGTTTTATCATTAGATCTTCCGCCAGCAAAAATAGATCTAGGAAAACTAACTTACGAGTATCGTTTAGAAGATGAAAAATATCCCGATGCAAGATATTTTGTTATTGATAAGCTGAAAAAAGCAAAATCTTCAAAAGAAATCAAACCAAAAGATGTTGTTTTATATGGCTTTGGAAGAATTGGACGTTTATTGGCAAGAGAGCTAATGTCGAAAACAGGTAAAGGAAATCAGTTACGATTAAGAGCAATTGTTACCCGTGACAAAAATGACGCATCAAGCTTAGAGAAACGAGCTTCTCTATTACGATACGACTCCATTCACGGAGATTTCCAAGGATCAGTAATAGCCGACGCTAAAAATAATGCCTTAATTATAAACGGAACAACCGTTCATATCATTACTGCCAATTCACCTGAAGAAATTGATTATACCGCATACGGAATTAATGACGCTTTAGTTATTGATAATACTGGCGCATTTACAACAGAAGAAGCATTAAAAAGACATTTAACCTCAAACGGAGCAAATAAAGTTTTGTTAACTGCTCCAGGAAAAGGTGTTCCAAATATTGTACATGGTGTTAATCATAACGATTTTAATCCTGATGAAGTAAATATTTTCTCTGCTGCATCTTGTACAACAAACGCCATAACTCCAATTTTAAAAGTAGTTGAAGAAACTCTTGGAGTTGTAAAAGGACATTTAGAAACCATTCACGCCTATACCAACGACCAGAACTTGGTTGACAATATGCATAGAAAATACCGTCGCGGAAGAGCTGCTGCTTTAAATATGGTAATTACTGAAACTGGTGCAGGAAGCGCAGTAGCAAAAGCATTACCGTCGTTAGAAGGCAAATTAACATCGAATGCGATTCGTGTTCCTGTTCCTAATGGATCACTTGTTGTTTTAAATTTAGAAGTTAAAAAACCTACATCTATTACGGCAATCAATAAAATCATGAAGAAGTATGCCCTCGAAGGAGAACTGGTAGAGCAAATAAAATATTCTTTGAATAACGAATTGGTTTCGTCTGACATAGTAGGAACTTCTGCACCATCTATTTATGACAGTAATGCAACAATTGTTTCAAAAGATGGAAAAAACATTGTACTGTATATTTGGTACGATAACGAATATGGTTACAGTCATCAAGTAATTCGTTTAGCAAAATATATTGCCAAAGTAAGACGTTATACTTATTATTAATTCAACCAAACTAACTTTTTTTCTTAAAACCATCAGGATTTTCTTGATGGTTTTTTGTTTTGGTTTAAATAGGAAGAACAGTAGTACTCTTTACTTCTGAAATTACAAAAACGGTATTTATTAGTGAAACCTCAGGCAATATTGATAATTTTTTCTGGTGAAAATGATGGTAACTTTCCATGTCTGGAATTATGATTTTCAGCATATAATCGAAGTTTCCTGAAACATAATTGCATTCTACAACCTCGGGCAAATTCAAAATAGACTGATTAAATCCTTCCGAAGTATCATAAGTCTGTTTTGTCAGTGTAACTTGACAATAAACCGTCAAATTATTTCCAAGTTTTTTTTTATCTAAAAGCGTCACATATTTCTCTATAATGCCATCTTTTTCAAGACGTTTCACCCGATCATGAACAGGTGTTAAAGACAAATTTATTTTGTTTGCGATGTCTTTTAAAGTGTAGTGCGCATCTTCCTGTAACAGACGTAGGATTTTTTTGTCAATTTCATCTAAAGCCATAACGAAAACGTTTTATTAAAATTAGTCCGATTTAGTCTTTTTTTCTTTTTAAAGAATAAAATCTGCCTCTAAACAGAATATTTTTCTGTAAAAGTAAAAAATAAAATAATATTTTCTTATTTATTATGCATTAAACCATAATTTATTCTCTATCTGTAGATTTGTAAAACAATTTCAATAAAAACAAAAAAATATAACAAAATGATAATAGGTGTTCCTAAAGAAATAAAAAATAATGAAAACAGAGTTGCCTTAACTCCTGCAGGTGTTTCTGAAATGAAAAAACACGGACATACAGTTTATGTTCAATCTACTGCTGGATTAGGAAGCGGTTTTGCTGATGCAGAATATGCTGAAGCTGGTGCAGTTGTTTTACCAACTATCGAAGAAGTTTACGCTATCGCTGAAATGATCATCAAAGTAAAAGAGCCAATTGCTTCTGAATATCCATTGATCAAAAAAGATCAATTATTATTTACTTACTTTCACTTTGCTTCTTCAGAAGAATTAACTCATGCAATGTTAGAAAAAGGAGCTATATGTTTAGCTTACGAAACTGTAGAAAAAACAGACAGAAGCTTACCATTATTAGTTCCAATGTCTGAAGTTGCTGGTCGTATGGCAATCCAACAAGGAGCAAAATACCTTGAAAAACCATTAAAAGGAAGAGGAATTCTTTTAGGAGGTGTTCCAGGTGTTCCACCAGCAAAAGTATTAGTTTTAGGTGGAGGAATCGTAGGAACTCAAGCTGCTAAAATGGCTGCTGGATTAGGTGCTCAAGTTACTATTATGGACTTAAGTTTACCACGTTTACGTCAATTGGATGATATCATGCCTGCGAACGTAAATACAGAAATGTCTAACCACTACAATATCACAAGAGCAATTAAAGATGCTGACTTAATTGTTGGAGCAGTTTTAATTCCAGGAGCAAAAGCACCTCACTTAATTACTCGTGATATGCTTAAATTAATGCGTCCAGGAACTGTTGTTGTTGACGTAGCGGTAGACCAAGGTGGATGTATTGAAACTTGTACTCCAACAACTCACGAAAACCCAACTTTCATTATTGACGATATCGTTCACTACTGTGTAGCTAATATGCCAGGAGCTGTACCTTACACTTCTACTTTAGCTTTAACAAACGCAACTTTACCATATGCTGTACAATTAGCAAACAAAGGATGGGAGAAAGCTTGTGCAGAAAATGAAGAATTAAATAAAGGATTAAACGTAGCAAATGGAAAAATCCTTTACAAAGGAGTTGCAGAAGCTTGGAATTTACCTTTTAACGAAGAAATAGTATTAGCAAACGCATAGGCTAATACTTAAACAAGTGCTTACTAAGTCACTATTACAAAAGGCTTTTCTTAATTGAAAAGCCTTTTTTTTATACCATAAAAAAACCTGTCATGAAGACAGGTTTTCAAAATAATATTTATTCTATTTTTTACTATCCAGAACTTCAGTCATAACTTTCGCTTCTGTTCCATTTGGAAACGTAACTTTAATTTTCTGCGCTATTGTCGGAGCAATCTCTGTAATAGCTTTTTTATCGTAAGATTCTCCTTTTTTAATGTGCCAACCATAAAAAATAGCAGGTACATGTGTATCGTAGCTATAAATTGTTCCGTGTGATGTTCCTGTTGGTGTATATTCTATCATTCCAGGTTTATCTACAATAACTAAATCACCATTTTGTGTAACATCATATCCTTTTGCTACAAAATTAAGAGCATAATCATTTCCAGCATTAGCTAAAATTTCCTCTTCCGTATAAACTTTTTTAACTTGCGGCTGAGTAATTAAAAACTTTTTAAAAGCATCTTTAACTTTATCAAGATCCAATTTCTTATCCTTAATAATTTGCTTATTGAAGAACACATTAAAATTTGAATAATTTTGAATCAAATCTACACCAAAAGTCTTAGTTGAAAATTCCTGTAAGCTTTTCTTAACCTCTTTAGACGGATAATTATCCACATTATACTTACGGTCTTTCAAATAAATTACATTCTCAGCACCAGCATGATCAGCTGTTAAGAAAAGCAAATAATTTCCTTTACCAACCGTTTTATCAAGATAGGCTAAAAAATCAGCTATTGTTTGATCCAATCTCAAGTAAGTATCTTGAAGTTCCATAGATTTTGGCCCTAACAAGTGTCCAACGTAGTCTGTAGAAGAAAAACTTACAGTTAAAAAGTCTGTAACATTATCCTTTCCTAACTCTTCTTTTTCAATAGCTCTTTTTGCAAATTCAGCTAACAAATCATTTCCGAAAGGCGTAGCTTTAATAATACCAGCGTCATTTTTCTCATACATAGATTTTAAATCATATGGAAAAACTGGCGCAGCACTTCCATATAACTTCCCTTCATACGGATTATTATCTGGAAGACTTTCATTATAAACAGAAGCTGGTTTGTATAAATCCCAACCCTTATTAATATATTTTAAATAGTTTTTTTCATTATTGAATTCGGTAACCCATTCAGGCAATTTCTCTCCATAAAAAGTACTAGAAATAAAAGATCCTGTTTTACTGTACCAAAATGCCCAATTTGCAAAGTGACCAGCAGGCAATATAGCTCCACGGTCTTTTAAACTCATTCCAATAACTTTTCCAGTAAAATTAGTTGCCATTCTAACTTCATCAGTAATAGTTGTACTTTGAAGGTTTTTTGGAGACATAGCACCTTCTTCTGCTGTACCGTCACCTACTGTTTTAACACCCGCGTCATCAGTACAGTACATATCTTTACCAAGCGTTCTGCTAAACCATTCGTTACCTACAATTCCGTGAGTCGCTGGAGTTGTACCTGTGTAGATTGAAGCATGTCCAGGAGCAGTATAAGTTGGCATATAATTGTAATGCATATTCTGGAAAGTAAATCCATCATTCATTAGTCTTTTAAAGCCATTTGGAGAAAAATCATCTGAAAAACGATATAAATATTCCATTTTCATTTGATCGACAACTATACCCACCACTAACTTTGGACGTTGTTGTGCACTTAAGCCTGTTACAGCAAGAAGCGCTAACAATAAAATATTTTTCTTCATGTTTAAAAAGTAATTTAAACAGCAAAAATACTCATTCAAATCCAAAAAGTCTAAAGTATCAATATCTAACCGCCGATAATTGTCTATAATTTAACACTTATACGCACAAGGTTTCTAATGTTAATGGCGTTTCCCTCCGGGCCGTGCTGTCCGCTGTATCTTTTGCGGATGGATGTTTAGGAAGAAAAGAAGCCCTGCGTGCCCCGCAAAAGGATGCCGCTCCCATCACTAACGCACCCCAAAATCAATCAGAAGCTGCCATCCAATCATGGGGCAGTTTTGCAGACACTCTAAAAAGCAGAAAATCCCTTCCGATCTATCGGGAGGGATTCTTAAAGGAAAGGCGGAACTCCCGCACAGTTTGCATATTTTCCAAAAAGCAAAAAATCCCTCCCGATAAATCGGGAAGGATTCTTAAAAGAAAGGCGACGACATACTCTCCCACAAAACTGCAGTACCATCTGCGCAGGCGGGCTTAACTTCTCTGTTCGGGATGGGAAGAGGTGAGCCCCGCCGCAATAACCACCTTAAGAAGTTACAATT
>NZ_JAMOKG010000004.1 GCF_023656565.1 Flavobacterium tyrosinilyticum
TCCCGTAAAGGCGCCAAAACGTCAAGTTTTCCCCTCTCTTGCTTCCAAAACCCGCCCTTTTCCCTTTAAGCCGCCTCTGAAAACTAGTGCCCTAGCCCCGATAGAAGCGGAAATCCTTTTGCTTTTTCTTTAAAAAGCAAAAGATTGGAGCGGATAGCGGGAAACAGCTCCTAATAAATGCCAAATCTCAATTTTTTAAAATCCCAAATTCCAAATGCTGACGCTAAAAGGGCTTCGGCTCCGCTCAGCCTGACAGCTTAAACTTTATCCTTATGTATAACGTATAAAAAACAAACCCGACTGGTTTTGGAAAACTCTCGGGTTTGCGATAACTTAAAGGCCCTCGGCCTCACTCAGTGGGACAGCTTAAACTTTCTTCTTATATATAGAAGTAGAACTACCTTATATATAGCAGAACAAAAACTATACTTATATATAATGAGTAAACTTGTACTTATATATTGTATGTATTTTTGTAATCATGTATATTTGCATTCACAAAATTATAAACAATGATCAAGATTACTTTACCCGATGGGTCAATTAGAGAGTTCGCTCAAGGCGTAACTCCAATGGAGGTCGCTAAAAACATTAGCGAAGGTTTTGCTAGAAACGTGATTTCTGCATCTTTTAATGGTACAACTATTGAAACCGAAACTCCATTAACGACCGACGGTAATCTTATTTTATATACTTGGAATGATGCGGAAGGAAAAAAAGCTTTCTGGCATTCGACTTCGCACGTAATGGCGCAAGCTCTTGAGGAATTATACCCTGGAATTAAATTAACTCTTGGGCCTGCAATTGCTAATGGTTTTTATTATGATGTAGATTTTGAAGATCAGAAAATTTCTGAAGCTGATTTCAAAAAGATTGAAGATCGTATTCTTGAAATTGCAAGAGGAAAGTTCGATTTCAAAATGCGTCCGGTAACTAAAACGGAAGCATTGGAAATGTATAAAGACAACGTTTACAAGACTGAATTAATTTCAAATCTTGAAGACGGAACTATTACATTCTGCGACCATTCTACTTTTACTGATTTATGCCGTGGTGGACATATTCCAAATACCGGAATCATTAAAGCTGTGAAAATCATGAGTGTAGCTGGTGCTTATTGGAGAGGTGATGAGAAAAACAAGCAGTTAACTCGTGTTTATGGAACTTCGTTCCCAAAACAAAAAGATTTGACTGAATATCTTGAACTTCTTGAAGAAGCAAAACGTCGTGATCACCGTAAATTAGGAAAAGAACTTGAATTATTTGCTTTTTCTCAGAAAGTTGGTCAGGGTTTACCTTTATGGTTACCTAAAGGGGCTGCTTTAAGAGAACGTTTGGAGCAATTTTTAAAGAAAGCACAAAAGAAAGCTGGATACGAGCAAGTGGTTAGTCCGCATATTGGTCAAAAGGAACTTTATGTTACTTCTGGTCACTACGCTAAATATGGAGCTGATAGTTTTCAACCGATTCACACACCAGCTGAAGGAGAAGAGTTTTTATTGAAACCAATGAACTGTCCTCACCACTGTGAGATTTACAATGTAAGACCTTGGTCTTATAAAGATTTACCTAAACGCTACGCTGAATTTGGTACTGTATATAGATATGAGCAATCTGGAGAATTACATGGTTTAACTCGCGTTAGAGGGTTTACTCAAGATGATGCGCATATTTTTTGTACTCCAGAGCAATTAGATGAAGAGTTCAAAAAAGTAATTGACCTTGTATTATATGTATTTGGTTCACTAGGCTTTGAAAACTTTACTGCTCAGATTTCATTAAGAGATCAAGAAGATAGAGAAAAATACATTGGTACTGATGAGAACTGGGAAAAGGCAGAAAATGCTATCATTAACGCAGCAAAAGACAAAGGTCTTAATACTGTTGTAGAATATGGTGAAGCTGCATTTTATGGTCCGAAACTAGATTTCATGGTAAAAGATGCTTTGGGAAGACAATGGCAATTAGGAACAATTCAGGTAGATTACAACTTACCTGAACGATTTGATTTGACTTACAAAGGCGCTGATAATGAATTACATCGCCCTGTAATGATTCACAGAGCTCCTTTTGGATCTATGGAACGTTTTATAGCAATTTTGCTAGAGCATACAGCAGGAAATTTCCCACTTTGGCTAATGCCTGAACAAGCTATTATCTTGTCTTTGAGCGAGAAATACGAAAATTATGCTAAAAAAGTTTTAGATTTGCTAGAAAATCACGAAATTCGCGCCCTAATTGACAACCGAAATGAAACTATCGGTAAGAAAATTAGAGATGCAGAGATGCAGAAAATTCCGTTTATGCTTATCGTTGGTGAGGAAGAAGAGAAAAACGGAACAATTTCTATTCGTCGTCACGGACAAGAAGGGAAAGGTAATATCACAGTTTCTATCGAAGAATTTGTTTCGATTGTAGACGAAGAAATAAAAAAGACATTAAAAGTATTTACAGTTTAACTTAAATTAGAAAGTCATAGCAATAAAAAGTAACAGAGGTTTTCAACCTCGAGTAGAGAAAAAAGATGCGCACAGAATAAACAATCTTATTCGTGTTCCTGAAGTACGTCTTGTAGGTGAAAACATTGAACCAGGGGTTTTTAAAATTGCCGATGCGCTACGTTTAGCTGACCAATTTGAATTGGATTTAGTTGAAATTTCGCCAAACGCTGAACCACCGGTTTGTAAAATCATGGATTACAAGAAATTTGTTTACGAACAAAAGAAAAGAGATAAGGCATTAAAAGCTAAATCTTCTCAGGTTGTTGTAAAGGAAATACGATTTGGTCCTCAAACTGACGAGCATGATTATGAATTTAAAAGAAAGAACGCTGAGAAATTCTTAAAAGAAGGAGCTAAGTTAAAAGCTTTCGTTTTCTTTAAAGGTCGTTCTATCATTTATAAAGATCAAGGTCAAATTCTATTATTACGTCTTGCTCAAGATTTAGAGGAACATGGTAAAGTTGAAGCTATGCCTGTTTTGGAAGGAAAGAGAATGATTATGTTCATTGCTCCGAAGAAAAAGAAATAGTGTTCAGTTTTCAGTCTCAGTGTTCAGCATTGAACTTGAAACTTTAAACCTGAAACAAAAAATATAAGTAAGTAAGAATAAATTAAAACACTAGGAAAAATGCCTAAAATGAAAACAAAATCTAGCGCTAAGAAACGTTTTAAAGTTACTGGCTCTGGAAAGATTAAAAGAAAGCATGCTTTTAAAAGTCACATCTTGACTAAAAAATCTAAAAAACGTAAATTAGCTTTGACACACTCAGCGCTAGTTCACCAAACAGATATGAAAAGCATCAAACAACAATTAAGAATTATCTAATAATTCTTTAGGTTAAAAAAATATTTATATAACCTTGGAGTATGGCTTTAAGTTCCTTTGATTCAATTCAGGACGCCTGCTACAAAAACACATTAAAATTATGCCAAGATCGGTAAATTCAGTTGCTAAAAGAGCAAGAAGAAAAAAAATAATGAAGCAAGCCAAAGGTTTCTTTGGAAGACGTAAAAACGTTTGGACAGTTGCTAAGAATGCAGTAGAGAAAGCAATGTGCTACGCTTACCGCGATAGAAAACAAAACAAAAGAAATTTCCGTGCTTTATGGATTCAACGTATCAACGCTGGAGCTAGATTGGAAGGAATGTCTTATTCTCAATTCATGGGGAAAGTTAAAGCTAACGGAATCGAATTGAACCGTAAAGTTCTTGCAGATTTAGCTATGAACCACCCAGAAGCTTTCAAAGCTATTCTTAATAAAGTAAAATAAACGTTTTATAAACTCAATTTAAGATTACTTACTTATTATAAAAAAACCATTCGTTTATTCGAATGGTTTTTTGTTTTTAAGGAAATTCTAATTAAGAAACCAAATAATAAATTACTTTTACTTAAGTAACTTTCTTCGTAATGCAAAACGCACTTATCCTACATATCAAAAAATTCATTTCTCTTGAGCCTTCAGATATTGATAAATTGGAATCATGTCTAGAACTTTCGAAAATAAAAAAGAAAGAGCAGATTTTAAAAGAAGGGCAAATTTGCAATACTATGTACTTTATTACGAAAGGCTGTATTAGGCAATATATCATCAATTCTAAAGGAGTTGAACAAACTTTGCAATTCGGTATCGAAAATTGGTGGATTACGGATTATTTAAGTTACCATAATGATGTTGCTTCAAGTTTTTATTTACAGGCTGTAGAGAATTCAGAAGTGATTGCCATTGACAAAACAATTTTAGAATCACTGTTAATTGAAATACCAAATCTAGAAATGTATTTCAGAATAGTGATGCAAAAAAGTTTTGGCGCTATGCAAATGCGCATCAAGTTCTTGTTTACAATGTCGGCGGAAGAAAGATATCATCACTTTAATGACCATTTCCCAGAATTTGTTCAACGTGTTCCTCAGTATATGCTTGCCTCCTATTTAGACTTCTCTGCTGAATTTATGAGTAAAATACGAGCTGGAAAAGTCTGATTGGAATTTCTTGAAGTAGTTCAAGTTTTTAAAAGCATGCATTGCTGACCTTTGTAATGAACTTTTAAAACATATAAAAATGAAACCAAGAATTGTTATTCCGAATGTTGCTCCAGAAGCTTATCAAGCATTAATGAACTTAGAGAAATATATTTCTACAACTTCATTAACTCCCGTTCATAAAGAATTAATCAAAATCCGTGCTTCTCAAATTAATGGTTGTGCATTTTGTATTAATATGCATACTGCTGATGCTAGAAAACACGGCATTTCTGAACAAAGAATTTATTTAATTAGTGCTTGGCGCGAAGCTGATTTTTACACCGAAGAAGAAAAAGCAATTTTAGCTTTAACAGAACAAGTAACCTTAATTGGCAATCACGTTTCTGATGAAGTTTACGAAAATACAGCTAAATTATTTGATGAAAAATACCTTGCAGAAATACTTTTGGCTATCATCACAATTAACTCTTGGAATAGATTAGCAATTACTACCGGAATGCGTGCATCATAATTTATAAAGAGAATATTTACAAGCAATTAGAACTCAAAAGCCCTTATCGATAAAGGGCTTTTCGTATTCATTTAGAAATCAGAATTAAAAAAAGTGTAAATTGAAAATATTTTAAAATACCGTATTTATACTCTTTCATGATTTCTAGAATTTTTTATTTTTGGCGCATGATACCAAAAAGATTACAAATAGTTACCTCTCTAATAACTACTTTATTACTGCTTTTTTCTTGCCAAAAGCAAAATACAGATAACTCAAAAAAAACAAAAAGAGAGAACGAAATTCATAAGCTCATAAGCAAAGCAGACCAATTTTACAAGAATCACAACAATACTGACAGCGCATTTTTTTATTACAATAAAGCTAGAGCCGTTTGCGATCTTAAAGAAGATCTGAAAAATTATGTTTCCTGCATGTATTACATGGCCGAAATTCAACAGGACCATGAGGATTTTGTGGGAAGCATTAAAACATCAATGGAAACAATTCCGTTTTTAAATCGAATAAAAAATCCAGATTATGTATGGAATATCTATAGTGTTTTAGGAAGAAATTATTATTACACTTATGACTATCCAACTGCTATATACTATTATTCTAAAGCTTTTACTTTAAATACCAGTAGAATTAACAAACTTGAAGCTAAAAATAATATCGCAGTTATTTACCTAAAGCAACAAAAGTTTGAGAAAGCATTGCCTATTTTTATTTCAGTAAGTAATGAGAAAATTGTACAGCAAAGTCCTGAAAACTATTCTAAAATATTAGATTATATAGGTTATTGCTATTATAAACTTAAGAATCCAAAAGCATTGTCTTTTTTTGAAACGAGTTTAAAAATAAAGTCACAAGCAAATTATACCGATGGTTTGGGCAGAACTTACTACAATCTTGCCGAATACTACAAAAACGACAAAGCTGATTTAGCAATGAAATATGCGCAATTAAGCTACAAAAATCACACATTATCGGGCAACACCGACGACCGTTTAGTTGCTTTAAAATTTATTATAGAAAACAGTTCTGATATTGATTCAAAAAAATATGCACTTATTTATACAAAAGTGATCGATAGTATTTATGAAGTAAGGCAAAAAGCTAAAAATCAATTTGCAAAAATTAAATACGACTCTAAAAAAGAAAAAGAGGAAAACCTGAAATTAAGAGCACAGAAAATTAAAAATGAGCTCCAAATAGCAAAACAGGAAAGCAGAAATATTGTTTCATATGTCATAATTATATTTGCCTCATGTCTAATTGTTTTTCTATATTTTTTTCTTACTGTACGAGCTAATCGCCAAAAAATTGAAGCAACTTATCAAAGCGAAATCAGGATTTCAAAAAAATTACATGATGAGTTGGCTAACGATATTTACCATACCATGGCATTTGCCGAAAACAGAAATCTTTCTTCTGAAGAAAACAGAAATCATTTATTAAAAAGTCTTGACAATATTTATTCTCGAACAAGAAATATTTCGAAGGATAATACTCCTGTTATTAGTAATCAAAATTATATAGTCTCTCTGAAAGAGATGATCTCAGGATTTGACACGCCAAATATTAATCTATTAATAAATGGTTTGAATACTATTTCTTGGGATAAAATTGATAAAAATAAAAAAATATCAATTTACCGAACTATACAGGAATTACTTGTAAACATGAAAAAACATAGCGATGCAACTCTAGCAGCATTAACCTTTAAAGAACTGGAGAATACTATAATAATCAATTACACCGATAACGGAAAAGGAATTGATACAAACAAAATGGTTTTAAAAAATGGTTTGCATAATATTGAGAACCGAATTCATGCTGCCAAAGGCCATATTGAAATTCATTCAGATTTGGGAAAGGGTTTCAAAGTTTTAATTAAACTTCCAGTATAATGATTAAAGACCTATTTTTCTTTTTTCAAAAAAAGCATCTTGTTTTTTATTTGCTAATCTTCGTTCTAATTTTAGCACTATTCTTTTCTATACAGTCTTCTGAAACAAATGAACACCGAGTAAATTATAATAAAACTGACCATTCAGCTGAAATAAAACAAATGATGCAAAAAGCAAATGCTTTTTGGGATTTAGAAAAAAACGACAGTGCCCTTTTTTATTTCAACAAAACACAATTATTATGTGTTCCAAAAGCTGATTATGCAGATGATTATGTAGGTGCATTAAACAATATGGTAGAAATCTTTCAGCAATATGGAAATTATTCTGAAGCAGAAACTACCCTTATAAAAGCATTCCCTTATTTAGAAAAAACTACCAATGTAAAGTATGCCGTTAATGCTTATACCTTCATGGCCTATAACTATTTGTATATGTACGACTATGAAAAGGCGTTATATTATCATAGAAAAGCATTAAAAAAGGCAATCTCAACTTTTAGAAAAGCACGGATATTATCTGAAATTGCATTTGCATATATGCACCAGGAAAAATATCAAGAGGCAATAGATCTATTAGAACCAATTTCTAGATACAGAATTGAAGATAAAATCACACCTTCAA
Source organism: Flavobacterium tyrosinilyticum (assembly GCF_023656565.1). Classification (GTDB taxonomy): domain Bacteria; phylum Bacteroidota; class Bacteroidia; order Flavobacteriales; family Flavobacteriaceae; genus Flavobacterium; species Flavobacterium tyrosinilyticum. Next base: position 7,516 of record NZ_JAMOKG010000004.1, read on the forward strand.
ACACAAATATTCAGCGTGCAGCGATATTGTATAATTTAGGTCTTTGCTATTTACGACTTGGAGGCCATAAAGAAGCTTCATTCAAATGCTTTAACGAAAGTTTAGAATTGACTCTTACACTTGATGACGATTATGAACTAATTGGCAATTACTATGCTTTTTATTTATATTACTCGAAATACAATAATCCAGAGCTAAGAAAAATTAATGCAGAGAAAGCCTACTATTACTCTAAAAAAGCAAAATCGGCAACAAATGAAATTAACATGTTAGCCCATCTACTGGAAGCGGATAATGCTGGAAATTCAAAAAAACACTGGAAAGTTTATAGTAAAAAAATTGACAGTCTCCTTATTAGCAGGAAAAAAGCAAAAAATCAATTTGCCGATATTATATATACTTCAAAGAAAGATAAAGAAGAAAATTTAGAACTCAAAAATCAAAAAGCAGAAAACGAATTAGAGCTTCAAAGGCAAAAAAATAGAAGTTTTATTTCATACATAATGATTTCTATCAGTACTTTCGCTTTGTTTTTTATTGCTTATTATATTACTCATAAAGGGCGAAAGGAAAAAAACGATGCTGTTTTTGAAAGCGAGATACGTATATCAGACAAATTGCATAATGAACTAACAACAGATATCTATGATACATTAGTTTTTGCAAAAAATCACAAATTAGAAAATCCTGAAAACAAGGAAAAATTTCTTTATAACTTGACCAATATTTATTCAAAAACAAGAAATATTTCAAGAGAAAATAGTGCAATCATAGTTAATGAAGATTACGAAAAAGTCCTAAAAGAAATGATTTCAGGATATACAACTTCTAATTTAAATATTATTATAAATGGTTTAAACTCATTATCTTGGTCTAAAATTGATCGTGTAAAAAAAATAACTATTTTCCGTGTTGTTCAAGAAATTTTTGATCAGGCAAAAATTATCAGTGATGCTTCGCTGGCAAGTATCACATTTAAGAAGAATGAGAGAACTATAGTAATTACCTATGCTGACAACTCTACCAAAATTCAGGATGATGTTAATTTAAACAAGAGATTTGCTACTATCGAAAATCGCCTTAAACCAGCACGAGGAACCTTTAATGTTGCTTTAAATCCAAATCAGGGATTTAAGGTTTTTGTAAAACTTCCAATATAAATAAAGCTTTAACCATAAGGTCCTCAAATGAAAATATCTGCTTTTGTTCCAATTTTAGTTTCCGTTCTTTTTCTGCTGGTCATTCCGACTTCTTGCGAAAAAGAAATTCCGGCAGTTATAAAAAGAACTGACAACACCGCAGAAATAAAAAGGCTGACCATAATAGCTGACAATGATTTTGACCAAAATGAATATTTGAAGGCCTATAAAAATTACCTAACTATAATTCACCTTTCAGACCCTGAAAAAAACAGAATAGATTATGTCGACGCCTTAATTTCTATAGCGCTAATTCAGCTATATGAAGGCAATTATCTGGAAAGTGAAGCTACCGCTACTAAAGTATTACCGCAACTTAAATACCTAAAAAAACCAAGGTTTGCTTGGGAAACGTACAAAATTATTTCAGAAAATTATTCTGCAACAAACGATTATGACAATGCGCTTATATATGCAAAAAAAGCATACAATCTCCATGCAAGCCCGAGAAGGAAAGCAAATGCATTAGCTAATATTGCATTAGTTTACATGTATCAGGGTGATCATAAAAAAGCGATTAAAATCTATACACAACTAACCACTACTGGTTATTATGGAAATAAGAAAAAAACAAATTCTTTAAAAGATTATGAAGCATTAGACTATGCAGTAATGAGGAACAATATAGGGATTTCTTATGCCAATTTAAATGATTCTAGAGCGCTACCCTACTATCAAGAAGCTCTTAAAACTAGAATTAAATTAAATGATAGACAGAACTTACCAGATAGTTATTCAAATCTTTCCGATTATTACTTAATTTCAAATCCTGCTTTGGCAAAAAAATATGCCGAAACAGCTTATAAACATGCGTGTGTTGTAAATACCTATAAGCAAAAAAAGTACGCTCTGGAAACTTTAATAAGAACCAGTACGGGAAATGATACAAAAAAATATTCTAAGATTTATATCGATTTTAGAGACAGTATTAATAAAATTCGTTTAACACAAAAAAATCAATTTGCTAATATAAAATATAATTTCACCAAGGATAAAGAAGAAAACTTAGAGCTTAAAATTCAAAGAGCAGAACATAAATTGGAAATGCAAAGACAAAAGAACAGGAGTTTTATCTCTTATATCGCATTATCAATAACCATTTTCATATTCATTTTTCTAATTTTTTACCTGACTTTAAAAGGCAAAAGAGAAAAAAATGATGCTGTTTTTAAAAACGAAATTCGAATTTCTGACAAATTAGAAAACGACCTTGAAAAAGATATTCATGAAACTTTATCTTTTGCCCAAAACAACAACCTTGAAAACGTCAGTAATAAAGAACAATTTCTTAATTACCTAAGCCGCATTTATTCAAAAATGCGCAGTATTTCTAGAGAAAATAGCACTATACAAACCAATGAAAATTACTCAAATGGTCTAAAGGAAATGATTTCGGAATACTCTACTTCAAATTTGAATATCATAATAAATGGTTTAAACACTTTTTCGTGGTCGAAAATTGATCGTGTAAAAAAAATTGTTGTTTACCGCGTTATTCAGGAAATTTTTGATTCGATGAAAACCCTGAACAATGCTTCGCTAGTAAGTCTAACCTTCAAAAAAGAAGAGAAAAATATCATCATAATGTACGCTGACAACGGCACAAATATCACCCAAAAAAGTACTATTTTAGAAAAAAGACTACAAAATGTGGAAAACCGTATTAAAACAATAAAAGGAACTCTTAATTTTGACCCATATTCAGAAAATGGTTTTAAAGTAAATTTCAAATTTCCAATATAAGAAAATATATGTTTAAAAAAGTTTTAGTTGCCGAAGATCTAGATAGTATCAGCATTGCAGTTGTTCAAGTACTTGAAGAATTACAAGTTCCCGTAATTCATCACGTGAAATATTGCGACGAAGGATTACTTAAAGTAAAAAAGGCATTGGCTGAAAAAGAACCTTACGATTTAATGATTACAGACTTATCGTTTAAATCTGATCATAGAAAAGTAACTTTAAATAGTGGCGATGAACTTGTTGAAGCTGTAAATAAAGTGCAGCCAGAACTAAAAAAAATAGTTTTTTCTATAGAAGATAAAAGTTATAGAATTAAAACTCTCTTTAATGAACTTGGCATTAATGCTTATGTTACAAAAGGAAGAAATAGTATTTCTGAATTAAGAAATGCTATAGAAAGCACATTTAATAACGAAGAAAAAATTCTTTCTTCTGATTTGTCTTTTAATTTTAATGATAAAGCTTTAATTGAAATTGAGTCTTATGATATCTCCATTTTAAAACTTTTATCTCAAGGATATATTTTAGAAAGCATTTCTAGAGAGTTTAAAGATTCATCTATAACTCCTAACGGAACAAGTAGTATAGAAAAAAGAATCAATAAGTTGAAGATTTATTTTAAAGCTAATAATAATGTGCATTTAATTGCAATTGCAAAAGATTTTGGGCTAGTATAATTTTTTATCATGCTTTACGGTTTCCCGTAAGGATAACACTTTTTATACTCCTAAATTTGTGATGACCTATTAACCTACCAATGAAACCAAAAAGTAAAGCGAGTATTATATTCTCTAGACTTAATACCACACAAAATAGAATCCTTATGAAAACAATGCTACTTTGCCTCTTTTTATCAATAAGCTTTGCAGTTATTTCTGAAAAAACTGGATGGCTAGAAATTGATTGGAAAATAATATTTATTCCAGCATTATTAGTTTTACAAATTATAATTATCGGGACAGCTCTAAAAAATCGATATAAAAAACATTAATTAATTTTAAGAAAGGCTTAATTATTGCTGGAAGAGAAGACTTATATCTTAGTTCCATTAAATTTTTCATGAAAAAAACGCTTAGCCTCGTCTTATTATTATTTGTATTTATATCTTTTGCACAAACCAAAGTAGTATCATGGAATATCGAAAACTTTGGAAAATCGAAGTCTGATACTCATTTAAATTATATCGCCAAAATAATTTCTAATTATGATATAATCGCAATTCAAGAAGTGGTTGCCGGAAACGGAGGTGCTCAAACTGTTGCTAAACTTGCCGCAGCACTTAATCAAAAAGGAAATAAATGGGATTACAGCATAAGTGATCCTACTTCTGGAAGCAGTTACAAAACGGAACGGTATGCTTTTATTTGGAAAACTAATAAAGCCAAATTGAAAAGTAAGCCTTGGCTAGAAAGAAAATATAGCCTAGAAATTGATCGCGAACCCTATTTCGCCACATTTGAAATTAATAAAAAGACGATCACTCTAGTTAATTTTCATGCCATAACGCAAAAAAAACAACCCGAAACCGAAATCAAATACTTCAAGTTTTTACCAAACGAATATCCTGATTTGAATCTTGTTTTCTTAGGCGATTTTAATTGCCCAGAAAAACACACTGTTTTTAATCCGTTGAAAAAAAATGGATATGCTTCTGTATTAAAAAATCAAAAAACTACTCTTAAACAGCAATGCAAAAACAATATTTGTCTTGCATCTGAATTTGACAATATCTTTTATAAGACATCCAATCTAAAGGTAAGTAATTCTGGAATTATTAAATTCTACGAAGATTTTGATTCTTTACAAAATGCAAGAAAAATATCCGATCATATTCCGATCTGGTTTGAGTTTTCTCTCAACTAATCTAAGTTTTAAGTTTCTTTTTTCTAGCAGCTGGAAATAGAACATTATTCAAAATCAATCTATATCCAGGCGAATTAGGATGCAAATCTAAAACCGTTGGCGGATCTCCAACCTGATGTTGAAAATCTTCTGGATCATGTCCTCCAAAAAAAGTAAACATTCCCTTGCCTTTTTCTCCATGAATGTATCTTGACTCGCCATTTAATTCGCATGTTCCCATAATCAAGATATTCGATTTTATTAAAGACGTATCAAAAGAAGTGGTCTGTCCCATAAAACCTTTTACTAATTGTGTATGGTTCTGACATAACATACTTGGAATCGGATCCCATTTTGCAGAAAATTCCATTAACGTAAAATAATCTTTATCCATCACAATGCGTCTTTTCGTCGTCATGTCGATATCCGAAAACTCATAAACTTCCGGTCTTCTTTCTAAAGTAAAGTTTTTGAAGGCAAAAGAATTATTATAATTTAATTTTGACTGATAATTTGATTCGCTAGGATCTCCGTCAAACATAGCTTCGCAAATATCAACTCCATCTGCTGCAAGGGCAATATCAAAACTATCTGTTGCAGAGCACATGGCAAACATAAAACCGCCACCAATTACAAAATCTCTAATTTTTTTTGCAACTGCTCCTTTTTCCTGCGACACCTTTGCATATCCTAATTTTGTCGCCAAAGCTTCAGCATCTCTTTTTTGATCAATATACCAAGGTGTGTTTTTGTAGGCTGCATAAAACTTTCCGTATTGTCCGGTAAAATCTTCGTGATGCAAATGAAGCCAATCGTACATTAATAACTGATCGCTTAAAACTTCCTCATCATAAATGGGAGTAAAAGGAATTTCGGCATAAGTTAAAACCAAAGTTACAGCATCATCCCACGGTTGTTTTCCTTTTGGAGTATAAACAGCAATTTTAGGTGCTTTTTCTAAAATCACCGATTCCATGTTTTGAGAAGGGCTCGAAATTTCGTTTAAAATAGAAGCCTGTTCACTATCTGAAATCACTTCAAAACTAACTCCTCTTATTTTACATTCTTTTCTAATTTCATCAGCATCAGGAAGCAAGAAAGAACCTCCTCGATAATTTAAAAGCCAGCTTGCTTTATAATCCCTACTCAAGCACCAGTAAGTAATTCCATATGCTTTTAAATGATTTTGCTGCGTCGTTTCGTCCATCGGAAGTAAGATAAACGAAGCTTTTGCATTAAATGACATTAATAGTATAAAAAGGTAGAATAAACTTTTATTCATCAGAAAATTATTTTAGTAAAGATATAAAAGCCATCAGCAAAAAAGGAATACTTAGAATCTTTTCTTACTTATAAAGAATGTTAAATAAAAAGCTTGAAGAAAACTTGATTTTTAAACCATAAAAAAACAGGTAAAAACACCTGTAATTACGAAGAATATTCTCTATACATTTGCTATCCCAGGTTCATAAAACTAATCGCTGTAAAAAAACAACCAACCATGAAGTTTAATGAAAGTAATAACCAACAAAAGGGTCTGAATATAATTCAGAAAATAGGACTATGTGTTCTAGTCATAACAATCATATTATATTATGTGCTGTCAATTCAGTTTTTGACAGCATAATATTTTTAGATTGTTAAAACTGCTAATTCATTCTGAATAGCATAAACAACTAAGCCAGCTATATTTCGTGATTCTGTTTTAAGTAATAAATTATTTCTGTGTCCTTCTATAGTTCTGGGGCTTAAAAAAAGATGTTCTGCAATTTCTGCTGTAGTTTTTTGCTGGCAAATTAATTGCAGAATTTCTATTTCGCGCGGCGAAAGGAAATTAGTTTCTAAACCTCCTCTTGTATTTTTAGGAGAAACTATTGTTTCTTGAATTGTTTTTAAAACATTTTCGTTGTAATAGAATCCTTTTTTTGCTACTTCGTTTATGGTATGAATTAAATCTTTTGGAGTTGTATTTTTTATTAAGTAAGCTACTGCTCCAACTTGAATCATATTTGCAACAAACGATTTGGTATCGTAGCTAGTCAATGCAATAATTTTAATATCGGGAAACGTTTTTCTAATAATTTTTGTGGCTTCGACTCCGTTTAAGACCGGCATCTTTAAGTCCATTATTATTATATCGGGCGTTATTTCTCTTTCGTTCAGTTGCGTAATAAGCTCGTCACCATTTGAGGCTTCAAAGAGAATATCTATATTTTCTTCTCTCTGTAGTAAAAAAGAAATTCCTTTTCTAAACAAAATTTCATCATCGACTAGAGCAATTTTAATAGAAGCATTCATCGTATTTTGGTTTTGGTCGTTTAATTTGGTTTGTCGAAATTACAAAATATGAATTAGAAAAAATCTAAATACCTTTATTTTATTGACCAAAAACCTTAATAAAACACATAATTTGCCTTAAAAAGTAAAATTTACAACAATCCCTTTATTAATTTCAGAGTTAATTTCGATTGTTCCCTGCAAAAATGATATTCGGCTATCGATATTTTTCATACCCAAACCTTTTTGATTTTCGGCATTTGAACAATTAAAGCCAACGCCGTTATCTACATAATCACAAGTATTTATTCCGTCTTTATTTGCAAAAGAAATCCATATCTCTGATGCTTTTCCATGACGAATAGAATTATTCATTAATTCCTGCAGAATCCTAAAAACATGCAAATGCCTGTCTATGTCTTTCTCATCAAAATCGATGTCATTTTTATAATATGTTTTTACCGATTTACTCGATTCAAATTCTTCGCATAATTCTTCAATACCAGCACTTAAACCAAATTTTTCGAAAACCGGTGGCAGCAAATTGTGCGCAATTTTTCTAGAATTGTCTAATGCCTTTGTAGTCAAAGCAATTATGTTTTCTGTAATTTCTGCAGTTTCTGCTTCGGTAAGATTTGGCGCTGTAAGCAAATGACTGTTTAAGGAGACAATATTTAATTTCGAACTAATATCATCATGAAGATCTTGCGCAATTCTTTTACGCTCTTCTTCTTGCGTTACAATAATAGCATGCAGCTGCTCTTTTTGATATCGAAGTATTAGGTCTATTTTTTCTAATTCTTTTTGAATGATTTTTTTTCTAGAAAAATAAAAGAATATAATTAATGCAACTGCAACAATTATAAAAAATAGCGAGATATACAATATAATAGCTACTAGTTCTTTTTCAGGGATTGAATTGGGTTTCATAATCTATTTTTAATAATACAAATTAGTTTTCTAAAGATTTTTTAGAAAAACTTACCTTCCATTCATATAATATAACTAATTGATAAACTAAAAATAAAAAAGCATTTAGTTTCCATGAAAAATATTTAACTTCTAAACTTAATGTCAAGGTTAAATTTCCAATTAAATACAAAACAGTAGATCCTAACATAAAAAAGATAACCGCTATTGTTATATAATAATAAACCTTCTTTTCGGTCAGCATATTATAAAAATGTAGCAAGCCGAAAATAACACAACACAAAGATGTTAAAGTAATAGCAAATAAGTTGAATTTTAAAAACTCTTTTGGTTCTAAAAGAAATTGAACACAAAAAATGAGTATCCCCGCTAACAAAATACTTTTTACAAATATTTTTTGACTTCTTATTTTTATCAATGAATTATAAAATAGACCTAATAAAACCATTTGTCCTATAATAAAAACATTAACTAAAAATAAATTATTAAAATGCAAATGATATAGTAACTCCATTGACATCTGCATTAAAAATGCAAATGCTAAATAAAGAACAAAAAAACCATTAACTTTTTCCTTACGGAAAAAGCTAATGGAATATAATACTAGATTAATTAATAAAATCAAATAACCTGAATAAATTAAAAAATCGTCCATTCGTAAAAAAAGATCTTTAATTAATACGGTGGGCTTGGTCTAGTTCCATCGTATACAATGTCATCAGCAGCTCCTTCGCCACCTTCTACTCCATCTCCTTTACCGTAAACATTAATCCATTTTTTAGTTTTCTCATCGTATTTGGCTCCTACAAAAAGTAATGTTTTTTCATTTTGATCATTTATTCCCAAATAAGCCCAAACAGCTTCTGTATCAAGTTCTAGCACTTTTTTCAAACTTTCTTTAGGTATTAAGAAAGCTTTTACTTTGTTCTTTGAGTCTTCGACAGATTTATCGTCGTCATATCTCTTTTCCCACTTGTCTGCAGTTGCTACAGGAATCTGAATAGGTCCTGGAAAGGTTTCTTCATTCATAATTTAAATTTGTTATTGGTTAATAATTTATAAAAAACTAATAGTTTGTAATTGGTTTAGCTAAACTACTGATTTTTATTAGACGATTAACATAAAAACATAAAAAAAACCTTAATAATAAGGCTTTTTTAACTTTTAAAATGGAACATCGCTGTCGTCATCATCATCATTTAAATTACTTCCGAAAGCTTCGTTAGCAGATGGTAAATTTTTTGTTAGGAAAGGATTATCATCATGATTCATTTTAGATGGCAAATCATCGTAACCTCCAGTAAACTCTTCAAGGTTATCAAACTTACCTAAATGTCCTAAGAATTTAAGACGAATATTTTCAAGACCACCGTTACGGTGTTTGGCTATAATAAACTCTGCCTGACCTTGTGTCGAAGATGCTTCATCATCATCCCATTCTTCGATTTTATAATATTCAGGACGATAGATAAACGATACGATATCGGCATCCTGCTCGATCGCTCCAGATTCACGAAGATCCGAAAGAAGCGGACGTTTACTAGATCCACGGGTCTCAACGGCACGCGATAACTGAGAAAGTGCAATTACAGGAACGTTCAACTCTTTTGCCAAAGCCTTTAAGTTTCGGGAAATTGTCGAGATCTCCTGCTCACGGTTTCCTCCTCCTTTTCCGCTTCCCCCTGCAGTCATCAACTGCAAGTAGTCAATAATAATTAACTTAATTCCGTGCTGTGAAGCCAAACGACGACATTTTGCACGTAAATCGAAAATTGAAAGCGACGGTGTATCATCAATAAATAATGGCGCTTTTTCTAAGTTTTTCACTTTAGTACTTAGCTGTTCCCATTCGTGCTTTTCTAATTTACCTGTTCTTAGTTTTTCTGAAGACAATCCTGTTTCAGAAGAAATAAGCCTTGTAATTAACTGAACCGATGCCATCTCCAGAGAGAAAATCGCAACTGCATGTCCGAATTGAATACTTACGTTTCTCGCCATCGAAAGGACGAAGGCCGTTTTACCCATCCCGGGACGAGCCGCAATAATAATTAAATCGGAAGGTTGCCATCCAGAAGTTACTTCATCTAGTTTCTCAAATCCAGTTGCAACACCACTCAAACCTTCTTTACCAGCGATTTCTTCAATACGTTTTTTCGCTTGAAGAACCAAACTTTGAGCGGTTTCAGAACTACGCTTGATATTTCCTTGCGTTACTTCATATAATTTAGATTCGGCTTTATCCAGCAAATCGAATACGTCTGTAGTTTCATCATACGATTCTTCGATAATTTCAGATGAAATACGAATTAAACTTCTCTGAATAAATTTTTGAAGAATAATACGCGAGTGAAACTCGATGTGGGCAGAAGACGCAATTTTTTGCGTAAGCTGAATCAGATAAAAATCGCCTCCAGCCAAATCTAACTTTCCGTTTTTCTTTAACTGTGTCGAAACCGTTAAAATATCAATTGGCTGTGTTTCGGTAAAAAGCTGTAAAATCGCTTCAAAAATATGTTTGTGCGCGTCTTTGTAAAAAGCATCTGGCTGTAAAATATCAATTACATCATCTACCCCTTTTTTATCAATCATCATCGCACCAAGAACAGCCTCTTCTAAGTCTATAACTTGAGGAGGAAGCTTACCTTTTTCTAGATTGATAATTGTGGTTTTGTCGACCTTAACAGGGTTTACATTTTTGAAATTTTCCATATAGCGAAAGTAGCAAAATTTAAAAAAAATCTGCTATCGAGTTATAACTAATAATTGTTTATAAATAATATTGATTTGTTCATAACCAAAAAAAAATCCGAAACCGCAGGGCTTCGGATTTTTAATCGTTAAATATGAATTTACTCTTTATACTCGCCCATATTACTGTATTTGTCCATTCTCTGGGCAATTAAATCGGCTGTTGATAAGTCTTTCAATTCGTTATATCCTTTTGTAATATATTCCGCTACTGTTTTAAAAGTAGTTTCTCTGTCATAATGCGCTCCGCCTAATGGTTCTGGAATTACATCGTCAACCAATTTTTGTTTTTTCATATCAGAAGAAGTCAGTTTTAATGCTTCTGCTGCACGCTCTTTGTACTCCCAGCTTTTCCATAAAATAGAAGAGCAAGATTCTGGAGAAATTACAGAGTACCAAGTGTTTTCTAACATATATACACGGTCTCCAACACCAATTCCTAAAGCTCCACCTGAAGCACCTTCACCAACAATAATAGTAATGATTGGCACTTGCAGACGAACCATTTCAAAAATGTTTCTAGCAATAGCTTCTCCCTGTCCTCTTTCCTCAGCTTCAAGTCCTGGGTATGCACCTGGAGTATCTACCAAAGTAAGAACTGGAATTCCGAATTTCTCTGCCATTTTCATTAAACGCAAAGCTTTACGGTATCCTTCTGGATTAGCCATACCGAAGTTACGGTACTGACGTGTTTTTGTATTGTAACCTTTTTGCTGTCCAACAATCATAAACGACTGACCGTTTATTTTTCCAAGACCACCAACCATTGCTTTATCATCTTTAAAACCTCTATCTCCATGAAGTTCTAAGAAAGTATCTCCACAGATTGCTCTAATGTAGTCTAAAGTATAAGGTCTATTTGGGTGTCTTGACAATTGTACCCTCTGCCAAGCCGTAAGGTTTTTATATATTTCTTTTTTAGTCTCTACTAATTTTTTGTTGATTTCCTTGCACGTCGGCGTTACGTCAACGTCAGATTCTTTTCCAATAATAACGCACTTTTCTAACTGTTCTTCAAGTTCTTTAATTGGAAGCTCAAAATCTAAATATTCCATGGATTTTTGAATTTTGTTTGTAAATCGAACCGCAAATATAAAAATATTATATCATTGGCGAAGTTAATTGTTATTTAAAGTATAAAAATGCAATTTAAAAATAAGTAAACTATTACAAGTTTTCTTTCTTGTTCTGATAATGTTTGAAAACACCGTTTAGAATAACTGTTATGATGATTATGACAGCTCCGATGTAAAACTCGACACTCATTTTTTCTTTTCCTCCCAAGATAAAATAAGCCAAAACTATCCCGTAAACCGGCTCCAAATTAGTCGTTAACATTACGGTATAAGGCGTTAATCGCTGCATCACTTTTACCGAAGCAGTAAAGGCGTAAGCTGTACAAATTGAGGCCAAAATCAATAATAAAACCCAATTATTTAAAGACATTTGGAAAAAATCCGCTGTAAATTTTCCTTGAAATAAAAAATAAATGGTGATGAAGAAAACGCCCGCTCCAAATTCATAAAATGTAATTACTGAAGGTTCGTGATCTGAAATTAATTTTCCATTCATTAAGGTAAATAAAACCCCTAAAATGATGGCTGCCAAAGCGTAATAAACTCCCGTAAGATATTTTATTTCAACTTGAAGAATCAATCCTAAACCAGCTATAATTATTAGTCCGAAGAAGACTTCGTACCAAAGCACTTTTCTTCCATAAAATAAAGGTTCTAATAAAGAAGCGAAAAAAGCTCCCAAAGAAAATATGGAAAGCGTAATGGACACGTTGGACACATGAATTGCTTTAAAAAAGAAAATCCAGTGTAATGCTATCAATAATCCAACAAAAATCAATTTAAAAAATTCTTTTATCGGAACTTGAAAAGATTGTTTTTTAAATGCAATAAATCCGCCAAGAAAAATCATAGCAATTAACATTCTGTACCAAACCAGATTATCGGCATCAATTGTAATTAAAGCACCTAGAATGGCTGTAAAACCCCAGATAAAAACAATTAAGTGTAGATTTAAATAACTTTTTAAATTATCGTTTCGCATTACGTAATAAGTAAACTGCCAAAATTCCGAAAACAATATTCGGGAACCAAACAGCTAATAAAGGTGAGAATGTAGATTTTTCGGCAAGTGTACCAAATATTTTATCAAAGAATACAAATGAAAACGCGATTGCAATTCCAATAGCAAGGTTCATTCCCATTCCGCCACGGCGCTTCATAGAAGAAACCGAAACCGCAATAATCGTCAAAATAAATGCTGAAACCGGAATACTGTATTTTTTATAAAGAACAACCAAATAGGTATTGATGTTTCCTGAACCTCTTTTTCTTTCTTTTTCAATAAAATCGATCAGTTTACCCAAAGTTAGCGTTTCGGCAATATAAACTACTGGAGTTAAATCTGCCAATTCAAATTTAAAGGCAACATTTTTTTCTGGAGCTTTTTCAATTACATCATTTAATTCTCCTACAGTTCTTTTAGTATAATCGTATAAAACGTAAATCTTCTTTTTAGGATCCCATTTTATGCGGCTTGCAGTGATTTTATAAGTCAGTTTTTCTTTTTCAAAATGTTCTAAAGAAAAGTTGAAGGCCGTTTTTGATTCTTCGTTAAAACTGTTTACAAAAATAAAATCGTGATCGTTAATTTGTCTGAAAACATTGGTATTTTCACCACGCATGAGTTCCTTTCCATTACCTTTCAGATACGTGTATCTAAAATTGTTATAACCTTCACTCGCAGCAGGAACGATAAAAAATCCCATTAGCAAAACAAAAATCGAAACGATAGTTGCACCTATAATATAAGGACGCAAGAAACGTGTATATGAAATTCCAGAACTTAAAATCGCAATAATTTCTGTATTGTTGGCCAGCTTTGAAGTAAACCAAATTACTGATAAAAACAAGAATATCGGAAACAGTGAATTAATAAAATAAATTGTGAAATTGTAATAATAGAAGGCAATATCTCCAAACGGAATCTTGTTCTCAAGCATTTTATTTACCTTTTCAGAAACATCAATTACGATTCCGATTGGCGCAAATAAAAGAAGCATCACAGAAAATGTCCCGAGGTACCTTTTTAAGATGTATTTATCTATTATTGAAAGCATATAGTTTTATTGTTTCAAGTTTTTTAGTTTCAGGTTTCAAGTTGTTGGATTTCGTCCTCTAGAGAACCTGAACCCTGAAACTTGAAACTTTAAATTCTTAAAGGCGCTGACTCATATTTTTAACCATCATTTCTTTCCATGGTCTAAAATCTCCGGCTAAGATATGTTTTCTTGCCTCACGAACCAACCACATATAGAAACCTAGATTATGAATGGTAGCAATTTGCTTTCCTAAATATTCGTTGGCCGCAAACAGGTGACGTAAATAGGCTTTTGTATATTCTGTATCTACAAAAGTATGTCCCATTTCATCAATTGGAGAAAAATCTGCTTCCCACTTTTTATTTTTGATGTTGATTGTTCCGTTTGCTGTAAACAACATACCATTTCTGGCATTACGAGTTGGCATAACACAATCGAACATATCAATTCCTAACGCAATATTTTCTAAAATATTAATTGGAGTTCCAACCCCCATTAAATAACGAGGTTTATCTTCAGGAAGAATTTCGCAAACTACCTCAGTCATGGCATACATTTCTTCAGCTGGTTCTCCAACAGAAAGTCCGCCAATTGCATTTCCTTGCTGTCCTGCATTAGCTATATATTCTGCCGACTGGCGACGTAAATCCTTATAAGTACTTCCTTGAACAATCGGGAAAAACGTTTGCTCGTAACCGTATTTATAAGGAACTTTTTCTAAATGATTGATACATCTGTCCAACCAACGATGTGTCATGTGCATAGAACGTTGCGCATAACGGTAATCGCAAGGATAAGGCGTACATTCATCAAAAGCCATAATGATATCGGCACCAATGGTACGCTGAATTTCCATTACATTTTCTGGCGTAAAAAAGTGGTAAGAACCGTCAATGTGCGATTTAAATTTCACCCCTTCTTCTTTAATTTTTCTATTTGAAGAAAGAGAATATACTTGATATCCTCCAGAATCAGTCAAAATATTACGATCCCAGTTCATGAATTTATGAAGTCCTCCGGCTTTCTCTAAAATTTCTGTCTGCGGACGCAGATACAAATGATAGGTATTTCCAAGAATAATATCCGGATTAATATCGTCTTTCAATTCACGCTGATGCACTCCTTTTACAGAAGCAACAGTACCAACTGGCATAAAAATAGGAGTTTCTATAACTCCGTGATCTGTAGTAATACTACCCGCTCTTGCTTTTGACTGCGGATCTTTTTGTAATAAATCAAACTTCATAAATTCGTTTTTCAGTCGGCAAAGATAGTTTAATTTCAGGGAAATATTATGAATTAGAAAAATTGTCAATTAGAAATTTAGCTAATATTTTCTTAATTTCAGATTCTATTTTTAAGATTTGAACTTATCCTGATTTGGGCGTTCCCTAACGGTCGGGCTATCCGCTATATCTTTTGCTCAAGAACGTATCATTTTAATTAAGAAGAAACATTTATCGCAAAAGGATGCCGCTTCTATCCCTAACGCAAACGGTTCCAAAAGAAATTTCATCCGTAAAATCGGAATGTAAAAACTGCAACAATCCTATTATTAAAGTATAACAAACTCATTTCTTTCTTTTTGTAATTTTAATATTCAACTAAAATTTTAGAAATCATGATAAATTCAGAAGATAAATTAGACGAAATCAAGGATGAACAAATTGAGAAAAACCTTGAAAACATGGATTACCCAGCAAACGAAGATATTTACAATCAAGAAGAAAGATTAGAAGATATCGATCCTCAAGATATTTCTGGAGAAAGAATAATTAATAATGACAATCACGAATGGAAGCAGAACAGTGATAAAATCGGAAACGATTTGGATGTTCCAGGTGCTGAGCTAGACGACACACAAGAAGACATTGGCTCTGAAGATGAAGAGAATAATTATTATAGCGAAAGCGATACCAATTAGACACCTTACTAAATTCTAGATTTTTTTTGCCGCAAATTAAACAGATTCAGCTGATTTTTAAAATCATTCTAATCCGTTTAATCTGTGGCAAAACTTTTATATACAATTATCAATTTCTTTGATTTTATTTAAATCTGATAAAAAAAGATCAAAAAAATTTAACAATTGAAACAAACTAAAGCAGAAAATCATTTGTCTCCCCACAAAATATCCGTTACTTTTGCTACAGTTTAAAATTTTACATATAAATGAAGCCTAACACACAACAATTAAGCGATTTAACGATCCAAGTAAGAAGAGATATTCTTAGAATGGTACATGCTGTAAACTCTGGACACCCAGGTGGTTCATTAGGTTGTACTGAATTTTTGGTAACATTATATCAAAACATAATGGACCGCAAAGAAGGTTTTGATATGGACGGAATTGGAGAAGATTTATTTTTCCTTTCAAACGGACACATTTCACCTGTCTTTTATAGCGTTCTAGCACGCAGTGGTTATTTTCCAGTTTCAGAATTAGCAACCTTCAGATTATTAGATTCTCGCTTACAAGGACACCCAACAACTCACGAAGGTTTACCTGGAGTTCGTATTGCATCTGGTTCATTAGGACAAGGTTTATCTGTAGCTTTGGGAGCAGCTCAAGCTAAAAAATTAAACAAAGACAATCATATCGTATATAGCTTACACGGAGACGGAGAATTGCAAGAAGGCCAGAACTGGGAGGCGATTATGTACGCTTCTGCTAAAAAAGTAGACAACATTATTGCAACAATCGACCTTAATGGCAAACAAATTGACGGAACAACTGATGAAGTTCTGCCAATGGGAAGTATTCGCGCTAAATTTGAAGCTTTTGACTGGGATGTTTTAGAAATCAAAGAAGGAAACAGCATTGATGCTATCATCGCTGGTTTAACTGATGCTAAGTCAAGAACAGGAAAAGGAAAACCAGTTTGCATTTTATTGCATACAGAAATGGGTAATGGTGTAGATTTCATGATGCACACTCATGCTTGGCATGGTAAAGCACCAAACAATGATCAATTGGCTAGTGCTTTAGCTCAAAACATTTCAACTTTAGCAGATTATTAAAAAGTGCTCAGTCTAAGCAGACAGTTTTCAGCTTAGAAACTTAGCATCTCAAAAAATAAAAAATGAAAAAATACGAAAATACAGGAAGTAAAGATACTCGTTCTGGTTTTGGAGCGGGAATGACTGAATTAGGTCAAAAAAATGAAAATGTTGTTGCATTATGTGCTGACTTAATTGGATCATTAAAATTTGATGATTTCAAGAAAAACCACCCAGAGCGTTTTTTCCAAATCGGAATCGCTGAAGCTAACATGATTGGAATCGCTGCAGGTTTAACAATTGGTGGAAAAATTCCTTTTACAGGAACTTTCGCAAACTTTTCTACAGGTAGAGTTTACGATCAAATTCGCCAATCTGTTGCTTACTCAGATAAAAATGTAAAAATCTGTGCTTCTCACGCTGGTTTAACTTTAGGAGAAGATGGAGCAACGCACCAAATCTTAGAAGATATTGGTTTAATGAAAATGTTGCCTGGAATGACTGTAATCAATACTTGCGATTACAATCAAACTAAAGCTGCAACTTTAGCATTAGCAGATCACCATGGTCCAGCTTATTTACGTTTCGGACGTCCAGTTGTACCTAACTTTACTCCTGCTGATGAGCCTTTCGTAATCGGAAAAGCAATTTTATTAAACGAAGGAACAGATGTTACAATCATTGCTACTGGACACTTAGTTTGGGAAGCTCTTATTGCTGCTGAAGCTCTTGAAGCAAAAGGAATTTCTGCTGAAGTAATCAACATCCATACAATCAAGCCTCTTGATGAAGAAGCTATTTTAAAATCTGTTGCCAAAACGAAATGTGTAGTTACTGCTGAAGAGCACAATTACCTAGGAGGTCTTGGAGAAAGTGTTTCTGGCGTATTAGCTTTAAACAATCCAACTCCACAAGAACTTGTAGCAGTAAAAGATAGTTTTGGAGAATCTGGAACTCCGGAGCAATTAATGGAAAAATACAAATTAAACAATCAAGCAATTGTTGAAGCTGTAGAAAGAGTTATCAAAAGAAAATAATTTAAGTTTTCTTACTTATAAAAAAACCTCGGAATTTGCATTCCGAGGTTTTTTTTTTAGTTTTATTAGTACCAAGAGATATGTCAATAGATTTTTTGGGCATTGGTATTACTCCATCAATACTGCAAGTAATAATGAAATTTTCATTTGATGGTAAAGGAGCCATAAATCTCTAAGATCTATTCTACTTCATAAATATTGTAATGTTGCTCTTTACTATTGGTAAAATGCGCAAAATAAAAAAACACAGCATCAATAATCAATACCAATAAAAAAGCCTCGAAATTAACATTTCGAGGCTTTTTATTTAAATTCTAAATTTTAGTTCTTTTGGTAAGGATACGTTTTATCCAAATGAATTCTTAATCTTCCTGGCGCTGTATAATCCTCCTCAACAAACTTACGAGGATTTGTGATTGACTCTGGCTTTGCAGGATCAGTAAGTTCTCCTGTTGGTCTTCTAGGAATAGCCCACAATTCGCTTTCATCTACATTTGGAGTAGCAGGATTATCCAAAATAGGATCGTAAGGATAATATTTGCTTAATCCTGAAAAAGGAGCATCTGTAGGTTTTGTAAGTTCAAATCTTGTTGTATAACCATCGCCATCATCATCATGATCTAGAAAATCTGGAATACCATCACCATCTGTATCATCTGGGTTAGCAGGTGGATTAGGATATGTAGTTGTGTCTCTATAATCGCGAACAAAACCGTCACCGTTAATATCCTCCTGATAATCAAATACACCATCTGGATTTTCTAATAAAACACCATTAGAATAACCATTATTTTCATGATCCATTCTTCTGATATCATAAAGCTTAAAGCTAAAGATTAAAGGCGCATAAGTTGGAATGGTACTTGAAGAAGGTGGCGCAGCATAGTATCCTAATCCTGAAGGTATGAATAAAACACCAGCACCAAAATCTTGGTAATTTGGGGTTCCATCGTCATTATAAGTCGTTGTTCCTGTTTTAAACAGAGGAAAGATTTCACTCCATCCTTTTATAACATTACCTACATACATATCAATAATACTCTTTGGATATATAACCTGATCAAAGAAAGTAGTTGTTAAGTGTTCTGGCTCTGTATCTGTCTTTTCTACACGTTTTAAATATTCTCCTCTATAAGCAGTAAAAACACCATCCGTATTCATTGGAGCAACACCACTACCTTCTCTTAAAATCAAATAATACATTTTATAAGTTATACCATGTATGTATGGGATTTCTCTTAAAACCAGCTTTGGATAAGTAGCACTATTTAAGTAAGACATTATTGAGGGTTGTGAAGCAGCATCCGTTATGGGCGAAATTGTTACATCCATATCGGCTGTCACAGTAATATAATTTGTCTTTAAATACTCTTCAATATCTGCATTATCAGTATTAAATTGCTCTTGATAATCCCTTAAAGGAACAACTTCTGTTTTATCATCGTCATTTTTATTACAAGAAACGATGGCAAGACCAGCAAGTAACAAAACAAAATAATATTTAAATTTATTCATTATTATCATTTTTTTAGGTGCGCAAGATACAATATTGATTTATTTTTGTAAAGAATTTAACTTGGATTTTAGAAAAATTATGAGAATAGATAAATACTTGTGGTGCGTTCGATATTACAAGACTAGAAACATGGTAACCGAAGCTTGCAAAAAGAATCAGATCACTGTAAATGGGCAAGTTGCAAAACCTTCAAAAGAAGTTTTTCCCACAGACCGAATTACATTTAGAAAAGATCAAATTACACAAATTATAACGGTTTTAGACATTCCGCAAAATCGAGTTGGAGCTAAGTTGGTAGATATTTATCAAAAAAACGAAACGCCTCCAGAAGCTTTTGCACATTTAGAGCTATTAAAATTATCTAAAGAACATTCGAGAAGAACTGGCGCAGGACGTCCGACCAAAAAAGATCGAAGAGACATTGACGATTACGGAGACGATATTTATGATGAAGAGGAAGAAATAGAATAAATCTTCAATCTTGAAATTCCAAATTCCAAAAAAAAAGCAATCAAATTCCAGATCCTAAAAATAAACTTATCTCAAAACTTGGAATTTGGAATTTAAAAAATTGAAATTTGGATTATCTATATTGGATTTTAAATTAATTACCTTAGCAAAAAAACACACTATGAGCAGCAATATAATCTTGACCAATCAAGAAATCGAACATAAAATAAAACGTATCGCTTACCAAATTTACGAGACTTTTGTAGACGAAGAAGAAGTTGTAATTGCCGGAATTGCTTCTAACGGATTTCTTTTTGCCGAAAAAATCGCTACGGCGCTTAGCAATATTTCAACCTTAAAAGTTTCGATCTGCGAAGTCAAAATAAACAAACAAAATCCACAACAAGCCATACAAACTTCATTAACGCGTGAAGAATACAAAAACAAAGGCTTAGTTCTAGTTGATGATGTCTTGAACTCTGGAACTACATTAATCTATGCTGTTCGTCATTTCTTAGACGTTCCGCTTAAAAAATTCAAAACAGCAGTACTTGTTGACCGAAATCATAAAAAATATCCTGTAAAGGCAGATTTCAAAGGCATTTCGCTTTCAACTTCTTTACTAGAGCATGTTCAAGTTGTTTTCAATTCAGAAAACGGCGACTATGCTTCTTTAAGTTAATATATCTAAAATATCCTGAACCGTTTCTTCGACAGATTTATCATCAACGGAAACTTTATGTTTTGCTTGATTGTAATAATAACTTCTGTCGAATAAATGTTTCGCGATAAACTCTTTCATTTCTTCCTCATTCATATTGGCAATCAAAGGGCGTTTGCTTTTGTTATGAATCAATCTATTATATAAGGTATCAATTGATGCTTTTAAATATACAGACACCACATCGTCTCCTTTTAATAATTCATGATTATTGGCATAACATGGAGTTCCTCCTCCAAGACCAATAATAGTATTTTCTGAAGATTGCAGCAATTCGACGAACATTTCATGCTCTAATTTTCGAAAATACACTTCTCCATGCTTCTCAAAAATCTCATTTATGGATAAATTCACTCTTTCTTCGATACATTTATCTAAATCTAAGAACGGAATATTTGTAATTTTTGACAAATTTTGGGCAATTGTAGACTTTCCGCAGCCCATATAACCTAACAACACAATTTTTTTCATATTAATAAAACCTTATAAACTAAGCATTTGAGAATTTTTCCAAAAAAAAGACAAATTTATGATAAAATAGCTTGGAAACTTCAAAAAAAACTCCTTATATTTGCACCCGCATTCAAGAAATTAAATGACTCGATAGCTCAGTCGGTAGAGCACATCACTTTTAATGATGGGGTCCTGGGTTCGAGCCCCAGTCGGGTCACAAATTTTGTGATTAACAAATTAAATTTCTTGAAAGCAATGACTCGATAGCTCAGTCGGTAGAGCACATCACTTTTAATGATGGGGTCCTGGGTTCGAGCCCCAGTCGGGTCACAAAAGGTCGGGTAATTTATTTTACTCGACCTTTTTTCTTTTAGGCCATGTGGAGAAACGGTAGACTCGCCATCTTGAGGGGGTGGTGCTCGCAAGGGCGTGAGGGTTCAAATCCCTCCATGGTCACTAGAAAAGCCTATTTCGTTTTGAAATAGGCTTTTTTATGTTTTGTCTCGTCCTAAAATAAGTTGACGCATTGGTGTTAGAACAATTTTTAAATAAAGAGAACTAAATAAAGTTATCTTATTTTCCCACAAGACTTAATACAGCTGTTTTATTTTTCCATCTTTTACAATATACAATCCATTTTCACACATGATATATACATTAAATTTGGTTTTTTTAATATTTGTGAACCAGCCAGGAAGTTTATATTGTTTCAATGTTTCATCATGGATTAACTGCCCATAATACCCATATTGCTTACCTGTTTTCCTATCTGTTCCTGTTCCTGAAATATGCACAATGTTATCTTTTTGAAGAATTTCTCTAGCTTCACTACATAAATCTAAGCATACCAACGTGTCCGTTTTATTCTTACTTTTTTTATAAAGCTTCACGTTATCACTTTCATCATTTATTCCGTATGGATAATCAACTACATCTCTTGTATATTCCGTTTCTGGTATCGTTTTTACATACACCCAATCTTTCTCATAATCAGTTCCTTGGAATTTATAGACTTTATTTTCAGCTGTACGAACACAAAGTTGCTCCTTTGGATTTGAAATTATTTCCATTGGAAAAAATTTTTTAGTATCAAAAGTTATTGTTTCCCAAGAATATCCAAAATCTTTTGAAATATGTATTCGAGAATAATCCGATTCGTGAATTCCTCCCCAACTATCAATCCCAACAAGAATCTTTTTATCAGTAAAAGTTACATCTTTAAACATCAATGATGTTTTAATATTTTTCCAAGTTTTTGCGCCATTTGTCGAATACATTAATTCAAAATACCTACAGGCAATAACTGAGTCTTTTGAAATATCAGCAACATTATTAACATACCTATTTCTCTTTTTTGAAATTTCAGCAGTTGTATCACCTATAGTTTTCACTATATCAGTTGTACTTTTAAAAGTTTCACTTTTAACTTCCAGTTTATCTATTGCGTTCTTTTTACAACCAATTGCAAAAAACAAAATAACAAAATATACCCTGTATTTTCTTTTCATAAAAAAGCAATTAACTTTATTTGTATAGCTAATATATCATTATTTTTAAAAGATAAAACTAATAAACATCATTCAAGATTTTTAAATCTTCTCGTAAATGGTTCGAATTCTACCCGATAATTTTATTTACAACACACAAAACAGATATAATATCTGACAAAAAAATAATTTGCAGGATATTTTTTTATCTTTGGCAATCAAATTTTTTCAACCTGCATGGCTTTATCTTTAAGCTTTTAGAAAACAATACTCATTATGGAACAAAAAATACATCAAGGAAGAAACGTGAAACGTTTTAGAGAAATGCTTAACATAAAACAAGAAGCATTGGCTTATGATCTAGGAGAAGACTGGAGTCAAAAGAAAATTTCTTTATTGGAGCAGAAAGATGTAATTGAGGAGAATCTTCTAAAACAAATTGCAGCAATATTAAAAATCCCTGTAGAAGCATTTCAGAATTTTAACGAAGAACAGGCAATAAATATTATTTCTAGTACTTTTCACGGCACTCAAGGTTTAATAAATTACAGCCCAACTTTCAACAACAATCCAATCGACAAATTGATTCAGTTGCATGAAGAAAAAATAGCTTTATACGAGCGTATGTTGAGAGAAAAAGATGAAATGATGCAAAGACTTGAAAAGCTTATCAAATAAATAATTCAGAAAAATCAGCAGTTTTTATTCTGCACCTTATATTATCACAGAAAAAAAACAAAATATATTCCATTGCAAAGTAAGCACTTACAACAACAATTGAAATTAATTTAAAATTCCTTTCCAAAAAGGCTTTGCAAACTAAATAAAGTACTTATATTTGCACCCTCATTGAAGAAATGAAGACTCGATAGCTCAGTCGGTAGAGCACATCACTTTTAATGATGGGGTCCTGGGTTCGAGCCCCAGTCGGGTCACAAAAGGTCAGGTAATTTATTTTACTTGACCTTTTTCTTTTTAAGGACTATCAAGTCTTAAAAATATACCTTTAGAAAAACCTGCTTTAATTTTCTCTTACTATTTCTTCATTTACCAAAAGAAATTTTCTCACAAGATAAAAACTTTCTTAAATTCGTTGGGAAATAATTAAATCACTAATCCCAAATTAGTTTATGAAAAACCTACTATTAGCATCACTTATTATGATGTCTTGCTCAATCTGGGCACAATCAGCAACAGGCTATTTTGACAAAGCCATGAAAAAAGCTGAAGCTGGAAATACAAAAGGCGCCATCGCCGATTACACCAAAGCTATCAGCATGAATTCTAAATTTGTCGAAGCTTATCAGAACCGTGGTGTAGCAAAATTCAAACTAAACGATTTAAAAGGTGCTCAAGCTGACTTTAGCAAGACAATCGAATTGGACGACATGAATGCAGATGCTTTTACCGGCAGAGCCAATGTCAATTACAAACTGCAGAATTACGAAGGAACAATTGAAGATTGCACCGCTTCTTTAGACTTAAACCCGAAAGATTATGTCGCCTACAATTTAAGAGGATTGGCCTATAACAAAATTGGCGATAAGAAAAATTGCTGTAAGGATTTCACAAAAGCAATTGAGTTAGGAAGCCAAAGCGCCGCAAAAAACAGAGCTACTTTCTGTAAATAATACATAAAGCAAAAAAACAAGAACAGTCTGTCAAGATTTTAATCTGATAGGCTGTTTTCTTTTTTATCAAAGTAATATATTTCTTAAGAAATAAATACCTGATTTTAGGTAAAAAATATATTATGAATACGTAAACCTCTAATTCTCTATCTTTTTAATTTAGTTTTAATGTCGAATCTAAGATTTTATTTTACATTTGTTGACTTAATCGCGAAAAATGATAAACAATATTAAAACTGTTTTCAGCATTAAAGATCTTGAGAACTTATCTGGAATAAAAGCGCATACCATACGCATCTGGGAAAAGAGATACAATATCCTTGAACCTATGCGAACTGATAGTAATATTAGATTTTACAATCTTCATAACCTGCAGAAACTTTTAAACATTACGTTACTGCACGAATACGGTTACAAGATTTCTAAAATTGCAACCTATCCTGAAGAAAAAATACCACAACTGGTACGCGAAATCATTTCAAAGAAAAATTCTCAAAACTACGCTATCACTTCTTTTAAAATGGCGATGATGAACTTTGATCAAGAATTATTCTTCAATACATTCGATTGGCTTATTACCGAAAAAACGTTTAAAGAAGTTTTTAAAGAACATTTTTTACCCCTTTTAAAAGAGTTGGGATTATTATGGCAATCTGAAACGATTACTCCTGCAAATGAACATTTCATGAGTCATTTAATCAAGCAGAAAATATTGATTTATACAGAAAGTCTTCAAATTAGAAAACCAATCAAAACCGATCGAATTTTTGTTTTATCACTTCCGTTAAACGAAATTCACCAAATAGGATTGTTATACCTGCAATACGAAATTCTTGATAAAGGCTACAAAACCATTTATCTGGGAGAAAGCATGCCAATTGAAAACTTGCAGGATTTAACCAAACATTTTGAGAACATTACGTTCGTTTCCTTTATGACTGTTCAGCCAGACCGAAGCGTAATTAATCAATATGTAAAATCTATGGGGCAGAAATTATTGCAGAAAAACAACGAAATCTGGCTTATGGGTAAAATGGTGGAATACATTGATGAGAAAGTCCTAACAGACAGAATTCGAGTTTTTGATTCGATGGAAGAAACTATTAACATGCTTTAATTTATTTTTGTTTAGGTTTTTCTTATATTTGTTAAACAAATGAGAAAAACTATCCAAATAATAGGCTCAGGCTTCTCTTCTTTAGCAGCCGCATGTTACCTTGCACAACAGGGAAACAAAGTTACTGTCTACGAGAAAAACAGTACAATTGGCGGCCGCGCCAGACAATTTAAAGAAGACGGTTTTACTTTTGACATGGGACCAAGCTGGTATTGGATGCCAGATGTTTTTGAACGCTTTTTTCAAGACTTCAATAAAAAACCTTCTGATTACTATGAACTGATAAAATTAAATCCGGCCTATCGTGTTTATTTCGGAATGGATGATTTCATCAGCATTTATGATAATCTAGAAGAGATCAAATATACTTTTGAGACGATCGAAAAAGGAAGCGGTCAAAAACTGCAAAGCTTTATTGACCAAGCCAAAAGCAATTATGACATTGCAATCAAAGATTTGGTTTATCGTCCTGGAGTTTCTCCTCTTGAATTAATTACCAAAGAAACGGCATTAAAGCTCAATCAGTTTTTTAAAAACGTAAGCACCGATATTCGGAAAAATTTCAAGAATGAAAGATTAATTCAAATTCTCGAATTTCCAGTTTTATTTCTTGGAGCAAAACCAACTAAAACGCCTTCTTTTTATAATTTTATGAATTATGCCGATTTCGGTTTAGGAACTTGGCATCCTAAAACTGGAATGTTTGATGTTATTCGAGGAATCGAAAAATTGGCATTAGAACTCGGCGTAACCATTAAAACCAATTCGCCAATTGATAAAATAATTGTCGAAAATAAAATAGCTAAAGGAATTGTAATTAATGGCGAAATCCTTAAGGCTGATATTGTTTTGAGTGGTGCCGATTATCATCATTCTGAAATTTTACTCGAAAAAGAACACAGAATGTATTCTGAAAAATATTGGGAAAGCAGAGTTTTTGCTCCCTCTTCTCTCCTATTTTTTGTTGGCTTCAATAAAAAAATAGAAAACATTTCGCATCACGCTTTATTTTTTGATGTCGATTTCAACCAGCATGCTGCAGATATTTACGATAATCCTAAATGGCCTGATGCTCCTTTATTCTACGCCAACTTCCCATCCAAAACAGATTTGACCGCGGCGCCAAACGGAATGGAATCTGGATTTTTCTTAATTCCGTTAGCGCCTGGAATCGAAGATAACGAAGTGTTACGAGAAGAATATTTCGAAAAGATAATCGCTCGTTTTGAAGAACTTACGCAACAAAAAATAAAAAATAATATTATCTTTAAGAGATCATTTTGTAAAAATGACTTTGTAAGCGATTATAACGCCTACAAAGGAAATGCTTACGGAATGGCCAATACCCTCTTGCAAACCGCTTTTTTAAGACCAAAATTAAAAAGCAAAAAAGTCAAGAATTTATATTTTACAGGACAATTAACCGTTCCTGGGCCAGGTGTTCCGCCTGCTTTAATTTCAGGAAAACTCGCAGCTGAATTAATTCAAAAATCTTTTAGATCTTAAAAAAATGAAATCACTATTCGACGCCGTTTCTTTCAAATGCAGCAAACTGGTAACCCAAAATTACAGTACTTCATTTTCGCTAGCCGTAAAAATGCTTTCGCCAAGCATTCGAGATGCCATTTACAGTATTTACGGATTTGTTCGTTTTGCTGACGAAATCGTGGATTCATTTCACGATTATGAAAAAGAATATCTTATTGAAGATTTCGAAAAAGAATATTACAAAGCAATGCAATTGGGCATTAGTTTAAATCCGATTTTAAATTCATTTCAACATACTGTAAAAGAATATAATATTAGTGATGATCTAATTCAGGCTTTTCTAAAAAGCATGAAAATGGATCTTATAAAATCAAATTACCAAACACAAACCGAATACATAGATTACATTTACGGTTCTGCAGATGTTGTTGGATTAATGTGTTTGAAAGTTTTCGTATCTGGAAAAGAACATAAATACGAACAGCTGAAAAACGAAGCTATGCGTTTAGGTTCTGCTTTTCAGAAAGTCAATTTTCTAAGAGATTTAAAAGACGATAATACGATCTTGAATCGCACTTATTTTCCTGGCGTAAATCTGAATAATTTCAACGAAGATTCGAAAAATCAAATCATCAAAGAAATCGAAGAAGATTTTAGAATTGCCTATCAAGGAATTGTAAAACTACCAATCGAAGCCAAATTTGGTGTTTATACCGCTTATGTTTATTACAAAAAACTACTTCAAAAGCTAAAACACACACCTTACTATGAGATTGGAAATTCGAGAATTCGCGTTTCTAATTATACCAAAGCGGGACTTTTGGCACAGTCTTTTGTGACCTACAAATTGAAGCTGGTATAAATTTAAACACATAGAAACATAGAATGCTAGACCTAAAAAAGACGTTTCACTTGCATAAAAAACATAGCTATGTGTTAGAAACTAGTTTCTTTCAACAATCTTTTCAAGAAAACAAAAATCTATGTCTCTATGTATTTAAAAATACAAACCAAAACCTTTTGAGTCAACATTTTATAATCCAAAGCTAAACTTAAAACCAATAAAACGATAATTTTAAAACCTCAACATTTATAAAATGATTTCTTTTTTAATCTTTTTAGGCGTTTTTCTTTTCATGGAATGTGTTACGTGGCTCACGCATAAATACATAATGCATGGGTTTATGTGGTATTTTCATGCGGATCATCATCAGCCGAAATACGAAAATACCTTTGAGCGCAACGATATTTTCTTCGTCATTTTTGCTATGCCAAGTATTATTCTATTCTACTTTGGCGTTCAAGGCGGATTTAATTACTTGTTTTTCATTGCCTGCGGAATTACACTTTACGGCATTTGCTATTTTCTAATTCACGATGTCTTGATTCATCAGCGTTTTAAATGGTTTAAAAACACCAAAAACAAATACCTCATCGGATTACGAAAAGCTCATAAAATTCACCATAAACACCTCAACAAAGAAAAAGGAGAATGTTTCGGAATGTTGTTCGTACCATTCAAATATTATAAAATGTAGCATTATTTGGGTGTTCGCTTTCTACTTTTTGTCTCTGGCCAAAAATGCCTGCTACAAAATAGCTCACTTTACACCTTAACGCTCACGTATTTCAAGAAAGATTTGTGATTATGAAATTATACAAAATAGTTACCGTACAGCATATAAATGCAAGTGTAGAAGATTGCTGGGATTTTTTCTCAAGTCCGAAAAACCTGCAGACCATTACTCTCGATAATATGAATTTTCAAATTCAGGATTACGATGGCAAGCGCATGTATCACGGACAAATAATTTCATACACCTTAAGACCTCTTTTCGGAATTAAAACTTCTTGGGTTACCGAAATCACTGCTTGCCAAGAAAACGATTATTTTGTAGATATTCAGCAATTTGGACCTTATAAACTTTGGCATCACAAACATTTCTTTGAACCAACACCAGATGGAGGAACCAAAATGACCGACATTGTTCATTACGCTCTCCCATTCGGAATCTTAGGCCGAATCATGAATCGTTTAATCGTAAAAAACAAACTGAAAAGTATTTTCGATTACAGATTTAATAAAATTGAAGAATTGTTTAATTCTAAAAAAGCTTAAAAAAAAATTTAAATACATAGAATCATAGTTTTTTGAATCTCGCAAAGACGCTAAGTCGCAACGTTTTGCTTACAGAGACTTAAAAAAGAATTGCTTTGCGACTTAGCGTCTTTGCGAGCTATTCGACACCAAACAAAACTTTAAAATTACTTTAGTAAGACAAAACAATGACAAAACAAAAAGTTACTTTATTCTGGTTTAGACGTGATTTGCGTTTAGAAGACAATACCGGATTATTTCATTCTTTACAATCCAATTTTCCTGTTGTACCTCTTTTTATTTTCGATGATGATATTTTAGAACATCTCCCAAAAGACGATGCAAGAGTAACTTTCATTTATGATTCATTAAAAAAAATAAACTCAGAATTAAACCAATTTGATTCTTCCATTTTAATCAAAAAAGGAAAAACAAAAGACGTTTGGAAATCGCTTGTCGAAGAATTTGATATTCAAAATGTTTACTTCAATAAAGATTATGAACCATTCGCTATTAAACGTGACCGCTTAATTTCATCTTTATTAAAAGAAAATAATATTGAAACGATATCTTTTAAAGATCATGTAATTTTTGAAGAAAAAGAAATAACCAAAGCAGACGGACTTCCTTATACTGTTTACACGCCTTACAAAAACAAATGGCTGGAAAAATATCATCTCTCTGGATCTGCTCCAGAATATGATTCGACGCCATATCAATCTAATTTTGCTGAAAATAAATTCAAGTTTCCAGATTTAGCCGAAATAGGTTTTGAAAGAAGCTCTATAAAAGTTCTTCCTCACAACTTAACGCAAATTGCCCATTACAAAGAAACCAGAGATTTCCCAGCTTTGGACAGCACTTCTTATCTGTCTCCACATTTACGCTTTGGAACTGTAAGCATTCGAAAATTAGTAAACTGGGCGAACCGAAAAAATCAGATTTTTTTGAGCGAATTAATTTGGAGAGAATTCTTTATTCAGATTCTATTTAGTTTTCCAAATTGCGTTAATCATAATTTTAAATCCAATTACGACGGAATTCAATGGCGAAATAACGAAGAGGATTTCAAACGCTGGTGTTCTGGAACAACAGGATATCCAATGGTTGATGCTGGAATGCGGCAATTAAACGAAACAGGCTATATGCACAATCGCGTGCGTATGGTTGTAGCTAGTTTTCTTTGCAAACATTTACTGATTAACTGGCAATGGGGCGAAGCCTATTTTGCAGAAAAGCTTTTAGATTTTGAATTGGCTTCAAACGTAGGAAACTGGCAATGGGCAGCAGGAACAGGCTGTGACGCCGCTCCTTATTTCAGAGTTTTTAATCCCGAAATCCAACAAAAGAAATTTGACGAAAAAGGAGAATATATTAGAAAATGGATTCCCGAGTTTGATTTTGGCTACGCAGAACCTATGGTTGATCATGCTTTTGCGAGAGATCGCGCGATTGCGACTTATAAAGCAGGGATTTTGAAGTAGTTTTTTTTTGTTTCAGGTTTCAGGTTTATACTGCATGCTTAGTTTTGGTTCACGCAGATTTTGCAGATTAAGCAGATTTATACTCATTTTTGTCATCCTGAGGAACAAAGGATCACAAAAGAAACTCCGCACAGAATGTCTCCAAACTTTGTCGATTTACGAGTGTCATCCTTCGTTCCTCAGGATAACAAACTAAATAAAAAAACCTTTGTCAAAGTTTAAAACTTTGACAAAGGTCTATACATATAAAATTGGAATTTGGATTTTTTACATTGGAATTTCCTCAACTAGTACTTCAAATAATTATCCACTACAATTTTAGCTTTCAGATCAAACATTAAATTGTATAAACCAAAGAAAGTACGGTTCATGTAAATAAAGTGCTTAGAACCACGATTTCCGTTCATTTTTTTCAGGTTTGTATCTTCTGAGAAACGTTTTCCTAATTCAGCAATTGCATTAAAGAATTTTTCATCGGAAAAATCGAAAGTTTCGTTTTGAAAAGGTTTTGTAAAAAGCGACAATAAATCATGAAACATTTCTGTGAAATATTCCACTTCTGCAGGTGTATCATCTTTGCGCAGAATTTCTAATTCGAATAATTTCTCATTAAAAAGCTTCTGGTCTGTAATCACATTTTTATTGATCAATTCGAAATAAGGGGTATAAAAATCTTCTGGAATTTGCTTCATACAACCAAAATCTAAAGCGATCAATCGGTTTTGATCGTCAACCAAAAAATTCCCCGGATGCGGATCTGCATGCACTTTTCGTAAAACATGGATTTGATACATGTAAAAATCCCAAAGCGCTTGTCCTAACTTATCACCCGCTTCTTGATCTTTATTTATGGCTGTAAATTCAGAAAGATGAATTCCCGTCATCCAATCCATTGTAATAATTTTCTCTGATGAAAATTCTGGATAGTAATTCGGAAAAGTAATGTTTTCAATTTTACTGCAAGCATCAACAACTTCCTGACTTTGTTGTAATTCTAACAAATAGTTGGTTTCTTCAATGAGTTTGTCTTCAACTTCTTTAAAATATTTATCAGAATCTTTTCCTTGAAGATTAAACATTCTGATTGCAATTGGTTTTACCAAAGCCAAATCAGACGAAATACTATTTGCAACTCCAGGATATTGAATTTTAACCGCCAGCTTTTTATCGTTTTTCTTTGCCAAATGCACCTGGCCAATACTTGCCGCATTTACAGAATTCGGATTGAACTCATCGAAAATTTCGTAAGGTGTTTTTCCAAAATTGTTTTTGAACGTTTTTAAAACCAAAGGAGCAGAAAGTGGCGGAACAGAAAACTGCGATAAAGAAAATTTCTCTACATAAGCTTGAGGCAGAAAGTTTTTATCCATACTCAGCATCTGAGCTACTTTTAAGGCGCTTCCTTTTAAGCTTTTTAGTCCGTCATAAATATCTTCTGCATTGTTCTCATTTAGCTTATCGCGGGTTAAATCTGGGTTTACCATTTTTTCGGCATAATGCTTTACATAGTTTACACCAATCTTAGCACCAGTCTGAACCAATTTTCCCGCTCGTTCAATTTTAGAAGTTGGGATATAATCAATTGTTTTCATTATCTGCTGTGTACTTTTTCTTTAAACAAAAATTTTCCAAAATCAATCAGGTGATTCATTGGTGCAACATTCATTAACTCAAATGAAGCGTTAACAGACTTTTCAATAAAAATATCCGTTTTCTCAAAAGCGGGAGATTCATCTTCCATCCAAAATTTAATGGTCATCATCAATTGCAACCAAGAAGATTCTTGAATAGCTTTTTCTTGAAATTTCTGGAATCTTTCTTGCTCTAATCTGTAATCATCAGTTAAAATCTCAGCAACATAGTCTTTGAAACTATTGCGAAGTGTTGTTAACTGAACTAAATTTTTGATTGGGTTTCGATCTATTTTAAGGGATTGCAAAACATAACTTCTGTTGGCTGTCAGGATTTCGAAGAAAGTAAAATAAAAACTTAACATTTTATTCTTCATATCATATCCTTGATATTCTCCATTTTTGTGAAGAAGGTTCACCGTGTTTTCAAAAAACAGTCGAAAAATTTCTTTTTCTAAACCTTCTAATGTTCCAAAGAAAGTATAAAACTCAGCTTCAGTAAAATCATTTTCTTTAGCAAAATGATAAACCGATTTTGGTTTTTGACCTTTTTCTAAAACCTCTTCCATATATTTTGAAACGATATCATCTTTGGTAATTACCTTTTTTTTAGTCGCCATTTTATTAAAATTTAGAATTTGCCATAAAGGTAAACATTGTTTAAGTACCTTTACTAATCCTTAAACACGATACACTGTTAAATATATTATAAACTATTATGGCTCAAAATGTTCTATTAACAGGCGGAACTGGTTTCGTCGGGAAATATTTGACAGATGTTCTGATCGAAGCAGGTTTTTCCGTATCCATTTTGAGTCGTTCTGATAGAGAAAGTACTCCAAGAGTGACCTATTATAAATGGGATCTAAAGAAAAACTACATTGACAAAAATGCGGTTTTAAATGCCGATTATATTATTCACCTTGCTGGAGAAGGAATTGTCGAAAAGAGATGGACTAAAAGACGCAAAAGAGCCATTATTGAAAGTCGCGTAAGACCGGTTGAAATGATCTATGCTATTTTGGAGATGAACAATAAAAAGCTGGAAGCGTTTATTTCTGCTTCAGGCATTGGAATTTATGGTGCCATTACTAGTCATAAAATCTGTACTGAAAATACCCCTCCAGCCGATGATTTTCTTGGCATTACTTGTCAGAAATGGGAAAATGCCGCCGATAAAATTGGTTCTTTAAATATTCGAACAGTCAAAATTAGAACTGGAATTGTTTTTGGTAAAAACGAAGGTTTCTTAAAAAAAATGGTTCCTACATTTAAATCTGGTTTTGGTGCTGTTTTAGGTTCTGGCAAGCAATATCTTCCTTGGATTCATATTGAAGATTTGTGCCAGATCTATTTAAAAAGCATTGAAGACACCAAACTCGAAGGTGCCTACAATGCATGTGTAATCGACAATACCACAAACTCCCGATTTTCTAAAACTATGGCTAAACTCTACGATTATAGTATATGGATTCCTAAAGTTCCGGCAATTGTATTAAAAATTCTGTTGGGACAAATGAGTGAGGCCATCTTAACAGGACAGCGCGTTTCTTCAGAAAAAATTCAAAAAACAGGTTTTGAGTTTCAATTTACAGATTTAGAAAAGACACTTATTAATTGTATAAAGTAATTCTTATTTCAAAGTCAGCATGGTCTCATCGCTACGAATAATACCCGTTAGTTCTGTATTGGCCGTTTTTGCAATTTTCGATGCTATAGGAGTTGGAATATTAATATTAAAATCGGATACTGCGATTGGAAAATCTGAAATTATCTGAATTCCCTCTGGAACTCTTTTAATCAAAGCATTTACAATAATCTCCTTCGATTTTCCGCGTAGATTAAGTTTCCCTTTTATATGATATTCTTTTTCTACTTCATTAATATCTTTCAAATCAAATTTTTCAATCTTTCCTTTAAACACCGCTTTAGGATAACGATTGCTTTGCATGTAATTTTCATTGAAATGCTCTTGCATTAAATCCAATTTGAAACGAAAGTCTTTGATGATAACAGTACAAATAAAAGTACTTGTTTTAGGTTCTAAAAGTATAGCAACTTGTCTATTTACAGCTCTCACTTCTTCAAATAAAGGAACAGACGCCTCAAAGTTTATTGTTCCCGTATTAGTGAAAAATTTGTCTTGGGCAATGACTGAAAAGGCCGTAAAAAATAAAAATAATAAAGTAGTTGTTTTCATAATCGTCTGCATTTAAACAATTATGTCATTCAATTTATCTGGACTAAGAGAAAATAAAAAAATCAGATTCTTAATAATCTGAAAAATCGAACGGCAATACTCAGTGAAAAAATTCCGTAACCCAATAATTATACTTAAAGTTACGGAATTTATGCATGCAAAGTTTTGGTACTTATGCTAAATATTTGTGAATATTTTTTTGTTGTGAAATGGGAATTGTTTGAAGTGAAATGTTCTCAAAATTACATTTTAACTTCTGTACAAATCTCGATTAAAAAGCCATTTAAATCTCTTGCGTACGCTACAACTTGTCCCCATGGTTTTTCTACAGGTTCTGAAACCATAACTGCTCCAAAGGAAGTGGCTTTTTGTAAAACTTCTGGTACATTCTCTACTATAAAACCAATTTCTATTGCAAAAGGTTTGTCTTCTAAACTGCTTTCGATAAAGCCATCAGGCAAATTCTTTGAAGCTAATTTTTTTGAAGCGAATGAAAGTGTTGTTTCTCCTGTAATTAATTCGCCATAATCACCATCTGGCGAGACAAATTTTCTCGAAAAACCAAATGCATTTTCGTAAAATGCAATAGATTCTTCGACATTTTCAACGTATAAAATTGTATATCCAAACTTGATCATATTTTCTAGTATTTAATGTATATCAAATAAATATAAGAAAATTTAGCTGATTTCTAATAGAACATTATATTTTTCTAAGCTTGCTAGATCTTCGATAGAATTTATATTGGCTAATTTTTCGTGTTCTTCAACTTCTTTTCGCACTTCAATATGTTTTATTGCTTTTCTAAAACGACGTACTTCTTGCAAATTAGACAGAATCAATCCTGGAACCTGAACGCTTTTTCCTTCTTTATCTTTGGCAACCATTGTAAAATAAGACGAATTACAATGTTTAATAACGCCTGTCTGAATATTTTCTGCTTCTACACGAATTCCTACTACCATAGAACTTCTTCCGACATAATTTACAGAAGCCTTCATGGTAACCAATTCTCCCACTTCAATTGGCTTAAGAAAGTTTACGGTATCTACTGAAGCGGTTACACAATAATTCCCGCTAAATTTTGATGCCGATGCAAAAGCAATTTGATCTAATAATTGCAAAATATAACCCCCGTGAATTTTACCACTAAAGTTGGTATGCGAAGGCAACATTAATTCTGATATACTAACTTTTGATGATGAAACTGGCTTAAAATCTGTACTCATGTTTTTGGTATTGGTATTGTTGATTAGTTGTATTCTATATTCTATATTCTATATTCTATATTCTATATTCTATATTCTTTTCTCTTGCTTCTTTTCCCTCGCTTCTTTTCCCTCGCTTCTTTCCTCTTCTCTAATTCAATAATTCATTCTCATCTGAATTGATCGCTCTTGCAATAATATTTTCTGGAAGCGCTTTTTTTGCCTTTGCTCCCATTTTCTTTAATCTTTCTACGCTCGAAATTAAGTTTCCTTTTCCGTCAACCAATTTATTCATAGCGCTTTCGTATTCTGTTTTGGTATCTTTTATTTTATTTCCAATTCGGACTAAATCAGAAACAAAACCTTCAAATTTATCATACAAGGCTCCAGCTTGTCTAGCAATTTCCAAAGCATTTTCCTGCTGCTTTTGATTGGTCCACATGCTGTCAATTGTTCTTAACGTTGCCAAAAGTGTACTTGGCGTTACAATTACAATATTCCGGTCAAATGCTTTTGTGTACAAAGAAGGATCTTCGTTTAAAGCAATGGCAAAAGCGGGCTCCATCGGAATGAAGAGCAGTACAAAATCTGGGCTTTCCATGTGGTACAAATCGTGATAGTTTTTACTGCCCAACTGCTCCACATGCCTTTTTATAGAGATTACGTGTTCTTTAAGAAATTCTATTTTTAAAAGTTCAGATTCTTCATTAACCCATTTTTCGTAAGCAGAAAGCGAAACTTTAGAATCGACAATCATTTTTTTACCATCTGGAAGATTAATGACAACATCTGGCAAAACTCGGTTTCCTTCACTATTTGTAAAACTCTGCTGTACTTCGTATTCCCTTCCTTTCTCTAATCCCGATTTTTCTAAAACACGTTCTAGAACCAATTCGCCCCAATTTCCCTGCATTTTACTGTCGCCTTTTAGTGCTTTAGTAAGATTTAAAGTTTCCTTGCTCATTTGCGCATTCATTTCACTCAAACCAATAATCTGCTGACGAAGCGCTGCATGATAGTCAATACTTTCTTTATGAGTCTGTTCTACTTTTTGTTCAAAAACCAGAATCTTATCCTGCAAAGGCGTCAGGATATTTTTCATGTTCACGGTATTTTGTTCTGTAAACTTTGCCGATTTTTCTTCTAGAATTTTGTTGGCAAGATTTTCAAATTCTTTGGTGAATTTTTCCTGAAGTTCATTGATTTCACTTTTTTGCTCTTTATGGCGTTCCCATAAATTTTCAAAATCTACTTCTTTTTTAGAAAGCTGAATGGCCAAACTATCTTTTTCTGTTCGAATGTTTTCTTTCTCAGTAATACTCAGCTGCAATTGTTTCTGCAAATTATTTTTTTCGTTTTCAAACTGCTCTTTCTGCATTTGCAATTGACCGTTTATGGCATTTAATCTTTCCTCATAAATAGCTTTTTCTGACTGAGATTTTGATGCAGAAAGCATCCTGCCTACGTATATGCCTATAAAAAGCGCAACAACAAATCCTAATAAAAACGGTATATAATCGGTCATAACTAAGTCTATTTTACGTAAAAGTACGCAATAATACGTAGTGCTTAGTTTTTAAAATAGAAATTTCACTAATTCATTCCCAATCCAAACTAAACCAACATTTTATTTCAAAAAAAATTTCACCTCAACGCAACCTTTTTTTGAAACCCCTATCTACTAAAATATAAACCTATTAAAATAATTATGAAAAAATTAATGATTGGCTTATTTGTAGCCTTCGGATTCAGCGCCTGTTCTCTCAATGACGGAAATAACTATGTAGATTGCGGTACAAATACAGTTGTAAATTTTACTGGTTTTCCTTTCTCTTGTAATTATACTGAAAAAACATTGCAAAATAATCCAGCGGCAATTGTTGTGGGATCTCAAGAAAAAATGAATGAGTATTTCACAAAACATGCGAACAGCTGTCCTGTAGCAAGTGACCCAAATATTGATTTTACAAAAGAATATTTAGTTGGAATTTTTGCTGGTGCTAAACCTACAAGTGGTTACGAAATTGTAATTAGCTCTATTGTAGAAAACAATTGTGAAATCGTAGTGAACTATTACGAAAGAACTCCTGCTGTAGGCGAAAACGTAACTCAAACTCCTACATATCCAACTGATTTTGTTTTGATTCCGAAAACATCAAAAGGAATGATTTTCAATAAAACTACAGAAAATGCAGATAATATTATTATTGGAAGCTTCAATAACCAATGTTTAAGTTCAGACTGTCAAAAATTCTATCAAATTAATGATTACAACACTTTAAAATTCTTAAATGTTGGAGCAAAACAATATGATTTTGGACAATACAGATATACTCCAACAATCAAAAGGGGCGAATATACTTTACTATTAAAAGATGTTCCTGCAGAGATTTTAGCTTTAAAAGGACAAACTAAAACATACGGTACTCCGGATGCTGGAGATCAAGGCGGAATTTATTTTGAACTGCGTCAAGGAGCAAGCCTTACTAAGGTTTATATCGACAACAACGACACTGCAGACCAAAGTGCTGAAATAAAAATTTTCAAAAAAACGATTCAAGAAAAAATTACTAGCTTAAAATAATACAATCATGAAGAAACTCTTTTTATCTTTTATTGTCTGTTTTCTTTTTACATCAATGATTTCTGTAAATACTTCTAGAGAAGCAGCAGCGGGATCAATAATAAATACTTGGATTTGGGAAAAATCTATAGGAGGTTCTAACAATCCTTATGTGGCAACCCCAAAATCAATCGGGTTTAACAAGAAAATCATCTTTACTGCAGAGGGAAGGGTTATTACTTATAAAGACAATGTGGAGATAAGAAACAGTGCTTATCTAATAGAAAAAAGAAAAGGATATTTTGACCAGTCGGAACATGATCTAATTACGTTTGAAGGCAAAACTTACGTAATAGAAAACCTTGACAATCAAAACCTAACAATTGTAAGCAACAGTCAAGACGGCACTCGAACTATTTTTAAAAGATAGTTTTGTAAGCTATTTAAAACTATTTTTGCAAAATCAAATTTGAACCATTTCTTGAAAGACGAGTTAGAAAAATATATCAAACTGTGCATGAAAAATGACAGGGAGGGACAACTGAAAATTTATCAGTTGTTCTCTCCTGTTTTGTATGGTATCTGTTTGAAATATATGAAGAACGAGGATGACGCGAAAGATGTTTTTCAAGAGGCCTTTGTAATTGCGTTTCAGAAAATAAGCCAATATAAATTTGAAGGAAGTTTTGAAGGCTGGCTGAAACGGATTTTTATAAACAAACTTATCGAGACTTTAAACAAAAAGAAAAAGGAGAGTTTCTTTTTAGATGTTTTTGATCCCGATACCGATTTTGTTGAAGAAGAGGAACTAGAAGCTATTCCGATAGAACAGGAAAAACTGCTGGAGTACATTCGGGATTTACCAGATCAATATCGGACGGTTTTTAACTTGTATGTATTTGAAAAAATGAAACACAGAGAAATCGCCGAACTCTTAAAAATCTCCGAAGGGACATCAAAATCAAATTTAAATCGCGCCAAGCATATATTACAAAAGCGAATTTTGAGCATAAAAAATTTTAAAACAGCATGAAGAAGCAAAAAATAGAAGATATTTTTTCATCAATGGAAGACTTTTCCAGTGTTCCGCCTCCAGAGTTATGGAGTCAGATTGAAGAAAAATTAGACAAACCTAAAAAGAAGAAGAGAGTTGTTCTTTGGTGGTCGGCTGCTGCATGCTTATTATTAGGGTTGCTTCTGCCTTCAATATTACATTTTACTGCTTCGCCTGAAAATATAAAAATCAACAATGGCGGTTTAGAAAACAACAATAACAGTGTTGTTTTGGATAAAAAAACAAACGATAATTCTAACAACAGAAATTTAGATCAAAATAAAAATCTTGGAAAAACAGAAGATTCTTTAAACCACAATTCGACAAGAAAAAATCAATTTAATACAGAATCAGGAATTCCAGTTCAAGAAACTTCTGTAGCGGAAACAAATTCTAAAAACGAAACCAATAAAAAAGATTCTAAACACATTACACCAACTCCTGCCAATGTTCCGAATCAATCTGTCGCTTATCAAAACTCGGGTGTATCAGAAGAAAAAGCAATTGCAAAATCTTCTAAAAAATCTAGTACAGGAGTTCCAGCAAATGCTCCGAACCAATCTGTCGCGTTTCAAAACTCTGGTTCAGCAGAAAATAAATCTATTTTGAAATCTTCTAAAAAATCTATTTTAGAAAATAATGCAAAATCTTCTAATAAAGGAATTTCTGAAGAAAGAGTTGCATTTGGCAAACAAAACAAATTTAATTCGACAGCAAAAAAACAGCTTTCAAATTCGATTTTTGAAGAACAGATTACTCCGAAGAACAATAAAAATCTTGCTTTCAATAATCAGCGCTATTCTGTAAATAATAACTCTTTTACAAACAGCAATGTATACAATTCAAATAATGCGGTTTCTAGTAAAAATGAGAATAAACGCAATGACAAAGCAGTTATTATAAAAGACGATGTAAAAATCACCAACAGTTTGAGCAAAACCGATTCTATGCAGTTGGCTGAACTTCAGAATTTAGAAAAAGGAATCTTAACTCCAGAAAAGCAAAAACAAGAAAAAGAGAAAAAAGATAATTTGATTGATAAAAAAGAAAGATGGGCAGTTGCCGTTTTTGCTGGTGTTGCAAGTTCTGAAAACACTAAAAACGAAAAAACATTAGGTAACGTAAACGATTCTAAACAATCTAATTCTTATGGTGTAAAAACAAAATACAGCATTAACAAAAAATGGGCTGTTGGTTCTGGTTTAAAAATTAGCGAATTAGGACAAAGCGTTGCCAATGTCTCTTATGTAAGCGCCAAAAACAATGCTTTTTTTGCTCCTGCCGCTTCCTATGCCGACAGTAGTCCAGTTGCGTCATCAGATGCAACAAGGCAAGAATATTTTTTGGTTTCAAATAGCACAAAAGAAGCTATGAAAAATGAAAATGTGCAAACAGGTAAATTGGATCAAAATTTAAGATATGTAGAAATGCCTCTTGAGGTTTCTTATTCTATTTTTAATAAAAATAAAGCCAGCATTAATTTAAATACAGGTGGTTTTGTGGGTAAATTAATTTCTAATAATGTGAATTTGGATGGGCATTCTATAGGAGAAAACATGAATGCAAATGATTATGTTTATGGTTCTACTTTGAGTAGTACGGTTCAATATCGTGTCTATAAAAAAACCAATGTTTTTGTTGAGCCTGCTATGAATTATTATATCAATCCGTTAAACAGTCAGTCTTTCAACCAATTCCAATGGGGATTAAATTTTGGTCTGAATGTTTCTTTCTAAAGTAAATTTGTAGTAATTTTCAGAAAAATTTAGAGTTGATTTTTTATGGATTTTATTGCTACATCCCCTGATTTATTATTATGCAAAAAAAATGTTTTTGACAAAGCCGAATTACAGGCAATTTCTTTGCAAAAGGAACTTGAAAGCGAAGAATACAGCGCGTATCGTTTTCTGCTAAACCATAAAAACATTTGTTATCGAGAGGCCAAAATAACTCCAACCAAAACGGGGCAGTTTGTTACTTTGTGGAAAAGAAATCAAACCGGAACGATAGAACCTTTTGATTATTCTGATGCTATTGATTTTGTAATTGTCAATGTTCGAAAAGATCATAATTGGGGACAATTTATTTTTCCGAAGAAAACGCTACTTGAAAAAGGTATTTTTTCTACCCAAAATAAAGAAGGAATTAGAGCGACAAGAGTTTACCCTCCTTGGGATGAAACCACGAGCAAACAAGCTCAGAAAACGCAGAAATGGCAATTGGATTATTTCTTTAACTTTTCAGATCAAAGTAAAATTGATTTAGAGGAATTAAGAAAATTATTTTTATAAAAAAAAGGCAGTCACTAAAATGACTGCCTTTTCTGTTCTATTAAAGTTCCTTATTTCTTAATAACTTTATCTTTAAAAATTACTTTATTGTTTTCTGAAACCGTGTAGAAATAAACTCCAGAAACTAGATTTCCAACTGCAACAACAGCTGTACTAACTTCAGATTCATTTTTAACGGTAATTGGATTTCCAATCGCACGACCATTAAAATCATATAATCTAATTTTCAAATCTCTTCCTTGCGTTGTTTTAATATCAAAATTTAAAACATCTGTCGCAGGATTTGGATATGCTTTTACGAAATATTTATTTTTCCCAAAATCAGGTGTCGAAAGCACGTCTTTTTTCAATTCGAAACGAGCAATTACTGGTCCGTGATCTGAAGTTGTTGTTGTATAATTTGCGATATCATTTCTTGGATCGTAAACTGCAATTGATTTGGCGATATAATCTTCATTCAATTCGTTTGAAATTAAGATATGATCTAAAAATCCTTGCGAACTTAAGAAACTATATGCTCCAGCCTGACTAATACCTAATGTTAAAGCATTATAATTAGTAGTATCATCTACAAATTTCTTATAAGACGAAGCTGTATTTGCATTTCCAACCCACGCTTTAACATCATCATTAAAGTCTCCTAAAAGAATCAAATTTGCATCTGGATATTCAGCATCTAATGCATCTTTTAGATAGTCAATATCATACTTACGCTGATTGTATTTTGAAATATCAGTTCCGCTGTTTGCACGTGCGTGAAGATCAATCAAGTTAATTTCTTTTTTTACTCCGCCAACATTAGCTTCAACCTGAACCAAATAAGGAAGACGTCCTGATGAGAAAAAACTATCATCGTTTTTTTCTGGAGTATCTGTTCCTGGATAACCTGGTAAAACTACCGTGTTAAAACGAACTTGATCGTACAAATCTTTAAACAATACTTTTGTGCTTTTTACAGTAGTTGTTTGGGTATTGTAAATCACAACCAATTTTTGAGGTGGAAAATACGGATCTAAAGCTTGGAATGAGTAAGACCAGGAAGTTGAAATTGTTTTATCGAATGTTTTTCCGTTAACACTAATTTTTTGAATTAAAACATCTAGTGCCGGTTCATCTGAAACTTCTTGAACGACATAAACGTCTGCATTTAATTTGTTCATTACTTTGGCCACGTTTTCTATTTGCAACGCATCATTTGTTGGTCCAAATTCTTTACCCGTTTTATCTTTAACATCAGTTCCAAAAAACTCTAAATTATAAGACACCACATCATAAGTATCTTCCTTTAGTATAGAAGATCCTGTAAGTGAACCAATTTCTTTATTAAGAGAGGTTCCTGTAATAGTTAAAACACCAGAAATAGTTGGTTCTTTTGTTGTTGGTGCAAATCTCGCATAAACTGTTTTTCCTATTAAGGCATCTGCAGAAGAAACAATAATGCTTGACGCAAATGAGATATTATCTCCTGATAATTCATAAGAAGATGGAGCAGCAATAGTAATATCGCCATAACCTGCTGCATTAAAAACAAAAGATTGACTAGCAGAAACTGAATTCGGGCTTACATCTGCAAAATCTAAACGCGGGTTAGAATCTACATATTTCGATTCGTCGATAATAGCAAAGTCATCAAAAGACCATTCTGCAGCATTATCAAGTCCGCCAGAAGCAGTTTCGTAAACCCAAGCCAAATAGGTATGATCTGTTTTATAAGCGGCTAAATTTATAAACTCAGATTTTGCATAACTTCCTGTAGTTTCCGGAAATTTACCATTTAGTGGTGTCCATATTGCTGTATTTGGATCGCTAATTCCATCATAATTGGTTGAAACCATTAATTTTAACGATGGTCCATCATAAAATTGACGAGAATAAAAAGATAACAACGGAATTTGAGTAAAGCCATCTAAACGTAATCTTGGAGAAATTAACCAATCTTTACTTGCTCCACTGTCTGAATATCCATTCATTAAAACCGCTCCAGTTCCAGAATTAACATTACGTGATTGCGTAGTGTGAGTCCATTGGTTTAAAGGTCCTGCCTCATTGTATTGTGACCATTTACTGTTTACAAAAACATTTGGATCGTCAAAATTTTGCACATAAGGATTTACTCCAAAAGCAGTTAAATTAACTGTTTTAGTTGTACCTCCTGTTGTTTCATGAGTTATAGAACCCGTGAAACTGCCAACAGAAGTTGGAGTAAATTTTACATAAACAGTTGGTGTCGCATTAGAATCAAAATCAGTAGGAATAAATGATAAAGATGTTGTGAATGTCGTATTATCTTTTGAAATAGTAAAACTTCCTGATGCAGTAACGACTACATTCGCAGTAAGATCAGAAGCTCCTATTTGGTAGCTTTTTGTTAAAGCATCAAAATTTGGTTCAGTACCTCCTAAATTCAATACAGCAACAGATGGAGATATCGCAGGGGGCATCACGCTCAGTGTTGTAACATCTGTTTTACTAACTGAATTTTGTAAATTATCATAAGGATCCTCAGAAATAGAGAAAACACTATAAGCAGTATTTAAATTTAATCCCGTAAAACTTTTTACATATTCCTGAGCCGGATTTGTTATATCAAAAACCCCAGATTGCAGTGCTGCGGTTCCGTTTGAATCCTGTCCTGCTTTTATTTGTGCAACTGTTGGTTCTGTACTGCCACCAGGCAATAGTACATAATATGTCTTTCCGATTTCATCTATTTTATCAATAAAATCGAAACTATCACCTAAAACATTAGTTGCCTTTGGATAGCCTGTAATATTAACTGGAGCAAAAAGATCTTTTTCAATATCTATATTATCAATTGCAAAAGATGGACGAGAACCCGCACCTGAAATTTGTCTTGAAATCCATCTAATTTGAATTTCCTCCTGATTATTACATGCTGCTGGTAAAGTTACTTTTATAGTCTGAAGATTTTGCGGTTCGGTAGTATTTCCAGTCTGCAAAACTGTATTATTAGTATAAACTGTCCCTAACAAAGATGTAAACTCTCCAGTTGTTCCAATACGATATTGCAATACCATTTCATTTATTCGGCTTGAAACTGGATTTCCAGGAAGCCCATATGGATTACGAATAGTCATTGCATCATATTTAACCCTTACATTTGTTACTCCAGAAGTTGAAAAGGCAAAACCAATAGTATAATCAACACTTCCAGTGTTTAAAAAGCCTAGTTTACCATCATAATTATAAACATTCCCCGTACCAGATGCAGCAGATGCTGGCGAATTAGATGCAACAGCTGCCAAAACTGCATTGGCTGCAGGCGCAATAGTTTTAAAATTGGCTCCTGGTTGCCCGGTAACTGTCCATCCCTGAAAACCAACAGGGTATGCTGTAGTAGTTCCGGCTACTAATTCCTCAAATTTTTGCGTGTAAGGTATTGAACGTTTATCTGGCATGTTCTGCGCACTTAGCACAAAACAATATAAAAAAACCAAAAAAGTCATTACATGACGAAAAGAGTAATTGTTTTTCATACGTTAAAGAATAGAGTTTT
The DNA here is from genome assembly GCF_023656565.1 of Flavobacterium tyrosinilyticum. Classification (GTDB taxonomy): domain Bacteria; phylum Bacteroidota; class Bacteroidia; order Flavobacteriales; family Flavobacteriaceae; genus Flavobacterium; species Flavobacterium tyrosinilyticum. Next base: position 52,316 of record NZ_JAMOKG010000004.1, read on the forward strand.
TAGAGTTCAAATTTATTGCCTTTAAAATTAAGCTAATGTTACAAAACTATAAATTTAATGTTTGGTCATTTATCAATATAATTCAATAAAACTTAACACAATCTTAAAGATAATAAAATAAAATCAATAAAAAACATCTAACACAAAACATTATTCAAAATAACAATCACATCAAAAACCCTCAGAAACTCCTGTCTTTCCTACAAATTCAGCCTATTTTAAACAAAAAAAGCAGTAAACTTTCGCTTACTGCTTTTTTCCAATTGTCTTGTTATTTACTCTAAAAAATAATTAGACTGCTGTATAACCACCATCGGCTATTATATAACTTCCTGTTGTGAAAGAAGATTTTTCAGAACTTAAAAAAGTTACCAATTCGGCAATTTCTTCTGCTGTTCCTAAACGATTCATTGCAGATTTTGCCGCAACGGCCTGCATCATTTCTTTATTTAAATTGTCTTTTAAAAGTGCAGTTTCAATATAACCTGGCCCAACAGCATTGCATCGAATATTTTTTTGTGCATACTCTACTGCTATATTCTTTGTCAATCCAACCACGGCATGTTTAGAAGCAGTGTAAGCTGGACTAAGCGGAGCCGCAACTTGCCCGTGAATTGAAGCGATGTTGACGATGCTTCCTCCTCCGTTTTTTTCCATTTGTTCTAATTGGTAACGACAGGCATAAAAAACACCATTTAAATTTAATCCTATTACCTTATCCCAAGCCTCTGGATCATATTCTCCTGTTGGTTTGGCTGGTCCTCCCATACCTGCATTATTACACGCGATATCCAGACGACCATATTTAGAAACTGTCACCTCAACCATATGTTTATTATCAGCTGCACTCGACGAGTCTCCTTTTACGAAAAAAGCTTCTCCGCCCTTTTCTTTTATATTATTTACGGTTTCTTCACCGTGTTCTACATTTATATCAGATACTACTACTTTTGCTCCTTCTCGAGCGTAGGCTTCTGCAACTGCGCGTCCGATTCCTGATCCTCCGCCAGATACAAAAGCTACTTTGTTTTCTAAAAGTGCCATTTTAAATATGTTTTTAAATTGATACCTCTAATTTACGAAGATCTCAGCCGATACCGAAGCTTTAAAAAGAGTTTACAATAACATTAACGCGAACCGCTAATCTTATGTTATTTGACATTAATTTGACTCCATTTTGCTTAAAATTTCGTATTGTCTTATTCCTCTTCATCCAATTTCATATTCCCACGATCTTTATGATTATCGGGATGTGAGTTTGGATATCGATTGGGTGTTATATCAGAATTGTGATCTTTATTCTCAACCGTTTTTTTTACCTCATCCTCTGTTTCCACTCCACGATTTGCATTTGCATTATCAGGATTTACTTGATGATGCGTTTCATTAATATCTTCATTTTCGTTTCGGGCTCTTTCCACAATTTTTTTATCCCCATCGGTATCGGTCACCAATTCTTTATTCAATTTGGCATCTTTTAGTTCTTTATCGTGCGAAACGTTTTTTCCTTTAGATTCATCAATATCCTTTTGCGTTCCGTTTATCTTTTTTGTTCCTAAATTATTCGTTTCCATAACAATATCATTTTTAGATTTAAATGATAATATTACGAATTCTAACTCCAAAAAAATTATGACTTAAGATTGCATTTCTTTTATAATTGCCATCTGCTTTTTTATTTATTATCTTTATTCAAAGCAACTTAACAACCTTATCACTATGAATTTCTTCAAAATCAAAACCAGTTGGTCTAATGCCGAATTTATCTTGATTAAACTTTGTATGGCTTCAATTTATATTTTAGTTGGAAGTTATTTTCATGATTTTTTTAGAAACTATTATCCTGTTTTAATTGTCATTTTTGCTGTAACCGTAATTTGGTTTGTGTACCAATGGCTGAAAAAAATGAAATCTCAAAAGCCGTAATTGGTTTTAATTTTAAGAAAGGAACTATCTTTGCAAAAAATTAAAAATGCACCAACACTTCATTCTTTTTAAACCTTACGGCTATTTAAGCCAATTTATTTATGAATTAAAAAGAAAGAAAAAGCTTTTGGGCGAATTGCACGATTTCCCTGAAGGAACAATGGCAATTGGAAGATTGGATGAAGATTCTGAAGGTTTACTTTTATTGACAACTGATGGAATGGTAAGCGAACAAGTAAGAAGCAAAAAAGTAGACAAAGAATACTACGTTCAAGTTGACGGTGTCATTACTCCCGATGCAATCGAGCAATTGCAAAAAGGTGTCGAAATTGGTCTTGATGGCGGAAAATACAAAACAAAACCCTGTACTGCTTTTATCGTTACTGAAATTCCAGATTTTGGACCGAGAGCCAAAAAAATTAGAGACGAACGGCATGGCCCGACTTCTTGGGCTTCTATTACGGTAAAAGAAGGAAAGTTTCGTCAGGTTCGAAAAATGACTGCAGCAGTTGGTTTTCCAACGCTTCGTCTGGTTCGTGTTCGAATAGGAAATGTATATTTGCAAAACCTAAAAGCAGGAGAAGTTTTAGAAGTTTCCGATTTTCAATTAGAAAATTAGATAATGTGACAATTAGATAATTCCAAAAAACTCATAACTCATAATTCATAACTCAAAAAAGATGTTAAACGTTGTTCTTGTAGAACCAGAAATACCAAATAATACTGGAAATATCGGCCGATTATGTGTGGGTACAGAAAGCCGTCTTCATTTAATTCACCCTTTCGGATTTGTAATAAACGACAAGAATCTAAAACGTTCGGGATTGGATTATTGGGTTCATCTAGACGTTACCGAATATCAAAATGTAGAGGAATGGATTGCACAGATTCCAGATCAATCTCGTGTTTTTTTAATGAGTTCGCATTCTGATAAATCTTATTTAGAAAACGAATTTCAAGATGGTGACTGGCTGGTTTTCGGAAAAGAAAGCGTTGGTTTGAGCGCAGCATTTATGGCAAGATTCGAAAATCATTTAACGATTCCGATGTCTCCGCTTATTCGCAGTTTTAATATTGCTAATTCGGTTGCTTTTGTGGTTGGTGAAGCGAAGAGGCAGATTGGATTAAAAAAGGTTTAATTGTTTATTTGCTTAATTGAAATAATGTAATTAAAATTCTTCTTTAACTTTATGAAAGAAAGCGTAACTGTAGAACAGGCATTAAGCAAAGGCAGATGGCAATTAAAATATTTGCCAATGATTGTAACTTTTGGCCTTATTTATGGCGGAATCTACCTTTCGTATATACAATTACTAGAAGGATGGATTATTCCCGTAAGCTTTGTTTTGGGATTTGTGTCTGGATGGCTTGTATGGAGCTATTTTGTCAATAACTGGAAAATTTGGGCATATGAAAATGTTCGAAATATTCACGAATTACAGAGAAAAGCTGTTGAAGAAAAATTGATTTGGAAAAGCGGAAGTTGGTTCGAAAAGACAGAATTTAAAAACTATCAGCAAAAACAAAAATTAAAACAGTTAGATAAAAAATTTCTAGAAAATGACATCTATAAAGATGACATTTCTGTTCCAAAAGAAACATTAATTTATTATTCAAGAATTACTGTTCTTTTCTTATTGGGAATTTATTTAAGCAGTATTTTACTAGGTCTATATATGCTGTATGAAAAAGAATATTGGGGGCTATTATTTTTAGGTTTTGGTCTTTATTTAACTAATGGTCAAATTAAAAAGTCACGAGATAAAAGCCCTCAAATTATAATTAATGCTGAAGGAATAAAATTAAAAGATGAAAAGCTTATTAAATGGAAAAACATAAAAAACGATAGAGTTTTTACCGAAACAACAGGACGAAATTCCACAACATATTTGGCATTTAATAATGAAAAGATTGATATTGGAGAATTGGACGTAAAAAATCAAGAATTAGAAAATTTGCTTCATGTCTACCGTATTCGTTTTGAAAACAATAATATTAACTCACAATAAACTTCCCTTTTTCAGCATCAAAAACAATATTTTCATCTTTGAACAAATTGCTAAAACTTCCATTCGAAATTAAATTACAAGGCTGATCCTGCACTATATTTTCCGGCGTCATGATAATCATTTCATCACTTAATTGAATGGCCAAATCGATATCATGTGTAGAAAACAGAATGCATTTTTGGGTTTCTTCTGTAAGTTTTTTTAATAATTTGAATAAAGAAACTTTATGAAGCAAGTCAAGATGTGTTGTGGGTTCATCTAGAATGATTAACGGTGTATCTTGTGCCAAAGCTCTTGCAATTAAGACTTTCTGTAATTGTCCGTCACTAATTTGGAAATGTTTTTTTGAAGCCAAATGCTCGATTTGCGTCAATTGCATTGCTTCCTGAACTTTTAGAATATCTTCGTCAGACAATTTATCAACCCAATTGGTATAAGGCTGGCGACCCAAAGCAACTAATTCAAAAACAGAAAGATTACTTGGCGGTAGTTTTTCGGTTAAAACCAAACTAAGATTTTGTGCCAATTCTAAAGGCTGATAGTCTGAAATATTTCTTTCGTTCAAATAAACATTTCCCGATAAAGGCTTTTGAATCCCAGTAATCGTTCGTAATAAAGTTGATTTTCCAATTCCGTTTGCCCCTATCAAAGTGATTAATTTACCTGCTTCAAGATTAAGATTAAGATTCTCAGCAATAGTCGTAACTCCTTTCTTGGATTTGTATCCAATATTTAGATTCGAAGTTGTTAAGATGTTTTTCATTTTTAAAGGTACTAAGGTTCTGAGATGCTAAGGTTCTAAATTTCTTTTCTTTGTCTAATGATTTAAAAAAATCTGTATAATCTTGTAATCTGTGGCAGAATAAATTACTAAAAATTTCTTTTTCTCATTACCAGCCAAATAACAACCGGTGCACCAATAATAGACGTAACTGCATTTATTGGTAGCGTGACATCATAACCAGGCATTTGTGAAACAATATCACAAAACAGCATTATTATCGAACCAAAAAATAAAGTACTCCAAAACAAAATAGTATGATTGCTCGTATGAAAAGTCAGCTTTGCAATATGAGGCACTGCTAAACCAACAAAAGCAATTGGCCCTACAAATGCAGTAATTGCCCCAGATAATAAACTGGTTGCCAATATAATTATTAATCTAGCCTGTTTAAAATTCAACCCCATGCTTTTGGCATAATTTTCTCCAAGCAGCAAAGCGTTTAATGGTTTGATACTTTTGGCACTCAAAAGTAACCCGATTCCAACACAGAAAGTTAAAATTACTATGTTTGTCCATGAAAGATTTCCGAGGTTTCCCATTGTCCAAAAAGTAAATTTCTGAAGCTGTTCAGCCGTGCTAAAGTAAGTCAGAATACTTACGATTGCCGTGCTAAAACTTCCAAACATCAATCCCACAATCAAGATTGCCATTGTATTCCGCAATCTTTGCGAAACAATTAAAACTAAGAAAAGAACCAAGGTGCTTCCTAAAGTAGATGCCAAAACGATTGCGTAAGAAGACAATGCAATTACACTTAAAAATGAAGGCAGAAATCCTGCTCCCAAAATTACAAAAGCAACACCTAAGCTAGCTCCAGAACTTAACCCTAAAACATAAGGTTCTGCTAGCGGGTTTCGAAATAAAGTTTGCATCAAAAGTCCGCTCATTGAGAGTCCTGTTCCTGCTAAAACCGCCGTGATGGTTTTAGGAAGACGGTAATTAATAATAATATATTCCCAAGTCGATTTTGTTGCCTGACCTCCTGTTAAACTTGCTACCACATCTTTTAGCGGAATTGTAACTGATCCTAAACTAATGCTCGCAAAAAACATTAGCAACAGTCCTAAAGCCAAAACAACAAATAAAATGGTATTTCGTTTTTTATTTGCCAATTTAATTCAGTTTAGAAGCAAAAGTAAATTCGTAGCTCGCCAGTAAATCGGGATGAAAGATCTTAATGTAGTCTTTCAAAACCAAATCTGGGCGGCTTGGCGCTAATTCGTAATAAACTGTTCCGCCTGTCGCTCCTACTTTTCCTTCAAAATTATAAACACTTTTATTTTTAAAAGCATCAAATTCAGCATAATGCGGATTTGCTTTTTGCAATTCATCCAAACTTTTAAAAGATCCAGAAGCAATCCAAACATTAGCATCTTTGGCTTTGTCCAAAACTTTTTCAAAAGACAAACCTTCGCTTCCAGTTCCTTTTAAATCAGCCCATAAATAATTAGCTTTTGCATCTTTCATAAACTCTGCCACCCAACTATTTCCTTTGGCAACATACCAAACATCTTCGTACATAGAACCGTATAGCACTTTTGAAGTTGCTGGCTTATCGCTAACTAATTTTTTTGCCTGATTGTAGCTTTCTACAATTTTATCAAACAATTCTTTTGCTTTTTCTTCTTTTCCGAATAAAGCGCCGTAAAGTTTAATCCATTCTGCTTTTCCCAGTGGAGATTGTTCCATCCAATCACCTTGAATCAAAACATTTAAACCACTTTTTTTAAGATTATCCAGCATCGGATTATTATTATCTACACCAAACGTAACAATCAAATCTGGGGATAATTCTATTAATTGTTCGATGTTCAGTTTTTCATTTTGTCCAACGTTTTTTACAGAACCTTTGTCAATTAATGCTCTTGTTTTTTCCGAAGAAATATAATCAGTATGTGGAAATCCGACCAATTTATTCTCAACTTCTAACATTTCTAAAAAAGGAATATTTGTAGTTGAAGTTACAACAACGCTTTCTAGAGGAACTTTTATAGCAATATATTTATTTAAACTATCCGGAATTTGTACGTCTTTTTCTTTTAAAATGTAAGTAAATTTCGTCTTAGCATTTGGCCACGGATTGCTCACACTTACAATTGAATAGCCTTCGTTTTTCACAATCGAAAGTCCAGAAGCAAATTCGATACTTTCTTTGGCAGTAGTAGTTTTTACAACATCTTGCGCTTCATTTTTTTTACATCCGATTAGGATAAGTAGTACAAAAACGACAGGTAATTTATGGAAAAAATATTTCATATTTTATGTTTTGTGTAGCCACAAAGGTAAATTAATTTCTATTTTTTTTGTTTACCTTTATTTGTACAAATTTAAACAAATAGCCTTTTATTTGATGAATGCACCAAAAACAAAAATCTGCTCCAGTTGTGAAAACGCTTTTTCATGTGGAGACACTTCACCCGAAAATAAGTGCTGGTGTAATGATTATCCACCTATTTTCAATCTTTCTGATGGAGGCGATTGCCTTTGTCCTGCATGTTTTAAGGAGGCTTGCGAAGATAAAATTGATGCTTACATCGAAACCGTTACTCCAAAAAAGGCTCTTAATAATAAGGCTATGCTACTGCCCAAAAATGACAATTTAATTGAAGGAATTGACTATTATATTGAAAATGGGAATTACGTTTTTAAAGCTTGGTTTCACTTAAAAAGAGGAACTTGTTGCGGAAACAACTGCCGACATTGCCCTTACTAAGAGTTATGAATTATAAATTATGAGTTATGAATGAATAGCACATAATTTAATTTTAAATTGCCAAACAAAACTCATAACTCATAACTCATAACTTATAACTCATAATTTATAACTCATAATTTATAACTTACTAATTAAAAAAAATGATTTACTTGATAACTGGCGGCGAACGTTCTGGAAAAAGCGGGTATGCTCAGAAACTAGCTTTAGAACTTTCCGACTCTCCTTTGTATGTAGCGACTGCTCGAAAATGGGATGCAGATTTTCAAACTCGAATTGATCGTCATCAGCAGGAAAGAGACGAACATTGGACTAATATTGAAAAGGAAAAATACTTAAGCGAAATTGATTTTTCTGGAAAAACGGCTTTAATTGACTGTGTAACGCTTTGGCTGACTAATTTTTTTATTGATACTAAAAACGATGTAGAGCTTAGTTTGGAAGAAGCTAAAAAAGAATTTCTTGCCATTACCAAACATGAAAATACCAATATCATTATTGTAACAAACGAAATCGGAATGGGGGTTCATGCAGAAACTCACATAGGAAGGAAATTTGTCGAACTTCAGGGCTGGATGAATCAATTTCTTGCCTCTAATTCCGATCAAGTTGTACTGATGGTTTCGGGAATTCCGGTTAAAATAAAAGGATAAATCTCAAATTTAAAAATTCCAAATTCCAATAAATCGAAACGAAATTCCAAGTTTTAAATTCCAAATTCCAAAGCTTATGATAAGTTTTGCAATTTGGAATTTTCTTTTTTGGTGCTTAACGCTTGGAATTTGGAATTTAAAAATTGTAATTTTATAACATGAGTAATTTAGACGATATATTAAAATCCCGCCGAGACACCCGACATTTTACAACAGATGAAGTTCCAGATGAAGTAATTGAGAAAGCATTACAAGCTGGGCATTGGGCGCCTTCTGTCGGATTGACCGATGCTACTAGATATTTTCTAATTAAGTCAGACGAGGTTAAAACGTCTATTAAAAAGCTTTTTTTAGATTATAATAAAAAAGCCGAAGAACTTACCGACAATCCTGAACAGAAAGAACTTTACAGATCACTAAAACTAGAAGCAATCGAAGAAGCACCAATCGGACTTATCATTGCTTACGACCGTTCTGTTCTAAATCAGTTTACGATTGGTACAATTGGCAGTAACGAAGCCGTAAAATTCAGCTCGGTTTGCGCAGCGCAAAACATTTGGCTTTCGCTTACAGAACAAGGTTATGGAATGGGTTGGGTTTCGATTCTCAATTATTATCAGTTTAAAAAAATTCTTGATTTGCCCGAAAATATAGAACCTCTGGGATATTTCTGCATCGGAAAACCTGCCACCAATTACAACAATCAGCCAATGCTGCAGCAATTGCATTGGAAGCAAAAATCGGAAGCGCCTATTTGCACTGAAATCAAAGAAATTCATGAAATAAATGTTCCAGATTTTGACTTGAAATCAGAAAACGAAATACAAAACAAATCTGATTTCAATACACTTTTACAAGAAAAAATAGATTCAAAAACAAAACCTGTAGGTTCTTTAGGAACGCTAGAATCTTTGGCCTTTCAAATGGCAATGGTTTTTGAAACTTTAAATCCAAAAATCGTAAAACCAAATATTATCGTTTTTGCAGCCGATCACGGAATCGCAAATCATGGTGTAAGTGATTATCCGCAGGATGTTACAAGACAAATGGTCAATAATTTTCTGGATGGTGGCGCGGCAATAAACGTTTTTTGCAAACAAAACAATATTGAATTGTCGATTGTAGATTCAGGCGTCAACTATGATTTTCCAACTAATGCCAAATTAATCGATGCTAAAATTGCAAAAGGAACGCAGTCTTTCCTTCACGTTCCCGCAATGAGCGAATCGGAAGTTCATTTCTGTTTTGAGAAAGGAAAATCGATTGTTGAAAATATTGCAAAATCTGGTTCAAACTGCATTGGTTTTGGCGAAATGGGAATTGGAAATACTTCAACCGCTTCTGTTTTAATGAGCCTTTTGACCGGTTTTCCTATTCAAGAATGTATCGGAAAAGGAACTGGAGTTGAAAACGAAAAACTGCTTCTAAAACAAAATTTACTCCAAAAAGCATTAGATAATTATTCCGGTCAAGCCGAATTAATCTCGCAACTTTCCTATTTTGGCGGTTTTGAGATTCTTCAAATGGCTGGCGGAATGTTGGCTGCTTTTGATCATAAAATGCTAATTCTCGTCGATGGTTTCATTTGTACTGTGGCATATTTAATTGCTTCCAAAATAAATCCGAACATCAAACAAAATGCTGTTTTTTGCCATTGCTCTGCTGAAAAAGCGCATTCAGAATTGCTCAATTATTTAGACGCAAAACCTATTTTAAATCTCGATTTACGTTTGGGAGAAGGAACAGGCTGTGCTGTCGCGTTTCCTATTTTAAAATCGGCTGAAGCTTTTTTGAATGAAATGGCTAGTTTTGAAAGTGCGGGGATAAGTCGCAAATAGTTTTGTATTTCTAAAAAACAATTATGTTTCATGGTGATTTATTCTCATTTTTGTCATTTCGACGAAGGAGAAATCTCCGCAAGTAATTCCGTCCAAACAGACGCCAAGCTTTGTCGAGCTTCTCATGGAGATTTCTCCTTCGTCGAAATGACATACTAAATGGAAAACTAATTATATAAATGAAAAAAGAACTACATATTTTCTTCACCTGTTTAATGTTCTACACCAGAATTCCGTGTCCAAAAAACATTACGCATCATCCAGATTATTTAAATAAAGCCACAAGATATTTCCCATTTATTGGTTGGATTGTTGGGAGTATTTCCTTTCTGGCTTTTTATCTTTTTTCATTTTTTCTTTCAACGGAAATTGCTGTTATATTGGCAATCATTACTTCTATCTTAACAACCGGAGCCTTTCATGAAGACGGATTTGCCGATGTTTGTGATGGTTTTGGCGGAGGTTGGACCAAAGAAAAAATCCTAATGATTATGAAAGACAGCGCCATTGGTGCTTATGGAGCTATCGGACTGATTTTACTTTTTCTATTAAAATTCAAACTTCTTTCAGAATCCATTTTACTTTTCACTAATAACATTTTACTACTTTTCCTTTTATTTATTTCTGCTCATTCATTAAGTCGTCTGGCAGCAATCAGCATTATTTTCACACACGAATATTCGCGTGAAGATGCTTCTAGCAAAAGCAAACCAATTGCAAAGCAATATACTTGGAAAGAAGTTTTTGGCTCTTTCTTTTTTGGATTAATTCCGTTGTTTGTATTTTCTTATTTTGATTTAAAATTTCTTCTGGCTATAATTCCCGTTTTTATAACTCGATACTTTTTAGCTCGATATTTTCAGAAATGGATTGACGGTTATACAGGAGATTGTCTTGGCGCTACACAACAGGTTTGCGAAGTGATATTTTACTTAAGCATTTTATTTTTATGGAAATTTATCTAGTTCGCCATACCGAAACCATCTGCGAAAAAGGAATCTGTTACGGACAATCAGATGTTGATATTGCAGTTCCATTTGATGAAATTTTCGGCAGAATTATTTCTGAACTTCCTTCAGAGGCAATTATCTTTTCAAGTCCATTAAAGCGCTGTGTTATTTTAGCAAAACATATTCAGGAAAATATCAAAACCATTTCTTATCAGGAAGATGAACGTTTAAAAGAAATGAATTTTGGCGATTGGGAATTGAAAAGCTGGAACGAAATTCCATCTGAGGAACTCAATCCATGGATGGAAGATTTTGTGAATATCAAAGTTTCAAACGGAGAATCTTTTGTTGAATTACATGAAAGAGTCGGTAATTTTTTATCTGATACAGTTTCAGAAACAAATCAGCCAATTGTTATTGTGGCCCACGCCGGAATCATCAGAAGTATCTTATGCCATCAGAGTTCATTGCCGTTAAAAGAAGCTTTCAATAATAAAGTTGATTTCGGAGAAGTTATAAAAATTGATTTTTAATGCAAATAATTTATAATTTTTCATGAAACATAAAACAAATTTGAATAATCAGTATTTTTAACTTTATCTTTGCAGCAAATTAAGGTTGTGTTTTTAATTCAAAAACACATTAAAAGGGAATCAAGTAATTTCTTGAGCTGTACCCGCAACTGTAAGCTAAGTTCACAAAAATGAATGCTTGCTGTAACTACATCACCACTGTCACGCCCCGCGTGATGGGAAGGTAAACAGCAAGACGCAAGCCAGGAGACCTGCCTTTGTAACAATTTATCGAGCTCTCGGGAAAAAGAGTGAAGGAATTATGACTTTAAAACGACTTCTTGCTTTTTGTTCATTTGTAATGTGCCAGATTATTTCGGCGCAGAACGATTCTATTACCAGCTTGAAAGAAGTATTGGTTTCAGACAAAAATTTAAAAAACTATTCGGTTTCACAATCTGTTTTAAAATTAAACGATTCTGTTATTGGCAAAAACGAAGCTCTTCTAACCGATTTATTAAACTTTAATTCTACGATTTATTTTAAAGAATACGGGCGTGGAATGCTATCTACGGTAGCTTTTAGAGGAACAACTTCTTCTCAGACCGCAGTCATTTGGAACGGAATTAACATTAATTCCCAAATGAACGGAAGCACCGATTTTAATACCATTTCAGGTTCCGATTATAATTCGATAAGCGTAAAAGCGGGTGGCGGAAGTGTTATTTACGGAAGCGGTGCTGTTGGAGGAACTGTACATTTAAATAACGATTTGTTGTTTTCTAATCGGTTTGAGAATAATTTAAGATTAGACTACGGCAGTTTTAATACAATTGGGATTAATTACAAAACTTCTATTTCAAACAAAAAATGGAGTGCCCAAATCGGATTATCGAAAAATAGCTCGACAAACGATTACAAATATCTAAACCAGTACAACTGGAAAGGCGAACAACGCTGGAACCAAAATGGCCAATATGATATTATTACGGTAAGCGCCAATGCGGGTTATAAAATTAATGCCAAAAACATTCTAAAATTATATACCCAAACCTCAAATACAGATAGAAATACTTCTATAGTTTCCGAATCGGAAATGAAAAGTAAGTATGTTAATAGTTTTAATAGAAACTTACTAGAATATGACGGTAACTTTGGGAAGTTTACTACCAACTTAAAAACTGCTTATATTTTCGAGAACTATCAATATTATGCCGATAATTCGAGTAATATTTATACTTACGGAAAAACAGAAAATTTTATTACAAAAGCAGACTTAGGATATCAATTATTCAAATCATTGCAAGTAAACGGAATTTTGGACTATAATCGAACTAAAGGATATGGTTCTGGTTTTGGTGATAATGTGAGAGAAATAAGTTCTGCCGCTTTGCTTGTTAAACAAGACGCTTCTGCTAATTGGAAAAATGAATTTGGCATTCGAAAAGAATTCACAGACAACTACCAATCTCCTGTCCTATTTTCAGTTGGTTCTTCTTATCAGTTTGGGAAATTATATAATTTGAAATTAAATGCATCACGAAATTTCAGAATTCCAACCTTCAATGATTTGTACTGGGAAGAAGGCGGAAATCCAGACTTAAAACCTGAAAGCTCCTATCAAGCAGAAATAGGCAATGTTTTTACTTTTCAAAATTTTAATATAACGCAGACCTTTTATTACATGAAAATAAAAGATTTGTTGAGATGGGTTCCTGGAACAAATGGAATTTGGATGCCACAAAATACAGACAAAGTAAATAGCTATGGAGCAGAAACATTGTTGAGTTGGAAGAAAAGTTATGGCAAAAACAACCTGACTGCAAATGCAACTTACGCTTATACAGTTTCAGAAAATGCTGAAACTAAAAAACAGTTGTTTTTTGTTCCTTTTAATAAAGTTACAGCTTCTGTTGCTTATTCAAGAAAAAACATTTCTGCCTATTATCAATTTCTTTATAATGGATTTGTCTATACGCAATCTGACAACGATCCTGATAAAATTGTTGATGCCTACAATGTATCAAATATTGGAATGGACTACGATTTTAAACTTTTGTCTTCTTTTAAAGTAGGATTTCAAGTTCTAAATCTTTGGAATACATTTTATCAAAGTTTAGAATATAGACCAATGCCAGGAAGGAATTTTAATTTGTACTTAAACCTTAAATTTTAATATAATGAAACTAACTAGATTATTTTTAGCAGCACTTAGCATTTCGCTTCTTGTTTCTTGTTCTAATGACGACGACTCCAATGATCCAAAAGGAGTGTATGATGATGGAATTTTCATCTTAAATGAGGGAAATTTTACTGATGGTGGTTCTGTTTCTTTCGTTAGCGACGATTTAAATACTTTCACAAAAGATGTATACAGTACTGTAAATGGTTCTGATTTTGTTGGAAAATATCTTCAGAATATCTTTTTTGATGGAGATAAAGCATACATCATTGCTGGAGGTTCTAATGTTATAAATGTAGTAAATCGTTATACATTTAAACTTGAAGCGAAGATTGAGACTGGCCTAATTACTCCAAGATATGGTGTTGTAAAAGATGGAAAAGCTTATGTTACTAATGCCAATACTTACGCGTCGAACACAAACCCAGCTGGTAATACAGATGATTTTATCGCTGTTATTAACTTAGCTACAAACAAAGTAGAATCTACAATTAACCTAAATACAACGGCTAACCATATTGAAGTTTACAACAATAAGCTATATGTAACTGAACCTTACAATAACGATAAATTACTTGTAGTAAATCCAGCAACAAATAAGCTTGAAACTTCTTTAACTATTGGTTTAGGAGCAGATACAATGGAAGTTAAAGATGGTGTCTTGTACACTATTAGAAGCTCATACGGAGAAAGAAGTGAAATTATAAAAGTAAAATTGTCTGACAATTCTATCAGCAAAATTACTTTTCCAGAAGCTCTTGATGGAGTTAGAAACCTAGACATTTACAACAATAAAATATACTATACTCTAGAAACTGCAGTTTACGCTATGGATTACACCGCAACTTCAGCTTCTACAACTCCAATTTTCGAATACAGCTCAACTTCTGAGTACGGAAAAATGTATGGTTTTGCTGTAAAAGATGATAGAATCTTTATTGCAGATGGTGGTGATTTTGCTTCAAGCAGTAAAGCTTATATTTATAATTTAAGCGGAAGCTTATTAAAAGAATTAACTGTTGGTTTAGGTCCAAACGGATTCTACTTTAACGATTAATTTTACCCTTAGAATTAGTTTTTGTTTTTTATGGAAAAGGCTTTCAGTGATGAAAGCCTTTTCTATTTGTTGCATGATTTTTTAAAAATTCTTTGGAGCATTTTGAAAATACATTCCGTGTCGTAGTCCGTTTATAATTTTTGAATCTGTCAAATAAGGATGTTTCGGTTCAGAATCGTTTAGAACTCTTCTAGCAGAAACACCTGTAATTTTTGAAACAGCTAGATTAAGCAAAGGTTCAGACGTTTCACCTAAAACTCCGTACGTATCCAAATATTCTCTTTGTACATAAGTAGGCTGTAAACCTTGAGTATAATCTCCAAAACCTGCAGAATTTGAAATTTTAAAAACTAAAGGTTGCATTGCATATTTATGATTTGGATTAATTCCTTTTTTAGTAAATAAAGTTTCTGAATCATAAATGGTATACGAACCCACATTTTTACCCGTTGTAGTTTCTCCAATCTGAACTACATTAATATAAGGCGTTAATCCGTTAACAACCAATTCGCTGGCAGATGCTGTACTAGCCGTTGTAATAATATAAACCGTATTTAAGTTTAAGCTATTTAACGCTTTTCCATCAATATTATTTACAAATCTATAATTCAAACTTTCCAAATCCTCAGAAGTCATATCTTTCATCCACTTTGTATTGAACTGCGTTTTAGCAAAAATCTGATTGTCAAATTGTCCTGTAATCATACTAGAAAGTCTAATAGAAGATGTAACAGATCCTCCTCCATTATATCGAAGATCTAAAACTAGGTCTGTTATTCCTTGCGATTTGAATTCGCCAAAAGCCTGATTTAATTTATCGTCATATCCAGGATAAAAACCATTATACATTAAATAACCTATTTTATGGCTTCCAGAAGGAATCACTTTACTGATTAAAATAGGATTTTCTTCTAAAACAGTTTTCGTCAAATCAACAGATTTTCCATTCAAAACATAAGTGCTTCCATTATAATCTGCCAAGTTTAGCGTATAACTATCCTTATTCAATAATAGTTCTTGATAATTTGAAACCGTAAGTTTCACACCATTTACACTCGTAAATAAATCACCACGCTTAATGGCTTTAGTAGAAGCATCAGAATTTGGAATAATATATCGTACAAAACCTACTACATCATTCGACCCTGAAGATACGCGGCTCAATCTAAAGTCAACACCATTATTTTTTGTAACACCGCTTAACTCCTGTTCTAAAACAGTATAATCTTCAACAATCCAACTGAAACGATCAATGGCATCGCCGTTTGGATATTTACTCACAGGCTTGTTCAATAAATCTTCAAATAAATCCTCTGGATGAGAATATCCTCTTAAAAACTGATTAAAATCTGGCTGTAAATTACGTCCATCTGCTAGATTGGGCACATCGGCCTGCCATAAGTAGACCTCATTTAATCCTCTCCAAATAAAATTATTAATCTGCAAGTCTGCTGGAGCTGCAACATCATCCTGATCTTCACATGACTGTAAAGAAAATGCGAATAAAAAGAGAAGAAGAATACTCTTTAAATTTGTTTTCATATCGTGTAGGTTATCTATATTCTGAATAAACGTAAAAGTAGTATCTTTAGTTTTAGCTTTATCCTTAAAGCAGTATTTTTTTTACATAAAAAAATATTTTCTTTTTTGTTGTAACAAATATAATTGTGTCTCGTCTTGAATATATAAGCTAACGATTAACCATCAGATTAATGAACCAAGTTGTATTTATAGAATTAATAAATCCTTTTAAAGACAAAGTTTTTCGTCTGGCAAAAAGATTGCTTACTAGCACCGAAGAAGCAGAAGATGCAACTCAGGAAGTAATGGTAAAATTATGGAGCAAAAAAGACAATCTGCAAAGCTATAATAGCGTAGAAGCACTAGCAATGACTATGACCAAAAATTATTGTCTCGATCAGCTAAAATCTAAAAGAGCTAGTAATCTGCAAATTGTTCACAACAATTTTACCGATCGGCAGCCACAATTGGATAAAAAACTGGAGGATCAAGACAGTTTAGAATGGGTTGAAAAAATTATAAATGAGATGCCCGAACAAATGCAATTATTAATTCAGTTACGAGATGTGGAGCAATATGAATTTGAAGAAATAGCCAAAATCGTTAATATGAACGAAACGGCAATACGAGTGGCGCTTTCGAGAGCAAGAAAAAAAATTAGAGAATCAATGACAAATACACACCTTTATGGAACTAAATAAAATAGAAGATATATTAGAAAAATACTTTCAGGGAGAAACTTCTATTGCTGAGGAAAATCAATTAAAAAAATATTTCTCTTCACCAAATGTTGCGCAGCATTTGGAGCAATACAAATCTATGTTTGGCTATTTCTCTCATGCAAAAGAACAGAAATCAACGTATGAAATTCCACTACAATCTAAGAAACGTAACGTAGCGTGGTTATCGATTGCGGCATCAGCTGTTGTTTTGCTGGGAATTGGAACCTATTATTTTGCGAGCGAACAAAAAAACATTACTGCAGTAGCTTCGAAAACAGAATTAGGAACCTATGATGATCCCGAAGAAGCGCTTAAAGCAACACAAAAAGCTTTGGCATTATTATCAAGCAATGTTAATGTAGGTATTGAAAGTGTACATTATATTGGCGAGTATGAACAATCAAAAAACAAAATTTTTAAACAGTAATTAAACACAAAAATAGTCATGAAATCAACGATTCACGAATACCAAAAAAGCAACAAACTAAGTATGAGTAAAAATTTTATTATAACTTTAGTATTCGCATTAGTAAGCACAACATTCTACGCACAAGGCGCTTTTGACAAATTTGATGGTCAGGATGAAGTAACCTCAGTAATTGTAAACAAAAAAATGTTTGATTTAATGAGCAAAGTAAAAGTTGACGCTTCTGATAAAGAAACACAGCAGTATATTGCTCTAATTAAAAAACTGGATTACTTAAAAGTGTTTACCACTAAAAATCCAAAAATCGAAGCAGACATGAAAGCTACTGCCGACAAATATGTAAAAACTGCCGGACTAGAAGAATTAATGCGTGTAAATGATGGTGGGAAAAATGTTAGAATAATGGTGAAATCTGGCGCTACAGATACTCAAATAAGAGAATTATTAATGTATGTGGATGGTGCAAAAAACGACGAAACTGTTTTATTATCTTTAACTGGTAATTTTGATCTAAACGAA
This sequence comes from Flavobacterium tyrosinilyticum, assembly GCF_023656565.1. GTDB lineage: Bacteria > Bacteroidota > Bacteroidia > Flavobacteriales > Flavobacteriaceae > Flavobacterium > Flavobacterium tyrosinilyticum. Next base: position 70,129 of record NZ_JAMOKG010000004.1, read on the forward strand.
ATCTCAGTATTAACAGATAAAATGCAACTTCCTGGCGGTACAGACTTAAAGAAAGCTTCTAAAGGCAAAAAATAACAATGAGAACAAATATTTTCATCTTAGCACTTACGGCTCTTCTAACTTTAGGAAGCTGTAATTCTGAACCAACATTACAAAAGTATTTTGTTGAAAATTCGGAGAAAAAAGATTTTATAGCATTAGATGTTTCACCAAACATCCTGAATGTGGATAAAACAAATCTATCGGCAGAACAAAACGAAGCTTTAAATTCGTTTGACAAAATGAATATTCTAGCTTTCAAAGCTGATCAAAACAATCAGGTACAGTTTGAGACAGAACGAAACAAGGTAAAAGCCATATTAAAAGATCCGAAATATCAAGAGTTAATGAAAATTGGTTCTGGTAAAGACGGTGCTTCTGTTAGCTATGTTGGAACTGATGATAATATTAAAGAGTTTATCATTTTTGCCAATAGAAAAGAAAATGGGTTTGCTGTAGTTAGGGTTTTAGGCGAAAACATGAATCCAAACAACATTATGACTTTAATGTCTGTTTTACAGAAATCTAAAATAGATATGGAACAGTTAAAACCTTTAGAACAATTACTTAAAAAATAATACAATCTTACTTTTTAAATTAAGAAAGCTCCAATATATTGGAGCTTTTTTTATAACATCTGCTAAGATTATACTTATTAATTTATTTGCGTTTTCATTTTGCCATTAATCAAATTTAATTACATTTACGAACTGAGATTACAAAAAAAAACAAATCTCAAAAATCTAATTTAACCAGAATTAATATGATACAAAAAACTTCAAATGCCTTTATTGCGGCATCTTGGGTAGCTCTTGGAGCGGGAACTGTCGGATTTATCGTTGGACTAGCAAGAGCTGAAATGCTATTGAATGAAAAAGGATACTATTTTACTGTTCTAATGTTCGGTCTTTTTGCCGTAGTTTCTTTGCAAAAAAGCGTAAGAGACAGACTTGAGAAACTTCCTGTAACAGACATTTATTACGGAATCTGCTGGTTCGGAACATTGCTTTCAATCGTTCTTTTGGTTGTTGGATTATGGAATGCAACAATTCTTCCTAGCGAAAAAGGTTTCTATGCTTTTGCTTTTTTATTAGCATTGTTTGGTGCCATTTCGGTTCAAAAAAATACTAGAGATAATATGAGCTTTAATCAGGTTGAGTAAAGTTTAAATCAATAAAAAAACAGTACTAAGCTTCATTTAAAAAAATGAGGCTTTTTTTATGCAAAATTTCAATCATCAGCAGTAAAATCAGGCTCTTTTATAATTAAACAAAAGTGTCTCAATAGTATAGCAAATAAAAAATAAAATCTTCAAAATATATTTTCTTACAAAAGAAATAATTTATTCACTTAAAATTATATCTTTGACCAAACCCTAAATATACTATATGAAAAAAATTTTACTCTTTACATTATTATCAGCATTTGGCGCAAATGCACAAACTCCAACCGATTACGTAACTACAGGATTTAACACTCCAACCGGGATTGCTTTTGATGCTTCTGGAAATTTATTTGTTGCTGATTTCTACACTTACAAAGTAACAAAAGTCACACCTCAATTAGTACAAAGCAATTTTGCAACAGTAAATGGTACACCACAACAAATTGCTTTTGACAAGAGTGGAAATCTTTGGATGGCAGGATCTGGTTTCATTCAGGAAATAGAAAAAATTACGCCATCAGGAGTAGTTACGGCGTATCCAGCAAGTGGAAGCCCTTACGGAATTGCCATCGATGCAGACGACAATGTATTTTATTCTGAATCAAATTCAGGAAACATCAAAAAAAGAACTGCTGCAGGAGTAACTTCAACTTTTGCTACAGATTTTTCCCAGCCTAATGGTTTAGCATTTGACAAATCAGGTAATTTACTTGTTGCTGACAAACTAGATGGTGTAGTTAAAAAAATCACACCAGCAGGTGTCGTAAGTACATTAATTTCAGGAATTAGTAACCCGACGAACTTAGTTGTCGCAGGAAATGGCGATTTGTATATTTCTACAGGTTCACTAAGAAATATTTACCGTTTCCCTGCCGGAGGAGTAGACGGAGACGAAGAACTATTTATCAAATTGAGTATCAACGACAATGCAGCTCAAATGGCAATTTATGATGGAGCTCTTTACGTTAGTACAAGCTCTAGCACTAAAAAAGTTATTAAAATCACATCTCCAACTTTAGGTTTAGGTGATATCAAAAAAACTGAAAAAGGTCTTGCAATATATCCAAACCCAGCAACAGATTTTGTACACATTGAAAATGGTAGCGATGTTACAATCGAAACTATTGACTTGTATGATGTGACAGGAAGAAACGTTAAAAGCTACAAGTCTACAGATGTCAAAGACAATGTTATTTCTGTATCGAATGTAGTTCCAGGAAATTATATTTTAAAAATAAACAATACTTCTAAGAAGATTATTGTGAAGTAATAAAACATTATAATAATAAAAAAGCTCCAATTTTCATTGGAGCTTTTCTTTTATAATAGAATCTGAGGTTATTTACTCAAATACATTTTTCTTCTAGAGTACAATTCGTAGAATTGATCGTCTTTTAAATCATCAATAAACAAGATGCTTTCTCCTGTCGATTTCATTTCTGGTCCTAACGCTTTATTTACGTTCGGGAATTTGCTGAAAGAGAAAACTGGTTGTTTGATTGCGTATCCTTTTAATTGTGGATTGAAATCAAAGTCAGTTACTTTATTGTGACCTAACATTACTTTTGTAGCGTAGTTTACATAAGGTTCTCCGTAAGCTTTTGCAATAAACGGAACCGTTCTTGAAGCTCTTGGATTTGCCTCGATGATGTATACTGTATCATCTTTAATCGCAAACTGAATGTTGATTAAACCTACAGTTTTTAAAGCTCTCGCAATTTTATGCGTGTGATCTTTAATTTGCTGCATTACAAATTCTCCTAAGTTGAAAGGAGGCAATGTTGCGTTACTATCCCCAGAGTGAACTCCACAAGGCTCAATGTGCTCCATAATTCCGATGATGTAAACATTTCCGTCAGCATCACAAATTGCATCAGCCTCAGCTTCGATTGCTCCCGCTAAATAGTGATCTAAAAGTAATTTGTTTCCTGGAATTGCTTTCAACAAATCGATAACGTGCTCTTCCAACTCTTTTTTGTTGATTACAATCTTCATTCCCTGACCTCCTAATACATAAGAAGGACGAATTAAAAGTGGGAAATCTAAAGTATCTGCCAATTTCGAAGCTTCGTCAGCCGTTTCAGCGATTCCGAATCTTGGGAAAGGAATATGCAATTCAGTCAATAAATCTGAGAATCTTCCTCTATCTTCTGCTAAGTCAAGTGCATCAAAACTAGTTCCGATGATTTTTACTCCGTATTTAGACAATTTATCTGCTAATTTAAGAGCTGTCTGACCTCCCAACTGCACAATTACGCCTTCTGGCTTTTCGTGTTGGATAATGTCATAAATGTGCTCCCAGAAAACTGGTTCGAAGTATAATTTATCGGCCGTATCAAAATCTGTAGAAACTGTTTCAGGATTACAGTTAATCATGATCGTTTCATAACCACATTCTTTAGCTGCCAAAACTCCGTGTACACAAGAATAATCAAATTCGATTCCTTGACCAATTCTGTTTGGTCCAGAACCTAGAACGATTACTTTCTTTTTATCTGTAAGAACACTTTCGTTATCTACATAACGTTCTCCGTTAGCTTTTTCAATTTCAGCTTCAAAAGTTGAGTAGTAATAAGGTGTTTTAGCTTTAAATTCAGCCGCACAAGTATCTACCAATTTGAACACACGGTTAATGTTCATGTTCATACGTAAAGTGTGCACTTCACTTTCTAAACAACTCATCATGTGAGCGATTTGTCTATCTGCAAAACCTTTTTGTTTTGCCTCAAGCAATAATTCTTTTGGAAGATTTGAAACTTTGTAGTTTGATATTTCTTTTTCTAAGGTATAAAGCTCTTCGTATTGCTTTAAGAACCACATGTCGATTCTTGTAATTTCGTGAATGGTACTTAATGGAATTCCCATTGCAATTGCATCGTAGATTACGAATACACGATCCCAACTTGCATAAGTTAGTTTTTCGATAATTTGTTCGTAATTTTTATATCCTTTTCCGTCAGCACCTAAACCATTTCTCTTAATCTCTAAAGATTGAGTCGCTTTGTGAAGTGCTTCTTGGAAAGAACGTCCGATTCCCATAACCTCACCTACAGATTTCATCTGAAGCCCTAAAGTTCTGTCTGAACCTTCAAATTTATCGAAGTTCCAACGTGGTATTTTTACGATTACATAATCTAAAGTTGGTTCGAAAAGAGCCGAAGTCGATTTTGTAATTTGATTTTGCAACTCATCTAAGTTGTATCCTAAAGCTAATTTAGAAGCAATTTTTGCAATTGGATATCCAGTTGCTTTTGATGCTAAAGCAGAAGAACGAGATACACGAGGGTTAATCTCGATGGCTACGATATCTTCTTTTTCGTCTGGTGAAACTGCGAATTGTACGTTACATCCTCCAGCAAAATTTCCGATACTTCTCATCATTAAGATAGCGTAGTCACGTAATTTTTGGAAAGTTGTATCAGATAATGTCATCGCTGGCGCAACTGTAATCGAATCTCCCGTATGGATTCCCATTGGATCCATGTTTTCGATAGAACAGATAATTACAACGTTGTCATTTTTATCTCTCAAAAGCTCTAACTCATATTCTTTCCATCCCATCAAAGCTTTATCAATTAAAACTTCGTGAATTGGAGAGGCTTCAAGTCCGCGAGTTAAAAGCTCATCAAAATCTTCTTTTTTGTAAACCACAGCTGCTCCAGTTCCTCCTAGTGTAAACGAAGGACGAATTACAAGCGGGAAACCAAATTCCTGAGCGATTTCTTTTCCTTCAAGGTAAGAAGTAGCTGTTTTTGCAGGTGCAGTTGGCACATTAATTCTTTCTAAAAGCTGCTTAAACTGCTCTCTGTCTTCTGTAATATTAATAGCATTTACATCAACACCGATTAATCTCACTCCGAAATCTTGCCAGATTCCTTTTTCCTCAGCTTCCAAACACAAGTTCAAAGCTGTTTGCCCTCCCATTGTTGGTAAAACAGCATCAATTTGCGGATGTTCCTTAAGAATTTCAATAATCGATTTTGTCGTTAAAGGTTTCAAATAAATATGATCGGCCATAGATGGGTCGGTCATAATCGTCGCTGGATTCGAGTTAATCAAGATAACCTCAATTCCTTCTTCACGAATCGAGCGTGCAGATTGAGATCCCGCATAATCGAATTCGCAAGCTTGGCCAATAACAATAGGTCCTGAACCTATTATTAAAACTGATTTTATTGATGTGTCTTTAGGCATTTTGTATGTATTGTGTAGTTGTTTACGATTTAAAAAAACTTTTCTAGTGCACTATAAACTAGAAAGTTGAGAGATTTTTTACCGACAAGGTATAAAAAAAGGCGATACTAAAAAAGTAATCGCCTTATGTATGTTTATACAAACATTATTTTTTGTGTCTAGGCTCGCTAGAAACAGTTAATTTATGTCTTCCTTTTGCTCTTCTACGCGCTAGAACTTTTCTTCCATTCGCAGAAGCCATTCTGTCCATAAATCCGTGCTTATTTCTTCTTTTTCTTTTCGATGGTTGAAACGTTCTTTTGCTCATTGCTTTGTATCTTTAAAAATGGTATCTATTAACTCGTTTATTTGGTTTTGGATATCGTTGTTCAAAAACCGAGTGCAAATATACAAAGACTTTTTTTTCTGGCAAGTACTTTTATAAAAATATTTTTAATTCCTTTTACTATCTTTGCAATCACAAATTTACAATAATTATGTTTCACAAGAATATTAAACTTATTTTGGCCGGACTTCTTGTAGTGGCGGGCATTTGGCAATTTACAGAAAGTAATATTGGGAATGGTATATTCCTTATCTTATTGACTGCAATTCCAATTTTTCTTTATTTTAAAAACGAATTTATCCTTTTAGCCTTCCTTAAATTAAGAAAACAAGACTTCGAAGGTGCTAATAAATGGTTATCATATATCAAAAATCCAGAAGGAGCATTAGTAAGAAAACAACAAGGATACTTAAATTATTTACAAGGTATCATGTTATCTCAAACCAATATCAACCAAGCGGAGAAACATTTCAAAAAAGCAATCGAACTTGGACTATCAATGGATATGGATTTGGCTGTAGCTAAATTAAACCTTGCTGGAGTTGCAATGTCTCGTAGAAGAAAATTGGAAGCGACTAATTTATTAAACGAAGCTAAAAAATTAGACAAACAAGGTATGCTGAAAGAGCAAATCTCTATGATGAAAGAACAAATGAAGAAAATCTAATTTTCTTTAAATTACAATATTAAAAATCCCAAATTCCAAAAGGAGTTTGGGATTTTTTTATTTTAGATTGTTGAGTTTAGATTTTAGATTTTACTCATTTTATGTCTTCCTGAGCGAAGTCGAAGGACACGCAAAGTAAAGAAAACATTGAATGGATTTAGCATGTGATCCTTCGACTTCGCTCAGGAGGACAAACGTGATGTTTACTTTACGTACACCTTTGTCTTTTTTCTATTTTAGATTGCTGATTTTAGATCTTTCTATTTTGATGATTTTCCATATAGTATGTCATCCCGAGGAACGAGGGATCTCCGTAAGAAACTCCCCAAAGTAAATTACCAATCTGTGCGGAGCTACTTGCAGAGATTTCTCCCTACGATCGAAATGACAAGATTGCGTGCTCTTAGATACATCTTTGTCAAAGTTTAAAACTTTGACAAAGATTACAAATCCTCAAAGTATTGGAATTTGGAATTTAAAAATTGGAATTTTAATTCAACTAATCTTCCAATATAATAGAAGGCAAATTCTCATTCAGCCACTTGTACTTATTCAAGATCATAATATGTGTCCCTCCTTTGACTAAAATACATTTGTCAATATACTTAATCGGAAAAACATCATCTTTATCTCCGTGGATATGCACTACATTTTCGTCAATCTTATCGCGATCCCATAAGATTACGCTTTCTACAGCCCATTGCAAATAACCTAAATCACGTACAGATAAAAATTTCTCGTACAATTTAATACGTTTATTGACCTTTTCGCCAAATGAAAATTTAGCCAATTTCTCAACATTAAGAATTAACTGCATCGGAATTAGTTTGTAAGCTTTTGTTTTCTTCCCTATTTTCATTCTTCTCGGAAATTCCAAATTACTTCTTACACTCGATATAATAATAACTTTTCGTGCTTTTATATGTTTCGAAATTTCCTGAACTAGGATTCCTCCAAAAGAAACTCCGACTAAAACAGGATTTTCATGCTTTATATTTTTACTAATTCGAAGTGCATAATCTGATAAAGATTCTTTCGGATTTGGAATTTCCCATTCCAAAAGATGCATTTCAAAAGTATCTTCATCCAATTTTATTCTTTCAAAAATAGATGAACTCGCAGCCAAACCTGGCATAAAATAAACTGGAATTTTACTCATAACATTAAAATGAAATTACCATTAAGACCTTTATTCTAAAAAATAAAGTTACTTTTTTTAATGTCATGATAATCAAATTTCAGACCTATTTTATGTCAATTCAAAAAAAATCCAAGTTGAAAACAAAAACTTAAAGTTTATAGCTGCAAAAAATAATTTAATATTGAAAATCAAATGATTACCTTTGCAATTCGAAACATTTCTTGAATTTAAAACTTATAAAGAATTTTCTTTCATTAAAATTTCGAATCCCAAATTCACTATTTACCAATAACCTAACAAGAAATTACTATGGAATCTTCTGTAACTATGGAAATCAAAGACAACACTTTTGCACGCCAATTTGAAACTGTCATCCCTGAAGGAATGTTAGCAGTTGAGTATTCATTTCAAGAAAAAAAAATCTTTTTAACCAAGATCAATAAACCAGATTCATACGAGAACGAAGAAACGATCAATATGCTGCTTAAAAATATATTAGATTTAAGTTCTGAAAAAAATTACAGAGTAGTTCCTATTCACCCAAAGATTGTTTCGTTTTTCAAAAAAAACCCTAGATATAAAGAATTACTTCCTCCAGGAATTAGAATCTAAAAATATCCAATTACTCGGAGCCACAATCCTCCTATTACCATATAGATAAAGAGCATAACCAAACCAGTTATAAGCCCTTTGACCCACCAGCTCTTTAGGTCAACGTAACCGCTCCCGAAAAATACGGGTGCCGGACCGTGACCATAGTGCGTTAAAGTTCCGTAAAGAGATCCGACAAAACCAAGCATAAATGCTAGCAATAATCCCGGAATTCCGAGCGAAACACCCACACCAAGCAAGGCTGCGTACATTGCTGCAACGTGCGCAGTTGCACTTGCAAAAAGATAATGACTAAAAAAGTATACCAATATAATAATCGGGAAAGCCATCTGCCAGCTTAATCCGCCAATTTCTGCTTTTACCAAATCGCTAAACCACGCGATAAAGCCTAATTCATTGAGCGAACTGGCCATCATTACTAGAACAGAAAACCACACAATGGTATCCCAAGCACCTTTTTCGGCTTTTACATCATCCCATGTCAATACTGAAGTTAAAAGTAAAATTACCAATCCGATAAAAGCTGTTGTTGTAGCATCAATAGAAAGTAGATCTCCTGTCATCCAAAGAAAAAGCAGAATAAAAAAGGTTAGCAACATCATCCATTCGTCTCTCGTGATCGCTCCCATTTCCTTCAGTTTCTGCGTTGCAATCTGCGGTGCATCTCCAGTCTTTTTTAATTCTGGAGGATAAATTTTATACAGCACAAACGGAATTACAATAAAAGCACATAATCCTGGAACAATTGCCGCTGCTGCCCAAGACATCCAGCTGATTTTTATTCCTAAATTAAGCGCAAACTTCTGACACATCGGATTACTTGCTGTTCCTGTTAAAAACATCGAAGAAGCAATCAGGTTCATATTATAACTATTTAAAGTTAAATAAGCTCCTAATTTCCTATGTGTCTCAGGTTTATCTGGCATCGAACCAAAACTCATCGACATTGATTTCATGATTGGATAAACAATTCCTCCTCCTCTAGCCGTATTACTCGGAACAGCTGGCGCTAAAACCAAATCTGCCAATCCTAAACCATACGCGAGTCCCAAAGAACTTTTTCCGAATATTTTTATGAATAAAAAAGCAATTCTGTTTCCCAGACCCGTTTTTATAAATCCTCTTGCTATAAAAAATGAAATTCCGATAAGCCAGATTACTTTATCACCAAATCCTTTTAATGCTAATGTGATTGATTTTCCAGGATCTCCCGGAGCCAAAACCTGAGACATTGCCGTTAAAGCAATTGCGATCATACACATTGTTCCCATCGGAGCCGCTTTTAAGATAATTCCTAAAATGGTAGCTACGAAAATGGCAAACAAATGCCAAGCTTCTGTTACAACCCCTTCTGGAGCCGGAACAAACCAAATGGCAACCAAAACTGCCAACGTAATTAGGGTCTGTGGAATTTTTACTTCTTTCATAAAAACAAAAATTAAGTGAATTAAATTCTGAGCTGTAACTGAATTAAAAATAAATTATCGTTGTAGGTTGACGTATCTGGAATGCTTTTATCGAATCTGTCAATCTCAAATCCCATCTCGATACGCCCTGTATACGATTTTCCGAATTCTAAACTAACCATTGGCGTGTAAGTGGTGCGCACATTTGAATCGATTTTGTAGCTCGGATCAAAAGTTTCATAGCGACAAGAAATTTCAAATGCTGTGAGTTTTTTATAATCTACAACATATCTAAAATTCGGCAGAAAATAGATTCCCCGCATTTGATAATCTGCAACATTATCTGTACGGCTAGCAACTGGCAAAGAATAATATAAATTATGATTTGTTCCTTGCTTATATTCGATTTGCAAATCGAAACTAAGCTTGTCCGTCATTTTAAAATCACTGGTAATATCTGCTCCTAGTGCAAAAACATCTTCTTTAAAGACTTTTCCAAAACCTCCGTTTAAACCCAGATTAATTTTATGCTCTTTTGATAAACCAAAAACCCATCTTGAAGAATATTGTTTTCCGTTATCTTTATCCATTTCTGCATTTTTCCCATTTCCATTTAAAACAGAAACTGCATAATTCACTGGAATTTTCCCAACATCAAAAGCTCCTGTCGCCGATGCCCCAATTTGAAAACTTGTCCATCCATTTTTTCCAAATTCATAATACTGATTCGAAAAATCAAAAGATTTAATAATATCTACCGGAACAAGCTCCTCAAGACCAAATGCTGGACGAAATTGCCCTCCTGTTAAAGCTATATATTTATTAAAAGTATATTTCCCGTAGGCATTTTCAAGAACTTTTCCTTTGGGATCAGATTTAAAATCGGCTAAATTGACCAGAATTACAATTTCTGTAGTCTCGCTTAACTTTGTATTTAAACCCACACGCATTCTTTTTATGTCAAAAGAACTTTGAACTGCATCTCCCGTTGAATGATGCGTTCCTAAAACGTCTACATTGTCTCCAAAACTCTCTAGATATCTTGCTTGAAGAAGTCCTTTTAATTGAAATTGCGGATATTTTACTTCTTCACTCTCTTTTTTGTCAGCTCCTTGATTCACATCTCCTTGGGCATATAAAAAAAATGGGGTTATAAAAAAAAGGAAAAAAAATGGCGTTAGTAGACTTTTATTCATAGGCTTAAATTAAATGAAACAGCAATGCTTATATAGTGATTTGAAAATCAGCGTTCTATTTTTGATCAAAAAACTTAATTAATTATAGTCAACACGAAATGGGAATACTAAAGTAACAAAAAAAGATATTTTATGTAAAAAAAATTGCATTAAAATACTGTTATAAATATTGCTGCAAAAAAAAAGGGCATAAGAATAAACTTATGCCCTTTGAAAATTATATTGAAAAAATACTATTTCTCGATCTCTCTCATAGAATCCATTTTCTTATGCGCTAAGAAACCAGCAACATCTTCAAAGTGTTCTTTAACTCTTTTATTTCCGAATTCAAAAACTTTAGTCGCTAATCCGTCAAGGAAATCACGGTCGTGAGAAACCAGGATCAAAGTTCCGTCGAAATCGCGTAAAGCATCTTTAATGATGTCTTTGGTTTTCATATCCAAGTGATTCGAAGGCTCATCTAGAATTAATAAGTTAACTGGCTCCAACAATAATTTAATCATTGCCAAACGAGTTTTCTCTCCTCCAGAAAGCACTTTTACTTTTTTAGTAATATCATCACCTTGAAACATGAAAGCTCCTAAAATATTTTTGATTTGTGTTCTGATATCACCAACTGCAATGCTATCGATTGTTTCAAAAATGGTAGCATTTTCATCTAATAAAGCCGCTTGATTTTGAGCAAAATATCCGATTTGTGCGTTATGACCAATTTCTACGCTTCCAGAATCAACGCCGATTTCTTTCATAATAGCTTTAATCATTGTCGATTTTCCTTCACCATTTTTTCCAACGAAAGCTACTTTCTGACCGCGTTCAATTACAATGTTTGCATCTTTAAACACTACATGATCTCCGTAAGCTTTAGACATTTCTTTTACAATAACAGGATATTGTCCAGAACGTGCTGCTGGCGGGAATTTTAATCTTAATGCCGATGTGTCAACTTCGTCAACCTGAACAATTTCTAATTTTTCAAGCATTTTTACACGAGACTGAACGGCATCTGTTTTAGAGAATGTTCCTTTGAAACGGTCAATAAAAGCACGGTTTTCTGCAATCATTTTTTGCTGCTCATCATATGCCTTTTGCTGGTGAATTCTACGATCTTTTCTTAATTCTAAATAATGAGTATATTTTGCTTTATAATCATAAATCCTTCCCATTGTAACCTCAATAGTACGATTGGTGATATTATCAACAAAAGCTCTATCGTGCGAGATTACCACTACAGCTTTAGCTTGGTTTAGCAAAAATTCCTCTAACCACTGAATACTTTCGATATCCATATGATTCGTTGGCTCATCCAGCAAAATCAAGTCAGGTTTTCTCAATAGAATTTTAGCCAATTCGATACGCATTCTCCATCCCCCTGAAAATTCAGAAGTTTGACGCCCAAAATCTTCACGTTCAAAACCTAAACCAACCAAAATTTTCTCAACTTCAGCTTCGTAGTTTACTTCTTCAATTGCATAAAATTTTTCGCTTAAGTCAGAAACTCTTTCGATCAATTTCATGTATTCGTCACTTTCATAATCTGTACGAACTGTCAATTGCTCATTAATAGCATCGATTTCAGCTTTCATTGTAAAAATCTCACTGAAAGCTTTTGATGCTTCTTCCATAACCGTTGCCCCGTCTTCAGTAAGCAAATGCTGTGGCAAATAAGCGATTACAGCTTCTTTTGGAGCAGAAATACTTCCGGTTGAAGGTTTGTTTGCACCTGCAATTATCTTTAAAAGTGTAGATTTTCCCGCACCATTTTTACCCATAAGGGCAATTTTGTCATTTTCATTAATAGCAAAAGAAACATCGCTAAAAAGTGTAGTTCCGCCAAACTGAACCGAAATATCGTTAACTGTAATCATTTGTGTTTGTTAATTTGTTTAATCGGTTAATCGTTTATCTGACTACCCATTTTTTTTTCGTGCTGCAAAGATAGATTAATTAGATAATTAGGCAATTTGAAAATTAGATAATTATGAAAATGTGTTGTCTAGATAATTTACTAATTAAAGAATCCCTTAATCGTAAAGAACGAAACCCTTTCGGTTTTTTAATATTTTAAAATTTTAGTCTTAACTTGTACTATAATTTTAAAAATCAGCAAAATATGAGAACAAAATTAAAACTGACAATCTGCTTAATTACGGGATTACTATTTGGACTTACTGCAAATGCACAAAAAACTGTAATTAAAAAAGAGGCTTTACCGGGAAACGCACAAACATTCTTAAAAACGCATTTTGGATCTAAGAAACCGAGCTATATATTAGAAGACAAAGAAATTCTATCTACAGAATACAAAGTGCAATTTAGCAATCAAACAGAAATTGAATTTGACAAAAAAGGAAATTGGAAAGAAGTGGATGCTAAAACTGGAAAAGTTCCAAAATCTACTATCCCTAAAAAAATTGCTTCTTATATAAAAGAAAATTTTCCTAAAGAAGACGTAACCAAAATCGAAATTGGTTCTTCTGGTTATGAAACAAAATTAACCAATGGTTTAGAATTAAAATTCAATTTAAAAGGGGATTTCACTAAGATTGACAAATAAGTTAATTTGAAAATGTGTCAATTAGAAAATTCTCAAAACTTTAAAATAACAAAACCCGACAGGTTTCAAAAACCTATCGGGTTTGCTATAATTATCTAATTTTCAAATTGACTAATTACCTCATTAATCTTTTCTCCATTTTTTTGTTTCTTCAAAAATGTGCTCCATAATTGCAACTTCCGTTGCATCGAATTCTACATTTCTTCGGCTCATCACTAACCTCGCTGTTTCAAAAGCTTTTTTAGTTACGTAAGTTGTAAAACCTGCCGCTCCGCCCCAAGAAAAACTTGGAACAAAATTTCGAGGAAATCCAGAACCAAAAATATTAGCGCTTACACCAACAACAGTTCCTGTATTAAACATTGTATTGATTCCGCATTTACTGTGATCTCCCATCATCAAACCGCAAAACTGTAGTCCGGTTTTAGCAAAACCTTCTGTTTCGTAGCTCCATAATTTTACTTCTTCGTAATTGTTTTTTAGGTTTGAGTTATTAGAATCTGCTCCAATGTTACACCACTCACCCAGAACAGAATCGCCTAAAAATCCTTCATGCCCTTTATTTGAATTGGCAAAAAGAACTGAGTTTTTAACTTCTCCGCCTATTCTCGATCCTGGCCCAACAGTGGTTGCGCCATAAACCTTCGCCGACATTTTTACCATTGCATTTTCGCATAAAGCAAAAGGTCCTCGAATAACCGTGCCTTCCATAATTTCGGTATTTTTACCTATATATATAGGACCTGTCGATGCATTTAAAGTTACAAACTCTAATTTTGCACCTTCTTCAATAAAAATATTTTCTGGAGCAATTACATTAACGCTTTTAGGAATGGGTTGCGAAGTACGATCTTCTGTCAAGTATTTAAAATCTTGACGAATCGCCGCATCGTTTTTTGAGAAAATATCCCAAGTATGCTCTATTGTAATACAATCTTCATTGTACTGAATAATTTCATAAGAATCAAAATCGACTTCTTCTTGGTTTTCGTTTGCAAAAAATGCAATTACATCTTCACCTTTAAAGATTGCTTGGTTTTCTGTTAAATTAGAAACCATCTCTGCAAGAATATCATTTGGCAAATACGCTGCGTTGATCATTATGTTTTCTTCCAATTCAACCATTGGGAATTTTTCAGACAAATATTCTTCGGTTATAGTTGTAATTGTAGAACCTAGATATTTTTCCCATTTCTGGCGAATTGTCATTATTCCTACCAAAATATCAGCTACCGGCCGTGTAAAAGTAAAGGGTAATAAAGCATTTCGAACGGGACCGTCGAAAAGAATGTAGTTCATAAATAATTGAGTGTTTGTTAAAATTTGATTTGGTTACCTGGCACCAAAGTTACAAATATTTTACCGGTTAGTAAAAAACCACTTTAACGAAAAGTAATATTTAACGCATAAAAAAAGCCTTCCGGAATGGGAAGGCTTTTGTATAATGTAAAACAGCTATTATTTTTTAGCGTGTTTAGCGTATTTAGTTTTGAATTTATCAATACGTCCTGCAGTATCGATAAGTTTAGATTTACCAGTATAAAAAGGGTGAGATGTTCTAGAAATCTCCATTTTTACAACTGGATACTCAACTCCGTCAACTTCAATTGTTTCTCTTGTATCTGCAGTAGATTTAGTGATAAAAACGTCATCATTAGACATGTCTTTAAATGCAACTAATCTGTAATTTTCTGGGTGAACTCCTTTTTTCATCTTGTCTTTTTATTTATTGTTAATAGAGCATCTTCATTTTGAAGCTTTTTCATGGTTAGAAAAAGGTATAAACAAACAATACTCTTTTTTGTTTAAAAATTTAATTATTTTTGAGTGTGCAAATTTACAATTCTTTTTTAATAAACAAACAGTTAGCTTACTTTTTTTTAGTTTATTTCGAAAAGCTTTTTTTATATCCGATTATAGTGGGAATTACTATATTTGTGGATTAATTTTAAACCTATCAAAATATGATTAATGAAGTTATAAAAAAGAACGGCGTTACTTACGGAATCATCTTAGGAATTATTCTGGCATTAATTACAGCAACTATCTATGCCGTAGATTTAAAATTATTTGTTTCAGGCTGGATTGGCGGTTTAACTTTTGTTATTTATGTAGTAATTGGAATCTTATTACTTACTAAAACAAAAAAAGACATCAATGGTTTTTTCTCTTTCAAAGACGCTTTTACAACCTTCTTTATAACTACAATAATTGCTCTTGCAATTTCTACTTTATTTAGCATCCTATTATTTAATGTAATTGATCCTGAAGCAAAAACAACTATAAGCGAATTATTGGTTAAATACATGGCTGAAACATTGCAGAAATTTGGAACTCCAGCCGCTAAAATAAATGAAGCATTAGCTAAAATGAAAGAAAACAATCCTTTCTCAACTGTTGAACAGTTAAAAGCTCTTATTTTCAGTATTATTGGCTATTCAATCTTAGGATTAATTTTAGCAGCATTTTTTAAAAGCAAATCTACACAAGAATAAAAATATAAATGAATTTATCTATACTTATACCACTTCTAAACGAGGAGGAATCACTTAAAGAACTCTATACATGGATCATTAAAGTGATGCAGTCTAACAATTACTCTTATGAAATCATTTTTGTAGATGATGGTAGTACAGATAATTCTTGGCAGATTATTGAAGGTTTCTCTAACGAAAACCCTAGTGTAAAAGGGATTCGTTTCATGAAAAACTTCGGAAAATCTCAAGCTTTACATGCTGGTTTTGCAAAAGCAAAAGGTGATGTTATTATTACCATGGATGCCGACTTGCAAGACAGTCCAGACGAAATTCCTGAATTGTATGAAATGATTATAAATCAGAAATATGATTTGGTTTCTGGATGGAAAAAGAAACGTTACGATTCTGTTGTGGCCAAAAATCTTCCTTCAAAATTATTTAACTGGGCGGCTAGAAAAACTTCTGGCGTTGAGCTAAACGATTTTAACTGCGGATTGAAAGCCTACAAAAATGTCGTGGTAAAAAACATCGAAGTTTCTGGCGAAATGCACCGCTATATTCCAGTTTTGGCTAAAAATGCTGGATTTGGAAAAATTGGCGAAAAAGTAGTCATTCACCAAGCTAGAAAATATGGTGAAACAAAATTCGGAATGGAACGTTTTATAAACGGTTTCTTGGATTTGATTACGATTTGGTTTTTATCAAGATTCGGAAAAAGACCTATGCACTTATTTGGTGCAATGGGTTCGTTAATGTTTATTATCGGATTTTTATCTGCAGGATACATTGGCGTTTCCAAACTATACCATATGTATACTGGAATGAAATACACTTTGGTTACCAACAACCCATGGTTTTACATTGCTTTAACCACTATGATTCTTGGTACTCAATTATTTTTAGCAGGTTTCTTAGGCGAAATTATTCTAAGAACCAAAAGCAATGAAGCACGTTACAAAGTAGCTCGAGAGGTTAATTTTTAATTTTTTTGTCTTTATGCAGTATTTTTTTTTAAAATCCGTTTTTTAAATAAGACACAAAAATATTGCATACAGCACCATTAACCCTCTGTAAAAATCTATTTTTAAATAAATAAAAACGAAATCAAAAATGAATATAGCACCAAACATACTAAACGCGGTCAATGAATGGTTAACACCAACATTTGACCAAGAAACGCAAGCAGCAGTTAAAGAATTAATGACCACTTCTCCAAAAGAACTGGAAGAGAGTTTTTACAAAAACTTAGAATTCGGAACTGGAGGAATGCGTGGTGTTATGGGCGTTGGTGATAATAGAATCAACAAATATACGCTTGGAAAAAACACTCAGGGATTATCTGACTACCTGCACAAAGTTTTTCCAAACGAGCCTTTAAAAGTGGTTATTGCTTACGATTGTCGCCATAACAGTAATACTTTAGCAAAAGTTGTTGCTGATGTTTTCTCAGCAAACGGAATTCAAGTGTATTTGTTCTCTGATTTGAGACCAACACCAGAATTATCTTTTGCACTTAAATATTTAAAATGCCAGTGTGGAATTGTTTTAACGGCTTCTCACAATCCACCAGAATATAACGGATACAAAGTTTACTGGCAAGACGGAGGACAAATTGTTCCTCCACAAGACAAAGAAATTGTCAATGTAATTGAAAGCTTAGGTTACGATAAAATCAAATTCAATGCAAACGAGAGTTTGATTGAGTACATTGATACAGAACTTGACAAAGCATTTATAAAATCATCTATCGAAAACGCAAGTTTTAATACTCCGGCTGAAGCCAAAGACAATCTTCATATTGTGTTTACTTCACTGCACGGAACTTCGATAAAATCAATTCCAGATGTTTTATCGCAAGCTGGATATAAAAATGTTCATATTGTTCCTGAGCAAGCTGTTCCAGACGGAGATTTCCCTACAGTAAAATCGCCAAATCCAGAAGAACCAGAAGCTTTGACTATGGCTTTGGCTTTGGCAGACAAAACAAATTCTGACATTGTAGTAGGAACAGATCCTGACTGCGACCGATTGGGAGTTGCCGTTCGTAACAACGATGGCAAAATGATTTTATTGAACGGAAATCAGACTATGGTTTTAATGACTTCTTTCTTATTGAAACAATGGAAAAAAGCAGGTAAACTTAACGGAAAACAATTCGTGGGTTCAACAATTGTTTCTACTCCAATGATGATGGAATTGGCGTCAAGTTATGGTGTTGAATGCAAAGTTGGATTGACGGGTTTTAAATGGATCGCAAAAATGATCAAAGATTTTCCTGAGCTTGAATTTATCGGTGGTGGTGAAGAAAGTTTCGGATTTATGGTTGGCGATGCCGTTAGAGACAAAGATGCTGTTGCTGCTACCTTATTAATATGCGAAGTTGCTGCTCAAGCTAAAGCTGCAGGAAGCTCTGTTTACAAAGAACTTTTACAGCTTTATGTTGAAAATGGTTTCTACAAAGAATTCTTAGTTTCGCTGACTAAAAAAGGAATGGAAGGTTTACAAGAAATCAACCAAATGATGGTTGATTTACGCGAAAATCCTTTAAAAGAAATCAACGGACAAAGAGTTATTATGGTTGAGGATTACCAATCATCTATTGCTTTAAATTTATTAGATGGTTCAGAGTCGACAATGGAAATCCCAAAATCTAATGTATTGATTTATTATACAGAAGACGGATCAAAAATTTGCGCTAGACCAAGTGGAACGGAACCTAAAATTAAATTCTACATCAGTGTAAATGCTGAAATCGCATCGGTTTCTGATTTTGATGAAGCAGAGAAATTCTTAGATAGCAAAATACAAAATATCATTGCAGATATGAAGTTAAACTAAACCTGCATTTCTCAACTATGCAATTTTGCAAATTGCATGCAGAATTAACAAGTTCGATATCTTTGAACTCTGGTTTACAATCTTGAAAGTAAATCAGAGTTTTTTTTATAAAAAAAACTAAAAAGAAATTGAAAACACCTCAATTGGATTAATTTTGTGCATTGAAAATTACATGCTCAAAATAAATACTAAAACCCAAAAGAGCTGACCAACCAAAAGAAAATAACATCAAGAAAAATAAATGAGTAATTTCAAAAAAATAGTTCCTTTTATATACCCGTATAAAAAATACGCATTCTTAAATATCTTTTTCAATGTTTTGTATGCGCTTTTCAGCACACTTTCGTTTGTGGCTTTAATACCAATGCTTCAGGTATTATTTGAAAAAGGAAAAAAAGTAGAAATAGAACCAGTTTACGAAGGCATTTTTAAAATAAAAGAATATGCCGAAGATTACCTGGCTTACTACATTACCACTGCACAAAAAAACCATGAACCTGGTTATGTTTTATCGGTAATGGTTGCCATTATCATTTCAATCTTTTTACTTAAAAACTTAGCCGATTATTTGGCGATGTTTTTCATCAACTTCCTTAGAAACGGAGTATTAAAGGATATGCGAAATGCATTGTACAAAAAAACACTAGAACTCCCTTTGGCATTTTATTCTGAAAAAAGAAAAGGAGACGTAATTTCTAGAATTTCAGCTGACGTAAACGAGGTTCAAAACTCTTTCTTGGCCATCTTGGAGCTTATTGTAAAAGAACCTTTAACGATTATCTTTACCATAACCACGATGCTTATCATTAGTGCTAAGCTGACTTTGTTTGTTTTCATTTTTATTCCTGTTTCTGGATATATTATTTCATTGATCGGAAAACAGCTTAAAAAACAATCAACCAAAGCCCAAGAAGAGCAAGGAAGATTCCTTTCTACTATCGAAGAAACAATTGGCGGATTAAAAGTTGTAAAAGGATATAATTCTGAAAATTACTTTAATAAAGTTTTTCAAAACTCGACAGAGCGTTTTTTCACTTTATCAAATAGTATTGGAAACCGCCAAAACTTAGCTTCTCCAGCAAGTGAATTTATGGGAATTACTGTAATTGCTATATTACTTTGGTACGGAGGTCAGATGGTTTTGATTGATAAAACATTACAAGGCGCTGCATTTATTGCTTACATGGGATTAGCTTACAACATTCTAACTCCTGCAAAAGCCATTTCTAAAGCTTCTTATGGAGTAAAAAGAGGAAATGCCGCAGCAGAACGTGTTCTTGAAATTTTAGAACAAGAAAACACTATCGTTTCTAAAGAAAATGCTGTAGAAAAAACAACTTTTGATGACAATATCAGTGTTCAAAATGTAAACTTCAAATACGAACAAGAGACCGTTTTAAAAGACTTTTCTCTTCAAATAAAAAAAGGACAAACTGTTGCTCTTGTAGGACAATCTGGAAGCGGAAAAAGTACAATCGCCAATTTATTGACTCGCTTTTACGATGTTAATGATGGCTCTATTTCTATTGACGGAATTAACATTAAAGACATAAATCTGCAATCTCTTCGAAGCCTGATGGGATTGGTAACACAAGACAGCATTTTATTTAATGACACCATTAAAGCAAATATCGCTTTAGGAAAATTAGACGCTACTGATGACGAAATTATCGAAGCACTTAAAATTGCAAATGCTTATGAATTTGTAAAGGATCTTCCGCAAGGAATCTACACCAATATAGGTGATAGCGGAAACAAGCTTTCTGGAGGTCAAAAACAGCGTTTATCTATTGCTCGTGCCGTATTGAAAAATCCGCCGATTATGATTTTAGATGAAGCAACATCGGCTTTGGATACAGAAAGCGAAAAATTTGTTCAGGTTGCGCTTGAAAACATGATGCAAAACAGAACTTCGATTGTAATTGCACACCGTCTTTCTACAATTCAAAAAGCAGATGTGATTGTCGTAATGCAAAAAGGAAAAATCGTTGAGCAGGGAACTCACGAAGAATTAATTGCCCACAACGGAACTTACAATAAACTGGTAACCATGCAGTCTTTCGAATCGTAAGAATACATCAAACACCAGATTAATTTACACAGATTAAGGAAATATTAAAACTCAGTTTAATTTCTTTAATCTGTGTTTATTTTTATAACTTTAGGTTGATTAAGAACAAAACTTGTAACTCTGCCCAAAATGTATCTTAAAAACCCCAACATAAAACTTCCAGATGACTCTGATACTATTGTGTGGAAATATCTTGATTTATCTAAATTTCTAGACCTTTTACTTTCTAAAAAACTGTTCATGTCACGTTCCGACAAGTTTGAAGATCAATACGAAGGCACTTTTAGCGAACCGACTTACGAAGAAATTAAAAAGCTAGCGGCAGATAATACTGAATTTTTAAATTACTACAAAACACACCGCGAAAAAGTAGCCATAAGCAGCTGGCACATTAATGAATATGAATCTTTTGCCATGTGGCAGATTTTCACCAAAAACAACGAAGGCTTAGCTATTCAATCTACAATTGGAAGACTGCAAAAAGCAGTAAAACCAGAAAACAATTTTGACCAGTTTATCGGCGAAGTAAATTACATCGATTACAAAAAAGAATATATTCCGTTTGATGATTTATTCTTTCCGTTTTTATTTAAAAGAAAAAGTTTTCAATATGAAAGAGAAGTCCGTATTCTGAGCGATACGTCCAAAAGCGACATCAAATTAAACGACGGATTAAAGATCAACGTCGACATCAACCAATTAATCGAAAAAATATATATTCACCCAAAATCTGAAAACTGGTACAAAAAACTGGTAATAGAATTGGTTGAACGTTTAGGATTTGGTTTCGAAATTGAGAAATCTGATCTTGAAAGTGATATATTGATTTAGAGATGCTATGGTGCTGAGATGCTAAGATTCTAAGTTTTTTTTCTTGCCACAGATTAAAGGATTAGAAAGATTTTTTCCCCCGTTTCTGATTTGATTATGTTCCGTAGGAACATTTCATCGGTAGAAAAAATTATATTGTTTTGGTTAATTACGTTCCGTAGGAACGTTTGATTTTTGGTATATTTTTTTTTTAAAACAATGCAACGCATCAAACGTTCCTACGGAACGTAAATTGATTTGTCATCATTTTTTTCTACCGACCAGACATTCCTACGGAATGACGGCTTGATGTATAAAAATAAAAAACGTTGTTTTCATTAATAAAAGCAATTTAAAAAAGAGAGGCTGTTTCAATAAGTTGAAACAGCCTCTCTTTTTATAAATCTTTTTAATCCTTTAATCTGTGGCAAGAAAAAAACTTAGAATCTTAGCATCTCAGAACCTTAGATAGGCTTATAACTCTTCACTTCCCATTTTTTAGAAGTCAGGTCTATATAGTTGTAGTGCAACACATCATTTTTATCAAACTGACCATTTTGGTTGGTATCTTCAATGGTTCTAAAATACAGACGATTTTTAGATTCTATCAAACTCCAATCTACCAATTCTTCCAAATCGGCTGAAACTTTTGTAAAATTTTCTCCGCTGATATCGCTTAAGTATAAAGTTTTAATATCGCTTGTATCAATTTTTCCGTCTTTATTAGTATCTGAATCTGTTAATGTATAAACCATAACATTATTATGCGTTTTATCTGCAACGGTTTTCAGAAAAGTAGCCGTTAAAATTAGAACTGGCTTATCTGATAAAGGTCGGATAGAATCTGAATCTATTTTTTGGAATTTTAAATTCTGAAGATATCCTGTAATTTCATATTCTCCTAAATTAGAAATCGTAAAACTTACATCATTAACGCTCGAAGAACCAAATCTTGCCTTAGATCCTCTTTCAAAAACTCTTAAATCTCCAACTGGATGAATTAAATAATTGGTTCCTTCCATTTGAATGGGCAAATCGGCGATTTCAATCTGGGTTGTATCGGTTTTAGTAATGCTCACTTTATTTGAAGCACCGTAACTTACTTTTGGTTTTTGAACTTCTTCTCGGCAGCTTATAACTGTTCCGATCAGTATAAGGGCGATATTTTTAAAATACTTTTTCATCTACAATGATTATATACGATTATCAAATATACTATTTTTGATTGTATTTTTTGTTTTTATTGAATTTTATAACCGATCACGGAGCAGATTAAAGCCTCGCATTAATCTTAACGTTAAAAACTCTCGAAGTCATATAATTTGGAATCGCATATTGATTTTTTGAGTACACATCACGAACCCAAGTATTTGTAATAGCATTTTGATTATTGAAAAGATTAAAAATTTCTAACCCCAAAGACAATTCTTTAAAGTTTTTTAGCCAGCCTGTTTTTGTGTTCTGCGTACTGCTGTCTACAAAGACTTTTGCGAAACCAATATCTGCTCTTCTATAATCATTCAATCTATTTTGATACAAGTATGGATCTGTGTAAGCTGGCGCACCGCCTGGCAATCCTGTATTGTAAACCAAATTCAAATACACTTTTACACTTGGAATATTCGGCATATAATCCTGAAACAGCATCCCAAACTTTAATCTCTGATCTGTCGGACGGGCAATATAACCTTTGTTTTCGTAATTTTCTTCCGTTTTCATGTATCCAAAACTTATCCAAGATTCGGTTCCTGGTACAAATTCGCCGTTTAATCTAAAATCCAAACCTTGCGCATAGGCTTTTGCATTGTTATTAGCAACATAACGAATACGAACATTATCAATAGAATACACGTTTACATCCGAAAGTGATTTATAATAAAGTTCCGTTACCCATTTAAAGGGGCGATTCCACATTTTAAAATTATAATCGTTCCCCAAAACAACATGAATCGCTTCTTGTGCTTTTACATTTGGGTTTACGATGCCTTCCAGATCTCGAAGTTCCCTATAAAATGGCGGTTGATGATACAATCCACCAGAAATTCTAAAAACCATATCGCGATCCCAATCTGGTTTTATTGCAAATTGTGCACGCGGACTTACTACAAATTGTGTCTTTCCTTCTTCTAGTGCTCCAGAAACATTCCATCCTTGAAAACGCGCTCCTAAATGGTACCAAATCTGACTTGAACCAATTTCCGATTGTTTATTCCACTGCGCATAACCAGAAAATCTATTTATGGTATTAAAATTTGTAGCACGAATATCTTGATATGGCAAAAGCGGCCCAGTATAAGGAGTATAGGGCTGATTATTTTTTGGAAGAATAAGCAAAGGCGGATTTATAGAAAATCCAGCAGAATCGATTACTTCCCATTCTACTACACGATCTCGAATAGATTCTCTAGTATATTTTAAACCAAACTCCAATTGGCTTTCTTTCCAGTTCTGAATTCCTTTCAGTTCAATATTTGCAATTAAAGCATCCAAATCGTTTCGGGCATGATTTAGCTGAGAACCAATTCCGCGCGTAAAATCAATAGCCGAAGCATTTTCTGGATCTTCAGCATTTACGCTTCCTAAACGATATTGAGCCAAAATATCAAAATGCTCCTTTTCTGTAGTATGAAATAAAGAACCAATTAATTTTAAAGTAAGTGTAGAAGATGCTTTGTAAGTAGTTTTCAAAGCCCCAAAATAAGTGTCATATTGATCTTTTTCTTGTCCGTCATAATAAACCGAAAGCGCCATAGGCTGATCTGCTGTCCCAAAATTTGTTTGACGAACCAAAGGTTCATATGAATACTTATTTTGAGAAATATTCCCTAAAAAGCTCATTTGCCACTTTTCAGAAATATCGTAATTGATATTCGTTTGAATATCGGCAAAAGTCGGTTTGTAATTCGTCTTTGTATCTTGGCTATTTACTAAAAGGCTATTATTTCTATAACGCACTCCAGTTACCGCTGACCATTTTTTGTTTTTAGAAACTAAATCGACCGCAGCACTCCCTCCTAGAAAACTGGCTTCAAAAGCAGCACCAAATTGAGTTGGCTTGCGATAAGTAATATCCAAAACAGAAGACAATTTATCTCCAAACTTGGCTTGAAATCCGCCAGCAGAAAATTCAACATTCTGCACCAAATCTGTATTCGTAAAACTTAAACCTTCTTGCTGTCCCGAACGAATTAAAAACGGACGATAAACTTCTACTTCATTCACATAAACTAGATTTTCATCATAATTCCCGCCTCGCACCATATATTGCGAACTTAACTCGTTATTGGAATTAACACCTGGAAGCGTTTTCAGAATATTTTCGATTCCAGCATTTGCGCCTGGAATTTTCTTTATAGTTTCTGTATCAACAGATGTAATTCCTTGAACTCGCTTTCTATTTCCAGAAGAAACAAAAACTTCCCCCATTTGCTCCTCAGAATTATTCATAATCGGATTAAAAACAAAAACTTCATTTGTTTTCAAACTAACGGTTAGACTCATCATTTTTAATGAAACGTGGGTAAAAATCAAAGAAACTTTTTTATTTGAAGGAATTACGATTTCATAAAACCCATTCGAATCTGACTGAACAAAAGTATTCTGCCAGGAGACATTCACGCCCGAAACAGGATGTTTCTCTGCATCTAAAATCAACCCTTTAATACGAGCGTTTTGAGCTAATGCAATACAGCTGAAAAATAAAAAGAGAAAAGCGAATGTAAACCTATTTTGACTCAAAGATTTTGGGTTTTATTTTTTTTGACTTCTAAAAAAACGAGTTTCAAAGATAGTAGTATTTCCTACATTATCAACTACCTCAATTTTTAAAACGTTTTCTCCTTCTGCCAAATACTGATCATCAAAAGTATGAGTAATTCTTCTGGCTTTATTTTCATATTCAAACAAAACCCAACTTCCGTTTAAATATCCATTGTAAGACTTAATTCCCGACAAAGCATCGCCTATTGTAAAGTCAATTTTCTTTTGATCGCTAATCCATTTTCCTTCAACTGGTTTTGCAATTTTTATCACTGGCCCGATTGTATCTAGAACCAAACCATATGCGCCTAATATTTTTGCCTTGGCAGTAAAAACGTCTCCTTTTCTAACAGTTCCATTATAGCTTGTTCCTTTACCAATATATAACTTGTCTCGTAATGATTCTGGATAAGTATCGTCTTTTATCGTAATTGTAAAATTAGAATGCACCGGAACCGTATCGTCATGAATAAAAACTTTGTTATTTCTAACATCAAAATTCATATTAAAATCATCATAGAAAGTTCCAGCTGGAAAGAAAACCGACATATTATCTTTCTCAAAGTTAGCATCTCTATTGTACTTAATAAAATATTTTCCGTCTACCGGCTCAGCTTCTACAAGTGGTGTCGCGGCATCAAACTCAATTGGAATGGTCACCGAATTCATGTTTCCAAAATAATCAGAAACTTCGATTTTGTAATTTGAAGTTAAATTAGGTTCCGCTTTTACAATACCACGAAGAGAATCTGTTTTTATAATGCTTAAAGCAAAAGGCGTTTTCATAAAAAGCTTTTGCACGCGCTGTCCAGATTTTTTATAACGAGAATAATCTATCAGAGCATTGATATAACGCATTTCATCAAAAGAATAGGTATTAAATTGATAATTATAATTCTGATTTCCGTTTAAAAAAGTTGAAACATTAAAAACACCATTTTTGTTATGCGAGACATCATCTGTATCTACCGCATTAATTCCGAAACCTATTTTTCCGTTAGCTTTTACTTTAGAAGCTAAATAAGTCCCATCTTTTTGAAGCACCATATTAACCAACAAAGGCTGTTTTGAAAGATTTACAGTACCATTATCCAAAGGATAAGCATATAAACTTGACAAAGTAGGTTTTTTGGTATCTTTCAAATTTTGGTCAAAGCCAAAGAATATCGGATTGATGACAAACTCCGTTTTAGTATCTCTTATTTCAAAATGAAGATGCGGACCTTCAGACGAACCTGTATTTCCAGAAAGGCCAATTATATCTCCTTTTGCAACAGGAAGTTCACCTGGCTTTGGAAACATTTCAATTTCATACGCCTTTTCTTTATAATGCGTTTTTGTTACATAATCCAAAATTGCACCGGTTGGCGTTTGCAAATGTCCATAAACAGAAGTATAACCATTTGGATGCGTGATGTAAATACATTTTCCGTTTCCAAAAGTCGAAATTTTGATTCTCGAAACATATCCATCAGCAATAGCATGCACAGTTAATCCTTCTCTCTGATTGGTTTTCAAATCAAAACCAGCATGAAAATGATTAGGCCTTAACTCTCCAAAATTACCCGAAAGTTGCATCGGAATATCTAATGGAGGACGAAAATAGTCTTTAGGATATTGCGTTTGAGCAAATATAAAATTACAAATCAAAAGGGTAAAGGCAGAAAATCTCATAAGCAACATTTTTGCTAAGATAAAGAAAAATAGCGCAATAAAAGCAAGAAAAAACTTATAATTATACAATTAATTGAATTACATATATTTATCTATTTTAACGTAAAAAAATCGATAAAAAATTGCATTAATAAAAAGGAATATTAACTTTGTAGGATTAAGTAATGAATAGGATGTATAATGAGTGTAATTGCAGAAATAATTGATACTCTTGAATATAAAGCCCAAAAGCTTTTTGAGAAATCAAAAGGTTTGGAGCAAAACAATCAAGTATTACGATTAGAATTAGCCAAAGCTACGCAAATTATCCAGAAACAATCTGAGGAAATGGAGGCTTTGAAAAAGCAAAATGAAACACTTAAGATAGCCAATTCGTTGCTTGGCAGCGACAATAACAAGAGAGAGACAAAGCTTAAAATAAATTCATTAATTCGCGAAATTGATTACTGTATAGCACAACTATCAGATTAATAATATGGACGGAAAGCTTAGAATTAAAATATCAATTGCAGACCGCGTTTACCCGCTTACGGTTGAACCTAGTCAAGAAGAAGGACTTAGAAGTGCTTCAAAAAAAATTGATGCTATGATAAAGCAGTTCGAAGAAAATTACGCGGTTCGTGACAAACAAGATGTTCTAGCCATGTGTGCATTACAATTTGCATCGCAAGTAGAACAAAAACAAATTGATAACGCAATCGATGGAGAAGAGACTATCGAAAGAATTAAAAGATTAAATTCGCTTTTAGATCAATATCTCGAAAAATAAACGTTCTTTACAGAAACTAAGATACTGCCTACATTAGTTCACAATTGGTAAACTCAACACTAACAATTTAGAATGAGCAAATCGTCGCTACTATAGTATGCCCTCCATTTGGCTGGGAAACTTGAACAGTGAGTTAGCTCAAAACTTGTCTTTACGAGTTTATACAAGCAATTAATGTAGGCTTTTTTTATATATAAACCCTAACAAACATGGACATCATAACGATCATTATTGGTATTGTAGGTATTGCAGCAGGATTTGCAATAGCTAAAATTATCGAGAAAAGTAATATTTCAAACCTAATTAAAAACGCTAAAAAAGAAGCAGCTTCTATCTTAAAAGACGCTAATTTGGAAGCTGAAAATATCAAAAAAGATAAAATTCTTCAAGCAAAAGAACGTTTTATCGAACTTAAATCAGAACACGAACAAGTTATTTTAGCAAGAGACAAAAAAGTTGCTGAAGTAGAAAAACGTGTACGCGATAAAGAATCTCAAGTTTCTAACGAACTTTCTAAAGCTAAAAAAGTTAACGACGACTTTGAGGCTAAAACTGCCGAATACAACAACAAAATTGAGGTTTTAGACAAAAAACAAGCTGAAGTTGACAAACTTCATAAAAGTCAATTACAACAATTAGAAGTAATTTCTGGTCTTTCAGCTGAAGAAGCAAAAGAGCAATTGGTTGAAGGTTTAAAAGCTGAAGCTAAAACAAAAGCAATGTCTCATATTCAAGAAACTATTGAAGAGGCAAAATTAACTGCACAGCAGGAAGCTAAAAAAATCATCATCAACACTATTCAAAGAGTTGGAACTGAAGAAGCAGTTGAAAACTGCGTTTCTGTTTTCAACATTGAATCTGACGATGTAAAAGGACGTATTATTGGTCGTGAAGGACGTAACATTAGAGCTCTTGAAGCTGCAACTGGAGTTGAAATCATTGTTGATGATACACCAGAAGCTATCATTCTTTCTTGTTTTGATCCTGTTCGTAGAGAAATTGCTCGTTTATCTTTACACAAATTAGTAACTGACGGACGTATTCACCCAGCTCGTATCGAAGAAGTTGTTGCTAAGACAGCTAAACAAATTGATGACGAAATTATCGAAGTAGGAAAACGTACCGTAATCGACTTAGGAATTCACGGTTTACACCCAGAATTAATTAAAGTGGTGGGTAGAATGAAATACCGTTCTTCTTACGGACAAAACTTATTACAACACTCGAGAGAGGTTTCTAAACTTTGCGGTATCATGGCTGCAGAATTAGGATTAAACGTAAAACTAGCCAAAAGAGCTGGTTTATTACACGATATCGGAAAAGTGCCAGATACAGAAAGTGATTTACCACACGCACTTTTAGGTATGCAGTGGGCTGAGAAATACGGCGAGAAAGAAGAAGTATGCAACGCGATTGGAGCTCACCACGACGAGATTGAAATGAAATCTTTATTGTCTCCAATCATTCAGGTTTGTGACGCCATTTCTGGAGCAAGACCAGGAGCAAGACGTCAGGTTCTTGATTCTTACATCCAACGTCTTAAAGATCTTGAAGATGTAGCTTACGGATTCAGCGGAGTTAAAAATGCTTATGCAATCCAAGCTGGTAGAGAATTGCGTGTAATTGTAGAAAGTGAAAAAGTTTCTGATGACAACGCTGCAAACTTATCTTTTGAAATTTCGCAAAAAATCCAAACTGAAATGACTTACCCTGGACAAGTAAAAGTTACAGTTATTAGAGAAACTAGAGCTGTAAATATTGCTAAATAATCTTAGGAACATATACAAAAAATAAAGGCTGTCAATTGACAGCCTTTATTTTTATATCTCTATTTAAGTTTTACATATCATTAAAAACGATTTTAAAGCTGGTACCCACTCCTACTTCACTTTCTACTTCAACCGTTCCTTTCATAGCCTCAATTTGATTTCTTGTAATATACAATCCGATACCTCGAGCTTCTTCGTGTTTATGAAAAGTTTTATACATTCCGAATATTAAGTCGCCATAAACCTTCAAATCGATTCCTAGACCATTATCTGAAATCTTAAGCGATTTAAAGCCTTCTGGCTCTATTGCAAAATCAAACGTAATTACTGGATCACGATCAGGATGTGCATACTTAATTGCGTTTGTAGTAAAATTCAGTAAAACGCTTTCCATATACGCCGGATTAAAATTAATCGTGAGATACTTCGGAACGTTGTTGATTATCGTTACTTTTCGCTGTTTATCATAACCTTTAATTGTCGAAATTGTCTTCTCGATATACTCGCAAAGCTTTAATGGAACGACTGCAATATTAATATTGCTTTGGGTTTTTACAATTTGGGTAAGATTTGAAATAGTCTCATTGAGATCGTTAGAAACAGCTCGCAAGTATTCCAGCATTTCAGCTACAGTTTGCTTACTAACATCAGCATCGATAAGATCTAAAATCGATTTTATGTTTCCAGCCTGCGTATTTAAATTGTGGGAAACAATATGTGAAAAATTCAATAAACGACTGTTTTGATCACTGTACAGTTTCATCGTTTTCAAAAGCTCCAGTTCTTTTTCTTTTTGCGCAGATACATCTGTATGGGTTCCAATTACACGTAGAGGCTTTCCATTTTCATCCCGTTTAATCACTTTTCCCCGATCCAAGATCCATTTGTAGTTCCCACTCGAAGTCATTACACGATGATAATTTTCGTAAAACGGAATCTTATTGTCAAAATGTTCATGAATATCGGAGTAATATTTTGGAAGATCATCAGGATGAACGATTTTATCCCAACGCTCCGGATCATCAAAAATATCGGTAGATTCCAGTTCTAAAATTTTAAGAGACAGAGACGAATAAAAAACACTATTCGTAACCATATCCCAGTCCCATATTCCAACCGTGGAAGCATCAAGAGCAAATTGAAAACGTTCTTCAGAAATCTTAAGTTTCTCTTCTTTATCTTTCAGCTCCGTAATATCTGAAACATGTCCATAGAAAATTACGTTTCCATTTGCAGAAGATTCTGTTTTAGAGGAAACCCTAAACCAGCGCATTCCTTTTTTTGGAAGAAGAGCTCTAAACTCAATTTCCCAAGGCTTTATTTCTTTTCTAGCCTTGACCAAAGACTGAAAAAAAAGCTCACGATCCTGTGGTAGAATTCGATCGTAAACTATAAACTTTATATCATTATTAAAATCCACTGCTGAAATTTCAAATATTTCATCGGCCGATTTACTTACGAGTGGAAAGGTGTAATTATTATCAGCATCAATAACAAACTGAAAAAGCAGGTCGGGCATTTCGGCCAACAATTTTTTGTAAAAATTATTTACCTCCAAGCAATCGTCATTTCCATATAAATCAAAAACCATATACTACTTTTTTATGTAAATAAGATATTCCGAACTTATTCGGGACAAGCAAAATAAAACATCATATTTTGCTGTATTTAATTCCTTTTAACGCAAATTTTTAACACAATATATAAATTTTCAAAACAAAAAACGTACAATACAATAAAAAATTACTTTCTCGGATGAAAACTATGCATAACCTCTTTTAAAAAACTGCGATCTAGATGAACATAAATTTCTGTTGTTGTAATAGATTCGTGCCCTAACATTAATTGAATTGATCTCAAATCTGCACCATTTTCAAGCAAATGTGTAGCAAAAGAATGGCGTAATGTATGCGGACTTATACTCTTCTTCAATCCCATTTTTTGTGCAAGATCTTTAATGATAGTAAACACCATCGCGCGGGTTAACTGATTTCCTCTTCTATTCAAAAATAAAGTGTCTTCTGCTCCTTTTTTAATATTGAGATTACAACGAATTGCATTTCTATAAATATCAATATATTTCTGAGTTAATGATCCTATCGGAACAAACCTTTCTTTGTTTCCTTTACCCGTAATTTTAATAAAACCTTCATCAAAAAACAGATCCGATATTTTTAGCGAGATCAACTCAGAAACACGAAGTCCGCAGCCATAAAGAGTTTCCAGCATGGCGCGGTTTCGCTCGCCTTCGTTGGTGCTTAAATCGATAGTTTCAATCAAAGCATCGATTTCCTGAAGCGATAAAGTATCGGGTAATTTACGGCCTGTTTTGGGTGCTTCAATTAATTCTAAAGGATTATCATTTCGATAATCTTCAAAAACCAGATAATTGAAGAAACTTTTGAGTCCAGAAATCATCCTTGCCTGCGATCTCGGATTTACTTCTTTGGCAACCGAATAAATAAATTGCTGTAATGTTTCATCTGAAATTTTTATCGGCGAAACATCAATTTGATTGGTTTCTAAAAAAAGACACAAACGTTCGATATCAAAGCCGTAGTTTTCGATTGTATTTTTAGACAAACCTCTCTCAATCCTCAAGTACGACTGATAATCCTTTATATATCTACTCCAATTCATATTTACAAAGTAAGTAATTTTTTGGCATAAAAAAACCTTCCGTTATCGGGAAGGCTTTTTGAATTATTTTAAAATTCAAATTAGAATTTATACGCTAAAGAAATCTGAAAATTACCATTTTTTGCACTATCATAATAATCTTCTGAATTATCAATATCATTATCAGAAATAGGAGATAAACCGATAGTGTAACGAAGACCTACAGAAAAATTATCTGTAAAATTATAACCTGCTCCTAAATTAAAACCTAAATCTGTTGATCTTGTATAATCTTTAAAGTCTTCACCGTCTGATTTAGCTGACAATAAAATACCAAGCTGTGGACCTGCTTCAACGCTAAATTTATTATCAACAATATAATATTTTGCTAATACAGGAATATTCAAATAATTTAATTTTAAGTCTCCATCGTTGCCAAAAGGACCGTCAAATTTAGCGCCTTGAGCAGAAAATAATAACTCAGGCTGAATAAAAAACTTTTCCACTACATGGATTTCGGCTAAACCACCAACATGAAATCCCACTAATGATTTAGTATTGTCTACATCTCCTCCAACAATACTTGAAATATTAAGACCTCCTTTTACTCCAAATCTAGTTGACTGAGCATTTGTGAATGCAAAAGCCATAATTGCAATGGCAGATAAGATAATTTTTTTCATTTTAATTTGTTTTGGGTTAAATTAATTACATCAAATATAAAAATATTCTTCATAAATCTATATTAGGTTTTTAATAAATAAAATGGTAAATATTAGAGTAATTGTTAATTTTGAATTAAGCTTATTTAAAATTAGAATTTTCCAACATAAAAAAAAGACCTTCCTTAAAAATTAAGGAAAGTCTTTAAAAAACTAACTAAATGTTTTTCTTATTAGAATTTATATAAAACTCCTATTTTTACATCTCTTAAATCAGATCCTAAGTAAAAAGAATTTGTTTTGTCGGCACCATCACCTCCATTATCGTTCACTTTGTAGTTTAATCCAGCCCAGCTTGCCTCAATAGCAAAATGACTAGATAAGAAATAGCTTAAACCTAATCCTAAGCCCACACCAAATTCGTTTTCTTTAGCATCTCCAGGTTTTACTTTGTAATGCCCATAATCAAGACCTGCCTGACCAAAAACTGAAAACTGAGAAGCTGGAGTGAAATAATATCTACCATAAACTCCCGTTGTAAAACCAGAAGTTTTCACATCATTTTCTTTGACAGAAGTATATCCCAATTTTGCTCCAATCGCGATATTTTCAGATACAAAATATCCAATTGTCGGTTCAATTTCAAATCCATTAGCTTTTGCATCTCCTGTTTTCTTAGATGCAATCCCTACTGCACCAGAAATAAATGTATCTCCTTTAGAGAATCCTGTTGTTTGTGCATTTGCAAAACTAAACCCCATTACTGCAATAGCAGCCAAAACAATTTTTTTCATAATTTTTAAAATATTATTTGATTAATATTCGGCAAAACTAAGATTAGACTTACAAAAAATACTCCGCTATAAGTTTAAAAAGTATTAGAATAAGACAAAAATAAAATCAAGACATACCAATTGAAAATCAAATATTTGAAAGAAGAAAAGAGGTTTTTCAAACATAAAAAATCAGTTTGAGTGGGAATTTTAGTAATTATTTAATCAAAATTATAATGCAATAAAATGCTAAATATGTAGTTTTGAACTTTAAATAACATTTTAAAATACCAATTTTTAAAAACCTTTTTATGAAGAAAATACTTTTAGCAGCTGTTTTGTTTTTAGCAACATCAGCAGCAGTACAAGCACAATTACTAAAATTAGGAGTAAAAGCAGGGGTTAACTTTGCAAGCCAAACTGGAGATTTTCCAGATCAAATCGATAAAGAAGGAATCACTAGCTACCACGCTGGTTTAGTTGCAGAAGTAAAATTATTAGACAAGTTCTCTATTCAACCAGAGCTATTGTACTCTACTACAGGTGCATCTTATAAATTTAGCGATGTAAGTGAAGATGTTAAAAATGAACTAGGTTATATCGCTATTCCTGTAATGGCTAAATTTTACTTAAACAACACTTTCAGCTTAGAGGTTGGTCCACAAGCTTCTTTCTTAGTAAGTGAAAGAAATGATTTCGATGTTAAAAATGGTGAAACATTCGAATTCGGTGTAAATGCAGGTTTAGGCGTTAAACTTACTGAAAACATCTTTTTGCAAGGTCGTTATGGTTTAGGTTTGACAGAGGCTTCTAAAAATGCAGACATCAAAAACTCTGTATTCCAGATTTCTGCTGGATTCATGTTCTAAAAAATATATTACATACTTTTACAAAAACCGTTCTATTTATTAGTGCGGTTTTTTTTATTTTTACACAGTTCAATGACAATTGCAAAAATCAATAGCAATGTCAATATCTCAAAATAAAAAATACATATGAAAATCTGCATTATCAACGGACCCAATTTAAATCTTTTAGGAAAAAGAGAACCAGAAGTTTACGGAAGCCAAACCTTTGAAGATTATTTTGAAACGTTGAAACAAAAATTTCCAAACATCGAACTTTCGTATTTTCAAAGTAATATTGAAG
This sequence comes from Flavobacterium tyrosinilyticum, assembly GCF_023656565.1. GTDB lineage: Bacteria > Bacteroidota > Bacteroidia > Flavobacteriales > Flavobacteriaceae > Flavobacterium > Flavobacterium tyrosinilyticum. The sequence goes on from NZ_JAMOKG010000004.1 coordinate 104,801, forward strand.
GTGAATTAATTGGTAAAATTCAAGAATGTGGTTTTAGTTATGATGGAATTATTTTAAATGCAGGCGCATACACGCATACTTCTATTGGTTTGGGAGATGCAATGAAAGCCGTTACAACTCCTGTAATAGAAGTTCATATTTCTAATACTTATGCTAGAGAAAGTTTTAGACATCAGTCTTATCTATCTGGAAATGCCAAAGGTGTTATTCTAGGATTTGGTTTAAAAAGTTACGAATTAGCGATTCAGTCGTTTTTGTAATTTTTTAAACAAATGTCATCCTAAGCAAAGTCGAAAGCTAATAGAAACCCGATGAGGCTTCGGCTTCGCTCAGTCTGATAAACAAATCAGTAGTTTCTTATCGAATTTAACAAATTATTAGTAACCTCATTTTCAACTTCTTTTATTTTTGTTAGAGAAACTACTTTCATGAAAAACTATACTTTACTTGCCTTTTTATTATTTTCTATTTCCAATTTCGCCCAAATCAAAGGTACTGTAACCGATGAAAAGGGAAATCCGCTTCCATTTGTTTCTATTTTTCAAGAAGGCACCTATCGAGGCACCACTTCTAATGAACAAGGAAAATATCAGCTGAACGTAAAAGAAATTGCGGGAAGCACCATAATTTTTCAATATTTAGGCTATAAAACTCAAAAGAAAATTGTTCTCGCAGCAACAACAACAGTCATTTTGGATGTTCAGCTTCAAGAAGAAAGCTTCGCATTAAATGAAGTTGTAATCGATCCTAAAAATAATCCCGCAAATGCAATTATAAAAAGTGCCATTGCCAATAAAAAAGAAAACTCAGATAAAACAGGAAGATATACTGCTGACTTTTATTCAAAAGGAATGCTTAAAGTAAAAGATCTTCCTAAAAAAATTCTAGGCAAAAAAGTAGAATTGGGCAGCGATATGGGAGCTAATTTAGATTCGACCGGAACAGGGATTTTATATTTATCTGAAACAATATCTAAAGTTAGTCTTGAAAAGCCAAACAAGTTTAAAGAAAATATTATAGCTTCTAAAATTTCTGGAAATAATCGCGGCTACAGCTACAATACAGCAGCATTATCCAATTATGATTTTTATGATAATGCCTTAGATTTTGATGTTAAACTCATCTCTCCTATCGCAGACAATGCTTTTAATTACTACAAATACAAATTAGAAAGCACTTTTTACGACGATAACAATCAACAGATTAATAAAATTAAAGTTATTCCAAAACGCGATAAAGAACCCGTTTTTGAAGGTTACATTTATATTGTAGACGATAGTTTTGCCATTTATGCCATCGATTTAGAGATCAAAGGGTATAGAATGAAAAATGAATTTACTGAAATAATGAATCTAAAACAGAGTTTCAGTTATAACTCCAAAAATAAAATATGGTCCAAAAATGCGCAGACACTTTCTTTTAATGCGGGTATTTTTGGCGTAAAGTTTTCTGGAAATTTCAATTATGTTTATTCGAATTATGAATTTCCAGCGTCGTTTGAAAAGAAAACTTTCGGTAATGAACTGGTGGCTTTTGACCTCAATGCGAATAAAAAAGATGATGCTTTCTGGAATGAAATTCGTCCGATTCCGTTAACACTTGAAGAAAGCAGCGATTATGCTAAAAAAGACAGTCTGCAAACCATTAGAAAATCAAAAAAATACACCGATTCTATAGACGCAAAAAATAATAAATTTAAAGTTTGGGATGTTTTAATGGGTTATGATTATAAAAACACCTTCAAGAAATATTCTTTTGATTATAAAGGATTGCTAAATATTTCTTCTTTAAGTTTTAATACCGTTCAAGGTTTTAATCTGGATTCTGGTTTCTCTTTTAAAAGATGGAATGAAGAAAAAGGAACAAACACTTCGATAAGCACCACTTTTAATTATGGTTTTTCAGATGAGCGTTTTCGCGCAATTGGCGAATTTAGCCATCGATTCAATACAATCAATTACGCGACAATTTGGGGTTCTGGAGGAACAAAAACAGCGCAATTTAATAGCGCACAACCTATTTCTAATTTGATCAACTCTATAAGTTCTTTGTTTTTTAAAGACAACTATATGAAGCTGTACAACTTAGAATTTGTTGAAATTAATTACGGTCAAGATATTGCGAATGGAGTAAATCTTACCGGAAAAATTGGCTACGAACAGCGCAAACCACTTTTTAACACCACCGATTACTCATTCTTTAAAAAAGAGGACCTTTATTCTTCCAATAATCCGTTGGCTCCAGACGATTTTACAACTCCCGCTTTTGATCAGCATCATTTGTTTAAAGCGCTTGTGACAACAAGAATCAACTTTGGCAACAAATACATTTCAAGACCAGACGGCAGATTTAATTTTAAAGATGATAAATATCCGACCGTTTATTTAGCATTCGAAAAAGCATTCGCGGCAAGCGAAAAAAAGTACGAATACGAAAGAATAGGTGTTTCTGTTCAATATGATTTATCTCTTGGAAATAAAGGTCTTTTAGGAACCAATTTTAGAGGAGGCAAGTTCTTTAATGCAGAAAATATTTCGTTTATCGATTACAGACATTTCAACGGAAACCAAACCCATATAGGAACAAGCGAACGTTATTTGAATGTTTTTAATATGATGCCATACTATTCAAACAGTACAAATGACAGTTATTTTGAAATGCATACTGAATACAATGACACTGGTTTTATAATGAATAAAATTCCGTTATTGAATCTTTTAAAATCAACTATGAATATTGGTTTTCATGCTTTAGCGATTCCAGACAGAAAACCATATTCTGAATTCACTGTTGGTTTGGACAATTTAGGTTTCGGAAAATTTAAATTATTCCGAGTAGATTATGTGCATTCTTATCAAGGAGGAATTCAACAAAATGGTGTTGTGTTTGGATTGAAGATTTTGAATGCATTAGATTAGAAGATGCTAAGTTCTCTTTTAGTACTTAATACTAATTTTGTCAGACTGAGCGAAGTCGAAGCCCACGCAAAGATTTTCAATCTTAAAAAAAAATCTGCTTAATTTACAATCTAGTTTCAAGTAGATGGTAAATTAAGCAGATTTTTAAATTAATCTTTGTCAAAGTTTAAAACTTTGACAAAGAAAAAACTTAGAATCTCAGAATCTCAGAACCTTAGCATCTTTAACAATGATAATCATCTGGTTCAATATGTATTAAGACATTTCCTAACTGTGGAATTTGTTCTTTTAAAGTATCTTGCAATTTATGAGACAAATCGTGTCCTTCTTTTACTGAAATTTTTGCCGAAACTATGGCGTGAAGATCAACATGATAACGCATTCCTGCTTTACGAATAAAACATTTTTCGGTTCCAAGAATTCCTGGAACAGTTAAAGCGACAACACGAATTTCTTCTACTAAATCGTCATTTAGGTTTTCATCCATGATTTCGCCAAGCGCTGGTCTGAAAATTTTATAACTGTTATATAAGATAAAAAAAGCGGCAAAAAGCGCAGCCCAATCATCTGCAGATTCGTAGCCTTTGCCCATAATTAAGGCAATTGAAATTCCGATAAAAGCCGCTACAGACGTTATGGCATCACTTCTATGATGCCAAGCATCGGCTGCTAAAGACGAACTATTTGTTTGTTTGCTTCGTTTCATTACCAAACGAAAAGAATATTCTTTCCAGATAATAATTGCGCCTAAAACATATAGAGTCCAAGATTTTGGTAAATCGTGTGAAGTCCCAATATTAGCAATACTTTCGTAACCAATAATTGTTGCCGAAGTAATTAAAAATCCAACAACCAAAAACGTAATAAGAGGTTCTGCACGACCATGACCATAAGGATGATTTTCGTCTGCTGGTTTATTCGAATATTTGATTCCAAACAGTACCAAGAAGGACGCAAATATATCTGTCGTCGATTCAATCGCATCTGCAATCAAGGCATAAGAATTGCCAAAAAAACCTGCAAGACCTTTTACAAGGGCCAAGCAGGTGTTTCCAACTATACTAAAGATAGTAGCTTTTATAGCTTTTTGTTCGTTTGTCATTTAGACTATTTTTTTTTCGCCACGAATTCTCGAATTATTTTTTATAATCTTTGAAAATAAAAATTTGTGAATTCATGGCTATCAACTTTTTAAGCTCTCACGATTTTTGCACCGATTGCTCTCAAACGCTCGTCGATACGCTCGTATCCACGGTCGATTTGCTCGATATTTTGGATTGTACTTGTTCCTTTCGCAGAAAGCGCCGCAATCAATAATGAGATTCCTGCGCGAATATCAGGAGAAGACATTGTTGTTGCTTTCAATTGAGATTCGAAATTATGTCCCATAACCACAGCTCTGTGCGGATCACATAACATAATTTTTGCTCCCATATCAATTAGTTTATCTACGAAGAACAAACGGCTTTCGAACATTTTTTGGTGAATCAAAACGTCTCCTTTTGCTTGTGTTGCCACAACTAAAACGATACTTAATAAGTCAGGTGTAAATCCTGGCCATGGAGCATCAGCAATAGTTAAGATAGAACCGTCGATATCTGTTTTCACTTCATATCCGTCTTTGTGAGCAGGAATGTAAATATCGTCGTTACGTTTTTCGATTGTAATACCCAATTTTCTGAAAGTATTCGGAATCAAACCTAAATTTTCCCAGCTTACATTTTTGATTGTAATTTCGCTCTTTGTCATAGCCGCAAGACCAATCCAAGAACCAATTTCGATCATATCTGGTAAAATTCTGTGCTCGCAACCTCCAAGGCTTTCAACACCTTCGATAGTCAATAAGTTAGACCCTACTCCAGTGATTTTTGCTCCCATAGAGTTTAGCATTTTACACAATTGCTGTAAGTATGGCTCACAAGCAGCGTTGTAAACTGTAGTTGTTCCTTTTGCCAAAACTGCTGCCATTACAATGTTTGCAGTTCCAGTTACAGAAGCTTCGTCTAAAAGCATATCTGTTCCAGTTAAGCCCTCTTTTGGAGATTCTACTCCGTAAAAATGATCTTCTCTGTTATATCTGAATTTTGCTCCAAGGTTAATAAAACCTTCAAAGTGTGTATCTAATCTACGGCGACCGATTTTATCTCCTCCTGGTTTTGGAATATATCCTTTTCCGAAACGAGCCAAAAGCGGACCAACAATCATAATAGAACCACGAAGCGCTCCTCCTTCTTTTTTGAAAGCTTCGGTTTCTAAATATCCAACATTAACTTCGTCAGCTTGAAAAGTAATCGAACCTGGTTCGTTACGTTGAATTTTCACCCCTAAATTACCCAACAAAGTGATTAATTTATTGATGTCTATAATGTCAGGAATGTTATTAATTTTTACTTTCTCTCCTGTTAGAAGCACGGCACATAAAATTTGTAATGCCTCATTCTTTGCTCCTTGCGGAGTGATTTCTCCTTTTAAAGGAGTTCCTCCTTCGATTTTAAAAATTGCCATAGATTTCTTTTAGGTTCTTTCAAAGTTTCTAAGATTCTGAGATTCTAAGATTCTAAGTAAAAAAACTCAGCAACTTAGTAGCTTAGTAGCTTAGCAGCTTTTTTTATTTTTGTTTTTGTTTGTTTTTAAGCATCTAAGTAAAAAACCTTAGTAACTTAGAAGCTTAGCCTCTTAGCACCTTTTTTACTTTTGATTATTATTTTTTTGAAATGTCTTTTTTTGACCGCCTTTATTATTGTTTTTGTTATTCTGAGTTTTCGGCTGTATACCAGAAGCTGTTTTATTAGACATGCGTTTATTGGTACGCATTAAATCTGTAGTGTTTAACAATTCTTCAGTACTGTGCAATAAGTTGATTTTGCCTCCCGATAATTCAAATAAATGTTCAAAAATCACATCGTCTTTTACGGTATCTTTGTTCCAGCTTAGGAACGATTTTTTCATGTGATTGGCAATTACCATCACCAAAGCAGTTTTCATTTCGCCTTCTTCCCATTTATTAGCAACATCAATCATGTACTTAATGTTGTTTCCGTAAAATCTATATTTCGGGAAATTCTGAGGATATTGTAAAATCTCAGGTTTCAGTTGCAAAACATCTCTTGACGGAATCGGATATGGTGATTCAACATTTAGTTTAAAATCAGACATAATAAAAAGCTGATCCCAAAGTTTATGTTGAAAATCTGGAACATCGCGCAAATGCGGATTCAGACTTCCCATAACCTGAATGATATATTTTGCGGCTTTATTGCGCGTTTCATCATCTTCGATTGCAGTTGCCTGATCAATTAATTTTTGCAAATGACGACCGTACTCCGGAATAATTAAACGCTGTCTTTCAGAATTATATTCTAAATTGAAAACAACGTCACTTGCGGCTTCTCTTTTATATTTTTCGATCATAAGTTTATAATGAAACTATACCTTCTATTGTAGAAACTTCTTTGTATTTACTGATTACATCATCTGAGCTGTGCATAGTAACATCTACAGAAACGCTGGTAAATTTACCAGTTTTTGATTTTGTTGTTTTAATCACCGCTCCCATTCTATCGAAAGCTTTTTCAACACGCTCTACATTATCTGCTACAGAAGGTACAATAAATTTGTACAAATATTCTGCTGGCCAAGTGTTTGCGTTATCAAGCTCCACTTTTAATCTTTCGTAAAATTCGGCTGTATTTTTTTCTTTATCGTTCTCCATTCGTAATTAAAAATAAACGCAAATATACGGTTTTTGATTTTAGATTTTTTATATTTTTTCTTCGAAAAAAGGTTCAAAGTTACAAAGTTACAAAGGTGCAGAGAAAAAAGCTTGGGAAGATTATTTCATTGTAAATTTTACGCTTATATTTGAGAAAATAATCCGCAGAAATCTCTCGCAAAGTCGCAGAGTCGCAAAGTTTTTTTACTAATTAAGCTTTTAAGAAATTACTTTGCGTCTCTGCGACTTTGCGAGATTAAAAAATACTATAATGAAAAAACTCCTTTTACTTTTTATCGCTTTAACAATAAATTCAATTCAAGCACAAGAAGTTAAAACACTGACTTATTTCCAAAACGACACTTTAAAACTGGATTTAGACTTATATCTGCCAAAGAAAAAAGTAGGCGAAAAAATTCCTTTAATTATGTTTGCTTTCGGTGGCGGATTTTCGGGCGGAGAACGCACAAGCGAAAAAGAGTTCGGAAAATTTATGGCTCAAAACGGTTATGCCGTTGCCAGTATTTCGTACAGTTTATATATGAAAGGAAAAGATTTTGGCTGTAAAGGAACTTTAACCGAAAAAATAAAAGCAATTCAGATTGGCGTAAGTGATATGTGGCAGGCGACAGCTTTCTTAGTTGAGAATGCTGATAAATATAATCTTAATACTTCAAAAATCTTTATTTCTGGAATTAGTGCCGGAGCAGAAATTGGTTTCCACGCTTCGTTCTGGGATTATAAATTAATGAATTTATACAAAAGCAATCTCCCTGAAAACTTTAAATATAAAGGTTTCATCGGAGGTTCAGGAGCGATTCAGGATATTAATTTGATTACAAAAGAAAAAGCAATTCCGATGTTGTTGGCGCACGGAAGCAATGATGACACAGTTCCTTACGCTGCAGGTTCACACCGTTCTTGCCCAACAAATGCTTCTGGCTGGCTGATTCTTTTTGGTTCCTATGCCGTTTTTAATCAAATGAACGATTTGCATAAAGACATCGAACTGATTACTTTTTGCGGTGGCGGACATGAATTCTCTGGTTATCTTTTTCATGAAGGACAACAATATGTTTTAGATTTTGTGAATGATGTTCTGAAGGGGAAAAAGTTCCAATCGCATTTGATTGTTCCTTCTAAAAAAGGGAAAGGTTCTGGGAAGTATTTGTTTTGTGAGTAATTCTTAAAACAAAGACAATGAATGTTTCCTATAAAAATTTTGAAATTGAAGTTATTAACGATAAAAATTATGTTTTAAATTCAAGCAATAATTTACATCAATATCAAAAAGCTTATTGTGAAGAAAATGAATTTCGTTCTAGTAGTAAGCACGCTGTCATTATTAAAGAACATGGAATCGAGATTTCAAGTGCGATAATTTGTGAAACTGAGGGCGCAACAGGAATACATGAAAACTCATGCATTATTGAAGATGATAAAATATGGATTCTAGTTTCCAATAAAATTTACTGTTTAAAGATTCCTTCATTAGAAATTATATGGCTGAAAGAGTTTGATCAATTTACCAACTTTTGTCTTTACAAACTTGAAGAAGATTTGCTTATTCATGGAGAATTGGAAATTTTCAGAATAACAAAAAATGGAGAGATTATTTGGAGTTTTGGAGGAAGAGATATTTGGGTAAATCCTGAAGGCAACGAAGAGCTTACTATTGAAGATAATACTATACTTTTAGTAGATTTTGAATCTAACAGATATATTCTTGATTTTGACGGAAAATTATTAGAAGACATCCCAAAACACTAAAAAAGAAATAGCAACAAATATTTGGCTAAAGCCAAGATCTACAAATCATTCAACCCGTTGGTTAAAACCAAGGGCAATTCAAATAAAAACTGCTCCAGCGGAGCTAAATATTTGTATTTAAAATTCAGTTTCCTGCAAGGTTTTCAAAACCTTGTAGATGTTATTTTTTCTCTTTCCACCTATTAATAAGTCATATTTAGAAACCTACAAGGTTTTGAAAACCTTGCAGGAGAAAAAAACACAAAATAATTCCAAAAACAAAACCATCCCTCCTTTTTAGCCCTGATGGAAGCGGAAATCCTTTTGCTTTTTCCTTTAAAAAGCAAAAGATTGCAGCGGACAGCAGGAACCCATGACTGCAAAAAATGCTAAATCTTTCGCTTCAAGTAAATATTCTTTTTAATTATAAATAAGTTTAGGTAAATTTGCGCTTTATTTTTAGAATAGTGCAAAAAGAAATTATAGTCTTGCTTGGCGGACCTGGTACTGGAAAATCAACACTTATTAACGAATTGGTAGCTCGTGGCTTTTGTTGCTATCCAGAAATCTCTAGACAGGTTACCATGAAAGCGCAAGAACAAGGCATTGAGCAGTTGTTTCTAGAACAGCCGCTTTTGTTTAGCGAAATGTTATTGGAAGGTCGTATTGACCAATACAAAAATGCTCTTGAAGAACCTGATAATGTGGTTTTTATTGATAGAGGAATTCCAGATGTGGTAGCTTATATGGATTATATTGGCGATGAATATCCGGAAAGTTTCGTTAAAGCTTGCGAAGATTATAAATATTCTAAAACTTTTATTTTACCGCCTTGGGAAGAAATTTACCAAAGTGATTCTGAACGTTATGAAAATTTTGATCAGGCAGTAAAAATCCAAGAGCACCTTGTTGAAACTTACAAAAAATATGGTTACGAACTGATTGAAGTTCCTAAAGATACAGTTGAAAACAGAATTCTTTATATCTTAGACAAAATTTAGCGGCATGGTTTAAAGTTGCAAAACTAGAAACTGTTTTCTAAATTTTTAACTTTAAAACCAAAGCAATGCTCGGAGCACAGGATATTCTTCTAAAATACTGGAAACACGACAGTTTTAGACCGTTGCAAAAAGAAATTATCGATTCGGTTCTGGAAGGACAGGATACTTTTGCCGTACTTCCTACGGGCGGCGGAAAATCAATTTGTTTTCAGGTTCCGGCCATGATGCAAGAAGGAATCTGTCTCGTTATTTCGCCTTTGATTGCCTTAATGAAAGATCAGGTGATGAATCTGCAGAAAAGAGACATCAAAGCGATTGCGCTTACGGGCGGAATTCATACCGAAGAACTGATTGATCTTTTGGACAATTGCCAGTACGGAAATTATAAATTTCTCTACTTATCACCAGAGCGTTTGCAATCGGATTGGATTCTGGAACGTATTAAAAACTTGCCTATCAATTTAATTGCTATTGACGAAGCGCATTGTGTTTCGCAATGGGGTCATGATTTTAGGCCCGCGTATCTTAAAATTTCAGAACTAAAAAAATTCTTTCCGAAAATTCCGTTTTTAGCTTTGACTGCGACAGCAACTCCGAGAGTTATTGACGATATTAGAACGCAATTAGAATTAAAAAATCCAAGACATTTTCAACAATCATTTGAGCGAAAAAATATCGCTTATATGGTTTTTGAAGTGGAAGATAAATTATACCGCACCGAACAGATTCTTAAAAAAAATCCGCAACCTTCTATTATATATGTACGAAATCGCAAAGCATGCTTAAATATGTCTTCGCAATTGCAATCATTAGGATTTACATCAACGTATTATCACGGCGGACTTTCATCTAAAGAAAAGGACAAAAACATGCAGTTGTGGATGTCTGAGCAAGCGCAAGTTATTGTTGCTACGAATGCTTTCGGAATGGGAATTGACAAAGACAATGTAAAAACCGTTATTCATACTCAACTTCCAGAAAACTTAGAAAATTATTATCAAGAATCTGGACGCGCAGGACGAAATGGCGCAAAAGCTTTTTCGGTTCTTTTGTATAATAATTCAGATTCTATTCAGACGGAGCAGCAATTTTTAAATATTTTGCCCGACAAAAAGTTTCTGAAAACGATGTACAACAAACTTTGCAACTACTTTCAGATTGCTTACGGAGAAGGTTTAGACGAAACTTTTTCTTTCAAACTGAATCATTTTTGCAATAAGTACGACTTCCCTACTCTTAAAACCTACAATGCTTTACAGTTTCTGAATCAGCAGGGAATTATTACCATGTCTCAGGAGTTTTCAGAGAAAATCAATATTCAGTTTTTGATCGAATCTAAAGAAGTGATTCGATACATGAGCTTAAACCCAAATGACGAAGAAATCATTTTGGCCATTCTAAGAACGTATCCAGGAGTTTACGATGTAAAATCTAATTTAAACTTGGGATTGATTGCTAAAAAATCAAATCGTTCGGAAGAACAGATTCTTGTTGTTTTAGAAAAATTAAAGGAAAAAGAAATTATTGAATATAAATCTAAAAATAACGACGCTACAATTTTATTTAATGAAGTCCGAGAAGATGACCATACTATAAATAGAGTTTCGAAATATTTAGAAAAACAGAATGAAGTTAAAAAAGAACAGCTTTTATCGGTTCTTCATTATATAAAAGACAATAAAACCTGCAAAAACAGATTGGTTTTGGATTATTTTGGAGAAGAAACAAAAGAAAACTGCGGTATCTGTTCGTACTGCATTACACTAAAAGGAAAAATTACCGAAGCCGATTCCATTGCAGATAAGATTTTATCTTTACTCAGAACCGCTTCTCTAACTTCGAGAGAAATAGAAAATCAGATAAAAATGGACACAAAAGACATTTTATCGGTTCTTCAGGAATTGCTCGAAAACAATCATATCATTATACAAGCGAATAATAAATACACTTTAAAATCATAATGGAGAAATTGAGAATTATATTTATGGGAACACCAGAATTTGCCGTTGGCATTTTGGACACCATTATTAAAAATAACTATGATGTTGTTAGCGTAATTACCGCTGCAGATAAACCAGCAGGACGCGGACAAAAAATAAAATATTCGGCTGTAAAAGAATATGCACTTGCCAACAACCTTACTTTATTACAGCCAACCAATTTAAAAGACGACAGTTTCTTAGCCGAATTAAAAGCTTTAAATGCCAATTTACAAATTGTAGTTGCTTTTAGAATGCTGCCAAAAGTGGTTTGGGAAATGCCAAGTTTAGGGACTTTTAATCTTCATGCCTCTTTATTACCAAATTACCGCGGGGCCGCTCCTATTAACTGGGCTATTATTAATGGAGAAACTAAAACTGGTGTTACAACATTCTTTATTGATGATAAAATTGATACTGGAGCTATGATTTTAAATTCTGAAATCAATATTGAACCCGAAGAAACGGCAGGTCAATTGCACGATCGTTTAATGCATTTAGGAAGCACAACTGTAATTGACACTTTAAAAGTTATTGAAAGCGGAAATGTTACCACAACAATTCAAGAAGACAACGACGATATTAAAACCGCTTATAAATTAAACAAAGAAAACTGCAAAATCGATTGGACCAAATCTGGCGCAGAAATTAATAACTTAATCCGTGGATTAAGTCCGTATCCTGCATCTTGGTGTTATTTAAAAGATCAAAATGAAGAATTAAACATCAAAATTTACGAAGCCAAACTAGTCTCAGAATCACACTCTTATGAGATTGGAAAGCTAATTAGCACTAAAAAAGAAATCAAGATTGCAATAAAAGAGGGCTTTATTCAGTTATTAAGTCTACAATTTCCAGGAAAAAAGAGAATGCTTGCTTCAGAATTATTAAATGGAGTGAGTTTTTCAGAAGCTGCAAAAGTGTATTAAGGTCAGTAAAACAGGGGTTTGTACCTGTTTTTCATCGATGAACAACACTCTTTATGAACAAAAAAAGCAAGTTATTAACAATTTTTGCTAAAAATAAAGAAAACACTTGCACGCAACGGATTTCCTACTAAATTTGTGTATTAACAATTTTTTTTAACCAACAATTAATAACTAATTATTATGAACAAATCAGAATTAATCGATGCTATCGCTGCTGATGCAGGAATTACAAAAGCTGCGGCGAAATTAGCTTTAGAGTCTTTTTTAGGTAATGTAGGAACTACTTTGAAAAAAGGTGGAAGAGTTTCATTAGTAGGTTTCGGATCATGGTCAGTATCTTCAAGAGCTGCTAGAGACGGTAGAAACCCTCAAACAGGAAAAACTATCAAAATCGCAGCTAAAAACGTTGTAAAATTTAAAGCTGGTGCTGAATTAGAAGGTGCAGTGAACTAACTAAGAAAGTTCTTTAAACTTATAATATAATTAAAACCTTCCTTCTGGAAGGTTTTTTTATGCGGTTTAACGATTTTTTTTGTGATTTTAATTTTTTTATGATTAAATTTAATAAAAATTGTAACCGTATGATTTCAGAAAAATTAAAAAAAGGACACCTGCTTATTGCCGAGCCTTCAATAATTGGAGATTTATCTTTTAATAGATCGGTAATTTTATTAGCAGACCATAACAAAGAAGGATCAATAGGTTTTATAATTAACAAGCCATTAAAATATACGATTAATGACTTGATTCCTGAAATTGATGCTAACTTTAAGATATATAACGGCGGCCCTGTAGAACAAGACAACCTTTATTTTATTCACAATATTCCTGAGTTAATCCCAAATAGTGTTGAGATTTCAAACGGGATTTATTGGGGTGGCGATTTTGAGTCAACCAAAGACTTAATAAACAACGGATCTATTAGTAAAAATAATATTCGTTTTTTCTTAGGCTACACTGGTTGGGAAGAAAATCAGCTTGAGAATGAAATGCAGGGAAACTCTTGGATTATTGCTGATAATAATTACAAAAATAAAATTATCGGAAAATCTACTACCCATTTTTGGAAAGAGCAGATTATTGAGCTTGGCGGCGATTATCTTATTTGGTCTAACGCACCTGAAAATCCATATCTGAATTAATTTTCAGAGATGGATTCATTTAGTCGTTGCACTAATAAATGAGCCAGATTTGCTGTAAACTCTTTTTTTCGATATTTGGTTATCGGCTGTATTCCCATGATTACATTAGTTAGAAATAATTCGTCTGCTTTTTGAAGATCAAACGGCGAAATTATTTCTTCTGATACTTCTATACCTTCTATTTTTTTCGCTAGAGCTAAAATCTGTTTACGCATAATTCCGTTTAAAGCACCTTCTGAAACCGGAGGCGTAATAAGCTTGTTACCCATTACCATAAAAATATTTCCCTGAAGTGCTTCCACAACATTTTTACTATCATTCAGTAAGATACAATTGGCCAAGTCATTTTCACTCGCGTAAATACTTCCTGTAATATTAATTATCTTATTTGTCGTTTTAAGAGAAGATAATAATTGTTTTGTCACATAGAAGTCTTTATACAAATCTACTTCGTATTCGTTTGTATTTATACTGTACGCTTTATTTCCAAGAGAAATGGCGTTGATTAAGAATGAAATATCATTGCTTTTTGGAAGATATAAACCGCCATCATTTCTAAAAACGGTAATTCTTGCTCGTGCTGAAGCCTCAATTCCTTGTTCTTTTACCAAGTTAAGAATCTGCTCTTCAAAATATTCCATAGTAAAATCCATCGGAATCATCATTCTAACCACACGCATTGAAGCCATTAATCTAAAATAATGATCTTCAAGGAACAAGATTTTCCCATTGACAATTTTTACTGTTTCGAATATTCCGTCACCATACAAAAAAGCGCGATTTAGAGTTAACATATTGTCTTCCTGCGCTATATTTCCGTTAAAATTAATCATAAAAAAACCCTGAATTTTGTTCAGGGCAAATATAAGGTATAAAATAGACTTTTACTAAACAGATCCTATAAGATGTTTTAGATCTGAGATCTGATTCTCCCACAATTGTTTAGCTTCGCCTAATTCATCTTTATCGGCAAAATCGACTACCATAAGCGATACATCTTTAGTCAATTCATCGACTAAAATATGAAGTTCAAAAAAGTACTCAGTATCTTTACTGCTATCATCAACCCATTTGAATTTTACTTTTTCTCCAGATTTTTTTGAAGCCAGACGCGCTTTTTCTTGTGAATCATTCCACATAAAGGTAAAAAATTCACCTCTTGAATTAACATTGTCAGCAAACCATTCTTGTAAACCTGACGGAGTTGATATATATTGATACAATAATTGCGGCGAAGAATTGATCGGAAACTCTATTTCGTAACGTATTTTTGAATCCATGTGCTACTTTAATTTTTTTCGAAATATAAGAATATATGTCCAAAAACAATGCATTTTTAAAAATATTTTTTTTTCTTCATTTTATGCTTGTATGCTTTAATAATATTTATATCTTTGCACCCGCAATCAGGAATTCATGATAGCAGTCCAGGCGAGGTAGCTCAGTTGGTTAGAGCGCAGGATTCATAACCCTGAGGTCACGGGTTCAACTCCCGTCCTCGCTACTTAGAAGGTAAAACCCTTAAACAGAAATGTTTAAGGGTTTTTTATTATTTTTAAATAAAAAACAGTCCTAATTTTATGGAAGGCGAAATAAATTTAAATACTATTTTGGAGAATCTTAATCCTATTCTTAATGAAGGGAAATATGTTTTTACAAAAGTAGATTCTCTAGAACAAGTTCCTTTTTCAAAAATTTTGTTTCTATTTAAAGAAAAAGAAGGGATTACTGTAGTATTAGAAAAACATTTTGCAGAAGAGCTTAATCTTCATTTCTCTTATATTGCTTCTTGGATTACTTTAGAAGTTCATTCTTCTTTAGCCGCTGTGGGTTTAACCGCTGCATTTTCTCAAGCACTAGGAAATGCCAATATTAGTTGCAATGTAGTTGCCGCCTATTTACACGACCATATATTTGTTGATGAAAATGACGCTCTGAAAGCAATGGATGTACTTCTGAAATTGAAAGAAGAAAATAAAAATTCTTTGTAATTAAAAAATCAAAAAATAAGCATAAAAACTGCCATTAAAATAGTTATTTTGCAGAGGTAATTTATAACATATGGACATAGTAAAATTTAAGATCACATCTAAAACTATAAAAGTAGAAGTACGTAATTCTAATAATTATGTTTTTAATTTCAATACTGCTTTAGATATTGCCAAAGAAGACAAAGATGTTTTATTAAAACTTTACAATGCGCTTGATCTACTTTTTAAGAAAGAGCAAATTAGCGAAAATAAAAACTACATTTCGCCAAATCAAACCAACATCTTAGATCAGATTTCTGCTGCAGATTTGGAAAAGGAGGATAATTAATTTTATCTACAGACCATCTTTTGTAAATTAAAAACCATTTCTAGGTAATTCTTTTAACCAATATCA
Organism: Flavobacterium tyrosinilyticum; assembly: GCF_023656565.1. Lineage (GTDB taxonomy): Bacteria > Bacteroidota > Bacteroidia > Flavobacteriales > Flavobacteriaceae > Flavobacterium > Flavobacterium tyrosinilyticum. The sequence goes on from NZ_JAMOKG010000004.1 coordinate 120,616, forward strand.
AATGGATAACAAAATCATTTCCGAAAGAATAATTGAGTTGAAAAATGCTGATCTCAAATTGAGAAACAAGCTTATTGAAAACAAAAAACTTTTTGAAGGATATGATGAAGAAATGGAAAAGCTGCATAAACAAAATGCAATAATCTTAAATGAAATCATAAACACAATCGGTTATCCGACGATTGATAAAGTTGGGAAAGAAGCAAGCGAAGCTGCTTGGCTAATCATACAACATTCTATTGGATCTCCAGATTTCATGAAACGATGTGCAGAGCAATTGCATAATGCAGTCAAAGAAAATCAAGCAGACCCTATTAATCTTGCCTATTTAACAGACAGAATAGCTACCTTGGAGGGAAGGCCACAACTTTACGGAACCCAATTTGATTGGGATGAAAAAGGAAATTTAAGTCCAAATTTATTCGATGACTTACAAATGGTAAATCAAAGAAGACAATCTATCGGACTCAACTCTCTGGAAGAGCAAACCGAACTTATTCGAAATCGAATAATACAAGAAAATCAATTACCTCCTGAAGATTTCGAAAAACGAAAACAAGAAGCACTTGAATGGAGAAGAAAAACAGGATGGATAAAATAACTTCAAATCCAACTGTAATTCTCAATTAATTTCTCCTACGATAAAAAGTCTTCCACAGTTTTTACCGACTCGAATAAAAACATTACTTTTAATCTGTATCCCTAAAAAAAGCATTTTCTGTATCTGTGCCCAAATCTGCAATAGCAATAATTTTGCTAAAAAAAGATATGGAATCTAAAGCAATAACACAGGAAAAAAGAACTTTTAGAGAGGTATATATATTTGACATGGAGATTTTACAAAATATCTTCAATAAAAATAGTAATGTGAAAGCTAAAGATAAAATGCTTTTTGGAATACCTTTTCTTCTTTGCGAAAAAGACAATAAAATAAATTCGTTTGCCAGTTTAATATTAGATGACAAGAACGAAATTATATTTCAAATTTATGATGACGGAAGTTTGACTAATGAAGACAGAACCCTGTTTAATGAATACATTCAGAATTTTCTAAAGAAAAAGAGAAATGCCAATTTCAATAACGCTAAACAATTGAGACAAAGTACAGAGCATTTTGTTCATTGTCTGAGCTTTTAGTCGCTTAACGGAAAAGAAAAAATGAAAAATCGAGAAACATTATATTTAAAAATTGCCAAAATTATTGAGGATCAAATTCACAATGAAACTCTTTCGCTTGGCGACAAACTGCCTTCTGTTAGAAGTGCGCAAAAGTTGTATAATGTTAGCTTAAACACCATTAAACAAGCGTATTTAGAACTGGAAAGCCGCTCATTAATAGAATCTCGCCCAAAAACGGGATATTATGTGAGTAAAAGTTCGCAGCGCACAACGGCACTTCCTACAATCGCAAGTATAGATAACCATGAAAAAGAAAACACACCCGAAGATTTAATTGATAAAGTTTTCGGCACCATCAATCAAACCGATGTAACACAATTTGCACTCGGATTACCTGGAAAGAATTTCCTTCCGGTTGCCAAACTTAACAAAGGAATTATACATGCTGTACGAAATAGAGGCGATGCCGGCACAGCCTACGAACCTGTTCAAGGATCTGAAGAGCTTCGGCGCGCCATTGCCAAATGGGCATTGGTTATGGAGGGAAAAATTACAGAAGATGATCTTGTAATTACCTCCGGCGCTATGCACGCCATGTACAATGCCCTTATGGCCGTGACATCTCCTGGAGATAGCGTTGCGGTAGAAAGTCCTGCCTATTTTGGAATACTTCAAGCAATTAAGGTATTGGGTCTGAAAGCGGTTGAAATTCCGACCCATCCTTTGTTCGGATTAGATCTTGATGCCTTGAAAAAAATGCTTCCTCAAATTAAGGCCTGCTGTTTTATTACCAATTTCAATAATCCGATGGGATTTCAAATGCCTGACGAAAACAAAAAGGAACTGGTTAAATTGATCACGCAATATAATGTCCCATTGATTGAAGATGATATTTATGGTAATCTATACTTTGGTTCAGAGCGCCCTAAACCTTGCAAGTTTTATGACGAAGCTGGTTTGGTTTTGTGGATCGGATCTGTTTCTAAAACTCTTGCGCCCGGCTATCGTGTTGGTTGGATTGCTCCAGGAAAATTTAAAGATAAAATCATCCGTCAGAAACTGGTTCAGACCGTTTGCAATTCTTCCTTGTATTCGGATGTGATTACCGATTTCTTAGAGCATGGCCGTTACGATCATCATCTAAGAACATTTAGAAATAAACTTTACGCCAATTATCTCCAAATGAATCGCGCCGTAGAAAACTATTTTCCAGATAACACCAAAATTGCACAGCCTAAAGGCGGTTTTATGCTCTGGCTGGAATTGGATGAAAGAATATCAACCACAGAATTATTCAATACTGCCCTAACCCAGAAAATCAATTTTGCTCCTGGAAGAATTTTTTCGCAGTACAATCAATACAACAACTGTATGCGATTGAATTATGCTTTGGAATGGAATGAACGCGTAGAATCTGATTTGGAAAAATTGGGCACAATAATAAAAAACAGTATTTAATAGCATTATGAAGAATAAAGAACAAGTAGAAATAATAACTTATAATCCGAAGTATCAAAAAAGCTTCAAGGATTTAAACATAGAATGGATTTCGACTTATTTTGTAGTTGAACCGAATGATGTAAAAGCGCTAGATCATGCCGAAGAATATATTATAAATAAAGGCGGAGAAATTTTTTCTGCCATTTTAAATGATGAAGTTTTGGGCGTTTGCGCTTTAATCAAAAGTGACGGAAATAATTATGATTACGAATTAGCAAAAATGGCTGTAAGTCCAAAAGCTCAAGGAAAAGGTGTTGGATTATTATTGGCTGAATCGGCAATAAAATGGGCCACAGACAAAGGTGCTTCTAAAATTTATCTAGAAAGCAACACCAAACTGAAACCTGCTATTAAACTGTATGAAAAATTAGGTTTTAAAGAAATAACCGGAATTTCTTCATCTTATAATAGAGTTGATATTCAAATGATGCTCAGCATTTAATAATCCTATTTAAAAAAATAAGCCCTTGGCATTTCAATTCAAGGGTTTTTATTTGAATTATACTGTAACATTTCTCCAACAAAAGCGTCAAATCTTAAATTAAATTACGGTTCTTTGTAACTTATTACATTCTCACTTGGGATTACTCAATTTCTGAATACAATAATATTGACTCCAATGAGTTTAGACTAGGAAGCTAGTCACGATATTTTCGTTATGGACAATAAAAAAATTATTTTAAGTTTAAAAAAAGGTAATGAAGCAGCTTTCAAAGAAGTCTACTTCAACTATTACGATAAACTTATAAATATTGCCAAACGATTCCATTCTTCTGTTTTTACTCCCGAAGACTTTGTTCAGGAAACTTTCATAAGATTATACAATAAAAGAGAACTGCTTAACGAAGAGGTGCTGTTCGATAAACAAATCTTTACTATCTGCAAGAACATTATTATCAATCATGTTAACAGGGAAAACAAAATAGTACAGCTTGATCCTTCTCAAGTTGAAATGCTAGATGAAGAAACTGACACTGGAATTTTTGAAGAAAGACAAGAAAAACTACAAAATTTCATAAATCAGCTTCCAGAGCAGCAGCAAAAAATATTTACTTTACACAAACTGGAAAACCTTAGCTATAAGGAGATTGCAGAAATAACGGATCTTTCTGAAAAGACCATTGCCAATCATATTTATCTCGCCAGTAAATTTATTCGAAAAAAAATCGAAAACCATTAGGAACTTTTTAGTTCTCGTTTGTTATACTAAAAAACAAGAACTAAAAATGCATATCGAAGCGTATAAAACTAATGTAAAAACAAAGAAAGACGCAAGTTTACTTGTAGCTTATTTACAGTTTATTATTTCTGATTGTATCATAAATTTTGATCGTCAAGGACAAGAAAACATCCTTAAAATCGAAACTAATCGAGACATTAAAGAAATGGTTTACGGTGTTTTTAACAAACAAGGTTTTCATTGTCAAATCATTTACACCTAAAAAAATGGATCAGGAAAAATTTGACGAGGAATTTAAAAAGTTATGGGAAGAGTCTCCCCTTTCTCATTCAGACAGCGAAAAAGAAGCTTCGTGGGAACAATTCCATGCTAAAACATTTTCTGAGAAGAAAAGAAAATTTAAACCTTGGCATCTTTATGCGGCGGCTTCGGTTTTACTTTTTACACTTATTGGAACTGGAATTTATTTCAACCAAGAAACTGCTGCTGAAAATTTAGTTTTGGCCGAAAATGTAATCGAAAATACAACCTCAGCAATAAAGTACATTGTTTTACCAGACAGCTCAAAAGTAGAACTAAGTCCAAATTCTAAAATTATTTACCGAAACAATTTTGCTTTAAACAGAAAAGTAGAAATTGATGGTGAGGCTTATTTTAAAGTTAAAAAAGACAAACAGCATCCTTTTCAGGTTTTTTGCGATGAAACAACAACTACCGTTTTAGGAACTTCTTTTACAGTTAAAGAATCTAAAAATGAAGAAGTGACCGTTGAACTTTTTGAAGGAAGCGTTCAAATGAATGTAAAAGGCCAAAATCAAAAATGGATTTTGAAACCTGGTGATAAATTTACCTACGGAAACCAAACGGCTTCAGTAACAGAATTTAGCAGATTTATTGATTTTGACAACGAAAAACTGTCGGTTATCAGTCAATACATTGAAGAAAGTTATGGTTATAAAGTCATTATTCCGAAAGAAAATCTTGATCAGAAAATTACAATTCGCATCAATAAAAAGGAAGATTTAAAAACAATTTTACAATTAATATCAGAAATGTATAACCTAAATTTTGAAATAAATGAAGATTTAAAACAGATCACTTTTCAATAAAAACAAGAAAGGATGTAAGCCGCGAAACTACACATCCTCCTAATATTCAGGATAACACGAGGTTATTCCATTTAATAATATTCAAAAATACAAAATTTCATGAAGCATATAATTTCAGCATGCTTTTTTTTATTCAGTTTATGTATGTCCGCTCAGAGCGTTACCATAACTGTAGATCAAAATACGACATTAAAAGAGTTCTTCAAGCAGATTGAAAGTCAAACCGATTTTAAATTTGCTTTTACAGATCAAATTGATACGAATAAAAAATATTTTACGAAAAAAAGCACTTTTAAGACTATCGAAATCGAGAAGCTTATTTCTGAATTAAATCAAACTTCGATTGTACAGTTTTCTATTTCGGGCAATAATATTTTTGTCAAACAGAAATCTCAAACTCAGAAATCAGCTAAAAAAAAAAATAAGCTGACAGGTCGCATTTTTGATGATGAAAGACAACCCGTTATTGGCGCCAACGTTTTTATTAAAGAATTGGAAACAGGTGTTGTAACAGATGTTAATGGAAATTATAGTATTGAAGTTCCTGACGGAAATTATACGGTTCAAGTAAGTTATGTTGGATTTAAAAATGAGGAAAAACGAGTTTCTGTTACAGATGACAATAAAGTCAATTTCAATATAGATCCAGATAGCCAGCAATTGGGAGAAGTTATTGTAATGAACAATAAAGCTGCCGATATTAAAGCAACTCAAATGAGTGTTAACAAGCTTTCGATGCAGGAAATTAAAAAAATTCCTGTTGCTATGGGCGAGCCAGATCCTTTAAAATCAATTTTAACTCTTCCTGGAGTTACTAATGCGGGAGAAGCTTCATCAGGTTTTAATGTTCGAGGTGGTGCTGCCGATCAGAATTTAATCCTTTTGGATGGCGCTCCAGTTTATGCAGATTCGCATATGTTTGGGTTCTTCTCTATTTTTAATGCAGATATCGTTAACGGTTTAGATTTATATAAAGGAGGGATTCCTTCAAAGTTTGGAGGACGTGTTTCTTCTGTTTTAGATGTAACACAACAAACCGGAGATTTTGAAGAATATAAAGTGAATGGAGGAATTGGAATTATTTCAAGCCGTCTTTTGGTTCAAGGTCCGTTAGAAAAAGAAAAAGGTTCTTTTATTCTTTCTGGGCGTGCTTCTTATGCGCATTTATTTATGAAATTGGCAGACAATAATAACTCAGCGATGTTTTATGATTTGAATGCCAAATTAAATTATCGTTTTAATGCTAAGAATACGCTTTCGTTTTCGGGTTATTTCGGAAATGATTTATTCGATATTAACGATCGTTTTGCAAGTACGTACGGAAGCACAATGGGAATTTTAAATTGGAAACATAAATTTACTGATCGCTTGAACAGCAATTTATCGGTTTTCTATAGTGATTACAGATTCAATCTAGAAATTCCAATTGAAAGTTTTAAATGGGACAGCAATATTGCGAGCTACGGATTGAAATACAATTGGAATTTTCAACAATCTGAGAAGTTTAAAATCAATTATGGAATTGATGGTTTGTATTATAATTTCAATCCTGGCGTTGTAAAACCGACTTCTTCAGATTCGCAGTTTAATTATATGCAGCTGGATAAAAAATATGCTTTAGAAACTTCTGCTTTTGTCGATTTTGAAAATCAGATTACAGAAAAACTAACTTTCCGCTATGGGCTTCGTTACAGTATGTTTTATCGTTTAGGAGACGAAACCACCAGCACTTACGAAAACGGTCAGGCTGTCGTTTATAATCCTTTATACAATATTTATGAGGAAGGAACTCCAAACGGAAGCATTTCTTATGGAAAAGGAAAAAAAATCAGCAGCTTCAATAATTTTGAACCGAGAGCGGCATTATCTTATGCTTTTAACGACGAAACTTCTGTAAAAGCAAGTTACAATAGAATGGCACAGTACATTCATATTTTATCAAATACACAGTCACCGTTGCCAATGAGCATCTGGACACCAAGCGGACCTTTTACAAAACCTCAGCTTTTGGATCAATATGCGATGGGTTATTTCAGAAATTTCAAAGACGGAGATTACTCTTTAGAAACCGAATTATTCTATAAAAATGTTCAAAATCGTATTGACTATATTGACGGCGCTGATGTTTTGGCTAACAACAATATTGAGCAAGTTATTCTAAACGGAAAAGCCAGATCTTATGGTTTAGAATTGTTATTCAGAAAAAATACAGGCGTTTTCACAGGATGGATTTCTTATACTTTATCTAGAGCAGAACAAAAAACACCTGGGAGAACTCCCGAAGAACCAGGAATTGCAAACGGCGACTGGTACTTATCTGGTTACGACAAACTGCATAATTTGAGTATTGTGGGAAGTTATGAACTAAACCCGAAATGGTCATTTAATGGAAATTTCACATTACAATCTGGACAGCCGGTAACGTATGCCAATGGTTATTATGAAATGGGAGGCATTCATATTCCGAATTATTCTTTGAGAAACGAAAATAGATTACCTCTTTTCCATCACTTAGATGTTGCGGCTACATACACGCCAAAACCAGACAAAAAGAAAGGATGGCAGAGCTATTGGGTATTTAGCCTTTATAATATTTACAACAGAAAAAATGCGGCTTCTATGAGTTTTACAACCAATGAAGATACAGGAGCAAATGAAACCAGAAGGCTTTCTATTTTCGGAATTGTACCTGGAGTTTCTTATAATTTTAAATTTTAATGCTATGAATAAATTGAAAAAATATACGACAATGAACAGAGCATTGGCATTAATAAGTCTTCTTTTTGTTTTTTCTTTTGCTTCTTGCGAAGATGTAGTCAATCTGGATCTGGAAACTGGCGAAACGAAACTGGTTATCGATGCTGAAATAATCTGGAAAAAAGGAACTGACGGAAAAGAACAAACTATAAAAATTAGTAAAACGGCTCCTTATTACAACAATTCTACGCCAAAAGTTTCTGGCGCACAAGTACGAATAGAAAACAGTAACGGAGATGTTTTTACCTTTAACGAAACTGAGGCAGGAGTTTACAAATGCACCAATTTTATTCCTGTAATTGATGCCGATTATAAATTATTTATCAATGCTGAAGGGCAAAGTTTTACAGCAACAGAAAAGTTAACTTCTACAACTCCAATCAATAAAATTGAACAAAAGATTGTTCCTGATTTTGACGGAACAGATATCATTGAATTGACTTTTTATTACAACGACCCAGCAGATCAGATCAATTATTATGTAACCGATTATCAAGCCTCATTTTTGATTTATCCTGAATATGAAATTACAAATGATGAATTTTATAACGGAAACGAAATCAGTACAAGATATTCTAATGAAGACAAAATGAAACCTGGAAATACGGTTACAATTACGCACAGAGGCGTTTCTAAAAACTTCTATAATTACTGGAAATTAATTTTGGAAGCTTCCAGTTCAAATCCTTTTTCTGTTCCTCCAGGAAATATTAGAGGAAATATTATAAATACTTCTGATGCTAATAATTTCGCCTTTGGCTATTTTAGATTGTGCGAAGCTGATCAAATTGATTATTTGGTGCAATAAGAAGTAAAAAACCACCTTTCAAAAGAGGTGGTTTTTTTATTTATTCTAAAATTTGAGTGAAACAACTTTTTTCTATATTTTAGTACAAATTAATTAAGAACACATCAAAGTTTCTTTATTGTTGACTTGATGGTCTAGCCACTAATCTCTGCATCATTTCTTAAAAATGAAAATAAAAAAAGCTCTGTTTATATTATCTTGTCTCGTTTTAGTCTCCTCCTGTGAAAAGTATAACAGAAGCAAATCAGAAGCATATTTTGAAGGGATAGATTTAGATTTTGTCATTTTAGAAAAGAAACCGCTAAACCACGGGAGAGAAGTTAATTTAAAAATAAAAAACAACAAAAATAATACGATTGAGATTTATTGTGAAGAGAATACTTTATTCGCTTGGCATTACAAAGACTTTGAAATTGGTGACACAATAGTCAAAAAACAAAACGAAGATTTTTTTACAATTCATAAAAAAGACACTACACTATATTTCAAGTTTGGATACAAAAAATAAAATATTTCATTTCTAATTTGGCTTCTCAATTTCATAAATGAAATTCAATTTTGGCTTTTCTCCAAAATAAGCCACTTCTTCTTCCGCAACTTTTTTAGCCCCTACTCTTGAGATTGCAACTTGCGAACGGATATTCTCGGCACCAATATGAAATTTTACTTTTGAAACATATTGAAAGAGATAATCCAACATTGTCTTTTTTACACTTTGATTTACGCCTTTTCCCCAGCACGAAACAGCATAAAAAGTATAGCCTATAAAAATGCTGTCGTCTTCTTGATCAAAATCGTAAAATCGTGTACTTCCAAGAACCTCTCCTGTTTCCTTATTTATAATTTTAAAAGCGCCTTTACTTTTCATGGCACCTTCAAAAAAGTTTTCAAAGACTTCTTTTTTCCATCTGTCTTTGTTGGGATGCTGTTCCCAAATTTTAGGATCGGAAGCTACTTTATATAAAGCATCAAAATCTTTTTCTTCTAAAGGAGATAGAATGCAAAGATCATTTTCTAAAATGGGTTGTAAATTAAAATTCATTATTCTTATTTTTATAAAACTAATTCTTCAAAAATTGGATCCTGCAAAAGCGAAGCATACAGAGATTCTATAGCATGTTTAGAACCATGTATCTGCCATTCTAAAATAATATGATCTACTGTACTGTGTTGCACTAATAGTTTAGCTTTTATACCGTAAGTCGAAAAAAGCTCTTTACATCTTGCATGACCTGTATCTGAGCGTTTAAATGTTATTCTGAGCGTTTTATGTTCGTTGATTAGGTCAATTTTATCTTGAAGAAAAGTTAGCATCGTTAGAATTATAAGAATCATAAGTGCCGCACAAGCCGAAGCAAAGTAATAACCTGCTCCTACTCCCATACTAACTGCCGCAACCGACCATATTGTCGCTGCCGTTGTAATGCCCGAAACATGATTGTCTGATCTAAAGATTACTCCTGCACAAAGAAAACCTAAACCTGTAACAATATTAGAGGCTATACGATCTGGATTTCCAGCTCCTCCGATCCATTGGGACATTAAGGTAAAGAAACAAGCTCCGACAGAAATCATTATTGTAGTTCGAAGTCCAGCGGCTTTTCCTCTATATTCTCTTTCAGCTCCAATTAAAGCTCCCCAAAATGCGGCTAAAAGCAATCTTATAATAATTTCTAGTTCCATTTAAACATTATTTAACCATCCTAAAAGCACATTACAAAAAAAAATCCTATTTTTTACTAAGATCAAGCATTGCTTTTGCTACAGCTTTAGTTGATTTATCATAGTCTTCATGGCCGTAATTATACTTCTCATTTAATTCATAAAAATCGCGATAGATATCAAAAGGATTTTGCGATTCACCAACCCAATTAACAATAATATCTAAAATCTCATTCATTACTGGTTGATATGTCATTCTACCATCTGATCTTCTAGTCCCATTATTATCGGATTTCTTTTTTCCCAAATTTAAAAACACATTCTTTTCATCATAAATTATGTCTCTTATTTGTTTATAATCCTTTCCTTTGGGTAAAAAATCTATTAGCAATTTTCTAATACCTCTATAATATAGATTGTACTTTTCTTCTGGGTTTTCAAAATCTTTGTCTATTAATTCTTTTAATTCATTAAATTCTTCCAAATTACCCGACTCAGAGCTAATTGTCAACTGTTTTCCAACCTTCTCATTTGCTTTTTGTAAAAGTTCAAGTCTTTCAAGATCACTTTCATTTAACCCTTGCTCTTTTATTTTTTTATTGTTTTCCATAAATTATTATTTTATTTCTAAAACTGATTTTATTTTTTCACTAGCTTCTTTTAAGCTTACTTCATTCCATGAAATTGGATTAAGTCTTTTAATCGCCATTAAATAATCAGGATAATGCTCCTTAAATGCGGCATGATAATTTTTTCCATAAAGCTTTTTTTGATACCAAGTAAAGAAAGAATATATTATCGACGGATGTATCTCATTTTCAATTGCAAATTTTGAAACCAAATAAGGATTATTAATATATCTTTTGATATAATTAAACTTATCTACCGAAAAAAAGAAATCTCTTGCAAAATTATCTGCTTTATCTTCAATTAGAAATAAATCATCTTCACCAGACAAATGAAAACTATTGGATTCAATTGTTTCATAATCAAAAAGCACGTGATTAAGTTCATGTAAAAGCGTAAACCATAATGTTGGATACATTTTATTAAAATCAGTAATTACTACAGAAGGTTTTCCATCAATTATAAAAGTGGCTCCTCTAACTTGAGTCGTCGATAAATAATTTTGAAAAATAACTGTAACTCCAATATTATATAATGCTTTACAAACAGTTAGCAAACCGTTTTCGACATCCTGAGAATAAGGTTTTATTTTTACAACTAATTCCTTTAATCTTTCTCTATCATATTCATTAGGGTTATTTATTATTCTAAAAGTCTGATAAGCAGATTTAACCCAAAAATCCTTCATCTTATCAGAGTGGTTCTTTTTTACTCTACTGTAGAGTGGTTCTTCCAATTGATGTTCAAATTCATAAGTAGATTCATATCCAAAATAACACAGTATCTTATCAACTAATTTATTTGTATCATCAGATCCATCAAAAAATCCAAGCTTAGTTAATGTTTTCACATCAAAATTTTTCACAATGAAAGTCGCCTTTCTGGCATTTTCAATAGATGAAATATTTTCTGCACTTTGATTTCTTAAAACCAATTTAATAAAGCTGTTAATTTCAAAATTTAAAAATTCAGCAATCTTCACTATGTTTATTAAGTTAGGTTGCTTAGCGTTACCGCTAATTATTTCTTCGAAAACATCTTTATCGATATTAAGAAGTTTCAATGCCTTTGTTTTGCTTAAATTATATTCAAGCAATTTCGCATCAAAAATCTCTTTTATATTTACTTCATCATCAGTAAATATTGAATTCAATAAAGAACTAATATCTAATTTATCCATAAAAAGGGTATTTACCTTTGCAAATATAAACAAAAAAACTATTTAAAAAACAAAATAAAGGGTAATTACCCTTTATTTTGTTTTTTAAATCTATTCCGCAACTTTTATTAAAATAATTTTAATAAAAAAGAGACTTAAAATAAGTCTCCTTCAATGTTTTTCTTTCAATAGCTTTTCTAAATATTCAATTTTATCTTTTTCAGCTTGTAACAAACGCTCGTAAAGCTTTTTGTTTTCATCGACTGATTCGATTAATTTATCTAGTGGATTAAATGTGCATGCATTATTACTTCCAAAATTAGTTCCCTGACTATGGCTAAAATCATTTTCTGTGAAAGTATTAAAATAATTAATTACTCCTTCCTCAGAAAAATTCTTAATAGCTTCAACACTTACGCCTAAAGCTTTAGCAACTTGAATTAGTTTTTCTTCATCAATAGTCTCACTATTTTCCATAATAGAAACAGCTTGCTGGTTTGTTCCTAGCGCCTGTGCCAATGCTTCTTGTTTCATGTCTTTCAATTCACGAATGCGGCTTATTTTTCTACCGATGTGATTTGGTCTGGTTAATGTGCTCATAATTCAAAGATAATAATTACGACTTAAAATAAATACGAAATATGCAAACTACATAATTTGTCTTGTTTCATACCAAACAATCTTTTACAGACCACTTAGATATCTTATTTTTTCATCGCATCAAAAATACAACTTTTCAGACAAAAATAAATTTTAAAAATCCAGTTTACTTATATTCTTTTTCTTTTTGTGCATACCAATCTTTCATAACATAAAAAGCTTTCTTTTTAATTCCTTGATCTGAAACTAAACCTTTTCGGTTAAAGAAATCCTGAATATTTGGCAATTGTCTTCTGGGCGATCTAAAATCAACTAAAATCCAAGGAGAAACTCCTGCTAAACCTTCAATTCGATTAAACATTTGTGTGTTTTGAATGTATAATTCTTCTTGATATTCTTCATTCCAGCGTTCTTTTTTATCGCCATGCAAACCTTGCAACGCTTCGCCACCAAACTCGCTTATAATAATAGGTTTGTTGTATGGAATTACCCATTGCATGTCTTTGCAAGATTCATTAGTTCCTCTGTACCAGCCTAAATATTGATTGAAACTTACAATATCTACATACTCATTCATATTGTCGTGAAGCGTATTGATATTATTGGAGCTCGAAGTAACTTCCATTGCCATACTGATCAAACGAGAATTGTCTTGCGTGCGAGCGTATTTTGCCAGTTTACTTAAGAAAACATCACGATCATCGCCATGAGGCGTTTCATTGGCAATTGACCAAATTACAATTCCGCAACGGTTTTTATCTCTGTAAATCATGTCATGCAATTGGCGTTCGGCATTGGCATACGTATCCGGATTTGTCCACGAAATGGTCCAATAAACTGGCACTTCAGACCAAATCATTAATCCCATTTTTTCGGCTTCTTTAACCATATTTTCATTGTGCGGATAATGCGCCAAACGAACATAATTACAGCCTAATTCTTTTGCCCAAGTCAATAACGTAATGGCATCGTCTTGAGACCAAGCTCTTCCAGATCTGAAAGGCGCTTCTTCGTGAATGCTGATTCCGCGTAAAAAGACTTTTTTTCCGTTTAACAGAATTTCCTTGCCTTTCGTTTCGATGGTTCTAAAGCCAATTTGGTCGGCGATATTTTCATCTGCTTTAGAAATGGTTACATCATATAATTTTGGCTTTTCAGGCGTCCATAAAACAGGATTGGCTTTGACATCAAAATACGCAATTCCCTTAGCGTCGGTCGTAACGCTTTTTTTAATTTTCAATTCTGGAATGGAAACCGAAACCGTTTGATTTGCTAATTCGCTGTTTAGTTTTATCCAACCCGAAATTGTTCCTTTTTCTTTTTTATCCAATTGAACCAAATAATCTTCGATATACGTATTCGGAACTTGAGCCAGAGTTACGTCTCTTGTGATTCCGCCGTAATTCCACCAATCCATATTTACCGTTGGAACATTGTCTTTATGGCGTTTGTTATCGACTTTTACTACTACGAAATTGTTTCCGTCGACTAATAAATTGGTTACATCAAAATTGAAAGGCGTGTAACCACCAATATGTGTTCCTGCCAGTTTTCCGTTTACGTAAACTTTCGCATCATAATTGACAGCTCCAAAATGAAGAATTCCTTTGGTTTTGGCATCTTTTTTATAATTGAAGTCTTTCTGAAACCAAACCGTTCCTTCGTAAAAAAACAATCTTTGATCTTTCGAATTCCAATCAGACGGAATATCCATAACTGATGAGGTTGCGAAATTATATTCGCTCAACTCTGTGGTATTCCATTTTTTATTTTCGAAAAAGCCATTGTCTTTAAAAGGCTCTAAACGATAATTGTAATATCCGTTTTCGAGAGGATCTACAATATATCTCCATTTTCCGTTCAATGTAATATTGTTTCGAGCTGAAATGTTAGATACCAACGGAATTTCCTGTGCTATTGCTTTTCCAATTAGCAGAAAAGTACAACACAGCATTATTATCTTTTTCATAGTTAAAATCATTTTGGTTTTGAGGATCTTTAGTTAGTAAAATATGAAGATTATAAAGTTAAAAAGTTTCTTTAAAGCTGTATTAAATCAAACTCATTCATTTCCATAAAATACCCCATCAAATACTTATCAGTTTAGCATTTATAACACTTTCTAATTCTAAAATCAGTCTGTTTTGATCTTTATTCTACGAAAAATACTAATATATTTGAAATTATATTTGCCAACCTTAACCAATAATCACTAATAAATATTAAAGCAAATTATCAATATATTGCTTTATTTAAGCCAATTTCCCCATTAAAATAAGTATGAAAAAAATAAATATTTTTAGAATTTTACCACTACTCATTGTCATTTCTGCAGTGACCGTATTTCTTATGTATAATAATCAACTGAATAAAAAATTTATAGGACTAGAGGTAAACAGCATTATTGTAAAGCGAAATAATTGGCAATTAAGAACTACAGAGTTTTATTTGCAAAATGGATTGAGAATTGACTCTACATTTAAGAATAATTTTGACCTAAAAATAGGAGATTCTATTTCAAAAAAATCAAATACTAATATTTTTAGTGTTTACAGGAAAGAAAATGGAAAATATCTATTTTATAAAAAAAGTGCTATCGATTAAAGCAAACATATCTTGAATTTAAAAATTAAAAAAGATTAATCCCTTTTTCATTAAACATGGAACAATTAGAAGACATAATAAAACAAGTTTCCACTAAAAATAAAAGAACCCTTTTTACCTTTTTAACGGGCGCCGGAATTTCTTCTGAAAGTGGAATTCCGACTTATAGAGGTGTTGATGGTATTTGGATCAAGGGAACAAAATTTCATAAACCTGAAGAATTTGGGACTTTTAAATACTTCAAAGAAAATCCCGAAGAGGTTTGGCAATATTCATTATTTCGAAAAAAAATGTTCGAAAATGCAAAGCCAAATGCAAGCCATTACGAATTGGTCGAAATTGAAAACATTTTAAAAGACAGATTTCATCTAATTACTCAAAACATAGACAACCTACACAGGTTAAGCGGAACAGAAAGAATTTTCGAAATTCATGGAAATAACAGACAAATAAAGTGTTCAAACGGTTGCAGAGAAATTATAAATCTACCTGAAGAAATAAAAGGAAAAGAGATTGATGAAGATTTAACCGAAAGAGAAATAGAGCTTTTAAAATGCAAAAGTTGCGGAAGTTGGATGAGACCAAATATCTTATGGTTTGATGAATACTACGATGAACAAACAAATAAAAAGTTCAGTTCCTTAAAAATTGCCAAAAACTCTGGAATACTTTTCATTCTAGGAACTTCTGGCGCAACAAATTTACCTGTTACAATTGCAGAAACCACTTTAAAATATGGCGGAACTATTGTAGATATTAATATAGAAGACAATCAGTTTACGGCTTTGATAAAAGATAAAAAGAATAAAATAATTATTCGTAAAACATCTACTGAAGCTTTAAAATTGATTAAAGAAATAATTAAACATATGCATACTATAGTTAAAACTCCAATATGAGAACAATTATGCTACTAACATTCATCTTCCTTACAAACAATATTTTTTCACAAAATTATTTTGACTACAAAAAAGAGCGAAATCTTTTTAATTTAAAGCTCATAAGTAAAAATCAGAAAATATTATCTTATAAAAAAATAAATGATTCTGAAAGATTTCAAGGTAGATACTTAGGAGAAGTAAAGACTAATCAAGGAAAATATTATATTGTTATTTCATCATTTATTTTTAATTTAAAAAATAGTCCAAGTGCTGAAAATCATATTTTTATATATACTGATAAAAAGCAATTTTTTGGATATTATTATTTAAGCCATATTAACGAACTCCCCACTATATTGAAGAAATGTAAACTATATTTCGACAACAAAGATTGCAAGGAAAAGAATATCATTAATCTTGATAATGGTTTTCCTAAAGCAATAAATTTAAAATGTAATGGAGAAAACAATTATTATGAACTTAATAAGTAAATCAAAAAATATAGTTAGATGAAACTATCTTAATTCAAAATTAAATTAAATTTTGAGCCTTTATAAAAAGTGTCCTTTATAAAAAACTGTACAAGTTAGAGACATTTTGCATAGCGCATCAGTGAAGACTAAAGAGAGTAGAAAACAGATTTATTAACAAGTTAATAAGCCATTTCAACTAAGAAATGGCTTCTTTATTTTCTTCAATCAATCCTAAAATTTTCCCGTAAGCAATAGCTGCTTTATGAACTTGAATCGTCCAATCTTCTGCAGCATTATCATCGGCTCCATCAGAAATATATTTTAGACTTAAAAACGGAATATTTTCTTTCATGGCAATCATGGCTAAAGCGTAGGCTTCCATATCGACCACATTGTAGGCGTCTGAACAATGTCCCATTTCAAAATTATCGCCTGTTACGCAGATGCCTTCTTGAAGATTATCCATCAACAAACCATATTCTAAAAGTGGCGGCAAACCAGAAAGTGGCGTTTCGTATAAAGCAAAACCCAAACCGCGAACGTCCATATCTCTTTGTACAAATTTGGTACAGCAAATTACATCCCCTTTTTGAAAACAGCTACTTCCCGCCGAACCCAGATTAATAATTACAGAGGGCTTTTTCTTTTGAATGGCTTTTGTCAATTCGTAAGTTGCATTTACTTTTCCGATTCCGGTAATTAAGACATTTTGATCTTTAAAAACTTCTGCGGCTTCAGATTCAAGAGCAAAACAGAATAATATATCTTCAACCGCAAATGATGCCGTTTGATTAATTTGTATCATGTGTAATTTATTTTCGCTTTACAAAAATACGTTTAAAAATTTACGATGCTCTAACCTAAATTTAAAATCCAAAAAAGACGTTAAAGTCTGTTTTCGCTATTGGATTTTATGATATAAAAAATACATTTGCGAGAACCAGTAAAAAATTTAAAACCAGAAAGAATAACTGCATGGATAGTGAAAAATTTATTTTCTGCCTTGAAGGCGTTAAAGATATAGACGATCATACCCAAACCAATGTGGTAAAATGTTTAGAAGAATTGGCTATAGACCAAGGCATTTCGAGCATTCATAAAACTTGCGATACGATCGAAGGTTTAGAAGAAAGTCTGAATATTCTGCTTTACGAAGATCATAATTTCAAAGATTATGGAATCATTTATTTAGCCATGCCTGGTCAGGAAAATAATATCTGTCTTCACGATTATTATTACAGTATTGAAGAAATTGCCGAATTGTTTGAAGGAAAAATGAAGGGTAAAATTATTCATTTTGCCAATCTTAAGGTTTTAGATTTGAATGAAGAAGAAGCGCAATATTTCTTAGACATAACTGGGGCGAGAGCCATTTCTGGCTACGGTTCTACGTATAATAAAATTGCCAGCTGCAGTACGATTGACAAAGCCTTTTTTAGCTTGTATCAGGAAAACGACAATATAATTGAAGTGGTTGAAGATCTGTATGCTAAACATTACAATCTCTGCAAACTGCTTGATTTTAGATTATATTATTAGAATGAAAAAGCAGGCGGAGAAAATAAAAACCTATAATCCAAAAGGGTTTAGAGAAAAGTTTTTAGGAGAAGACAATCCTATTCATGTGCTTTTCAAATCGAATTCTGATCATTTTTTCTGTTTGGAAATCGAAGAAATGATGCAGATGCAGCATCCTGTTCCGCCTTCAAAACATTCTTGCCATACTTTAATCTTTATTTCTTCAGGTCAGAATGTTATGAAATTGGGTTATCAGGAATATGTCACGACCGATAACGAAATGATTATGGTTCCTGCCGGTCAGATTTTTTCGCTTGATAATGTCAACAACATTCATAAAGGTTATATCTGCCAGTTTCATCCCGATATATTGATTCGAAAATATGGCAGCCGTGAACTGCTCAATGATTTTGACTTTCTAAAAATTTCAGGAGACCCCAAAGTTAAACTTGCTCCCGAAGATATTGCTCCAATTACCAATATTTTGGAACGATTGAAAAAGGAATATTCTGAAAAAACAGTTACAGATTTAAATATTGTTCAGTCGTATCTGATTACTTTGTTTTATGAAATGAATAAAAATGCGGTGAAGACTTCTAAAAGTATTTCGGCAGCAGAAGCAATTACGGGGAAATTTAAAGAATTGATTCATGACCATATTAAAACCCATCATCAGGTCAATTATTATTCGTCGATGCTAAATGTTACTCCCAATCATTTAAACAAATGTGTCAAAAATGTAACCGGAAAATCTGCTGTAAAATGGATTGACGAAAACATATTGCTAGAGGCCAAATATTTATTGTTTCAAACCACACTTTCTGTAGGTGAAATCGCAACGCAGGTAGGCTTTGAAGATCAATCTTACTTTAGTCGATTTTTTAAAAAAGCAGAAGGAATCTCTCCTATTCGGTACCGAAAAATGATTGATAAGTCCTAATTATTGATTATAGAATCCTAACAAATATGCGGGTGTTTTTCAGAAATTTGCTTCCTCAAAATGCAAATTATGATTTATGTTTTTAAAACTTCCGTTGATAGTAAAGCTAAATTCGAATCGGCTTCTGTACTTCTAAATGAATTATTACCTAATTCTTTGTGGAATTTTGACCTCGAAGATTGCGACAACATTCTAAGAGTTGACAGCGAGCTGAATGTAACCGCATTACTTCAAAACAATACTATTTTCGACTGTGTCGAATTAGAATAAAACTTTACAAGCCTTTTAAATTTATATGGAATCAAAATTATACCAAAACCGAACTTTTGAAACGATTGATTATTCGGATCAGAGTTTAGCCCATGTCGAATTTGTAAACTGCGAATTCATTAATTGCAATTTTTCTAAAAGTGATTTAAGTCATAACGACTTTCTAGATTGCACTTTTAAAAATTGCAATCTTTCTTTGGCTACTTTGAGAAATACGGGATTAAAAAACATCAAATTTATTGGCTGCAAATTAATGGGATTGGATTTTAGCGCTTGCAATAGTTTTTTATTTTCGATGAATTTTCAAGATTGTGTTTTAGATTATTCTACTTTCATTTATAAAAAATTGAAGAAAACCAATTTTATAGACTGCCTCCTAAAAGAAGCTGATTTTTCGAATACCGATTTATCTTTGGCCGTTTTTAAAAATTGTGATCTTTCTGGTGCCACTTTTGTGGAATGCATTTTAGAAAAAACTGACTTCAGAACTTCCAAAAACTATGCTTTTGATCCATCAGAAAATAAAATTAAAGGAACAAAAGTTTCCCATACGGCACTTGCGGGTTTGCTTCAAAAATTTGATTTATCAATAGAGTGATTTTTAGTTTTCAGTCACAGTTTTCAGTGACTAAAACTATTTCTAAAATTAAAAAGCGGGACTACAAACTAAATTGCATCCCGCTTTTCTCTATTTAATCAACCACGATTTTTATTTTATCCAACGTGGATCTCCCACTTTTCTATCAATTAATGTTTGATTTTTAACTGTAAAATCACCATTTACTGCATTCGTAAATTGAGGATCTAAGACAGTTGCAGAAGCATCTGGTCTATTATTACCTGTTGTTACCTGTAAATTAGGCGAATTGAAATTATTATTATTTGCAAACCCTGGAGCAGCCGTTGCTGTAGAGTTGGTGTAAACTGCAGATCCAACTGCTAATAATGTATTACGTACTGTTGATAAATTAGAAACAAAACGTATATACAGAATTCTACTTGCGGCTGGTAATGTAGGTGCATAGATTGTACATCCATCGATTAGCACATTACTAGTTAATCCTGTTCCTGTTAATCCTGCAGCAGCATCTAAACGGATGAAATCACGTGATGAACAAGTGTCAAATGTACTTTTTGTTAAAGAAACACTTGCCACATAAGTAGTTCTGAAGTCAATAAAATCAGCACCAGCATTAACGTTTACATTTTCAATAATACTATTATCCACAGAGAATGATTTCAATCTTGCTGAGGCATTTCCGTAGATTAATTGAGAAGGATAATCATGAACGTAACATCCGCTTATTAAAACATCTCCTAAACCTGTAGTAGCTGCTGTACCAATTGTTATTGCTCCTCCAGTTGTACCAGTTCCATTTAAATCTAAATCGATTAAAGAAAGGTTAACCACTTCACTTGAATTAGCTGGATTATTAGCTAACGTGAAATTAACTTTTAGTTTTGGTTTGTTTTCTGGTCTTAAACCTCTTAACGTTATTGTTTTATTTATTGCAATTGTTCCCGTTTGAGCTGTATAATCTCCTGGCATGAAAACTAAAACAGATCCAGAAGGCGCATCAATAATTTTCTGAAGGAAATTATCTCCCTCTTTAACTAATATTCCTGTTCCAATGTCTATTCCGGTAGTAAAAGTTGCATTACCTCTTTTCTTTGTTCCGTTTAATAAAATTGCAGTATAAGCAGTTTCTGGTGTTAATCCTGTAAGTGTAGCTACTCCCGCAGTTTTTTCAGCTGCTGTAATGGTGTGCGCAATATTTCCAGGCATAGCCGTAATTTGTGTTACAGCGCTATTTGGAGTCCATCTCAATGTAACTTGAGTGGCTTGAATATCTGCATCTTGAACAGGGAACATGATCTGCTCTGATAATGTTGTAGCAGTTATAACCGACCATTTAGAATCTGCTAAGCCAGAAGTAACTGCTTTTACTCTAATAGAATAAACCGTTTCTCCTTCTAATGCTACTTTTACAGGAAGTTCTGTAGGAGCAACATTTATCGTTTTATAAATTGTAGCGAAACTTGGATCATCGGCACTAAATTCAACTACATAATGATCTGCATTTTCATCTGCTTTAACCGTCCAATCTAACTCAACCGTGGTTGAGTTTCTGATAGTAGCTTTAAGTCCAATGGGAGAAAATTCTCTTGTATTTCCTATACCGTCTAATAACGCTTCATTATAACTTTCACAGCTAGAAACTGCAACTGAAAGAAGTAATACGGTTATTAATCCTTTAAATATATTTATTGTTTTCATCATAATAACTTATAATTTATTATTAGTTTTTTGAAAGATTTTAATAACCGTAATCATTTTTTAACTGACCATTACTTGCATCAAGAAATACTTGCCATATTGGCCAGAATTGTCTCTCATCAGGATTTACTCCTGCTTTATACAATGAAGCTATCTTAGCATCTGCAGCAGTTCCTGTCCATGTCCAAGCAGTAGAAGAATACAATGCTCCTGGATTTGTAGTTTCTCCACGATTAAGTCCATAGATATCTAAACTTACATTATCTGACTGATATTTATAGTACAAAGTCGCTGGCACATCTGCATATTGTCCCGTACGAGTAGATAATTCAGCCATTTTTTGTTTTGCTTTATCTAAGTTTGCTTTAAGCAAGTTCCAACGGATAAGCGCTTGTTTACGTTCCATCTCTCCTGTAAACTCATATTTATTTTCTTCAACAAGAGCATTAAACATTGCGTCTTTGCTCGTTAAGGCATTTACATAAGATTCAACCTTAGTCGCTTGATCTGCTGTAGAAAATGATCTTCTACGAATTTCTTTCAAATAGGGCATTGCTGCACTTGGACCTTCTAATTCGTTTGCTGTTTCAGCAGCTATTAAAAGCACCTCAGCATAACGCATGTACATTTTATTAACCCCGTCATCATTAGTTGAAGTTACATAACGTTTCATCCATTCATAACGATATTTACCAAAATACCATGTATCTAGAGTACCCAATTCTTGTTTTGCAATACCATTTACTGCTGCACCATATTTGTAAGGTACACATGTAACATTTCTACGTGTATCTGCTTGATCATAGTCATAGAAAACAAATGGCAATGGTCCTGCTACACCTCCACGGTTAGCTCCATTAGCTTGAAATTGATCAGCTGCTGCAGTGTGTTTTACTGCAAAAGTGAATAACATTCTACCACGCCCATCAGAAAAAGGAAGCTCCCAAAGAGATTCTCCTCCTGCAGCAGTATTTTCTTCATTGTATTTTCTCCATAATCCTTCAAAAGTAGATTCTAAACGAGCAGAACCACTTTGGATCACTTCGCGAGATTCTTTTAATGCCAATGCATACATGTTGGCAACTGAAAGTTCTGGATCGCTACTTCTTCTTACTCCATCAGGATATTGCTGATAACCACTTGCTGCCAAAGCCAAACGTGCTCTAAATGCTTTTACAAAAGCTTTATTTACATGTTCTACCGTACTTGTATAAGAAGTTTCGTTAGGCCATGCCACCAATGTTGATGCTTCACCTAAATCTGCAATTAATTGTTTGTAAATAACATCTCTACTCGCTTTAGGCAAATATAATGTTGCAGTAGTGATAGGTTCAAAACGAGCTGGAACATCACCCCAAGACTTAAGCAAATCGGCATAATAGATTGCTCTTAATGTTAAAGCTTCTCCTAGTAGTTGTCCCATTTCTGAGCCTGGTGTAGGATTCCCATATTGACGTAGACCTTTAATACAGATATTGGCACGCTCAATACCTGAATACATCATTGAATAAGCATTGTTGGTAGTATTCATCTCCGTATTAGTTGGCTTTGCATCATACACACACAAATCTGCTTTATCTCCTGCTGTCTGCGAAGTATTGTACCATTCTACGTCTGTATTTAATCCATAATATGGTAAAAATCTTCCTCTATAAGAATTGGTCTCTGCGAATGGCACTTTTATTCCATCAATAGCTCCTTTTGCAAGTGCTACTTCAGAAAATATCAAAGATGGTTCTAATGTTGATTTTGCATCTGTTTCTAAATAGTCATCTTCAAATTGCTGGCAAGAACTAAATAAAGCCGCAATAATCAATCCCGCTATTATTATTTTATGTTTCATTTTGTGATCGTTTAAAATTAGAAATTAAGATTCATTCCAAAAATCATCTGTCTGCTTCTTGGATAAGGACTTGAATCTACCCCTGGTGTAAGTGGATTTTTTCTTTTTGTTGAAACTTCTGGATCTGAACCCGAATAATTAGTCCAAACAAAAACATTACTTGCCGTTAAATAAAATCTCAATTTTGAAATTCCTAGTTTAGATGTAAACATTTCAGGTGTAGTATACCCTAATGTTAGAGTATTCAATCTTAAAAAGGATGCATCTTCAACTGCCCAATCAGTAAAAATAGCAGATCTCATATAAGGAGACCACATAGTTGTATTAGCATTAAGAGCTGCTAAAGCTTCAGGATTATCTGTTACTAATTGTCCTGTTGCTGGATCTAAATTAGTCCATCTTTGACCATCAGCCATAGTAGAATTTAAGTTTTTATATCTTCCTGAAGCTGTAGCTGTAGAAAATTCGATTTTATCGGCATTGTATACCTCATTACCAATACTCCAATTAAAAGCTGCCATTAAATCAAAACCATAAGCATTACCATTAATCACAAAACCTCCTGAGCTCTTAGGATTAACATTGCCAATAACAGTCTTATCATTTACATCTACTTTACCATCTCCATTGATGTCTTTTAATTTCATGTCTCCAGGCTTAAGACCGCTTCCGTCTCCTACTAGAGAGGTAGAAGTATTAACTACTCCAGTTTTCAAAACATACTTTCCTGCAACATAATCAAAGTCCGAAACTTCATATCTACCATCATTTCTATAACCGTACATACTACCCAACGAAGAACCTACTGCTACTAAATAATCATCTCCAATTTGTGAAGAAGCCCATCCTGTTGCTTGCCCAAAATCACTCATAACTCCTAAAGAGTTAATACGATTTTTGTTTATTCCCATATTGAATGAAAAGTTCAATCCGTATTTTGCTTTTTCAATTGCAACTACATTTATAGTAGCTTCAAAACCTGTATTTTGTGTTTCTCCCATGTTACGATATTGGAAATCATATCCAACTCCTGAAACTGGAAAGTTGATTAATAAATCACTTGTAATGTTTTTATAAACATCAAAATTACCACTTAAGCGATTTTTAAAAAACGCGAAATCTAAACCAAAGTTCTGAGTTACTGTTGTTTCCCATTTCAAATCAGGGTTAGGCATTGTTTTAGAAGGCGCCCAAACACTAGTAACACCGTTAATCCAGGTAGTTGCTGTAGATTGGAAAATTTGTACTTGCTGTCCAACAGGAATATTATTATTTCCTGCTTCTCCATAACTTGCTCTTAATTTTAAAAGACTTAGCCAGCTTTTATTTTTTAAGAAATTCTCTTCAGAAAGTTTCCATCCTGCAGCAAATGCTGGAAAATATCCCCAACGATTTTGCTCTTGGAATTTACTAGAACCATCTGCACGGAATGTAGCTGTGAAAATGTAACGGTTTTTGTAATCGTAATTTGCACGTCCAAAAAATGACAACAATCTATCATCAGGACTGTAATAGTTATCTACTGATTGTGGAGTTCCTTGTGTTGTTAATGTTTTTGCTTTTTCAAAATCAAAAAAAGTAGGATATCCATGAATTGTATTTGTAAGCGTATTTGATGTATAATTAATGCTTTCTTCTCCAACAAGAGCCGTCAAATGATGATCTTCTCCCATTATTTTTTTGAAATCATAATTCAACGTATTAGCATTTCTAAAACGTTTCTCTTTACTATCTGACATAATCATTGCAGGCATATTCTGTAACGTCGCCAGCGGTGAATTAGCCACATAATAAGTAGTAAGACCATAAAAGCGATAATCCTGATTATTAAAATTATCTAGACCTAAATCTACTTTCAATTTTAAATTGTCTACAATCTCCCATCCAAAACTTCCTAACATATTAAAGTTTTTACGAAACTGTTGACGATTATTATCCGAAATAGATGTAAAAGGATTTATTAACATATCTGTTCCATCCCCATTAACATCTTCTGAAGTTAACCCCGCAACCGGAAGTGGCGCATAACCCACAATAGTACGCATACGTGAATCTGATGAAGATTTCTCATTTTGTTCATTTACACCACCACCATCAATTTCAGTATCTGAATAACGCACAGTAAAACCAACATCTATCTTATTACTTATTTTACTTTTTAAAGCTAATGCTAAGTTATTTCTTTTGTAATTTGAACCAATCATAATCGCCTTTTCATCGTAATGAGCATAATTAAAGTTATAATTAAGCTTATCCGTTCCTCCTCTAATTCCTAGATCACGGCTTTGAACTTCTCCTGTGCGTCCAAAAATTTGCTCTTGCCAATCATCACCTTTAAGACCTTGGTACAGATCGTGATCTTGCCAATTTCCAAAATACTTTGTATAGCTATCTGGATTAGAAGCTACTTTAGTTCCACTTTGCGAAAGCAAAGCATATTCATATTGCCATTTCGTATAATCCTCTGGAGATAAAACATCAATTTTATTCGCCATCTTTTTCATACCATAAAACATATTAAAGTTTACGGCCATTTTTCCATCTTTTCCGCTTTTTGTTGTAATAAGAATTACTCCATTTGCACCACGTGATCCGTAGATTGCAGTTGAAGCAGCATCTTTTAAAACGGTCATTGTTTCAATATCAGATGAAGAAATATCATTCATATTATTGATAGGGAATCCGTCTACAATAATTAAAGGCGAAGCGTCTTGAGTAAGCGAACCTCCTCCACGAACTCTAATTTTAATATCAGCATCTGGAGAACCCTCTGCTGCAGTTACCTGCACACCTGCTATACGACCTGTTAGAGCTTCAGCAACATTGGCTACCGGCACTTTTTTCAAATCTGCACCTGAAATAGTAGAAACTGCACCAGTCAGATCAGATTTCTTAGCAGTTCCGTATCCGATTACAACAACTTCATTTAAGTTGTTAGAATCTTCAGACATCGTTGCGTTAACCTTCGTTTTTCCCTCGGCAGAAATGTCAATGTTTTTGAATCCTATAAAAGAAAAACTTAATACTGCTTTCGGATTGGTTAGTTTTATTTTGTAATGCCCGTCAAAATCGGTAGAAGTTCCGTTCTTAGTTCCTTTCTCTAAGACGTTTACCCCAGGAAGAGAAAGTCCCGCAGCATCCTTCACGGTTCCCTCTATCGTTGTGCCCTGTGCGTGTACTTGACTACCGATCAATAAGCACAGTAAGAAAACAAGTTTAAAGCAAAAATTTGCTCCTTTGTTTAATAGTTCTTTAAAGTTCATGGTTGATTGTTTAAGTTATTAAAAGTTTTTTCTTTTTGGTTTAAGTGGTTTTTTGTGGTTACTTTCAATTCATTTTATAGTTAATTTTTGTGGTTTTATTTTAACAGTAATTTATCTACCTCCTCACTAAAGCTTTGTTTCTGCTCTATTTTCGGTCTTTTTACTTAATCGATTTCGAACAATCAAAAAAAAGTTGTAATCGATTACACAAACATAGATATTTTTTTCAAACGAAAAATAAAATTTCCCAAAAATTTCATAAAAAAAATTACATTTTAAAAATTTTATCGCTTTTTTATGTGGGATGTATAATTTATACCAACTTAAAATATTAAAAATATTATTATTAATCGTTCATTTGATTCTATTTTTGCAAAAAAAACAATCGATTACATGAATATTAATTACGAAATTATTAGGTGTTAATTTTACACTTAAAAAGTTAAAGAGATCCTAAAAAAAATTAAAACAGCGAGAAAGAAGAGCTATATTTTAAAGTGTATTTTCTGACTAGAAGCGTCTACTGAATAAACCCGAAGAAGAGTTTAAGCTTTAATCAATTCGTTTAAGGCACAAAAAAAGCCCTTAAACAAAAGTTAAGGGCTAAGAAAAATGAATATTTTTAAAGTTATACAGGCTGTAACTGAACTTGTTTCTGATGTAATCTCATCAATATGAATGTAATAATCATTCCGATTACCGACATAACAACTCCAATAAGGTTTGGAGACGAATAACTGAATCCCGCAGCCAAAGGTAATCCGCCAAGGAAAGCGCCTAAAGCATTACCAATATTAAAACTTCCTTGAAGTGATGCTGAAGCAATCATCTCTGCTCCTTTTGCCGTACGAATCATAAGCATTTGAATTGGCGCAATAACCGAAAATGAAATAGCTCCGGTCAAAAAAGTAAGAAACAGGGACACATATTGATTGAATGAGAAAAAGTAAACTAGAATTAAATCTAAAGACATTACCAATAATAAAGCTAATGTAGTTGGCGCCGGCGAAAAACGATCTGCCAATTTACCTCCAACAAAATTCCCCACTACCATTCCTAGTCCTGCTAAAATCAAGATAGAAGAAACATCTTCTGGCGAAAATTTAGAAACATTAATTAATAAAGGAGCAATATAACTGATCCAGGCAAAAAGCCCTCCAAAACCAATTGCGGTAATTCCGATAATTAGCCAAGCTTCTGTTTTCTTAAAGAACTGAAGTTGTGTTTTCATATTTACACTTTCTCCTTTTTCAAGATTTGGCATCCAAAGATAAATTGCCAAAAAAGTCAATAATCCAACAATAGCAATTAATATAAAAGTATAACGCCAAATAAAATGATGCCCTATATAAGTTCCAATTGGCACACCTATTAAGTTGGCAATAGTTAAACCAGCAAACATTATAGAGATTGCCTGCGCTTCTTTTCCTTTATCTGCCAAACGGCTTGCGACTACCGCTCCCACTCCAAAGAATGCTCCATGCGGTAATCCAGATAAAAATCTAGACGCAAATAAAATATTATAATCGGGAGCAATAATGGACAATGCGTTAAAAACGGCCAACATTAAAGCTAAAATTAAAAGCATTTTTTTAGGTGCATAATTTCTTCCTGCGATTACTAACAAAGGCGCTCCAATAACAACTCCAAGTGCATAAGATGAAATTAAATATCCGGCAACTGGGATTGAAACTTTCATATCTGAAGCAATATCTGGGAGCAATCCCATCATTACAAATTCTGTAATACCAATAGTTAACCCTCCTAAAGAGAGCGCAATAAGACTTTTTTTCATTTTGATTTATTGTAGAAAGGAATAGATTTCTACGAAGCAAAATTAACACCGTTAGCCTTAAAAAAAATTGTAAATTTGTGACATAAAATTGTATATTTAAGTTATGCCTAAATTAAATCAGTTTAAAACGCTTGTTCTTGATGAATTTGAAGAAGAGAAGTTTCATCTCCCTCCACATACGCATACGTATTATGAAATCATCTATATAAAGAAAGGAAGCGGAATTCATCACCTCAATAACAATCTGCTTCCGTATAAAGCTGGAGATCTATTTGTTATTTCGCCAGACGACGAACATTATTTTGATATAAAGAAAAGTACCCGATTCATTTTTATCAAATTCACTGATAATTATTTCAACTCCAAACAGAATCTTACTTGCGATGAATTTTTAGTAAATACTCCCGAAAGTTTCATGCGCGATAAGATCCTAAAAGAAACTGTTTTGAAGTTTGACGAACCTTGCAAAACGATTCTAAAAAACACGGTTGAAAATATCGTAACATATGGACATTATATAGATGTTACCTCCTCTCCCATTGTTTTCTATCAGATTCTTTCTCTCTTTGGTTTAATTAAAGAAACAATTCGAGGCATGAATTTACAGATGAAATCGACTCATTTGGATAGCGAACAAATTGCGAATTACATTCATCAGAATATTTATCAGCCCAAACTGGTTCAGGTAAAAGTAATTGCGGATCATTTTAATATTGCTCAAACCTATTTTAGTGCTTATTTCAAAAGAACTTTCAGCATCAGTTATCGCGAATACATTCATAATCTAAGAACGACTTTAATCGAAAAAAGATTTCATAACAATCAATTGCCAATTAAACAGATTGCATATGAATTTGGTTTTACAGATGAAAGTCATTTGACGAATTATTTTAAAAAGCGAAAAAACATGAAACCAACCGATTTTAAGAAACTGTAGTTATCGAAATCTTAAAAAGTAATTTCTCCACACATTTTTAACTAAATTTGTATTTATAAAAACAATTTCTTTGAAAAAGAAGATCCATATAATACTGCTTTTTATAACACTCAGTTTCTTTTTGAATCCGAGTTATACCTACGCATGCAATATGGTGCATCACAAAGAAATCGCTTCTAAAGAAGAAAACAGCTGTTCTAAAAAATGCTGCGAAAAGAAAACTTCAAAACAGGAAAAACACAATTGTGACGGAAAATGCCGTCATTCTGGCTGCACAACTTCTGCATTGCAATTTGTTATTTTAACTTCAAATGATCTTGAGTTACAAAATGATGTTTTCAATTTTTCTTTAAAAAACACTATTTCATCTTACAGTAATTCTACCATTTCTTCTGGATTTACTTCTATTTGGCTCAAGCCGAAAATATAATTATCGCATTGATGACAGCCCATATTGGGTCTTTTTTAAAACTAAATTTTTAATTAATTTTAAAGGAAATAAAATCCTTTACCTAAATATTATATACAATGAAAAAATCAATCATAGCTTTAGCAACAGTACTTACCCTATTATTTAATGCCAATAACATTCAGGCAAATACAGCAAAAGTAGAATCGGGAACAACAGAAATCGTTGATGCGAGTCAGCTTCAATCTGTTTACGATGCTTATTTTACCGTAAAAGATGCACTTATTAAAAGTGATAGCAAATTAACTTCGGCGAAAGCCAAAGACTTACTGACAGCGATTACTGCGGTAAAAATGGACAAACTAAAAAGCAACGAACATACGGTTTGGATGAAAGTGGTTAAAAAACTAACTGCCGATGCTAAAAGTATTTCAGCAACAACAGATCTTAAAAAACAACGCGAAACTTTTAAATCTCTATCTAAAAACACTTATGATTTAATAAAAGTTTCAAGTCCAGAACAGCCAATCTACAAACAATATTGCCCAATGGCAGATGCTGACTGGTTGAGCAAAGAAAAAGCAGTTAAAAATCCGTATTACGGTTCTTCTATGCTGACTTGCGGAAATGTGGTAGAAACGATTAAATAATATGAAGCTTTACATCAAAAATATGGTGTGCAGCCGATGCAAAATGGTAGTGAAGTCTGAGTTCGAAAAACTCGGACTTCCTACTATTTCTGTTGAATTGGGTGAAGTCGAACTGGAAAAAGAAATTAGCGACGAGCAAAAAGAAGTTCTATTAAAAAACCTTCAAGTTTTAGGTTTTGATTTAATTGACGATAAAAAAACAAAAACCGTTGAAAGAATAAAAAACCTGATTGTCGATTTAGTGCATCATAAAAACAACGAACTTAAAATCAACTTATCTGATTATTTGGCAGAAAACTTAAATCAGGATTATAATTCGTTAAGCAACTTATTTTCGGAAATTGAAAATACCACGATTGAAAAGTATTTCATCAGTCAGAAAATTGAAAAAGTAAAAGAATTATTGATTTATAATGAGCTTTCGTTAAGCGAAATTGCAGATATTCTGAATTACAGTAATGTGGCGCATTTAAGCAATCAATTCAAGAAAATTACGGGCTTTACTCCTACTTCGTTCAAACAATCAAAAGATAAAATGCGTATTCAGATTGAGAATATATAGTTTTTGATTTTTAACCGCAAAGGGCGCAAAGGTTTACGCAAAGTTCGCAAAGACTTTTTTATTTAGCCACAGATTATAAGGATTAAAAGGATTTTAAAATCTGTGTTAATCTTTTTAATCTGTGGCTAACTTTTTATGCGCAAAGCTTTGAGAACTCTCTAATCTTTAAACAAACAAAACTTAGTGCTCTTTGCGTAAACCTTTGCGCCCTTTGCGTTAAAAACAGCATTTCGTAAATCTTACAAATCATTCCCAAAATTATACAAACCGAACTCATAGATACTTCAGAAATTTGCATTGTAATACTTAAAAACCAATACAATGACTCATCAATATATAATTTCAGGAATGTCTTGCAACGGATGTCGAACCAAAGTAGAAAAAACTCTAAACGAAGTTGAAGGCGTTCAGGCAGAAGTAACTTTAAATCCTCCAACGGCTACCATAACGATGGATAAGCACGTTCCTACAGAAAAATTTCAAGAAGTTTTGTCTGCGGCAGGAAATTATACTATCGAAATGGATTCGCCAAAAAATCATGGCGAAGTTGCTAAATCTTGCTGTTGTAGCCATAAAAAAGAGAATCATCATCATAAAGCAGAAACTAAAAAAATACATCAGCATAGTGCAAATGGCGTTTATTACTGTCCAATGCATTGTGAAGGAGACAAAACATACAATAAACCCGGAGATTGCCCAGTCTGCGGAATGGATTTAGTACCGCAAGTTGCTATAACTGCAACACAATTTACTTGTCCAATGCATCCTGAAATCGTTTCAAACGAGCCAGGCGATTGTCCGATTTGCGGAATGGATTTAGTTCCGATGCAAGCTTCAGAAAGTGAAGAAAACAAAACCTATTCTGATTTATTGAAGAAGATGAAAATCGCGATTCTGTTTACGCTTCCTATTTTCATCATCTCGATGTCAGAAATGATTCCGAATAATCCGCTTTACAATATAATGTCTATCGAAAAATGGAATTGGGTTCAGCTTTTATTTTCGATTCCCGTTTTGTTTTATGCAGGATGGATGTTTTTCGTTCGCGCTTACAAATCTATTGTGACTTGGAATTTAAATATGTTTACTTTGATTGGAATCGGAACCAGTGTTGCGTTCCTATTTAGTATTGTCGGAATGTTTTTCCCAGATATTTTTCCATCGGAATTCAAATCGCATCACGGAACCATTCATTTGTATTTTGAAGCTGCGACCGTAATTATCACTTTAGTTTTATTAGGACAATTATTGGAAGCCAAAGCTCACGGACAAACAAACGGAGCCATAAAAGAATTATTAAAATTAGCACCAACTGAAGCAACTCTAGTTGAAAACGGAGAAGATAAAGTAATCTCTATTCATAATATTAAAAAAGGAGATTTACTTCGTGTAAAACCAGGAGAAAAAATTCCTGTTGACGGAAAAATAACTGCTGGCGAAAGCAGCATTGACGAATCTATGATTACGGGAGAACCAATTCCGGTTGATAAAAAAATGGGCGATGCAGTAATTTCTGGAACTATAAACGGTACCAAATCATTTGTGATGATTGCTGAAAAAGTAGGATCAGAAACCATGTTGTCGCAAATTATTCAAATGGTAAATGATGCCAGCAGATCTCGCGCTCCAATTCAGAAATTAGCCGATCGCGTTTCTAAATATTTTGTTCCAACTGTTGTAATTATTTCGGTTTTAACATTCTTTCTTTGGGCAAAATTTGGTCCAGAACCCGCTTATGTTTACGGATTAATTAATGCGATTGCCGTTTTAATTATTGCTTGCCCTTGCGCACTTGGATTAGCAACGCCAATGTCTGTAATGGTCGGAGTTGGAAAAGGCGCTCAAAACGGAATCCTGATCAAAAATGCCGAAGCTCTAGAAAACATGAATAAAATTGATGTTTTAATCACCGACAAAACAGGAACCATTACCGAAGGAAAACCATCTGTAGAAAAAATATATTCAATTAATAATGAGGAAGATTTTCTACTTCAAAACATTGCTTCATTAAATCAGCATAGCGAACATCCTTTGGCGCAAGCTGTAGTCAATTTCGCGAAAGCAAAAAATAACTCATTTAAAGAAGTTCAAGATTTTGAAACCATTGCAGGAAAAGGTGTTTTAGGAACTATTGAAGGTAAAAAAGTTGCCTTAGGAAATAAAAAATTAATGGAAGAAATAGGTGCTTCCGTTTCTGATGATTTAGAACAAAAAGTTATTGCTGAACAAAATTTAGGGAAGACTATTTCGTACATCGCAATCGATTCTATTGTCTTAGGTCATGTTGCCATTACTGATGCCATCAAAGAAAATAGTGTAAAAGCTATTAAAGAATTAATTGCTCAAGGCGTTGAGGTTATCATGATGACGGGCGATAATCATAACACTGCTAAAGCAGTTGCCGAACATTTGCATTTGAGTTCTTTTAAGGCTGATTGTCTTCCACACGATAAATTAAAAGAAATTGAACGTCTTCAAGCGCAAGGAAAAATTGTTGCCATGGCGGGAGACGGAATCAACGATGCTCCGGCTTTAGCGCAATCTAACATCGGAATTGCAATGGGAACAGGAACTGATGTTGCGATTGAAAGTGCAAAAATTACTTTGGTAAAAGGCGATTTAAACGGAATTGTAAAAGCCAAAAACCTCAGCCATGCCGTAATGTCAAACATCAAACAGAATTTATTCTTTGCCTTCATTTATAATACTTTAGGCGTGCCAATTGCTGCGGGGATTTTATATCCATTTTTAGGAATATTGCTTTCGCCGATGTTGGCTGCGGTTGCCATGAGTTTGAGTTCTGTATCTGTAATCGTAAACGCTTTACGATTGAGAAATTTAAAATTGT
Source organism: Flavobacterium tyrosinilyticum (assembly GCF_023656565.1). Lineage (GTDB taxonomy): Bacteria > Bacteroidota > Bacteroidia > Flavobacteriales > Flavobacteriaceae > Flavobacterium > Flavobacterium tyrosinilyticum. The sequence goes on from NZ_JAMOKG010000004.1 coordinate 154,408, forward strand.
AAGTTGGAGCGTAATTATTTTAACGCATAGAAACATAGATTTTTGTGTCTAAAAAAAGAAAAGAAACAAGTTTCCACACATAGTAGCTATGCGTATTTAAATAAGTGAAACGCCTTTTTAATCTTCAAATTACTATGTTTCTATGTGTTAAAATTAAATTGTGTTCAATTTACCCTAACGACTTAAAATTATAATTTGTAATGAAAATTAAATACATCCTGATTCTTTTTTTAATTGCTTTTCAGCTAAAGGCACAAAAAGTCGTGCGTTACGATTTGTACGTTCGTGATACAATCGTCAATTTTTCGGGTAAAGAAAAACGAGCGATTGCAGTAAATGGACAAATTCCAATGCCGACTTTGACTTTTACGGAAGGAGATATTGCCGAAATTTATGTACATAATGAACTCAAAAAGGAAACAACTTCGATGCACTGGCACGGATTGTTTTTACCTAATAAAGAAGATGGTGTTCCCTATTTAACTCAAATGCCGATTGAACCTGGAACAACTCATAAATATACTTTTCCAATTATTCAGAACGGAACGTATTGGTACCATAGCCATTCTGGTTTGCAGGAACAAATTGGTTTGTACGGACTTTTTATCATCAACAAGAAAAAAGACGATTCAACTATTAGAAAAGGCATTGATGATTTACCTACTATTCCAGTTATTTTAAGCGAATGGTCGGATCTTAAACCGGAGAATATTCAGCGAATGCTGCACAATGCCAACGATTGGTTTGCAATTAAAAAAGGAACAACACAAAGTTACTCCGAAGCCATAAAACAAGGACATTTTTCGACCAAAGTGACCAACGAATGGAAAAGAATGAATGCGATGGATGTCAGCGATGTCTATTATGAAAAGTTTCTCATTAATGGTCAAAATGAACAGCAGTTTTCAGACCTTAAACCAGGTTCAAAAGTAAGATTGCGAATTGCCAATGGCGGCGCTTCCAGTTATTTCTGGCTGACTTATGGCGGAGGAAAAATAACCGTTGTTGCAAGTGACGGAAATGATGTTGAACCTGTAGAAGTCGATCGTTTGATTATTGCAGTTTCTGAAACTTATGACGTTGTAGTTACGATTCCTGAAGACCATAAATCTTTTGCTTTTTTGGCTACAGCCGAAGACAGAACAGGATCTGCGTCTTTGTTTTTAGGAAGTGGAGAGAAACAGCCTGTTCATCATCTTTCGAAATTAAAATATTTTGAAGGCATGAAAATGATGAACGATATGATGAAAATGAACGGCGAAATGAACGATATGGGCATGAATATGACTTTGAATAAAATGGACATGAATGCCGTAATGTATCCTGAAATTTCTGGTGAAGATGAAAATGCAAAACCTAAAATGGATCATTCCAATCATAATATGGAAGACATGAAAATGGAAAGCGACAGCACTGAAACTTCTGAAATTGTCACTTTGAATTACGGAATGCTGAAATCTCCTTTTAAAACCAATCTTCCGAAAAATGTGCCTGTAAAAGAATTGCGTTTTACGCTTTCTGGAAACATGAATCGTTACGTTTGGAGTTTAGATAATAAAGTAGTTTCTGAAACCGATAAAATTTTAATTAAAAAAGGAGAAAATGTTCGCATCGTTTTATACAATGGTTCGATGATGCGTCACCCGATGCATTTACACGGACATGATTTTAGAATATTGAATGAACATGGCGATTATTCTCCGTTAAAAAATGTCATTGATATTATGCCAATGGAAACCGACACCATCGAATTTCAGGCAAATGCCGACGGCGACTGGTTTTTTCACTGTCATATTTTATACCACATGATGGCTGGAATGGGAAGAATTTTCAGTTATGAAAATTCAGCACCAAATCCGTTGATTCATCATCCTGAAATGGCTTTCAAAATGCTGAAAATGGACGATCGTATGTTTCATTTTATGGCTGAAAATGATTTTGCCACGAACGGAAATGACGGTGAAGCCATGTTCAGCAACACACGCTGGAGCATCGGAACGGAATGGAGATTGGGTTATAACGACAAACATGGCTATGAAACGGAAACACATATTGGACGTTACATCGGAAAAAATCAATGGTTAATGCCTTTCATTGGTTTTGACTGGCGTTATCGAAAAATGGGAATGGACGAACAGGAACAAAACTTATTTGGCCAAACGAATACAAAAGATAATCGTTCTGTTTTTAGTGCCGGTCTTGAATATACTTTACCAATGCTCATAAAAGCACAAGTTGAGGTTTATACGGATGGAAATGTTCGTTTACAATTTGAACGAAAAGATATTCCGCTTTCGCAAAGACTTCGCATGAATTTAATGTGGAATACCGATAAAGAATATATGGCGGGATTGAAATATATAGTAGCACGAAACTTCGGAATTACAACGCATTATGACAGCGATATGGGAATTGGTTTTGGTGTTAATTTGAATTACTAATTTTTTCGTTAACCATATAAGTCAGTTAAGTTCATGTTTTTAATAGCTTGTTCAAACAGATTAATTATAGTACTTTTATTACAAATTTAAAATAATTAATTATGAGTTAGGATATTGTTCTATTTAATTATGCTGAAAAAATAATCTTAATTGAAGATTTGGATGAAGAAAAACTTTTGCCAATAGATTTTGACAAAGTACTACTTGAAAATTGTTCAACAAAAAAAACAGAAGATAAATATACTCACAATGATTTCTTTTCTGATTCTATTAATGATGATATTAATTTCCATCTCGATGATGAGCCAAGTAGTAACAAGATGATTTCTCTTTATAGTGAAGAAGCATTATTTAAAATTATTGAATTGGCAAAAGTTCATAATTGGCAAATTTTCGATACTTCATTAGGTGAAATGCTTGATCTTGAAAATCCTGCTAAAAACGGATATAGTAATCATAAAAATTATGTTAATCAGATTATGAAAAACAAGTGATAAAATCAATTCACTTTTACCAAAACATTAACAATCAAACTATTCTTACAGATATAAAATCAGTTTATATTTGATTTACCAATTATAATCTCTAACACTAAAAAACATTTAAAAATGACAAAAGTTATCACGGTAGTAACAGTTGCTTTATTTTCGATCGGTGTAATGGCTCAGGAAACAAAACCTGCAACAAAAGAAAAAGCAAAAAAGGAATCTTGCTGCAAAAAAACATCAACTGAGAAAAAAGATAAAAAGTCTTGTTGCGTTAAAAAATAATTGAAATGCTAATTTATAAGAAAGGCCTCAAAAATATTTGAGGCCTTTTTTTATACTGTTGAGAAACTGTGTCACAGTTTAAAACTTTGACACAGTTCTTAAATTGTAATTCGTGAATTCGCGGCAAAAAAACTATTTAACTCGAATACTCCATTCAAAATCCATTTCAGAAACTTGAACACCTTCTTCGTTTGTTCCAATAGATTTCATCCAGAACGTCTGCCCTTCTCCAGTTTCTATTGTTTTCTTTATTGCCTCTGTAATTAAATGTCCGTCATTGCAAACAAAAGTAATTCTTCCTGTCGCTTTTTTGGTAAAGTTTCCTTTGTTGTTGGCTACTAACATCGAAATCTTTTTTCCACTTTGCTGAATCTGAGAAATCACTAAAGCTCCCGTTGTAAGCTCTGCCGCCATAGCTTGAACAGCAAAATACATGGAGTTAAACGGATTCTGATTGATCCAGCGATGCTTGACACTTACAATGCAACTATCACTATCAATTGCTTTTACACGCACACCACAAAAGTATGCAGAAGGTAATTTGAACAAGACGAATTTGTTAAGTTTTGAGACCGAAAGTGCCATATGATTTGTTTTTTCTTGTAAAAATACAAAAAAACTATGCATGCACAATAAATTATTCGCATATCAAAAGATTCCCAATAAAGACAAGGATTCGGAATGATTTTCAGTCTTTTAAAGGTTATTTCTGGATTTTAAATTTGTTAATATTTTGTTAATATTTGGTACTATGCAAAACAAGATACTGTTTTTTAGCCATATATTTGCATAAGAAATTACTATATACTTTTAATCATGGAAACAACAACACCACTCATCATGGAAAAAACATCAGAAAAGAATACAGCATCATTTACTCATTTGAGTACTTTAAGCCAATATATAATTCCGTTTGGGAACTATATTTTTCCGCTAATCATTTGGACAAACTATAAAGACAAGTCTGAATTTGCAGATCATCACGGGAAACAAGCTTTAAATTTTCAGTTAAGCATTTTGCTTTACAGTTTGATCTTAGCGCTTATTGCTATTCCGATTTTGGTTACTGTTTTCTTGCAGAATCTTCCGTTAGAAGCTGTTTTTAATGACGACGATTTTGTAATTAGGAACTTTAACTTTCAAGCAAACATTGGACTTTTAAGTGTCGGAATTACCGCTGTGGTCCTTTTTGGAGTTTTAAAATTCGTTGAATTCTTTTTAGTGATCTATGCTTCAATAAAAGCTTCAAACGGAGAATTATACAAATATCCGCTTACGATTCCTTTTATAAAGTGACACAAAAATTAAAAGTTATAGTCGAAACATCAATCAAATCAAATAAGTTTCTCAATCAATCATCAATCAAATTATCATCAATCAAAAAACGAATTGTTCAATCAAAAAAAAACAAAATGAAATTATGAACATTGAAAACACAAAAGCACAGATGCGCAAAGGTGTTCTTGAGTTTTGCATCTTATCAGTTCTAAAAGAAAAAGACGCATATACATCTGAAATATTAGACACTTTAAAAAACGCAAAATTACTAGTTGTAGAAGGAACCGTTTACCCGTTGTTAACTAGATTAAAAAATGACGGTTTACTTAATTATCGCTGGGAAGAATCGACCTCTGGGCCACCACGAAAATATTATGGGCTAACCGAGATAGGACAAACTTTTTTAAACGAACTTAGCGGCACCTGGACAGAATTATCTGACGCCGTAAATCTAATCACCAATCAAAATCAATAAGTCATGAACAAAACAGTAAATATTAACTTAGGCGGGATGTTTTTTCACATCGATGAAGATGCATACTTAAAATTGACACGCTACTTTGACGCTATAAAACGATCACTTAACAACTCATCTGGACAAGACGAAATTATTAAAGATATCGAAATGCGTGTTTCTGAATTGTTGACAGAAAAACAAAAAAGCGAAAAACATGTTGTTGGACTGAAAGATGTTGACGAAGTGATTGCGGTAATGGGCCAACCAGAAGATTATAGAATTGAAGACGAAGAAAATGCAAATCAATCTTTCAATAACTACAGTGCAAGAAAACACAAAAAATTATACCGTGACAAAGAAAATGGTATGATTGGAGGTGTGGCTACAGGTTTAGGACATTATTTCGGAATTGATGCAGTTTGGATTAAAATCATATTCTTAATCTTTGTTTTTGCAGGTTTTGGAACAGGAATTTTAGCTTACTTCGTTCTGTGGATTGTAACTCCTGAAGCTGTTACAACTTCCGAAAAATTGGAAATGACAGGAGAACCAGTAACCATTTCTAACATCGAAAAAAAAGTTAGAGAAGAAATTGATTCGCTTTCTGAGAAATTCAAAAATGCGGATTATGATAAAATGGGAAACCAGGTAAAGTCGGGAGCTGGGAGAATAAGTAGTTCATTTGGAGACTTTGTCATGACGGTTTTTAAAATCTTTGCTAAATTTTTAGGCGTAATTCTAATTATCTCAGGGATTTCTACCTTAATCATGTTATTGATTGGAGTTTTTACTTTAGGAACCAACATTTTCATCGATTTCCCTTGGCAGAATTTTATTGAAGCTGGAAACTTTACAGAATACCCGCTTTGGTCATTCGGATTGTTAATGTTCTTTGCAGTTGGAATTCCGTTTTTCTTCTTGACTCTTTTAGGATTTAAACTGTTATCTCCAAATTTAAAATCAATCGGAAACATCACAAAATATACGCTTTTAGCTCTTTGGATTATTTCTATCGCAATTCTTACTAGTATCGGAATCAAACAGGCAACTGAAATTTCATACGATAATAAAGTAGTAGAGAAAAAAGTTCTGGCAATCAAACCTACTGATACTTTATATATTAAGTTCAAGTACAATGATTATTACACAAAAAGCTTAAACCACTATAGAGAATTTGAGTTTGTACAAGATTCTGCAAATAAAGAACTGATTTATTCTAATGATGTACGTATACACGTATTACACACAGACGAATCAGCTCCGTTTATGCAGATTGAAAAAAGTGCAAGAGGAAACTCTTTTACAAATGCTAAAAAAAGAGCAGAAAAAATCGATTATAAGTTTCAAGTTAACGGAAATCATTTAATTTTGGATAACTATTTTCTGACAGATGTAAAAAACAAATTTAGAGGCCAAGAAGTCGACATTTATCTTTACTTACCAGAAGGGCAATTAGTTAAACCAGATTCTTCTATAAGAGATTACTATAACTCAGATGACAATTTCTTTGAATTAAATTACAACGGAGATTACAATTACAAAGTTATCGGGTCTAAAGTAAAATGTTTAAACTGTCCTGCTGATGAAGATAATGACAATGATGAAAATGACTACGAGAATATAAACGAAGAAGTTAATAATGCCATTAATGATGCTCAAATTGAAGCCAATGATACGGTAAGAGAAGTTTCGGTTAAAATTAACGGAAAAGAAGTTATTAACGGAAAGAAAACTAAAGGAAGACTAACCACTGATAAAAACGGAGTAATAATCAAAATTAACTAAACCATGATAAAAATAATCATTCATATTACGAAATTTATAATCATAACTATAACTGCTTTATTGTTTGCTTCATGTAATTTTAACATGAATGCAATTGAAGGAAGCGGTAATGTTACAACAGAAAAAAGAACCGTTCAAGGAGAGTTTAAAAACATCTCTGTAAGCAATGCTATCGATTTGGTTATTGTACAGTCTGATGCTACAGAAATTACCGTTGAAGCCGATGACAATCTTCAAAAAGAAATTGTTACTAAAGTAGAAAACGGAACACTTATTATAGAATGCAAATACAGCTCTTTCCGCAACATTACATCAAAAACAGTAACGGTAAAAATGCCTGTTGTTCATAAAATTGAAGCTTCAAGTGCTTCAAGTGTTGAAACTGAAGGACTTGTTCAGGGCGAAGACATTACTTTAGAAGCTTCAAGCGCAGCTTCGATGGATGTTAAAATCGAATCGGATAGAATTGCAATAGATGCTGGAAGCGGAAGTTCTGTAGATATTGAAGGTAAAGCATTAAGCCTTACTACTTCTGTTTCAAGCGGAGGAAGTATTGATGCCGAAAAGTTAATGGCTAATGAGGTTCAGGCAGATGCTTCTAGCGGAGGAACAGTTTCTGTAAAACCAATCTTAAGCTTAAAAGCAGATGCTTCTAGTGGAGGAAATATTAATTATAGCGGCACTCCAAAAACTATTGAAAAATCGGCAACATCTGGAGGAAGTGTAAATAAAAGCTAAAAAAGCAACTGTTAAATATAAACGAAATCATTCATCAAAAGTGGATGATTTTTTTATATTTGTCAAAATCAAATCTAGAATTAATGAAAAAAAGTACAGCCCTGCTCCTATTAGTATTTGTTACGACACTGACTTTCGCTCAAAAAAGAGAAAAAATTAAAGGTTCTAAAATTGTGACAACCTCAGTAAAAGAAGTTGGAAGTTTTGATGCCCTTGAAGTCGATGATAATATTGAAGTTTATTTGGAACAAGGAGAAAAAAACGAAATTAAAATTGAAGCCGATGACAATCTTCACGATATCATTGGAATGGATTTAAGAGAAAAAACGCTTCGATTATATACTAATAAAGAATCTTCTATATTCAAGAAATTATCTGTTAAGGTTACTTATACTAAATCATTAAATAAAGTAATCACTAAAAATGAAGCTATAGTATATGCCATTCAGGAATTGCAACTAGATGATATTACGATGAATTGCGTTGATTATTCTAAATTGTATCTGAATGTAAATGCAAAGAGATTTACTCTAATTGCCGATGATAAATCTAAAACAGAGTTAAACTTAAAAGCCGAAGACGGAAATTTACAATTGAGCAAAAATGCCGTGGTTAAAACATTGGTTTCTGCTGTAAAATTCAAATGTGATTTGTATCAAAGAGCAACTGCCGCAATTGAAGGTATTGCCGAAAAAGCAACTATTAGATTAGACAATAATTCTGTTTTTACAGGAACAAAATTTACTTTGAAAGATGCAAATGTTACTACTGAAGGTTCTGCCGTTGCTACTATTTTAGCAGATACTACTATTGCAATAGCAGCTGGAGACAAGTCTGAAATCTCATTATATGGCGATCCAAAAATAGACCTTACGCGCTTTAGCGAAGAAGCAAAACTGATTAAAAAGCCAGGCGCAACAAAAGCAAAATCAACGACATTGTAAACTTTTAAAGTTTAAAATATAACGAAAAAGAAAAATCCCAGTCTAAAGTTTTAGACTGGGATTTTTTTATTACAAAAGATTTCAAAGTTCCAACAACTTGAAACCTGAAACTTGAAACTTTTTTAACTTACTCCTTTGAAGCCAAATATCTTTCAGCATCCAAAGCCGCCATACATCCTGTACCCGCAGCCGTAATTGCCTGACGGTATACATTATCTGCAGCATCACCAGCTACGAAAACACCATCTACATTTGTTCTAGATGTTCCAGGAGTATTTACGATATAACCTGTTTCATCAAGTGTAATGTAATCTTTGAAAATATCTGTATTTGGTTTATGTCCAATTGCTACGAAGAAACCAGTTGCAGGAATTTCGATTGTTTCTCCAGTTGTTTTGTTTAAAGCTTTAATAGCATGAACAACATTGTTGTCTCCTAAAACTTCAACTGTATCATGATTCATTAAAATCTCGATATTTTCAGTTTTACGAACACGCTCTTCCATGATTTTAGACGCTCTAAATTTTTCGCTTCTAACCAACATAGTTACTTTTTTACAAAGTTTAGATAAGTAATGTGCTTCTTCGCAAGCAGAATCTCCTGCTCCAACAATAACAACATCTTGGTTTCTGTAGAAGAATCCGTCGCAAACTGCACAAGCAGAAACTCCACCACCCATATTTAAATAGTGCTGTTCTGATGGCAATCCTAAATATTTAGCCGAAGCACCTGTAGAAATAATTACAGTTTCACAGTGCAATTCGATAGTATCGTTAATCCAAACTTTATGAATATCTCCAGAAAAATCAACTTTTGTTGCCCATCCGTCACGAATGTCTGCACCAAAACGTTTTGCTTGATCTTGTAACTGAATCATCATTTCAGGTCCTGTTACTCCATCAACATAACCAGGAAAGTTTTCAACCTCATTAGTAGTAGTCAATTGACCGCCAGGCTGCATTCCTTGATATAATACTGGATTCATGTTAGCTCTAGCCGCATAAATAGCCGCAGTATAACCTGCAGGACCAGAACCTATAATAAGGCATTTAATTTTTTCGATTGTATTTGACATAGTAATAGTATTTTTGAGTTGCAAATGTAAACTTTATTATAAAAAATAACGTCTAAAATAAATCTGAAATAGCTATGTGGAAATAAGTTTTATTTATTTTCATTTTTTTTTCTTTTACAAATCAAATTTATTTATATCTTTGCATCCGCTTTCGGGCACTACAACAAAATTACATCTTCGGGGTGTAGCGTAGCCCGGTTATCGCGCCTGCTTTGGGAGCAGGAGGCCGCAGGTTCGAATCCTGCCACCCCGACAAAAGCCGAACAGAAATGTTCGGCTTTTTTGTTTTTCTTTAATTCGACATTCTCAAAATATCCTTTTAAAAACATAACCCGTGGTTTCAACCACGGGATACGCATCGTGATTACAATACGTTCCCCGCGGTTGAAACCGCGGGCTATATTAAAATAAATCTCTAAAAATCAATCGATTTCTAGAGGTTTTTCTTCAAAAAATATCAATATCTAAGTTTATTTTTCCATACTTATATAAGAAGGATAAGATTCCTTATTAGGCAAAATAAATTCTTCATCAAAAGGCTGTACCCCTTCTCCATTATTATATGATGCGACACGTTTTACACCAGTTGCTGTGCTTCCGCCAGTACCATTAATAACATTCTGAATATTTCCTGAACCTGCAAAACGAGTAATACACATTTTCTCCAATTTCACATTTGGATTATTAGGCGCTTCAAAACCATTTTTCTTATTCACATTTCCATCAGTTCCTGTAAAAACCGCATAAGATCCCATTCCGATAGTGTGATGTTCTTTTACCGAATTTGCTACTTTAAATGCAGCGTAACCATCAACTCTACCTCCCTGACTACTCCAACTTGCTTGATTTGGCGCATCGTATGGTGGTTCGTTTTGAAAGAAGAAAGTTCGACCACGTTCTCCTAACCATAATACTTCATATTCCTGATAATGCTCTACAAACAAGGCATAAAGCGCCACATCATTACCCGCTACAATAAGTCCGTTTTTACACCTGTCTCTTGTCCAACGTGCATCGCCGCCTTTTTGCGAGCCATGATCTGCGCGCCACAACCAGAAATGATCTCCTACAACATTGTTACTATTTATCTGCATAGAAGCCTGAATCTGAATATTTTTTGACTGAACCCCGCCCACTCGGCAAGTAATATCGCTAAGCAAAATAGGATCTGCACTATGGTCTGCATTTGCTCCTTCATTACCAATTCTAACTTGATAAGTCGTACTATTCGATGAATCCATTAAAAGTCCAGCAATAATAATTCCGTCTTTATCATCAGCATAAATACATCCCCAAGTATTTTTTTCTGTTGGCTCTAGCGTCACAGAAGCAATACCAGCCCCCAAAAGTATGGCGTCTTTTCTATTTACCTGAATCGGAGCATTCAAAGCATAATGTCCAGGAGTAAAAAATATATTTTTACCTGCTTTCAATGCTGCATTTATCTCTGCATCTGTGTCTCCTTCTTTAGCAACATACCAATTTGCATTCAAATCTTGAATTTCTCCTTTTCCTATATCTATGGCAGACCAAGAAACTCCTACTCTATCCTTTTGCCACGCTGGCACAAAAATTTTATATTCTCCGTCATTATCAATAAAAAGAAAAGGTTTTTCTCGTATAATAGGAGTTGTCGGAATTGAAGAATTGGCATCATCTGCCTGCGGAGGATTTACACATCCCTGCCAAACCATATTATACGATCCTCCCATAGCCTCAGAACCGGAAGGAAAAACAGTATTTCTAGTATACCATTGTTGCTGTCCACCCCAGTTCGGTCTTGCAGATGTATAATGAGTATCTGCAATAAAACCGCCGCTGCCCCAGAAGTTAGTATCTCCAATATCCGAAATATACTTTGAAGTATTTTCAATCAGCAATCTTCTGGCACTAGTTGACTGAGAAACTGTCCATGAAAAATCACGCATTATTGCTACATTTTCAACAGAACGCCAAAATGTACAAGTCGCATTTGCTCCACCAGAAAGATGAGGTCTTGTAAATATTGCTCCCAATTTAACATCTGAAGGCACTTTTCCCAAACCTCCAATATGAGAATAAAAACCTAATTCTATGGCATTAGATATTGCAGACGATGCAGAACCCGATCCGCCAACATCGTAGGTTTGTCCATTCACATTTGGTTTAAAATAATAAGCCTGCCGTTTTGTTGTCCACTCTCCATTGGCACCTCCTAAACCGATAGTGCTAAACTGTGTGTTAATTTCATTTCGGGCTGTTTCAGCTTTTTCATGTTTTCTATCATAGAAATACATATTATCTCCAAAAATCTGATTTTCGAGTGAAATTATAATAGTAACATCATTTCGAGTAACTTTATAGTAATTCTCATATTTAGCTGCGTTAGGCTTTTTATCGGTAAATGTCAATTTAGAAGTGGATCCTACCGAAACAAAATCAGATGCCAAACGGCTGCCCCCTCTACTAATTATATAATTTCCAGAAGTACCAAAAGTCGACCATGATAATGTAATACTATGTTTCTTTTTACTGTAGACAATTTTGCGTTCAATTTTTTTATTTCCTTCTGTTTTTTCGTTATCCGTAAACGATGAAGTAAAACTGCACAAAAGCAGTATAAATGCAAATGCTGTAAATAATGAAATTGCTTTTCTACTCATAAGAATGCTCATTTTGTGGTTTGATAGATTGTAATAATTGTAATTTTAAGAAAGCCCAAAATAGCAATAATCTTCAACCTTCGAGTCCGTTTTTGAACTCAATTTTCTTATCAAAAACACTACAAAACCTGCAAATTTTGTCTTTTCATAACACAAATATGCCTTATCCAAGACATCTCTTTTTCTTTAATAGCTTTTTTTTACCCCCAAATAAAAAAAGAAAACAAAATGAAAAAGATTCTATTATTTATTGCTTTAGTTTTTTCTACTGCTATAATCGCGCAAGAAAAAAACATCATTTCAATAGATTCATGTTCATTAACAAAAGAAAGTGTCTTATATAAGAAAAATGCCCACGCTTCTTATTATCATGATAAATTTAATGGAAGAAAAACAGCAAGTGGAAAAAGATTCAATAATAACGAACTTACTGCTGCACATAAAAAATTCCCTTTTGGCACAATACTAAAAATAACAAACGAGGCAAACAATAAATTCACAATCGTAGAAATTACGGATCGAGGACCTTTTGTTAACGGAAGAGAAATTGATCTCAGCAAAAGAGCTTTTATGGATATTGCATCTAATAAAAAAAGTGGCTTAGTTTATGTCACTATCGAGATTTTAAAATAAAAAGATTTTCTCACACCAAAATTAGATTCTTGTCTTTTTGAGGCAAGAATAGCACTAAATTATCCTAAAAACTTATTAATAATTTTATTTATAACTAAAATTATTTTGTGTCAAACACCCATGAAACCCCGATTAGGCAGACTTTCACAAATGTTAACAAAATAGATTTTCAGAAACCATAAATAATTGTATTTTTACGGTTCAAAATTCAGAAAATAAATGGGCAAAATCATTGCTATTGCTAATCAAAAAGGAGGCGTTGGAAAGACTACTACATCAGTAAATCTTGCTGCCTCATTAGGTGTTTTAGAGAAAAAAGTATTATTAATCGACGCTGATCCACAGGCCAATGCTACATCTGGTCTTGGAATTGACGTAGAAACAGTTGAAACCGGAACTTACCAAATACTTGAACATACTGTAACACCAAAAGAAGCCGTTTTAAAATGTACAGCTCCAAACGTTGACGTGATCCCTGCTCACATTGACCTTGTTGCTATCGAAATTGAATTGGTTGACAAAGAAAACCGCGAATACATGCTTAAAAAAGCATTGGAAGAAGCAAAAGAAGAATATGATTATATCATTATCGACTGTGCACCTTCTTTAGGTTTGTTAACCTTGAATGCTTTAACAGCAGCAGATTCTGTAGTTATTCCTATTCAATGTGAATATTTTGCACTTGAAGGATTAGGAAAATTATTGAACACTATTAAGAGTATTCAAAAAATCCACAACCCAGATCTTGACATTGAAGGTTTATTACTAACAATGTACGATTCAAGATTACGTTTATCAAATCAGGTTGTAGAAGAAGTTCAAAAACACTTTAACGATATGGTTTTTGACACTGTAATTCAGCGAAATGTAAAACTAAGTGAGGCTCCAAGTTTTGGAGAAAGTATCATTAATTATGATGCGACAAGCAAAGGTGCCGTAAACTATATTCATTTAGCACAGGAAATTATAAAGAAAAACAGTAAATAGTTTTTATGACAAAAGTAATTAAAAAACAAGCCTTAGGAAGAGGATTATCTGCCTTATTAAAAGATCCGGAAAACGACATCAAATCAGTAGAAGACAAAAATGCTGACAAAGTTGTTGGAAACATCATTGAGCTTGAAATAAGTGCGATTGAGATAAATCCGTTTCAGCCTAGAAGCAATTTTAATGAAGAATCATTACGCGAGTTAGCCACTTCTATTAAAGAACTTGGTGTAATTCAACCTATTACTGTTCGTAAATTAGATTTTAATAAATACCAGTTAATCTCTGGAGAGCGTCGTCTTCGTGCGTCTAAATTAGTAGGCTTAACTCATGTTCCTGCTTATATTCGTATTGCAAATGACAACGAATCACTGGTTATGGCTTTGGTTGAAAACATCCAACGTCATGATTTAGATCCAATTGAGATTGCTTTATCATACCAACGTTTAATCGACGAAATTCAATTAACTCAAGAACAAATGAGTGAAAGAGTGGGTAAAAAACGTTCGACAATTGCCAATTATTTGCGTCTTTTAAAATTAGATCCGATTATCCAGACTGGTATTCGTGATGGTTTTATCAGTATGGGACACGGTAGAGCAATTATCAATATTGAAGATTTAGACGTTCAAACCGATATTTACCAAAAAATCGTTAGCCAAAATCTATCTGTTCGCGAAACAGAAGCTTTAGTTAAAAATTACCACGAAGGTTTACAGCCAAAAGCAGATGGAAAGCCAAAAGCAGATGCTGCATTCGTAGTGAGAGAAACTCAAAAAAATTCTTTCAACGATTATTTTGGTTCAAAAGTTGATATAAAAGTCGCTGGTAACGGAAAAGGAAAAATTACAATTCCATTTAATTCTGAAGCTGACTTTAACAGAATTATGAAATTAATAAACGGATAGTGAATAAAATTGTCCCCATTGGTCTATTGTTCTTTCTAACAGGAACCGTTTCTCTTTTTGCCCAGGTAAAAGAAGACACGGTTTTGGTCGTAAAAGACACCACATCATTAGAAGAAATAGATCCGCTTACACCAGCAAAAGCAGCTTTTTACTCTGCAGTTCTACCTGGTTTAGGTCAAGCATACAACAAAAAATACTGGAAAATTCCATTGGTTTACGGAGCAATCGGAACAAGTTTGTATTTCTACATAGACAACAATAAAAAATACCATGATTATCGTGACGCCTACAAACGAAGATTAGAAGGTTATAACGATGACAATTACAAATATCTGGATGATAGCCGACTTATTGCTGGACAAAAATTCTACCAAAGAAATAGAGATTTATCTGCTTTATTCGTTGTCGGATTCTATGTTTTAAACATAATCGATGCCAATGTTGACGCTGCGTTGATACAATTTAATGTAAACGAAAGACTTTCAATGCGTCCAGAAATTTATCCTGCCGATGTAACATTCAAACCAAACGTGGGTCTAACTTTTAATTATAAGTTTTAATAGATTGAATTCTATTTAAAAAATCAAAAAACAAATCATAATGAAAATTGCGCTTTTAGGATACGGAAAAATGGGTAAAGTAATCGAAAGAATTGCTTTAGAAAGAGGTCATGAAATAGTTTTAAGGAAAGATGAATTTAACACCTATGACGGGCTTTCAACAGCCGATGTTGCCATCGATTTCAGCGTTCCATCAGCAGCAGTGAGCAACATTTCTGCATCTTTTAACGCTAATGTCCCTGTGGTATCAGGAACTACTGGCTGGTTAGAACATTATGACGAAATGATTGCACTTTGTAATGAGAAAAAAGGAGGTTTTATTTCAAGTTCGAACTTCAGCTTGGGAGTAAATATTTTCTTCGGACTAAATGAATATTTAGCTAAAATCATGAAGCAATTCGATTCTTATAAAGTTTCGATGGAAGAAATTCACCATATCCACAAACTTGATGCTCCAAGCGGAACAGCTATTTCTTTAGCTCAAGGCGTTATCCAAAACAGCGACTATGCAAATTGGACTATGGATGAAGCAAAAAAGAATGAAATTCATATTGAAGCAAAAAGAATTGGAGAAGTACCTGGAACACACACTGTAAATTACGATTCTGCAATTGACAGCATCGAAATTAAACATACTGCTCATAACCGCGAAGGTTTTGCCCTTGGCGCTGTCGTTGCTGCAGAATGGCTAGCAGGAAAACAGGGAATTTTCTCTATGAAAGATGTACTAAACTTACAATAATTGACCAAAATTCAGGATTATTAAAAACTTGAATTTGAAACTTAAAATACAATATTATGACACTTTACTCTTGGTTCGTATTTTTCTTAGCCGTTCAAATTATTCATTTTCTTGGAACATGGAAATTGTATCAGGCAGCAGGAAGAAAAAGCTGGGAAGCAGCAATTCCGGTATACAATTCTATCGTTTTAATGAAGATTATCGGACGCCCAACATGGTGGACATTACTACTTTTCATCCCAATCATCAACTTGATTATGTTTCCAGTTATTTGGGTGGAAACGCTAAGAACCTTTGGCAAAAAATCAACTCTAGACACTATTTTAGGACTTTTTACATTCGGTTTTTACATCTATGTTGTTAATTATACTCAAAAATTAGAGTACCATAAAGACCGCAAATTAACTCCTGAAAATAAAGCGGCAGATACTGTTAGCTCTTTATTGTTCGCCATTATAGTCGCAACTTTAGTCCATACTTATGTTGTACAGCCTTACACAATTCCAACATCATCTTTAGAAAAATCTTTATTGATTGGCGATTTCTTATTTGTAAGCAAATTAAACTATGGCCCTAGAGTTCCAATGACAACTGTTGCATTACCAATGGTTCACGACTCTATTCCTTTAACAAAAAGTAAATCATATTTAAGCTGGCCACAATTACCTTATTTTAGGTTGCCAGCTATTCAGAAAATAAACCGATGCGACATTGTCGTCTTCAACTGGCCGGTCGATACAGTTCACTATTTCTTCGAACCAAAAGGAAGACCGGGTGTTATCAAGCCAATTGATAAAAAATCAAACTATGTAAAAAGATGTGTTGGTATTCCTGGAGACAGCTTATCAATAAAAGACGGTTATGTTTTTATTAACGGAAAAAAACTAGTTTTGCCTGAAAGAGCAAAACCTCAGTACTCATACGCTGTAGCATTAGACGGAAAAACATCTATTGACTTTGAAACTATTTTCAAAGAATTAGATATTACAGATCCAGCAGGTTTTAGAACTGAAAAAAGAGACACTCTTTATCTAGGTGCATTAACAGAAGCTGGAGCAGAAAGATTTAAACACACTCCAGGAGTTACTGCTGTAATTAGAAAAGTTGACACAGGAGACAACAACGACATTTTCCCTCACATCAACAAATGGAACCAAGACAACATGGGACCTATTTACATTCCTGAAGCGGGAAAAACAGTTGCCTTAACAAATGAGTCTCTTCCTTTCTACAAAGAGATTATCACCAATTATGAAGGAAATACATTAGAACTGCAAGGTTCAAAATTCATAATTAACGGAAAACCTGCAACAACATACACCTTCAAACAAAACTATTACTGGATGATGGGAGACAACCGTCACAACTCAGAAGACAGCCGTTATTGGGGTTACGTTCCTGAAGATCATATCGTAGGAAAACCAGTTTTCATTTGGATGAGCTGGGATACTAACGGAAAAGGCATCAATAAAGTTCGCTGGAGCCGAGTATTTACAACTGTAGATGGTGAAGGTCAGCCTCAATCTTACTTCAAATACTTCTTAATTCTTCTAGCTATCTATTTTGTAGGAGATTTTATTTGGAAAAAAAGAAGAGAGAATAAAGCATAATTAAAAAAAAGTTATTTTTGTATCAGGTTTCAAGTTTCACGTTTTTACGTCAACTTGAAACCTGATACTTTTAAACTTGAAACAAAACGAAATGAATTCCTTAATACTTCCAACTTATTTTCCATCTATCAGTCATTTTGCCGTAATTGCGCAATCTGACAGCATCACTTTTGAAATGGAAGATAATTTTCAGAAACAAACTAATAGAAATAGAACTTACATCTATAGTCCTAATGGAATTCAATTATTAAATATCCCTGTTAAGCATTCTAAAGCGACACATCAGAAAACAAAAGAGGTTTTGATCGAAAACGAATTTGATTGGCAGAAACAGCATTTTAAATCGCTTGAAGCAGCATATAGAGGCTCTCCGTTCTTCGAGTACTTTGAAGACGATATTGCTCCTATTTTTGAGAAAAAACACCATTTTTTGATGGATTTAAACTTCGAAGTTTTAGACATTGTTACGAAATGTCTTAGAATGAAATTAGAATTTGGAAAAACAACAGAATATTTTCATGAAGTAAATGATTTTACCGATTTCAGATATTTGGCAAATGGTAAAAAAGATGCAAATTCTTTCGAAAAATACACTCAGGTTTTTGACGACAAACATGGCTTCATCAACAATTTAAGTGTTTTGGATTTACTTTTTAATGAAGGTAAGTTTGCAATGGATTATCTAAAAACACAGAAAATCATATAAGCTATGAATTATGAGTTATAAGTTATGAATTATTAATTCTCATATTGCCTTAACTTTTCACTTTCTGCTAATAAATCATTCCACCAAAAGTCTTGTCATTATGGGATAATGATCTGAGTTTTCGAAATCAGAGAAACTTTCAAATTGCTTTACTTTCATTTTACTGTCTGTAAAAATATAGTCAATTCTTGCAGGATAATATTTAAACTTATAGGTAGCTCCAAAACCTTCTCCGGCTTCTTCAAAGGCATCTTTTAGCTTGCCTTTAATACTTCTATAAACATAAGAAAACGGACTATTATTCATGTCGCCACAAATAATAATCGGATAATTGCATTTCTTAATATGCTCTTTAAAAATTTCAGCCTGTTCTTGCTGCTGTGTAAATCCTTTACTGATTCTAGCATAAATACGCTGTGATTTTTTCTGATTTACATTATCAATATCATCAGAAATCTCGCTTACATCTGGAGATATCTTAATGGATTGCAAGTGCATATTATAGACACGAATAATATCTTTTCCGCGCTTAATATCAGCATAAACAACATTATTATCTGATTTAGGAAAAACAATCTTTCCTTCGTCTATAATAGGAAATTTAGAAAAAATAGCCTGTCCCGTTTTAATTTTTTTACCATCAATAAAAATATAACGGTGCGGATATACTTTTAAATCTAAATGTGCAGAATTTGAATATTCTTGAATACACAAAATGTCAGGATCTTTTTCGTCGATAAAAGATTTAATATTGGACGGAATATCATCACGATCCAACCACTTAAAGACATTAAACAGACGTACATTATAACTCATCACAGAAAAATCCTTTTCGTCCTTCACATACTCTTTTCCAGAAAACTTATAAAATTTACTAATAAATGTAATTCCTGTTAGCAAAACCAAACCAGACAAAATAAGACGTTTTTTAAACTGAATTCCCCAATAGATAAAAAACAATGTGTTGGCCACAAAAAAGGCCGGCATAAACAAAGTAAGCACCGATAAAAGCGGAAAACTTTTAGGTGCTAAAAAAGGCAAAACATAGACGCTAAATGTAAGCACAGTCAGCACTATGTTCAAAAAGAACATTATTTTATTAAACCAAGAAAGGTTTTTCATATTTATCTCCTACAAGTTTATTTTCCAGCTTTAAATAAAAACTCTTTTTCTTCTTTTGTCAAGCAGTCGTATCCTGACTGGCTTATTTTGTCTAAAATCTCATCAATCTGTTGCTGCGTTTTATCTTTCGTAACAATTCGCGATGTGGTTTTTTCTGTAGGTTTTCTGTAATTTTTATGAACTTTTGTAAATGGGGTCGTAGGTGATTTTTTAAAGAGATTCGCAAAGAAATCTAAAGTTTTAGAAACGATAGTACTTAAATCGGTACCGTTTTGTAGCAATTTAATATAAAGAAAACCGAAGAAGGCACCAGCTAGATGAGAAATATGCCCACCCATGTTTCCAAGACGAAACTGCATCAAATCTAAAATTATAATAACAGCAGTAATATGCCAAAGCTTTACATTTCCAAATAGAAACAAGCGA
Organism: Flavobacterium tyrosinilyticum; assembly: GCF_023656565.1. Taxonomy (GTDB): domain Bacteria; phylum Bacteroidota; class Bacteroidia; order Flavobacteriales; family Flavobacteriaceae; genus Flavobacterium; species Flavobacterium tyrosinilyticum. Next base: position 174,232 of record NZ_JAMOKG010000004.1, read on the forward strand.
ACATTCATTAGCGGAGAATAAGTTGTTGTAGCGACCAAAATTGCCATGATGGCAGCAGATGCTCCAACAATGGAACCTCCAATATTAGACAGATAAAAACTCAGTGCAAAAGCCACTCCTGCAAAAAGAGCACTTAAAAGATATAATCCTAAATATTGCTTTTGAGTAAAATATGTTAGAAACAAAGAGCTGGCAAAATTAAGCACCATCATATTAAACAATAAATGCAAAAATCCATCATGAAAGAAAGCGTACGTTAAAAAAGTCCAAGGTTTAAACATAAAAACCTGAGGATCTGAAGACAAAGCAATCCAACTCGGAAAATTAAAAAAACCATTTGAATAGTTATAGAAGAAAATAAGCGATACAATAAAACATGCTATATTCCAGTACATGACACGCATGGCAATACCTCCTAATCTATATTGTAATTTTAAATCGTCTAAAATATTCATAGAAACTCTTTTGTTTTAGAATTTGTACTTTAAAGTTAAAAATTAATTCCAACGGTTGTTATTAAACTGATTTTTTTTCCAGTACCACATCATTAAAAAACCAGTAATTGCACCTCCAACGTGAGCAAAATGCGCTATACCTGTACCACCACCGCCAAACAGAGAAGTACCTTTAACACCTAAAAACAAATCCATTAATAAAAGTCCAGGAACAAAGTATTTAGCTTTGATTGGAACTGGAATAAACAAAAGTGCCAATTCTGCATTAGGAAACATAAAAGCAAAAGCAGTCAGCAAACCGTAAATAGCACCAGATGCCCCAACAACAGTTCCAATGTAAGAGCTTGTAAATCCGTCAAATTGAGCTGAACTTACTAAGCTTTGCCATCTCGTATCGATTTTTCCCTGACTTAAAATATTTAAGATATCAGCTTTATGAAATCCGTTTGCTGTCAATATATTAATGGTATCCTCAAAAAAGTAATAATTTACCGCTGTATGAAGCAATGCCGAACCTAAACCACAAGAAATGTAAAAAAATAAAAACTTTTTACCTCCCCAAAAATGCTCTAAAGCAGATCCAAAAGAAACCAATGCAAACATATTAAACGCAATATGCATAATTCCGCCATGCATAAACATATGCGTAATAGGCTGCCATACACGGAAACTTGGATTTTCTGGAAAGAACATCGCAAAATACTCGTAAGATACTGGCACTAATTGAGAGCCAATAAAAAATATAATATTAATAATAAGCAGTTGTTTAACTACTGGAGTCATATTCATCATAAAGCAAACTTTTTATCTATATCTTCAACACGCATGGTAATGAAGGTAGGTTTTTGAAAAGGTGAAATATTCGGATCTTTACAAGCAAACAATCCGTTTACCAAATTATCTTGTTCTTTTTCGGTTAAATAAGATCCCGTTTTAACCGCTAAACTTTTGGCCATTGACTTGGCAATTGTATCGTTCTGACTGTAACTATTTGCTGGAATTCCATCTTGCAAATCACTTAATAATTGCTCTATTACCTGCGAGACTTCACTTTCTGTAATATTTACAGGGATTCCAGAAATTACAACATGATCGGTTTTGCTTTCATCAAAAACAAATCCGGTAGTTTCTAAAGAAGGTTTTAATTCTTCAATTAATTCCATTTCAGATGCCGAATAAAACAAATCTAAAGGAAAAAGCAACTGTTGGCTCGAAGCTTGATTAACGGTCATATTCAGCAAAAATTGTTCGTACAAAATTCGCTGATGTGCACGCTGCTGATCCACAATAATCATTCCTGATTTTATAGGCGAAACGATATATTTTTTATGAATTTGATACGTTTTCTGCGTTGCTTGTTCTACATCTTCATCATTAAATAAAGAAGAAGTCACTTCTTCATTTTCGAATGTGAATGGCGAGCTTTCTATGCTTTCTGGATTTTCGACATCTAAACCAACATATAAACTTTCCCAGCTTGTGGTTGGTTCTACCCTTTTGGAATAACCAGAATACGATGACCCAGAAGAAGATGATCCCGACGAAGATGAAAAAGAAGACCCCGAGCTATATCCTGATGATCCCGAAGCTGCTTTACTATAATGCTGATTGGTTTTATCGTCAGTAAACGGATTAAAAGTCCCATCTACCTGAATCGTAGGCACTTCTGCCTCAACATTTTTATAATGATAAGGTGTATCTAAATTAGCATCCCGATCAAAATCTAAAACCGGAGCAACATTAAACTGCCCTAAACTATGTTTGATAGACGCTCTTAAAATAGCATACAATGCTTGCTCGTCATCAAACTTAATTTCTGTTTTAGTTGGATGTATATTGATATCAATTGTATTTGGAGGAACTTGCAGATACAAGAAATAACTTGGTTGCGAACCATCTTTCAATAATCCATCGTATGCAGACATTACAGCATGATGCAAGAAACTGCTTTTTATAAATCGATCGTTTACAAAAAAGAACTGTTCTCCTCTATTTTTCTTAGCAAATTCAGGTTTGCATACAAAACCTTGAACGTTTATAATTTCGGTATCCTCGTTTACGGGAACCAATTTTTCATTAGTTTTTCCAGACATGATACCAACAATTCGCTGGCGATATCCTGCTGCAGGAAGATTGTACATCTCACTGCCGTTATGATAAAAACTAAAATGAATATTTGGATGTGCCAATGCTACACGCTGGAACTCATCCATCACGTGACGAAATTCAACCGTATCGGACTTTAAGAAATTACGGCGAGCTGGAATATTAAAAAACAAGTTTTTAACCGCAAACGAAGTTCCTTTTGGCAAAACTGCCACCTCTTGCGAAACAAATTTACTTCCCTCAATTACAATATGCGTTCCAAGTTCGTCCTGATCCTGTTTGGTTTTCATTTCCATGTGCGCAATCGCCGCGATAGAAGCCAAAGCCTCTCCGCGGAAACCTTTTGTTCCAAGCGAAAATAAGTCTTCTGCCTGTCGGATTTTGGAAGTAGCATGACGGGCAAAACACAAACGGGCATCTGTAACGGTCATTCCAACACCATTATCAATTACCTGAACTAGCGATTTACCAGCATCTTTTATAATTAATTTGATATCAGTTGCTTTGGCGTCAACAGCATTTTCTAACAATTCTTTTACGACTGAAGCTGGTCTTTGAACCACTTCTCCAGCAGCAATTTGGTTAGCAACGTGATCAGGAAGCAATTGAATAATACTCGACATTAAGCAAAAATAATTTTAAAGTTTAGATTAGGTTTTTTATAAACCAAGAAGTACAAATTTAGTGAATTTTGATTGGCTTTTAGAATAAGAATAATCATAAAAAAAACAAAAAAACCTATACCGTTATTACACAGTATAGGTTTTAATATTTTTTAAAACAAACGTGCTTATTCGTTTTCTATTTTTTTCGGAGAATCTTCAATTTGAATGGCTCCCGAAGCTAACAATGGCTGATTATAAACGTGAGCTATTGAAGCCTGCTGACGAATATAGGCCATTTTTATTGCCGCAATTGCCGCTTCAGTTCCTTTGTTTCCGTGAACTCCCCCACTTCTATCAATAGATTGCTGCATATTATTATCTGTTAAAACACAGAAAATAACCGGAACATCAGTTTGAACATTCAAATCTTTAATTCCTTGTGTAACGCCTTCACAAACAAAATCAAAATGTTTAGTTTCTCCTTGAATTACGCATCCAATTACAATAACTGCATCAACATTTTGTGTCTGAAGCATTTTTTTAGCGCCGTAGATTAGCTCAAAACTTCCTGGAACATTCCAACGGATAATTTGTTGGGCAGGAACATCGCAATCCACCAAAGCATCAAAAGCACCATTATAAAGTCCTTCTGTTATAGTATCATTCCATTCAGAAACAACAATCCCAAACCGAAAGTCTTTCGCGTTTGGGATTGTGTTTTTATCGTATTCTGATAGATTTTTATTTTCAGTAGCCATCTGTAATATTTTAGATTTTTGATTTTAGAATTTAGATTCGTAATTACAAATCTACAATCTTAAATCTAAAGTCTAAAATTTTTATTGTGCTAATCCAATCAAAGCATCAACAGACGCTGCTTCTGGAGTATTATCGTAATTATCTTTAATATCATTAAAGTATTTCAAAGCATCTTCTTTTTGCCCTAATGCTAAAGCAGTTTTTCCAGCTTTTAACAAGAAACGAGGTGTTGTAAAATCGTTTTTGTTAGACTCAGCAGCTTTTACATAAAAATCTAAAGCTTCTTTTTGCTGATTTTTTTGAGAATAAGCATCTCCTGTAGCGCCTTTAGCTAAAGCACTTAAAACTACATCTTCTGATTTGAATTCACCTAAATATTTAATTGCCTCATCAAATTTACCAGTATTTAAGTAAGCGATACCAGCATAGTAATTTGCTAAGTTTCCAGCATCTGTTCCAGAATATTCGTCAGCGATTTTAATAAATCCGAATTTACCTTCTGAACCGTTTAATGATAATTTGAATAATGAATCGCTAGAAACACCGTTTACAGCTTTTTCAAAGTTTTGTTGCGCAACAAACATTTCACTTGCAGCCTCTTCTTGTTTAGGAGTTGCTATAAATTTTTGGTAAGCTAAATATCCAATTGTAGCAACCGCAATACCAGCAACTAAACCAATAATGATTTTTTGATTTTTAGCCACCCAATCCTCAGTTCTTGAAGCTGTTTCGTCTAATTTTGAGAAAACTCCAGCTGTTGTGCTGTCTTTTTCATCAATAACTACTTGTTGCTCTTCAGTAACCACTTCTTTTACTTCCTTTTCTTTTGGTGTCTTATATCCTCTTTTATTGTAAGTTGCCATTTAAAATTTATTTAGTGAACGGCAAAAATAAAATTTTTATTGAAACTGAGGTAAAAAATTTCAATTTTATCACTATTTTAAAAGAAATATTTTCATGATTCGCTTGCCCTTTCGCAAAAGCGGTAAAATAAATAAGCCTAAGAAAGGGCTAAAGCCAATTATATCGATAATTTTCGGTAATTTGCAGCCTCAAATTTTTACTGCTCAAAAGCCGTAAATATTACACTTGGAGTCCTTACAAATGCATTTAAACAAAATCTCATTATTTAATTACAAGAACTTTTCTGAAGCAAGTTTTGATTTTGACATCAAAATAAACTGTTTTGTTGGAAAAAATGGCATTGGAAAAACTAATGTGCTCGATGCTATTTATCATTTGGCATACGGAAAAAGTTATTTTAATCCGCTTGCTGTTCAAAACATCAAACATGGCGAAGAGTTTTTTGTGATTGATGCCGAACTCGAAAAAAATGAGAGAACCGAGCAAATTGTTTGCAGTTTAAAAAAAGGACAGAAAAAAGTTCTAAAGCGAAATGGAAAACCTTACGACAAATTCTCAGATCATATTGGTTTTATTCCGTTAGTTATTATTTCGCCGGCAGATAGAGATTTGATCGTTGAAGGAAGCGAAACGCGCCGTAAATTTATGGACAGTGTGATTTCCCAATTAGACGCTACTTATCTGCACGAATTAATACAATATCAAAAGGTAATCACACAGCGAAATGCACTTTTAAAATATTTTGCTTTGAATCATGTTTTTGACAATGATACCTTATCTATATATAACGAACAATTACAAGGCTATGGAAAATCGATTTTTGAAAAACGAAAAGATTTCCTAGAACAGTTTATACCTATATTTAATAGACACCATCAGGCAATAACGGGATCTGAAGAAAGTGTGCAATTGGTTTACGAAAGTCATTTGTTCGAAAAAGACCTTTTAACGCTTTTGCAGGAAAACACCAATAAAGATCGAGCGCTGCATTATACCTCTGTTGGAATCCATAAAGATGATTTGTCTTTTGAAATTGATTTGCATCCAATAAAAAAATTCGGGTCTCAAGGTCAGCAGAAATCTTTTCTAATTGCTTTAAAATTGGCGCAATTCGAGTTTTTGAAAAAACAAAGCGGTGTAAAACCTATTCTTTTGTTTGATGATATTTTTGATAAACTGGACGAAACGCGTGTAGCCAAAATTGTAGAAATGGTAAACAGCGAAACGTTTGGACAGCTTTTTATTTCGGATACGCATCCAGAAAGAACCGAAGCGATTGTAAAATCGACACATCAGACTTATAAGATATTCAATTTGTAATTCGGGAAATTTGGTACAATTTGTATCAGTTTTCAGAATTAATCACAAAATAGAAATCAGTAAATTAGCCTGAACAAAAAAAACTTAAAAACAACTGCAATAAAATATATAAGGATTATGTTAACGAAAGAATCATTGCAATTTTTAGACGATTTAAAAAAGAACAATAACCGCGAATGGTTTCAGGAAAATAAAAAACGATATGAAGTTTTTAAGAAAGATTACCATCAATTGGTAAGCGATTTTCTAGATGCGATGAAACCGCTTGATCCTTCATTGGAATTATTGGAAGTTAAAAACTGCACATTCAGAATAAACCGTGACATTCGTTTTTCTAAAGACAAATCTCCTTATAAAGCACATTTAGGCGTTTGGATGTCAGCTGGTGCAAAAGGCGCAAATCGTGCCGGATATTATGTTCATATAGAAAAAGGTGCGAGTTTTATTGCTGGCGGATTTTATTCGCCTGAAGCGGAAGACTTAAAGAAAGTCCGTAAAGAAATCGCTTTTTTTTACGAAGATTTACAGGAAATTTTAAACAACAAAAACTTCAAGAAAGAATTTGGAAGTTTAGACATCAACGAAAACAATTCACTTAAAAGCATGCCTCGCGGTTATGAAAAAGATCATCCTGCAATTGAGTTTTTAAAATTAAAAAGTTTCACCGCAACTCAGGTTTATAATGTTTCTGAGGTGACGGAAAAAGATTTCGTAAAAAAAATGAGCCAAAAACTTATTGCTTTAAAACCTCTAAACGAATTCATCAACCGCGCTTTGGATACTGAAGAATTTTAGTTTTATTTGCCACAGATTTCACAGATTCTCACAGATTAATTTTTCGCAATTGCAAAATCATTTTAATCTTTTTAATCTGTGGCAAAAAACAACAACAGAATGAAAAGGAAAATACTTTTTCTTGGAGAATCTTATCGCGCCGATGCTATCACTTGGATGAAAGGCCTGAAAGAATTTGGTAATTTTGAAATTATTACTTGGGAACTTCAAACTTCTAACAACCATAGATTTAAACGTATTTTAGAGTATTTCTTCTCTCCCCTTTCTATTCGAAAAACAATCCAAAAAGAAAAACCAGACATGGTAATTGCTGAAAGAACCACTAGTTATGGTTTTCTTGCAGCGATTTCTGGCTCTAAAACCATTGCAATCGCACAGCAAGGACGAACCGATTTATGGCCTGAAGAATCTAAATTGTATCCTTTTAAAAAATTCATCCAAAAATACGCTTTCAAAAAAGCACATTTAATTCATGCTTGGGGTCCCGTTATGGCAATTCACATGAAAGCTTCTGGAGTTAACATGAACAAAGTTCTGATTCTTCCTAAAGGAATTGACTTGTCGCTTTTTACTCCATCAACAAATAATTCAAACAAAATTGAAGCAATTGTTACGCGCTCGCTTCAGCCAGAATACCGACACGATTCTATTTTAAAAGCTTTCGGAATTTTGAATCAAAAAGGAATTGATATTTCATTAACGATTGTTGGAGACGGAACAAGACTGCAATATTTAAAAGATTTGGCGAGAGAGCTGCAAATCGAAAATAAAGTGATTTTTACAGGAAGAATCCCAAACACAGAACTTCCAAAATTATTACAGCAATCGAATATTTATATCAGCATGCCAATTACCGAAGGCGTTTCGGCCTCTTTGTTTGAGGCAATGGCTTCTAATTGTTTTCCTATTGTTTCTGATATTCCAGGAAATCAAAGTTGGATTAAACATCGAGAAAATGGTCAATTAATTACAATTGACGACACTGAAATGTTAGCCAATGAATTAATCTGGTCTTTTGAAAATCCCCAATTGCGAAACGAAGCGATTACTCGAAATAGAAAATTTGTGGAGGAAAATGCGAATTATGACATTAATATGAAGGTTATTTCGGAGAAGTATCATGAATTGCTGAATCTGCATGATATTTAAACGCAAAGAACGCAAAGCTTAGCGAACTTTGCGTAAACTTTGTGCCTTTGCGGTAAAATACAGCCACAAATAAATTATAATTCATACTTTTGAACTATATTAAAAAGCCTTTTATTTATGGAAATCCAATCCAATTTTTCTTTAAAAAAATATAATACTTTCGGCATTGAAGCCAGTGCCAAACAATTTGTTGCCGTTCATTCTATTGCTGAATTAAAAACAGTTTTAGCAGCAAACAAAAACGAGAAAAAATTTATTTTAGGAGGCGGAAGCAATATGCTTTTGACAAAAGATATTGACGCTTTGGTGATTCATATCGATTTAAAAGGCAAAAAAACAATTAAAGAAGACGACGATTTTGTTTGGGTTGAAAGTCAGGCTGGAGAAACTTGGCACGATTTCGTACTTTATACAATCGACAATAATTTTGGCGGATTAGAAAATATGTCTCTAATTCCAGGAAATGTCGGCACAACGCCAGTTCAGAATATTGGCGCTTATGGAACGGAGATTAAAGACACTTTCGTTTCTTGCGAAGCCATGAATATTGAAACTCAGGAAATGAGAACTTTCAACAATGCTGAATGTAATTTTGGCTACCGCGAAAGTATTTTCAAACATGAAGTAAAAGACCAATATATTATTACTTCGGTTATATTTAAATTAACCAAACGCAATCATAAAATCAATACCTCTTACGGAGATATTTTGGCTGAATTGGCTAAAAACAATATTACAGAACCAACATTAAAAGATGTGAGTAATGCCGTAATCGCTATTAGACAAAGCAAATTACCAGATCCGAAAGAACTAGGAAACAGCGGAAGTTTCTTCAAAAATCCGATTTTATTGAAATCTGATTTTGAGAAAATCCACCAAAAATTCCCAGAAATGAAATTTTACGAAGTTTCAGAAACCGAAGTAAAAGTTCCTGCTGGCTGGCTGATTGAACAAGCAGGTTTTAAAGGAAAACGTTTTGGAGATGCTGGAGTGCATAAAAACCAAGCTTTAGTTTTAGTAAATTACGGAAACGCGACAGGACAAGAAATTTTAGCCGTTTCAAAAGAAGTTCAGAAAACCGTTTTTGAAAAATTCGGCATTCAAATTGAGGCAGAAGTAAATGTGATTTAAAAACAAAACTTCATTAATGAAATCTTTTTAATGAAAAAATTAAACGTAGGGATTCTTATAATTCATTTTTTAGGAATGATTTTCCTAATTGATGGCATTTATCAATTACGATTATTTACTGTTGCAGATAAAATTATTTGCATGAAGCATCAATTTCAATTTCAGAAACCTGAAATCTGGAATAGATTATTCCCTACAAATGAAGATGCTTTAAATTTCTGGCCAAGTGTCTATATCTGGATCTTTTTAGCTCTTGTGGTTGGCATTTTTTATGTGGCATTCCTGAACTGGAAAAACAGACTTTCTTCTATAAATACTATATTATTGGCACTTGCGCTATACATTCTTTTAAGATTAAAGTTTTTCAGAAAAGAAATATTTTCACATCTTTTCCGACCACTTAGAGTATTGCTTTCAGATAGTTTTGCCATACAATGTTTAATAGAAGGAATTATCTTTACCATTATTGGTTTTGTCCTTATTTATTTCGGCGCAAATTCAAAATTGTTCAACTTAAACAAAGCAACAATTGAGAATTAAACCTTGAGTTTATTTGTAAAACCTCTTTCTTAAACCACAAATAATGTACACACCTGATTTATATAAAAACGAAGATGCAGAGGAAATCAGAGCTTTTTTGAAAGAAAATAGTTTTGGAATCCTGATTAATCAGACCAACGGAAAATTATGCGCTACTCATATTCCGATAGAATTGGAAGTGAATGCTGACGGAAAAGAAATTTTGCAAGGACATATTTCAAAACTGAATCCGCAAGCCGAAGGCTTCAGAGAAAACGATCAGATTTTGGCCATTTTTACAGGTCCACACAGTTACATTTCTTCTTCTTGGTACGATCATGAAAATGTGCCAACTTGGAATTATTTAGCTGTACATATTTACGGAAGAATCAAAATTGTGGATTACGAAACTTCTGTAGAACAATTGAAAAAGCTTGTAGACAAATACGAAGCGAATTCTAAGAATCCAGTACGAGTTGAAGATTTATCTGAAAAAACAATGCGAGAAGCTCGAGGAATTTTTGGTTTTGAAATTGAAATTGACGAAATTCAAGCCACAAAAAAACTCTCCCAAAACCGCGACGATCATAATTATAAAAACATAATTTCGGAATTGGAAAAAACCGAAAACCCTCAGTCTATTGCTGTTGCAAAAGAAATGTCAAAATGCCGAAAGTAAATCTGCTTTAGCTATTGAAATTATCGAATTGATAAGTACATTTGCAGTCGCAGAACGTGAAAATTAATAGAACCAAATAAATCAGATGCTTATATACATATTTTACTTTTTTATTGCTATTGTCGTAGTTCAATTATTTTATTATTTAGGAGTTTTTGGGAAATTTGCTTTTGCCAAGCCACAACATGTGAAGCCTAAAAATCTACCAGTTTCTGTAATTGTTTGCGCTAAAAACGAAGAAGAGAATGTAAAAAAATACGTTCCGCTTTTGGCACAGCAAGATTATCCAGATTTTGAAATTGTCTTAATTGACGATGCATCTAGCGATGAAACTCTTGAAGTTTTTGAAGAATTTGAAAAAGAATTCTCTAATATCCGTTTGGTAAAAGTCGAAAATAATGAGGCTTTCTGGGGAAATAAAAAATACGCTTTAACGCTTGGAATAAAAGCGGCGAAAAAAGATTATTTACTTTTTACAGATGCAGATTGTTTCCCAAATTCAAAAGATTGGATTACTTCTATGACTTCTCATTTTACGATGAACAAAACAATCGTTTTAGGATATGGAGGTTATGAAAAAGTAGAGCGTTCGTTTTTAAACAAAATTATTCGCTTTGAAACTGTTTTAACAGCAATACAATATTTTTCTTGGACAAAAATGGGACTTCCTTATATGGGAGTCGGCAGAAATCTTGCTTACAAGAAAGAAGAGTTTTTTAATGTAAATGGTTTTATTGACCACATTCAGATTCGTTCTGGCGATGATGATTTATTCATTAATCAGGCCGCAAATAAAACAAATACTACTATTTCTTATACGCCTGAAAGTTTTACCTATTCAAAACCTAAGACCACTTACAAGGAATGGTTTACTCAGAAAAGAAGACATATTTCTACCGCAGAACATTACAAGTTCTTTGATAAAATGCAGTTAGGATTATTCTTCGTTTCACAATTATTTTTCTTTTTATTAGTTATTGTATTATTAGCATTTCAATTCCAATGGATTGCCGTATTAGCAATTTTAGCAACACGCTATACGGTTGTATGGACCGTAATTGGATTTTCAGCAGGAAAATTAAAAGAAAAAGATATTAAAATTTGGTTTCCAGTTGTTGAGATAGCGCTTATATTAACGCAAATTAATATCTTTATAACTAATATCTTTTCAAAACCCGTATATTGGAAATAAATTCTAAAATAGAAAAAGCAAAAAAAGGCGATCAGATCGCCTTTACTTTTTTATTAGATCATTATTGGAATGAGGTGTATTCGTTTATGCTCAAACGAACCGAAAACGAAACCACCGCAGAAGATATTACCATAGAAACTTTCTCTAAAGCTTTTGATAAAATAGCTTCTTATAATTCAGAATTTCAGTTTAACACCTGGCTTATTGCAATTGCAAAAAATGTCTATATTGATTTGCTTCGAAAAAAGAAAACCAATCTTTTTATAGAAATCACAGACAACGAAGACCAGCAGGCATATAATATTGCCGACCCTACTCCATCTGCAGAAGATGCTTTAATTAAAGAACAGAATCTTTCCCGTCTGCTTCTATGCATCAAAGAACTTAAACCACACTATCAAGAAGTAATTCAGCTTCGTTATTTTCAGGAAATGTCTTATCAGGAAATTGCCGTTAAGATAAACGAACCCTTAAGTAGCGTCAAAGTGAAACTTTTGCGAGCTAAAAAATTATTAGCCGAAATTATCGAACGTAACAGATAATTTATTATCTTTAAATAAAGAATAAATAATTACTCGTTTTATTCTTAAAATAAACAGATTTCCATAATAATAAAACTGCAACTTTTACGTTGTTAGCTCAAACCTAAACCTTTTCTGCGTATGATTTAAAGTTACTTAACCTTAAAACCCAAAAATTATGTCTAAATTAAGCATTTATGAAAACAAGTGGACCGATCTTGTTTTCGAGAACAAAAACAAAGAATACGGCGCTTATCAGCTACGTCAGGAGAATTCCAAAAACTCTGTTACAGCTCTCTTTATGGGTTTATTGTTAATAACGGCTTTAGGAAGTGCACCTGTACTTATTAGTAAAATTACGACTTCAACTATCGAAGTTGAGCCAGAACCAACAATCTACAAACCTACGGTTATCCCCGTGGATCCAATTGTTGTGCCGCCACCGCCAGCTCCACCTGCACCTGTGGTTGAACATAGTTCAGCACCAAAAACAGATGCGGTACAGCTAACAAATCCTGTAGTTGCGAGAACACAAGATGCAGTTGAAAATATTGCAGCAAATACAGAAAATGTACCTGCTACAGACAATAATACAACTGGAAATGGGCCTGCAATTAATGCAATGCCTTCTTCTGGAGGAAATGGAGATGTTGCTTCGGTTGCACCGCCAACCAACGATCCTGTTTCTGTTGCGGTTTTGGACAAGCTTCCAGAATTCCCAGGTGGAATTGGACAGTTTTACAAGTATGTTGGAAACAATTTCCGCAGACCAGAACTTGATGTAGAAAAAACATTAAGAGTGTATGTATCGTTTGTAGTTGAAAAAGACGGATCGCTTACAGATATTATGGTAAAAAACGATCCTGGTTACGGAGTGGGAAAAGAAGCGATTAGAGTTCTTAAATCATTGAAAACAAAATGGGCTCCAGGAATTCTAGACGGAAAACCAGTGAGAACTGCATACAACCTTCCAATCACAATAAAAACAGAAGTCGAATAATATAAATATTTTGAAAAGTGAAAAAGCAGAACTTAAGTTCTGCTTTTTTGTTTACATTTAATTCATCAATAAAACTCTATCTAATTAAAAACTCAGCCTTAATGGTTTTCTATAACAGCATTAGTAATCGGAAGTCTTACTCCTGATTTCGAATATTTTCTCCGCATGAAAGTTAAAAGTGATTACAGCCATACTCTAAATGGTATTTTCTGGTTTGATTTACCTTTTGCTCTTTTACTAACTTTTCTCTTTCATAATTTAACTAAAAATCTCTTGTTTCAAAATCTTCCATTTTTTATAAAAAACAGAATTCTAATTTTTGCAGATTTTGACTGGAATGTTTATTTTAAAAGAAATTGGTTTATCGTTTTAATCTCTTTATTGGTTGGAATATTTTCCCATATTTTCTGGGATGCTTTTACACATAAACATGGTTATTTTGTCAATCAGTTTGATGCTTTTCAAAACATCGTATCAGTATTTGGAGTAGAAATTCCGTTTTGGAAAATAGCGCAGCATTCAAGCACTCTTTTTGGAATTATTGTTATAGTATATGCCTTCTCTAAACTTCCAAAAGTTTTTTATCCCCAAACCGCTATTAATAAACTGTATTGGATTGCTGTTGTTTTATTTACCGTTACGATTATATCAATGAGATTTGCATTAAATCCAAAAGCTTTAAATATTGGAAATTTAATTGTGACTTTTATAGCATCCTTTTTAATTGCAATAACAGTAGTCCCGTTAATAATTAAATTTAAATCAAACCCAAAAAATTAACAAAATCGACTACATTTACTCCTTCAAAACGGAAATCATTTTAACTAAATTAAAACAGAATAATGGGAATATTTTCAGCAATTCTTGGCAATGCAGGTTCTGTAAGTCAGGAAGATTTAATTAAGAAGTACGGGCAACTTTTGACGGCAAATGAAGAAATCGAAATGGGTTTTAAACTTATTCGCGATACTTTTATTTTTACCAACAAAAGATTAATCTTGGTTGATGTACAAGGAATTACAGGAAGTAAAACAGAATACAAATCTATTGGTTATAAAAGCATTACTCGTTTTAGTGTAGAAACAGCTGGAACTTTTGATTTGGATGCCGAATTAAAAATCTGGATTTCAAGCGAACAACATCCGAGTATTGTAAAACAATTTAATAAATCGGTTAATGTTTATGAAGTGCAAAAGATTCTTGCTTTTCATGTTTTAGGATAAAAAATAAACCCGGCAAAATGCCGGGTTTGTTTTTTATGATTACACACAACTCTTATTTCTTTTTGGTTGTAGTTTTCTTAGTAGTTGTCGCTTTTTTAGTTGTAGTGGCTGCTGGAACTGTATTTACAATCTTTTGTTGCACATAAGGTTTATACAAACCGTCTTTTTCTGCTCTTTTCTTAGCTTCATCTGCTCTTTTCTGAGAATCTGGATGCGAGCTCATCATTTGATCAATAAACGAAGCTTGTGATCCTTCGCTCATTTTTGCTAAAATCCTAAAAGCAGATTCTTCAGCATTGACATCGTAACCATTTTTCTTCATGAAATTGTAAGCAAATAAATCTGCCTCAGATTCTTGTTTACGACTGTATTTACTATCAATAATTGCGCTTCCAATTTTTCCAAGCTGACTATCGGTAACCGTCGCCACTGTTGCTGACTGAGAAGCTGCTCCATCCATTAAAGCTTCTTTTTGATAAGCCGCGCGAATAGCATCTCTGGAATCATTGTTTGCTACGTGTCCGATTTCATGCCCAATTACAGCAATTAATTCATTGTCGTCCATAATATCCATTAAACCTGAATATACACGAACGCTTCCGTCTGCAGTTGCAAAAGCATTTACTTCTTTCAACTTATATACTTTATAATTTAAAGTAAATCCGTCACCAGAAGCATGTTTTCCAAAAACACGATTTAATCTTAAAGTGTAGCCATCTGTTGGTCCAGCAATTTCATGTTCGGCATCTAATTTATCAACTGCTTCCTTAGATAGTTTTGCTGCATCGGCATTACTAAAAGTAAAACCTGTAACACCTTTTTGAACTGCACCAATAGCCTTATCGCCAAAATTAATCTGTGCATTCATTTTAGTTAAACCAAATGCTGCAAATAAAAGTCCTCCTATTATAAATTTCTTTTTCATATTTTTTACAATTACAATTTAACAACAAATGTAGCATAACAAAATGCTATTTTAATTTCACACAAAACTTGTTTTTCAACAAATAAAGATATAACATTTTCATGAGCTGATAATCAATCTATAATGGATTTTGCTTCTATCCTAAAAAGAAAAACCGGCAAACTCTTTAGATTTACCGGTCTTGAATCATGTATAGCTTATTTCTTTTTTGCTGTACTTGTTTTCTTTGTTGCTGTGGTTGTCTTTTTTGTCGACGTTACAGGAGTTGTATTGACAATTTTCTGTTGCTCATAAACATGATACAAACCATCTTTTGTTGCTTTTTTCTTAGCATCGTCTGCTCTTTTGCCAGAGTCAGGGTGCGAACTCATCATTTTGGTCATAAAAGAAGCCTCTGCACCTTCACTTAAATTTTGAAGAATTCTAAAAGCTGACTCTACAGCATTTACATCATAACCATTTCTTTTCATAAAATCATACGAAAATGAATCAGCCTCAGATTCCTGCTTTCTGCTGTGTTTGCTATCAATCATTGCACTTCCTATTTGACCCAATTGAGATTTGGTCAAAGTCTCAATTTTTCCTGACTGCGATGATGCAACATCCAATAAAGCCTCTTTTTTATACGCCGCTTTTATCGCATCTCTTGTATCATGATTAACAACATGTCCAATTTCATGGCCAATAACAGCAAGCAATTGATTATCATCCATAATATCCATTAAACCTGCAAACACACGAACACTTCCGTCAGCACACGCAAAAGCATTAATATCTTTTACTAAATATACCTTATAATTTAAAGTAACTCCTTCATTTGCGATGTGTTTCCCAAATAAACGATTTAAACGAATTGAATATCCATCTTTTGAATCGGCAACTGGATTATTTGCATCCATTTCTGCAATAGATTGCTTGGCTAAAGCTGCTGCATCTGCATCACTAAAAGCAAATCCTGAAACACCTTTTCCTAAAGCTCCCATAGTTTTATCTGAAAGTATTTGCGCATTTGTTTTGGTAAAGCTTAAAATTGCAAATAAAGTCCCTAACAAAATAATTCTTTTTTTCATGTTTTTAAAACTGTTAAAATTAAAAGCAAAATTAGTACAGCCTATTTCTCACAAGATCCTAAGAAGCCAAATTTGTAACAGATTAAGGTTAAAACTTTATATTCGATAAAAATCAAATCGAACATCAAAACATTAAATACAAGCTAAAAAAACAGCCTTTAAATATTTTTAAAAGCAACCTATTAACAATTTAACGCAATTATCTTCAATATCTCTCGCAAACATGATATGTAAAGGAAAAGCAAATAAACATCTCAAAATAAACTACATTCCGTATCTTTGTACTTTGAACATTGATATATGGAAACAGTCACTGAAAATATACAAACCACAAAACCAAAGTGGTTAAAAGTAAAATTACCTATCGGACAAAAATATACTGAACTTAGAGGTTTAGTTGATAAATATAGTTTAAATACCATTTGTACTTCTGGAAGCTGTCCCAACATGGGAGAATGCTGGGGCGAAGGAACAGCAACTTTCATGATTTTAGGAAATGTTTGTACGCGTTCTTGCGGTTTCTGCGGTGTAAAAACAGGCAGACCAGAAACGATAGATTGGGATGAGCCTGAAAAAGTAGCTCGTTCTATTAAAATCATGAATATCAAACATGCTGTAATCACCAGCGTTGACAGAGACGATATTAAAGACGGTGGTTCTATCATTTGGATGGAAACCGTGAGAGCCATCAGAAGAATGAACCCTCAAACTACTCTTGAAACTTTGATCCCAGATTTTCAAGGAATTGAAAGAAACCTTGATCGTATTGTAGAAGCAAATCCTGAAGTTGTTTCGCATAACATGGAAACTGTACGACGTTTGACTCGCGAAGTTCGTATTCAAGCTAAATATGGCAGAAGTTTAGAAGTACTTCGTTATCTGAAAGAAAAAGGAATCAACAGAACAAAATCTGGAATTATGCTCGGTCTTGGAGAAACTGAAGAAGAAGTTTTCCAGACTATGACCGATTTAAGAAATGCAAATGTAGATGTTGTAACAATTGGACAGTATTTACAGCCAAGTAAAAAACATCTTCCTGTAAAAGAATTTATAACACCTGAACAATTTGCCAAATATGAAAAATTTGGTCTTGATTTAGGTTTCAGACATGTTGAGAGCGGACCTCTTGTTCGTTCTTCCTATAAAGCGCAAAAACATATTTTATAAAAAAGTTTAATCGTTTAATCGTTTAATTGTAAAACCGATTAAACGATTAAACAGTTAAACGAATAAATAAAAAATTGAAAACAAGAATTGCTATTAATGGATTTGGAAGAATTGGAAGAAATTTATTCCGATTGCTTTTAAATCACCCCGAAATCGAAGTCGTTGCTATAAATGACATTGCAGACAACAAAACCATGTCGCATTTAATTAAATATGACAGTATTCACGGTGTTTTGAAATCAGAAGTAAGTCATGACGAAAATAGTATCATTGTAGACGGAAGGCATTTTTTCTTTTTTCATGAAAAAAACATTTCAAACATAAACTGGAAGTCGCATTCGATTGATATTGTGATTGAATCGACAGGTAAATATAAAACGCATGAAGAATTAAATGCGCATCTGGAAGCTGGAGCAAAAAAAGTAATTCTTTCTGCTCCATCAGAAGTTGACACGATCAAAACGGTAGTTCTTGGTGTAAACGAACATATTTTGGATGGAAACGAAGATATAGTTTCTAATGCAAGCTGTACAACAAACAATGCAGCTCCGATGATCAAAATTATCGAAGAATTGTGCGGAATTGAGCAAGCTTACATTACGACTATACATTCTTTCACGACAGACCAAAGTCTTCATGACCAGCCACATAAGGATTTACGCCGTGCGAGAGGTGCCAGCCAGTCGATTGTTCCAACAACTACAGGTGCAGCTAAGGCATTAACAAAAATTTTTCCTAAATTGCACAATAAAATGGGTGGCTGTGGTATTAGAGTCCCAGTTCCAGACGGTTCATTAACAGACATAACCTTCAATGTAAAACGTGCCGTGAGCATTGAAGAAATAAATAAAGCATTCCAACAAGCCTCAAAAACAAATTTAAAAGGAATATTAGATTATACCGAAGATCCGATTGTTTCGGTTGATGTAATTGGCAATACAAATTCTTGTTTATTTGATGCACAGCTAACTTCGGTTATCGATAAAATGGTAAAAGTTGTAGGCTGGTACGATAACGAAATTGGCTATTCATCAAGATTGATCGATTTAATTTTACTGATAAGGAAAAAATAAGATTCATTGTAATAGCATTGCCATACATGAAATACTATCTTTTTATTGTTGTTTGTTTTTTTAACTCATTTTTGTATTCTCAAGCTAAAAAGAATACAGATAGTATTACCTATTATAACAAGCTGGCTAATTCTAACCTTAACAATAAAAAGTTTGATCAGGCGGTTTATTACACCGAAAAGTCGATTAATTTCTGCGAAGAAAATGGCAAAAAAGAGAACCTGGCCAATCAGACTTTTAAGCTTGGAAAAATCTATTACAATCAGAGAAAATTTGAAGACGCTTTAAAAAACTTCCATAAAACGGTTTCTTTATTTGATACTTTAAAACCAAGCTGCACAAAAGTTTTGGCATTGCATTATATTGGCGTAACCAATACTGCAAAAGGCGATTACAAAACGGCTAATGTTTATTATACAAAAGCCAAAGATTTACTAAAAAACCTGAATATCAATGATAATGCAGAAATATTAAACTATCAGAAAGCTTTAGCATTTAAAACCAATAACGATCTTAAATCGGCTCTAAAGACTTTTAAAGCGATCACTAAAAAACCAGACAACAATGCAATTATAAAAACCAAAGTAGATACCTACTATCAGCTTGGTTTAATTGAAGGGCAACTTAAGAGAAATGATTCGGCAATTATATATTTTAATAAAGCCTTAGATTACAATGACAAAATCAATGATTTTCCGAAGAAATCGAAAATCGTTTTAGCCATAAGCCAATACTACAAACAAAATAAAAACTATGATTTGGCATATTCCTACCTAGACGAGCATTATCAGCTGGAAAATTATATGCTAAAACTAAAAAATGCCAAAATTGATTTGGATGAATTTCAAAAATTTAAAAAAAATCAATCTTTAAGCAACACAATTAAGAAAGAAAGCGAAGAAAAATTTCAACTCAAAACATATCGCTATTCTAAATTGGTTAGTATTTTGGCAATTGCTTTGATTTCGATTTTATCTCTTTTGAGTTTAGCACTGTACAAAAACAATATTATCAGAAACCAGAACAATTTATTGCTTCGGGAAAAGAATAAAGAATTGATTCTGGCCAAAAACAAAGCTGAAAAAGCATCAAAAGCAAGATCTGAATTTTTGTCTACAGTAAGTCATGAACTCCGGACACCTTTGAACGCAATTAACGGAATTACCCATATTCTACTGGAAGACAAACCGAAGAAAAAACAATTAAAATACTTAGAATCTTTAAAATTCTCTGGGAATTATTTGACCACTTTTATCAACGAAATCTTAGAGATCAACAAAATTGATTCGACTAAAGTCGAAGTTGAAAATATCAGTTTTAATCTTAAAGAACTGCTTTTCAATATTCAAAGTTCATTAAAAGAACTGGCAACCGCCAATAAAAATTACTTCAACCTAGAAATAGACAAAACCATTCCTGACAATCTCATTGGAGATCCAACAAAATTATCTCAGATTATATTAAACTTAATCAACAATGCTTTAAAATTTACTCAGAACGGCCACGTAAATGTTATCGCAAAACTCTATTCTCAAGAAGAAGAAAACGCAACGGTTTATTTCGAAATTGTCGACACTGGAATCGGAATTCCAGAAGACAAACTTCAATCTGTTTTTGAGAGTTTTTCTCAAGGTTCTATCGAAGTAAACAGAAAATATGGAGGAACAGGTCTTGGTCTTACAATTGTAAAAAAATTAATAGAACTTTTAGGAGGCGAAATAAAATTAAAAAGTGAAGTAGGTAAAGGCTCTACATTTACCTTCAAGTTAAACTTCAAAATCAACAATGAACCATTGGAAGTAATCGAAGAAGTAAAACCTTATAATGACAAACAATTGAAAAACAAATCTATTTTATTGATTGAGGACAACAAGATCAATCAAATGATCACTCGCAAAATGTTGGAAAACAAAAATATCACTTGCGAAATTGTTGACAATGGAGAAGATGCTGTCGAGCTTTTAAAAATTAAACGCTTCGACATGATTCTAATGGATGTTCATCTTCCTGGAATTAACGGAACGACAGCTACCAAATTGATTCGCGAATTTGACAAAGCGACTCCAATTATTGCCTTAACAGCTATTTCGCTTGATGAAAACCGAGATATGCTTCTTTCTTTTGGAATGGATGACGTAATTACAAAACCTTTTGTACCAGACGATTTCTACACTACTATTGCTAAGTTTTTTGATTAACTGAGACACTAATTTTCTGAGATGCTAAGATTTTGAGTTTTCTTTTACATACTCTAAAATCGTTGCATCAAAATCTTGCTGATGGTTGATGAAAGAGTTTTTTATTGGCAAATAATACAATTGATCTACTAACTCAGAGTCTTTCAATCTTACATAATCTTTTTCGGTGGTGATTATTTTTCTTCCGTTTGCTTTATTTCGAATTGAATTTAAATCTGCATCAGAAAAATGATGATGATCTGGAAAAGTTAAGCATTCATCACTTTCATTTTTTAGGTAGTCAAAAAATGGTTTTGGTTTTGCAATTCCAGCCAGCAGCAATTTTGATTCTGGTTTGATTTCGCTAACGGCAATTTTTTCGTTTTTACCATAAATGACCATATCGTAATCTATAAAAGTAAAAAAGACTTTCTGACTGCCTTCCAACTTCAATTTCAATCTAATCTCAGTTTGTTCTTCTTCTGTTAAAATTTTAGGACATTTTGTAACAACTACTATACTCGCCCTTTGTGCTCCGCTCCTGCTTTCACGCAAATTCCCTGTTGGCAGCATAAAATCGTCTGCATATAAATCACCATAAGAAGTCAGTAAAATATAAAAACCGGCTTTTACTTTTCGGTGCTGATAGGCATCATCCAACAGAATAATTTCTGGCTTTTTGTTTTGAGAAAGTAATTGCTGAATTCCGTTTGTACGATTGGCATCAACAGCAACCATTATATTTGGAAATTTTTGATAAAACTGAAAAGGTTCATCTCCCAAAATTTCGGCATTCGAATTTTCATTAGCCAAAACAAAACCTTCCGACTTTCTTTTATAACCGCGGCTTAAAGTGGCAACTTTATATTTATCAGACAACAATCGAATCAAGTATTCTATTTGTGGTGTTTTACCAGTTCCGCCAACACTTAAATTTCCAACAGCAATAACTGGCAGATCAAATGAAGTGGATTTTAGAATTCCTTTATCAAAAAGAAAATTACGGATTGAAGTAATGAATCCGTATAAAATGGCGAATGGAAAAAGTATTTTTCGAAGTAAGTTCATTATTTTAGTTTATTCAGAACATTAGATTTTATTAAAGATTTCATTTGTTGAATAGCAATTTCATTCAATTTTAGCAATCTTTCATTTTGAACTACATTTTGTTGAATCAACATAGCATTTATACTTTCAAGATTTGACAACACTACTAATTGTTCAATTGACGCACCATCTCTTATATTACCTTTTTCATCTGGATTTTCATCTCGCCACTCTTTTGCCGTTTTACCAAACAAGGCAACATTTAGCAAATCAGCCTCATCAGCATAAATAAAGTTTTTTTGATTTTTACTTACAATTAACGGAATTAGTTTTTCTTTAATAGCATCGGTATGTATCGTATAATTGATTTTTGAAATAGTCCTTTGCAAACTCCATTCAAGCTTTTTATTACTGCTTTCTTCTTCTTTTAATCTTTGAAATTCTTTTATAAGATAAAACTTAAATTCAGCACTCAACCAAGTTGCAAACTCAAAAGCGATATCCTTATGTGCAAATGTCCCTCCATATCGCCCAGATTTGGAAACGACTCCTATAGCATTTGTAGTTTCAATCCATCTTTTTGGAGTTAATGAAAAACTATTAGAGCCTGCCATATTTTTAATTCCATCGAATTCGATGGAATTAAAATTTGGGTTATTAAATTTTTCCCAAAGACCAATGAATTCAATGGTGCTCCTATTTCGCATCCAGTTTTGCAGAATATAATCGCTTCGCTCACTATCTCGTTGTCTTGCAATATCAGTAAGAGACATAAAATCTTCTTTGTTATCCTCATAAACTGCAACATCAATTCCCAGAACATTTATTTTCTTATTCTTAGCCATACCATCATATTCATTTTACGAAAGTATAATTTTTTTCGTTAATTTGTTTGAGGTTTCTTACCACATGCGAAAACTTGAAACTTGAAACCTTCAACTTGAAACAAAATTAAAAATGAAAATCAAAAATATTATATCGGCTCTTGAAGAAATGGCTCCTTTGGCTTACGCCGAGGATTTTGACAATGTTGGACTTTTAGTCGGAGATTCTGAAACTGATTGTACAGGAGTTTTAGTCTGTCATGATGCCTTAGAAAGTGTTATTGATGAAGCTGTTGCTAAAAACTGTAATCTAGTTGTTTGTTTTCACCCGATATTATTTTCTGGAATTAAAAAAATTACAGGCAAAAATTATGTGGAACGCGCTATTTTAAAAGCGATCAAAAACGATATTGCTATTTATGCCGTTCATACCGCACTTGACAATCATTCGCAAGGCGTAAATAAAATTTTCTGCGATGCATTAGGATTGATAAACACTAAAGTTTTGATTCCGAAACAAAATTTCATTCAAAAATTAGTCACTTTCACCGTTCCAGATAATGCAGATAAAGTTCGAAATGCCATGTTTGAAGCTGGAGCCGGAACAATTGGAAACTATGACAATTGCAGTTTCAACACGCAAGGTTTTTTTACTTTTCAAGGAAATGAAGACAGCAATCCTGTAATTGGAGAAAAAGGAAAACTGCATACAGGAGAAGAAATTAAAATTGAAGTGGTTTTTGAAAAACATCTTCAGTCCAGAATTTTAAAAGCACTTTTTGCGAATCATATTTACGAAGAAGTCGCTTATGAGATTTACGATTTAAAGAATGCTCACCAAAATATTGGTTTAGGAATGATTGGTGAGTTTGAAACTGAAATGGATGAAAAAGATTTCCTTGTTTCTGTAAAAGAAAAAATGATTGCCGACGGAATTCGTCATTCTGCTTTTTTAGGCAAAAAAATAAAAAAAGTTGCCGTTTTGGGAGGATCTGGAAGTTTTGCCATAAAAAATGCAATTCAGGCTGGAGCCGACGCTTTTTTGACTGCCGATTTGAAGTATCACCAGTTTTATGAAGCTGAAAACAAGCTACTTTTGGCAGATATTGGTCATTTTGAGAGCGAACGCTATACAAAAAATTATATTGTTGATTATCTTCGAAAAAAAATTCTTAATTTTGCAATCATTTTATCGGAAGAAAATACAAATCCAGTTAAGTACTTATAGAATATGACGAATACGAAAGAATTAAGTGTTGAGGACAAGTTAAGAGCAATATACGATTTACAGCTTATTGACTCTAGAATTGACGAAATCAGAAACGTTAGAGGAGAACTTCCTTTAGAGGTTGAAGATTTAGAAGATGAAGTTGCAGGTTTGAGCACTCGTTCAGAAAAACTGAAAGGTGAACTTGAAGTGATTGAGGAGCAAATCAAAGCAAAGAAAATTGCTATTGAGGAGCATAAAGAGGTTATCAAGAAGTACACTAAACAACAAGAATCAGTACGTAACAACAGAGAATTTAATTCTTTGACAAAAGAAGTTGAATTTCAAGAATTAGAAATTCAATTGGCTGAAAAGCAAATCAAAGAAATGAAAGCTTCTATCGAGCACAAAAAAGAAGTTATTTCTAATTTAAAAGAAAAACTTGATGCTAAAAGCTCTCATTTAAAACATAAAAAATCTGAGTTAGATGCTATCATGGCTGAAACTCAGAAAGAAGAGACTTTCTTAACTGAGAAATCTGCTGAATTTGCAGCACAAATCGAAGACAGATTATTGGCTGCTTACAACAGAATCAGAAGCAGTGTTCGTAACGGATTAGCTGTAGTTTCTATCGAAAGAGGTGCTTCTGCTGGATCTTTCTTTACAATTCCACCTCAAACTCAGGTTGAAATTGCTTCAAGAAAGAAAATCATCACAGATGAGCATTCTGGAAGAATTTTAGTTGATACGCAATTAGCTGAAGAAGAAAAAGAAAAAATGGAACAATTGTTCGCAAAATTCTAATATCAAGTCCCGATTAAATCGGGACTTTTTTTTTGCCTTTATTTTGCCACTAATTCCACGAATTTTGACAAATTATTTTTTTAATCTATTCGTTTTGAGAATAAAAAATTCGTGCCCATTTGTGTAATTCGTGGCAGACCTTTTTTTATCTTTAGAAAAAATTTAAGTTTTGGGAATTAAAAAAGGCATTCGTTTTATCACATTAAAATCAGTCGGATCTTATATTAATTTTTTGAGTTATGTGCGTCCGCAAAAAGCAATGGAGCTTTCTTATGCTCTTTTTAGCCAACCGCGAATTGGCCGATTGAAAAAAGAAGAACTTCCGAAAGTTTTGCGACATACAGAAACAGAAACGTTTCATCATAACGAACATCATTTTCAAACCTACATCTGGAAAGGAAATGAAACTAAAATCCTATTAGTGCACGGTTGGGAAAGCAATGCCGCACGATGGAAAAAAACATTACCTCACCTTCAAAAATCCGGAAGTACTATTATTGCCATTGACGCTCCAGCTCATGGACAAAGCAGCGGAAAAGAATTTAATGTGCCACTTTATGCTGAGTTTATCAATAAAGCAGTAGAAAAATACCAGCCAGAAATTATCATAGGACATTCTATTGGTGGTGCAGCCTGCGTTTATCATCAGTATTTGTTTCCGAATACCAGCATTAAAAAAATGGTTGTTCTTGGCGCACCTTCTGATTTAAAGACTTTGATCGACAATTATATTACGATGCTTAGTTTGAACAGAAAAATGCTACCTCTTCTAGAAACCAAATTTGTAAATCGTTTCAACTTTAAACTAGACGATTTTTCAGGACAGAAATTTGCTTCAGAATTTACTATTCCTGGTTTTATTGCTCATGATACTTCAGATAAAATTGTGGCTTTCGCCGAAGGGAAAAAAATAGCAAGCAATTGGAAAAATAGTCAGTTTATTGAAACCTCTGGTTTAGGACACGGAATGCATGATGATGAATTGTATGACAAAGTGATTGAGTTTCTTTTTTCTCCTGAAGGTTCTGAGCCACTAAGTCGCTAAGGCACTAAGTTTTTCCCTTAAAAAACGGCAGTATTGTCATTTCGACGAAGGAGACTCGAGCGATAGCGAACAGGTGAAGCAAATCTTCGCAAGTAACTCCGTAACGAAAACCCAATCTTTGTCGAGCTTCTCACGAAGATTTCTCCTTCGTCGAAATGACAAGATTGCGTGAAATCTATTAATCTAAAATCTGCAATCTAAAATTTTCAAACAACAATCTTAAAATACTTCAGCAATTCCTTCTCTCCTTTTCCAGTAACAGTAATAGCTCTCGAATTTTCAGTTTTTCTGAGCCAGTCTTCTTTCAGCATTTTATTAAAAAGCAATGTTCCAATTGAACCGGCAATATGATTTCTGCGTTCGCTCCAATCCAAGCACGGTTTTAAGAAAATTCGTTTTTGTTTTTGTGCTTCTTCCAAATTAATTCCAAAATCTGAAAACCACTTTTCCCCATCTGAACTTATTTCAAAAGTGTTATTTTGATTAACGATTATTTTTTGCTCCAATAAACTATCCGTTAAAGCCACGCCAATCTTTCCCGCTAGATGATCATAGCAAGTTCTGCAGAATTTTATGGGAGGATAAGTTTTATTTTTCGAAGCAACTACAGGTTTCGGAACTAAACTTGCCATTGCTTCAAGCGCGTACGCGACTTCTTTATTTGAAAATCGGTAATATTTATGACGTCCTTGTTTTTCTACACAAAGCAAATCGGCATCGAGAAGCTTCCCTAAATGCATACTAATATTTTGCGGAGATGTGTTGACGCTTACTGCCAGTTCTGTAGCTGTAAAAGCCCTTCCGTCCATTAAAGTCCACAAAATTGAAGCGCGCGTAGGGTCGCCAATTAAGGATGCTGTTTTTATAAATTGATCTTCCATTTAGATGTTCATAGTTAAGTGCAGAATGAACTATTGCCTTGTAAAGTTAAATAACTTTGCTAAAAACATTCCACATGAATTCAACTTTATTCCTTCAATCTGAAAGCAGCGATCCTTATTTGATCTATAAAACCATGTTGCAAAACAATCCCGTTTATTGGGATGAAAACAATAAAATATGGGCAATATATTCTTATGAAGATTGCGTTTCTATTTTGAAAAATCCTAAAGCCGAAATTCCGATTATCAATCCAAACAACGAACAAAAACTAAACAAAAAGGCATTAGAAATTTTAAATAACTTGACAAGATTATCAAACGGGATACAGCATGAAATTTCAAAAGAAATCGCAATGCTGTTGTTTTCAAAAATGAAATCTGTAGATATCAATTCAATTATTTCCCAATTAATAAAAAGCAATTTAGTTGAAAATAAAATGGATTGGGTAAATTCGGTTTGCAAAAAACTGCCAGTTCTAGTCGTTTTGAAAAGTTTTAATTTTGAAGAAAAAGATTGTGAGTTTATTGCAAACCAAATAGAATCTTTGGTTAAAATAATGCTTCCGCAGAAAACAGAAGAACAAGTAAAATCTATAAATGAAGTTTCAGCAACAATATTTTCAATCGTAGAAAAACAGCTTTTTCAATTAAACTTTTATGAATCTTTATCAGCCAAAATTTCGGAATCAAATTCTCATTCGCTTGACGAAATTAAAACAATAAGCATTAGCAATTTAATTGGATTATTTATTCAGAGTTTTGATGCGGGAAGAGGAATTTTGAGCAATTCGCTATTGCAGATTCTGAATAATAAAACTTTTTCTAGTAAAACAGAAATTGAAAAATCGGTAATAGAAACTTTGCGCTTTGATCCTCCAATTCAAAATACTAGACGAATTGCCGTTGGAGATATTATCATCGGCGAAAGCCCAATTAGAAAAAACGATTCCATTTTAGTTGTACTTGCGTCGGCAAATCGAGACCCGAAGAAATTTGAAAATGAATCAAAATTTGACATTGAAAGAAATAATAATGCTGAAAATCTAACTTTCGGAATTGGCGGTCATATGTGTCTAGCGAAACATTTCTCTATTCATTTAACTACCGAAGCTTTATGGTTTCTGTTTAATGAATTTAAAACCGTTACCATTTTAGAAAATAATATTCAATACGAACCCATGATCAATGCCAGATTACCGAAGAATATCTGGATTTCATTACAATAAAAAAAAAATAAAAATATGATAGCTGTAATTTTTGAAGTAATTCCGAACGAAGGAAAAAAAGAAGAATATCTAGACATAGCTGCAAGTTTGCGTCCAGAATTAGACCATATTGAAGGATTCATTTCTATAGAACGATTTCAAAGTTTTACCGATCCTTCAAAAGTGTTGTCTTTATCATTTTGGAAAGATGAAGAAAGTATTCAGCAATGGAGAAATCTGGAAATGCATCGTCACGCACAGGCAAAAGGCCGAAATGAAGTTTTTAAAGATTATCATTTGAGAATCGCGACTGTGGTTCGTGATTACGGAATGTTTGATCGAAAAGAAACGCCGAGTGATAGTTCAGTTTTTCATGATTCGTAGAAAAGTTGCTAAGATTCTAAGGTTCTATGTTTTTTCTCAAAAATCTAAAATCTAAAGTCTAAATTCTAAAATTCTAAGATATCTAAACTTTTGCCTACTTTTGCAGTATGGAAGAAAATTTGAAACGTCTCAATAAATTTATAGGAGAAACTGGTTATTGTTCTCGTCGTGAAGCCGATAAATTGATCGAAGAAGGACGCGTTACAATAAATGGCGCTGTGGCTGAAATGGGAACTAAAGTTTCGCCAGATGATGAAGTACGTATTGACGGAAAATTAATCGTTGAAAAAAACGAGAAACTGGTTTATCTGGCTTTCAATAAACCAGTGGGAATTGAATGCACTACCAACTTAGAGGTTAAAAATAACATTGTTGATTATATCAATTATCCGAAACGTATTTTCCCAATTGGAAGATTGGACAAAGCCAGTGAAGGATTAATTTTTATGACCAATGACGGCGATATCGTAAACAAGATTCTTCGTGCTAGAAACAATCACGAAAAAGAATATACCGTTACCGTTGACAGACCAATCACAGATCGTTTTATTCAGCGAATGGGAAATGGTGTTCCGATTTTGGATACGGTTACTAAAAAATGTAAAGTAGAGCAAATTAGCAAATACACTTTCAAAATCATTTTAACGCAAGGATTAAACCGTCAGATTAGAAGAATGTCTGAATACCTGGGTTATGAAGTTACGGCGTTAAAACGTATCCGAATCATCAATATTTCTTTGGATGTTCCTGTTGGAAGATATAGAGATTTAACCGATGCTGAAATAAAAGAATTAAATCAGTTGATTGAGCCTTCGAGTAAAACGGAAGAAGCAAGTTTTCCTAAAGTTGAAACTTCGCCTTCAGCTTCCACTCCAACTAGAAGAAAAAATTTCATTTCAAAACACGATCCTCGATTTAAAAAAAGAGGAGATAATAAATAAACAAAAATCCCATTCAACTACCAGAATGGGATTTTTCATTTTATTCTATTTCTTTTCTTTATTCAAAAAATCATAATACAAAGCTTTAGATAAAAAGCTAGCGTCTTGATAGTTCCATATCATTTCTTCTCTAACTGATTCTGCATATTTTCCATCTAAATTGTTCTTTTTAAAATATTCTCGTCGAGCTTCATCATTAAAATTTAACCCGCTAAGGAAAACTGGCTCTACTCCTTTGTTTACAGAAATATTGTAATTCGTAATTAAACCACCCCAGTTTATATAACTGCATAAAAGAATCGTTCCGTAGAAATACCAAAGCATTTGATTGAAAAGAAAAGCATTTGTTTTCTGTTTGCTGATTTTTTGAAATGAAACTACTAATCCGATAATGGCTAAAATTAGAAAAGCATACACTCCTAACCTTTTATAAGTAAGACCATAAAAAGAAACATATTCTGAATTTTTAATAATCGCACTGATAATTAAAACTACATTTAGCCCAAGCCATACTTTAGCCAGCATTTTTAAAGAAGAAGCTTTTTGATCAAAATTAAACCCTCCTTTAAAATAAAATAAGATTACGCCCACTGCCATTAAGATTGAAAAAATTACGGCGTTTACGCGTTCGTGCGTATCAGAACTTAGATTTGTTTTTTCTACTGCTTCAAAAAACTGTTCGTAATTGTAGGTTGCTATAAAAACTAGCAGCATTATATTTAAAAGAAACAAAGTAATTGCGCCACTTTTCCTTTCAAAATCAAGATCTAAAAACGAAAAAGTACTTTGATTTTTTACTTCAGAAATATTGCTGAAGTCATTACTTAACTTAGGATTGTACTCATAACAAGTGTCTGGAACCCAATAATTCCAAAAACTGAATGAAATGTAAAATCCTAAAATGCACATTGCAATTAATTGCGGAAAATTGATATCCAATTCATAATCTGTAAATAATGAAGAGAAATGATCGCTTCCGAAAGAATACACGATAAAAAACAATCCGAGAAAAATAATTGGAATAAGAACAAAGGCAATTAATTTTTTAGCAAAATCATTGTGGATTTTGCGCTCTGGAAGCCATTGCTTAAAAATAAATATTCTACCCACAGTAGTAAATCCGTTTAAAACTATTAGAGGAAAAACCTGAATCATTTTCTGTTCTCCATTTTGTGTTTTAAATTGTAAAAATAAAATGGATAAAGCTAAAGCAAAAAATGATGCTGCATCTCCGTACCATGCAAAGGCGAAACAAGACAAGATAGAGGTCATTACAAGAACTAAATGCGATCTGTCGACAAACTTCTCCTGAAAGAAATAACTAATCAAGAGCGTAAGAACTACACCGAAAATAGAAATATTGATTCCCACAGATTGATTGTAAAAAAGCAGTATAAAAACCGCTGTACAGGCTAAGATAATTTGAGGTTTTTTCATGATTGATAGATTTAAAAGTACTTTGTAATTCAAAGTTTTTGGGTAAAAAAATAGAGTTATTTATGATTTCATTAATTTTTCAAGGTATGATAAGTGCTCTTTAAAAGCTGCACGCCCCAGATCGGTTACCTGATAAGAGGTTTTTGGCTTTTTGCCCACAAATTCTTTCTTCACTTCGATATAAGCTGCTTTTTCAAGTGCAGAGGAATGACTCGCTAAATTACCGTCGGTGATATTCAAAAGCGCTTTCATCTCGGTAAAATCTACCCAGTCGTTAACCATCAGAACGGACATTATACCCAGTCTGACACGGCTTTCAAAATCTTTATTTAGTTTATCAATAATTCCCATTGGGTTATTTGTATTTTTTGAACATCACTAATCCATATACAATATGTAGGATTCCGAATCCGATAATCCAGAAAATCAAACCATATCCTATATTAAAAAGTGCAATACATCCTAAAATCAGTTCCGAAAAACCTAGATATTTAATATCCGAAAATGTATATTTTTCTGCGTTTATAACGGCTAATCCGTAAAATATTAATGTCGATGGTGCCACTAAACCAAAGTAACCGTGGTACATCATTGCTAAGGAAAACACTCCACCTGCTAAAAGCGGAACACCTAGATTGAACAACATCTTTTTTGTTGCTGAAGTCCAGATTGGCAAATTGTATTTTCGGCTTTTTCGAATGGTAAAAAAGATTCCGAATGCAAAGGCAAATACTAAAATTGTGATTCCGATCCAGAATAATTCTGAAACGAGATTGGCAGAATATAATCTATGCTCATCATTTAGATAATCCATTCCGCTTGCTTTAAAAAGCTGGTAAACATAGATTCCGCCAATTAAAGCCGAAAGACCCGCGAAAACTCCCGAAAGTCCGCTTAATGATATAAATCGTGAAGAGCGCTCCATCATGGAACGAATATGTGCTAAATCTTCTTGGTGCTTTTGATTCATAATTAAAGTACTTTGCGATACAAAGTTATTATTTATTTTGAATTGACAAATAAAAAAAGTGAAAATTATTTTTCAAAAATAAAATACATTGCTGCAAGGCTTTGGAAACCCTTGTAGATCTGAAGAAATATATAATTTACAATGAGATTCAGATTTTATTTTAAGCCTCAAAAATACCTACAAGGTTTTGGAAACCTTGCAGGAAACTGAGTTTATTTATTACCGTAAAGTTGCGTGAGGGATAGGAGCATGCTACCGAAGTAGCACGGATAGCCCGACCGTCCCGATATAAGAAGGCGTATTTACATAAAGTATATTGGCCTTCTTATATCGGGATGGTCACGCCCAAATTATAAAAGCGAAAAAGCCCATTCTTAACGAACAGGCTTTTACTATTATGAAATTTCGAATTAAAACCATCTTCTTCTTTTGAATAGAAGAACTCCGAAAGTAGATAGAATTATAGAGACTAAAAGCAGAATCCAGATTCCATATTTACTTTCTTCTAAACCGTTTGGCACGTTCATTCCGTACAAACTGGCGATTAGGGTTGGAATCATTAAGATGATCGAAATAGAAGTCATCTGTTTCATGATTGTATTCATATTGTTTGAAATGACAGAAGCGTAAGCATCCATCATTCCTGTTAAGATGTTGTTGTAAATATTGGCGGTATCTTGTGCCTGATTTAATTCGATTTCGACATCTTCTAATAATTCTGGGTCGTAATTGGCTTTGTGTGCTTTTAGATTTTTAATTCTTTGAAACAAAACGTCATTTGCCTTTAATGAAGTGATGAAGAATACAAAACATTTTTCGATCTGAAGCAGCGCCTGTAATTCTTCATTTTTGATCGATTTCTCTAAGTTATCTTCGGCAAGTTTTATTTTATGATTGATTTGTTTTAGATATTTCAAATACCAAACACTTGATGACAAAAGCAATCTTAGTACAAGATTGAAATTATCTTCAATTTCAATGTTTTTACGTTGTGAATACGAGACAAAATCGGCAATAATTTCTGTTTTATAAAAACTGATTGTCACACAGATATCATCTTTAAAAATGATTCCGAGAGGAACGGTATGAAAAGGAATTTTGATATCACCACTCTTAACTGGAATACGCATAATAATAAGCGTCCAGCCGTCTTCGATTTCGATACGGGGTCTTTCGTCGATATCCTCGATATCATTGTAAAAAGCTTCGGGAATTTGAAGTTCTTCTACTAAATAGTTTTTGTCTGATTCTGTTGGAGATTCGATATGAATCCAGCAATTTGAAGTCCATTTTTGGATTTCTACCAATCCGTTGTTGTTTGTGTAAAAGGCTTTCATTTCAAAATACAGGTTTTTAGCGCAGCATTTTGAAATTTCAAAAGCTGCTTAATTTAATACTAACGAATAATAATAATCGTCCATTTGGAGAAGTGTTTTTTAAGTGGTGCAAAAGTATCCTTTATTTTTAAGAACCAAAACTTTAAACTATTAATTATATATTAAAATGATATTTTTAAATTCCAAATTTAAAATTCCAAATTCCAATTTTTCAACGGCAAAGAACGCAAGGCCTTTCTTTAATCCTTTACATGTTTTGAGTTCGCAGAGCTTCGACTTAAATCAATCATAGCCAGAGTCAATCTTGTTCTATGTGTTATTTTTTTTAGTTGTATTATACAAAAAAGCCCGTTCAACAGAACAGGCTTTGTAATATATTCTTAGAAAGAGAATTATTTTCTTGCGCTTCTCATTTTTCTTGCTAAAAGTGTATTTTTAAGCAACATTGCAATTGTCATTGGTCCTACTCCACCAGGAACTGGCGTAATAAACGATGCTTTTTTACTTACTCCGTCAAAGTCAACATCTCCTTTGATCACGTATCCTTTTGCGTTTGAAGCATCTTCTACGCGTGTAATTCCAACGTCGATAACGGTTACTCCTTCTTTTACCATATCGGCTTTTAAAAATTCTGGAACTCCTAAAGCTGTAATAATAATATCGGCGTTTTTAGTGAATTCTGCTAAGTCTTTTGTACGGCTGTGCGTTAACGTAACTGTAGAATCACCTGGATTTCCTTTACGGCTCATTAAAATACTCATTGGACGTCCTACGATATGACTTCTTCCAATTACGACTGTATGTTTTCCTGCTGTTTCTACTTTGTAACGCTCTAGCAATTCCATAATTCCAAATGGTGTCGCTGGAATAAAACTTTCCATTTCAAGCGCCATTCTTCCAAAGTTAGTTGGGTGAAATCCGTCAACATCTTTGTCTGGATCGATTGCTAATAAAATTTTTTGCTCGTCGATATGTTTTGGCAAAGGCAACTGAACGATGTATCCATCAAGATTATCATCTTCGTTCAATTCTTTAATTTTAGCCAATAATTCGTCTTCTGTAATCGTTTCTGGTAAAGCAACCAAAGTTGAATCGAAACCAATCTCTTGGCATGATTTTACTTTACTTCCTACGTAAGTTAAACTTGCTCCGTTGTTACCTACTAAAACGGCTGCTAAATGAGGCACTTTCCCTCCAGCTGCTTTTATTGATTGAACTTCGGCTGCAATTTCGTTTTTAATGTCGTTAGATGTTTTTTTACCGTCTAGTAGTTGCATTGTGTGTTGTTTCAGGTTTTAATTTTTGTTTCAAGTTTCAAGTTTCATGTTATTGTTGAAACTTACTATTTATTGAATTAAAAAAGTTTCAAGTTTTGGTTTCTTAACTTGAAACCTTAAACTTGAAACTCTTTTTATTATTTCGGCATTCCTCCTGGCATACCACCCGGCATCCCTTTCATACCTCCCATCATTTTCATCAGATTTTTTCCGCCTGGGCCTTGCATCATCTTCATCATTTTGCTCATTTGGTCAAACTGTTTCATCAGCTGGTTTACTTGCTCGACTTTAGTCCCCGAACCTTTTGCGATTCTGGCTTTTCTTTTTACGTCGATAATCGCTGGTTTGCTTCTCTCTCCTGGAGTCATCGAATAAATGATCGCTTCGATATGTTTGAAAGCGTCATCTTCGATCTCAACATCTTTCATGGCTTTTGAAGCACCTGGTATCATTCCAACCAAGTCTTTCATGTTACCCATTTTCTTTACTTGTTGAATCTGCGTTAAGAAGTCGTCAAATCCGAATTCGTTTTTAGCGATTTTCTTTTGAAGTTTTCTTGCTTCTTCTTCGTCAAATTGCTCTTGAGCTCTTTCAACAAGAGACACAACGTCTCCCATTCCTAAGATACGCTCTGCCATACGTTCTGGATAGAAAACATCAATTGCTTCCATTTTCTCACCAGTACCAACAAATTTGATTGGCTTGTTTACAATCGATTTGATTGAAAGCGCAGCTCCACCACGAGTATCACCATCTAATTTCGTTAAGATAACTCCATCAAAGTTTAAGATATCGTTGAAAGCTTTTGCTGTATTTACAGCGTCTTGTCCTGTCATAGAGTCGACAACGAACAATGTTTCTTGTGGCTGAATTGCTTTGTGAACACGAGCAATTTCGTCCATCATTTCCTGATCTACTGCTAAACGTCCTGCTGTATCGACAATAACAACATTGAATCCGTTTGCTTTTGCATGTTTAATTGCGTTTTGAGCAATTTCTACAGGATTTTTATTTTCTGGTTCTGAGTAAACCTCAACACCTATTTGATCTCCTA
Organism: Flavobacterium tyrosinilyticum; assembly: GCF_023656565.1. Taxonomy (GTDB): domain Bacteria; phylum Bacteroidota; class Bacteroidia; order Flavobacteriales; family Flavobacteriaceae; genus Flavobacterium; species Flavobacterium tyrosinilyticum. The sequence continues at coordinate 209,375 of NZ_JAMOKG010000004.1, forward strand.
CAACATGCAACTGATTAATCGCCGCTGGACGGTAGATATCACACGCTACAAGAAGTGGTTTCTTGTTTTTCTTTGTTTTTAAGAAGTTAGCTAATTTTCCAGAGAAAGTCGTTTTACCAGAACCTTGAAGTCCTGACATCAAAATCACTGTTGGATTTCCTGAAAGGTTTACTCCAGCAACGTCTCCACCCATTAATTCGGTAAGTTCATCTTTTACTAACTTAACCAATAATTGTCCTGGCTGTAATGTTGTTAATACATCCTGACCAATTGCTTTGTCTTTTACTCTAGCGGTAAAATCTTTAGCAATTTTAAAGTTAACATCGGCATCAAGTAATGCACGACGAACTTCTTTTAAGGTATCGGCAACGTTTACTTCTGTAATTTTACCGTGTCCTTTTAATATATGGAACGCTTTATCTAACTTATCACTTAAATTATCAAACATATCATTTTCTTTATATGAAGTGCAAAGATAATCTAATTAGATATTTCAGGCAATTTTTATTTAAGCGCAATTTAACCGCAAAGTACGCGAAGGTTCACGCAAAGAACGCTATATTTTTTTGCTCGCAAAGTCGCTAAGTCGCAAAGTTTTTTTCCACGCAGATTTAAAAAGATTTCAGCAGATTCGCGCAGATTATTATTTAAAATCTAAAAAATAAAATCTGCTAATATCTGCAGAATCTGCGTGAAAAAATCTTTTCAATCCTTTTAATCTGTGGCTATAATAAAAAAAGCGCAAAGAATAAACCTTTGCGCCTTTGTTGCTATGTCTCTTTGAACCTTTATTTTAGAATTGAAAATAAATGAAAGGCTGTGAACCGGCTACTGCGGTTGCATAAACAATCCAATAAACAAATCCTAAGATTATTGCTTTTACTAATAATGGCGTTTTATCGAAAACAGATTTCATTCCGTTTGTGAATGAATCTGGCAAGAAATGCCAAACATAACCGAACAGCATCAATCCGAAAACATTTTTATAACCTAATACAATTGTTTTCCAAAGTTCTGGTTCGAATGTCAATTGACCAATATTATTAATTACCTGCAAAGCTGTTTCGAAATCTCTAGCTCGGAAGAAAATCCAACAGAAAACTACAAAATGGAATGTGATTAGGATTGAGAAAAATCTCCACAAGAAATTTGGACTTTTGTCTTTCTTCGAAGGAAAAAATTCCATAAATATTTTATGAACTGCCAATGCTAATCCGTGAAGTGCTCCCCAAACGATAAACTGTGCTCCTGCTCCGTGCCACAAACCTCCTAAAAGCATCGTGGTAAACAAATTGAAATTGGTTACTAAGGTTTGTTTTATTTTGCTTGACAATAAAAATGACAAAGCGAAAATTAAAATACTGACTCCTGCAATGATAAGCGGAATTATACTTTCATTATAACAAGACATTCCCCAAAGCAATAATCCGAAGAAAAATAAACTTGGGAATAAATATCCTGCAAAAGAACCTTCTCTGTTTCCTCCAATCGAAATGTATAAAAAGTCTTTTAACCAAGTCGAAAGCGAAATATGCCATCTTCTCCAGAAATCGGTAATCGAAGTCGATTTGTATGGAGTTCTAAAGTTGACTGGCAATTTAAATCCAAGCAATAACGCAATACCAATTGCCATGTCTGAATATCCAGAGAAATCACAGTAAATCTGAATGGCATATCCATACGAAGCCATTAAGTTTTCGAACGAAGTATAACTCATCGGCGTATCAAAAACACGATCAACAAAGTTTACTGATATATAATTTGAGATAACTGTTTTTTTGATTAAACCTCCAATAATTAAAAACAAAGCGTTGTTTACATCTTGTTTGGTCAGGTTTAATTTTTGATAAATCTGAGGCAAAAAGTCTTTCGCGCGTACAATTGGTCCAGCAACTAATTGCGGGAAAAACGAAACGAAGAATAAATATTCGATGTAATTTTTTGTCGGTTTAATTTCTTCTCTATAAATCTCAATAATGTAACTCATGGATTGGAACGTATAAAACGAAATTCCAACAGGAAGAAAAACATTGTGAAGTGCAAAATTACCATGAAACATATCATTGTAAGTCACAATCAAAAAGTTCATGTATTTGAAATAGCCTAAAAGGGCTAAGTTCAAAATAACACTTATCACCAAATATAATTTCTTAACACCATCTCTGCTTTCTCTATAAATAATCTGGCTCAAACCATAATCTACAACCGATGAAAGCAATAGCAGTAGAAAGTAAATTCCGCTTGATTTATAGTAAAAGAATAGTGAAAAGAGAATAACATACGTTAATCTCAAATAAAATGTTTTGCGTAAAAAACCATACACAAAATAGAAAACCAGAAATAAACCTAAGAATAAACCGGTATTGAATAAAAGTTTTTCGTCTTCATTATAAACGAACCAACTTTTAACTTGCTCTATTGTAATTGCACCAAAATTTTGAATAAACCAATTATTAATGCTATCTATTGTTGTCAACTTACTTCTTTGATTTAAAATTATCGTATGATCTTAAAAACGCCTGAGTAAACAAATCTCCTTGTTTCTCGTATCCTCTTTTTGAATAATGAACCCAATCGGGTCCTATTAATCCTTGTACTTTTAATTGTCTGATGCCGCTCATTCCTCCAAACTCCTCGTATAAATCCCAAACGGCAAGATTTTCTTTCTGAGCTATATTAAGAATTTGTTTGGCATAATCATCAACATAAGTGTTTGGTTTTCTTCTTAGCAAAGATGGCGGAGGTGTCATTACAATGATCGGCGCATCTATTTTCTGTGCTCTTATATTGCTTATAAATTCTTTTAGCTCCCGAATGTATTTTTCTGGATCTAAATGATCATAGCTTTCATTTGTTCCTAAAGAGAAAACCAGTAAATCTGGATGCAATGATTTTAATTGCTCAAAGAATAACGGATATTTATTGTAATCTGAATATTTTGCTCCGTTTACTCCAATTCCGCTGTAAATAATTCCGGGAGTGTCTTTTTCTAAAACAATTCCGTTTAACTCGTAATCCTTTGCTTCTTTGTTCGGAATCAAGAAAATTCGGCTCAAAGCATTTTCAGAATTATAATAGTGCGAATACGAATCTGATTTTATTGCTAAAGGAACAAATTCTGACATTGAAATCGTCTTTTGTCTCGTTTCCTTTGTGGCAATTTTTAAGGTTCTTCCCGCTCTGATATTATTAGACTTTAAATGATTGTCTCTTTTAATTTCTGTAATCGAAACATTGTATTTGTCTGCAATTGTACCCAGCACTTCGCCTTTTTTAATTTTGTGTGTAATAACTTTTGGCTCTGTTGTCTGGATAGAATTGATTTTTGACGAAATTGCCAAATCAAACATATCCTGATTTTGTGGCGTAATAATTTTTATCGTATTGAATTTGTAAGCTAAATCTTTTACGTTCATTTCCATCACAAATCCGCCAGAATCTCTCCAAAGCCCTATTCCGCTTAACCCAATCGGACAATTCTTAACTGGGTGAATGTTTCTGTAACTTTCCCAAGTCCTATTCGATTTGAAACGTTCGTTGTACGAACCATTTGTTTTAGCTAATTGATACGGAAATACTAATCCGCGTCCAGCATTACCAAATTTCTGCTGCAGTTTTTTTCTGATCTCATTAGTCATCAAATCACCTTGAATGTGCGAATCTCCGATATGCACAATATTGATTTTTTGACTCTTCTGATCTTCGTTCTTTTCCAGTTTCTGAAAAAAATCGTTTAACGCTTTTGCATTATAAATTTGACCATCAGAAGGAGCATCAATTATTGCTGTATCTGCTTTTTGAATCATACTTTTGGGTGTTGGATGTACATCTGTTTTTGGCGTTTTTTCATTTGTTGCAAAAAAAAGACAACAAAAGAAAAAAATAAGTTTGTTTATCATACACTATCTTTTGTTACTGAAACGGAATCGGGTCTGGCTTTTCTTACTGGTTTTGGCTTAGTTCCTTCAGCATCTCTTTTTTCTCTGAGCACTTTATATTCTTCGTATCCTTTATTCAATTGTCCGTATAGCAAATTACCAATTGCTTTTGCACCACGTTGGTTAAAGTGGGTATAATCTTTATTTGCTTTTGCAGGAGTTTCATCAACCCATTTAATCATAGAACCATCTCCTCCCATCAAAGTATATAAATTCACAAATCCTGCCTGCGCTTCCAACGCGTAGTGTTTTTGTGCTTTCATTAATGGAACTACAGCAGAATCGGTCTTCATTTCTAAATCATATTTTGTTGATTTATCAGCAGTAGAAACAATCAGGATTGAAACTCCTGGGAACGATTCTTTAATTTTATTTACGGTTTTAGTCATTCCTTTTTCATACCAAGAATAATTTTTTGTTCCGTAATTTAAAACATTTGTTCCATAATGTAGAATAATTAAATCGTATTTCAGACTATTATTAAAAGCTCTCATTACATCGGCATTGAACATGGAAATTGGAAGTCCAGAATTTCCTCTCTGCGAGAAATTATCAACATGAACTCCACTTCCGTTATCAAAATTAAATCCGTAAATCGGAATAGAATCTGCTTGAACGAAGTTTGCTTTGAAAGCTTTTAAACTTCCAGATGAAACTTTTAGTGTATTTACTAGACCATTTGGAGAAAGGCTTTTCTTAATGGTATCTTTTCCAATAATGAAATTAACTTTTCCTGTTTTAGAGGAATGCCCATAATATAAGGTTGCATTATCTAAAGAAGTAGAATATTTATTAAGTCCAGCTTCGTACTGAACCCATGTTGAATTGGATTTATCATTTGCAAAAAACACATGTCCGTTAACTCCGAACGGACTTATTGGTCTTTTTACATTTAAATAAGATTGTGTTTTCCAGTTTTTAGAATAGGTTGATTTAACTGAACCTCTAGAGGCTGCAGATTCTGAAGTAATCGAAACAAAACCAACGCCATTTCCTCCAAAACGCTCCTGATAATTAGTACGAACGTCTTGTACAATTAAATCTCCATCGGTCATGGAATCTCCATAATAAGCAATCCTAACCTTATTCTGAGGATTTTTTTCTAACTGATACAATTTCTCGTAAAAGGAAATCAGGTATTGATAACCTTTGTAGTTTTCAAATGTTTCGGCTGGAAACTCGATTCCTTCGGTTTCATCAAAAACAATTTTCTGCCCGTTTAGTGCTCGCTCACTTTTTGCAATACTGTCTTTATCTAGCGATAATGAATCGTCGGCAACAGACTCTAAAAGCAGACTGTCTATCAATATATTTTTAGAATCTAATTTAGTCTCAGAAAATATTTTGTCTGGAAGAATTTGCTTAAACCCAATAAAAGCAACCAGCGCTAACGCAACGATCGCAAAAGACTGAAAAAAATAAGATTTTGTATTCACCTAAATAATTATAAAATATGAAGAACTGCATTCAAAAATTAAACCAATCAAATAATGGTTAACTTATTGCAGAAAAAATTTGTGCAAAGATAGAATAACATTTTGTTTCTAATTCATTTTAACAAGAAAGAAGAACAAAAAAAAGAGGTTAGAATTTCTAACCTCTTGAATCAAAAAAAAAATAAAAAAAACAAAGCTAATGATTAACTAAAATTTAATGCCGAAGCATTTTTAAGTTAAAATGAAATATTCTTTATAATCTTTAGATTTTTTCATTTATGAATTTATTTTAAGATCGCATATTGGAATGTTGGATAACCTCTTTCTCCTGCTGCACTTAAACCTCCTGTAAATTTCAATTTATAAATATTTCCTGCAGGATCTTTAACAACATAGAAACGATCTGTTCTTAAAACAAATTGAGAAACAGGAAGACCAGTAGGCCCAATCACACTTGTTCCTCTCCAGTTAGAACCAATATTTCTTGGATCGTTGTTAAACTTAGTGTTATCAACATTTGCCAATGTAAATGCTTCATATGTAAATGCACTTGTAAGAACTTGATAAGTCTGAGCTCCTCCTTTACTATTATTTACTACATAATCAGCATACAAATAAGGAGTTAATCCAGTTTGTCCTGGAATAACATTTGTAAATGAAGTAAAGTTTAGATCCCATTGTACTTTTTGTGGCTCAACGCTAACTGTTTTCTTATCTAAAAGGCTAAAGAATGTAAAGTTAAATGCACTATTTTTTGAGACTACAACTTCATCGTGAGTTGTTGCGTCAATGTTTGCATATTGAATTTTATAATCATTTCCGCTTTTCAAAACTCTGATTTTTTTCCAACCTCTTGAAGTTCCAGCCACAGCTCCTTCAGCTCCTAGACCAACAGCTGCCGGATTATTCCCCATATTAATCAAGTAAACCTTATTTTCTGAATCAGTTGCAGAAACTGCTGCGATAGTAGTTTTTGTAAGGTCTCCAGTTGGATCATCAACTAAAGCAGGATTTCCGGTTCCTTGAGAAAATAGCATCGTTGGATCTTCAGCTTGAACTTCATCAATATTAGTTGTCTCTAATGCTTTAGCAGACATTTTTAAAGATGAATTTAATACTACTCTGAATTCTGATCCTGAATAGAAACCCAAATCCCAAGAAGTTCTTACTACACTAGTCAGTTTTCCGCTGCTTAAGTCAACAAATACCTGATTTGCTTGAGCAGAACCTCCTAATTCAGGAGCTAAAGCAGATCCTAAAGAAGCTGTTTCGTTAAAATTAACCTGAATTGTTTTGTTTTCAGCTATTGTAGAGTTTATTGTTGCACTTGAAATTGTAAACACAACATTTTTCACTTCTCCTTCAATAGCCTCTTTTAATTTTTTAAAAGTAAAACTAACAGAAGAAACATTTTGTTCGAAAGGAACAATTATCTTATTTGCAGCAATAGCTGGCGTAGTGCTATAATCTGTACCATTTGCAACTGAAGTTTCAGTATAGATAATAGTCAATGACCCAGCAGATGCAGTTGGAGAAGCAAATTTAATTTCGATTGGAGTCGATTCATTTGCTAAATTTACTGATGTCGCAGCAAAAGCAACCGAGTTTACAACCGGCTCAGCATCGTCACTATTACAAGCTGTAAAAGCCAGTAAAATAAAGGACATAATTAAAATAAAGTTTTTTTTCATTGGATTTATGTATTAATTAAAATTTAGGTTATATGTAAGTTTAAGAAAGTAAGAGCGTCCGTATCCTAATAATAAATCGGGACTTCCAGAAGCGTGTGCGCCACCTGTTGAACCTCCACTTTGAACAGTCTGCACATTGGTTATGTCAAATAAATTTCTAGCGCCAACTGTGACTTCAAATTGATTCTTGAAAAATAATTTTCGAACAGAAGCGTCCATCCAGCTGTAAGGACTGATCTCACTTAAAAAGAATTTAGCACTTCCATCTGTATCCGTTCCCGCTACAAATTGCTGTTGTTTTCCATTGTACTTATAGTAAAGAGCAAATAGTGTATTCCACTTCGGAATATTGTATGAAATACTAGAGTTTAAGTTTAAAGAATACAAGAATTTATCATCAGATGTTACATTCAAAGCTGCCAGGTCCAATTTTCGAGAAATTCCTACCAGTGCAGCTCCTACTTTTATATTCCAATTTTTATAAGAATACTGTTCTGTGGTAGAGATATTCCACATTTGGTATTTATTAATGTTTACATATTTATAAACTAACGGATTTACATCTGTCAAGACCATATCGATTCGGTCATCGACATTCAAATAAGTAACTGCCAAATTATTTGCAATCTGAGCACCTGAATCAAAAAAGCAAGATCTTTTAAAACTAAGCTCATATGAAGTACTATTTTCGGGAACTAAATCGGGATTTCCTTGAAGATTATGATTTGAATCGACAAAATAAGTGTAGAGTTCATCAAAATTAGGTGTACGATAAGATTTTCCAAGTGAAGCTCTTGCTTCTAACCCTTTTTTAAAGAGATATCTCAATCCTAAAGAACTTGCGTATTGATTATCAAATTGTGCTTGAAAAGAGTATCTAAGACCTGGGCGTATAGAAAATTTATCATTTAGATTAATTTCAGCTACAGAGAAAATATCATAATTTTCAAGTCTTTTCCTTACGTCTTTAAATTGCTGCTGATCATCTTTAAAAGTTCCTGCTGCTGAATTATAAAACCCATTCTCATTTGTGATTTCATATCCCATTTGAAAATCAACTTTTTTACTATCAAAGAAATTACTTAGTGTTCCTGTAGAATAAAATACTTCCTTAGACTGGTATGTTTGTCTATCGTTAGCGAATTCTTTTTCTGTTTCAAGCTGATAATTGAATTTCTCCAAATCCCTTTCTTGCTTTTGATGCGAAACTGAAACATTGTAATTAAGTTTAGAAAAAAGCTTTCCGTTAGAATTTAAATGGTGATAAAAGCGATTTGTTATAAATCTTTTATCATTTGTATAATAGGTATTTGGAAAAGGAAAATTATCCTGCGGAATTATAATTGGATTATAATAATGAACATTTTCTCCATAGTAATCAAACTTGTAAAAAATTCTAAAGTCATTCTTTTGATATCCCAGCATTGCATTTCCTACTAATTGTTCTTTTGGCAACCAGCTGAAACCTCGCAAACCATCATTTCCAGTATAATCTTTTCCTTCTTTATCGTCATAAAAGCCTGCGAAATCATTACGATTTCCTCCTATATTTATAAACCAGTTTTCATTAAAGTTATGGGCTATCTTAGCTGCCTGAATATGACGACCTTTATCAAAAAGACCATATTCATTTCCTACGGTTTCTTCTTGAACTGTTGCGCTTATCTGCCATCTATAACCACCACCTTTTTTAGTTATTATATTCAAGATACCTGTCACTGCATTTGCACCATGAGTTACTCCCATAGAGCCTTCTATAATCTCGATACGCTCCACGTCATCAAGATTCACTTGCGTTAGATCTACATTTGTCCCCATTCCAGTGTCACTTACCAATGGTATATTATCAACTAAAATTTTAAAATACTGTGAATCCAATCCAAACATAGAAACAGTCGAGCGTCCATCACTTCCACTATTTCGAATTGTAATGTTTAAGTATTGGTTCAAAACATCCGCAAGATTATTTGCTGCTAATTGTTTAATATCTTCTTTTGAAATTACACGTACATTAAAAACAGACTTCTTTATAGATTGTTGCTCAAACTGCCCTGTAACAACAACTTCCGATAATTTTTCAGCCGATTTAATAGTATCTTTTTGCTGCGCAAAAGAATAAGTACAAAAAAGTAGTCCAGCAAAAAAGGTAATTTTAATTTTCATTATTTTTATTCAGTCTTAATAATTGATGCAAATATATAACTATTTTTAATTGTTCTAAATTAAATTTATATATTTGCGAAAAATTTAAAAACAAAACAATAAGTTATGATTTCAAAAAGCCTTTTTATGTCAGCCGCTTTGGCTTTAACATGTAGTCTTGGTTTTAGTCAGGACAAAAAACAACAAGACATTAAGTCAATTAAATCAATGTGTGGTTGTTACGAAGTGAAGTTTAATTTCACAGAAACATTTTCATATCCAAAAGACACTCTTACCTATAAGCCATCAGAAACAAAACATGAATCTGCATTAGAATGGGTAGAGTTATTAGAGGATACTCCAAACAAAATTGTTATGCAGCACTTATTGATTGTAAGTGACGATATGATCATCAAACACTGGAGACAAGATTGGCTATACGAAAACACAGACTTATACTCTTTTGACAAAGGCAATACTTGGAAATACAAAAAGCTAGACAAAAAAGCGGTTAAAGGACAATGGACTCAAAAAGTATATCAAGTAGATGATAGTCCAAGATATGAAGGGTCTTCAACATGGGTTCACGTTGACGGGCAAGATTACTGGGCAAACGTTGCTGATGCACCGCTTCCAAGAAGAGAGCAAACAAAACGTAACGATTACAATGTTTTAAAAAGAAGAAACATTCACGAAATCACTTCTACAGGATGGAATCATGAACAAGACAATGACAAATTGGTTCGTGACGATGCTGGAAAAGATGTTTTGTTAGCACAAGAAAAAGGATTTGACGTTTATACTAAAGTTGCAGATGTTAAATGTCTGGCAGCTCAAAAATGGTGGAAAGAAAACAACGCGCTTTGGAAAAATGTTCGTGACAAATGGCAGACTCTTTTTGACAGACACCAAGATTTAAACCTAGAGGCAAAAGTTGACAGAAAAGCACTTTACTCTCTTTTATTTGATTTAAAACCAGATACTGCAAAAGCAGAAACAGATAAAATCATTGACAAATTTGTTAAGTAATTAGAATTAGTTGTTAATAAAAAATCCGGAAGTTTTTAAAGCTTCCGGATTTTTTTGTTTGTTCTATTAATTACTGAGCACACTCAGAATAAGTAACAGCGTGTCTTGATAAATCTGTCCATTTTGGATCTGCTGCAGATGCAGTGATTAATTTGTCACATCCGCTCCACAACGTTGCAAATTCTTTTTTGTATTCTTTTTTCTTTAATAAAAATGCAGGTGCATCTTTTTTAGCAACATAGTAAGATTTAGCATCTCCACCTACAAATTTAATACCTCCAACTCCTAAAGAAGTAGTTTCTTTTGCATGTGGATCACAGTATATTTTAAATTCTTTACTAAATGCAGGGTTTAAAAGTTGCATTAATAATTTTGATTTTTTCTTTTTGATTTGCACATCAGCAGTTTCAAAATATGCGTAACCTTCCTTTAAGTACTCTTGGTTCAGTTTATCATCGTTCCATTTTTGAAAATCTGTACCAAAATCAATTTTTTTAGTCAAATTATCAAGCCCACTAGGTGGCAAGTACATAAATTTAATATCTTCTGGTTTTAATTTGTGCTTTTTTCCAGCAGCGTCTTGTAATTTAATAAATTCAATTAACCCTTTGTCTCTATCAATATCACGAATAGTTCCGCTAATTTCTGTTCCGTCTGCTAGCGTAATGTAAGCTGTTTTACTGTGCGAAAATCCATAAGATGGGTTAATTAAATCTTGAGCTTTTGTTGCTGTAAATGCAAAAAGAAGCATCATTAAAAGTAAAGGTTTTTTAATCATTTGTTTTTGGGTTTAAATTTTGCCTACTCTCACGATTTTCGGCTTCCTCGTATTTATTTTATAATATCGTAAGCCGATTTTTCTTCTTTGTTTATTGGCACTTTTAGCTGTAAAATAACCAATTATTTCCTCCTGTAAACATACTTATAAAAACAACATACACAAATCTCGTTAATACTTATTTACACGAAAATTCATTTAAAAAAAATCCGGAAGTTTTTAAAGCTTCCGGATTTTTTTATTTTTTAATTTTTATTATAATGGATTTTGCACAATTAATGGATTGGCATCAATTTCTGCTTGTGGAATCTGAAAAATAAATTTATTGTCTCCAACTGGAATATTAAATTTACCAAATGCAGTATGATTAGATCCTACATAATCCCTTCTAAGAGCTACCCCTAAACGTTTCATATCAAACCAGGCGTAGCCTTCTCCCCATAATTCAATTCGTTTCTGAAGAATTATTTCGTTTATCAAGTCATTTCCAGTATTTGTTGACAATATATATGCTGGATCCCTAGTAACTGTTATATCATATAAAGTTTTCCTAGCCAATGCTTCGTTTCCTGATCGTGCGTAAGCTTCAGCTTCTATGTAATACATTGATGCTGCTCTTAAATAAATATAGTCCCCCGCATCGATTGTTGGATCAATAAATTTTAAATTAGCGTAAGCAGGCAATGATGGGTATGTGGAATTACCTATTGGAGACACAAATGCATTTCTCCTAAAATCGGTATTAGGAATTAAATCATATAGGCTTTTGTCGATATTTTTATAAATACCTAAACCTCCCGCATATCCAGATTCATTAGTATTATCAAAATGAGAGAAAAAACTTGCCACAAAAGTACTTTGTGCAGATGTTATTGATGCTCCCCACATTGTATCTTTATTACTAACATCATAAAAACCTTGCATCCATTCGTTCTCTGTTAACAATGGATAATTCTGTCTAGCAGTATTTGCTAAAACAGCTGCTTCAGAGTATTTACCCATTTCCAGATAAACATCGGCTAAAAATGCTTGAGCAACAGATTGATCAACTGCGTTATTGTTTTTACGCTTAAATCCCTGAAGTAATTCAACCGATTCATTTAAATCAGCTTGAATCTGTGCATACACTTCAGCCACTTTAGACCTTGCTTTACCTTCAAAAACAACTTCAGTATAAAGAGGAACACATAATTTATTTTCATTGCCAATATAAGTTGGTCCGTACATACGTGCCAACATAAAATAAAAATAACCTCTTAAAGCTAATGCTTGTCCTCTAATTGCTTTTAACTTATCATCTGTAACTTCTTCTGGAATTCCCGCCAATACGACATTTGTAGTTTTAATTTGTGGATAATATGTACTCCATGCTAGTCGCGACCTATTATTAGTTTGCTGTCTTGCTTGATAATTATAAAAATTACTGTACCAGCTTGATTTTGTCATAAGCATGTCATTACTCATTAAATCTGTAGCGGTTAAAATAGATTTGTGTCCATAATCTTCATGATTATTTATAGATAAGCCATAGGATCTTAAAGCAGAATAAATTCCGTTTACAATTGCCTCATTTGCTTCTGCTGAAGAGGCTAATTGCTCATCATTAATAGTAGATTCTGGTGTCGTGTCAAGAAAATCGCTTTCGCAACTTGTAAAAATCAACAACGACAATGATAATATTATTATTTTTTTCATGTTTTTAAAAATTTACAGTTAAACCAAACGATACAGATTTCATAACACCGTATACATTTAGAGATTGTCCGTTGTTAGTTCGTGCACCTAAATTGTTCAATCTAGGATCCATCCCTTTTCTTTCTGACCACAAAGCTAAATTTGACCCCATCAAACTAAATTTTGTTGATTGAATTCCAAGATCTGAAAGCTGACTATTTTTAAAATCATATGATAGTGAAACATCTTGTAAACTGATATAGTTAGATTTTATCAAGAAATAATCTGATGTTGCCATTTGAAGAGTTGAAACATGATCAATTCTTGGAATATCAGAATTTGGATTGTCAATCGACCACGCTTTGTTTACATCTTTATGATAGTTTTGTCCAATATTATCTGAACCTGAATACATCGATGTTTGATAGAGGCCATCATACAAATATCCTCCGAACTGGTATGCAAAACTTCCTTGTAATGTGATATTTTTATATCTTACCATAGTTCCAAATCCTCCATAAACATCAGGATTCGCATCTTTTTTACTTAAGTATTGTGTTGCATTTCCATAAACATTAGTAGTTACTTTACCTACTACATTTCCAGAAGTGTCTTTCTGATCCATATACCATAAAGCGTCTCCATTAGTTTTATCTACACCTGCAAATTCTCTCATATAATAAGAATATGCTGGTGCCCCAACTTCGAATCTAAAAATACCATTTGTAAATGGACTAGGCAATGCGGTAACTTTGTTTTTGTAATGTGTTGCATTGGCCCAAATATTAAAATCAACAGTGTCAGATTTTAATATATCAAGACCTAAGTTGACTTCTATCCCTTTATTTGACATATCTCCAATATTCTCAGTGATAAAAGACACTCCTGTAGATGGCGAATTAGGACGGTTATAAATTAAATCACTTACATTTCTTTCAAAATATTCAGCTTCAATGTTTAACCTATTAAATAACTGAATATCAAATCCAATATTTAAGTTCTTAGATTTCTCCCATTTAATATCTTTGTTTCCTTGATAAACTGTTAGAATACTTGCGTTTCCGTCAGCATCAGGTACAATTTCGTATTGAGTCTGGTACGCATAATAATTTCTTGAACTTCCGAAATAAGAGCGGTGACTTATTTGTGATGTTGAAGGATAATAAATATTATCATTTCCTTGTTCTCCATAACTCCCTTTAATTCTTAAATCGGTAATCGTTTTAGACTTAGGAAAAAACGATTCTTTTGCAACAGACCAGGCTCCTCCAAATCCGTAGAAATTACCCCATCTATTCTCAGGAGAAAAGACAGATGAACCATCTCTTCTAAAACTACCATTTATGAAGTACTTACTTTTGTAGTTGTAATTAAATTTAGAAAAATAACCTTCAACTTTATACAGATCATTATACCCGTCAAAATAGCTATACACTGTTGCATTGCTTACAATAGTTAAATCAGGTATTACAATATTATTTTTTTGTCCAGCTAACATTTTTGATGTAAAATCAGATGACTCATGACCTACTAAAATATCTAAACTATGATTTCCAAATGTTTTTTTCCAAGATAATAATTGTTGATTCGTTATGGTATAATCAGTTTTTGTGGCTGTTCCAATTCTACCATTAACCCCGATTGCATCTCCTCCAAGTCCAGTGGCTGTATTTAAATAATAACCTGATAATAGGTCATAACCTAAATTATATCTAAAATTAAAATCTTTTAAGAAATCTATAGAAACATAGCCTCGAGCTCCAAATTTATTTTCTTCATTTAAATTTGTATTCAACAAAGTAGTTGCGTAAGGGTTAAGATTGGAACCATAAGGTCTATCACCAGATTTATTAAATTCATAAGCTTTTGTACCATCCGCATTCATAATAAAGCTCCCGTTATTATCTCTTTGCCAAATTGTATAAATAGGTGCAATATTTCTTGACCAGTAAAATAAATTACTATAAGTAGTAGATGAAACTTGCGATATTGGTGCATTTTGATCTGAATTTGCATAATTTAAATTGGCACCAACTTTAACTTTACTATTTACTGTATAATCTAAATTTGCTCTAACAGTTGTACGTTTAAAATTAGAGTTAATAGTATATCCATTGTCTGCAAGATATCCTACAGATAAATAAGTATTAAGCTTCTCGGTACTCCCTGAAAGACTAAGATAATGTTCTGTTCTTAACGCATCTCTAAATAAATTTTTAGCCCAATTATCATGGTATAATAATTTAGCATTTGAGTTAATTTCTCCAGTAACAGGATCTATTACTTGATTGTCTGGAACATTGTAATTATTATATCCTAAAGAGTAAGTATCTCCATTAATCAAATTTTGAGTTGCTGTCACTGATGCATTTGCAGATGTTTGGCCTTGATAAATTAATCCATTTCTAATTCTATTATAAATAGCTTTATAATATTCTCCCGGATCAGTAATCATATCATATTCTGGAACTGCTCTCGAATTAACTCCAATTTTAGTTTCATAAGTTACATTCAACTGTCCTTTTTTACCTTTCTTGGTTGTAATAATAATTACTCCATTAGCTCCTCTGCTTCCATAAAGAGCATTTGACGACGCATCTTTTAAAAAACTAATAGATTCAATATCTTGAGAAGCAATTGCATTAATATCTCCATTATATGGTATACCATCAACTACGTATAATGGCTCATTAGATGATGAAATAGAGCCAATACCTCTAAATCTTACTTGAGGCTTATCTCCTGGTTGTCCAGAATTAGCAGCGATTTGAACACCAGCCACTTTTCCGCTTAGAGATTGAACTGCATTTGAAGATTGAGTATTTTCTAACTGTTTGGAATCAATTTTGGTCACGGCTCCTGTAATTTCTTGTTTCTTTTGTGTCCCATAAGCCACCTGAACCACAACTTCTTCTAATTGTTCACCACCTTCCTGCATTTTAATATTTACAGAAGATGAATTTCCAACGGTAACCGACTGATCTTTCATCCCCATGTAAGAAAAAACCAGAACATCTCCTGTTTTTGCTTTAATCTTGTATTTTCCATCAAAATCGGTTTGAACTCCATTGCTAGTTCCTTTTACCACAACATTCGCACCTGGAATTGGTCCGCTGCCATCTGATACAATTCCTGAAATTGTTTTTTCCTGCGCAAAAAACAATTGAGCAGTCAACAAAAACACAAGAATTGCAAATCCTTTAAATTTTCTTTTCATTATAGTTTGTTTGAATTAAGGGGCGCAACTTATAAAATTAAATTAATTTTAACAAGATTTTACACTTATTTAACATCAATAAATATAATAATAAACTTACAAATACTTAAAACAAAAAAACCATCTATTATTAGATGGTTTTAATCCTTTATCATTTATACTAAAGCTTACTAATTCAAAATAGTTAAAAAACGAATATTAGGAGATATCTTAATGACTATGCAATTAAATACTGTGAAATATGATGCAAAACTAATATAGAATCAAACTGCAAATATTACCGGATAAGCCAAAAAAGCAATAAAAAAAGCCAATAGTTCGAAAACTATTGGCTTTAAAATTTCTTAGGCTTTAATTCTTACATTCTCTCTGGAACTTCAATTCCTAATAACTGGAATGCAGATTTGATTACCTCTGCAACCTTTTGAGAAAGCTGCACTCTGAATATTTTTTTAGTTAAATCAACTTCTCCTAAAATATGTACTGATTGGTAAAAAGAGTTATATTCTTTTACCAAATCATAAGTATAATTGGCAATTAATGCTGGACTATGATTTTGAGCCGCATTCTGAATTACTTCTGGAAAAAGTTCGATTTGTTTTACCAATTCTTTCTCTTTTTCATGCAATTCTTCGATTTCAATTTTCGCAGAGAAATCAAAATCGGCTTTACGGATTATGGACTGAATTCTCGCGTAAGTATATTGAATAAACGGACCTGTATTTCCAGCAAAATCGACAGATTCTTCTGGGTTAAACAAGATACGTTTTTTAGGATCTACTTTTAAAATGTAATATTTTAAAGCTCCCAATCCAATTGTTTTATACAGTATTGCTTTTTCTTCGGCAGAATAGCTATCCAATTTCCCTAAATCTTCTGCGATTTGTTTGGCTGTATCGGTCATATCTTGCATCAAATCATCAGCATCGACAACTGTTCCTTCACGGCTTTTCATTTTTCCAGATGGCAAATCTACCATTCCGTATGATAAGTGATATAAACTTGAAGCCCAGTCAAAACCTAATTTCTGTAAGATTAAGAATAATACTTTAAAGTGATAATCTTGTTCATTTCCTACAGTGTAAACCATTCCTCCAACATCTGGCATGTCTTTAACACGCTGGATTGCAGTCCCGATATCTTGGGTCATATAAACCGCTGTTCCATCAGAACGTAAAACAATTTTTCTGTCAAGACCTTCGTCTGTCAAATCAATCCAAACAGAACCATCTGGATCTTTTTCGAAAACGCCCTTATCCAAACCTACCTGAACAACATCTTTTCCTAATAAATAAGTATTGCTTTCGTAGTAATATTTATCAAAATTAACTCCAAGATTACTGTAAGTTGTTGCGAAACCTTCATAAACCCATTCGTTCATTTTTTTCCAAAGCTCAATCACTTTTTCGTCACCAGCTTCCCATTTCTTAAGCATATCTTGCGCTTCGATAATAATTGGCGCTTGTTTTTTGGCTTCTTCTTCCGTTTTACCAGTTTCTATTAAACCGTTAATTTCATTTTTGTAAGCTTTATCAAACTCAACGTAGTATTTACCAACTAATTTGTCCCCTTTTAAACCAGATGCTTCAGGCGTTTCTCCGTTTCCGAATTTCTCCCAAGCCAGCATTGATTTACAAATATGAATTCCTCTATCGTTGATAATTTGAGTTTTATACACTTTTTTACCAGAAGCTTTTAAAATCTCTGCAACAGAATATCCTAACAAATTGTTACGAACGTGTCCTAAGTGCAAAGGTTTATTAGTGTTTGGAGAAGAATATTCTACCATAATTGCCTTCTCTGCCGGATTTGGAGCTACAAAACCAAACTGTTTTTGATCTTTTATTCCGTTAAAGAAATTCACATAATAACTGTCTGAGATAACAATATTCAAGAAACCAGAAACTACATTAAAGCGAGCAACCTCAGAAACATTCTCAACAAGATAATTTCCAATTTTATTTCCCAATTCAGCCGGATTACTTTTAATCACTTTTAGCAAAGGGAAAATTACCATTGTAATATCTCCTTCAAACTCTTTTCTAGTAGTTTGAAACTCGATTTTATCAACAGTAACATCAAATAATGCTTGTATTGCTTTTTGTATAGAAGGTGTAAGAATTTGTGATAATGACATGTAAACTTATTTTAAAGTGAGCAAAGATACTGCTTATTCATCAATTAGAGAAAATCAAAAACATATTAAATTCAGAAAAAGAATTTCAATTTGACAAAAAAGCACATTTTTTAATTGTTAAAATTATCAAAAAATCAAAACCGTAATCTCTTACAAAACAGCCAACGAGAAAAAAAACACACTTTTTTATTTAATTTCTTGTAACATATCAACTGTAAAAGAGTCTTAATAGAGACTCTAATTTTTTAAGGTCAAGAAAAAGAAAAAAAGAAAAAACTAACAAAACGAAATCATCATCATCAATCAAATCAAAAATAATCAGTAAAAAAATCATGAAATTAAAATTCTTTCTGTTTGCGTTATTAGGTATAATCGCAACTGCACAGGCCCAGAATACTGGAAGTATTACTGGAAAAATTACAGAAAAGTCGAACAATGCGCCGATTTCTTATGCAACTGTTTCGCTTAAAGAAAATGGAAAAGTGGTTTCTGGAGTAAATACAGACGATAACGGAGACTATTCATTTAAAAACATTGCTTTAAAAAGTTACACTATCGAGATTCAATATATTGGATTTAGAAAATATATCGGTTCTGTTCTTTTGAGCGAAAACAAAAAAAATGCTACTGTAAATGTAGCTCTTGAAGAAGAAGCAACGCAATTAAAAGGGGTTAACATTATCGCAGAACGTTCTACAATCGAACAAAAAATTGACAGAAAAGTAGTTAACGTTGGTAAAGATTTGACAACTGCAGGAGCTTCGGCATCTGACATCATGAACAATATTCCTTCTGTAAACGTAGATCAGGACGGAAAGCTTTCGCTTCGCGGAAATGATAATGTTCGTGTATTAATTGATGGGCGTCCAACGAATATTGATCCTGCTCAATTGTTAAAACAAATTCCTTCAACTTCTATCAAGAAAATTGAATTGATTACGAACCCAAGTGCAAAATACAATCCTGAAGGAATGTCTGGAATCATTAATATCATCTTGCACAAAAATGCAAACACTGGTTTTAACGGAAGCTACAGTGGCGGTATTACTTTTGGTAAAACGGCAAAATACAATCAGTCTTTAGATTTAAATTACAAAACCGGGAAAGTAAATTTCTTTGGAAATGTGGGGCAAAACTTTGGCACTTACCAAAACACAGGATTCATCCAAAGATTTGATCAAGATATAGTTCAAAATATAGCTGTTTTGAATGATAATGATTCTTACTTATACAAAATCGGAATGGATTATTTAATTGATGATCATAATACTTTGTCTTTCTACACCAATCAAAACAAATCTAACGGAAAAGGTTTTGTAGACACTGATATTGATTACAATAATGTAACGGGTTCTGATATTTCTAATATCTTTCAGAAATCAAGCTATTGGGGACCTGACAGAGTTGGAACATACAATTTGGCCTACAAACACATCTTTAAAAAAGAAGGTCACACTTTAGATTTTGAAGCAAATTATAGTGATAATAAAAAAACTCAAAATGCTGCTTTTGATACTAAGACGACCAAAATTGACAATACTGCTTCGGGTATTGTATACAATGATTTTCTGCAAGGAACTAGAAATTTAAGTACTGTAAACGTAGATTATGTTAATCCGTTAAACGAAAAAACAACCCTTGAAGCTGGAGCTGAGGCAAGAATCACGAGAACAGATAACGATTATGTGACTGGAAATCCTTTGTTACCAGTAGCAGATCAAACGTCTCATTATACTTATGACACAGATATTTATTCTGCTTATGTAACATTTGGACAGAAATACAAAAAGTTTAGCTATCAATTGGGTGCGCGTTTTGAAAGCTATAAAGTACAAGCTAACTTAAATTACGGTCAGACTAAATTTGATGATGATTATATTACATTGTATCCATCAGCATATTTAACGTATAATTTGAATGAGAAAAACACGTTGCAGTTTAGCTACAGCCGTCGTGTAGACCGTCCGAGTTTAGAACAGACAAAACCTATTCGTGAATTTGCTACTCCGTTAGTTACTTCATTAGGAAATCCTGAATTAAGACCTCAGTTTACCAACTCAGTTGAAGTAAATTATACTAAAACTCTTGAAAAAGGAAGTTTTACAACTGGAGTTTTTGTGAGAAGTATTAATGACCAAATCAGCAGAATTTTATATCCTGATCCAGCAGATCCGAGCATGGAAAAACAAATCATGAGTTTTACCAACTACGATCACAATACAGCTTACGGATTTGAAGTTTCTTTCAATTACAAAATCACAAAATGGTGGGATATCCAACCATCGATTGATTTCTCAAGTATTAATCAGCAAGGTATTGTATTCCAATACGATCCTGCAACAAATACAAGTAATCCAATCGATAGAAAAATTACTGTTGCTGCTTTCAACGGACGTATGAACTCTAATTTTAAAGTAAACAAACGTTTAAGTTTCTTAGCTTTCGGATTCTATAGAGGTGCTACAGACGGGCTTCAAAACAACAGCCACGAAATGTATAAAATGGATATTGGTACACGTTACACCTTGTTGGACAACAAAATGAATTTAAGTGTTCGTTTCAATGACGTTTTCAATACAATGAAATATGCTTTTGATACCATGTACCCTTATCCTCAAGCAGGTCAGTTTAAATGGGAAAGCCAAACGGTTTACTTTGGTTTGACTTATAACTTTGGAGGCGGAAAAATCAAAAATTTACAGCGTAAACAAAGAGACGACAATACTAACAAAGGCGGGGGTGGAATGTTCTAATCTTGTCTGAGAAAATTTTTTAAATAATTTTTTGAATAATTTCTTGTAGAAAAAAAGTCTGGAGATTGCCACCTCCAGACTTTTTTTTTATTCTATTCTATAAAAAGTTACGCAACTCCTTTATTTCTTCTGGATTTGCCGTTTCAGAATTATCTGTGATTGCTGAAGAATGATAATAAGTAAGATCTAATTTTTCTTGCAACAGTTTGATATTTGAAGATCTTAAACCTCCTCCTGGCATAATTTCAATTCTGTCTCCCGCTAGTTCTTGAAGCCTTTCTAGAGCCAAAATTCCTTCTTCTACATTCACACCTTGACCTGAAGTCAAAATGGTTTTGAAGCCACAATCAATCACATCTTCAAGTGCTTTTTCAGGATTTTTAACTACATCAAAAGCACGGTGAAAAGTACACGATAATGGATGCGCCAAATGCACTAATTCCTTATTCTGCTTTTTATTTACTTTTCCGTTTTCTTTTAAAATTCCGAAAACGAAACCATCAACGCCTAGTTTTTTATATTGCTTGATATCTTGTTTCATTTCGGTAAGTTCTTCGTCAGAATAGACAAAATCACCACCTCGAGGCCTTATAATAACATGCATTTTTATATTTATACTTTCTCGAACCTTTACTACCAAAATAGAGTTTGGCGTAGTTCCTCCCAGTTTCATATTTTCACATAGCTCAATTCTATCCGCGCCATTTGCTTGAGCAATTACTGCCGATTCATAATTGAAACAAGCTATTTCTAGTTGATTTTTTTTCATTTGTATTGTATTAAAATGGCTTCGACTCCGCTCAGCCTGACAAGCTGCAAAAAAATTATGTTCAATCTTTGTCTCCCTGAGCGGAGTCGAAGGGCGCTCCTATTGGAACGTGGGCTTCGACTCCGCTCAGCCTGACAAGTCTCTTTGTTATAGTAAACAGAACCGACGGCTAATTTAATACTAAACATCCTTTTTATTAAAATTTTTATGAGTTGTTTTGTTCAAACATTGTGAAAGTTTTTTCAAATCCTCCCATTTATCTTTTATTATAGCTTCTTTCTTTTTTCTGCTCCAGCCTTTTACTTGCTTTTCAAATGCAATGGCTTGGATAACATCATTAAACTCTGTACAAAACACCAACTCCAAAGGCCTTTTATTAAATGTATAGCTTTCTTTATTTAAACCATAATTATGTTCACTTAGTCTTCTATTTATATCATTTGTCATTCCTGTGTAATAACTTCCATCAGAGCATTTTAAAATATAGACGTAATATCTTTTCATAATTTTTTACTTCAAAAACAATAAAAGTAAGAAATTTAATTCAAAAATATTAAAAAGAGCGTGATAATAGAAACGTGGCTTCGACTTCGCTCAGCCTGACAAATAGAAATCAAACACATACAATCGTCAAAGCTTTGTCACCCTGAGCGAAGTCGAAGGGCGATCCTATTGGAACGTGGGCTTCGACTTCGCTCAGCCTGACAAATAGAAATCAAACACATACAGCCATCAAAGTTTTGTCTCCCTGAGCGAAGTCGAAGGGCGCTACTATTGGAACGGGAGCTTCGGCTTCGCTCAGCTCAAATGGCTATAAAAAAAACCTGCTCCGAACAAGAAGCAGGTTTTAAAAAAATATAATGTAAGATGATTATTTTACCATTTAATAATCGCACTTGCCCAAGTAAATCCACTTCCGAAGGCTGCTAAAACTACAGTATCTCCAGATTTGATTTTACCTTGTTCCCAAGCCTCAGTCAAAGCAATCGGAATAGATGCTGCTGTTGTGTTTCCGTATTTCTGAATATTGTTATGAACTTGGTCGTCTGTTAATTTGAATTTATTTTGAATAAATTGCGAAATTCTCAAATTTGCTTGATGCGGAATCAACATATCAATATCTGAAACCTGAAGACCATTTGCTTCCAATCCTTCATTGATTACTTCAGCAAAACGAACTACAGCATTTTTAAATACAAATTGTCCGTTCATATACGGGTAATAACTTTCATCATTCGGATCATTATCTGCAATAATATCTGTTACCCAACGCGCTCCCATTCCTGGCGCTTGCAAAGCCAATTCTTCCGCATGCTCACCTTCAGAGTGCAAATGTGTAGATAAAATTCCTTTCGTTAAATCTTCTTCACGGCTTAAAACTGCAGCTCCTGCTCCATCTCCAAAAATTACAGAAACTCCACGCCCGCGTGTTGTCATGTCTAATCCGGTAGAGTGAACTTCAGAACCAATAACC
The DNA here is from genome assembly GCF_023656565.1 of Flavobacterium tyrosinilyticum. Classification (GTDB taxonomy): domain Bacteria; phylum Bacteroidota; class Bacteroidia; order Flavobacteriales; family Flavobacteriaceae; genus Flavobacterium; species Flavobacterium tyrosinilyticum. The sequence continues at coordinate 232,413 of NZ_JAMOKG010000004.1, forward strand.
AAAATATTTTTATACATTCCGGTTTTAATATATTGATCTGCAACAGAAATTGCATAAACAAAACCAGAACATTGATTTCTAACATCCAATGCTCCAACTGTTCTCAAACCTAAATCTCTTTGAACCAAAACTCCTGGTCCTGGAAAATAATAATCTGGACTTAATGTAGCAAAAACTACAAAATCAATATCTTCTTTGGCAACGCCAGAACGTTCTATCGCAATTTTAGCTGCTTTTACTCCCATTGAAGTTGTGGTATCTTCTCCACGGATAATGTGTCTTCTTTCCTGAATTCCAGTTCTCTCCTGAATCCATTCATCATTGGTATCCATTATCTTAGACAAATCATCGTTAGTCACCACATTGGAAGGAACATAATATCCTAAACCAGCTATTTTTGAATGATACATAATCTATTATTATTTATTAAAAAATTGGATTGCAAATTTACGCATACTTTAAAAAATACGTACACAAAATACTATTTTTTTCGTTATTAACAATTTAATATAGTTTAATTATACATTGCATTGCGCCATTTTATATCGTAAAAAATCAATAATACATCTTAATTTCTGCTAAAAATTGAAAAGTGCATCTGAGGTTTGTTGAACATTTACTTAAAAACCAGTTTTATTTAAAAAAGAAACCCGAGAATCTTTTTTTAAATCCTCGGGCTGTTATATTATAAATAATTTAATGCTAAGAAAACTTCCTGCTCAATCGGCAAATCTATTTCGCTTTCAAAGAAAATCAATTGCCTTTTGTAAACTGTTTCAATTAAATAATGGCTTCCTCTAAAATAAGTTCTTCTAATCTTTACCATCAATTTTGATTCTGAAACCATTTTAAATTGATGCGGATAAACTAATGTTTTATGTGTTTCGTCTGCGTAAGACAATAATAAATGAGTCGGAATTTCATTTACTTCTCCAAACAAAGATGCCACATATTTAACCTTTGGATCTTCATATATTTTTGAAGGATCGTCTTTTACCAGTACTTCTCCGTTTCTCATCACGATTGCCTGATCGGCAAAAGACAAAGCATCTGTACTATCATGTGTTGCAATAATACATGTAATTCCTTTTTGTTTTAGATAACGAAATAAATTACGACGTAAAGCATTTTTTCTAAAAGCATCTATCTGACTAAATGGCTCGTCTAACAAAATTACTTCTGGTTCTAAAGCCAAAACTCTAACCAGCGCCACTCTTTGCTGTTGTCCACCACTTAGAAATTTAGTCTTAACATTAGCAAACTGATCCATTTCTACCATCTCCAACAATTCCTGAACACGAAGCTTTTTCATGTTTGCAAAACCGTTCGAGAGAAACTTACCTACGTTTTCTGCCACCGTTTCGTATGGAGACAAATCAAAATCCTGTGCCAGATATTTCATATAAGGCATCCCTGGAATCAAATTGAACTTTGGTCCCAAGATTGGTTTATCACCATAAAAAATCTTCCCTTCATCCAGATCGTATAATCCGTATATAAGCTTGAGTAGCGTACTTTTTCCGCAGCCACTCTCACCAATAATCGCAATATTCTGGCCTTTTTCAATAGAAAAGGAGATGTTTTTTATAACGGGGCTTTCGGTGTACGAAAAAGATATATTTTGAATGTCAAGCATGAGTTGTAATATGAGTCGTCAAATTTACAATGTTTAATTTCTAAAGTCAAAAAAAAGCTGCTTCAATTATTTGAAACAGCTTTTTTGATAATTTATTTTATTAGAAACTATTTTCCAGCTTCTGCTTTAGCGTCATTTACCATTTTGTCGTTTGCTGTAATTGAGAATTCAACACGACGGTTTTGAGCTCTACCTTCTGGAGTATCATTTGTTGCAATTGGATCTGCAATTCCTAAACCTGAAGTTTTGAAACGGCTTGATTTTAATCCTTTTGAAACTAAATAAGCTTGCACAGAAGCAGCTCTTTGTCCAGAAAGTGTCAAGTTATATTCTGGTTTCCCAGTATTATCTGTGTAACCAAAAATTTGAATATCTGTATCTCCATACTCATTAAATACAGGAACTAATTTATCTAAATTAGCTTTTGCTTGAGTTGTCAAAGTAGATTTATTAGTATCAAAACGAACTGCATTTTCGTTTAATGTCAAGTGAATACCTTCACCAACTCTTTCAACAGAAGCACCTGGCAAAGCTTGATCAATTTCACGAGCTTGTTTATCCATTTTATTACCAATCAAAGCTCCAGTTCCTCCACCTACTGCAGCTCCAATTGCAGCTCCTAAAGCAGCGTTTCCGCCTCGTCCGATATTATTTCCTAAAATACCACCAATAACACCACCTGCAACTACACCAATTCCCGCTCCTTTTTGTGTATTATTTGCGTTTTTTACTGAATCACAGCTTGTAAAAAAACTAGCTATAACCATTAAACTACTTAAACCTAAAACCGTTATCTTTCTCATTTTCTATATCTTTAAAATATTAATTAGCTCTTTGAAATTGGTAAACCACATCTTTTACCTGACCACCTACATTGATATTATCAATTAACTGAAAAGAACTTTCAGTTACACCTGCAACTTTAAGCAAATAACCATCTCTTACTTTCTTCGCTTTTTCTCCTGCATTAAGAATTTTCAACACAAACAAACCTTGATTGTTGATACTCCATACAATTGGCGAAGAAAATCCAGTACAACTTGGCGAAGTCAAAGCCATTGTTCCTTTATTATTATTCGAAATAAAGCTCCAAGTACTTCCAATAAAACATTTTGAATCTGCAAGATCAAATGAATTTACTTTGATATAATCAGAACCTGGGTAAGAAACATTGGTAAGTACCCAATTTCCTTTTAGCGCTACTTGAGTCGATTTGTCAAGTTTTGTCGAAAGCGTAGTAGCCTCAGAAGATGAAGCTGTTGACGAAGCTGATTTACACGCAAAGAACATAGCGGCAATCAAGCATATAAAAATACTCTTCTTCATTTTGTACAATTTTTTTTTAGATTAATACTTGCCTTTTTAACAATTATTGTACCACAAATATACGATTCATAAAGATAATTTTCGTTTTAGAATCTATTTATTTTCTTTCAAAATTAACATTTGCGACATTTTGTCACCCAAAATACAATTGGTATTTTATTTGAACGAATGAAAATCATCAAATTAAATCAAAAATTAAAAAATATGGCAACAGGTAAAATTAATGTTTCAGTAGAAAACATTTTTCCTTTAATTAAAAAGTTCTTATACAGCGACCACGAAATTTTCTTACGCGAGCTTGTTTCTAATGGTACTGATGCTACTTTAAAATTAAAACATCTTATTAGCATTGGTGAAGCTAAAGTGGAATACGGAAACCCAATTATCGAAGTAAAAGTAGATAAAGAAGGTAAAAAAATCCACATTATCGATCAAGGTTTGGGAATGACTGCTGATGAAGTTGAAAAATACATTAATCAGGTAGCCTTTTCTGGTGCTGAAGAATTTTTAGACAAGTACAAAGATTCTGCTAAAGATTCTGGAATTATCGGACATTTTGGTCTTGGTTTCTACTCTGCTTTTATGGTAGCTGAAAAAGTTGAAATCATTACGAAATCATACAAAGATGAGCCAGCGGCACATTGGACATGTGACGGAAGTCCTGAATTTACTTTAGAACCAGCTGACAAAACTTCACGCGGAACAGAAATCATTCTTCATATTGCTGAAGATTCTCTTGAATTTTTAGATGATTCTAAAATTAGTGGTTTATTAAACAAATACAACAAGTTCATGCCTATTCCGATTAAATTCGGAACAAGAACTGAAACTCTTCCTAAACCAGAAGATGCTCCAGAAGATTACGTTAATGAAACGGTTGAAACAGACAACATTATCAACAACCCAAATCCAGCTTGGACAAAACAGCCTTCTGAATTATCTGACGAAGATTACAAAAACTTCTACAGAGAATTGTATCCAATGCAATTTGAAGAGCCATTATTCCACATTCATTTAAATGTAGATTATCCTTTTAACTTAACTGGTATTTTGTATTTCCCGAAATTGGGTAATGATATGCAAATCCAAAAAGATAAAATTCAGTTGTACCAAAACCAAGTTTACGTTACAGACAACGTAGAAGGAATTGTTCCTGAATTTTTGACAATGTTAAAAGGTGTTATCGATTCTCCAGATATTCCATTGAACGTTTCTCGTTCTGGTTTACAGGCAGACGGAGCTGTTAAGAAAATCTCAAACTACATTACTCGTAAAGTAGCAGATAAATTAAAAGCTTTATTTAACGAAAACCGTGCTGATTTTGAAGCAAAATGGAACGATATTAAAATCGTTTTAGAATACGGAATGCTTTCTGAAGAGAAATTCTACGAAAAAGCAGGTGCATTTGTTTTGTATCCAACTGTAGATGACACTTACTTTACATTAGAAGAATTAAAAGAAAAACTAAAAGAAAACCAAACTGATAAAGATGATAAATTAGTAGTTCTTTATGCTGGAAATAAAGATGCTCAGCATTCTTACATTGAAGCAGCAAAAGACAAAGGCTACGAAGTATTGCTTTTAGATTCTCCTATTATTTCGCATTTGATTCAAAAAATCGAAAACGACAATAGCGGATTAACTTTTGTACGTGTTGACTCTGATCACATTGACAATTTAATCAAAAAAGAAGAAAACACTATTTCTAAACTTTCTGATGACGAAAAAGCAGCTTTAAAAACTTCTTTAGAAGCTTATATTCCAAAAGCATACAGCGTTCAATTGGAAGCTATGGATTCTCAAGCAGCTCCATTCATCATCACGCAACCAGAATTTATGCGTAGAATGAAAGAAATGAGCCAAACAGGTGGTGGCGGAATGTTCGGAATGGGTAATATGCCAGAAATGTACAATCTGGTTGTAAACACCAATTCTGATTTAGCTTCAAGTATTTTAAATACAGAAGACAAAACACACCAAGAGCATTTAGTTAAGCAAGCTTTAGATTTAGCTAAATTATCTCAAAACCTGTTAAAAGGCGAAGCGCTTACTGCTTTCGTAAAAAGAAGTTTCGAAATGATCAAATAAGCATTTAGATGCTATCTTAGTAAAAGCTGCCCAAACTGGGCAGCTTTTTTTATTTCTCATCTCTTCAACCATAATTTTTTCTTCAAAAATTCGTTATAAAGCGCTATAGATTACCACTAAATGATCTTTATTGCAATTCAAATTTTTTATTACATTTGACTGCCTTATTAATCTAACCCAAAACAAAAAGACCCTATGAAAAAAACTGCTATTTTATTAACAACCATTTGTGCTACAGCACTTTTATATGTCTCTTGTTCAAGCGACAATAACGACCCGGCCGTTTCAACAGACTTGACCAGCATTGGAGCTTCAGTTGCCGTTGACGCTTCAAACGAAATGGATCTTAACACCAGTCTTTTAATCAGCACAAGCACCTCAACTTCTGGAAAACCTGCCGATACACCTCCTGGAATTTGCGCAACAATTACCATTACAACGCCAAATGGAGGAAATTACCCTAAAGTCTTTTTAGCCGATTTTGGAACAGCAGGATGCAAAGACGAAAATAATCTTACGCGTAAAGGAAAACTAGAAGTAACGCTTTCTGGACCCATTACAGAAACTGGAAGCAAAATGACAATTAAAAGAATTGACTATTCTATAAAAGACATCAAATTAGAAGGAACTATTGAATATACAAACACTACAACTGTTGCTTCTACACCGCAATGGACTAGAAAAGTTATGAATGGAAAATTAACAGATTTACAAGGAGGAGTTTATACCAATTCAGGAACTTACACTACTAAACAAACTGCAGGCGCAGACACGCCTTTGATTTTATCTGACAACGTTTATGAAATTATCGATGGCACGCATACCGTAACATCTTCAAATGGTGTAGCACTTACTTTGACAGTAAAAGAACCGCTAATTAAAAAATATTCATGCCTATTTATCTCCAAAGGACAATTAAAAGTACAAGGAGGTATTTTAAACGGAGTTATAGATTACGGAAACAATGACTGCGACTCAAATTACACGTATACGCACGAAAATGGCACTTCGTTTATTTTGTCGATGTAAAACCTTTTCTTGCATTACTTTAGAATCCCAATTTAGAAATAAATTGGGATTTATTTTTTTTATAAAAAATAAAACATCACCCCCTATTTACATTTAAACTATTTTCTTTATTTTGCACCAAAATCTCAAAAACTAATGAAAAAAACACTAATTGCTTTTGTTACTCTTGCAGTATTAGCATCTTGCAGCAAAAAAGAATCAGCTGCTGATAACCTACACATCACAGGAAACATTAAAGGTTTAAAAACCGGAACTTTATATATCCAAAGAATTGTCGACACTTCTCTTGTTGCTATTGACAGCATCAAAATTGATGGAAACTCAGCTTTTGAAAGAGATATTAAATTAGAATCTCCAGAAATGCTCTATTTATATTTGGATCGAGGTGTAACAAACTCATTAGACAATAACATTTTATTCTTTGCCGAGCCAGGAACTATCAATATCGATACTAATCTGGACAACTTCATTGCTGGTGCAAAAATTACTGGATCTAAAAACCAGGAATTATATGAGGAATACCAAAAAATAAACACACGTTTTAGAGACGAAAACTTGTCTATGGTAGAATCAAAATTCAAAGCTTTAAAAAGACAAGATCAAAAAGCAGTTGACAGTATTGACGCGAAACAACAGTCAAACATCAAAAGAAAATATTTATACGCTACAAACTTTGCCATCAACAATAAAGATCACGAAGTAGCGCCTTATATTGCTTTAGCAGAAATTTACGATATCAACCTTAAGTTTCTTGATACGATTCAAAAATCAATGACTCCAAAAGTGGCTCAATCACTTTACGGAAAGAAACTAACTAAGTATGTGGCTGAAGTTAAAAAAGCAGAACAAAATGCTCCAGCAGCTGCAACAACTCCAGCTCCAGCTGAATAAAACATAAAAGCAACAATGAAAAACGTCCTGAATTATCAGGACGTTTTTTTTTATGCTTAAATTCAACAAAAATCCCACAAAGGATATAAATGCTATCGCCAGCGATTTTCAATCTTTAAAACACAATTAAATCACCACAATGCAATACGTTTCATTTAATATGCTTTCTGTGGTTGAAACCGCGAGCTATATTTGAAAAACTTCCGTAAAGAAAACCACCAATCTTTTTCGAATTCCTAGTGTAACTTCTTCTTCGCCGAAAAATTGGCATTTGGAATTTTAGAATTGAAATTTTAAAAAATGGCATAAAAAAAACCGCCACATTTCTGTGATGGTTTTTGAGCCGATAGAGGGACTCGAACCCACGACCTGCTGATTACAAATCAGCTGCTCTAGCCAGCTGAGCTACATCGGCCTATTTTGCGAGTGCAAAGATATAAATGTTTTTTAATATTCCAAAAAAAATTTCACACCTCTCTCTATAATTAAAAAAACCATTCGCCGAGGCGAATGGTTTCCGTTTTTTGAGCCGATAGAGGGACTCGAACCCACGACCTGCTGATTACAAATCAGCTGCTCTAGCCAGCTGAGCTACATCGGCGTCATTACGGGTGCAAATATAAAGCGGTTTTTCAATTTCCCAAAATAAATTTGCACTTTTTTACACTTTTTTTTGCTTATAATGCGTTGATTTTTTCAATCAATTGATTAGCAGCTTGTTCTAATTCAACATTAATTTGCTTGAAGTGTGCTTTTTTATTTTCAACGTTCTTTGCGTTCACTTTTGTAATCAAAGTATCGAATGCAGCGATAGCTTCATCGACCAAAGCATTCGTTTCTGGAGTAGGATTTCCTGTTGTTGACATCTCAAACAAGTAAACAGCTTCAATAATATCTCCTAATACGAAGTTGATGTCTTTCTTTAAATTCTTAACGTTTGCCATTTTTCTTATTATTTTAATTTGCGTCTGCAAAAGTACATATTATCTTTAAATTTAATGCTAAGAAATGTAAATTTCTAAAATTGAAGCTTTTCCGCTCAAATTAAATGCATTTATCGCAGCTGGAATTAAGACAGTATCTCCTTTAATATAAGTATGCTTAAATCCGTCATATTCGATTTCGAAACTTCCTTCAATACACATATAAACCGTAAATGTTTCTCCGTTCTTAACTACTTCCACTTTGTCTTCTAAAGGAAGGAAATTAGTTGTAAAATAAGGACAGTCAACAACAGTATTTGAAGTATTCACTTTAGACTCGTATTTTTTCTGCGTATCAACTTTATTATAGTTAATGGCATCTAATGCAAGATCTACGTGCAATTCTCTTTTATTTCCTTGTGCATCTACACGATCAAAATCGTATAAACGATATGTAATATCAGAAGTCTGCTGAATTTCGGCAACTACTAATCCAGCTCCAATTGCGTGAACCGTTCCGGTTTCTAAGAAGAAAACATCTCCAGATTTTGCTTTCACATCATCTAAGATCGAAACCAAAGTATTGTCGTCTAAATGTTTCAAGTATTCTTCTTTACTAGAATCTTTTTTAAAACCAACAATAATTCTAGCATCAGCATCGGCCTGCATTACATACCACATTTCAGTCTTTCCGAATGAGTTGTGACGCTCTTTTGCCAATTTATCGTTTGGATGCACCTGAATAGAAAGATCTTCTCTTGCATCTAGGTACTTAAAAAGTAACGGAAATTGTTTTCCGAATCTTTTATAAACTTTAGTTCCTAAAATCGCATCTGGTGTTTCATCAATCAAATCCATTAACGATTTTCCTTTTAAAACTCCATTTGCAACTACACTCACATCGCCTTGTACAGTAGACAATTCCCAGCTTTCGCCAGTAATTTTAGAAACGATTGGTTTATTTAAAATAGTTTTTAATTTTTCTCCTCCCCAGATTCTTTCTTTTAAAATCGGTTCAAATTGCAAAGGGTATAGATTTTGACTCATATTTTTAGGCTAATATATTTTTGTTTAATTAATTCTAATTTAATACTATTTTGGTACTCTACGATACTAATTCTTGAACGATTTCTAAGGCTTTCGGTATATGTTTTGCAGCATTTGCACTGTCAAATATAGAAATTAGCAAACCATTTTTATCAATTATATAGGTAACGCGTCCTGGCAGAAGTCCGAACAAATTATTGCGGACACCAAAAAGTTTTCTTAATCTTTTATCTTGATCAGAAAGCAAAATAAAAGGCAATTTGTGTTTAGCTGCAAATTTATGATGTGATTTTACACTATCGCTGCTAATACCAATTACCTCAGCTCCTAAATCTTTAAAATCTTCGTATTGATCCCGAAAACTGCAAGCTTCAGTTGTACAACCAGGCGTATTATCTTTTGGATAAAAGTAAATTACCACTGGCTTTCTTCCTAAAACGCTTTGGCTTTCAAAAAGTTCTCCATTGTTGTCTTTCGCAGTAAAATTCGGAACTATATCTCCTATTTTTAATGACATTTTTTATTCTCCTTTATAAGTTACAAAATTTCGTTCCGTTTCGTTCAGCACCACTTCAAGATCAAAGTCGGCATGAATTCGTTGTCTAATTTTATTCCATATCACAACAGCAATATTCTCTGCAGTCGGATTCAAATCTGCAAATTCAGGAACATCCAAATTCAGATTTTTGTGATCAAACGGAATTTCTACTTCTTCTCGTATAATATCCGCCAATACTTTCACATCTAAAACAAAACCAGTTTCCGGGTCAATTTTTCCTGTAACACTTACTGTTAAACCATAATTATGACCATGAAAGTTCGGGTTATTGCATTTTCCAAAAACAGCATCGTTTTTTTCAAATGACCAATCCTTTCGATGCAATCGGTGTGCCGCATTAAAATGCGCTTTTCTTGATATGGTTACTCTCATTTATGTTTCTGGTTAGTTGGCTATAATTTATGGTCTTCTAGATAATGATCAAATTCGTCAAAAATTATCTTAAACCATACGGTATAAATTTCGGGCTGTTTTTCAATATCTGCTTTAACATCTTCAATACTCATCCATTTCCAGTCTTCTACTTCGTCTGGATTTATGTTTGGCTCCTCATTATAATAACCAATCATGACATGGTCCAGTTCATGTTCTGTCAAACCGTTATCAAAAGGCGCTTTGTATATAAAATGAAACAACTCTTTTAATTCGGCTTTAAAACCCATTTCTTCAAACAATCTTCGGCTTCCCGCTTCAATGTTGGTTTCTCCTTCTCTCTGATGACTGCAGCAAGTGTTTGTCCAAAGCAACGGAGAGTGGTATTTATGATGAGCACGCTGTTGCAGCATAATTTCGTTTTTACTATTCAAAATAAAAACCGAAAAGGCACGGTGCAAAAGCGCTTTTTCATGTGCTTCTAATTTTGGCATTAAGCCAATCTGTTCATCGTTTTGATTAACTAGTATTACGTTTTCTTCTGTCATAAGGCTTCTTAAGCAAACAAAAATACGAAAAAAGAAATGGCTTAAAAATGCTAATTCAGCTTGTCTAAAAGTAAGCTTCTGACCAAATTTCTATTTTACTGATTTACAATATTATAATTTATGCTAAAAATTTAAAAGCTGTTAAAATTAAGACATAAAAACTACATTGTCTTCTTTTACGTAACTAATAAAAAGTTAAAACACACTTAAAAAAATCTCAATAATAATAAACACTGTAATTTGAAGCTAATTCTCAACGTATCTTTGATATACAGATTAATCTACTAAGAACTTATGAAATCTAAAAACCTAATTTTCAGCCTCTGTTTTTTGATTCCGCTTTTTATTTTTCAGGCCTGCGGACAAAACACAAAAAAACAAACTGCAAAAACAGCCGTTATGGAAAATAAAATCAGTAAACCCGGAAATCCTTATTATTCAAATACCGATACCACAAAACTTAATGTAAGCAACGCCGAATGGAAAAAGGTTCTTCCAGCAGATGTGTATGCCGTAATGCGTGAGGCTGATACCGAAAGACCTTTTACAGGCAAATATTGGAATACCGATGAAAAAGGAACTTATTACTGTGCTTCATGCGGTAATTTGCTTTTTAGATCGACCGCCAAATTTTCGAGTACTTGCGGATGGCCGAGTTTCTTTGAACAGGAAAACAAAAAAAGCATTGTTTTTAAAGAAGATAATTCTCTTGGAATGGAAAGAACCGAAACTCTTTGCGGACGCTGCGGCGGACATTTAGGACACATCTTTGACGATGGTCCAGAACCAACTGGAAAACGCTACTGCATGAATTCGATTGCTCTTGATTTTATTCCAGACACTAAATAAACTACAAATGAAAAATATACTTTTAATATGTCTTTTTGCGCTTTCGCTGAATGGCATTTCGCAAAATAAAAAGTCGAATCTGGAAACCATCACACTTGGCGGAGGCTGTTACTGGTGCGTTGAGGCTGTTTACGAAAATCTGGACGGAGTAAAATCTGTTGTTTCTGGATTTTCTGGCGGAAAAGTCGCAAATCCGACTTACGAAGAAGTTTGCACAGGAGAAACTGGCCACGCCGAAGTGGTTCAGATTACTTACGACAAAAACGTAACTGATATTAACGAAATCTTCAAGGTCTTTTTTACGGTTCACGATCCGACAACTTTAAATCGTCAGGGGGCAGATGTTGGAACGCAATATCGTTCTGTTATTTTCTACAAAAACGAAGAACAGAAAAAAGCCGCTCAAAGCATTATTGTCGACCTCAACAAAGCTAAAGTGTACAACAATCCAATTGTGACAAAAGTTGAGCCGTTCAAAGTTTTTTATAAAGCAGAAGATTATCATCAAAACTATTATGCAAACAATAAAAATCAGCCGTATTGCAAAATGGTCATTCAGCCTAAAATAGAAAAGTTTGAAAAGGTTTTTAAAGATAAACTGAAAAAGAAATAAATAGTAACAATTGGTATTGTAAAGCTTCGGAGAAGCGAAATATTTATAACAAGAATATTTCTGCCATACAAAGCTCCAGAGGAGCGACATATATTTTTATAACCTAAATATATGTCGCTCCTCTGGAGCTTTTTTTATTTGTTTATATAAAATTCTATAAATATTTCACCCCGCTGGGGTTTATCGATAGAATAATATTAGAAATATCCTATTAACTAACGAAGGCTGACTTCAAAAAGGCAACTTTTTTTATTTTACAAACCCTTGTAAATACTGGGTTTTTCTTTTAATTGAAAAAATATTTTATTTTTTTTCTCTTTTTTGTCCAATCCTGAAAGTTCGATTGTTATTAGGGTATAAACAATTAAAAAATTATACATTATGGAAACTAGACTTAATTTATTCGAACAAGGACAAAAAGCAGTTAGTACATTATTTGGAATCAGCGGTTATTTGAAAAAAGCAACAATCGAATCATCTCTTATGGAATTAATCAATTTCAGAATCTCTCAAATCAACAACTGCGGTTATTGTTTAGATATGCATTCAAAAGAAGCTTTAGCCGCTGGAGAAACAACACAGCGTTTATTTGGATTAAGCGTTTGGAGAGAAGCTCCTTATTATACAAAAAGAGAAAGAGTTGCTTTGGCTCTGGCAGAAGCTGTAAATGCCTGCGATGTTCCAGACGAAATCTACGAAATTGCAAAAGCTGAATTTACAGAACAAGAATTAATCGATCTTACGCTTGCCGTTGCTGCAATTAACGCTTGGAATCGCCTAAACATTACTTTTGCCAACACGCCAGGAACTTACAGAGTGGGACAATTCGGGTAAATCCTAATTGATTTTATTCTCTAAAAACAATTAACTTTATAAAACTTAAAAGCAGATTATTCAATTATAAAACATAAAAAAATGAATGAGTTTTTATTGATTTTCAGAAGAGATTTTAAAACAAAAGAAACCCAGCCGTCTCCAGAAGAATTGCAACAGCATTTACAGCAATGGCAAAACTGGTTTGGAAGTTTGGCCGCGCAAGATAAACTAGCAAGACCTTTACAACGCTGGGACGGACAAGGAAAACTTGTAAAATCGAATAAAGGGATTACCGACGGACCTTTTGTTGAAATTAAAGAATCTATTGGCGGTTTAATCATTATTAAAGCCAAAGATTACGATGAAGCTGCCGAAATCGCACAAGGATGTCCAGTTTTAAATTTTGGCGGAAATGTCGAAATTAGAATGGCGGTTTAGATTTTTGAACTAACTTATATAAAAATGCCTTTGTATCTTTACTTAGGCATTTTTCCTTAAAATATGGAGCACAAAGAACTTATTCCCAATTTATTCAGAACCGAATATCAAAAAATAGTTTCAGTTCTCTGCAGCTTATTTGGAATTCAGCATATCGAAATTGCAGAAGATATTGTAAGCGATACCTTTTTGACCGCTTCAGAAACTTGGGCCATTAAAGGAATACCAGAAAATCCGAGCGCGTGGCTGTATACCGTTGCCAAAAACAAAACAAAAAACTACCTGAAAAGAAACAATGTTTTTGAAACCAAAATAGTTACCGAAATAAAACACAATACTCCATTAAACAATCCTGAAATCGACCTTGATTTATCTGATCAAAATATTGCTGATAGTCAACTCGCAATGATATTTACGGTTTGCAATCCCTGCAATTCTGAAGAAGCTCAAATTGCTCTTGCTTTAAATCTATTATGTGGTTTTGGAATTAATGAAATCTCTGATGCATTTTTATCTAATAAAGAAGTTATTTACAAAAGGATAAATCGCGCCAAAGAAAAACTGAAGGAAGAAAATATAAAAATTCAGCATCCGAATAACGCTGAAATAAAAGACAGAATACAAACTGTTCTCAAAACTATTTACCTGCTTTATTCCGAAGGGTACTACTCTATTTCGCAAAATACTACTTTACGAAAAGACCTTTGCACCGAAGCCATGCGTCTGACTTATTTATTGATTCAGAACGAAAGCACAAATCTCCCGCAAACCAATGCTTTAATGGCTTTGATGTGTTTTCATTCGTCAAGATTTGATGCCCGAACGGGTTTAAACGGTGAAATTATTTTATACGAAGATCAGGATCAATCGCTTTGGAATCAGGAATTAATAGACAAGGGAACTTATTTTCTAAGCCAATCCTCAACCGGAAATACACTTTCAAAATACCACTTAGAAGCTGGAATTGCGTATTGGCATACTATTAAAAAAGAAACAACTGAGAAATGGGAAAACATTCTGGAGCTCTACAACAATCTCATCATTTTAGAATATTCGCCAATTGTGGCTTTAAACAGAACCTACGCCTTATCTAAAGTAAAAGGAAAAACAGAAGCAATTAAAGAAGCCGAAAAACTGAATTTAACCGATAATCATTTTTATTATTCTTTACTTGGAAATCTTTATTCTGAAGTTGATGTAAAAAAGGCATTAGAACATTTTGAGAAAGCAAGAGATTTAGCCAAAACCATTGCAGACAAAAACATTATCAGCAAAAACATCGAACAGTTGAAGTGGAAAACAATTTAGCTTTTTTAAGCTCCAGAGGAACAAAATATTTATAGAAAAGAATAAGCTCTGGAAGAGCGAAATATTTATAGCAAAAATATAAATGTCTACAGCATAAAGCTCCGGAGGAGCGACATATTTATATAAAAAAAATGAATTTTATAACATTTCATCCAACAAAAAAGCTGTCCTTTTGAGACAGCTTTTTTGTTATTCTGATTTTGAATACTATTGCTTTGCTACTTTTTTAAATCTCATCATTGGCACATCGCCCTGAATTAAATTTAATTTGCCATCTTTATCAATAGAATAACTTGTAATTAGCCTGATTTGTTTTAAAAACTGCTGTTCTCCCCCACCTTCACAAAACATCATTGTAGTTGGTCCCTCTTCTCCAAAAGTTAAGGACTTTCCTTTTAAGATATAAGATGCACTATAACCATTACATCCGTTATTCCCATATACCTTTGTTTCTTTTTGATCAAAAGTAAGCTGTGGTTTTTTATTTGGATATAATCCTTCAAAAGCAATTCTTGGTCCAGAGATATATTCTAATTCCCAAGTTGTACCAAATAAGTCGTCGGCACTTTTATCTGTTTTTGACGTCTTGCATGAAGCAAATAATAGCGTTAAAACTGAAAGGATGGCAAATGTGTATTTTTTCATAAAAATGTTTTTAAAGATTTATAATTTGTTTTTGTTTTTGAACTAAAATAATTCTATAAAATCCTATTCTCAATATTCATGCCCAGTTACAGCTTTTCTTAAGTTTAAATTTTATCCGAAGCCGTTATTTTCTGTCTCTAAGTTACTACAAATTATTTAAAGTTTTATAGCCCAGATGTTTAAAATAAAACAAGTGACACTATTTTTTTTGTAATTTGCATCAATCAAAAAGACCAAAATCATCAATAAAAAACCAAAAAATGAAACAATTCCTATTTTTGTTTGTATTTGCATTGACCACTTCGCTTGTTCAATCGCAAGAAAACCTTCCAACAGATTATCTCACAAAAGAATTTCATCAAGGACGACGCGAAGCTTTTAGAGCTTTAATGCCTGCCAATTCTGTAGCAGTTGTTTTTTCTTATCCCGAAAGAGTTTTTTCTAGAGATATCGATTATAATTACCACGCAAATCCGGACATGTATTATTTATCAGGATACAAAGAACCAGATGCTATTTTATTAATTTTTAAAGAAGCACAAGGCACCGAAAAGTACAATGAAGTTCTTTTTGTTAGAGAAAAAAATGCAAATCGCGAAATGTGGACAGGAAGACGTTTAGGAATTGAAGGCGCAAAATCAAAGCTTGGCTTTACCACTGTTTATAACGGAAAAGATTTTAACGCGTTTGCCATTGATTTCTCAAAATTCGATAAAGTTATCTATGATGAATTCCCGACAGATGCAAAAGAAAGCGACCATCCTGACAATTTATACGTATTGCTGAAATCCTTTAAATCTAAAGCAGGAATTACAAAAGCAAATGAAGATTCTACAAATTTATTCTCTAAAATTACCAGTTCTCTTCGCGAAATAAAAACGCCTGAAGAACTTGTCTTGATGCGCAAAACGGTAAAACTTTCATGCATTGCACATAACGAAGTTATGAAAGCCGTGGGGCCAGATATGAGCGAAAATGAAGTTGACGGAATTCATGCTTACATTCATAAACATTATGGCGCAGAGGCAGAAGGTTATGGTCCAATTGTGGGAGCTGGAGCAAACGGATGCATCTTGCATTATTGGGAAAACAACGCCACAAAAATTGACAATCAATTATTACTAATGGATGTTGGTTCTGAGTATCACGGTTATTCTGCAGACGTTACTAGAACAATTCCGGCAAACGGAAAATTTACTGAAGAACAAAAAGCGATTTATCAAATCGTATATGATGCTCAAGAAGCTGTTTTTAAAATCTGCAAAGAAGAAACTCCGCTAGTGGCTTTAAACGAAACCGCAAAAGACGTCATAGCCAAAGGTTTGATTAAATTAGGAATTATCACAGATCCAAAAGATGTAAGATTATATTATCCTCATAGCTGTTCGCACTTTCTGGGTTTAGATGTTCATGACAAAGGAACTTACAACGGACCGCAGACTCTTATAAAAGAAAACATGATTCTTACTGTTGAACCAGGAATTTATATTCCAGCAAACAGTAAATGCGATAAAAAATGGTGGAATATTGGCGTTCGTATCGAAGATGATATTTTAATGCTTAAAGATTCGTATGAAAACCTGTCTGCAGATTCTCCTAGAAAATGGCAAGATATAGAAGCTTTAGCCAAACAAAAAAGCACTTTTAATGATATGAAATTACCTAAAATCTAATTCGTTTCATTTTAGCCACAGATTAAAAGGACTATTAAGATTTTTAAATTAAAACTGAAAAAAATCTGTGTAAATCTTTTTAATCTGTGGCAAATAAAAAATAAACCAAAGCCTCAATTATTTTGAGGCTTTTT
This sequence comes from Flavobacterium tyrosinilyticum, assembly GCF_023656565.1. Classification (GTDB taxonomy): domain Bacteria; phylum Bacteroidota; class Bacteroidia; order Flavobacteriales; family Flavobacteriaceae; genus Flavobacterium; species Flavobacterium tyrosinilyticum. The sequence continues at coordinate 249,308 of NZ_JAMOKG010000004.1, forward strand.
CTTTTGATTTTTCCCGAACTTTACATTTTTAAATTACTCAAAAATGAAAGCACTAACATTTTCTTCATTCGGAGATTCAGATGTTTTAGAATATATAGAAATCCCTAATCCGCAATTAAAAAAAGATGAAATCTTAGTCGAGATGAAAGCCATCGGACTAAATTTTGCCGATGTTTACCGCCGAAAAGGGAATTATCATTTAAAAGGAAATCCGCCTTTTATTGCAGGTTATGAGGGCGCAGGAATTGTGGTTGATGCCAACAATCATCCAGAATATAAAGTTGGTGATCGTGTGGCTTTTGCTGACGCTCCATTTGCCAATGCAGAATTGGTTGCTTTAAACGTAGATCACATTATTCCATTATCTGAGAATATTTCTTTTGAAACTGCCGCTTCTGTTTTGCTTCAAGGCTTAACCGCTCATTATCTTGCCACAGACAGCCATAAAACTGCCAAAGGAGAAACCGTTCTAATACATGCGGTTGCTGGCGGAGTTGGGCAGCTATTAACTCAAATCAGTAAACTTTTGGGTGCAACTGTTATTGGTTTAACCTCATCGGCTGAAAAAGCAAAGATCGGATTTGAACAAGGCGCAGATCACGTTTTTCTTTACAATGAAGATTGGAAATTACAAGTTTTTAAAGTTGTTCCAAAAGGTGTCGATGCCGTTTATGACAGTATTGGAAGTACTTTAATGGAAAGTTTTGAAATCACTAAAGAATGCGGACAAGTCGTTTTCTTCGGAATGGCGGGCGGAGATCCAGCACCTGTAGATCCTAGAATGCTGATGGACGGTTCTAAAACTTTAACTGGAGGCGATTTATGGAGTTATTTGAATTCGAAAGAAGAACGAATTAAACGCGCAACTGAGTTATTCGATTGGATTACAGAAGGAAAAATCAAACTTTCTGAACCAACTTCTTTTAAATTATCAGAAGGAAAACTGGCGCATGATTTTCTAGAAAGCAGAAAAAGCACTGGAAAAATTATTTTGATTCCTTAACGGATCGTCTTTTCTGTCATCCTGACGGAGCAAGGATCACACACGAAGCTCCACAAAGAGCATCTCCAATCTTTGCCGAATTACTAGTGTGATCCTTCCTCCGTCAGGATGACAAGCGATACGTTAATAAACCTACAATTGATCAATCGCAATTTTAGTAATTTCAGATAATTCTAAAATCCTTCCAACATCTTCTTTATTGGCTACAAAAAACAAGTAATTATCTCCATTTGTATTGTAACTCATTAATTCGAAACCGCGTTTTTCTAGAGCTGACTGAATATAAGGAAACAAATCATGACTATAGGTTTCTTCCGGATATTCGAAATTAAGATCTTCGCCAATCATTTCAGAAATAAAATATTCAGCATCTTCGGGATCAAATTTCCAGTCACTGTTCCAAGCATCAATACTTTCAAAGAAATCAAAATGACCATCAACAATATCGTGATATTCATTTGTTCCTTTTTGATAGTCTTTAAAGAGTTTTTTAGATTGCTTTTTTAGTTCTTTTTCTTCGATATTTTCTCTTGAAACTAATTTGATAAATTCTTCAAAAGATTCTAGAGTAGCTTCTTCATTTTCTACTAAATTTTCAGACGAAGGAAGTTCGACCGTTTCTGGAATTTCAATATTTAAATATTGGCAGATTCCCTGTAAAACCAATTTAAAATCTCTAATTCCAATTGCTTCACTTTCATTCTTCGGATTATTTACATCCAAGAGTTCGCTTTCCAACAATCCCTTTGTATAATCGAAGAAATGTCTTCCTGAATATAAAATTTTAAAATCGTTTACTTCTAAACTATTGGTGCAGCAAAAAAAGATTACAAAGTTTTTTATTGAACGTTTAAAAAACTTTTTCTCTTCTGCAGTTGGCTCCGAATAAAACTGAATATGTATAAAATCATATTCTAAACCTTCTTGTATGGCTTCGTCTGAAAGAACACCAATATTCACTTTTTTATAAAGCTCGTTTAGAACTTCATACGAATTGTTGAAACCTGCTTTTTTAATTTCTTCTTTTCCTTCTTCATGATCGAAAGAACTTGGAAAGAAAAATAAATTTACAATAACATCTTCTTGAATTCCTTTTACTTTTAATTCAAGGCTAGATTCTTGGTTATATAAATACGAATAAATAGGATCGACAACATCAAAAGAAATGATCGATTTTGGATCATTATTTCTATTAAATAGATTGGAGAAAAAGCTCATAAAAATATCTTGTATAAAAACTAATCGTTTGAATATTTAAAACTCTGATTCATTTTATTAAAAGGAATTACCTCATTGACAATCGATTCTAATTCGAAATCTGTTAATAATCCTCTAGCCGATTCTACTATTTTTGGAGAAACATGTATTTCATAATCAATAATATCGCGTTCTAAAATAGCGGACAGAATTGTATTTTGCTGTTCTGTCAAATACTTTTTGTGCGATTTAAAAACCGATTCAATGTCGTTTCTAAATTCTTCATCAGTAAGTTCATTGTAAACATCTTGTTTCGACATATCGATCAATAAAACTTTGAAGATAAAATCCTGAAGATTTTTTGCCAGATAATTTACTTCGTTCATGTCATGCCAAACAAAAACGATCGGCACATCGCCATTATTTTCTTCGTTTAAAAAGAAACAATAATGATCGCCACCGCCACTTTTAGCAAACGGAATAAATTTAAATTCTGGATTTATGTTTCGATAATCTTCTGGATCTTGAAGTTCTTCTATTTCTTCTGCAACCGATTTTAAATTCAATGATTCAAAATCATAAGAATGTAGAAGCAAAGGCGGATTTTCTTTTAAAGTAGGATAAACCTCAGTATACCAATTCGGACCATATTCTCCGACATCAAGCATGCCGTCTGCGTCTAACTGTTTGTATAAGAGCGGAAATTCAAATCCGTATTTTTTTTCGATTTCTTGTATTGTCATCTTTGGGGGAATATTCTATTAAAATCAGAATACTAAGATAACAATCTTTTCCTACATGAAAAGTGCGAAGCCAATTATTTCAAGGATTCCGCAATGATAAAGATGTTTTTTAATCTGTAGAATACTCAAAACTAATATCCATTTTATCGAAAGGAATAATTTCATTAATTATTTTTTTCATTTCTATATCGGTTAATAACCCTCTTGCGTCTTCATTGCCATAAGAAAATGAAATTTCATAATCTATAATTTCACGTCTTAATATATTTTGCAAAATATCTTGTTCTTTATCTGTTAAATATTTTGCGTGAGATTTAAGTACATTCACAAGATCATTTCTGAATTCTTCATCCTTAACCTTATTAAAAGTATCTTGCTGAGACATATCTTGCAAAATCATTCTAAAAATAAAATCCTGAAGATTTTTAGCCATATACTCTGCTTCATTATCATCATGATAAAGAAAAACTACAGGCAATTCGCCTTTATTCTCTTTATTCAAAAAGAAGCAATAATGATCTCCAGCTGCATTGTGTGCAAACGGTATGAATCTAAATTCCTCATTTATGTTTCTATAATTATCAGGATCCATAAGTTCTTCGATTTCTTGAGAAACTGATTTTAAATCCATTAGCTCAAAATCATAAGAGTGTAAAAGTAGAGGCGGATTATCTTTTAATTTTGGGTAAATCTCAAAATACCAATTAGGACTAAATTCTCCCCAATCTAGCATTCCGTCTACATATAACTGCTTATACAAAGAAGGATACTCAAATCCATATTTCTTCTCAATTTCTTGCGGCGTCATTTTATTATATTTAAAAGTTTAAAATATTTACAAAAATATAAAACTTTTACTACAAAATAAAATTGATTATTTCAAGGATTCCGCAATCATTAAGGCACATTTTTCACCATCAATTGCAGCAGAAATAATTCCGCCCGCATAACCTGCACCTTCTCCGCAAGGATACAAACCTTTGATTTGCAAATGCTCAAAAGTCATAGGATCTCTTGGAATTCTCACTGGAGATGAAGTTCTGCTTTCTGGCGCATGTAAAATGGCTTCGTTAGTTAAATAACCTCGCATTGATTTTCCAAAATCCTGAAATCCCTGACGCATAATCTGAGTTAAAAATCCTGGAAAAACCTGTCCCAATTCTACGGAAGTAGTGCCAGGCACATAAGATGTTTTCGGAATATCTGCTGAAACTTTACTTTGTGTAAAATCAATCATTCTTTGCGCTGGAACTTTTTGAGTTTGTCCAGCTAAATGCCAAGCTTTTTGTTCGATACTTTTTTGAAATTCCATTCCAGCCAAAGCACCGAATTTGGCAAAAGGCTTAAAATCTTCTAATTTCAATTCGACTACAATTCCAGAATTTGCTGTTGACTGATCACGTTTTGATGGTGACCAACCATTTGTAACTACCTCTCCCGGACTTGTTGCACATGGCGCAATTACACCTCCCGGACACATACAGAACGAGTACATTCCGCGACCGTTAACTTGTTTTACAATAGAATATGGCGCTGGTGGCAAATGTTCGCCACGGAAATCACAGCTGTATTGAATACTGTCGATTAATTCTTGCGCATGTTCTGCACGAACTCCCAAAGCAAAAGGTTTTGCTTCTATTAAAATTTTCTTTTGGTCTAATAATTCAAAAATATCGCGCGCCGAATGTCCTGTTGCTAATATTAATTTATTGGCATGAATTTTATCTCCGTTTTGGGTTACGATTCCTTCAACTTCATTGTTCTTTACTAAAATATCGCTTACACGAGTTTCAAATAAAACCTGACCTCCAAATTCTCTAATTTTATTTCGGATATCTTCAATAATTTTAGGTAATTTATTAGTTCCAATGTGCGGATGCGCTTCTACCAAAATGTCTTCAGAAGCTCCAAAAGCTACTAAAAGTTCTAAGATTCTAGTTACATCACCACGTTTTTTAGAACGCGTATATAATTTTCCATCAGAATACGTTCCTGCTCCGCCTTCGCCAAAACAATAATTAGAATCTTCGTTAACGATATGTTCGCGATTTATCGCTTTTAAGTCGCGACGACGGCCTCGAACGTCTTTTCCACGTTCCAATACAATTGGCTTCAAACCTAATTCAATTAATTGCAGTGCCGCAAAAAGTCCAGCCGGACCAGCGCCAACCACAATAACTTCTTGTGCATTCGAAACGTCCTTATATATAGGAAGCTGAATTTTGGTTTCCTGAAAAGGTTCGCCTTTTAAATAAATAAGAACTTTCAAATTAATTTTAATCGCTTTCTGACGTGCATCAATAGAGCGTTTTAAAATTGAAACGTGCTGAATTTCTTGAGCAGAAACTTTAATCTGCTTAGACAAATGGTCTTTTAGCAATGATTCGTTTGCAGCAATTTCTGGTGTTACTTGAAGTAAAAGTTCTTTAGGCATTTTGTCTTTTTTATTCTATTAGCTTTTCTTTCTATGAAAAGAAGATGCAAAAGTACTATTTTGAAATGAGATTTTATATTTACTCTAAAATTTGCACACAGATTTAGACAAATCAAAGCAAATTTTCAGTACAAAGAATATCGTAGAGACGCACTGCAGTGCGTCTCTACATACAACCTTTAAGAAAGACTTTGTATCTTTGTTCCTCACAACCTTTGCACCTTAAAAAAATGTCTAGAAAAATAAAACTAATCTGGGATTTCCGTGGTCCTGCTTCTGCAAAAACAGCAGAACATCACGAGATCCATTTGAAAGAATATATAGTAATTGAAAAGCTACCTTTAAATATTACAGGATTTAAAATCATAGACGATATGTACGCCATAGCTTTTATGGTCGTAACCGATGAAAATATGATTCAAGTAAGAGATGCTTTGAAACCGCATCGAGGGGAAGTTTATAGTGAATAAAATTCCAAAAAAGAAAATTCCAAATTCCAATTACTGGGAAATCTCAATTACTTAGAAAAATCTCAAATAAAAAATTCCAAATCCCAATGCTTTAGATTGCTTGGAATTTGGAATTTGTATTTTTTAATATTTTATTATTTTGGAATTTGGAATTTCTAAAATTGGAATTTAATTAGCCACCTCGCTGATAAACTTAATACGCATTAAACGTAATTCGTCAATATCGTAATCGCCATCAAATTCTTTTAAGGCATCTTCGATTTTATCAGATTCAGATTCCATGAAATAATCGTGAATTTCTTCTTGTTGATCATCATCAAGCATGTCATCAATCCAATATTTTATGTTAAGTTTTGTTCCAGAATAAACGATTTGCTCCATTTCTTTAATCAGCGCATCCATCGAAAGTCCTTTTGCGGAAGCGATATCATTTAATGAAAGTTTTCTATCAATATTCTGAATGATATATAATTTATTAGCAGAATTTACTCCTGTAGATTTTACTACCAAATCGTCTGGGCGAATAATATCATTGTCCTCAACATAACGGCTGATTAATGCAACAAATTCGCTTCCATATTTTTTAGCTTTCCCTTCTCCAACACCATGAATATTGTATAATTCCTGAATTGTTATCGGATATTTTAAAGCCATATCTTCGATTGACGGATCTTGGAAAACTACAAATGGAGGAACTCCAAGTTTTTTGGCTACTTTTTTACGAAGTTCACGAAGCATTCCCGTTAAAACTTCGTCTGCAGTACCAGAAGATTTTCCTCCAGACACAATAGTTTCATCATCGGCTTCGGTGTATTCATGATCTTCAGACATCATAAATGAAACTGGCTTTTTAATAAAATCAAGACCTTCTTGCGTAATTTTTATTACGCCATAAGTTTCAATATCTTTTGACAAAAGCCCTGTCACCAAAACTTGTCTCAATAAAGCCATCCAATATTTTTCGTCGTGACTAGAACCAGAACCAAAATAAGGTTGCGTATCTGTTTTGTGCGCTTTAATTACAGCATTAATACGTCCTATTAAAGTAAAAACAATTTCTTTTGACTTGTAAATATGTTTCGTATCCCGAACAATTTCTAGCAACTTAACCACTTCTTCTTTGGCCTCTACTTTATGTTTTGGATTACGAACGTTGTCGTCCATATCGGCTCCTTCGCCTGTTTCGCTGTCAAATTCTTCACCGAAATAATGAAGAAGGAATTTTCTACGCGACATTGAAGTTTCGGCGTAAGCCACAACTTCTTGTAAAAGTGCAAAACCAATCTCTTGCTCGGCAACTGGTTTTCCAGACATAAATTTCTCCAGCTTTTCTACATCTTTATAAGAGTAATAAGCCAAACAATGCCCTTCTCCACCATCACGTCCTGCACGACCGGTTTCCTGATAGTAGCTTTCTAATGATTTTGGAATATCGTGGTGAATTACAAAACGAACGTCTGGCTTATCAATTCCCATTCCGAATGCGATTGTTGCTACAACGACATCAACATCTTCCATCAAGAACATATCCTGATGTTTAGCCCGCGTTTTTGCATCTAAACCTGCGTGATAAGGAACAGCACTGATTCCGTTTACTTGTAAAACTTCAGCAATAGATTCTACTTTTTTACGGCTTAAGCAGTAAATAATTCCAGATTTGCCTTTATGCTGTTTGATAAATCGAATAATATCCGATTCGATATTTTTTGTTTTTGTACGAACCTCATAATATAAGTTCGGTCTGTTGAAAGACGCTTTAAAAGTATTGGCATCAATCATATCAAGGTTTTTCAGAATATCTTCCTGAACCTTTGGTGTTGCAGTTGCAGTAAGTCCAATAATAGGCACTTTCCCCAGCTGCTTAATTATATTTCTCAGATTTCTGTACTCTGGCCTAAAGTCATGTCCCCATTCTGAGATACAGTGTGCTTCATCGATAGCAACAAAAGAAATAGGTACACTTTGTAAAAAGGCTACATATTCTTCTTTTGTTAATGATTCGGGGGCGACATACAAAAGTTTGGTCAATCCAGACGTAATATCTTTTTTGACTTGCGCAATTTCTGTTTTAGTTAGGGAAGAATTTAATACATGTGCAATTCCATTCTCAGACGAAAGACTTCGAATTGCGTCAACCTGGTTTTTCATCAAAGCAATTAAAGGAGAAACAACAATTGCTGTTCCTTCTTGAATTAAAGCTGGCAATTGATAGCAAAGAGACTTTCCACCACCAGTCGGCATTATTACGAACGTATTCTTTCTGTCTAGGATACTCGTAATGACTTGCTCTTGCAAGCCTTTAAATTGGCTAAAGCCGAAATACTTCTTTAATTCTTTATGTATTTCAATTTCATTTGAATTCATTCTCTATATTAATGGTATTTTGTATAAATTTGCAACACATAAAGATACAACTTTCTTTTATACATACAAATTTTAAATATTCTGTTTTGATCACAAAAGAAAATATATTGGCGATTGCCAAGAAAACAATACTCTCTGAAAGTGAAGCAATTACAAAACTAATTGATTTTTTGGACGAAAATTTTTACGAAGCTGTCCAACGCATATACGAAACCAAAGGCCGTTTGATCGTAACGGGGATTGGAAAAAGCGCTATCATTGCACAAAAAATGGTGGCTACTTTTAATTCAACCGGAACTCCTTCTATGTTTTTACATGCCGCAGAAGCAATTCACGGCGATTTAGGAATGATTCAAAACGACGACATCATTATTTGCATTTCTAAAAGCGGAAATAGTCCAGAAATCAAAGTCCTTGTTCCTTTATTAAAAAGATTTGGAAACACCTTAATTGCTATTACAGGAAACACAACTTCATTTTTAGCAAAAGGTTCAAATTTGGTTTTAAACACAACTGTTGACACAGAGGCCTGCCCTATCAATTTAGCTCCGACAAATAGCACAACAGCACAGCTTGTAATGGGTGATGCTTTAGCCGTTTGTTTAATGGAGATGCGTGATTTTAAACCCGAAGATTTTGCAGTTTATCATCCAGGAGGTGCTTTAGGAAAAAAACTATTGCTTCGCGTAAAAGATATGATAGAAAACTCACTAAAACCAGCTGTAGCTCCTGATACATCTGTCAAAAAAGTGATTTTTGAAATCTCTGAAAAAAGATTAGGAGTTACTGCAGTAATTGAAGATAATAAAATTGTTGGAATTATTACCGATGGAGACATCCGAAGAATGCTAAACGACGTAGATACTATTGCGGACTTAACTGCAAGAGATATTATGTCTAAAAATCCAAAAGTAGTTTCGTCTGAAACTATGGCTGTCGATGCTTTAAATATTTTAGAAGACTACTCTATTACACAGCTAATTGTTTCTGACGAAGGAACATACAAAGGCGTTTTACATTTACATGACATTTTAAAAGAAGGAATCGTATAATGGCAAAAAAAAATCTTGGCGAAATGTCATTTTTGGATCATCTTGAAGAACTAAGATGGTTATTGGTTAGAAGTACACTTGCAACATGCATAATGGCATTTGTTACTTATTTTATTAGTGATTATTTATTTGATCAAATTATTTTAGGTCCGATAAGACCAACATTCTTTACCTATGTTTGGTTTTGCGACTTATCGCATCAGCTAGGTTTTGCTGACAGCATTTGTATTACAGAACTAAATTTTATTATTCAGAATACCGAAATGGAAGGTCAGGTTAACATCTTTGTATGGATGTGTCTTCTAGCTGGTTTCATATTGAGTTTCCCTTATATTTTATGGGAAATCTGGAAGTTCATCAGTCCGGCTCTTTATGAGAAAGAAAGAAAGAATGCGAAATTGTTCATTTTTGTCTCTTCATTACTTTTCTTTTTAGGAGTATTATTTGGGTATTTTGTTGTAATTCCGATGTCGGTAAACTTCGTTGCAACTTTCTCTGTAAGTGATGTTGTAAAAAACCAATTTACCCTAGAATCGTATATGGGAATGGTAAAAACAAGCATTTTGGGAAGTGCGATCTTTTTTGAACTTCCAATTGCCATTTATTTCTTAACGAAATTAGGATTAGTAACCCCACAATTCTTGAGAAAGTATTGGAAATATGCCGTCGTAATTATTCTAATCATTGCCGCAATCGTAACGCCACCAGACGTTGTGAGCCAAACTATTGTAGCAATTCCGATGTTGCTTATTTACGAAGTTAGTATTCTAATTTCGAAGATTGTTTATAAAAATAAATTAAAAGAAAATGTCTGATATCATTCAAGAATTTAACGATTATCGTTCTAAAATGAACGAAAAACTGCTTGCTGACAATAACAAAATTGTAAAGCGAATTTTTAATCTTGACACTAATGCTTATGCTGAAGGCGCTCTTGATGTAAAAACAAAAGAACTTTTGGGTCTAGTAGCATCAACTGTTTTAAGATGTGATGACTGCGTAAAATACCATTTAGAAACCAGCTATAAAGAAGGCGTTTCTAAAGAAGAAATGATGGAAGCAATGGGAATCGCAACTCTAGTTGGAGGAACAATTGTGATTCCTCATTTAAGAAGAGCTTATGAATTCTGGGAAGCTCTTGAAGAAGCGGGAAAATAATTAGAGAATGAGATAATTAGTCCATTAGATAATTTTCATATGATATGTTAATTCGTTTAATTGATTAATTTATTTTATTTTATTTTGCCAACAGAGATAATAATTATCTCATTATCAAATTGACACATTATCTAATTAAAAAAAATGAAGCTAAGAGCCGATAATTTAATCAAAACTTATAAAGGACGTAGTGTTGTAAAAGGGATTTCTGTTGAAGTAAATCAAGGAGAAATCGTAGGGCTTTTGGGTCCGAATGGAGCTGGAAAAACAACGTCTTTTTACATGATTGTGGGATTGGTAAAACCAAATCAAGGAAACATCTATCTTGACGATTTGAACATTACTGATTACCCAATGTACAAACGTGCACAGCAAGGAATTGGTTATTTGGCACAAGAAGCTTCTGTATTTAGAAAATTAAGTATTGAAGACAATATCTTGAGCGTTTTACAATTGACTAAACTTTCTAAAGAAGAGCAAATTGCCAAAATGGAAAGTTTAATCGAAGAATTCAGTTTAGAGCACATTCGCACCAACCGAGGCGATTTACTTTCTGGAGGTGAGCGTCGTCGTACAGAGATTGCTCGCGCATTGGCAACCGATCCTAAATTTATTTTATTGGATGAGCCTTTTGCAGGAGTTGACCCAGTTGCAGTTGAAGACATTCAGCGAATTGTGGCACAATTGAAAAATAAAAACATCGGAATCCTAATTACCGATCACAACGTTCAGGAAACATTAGCGATTACCGACAAAACATACTTAATGTTTGAAGGAGGAATTCTTAAAGCAGGAGTTCCAGAAGAATTGGTAGAAGATGAAATGGTTCGCCGTGTTTATCTTGGACAAAACTTCGAGCTTCGTAAAAAGAAACTGGAATTTTAAGAAAGTTATATCTGAATGGTAAAAAGTAAAATAAAAATTTCTTTTTACCATTTTTTTTAATCTAAGATTCTTAAAAAAGTTACGAATGAAATCAGAAAAACCAACTCAGGAAGATTACGATAATTGGCATAAAGATCCAAAGAATTGGTATTTCTTCAACACCTGTTATTATAATCCGAAAGACAAAAGATTGCTTCCCCCAAAAAAGATTCAATGGATGGGCTATACTATAAATTTTGCCAATCCATATTCTGTAATGCTTCTATTGCCTTTTATAATAATTGTTATTTTAGTTTTATTGAAATAAATTTAAAAAAGTATTCAGTGGTCAGTTTTTTAGTGATCAGTTTTGGGCTGAGACTAAAAAAACTGATTTTTTTTGATAAAAGACTGAACACTAAAAACCTAAATACTAATCTCTATTACTCAACCGTAATAAAATGCAATTGCTCTAAATCGCCATTGTAAATATTAACATCAACTCGGTGTTTGATTCCTGGCAGAGAAGCTTTTTCAGTAAACTGCCAAAACAGCCAATCATCTTCGATTTTTTCTCTGTAGAAATTATAATTGGCAATCCAGAAAAGATATTCGCTAAACTCTTCTTTTAAAAAATCAGAATAATATCGTTCACCAGAATAAATTATTGGACGAACCTGATAGTGTTTTTCGACTTTATTCAACCAACGTTTCAGCCCTTTTTTCAAACTATCTAAAGGCTGATTTTTAGGTAATTTTTCGATATCTAAAACTGGCGGAAGATCTCCCTTTTGTAATTTTACTGTTTTGATAAAAAGATCGGCTTGTTCTATAGAATTTTCGTTAGGACGATAATAATGATAAGCGCCACGCATAATTTTATTTTCTTTTGCTCCCTCCCAATTTCTTTTGAATTGTCTATCTACACGATCATTCCCTGCAGTTGCACGAATAAAAACAAATTGAACAGGGTATTTTTCATCTAAAATTTCGACTTCTTCCCAATCGACTTTTCCCTGAAATTCGGACACGTCGATTCCAATTACTTTTCCTTTATGATTTTCAAGAACCCGAATATTCCTAACATCAGAAAGGTGTTTATCAACCGCATCTTCATCTAAAACCTTTTCTGTCTTAAAACCTAAATAATAAGCAAGCCCTTTGCGATAATGATAAATTATCCCAATGAATAAAAGTCCGAAAAAAATCAATAAAAGTCCTCGAAAAAGTCTGCTCAGAAAAGATCTTCCAGCTGGTTTTCTTGAATATGTTTTACGATAAGTCGTTTTTCTTGCCATTAAACAGAATTACTTTTTCAGAAATAAATTATTGATAATAGACAGTAAAACGTAGAAAACAATAATCAGCGGAATTGCGATGTAGTGAAGTAATACCCCTAACAATACTGAAACAATCAAAAACACGATTTGAAGTGCATTGTCTTTTAAGCTGAATTTTTTAATTTTTAAAGAAAATAACGGAATTTCAGCATTCATAATGTAAGCGCTACCCAAAGTAACAAGTAATAAAACCCATTGATTTGTCAATAATTCAAGAATTACAAGAGACGAATCTGCATACATATCCAGAACTATTTGCAAACTAATAATGAAAATGGCATTTGCAGGAGTTGGCAAACCAATAAACGAATCTGTCTGACGAGTATCGATATTAAAGTTGGCTAATCTATAGCAAGCACCTAAAGTTATAATAAACCCTAAAAAAGGAACAATTGCTTGATTTCCTAATTGATCACCACCTCTCGCAAACATACTGTACATAACGTAACCTGGTACAACGCCGCTTGTCACCATATCTGCCAAAGAATCCAACTGTAACCCAAGCGGACTTGAAACTTTAAATAATCTGGCAAAAAAACCATCGAAGAAATCAAAAAAGATTCCTAAGCAAACCATGTAAAAAGCCATTAAAAAATCTCCTTTCGAGACAAAAACAACTGCAACACAGCCACAGAAAAGATTGATTAATGTAATTAGATTTGGAATGTGCTTTTTAATATTCATAGTTTAAAATTTTGATAATGGCAGAGAACAAATTTAGCATAATAACTCGATGCAAAACGAGTTTTTTCGAGAGTTTTTTATTTCAAAGTATGACTTTCGGAATATTTAACTAAAGGAACTTATTAGATGAGTAAAATATTATATTTTTGATAAAAATTTAAAAACAGGCCTCGATCTGCAAAAACATATACGTTGAAGAAATATTTAGTGTTTTTATTACTTTGGAGTTGTACTTTTCAGTATGCACAAACTGTTCGAAAATATTCGAATGAATTTATGAATATTGGTGTCGATGCCGCGGCTCTTGGAATGGCAAGTGCTGTAACTGCTTCTAGCAATGATGTAAATGCTGTTTACTGGAACCCAGCAGGTTTAACGCATCTTGAAGATCATCAAATAGCTTTAATGCACGCCAGCTACTTTGCTAATATTGCGCAATACGATTACATAGGCTACGCAAGCCCCATTGACGACAGAAGTGCTTGGGGAATTTCGATGATTCGTTTTGGAGTCGACGATATCATGGATACCACACAATTAATCGATAATCAAGGAAATATAGATTATGATAGAATCAGTCTTTTCTCAACTGCAGATTATGGTTTTACTTTTTCTTATGCTCGAAAACTGCCTGTTGATGGATTTCAGTATGGTGTAAATGCAAAAGTAATTCGAAGAGTAATTGGAAAATTTGCTAATTCTTGGGGATTTGGATTTGATATTGGACTTCAGTTTGAAAGAAACGATTGGAAATTTGGTTTAATGCTCCGAGACATTACCACGACTTACAACATTTGGAATATTGATGAAGAAGAATATGCCAAAATCGCTAATGCAATTCCGGGAGAAAATAACGAATTGCCAGAAAGCACAGAAATAACACTGCCAAAAGCACAATTGGGAGTTTCAAAAAGATTTGATTTTCATAACGAATGCAGTCTTGTGACTTCTGCGAATTTAAATATGCGATTTGAACAGACAAATGATATCATTTCTTCAAAACCTATAAGTATAGACCCAGCTCTAGGGTTTGAGTTTGGCTATACCGATTTGGTTTTTGTTCGAGCCGGCGCAGGAAATTTCCAGAATGTAACACAATTGGACAATACTGAAAAAGTAAACTTCCAGCCTAATATCGGTTTAGGATTTCGATATAAAGGCATACAAATTGATTATGCCTTAACCGATTTAGGAAATCAAAGCACTGCGTTGTATTCTAATATTTTTTCGCTGAAAGTAGATTTAGGTATCTTTAGATAATAATTAGAAACCAAAAAACATTAAAATTTTAAATCATGAAAACTGTCATGTCCAAAAAAGCACTTTTTATTTTATTATTCTTATCCAGTTTTATTGGTTTCAGCCAAAGTTTAGCTTTATCTAAAGACGCTAAAATTAGCATTCTGACTTGTGGCCTTGGAAACGAAACGTATTCTTATTTCGGACATACAGGAATTAGAGTTTTAGATCCTGGAAACAATTTTGACGTTGTTTACAATTACGGAACTTTTGATTTTAGAACTCCAAATTTTGTTTTAAAGTTCGCAAAAGGAGATCTTCAATATTTTGCAACAGTACACTCTTATGCAGATTTTTTTAATGAATATACTTATGAAAAAAGAAGTATTTATGAGCAGGAATTACTTATTCCTCAAGATTTAAAACAAAAACTTTTTGACCGATTAAATGCCGTTTTAGCTTCTGACGAGCGTTATTATACTTACAAATTTATCGATAAAAACTGCACTTCGATGGTTGTTGATGTGGTTAATAAAACTTTAGGCAGAAATGTAATTGCTAAAACAGAAGACACAGACAAAACCTATCGCTCTATTCTGTTTCCTTACTTTGATGGTCATTTCTACGATCAGTTGGGAACAAGTATTATTTTTGGAACAAAAGTAGATCAAATGGGAACAAGAATTTTTCTTCCATTTGAATTAAAAAACAGTTTAGACCAAACTACTTTTCAAAATAAGCCTCTCGCTGCCAAAAGCAAAACGTTATTAGAATTCACAAAAGAGACTCCAAAATCTTTGTGGAATAACATCTATACCTATCTTTTTATCTTACTTTTTGTAATCTTCGCCAGAAACAAAACAGTCGATAAAATCTACTTTTTAATTTTATCTCTTATTGGAATATTCTTTGTTATTATGGGATTTTATTCTTTTCACCAAGAACTAGCAATGAATTATAATGTATTATTATTCAGTCCGCTTTTATTGCTTTTAGTTTTGTTTTCCATTTTCAAAAACAAATTATGGACTTATCGTTTTTCATTAATCAACTTTATACTTTTAATGATCTACTTTTTGTTTTTGATTAACAAAGCGCATTTCTTTATCACTTTACCGTTGATCGTTACAAGCGGAGTGGTTTTAGTGCGAACAGCTATTCGCAACAAAAAACCAATTCCGATTATAATCTAAAAAATATTATTGACCTCTGTAGAACAAAACCGTAGTAATGGTTTTGAAAGTGATACTCAAATCAAGAAAAACACTTCTGTGCTTGATGTAGTATAGATCATATTGAAGTTTAATCAAACTCTCATCTATAGATTCTCCATAAGAATAATTAACCTGCGCCCATCCTGTAAGTCCAGGCTTAATTACATGACGCGTTTCATAAAAAGGCATTACAGCTGCGATCTCCTCAACAAAGAAAGGGCGCTCAGGCCTTGGGCCAATTACGCCCATGTCTCCTTTTAAAACATTAATAAATTGAGGCAGTTCATCAATTCTTGACTTTCGCATAAATTTACCAAACGGAGTAACCCTTTTATCATTATGAACAGCAAAAACAGCTCCATTGGTTTCTGAATTCTCTGTCATAGTTCTAAACTTATAAATCTTAAAAATATCTCCATTTTTTCCTACTCTTTCTTGAGTATAAAAAAGGCTTCCTTTATTTGCAAAGATGTTGCAAAGAAAAATTATTGGTATAAAAACTAGTGATATTAATAGCCCCAAAATAGAGAACATGATTTCTATAAGCCGAACAAAAGACAAATAAAGTTTATTGCTATTACTTCTGCTGAAAGGAAAAAATCTATAAAAATCTCTTTCTATATGATGAACAGGGATTCGTTGTGTCTTACTTTCGTAAACCTGAGTATATTCTCGTATAATAGCTCCTTTTTCTAACAAATGAAGCAATTGCTGATATAAATCTGGAGTGATCCCATCTGTATTTTGAGAAGCAATAATGATTTCCGAAACATGATGTGTCAATACAAAATGTTCTAGGGCATCCTTCTTTATTTCTTTTACGTAATGAAAATCTAGATTTTCATCTGCAACAGAATCGGAGTTTACAAAACCAATAATTTTATAATGCGGATCGACATTTTCTAATCCTAAAACTAATTCTTCAACTTCGCTTTGGTCACAAATCAAAACTACACTTTGAGAAAAACGATGAGAGGCTAGAAAGTAACAGTAAAACAAACGCCATATCAACAGGGTAATTAATATTGTAAAATAAAATATTAATATAACAAGCCTCTGTTTAGGCAATACAGGAGAAAGAATTGGTGTAAATAAATAAGCCAGAACAGTAGCACTTACAGTAAAAACGACATTCTGCAGAATCTGAAGCTGATTGCTTGCCACTTGTAAATTATAAATTTCAAAAATTACTCCGAAAATATAAAGATAGGCAATTAGTAAAAGAATACTCAGTGAGCTGTGAATATCGAACTCAAAATAATGATAGTCGAATATTGAGCTCAATAGATATAACGCTGATAAAATAAAAATAGCATCGAAAGAAAGGAGCAATATCTTCCTCTCCGAAATTTCGAAATGCATTTTCTTTTTTGAGAACATCATTTGTAGGTTTTAATTGGGTTAGGGCAAAGCAAATGTATCGCAAAAAAATATAACTAATCTATTAATTTTCTGTTTCTTCTGGAATTTTAACCTGAACAGAAAGTAAGCATAATGCATATACAAAAGCTGGGGCTGCCGTTCGCATTGCCGCGTGGTTAATTGTTAAAAGCCAAAAAATAAAGAATGACAGAAAATATAAATGTTCCTTATTATTTAAGTATAGAAAAAATGGTACTGTAAAAAGAATTAAAAAGGCTACAAGCCCAAAAACCCCATGTTCGGCAAGTAATCTTGTTATTTCGTTATGTGAAGCCACTTCTGCACCTAATTCTTCTGCCCTTTTCGATTTGCTAAGTCCTGCTCCAATTCCTAAAAAAGGATTATCCATAAAAAGCTTTATTTCTATATCCATAATCTCTTCTCTTCCCCCTAGACGGTCTTTTTTCTCACGTCCTAAAGCATCTTTATTAGCGTAGCGTTTCTCAATTAGCCCTCTTGTCTGAAAAGAACTGTATGTCCAAATTCCTAAACTTAGGAGTCCTGTTAAAACAACTATTAAACTTACTTTACTTTTTCCTCTTGCATTAGAAAAATAATAAAGTAAAAATAAAAGAGAGACAATCATTCCTACTGCAGTGATAATACCTCCTCTCGAAAAAGTAACAATACCTCTATAACTTATGAAAACAAACAACATAGAATTAATAAGAAACTCTAATTTAGATTTTGAGAATAAAATTAACTGTGTAAAGAATATAAACATTCCTAGCCCCAATATTGTCGAGACCTGGTTAGGTCCAAAGCCTCCAGATGTTTCAAAATTTGATTGTGTTCCTGTTACAACGTCTTTAATGCTTGGGGAATATAAAAACAGATATATGGTTGTGGAAATTATTGGAAATCCCATGGTTATTAAGATTCCTCTTAGGGTATCAAATTCTATCTTTCTTCTATACATGTAAATTGAACAAATAGCTATGCAAAATGGCCCTGATAAATTAAAAAACAAAGCTTTTTTTATGTCAATACTATTTCCAGCTTCTAGAGTTGTAACGAAAATAGCTGGAATCAATAATAATATAAACATTAAATATATTAATGCATTTTTTGAGAAATTACTATAAATCATTCCATATATAATAAAAAACATCACCGAAAACTTTACATACTCATTGTTCAAGTTTCCGCCTGTCATTCGCAAAAAAACCTCTGCACCTACTAAATAAGCACTTATAAAAAGCACTTCATTGTTTTTGTTTTTACTTTTATGGACAATTACACATCCTATAACAAAAATTAATATAGCGTATATCTTTGATAAAAAAGGAGCAGCAAAAATGATTAATGCCAGTAATGCATGAAAAACTATTACAAATAAATAACTAACTCTTGTGTTTTTCATTATAACATATTTATTCTGCAAAAGTAAGTAAAGATTCTAACCATATCATATACTCTTCTAAAATTGATTTTTCACTAAAATTTTTATTCACAAAAGAATTCAAATGCTCTCCCAACAATTTTCTGGTATCTTTCTCTTCTATTAATTTCTGAACTGAATTTACAAACTGGCTTAGATTATTTGAGTCAATAATCAAACCTTGTTTAACCGAAGGAATAACCTTTGAAATTTCACCAACATTTGTTGCTACTACAGGCAAATTAGCAAATCCATATTCTAAAATAGCTAAAGGCAAACCCTCTGAAAAAGAAGTTAAAACTGCAATTTCGCACTGTTGCAACAAATCTTTAATATTATTTACTGCCCCATAAAAAAATACTGTTTCAGAAAGCTCCTGGTCTTGTACCTTTTCTAATAGATGAGCACTATAGGTATCATTAAAATCTTTACCAACCAAGTGAAAAGTCCATTCTGGAAATCTTCGATGAATTTCTATTGCCCCATTAATAAGTAAGTCATGGTTCTTTTGAGGACGTAAATTTGCTACGCAAATTATTCTTTGACCATCTTTCCCTTTCAATCGGAAACTTTTTAAAGAAATAGCTGGTTCAACTATAAAATTAGGTAAGTAGATAATATTTTGGCAATTCAAATAGGTTCGAGCCCATTCTTTTAGAGCATCATTTACAGAAATAATCCCTAAAAAGAGAAAAGATGAAAATTTTAATATTATATTTTTTCTTAATGTAAGATTCTGTGAAACTCCATAATGATCATGCCAGACTACTTTAAGCTTTGGCATTGTCAATTTCACTAAAATGGCAGTAAAAAAAGAAGAACTATGTGTATGAATCAGTTCGACATTATTTTTCTTGATATAATTTCTTAACCTAAAAATTGCATTTAAATCTAGAGCAGATTTTTTTTCCAAAAATGAATAAACAACTTTTTGATTTAAATAATCTAAAAGCAAACCTTCATGTCTTGTTGCAATTAATCCTGAAAATTCAATTTTGTCAGCAAGAGAATTTGCATAGTTTACAGCCATACGTTCTGCACCACCAACCTCTAAGGAATCAATAATCTGTACAATTCTCATTTTATCAGCAATTTTGCAATTTCTTTCTCAAATACTTCTGTTGTAAAATTGCGTGACCATTCCATTGCTAATTGGCTTTTCTTTAAAAAAATATTTTCACTTATCATTAAATCCTCTATCTGTTCTGCATCTTTGATTAAATTCATTTCAAGCAGAATACCTCTTTGACCCAAATCAAGCATATAAGGCACACATGAAACTTTGGTGGCTATTGGAATACATCCCCAAAACATTCCTTCTGCTATGGCTTTTGGCCAGCCTTCACTTTTTGACGGCAAAATTACAAAATGACTTTTTTGATACGCTTTTTTTAAAGTTCCCTTATCTTGATTTCCTTTTAAAAAAATATATTGCTCTAAATTATTCTCCCTTATGTAATTTTCAAGAGAATTTCTTTCCTCACCATCTCCATATAATTCTAATTTAACATTATGGCCAATTTTTATTAATTTTTCAATCAATTTTACAGCATATAAAGGTCTTTTTCCTATCATCAAACTTCCTACAAAAAGAAATCTATAACATGAATCAACCTTGCTTTTGTCAATTACCAATTTTTCTGAATTAGAATAGGTAGCCGTAAAAAAGGGTTTAATATTTTTAGATTGATTATTCCAATCACCATAAACTAAAACTGTCATGTTTTTGGTCAAGAAAGTATTTTTCAACAAATACTTCTGCAGGTTATATGTCCAAGGCTGCTGGCTACTTGGATCCCAATTACCCGCGTATTTAGCAGTTTTTATTTTATTCGGAAATAGAATCTGAACAAAACAAGCAACTAATCCCATATTACCGGGACATCTTAAATGGATGTGATCTGCTTTTTTCATTTCCATATAAATATACCAAAAGATAATTGGCAACTTAAAAATAGAAACTATTCTACTTTTTAATGATACAAAACTAAAATCGGGAACATTTTTTAATTTTACATTATCAAACTGATAAGATAAATCAATAGGTAAAATATTTCCATTTTTTAATGGCGCAACAATTGTTACTTCATCTACATACTTCAACCAAATATTCATTTCCCCAATATATGGTCCATAACCAAAATATTGATTCTCTTTATAAATATGATTGACATGTGTTATTATTAAAAAATTCATTCTATTCTTTCTATTAATCTTAAAACAACTTTTTAGGCATTAAATATTTGTAAAATATTTAAGCTTTTCTATGCTTATAATCTCATTTACTCTTTTAACAAATGCATTACAAAGTCTATAATGTAAAACTTTGTTTTCATTTTACCTTTTAGGTTTATTTAAAACTAAGCTAAAGCATCCAAAAATGCGGCCAACTGTTTCTGTAAAAGCTGCTTTTTTTTGAGTTCCATTAATCACATTTGTAAATCGTATCAAGATCAATAAAAACGTAATAGCATTCCATTTCAAACGATCTTTCAAAATTGGATTAGGATTTTTTGTTCTCCAAACATACCATCCATTCCTAACTACCATTTTGCCATACTTAAATTGATTGGGTCTTCCAGCAGGGTCATGATAGTGTTTTAGCTTCGCTCCTGTATTTAAATATAATTTCCCTTTTTTTGCCAATCTTAAGCAGAAATCTGCGTCTTCATATAAACCATAACCTTCAAAATAAGTTGAAAATGAAAACTCTTCAAACACCGATTTTCTAAAAGATGAAACACCCCCCATCAATTGTTCGCTTTCATAGATCTTTCCGCTTGGAGGTAAAAAGCCTATACTTCTTCCATGAGAAAAATTAGGAGAAAAACCTGGAGGAGTATTACTGTCCAAATTCATTCTTTTTCTAAGTACAAAACGGCTTCCATCTTTTCTTTTCCATCCATCATAATAAAATTCATTAATCTTAAATTTATAATTTTCAGGAATTATGTCCCATTTTACTTCATTAGAAATATAACCGCCTACACCCAAAGCTTCTGGAAATAAAAGATATGTATTTAATAAATTTTGAAAATAATCCGGTTCAAGAACAATATCATCATCCAAAAAACATACAATGGCAATTGTTTGATCTAATTTGGAAATTCCATAATTCCGTTGTTTTGTTAGTCCTCTTTCCTCTTCAGAAACTAAAAAATATTTTAGTTTTTTGAAATTGTGACTTTCTATAGCAAGTTTTGTTTTGTCATTAATTGATCCATCAATAATCAAAATTTCATCTGGATATAATATTTGCTTCTGAACTGATTTTAACAATTTCACTAATGGCCCAGGGCGCATATAGGTACAAATAATCAAAGAGAACTTCATTTTTTTCTCAAATATTCGTTACTAATTTGAATAAAATAATCTATTCGGTTTAATTTATCTAAAACGAGCTTTCGATTATTTTTTTGAATTTGTTTAATTTCTAACTCAGTTCTTGAAGAATGAAAAGTAATTAAATCTTGAATTATAGAATTTTCTGAAACTATTAAAGAGTGTTGCTCCCAATCAATTTGATCTTCTAGCGGTAATTTTACATCTGTGTCAATTAAAACTGGAATTCTTCCCATAATTAAAGCTTCATAGAAACGAACTGAGAAGTTTCCATTACCTCTTAAACAAAAAACATATAGATTATTTTGGATATTATTAAAAAACTCTAATGTAGAATCTTCTTTAGAGCCAGCATTTTTATCTCTTGCTCTATATTTATTCCTAAAAATAAAATTACTTTCAATTTTACCTTCTTTTGATATTTTCGTCAAAAACTGAAACCTCTTCCATCCCGAAGGATAAAATGGATGATAATCTTCAGGATTTTTTAGTATTGTATTAATTAAATTTCTTTGGGCAAATAATAAAAATTCTTTAGTAAGTTTTAATAAAGAGCCATTCGCATTTCCTACAAATCCGATATTTGGCTTCTCACTTTTCGACAATGCAAAAAAGTCATTTTTTAGTATTCGATTATAGGGATCTAAAATAAATGACGGCAAAATATTATCTGAAGAAGTAAGCTTTGATTTAAAACCTCCTAAACGAAAGGTTGTCACATTTGGCTTATTTACACTAAATCCGAAATCTCCTGCAGCATAGACCCAAACCTGAATTTTATATTTTGATACGTCTTCAATCCAATTATTTAGAAAATTATTTTTATCCTCTTTCACAAAAGAAACAACATCTACAGGAAAAACTGCAATATCTGCCAACGATAAGGAATCTGTAAAAGAAAAATTTTCCATCGCTTTTTCATTTGGAGCATAAACCAAATCAAAAAGCAGAGGAAAAACTCTTTTCCTATTTTCTGGAGTTAAAAATTGATGTTCTGTATATATTCTAAGCATGTTTTAGCAAAATCTTTTCAATTTATTATTCTTTTAAATTTAGTGTCTCCTATGATTGCTGCATATTTTGAAAAACTACTATGGTACATTTGGTTCATTTTTACCAAAAAAACACAATCACTATCCACTAAAAAATAAAAATCAATAAATGTTTTACAATGATAATCAATATCTGAACTGTCATTTTCTAAATGCTTTGGCACCCCACTTAAAGTCTTATATTTAGTATTTAGTCTAACATAATTTAAAAAGAATTCACTATCAGAAAACACATACACAATCTTGTCAAGATATTGTTTTACTTCATTATCAATTGCCTTTATAACTTTCTGAGCCAGATCTAATTTTTCTTTTTCATTTAAAATTGTTTTTGTCGTATCTGTAAAATCCCCCATAAGAGTGGTAAACCTAGTATGAAATGCTATTCTAGGACCAGAATGAAGAACATCTAATTTATTCTGTAAGTACTCTGATGTTTTAAACAAATTATTGTAGTTATTTCTCCAGATCTCATTTATTTCGTTTTCATTTTTGTCGGGATAAAATCCTGATAAATAATCCACATTACAGTAGACAAAAAAAGTTTTTGCTTTCGATTTTTCAAAAAAATGGAGAGGTGCTGTTTTAAAGTCATTAATTAAATAGACAATCTTAGAATTAAAAAAATTGTATTTTAATTCTTCTTCTTTTATAATCCAATCCACTAAATTTGGTTCTAAAAAACTGGTTAGTTCAAACGGATGCTTAAAAAAGATTTTAAATTCATAATCTAAAATTTTAGAAATTTCATATAAAGAAATTATTCCTTTTAATCGATCTACTAATCCTCCATGTGGTACATTGCCATCAAAACAGACAATAATTCTTCTTTTTGGTTGTACACTAGAAAAATCATTTTTTTTAGAATAAAATTTTAGTAGAATAAAATGCTTATAAAGACGTGCAATTTGTTTTCTAATTAACTTCATATAATTTTAACTCTCTCTTTTTTTTTAATTCTAAACTATTGCATTCTTATAATTTTCTACTCCAATTTACGCTGGTATTCCATCCTTGTTTAAATGAAGAATGAAATTTAGTCCAATTAAGAACAGATTCTTTTCTAATTGATTTCATAAACAATTTTAATTTGTATCCTTCAATTTGTTTTGAATTCAAATATTTCTGTTTCACATACATAATTGTTGGTGATGGCTTTGGCTGATATTTTTCATCTGCCCATGCAAACTTAGGCTTAATTCTAAACCCTCCAAATGGAACTTTTAGATGTAAAATAGATGGATTTGGAAAGTATACTACATCAAAACCTTCTTGTCGCAGTTGCATCCCGAAATCAAAATCTTCTCCATAACCAAACTCTAATTCCATTGAGAATGAAACATTTTTTAAACAGCTTGTTTTCACAAAACTATTCCCAGAACCAAAAATGCTAGTTTGGTGGATATTTTTATAAACTAACTTTTCATGTTTTTGTAAATAAGATGTTGTGGCAACATAGATGCCGAACTGCTCTATTTTATCAAAAATATTACTTATTAAATTTTCATCAAACCTGTTATCGTCATCATTTAAAAACACCCATTCGCTAGAAACATGGCTAAGAGCAACATTTCTGGCATTACAAGCTCCTGTTTGATGAGTGAAAATATGTTTAATTTCAAATGGCCATTGTTTGTCTGTCAAATAATCTAATTCACTAATACTTTCTGCTAAAGGGTTTTGTTCTACAATGATTACTTTTTTAGGTAAGTGAGTCTGTTCAACCAAATCTTGTAAGACATCATACAAACAAGCTTTACGTCCAATTGTCGGAATAATAACATCGATAGTTCTGGATTCAATAACTTTCAATTTTGACTGAATCATTATATTAGAAAATTGAACATCTGTTTTATTTTGCTTTTTAAATCGTAAGCAACCTAATAATGCCAATATAGGAAAACGTTTTTCAAAAATTAAGAAATTCAAAAATAATATGAAGATCCAACGAGTACGATAATGCTGTTGTGTAAATTTAAATAGGTTAGAAACATTTGCCTTCACAACTGGAACCGAAATTCCTTTATCTATTACGAATCTTGGATCGGAATAACAAAATAATCCTTTTACGGATCCTATTTTTGCTAAACTATGTAAAAAATAATCAAAATTATTTGTGAGTTTAATGTTATTTTCAAATTGCAAAAGTGCTTTTGAACTCATTCCTCCTAAAGCGCTACTAGTTGACCATGTTGGATAAATAACGTTCTTTTTGGTATTAAAAAAAATAGATTCGTCAATATAACCAATGCTATCACACAAATATTTCTCTGAAGAATTATTGAAAGAAGCCATGATTCGGTCATGATGAAAAATTAAATCTAAAGCATCCCAATTTATATTAGACTCAATTGTAATATGACCCCAGATTAATCTATCTGTCGAAAATTTTTTTGCTAATATCATTAAAGTTGAGGCGACATTTAAGGAAGCATCAAACGAAATCACTTCTTGGTTCCTACAAACTTTTACAACTTTGTTATTTTGATGATAAACAACTACCATTAGATTTTATGATTGATTATTTTTTGATAAAATTCGAGGTTTTCTTTTACCAAAGTATTTATATCAAATTTAGCTTCTACCCTAATTCTTGCTTTTTTTCCCATTTCCAAACAAAGTGAATCATTTTGCAACAACTGGATTATTCTATCAGAATATAAATTATGGTTTTCAGGATGAACTAAAAAACCACTTATTTCATCTATTATAAGTTCTTGTGACCAACCAATATCACTGTTTACAATTGCTTTTTGCATAGCCATCGATTCGATGGTAACCATTCCAAATGTTTCTGCAAAAGTTGGAAAGACGCAGACATTAGCTTTTTTTATATAATTGTTTACTTCCTTATAAGGAATTTTACCAAGATATGTTACGTTTTTTAAATCGTCTTCAGTTAATTGATTTTTCATCAATTGCCACGTTGAAGTCGAATTTGTTTTTATATCAAAAGAATCTGCGCCAATTAAAACTAATTTTGCTTCAGGAATATGATTACGGACTTTCTTGAAAATTTCTGGCAACTCTAAAACACCTTTTTTTCTAATTAAAGTACCAATGTAGAGTATTGTATTTTTTTCAATTTTTTCTGGTTCTTTGTTTTCAAACTCTTTAAGATCGACACCATTATAAATAGTCTCTATTTTTTTTCCTATTATCTTAAAAAGCCTTTTTGAAACTTCTCCAGCAAATGTTGTTGGTGCTATAAATGCTTGCGCTCTCTTTATTGCCAATTTTTCAAACCAGAAATTTTTAATTTTTTGTTTTCTATTCTCTAAATGGCAAAAATAGGCATCACTTCCATGAAAACGAATTACTATCGGTACGTCCAAATTCATAAAAGCTACAATTCCAGTCCAATCAGGAGCTTCAATCAAGTCAATTTTTTCTTTTTCAATAACTGAATTAATATAATTTTGCATATGTTTTCGATGGAAAAACCATCCTAAAAGTTTATATTTTTTATTCTTAATTAAATGAATCACAATTCCATCCTCCTTTAAAACTTCTTGCCTTTTCTGACCATAAACAAAAACAGTAACTTTAATATTTTCATTTTTTAATGCTATAGTTAGATTTTTTACACTAGTTCCTATTCCTGCTGCATGGGCAACTTCAGGATGAGGAAATTCAGGAGTTAAAAAAGCTATATGCATATCGATCTATTTAATTTACAAAACAGTAAAACTACTTATAATTCTCTGTCTTAAGAATTATATTTTTTGCCAGATTTTGAAATGGAATTTCTATAACCCGATAAGTGAGGGTAGAAATAAAAACGGAGACAATTAATATTAATGCAAATCGAATGAAAAAATTAATAATCGAATTATCATAAAAATCTAATAAATGAAATTTTGCTAACCAAGCAATAACTATAAAATGAATTATGTACATACTGAAACTTATTCTTCCAATATATCTGATGTAGGGTTTTGAGATAAAATTTAATTTTCCTCTACTTAAAAGAAAACAAAAAGCCATAAAAAAAATACTTACAATAATATGACCTAAATAAAGAAAATCAACATTTGATCCTACTTGTAATAGAAGTAAAATGAAGAAAAAACCTAAGTTTTTGTACGTGATAAGTTTTAAATTCGCTTTATCCTCAACTAGAAAATATAAAATTATACCTAAGAGAAAAATTGGTAATTGACATGGAAAATAATAAAAGAGAAATTCTCTCCACAAATTAGAGGCTGGGATAAAAATAGCATGCTGAAAAAACTCCTGCAAAATAAGTTTAATCAATAAAGAGAAATTTAAAAATAAAAATGCTGTATTGATATTTTGTATTCGTTTAAACAAAAAAGGAAATAAACAGTAAAAAAACATTTCTACTGTAATCGACCATCCTCCTGGCACTAAACCATTAATCCAATATGGACTTAGTCCGTGACAGAAAAAAAAATTAGAGATAATACACGCAATCGTAATATGAGGCTGATTTCCAAACCAAAATGGTAAATTAAAAACAATTCTGAATAAATAATATGCAATACCCAAATAATAGATTGGTGCAATTCTAAAAAACCGTCGTATAAAAAAGTTTTTTAAAGGATTTCTCTCAGCAGAGCTTCTGTGCATATACGAACGAAATAAAGTAAAAGAACTCGCTATAAAAAAAAGCTGAACCCCTCTTGCTCCCAGACTAAATAAAACAGATAAAACATGGGGAAGCTTAACACCGCCCGGTTGAGCTGAATGAGTAATCAGCACCATTAAAATAGCTATTCCTCTAATAGCATCAATGTAATCTAACTTTTGTAATTTAACTACATTCATCTATAAAAAAAAATCTTTTAAAATTCTTGCTGTGAAAATTTTTGCTCCTTCGTCTGTCAAATGTGAACATGATGAGAAATACTTATCTTCAGTTACAACATTTTCGTAATTGTATATCTCTGGATATATTTTTTTAACTTGTTTAAAATATTCTAACCCTTTAGTATTTTCACACATAGGAGTCATTATTGCTATAAGATTTATGTTGTTTTTTTTACACAGAGTTTTAATCTCTTCATAATACTTATTTCGTCTAGGTTTGCTATTTGAAAGATCCGATTTTAGTTCGTGATTTGAATGGAACAATCCTAAATATCCCCCATCATTGAGGTCATTTCCTTTTTTGTCCAAAGCATTGCTCAACATTTCTCTAAAGCCTAATTTAGTTTCATATCGCATAAAACGATAAAATGGAAAAAAGTAAAATATATTATAATCAGGCGAATTTTTAAATTGGTTTCTTATAATTTCTGAATCCCAAAAATACGGCATAAATTTTAAGGCATTTGCTTCAGAATAATCTAACTCTGAACTTAAGCTTAAATCTACTTCAAGAATCACATTTTTAATTTTATTTTTTTTTGCCACTAAAAGTTTTAAAATCAAATCTGATTCGAATAATTTCGCCCCTTCCATTCCATAGTTAAAGGCTTTTAATCCTTTATGAGAAAACATTGGAGTTACCAAATGATAATACGCTCTTGATGATCCTAATATAACAACATCAATTGTTTTTGGTTCTGAATTATAGACATATCCTATTTTGCCTCTTTTAGCTGAATGTAAATAAGCTTTAGTGTAAATTATGTCTAAAACAACAGCTATTAAGAATAGTATTATAATAATTTTAAATAGAAAGAATAAAAATTTTCTCATTTCGAAAATTCGCCCATTTTAAGGAATATTAATGTTAGTAAAAAAATCTTTTAAAATTCTTGCTGTAAAAATTTTTGCTCCTTCGTCTGTCATGTGACCACAAGAAGAAAAATATTTATTATCCGTAACAACATTTTCATAATTATGAATTTCTGGATATGCTTTTTTAACTTTATCAAAATAATTCATCCCAGCAACGTTTTCACACATTGGCGTCATAACAGCAATAAAATTGATATTGTTCTTTTTACAGGCACTTTTAATTTCTTCGTAGTATTTATTGTATGGCAATGGATTTAAATTAACAATATTGTTTTTCATATTGCCATTCTTATGTTTTTCTAAAGGATAATATCCTAAGTTATCTAATGCATTGGTTTTTTCTTTTGAAACTATTTTATAAATTTCTCGAAAACCAATTTTAGAATCAAATTTCACATATCTGTAAAAAGGAATATAATACAATTCATTAAAATTTTCTTCGGTCGAAAAATGATTTTTTATGGTTTCTGACCAATGAATATAAGGTAAAAACTTTGTCGCTACTCCTTCAGA
Source organism: Flavobacterium tyrosinilyticum (assembly GCF_023656565.1). GTDB lineage: Bacteria > Bacteroidota > Bacteroidia > Flavobacteriales > Flavobacteriaceae > Flavobacterium > Flavobacterium tyrosinilyticum. Next base: position 278,489 of record NZ_JAMOKG010000004.1, read on the forward strand.
TTCTTGATCGTTAGAAAGATTCAAATCTGCTTCTAGAATTACATTTCTAATTTCGTACTTTCTTTCGATCATTAATTTCAATATTAATGAAGCTTCAAACAAATGTCCGCCGCTCATTCCGTAGTTAAATGTTTTAAAACCTTTTTCTTCAAACATCTGCGATACAAAATGATTATTTGCTCTTGAAGAACCTAAAATTACTACATCGTACTTTTTTGCTGTAGAATTAAAAACAGTTTCTACTTTTCCACGGTTTCTTGACTGCATAAAAATATAAGTATACAATCCGTCTAGGATAACTGATACCAGAACTGTTAAGAGAAAAATCCCTAGTATGTACAATAAAAACTTCTTCATTAAAACTGGAAATAAATAAATTCTTTGTAATCTGAATATGTTCCAAAAGCTATAATAGCCATAATAGCTAAAGCCATTTTTAGCATACTCCTTTTTCCAGAAATTGGTTCCACTCTGGTTTTATTATTCCATTCAACCAGAACAAACAAACCAATCATTAGTAATAATTCATAATTGTAACGTTCGTTATCTAAATACTGAGCACTAAACTCGCCATTAGTGAATATCTTTTTTAAATATAAAACGGCGTCAGTGATTGTTTTTGCTCTAAAAAACACCCAAGCCACACAAGTCAATAAAAAAGTAGTTAAAATGCTAAATAGTACTCTAACAGAATCAAAATTCCATTTTAAAGTAATAGAATCCATATTGTTTCTATTACTATTAGACAATAATAAAGGAAGGAAATAAAGAGCATTTATAAATCCCCAAACAATGTATGTCCAGTTGGCGCCATGCCAAAATCCGCTAACAATAAAGATGATAAAAGTATTTCTAATTTTCATCCAGAGACCACCTTTGCTTCCTCCTAACGGAATGTATAAATAATCTCGAAACCATGAAGAAAGCGAAATGTGCCAACGGCGCCAAAACTCGGCTATATCTCTTGAAAAATAAGGGTAATTGAAATTACGCAATAACTCAAGTCCAAATAGTTTTGACATTCCCAGTGCCATATCTGAGTATCCTGAGAAATCGCCATAAATTTGGAATGCAAAATATACTCCACCCAATATAAGTGAGAAAGAATTCATTGAAGCATAATTGTCAAAAATAGCATTTGCATAAGTTGCGCAAGTATCGGCAATGACTACTTTTTTAACTAATCCCCAAACTATCTGACAGATTCCTTCTTTTGCTTGCTGAAAATTAAAAGTTCTTTTCACCTTTACTTCTGGCAATAAATGGGTTGCCCGTTCAATTGGGCCTGCCACCAAAAGCGGAAAATAACTCACAAAAAGCGAATAATCTACAAAATTATATTCGGCTTTAATTCTTTTAAAGTAAATATCAATAACATACGATAAGCCATGAAACGTATAAAAAGAAATTCCAACCGGCAAAACGACATTTAACAAAATTGGACTTGCTTTGAAACCAACGGTTGTCAACATTTGTGCAAACGATTCTGAGAAGAAATTATAGTATTTAAAAATTCCCAGAAAGCCTAAATTGACACTGACACTTAGCCAAAACCAAAACTTTCGCCATTTCTCATTGGTACTTTTTTCAATTCTAATTCCTGTATAATAATCTAAAAAAGTGGAAAAAACCAACAGAAACAAAAAACGCCAATCCCAACAGGAATAAAAATAATAACTGGCAATAATAAGAAGCGCATTTTGTGTGTTTTTTGTTTTGTTAAAAACAAACCAATACAAAAAAAACACGAGGGGTAAAAAAACAGCAAAAGCCAGAGAATTGAAAAACATAATTTATTTTAAAAATGGTAGTGCAATAAAAACGCAAAGAAAACAATTATTCTTTATAAATGATGATTTTAATTCCTTCCCAAATTCGCTTGGAGGCTTCTTGAGGAGAATGTTGATTGATAATTTTAAACCATTCTTGTGCTCCGTCAATAACAGACGATTTTTTATCAATGCCGCTCTCAATTATTGAAACAATATCATCCGGATTATTTATCCATAAGACTGTTTCTAAATTTGGCATTGAACGAAAATGAACATAATTGTATATTTTTTTAACGGACCAATCTGAGATTTTTTTATCAGTAACATCATAATTAATAAATGCACAGGCTTTATCGTGCGCAACATAATCAAAAACCATAGAAGATCCCAGATTGACAACCATTTCAGTATTTGCTATGGTATTCATTTGTAAATCAATATCTACCTGAGTTGGTAAAATTGTATTCCAACCTTCTCCTATTTTTTGCCATAATGGTTCAATTGGCACAATTACATCCTGATAATCATTAATGACTTTGTCATATCGATCTGAAAAATCAACTGGACAGCGTCTAAAAATAATCCCTAATGCATTTCCGTTTCTGTTTAATTCTCTAACTGCAACGGCTACATCCTCCAAATATTTGGAATCGTCAGGACAAGTGGTAATATCGTCTCCTGAATAACAGATATATTTTTTATCGAGATTTAGATTATTTTGTTCAAAAAAGTCTTCTCTTGAAATTAGTTTGCTTTTATCAAAATGAGATTCAAATTGAGGTGTTCCGGTTACCACAATCTGTGATTCTAGAATATATGGATAATAAAAAAGTAATTCCTTTTTCATCAAGTCGCTCCAGACAAAATAGTAATCTGTTTCGACAACCATTGTAGCTTTTGGCAGATTATCCCACGAAAAAATAAAAGTCGCGGTAGGAATTCCTAAATCTTGTGCAGCCAACAAAGGTGCAATTGCAGACATTGGTCTTTGATTAGTACAAAAAACCATTGCCGGTTTTTCTTTTTGAAGTGTTTCTAAACTTTTATGATAATACAGTGTTCTTCGTTCCTTGTTTTTAATTTTTTCTCGAATGCGATTTAAACCACATTTAGAAGAATGGGTAAATGATACCATTTGAGTAAACAAACTTTTTCCAGCTTTAAGAACAGTTGCATATGAAAAAGGAAATCTATATGTATCGTAAACACGATCTTGGGTTTTTCGAATATTAAGATTCAACTCAATTTGTTTGCGGGCATTTTTATAGCCTTCTGTAAATGGATTTGATTTAGAATTATGAATTCTTATCTCTTTAAAACCTAATTCTGTTAAATCAAACGGGGTGTTATTCCAGAAAACAACGTCGAAATTTTCCTTTAATCCAATAGCTTGAAAATCTGAATATGCAAAGTTGCGTAAGCCAATACCGTCGGGCAAAAGGATAAATATTTTCTTGTTTTGCATTATCTATTACTAATTTTTTCTAATAATTCGTTTTCCAAATTTTGATTCTTTTTAGGCAAACTCATTATTAATTTATTCCCAAAATCAATACTACCAATTTCTACATATTTGTACGTTACTTTGGAAATAAAATAAGTTATTACAATTATTAATACATAAAAACAGAAGAACATAAAATCATTATGTAAAATTACTTCAGGCAGGTGTAAAATAGCTGTGATTTTTTTACAAATTCCTCTAAAAAGATATCCAAATACATATATAATTAAAAAATGGTTTAAATACATACTAAAACTCACAACTCCTATTTTTTGAACAAAATCGTTGACCAAAAACTTCATATTAGTTGTATATGTTCCTATTGCAAATAATAAAAATATAGCTGCGTATATATATTCTCTTTTAATAAAATAATACGCATATTCTTCATCAAATTTGAAAAAGCAAAAACCTAAATATAATAAAAGAGAAGTTACTATCATTTTTTGTCCAGACTTAAATGAAAAAACAATATTCTTATTAACATGATACAAGACTATTCCTAAAATAAATACTGGCAATTGGTTTGGCAGCCAAAAATATAAGGCCCATTTATTAAAACTTCCAAAAATGAAATTTAAAAAGAAGATGGTTTTCTCTACAAAGTAATGATTTATGATTACAGATACTAGCATTGAAATTATTAGTAATAAAATCGTCTTTTTTAAAGAATTAAAGTATTTAAATAACATAGGAACCAACAAATAAAAAAGCATTTCTATTCCAATTGACCAACCTCCAGGCGGAATATCATTTATTCCTGGCAAATAAATACCATTTGTAAAAGTATAATTTGCTATTAAATTTTCAATATTAATCTCATTATGCTTAATGACACTTTTATAAAAAACATATACTATTCCTGCAAGATAATAGTAGGGTGCAATTCTAAAAAAACGACGAATAAAAAAATTACGATTTGTGAATTCTTTTTCGATTAATATTCTTTTAGAGTAAGAATTGAATAATGTGAAACTACTTAAAATAAAAAAGAGTTGAACTCCTAAATCTCCAGTACTACAAATTTTTTGAACAAAATCTGATACAATAAATGATTGCGAAGAATGAATAAGAATAACTAGTAATATAGCATACCCTCTTAAGGCATTTACCCATTTGTATTTATCACTATCTATCATTATTTAAATTTATTCCCTACTTTATTTACCACCTTTATTATTTGTTTTTCAATGGCCACAGAAATAGGATAGTTGTCAAAATAATCGTTTCCTCCTTTAAAGTGAACCTCTGTTTTTTTTAATGATAAATTATCTCCTTTTCTTAATTCTAAATCTTTAATTTGATTATATAAGAAAGGAAATAATTGATATTTATTCAATATTAATTCTCTTGCTTCTGAAATAGCTTCTAGATTATCTTCCCATTTAGCAGAATTAACTATCTCTTTTAAAAACAAATCGATGTGCTTGTCATTGGGATCAATTTGAATGAAGGAATTTTTAGGAAAAAAATTTTCTATCGCATTACATCCAAAATACAATGGCATTGTAAAACTTAAAAAGCAATCTATAATTTTTTCTGTCCAATAATAATCACTTTGAAAATTTTCATAAGCAATTGCGTATTTAGATTTATCCAGAACATCCCATTTATCATCGATAGGTTTTATGCCTCTGCCATAAAGATTCACAAAAGGCAAGTTTTGAATATTCTCTAAGAAATCCATTCTTGTGTTATGTCCTTTAGATGTTCTTTGATTACTCGTAATCCAAACAATTGTATTTTCTTTTTCTAGACTTTCAGCTTTAAGCTCACTCAAAAAATCATAATCTTTATTGACATGCCATGGCAATGCACCATGCGAAAGAATATTATTTTTCTTAATATCTAACTGATTATAAACAAGTTTTGTCTTTTTATTAGCATATTGTCTATACTTAGAAATCTCGTTTGGTGGTTCTAAGCATAAATGCAAAATATTATTCTCGTTAACTTTAATTGAAAAATCTTCCTTAGGATATTCTAAGATTACTAAATAATCACATTCATCAATATCATCTTCTGTAAAAGTAAAATCCTTCCACTTCATTGAATTATTTGGTGTTTGCCTTTTTAAGTCGGGATAACTAAAGTAACGTTCTAATTTAATTATCATATTATCTGTCTCTAAATTGTTTTTGATGATTCATTTGCCAAATTTTATCACCTTGAAGAGAGTCTAAAAATAATTCAGCGCTATTTCCAGTGCCAAAATCGGCATCACTTTGTTTTACCTTATGAGAGTCTATAATACTTAATGCTTTTGAAATATTCTTTTTTTCATAATCGACATTTATAATATCGGCGTGAACTGCTCTATTTTGTTGACGAGTACCAATATTAATAATTGGTATTCCATAATAAGGAGCTTCGCGAATTCCTGCACTGCTATTACCTATAATGAATTGAGAGTTTTTTAATAATGTCAAGAAATATTCAAATCGCAACGACGGAAAAATCCTGAAACGAGAATTGCCACTTAGTCTTTTGTAAGCATCCAGAATTATCTGGCTTCCTAAATCATTATTAGGAAAAACAACAACATAATTATGAGTATCATTCAATAATGCTTCAACAAAATTGGTTGCGTAGTCTTCCATCGAATCGATTTCAGTTGTTATGGGATGAAACATTACGATAGCAAACGAATTAAAATCAATTTGATAATATTGTTTTGCAATTTCTAAATCCGGAAGTTTATCAGAAAACATAATATCAATATCAGGAGAGCCAATAGTAAAAATAGATTCTTTTATTTCTCCCATTTGCTTCAAGCGTTTTGCAGCTTCGGCATTGGAGACAAAATGAATATGACTCAATTTACTCACGCTATGTCGAATCAATTCATCAACGGTTCCTGATATTTCTCCGCCCTCAATGTGGGCTACCAAAATATTATTTAATGATCCTACAATAGCTCCAGCCAGAGTTTCTACTCTATCTCCATGAACCAGAATCAAATCTGGTTCTACAATTTTGACATAATTTGAGAGTCCTTCAATGGTCTTGGCAAGTGTCAAATCCATGGTAGTTTCATGGGTATGATTCTTAAATGTATGTATGTTTTTGTAACCGCAACGCTGAATTTCAAGCAATGTATATCCGTATTCTTCTTGTAAGTGCATACCGGTAACTGCCACAAAAACTTCAAATGTGTGTTGAGATTCCAGAATTGAAATCAACGATTTTATTTTACCAAAATCAGCTCGTGTTCCGGTAAGGAAAAGGATTTTTTTATTCACTTACTTAACCTTTTTTGTCTTAATAAATTTTCTATTTTGTCCTAAATTATTTCTTGTAAAAAGACAAAAAAATAGGTTTAACTATTCTCTTTTTTAACTTATAAAAGAACAAATTAGTATTATTTATTTCTCTTTGATTCGTTTTGAAAACACTTTTATTTACTTCGCTCTTTTCGCTATTGTTTAACAAGTTTTTATTTTGGATTTCCACCATCCAATTCTCCACTTTATTTCCCATATGGAAAGCAAAATTATTAAAAGTGGATAATCTCATTTTATTGGCTAAATCAACAGGCAAATCAATATAATTATACTCAGAATTATTTCCTACCAAAGTAAGAGATGGTAATGTTGGAACAAATTCAAAAAGCAAAGATCTTTTAATAGTCACCACTTGATGATTACTTCCTACAATTGCTTTCGTTCCATTTTTTTCAATTACCGGCCAAGCTATATTTGGATCCGTTTCTTTATCCCAATTAGTGCTTTCCAGAAACTTATTATAGGACTCAAAATTTTCTGGTATCGCCTCATATTTAAACTTAACTTTTTGCAAAAAGATTTTACTCCAAGTTGAAAAAGAAGCGTATGTAGGTTCCGTTCTCGAAGAAATAGGAGACACTAAACCAACATCAGGAATTGAATTAAATATCTTCTCAACAGCTTGCTGCCATCCTTCAACAAATAAAACATCGACATCAGAAAGTGTTACAAATTCTTCTCTGGCACCTCTTGCAGCTCCAATCAAAGCATCCATTTTTCCAATATTTTGTCTGTGATGTATTAAACAATTAATTTTATCTTCTGAGTAAATTTTATTCAAGTAATCCGTAGTCTCAATACAGCTGCCGTTATTGACAACTGTGATTTCACATGATACGTTTTTTGTAACAGAAACAGATTCTAAACAGAGTTTCATTACATCAAAAACATTAGCATAATATCCGCTCATCTCGGGAATATAGACTACAATTACAACTCTGTGATTAGATTGTAAATCGATTGTATTCGCTTGTTTCTGAGGATTCATTCCTACTCTCATCGCTTAGTCTTTAAAATCACTAAAATCCAATTGATCATCTATTTCAATATCGCGTGTAGCAATTTTTCCAATCAAATCATCAAAATGTTCCGCTAAGATTTTCCCTGTTCCCGGGCGTTTTACCCAAATATTTTCTTTTGTAAATACTTCTCCTTTTTTTATGCTGGCAATCGTACAAACAGTTGCAAAAGCAAAATCAATTGTAACTTGTTCTTCTTTTGCCGGTTCTTTGATTCCGCCACGCATTTGCCAGATTTCATTCGAACTTATAATTAATTCTTTAGTTGCCTGCTCATCCATACTGCAAACAATATCCGGGCCTGTACGCTGCATATGGTCTGTAAAATGACGTTCCAAAATACTTGCGCCCAGAGCCACTGCACCCAAGCAAGCATTATTATTTAAAGTATGATCACTCAACCCAAAAACTTTATCCGAGAAAGCATTGTGCATTTCTATCATCGCTCCAAAACGAACTAAATGTATCGGTGTTGGGTATAAATTTGTAGTATGCAATAAGGCAACAGGAACTTTGTGTTTATCAAAAATAGCAATTGCTTTACGAATACTTTCAATAGTATTCATACCTGTACTTAAAATAACTGGTTTCCCAAAAGATGCAATATGTTCCAGTAAAGGGTAATTATTACATTCTCCCGAACCTATTTTATAAGCAGGCACGTCAAAATTTTTCAGTCTTTCAGCAGCTGCACGAGAAAAAGGAGTTGATATAAAAATCATTCCTTTACTTTCTACATAATTCTTTAGCTCTAACTCATCGCTTTCATTAAGCGAACAACGTTCCATAATTTCATAAATGGATACATCTGCGTTACCCGGAATTACTTTTTTTGCCGCTCCGGACATTTCATCTTCAACAATGTGGGTTTGGTGTTTTACTACTTCAACTCCTGCGCGATGAGCTGCATCGACCATTGCTTTGGCAACTTGTAACGATCCTTCGTGATTAATTCCTATTTCAGCAATTACTAACGGTGGATAATCAGGTCCTATTTTCCTTCCGGATATTTCTATATATGGATTCATAAAATGAGTTATGATTTATAATTTATGTCTTTGAAACAGATATTCTGCATAATCCATGTCTTCTGGAGTATCAATATCAATATTGGCAAAAATATGATTTACATTTAATGGATAAGCATTTTTTGAAATAATAGTATCTTCTAAAATCAAAGCCGCTTTGGTAATGTACAATAGTCCATTTTCGAAAAATAATGGCTCCAAATCCTGGCTGCGTTGCCCAATATCATAATTAAAAGGCAGGAATTTGTTTTCTTTTATTTTACCAAATTTTTGGTGATTTCTTGTCACTGTAAATAAGCTATCACAATTTTCTTTTTGATAAATTTCAAAAGATTCTTTTAACAAATTATCTGGTCTTAATGGATTTGTAGGTTGTAATAAAATTACATTTTCTACATTCTCTTCAAGAGATTCTAAAACATGTCTCATTGCAGAAACTGTGGGCTCTAAATCTCCAGATAACGTTTCTGGTCTATCAACTGCTTTTGCGCCATAAGATAATGCTATCCTTTTTATACTTTCATTATCAGTTGAAACGTATAATTCATCAATAATTTCACTATTAGCTAATGCATATTGTATAGAATGTACTAATAAAGGCAGCCCTCCAAATAATTGTATGTTTTTTTCAGGGATTCGTTTCGATCCTCCTCTGGCAGGAATTATAGCTATTGTTTTCACTCGAAATTTTTCTTTGCATTCAAAATAATCTCATTCATTCCTAAATTCCAGTTAGTAATAGAATATAAATTTCGTGGAATAGGTTCATATTCTATAGGATTCTCCATAAACTCGATCATCGCTTTTTCCCATTCTGAAACAAAATGAGGTTTTTCTATCAGTTTTCCCAGTTTTCCATATTGCATAACTTCTGGAACTCCCCCAATGGCAGAGGCAATACAATAATTTCCACAATGCAGGGCTTCTATTAAACTTAATCCAAATCCTTCATGCCAAAGAGTAGGAAACAAATAACAATCTGTCATTTGCAAATAAATAGCGACTTCATTGTTAAGGACTTTCCCTAAATACTCTACTCCATTTTGAGGCGTTTTAGGTTCACATCCAATAATCCACAAAACGACATCTTGTCTATTAGAATAAAATCTTCTCCATGCATCGAGCAAAAGGTTTAATCCTTTTTTGGGACGATCTTGCGAACACCAAACAAATACGGTTTTATTTCCAACTCCTTTACTTTCCTTTAAAACTTGTTTCTCTTTTTTCGAAAGCGGAAAAAACTTGTTAGTATCAATTCCATTATGTAAAACCGAAAATCGAGTGGGTAAAATCGTATAATAATTTTTGTGCGCCAAATAAGAATCATTTGTTAACAAAATCATCTCATCTATTGCTTCATAAAACCATCTTCCGTGATAATTTTCATGAAAAGGTGGAAATCCATGATAAAAAAACTGTAAGTAACATTGCTTTCTTAATCCTGTATTTTCAAGCATTGTTATCAATGGTTTCACCAAACCATAGTTATCGATTATCTGAATGATATACTTTTCATCTGGCTTAATAATTTTTTTTAATTGCTCCAGATAGGCGTAATATCGATTTTTATGCCATCGTTCCAAAAGCTTTATCTTGATATCTCTATTTACAGTTCCATAAACTACTGACGGTTCCGGACGCTCAGATGGCTTGCAAACGATATAATCTATTTGATGTGATGTAGACAGATAATTGTTATATAAGTTGGTCCAACTACCTGTAAGAGAAAAAGGTAACGGAAACTCTGAAATCAATATAACTTTGGACATGGTATAATTATAATTGCAACGTTAAGGTAATGCTCTTCAAATCTTCTGCTACAACATATTTATAAGTTGTATGCGAATAAAAAGAGGTCAAATGTAACAAAAGAACATCATTTATTTCTTTCAAGCTGTAATATTTAGGGATGCTTTTTCCCAAAAGTTTTTTTATATAATTTTTCAAAGTCTTAGCAGATGTATCTTCCTGAATCACAACTTTTAAAACCCTATTATTCAATTTTGGCAAAACCGAAAATAAAAAATTATCAATCACTTCTTTTTTATTCTGCAGCTCCAGGAAAATATCTGTTTTAGCAAGAAGTTCAAACTGATTTTCTGTGATGACATTTCCCCAATTTTCATTATTTACCACACTATTTTTCAATAGAGCGTTCATTTTGAAATGTTCCTGGTTTATTTTCGAAATCGTATTGTGCTGCAAACTAGTTGTTATTCTTTTCTTTAAAGAATTTCTATAAGTTGGATGCCATTGATGAAGCATTAAAACTTTTTTATCAAAAAATTCAACTTTTAGTCCGCTCAATTTCAGTCGAGCATGAACGTCTTCGTCTTCGCCTCCCCAGAAATTAAAAAATTCATCAAATCCTCTTATAGAAAGTAAAGCTTGCGTTGGAAACAATGAAAGGCCTTGAGCACCAATTGAACTTGTAAAAGCAATAGAATAATCATCAAACTCTTTGTTGATTTTAGTTTCTTGTTCACTCAAAAAACCAACTTTAAAATAATGAGAACTTTCAGGAGATTTGATCTCATTTAATGTCGCTAAAAATTCTTTATGAAACAACATGTCAATATCTGCGACAAAAACATAAGGCGTACTAATGTTTCGTAATCCTATATTGATTGCTTTTGCTCTCGACCACGGTTGATATAAATGATAGGAATAAATATAATCTGCGAACGAATATTGCTTCAAAACATTTTGAAGTTCAGTTCTATTATCTAAAGCGGATCCAAAATCTACAAACAATACTTTAAATTCATTGACAGTTTGAGACAACAAACTATCCAATGACCTTTTTACTCTTTCAACTTCTTTATCTTTATATATATAAAGTATCGTTATCATTGTCTTAAACCTTTCGGTATTTTAGTTTTTTGTTTGTTTTTTCTGCAACAAAATCAGCAGTTTAATATAACCAACAAATATATTCGGACTCCAATTATACAACACTCTTTTAATCTGTGATGTTTTGAAATAAGTACCTTCAATAGGAATCTTACGGATGTTCTTTTTTATAATTGCAATTGTTTTCTGTGTGTATTCTGTTTCATCTTGTCTCAAACAAAGTTCAAGAAAATGTAAAGCATACTCTGTGTAAACTCTCTTTTTATAATTCAAAAAATTATGGTTTGTTTCGTTTCCTTTTATTTGGGAAACATATTGAAACAATTTTATTTTTGAAAGACATTTTTCATAAAGTGATTTGCTGTCTTTTAATGAAGTTTTATTCTCCTCATTTCTTCTTCTATAGAGATATAATGGAAGATTTGTATTCAAAAAATTAAAATTATGATTTGTGTATAATTTCAAATTAAAAAACTCATCTTCAAATACATTATCTTCTTGAAACCTTAAATCTTTCTCTAATACAAAACTTCTGTTATAAATACTAAAACAGACGTTTGGAGGCATACCATCGATTGAATTTTCAGTGTTTTTAACTAAAGCATTGATCCTTTGGGGAAAACTTATTGTTAAGGTTTCTAATTCATGATCTTTAAAATCAATTTTGGTAAAGTTCAGAATCGAAATATTTTCATATTCCTTTAGCAATTTTTCTAAATCAGAGAGTGCATTTTGAGTTATTAAATCATCACTATCTACAAACCATAAATACTTTCCCGTTGCAATTTCCAAACCCGTATTTCTGGCAGATGCTGTACCTGAATTTGTTTTATGAACTATTTTAATGCACGCATTATCTACAGCATAATTATCGCAAATTTCTCCAGAATTATCTGTTGATCCGTCGTTTACTAGGATAATTTCAAAATTCTGAAACGATTGAACTAAAATACTCTCTAAGCAATCTTTAATGTATTTGTCTACATTATAGACTGGAATAATGATGCTGAAAAAAGGACGATTATCTGAATCTTTTTTCATTTTTTCTTAAATGTATAAAACAAAATCAGTCTGATAAATCTACTGAAACCTACAATTGAAAGATTCTTTATATATAGCCACGAAATCTTAAAAAAAAACGGAATTCTTTTTTTATCGTTTATATAACAGGTTGAAATATTCAAAAATAATTCCTCTTGTTGTGTTTTCGAAAAAAAATGCTTCTTATGTGACAAGAGATAATAATAAAAATCAAATTTGGAATTATTCTTTTTCTTTGAATAAAGGATATTTCCAGAGATACTTATAGAGGAAACTCTAATTTTAATCACCGATTCGTTTATTGTAAAAACAATACCAAAAGCTGAAAATTCCAAAACGCCTAAAACATCGGAATACCATGCCAATGGAAAATCAACGAATCCAATTTTCAACACTTTTTCTTTCAAAAAAATGTATTCGCTTAAAGAACTTCTGCTCCTTCGAAATAAAAAATCTGTAGATTTCTCTTTTGTTGGATGATAATAAATTTCGGAATTAGTGTTGCTTTTTTCATTAAAAATCTGAGTTGCATATCTAATTACATTAATTCCTTCGCTTTTTATTTCAGGTAATTTTTTATAAAACTCTTCGATAGTATTTTCTTCCAAAACATCGTCGTCACCTAAAATCATGATCCATTCTTCTTTCTCTGTCAAGGTAATGCAACGATGCCATTGTTGGGTAAGTGAATTTCCTCCAAGATTAGTCTCAAAACGATGGTATAGAAAATTAAATTTGTCTTTAAACTTTTTTAGTAAATCAAGAGGATTTTCCGGACTGTCATCATCACCTATGTAAACTTTAAATCGTTTATCAGTTTGATTTGCCAGAGATTGCAATGCTTCTTCAAAAAAACTTAGTTTATAATATGGAATAACTATAGCAATCATTTATTTTTTTTATACAATCCAAAGATTGAGAAATGAAAAAAAGTAGTGCAAAACAAATCAATCACAAACTTTTTACTCTGTAATTTATTTTTAAATTCTGATTTTGTGCTTTTAATAACGGAATCTAAATGCTTAAAAGTTCCCAATTGCTTCACAAAGAAATCAGCGTGTTTAATGCTCATATATTCAAAAAGACTTTTGCGATTATCATTGGTTAAATCGGTTTGTCTTGAACTCTTTTTTATTCTATAATAAAATTCTACTTCTTTAATTTGAACTACTTCTCCGCCATTTTTTAATAACGAAATCCAAAATTCCCAATCTTCTAAACCTGATTTCATTTGCTCATCGTATCCACCAATGAAATACCAATCTGTCTTTTTATAAAGTGCTGAACAAAATATTAAATTATCTCTTGATAAATTTTCTAAGGAGAAATCCGGTAAATTCCATTCTCCATTTTCATCACCAAATTTCATTGCCAGGCAGTATACTAATTTTAAAGAAGGATTCTCCTGAAACAATTCACTTCCTTTTTTTATATAATTCTGACCAATTTTATCGTCAGCGTCTAATGGTAAAATTAATTCTCCTTTTGCTGTAGCTATTCCTAAATTTCTGGCATGACTAACACCTTTATTTTTAGAATAAACATATTTAAATCTTGTATCTTTTAAAATCCATTTTTTCGCTTCCTCTTCGGTATTATCCGGACTACCGTCATTTACAATAATACATTCCCAATTTTCATAAGTCTGATCTAATACTGATTGCAGAGACTCATCCAGATATTGGGATTGCTTATAGCATGGAACAATTATAGATACTAATGGATTATTCATTTAAAACCTTTTTAATAAACCCAATCTGATTAATAACTTGATTTTTGTTGATTTTCTAAGATTCGCTAAAACTGCATTGGATTCAAACAAATGAGTAGCATCATTATTATAAGCTTTAAATTCTGAATTTAAAACATTCCATTTTTCCTCAGCAATAAATAATTTATTTTCTAAATCTGAACTCAAACCATCCAAATAAAAGGTCGATAAAGTTTGATTGATTCTCTCATAAGAACAATTGAATTTACAAACGCTTTCTATAAAAAATTTCCAGTCAGATACAATTTTTATGTTTTCATCATACAAACCGACTATATTAAATAAAGTTGCTTTAATAAACGCTGCTGGATGTGGTAAAGTATCTTTTACAAAATAAGAAAAAGGCAATTCTTCCGGATATGTTTTTATAAACTTTATATTTTTATCAACTACCTGAAGATTAAAATAAATGATATCTTTTCCTTCTAGAAACTTATTGTTTTCTGCCAATGCGTTATCATCAACAAAATGATCTCCACTATTTAAGAATATTAGATAATCGCCTTTAGCTTTCGCTATTCCTTTGTTCATTGCGTTATAGATACCTTTGTCAGGTTCGCTAACCCAATAATCAATATCTTTAGTTTGGCTTTCTATATACGCAAAACTACCATCTGTAGAACCGCCATCGATAACAATATATTCAAACTCCTTCCAGGTTTGATTGACTACACTTTCAATAGTTCGCTTTAAACCATCGAGATTGTTGTAGTTGATTGTGATGATGGATATTTTAGGCATTGCTTATAAATCTTAAGTTTATTTTAAAAAGAAATGACATTTTACAACATCGATTTTATAATATCAATCTCTCTTGCGGTATATTCTTTATACTTCTTGCTTTGAATCTTTCTTAAGAAATGAGTTCTTCTAAAACCCTTTCCATATATTAATTTTAAAATTCTAAAAGTTATTTTTTGCCCAAAGCTAAAAGTAAAATCCTCATTTATTATATGCTCATACAAATTCGCATATCTGCTATTATAAAGCTTATAAATTCTCAATAACTCTTCTTGTCGTTTTCTTCCGCCAGCACCACTTTTATGTTCTTCGTGAATGCGATACAATGAAATGGACTTGTGTAGAGGATAAAAAGGAATATTATTTTGTTTAGCTCTTAGAAACCATTCCCAATCAAAGCCAAAATTAAAATCAATATTTAAAATTCCCATTTCTAACCAGATTTTTCTACTCCAAAAAGAAGATGGCTGAATTATAGTATCCGCTAATTCTAATGGAATTGAATTGAAAGAAGCTTCTACATTACTTCCACGTGCAACCAAAGCACCATTGTTTTTCTCCTCAAAATGCAGGCAATTTCCAAAATAAATTCCGTCTCCTTTTTCATTATATTGAGCCGCAACAAAGTTCAAAATATTTGGCAATAAAATATCATCACTATTCAGCCACATTAAAATTTCGCCAGTTGCTCTGGTAAAACCTTTATTAATTGCATCACCCTGACCTTTGTCTTTTTCAGAAACCCAATAACTTAATTCTTTCTCATATTTTTTGATTATCTCAACTGAATTATCTGTACTTGCCGCATCATAAATCAGATATTCTAAATTAGGATAACGCTGACCCAATACTGACAAAATAGTATCCTCAAGAAATTGACCTTGATTATAAGAAGGTGTTACAATTGATATTTTGGGATAAATCATTATAGATTATGGTATATATTTTTAATTGTAATGTTATGAACTCGAAATTTCAATTAATTACTTAAATACTTTTTTTACAAGTTTAATAATGAACGGTGGTACGATATTATATATCAAAACTTTTAATACGCTCTTTTTTTTAACTACTACTTTTACTTCTTCTTTAGAGTAAAAACATTTAATTTTTGAAAAAAAATCGATTTTGTTTTGAATTAATTTATCATGGTATTGGTTATATAATTCATAAACTTCCTTCGACAATGTAACAGAATTGTATCTATCGTAATATTTAGAAAATAATTCCGGTTTTGTATAATTATATGAGCTAAAATGATAAAACACTAATTTAGAATTATCATTCATAATAAATTCGTCATTAGTCTTAAGTATTAAATTTCTTTCATGTAGATTCCATGGCGCAGCATTAAAACCATATTCATGTAAAACCTTAACCTTATTAAAAAAAATAGGCACCAAATTAATCCATAATTGATCTACAAATAACCCATTAGAAACTCGGCTAAAACCAATTTTTAAAGTTTTATCTTCCCACCAATCAAGTAAATCTCTCACATTTTGGCTTTTCGGATTGAGGGCTAAAAATCCTAAATTATATATACCGTAATTTAAAAATGAACTTTCTGCAGGAGAAAAATCATCTACACCTATTGGATTTAGAATATGCGGAGTTAATAAAACATCTTCTTCTTCTAAATATTTTTCTAATAAACTTAACTTATTAAAAATTTGAATATCAGGATCAAAATAAATAATTGTCTCAAGATTTTCATATTTACTTATTAAATACTTAAAAAAAGAAGCTTTAATTGAAGTGTTTAATTCTACAATGTCGTATTTTTCTATTATTTCATCAAAACAATAAATACCAAATTGAGAGGCAGGAATAATTTCTGTATTCTCAAAAAAAGAGTAGTCAATATCCTCTGAAATTTCATCACACAAACCAATTATAAATTTGTAATCAGAATTTTTATCTAACAATGAATCTCCCAATATCTTAGCTTGTGCCAAATAGTTATTCGAACAAATAGTGAATGCAATTTTCATTATAATCTGTATCCAAATATGTTTAATTGCAAATCAAAATAAGGGCCTTTTTTTTCTTTATATGGATTTTTCATGTTTTCCCAGGCTTCTTTTATATATACTTTGAAACCAGCAGTTTTTAATATTATTAACAATTCACCTATCATCTGAGGATTTTCGGCAAAACTATGATATTCAACAAAAATATTTTCTACGTTTTTTAATGAATCACCACAATCTTTCAAAATATCATATTCAGGACCTTCGATGTCAACTTTTAAGAAATCAATTTTTTCGTGCAAAAGATCTTTTAACCTTACGGTTTCAATCTCTATTGTATTCTCAGCTTTCTCTTCAACTATATGTCCTCCTAAAGAACCTCTTTTAGCAAAAACCAAAGGCTCTTCGTTAATCCAAACTGCCTTTTGATAAAGCTTTACGTCATTAATATTAAACTGATTTAAATTATACTCAGAAATATTAAAGATATCATTATCAGGTTCAAATGCAATTATTTCAGATTCAGGAAAAAGTCTTTTAAAATAAATAATACTCAATCCTATATTTGAACCACAGTCTATAATTTTAGGTTTTTTGTTATTTGCACTAAATTTATAAACCTCTTCTATAAATAGCTCATTAAGACTATGCAAATACCAAAATGAATCAGTAATCTTTATTTCTTTACCAAATAATGTAGATGTATTCTTTATAGATTCTTTTTTCAATGCAGAAAACTCATTGTACGAAAGACCTAAAGATTTATATTTTCTAAATTCAAGAATTTTCTTTATATTCTTCTTAATTAATTTCATTTTTCCAAGATCTACTATTAAAATCAAAAGTTTTTATTAATCTTGCCGGAGAACCAGCGATCATTGAATAATCAGGAAAAGATTTAGTTACTACTGAATGTGCTCCAACGACACAATTCTTTCCTAGTTTAACTCCCGATAGTATAGTTACTCTGTAACCAATAAAAGTATTTTCTCCAATTTCAATTTTCCCTTTCGAGAAAAGAGGCTGATCCTTAAGGGGTAAATCTATTGTAGGATCAAATCCGTGATAATGATCTGATATATAAACATATTCACTAAGCAAACATCCATCATTAATTAATATTTCATCTATTGCAGTAATACAAGCATAATTACCAATCCTTACATTATTTGAAATAACTATTTTAGGACTAAATGATTGATTTAAATACTTATCAAATGCCCCAAGCCATGCGGTATGTCCTATACTCGAATTATCTTTTATTTCTATATATCCTTCCCCATCCAAAATTTTAGGCTTTTCAAAAAAAGAATTTATGCCTACTTTAATTCCTAAAGAGTTATTTTGATTATAATATTTAGGTTCTATTTTCTGAAAAAATGATGACAGGTAGTTAACCATTTTTCTTTTAAGGAAGTTCATCATAGCTAAAAGATGTTTTTAAATTTAACTCTCCTCTCCATTTCCTATCAAGTACGGATTCAAATTTGTTTTTAACAATTAAATTTGTTTCTGACGCCCACTGATCTATTATAGTATTATTACTTACCAATGCAATATCAATTTCATACTTTCCATCTATAACTGGCAAGATTAACTCAAACTTAAAAACGTGATTTCCTTTTTTGATATCAAAATAATCTCCTTCATAATCACGACTATTACATCCAAGCATAATTTTTCCTTCAAAATTTCTAATAACAAGTCCTAATTCACAATTAGTAAAATCCTCATTTGAAGTAAATTCAAAACAAATATTTTCCTTTACATCTGAAGAAATACTGAATAAATTAGAATCTCTTATAAACCATCTTGTAAAAAAACCTACTGAATCATTACTGATATCGGTTCTTTTTCCATCATTAGCTAACTGATCTTCATTGAAATACTCGTCAATAACAGCATCTATACTTCCTTCAAAAACTACTCTTCCGTTCTCCATCACAATTCCCTTAGTACACAACTGCTTAACCGCAGCCATATTATGACTTACGAACAAAACAGTTCGGCCTCCTTCGCGAGAGATATCTTGCATCTTTCCGATTGCTTTTTTCTGAAATTCAGCATCTCCAACGGCCAAAACCTCATCAATTACCAAAATTTCTGGCTCCAGGAAAGCTGCTACTGCAAATGCTAAACGCACGGTCATTCCGCTACTATATCTTTTTACCGGAGTATCTATATAACGTTCGCATCCCGAGAATTCAATTATTTCATCCAATTTTGAAGTTATTTCTTTTTTCGTCATTCCTAAAATGGCACCGTTTAAGTAAATATTTTCGCGTCCCGTCATTTCACCATGAAAACCTGTACCTACTTCTAATAAAGAGGCTATTCTTCCGCGAGATTTTATACTTCCGGTTGTTGGTGCTGTAACTTTAGATAATATTTTTAAAAGCGTTGATTTTCCAGCACCATTTTTACCAATGATTCCTAAAACTTCTCCACGCTCAACTTCAAAGTTAATATCCTGCAATGCCCAAACATAATCAGAAGTTCCTTTTGTGGAACGATCATTTACATCACCAATTTTTAAGTACGGATTTTCCTTTCCACGTATCTGATGCCACCATCGATTTAAATCGTGGCTCAACGTACCTGTACCTACTTGTCCTAAACGATATTGCTTAGAAATATTTTCGGCTTTTAAAATTATATCTTTTTCCAATTATTAAAGTATAGATTATAAACTGTGCTGTTGGTCTAAAAAATTGGCTAAACCGTGTCAATAAAGCTTTTTTCTGTTTTATTGAAAACTAAAAGGCCAATAAAAAATATCATAATTGTTACTCCAAAAGTATAAGCTAATCCTAAAATAGAAATATTCCCTACATTTAAAAGCATATATCTACTAGTTTCGATTACATATGCCAAAGGATTATAATCAACAATCCAACCGTACTTTGGGATCTTTTCTTTGATTAATTCCATAGGATACATAACTGCCGATAAATACATTAACAATTGTATACCAAAACCAATTAAATTACTAAAATCTCTATATTTTGTTACCATCGAAGAAATTAACATTCCAAGTCCTAAACCAAAAATTCCCATTATAACAATCAAAATGGGGAAAAACAAAATCGAACTATTAATTGACAAATTCGCACCACTAAAATAATAGTAAATATAAAAGATTATAAAAATCAGGAATTGGATTCCGAATTTTATCAAAGTCGAAATCACTACTGATAGAGGAGTTATAATTCTAGGAAAATAAACTTTACCAAATATTGCGGCATTAGCTTTAAACGTATCTGAAGTACCATTAAGGCAAGCTGTAAAATAATTCCAGACTGTAATACCCGCTAAATTGAATAGAAATGGAGGAACAGATCCTGTATCAATTCCTGCTACATTATTAAATATTATAGTAAATGTTACAGAAGTAAACAAAGGTTGAATTAAGTACCAGAGTGGCCCCAAAACAGTTTGTTTATACACTGTTATAACATCTCGCTTAACAAAAAGGAGTAATAAATCTCTATATTGCCAAACTTCTCTAAGATTTAAAGAGAAAAACTTGTTTTTGGGTGTTATTTCAAACAGCCAATCATTTGTATTTTTAGAATCCATTTAAAAGAACTAAAAAAAACCTTATCATAAAAATTAACAAGATTTTTAATATTTTAGAGTTTGTTTAAAAATGCCAAAAGGTGTTTACAAAAAACACCTTTTGATTATACTGAATTTATATTTTTGTCTTTATACTATTTGTCTAAAACTTCGAAAGTAGAATTCATACTTTTAAACTCTGGAACTATCTTTTTCATTTTTGAAACAATATCATCATTTTCGTAAAAATCAGCAATTCCGATCAATTCATCAACCTCATTATGAAGATTTTCATACTCATCTTGAATTTCTTGCGCAATCATAATCTTATTATGATGTGTTGGAAGAGTCTTAGAAGTATCATTCAATAATTCTTCGTAAAGTTTTTCTCCAGGTCTTAAACCAACTATTTTAATTTTAATTTCTTTGTCAGGAATGAAACCAGCCAACTTGATCATTTTTCGTGCTAAATCAATAATCCTAACTGGTTTACCCATGTCAAAAATATAAATTTCACCACCATTACCCATAGCTCCAGCTTCTAATACCAGTTGACATGCCTCTGGTATTGTCATAAAGTAACGAATTATATCCTGATGCGTAATTGTAACCGGTCCTCCTTCTGCTATTTGTTTAGTAAATAAGGGTACAACAGATCCATTTGAACCTAAAACATTTCCGAAACGAGTAGTAATAAATTTTGTACCACCTTCAACCTTTTCCTTTTGGTTTTTTAAGAATAGGGACTGCACATATTTTTCTGCAATACGTTTACTAGCCCCCATTACATTACTTGGGTTAACAGCTTTATCGGTAGAAACCATTACAAATTTCTTTACCTGATATTTACAAGCTAAATCTGCAAGGTTTTTAGTTCCTTTAATATTAGTTTGAATTGCTTGAGAGGGGTTTTCTTCCATCAAAGGCACATGCTTATAAGCTGCTGCATGAAAAACAACATGAGGATGGTAATTTTTAAAAACTTTTTCTAAAGCTTTTTTGCTTCTTACATCAGCAATTACTGCAACAATTTTCGTATCGAAATTCATTCCCTGAGTTTCTAAGCATAAATTGTGTAACGGTGTCTCTGCATGATCCAAAACGATTACATTTTTTGGATTAAAATTCAGAACCTGCCTAACAATCTCGCTTCCAATTGAACCAGCCGCACCTGTTATTAAGATTGTTTTATCTTTTAATTGTTTCGAAATTGATTTACTATCTAAGACTATCGGTTTTCTTTCTAATAAATCTTCAATCTGTATATTTTTTACTTTCTGAGAAATTTCTTTTTGATTTTCCCAATCTGAAATTAATGGTACAGTATATACTCTGTAATTAAATTCTAAACATTGATCAACAATAATAAGTTGCTCATCTTTAGTCAAGCTTTTATCTGCAATAATAACACCTTCTGCAGCAACGGACCTCATTAATGCTGGAAGTTTTTTTCTTAAAATTAAAATTGGCAAATCTAGCATACGCTTAGATGCATTTTGATTATTTTTATCAACGAATCCAACAATTTTAAATCTAGAAGGTGTTTCAAATTTTAAAGCATTTGCAACAGAAATAGCATTTGCATCAGTACCATAAATAACTGTTCTAACAAGCTTGGTTGTAGTTTTCTCTGAAAAATACATTTCAAAAGTCTGTTTTACAATTACACGATACAAAAACAAACCGCAAAACGATAAAACTAAATTTATAAAAAGAGCTGTATTTAAAAATGCTTTATGCCCAGTATATAACTCAAATATTAAATTTATAAATAGAAAGAAAACCAAAACTGACATTTGAGAGAAAAGCAGTTTTATTGCATCAATATATGAGGAGTGCCTAATAATTCCCGAATATGTTCTAAAGAGCCAAAAGAAAAATATATTGACTGTTATTAAACTGGCTACAAAATAAAAATCATGAGAAGTTATAATGTAACCAATTGCAGTACCATCAAAAAGCAAATAAGTAAAGGAAAATGAAAAAAATAAAACCATTACATCAATAGCAACAATAATCCATCTAGGCAAATAACTCAAATTATTGATATTTGCTCTAAGATTTCTTGGAGAAAAGGTTTTATACAGCAAAGAGCTTATGTTATTTGGTTTTTCTGTATTCAATTTAGCATTTTTTAAGTCAGTAAAATTTGAACTTTATACAAAAATACAAATTAAAGGTTTTAAATAATTACTTCGTGGCGCAAATTAAATTTTAACACCTTTTTTCTTTTGCTTCAAAAAGTCTAAAAGATAGGTTCCATAACCTGATTTAAGTAGTGGTTTAGCCAATTCTTCAAGTTGAGCATCATTAATAAATCCTTGTCTCCATGCTATTTCTTCAATACAGCCTACTTTTAAACCTTGTCTTTCTTCAATAACTTGTACGAATTGCCCTGCTTGCATCAAGCTATTAAAAGTTCCTGTATCTAACCATGCAGTTCCTCTACTTAATATACCTACTTTTAATTTCCCATTTGCTAGATAAACTTTATTCACATCTGTAATTTCATATTCACCACGGGCGCTTGGCTTAATATTTTTGGCAATTTCAACAACAGAATTATCGTAGAAATAAAGTCCTGGAACTGCGTAATTAGATTTTGGTTCCAATGGCTTCTCTTCAATAGAAATAGCATTTTTATTTTCATCAAATTCAACCACTCCATATCTTTCAGGATCCGAAACATGGTAAGCAAAAACAACTCCTCCTTCAGGATCTGCATTGTCTTTTAAAAGTTGTTGCATATTGGTGCCGAAGAAAATATTATCTCCTAAAACTAAAGCTACTTTGTCATTACCTATAAAGTCAGCTCCAATTACAAAAGCCTGAGCCAATCCATTCGGATTTGGTTGTTCTGCATAACTAAAATTACAACCAATTGTACTCCCGTCTCCTAAAAGTTTTTTAAAATGTGGTAGATCGTGAGGAGTGGAGATAATTAAAATTTCATTTATTCCTGCCATCATTAATGTTGATAACGGATAATAAATCATAGGTTTGTCGTAAACCGGCATTAGCTGTTTACTTACAGCCAATGTCAATGGATGCAATCTTGTGCCAGAACCTCCAGCTAATATAATTCCTTTCATATTTTTTGATTTTAGATTTTAGATTTTAGATTTTAGATTTTAGATTTCTTTTGAAATTCTGTCGTATATATCTTTAAATCATTTTTTAATTTAAGCAAACATTTTTCTTAAACTGTCTTTATAATTTGGAACTTTTAAGTTATAAACTATTTTTATCTTTTTCTTATCTAATAGTGAGAAACTTGGCCTTTTTGCTGGAGTTGGATAAGATGAGGATGGAATCCCTCCAACTTTACAACTGTAGCCACCAAACTCCTTAATGCTTAACGCAAATTCATACCAACTAATTTCGCCTTCATTTGAATAATTATAAATTCCAGAAATCCATTCTGGCGATTCAATTATATCAATCATTGCTTGTGCCAAATCTGCGGCATAGGTTGGCGAGCCAATCTGATCATTTACTACATTGATTTCATCCCTTTCTTGCATTAGTCTCTTCATAGTTTTAACAAAATTATTTCCAAATTTGCTATAAACCCATGAAGTTCTAATTATAATGGATTCTGGGTTTTCTTGCAAACAAGCAATTTCACCAGCCAATTTACTTTCTCCATAAACATTTATTGGATTAGTTTTAGCTTCTTCATTTAAGGCGATAGATGAATTCCCATCAAAAACATAATCTGTCGAAACATGAATTAATTTTACATTATTTTCTTTAGCATATTTTGCTATTAACTCTACTGCCAAATGATTTACTGTAAAAGCTAAATCTTTTTCTGATTCAGCTTTATCAACTGCTGTATAAGCTCCACAATTAAATATAACATCAGGGCGAATTACTTCTAATTGAGATTGAAGTATTTCTAAATTGTCTAATGTAATTTGAGTTCTATTTGCAAATACCCATTCATATTGAGTATATAAAGGCGCTAAAACTAAAAGTTCAGATCCTAATTGTCCTGTTGCGCCAGTTATTAGAATTTTCTTCATTAAAATAAACTATTACAGTTTTCAATAAATGGCAAAATTTGATCTTTTTCAGAAACAATAGCCTCCTCAAGATTCATTCCCCAATCAATATTCAAAGATGGATCGTTATATATGATTCCGCCTTCAGAAGCTTTGTTGTAAAATTGATCACATTTATACATTACTGAAGCTGTTTCACTAACAACTGAAAAACCATGTGCAAAACCTTGTGGTACTAGTAATTGTTTTTTGTTCTCAGCAGTTAATAGAACACTAAAAGCTTTTCCATAAGTTGGCGAATTTTTTCTCAAATCTACTGCAACATCAATAATTTCTCCTTCTAAAACACGGACTAATTTTGTCTGGGCAAAAGGAGGATTTTGGTAATGCAAACCTCTCAACGTTCCTTTTTTTGAAAATGACTGATTATCTTGAACAAATTCAATATCAATTCCTAAATCTTCAAATTTAGTTCTACTATAAGATTCAAAAAAGTAACCTCTTTCGTCTCCAAATACTGTTGGTTTTACAATTACCAAATCTTTTATGAATGTTTCTTCGATTTTCATTTTTTAATTTTAAATTCATTAAAGAAATTAACAATAACCTCTTTTATTCTAATTTTATCTGTATTAGCTAAATTTGATCCTGATGGCAAACATAATCCTCTATCAAATAACTCTTCAGCAATTTTACCTCCATAATATGGATATTTTTCAAAAACTGGCTGCAGATGCATTGGCTTCCACAGCGGTCTACTCTCTATATTTGCTTTGTTAAAAGCAAGTCTCAAACTTTCCTTTTCTTCTTTTGTTTCCAAAAGTATTGTATTAAGCCAATAGTTAGAAATGAAGTCATTGCTAGAATTATCAAAGAGTTTTGCATTTTCAACTTCTTTAAAAATCTCTCTGTAAAATAAATGATTCGCTTGTCTTAAACTGATATTCTTTTCTAAAATTTTCATCTGTCCAAGACCAATTCCTGCGCAAATATTACTCATTCTATAATTGTAGCCTATTTCACTATGCTGATAATGTACCTCTGCATCTTTTGATTGAGTAGCATAAAAAATTGCTTTTTCCTTTTGTTCTTTATGCCTAGCAATTAATGCACCACCGCTAGAAGTGGTAATAATTTTATTTCCATTAAATGATAAAATACCAAAAGCTCCAAAACTACCACATTTTTTTCCTTTATAACTGCTTCCTAGTGCTTCAGCGCTATCTTCAATAATTGGAATCTTATATTTATCAGCAATAGCAGTTATTTCATCTACTTTATATGGCATACCATATAAATGAACGGCTATAATTGCTTTTGGTTTTTTTCCCTTTTTTATTCGGTCTTTTATAGCAGTTTCTAGATATTCTGGACAAATATTCCATGTATCAACTTCACTATCTACAAATACAGGACATGCATTCTGATATAAAATTGGATTTGCTGAAGCTGAAAAAGTCATACTTTGGCAAATTACCTCATCGCCAGCTTTAACACCTAATAAGATTAGAGCTAAATGAATAGCTGATGTTCCAGAGTTTGAAGCAGCAACAAAGTTTTCATTTCCAAAGTACCCCTCAAGTCTATTTTCAAACTCCTCTACATTTGGTCCACCAGAAGTAATCCAATTTGACTTTAAAGCATTCTGAATATACTCTTGCTCAAATCCGCTTTCTTGAGATAATGACAAATAAATTCTCTTATTGTCCATTATTAATATGCCAATAATCTAACGGATAACGAACGTCGTCCTCGCTAACATTACTTAACGGCAATGTAGAAAAAGATATTAATTTAGAATTTTCATCCAACGATTCTACTGCATTTGCGTAACCTGCAGGTATGTGGACAATTTTACTATCAGATTCAGAAACAAAAACGGTTTCAATGGTTAAATCCTTTGAAGGATTTTCCCAATTATCAATTTTTATAAAATGAATATTAAAAGAACCAGAAAGACAATAAAAATTTTTAGTATCTAATTTATGCCCCTGCCAAGCTCGGATTGGATTTTCCTTCGAATTACTTATAATATAAAACCTTTCAATATCAGTAAAGCTAAAATCATTTACATACGATATACTTCCTCTTTGATCTGAAAATTTTCCTCCCTGAATTATTTTAGGCTTCATGATTCAATCGTAAATTACTTTTGTTTAACAAATAAAATTTTGAAGAGTAAAGTAACAATAATGGCAAAATGACAATTAAGAATACTAGTGAATCTTGAACTTTTTGATAAAGAAAAATAACTAAAAAAGAAATCCCTGTCTGTACAACTGCATAAAGTGCCGAAACTACTCTATGTTGCATCTTATATTCATTACTTAATACTTGATATAGATGCAAACGATGGGCTTCAAAAATATTCTGTTTAAGGTAAAGTCTGTGAAGAATTGTACAGACAGCATCTACTCCATACACTGCTAAAAACAATAACCAAATAAGAGTTTCTGTTTTAAGGATTAATTTTAAAACCAAATAAATTATCCAGAAAGCAATAGCAATGCTTCCAACATCTCCTGCAAAACATTTTGCTTTTTTTCTATAATTAAAAAACAGAAAAACCAAGCTCGCAATCATTGCATATATTATAAAAACACCATCAGTAAAAAGCTGGATTTTTGTATTTACATACAACAGTGACCCCATTACTACTAAAGTATAAAGCCCCGTAATACCATTAATTCCATCCATGAAATTATAGGCATTAATGAGCCCTATTGCTAATACGTAACTTACTAAAACTGTCCAAATTGGGACGAAAGTAAATAAGTTTAAATCAAAAAAAATTAACGTGATGGAAAGGAAATGAATTGAAATTCGGATTTTATTTGATAAACTTTGAATATCGTCCCAAAAACTGACTAAACTGACTAAAGTAATTCCTGTAAAGAAAAAGAAACTAGCTTCAATGTTTTGAGCAAAATATAACAATGCTGCAAACCAAAAAATGATTCCACCTCCCCGCAAAGTAATTTCTGTATGTGAACTTCTTTGGTTTGGTTTGTCAATTATATTAAAATGATCTGCTACTTTAAAATAGAGCAACATAATAATCATTAAAACAATTCCTAAAATTGTGTACTCCATTTTATGACCTTACTCCCAATTAGTATCTTTTATTTCTTGATATACTTTCTTAATCCCCTCTTCTAGGCTAGTCTTAGCTTTCCATCCAAAACTATTTAATTTTGAAACATCCATTAGTTTACGAGGCGTACCATCTGGCTTAGAGGTATCCGTCAAAATTTCTCCTTCAAAACCAACTATTTTTTTCACCAAAATAGCCAGATCTAAAATCGAAATATCTTGTCCTACTCCAATATTTACTAATCCTTGTTCATTATAGTTTTCCATTAAATATAGACACGCTTCGGCAAGATCATCTGCATGTAAAAATTCTCTTTTTGGGTGTCCTGTTCCCCAAATAGTAACAGAAGAGTCATTATTACGTTTTGCAGTAATAAATTTTCTTAACATTGCAGGAAGAACATGAGAATTCTTTAAATCGTAATTATCATTAGGCCCATACAAATTTGTTGGCATAACAGAGATAAAATTACATCCAAATTGATCTCTATACGCATCACACATTTTAATTCCAGCAATTTTTGCAATGGCATAAGGCTCGTTAGTAGACTCTAATTCTCCTGTAAGCATATACTCTTCTTTTAATGGCTGAGGCGCCATCTTAGGATAAATACAAGAAGATCCTAAAAACATCAACTTTTTTACATTGTTTAAATAAGATTGATGAATAATGTTATTTTGAATCATTAGATTTTCATAGATAAAATCCCCTTTATAAGTGTTATTGGCAATAATACCTCCAACCTTTGCTGCTGCTAAAAAAACATAATCAGGCTTTTCTTCAGCAAAAAAATCTGCTACTGCTTGCTGATTTCTCAAATCTAATTCTGAAGAAGTTTTCAATACGAAATTTGTATATCCTTTTTCTTTTAATTGACGTAAAATTGCCGAACCTACCATACCTCTATGTCCAGCTACGTATATTTTATCTTGTAAATTCATAGTGTTACTCTTCGATCTTGAATATGAAGTATTCTAATATATCTAAATTAATATCTAATAGCTGATCTTACTTCATTTAACATCTTTTCTTTCTTAACATAATTAAGATCAGATATCATCATTTCTTTAACTAGTCCTGCCAAATCATATTTAGGAACCCATCCTAATTTTGTTTTTGATTTAGTAGGGTCTCCAATAAGCAAATCTACTTCTGTTGGACGGAAATATTGTGGATCAACAGAAATTACTTGTTTACCTATTTCAATTTGATACTCAGCATTACTACAAGAAGCAACATATCCTTTTTCTTCTACTCCTTCACCTCTAAATTCGATATCTATCCCTACTTCTGCAAATGACATTTTAACAAAATCACGAACATATGTAGTTTCTCCCATAGCAATAACATAGTCTTCAGCAACATCCTGTTGTAAAATACGCCACATTGCTTCTACATAATCTTTTGCGTGTCCCCAATCACGTTGTGCATCTAGATTTCCTAAATACAAACAATCTTGCTCTCCTAAAGCAATAGCGGCCGTAGCCATAGTAATTTTACGAGTTACGAAAGTTTCTCCTCGACGTGGTGATTCATGGTTAAACAAAATACCGTTACAAGCAAATATATCGTAAGCTTCTCTATAATTTTTGGTAATCCAAAAACCGTAAATTTTAGCTACACCATAAGGCGAACGCGGGTAAAATGGTGAATTCTCATCATAAAAGCCTTTTTCATTTTTATTCTCAGCTAAGCCACCATATAATTCGGATGTTGATGCTTGATAAATACGAGTTTTCTTTTCTAACCCTAAAATACGAACTGCCTCTAGAATTCTTAAAGTTCCTATACCATCTACATTTGCAACATATTCTGGAGAATCAAAAGAGACCTTAACATGGCTCATAGCTCCAAGATTATATATTTCATCTGGTTGCACCTCTTGAATAATTCTTATAACATTCGTAGAATCTGTCAAATCTCCATAATGTAGCTTAAAATTCACATTAGCTTCGTGCTGATCTTGATATATATGATCAATACGTTGAGTGTTAAAAGAAGAAGCTCTTCTTTTAACGCCATGAACCACATATCCTTTTTCCAGCAATAATTCTGCTAAATATGATCCATCTTGTCCTGTAATTCCTGTTATAAGTGCTACTTTCATTTATTTATTTTTTTATTTTTTTTATTATTTATCTTAAAAGATTCAAATGTTTTCATTAACCCAACTTCAGCAACAATAGGTAATGATTTTCCGAGAACACTAATTATTTTTTTATTACTGACTACGTAGTTTTCCGTTAACTTTTGCAAACGTTCTGAATTTAATGGCATATGAAAATAATCTCCAAATTTAGCCAGAAATTTAATAAAAGATGAATTAATATTCCATATTAAACTTTTCTTTCCTAAGGTAGAACCTAAAACTTTAATTAATTCATTAGTTGACAAAACTTCATTATCCGCTATATTATAAATACCAGAAGGAATCATTTTGTTCTCTAACAACTCCTTAATGACAAAACAAAGATTTTCAATGCTCAAAAATGAACGTTGATTTTTAAAAGCCCCTAAGGGCCAAGGTAAACCTTTAGAAACCAATTGATATAAAAGATTGAGATTACCTTTATTTCCTGGTCCATGAATCATGCAGGGTCTTAAGATATAAACGCGTTTACCATAAGGATTTTTTTGGCTTATAATATAATCTTCTGCCATTTTCTTTGCTATGCCATAGTGAGTTTTAGGATTACATTGAGCTTCTTCTGTTAAAATTCCGTCAACCTCATCAGCACATGCTTTAACCGTACTCATAAAAATAAAAATCTTAGCGTCCGAAACCAAAAAACCATCAAAAAGTTGTTTAGTTAACTCAAAATTGGCATCATAATATTCATTTGGTTGTGATACATTTTTCAGGTCATGTGCCTTTCCCGCTAGATGAATTATTGCATCTGTTTTAAGATCAAACTCCTGATTGGGAACATATCTGATACTCTTTGACTCAATTTCGTTCGAAGTTCCTAAATCTTTTTTAAGATTGCCCCCCACAAAACCACTACCTCCAGTTATGGTTATTTTCATTCTAATTTATATCTTTAATCCAATACTTTGATTCATTTTCTACAAAGATACATTTTAACCAGCCTTCTATTGAAGCTTTGTAATATAATTCTTTATCAACTTCTACATAAGGCAATTCAAAAAAGTTTTTATCCATAACAATGCTGTTTCTATCTATTACATATATATTATTAGTATTATAAAAAGGATATTTTTTAATTTCAGAGTTAGTAGTAATCATTTTTTTACCTGCTCCAATAGTCTCAAACGTCCTCATTGTTAATCCTTTCTGACCTGGGTGATTGATATCTAAAATAACTTTTGAATCTTTATATAATTCTAATATTTGATTCGTTGTTAAGCTTTTGAAGCTTAATTTCTTATAATCAAATAATTGAAAAGTCTTATCAAATTTCTTTTTATAAAAATAAACTAAACGACCATGAATAAAATAATAACAATATGAAGCCAAATTATTTAAATCGCACCATTCTTTTACTTTACTACTTATTGTATATCTATCTGAATGGGCTGTGCCAAGAAAAAGCAAATCATATTTAGATTTTTCATTAATGTCCTTATATATGTTTTTAAAAGAGTCTAAATAAAACAAAGGTCGAAAATTCAAATTAAATTTTACTGCATCATCAGGATCAAAAGTAAACTTCTTATCAAAGTATTTTAATATCTGAGTAGGGTGACTGTGATTTGTAAATGAATCCCAAGTATAAAAAATACATTCGCACTCCGGATGATCTTTCTTAAAATTTTGAAGAAAAAATTCTGGAACTACCTCACCTCTATTTACAAACAAATAATTATAAATTTCATTTTTAGTTTTTAGCAAGATCTCCCTGTAATAACTATCTATTTTTTTCTGATAAAAATTCCTTTTAACCCTTATAATTCCTTTAACAAAACTATTATTTGAAGGTCTTTCATCATAGTAATCAACTTGGGCACCAAGCTCCTCTAACTTTTTTATAATCTCCTTCTCTAGATTAAAGGTCTGGACGGAAAAGAAAAGTATTTTTTTATTATCCAGCTTATCTTTTAATATCATTTTAGCAGACCTTTCTTCTTCATTTCTTCAAGTGAAATACTTAACTTATCTTCTTGAATTTCTTGTTGCAAAACCCACTTAGAAAATTTCTCAATTCCCTCTTTAAAGTAAACTTTTGGCTCAAATCCTAATAAATTTTTAATTTTATTTAAATCCGCATAGTTGTGACGTATATCACCTAATCTAAATTTACTTGTTATTGTGACAGGAACATCTATTTCATAAGCTTTAATTAAGGAATTTGCCACCTCGAGAACATCTGTAGCTACACCAGTTCCTACATTAAAAACTTGCCCATTAGCTTCACTTTTTTCAATTCCAAGAATTGTCGCTGATACTACATCATCAATAAAAACAAAATCCCTTGTTTCTTTTCCGTCTTCAAAAATTTGAATCGGATTATTATTTCTAATTTGTGTCGAAAAAATAGATAAAATTCCTGTATAAGGATTTGACAATGATTGTCCGGGACCGTAGACATTTTGATATCTAAAAGCAACAGGGGCAATACCTATTGTTGGGCAAACAGTCATAATCATCTGTTCTTGATTCTGCTTTGTGATTCCATAAACCGAAGATGGATGTATTTTTGAATCTTCATCAGTTGCCAATAATTCCAGTTTTTGGTTGTCTGCATATGTAAGATCAAAATTTCCAGCTAACATATTTTCTTCTCCCCTATGTTTTGGATAAACAATTCCTAATTCTGGATGTCTATATTTTCCTTCTCCATAAATAGATCGCGAAGATGCTATTACAATTTTCTCGACAGAATTCTGATTATTTGCCAATATATCAAGCATAATTGCAGTACCTTGAATATTTACTTCAGTATATTTTTCAATACAATACATCGATTGCCCAGTACCTGTTTCAGCAGCAAAGTGCACAATTATATTTTGTCCTTCAAGAGCCAGTTCCCAGTCCTTTCTAGAAGTTACCGTTCCTCTAATAAACGTTACTTTATCTTTAATACTTTTATATAAGGGAGATGTTAACTCTGGAGTATCTCCATGAATTTGAGGAGATAAATTATCCAAGACTGTTATATTATATCCTTTATCAATTAATTTTAATGATAAATTACTTCCTATAAATCCGGCTCCTCCGGTAATTAATACATTTTTCATATTTTACTGAATTTTAACCCATTTCTGAGTTTCAAAATTAAATTCCTTAATTGGTTTTGCAGGTGAACCGACAGCAATAACATACGGCGGAAGGCTTTTAGATACGACTGAATTCGCTCCGACTATTGTTCCCTTTCCAATTACAACCCCTGGTAATACGGAAACAAATTCCCCTAGCCAAACATTATCATTAATTACAACTGGTTTAGCAATTAATGTTCTTTTATTCGGTATTATATTAGGGTTACTATCAAATTCATCACCGTTATAGCTACCATGCGAACAATCTGATATATATATTTTACTTGCTAAAAGTACATTACTTCCAATTATTACACTTTTCATGGCGGTTATATGAACATAATCATTCATTTGAACGTTTTCTCCAAAAAACATTGTTTGTTCGCGGTTCATTGGATAGGCTTCTAATCGACATCCAACTCCTGTGGTAAACCCCTTCGAAACTTTAATATATTTTGCACCTCGAAGATCAATTGGAAACCTTACAAGTCTTGCTTCCTTAAAAACAAAAAAACCTCGTAATTTACAATAAATTAAATATAAAACTTGAGCAATACTATAATTATTCATTTTTTTCTAAGAAACACTATTACAATTCTTCTGAAATATTTAAGAACAGAAAAAGTAACAGCTATTATATATGTACCAATACTTATCCAATTATTTTTAAAGGCAAATTTAAGATTTTTAAGTTCCCCTTTTTCCATTTCTTTTAGATTAGCACTCAGTCCACTTTCACCAAAACCAGTTTTTCCATCACCATAAATTATTAGTTTTTTATTATAAAAAAAACAGTTGAATTCCTGAGACACCCTAAAGAAGAAGTTTCCCTCTTCGGCATATTTTTGAGTTTCATCAAATAATCCAATTTTATCGACAATAGCTTTTTTCATTAAAACAGTTGAAGGTTGGAAAAAATTTTTAAATATTAAATTTATAAATTTCACATTTATCAACTCTCCTTCTAATCTATTTTTCATATAAAATCCTTCAAAAGCTGTTGCTAAAAAATCAACATTTGGTTTCTCTTCAAAAATTTTTGTTTGTCGACTAAGTTTATCTTGGAACCAAGCATCATCAGAATCTAAAAAAGCAATATAATCACCCTTCGCATTTTTTAAACCCGTATTTCTAGCTTTTGAAACTCCTCCATTTTCTTGTGAAATTAAGCTAATACCTATATGATTATTACATTCAATAAATGCTTTTACTATTTTAACAGAATCATCTTTTGAACCATCATTCACGACAATAACCTCAATCAAGCCATCATAATCTTGATTAATAACAGACTCTAATGCCCTTTCAATGGAACCTGCTGAATTATACATTGGAATAATTACAGAAATCATAATCAATTATTTTATTTAATTATTCGCTCCAAACTACACGTTTAATATAGTCGGTATAACTCAAAATAATTCTGACCATTTTTTCAGACACATTTGGCATAGAATAATCGGCCACCGGTCTGAAATTACGATCTTTCCCTCTCTTTTGTGTTTGTAATTGTACAAGGGCTTGCATAATTCTCTCTGGATTTAGACCAACCATCATAACTGAAGTTTCTTCCATCGCCTCTGGTCGCTCATGAGCATCTCTAATATTTAAAGCTGGAAAATTCAGTGTAGAAGATTCTTCTGAAATTGTACCACTATCAGATAAGACTGCAAAAGATTTCATTTGCAAAGCATTATAATCATTAAATCCCATCGGTTTTAAAAACTGGACTTCAGGTCTCATTGCAATCTGTTTCGCATCAATCATTTTCTGTGTTCTAGGATGCGTACTAACAATAATTGGAAATTTATATTTATCCGCAATTAAGTTTAGAGTATCCATTAGTCCTTTGAAGTTTTTCTCGCTATTTATATTTTCTTCTCTGTGAGCCGACACAACAAAAAATTTCTCGTTTTCAAGATTAAGTTTTTCAAGAATATTTGATGAATTAATATCATTCATGTAATGATTTAAAACTTCAAACATTGGCGAACCAGTTTTAATAATTCTATCTGCAGATAAGCCCTCCCTTAATAGATATTCTCGTGCAATATCACTGTAAGTAAGATTAATATCTGAAATATGATCTACAATTTTACGATTAGTTTCTTCTGGAACCCTTTGATCGAAACAACGATT
Source organism: Flavobacterium tyrosinilyticum (assembly GCF_023656565.1). Lineage (GTDB taxonomy): Bacteria > Bacteroidota > Bacteroidia > Flavobacteriales > Flavobacteriaceae > Flavobacterium > Flavobacterium tyrosinilyticum. Next base: position 313,493 of record NZ_JAMOKG010000004.1, read on the forward strand.
TCCAGCTTCCATATGAAAAATAGGAATATGTCTTTTTTTAGCAGGTATTGCACATAAACAACTGTTTGTATCTCCTAAAACTAAAAAAGCATCTGGTTTTTCAGCTTCGAGAAGAGGATCAATTTTTATTAAAATTTGGCCTACTGTTTCAGTAGCAGTTACTCCAGCTGCATTTAAAAAATGATCCGGTTTTCTTATATTTAAATCTTCAAAAAAAATCTGATTTAATTCATAATCATAATTTTGCCCCGTGTGTACAATTATATGCTCAATCGCTTGTGAATCATCTAAAGCAGCCATAACACGCGAAAGTCTGATGATTTCAGGACGGGTTCCAACCACCGTCATAACTTTTAACTTTTTCATATATAATCTTTCTCTATCCTAAAGTGATAGTGTTTTTCAATAATTAGTTAATATTTTTATAAAATACTTAGAAAAGACACTTATTCATTATTATACATCTAAGAAATAGGTATCTGGATCATTTGGATCAAAAAATTCATTTATCCAAAAGTTCGTATACAATACTTCATCACCAATATTTTTAATATTATGGGTGTACCATATTGGCATATCAACGTACGCAGGCTCATTGCCATCTAAATAAAAATCGATTACTTCATGACTATCTATACGGCGTAGCTGAATTAGCGCTTTACCTTTTATTACCGCAAAACGTTCTATTTTTCTGGTATGAAAATGATTCCCTCTTGTAATTCCTGGAACAGTAGTAGAAAATGAAACTTGTCCTCCTACACCTAAACGAATAATTTCTACAAAACTACCTCTAGTATCTGTATGTTGGGTAAATTTTACTGGAAAATAATTTTTTATATCAATATAACTACGATAAGTATTAAACAAATTAAGTTCAAATACATTATCTATAGCTGGAATTATTCCTTTATCCTGATATTGTTCTTTATACGATGTTAGCAAAGCTAGAAGGTCTGACACTTTACATTGGGAAGTATGTTCTATAACTACCTTTTCATTCCCTTTTCCTGCTTTTATTTCTCTTAGAATAAATTCAACTAACTCTCCTACATAAATTAATTTTAGGTCGGCATCAATTTCAATAGAAGGACTTTCATTTCTAGATATTTTATGACTAAAAGTTGCTATTACTGAATTATAATTAGGTTGTCCAAAAGGTCCAAAAACGTTAGGTATAACCAGTCCACTAAATTTTCCCGAAGACTTTTCTGCCCATGCAGACATCATTTCACGGCCTTCTTTTTTAGATTTCCCATAAAGATTATCCCTTTCTTCCTGAGTAGACGACGAAAAAATAACATGAGCTTTACTGTTCGAAATTTCAAGAGAACGAATTAATTTTTTAACTAACCCAATATTTGAATCGTAGATGACTTGTGGATCATTATGTCGATTCATCGCGGCAAGATGAATTATTACATCACACTTTGCTACAAATTCATTTAATAGATCATCATCGTCAAAATAATCTTTCTGAAATTCTATTCTCTGAAATTCTTCCGGGTGAAGTCCTAATGTATTATATAAATGTGTACCAACAAACCCTGCCTGCCCAGTTATCCCTACTTTTAACATATTTATGTTTATTCTTTAAAAATATTCTTGATCAAATTAATTTTAAAGGACCCTACTATCCTGGCATTTGAATTACATCTTCCCCAAATACTTCTTTTCTTATAAGAGGTAATTTTGACAATAATGTTTTCATTCCTTCAACACCTTGCTGTTCGGTATTATGAGAATGATAGTCCTCAATAAATGAAATATCTTTTTCACCTTCTGAAAAATATTGTGCGTAATTCAAATCTCTATTGTCAGCTGGAATCCTATAAAAATCTCCCATATCTTCTGCTTTCAACATTTCTTCACGCGTACACAAAGTTTCATACAATTTTTCTCCGTGGCGTGTTCCAATAATTTTAATTTCGTTATTAGAGTTACAAAGCTCCTTTAATGCTTGTGCCAAATCTCCAATTGTACCTGCTGGAGCCTTGTTTACAAACAAATCTCCTGGATTTCCATGTTCAAATGCAAATAAAACTAAATCTACAGCTTCATCTAATGACATCAAGAAACGAGTCATATTAGGATCTGTAATTGTAATCGGATTACCTTCTTTTATTTGTTTCAAAAACAAAGGAATCACAGATCCTCTCGAAGCCATTACATTTCCATATCTTGTTAAACAAACAGTAGTATCTTTAGAATTCCTAGATGCGGCTACAGCAACTTTTTCCATCAATGCTTTAGATATCCCCATAGCATTGATTGGATAAGCAGCCTTATCAGTACTCAAACAAATAACTTTTTCTACTTTATTTGCAACAGCTGCATCAATAACATTCTGAGTCCCCATTACATTTGTTTTAGTAGCCTCTAGAGGGAAAAACTCACATGAAGGCACTTGTTTTAAAGCGGCTGCATGAAAAACATAATCAACACCACGCATTGCACGTTCTACACTACTATAATCCCTTACATCTCCTATATAGAATTTAAGTTTATCACTTTTTAAATGATTGCGCATATCATCTTGTTTTTTTTCATCTCGTGAAAAAATACGAATTTCTTTAAAGTGGTCTGTAGTAAGAAATTTATTTAAAACTGCATTACCAAATGAGCCTGTACCTCCTGTTATAAGTAATATTTTATCTTTGAACATATTAATATTTTCTTCCTTTAATTTAAACGATGAAACCCTATTGTTTCCTTTCTGATATAAAATTTAGATATTTATTCGCGACATTTTCGAATAAATAATCTTTTAAAATACTTTTCAAAGATTCTTCATCAATGATAGCATCTTCTTGAAAAAAATCTACCATTTTTTCAACAGATTCCATATGATCTATCTCATTTGAAAAAATACTTAAGCTTAACGGATATATCTTTAATAACTCAGCTGAAGTATCATTCATAATGGAACAAATATTAAGTATCTTTTTTCCTGAATACATGTATTCTATAAGTTTACTTGGCTCTTGATATTCATTATTGTTACCAATATTCAATAGAACATCAGCATTTTTTATAACTAAGTTCAATTCAGTTCTATCTATAAATCCATTTAACTTGATATGATCATTTAATAATTGTGGATATTGCTGAAAAAGTATAGCAGTATCAGTAAAATCTCCATAAAAATCAAAAGTAAAGTTCAAATCTGGATATCTAATCACTAATTTTTTTAATAAAATAAGCAAATTTTCTGGGGATCTAGTACTAGTACTTAAGGTTCCTAAAAAAACTATTTTTATTTTTTTCTCTTTCAAACTTTTTTCATTCGAATAGTTGTAATCAGTAGGAATAAAAACATTGTTATTTACAACTATTTTATTTTCTAAATTTGGAAATAGTGAAACATATTTTTTTCTAATTCTATCTGTCAATACACAATTTAAATCTGCCTTTTCAAATATTTTTTTCTCGAATGCCCTGTTTAATTTACCATAGAGAAATGTATTATTGACCTTTGCGTTGTAACTAAATGGGTCTATAGTATCTGCAAGCCAGTAAAGATTTTTATGTTTGTTTGCTAACTTATAACCAATTCGATGGGCAGAAAATGTCCATGATACAGTAATTAGCTTATCAATTTTATTTTCATCAATAATTTTTGAGGCCATAGGAACGGCAGAAAATTGCCATAAAAAAGAATGATCAGGCCAATATAAATTTGACCATGTCAAATCATAAATTTTTCTAAACATTTTTTTAACTGCAACTTTAAAAGTTATTCTCTGTTTACTTATGTCCAGAGAATTGATTTGAAGATTCCCCCTAAATTTATATTTGAGATTCCCTAAAAAATACTCCGTTGTCCTATAAATTTTAACTCCTTCAATTTCCTCAAATTCTAGATAAGTATTTTTATTAGCGGTAATAACATGTACTTCTATGCCTTCGTCAACCCATTTTTTTGCGATATTAAACCAACGGTAAGTATTAGGCTTAGCTTCAGGATAAAAATCATACGATACTATTAAAATCTTCACAATAAACTTATTTTAATTTTCTACTTTTTTTCTACTAAGTAACCCCCACATTAAAAATGTTGCCGACATTAAAGAGTATCTTAATTCTTCATTACTATATAACATAATCAAAACCAAAAATATAAAAGTTCTAACAATGATTGAATTAGACGTTTTTTTTGCGAAACTAATCAGCATATAAATAAATAAAAAACCAAATAAAAATCCATAAACCGCTAATATTGTCGTAATTGTATTGGTGTTATTTCCTACATCCAATCCAAAACCAATAAGGGCACGAGTGTATTTTTCAAAGAACAATGGATAATTTTTAATTCCTACACCAAAGAAAATATTATCCAAAAAAATATTGAAATTAGCTAGAACGGACATCGCTCTAGCGAGTGAGCTACCATCTCCAATGTTATCTTTTCCCATTTTTTCAAAAATCATGCTATACAGTTCGCCCGACAAAAGAACAACTATAAAACCAATCGACAGTAATGCAACAATTAAACTTTTATTTTTTATTGAGGCTTTACTTTTATTATTTGTAAACAAGAATGAGATAAAGATAATTCCTACTGTAATAAATGCCGCTGTAGAAAATGTGCTAAATAAAGCCAATATGAAAACAAAAAGATATTTTTTATTGATTTCACTTTTAAAAAACAACTCAAATAATATTGCTATATTTAAATAAATCATAAAAACACCTGGTTCCCTAAAAATGCTAGTATTCCTTACATAACTACCGTCAGCAAAAACAATAGCAACTCCTAAATTATACATTGTTGCTCCAGCCGAATTATATTGGACTGGGAATATTTCAAAAAAAGATAAGGAAATTGACGCAATTACAAATATGATTAATGAAATGAAACTTAAAATATAAATTAGTTTCAAATAAACATCTATAAAATTTTTATATGAATAAAAATTTACAATTATCAATGCTAAAAAAAACAACCATATTTGATAAACATAGCCCCCAGAAAAGTCAAAATTCAAAAAAACGGTGATAAAAACAGAAAAGACTATAAAATAAAAGACTAAACTACTCTTAGTTAAAATCGTCAAAAACTTTAAGTTAGAAATCGTCAGTAGATATACTGTTAATAAAAGGTATATTAGGTATTTTACTGCAATATAAACTAGATTCTCGTTGGTACCAAAATTAAAAGTATCATCAGAAACAAATATTACTATAAAAAATATAAGATAATGCATCCAATTAGTTTGATCATCTGATTCTTTATTTTTTATATTTATCATTAATTTTTTATTTATTATAATATTATAAAATCCTAAAATAAAAGTCTCTTACCAAATTCTTAGAAGTAATTTGGAGATCTTTTAATTAATATATTAAAACCTTACTATATAATAATATTTTTGATTGAACTACTTTTTATGAGCTTATTAAATTGATAAAAAATGCTTATCAATAATAGATTGTACAGATTGATTTTGCCCTACTATTTCAACAAACTTATTCTTTGCATTATTACACATATGCAAATATTCAGAATTATTTAAAGTTGACATTTTATTTATTGCGTTTGCCAATTCTTCGCCACTTCCATTTTTAAAAAACAATCCATTATTTAAATCAACTAATTCATCCATACCCATAATAGCAGAAACAACTACTGGTTTCCCCACTGAAAATGATTCTAAAATAGGAAGCGCTGCATGAGGTTTTGAAAATGGAGAGATTAAAGATATAGAATTAGCATAGTAATCAAATATATTATCAACTAACCCAATTTTAATAATATGTTTAGACTTATTCAAACTCTTAATTAATGAATTAATTCTCCACATATAGGGATCAAAAAATAAAATAAATCTTTTTAGCTTGTTATCTGGAAATCTGAAATCCCCTCCTAAGAAATAAATCCTAACATTTTCATTTAAAAAAGGTAAAGCTTGAACAAATTGCTCAAAACCTTTTATTCGTTGCATTCCTCCCATATACAAGAAATGTTTAAAATTTTGATTTTGATTTACTTCATGCGAAGTGCTTCTGCCCTTAACTACTACTGGATCATATACAATATTAGTTTTGTCTTCTAAACCAACTCTTAAAGCATTATCTCTAGATATTGCAATAATTTGATCACAATATTTATTTATGCCACTTTTTATTATACTTTTTCTAATTCCAAAAACACCTCTAGCAAGGGGCTCTCTAATATGAATAAAAGTTTCTTTTTTATTCTTTTTTGCTGCCAGCGCCCAATCAGATATAAAAGTAGAATTCAGATAAATTATATCAGATTCTATGTTTAAGTTTGATAATTCTTTTTTGGCGAATATATATTTACTTAAAAAAAAACTAATTATATTTTTTAAATTCCTAGAAAAATCAATTATATCAAAATAAGATGCTTCGCTATGAACAAAGATTCCATAAAATTTTGAATAAAATCTTGACTTTGCAATAGTTACTGTGACACCTAATTTCTCGATATATTGAACTGCTTCACTATCAAAGACGCATAAAACTTGAACCTTATTTTTAAATTTAAGTTCTTCAATAAGTCCTAACAAAGCAATTAGACCTCCCCCAACACCCCTTCCGTGGTGAATTATAAGAATATTTTTCAAACTAGTTTTTAAAAAAATTTAAGATAGTAGCTCTATTAAATGGAAGCAGCATTTTAACAAATTTATAATTAAACCAAACTTTATTCTTAAATCCTTTATGGGAATTAGATAAAATTAAAAATCGTTCTTTAATATATTTTTTACTAGTTCCAGAAGAAATTCCACCATATTCAAATATTGAGATGGCACTTTTTATGTAATGAAAATTATAGCCTTTGATAAATAAATTTAAAAACAAATTATAATCTGAAGATATTTTATAATTTAAAGAAAAAGGATATTTAACCAATATTTCTCTTCTTACAAAAGAACTTTGATGACAAAAATTAAGAGAATAGTTCAACTGATATATCTCTCTTGCTTTATCAAGACTTAAAACTCCATTTTTTTTTATAAAAACATCACCATAAATGACATCATGATTTTTATCTACCAGGGCCTCATTTAACAACTTAGAAATGTTATTTGCAAACAAATCTCCGGCATTCATAAAATTAACCCATTCACCTTTTGCTAATAGAACTCCTTTGTTCATTGCATCATAAATGCCTTTATCTGGTTCTGATAACCAAAGAGTGATTTTGTCTTCGTATTTTTTAATAATCTCCAATGTTCCATCTTTACTACCTCCATCAATTATGATGTATTCGTAATTATCAAAGTCCTGATTAATTACACTCAGTATTGTTTCTTCTATAGTATTAACCACATTATATGAAACTGTTATGATAGAAATAAGAGGTAATTGTGTATTCATTTTTGTTTACAAATAATAAAACTTACGCATTAACAACTTCTTTTCGATCTAGAAAATCTAGCTCTTCTTTTATTAAAAGATCTAAAACCTGATAAAAATCGAGATCATACTGCCAACCCAATTTTGTTTTTGCAGGCGTGTTGTCCCCATAAATATCTTCTATGTCAGTTGGTCTCATAAAATCGTTATCAATTACTAATTTATTTATTGAAACATCAAGTTTCTTAAAGACATACTCAATAATAGATCGCAACGTTATGCTTTTTCCTGAACAAATAATAAAATCATCTGCCTTTTCAGCTTGTAACATTAACCACATTGCTTCTACATAACTTGGTGAATATCCAAAATCTCTTTTAATATCAATACTACCGACCTTCAAAACCCAATTAGCATTATTCTTGTTTCTAACCGTTTCTTGCAAAACTTTTTTAACAAAAAAACCATTAGACCTCAGAAAAGATTCATGATTAAATAAGACACCATTACAAGCATATACCCCATAAGACTCTCTATAATTAACTACTATCCAATGTGCTGATGCTTTTGAAATAGCATACGGACTCAATGGATGCATCGGAGTATTTACGGTAACAGGTAAGTTTGTTACTTTTCCATACATTTCACTACTCGATGCTTGATAAAATCTAACATCCGGTTTAATTATACGAATGGCTTCTAACAAATTTAGTACCGAAACAATATTGAAATTTATTGTACCTATAGGTTGTGTAAATGACAATCCAACAGAACTCTGTGCCGCCAAATTATAAATTTCATCGGGTTTGTATTTATTAATCATGTTGATTATACTTGATATATCAAGTAAATCACATTCCTCCATAATTATATCACTATCAACACCAAGTCTTTTAAGTTTACTTAAATTATCTTCATGATGACTTCTTGTTACTCCAATGATTTTATAACTTTTGCTCAATAATAATTTAGAGAGATAAGCCCCATCCTGTCCGCTAATCCCTGTAATAAGAGCCGTTTTTGTGTATATTTTCCCCATTATATTCCTTATATCACTGATTTATAAACTTCTAAAGTCTCTAAGAAGGTGGCATCCCAGGAAAATTGTTTCAATCTTTCAAAACCTTTTTCACTCAAATTTTGTCTTAAAACCTGATTATTAATCAATTCATGTGCAGATTTTCTCAAAGATTCTGCATTACGCGGGTCAAAATAAAGTGCAGCCTCACCTCCTACTTCAGGCAACGAACCTCCACTACTCAAAAGTGCTGGACAACCACAAGCAAATGATTCTAATACTGGAATTCCAAATCCTTCGTATAAACTTGGGAAACAAAAAAATAAGGCATGGGCATAATAATTGGCCAATACATCATCATTAATTATTTTTCTTAAAACAACACGATTTTCTAAATTCAAGGTTTGTATTAAAACTACTTCTTGTGGAGAAAAATCACCACCACCTGCACAAATCAATTTCAAATTAGTATCAATTAATAACTGAGCTATAGCTGAAATAAAAAAATTAAAATTTTTATAATTTTCTCTGTTACCTACAAACAAAATATAATCTTCTTCAATCAAAGGCTTATTTTCAACATCAAAATTCTGAAGCGAATTTCCCAAATAGACAACATCTATTTTTGAAGGATCAACATCAAAAAATTCAATAATATCCTTTTTTGTTGTTTCAGATATTGCAATTACTTTACTCGAATTTTCTAACAAACGTCTCTTATTGTCAAAAATCTTAATATCTGATTTAAAACTTTCATATTGATTTGAAAATTTCTCGTGTATCATGTCATAAAAAGTAACCACAAAAGGCTTCCCTTTTAATCTATCAAGAAAATAATCATCATAATAAGTGGGGTGAAACAGATCAAAATTTCCTTTCTGAACTTCTCTTATCGATTTCCTTGTATTAAGATAATTTGTTATTCTTTTCTTTCCCTTAAAATGAGAATCAGGCAAAAACCTATTCAGTTTAGGGTTAAATCGTTTGTTATAATAAGCATTATCAGTAAAAAGAGTTGCTACCTCACAACTATTTTCTATTTCATCAAATCTTTTAATCAATTCAAAAAAATATCTGGAAATACCTCCATATTTTTGCTGAGTGAATATCTGTTCGTCGAATAGTATCTTCATTTTTTCCTTAAACTTTCTGGTAATATTTTTATAACTTTTGCAGGATTACCTCCTACGACTGTCCAATCTGGCACATCTTTAGATACAACGCTTCCCGCTCCAACTATAGCTCCCTCACCAATGGTAACACCTTTCAAAATAATGCAATTCATACCTATCCAAGCGTTAGCTTTTATTAAAATTGGTTTTGATTGAACAACATCCCAATTTTTATTGGTAATAAAATTTTGACCTAGTCTATAATCACTCAACTGCTGAATAATGTCATTCTCTCTGTCTTTATAATCTAAAGAATGTGAATTATGATCATATACATAACTTCCCCAAGCTATAAACACATTGTCTTCAATTACAATCTTATTCCTACATATAAGATTACTCCCTCCTATAAAAGTATTATTACCAATTATTACTTCCCCTTTTTCAGATTCGAAAGTAATTTGACAATTTAAAATTGTATCATTTCCAACCGAAAGATAGATTTTCTCTTTCAAAGGATTATTTAAATTAATTCTAAAAGCATCTAAAAGATGAGAGCTTCCAATTTTAATATAATCTTTAAAAGAATTATACCTCGATTTCGATTGGTATTTCCTTCTAATATTCAACAAAAACTCAATCATAATTTATTTAAATTATTTAATACAATTATTAGATTTATACAAAACATAAAACATTTTTAGAATTATTAAAATAGCCAATACTAAGCGAGCAGAGTCAATTCCAATATTCAAATAAAGAAACTTTGCTAAAGCAATTATAATAAAACTTCAATATCTTACCTGTCTTTCCAAATCTTCAAAATATCTATAAAAACAGCAGTAGAATAAGTAAAAAAATGAATACAAAACTAATACTTGCAAATAAACACAACTGATTTGAATTGACACCTATCATACTTTTTAACAATAGTTAATATAAAAAAAGAAAGCTATAAAAATAGTTTATAAAAAAGAATAAACTGAAGTAAACCTACCTTTTCCTTAGTAAAGAGAGAAGACGCTTACAACGGTATTTCAAAATTTTTAAAAACGGATTTTCTGGATTCCTCAAATTATTTTTCCCTTTTTTTAGATTTTGAATTGTACTTAAAGAAAACCAATTAGAATTAATTAATATATCATAAACATTCAAAACTATGTTTCTATTTCTAATTTGGTCTTGCATTCCCCATGTACTTTCAACATATAAATGCCTAACGCTCATAACTTGCGGAATATAATAATAATTTCCTTTTCTTAAATTCAATAAATGTAATGGCCAATCACCAATGGGTAAATTTACAAAGGCATCACTAAAAACTTCTTTGGGCACAGGGGTTCTAAAAACAATAGAGGCTGTAGGTGCTATATTGTTAATAGTCATATCTTGCAGACTAACTTCTCTTGCTCCCCCAATATTTAAATATAGCGAAGAAGCTTTAGTATAATCATTCCAATATCGTTCTTCAGAATTATGAAAACATCCCGTCAATTTAGGATTATTCTGCAAAACATCAACTTGTTTTTGCAATTTCAAAGAATCTGTCCAATAATCATCGCCTTCGCAAATTGCAATATATTGGCCTTTAGACTGTTGTAAAGCCCAAACAAAATTGGACATCACCCCTTTGTTTTCTTTGTGAGAAGTGTATTTAATCCAATTCCCTCGCGGGTGCTGCTCCATTATTCGTTCAACGACGCTATTTGTCTTATCGGGAGAACAGTCATTCGCAATAATCAATTCTATATCAAAATCGAATTCCTGCATTAAAACTCCTTCGATAGCCTGAGTAATATATTTTTCATGTCCATAAGTCATCATTACTACAGAAACCATGGGATTATTCATGTGTGTGTGTGTGTTTTAAATTCGATTTTTTTTTAATAATTTTTACGGTTGCGCTCTGAGCACACAAATCAGTTTTGTCAGAAATTATCAGCAAACATACTACCTCTAAAGCTTGGGCAAATTTTCGAAATAACAATTTACTAATCCACTAATTTAATAATAAGTACCCTTATTAGAAATGCCATTTTTGAAAAACTAACAATTAAACAGACATAACTTAATTTAGCTCAAAAGCGCGCAATTATTTTCCTGATAAGTAGAGCATCTCGAATAGTGCAGTTTTCTAAGTATTCTGGTTATATCTTTTTTTCTGCAAATAATAATTTATACATTCTTCAGGGAATTTTTTTATTTTCATTTCATTAATAACCAAATCGACATCGTATATCAACTTTTTCATTTCAATATGTCCATTGGAATTATCGTATACCAAATAATTTATTAAATTAATAAATTTTCGATTTTGCCCTACACTGCCAGAATTGTAAAGCGTAAAATTATTATTTTCATATTTAAACTGATGATGGGAATGACCGATTATATAATTATTATCCAAAATTATTTCGGTATCTGGATATATATATTTGTCAAATATTGTATGTTGACAAATATAGTTTCCTACTCTACAATCTTTGATGTATTTTTTTATAGCATCAAATTGCATGAAATCATCAAAATTTTGGCAAAAAAATTGTTGGACCAAACTGTTTTCACCCGGGTAGAAGCCATTAATAAATGCTTCCTCATGATTTCCAATTAATAGTGTAGCATTAGATAGTGAAGCTGCTAAATCAACACACTCATTACTCCAGGGAGCATAATTTACTAAATCCCCCAAACAAATAAATTCTTCACAATCGGCTTCAGTTTTTAACATTTTTTCAAATGCTGGAAGATTACCATGCACATCACTAAATATTAATGTTTTCATTGATCTCTAAGGCATATTTTTCGAATAATTCATCTATATTAAAATCTATTTCTCCCAACTCAGCTATTCCACTTTTTGAAAACTCAGAAAGGATTTTTGGCGTATCACTTTCAATATTGATGATTTCTATTTCTGGATTTAATTCAGCTAACTTATTTACAAAATATTTAAAACTTGTTTCTCTACCTGAAACAATATTAATAATTTTGGGTAATGTTTTCAAGTTTGTTAATTTGTACAAATACTGAACTGCTATTTCTATTGGAATAAAATCTCTTATTGCTTCTCCGTTATTATAAATTGTTATTTTTTTTTCAAAAAAACAATCATAAACAATTTTTGACAATCCATCTCTCCTAAAATCGCCATAAAAAATGGTAGAAAATCTTACATTTGATATATTTTCAATTGGGTACTTTAAACAAAAAAGTTCATTTAAATATTTAGAAAAAGCATAATTGCTCATTTCTTTAGAATTTAGATACTGATTTTCATCCTTCAAAAAACTCATTGAGCTTAAATTAATAAACTTTATTTTGGGTTTTATAGTACTTACAATTTCTAAAATACGCTTTGTAAGAATAAAATTAGCGTCCACAAACTCCGACAAGTCATTACTATTTATAAGTGCAGCATTATGAATAATAACATCTGCTACTTTAATTTTATTCGCTAAAGTATCATCATCCATACTTCTTGCAGAAATAATTTCACAATCATAATATTTTGCGAAAGTATTTGCGATTGCACCTGAACCTGTAAATAGTATCATAACCTGTTATAATTGCTTAAACCTAGATGAGTATCTTTTTCCAAATTCTCAACATCGTTATTGTCAACTACCAATTCTTTCCAATATCTAAGTACCGTCAACTCTTTGATCTCATATTCTGGCTGTATATTTTTTAGCAAAAAATCAGCAATCATTTTCGGTTCATTAAAACCACAAAGTGTTCTAGATGCAGTAGTTCCCGAACATCTTGCATTAATTTCAAATACATATGGAATATTATCTCTCATTCTCAACTGAATATTACAAGCTCCAAATGGTTTAATTGCCTCAACAACATTTCTGACAGCTTTTTCAATAATAGGATTTATTACAGAAAAACATTTATGTGTATCACCATCTCGCAAAATTCTTCTCATTACAATCACACCTTTACAACTGCCATCTAAATTCACAGTTCCACAAGTATATTCATCCCCTTCAATATATTCCATAACAATAAAATCAGATATATTATTTCCAATTTTACCACTTATTATTTCAAATTCAGCTTTATTTCTTGCTAAAAAAATATTTTTTGATCGAGCACCACCTACTTTTTGCTTTATAATTACTGGAAAACTTTCTTCTCTTGGAATAAAATCTTTCATAGAAACAGTTAGAGGTACAACTACTCCTGCTTTTATTAGTTGATTGTATGTTTCCTGCTTATTATCTGAAATATCAACTACTTCTGGTCGACTTACTACAACAGTAGTTCCAATCTTAGCAAAAGCTTCTCTATTTAAAGATAACGGCATCAGCTCTGCATCCAAACCAGGAAATAACAATGAAATTTTTTCCTTTTTACAAATTTCTAATAATTCTTCTATATACTTCGGACTATTTGCATAGGGTATTAAATAAGAATTATTCGTCGCATATAATCCTGCTGCTAATAATTCCCCATCTAAGGCTATAACATTATATCCAGTTCCTTCTAAGGATTTAAGAATACTTTGTCCTACACCACCTCCTACTCCTGTTACTGCTATATTATACATATTTTATTAATTATTTTGAACTCTTAAAATTAAACGGCAAATCAAATCAACTTCTTCCAATGTCAGATCATAATACAAAGGAAGGCATAGAACACGTTTCGAAACAGTATCTGTCACCTCCAAATCTTGGGGCTCCAAATAAGGTAAAGTATTGGCCAAAGATGGATAAAAATAACGACGGGTAAAAATCTCATGACCATCTAAAAACTTTTTTATATTCTGTAGCAATTCCTCGCTTTCTATCACTATAGGGTAATAAGAATAATTTTCATTGGACTCACTATGCCAAAGAGGGCGATAGGCTTTCAATCCCTTTAATTTTGCATTATAATGCATTGTTAACTCTTTTCTCTTATCATATATTTCTTGTATATACTTCAGATTTACCAATCCCATGGCCGCATGAAACTCTGAATTTTTTCCGTTTATACCCAATTCGGCAAAAGAATCAAAACCAGAAATTCCGAAATTACGGATATAGGCCAGTTTTTTCAATAACTCTGCATCGTTAGTAAGAATTAAACCACCTTCAATAGAATGATAGAGCTTCGTCGCATGCAAAGAACAGGTTGAAATATCACCATATTCAAATATAGATTTCCCATCTACTTTTACACCAAAAGCATGAGCTCCGTCATAAATCACTTTCAGATTGTGCTTTTTGGCAATTTTATCAATCACCTGAACATCACAAGGATTCCCGTAAACATGCGTTGCCAGTATCGCTTCAGTCTTTTCTGTGATGGCAGCCTCTATTTTGGTAACATCTATATTTAAACTCTTCTCCTCTATATCGACAAAAACCGGTGTGCATCCCTCCCAAACAATAGTAGAAGTGGTTGCAACAAAGGAAAAAGGTGTCGTAATAATTTCGCCTGTTATATTCAAAGCTTTGATTGCCATCTGCAAAGCCACCGTACCGTTAGTCACATACAATAAATGATTAACTCTTAAATAATCCTTCAGATTCATTTCCAAATCGCTTGCCAAAGGTCCCATATTGGTTAGCCATTTACGTTTCCAGATACCATCGACTAATTGTTGGTATTCTTCTTGAGGAGGCAAAAAAGGTTTCGTTACTGGTATCATATTTTTAAAATTAGATTTTTAATATCCTGTATGCTTTCAAATTTAAACATATAAGCAACTAATAAATAAGTCAAACTACCAGATAAACTTCCTAAAATTAATCTTACAATATCAATTTGACTAGTCAACATTCTATCAACTATAAAAGTAATTGCCGCCATTATTACAGCAAAAATGAAGATTGGCAAGATATCTCTCATTTGTTGCCACATACTGTACTCCAATATCTTTCCCGCATAATGTGTATTAATGAATAATGCTAATATAGAAAAGATTAATTGTCCCCATAACAAAGCATAAAATCCATAAAAAAAACTTATAATTAAAATAATTGTTAATAATATTTTTTTTAATACTTCTAATTTTAAAAACAAGTCACTTCTTCCCTTAACTTCCAGGACGATCAAATTATACAAATGAATTGGGTAAAGTATTCCTGTAAAGCATATAATTTTAAAAATTGGTACAACAGCAAGCCATTTATCAGTGAACAGGAAAACAATCAAAGGTTTAGCTAACAATCCCATTAATACAATAATTGGTGTAATTATAAATAGGACCATTTGCATAATTTGTTTATAAGAATTTCTAAACCTAGGAAGATCATCCTGAACTTTAGAAAACAGAGGAAAAACCACTTTATTAAGTGCCCCGGAAATATTCCCTACAGGGAGCATCATTAAGGTATTCGCACGAGTATAGTATCCTACTAGTGTGGGAGAATAAAACCTACCAATAACAATGTGATAAATATTTGTAAAAATAGTATCTAAAATGGCAGATATTGTTAATTTATAACCATAATAAAAATGCTGGATAAATTTATCTTTGCTAAAAATTAATTTCGGGTACCACTTCGCATTAAACCACAAAAAAAAACTTACAAAAAACACATTAACTAAAGTTGAAGCAATTAAGCTCCAGACACCATAATTCAAATATGCCATTAAAATTCCAACTACACTACTAATAACTAAAGCAGGTAAACTTATAATTGCCAACTTTTTAAATTTCAATTCTCTAGTCAGAATTGTATTTTGTACAGTACCAAAAGCTGAAAGTATAAAGGTCAAACCATAGACTCTCGTTATACTTGTTAAACTAGGTTGGTGATAGAATTTAGCTATCCAAGGTGCCACCATAAAAAGAATTCCATAAATTAGAATACTTCCCGCAAAATTAAAGTAAAACACAGTGGAATAGTCTTCTTGTGTACATTCTTGAGTTCTTATGAGTGAACTCGTTAATCCACCATTAAATAGAGCGGATCCAATTCCCATAAAGATGGTTAACATACCAATAAGTCCAAACTCTTCTGGTAATAAAAGTCTAGCTAATACCAGTGATACTACGAAAGATATTAATTGACTCCCAAACTGCTGTAAAAAAGTCCAAATCATTCCAGATACTGCTTGTTTTCTAAGTGACATTTTTTTATATATTCTCTATAAATGAAGTTAATGTATAGTTACATCCTTCTTAAAACCTGATTTATTTTTTCTTTTTATCTAAAGAATAAAAAGTATCAAAAAATGTTAAAGAATTGGTGGTTCAAGATAGCAAACGTAACATCTTTAAAATATTAATCTTTTTACATAAATTAAAATTACTTTACTGCATAATTTAATAAAGGACTAGTTTTACTGCTTAAAATCGTAACTTTATTTTTTACTTTAGTTAGATTAATCTATTTACTTACATTGCTATCATTTCTATATGCTTACTTATATTGAGATCACATTATTCAAAGTAACATATCCTAGTTTAATAAATCTATTTATGCTTTCCAATTCGCTAGCTAGTATTTCTTTAACTAATGCAACTAAATCAGATTTAAGCTTCCAATATAATTTTTTTAATTTGGCAGAATCTACAATTAACATACAAACTTGTGTTGGACGGTAGAATTCAGGACTTACAGGAATGATTATTTTAGCCTATTTCGTTGTGAGAAAGTGAAGAATTATATTTATAACTTTGGTTATTTATTTCTAATTTTCTGAACTTTGAAAGTATAATTCTTCATTGTTTTTTAAGTACAAAATTACTTAACTAAATCTCTAAAAATTTTCGAAAATAGCAAATAAAACAACATTAAAAACACTCCTATAAAACCACCCATTACAATTCCTTTTGCTTTACCAAATCTTTCTTTAGCTAATGGCAAAATTGGTCTATCTATAACTTGAATTAACGGCGTTTCTTTACGTAGTGTTACTTTAGCTAATTCTGATTGCTTAACCAGTTCTGTTAATATAGCAGTATTTGCCTGAACATCAACCTGCCGTCTCGAAGATATTGATTTACGTACATTCATTGCTGGATTTAGATTAAAAGTATTATCAGTGGCTACTGCTACACCTGTAATAGCTCCATTTAGCTCTTTCCGAATTGAATCGACTTGACGCTCTAAAATATCCATATTCATTCTAGCTTTCTTACTTTTTGTTGTAACATAAAACATTCCAACTTGTTTAGCCAAAGCTTCACAAAAATATTTAGCAAACAACTCATCTCCTGACATTACATCAATACTCGTTATTGCTATTTTTTTATCTTTCTGACCAACTGATAATCCTCCTTTTAATAAATTTGAATAGATACTCCCTATTATACTATCTTGTACGCGGGTAAACCTTTCTCTATCTGAATTCGGCAAAAATTTAATTGACTCCAATTTTGGTTTATCTGACCAGCTCTCCCTCCATTTATTATTTTGGATAAACATCTCTGCTAAAGAAATTACTTTTCCGTCAACCTTAACTGGTGTAAGTAATGTTTTCTCAACCATTGATCTTGATTTGAATAACTCAGTCAAATTTGAACCAGCAAAAATACCTCCTCCACTTCCTCCAATATCCAAACCAAATGAACTAGCAAAGCCTAGTGCTCCACCCAGACCTCCTGATTTTTCATCCTCTAATGCAAATGTTAACGTTGCAGTATAAACAGGCTTTTTAGTAAATGAGTATAATAAACCTAGAGATCCACCTATTATTCCAGCCAAAACTATAACTTTCCAATTTGACAATAAATACAGATACCAATCTCTTAATTTTTGTATTAAATCTTTTAATGATACTTCATCATTTTCAATATTTGCATTCATCAAATGTCTATTTAAAAGCAGTTACAATTAATAATGCTAAGCTAGCAAATGCTGTTCCAAGACCAGCCCATTCCCCCGCACTCATCTTTTTCTTTTCAGGCTTCTCAGGTACAACAATCTGTGAATCTGGTTCTACTCTTGGATAAGATCTAAAAAATAAAAATGAACTTGTTACGGCTGCTTTTCCATTGGGATAAATTATATAAGCCTTTCTCTTCCACCCTTTATTATCTACACCTCCAACAGAATTAATGTAATATTTAAATCCTTTTCCATTTCTATATGGAATTTCGGAAGTAAGCAAAACGTTACCTGTAACTTTTACCCCTTCGTTATACACTGCAACCTCAATTTCATCTCCAGGAAATAAGGTAACATTAGAATAATGATTTTTGTCTTTTACAATTTTTTCCCAATTGACAGGAATAGTCGTATATTTTAGTTCGTCTCTTAATTTTTTTGATAATTTAGATTTAAGTGTATCATTAGTTTTAATATCTGATTCTTCTATAATTCCTTCTTTTTTTTCTGAAGTTTCTTTCTTTTCCAAGTTAAGATTTATGCTTTCTAATTGCTCAATCTGTTCCTCTTTGATAGGTCGTTTAATCTTCATCCCATCTAAATTAGCTATAGATGTAAGTCCTCCAGCTCTCATTACTACATTGTAAACTTTTTCTTTCTTATTTGCTAGGACATATTTTCCTGGATAAGTAACTGCTCCACTTACTTTAACCATCTCTGGTTTCTCATAAACTGCCATTCTACGAATATTAATAACATCAAAAGGTCTTAAAACAAAGTTTTTAATTTGCTCGTTATTATCTGCGGTTATCTCCAACTCAACCAATTCTATACGTTTAGGATCCGCATCATCAATAGCATCAGATTTAATCATTCTAGCAATTTCAACTCTTTTTGAAGCAGAACCAGTTAATCCACCTACTTGAATAACTAAATCATTTAAAGTTAAATTTTCAAAATATTCATACTCTCCAGGATTTTTTACTTCCCCGTCTATAGTTACTTTATATTCTTCTCTAAATTCTAATATAGAATATACCGTCACTATATCTTCTCTTTTTAGTTCAATATCTGCATTTAAATCTCCTGACAAAGCAGCACCTAAATCTACATTAACAATTTCTGTTGTCAAATCTGTTTTTAAACGGATGATTCTTGCTCTTTTACTATAAGCATCTTCTTTTAATCCTTCTGCTCTTGTGACAAGATCTGAAATCCTCATACCTTCTGTAAAAGAATAATAATCTGGTCTAAAAACAGCCCCTTCAATCTTGATACGATTTTCAAATCGATTTAGAATCTTAGTAATTCTAAAAACATCTCCGGATTGAGGTTGATAGGAATTATATTCACTTTCGTTTATATCGTGGACTTTAAATTCTTTTCCTGTCTTTTGTAAAACATTTACCGAAGCTGTATAAGCAAATTCGTTAAATCCAGACGCAAAATTTAACAAATCAGAAAACTTCTCACCTTTTTTCATTTCAAAAATACCTGGACGCTTAACTTCTCCCTCAACGGTAACTCTTTGACTATAGGCAGGAATTCTAATTACATCATTTTCTTTTAAGGCAACATTATCAGATTGATCTCCTTTAACTAAGAATCTATAAATATCAATATTCTTATAAACTTTATTATTTCTTATCAATTCGATATTTCGATAACTACCATTTTTTCCGGGCCCACCTGCTAAATGCAAAGCATTATAAACAGTTGCTAATGAAGAAATCGAATAATTTCCTGGTTGCTTACCTCCTACGATTGTTACTTTTATAGTACGTATTTTTCCTAAACTAATGCTCACTTGAGATTGTCCCGAGCGAACGGTACTGTAAACTTTAGCAATAGCCGCTTTTATTTTTTGAGTAGCAGCCTCAATAGACATTCCAGAAACAGAGATTTGTCCTACATAGTCTATACTTATTTTTCCTTCTACACTTACAGGTATATTGGCATTATATTCTTGAACTCCATAAACGCTTACTTGTAATTCATCACCAGGGCCAAGAACATAGTTCATAGGAGTAGCCAAATTTAAATCAGGCTCAAAATTTAAAGTGGGATTATCAAATAGTTCCGAACCAAAAATTAGTGCATTTAAAGAATCTTTTACTTTCTCATTTTTTATTTCACTTTGTTTCCTTCCAAATTCTGAAGTTTTTTCTCCATTTTTTGATTTTCCCTCTTTACTTTTATCTTTTCCTCCATCTTTTGCATTTTTTCTTTCATAATCATTAAGCTTAACCTTAAGTTTGTTAAACTCAGTTTGACTCATCCCCTTTGAAAGCACCATTGATTCAACCTGATCAATAGTGGCATTATTACTTTTTAGCTGAGCACTAATTTTTGCTAAATCATCATCAGATAAGTAATCAACTTTTACTGTACTTAAATCTTTAGATTTCATAATATCTTGTGCTGTTGCATTAAAAGTAATGAATGCAAAAAATAGGGTAAGAACGTATATTATTTTTTTCATGTTTATGAGAAAATTATTTAAAAGAAATTTATTAATTATTTTCCTTTATGAGTATTGTTTTTGATAATAATCTTTGTACGCTCCTGAAGTAACATTTTGTAGCCATTCTTGATTATCCAAATACCAATTTATAGTTTTTTCTAATCCTTCTTCAAAAGTCACTGAAGGTTTCCAGTTTAATTCTTTATTAATTTTCGAAGCATCAATAGCGTAACGCAAATCATGACCTGGCCTATCTTTTACATATGTAATTAATCCTTCAGAAGTACCTTCTACTCGTCCTAATTTAACATCCATTATTTTACATAGTAACTTAACCAAATCTATATTTTTCCATTCATTAAACCCGCCAATATTATATGTTTCATGATTTTTACCTTCATGAAAAACTAAATCTATCGCAATTGCATGATCTTCCACAAAAAGCCAATCCCGCGTGTAATTTCCATCTCCATAAACAGGTAATGACTTATTATTTATAATATTATTAATAAAAAGAGGAATAAGTTTTTCAGGAAAGTGATAGGATCCGTAATTGTTCGAACAGTTAGTCAAAACATATGGAAGTCCGTAGGTTTCTCCGTATGCTCTAACAAAATGGTCAGAACTGGCTTTTGAAGCAGAATAAGGTGAGTTTGGATCATAAGACGTGGACTCTGTAAACAATCCCTCAGGTCCAAGTGAACCATACACTTCATCCGTGCTTATGTGATAAAATCTTTTCCCTTCAAAATTATTTTTCCATTGGCTTTTTACTGCATTTAACAAATTCATTGTTCCAATAACATTAGTTTTAACAAATGCTAGCGGATCCTCAATAGAACGGTCTACATGAGATTCTGCAGCTAAATGCAAAACTCCATCAAATTTATGCTGACCAAAAAGTTCGTTAATAAATCTTTCATCAACAATATCTCCTTTTACAAAAGTATAGTTTGATTTATTCTCAATATCTTTTATATTTTCCAAATTACCTGCATATGTCAATGCATCCAAATTGAAAATTTGATATTCTGGATATTTATTTACAAAACGTCTAACTACATGAGAACCAATAAATCCAGCGCCGCCAGTAATAAGTATTTTTTTCATTTGTAATATTTAATTTAAGAGCTCCGAATTCTGTTTTTCCAATTCACTGTAAATATCTTTTACATCTTGTGAATTTTCTTTTTGCAAAATTAAATTAGCGGTTTCTGTATAAACAAAAATAGTATTTTTTAAGCCCAAAAAGGTTGTATGCTTATTGCATCCAATAACCATATTACCATTTGAATCGGTTGAATGTCCTTTTGAATTTAAATAATCATATACTGATTCGAATGAGCCTAAATCTGACCATGAGAAAGAAGCAGGAACAACTTTAATCTTTTTACTTCGTTCCATTACAGCATAATCAATACTTATAGACGGGATTTTCATTGATAAATCTAAATCCAAAAAACCGTTTTTATTTTCTTCCCATACTTTTTTTGATTTCTCATAAACATCAGGTTGAAATTTCTTCAACTCTTCTAAAAGAACACTTGCTTTAAAGCAAAACATTCCACTATTCCATAAGAAGTTCCCTTTTGCAATAAACTCTTTAGCAGTTGTTTCATTGGGCTTTTCGCGAAAAGAAATCACATCATCACCTTCTGCTTCAATATAACCATAACCTGTTTCGGGTTTCGTTGGAATGACTCCAAAAGTTACAATAAATCCTTCAGTCGCTTTTGATACGGCTTCATTTATTGCTTTATTATAGTTCTCCATTTGATCTATAATATGATCAGAAGGAGTAATTACCAAAATATCATCAGGTTCAGATGCAAAAGCCGCAAAAGCTATTGCTGCAGCCGTATTTCTAGGTGTGGCCTCAATAATATTCACATAAGAAGTACTTGTTTTTTCCATTACGTTTCCACTTAGCTGATAATTATCAACATTTCCCACAACCATAACTTTGTTTACGAGATGACTATTTCTTTCAACAGTCATTTCAAACAAAGATTTTCCTTCGAATATTTCAAGATATTGTTTTGGCCTACTTTTACGAGAAAGTGGCCAAAGTCTACTTCCAACTCCTCCCGTAAGGATTACGTGCGTTATCGTTTTATCTGAACTCATATATTTTTAAATAAAAAAGGAAATCTAAAGTCTATTGTCTGCCAAAGATCCTAAAACTCCTTTTACATCATAAATTAAACTTTTTTCTTTTTGCAAACTTGAAAAATCTATTTGAAGAAACTCTGAATGAGCTACTCCTAATACTAATGCATCAAATTCTTTTTCAGGCAGAGAATTAATAGTCTCCAGCTTATATTCTTTATTAACTTCATCATTATTAGCTAAAGGATCAAAAATAGTAACCACTATTCCGTAATCTTTTAATGCTTTTATAACATCCACAATTTTTGTATTTCTAACGTCTGGGCAATTTTCTTTGAAAGTAATACCAAGCATTAACAACTCAGCTCCATTAACCGAAATACCTTTTTTTATCATTAACTTCACTATTTGTGAAGCTACATATTCGCCCATGCTATCGTTTAAACGTCTTCCTGCCAAAATTATTTCAGGGTGATACCCAAATTCTTGTGCTCTTTGTGCTAAGTAGTACGGATCCACACCAATACAATGTCCGCCGACAAGACCTGGTTTAAATGGCAAAAAATTCCATTTTGTAGATGCCGCTGTTAATACTTCCTGAGTATCGATATTCATTAAATTGAAGATCTTAGCTAATTCGTTAACAAAAGCGATATTAATATCTCGCTGAGAGTTCTCAATAACTTTTGCTGCTTCCGCTACTTTTATTGTTGGAGCTAAATGGGTTCCAGCAGTAATTACAGACTTATATAAAGCATCAACTTTTAAACCTATTTCTGGTGTTGAGCCTGATGTTACTTTTAGAATTTTTTCAACTGTATGCTCTTTATCACCAGGGTTAATCCTTTCTGGCGAATATCCTGCGAAAAAATCTTCATTAAATTTCAATCCTGAAACCTGCTCTAGAACCGGTACACATTGTTCTTCTGTCACTCCAGGATAAACCGTAGATTCGTAAATAACTACATCTCCTTTTTTTAAAACTTTACCAACGGTTTCACTAGATTTATAAAGAGGCGTTAAATCTGGCCTATTATTTTTGTCTACTGGTGTAGGGACTGTGACTATATAATAGTTACAGTCAGCAATATCATTTATAGAGGTAGTACAATATAACCCTTTTTCATTTGGTTTATCTACTAAAACACTATGTAAAACATCATCCTCTACTTCTAAAGTAGTGTCTATTCCTGATTTCAGAGAACTAACGCGCGATTCATTTATATCGAACCCAATTACAGAATATTTTGTTGCAAACAGTCGAGCCAATGGCAAACCGACATAACCCAAACCAATAACTGCAATTTTAATATTTTTTTCTAGCTCCATCTTCTTAATTTCTTTAGGCTTTTAAAAATTCACGGCTTCGCCGTTCCAAGTCACAATATCTGACTCAGATGCCTAAATTAATCATTTTCGCGCAAATATAGTATAATAACTCTAGTTAATCAATACGGTTTCCCGTAATACGTAAAAACAAATTGTTAATAAAAAAACGCTTACCCACAATGTGTTATTAATCAGGCTGTAAATAATTACTTTATAAAAAAAACAGAAGAAAAAAATCTAAAAAAAGACTTCTCTTCTGTTAACTTTTTATTGGATAACGCTGTTATTTATATTTTATTTTCAAGACGCACCCTAAAGCTTCAAGCACCAACACATAATAATTATTAGAAACTTCCTGAACAATTGCATCTTGATTGACAAACGCACCGGACTCTAATTTAATTTTATCTCCAACCTGAATACTCGAAACTGAAACATCCTTTAGATTTGGAGATTTTAAACTTGCTCTAATAATTTCAATTTCTTGATTTTTTACAATTGCCGGCTTTCCTAACCAAAACAAATACCTAACTACTCCTTGTGCTTGAAAAACTAAATTACGATCCGAATCAGGTAACTGCACAAAAACGTAGGAATTAAAAAGAGGCGTTTCAATTTTCTTCTTGCGATCTGACCACTGCTTTATTTGAGTAATCAATGGGCAATAGCATTCGATTCCAAGCTGGCTAAGCTTATCTGCTACTTTCTTTTCCCATTTCGGTTTTGTATAAACAACGTACCAATTCATTTTCTTTTTATTTAGGATGAAGCAACATATCCCACTCCATTTTAACTCTACAAATACAAAACCAATTTATGCCCCAATACCATTATAAACGAACCCGATTGATTCTAATTGTTTGGCATTTAAAATATTTCTTCCATCAAAGATAAAAGCTGGCTTATGCATAGAATCGTAAATTCTTTTCCAATCATAAGTTGTAAACTCATCCCATTCGGTTAAGATTGCAATCGCATGTGCGTCTTTACATGCATCGTAAGCATTATCAAAAACACTTAACGCATCAAGATTATTTTTATTTTCTCTCGTTTCCAAATAATCTAAGTCACTTAGCATTTTAGTTTTAGAAACCTTCGGATCAAAAACTGATATTTTAGCCTGTTCATTTATTAAATCATCAGCAACATAAATTGCTGCAGACTCTCTTGTATCATTTGTGTCTTTTTTAAAAGCCCAGCCCAAGAAAGTAATTTTTTTATCGGCAACTGTATTATATAAAGTCTGAACAATTTTATTTGAAAATCTTCTTTTTTGATGATCATTCATAATAATAACTTGCTCCCAATAATCTGCAACCTCATTTAATCCATACGATTTTGCTATATATACTAAATTCAGTATGTCTTTTTGGAAACAAGAACCGCCAAATCCGACTGAAGCTTTCAAAAATTTAGGGCCAATTCTACTATCCATACCGATCGCTTTAGCCACTTCATTTACGTTTGCGCCAGTTTTCTCGCAAAGTTCTGACATCGCGTTTATTGAAGAAATACGTTGTGCTAAAAATGCATTTGCGGTTAGTTTAGATAATTCAGACGACCAAACATTTGTTGTCAAAATTCGATCTTTGCTTACCCAATTCGAATAAACTTCTACTAAGGAATTAATTGCCTCTTCCCCTTCTTGGGTTGTATCTCCACCAATCAAAATTCGATCAGGGTTTAACAAATCTGCAACCGCAGTTCCTTCTGCTAAAAACTCTGGATTAGATAAAATTTGAAATTGAACACCATTTCCTGTATTATCCAATATACTTTTAATGGCCTCAGCAGTTCTCACTGGCAAAGTCGACTTCTCGACTACAATTTTATTTTGTTTTGCAACCCTTGCAATTTGTCTAGCACATAATTCGATATATTTTAAATCTGCTGCCATTCCTTTTCCTTTCCCATAAGTCTTGGTAGGTGTATTTACAGAAATAAATATCATTTGAGCTTCATCTATTGCTTTATCAACATCAGTAGAAAAAAACAAATTCCTGCCCCTTGCTTCTGCTACAATTTCAGAAAGTCCAGGTTCATATATTGGAATATTTTCAGGATTCGGATCATTCCAATCTGCTATTCTTTGTTCATTTAAATCAACAACCGTAACCTGAATATGAGGACATTTTTGAGCAATCACTGCCATTGTTGGCCCTCCAACATATCCTGCACCAATGCAGCAAATTTTTGTAATTTTCATTTGATCTATTTTATCTTGATCTTAAATTTATTTTAAATTATTCCAATACCACTCAACAGCTTCTTTTAATCCGTCTTGCAAAGAATACTTTGGATTATAACCGAGATTTCTTTTTGCTTTTTCGATACTTGCTAGAGAATGCGGAATGTCTCCTCCTCGATTTTCGCCATAAATAACTGGAACATCCTTTATTTTTGGATCAAAGTCTGATAAATATTCTTTTAAATATCCAACTAAGTCATTTAAAGTATTTCTGTCTCCAAATGCAGTATTATAAATAGTATTAATTGCTTCTAAATTTTGACAAGTCATAGCCAACTCATTCATTTGAATAACATTGTCTATATATGTAAAATCACGAGAATAATTTCCATCTCCATTAATTATCGGGCTTTCATGGTTCATAAATTGCTTTACAAACTTTGGAATTACAGCTGCATAAGCTCCATTAGGATCTTGCTTTCTTCCAAAAACATTAAAATAACGAAGCCCAATTGTTTCTAATCCATATGTCTTGCTAAAAATTTCAGCATAAAGTTCATTCACATATTTTGTAATTGCATAAGGAGACAATGGTTTTCCAATAACATCCTCTACTTTTGGCAATCCTTGAGAATCTCCATAAGTAGAGGAACTTGCAGCATAAACAAATCGTTTTACTTTAGCATCGCGTGCTGCTGTAAGCATATTTAAAAAACCCGAAACATTTACATCATTTGTCGTAATTGGATCTTTTATCGATCTAGGAACAGAACCTAAAGCTGCTTGATGTAAAACATAATCTACTCCTTCAACAGCTAAATTACAATCAGGTAAATTCCGGATATCACCTTCAATTAACTTAAAATCAGGATTGTTTAAAAATTCTTTTAAATTATAATGATGGCCTGTAGAAAAATTATCTAAACAAACGACTTTATGGCCTAAGCTTAAAAAATACTCAGTCAAATTTGAACCTATAAATCCAGCTCCTCCAGTAATCAAAATTGTATTCTTTACCCTGATTTCCATTTGTCAAAGTTTATTTTTGTCTAATTCGATTTAAAAATGTTTTCCAAAATCCATCTTTAGCTTCCTCCTCATGATAACCATTCGAATAAGCTCCGTAGCCGTAACCGTATCCATAACCACTACCGTATTTTGCTTTATTTTCATAACCATTTAACACAATACTTACGTTGCTCAACTCTCCACGTTTAAGTCTAGTATTCAACAACGTTATCATATCTTTCTTAGTATAATTTTGTCTTACAATATACAATATTACATCTGCAAACTGAACTAATTCTAATGAATCTGCCACTAAACCAACTGGCGGAGTATCCAAAACTATATAATCATATTTTTGCTTCAATTCATCAATCAATTCTTTCATTGCATCACTTAAAATTAACTCAGAAGGATTTGGAGGAATTGGCCCTGAAAGTATTACATCTAAATTAGGAATTGGTGTCTGATTCGTAATTTCTTCTAAATTATTTTGTCTTATTAAATAGTTGACAACTCCTAGAGATGATTTTAATTGAAATTCATCTGCTAATCTTGGTTTTCTTAAATCCAAACCAACTATTACTGTTTTTTTCTCGCTTAAAGCAAAAACTGTTGCAATATTTATAGAACAGAATGTTTTCCCTTCTCCACTAATTGAAGAAGTAATCATTAAAGTTTTTGATCCGTCAACTTTTTGTTTTTTATATAAAAACTGAAGTGAAGAACGTAAGCCCCTAAATGATTCTGAAAGAGCAGATTTTGGTTTATCAAAAACCGCTAAGCTTCCTGAGTCTTTATTAATACCAATTACTCCGAGCAATGGTATTTGAGTTAGCTTACTAATATCATCACCATTCTGAATTGAATTATTAATAAAGAAGATTAACAATACAAATAAGAAAGGAATTAAAATTCCTAAGAACAAAGCCATTACATAGTTTACAGAAGTCTTAGGTCCAATTAAACCTCCACCAATATCTTTTGCAGGATCAATAAAATGAATATCTGATAGATTAGATGCTCTTACAATTTCTGCTTCATTTCTCTTTTGAAGGAACTCTGTATAGATATTGTCATTCAAATCATATTTTCTTTTAATCTTCAGTAATTCTTGTTGTTCAGCAGGAAGTTTTTTAACAGTACTTTCTGCTTGTCCAATTTTGGCATTTAACAAAGACAAATCATAAACTAAAGAAGACTTTGCAGTAGCAATATTCTCTTGAAGAACATTTTTTACTGCCGCCATTTGATTGTCAAAATCTTTAAATATTTTTTCACTCTTTACAGCATAAGCCATTTCAGATCTCTGAGTAGAAAGAGCAATAAGCCTACCTACATTGGCAATAATATTTGGATCTTCGATTCCTGCTACAGAAGGGGCAGGTAATCTAGAATAATCAACGCTACTATTTAGATATGCTTTTAAAGAGTTATAATAAGCAATTTTTCTAGCTACTTGATCCTTTTCAGCATCAAAGCTCATTATTTTCTCTGAAACTTTAGAACCTCCGTCTTCTATTTCGTAAATATTTTTGTCTTTTTGAAAAGACTTTAATTCGTTACCTGTCTCCTTAAGCTGAGATTCCATTGCAACAAGAGTACTATCTATGAATCTAATAGTGTTTGTTGCAAATTGGTTTTTACCATCTAATTGCAATTTCATAAGCATCCTTACAGTAGCATTCAGATAGTCAACCATTCTTGCTTTATTTGTTCCTTGCATTGACAAAGTCAACAACGACCCCGCACTTCTTCCAGCATCTACGTTTATACCTTTATATTGAGAAACAGTTCCATCAAAATCATTAAACTTTACAAAGTATTCTTTACCTTTATAAAAACCTGGATTATTTACTATTTGAAGCTTCCAATCTAAAAATGGAAGACTAACACGTTCTCCTACTTTGTATTTTTTAATAAAAGTTGTAGGCTGTACTGACGTATTGCTATAAGAATTATTACTATAAGTAATTAACGAAACAGAATTAACTTCAAATGGTATCTGAATTTGATACTCATTTTCACTTAAAAATTTTATATTAATTAATGTATTTGCAAGCTGTCCCTTTGTTTTGTCAATGTCGACATAAAATGGTACCGCGCCATAAGAATCAATTAAATTGTATTTCCCCTGCTCTAAATAATTAATATAAAATTGAAGTTTATCTACGACTAGCTCATTATGAGATCTCGATTGCAAAATCGTAGAAATACCATTTACCTGATCCGAAACTCCTCCCCAATTGAATACCAAACTGGTATTTGATGTAAAAAAAGGATTACTTTCTTCTTTAATAGAAATCATGGTTTGCATTCCGTAAATTTTTTCTTTACGAATATTTATCTGGTAAGCAATAGTGAATGTAATAATCAAACTTATAAGAAACCATTTCCAGTAACTTACAATTTTCAACAGAAAGCCTTTAAAATCAAAATGAGAATGATTTTCAAAAATGGCGAAATCTTTAATGTCTAACATTTTAAAAAATCTATTTTTACTTTATAATTAAATAAACTGTTGTTGCCAAAGACAATAATGTGATTATTGTTCCTATTGATTGTATGCCCGTTTGCCCTGTTCCCCATGTTTTTTGTCTCAACGGTTTTACATAGATATAATCATTAGGCTGTAAATAGTAATATGGTGATTTCATTACGTTCACATCTGTAAGATCAATGTCATGCATTTGAACTCCTGTTGGAGTCTGACGAATTATGGTTACCTCTTTCCTATTACCAACCGTAGTAATATCTCCTGAATTTGCAACAGCTTCCAAAATGGTTACATTGTCTTTAAATAGCGTTTTTGTCCCTGTGCTTCCAACTTCACCATTAATAGTATACCTAAAACCAGCTAGCTTAACTGTAACAAAAATATTGGCTTCACTTTTAAAATATTCTTCCAGTAATTTTTTCTCAATTTTAACACGCACTTCTTCAAGGGTATATCCGATTACATTAATTTCTCCCAGAATTGGCATCCTAATATTTCCATGATCATCAACTGTAAATCCATCAAAGTAAAGTCCAGATTCTGTCTTTGATGTTTGACCACTTTGATTATCTGATGTATTAAAAATAGAAACCAGCTTTGGGTCAATCGCTTTTATATTAACACTTAAAACATCATGCACTTGCAACCTATATGGTTTTGATTCTACTGCTACAATCGCTGCTTGTTCTCCTGAATCATTTTTATCCTGAAGGTAAACCAAATCTTTGATAGGAATACATGAGGTAAATAATATTGAAATTAATAAGAATAGA
Organism: Flavobacterium tyrosinilyticum; assembly: GCF_023656565.1. Classification (GTDB taxonomy): domain Bacteria; phylum Bacteroidota; class Bacteroidia; order Flavobacteriales; family Flavobacteriaceae; genus Flavobacterium; species Flavobacterium tyrosinilyticum. The sequence continues at coordinate 344,085 of NZ_JAMOKG010000004.1, forward strand.
AAAAAACTGTTTTTTGTCATTCGTTCAATTTTATGGCAAGTATCGATTTCGCTTATTGTTTAGAAAAATCTAACTTTTATTTGGGGTTTAGTTAATTGTTTTTAAATGTTTTTTCAAAAGGAACTCTATGCAAGATACTTCGTCCAAGTGTTATTTCGTCTGCATATTCTAATTCATCTCCAACCGATATTCCTCTCGCAATTGTCGAAATTATAATCTCAGAATCTGCAATTTGTTTATAGATATAAAAATTCGTTGTATCTCCTTCCATAGTTGAGCTTAACGCAAAAATAATCTCGGCTACATTTCCAGATTTTACTTTTGTTACTAAACTAGAAATATTTAACTGATTGGGGCCAACCCCTTCAATAGGTGAAATTTTCCCTCCAAGCACATGATATATTCCTCTAAATTGTCCAGTATTTTCTATCGCCATAACATCTCTAATATCTTCTACAATACATATTGTTTCATGATTTCTAACTGGATTAGCGCAAATCTCGCACATTTTAGTATCAGAAATATTATGGCAACTTTCACAAAACTTAATATCCTCACGCATTTTCAATAATGCTTGAGACAAAAAAGCTGTTTGTTCTTTAGGTTGCTTTAACAAATGGAGAACTAATCGAAGTGCCGTACGCTTACCTATACCAGGTAATTGGGACATTTCGTTTACCGCTTTTTCAATTAATTTCGATGAAAATTCCATGACGACAAAAGTAATACTTTTAATGGTTTAGCCTACATTACGATCATTAAATTCAAGACTCCATAAATATTGAAAAATCACTATCAGAAAAAACTTTAAAATATTTTTTAATATTGACTTGTAGCTAATAAAACCAGTGTACAAGCCACTTCAACTTGAATATCATTTAACTCCAATAATTGATACAATTCTGGATTTTCAGTTCCTGGATTAAAAATCACACGTTTAGGATGTGCCTCAATAATATAATTGTAATAGTCTCTTTGACGAGCAGGATTTAAGTATAAAGTAATAGTATCAATATTTTTAACCGGTATGGCTTTAGTTTGAATTTTTACTCCAGCAACTTCTCCAGCTTTTTGTCCGATTGCTAAAACAGAATGTCCTTTTCCTACCAGCATATTTACTGCTCTATTAGAATAACGTTCCGAATTTGTAGATGCTCCTATAACTAATGTTTTTTTATTTTTCATTGTTTTTGTTTAGACTGCAAAAGTAATCAAAAAGAACGATTAAACTTTATGTCTTTGATTCAGAATAAATAGCAATAAAAACAATATTATAACATAATTCCACATAAAAACATCAAAAAATAATTACATTTACTTCAACCAACCAATACAATATGGAATTATTTATTTACTTATTTGCTGCCTTGTTCTCAGTGCTAAACCCAATTGGAACTGTACCTATTTTTGTCGGATTAACACAACACGACTCTCAAAAAGAAAGATCCCGAATCTCTCTTTGGACCGCAATCAATGTTTTCATTATACTATTGGTTTCTTATTTCATTGGCCAATATGTTTTAACTTTTTTCGGAATCAGCATAGACGCCTTAAGAATTGCGGGCGGAATTGTAATTGTAAATTCTGGTTTTTCTTTACTTTCTGGAAAATTCAACAAGAAACGAGGAATCAATAAAAAAATTGAAAATGAAGCGCAACACAGAAATGATATCGCATTAACACCTTTAGCAATACCAATGCTTGCTGGCCCTGGATCGATGTCTCTTTTAATTGCTTTTTATCAAGAACATCATGAAATAAACGAAATTATAATTTCGTCATTGGCGATTCTTGCAATTGCTATAGCGATTTTTGCTATTTTAAAAAGCGCTCACTATCTAGCTAGAATTTTAGGAGCATCCGGAATTGTTGCTATTTCAAGAATTGTTGGTTTTATCGTTATTTCTATCGGAATTCAATACATAGTAAGTGCTATAGTAAATATTATAAAAGGAAATTTTTAACTCCAAAATATTCTTAAAAAGAAAGGGATAAAATCAAGTATGATTTTATCCCTTTCTTTTTATTAGATCTTTATTTTAACTTTTCGGCAAGAAAACTTCAGCCATCATACATCTTGCGCTTCCTCCCCCACAAGCTTCAATTGTATCAAGGCTTGAGCTTAAGATTTCTGCATGATTTTCCAATTGAGCAATCTGTTTTGGAGTTAAGCTCTGGTACGCAGAAGCACTCATAACAATATATCTCTTATCGTCTTTTCCGCGAACTTCTAACATATTTCCTGCAAAATTATTCACTTGGTCTTCTGTTATTAAAATAACTTCCTTTTGATTTTGTTTAAGATTATCCAAAACCATTTTTCGTTCTTTCTTATCATCGATAGAATCTGCACAAATAACAGCAAAAGTTTCACCTAAACACATCATTACATTAGTATGATAAATTAGTTTACGCTCGCCATCAACCGTTTGAAAAGCTTCAAAAATAACAGGAGCATAATCAAAATCTTCACAGAACTCTATAAACAATTCTTCGTCTGCTCTTGGAGATAATGCGCAATATGCTTTTCCATTAGCTCTATCTAATAACAAACTCCCCGTTCCTTCTAAGAAAATGCCATCTTCTTCTGCTGAAGTATAATCCATGATATTAGCAATTTCGAATCCTTTTTCTTCCAAAGTATCCAAAATATCTTCACGACGTTCTTGGCGACGATTTTCAGCAAACATCGGATAAAGTGCTACATCTCCATTTTCATGAAATGAAACCCAATTGTTTGGAAAAATACTATCAGGAGTATCAGTCTCTAAATTGTCATCAACAACAGTAACATCTACTCCGACTGCCCTCAATTTTTCAACAAAAGCATCAAATTCCTGTTGTGCTTTAGCATTAACGGTACTTGGTAAAAGTCCATCTAATACTTTTTGATAATAATTATTTACAGCCGTCTGTTCATTCATCCTGAATGCAACTGGGCGAATCATTACTATTGCGTTTGTTGTTTGTCTCATTTTTTATATTTTTTTGTTTCACGTTTCAAGCTTCAGGTTTCACGTCTTGCAAAAATTTGAAATCTGAAACTTGAAACAAAAAACTAATTTTAGTCTCTAATTAATGGAAGCGTTGAACATCTCAACAAACCTTCTTGCTTTGAAATTTCAGCATATGGAATTTCTTCAACAGTAAAACCATTTTCACGAAGCCAATTATTCAATCTCGTAAAATTCTTTTCAGAAACTACCACATTTTCATCAATTGAAAATACATTCGAAAACATATTATACATTTCGTTTCTTTCAATATGAAATAGATTTTCTTTTCCGAAAAGCTTCACTAAATAAAGATAATCTGCCTCCTCTCGAAAACCTCTTTTATAAATAATACCTTTATTTTTTCCAACAGGCTGAAAACAACAATCTAAATGCAGCGCATTATCTCTTGCTTCCAATTTAGATTTTACCAAATCAAATTCTTTTACAATCTTATTAGGAAATAACGATTTGATATAATTCACACCATGCATATTGGTTCTTGCTGTAATGTAGTCTTTATAATCACTTCCTTTATAAGTTCCAATAAAAATATGATCATTCCAAAGCATCACATCTCCTCCTTCGATATGAACTTCTTCCGGAGGGCGAACTACTTTTAATGGATCTATCTGATCAATTACATATTGAATAGCATCTAATTCGCGCTCTCTATCTGGAAGAATATTCGATTTCACAAAGACATCATCAATTACGAAACCAATATCTCTTGCAAAAATCTGATTGTAGTTTTCAATCATTTCTGGACGATAAACTGTAACATCATATTTCTGAAAAACAGCATTAAAAGCATCCATTTCAGCAACCATATCTTTTTCTAACGGATAAGTTCCCGCCTTAATATGTTCCAATGATTTAGGATCATAAGCCTCTTCTATAGTTGGAGTTGGTCCATTATGAACAGCAGAACCCAGAACTACAGCACGAAGTCGAGACGTTTCGTTCTTTACATTTAATTGCAACATAACTTTATTGTATTTTGAGCAAATATAAAAAAAGCTTCACAGTTAAGTGAAGCTTTCGTTTTTTATTTATTAGACTTAAACTCTCGTAAAGGATGTCCTGTATAAATTTGTCTTGGTCTTCCAATTGGTTCTTTATTTTCACGCATTTCTTTCCATTGCGCAATCCAACCTGGCAATCTTCCAATTGCAAACATAACAGTAAACATATCCGTTGGAATTCCTAAAGCTCTGTAGATAATTCCAGAGTAGAAATCAACGTTTGGATATAAGTTTCTTGCTTTGAAGTATTCATCTTCAAGAGCAGCTTTTTCTAATTTTCTTGCGATATCTAAAATCGGATCTTCAACACCTAAAGTCTCTAATACTTCTGTTGCTGCTTTTTTGATAATTTTAGCTCTTGGATCAAAGTTTTTATAAACTCTGTGTCCGAATCCCATTAAACGGAAAGGATCATTTTTGTCTTTTGCTTTTGCTAAGAATTTATCTGTATCTCCGCCATCTTTATTAATTTCTTCAAGCATTTCAAGTACAGCTTGGTTTGCTCCACCGTGAAGTGGCCCCCATAAAGCAGAAACTCCTGCAGAAACTGAAGCAAATAAACCTGCGTGAGAAGAACCTACCATTCTAACAGTAGATGTAGAACAGTTTTGCTCATGATCTGCGTGAAGAATAAATAATTTATCTAAAGCATTTACGATTACTGGATTTGCAGCATAAGGACCAGTAGGCAATTTAAACATTAATTGCATAAAGCTTTCTACATATCCTTTTGTATTATCGTAGTAGTTTAAAGGATAACCCATAGATTTTCTATAAGTCCATGTAGCAATTACAAGAAACTTTGCCATTGTTTTACAAATAGCCTCGTACATTTCTTTTTCATTATCAACATTAACTGCTTTAGGGTTAAATGCCGTTAAAGCACTAGTTAAAGCAGATAACACTCCCATTGGGTGAGCCGTTTTAGGAAAACCGTCAATGATATTTTTCATTTCTTCGTTTACCAAAGAATGCTTTTTGATACCATTTTCAAAATCTTCTAATTGTGAAGCTGTAGGCAATTCACCAAAAATTAAAAGATAAGATACTTCTAAGAAATTAGCTTTTTCTGCAAGATCTTCGATTGAATATCCTCTGTAACGTAAAATTCCTTCTTCTCCATCTAGGAAAGTGATTTCGCTTGTACAAGACCCTGAATTTTTATAACCTGGATCAAGTGTAATAAAGCCTGTTAAATCACGTAATTTGTTAATATCGATAGCTGATTCGTTTTCGCTTCCTGTGATTACTGGAAGCTCAATCTTTTTACCATCTATTTCTAATGTAGCTATTTTTGACATAATATACTGGAAATAATTCTTTAAATAATAATTTATCAAATCTAATGAATTTAAGACTAATTAAAAAAAGAATACTGCTATGAATTTGTTAAAACTCCAAAAAAAAACCATTCATTAAAAAATGAATGGTTTATCTTAATATATCTCTTATGATTATTTAATCTTGAAAGCATTTAAACCTGGGAAATAAGCAGTGCTTCCTAATTCTTCTTCAATTCTTAATAATTGATTGTATTTTGCCATACGATCTGAACGAGAAGCAGAACCAGTTTTAATTTGACCACAGTTTAAAGCTACAGCTAAATCTGCAATTGTATTATCCTCAGTTTCTCCAGAACGGTGAGACATTACAGATGTGTAACCAGCGTTTTTCGCCATGTTTACAGCTGCAATAGTTTCAGTTAAAGTTCCAATTTGGTTTACTTTTACCAAGATAGAGTTAGCAATTCCTTTTTGGATTCCTGTAGACAAACGCTCAACATTAGTAACAAACAAATCATCACCAACTAATTGCACTTTGTCACCAATTTTTTCAGTCAAATATTTCCATCCATTCCAATCATCTTCGTACATACCATCTTCGATAGAAATAATTGGATATTTAGCAGCAAGTTCAGCTAAGTAATCAGCCTGCTCCTCAGAAGTTCTGATTTTTCCAGTTTCACCTTCAAATTTAGTATAATCGTATTTACCGTTTACATAAAATTCAGAAGCAGCACAGTCAAGAGCGATCATAATTTCATCTCCGAAAGAATAACCTGCTTTTTCAACAGCCAATTTAATTGTATCTAACGCATCTTCAGTACCACCAGCTAAATTTGGAGCAAAACCACCTTCGTCACCTACAGCAGTACTCAAACCTCTATCGTGTAAAACCTTTTTCAAACTGTGGAAAATTTCAGTTCCCATTTGCATAGAATGCGTAAAAGAAGTTGCTTTTACTGGGAAAATCATAAACTCTTGGAAAGCGATAGGTGCATCAGAGTGAGAACCACCGTTGATGATATTCATCATTGGAACTGGTAATGTATTGGCAGAAACACCACCTACGTATCTGTATAATGGCAAACCAAGTTCGTTAGCAGCAGCTTTTGCAGCAGCTAAAGAAACTCCTAAAATAGCATTAGCTCCTAATTTAGATTTATTTGGAGTCCCATCTAAATCAATCATTAATTGGTCGATTGTGTTTTGTTCGAAAACAGAAGTTCCAACTAATTCTTCAGCAATAACAGTATTTACATTGTTCACTGCATTCAAAACACCTTTACCTAGATAAGCTTTACCTCCATCACGTAATTCAACAGCTTCGTGTTCTCCAGTTGATGCTCCAGATGGAACAGCAGCTCTACCTAAAACTCCATTTTCAGTTACTACATCTACTTCAATAGTAGGATTACCTCTAGAATCAAGAATTTGTCTTGCGTGAACTTTAATTATAATACTCATTATTTTTGTTTTTTATTAATAAATTATATATTTTTTTCGAAAGTATAAAAATATTTAATACTATAAACGCATTCTAGTTATTAAACACCTTTATTTATTAACTACATCGTTTTAGACTTTGCTGCTTTTAATATTCTCTACAAATTGGTCAAACAAATATGACGAATCATGCGGTCCTGGACTAGCCTCTGGGTGATATTGAACTGAAAAACAATTTTTATTCTTCATTCTCATTCCTGCAACAGTACCATCATTCAAGTGAACATGCGTAATTTCTAATTCTGGATGATTTTCCAATTGCTCTCTCTTAACAGCAAAACCGTGGTTTTGAGATGTTATTTCACCTTTACCTGTAAGGATGTTTTTTACTGGATGGTTAATTCCTCTGTGTCCATTAAACATCTTATAAGTTTCAACACCATTAGCCAAACCAATTACTTGATGCCCTAAACAGATTCCGAACAATGGCTTATTATCTGCCAAAATCTCCTTAGCAACCTGAATTGCTCCAAACAACGGATCCGGATCTCCAGGTCCATTTGACAAGAAGTATCCATCAGGATTAAACTCAGACATATCTTTATAAGTTGAATCAAACGGATACACTTTAATGTAACAATCTCTTTTAGCAAGATTTCTCAAAATATTCTTTTTGATACCAAGATCTAAAGCTGATATTTTATAAGTAGCGTTTTCGTCACCAAAGAAATATGGCTCTTTAGTTGAAACTTTAGAAGCTAACTCTAAACCTTCCATGTTTGGAACATTTGCCAACTCCTTTTTCAAATCTTCGATTGAAGTTCCATCTGTACAAATTACTGCATTCATAGCACCATTATCTCGAATGTAGCTTACAAGTGCACGCGTATCAACATCAGAAATACAGATTAAATTTTGTTTAGCAAAATAATCCTCTAAACTTCCCGAAGCATTTTCTCTAGAATAATTAAAACTAAAGTTTTTACAAACTAAACCGGCAATTTTAATACTATCAGATTCAACTTCAGAATCATTAACACCATAGTTTCCGATATGTGTATTTGTAGCAACCATTATTTGCCCAAAATAAGAAGGATCAGTGAAAATTTCCTGATACCCTGTCATCCCTGTGTTAAAACAAACTTCACCAAAAGTTTTACCGCTAATTCCGATAGATTTTCCGTGAAAGATTGTTCCGTCACTAAGTAATAAAATGGCGCTTTGTCGTGTTGTGTATTTCATTATTTAATTTGTATTGTTTTTTAATCAAGTTATAAAACCAAAAGATAGGTTTTAAGTGTAATTAGAATTTTGCAAATTTACTTCTTTAAAATAGCCCTTCCAAGATTTTTTAAAACTTTCATCCGTAAAAATAAAACCTATCATTTTAAATAAGTTACATTTTTATGGTTTCAAAAAAATCAAAAAAAAAGGATAAACTAAAAATTAGTTTATCCTTGATTTCTATAGAATGATCACTTTCATAATTATTCAGAAGCTTCAGTAGTCGTTTCTGTTTCAGCAGCAGGAGCTTCTGGAGCAGCAGTTTCAGCTTTTTTAGCTTTACCACCACGACGGCTTTTCGCTTTTTTAACTTCTTTTTTACCTCCGTTGTAAAGTTCATTGAAGTCAACAAGTTCGATCATCGCCATATCAGCGTTATCTCCCAAACGATTTCCAACTTTAATGATACGAGTGTATCCACCTGGACGGTCTCCAACTTTAGCAGCCACATCTCTGAACAAGTCAGTTACAGCATATTTGCTACGTAAGTATGAAAAAACAATACGACGGTTGTGAGTCGTATCCTCTTTTGATTTTGTGATTAAAGGCTCAACAAATTGTTTAAGCGCTTTAGCTTTAGCAACAGTAGTGTTAATACGTTTGTGCTCAATAAGAGAACAAGCCATATTAGCCAACATAGCTTTTCTATGTCCAGTCTGTCTGCTTAAGTGGTTGAATTTTTTTCCGTGTCTCATGACGTGTTTTTTTTATCTTCATCTTGCTACAATCCGCTATGGAGAGCAAAATATGAAGTAAATTATTCTTTATCTAATTTGTATTTAGCTAAATCCATTCCGAAAGTTAAATTCTTCACTGCAACAAGTTCATCAAGCTCAGTTAAAGATTTTTTACCAAAATTACGGAATTTCATTAGGTCATTTTTATTGAACGATACTAAATCACCAAGTGTATCAACTTCAGCCGCTTTCAAGCAATTTAATGCTCTCACAGATAAATCCATATCAACAAGCTTAGTTTTAAGCAATTGTCTCATATGCAATGACTCTTCATCATACGATTCTGTTTGTGCAATTTCGTCAGCCTCAAGTGTAATTCTTTCATCAGAAAACAACATGAAATGGTGAATTAAAACTTTAGCAGCTTCAGTAAGAGCATCTTTTGGATTAATAGATCCATCAGTTTTAATTTCAAAAACTAATTTTTCGTAATCTGTTTTTTGCTCTACACGGAAATTTTCGATTGCATATTTTACATTTTTTACCGGAGTAAAAATAGAATCTGTAAAAATTGTTCCAATTGCAGCATTCTGTTTTTTGTTCTCTTCAGCAGGAACGTATCCTCTACCTTTCTCGATTGTTAAATCGAAGTTCAATTTGATTTTAGAATCTAAATTACAGATAACAAGGTCTGGATTCAAAACTTGAAAACCTGAGATAAATTTTTGAAAATCACCTGCTGTTAATTGATCTTTACCAGAAACAGAAATAGTAACTGATTCATTATCGATATCTTCAATCTGACGTTTAAAACGTACTTGTTTTAGATTAAGGATAATTTCGGTAACATCCTCAACAACACCTGAAATAGTAGAAAACTCATGATCTACACCTTCGATACGAACAGATGTAATTGCATAACCTTCTAACGCTGAAAGCAAAACTCTTCTAAGTGCATTACCAACTGTCAATCCGTAACCAGGTTCTAAAGGTCTAAACTCAAATTTACCTTCAAAATCGGTTGAATCGATCATGATAACTTTATCGGGCTTTTGAAAATTAAATATTGCCATAAATTTCGACTAAGTCAATTATTATTTGTTGTACAACTCTACGATTAATTGTTCTTTAATGTTTTCTGGAATTTGAAGTCTCGCAGGTACAGAAACAAAAGTTCCTTCTTTAAGATCATTATTCCAAGTAATCCATTCATAAACATGACTTGAATTTGATAAAGAACGTTCGATAGCTTCTAAAGATTTAGATTTTTCACGAACTGCAACTTTATCACCAGGCTTAAGGTGGTAAGAAGGAATATTAACAACCTCTCCATTTACAGTAATGTGTCTGTGAGAAACGATTTGACGCGCACCTCTTCTAGATGGAGCAATTCCCATTCTAAAAACAACATTATCCAATCTTGCTTCGCATAATTGTAATAAAACTTCACCAGTTACTCCTTTAGTCGCTGATGCTTTTTCGAATAAATTTCTGAATTGTTTTTCTAAAATTCCATAAGAATATTTAGCTTTTTGCTTTTCCATTAACTGAACAGCGTACTCAGATTTTTTTCCTCTTTTTTTAGCCATCCCGTGTTGTCCAGGTGGGTAATTTCTTTTTTCGAAAGATTTATCATCTCCGAAGATTGCCTCGCCAAATTTACGAGCGATTTTGGTTTTAGGACCAGTATATCTTGCCATTTTAAAAAAAAATTTAAGGTAGAAATTATGAATTCAGGTCTAATCCTTCGATAATCTATGTTCTACCTTGTTTATACTATAAAAATAAAAAATTAAACTCTACGTCTTTTTGGAGGACGACATCCGTTGTGTGGCATTGGAGTAACATCGATAATCTCTGTAACTTCAATTCCACCGTTATGAATAGAACGGATAGCAGACTCACGTCCGTTACCTGGTCCTTTTACATAAACTTTCACTTTTTTAAGTCCTGCCTCAAGTGCTACTTTAGCGCAATCTTCTGCTGCCATTTGAGCTGCATAAGGAGTGTTCTTTTTAGAACCTCTGAAACCCATTTTACCAGCTGAAGACCAAGAGATAACTTCACCTTTCTTATTAGTCAAAGAAATAATAATGTTATTAAAAGTGGCAGAAATATGAGCCTCACCCGTTGATTCAACGATAACTTTACGTTTTTTTGCAGTTGCTTTAGCCATATTACTTATTATTTAGTTGCTTTTTTCTTGTTAGCAACAGTTTTTCTTTTACCTTTTCTTGTTCTTGAGTTGTTTTTAGTTCTTTGCCCTCTTAATGGAAGACCAGATCTATGACGAATACCTCTGTAACATCCGATATCCATTAAACGCTTAATGTTTAAAGATATTTCAGAACGTAATTCTCCTTCAATTTTGTAAAATGAAACAGCTTCACGAATTGCTCCGATTTCATCATCATTCCAATCTTGAACTTTTTTATCTTGGCTAACTTGAGCTTTTTCCAAAATCTCGATAGCTCTACTTTTTCCTAATCCGAAGATGTAGGTAAGTGCAATAACACCTCTTTTGTTTTTTGGGATATCTACCCCTGCTATTCTTGCCATAATTATCCTTGTCTTTGTTTAAATCTAGGATTCTTTTTGTTTATTACGTACAGTCTCCCTTTTCTACGCACGATAATGCACTCGGCACTTCTCTTTTTTACTGATGCTCTAACTTTCATAGTGAATATCCTTTAATATCGATAAGTAATTCTTGCTTTTGACAAATCGTATGGACTCATTTCTAGTTTCACTTTATCACCAGGTAATAATTTGATGTAATGCATACGCATTTTTCCAGAAATATGAGCAATTACGATATGTCCATTTTCTAACTCTACACGGAACATCGCATTTGATAATGCTTCAATGATTGATCCGTCTTGTTCTATTGCTGATTGTTTTGCCATAAATATATTAAGCTACCGCTTTTCTATTTTTACCAGTCTTCATTAAACCATCATAATGTTTGTTTAACAAGTATGAATTGATTTGTTGAATAGTATCTATTGCAACTCCAACCATAATTATTAATGAGGTACCTCCAAAAAACATTGCCCAAGATTGTTGTACATCCATAATACTTACAACAATAGCTGGGAACACAGCAATCAAAGCAAGGAATAAAGATCCTGGGAAAGTTATTAAAGACATCACTTTATCAAGGAAATCAGAAGTTTCTGCTCCAGGACGAACTCCAGGAATAAAACCACCGCTTCTCTTTAAATCATCAGCCATTTTGTTAGTAGGTACAGTGATCGCAGTATAAAAGAATGTAAATACAATAATTAAAGTTGCAAAAACAAAATTATACCAGAAACCAAACATATTACTAAATGCACCAACAATAGATTGTGATGTATCTGATTTAGACAATCCAGCTACAGCCGCAGGAATAAACATAATTGCCTGAGCAAAAATAATTGGCATAACTCCAGAAGCATTAAGCTTAAGAGGAATCCATTGTCTATTACCTCCTGCCAAATCTTGCTCGTAATCTCCTGTAGTTGTACGACGAGCATACTGAACAGGGATTCTACGTACTGCCATTGTAAGCAATACACAAGAGATGATAACTAATAACCACACAATAATTTCAATAACTAATAACATTGGACCTCCATTGTTATTGGTAACACGAGTTGTAAACTCTTGGATAAAAGCTTGCGGTAAACGAGCTAAAATACCAACCATAATTAACAATGAAATACCATTTCCAATACCTTTATCTGTAATTTTCTCACCAAGCCACATAGCAAAAATTGTACCAGTAACTAAAATGATAACAGACGAGAACAAAAATTCAGGAGAATTAAAGCCTAGCAAAAATGCATTACTAGGCAATGTTCTGTATAAATTATAGATATAAGTTGGACCTTGAACCAATGTGATAGCGATTGTCAACCAACGAGTGATTTGATTAATCTTTTTTCTACCACTTTCCCCATCATTTTGAAGTTTTTGTAAATATGGAATCGCAATCCCCATCAACTGAACAACAATAGACGCAGAAATATAAGGCATGATACCTAAAGCAAAAACTGAAGCCTTAGAGAAAGCACCCCCGGTGAACATGTCTAGGATAGATCCTAAACCATTTTTAGTTTGTCCCGCTAAACCAGTCAATTGCGTTGCGTCAATTCCAGGAAGCGTAACGTGTGCTCCAAAACGATATACTAAAAGTAATCCTAATGTAATTAAGATTCTATTCTTTAGTTCTTCGATTTTCCAAACATTACTTATTGATTCAATAAATTTCTTCATCTTAATAGATAAGTTATATAGTTACAGCTTCTCCACCAGCAGCTTCAATAGCAGCTTTTGCAGTAGCAGTAAATTTGTGGGCAGTTACTTTTAATTTTGCTTTCAATTCTCCTCTACCTAAAATCTTAACGATCTCATTTTTAGTAGCTAGACGATTTGCCACGAACTCTGTCATAGAAGCAGAATCAGTAATTGCACCGTTATCAACTAATAATTGAAGAGTATCTAAATTAACACCTTCGTATTCTTTGCGATTGATGTTTTTGAAACCAAACTTAGGCACACGTCTTTGAAGTGGCATCTGCCCTCCTTCAAAACCAATCTTCTTAGAATAACCAGAACGAGATTTTGCCCCTTTGTGTCCACGTGCAGCGGTACCACCTTTTCCAGAACCTTCTCCTCTACCTAATCTTTTATTTTGATTGTGTGTAGATCCCTCAGCAGGTTGTAAGTTACTTAAATTCATAACAGTATTTGTTATTTAGCTTCTTCAACAGAAACTAAGTGTTTAACTTTGTTTATCATCCCAAGGATAGCAGGATTTGACTCATGCTCCACAACTTGTCCAATTTTACGTAGACCTAAAGCTTCCAACCCTCTCTTTTGAGAAAGAGGACAGTTGATTTTGCTTCTTACTTGTTTTACTAATAATTTAGCCATAATTTCCTGAATTAACCTTTAAAAACTTTCTCTAAAGAAACACCTCTCTGTTTTGCAACAGTATGAGCGCTTCTCATTTGCAATAAAGCATCAAAAGTTGCTTTTACTACGTTATGCGGATTTGATGATCCTTGAGATTTAGACAATACATCGTGAATACCTACTGACTCAAGAACTGAACGAACAGCTCCACCAGCAATAACTCCAGTACCATGAGACGCTGGAATTAAGAATACGCGTGCACCACCAAATTTACCTTTTTGTTCGTGAGGAACAGATTGTCCATTCAAAGGAATTCTAACTAAATTTTTCTTAGCATCTTCTACTGCTTTCGCAATTGCTTCAGAAACGTCTTTAGATTTTCCTAATCCATGACCAACTACTCCATTTTCATCACCTACAACTACAATAGCAGAAAAACCGAAAGCTCTACCACCTTTTGTAACTTTAGTAACACGATTAACACTAACTAGACGATCTTTTAATTCAAGACCACTAGGTTTTACCAATTCTACATTTTTGTATTTAGACATAATATATTAGAATTTAAGTCCAGCGGCTCTTGCGCCTTCTGCTAATGATTTAATACGCCCGTGATATAAATATCCACCTCTATCAAAAGTGATGGTATCAATCCCAGCTTTTAACGCTTTCTCTGCAACTAATTTTCCAACAGCAGCAGCTACTTCAACGTTAGTACCTTTTCCTATTTCTTTTTCTCTAGAAGATGCAGCTAAGATAGTAACTCCATTTACATCATCAATAATTTGAGCGTAAATTTCTTTATTACTTCTAAAAACAGAAAGTCTAGGTCTTGCAGCAGAACCACTAACCGATTTTCTAATTCTGAATTTAATTCTCTGTCTTCTTTCAGATTTTGTTAATGACATAATCTTATATTTTAAGCTGATTTACCTGCTTTTCTTCTTAATACTTCACCCACAAATTTAACACCTTTTCCTTTGTATGGCTCAGGCTTACGGAAACCTCTGATTTTCGCAGCTACTTGACCTAAAAGTTGTTTATCAAACGATGTTAATTTTACGATAGGGTTCTTACCTTTTTCAGATACTGTTTCTAAAGATACTTCTGGAGCAATTTCTAAAACAATATTGTGAGAATACCCAAGAGCTAAATCTAATTTTTGACCTTGGTTTGAAGCTCTATAACCTACTCCAACTAATTCTAGTTCTTTTGTGAAACCTTCAGATACACCAACAATCATATTATTGATCAAAGATCTAAATAATCCGTGTTTTGCTCTATGGTCTTTATGATCAGACGATCTTTCAACTAAAACTTGATCGCCTTCAACAGTTACATTTACGTCCGAAAACTCTTGTACTAGTTGACCTCTTTTTCCTTTTACTGTAATAATACCGTCTTTAACTTCAACAGTTACACCAGCAGGGATTACAATTGGGCTTTTACCTATTCTTGACATCTTTATCTAGTGTTTAAAATTAGTATACGTAACAAATTACTTCACCACCTACATTTAATTGCTTAGCTTGTTTTCCTGTCATCAAACCTTTTGATGTAGAAACAATAGCAATTCCTAATCCGTTAAGGATTCTAGGTAATTTGGCAGCACCTGCGTACTTACGTAAACCAGGTTTACTAATTCTTTGGATATCTTTGATTACAGGCTCTTTAGTATCTTTATCATACTTCAAAGCAATTTTGATAGAACCTTGAACTGTGTTCTGCTCAAATTTGTAACTTAAGATATAACCTTGATCAAATAAGATCTTAGTTATCTCTTTTTTAAGATTAGATGCTGGAATTTCAACAACTTTGTGGTTTGCAGCCACAGCGTTACGAACTCTAGTCAAATAATCTGCAATAGGATCTGTATACATATGTATTTGATTGCGATTATGGTTTTCGGGAGATACTCATCTCCCGAACCTTTAATCAATTAAAAATTATTTTTTGGTTTGCAAAAGTAATAACTTATTGCCAGATTACCAAGATGCTTTTTTAACACCAGGAATTAATCCATTGTTAGCCATTTCACGGAAAGTTACACGTGAAATACCGAATTGACGGATGTAACCTCTAGGTCTACCTGTTAATTTACAACGGTTGTGTAAACGAACTGGTGAAGCATTTTTAGGTAATCTTTGTAAACCTTCATAGTCTCCAGCTTCTAATAAAGCTTTTCTCTTTTCAGCGTACTTAGCTACCGTTTTCTCTCTTTTAACCTCGCGGGCTTTCATTGATTCTTTAGCCATGTCTTAATTCTTTTTAAAAGGTAATCCTAATTCAGCCAATAATGACTTTGCTTCCTTGTCTGTTTTTGCAGTAGTAACAAAAGTAATATCCATTCCTGAAATTTTGTTTACTTTGTCAATATCAATTTCTGGGAAAATGATTTGCTCTAAAACTCCAAGATTGTAGTTACCTCTTCCGTCGAATCCAGTAGCTTTAATACCACCAAAATCTCTAACACGTGGTAAAGCAGAAGTGATAAGTCTATCTAAAAACTCATACATTCTTTCTCCACGTAAAGTAACTTTTGCTCCAATAGGCATTCCTTTTCTCAATTTGAAAGACGCAACGTCTTTCTTAGAGATTGTAGAAACTGCTTTTTGTCCAGTGATCTTTGTTAACTCATCAACTGCATAGTCAATAAGTTTTTTATCAGATACAGCTGCACCAACTCCACGGCTCAAAACGATTTTCTCAAGTTTAGGAACTTGCATCACGTTTGTATATCCGAACTCTTCTTTAAGAGCAGAGATTACTCTACTCTTATATTCTTCTTTTAGTCTAGGTGTATATGCCATTACTATAGTACTTGATTAGATTTTTTTGAAAATCTTACTTTCTTATCTCCTTCTACTCTAATACCTACTCTAGTTGTCTCCTTAGTTTTAGGATCAATTAAAGCAATGTTAGAAATTTGAATAGAAGCTTCTTTCTTAACGATACCACCTTGAGGGTTTTTAGCACTTGGTTTAGTATGTTTAGAAACCATGTTTACACCTTCAACGATCGCTTTGTTTTTTTCACGGTAAACACGTAAAACTTTACCTTCAGCCCCTTTATGGTCTCCAGCAATAACCCTTACGATATCTCCTGATTTTATTTTTAGCTTTATCATCTTAAAACGAATTAAAGCACTTCTGGTGCTAATGATACAATTTTCATGAATTGTTTTTCACGAAGTTCTCTTGCTACCGGACCAAAAACACGAGTTCCTCTCATTTCCCCTGCAGCGTTCAAAAGAACACATGCATTGTCATCGAAACGGATATAAGAACCATCAGCTCTTCTCACTTCTTTTTTAGTACGCACAACAACTGCAGTTGAAACAGCTCCTTTTTTCACGTTTCCGTTTGGAGTTGCATCTTTGATAGAAACTACAATTTTGTCACCAACAGAGGCATATCTTCTTTTAGTACCTCCTAAAACACGAATAGTTAAAACTTCTTTAGCTCCCGTGTTATCTGCTACTTTTAGTCTTGATTCTTGTTGTACCATAATTATTTAGCTCTTTCTAAGATTTCAACTAATCTCCAACATTTTGTTTTACTTAAAGGACGCGTTTCGCTAATTCTTACAGTATCTCCAATGTTACAGTCGTTTGTTTCGTCGTGTGCAACATATTTCTTAGTTTTCAACACGAACTTACCGTATAATGGGTGTTTTACTTTTCTTACTTCCGAAATAACGATAGATTTATCCATCTTATTTGAAGTAACAACACCTATTCTTTCTTTTCTTAAATTTCTTTTTTCTTCCATCTTTCAGCAGAATACAATTATTGTAACTCTCTTTTAGTTAACTCTGTAGCTAATCTTGCAACTGTTCTTCTAACGCTTCTAATTTGAAGTGGGTTAGCAATTGGAGAGATTGCGTGAGCCATTTTTAGGTCAGCATATACTTTCTTAGTTTGACTAAGCTTTTCTTGCAACTCCGCTGCAGAAAGATCTTTTATTTCTGATTGTTTCATAATAAATATAAATTATGCTTCGAAATCTCTAGCAACGACGAACTTAGTTTTTACTGGAAGTTTTTGAGCTGCAAGACGTAAAGCCTCTTTTGCAACTGACAATGGAACTCCTCCAACTTCAAACATAATTCTTCCTGGTTTAACAACAGCAGCCCAATACTCAACTGCTCCTTTACCTTTACCCATACGTACTTCAAGAGGTTTCTTAGTAATAGGTTTGTCTGGGAAAATTTTAATCCATAATTGTCCCTCTCTTTTCATGTAACGAGTTGCAGCGATACGTGCAGCTTCGATTTGACGAGAAGTTAAGAACATTCCATCTTCATGTACAGATTTAATACCAAACATTCCATTTGAAAGTTCATGCCCTCTTTGAGAGTTACCTTTCATTCTACCTTTTTGTACCTTACGGTATTTTGTTCTTTTAGGCTGTAACATTTTTCTTTAGTTTAAAAATTTACTTTCTTTTACGAGCGTCTGGTTTTCCACCTTTGTTAAAGTTAGATTTGCCTCTAGGAGCATCTCCACCTTTTCCACCACCTGTACCAGATTGTTTTTTGTCCATTCCAGCAAGTGGAGAAAGTTCTCTCTTACCGTAAACTTCACCTTTCATGATCCACACTTTGATCCCCATTCTACCGTAAGTAGTGTGAGCTTCAGCAAGTGCATAATCAATGTCAGCTCTGAAAGTTGATAGAGGAATTCTACCTTCTTTGAAACCTTCCGAACGCGCCATCTCAGCACCATTCAAACGACCAGAAATCAAAACTTTGATACCTTCAGCGTTCATACGCATAGAAGCAGCAATAGCCATTTTGATTGCACGTCTATAAGAAATACGGCTTTCGATTTGACGAGCGATGCTTGTCGCCACAAGATAAGCATCTAACTCAGGTCTTTTAATTTCAAAGATGTTGATTTGAACCTCTTTGTCAGTAACTTTCTTAAGTTCTTCTTTTAACTTGTCTACCTCTTGTCCACCTTTTCCAATAATGATACCAGGTCTAGCAGTAGTGATAGTAACGGTTACAAGTTTCAAAGTTCTCTCGATGATTACTTTTGATACACTAGCTTTTGATAAACGAGCGTGGATATACTTTCTGATTTTGTGATCTTCGGCAAGTTTATCACCGTAATCATTTCCACCATACCAGTTTGAGTCCCATCCTCTGATGATACCAAGTCTATTTCCAATTGGATTTGTCTTTTGTCCCATGCTGCTTAAGAATTGCTTTGTGTGTTATTGATAGCTCCAAGCACGATTGTTACGTGATTAGAACGTTTTCTTATTCTGTGTGCACGACCTTGTGGAGCTGGACGAAGTCTTTTTAACATCATTCCACCATCTACTCTGATCTCTTTAACAAATAATCCAGCCTCTTCTAAATTACCTTCACTATTTTTTTGCTCCCAGTTATTGATTGCAGACAATAATAGTTTTTCTAATTTTCTTGAAGCTTCTTTAGAACTGAATCTTAAAATGTTAAGTGCTCTTTCTACCTTCTGACCTCTTACCAAGTCCGCTACTAAGCGCATTTTTCTAGGTGAAGTAGGGCAGTTATTCAATTTTGCGAAAGCGATAGACTTATTAGCCTCTTTTCTCGCATCTGCTGTTTCTCTTTTACGAACTCCCATTGCTTCTTTTATTTTTTACCTTTATTTTTTGCTCCAGCATGACCTCTAAAAGATCTAGTTGGCGAAAACTCTCCTAATTTGTGACCTACCATGTTTTCTGTTACGTAAACTGGTACAAATTGACGACCGTTATGAACTGCGATAGTTTGTCCAACGAAATCTGGAGTAATCATTGAAGCTCTAGACCAAGTCTTAACAACTGCATTTTTACCACTTTCTACGTTTTCTTGAACTTTCTTGTCTAATTTATAATGAACGAAAGGTCCTTTTTTTAATGAACGTGCCATATCTTATTATTTCTTTCTACGTTCTACGATATACTTGTTACTCGGGTTTTTCTTAGAACGAGTTCTGTAACCTTTAGCTGGCAATCCGTTTCTTGAACGTGGGTGCCCTCCAGAAGAACGTCCTTCACCACCTCCCATAGGGTGATCAACTGGGTTCATCGCTACTGGTCTAGTTCTAGGTCTTCTTCCTAACCATCTTGTTCTACCTGCTTTTCCAGATACAACTAATTGATGGTCAGAGTTAGAAACAGCTCCAATCGTAGCCGAACA
This sequence comes from Flavobacterium tyrosinilyticum, assembly GCF_023656565.1. Classification (GTDB taxonomy): domain Bacteria; phylum Bacteroidota; class Bacteroidia; order Flavobacteriales; family Flavobacteriaceae; genus Flavobacterium; species Flavobacterium tyrosinilyticum. The sequence continues at coordinate 363,863 of NZ_JAMOKG010000004.1, forward strand.
AGTTAACAAGATTAATCTTGTCTCACCAGAAGGCATTTTAATTGTTGCATATTTCCCGTCTCTTGCCATTAACTGAGCAAAAGTTCCAGCTGAACGAGCGATAACCGCTCCTTGTCCTGGACGTAACTCAATACAAGATATAACAGTTCCAAGAGGAATTCTGCTTAAAGGTAATGTATTACCGATTTCTGGTTGAGACTCTGGTCCAGAAACTAATTTCTGACCAACTTTCAATCCATTTTGTGCGATAATATAAGTTTTCTCTCCATCAGCGTAAGCCAATAAAGCGATAAATGCAGTACGATTTGGATCATATTCAATTGATTTCACTGTAGCTGGAATTCCATCTTTAGTTCTTTTGAAATCAATAATACGATATCTCTGCTTGTGACCACCACCCGTATAACGCATGGTCATCTTTCCTTGACTATTTCTACCTCCTGAGTTTTTTATCGGCGCTATCAATGAGCGTTCCGGCTTATCAGTTGTAATAGCGTCATAACCATTCACAACTCTAAATCGCTGACCCGGGGTAATAGGTTTTAATTTTCTTACTGACATTTTTCTATCTTAGATATTGTTGTAAAAATCAATTGTTTCTCCTTCTTGTACTTGTACAATTGCTTTTTTATAAGCATTTGTCTTTCCACTGATTAAACCACTTTTAGTGTATTTAGTAGATCTATCTGGTCTCACATTCATTGTGTTAACAGAAACGATAGTTACTCCATAAGCAGCTTCAACAGCTTTCTTAATCTCAACTTTGTTTGCTTTTTTGTTAACAACGAATCCGAAACGGTTTAGAACTTCACTTTCTTTGGTTACTTTTTCCGTTACTATAGGTCTAATAATAATGCTCATATTCCTATTATTTACTTAAATTTTCTTCAATTAACTCTAAAGAACCTTCCAAAAGCACTAAATTATTAGCGTTTAATATTGCGTAAGTGCTTAATTCTGAGCTAGTTACGACGTTTGAAGCCTTTAAATTACGTGACGACAAATATACATTTTTATTTGACTCACCCAACACAAATAAAGATTTTTTATTCTCTAACCCTAAAGCTTTCAAAACGTTAATGAAATTTTTAGTGTTTGGTGCTTCAAAATTAAAGTCTTCTAAAACTACGATATTTGACTCTTTTGCTTTGATCGAGAAAGCTGATTTTCTAGCTAATCTCTTTAAGCCTTTATTCAATTTGAATGAATAACTTCTTGGTCTTGGTCCGAAAACTGTTCCACCACCTTTAAACAATGGATTCTTAACACTTCCTGCACGCGCAGTACCAGTTCCTTTTTGTTTTTTAATCTTACGCGTACTTCCAGTTACTTCAGCTCTTTCTTTAGCTTTGTGAGTACCTTGTCTTTGATTAGCAAGATATTGCTTAACATCAAGATATACTGCGTGATTGTTTGGCTCAATTGCGAATACTGAATCAGAAAGTTGAACTTTTCTACCAGTATCTTTTCCGTTGAAATCTAATACTTTTACTTCCATTACTTCTGAATGATTACATAAGAGTTTTTGTGCCCAGGAACGCATCCTTTAACAACAAGTAGATTCTTATCAGCAACTACTTTTAAAACTCTAAGGTTTTGAATTTTTACATTTTCTCCTCCCATTCTTCCAGCCATACGCATTCCTTTGAACACTCTAGATGGATAAGAAGAAGCTCCTACAGAACCTGGCGCTCTTAAACGGTTGTGCTGACCATGAGTAGCTTGTCCAACACCACCAAAACCGTGACGTTTAACAACACCCTGGAAACCTTTACCTTTAGACACACCTTGCACATCCACAAATTCTCCTTCTGCAAAAATAGTAACATCTACAAGATCTCCTAATTTTTGTTCAGTTGCAAAATCCTGAAATTCAACGACTTTTTTCTTAGCAACAGTTCCAGCTTTTTTAAAGTGCCCTAAAGCAGCTTTAGTAGAATGTTTCTCGTTTTTGTCATCGAAACCAAGTTGCAACGCTTCATACCCGTCAACCTCTTTGGTTCTGACTTGGGTAACAACGCATGGACCAGCTTCGATTACTGTACAAGGAATGTTTTTCCCGTTTTCATCAAAGATACTAGTCATGCCGATTTTCTTACCAATTAACCCAGACATAAATATTAATTATTAATTACTAAAATTCCCTTCAATTTGAAAATAACAGAAATTTCCAAACAGGGAGTGCAAAAGTAGACATTAAAAACGAATATACCAAACAGTTGTAAAAATTAAATCGCTCATAATCAAAATCCAAGCACCAAAACAACACCAAAACCAACTTTAATCACAATAAAATTTGAGTCTGTTTTTTCAATCTTCAAGCAACCCAATCATAACAATTAATTAATAAAATCACAACAAAAAAAACTCGCACCCCTTTAAAACAAAGGCTTTTACAAAAAAGTAAAATTTTTATAAAATAAAAAAAATTAAATTTCACAAACTAAAAACAACTTTTTAAAACAAAAAAAGCGAGACAAAAAATGCCTCGCTTTTTATATAAAAAAATATAAAAAAAATTATACTTTAATCTCAACTTCAACTCCACTTGGCAATTCAAGTTTCATTAAAGCATCAATAGTTTTAGATGAAGATGAATAAATATCAATCAATCTCTTGTATGACATTACCTCAAATTGCTCTCTCGCTTTTTTGTTAACGTGCGGAGAACGTAATACAGTGAAAAGTTTTTTGTGAGTTGGCAACGGAATTGGACCTGTTACAACCGCTCCAGTAGTTTTTACTGTTTTTACGATCTTTTCAGCAGATTTATCCACCAACATGTGATCGTAAGATTTTAGTTTTATTCTGATTTTTTGACTCATTTTCTTAAAATTAAGCGTTACCTTTTGCTTTTTTGATTACCTCTTCTGAAATATTAGAAGGTGTTTCTGCATAGTGAGAAAACTCCATTGTTGAAGTTGCTCTACCAGAAGATAGTGTTCTTAATGTAGTTACATAACCAAACATTTCTGATAAAGGCACGTCAGCTTTGATAGTCTTAGCACCATTTCTATCACCCATGTCATTAACTTGACCTCTACGACGGTTCAAATCACCTACGATATCACCCATGTTTTCTTCTGGAGTAATAACCTCGATTTTCATGATTGGCTCAAGAATAACAGCTCCAGCAGCACGTCCTGACTCTTTATAACCCATTCTAGCAGCTAATTCAAAAGAAAGAGCATCAGAATCCACAGGGTGGAAAGATCCGTCTAATAAAGTTACCTTCAAACTATCAACAGCGTATCCAGCTAATGGACCTGTTTTCATAGCCTCACGGAAACCTTTTTCAACAGCAGGGATATATTCTTTAGGAACGTTACCACCTTTTACCTCATTAACAAACTGCAATCCTACAGGAACTTTACCATCAACTTCATCAGCAGGCTCGATTCTAAATACGATATCACCGAATTTACCACGACCTCCAGATTGTTTTTTGTAAGTTTCTCTATGCTGAGCAGATTTAGTAAACGCCTCTTTATATTCTACTTGTGGCTCACCTTGGTTAACCTCTACTTTAAACTCACGTTTCATACGATCAACTAAGATATCTAAGTGAAGCTCACCCATACCAGAAATAATAGTTTGACCAGAAGCCTCATCAGTTCTTACTGTAAACGTTGGATCTTCCTCAGCTAATTTAGCCAAAGCCATACCCATTTTATCAACGTCAGCTTTAGTTTTAGGCTCAATAGCAATACCAATTACCGGCTCTGGGAATTTCATAGATTCCAAGATAATTGGACTCTTTTCATCACACAAAGTATCTCCTGTTTTGATATCTTTAAATCCTACAGCAGCTCCAATATCTCCAGCCTCAATAAATTCGATTGGATTTTGTTTGTTAGCGTGCATTTGGTAAATACGAGAAATTCTCTCTTTGTTACCAGAACGAGTATTTAAAACATAAGAACCAGCATCTAAACGCCCAGAGTAAGCACGGAAGAAAGCTAAACGACCTACGAATGGATCTGTAGCAATTTTAAATGCCAAAGCAGCAAACGGCTCTTTTACATCTGGACGACGTAAGATTTTAGTTTGATCTTCTTCTAATAATTCAGCATCGTCAGGGTGAATTCCTTCAATACCTTCTTTATCTAATGGAGATGGTAAATACTTACAAACAGCATCTAACATAAATTGAACTCCTTTGTTTTTGAAAGAAGAACCAGCAAGCATAGGAATGATTGCCATATCGATAGTTGCAGCTCTTAAAGCATTGTTGATTTCTTCCTCTGTAATAGAGTTTTCATCTTCCATGTATTTATCCAAAAGATTTTCATCATAAGTTGCAATCTCTTCGATAAGGATAGAACGGTAGTGCTTTACATCATCAACCATATCAGCTGGAATATCAACGATATCAAAAGTAGCTCCTTGAGTTTCATCATGCCATACAATAGCTTGATTTTTAACTAAGTCAACAATCCCTTTGAAATCTGCTTCATCACCAATAGGCAAAGTAATTGCAACCGCATTCGATTTCAACATATCTTTAACCTGTCCGCATACAGCTAAGAAGTTAGCACCTTGACGGTCCATTTTATTTACGAATCCCATACGAGGAACTCTATATTGATCAGCAAGTCTCCAGTTAGTTTCTGATTGAGGCTCAACACCATCAACAGCACTAAATAAGAAAACCAAACCATCAAGTACACGTAAAGAACGGTTTACCTCTACAGTAAAGTCAACGTGCCCAGGAGTATCAATAATATTAAAGTGGTACGGTAATGATTCTGGAATAACCTTACCTTGTACAGTTGGAAAATTCCAAGTACAAGTTGTAGCAGCAGAAGTAATTGTAATACCTCTTTCTTGCTCTTGAGCCATCCAGTCCATTGTTGCAGCACCATCGTGCACCTCACCAATTTTGTGTGACTTTCCAGTATAAAAAAGAATACGCTCAGTTGTTGTTGTTTTACCAGCATCAATGTGAGCAGCGATTCCGATATTTCTTGTATATTTTAAATCTCTAGCCATTTCTTACGAATTAAAATCTAAAGTGAGAGAATGCTTTATTAGCTTCTGCCATTTTGTGAGTATCCATTCTTTTCTTAACCGCAGCACCTTCTTCTTTAGCAGCAGCTAAACACTCAGAAGCTAAACGTTGTGCCATAGATTTTTCATTTCTTCTTCTAGAATAAAGTATTAACCACTTCATTGCCATAGAAATTTTTCTGTCTGGACGAATCTGCATTGGAATTTGGAATGTAGCTCCACCAACTCTACGGCTACGTACTTCTACGTGAGGCATAACGTTAGTTAAAGCATCTTTCCAGATCTCTAATGAAGTTTTCTCATCATTTTGCTTTTTAGTTTCTATGATATCAATTGCATCATAAAATACTTTAAAAGCTGTAGATTTCTTACCATCCCACATTAAGTTGTTCACAAAACGTGTAACTAATTGGTCATTAAACCTTGGATCCGGTAAAAGTGGTCTTTTCTTTGCCGCTCTTTTTCTCATGTCTTTTTCTTAAAAGTTTTTAAATTACTTTTTTGCTTCTTTTGGGCGTTTAGCACCGTACTTAGATCTTCTTTGCGTTCTTCCTGCAACACCTGACGTATCAAGAGCTCCACGAACGATATGATATCTAACACCTGGTAAATCTTTTACCCTTCCACCTCGCACTAATACTATCGAGTGCTCTTGTAGATTATGTCCTTCACCTGGGATGTAAGCATTCACCTCATTACCATTTGTCAAACGTACACGCGCAACTTTACGCATTGCAGAGTTTGGTTTTTTTGGTGTAGTAGTGTAAACACGCGTACAAACCCCTCTTCTTTGAGGACAAGAATCTAAAGCAACCGATTTACTCTTCTTAGTGATCTGAGTTCTTCCTGTTCTTACTAATTGTTGAATTGTTGGCATAATTAATACTAAAAATTATTATGTTTATTAAATTCCCGCTTTTTACGGGGTTGCAAATGTATAAAATAATTTTCACTATACAAACGTTAAATCATTAATTTTCAACAACATTATTTATATCTATGATTTCACAAAGAAACATTAGATATTTGCTTTACATTTAACTAACAAAACAATTGCTTTTGAAACAATTACATTACATACTCATTTTACTTCTATCATCAAATTGTTTTGCGCAATCTTTCTACCTTAATATAACTGGAATAAACAAAAAACAAGATCAAACTATTGACTCCATTTTTTACATAAAAAAACATCCAAACATAAAATCACTAAACAATGAAATTTCAACAGTAACAAACAAACTAGCAAAACAAGGCTATATAGACGCTAAAACATTAGAAAACAAAAAGGCAAACGACAGCACTTATACTATTTTAATAGACTTGCAAACTAGAATAAAAGAGATACATATATATATAGGTATAAATAGTTTTTTTTACCACTCAAAAACAATAACAAAAGACAGCATAATAATACCCTATACAGAACTTGAAAATTTCTTAAATCAAAAAATATCAGACAACGAAAAAGCAGGATTTGCATTTTCTAAAATCAAACTTGAAAACATTAAAAAAAAGAATTCAATAATTTACGCTGATTTAAATTTCGATTCCGAAAAAAAAAGAACCTTAAATTCAATTATTGTAAATTACACAAACCCTTCTCTGAAAGACTATTTTCCAAAAGGAGCGCTTAAACAATTAAACAAAAAATACCTAAACAAAACTTTTAATCAAGAAACTGTCAAAAAACTTTATGACGATATTAATAGTTTTGAATTTGTTTCACAGCCCAAGTATCCCGAAATCTTATTCACTTCAGATTCGACCAAAATCTACATTTATCTTGACAAAAGAAAAGCGAACAATTTTGATGGATATATTGGTTTTTCAAATGACGAAAACAAAAAGTTAATTCTAAATGGTTATTTGGACATTTCACTAACAAACATATTACGAGCTGGCGAAAAATTTTCTCTTTATTGGAAAAGCGACGGAAACCAACAAAAAACCTTCAACACAAAACTTGAAATCCCCTATCTGTTTCAATCTCCACTTGGAATAAAAGCACAACTAAACATCTTCAAACAAGACAGCACATTTCAGAACACTAAAACAGACATCAATCTTGGCTACTATTTAAATCACAATTCCAAGATCTACCTTGGCTACCAATCTACCGAATCAAGCGATATTCAAAACATCAATAATTCTACTATTAGTGATTTCAACAATTCCTACTTCACTTCAACATACGAATACAAAAAAACGGACTCCAATAACAGCCTCATGCCTGGAAAAGCATTTTTAAGTTCGATAATAGGCCTTGGAAAAAGAGAAACAAATAATGATCTTGAAACAGCAGATCCTAGCAAACAATTTTATATAAATGTAAATGCCGCATACAATTTCGAACTTAATAACAAGAATTTCATTAACATAAATTCTCAAAGTTGCTATTTAGACAGCAAAAATTATATTACCAATGAATTATTTCGATTTGGAGGTATGAATTCAATCAGAGGATTTTCAGAAAACAGTCTACAGGCAAATTTTTATTCTGCATTTCTTACAGAATACAGATATATGTTTTCAAAAAGCGCTTACATCCATTCTATAGCCGATTATGCTATATATCAAGACTTAACCAATATTTCAAATCCTAAAAAAATTAAGAATTTAATAGGAATCGGCATAGGTGTAGGAATAGAAACAAAAAACGGAATTTTACGAATTATTCTCACGAATGGACAACAAAATCAACAGGAAATACAATTATATAACACTATCGTAAACATATGTTATAATGTTAAATTTTAGGGTTTACCAAAAAAAATATTTTTTTTATTAGGAAAGTTAACAAATTATTAAGAGTTTTGCGATACTAATTCAAAATATTTAAAAATGAAACTAAAGTTCAATGGATTCTTAGTGCTTTTATTAGTACTAGTTGCGCAATTGACATTTGCGCAAGAAAGAGCTGTTTCAGGAACAGTTTCCGATAATACAGGTATGCCTTTACCGGGGGTAAGTGTATTAGTGAAAGGAAGCAAAACTGGAACACAAACTGATTTTGATGGAAAATATTCTATTAAAGCATCTTCAAGCCAAGTTTTGGTATTTAGCTACATTGGAATGAAAACCCAAGAAGTAGCTGCAAGCTCATCTGTAGTTAATGTTAAATTATCAGGTGACGCACAAGAACTTGAGGCAGTTGTAGTAACAACAGCTTTAGGTATCAAAAGAGAGAAAAAATCTTTAGGTTACTCATCACAAAAACTGGATGAAAAAACAGTTAACTCAACACCAACAAACAACTTCCTAAACAACTTATCTGGTAAAGTTGCAGGTTTAGAGGTTAAAACTAACTCTAACTTTGGTGGATCTACTAACATCGTACTACGTGGATCAAAAAGTTTAACTGGAAACAACCAAGCATTAATGGTTGTTGATGGTGTTGCTATTAGCAATGACAACTTAAACTCAGCATCTTCAAAAAGCGGAAGAGGTGGTTTTGACTTTGGTAACTCTGCTTCTGATATTGATCCAAACAACATCGAATCGATTACAGTACTTAAAGGTGCTGCTGCGACTGCATTGTATGGTAGCCAGGCTGCAAATGGTGCGATTATGATTACTACTAAAAAAGGTAAGAAAAACAGCGCTTTAGGAGTAAGCTTCAGTTCTACAACTTCTATGGGTTCTTATGATAAAGATACTTTCATTAAGTACCAAAAAGGTTACGGAGCTAATGGTTATGCTGCACCAAATGATAGTTTCTATACAGCAGATGTAAACGGAGATGGTATTCCAGATCAAATTGTTGACATGACAGCTGATGCTTCTTTCGGTAATGCTTTCAACCCAAATTTAAATGTATACCAATGGACAGCTTTTGCTCCAGGCAACGCTAATTATGGTAAAGCTACTCCATGGGTTGCTGCTGCTAATGATCCTGGAAAATTCTTCCAAAAGTCTTTCAGCACAGTTAACAACGTTGGTTTAAGTGGTGGTGACGAAAAAGGTTCTTATAACTTTAGTTATACTAACAACAATGAATCTGGAATTTTACCAAACAGTAGATTAAACAGAAACATTCTTAATGGTAGTTTCACAAGAAACTTATCAGACAAAATTAAAACATCTGCATTCTTTACATTCTCTGACCAATCTACTGTAGGTAGAAATAGTACAGGTTATGGAGATAACATCTTAACTGGTTTCAGACAATGGTGGCAAACTAACGTTGATGTTAGAGAATTAAAAGACGCATACAATGTAAACGGACAAAACGTTACTTGGAATATGAATGATCCATTAAATGGAAATTTCTCTCCAGCTTACTGGAACAACCCATACTTTGACCGTTACAAAAACTTCTCTTCTGATGACAGAACTAGAGTTCTTGCAGGTGCTAATATCTCTTATGATATAACAAAAAACTTTAATGTTTTAGGACGTGTTACTGTAGATACTTCTAACGACAGACAAGAATTAAGAAAAGAAAAAGGAAGCCACGCTGAAGAGTTTGGTTTACAAGCTCTTGACGAAACTTCTGGATATTCATTATATACAAGAAGCTTCTTACAGACAACTTACGATTTCATCGCAACTTACGACCTAAAAATCTCTGAAAAAATTTCAGCAAAACTTTTAGGTGGATCAACTTTCATTAAATCTCACGTAGATTCTTTCGATGGATCAACAACTGGAGGTTTAGTAGCTCCTGGATTATTTACATTGGCTAACTCGATGTCATTTGTTGCTCCAATTGAGCAAGAGATCAACTACAACAAACTAGGTCTTTATACTCAAGGATCTATTGATTACAACAGAATCGTATTCGTTGAAGCTTCATACAGAAGAGATCAATCTACTGCTTTACCACAAAACAATAATAAATATGATTATTGGTCAGTTGGAACAAGTTTCATTGCATCTGAATTAATCAAACAAGATTGGTTAAACAACTTAAAACTTAGAGCTAACTACGCAGTTGTAGGTAACGACCCTGCTGCTGGTCTACTTGGATGGAAAATTAACAATGGATTAATTGGCGGAAACTTAATGTTCGCTAACAACTCTACTTTCGTTGACTTTAAAAACTTAAGATCAGAAAAATTAAAAAGCTGGGAGTTTGGTGTTGAGGCAGCTATGTTCAAAAACAGATTAAGTTTTGACGTATCTGTATACCAATCTAACACTACAGATCAAATTTTCAACGTACCACAATCTACATCTACAGGATTTGCAACTTCACAAATTAATGCTGGAGAAATGCAAAACAAAGGTATCGAGGTATCTTTATTCGGATCACCAGTTAAAACTAAAGATTTCGAATGGCAAGTTGGTGTAAACTGGTCTAGAAACAGAAACGAAGTTGTTTCTTTGAACCAAGGAAGAGATAACTTACAATTAGCTTCATGGCAAAATGGAGTTTCTTTAAATGCTACTGTTGGTCAACCTTACGGTACAATGAGAGGAACAGACTATGTATATGATGCAAACGGAAACAAAACAGTTGACGAAGATGGTTACTACCTACTTGCTACTGATAAAGTAATTGGAAACATTCAAGCTGACTGGATCGGTGGTCTTTCTAACAGATTTAACTACAAAGATTTCTCTTTGAACTTCTTAATCGATATGAAAAAAGGAGGAAGTGTTTACTCTCTAGATCAAGCTTACGGACAATACACAGGTCTTTACCCAGAAACTGCTGGTCTTAACGACTTAGGAAACCCATTAAGAAACTCTATCGCTAATGGTGGTGGTATTATCCTTGACGGTGTTTACGAAGATGGTACTCCAAACCAATCTAGAATCCCTGCAAACATGGTAGGAGCTGGTTTTGGTGTTGAAGTTGAACCAAACAAAAAATTCATCTACGATGCATCTTACGTAAAATTAAGAGAAGTTGGTTTCACATACAATGTACCGTCTAGATTCTTAGACAAAACAATGGCTAAATCAATCTCATTTAGTTTATTAGGAAATAATCTTTGGATTATTCACAAAAATTTACCGTATGCTGACCCTGAAGCTGGACAATCATCTGGAAACGTTCAAGGTTTTCAATCAGGTGTAATGCCAACAACAAAAGTATACTCATTTAATATTAAAGCGACTTTCTAAGATGAAAAAATTAATCCTCTCAATAACAGCATTGTCATTATTTATGACAAGCTGTGTAAGCGATGATCCTACATACAACAATGACCAGGACAAATCTTACGACGTACCTTCTGAGACGCTTTTCACGAATGCTGAAAAAGAACTTACAGATCAACTAGTAACTCCAAGTGTCAACCTAAGTGTTCTTAGATATGCATCTCAATATTGGGCTGCAACTCAGTACAACACTGAAGCAAGATTCAACATTACTACAAGAAGAATCGGAGACGGACACTGGAATGCACTATACAGAAGTACATTAGGTAACTTACAAACTTCAAAAGAAGTAATTTTAACTGAGGCTGGTGATGCAGCTGTGCAAAAAAACAAAATTGCTTTAATTGAAATCCTTCAAGTTTACACTTTCCAAGTTTTAGTGGATACTTACGGAGATGTTCCTTATACTGACGCATTAAAAGTAAAAGAAGTAATTTTACCTAAATACGAAGATGATGCAGCTATTTACCCTAAATTAATCACTAGATTAGATGCAGCTATTGCTCAATTAGATACTAGTGCTGATTCTTTTGGTTCTGCTGACTTTATCTATGGAGGTGATGTAGCAAAATGGAAACTTTTTGCTAACACTTTGAAATTAAAAATTGGTTTGAATTTAGCTGATGCTGATGCTGCACTTTCTAAAAGTACAGTTGAAAGTGCTTACAATGCAGGAGTTATCTTAAACAATACTCAAAATGCAACTTTCGACTATCCAGGAGCTGCTCCAATGTACAACCCTATTTTTGCTAACTTAGTAGCTAGTAACCGTAATGACTTCGTTGCTTCTGAAACTATTGTTAACGCAATGAATACTTTACAAGATCCAAGAAGAGCTATTTACTTCAATGCAATGCCTGACGGATCTTACAAAGGAGGTCTTAATGGTCCAACTAACATTTACCAAAATTTCTCTGCTATTGGAGATAAGTTAAAAGCTGCTGATTTCCCAGGTTTATTAGCTGAGGCTACTGAATCTAACTTCTACTTAGCTGAAGCTGCTGCAAGAGGATATGCTGTTGGAAATACTGCTGAGTACTACTATAACAGAGCAATCACTGCTTCTTTCGAAAACTGGGGAATTGCAAGTGAAGCTGCTGCTTACTTAGCTAAACCAGAAGTAGCTTATGCTACTGCTGCTGGAGCAACTTACAAAGAAAAAATCGGTCAACAAGCTTGGATCGCTTTCTTCAACAGACCATTTGAATCTTGGAACTCTTACAGAAGATTAGATTTCCCTGCTTTAGTTGCACCTGCTAACGCTGTTGCTGCTGCTGAAGGAGAAATTCCAAAACGTTATACTTATCCAATCAACGAGCAAACAGTAAACAATGCAAATTGGGCTGCTGCTTCTACTGCAATTGGAGGAAACAAACTTAAAGTTCACGTTTTCTGGGATAAATTCTAATTTATTCTAAAAACAATTATATCAAACCGCTCTGTTAATTCAGGGCGGTTTTTTTATATAAACATATTACCTATATTTGTCCAATGGAAAAAGAACATCAAATATTTGGCATTAGAGCCATCATAGAGGCAATTCAAGCAGGAAAAGAAGTAGATAAAGTTTTCATACAGAAAGACATTTCTGGTGAGCTTATGAAGGATTTAATGAAGGTAATGAAACGTGCAAACGTTAACTTCTCTTATGTACCTGTAGAAAAACTAAACCGCCTTACTCCAAATAATCATCAAGGTGCAGTAGCAACTATCTCTCCTATTGGTTTTATTGATTTAGAACATTTAGTTGAATCTACAATTGAATCAGGTCAAAAACCTCTTTTTCTAATATTAGATCAGGTATCAGATGCTAGAAATTTTGGCGCTATTATTAGAACAGCTGAATGTACTGGAGTTAACGGAATTATTATACAAAAAGCAGGTTCGGCTCCCGTTAATGGAGATACCGTTAAGACTTCTGCTGGAGCAGTATTCAATGTGCCTATTTGCAAAGTTGAACATATAAAAGATGCGATCTTTTACTTGCAAGGTTCTGGAGTAAAAACAGTTGCTGCAACTGAAAAAACAGATCAAAACATATACGACATATCGCTAACAGAACCATTGGCTATTATTATGGGATCCGAAGATCGAGGAATAAATCCTTCTGTTTTAAAAATAGTTGACGAAAAAGCCAAATTGCCAATGTTCGGCACAATTGGCTCATTAAATGTATCTGTAGCCTGTGGCGCTTTTCTATACGAAGCCGTTCGCCAAAGAACCTAAAAAAACACATTGAGAGATTAAGATGCGAATGAAATAATTAAACACCTTTAATTAATGCTTTCAAAATCTAATTCAAAATCAAAAGTTACAATATTCCGCTGCCTGTTTGTAATTTTACTAATTACAAACAGCTACGGACAAAATACTACGTATAATCAATTTTGGAATGAGATTCAGTTTAATCAGACTTTAAGCAAAAAATGGGCAACAGAAATAGATTTCGCCGCAGCTTACAGCAGTAAAGAATCATCTCCAAATTTATTTGATAACACCATTCAAAGATCCATTAGAGGTTGGGGACATTACTATTTTTCTCCAAGATGGAAATTCTCTGCTTTTATAGCCTATTTTAATAATAGAGATGTACCAGAAATAGGTCAGTTTGAATCTCCCGAAACACGTTTTGCACTTCAAGGCATTTACTATTTTCATAAAACAGGATACACTTTAAGCACAAGAATGCGTGCTGAATTCCGTCATATGAAAAATGAGGATGATGATTATGAAAATGTTTTTCGATATCGCCAACAGCTAAAATACATTCAACCTCTCAACAGTAAATTTTTAAGAGCTGGTGTTGTATATGCCATTACATCAGATGAGCTTTATTTTAAATCTGGAGCAAAAGTTACCGGCGAAAGTTTCTTTGATCGAAATCGATTAAATATTGGAGCAGGATATTTGTTTTCGGATGATTTTCAGGTGGAACTAACCTATTGCAACGAATATCTTCCACGAAACAGCGGAAATCAAACAACCAATGCGGCATCGCTTACCATTACTTTCAATAATCTTATTCGAAACCTTAAGAAGAAAATCGAAGCCAAAAAGCATCCTGAAATAAAAGATGAAGAATAATTAGTCTTCCTCTTTCTTTAAAAAACATTTAAGCTGTTCGATGATAGCATCTTTGTGAAGCTTAAAGTTGTAGCTTCTAACAAATTCAGTTCCTTGCAAATTGATTTCAGCAGTAATAGCTTCGTAATTAGAAAACGCTTCAAGATCTTTTTTATCTATCAAATAGAGAACTTGCATTATAGAATCGTTACGCCGATATTGTGTATCGTAATGCGCTAAATTATATGTTTTGCTATCCGCCAGATGAATTATTAAATCGTCTTTGCTCTTTTTTCCAACTTTCTTTTCTGGAAATGGTGTCGGCTGCAGTGCAATAAAATAATTTTCTTTATCTGTAACAATATTAATTTTCAACGATTTTGATTTCGTAGTATAAAAAACTGCTGGCTCAAAATAGTAAATCATACTTCCATCTGCCTGTACCCTATTTTTTACTTCACATTGAGCAATTACTTTCCCAGTAAAAACAAAACTAAAAAACAAAAGTAGAAACTTCATTTTCATAATGCTCAAAATTAAATTGTTACACTAACAAATTTACTTTTTTTATTTTAAAGAAAATTATTCATCGGTTTCTTCTTGATTTGCTTTTTTAACTACAATGTAATTTACTGGATGACTAGACGAAAAATACTCTATCTGATCCTCTTCCTCCTCATGGGAAAAAGTAACGAAATTTCCATTTTCATCAAAATGCCTCATAAAAGGATCATTGTTCGGATCAAAATCTGAACGCTGCCAATCGTAAACAATTGGCTTTGCATATTCGGGTGCTTTATAAAACAAACTCAAAACAAAACCAGTTATAAGTCCTGCCAAATGACCTTCCCAAGAAATAGATTGATCAACATCCGGGAAAACGTACCATATCATTCCACCATAAAGCAAAATCACAGTTAAAGATAATGCCACCAATCTATAATATTTAGTCTGAATACCTTTAAAGAAAATAAAACTAACTAAAACATAAATTAATCCACTCGCGCCGATATGAAAATTTTCTCTTCCGACAACCCAAGTAATTAATCCCGAAAATAAAATCCCGTAGCCTATAACACCTAATGTTTGTTTTGGATAAAAAAACTGCATCGCCGCCAATAGTATTACAAGGGGAATACTATTATTATACAAATGATCTAAATTTTCATGAATAAATGGACTGAACAAAACACCGCGTAAACCAATCAAGTCTCGAGGATAAATTCCGTATCGATAAAAATCAAAATCAAAACGGATCTGAAGCCAATATACTATCCATAAAAAGAGGACAAAAAACATCGGAAGTCCAATAACCGAATTTGAAAACCTAAAATTAGTGTCGTTCATATTTTTAGAAAATAACAATTAACAGGACTCAAAAAACTATCCAAAAATATTTTACTGATAATTTGTCATACTCCAAAATAAAAAATTGTCTCAAATCAGAACAATCGTTCTCTCTACAAACTGTTTTAACTTTTGAATGAATGAAATTTAAATCTTAAAATAGTAATTTTGTATTTATGGAAGCACCTTTAGCAGAGCGTATTCGTCCGCAAAAATTAGAAGATTATATAAGCCAACACCATTTGGTTGGACCAACTGGTTCATTAACACAGCAAATTTCAAAAGGAATCATTCCTTCATTAATTTTCTGGGGACCTCCTGGTACAGGAAAAACAACATTGGCTCAAATTATTGCTCAAGAATCCAAAAGACCTTTTTATATTTTGAGCGCTATAAATTCTGGCGTAAAAGATATACGCGATGTTATAGAAAAAGCAAAACAAAGTGGTGGACTTTTTACTGCTAAAAACCCTATTCTTTTTATCGATGAGATTCATAGATTTAGCAAATCACAGCAAGATTCGCTTTTAGCCGCTGTAGAAAAAGGCTGGATAACTTTGGTCGGTGCGACAACCGAAAACCCAAGTTTTGAAGTGATTCCTGCATTATTGTCACGTTGCCAGGTTTACATACTAAATGCATTTACAAAAGCCGATTTAGAAGCTCTTTTACAGCGTGCAATGAAAACCGATTCCTATTTGCTGACAAAAAAAATAAATCTAAAAGAAACAGAAGCTTTATTGCGTATTTCTGGCGGTGATGGACGAAAACTCTTAAATGTATTTGAACTAGTCGTTAATGCTTCAGCTGGAGATGAAATTACTATTACCAATGATCGCGTTTTTGAACTTGTACAGCAAAACACCGTTCTTTATGACAAAACTGGCGAACAGCACTACGACATTGTTTCTGCATTTATTAAATCTATTCGCGGTAGCGACCCTAACGGAGCCGTTTATTGGTTGGCACGAATGATAGAAGGCGGAGAAGAGGTGAAATTTATTGCCAGAAGAATGCTTATTTTGGCAAGTGAAGATATTGGCAATGCTAATCCAACTGCCCTTATAATGGCCAATAATACTTTTCAGGCTGTTACAACAATTGGATATCCAGAAAGCCGCATCATTTTAAGCCAATGTGCAATTTATTTGGCCACTTCACCAAAAAGCAACGCTTCTTATATGGCAATTGGCAGTGCGCAACAGCTGGTAAAACAAACTGGCGATTTGCCTGTTCCTATTCATTTGCGAAATGCTCCTACTAAACTGATGAAGGAATTAGGATATGGAGATGAATATAAGTATTCGCACGATTACGCCAATAATTTTGCTGAACAAGAATTCCTTCCAGATGCTATAAAAGAAACGGTTCTTTATAATCCTGGAAACAATTCTAGAGAGAACAGTACCCGCGAATTTTTAAAGAACCGTTGGAAAGATAAATATGGTTATTAAGCCGTATTTGTATTTAGAATTTAACTACAATTTTTTCTGAAACTAATTTATCATTCTGATAAGATTCAAAGTACCATTGTCCATCTTCTTTTAAGATTAAAGAACCCTGAACGTTATCTTTTATAGCGATATAAACATTTGGCTGAGAAGTTTTAAGAAGCTTCATTACTACCTTTGGTGTTTTATCAATCAATTGATAACCAGATTCTGTTGGTTGCGCATATAATAAATTTGGATCTTTCAAATCTGGCGAAGATGCAGTAGAAACTGGAGTTGCAACCACAGTTGTTGCCACAGCAGCTTTTACAGGAGCAGATGTTTTTGAATTCGCAACTGGATTTCCACTATATTTATAATGCAAAGCATAAACTGACTTAAAGGCATTGTCTAACGCTTCTTTATAAGCTATTTCATATTCTTTCTCTCTACTTTTTCCAGCTTCTGAAGTAAAAACTACTTGTCCAAAACAATCCTTGAATTGTATAATAAGTTTAGTTACCAAGAAAGCATTATCTCTTATTACATCCATATATAAAACCTGACAACGGTCTGTATATCCCTCAGGAAGTTGTTCATTTGAATAAAAAGCTTCGAAACCACCTTTAGTCAAATTTTGTTTACTTAAAGTTGCCAAACGATATTGATTATCAGTCTTCATAAACTCATATTTCAGAGGAATAATTACAGCTTTGTAATCATTAATAGACTGTGCAAATCCAACAACTGAACATAAAATTGCAGTAAGTAAAATTTTAATTCTCATCATTATAAATATTTTTTTAGTTCTAATAAATGGTTAATTTGTTTATAATTTTCGGAAACGTCTACTCGCTTTTCATTAAAGAAAATAGCATCTATACCAGCATTTAAAGCACCATTTACATCAGCTTCAAAATCATCTCCGATCATGATACTGCTTTCTTTAGATGTATTGGCTAATTTTAATGCATAGTCAAATATAATACTATTTGGCTTTTTAACTCCAGCTAATTCCGAATTTGTAATGGTACTGAAATATCCCCCAAGTGAAGCATTATTAATTTTCTTTTCCTGAACATGAGCAAATCCGTTTGTTATAATATGAAGTTTGTACTTAGGCTTTAAATATTCCAAAACTTCAATTGCCCCATCAAAAAGATAATTGTTGTCAGTAAGAAACTCGATATAGTCATTAGCAATTTCCAAAATATTCTCTTCTGAAATTACATAATTCAAAGCATCAAATGAAAACTTCAAACGATTATAACGTAGCTCCTGATGTGTAATTTTATCATTCTGATACAATCTCCAGCATTCTTGATTGATCGGAATATATTCTTTAATAAAATCTTGAGTAGCGATTTCTTGATACTTAGTTTTGAAAATTCGATCAAAAGCCATTTCTGAATTTTTATCAAAATCCCAAAGCGTATGATCTAAATCAAAAAAGATGTCGGTAATATTGGTGTTCATGCATTAAAAAATTCCTTCATCTACAAAACTATAATATTTTGATTCAGTTATAATAATATGGTCTAAAACTTTAACATCTAACTTGTTTCCTGCCTCGCGAATTTTTCTTGTAATTTGTTTATCGGCATCACTAGGAATCAAACTTCCAGAAGGGTGATTGTGGCACAAAATCAAGGCTGTAGCATATTTCTCAAACGCCAATTTAAAAATCAATCTGACATCAACAGTTGTACCGCCAATGCCCCCTTTACTCAGTTGAGCCTTTGAAATCACGTTGTTGGAATTATTAAGAAAAAGCACCCAAAATTCTTCATGAGATAAATCTCCTATTACTGGCTGCATTAAATCGAAAACCTTTTTACTCGAAGTAATTTTAGTCATTTCAACTGCTTTTTCTGATCTCCTACGCGCGCATAGCTCTAAAGAAGCAACAATTGTAACAGCCTTTGCCTCTCCTATTCCTTTAAATTTCATTAATTGAGCAATAGATAATTTTGCTAATGAATTTAATCCGCCAACACTAGCTAAAATACGCTGACTTAATGCAACCGCAGATTCATTACGACTTCCTGAACCAATTAAAATTGCTAATAATTCAGCATCACTCAAAACTTCTTTTCCCTTGAGCATTAATTTTTCGCGCGGCTTGTCATCATCTGACCAGTTTTTTATAGCGAAATGAGATTGTTCCATAACTATTTAAATTTTACAGAACGAAGATATTAAAAATAAGAAAAGTCTCTCAAATAATTATTATGTTTTCTGATTAGATAATTATAAAAAAAATGTGCCAACTGAAAAACAATTGGCACATTATCTAATTTTCTAATTGACGAATTTAGGCAATCAAACCTTTTACTTCATCAAAATTTAAACCTCCGTAATTTCCAGAACTCATTAATAAAAGCGCCGAATTATCTAAATTTAAGTTGAATAAGTATTCTTTAAACTCAGCTGGATTCGTATAAATAATTAAATCTTTTCTATTGAATGAAGTTGCAATCTGCCCGTAAGTTACTTCTTCTAACTGCTTAATTTTTACTGCATCAGGCGAATAGAAAACCACCGCAACATCTGCATATTCTAAAGCGCCTTCATATTCTTTTAAGAACTCAGCATTTAAACTGCTATACGTATGCAGCTCTAAACAAGCTACCAAAGTTCTGTTTGGATATTGTTCTTTTACCGCTTTTGTTGTCGCAGCTACTTTACTTGGAGAATGTGCGAAATCTTTGTACGCCACTTTTCCTTTTCCTTCGGCAATTTTTTCTAAACGCTTAGAAGCGCCCTTAAAGCTTGCAATTGCTTCGTAGAAATCCGCTTCATCAACACCCATATTTTGGCAAATCCATTTTGCTCCTGCCAAGTTATTTAAATTATGCGCGCCAAAAACTTCAATTGGCATATCGCCTTCTGGAGTCTTTAATAAAGTTACACCATCATTTACAGAATATTCTGGAGTTGAATACGCGATTTTTCTAATCGGATTTGTTGCTGCTTCAGAAACGCGTTTTACTTCTGGATCATTTTCGTTATAAACCAAAATTCCGCCGTTTGTGATTTTTTCGATGAAAATCTCAAACTGCTCCACATAGTTTTCATACGTTGGAAAAACATTAATATGATCCCAAGCAATTCCAGAAATCAAAGCAATGTTTGGCTGATATAAATGAAATTTCGGACGTCTGTCAATTGGTGAAGACAAATATTCATCTCCTTCCAAAACCATAAAATCATTTTCTTCTGTTAAATGCACCATTGTGTCAAAACCTTCTAATTGCGCGCCAACCATATAATCAACAGCAATATTATGATAATGCATTACATGAAGAATCATCGAAGTAATCGTTGTTTTACCATGAGAACCACCAATTACAACACGCGTTTTATTTTTAGATTGCTCGTATAAAAATTCAGGATAAGAGTAGATTTTTAATCCTAATTCTTGCGCTTTTAATAATTCAGGATTATCCGCTTTTGCGTGCATTCCTAAAATAATAGCATCGATATCTGAAGTAATCTTTTCTGGAAACCAGCCCAATTCTGCAGGAAGAATTCCTTTTTTCTCTAATCTTGATTTTGAAGGTTCAAAAATAGCATCGTCACTTCCTGTAACTTGATATCCTTTATTATGTAATGCTAATGCCAGATTGTGCATTGCGCTTCCGCCAATGGCGATGAAATGTGTCTTCATTTAAAATGTTTAATCGTTAAACTGTTTCATCGGTTAATCGAAATAGCAAATAACTAATAAAACGCTGTAATTATTTTTCAAAAATAAGGAAATATAACATGCTCTATTTGGTTTTGAAAATAAATTATTAATTTGTACGAAAATTATTTTTAAAAACAATTCTATCTTCCCAACCTTTTTTAAAATTTAATCATCTATAGATTAAAACTCTCTTATGAAAAATATATTACTTGTTTTATTATTTATTTCCACCTCAGTATTTGCACAACAAAATGAAAAGAAATGGGAAAAAGTAATTGATTTTGAAAATGAAGGAAAAACCAAATCAGCGAATGAATTAGTTGAAAAAATCTATAAAGATGCCGTTTCAGATAAAGATGAAGCCGAAATGATAAAATGTTTTTTCTACCATTCAAAATACTTGCTTCTTATTGATGAAAATGCTCAGAATAAAATCTTAAATAATCTAAAAACCGATATAAATCGAGTTTCTATACCTTCAAAAGCAATTTTGAATCTCGTTTATGCAAAATGCCTTAATGATTATTTTATTCAAAATAATTATTCCATCCGAAATAGAACAAATATCAACACTCTAAATGATGACTTTTTAACTTGGACAGCAGTCAATTTTACGGCCCAAGTCAATTTAATTCTAAAAAAAAGTTTAGAAAATGAACTTGTTTTAAAAAATACTCCGCTTTCAAAATACGATCAGATATTTGACTATTCGGCTTTAGAAGAATTTAAAAACGAAAACTTATTTGATTATATCATCA
Organism: Flavobacterium tyrosinilyticum; assembly: GCF_023656565.1. Taxonomy (GTDB): domain Bacteria; phylum Bacteroidota; class Bacteroidia; order Flavobacteriales; family Flavobacteriaceae; genus Flavobacterium; species Flavobacterium tyrosinilyticum. The sequence continues at coordinate 385,273 of NZ_JAMOKG010000004.1, forward strand.
AAGAAAATATCGCCATTTATAGTTCAAAAGTTTATTCTGCGAGCTTTGCTCAAGAAGATATAGTTAAATACAAAAATGCCTTATTAGGAAGTTCTGCCAATTTCACAAAACTGAATTTAGACTTTATAACTTATGACGATTTAAGTTTAGCATTATCATTATACCAAAAACAAGAAACCATAGATCCAAAGCAGGAAAATCAATGGGAGCGCATTGAGTTTTTAAAAAACAAATTAAATCTCTCCAATGAAGAATATCTTGATGTCATAATTCGCTTTCAAAAAAATGTAAAAGACAATTCGCTTATTCAGAAAATTCAATTGGAAAAAGCCTCAATTCTTGATCGAGAAGCATCAAAAGAATTGAAGCCAAATAATAATATCGAGGCCATAGCAATTCTTGACAGCATAATAAAAGTAAACAATCGGTCAAATGCTTATAAACTTGCGATACAAAGAAAAGCAAACATTCTTTCCAAATCTTTATATGTCCAGTTGGAGAAATACATTTACAATGAACAAAATGCGAGGGCGTTTATTCATTACAAAAATGTAGATACTTTAAAAGTTTCATTTTATAAAATAACTCATAAACTGCTTCTCGATTTTAAAACAAGAAATCTAAACCAAGACAGTTTGGTGAATAGCATTGTTTTAAAAAATGCTCCTTCTTACACAAAAGAGTATTCACTGGTAAACAAAAAAGACTATTTTAAATATACCACCGAAATACTTTTGCCCAATATAAAAACTGGATCTTATTTAGTTTATTTTGAAAGCAATTCTGACATTAAAAACACGAAAGCTTATACGTATGAAACTATAACTTCATCAAACATTAGTGTTCTTGCCTCTCAAGAAAATGAAATCGAAAAATATCAGGTTTTAGATCGAAAAACGGGAAAACCTATAGAAAATGTTACCATAAAAACTTATAGTGCCACCTTTAAAACAGGAAAAAATGGAATCGCAATTTACAATACTAAAAATGTAAAGTACAGAGGTGATACTCTCGAATTGTTTACTTCAAACGATAGTATTCTAATTCACAAAGATTACATCAATTACAGTATAGATTATGATAAAAGTAAAAATGAAGAAGATGACGATTATAAAGGAAAAGTCGAATTTTATTTGGACCGAGCCATTTATCGTCCAGGGCAAACTCTTTATTTTAAAGGAATTGCTATTAAAAAGAAGAAAAACAAAACCAGCGTTGTTCCGCAAACCTCTTTTAAAATTATTTTTAGAGATGCATCTTATAATGAAATCAAGAAATTCGATGTAACGACCAATGAATTTGGTTCTTTTTCTGGCGAATTTATTTTGCCAAAATCAGGTTTGACAGGTTCTTTTGGAATTTCTGCTCAAGAATCGGATAATTCGAAAAATGATATTATTTATAATAAGAAAGAAAACGATCACCCGTTTTGGGATCATGTCGACTTAGAAAATTCTCAAACCTACTTTAGAGTTGAAGAATATAAACGTCCAAAATTTGAAGTCACTTTCGAACCTAAAAAAGAAACTTTTAAAGTAAACCAATCCATAAAAGTAAAAGGAAACGCCAAAGCTTTTGCTGGCAGTTCGATTTCTGATGCAAAAGTTACTTATAAAGTTACACGATATGCAGGCTATTACGCGAGAGACTACTATTCGTCAAGTTCAAATGAAGTTTTAGTAACAGGCGAAACCAAAACAGATGCATCGGGGAATTTTGAGATTGATTTTATCGCTGTTCCTTCTGAGGAAAGTTCAAAAAAAGATCTTCCAGTTTTCAATTATCTTATAGAAGCACAAGTAACTGATATAAATGGAGAAACTCACGATGCACAAACAAATGTAAAAGTGGGTTATCATGATTTGGTTCTAGAAACTGTAATTAATCCTCAAATTAATACAAAAGATAAAAATGAAATTGTTTTAAAAAGCAACAATTTAAATGGTGAATTTTTAGCTGTGAAAGGTGAAATAAAAATATATTTCGTAAGTCCGTTGCCTAGCAAATTCAAAAAACGAGTATGGCCTACGCCAGAAATTCAAATATTATCTGATAAAGATTTCGAAAAACTATTTCCGTACGAACAAAACGGTCAGGAATATAGCAAAGAAGATGAAGTCTTAGTGTATTCGAAAAAAGTAGACACCGAAAAAGATAAAAAAATCGCATTAGATTTTATCTCAAATTACAAATCTGGAAACTACAAAATTGTCTTTTCAGCAAAAGATAGTTTTGATAATTTAATAGAAAACACAACTAAATTCCAGATTAAACAAAGCAAAGATAAATTCAATCCAAGTGTATTATTTTCGGCCGTACAGATAAATGAAGATGCGAAAAAAGATGGTTTTGTATTATTAAAATTAACCTCTGTCGTTCCGGAACTTTATATTTCAACAATTGGAAATTATGATAGTAAAGTCTTTTTTGAAAAAATCATTCATTTAGAAAACAGCGAAACGACAATAAAAATTCCGCTAAAGAAAGAGTTTTACAACATATTAAGAATCGGGTTTCAAAGCATTTTTGAAAACGAAGTTTTTTCTAGTGATGTAGCAGTTGCATTAAAATCTATTACTCCAAAATTAGAATTTAATGTAGAAACATTCAGGAGTAAAATACAACCTGGAAATCCAGAAAACTGGTCATTCAAATTAAAATCAAAAGACACCAAAAATGAAGCTGAAATTTTAGCTTCCATGTATGACAGTTCATTAGATCAGTTTACAAAAAATGATTGGAATATATTAGCCATAAACGACTATAATTATAACAGAAGCTATAAGAAATCGTCATTTGGTTTTGATCAGGTTTCGGCCTCTATTATGTATTTAAATATACCTCTAAACCCACTTGAACTATTTAGTGAAGACACTAAATTAATGTCTTTTGGATTCGATTTTAACAGCAAAAATAATATTCATCAAAAGAGACTGTATCAAATGCAGGTTGCTAAAAAGGCTAAAAAACCTTTCAATGCAAAATTGATTTCTGGAATTGTAACTGATAATTCTGGACTTGCCTTGCCAGGAGTTTCTATTGTAGTGAAAGGTACAAGACGCAGTACTCAAAGCGATTTTGATGGTTATTATGAAATAGACGCTAAAGAAAACGAAGAACTTGAGCTTAGTTATATTGGCAGCAAAACCCAATCTGTATTAGTAGGAAACAGAAAATTCATTGATATTGTTTTAACCAATGATTCAAGCGCTTTATCAGAGGTTGTGGTAACTACTGCATATGGCATTCAGAAAAAAGCAAACTTATCTGCTGCTATTACTACAGTTAGTTCAAATGTTATTTACGAAGAAGACAATACTGTTTATGATATAAGTTCTGTAAACAAAAAAGCATTAGAAGAATTAAATAAAGTGAAAGCGAGAAAAAATTTATCTGAAACTGCTTTCTTTTTACCAAATTTAAAAACAGATTCACAAGGAAAAGTGAGTTTCTCTTTTACCTCTCCAGAAGCTTTAACAGCTTGGAAACTTCGCTTATTTGCACACAACAAAGAAGCTGTTTCTGGTTATTTGCAGAAAAACGTTGTAACTCAAAAGGAATTAATGCTTTTACCAAATTTCCCGCGTTTCTTTAGGGAAAAAGATACGATTGTTATCACTACGAAAATTTCGAATGTTACCGCCGAAGCCAAAACTGGAATTGCTGCTTTACAACTTTTCGATGCTGTAACAATGGAACCAATTGATGCTAAAATGCTAAATGCAGATAACATTAAAAATTTCACGGTTCCAGCGTATGGAAATACTACAGCAAGCTGGACCGTTACAATTCCTGAAGGTTTACAAGGCGTTCAATATAAAATCGTGGCGAAATCAGGTGATTTCTCGGATGGAGAAGAAAATATTATTCCTGTTTTAACCAACAATATACTTGTTACAGAAAGTATTCCGATTTGGGTTCGTGAAAATTCGACGAAAGAATACACTTTTGAAAACTTAAAAAACAATAATTCGGCAACATTAAAAAATCATCAATTTACATTTGAGTACACTTCAAATCCTGCATGGATCGCAATTCAATCTTTACCTTATTTAATGGAATATGAACACGAATGTTCAGAACAGACCTTTGCCCGATTTTATTCGAATGCGCTTGCTACAGAAGTAATTTCAAGCAATCCGAAAATTGCAGCCGTTTTTGATGAATGGAGAAAAAAGGGGAAAATCAATCCAAAATTAGAAGAAAATGAAGAGCTAAAATCAATTATTCTAGCAGAAACGCCTTGGTTAAATGATAATCAGAATGAAGATGAAAAGAGGAAAAGTTTTGCAGTTTTATTTGATTTAGAAAAAATGAAAACTTCGCAAGAAGTCACTTTCGAAAAATTAAAAAAGAAACAAAATTCTTATGGTAGTTTTTCATGGTTTGAAGGCGGTAATGGAGACGATTACATTACTAGACATATTTTAGCCGGATTAGGCCATTTGTCAAGATTGGTTAAAAATCAAAATCTTAAAATTGATGAAATTACTAAAAGCGCAATTCCATTTATAGATGGCAAGTTTTTACAAGAACATCAAAAAAGAGTAAAATTCAATAAAAAAACGAACAGTTTAATTTGGAGATGGCCATATTCTAATTTGCATTATTTATATAGCAGAAGTTTTTATTTAGAACAATATCCGCTTTCGGACACTTTAAAAAAAGTAACCAAATTATATCTAGAAACGGCAAAAAGAGATTGGCTAGATTATTCAATTTATGAAAAAGGACTGACAGCTTTAGTCTTAAATCGTTTTGGAGAAAAAGAAAGCGCTAAAAAAATCATTGAAAGTTTAAAAGAAAATTCATCTAACAATGAAAATTGGGGAATGTATTGGATTGCCAATAAACCAGGTTGGTACTGGTATCAAGCGCCTATAGAAACTCAAGCTCTTTTAATTGAGGCTTTCGCTGAAGTTTCTCAAGACACCAAATCTGTTGATGCAATGAAAGTCTGGCTGCTAAAAAACAAACAAGCTAAAAACTGGCCAACAACAAGATCAACTAGCGAAGCAATTTATGCATTATTACTTCAAGGCAGCGATTGGCTTTCTGTAAAAGACAATACAGTTATAAAATTAGGAGATGAAAAAATCATGACCAAAAAATTATCAAAAAATGAAAAAGAAGCCGAAACAGGATACATCAAACTAAACTGGAAAGCTGAAGAAGTAAAAAAAGAAATGGCTACGATTAGCGTTCAAAACAAATCTAAAATTCCAGGTTTTGGCGGTGTTTATTGGCAGTATTTTGAAAATTTAGATAAAATTAAAAACAACACTGGAGCTGTTTTATCTGTTTCGAAAGAATTGTATCTAAAGAAAAATACGCTTAAAGGTGACGAATTGCAAAAGATAACAACTAAAAATTCTTTAAATATTGGAGATTTAGTTACAGTCCGTTTAATTATTACTTCGAAAGAAGATATGGAATACATTCATTTAAAAGATATGAGAGCATCTTGTTTTGAACCTGTAAATGTTCTTTCAGAATATAAATACTCAGATCGTTTGGGGTATTACATGAGTACAAAAGATGCCGCAACGCATTTCTTTTTCGATCAAATCAATAAAGGAACTTATGTTCTGGAATATGATATTCGAGTAAATAACAGTGGAGAATTCTCAAACGGAATTACAACCATTCAAAGTATGTATGCACCAGAATTTGCAAGTCATACAAAAGGAATTCGAGTAAAAGTTGAATAGTTTTTTCGGACTAAGCGAGTTTGTCAGTCTGAGCGAAGTCGAAGACCCGTTCCAATTGGCAAGCCTTCGACTTCGCTCAGGATGACATTCGATTTCAAAATTAGCTTTAGTCAAGAAATCAAACAACAAAAAACCCGACAAGCTTTTAAAACTTGTCGGGTTTGATATTTATAATCAGAACTAAAGATTATTTAGCAATCGTCAATTCGTCAATAATGTTTTTAGCACCGGCGTATTTGTCAATAATCCAAAGTACGTAACGAATATCTACGTTGATGGTTCTTTGTAATTTAGGATCAAAAATTACGTCTCCAGCCATAGCTTCGATGTTACCGTCAAAAGCAATTCCGATTAATTCTCCTTTTCCGTTAAGAACTGGTGAACCAGAATTTCCTCCAGTGATATCGTTATCAGTTAAGAAGTTTACTGGCATATAACCAGCTTTATCAGCATACTGTCCGAAATCTTTTTTCTTGTTCAATTCTAATAAACGAGCTGGCAAGTCAAATTCCTGGTCTCCTGCTTTGTATTTTTTAACCATACTTTCCATTGTAGTATAGTTATTGATTTTAGCATCGTTACGAGGATCTGCAGGTAAAGCACGAACTTTTCCGTAAGTTAACCTCAACGTAGAGTTTGCATCTGGATATTTAATTGCGTTCAATTTAGATTCTCTTAAACCTTCAACCAATTTACGGTAAGCAGTTGCAAAACCATCATCAGCTTTTGCTTGATCGTCTGTTTTAGAACGGTATTTTGTCAATAAATCATTAGAAATAATATACAACGGATCGTGTACAATTGCTAATGGTTTTGGATCAGCTAAAAATGCTAATACTTTTTCTTTATTAGTAAAATAACTAATCTCAGTTGCTTTTGCTACATCTGCAGTAAAGTCACCATTATTAGCCGTTTTCATTTTTGCAATTTCTGAAGCAATTCCATATTCAGCACCTTTCGAAGCGTATAAATTCAATTGAGCTGTCAAAATGTCTTTTTCTAACGGAGCATGGAACTCACCATAGATACTTTCCACCATTGCATTGATTTTAGGAAGCATTTCTGCTTTCTTAGCATCATTTTCTTTGTAGTAAGCAATTAATGCATTTCCTAAATTAGCAGGTCCAGTTGCATAACTAGAAGTACGTAAAAGTTGCATCAAATAATTATCATGACGTGCTTTTAAGTTTGTTTCTCTGTAATAATCGTTGATAGTCGGAATTACATTTTCGTATTTCTCTTTGTTTGCAGGTTTACTTGCCCACTCGTAGAATTTATCTTCTTGTTCTGCTTTTGTATCAACCGTTCCAGCTTTTGTTAAAGCATCGATCATACCTTGACGATTTTTCCAATAGTTTGCTGTAGAAGCATATTTAGAAGCATACTGTAAACGAACAGTTGCATCTTTATCCATATACTTTTTCATTACATCCATTCCGGTTTTTGCACCTTCAACCCAAGCAGGATAAGCATATTTAATGTTTTGCTCAATTCCTCCAGCTGGCATCCAACGGTTTGTTCTTCCTGGATAACCTAAGATCATTGCAAAATCATTTTCTTTTACTCCTTTTAAACTTACAGGCAAATGGTGTTTTGGCTGCAATGGCACATTGTCTTTAGAATATGCTGCAGGATTTCCGTCTTTATCTGCATAAACTCTAAACATAGAGAAATCTCCAGTCTGGCGAGGCCATTCCCAGTTGTCTGTATCTCCACCAAATTTACCAACACTTTCAGGAGGAGTTCCAACTAAACGCACGTCTGTGTAATCTTGGTAAACAAAATAGTAATATTCATTTCCTTGAAAGAAAGGACGAACAGAAACAGTGTATTTTCCGTTTTCGCTGTTTTCTTTTTCAATTAAAGCGATTTCTTGCTGAATGATCTTGTTTCTTTCAGTTTCTGTCATAGTATCATTTACTTTAGACAAGATTCTTTTTGAGACATCATCCATACGAACAAAGAAACGAACGTATAAAGATTTAGGCTTTAGTTCTTCTGAACGATTTTTTGCCCAAAAACCATTTTTTAAATGATTTTGTTCTGCAGTTGAAAGTTCTGCAATCGCGCTATATCCACAGTGGTGATTAGTCAATACCAATCCGCTGTTTGAAACGATTTCAGCTGTACATCCTCCATTGAATTGTACAATCGCATCTTTTAAGCTATGATTGTTGATACTGTAAATTTCTTCGGCTGTCAATTGCAAGCCCATTTTTTCCATATCTCTATGGTTCAATCTTTCGATAAACATCAAAAACCACATTCCTTCATCGGCTCTCATTGGGAAAGCCATAAGGCACATGGTCAAGAATAAAATTACTTTTTTCATGTTATTTTGTTTAAGTGATGCGAATATAACTCATTTTCGCAAAAAAAATAAGCTAAACAATCATAAACTAAACATAATAAACAAAACAAAAAGGTGATTTTGCGAAATTCACAATTTTAGCAAAACAAAAATAACCTTTAAATTTTAAAAGTTACTTCACAAAAAATAATAAAAAGATTAGATAAAATGATTTTAAACTTTAATTAAAACCATTATTTATAAAAATAAACTTTCAAAATTAAAATTATAAATTAAATTTTTTCTTACAAATTGTTTTCTACTACATTTGCCACCCAAACAAAAATTAAATTAAAATGAAAAAATTATTAGTAGCAGTTGTAATATTATTTACAACTATGGCAAGTGCACAAAAAAACTCTATCCTATTAGGTGGAAATGTTGGATTCTCTTCTGATAAAATTGGAGATTCTAAATTGGAGAATTTTGAATTCTCTCCTAAAGTAGGGTATCAATTTGCCGATAAATGGACAGCTGGAGTTGAAGGTTCTATTATGAATGTAAAAACAACAGGAATGGACAAAACAGAAAAATATAAAATTGGTGGTTTTGTACGTTACTCAACTCCGCTTTCAGAATTATTCTCTGTTTATGTAGACTTAGGTGCAGGATATCAAAACACTTCACTAAACAATGCAAAAGGAATGTATGCAAGTTTTGATCCAGGATTATTTATTAATATGAAAAATGGTTTTGGTTTGAATTTCTCTATTGGAGGAATCAATTACAATAATCTTGACGGAAAAAATGATCCAAGACAAGAGCGTTTTGGTTTTAACTTTGGAAAAACTCTAAACATCGGAATTTCTAAAAACTTTGGATTGTAGTTAAAAGTAAGATTTAGCCATCTTAATACTTTTTGTTTTTTCGTGCAAAAAGTAAAAACCCGACAATAAATAATATTGTCGGGTTTTATATTTTTAGTAAAATACTTTTACTCGTTAAGCATTTTCCAAAGTCTGTCTTTTAAATCTGTTAAACCTTGCTGGGCAACAGATGAAATAAACATATAAGGAACTCCATTGAATGAAACATCCAATTCTGCTTTCAGCTCTGCTTTCAATTCGTCATCCAACATATCGCATTTTGAAATAACGACAAGACGTTCTTTATCTAACATTTCGGGATTGTATTTTGTCAATTCATTCACCAAAATATCATATTCTGCCTTAATATCAGCGGTATCAACCGGAATTAAAAATAACAACGTTGAGTTACGCTCAATATGACGCAAGAAATAATGACCAAGACCTTTTCCTTCGGCAGCACCTTCAATAATTCCAGGGATATCAGCAATTACAAAAGATTGAAAATCTCTGTAGGCTACGATTCCTAAATTTGGTTTTAAAGTCGTAAACGGATAATCGGCAATTTTTGGTTTTGCTGAAGTTAATACAGACAATAATGTAGATTTTCCAGCATTTGGGAAACCAACTAAACCAACATCGGCCAAAACTTTAAGTTCTAGAATAACATCCATTTCTATTCCAAGCAAACCTGGCTGTGCATAACGAGGTGTTTGGTTTGTCGAACTTCTAAAATGCCAGTTTCCTAAACCTCCCTTTCCTCCTCTTGCAAGAATCTGTTTTTCTCCGTGTTCCGTAATTTCAAAAAGTGTCTCTCCAGTTTCTTTGTCTTTTACAACAGTTCCTAGTGGCACTTCAATGATTTTATCTTCTCCATCTGCACCTGTACTGCGATCGCCACCTCCATCTCCACCGTGACCAGCTTTAATGTGACGTGCAAACTTTAAATGAAATAATGTCCAGAGTCCTTTATTTCCAACTAAATACACATGTCCTCCACGGCCTCCATCTCCTCCGTCGGGACCTCCTTTTTCAATAAATTTCTCTCTATGTAAATGCGTAGATCCTTTTCCTCCTTTTCCGGAAGAAACATATATCTTAACGTAGTCTACAAAATTTCCTTCTGTCATTTTCTTTGTTTATGTAAAGTTTCATGTTTCATGTTTCATGTTTCAAGTTGCGTAATGCATAATCTGAAACTTGAAACCTGAAACATGAAACAAATTTTCTCTCTACTCTTTCAATGCTCTCACAAGCACTTTATCAATCTTAACGCCGTCCATATCGATTACCTCTAGGACGAATTTCTGCCAAACTAGTTTTTCGCCTTCTTTTGGAATATGAGAAAGCTCAGTCATGATCATTCCGCTTACAGTATTTACTTCGTAATCGTTTGTTAGTTCGTCTAACTCGAAATAAGTTAAGAAATCATGTAACGAATAATGTCCGTCAACAAGCCACGTACCGTCTTCTCTTTCTATTAGCTGGAATTCATCTTTATAAAATTCAGATGCATCTCCAACCAAAGCTTCCAGAATATCATTCAAAGTAATTAAACCTTGAAAAACTCCATATTCATCCGAAACTAAAGCGTAATGAACTCCCGTTTTCTTGAAATTTTCTAAAGCTTTATAGGCTGTTGTCTGCTCCATTAAATAAGGTGCATCAGAAACTATTGCTGACAAATCAAAATTATCGTTTTCGATGTTAGCAAAAATATTTTTAAGCGTTACAACTCCAACAATATCATCATAATTATCATTATAAACTGGATAAACAGTATGCAGATCCTGAACTACCAATTCTTTGATCTTTTCTCTATCTGCTTTTAATGGAAGCATATCAACAGATTTTCTGTGCGTCATTAACGAACTTACTTTTCTATCTCCGATATGGAAAACACGTTCCACAATATCCTGTTCTATTTCCTGAACTTCTCCTACTTCCGTACCTTCTTTAATAATGGCTTTAATTTCTTCTTCTGTAACTTTTCCGTCAGCAGTTGGTTTTATCTGAAAAACATTCAGCAAAAAATCTGTAGATGAAGTCAATAACCAAATAAATGGCGCCGTAATAATCGAAATCACTTTCATTGGCATTGCCACCATTTTAGCAATAGCTTCTGGATAATTTAATCCGATTCGTTTTGGAAGTAATTCTCCCAAAACCAATGAGAAAAAAGTTAAAACTACCACTACAATTCCAACTGCGATTGAATGCGCATAAGGTTTAAGAGTTGCAAAACCTGCTACAAAAAGTTCTACATCGGCAGTGATTTTGTCGCCAGAATAAATACCCGTCAAAATTCCGATTAAGGTAATTCCGATTTGTACAGTAGATAAAAACTTATTTGGGGAATTGGCTAAATCGAGTGCCGTTTTAGCACTTTTGTTGCCTTTTTTCGCAGCAGTTTCCAGCCTGTTTTTACGGGCCGAAATCAAAGCAATTTCAGACATGGAGAAAACTCCGTTTAATAGAATTAGAAAAAATATAATTAGTATTTCCAATTGATAGGGGATTCGTTATAAAATAGTCTCGTTAAATGTAATTTGTATTCAATTTATTAAGGCTGTCAATTAAAAAACTAATTTTTCTAACCCAAAAACTTTGATTGTCAAAAACATTTGAAAAGCCCGTTTTAGAGTTAGAAAAATAGTTTTTTTGAGCCCGATAATTATCGGGTAGTAACGTACAGCTTAAAAAAGCTTCTACAAATTATCTATAACTGACGTTAAGCGCTCTGTAATTTGTTCAACTGTTCCGATACCGTCTACAGCATGAAATTTGTTTTGTTCTTTGTAATATCCAATTAGCGGAGCTGTTTTCTCATTGTATTCCTGATATCTCACACGAATTTTTTCTTCGTCTTGATCATCAGCTCTTCCACTAGTTTTTCCTCTTTCTAATAAACGTGCTACCAAAATCTCATCATCAGCTTCTAAAGCGATTGTTGCTGTTACGCTTGACCCAATTGTTGGTAAAAATTTATCTAAAGCTTCTGCCTGATTGATTGTTCTTGGATAACCGTCGAACAAAAATCCTGCAGTATCTGGATGTTTTTTAACCTCATCAATTAACATTGCAGTTGTTACTTCACAAGGAACCAATTCTCCATTGTCCATAAAAACTCTTGCTTTTTTTCCTAGTTCAGTATCATTTTTTAAATTAAAACGAAAAATATCTCCTGTTGAAAGGTGTGTTAAATTGTATTTTTCTTTTAAAAATTCTGCCTGAGTTCCTTTTCCTGCACCAGGCTTTCCAAATAAAACGATGTTAATCATAATTGAAATGAGTGTTGTTACCTCTGTCTTTCAGAAGTCTTTAAATGAATATATAGTTGTGTTTTGTTATTCTGCTAATTTGTAAACTTCAGTTAGGTTTCTTCCTAGACCATCGTAGTCTAAACCGTAACCTACAATAAATTTGTTCGGAATTCTAATTCCGATATAATCTATTTTTATATCTTTTTTATAAGCTTCTGGTTTAAAAAACAAGGTCGCAATTTTAAAATGCTTTACATTCTGCGCTTTAAACAAATGCTTTAATTCTTCGATTGTGTTTCCGGTATCAATAATATCTTCGATAATAATTACCGTTCTTCCAGACAAATCTTGGTTAATTCCAATTAGTTCCTTAACCGCATTTGTTGTTTCAGTTCCTTCATACGATGCCATTTTGATAAACGAAACCTCGCACGGTTTTTTATATTTTTTCAAAAAATCTGACACTACCATAAAAGCGCCATTCAAAACTCCAATAAAAATTGGCGTCTCATCTCCAAAATCATCTTCGACCTGAGCCACTATTTTAGTTAAAGCAAAATCAATTTCTTTAGCCGAAATAAACGGAACAAATTCTTTATCGTGAAGTTGTATCATTATTTTTCATTTTAAAATAATGGACAAAGATAAAGAATTAGAACTTAACTGCTTCTATCAAAATGGAGTGTATCGAGATATTTTTTAAGAATGTTAAATATCAGTTAATGTTTACAAATTATTTTTTGAGACTACCCGAATTTTAAGTAAATTGTTGTACTATAATTATTTAACTCCAAAAAACCAATGAAAAAATCCTTAACCTTATTTTCAATTCCGTTATTAGCCTTAATGACTGCCTGCAATGGTCAAGTAAAAAAAGAAGAAAAAGAAGCTTTGGCGAAACAGCCAAACAATGTTGTAAAAACTGCTATCGGAGATATTACTCTTCCTCCGCCCTATGCAACCGAATCAAAAAGCAACAATAGTAAAGTGATTGGCTGGCCCACTGACAAAACTCCAAAAGCTCCAGAAGGTTTTACCGTAACTAAATTTGCTGACGGATTTGAGAATCCGCGTTGGACTTACATTGCGCCGAACCAAGATATTTTTGTGGTGGAAAGCGGAACTCGCAACAGTAAAAACCAAATTACCGTTTTAAGAGATAAAGACAAAGATGGAAAATTTGAAACTAGAGAAGTTTTTATTTCTGGACTAAACAAACCTTTCGGAATGCTAGTCTTAAAAGACTTTTTCTACATTGCCAATACCGACGGATTATATCGTTATCCTTATAAAAACAATCCGCTTAAATTGGAAACTAAAGGAGAAAAAATTCTTGAACTTCCTGCGGGAGGTTACAACAATCACTGGACAAGAAATTTATTGGCAAGTCCAGACGGAAGCAAAATTTACGTTTCTGTTGGTTCCGGAAGTAATGTTGGCGAAAACGGGATGGACAAAGAAGTGCGTCGCGCAGCAATTTTAGAAATTAATCCTGACGGAACTGGAGAAAAAATCTTCGCCTCGGGTCTTAGAAATCCAGTTGGAATGGACTGGAATCCTGCCAACAAAGAACTGTGGACTGCAGTAAACGAACGCGACGAGTTGGGCGATGATTTAGTTCCCGATTATATTACAAGTGTAAAAAGAGACGGTTTCTACGGATGGCCCTATTCTTATTTTGGAAATATTCCTGATCCGAGAATGAAAGGCGAAAGAAAAGATTTAGTCGAAAAAGCAATTGTTCCAGATGTTCCCGTTGGTTCACATACTGCTTCATTGGGATTGGCTTTTTATACTAAAGATGCTTTTCCTGCAAAATATAAAAATGGTGCTTTTGTAGGTCAGCATGGTTCTTGGAACCGTTCTAAAATTTCGGGTTATAAAGTGTTATTTGTTCCTTTTAAAGATGGAAAACCGTCAGGAAAACCTGAAGATTTTTTAACAGGTTTTATTTCTGATGCAAACAAAGCAGAAGTTTACGGACGTCCAGTTGCTGTAACAGTTATGAATGATGGATCGCTTTTAGTAAATGATGATAGCAGCAATACGATTTGGAAGGTTACAGCCAATAAATAAATCACAATACTTAAATCTCAAATTCCAATTCCGAAAATTATTGGAATAATTATAAAAAGAAAATTTTAAACACATAGAGACATAGATTTTTGTTTAAAAAGATGTTATTAAGAAAACTCGTTTTCACACATAGTTTTGCTATGTGGCTTTTGATAAGTGAAACGCCTTTTTTGCCTCAATCAATGCTATGTTTCTATGTGTTAAAAATAAATCTCAATAGTAATCTGTTCAGATAAAATTCCAAATTCCTAGAATTGCTACATAAAATATATGTTTTTAAAAAAATACTATTTTCTAATTATTGTTTTTTCGATTTTACAAAATCTAATTGCACAAGAAAAAGAAGTCCAAAATATTGATTCTGTCAAAACTCAAAAACTGAATGAAGTTTTAATAAGTCCACTTCATATCAATCGTGATTTACAGACTAGTCCCGCGTCGATAGGCATTTTATCCGAAAAAGAATTACTTCGAAATAACACTACAGACATTAGCAATGTCATTAATACAATTCCTGGCGTTTTTATGCAATCGTCAAATATCACGACAACCCGAATTTCAATTCGGGGAATTGGCGCTAGAACTCCATACGGAACTAATAAAATTAGAGCTTTCTACGGAAGCATTCCGCTGACATCTGGAAACAGCGAAACGGTAATTGACGATATCGATCTTCAAAACATCAATCAACTTGAAGTCATAAAAGGACCGCTTTCGAGTATTTATGGAGCGGGTTTGGGCGGAGCGATTTTGATTTCTCCTCAAACCTTAAAAAAAGACAATTATCAAACTGAAATAAGTTCTGTTTTTGGTTCTTTTGGATTATTGAAAAATAGAGTTAGTTTTGATTTGAATGAAAAAAGTTCGTCTTTAAGTCTTAGTTATCATAATTTGAAGACAGACGGATGGCGTCAAAACAGCGCTTACAATCGGGAAGGAATTACACTTTCGGGAGAATTATTCCGAAAGAAAAACAGTAAACTGACATACTTCTCTAATTACACTTATTTGAAAGCTTACATTCCGAGTTCCATCAATAAAACTACTTTCGAAAATAATCCGCAGGCGGGCGCGCCAACTTGGGTTGCTTCACAGGGTTATAAAGAATATAAATCAAATTTGGGCGGATTAGCTTATGATTTCCAAATAAACGATCACCTCAACAATTCGACTTCGGTTTTCATCAATTATAAAGACAGCAACGAACCGCGACCTTTTGATATTTTACGTCAATATACTTTTGCTGCAGGAGTGAGAACACAGTTTTCAGGAGATTTTAAAGTTGGGAAAATCAAAAATCAATTTATTGCCGGATTGGAATATTTCAGAGATAATTACAGCGGTAATACTTTTGAAAATCTATATCAGCAAAATAACGGAAAAGGAAGTTTGCAAGGTGATCAACTTACAGCAACTGACCAGAAAAGACATTTTTACAATGTTTTTTCGCAAATCAGAACTTTACTTTCTGATCAATTTGAAATTCAGGCAGGATTAAATTACAACAAAACCAAATTCGAACTTCAGAATGATTTTCCCGCTTCCGCGAATGATCCGAAAGAAAAATATAGTTATGATGGGATCTTTTCGCCACAACTTTCTTTTCTATTTAAGCCGAATGAAATTCAGACTTTTTACTTTTCTGTAAGCCGAGGATTTTCTCTTCCCGCAACAGAAGAAACTTTAACTTCAACAGGAAACATCAATCAAAATATTAAACCCGAAACGGGTTATAATTTTGAATTGGGCGGAAAACTTCATTTCTTCAATAAAAAACTGTACACCCAAATTGCCGTTTACCGAATGGAAATTAAAGATTTATTAGTTGCCAAAAGAATCGGAGACGATCAATACGAAGGCGTAAATGCTGGAAAAACTTTTCACGAAGGGATTGAAATTTCATTAAATCATAATTGGTCAATAAATCGAATTTTCAATTTAAACTCTTACATCGGAACATCTATTGGAAATTATGAATTCAAAGAATTTGTCGACAACGGAAATGATTATTCTGGAAATAAATTAACTGGAGTTCCCGCAAATACGGTAAGTGCTGGTTTTATTTTAAACACGAATTCAGGATTTTATTTTTCAGCCGATTTTCAGTTCACAGATAAAATCCCAATGAATGATTCAAATGCTGATTTTTCAGATTCTTATTCTCTTTTGAATTTAAAAACCGGTTATCAATTCGAAATTTTATCTGGTTTAAAAGCACGTATAGACGCTGGAATCAATAATGTAACAAATGAAAAATATGCTTCCATGATTTTAACCAATGCAACAGGAGTTGGAAATGCGCAACCGAGATTTTATTATCCTGGATCACCTATAAATTATTACGGAATTATCTCATTAAATTACTTATTTTAGCATTGTATTAAATACCAAAAAACAATGCTATCCGAATTGCAAAAAAAACTGGATTACGTAAATGCATATAGAGAAAACCGTCTCAAAGCTGCGCAAGATGTACTAGAAAACCCCACGCTTTTTAGTGAATTGGTTTCAATTTGCTTTTCGCCCGAAGATAAAAACAATCATAAAGCGTGCTGGATTTTAGAATTTGTTTCGTACGAAGAATTACATTGGCTTCAGCCACATCTAGATTTTTTCTGTTCGAATCTGAAAGTTTTAAAAGACGAAAGCTCTATGCGTCCCATTGCAAAAGTGACACAGCTTTTGATAAAGTCTCATTACAAAAAAAATGAAAACGGCATAAAACTCTCCGAAGAAAATCTTCAAGATTGCATTGAAGCATCTTTCGACTGGTTAATTAATGACACCAAAGTCGCAACAAAAGCCTACTCGATTCGCACTTTATATATTCTAGGAAATTATTACGATTGGATTCATCCCGAATTAAAAGTAATAATTGATAAAGATTTCGGAGATCATTCAGCTGCTTACAAGGCCGTTGCCAAAGAAGTTTTGAAGAAAATAAAATAAGTTTTTAATAGCCACGAATTCACGAATTATTTTTTTATACATAATGCAAGGAAAAAAAATTCGTGAATTCGTGGCGGAAAAAACTTGTACTCAACGAAATTTTGGCTAAAAAAAGATTAAAAAGTATCTTTGCAAAAACACAACACAAAATGAATTATTTTTCTTCTGATTTTAAATTGGGAATATTAGGTGGCGGACAATTAGGTAAAATGCTTTTGTTCGACACCAGAAAATTTGATATACAAACTTACGTTCTAGATCCAAGCGACGAAGCGCCTAGTAAAATCGCCTGCAACAAATTCTTTCAAGGCGATTTAATGGATTACGAAACCGTTTACAACTTCGGGAAACAAGTCGATGTTTTGACTTTCGAAATTGAATTGGTCAATCTTGAAGCATTAACGCAATTAGAAAACGAAGGCCTAAAGGTATATCCATCTCCAAAAACTTTAAAAGGAATTCAGAATAAAGGTGTTCAAAAAGATTTTTACGCTAAAAACAATATCCCAACTGCACCATTTGAAAGATTCGAAAATTTAGATCAACTAAAATCTAAAATCAACGATTTGCAATTACCTTTTGTATGGAAATGCACTGAATTTGGTTATGATGGAAATGGCGTGAAAATAGTTCGCCAAGCTTCAGATTTAGATACGCTTCCAAATGTAGAATGCATTGCAGAAACTATGGTTCCGTTCAAAAACGAATTGGCGGTAATTGTGGTAAGAAATCCATCGGGCGAAATGAAAACATATCCGGTTGTAGAAATGGAATTTCACCCAGAAGCAAACCAAGTTGAATATGTAATATGCCCAGCAAGAATCGATGATAAAGTAGCCGAAAAAGCGAGAGCAGTTGCCTTAAAAGTTTCAGAGAATTTTAATCATGTTGGCCTTTTAGCAGTAGAGATGTTTCAAACTCAGGACGATGAAATTTTAGTCAATGAAGTTGCTCCTCGTCCGCACAATTCTGGTCATTATTCAATTGAAGCTAGTTATACTTCACAATTCGAAAATCATTTACGTGCTATTTTAGATCTTCCGTTAGGAAACACTGACAGTAAAGTTGCCGGAATTATGGTAAATTTAGTAGGTGCCGAAGGTCATTCTGGAAATGTAGTTTATGAAAACATCGAAACCATTTTAGGATGGGACGGTGTTACGCCACATATTTACGGTAAAAAACAAACTCGTCCTTTTAGAAAAATGGGTCACGTAACGATCGTAAACGAAAATATGGCTGAAGCAAGAAGAATTGCACAGGAAGTTAAGAACACGATTAGAGTGATCAGTGGTCAGTAATTTTTTAGTATTCAGTCGCAGTTTTCAGTCTCAGTTTATAACTTAAAACAAAATAAACAGTTTTCAGTCTCAAGTTTTCAGTTCCAACAAAACTTGAAACCTTAAACTTGAAACAAACAAAACAAAAACACACATGAGCAAAGTAGCTATTATAATGGGAAGCATCTCAGACATGCCAGTTATGCAGGATGCAATCGACATATTAAAACAATTTAATGTAGAAGTTGAAGTAGATATCGTTTCGGCACATAGAACGCCAGAGAAATTATTCGATTTCAGTAAAAATGCACATACTCGCGGCATTTCGGTTATTATTGCCGGTGCGGGCGGTGCGGCGCATTTACCTGGAATGGTGGCTTCAATGTCTCCGCTTCCTGTAATTGGAGTTCCTGTAAAATCAAGTAATTCTATTGATGGTTGGGATTCAGTTTTATCGATTCTTCAAATGCCAGGTGGAGTTCCTGTGGCAACTGTTGCCTTAAACGGAGCAAAAAATGCTGGAATTTTAGCTGCACAAATCATCGGAAGCCACGATAAAAAAGTTTTAGATACTATTATTTCTTATAAAGAAGAATTAAAAGCGGCGGTTAATAAAGCGGCTGAAGGTTTGAAAAAGTAATTCCACAGAGATACACAAAAAAAACACAGAGGCGCACAAAATTTTTGTGAATCTCTGTGTTTTTTCTTTGAGCTTCTTTGTGAAACTAAATCTACAATTTTATCTCTTTTTTGAATTAAGCCGCATCTTCAACTTCTTCCAAAACAGATTCAAATTCAGATTCGTTTATATCTTCTTTATTTATCCAATTCTCTGAAGTTACCAAATCGTAATTTATATTGTCCTCTGTTGTCAATTCCCAAATAATACTTTCAGCTTCTGGAAATGGAATGTTTTGAGAAATTTGATTTTCGAATAACCTCTTGATAAGATTTCTGTCAGATAAACCATTATTCAATAATTTCAACACGTTTTCAGCTGTCAGCTTTTGTGGCTCACCATCCTTTGATGTCATTGAAAAATGAACAATAGAAGCTTTTGCATTTGGAAATTTACCATTGTAAGCTTTAAAAAGCAATTGATTAATATGAAATAGAGTTCCTTGCATGTGAATTTCTGGATATTCTTCACAAACTTTATCAATTAACATATTGTTTGATATTTGTTCCACTTGTCCTTCCGTTAATTCCTCTCCCAATTTATATTCTAAAACTATTGCTGCAGCTTCATTAGCTTCGTAATCAGAAATAGCCATTTCTAATAATTCGGGCAAACTGCTTTTCTCAGCCGTCGCGCCATCGGGATAATTAAATTTTCCTAATAACTGAATAAAATCTTCATCAGACCAATATCCTTCTACTTCATTCACCGTATCAATATTCTTAATTACTACTTGATAATTCATCATTTCCGTTTTTATAATTTATGATTAGAATTTTGTATTCTAACCTTTTTCTCAATTTACGCTTTTAAAACTGCTTCCCGTAACAAATAACATATCTATAACACAATTTAAGAGAGTTTTATGCCGAGAATGAATTCTTAATTGCCAATTAGCTTTTTATAAATTATTATCTTTGGAATTCAAAAATTCGACTTCTATTAATAAAAAATATAATATCATAATGAGTGTTTTACTTTCAAAATTTATAACTAAACATAACACCGCCCCTTTTTCGCAAATTAAAATCGAAGATTACGTTCCGGCTTTTCAAGAAGGAATTGCTTTGGCTAAAGCCGAAATTGATGCAATTGTAAATAATCCGGATGCGCCGACTTTTGAAAATACAATTGTGGCGATGGATTTTTCGGGCGATATTTTAGATCGTCTTTCTAGCATTTTCTTCAATTTACATTCGGCTGAAACGAATGACGAAATGCAGAAAATTGCTCAGGAAGTTTCGCCTTGGCTTTCAGAATTTGGAAATGATATTCGTTTAAACGCTGATTTATTTGCACGAGTAAAAGCCGTTTACGATCAAAAAGAAAGTTTAAATCTAAATGCAGAGCAAACTACTTTATTAGACAAAAAATACAAAAGCTTTTCTAGAAACGGAGCCAATCTGCCAGAAGACAAGAAAGATCAATTAAGAGAAATCGATAAAGAATTATCGAAATTGAGTTTACAATTTGGCGAAAATGTTTTGGCAGAAACCAACAATTTCGAATTGCATTTAACCGATGAAAAAGATTTATCTGGTTTACCTGAAGGTACAATCGAAGCCGCAAGATTATTAGCCAAAAATCAGGAAAAAGAAGGTTGGATTTTTACTTTAGATCATCCAAGTTATGTTCCGTTTTTGACTTATGCAGATAATCGTGAACTGCGTAAAAAAATGGCAATAGCTTTTGGAGCAAAAGCATTTCAAAATAACGAATTCAACAACGAGGAAAACGTTTTAAAAATTGCTAAACTGCGTTTTGAAAGAGCTAATTTATTAGGCTACAAAACACACGCACATTTTGTTTTGGAAGAAAGAATGGCCGAAAGTCCAGAGAAAGTTTTCTCTTTCTTAAATGATTTATTGGCAAAAGCAAAACCAGCAGCTCAAAAAGAATTCGCAGAATTAACTGCTTTCGCTAAAGAACTAGACGGAATCGAACAATTAGAAAAATGGGACGGAGCATATTATTCTGAAAAATTAAAACAGCAGCTTTTTAATTTAGACGATGAAAAACTAAAACCTTATTTTCAATTAGAAAAAGTTTTAGACGGTGCCTTTACAGTTGCCAAAAAATTATATGGTTTAACTTTTACCGAGGTTTTTGATATTGACAAATACCATGAAGAAGTTACCACTTATGAAGTAAGAGATGCTGAAAATAATTTGGTTTCGATTTTCTACGCTGATTTCTTCCCAAGAAAAGGAAAAAGAAACGGTGCTTGGATGACTTCATTCAAATCGCAATATATAAAAGATGGCGTAAACGAAAGACCGCATATTTCTAACGTTTGTAATTTTACAAAACCAACAGAAACAAAACCTTCGTTATTAACTTTTAATGAAGTAACCACTTTATTCCACGAATTCGGTCACGGATTACACGGAATGTTAGCCGATACCGTTTATCCAAGTTTATCGGGAACTTCTGTTTACTGGGATTTTGTAGAATTACCAAGTCAGATTATGGAAAACTGGTGTTACGAACCAGAGGCTTTGGCTTTGTTTGCAAATCATTATGAAACAGGAGAAATTATTCCGATTGAATACGTTCAGAAAATTAAAGAAAGTGCAAGTTTTCAAGAAGGTTTAGCAACATTACGTCAGTTGAGTTTTGGATTATTAGACATGGCTTGGCACGGACAAGATCCAACCAATATTACAGATCTAAAAGCTTTCGAAACTGAACAATTTGCTAATACACAATTATATCCAGATGTAAAAGAAAATGCTATGAGTACAGCGTTTTCTCATATTTTTCAAGGTGGGTATTCTTCTGGATATTACAGCTACAAATGGGCAGAAGTTCTGGATGCAGATGCTTTTGAATATTTTCAAGAAAACGGAATTTTCAACGAAGAAGTAGCGAAGAAATTTAAAGACAATGTGCTTTCTAAAGGAGGAACAGAACATCCTATGACTTTGTACAAACGTTTTAGAGGACAAGAACCAAAGCCTGAAGCTTTATTGAAAAGAGCGGGACTATTATAGAGTTTCTAAGATACTAAGATACTAAGCTCCTAAGTTGCTAAGTTGCTAAGTTTCCTAGAGAATTAAATTTTGAAACCGAAGTATAAATGCTTCGGTTTTTTTATTTGGTTTTACTTTAACTATCTTCGTGTTTTAAATCTTAATCTTACAAATACCAGCCGTGAAAAAATATTTTAAAATAGTGCTTTATCTTGCAATTATCGGATTGATTGCTGTCGTTTCAGTAAATTACTATGTAAAATCTTCTACTAAGAGATACATTCACTATTCCATTAAAAAATTTCCTAAAAATGATGTCGGAATAATTTTTGGCGCAGGAATCAACGGAAATCAGCCAAGCAAATATTTAAAAGATCGTTTGGATGCTGGAATTATGCTTTGGAAAGCTAAACGCATTAATAAAATTCTGCTTTCGGGAGATAACGGGCGTGATGAATACGATGAATTGACGGTAATGAAGAATTATTGTTACAATCATGGCGTCGACACTACAAAGATATTTATTGATTATGCAGGTTTCGATACCTATTCAACAATGTATCGTGCAAAACATATTTTTAAGATTAAAAAAGCGACTTTAATTTCGCAGGAATATCATTTAAATTGCGCTATTTATATCGGACAGAAACTCGGAATTAAATCAGCTGGATATTCTGCAAACCATGGAGAATATCTTGGATATAATTATGTTCGCTTTAGAGAATATGGTTCTGTTTTTAAATCCTTTTTTGATGTTTTGAGAAATCGAGAGCCTCGTTTTTTAGGCGGAGAAATTAATATAAATGGAGAATCTAATTATTCGAAAGAAGATAAGCGATAAAGAAAAGCCCGAAGCAATTCTGTTTCGGGCTTTTCTTTAAAAATTTAATGACAAATAATAGAAATCTTGACTCTTTAATCTGGCTTCTATTTCTAAATCTCTACTCTTTCTCCAAAACTCTTTTAGCCAATTTCCCAACAGTAAGTCCTTGCACTACAATTGAAAATAAAACTACTATATAAGTTACTTCAAGTAAAAGGTTTTTGTATTCTCCTTCAGGCATAGAAAGTACCAAAGCAATAGAAACTCCACCACGAATTCCTCCCCAAACCAAAACCATCAGAGAACCTTTGTTGTAAGCAGACCTGATTCCGAAGAACTTGAAGATATCGAAGAATTTCCAAGGTAAAACGATAGAAGTTAATCTTGAAAAAAGAACAATAAAAATGGCTACAAAACCTGTTATCAATTGTTTATTTAAATCTGGCAGCAACAACAATTCAAAACCAATAAATAAGAATAAAATAGCATTTAATATTTCGTCAATAAGCTCCCAAAATTTCCCTAAATAATCTTGAGTAATTTCGCTCATTGCAACTTTTTTACCGTAATTTCCAATAATTAATCCGGCAACAACCATTGCCAGCGGACTAGAAACGTGTAAGCTTTGAGCAATCAAAAATCCTCCCATTACAATAGAAAGCGTGATTAAAACGGATACTTTATAATCGTCAATTTTCTTCATAACGTTTGATGCCGAAATCCCAAGAACAGCACCTAATAAAAGTCCACCAATACCTTCTTTTGCAAATAACCAAGCAATAGAACCAAAAGTCATATCAAATGTTGGATCAGTTGCCAGTTTCAAAACAACAGCAAACATCACTACGGCTACTCCATCATTAAATAGGGATTCACCAACAATTTTAGTTTCGATTCTTTTAGGAACTTTCGCTTCCTTTAAAACTCCTAAAACCACAATTGGATCGGTTGGAGAAATTAAGGTTCCAAAAACTAAGCAAAATACATAAGGTATATTAATTCCTAAGAGTGGTGCGATGTAATAAAGCAACATCGAAATGATTAAAGCTGATAACACTACACTTACTGTAGAATAAATCATAATAGGAACTTTTTGTTCTTTAAGATCGGACATATTTACGTGTAGAGCTCCTGCGAATAAAAGAAAATTCAACATTGCTCCCATCAAGATCTCATTGAAATCAAATTCTTTTATCAAATCAAAAAAATGTTTGGTGGTTGCAGGAAAGTAAGAATCTCCCAAAAGGCGAATTCCAACGGAAACCAGCATCGCAATAATCATGATTCCGATGGTTCCTGGAAGTTTTAAAAATCTTAAATTTAAATAGGCGAAGAAAGAAGCCAGTACAATAAGTACCGAAAATGTGTAGTATAATTCCATAAATGTGATTTTTACAAAAATAGCTGTATCATTATTTAATCAAAAATTTCAAGGTTTGAATTAACATAACTTTATAATTCGTTAAATATGTTTCAATTATTTTTGAAAGTTTAAAAACTTTTACTTACATTTGATTCATGGAATTCAAAGAAGCAAAAAATAAGTTTGTACAAACCTGGGGAGCATTAGGCTCTCAATGGGGTATTAATAAAACGATGGCACAAATCCACGCTTTATTAATGGTTTCGAACGAACCTGTTTCTATGGAAGACATTATGGAAGAATTGCAAATTTCCCGCGGAAATGCCAGTATGAACTTAAGAGGTTTAATGGATTGGGGAATTGTTTATAAAGAATATAAAGCTGGAGAAAGAAAAGAGTTTTTCACGGCAGAAAAAGATTTAGACGAACTGGCAGTAAAAATTTCCAGAGAAAGAAGCAAAAGAGAAATCAAGCCAACGCTAAAAATCTTAAAAGAAGTTTCGACTATCGAAGCAAAAGATTCTGCAGAAGAAAAACACTTTGTAGATCAGACTACCAAATTGTATGATTTCGTTCTAAAAGCAGATAATATGTTGGATAAAATGACTGAATTTAATGATAACTGGTTGGGAAAATTGGTTATAAAAATGATGAAGTAAAAAAATTTAATTAAAACTTTCATTTTTTTCTGAAAGTTTAAAACAGTCAATAACTATGAAAACGACATTCAAAATAGTCGAAATTATAAATATAGCGGCCCTAATTTTTTTACTGCTTGGTGGTTATGGTTTAGCCATTACAGGTGGATTGCAAGTTTTAGGAGCACTTTTATTTGTTTTAATCTTCCCAAAAAACAAATTAATTTATATCTATTTTGCTTTAGTGATTCTCTTCTTCCTGATTTGGAATGGAGAATTTAGCTGGCTTTTCTTATTGCCAATTTCATTAATATTCTTCCTCACTTTTATTATTTACAATCAAAAAAAGAAATTATGAACTTCTTAAAAGCAGAATGGAAAAATTTAGCACTTTTCAATTATGAAGTTGATGCTGAAATATTAGAAAAATATCTTCCAGCAGGAACTGAGATTGATATTTGGAACAACAAATGTTACGTCAGTTTGGTCGGATTTATGTTTAAAAATACCAAAGTTTTGGGATTTAAAGTTCCATTTCACATCAATTTTGAAGAAGTGAATCTGAGATTTTATGTAAAACGTTTCGAAAATGGAGAATGGAAACGTGGTGTGGTTTTTATTAAAGAAATTGTTCCTAAAAAAGCCATCACTTTTATTGCCAATACTTTGTATCAAGAACATTATGAAACTCAGAAAATGAGACATGAAATTATTGAAAATGAAAACAGCAAAACTTTCATTTATCAATGGAAGAACGACAAAGAATGGAACACAATTGAAATTGAAACCAAAAAAGATTTAAGTAAAATCGAAATGGATTCTGAAGCAGAATTTATTACAGAACATTATTTTGGATACACCCAAATCGATGAAGAAACCACTTTTGAATATGAAGTGACGCATCCAAGATGGGAACAATTTGAAGTTTTAAATCATCGAATTGATATTGATTTCAAAAAAAATTACGGAAGCGATTTTGGATTTCTTCAAACTCAAAAACCAACTTCAATCTTTCTGGCTGAAGGCTCAAAAATTACAGTTAAAAACAAAAGAAAAATCGAGTTGATTCCTAGCGAAGAAAAATTATACGCTTAAAACTATTCATCTTTAAAACCAAAAATCATGAAAACGTTAGAAAACCAAACCTTACTTTATGATGAAGATTGTCCACTTTGCAGTTTGTACACAACTGGTTTTGTAAAAAGCGGCATGCTTGATGAAAACGGAAGAAAATCATATTGCCAATTATCTGATGAAGAACAAAATTTCGTAGACTTAAAGCGCGCTCCAAACGAAATTGCTTTGATCAATAATAAAACCAAAACGGTTACATACGGAATTGACAGTTTGATAAAAGTGGTTGGTTTTTCTTTTCCGCTAATCGAAAAAATTGCGACTATAAAACCCCTTCATTTCATCCTGAAAAAAATGTATTCTTTCGTTTCTTACAACAGAAAAGTAATTATTCCTGGAAATGTACAAGAAGAAAATAAATTGCAATGTATTCCAGATTTCAATTATAAATACAGATTTCTTTTCATCGCATTTGCATTTACAATAACGAGTTTTGTTTTATTTGGATATTCTAATTTGATTCCGAATTTACCGAAATCAAATATTGTGAGAGAGATCATTTTAGCATTTGGACAAATTGTTTTTCAAAGTTTATTGCTGCTGAAATTTGACAAACAAACAATTATGAATTATGCAGGAAATATAATGACTGTTTCTTTAATGGGAAGTTTAATTTTAGTTCCGATTTTAATTCTAAGTCAGTTTTTACAACTTCCTCAAACAATCATTTTGGGCTGGTTTGGAGTTACGGTTTTGATTATGTTTTTGGAACATTTTAGAAGAGTAAAAATTTTAAAACTTCCTTTTTACTTATCTTACACTTGGATTTTTTACCGAATTCTCGCTCTACTTTTAATTTTAAATTAATTATTAGCCACGAATTCACAAATTTATTTTTATAATTTTTGCCACAGATTAAAGTGATTATTCGGATTTATAAATTGCGTAAAAAATCATTAAAATCACTTTAATCTGTGGCAAAAAAAAACACAAGCAATGAGCAAACTCATAATCTCAGCCGGAACAGGGTTTTTAGGACAAATTTTAGTCGATCATTTCAAAAATAAATTTGAAGAGATTGTAATTCTAACAAGAGGAAAATCTCAAACAATTGACGGAATTAAATATGTAAACTGGAATGCTAGAACTTTTTCGGGCTGGGAAAAGGAATTGGAGAATGCTACAGTTTTAATTAATCTCGCAGGAAAGTCTGTTGATTGCCGTTATACGAAAGAGAACAAAAAAGAAATTCTTTTATCTCGAATTGAAAGCACCAAAATTCTAAACAAAGCCGTTTTAAATTGTACAAATCCGCCGAAACATTGGCTGAATTCATCTACCTCAACCATTTACCGATTTTCTTTAGACAAACAAATGGATGAAGTTGATGGCGAAATTGGAAATGACTTTTCTATAAATGTGGCGCTTTCTTGGGAAAAAGCATTCTTTAAAACGGAAACTCCAAATACATTAAAAACCGCTTTGCGAACTTCTATTGTTTTAGGAAAAAATGGAGGCGCTTTTATTCCGTTAAAAACTTTGGCAAAAGTTGGTTTTGGAGGAAAACAAGGAAAAGGAAATCAGTTTATAAGCTGGATTCATGAAGAAGATTTTGCGAATGCTATTGATTTTATTCTTCAGAAAGAAATTACTGGCGTTATCAATATTGTTTCTCCAGAACCAATTCGAAATGTTGACTTTATGCAGGAACTTCGAAAAGCAGTTGGTTTTCCATTTGGAATTCCGATCAATAAATTTTTTCTTGAAATTGGATCTTTCTTTATTCGAACTGAAACCGAATTGGTTTTGAAAAGTAGAAATGTAGTTCCGAAAAGACTTTTGGATAATGGGTTTGGATTTAAGTTTAGGGATATTGATGAGGCTTTTAAAGATTTGATTTAAACGTCTTATTTGTCATTTCGACGAAGGAGAAATCTTCGCGAGTAACTCTGCAAAGATTGACGACATTCTGTACGGAGCTACTTACGAAGATTTCTCCTTCGTCGAAATGACAAGATTGTGCAAAACAAAATATAAACCAATGACAACAATAAACCTCACAACCAAAATAAAAGCCTCAAAACAAATCGTTTTTGATGCCTCAAGAAATATCGATATTCACCAACAATCGGCAAGTCCGTCAAAAGAAAAAGCAATTGCGGGTGTAACATCTGGTTTAATTAATTTAAGCGAAACGGTAACTTGGCGCGGCAAACATTTCGGATTTTATCTCACTCACAAAAGCCGAATTACGGCAATGAATTTCTATGATTATTTTGTGGATGAAATGGAAAGAGGCAAATTCAAATCGTTTAAACACGAACATTTTTTTGTAGAAGAAAATGGCTTTACCATTATGAAAGACAAATTGCAATATGAAACTCCGTTTGGGATATTTGGTAAACTTTTTGATATTTTGCTTTTGGAAAAACATCTTACTAATTTTCTTTTAGAAAGAAATAAGGTTTTGAAAGTCATTTCGGAAAAACTCGTATAATATAAATTGCTTACTTTTATAAGTATTATCCTTAAAATGAATAATTAAAAATCAAAAAAACATACTTATGAAATTAAAAACGATATTAACTGTAGTTTTCTTTGCAATTTCTTTTATCGGATTTTCTCAAAGCAATTGTACAACTCTAAAAGGTTGTGAAAGAAAGCTTTGTGAATTGAACACAAAATTGGCTGCCGCGAAAAAAGCTGGGAATCAAAATCAGATTAAAGGTGTTGAAGAAGCTATTGCGCAAACCAAGAAAAACTGCACCACCAAAACAGTCAACAAAGATCTTGACAAAAAGGTAAAAGAGAAACAGCAAGAAGTCAACGAAAGAACTGCTGATTTGAACGAAGCGATTAAAGACAAGGAAAGCAAAGAAAAGATCGACAAGAAAAGAAAAAAACTAAATGAGGCTAAAGCAGATTTGAATAAAGCTTTGGCGGAACAGAAAGCGAAATAATTTTTTCTCCCGCAGATTTGGCAGATTAAAAAGATAATTTTAATTGCCCCCAGCTTTAGCTGGAAGTAAAAATAAGTCTCCAATCTGGGCTTTGGCCAAATTGTAAAGTTTGGCTAAAGCCTAGAGTATTCAATCATATTTATTCTCCAGCTAAAGCTGGAGGCAATTGAAAAACAATTAAATCAAAATTTATTTTTTAAACATAGTCCGCGGTTGAAACCGGAGGGAAACGTTGTGCAAAAAAACATCCCAAATTTTGAAATCATTTGCAATATTCTAAATGTCTTTTGAAAACGAATTTTCTCGTTTTACGTTTTGCGTGAGGGATAGGAGCTGGCTACCGAAGTAGCGCGGATAGCCCGACAGCATCCTGATAAAAGGGCCTATAAGCGTAAAGTAAGTAAGCCCTTTTATCGGGATGGTGGCACGCCCTAAATATTTTTATAGAAAAACGATCATCAGCCACCAAAAAATGGGCACACTTTCGACCCAAAAGGAAGTGTAATATTTGGAACGATTCGGATTGGCAAAAGCAATAAACAACATCAGCATGATGACCATAATAAGATTTATAATAGCGTCATGAATATTGAATGTTGAAATAAAAACTTCTAAAAACCAAAACGGGATCAATAGCAAAAATCCTAAAAGTTTGGTTTTCTTTACTCCGATTGTCTGCGGAACGGTTTGTAAATGCGGATCGTCATTGGCTAAATCTAAAATTTCGAAAACTAAAATCAGTACAAAAACCAAAACGAATCTTTGAATGCATTTAATAAAGAAATCTATAGTAACTGGAATCTCTGCATTTATTAAAGGTAAAACCAAAGTAGCGCCAACCCAACAAAGCGCTACAATATAGATTTTTACTCCTGCCCAATTTCTGGCATTTCTTCGATTTGGAAAAAAGGGTAATGTGTAAAGTGCAGTTATGGCAAAAATTCCAACGGAGACTATTTGTGTTATTCTTTTTAAATTAAAAAAATAGTAGCCAACTAAAATCACCGAAATAAAACTCAAAACAGCAATAATTTTTAGCTGAGTTCCTATCGGGTTTTTCTTTACGCGAACCAGCGCATCATATTTTACGAAATTATATCCTACAATTGTTCCGAAAAAAACAAACAATGCCATTGGCTCATCGTACTGAATATGAAACACATGAAATGTAATTCGGACCAAAGCATAACACGATAAAGCCACGTGAATACTGCTGTTTAAATAAAAATCGAAAATTTGTTTTAAAAGTTTCATATCTCAAATCTAATCAATTAGTAACAAATCAACTCTTTAGTTATAAATTTGATAAAAATTGAAGTTAAAAATACCTATTAAATTATTAATAATACTTAATTTTGCGCCACAAAAAAACAACACATTTACTTTTAAATGTGATTCGTATGTCAAAATGGTGTACGAACACATCAATTTAAAAAAAATAGATAGCTACAAATGAAAACAGATGCTTTTGCTTTAAGACACATTGGTCCAAGAGAAACTGATCTTCAGCACATGCTGAAAACTATTGGAGTTGACTCAATTGAGCAACTTGTTTATGAAACCCTTCCGGACGATATTCGTTTAAAAGCACCTTTGAACTTAGATCCTGCGATGACAGAATATGAATTTGCAAATCACATTCAAGAATTAGGGAAGAAAAATAAAGTATTCAAATCTTATATTGGTTTGGGTTATCATCCAACTATCGTTCCTGCGCCAATTCAGAGAAATATTTTCGAAAACCCAGGATGGTATACTGCTTACACGCCTTACCAAGCAGAAATTGCTCAAGGTCGTTTGGAAGCAATTTTAAATTTCCAGACTACTGTTATCGAATTAACAGGAATGGAAATTGCAAATGCTTCTTTATTGGACGAAGGTACAGCTGCTGCTGAAGCGATGGCTTTACTTTTTGATGTTCGTACTCGTGATCAAAAGAAAAACAATACACACAAATTCTTCGTTTCTGAAGAAATTTTACCTCAAACTTTATCAGTACTTCAAACACGTTCAACTCCAATTGGAATTGAATTAGTTGTTGGAAACCACGAAACTTTTGATTTTTCAACTGAGTTTTTTGGAGCTATTTTACAATACCCAGGAAAATACGGTCAGGTAAACGATTACAGCGCTTTTGTTGCTAAAGCAAAAGAAAACGAAATCAAAGTTGCCTTTGCTGCCGATATTTTATCACTTGCTGCTTTAACTTCTCCAGGAGAAATGGGAGCTGCAGTTGTGGTTGGAACTTCACAACGTTTTGGTGTGCCAATGGGTTATGGTGGTCCGCACGCTGCATTTTTTGCAACTAAAGACGAATACAAAAGATCTATGCCAGGCCGTATTATCGGAGTTTCTATTGACGTAAATGGAAACCGCGCTTTACGTATGGCTTTAGGAACTCGTGAACAACACATTAAACGTGAAAAAGCAACTTCTAACATTTGTACTGCTCAAGTTTTACTAGCAGTTATGGCTGGAATGTATGCAGTTTACCACGGTCCAGAGGGATTAAAATATATTGCAAACAAAGTTCACGCATCTGCAGTTACTACTGCTGAGGCTTTAAATAAAATTGGAGTTTTCCAAACTAACACAGCTTACTTTGATACTATTTTAGTAAAAGCAGACGCTCAAAAAGTAAAAGCTGTTGCAGAGAAAAACGAAGTAAACTTCTTCTATCCTGATGCTGAATCAATTTCTATTTCGTTAAACGAAACGACTTCAATTAACGACATCAACCAAATCGTTGCGATCTTTGCTGAAGCTTTAGGAAAAGAAACGGTTTCTGTTTCTGAATTAACTCAAGCTAGTCAATTACCAGCTTCATTAGAAAGAACATCTTCTTTCTTAACGCATGATGTATTCAACAATCATCATTCAGAAAGTCAGTTGATGCGTTACATCAAAAAATTAGAGCGTAAAGATTTATCATTGAACCACTCCATGATTTCGTTAGGTTCTTGTACAATGAAGTTAAACGCAGCTTCAGAAATGTTGCCTCTTTCAATGCCAAACTGGAACAGCATTCACCCGTTTGCACCAGTAGAACAAGCAGAAGGTTACATTACAATGCTTAAAAAATTAGAGCAGCAATTAAATGTAATTACTGGATTTGCTGGAACAACTTTACAGCCAAACTCAGGTGCTCAAGGAGAATACGCAGGTTTAATGGCGATTCGTGCTTACCATTTATCTAGAAACGAAGGTCACCGTAATGTATGTTTGATTCCTTCATCTGCTCACGGAACAAACCCTGCTTCTGCAGCGATGGCCGGAATGAAAATCATCGTTACTAAAACGACTCCAGAAGGAAATATTGACGTAGAAGATTTAAGAGAAAAAGCGATTGAACACAAAGATGATTTATCTTGTTTAATGGTAACTTATCCTTCGACTCACGGAGTTTTCGAATCTTCGATTATCGAAATCACAAAATTAATCCACGACAATGGCGGATTAGTATACATGGATGGTGCAAACATGAATGCGCAAGTTGGATTAACAAATCCAGCTACAATTGGCGCTGACGTTTGTCACTTAAACTTACACAAAACATTCGCTATTCCTCACGGAGGCGGTGGACCTGGCGTTGGACCAATTTGTGTGAACGAAAAATTAGTTCCGTTCTTGCCAACAAACCCAATCTTAAAAGTAGGTGGTGAACAAGCTATTACAGCAATTTCATCTGCGCCTTACGGATCAGCTTTAGTATGTTTAATTTCTTACGGTTACATCACCATGATGGGAGCTGAAGGATTAAAAAGCGCTACAGAACACGCTATCTTAAATGCTAACTACATGAAATCTCGTTTCGAAGGACACTACCCAATTCTTTACACTGGAGAATGCGGAAGAGCGGCTCACGAAATGATTTTAGATTGCCGTGCATTTAAAGAAAACGGAATCGAGGTTGGTGATATCGCTAAACGTTTAATGGATTACGGTTTCCACGCTCCAACAGTTTCTTTCCCAGTAGCAGGAACTTTAATGATCGAACCAACTGAATCTGAAGATTTAGCAGAATTAGATCGTTTCTGTGATGCTCTTATCTCAATTAGAAAAGAAATTGAAGTTGCAACAGCTGATGATAAAAACAATGTATTGAAAAATGCACCTCACACATTGGCAATGTTAACTACAGACAATTGGGATTTCCCTTATACTAGAGAAAAAGCTGCTTACCCATTAGAGTATATTGCGGACAATAAATTCTGGCCATCAGTTCGTCGTGTTGACGATGCTTACGGTGACAGAAATTTAGTTTGTAGCTGTGCTCCTATTGAAGCTTACATGGAAAGCTAAAATTTAGTTTTCTTATAAATATCTAAACCCGACAAGTTTTAAAAACCTGTCGGGTTTTGTTTTTTTGTTTCAAGTTTCAAGTTTCAGGTTTCAAGCTCCAGCATAACCTGAAACTTGAAACTTTCTAACTCAAACAACAAAGAAGAAATCTGATTTAAAGAAACATAACTTTCTGCTAATCTTTTGTGAAATTAATTCATTAAAATCAAGATAATAGCAAAAAAAGATTAGTCTCCAAATCTCCTTCAATCGTTTGAAATCTAGCAAATATTAAAAAATCATTAGAAAAAAGACAATATATTTACAGAAAAATAGTTATTTCATAATTATATGCATGCATACTATTTTTTATGATAGTTATCATAATATTATTTATACATTAGCACTAAATTTATCGGATAATTAAAGGGAAATGAAAATAAAAATTATTGGTATTGGGAGTTATATTCCTAATTTAGAAGTAAAAAACACAGATTTTGATAAACATGTTTTTTTAAATGAGGACGGAACTCCTTTTGGTTATCCTAATGAAGTTGTAATTAAAAAATTTAAAGGTATTACGGGAATCGAGAATCGCCGTTATGCCGAACCGCAATATAATTCTTCTGATTTAGCTTTCTTTGCAGCTGAAAAAGCAATTGCAAACGCGGGAATCGATCCAGAAACTTTAGACTACATTATTTTTGCGCATAATTTCGGTGACGTAAAAACAGGAACGCATCAAACTGATGTTTTACCAAGTTTAGCTACAAGAGTTAAAAATAAATTAGGAATTAAAAATCCTAAATGTGTGGCTTACGATATTCTTTTTGGATGTCCAGGATGGATTGAAGGCGTTTTACAAGCAAATGCTTTTATCAAATCTGGAATGGCAAAAAGAGTAATGGTAATTGGTGCCGAGACTTTATCTAGAGTTGTAGATGATCACGACCGTGATTCTATGATTTATTCTGATGGAGCTGGAGTTTCAATTTTAGAAGCATCAACTGATGATGCTGGATTGTTATCTTACGAAAGTGCTACTTATGCCAATGATGAAGCGAATTATCTTTTCTTCGGAAAATCGTATAATCCAGATTTAGATCCAGACATTAAATACATCAAAATGTATGGACGTAAAATCTACGAATTTGCTTTAAGCAATGTTCCGTGCGCTATGAAAAGCTGTTTAGATAAAAGCGGAATTGGAATTGATGAAGTCAAAAAAATCCTGATTCACCAAGCAAACGAAAAAATGGACGAAGCAATTATCGAACGTTTCTACAAACTCTACGATAAAACAGCTCCAAAAGATATTATGCCAATGAGTATTCACGATCTAGGAAATAGCAGTGTTGCAACTGTTCCTACTCTATACGATTTGATTTTACAAGGAAAAATAGAGAACCACGAAATCAACAAAGGCGATGTTCTTATTTTTGCTTCAGTAGGAGCTGGAATGAATATTAATGCTTTTGTTTATAGATATTAAAATTTAAAGTCGAGTGAAATAATCTCGCAAAGACTCGAAGTCGCGAAGTTTTTAACCATATAAGTAATATAAGTTCAATTAAGTTTTCTTTTAATTGAACTTATATTACTTATATGGTTTATTTTTTTTAATCAAAACTTTGCGACTTCGCGTCTTTGCGAGAAATTCATTTTAAAACTTAGCACCGCAACTGAATACTAAAAACTGAACACTGAATACTTTTTTAGTATATTTGCGACCTAATTAAAATCAAGAACGAGAGATTAATTCGTTCGCAATAACTATGTACGAAAAAACGTTTCCGAATAAAAGATTCAAACTTACCTTAGAGTTTTTAAAAAAGCACGTTAGCACATCTGAAACCATTTTTGATTTTGGTGTACCCAATCCGTTTTCTAAGATAATGGAAGAAAATGGTTATACCGTAAAAAACACAAAAGGCGAAGATTTAGACAACGACCATACGGCGCTACAAACGGAAGAATATACTGTTTTTACTGCATTTGAAATTTTCGAACATTTACTAAATCCATACACCGTTTTACAAAATGTAAAATGTGACAAACTATTAATTTCAATTCCGTTACGTTTATGGTTTTCACCTGCATACCGTTCTAAAACCGATATGTGGGACAGACATTACCATGAATTTGAAGATTGGCAATTGGATTGGCTTTTAGAAAAAACGGGTTGGAAAATTACCGATCGATTACAATTTACACATCCAGTAAAAAAATTCGGATTCAGACCCTTATTAAGATATTTCACTCCAAGATATTATATTGTTGTTGCTGAAAAAATAAAAGCCTAAAGGCAAATTCCAATAAAAAATCCCAAATTCCAATTGAACCAGCTTTGATTGGAATTTGGAATTTTAGAAGATTGGGATTAATTCTCAAAAATTGAAATTTGGAATTTTTAAAAATTTGGAATTTAAAATGAAATACTACATCGTCATTCCCGCACACAACGAACAAGATTTAATAGGCTTGACTTTAGAATCTTTGGTTTCTCAAACCATCTTGCCATCAAAAGTTGTGGTGGTAAATGACAATTCTACAGATAAAACTGAAGAAGTCGTGTTGGGTTTTGCAAAAGACAATCCGTATATTTCTGTTGTAAATAAAACTTCAGATGCAATTCATATGCCTGGAAGCAAAGTGATTCAGGCTTTTCAAAAAGGTTTTGAAACTTTAGATTCCAATTATGATATCATTGTAAAAATAGACGGCGATTTAATTTTTCCTCCAAACTATTTTGAGACCATTATTAAACATTTCGAATCAGATGAAAGAGTTGGAATGGTTGGAGGATTCTGCTACATTGATAAAAATGGCGAATGGGTTTTAGAAAATCTTACCGATAAAGATCATATTCGCGGAGCCTTAAAAGCGTATAGAAAAGAAACCTATCAACAAATTGGAGGTTTACGCCCCGCAATGGGTTGGGATACTGTTGATGAATTGCTTTGTAAATATTACAATTGGAAAATTGTTACCGACCAATCTTTACATGTAAAACATCTAAAACCAACTGGAGCAAATTACAATAAAACAGCTCGTTACAAACAAGGCGAAGCTTTTTACACTCTAGGTTATGGATTTTGGATTACCGCAATTGCTTCGGCAAAATTGGCGATGATGAAGAAAAAACCATTTCTGTTTTTAGACTATATAAAAGGTTTTTGGAAAGCTAAAAAAGCAAAAACACCTTTATTGGTTACACCTGAACAAGCTAAATTTATTAGAAATTATCGTTTGAAAAAAATGAAAGAAAAGTTAATTTGATTGGTAAAACACTCGAAAAAACTGAACTCATAACTCATAACTCATAACTTCTTTTTACCTTAGCCAATATTTAAAAATTATGATGCTAATCCGTTATTTATCCCAAGTAGGGAAATATTTTTTAATGCTGAAAGAAATTTTCAACAAACAGACTAAATGGCCTGTTATGAAAAATCTAATCCTAAAAGAAATTGATGATCTTATTATTGACTCACTAGGAATTGTTTGCTTTATCTCTTTTTTCATCGGAGGAGTTGTTGCCATTCAAACAGCATTAAACTTAACCAATCCTTTAATTCCAAAATATTTAATTGGTTTTGCTACGCGTCAATCTGTAGTTTTAGAGTTTGCCCCTACTTTTATTTCGGTAATTATGGCCGGAAAAATGGGGTCTTACATTACTTCAAGTATAGGAACAATGCGAGTTACAGAACAGATTGATGCGTTAGAAGTTATGGGAGTTAACTCCGTAAACTATCTTGTTTTTCCAAAAATAATCGCTTTATTAATGTATCCTTTCGTAATCGGGATTAGTATGTTTTTAGGAATTTTTGGTGGATGGATAGCTTGTGCTTACGGAGGATTTTCAACTGGTGCAGATTTTATTATGGGAGCTCAAAAAGATTTCATACCGTTCCATATTACTTATGCCTTTATTAAAACTTTAATCTTTGCCATGCTATTGGCAACAATCCCATCTTTTCACGGATATTATATGAAAGGTGGTGCATTAGAAGTTGGTAAAGCAAGTACAACATCATTCGTATGGACTTCTGTTTGTATCATTCTTTTTAATTATATATTAACTCAATTATTATTAGGATAATGATAGAAGTAAAAAATATAGAAAAATCATTTGGGGATAGCAAAGTTTTAAAAGGCGTTTCGACGGTATTTGAAACTGGAAAAACCAACTTGATTATTGGACAAAGTGGATCTGGAAAAACAGTTCTATTAAAAACGCTATTAGGAATTCATACGCCAGACTCAGGAACAATTGAATTTGACGGAAGGGTTTATTCTGATTTAGACAAAGATGAAAAACGCGACTTGAGAACCGAAATCGGAATGGTATTTCAGGGAAGTGCCTTATTTGACTCGATGACTGTTGAAGAAAATGTAGCTTTCCCGCTAAAAATGTTTACTAATAACAACAAAGCGCAAATTAAAGAACGAGTTGATTTTGTTTTAGAAAGAGTAAATCTAATCGATGCACACAAAAAACTGCCTTCTGAAATTTCTGGAGGAATGCAGAAACGTGTGGCTATTGCTCGCGCAATTGTAAACAATCCGAAATATTTGTTTTGTGATGAACCTAACTCTGGTTTAGATCCAAATACTTCGACTTTGATTGATAATTTGATTCAGGAAATTACCCGCGAATACAACATTACAACCGTAATCAATACACACGATATGAACTCTGTAATGGAGATTGGTGAGAATATTGTCTTCTTAAAGAAAGGTCTTAAAGCTTGGCAGGGAACTAAAGAGGAAATCTTTACGACCGACAATGAGGCGGTAGTTAAATTTGTTTATTCTTCAAACCTTTTCAAAAAAGTAAGAGAAGCCTATTTGAAAGGCTAGTCCTTTTAGAAATTCCAATATTAAAAATCCCAAATTCCAAAGTTTACTACAATTGGAATTTGGGATTTTTTTTATCAACTTTTTTCAAAGATTGGAATTTGGAATTTGGAATTTAGATATTGGGATTTTTTAATGTTATCAATTCTACTTCCGCATTCGGATTAAAAAGATAAGTCTTTCCTGAGCTGATTTCTAAACACTCAAAACGTTTTGTCCTAACGGCTATTTTCTTAAAAACTTTACCATTTTTAATTCTAAAAACACTTCCGTACGGAATTTCAAACACGTAATTTTTATCATTTTCTTTGTCATATTGTTTTAAAGCCAAAGACAAAGTAGTATCGGTATCACTACTCGCTGAAGGATTTTTGAAATGTCTTGCCAAAAGCGGTAATATCTGCCCTGGAAATATTTCTGGCCGAATAAACGGAACCATTAAACGCTGAAAAGTATATTTCCATTCATTTCCATGCGGTTTTATATTTCGTCCGAATTTCTCAAAAGCAACCAAATGTGCAATTTCATGAATCAACGTAATTAAAAAACGATACTTATTCAAACTTGCGTTAACCGTAATTTCATGCTTTCCACTTGGTC
The DNA here is from genome assembly GCF_023656565.1 of Flavobacterium tyrosinilyticum. Taxonomy (GTDB): domain Bacteria; phylum Bacteroidota; class Bacteroidia; order Flavobacteriales; family Flavobacteriaceae; genus Flavobacterium; species Flavobacterium tyrosinilyticum. Next base: position 423,961 of record NZ_JAMOKG010000004.1, read on the forward strand.
CTCTCCTATAATCTCCGTGACGCGTCTGACGCTCGTTTACAATTTTCAAGTGAACCTGATTGGCCACTATCAAATCGAAAACAGGTTTTACCGCGTGTTCAGGAATATATTTAGCTAAAGTTTCGCTCAATTTAGTTATGAATTATGAGTTTTGGGTTATGAGTTTTTTCTTTGACGTTATAATTATGCTTTTTATGATTTTCAGAACTTCTTCACATTGCTTGTGCATGGATTCAAATTCAGCAATAGTAATATAATTTGTTGCAATTAATATTTCTAACCAATACATTGATTCATCACATTCTTTCTGAGAAATAGACAATTTATGTATAAAATCAGGCTTACTTTGCGCATTGACAGCTTCACGAACATTCGCGCCAACAGAAGTAATTGAACGTAAAAATTGCTTACTCATCACAAATTCCTTCCTTTCTGCAACTAGCCATTTATAAAAATTAACTCCTCTTACTGCTAATTCAAAACTTTTAGTTTTTACAATACTCTCACTCATAATTCATAACTCATAATTCATAATTGTTTACGGATTTGTTGAAGACACTTCTAAAACTTTTCCGTTAAAATATTTATTGCCATTTAATGTAAAATCATAAATATAAGTTGCCATTCCTTCAGCAGAAATTGGAGCTTGATAACCAGGGAAAGCTTCATTTAGCATTTCAGTTTGAACAGAACCCAAAGCCAAAACATTAAATGAAATTCCTTTTTCTTTATATTCTTCAGCCAATAATTCAGTTAAAGTAATTACAGCTCCTTTACTCGAACTGTAAGCCGCTAATCCAGCAAATTTCAAACTTCCGCGAACCCCGCCAATTGAACTGATGGTTACAACATGACTTCCTTTTTCTAAATACGGAATACATATACGAGTTAAATTGGCAACAGCAAAAACATTCACTTTATAAATATTTTCAAAATCTGCCTGTGTCGTTTCTGCAAAAGGTTTTAAAAGCAAAGCTCCAGCATTATGAACCACTGCATCTACTTTTTTCCATGTTGAAGAAAGAAAATTGTCAACCTGATCCAAAGCCGTTTCATCTGCCAAATCAACAGACAGACAAGTTACATTTTGATGTTCTAAAAGCGCTTGCGGTATTTTTCTGGAAATGGCCAAAACCTGATGACCTGCTTCGGCAAATTTCAAGGCTAATTCGTAACCAATTCCTCTGCTTGTTCCTGTAACGATAATATTTTTCATGTAGCAAAAATAATCAAATGCTGTAAAACAGCCTCTTATTTGTTCATTGTTATTTCTTGCGTTGGCGAAATCGCAATTTTGGTTACTGCAGGCAATAATTCTTGCGTGAATGCTGTGATATGAGGAATATCCATTAATTTAAATTCATCTGAAACATGGTGATAGTAATCAAAGTTTTCAAAATCGAAAGTACTTAGGGATTGGCATGGTTTTCCAAAAGCTTGAAAAAACGAATAATTATCAGAACGGTAGAATAATTGATATTCTGCTTCTTTCGGTAAAAATCCGATGGTGTTTTTTCCTGTGTATTCGTTTATTTTTTGCGCCATGTTCGATTTATCAAAACCTGTAATATAAGCTAGATAATCTCGTTTCATTGGCACACCAATCATTTCTATGTTTAATTGTGTATAAAGATTGAAATTTTGTTTTTTCAATTTCTCCACTAAACTTTTTGATCCTAGCAATCCTTTTTCTTCTCCCGCAAAAAACACAATTAAGATGCTTCGCTTATTCGCTTTAGTTTCGCTAAAATATTTTGCCATTGCCGCTACAGAAGTTACGCCCGAAGCATCATCGTTTGCGCCATTATTTATTTTATCGGCCTGTTCTTTTTTCTCTAAACCAATATGATCATAATGCGCACTCAAAACAACAAACTCTTTTTTAAGTTCAGGATCTGTTCCCTCAATAACCCCAACAATATTGAAAGCTGGTGCATCAAAATTGGTCAAAGTATCGCGATAGGTTTTAAAATACGGTTTGATTTTATTTTTCTTTAAAAAGTCTTCCAAGAAAACAGCAGCTTTTTCAATTCCTTTCGTTCCTGTTTCACGTCCTTCCAATTCATCAGAAGAAAGATATTTTAGAAAATCTGAAATTTCAGATTCTTTTACTTTATAGCTAATTTCTATTGGCTTTGAATCTGTTTTTGCTCCACTCTCATTTGAAGTTGAAGTTCCCGATTTACATGCTAAAAAAATAAATGGAAGCAAAAAGTATAGCTTTCTCATGGTTTTCTGTTTTTATTGATGATTGATAATAAATTTTATTGGACTATAAACTTATGAAAAGTAATAGAATATTCATAAAAAAAACCCTTTCAACTAAAAGCCGAAAGGGTTTAAAATATATTCTTACGATTATTTATCCAGCAATAACTGCTCTAGAAATTACGATTTTCTGAATTTCAGAAGTTCCTTCGTAAATCTGAGTAATTTTAGCATCACGCATAAAACGCTCTACGTGATATTCTTTTACATACCCGTTTCCTCCGTGAATTTGAACAGCTTCAACTGAAGTGTCCATTGCAACTTGCGAAGCAAATAATTTTGCCATTGCACCGCTCACGTCGTAATTTTTATTATTGTCTTTATCCCAAGCTGCTTTCATACATAAATGACGCGCTGCTTCAATATTTACTGCCATATCTGCCAATTTAAAAGCAATTGCCTGATGGTTGCAAATTTCAGTTCCAAAAGCTTTACGCTCTTTAGAATATTTTAATGCCAATTCATAAGCTCCTGAAGCAATTCCTAATGCTTGCGAAGCGATTCCAATTCTACCGCCTGCAAGAGTTTTCATTGCAAATTTAAATCCGAAACCATCTTCACCGATTCTGTTTTCTTTTGGAACTTTAACATCAGAAAACATTAATGAATGTGTATCAGAACCGCGGATTCCCATTTTCTGTTCTTTCGGACCAACTGAAAAACCTGGCATATCTTTAGTCATAATCAAAGCATTGATTCCTTTGTGCTTTAATTCTGGATGTGTTTGTGCAATTACTAAATATACAGATGCGGTATTTCCGTTTGTGATCCAGTTTTTAGTTCCGTTAACTAAATAATGATCTCCCATATCAACAGCTGTTGTTTTTTGAGAAGTTGCGTCACTTCCTGCTTCTGGCTCGCTCAAACAAAAAGCTCCGTGAATTTCTCCAGAAGCCAAACCTGGAAGGTATTTTTGTTTTTGCTCTTCAGTACCATATTCTTGTAATCCCCAGCAAACTAATGAATTGTTTACAGACATTACAACAGAGGCAGAAGCATCTACTTTAGAAATTTCTTCCATTGCAATAACATAAGAAATAGCGTCTAAGCCGCTTCCTCCATATTTAGGATCAACCATCATTCCCATAAATCCAAGCTCACCCATTTTTTTGATTTGCTCAGTTGGAAAAGTCTGGTTTTCGTCACGTTCAATAACTCCCGGCAATAATTCATTTTGAGCAAAATCTCTTGCAGCCTGCTGAATCATTAAATGTTCTTCGGTAAGATTAAAATCCATAGTAGTATTCTTTAAAGTTTTTTCAACTCAATTTCAAAAAGAAATTTTAGTTGATGGTTTTTTATGTTTTTGTTTTTTTTGAGCTCCTAAAACTTTTCAGTTCAAAGGCTTCCAAAGATACTTTTTAAAAGTGTAATTTACAATGCGCGCATATAAAATTAATAGATCAGCAAAGATTACGATAACGTTTTCGTGATTATTTAGCTTTTTCTTCAAATCAGCATTAATCTCGCAACAATTCTTTTAAAATTTAAAAGTCAATTTTTCTTTTTAAAGCATAAAAAAACGAACATTTTTGATAGATTTTTAGCGAGCAATGCTTAAACAATTCTTAAAGCACGTAAATCTACGTAAAACTAGTCTTACTAATTTGATTTTTAATGTAATAGAAAAATTAAATGTATTTTTTACATAAAAAAAACATAACAAAAATGAACCAAATATTAATAAATTACTATTATTTTTGCCTTAAAAATAAAAATTTGATAGAATATGAAAAAGATTTTACTTTTACTGATAGTCCTTTTAAGCTTACCATTTTCTACTGTTTCGGCACAAACTCAAATCGAAGTTAACGGTGTAACAGTTCCTAGAAAAATAGAATTTCAAGGCAAGTCATTACAGTTAAACGGAGCAGGCGGAAGATCAAAAATGTGGCTGGAAGTATATGTTCAGGCATTGTATTTATCTCAATTAGCACAGGATCCGCAATTCATTATCGATAGTGATACTGAAATGGCTGTTAGAATCGAAATTACTTCTTCTATGGTTTCTTCAAGCAAACTGACAAAAGCAATGAACGCAGGTTTTGAAAAATCTGCAGGAGCAAATCTTGAACAATTACGCCCTAGAATCGAACAGCTGAAAAGCTTTTTAAGTGACGCAATTACAGAAAAAGATGTATTTGTTTTAGCTTACAACCCTTTTGACCAAAATGTTTACGTTTCTAAAAATGAAATCTTGAAAGGAAAAATTCCTGGATTTGATTTCAAAAAAGCATTATTCGGAATCTGGCTTTCTGACAAACCAGTTGACGAAACTTTGAAAAAACACTTATTAGGACAATAGTTCTTAATTTTCTAAATATTCAAAAAGCCGAAAACCTAATAGTTTTCGGCTTTTCTTTTTTGTTTGCTAAATTTGCTGCAAAATACATTATTCGCATTATTCTATTTTATACTTTTACGCAAAATAAACATATCACAACAAAATGAAAGATTTATTACAACAATTTGAAAACAAAGCACCTGAAATTGTTTTCAATTGGAAAGATTCTGAAACAGAAGCCGAAGGGTGGACTGTAATTAATTCACTTCGTGGAGGAGCTGCGGGTGGAGGAACAAGAATGAGAAAAGGCTTAGACATGAACGAAGTTTTGTCATTGGCAAAAACTATGGAAGTTAAATTCTCAGTTTCTGGTCCTGCAATTGGAGGAGCTAAATCTGGAATTAACTTTGACCCAAATGATCCTCGCAAAAAAGGTGTTTTGCAACGTTGGTACAAAGCCGTTTCTCCGTTATTGAAAAGCTATTATGGAACTGGAGGAGATTTGAATGTTGATGAGATTCATGAAGTTATTCCAATGACAGAAGAATGTGGTGTATGGCATCCGCAGGAAGGTGTTTTCAACGGACACTTTAAACCAACAGAAGCTGATAAAATTAATAGAATTGGTCAATTGCGTCAGGGTGTAATTAAGGTTATCGAAAACCCTAAATTCTCTCCAGACGTAACTAGAAAATATACAGTTGCCGATATGATTACGGGTTATGGCGTTGCCGAAGCGGTTCGTCATTTCTATACAACTTACGGCGGAGACATACAAGGTAAAAAAGCAATCGTACAAGGTTTTGGAAACGTGGGTTCTGCAGCAGCTTTTTATTTAGCAGAAATGGGCGCAAAAGTTATCGGAATTATTGATCGCGACGGTGGATTAATAAAAGAAGAAGGTTTTTCTTTTGAAGAAATTAGAACGTTATTTTTAAATAAAGACGGAAATAAACTGGTTGCAGATAATATGATTCCGTTTGAAGAAATCAATTCTAAAATCTGGACAATCGGCGCAGAGATTTTCACTCCATGTGCTGCATCTAGATTGGTAACTCAAGCACAAATTGACAGCTTAATTGCAAATGGATTGGAAGTTATTTCTTGCGGTGCGAATGTTCCTTTTGCTGACAAGGAAATTTTCTTTGGTTCTATTATGGAAGAAGTAGACCGTAAGGTTAGTTTAATTCCAGACTTTATTTCAAACTGCGGAATGGCACGAGTTTTTGCTTATTTCATGGAGAAAAAAGTTCAAATGACAGATGAGGCTATTTTTAACGATACTTCAGACACAATTAAAAATGCGATTGTAAAAGCTCATGCTTTAAGTCAATCAAAAACAAATATCAGTGCAACTGCTTTTGAAATTGCTTTGAAACAATTAGTGTAATATATTCTACACTTTAATATATAAACGGGCCAGATTTCTATTTGGCTCGTTTTTTTGTACTGCAGATTTTTTAACGCAAAGCACGCTAAGTTATTTTAATTTGGAACGCAAACAATATCTAAATATTAAGTTCGCAAAGCTTTATTTTGACAAAGCTTTGTGAACTTTTAATCTTAAGATTCACTCAAATTTAAGTCAATTAAAACTTTGCGTTTCTTTGCGTAAATCTTAGCGTGCTTTGCGTTATAATTTAAAAAAAACCTTTGCGAACTTAGCGGTTAAATTCTCTCTTCCATTCTAAACAATTTTTACTACTTTTAAACGTTTTTAAAATAATACATTTCAAAATTCAGAATTTAAATGAGTTCCTCTATTTCTACAGATCAAAAGAAATCATTGCTATTCACAACAGCTATATATGCGGCAATAATTCTATTGTTGCTTTTTATACGTTTCTGGCCTCCTTATAATCCAGAAAACAATGTAGCTCTTGCTGATGGCGGCGGAGGTGGCGGTGGCGTGACTGTAAATTTCGGAGACAGCGATTTAGGCTCTGGTGCCAATTATAAAAGCGAAGTTCTAGATGTAAAAAACAATGTAAAACAAGCTCCCGCAAAAGCAACTCCCGAAGAAGAAGCTATAATTAGTCAAGAGAATACAACTGCTGATAATGATGTTGTTATTCCGACCAAAGAGAAACCGAAGAAACCTGTTCCTGTTGAAAAACCGATACAAAAACCTGTTCCAGAAAAACCAAAAGTTTCTAACTCAACAAATGATGCTTTAGCCAGCATTATGAAAGGTTCTAATAAAGGTGGCGATGGAGACGATAAAGCAGCTGGAAATAAAGGAAAAGCAAACGGAAGTTTAAACTCAAACGGTTATTACGGATCTGGTGGCTCTGGCGGAGGAACTGGAGGCGGTAACGGAACCGGAAATGGCATTGGCACAGGAAGCGGTTACGGAGCCGGAAGTGGCGGCGGTTCTGGTGGAGGATCTGGATATTCTTTAGGAAACAGAAAAGCCCTTTCTAAACCTGCACCAAAATATACTTGTAACGAAGAAGGAAAAGTCGTTGTTGAAGTAAGCGTTGACCAAAACGGAAAAACAATAAGTGCGACGGCAGGAATTAAAGGAACAACAAATACGGCAAAATGTTTATTAGATCAAGCAAGAATTGCAGCAATGAATACCAAATGGGAATCTGACAGTGATGCTCCGGCAAAACAAGTTGGGAAAATTATTTATAATTTTAGTTTGGATTAAAAAACACGAATTACACAGATTTACACTAAATCTGTTTTCATAGAAAAAGGCTTTCAGAAATCTGAAAGCCTTTTTTATTTCCGCCCAGTTTGTCATTTCGACGAAGGAGAAATCTTCGCGAGAAGCTCTACAAAGATTGGGTTCTCGTTGCGGAGTTACTTGTGGAGATTTCTCCTTCGTCGAAATGACAAAATTGCGTTTTTTGCTTCTCCTATTAGACCTAAAAGGTTTTTAAAACCTGTCAGGTCTAGATTACCAATTAGTTCGCGTGAGGGATAGGAGCTGGCTACCAAAGTAGCGCGGATAGCCCGACCATACCGAGATAAAAAGGCGTATATACGCAAAGTATATTTGCCTTTTTATCCCGGTATGGTCACGCCCTAATATTAAATCTATTTCGGACTTGTTGCAATTACAAATTTCAGATTGTTCTTTACTCCTATTTGCAAAACATCTACTAAATCTTGAACTTGCAGATTAAACGGAATTCGAACCACAACGGTTTGTTCTTTATCTGTTCCTATTTTTGACATTAAACTCGTTTCTAGATTTTCAAAATCAACCTCCTGTTTGTCAATGTAGAACTTTTTATCTTCTGTAACCGATAAACTAATTAATTGTTTATTGGTCTTTTCATTCGCTTTAGCTTTTGGCAATGTCATCTTAATCACATTCGGATTTGCCAGTGTTGAGATAATTAAGAAAAACAACAGCAGGAAAAACATGATATCGCTCAAAGATGAAGTCGCAACTTCGGCGTGAAATCTTCTTTTTCTTTTAATAGACATGGCTTATGCTCTTTGAATTATATTGACAAATTCTAAAATCTGTTTCTGAATTTTTAAAGCAAAATTATCAATCTTTCCGTTCAACAAGTGGTAAGCGCTATACGCAATAATACCCACAATTAATCCAGAACCTGAACTGATCATTTTTTCGTATAAACCTCCAGAAATGTTTCCGATACTAATATTTTCTGTAACCGAAATGCTATAGAAAATTTTAATAACCCCAGAAATCGTTCCAATGAAACCTAACGTTGGCGCAATACCAGCAATAAGTCCAAGATGACCTAAATGTCTTTCCATTTCTCCAATTTCGATATCGGCAGCGCGATCCATGTTGGCTTCAATTTCTGAAATTGGTCTTCCGATTATCAAAACACCTTCTTTTAAAATGTTTCCGGCTGCAGTATTGTTTCTTTCTACAATTGTTCTTGCTAATTCAATATTCCCAGAATGCAATTTTTCACCAATATCTTGCATCAATCTACTATCAATTTTAGATGCTCGGCTAATGTACATATAACGTTCAAAAATCAAGTAAATAGTGTAAAACAATAAAATCGCAATTGGTATTAGGAACACTCCCCCTTTCATGATGAAACCAAACATTGAAATTTCATTTTGCGGTGCTGCAATCTTCTCGATCACTACATTTGAAGCATTTGCGATTGTATCTGTTTGTAACTGAATAAAACTAAACATATATTAATTCTGGTTTTTAATAATTAATTCTAAAAAATATTTGAAATTTGCAATAAAGATAATTTTCGCTGTAATATTAAACTACAAAAATCGAAATTTATTTCAATCAACAACCATTTTATCTAAACAAATGAACTATCAAGAGACCACCAATTGGATGTTTAATCAACTTCCAATGTACCAATTGCAAGGTGCTTCGGCGTATAAAGAAGATTTAACGAATATCAAATTGTTGGCGGCTCATCTTGATAATCCGCAAAACGAGCTAAAATGTATTCACGTTGCGGGCACAAACGGAAAAGGTTCTACCTCGCATATGCTTTCGTCTGTTCTACAAGAAGCAGGTTATAAAGTCGGATTATATACTTCTCCGCACTTGAAAGATTTCAGGGAAAGAATAAAAATAAACGGTAGAGAAATCTCAGAAGAATTCGTGATTGAATTTATCGCAAAACACAAAGATTTTTTTGAAGCCAATGACATGAGTTTCTTCGAAATGTCAGTTGGTTTGGCATTTGATTATTTTGCTGCAGAAAAAGTAGATATTGCAATTATCGAAGTGGGTTTGGGCGGAAGATTGGACGCAACGAATATTATTACGCCTTTGGTTTCGGTAATTACCAATATTGGTTTAGATCATACTCAATTTTTAGGAAATACTTTGGAAGCGATTGCGGGAGAAAAAGCGGGAATTATAAAACCAAATATTCCTGTTGTTATTGGCGAATATAATGATGAAACCAAACCTGTATTTTTGGCTAAAGCCGAAGAAAACAACGCGCTGATTTCTTTTGCTTCAGATTTAATTGATCAGATTTATTTGTCTGATTTGATTGGAGATTATCAGTTTCATAATAAAAAAACGGTTCAGCAGACGATTTCTATTTTGAATAATGAAACCGATTTTAAAATTTCGATCGAACAGTTGAAAGAAGGTTTATTGCATGTTGTAAAAAATACGGGTTTGCAAGGCAGATGGCAACAATTGGGAGAAAACCCAAAAATTATTTGCGACACTGCTCACAACAAACATGGATTAACGGTTGTAATGAATCAGCTGAAGAATGAAAAATACGAGAAACTTCATATTGTTTTAGGAGTTGTAAATGATAAAGACTTGGATTCTATTTTGCCGCTTTTTCCAAAAGAAGCTATATATTATTTCTGCAATCCAGATTCGTCACGAGCTTTGCCAGCCGAAACTTTACAAAGTGAAGCAAAAAAACATGATTTGATTGGAGAAAAATACGATTCTGTTGCCATCGCTTTCGCGGAAGCGAAGAAAAATGCCTCGGAAAATGATTTTATTTACGTTGGCGGAAGCACTTTTGTCGTTGCCGAATTGCCTTTGAACTAAAATATACTTTTGGTTTAGAAAAAACTTTAAAAAATTCATTTTAATAACAAATTCATAAACAAATAGATATGAGTTATTTTTAAAAAAGTTTTATTTTTTATTCTTTTTTCTTTGCAGGACTCGAAAACAAGCGTATATTTGCACTCGCAATCACAAGCGATAGCAACCTAGTAAAATAGGGCGATTAGCTCAGCTGGTTCAGAGCACCTCGTTTACACCGAGGGGGTCGGGGGTTCGAACCCCTCATCGCCCACCAAGAAACTCCTTAAGAAATTAAGGAGTTTTCTTTTAAATAAGAGGACTGAAAAGAATATTTAAAAATTCATAAAAGTTAAAAATTGTTTGCAGAACTCAAAAACAAACGTATATTTGCACTCGCAATCACAAACGATAGCAACCTAGTAAAATAGGGCGATTAGCTCAGCTGGTTCAGAGCACCTCGTTTACACCGAGGGGGTCGGGGGTTCGAACCCCTCATCGCCCACAGAATTCCAAAAACTCCAAAGTCATTTGATTTTGGAGTTTTTTTTAGTTTATATACATCCATGAATTTTATCGTCTATATCCTATTTAGCGAAAGCAAGAATAAATTTTACATTGGATTTACTTCCAATCTAAAAGAAAGACTAATACGCCATAATCAAAAAAGCAAAGGGTTTACAGGAAATGTAAACGACTGGAAAGTGGTTTATACTGAAAATTACGAAACAAAAGAAATTGCTCATAAAAGAGAATTGCAAATTAAATCATGGAAAAGCAGAGTTAAAATTGAGGAGTTAATTAGATCTGCTGGTTAAGAGCATTCCGATTTTTCATCGGAAGTGGTCGGGGGTTCGAACCCCTCATCGCCCACCAAGAAACTCCTTAAGAAATTAAGGAGTTTTTTTTATGCTTATTTTTAAACTTACCAGTTAGTTATTGAAACAATCTTTACAATTCCGGATTGTATTTTATTTGTTTAAAATCTTTATTTACAATTTCTAAATGAAATCCAAAATCATTTTGAATATAATCATGTAAAAGAATTTCAGTATTAAAGTCACCATTTTCATCAATGTAGACAGAAAAATCAAAAACACTTAAACCATCAAACCAATTCTCTCCTACATTTAGAAGTTTATGTCTAAAATTAGCCTGATTATAAAAATCAAGAAGTTCATCACTTATTTGCCCCAACCATATCAAGTATTCTATTATTGATTCCAATAGATAAACATCTGGCTTTTTTTCAGAAAAAATAAAATATCCTTCTCCATCTCCCCAGATATCCTCATTAGTAAAGTTCTTATTCAAAAGAACTATATTTTTAACTTCTGCAGAAATCCCAACACAGTAGCCACCATCAACATCAACAGATACTACAAGATCTTCAATACTTAGTTTCGTCGGTACTTTTTTTATCTTAGAATCACGTAAATCGCTATAAATTTTAATATTCCAAATATCTTGACTTTCTATTTTTGATGCCAGTGCTTTTAATTTTATAGTTTGAAACAAACCACTTGTTTTCAAACTTTCCTCAACAATTTTAGAAGCATATATATTACTTCCCACCATATTATAAATCTTGGCCAGAATAAATTTTTCATCAAAAGTTGGCTCCTTCAAGTCTTTTAAAAAATAAATGATATCATATAGTTTTTCAACACTTTTCTCTGAGCCATTTGATTTTAAAAACTCAACTTTAGCATCTTTAAACTCTTTTGTTATATTCTTCATTATCTTATTTAAAATTACACTTCTTCCAAACGAATATAGGAATATTTTGAGTTTCTTTTATACATTTCGGAATATCCAATATGTAAGTAATTGTCATTTCGAGGAACGAGAAATCACACTCGGAAATCTACAAAGATTGGCGATATACTTTATGGAATTTCTTGTGTGATCCTTCGTTCCTCAGGATAACAAATCTTTGTCTAAAATTAAGCCTTAGAACAGAATTCAAAATTCTTACCGTAAAAATCGTACTTTATTTACCGCTCTCCTGCCGGCGCGAGCGTCTCGCTTGTGCATAAACTGGATTCACGAGCGAGACGCTCGCGCCGGCAGGTGTTTTTTTTTTATTTATTAATATTCTACTTTTGGATTAATTAAAGAACTCTTTACTTAGCAAAAAAAAGCATACATGAAAAATGAAGAAGATTACCCAAGAATTCATCGATATTTATTTTCTGACATGTATCTATCTGACAAAGGAATTGAATTATCAAAAAAGGCAATAATTAAACGATTCGAAAATCGCAATAAAGATGAGTTCTACCACAGATACATAAACTGGGAAAGAAAAGAAAATGAAATCATTGTCTTTACACTTTATGCTTATGCAGACTTAAAGATAAATAAAGAATTCGATTGCATTTTCAACATCAACAACCCTGATGAGTTTGTTTTCGAGAAATTTATTTTAACTCAATCAATCTATGAAGGATGGGTGCCAACGGACACTATTGACAGGGGACACAAAAATTTATTAGTTTTTAGATTTGAAAATGAAGTCCCTAAAATATTTTTCAAATTACATAAGGAAGAAACTCATGGAGACACTAGACCAAAAGATTACGTAAAACTAGGTTTCTGTAACAAAAATGATTTTGAAGCTATAGCTAATGGTCTTAAAAAATATCATTTGTTAAGAGAAAAGTATGGAACAGAATATTGGAAATATGAAGATCAAGGAATAGAAGAGTAAATCATAAAAAAACTCCATTATTTCTAATGGAGTTTTTTATAATTTAGTTTTTTTATTTGCCCAACTCTTTGTCAATTTCTTTAATAAGCTCAACTGCGAGCGGTTTTGTATTTTCTTTATAAACCCTTATGTTATTCCTACCTAGTTTAACAAGATATTCGAGTGTCTTTTTATATTTCGGGTCTGAATACAATTCTTTTTCTGGCTTATCGGCATTTTCTATTTCTTTATCAAAACACTTAAACAGAAAATCAGTGTACATTTTATCCACTTCGTTAGCAGCTGGCACATATATCTGGTAATAGTTTAAAATTTTCTGTTTCAACTTTTCGTCTTCAATGTAGCCAAGTTTACCACTTGATTTAAAACTTTCATAATTACCTATAGTCAATGTTTGCCCATGTGAATGAATTGGAAAATTAACTTTACTTTTCGATCTATAAATACTGTCCAGTTGAGAAGTCGTTAATGCTAAAATTTTTTCGTATTCTGCGTTTGTTTTTTGGTATGCGTGTATTTCTCTATCGATACTTTCCATATCATTCTTTAAATCGTTCTTTAAATTAGCAAGAAACACAGCTACTTCTTCTTGTTGGTGTCTATGCTCGCTCCAACTGTGCAACCATATCGAAAGCGTCACAGCAAAAACGATTATAAATATTTCTATAATGATCTCTTTTACTTTCTCACCTACTGTGTGTTCTGGTTTTTTCACAGCTTTGTAAATTTTGTTTGAATGTTTGGTTATTTCTTCTTGCATAATTTAGTTTTGTAATTTTAATTCTAGTTGTTATTTGTAGTTTATTTTAGTCTGCTATTTAATTCTACGAGTTCAAAAGCGAATATAATACTATTTGCAAAATCTCTTGTTAATTTCTAAAATTCCACATAAAACTTTTCTTAAATAGTTAAAATAAGAACCACAAAAAAACTCCTCAATTTCTTAAGGAGTTTTTCTACGCTTTTAGACTTTAACAATCTAGCATTATTGCTTTTGTATTTTCTCACATACTTTTTCAAGAAGATTCTTAGTCTGTTTGAAATATCTCATTTTATCATCAATCTCTTTTATTTTAGCTTGAAAAAGCTCTAGCGTTTCGGGTTTTGAGTCAGTCGTTTCGAACCAGCTAATCAATATTTTTTTTATTTCTGCTAAAGTAAATCCGACTTCTCTTGCTTCTATAATAATTTCTAAACGTTCAATAGTATTAGCATCGTAATGTTTATAGTTATTAGATGTCACCTTTTCATCCGTCAATCCTTTGATCATTCCTAAATTTTCGTAATATCTAATAGTATGGATCGACAATCCTGTCTTTTTTGACAATTCGTTTACAAGCATAGTTCTATTTTTTAAAGAAAAAAAACAATAAAGCATAGAGTATAGTATATGCTTTATCGTTGCAAATATACTAATTCTTTTCTCTTTTAAAGCTTTTAAACATAATAAACGCTATGCAAACAAATTCAACAATAATTAAAACATACAGAATCACAAAATATGTAATAAATAAAGAAGCTAATATTTCTAATGGAGTTTTTGTTTACTTTTATCAAAACTTCCGAAATGAGCAACGTCATTAAAAAAATCAAAATTGCAACTTTTATTTTTACATTAACAATGTGTAACTATTTTTACGCTCAAACAAATAAACCAGAAATCGAACTAGATGTTTTATTTCAAAAAGCACTTCAATCGAAAACTTTTAACGGAAATGTTTTAGTTGCTAGAAAAGGAAAGATCATATACGAAAAGGCTCTCGGTCAAGCCGATGCGAGCAACACTATACCGTTAAATAAAGACTACCGTTTTCATATTGGTTCAATTGCTAAAGAGTTTAACGCTGTTGGAATTATGATGCTAAAAGAGCAAGGGAAATTAAAACTTAACGACTCAATTTCTAAATTTCTTCCTGAACTTCCATCTTGGGCTAATAAGATTAAGATTATCCACTTGCTTCAGTACAGCAGCGGACTTCCTCAAATAAAGTGGAATGAAGTCAATCAAGATTCAGACAATATGGCTTTTCTGCAAAAGACCTTAAATTTAGATTTTGAACCGGGAACTCAATACGATTACAACAACAATAATGTGTTTTTACAAAGACGTATTATTGAAAAAATTACCAACATGAGTTTTAATTCTTTTGTGATGAAGAAAATCTTAAAACCTATCGGAATTAAAAATGCAGTTGTAGATCCTGACGACAAAGAACCTCTTTTTGCAAAATCTTTTAATAAAGAAGGTAAACCAGATCTTCTAAAATATAACATTTCGGGTTGGACTGCTTTAAATCTAACGGATTTTTACAAATGGTCTGAAGCTATTAATTCTTTTAAAATTATTAATAAGCAATCTACACATGAACTTTTTGAACCTTTTTCTAAAGACAATCAAACAGGTCTTGGGAGTGGAACTATCGAAAACGGAAAAGTAACAAGTCATATACACGACGGCGCCGCTTTTAATTATCAGGCTTTATTAATCAGCAATCCTAATTTGACGATTATTCTGATGACCAATAACAAACAAAATAATTTGGAAGAAATTAGTAATTCAATAGAATCCATACTTAATAAATAGTATTCCTTTCTCAATAATCAAAAAAGCTCCATTATTTCTAATGGAGCTTTTTGATAAAAATCATACTAAAGTCTTTATTTCAATTTTGTCAATGCTGCAGAATTTCTCAGCAAAAACACATATTGAAAATAGTCAGTTACAGGAGCATCCTTTAGAGGCACAATATTTTCTCCAAACGCTCGAGATTTTACCGTTATAAGATTTTGAGATTTTGAATAAGGTGACTCTTTCGAGTTTAGCTTAAAAAGCGTAATTGATTCTGGTTTGCTGAGTTCTTTTAGATCATTAATTCCTTTTACAAGCATTAATGGGCCGTCAGCATTTAGCCAATCTACTTTTTCATTTTTAGCTGATTTTACAAAGAAGATGTTTTTTCCTTATAAATAAAGATTCCTTGTTAGGCTAGAATAAATCATTCGTACCTTTAAAGAATCAAAAAAAATAAAAACTTCACAACTTAAAATGGAAATATTAATAATTACTGGTCCACCTTATTCTGGAAAAGGTACGCAATGCGAAATTTTAAAAGACGAACTTAAATTTGAGCATATTTCAACGGGAGACAGATGTCGTTTGGAAAAACAAAATGAAACGGAAATTGGAAAAATAATGTCTCAATATGAAGAGAAAGGAGATCTGGTTCCTGATTCTATAATGAAAGATCTTTTCAGTAAAATATTGGATGAAAATAGAAATGCAAACGGAATTATCTTAGACGGCTACCCGAGAACCGAACCACAAGTAAATGATTTATTAGAACTTGTTAAATCTAAAAATCTGGAAATTGGAAAAGTAATTAATATTGATGTTCCAAAGGAAGAACTTTTAAAAAGAGCACAAAAAAGAGCCGAAACTTCTAACAGAAAAGACGATAAAGATGCCAACATTCATACTAAAAGAATCGAGGTTTTTGAAAGCTCAACCAGACCAGCAATCGAATATATGAAGTCTAAAATTAAAGTCTTGACTTTTGACGGAATGGGTACAATAGAGGAGATAACAAAACGTATTAAAGACAATTTGTAAAACAATGCAATAGCTTATTGAATTACAACCTTATTAATTCCAATAAAAAAAACTCCATTATTTCTAATGGAGCTTTTTTACACTAATTGTTATTTTACTCTTACTAAATCTAAGTCCTGAAAATCAAAACTAAAATCAATGTTTGGAGAGATGCCTTTCATTTTAATAGATTGAGCTTTGCCATTTTCATCCAGAGAAAACAGGGCCATTGCATCACAATTCATCGCTTGATATTCCCATTTTATGGCAAATGTATTAGCATTATAAAAAGCCATTGGACCATTTAATTTTGGCGAACGGTACGATTTAAACCATAACTTTTTATTTTTTTCAAATACTTCAATTTCACCAAACCATTTATCAGCATAAACACCTATAAAATCTTCATTTTTTATTTTTACATTTTTTGCCAGTTTTACTTTTTCCCAGACTTTTTTGGTTATATCATCACCCGAATTTCTGTCTTCACCCATCCATTGTACCAATTTATCAGTCCATCCAAAATCATCTAAACCTAAATAACTATCAGAAATGGTATTGCTAACTGCTGTAAAAAGTCCTCCTCCTCCATTTTCAGTATTGGTTAAAATTACAATTCCCAAATTCAAATCTGGACACATAGTTACAATAGAGAGCATTCCAGGCAAACCTCCAGTATGTGATACTTTTAAATTTCCTTTTTCGTCTGATAATTGCCAGCCTAAACCATAACCATTAAAATGAGAATTATATCTGGGATTTTGATCTGTTTCTTGAACAGTATGTATTCTCCACATTTCATTGTGGTTCTTTAAGGAAAAAAGCGTCGTTTTCAAATCTGGTCCGTACTGACCTTTATTCAAACGAACTATCATCCATTTCGCCATATCTTGAGCATTAGAAAACATGCCACCCGCAGCGGCATTAATTTGATCATTAAACCCTTCAATTTTCTTTATCGTTCCAGATTCAGACGAATGCGAAACTGCAAAATTAGATGTATCTTTTATTAAACTACTTCCAACAAAAGTATTGTTCATTTGCAAAGGAGCAATGATTCTTTTTTGTACAAATTCCTCATAACTCATACCGCTTACTCTTGCAATTATTTCGCCGGCTACGACATAAAGCAAATTATCATAATCCCATTTCGTTCGAAAAGCTGAAACAGGCTTAAAATGCTGAAAACTTGTCAAGACATCTTTAATGGTAAAATTAGTACCGTCAGGAAAAAACATCAAGTCACCTGCTCCCAATCCTAATCCGCTACGATGAGTCAGCAAATCCTGTATATTAAAATTCTCCGTCACATAATCATTATACATTTTAAATTCAGGAGCATAATCTTTTACCTTATCGGTCCATTTTAATTTTCCTTCGTCTTCCAAAATAGAAAGCGCTGCTGTTGTAAATGCTTTACTATTTGAAGCAATTTGAAAATTAGTATTTTCATTTACAGCTTTTTTTGTTTCTACAGAACTAACTCCATAGCCTTTTAAATGAATTATTTTTCCATCTTTAACAACTGCAATTGATGCTCCTGCTACTTTAAATTTCGCCAAGGCAGATTCCATCAATACATCAATATTTTGTGATGTTATTTGACTAAAGGCGGTTGCTGACGAAAAACAGATACAAATAACTAATACTAAATAACTATTTACTTTTTTCATTTATGGATTTAATTAATGTTTCCAATTCCGTTTTTTTCTGGTTCACAATTATCAATTGACTTTTATCGTCTAAAAGAATTTTCTCTACAAATTCTTTATCAGGATTTGCTTTCCAGTTCTTCAATTCTGTAAACTTACTTTTCAAAAGTTTTATTTTTTCTTTACTGTCTTTTGAAATAATCACCATTTTAGTCAGTGGCGTCTGCTTCATTTTTTCAATACTGCCTTCCGTAATTTGATCTTCATATTCTGTTCTGGAACGATAACGAAACATTTTATTTATAACCTTAAAATCTTTTTCATTTTCTGTAATCACATAACGATATGTCATGATATTATTCAATTCATTTATCCAATCTGGAAAATTGGTTTCGTAAAGCTGAATATAACTGTCTATAAAATTCTTATCAATAGGTTTCTTTTGATCGATATATTCTTTAGCTAACGGATAAATCTGCTTTGCCATCAAATTGATGTATTTATTACTATACCAATCTCCCGAATCTACTTTACCCTCTAATTCTGCATAAACATAACCATTACCTAATACCGTCGCCAGAACTTCATTCAATAATTGATAAGCGTAATTACTGCACGTTGATTTATTCGTTTTGAAATAAGTGTCTATTTCTTTTTTTACTTCAAGGGATTGTTCGTCGTAAATGATATGATAGGTCTCATGCATCATCACACAAAATAAATCTTTATGTGATTTTAAGTCGGTTTGAATAGCACTAACGAAATTATTACAAAATGCAGAAGCTGTAAATCCTTTAGAATTAGGCAAAGGATAAAAAGCCGCCACAAAAGGGATTGAATTATCCCAACTGGAATTATAAAATACTAATCCAGTTTTAAAATAATTTTCAATCTTGTGATCATTAGAATATTTTTGAATTTCATCTAACTGTTTTTCAAACTTTTCTTTGTTAGGATTATAGATCAATTCATTATAAATAGGAGTAAATTCTGAAATACATTCTCCTAAATCACTCAGCGTTTTATTGGGAATCATTCCTGCAGAACGAATTTTGAAATCATTTAAATTATCGGTTTCAATCAAACTCTTTTTCAAAATATCCTGCGTTTGCATTGTTTTCTTTGATCCGTACGGAAAATCTTCAAATCGGAAACTATAAGAAATAGACAATTGCTCAAATTTTGAGATTAAACTTTTATACTTCTCAATATTGTATTTTGATTTTTGAAACTCTGTTTTAAAAACATTTTCCGGATAATATTCGGATAGATTTTCTAAAAAAACAAAAACTGCCAGCTGCTCCGAATATTTAATTTTGAAAGAGGCATTTTGTCCAAATGTCTGCAAGGTTAAAAAGAAAAATAGATACTTTATTACAATATTAATTTTCAAGTTTATTCATTTTAAGTTACTAAAACATTTGTAAGATTATAAAGCTAATATACTATGTTTTTCCTAAGGATAGTAGTTTTAATATTTTAACACAAAAAATAAATACATAAGACCTTATACCGAAAGTTCTTATTTAAGAATTTGTCGCTATATTTTTCTTTCTTTTATTATTGAAATAATTTCTAACTGGGATATCATACAGTACCATTATTAGATAAGCAAACCCAACCAACAAAATCACTGAAGTTATTACAACAAAAGTCAGTTGTGTTGTATCTGGTTTGTAGTTGGTAAAATAATTTCCAAACATCCATAAAACCGCATAATGCGTCATGTATAATGGATAAGATATTTTTCCAGAAAAGATGCAGGCTTTTTTTAATCCAGGTTTTAAAACAGCTCCCGCACCTAAAGAAATTAGCAATGGAAAATAAAGCAGTACAACCAATGGTTCAGAAATCCAATTATATTCTGAAAATGGCATAATGAAAGCCAAAAGCAATAGAATAGTCAATCCTCCGAAACCAAGTTTATTTTTTATAATCCAGTTAGAGCGATAAATAAGTAACCCTGCTAGGAAAGAATACGAAATTCTGGCGCATCCGTCCCAAAATGTTGGTCCGCTCCAGCCTCCTAACAAGTTACCCGAATTATAACCGACATAACAGATTGCGATTGCAGATAACATCGTAAACAGCAATAAAAAGCTTCTGCCAATTCTATAAAGAACTAATGCATAAACGATATTGGCAATATATTCCCAAAACAGTGACCATGCTGGCGCATTAAAACTAAACAAATTGAAACCACGATCAGCAATAACTGGAAACGGAATAAGAAACAGAGAACAAATAAATGTCAAAATAATTTTTCCTGTACTATATAATTCCAAATGTCCTCCAAACGGATCAAACAAGAAAGCCAACAATCCTAATATGGACCCAGCAATAACCAACGGATGCAACCTTATTATTCTTGAGATAAAAAAGTTACGAAGTCCCATTTTTGCGATACGATCATCGTAAGCATATCCTATAACAAATCCCGAAAGGCAAAAGAAAAAATCGACAGCCAAAAATCCGTGTCCTATAAAATTCTGACTTGGATCAGTAAAAATCCATTCCATAAAATGAAAAACAACAACAGCAAAAGCTGCGATGCCTCTTAATCCGTCTAAAATTTCAAAATGTTGTTTAGTTTCAAGAACTGCTGTAGTTGACTGGCTTGTACTCATTAGATTGTAATAAACTTATAATTCAGGTAATTTGGTATCGTTGCAAGTTCTACAAATAAATATTCAAATCAAAATCAGATTAATTTAATTCAGTTGTTAAATTTTTGAAGTTTCACATTTAAATAACTTTTTACACTTTTTCTGGGAATGCTTTTTTCTTAATTTTACCGAAAATTAAATTTTATCATGAGTTTTAAAGGTTGTCTTCCTCCTCCAGTAAATTAATAATGCTTCTTTAGTATTGACACTTGACTGAATCTTCAGTCCGATTTGTTGTGTCTTTACCTCAATCACATTATTAATATTCAAAATATATCCTCCAAAAAAAGGATAGACAACTTCTTATGAAAAAATCTTATTTGATACTGCATTCTGCAGTTTTACTTGCTGGTTTTACCGGCGTTTTCGGAAAACTTATTTCTCTTAACGAAATTACTTTAGTTTGGTATAGAGTATTATTTGCTTCTATTATTCTCTTTTTCATTTTAAAAATTTACAATCTTAAAATGCTAAAGTCATTTTCTGAAGCAGTAAAAATTTCTAAAGCTGGAATCTTGATTACCATTCATTGGATTTTCTTTTATGCCAGCATTAAATATTCTAACATATCAATTAGCGTTGTTTGCTATTGCCTTACCAGTTTTTTTACAGCTTTCTTTGAACCTATTCTTAATAAAAAAAGATTCAATCTAACTCAGGTCTTATTAAGTGTGTTAACCTTATTAGGAATAAGCTTGATTTTTCATTTTGATTCTTCTTATCAACTTGGAATTTTACTCGGGGTAATTTCTTCTGCATTTGCTGCCTTGTACACTATTTACAACGAAAGACTAGTACAATTTTATGACAGCAAGCTCATTAATTTTTATCAAATGCTCGGAGGAACTTTAGTTTTAGGGCTTGCTCTTCCGTTTTATTTTTACAATTTTGCAGAACAGGTTTTTATTCCGAACTTAAAAGACATTTTCTATTTATTAATTTTAGCTTCATGCTGTACCGTTGCGCTTTATGTAATGTTTGCAGAATCCCTTAAAAAAATCCCTGCGTTTACCATAAATCTAACATTCAACTTAGAGCCAATTTATTCGATAATATTAGCCTTTTTGTTTTTTAATGAAGGCCAGTCGGTCAATTTCTCTTTTTATATAGGAATAAGTTTGGTTATGATTTCCGTTCTTTTCCAATCTTTAATTTCTATTCGAAAGAAAAATACCATCACTGAGCAAATCTCTTAGAATTATAAAAACAAAAAACTCCTTTGTATAAAAGGAGTTTTTCTTTTTAGTTATTTTTTTAATCATTCAATCCTTTTCCGTCTAGAATTCGCCCAATATTTTTTTCTACTCTAGCTTCTCTAGTTTTAGATTGTTTAGGTTGAGAAAAATGGAGTAAATAGGCTCGCTGCCTTCCAGGAGTTAAAGCATAAAAAGCTATTTTAAAATCAGCATCTGAATCAAATTTATGCTGAAGCTCTTCTGCAATTTCAAAATCGGAAACTTTTTTCAGTTCCACTTTTTGTCCCGATTTCTCGATTTCGGCCGCTTCAAAAATATACTTTTTTAGAATTTCTTTTTTGGCTAAAATATCTTCAACATTTGTAAATCGAATTTGACGCGCTGCCTGAACATTATCTGATTGTTGAATCAAGATATTATCAGGATCTTTCATTAAAGCACCTTTGAAAAACAAAAAAGCGCAATATTCTTTAAAATAATGAATCAATACGATATTTGCTTTTTCGAAAGTATAACAAGGAGATCCCCATTTCAATTCTTCAGACAAATGACAGTCTAAAACAATTTCTCTCATTTGTTCAATTTCGGCTCTCCATTTTTCAGCTTTTTCGAAATAAAAATCAACTTTAGAGTTTGTACTATGTTTGGTCATAACGAGTTAATTTATAAATATAAATTTAGCATTTTTATATATTTAAATTTCAAAACCCTTAATAATTCCTCTTTTAGATTGACGAACGAAATTTAGAATTTTATCTCGTTCAACCGTTTGCTCAAATTCTTCATTGATTATATCCAGAGCAAATTTTGTATTTCTCTTCTCTTGAAATATAATTCTATAAATTGATCGAATCTCGTCAATTTTTCGAGAATTAAATCCTCTTCTTTTTAATCCCACAGAATTTACCCCCGCAAACCTCAAAGGTTCATGCGCAACAACCACATAAGGAGGAACATCTTTAACTACTCGGCTTAAACCACTAATCATAGCATGTTCGCCAATGACCGAAAATTGATGTATAGCTGTTAATCCACTTATATTTACCCAATCCTGAACAATTACTTCACCAGCC
Source organism: Flavobacterium tyrosinilyticum (assembly GCF_023656565.1). Taxonomy (GTDB): domain Bacteria; phylum Bacteroidota; class Bacteroidia; order Flavobacteriales; family Flavobacteriaceae; genus Flavobacterium; species Flavobacterium tyrosinilyticum. The sequence goes on from NZ_JAMOKG010000004.1 coordinate 446,881, forward strand.
ATTCCGACACTAAATCCAATAATAGAATTATTACCAATTACACAATCGTGCCCAATATGCGCATTAGACATAATCAGATTGGAATTACCAATACAGGTTTTACCTTTTGAGATTGTTCCCCTATTAATAGTCACAAACTCCCTAATTATATTATTATCTCCAATTTCAAGAAGAGTATATTCTCCCTTAAATTTTAAATCCTGAGGTACGCCGCCTAAAACAGCATTAGAATGGATTTGACAATTTTCTCCTATTCTTGATCCGCTTAAAATCGTTACATTGTTACCTATCTGCGTACTATTTCCAATTACGACATCTCTCTCAATAGTCACACCATTTCCTATGAAAATGTTATTACCTAGAATAGCATTTTTATCAATAAAAGTTTCTTTCAATTTTTGCATCTTTAGTTAGCTACAAAAGTTGAAAAACCCTAAATATTTTTTATTGATGTAATATCAAATAATTGATGCACGAATTCTGCTCAAAGTTTCCTGACTTACGCCAATTAATGACGCAATGTGCTTCAATTTGGCTTTTTTAATAATTTGTGGAAATGACTCTAAAAGAAATAAGTATTTTTTCTCTGCAGTCATTAAACGAAATAAATGATTAAACTCATTTATATTTGAAAGGTAGTATCGAAGTTGTTTAATATGAAATTTTACAAATATAGGATATTCCAATAAAGCCTGTTCATCCAAATAAGATAATGAATATACTAATGTTTCTTCACAGGTTTGAAAATTTTCAAATGAAGGTTTCTGTTCAAAAAAACTACTCATTGAAGTTACAAATTGATTATCGGTATAAATCCACTTCGTAACTTCTATCCCGTCTTCAATACAAAATCTTCTAATCGCACCCGATTTAATAAAATAGATTTTATTGCAAACTTTACCCTCTTCAACAATAAACTCACCTTTTTTGAAAGTTTCTTCGAAAAAACTTTCCTTAATAGCAAGCTCTGTCTCCAAATCTAATTTCTCAAAACTATTTATAATCTCAATTAGCTTTTCCATCCGTTTTTATTTCATAATAACCAAATTTAAAGCGAATTTAAGAGAAAAGCTAAACCTAATAACAAACCGTTGTTTTAAATAGATTTTAAGAACTTTAAAGATCTAACAATAATATTTTGAGACTTCCTCTTCGGATCAAGCCGCTCAATGTATCTTTTAAAAAAGAGACTTTATAGAAAGGTTCCACCAAAAGTTTAGCATTTCGGAAAATGATACCTTTTCTATCCCTAGCGCGATCCCACGTAAAGAACACATCTATATTTTCAAAATAAACTCCAACTCTAAAACTCAGGAACAAAACTCCAACTAACGATTAAAAAAATTCAGCTTCAATTACATGTTAATAAACTTTGCGAACTTTACTACTTCGCAATGACTTTAAAATAAAATTCACTGCACTCTTTGCAATTAAATCCTAATACTGATCTCCACAAAGCCTTGCGTTCTTCATATTTACAAGAAGAATCATGCGTCTTTACAGTTAAATTCAAAATCAGCCCCTCAAAAACTCAAAAAATCCCTGCCGAGGGATCGGGAGGGATTCTTAAAGGCAAATCTCTAGCGCAGTTTGCATATTTTCCAGAAAACAAAAAATCCCTCCCGATAAATCGGGAAGGATTCTTAAAAGAAAGGCGACGACATACTCTCCCACAAAACTGCAGTACCATCTGCGCAGGCGGGCTTAACTTCTCTGTTCGGGATGGGAAGAGGTGA
>NZ_JAMOKG010000005.1 GCF_023656565.1 Flavobacterium tyrosinilyticum
TTGAGATCTTTTCAATCCCGTTTTCTCTAATTTTTCTCCCAGTCTCTCAATGAACTTTCCGTGTTTTGCGGGGTGCAAATGTAAAAAGCATTTTCAAATCTCGCAAGCTTTTTCGAATCTTTTTTTTGAAAATTTCTTTTCGTCTGATTCTCCTTTCCTGCCAGTATTTCGATGAACGCCTTCGCTGTTGCGGGTGCAAAAGTAGAACCTTTTTCCGCTTTCGCAAGCTTTTTCAAAGAGTTTTTTTGATCTTTTTTTATCCTTTTTCTTAACGGTCTCATAACAGGTGGTTTACATTTTAACTTTTTTCAATTCCCTGTGCGGTTTTTCTTCGTTTTGCTTTTCTTTGGGGTATTCCGTCACAAAGGCGCTAGGGCTCAAAGCTGGATTTTATTTAATCTCGCAAAGGCACAGAGGCGCAAAGTTTCTTTTTGGTGCTGGTTTTTCTTCTGGGACCGTCCATTCTTCCCTGTTTTTTTTCTTCTGGAAACCGGTGCCCTAGCCCCGATAGAAGCGGAAATCCTTTTTGTGGCGGGGTTCGGCGCAAAAGATTGGAGCGGATAGCGGGATAAAGCTCCTTGTCAATATTAAAACGCCAATGCCGAAAATTGCAAATTCCAATAAAAACTCTTTTATAATATATGTATATAAAAAACGGTTACTATATAAGTAACCGTTTTCAATTGTTTTAAAAGTCTCTTATTTAATAATCAGTTTTTGAATTGTTGTATTTTCATCCTGCTCAACCTTTATTAAATATACTCCGCTTGAAAGATGCGAAACGTTCACTTCTTTTTTGTCTGTTTGAATTGAAACCAATTTTTTACCAGACATATCAAATATTAAAATCTTCTTTGAACTGCTAGATGATGTTTCTATATGTATTTTTCCTTCTATAACTGGATTTGGATACAATACAAAACCTTTGATAGTATTTTCAGGCAGTCCTAGAGTACAATTTTCAGCAGACACATTTACAGTACGTGTAATAACAGTTTGATTTTGGAAAGAATCTTTAACTGCATAGGTTAATATGTACTGTCCTGTTGTGTTTACATCAACATTACCAGAAACAATAACTGATGTAGTAATATCTGCATTTAAATTATCTGTCGCGACATAGCCTGGTTCTATAAATACGCATCCTTTATCAATTGAAATTATTTCATTGCCTAACAAAGTAATAGTTGGTTTAGCCATTTCGATTGTTACTGTCCAATATTCTATATTACCGTTTTGAGCTGTTACGTTATAAACTACTGGAGCGGTATAATTTAATGTCGTTACACCACTATTTTGAAGATAAGTACCTATACGTAATGCTGCAAAATCTGAGAGTTGCACGTTAGGCACTAATGTGCTTAAATTTGCATTGTTGTTTACTAAAACTTTTACAGTTTTAGCTATAGGATCAATTACAGATACTCCTACTTGATTTGCTAGGGTATAACTAAGAATACTTGCTTCGGAATTTTTCGCATTAATTGTAACTACATAATTTGTCTCAGAAAGTTTATTTTCTGAAACTACTGTTACAAAGAGACTGTTTCTATAATCGGAAGCGATTACTTTTGAGTTTAGCTGTTTTACTCCGTCTACATAAAGTTCTGCTCCAGGAGAAACACTAAAATCTGCTATTAGGTTTGAAACATTATACCCAAATGGCACTGTCTTACTTGCGTTGTTTCCAACAATATCTGTATTGATTTCCTGTACCAATCCAGGGTTTGAAACTGTTTTAAAATCATACGCAAGTAATTTACTTTCATTACTTAAACCTGTAATAACTTTAATTGTATAGGTTTCAGAAATTCCTGTATTGAACCCAACACCTTCTACTGTTAAAGTAACAGGATTTGTATAGTTGTTTGGTGTTACTCCGTTAACTTGTGTAATACCATTTATTCTTGCAATACTTTTCATTCCTAGAGAAAAATTAGCTATTGCGGCAGTTATGTCAGCTCCGTCATTTAATATTACCGAAAATGTTTTAGTAGAGGCATCGTAAGATGATGCTAATTGATTAACAAACTCTACTTTTTGCAGCAATACTGGTATATTCCAAAACTTACCTACTCCTATACCATCAGTATCTGCATTTGTAACTACAGCAGTATTGTCACTTATGGTACTATCAAAAACAAATGGTTTATCTCCTTCTGAAAAAGAATAATAAGCCAATAAACCTGGTTCGTTTCCAAAGTATTTTGTTAACGCATTTGCAATAATTGTAGCTTGATTTCTAACTCCTGCCCATATACGAACTTCATCTATGTTACCAATTAAACCACGAGCCAAACCTGCATTATTACCAATATAAGCTGGTGCTGACGCATTGCTAGAAGCTGCTCCAGCTGTACCAGTACTTGTATAAGGAACCGAAACTCCGTCAATATAAACAGTATAAACATTAGCAGCACTTACTGTATAAGCAATATGATGCCATGTATTTTGCTTAATAGAATTTGCTCCTGTATTAATTACGTACGAACCTGCTGCCGTTGTAATAGAAATTACTAGACTGTTTTCTTTATAAGTTGCTAAATTATTGTTGTTATGTATAAAAACCAGTGCTGTACTCTTATCTAATAGTCTTCCAAAAACCGATGGCTTATTTTGATTTACCCACAATTCATAGGTATAATTATTAGTAAGATTTAAAGCTGGTGTAACATCTGTTTTAATAAAATCATTTACCCCGTCAAAAGTACCTGCGACGTTTACAGGATAATTTGCAGCATGCGAAAGTGTAACTGATTTTAAATCGTTAGTTGGATCAGTATCTCCAGGTAATTTCGTATACACATCTATTGTATAATCTCCAGGGGCTCCGAGATCGGCTTTAGTGGTAAATGTAAAGTTGGCAGTGCCAGCTGCGGCTATTGAAGCTGTAAAATTTTGAACCACTTCTGTACCATTATTGATTTTGTAGGCTACTGGAAAATTTGTAATTGCTGAATCTGAATAATTTCGAATCACAGCAGTAACCGATACTGGCGCATTGCCTGGTTTAATTGGCGCCGCTATTCTTTCGATGCTTGCATTAGCGAGCGTATAAGGCAATACATTAATCGTATATTCTTCTACTTCAAAGTCGCCTCTTGAACTTGTTAATCCATCAAAAGTTGGTCCTAAATTAACATTATAATATTCTGATGGAGAACGGAACATATGTATTACACGCATTAATTTCTCTCCTGAAGTTGTACCCGCCGGAATGGTTAACCCTCCTGTTAAAGTAAAATTATTTCTAAAATAATGTGTACTTGTTGTTGATGCTATTGCAGGTGATGCAGAAGCTGGAACTGTATTCACCCAGAATGTTCCTGCATAAAATTCATCAGTTAAATTACCATCTCCATTCAAATCAATAACAATCATTGTAAAAACCCCTACTACCGATGCTGACTGATCTCTGGTAATTGGCGTTTCTGGTTTAGTAATTGTCACTTCAGGTTGATATGTAAAATCAGCATACACTGGAATTTTTATATTCTTGAAATCAGAATAAGCTGTTGTTCCTGAATTATTCACAACATCATTCCATTTTAATTTTGAAATTGCGTATCCATTTGTGTTTGTATGAACAGGCAACTCATTTTGATTGTATACAATTTTCTCTCGTATGTCATTTGCCGCGTTATCATCTGCTATATCAACTCCACTTTTAATGGTGTATGTCGCACCTACGACAGATAGATCTGCTTTCGCTGCAAAAGTAAAACTAACAGTAGAATAAGCAGCTATTGATGGAACTAGCTCGGTAACTTTTGCTCCATCATTGACCTGATAAAATACAGGATGATTTATTAAAGCAGTAGGTCCTAAATTAGAAACTCTAATTGTTACGTCATGAGTACTTGTTTTTTTTCCCAAAACCTCAGGTGTTACGATAGAAGCTATAGCTGCATCATTAACAATTGGTTTTGCAACACAGGTAATATCTGCAATCCATCCTCTTCCGTTTTCAATCTGATCTGAAACCAATCTAAAAGTCAGTTCTCCTCCAGAAGCTGTTGAAGTTAATGATGGTGGCAAATTACCTCCTGTAAATGTACCCATTAAAGGAGAAGTTGTTGTAGGACCATTATATACGTATAAATAATCATAATCCTGTTCCAAATCAAAATCAGTGAAGTTCACATTAATACTGCTACCAACCGTTTCTGGCTTAAAAGTAATAACTTGTGTAAGCTGGTCTCCATAATTTCCATAACGCGTTCCGTTATCTGTAAATACAGCTGAACAGGTAGATACCGAAGCTGCAGATCCCATTACAATATCAGATCCTACATTATAAATTGTCTTGTTAATTGTATTATTTGAATCAACAGCATCATTTGGATAATCTACTTTTCCAATTACGTTATATACACCTGCAACTGAAAAATCTGCTTTCTGAACAAAATCATAAGAAACTTCACTAAGTGGACTTATAGGTCCCGGAATAGTTTCAACTACTTCTGTTCCTCCATTGATTTTATAAGACACTGGAATATTACTTACTCCAGCCGGAGAATGATTATATACTTTTATCTTTACTGTTTCAGCAGCTGTAAGTCCGATATTGGGTATCAATGAAGATAATTCAAGGTCTGTAGCTGTGGCTTCAAAAATTGAGACATTGTCAATAAATACAGAACTATAAACATTCTCATTGCTCACTACTATTGCGTCATTATCTATAACCGATTCAAAAGCTATGCTGAATGTCGTTCCTGCATAAGCAGATAAGTCATATATTAACTCTTTACTTCCTGACAAAGCAAGTCCACCATAAACCCCAATATTTTCTTGGCTATTTAGTGGAGTCCCATTTACAGTAAGTCTAAAAAAGTTTTTATTTGCTGCACCAACACTATTCCATATCACATTAAATTTTACACGAATTGATTTTCCTGCTAGACTTATTGCGTCTATGTCGCAGAAAGATACTTTTTTAATAAAATTTGGATTGTTTGCAAAAGCATTAGCTGTTGTACTTGCTACCCATGGAGCTGCAGAAACATCACCAGAACCTGCCATTTTTGCTCCATCTAAAAATGTTGGGTTTATATATTCGTACTTGACAAGACCAGTTGTCCCTTTAGAAAAAACATAATTAGTTGCTTTTCTTGCATCAAAATTTTCTAAAAATGGTAAAGTCACTGCACTTAGTACAGGTGCAGAAACAGGCTCTACATTTATAGCTCTAACTCTTTCAGAAACAATTCCGGTTGCAATATCTACAGTTCTTACCGAAAACCAGTTATCCTCGCCAGAAGTCACATTTGTAAAAGTATAGGTAGGATCTGTTACTGTTGCAACAACATCAAATTTATATCCATTCATTTTCAGAACTTCATACTTTGCTCCTGCAATTGGATCCCAATCCATTTTATAAGAAGAAACACCACAAGCAGATGGGGCGATAACCAAATTTTTAGGTTCTGTAATAATATTAAAAACTGCGGTTGAAACATCTACCTTACTTCCGGCACTTACTCTTATTTTTGTATTTGCGACAATTCCTGCTGGAACTTTCCATGCAAAATTTCTTGCGGTCGATGGAATATCTTTAGCTATTAACTGATAAGTCACTCCTCCATCTAAGGAATATTCAAGTGTAAAGTTTTTTTCTTCACCTTCATAATCCCAACGAATATATTCTGTAGTTTCTGTATTAAATTTTTCTCCTCCTACAGGATAAGTTAAAATTAATTCAGGGGCTACATAATCATACACAACAGAGAATTCTTGAGTAGACAGAGGAACTTTTGTACCTGTAACAATAATTTTATAAGTCCCTGCTGAAGGATTATCCAAAGTTATCTGCTCAATATTATTCATGTTATCCACTCCACGTACAGCATTTACATTTGGTGTGGTTGGATTTAAAACCCATGGCAAAGTAGTTACACCGTCTTTTACAATTTTAACATCTAAATCATTTACCAGAACAGAAGTTGCTCCAGGAGTTCCTTGCACATCAGAATAAGCAAGCAAAACTTTCAGACTTACTAATCCTGCAGGAACTACAATCTCTTTTTCATAACTGGCTCCATTTGCAACGGCTCCGGTATAAAACATCTTATTATCTAAAACTTTAACTGCTCTTAAGCCATTTAGATTACCAAAACCGTATTTATAATCAGGACCTGGATTACCAACATCTTTTGCTGTATTTGTAACCAAAGCTTTCATTAAGGATGCTAAAGGTTTTGTTCCGTAAATATTTTTATATCGTTCGTAAAGTAAGGCTACCGTTCCTGTAGTTCCAGGTGTTGCCATTGAAGTTCCGCTCATTACCTGATAGGAATTACTATAATCTAAGGAATACACATCTGTACCAACTGCAGCAATTTGAGGTACTAAACGACCATCTATAGTTGGTCCAAAACTGCTGTAACTGCTAATTAAATCATCAGGATTATTTGCTGCAACATGCAAAGCATTCTTTGAGTTTTTTGTAGAAGTATTAAATCCGCCACCAGCAGGATAAGCCGTTTGCGCATTTCCGTTAGAATAAATCGTTAAAAGATAAGGAAACAAAGTAGTAACATTATCATCTCCACGATCTCCCGAATTATATCTTCCAGTATTAAACCCAGAAGTCAAATTTAGTCCAAAAGAATTGGAAGTGATCTCAATACCATCCTGATTAGCAGCTATAACTCTCTCCTGTTGTACTGTTAGACCATTAGACTGCGTATTAAAATTCCATCCAAACATTTGCACTTCTGGTGCCATACCTCTAGCTTTCGGGTCTATTAAACCTGCACCTCCAATTGTTCCTGAGACGTGATCACCATGCGAAGAATTTGATTCATATTCTCTATTAATAACTCTTCCAGTATGGTCTTTATGCTGTTCAAGATTTCCGTCCCAAACACCAATTTTAACGCCTTTGCCTGTTAATCCATAACCTAGTCCTGCGATTGAAGAACCCAAAATATTTGCTTTGTGCGAGCTTACACCTGGTTTATTATCACTTTCTACCGGTGCAGCTACTAACTCGATATTCTGAACCCAGTTAAATTTGGCTATTTCTTCTAGCTTTTCTTTGCTCGCCTGCACATAAACCTCGTTAAAGGTCGCATCATTTTTACTGCCTTTTAAAAACAAGCTTGCTAAATCCTGCGAAATAACCTTGACATCAACACCTTTAAAGTAACTAATCACTACTTTAATTCCATCTGCACCCTCTAGAGCAAAATCGGGTATCGCATTGTCAACAATCAATGGATCCAATTTATACTTTGGATCAATTGTTATTGAAGCTCTTATATTATCAGATACACTGCTCTTATTATAAAATTCCGAGCCTATTGCCGCATAGTACGCATTATTAGATAAGTAGCTCAATAAAGTTATTCCTTCGGATTTAAGTTTCTCCTGTTCTGCTACTGAAGGAATTTTTGTGAACTGTAACAGCGTATACTCCGTTACAGGATTTTGCCTACTTGTACTTTTCTTAGCTTTAAACTGCTGTTTAAAGTTTTCCGTAGTATAAATTTTATGTCCATTTACCGATACAGTATAATCTGAATCAGACCCCTTTTGCGACCATAAATGAATGGTCAAAAATAACATTAATGTACTAAGTAATTTTCTATCCATAAAAATAATATTTTGCTTAATAAATAACTGCGAGATAGTAAACGTACAAATTAAACTACAAAAAACAACTATTTCTTACCAATTACTTGTTAAAAAAAATACATATAAACAGCAAACTAGCCAAAAATCTAACAAAACAGCAACTTTATAATTATACAAAAAACACACATCAAAATAAATAACAACACTATTTTTAATATTTTGATTAATAATTGAAACGGTATTATTTCGCAAAAAAAAGACCCACAAATTCTGTGAGTCTTTTTTTGTATGAATAAATGTTTTTTTAATTTGTCGGTTTCTGGTTCTTTGCCTTTTCTTCCCAATGATTCATTAATTCGTCATAATTTATTGGAGTAGCTGGTTTTTGATTTGACAATCGACCAGATTCAAATGCTCTGACCAAAATGGTTTCTATCAAATAGTCTTCATTGACATCATAGGGTTTGTATTCTTCTTTTAAACTAATATCAAACAAATTGGCGGTGGTATTCGAAACGAAGGCTTTGAATCCGCTTTTTAGTGTTTTTATGAGTTCGTACGTTGTAATTCCTGTTTGGCGGTGGACCAGCTTTACTAAAATCTGCCCCTGTTTTCTAGAAAGCTTTTTAAGTCTTTCTTCAAATTCATTATTTAGATAATCTTCTACAATTTTGAAATACTTCTTTTTTTCACGGCTGGTTTTCAAACGTGCCATTCCGTTATTCAATGCCGTTAATCGTTCTGCAGCCAATTTTGCATACGGATAAACTTTGTAAACTCTATTTTGAAGAATTTGAAATTGTTTCATTTCTTCTGGGCTCATCTTCTGCCCTTTTGAAATAATTATTTCTGGGAGTTGAATGGTGTCGCCTAAAATAGAATCTTTCTCTGTTAATATATAACCCATTTGTTCGTTCTCTTTGGGAGTAACTTGGGCTTTAGAAGAAAAACAAACTAAGAGTATAAATAAAAAGGTGGTTAATCTCATTGAATCATAATTTAAGTGTAAAATTATATATTTATACACAACTCTAATACCAAATTTATATTTTAGCAGAAAAATATTTTTATGAGCACAAATTCTATCTTAAATGATACTTCTATAGCATTCTTAGAAAGCTACCTAAATAACGCTTCTCCTACCGGTTACGAAAGTGAAGGCCAAAAACTTTGGATGGAGTACTTGAAACCCTATGTTGACACTTTTATAACGGATACTTACGGAACTGCTGTGGGAGTAATCAATCCTGACGCACCCTATAAAGTGGTTATTGAGGGGCATGCTGATGAAATTTCGTGGTATGTGAATTATATTACGGAAGACGGTTTAATATATGTTATTAGAAATGGTGGTTCTGATCATCAGATTGCTCCTTCTAAAAGAGTCAATATTCATACTAAAAATGGAATTGTTAAAGGCGTTTTTGGATGGCCTGCAATTCATACTCGTTTGCGCGACAAGGAAGAGATTCCTAAACTAAGCAATATTTTTATTGATTTAGGTTGCGAAAACAAAGAGCAAGTTGAAGCTTTAGGCGTTCATGTTGGATGTGTTATTACTTATCCGGATGAATTTATGATTTTGAACGAAAACAAATTTGTCTGCCGTGCGATCGACAATAGAATGGGCGGTTTTATGATTGCTGAAGTTGCTCGTTTATTAAAAGAAAACAATAAAACCCTTCCTTTTGGTTTATATATTGTAAATTCTGTTCAGGAGGAAATTGGTCTTCGCGGTGCCGAAATGATCGCACATAGAATAAAACCAAATGTTGCGATTGTAACCGATGTTTGCCATGACACCACTACTCCAATGATTGATAAAAAAGTGGAAGGCGACCTTAAAATGGGGAAAGGTCCTGTTATTGGGTACTCTCCTGCTATTCAGAATAAACTTCGCGATTTGATTGTAGATACTGCCGAAGAAAACAAAATTCCTTTTCAGAGACATGCTACTTCTCGTGCAACAGGGACAGATACTGATGCTTTTGCTTACAGTAATGGAGGTGTTCCTTCTGCATTGATTTCGCTTCCATTGCGTTACATGCATACAACTGTAGAAATGGTTCATAGAGATGATGTTGAAAATGTTATTCAATTGATTTATGAGTCATTACAGAAGATTGAGAACAATGAGACGTTCTCTTATTTCAATTAAAACAATACCTTATATTAAATTCGGCTGTTTCTTAAAAATGGCCGAATTTATAAATTTCCTTCAAGAATGAAAATACTACTACTCGAAGACGATTTTACTTTGTCTAAAGAAATCTCAGCATTCTTTACCTCTAAGAAGTTCGAGTGTATTCCTTATTATGATGGTTCGTTGTTACTGAAAAAATATTTTCCGTACGAATACGATTTGATTATTCTTGACATCAATGTCCCTGGATTAAACGGAATAGAAGTTTGCAAAGGCATTCGTAAAATCGATAATAAAACGCCAATAATCATGCTGACTGCTTTTAGTGAAATCGAAGATAAACTTTCTTCTTTTGATAGTGGCGCAGATGATTATTTGGTTAAACCATTTCATTTTGAAGAATTATACGCTAGAGTACAATCCCTTTTAAGACGAAAGGAAGTTCCGCAGCAGATAGAAAGCAAAATTGTAGTCAAAGATTTAGAAATTTTTGAAGAAGATATGAAAGTTTTTAGATCTAATGAAGAAATTAAACTTACTCCGAAAGAATTTAAGTTGATTTTAATTTTGGCTCATGCCAAAGGAAAAGTGCTTTCGAAACAATTTATTGCTGAAAAACTTTGGGACTACCATATTGAAACCAATCAAAATACAATTGAAGTTTACATTAACTTTTTGAGAAAGAAAATAGACAAGGATCACGAAATAAAACTTATCCGTACTAAGGTTGGCTACGGCTATTATCTAAGCGATCAGGAATGACATTAAAAAATAGAATATCACTTTTAGTAAGTTTACTGTTTACCATCCTTTTCGGACTGGCATCTACAGTGATATTCATTTTGTATTCTAATTATAGAAAAGAAGAGTTCCGCGATCGATTAGAAATTAAAGCTTTATCGAACATCAAATTATTGGTGAATGTCAAACAGATCGATAACCAGCTTTTAAAAATAATAGATCAAAATTCTATTAACAAACTATATGACGAGAAAACCTTAGTTTTCGATTCTAATTATAAGCTAATCTATAGCAGTATTGACGACGCCAAAATTAATTGGTCGGTTGAAGACTTGAAATATTTAAAAAAGAATAAAACTTTTTTTAAGCAACAAGGAGATTATGAAGTCTATGGCGTTTTTTATGATACAAACGACAAGGACTTTTATGCTTTGATATCAGCAACTGATGATTATGGCAAAAAGAAATTACTTTTTTTAAGATACACATTAGTTGTTTCGTATATTTTCTTTACTACTATCTGCTGGCTATTAACTTCTTTTATGGTTAGAAAAGCGATGAATCCGCTTCTTGCTTTCCATCAAAAAATAAAAAACATTAACGAAAATAATCTCGATACCAGAATTGCATCCAACAGCACCAAAAATGAAGTCGATCTGCTTGCTGATGAGTTTAATTTTATGATGGATCGAATTGAAGTTTCGTATCAAAAACAGAAGGAATTTACCGCTCATGCCTCACATGAATTAAGAACACCGCTTTCTAGAATGACTTCTCAGATTGAAAACGCTATTGCTGATCCAGATCTAAAACCGAAGAATAATTCTTTCCTTAAAAATATATTGGCTGATGTCAATCATTTGGGCGAACTAATTAATTCGCTGCTTATTCTTTCAAAAATTGACAATAGAAATACAGAAAACATCGAAATTCAGCGTCTAGATGAAATTTTATTTTCTTCAATAGAAAAAATCAACAAAACATTTCCCGATTTTGTTATTCTTTTTGAAATGGAGGAAAGTGATGATCTGGATACTGCTTTGGAAATAAAAGGAAACAAAAATCTTTTGGAAATTGCTTTAACTAATATCTTAAAAAATGCCTACATCTATTCGGACAATAAACAGGCAAAAGTAAAAATAAGCACTGACCATTACCATCTTATCATTTCCGTTTCGAATACTGGAGACACTTTAAACGAAGAAGAACAAAAAAATCTTTTTGAGCCTTTTATGCGCGGGCAAAATTCAAAAAGAACTTCTGGCTTTGGACTTGGGTTACGAATTGTTCAGCGCATTCTTACGGTTCACAAAGCCAACATAACCTACTCAACTCCAAATATTAACACGAATTTATTTCAATTATTTTTCGAATTGTAAACTTTTTTAAGCTATTTTTAAGGTAGATTTTAAGCTCCCCTAAAGCCTGTTGATAGCATATTTGTATAACTCAAAATCAATACAATGAAAAAGTTATTCGCATTGCTGTTATTTGCAGTTTTGAATCAGACTGCAATAGCGCAAAAAACAGTCACTCTTCAGGACTGTGAAAGCCAATTTTTAAAAAAGAATTTATTCTTGCTGGCATCGCAATATAACATCGATGCTTCAAAAGCTCTAGCCATTCAGGCGCGCATTTGGGAAAACCCTGTAATAACAGCCGAACTGAATGCGTACAACCCCGAAAGAGATAAGTTTTTTGACATAGGCAAAGAGGGGCAAAAAGTATTTGGCATTGAGCAACTTATTTATCTTGGCGGTAAAAAGCGTAATGAAATCAAACTTGCGCAAACCAATGCGCAATTGGCAGAACTTTCATTCAATGATTTACTTCGCACTTTAAAACTACAGTTGCGTAAAAGCTTTTACACCGTTTATTACAATACCAAAAACCTTGAAAACACGGATAAACAGTTAGCTCATATCGAAAATTTGATCAATTCTTATTCAGTTCAAGCTCAAAAAGGGAATATTCCTTTAAAGGATGTTGTTCGTTTGCAATCGTTGTATCTCAACTTCAAAAATGAACGATTGGAAGTAATAAACAACAATATAGATGAACAAGCTAATTTGAAACTGCTGTTGAATGAAACTGAAAATGTAATTCCTTCTGTTAGCAAAGATGATTCGAATAAATATTTAAAAGTTATTGCTTTTGACCTTAAAAGCTTTGAAGAACAAGCCATTGCAAATCGACCTGATTATTTAGCAAAACAAAAAGAGATTGAAGCTAATGAATTGAATGTGAAATGGCAGAAATCACTTGCGATTCCAGATCTTACTCTAGGAGCCAATTATGATCAGCGAAGCGGAGCCTTCAACAACGAAGCCAATGTTAGTGTTGGGATTCCGTTGCCGTTATGGAATAAGAACAAAGGAAACATTAAATACGCCCAAACTATCTTAGAACAATCTAAAGTTGAAAAACAGAATTTTGAGCTACAACTTCAAACTGAAATTACTTCAGCTTGGACAAAATGGGATGAATCTAGGCAAAACTACAGTGTCATTAAGCCAACTGTAAACTCAGACTTTGAAGCCGTTTACAATGGAATGCTAACCAATTTTCAGAAACGAAATGTAAGCCTTTTAGAATTTACCGATTTTATGGAAAGCTACAATCAGGCAATAATTCAGTTAAACGAATTAAAGAAAAAAGTAGTAATAGCCGGCGAAGAATTAAATAGTACCATTAACAAAGATTTATTTTAAAACAGTAAAGAAATGAAACATACATTATTCATAGGAATCGCAATTGCAAGTCTATCCCTAACAGCCTGCAAAAAACAAGTAGAGAATCCTGAAACAAATACGTCTTTTGTTTTAAGTAATACTATGCTAAAAACCACTACAACAGCCGAAGCTAAAACTCAGCCTTTAAAAAACGAACTTAGTTTTTACGGAAAAATTACTGCTGACAACAATAAAATGATTGATGTCTACCCACTAGTTGGTGGAAATGTTATGAAGGTAAATGTTGAACTTGGTGATTATGTAAAAAAAGGACAAGTTCTGGCAACTATAAAAAGTACCGATGTAGCCGATTTTGAAAAACAATCTATAGATGCTAAAAGTGATTTGCTTGTTGCTAAAAATAATTTAAAAGTTGCTCAAGAATTGTTTGATGGTAAATTAAATTCTGAAAGCGATGTTCTCCAAGCAAAATCTGAAGTAAACAAAGCGCAGTCGCAATTAAGCAAGATTCAAGAAACGTATAAAATTTACAATATCAAAGCGGGATCTATTTACGAAGTAACAGCTCCTATAAGTGGTTTTATTATTCAAAAAAGCATTAATCAAGATATGCTTTTGCGTAACGACCGTTCTGAAAACATATTTGATATTGCAGAAATTAGTGAAGTTTGGGCAATGGCCAATATTAATGAAATTGACATCAATAAAGTAAAATTAGGAACTTCTGCTGCCGTAACTACTTTAAGCTACCCAGATAGAATATTTCAAGGAAAAGTTGACAAAATCTACAACGTAATTGATCCAGAAACTAAAGCAATGCAGGCTAGAATCAAACTAAGCAATCCAGATTATATGCTTAAGCCAGATATGAATGCTAATATTAAGTTGTCTTTCAACGAAAATCAATCTATGATAGCCGTGCCGAGTAAGGCAATTGTTTTTGATAAAAGTAAAAACTTTGTTGTGGTATTTAAAGACCGTAATAATATAGAAACAAGACAAGTAGAAGTTTACAGAGTTGTTGGTGATACTACTTACATTTCAAGCGGATTAAAAGAGAATGAAAAAGTAATCACAAACAATCAGCTATTTATTTATGGTGCTTTAAACAACTAGGACATGAACAAATTCATAAAAAACATTATTGCTTTCTCTTTAAAGAATAAAGCATTCACCTTCTTTTGGGTAGGATTATTGGCTGTTGCTGGATTTATTTCATTCAAAAATATGCCTATCGATGCTTTCCCAGATGTTACCAATACACAGATTATCATCATCACGCAATGGAACGGAAAAAGTGCTGAAGAGGTAGAGCGTTTTGTAACCTCTCCAATTGAAATTGCGATGAACTCTGTTCAAAAGAAAACAAGCGTTCGAAGCATTACAATGTTTGGCTTATCGGTTATAAAAATTATTTTTGACGATGGTGTAGACGATACTTTTGCCCGTTTTCAAGTAAACAATTTATTAAAGAATGTTTCACTTCCAGATGATGTAGAACCAGACGTACAGCCTCCTTATGGCCCAACAGGAGAAATTTTCAGATATATCGTAAAAAGCAACAGTAGAGATAGTAGAGAATTGTTGACTTACCAAAACTGGGTAATCGATAAACAGCTTCGTTCTCTTCCTGGCGTTGCCGATCTAAATGTATTTGGTGGACAAACTAAAACATACGAAGTTGGAGTTGATCCAATTAAACTAGCCAAATATAATATTACACCACTACAGGTTTATAATGCAGTAAATGCAGGAAACTTAAACGTGGGAGGTGATGTTATTGAGAAAAACGGACAAGCTTTTGTTGTTCGCGGTGTTGGTTTATTAAAATCAAAGGCAGATATTGGAAATATTATTGTTGATGATGCTGGTGGAAATCCTATTTTGGTTAAAAATCTAGCAGAAGTTTACGAAAGTTCCATGCCAAGAGTTGGTCAAACAGGCCTTGGAGATAATGACGATGCCGTTGAAGGAATTGTAGTAATGAGAAAAGGTGAAAACCCTCAAGAAACACTTGCCCTTATAAAAGCAAAAATCAAAGATCTCAACGATAATGTTTTGCCAAAAGACATTAAAATTGAAACTTTCTACGATCGTGATAATCTAATGAATTTTACGACCGAAACGGTAATGCACAACTTATTTGAAGGTATTATTCTGGTTACTGTCGTGGTATTCTTATTTATGGCAGACTGGAGAACTACTTTTACAGTTTCGATCGTAATTCCGCTTTCTTTATTATTTGCTTTTTTGTGTCTTAAAATGATGGGAATGAGCGCCAACTTATTAAGTTTAGGTGCTGTCGATTTCGGAATTATCATTGATGGAGCCGTTGTAATGGTCGAAGGCTTGTTTGTAGTTTTAGATCATCGAGCGCATCAATTGGGAATGGAGAAATTTAATAAAATTGCCAAAGGAAGCTTGATCAAAAGAACAGGAACTGAAATGGGTAAAGCCATTTTCTTTTCAAAGCTAATCATTATCACAGCTTTGCTTCCTATCTTCTCGTTCCAGAAAGTAGAAGGAAAAATGTTCTCTCCCCTCGCCTTTACATTAGGTTTTGCATTGTTGGGAGCCCTTATATTCACATTAACTCTTGTACCTGTTCTTTCGCATATTTTATTGAATAAAAATGTAAAAGAAAAACACAATCCGTTTGTTAATTTTTGGGATCGAATTGTTTCTAAAGGTTTTGCATGGACATTTAAGCATAAAGTTCAAACCTTAATTGCTTCAACAGGATTATTAGCAGCTGTTTTCTTTTCTGCAGGTTTTTTAGGAACAGAATTTTTGCCTCAATTAAATGAGGGTGCATTATGGGTTACCGCCGAATTACCAATGAGTACTTCTCTTCCCGAAAGTGTCAAAACGGCGGCAATAATCAGAAAAGACTTGGAAAGTTTTCCAGAGGTAAAAAAGGTATTATCGCAAACTGGACGAAGCAATGACGGAACCGATCCTAATGGTTTTGGATTTATTCAGCTGCAAGTAGACTTAATTCCGCAAAAAGAATGGAAACGTAAAATCTCTATGGATGATTTGATTAATGCAATGGATGAAAAACTAAAAGTCCACCAAGGGATAACCTATAATTACTCGCAACCTGTAATTGATAACGTTGCCGAATCGGTAGCTGGATTTAAAGCGTCAAATGCGGTTAAGATTTATGGCGATGATTTGAATAAATTGGATCAGCTCGCAAATGAAGTTTTGGCACAGATTAAAAACATTCCAGGTATTAAAGATGCAGGTATTTTGAGAAATGTTGGTCAGCCAGAAATAAGCGTTATTCTTGATAGAGAAAAAATGGCTGCTTACGGAGTAACTTTAAGTGATGCTCAAGCGGTTTTAGAATTAGCTTTTGGAGGAAAAACAGCAACTGAAAAATACGAAGATGAGAAAAAATTTGATGTTCGTGTTCGTTTTTCAAAAGAATATAGAAAAGATGAAAAAGATTTGGAAGAAATTAAAGTTCCAACCATCAGCGGAATCAAAATTCCTTTAAAAGAAATCTGTGATATTAAAACCATTACAGGTCCTGCGTTTATTTACAGAGATAATACCAAGCGTTTTATTGGAGTAAAATTCTCGGTTCGTGATCGAGATTTAGGAAGTACCATTGCTGAAGCACAATCAAAAGTAAATAAATTGAAACTTCCTGCTGGTTACACAACAGGCTGGACAGGAGAATTTGAAAATCAAGTTCGCGCTAGTGCTCGTTTAGCACAAGTTGTGCCCATCAGCTTAATTGGAATTTTTGTTCTTTTATTTATTTTGTTTGGAAACTTTAAGGATTCTCTTCTTGTTCTTGCCAACGTTCCATTTGCCATTATTGGCGGAATCATTGCGCTTCATATTACAGGAATGAATTTCGGAATTTCTGCTGGAGTTGGATTTATTGCTCTTTTGGGAATTTGTATTCAAAATGGAGTTATTTTGATCTCTGAATTCCATCATAATCTGAAAGCAAAATTCTCGCTCGAAGAATCCATTTTTAGAGGGGTAAAAGCTAGAACAAGAGCTGTAGTTATGACTGCCTTAATGGCTTCTATAGGTCTTATGCCTGCTGCAATTTCGACAGGAATTGGTTCAGAATCTCAAAAACCACTTGCTATTGTCATTATCGGTGGCTTAATGACCGCTACAGTCTTAACTTTATTAGTATTCCCAATTTTATTCTGGGTATTCAATAGAAAAAAAGATGTACCAATAGAATAGCAATCAAAATATTTAGTTTTTAAATCAATTTGTTGGGATTTAAAAAAGAAGAAGCATCATTTTCATAATGATGCTTTTTTATTTTAGAGTTCATTCTAAAACAAAAAAAAGACCTTCTGCTCACAAAGGTCTTTTTTTCTACTAACTCAAAACTTTTTATACTGTTATTTCAAATCTTTCAAAATTGCAATAGATTCTGAAGCATTTGATAATTCTGCATATTTCAATGCAGTAAAACCATTTTCATTTTTTGCACTAGCTTTTGCGCCATTTGCCAATAAAACTTTAATGATTTCAAATTTATTATAACGTGCTGCTGTCATTAATGGAGTAAGATCTTCTGAGATTAAATTTACATCTGCTCCGTACTCAATAAATTTCTTAACTGTTTCAATATCACCTTTGCTAATAGCAACATTTAAAGGGTTTGCTGTATAACCTGTACGTTCAATTGGATTTTTAACAGTTGAAACTCCGTTTGAAGCCATTGCTACATTTCCAAATGCTACTAAGGCTAGTCCTAAATAAATAACTGATTTTTTCATAATGATTGATTGTTTATTAATTGATTATTGATGATTTTTAATTTCTGATGTAAAAGTAATTCATTTTATCGTATTGTGTATTACAAAGTACCATGTTTTAACCAATTCTTAACAGTTACTTAATAATACGATAATTAAAGAACCCAAACGTTACCAAATTAATGGTTTTACTATAATAGACTACATAAAAAAGAAAATGTTACAATAAATCTTATTTATTTTTAATCTTTTTTGCAACCACCCTCATTTCAAACTCTCAAATAATTTTTTAAATTTACTATAGAATTAAAAATCAAAGAGATAACATTTTAATCTAAAAACCCTATAGATCTTTGTCTAGCAAAAAAAAAATCTATCCAAAAAACACTAACCTTAAAAACAAAAAACCATGATCTTCATTAAAAGATTACTAGTCATTTTAATTTTATTTATTTCGATTGTTTTAATTGTTGCTTATTTTATGCCCAAGGAATATTCGGTTGAAAGAGAAATTACGATCAACAAACCTGCTGATAGCATTTTTAAATATGTCAGATCATTAAAAAACCAAAATGAGTTTAGTGTTTGGGCCAATAGGGATCCAAAAATAAGGATTACTTATAAAGGTACTGATGGCGCAGTAGGCGCTGTATCTTTTTGGGAAAGCAATGTAAAAGAAGTTGGAGTTGGCGAACAAGAGATCACGAAAATAACAGAAAATAGACGTGTGGATTTTGCTCTTCGTTTTAAAAAACCTATGGAAGATATTGCAGTTGGATATATGTCTACCGACCCTGTTTCGGAAAATCAGACAAAAGTAAAATGGGGAATCAGCGGTGTAATTCCTTATCCAACAAATATTATGCTTCCGATGCTAAAAATGGATCAAATGATTGGAAACGATCTGCAAAAAGGTCTAGAAAATTTAAAAGAGAAAATGGAATAACATTATATCATTCTAAAATAAAAAGTGCAATTCCGTTTTTTTTGAATTGCACTTTTCTTTTTCTATTTATTATTTATTCTTACGATTCTCTTTTAGCGTCTTCAAAATAGTAATCGAATCTGCTGATTTTGCGTACTCTGCATAATGCAAAGCGGTTAAACCTTGTGAATTTTCGATTGAGGAATCTGCTCCATTCGCAAGTAATAATTTAATAATGTCACAATGGTTAAATCTTGCTGCAACCATTAATGGCGTCATATTATTCTCCATTTTATTTACATTGGTGCCATACAAAACGAACTTCTTAACGGCCTCTATATCGCCTTTGCTAATGGCGAGATGCAACGGAGATTTTCCATAAACTGAAAATTCTACTTGATTTTTAGCTGCAAATGCCGAATTTGATGCAATTGAAACATTTCCAAAAAGGAAAAATAATCCTAAAATAACTACTGATTTTTTCATGATGATTGTTTGTTAAATGATTGATGATGATGATGATTTACTAGTTAGACGACTTAAAACTCGAGAAGGTTGCATGATTACTTCAAAAAAATAAAAAAATGCAATTTAGTTTGACCTAAATTGCGTTCTTAATTTGTAGAAGAATACACTATATCTTAAATTTTTTGCTGTAAATGTTCTTCAAATCCTTTTCAAATAAAGTAAAAGGATCATCATAGAATTTTATAAAGTCTTTTTCGCTTACTTGTCCCGGAAAAGGCGCATAATAATGAGTTGGACTTGTAACATCATTTCGCCAGACTAAAACATAAGCCAATTGCAGATTATCTGATTTTAAAGTCTTAAGTAAAACTTCTGTCCACCAATTTCTATTAGGAATTGACTCTAGTCCAGTTTCTGTAAATGCAGCTAATTTTTTCTTTTTTATAGCCAAATCAGAAAATATTTTAAGTTTTCTTAATCCAGCATCTAGATCGTATTTGCCATCTCTTCCAAAATCTCCATAATCATCCATGCCAAGCATATCAACAAATTCATCGCCTGGATAACGCTCTAAATATTCTGCTTCAGAATTAAATTTATTATCAGGAGAAAAAGCATAAATAAAATTATGAACCCCTAAAGTATCTTTCAAATAAGAAACCGTAAACTGCCAAACTGCAATAAAATCTTCTCGAGAAGTATGCGTTTTCCCCCACCAAAACCAATCGCCATCAAATTCATGAAAGGGTCTGAAAATCATCGGGGAAAGTTTTCCATCTTTTGCTTTAACAGAATGTGCAAAATAGGCAATAGTTTTTAAAATCTCTTTGTATTCCTCGTGATGAGAACCTCCAGGCTTTATCAAAGACATGGAAGCTGCTGAAATTCCGCCTTTCCAATAAAATCCTCCTTCAGAAGCTGGATTATTAAAATGCCAAGAAACAGTTGTAATTCCGCCTCTTTCATAAGTATCGATTACGTTCTTTCTTAAAACTTCTTTTGTTTTTTCAATTTGGTCTTTGGAACGACCTGAAAAATCGCTAAAATCAATCCCAACAATGGCAGGATGCGAACCCGTAACCGATTTTACATCTGAACGATTAGGCTCGTTACTCCATCCATGTCCGTATTCAAGCGCGTGCTGATGCCCGAAAAGAATATGCTTTTCGGAAATAGTTTTAAGATTCTGATATAAGTTTTTAGTTTCCTTTGTCGCATTTTTATCAATCTGCGCAAAAAGAAAATGCCCTGCTGTAAAACATACAAATAGCAGGGCATTTTTTTGGGTTATAAATTTCATGGTTTAAATCGTTAGTTTAAACCCGAAATTACTATTTTGAAGAAAGGTAATCTAATACGTTTTTTTCAATACGTTGATCAATATTGTCAATATCAGCTTTTACAAATTTTTCTCCTAAAATATTCTCGAACAATTCGATATATCTTTCAGAAACAGATTCGATATATTCGTCTGTCATATTTGGAATTTGCTGTCCTTCTTGACCTTGAAAACCATTTTCGATCAACCAACGACGAACAAATTCTTTAGATAATTGTTTCTGCTCCTCTCCATTAGCCTGTCTTTCAGCATATCCGTCAGCGTAGAAATAACGCGAAGAATCTGGAGTATGGATTTCGTCAATTAAAACAACAATACCGTCTTTTGTTTTTCCGAACTCATATTTGGTATCCACTAAAATCAATCCGCGTTTTGCAGCGATTTCAGTTCCTCTTTGAAATAAAGCGCGAGTATATTTTTCTAAAACTAAATAATCTTCTTCAGAAACAATTCCTTTTGCTAAAATATCTTCACGAGAAATATCTTCGTCATGAGAACCATTATCTGCTTTTGTAGTTGGTGTAATGATTGGTTCTGGGAATTTATCGTTTTCTTTTAAACCTTCGGCCATAGTAACACCGCAGATTTGTTTTCTACCCGCAGCATATTCACGAGCTGCATGACCAGATAAATAGCCGCGAATTACCATTTCTACCTTAAAAGGCTCGCATAAATGTCCAACAGCAACGTTTGGATCTGGAGTTGCAATCAGCCAGTTTGGAACGATATCTTGCGTCAATTCCATAAATTTTGTTGCAATCTGATTTAGGATCTGTCCTTTATACGGAATTCCTTTTGGCAAAACTACATCAAAAGCCGAAAGTCTATCTGTTGCCACCATTACTAAAAGTTCATCATTAATATTATAAACTTCTCTAACTTTTCCGCGGTAAACTGATTTCTGATTCGGGAAATTAAAATCTGTAGTTGTGATTGTGTTGCTCATTTGTTGTGTTGTTTTTTATGAATGCAAATTTAAAATTATTTCAGAGAGTTACACCATGAAATTTTAAGATTCAGAAATAAAAAAATCCCTAAATAAAATATTTAAGGATTTTAGTTTGAATATGATTCTAAATTAAGTTGTCGCCAATTCTTTATCTAAAATTTTAGATGCAATATATCTTGCAACTCCGTCTTCTGCATTGGTTTGAATTACTTCTAAATCTGGTAAAGCATCTTTTAAAATTGAAGGAGCGTTCCCCATAATCAATCCTTTTCCAGTTGCTGACAACATTTGCAAGTCGTTAAAACCATCGCCAAACGAAACCGCTTGTTCCATAGTAAATCCTTCTTTTTCTAACACTTTTGCAATAGCAACCGCTTTATCTATCGATTTGTCCATAAATTCTAAACAAGTTGGCAAACTAAAAGCATGATGCAAATGCTCTGAAGAATTGGCCAAAACAGCGTCTCTCACTTTTACTAATTTCTCGTGATTATCGCATGAAAAGAAGATTTTAATTGCTTTGAAATCCTCTATAGTTTTGTAATCTACTAATTCTGGACGGTATTTTAATTCGGCTTGAAAAGAATTCAATCTTTCATTCCATTTATTGGTTTGCCATACATTTTCCTTAAATAACACAACCGTAACATCTGGATCGATTTCGATATTCAATGCCGCTTTCACTACATCGCTGTCCAAATTGAAGGCAAAAAGTTCTTCTTTATCTGGCGAATGAATTCTTCCTCCGTTAGAACTTACCAAATAAACCGGTACTGCAAGTGTTTCGATAATAGCCATGGCATCAAGGTGATGGCGTCCTGTAGCTACAACAATCAAATAACCTTGATTGTGAAGTTCTTGAAAAATTGATTTGGTGTAATCTGAAATTCTGTGTTGTGGGTTGAGTAAAGTTCCGTCAAGGTCACTTACTACAACTTTTATATTTTTAAGTTTTGTCATATTAATTATCAAATTCGATGATGTGCAAATTTATGGCTTTAAGCTCGGTTAGACAAAGATTACAGGCTTTGAAAGCCAAAATTGAGGTAAGTTTATTATTTATTTAACTATTCCATTAAATATTGCTGTTTAAACATTTTAAATCTTAACAATTCCTGTTTTATATAAATTTATTGCTTTTTGGATTATAGCTTCTATTTGCTCCAAAGGCAAATCTTCATTAACATCAAACATCATAATTTTCATTCTCGAACGATTTTCCTGAATTAGAAAAGGCTCATCAAAATGTTTTCCTTCTACAATTCCTATATAAGGCTTTTTGAGTTTTTTATGAATCCATAAATAGCAGAACATCTTTTTTTTATAACAGAAAAATGGCATTCCGTATTTTAAAGTATTTGTAATATCTGAATCTTGTTTTAGAATGATTTCTTTTAATGCCAAGAATAATTCTTTTATAGGTTCTTCTTGGTTTAGGTAGAAATCATCTAATTGTTTCATTTTTTAATACGTTTTTTTAATTTTCGCAGTACGCGCATAAACTCTTTTTAACGTGTCATAACTTGGACAATTAGAACTAGCTTTAAATTCATAAACTAAAGAATCATTTTTAAGATAGAATCTTTCTTTTGAAAAAATTAAAAAGTCGGCATTTTGGTTAGGATTACAATTTGGAATAGTCAACGTATCTTTTCTTCTAGTTTCACCAAATTTTATACATCTTGTATATGGAAACATTCGATAACATGTATCGCTGCTCGTGCTGTTTAATTCAATAAAATCCCCTACTAGTTTCCATTTCCCTTTGGAAATTACTCTCCAGTCGCACCCCGCTCCTTTATAAGAAAAAGTGCTGTCTTTATTTATCTTTAACAAATATCTGCCTGGCACAATATACTCCGTATCATACCAAACCCCAACAAATTTATTTACTGGTATTTCTGTTTTTTTACATGAAAAAAAACAAATCAAAATTAAAAGACTAAAAATTCTTATCGTCATTGATTTTTTATATTAATATGCTTCAAAAAAAAATATTCGTTTTGCACGTTTACTAGAAACGTACAAAACGAATATTAATAAATGTTAAAACACAATTCACGATTTACATTTAACGTTTCACTACAATAATTATTAATCGTGATTTTCGATTTGTTTATAAGCGTCAATCACCTTTTTAACCAATCTGTGGCGAACGATATCTTTATCATCCAAATAAATAATTCCGATACCCTCTATGTCTTTCAGAACCAAAATAGCTTCTTTAAGACCCGAAATAGTTCTTCTTGGTAAATCGACCTGTCCTGGATCACCCGTAATCATAAATTTGGCGTTTTTTCCCATACGGGTTAAAAACATTTTCATTTGTGAATGTGTGGTGTTTTGTGCTTCATCAAGGATTACAAAGGCATTGTCAAGCGTACGCCCACGCATAAACGCAAGTGGCGCAATCTGAATTATTCCTTTCAAAATATAATCCTCTAATTTTTCATTCGGAAGCATGTCACGCAATGCATCATATAATGGTTGCATGTAAGGATCTAGTTTTTCTTTCATATCCCCAGGAAGAAATCCGAGATTTTCTCCCGCTTCAACCGCTGGACGCGTTAGAATGATCCTTTTTACCTCTTTATCTTTTAGCATTTTAACCGCCATAGCGACACCGGTATATGTTTTTCCGGTTCCAGCAGGACCAATAGCAAAGACCATATCGTTTTTCTTAATCGTATCAACCAGCAATTGCTGATTTGGCGTCATTGCTTTGATAATCTTACCGCCAACACCATGAACTAAGATTTTATCATGATCATAAGCTCTTTTTTCTTCCTGACCATCACTCATAATTACACGCTCAATTACATTATCGTCAATATTATTGTAACGTGTAAAATGAAGCATTAATCTTTGAAATCTTTTTTCGAATTCGTCTAAAACTTCTTTTTCGCCAAATGCCTTTAAAGTTGTCCCTCGCGCTACGATTTTAAGCTTCGGGTAATACTTTTTAATGATTTCTAAATGGCTGTCCTGTGCGCCCCAAAATTCTTTTGGTGCAATATCTACTAGCTCGATTATTCTTTCGTTCAAATGAAGTAGTTTTAAATTAAAAATTCCTTTTAATATTTAGTGGTTGTCGGGTCTTTTTTTAATCACCGTATTCAGTGGCGGTTTTCAGTTTTATCAAAACAAACTTAAATCCGTGTTACTGAATATTGTAACTTGCAAATGCTTTAAAAATTACAAATTGTCTTTTCTTTCTTTCAATTTGTGTTTACTATTATTAGCTTTGCATTTCTCAAATTTAATGAAATTTAGATTTAAATACTATCAATAGTTATAAACAAAATTATGTCAATAATTACCCTTACTACAGACTACGGCTTGAAAGATCACTTTGTGGGGTCGCTGAAGGGTAAAATACTTTCTGAAAATCCAGAAGTTCAGATCATTGACATTTCTCATGACATTGATCCCTTTAATACTGCCGAAGCAAGTTATATTATTGGAGCCGCTTATTTGAGCTTTCCAAAAGGAACGGTTCACCTTATTGGCGTTGATATTGAGCGTAATAAAGAGAACCAGCACATTGCTATGCAGTGGAACGATCATTATTTTATTTGTGCCGATAACGGAATCTTAAGTATGTTGACGCAAAAAATAGTTCCGCAGAAAATTGTGGCAATTAATATCCATGATCGTTTCCCGATTGAAGCTACCGATTTGGATATTTTTATTCAAGTAGCTTCTCACCTATCTAGAGGTGGCTTATTGAATGTAATTGGAAAAGAGATTTCATCTATTAAAGAAGCTACCGAATTGCAAGCTCTTGTAGCCGACGACGGAAATTCTATAAAAGGAAACATTATTTACATTGATCATTTTGGAAACGTGGTAACGAATATTTCTAAAAAACAATTCTTAGAAATTTCACGCGGACGTCCGTACGAAATTGTGATGAGTCCAAAAAGCATCAAAACCATTCTGCCCAATTATTCGGCAATTGCAACTTCAGATAAATATCCGATTAAAACATATGAAGGAGAAAAACTGGCTATTTTTAATGAAGCCGGTTTTCTGGAAATTGCTATTTTTAGAAGCAATCCTTCTAAAGTAGGTTCTGCAAATAGTCTCCTTGGTTTGAATTATCGTGATGTGATTACGATTAAATTCTCGTAAATTAATTTTAGATTTTAGAATTCAGACTTTAGATTAATTCTCTCGCAGATTTTGCTGATTGAGCAGATTATTCATTACATCATAAACATAGCCCGTGGTTTCAACCACGGGGACGCATTATTATAAACGTTGTGTTCCCGTGGTTGAAACCACGGGCTATATTTGAAAAACTTGTTCTGATTATAATTTGAAAAACATGATTTTATAATATTTCATTTTTTATTTAAAACAACAATCAAATTTGGTATTTTTGCGCACCTGTAAGACTTTAGCTTTCAAAAAAATCTAAAATCTGAATTCTAAAATCTAAAATTGAATACATGTTTGTTCGAATAGTAAAAATGAGTTTTCACGAAGAAAAAATTCCTGATTTTCTAGAGAATTTTGAATCGGTGAAAGAGAAAATACGAAATGCAGAAGGAAATCGTTTTTTAGAATTGTATCAGGACAAAAACGATAAATGTATCTTTTTTACCTACAGTTATTGGGAAACCGAAGAAGATTTAGAAAATTACAGAAACTCTGAACTATTTAATACCGTTTGGGATTTTACAAAAAAATTATTCAATGCAAAACCAGAAGCGTGGAGCGTTGATAAATTGGTGAGTTTAAATTAAAATGATATCTAACCGCAAAGAACGCAAGTTTTTTTCTTAACAAGCTTTATAAAAACGCTAAGTTCGCAAAGCTTTCAGCAAAAACTTTGCGAACATTGCGTAAAACTTTGCGTTCTTTGCGGTTAGAAAAAACTTGAAACAAAATATATGAAGTCTATAATTCTAAGAGAAATAAAATCCTTTTTTGGTTCTCCTATTGGCTACTTGGTCATTGCGATTTTCTTAATCAGCAACGGACTCTTTTTATGGGTATTTGAAGGAGATTACAATATTCTAAATACAGGTTATGCCGATTTAACTCCGTTTTTCACTTTGGCGCCATGGATTTTAATTTTCTTAATTCCAGCCGTAACCATGAGAAGTTTCTCTGACGAAAAAAAACAAGGAACTTTAGAATTGTTATTGACAAAACCTTTATCAATCTGGGAAATCGTTAATGGAAAATTTTTTGGTTCATTTCTATTGATCATTTTAGCGATTATTCCAACCTTAATTTACGTAAAAGTAATTTCAGATTTAGGTTCGCCAGAAGGCAATATTGATATGGGAAGTACAATTGGTTCTTACTTCGGACTGTTATTTCTAATTGCTTCTTATTCCGCAATCGGAATCTTTACTTCTACACTTTCCGAAAATCAGATTGTGGCTTTTATTGTTGCCGTTTTCCTATGCTTTTTCTTTTATTTTGGTTTCGAAGGGCTGGCTACTTTAATACCTGGTTCAAACAATTTTATTTCGGTTTTAGGAATGCAGAATCATTTTAAAAGTATGAGCCGTGGCGTTATCGATACTCGAGATATTATTTATTTCTTAAGCATTGCTATTGCTTTCTTGTCTTTTACTGTTTACCAATTAAAATCTTTTAAAGCCTAATGAAACTATCTACAAAGCAAAATTTAAAGACATTAGGCATCACTATTTTTATTTTAGTTGTTCTAAATGTTCTAGGAACACTCTTTTTTCATCGTTTTGATTTAACAAAAGACCAACGTTATACCTTATCGCCAACTTCTTTAGGGATTGTAAAACAAGTTCAGAATCCGCTTTCTATAAAAATTTATATGGCTGGCGATCTTCCTGCAGATTTTAGACGTTTGCAGCAGGAAACCAAACAGTTATTAGAAGAGTTTCAAGCCTATAACAGCAATATTGTTTTTGAATTTGTTGATCCGTTAGAAAATGAAGAAGAAAGCGACGAATTGACAAAATCGCTTTTCCAAAAAGGATTAACTCCAATAAATATTACGGTCGACGATAAAGGAAAACAATCTCAAGCAATGGTTTTTCCTTGGGCAGTTGCAGTTTACAACAACAAAGAAGTTAATATTCCTTTATTGAAAAATATAATGGGAGCTTCTACAACTCAGAAAGTAATCGGATCAATTCAGCATTTAGAATATTCTATTGCCGATGCTATCAATAAAATCACAAAAGACAAACAGAAAAAAGTTGCGATCATAAAAGGAAATGGCGAATTGAACGAAGTTCACGTTGCCAAAATGCTAATGCAGATTCGCGAAAGCTATTTCATTGGCCCTTTTACTTTGGATTCTGTTGCTAAAGATCCGAATGGGACTTTAAATGCATTAAAAAAATACGATTTAGCCATTATTTCTAAACCAACAGAAAAATTCTCTGACGAAGAAAAAGAGGTTCTGGATCAGTTTATTATGAACGGCGGAAAAACGCTTTGGCTAATTGACCAGGTGGCTGCCGATATGGATAGTTTGTATAATGATATGGGCGCAACTCTGGCCTATCCAAGAGATTTAAATCTAAACGATATGTTCTTTAAATACGGATTTAGAATTAATCCTGATTTAATTAAAGATGAACAAGGAACTCCGATAAAATTGGCTACTGGCGAACAGGGAAGCGCTACACAATATCAGGATTTCATCTGGAAATTTGCTCCTCAGGTTTATCCAACGAGCCAGCATCCTATTGTTAAGAATCTAGGCGGAATTAAATTCGATTTTGCAAATCCGATTGACACTTTGAAAAACGGAATCAAGAAAACCGTTTTATTGCAATCTTCTCAATACTCTAAAACAATTGGTTCTCCTGTAGAGGTTAACCTGAACATGGTTACCGAAAAAACAACTCCGCAGGATTATTTGAATAAAGGAAATAAACCATTAGCGGTATTATTGGAAGGTTCTTTTCATTCTGCTTTTGAAAACAGAGTATTGCCTTTTAAAGACAATTCTTTTACAGCACAAGGAAAACCAAATAAAATGATTGTGGTTGCTGACGGAGACATTGCAAGAAATCAATTGGACAAAAACATGATGCCAGTTGAGTTAGGTTACGACCAAAGAACAGGAAACCTATATGATAATAAAGACTTCGTTATGAATTGTATCAATTATCTTTTAGACGATACTGGACTTATTAACATTAGAAGTAAAGATGTAGAACTGCCTTTATTAGATAAAGAAAAAGTTTACGAAAGCTACACCTTTACGCAATTCATAACTATCGGAGTTCCAATTCTAATTTTATTGGTTTTCGGACTTGTATTTACTTTTGTAAGAAAAAGAAAATACAGCAAATAGATGTTAATAAAAAAATGTAATACTTTAGATAGTTTAAGATATATTTGTAATCCGTATATTTAGCCCTTTATTTGCTAAAGCATCCATCAAAAAATAAAATAAAACAGATGAAATTTATAGTATCGAGTTCGTACTTATTAAAACAATTACAAGTTTTAGGTAGTGTAATCAATAGCAACAATACGTTGCCAATTTTAGACAACTTTTTGTTTGAACTAAACAATAATGAGTTGACCGTTTCAGCTTCAGATCTTGAAACGACTATGTCGGCTACATTATCAATCGATTCTACAAGCAAAGGAAGTGTAGCTGTTCCAGCGAAACTTTTGCTTGAAATTTTAAAAACTTTTCCTGAGCAGCCGTTAACTTTTACTGTTGAAGATAACAACACAGTAGAAATTAGTTCTAACTCAGGTAAATATGCCTTGGCTTATGCTGCAGGAGAAGAATTCCCTAAAGCAGTAAGTCTTGAAGATCCATCTGTAACACTTGTTCCTGCAGAGGTTTTAGCAACTGCAGTAAGCAAAACTATCTTCGCAGCAGGAAACGATGATTTACGTCCGGTAATGTCTGGAGTTTTCTTTCAGTTTTCACCAGAAGGATTAATCTTCGTAGCAACAGATGCTCACAAATTGGTAAAATACTCTCGTACAGATGTTAAAGCGTCTCAAGTTGCAGATTTTATCATGCCTAAAAAACCTTTAAACATTTTAAAAAGTATTTTAGGAACTTCTGATGCTGAAGTAAAAATCGAGTACAACGATTCAAATGCAACTTTCTCATTTGACAATTATATCTTAATGTGTCGTTTAATTGACGGAAAATACCCGAACTACGAAGCGGTAATTCCGAAAGAAAATCCAAATAAATTAATGATTGACCGTTCTTTATTCTTAAGCTCTGTTCGTCGTGTTGCGATTTTCTCTAACAAAACTACGCACCAGATTCGTTTGAAAATTGCTGGAGCAGAATTGAACGTATCTGCAGAAGACATCGATTACTCAAACAAAGCAGAAGAAAGATTGACTTGTGATTATCAAGGTGATGATTTGCAAATTGGTTTCAACTCTCGTTTCTTAACTGAAATGCTAACAAACCTGCAGTCTGACATGATTATGCTTGAAATGTCTTTACCAAACAGAGCTGGTATTTTAACGCCAGTTGACGGTTTAGAAGAAGGAGAAACAGTAACAATGCTTGTAATGCCTGTAATGTTAAATAGTTAACATTAAAGTTTCTTTCTGTTACAGGGATATTTTTTAGTTTTAAATAAAAGATCTATCATTGTAAAAAAAAAGATATCGCTATTAACCAACCATTTTTTATACCTAGAAACCGCAATTCCCATAAAGAGTTGCGGTTTTTTATTTAGGTTTATTTTGAGTTTCAGGTTTCATGTTTCAAGTTGATATACTATTTGTATATTTTTTTACCGCAAAGAACACAAAGATTTTACGCAAAGTTCGCTAAGTTTTATGTTTAATTTTTTTAAGAATGCTAAGAACACAAAGCTTTGTGTACTTATAATCTTTATTAAAGACTTTAGAAAAAAAACTTAGCGAACTTTGCGTAAAATCTTTGTGCACTTTGCGTTCCAAACAATCCGAAACAAAAACCTTTGCGAACTTTGCGTAAAATCTTAGCGCACTTCGCGGTTAGAAAAACGCATAGCATATCAACTTGAAACCTAAAACATGAAACCTGAAACAACAATTTTCTATATCTTTGTAAAATGAAAATAGAAATTTGGTCGGACATCATGTGTCCGTTTTGTTACATCGGAAAAAGACAGTTGGAAACTGCGCTTGCAGTATTTCCTAATGACGAATTTGAAATTGAATGGAAAAGCTTTCAGCTGGATCCAACAATCACATCGCAACCAGATATGGATGTTTACGCGTTCTTAGCAGAAAGAAAAGGCATGTCAATAGAACAATCTAAAGAAATGCATAAAGGTGTTGCAGAACGCGCTAAAAGCGTTGGTTTAGATTATAATTTTGATAAGGCTGTTATCTCAAATTCTTTAAACGCGCATAGAATCATTCAATTGGCTAAAACTAAAAATATTGGCGATCGAATGGAAGAAATTTTCTTTAAAGCTTATTTTACTGACGGAGAAGATCTAAACAATGGTCAAACCTTGATTAAATTAGGAATTCAGGCTGGTTTACAAGAAAATGAAATTAGAGAAGTTCTAGAAAGCGAAGACTTATTTCTTAAAGAAGTACAATCAGATATTAAAGAAGCTGCCGAAATAGGAGTTCAAGGAGTTCCTTTCTTTGTATTTGATCGCAAATATGCTGTTTCGGGTGCTCAGCCTATTGAGACCTTTGTAAAAACAATTCAGGAAGTTTTAAAATAAAACTTTAAGCTTAATAAAACGTAAAAACGTGCTGTTTATATATAAACAGCACGCTTTTATTATTTAGTTCTACTTAGAAAACTAAAAAAATTAATGCCCAGCTCTACCTTTTGAATCTGTTGATTTTGTTGTAGTGCTTTTTGCTCTAGAACCAGAAGTTGATTTTTGAGTTTTTCCAGAATCTTTCATTCCAGATTTCGAATCTTTTCTTGAAGTTTCCATAATGTTATAATTTTTAAATAATTAATATATACAAAGTTGCAAAATACGTAAGTGCTTATTTTACAGAATTATAATTGATTTTTATAAAATAAAAATTAAGTCAAAATTTTGCAGAAATAAATCATGTAAAATTAAAATCAAATCTTATAATTTTTTCAAGTAGCTAATTTTCAAATTTGTATATATCAAAAGTCGAAAAATTACAACTTAAAAATAGTAGTTATGAGAACAGATAATGACAACCTAAAAATTGCAAGATTAAACAATCTTAAGTGCAGAAAACCTGATCATATTGATACTGCACATGAAAATGAAGCTTTGGATGAAGAGTTTACTTCTGGGCAAAATCCAGATACCAACTACAGAAATCAATACAATTGCCATTCTAATGATTGCTATGAAATTATTGAAAGCGGATTAAATCTTGCTGAGGACAATACTCCTTTTTCAACTTATGATGATGCTAATCCTTATGACAGCTATAACCTAGATAATGAGGATGATAAATATAATTGTCCACCTTATACAAATTTTGAATATTAAAGAATCTTAAAACAGTTATGTCGCCAAAAAATGATCAGGAAGTTATGAATGAATACTTGTCTAATGAAAGAACTTTATTAGCATGGCTTCGCACTGGAATTGGGATCATGGTTTTCGGATTTGTAGCAGTAAAATTTTCGTTATTTTTAAAACATGTTCCCGCTAAACATTTAGCAGAAACCGTTCCGCCCAATAGTAACTTTACCATCTATTTAGGGATTGGTTTATTAATTGCCGGCGCATTGACCATTTTGTTGTCATATCTGCGTTACATTCACACTATCAAACTATTAAAAAAAGGAAAGTATCAATATTCAACCGCAATGCTTACCTTTATTACAATGATGCTGTTTGTATTGAGCATATCACTCATAGCCTATCTCATTATCGCTGCAAGCGCATAAAATGATCTAATTGCCAAATTTTCTAATTATCAAATTAAAAAATGAATCCGCCATTATTACAATTTAACGATAAAGGAATTTACTGCCAGCAGGCCGATGTTTATCTGGATCCATGGCGACCGGTAACTAATGCCATTATTACACATGGCCACTCTGATCATGCGAGATGGGGACACCAAAATTATATTACACATTATTCCAATATTCCAATAATAAAACATCGTTTGGGAGACATTAATGTTTCGGGCAAAAACTGGAATGAAACTTTTACTATAAATGGCGTAAAATTCTCTTTTCATCCAGCAGGACATATTATTGGTTCGGCACAAATTAGAGTGGAATACAAAGGAGAAATCTGGGTTTTTACAGGCGATTATAAGACAGAAGACGACGGAATTTCAGTTCCGTATGAAGTTGTAAAATGCCATTCCTTTATAACCGAATGTACTTTCGGACTTCCCGCTTTTAAATGGGAACCGCAAGCAGATGTTATGACTGAAATTAATAATTGGTGGGCTGAAAATCGTGCAGAAGGAAAAACCTCTGTCTTATTTGGATATTCTTTAGGAAAAGCACAAAGATTATTAAAAAATCTCGACACAAGCATTGGACAGATTTACACGCATGGCGCAATTGAAAATATGACCAATATTGTGCGCCCAATGATTGATTTGCCTCCAACTATACGAGTAACTGCCGAAACTAAAAAAGAAGAGCTACTAGGCAATATCGTAATTGCTCCGCCAAGCGCACATGGAAGCACTTGGATTAGAAAAATGACTCCTTTTGTAACAGGAACAGCAAGCGGTTGGATGGCTTTTAGAGGAGCTAGACGCAGACGAGCCGTTGACCGCGGATTTGTCTTAAGCGATCACTGCGACTGGACTGGTTTATTGGAAAGCATAAAAGCAACAGGCGCAGAAAGAGTCATATGCACTCATGGATATTCTGATATTTTTTCGAGATATCTAAGAGAATTAGGTTACGATGCCAGAACAGCCAACACACAATACGAGGGAGAAACGAACGATGCAAATAATGATGAATTGTAAATTATTAATTTCAAACTCATAACTCAAAATTTATAATTAAATGAAAAACTTTGCCGAGCTTATAAAAACCTTAGACAGTTCTAATAAAACATCGGTAAAAGTTGATGCGCTGACGAATTATTTTCTAAAAGCAAACGACGAAGACAAAGTCTGGACAATCGCTATTCTTTCGCATCGTCGCCCTCCCCGACCGGTTAATACGACTTTATTGCGTTTATGGGCAAACGAATTGGCTAATATTCCACTTTGGCTCTTTGAAGAAAGTTACCATATTGTGGGGGATTTGGCCGAAACGATTGCTTTGGTTATTCCAACCACAAAAGAACATTCTGATAAAAGTCTGACCGAATTTTTACAGGAAATCATTGCTTTAAAAAAGAAAACCGACTCAGAGAAAAAAGAATATTTGCAAACCAATTGGCTAAATTTAAATTACTACGAAAGATTCGTTTTCACTAAATTAATAACGGGTAGTTTCAGAATTGGTTTAAGTCAAAAGTTAATGACTCGAGCGCTTTCTAAAGCTGAAAATATTGACGAAGATACTCTTGCTTATAAATTAATGGGCGACTGGAATCCGAATACGATTACGTTTCAAGAATTGATTTTGGACGAAAGAAGCAGCGATTATTTATCAAAACCTTATCCGTTCTATTTGGCTTATCCAATTGAAAGCGAACTTGAAAATCTGGGCAATCCTGAAGATTGGAGTGCCGAACATAAATGGGACGGAATTCGATCTCAAACTATTATTCGCGACAATGAAATTTACGTTTGGAGTCGTGGTGAAGAATTAGTAACCGATAAATATCCTGAATTTCAATCTTTCATTGGCAATATTCCCGACGGAACAGTTATAGACGGCGAAATTCTTCCTTTTATTGAGAATCAAATTGGGACATTTAATGATCTGCAAACCCGAATTGGCCGTAAAAATGTATCGGCTTCTGTTTTAAAAAATACACCTGTTATTATTAAAGCTTACGATTTATTGGAATGGCAGGGTAAAGATATTCGAAATCTTCCTTACGAAGAACGCCGAACCATATTAGAAGAATTATTTACGACTTTAATCGGAAAAGAGATCCCGTTACAGCTTTCAGAAAGAATTCATTTTTCGACTTGGGAAGAGGTAACAAATGAAAGATTAAAGTCTCGCGAAATGAAAAGCGAAGGTTTAATGCTGAAGCGAAAAGATTCTCCCTATTTAGTTGGAAGAAAAAAAGGAGATTGGTGGAAATGGAAAATTGAACCTTTAACGATTGATGCCGTTCTCACCTACGCTATGCGCGGTCACGGAAGACGATCCAATCTATTTACCGATTACACTTTTGCTCTTTGGCAGGAAAATGAAAACAACGAACGTGAACTTGTCACTTTCGCGAAAGCGTATTCTGGTTTAACCGATGCGGAATTTAGAATGGTCGATGATTTCATCAAAAAAAATACTTTAGAAAGATTTGGTCCCGTAAGAAGCGTTACGCCAAAATTGGTTTTTGAGATTGGTTTTGAAGGAATTGCACTTTCCAAAAGACATAAAAGCGGAGTGGCAACCCGTTTTCCGCGTATTTTAAGATGGCGACACGATAAAAAAATTGAAGATGCCAATTCAATCGAAGATTTAAAAAATATGATTTTATAGATGAATAGAGAGCAGTTATTTAAGATCGCCAGCGAATGGTTTGAAAGTCAGGGATGGAAACCTTTTCCGTTTCAGACTCAGACTTGGACTGCTTTTCTGCAGGGCAAAAATGGCTTGCTAAATGCTCCAACAGGAAGCGGAAAAACCTATGCGCTTTGGCTTCCCATCATTTTAAACTACATCAAAGAAAATCCGAATTACAAAAATAAACATAACTCAGGATTAAAAGCAATTTGGATTACGCCTCTACGGTCTTTATCTGTTGAAATAAAACAAGCTGCTGAGCGAGTTTTAACAGATTTAGATATTCCAATGACAGTTGGAATTCGTTCCGGAGATACGTCTTCTGCAGAACGTGCCAAGCAAAAAAACAAAATGCCCGATTTGCTCATTACAACTCCCGAAAGTCTGCAACTACTTTTAGCAACAAAAGGGTATGCTAATATTTTTAAAAATTGCAGTTCAATCGTAATTGACGAATGGCACGAATTACTCGGAACCAAACGTGGCGTGCAAATAGAATTAGGTTTGTCAAGATTGAAAACTATCGCGAAAAATATTCGTATTTGGGGAATCTCAGCCACAATTGGTAATCTACAGCAAGCGCAGGAAGTTTTGCTTGGAGTAGATTCTGAAGCGTATAATAATTCTGTTTTAATCAAAGCGGTAATTAACAAGAAAATAAAAGTCATTTCCATAATTCCAGAGAAAATGGATACGTATCCATGGCGCGGACATATGGGTTTGCATCTGATTGATGAAGCGGCAAAAATTATAAAAGCCAGTAAAACGACGCTTATTTTTACCAATGTTCGTTCGGCTTGCGAAATATGGTATCAGAGATTATTAGAAAAATATCCTGAATTTGCTGGCGAAATGGCGATGCATCACGGAAGCATTGACAGAGAAACCAGACTTTGGGTAGAAAATGCTATTCGGAATGAAGAATTAAAAGTCGTAGTCTGCACTTCTAGTTTAGATTTAGGTGTTGACTTTGCTCCTGTCGAATCGATTATTCAAGTTGGAGGGCCAAAAGGCGTTGCTCGATTTATGCAGCGTGCCGGACGAAGCGGACATCAGCCTGGAAAAGAAAGCGTTATTTATTTTCTTGCCACTCATGCCATTGAATTAATCGAAGCTTCGGCCTTGAAAAAAGCGGTTGAAAATAGTGTTATTGAAGATCGTGTTCCGTATTTAAACAGCTGGGATGTTTTGGTTCAATACCTTAATACGTTGGCAGTTTCTGACGGATTTTATCCAAACGAAATTTTCAAAGAAATTCAGGGAACTTTTAGTTATCAAACCATTTCGGATGAAAATTGGAACTGGATTCTAAATTTTATTACACAAGGAAGTCAAAGTCTTCATGCTTACGACGAATTTAAAAAAGTGGAAATTGACGAAAATGGCTGTTACAAAATAAACAGCAGAATGATTGCCATGCATCACAGAATGCAGATCGGAACTATTGTTGGCGATGCTGTGATGAATGTAAAATACATCAGCGGTGGTTATATAGGCACGATTGAAGAATGGTTTATTTCGAAATTAAAACCTGGCGACACTTTTATTTTCGCAGGAAAAAAACTCGAATTGTTCAAAATCAGAAACATGCAGGTTTTGGTAAAAAAAGCGAGTCCGAAGAAAGAATCTAAAATTGCGAGCTGGATGGGCGGACGCTTGGCTCTTTCTTCTCAAATGAGTGAATTGCTTCGACAGGAATTATATCGCGCCAATACCGATAATCTTTCGCCAGAATTAAAAGCTTTACAGCCTTTATTTAAAAGACAGCGAAAAGAATCTATCGTACCGAGTTCTGATGAATTTTTAATTGAAACTTTTAAAACCAGAGAAGGATTTCATGCGATTTTTTATCCTTTTGAAGGACGTTTTGTTCATGAAGCTTTAGCCAGTTTATTGGCCTTTAGAATAAGTTTATTGCAATCGATCACATTTTCTTTAGCTTATAATGATTATGGTTTCGAATTACTTTCCGATCAGGAAATAGATATCGAAGCCGTTTTAGACAATAATCTATTTTCAACCGAATATGTGCATCACGATTTGCAGAAAAGTTTAAATTCGACCGAAATGGCAAGAAGAAAATTTAGAGATATAGCGGTAATTTCAGGATTAGTTTTTACCGGTTTTCCAGGAAAAATGGTTAAGACTAAACATTTGCAAAGTGGTTCTCAGCTGTTATTTGAAGTTTTCAGAGATTTTGAACCTGATAATTTATTATTGCATCAAGCCTACCGTGAAACTTTTGAACATCAATTAGAAGAAGGACGTTTGATTTTGGCTTTGGAACGAATTGCAAATCAAAAAATAATCTGGAAGCAATGTTTAAAACCAACTCCTTTTAGTTTTCCTATAATTACTGATCGATTGAGAGAAAAACTTTCGAGCGAAACTTTGGCTGAAAGAATTCAGAAAATGACTGCATCTTATATGAAATAGATCTTTATGAATATTCAAATACAAAACGAAAACTTTATACTTCATTCAAGCGGAGCTGTTTTTTGGGAAAAGCAAAAAACGGTCATTATTTCTGATGTGCATTTGGGTAAAGTAACGCATTTTAGAAAACACGGAATTGCTATTCCGCAAAATGCCATTTCTGAAAATTTTAGAAAAATCACAGAAGTTTTGGATTATTTTCTACCTGAAAAAATCATTTTTTTGGGAGATTTATTTCACAGCGCCAAAAATGCTGAATGGGATTTATTTGAAGAATGGATTTCCAATCATAATCAAGAAACTTATTTGATTGCAGGAAATCATGATATAATAGACCAAAAACATTATTACCAAATTGGAATTCTTGTCATTGATTCATTAGAGATTGATCATTTTCTCTTCACCCATCATCCTACAGAAAAAGAAAATTTTTTCAATTTCTCAGGACATATCCATCCTGGAATAATCCTCCGCGGATTAGGGCTTCAAAGCTTGAAACTGCGTTGTTTTTTTCAAAAAAACAATCAAATGATAATGCCTGCTTTTGGAGAATTTACTGGAAAATTTATCATGAAACCTGAACCAGAACATACCGTTTTTGCTATCGCTGGAGATGAAATTATTTTGATAAACAAAAACAATTGAAACAATCTATTTGACTTATTTACAATATTATAAAAAAGCAAATCTAAAGTATCCATTGAATTATCTCCAGCTCTAACTGGAGATAATTTTAATAGATATATTTTACGTCTGCAGCATTGCATCTGCCCTAACCTTTTAGTATACGTGGAAGGACTTCTTACCGAATTAATTATTGCGATTGGAATTTGCATTTTCTTGAAGCTTACCGATTTTTACTAGAATAAAATTCTCATACGCATCTTGCCTTTCGTCGCTTTTTCTCCCTGAACTAAATCCTTCACTAATTCTATAATTCTTAACAAACTGGCTTTTCTTTGCTCCTAAAGCATAATGCCAGCTTCCCATTTCTGATTGAACAAAAATTATGGCTTCATCCAGATTCATTATTTTCTTTTTTGAAATTAACGGACTTGTTTTATAAACGGCATTATTACGAGCATCAAACGTAAACCGAATTTTAGAAGCTATTTGAATATCATATAAAAAATGAATCAAAAAGTATATTAAGAATATACCAATCACCCAACGCATTTCTTCTCCTAGATCATTAAAAAACAATAGTAAAGCTATTACTCCTGCCGTTATTCCAGCCAAAAACCACCAGGATTGATTTACTGATGGTTTTTGCGGATTAAATGAAAAAGAATACAGCGTTTCTTCGATGTTATATCTTTCTCGAATGTTCATCTAAAATTTCATTAATTTCATTAATCAAATTCTGCATGGATCTAGCTGTAAAACCTTGTGCAATTCCAGTGCATTTCTCCTTGTTATCTTTTCTGTAATAAAGATTTAAGCAAACGTTTGTTGTGATAAAATTATGTCTGACTTTGACCACTTCAAAATTGAGAAAATCAGCAATCGGAATCAGAACGGGTTTATTAACCAATCCGTTTTTTATTCTAAACTCCTTTCTGTCGAGATCAATACTAAATCCTTCCTGCCAAATCGAAATAAAGCATAAAACAGCCAAGACTCCAAAAATGCCAATTACTGCATTATTTTTATAATAAATGCCTCCAATAGTAAAAGCAATCATTCCGAGTACCACAATTAGTCCAAAGCCGTATTGCCTTTTCATGACATACAGATTTCCTTCTTTTGTGAATTTCTTAAGTTGATTCATTTCTCTACTCAATTTTAACGCCATCAATAATCAGAGAATCACAAAGAAGTGAAATGTAAGCACTGGTATAATCGGCAGTTAATTGATCGCTTAAAGAATCTATTCTTCCTTTTGTAAAATCAAATTTTCTCGTAGGTAGCTTTCCAAATATATCGGTCATGGTAATTTGACCATCAACTCCTGCTTTATTTTTCATTAAAACTGCCAGCAAGGCAATATCTTGTTTTTCAAAATCAAGAGAAAAATAATAATTGTTTTTTACCTCCGATTCTGTTCCGCTGACAGTAGATTTTGTAAAAGAAAATGTAGCAGATCTCAATACAGCTTTTGTCGTTTTGTTACCATCTTTCAAAGCGATTTCAATTTTAATGCGTCTATCTTCTTGCCCATAACTTAATGATGACATAAAAAGGCAAGCTACTACTAATAATGTAAAAAAATTCTTATTCATAATTTTATAGTTTTAAAAATAATTTATAACAGCAAGATTACTACGAAGATCAACTTGCCACAATTCGAAATTGGCAAATGGATGCTTTAGATTTTTATTTGGTAATTGTATACCAGTATCGAGAAAATACGCTCTTTAACCACTTCTACACAGAGACTTTACAAAGGATTTTCTTGTCCAATTTGCAGTCAGTTTTTTTTGGTTAGTCTATTTTCAATTTGTACTTTGGCTTTAATTACCACAATGTATGCACGAAAAAAACACTTTAAATCAGATAAAAAATAAGGAAACGAAATGGCTATTCTCGTTTCTTATTTTGTTTTTCATCACCACTATAAATGCACAAATTTCGGCTGTCGAAAAGATTGCATCCTATGGCTATTCCAAACGTTTTTCCGATTCATCTGCGAGTAAAAAAATACAGCAACAAGCTCTTACTTTAGCCAAGAAAAAAAAGAATATCGACGATGAAGTTATTTGTTATTCGTATCTCGCTCTTACACAAAGGCGTTTATTGCATTTAAAAGAATTTACTCGTTATGCAGACACTGCTTATATTTTAGCTCAAAAAAGCAACAAAATAAGAGTTAAAGCTTTTGCTTCTCTGGCAATGGGAAATTTAAAGTCTTATATAGACGACAAACCTCAGGCCATCGATCATTTATTGCATTCGTATACGCTTTTCTCAAAAATAAATGCTCATGATCAATGTGCTAAAATTGCGTCCGATATATCCTATCTATTTTCTCCGGCATCGCCAGAAAAGGTTCATAAATATGCGCAAGAGGCTCTTGAACATGCTTATAAAGCAAAAGATCCAGAAAGTAAACTGTATGCAAGATTAGCTTACGGAGGTTATTTGACCGATAAACTGGAATCTGGAACAGAGAAAGATTGGCAAAAGACTTTGGATTTTTTAAAAACTACAGCATCACTTGCCGAAAAAGAATCTTTTGATATCATTAGCAAAAGCAATATCGGAATCGCCTACATTAATCTGGCAGATCTTTATTCTAAAGGTCCGAAACCAATTAATGAAACTGCATTGTTTGACAACCTTGAAAAAGCTACTGCAATTGCCAAAAAATACAATATTAAAATCATTTACAGAAGCGCTATTGGCCTTCAAGGTTTTTATTATACCGAAAAAGGAAATTATGTAAAAGCCGAAATGCTTTTTATTGAAGGAATAAAATACCAACTTAGTTTACCTTACACCGATAATTATTTATTGGCTAATTTTTACAATTGCTTAAAAGAAGTTTCTGCAAAGCGTCATGATTTTGAAGCCTATTATGCATACGATACCTTGTTTACGAAATACAATCAGTTAAAATATAATGAAACCACTCAGAAGCTTTTGCAAAATGCAGATGCCAGATTTGAGTCTTCCAAAAAAATGGAGCGTATAAAACAGCTTGAATTGGAAAATGAACTGGAGCAGCAAAATAAACTTTTAGGTTATGGAATTGCTGGAGTTCTTTTGCTTGGACTTGTTTTTATGTTTCGTTCTTATTATTTCAGGCAGCGTTATTATTTAAAGCGTGAAGAAATTTTAAAGCAAGAACAAACCAACAGTGAATTGAAGCTGCAATTAATGGAAAAAGAAACCATTGAAAACCTTGCAACTAGACTTTCGTTAGAAAGAAGACTATTGCGT
The DNA here is from genome assembly GCF_023656565.1 of Flavobacterium tyrosinilyticum. Taxonomy (GTDB): domain Bacteria; phylum Bacteroidota; class Bacteroidia; order Flavobacteriales; family Flavobacteriaceae; genus Flavobacterium; species Flavobacterium tyrosinilyticum. Next base: position 41,458 of record NZ_JAMOKG010000005.1, read on the forward strand.
TCTCAAATGGATCCGCATTTTATTTTTAATGCTTTGGGAAATATTCAGAGTATGATTTTGCAGAAAGATACAATTCCGGCAGTTTCTTATTTGAATAAATTTGCCAAACTCACACGCCAAATTCTAGAACAATCGAGAAAGGAAACCATTTCGTTAGAAGAAGAAATTGGCACTTTAAAAAATTATATCGAATTGCAGCAGTTGCGTCTGAATAATAGTTTTGAATATGCGATTGTTTGCGACGAATCTGTTGAAGAGGATGTTCTTATTCCGCCACTTTTGATTCAGCCTTTTATTGAAAATGCTGTTGAACACGGATTAAAGCCAAAACCAAAAGAAGAAAAAGGTCTATTGCAGATTAATTTCTCACAGCAGACCGAACAAAAAAATCTAATCTGCACCATAAAAGACAACGGAATCGGACTTACAGCTTCGAGAAAATTGAAAACAAACGAAAATCATAAATCTCTTTCTACCACAATTACTGACGAAAGATTAGCAAAAATGCAAAAAGATCATCCGCATGCTGGTTTTCAGGTTTTAGAGCGCAATGCAGACAACGGAGAAACGGGCTGCATTGTTATTATTAATATTCCAATATTGTAAAAAATGTACAAAACAATCATTATAGAAGACGAACAACGCATTCGCGAAGCTTTATCCATTATGTTGGAAATGGTTGCTCCAGAAGAAATTCAGATTATTGCTTACGCGGAAAGTGTCGAAGAAGCTGTAAAATTAATTGACCGCATGCAGCCCGATTTGGTTTTTATGGATATTATGCTTCAAAACGGAACTGGGTTTGATGTTCTAAAACAAATTTCCTTCAACTCTTTTCATCTTATTTTTACAACTGCTTACGAACAGCACGCCATTAATGCTTTCAAATACAGCGCAATAGATTATCTGCTAAAACCAATTGATCCAGACGAACTTAGAACTGCAATTGAAAGGATTTCGCTTTTACAAGAAAGAGTTTTAGAAAAACAGCAATTAAGCGAATTGCAAAATAACCTTACCAAAACTCCCGACCGCATTATATTGCCCACGCAAGAGGCTATGTATGTAGTTAAATTAGAACAAATTACAAGATGCGAAACTTCTGGTTCTTATACCACTTTCTTTTTGACCGATGGCCGAAAAATTATGGTTTCTAAACCTTTAAAAAATTATGAAGATTTGCTGGAACCTCCAATGTTTTTTCGCATTCATCAGTCGCATTTGATCAATGTAAATTCTATTATAAGTTATTCTCGCGAAGGAATGGTTCACATGAATGACAAATCGGTTGTGCCTATTTCAAGAGGAAAAAAGGAGCAATTTTTCAAATTAATGAAAGAGGAAATTTAACCTTTTGAAAAATAAATTTTACCTCTTACCGATTTAAATACAACCAATACCAACCAAAAAGCACAGTAGACAAAGTAACTATTTCAGGTCCTATTCCTAGCATCTATTTTTGACCCAATAAATAACTTAAACTATGAATAATAAAACCCTTTCTATTCTTAGCTATGTCACTATTATTGGTTGGATTATAGCTTTTGTTAAAAGTAAAGATTTAACACCTAAAAGTGATTTGGTGAGATACCATTTAAAACAAGGATTCGGAATTTTTCTGGTTTCTTTAGTCGTAAATGTTGCTTTGTCTATTATTGTAACGATCGTTCCAGCGCTTTACTTTTTAAGCTATATCGGATACGTTATTTTTATTTTATGGATTTTCGGAATCATAAATGCGGCTAACGAACAAAAGAAACCAATTCCGTTAGTTGGACAAGTTTTTGAAGATAAATTCAGCTTTATTGACTAATCAGTCTTGCTTTTTTTAGCTGACGTTTTTATTTTTTGGATGTAGGAGATGATTCTCAGAGAACTTTTGTGGCTATGGTAGCACTGAATAGTATTTGAGGATCTTTCTACTTTTAAAGCAAAAACTAAAAACTTATGCCAACCCTTCCAATTGCTGAAAAACAGGAATTAAAGCTTTTCCTTTTTCTGTTAAATTATACTCGATATGAAGAGGTTTCAGTTTAATAGTTATCTTTTCTAGTAAACCTTCTTCTTCCAATTCTTTTAAAGCTGTAGCCAAAGATTGCTTATTTGAGCCCTGAATTTGGCGAAGCAAATTATTAAAACGTAAAGGCGATTCTGTAGCCAAACGAAAAATTTCTGCCTTCCATTTGCCCGATAGCATTTTTAGGAGTCTTTGTGCTGGACAAGTTTCTATTTCTTCCATAATTATTGTGGGTAGTCAAAAAAAATTGACCTATTGTTTTCGAAAGTATTTTAATTAAAATTTGCTTTAATTCTAAGTAAAAATATAAAATGAAAGCAAAGAAACCAAGCGAAATGACTGTCGAAGAGTTATTAAAAACGCAAAAAACAATTAAAACAACCATTAAGGTTTTGATTCTAATTGCCATCTTATTACTTCTCATAATTGTATTTATTTTTCTCGAGAAAGGATTTTTAACTTTAATGATTTTTCCTTTATCTATGGCTTTTCTTATTGTCAATTCTAATTTTCTTAAAGAAATTCAAGAGGAAATCGCTTCAAGAAACCTAGAGTAGCATCACAAAATGAAATCGGTTTCTTTATTTAAATTTCATTTTTCTTAACTGAAAGTCTTGCAAAAAAAATTACATTTGAGCTCCCTAAATAAGCCCATAAATTATGATTATTAGCAAAAAGACTTTTTATTTTTTCGCCCTATTTTTACTTCTATTATTTTCGCAGTTGAACTACGCGCAACAGCAACAAACCCTTAAAAAAGAAAGCCGAGGCAGACTATTTAACGACTCTACAGCTACAGATAGCGATTATTTAATGGCCATTGAAAAAGCCAGCGAAGTATTAGAATCTGCCTACAATGATATTGATTTTGCAGGCGATACGCGTCATCTTTTTGGCGATATGAAACGTACAGAAAGCAAGCTGGATTTAATCTTAGCTAGTTTAAAAGGAGCAAATCCGAATGTGCGCAACCAACAGATGTACCGATTGGTTTTACAAGAAATCCAACAAGAATTAGAAGAACAGAACAAAGCAATTAATGCAAAAAATCTGGATCTTGAGAACATCAAAAAACGTGTAATTGATCTTCGTAAAGACAAAACTTTAATTAGTTTATTAAAAGACACTATTCGTCGAAAACAGTTTCAGAAAGAATTCGGAAATCTTAGAAAAAGATATCTTGCCACTGATAGTTTAATGACGAGTAACCAGACTACTTTAAACAATAAAAAACGACTTACCGTACAACGAAAAATTTCTGTTTCTAATGCCTTGGTGGCGGTTGAAGGAAAACTGGAGAAATCTGGAATCAGTATTTTCAATAAAGAATATCCTTCTTTATGGCAGATTAACGATTCTGCAGCAAAGAAAAAAGTAACACACAATATAAAAGCAAAAATCATAATTGAAGAAAATGTTGCCGCTTATTACTTAGGTTACAAAGCAGGCGGACTTATTACGCTATTTTTCTTTATGGGTCTTTTATTTTGGTATATTTCTCGAAACATCAAATACTTGAATACAAACGGTTATGCTGAAAACCTACAGCTTTTAAACTTTAAATACTTAAATCGAGGAGTTTTATTGCCTGTTTTAGTCATTGCACTAAACATTGCTGTAGTGACCAATTTATACGCTCCTGCTCTATTTTTAGAATTAATTCAGCTTTTCTTGCTTGGGGTTTTAATCTTCCTTTTCAAAAATCAATGGTCTGGAGTTGCCATGAGAAATTGGCTTTTCCTTTTAGGATTATTCTTTGCCCTTTGTTTCCTAGACTTGTTTATCACAATCGGATTATTGCAGCGCTTTGCTTTTGTAGCAATTAATGTTTTAGGTATTCGTTATGGTTTGGTTCAGATTAAAACACTTAAAGAAGAACTTTATATAAAAGGCTTTTTTAAATGGGCAAGTATCATTTTTATTAGCTTAAATGTCTTATCTATTCTTTACAATTTATTCGGAAGAGTTTCCCTTTCTAATATGTTAAGTATTACCGCTTTTATATCACTTACTCAAATTGTTGCTTTAAGTGTGCTTTTGAAGATTATTTTGGAAATTATTTTGCTTCAAATCTACACGACTAGAGTAAAAAGAGGAATTGAAAAAATGTTTGATTACGAAAGTTTATCAGACACTTTGAAAAAGCCATTTATTATTGCCATTAGCTATATGTGGCTAATTGTAATTGCTTCAAATTTGAACATCTGGGAATCACTTCGCGGTGCTTTAACGAAGTTATTAAGTCATCCAAATACCATTGGAAGCATTACGTTTACTTTAGGTAATGTTGTTTTATTCTTTATTATTATTTGGGCGGCGCATTTACTACAGAAATATGTTGCTTATTTCTTTGGCGAAATTGACGATGAAAACGAAGAGAACATCAATAAAAGACAGCACTCCAAATTGCTTATTACACGATTGGTTGTTTTAATAAGCGGTTATCTACTTGCTGTTGCAGCTTCTGGAATGCCATTAGATAAATTGAGTATTCTTTTGGGAGCTTTAGGTGTCGGTGTCGGACTTGGGCTTCAGAATGTGGTTAATAATTTTGTTTCGGGAATTATTTTGATTTTTGATAAGCCTATTCAGGTTGGCGACGTTGTAGAAATTAGTTCAGAATCTGGCCGAATCAAGTCTATGGGACTTCGTACGACTAAAATTAATGCCCCAAACGGTGCTGAAATTATTATTCCGAATGGTAACTTATTATCTCAAAATATCACCAACTGGACGTATACTGACAATTTTAAATTGGTTGAAATTACTTTTGAAATTAATGGAGAAACAATTCCAGAGGAAATTAATACTGTGGTAAATGAAACGCTTGCTAATCTACCTTTGGTAAACAATTCAAAACCATCACAAATATATTACAGCTCAATTTCTGACGGAAAATATAAACTTTTAATAAAGTTTTGGTGCAGTATTTATCGAACGGAAGAAACGATAAGTTCGGCACGACAGGAACTTTATATCAGTTTTAAAAACAAAGGTTTAACTTTCTCAAGTTAGATTCAAGACAAAAAAGGCGGTAATGGATTACCGCCTTTTTTTATGAACTCCTATTTATAATTTTTCTTATTTTTATAGTAATATGTTAAATAATAGCATTTTACTAAAAACAGGTAAAAACCCGTGCACCCACAATTTAGTTATAAAGTAATTTAGCATTGTAGTAAAATACTACCAAAAACTAAAATTAACTATTAAATCTAAAAAATTATGATGGAAGTTTACCTCGGAACAATTTTGAGTTTCGCATTTAATTACCCACCTAGAGGCTGGGCTGCTTGTAATGGCCAGCTGGTAGCAATCACTCAGAATTCAGCTTTATTTTCATTGCTTGGCACAATTTATGGCGGTGATGGCGTCACCACATTTGGTTTACCTGATTTAAGAGGTAGAACCCCTATTCATTATGGTCAAGGACCAGGTTTAAGCAATTTTGTAATAGGACAAAGAGCAGGTAGCGAAACGATGACTTTGTTAGTAAATAATATGCCTGCTCACTCACATCCCCTTGCAGGAACTGCTACAGCAGCAGTAAGCGTAACTGCAAATTCTGTAGTTGGAGGAACAATTACAAATATAACTGATGCTGGAAATAACTCTTTTTCCTCAGGTGGTTCAACACCAAATGTATACAGTGAACCAGGAGGAAGCGGAACAGACGCAATTGGTGGATTTACTGCGGCTGCAGCAATTGGAGGTAATACAGGAGTAATTGGAGGCACTCAGCCTTTTGGTTTACACAGTCCCTTTCTTGTTGTCAATATGTGTATTGCAACATCTGGGATTTTCCCTTCTAGAAATTAACAAACTTAAATAGAGGCAAAAAAATGCCTCTATTTCTAATCTCATTTTATGGATAACGACATTAAAATAGGCATTTTAATTCCGAAGTCGCAACAGTATCCTTCCTTAGATAAAGATTTTATAAGGGGTTTAAAACTCAATAATTTAAATGTAAAATTTTTTGTAGAGAGTATTGGTGTTGGCGCTGATGAAAAACTAATAATTGACAAAATTCAGAAACTTAACTTTCAAGAAGATGTATCAATTATAATTGGTTTTATGGGACATTGCAACATGTCTGAAGTTTATAATTATGCTTCTAATAATGATATCTTATTTTTGGCCGCAGATTTAGGAGCAACAACTCCTTATCAAACATCTGAATACGAAGGTATATTTATAAATTCATTAGGACTAACAGATTCATGCTATTATTTAGGCCAATACTTTACCAATAAAAAATATCAAATAGCCTCTTCTACTTCATTTTATGATTCAGGATATGGTTTGCTTGCTGCATTAGAATATGCATTTAAAGAAAAAAATCAATTTACAGGACATTACATTACTCCTTTTATCCCAAGAGAAAATGAAGCATTGCATATGGATCACACTATAAATACACAGCAACCCAATGCTGTTTTTGCGTTTTATAGTGGTTTATATGCTGAAGAGAATGCTACTTTTCTGAAACAAAATAAACTTACTCAAAAGTATCCTTTTTATGTAACTCCTTTTTTTATTAACGATAAAATTTTGGAGGAGTATAAAAATAATCCTTCTGAGCTTTATGTAGTGAGCAGCTGGATGCAAAATGATACTACTTCAACCAATTTCACTTCACTTTATAAAGAGGTTTACAACGATATTCCTTCTTTTTTTTCAGTCTTAGGATACGAAAATGGATTAATATTAAAGAATATACTTTTAAATGCTGACAGTTTAAAAACTAGCTCTTTAATTGAAGAAATGTACAAATTAGATATTGATGGACCAAGAGGTAATATCCGATTTGATACCACAACCAACAGAACACTATTCAATCACTATATATACCAATTAAATTTGGATTCTTTTAACACTATAAGCTTTAGAAAAATTGAAACATTGTTAAACGATGGCGGTTTTATTAAAGCTTTTGCCTCACTAACAAAACCTGACCATATAGGAGGCTGGGACAATGCTTATCTATGTCATTAACTAAATTGTATGTTATGAAAAAAAAATTACTCTTATTTTTTACGTTCTTTTGCGTCTTTGGTTTACATCAAAATATAAAAGGACAAACTTTAGGACCCGGTGATATCGCTTTTATTGGCTTTGATACCGGAGGCCAAGATGGGTTTAGCTTTATAGCCCTAAAAAATCTACCTGCTGGAGAGATTGTATACTTTACAGAAGAAGGATTATCTGCTTCTGGATGGATAGGCAGTAGCGAACCACATATTAAATGGACTATACCTCCTGGGGTAACTTGTGGAAAAATAATTTCTGTTATAGAAACTGCTGCAAATACTTTTACAGTAACAGGAGGAATTCCTTCTGATTTTCTAATTAATCCAGAAGGTCCCGTTTACAGTTTTAACTTGTCTGCAGGTGACCAAATGCTAGCATACCAAAGTGCTACTAATGGCATGAGGCCTGCAATTTCACCAACTACTATAACTTTCTTAGCTGGTGTACATGGTGATTTTAATCCTAGTAATTATGATATTGGAAGTACCTGGAATAGCCCGCTAATAACAACAGGTCTTGGCGGTGCAGAAAGTATCTTACCGCAAGGGCTAACTAATGGAGTAAATTGTGTCTCATTATTTCCTAATATAACTGAGCCAACTCAGTATTTCGCAAAATATACTGGTACTTTAACTGGTACTTCTACTGCTTTAAGAGCAAGTATCAATACCTATACTAATTGGACAATCACATCCGCAAGTACAACTCCTCCTGGTACTACCCAAGGAATTTTACCTAGCAACTATTCTCCAAATGTAACTTGTACATCACTACCATCTGTAGCGACTACGACTCCTGCTACAAATATTGGAGCACTAACTGCTACATTAGGAGGTACAAACACTGACGGTGGTGACACAATACTGAGCAGAGGTATTGTTTGGTCACTAATGCCAAATCCTGTTATTGGTGGCCCAGGCGTAACCAATTTGACAACAAGTACAGGCACAGGCCCATTTACTATAAACGCAACTTTACTTCCTTCGGGTACTACTATATATTATGCGGCTTATGCATCGAATTCAGCTGGAATTACTTATGGCACTCCCGCATCATTCATGACCAATGCTCCCCTATCTGCTACACAATTACAAACAAATACTTGTAATGGTACCAATAACGGGACAGCAACAGTAGTTCCTTCGGGAGGAAAAGCCCCTTATTCTTTTGCATGGTCTAATGGTTCGACTACAGCAACAATAACAGGTTTATCACCATCTAATTATTCTGTTAACATAACAGATGGCGAAGGAACTTTGATATCCAAAATCTTTAATATAGGACAAGATTCAGCTATACAAGGAACAACCAATATTACTAATGTATCTTGTAACGGAGGCAATAATGGATCTATAGACCTTACTCCTTCAGGTGGCAGCGGATCTTATACTTATAACTGGGGAGGAGGAATAACAACTCAAGACAGAACAAGTCTTCCTGCAGGCACATATTCTGTTACCATTACCGATTCTAACAATTGTAGTGTGGTTGTAAGTAATATAGCAGTTGGCCAGCCAGCAGCGGCACTTGGCGGAACAACTGTTGTAACCAATGTAGCTTGCAACGGAGGAAATACAGGAGCAATAAATCTTACTCCAACTGGAGGAACTGGACCTTATACATTTTTATGGAATGATGGAATAACAACAACTGAAGATAGAACAGGGCTTACTGCAGGCTCATATTCGGTTACCATTACCGATGCTAATTTATGCCAAGCAACGATTAACGGCATTGCCGTAATTCAGCCTCCTGCAATTACAGGGATAGGTTCTACAACTCAGGTTGCGTGTTATGGAGGAAATACAGGAGCTATAAACGTTACCCCTGGCGGAGGAATCGGACCTTACACCTACAAATGGGATGATGGACCTACTACCGAAGACAGAATGCTACTTACTGCTGGTACATACAGCATTACGATAACTGATGCTAATTCATGTCAAAAAACATTCTCTTACACTATTAATCAGCCTGCAGCAGCTTTAAGTGCAACAACGGGAGGAGGAAAAACAGATATATCTTGCAATGGAGGTGCTAATGGTACTGCAACTGTAACACCAAATGGAGGAACTCCGGGTTATACCTATTCTTGGAATACGACTCCTGTTCAAACAACTGCTACAGCAACAGGACTTGCTGCAGGTACTTATACGGTAACGGTAACTGATTTTTATGGATGTCAAACAACTAGAAGCTTTACGATTAACCAGCCAGCAACATCTTTAAGCGCATCTGCAGCTGGACAGACCGATATTTTATGTAACGGATATGCCACAGGATCTGCAACTGTTAGTGCAACAGGAGGAACACCAAATTATACTTATTCATGGGCACCTTCTGGAGGAACTGCGGCAACAGCAACAGGTCTTACTGCTGGAACTTACACTGTAACGGTTACTGATGCTAATAGTTGTCAAGCAACACAATCCTTTACTATTACAGAACCAGGGGCTTTAGTTGCAAGTCCAGCATCACAAACCAATATAGCCTGTCGTGGTGGTTTAACTGGATCTGCTACTGTTACTGCAACAGGAGGAGCAGGAAGCTACACTTATTCTTGGGCACCTTCTGGAGGAACTGCGGCAACAGCAACAGGACTTGCTGCCGGAACTTACGTCGTAACTGTTACTGACGCTAATAATTGTCAAGATACTCAATCATTTACACTTATAGAGCCCCCAACGGTACTTACAACCACAGCAGGTACTATAAACAATACTTCGTGTTATGGAGGCGCTAACGGAACAGCAACGGTTATAGCATCAGGAGGAACTCCTAATTATTCTTATTCTTGGAATACAAATCCCGTTCAAACAACTGCTACCGCATCAGGACTTTCTGCTGGTACTTATAGGGTAACGGTAACCGATTTGTTTGGCTGTGAAGCAATCAGAGACTTTACCATATCCCAGTCACCTGCTCTATCAATAACTCCAAGCCAAACTAATGTTTCTTGCAATGGAGGTACGAATGGTACGGCCACGGCATCTGTTAGTGGAGGAACTGGAACTTATACTTACTCTTGGTCACCTACTGGAGGAAATGCTGCATCAGCAACTGGTCTTCAAGTTGGGACCTATACAGTTACAGTTACAGACGCTAATAACTGTCAGATTACACAGAGTTATGATATTACGCAGCCATCAGTCCTAACAGCAACACAATCACAAACGGAAGTTTTGTGCAATGGTTCTGCAACAGGTACAGCAACAGTTGTTGCCTCTGGCGGATCTCCTAACTATAGCTATTCATGGTCACCATCTGGAGGAACTGCTGCAACAGCAACTGGATTAGCCGCTAACACCTATACTTGTACCATCACAGATAACAATGGTTGTTTCATAACAAAAACATTCATTATTACTCAGCCAGCTGCTCCATTAACTGCTACTACTTCTCAAAATAACGCTACCTGTTCAACAGGTGGACAAGCAGGTGTATCACCAGCTGGGGGTGCGGGAGGTTATAGCTATCTTTGGTCGCCAGGAGGTGAAACAGCACCTATCATTACAGGTAAAGCAGCAGGTAATTACAGCTGTGTAATTACAGATGCTAATGGATGTTCTATTACCAAAAACTTTACTATCTATACAACTAATACGCTCGTTGCTAGCACCTTTAAAACTGATTTACTTTGTAATGGAGGAAACACTGGTTCTGCTGGCGTAGTTCCCTCTGGAGCTCCTGGACCATTTACTTATGTTTGGTCTCCTTCTGTCAGCGCTACTGATACAGCGGTGAATCTTAGCGCAGGAAACTATTCGGTAACGATTACTTCTGCAAATGGGTGTTCTATTGTCAAGAATTTTACAATTACTGAACCTTCAGCAATTAATATAACTCCATCGCAAACAAATGTTAGCTGCAACAGTGGATCAAACGGATCTGCTTCTGTAACCGTAACTGGAGGAACTGGAACTTATACCTATGCATGGTCTCCTTCTGGAGGAACTGCAGCAACTGCAAATGGACTTTCGGCTGGAACTTACACTGTAACTGTTACAGATGATAATTTATGCTCCAAAACACAAAGTTTTACCATAGCAGAACCTGACGCACTTACTCCATCAGTATCTCAAACAGATGTTTCTTGTAATGGTGGTTCAAACGGATCTGCAACTGTAAACGTTACAGGAGGAACTGGTACTTATAGCTACCAATGGTCTCCTTCTGGAGGAACTGCTGCAACCGCAACTGGCCTATCGGCGGGAACCTATACTGTACTTATAAAAGATAGCAACTTATGTGAGACAACAGCAACTGTAACTATTGCTGAACCTGCTTTACTTACTGCGACAATAGATAAAACAGATGTTTTATGCTATCAGGCCAATAATGGTACTGCAACGGTAATCCCTTCTGGAGGAACTGGAACTTATACGTACTCTTGGTCACCATCGGGAGGAACTGCTGCAACAGCAACCGGATTAAGTCCAAACACTTACTCTGTTACCGTAACCGATGCAAATGGATGTTTTATAACAGAAACTGTACAAATTACAGAACCTACCCCTCTTTCGGCTACAGACACACAAACAAATGTATCTTGTAACGGAGGAAATAATGGTACCGCATCTGTAGTGGCTTCTGGAGGAACAGGAAACTACAGCTATTTATGGGCACCTTCTGGCGGAACTGCTGCAACTGCAACGGGTCTTACAGCAGGAACTTATACGGTAACCGTTACAGATGAAAACTCATGTTCTGTTACCAATACGATTGTAATTACAGAACCAGATGCTTTAAATTTAACATCGACTCATACAGAAGTTTCATGTTATAATGGAAATAATGGCTCGGCTACAGTAAACGCAACTGGCGGTACAGGTTCTTACTCCTACTCTTGGTTTCCATCTGGAGGAACGGCTGCAACAGCAACGGGTCTTACAACAGGAACTTATACAGTAACTGTAACAGATGACAATTCTTGTACTGCTTCACTAACTGTAGAAATATTGCAGCCTGCAAATCCTGTTACTTTAAACACCGCTGTTATTTCACAAATAACAGCAAGTGGTGCTTCTCTATCTGGAAGTGCATCTTCTAACGGAATAAATACAGATAGCGGATCTTGTTTAACAGAAGTTGGATTTGTATATGCACAGCACGCAAACCCAACTACAGCAGATACTAAAATCAATATTTCTGCCGCATTAGGAACATTCACAAATTCTTTATCTGGACTTAGAGGAAATAGAACTTATTACGTTAGAACTTATGCGATAAATAGTAATGGTTTTGTGAATTATGGAAACGAAGTTAGTTTCACGACTCAAAAATATACTCTTACTATAACTGCAGCAGCAGGACATACAAAAGTATACGGTACAGAAGATCCTGCGTTTAATTACACACCACTAGGTTTTGCTAATGGAGATACAAGCTCAATCATTACAGGTCTGCTTTCTAGAGATGCTGGCGAAAATGTTGGAAAATACAATATTAAGTTAGGATCAATTAGCGCTGGCGCGGATTATACAATTGCTTTTACCGGTGCAGAATTTGAAATTACTAAAGCGGACCAAACAATCACTTGGGACCAAACTTTAGAATTTGGATGTATAGATTCTAATAACGTAGCCTTAACTGCAACAGCAGACAGCGGATTGCCAATTTCGTACACTATTGCAAATGCAGCATTAGGAACAATTTCTGGATCAACATTAAACATCACTGGATCAGGAAGCTCAACAATTACAGCTGTACAAAATGGTGATCAAAATCATAATGCTGCTACAGCAGTTGTTAAACCAATAGAAGTTAGCCATTCTGGACTTGTAACACAACAGTGGGCAAATGTGCTATTCTTTGATAATAAATCGAACAATTACGTAGCATGGCAATGGTATAAAAACGGAGTAGCTGTTTCTGGTGCAACTCGTCAGTATTATAGTGAGGTTCAACCTTTAAACGGAAGCTATTACGTAATTGCAAAAGACAAAAACGGAAATTCAATTAAATCTTGTCCAATTGAGACTACAGGAACAGTTTTTACCAAAAAGATAAAAATCTATCCAAACCCAGTTAAACCTGGAGCTGAATTTACTTTAGAGTGTGACTTTAGCGATTCTCAATTAAATGGATCTGAGGTGGTTATTTATGACATTACAGGAAAATTAGTTCAGACTATTTCAAATGTAAAAGCCAAAAATGAAATCATCGCTCCATCGCAGGCAGCCTTATATGTTGTCGTTCTTAAATTGGCAAACGGCCAGTTAAAAACAATCAACTTATTGGTGAAATAAAAATGAGATTTAATTTAAAATTACAAGCAATGAAAATTAAAACCACAATAGCCATACTACTACTGTGTAGTGTCACAATAAAAGCGCAGGAAATTAATGTCAAGATTAATGGAGGTCCGTCTGGAATTCTTTATGATAGCAATATCGGAGACGGAAAATTAAAATTTGGTGGAGGAATAGGTGTTGGATACACCTATTTCTTCAGCGATCACTGGGGAGTTTCCACAGGGGTTGATGTTACTTACAATCAAAATAGTTTTAAATTAAATAACGGAACGACAATCTCAACTTATGAAGTTGACGACCAGACTTCTGCATTTGAGTATCAGGTCACTCCTACTAACTACAAAGAAGATCAGCATTTTATTGGTTTTGCTATTCCATTAATGATGCAATACAGAACTTCAATTGCCTCTCAGACGCAATTGTACTTTGGATTCGGAGGAAAAATTATGTTTCCAGGAAAACAAACTGCAAAAGCTTCGGCTTCAGAACTACAGTTAAGTGGTTACTATCCAGATATAAATCTTTTGGTTGATGATCTACCTTCTCACGGATTTGGAAAAGTAACCAATTGGCAGGATAAAGCAACCGTAAGCTTAGATCCTTCTTTTCTTTTAAGTGTTGAAACAGGTCTTACTTTCAAACTAAAAGAAAATACACAGCTTTATACTGGTGTATATGTGGACTACGGTTTGACAGAAATGGCCAAAGAAAATGCCAATCTTAACATCGTTGCGTACAACCCTAACGGACTGGATAATATTCAAGCAAATGGTACGAGTGGCAATAGAAAAATTGTTCAAGAAAGCCGTTACTTCTCTGCAGGTGTTCAACTGAAATTAGGTTTTATGCTAAATAAAAACAAGCCAGAACCAGTAGCCGTACAACAAAAAGAAGAAGTGGTAACTAAAACTGAAGCGCCTGTTCAAGAAAAAGCGCCTGTGCAGCAAAAAGTAGTTGAAACTCCACCAGCTAAAAAGGAACTTACCACAACTGATCGGACATACGTTGAAAAACCGCTTGCTTTCCAAGAAGTCGGAAACACCGATGTAACGCCGCAATTGGCTACAAGATTGGATGAAATTGCTAAAATTCTAAAATCAAATAAAGATATTGATCTTAATATTACAGGATATACTTGTGATATAGGAACAGAAGCACGCAATCTTGAAATTGGAATGAAAAGAGCGCAAGCTGTTTCAGATTATTTACAGAATAAAGGAATTGAATCTAATCGCATGCATTTATTTTCGAAAGGTGAAAGCGAACCTTTGGTTCCAAATACTCCAGTAGAAAACAGGCCGCTGAACAGAAGAGTAACTCTTACATTAGTAGATAGATAAATTCTAAAAATCTATAATTTTAAAAAGCATGAAAAGAACTTCCTTTTCATGCTTTTTTTATTGGTAAAACTCAAATTATCAAGGTTAACATATAAAAACAAAAATTAAACAGTATGATTAGAATCATGTTTTGAAAAAAATGATGATAATATATTTACCCTATTAAAATTATATGCTTAAATATATTTTGATACAAGCTTAAAAAATAAATACCCAACAGCTTTATAGGTTAGCGAAGCCGAAAATACAAAGAATAAAAAATGAACAAGAACTTTTTAGTACAGGAGATCATCCGATTGAAAAAAGAAAAAAATGCCGTTATCCTGGCTCATTATTACCAAGATGAGAATATTCAGGAAATAGCAGATTTTATAGGTGATAGTCTTGAATTGGCTAAAAAAGCACAAAATACTAATGCTGATATTATAGTTTTTGCAGGAGTTCATTTTATGGCAGAAACAGCAAAAATTTTAAACCCAAATAAAAAAGTGGTATTGCCAGACTGGAACGCTGGCTGTTCGCTTGCTGACGGCTGTCCGCCCGAAGATTTTAAATTGTTTAAAGAACAGCATCCCGATCACATTGTGGTTACTTACATTAACTGTTCTGCACAAATAAAAGCTATGAGCGATTTAGTCTGCACATCGGCAAATGCCAAAAAGATAATCGAATCTATTCCAGCAGAACAAAAAATAATATTTGCTCCAGATGAAAATTTAGGCAAGTATCTTCAAAAAGAAACCAAGCGCGAACTTGTCTTATGGAAAGGCTCATGCGTTGTGCACGAAGCCTTTTCATTAGACAAATTAATAGAAATATATAACAAAAATCCGACTGCAAAAATTGCAGCTCACCCTGAATCTGAAAGTCATATTTTAAAAGCAGCACATTTTATTGGCTCGACTTCGGGAATTATTAATTTCATTAAAACGGATCCTGCTGCCGTTTTCATTGTGGCCACAGAAGCCGGTATCTTGCATGAGCTTACAAAAGCGGTACCTGATAAAACGTTGATTCCGGCTCCTACCACAGAAGACAACAGCTGTGCTTGCAGCGAATGTGCTCTTATGAAAATGAATACACTCGAAAAATTGTATTTGTGCCTTAAAAATGAAAGGCCAGAAATGCTTATTAAAGATGAACTGAGAATAGAAGCGCTAAAGCCTATTAAAAGAATGCTTGAATTATCATAAAAAACGCAATAACCTTAAATCAAAATAACATGCTTAAAACAGATATACTTATCATCGGTTCTGGTATTTCGGGATTATTTTTTGCCATGAAAATAGCAAAAAAACGTCCAGACTTATCTATTGTTATAATGACGAAAGAAACAGCCAAAAATACCAATACACAACTCGCTCAAGGCGGTATTGCTGTAGTTACAGATCATTTAAAAGACAGTTTCAATAAACACATTCATGATACGCTTCGTTCTGGAGGTGGTTTGTGCGATAAAGAAATTGTCAATATGGTGATTACGCAAGCTCCAGAAAGACTTCAGGAATTAATTGAAATTGGAACTTCTTTTGACAAAGATGAAAAAGGCCAATGGAATCTAGGTTTAGAAGGAGGACATTCACAACACAGAATATTACATCATAAAGACAGCTCCGGACAGGAAATTGAGAGTAAACTACTCAAGATTATTAAGAAGATGCCCAATATTGAACTCTTAGAGAATCATATGGTCATTGATATCAATACCGAAACAAAGAAAGCTAAAACTACTTGTACCGGAGTCTTCTTTTATGAAAAAAAACACAATCGCATCAAATACATGAGAACGCGCACTATTGTTATGAGTACTGGGGGATGCGGACAGCTTTTTGAAAACACAACAAATCCGAAAATAGCAACGGGAGATGGACTCGCAATGGCAGCACGTGCGGGAGCAGAAATTGCAGATATGGAATACATGCAGTTTCATCCAACCGCTTTATTTACAGGAAAAGAAAATCCGTTGTTTTTGATTTCAGAAGCTGTTAGGGGCTTTGGCGCTCATATTGTAAATGAGGAAGGAAAAAGGTTTTTATTCAAATATGATATCCGAGGCGAATTGTCTACACGAGATATGGTCTCAACTGCCATTAGTAAAGAACTTCAAGCGAGCGGAAAAAAACATGTTTATTTAGACTGTAGACATTTAGATCCAAAAGCTTTTTCAAATCAATTTCCAGTGATCACAGCACATTGCAATGAGTTGGGAATTTATCCTGAAAAAGATTTAATTCCTGTTGTTCCTGCGGCGCATTATCAATGTGGCGGTATTCGAGTAGATAAAAATGGAGTAACGACAATAAAAAATCTTTATGCTATTGGAGAATGCGCTAGAACAGGTCTTCATGGTAAAAACCGTCTGGCATCCAACTCTCTTCTTGAAGGTCTAGTCTTTGCTCATCAGGCTTCAGAAAACGTAGACAGAACTATTGCCGAATTTCTTTTTTCATCCCAAATATTAATTCCGAAGTTTCCGAAGGCGCATCAAGTCGATGATTACCTTGCTTTTGAAATACTTAAAAAAGAATTGCAAAAACTGGTGACCGCATTTTATACAAGCGAAGAACGCGATGCCGAATTGGCTTTTGAAAAAATAAAAGAGCTTCATAATTATGCCGTTTCCCTTACAGAAGCACACGAAATTACGATTCCATTTATCGAATTTTCGAATATGATTGCGGTTTCTTTATTGATAATTAAGCAATGTAAAACTGCAACGGACCAAAAAATATGCTGAAACCAAAATTAATCTATACCCCCAACCATTATGAAACTAACAAGCAAAACAACCATTGGAGAAATCGTCGCAGATGATTTCAAAACAGCAGCCATTTTTACAAAATTCAATATTGACTTTTGTTGCAAAGGACATCGAACAATCGAAGAAGTTTGCAAAAAAAGAGATATTGAAGAAAGTGCTCTTATTGAGCACATTGAAAAAGCAAGAAACAGTTCTGCCAATCAGTCTTTTGATTACAAAAGTTGGTCAGCTGATATGATTGCAGATTATATAACCAAAACCCATCATAGATATGTAGAAGAAAAGTCCCCTATTATTTTGGAGTATTTAAATAAATTATGCGGTGTTCACGGTGCGATTCATCCTGAGCTTCATGAGATTCATACTATTTTTTCAAAGACGTACTTGGATCTCACAGCTCATATGAAACGAGAAGAGTTGGTTGTTTTTCCTTTTATAAAAAAAATGAAAATCGCACACAGTAAAGGTCAAGAACTGGAAACACCGCCTTTTTTATCTATCGAAAATCCAATTACAACATTAAAAGAGGATCATATAACCGAAGGACAGCGCTTTAAAAGAATTGCGGCATTAACCAATAATTATACACCACCTGTTGACTCATGCAATACTTATAAAGTTGCTTTTCTAATGCTGGAAGAATTTGACAAAGATTTAAAGAAGCACATTCATCTGGAAAACAACATCTTATTTCCAAAAGCAATTGAACTTGAAAAAACATTTGAAAAAGTGTCTTAAATTAAAAGAATACCATGGAAAAATATGTAATCAAACGCAATGGAGATTATAAGCCTTTTGAAGCTTATAAAATTCAGGATGCCATTCAGAAAGCCTTTCAAAGCGTCAATCAGCCTATAGACAAGAGAATTTTCAAAACCGTTCTTTCTGGTCTTGAGGTAAAGTTTTCGTGGCCTGTAGAAGAAATTCAGGACATGATAGAAAGAGCACTTTTTGAAAATGGATATTTCCAGACCATGCGTTCGTTTATCATTTATCGTCATACCAGAAAATTACAGCGAGAACATATTAATGGTTTAAACGATGACACCACTTATATAGACAGTACGCAAACTGTTGAAGAATACATTAATCAATCCGATTGGAGAATTAATGCCAATGCCAATATTTCGTATTCAAACGCTGGCTTAGTCAGCAATACTGCAGGAAAAGTTATTGCCAATTATTGGCTCGATAAAATATATAATAAAGAAGAAGGTTCTGCTCATAGGAATGGCGACATACACATCCATGATTTGGATTGTCTTACCGGATACTGCGCTGGTTGGAGCCTACGTGTGCTATTAAATGAAGGTTTTAATGGCGTGCGTGGCCGTGTCGAGAGCAGACCTCCTTCTCATTTTAGGGAAGCATTGGGACAAATGGCTAATTTCTTAGGAATTCTGCAAAGCGAATGGGCAGGCGCTCAGGCTTTCAGTTCTTTTGATACCTATTTGGCTCCTTATGTTTTTAAAGATCAGCTTTCTTATGAAGAGGTTTTAAAAGGAATTAGAAGTTTTGTTTACAATCTAAATGTACCTGCACGTTGGGGACAATCGCCTTTTACAAACATTACTTTGGATTGGAATGTTCCAGAAGATTTAAGAGAACAGATTCCGACAAGAAACGATCAGCATTTGTTTTTGAATGTAAAGGATACAAATCTAATAACTGAAGCTCAAAACAGAGGTGCTCAAAAATTGATAGACTTAAAATATGGCGATTTTCAAAAGGAAATGAATCTCATTAATAAAGCCTATTATACCATTATGACCGAAGGAGATGCAAACGGACAGCCGTTTACGTTTCCGATTCCAACCGTAAATATTACAGAAGATTTTGACTGGCAAGGAGAAAATGTCGATTTATTATTTGAAAATACCGCTAAAATAGGTTCTTCTTACTTCCAGAATTTTATTGGAAGCCAATATATTTTGGATGAAAATGGAAACCGAATTGAAAACCCAGAAGCTTACAAACCAAATGCCGTAAGAAGTATGTGTTGCCGATTACAGCTCGATTTAAGAGAATTATTGAAACGCGGAAATGGTCTTTTTGGTAGTGCAGAAATGACGGGAAGCATTGGTGTTGTAACTATAAATATGGCACGTTTAGGATATCTGCATAAAGGAAATATCATTACTTTATTTGAACATTTAGACGAACTGCTTCAAATAGCCAAATCGACTTTAGAGAAAAAAAGAATCTTTATTCAGCAAATGTACGACCGCGGACTTTATCCGTACACGCAACGCTATCTGAAACATTTTAGAAATCATTTTTCTACCATTGGCGTTAACGGAATGAATGAAATGGTGCTCAACTTTTCTGAAGGAAAACAAAATATAACGGATACCTCAGGAATACATTTCGCTACAGAAATTCTAGATCATATTAGATTGCGAATGAAGGAGTTTCAAGAAGAAACTGGAAATCTTTACAACCTAGAAGCAACACCGGCCGAAGGAACAACGTATCGTTTTGCGAAAGAAGATAAAAAGCGTTTTCCAGAGATTTTACAAGCGGGTCAAAACGAAAATATTTACTATACCAATAGTTCACAAATTCCAGTCGATCATACCGATGATCCTTTTGAAGCTTTATTACTTCAAGACGAATTGCAATGCAAATATACTGGAGGTACAGTTTTGCATCTTTATATGAGAGAAAAAATAAGCAGTCCCGAAGCCTGCAAAAACTTCGTAAAGAAAGTTTTAACCGGCTTTAAACTGCCATACATAACCGTAACACCAATTTTTAGCATCTGCCCTATTCATGGCTATCTAAACGGAGAACATGAATACTGCCCAAAATGCGACGAAATTTTACTCAATAAAAACAATCAAAAACACTTGGCTTATGAAAACGAAAACGCTTAAAATTCTAGAAGAAAAAAAATCCCAAAGAAGCAAATGTTTGGTTTATACACGTGTAATGGGATATCACAGACCTGTAGAAAGTTTTAATATTGGAAAAAAAGGTGAACACCAACAGCGTACCCATTTCGAAGAAAGCATTATCTATTAAAGGAATATTTAGCCTCACGCCTTTTACTTTATTAGATTATCCGCATAAAACAGCCTGCATAGTGTGGTTTGCGGGCTGTAACATGCGGTGTTTATACTGCTACAATCCAGACATTGTTTTAGGAAAAGGAAAGATTGATTTTAATGAAGTTCTTTCTTTCTTAAAAACTAGAAAAGGATTATTAGACGGTGTTGTATTGAGTGGCGGCGAATGCACTTTACACAAAAAAATAATTGATTTTATAAAAGAAATCAAAGCAATGGGATTTGAGGTTAAAATAGATACCAACGGTTCCAATCCAAAAATATTAAATAGCCTGATTCGTGATCAATTAATTGATTATGTCGCGTTAGATTATAAAAGTCTTCCTCATACCTTTAAAAAACTAACGCAATCAGGCTTATTTTCAGAATTTGAAAAAAGTTTAGAAATTTTGATTCAATCGAATATTCCGTTTGAAGTTCGCACCACTTTTCATTCTTCTTTAATTAAAGAAAATGATTTTGTGAAGATGATTGAATATTTAGAAACAAAGAATTTTGAAGGAAATTATTATATACAGCATTTTATGAATAATGTGCCAACACTTTCAAAACTAGACGATTCAAGCAAAGAAATACAACTTAAAAAATTCTCCACTCCAAAAATAAAAGTTATTTTTAGAGATTAATAACTCAAAATGAATACGTTATGGCTTTACATCATTTTGTACTTATAATTCATCTATTGGCGGCGACAATTTGGGTTGGCGGACATTTACTTTTGGCTATTTGTTATCTTCCAACAGCATTGAAGAAAAAAGATCCACAGATTATTTTAAATTTTGAAAAGAAATTTGAAGCACTCGGAATGTCTTCTCTTGCTTTATTAATTATTACAGGAATCTGGATGGCGTATGATTTTGGCGTAACAGCCGAAACTTGGTTTCATTTCTCGAGCGGATTTGAAAAAGTAGTTTCCATAAAACTGATTTTACTTTTCTGCACTTTTATCTGTGCCGTTTGCGCTCAATTTTTTGTTATTCCGAATCTTAATAAAAACAATATTTATAGAATTGCCATAATTATTCTTACGGTTACTTCAATAGGAGTTGCAATGCTGGTTTTAGGATCGACACTGCGTTATGGCGGAATTTAATTAACTCAACTAACTGATTTTTAATGCAAACGCAATCTCGATTTTCTAGGGATTGTGTTTTTTACTTTATAACATATTATTACGACATCATACCTACAAGTATAGGCCCGAATGCAGTCAATAGTATATTGGCTAATGCGTAGGGAATAGTATAACCTAAAACGGGAAATTTGCTCCCTGATGCATCTTGAACCGCTTTTAATCCAATTGTTGATGTACCCGCACCTGTTTGAGCGCCAAGTAATATTAACGGGTTTATTTTTAATATATATCTTCCAAAATATAGTCCGATGATATGAGGAATTAAGGCAACCGCTACACCCGCTAATAAAATACCAAAGCCAGTTTCTTTAAGACCTGAGATAAAACTTGGACCAGCAGCTAGACCAACAAGTCCTATAAACGCGGCAAGACCAACGTTGTCAAATATCCACAAGGCGGGTTCTGGAATTCTTCCAAAAACTGGTGTTCTCGAATGTAGCCAGCCAAAGACTAGTCCCATTACCAATGCGCCACCGCTTGTTGTTAAAGTTATTGAAACGCCAAATAAGGTTACCGACAGCAAACCTAAAAGTCCACCAAGGACAATACCCAAACCAACAAAAATAATATCGGTCTCAGGGCTTAAACGATCCAGATAACCTATTTCTTTCGCTGCTTCTTCTAGTTTTGCTGGCCTGCCTGAAAGATTCAAAACATCACCTCTATTTAAAACCGTCTTCGATTCAAGCGGTATCTCATGATTTTCTCTCGTTATTTTGTTTAGCATTAATCCATGATAAAAACTGCTTTTTCGAAGAAGCTTTACTGTCATTCCTTCGACAGCCTTATTCGTAATCGTAACATCTAAATGTGCTAGTGGGAAATTTAGCAATTCTTCGTCCAAGACTTCTGGTCCAACAGAAAAGAGACTGTCTAAAATGATTCCGTGCTGCCCCATTATAACCAAAATATCATCTTTATCAATTATAGTATCAGGTTTTGGGTCTAGCAATTGATGCTTATGGCGTATCCTCTGAATGACAATATTCTTGTTAGATATTAATCTTTTAAACTCGCTTATACTGATTCCGGTCCATTTCTCATTGGTTATTCTATAGGCACGGATAATCCATCTCTGATAGGCACTTTTCATTCCTGGACCATATTCAGTTTCTCCTGAAATGGTTTCAGCCAATTTATCACTTTCTTTCACTAAATCAATACCAAGCAATTTTGGAGCAATTCCTGTTAGAAAAAAAACAAAAGATGCTGCTCCTACCAAATAAGTTACAGAATAAGCTACCGGAATATTATTGATTAATCGGCTTTTTTCTGCATCAGCAAGATTTAAGTGGCTAATGGCATCTGAAGCAGTACCAATTACAGTGGATTCAGAAAATGCCCCTGCTAATAATCCGGCTGCTGTTCCAACATCATAACCTAAAAAAGTAGAGACCGAATATGCCACTAATAAACACGATAAACAAATTACCAAGGTAAGCAGTAATTGAGGAAATGCATTTTTTTTAAAACCTTGAAAAAATTGAGGCCCAACTTTATATCCTGTAGAAAACAAGAAAAAGTCAAAGAAAATAGTTTTTACAATATCTGGAATTTCAATATCCAACTGACCAATTAGCACTCCAGCGAATAAAGTTCCTAATACGACACCAATTTTAAATGTACCTATCTTAATACGTCCTATTAAGAATCCAAGAGCCAAGCATAAGAAAAGTGCCAGTTCAGGATGTGCTCTAAGTATAGCTGTAACCATATTGCCTTTTTTTCATATAAATTTAATCAAAAAAAGACAGCAACACACTATATTTCAATTATTTAAAAATAATTAATTATAACCATATTCTACTAAAAGAAAAATAAAAAATCTAAAACCAACTGGAAAACAGCTTGAATTAGAAACAATATAAAAAAAAACAGCCCGAAGGCTGCTTTAAATTTTGTAAGATAATGCTATAAATATCTAATTTTCCACAAATATTATAGGGAGTAAGCAACGTTTACACATCTGATACCGATGGCTTACACCAGACAAATTATTATTTGCTTTTGGATTTCATTACCAAGATCTCTAGTTATCTTCATTTAAAGATCATCCTCAATCAATTCATTTATGAAATATTCCAAATTTTGCCTATCATACACCTTAGGATAATGATATCCATTAATAAAAAGTGTAGGCGTTAATTGGAAATGGTTATTTTGGCACCAGACGAACTGTTTGGCAAATAATTCATCGATTTTCACAATATCAAAATCTATTTTATATTTCTGCAGCCATTCGCCAATATTTTTCTCTTCAAACCAATTAGTTAATGCTTCGCTATAAGCTTCTTGTCCCTTTTCCAGATAAATTGCCATCAGGCTTCTTAACAGCAGTTTTTTCTCATCCCTTTCTTTTCCAATATCAATCCCCATCAGCACATTGATTTTTACTTTTTCTCCATGAAGCTTCAAAATTTTAGCCAATAATGCATCGGCATCCTTACAGTAGCCGCAAAAAGGATTTGTTATTATGGTTATTTGGACTTTACTGTTTGCGTTTCCAAGTTGGATTGGACTTTGAAGCATATCTAATTTTGATCTGGATAACAATACAATCTTAAAAATTTTATAGTTGCGTATAAATCTCGTCGCTTTAAAATTCATGTCTTTCAGCTCATTATGCTTTGCCAACATCTGTTTGAGCAGTGACCAAATAAATGATATAGCCAGAAATAGGAATGCAAATATTAAAATTGATCTGAGCGAAATGCCTACACTGTTTTCAAGAAATATTTCGATATACAAGAGCTCTGCCAATAAAGTAAATATTATTGCCAAGCATATCGGGCACCACTTTTTTTCAACTATTTTTTGATAATAAAGCGATAGGACAATGATCGGTATAGTACAATAGAGCAATGCTTTTTGAATTATAAAAAAATCATTTGAATTTCCGGCAAGTATCAATACAAAGAGGCCTATAAACTGAGACGCAAAAAACACGATGCTTAAACTGCTGAAATTTAAAAATTTGAACAATTTCCATTTATCTGAGTTAAGTATAGCCTCACAGCTTGTATCGTTTGAAATATTGCAGAATTTTGCAATTAATGCGCTCTTTGTACCAAACAGATCTTTTAGTGCCGCAATTGAAAACAAAAAGCCGATTATCGGGAAAATGGCAAAAATCTTTGTCGTAAGACTTTCATCAGCATTGAAATATAGGATGCCAAGCAGAATTAAAGATAAAGACGGCAAAATGAATGGATAATTATTCTTAGATCCTGTTTCAATTTCATTAGTCTTTTCCGCCAATAAAACAGTCCCACCCCATCTTTGCTGCAAAAGCTCTCTATCATATTCGACTATTTTTTTTCCTTTATATGTGAAATAGGAAGTTTCATTCCTTTCAATAAAATAGGGCGTCTTTTTACCATTGTCATTTTTTAGAACGGCAATAAATCTATCGGGCAAAATTTCAATATCATCGAAATCAATATTTATAGCAAAATTTTCTATAGAGAAAAAATTTAAAGTATCCGATATAGCCAGTAAAGTAGGGTAATCGGGATGCGACTGCACCTGGAATGAAAATTCAGATTTATCAATTGGTAGTTCTTCTTTTTCTAAATACTGAAAAAGGTAAGTGAAATTTTCGGTCATATATTAAGCTCTTTATCTAAATGTTCTAGAAATTTTATTCTTTGTCAAAAGTTTTTTCAAGTATTTTTTTTAATTCCATTTTATTTTCATCTCCACTGCCTTTCCATCGTCCAATTATTTCGCCCCGTTTGTTAATTAGAATTTTGACAGGAATTGCTGTCACAAGGTAATTATCTTCAATTTTTGTCTGATTTTCAGCAACGGATATATGCTTCCATAAACCAATTTTTTCATCGGCGATTGCTTTCCTCCATGAATTTAAATTTTTATCTCTGGATATGCTGATAATTTCAAATCCTTTATCTTTATATTTCTCATAGGCATCTTTAAGAAAAGGCAGATCATCCCTGCAAGGCTCGCACCAGCTGGCCCAGAAATCTATCAGAACATATTTTTTATCCCGAAAGGTTGCCAGAGGGATCACCTCTCCATTATAATCTTTTAATATAAAATCAGGAGCAATGCTTCCCACTTTACTGTTTCTAAAGTCGGAGATTCTTTTAAAAAGCCTCACTCCCGATGTAGATTCTTTTACTTCTTTTGACAGTCCATCAGCAAGAGAAATAATAGTTTCATAATTTAAAAGCCCTTCTTTCTTAGCCAATCTGTAGTAAAGTAAAGAGGGAGCTATAAACGAAGACGGATTCTGCCTGATAAAATTAAAATCCATCTCCATTTCTGTGGTTTTATTTTGATCTGACAGTTTTTCCAAAATTTCCAATTGATGTTCCAGTTCCACTTTAATCTGCGGGTCTGAGGCGACAGTAATCCTGTCAAAATACGATCTTATAAGCAATGAGATAGAATCTCTTTTACTATATACACCGTTTTTTACTTTTTGAAGCTGGGAATATTCGTCTTGTGTTTTACTGCCCTTTACCTCTGCTGTTGAAAAATCATAAAAATCCAACTTTATTTCCATTACGGCTGGTTCAAGGAACAATTCTGTAGAATTGCTTCTGCTCATACTAAACTCTCGATTATTGCATAAAGTGGCTCTTGTGGGATAATCGATATTTCCTTTCAAAATAAATTTGTTATTATCTATTTTAGCCGAGTCATAAATTCTTTTGTCGCCAACTTCGTAAACCAGATAGATCTTATCAATACTTAATCCTTTACCTGCCCCCCTTAGTTCGAATGCAGTTCTATTGCCTAATTTCTGGGCAGATAGAGAAATGGAAACTAAAAAAAGAAGATGAGCCGTTTTGAACATTTTTTTTGTATTTTCTAAACAGCTAATTTCAGGACAGTTTAACAAGGATCTTTTTTTTAAATAATGCATTGGCTTATCTATTTAAAGAAGCAGGAATCACAATTCCTGCATTTCTATTTTTTAATATCAGTAAAGGAATTGCATGCAATTCCTTTACTTTGTTAACTAGGATTGGATAATCTTAGCAGTCGCACTTTCCGTTTCTGCAGTAGTCGCAGTATCCATCACAGCCTCCTGCATCGCCTCCGCATTCTTCACCACATTCTTTCGTTGCAGCTCCGCACTCGTCACAGCCTCCAGAAATCATTCTCATTTGATCTCTTTTAAGAGCATTTTCTTTCATGTCTTTAAAACTCATTTTTTTCATGATTTTCATGTTTGTTATAGTTAATAATTAATTGAAAATCTTTCGCAGATCATTACTCTAAAATCTACCACGTGCACTTGGTTTATTTTTTTAGTTATGTGCTATAGATTTACTCTTTTGTTCTTTGTTTCACATGATCGATATCTCCAATTTAGCTGTACTGTGACAATAATTAAAATTGATTTCTAATAGTGCGTATACCATCAGGCAGTCAAAAAAAATCCCACCTCCATTAATTAATTTCACTTCTTTTCGTGGTTTTTTGTTTTGTTTTTTAAATTATATAATAAATTTTTTACACATTAATTAAATAAAATACAAATACACTTGTTAATATATTTTATAATACAATCTTCTATAAAATTTTTGCAAATTGATTTAGATGTATTTTAAAATCATAATCACGGTATCATTAATAAAAATTTGTCAGATTTTATTTCGATGTAAATATATTAATTCTATCAAATTAATCAAATTTAAAATACAATTAATTCAATATTCTATCCAGCTGGAAGAACTAACAATATCTTAAAGAAATAAATCAATTTTGAACTTCAGTCCAACGACATTTTAGGATTTAAATTTCCTCAACAAATTAGAACGTAAAATAGCAGCGAAACCACAACCCTTACCAATAATTCTACTAATCTTATTTAATCCTTAGAAATAAATTGTCCCTAAATAATCTTCTCATTCCCCCGTCACCAGTTAAAATCAAAAATAAAAATAAGTCTGATAAAAAAGATAAAAATTATAACTAACTAAAAGTACAAGAGGGAATTCAATAATTCCCTCTTGTGATAAAAGCCAAGTTTATGCCATGACTAATTATTTACTTTTATTTTCTCGATTTTCTCTATCATTTTTTCTGCGTTTCCGTTTGTTCCGCCAAGTTTTATTGCTTTTGCATAGCTGTTTAATGCCAAATCGTACTGCTTATTAACATAATAGGCTTCACCTAAACTGTCAAACAGATTGGCATTTGCAGAAAACTCTTTTGTTGCCAATTTAAATATCTCTATTGCCCCATTAGTTTTTCCGGCTCTTAGTAGTTCATATCCTAATGCATTGAGTTCGCTCGGATTCCCAAAACTGTATTCCTTCTCAGAATTTTTTTTGATCAGATAGTATGCCTCGATGCCTTTCTCCGCATCATTAAGTGCTTCCTTTCTGATAGCCAAATGAATAGATTTTTTAGGAATTTCGTATTCCTTTCCTAACATTAGGTTGTGGATGCTGTGGCCCAGATCCCAAACCCTATTCAGATTATTGGACAATAGGATTATCGTTATCTTATTTTTAAAATCGTTTAAGAAAATAGATTCAAATTTATACGATACCCCATTGTGCCTCTGCAGCTCGTCCTTTTCAAAATATCTACCAAGCGATCCGCCTTCGTCGACTGCATATGGGTTTTCTAGCAGTGTATGAAAGGATTTCTCGGATATCAGACGGTTGCTATTCATTTCTTCAATCCATTTATAAAGATCATTTGTATCCGTCCAGAGCCATCCGCTAATAAATTCCAATTCTGGACATCTCGCATTATCCAAATCGTAACAAGACGTTCGATTTTTATAACCAGATTTCGGATCAAATACCGAGTTTGTCATTTTCAGCGGTCCAACTATATTTTTAAGAACAAATTCCTGGTATGGCATTCCGGATACCTTTTCAATAATTCGTCTCTGTAAAAACACATTGCTATTGTCATACCTGTAGGCAGTTCCGGGCTCAAACAGCAAACTGTCGCTGTTTCTCAATATTTTCCAAGCCTCTTCGTCATTTTTAGGCACTATGGGGTCAATTCTGGCAATGCCGCTAGCATAATTGATAAGATGCCTTATCGTAACTTTTTCTGACCATTTCGGCAGTCCCAAATCAAATTTGGATATCTTGTCATCAAGATTAAGAAGTCCGCGTTCAGCTAGAATCATTATTGAAACGGCATTAAATTCCTTTGCGATAGAGCCAATATTGAATATTGAATTGTCGCTTAGGGGAGTCTTCTTGGTTTCATCGGTAAAACCGAATGATTTCTGATAGATAATTTTATCATTTTTTATGATAAGCACGTTCCCATTAAATAGCCCTCTTTCATAGGACGTTGCCATTAGGGAATCAATTTGGCTGAAAACGGTTGACTGTCGTAGGATAGAATTTTGAGGTTTCTTCTTCGCTTCTTTAACTTCGCTTGATTTTTGGGCAGAAAGCACATTTGCAGATAAAATGGCTGCCAATAATAAAAACTTGATCTTCATTTTTAATAAATTTTTCGGAGATAGAATTTTGATTGATTGTCTAAAACTTTCTGCAAATATGCTTTAAAAAGCTTCAATACGCGACCGATTAAAAAAAGTCGAACCCTTTTCTTTGAAAAAAATGGATTAATTCGGGTCTTTTCTAAAATCAGTTGGAGTTTTTCCGGTATATTTTTTAAAAGAAGAGCTAAACGACGATTTGGAATTGAAACCTACCTTATAGAGAATTTCAAGAATGGTAAGCTCTTTCTGCAGAGGATCTTTTAGAATTTCTTTAGCTTTTTCAATCCTATACTCATTTACGAAATCGAAAAAGCGCTTATCCATATATAGGTTAATCAGCGCAGACAAATCTTTAACGGGCATTTTCAATTGTTCAGCCAAATCCTGGATCGTCAATGAAGAATCCAAGTAAGGTTCCTTTTCAATCATAAAATCTTTCAAGGATTCTATTTGCCTATTTTTTTCCTCATCTATTGCAGGAGGCGATTTCTGTTTCGAGACAGCATCTGCAATAGGTTTAAACTGAGAATTGATGCCCCTGAAAAACTCTGGATTATTTAACGCAGCAAACAGATACCAGCAAGTGCAGAATAAAAACGCAAACCCATCAAGGGTCACAACCCAAGCTCTTACTTCTCCCAAACCAAAGATAAAAGTAACCAGCCACCTTAAAAGCACTATAAAATGCAAAGCATAATATAGAATTGTTACTCTATAAAGCGCATTAAGCAAAGAGATATCCGGATTCGTATAATTCTCGAGATAGACGGTTTTAGCTTTTTTAACCGCCAAAAATGAAGCGATAAAATAAACTTGAAATAAAATTTCGAAAAGAAAATAAAAAAACTGCATGACAGGCGTCTGATTCATAGCGTTTATGAAACTCACTTTTGCAGCTCTATCTTCAAAATATATCCCCGTCATCATATACAGATTGAAAGCGGCAAACGGAATGGCATGCAGTAAATGCTTCGGTTTCAATCGAAATCCAGAAAAACAGATCGACAATACATAGAGATAAAAAGAGGCTGGAGCCAAATAGTTGATGCTCCATCGAAATGCTTCGAGATTGATGTAATTAACAGGGAAATCACGCATTAAAAATTTCAATGCATCTACAGCACATGCAAAAAGAAAAAAGGCAAGAAGACAATTTGCCAATTTATATTTTGTCTTAACGGTAAACAGAAATAAGGCAAGAAACAGCACCAAAAATATTCCTATAAGTGCCGCTATTTCCAAAAAGCTGTATCTGTCCATAGTTTTTTAACTTAGGCGCAATTTAAAATTTAAATGGGAAAGTCTAAAAAAGTAGGGATGATTTTATCCAAATTTTAAAAATAAAATGAAACTACAATCTCTCTATCTTAAAATAAGCAAGCTCCTCCTCGTTTCTTATCAGATTGTTTAATCGTTTAAACCCAACTTTTTGCAGCACATTTTGCGATCCAACATTCTCAAGATCTGTTATGGCTACAACTTCATTTGTCTTTGTATTTTCAAAACTATACTGAGTCATAGCCCTGCATACTTCTGTGGCAATACCTTTTCCCCAGTATGCTCTGCTAAGCACATACCCGATCTCTATCTGATCTGTATTGTGTACAAAAATGCGGGCAACACACATTCCTATAAAACTATTATCGAGAGGGTCGAATATTGCCCAACGGCTGAGATTTTTGTTTTTATAATTTTCTTGAAGTTCGTTAAACATTTCGGCACATCTTTCTGGTGAAGTATCAGGAAGATATTGCGTCACCTGCTTGTCTATAAAAAGATCAAAGAATGTCTGTTTTTCTTCAGGCAAAAATTCGCGGATAATTATTCTAGGGCTTTGATAAATAATATGCATTGGTAGTGTTAATATAAATGAGTTCTAAGCTGTTTTCTAAATTAGTAACAGAATTTTTCTTTTGTAAATATATCGAAATTTTTAAATCACAAATAACATTCGCTGATTAGAGGGATCAAAACAAAAATTAAAAATAGTCCGAATCTTTCATCCAGGTTATTTGATCATCTTCATGAAATATGGGACAAAGAATTATACTTTTATCTCCTTTCTCATTGATAATGTACCAATCTGTAGTAGTATCAACTATTAAATCAAGATATTTTTTTTCCTCTTCTGATTGAGCCAAAACCAAATCATCATCCTCAACTCCTTCTCCCAATAAAATGCTATCTTTTATAGAGAATTTTATATAGTCTGCTAAATGTTCATTTTCAGACGACTCTGCCAAATAATCAAATTTAAACGAAATATCTCCTGAACTCCTCATATCCCAGTTGGTTTCAACAATCGATCCGATATTAAGATCCCTCCAGTACAATTCGAATTTCTTCATTTCTTTTTTATTTTATTTTAATTCTCTATTTACAAAACATTATAAACTCACACCAACCACTCACTAACCAACTTTCTATACGTCTCTCCTATTGGCAATGCATTACCGCTTTTCATTAGAATTTGATTTCCATCAATAACCTTAATTTTATCCTTTGGAATAATATACGAACGATGAATTCGAATAAACTGATTAGGAAGTTTCTCCAAAATATCTTTCATATTCTCCAATGCCATGATCTTTTCGTCATTCGTATGAATTCGGATATAATCTCGTAATCCTTCAATATATAAAATATCGTTTAGAGCAATTTTATAGTGCTTTCGGTCCGCTTTTACAAATAGAAAATCATCACCCGCTTTTTCAGTAGTTTGAAAGGTTTCCTGCCAGCGAATGAACTTTTCTACACTTTGATAAAAACGATTAAAAGTAATGGGTTTTAATAAATAATCAATAACATGAAATTGAAAAGCTTCAAGCGCATATTGTGGATAAGCCGATGTAATGATAAAATTATATTTCTGATTGAACATCTGCATCAATTCAATTCCAGTTAATTGCGGCATCTGGATATCAATAAAAATCAAATCGACCGATTCTGTATTTAAAACTTCAATCGCTTTAAAGACATCGCTGTCGGCATATAGAACATTTAACCTTGAAATTTTAGAAGCGTAATCGGCAATTAATTTGACAGCAAACGGCTCGTCATCCAGAATAATGCAGTTTATTTTTTTAGTCATTTTAAATCTATTTCTAATTCAGCCGTAAAATGTTTTTCCTCTTTGGTGATTTTAATTTTGTTCTTTTCGGGATAATGAATCTCTAAACGCTTTTGCAAATTATCCAATCCGATTCCGCCCAAACTGTCTTTTTTCTGCATTCCGATTTTATTCTTCACTTTAAAAATCAATTTTTCAGATGAAACTTTTAGCTGAATTTCTATGGGTTCTGAGTCTGAAACTTCTCCGTGCTTTAACGCATTTTCTACCAAAGGTGACAAAATGTATGGCGGAATTTCTTCAAATTCATTTTTGATTTCGACATTCAAATCAACTCGAACATTTTCCTGATGTCTCAATTGTTCGAGTTCAATATACGCTTTTATATAATCAACTTCGTCTGATAATTTAATCTTTTCTTTCTGAGATTCGTACGTTGTAAAACGCATAATCTGGCTCAATTTATCAATCGCAGTCAAAGACTTATCTGATTGAAAATAAACCATGGAGTAAATGTTATTTAAAGTATTAAATACAAAGTGAGGATTAATCTGTGCTTTCAAGAATTTGATTTCGGTATTCTTATTTTCTTCCAGAATAAGCTTGTTATATTCTAAAAGACGGATGGAATAAATAACAAACCAAAGAAACGAACTCAAAATAATCGCCATACTGCTGTAATGCAAATTGTCGAGCATATAATTCAGAAAATTAACATCGGTATAATTTACTTTATCAAATAAAAGTTTGGTTACAATTTGCTCAAAAAAGAATCTCAGAAAAGTAAAAACGAGATACGAAACAAAAACTCCTGCAAAAAGCCTTTTCCATTTAAAAGCCTTAAAAACCGTTTTCATTACGATCAAATAATTAAAATAGAACGTAATAATAAAAACGATAAAGTAAGTACAAAGAAAAAGATCAGGTACAGAAAATTGTCTTCCAATCGGGTTTTTCACGAAAGTGAAATAGAAAATTAAAATCCAATAAATAAGATGAATTATACATTCTAGTTTTTTGGTAACGGTTCCTTTATACATTCGGTATATTTTTAAAACAAAGATATACATTCAATAAAAAGCTTTTTAACGGGTTTGCAGATTAATCGAAGGGGTTTGTCGATAAAAGTGGTTTTTGGGTTTTAATTCTAACAGTTTTGCCCTGTAATTAAAATCCAAACCATGAACAGAATTATTTTAGTATCAGTCTTATTTCTATTTCAAATTAACGTATTTGCCCAACAATATTTAGTAAAAGGAAAAATCATCAATCAGAACAAAACACCGCTTGAATTTGCAACGGCAACTTTATTAAAAGCAGATAAAATCTTGTACAAACAAACTTCAACTGATAGTTTAGGTAACTTTATTTTAAGTACTGAAAATGGAAATTATAGATTAATCATCGAACAATTTGGAACTGAATTTAGCAACAAAGAAATAATCGTAAATCAAGATCTTGATTTAGGAATAATTGAAGTGAAAGAATTGGTGCAATTAGATGGCGTGACTGTAAAATCAAGAAAAAAATTGGTAGAACAAAAAGTAGATCGTTTGGTTTTTAATGTCGAAAACTCTGTTGTTGCAACTGGTGGAACTGCTTTGGATGCTTTAAAATCTACCCCAACAGTGAGAGTTCAGAACGAAACAATTTCTATTGTTGGAAAAGGAGAAGTTTTGGTTATGATTGATGATCGTTTAAATAAAATGACTCAGGAAGATCTTGTTGCATTTCTAAGATCGATTCCCGCAGATAACATTAAAAGTATTGAAGTAATTACAACGCCTCCAGCAAAATATGAAGCGGAAGGAAATAGTGGTTTGATCAATATTAAATTGAAAACTGCTAAAGCGAATTCGTGGACCGCTAATCTCGGAACTACTTATACTCAAAGAAGTTATGCAAGCGGAAACATAAACGGATTATTTATATACAATTACAATAAACTTTCGCTTCAAGCTTCAATCAATAAAGGAACAGACCAATTTCGCACGACTTCAGATAACCGAATTTATTATCCTAATGAAGTTTGGAAGCAAGATATTGCAACCAAATCAAAAACAAATTTATTAAGCATTGGTTTTGGTGCCGATTATAAGATGACTGAAAATTGGACTTCTGGAGTAAAATATTTAGGAAGTTTTAATGACAGAAATTCAGCAAATAATCCGCTCACAACTCGTTACAATACTGCGGGAGAAATCAATTCTTATGTATTGTCTCATGTAAATGCACGGAACAAACCGCAGATGAATTCGGTAAACTGGAATAACGTTTTTAATTTAAATAATGAAGGGGAAAACATTACAGTAGATTTGGATTATTTTGACTACCAAAAAGACGATTCACGTGCATTTTCTGGAAATGAAATGGATAATCAGAAAGAAAATATTCCTGGAACTTATTTTGCAGCAATTAATTCTAATTTAAACCGATTGAAAAATTATTCTGCAAAAATAGATGTTTCTATTCCTTATTCTTGGGCGAATATTAGCTTTGGCGGAAAAGGATTTTATACGAATACTAAAAATAATTTAACGGTTTTTGACAACGAAACTGGAACTCCAATTCTGGACACCAATTATTCTAATATATTCACGTACAAAGAATACAACGAGGCAATCTATTTTTCTGCGAATAAAAAATTGAACGAAAAATGGGAAACGCAAATAGGTTTAAGAACCGAAGCAACACAAACAGAAGGCTATTCTGAAAACCTAGATCAAACTAACAAAAACAACTATATCAAATTGTTTCCAACCGCTTATGTAACTTACAATGCAAACGATAACAATTCGTATTCTTTCAATTACAGCCGAAGAATCCGCAGACCTGATTTTGATTATTTAAATCCGTTTGTGATTAGAACAAGTCCGTTTTATTATTCTGAAGGAAATCCGTTTTTGAAGCCTTCTATTATAGACAATTTACAATTCTCTTATATTCGCAATCAAAAATGGGTAAATAATGTTTATTTCTCTCAAGTTTCTGATTTTGGGCAAGAATTAGCAATTGTCGATCCCGAAACCAATATCACTAAAAGTACGCCAATCAATTACGCCGACACTTACCAAATCGGTCTTTCAACGTATTACAATTTCAATAAATATTCTTGGTGGAACAGCTTTATGGGATTCAATCTAAATTATCAAAATGTAAAATCGAGAACCAATTTAATTGCTTCTGTAGATGGTTACAATGGTTATATTTACACCAATAATGATTTCACAGTAAATCAATCTAAAACTCTTTTTCTGGGTTTAAATTATGGTTTGCAATTGCCAGGACGCTATCAGGTTTTTAATATTTCGACTTTGAATATTTTGGATGTTTCAGTGAAATTTCTAGCTTTAAAAAAGAATCTTTCGATTACTTTAACGGGAGAAGATTTATTGAATGCACAAAAGCCTTTAATTTCTTATTATTCAAACGGAATTAAAAATACAATGAAAAATTATGGAGATTCAAGAGCTTTTAGAATTGCTTTAAGCTACAAATTCGGAAACCAAAGTGTAAAATCTAAAGAGAGAAACTTTGGAAATGAAGATGAAAGGAATAGAGCGAATTAAGAAACAAAAAAAGCTTTACAATTACGATTGTAGAGCTTTCATATCTATCATCCAAGTTATTCCATCATCTTCATGAAACATCGGACAAAGAATTATTTTTTTCTCTCCTTTCTCATTAATAAGGTACCAATCTGTAGTATTAATTAAATCAAGAAATTCTCTTTCTCCTATTTCAGCCATTTTATCATTAACTTCCTCGTCTCCTTCTTCTATAAGAATACTAACTTGTATAGAATGTTTAATAAAATCTGCAAGATGTTTATTTTCAGTAAGCTCAGCTAAATAATCAAACTTATAGGTAATTATTCCAAAATCCCTCATATCAAAGTAGGTTTTAACAATAGATCCTATATTAAGATCTCTCCAGTACGATTCGAATTTTTTCATTTCTTAGCTTTAGATTGTAGAATTACCTCAAACAAATATAGAGAAATGACTTCCTAATTTATAATATGTTTAAAAACATTTCGGTATTCTAAATTAAAAAAATCAATTAAAAATTTGCATATATGACCAATCGGTCATATATTTGCATCGTTAAATACAACCTATCATGACAAAAGGTGAAGAAACCAGACAATTTATTATAGAAAAAGCCGCTCCTATTTTTAACACAAAAGGAATTGCAGCAACTTCTATGAGCGATATTATGGAGGCAACCAAACTGTCTAAAGGAAGCATGTACGTTCATTTTGAAAACAAAGATGTTTTAGCTTGTGCCGCCGTAGATCATAATATGAAAATACTAAGTTCTAAACTGGAAATGGCACTTAGAGATGGAAAAAGTGCCAAAGATCAGCTTTTTGCCTATATCGAGTTTTTTAGTAATCCGATCAATCCACCGGTAATTGGCGGATGTCCTTTGCTAAACTTTGGAACCGAAGCCGACGACACCAACCCGATTGTGAAAGAAAAAGTAAACACCGCTATCAAACGTGGACAGCAGCTTTTAACTTCGATTATAGAAAAAGGAATCGCTAATAAAGAATTTGATCCTGAATGGAATGCATCAGAATTTGCCATCGCGCTTTTTGCCATGCTTGAAGGAGGCCATTTAATGTCCCGTATGTCTGGCAATAACGATAATATGAAAACAATAGAAAAAACGCTTAAAAAAATTATATCTGAAAAATTGATATAATTTTTTTTATCCTAAAAGTGACCGATTGGTCATTTTTTTAAAATTAATTAATTATAAAAACAAATACCATGTCAAAAACAATTTTAATTACAGGAGCTTCAAAAGGATTTGGAAGAGCTTGGGCAGAAGCTTTTTTAGCTAAAGGATACAATGTAGCAGGAACTGCTAGAAACCTTGAAACCTTAAACGATTTAAAAGAAAAATACGGAAATGCGATTTTACCTTTAAAATTGGATGTAAATAACCGTCAAGAATCACTAGAAGTGGTTCAAAAAGTAAAACAACATTTCGGAACAATTGATGTTTTGATCAATAATGCAGGTTACGCACTTACAGGCGCAGTGGAAGAAGCAAGCGAAAGCGAAGCTAGAGAACAATTTGAAACGAATTTCTTTGGTACATTATGGCTAACTCAAGCCGTGCTTCCTATTATGAGAGAGCAAAAAAACGGTCATATTATTCAAGTTTCATCAATTTTAGGATTGGCAACATTACCAACTGCAATGGGACTTTACAGTGCTTCTAAATTTGCTGTAGAAGGTTTAAGTGAAACGTTAGCATCTGAAGTAAAACAATTCGGAATCAACGTAACTTTATTAGAACCAAACGGATATGAATCAAATATCTGGCATACTGGAATTACCAGCGAAAGTTTACCTTATTATGACGAAATCAAAAAAGCTCTGGCTGAGAGAGAAAACATATTCGGTAAAGTGCAGGCAACAGCTCCAGCAGTTGTGAATTTGGTCGAATCAGAAAATCCGCCATTACGATTGTTGCTAGGAAAAGTAGCGTTACCATTCGTAAAACAAAGCTATGAGCAAAGATTAGAAAACTGGGAAAAATGGAATGACGTTTCAGTTGAAGCTCATGGTTAATTAGTTTCCAATTTAAAATAAGAAAGGCAATCGTATGAGATTGCCTTTCTTATTTTATCTGCTTTATTATCAAATCAAAAATTGCCAAACGTATTTCGATATTTATCCATCACGGTTTTGAACAAATCCTTATTGGATGGTGGCGAAAGCACAATTGCTTTTGAGCCCGAATGAATAGATTCTTCAATATTGTTTAGACTTTTCCCTCCAGTTGCCATTACAGGAAAATCGGGAAATTTAGCCGTAATTTCTTTTACAATTTTAGCAGTATGTGATCCTCCAGAAACATGGAAAACATTTACTCCTGCATCGATTTTTCCTTTTAAAAAATCATAATCAGATGAAGCAACAGTTGCTACAATCGGTATTGCAATTTTTTCTCTTATTTTTTTGATGTCCTTATTTTCAAACGGAATATTTACAATAATTCCCGATGCACCTGCTTCTTCCGCATAAATTGCCATTTCTACCGACTTCTTCCCTTTAGTTGTTCCGCCTCCAACACCACAGACAACAGGTTTTCCAGAGAAATCTATCAGCGTTTTGATTATTTTAGGTGATGGTGGAAAAGGATAAACCGCCAAAATAGCATCGGCATCATTATTTTCAATAAGCGCCATATCTGTCGAAAAAAGGAAAGATTTTAAATTTTCGTTTTTTAGCAACAAACCTTGACAATTTTGGCCAATAATCTCTGGTGTAGTCAGTGCTTTACTTACGGTTTTATTTCTTCTGAATAATCGATCCCAGAGAGAGATTTTCTTCTTATTTCCCCAAAATGAATCTGAAATTAAATTGATTTCCATGGTCTTGATTTTTTGCATTATGACCAAATTTAGGATATTGAAATTTATTTTTTTTATAAAATAAATGCGAAAAATTACATTTTGTAATGAGTTGGGAAAAATTTGTAGTGAAATGAAATCTGCCTATTAGTTTAATGGGATTTCTAATCTAGGAAACCCCTGATTCTTTTCATCTTCAATTAAATTATAATTTTACAAAACAGGGCTATATCGTAAACAAATAAAAATCAAAGCCTTATGATTTGCAAAGTGAACAGATTGTTATGATTTTTAGATTTGGGTTGCAGAAACCGTTATTCTTTTTTATTTTTATGAAATCGCGTGAAACTCTAATCACTCGATTTAATATTTACAAATAAGAGAAAATTAAAATGAGCAACGACAAAAAACTAAAAGCTGTCGCTTTCGGAGAAGTACTTTGGGATATTTTTGGCAATGAAAAAAAAATTGGTGGAGCGCCATTAAATGTAGCGCTTCGCATGAAAGCCTTAGGCGTTGATTCTAATATGATTAGCTGTGTAGGAAATGATGCAGATGGGGAGGAAATTATAAACGAAGTCAGCAAACTAGGTCTAGAAACAAATACTATTTTGAGATCGGATGATTTCCCGACAGGATTGGTAAATGTAACTTTAGACGAAAGCAAATCGGCTACTTATGAGATTCTTTATCCTTCGGCTTGGGACAAAATTATCCTAAACGAAGAAACGAGAGAATTAGTCGTAAACTCAGATGTTTTAATTTATGGAAGTTTGGTCTGCAGAGATGAAGTTTCTAGAAAAGCATTAGAAGAATTACTCCACACACATACTTATAAGGTTTTTGATGTCAATCTTCGAAAACCACACTATGATTACGAAATTCTACAGCACTTAATGCAGGCAGCAAATTTCATCAAATTTAATGATGAAGAGCTAATGGAAATAAGTGCTGCATTAGATTCTCCTTACAATACTTTAGAAGAAAACATGAACTTCATTTGCTCTTTAACCAATGCTACAGCAATCTGTGTAACAAGAGGAAAAGATGGAGCTTTACTTTTATGGGATAAGCACCTTTACGAAAACGAAGGTTATACCGTAAAAGTTGAAGATACAGTTGGTGCAGGAGATTCCTTTTTAGGAGCTTTGGTCACGTCACTTTTAAATGGAAAAGAACCGCAAGCTGCCTTAAATTTTGCTTGTGCTACAGGCGCTTTAGTCGCCGGATCTGCAGGTGGAAATCCCGAAATTTCAATCTTTGACATTGAAAATCTGATCAATAAAAACTAAAAGAAAAAACTACAGCCTGATTCAAAAAATCAGGCTTTTTTTATACTTAAAACATTCGTATCCTTATAAAAACATGGGAAATATATAAATTTAAAATGTAATTATTTCTTCCTAATCGATAGAAGCGCTGTAACTTGCATTTTTAAAATAATTAATGAAGAATGATGAAAAAATTACGAATTTCTCTTATCAATATACACGGACTTTTGAAAGGTTCTGGTCTCGAAATCGGTCGAGATGCTGACAACGGAGGTCAGACCAAATACATATACGAACTAGCAGAATTTTTATCGCAACATGAAGATGTAGAACACGTTCATCTTTTTACGAGATTAATAGATGATCCCGCTCTTTCACCAGAATACGCCGTACCTATAGAAATTATTAATGATAAATTGGACATAAGGCGAATTCCGTTTCTGGGGAAAAAATATAAAGCAAAAGAACAGCTTTGGGAAGGTCTTGATACTTTTGTGAACGGAGCGATGCAACACATCAAACAACACAATATTTTCCCAGATTGGATTCACTCGCACTACGCAGACGCTGGATATGCCGCAGCCGAATTATCAGCCGTTTTAAACATTCCTTTTGCCCATACAGGACATTCTTTAGGATTCTACAAAAAGAAAAAACTAATTGAAAGCGGAGAAACGGAAGAAGAACTGGAAAAAAAGTACAAATTTAAAGCCAGAATCGCCGCCGAAGAAAGAACATTAGAACTCGCAGAGTTTATTGTCACTTCTACCGAACAGGAA
This sequence comes from Flavobacterium tyrosinilyticum, assembly GCF_023656565.1. Taxonomy (GTDB): domain Bacteria; phylum Bacteroidota; class Bacteroidia; order Flavobacteriales; family Flavobacteriaceae; genus Flavobacterium; species Flavobacterium tyrosinilyticum. Next base: position 82,013 of record NZ_JAMOKG010000005.1, read on the forward strand.
ATTGAAACCTACAAAGCATACAAAAACTTCGAATTAGGAAAATACCACGCCATTTCTCCTGGAATTGACACCCGAAAATTTGTTCCTTATTATTATCAGGAAAATGATTCGGACAAACATATGGAAGAAGCACAACGAAAATACTGGGTTGCCGAAAGCATTTCTAAATTTTTAACCAATCCGCATAAGCCTATAATTCTGGCACTTTCAAGACCTGACCGTCATAAAAACTTGAACACTTTAATTGAAGTTTACGGAAAAGACAAAGAACTCCAAAGCATAGCCAATCTGGTCATTTTTGCGGGTATAAGAAAAGACATTGCCAAAATGCCAGAATCTGAAAAGAACGTTTTAACAGATCTGCTTCTTTTGATGGATAAATACGATTTGTACGGAAAAATGGCCATTCCGAAGAAACATGATGTTGAAAATGAAGTATCGATTATCTATCGTTATGCCGCAGAAAAAAGAGGTGTTTTTGTGAATTTAGCTTTGCATGAAAACTTCGGCTTGACCGTAATAGAATCGGCTAGTTCTGGGCTTCCTGTTGTGGTAACCAAAAATGGTGGACCTTCAGAAATTATTCCGGTTTGTCAAAACGGAGAATTGGTAAATCCACAAGAAGAAAGCCAAATTAAAAAAGCGCTACGCAATATTCTGACCGATGAAAATAAATGGAAATATTATTCGAATAATGGAGCGATCAATATTCAGAAACATTACAGCTGGGTTAGCCACGTCAATCATTATGTAGATATAATTAATGAAAACCTGTCTGTTTCCTCGACTGGAATTAAAAAACAGCATTATCCAAATATCAATATCGACCGATTAAAAAGAAAAATCGATCACATACTGGTTTCAGATATTGACGGCACTTTAATAGAACCAAAACTTGCAAATCCAGGTTTAAAAGAATTAAAAGCTCATTTAACCAATCGCACCGATAAAATGGCTTTTGCAATGGCTTCTGGACGCAATTTGGAACTCGTAAAAAAAGTAATTGACGAAGAAGAATTCCCTCTACCCGATTTCATTATCTGTTCGGTGGGAACTGAAATCTATTATACAAACGGAAAGGATTATATTCTAGATAAAGGTTGGGCCAAGTTTCTCTCTGGAAGATGGAAAAGAGACGAAATTGTCAATAAACTGAAAGACATAAAATGGATTAAACTACAGGAAGAAGAAGCGCAAAACCCTTTTAAAATCTCTTATTACTATGATAAAGAACATTACGATCATGATGAGTTAATTCAAGTTTTAGGGACTGGATGGTACAAAGTCAATATTATTCCAAGTCACGGTCAGTTTTTAGATTTTATTCCGAAGAGAGCTTCTAAAGGAAATGCTATTAAATTTTTATGCCGAAAATGGTCGATTCCTTTAGGAAATGTAATTGCCGCGGGAGATTCTGGAAATGATGTTGATATGTTTAGAGGTCCAGTGAAAGGAATTATTGTCGGAAATCGAAGTTCTGAACTTGCCGATTACGAAACAACCAAAAATATTTATGTTGCTAAAAATTCAGCTTCAGAGGGAATTTTGGAAGGTTTAAAACATTATAAAGTTATAAAATAAGCTTTGTTGAGTTTAAAATTCTAAACACATAGAAACATAGATCTATAACGTGAATTAGAAAGAGTATTAAAAGAAACTAGTTTCTAACACATAGAGCTATGTGTTTTATTATTAGTAAAATGCCTTTCTAGACAAAGTAAAGCTATGATTCTATGTGTTTAAAAAAATAAAAAAAAGAAATATACTAACAGTTTAAAATAAATAATAAAATGTATTCAGGTTCAGGATTTAGCAACTGGGAAATTGGAGATGTTGATGTATTTATAGATGAAAAAGGAATCCATCATTTATTTCATTTAATCATTCCAAATCACGATTATATCGCTCATGCCATTTCAAAAGATGGTCTTTCGTGGAAACGAGTAAAAAATGCCTTATTTGTTGGCGATCCCGGAGAATGGGATGATGATATGTTATGGACGATGCATATCAGCAAAAAATCGGACGGCGAAGGTTATGAAATGTATTATACAGGTCTTAAACGCCAAGATAAGGGAATCGAACAAAAAGTAGGAAGAGCAATTTCTACCGATTTGCTTACTTGGAAAAAAGAAAATCTATACGGACTTCCGTTTAAAAGTGAAGCGCCACATTATGAGGGCAAGAATAATAATCCACGTCAATGGATAAGCTTTCGTGACCCATTTAAATACCAATACAAAGGAGAAGATTATTTGCTAATCTGCGCCCGAAGTGCCTCTGGACCAACATACCGAAGAGGCTGTATTGGTGTAGCAAAAAGAGAAAAAGAAGGATACGTGCTTCAAAAACCGCTTCACATTCCGTATGTGTATGATGATGTAGAATGCCCGTGTGTGTTTGAAATAAAAGGAACGCATTATCTTTTGGGATCTATTAGAGAAGATATCAAAATCCGTTATTGGTCTTCTCCAGAATTTAGAGCAGAATATTCTGCGTTTCACAACAATGTACTCATGCCACAAGGAAACTATGCCGCAAGAGTAGTTAAAGATGGAAAACATTTCTTGGTTTACAATTTCTATTTTGCAGATGGAAATGTCAATACGCATCGTGTGATTCCGCCACCAAAAGAATTGGATGTCGATAAGAGCGGAAGACTTCTTTTGAAAAGCTATTATTATTGGCAAAAACTGTATCAAAAAACCATACTTCAAAAAGATTTGCCTCTTCCCTTACCTATTTTAGGAAATCCCACAGCAGAATTTATCTTGGAAAATGAAAACAAATGGCGATTTGGATGCCGAAGCGGTTATGAAATTTATGGTTTCGAAAAACCATCAAACGATTTTGTTTGGGAAGGCACATTGTCTGTTGAAGGAATGGGAAAAACGGGCTTTGTAATTGAATGTGATAAAGAAGGAACGGGATATTATATTTCGATTGATTTTATGAATGGTTTCGTGCAGTTTAGAGCTTGGGGATTCAATGAAAAGGATGTGAAGAATAATTTTATCTTTGAAAACATCCAAACCAATCAGTTTGAAATTAGTGAAGAAAAACAGATTTCCTTTAAAATTATCCGCTACGGAAATTATTATGAACTTTCGATAAATGACATTGTAAAACTGACTTTATTGGATTTTAAATACAACGAAGGAAAGGTCGGAATTTATGTCTGTTCGGCTGTAATTTCGATAAGCGATTCTAAAATTCATGTCATTCCAGAACCAGAAAATGAGTACGCAGCTTCTGATCCTGAAAAATATGATAATGAATTACAACCCAATTCTCTAATCTAAATACTTATGAATATGCAATCCCTTAAAATCGGTATGACATTAATGCTTTTACTGACTCTCAATTTTGCTAATGCCCAACAGAAAGATGCTGAAAAATGCCGTTATACCAAAACGCCTCAAGGTTATCTGATGGTTCTTCGCGAAGGCGATAATGTTTTGGAACTAATTGAAAAATTAGCCAAAGAGCAAAATATTCCGTCAGCAAATTTTACCGGAATTGGTTTTGCACAAGATGCCACTTTTGGATTTTATGATTTCAACCAAAAGAAATTCCACCCCAAAACTTTCAATAAAGTAGAAATGGGAAGCATTACTGGATCTATTGCTTGGAGTGGCGACAAACCTTCGATACACATGCACGGCGTTGCAACCGATGATAAATTTGATGCTTACGGCGGCCATATTCTTGGACTGAAAGTTGGAACAGGATCAATGGAAATTTATATCACTGTAAATCCTGAAAAACTAGAAAGAAAAATAGAACAGCCATTGAATGCAAATGTTTTACAATTGCCTTGTTTGAAGTAAATTTTTACCGTCTTAAACTTTGTCAAAGTTTGGAACTTTGATAAAGTTGTCTTAACAGTCGTCACAAAAATATGCATAACAGGATAATAGAGCTATTTTTATTTTGAAAGATAAAACCTATATTGGCATTCCAAACTGATAATTAAAAAAAATGCCATTAAGTCCTTCTCCAGAAGATGTAAAACGAGTTTTCGAAAATTACTTTACTGCCGATATGAATATCTGGACGGGATTTTCGGAAAAAATTAGAGTCCGTGAATTTGACAAATCTGAAATTATAAAAGATTATCACGGTGTCGAAAAATACCTTAATATCATCATTAAAGGATCTGCAGGATTATTTGTTTGGGATGGCAAAAGAGATATTTGCATTAATCTTCTTTACGAAAATAGTTTTATTAGCGATTATATGTCTTTCCTAAATCAGCAGCCTTCTGTTATTAAGACCGAAGCTTTAGAAGATGTTACGCTTTGGTCTATTTCTCATCAAGATTTAAATGAATTGTACCAAAGATCGGAAACGGGTTTGCGAATCGGAAAAGCTATTTCTGAAATGCTTTACGTGCGTAAACAGCAAGAACAAATTAATCTATTGACGCTTTCTCCGCAAGAACGTTATTTAAAACTTATAGAAGGGCGTCCAGAAATTTTTCAAAGAACACCACTTAAAATCATCGCTTCCTATTTGGGATTAACGGCCGAAAGTTTAAGCCGAATTCGAAAAAGAGTTATGGAAAAATGATTTCTTACCCAAAGTCAATTTTATTCTCATTTTCACGCCCTAAGTTTGCTTCACTAAACCAAACAAATTTAAAACGATGAAAAATAAAATCAACTTTGGCGCTATTATAGTTTATTATATAATTGCTGTAATCTGCAGATATGCAGCGGTTAAAACCAATTTATTATCTGGAATAGAAAATCCGTATTTAGCCATCTTGCTGCGCGGTGTTGGTCCTGCTTTAGGAGCTTGGGCTGCAATAAAAATATTCTCGCTTCATAATCCGATGTCATTAAAAGGAACTTATAAAATTACTCTAGTTCCATTTGCCGTTTATTGGATTCTTCCAGCCGTTTTAATTGCAAGTGTTTATTACTTTACAATTGGCAAATTCCCAATTTTATTAATGTTTACGGTTTTGGCTTACGGACTTTTAGAAGAAATCGGTTGGCGTGGATTTTTACAAGAACAATTAAAATCGCTTCCTAAATTTACTTCGATATTGATTATTGCTATACTTTGGTTTGCATGGCATTTAAACTTCGAAATAACGCCAAGCAATATGATTTTCTTCGGAATCATTTTCTTCGGAAGTTGGGGAATCGGAAAAGTATATACTTCTACAGGATCATTATTGGCAGTTGCGGGCGTACATTCGCTAAACAATTTCTTCCGTAATGGCTTGCACGAAACAGAACTTACTTTAATCGTAATTTTATTAGTAATATGGGTTGGTTTTATTATTCTTTATAACAGAAAATATAAAACTGTAGTAAATCCTGCATAGACTTTAAACCCCAAACTTTGTCAAAGTTTAAAACTTTGACTTCAACAAACCTTTATCTTCAATAAAATAACCACAATCATTGTCATTTCGACGAAGGAGAAATCTCCACAAGTAGCTCCGCAACGAAAATCCAATCTTTGTCGAGCTTCTCGCGGAGATTTCTCCTTCGTCGAAATGACAAAAATGTGAAAACCAACTTTATAATTTATCTTTCCTCGAAGTTCTTTACACCCACTTTGACAAAGTTGACTCCCAATTTAATACGTGTTAAAAATTATTCTCCCTTAATTTAACCGTTCTGTAGTTTCCATTCTCAAACAATGTTCACTTCCTAAATACAAAGGATCTCCATGTTTCTCAGACCAAAATCCGTCTAAAACATCTTTTGTAATGCATCTATAAACCGCAACTCCTTTATAGGTTTTATGGTCATCTCCTTTATAACTGAAATTAATTACCAGAATATTATCTTTAAAGAAACCCGTTCCTTTTTGTTTGTGCGAGTTGATAATCCAATCTGCTTTTATGCGATTGTTTTGATCTAAAGTCAACGTCAAAACACCTTGGTATGTGATCTCATTGCTTTCGTCCTGATTGCTTCCAGAAATGGAATAAGTGCCTACTAAATCTTGTATTGTCATTTATTTAATGCGCTATTTTTTGGCAAAAGTAAAAATTATCTTTTAAATCAATTTTCTCCCATTTTTTGTAATAATAACTCATTGTAAGCTTTTAAAATAAAAGTTGAAATTTTGTTAATTTCTTATGGAATTAAGTAAGAACATTTAAGTTTTTATGATTAAATTGGTTGTATGAGAACAAATCCTGACGTACTTATTATTGGAGGCGGTCTTGCTGGTCTGGCAAGCGCTTTACACTTATCCAAAAAAGGATTGAAGGTCATTCTTATCGAAAAAAACACCTATCCAAAACATAAAGTCTGCGGAGAATATATCTCAAATGAAATCTTGCCTTACTTATTTTGGTTGGATTTAGATGTTAGGGAACTTCACCCAACCAGTATTTCTAATTTTGAATTTACAGCCCAAAACGGAACAACGGCAAAAACTAAACTTCCACTGGGCGGTTTCGGAATCAGCCGTTATGCATTGGATAATTTCTTGTTTGAAAAAGCAACCGAAAATGGCTGTACCATTATAACCGATCACGTCTCCCATATTTCTTTTGAAAATGACATTTTTACTGTAACTACTTCTGAAGAAATTCTTTCATCAAAAATAGTTTTAGGCGCTTACGGCAAAAGATCGAATATTGATCAGGTTTTGTCTCGAGATTTTATTGCTAAAAAATCACCTTGGCTAGCCGTAAAAGGACATTACAAAGGAAATTTTGATGAAAGTCTTGTGGCTTTGTACAATTTTCAAGGCGGTTATTGCGGCGTTTCAAAAGTTGAAAACGACGTTATCAATATTTGCTATTTAGCCGATTTTGATACTTTTAAAAAATACAAAAACATCGAAGAGTACCAAAAAGCGGTGCTTTATAAAAATAAAAAATTGAAAGGGATTTTTGAAAACAGCACTTCCCTATTCGAAAAGCCTTTAACGATCAGTCAGATTTCATTCGATAAAAAAGAACCTGTAGAAAATCACATTTTAATGATTGGAGATACTGCAGGATTAATTCATCCCATGTGCGGCAACGGCATGGCAATGGCAATTCATAGCGCTAAAATAGCTTCTGAGCTTGTGCTTGATTTTTATTATGGAAAAATAGAATCGAGAAGCGAATTTGAAAAAGAATACATTAAAGAATGGAAAAAACATTTTAGCAGAAGATTATTCTTTGGTAGAATTTTAGCCAAAGCGCTGACCCATAAAAATCTGACTCATATAATGACAACAGTTGCAGCATCCATTCCTGCTTTACTATCGTTCGTTATAAAACAAACGCATGGACGACCAATAACAATTGAATAAATGGGTGTAAACACAAAATATAGAACAGAAGAGACAGAAATTATGGACGATTTTTCGCTTCAAAGCGAAGAGCTTATTGGCGCGTTAGATCAAATTGCTTCTATTAATCAATTGCTTGGCGGAAATAAACTCACGCTTCATGGCATAAAAGAACTTTTAAAAAAAACGGATACTTCTCAAACCATTACCATTGCCGATATTGGATGCGGAAATGGAGACATGCTGAGAATGCTCGCCAAATATGGAAAAAAGCGAAATCTCAAGTTCAAATTAATTGGAATCGATGCCAATGCTTTTACAATTGATTATGCGAAGAACCTTTCCAAAGATTTTCCAAATATTGAATATAGTTGCATGGATATTTTTACCGAAGATTTCAATCAGTTAAGATATGATATTGTTTTGTGCACATTAACGCTGCATCATTTTACAACCAATCAAATTGCAGAACTAATCCATATTTTAAACCAAAATGCTTCAATTGGAATTGTCGTAAATGATCTTCATAGAAGCAAAATTGCATATCGATTGTTTGAGCTCACAAGCGTTGTTTTCAATCTCAATACGATGTCGCGAAACGATGGTTTGATTTCTATTTTAAAGGGATTCAAAAAAAACGAATTGGAGGATTTCTCCAAAAAACTAAATCTAAAAAACTATTCCATAAACTGGAAATGGGCCTTTCGCTACCAGTGGATAATTACTAAAATATGAGTGTAAAGATAATCACAGCTGTTAAACAGCTTCCGCAATATTCTCGAACGACCGAAGAAATACTTCCGCTTATAGACGTATGGCTTGAAGGTCAGGATGAACGTTTTATTAAAAAAGTAAAAAAGATATTTGAAGGCGCTTCTGTAGACAAACGTTATTCTATCATGGAACCTTCAGAAGTTTTTACCGCGACTTCATTTGAAGAAAAAAATGATATTTATAGCCGTGAAATGATTGTTCTCGGACATCAAGTTCTCGAAAAAGCATTAGAAAAAACAGGCTGGGATCCTCAGAGTTTAGATTATATTATTACGGTAAGCTGTACTGGAATTATGATTCCTTCGCTTGACGCTTATCTGATTAATAAAATGAAATTAAGACAAGATATTGTTCGTCTTCCTGTAACCGAAATGGGCTGTGCAGCAGGAATTTCTGGAATTATTTATGCGAAGAATTTTCTAAAATCGAATCCCGGAAAACGTGCTGCAGTAATAGCGGTAGAATCGCCAACGGCAACTTTTCAGCTCGATGATTTCTCCATGCCGAATATTGTAAGCGCTGCTATTTTTGGAGATGGCGCGGCTTGCTGTTTATTGTCTTCAAAAGAAGAAGATGCTGGTCCTGAAATTCTCGACGAACAGATGTATCATTTTTATGATGCCGAACATATGATGGGCTTTAAATTAACCAACGGCGGACTGCAAATGGTGCTCGATATTGAAGTTCCAGATACCATTGCTTCTCATTTTGGTGACATCATTCATCCTTTTTTAAAACAGAATAATCTTGAAATTAAAGATATTGACCACATGATTTTTCATCCTGGCGGAAAAAAAATCGTAACAACGGTTGAATCACTTTTTTTCGGATTGGAAAAAAATATTGATGACACTAAAGAGATTCTAAAACAATACGGCAATATGTCGAGCGCTACGGTTTTGTATGTTTTAGAGAACATTATGAATCGAAATCCGAAAAAAGGAGAAAAAGGTTTAATGCTGAGTTTTGGCCCAGGATTTTCGGCACAAAGAGTTTTATTGCAATGGTAATTTAAAAGCTTATGAAATTAACTGATATTATAAAACAGCTTCCATACAGCGAACCTTTTTTGTTTGTAGATGAATTGCTTCACGCAGATGAAAATGGCGTAACTGGAACTTATACGTTCAAAGAAAATCTTGACTTTTATAAAGGCCATTTCAAAAACAATCCGGTTACACCAGGCGTTATTTTAACTGAAACAATGGCTCAGATCGGAATGGTTTGCTTGGGAATTTTTCTATTGGGAAATGAATTGGGAGAAAACACCGTGATTGCCTTCACATCTGCCGATATGGAGTTTTTGAAACCCGTTTATCCAAATGAAAAAGTGACGGTAACTTCGGAGAAATTGTTCTTTCGTTTTGGAAAATTAAAATGCAATGCGGTAATGAAAAACGAAGCTGGACAAGAAGTTTGTAGAGGCGTTCTGGCAGGAATGATAACAAAGAGGTTATGAAAAAACGAGTCGTTATAACAGGTCTTGGAGTTGCAGCGCCAAATGGTGTTGGAATTCCTGCGTTTACTCATGCGCTGCAGAATGGCATTTCGGGTATTCGTCATGATTCTCAGCTGGAAGAATTGCAATTTTCTTGTCAGATTGTGGGTCAGCCGCAAATATCTGAAGAGTTGAAAGCACAATATTTTACAGAACTCGAACTTCGCGGATTTAACAGCACAGGAATTTTATACGGCGTTATTGCGGGTATGGAAGCTTGGAACAACGCAGGATTGCCCATTAATGAAAAACCAGATTGGGATAGCGGTGCCATCTTTGGAGCTGGAACTTCTGGAATTGATAAATTTCGTGAAAGCATTTATAAAATTGATGAACTGCAAGTTCGAAGATTAGGAAGCACCGTTGTTGCACAAACGATGAACAGCGGTGTAAGCGCTTATCTTGGAGGTAAAATCGGATTAGGAAATCAGGTAACGACCAATTCATCTGCGTGTACTACGGGAACTGAATCCATATTAATGGCTTACGACCGCATACAATCTGGACAAGCAAAACGAATATTAGCGGGAAGCACTTCTGACAGCGGTCCCTATATTTGGGGAGGATTTGACGCGCTTCGTGTCTGTTCTTCTAAGTATAATGACAATCCCGAAGAAGGTTCAAGACCTATGAGCGCTTCTGCTGCCGGATTTGTTCCTGGAAGCGGTGCAGGAGCTTTTGTAATTGAAGATTTGGAAAGCGCTTTAGAACGCAACGCTACCATTTATGCCGAAATTCTGGGCGGAAATGTTAATTCTGGAGGGCAGCGCGACGGCGGAAGCATGACAGCGCCAAACAGTATAGCTGTGCAAAGATGTATTAAAACTGCTATTGCAAATGCCAGAATCCATCCCAATGAAATTGATGCTATAAACGGACATTTAACAGCAACAACAAAAGACAGTCTGGAGATTGAAAACTGGAAAAAAGCCTTGGAACGAAGCGGTTTTGACTTTCCGTATATTAATTCGCTGAAAAGCTTAACTGGACATTGTTTGAGTGCTTCTGGAAGTATTGAAAGTGTTGCTGCAGTTTTACAGCTTCATGAAGGTTTTGTGTTTGGAAATAAAAACTGCTCTGATCTTCACCCCGAAATCGCTACATTGATTGATCCTTCAAAAGCACTTTTAGAAACTATTAAAAATAACCCAAAAATAATTGCAAAAGCCAGTTTTGGTTTTGGCGATGTTAACGCATGCGTAATATTTAAAAAATTCGAAAATTAAAATGGACAGACAAGAACTTACCGAAAGATTAAAAGTAATTATAAAGCCTTTTGCAACCAATACAGAAGCTTATGACAATTTAACTGAAGAAACAGACTTCATTAAAGATCTCAATATAAACTCGGCTAATTTGGTGGATATCGTGCTTGATATTGAAGAAGAATTCGACATCGTAATTGACAATGCCGATATGGAACGAATGCTGGATGTTAAAACTGCTTTGGAAATCATCGAAACCAAACTCGCTGCAAAATGATTGGCAATGACATTATAGATCTCGCGCAGTCACGCAAAGAAAGCAATTGGCAACGAAAAGGCTTTATAGAAAAGCTTTTTACAGCCAATGAGCAACAGCTTATAAAAAATTATATTGAACCAGAAGTCATGGTTTGGCTTTTATGGAGCATGAAAGAAGCTGCGTATAAAATCTATAATCGTCAGACCAAAATTCGTGAGTTTAGTCCCAAAAAGCTTGTTTGTTCTATAGAATCATTAGACATAAATAATTCATGCGGGAAAGTATTTTGCGATAAAAATATTTATTACACCAAAACTATTTTATCACTAGAAAGCATTCATACGGTTGCTGTTACCAATTTTAAAGATCTAAATAATGTGATTGAAGTTGAAAATAAAGAAATTGTAAAAGACGAAAACGGTATTCCGTATTTGAAAATTTCTTCCAATGCGCTTCAAGATATTTCAATTAGTCATCATGGGCGTTTTGAAAAGAGGATTATGATACAAAATTAATTTATCAAACACCTAGTGGTTTCATTCCAAAAAAATCAGGTTTTAGTTGCTCAGAATATTCTTTATATTTGATTCTTTATACGTTCAATTCATATTCACCAGAAAGCAAAAATCTATGAAAATACTTTTTACAAAAACGGTATTGCTTTTACTTTTCTTAACCTTATTTTCTTGCGAAAATAAAAAACCAAAACCAGTCGCAAAACCGGCCTATAAAGCGGGTGTAATTTTATCTTTTGATGATGCTTATGTAGACGAATGGTCAGAGGCTGATCAAGTTTTGCGAAAATATTCTTGGAAAGCAACTTTTAACGTCTGCAGAATAGATTCGATTGGAGCACCTGAAATTAAAAAACTGCTCGAAATGCAAAAATACGGTCATGAAATTGCCGGACATGGCTATCATCATTACAATGCTGTTAAGTTCACGCAAAAATATAGCGTCAAAGAATATCTAAAACAGGAAATCGATCCGATGATTATTTCTATGAAAAAAAAATCCTTCAACGTTACTTCCTTTGCTTATCCTTATGGCGAAAGATCAGATTCCCTGGACAAAGCACTATCTCCTCTTTTTAAAATTATTAGAGGAAGAGCATTTGGAGGTGAAATTCCAGAAAAGCAAGACAGCTATTTTAATAATTCTAAAATCGTATTTGCGTTTGATATTGATAATAGCCACATTCATTTCAGCATTCCGTATGTATTGGAGTTATTAGATTATGCCAAAAAGAACAATAAAATTCTACTTTTATGCGGTCATAAACCCGTGAAAGAAATCACTGAAAATTATCAGGTGAAAATCGAAACTTTAGAATTTATCTGCAAATACATGAAACTGAATGATCTTAAATTCTATAAACTTTCAGATTTAGACAATTTGCTTCCGCCACAGCTTTAGTCCAAAAAATAGAAATTATAAACAATGAAGATTTATCTTATTTCAATGATGGCTGCCGTAACGGTTTGTCAAGCCCAAGTAAAAAATCCTGTAATTAAAGCTTCTTCTAAAATCTGTTATATAAAAGAAGAAAATGAAGAAAAAACAAAATGGTATTTAGATTCAAAAGCAAAACCTGACTTATACGTCACCAATAAAACTCCGAAAGAGAAAACGGTTGTTTTTTATACTAACGAAGATTCTATCGTCATAAAATTAAAACCTGGTAAAAAGTTTGATTTTGCAGTCCTTTTAAATAATACCGACAGCTGTTACACGCGCATTGAATGTCCGCCTTTACAAAACTTTTCAAAACTCAAACCTGAAATACACGATACAATTCCTTTTGTGCTTTCAGAGTACAACAACATCATTTTCAAGGTTAAATTAAACGACAAAGAAACACTCGATTTAAAATTTGATTCGGGAACTAGTGATTTTCTTTTAACCAATGATATGATTAGTCAGCTAAAATTAAGCAGTTTAAAAGGACATAATTTTCAACTTGGAAATCAAATCTGGAAAGATCAGCAGATTTATCCTGTAGAATTATCTGGACAAGGAACTGTGGGACGCTTTGGCTGGAATCTATTTGATGGTAAAATTGTAGAAATCGATTACGATAAAAAGCTTTTTATAATTCATTCTAAGTTGTCCAAACGAAACAAAGCGTACACAAAATTGGATATGGAATTTACACATACTTTGTTTTGCGTTCAAGGACAACTTCAAATAAAAAATACAGCTTATAAAGGTCGTTTTCTTTTTGATAATGGTTATCAGCGTACCGTAATGCTTGATCAAGAAATGGTACAAGAACAGCAATATCCAACAGAAAGTTTGCCAGTTCTTAAAAAAGTAATTTTAAAAAATGGTCAAGGCGAAGAAGTTCCAGTTCTGACAGTGAAAAACGAAAAACTTTACTTAGGCAATTTATGTCTAAATGATGTTCCCGTACAATTACTAACAGCAAACAATCCGGCACGATTTAAAACCCATATTCTTGGTAGCGAAGTTTTAAAAAGATTTAATACCATTTTGGATTTTCAGGAAAACAAAGTTTACTTGAAACCAAATTCACTATGGAACGAATCTTATACGGAAGGGTCATAAAAAGAATACTAATTATTGTAAAACTAAAAGAATCTAATTTAAACAAACGCATTAAATTAGATTCTTTTTTTATTTCATAATTAAACACTTGTAAATTTTAAATAATTAAATCTTATACTTGCAAAACATTTTTCAGAGAATGCATTAACTTTTAATTACTTTTATCAGGATAAAAATTCATTTTATTTCTTTCAGCAATAGCTACCAGTAATGAATAAAGTATTATTAGTCGAAGACGACCCAAGAGTTGCCTCTTTTATTACAAGAGGACTTGAAGAACAAATGTATCAGGTTAAAAATGTCAGTAAAGGTTTTGATGCCATTAGTGAAGCAACGGAAAACAATTATGACATTATCATTCTGGATATAATGCTTTCTGATATTTCTGGTTTTGAAGTCTGCGAAGTTTTAAGAAATCGAAAAATAATTATTCCTATTCTTATTCTAAGTGCGCTCGACACTCCACAAGAAAAAGTGAAAGGATTAAAAGCTGGAGCCGATGATTATTTAGCAAAACCTTTTCTGTTTGAAGAACTTTTGGCACGAATTAATGCACAACTTCGCCGTACAGAATTTAGCTCTGGAGTTTTAGATTTTCAATCGTATGCTGGAATCAAAATCAATATGAAAGAACAAAGCGCCAGTAGAGACGGCAAAGAACTCAATCTTTCTTCTCGAGAATTAAAACTTTTGATCTTTTTCATGAAAAATCGAGAAACTGCTTTGTCTCGAATTGCCATTGCTGAAGCCGTTTGGCAAATGGATCTTGATATGAGTACTAATACGGTTGATGTTTACATTAATTATTTAAGAAATAAAGTGGACAAGAATTTTTCTTTTCCGCTTATACATACCATAAAAGGTACTGGCTATATGCTTAAAGATAAATCTCATGAATCTTAAAAGTAAGCTTGCCAGAAACTCTACTCTGCTGTTTGCCTTTATTTTAGGGCTTGTTCTTATTGGGTCTTTTTTGCTATTTAAAAGCCACAGAAAAGATTTGTATTATGAAAAGCTCGAAGACAATGCTTTGATTACTGCTTTTTTCTATTTTGAAAAAGATGAAATTAGAAAAATGGACAGTGTTAGTTATGAAGAAATAGAAACGCAATTCAATAAAATTGCCAATCAGTCTATTAGAATTTACAATGCCAAAACAAAGAAATTGTATTTGCACGATGATGTTCCGGTTGTTTTAAGCGATCGAAAGTTAAATGCCATTTCTAAAGACCGAATTCTACATTTTACAATAGACCAAAGGCAATTTAGCGGTTTATATTACAAAGACAATCAAGGAGATTTTATTATTGTGGTTTCTGGAATTGACGATGTTGGAAACCAGCAGTTGGAAGTGCTTGGTATTGTATTTTTTACGCTCTATCTCGCAGGAATAGCGCTTAATTATCTTTTGGGAAGATTTTTGGCGAGACAAACCTTTCGGCCTTTTGCAGATGTTATTTCAAAAGTAAATACCATTACAACCGAAAATCTCCACTCGAGACTTGAAATGCCTGCTGCAAACGGAAAAGATGAAATAAAAGAACTGATTACCACCTTTAATTATCTTTTAGAAAGACTTGAAAATGGTGTTGCCATACAGAGAAACTTTCTTAAAAATGCGTCGCACGAACTAAAAACGCCTCTTACTTTTATTATTGGTGATATCGATGTTTCGTTACAGCAGCCTAGAACCGCTGAGCAATATGAAGAAGTTTTAAAATCACTTCGAAAAGATACTTTTCATTTGAAATCTACTTTAGACGGATTACTAATTTTGTCTGGTTTGGAACTTTCAGAACCCGATCAAATGGAAACTATTAGAATTGATGAAATTCTATGGAATATTCTAGAAAAGAAAAACATTGAATATCCCGAAGTAAAAGTTGTGCTTAATTTGGATTCCATTGCTAATAATGAAGATTTATTGTCTGTTAATGCCGACAAACATATGCTGTTTATTGCTTTGTATAATATTATAGACAATGCGATTAAATTCTCTTTTCCTTCTCAGGTTAATGTTGTTGCGCAGGAACAACAAGGAAAACTTCTCTTAAAAATAATAGATCAAGGTTCTGGAATTGCCGAAAAAGATATTGAATCTATTTTCGATTTATTTTTTAGAAGTGATCGAACGAGACATATTCAAGGACAAGGATTAGGGCTTTTTATTACGATGCAGATTCTTAAGCGTCATAACATCGCTTTAGCTGTCGATTCTAAACTTGAAAAAGGCACTGTTTTCTCTCTCCTATTTCCTTAGTTTTTTAAACAAAAATTAAAGCTTTTTCATGGTTAGAAAAACTGATTTTTGCCATTTGGTAACATTTACATAATACTCTAATCTATCTCTAATCTTGTTTAAATCTATCTCTAATGCCTTATTTTATGGCACATGAGACAAACTCCTTGATTTTAAAGCGCTAACCGTTTTTTCATCAAATAACGTCTTCATTATCTTAAATTAACAAAGAATTGTTTTTTGATTTTTCGTTAACATAAGCCTTAAATCGAATCAAAGGAAAGAGATTTTATTTGTCGTGGATAAAAACTAATAAATAACATGACAAAACTAAAACTCTTTTTTTCGGCTTTAATGCTCCTTACCGCAGGAAGTATTTTTGCCCAGATTACAACTTCATCGTTGTCTGCAAAAGTCAATGATGGAACCGCTGCAGTTATAGGCGCAGAAGTTACTTTAACACATTTACCTACAAATGCAGTTTACAAAGCGAC
This sequence comes from Flavobacterium tyrosinilyticum, assembly GCF_023656565.1. Taxonomy (GTDB): domain Bacteria; phylum Bacteroidota; class Bacteroidia; order Flavobacteriales; family Flavobacteriaceae; genus Flavobacterium; species Flavobacterium tyrosinilyticum. The sequence goes on from NZ_JAMOKG010000005.1 coordinate 98,307, forward strand.
AACAGACAAACAAGGTCGCTTTAGCTTCGAAAACTTAAGTGCTGGCGGTCCTTACGAATTAGAAATAAAAAGTAATGACACTAAAGATTACTCCAATGCAAATATTTATCTAGCTCTTGGAGAAAATGATTTGCCAGCAATTGTAGTTGGAAAAGCGGATAATAATGTATTGGAAGAAGTAGTAATTACAAGTTCTAAACCTTCTTCTAAAAATAATGGTACAAATATTAATGAAAAACAAGTTAACGGACTTCCATTAATTAATAGAGGAATTCAAGATGTTACTAAACTTGTTCCTCAAAGTTCTAACAATTCTTTTGCAGGTACCAACTTTAGATACAACAACGTTACAATTGACGGTTCTATTAATAATGATGCTATCGGATTTAGTCCGTCTTTAGGAGGACAATCTGGAACTTCTGGAATGCCAGGAAGCAGTACACGTTCCAATTCTATCAGTTTAGATGCCATTCAAGACATTCAAGTTTATATTGCTCCTTATGATATTAAATTAGGAAACTTTTTAGGAGGAAGTGTAAATGCTGTGACAAGAAGCGGAACCAATAAAGTGAGCGGATCTATTTACAGCTACGGCAGAAGCGCAGCGATAACAGGACCAAATAATGCTGGTGATGGTTCAAAAATGCCGAGTTCTTTTGGAGATTATCAAGTAGGTTTTAGATTGGGATTGCCAATTGTTAAAGACAAATTGTTCTTCTTTACCAATATGGAATACGCAGAAAGAACAGATCCTGTTTTTTATAATGCAGGACAAACTGACGCTAACGGAAAATTGACTTCATTAGTTGATAACGCAACCGCAGAACAGATTTCTCAATTCGTAAAATCAAACTACGGATTTGATCCTGGAACTTATGGTTCTTATAATAATTTTTCTAAGAGCCAGAAATTCTTCAATAAGATTGACTGGAAAATCAATGAAAAAAACTCACTTTCTTTAAGAAACAATACCGTAATTTCTCAAGCTACAAACTTAGAGCGAGATGCTGCAAACTTTAGATTTGCAAACATGGATTTTACTCAAAAAAACCAAGCGATTAGTACTGTTTTAGAATTAAAGACTCACTTTAATAGTCAATGGTCAAACTCCTTTATTGCAAGTTACTCGGCTATAAAAGATTATCGTGATCCAAAATCTAATAATATCATGTTTCCTCAAACAGAAATTGGATACAACGGAGGAACTATTTTCTTAGGAAACGATCGTGAAGCAACTGTTTTCAATATGAAACAAAATACTGCTGAGATTACAGATAACCTTACTTATAAAACAGGAAATCATACTTTACTATTTGGTACTCACAATGAGTTTTACGACATTAACTATGGTTTCGTAAATGCACTTAACGGAAGAGTTTCATACAAATCTCTAACAGATTTCTATAATAAGCTTCCTACTCGTGTTCGTGGAACTTATCCGTTTGATGGTTCTACAAGAGATGAAATTTTTAATAATCCGTATGCTAAATTTAAAATAAACCTTTACAGCGCTTACGTTCAAGATGAAATTAGAATTGGAGATAAATTAAAAGTTGTTCCAGGTATTCGTATCGATTATACCGATTTACCAAACAAACCAAAATTAAGCCAGCAAGTACAAAACTCTCCTGAAGATCCAAACTACGGAACAACCTATACTTACACTCCGTTAAATCAAATTAAAAATAACTTCTTTAGTACAGCTTTAGTTTCACCAAGAGTTGGATTTACTTATAATGTCGATGAAGACAAAACATTTGTTATTAGAGGTGGTTCTGGAGTATTTACAGGAAGAATTCCGTTTGCTTGGTTAGGATATGCCTACTACAATGATGGTGTTGGATACGGAAGTTATGACAAAAACAATTTAACTGCTGCTCAAGTTGCTGCTGCTGGAGATCCTTTGGCAACAGGCGGACTTAACGGTTACCACGATGCTACGCCGAAAGTACAAGCCGATTTAGTGGACAATAAATTTAAAATGCCTGCGGTTTTAAGAAACTCTTTGGCTTTTGACAAAACAGTTGACGGTTACAAATTTACGCTTGAAGGTATGTACACAAAAGTAATTCGTGACCTAGAATTCCAACAAGTAAATAAAACAGATAATCCTACTTATTTCTCTTACGACACTAAACACGAAATGCCAATTTATGCTGCAAACATAAACTCAGCTTTTTCTAATGCGTATTTGTTATCAAACACAAATAAAGGATACCGTTACAGTATTACTGAAATGATTTCTAAAACTTACGATTTTGGCTTCAACTTTATGGTAGCTTATACTTACGGAGATTCTAGAGACATAACAAACGGAATTCGTAACTCTATGGAAAGTAACTTCCAGATGAACCAATCATTAACTCCAAATAACCCTCAATTGGCAACTTCTAACTTTAATATTAAGCACAGAATTGTTTCTAATGTTGGCTACGGTGTAAAAGTTGCTCCAAACAATACATTATCTGCTAACGTGTATTTCAATGCACAATCTGGAAATCCGTTTTCTTGGGGATTTGTTAACTCAACAATTGCTGGAACAGGACAAGCGGCAGGTTTAGCTTATATCTTTAAAGATGCAACAGAAGCAGCAAAATATATTGGAGTGAATGCTGCAGGAGTTCCTTCGGCAACTGCAGCACAACAAGTAGCAGATTACGAAGCTTTTATTAATGGAAATGATTATCTAAAAAGCCGTAGAGGAACATTCACTCAAAGAAATGGAGATACTACACCTTGGAACATTCAAGCCGATTTAAAATTAATGGATGAAATTCAGGTTACTAAAGTTGGTACATTCCAAATCTCATTCAGTATGGCCAATATCGGAAACCTTATCAACAAAGATTGGGGAAGAAGCTATTTTGTTCCTAACACTTATAATTCAACAGCAAGTCTTGGTTTGACCAAATCAGGAAACTTAGGAGGAGTTGCAACAGGCGATCCAACTTACACGTTCCAAAAACCAACTTCTTCACCATATACTGTAGATCAATTAGCTTCAAGATTCCAAGGGCAGCTTGGCTTGAGATACTCGTTCTAAAAATTGTGTTTTTTTTATTTTTGATTATCTCCCCGTTTCTACTTTAGGAAACTGGGAGATTTTCCTTTTTATAATCGGATCTAATTTTCAAAAAAATAGCATTATCCAACATTTTTGAAAAAGTCTGTGAAACTTATTTTGACTTTTCTGCTTCCTTCTAAAATAGAATTAAGTATATTTATTTAAGACTAACTAAACCAAACTGTTATTGCTGTTTTTTAATTTAACAGTATATAAAAATAAATCAAACCAACCCAAACCTATGAAAAGAAAATCCATAGTTATTGCGTTACATTTTTTTGCTTTAGCCACCTTTGCGCAAGAAAATTTTCCGTACAAAAACCCTAATTTACCAACCGAACAGCGTGTTAATGACTTGGTATCGAGAATGTCATTAGAAGAGAAAATCAATCAATTAATGGATTCTGCTCCCGCAATTGATCGCTTGGGAGTTCCTGAATACAATTGGTGGAACGAATCGCTACACGGAGTTGCGCGTGCAGGATATGCTACTGTTTTTCCGCAATCCATTTCAATTGCTTCTTCTTGGGATCGCCAACTGGTATTGGATGTTGCCAATGTAATTTCTGATGAAGCTCGTGCCAAACATCATGAATATTTAAGGAGAGGACAGCACGGCATCTATCAAGGATTGACATTTTGGTCACCCAATATCAATATTTTTCGTGATCCTCGCTGGGGTCGCGGACATGAAACGTATGGCGAAGATCCGTTTCTTACGGGGCAATTAGGACTCAATTATGTAAAAGGACTTCAAGGCACCAATGACAAATACTTAAAAGTTGTTGCAACCGCCAAACATTATGCAGTTCATTCTGGTCCAGAACCGTCCCGCCATTATTTTGATGCTAATACCAGCGATGTTGATTTATATGAAACCTATCTTCCTGCTTTTAGAACTTTAGTCAAAGAAGGACATGTTTACTCGGTCATGGGTGCTTACAATCGTTTTAGAGGGGAATCAGCAAGTGCGAGTCCGTTTCTTTTTAATATTCTTCGAAATGTATGGGGATTTAATGGCTATATTGTATCTGACTGTGGCGCAGTGACTGATATCTGGCAATATCATAAAATAACCAAAGATGCCGCAAGTGCTTCTGCATTAGCCGTTAAAAATGGTTTGGATTTGGAATGCGGAAGTAGTTTTCAATCTCTAAAAGAAGCTGTAGATCGAAAATTAATTACTGAAGCCGATATTGAAACCGCTGTAAAACGTTTATTTACGGCAAGATTTAAACTAGGAATGTTTGATCCAGACGACATGGTTCCTTATGCACAAATTCCTTATTCTGATAACAATAATCCGGCACACGATTATCTTGCTCGAACAGCTTCGCAGAAAAGTATTGTTCTTTTGAAAAACCAAAATAATACACTGCCACTTTCTAAAAATATTAAAACCGTTGCTGTAATTGGTCCAAACGCTAATGATGTTCAATCCTTGTTGGGGAATTACAACGGTTTTCCAAGCAATCCCATTACTGTTTTAAAGGGAATTCAAAATAAATTGGAACCCAATGCAAAAGTTTTATATGCAAGAGGAACCGATTTAGCCAAAGGAGTTCCTGCTATGAAAATTATCCCATCCATTTATTTTCAAAATGAAAACGGAACACAAGGCTTAATTGGAGAATATTATGATAATCGGGAATGGAATGGAAAACCTCTTTTTACTCGCGTAGATGACAATGTAGATTTTCATTGGGATATTAATACGCCAGATTCCCGTTTGAAAATGGGCAATTATAGCGTAAAATGGACCGGTTATCTTACAGTATCTAAATCGGGAACTTATAACATTTCGGAATGGTCGAAACCATATATGACGGTTCAAATTGAAGGCGGAGAAACATCAGGCGGTAAAAACACGCATCATCCACGTTTTCGTACTCAGAAGATTGATTTAGCAGCAGGAAAGAAATATAAAATAGAAATTAAATACCAAAATTATTATGGTGATGCTATTGCGCAACTATTATGGGCAGAACCGCAAGAAAATTTAGTTCAAGAAGCGGTACAAACTGCGAATCAAGCCGATGTTGTAATTCTAGTTTTGGGATTAAATGAACGCTTAGAAGGCGAAGAAATGAAAGTAGAAGCTGACGGTTTCAATGGCGGTGATCGAACAAGTCTGAATCTTCCCGCCAATCAGGAAGAACTTATGAAAGCCGTTAAAGCTACAGGAAAACCTGTAATATTGGTTTTAATCAACGGAAGTGCGCTTTCTATTAATTGGGCAAATGATAATCTGCCAGCAATTTTAACAGCAGGATATCCGGGACAGCAAGGTGGAAATGCTATAGCAGATGTTTTGTTTGGAGATTATAATCCAGCAGGAAGACTCCCTGTTACGTATTATAAATCTGTAGATCAGCTTCCTGCATTTGATAATTATGACATGGAAGGCCGAACCTACCGTTATTTTCATAAAACACCTTTGTATCCTTTCGGATTTGGTTTGAGCTACACCCATTTCAAATATTCTAATCTACAGCTTCCAAAAAATTTAAACTCTGAAACCGATTTTAAAGTTTCTGTTGATATAACCAATACAGGAGATCGTGACGGAGATGAAGTAGCCGAATTGTATATCAAAGATGAAAAAGCTTCTACTCCTCGCCCAATCTTTCAACTAGAAGGTTTTGAGCGACTTCATCTTAAAAAAGGCGAAACAAAGACGGTTACTTTTACTATTACGCCAAGACAGCTTTCTATGATCGACAAGAAAAAACAACTCGTTGTAGAACCAGGCTGGTTTACTATTTTTGTTGGCGGAAAACAGCCTGACGGTTCTACTGACATTCAAACTGGAAGAATCAAATTTACAGGCAAGACTATTGTATTAAAAAAATAATCTTAGTCTAAATGATAGCATACTGCGCAAAAAAAACGAGCTTCAAAAGAATTGAAGCTCGTTTTTTTTATCAAAATATGGTTTCGTTTGCATTAGGATCAAAACTTCCTTTATCTGGATATTTAATGCTATCCTTTAATTCCTCTACTCGTTTTGGATCAAACTTAGGCAATTGCAATTCGTTATTTTCTTTCCACTTTTTAACGGTTTCAGAGATTTCATCTGCTTTTTCTTTAGAAAATGGAGTATCACGCGCCATATATAATGTTTGTGACGGATAAGCTAAAGAAGTACCGCTTTTTTCTATAATATCCATCATTCGCAATAAAAGATCTTCCTGAACCTCTTGTGATGTCTCCACATTTATAGCTTCAATATAAGCCGTAATTTCAACTTTTAAAGCATCGACTGTAATTCCGGTAAAACGAACTATTGGTGGCGTATTTAAAACCGCTGGATGTGCGTAAAGCAAAGATCTTAATTCAACAAGCAGATAGCGCATCTGGTCTGGAGTCGTTTCCATTCTAAAACCAAAAATCGGATTAAATATAAAACGGTCGCGATGTGCATAATTTTCGATTTTACTAGCCGACAGTTGCCCATTTGGGATTGTTACAATAGTACGAGCTGCAGTACGAAGTGTAGTAGAACGCATTCCGATTGCTTCTACAGTTCCTTTTATATCGTCAACTCGGCAATAATCACCAACTCGCAATGGCTGATCGGCAATAAGGCTAACACTACCTACAAAATTTTCTATTGTTTTTTGCGCTCCTAAAGCTAATGCGATCCCCCCAATACCCAGTGCAGCAAGTCCGGCTGTAACATCGACTCCAATAATTCCTAAGATTGCAATAATTCCGATTACCACAATTGCAGCTTTCATGGTACGGCTTAAAAACAATACCGCAGATACCGCAGAAGCTCTACCGCTACTGTTCATTCTGCTTCTGGTATACATACTCACAAAGTCGGTCATTCTCCAAAGTAGTATTAGAAAAGCTAAAATCCCGATTGTAATTATGATAATGCTAAACCGCTGGCGGACTATTATCGAAATTCCCATTCGTTGTGTTGATGCGATGAATAAAATCACCGTAAGATACATTTGAACTGGAAGCGTAAAGGCATCTATAATCGCAGTTCCTTTTTCACTATCTGCTTTTTTCCATATCTTTTGAATCAGAAAAATGAGTACGAAAATAAGAAGTCTCGACAATAAATAAGTAACCACTGCCATTACCACCACTACTCCCCAGTGACCAATTGGAACATTTCCTAATTTTCTATCTTTCAAAAACTTGGGTAAAACTCTATCTAAAAAAGTTTTTTCTCCGCTAATATCTGCTGCAAGAATTGCTTCTATGGTCTCAGCAGAAAAAAGCCATAAAGCGGGCTCACTATCATCTGCCTGATTTTCTAAGTAAAGCGGTATATTTATTTTATCTGTAGATATGTTTCCAACCAAATCTATGCCCGTTGTCAAATTATCGTCTAGACGTCCTAATTCTTTATTGCTTAGAATTGATGATGGCGAGAAATTACCTCCCTGATCCAGCAGCTGCTGAAAAGTTTTGGCTATTTGTATTCTTTCGGCTGTTTTACGATAAGAACGTTTACTTAACACAAGATACTGGCTCGCACGAAGATAATTCTGATCGCCGATTGCTTTTATGAATCCGTTGACCGTTCCTTGAGGGGTTCTTCTTCCTAAAGAATCGTCAGGAGTTTTTACAGGTTCTTCAGTCGTAGTTTTTGTTCCGCCTAAAAGCTGTGCTTCTAGTTTACAAGGAGTTATTGTTAAGACTGAAATCAACAGTAAAAAATGAAATAAACGTTTAGTACCTAAAATCATATTTTTTAGCTTTAGTAACTTAGACTATTAAAAATAAGAAATATAGCAGAAAAACAACTTGTTTAAGTTGCTTTTTTTAAATTTCCACATAAAAACCTTCACTAGATTTCATAAGTGCTATTCTAGAACTCATTACAAATTCAATTAATCCAAATCCTTTTAATTTTTCAGTCAATTGCTTCATTTCTTCATCTCTTCCAACAGTTTGAAGTATAACATACTCTCTTTCAATTTCAGAAACTTTGAGATCGTTTTCACGAAGCAAACTTTCCATATTCGCATTCGTCATCAATACTTCTGTTGCCATTTTAAACAATACCATCTGTTTAGAAACAATTTCATCATTTGAAGAATAATAACATTTAAAAACTTCTATAATCTTCTCTATCTGTGCCGCTAAATTTATAACTGTATCTAAACTTCCATTTACTACAATGGTGTGTCTGTACATATGCTCTATTTCGCAAATAGATATATTAAGACTCAAAATCTGTATTTGTTTTCTTAAAAATAGGCTAGATAATTTAGTGATTAATCGTATCTGATCTTCAGAGTAGATCGTTAGAGTAAATTCGTTTTTCATTTTAAATTTTTATTTGTACTTCTTTTTTTGAATGGGTTACTGAGAAATAAAAAAGCCTTTCACATTTGACTGAGAAAGGCTTTATGAATAGACAATAGAATCCTAACTCGTCATGGAATACGAATAATGATAATTGAAATAATAATGCTATTCTGAATTGAATTTTTCATAATTGCTGTAAACAAAAAAACCTCCCGTTGCGGGGAGGTTTTCTAAATTGTATCTTTTACTTATTTATATAACATCCCTGCACCACTATCTAATGATAATCGCGATAATTGCAGTAATGTTAATTGAGTTTTTCATTTGTTTGATTTGATGAGCAAATATATCGATATTTTTTAATCTGCAAACATTATTATCACAAACAAAAAATCCGTCTCTATTGTGACAGATTTTTGTTTTTAATTTAAGGTATTAAAACGGCTCTGCCTTTTATTTTTCCTTGTCGCATTCTTTCGTATACTTCGTTGGCATCGTCTAGTTTATGCTTTTCGATTTCTATATGAATTTTCTTTTGCCTTGCCAATCCTACAACTTCCATCAATTCTGTTCTTGATCCCCAATATGGATTAGTCATACTCACACCAAATGGCAATCCGTTCATGCTGTATTGATAATGTCCGCCTCCAAGCCCCACAATTGTAAGATCTCCATCAAGGCTCACTATTTTTGTTCCTAAATCTATTGTAGAAGTTGCTCCAACAAAATCAAGTACTACTTTTGCTTTCTTGATTCCTGTAATTTTCTGAATCTGTTCTGCGGCATCAGCATCTTTAGAATTAATTGTAAAAGCTGCACCCAATTCTTTTGCGAAAGCCAATTTATCTTCGGTAACATCGCAAGCAATAATTTCGGCTCCGCTTATTTCTCTTAATATCTGTAACGCAACGTGGCCCAGTCCCCCAACTCCGATTACCACAACAAATTCGTCGGCCATTAATTTAGGAAGTGAACGTTTTATAGCAGAATAAGGTGTAAGTGCCGCATCTGTCAATGGAGCAGCAATAACAGGATCTAAGTCAAATATTGGTACTAAAAGCCTAGAAGATGGCACTAGCATATATTCGGACATTCCGCCATCTAATCCTAATCCACCGCCATATGCTTGCTCAGATTGATGATCACAATAATTTTCTTTCGATTGCTGACAGGGTTTGCAATGACCGCAACCCCACGGACCATAAACTAAAACGGCATCTCCTTTTTTATATCCTTCTACATTTTCGCCAATTTCTTCGATCCATCCAGCATTTTCGTGTCCTAGAGTAAAAACTGTTCCCACAACAGTTCCCTCGTCTATAATATGCAGGTCTGAGTGACAAACACCAGCACCGCCAATTTTTAATAAAACTTCATCACCTTTAGGAACCGGTTTTTCAAGATCATTAACAACACGGACATCTTTGTGTCCAAAAAAACGTACTGCTTTCATAAAATAAACTTTTGATTACTATTCTACTAATTTACGACTTGTATTTCCTATCTACTTTATTAAACGAGTTAAGTTTATCCTAATTTATTGCTAATAATGGGGGTTTGAGAGAAAATGTCCCTGTTTTGGAACAAGGGAAGAATTGATTAAATTTTAGATTAATGGCATAAAAAAAGAGAGCCAACGCTCTCTTTTTCATTTATATTTTAATGTCTTTTATTTAGTAATAAACAGACAATAAGATTTTAGAATTTGTACTTTCTATATATTTTGAAAGTCTAGTTAAGAATTCTTGACTAACCATTGGGCAGCCGTGGCTATTGATGATATAGTATTCTTTTTCATCAGATGGAACTTCTTTGTAAGAATGCAATACAATAGCACGTTTCATTGCATTATTATTGGTTTCGTCTAATCCAGCAAGTCTGAAAGCTTTACCAAATATACCTTTATATGGTTTTTCTACTGAATATCTTCCTAGTGAAGTGCAGTTAGATTCTGGAGAATTACTAAATTGTAAAATATCTCCTTTTATTCCAGTTTCAGAACCTTTTCCATGGGCTACTAAGCCTTGATCCAAAATTTGATTGTTTTCTAGATCGTAAACAAAGAAACGATTTCTTCCTGATTTGATTTTCATATCAACAAGGAAAGCAATTTTATTGCTATACTTGTGATTTGACGCTGTAAAAGACTTAATCTCATTTACATGCTCATTGAGCCTTGCAAATTCGACTTCGTTTAAAATTTCATCTTCGTCCCACATACTTAATGAGGTAAACGAGCTTAAGGAAAATAGCAGTGCCAATAAAAATACTCTCATATCCGGCAAATGTTAAGTTAATAGTTATGACTTGGGGTCAATTGTTAATTTTCAGTTGCAAAATTATACACAAATCTTATACAATTCCCATATCATAAGTTAAAGATATTATAAATATCTGAAAACAACAAAATTATATGTTAATTTTCGATTAAAATACCTGATTTAATGTTGAAACGCCACATCTAGTGTTAATATTATTTCTTTTCTGACTTTTATTTTTTTCTTTATTAATAATAGTCCAATAAAATAATTACTTCCAAGTAAAAAACTCCCTTGACAAAAATTATCAGAACCCTAAAAGCAATAAATAAATTAAACTTATTTGCCCGCTTTATAATAGCTTTAGGAAATAATTCATTCAGCCTTTGCTGCAGATTTGATGATGTTTCTTAAAGTTCTTATGCAGTTGCTGCAAAATAATTCAAACAAAAAAAGAGCAACGCAGTAATAAAGGTTTTTGGATTCATTTTAATCTTGTTATTCTGAGTTTTTAAAAGTAAGTGTACGATGTATAAACTGATACTATATTACCTCGAAAATATAATATTTTATCTAGTTTGCATCAACATAGGACAAAATCGAAATAATACTTTTAATTTTATTGAAAAATTGAACTTTGCTAGAGTTTAACCCATTTAAATAATAACTAAAAAATAAAAAAATGACAATTGGAGTTGGCGGATCAACTATAGATATCGAATTAGGGAAAATACAAAATATGACACTTGATGTCGTACCTATTGCTTTATCGGAGTACCAACAGCGTGTAAAAAAAGCAGCTGTTTTAATGAAAGAGCATAATTGTAAAGCATTATATGTGAATGCTGGAACTAATCTGTATTATTTTACAGGAACAAAATGGAATGCTTCTGAACGTATGGTTGGCGCAATAATTTTTGAAGATGAAACTATTGAATATATTGTTCCGAAATTTGAAGAAGGCACTTTCAAGACTTTTATGAAAGTTGAAGGCAATCTAAATTTCTGGGAAGAACATGAAAGTCCGTACGAATTATTTGGAAATATCCTAAAAAGTAAAAACATCATTGAGGGCACTATTGCGCTAGACGAATCGGCTTCTTTTTTTCTTATTGATGGTGTTTCAAAAGCAAACTCAAACTTTAATTTTGTAAATGCACAACCTATAACGGCAGGTTGCAGAATGCATAAATCGGCTAATGAAATTGCTATTATTCAAAAAGCAAAAAACATTACAATGACGGTTCAAAAAGCAGCAGCGAGTATTTTATATCCCGGAATTGAAGTAAGCACTGTTGTCGATTTTATACACAAAGCGCACATTAAGGCTGGTATTGCCTCTGGCTCTTATTTCTGCATTGTTCTATTTGGAGAAGATTCGCAATATCCGCATGGTGTTACGGCTCCTCAGAATTTAGTGGACAATGATGTTGTGTTGATTGATACTGGATGCCGATTAGAAGGTTATTTGTCTGACATTACTAGAACCTATGTTTACGGAACTCCAAATGAGGAACACAGAAAAATCTGGAACCTTGAAAAATCGACTCAAAAAGCAGCCTTTGATGCCGCACAAATTGGAGCTACATGTGGTTCTGTTGATGATGCCGCGCGAAAAGTCTTAGCGCAAGCGGGATTAAGCGGTGATTATGAAATTCCGGGCCTACCACATCGTGTAGGACACGGCACAGGATTGGATATTCATGAATATCCTTATTTGGTAAGAGGCAATCAAACCGTTTTAAAAGAAGGAATGGTAGTGAGTAACGAACCTATGATTTGTATGCCTGGACAATTTGGTATTCGTCATGAAGATCATTTTTATATGACTGCTGATGGCCCTAAATGGTTTACTGAACCAATGCAGAGTATTGATAATCCTTTTGGATTATAGGTTTAAAATATTATCATATTTTAACTAAAAAAAATCAAATTTTAAGTTTCCAAATTCCAATATTTTCTACCTCACAAAAAAGGAGAATTTCATTCATTTGAAATTCTCCTTTTTCTATAAATGAACTATTTTCTATTTTGCTCCTGGCGGACAATTTTTTTCTATGTATCGAATAAAAGTATCCGTTAAATGTTTCACTGTTCCTTCTCCTTCAGAAATATCATGAGAACGATTTGGATAAATCATTAAATCGAACATTTTATCGTATTTCACTAATTCATTTATCAAAACCTCAGCATTTTTATAATGCACATTATCATCGCCTGTTCCATGAATATACAATAAATTTCCTTTTAGATTTTTTGCATGAGTAACCGGCGAAGCTTTACTGTAATTCGCTTCATTACCTTCTGGTAATCCCATGTAACGTTCTGTGTAGATGTTATCATAAAAATGTTGGTCTGTCACAGCTGCAATCGCGATTCCGGTTTTGTATATATCTGGATATTGAAACATTAAATTTAAAGTTACAGCACCACCGCCACTCCATCCGTGAATGGCTACACGATCAGAATCAATAAAATTCCATTTTAAAACTTCTTTGGCTGCCATTGCCTGATCACGAGTATTGATAATTCCGATGTTTTTATAAATAGATTTTCTCCATTCTGTTCCCTTCATTACAGGAGTTCCTCTATTATCCATCGCAATTCCGATGTATCCTTTTGGAATCAATTTCGCAATAAAATAATTAAAATAAGGCTCATCGTTTGCTACTGCAGCCATAGGCTCTCCATACACATAAAAGAACACAGGGTATTTTTTTGAAGGATCAAAATCTAATGGTTTTGCCATAATTCCGTCAATATCAATACCGTCGCTAGTTTTTACTTTAAATTTTTCTAACGAATAATTAAGTTTACGATTCGCAAAAACATCTGCTTCTTTCGGCAATATTTTTTTATGTCCTGAAAGCGCTACTAATCTTGTATTGTAATCTCTCTTTATGTTAGAGTTGGTATGTTTGGCATATGATGCATCTGTTGAAAAAACGTAGGCATTTGTACCTTCAAAAGCATCTGGAGTTACTCTTTTTGTTTTCTTTGAACTTAAATTTGTTTCATATAAATAGCGCTGTGTAGCATCTGTAGGACTTGCAATAAAATATATTGTTTTTGTCTTTTCATTGTACGCTTTAAAATAAGCATCAAAATTAGTTTTGGTTACCAATTCTTTTGATTTTCCGTCAAGGCTTATTTTATAAATATGCATCCATCCGTCTGCATCAGAACTCCATAAAAAAGCTTTTCCATTATCAACAAACTGGCAAGGAAAAGTATCGTATTCTCCCGCAGAAATATCAAAAACATCGATCCAAGAAGTAGATTCTTCTTTGTAAATAACTCTAGCAGATCCCGATTTTGCATTGCAATCATACATGGTAACTTGGTTCTGATTTCGGTTTAACTGAATCACCATAACAGATTCGTTGCTAAGCCATTTCATACGAACTAAATAATTATTATCAGGTTCTCCTGGAATGTTTAACCAATTGGTTTGTACCGAATCAATATTTACAATTCCAATTTTTACCGAAGACGGTTTTTCTCCTGCCTTTGGATATTCAACTGGAACAATAACTGGATAAAGCGAATCGGTATTATTGATCATGAAATGAAATTTGGTCGAAGTGGCATCTACTCTCCAAAAAGCAATACTTTTTCCGTCTGGGCTCCATCTGAATCCGTCACGGGCAGCCAATTCTTCTTCATAAACCCAATCAAAAGTTCCGTTGATGATTTTATCTGTACCGTCTGTGGTTAAAGGAGTAATTTTTCCTGTATTTAGATTTTCCACATAAATATTATGTTTGGAAACATAGGCAACATTTTCATTATCGCTCGAAAATTTAGCAAACATTAAGGAAGATGCATCAAGGCTTTTACCTAATTGTTTTCCTTTTCCTGTAGTCAAATCAAAAAACCAATAATCGCCTTTGGTATTTTCTCTCCATACTTTTTTTGAATTGGTATAGACCAAAACTCTTGTTTTTGAGTCATTCCAAACCAACTTCTCGATCTCTCCCGTAAATCCTGCCGCAGCCAATTGCGATTTAGACAAAATTGTAATTTGCTTATCTAGCTTATCAACATCATAAACCACCACGCTATTGTCTTTGTTTACCCAAAACGAATGAGAATTTGGCAGCCAATTTAGATCGTTAATATCAATATCCTGCTGTGCAAAAACAGATGTGCATACAAACAGAAAAAACAACAAATACTTTTTCATCTTACTTTTTATTTTTAATTAAATTTTCAATTTCTGCAATTTCGATCGGCATGGCTTCACTCAAATTAATGTTTCCGTTTTCTGTTATCAGATAATCATTTTCTAAACGACAACCTATTCCTTCCTCTCTAATGTAAATTCCAGGCTCGCAAGTCAGCACCATTCCTTTTTCAAAAGGTCTAGAATACAATCCCACATCATGAACATCCAAACCTAAGTGATGCGCCGTTCCATGCATAAAGTATTTCTTGTAAGCAGGTTTCTCTGGATCTTGATTTTTAATTTCGTCTTCTGTAATCAAACCTAATTTCACCAATTCAGTTTCAATTAATTTTGCCATTTGAAGTTCGTAATCTTTAGACAAAACTCCTGGTTTCAATAATTTTGAACCTTCTTTTAAGCAATGTAAAACCGATTCGTAAACCTCTTTTTGTCTCGCACTAAAAGTTCCGTTAACCGGAATGCATCTTGTTGTATCTGAATTATAATTGGCATAACAGCTTCCAAAATCAAGTAGTACCATGTCGTTTTCTTTACAAACATCATCATTGGAATTATAATGAAGTGAGCACGCATTTGTGCCAGATGCTATAATTGATTTGAATGCTTGTCTCGTTCCGCCATTTTTAACGGTAGCGTACAGCAATTCAGCTTCCAATTCGTATTCTTTTATATTGGGGCGAATTGTATTTAAAACTCTATTAAAACCTTCAACACTTAGTGCCGTTGCTTTTTTAATTAAATCAACTTCCTCGTTTGATTTAATTGGACGCAATTCACGCGTTATTTTTGCCACACGTTCGTATTGATGCAATGGATATTTTTCTTTGCACCATTTAATCATTCTGTCTTGTCTGGTTTCCATTTCAGCAGTGACCCTTTTGATATGCTCGTTGTGCCCTAAATAAAAAGTATCGGCCTCAAAAGCAAAAAGCTGTAAAGTCTTTTCAAACTCATGAATCCATTTGATATTCTGTATTCCAGAAATAGCCGTAGCTTGTTCTTTGGTTAAAAAATTACCATCCCAAATTAGCGTATGTTCATTTGCTTCTTTTACAAAAAGTATGGCTTTGTTTTCTTCTTTAAAAGCATCTGGATAAAGCACTAGAATGGTTTCGTCCTGATCAATTCCAGATAGATAAAACAAATCATTGTTTTGTGAAAAGCCCATAACATCATCTGCGTTATTTGGCATTACGTCGTTTGAAGTTAAAATAGCCAAACTATTCGGCTTCATTTTTTCGGTAAATCTTTTTCGGTTTTCTATAAACAAAGAAACCGGAATTGCATTGTATCTCATAATTTATATTTGGAATCGGTCAATTGCTACAGAAGCAGGTTTACCAGAAATAATCTCTGTCACGATTTTTCCTGTCGCCGGTGTCAGACTTAATCCCATCATGGCATGTCCTGTTGCTAAGGTCAAATTTACGATTTTTTTATCTCTGGCAATAATTGGCATACCAGTTGGCGTACACTTTTGCCCAGCCTTGTATCCTTGGAACAATTGCGGGAATATCTCCTATAGGATTTTCTTCCACCACTTTTCCAATAAACTTACTTCCTATATAACTTTCGTGAATAAATTCTTCTCTTTTTTTCAATTTCTTATCGAAGTTCGTATTGAAAGAGCAACAAAATTATTATCGAACAATGAAGAACTTTCCGTTTTAGAAATTGCAGAATTATGCGGTTTTAATAATATTTCCAATTTTAATCGAAAGTTTAAAGAGCTAAAACAGATTTCTCCTTTGCAATACAGAAAGCTTAATCTGTAAAATTTGTTCTCATTTTTCCTACAGCTGTTTTTATACCTTTTTTAATAATGTATCCATGATATATTTAGCATTTTTGTAATGAATTAAGCATCCCGATTCTAAACGTGTCTAACTTATTATTATAAACCGGACTACACAAAATATAAAAAGTGGTACATTTTGATGCTACAGCAAAACAATACTTTTGGCTAAAAATCATAAAGCATCAAAATAAAAAATGAACGGACAAATAAGAAACGACTGGAGCAGAGAAGAAATTCAAGCTATATACGATAAGCCTTTATTAGAATTAGTTTATGAGGCTGCAACTGTACACCGCAATTGGCATAAACCTTCAGAAATACAGGTTTGCACCTTGCTCTCTGTAAAAACAGGCGGCTGTCCTGAAGATTGTTCTTACTGCGGACAAGCAGCACGTTACCATACCGATATTAAAGTTCAAGCTTTATTGCCAACCGAAAAAGTATTGGAGCACGCACAAAAAGCAAAAGAAGGTGGTTCCTCTCGTTTTTGTATGGCTGCTGCTTGGCGTGAAGTTCGTGATAACAAAGATTTCGATCGTGTTATTGAAATGGTAAAAGGCGTTAATGATCTTGGACTAGAAGTTTGCTGTACGTTAGGAATGCTTACCGAAGAACAGGCTAAACGTCTGCAAGAAGCGGGTTTGTACGCTTACAATCATAATTTGGACACTTCTGAAAGTTATTATGACGAAATCATCAGTACACGTAAGTTTGATCAGCGTCTTAATACTATTAATAATGTCAGAAAAGCGGGAATCACAGTTTGTTCTGGTGGAATCATTGGTTTAGGAGAAACTCCTGCAGATCGTGTTTCTATGCTAGCAACTTTGGCTACTATGCCCGTTCATCCAGAATCTGTTCCTGTAAATGCTTTGGCAAGAGTAAAAGGTACTCCTTTAGAAAATAACCCCAAAGTGCCTCTTTGGGATATGGTTCGAATGATCGCCACTGCGCGTATCATTATGCCTGCTGCTGTTGTACGCTTAAGTGCCGGACGCATCGAAATGACCGAAGAAGAACAAGCTTGGTGTTTTATGGCTGGAGCCAATTCTATTTTTACAGGAGAACGCGAAACGTTATTGGTAACACCAAACCCTGGACTTTCTGAAGACATGCAGATGTTTCAAAATCTTGGACTTAAACCTTTGGTTAAAGAGCATAAAAGCGCTTGTTCTGTGGTTTAAAAGATCCAGAAGATGAAATAATGTAAGGCTTGAAAAATTAATCAGCAAATAAGCTTTATAAAAAAATCAGTAACAAAGAGACTCAAAAAGTCTCTTTGTTTATGTCTTTACTTTAAAAAATTAAATATCCAATTTAAATATACCTCACAAACTCCTCTCTTTTATCATAAGGAATATCATAATGAAGCGATTTTAAAATCATTGTACTCCAAGGTTGCCATATATCGGCAAGTTCTGTGTTTGTTATTTTATGATGTTCTAAAATTCCTTCGACGAAATAATCCTTAAGAGGCATATTTAAAATCCTTTCTTCTCCATCCTGAGTTAACTCTATTTTATATTCCAGTTCTTCTTTATCATTAATATAGAAAGTGAATATACCGCTGTCCCATGAACTCAAATATTCTAAATCGCCATCATCATCATATTGTGTTGGCACAAGATTATTGTCTCTTTCATATTCAAATATCATAGACATCATTCGATAATTTACCCATTGGTAGAAAACCTCAGCACTTTCCAACAAATCCTGCTTTTCTTTTTGACTATCCCAAAAATGTTTTTGAGAATAGGTTTTATCATTATTCAATTCTAAAATAAATCTATTGAATTTTTCTTCCGTCTGAATTGTTTCTTGAAAATACTCTGACACTTTTTCAACTTCATCATCAATAGAATCCGAACTTATAATTGTTGGAACTACCTCTCCTGACTCTAATAAATATCTCACCAAAAACCTATAACTTCCTGATACAGTAAATTCATATTCGATATTTAATTTTAGATATTTATGCTCCTTGTAATGCTCATATAGAGCATCTGTTAGAGAAACTAGATTTACATTCATTTTGGCGGCTTTAAATTTTTCGTACTTATAATATTATTGCAATTGGGTAAAGATATCAACTTCAAAATATTCTTTCTATTCCATTTAAAAAAAATAAATAATTAAACCATAGCAAAAAACAGAAATGTGTTTGTAATTTTGATTTTGCTGGTTTTGAGTCTTTATCCCTAATTTTACAGAACAAAAAGAAAATAGAAAAATCAATGCTAAAAAAAGCCCTTCCCCCTTTAATTGACAATTCTACAATTATTCTAATTATGGGAACTATGGCGGGCGAGCAATCTATTGCCAAGCAAGAATACTATGCAAATCGAGGAAATCTTTTCTGGAAAATTTTGTTTGCTATTTTTGAAGAAGAATTTAGCGCCTCTTATGAAGATCGAAAAGCACTAGTAAAAAAGTACAACATTGGTCTTTGGAATGTTTTACAAAGCTGTAAAAGAGAAGGAAGTAGCGATGCTTCTATTACCGAAGAAACAATTAATGATTTTGAAGGTTTGCATCAACATTATCCTAATATAAAATATGTCTTTTTTGAAAGTAAAGCGGCTGCAAAGTATTTTTTAAAACATACAGCTCCGCAAGAAGGAATCACTTATACAACCTTGCCATCAACTAGTGGATTAAATGCTGGTTTAACGAAAGAGGAAAAAATAGCACAATGGAAAAGGGTATCCGAAATAGCACTTTCAAAATAGACTAAAAAATAGTTATCTGTTTCTCATAATATAGAACAGTATTTCTTCTTCCAATTCCCTAGAAAGATTTTCAAACTTCATCTTACGACGATAATTTTTTTCACTTCTATCCTTATAAAGCTCCGTTTTAGCGGTACTTGCACAGTAAGCATCACATATTACTTTAAATTTTTGATCGAGAATATACAATTCTTTCATCGAATCAAAATACGCTGCAAATTTAACATTGTACAATTCGTCAGGAATAGCGGCCATAGGTCTAGTTGTATTTAAATTAATACTTTATTTTACCTTATAAGTTCATTACATACTCAATTAAAATCAGCTCTGTTTCTATCAGTTAGAAAATTGATTTGAAAGAATACTTAAAGTTAAAATGAAAAACTTTAATCTTTATGTTTGAAACTCTTGAAATGGTTTCAGATTATAATCTGAAACCAGAAATAGTAAAATGAACCTTGAACCGTTAAAATGCAACAATGGTAAAATCAGGTGTTTTTTTACATCATGCACCGCTATTCACACCTCATCATCATGGTTAGAAATTCTGCGGTTAGCGACGTATTGCTGCCAATATCAAAAAGGCGGTTGTCCCCTTATCATAAATCAATATTATAATTCAGGTTGATTAAGAATGCTTCAGAGACTATTGAGGGGCCTTTTTGCAGATTTTTTGAAACTTAAAGTCATAAAATTGTTAATTAACACAAATAAATACAAAAACACGTAATAGTACTTATAGTAATATTCCTATATATTAAATAAATTTACATCCCTTTAATTTACAAGCCACAAATCATCAAAATGTCTATTCTATTTTATTTTATTAAATCAAGTTATTAATGTTGGTGGGAGATTGGAGTTTATGCATTGTTTAAACTCCATCTGATGGTTAGAGCCGTTTATAACGACGAAAATGTTATTATCTATTTTTCATTTCATATACAGTATTAGAAATTAGTACTGCATACAAAAGCAATAAACTACCCCAAAAATGCTCGAAAAAAAATCTATAGTAATTGGATGTGACGATGTCACGATACTGACTATGATATTAAATGCTATATCAATAGTATCTGCTTATACGTTTTCTACCGTTTCTGTATCAACAGGATTAGATTTGAAAAATGCGATAAACTCTTTAAATCCTGATTTAGTGATTTTAGGATTCAAACAAAATCAGCTCGTTTTAAATGATACCAATTTCAATTCTGATAAAAGAAATATTCCCATTTTATACTTGACTCAAAATTATGAATGCGAATCCTTATGCTGGACAAAACAAAACATTGTTTTTACTTATCCATACAATCAGATTAAGAATACCGATTTTTTAATTTATCGAATTCAATCTATCTTTCTTCTTAAAAAAACAGAACCGCAAATCAAACCGGCAGCGACGTTTGCAGAAGCCGCTTTTCAGAAAAATAACTCCGATAAATTAAGCCATTACGTAATGGAACTGGATCAAAAGGTTGAAGTGCTTTTAAAAGTAAAAGAACGTATCTCTTATCTCTATCCAAACGTAGACGATGCCACTAGAATTGAACTAATGTCAATTGTAAATTCGATAAAGACAGTCGCGAACGACAATAAACTCTGGGACGATTTTAAAATCTATTTTGAACAATCAAATCCAAATTTTCTTCTGGCTCTTGCCAAAAAGCATCCTTCCTTAAGTTCTCGAGATTTAAAATACTGCTGCTATATTAAAATGAATATGAGCAACAATGACATCACCAATCTTCTTGGCATTAATCAAGAAAGTGTTCGAACTCATAAATATCGTCTTAAAAAGAAACTAACGCTTAAAAAAGAAGATGATATCATTTCGTACCTCAGAACAGTTTCGTAAATTATCTTTTATTTTATTTATACCTTTTACAATTGTAATGCTTATTCTATTCTAGCAGTACAAAAGATAGTTTTATACTATCCATTTTATGATTTTCTTTGTTTGTATTACACTCTTTTTAATTTTCCATAAAACATTTTAATCAGTGCCATTTTTAATGGTGCTATTTCCATATTGCTAAAACTTTTCTCTACATTTCAGCCGTTTATGCCTCTATTTGAGACAAAGCGTAGACAAAGTTTTTTCTGTCTATATTTTGTCTACAAAAATGCCAAACATCTTTTGTCCCTGTCTATGAAAAGTATATTGCAAAATTCTCGTACAAATCTAATTGTCAGCTACTTTTACAAATACAAATAGCCAATCGATGCGCTATTGCACTGAATTAATTTAAGAGTTAAATACGATGATACATCAATCACTTCAATTTACGAATAAATTATTGGGACAGTTTTTAAAAAATCGTTTTGCTTTAACCGAAGACAAAACCGTTGTGAACTATCTTATTGAACCAAGTGGAACTTTACCTAAAGTGAACCAAAACAAAGTCGTTTTATCGCTAATAAATATTGAAAAAGAAACCAATCAGCCTTTTTATATTAGAAACCAGAAATTAGAAAGCGGAAACTATTCTAATTTCAATCCCACAGAAAGATACAACATTGACTTGTTGATTAGCAGCAACTTTGATGATTATACCGAATCTTTAAAGTTTTTAGACGCCATAATCGCCTTCTTTCAGATTAATAATTATATCGATGCGTCTTCCTCCTCTTCTATTCCAGATGGCTTAAGCCGATTAGAATTTGAGTACGAAAAGATCTCTTACCATCAAATGCACAGTTTGTGGACAGCAATGGCGGCAAAATATCAGCCTTCTATTATTTACAAAATGAAGCTGATAAAAGTTCAGAGTCATGAAATTATGGAAATCATACCTTCTGTAAAGAACACCAATAACACCATTTCCAAATGATACAGAGCAATTACATAAAAACCTTTGGTATTGCGGCCTATCATACTTTTTTTGATAGCGGAAAATGTAATTGTCTTCACTTTATTCCCAATCATAATACGGATAAGATTTTCAAAAAATTTGGCTTTAAAATAAATCCCTTTTCAAACGGACTCGATTTATATTCAAATACAAAATCATCATTATCAGACTTATTCAATTATATAGCACAAACTACACAGCAAAACTATTTTGAGTTTGATATAAAATGCACTAATCCTAATTTTATTCTCTTTACTACATTACCCATTAATTGGATTGGAGCGGTTACTTACTCTAGTCAAGATCCTAAAAATCTAAACAATGAGGGTAAAATAGTCCTTAACCAAACGTTAGAAAACAAACCTGTATCGACTCATTTTGGTCTTTTAAAAATTTATTTTGAAGATATATTAAAAGAACAGCCTTTTGGTAATGCTACTGTTTTTGAAATCAATTTTACGGCAAGAGCCACACAATGGCAATATTATTTTATCAATAAGAATGCAGTGCAGTTAAACAATCCTTCGATTACAAAAAAAGAAAACATACAATTTGACGGACCCCAAAATGTAACCATCCAAACGGGAGAATCGGCATTATTGTTTACTTCCAACAAAACCTATATCACGCTTAGCGAAAAGCCTAAATATAAATTTGATTTAATAAGCAATTCATCCTCTGCAAATCAAAACAATGCCAAGCCCAAAGTAATTATAAAAGGACTGCCTAATCCAGATGTCTCTAGAATAGGAATAATCGAGAATAGCGACCCAAATCATGTCGCATCGCCAATGTATATCTATTTATAAAAAACTATTAAAAATGAACATTAAAAACTAAAATCAATGAATTTATCTACCATTCAAACTCCTGGTGTTTACATTCAAGAACTAAATGCTTTTCCCAATTCTGTTGTTGGAGTAGCTACAGCTATACCAGCATTTATAGGGTACACACCACAGGCCTCTTACGAAGGAAAATCGTATACGAATGTGCCAGTAAAAATCACATCTTTTGCTGATTTTGAGGCTTTTTTCTCTTTGCCAGATCCACCTGCTCCTGCAAGTCCGTCTAAACAGTACAAACCTGAATACTATTTAGTAGCAGAAAAAAGTCAACCTATAAAAGGAGACTACATGCTAATTGCAGGAACGTATTACTCGATAGTTCCAGATCCGAACACGGTTTATTATTTATACAATAGCGTAAGGCTTTTTTATGAAAATGGCGGTGGAGATGCTTATATTGTTTCTGTTGGTTCTTATGGACCTGCGTCGCAAAAACCAGGAACTCCGGGAATTCCAGTTGTAAACCCGAATGTGCAATTGAATGATTTGACGAAGGGTCTTTCTCTATTGCTAAACGAGCAGGAACCAACTATGTATATTTGTCCAGAAGCGACTTTACTAAGCGTAGAAAACAACGGGACTCTAATGCAGGCTATGCTTCTTCAGTCGACGCAAATGCAAACGGCAATGTGCTTATTTGACATTATTGGTGGCGACGCCCCAGATCCTATTTTGTATACAGAAGACATTACAAACTTCAGAATGAACACCGGTTCTGTTGGATTAAACTACGGAATGGCATATTACCCGTTTATAGGAACTACGATAATGCAAAATTCTGATATTGATTACACTAATTTATTTGGTGGAGATGTAAAACAACTAGAAGCCGTTCTTAATCCGCCTAGTGCTCCTAATCCAGCCGTTGCTGCTATTATTGCCAATATTCAGAATCCATCGAGCACTTTGACTGTAACGCAAAATCATAATGCTTTGCTTATTGCAAGTCAGACGTATTCCTTAATGATAAAACACATTGTAGCAGATGCTAATATTCTTCCTCCAAGCGGTGCTATGGCAGGCGTTATTACAACGGTAGACAATGCTGTTGGTCCGTGGGAAGCTCCTGCTAATACTTCTATTGTAGGTGCGGCATCATTGCCAATTTCCATTTCTGAAAGTCAGCAAGCCAATTTAAACGTTGATGCTGTTTCGGGTAAATCGATCAATGCCATTAGAACATTTAATGGTTTAGGAATTTTAATCTGGGGATCCAGAACATTAGACGGAAACAGTCAAGATTGGAGATATATTCCAGTACGCAGAACTATGATATTCTTAGAGCAATCTTGTAAACTGGCTGCTCAAGCTTATGTTTTCCAGCCTAACGACAAAAATACTTGGGAAGCTGTTATTTCTATGATCAGCAGTTTTCTTAGTTCGATCTGGAAACAAGGAGGTCTGCAGGGAGCCAGCGCTTCTGATGCCTTTTCTGTAGCCTGCGGATTGGGTTCTACAATGACGGCAGATGATCTTTTAAATGGTTTCATGAATGTAACAGTAAAAGTTGCAGTTGTTCATCCGGCGGAATTCATTGTCTTGACATTTCAACAGCAAATGGCAACTTCTAGTTAATCAAACAAAAACTCACTTAAGTAAATTTTTAATTTAAATATAAAATAATATGGCAACAGATGACGGAAGCGCACAAGGCGCAACATGGCCCATGCCAAAGTTTAGATTCGAAGTAGATCTTGGAACAGAATTAACCAAAGTAGCTTTTCAGGAAGTTACGGGAATGGATGTCGAAAATCAAATTATAGAATATCGCAAAAGTAACAGTCCACTTTTTTCTGTGGAGAAAATGCCCGGTATTACCAAATACGGAAACGTAACTATGAAACGTGGCATTTTTGTAAATGATAATACTTTTTGGGATTGGCATCAGCAAGTCGTAATGAATACGATTAAAAGAAGAACGGTTCTGATCAAATTATTGGACGAAAAAGGCGGCGTAACCATGCAATGGACACTAAACAATGCTTGGCCAACCAAAATTACGAGCACCGATTTGAAGTCTGACGGTAACGAAGTTGCGGTAGACACGATAGAAATTGCACACGAACAACTGATCATTAAAAATGGCGGTAAGTAACGATTATCCCGTTAGCTTTTATTTTACACTTTCATTTGCAGGTGTAGATGCGGCTTTCAAGGAGGTATCTGGAATATCTAAAGAATTAAGCGTAGAAGAAATTGTTTGCGGAGGCGAAAATAGATTTAAATATCGCCTCCCAACCATTTCTAACAGTCAAAACTTAGTGCTTAAAAGAGCTATGGTGCCTGCAGGATCTCAGTTGGTCAATTGGTGTGCCAACTGCATCGATCAAGGATTATCAAACCCAATACAGCCCAAAAATGTGATCTTAAAACTGCTTAATGCTTCAGGCGTAGTCTGTATGCAATGGACGTTTAACAATGCCTATCCAGTAAAATATGCCGTTTCTGACTTAAACTCTCAGGAAAGCAATATTGCGATAGAATCTATTGAGCTGGCATACACCTATTTTGACATTTCTAAGGATACCAAATTTGATAAACTTTTTACCTAAATCATTATGCCAATCGAAATAAGAGAACTTGTCATTAAAACAGAAATCGTAACCAACAACACTAAAAATTCGGCGCTAACCAAAGAACGAGAAATCTCCATTTTGAGAAAACAGCTGCTGGAAGAATGTAAAAGATTAATTGCAGAAAAAAATCAGGAGAATAGCTATAAGCGTTAAGCCACAGATTAAAGGATTAAAGGATTAAAAAGATTAGAAAGATTAGAAACAAGAAATCTGCAAAATCTGCTTAAATCCATTTTAAAATCTGCGTGAAATAATTCAAACCGCAAATAAAAAAGATTAAAAAAATCTG
This sequence comes from Flavobacterium tyrosinilyticum, assembly GCF_023656565.1. GTDB lineage: Bacteria > Bacteroidota > Bacteroidia > Flavobacteriales > Flavobacteriaceae > Flavobacterium > Flavobacterium tyrosinilyticum. Next base: position 124,184 of record NZ_JAMOKG010000005.1, read on the forward strand.
CAAAATCTGCGAGAGAAAATATTTCAAAGACCAACCAGGATTTAAAAAAATTTAAACTTAAAATAAGATACAAATGGCAAGTTTAGAATTAATGAAAATTACGGGATATACAGACGAAGAATTTCAGAATAAATTCTCCGGAAATCCCTATGCCTTCATGATTAATCCTGATAATATCAAAATACAAAAAAGCATCGAATACAACGAACAGCAAGCTCCGGCAACAAGTTCGGCTTCTCAAAAGTACAAAAGCACGCCAAGCGATAAACTGAGTTTTGAAATGGTAATAGACTGTACCGGAATCATAGATGCCAAGCGTACTGATATGTCTAAAGAAATAACCGCTTTAGAAACGATTATTTATACTTATAACGGTAAAATACATCGCCCTAATTTTGTAAAAGTACAATGGGGACAGAATATCACATTCAACGGAGTTCTCGATTCTATTGACATCTCTTACACTCTTTTTAAACCAGACGGAAGTCCGCTTAGAGCCAAGATATCATTATCGTTCAGTCGCTATATTTCTCCAAAAACGGTAACTCGAACAGATGCTCCAGAATCTCCAGACCTTACTCATATTGTAAGCGTTTCTGAAGGAATGTCTTTACCGCAATTGTGCCAGAAAATCTGGAATGACGATTCCTTTTATATACAAGTTGCAGAACATAATAAACTTAACAAATTCAGAAATCTTAACGGTGTTGACAAATTAATTTTTCCACCCATAATCCCTTCAAACTAATGAGTGCTTCAACCGAAATAAAAAGTGGCGGAATCGCAACATTCGCAGTTAAAGTCAATGGATCGGCAATAGCCGATGAACTTAGCCTGCTTTCTATTCATATCGAAAAAAAAGTAAACCGAATTGCATCTGCAAAAATCATAATCCTAGACGGAGAACCTAATACGGGTAAATTTGACGCCAGCTCCTCTTCTACTTTTGTACCTGGCGCAACAATTAGCATAGAAGCAGGATATGACAATAATAATGCTGTTATTTTTTCTGGTTTAATCATGAGCCAAACCATTCGCATTGATAATTTGGTAGGATCTGCTTTAGAAATTGAATGTCGCGATAATGCCATAAAAATGATTGTAGGCCGAAAAAGTCTCACCTTTTCTAAACAGAAAGACAGTGATATCATATCTTCTATAATTGGAAACTATTCCGGTTTAAGCTCAGATGTTACTGCCACAACTACCGTTTGGCCAGAACAAGTGCAATTTTATGCTACCGATTGGGATTATATTTTGGCTCTAGCCGAGGCAAATGGTTTAATCGTAACCACTTTAAACGGGAAAGTTTCTGTTTTTCCTCCTGATAAAAGCACCACATCTGTGCTTACGGTAACTTATGGCGATAATCTTCTTGAATTTAATGCCAAATTAAATGCTGTTACTCAGTTAGGAAATGTAGCAGCCAATAGCTGGGATTTTAAAACTCAAGCGGTTGTAAACGGTAATGCAGCGCCAAATGTTAGCGGAGCTGGAAATTTGACCACAAAAAAATTATCTGAAGCTATCGGACTCTCGACGTATCAATTGCAGACTTCTGCCCCCCTAGAAAGTGCTGATTTAACCAATTGGTCTAAAGCACAAATTATTAAAAGCGAGTATGCCAAAATAATGGGCGAAGCAAAATTTCAAGGAACCAATTTAATCGATCCTGGAAAATATATGACTTTTGCTGGTATTGGAGATCGTTTTAATGGCGATTACCTCATTGGCGGAGTTGTACATGATTTATCTCAAGGAAATTGGGTTTCAGAAGTTACACTCGGACTTTCTCCATTTTGGTTTACCGAAGAACCAGATGTTATGGCACCACCCGCTTCTGGACTTGTTCCTGGTGCAAAGGGTCTTTTTAACGCTACAGTAAAAAAGATGGATGAAGATCCGGATTCTCAGTACCGAGTTTTAGTCGATGTTCCTTTATTAGATCCAAAAGGCGAAGGAATCTGGGCAAGGTTAACCAATTTCTATTCCACAAGCGGAGCTGGAGCTTTCTTTATGCCCGAAGTTGGAGATGAAGTCATTTTGGGTTTTATAAACGAAGATCCGCGATATCCCGTAATACTTGGGAGCGTCTATAGCAGTACAAGCATAAAACCTTTTACAGGTTTAGATCCAAATCAGAAAAATTCGGTAAAAGCCATTGTTTCTAAATCGGGAATCTCCGTACAGTTTGATGATGACAACAAAGTCTGGACTGTTTCAACACCCAACAAAAACACGATCATCATTAGCGATAAAGACAAGAAAATTACGATTCAGGACGAAAACAATAATAGCATCGTAATGTCAAGTAGCGGTATTGATTTATCAAGTCAGAAAAACATCAATATCTCAGCCAATCAAAATGTGACCATCAAAGGAAATCAAGGTGTAAACATACAGTCAAGCGGCGGAGATGTCTCAATAAAAGGTCTCAATATCAAAGAGAATGCAGATATGCAATACAGCGCTCAAGGCGGTCAAATGGCACAAGTCTCAGGAGGAATGCAATTGACACTGAAAGGTGCAATGGTAATGATTAACTAATGATTAATTATAAATGGTTAATTGTTAATTGTTAATTACTGCGATTTAAGCTTTGTCAAAGTTTTAAACTTTGACAAAGCTGTCTACAGCATCGATTAAACAACCAAACAATTGATAATTAAAATTTCACAACTAACAATTCACAACTAACAATTATGCCACCAGCAGCAAGACTTACAGATTTTCATCAATGTCCGATGGTTACTCCGGGAGTACCGCCAATTCCGCATGTAGGAGGACCAATAGTTGGGCCGGGCGCGCCAACAGTTTTAATAGCAGGATTACCAGCTGCAAGAGTTGGCGACATGCTGGTTTGTGTAGGACCTCCAGATTCTATTGTAAAAGGATCTTCAACGGTTATGATATGCGGAATGCCAGCCGCGAGAATGGGAGATTCAACTGCTCATGGCGGATCAATTGTTCTTGGAGCATTTAATGTAATGATCGGTGGATAATTCAGCACATAATGACACTGCTTTTTTAGGTTCAGGATGGGCATTTCCTGTTTCATTCTCTGCAGACAATCACCAGCTGAATTTGTCTGCAAATGAAACCAACATTAATGAATCTATCAATGTCATTCTAAACACACGTAAAGGCGAGCGTACGCTTGAAGCCGAATTTGGTTCTGGAATACAGCAATTTATGTTTAAAAAAATTGATAGTACGCTTAAAGGCGAAATCATAGAAACGATCAAGTTTGCTTTATTACGATATGAACCCAGAATATTGGTTCAAGACGTTAGAGTCGCATCAACAGATATCGTAAACGGAACAATCGAAATACTGATTACATACATCTATTCTAAAACCAATACAAGACACAATTATGTGTTCCCATTTTATTTAAAAGAAGGAACCAACTTAGATCGAAAAAAATGATTTTAATTGATCAAAATAGCGCTATAAATTCTCTCAACGAAGCACTCGTTCCGAATCCGTATTTAATAGACGGAAGAACCGAGCAGGATTGGCTGTACTTTTTGACAGAGTTTAGCAAATTGATCAATTTCTATAATGACAGTAATACTATTGAAGGAAACTGGAGTCCGTTTTTGCTGAAAGATCCCGTTTTTCTAATGGCGTACATTTCGAAAACAAATTACAAAAAACTGTTCGCTGATTATAAAAATGGCTGTTTGGAAATTCAACGATTACTTGAAAACAAAAAAAGCATAATATCCAACACTAGAGCTTTAAATAACTTGTTTGATCGCATTACGGCTATTTATCAAATTATAGAGCGCTGGACCCATCATATGCTAAAAAACAGCGAAATATACGATCTCAAAACGTATATGCTGCAAGAAGTAAAAAACAGACTGAGTATAGATTTTTGGGCTATTCAATCTTATAGACAATATCTCTTAAGACTATCTATTAAGAATTTAATTCTCACTTCTGTTTCTTGGGACGAGTTTAAATCTTTTGATAAGAATATCTGGTATATCAATAAAGATAAAATCCCTTTTTGGCAGGTTTTTGGTTTTGAAAAAGAACATCCTATTTTGGATGAAGTAAGGGCTGTACTAAAGGCAAGCTTAGCTATTCTAACCAAAATTGGCGATAAATTATTTCAGTTTTTAGAAACTATCATTCATCACGCCGCAAAAGAATACCAGAAATTAAACCTCAAAAAAGGAAATTTTCCTGATACTGTTTTGTTGCGTTCGTTTGTAAATATTCTCAAAATTCAGCAAGATCAATTAAACGGACTTTCGGAGAAGCATCTTGATTTTTATTATAAAAATATCCTGAAACAAACCAAATTGCCTGCAGTTGCAGATAAGGCGTTTTTATGTGCAACATTAACAAAGCCAACATCTGTTTATACTCTGCCTGCGGGAACTTTATTTAATGCGGGAGTAGATGCCCAAAAGAATCCTATTTTGTTTGCTTCTAAAAAAAATGTAAATCTAAATCCAGCAACAATTGCAAGTGTTCACAAGCTTTCGTATCAGGACACAAACAATGCGTCTTACAATTTGCAAACCATTGTAAAACCAACCGAAATTCAATTAGATCCAGAAAATAAAGCCATTAGTTGGGAGACTTTTGGCTCAGACGACGATTCTCTAAATCCGTCATTAATTGGAATTGCATTTGCTTCACCCATGTTACTATTGCGTGAAGGAACAAGAACCCTAACTGTAACGTTAGAATTTGATTCTCAGATCGATTTAAAAATCCTTCAAGAAGCGAGTTATTTTTTGAGCACGCAAAATGATTGGCTACAACTGAATTTAGCTCCTTCCAATTTTACAATCGATGCTACGAAACAAAATGCAATTATAATTGCTATAATCCTTGATCCAAGTGTAGCTGCAATCGAACCGTTTCTGGTTAATCCAGACGGATTAAAAAGTGATTGGCCTATGATGAAAGTTTTGTTTCAAAATGTTCCTAATCCGCAGAATCCTCCTAAAGTTACTGCGATCACTATTGACTTAAAAGTAGAAGGAGTCAAAACGTTTCAATTGTATAATGATTATGGGGAATTAAGCACCAAAAGTCCCTTCCCTCCTTTTGGACCAATTCCGTTGGTTAATGCCAATTTTATCATCGGAAATAATGAAATCTTGAGCAAACCTTTGGACAGTTTCACGATACAAATAGATTGGGATAAAAGACCAGCCAATTTTGAAATTTATTACAAAGAATATAGTGATTATCTGCATCCTCCAAAAAAAAGGGACAATTCGGTTATAAAAGCGTATCGAATCGCTTTTCCTCGCAAACAGCAAAATATTGCATTCGTTAGAGAATTCTCCAATGCCAATTTTATGGTATGCTTCAACATTATGCAAGACAAATCATGGCAAGGCATTAAAATGACTAAAATTGCGAGAATCAAAGATGACCAAGTTTTCATTCCAACTGATGAAGTTCCGCAACCAGTTAATTTATTCGACACTTTGTCTGTAGTTCCTGTCAATAATGTTCTTAGTACCTCTAACAGTGATTATATATATGCTAAATCTAGTTCAACTAAAACTGATGACAAAGCATGGAAGCCAAATCCGAACATTCAAAAAGAACCTTTAAAATATTCTGAAGAAAGCACATCAGGATTTATAAAAATGACTTTAAACAGTCCGCAATATGGTTTTGGTTCCGAATTGTATGCCAATGTTGTAGCTAGCATCGCCTTGCAAAACGGGTATAAAGTTGCACACAAACAAGATGATTTTATTCCTGCAGCCAATATTCCGTTTGTTCCAAAAATACAGACTTTTTCTGCTCAATATGATGCAAGCGTAACCTACAATCTTGATGGCACAGCGGGAGATTATCCGTTACAATATTTTATTTATGCTCCATTTTCAAACTATACCGTTTTTGATAGTGAAACAGCTGACAAAACCGAAACCAATGTATTCAATACCGAAATTATAGGTAGTTCTGAAAACGATGCTGCAAAAGGTTTTCCGCTCTACCCGTCTTTTGACCATAACGGAGCCTTATTTATAGAACTCGATAATTTGATATGCAACAGCACTTTAAACTTCTATTTTGAATTGGCTAGAAATTCGACCGCCCTTACCGATCAAAATGAGATTATGTATTATTATTTAAGCGATTCGGGCTGGACAAATATAAAACCATTATCAGATCAAACCAACCAATTTAGATGTTCTGGAATTGTAGAAATTCCGATTCCTGCAGATTGTAATAACAATAGCAGTATCATGCCTGGAAACAAAAACTGGATTTCTATCGCGGCTGTTGGCAATCTTAAATCATTTTCTAAAACCACCTTTATGCAGACCAATGGTTTTATTGTGCAAAGAACCGGAACGATGTTTCTAACCGATACGCAAAGTCCGCAAATTGCCGCCAATGCAATTACTAAAACAGAAATTAAAATTCCAGAAATAGGCACTATCATACAGCCTTTTGCTTCTTTTGGAGGAAAAGCTGCCGAAGACAAAATAGATCGAAATAAAAGAGTAAGCAATAGCATAAAAACCAAAAATAGAGCCAGCACAGCATCCGATTATTATACGCTCATTGCCGAAAAGTTTGATACCGTCTATTATTCAAAAGTAGTGACTGACGAAAGCAATAACATCACCAATGTTTATTTGGTAAAAAAAATAGCATCAGATAGCGATTCAAATGCCTTTACACCTTTGGTAACAAATGCTCTCGAAATTGAGGTGCAAAAGTTTTTAAGCGCCAATTCATCGCCATTTACCCAACAAAACGTTTCCAATTTTGATCTAGAATACGTTAGCATTAACATCAAAATTCAAGTGGATCCAAACTACCAGATTACCTTGGTAACCAAGAATGTAAATCTTGCTTTAAAAAAGTATTTATCGCCTTGGATTATGAACTGTCCTTCTGAAATAGAAATTGGGAAACCGCTTATAGATGCCAAAGTGAAAACATTTGTGCAAAATATAAAAGGAGTTCTTACGGTAGAGAAAGTAACATTTTCGAGCTACAACATCGATCCGATTACGGGCTTGCAAACTGTTTTAAAAAGCGAACAGGAAAACTTAATGCCTAACGATTCAATGACACTTTTAGTTTCGGCACCCCATCATAATATTTCATAACCAAATAGAAATGGATACTAATAATCAAATAACAAAAATTCAGCTTCCGCCGCATCAGGACTTTAATTTCCTGAAAGACGAAGCTATTGATTATATTCAAAATCACATTGGTAATGAATGGACCAACTTTAACCCGAGCGATCCCGGAATGACTATTCTAGATCAGGTTTGTTATGCCATGACCGAATTAGGCTATTGCACCGATTTTTCGATTCCTGATATTTTAACCGATTCTACTGGAAAAATGGAAATCGAAAATCAGTTTTATATGCCTTATAAAATTCTGACTACGGCGCCATATACCATTAACGATTACAAAAAATACATTATAGATGGCATCGAAGAGGTTTACAATGTTGTAATCGCACCTTACAATCAGAATCTTTTGGCATTTAGCAGAGTCTATCAAATTTATCTTTATATCAATCCAAATATTACCGATGCTATTAAATGCAATAACATTTGCAAATCGGTTTATTACTACCTCAATCAGAGTCGAAACATTGGCGAACTTTTTAATATGCCCATTGCATTGCAACAGCAAAATTGCAGGATTGGCGGAAATATAGAACTCGAGAAAAGTGCAGATGAACATGCTGTTTTATTAGAACTTCAAAATAAAATTCGCAATTATATTTTTCCGAAAATAGATCAGGTGAATTACGATACTATGAAAGAAGATGGATATGATGCATCTACAATATATGATGGCCCATATCTTAAAAACGGTTGGATTTCTGATAATTCTTTATACGATAAAAAAGATACTGTAAAAGCTATTGATTTAATTCCTGTAATGGAGTCTGTAACCGGTGTCATTTCGGTTTCAGGAATACAGCTTTATCAGAACACGAATAATGTTCAAGCATTTCAAGCAACACAAAGCCAATTATTGTTTGTTGATATTATAAATTCTTATAAAGAGAAAAAACTAACATTAAATTCTAATGAAAAACAAATAGTAGCAGATGCCTTTGGTCCGTTGCAAATTAATATTGCCCAATATCAGGATAATGTAACAAGCTTAAACAACAAACCGACTATAAAGTTGCCCAAAAGCAGTTTTAGAGATATCAATAGTTATTATTCCATTCAAAATACATTTCCGCAGCAATATGGCATTGGCGACGATAAAATCGAAGACGATTCTTTACCCGTTCAAGTGGCGCAATCGCGTCAGTTAAAAGGCTATTTGACTTTATTTGATCAGGTTTTGGCTAATCAGTTTTCGCAATTAGCCAATGTTCCCAAACTTTTTTCTTTCACCAATTCGGTATGCGGAGCGCCGTCAGACAACGACGCTTTTTATGCACTAAAAGATAAATACGAGAAAAAGCATTTAGAATATCCTGTTCCCTACAAAATGTTTTCTCCTAGCTATTTCTATCAATCATTGTATACGATTCCTCACATCAAACCTTTACTGAAAAATAATACCATTTTTGAATACAGCAGTGGCGAAGAAACCAAAAAGGAATTGAAAGAAAAAAGCTGGCGAGAATATCAGCAAGATCCTTATAATGCCTACATCTTTGGAATGATGAAAATCATGGAAGAAGAAGATGTTAACTTCGAAAGACGAAACAAAATACTAGATCATTTGCTCGCCAGACACGGCGAATCGCCAAAAGTAATTGATGCTATAATTCATGATACCATCTATACCGGGAACAAGAAAAAAGATCAGATTATTATAAAGAGTTTGTATTTGCAGAATCTCGATTTATTATCCTACAACCGTTTTAAAGGTTATAATATTCTAACGGCTTCAAAAATTAATCAAACCGCAGATGCCAATTTGCTAAACATTAAAAAGGAGCATTTTGAGCATATAAGCGAAAACACGTCAGATTTTGTTTTTCAATCTAATAAAATCAATAAAAAAGAAAAACTAAGCAAAACAGATTTCAATAATTTTTCTGGTTTAGAATTAAAACTGAATTTACTTTTCGGATTAAAAAACATATATACCAATTATATTACAACACAATTTGAAGCTTCACAAAATTCTATTGAAGATCAATTGAACAGCCATAAAACCATACAAAAAATATATTGGCTTAAAGAAAATAGAAAAGGTAGTTTTTTTATTGAAACCTCTATTCTCTTAAGTCAATTAAAATATAATCTTGAAATTGTAAAACAAAGTGATAATTCTTTTTACGAAATACAAAACACAGATTTTCAAACCATTGCTAACATAAATTATCTATTAAATACGGAAAGCCAAACCGTTTTGGATTCTCAGTTTTTAAAAGGCCAATTGGAGTTTTCTAATGAAAAATATGTTTTTATTACTGATAATTCTCAAACTGGAACATCTATAGAGTATACCAAAACTAAATTCTCTGATTATTCTTTTCGTATTACCGTTTCTTCTGGAAACGGAACCATTACAATCAACGATGCACTTTTTAAGAAAAATGCGATTCTGTTATTTCCAGATTTTATTCCTGAATTGCGAACTCCTCAATTCGAAAAACGTTTAGAACAGTTTCTTGCGGTCAGTCTTCCGACAAATATAAAATGTGAATATCTGTTTGCTCAGTTTCAGCAACTTGAAAGTTTTACATCGAATTACTATAGCTGGCATGAGAGTTTGCGCTTCAAAAATACGCAGGATTCAAATCATACCGAAATAGAAGCAAGTTCAACCTCAGAGCAGTACGCTGTGAATTTAATCCATAGTCTAACCTCAATTTTAGAAACAAAAAATGGAAGAAATAAATAGCCATATTGTATCGAGTCTAAAATGGGACACCACTTTTGACCAAAAGAAAGAAGGTTACAGACTTCAGGAGCGTTTAAGTGCTTGGAGCAAAATTTCGTTGCCTAGAGAAGTTACCTCTATTTTTGACGAATTATGCCCACAGGAACAAAATTGGCGAATTGAATCGCTGGAACTTGATCTTGGCTCCTGCGATTATAGCGATCTTGAGTTTGATCTTAGCCGAAAAATACGAAATCTATTAAGAGAGAAAATAGCCGAATTAATTCTGTATCAAAACAATCAGAAGCAAAACGGAATTGCGGTTTACAATAAAGAAAAATCAATTCTAGAAAATCTTTCGGTCTTTTTGCTAGAAGGCTATTTACCATGGAATTATCAAAACAAAGAAGGTTCTGTCAACCAGATTATGGCAGAATTGCTTCAGAATAATCTCGCTGAGGTTATTGCGATTATTAAAGAAACAGGAATGTCTCACGAGGAAGTGAGAAAACGAATTGCATGGCAGTTTGATGAAAAAAACATCACTAAAATAATCGCCGCGCTGGAACCTAACAATAGTAGTTCTATTATTGAATTTAGCGCAACTATGGTTAATATCCAGGTTAAAGAAACGATTATCCAGACAAGTACGGCAAGTTTCAAAAAGAATCTATGGTTCTTTATTCTGAACTTTTTGATGCTCGAGCGCGGAACGCTTTTTAATAAACTGGCTTTCATGAAAAGCAGTATTCTGCAAATGGCAAATCATTACAATATTGCTTACGCCGAACTTATTATTCTAATCGAAAATACGATTGTAAAACTCTCTGATAAAACATCGCAGAACAACGATTTTATTGCTTGTCTTAAAATACTAACGCAGGAATATGAAACGCAAAAAAGCGAGAATTATAAGTTTGAAACTGCTACAAATTATTGGAGCCTATTAGAGCAATTATTGAAAAATAAAAGCAATAGAAGATTTAAAGTCGACAAAGACAATTTAAACGAATTGATAATGGTATTGAATAGCGAGAATAAAACAAAATTTAATACGCTGCTACAGCCCATTTTTAAAGATGAGAGTTGGCTTGTTTCACTGCTTCCAGATTTAAATGAAATTTCGATAAAAATACTGTATTCAAAACTGGATACTACTCCATCGCAGCTTCATACAGAATCGATCATTTATCTAAACCAATTAAGCCAGACTTTTAAACTAAAAACAAACCGTAAGGCTTTATGGCAAATTGGGATTCTATTTCTCATTCAAAATAAAAATACCGACAATACTGCTTTTCTCCTATTTTGCATTAAAGAATTAAGCAAAAAAAATAATCTTAGCCATGAGCATTTATTGGCTCTGTTTACCAATGCTAAAATTCCTGCGGCGATAAAAAGCAATAATGCCGCGGTTATTTTTACGAATCTAAATGCTATTTATTGCAAAGAAATAAGCCGTAATAATTCTAATTATCCCGCTGTTCATTTCAAAAATCTTGTAGCGAAACTAGAACTCGAATTACAGAAAAACAGTACCAAAAGTGTCTTTTTTATTGATTTACAAAGATCGCTGACTAGAACTATTTTATTGCATCCTAAAATGGCTTTCGAAGCCATGCTTTCATACGGAAATAAAGAGATTCTTAAGAAAATACTCCCATTGGTTTTGAATCGAGAAATGCTTCAATTATTGGTAAAAACAGCCAATTACAAAAAAACAAAACTTGTACAAACGATACAGGTTGTCTATGAAATTTTAAATGAAAAAGATCAATATGATTTTCCTGAAGAATTAATTACCGATGATTTATTGCTTCTCGGAATGCATGAAATATTGTTTCATCCAGAGCATAACTCCTCTTTATTTCTGGAAACTATTATTGTGCAGTTATCCAAAAAAGTAACTGAGACGAGACGCGATGATTATTTTCAGTTTATCGCAAAACTGATTCAGTCCAAACGAATAAAATCTTTTGGAGTGGCTATTAAAAAGACCTTTTTAAACCAGTTAAAAAACACAAAATCAATTGATACCGTTGCGCTTGCCTTGCTCATTCAAAATACATCAAATCAGGATCAGCAGGAATTAGCGCAATTGTTGAGTGCTAATTTTAATGATGCAGGATTTGTTTTACTCCGAAAACAAGACAAAAAAGAAAGTGAAAACATATTGCTTTATTTCTTGACAAATGCAGTTGCGCTGAAAAAGAACTGGATTCAGAAAACGGCTTCTGTCCTAATTCGAAATGTAAAATCGGTTTCGGAAACTAAAATTAGCGCAGCATTAAATGAACTTTTCTGGAACACGATTTTAAAATATTCTGCTTACAAAGGCAATGAAATTTTATTTGATAAACTGCTTCAGAAAGAACTCAAATTGTATTTAAAAAAGAATGTGGCGAAGGAAAAAATACAGCTTCAAAACGAAACAAAATCTTTTGAATATGCTAATTCGGCACCCGATTTTATGCCTTTTTTAGAAAGCAATGGCATTTCTGATTATATACTTTCAAATGAAAATGCAGAATCAATTAGCACAGATTTGCTATTTGAAATGGAATATTTAACGGAAAAAGAGAAATACAAATGGATTTCATCAATCTTGATAGAAAGGCAAATTCCGCCTGCTTTCAGCATTTCTAAAACCATAGAGATTAAAGATATTCTGAACGCCATAATGGTAAAAGAGTCAAAGATTTTCTTTAGAATAATAAAAAAAGAATTTATTCCTGAAACCCAAATAGATTGGCTTTGCCGCAATATTAACTTTCATCATTTATACAATGCGGTTAGTCAATTGGATAAAAACAAGGAATTGTCTTTACGGATTTTGGAAAAATTCAATCATGTATTGGGCAATGTCAAAATAAAAGGATTGACGGCTAAAGAAATGCAGCATCTCTTATTGCGAAAACTCTTAAAAGCTGTAACCAATGACAATTGGAGACTTATTGCAATTGACAAAATCTGGAACGAATTAATCTGGGAAGTTGTAACCAAAAAAGGAATCTCAAAAAAAAGCTTTTTGGCCGATATGGAAAAATACATCTATCAATTTCCTCCCGCTTTACAGCTCGGTTTTAAAGAAATTCTAAGAGCAGAAAAGCAAACCTCAACTGTCTTAAAACAAACTGAAATAATTTCGAAAATGGAGCATAATAAAACTAAAGAAAACCAAAAAAACAGCCCTAAACAAGGAATTCCTGTTAGAAATGCAGGAATTGTACTCTTAAACGATTATATCGCGATGCTGTTTGAACGATTGAATCTAACTTCTGAAAGCAAATTTAGAAGCAACGAACATCAAGTTAGAGCTGTACAATACTTGCAATATCTAATTACAGGAATGCAGGAAACAGAAGAGGTTTATTTGCCTCTTAATAAAGTTTTGTGCGGTTTGCCTTTAACCGATACTGTGCCTGATTTTATTGATATCTCTGATCAAGAAAAACAATTAATAAACGGTTTGATACAAGCGGCGATTTCGCATTGGCCAGAAATTGGAGATTGTTCCGTAGACGGTTTTCGCGGCAACTGGCTTGTACGCGATGGAATTCTGGTAGAACTGGAAGATAAATGGGAACTCACAGTAGAGAGAAGAGCTTATGATATATTGATTAACAGATCTCCTTTTGCTTTTTCGATTATGAAATACCATTGGATGGATAAGCCTTTGCATGTCATTTGGCTTTATTAAAAAAGTATTCTAAAAACCAATTATCCAAATAAGAACCTTGAATACAATATTGAAATATAAATTAATCAACTAAAAGAACTATTATGAACAGTTACAATGAAAATCTGCATTCTAGTGTATTGTCTTCATTAGAAAGTCAGGAAATGACCAAAAAACAATTGAGTTCACAATTGAGCACTTCAATGTTTACTCTTTATTATGCTGAAGGAGCTGAGATTGTTGCACAGGAAAAACTCGATGCAACAGCAAAATTGTACAAAGAACAGCAACATATAAATAATGTTGTGGTTACGAATAAGAATATGGCAGACAACTTATTACTATCTGCCAATCAGCAAAAAACGTATGTAACACAAGCCGTTACCAATATGGCGGTTTGCGCTTCGAATATACAAATTGCTTCAAATTCTATTGTGCGTTTAGCTAGCGATATTGGAAGTATTTACAGTATTGTAAATGCTGCCGATTATGGAACTCAAATTTATCAGCAAACGCTTGAGGCTTATAATCTGATTAATAAAACGGCTTATATTGCAGAGCTCACTTCGCAATATGCTATGGAAGCCACAGCATCTATTTCTGAAATTTCAACTTCTGTTGTAGCAGATGGGGCTAAACTAACTAATTCTTCTGTCAATAATTTATTGCAGGTAACCACTTCAGATTTAACGGCAACTACCGCGGTACTAACCGTAGATAACGATACGAGAGCGAAAGCAAGTATTGCCACAAGAGCTGCAGAAGGAGCCATAAAATGTTGTGAGGTAGAATATAACGCTTCAAAGAAAGCCTATACGTATAACAACGAACAATTTAATCAGGCTTTGATTGTTGAGGTTCCTACAACTTTTGATCCTTCAGCAGGCAGTTTTACTGTTTCATTTAATGCTTACAAAAGTCCTTTTTCTCCCGAAGATAGAGATCCTACAACGCAAAATAAAGGATTAGCAAATCCAGTTTTAAGCTACAATATCATTTTGGTAAAAGACAGTAAGAAATCATTCTTTAATGCTTCTACGGCAGAAGATTTGGTGGGCAATCAAGATCAATGCAAAAGTATTCCTGCGACTCAAAAACCAGATGATAAAGGAAAATACAGCACATCTATCGCTTATAAATCTTTGAGAGATGCAGATAATGAACCTCTAGTGCTTGGCGAAAATTATGTTGCTTTTCTTTTAATAATGTTTACTGAATCTTACAAGAAAGAAATCAATACGTTTGATGAATATCTATCTGCACCTTCTGAAATATTTTCGTTAGTCTATACTTTAAAAAGTGCGAAAGATATTGGCACTTCTAGAAAACATTCTGAAGATTTATCTAAAATTACTTTTAATGTTGAGAAAGAAGAATTAAAAGCAAGTGAAATTGATTACAGATGTTTCTTCTTGCCTTACACCGATACTGATAATCTTTCTACAAATGAGGATTTACAGACTTTGGAATCCAAAATTGAAACCATGGAGCTAGATGAGGAAATTAAAACTGTCGAGGCTGAGGTTAAAGCGCTTACCGAAGAGATCGAAATCTTAAATAGTTCTGCTCAAGCAAGTACTGAAGCTGCTAAAAACAGTAAAGATCCAGATCAAGACAAACAGAAAAACAATAGTCTGAAAAGTGCACTGGCTGAAGCTAAAGAGAAATTACGTATTGCAAAAGGGCAATTGGCAGATTTGAACGCTAAACTTAAAGAAGTTAAAGACAAATCTCCTAAACCAGTTAAAAACACCAACGCCTTTTTCTTCAATTTAAATTTAGCAGAAAACATTCCGGCAGGAAACTTTACAAGTGCCAAACATAAAACAACTTCAAGTCCAGAATTTGAAGTGCATATTGATGGCACCACTACAGATAATTTTGGAAATCCGCTAATTGAAGATAAAAATTACATTCCTGTTATTTTGTCTTATTACAAAGGCAGTGAGATTTTAAAAACCAGATATAAAAATAGTCTTTCTGATTGGCAAAACACGCCGCCAATACCTTATTCTACAAAACCAAAATCTGAAATCACAAACTAATTAACACCTCAACTATATGGATACTATATCATTAACTCCGTTAAGACCAAGTTTACAGAAATACGGAATTACAGAAAAGAAAAAAGCCGAATTAGACTTGCTAAAAAATCAAGTAGTTGATGCAACAGCAATTGTACAGCAACAACAAACAATTGTAAATTCGCTGAATGAAAAAGCAACCCGATATCAAGGTTATTTATTAGTTTCTGAAAGCAATCGTACGCATGCATTAAGCAACAAAAACTTGATCGATCAAGTTATTCAAAATGCTTACGACTTAGCTCTCAATTCGAGAGTCGCTTTTTCAAAAACATCCTATGCAACAGAAGACTCAACAACAGTTAGCAAAAGCATCAGTGACTTGATTTGCAAATTAATTTATTCTGTTGAAATAATTAATAAACTTTCTATTCTAGTTATTCGCAAAAAAGCACTTAATCCGTTAATTTCTGATGATTTAATCGCTAGAATAAACAGCGCGGGTACAGACGCCAATAATGCGGTTGCTCTTACGCTAGTTGCCTTAAAATCTACATTGGCGGCAGAAGCTTCTGTTCTGGAATCTGAAGCGGCAATTACTTTAGAAAGTAAACAAGCAACAAAATTATATCTGACTTTAACAGATGAAAAATCTTTAGACGCACCTTTATCAGTACAGCCTACCGACAAGACTTCTATAAGAGCCTTAATATACAATGCGTATAAAAACGCTCAGATTTCTTATGATAAAGCCAATACTGCAAATGACGAAACGGGAAGACAATTGAGCATTGCAACTGCCAATTTAAACAAAGCGCAAATCAAACTGCAATCGCTTCAATCTAGCTTAGCTGCGGCAACTGCTGCGGCTTATGCATCTTAAGATCAATTAAATTGTCCGCTGTTTGCTTATGGCATTCAGTGGACTTTAATCAATAATTTTTAAGGTTATGGATCATACTAATAAGAATTTTTACAGGCATTTTTATCTCAAAACTGGAGGATTTCTGCCTACCAAACCGTTAAATAAAAGTCTTTTTCCAGGCGATTATTTTCAGATTAAAAACGGCGAAATTATTCTTCTTGGAAATATTTATCGCAATGGTATCATATCGCGTCACGATGCTGATATAAGCGGAGTAATTGCCTTAAATGATGCCAATTGGAATTTTAGTGATGGAATTTCAAAACCTTATTCAGGACGATCACACGCACATGGTTCTATTGAAGGCAATTTTGAATTTAGCAAACAAATATTGGCTTTTGCTAATAAAGGAAGCTTCATTTTTAAAGCCGATGAGCCTGAATCTGTAAAAATTAATAATTGGAATGAAATCCAGCAGCAATTAATTATAAAGCTAACACAAACCTTATATTCATTTAGGGAACTTTATGTTATAACAGAAAGTGCAACTGCAAAAAACACAACTCTAGCCATAGCTGGCGAAGCAAATGCCGAACTAGAACTGGCTTGTGAGGCCGAAAATTTTGGATTGTCTGATATTTTCGGACATCCAAACACCAAAACAATTCAGTCGAAAGATATCGAATATTACCACCGAGAAACCAAAAGAAAACCTGCTTATTTCAAAGCTAAAAAATTAGTCGTTCAAGACGAAAAATTGGCTTATTTCATCACTGATTTTATCTCCAAAGAGAATAATACAAGCGAATGGGCAAATTCTTTTTTTGATTCAAATTTTCATAATGATGCTGATTATAACACGCAAATGATTATGCAAAATGCTCAAGGTTTTTATTTGGATATGCTACAATGCAATGAGTTAAATCCTAATACGGCTTTGCTTTATTTTAAATGGGCTGACGCAAATCTGGACGATGTAGAAAAATTATTTGGAGCTTATGGAAACTAATCCCAATATAGTCTCTTTGTACAATGAAATGGATTGGTTGCAAAAGGTAATCGATCAGGTTATTTGCAGTTATCTGCTTCAGGAAGGCCATGAAAACCGCTGGCAGGATATTCCGCTACCAGAAACTGATGAAGAAACTGAAAATAGCGCTTATTACAAAAAAATAGCAGAATGGGATTTGAGTCTTTACGAACGACTTTGTCTTGCCCTAATTCTCGCTCCTCAGATTAAACCCGAAGTTCTGGATATTTTCTTTAGTAAAAATTCGATGTACGATCGCGGATTTACTGAATTTGGCGGAGTTATCAATAAAAATCATAGCGGTTTTTTGCCTACGGGCCAAACCCTATCTTTTTTAATTACCGCTGTAAATCCTGAATTAAGAATAGAAGTGCTTCAAATTCTGAATACTACAAATATACTTTCGAAAGAACAGGTTTTGGTTTTAGAAAATAGCGAATCTAATGTTCCTATTTTGAATCACGTACTATCGATTAACGAACGTTGGCTGAACTTTTTTATAACTGGCATTTTGCCTAAATTGGAACATAGCGTTTCGTTTCCTGCACAACAAATTTCGACCAAATTAAACTGGGACGATTTGGTTCTGGAAGAGCATGTCATGAATCAAGTTATGGAGATTAACGCTTGGCTAAATCATGGTGAAACTCTTATGACAGAATGGGGTTTGGAGAATAAAATAAAACCTGGATATCGAACCCTTTTTTATGGACCTCCAGGCACTGGTAAAACGCTTACTGCAACTTTACTTGGAAAAAGCACCAATCGAGAAGTTTTTAGGGTTGATCTTTCTATGATTGTTTCTAAATATATTGGTGAAACCGAAAAAAATCTGTCCAAAATATTTGATGTTGCACAGCACAAAGACTGGATTTTATTTTTTGACGAAGCCGATGCGCTTTTTGGAAAAAGAACAAATGCTTCTTCTTCAAACGATCGGCACGCCAATCAGCAAACAGGATATTTACTGCAAAGAATTGAAGATTTTCCAGGAGTGGTTATTCTAGCATCCAATTTAAAAGAAAACATGGATGAAGCTTTCTCCAGAAGATTTCAGTCCATGATTCATTTTACGATGCCAACCGCAGAGGAAAGGATTCTTTTATGGGAAAAAGCATTTTCAGGAAAATGCAAACTAAGTCCAGATATTGATATAGAAAGCATTGCCGAAGAGTATGAACTTGCTGGTGGAGCAATTATTAATGTGTTGCGATTTTGTGCTCTGGTTGCCATTCAGAAAAATGAAACAGTTGTTAGTCAGCACGATTTATTGGAAGGGATTAGACGTGAATTTAAAAAAGAGAACAAAACACTTGTAGTTACTCAAATGAATTGACGTGATGAAAAAGAATGAAAACATAAAAAAAGTTGCCATTGCTGCGCCTCAATTACACCGTCATAAAGTGAAACTAAAAATTAGGAACTGGAAAAAACATTTTGATTTGAATTATGTGAATACCATAGTTGCATTGGCTTTGAATGATTTCGACGACAAGATTTTCTTTTACATTAACGGATATCTTATTACAAGCCAAAATCTTTATTTGGTTGTACAAACTACCGAAAAAAGTGTAGAAGAAATGGTTACTAAAATTGAAAATCAGATCGTTAACTTATTAAAAATGAATCCTCAAAAACTAAAAGAAAACCGTGGTGAGGTTTCTATTATAGCTGATGACGAAAATCTTTTCTACGCCGCAAGAAAGCCTCTATTTAAAATTTATCCTTTAGAAAATGATCATCTGATAAAACTAATCACCGGACAAAAAGTGACGCTACCCTATTTTGATCGAGATTTAGAAAATTTAAAAAATAGGATTCACAATCATCCTTTTTGTTCGGCGATTAATTATTTGGGCGGTGTTGGCCCTGTTGAAGTTACGCCTTTTCGAAGTTAACTGGATTACTAATAAATAGGGTTTTATATAATTGTTAAAGAAAAAAAATGACGCAACAGCACAAAAAAATATCCGAAAATAAAACAAATACAATTGCTGCAAATGCGAATCAGGGCCATAATATTGTCCAGCTAAAAGATAATCGCGAATTGTCTCTAGTACAAAAAAAACTACAGGAGAACAAATTGTCCAATACTACCGTAACCCAATTAATTAAAAAAAAAATGGGAGAAAGTGATAACGAAGATGAAAGTAACGATGAAGAAGAGTTTAGTGATGATGAATACAGCAGTGAAGAAGAAGAAGAAGAAGAAGAAGAAGAAGAAGAAGAAACTAGCGATAGTGACTATGAACCACCCCAACCAACTAAAAAACAAAAAAGATTCCATATACCTACAAGTGTCACCGAGGAGGTTATAAAACAAACTGCTCACAAACGTGCTAATGTAAACAAGAATTTTGATGAAATCTATACCTGTCCAGCTTGTAAACGACCATTGGCCTATACAAAAAAGGGAAATAAAAAATTGGAACTAACCCAATTTGCCTTCACAAGCAAAAGCGGTAATCCGCACGCACAACGCGCTTTGGCATTAGATCATAATCCTCCTTGGGCTCCTCGTGAGCGTGCTTTAAAATCAAAAAATGCTACTAATGATGAAATAAGAGAAGATCATAATGATCCTGATCGTTTAAGAGCTTTATGCAAAGTATGCAATGAAAGCCATCAATATGAGGGTACTAATAATATAGATTATGAAAGTGATACTGATGAAGATGGATATTATACCGATAATGAAGAACCTGAAAACAAAGGTTTTTATAAAGATTTCCGCAAAGAACCTGATCCTGGTACAGGTGGAGCAGGCATAAAAGCTTAAAATCTCTTAATAATGTATCGTAATTTTAATAGAAAGAAAGGAATATGAAAAGCTATAGTAAAATTTCAAAAAGACATAATTCTCAAGAAGCTGCAAGTAATCCAACAAGTACGAATAGCAGAAATACTTTTCAGCTGGTTGATAATCGCATTCCAACTTCAACTTCAACTTTAACTAATAGCAATATTTCAACTACACAATTAAAATCTAATCAAGCTATTGCCAATTACAATTCTAATGTTGTACAATTAACAAAATTTAACAAAGAGCAACGAGCAAGAAAGCTAGCCGCGAATAAAAAGAAAAATGACGGTTTTCATACCTGCGATCATTGTGGTTTTCAGCATTCACTAGTGCATTATGCAACATTCCAAAACAGAAGAATGGGAGACGGACAATTTCACATTGATCATATACAGCCTGCTTCAAGAGGTGGACGAAATAATATGAGAAATGGCAGAGTGCTTTGTGGAACTTGCAATACCTCTCGAGGAAATAGAGCACATGTTGGTGCTACTGGTTTTAAAAAATATCATGCACTGCATAGAAAACTAGCAGCAAAAAATTATATGCGCAGACCAAGTAAGAAAAGAAGATAAAGTATTTAAATCTAAAAATAACTAATAGCACTTAAAATTAGTTTTTATGAAATATTCAACTGATAAAACAAAAACGCAATCTGCTGCGAATAGTTCTGGCGAAAAAGTTATTCAAAATAAGGCAAGAGAACTTATCGACAATCGTCCCGTTTCTGTTTTACAAAGAAAAAACAATAATACTGGTCTACCTGATAACTTAAAAACAGGCATAGAAAACCTTTCTGGCCATTCTATGGATGATGTGAAAGTTCTTTATAACTCAGACAAACCTGCACAGCTTAATGCCCATGCTTATGCTCAAGGATCTGATATTCATTTAGCCTCAGGGCAAGAAAAACATTTGCCTCACGAAGCTTGGCATGTTGTACAGCAAAAACAAGGGCGAGTAAAGCCAACTATACAAATGAAAGGTAAAGTGAATGTGAATGACGATAAAGGTTTAGAGAAAGAAGCTGATGTTATGGGGGCGAAAGCTTTGCAGAGAAAGCAAATGCCATCACCATTTTTACTCTCTCAAAATCAAACATCTAAGACAACTGTTGCACAGCTCAATGAAGACGAAGAACATGGTTTGGTTCCTCCTTCTACCCACGGTAGATCTCAAAGCTATAAATCACCTGCAGATCCCGCGTCAACAACTAAAGGGCATCATCATTCGGTACCACGTAAAAATTTAACACGCTTTGAGCGAATGATAGACAGAATAGGAAGAATCCTTGCAACTTCAACCAATGTACACGTTGCTGTAGCTTTGGATGATAATACATTAGTATTGAGTGTTAATCAGGAAAGTCCTGAACAGGAGAAAAAGTTAGAAAAAGTAGCTGCAAAACTCAAAAATATAATTCATAACCAAGATCCTTTAGCTGGCTCTTCAGACCAAAGAATTACGGGAGGTCGACGTACCAAGGACATAGCCAAAACTAAAAATTTACTGGAAGGGGCATATACAGATGAAGAAACCGGAGTAGAAACTAACAAGGAAGTTTCATCACAGTTAAAACGATTAATCGTAGCGATCAATGCAGGTGTAATTGATACAGTCAAATACCATAGTGGAACTCCTGGTATTTATGTAGTTCCAACCTCTATGCATCCATCTGATAAAACTCAAAATATGCATGGCGAACTCAAAGTCACCGGAGCAATTCTGGACCGTCGTAAAAATAGCAAGTATAATGAAAAAGATGTGTATATAGGTGGTACTCTTGCTGACTGCTTTGCTTGCAACGCATCTCATAAAATCATGAACGAAGAAATTCATAAGCAACTAAAAGATTGGAGTTTTTATTCAGGAGGTACACATGGAGGCTTATTTGTTGGGTATCGGGCCAGCGAAATTGTAGCTAAAAACAAAGCACGATTTCATCAACTTACTGGTGAAGAGGTCGTTGGCGGAGACATCCCTAAAGTAAATTCTATCGATAAAGAATCTGATTCTTCACTAAACTATGATTCTGATTCTGAAGCAGAAGATGCAGTTGAGTTATCTGCCTATGCCAAGCAACGCAACAAGCTTAAATCCATTGAAAAAGACCTTAGAGCCAGCAGCAAAAAATTAAAACAATTTGATTTAGAAATACAGGCTGCAAGTAGCCATCTTGAATTATTACGTCAAGAGATGCAAAAATTAACCCCTTATGTACAAGAAGAAAGTTTTAAAAGAGAACTTGAGCGAGCAAAACAAGAATATGAATTAGCACAGAAGGAAAGCACTCTTACAGAACAACTTTTAAGAGCTAAGGAGCAAGAAATTCAAGAGGCTTTAAAAGATTTAGAAAGTACCAAACAGAATATCCAGAAAGATATCGTGGTGGTAGGAACAACAGGCCGAAAACCTAAACGTGGAATACCGGTAACTTTTCGTGAAGATACCTTGACAGAAACAGGCTGGGAAGCAGGCAAAAGTTTTAACGAGCTTGCACTTAAAAATCTGAGTATAAAATATGCTTATAAACAAGCGTATGATAAAGCAAATAGTAAAGAAATTAGGGAACAAGTGGAGCTAGCTAAAGTTGAATTTCAAAAAGCTGAAAAATCTGTAACTCGCCTGAATCTAAGCTTACTGCATGCTAAAGCACCACTTGACCGTCTTGAAGTTCTACCTTCAGAAATTCATAAAACAGAAGAAAATATAAAAAAATTAGAAGCTAGTCGAGAAAGTATGAATCAGCATATAATTACTAAGGACGAAGAAAGAGTAAAAACAAAAGCCGATCAAAAACTTGCTGCAAACCATGGCAAAGTTAAAGCAGTACAAGGCAGACTTGATTGGCTCAATCAATCGGCTATTACTGCCGATCAAACAGATGGAGATTAAGATCTAAAAGTGTAAAACCAAATCTTATGATAAAAGCTGACAAAATAGAGCCGATAGATTAAACTTTTAAATATTATAAAAACAAGTCATCCGAAAATAGATATTCAAGATAATATCAATAGACTTCTTTTCGTCTCAACAAAAATTGATTTATCTGCATACAGTTTGTACTTTTGCCCTCATGAGTGATAATTTTACAAATGAATACTTTGGTATAGGAATACAAAATGGTAAAACACCAGAAAACTTAGGTGTTTTGTGGAGATCGGCTCAGAACTTAGGCGCAACTTTTATATTCACCATTGGCAATCGATATGCTAAACAAGCTTGCGATACACACGATGCTGTAAAAGCGATTCCGTATTTTCATTACGATACTTTCGAAGCTTTTTTTGAAAACTTACCAAAAGGAGCACGATTAGTTGGTGTTGAACTATCTGAAAAAGCCTCTGATTTGGAAACTTTTGAACATCCAAGACGCTGCGTCTATATATTGGGTGCAGAAGATCATGGTCTATCTAAAAAAGTAATGGAAAAATGCCATCATTTAGTAAAATTCAAATCAGAAAAAAGTTTGAATGTTGCCGTTGCAGGAACCATTGTGATGTATGATCGAAATTTGTCTAAACCACGTTCTTAAAAACATATAAAAAAAGACGCCGTAATTGGCGTCTTTTTTTTCTCAAGCGAATATTATTTTCTTAGATCAAACCTGTCTAGGTTCATTACTTTAGTCCATACGGCAATAAAATCGTTTACAAATTTTTCGTGAGCATCACCAGCTGCATAAACTTCTGCAATTGCTCTTAATTCTGAATTTGATCCAAAAACAAGATCTGCACGTGTTCCTATCCATTTAGGTTGTCCAGTACTTCTGTCATTTCCTGTATAAAGTTCTTTATCATTTGAAACAGACTTCCATTCTGTATTCATGTTTAGTAAGTTTACAAAGAAATCATTGGTTAACTGACCCGGTCTAGTTGTAAAAACACCATTTTTACTTCCGTCTGCATTAATATCCAGAACACGAAGTCCACCTAAAAGAACCGTCAATTCTGGTGCAGTAAGAGTTAGCAAATTCGCTTTATCTATAAGAAGTTCTTCTGTTAAAACAGTAGATTTTGTTTTTCTGTAATTTCTAAAACCATCAGATTTTGGTTCTAAATATCCAAACGATTCAGCATCTGTCTGTTCTGCAGATGCATCCATACGTCCAGGTGAAAAAGGTGCTTTCGCTGATGTTCCAGCATCTTTAGCCGCTTTTTCTACAGCTGCAGATCCTCCTAAAACGATTAAATCGGCCAATGAGACTTTTTTATCTCCATTTGCAGCATTAAATTCTTTTTGAATACCTTCTAATTTATCTAAAACAACTTTAAGCGCAGCTGGATTATTTATTTCCCAATCTTTTTGTGGTGCAAGTCTTATGCGTCCACCGTTTGCGCCTCCACGCTTATCTGAACCTCTAAAAGTAGAAGCAGAAGCCCAAGCTGTAGCAACCAATTGAGATACGCTTAATCCTGAATTTAATACTTTCTCTTTAAGCTGTTCGATATCTTGGTCATTTATTAAAGTATGATTTACTTCTGGAATAGGGTCCTGCCAAAGCAGTTCTTCTGTAGGCACTTCAGATCCAAGATAAAGAGCACGAGGTCCCATATCACGATGCGTCAATTTAAACCATGCACGAGCAAAAGCATCTGCAAACTCATCTGGATTTTCTAGAAAACGACGTGATATTTTCTCATAAGCAGGATCTAATCTTAAAGATAAATCTGTAGTTAGCATCGTTGGCAAGTGTTTTTTACTAGCATCAAAAGCATCTGGAATAATGGCTTCCGCATTTTTTGCTACCCATTGATGTGCTCCTGCCGGACTTTTTGAAAGTTCCCATTCAAAACCAAATAAATTCTCAAAAAAGTTATTGCTCCATTGTGTTGGTGTTTTTGTCCAAGTAACTTCAAGTCCGCTTGTAATAGCATCTCCACCTTTTCCAGAGCCAAAACTGTTTTGCCATCCTAACCCTTGCAGTTCTAGACCTGCTGCTTCTGGTTCAGCTCCCACATGATCTGATGATGCAGCACCGTGCGTTTTACCAAAAGTGTGTCCGCCTGCTATTAAGGCTACTGTTTCTTCATCATTCATTGCCATACGGCCGAAAGTGTCTCTAATATCTCGAGCTGCCGCAATCGGATCCGGATTTCCGTCAGGCCCTTCTGGATTTACATATATAAGTCCCATTTGCACTGCTGCAAGCGGTTTTTCAAGATTTCTACTATGGATACTTCCGTCGGCATTATCATCAGATGATACCACTCCATGATCTTTTGGAACACCTTCAGAACCGTCTTTATAACGTTCGTCACCACCTAACCATGTCGTTTCAGAGCCCCAATAAACAGATTCGTCTGCTTCCCAAACATCGGCACGTCCTCCTGCAAAACCAAATGTTTTAAAGCCCATTGATTCTAAAGCCACATTTCCTGTTAAGATCAACAAATCTGCCCATGAAATCTTTTGTCCATATTTTTGTTTTATGGGCCAGAGCAATCTTCTCGCTTTATCAAGACTTACGTTATCTGGCCAACTGTTAAGAGGTGCAAATCGCTGTTGTCCTGCTCCTGCTCCGCCTCGTCCGTCATGCACTCTATAAGTACCTGCACTATGCCAAGCCATTCTTATGAAAAGACCTCCATAATGACCAAAATCTGCAGGCCACCAATCTTGTGAATCAGTCATAAGAGCATGCAAATCTTTCTTTAATGTCTCAATGTCGAGACTTTTAAAAGCTTCTGCGTAATTAAAATCCTTATCCAGCGGATTTGATAACGACGAATTCTGTCTTAGGATATTTACCTTTAACTGTTTGGGCCACCAGTCATGATTTTTAGTCCCCGATGCTGCCTTTTTATCCATGCTCCCATTATGAAAAGGGCATTTACTGATGTCATTTGATTGATTGTCCATAGTTGAAAAATTTTATTTTTGACTAAATTACAAACTAATAAAAGAGAAAATTCCGACTGTGAATCATAAATAATTCTTATAGAATAGACAAAATCTATACAGAACTAATTTAATGATTCTAATTCCTTATAACATTTCTTTATACATAAAAAACATTATTTTGAAAGAATCGACAATCTTATAATTTTGAATTTTGTTTCTATAAATTTAGCAAAAAGAATCTTTTTATCCTCATAAACATTTAATTTGCTTTTCTGTTACATCTTTATTTCTTGCTAATTTTCAAACTTATATCCGAAAAATACATAAACAAAATACTACAAAAGTTCTTTAAAAAGAAAAAGCTCTCAAATAGAGAGCTTTCAATTCTGTAGTCATATATTATTTGATGGTCTTATTATCTGTATCTTTAATGAACTTAATCAAACCTTTCATGTAAATATCCTGATCATCGTACATACTCATATGACTTCCGTTAGGACAATACAAATAGGTGCCATTTTTAACCTGAGAAGCAATCCATTTCATATGATTAGGATCCATGGTGTCATATTCAGCCCCTATCGACAATGTTGGAACGATAAGGTTAGGAAGTTCCTTTTTTATATCCCATTTCTCAAGTTTTCCTGACAATCCAAATTCACTTGGCCCCTGCATAGTCACGTACAAGGACTGATTTATTTTACTAAATGATCTGTTTACAGGTTCTGGCCACTTATCAGCATCTAATCGCAAGATATGTTTAGTATAAAAATTAGGAAGCAATAACTGCATGTATTCTGGATTTTCAAAATCTTTATTTTTCTCTATTTCCCTAATTCTCGCCAAAACTTTGGGATCCATCTGCTTTGCTAACACTGTATCCGCATATTTATCATAGTCAATAGCACTCATCATCATATTTGAAATAATAAGTCCTTTTAAATTTTGTTGATACTTCAGCGCATATTGCGAAGCCAGAATACCACCCCATGAATGACCTAATAAATAAAAATTACTCTTATCTAAACCAAGAGCTATACGCACCTGCTCCACTTCTTCCACATAACGATCCAAATCCCAAAATACTGGATCATTTGGATTATCAGAATTACCTGTTCCCAACTGGTCGTAATAAATAAATTCTATCCCTTCCTGAGGCAAAAAGCTTTCCATACACTCAAAATATTCGTGCGTTGCTCCTGGCCCTCCATTTAAAAGCAATAGTTTCATTTTTGGATTATTCCCTACGCGCTTAGTCCAGACCTTAAACTTCCCATTCGGAGTACTGATTTCAATCATCTTTATCCCTCCTGTCTTTATACCTGAAGATCCATCTTTTAAATAAGAACTTAAATCCAAATTTCCTTCTTTAGCAGTATTTTTATCACTACATGCCGAGAAAAACAGCACACTTACAATTGACAGAAAGATATTAGTATAGACATTCATAGGTTCGTTTGATTTAAATTAATAGCATCTCGTTTTATAGTTCTAATATACTAAATTTCATCAATCATCAATTCAATAATTAGTATAGAAAGAGAACTAAATAACAGAAAAGTTTCTAATGCCAATGGCGTTTCCCTCCGGGCCGTGCTGTCCGCTGTATCTTTTGCGGATGGATGTTTATGGGAAAAAGAAGCCCTTCGTGCCCCGCAAAAGGATGCCGCTCCCATCACTAACGCGGCTGTCTATTGATAAGCAGCCATTATCAGCCATCAGGCAGTTTTCAAAACATCTAAAAAACAGAAAACCCTATCCAGTTTGGATAGGGTTTTCAAAAGAAAGGCGACGACATACTCTCCCACAAAACTGCAGTACCATCTGCGCAGGCGGGCTTAACTTCTCTGTTCGGGATGGGAAGAGGTGAGCCCCGCCGCAATAACCACCTTAAGAAG
>NZ_JAMOKG010000006.1 GCF_023656565.1 Flavobacterium tyrosinilyticum
AAAGTTTGTGCATAAGCTTACGGATTATTAGTACTACTCGACTATGACATTACTGCCTTTACATCTGTAGCCTATCAACGTGGTCATCTTCCACGATCCTTAAAAGAAATCTCATCTTGTGGTGGGTTTCGCGCTTATATGCTTTCAGCGCTTATCCCTTCCAAACGTAGCTACTCTGCGGTGCCCCTGGCGGGACAACAGATACACTAGAGGTTTGTCCAATTCGGTCCTCTCGTACTAGAATCAGATCCACTCAAAT
Organism: Flavobacterium tyrosinilyticum; assembly: GCF_023656565.1. Lineage (GTDB taxonomy): Bacteria > Bacteroidota > Bacteroidia > Flavobacteriales > Flavobacteriaceae > Flavobacterium > Flavobacterium tyrosinilyticum. Next base: position 260 of record NZ_JAMOKG010000006.1, read on the forward strand.
TTCTAACGCCCGCAGTAGATAGAGACCGAACTGTCTCACGACGTTCTGAACCCAGCTCGCGTGCCACTTTAATGGGCGAACAGCCCAACCCTTGGGACCTTCTCCAGCCCCAGGATGTGACGAGCCGACATCGAGGTGCCAAACCCCCCCGTCGATATGAGCTCTTGGGGGAGATCAGCCTGTTATCCCCGGCGTACCTTTTATCCTTTGAGCGATGGCCCTTCCATGCGGAACCACCGGATCACTATGCTCTACTTTCGTACCTGATCGACCTGTATGTCTCTCAGTCAAGCTCCCTTATGCCATTGCACTCTACGCACGGTTACCAAGCGTACTGAGGGAACCTTTAGAAGCCTCCGTTACTCTTTTGGAGGCGACCACCCCAGTCAAACTACCCACCAAGCACTGTCCCCCACATTGCGGGGTTAGGCCTCAGATAAACAAAGGGTTGTATTTCAACAATGACTCCACAACGCCTGGCGACGCCGCTTCATAGTCTCCAACCTATCCTACACATCATTTATCCAAGGTCAATACTAAGCTATAGTAAAGGTGCACAGGGTCTTTTCGTCCCACTGCGGGTAAACGGCATCTTCACCGTTACTACAATTTCACCGAGCTCATGGCTGAGACAGTGTCCAGATCGTTACACCATTCGTGCAGGTCGGAACTTACCCGACAAGGAATTTCGCTACCTTAGGACCGTTATAGTTACGGCCGCCGTTTACTGGGGCTTCAATTCAATGCTTCTCCGAAGATAACATCTCCTCTTAACCTTCCAGCACCGGGCAGGTGTCAGGCCCTATACTTCATCTTACGATTTTGCAGAGCCCTGTGTTTTTGATAAACAGTCGCCTGGACCTCTTCACTGCGGCCCCGATTGCTCGGGGCGACCTTTCTCCCGAAGTTACAGGTCTATTTTGCCTAATTCCTTAGCCATGAATCTCTCGAGCACCTTAGGATTCTCTCCTCAACTACCTGTGTCGGTTTACGGTACTGGTTCTTACTGCCTGAAGTTTAGAGGTTTTTCTTGGAAGCCCTTAGGCGCACTATCTCTTTGTCCGAAGACTCCGAGTACTATCGCATTTCACCAAGATCTCCGGATTTGCCTAGAGACCCTATAGCTAGGTGCTTTAACGAACTATTCCGTCAGTTCGCGGCGCTTTCATCACTCCGTCACCCCATCACAGCAATAAGAAGTACGGGAATATTAACCCGTTGGCCATCGACTGTCCCTTTCGGGTTCGCCTTAGGTCCAGACTAACCCACAGCTGATTAGCATAGCTGTGGAAACCTTAGTTTTTCGGTGTGCGGGTTTCTCGCCCGCATTATCGTTACTTATGCCTACATTTTCTTTTCTGACCGGTCCAACATCCCTTACGAAACACCTTCAGCCCTGTCAGAATGCTCCCCTACCACTTTGTGTTGCCACAAAATCCATAGCTTCGGTAATATGCTTATGCCCGATTATTATCCATGCTCGTCCGCTCGACTAGTGAGCTGTTACGCACTCTTTAAATGAATGGCTGCTTCCAAGCCAACATCCTAGCTGTCTGGGCAGACAAACCTCGTTCTTTCAACTTAGCATATATTTGGGGACCTTAGCTGATGGTCTGGGTTCTTTCCCTCTCGGACTTGGACCTTAGCACCCAAGCCCTCACTGTTATCAATCATTATATAGCATTCGGAGTTTGTCAGGAATTGGTAGGCGGTGAAGCCCCCGCATCCAATCAGTAGCTCTACCTCTATATAACTAAAATAACGCTGCACCTAAATGCATTTCGGGGAGTACGAGCTATTTCCGAGTTTGATTGGCCTTTCACCCCTACCCACAGGTCATCCGAAGACTTTTCAACGTCAACCGGTTCGGTCCTCCACTGTGTGTTACCACAGCTTCAACCTGCCCATGGGTAGATCACACGGTTTCGCGTCTAACACTACTGACTAAAGCGCCCTATTCAGACTCGCTTTCGCTGCGGATCCATGGCTTAACCACTTATCCTTGCCAGCAGCGTTAACTCGTAGGCTCATTATGCAAAAGGCACGCCGTCACCCCACGAAAGGGCTCCGACCGCTTGTAAGCGCATGGTTTCAGGATCTATTTCACTCCGTTATTCACGGTTCTTTTCACCTTTCCCTCACGGTACTGGTTCACTATCGGTCTCTCAGGAGTATTTAGCCTTAGCGGATGGTCCCGCCAAATTCAGACAGGGTTTCACGTGCCCCGCCCTACTCAGGATACCGCTATCCATTATGCTCGTTACCCATACGGGGCTGTCACCCTCTATGGCGCTCCTTTCCAGAAGCTTCCGGTTCCTTGCACATGAAATGTCGCGGTCCTACAACCCCACCTATGCCGTAACATAAATGGTTTGGGCTAATCCGCGTTCGCTCGCCACTACTTACGGAATCACTTTTGTTTTCTTCTCCTCCGCCTACTTAGATGTTTCAGTTCAGCGGGTTTGCCCACCTATCGGTGTGCTATGTCTTCAACATAGCGGGTTGCCCCATTCGGATATCTGCGGATCAATCTGTGTGTGCCAGTCCCCGCAGCTTTTCGCAGCTTATCACGTCCTTCATCGCCTCTGAGAGCCTAGGCATTCCCCATGCGCCCTTATTTTGCTTATTGCACCAATCTCATTTTTAAAATGAGACCGTTTTGTTTGTTTTCTATATTTTGCACGAATGCTCAATAAAAAACGCTTTCTACTTTCTTATTATTTTCTTATCTCAATATGTCAATGAACTTTTTCCCGATTCATCGGGATTGTGGAGAATAACGGAGTCGAACCGTTGACCTCCTGCGTGCAAGGCAGGCGCTCTAGCCAGCTGAGCTAATCCCCCATTTTTTAGTGATGAGTTATTAGTTATGAGTTATGAATTATTTCTCATAAGGCCTCAACCTCTAAAATTTCCTTTTTTAAGTCAAATAGTAGTCCCGGGCAGACTCGAACTGCCGACCCCTACATTATCAGTGTAGTACTCTAACCAGCTGAGCTACGAGACTCTGTTTTACTTAATTTTTATCATTTTTTTAAATTAACAGCAAGAGCAATACAATCTCAGATTCCAAACCTATAGTCCGGCATCTTATTTCCCAAGCGTGCTCTTCAGCTAACACTCGGGCTCTAGAAAGGAGGTGTTCCAGCCGCACCTTCCGGTACGGCTACCTTGTTACGACTTAGCCCTAGTTACCAGTTTTACCCTAGGCAGCTCCTTGCGGTCACCGACTTCAGGCACCCCCAGCTTCCATGGCTTGACGGGCGGTGTGTACAAGGCCCGGGAACGTATTCACCGGATCATGGCTGATATCCGATTACTAGCGATTCCAGCTTCACGGAGTCGAGTTGCAGACTCCGATCCGAACTGTGACCGGCTTTATAGATTCGCTCCTGGTCGCCCAGTGGCTGCTCTCTGTACCGGCCATTGTAGCACGTGTGTAGCCCAAGGCGTAAGGGCCGTGATGATTTGACGTCATCCCCACCTTCCTCACAGTTTGCACTGGCAGTCTTGTTAGAGTTCCCGACTTGACTCGCTGGCAACTAACAACAGGGGTTGCGCTCGTTATAGGACTTAACCTGACACCTCACGGCACGAGCTGACGACAACCATGCAGCACCTTGTAAACTGTCTTGCGAAAGATCTGTTTCCAAATCGGTCAGTCTGCATTTAAGCCTTGGTAAGGTTCCTCGCGTATCATCGAATTAAACCACATGCTCCACCGCTTGTGCGGGCCCCCGTCAATTCCTTTGAGTTTCAAACTTGCGTTCGTACTCCCCAGGTGGGATACTTATCACTTTCGCTTAGCCACTGAGATTGCTCCCAACAGCTAGTATCCATCGTTTACGGCGTGGACTACCAGGGTATCTAATCCTGTTCGCTACCCACGCTTTCGTCCATCAGCGTCAATAAATTGGTAGTAACCTGCCTTCGCAATTGGTATTCCATGTAATCTCTAAGCATTTCACCGCTACACTACATATTCTAGTTACTTCCCAATAATTCAAGTCCTGCAGTATCAATGGCCGTTCCACCGTTGAGCGATGGGCTTTCACCACTGACTTACAAGACCGCCTACGGACCCTTTAAACCCAATGATTCCGGATAACGCTTGGATCCTCCGTATTACCGCGGCTGCTGGCACGGAGTTAGCCGATCCTTATTCTCACAGTACCGTCAAGCTCCGACACGTCGGAGTGTTTCTTCCTGTGCAAAAGCAGTTTACAATCCATAGGACCGTCATCCTGCACGCGGCATGGCTGGTTCAGACTTGCGTCCATTGACCAATATTCCTCACTGCTGCCTCCCGTAGGAGTCTGGTCCGTGTCTCAGTACCAGTGTGGGGGATCTCCCTCTCAGGACCCCTACCCATCGTAGCCTTGGTAAGCCGTTACCTTACCAACTAGCTAATGGGACGCATGCTCATCTTTCACCGTTGTGACTTTAATAATCAAACCATGCGGTTTG
>NZ_JAMOKG010000007.1 GCF_023656565.1 Flavobacterium tyrosinilyticum
GGTGGTTATTGCGGCGGGGCTCACCTCTTCCCATCCCGAACAGAGAAGTTAAGCCCGCCTGCGCAGATGGTACTGCAGTTTTGTGGGAGAGTATGTCGTCGCCTTTCTTTTGAAAACCCTATCCAAATCGGATAGGGTTTTCTGCTTTTTAGATGTTTTGGAAAACTGCTCCATGGCTGATAATGGCTGCTTATCGGGAGCCGCCGCCTTTCCTTTAAGAATCCCTCCCGATAGATCGGAAGGGATTTTTTGTTTTTATACGGTTTTTTCTTTAGTGAATTTAGCTGTAAAGAACGGAATGATTCTCCTTGCGATTATGTAGAATGCAAAGCTGTGTTGAGATGTGTATTGGGATTTAGCAACAAAGAGCATAGTGAATTTATTTTATTGTCCTTGCGAGGTATAAAGTTTGCAAAGTTTTTAATCTTTGGAGTTTGAAATTTATCCTTAAGTTTTAGAATTGGAATTTCCTTTGAAAAGAGATGTCTTATTTACTCGGGATCGTGCAAGGGATAGAAGAGCGGTGTCATTTTGCGAAATACTAAATTTTTGGTCGAGCCTTGCTTTAAAACCTTTTTTACAAAAAAAATTAATGGCCAGCTCGACCTGGAAGGAGATCCTCAAATTATTTCTTAAAATTTACTATTTATTGTTTTTTGAAAACAATGTGTATGCGATTTTTTGAATTGTTATGATTTTATTTTGATACTTCTAGGTTGAATTTGTTTTGGTTAATAGTCTTTTATTTATGCGGTATTCTTCTAAATGGAGGGAGTGTTCTTTTTGTGTGCTTATATTTTCGAAAAGCCTGAGTAAACTTTTCTAAAAAAAAATGTATAGTCTGATCAGGTGAGAAGTGTTCAAATTAGTTCTGTTTAATTTTTGCAATCAATTTTTGACGAAGATCTTCCTGCATTGTTCATGTTTGCTTTTTTGATTTAATTATGAAGATATTGGGTAGCTACTTGTATTTTGGTCTGAAAAAAATATACAATAATGAAGTAATTTTCTTTATAGGTAGATGTTATTTTAAATTTTTGGATAGAAATGTGTTTTAGTTTGGATATGTTTTAATGTTTAAAATAGGTGGGTGTATTTTTTATGGATTAGACATTGCGAAGTGTAGTTTGTTAATGTGGAAAAAAATTGAGATTGAGGAGGTTGTTATGTTTGAAATAAAAGGCTCAGGTAGTAAATTTTTTATTGTAATAAATTTTATGGAGTAATTGATTTTTTATAATTCTTTGTTGAAAGTTTAATTATTACTTTTATACTAGGATTTTAAGTTGAATGTTTTTTATTTCTGCTTTCAAGTCTTTGTGTTTAGTTCTGGCTAATAGAGTTTTCTTTTAAAGGGATTAGTTAAATTGTTCTTTATGCGATTTTATCTTTTTGAATGCTGATAAAAGATGTTTTTGGTTTTTGTTGAGTTTGTGTAAAGTTGGATAATGGAGTAAATGCTGGCATTTAGTGGCTTTTTGATTTCATGTAAAATAATTAAAAGCGGTTAAAACATTGCTTTTTTAGAAGTTTGTTATTTAGTTAAAGTTTAAATGTTTATTAGAAAGTAATTTTTAAAGTCTGAAAAAATATGCGAAGTCTTTAAAACTTGGGGTTTTTCAACGGGACTTATTATGAAAAGAATAATACCTCTAAGAAAAACCCTTCAAAGATTAAAAAAACTTTGCGCTGTAAATGGCGAGTTATTAGAATGTTAAGAAATAAAATGAAAAAAAGATTAAAAATAGTTTGCAGAAAGCCTTGTTTAACTGGAAAAAGGTTCTACTTTTGCACCCGCAACAGCGAAGGCGTTCATCGAAATACTGGCAGGAAAGGAGAATCTGGCGAAAAGAAATTTTCAGAAAAAAAGATTCGAAAAAGCTTGCGAGATTTGAAAATGCT